>NZ_CP111029.1:0-4610213 GCF_026247685.1 Salmonella sp. 2018103
GTGTCACTTTCGCTTTGGCAGCAGTGTCTTGCCCGATTGCAGGATGAGTTACCAGCCACAGAATTCAGTATGTGGATACGCCCGTTGCAGGCGGAACTGAGCGATAACACGCTGGCTTTGTATGCGCCAAACCGTTTTGTGCTCGATTGGGTAAGAGATAAGTACCTCAACAATATCAATGGATTACTCAACACATTCTGCGGCGCGGATGCCCCACAACTGCGTTTTGAAGTGGGAACAAAGCCCGTTACGCAAACGCTAAAAACGCCTGTGCATAACGTTGTCGCGCCTGCGCAGACAACGACGGCGCAGCCGCAGCGCGTAGCGCCTGCGGCCCGTTCGGGCTGGGATAACGTACCAGCGCCGGCGGAGCCGACCTACCGCTCCAACGTCAATGTTAAACATACATTTGATAACTTCGTCGAAGGTAAATCCAACCAACTGGCGCGCGCGGCGGCACGTCAGGTGGCGGATAATCCTGGCGGCGCCTATAACCCCTTATTCCTCTATGGCGGCACCGGTCTGGGTAAAACTCACCTGCTGCACGCGGTGGGTAACGGCATTATGGCGCGCAAACCCAACGCGAAAGTCGTGTATATGCACTCCGAGCGCTTTGTGCAGGACATGGTAAAAGCCCTGCAAAATAACGCCATCGAAGAGTTTAAACGCTACTACCGCTCCGTTGACGCATTGCTGATCGACGATATTCAATTCTTCGCCAATAAAGAACGATCCCAGGAAGAGTTTTTCCACACCTTTAACGCTCTGCTGGAAGGCAATCAGCAGATCATTTTGACGTCGGATCGCTATCCGAAAGAGATCAACGGCGTTGAGGATCGTCTCAAGTCCCGCTTTGGTTGGGGGCTAACAGTGGCGATCGAACCGCCAGAACTGGAAACCCGCGTGGCGATCCTGATGAAAAAAGCGGACGAAAATGATATTCGTCTGCCAGGCGAGGTAGCGTTCTTTATCGCCAAGCGTCTACGCTCTAACGTACGTGAACTGGAAGGCGCGCTGAACCGGGTAATCGCCAATGCCAACTTTACCGGCCGGGCGATTACTATCGACTTTGTGCGCGAAGCGCTGCGCGATTTACTGGCGTTGCAGGAAAAACTGGTCACCATCGACAATATTCAGAAGACGGTGGCGGAGTATTACAAAATCAAAATTGCGGATCTGCTTTCTAAGCGTCGATCTCGCTCGGTAGCACGTCCGCGCCAGATGGCTATGGCGCTGGCAAAAGAGCTCACCAACCACAGTCTGCCGGAAATCGGCGATGCGTTTGGCGGGCGCGACCACACTACCGTACTTCATGCCTGTCGTAAAATTGAGCAACTGCGTGAAGAAAGCCACGATATCAAAGAAGATTTTTCGAATTTAATCAGAACATTGTCGTCGTGATCCTATGAAATTTACCGTTGAACGTGAACATTTATTAAAACCGCTTCAGCAGGTCAGCGGCCCGCTGGGCGGTCGTCCTACGCTGCCGATTCTCGGTAACCTGCTCCTCCAGGTAGCGGACGGTACGCTTTCTCTGACCGGCACCGATCTTGAAATGGAGATGGTCGCGCGCGTTACGCTTTCTCAGCCGCATGAGCCGGGCGCCACTACCGTGCCGGCGCGGAAATTCTTTGATATCTGCCGCGGCCTGCCGGAGGGCGCGGAGATTGCCGTTCAGTTGGAAGGCGATCGGATGCTGGTGCGTTCTGGCCGTAGCCGCTTCTCGCTGTCTACACTGCCTGCCGCCGATTTCCCGAATCTTGACGACTGGCAAAGCGAAGTTGAATTTACGCTGCCGCAGGCCACGATGAAGCGCCTGATTGAAGCGACCCAGTTTTCGATGGCTCATCAGGATGTGCGCTACTACTTAAACGGTATGCTGTTTGAAACGGAAGGTAGCGAACTGCGCACTGTCGCGACCGACGGCCACCGTCTGGCGGTGTGTTCAATGCCGCTGGAAGCGTCTTTACCCAGCCACTCGGTGATTGTGCCGCGTAAAGGCGTGATTGAACTGATGCGTATGCTCGACGGCGGCGAAAACCCGCTGCGCGTGCAGATCGGCAGTAATAATATCCGCGCGCACGTCGGCGACTTTATCTTTACCTCGAAGCTGGTGGATGGTCGCTTCCCGGATTACCGTCGCGTTCTGCCGAAGAATCCGGATAAACATCTGGAAGCGGGCTGCGATATCCTCAAGCAGGCGTTTGCCCGCGCGGCAATCCTCTCGAATGAGAAATTCCGCGGCGTGCGTCTGTACGTCAGTGAGAATCAGCTCAAAATCACCGCCAATAACCCGGAGCAGGAAGAAGCGGAAGAGATTCTGGACGTGAGCTACGGCGGGACGGAGATGGAAATCGGCTTTAACGTCAGTTACGTGCTGGACGTGCTCAATGCGCTGAAGTGCGAAACCGTGCGCATTATGCTGACGGATTCCGTATCCAGCGTACAGATTGAGGATGCGGCGTCACAGTCGGCTGCCTATGTTGTTATGCCAATGCGCTTGTAAAGAATATCGGGCTATCTTACTTGTTATTCTGGCTCCGGGCAGTGCTCGCACAAAATACGAAGTATTTTGGACGTCTTATGGACGGCCCGAAGGGCGAGCGCAGCGAGCAATCCTCACGTACTCCAGTACGCTCCGGTTGCTGTGCGCTGGCCGTAACCAGACTAACTGCGCCGATAACGCCCTGGTTATGAGTTGATATGTCGCTATCCAGACTGCTAATCAAAGACTTCCGCAACATAGAAAATGCGGATCTCGCTTTATCCCCCGGCTTTAACTTCCTGGTTGGCGCCAACGGCAGCGGCAAAACCAGCGTGCTGGAAGCTATCTATACGCTTGGCCACGGTCGGGCGTTTCGCAGTTTGCAGCCTGGCCGCGTGATTCGTCATGAGCAGGAAGCGTTTGTTCTCCACGGGCGATTACAGGGCGAAGAGCGTGAGACGTCGATTGGCTTAACTAAAGATAAGCAGGGCGACAGCAAAGTCCGTATCGATGGTACCGACGGTCACAAGATCGCGGAGCTGGCGCATTTAATGCCGATGCAGTTGATTACGCCGGAGGGGTTTACTTTACTCAACGGCGGCCCCAAATACAGAAGAGCGTTCCTTGACTGGGGATGCTTTCACAACGAAGCCGGATTCTTCACCGCCTGGAGCAACCTGAAACGATTGCTGAAACAGCGTAATGCTGCGCTGCGCCAGGTGAGTCGTTATGAGCAATTGCGCCCGTGGGATAAGGAGCTGATTCCGCTGGCGGAACAAATTAGTACCTGGCGGGCGGAGTACAGTAGCGCTATCGCACAGGACATGGCGGATACCTGTCAGCAGTTTTTACCTGAATTTTCCCTGACGTTCTCTTTCCAGCGCGGCTGGGAGAAAGAGACAGACTATGCGGACGTGCTGGAGCGAAGCTTTGAGCGTGACCGTATGTTGACCTACACCGCGCACGGGCCGCATAAAGCGGACTTTCGCATTCGCGCTGACGGCGCGCCGGTGGAAGATACCCTGTCGCGCGGGCAGCTAAAGTTATTGATGTGCGCCTTACGTCTGGCGCAGGGCGAGTTCCTCACCCGCGAAAGCGGGCGGCGCTGCCTGTACCTGATAGATGATTTTGCCTCTGAACTTGACGATGCGCGTCGCGGACTGCTGGCCAGCCGCTTAAAAGCCACGCAATCGCAGGTCTTTGTCAGCGCAATTAGCGCTGAACACGTTATAGACATGTCGGATGAAAATTCGAAGATGTTTACCGTGGAAAAGGGTAAAATAACGGATTAACCCAAGATTAAATGAGCGAGAAACGTTGATGTCGAATTCTTATGACTCCTCCAGTATCAAAGTCCTGAAAGGGCTGGATGCGGTGCGTAAGCGCCCGGGTATGTATATCGGCGACACGGATGACGGCACCGGTCTGCACCACATGGTATTCGAGGTGGTAGATAACGCTATCGACGAAGCGCTCGCGGGTCACTGTAAAGATATCGTCGTGACTATTCACGCCGATAACTCCGTGTCCGTAACGGATGATGGCCGTGGCATTCCGACCGGGATTCACCCGGAAGAAGGCGTCTCGGCGGCGGAAGTGATCATGACCGTTCTGCACGCGGGCGGTAAATTTGACGATAACTCCTATAAAGTCTCCGGTGGTCTGCACGGCGTGGGCGTCTCGGTAGTCAACGCTCTGTCGCAAAAACTGGAACTGGTTATCCAGCGAGATGGCAAAATTCACCGTCAGATCTACGAGCACGGCGTGCCGCAGGCACCCCTGGCCGTCACTGGCGATACCGATAAAACCGGTACGATGGTACGTTTCTGGCCGAGCCACGAAACCTTCACCAACGTCACTGAATTTGAATATGAGATCCTGGCGAAACGCCTGCGTGAACTGTCATTCCTGAACTCAGGCGTCTCCATCCGCCTGCGCGACAAGCGCGATGGCAAAGAAGATCATTTCCACTACGAAGGCGGCATCAAGGCGTTTGTTGAATATCTCAACAAGAATAAAACGCCGATCCACCCGAATATCTTCTACTTCTCCACCGAAAAAGACGGTATCGGCGTCGAAGTAGCGCTGCAGTGGAACGATGGTTTCCAGGAAAACATCTACTGCTTTACCAACAACATTCCGCAGCGCGACGGCGGTACTCACCTGGCAGGCTTCCGTGCGGCGATGACCCGCACGCTGAACGCCTACATGGACAAAGAAGGCTACAGCAAAAAAGCTAAAGTCAGCGCCACCGGCGATGATGCCCGTGAAGGTCTGATTGCGGTGGTTTCCGTGAAGGTGCCGGACCCGAAATTCTCCTCGCAGACCAAAGATAAGCTGGTCTCTTCCGAGGTGAAATCGGCGGTAGAACAGCAGATGAACGAACTGCTGAGCGAATACCTGCTGGAAAACCCATCTGACGCGAAAATTGTCGTCGGCAAAATTATCGACGCCGCGCGTGCGCGTGAAGCGGCGCGTCGCGCCCGTGAAATGACCCGTCGTAAAGGCGCGCTGGACTTAGCGGGCCTGCCGGGCAAACTGGCTGACTGCCAGGAACGCGACCCGGCGCTGTCCGAACTGTACCTGGTGGAAGGGGACTCCGCGGGCGGCTCTGCGAAGCAGGGGCGTAACCGCAAGAACCAGGCGATTCTGCCGCTGAAAGGTAAAATCCTCAACGTCGAGAAAGCGCGCTTCGACAAGATGCTCTCCTCTCAGGAAGTGGCGACGCTAATTACCGCGCTGGGCTGCGGTATCGGTCGCGACGAGTACAACCCGGACAAGTTGCGCTATCACAGCATCATCATCATGACCGATGCGGACGTCGACGGCTCGCACATCCGTACGCTGCTGTTGACCTTCTTCTATCGTCAGATGCCGGAAATCGTTGAACGCGGCCACGTTTACATTGCCCAGCCGCCGCTGTACAAAGTGAAGAAAGGCAAGCAGGAACAGTACATTAAAGACGATGAAGCGATGGATCAGTACCAGATTTCCATCGCGCTTGACGGTGCGACTCTGCACGCGAACGCCCATGCGCCGGCGCTATCCGGCGAAGCGTTAGAAAAACTGGTCTCTGAATATAACGCCACGCAGAAAATGATTGGTCGTATGGAGCGTCGCTTCCCGAAAGCGCTGCTCAAAGAGCTGGTGTATCAGCCAACTCTGACCGAAGCCGATCTTTCTGATGAGCAGACTGTAACGCGCTGGGTGAATGCGCTGATTACCGAGCTGAACGAGAAAGAGCAGCACGGCAGCCAGTGGAAGTTCGATGTTCATACTAATACGGAACAGAATCTGTTCGAGCCGATCGTTCGCGTGCGTACGCATGGCGTGGATACCGACTATCCGTTGGATCACGAGTTTGTGACCGGCGCGGAATATCGTCGTATCTGCACGCTGGGCGAGAAGCTGCGCGGTCTGATTGAAGAGGACGCGTTCATCGAACGCGGCGAGCGTCGCCAGCCGGTAACCAGCTTCGAGCAGGCGCTGGAGTGGCTGGTGAAAGAATCACGTCGCGGTCTGGCTATCCAGCGTTATAAAGGTCTGGGTGAAATGAACCCGGATCAGCTGTGGGAAACCACCATGGACCCGGAAAGCCGCCGTATGCTGCGTGTGACCGTTAAAGATGCGATTGCTGCCGATCAGTTGTTCACCACGCTGATGGGCGACGCCGTTGAGCCGCGTCGTGCCTTTATCGAAGAGAACGCCCTGAAAGCAGCGAATATCGATATTTAACCTGCCTTAATCCCCGGCCTACCGCTGGTTGGCCGGGGCATCATGATGTTCATCGACATAGCTAAATAAAAAATCTCTAAAGCGCTGCGTGGCGGGCGTTTGTGCGCGCCACGCATGGTAATACACGTTCATATTGCGCCGCAGCGGCGGCGTGAGCGAACAGGTCGCTAATTGGTAGCTTTTGGCGTAATGGCGGGAAAAGGTTCCGGCGATCACCACGCCTTCACACTGCGCCGCCAGCGACATGGCGGTCGCCATATGCTCCACCGTCATTTTGGGCTTAATGCGCACGCCAGCGGTCGCGGAGATCATCGGAATGGATTCGTTGCCGACGGCAATCAGCTCTTCGCTTTGAATCTCTTCCCAGCGAACCGTTTTTTTATGCAGCCGATAGTCCGGATGGCAGTACAGGGCGATTTCCGTTGTGAACAGCGTTTGTTTATCGATTTCCGGTTCCAGCGGCCGCTCCGGGCCGATACCAAAATCGGCTTCTCCCAACATAATGCTTTTTTGTAATTGCGACATGGGCTTATCAATAAGCTGTACATGGGTATGCGGGTGCTGCCGCTTAAAGGCATGGATGATTTGCGGCAGAAAAGCACAGGCGATCAGCGGCGCGCCAACAACCCGCACCAGGGATTTTTTGATCTCTTTCAGGTCGCGGGCATAATTTTCGGCCCGTTGAAACTCTTCAACAACCCGCATGGCGGCGGGTAAAAACTTTTCGCCGTCGGGCGATAGCTTCACCACGCGCGAAGTGCGGTCGAAAAGGGAAACCTCCATCTGGCTTTCCATTTCGTTGATTAAACCGCTAACGGCGCCCTGCGTGATGCACAGATATTTGCTGGCGGCGGTAAAACTACGCAAATCCGCGACGGCCAGAAACGCGCGAAATTGCCGGATAGTTAAATTCATTTGCCACCTGTCTTACCCCTTTACAGAGAGGATTTTATCTCAGGCTGGATAAGGTCGTGTTGATACGACTCGCAAATACAGGGTGTCTGCCTGCGGCGCAGGCAGACAGTTGGCTTATTTTACGGTGATGGTTGGTGATTTTTTCATGGTTTCTTCGGTCAGCTCCTGGCCGATACCAGGAAGCTCCGGGACTTCGTACATGCCGTTCTTGGGTAGATAGTTGTATTTACAGGTCTGTGTATTCGGTTCCAGCAGCGCATACCGGTGCAGTTCGTGGATGACGAAGTTGGGGATTGCGATTTCCATATGCAGCGCCACCGCTGTGGAAATCGGCCCGCCGCAAACGTGGATTTGCACCGTTTTGTCGTAAACGTGCGCCATATCGCAGATTTTCTTCACTTCGGTAATGCCGCCGCAGGTGCAGATATCGGGCTGAATAACGCTCAGGCTGCCGTTTTCCAGGAAAGGACGGTATCCCCAGCGCCAGTAAATGCGTTCGCCAGCCGCCAGTGGAATATTAACTTTATCAGCTACTTGTTTCATTTGTCCGGGGTTTAACGGCATGACTGGTTCTTCGTAGTAGAAAATACCCAGTTCTTCTATCATGCGACCAAACTGAATTGCGGATGTAGTATCCGTAAAGGCGTGCATTTCGGCGATGATATCCACGTCCGGGCCGACCGCATCACGAATGGCGGCCATACGGTCGTAGCCCAGACGCAGGATTTTATCGGTGAGAGGCCCGTTGAGGTTTTGCTGGTTCCAGTTGCCGTGGCGATCCATTGCGACGGTATCCACTTTTATTGCGTCATAGCCTTCGCTGACGGCGGTCAGCGCCGCCTGTGCATACTGCTCCGGCTCGGTCAGCATATCTTTATCGCTGCCGTCCCCCCAACCAAACTGTAGCTGACTGGCGTAGGTTCTGATTTTCTCGCGGCTTTTGCCGCCAAGCATTTTATACAGCGGTACGCCCCACGTTTTGCCTTTGATATCCCACAGCGCGATATCGATGCCGCTCATCGCCGCGGAAAAGATGCCGCCGCCGCCCTGCCCCCAGAAGGTTTTTTTGAGCATCTTTTCCCAGATAGCTTCGTTATTCATCGGGTCCATGCCGATGATAATGGCGGCTAAATCTTTTGCCATGCCGATGCCCGCAGAGGCGCCGACGCCGTAAGCCAGCCCGACTTCGCCAAAACCGGAAATGCCTTCGTCGGTATTAATTTTTACCACCACCGGACGCCATTTGCTGGTGGCGGACGCAAAATCGTTCGCCACATCAATAATATCAACGCTGGTAATTTTCATCATTTACTCCTCGTAATTAATATTTTTTAATCGTTAAGATTAATGCCGATACCACGGCGATAGCGCTGATAAAAACCAGGCATAGTAAGCCGCCGGTATAAGTTCCAGTGATAGAAATAAATAAGCCGATAAATACGGGAGATAATGAAGAGAGTCCATTGGCGACGCCGTTCATTACGCCGCTGGCGGCGGAAATAGATTTTCCGGGTATCATTTCCTGTAATAACGTCCAGGCAACGGGCGTACCCATCGTACAGAAAGCAACAGCAAAGGAGAGGAGTACCGCTGACATATATTTATGTTCGGTTATGGTACCTAAATAGATACTGACGCCAGCGAAAAACATTAATACCATTAATATGGGGGCGCTGCGTCCTATTTTATCGACGAAGATCCCCGCAGCGGCTTTAGAAAATATTGACAGGACAAAGGGAAGCGACGCCAGCCAGCCCATTTCCGCCCAGCTAAATCCCCTGGCTGATTTAAGATAGGTCGGCAGCCAGGTAATCATCCCCCAGTACAGGCATTGCAGGCACAGGTACCACAGCACCAGCAACCAGTAGCAATAGTTGGTGATCACCGGTTTGACCCGCAACATAAAACTTTCGCTGTTGCCTGCGCTTTCCGTTTCCTGTCCGGCTTTGATATAAGCCAGTTCCTGTTCGCTGATACTTTTATGTTGTTCTGGTTTATCAGCAACATATCGCCAGAGTAGCCAGAGTGGGATTAACCCGAGAGCGGCGCATAAAAAGAAGTTGGAACGCCAGCCGTGGGTGCCTATCCACCAGGTGAAAAAAGGCATCGCAATGGCGGGTGCCACCGACTGGCCGACGATCCACGCCGCGTTTGCTCTGCCGCGCTCCTGCTTCGGGAACCAGTTTTTAATAAATACGCTTTGCAGTGGATAATAAAATCCCTCTCCGATGCCCAGTAATATACGGCAAATAATAATTAGAGCGAATGATGTTGCTACGCCGCCAACCATTAAAGCGATAGTCCAGATCAGAATACAAAGCATCATTGCTTTTCTGGGGCCGAGATAATCGCCAAGCGGTGATAATACAACGTTAGCGATACCATAAGCGGCCAGAAAGACGGTCATCATCATGCCGATTTGCAATGGCATACCTTCAATACCCATATAGGCTAAGAAGGGTTCATTCGCGGCTAATACCGAAACATTAACGCGATCGAGATAAGCAATAAATATTCCAATAAACAGACAGGCAACGATTAAAAATCTTTTCCTGGTTGGGGGGGCGGTAAGGGCCATCGACATTAGCGATCTCCTTCTCATCGGATAAGGTTATTTTAAAATATAAGTTTTTGTTGATTTTTACTGATTAAGAACCAACCCCATTAGGCTCTAAGTGATGATGTCCAAAGTAGCAATACACATTCTTTTAGAAAAACGGTATTTTCTGTTTGATTAATGAGGTTATCTAATACATCAGGAGGGAGAATACGGCCTGAAAAGGGGAATCCCGTTTGTGAATCTTATCCCCCTTTCTCTCGGATTCTTTACTGTTTTTTGAGCGGAATCGCGTTAGCATGAGTCAGGACTCATTTAATGCGGGGATTTCATGGCTATCAAACTTATTGCTATCGACATGGATGGCACCCTTCTGCTGCCCGATCACACCATTTCTCCGGCGGTTAAAAACGCGATTGCCGCTGCGCGTGAAAAAGGGGTAAATGTGGTGCTGACCACAGGCCGTCCGTATGCGGGTGTGCACAGTTACCTGAAAGAACTTCACATGGAACAGCCCGGTGATTATTGCATCACCTATAACGGGGCGCTGGTGCAGAAAGCAGGGGACGGCAGTACGGTTGCGCAAACGGCGCTCAGCTATGATGACTACCGTTACCTGGAAAAACTGTCCCGTGAGGTGGGTTCTCACTTCCACGCATTAGACCGAAATACGCTTTATACCGCTAACCGCGATATCAGCTACTACACGGTGCATGAGTCGTATGTGGCGACCATTCCGCTGGTATTTTGTGAAGCGGAGAAGATGGACCCGAACACCCAGTTCCTGAAAGTTATGATGATCGATGAGCCTGCCGTTCTCGACCGGGCGATTGCGCGTATACCGGCAGAGGTGAAGGAAAAGTACACCGTGCTGAAAAGTGCGCCGTATTTCCTTGAAATCCTCGATAAACGGGTTAATAAAGGCACTGGCGTAAAATCACTGGCCGAGGCGCTGGGTATTAAGCCAGAGGAGGTGATGGCGATTGGCGATCAGGAAAACGACATTGCGATGATCGAATACGCCGGTATGGGCGTGGCAATGGACAACGCCATTCCGTCGGTCAAAGAGGTGGCTAACTTTGTGACTAAATCGAACCTTGAAGATGGTGTTGCCTGGGCGATTGAAAAATTTGTGCTGAACCCCGATCACTCATCCGGCCATTTTCCCGCCCGATAAGGCATAGTCGCCATCGGGCAAATACGCGCTTAACGACCCGCACTTGCTGCGGGTTTTTTTATGTCTTTCGTTTACGTCTTATAACGTCCCCATAACCAATTGTCGTTTTTGTGATCTAAATTGTAGTACAACATAATTGTGTTGTACTACATTAATGACATGATAACGACGGTTGATATCACGCTAGTACTACAAAATTGCGGCGTAATTCAGCTATCGCGGTAAAGTAAGAGAGTTCACATCGAGCACAAGGACTCTCTATGACTCTCAATAAAACCGATCGCATCGTTATCACGCTGGGCAAACAGATTGTCAGCGGTAAATACGTACCCGGTTCGGCGCTGCCAGCGGAAGCGGATCTGTGCGAGGAGTTTGAAACGTCGCGCAACATCATTCGCGAAGTGTTTCGCTCGCTTATGGCGAAGCGGCTAATTGAAATGAAGCGCTATCGCGGCGCGTTTATCGCACCGCGTAACCAGTGGAATTATCTCGATACCGACGTGCTGCAATGGGTGCTGGAAAACGACTACGACCCGAGGCTTATCAGCGCGATGAGTGAAATACGAAACCTGGTGGAGCCAGCAATAGCACGCTGGGCGGCGGAACGGGCAACATCAAGCGATCTGGCTGAAATTGAGTCGGCGCTAAACGACATGATTGCCAACAACCAGGACCGGGAAGCGTTTAACGAGGCGGATATTCGCTATCACGAGGCAGTGTTGCAGTCGGTGCATAACCCGGTGCTGCAACAGTTAAATGTAGCGATCAGCTCGCTACAGCGAGCGGTATTTGAACGGACCTGGATGGGCGATGCGGCCAACATGCCGAAAACGCTCCAGGAACATAAGGCGCTATTCGATGCGATACGGCATCAGGATGGCGATGCGGCAGAGCAGGCGGCATTAACCATGATCGCCAGCTCGACACGAAGGTTAAAGGAAATCACATGACAGCTCGCTACATCGCAATTGACTGGGGATCGACCAATCTGCGCGCCTGGCTTTACCAGGGCGACAAATGCCTGGAGAGCAGGCAATCAGAAGCAGGCGTTACACGCCTGAACGGTAAATCTCCTGACGCGGTGTTAGCAGAAGTCACAACACACTGGCGCGACAGCACCACCCCCGTGGTAATGGCGGGCATGATCGGCAGTAACGTAGGCTGGCAAAATGCGCCTTATCTGCCGGTTCCCGCCCTGTTCTCCGCTATTGGCGAACAGTTAACCGCCGTTGGCGACAACATCTGGATCATCCCCGGATTGTGTGTCTCACGCGAGGATAACCACAACGTGATGCGCGGCGAAGAGACGCAACTGCTTGGCGCCCGCGAACTTTCTCCTTCTTCTGTCTATGTCATGCCCGGCACGCATTGCAAATGGGTACAGACTGATACGCAACAAATTCATGATTTTCGTACTGTGATGACAGGCGAACTCCATCACTTGTTGCTGCGTCACTCGCTGGTCGGGGCTGGTTTGCCGGAACAGGAAGCTTCTGGCGACGCCTATGCCGCGGGGCTGGAGCGCGGTCTTAATTCTCCTGCCGTCCTGCCTTCTCTTTTTGAGGTTCGCGCCTCGCACGTGTTGGGACATCTTGCGCGTGAGCAGGTCAGCGACTTCCTCTCCGGCCTGTTGATTGGTGCGGAAGTCGCCAGCATGAGCGAATCCTTCGCGGCGCAACAGGCTATCACTCTCGTCGCTGGACCCGCGCTGATCTCACGTTACCAACAGGCGTTTCGTGCTATTGGGCGTGATGTTTCAACCGTGGATGGCGACATGGCATTTCAGGCTGGAATAAGGAGCATCGCTCATGCAGTGGCAAACTAATCTCCCTCTCATCGCTATCTTACGCGGTATTACGCCCGATGATGCCCTGGCGCACGTTGGCGCGGTGGTGGATGCGGGATTTGACGCTATAGAAATTCCGCTTAACTCCCCACAGTGGGAAAAAAGCATTTCTTCCGTGGTGAAGGCGTATGGCGGCAGGGCGCTTATTGGCGCTGGTACCGTACTGAAACCGGAACAGGTAGACCAGCTTGCCGGGATGGGCTGCAAGCTGATCGTCACGCCAAATATCCAACCGGAGGTGATCCGCCGGGCAGTGAGCTATGGCATGACCGTGTGTCCGGGCTGCGCCACGGCAACAGAAGCCTTTGCTGCGCTGGATGCTGGCGCACAGGCGTTAAAAATTTTCCCATCATCGGCGTTTGGTCCGGGCTACATCAGCGCGCTGAAAGCGGTACTTCCGCCGGATGTTCCGCTATTTGCCGTCGGCGGCGTGACGCCGGAAAACCTGGCGCAATGGATTAAAGCCGGCTGTGTGGGCGCGGGATTGGGTAGCGATCTCTATCGCGCCGGGCAATCCGTTGAACGCACCGCGCAGCAGGCTGCGGCATTTGTTAATGCGTATCGAGAGGCAGTGAAATGAAAATAACTCACATCACCACGTACCGTTTACCTCCACGTTGGATGTTCCTGAAAATCGAAACGGATGAAGGCGTGGTTGGCTGGGGAGAGCCGGTCATTGAAGGTCGGGCACGTACTGTAGAGGCGGCAGTACATGAGTTTGCCGATTACCTGATAGGGAAAGATCCGGCGCGTATCAACGACCTGTGGCAGGTAATGTACCGGGCCGGTTTTTATCGCGGCGGCCCGATTATGATGAGCGCCATCGCCGGTATTGACCAGGCATTGTGGGATATCAAAGGCAAGGTGTTGAATGCGCCGGTCTGGCAGCTCATGGGCGGCCTGGTGCGCGACAAAATCAAGGCCTATAGCTGGGTGGGCGGCGATCGTCCGGCAGACGTCATTGACGGTATTGAAAAATTGCGCGGTATTGGTTTTGACACCTTCAAGCTGAACGGCTGTGAAGAGATGGGCGTGATTGATAATTCCCGTGCGGTGGATGCGGCGGTCAATACCGTGGCGCAAATCCGCGAAGCTTTCGGCAGTGAAATTGAGTTTGGGCTCGATTTCCACGGTCGCGTTAGCGCGCCGATGGCTAAGGTGCTGATTAAAGAACTGGAACCCTATCGTCCGCTGTTTATTGAAGAGCCGGTGCTGGCGGAACAGGCGGAATATTATCCGCGCCTGGCAGCGCAAACGCATATTCCGATTGCCGCAGGCGAGCGTATGTTCTCGCGTTTTGAATTTAAACGCGTGCTGGACGCGGGCGGGCTGGCGATTCTACAGCCGGATTTATCCCACGCGGGCGGCATTACCGAATGCTATAAAATCGCCGGAATGGCGGAAGCATATGATGTGGCGCTGGCGCCGCATTGCCCGCTGGGTCCAATCGCCCTGGCTGCCTGCCTGCATATCGATTTTGTTTCGCGCAACGCGGTATTCCAGGAGCAGAGCATGGGCATTCACTATAACAAGGGCGCGGAACTGCTCGACTTTGTGAAAAACAAAGAAGACTTCAGCATGAACGGCGGCTTCTTTAAACCCTTAACCAAACCGGGTCTTGGCGTAGACATTGACGAGGCCAGGGTGATTGAACTTAGCAAAAGCGCGCCGGACTGGCGTAATCCGTTGTGGCGGCACGCTGACGGATCGGTAGCCGAGTGGTGATCGCCACGCTGTAGGCTCAACAAACGTCGCCCTCCGGGCAACCCAATTTAAATATAAAAACACACCCTCTGTAATTTACAGGGCATGGTGAGCGGCCTCGCTATGCCCAGAATCTGGAGACAGATGACGATGGATATTTCAGTTACAGCAGCACAGCCGGGGCGTCGCCGCTATCTGACGCTGGTGATGATCTTTATTACCGTGGTGATTTGCTACGTCGATCGCGCCAACCTTGCCGTGGCTTCCATGCATATTCAAAAAGAATTCGGCATTACCAAAGCGGAAATGGGCTATGTCTTCTCCGCTTTTGCCTGGCTCTATACGTTATGCCAGATCCCTGGCGGCTGGTTTCTCGACCGTATTGGGTCCCGGCTGACCTATTTTATCGCTATCTTCGGCTGGTCAGTCGCGACGCTATTGCAGGGGTTTGCGACGGGACTATTGTCGCTTATCGGCCTGCGCGCTATTACCGGGATTTTCGAGGCACCAGCCTTTCCGGCAAATAACCGGATGGTCACTAGCTGGTTTCCGGAGCATGAGCGCGCATCCGCAGTCGGGTTCTACACCTCCGGACAGTTCGTCGGACTGGCATTCCTTACGCCGCTGCTGATCTGGATTCAGGAAATGCTGAGCTGGCACTGGGTCTTTATCGTCACCGGCGGTATCGGGATTATCTGGTCATTGGTCTGGTTTAAGGTTTATCAACCGCCGCGTTTGACGAAAAGCCTTAGCCAGGCGGAGCTGGAGTATATTCGCGATGGCGGCGGTCTGGTGGATGGCGATGCGCCAGCGAAAAAAGAGGCCCGCCAGCCGTTGACGAAAGCCGACTGGAAACTGGTGTTCCATCGTAAGCTGGTGGGCGTCTACCTCGGTCAGTTCGCCGTAAACTCTACGCTATGGTTCTTTCTGACCTGGTTCCCTAATTATCTGACCCAGGAAAAAGGCATTACCGCGCTAAAAGCGGGCTTTATGACGACCGTACCGTTCCTGGCTGCCTTTTTTGGCGTACTGCTCTCCGGCTGGCTGGCGGATAAACTGGTGAAAAAAGGCTTCTCGCTGGGCGTGGCGCGCAAAACGCCGATTATTTGCGGTTTGCTCATCTCCACGTGCATTATGGGCGCTAACTACACTAACGATCCGTTGTGGATTATGGCATTGATGGCGATAGCTTTCTTCGGCAATGGATTTGCGTCCATTACCTGGTCGTTAATCTCTTCCCTTGCGCCGATGCGGTTGATTGGCCTTACCGGCGGTATGTTTAACTTTATCGGTGGGTTGGGCGGGATTAGCGTACCGTTAGTGATTGGTTATCTGGCGCAAAGCTACGGTTTTGCTCCGGCGCTGGTCTATATCTCCGTTGTGGCTCTGCTGGGTGCGCTGTCTTACATCCTGTTAGTGGGCGATGTGAAACGCGTCGGATAAGTTGGCCGTGGCGAGCCGGAAGCCATCATGGCGAAGGATGACTGGCTATCCATGCGTCGAGCGCCGTCACTCCCTGCGTCACGATAGTTTTAATATCTATATCGCTAAGCGGTTGCAATTCCAGCTCCCGACAGGCTTCGGTTGCCTGCGTCATCCCCAGGCTGGCGCAGCCGCTTTTTAATTTATGCGCCAGCCGCTTAATGTTAACGTCGTCATTCATGGCGCGCGCCGCCTCGATCTCCTCGACTAAAGGCAGCGCGCTGTCTTTGAATAACGCGACCCATTGCCGGAGCTTTTCCGGGCCGACAGACGCCATATCGCCGGCAAGCTGATGTTCATTCAGCATCGCCCGCGCATTGTGAGATTTGCCCTGTAAATAGTGCGCTATCATGCGGTAAAGCTCCTCGCGGGGAACGGGCTTTTGAATAATCCCGCAAAAAAGACCGGCGGTACGCTGACGAAGATTATCGTCTATCACATGCGCGCTAAAACCAATGCGTTTCATGGCGGGATACAGGCTCATCAACTGCTGCGCCAGGGTTAAGCCGTCATAATCCGGTAAATCAAAATCCACCAGCGCCACATCAAAGGACTCGCCTTCAGCTAAACAGCGTAGCGCGTCATTCGCGCTTTCAGCTACTGAGACCTTCACCCCTTTACCCGTGAGCATTTCAGCGGTAATACGCTGCGTCAGCATATTATCTTCAATCAGCAACAGGCGTAGTCCGTTAAGATTTATCGGTTCCCTGAACGCATTTTTGCTTGCGGGTTTGGGGTGGCGAACCGGCAGTTGTAAGCGAAAACAACTGCCAACATGAAGCGTACTGGTGACGGTTAGCGTCCCGCCCATCGCTTCTGCCAGGCTGGCGCTGATAGCCAGCCCCAGGCCCGTCCCGCCCCGGCGTCCTGTCGCCTGCACAAACGGTTTGAAAATAGCCGTCAGCTTCGCTTCAGGGATACCGCACCCGGTATCTTCAACCTCAATAAACCAGCTCTGATCGTCGCAAAACGTGCGCAGCACTATGCTGCCGCGATCGGTAAATTTCGCCGCATTACTTAAAAGATTAATCACAATTTGACGTATCCGGCGCGGATCGCCTTGTAGCGTGGAGGGGAGTTGCTCGCTAAAGTCGGCGATGAGCGCCACCTGCACGCGGCTGTGCATTAAATGCAGCGCGCTATTCAACAATTGTCGCGGTTCAAACGGTTCCTCGCTAATAGAAACGTTGGTACCGCCTACTTCAATCGCCGAGTAATCCAGAATATCGTTAAGAATCGCCAGTAGCGATTCGCCTGAATCATTAATGGCCTGTAAGTCGTCGCGGTAGTTTGCCATGAGCGGTTTATCGGCCAGCAATTGTACCGTACCGAGAATGCCGTAAAGCGGCGTGCGAATTTCATGGCTCATGGCGGCAAGGAACGTCGATTTCGCCTCGTTGGCCTTTTCCGCTTCGGCGCGCGCCTGCCGGTGTTCCAGCACCAGCGCATGAAGCTCCGCCGTTTGCGATCGCACCTGTTCCGCCAAATCCTCACGATGGCGGTTTAATTTGCGCACGTTGGCGCGAAACGCTTCCATCAGACGGCTGATGGTATCCAGTTCGCTGACGCCAGCCGCCTCCGGAAACGGTGAGTCAATATCGCCCTCCAGTAGCCGCTGTAAGGCCTGCGTTTGTTGCGCCAGCGGGCGGGATACGGAACGGTAAACCACTCGCCAAAGAATAAAACTTAATGAGCACAGCGCCAGGATACCTAAGATCACTAACCCTATTTGCCCACGCTGACTGGCGTGTGTAAGACGCGCTAACCCAGCCTCGTTTCGTTTTTCGATGGCATTCACCAACTGCGACACTTCCGTACTGAAGCGGGTAAACTGAAAGAGGTTATTGGCCATGAGCGTTTGAAGCTGGTCGCGGATGGCGTTTTCCTTACGAAACAGGGTAACCAGTGTGGTGTACTGATTTATTTTCTCCAGCGCGTCGGCGATTTGGGCGCGAACGGTAGGATCTTCTATACGCTGCTGGCGGCGGGATAAAATTTTAACCAACTGATTAAGTTTTTCATCGGTGTCCTCGGCATCGCTCAGCCCTTGCGCGTCTTTTAAGGTCACAATGAGCTGCTTAAACCGCAGGGCATTGACCCGCAACTCATTCATCTGATTCACATACTCAAGGTCGATATCAATCAGTCGGTCAAGCGCGCGTTCAGCCTGATCCCCTTTACCGCTTTCGATAAGATCGTAAATACCGGCCTGGGTGGCGCCCGCAGATGTCGCGGCATTATTGGCCTGACCGTGAGCCTGGGCGGCAATGCTTTCCGCCGCCTCCGCAATCTGGTGGCTTAACTGCTGTTGCTGTGCGCGCAGCGTGAGAATTTCACCGACCAGTGTTCCCTGTTGCCCAAGCGTTTGCGCAATCTCTTTTTCTTGCCGGGCGATGGCCGAGGTATTAAATCCCTGCTCGCTTAATGCCTGCAAAAGATGGTTAATTTTAAGGCTTTGCGCTTTCAGCATCTTCCCCTGCGCCAGCCAAACGCCCTCACTGTCGGCATTGGTCAGATTTTGCGCGGAAAAGAGCTCGTAAGCGCTGGCTTCGCTTAACTGCCTGGCCATATTCATCGTGGGGAGCAACGCTTGCGTATTGGTTTGCTCCACCTGACTAATGACGCGCAGGCTTATCCAGCCGATCACGGTGCTGAGCAGGGTGAGTGCCGCCATCAGGGCGAAGGCCAGCCATAATCTGCGGGTCAGTGAAGGCGTTGACATTTATGCGCCGCGGGTGAAATGGGTTGAGTTGCCGCCGGAAAAACCATTAGGATAAAACCTTGTTGCTGGTGGGGCTATCATGCGCGCGCTTATTTCGTTCTTTTTTTTGATAATCATCGTCTCGAATGTAGAAACGGCGTCAGCCGAAACCGGACTGCTACACTGGACGCGCGCCGATCGGGCGATTCCCTGGCGGCAAACGTCAGTCAATGCGAGTAAACCCTGGAAACTGTGCGCATTATACCCCAGCCTGAAAGATTCTTACTGGTTGTCCGTCAACTACGGGATGCAAAAAGCGGCCAAATTGTATGGCGTTGATTTAAAAGTGCTGGAAGCGAATGGCTATCGGCAACTGGCGACGCAACAACAGCAAATGATGCAGTGCCGGGAGTGGGGTGCCGACGCTATTCTGCTTGGCAGCAGTACCGATCGTTTCCCGGAGCTGGAACGGTTTGCCGGTAATGTGCCGGTTATTGAACTGGTGAACATGATTCACGATGCCAGCGTCGCAACCCGCGTTGGTCTGCCGTGGTTTCAGATGGGGTATCTGCCGGGACGTTTCCTAGTGCAGTGGAGCAAAGGAAAAGCGCTTAACGTTTTACTCTTCCCGGGGCCGGAAGAAGCCGGCGGCAGTCAGGATATGGTGGCGGGTTTTCGCCAGGCAATTAAAGGCAGCGCGATCAACATTGTGGATATCGCCTGGGGCGATAACGACATTGAAGTGCAGCGAAACTTACTCCAGGAAATGCTGGAGCGCCATCCGGACGCCAATGTGGTCGCCGGGTCGGCGATAGCGGCGGAGGCGGCGATGGGCGAAGGGCGAAATTTGACGACTCCGCTCACGATCGTCTCATTTTATCTGACGCATCAGGTTTATCGCGGTTTAAAACGCGGCCATATCCTGATGGCGCTCAGCGATCAGATGGCCTGGCAGGGAGAATTAGCGATAACGCAGTCGATTAAGGTCTTACAGGGACAACCGGTGCCTGAAAATATCAGCCCGCCGGTGCTTATTTTGACGCATAACAACGCTGACAGCGCGCGCGTTCGCCGTTCGCTATCGCCTCCGGGATTTCGGCCCGTCTATCTGTATCAATACACCTCCGAGGCTAAAAAGTAGCCTTCGCCATGCTGTGTGACCAGCAGTTCCGGCGTAATTTTATGACGTAAGCGGCGAACCAGGACATCAATCGTGCGGAGATCCGGAGTCTCTACGCGGCGGGCGGAAAGCATTCGCAGCAGGCGTTCACGATGCAGCACTTTGCCTGGGTTGGTCACAAAGGCCAGCAGTAACTCGTACTCCGCGCGCGTAAGCTTAATGGCTTCACCGTTGTGCTCCAGCGTGTGATTCATCACGTTCAGGCAGTAACCGGAAAACATATAGCAGTTTTCACTGGCATTTTGCGGCGAGGGGCGGGCCAGATCGATGCGCCACAAAAGATTTTTCACCCGCACTACCAGCTCGCGCAGTTCCAGCGGCTTGGTGACGTAGTCGTCCGCGCCCATCTCCAGCCCGACGATGCGGTCGATTTGGTCGCAACGCCCCGTCACCAGAATAATGCCCACCGTGGAGCGTTCTCGTAGCGCCCTGGTCAGCATCAACCCGTTTTCATCGGGGAGGTTGATATCCAGCAGGATCAGCGAAACGTGCTCATGCTCCATGATGTCGCGCAGGCCCGCGCCGCTGTCGGTCACCGAAACGCGATACCCCTCCTGCTCAAAATAGGCCTGTAATCTGGCCTGAGTAACAGGTTCATCCTCAACAATAACAATGTGATGTGACATCCTGCGCGCGGTCTCTTTCTGTTCATATCTGTTCATATATTGCCGTATCCCGTTCATCCTGACCAGTGACGCTGTTCATATTTGCGGAATAAGATCTGCGCATTAAACCATATAATTACAGGGGCTATTATGCGAAAACTCTGGAGAGCGCTACTCAGGCCAAGCGCCCGTTGGTCGATACTGGCGCTGGTCATTGTCGGGATTGTGATCGGCGTTGCGCTGATCGTGTTACCTCACGTCGGTATCAAACTGACCAGTACGACAGAGTTTTGCGTCAGCTGCCATAGTATGCAGCCGGTGTATCAGGAATATAAACAGTCCGTACATTTCCAGAACGCTTCCGGCGTACGCGCGGAATGCCACGATTGCCATATCCCCCCTGATATTCCAGGCATGGTGAAACGTAAGCTGGAAGCCAGCAACGATCTTTACCAGACATTTATCGCCCACTCGATTGATACCCCGGAAAAATTTGAAGCCAAACGTGCCGAGCTTGCCGAGCGTGAATGGGCGCGCATGAAAGAGAATAACTCCGCGACCTGTCGTTCCTGCCATAACTACGATGCGATGGATCACGCGAAACAGAACCCGGAAGCGGCGCGGCAAATGGAAATCGCCGCGAAAGAAAATCAATCCTGCATCGACTGCCATAAAGGGATTGCCCACCAGCTACCGGATATGAGCAGCGGTTTCCGCAAACAGTTTGATGAACTGCGCGCCAGCGCCAGTACGCATAATGACGGCGATACGCTCTATTCGCTGGATATCAAGCCGATTTACGCCGCTAAAGGCGATAAAGAACCGGCAGGTTCGCTGTTACCTGCTTCTGAAGTGAAAGTCCTTAAACGGGACGGTGACTGGCTGCAAGTGCAAATCGAAGGCTGGACGGAGACGGACGGTCGTCAGCGCGTACTGACGCAGCTGCCCGGTAAACGTATTTTTGTCGCCTCGATTCGCGGCGATGTGCAACAGCATGTGAAAACGCTGGAAGAGACCACCGTCGCGGCGACCAATACTCAGTGGAGCAAATTACAGGCAACTGCGTGGATGCAAAAAGGCGACATGGTAAATGACATTAAACCGATTTGGGCCTATGCCGATTCCCTCTATAACGGCACCTGTAATCAGTGTCACGGCGCGCCGGACAAAGCGCACTTTGACGCTAACGGCTGGATCGGCACGCTCAACGGCATGATCGGTTTCACCAGTCTGGATAAGCGTGAAGAACGTACCTTGTTGAAATATCTCCAGATGAATGCGTCTGATACCACCAACACGCCGCACAGCGATAAGGGAGAACACAATGAAAAATAAGGACACGCTACACGTCTCTCGTCGACGTTTTCTGGCGCAGCTTGGCGGTTTGACGGTGGCAGGAATGCTGGGGCCGTCACTGCTGACGCCCCGTAGCGCCCGCGCAGCGGATGCCGTTGCGCCAGGCGCCGCGACGAAAGAGGGTATCCTTACCGGTTCTCACTGGGGGGCGATTCGCGCCACGGTGGTTGACGGTCGATTTGTGGCGGCAAAACCGTTTGAACAGGATAAATACCCGTCCAAAATGATCGCCGGTCTGCCCGATCACGTCCACAACGCGGCGCGTATTCGCTATCCGATGGTGCGCGTCGACTGGATGCGCAAAGGTCATCAAAGTGACACCTCGCAGCGCGGCGATAATCGTTTTGTGCGCGTCTCCTGGGATGAAGCGCTGGATCTGTTCTATCAGGAACTGGAGCGGGTGCAAAAAACCTACGGGCCGAGCGCGTTACTGACGGCGAGCGGCTGGCAATCTACCGGCATGTTCCATAACGCCTCCGGGATGCTGGCGCGCGCGATTGCGCTACATGGCAATAGCGTTAGCACGGGAGGGGACTATTCGACCGGCGCGGCGCAGGTGATTCTGCCGCGCGTGGTGGGTTCAATGGAAGTGTACGAGCAGCAAACGTCATGGCCTCTGGTTTTACAGAACAGTAAAACGATTGTGCTATGGGGTTCTGATATGGTGAAAAACCAGCAGGCAAACTGGTGGTGCCCGGATCACGATGTCTATCAGTACTATGAACAATTAAAAGAGAAGGTTGCCAGCGGTGCTATCTCGGTCATCAGCATCGACCCGGTTGTTACCTCCACGCACGATTATCTGGGGCGCGATAAGGTCAAACATATCGCCATTAACCCGCAGACGGATGTCCCGTTACAACTGGCGCTGGCGCATACCCTGTACAGTGAGAAACTGTACGATAAAAATTTCCTCGATAACTACTGCGTCGGTTTTGACCAGTTCCTCCCCTATTTGCTGGGCGAAAAAGATGGACAGCCCAAAGATGCCGCCTGGGCGGAAAAACTGTGCGGTATTGACGCCGACACCATCCGCGCGTTGGCGCGGCAGATGGCGGGCGACAGAACGCAAATCATCGCTGGCTGGTGCGTGCAACGTATGCAGCATGGCGAACAGTGGTCATGGATGGTCGTCGTGCTGGCGGCAATGCTGGGACAGATTGGTTTACCGGGCGGCGGCTTTGGTTTTGGCTGGCACTACAACGGCGCCGGGACGCCTGGTCGTAAAGGGATCATTTTAAGCGGCTTTTCCGGTTCGACGACCGTTCCGCCAGTACACGACAGCACGGATTACAAAGGCTACAGCAGCACCATTCCTATTGCGCGTTTTATGGATGCCATTCTTGAACCGGGCAAGGTCATTAACTGGAACGGCAAATCGGTTAAATTACCGCCGCTGAAGATGTGCGTGTTCGCCGGGACCAACCCGTTCCACCGACACCAACAAATTAACCGCATAATTGAAGGGTGGCGCAAGCTGGAAACGGTCATCGCTATTGATAACCAGTGGACGTCGACCTGCCGCTTTGCGGATATCGTTTTGCCGGCTACCACCCAATTTGAGCGTAACGACCTCGATCAGTTCGGCAACCACTCTAACCGCGGCATTATCGCCATGAAACAGGTGGTGTCGCCGCAGTTTGAAGCGCGTAACGACTTTGATATTTTCCGCGATCTCTGCCGACGCTTTAACCGTGAAGCGGCATTCACGGAAGGTCTTGATGAAATGGGCTGGCTGAAACGCATCTGGCAGGAAGGGAGCCAGCAGGGAAAAGGTCGCGGTATCCACTTACCGACTTTCGAGGTGTTCTGGAATCAACAGGAGTACATCGAGTTTGATCATCCGCAGATGTTTGTGCGCCATCAGGCTTTCCGTGAAGATCCGGACCTGGAGCCGTTGGGCACGCCAAGCGGTTTGATCGAGATTTACTCCAAAACGATCGCCGACATGCAATACGACGATTGTCAGGGCCATCCCATGTGGTTCGAAAAAATCGAACGCTCGCATGGCGGGCCGGGATCGCAGCGCTGGCCGCTGCACTTACAATCCGTCCACCCTGATTTCCGTCTGCATTCCCAACTGTGCGAGTCGGAAACGCTGCGTCAGCAATATGCCGTTGGCGGCAAGGAACCGGTCTTTATTAACCCACAGGATGCCAGCGCGCGCGGGATCCGCAACGGTGACATCGTGCGGGTATTCAATGCACGCGGGCAGGTACTGGCGGGGGCGGTGGTTTCCGATCGCTATGCGCCTGGCGTGGCGCGAATTCATGAAGGCGCCTGGTACGATCCTGATAAAGGCGGCGACATCAATGCGTTGTGTAAGTACGGCAACCCTAACGTATTAACGCTGGATATCGGTACATCACAGCTCGCGCAGGCGACCAGCGCGCATACGACGCTGGTGGAAATTGAAAAATATACCGGCCCTATTGATAACGTCACGGCGTTTAACGGTCCGGTCGAGATGGTCGCGCAGTGTGAATATGTACCCGCATCGCAGGGGAATCCGCATGATTAAGCAGCCAGCGCTTGCTCAGGAACAGTACGCCTGCGTATATGCATGGCTGGCGTTACTCTTTTTCCGGGAAGTGGATGATGAAGGGTTAATACAATTACAGTCCGCGGAGATCGCGGACTGGCTGGCGCTGTTAAAGCGTCAGCCTGCGCTGGCGGCGTCGGTGGCGTTACTCGAACAAAAAATTGCCGCGCTTAGCCTGCGCCAGGATGCGCAGCTGGAGCTGGCCGCAGATTTTTGCGGATTGTTCCTGATGACGGATAAAAAATCGGCCTTGCCCTACGCCTCGCAATACCCGCAGCAGGAACCCGGCATGATTAAACATTTATTGCTTGAAGCCGGGATGGAAGTCAACGACGATTTTAAAGAGCCGACCGACCACCTTGCGATTTATCTGGAGTTACTCAGCCATTTACATTTTTCATTGGGTGAATCGTTCCAACAACGGAGAATGAATAAATTACGCCAGAAAACATTGTCGTCATTACTGGAATGGCTTCCGGAATTTACGAATAATTGCCTTAAGCATGATCCATATGGCTTTTATGCTGCGTTAAGTCAATTATTGTTGGCTATCGTTCGTTTTGATGACGGAAAAGAGGATTTATCCATTGTTGCGGCTGAATAAACCCTGTGACGGGCATCGCAAAATAAATCTTACGATAGTCGGGGGTTATCATATCTATAGGTTTAGCCAATTGTAATTATTGATACCAATCAATATCCATGATGGGTTTGTATTTAGTATTGACGGGCCTCATGAGTAAAAAAATAAAATTTAATTAATCATGCCGCAATACCCCATAAGGATAGTGATATGAAAAAAATTACCCTCTATGCGACAACGGTTATCACCGTTGGGCTGTTATGTTATTTAGGTTTGTCCGGGTATGTATGGTATTACGACAAACAGCGCAGTAAAAAAAGCGATGTACAGGCCTCGGTTGTGGGTGAAAATAATAAAATACTGGGTTATTTCAGGGAGAAAGGATGTGATTATTGTCATACGCCTTCCGCTGAATTACCTTTTTATTCCTCTTTTCCGGTGGCAAAGCAGCTAATGGATTACGATATCCAGCTCGGCTACAAATCGTTTAACCTGGAGGCGGTACGGGCCGCCCTGATTGCGGATACGCCGGTGCCGCAAAACGAACTGAATAAAATTGAATGGGTTATGCAACATCAGACTATGCCGCCAACCCGCTATGTCGCGCTGCACTGGGCGGGGGGCGTCAGCGATAAAGAGCGTACTGACATCCTGAACTGGATAGCCGATCAACGTGAGCGCAACTATGCCAGCGCCGATACCGACGCCGCGCACCGGAATGAACCCGTTCAGCCTATTCCGCGCAATATTCCCGTCGATGCGAAAAAAGTCGACTTAGGTTTCCGCCTTTATCATGATGAACGTTTATCCGGCGACAGCACAATATCCTGTGCGCATTGTCACGCGTTAAATGCGGGCGGTGTCGATGGCAGAAAAACCTCAATTGGCGTTGGCGGTGCGGTAGGACCAATAAATGCGCCGACGGTATTCAACTCCGTATTTAATATCGAACAATTTTGGGATGGTCGTGCTGCAACCCTGCAGGAGCAAGCAGGCGGACCGCCGTTAAATCCTATCGAAATGGCCTCTAAATCCTGGGATGAAATTATTAGCAAGCTTGATAAAGATCCTGTCCTGAAAAAAGATTTCCAGGCGGTTTATCCGCAAGGATTTACCGGGGAAAATATTACTGATGCGATCGCCGAATTCGAAAAAACGTTGATAACGCCGGATTCCGCCTTTGATAAATGGCTACGTGGAGATGAAAATGCGCTGACCGCGCAACAGAAACACGGTTATCAATTATTTAAAGAGAATAAATGTGCAACCTGTCACGGCGGTATCATTTTAGGCGGGCGCTCTTTTGAACCATTGGGATTAAAGCGAGACTTTAATTTTGGCGAAATTACCGCAGCGGATATTGGTCGTATGAACGTCACCAAAGAGGTTCGCGATAAATTACGGCAAAAAGTCCCGGGCTTACGCAACGTCGCGTTAACGGCGCCTTATTTCCATCGGGGCGACGTACCGACGCTGGATGGCGCGGTAAAACTGATGCTGCGTTACCAGGTTGGCACCGATCTGCCGCAAAACGATATTGACGATATCGTCGCCTTCCTGGAAAGCCTGACCGGTGTTTATACGCCATATCAACCTGAATATGCGCAATGACAATGATGCTTGAAGCCAGAGATCTGTACTGCGAGCGGGACGAGAGGACGCTGTTTCGCGGGCTGTCGTTCACCGTGGACGCCGGGGAGTGGGTGCAGGTCACCGGCGGCAACGGCGCGGGAAAAACCACCCTGCTGCGCCTGCTGACCGGGCTGGCGCGCCCGGACGGCGGCGAGGTGTACTGGCAGGGCGAACCCCTGCGCCGCGTGCGCGACAGCTTCCATTCCGGCCTGCTGTGGATAGGGCACCAGCCGGGGATAAAAACCCGCCTGACGGCGCGGGAGAACCTGCACTTCTTCCACCCCGGCGACGGCGCGCGCCTCCCGGAGGCGCTGGCGCAGGCCGGGCTGGCGGGATTTGAGGACGTGCCGGTCGCCCGGCTCTCGGCCGGGCAGCAGCGCCGGGTGGCGCTGGCCCGCCTGTGGCTGACCCGCGCCGCGCTGTGGGTGCTCGACGAGCCGTTCACCGCCATTGACGTTAACGGCGTGGCGCGCCTCACCCGGCGGATGGCGGCGCACACGGCGCAGGGCGGGATGGTCATTCTCACCACCCACCAGCCGCTGCCGGGGGCCGCGGATACCGTCCGCCGCCTGGCGCTGACCGGCGGGGAGGCAGGGCTGTGATGTGGCGTGTCTTCTGTCTCGAGCTGCGCGTGGCGTTCCGCCACGGCGCGGACATCGCCGGCCCGCTGTGGTTCTTCCTGATGGTCATTACCCTGTTTCCGTTAAGCGTCGGGCCGCAGCCGCAGCTGCTGGCGCGTATCGCGCCGGGCATTATCCAGGTGGCGGCGCTGCTGGCCTCGCTGCTGGCGCTGGAGCGGCTGTTTCGCGACGACCTGCAGGACGGCAGCCTGGAGCAGCTGATGCTGCTGCCGGTGCCGCTGCCGGCGGTGGTGCTGGCGAAGGTGCTGGCCCACTGGGCGGTGACCGGCCTGCCGCTGATTATGCTCTCCCCGCTGGTGGCGCTGCTGCTGGGGATGGACGTGTACGGCTGGAAAATCATGGCGCTGACGCTGCTGCTCGGCACGCCGGCGCTGGGGTTTCTCGCCGCGCCGGGCGTCGGGCTGACGGCCGGCCTGCGGCGCGGCGGCGTCCTGCTGGGCATTCTGGTGCTGCCGCTGAGTGTCCCGGTGCTGATTTTCGCCGCTGCGGCGATGGACGCGGCATCGATGCATTTACCCGCTGACGGCTATCTGGCGGTGCTGGGGGCGCTGCTGGCGGGCAGCGCGACGTTAAGCCCGTTCGCCACCGCGGCGGCGCTGCGCCTCAGCGTGCAGTAGCGCCCCGGCGCGACGGACATTTTACTGGTTTCAGGAGGTCAGGTGACGACTATGTGGAAAACCCTTCATCAGCTGGCGGCGCCGCCCCGGCTGTATCAGATTTGCGGCAGGCTCGTGCCGTGGCTGGCGGCGGCCGGCATCATCGCGCTGGCCACCGGCTGGGTCCGGGGCTTTGGTTTCGCCCCGGCGGACTACCAGCAGGGGGAGGGCTACCGCATTATGTACCTGCATGTCCCGGCGGCCATCTGGTCAATGGGTATCTATGCGGCGATGGCGGTGGCGGCGTTTACCGGGCTGGTCTGGCAGATGAAAATGGCCAGCCTTGCCGTCGCGGCGATGGCGCCGGTGGGGGCGGTGTACACCTTCATCGCGCTGGTCACCGGCGCGGCGTGGGGCAAACCGATGTGGGGCACCTGGTGGGTGTGGGACGCGCGCCTGACCTCGGAGCTGGTGCTGCTGTTTCTCTACGCCGGGGTCATCGCCCTGTGGCACGCCTTTGACGACCGTAAAATGGCCGGGCGCGCGGCGGGCATTCTGGTGCTGGTCGGCGTGGTGAACCTGCCGGTTATCCACTATTCCGTCGAGTGGTGGAACACCCTGCACCAGGGCTCGACGCAGATGCAGCAGAGCATCGACCCGGCGATGCGCTCGCCGCTGCGCTGGGCCATCGCCGGCTACCTGCTGCTCTTTATGACGCTGGCGCTGATGCGGATGCGCAACCTGATTTTACTGATGGAAAAACGCCGCCCGTGGGTGAGCGAACTGATACTGAAAAGGGGGCACCGGTGAGTCCGGCATTTTCATCGTGGAGCGATTTTTTCGCCATGGGCGGGTACGCCTTTTTTGTCTGGCTGGCGGTGGCGATGACCGTGGCGCCGCTGGCGCTGCTGGCGCTGCACACGGTGCTGCAGCGCCGGGCCATTCTGCGCGGCGTGGCGCAGCAGCGGGCGCGCGAGGCGCGGATGCGTGCCGCACAGGCGCAACAGGAGGCCGCGTGAACCTGCGACGTAAAAACCGGCTATGGGTGGTCTGCGCGGTGCTGGCGGGCCTGGGGCTGACCACCGCCCTGGTCCTGTACGCGCTGCGCGCGAATATCGACCTGTTCTATACCCCCGGCGAAATTCTCTACGGCAAGCGCGAGACGCAGCAGCTGCCTGCGGCGGGCCAGCGCCTGCGCGTCGGCGGGATGGTGATGCCCGGCAGCGTCAGGCGCGACCCGGACTCGCTGAAGGTGAACTTCAGCCTCTACGACGCCGAAGGGTCGGTGACGGTGAGCTATGAGGGGATACTGCCGGACCTGTTCCGCGAGGGGCAGGGGGTGGTGGTGCAGGGCACCCTGGAGAAGGGCAACCACGTCCTGGCGCAGGAGGTGCTGGCCAAGCATGACGAGAACTACACCCCGCCGGAAGTGGAAAAGGCAATGCAGGAAAACCACCGCCGCCCGCAACGCGCTGATAAGGACACCTCATCATGATGCCTGAATACGGCCACGCGCTGCTGTGCCTGGCGCTCGGCGTGGCGCTGCTGCTGTCCGTTTACCCGCTGTGGGGCGTGGCGCGCGGCGACGCGCGGATGATGGCGTCGGCCGGGGTGTTCGCCTGGCTGCTGTTCATCTGCGTGGCGGGCGCGTTTTTCGTGCTGGTGCACGCCTTTGTGGTTAACGACTTCACCGTGGCCTATGTCGCCGGCAACTCGAACACGCAGCTGCCGGTGTGGTACCGGGTGGCCGCCACCTGGGGAGCGCACGAGGGCTCGCTGCTGCTGTGGGTGCTGCTGATGAGCGGCTGGACCCTGGCGGTGGCGGTGTTCAGCCGGCCGGTGCCGGCGGATATCGTCGCCCGGGTGCTGGCGGTGATGGGGATGGTCTGCGCCGGTTTTCTGGCGTTCATCCTGTTCACCTCCGGCCCGTTCGCCCGCACGCTGCCGGCCTTTCCGGTGGAGGGGCGCGACCTGAATCCGCTGCTGCAGGACCCGGGGCTGATTTTCCACCCGCCGCTGCTGTACATGGGCTATGTCGGCTTCTCGGTGGCCTTCGCCTTCGCCATCGCCGCGCTGCTGAGCGGGCGTCTGGACAGCGCGTTCACCCGTTTTGCCCGCCCGTGGACGCTGGCGGCGTGGGTGTTCCTGACGCTGGGCATCGTGCTCGGCTCGGCGTGGGCCTACTACGAGCTGGGCTGGGGCGGCTGGTGGTTCTGGGACCCGGTGGAGAACGCCTCCTTTATGCCGTGGCTGGCGGGCACCGCCCTGCTGCACTCGCTGGCGGTCACGGAACAGCGCGCCGGCTTCAGGGCGTGGACCCTGCTGCTGTCCATCTGCGCCTTCTCGCTGTGCCTGCTGGGCACCTTCCTGGTGCGCTCCGGGGTGCTGGTGTCGGTGCACGCCTTCGCCTCCGACCCGGCGCGCGGGATGTTTATCCTCGCCTTTATGGTGCTGGTCACCGGCGGCTCGCTGCTGCTGTTCGCCGTGCGCGGGCACAGGGTGCGTTCGCGGGTGAACAACACGCTGTGGTCGCGCGAGTCGCTGCTGCTCGGCAACAACGTCCTGCTGATGGCCGCCATGCTGGTGGTGCTGCTGGGCACCCTGCTGCCGCTGGTGCACAAACAGCTGGGGCTGGGCAGCATTTCGGTGGGGGAGCCGTTCTTTAACACCATGTTCACCTGGCTGATGGTCCCCTTTGCCCTGCTGCTGGGGGTGGGGCCGCTGGTGCGCTGGGGCCGGGACCGGCCGCGTAACATCAGGAAACTGCTGCTCACCGCCCTGGTCTCCACCCTGGCGCTGTCGGTACTGCTGCCGTGGCTGTTGCAGGACCGCATCGCCGCCATGGCGGTGGCCGGGATGGCGATGGCCTGCTGGATTGCGGTGCTGGCGGTGGCCGAAGCCGTACAGCGCGTGTCCCGCGGCGCCAGGATTTCCCTCAGCTACCTGGGAATGGTGGCGGCGCACCTCGGGCTGGCGGTGACGATTACCGGCATCGCCTTCAGCCAGAATTACAGCGTGGAGCGTGACGTGCGGATGCGGGCGGGCGACAGCGTGACCATTCACGACTACCGCTTCACCTTCCGGGAGGTGCGGGACATCACCGGCCCCAACTACCGTGGCGGGGTGGCCCTCATCGGGGTGACGCGCCACGGCGAGCCGGAGGCGGTGCTGCACGCGGAGAAACGGCTCTACAACACCAGCCGGATGGTGATGACCGAGGCGGCGATTGACGGCGGGCTGACCCGCGACCTGTACGCCGCGCTCGGGGAGGAGCTGGACAACGGCGCGTGGGCCGTGCGCCTGTACTACAAACCGTTTGTCCGCTGGATATGGGCCGGGGGGCTGCTGATGGCGCTGGGCGGGCTGCTGTGCCTGGCGGACCCGCGCTACCGCCGCCGTAAACCATTGCCGGAGGCCGGATGAAACGCAACGTACTGTTATTACCGCTGCTGATTTTTCTGCTGATTGCCGCGGCGCTGCTGTGGCAGCTGGCGCGCAACGCGCAGGGGGATGACCCGACGAATCTCGAATCGGCACTGACCGGAAAGCCGGTGCCGGCGTTCCGCCTGGAATCGCTGGAGACGCCGGGTCAGTACTACCAGGCGGAGGTGCTGACGCAGGGGAAACCGGTGCTGCTTAACGTCTGGGCCACCTGGTGCCCGACCTGCCGCGCCGAGCATCAGTACCTGAACCGGCTGGCCGCGCAGGGTATCCGGGTGGTCGGGCTGAACTATAAGGACGACCGGGCGAAGGCGGTGGCCTGGTTAAAGGAACTGGGCAACCCGTATGCGCTGAGTTTATCGGACAGCGACGGGATGCTGGGGCTGGACCTGGGCGTGTACGGCGCGCCGGAAACCTTCCTCATCGACGGCAGGGGAATTATCCGCTACCGCCATGCGGGCGATTTGAATGCCCGGGTATGGGAAAGTGAACTGAAACCGCTGTGGGACAGATACAGCCGGGAGGCGGCGCAATGAGACGACTGTTACCGGGCATGGTGATGCTGATGCTGGCGCTGGTTATCTCCGGGTCAGCGCGGGCGACCACCGACGTGATGCCGTTTAAAGATGAAGCGCAGGAGCAGCAGTTCCGCCAGCTCACGGAGCAGCTGCGCTGCCCGAAATGCCAGAACAACAGCATTGCGGACTCGAACGCGATGATAGCCACCGACATGCGCCGCAGGGTGTATGACCTGATGCAGGAGGGGAGGAGCCGCCAGGAAATCATCGATTACATGGTGGCGCGCTACGGCCACTTTGTCACCTACGACCCGCCGCTGACCCCGCTGACGGTGCTGCTGTGGGTGCTGCCGCTGGCCGCCATCGTGGCGGGCGGGTGGATAATCGTTGCCCGCACGCGCCGGCGGGTGCGCCTGCGCCGGGAGCCGCTGCCGGCGGACACCCCGGTTTGCGGCGCGCGCGCCGGGTGGGGCGTTTACGTGCCAGGGGCCGTCATTGCGCTGGCGGTCGGCGCCGGCAGCTACGCCCTGACCGGCAGCTATCCGGTCAGGGCCTGGCAGCAGGCGACGGCGCAGACGCCCGGGCTGCTGGCGCGGGCGCTGGACCCGCAGGCGCAGCCGCTGAATGAAGAGGAGATGGCGCGGCTGGCGCTGGGGCTGCGCACCCGCCTGCAGAATGATGCCGGCAATGTTGAGGGCTGGCTCATGCTGGGGCGCATCGGTATGGTACTGGGTAATGCCGGTACCGCCACCGGGGCGTATGCGAACGCGTACCGTCTGGACCCGAAAAACAGCGATGCGGCGCTGGGCTACGCGGAGGCGCTGACGCGCTCGTCCGACCCGGAGGATAACCGCCGCGGCGGGGAGCTGCTGCGCCGGCTGGTGAGCCGCGACCACACGGATATCCGGGTGTTAAGCCTGTATGCGTTCAGCGCCTTTGAGCAGCAGCGCTTTGATGAGGCGGTGGCGGCCTGGGAGATGATGCTGAAGCTGCTGCCGGCGGGTGACGCCCGGCGGGCGGTGATAGAGCGCAGTATCCGGCTGGCGCAGGAGAAATAAGACCCTGACGGCCCGGTGGCGTGGCGCCACCGGGCCTGGCTATCTCAACGATACGCTAAAGCCTGAAAGTAAAGCCCGTGTGAAGTATGATGGCGAGCATCGTCTCTTATCAGGACATCCCATGAAACAAATCACCTTTACGCCGCGCCATCACCAGCTTACCAACACCAATACCTGGACACCTGACAGCCAGTGGCTGGTCTTTGATGTGCGGCCTTCAGGCGCGTCATTTACGGGCAAGACTATTGAGCGTGTCAATGTGCATACCGGCGACGTGGAGGTGATTTATCGCGCCGTGCAGGGCGCGCATGTCGGTGTGGTGACGGTGCATCCTGCCGACAATCACTATGTGTTTATTCATGGCCCTGAAAACCCTGATGAGACGTGGCATTACGATTTTCACCACCGTCGGGGCGTTATTGCAACGCCGGGAGGCGTGACTAACCTCGATGCGATGGATATTACTGCGCCGTATACTCCCGGCGCGCTGCGCGGCGGCAGCCACGTCCATGTATTTAGCCCGAACGGCGAGCTGGTGAGTTTTACCTATAATGACCACGTTCTGCATGAGCGAGATCCGGCGCTGGATCTGCGTAATGTCGGCGTGGCCGTGCCGTATGGGCCGGTTACGGTGCCGGTTCAGCATCCGCGCGAATACAGCGGTAGCTACTGGTGCGTACTGGTTAGCCGCACGACGCCTGCGCCGAGACCTGGCAGCGATGACATTAACCGCGCCTATGAAGAGGGCTGGGTGGGCAACCGCCAGATCGCCTTTATTGGCGATACGCTGTCGCTGACGGGCAAAAAAGTCCCGGAGCTGTTTATTGTCGATTTACCGTGTCATGAAAACGGCTGGAAACAGGCAGGCGACACGCCGCTGACGGGAACCGAATCAACGATGCCATCGCCGCCGTTGGGCGTAGTTCAGCGGCGTCTTACCTTTACTCACCAGCGTGTTTACCCTGGGCTCACTAACGAACCACGCCACTGGGTCCGCAGTAATCCGCAGGCGACGGCGATCGCCTTTTTGATGCGGGACGATAACGGCGTAGCGCAACTGTGGCTGATATCGCCGCAGGGAGGCGAGCCCCGGCAGTTAACGCATCATGCGACCGGCGTACAGTCAGCGTTTAACTGGCATCCGTCGGGTAAATGGCTGGGATTGGTGCTGGAAAACCGGATTGCCTGCTGCGACGCACAAAGTGGGAGGATCGACTTCTTAACCGCCAGGCACGACAACCCGCCGTCTGCGGACGCCGTCGTTTTTTCACCGGATGGGCGACACGTCGCATGGATGGAAGAGGTGAAAGGGTTCCGTCAGCTATGGGTGACGGAAACCGGGCGATAAATCAGGGAGGAGGCATCTTCGCCGGGGGGATGACGGCATTGGTCATTTTCGTCTCCTCCTCGCTTTTCTCTACGCGCGATCTTACCGAACTGTCTTTGCGGAAGATGTCCCACGGCAGAAGGATCGTATCCATCACGGCGGTAAACGGCATATCCAGGATGGCCAACGATTTGGTGCCCCAGTTTGTCTCATCGTTACCGATCATCGTAGCGCTGGCGCGCGTGCCAGGATAAGTACCCTCTTTACCGCCGGTGTGCGACATGACGCTTGAACAACCGCCTAATAAAAGCATCCCATTCCATATTATCAGCGTTAACAACACGTTTTTTATCATCACTCATTCATCTGTTGGTTGTCGTTATTTGCATGATGAGTTATAGCGATCCGTTGCTAAAAATAACATCACCAGTACGCGGCACTGTGGCAGTAATCGCACTTTAACAATCAGTGCTGTCCCAACCAGTCTATGCAATAGCCAATAAACTGCAAAAAAAAGTCGGATTAAAATACTTGAAAAGTACGTATTCAGACCCATTTATAAGACGTAGTGAATAGAAGGGCACGCCTGATGGGTGTTCTGGCAATCCTGGCCTGTCCATGATGGAAGGTCTGACATTCTCGCTGATTTCAGGAGTTTATGATTATGCGTAACTTTGATTTATCCCCGCTGTACCGTTCTGCCATTGGTTTTGACCGTCTGTTTAACCTGCTTGAAAATAACCAAAGCCAAAGTAATGGCGGCTACCCTCCGTACAACGTTGAGCTGGTAGACGAAAACCACTACCGCATCGCCATTGCCGTTGCCGGTTTCGCGGAAAGCGAACTGGAGATTACTGCCCAGGATAATTTACTGGTGGTAAAAGGCGCTCATGCGGACGAGCAGAAAGAACGTACTTACCTGTATCAGGGCATTGCCGAGCGTAACTTTGAGCGTAAGTTCCAGTTAGCGGAAAACATTCACGTTCGCGGCGCAAACCTGGTCAACGGGCTGCTGTATATCGAACTGGAGCGCGTGATTCCGGAAGCGAACAAACCGCGCCGTATCGAAATTAACTGATTCCGTCGGGTCGCGTTGCGCGGCCTGTCATCCCATGCTCGCCGTCAGGGAGCATATTCGCACGTAAAGTGTGAAGGTAAAAACTCGCTTCTTAGAAGGAGAAATGATTATGCGTAACTACGATTTATCCCCACTGCTGCGTCAATGGATCGGTTTTGACAAGCTGGCCAATGCGCTGCAAAACAGCGGCGAAAGCCAGAGCTTCCCGCCCTATAACATCGAAAAAAGCGACGATAACCATTATCGCATTACCTTAGCGTTAGCCGGTTTCCGTCAGGAAGATCTGGATATTCAACTGGAAGGCACGCGCCTGACGGTGAAAGGCACGCCGGAACAGCCGGAAAACGAGCCCAAATGGTTACATCAGGGCCTGGTCATGCAGCCTTTTAGCCTGAGCTTTACGCTGGCTGAGAATATGGAAGTTTCCGGCGCGACGTTTACCAACGGCCTGCTGCATATTGATTTAACCCGCAACGAGCCGGAAACCATTGCGCCGCAGCGTATCGCCATTAACGAACGCTCCGCATTAAATAGCTAATGAGCTCCTTGCCTTGCCCCGCCAGAGATGGCGGGGCTTTTTTGTGCCACGAAAAAGGGTAAGACGCTGCCGAAGTCAGGACGTCTGGGCGGTTTTGTAACATGAGAATGTGCGCCATGCTGTATATATGCCTTAACGGTTCAGTCATAATCCCTATAAATTGAAATGTTACTCACAGGGAAGAAAAGATGAGTGATATCGCATTGACGGTCAGCGTTCTGGCGTTGGTGGCGGTTGTCGGTTTATGGATCGGCAACATTAAAGTGCGCGGTGTCGGCTTTGGTATTGGCGGCGTTCTGTTCGGCGGTATTATCGTCGGCCACTTCGTCGATCAGGCTGGGGTGACGCTGAGCGGCGATATGCTGCACTTTATCCAGGAGTTCGGCCTGATCCTTTTTGTTTATACCATCGGCATACAGGTGGGGCCGGGGTTTTTCGCCTCGCTACGCGTTTCCGGGCTGCGTCTCAATCTGTTTGCTGTTCTGATTGTGATTATGGGCGGGTTGGTCACCGCGATTCTGCATAAAATTTTCGCTATTCCGCTGCCGGTGGTGCTGGGGATTTTCTCCGGCGCAGTCACCAATACGCCTGCGTTAGGGGCGGGTCAGCAAATCCTGCGCGATCTGGGAACGCCAGTGGATCTGGTGGATCAGATGGGGATGAGCTATGCGATGGCGTATCCGTTTGGCATCTGCGGTATTTTGCTCACCATGTGGCTGATGCGGCTGATTTTTCGCGTTAACGTCGAGGCGGAAGCGCAGAAGCACGAATCCTCTCTCGCTAACGGTCATTCATTAATTCAAACAATGAATATCCGTGTCGAGAATCCGAACCTCAATAATATGGCTATCCAGGATGTGCCGATCCTGAACAGCGATAAAATCATTTGCTCACGCCTGAAACGCGACGATACGCTGATGGTGCCGTCGCCGGGGACGATTATCCAGGCAGGCGACCTGCTGCACCTCGTCGGCCAATCTACCGACCTGCATAACGCGCAACTGGTGATCGGCAAGGAAGTGGACACCTCGTTGTCGACGCGCGGCACGGATTTACGCGTCGAGCGTGTGGTCGTCACCAACGAAAAAGTGCTCGGCAAACGTATCCGCGATTTGCACTTTAAAGAGCGTTATGACGTGGTTATCTCCCGTCTTAACCGCGCGGGCGTTGAGCTGGTCGCCAGCAGCGACGCCAGCCTGCAGTTTGGCGACATTCTCAATCTGGTGGGGCGTCCTGCCTCGATTGATGCGGTAGCCAATGTGGTCGGCAACGCGCAGCAAAAACTCCAGCAGGTGCAGATGCTGCCGGTGTTTATCGGCATCGGATTAGGGGTTCTGCTTGGGTCAATCCCGTTGTTTGTGCCGGGATTCCCGGTCGCGTTAAAACTGGGGCTGGCCGGCGGGCCGCTGATCATGGCGCTAATTTTGGGGCGTATCGGCAGCATCGGTAAGCTGTACTGGTTTATGCCGCCGAGCGCCAACCTCGCGCTGCGTGAGTTAGGCATCGTTTTGTTTTTGGCGGTCGTTGGGCTGAAATCCGGCGGCGATTTTGTCGATACGCTGACGCAGGGCGAAGGATTAAGCTGGATTGGCTATGGTATTTTCATCACCGCTATTCCGCTGATTACCGTCGGTTTGCTGGCGCGGATTTTTGCCAAAATGAACTATCTGACGCTGTGCGGGATGCTGGCCGGTTCGATGACCGATCCGCCAGCGCTGGCATTTGCCAACAATCTTCATGCCACCAGCGGCGCGGCGGCGCTCTCTTACGCGACCGTCTATCCGTTAGTGATGTTCCTGCGTATTATCACGCCACAACTGCTGGCGGTGATTTTTTGGGGAATGGGTTAGCGCCTGATGGCGCGTTGCTTATCCGGCCTATGCACTGTGTTAAATCCAGGCTGGATAACGCGCGCCGCACCGGTCACACTTCTGCTCTTCTTCTTATCTCTTTCCTCAATGAACGCGCTAATCAGCGTAATGGCAACGAGCATAATTCCAATTTGTTTCAGTTAGTTATCAATCTTCTTCGCCTTTTTTTTCGTCGCGACGGGTGGTTTTTCAGCTTTTAATTCGGCAATAATGCCTTTCCTTGCGGTGGCGTTGAAAAAGGTCGCAACTGAAATGAAAAATAGCGGCAATGAGCGCGGTTGCGCCGAAACACATCACCAGTGAACTACAGTTATTTTGCAATAAGATTCCCTTGCTGCGGGATAATGTGAAGCATATCAGCAACAACGTGAGTGGTATTCTGAAAACGAACGGGAATACATAAGAACGTAAAAGGAGTCGTCATGAAGATTTCCCGCCTCGGAGAAGCGCCGGATTATCGCTTCTCACTGGCAAATGAGCGTACCTTTCTGGCGTGGATTCGCACCTCGCTGGGATTTCTGGCGGCAGGCGTCGGTCTTGATCAGCTCGCCCCGGATTTTGCCACGCCAGTGATCCGTGAACTGCTGGCGTTATTACTCTGTCTGTTTGCGGGCGGCCTGGCGATTTATGGCTATCTACGCTGGTTACGTAATGAAAAAGCGATGCGTCTGAAAGAGGATTTGCCTTATACCCATAGCCTGTTGATCATCAGCGTTATTTTGATGATTGTCGCGGTGATAGTGATGGGGCTGGTACTGTATGCCGGATAGTCGTAAAGCCCGTCGGCAGAACGATCCGGGGCTGCAACCGGAACGTACCTCGCTGGCCTGGTTTCGCACGCTGCTGGGATACGGGGCGTTAATGGCGTTAGCCGTCAGGCACCACTGGCATCAGGCGGGGTTCTTGTTCTGGGTGTCAATCAGCGTTCTGGCGATAGTGGCGGTGATTCTTTGGCGTTATACCCTGAGTCGTAATTTGATGGATGTCGCGCATAGCGATTTTTCCGAAACTCATGTCATGCGTGACAAATTTTTGATCTCCCTCGCGGTGTTGTCGCTCGCAATCCTGTTTGCTGTTACCCATATTCGCCAACTTATTGCATTTATCGGGGATTTTATATGACAGGACGTCAGGACATTGTCGTGAGTAATGACCAGATTCAGGTCGTCGTAAATCGCCAGAATAGCCAGCGCCCTCAGCAACTGTACCGTAACTTACAACGGCTCGGCATTCGCAATGTCCATTTTATCCCATTGTTGGAACATGACCGGAACGGAATGTTGACCGAGGATTCATTGTGTTCAGCAGACTGGGGGCGGTTTTTAAATAGCGTATTTGATATTTGGGTACGTGAAGATATTCAGCGTATCTCGGTCCGCCTTTTTGATGAGACGCTACAGCAGTGGTGCGGCGGCAGGAATGGCGTTGAAGCGCCGGACAAGGCGCCGCTAAGCGCTGAATGTCAGAAGTGCTCTTTATTACGATTTTGCGGCGGCGGATGCCCTGAGCATCGGGATAGCCAGGGGAAAAACCGGCTTTGCGAGGGCTACCAGACCTTTTTTAACTACTCCTCGCCGCATATGCGGGTGATGCGGGATTTACTGAAACAGCATCGCTCGCCGGAGGAGTTGATGGCGATGCTGCGTTAGCGCCATCAGGCGATGGCGTGCCGGATGGCGCAGCCGTCTTTCCGGCACTGAGCGAGTATTAGCGTCCTTTCGCCAGGTATTGTTCCATTTCATCCTCCGGCACCATGCCGCCCCCGGTTGCCCATACCAGATGCGTCGCGTTGCCGAGCTGCGTCTGACTGAATCCATGCCTTTGCTGATACTCGGTGGCGGCGCAAATGCGCTGTGGCCCGGCCATCCCCGCCAGAGCTGATGGCTCCAGTCGAATTCCTTCCTCCTGCGCCAGCCAGCCCAGCATGTCGTACATTGTTTGATCGTCTAAGGTATAGAGGCCGTCAAGCAGGCGCTCCATTGCCCGACCAACAAAGCCCGAAGCGCGACCTACCGCCAGGCCGTCAGCCGCCGTCAGGTTATCAATACCGATATCTTGTACTGAGATGGCATCGTGCAGACCGGTATAAACGCCGAGTAACATGCAGGGTGAATGGGTCGGTTCGGCAAAGAAACAGTGGACGTTGTCGCCAAATGCCAGTTTCAGGCCAAAGGCGACGCCGCCAGGGCCGCCGCCAACGCCGCACGGTAGATAAACAAACAGTGGGTGGCTGGCGTCAACGACGCGTCCCTGCTGCGCGAATTGCGCTTTCAGACGCTGACCCGCTACCGCATAGCCCAGAAATAGCGTGCGAGAGTTTTCATCATCGATAAAGAAACAGTTTGGATCGGATTGCGCTGCTTTACGACCCTGCTCAACCGCCACGCCGTAATCATCTTCGTATTCCACGACCGTCACGCCGTGGCTACGTAGCTTCGCCTTTTTCCAGGCGCGGGCGTCGGCAGACATATGTACCGTCACTTTAAAACCGATGCAGGCGCTCATGATACCGATCGATAGCCCCAGATTGCCGGTTGAACCGACGGCGATACTGTACTGGCTGAAGAATTGTTTAAATTCCGGCGAAAGCAACACGCTATAGTCATCGTCGGTGGTTAACAGACCCGCCTCCAGCGCCAGTTTTTCCGCGTGCGTTAGCACCTCGTAGATGCCGCCGCGCGCTTTAATGGAACCAGAGATTGCCAGGTGACTGTCTTTTTTTAACAGCATTTCACCGTCGATCGTTTGCCCATACTCTTTTTCCAGCCGCTTTTGCATGGCCGGAATAGCGACCACGTCAGATTCGATCATGCCGCCAGCGGCAGCGGTTTGCGGAAACGCTTTCGCCAGATACGACGCAAAGCGCGCCAGACGGTCATGGGCGGCGTTTACGTCCTGCTCCGTCAGGCCGACATACGGTAGACCTTGTGCAAGAGAGGTGGCGCCCGGGTTAAACCAGGTGGTTTCTTTGAGGGCGACCAGATCCTCGACCAAAGGATACCGGGCGATGAGCTTTTGTATGTTTTCCATAGTACGTCTCTTTACGATCAGATGATAAAGGAAAGCAGGAATGTGCCAGCCAGTGCAACGACAGATGCGATAAACGTGGCCGTCGTATAGTATTTAAACGTTTCATTCAGCGTAGCGCCGCAATACTGCTTGACCAGCCAGAACAGGGAATCGGTCACGATCGTGCAGCCAATGGCGCCGGAACCAATGGCAATCGCAATGATCTCCGGGCTGACGTCAGGATAGAGCGGCAGCATGGGCGCAACAATCGCGGTGGCGCCCATCATGGCCACCGTCGCAGAGCCGACCGCCGCGTGCAGAATCAGTGCTACCAGCCATGCCAGCAGAATCGGGTGCATATGCATATTTGAGAGGATCACCGCCAGCGTGTCCGCCAGCCCGCTACTTTTGAGAATGGCGTTGAACGCGCCGCCCGCGCCGATAATCAGCAGGATGTTCGCAATGGCGCCAAAGCCGTTTTCGGTGTGGGTAAGTAGCGCGCTCATCCCCATATGCTGGCGCAGACCGAGTATGTAATACGCCACAAAGACAGCGATAAACATCGCGGTGATCGGATTACCGATAAACTCCAGCAGCGTATACAACGTGCCGTCTTTCGCCATATTCAGTTCAGCGACGGTTTTCACCAGCATCAGGCCAATCGGCAGCAGAACGGTAAACAGCGTTGCGCCCAGCGACGGCAGGGTGTTTTCGGCGCGCACTTCAAGATCCGCAAACTCTGTCGGTACGGGCTTGAACGGCAGACGATTACCCAGAAACTTTAAGAACAGCGGGCCGCCGACCAATGAGGCCATCAGCCCGACCAGTAGACCGTAGACAATCACCGAGCCGATATCCGCCCCCAGTTTATTTGCGACAAACAGCGCAGCCGGATGCGGCGGTACCACGCAATGGACGGCCATCAGCGCGGTACACAGCGGAATGGCCAGCTTCAGCAGCGAAGTATGGGTCTTTTTAGCGATAGAAAACGCCAGTGGGATGAGCAACACGACGCCCACTTCCACGAACAACGTGATACCGCAAATCAGCCCCACCAGTACCATGATCACGTCAGCAGAGAGCCAGCGGCAGCGCTGGAGCGTAAGCCCGATGCGTTCCGCCGCGCCGGAAACCTCCATCATTTTGCCGAGGATGGTGCCAAGACCGATAACGGCGGCCAGAAAACCGAGCGTACCGCCTATTCCGTTTTCTATCGCCGTGACCATCTCCAGCGGCCCCATGCCCATCATCGCGCCGACAAAGAAACTGGCGAGCAGTAACGCCAGGAAGGGGTGGAATTTAAACTTCACGATGGTCAATACGATTAACACGATGCTGATCAGCAGCGTGCTCACTACCCAGATTTGAGCGTGCATATCTCACCTACCCTGTGATTAATCTGTTCTTATTGGACAGAAAAACAGCACCTCCTGACAAACGATATAATTTGCCATTCACATGATGTAAATTGAATCAACTATGTGATTTCCATCTAATATTGCCTTTATTTTGCGATATGGTTCATTTTGCTTCATCTATGTGCGGATTTTTTCAGCGTGTTTTTTTACACTTCGGGAAATTAAAAGATGACTGAGGTTGCCATGGAACCCCTTCGCGATACCCGAAACCGCTTACTCAACGGCTGGCAGTTATCCAAACTCTATACTTTTGAAGTCGCGGCCAGACACCAGTCCTTTGCTCTGGCGGCAGATGAGCTGTCGTTAAGCCCAAGTGCGGTAAGCCATCGTATCAATCAACTGGAAGCCGAGTTGGGAATCCAGCTATTTGTCCGCTCTCACCGTAAAGTGGAGCTTACCCATGAAGGCAAACGGGTATTCTGGGCGCTGAAATCGTCGCTGGATACGTTGAATCAGGAAATCCTCGATATCAAAAATCAGGAACTGTCTGGCACGCTAACCGTGTATTCACGTCCCTCTATCGCCCAGTGCTGGCTGGTGCCCGCGCTGGGGGACTTTACCCGTCGCTATCCGTCAATTTCTCTCACTATGCTGACCGGCAACGATAACGTTAACCTACAGCGTGCCGGCATTGACCTGGCTATCTATTTTGACGATGCGCCGTCGGCGCAGCTCACGCACCATTTTTTAATGGATGAGGCAATTTTGCCCGTTTGCAGCCCGGATTATGCCCGTCGTTTCGCCTTGCAGGACAACCTGAATAACCTGCGGTACTGTACGCTCTTACACGACAGACAGGCGTGGAGTAACGATTCTGGCACCGATGAGTGGCACAGTTGGGCGCAGCATTTTGCAGTAAATTTGCCGGATTCATCCGGCATTGGCTTCGATCGTTCTGATTTAGCGGTGATTGCCGCGATGAACCACATTGGCGTGGCGATGGGGCGTAAACGGCTGGTGCAAAAGCGTCTCGACAGCGGCGAACTGATTGCGCCTTTTGGTGACATGAGGCTGAAATGTCATCAGCATTATTATGTCACCACTCTGCCTGGCAGGCAGTGGCCGAAAATCGAGGCATTTATTCGCTGGTTGCAGGAACAGGTGTGAAGATTTATTACGCTTTGTCGCTACACCTGCCGGGAGTGAATATGCTAAATACCTGCTATCACCGTGGTAAAAATTTTAGGGGGCGTCGTGTTTAAACCGCTTATTGCCTCTCTCATGCTGACCAGCGCGGTCGTCTATGCGAAACCGATGCCTTTGACGGCGGCGCGCTATGCGCAGCAGCTTGGCGTTGGGATGGATGTTGACTGGGCGCGAACGGAACGGGGTATCCGCGAGTTTGATCCGCTGGTCGTGCGGGATTTTAAGGCAAAAGGGTTAACGCATGTCCGTATTCGTGTGGCAGGCGCGCCGACGGAAGCGCGCCTCATCCATTTGCGTAAGCTGGTAGAAGCCTGCGAATACTATGGTGTCATACCCATTATTGCCTATCAGGCGGATGCGTATAAAACCGATCCCAGCGCCAGCCATGAAAAGGAGCTGATCAACTGGTGGAGCGTGGTCGCGCGCTATTTTGGTCAGACATCCCCGCTTTTGGGGTTCGATCTCATTTATGAGCCTGCCGACAAACTCAATCATAATATGGCGTCGCTGAATCGCGTATATGACAAAACCATCCGCCTGATTCACGCCATTGACCCACAGCGGATGATTTTCGTTGCCCCCCGCATGCGCGCCGCGCCGGAGGATTTGTCGGCGCTTAAACTGCCGGCGCAAAGCCAGAACTATGTACTGGCGGAGTGGCACATCTTCCCGTGGGGCCCCCTGAAAAGCGGCGGTAAATATCCGTGGACATCAGGCACGGCGGCGGAAAAAGCGGCGATTCGGGCACGGATCAACGCTGCGGTTCGCTGGCAGCATAAGACCGGCCATGCAAGCTGGGTGGGCGGATGGGCGCCGGGAGAGTCGATAAAAATGACGCCGGTCGCTTCACAGTTCGCGTTTGCCCGTTTTATGGCCTGCGAGCTGAAAAAAGCGCATATTCCGTATGCGATAAACGCAGACACTCAGTTTTATGACGGCGAAGAAGGAGCGTGGCGCCCGGCGCAGGAGCCCCTGCTCAATGCGATGATCGCGCCGGAATGTGAAACGCCCGGCAAAAAGCCGGGCGAGGGGAACGTTAAACCGTCTGTCCCTGATGCGATATCCGTGACGCCAGCGGCAGCCAGCACGCCAGGATCAGTAATCCCATAAGGGTCATCAGCAATCCCAGACTGCCCTGACCGGTTTGCGGCAACATTGCCGAAAGCCACGCCAGTACGCCGGAACCAATATTTTGCAGCCCGCCGACCAGCGCGCCAGCGGTGCCTGCGAGGAACGGAAACGGCTCCATCGCGCCGCTGGTGGCCAGTGGAAATAACATCCCGGCGCCGAAGAAAAACAGTGCAGCGGGGATGAGTAGCGTCCAGACGTTCATCACGCCAAACCAGCCGGGAATCCACATCATAAGGCCTGCCAGCAGACAGCAAATAACTGACTGCCACATCAGGGTTGAGAAGCGTTTATTCGGGCGTCCGGCAAACCAGGCGCCGAAGAACGCCGCCGGAATCGGCAGAATAAACAGAATGCTTACCACCATACTGCTGAGACCTAATACTGCCCCCATCAGCACGCCGGAACAGGCTTCAAAGACCGCAATGCCAGCCAGCCCGCCGATTAGCATCAGCAGATAACAGTTAAATGCGCCGTTGCCAAACAGCGTTTTATAGCTGGCGATCAGCCGTGTACGCGGCGCGCCGGCGGGGCGGGTTTCCGGCATCCAGCGCGCCATGCTGAAGGTGACGCCAGCGCAAAGCACCAGCAGGAAAGCGTAACACGCGCGCCAGTTCCACAGGGTGTCCAGCAGACCGCCAATCAGCGGCGCTAACAGCGGGCTGACCAGAATCCCCATATTTAACAGGCTATTGGCGTGACGAAGTTGCGTTCCTTCATACAGATCGCGCGGGAGCGTTCTCGCCATTACTCCGCCAACGCCGGTTCCCATCCCTTGCATGGCGCTGGCGGCAATCAACACCGTCAAACTATGCGTGGTCATGGCGAACAGAGTCGCTACCATAAAAATAGACATGCCGACGAGGATTACCGGGCGGCGTCCAACCCGGTCGGAAAGCGGGCCGTAAAACAGTTGCGAGACGCCGTAGGTCAGGAGGTAAGCAGCCATTACGCTCTGGACGGCGCCTTCCCGGACGTTTAGCGCTTGTGCCATATCGGCGATGGCGGGAATATAAATGGTTTGCGCCATCTGCCCTACGGCCACCAGTAACACCAACATCAACAACAAATTGACGTTTCTCTGCCTTTTCATTTCGCTGATTACTTTTCAAAAAAAGAAAAAATAAGAATAACTTGCTGCGCATTCCCATAAATGCGAGAGGAATCTATCACACCAGAAAAAGAAGGCCAGACAGCGACCAGCAATGGCAGACGAAGGAACGGCAGGATATGTAAACAAAAGCGGCAACAAATGTTGCCGAGAATGTGTTACGTCTGCGGCTGTTATTGGGCAATTATGACAGACGGAGTAAAATCGCCCCGAGGGCAATCCCGCCAGCCGCCACCAGACGTAGCCCGGCCACTTTCTCTTTAAGCAGCAGCCAGGCTATCAGCGCGCCGAATAAAATCGACGTCTCACGCAGCGCGGCGACCACCGCCAGCGGCGCCTGGGTCATGGCCCATAGCGCCAGCCCATAAGATCCCATAGTGCCAATCCCGCCAAAAATGCCTTTTTTCCACTGTTGCGCCAGATAACGCGACGCTTCCCGCCGCCGCGCAATCATCGCCCAGGTTAACAGGCAGGCGCCGTTGAGAAAAAATGACCATAGCGTATAGCCCAGCGCCGTTTCGGAGAGTCTTACGCCGGTCCCGTCCACCAGCGTATATCCGGCAATAAAACAGGCGTTAGTTAATGCCAGCACGACACCACGTTGAGAGCTGGCGCGGCCATTACAGGCCATCCCAAGTATCGCCATACAGATCACTGCGATGCCGACCCAGGCTAGCGACGACAGGCTGTCGCCAAGAAACAGAACGCTAATGAGCGCCACCAGCAGCGGCGCGGTGCCGCGCATAAGAGGATAGGTCTGGCTCATGTCCGAGACCTGATAGGTTTTCGCCACCAGGACGGTATACACCACCTGGAGCGCGGTAGAGGCCGCTAAAAAAGGGATACTGGCGTGAGCTGGCTGCGGCGAGAAGGGCAAAAGGATCAATGCCATGACCGCCGCGGAACCGCTGACGCCGATCGCGGCGTAGAGCTTATCGTTTCCCGCTTTGACAATGGCGTTCCAGCTGGCATGTAGCAGCGCGGCGAACAGCAAAATGCAGAAAACGGAAAGGGTCATAGCGTCAGGCGTCGTTGAGGATGTCATAAAAACGTAACATACCCGGGAAGCGAAAGACCAGCGGATAAGGTGAAAGGGGAGCGGTTGCCCGCTCCCCTTCGGTGCGGCTTGAATCTGAATTACTTAAGGTATTTCAGAACAGCATCAAGCAGTTGCAGTGCTGCAACAATGAGTTTCAGGATAAGAATGGTGATATCCACTACGCTCATACGCGTCTCCTGTGGTTAAGGAGCACTGCCAGCCGACGTACCTTTCCGCTGCCTGTTGCCAGCTGTTGCGCACGCGATCCCTTTTGCGAGGAATAGTGTGCGTGTTGACATAACACAGTGTGCTCACGAGGGGGTTAAGGCGCTGACGGCACCACCCGTTTCAGCCAGGACTTCGTTGCGCCGGTTTACGATGCGGCCCCCGCATAACACATTGTGTCAAAGACATTATAGTTAAGTACTGTATAAATTAACAGTAATTTATAGACAGAACGGAGCTTCTGATCCATACTCAAATTCATCAAAATTCGCGCCGAAATTGCGCGTTCTGCACAGAACGCGTATACTTTTGCTGTTGACATAACACAGTGTGCTTCGCGGCTACCACCCGCATTACGCTGTAAGAACCTCGCTTCGGCGAGGTTTTTTGTTTTCCGGCATTGTGAAACGCGTGATCATCAATCCCGGCGATTACCGGAAGGCGCTACGCTTATCACGCCTATACTCAAAGCGTGTAAATTCGTAGAAAAATGTGATCGCTGACGCATTTTTGTGCAGATGAAAATTTTTCCGTTGTCATGCTGAAAGCGCTGTGCTTGTATAAAACGTGTTAATAACAAACAGACAAGGCCCCTAATGAACCCTTCCATGCTGAACGCGACCCTACTAACAACTGCGCCATCTCGCGCAGTGGTCGTCGTGCGTGTGGTGGTGGTCGTCGGCAATGCGCCGTAGGGTCCGGAACACACACGATTCCAAAACCCCGCCGGCGCAAACCGGGCGGGGTTTTTTGTTTAAGACACCTTCCCGGAACGTCGGCTCAGAATAAAAGGAATGGAGCATGGCAAGTTCGGGCACAACATCTACACCTCAGCGCTTTACGGGCGCGGAATTTATTGTTCATTTTCTGGAGCGCCAGGGGATTCGTATCGTCACCGGCATTCCCGGCGGTTCGATCCTCCCCGTTTACGACGCGTTAAGCCAAAGCACGCAAATCCGTCATATTCTGGCGCGCCACGAACAAGGCGCGGGGTTTATTGCGCAGGGGATGGCGCGGACGGAGGGTAAACCTGCTGTTTGTATGGCCTGTAGCGGGCCGGGCGCGACCAATCTGGTCACGGCCATTGCCGATGCGCGCCTGGATTCCATTCCGTTAATCTGCATTACCGGGCAGGTTCCGGCGTCCATGATCGGTACTGACGCGTTTCAGGAAGTGGATACCTACGGTATCTCTATCCCCATCACCAAGCACAACTATCTGGTCAGAAATATCAATGAGCTGCCTCAGGTGATGAGCGATGCTTTTCGTCTGGCGCAGTCGGGGCGTCCCGGCCCGGTGTGGATAGACGTTCCTAAAGATGTGCAGACGGCGACAATTGAGCTGGATGCGTTGCCGTCGCCGGCGGAAAAATCACCCCCGCCGGAGTTTAGCGCGGAGAGTATCCGCGAGGCCGCCGCAATGATTAACGCGGCGAAGCGTCCGGTGCTGTATCTGGGCGGCGGCGTGATCAATGCGCCGACACGCGTGCGCGAACTGGCGGAAAAAGCGCAACTGCCGACGACAATGACCTTAATGGCGCTGGGAATGCTGCCTAAGGCGCATCCGCTGTCGTTAGGAATGCTGGGGATGCACGGCGCGCGCAGTACCAATTTTATTCTGCAAGAGGCCGATTTACTGATTGTCCTGGGCGCGCGTTTTGATGACCGGGCGATTGGCAAAACGGAGCAGTTTTGTCCGAACGCCAAAATCATCCATGTGGATATCGATCGCGCCGAGTTAGGCAAAATTAAGCAGCCGCATGTGGCTATTCAGGCGGATGTCGATGATGTACTGGCACAGTTAATTCCCCATATCGAGGCACAGCCGCGGGAAGCATGGCATCAGTTGGTGGCGGACTTGCAGCAAGAATTCCCCTGCAGTATTCCCCAGGAAAATAACCCGCTTAGTCACTATGGGCTGATTAACGCAGTCGCCGCCTGTGTGGACGACAACGCGATTATTACCACTGACGTAGGTCAGCATCAGATGTGGACCGCGCAGGCTTATCCGCTCAACCGTCCGCGTCAGTGGCTGACTTCCGGCGGGCTGGGCACCATGGGGTTTGGTCTGCCCGCGGCGATTGGCGCGGCGCTGGCGAATCCGGGCAACAAGGTGCTGTGTTTTTCCGGTGACGGTAGTTTGATGATGAATATTCAGGAGATGGCTACCGCCAGCGAAAACCAGTTGGATGTGAAAATCATCCTGATGAATAACGACGCGCTGGGACTGGTACATCAGCAACAGAGTCTGTTCTATAAACAGGGCGTTTTTGCGGCAACCTATCCGGGAAGCATCAATTTTATGCAGATTGCCGCCGGGTTTGGTCTGGACACCTGTGATTTGAATAACGAAGCCGATCCGCAGGCGGCGTTGCAGGCTATCATTCGTCGTCCTGGACCGGCGTTGATCCACGTGCGCATTGATGCGGAAGAAAAAGTGTATCCGATGGTGCCGCCGGGCGCGGCAAATACAGAGATGGTGGGGGAATAAGCCATGCAGAAACAATCACATGATAACGTTATTCTGGAGCTGACCGTTCGCAACCATCCTGGCGTGATGACCCACGTCTGCGGGCTGTTCGCCCGACGCGCTTTCAACGTTGAGGGTATTCTCTGTTTACCGATTCAGGGTAGCGATCAGAGCCGCATCTGGCTTCTGGTCAATGACGATCAGCGGCTTGAACAGATGATCAGTCAGATCGATAAACTGGAAGACGTGGCGAAGGTGGTACGAAACCAGTCCGATCCCACCATGTTCAATAAAATTGCCGTCTTTTTTGAGTAAGTTATTCACTTTCCGAATCAGGCGTGATGACTTTGACGGAACCATTCCGACAGTGAACGGCATAATCTGTCGGTAATGGGCGATCGCTAATCAGGACATCAAAGGCAGAAAGCGGACCAATGCTGGCAGGCGCGACCTCATCAAACAGGGCGTGACGCGCCAGCAAAATTTTGCGCAGACCGCGCTCCATCGCTTTACGTTTGGCGGCAAGATCATCCGGGTTAAACCAGCTCACGCCAAAATGTTCATGTACGCCGCTGGCGGAAATAAACACTTTGCGCGGATTGAGCGAATCCAGCGCCGAAGGATTATTGGCATCATAAAAGGCATCGCTCTTGGCCCGATAGGTGCCGCCGCACAGAATCGCCGTGGCATTAGGCTTTTCATTCAGCGCGATAAATACCCGATGCGAGTAGCAAATCCCGGTAAAGGTAATATCATCCGGTATCATGCTGATAACTAATGGCATTTCCGGACCGTTATCAAAAAAAACCAGATCGTTTTCACGCACCAGGCCGGCGGCCAGGATCGCAACGGGAAGGTCGTCCCGATGATGCGTCTTTTTCGCCGGCAGCGGCATATTGGTTGAAGACGCAGGCTTATTTACCATGACGATATAGCCGCCGAGCAGCGTCAGCGGTAAAGGGTCATCATCCTGGCTGAGATCGCGGCGAATGGTCATCACCGAAACTTCCAGCATCCGCGCGGCGTCTTTCAGATGGATTCGATCGGTCTTTTTCAGTAACTCCATCAAGCGTCGGATACGTTCTTTTTGCTTGGTCTCCATTCACCCTCTCCGCAAATCATGTTGTTATGTTCCATCAGTAACATTTATGTGTTTCTGAGAACATTACAGTGTGGCACTACTATACGTCTGGCTGTCAGGAAATAAAAGTGGGTTTATTCGCGTTTTATAACAATAAATAGTTAATTTTCAGTAAATTGTAACCCTAAAAATGATTTGTTCCGCCAGGGATTGTTCACGCAGTAAATGGCAAAATGATCCTCTAATCGCGATCATAGTCACAAATGATACGAAAGTAACATGATAATGTTATTTTAATATCATTGTCGTGTGACGATTTCTGAGAGGGAGTAAAATGGATATCGCGGTTATTGGCTCTAACATGGTGGACCTTATCACCTACACCAACCAGATGCCTAAAGAAGGGGAAACTCTGGAAGCGCCGGCGTTTAAAATCGGCTGCGGCGGAAAAGGGGCGAACCAGGCCGTGGCGGCCGCTAAGCTCAATTCAAAAGTATTGATGTTGACCAAAGTGGGCGACGATATTTTTGCCGACAACACCATTCGTAATCTCGAATCCTGGGGGATCAATACGACGTATGTAGAAAAAGTACCGTGTACCAGCAGCGGCGTAGCGCCGATTTTCGTCAACGCCAACTCCAGCAACAGCATTCTGATCATCAAAGGCGCCAACAAGTTTCTCTCGCCGGAAGATATCGATCGCGCGGCGGAAGATTTAAAAAAATGCCAGCTTATTGTTCTGCAACTGGAAGTTCAGCTTGAAACGGTTTATCACGCAATAGAATTTGGCAAGAAACACGGGATTGAAGTGTTATTAAACCCTGCGCCAGCATTACGGGAATTAGATATGTCTTATGCCTGTAAATGCGATTTCTTTGTACCCAATGAAACCGAGCTGGAAATATTAACCGGTATGCCAGTGGATACCTATGACCATATTCGCGCAGCGGCACGTTCGCTGGTGGATAAAGGGCTGAACAATATTATCGTCACCATGGGTGAGAAAGGCGCGCTGTGGATGACGCGTGACCAGGAAGTCCATGTCCCGGCGTTTAGAGTGAACGCTGTCGATACCAGCGGCGCGGGCGATGCCTTTATCGGCTGTTTCGCGCATTACTACGTCCAGAGCGGGGATGTGGAAGCCGCCATGAAAAAAGCCGTCCTCTTTGCCGCTTTCAGCGTCACCGGGAAAGGCACCCAATCCTCTTATCCAAGCATTGAGCAATTTAATGAGTATCTTTCGTTGAACGAATAACAATCACCCTGCACTGTTAAAGGTAGCACTATGAACGATAAAAACATCGTTCAGATGCCCGACGGGTATCTGAATAAGACACCTCTGTTCCAGTTTATTTTGTTATCCTGTTTATTCCCATTATGGGGATGCGCAGCCGCGTTAAATGATATTCTGATTACGCAATTTAAAAGTGTATTTTCGCTGAGCAACTTTGCTTCGGCATTAGTACAAAGCGCCTTTTATGGCGGTTATTTTTTAATTGCTATTCCGGCCTCGCTGGTCATTAAAAAAACCAGTTATAAAGTGGCAATACTTATCGGCCTGACGCTATACATTGTCGGCTGTACGCTCTTTTTCCCGGCGTCGCACATGGCGACCTACACCATGTTCCTCGCGGCGATTTTCGCCATTGCGATTGGCCTGAGTTTCCTGGAAACGGCGGCGAATACCTACAGTTCGATGATCGGGCCGAAAGCCTACGCCACGCTGCGGCTGAATATCAGCCAGACCTTTTATCCGATCGGCGCGGCGGCAGGCATTTTATTGGGTAAATATCTGGTCTTTTCCGAAGGGGAAAGCCTGGAAAAACAGATGGCGGGCATGAATGCCGAGCAAGTCCACAACTTCAAGGTGCTGATGCTGGAAAACACTCTGGAACCCTATAAGTACATGATTATGGTTCTGGTAGTGGTGATGGTACTGTTCCTGCTGACGCGTTTCCCGACCTGTAAAGTCGCGCAAACCGCGAGTCATAAACGCCCCTCGGCGCTGGATACGTTACGCTATCTCGCCAGCAATGCCCGTTTCCGTCGCGGTATTGTGGCGCAGTTCCTGTATGTGGGAATGCAGGTGGCGGTCTGGTCGTTCACTATCCGTCTGGCGCTGGAATTAGGCGATATCAATGAGCGCGATGCCTCAACCTTTATGGTCTACAGCTTCGCCTGCTTTTTTATCGGCAAGTTTATCGCCAACATTCTGATGACACGCTTTAACCCGGAAAAAGTCCTGATCCTTTACTCTGTGATCGGCGCGCTGTTCCTGGCCTACGTGGCGCTGGCGCCCAGCTTTAGCGCGGTATACGTGGCGGTGCTGGTCAGTGTTCTGTTTGGCCCCTGCTGGGCGACCATTTATGCCGGAACGCTCGATACCGTCGATAACGAGCATACCGAAATGGCGGGGGCGGTGATCGTGATGGCGATTGTCGGCGCGGCGGTGGTTCCTGCGATTCAGGGCTACGTGGCGGACATGTTCCACTCGCTACAGCTCTCATTCCTGGTTTCCATGCTGTGCTTTGTTTACGTTGGCGTTTACTTCTGGCGCGAAAGCAAAGTGCGCGGCAACCTGGCTGAAGTCGCCGCGTCCTGAGGAGATCAACCATGACAACACGTATTACATTATGGCGGGAGCTTTTTAACGAGCAGCCGCGTATCTTGCTGGAAAATGACGATTTTACGGTTACGGCGTTTCGTTACGCCAGCGGCGTGGAAGGATTGAAAATACAAAACAGCCGCGGTCATCTGGTGATTCTGCCCTGGATGGGGCAGATGATTTGGGACGCGCAGTTTGACGGTCATGATCTGACTATGCGCAACATGTTCCGCCAGCCGAAGCCGGCTGCGGAAGTGGTGGCAACGTATGGTTGCTTTGCTTTCCATTCCGGACTATTGGCGAATGGCTGCCCGTCGCCGGAAGATACACATCCGCTGCACGGCGAGATGCCCTGCGCTGCTATGGACGACGCCTGGCTGGAGTTAGAGGGCGACAGTCTGCGCGTGACCGGGCGCTACGAGTATGTGATGGGGTTCGGTCATCATTATCAGGCGCAACCTGCGGTGGTGATGCGTAAATCAAGCGCGCTGTTTGATATTCTGATGACCGTGACTAACCTGGCTTCAGTCGCCATGCCGCTACAGTACATGTGCCACATGAACTATGCCTATGTGCCGAACGCCACGTTCCGCCAGAATATCCCGGATACCGCGCTGACGCTACGCGAGTCGGTGCCGGCGCATGTCAAACCCACGGCGCAGTGGCTGGCGTTTAATCAACGACTTTTGCAGGGTGAAGCCTCGCTGGCAACGCTCAACGAGCCTGGCTTTTACGACCCGGAAATCGTGTTCTTCGCCGATGAACTGGACAGGTACACGGATACCCCGGAATTCAGTATGATCGCCCCGGATGGCACCACGTTCGTGACACGTTTCGCCAGCGCGGAGCTAAATTACGTGACCCGCTGGATTCTTTATAACGGCGATCAGCAGGTAGCCGCCTTTGCCCTGCCCGCGACCTGTCGGCCTGAAGGTTTTCTCGCGGCGCAGCGAAATGGAACCTTGCTTCAACTGGAACCGCAGCAAACCCGGACGTTCACCGTCACGACAGGCATTGTCTGACCGCTCAAGGCTTGAACAGCCGCGCGCTTATCGTTAAGGTAAGTGCTTTTGCCGGATGGCGGCATTAATGCCTTATCCGGCCTACAACGGCACCTGCCCGTAGGCCTGATAAGCGCAGCGCCATCAGGCATGCCTTAGCGCCAGGATGAACCCATGATTACCGTTGCCCTTATCGACGACCACCTTATCGTCCGCTCCGGCTTTGCACAGCTACTGGGGCTGGAACCCGATTTGCAGGTGGTCGCCGAATTTGGTTCCGGGCGCGAAGCGTTGGCAGGCTTACCGGGGCGCGGCGTACAGGTATGTATCTGCGATATCTCAATGCCGGATATTTCCGGACTGGAGCTGCTAAGCCAACTGCCAAAAGGGATGGCGACGATCATGCTCTCGGTTCACGATAGCCCGGCGCTGGTGGAACAGGCGTTGAACGCCGGCGCGCGCGGTTTTCTCTCTAAACGCTGTAGTCCGGATGAACTGATCGCCGCGGTGCATACGGTGGCGACGGGCGGCTGCTATTTGACCCCCGATATTGCCGTGAAACTGGCGGCGGGTCGGCAAGATCCGCTGACCAAACGCGAGCGTCAGGTGGCGGAAAAACTCGCCCAGGGTATGGCGGTAAAAGAGATTGCCGCCGAGCTGGGGCTGTCGCCAAAAACGGTGCATGTCCATCGCGCGAATCTGCTGGAAAAATTAGGCGTCAGCAATGACGTTGAACTGGCGCATCGCATGTTTGATGGTTGGTAATGAACACCTTTTTTTCCCGTTTAATCACCGTTGTTGCCTGCTTTTTTATTTTCTCCGCCGCGTGGTTCTGCCTGTGGAGCATCAGCCTGCATCTGGTAGAGCGCCCGGAGCTGGCGGCGCTACTCTTTCCCTTCGGCCTGCGCCTGGGACTTATGCTGCAATGCCCGCGTGGATACTGGCCAGTATTGCTGGGCGCGGAGTGGCTACTGGTGTACTGGTTAGCGCAGGAAGTTGCGCTGGCCCATCTGCCGCTTTTGATGATCGGTGGTGTGTTGACGCTACTGCCCGTGGCGCTGACTTCGCGTTACCGCCATCAGCGCGACTGGCGCACGTTATTGCTTCAGGGCGCGGCCCTCACCGCCGCGGCGCTACTGCAATCCCTGCCCTGGCTGGGGCAGGGGGAAGCGGCATGGAACGCGCTACTGCTGACTCTCACGGGGGGGCTGACGCTGGCCCCCATCTGCCTGGTTTTCTGGCACTATCTCACCAGCACTACCTGGCTGCCGCTGGGACCATCGCTGGTATCGCAGCCGGTAAACTGGCGCGGGCGGCATCTGATCTGGTATCTGCTGCTGTTTATCGTCAGTCTGTGGCTGCAACTGGGGTTACCTGCTGAACTTTCGCGCTTTACGCCGTTCTGCCTGGCGTTGCCGATTATCGCGCTCGCCTGGCATTATGGCTGGCAGGGCGCGCTCATTGCCACACTGATGAACGCTATCGCGCTGATCGCCAGCCAGACCTGGCACGATCATCCCGTCGATTTATTACTTTCGCTGTTGGCGCAAAGCCTGACCGGGCTACTGCTTGGCGCGGGCATTCAGCGTCTGCGCGAGCTGAACCAGTCGTTGCAAAAGGAGCTGGCGCGCAACCATCGGCTGGCGGAGCGTCTTCTGGAGACCGAAGAGAGCGTGCGGCGCGATGTTGCGCGTGAGCTTCACGATGACATCGGGCAGACCATCACCGCGATTCGAACCCAGGCGGGCATTGTGCAACGACTGGCGGCGGATAACGGCGGCGTGAAGCAGAGCGGGCAACTTATCGAGCAGCTTTCGCTGGGCGTGTATGACGCCGTGCGTCGCCTGCTGGGGCGCTTGCGCCCGCGCCAGCTAGACGACTTAACGCTGGCGCAGGCCATCCGTTCGCTGCTGCGCGAAATGGAGCTGGAAAGCCGCGGTATTGTCAGTCACCTCGACTGGCGAATTGACGAAACGGCGCTGAGTGAAAGTCAGCGCGTGACGCTGTTTCGCGTCTGTCAGGAAGGGCTGAATAACATCGTAAAACATGCCAATGCCAGCGCGGTGACGCTCCAGGGCTGGCAGCAGGATGAGCGGCTGATGTTGGTGATTGAGGATGACGGCAGCGGCCTGCCGCCGGGCTCTCAGCAGCAGGGCTTCGGCCTGACCGGAATGCGCGAACGCGTGTCGGCGCTCGGCGGGACGCTAACCATCTCTTGTACCCACGGTACGCGGGTGAGCGTCTCGTTGCCCCAGCGTTACGTTTAAGGAAGGATAATGCTTTCGTTTTTAAAAGCCCCGGCCAACGCGCCGCTCATCACCGATAAGCACGAGGTTGACGCCCGCTATCGCTACTGGCGGCGGCACATCCTGATCACCATTTGGTTGGGTTATGCGCTGTTCTATTTCACCCGTAAAAGCTTTAACGCCGCCGCGCCGGAAATCCTTGCCAGCGGCATTCTGACCCGCAGCGATATCGGCCTGCTGGCGACGCTGTTTTACATCACCTACGGGGTGTCGAAATTTGTTTCCGGCATCGTTAGCGATCGCTCTAACGCTCGCTATTTTATGGGCATCGGGCTGATTGCGACCGGCGTAGTGAATATTCTGTTCGGCTTCTCGACCTCGCTGTGGGCCTTTGCTCTGCTATGGGCGTTGAATGCCTTTTTCCAGGGGTTTGGATCGCCGGTTTGCGCCCGTTTGCTGACCGCCTGGTACTCGCGTACCGAACGCGGCGGCTGGTGGGCGTTATGGAACACCGCGCACAATGTCGGCGGGGCGCTGATCCCTCTCGTTATGGCCGCTGTCGCCCTGCATTATGGCTGGCGTGTCGGGATGATGGTGGCCGGATTGCTTGCCATCGGGGTGGGCATGGTCCTCTGCTGGCGGCTGCGCGACCGTCCGCAGGCGATTGGTTTACCGCCGGTAGGCGACTGGCGGCACGATGCGCTGGAGGTCGCCCAACAGCAAGAGGGCGCGGGGCTAAGCCGCAAAGAAATCCTCGCTAAATATGTGCTGTTGAATCCCTATATCTGGCTGCTTTCGCTGTGTTACGTCTTAGTGTACGTGGTGCGTGCGGCGATCAATGACTGGGGCAACCTGTATATGTCCGAGACGCTGGGCGTGGATTTGGTCACGGCCAACACGGCAGTATCGATGTTTGAGCTGGGGGGATTTATCGGCGCGCTGGTGGCGGGCTGGGGCTCGGACAAACTCTTCAACGGCAACCGCGGACCGATGAATTTAATCTTCGCCGCCGGGATTCTGCTCTCTGTGGGTTCGCTGTGGCTGATGCCGTTCGCCAGTTACGTGATGCAGGCGGCCTGTTTCTTCACCACCGGTTTCTTTGTTTTCGGCCCGCAGATGCTCATTGGCATGGCGGCGGCGGAGTGCTCGCATAAAGAGGCGGCGGGCGCGGCCACCGGCTTTGTCGGCCTGTTCGCCTATCTCGGCGCGTCGCTTTCCGGCTGGCCGTTAGCGAAAGTGCTGGAGATCTGGCACTGGACCGGTTTTTTTGCGGTCATCGCCATCGCGGCGGGGATCTCCGCGCTATTGCTGCTGCCATTTCTGAACGCCCAGGCCCCACGCGAGACCAGCGAAGCGTGACGCACCTCACCTTTTTGCGCTGAATGGGGCAAAACTAAGAAATTTTCCCGGTTTTGCCTGGACGCTGTCGCAGGCCACTTTTCCTGTGGATTTTTACAATGCCTGCCATTCGCAGGTATAAAAATTAGCTCAGGAGTAATCCATGCTGGCCTTCTTAAACCAGGTGCGCAAGCCGACCCTGGATCTGCCGCTCGATGTGCGGCGTAAAATGTGGTTCAAGCCGTTCATGCAGTCCTATCTGGTGGTTTTTATCGGCTACCTGACCATGTACCTGATCCGCAAAAACTTTAACATCGCGCAGAACGACATGATCTCTACCTACGGGTTGAGCATGACCGAGCTGGGGATGATTGGCCTGGGCTTCTCGATCACCTACGGCGTGGGGAAAACGCTGGTTTCCTACTACGCTGACGGTAAAAATACCAAGCAGTTTCTACCGTTTATGTTGATCCTCTCCGCTATCTGTATGCTCGGCTTCAGCGCCAGTATGGGCGCGGGGTCAACCAGTCTGTTTCTGATGATCGCTTTCTATGCCCTGAGCGGTTTCTTCCAGAGTACCGGCGGATCGTGCAGCTACTCGACCATCACCAAATGGACTCCGCGTCGTAAACGCGGCACCTTTCTCGGCTTCTGGAATATCTCCCACAACCTCGGCGGCGCGGGCGCGGCAGGCGTGGCGCTGTTCGGCGCCAACTACCTGTTCGACGGTCACGTCATCGGCATGTTTATCTTCCCGTCGATTATCGCGCTGATTGTTGGCTTTATCGGTCTGCGTTTTGGCAGCGACTCCCCGGAGTCTTACGGTTTGGGTAAAGCTGAAGAACTGTTCGGCGAAGAGATCAGCGAAGAGGATAAAGAGACTGAAGAAAACGAAATGACCAAGTGGCAGATCTTTGTTGAATATGTGTTGAAAAACAAAGTGATCTGGCTGCTGTGCTTCTCCAATATCTTCCTGTATGTGGTACGTATTGGTATCGACCAGTGGTCAACCGTCTACGCCTTCCAGGAACTGAAGCTCTCCAAAGAAGTGGCGATTCAGGGCTTTACCCTGTTCGAAGTGGGCGCGCTGGTCGGCACGTTGCTGTGGGGCTGGCTCTCTGACCTGGCGAACGGTCGTCGTGCGCTGGTAGCCTGTGTGGCGCTGGCGTTAATCATCGCCACCCTCGGCGTCTACCAGCACGCCAGCAACCAGTATGTCTATCTGGCCTCGCTGTTCGCGCTCGGTTTCCTGGTGTTTGGGCCGCAGCTGTTAATTGGCGTGGCGGCAGTCGGTTTCGTACCGAAAAAAGCCATCGGCGCTGCGGACGGTATCAAGGGAACCTTCGCTTATCTTATCGGCGATAGCTTTGCCAAGCTGGGTCTGGGCATGATTGCCGACGGTACCCCCGTTTTTGGTCTGACCGGCTGGGCGGGCACCTTCGCCGCGCTGGACGCCGCCGCGATCGGCTGTATCTGCCTGATGGCGATGGTCGCCGTGATGGAAGAGCGCAAAATCCGCCGTGAGAAAAAAATTCAGCAAGTCAATATCGCTTAAATGTGTGCATTTGGTAACGTTTTGCCCGGCTTAACGCCGGGCTTTTTTATGCCTTGCGTTCGTCAGACAGGACATCCGGCGTCTGGCGTAAATGAAGACAGGCGTTAATAAATCACATCCTGACAGGCCAGAACGTCGACAGTTATAAATTTACCGTTATGATGGGCATCCTGTTTGGTGACGGATGTGCGCATGATTTGGTTGATTCTGGCCACGTTTGTGGTGGTGTTTATTGTGGGTTTTCGGGTGCTGACATCGGATACCCGCCGGGCGATTCGCCGCCTGAGCGAACGTCTGAATATTGATGTAGTGCCGATAGAATCGATGATTGATCAGATGGGTAAAACGGCGGGCGGTGAGTTTTTACAGTATCTGCATCGCCCTGATGAATCGCATTTGCAAAATGCCGCTCAGGTGTTACTGATCTGGCAAATGGTGATTGTCGATGGCGGCGATCAGAATTTGCAGCGGTGGCATCGGTTGCTGCAAAAAGCGCGTTTAGCTGCGCCGATCACCGATACGCAGGTACGGCTGGCGCTGGGCTTTTTGCGCGAAATGGAACCCGATATGCAGGAGATCAACGCGTTTCAACTGCGCTATAACGCCTTTTTTCAGCCGGAAGAGGGTGTCCACTGGCTGCATTGATACTCTTCACTATCTCGTTAACAAAAGACGAGATGAATGAGGCTGGCAAGGGCGGCGAGCCACGATTAACGGCCGGATGGCGCGATTCATCGTTAGCCAAATAAAGCGTAGCCGCCATCGTATTTGCTAAGGGTGAACCACAGAAGTAACGCACCGAATAACCGCTAACGACTCCAGAACATCAGAGACTTATAGCTCATCATTTCCGTGATATATATCACGGAAATGTGATCTTGTTTTGAACACTAAAACTGTGACTCCTTGCCATACCTCCTGTCTCAAAATTTCTTATCATAAACTCGAAGTTGTACATGATTGTCTATAGACAACTCTAAATGTTTAGGCGCGCCCCATGAAAACATTGAGTAAAAGTTCACACATCCCACTGTATCAACAGGTTGTGGAGTGGATAAGGGAAAGTATTTATAGCGGAGAATTAGTTGAGGATGACCGGATACCTTCAGAGTTTCAAATCATGGATATGCTGGAGGTGAGTCGCGGTACCGTTAAAAAAGCGGTTGACCAACTTGTCCGGGAAGGTGTTCTTGTGCAAGTGCAGGGTAAAGGAACTTTCGTAAAGAAGGAAAATGTTGCTTACCCACTGGGTGAAGGTTTGCTCTCCTTTGCTGAAGCCTTAGCCAGCCAGAAGATAAACTTCACAACCAGTGTTATAACCTCCCGACTGGAGCCCGCTAACCGCTTTGTAGCAGAAAAACTGAGTATCAAACCGGGACAAGATGTTTTATTTCTTAAACGCCTTCGTTGTATTGGCGATGAAAAAGTCATGTTGATTGAAAATCGTATCAACATTGATCTCTGCCCCGGTATTATTGATGTAGATTTTACCAGGGAGAATTTATTTTCAGCAATAGAAAGATTATCCGATAAGAAAATAAGTTTTTCTGAAAGCCGTTACGCAGCCAAATTAATTGGTAATGAGCGAGGCCATTATCTTGATATTGGTGAAGACGCACCTGTTTTGCATTTGGAACAGTTGGTATTTTTCTCTAGAGGATTGGCCATTGATTTTGGTAACGTCTGGTTAAAAGGTAATAAATATTATCTTGGCACTATTTTACAGCGCCTGGATGCCTAACTAGCAAAGAGGAATCTATGCAGGATATTCATTTTCGCCGTCATTATGTTCGCCACCTTCCTAAAGAGGTGAGTCAGAATGACATAATCAAGGCTCTTGCCAGTCCGTTAATTAACGATGGTATGGTTGTATCTGATTTTGCCGATCACGTCATTACGCGAGAACAGAATTTTCCAACGGGTCTACCGGTTGAGCCTGTAGGTGTTGCTATTCCACATACCGATCACAAGTATGTTCGCCAAAACGCCATTAGCGTTGGAATACTGGCAGAACCCGTCAATTTCGAAGATATGGGCGGGGAACCAGATCCCGTACCTGTCAGGGTGGTGTTTATGCTTGCTTTAGGTGAAAGCAATAAGCAGCTCAACGTACTGGGTTGGATTATGGATGTGATCCAGGATGAGGATTTTATGCAGCAGTTACTGGTCATGAATGATGATGAAATTTATCAGTCAATTTACACACGCATATCTGAAAGAGGTGAAGTATGAGTAAAATGATACTATTTGTTTGCGCAACGGGTGTTGCTACTTCCACGGCTGTGGCAGAAAAAGTAATGGAATATTGTAAAGACAATGGACTTGATGTTAATTATTCACAAACTAATGTAGCCTCATTGCCAAACAATACCGATGGTGCAGCTTTGGTTGTATCAACAACGAAAGTTCCTTATGAACTGGATATTCCGGTTGTTAGTGGCCTGCCAATCATTACCGGAGTAGGTGAAGATAAAGTTCTTGAAAAAATAGTTTCAATCCTTAAAGGCCAAGCCTGATTTCATAAATAAAAAAACAGATAAATTATCCAGGCGCTAACGCGAGGTCTGGTCACATCTGAATAAGAGGTCGGATATGAATGATATAGCACATACTCTCTATACCGTTGTGCAATATGTCCTGGGATTTGGCCCAACGGTTTTATTGCCGCTGGTCCTTTTTTTCCTGGCATTGTTCTTCAAAGTAAAACCCGCCAAAGCACTTCGCTCATCATTAATTGTCGGAATAGGGTTTGTCGGAATTTATGCCATCTTTGACATACTTACCAGCAATGTAGGCCCGGCTGCACAGGCAATGGTTGAGCGAACTGGTATTAGTCTGCCTGTGGTCGATTTAGGCTGGCCACCGTTGGCCGCAATTACCTGGGGCTCACCAATCGCACCCTTTGTCATTCCGCTGACGATGCTGATTAATGTCGCCATGCTGGCTCTGAATAAGACACGTACTGTTGATGTCGACATGTGGAACTACTGGCACTTTGCCCTGGCTGGAACGCTGGTTTACTACAGCACAGGGAGTTTTGTTTTGGGTCTGTCCGCAGCCGCTATTGCCGCGATCGTGGTTCTCAAACTGGCGGACTGGTCAGCGCCATTAGTGGCAAAGTACTTCGGTCTGGAAGGTATTTCACTTCCGACCCTGTCATCTGTCGTCTTCTTTCCGATTGGATTGCTGTTCGACAAAATTATCGACAAAATCCCTGGCGTTAACCGTATTCATATTGATCCGGAAAACGTTCAGAAAAAAATGGGAATCTTCGGTGAGCCTATGATGGTGGGTACTATTCTGGGGGTCTTGTTGGGCATCATTGCCGGGTATGACTTTAAACATATCCTATTGCTGGGGATCAGCATTGGCGGTGTCATGTTCATTCTTCCGCGTATGGTACGAATTTTGATGGAAGGTTTATTACCTCTGTCTGAAGCCATTAAGAAATATTTGAATGCCAAATATCCTGGCCGTGATGATCTCTTTATCGGACTGGATATCGCGGTAGCAGTAGGTAACCCAGCCATTATATCTACAGCACTGATTCTGACACCCATCTCTGTCTTTATTGCATTCCTTCTTCCTGGCAATAAAGTCCTGCCACTCGGAGACCTTGCGAACCTGGCAGTCATGGCTTCCATGATTGTACTGGCATGTCGTGGCAATATTTTCCGGGCTGTGATAACCGCAATTCCTGTTATTGTCGCCGACTTGTGGATTGCGACCAAAATTGCGCCATTTATTACCAGTATGGCTAAGGATGTCAATTTCAAAATGGCTGAGGGGTCAAGTGGTCAGGTATCAAGCTTCCTTGATGGCGGTAACCCCTTCCGTTTCTGGCTGCTTGAAATATTCAACGGAAATATTATTGCTATCGGGCTGATTCCTGTGCTTGCGCTGATTATTTATGGTGTTTTTCGCCTGACAAAAGGAACGGTCTATGCCTGATTACCACGCAGCGCTTGTCATTGACATTGGCACAACTAACTGCAAAGTCAGCTGTTATTCCTGTCATGACGTGTCAGTTCTGGAAGTCCGCAAGTTTCCGACGCCAATAATATCGTCGGACAAAGGCGAGGTAGATTTCGATATCGAAGCGCTGTGGCAGGCACTGCGACTGGTAATGGCTGAACTGGTGGCTTCAGTACCGTTTCCGGTAAAAAATATCAGTATTGCGAGTTTCGGTGAGTCTGGTGTCTTTGTGGATAAGGAGGGCGTCATTCTTACCCCGATGCTGGCCTGGTATGATCGACGTGGTGAATCTTATCTCTCGTCATTAAGCAAGGCAGAGGCTGAAGAACTGTATTCTATAACGGGATTGCCACCTCACAGTAATTACTCAGCATTTAAAATGAGATGGTTGCTTGATAACTACTCCTTGCATGAAAGAAAAGATATCTGCTGGTTACATGCACCAGAAGTGTTGTTGTGGCGAATGACAGGTGCGAAAAAGACGGAAATATCCCTGGCCAGTAGAACGTTGTGTCTGGACATTGCTCGCCGTACCTGGTCTCGTAATGCTGCCGGGATTCTCGGCATACCGTTCGGTGTACTGGCTCCGTTGATAAAGCCAGGTGAAGTGGCCGGATGGGTGACGGCAACGCTTAGAGAGGAATTGGGCTTCTCTCATGAGGTAAAAGTTACCCTGGCCGGGCACGATCATATGGTCGGTGCCCGCGCATTACAGCTGCAACCGGGCGATGTGCTGAATTCTACCGGCACGACAGAGGGTATTTTACTGCTGAATACACAACCAACGCTTGATGTGCAGGCTCGCAGGGATAAGCTGGCAAATGGTTGTTACTCCGATGGTGAATTTTTCACGCTTTTCGCTTCTCTGCCTGTCGGCGGTTATGCGCTTGAATGGGTGAAAAAAACCTTTCGTTTAACTGATAAGGAAATAAGCACAGGCCTGGAAAAAGCCATGGAGCAATACCTCAAACCTTCCTGGTCTGTCGAGCATGTGCCGGTATTTATTCCTCATTTGCGGGGCTCGGGTTCGCCAAATAAAAATCGGCACACCCGTGGCCTGCTTTTTGGTCTGACGGATTCACTTCCTCCGGAGTCTCTGCTTGAGAGTGTCTTTATTGGCCTGGCGATGGAGTTTGCACACTGTCACGGGTGCTTTAATATCCCGGCGGGCAGGACAGTAAAAGTCATTGGCCCTGCGGTGAAAAACCCATACTGGCTCCAGTTGAAGGCTGACATCCTCCAGTGTCCAATTGAGGCCATTGCTTTTGATGAAACCGTCTCCCTTGGAGCATTGTTGATAGCCTGTCCGAATGTTGTCCCCCCGACTGTTCCTGTGGCTGAGCGATATTTTCCTGACGCGGTTCGTTCTGCAAAGTTGAAAATATATCAGCAGCAATGGCTGTCATTTTATCAATTTAAACTGCGGCAGGAAGGGGCGCTTATTGGTGAATAACTGTGATAACTCAATAGTTCGATAATTTACTTACACTGCTCACATAAATATCTGGAGTTAATATGCCTTTAGTCAATGGTAGGATCCTGCTCAATTGTATTCAGGAAAAACATGTCCTTGCGGGTGCATTTAATACAACGAACCTGGAGACAACAATTTCCATTCTTAATGCAATAGAACGTTCCGGATTGCCCAATTTTATTCAAATTGCTCCTACTAATGCACAGCTTTCAGGTTACGATTACATTTATGAAATAGTTAAGCGACATGCCGATAAAATGGATATTCCTGTCAGCCTGCATCTGGATCATGGGAAAACTCTGGAAGATGTTAAGCAGGCTGTCCGGGCCGGATTTACCTCAGTAATGATTGATGGCGCGGCGCTACCGTTCGAAGAAAATATTGCATTTACCCGAGAAGCCGTCGATTTCTGTAAATCATTTGGTGTTCCCGTCGAAGCGGAATTAGGCGCTATTCTGGGTAAGGAAGATGATCATGTCAGCGAGGCTGACTGCAAAACTGAACCTGAGAAGGTTCAGCGCTTTGTTGAGGAGACAGGGTGCGACATGCTGGCAGTGTCAATTGGTAATGTACATGGTCTTGAAGATATCCCACGCATTGATATCCCGCTATTACAACGCATCGCGTCTGTCAGTCCGGTCCCTTTGGTTATTCATGGAGGTTCTGGTATTGACGCGGATATTCTTCGCAGCTTTGTTAATTACAAAGTAGCCAAAGTGAATATTGCGAGTGATTTGCGCAAAGCCTTTATCACTACTGTTGGTAAGGCTTGGGTAAATAATAACAACGAGGCTAATCTGGCGCGTGTCATGGCGAACGCAAAACAGGCAGTTGAGGATGATGTTTATTCTAAAATTAAGATGATGAATAAAAATCACTCAGCATTCCGCAAAGTCTCTTAAGGAAAATATATGATTAGACAAAAAGTACGCGTTATGAACAGTACGGGGCTTCATGCGCGGCCAGCCGCTACGCTTGCGAAAATTGTCAAAAAATACCAGTCTTCATTAACGCTAGTTAATAATGACAAAGAAATTCCCATTAAAGGAATGATGAGTATTTTGGGGGCTGGCGTAAAGGGAAACACAATGATTGATTTAATTTGTGATGGACAGGATGAACTGGCTTTTATGGATGAATTAAAATCTGCATTTGCTGATGGCTTTGGTGAGTCAGTATAGTGCAATTCCCGTCAAACAGCGCAGGAAGTTGTAGAGGCTTCCTGCACTCATTATCGTATGAATCGTCTCCACCCGGAAAACAATCCCGTCTGAGACTGTTATTAAATTTGTTTAATTACCCGTTGTTGAAGTGCTCATTTCAACAACGGGACAGGCAAATTATGGACGAAAAGAAACTCAAAGCCCTTGCGGCGGAACTGACTAAAGGGATGACCCCGCGCGAAATTGTTGCTACGTTCGAAAAAATGGAGTATGCCGATCCAAAACTGGCGGTGAGTCGTTTTATTCTCAAGTTAGGTGACCACCTGAGCGATCACCTTTAAAGTTATACAGAATTACTGACAGACTCTTTAGGAATCGAAACCAGGAGAATATCTCACAGGAGACATCGCACCTTTCTTTCTAAGATCCTCTGGAATCTTTTTACCGAGATAAAGCTGTGCTATCGCAGGTGGCGCTACTTTTCCTCGAAATCCAAAGCGGGAATTTTGAGTAGCTTCAAACTCCTCGTCTTCATCCCATGAGGATATCTCTGGGAAATTCTCACGGGTAGATTTGAGCCACTCATCAGCGACATATACACCCCTTACGATTCCCTTCACTGTAGCCAATATAACTTCAGCCTTACGGGCACGCTCAACGCTGACCCGCCAGCTAAAACGTACGGCATCATAAAGGTCCACATCTTTTGAACTTCTGTTAACAGAGATCATCAGGGCTTTATGTTGGAATACAATTGTTTCAGGTTGGTACGTGGCGATTAACTCTTTGATGTGTGCAGCGCCATATTCATTACTGCCAGCACCGTTCATGATATTAGTTAAACCGGGGTAGGCGTCTATAAGGGCGGCTTCAACCTCGTAAGCGGTCTTTTCATCAGCTATACCGTGTCGGTGAATAACATGAATGACCTCAAGACCAGCTAATCTTATCTCTCGAAGTTGCTTGAGCTTGTTACTAAGTAACTCATCATCATCCACTGCTGCAACCTCACCGCGCATATGAGCAAATACACGATTGCCTTTTCCCTTCCCCACGTAGAAGGTACTTCCGTCCCTGGGATCAATTAATCGATACACATACCAGCCAAGGTGTTCCATTACTCCCGGTGGAAACTCATTAATATCCATGTCATAACGCCTATCAATTGATTCATAAAACCATGATACTGTCGATTAACAACTTATAGTACTCATTAATCTTTCCCGATGATTGATAAAGTGAGCAGCGTCTGTTGTTGGCGCTTAGCGGACATTTTAACTTTGCCCAACCCCAGACATCCGACTTAGCCTTAACAGACCATCGGTAAAACCCTCATACCAGCACCTTTAGCCCGTGTTTTTGGACAACATTAAGTAGTTTCAGTGACATCCCGCTGGGACGCTTGGCGCCGCTTTCCCACTTTTGAACCGTTGATACGCTGGTATTCAGGTACCGAGCGAAAACCGGCTGGCTAACGTTGAGTTCTTCTCGTAACGCTTTTATTTCAAGTGGCTGCAGGTCTTTGATGCTGCTTAAGCAGGCCGTGTCAAAACTGCGCATTGTCTCCTGGGGAATGGCATCCACGCTAAATAATCCAGATGCCGCGCTATGAATCGCTTCAAAGGCAGGGCTTTTGAATTTAGTTTTTGCTGACATGGTGCACCTCTACCAGTTCTTTGTTATTAATGAGTGCCGTTATCTGATCTTCGGTCAGGCAAGCATAGTGTTTTGCTAACTCACGGAAACCCGCGAGTTCGCGATAGCTAATGTTGGCCATATCCTGTTTGGCATACAGGAAGGTGTAAAACCAATGCTCGCCTCCCTTTGCCAACACGATTGCGCGATCGCAATTTTGATTGAGACGTTTTTTATAAACTCCGCCGCCAAGATTATCTGCTTTTCCTTGCAGTACGGCGTTGATGGCTTCGCTTAACTCGTCATCTTTTATCGTGTGGGACTTCGCTTCTCTGTTAAACCACCTGGTTTTGAAGATTCGCATCAGGTTGACATCCTGTAATCTAAAGTATAGCACCAGGTGATACACTATGTCTTACCTTTTGGTTTTGCACGCAGCGAGAGAAGATAATTCTCAACGCTCGACCAGCCTCGCAAAATGCAGCGCAACAATGTCAGTTGCTAAAACGTTAATCAGATCACATTTTGTAATGTTACACTGCGTGGATTTTCCGCACTAAAACGACGCAGGTGACCACAATGAATGAAAATATCGCAGAAAAATTCCGCGCTGATGGGGTTGCCAGGCCTAACTGGTCAGCCGTTTTTGCCGTGGCGTTTTGTGTCGCCTGCCTGATTACCGTTGAGTTTTTGCCCGTTAGTCTGTTGACGCCGATGGCGCAGGATCTGGGGATCTCCGAGGGCGTCGCCGGTCAGTCGGTCACCGTTACGGCGTTTGTCGCGATGTTTTCCAGCCTGTTCATTACCCAGATTATTCAGGCGACCGACAGGCGTTATATCGTTATTCTGTTCGCCGTTTTGCTGACGGCTTCTTGTCTGATGGTCTCCTTTGCCAACAGCTTTACGCTGCTGTTGCTGGGCCGCGCCTGTCTTGGGTTGGCGCTGGGCGGATTCTGGGCGATGTCGGCGTCGCTGACCATGCGACTGGTTCCCGCACGTACCGTGCCGAAAGCGCTGTCGGTGATTTTTGGCGCGGTTTCCATCGCGTTAGTGATCGCCGCGCCGCTGGGCAGTTTTTTGGGCGGTATTATTGGCTGGCGTAATGTCTTTAACGCCGCTGCGGTGATGGGCGTACTGTGCGTCATCTGGGTGGTGAAATCACTGCCGTCGCTGCCGGGCGAACCTTCCCACCAGAAACAGAATATGTTTAGCCTGTTGCAACGCCCTGGCGTGATGGCCGGGATGATCGCCATCTTTATGTCTTTTGCCGGGCAGTTCGCTTTCTTTACCTATATTCGCCCGGTCTATATGAATCTGGCGGGCTTTGACGTTGATGGTCTGACGCTGGTGTTGCTAAGTTTTGGTATTGCCAGCTTCGTTGGTACTTCTTTCTCATCTTACGTTCTGAAACGTTCGGTAAAACTGGCGCTGGCCGGTGCGCCGCTGCTACTGGCGCTGAGCGCGCTGACGCTCATTGTGTGGGGAAGCGACAAAACCGTGGCGGCGGTCATAGCGATTATCTGGGGACTGGCGTTTGCGCTGGTGCCGGTGGGATGGTCAACGTGGATCACTCGTTCCCTTGCCGATCAGGCGGAAAAAGCCGGTTCCATCCAGGTCGCGGTGATTCAACTGGCAAATACCTGTGGCGCGGCGGTGGGCGGTTATGCGCTCGACAATTTCGGGCTGCTTTCGCCGCTGGCGCTTTCCGGCGGACTGATGCTGTTGACGATGTTAGTCGTGGCGGCGAAAGTCCGTATTACGCCAATGAGTTGATATTGCTGCCATTTGTAGGCCGGATACGACGTTAGTCGTTATCCGGCAATAATAAACGCTTAATCAAAACCGTTATGCTCTGCGGTGGCGGCAAACCATTCTCCGCTTTTTTTCACCGTGCGCGTTTGGGTGGCTAAATCCAGTTGTACAAAACCATAGCGATTTTTATAGCCGTTCAGCCATGACCAGTTATCGATAAAGGTCCACATGTGGTAGCCAAGACAGTGACAGCCCTCGCTAATGCCTTTATGCAGCCATTTAAGATGCTCAGAGATAAAGTCAATCCGGTAATCATCGTGAATCTGTCCCGCTTGCACAAAACGCTGCTCGTTCTCAACGCCCATCCCGTTTTCGGAGATAAAACAGCGCGGATTGCCGTAATTATCCCGCAGGTTGGTGATGATGTCGTAAATTCCTGGCGCGTAAATTTCCCAGCCGCGGTAAGGGTTCATCTTGCGCCCCGGCATGTCGTAATAGTCAAATAACCACTCCGGCATAAACGGCGCTTGCGGATTCACCGCCGTATCACGGCATTTCACGCGGCGCGGCTGATAATAGTTAATCCCCAGTAAATCGATTTTGCCGTCGGCAATAAGCTGACGGTCACCTGGCTGACAGGCAGGCAACTGGTCATAGGTTTTCAGCAGCGCCACCAGCTCCGCCGGGTATTCTCCCTTTAATACCGGGTCAAGAAAACTGCGGTTGAATAACAGATCCGCATGATGCGCGGCTTGCACATCGGCGGGATGCTGCGAGCGTGGGTAGGACGGCGTCAGATTCAGCACTACGCCGATTTCACCGTCGTAGCGTCCGGCGCGCCAGGCGCGCACGGCGGTCGAGTGCGCCAGCACGGTATGGTACGCCACGGTGGCTGCACGTTTAAAATCCACCACATTGGGATAGTGGAAGTCGTACAAATAGCCGCCTTCCACCGGCACAATCGGCTCGTTAAAGGTAAACCAGTGCTTCACGCGGTCGCCAAACAAGGTAAAACACGTTTGCGCGTACCGACCAAACGCCTCTACGACGTCGCGATTTTCCCAGCCGCCTTTCTCCTGCATGACCATCGGCATATCAAAATGGAACAGCGTAATAAACGGCGTGATGCCCTGCGCCAGTAGCTCGTCGATGACGTGATTGTAGAAGCTCACCGCTTGTGGATTCACCTCGCCTACGCCGTCTGGAATGAGCCGCGCCCAGCTTAGCGAGGTGCGAAAACTGTTGTGTTTTAACTGTTTCAGTAGCGCTATGTCTTGCTTCCAGTGGCGATAGAACGTTGAGGTTTCTGCTGGACCGATGCCCTGATGAAAACGACCCGGCTGGCGCTCGAACCACACATCCCACGTGGTCTGGCTTTTACCGCCATTCAGACTATCCCCTTCGGTTTGCAACGCTGAGCAGGCGCTGCCCCACCAGAAGTTATCGGGAAAACGGTATCGCATTGTCATGCTCCTTGATCGCGTAAATTCGCTCCAGAATACGCGGTTTTGGCGAACAGAAACCGGTTACAGTCCGCATTTTCGCGACCAAAAAACGGAAAAGGTGTGCTACATCTCCGGGCATTCCACCTTGCCGAGAGCCTGCCAGTAGTTATGCTGATTGTTGCGCTCTATCGCGATCATCGCCTCCCGAATATGCTGCTGGTTCCCCTCGCTCGCCATGATTTTTTTCTCCCAGGCTTCATCGGTTAGCGCGCCTTTGGGCGTACACATTTTGCGCAAATCCTTTAAAATCGTGGTTTTTTCATGCGCCGACTGGAGTGAGCTAAACGGAGAGTCGGCATACGTGACGCCCGGTAGCGCGACAAGCGCGGCAATAAGCAGAAGCGTTTTTCGTTTCATAAACGGTATCCTTATCGGTTTGCACTTTTTCAAGAGTAAGTGTAGACCGTGCGACGTTCACTCATCGGGGCGTGCTATCCGTTGGCGTTGAAGTCAGGCAAAAGTGGGAAGGCGGTTTCTCGCTGCGCCTTCACTTTCTTGCGTGGCAGAATAGTGTATGTTCTGACTACTCTTTTATTTTGTAAGCGGTAGTGTAATGAGACGTATTGAGATCGTACTGGGAGAGCTGGAACGGCTGACGCGCGGGCTATGTCTTGCCGATTTGGCGCAGGAGACGGCGTTTACGGCGGAGGCGATAGGTTTCAATCTTGGGCTGGCGCGTAACTCCGTCAGCAAAGATCTCAATCAGTTATGGAATGACGGCCTGGCAATCAAAAGCCGTGGCCGCCCGGTCTATTTTTTGCATCGCCAGGCGCTGGAAACGTTGCTGGGACGTCAGCTGGAAGAGTCTGAACGCGAGGTGCGGTCGGTGGCGGATGTGCTGCCGTATGAAGAGCATTACGCGCCTGACGATCCGTTTACCAGCCTGATTGGTTACGATCGCAGCCTGCGCGATGCGGTAGAAAAAGGCCGTGCGGCGGTGCTCTATCCGCACGGTTTACACGTTCTGCTTACCGGACCGTCCGGCGTCGGTAAAACCTTTTTTGCGGAACTGATGCACCGTTTCGCCTGTGAACAGGCGAGCGGCGCTATCCCGCCGCTGGTCTACTTTAACTGCGCGGAATACGCCCATAACCCGGAACTGCTCTCCTCGCATCTGTTTGGTCATCGGCAGGGGGCGTTTACCGGCGCGAATGAACATAAAACAGGCCTCGTGGAGCAGGCGGACGGTGGTTATCTGTTGCTGGACGAGGTGCACCGTCTGTCTTATGAAGGGCAGGAAAAGCTGTTCTCTATTCTGGATAAAGGCGAGTACCGTCCGCTCGGCGTGAGCAGCCAGCCGCGATCAATTTCGGTACGCCTGATTTGCGCCACTACCGAGCCGGTCGGGTCGGCGCTGTTACGTACTTTCCAGCGGCGTATTCAGGTATGCATTGATTTGCCGGGCATTCGCCAGCGCTCCGTTGAAGAACAGATCGAACTGATCGTGGGGTTCTTACAGCGGGAAAGCCGCAAAATAGAACGCACGGTCAGCATTGATAAACCGTTGTTGCTCTGGTTGCTGAATAAACCCCTGGAAGGCAATATCGGTCAGCTAAAAAGCGATATTCAGTTTCTTTGCGCTCAGGCGTGGGCATCGGGGATGACCGAGCATAACGACACGCTACAGCTGGATAAACGGCTGGCGGAGATGTCGGTTAACCCGACGCCGGAACAGCGTCTATTGGTGGATACTCTGTTTGACGGTAAAGCGCGGCTAAATATAGACGCGCGCACGCTGCCCGCATTGAAGACGTCGCTGGCGACCGGAGCGGAAATTGAAGAGAGCGACCTCTTTTACAGCTTCCTGACGCGCGAATATGTTAATTTGCGCAACAGTAACGTCCCCCCGGCGGAGACGCTGGCGATCCTGAAAAATAAACTCAGCTCGATTTTTGAATACGGTCTCTACAGCCGCGACAGCGTGGCGCATCCGCCGCGCTATGGCGACCAGATTGAAGAGCGCGTGACGCTGCTGATTGGCTGCGTAGAGCAGGTGTTGGGCTTTTCGCTGCCGGAAAATCTGGTTAACCCACTGCGTAAACACTTCCTGGCGCTGATAGGCTACGTGCAGCGTGGTCTGATCCCGCAGCTTTACTCTTCCAGTTTGATCCTGGATCGCTGCAAAGACGAATATGACAACGCCGCGCTGCTATGTCGGAAAATCAACGAACTGCTGCATATTCAGTGTCCGGCGACGGAAGTGGTCTGGCTATGCCTGTTCCTGAAAGAGTGCCGCCATTATCGTCAGCGTATCGATGCCAGCCCCGACTGCGGGGTCATTTTGATCGCCCACGGCGCGACCACCGCCACCAGTCAGGCGCAATATGTCAACCGTGTGCTGGAGCGCGAGCTGTTCAGCGCCATCGACATGCCGTTTGAACAGTCGGTGCATGACACGCTGGAAACGCTGACCCAAATGATTCAAACCCGCCAATATCGGCGGCTTATCCTGTTGGTGGACATCGGTTCATTGATCCATTTTGGCAGTACGATCAGTAAGTTATTCCAGATAGATGTTTTGCTCATGCCGAACATCACGCTGACCAGTCTGCTGGAAGTCGGGCTGGATTTAAGCTATGAAACCAGTGATTTACCACAGCTGACGGCGCTCCTGCAGAGTAAAAATATCCCCTGCCAGCTTTGTACGCCGCAGCAGGAGAACGGCGGCAAAGTGCTGGTCATCTCCTGTATTACCGGCATGGGAACGGCGGAAAAAATCAAAAAGGTGCTGGAGGAGAGCTTTGGCGAACTGATGTCGCAAGATACCAGGATGGTGATCCTTGATTATAACGAGGTACGTAGTCTGGAGCGCGTTCAGCAGGCATTGAATGCCAGCGAGCGGCTGGCGGGGATTGTCGGCACTTTCCAGCCGGGGCTGCCGGATATTCCGTTTATTTCGCTGGAAGAGCTTTTCTCCGAACAAGGGCCGGAACTGGTGTTGAGCCTGTTAACGCCCGATCTGTCCAACGCTGAACGCCGTCTGGAGATGGAGCGCAGCGCGATGCGCTTTATCAGCGCGCTAACGATGGAGAGCATCATCAACCATATTTCCGTGCTTAACCCGCAGCGTATTCTGAAAGAGATGGAGGGCGTTTTTAACCATCTGACGTCTTCGCTTTCCTTGAAACCAAGCCGCCAGGTGACACTACGCTTCCTGATCCACTGCTGCTGTATGGTAGAGCGTATTGTGATTAACCGAAAACCGTTACAGATGGCGCTGGAAAGTCAGCCGAATCTGGACGCGCGCGCGTTTAGTGTCATCAAATCCGCTTTTCTGCCGATCGAAGACGCCTACGCCATCCGTTTATCGGATGCGGAATATTTTTATATCTACGAACTGCTCTATAGCTAATCCTTTTACTGGCGGGGCTTCGCGCCTCGCCAGACCTTTCTTCTTCCTCGCGTGACACAAATTCTGGCACAACCTTTGCTCTTCTGATGATGCGTTATGCCGGATAGCGGCGTAAACGCCTTATTTGGCCTACCGGGAGTGTCCTGTAGGCCCGGTAAGCGCAGTGCCACCGGGCAATATATGCCGGTGTCCTCATGTAATTGCGCCAGGAGGCCATTTTGACTACCACACAACCGTTGCCCCACATCCTGCTGCTGACGCATGGCGGCTGGGGACAACCGCTTTGCAACAGCCTGCGTATGGTCACGGGCGAAATTAAAGGCGTGACGGAAATCGCGCTAATGCCTGTCGATACGCTGGGCGAGTTTTATCAACGCGTCGAGGCCGTGGTGAAAACGCTGCCGGAAGGCTCGCTGATCCTGACGGATTTTGTCGGCGGCACGACGTCCAACGTCGCGGCGCGGCTAAGCGCCGATTATCCGGTGGCGGTGATTGCCGGATTGAATGCGTCGCTACTGCTGGAGGCGCTGGACAGGCGCGAACAAGGGATGCTAACTGCCTGCGTGGACGAGTTAGTTGAGGCCGGGCGCAGTAGCTGCCTGGATGTGGTCGCCCATGTACGTCAGCTACAACAATCACTCTAAGGAAAACATCATGGCCAATATCGTTTTATGCCGCATCGACAGCCGTCTCATTCATGGGCAGGTTGTCACGAAGTGGGTCGGACAATCTCAGGCGAACCGGATAGCCGTTGTGAGTGATGAACTGGATGCCGATCCGTTTATGAAAAATATCTACCTGATGGCCGCGCCGCCAAATATCAAAGTGGATTGCTTCGGCAACCAGAGTTTTGCCGCCGCATGGAAAGAAAATCAGCTTGGCGACGGTAACGTGCTGGTGCTTTTTCCCTCACTGGCGGCGGTGCAGGACGCCATACAACTGGGCTTTGACGTTACCCGCATTCAGGTTGGCGGTCTCGGCGGCGGGCCAAACCGCAAGGCGGTTTTTCAGAATATTACGCTGGATGAAAAAGACGTCGGCATTCTTAACGACCTGAAAAACCGTGGCGTTCAGGTATTTTTCCAGACCATCCCGGAAGATAAGCCGCAGCCGCTCGACGATATCCTGAAAAAATTCTAACCCTTTAATAGACACAAAATCATTCTGGATGCATCGAGGCGGCAACTGAGTGAATCCCCTGGAGCTTACTAAAGTAAGTGACTGGGGTGAGCGAAGGCAGCCAACAAAGAGGCAGCCTGAAGGATGAAGTGTATAGGATAACACTATGGATACCTTACTCTTTGCAAGCCTGATGGGGTTGTATTACTGGTTTGCCCGTTTACGCCTCGGCTACACCTTCTCCGCGATGCTGTTACAACCGGTGGTGATCGCGGTATTTGTCGGGCTTTTGCTTGGCAATATGCAGACTGCGATGATCATCGGCGCAGGGATGCAGCTCGTTTATTTGGGCGTGACCTCAACGCCGGGCGGCAACGTGCCGTCGGACCCGGCGCTGGCGGCCTGTATCTCCATTCCTATCGCGGTGAAGGCCGGTATGGACCCAAACCTGGCGATCGCGCTGGCAATCCCGTTTGGCGTGATTGGCGTGTTTCTCGATCAGCTTAGGCGCACGCTGAATGCTGCCTGGGTGCATATGGCGGATAAACACGCGGAAACGGCAAACATGGCGGGCATCATGCGTTGCGCCTTTCTTTACCCGGCATTGCTGGGGCTGGTGCTGCGCTTCCCGGTGGTCTTTGCCGCTAACTACTTTGGCCAGGATGTGGTGGAAAGTTTCCTTAAACTGATGCCGCACTGGTTAACCCACTCCTTTGAAATCATGGGCGGCATTCTGCCGGCGCTGGGCTTTGCCATCACCATTATGGTGATCGGTAAAAAGAGCCTGTTGCCGTGGTTTATCGGCGGGTTCTTCGCGGTGTTATACCTCAAGGTCGACATCATGGCGATGGCCATCTTCGGCACCTGTGTCGCCTTCCTGATTAAAGGCCTGGCGAAAAATGAAGGAGCAGCATGATGAGCAGTGACGTAATGCAACATGAACTGGTTGAGCGCGCGCGGGAAAGCGGGGCGCTGACCAAAGCAGATATCACCAAAGCCTGGTTTATCTACTGGCTGGGCGCCGAGGTTTCCAGCTCCTATGAGCGCTTACAAAGCCTGATTTTCTGCGCCTCGATGACGCCGATCATCAAAAAACTTTACCCACAAAAAGAGGAGCAGGTAGAAGCGCTAAAACGCCACCTTAACTTCTTTAACTCCGAGCAGACTTTCGGCGCGGTGATTCAGGGCATCTCTATTGCCATGGAAGAACAAAAAACGCGCGGCGAGCCGATTAACGACTCGTCTATCACCGGCATTAAAACTGGCCTGATGGGGCCACTTGCCGGGATGGGCGACTCGATTATCTGGGCGGCGGTGATGCCGCTGTTGATAGCGATCTTTATTCCGTTCGCGGCAAATGGCAGCGCGATGGGCGGTATTATCCCGCTGATTCTCTACCCGGCGATCACCCTGGCGATCAGCTACGGCATGGTCCACAAGGGATATACGCTGGGGCGTGATTCGATTATCGGCCTGCTGCAAGGGGGGCGAATCAAAGAACTGATCTACGGGGCCAACGTGCTGGGTTTGATCATGATGGGCGCGCTTTCCGCCAGCTACGTCAAAATCACCACGCCGTTAAAAATTAGCGCTTTGAAAGGATCTGAAGTGGTGGTTCAGCAGATCCTCGACTCTATCGCGCCGGGCTTACTGCCACTGGCGGCGGTATTCGCCATCTACTTCTATCTGGTAAAAAAAGGGCCGCGCTACACCACCATTTTACTGTCGATTGTCGCACTGAGCATAGTCTGTTCGTTGTTGGGAGTGCTGTAAATCATGACGCCGAATATCTATCAACAACTGGGGTTGAAAAAGGTCATTAACGCCTGCGGCAAAATGACCATTCTGGGCGTCTCAAGCGTCGCGCCGGAGGTCATGCAGGCCACCGCGCGCGCGGCTTCCGCTTTCGTCGAGATTGACGCGCTGGTGGAAAAAACCGGCGAACTGGTATCGAGCTATACGGGTGCTGAAGATAGCTATATCACCTCGTGCGCCTCGGCGGGTATTGCCATTGCCGTCGCTGCCGCTATCACCCACGGCGATCGGGCGCGCGTCGCCCTGATGCCGGACAGTAGCGGTATGGCCAATGAGGTGGTGATGCTGCGCGGGCATAATGTGGACTACGGCGCGCCAGTCACCAGCGCCATTCGTCTTGGCGGCGGGCGCATAGTGGAAGTGGGGTCGAGCAATCTGGCGGCCCGCTGGCAACTGGAAAGCGCCATTAACGAAAAGACCGCCGCGCTACTGTATGTGAAATCACACCATTGCGTACAGAAAGGCATGTTGAGCATTGACGATTTTGTACAGGTGGCGCAGGCCAACCACCTGCCGTTGATTGTCGATGCCGCGGCGGAAGAGGATTTGCGCGGCTGGGTGGCGAGCGGCGCGGATATGGTTATCTATAGCGGCGCGAAAGCCTTTAATGCGCCAACCTCTGGCTTTATCACTGGTAGGAAAACGTGGATTGCCGCCTGCAAAGCGCAGCACCAGGGGATTGCCAGGGCGATGAAAATCGGCAAGGAAAACATGGTTGGGCTGGTGTATGCGCTGGAGAATTACCACCAGGGCCAGACGACCGTGACCGCAGCACAGTTACAGCCGGTCGCGGAAGCGATTTCCGCCATCCATGGTCTTTATGCCGATATCGAACAGGATGAAGCCGGGCGTGCAATCTGGCGTATTCGTGTGCGGGTGAACGCATCTGAATTGGGGCTGAATGCGCAGGACGTCGAAGCGCAGTTGCGCGGCGGTGAGATAGCGATTTACGCCCGCAAATATCAGCTTCATCAGGGGGTTTTTAGCCTCGATCCACGCACGGTAGCCGAAGGGGAAATGGCATTGATTGTGGCGCGACTCAGGGAGATTGCAGAACATGCAGCAGATTAATTTTTATCGTCAGCGGGTAGCGATTAACGTGCTGGCAAAGGATATCGCCAACGCGAAGGCTATCTATGAAGCCGCCGAAGGCCATGCGGTCATTGGCGTACTTTCCGCGCAGTTCGCTACGGTAGAAGAGGGCGTGCCGGAGGTGAAACGCTGGATGGCGGAGGTGCCGTCTATCTCAGTGGGTCTGGGCGCAGGCGACCCGGCGCAGTACTACAAAGCGGCGATGATTGCTGCCCATACTCACCCGGCCCACGTCAACCAGACTTTTACCGGCAGCGGCTTCGCAGCGGGCGCACTGGCGGCGACAGGCGGCGAGCAAACACATATTAACGCCCTGGTCAGCCCGACGGGAACGCCTGGCGAGGTGGTGATTTCTACCGGCGTCAGCAGCAGCCAGGGAACGCCAGCCCGCGTTTCCTGTGAAGCGGCGGTACGCATGATGCAGGATATGGGCGCACATGCGGCGAAGTTTTTCCCGATGGGCGGCGAGAAGTCGTTACCGGAACTCTATGCGCTGGCGACAATCGCCGCCCGCCAAGGCATGACGCTCATCGAGCCGACCGGCGGTATCTCACTGGATAATTTCGGTATTATCCTGCAAACCTGCCTGGAGGCAGGCGTGCCGCGCGTCATGCCGCATGTTTACAGCTCGATTATCGATCCGCAAACCGGCAATACGCGCCCCGAAGACATCATTCGGTTGATGGAGATAGTCAAAGCGCTGGTGTGAGGTTTATCGCCGAAGAGCGCTGCGTTTACCTGGCCTACAGATGACGTGTATTTGTAGGCCCGGTTAGCGTTACGCTACCGGGCGATAATGCGTAGCAGGCCGGGCAAAAATGTACGTATTGCAGCCGTCAGTGATTCCCTTTCGGGCCTCCTCGCAGGGTTAAATTTTCCTGAATGCTGTCTGTATTTTTGGCGAGTACAGTGGCGTCATCTTATTCCTCAGGTGACGGATCGCCATGAAAAAAAGCCCCACGTCCACGCCCCATGATGCGGTATTCAAAACGTTTTTACGCCATCCGGATACCGCGCGGGATTTTCTCAATATTCATCTTCCCCATTCGCTAAGAATACGTTGCGATATGACGACGTTGAAACTGGCGCCGGACAGTTTTATCGAGAAAAATTTACGCGCGTTTTATTCCGATGTCCTTTGGTCGCTAAAAACGTGTGAAGGCGACGGTTATATCTATGTCGTTATAGAGCATCAGAGTACGCCGGACGCGCATATGGCGTTCCGGTTAATGCGTTACGCGACTGCCGCGATGCAGCGCCATCTGGATGCTGGCCATAAAACGTTACCGCTGGTGATTCCCATGCTGTTTTACCATGGCGCGAAAAGCCCGTATCCCTTTTCGCTGTGCTGGCTGGATGAGTTTGACGATCCTGCACTGGCGCGTCAGCTTTATGCGACGGCATTTCCACTGGTAGACATTACGGTGGTGCCGGATAACGAGATCATGCAGCATCGACGTATCGCGATGCTGGAGCTGGTACAAAAGCATATACGTCAGCGCGACCTGATGGGATTGGTCGAGCGCTTAGCGGTACTTCTGATTACGGGAAACGCTAATGACAGTCAGCTAAAAGCGCTGTTTAATTATTTGCTAATACAGCATGGCAGCACGCCTCGTTTTGGCAAGTTTATCCGCGAGGTGGCGCGTCGTGTTCCCCAACACAAGGAGAGATTAATGACGATCGTAGACAGAATACGTGAATCGGGGCGCAGAAAAGGTAAGCGTGAAGGCGTGCAACAAGGCATACAGCAAGGTATACATCAAGGTAAGCAGGAGGAGGCCTTGCGTATTGCGCATACGATGCTGGAACAGGGGATCGAGCGAGAGATGGTGCTGATGATTACCGGGCTTTCTGACGAAGAGATTAAGGCAAAGCGCCATTAAACTTTTCCCTCTTCCGCCCGGTCATCGTGATTATCAACGGCGTTAAGCGGCCCGCGCGCGTCGACGGGAATCGAGGGAGATCAGAATCACTGACGAGAGAATGAGCAGCGTGCCCAGCCAGTCCGGCAAGGTAAAACTAATCCCCAACAGCAGCAGCGACAGCAGGGCGCTGCTTAACGGTTCCGCGCAGCTTAAAATGCTGGCTTTGGGGCCACCAATCAGTTGCGCGCCTTTCAAATACAGGCTGAACGTCAGCGACGTACCGATCACCACAAGGTAAAAAAAGGCCAGAATCAGACTGCCGCTCACCGCAAAGTGCGTTCCTTCTTTAGCGTAGAAGGGCAGCAGAATAAGGCCGCCAAAGGACATACTCCAGCCGACCACTGGCAGCGTGCCGTATTGGGCGATTAGTCTGGAAGGCCAGGTCGTATAAAAGGCGGCGGCAAATGCGGAGGCGATACCCCAGAACAGCGCGCCTGAAGAGATCGACAGCGATGTTGGATTGCCGTGAGTCACCAGTAAAAAGGTGCCGATAAGCGATGTAAGAATGGCGGTTAAGACCAGAATGCCTGGTCGTGTTCTTCGCGCTAATGCAAACCACGCGACAATAATGGTCGGCGATAAAAATTGCAGCACTGTCGCGGTGGCGGCATTGGATTTTTCAATCGTGAGCAGGAAGGTTAGCTGAACGGTGAGCGCGCCCACCACGGAGAAAATCAGCAGACTCAGTGCATCTTTGCGGTTTTTAAGAATCGAAAATATCTTATCGCCGTGCATAAAGGAGAAGGTCACCAGTATCAGCCCGGCGAATAACAAACGTATCATCGTCAGGAACTGTGACGACATACGGCTTTGCTCCATGATGTACTGCGCGCAAACGCCTGAACTCCCCCACAATACGGCGGCAATCAGGACGTTTAGCATCCCTTTTCTGGTGGAACCCATTTTTTCCTCGTCATGTTGTTTTATTTTTTTTACGTGCAGGCATCATAACAGAGCTATCGCCAGCATTAAGCAGGAATTTATTGTTTAATGATTTCAGACGAGCCTGTTATTGACATAATATTGTCATTTTTTGTCATAGGAAAATATCAAACAAACTTAAACAAATCGTCACTATCCCCGCCTTTGCACTTTACAGAACATATTGACTGACTATAATAAGCGCAAATTCATGCAGGAGTAATATGTTGGACAGTCACTTTTACGTAAATCATCTGGCAAGTTAACGCACCCTATTCCTGCGCTGCTTGCCGAACCGGTGGGCAGCAATCTCCCCTTGTGACGATTGTCATCCCAATAATGTTACAACACGCGCATTGTCGCGAGGTAATCGTCATGTTCATGTTTAAACACGCTTTATTTCCTCCGCCGTTAACACGACGCTAATTGCCTCAGGGCAGAGATTTGTCGTGTGCTAAATATAGCACGTACTTATTCTTCCAGAAAAAATGGAGGAACGTATGTTAATGTTTCCTTATATTTTGAATTTACTGGCCGCTATGCTGTTGGGCGCGCTGATTGGCGCGGAAAGACAATGGCGTCAACGTATGGCGGGATTACGCACTAATGCGCTGGTGGCGACAGGCGCCGCCGTTTTTATTCTGAGCTCCATGACGACATCGCCAGACAGCCCCGGGAGAATTGCGGCGCAGATTGTCTCTGGTATTGGCTTTCTGGGGGCGGGCGTCATCATGCGCGAAGGGATGAATGTGCGCGGGCTGAACACTGCGGCAACGCTATGGTGTTCGGCGGGCATCGGCGTGTTATGCGGCTTAGGGCAGTTCAAAAATGCGCTGGCGGCGACGATCATTATTCTTTGTGCCAATATTTTATTGCGTGAAGCGGCGCAGCGTATAAATCAACTCCCGGTATCCGCCGAGGGAGAAAAACGTTATATCCTGAAAGTAACCTGTAATAAAGAAGATGAGAGCGAGGTTCGTCAGTGGTTACTGAATATCGTAAAAGAGGCCGCGATCTGTTTACAAGGGTTAGGTTCGGTCCCCGCTCAGGAACAGGGCTATAAAGAAATCCGTGCCGAGCTCGTGGGTCATGCTGATTATCGTAAAACGCGAGAACTGATTATATCCAGAATAGGTGATAACGATAATATCACCGCAATTCACTGGAGCATTGATAGTCAATAATAGTTTTTATTCAATTGGCAACATTACGCCAGGCGTATAAGGAGGGAATGATGGATATTCCCGAGTCGATAAAATAAAACCCACTCAAAATAGTGAGTAAGCAATAACCTTTTTTATGCATAGATAATTCTCCCGGGGCATTCACCTTCAAATCGTGAGTTTACTATTCCCTGGGCGTGATATGCAGGAAACACTACACCTTAATTTTGGGGATTCATCATGACTGACATGAACATTGAAAACCGGAAACTCAATCGCCCGGCGTCAGAAAATGATAAGCAGCATAAAAAAGTATTTCCGATCGAAGCGGAAGCTTTTCATAGCCCGGAGGAGACACTGGCGCGGCTGAACAGCCATCGTCAGGGCCTCACGATAGAAGAGGCCAGCGAACGGTTGAAAGTGTATGGGCGCAATGAAGTGGCGCATGAGCAAGTTCCTCCGGTGCTGGTTCAGCTTCTGCAGGCATTCAATAACCCGTTTATTTACGTTCTGATCGCACTGGCAGGGGTCAGTTTTATCACGGATTACTGGCTCCCGTTACGCCGTGGCGAAGAGACCGATCTCACCGGCGTGCTGATTATTCTGACGATGGTCAGTTTGAGCGGGTTATTGCGTTTCTGGCAGGAGTTTCGCACTAACAGAGCAGCACAGGCGCTGAAAAAGATGGTTCGCACCACCGCCACGGTGTTGCGTCGTGGGCCGGGCAATATAGGCGCGGTGCAGGAAGAGATTCCCATTGAAGAACTGGTGCCGGGCGATGTGGTTTTTCTGGCCGCAGGCGATCTGGTGCCCGCCGACGTCCGGCTGCTGGCGTCGCGCGATCTCTTTATCAGCCAGTCAATTCTTAGTGGTGAATCATTACCCGTAGAAAAATACGATGTTATGGCTGATGTGGCAGGTAAAGACAGCGAGCAATTGCCTGACAAAGATAAAAGCCTGTTAGATTTGGGCAATATCTGTCTGATGGGAACCAATGTAACCAGCGGCAGAGCGCAAGCGGTCGTGGTTGCGACGGGAAGCCGTACCTGGTTCGGCTCGCTGGCGAAATCCATTGTGGGTACGCGTACCCAGACGGCTTTCGATCGTGGAGTCAACAGCGTGAGCTGGCTGTTGATACGCTTTATGCTGATCATGGTGCCGGTTGTCCTGCTGATCAATGGGTTCAGTAAGGGAGACTGGGTAGAGGCTTCGCTGTTCGCGCTGGCGGTTGCGGTGGGGTTGACGCCGGAAATGTTGCCCATGATTGTCAGTTCCAACCTGGCAAAAGGCGCGATTGCGATGTCGCGGCGCAAAGTGATCGTCAAGCGCCTGAACGCTATTCAAAACTTCGGCGCGATGGATGTGTTGTGTACAGATAAAACCGGCACCTTAACCCAGGACAATATTTTTCTGGAGCATCATCTGGATGTGAGCGGTGTAAAAAGCAGCCGGGTATTGATGCTGGCCTGGCTGAATAGTAGCAGCCAGAGCGGCGCCCGGAATGTGATGGATCGCGCCATACTGCGTTTTGGCGAGGGTCGCATCGCACCATCGACAAAAGCGCGCTTCGTTAAACGCGATGAACTGCCATTCGACTTTGTACGTCGCCGGGTATCGGTCCTGGTGGAGGATACGCAGCATGGAGACAGATGCCTGATCTGCAAAGGCGCTGTTGAAGAGATGATGATGGTAGCCACCCATCTTCGCGAAGGCGATCGTGTGGTGGCGCTGACGGAAACACGTCGCGAGCTGCTGCTGGCGAAAACCGAAGATTACAATGCGCAGGGATTCCGTGTATTGCTGATAGCGACACGTAAGCTGGATGGTTCCGGGAACAATCCGACATTAAGTGTGGAGGATGAGACCGAACTTACCATCGAAGGGATGCTCACTTTTCTCGATCCGCCGAAAGAGAGCGCCGGAAAAGCGATTGCCGCGTTGCGGGATAACGGCGTGGCGGTCAAAGTCCTCACCGGCGATAATCCGGTCGTGACGGCGCGTATCTGTCTGGAAGTGGGTATTGATACGCACGATATCCTGACCGGAACCCAGGTTGAGGCGATGTCAGATGCCGAACTGGCGTCTGAAGTGGAGAAACGCGCAGTATTCGCCCGGCTGACGCCGTTACAAAAAACGCGTATTTTGCAAGCGCTACAGAAAAATGGTCATACCGTTGGTTTTCTTGGGGATGGGATCAACGACGCGCCCGCGCTTCGTGATGCGGATGTGGGGATTTCCGTCGATAGCGCCGCCGATATTGCTAAAGAGTCATCAGATATTATTCTGCTGGAAAAAGATCTCATGGTGCTTGAGGAAGGCGTCATCAAAGGGCGGGAAACCTTTGGCAATATCATTAAATACCTGAATATGACCGCCAGCTCTAATTTCGGCAATGTTTTTTCGGTACTGGTAGCCAGCGCGTTTATTCCGTTTCTGCCGATGCTGGCGATTCATCTGTTGATCCAGAATTTGATGTACGATATTTCGCAGTTGTCGTTGCCGTGGGACAAAATGGATAAAGAGTTCCTGCGTAAGCCGCGGAAATGGGACGCGAAAAATATTGGTCGTTTTATGCTATGGATTGGCCCAACGTCTTCTATTTTCGATATCACAACCTTTGCGTTGATGTGGTACGTCTTTGCGGCTAATAACGTAGAGGCGCAGGCGCTCTTTCAGTCCGGCTGGTTTATTGAGGGTCTGCTCTCGCAGACACTGGTCGTGCATATGCTAAGGACGCAGAAAATACCGTTTATCCAAAGTCGGGCGACGTTGCCGGTATTATTGACGACCGGCTTGATTATGGCGATAGGCATTTATATTCCATTCTCACCTTTGGGTGCGATGGTTGGACTGGAGCCGCTGCCGCTGAGCTACTTCCCGTGGTTGGTGGCGACATTATTGAGCTACTGTCTGGTGGCGCAAGGCATGAAGCGCTTTTATATCAAACGCTTTGGCCAGTGGTTTTAATGATGTTTGAGGATCGCCCAGATGAATCGCTCACCCGATAAAATCATCGCGCTGATATTTTTACTGATTAGCCTGTTGGTGTTGTGTTTAGCCCTCTGGCAAATCGTTTTATAACGAGGTGACGCCATGCAAAAAAGAGGGTTGGACAAAATTTTTTATCAGGTTGTCCTGATAGCAATCATCCTGATTTTACTGACTATCTGGATACGATAAGCTGCTGTTGGCGAGCCCCGCTTAAAATAAGAATCGATGTAGTTGTTCTTTTTATGGCGGGGCGCTATTTTCATGGTATCCCACATCAGAAGGGCAATATCATGAATAATCGTCGTGGTTTAACCGCCGTCCTGGCGACGTTGATTACGTTTTCCCTGAGCGCTACGCCTGTGCTGGCGAATCCGGGAAATGGCAATGGCGGCGGACATGGTAATAACGCGGCTAATCAGGGTAATAACGGTAACGGACATAAAGGAAATGCCGGGCAAAAAACGGAACACCGTAAAAATGGCGGTAAACCGGATCACGTCGAGTCGGACATTAGCTATGCTGTCGCCAGGCAACTGGCAGTGAATTTAGGGCTGACGGGTTATCAGTCTTTACCTCCGGGGATTGCGAAAAATCTGGCGAGAGGAAAACCGCTGCCGCCGGGAATCGCTAAAAAAACGGTGCCGGCGTCTATGCTGGGACAATTACCTTATTATCCGGGCTATGAGTGGAAAATCATTGGGGATAATCTGGTGCTGATCGCGCTCAGTACCGCGGTGGTCACGGCGATTATTAATGGCGTATTTGATTAAGAGCCTATCCCACCAGGCGTTATTGGCGCAGCCAGTTTGGACACGGACAGCGCGCAAAAACCGGAGCGTACACGTAGTACGTGAGGATTTTCTGCCCAGGACCAAAATGGCAAGTAAAATAGCCCCATTAAATGGGGCTATTTAGCCGCTTCATGGCGTTATTTATGCGCGTTGAGAATCCAGCAGTTCATTATTTTTTACTACTTCCTGCGCTTTGCTATAACTTTCAATCAGTAGCTGATAGGCCGGGAATATTTTGGTATATACATCCGCCCATTCTGCGGCATCTTCCCGATTCCAGGTACGTTGCAGCTCAGAGGCTACCGCCGCGGTATCCATTGGTACTACGCCTGCCTGCACCACGCGGGCCATCGTAATTTCCTGCGCCATTTTACTGTACGTACCGGAGGCATCAATTACCGCAAATACCTTGTAACCTTCCGCGACGGCGCTGATGGCTGGAAAAGCCATGCAGACACTGGTAATAGTACCGGCGATGATCAGCGTTTTACGGCCTGTCGCTTTTACCGCTTGTACAAAATCGGCATTATCCCAGGCATTAATTTCCCCTTTACGCGCGACATATTGCGCGTGTGGCGCATTCGCATGGATTTCCGGAATCAGCGGACCATTCGGTCCCTGTGGTACGGATGCGGTAGTAATGACCGGCATATTGCATAAGGTAGCGATCTTAGCCAGCGCCGCGGCGCGCGCGCGTAATTCCGGCATCGGCATGTCGCCGACGGTCTGAAACAGGCCACTTTGGTGGTCAATCAGCAGCATTATTGCGTCGTTAGCATCAATGGCAGGGCGTTGACCGTTAAAATTCGCGGGTGTAGACATAATTCATTCCTTGTTGTTGCCTTTCACTGATAATCACTATCAGTGTTAAAGTCATTAATCGCCGGGGCGATTTCCGTTTTTAAGCTGATGACAGTAATCCGTTGCCGATTTTGGATTACCCTGTTGAGTTCTTTCTGAAGGAATATTCATCGGCATCACCTTCAGTCGATTTACTTTCACGCGAATCTGTTATCACAACAATATTCATATTATGAATAAATGTTTCTATTTTACATGTCAGAGAGGATTATTGATTGAAAAAACAGGCAATATCCCTACAAATTGTTTCTGATAGATAGTTTTAAACTTATTTAGTATAAATTTGAAATAGTTCAATTTAAGGATTAACTTATTTATATTTAAATAATATAAAGCGTAGCTTAAATATTAAGTGGGAAGCGTGCTGACATTAAGTATGGCTACTGTAACTCTTAATAAATTGAAAACTATCCCTACATGACGAGTGCTGCCTTTTTGGATATTACAAGCCATTATAGAGAACACGTTCAATAAAACCCTGTCTTTCATATGATATAGATTGTCAGGATATATTTTTTCATGATTTATATATGAGATATTAAAGCGTAGTGGCACAGTAAATTTGGCCACCTGATTAAAGGTGATATTCTCACCTCAACACAAAACAGGTGACTTAACGAACAAGAAAACCAAACGTACTTTCACCCCTGAGTCTGCTATAATGAGAAAAGCGACGTCTACGCTTACCTGTTAATGTCTTATGCCTCTCGCTCTTCTATATGATCGGTATGTGCAGGGGACAATCCATGTCCTGCTACGCAGTCACAGCATCAGACTATACTCAGTGGTGTCTATTAACCCTCTCCAACTACGTTATGTTTTGGCATGGTAACAATGCGATGTTATGGATAATTAACGATAATATTGAATTTAATCCAGAAATGAATCGCCTGGCGTCATTATCGAGGCCAGATCTCAACATTATTCTGACAACGCCCGCCAGCCGCTGCTTGCGCCTTCTGCTGGAAAACGCCCCCTCCGTCGTCTCACAACAAACATTCTTTCAAAAAGTGTGGGAAGAAGACGGCATGGTGGTGTCGGCAAATACGCTTTATCAGAATATCTCCATTATTCGCCGCGGATTACGTACCGTTGGCGAAAATGAAGATACGCTGATAATCACGGTTCCGCGTAGAGGCTTTCAGATTGAGCCTGGTGTGAGCATCATGACCATCCGCAAAGACTTCGCTCAGACAATAGAAAAAAAGGGTGAGACGCCGCCGCGTATGTCAGAGCGTTGGTTTAAACATTATGTACCTGTACTTTGGATGACCGGGACATTTGCTGTCGGTATTTTGCTTGGCACTATAAGCTGGCAAACCGTTCCTGATAAGGATTTTTATGATCGCTACACGCTGGTTGAAACAACCCAGGGTTGTCATTTTTTCTCGCGGAATGAAGATATCGAAAGCGGTAGCCGCTTTGCAAGCTATAAGTCAATGATTCTAAAAACCGGTATGGATTGTCAGAAATACCCATGGGTCTATTTCCCTTCCAGCAGTCGCACCCCAGCGGTTACGGCATTGATTTGTCAGCAACCTTATAAAACGCGCGGTGATACAGGCTGCGTGACGCTTTTTTTCCGCGGGGTGGCTCATGGGTAAAAAGGCACTGATGTTAGCCTGCCTGACGCTACTGTTTCTGGGAGTAGGGCTTGGGCATCTTTTTCATTTATATACGGAAAAGAACCGGGATCCAGAGAAATGTACGGCGCCTGTGATTGTGTTTTATAACAACACTCAGGCTAACCTGACGCTGGACTTTATGTATTCGCTGAAAAAACGCACTGGGGTGGTTTCCATCAGCGGAACGTATTACGTCGATAATAAAATGAGCGGCGTGATCCGCCGTGATGTTTCCTATGTATGGAGTGAAAATAAAGACAGCACCCATTTTATATCGACGGATATCAACAAAGTCACGCGTGACGAAACACTGTCCGATGCGGTTATCGAGACGGTTTTACCCGATTTTTATGTCTATCCAGGGAAAAGTATCAGTTACACCATCCTGACTCAGGGCCATCGTGGCTTTATGTTCACCATCGGGAAACGCCCGATATTTTTCTGTACACATTAAGCTGTTTTGGGAGCCGTTCATGGAACGTATCAGCCAAATGAAAGCGCTTCCGGGTAAAAGCCGCTGAAGATCAGCGGCTCTGTTGTTACCTGAATCAGAAACTGTATTTAACCCCCAGTAGGCCTTGGGTATTACTATAGCCCTGGTCACCTACCTGTTGCGCCACGTTACCCCATACGTTCAGGCGCGGGGTAATTTGTCCTTCAATACCCACTTTCAGTTCACCAATATTTTTTGTACCACGCATATCGCTGCTGACATCGTCCATTTTCACGCTGGCAGGCTGCGTATTATGGATCCAGTTCGCCTCCACGAACGGCTGGAACTCTCGAGATTTATCGTCATCAATAGCGTTGTGGCCGTTAATATAGGCTTTTACGCCCATGCGGGTTAGCAGATTACCGGCGGTATCATCCTTCACGAGAGTACCGTTGGCTTCGCGATGGTCGTCAGCCTGCACGCCCATCCATACCACCTGCGCTTTGGGCTGCAACCAGTAGCTTTGATGCGCGCTTTCACCTAACCTGAAGCTGTAACCGGCTTCAACCGAGGCGGTAATTCCTTTGGATTTATATTTCTCAGCGGCCTGATCCTGACCCATGACCTTGTTATCAAACCAGTTGTACAGCATCCAGGTATCCACATAAGCCCCAGACCGATCGATATTGTTAGCATACCAGGTGCCGTAAAGGCCGACGCTGTAACCGGTGACTTGACCACGGGAATGATAGTCACTCACGGACGACTGCGTGCGGTTCTGGCTGTTGGCATAACCTGCCATTGCACCAATATGCCAACGGTCAAGACCGTCAGTGCTCCACTGTGCCAGATCGCCTCCCACTTGTAACACATAGCTGTTGATGCGGGTTTTTAGCTGCCCGCTGCCATCGTTGAAGCGAGTATGGGCGCCGACGTTACGCATCCACAGGCTGGTGACCTTCTTCTCACCCGTCAGCATGTCGGTGTACTGGGTTTCACCCAGACGGTCATGGAGACGCGTCATGAACAGCGTATTTGCCGCATAGTTGTTGGCAAGATAGCTGCCCACTTCCGGACGGAACTGATGTTCTGTTATCGGCGGTGTGTCAGATTGCCCTATGTCAGGAATGACCGGATCAGGGATGACCGGGTCTACTGGCTCAGGGTCTACTGGATCAGGGTCCACCGGATCGGGAATAACAGGGTCAGGGATAACCGGGTCTACTGGATCAGGGTCTACCGGATCGGGAATAACAGGGTCTACCGGATCGGGAATAATCGGTTCGTCCGGCTCAATGTAGCTGGTCAGATACCAGTTTTTACCTTTCTGCACCACGTTGTAGTCATAGGCTCCGGCAACAATACGGCTTGCTTTTTCGAAAGTACCGTTAGAATTGCCAGCAACGTTAACAATTTCAATACCTTCAATGGTTTGCGCCCCGGCTCCTCCAATATTATTTACTGCAACAAATGTGTTGCCTGAAGTATTGCCGAGAACCTGCAGCCTGTCCGTTTCGGAATCATCATCGTTGAGCACAGTATTAAAGACCAGCTTACCGCCGTTGCCTACATAATCTTCATTGATGGTGAGCGTTTGCCATGGCTCGCCATCTTCATGGCTGAAGTTAATGATTGCGCCACTATTCAGCGTCAGGTCAGTGAGCGTTGAGCTGCTGGTCATATTCCAGGTCGCATCGCTCATTTGTACAGAGATAACGCCTGTGCCCGCCGTAGCGCTGGTGATGTACGACGCCCCGTCCCATCGCGAGTTGTCCGTCATATTGAGTTTAATCGTACTGTTCTGCTGCGGTAGCGTACCGCTGGCAGCGGTGGCGCCAGCGGCACGAATATCACCGTCGATGACGAAACGTCCTCCTGAAGAACCGTCAACAATACCGCCAGTCTCCGTGCTGATGGCGTAACTTTCGCTACTGTTATCGCCCGCCATAGTAATAGCCGCACCGCCTGCCAGATTAATGGCGCCTCGGGAGAGGGCGTATAAACCGGCAGGGGCTTTACTATAGGATGCAGCCTTACTGGCGCTGTTGACGCTAATAGTGGCATTATCTCCCAAATTAACGGTAGCGTTAGTTGCATATACCGCGTGTGCGCTGGCACCGTTCACCGTAATAGTAGCGTTGTTGCCAAGCTCGGTTCTGGAGGAGGATGCTGCGTAAATCCCCGTAGAGGATGCGCCGGAGGTTTCGATGGTTGCATCGTCACCCAGACGAATCAAAGAACCACTTTGTCCGGTACGCAGCCCCTCTGAACTGTCGCCGGTAGTAACAATATGCGCACGATTGCCGACGACAATCGTATTTTTGGCACGTGACGCATCCCTCATGGCGTTGGCTGTAATTCCACGTCCCTGGCTACCGGTAGTTTTGATATACAGATCGTCGCCGACGTAAATATTGGCCGATCCGGTCCAACCCTGGCCCAGTGAGTTATATCCGGCGTTAATACCGTCACCATCCTGACCATCCACGTAGATGCGGGTGCGGTCACCGGTAATAATAAATACCGGGTTATCCGGAGTATTCGCGCCGTGAGTACGGATGCCATCGACGTCTCTACCATTATTCGCGGCATTCGCCGACTGCGTCCGAATGGTCAGGTCGTTGCCAAAAATCACGCCCGGACTTCCCGTCCCGCTGTTTTGAATAACCGTGACAGTGTGTTCAAACGCCTCCGCGCCCGGCCCATTAAGCGTGAGGCCATTGCCATAAACCGGGATGGTGCCGGTGTTCCACTGATAAACGTAGTTGGGCATGGTACCGACTTTGGTGAAACCGGTACTGGCCTGAGCGGGAATAATAGCCTGTAATTCCGGCGGCAACTGGCTGACTAGCCCACTGGATGGCAGACTATCAACGTCGACCCAGGCCGCCTGGGAGGGAAATACCATAGAGGCTAATGCTGCTGATACCGCTATGGCGATGAATGAGTAATTTTGGGGAGTTGGCATTCTGCCTCCTGCATTATGGCGTAAAGCGTCTTCCACATCGCAATAATATGGAAATAATAAAAATGGAAACGGTTCTATAAAATATTTGATATTATTTTATGAATGCTATGCCCTAGCTTATTTTCAAGCCGCAGCTTATGCACATAAAGTTTCTTAATATCAATATTGTCAATATTTACAATCTGCTGAATACTTATTCCTGATACAAAACGCTTCAGTAATATAAATTCCGTATAGTTAAGCGTTCGTCCACGTTTACTGTTGGCAAGCCGACCGGTAAACAAGCGGTGCATCTTTTGCTGTTGCACAATATCATCGTCATCGGAATAAATAATTCCTTGTATTTTATTGCTTTTCAAAATCCAGTAATTGGCCAGCGGAGTTAAACTTCTGTCAGAAATCAGGACAATATGCATACCACTGTTTGCCAGACTGTCAGCCCATTGTAAATCGGTAAATCGTCGAAGATTCGGGAAAGAAAAATCAACAAAGATAAAACCGCTGGATAAATGGTTGTGTCTATCAAGCAATAACTTTTCAATAAACCCTTTTTTCAGGAAAGCATTACCATCTGGCCAGATGGAAAATGCCGCATTATGACAGTATTGCACCCGTACTGCGCTGTCAGGGAATAATTGACAGGATAAATCGCAACTAATGCAATGGACAATTTGTGAAGGCTTTCTCATCATCCTGAACGACTCCCGTCGATGTTTCTATTAATATTTCATTGGTAAATAAATGTGTCAATCCAGATAATATACAGTGCTACGGCTGTCAAAAGTCGCGAATTATTGTCAGTGTCATAAACTCCTGGAAAGACCTAAAATACAGCTTTAAGGAACCATGACAGATCCGACAGTCGTAATACATCATTTCGGATTTGTATTTCACCCATTGGGATTTTTATACATAATCTCCAATATCATAAAAAATCTTAAAACAGCACTATTTGCTAAATCATGAGAGTGATAAATAACGGTTCTCAATACCATCTATCTGCTGCCTTCGTCACTATCGGAGTGATGTGATGAAATATAAAAGTAATTCCTGTAAACCTGTAATGAATTCTTATTATTAAAACCTAATTTAAGATTTTTTCTTTTATTGCATTGTTATTCAATGACTTAATGGTGAAATTCGTGCTCTCATCAACTTCTTATATACAAATTTAAGACTATTTTATAGAGACGCATGTAAACTTTAAGGAGGTGTAATGCTAATGCCATGAGAAAATCTTGTAACTTAACGCTGGGAGTCATACCTTGCCAATAAGTTGATCTGACTTAATTCTGATCGTGACAGTCTGAGCAACCGACAGACTTATCGGTCGAAGCAACTTCAGCTTCTGGCTTCTCTTTTCAATTGCTCATTTGATGAAAACTCTTTCCCGGAGCACATTAGTGAGAAACAGGATGTGGTCAAACCTAATGTCCATAGATGTCGTCAGTCACTTCACAAATATCCGCCTCCTGGCAGATATCTTTAACCGCTCGTCCAGCTTCGACCAACTTAATTACGGCGATGTTCTGATGCTCAGTGAGACGGGCTTTATGCATAGAGATTCCTTCGTCAGCAGATCGATGACGTGATCTCTAAATGTGAATAGCACGATTATGTGGGATACGTACAAAAAATTAAACTAACTGCCAGTAATATGAGTACCTGGTATAAGAATGTATACGGATATTTTACTACTGAAATATAATAATGGGAGGGCTTACGAATAAACAGGACGTATGGAGAACAAGGGTATAAAGATGAAATGCTTGCAGTATCTAATAGATAACAATGAAAAATCAGGTAACTGAGAAACTATTCAATGTTTAGGATGATGTGACATTAAGTCATTCAGCCGCTACAGCACATTATCAGGATAATTTCGTCTGGATAAAACGGAGGAGTGAATCGCCACAGGTTTAACAGACACCGCAGAGTCATTTAAGATGACTTAAAGAGAGGAGCCCATGAGCGGTAAATGTTATCCCAAAGCGTTTAAAATTAAAGCGGTAAAACAGGTTATTGAGCGCGGCCATTCTGTTTCCAGCGTCGCAACACGTCTTGATATTACTACCCATAGTCTTTACGCCTGGATAAAGCCGCCACATTCACGACGGCATCATGTTGACCTGAATCTGACGGGGCATACAGGCAGTTCTGGCTGGAATCGGGCTGTGTTTATGGCTATCGCAAGATCTGTCTCGATCTGCGGGATATCAGGAACAATGCGGTGTAAGCAAAGTCTGGTGGTTGATGCAACGTGTGGGGATAAAGGCTCGGGTCGGATACCGAAGTCCACGGGCGCGTGGCAATTCATTTTATTTAGTTCAGAAGAGGCTAATTGGCGGAAGATCACAGGAGTCGAACCTGCCCGGGACCGCTGGCGGCCCCAACTGGATTTGAAGTCCAGCCGCCTCACCGGAGACGACGATCTTCCGCGCCTCGATTGCTACATGGAGGCGCGCGCATTATAGCTACTTCCTGGCGTTTCCACATCCCCTCCCGTGCTTTTTTAACTTCCCTTTCCTTCTGCCATGATCGGTTTCATGTAAATCCCCATAAAATCCATTAGTTACATTTCATCACACTTTTTGACGCTACCCTGATCACAGAAAACAAGAATCGTAATTTGATAACTAAATAACGGAATATTCACGCTCGCAGGGAAGGTTTACAAAAACTGTAACCGGTATCAGTGAGCGTTAAGGATGCGTAATGAAAAGTGAGATCCTCTCCGTTAAGGAGAAGATTGGCTATGGTATGGGCGATGCCGCCAGCCACATCATCTTTGATAACGTCATGTTATATATGATGTTCTTCTATACCGATATTTTCGGCATTCCTGCTGGTTTTGTCGGCACCATGTTTTTACTGGCGCGTGCGCTTGATGCCATCTCCGACCCTTGCATGGGCCTGCTGGCCGACCGCACCCGCTCTCGCTGGGGCAAATTCCGACCCTGGGTGCTGTTTGGCGCGTTGCCGTTTGGTATCGTTTGTGTGCTGGCTTATAGCACGCCGGATCTCAGTCTGAACGGCAAAATGATTTATGCCGCCATCACCTACACGTTGCTCACCCTTCTGTACACTGTGGTCAACATCCCTTACTGCGCGTTGGGGGGTGTAATAACCAATGACCCAACGCAGCGTATCTCCCTGCAATCCTGGCGCTTTGTGCTGGCAACGGCGGGCGGAATGCTCTCTACCGTACTGATGATGCCTCTGGTGAAACTGATTGGCGGCGAGAATAAGGCGCTGGGCTTCCAGGGGGGTATCGCGGCGCTCTCGGTGGTGGCGTTCCTGATGCTGGCGTTCTGCTTCTTTACCACCAAAGAGCGCGTTGAAGCGCCTGCCACCCATACCTCCATGCGTGAAGACCTGCGTGATATCTGGCACAACGACCAGTGGCGCATAGTCGGCCTGCTCACCATCCTGAATATTCTGGCGGTATGCGTGCGCGGCGGGGCGATGATGTATTACGTCACCTGGATATTGGGCAAGCCGGGCGTGTTTGTCGCCTTCCTCACCACCTATTGCGTCGGCAACCTGATTGGCTCGGCGCTGGCAAAACCGTTGACCGACTGGAAATGCAAAGTGAGCGTTTTCTGTTGGACCAACGCTTTACTCGCAGTAATCAGCGTGGCGATGTTCTTCGTACCGATGCACGCCACGATCGCTATGTTCGTCTTTATCTTCGTGATTGGCGTGTTGCACCAGTTAGTCACGCCTATCCAGTGGGTGATGATGTCTGACACCGTCGACTATGGCGAATGGTGTAACGGCAAACGCCTGACGGGGATCAGTTTTGCCGGCACGTTGTTCGTGCTGAAACTGGGTCTTGCCCTCGGCGGGGCGCTGATTGGCTGGATGCTGGCAGGCGGCGGTTACGACGCGGCGGCGAAAACGCAAAACAGCGCCACGATCAGCATCATCATCGCTCTGTTCACTATCGTCCCGGCCATCTGTTATCTGCTGAGCGCCGCGATCGCTAAACGCTACTACACCCTGAAAAGCCCGTTCCTGAAAACCATTCTGGAACAACTGGCGCAGGGCGCACACCGCAACGAACAAGAATTTACCCATAAAGAATTGCAAAACTAAAGGAACAGACTATGAAAATTAGCGACGGAAACTGGCTGATCCAGCCTGGCCTTAATTTGATTCACCCGGTTCAGGTGTTCGACGTTGAACAGCAGGGGAATGAGATGGTGATCTATGCCGCGCCGCGCGATGTCCGCGAACGAACCTGGCAACTGGATACCCCGTTGTTTACCTTGCGCTTTTTCTCGCCGCAGGAAGGCGTGATAGGTGTACGGATGGAACACTTCCAGGGCGCTTTGGATAACGGCCCACATTATCCACTCAATGTCTTGCAAGATATCAACGTAGAGATGCAGAACAACGCCGAATTTGCCGAACTCAAGAGCGGTAGCCTGAGCGTGCGCGTCACCAAAGGCGAGCTCTGGTCACTGGATTTTCTGCGCAACGGTGTACGTATCACCGGTAGCCAGTTGAAAAATAACGGCTATGTACAGGACACCAATAGCGGGCGCAACTACATGTTTGAGCGCCTGGATCTCGGCGTGGGCGAAACCGTCTACGGGCTGGGCGAGCGCTTTACCGCGCTGGTGCGTAACGGTCAGACGGTGGAGACCTGGAACCGCGACGGCGGCACCAGCACCGAGCAGTCTTACAAGAACATCCCGTTCTATATCACCAACCGTGGTTACGGTGTCCTGGTGAATCATCCGCAGTGCGTGTCGTTTGAAATTGGCTCCGAGAAAGTCTCCAAAGTCCAGTTCAGCGTTGAGAGCGAGTATCTGGAATACTTCGTCATCGACGGCCCGACCCCGAAAGACGTGCTGAACCGCTATACCCAATTTACGGGTCGTCCGGCGCTGCCGCCCGCCTGGTCGTTTGGCCTGTGGCTGACCACCTCATTTACCACCAACTACGACGAAGCGACCGTTAACAGCTTTATCGACGGTATGGCCGAGCGCAATCTACCGCTGCACGTCTTCCACTTCGACTGTTTCTGGATGAAAGCTTTTCAGTGGTGCGATTTTGAATGGGACCCGGTGACTTTCCCCGATCCGAAAGGGATGATTCGCCGCCTGAAAGCGAAAGGGCTGAAAGTCTGCGTGTGGATTAACCCCTACATCGGCCAGAAATCCCCGGTCTTCCAGGAGCTAAAAGAGAAAGGGTATTTGCTTAAACGCCCGGACGGCTCCCTGTGGCAGTGGGATAAATGGCAGCCGGGACTGGCGATTTACGACTTCACCAACCCGCAAGCCTGCGAATGGTATGCCGACAAGCTGAAGGGCCTGGTGGAGATGGGAGTGGACTGCTTCAAAACTGACTTCGGCGAACGCATTCCAACGGATGTGCAGTGGTTTGATGGTTCAGATCCACAGAAAATGCACAACCATTATGCCTACATCTACAACGAACTGGTGTGGAACGTGCTGAAAGAGACCGTCGGCGTTGAAGAGGCGGTGCTGTTCGCCCGTTCCGCCTCGGTGGGCGCGCAACAGTTCCCGGTGCACTGGGGCGGCGACTGTTACGCCAACTACGAATCGATGGCGGAAAGCCTGCGCGGCGGGCTGTCCATTGGCCTGTCAGGATTTGGCTTCTGGAGCCATGATATTGGCGGATTCGAGAATACCGCGCCGGCGCATGTCTACAAGCGTTGGTGCGCATTCGGCTTGCTCTCCAGCCACAGCCGCCTGCACGGTAGCAAATCCTACCGGGTTCCGTGGGCCTATGACGACGAGTCCTGTGACGTGGTGCGCTTCTTCACCGAACAGAAGTGCCGGATGATGCCGTATCTGTATCGGGAAGCGGCGCGTGCCAACGAAGCCGGTACGCCAATGATGCGGGCAATGATGCTGGAGTTCCCGGACGATCCGGCGTGTGATTATCTTGATCGCCAGTACATGCTGGGAGATGCGGTCATGGTAGCGCCGGTATTTAGTGAAGCGGGCGACGTGGAGTTCTACCTGCCAGAAGGCCGCTGGACGCACCTGTGGCGCAACGATGAAGTGCAGGGCAGCCGCTGGCATAAACAGCAGCATGACTTCCTGAGCCTGCCAGTGTACGTGCGTGACAATACACTACTGGCGCTGGGCAACAATAGCCAGAAGCCCGATTACGCCTGGCATGAGGGTACGGCCTTCCAGTTATTCCATCTGGATGACGGCTGCGAAGCGGTCTGCGAAGTCCCTGCTACGGATGGTTCGACAATCTTTACGCTGCAGGCGAAACGCACAGGCAATACCATTACGGTGAGCGGCGAAGGCGAGGCGCGCAACTGGACGCTGTGTCTGCGTAATATTACGCAGATTAGCGGTACCAAATGCGGCTCATATGCGGGAAGTGAACTGGGCGTAGTGGTTACCCCGCTGGGAAATGAAGTGGTGATTACGCTTTAAATCTGAATCGCCGGATGGTGCTGTGAGCTGCGCTTATCCGGCCTACAAATGAGCAAGAATCGTAAGCCCGGTAAGCGTCAGCGCCACCGGGCAAGCCCTCAATTACAGCGCTGGCTCCGTTGACGTAACTTCCCCGCCGGACACCACGCCCGCTTGCATCGTTTGCGTTATCTGCTGCTTTTGTGCGTTGACCGCGTGTAATTGCCCATTTACCGTCGGTTTCAACGGCGCATCGGCCTGAATATTGCCGCTGGCCGTGAGCTGAATATTGCCATCGCCAGCAATCGGTAATGTCGGCCAGCCCCACTGCTGTAGCACATCCATTGGTACGCCGCGTCCGTTCAGGCTGATTTGCGTCTGACGCTGCGGCAGTTGCGATACGCTGGCAGTGGCTTCCAGTATCCCTTTTCCAGTAAACGCGCTCAGATCGCTGATGTTGACTGTGCTGGCATTAGCCGTCAACGACAGCGACGGGCGGCGCACATCCACACGGTTAAAGGTTGCCGCTGCGGCGTTGAGGGTCGCATTGCCGCTCCAGACGCCCCATTGATGATGTTGTACCAGCTCCAGGTTTGCGCCGTAGCCGTCCAGAGCGGTGATTTGCCACGGGAAGGCTGGGTCGATATCAATCACCAGGTTGCGGCTGGCGCTGAATTTTTTCAGCGTCAGGCTGTTCAACCAGTCGGGCAACGGCTTCATCCATAACTGCTTCCAGTTTTCCGGCAGCGTATACTCCAGCCCGGCGATAGCGGTATCGTCCAGAATAAGCGCTTTGCCTTCGCGTAACCAGGCGCCGGAGGTTCTGACCATACCGCCTTCCCAGCGGGTGGTGAACTGGCGTAGCGCAACGCCCTGTGGTGAAAATTCGGCGTTCAGGATTGGATCGAGCAAGTGCAGCGAGCCGTAAATAAACTCGCTGGCGTTCATCGATAATTTACCTTCCTGACTTTGCCAGTCTTCTTTGCGCAGAGTCAGATTGCGCAAACTCAGGTCAAGATCGGTGACTGCCCAGTCTGGTCCTTGCAGGCTGGAGTCCGTCACTTCAAGACGACCAATCTGCAAAGATGGAACCGTAGTAAGCGGCGCGAAAAACTCGCTCAGGGATTTATCGCTTTGTAACCGAATATCATTCAGCCGCAGATTTTCAACGACCCAACTACCGTCAGCGTTACGCCGGGCGACGCCGGTTAACGCTCCGCGCGCCATATCGGCGCCGACGGTGTTTAACATCACCTGATTATGGTCGATACTGCCTTCAATAAGCACATTCGTGGCGGGAACGTCGTTTAACGTCAGCGAACCAGCGCTCAGTTGGATCTGGGCTTTATTGCCCAATACCCGACCGGCTTCGGGGCGCCAGGGCATAATGCCGCCGTTAACGCGCTGGGCGCTCAACCGCCATTCGCTGCCGGGACTATTGAGCGCCATATTGCGAAGTTGCAGGCGGTCGGCCTCAAACGGGAAAGGGGCGGTTTGCACTGAAATATTCAGCGTGCCGTCCTGTAACAGAATCGTGTCGACATGCAGCGGCGCGGTTAACTGGCGAATGCTCAGACCGATATCTACGGTTTTCGCGACCAGGGTAGCAGGCTGACCATCACGACCAAAGGTCACATTCTCCAGTAAAAGATGGGATGGGGCGGAAAAACGATGATCCATCACGTCGAATGTGAGGTGATAACCGCTGTTCTCTGATACCCAGTTGCTGATGTGATCTGCGCCCCAGCGCGTTTGCAGCAGAAAATAAAAGCCGAAAATCACCACTAAACAGGCGATCAGCACATAGAGAAGCAACCTCCCAATCAATTTCATGGTCTTCCATCCCGTGAAATGCACATAGGGGATTTATGCACGATTTGCGTGCAATCCTCAAGACAGGAATGGTGAAAGAGCGTTACAGCAGCGGCGAATCGCGTCGCCGCCGCAGGGTTTTTACGGTTTTTCCGGCGGGAGAATCAGGTTCAACACGATAGCCGTGATGCCGCCAGCGGCAATTCCGGATGAGAGCAGATTTTTCACCCATTCCGGCGCGAACTGCAGGATCTGCGGCTGTTGCGAGACGCCAAGACCCACGGCCAGCGACAGGGCGATAATCAGAATCGCGCGGCGGTTCAGCGGCTCACGCGAGACAATACGCACCCCGGAGGCGGCAATGGTGCCGAACATCACTAACGTGGCGCCGCCGAGCACCGGTTCCGGGATATGCTGCACAAAACCGCTTACCGCCGGGAACAGGCCGAGCACAATCAGCATCAGCGCGACGACAAATCCCACATAGCGGCTGGCGACGCCGGTCAACTGAATTACGCCGTTGTTCTGACCGAAACAGGAATTCGGGAACGTATTAAATACCGCTGAAACAAATGAGTTCAGGCCGTTAGCCAGTACGCCGCCCTTTAGCCGTTTCATATACAAGGGGCCGGATACCGGCTGCTCGGAGACATCAGAGGTGGCGGTGATGTCGCCGATGGTCTCCAGCGACGTAATCATAAAGACCAGCATCAACGGCAGTAACAGGTTCCAGTCAATGCCCAGACCATAATACAGCGGGGTCGGCACCATCAGGATGTCCTGCGAGACTGGCGCGTTATTCTCAGGCAACATGCCCATAAACCAGGCCAAAAGATAGCCTGCCGCCATGGCAATAACCAAAGAAGCCACGCGTAGGTAGGGATTACGCTGCCGATTCAGCAGGATAATAATGGCCAGGACGACGCCGGCCAGCAGCAGGTTTTTCGGTGCGCCAAAGGTGTTGTCGCTCATGGCGGCATAGCCGCCGCCGATGGAGGTTAGCCCCACCTGAATCAGCGACAGGCCAATAATCATCACCACGACGCCGGAGACTAACGGCGTGATAATCCGGCGCGCCAGATGTAGAATGCGAGAAAGCACCATCTCGGTGCAGCTTGCCAGCATCAGCGTGCCGAACAGCGCCGCCATCATCGTCGGGACATCCGCGCCGCCGGTTTTCAGCGCGGTACCGCCCATAATCAGCGGGGCGACAAAGTTAAAACTGGTTCCCTGGATGGATAACAGCCCCGATCCTACCGGCCCCCACGCTTTGATTTGAATAATAGAGGCTACGCCGGAGGCGAACAGCGACATGCTGATAATGTGCTGCGTATCCTGCGCCGGTAAACCCAACGCCTGGCAGATTAACAGCGCTGGCGTGATTACCGCGACAAACATGGCCAGCAGATGCTGACAAGCGGCAAAAAGTGTTTGAGGGAGCGGCGGGCGATCTTCAAGACGGTAAATTAATTCGCTGTTTTGCGTCTGCGCAACCGGTTGCGCATCTGCCGGCTCGATGGCGTTAACGGACATCAGGGACATTCTCGTGGTGGAAAAGCGGTGATTTTATCTGACCAGGTGGTAAAAGCAAACGATTGCGAGCGAATATTCTTAATATTTAAAAAAGATAAATGCACCTTTTTATATAACTTTTTGCCTTTTTCTGCTTAAAATCCATGCCGAAGACTCGCAAAGAGCTAAAAAACTGACTCAGGAAATGATTTGTGCGCACATGTCACAGCGCACTACAGGAGCTTTAAATGTTTGAACTCGATACCTTATCGACCCTTGTCGCCGCCACGCTGGTGCTGCTACTGGGTCGCAAGCTGGTCCAGTCTGTCTCCTTACTGAAGAAATATACGATTCCGGAGCCGGTGGCGGGGGGGCTACTGGTCGCGGTTGCTCTGCTGGTACTGAAAAAAAGCGTCGGTTGGGAGGTCAACTTTGATATGACCCTGCGCGATCCGTTGATGCTGGCGTTTTTCGCGACGATCGGCCTTAACGCTAACCTTGCCAGCCTGCGCAAGGGGGGACGCGTTGTTGGCGTCTTCCTGGTCGTCGTGGTCGGATTACTGCTGATGCAGAATGCCATCGGTATCGGCATGGCGAGTCTGTTGGGGCTGGACCCGTTAATGGGGCTGATTGCCGGGTCAATTACGCTGTCCGGCGGACACGGTACCGGCGCGGCGTGGAGTAAACTGTTTGTCGAACGTTATGGTTTTGCCAATGCCACCGAAGTTGCGATGGCATGTGCAACCTTTGGCCTGGTGCTGGGCGGGTTGATAGGCGGCCCGGTAGCGCGTTATCTGGTGAAACACTCCACCACGCCGGATGGAATGCCTGACGATCAGGCCGTGCCGACAGCCTTTGAAAAGCCGGATGTGGGCCGTATGATCACTTCTCTGGTGCTAATCGAAACCATCGCCCTGATTGCTATCTGTCTGACCGTGGGCAAAATCGTAGCGCAGCTACTGGCGGGAACGGTGCTTGAACTGCCGGTCTTCGTTTGTGTGCTATTTGTTGGGGTGATCCTCAGCAATGGCCTGGCGCTGGTGGGTTTTTATCGCGTATTTGAGCGTGCTGTTTCGGTGCTGGGGAACGTGAGTCTGTCACTGTTCCTGGCAATGGCGCTGATGAGCCTGAAGCTGTGGGAACTGGCGTCGCTGGCGCTGCCGATGCTGGCGATTCTGGTGGTACAGACCATCTTCATGGCGCTGTACGCGATCTTCGTCACCTGGCGCATGATGGGGAAAAACTACGATGCAGCGGTGTTGGCGGCGGGTCACTGCGGTTTTGGCCTGGGCGCAACGCCGACCGCCATTGCTAATATGCAGGCGATTACCGACCGTTTTGGCCCCTCGCATATGGCGTTCCTGGTGGTGCCGATGGTCGGCGCGTTCTTTATCGATATCGTCAATGCGTTGGTAATCAAGCTGTACCTGCTGTTACCGATTTTCGCGCAATAATAGTTTGTACGGCGGCATTAAAGCCGCCGTGCTCACTAGGCGTTGGAATAACGTTCGGTTTCCGGCATCCAGCGCTCAATCAGCGCTTGTGCCTGCTGCGGATAACGTTCGTGAATATGACGGGCAATACGCTGAACTTCGGGGATCATGGCTTGATCGCGCAGCAAATCAGCTACTTTAAATTCGGCGTTACCTGTCTGGCGCGTGCCCAGTAATTCCCCCGGGCCGCGAATCTCTAAATCTTTTTGTGCAATCACAAAGCCGTCGTTGCTGTCGCGCAATACCTGTAAACGCTTCTGCGCCGTTTTCGACAACGGCGATTTATAGAGCAGCACGCAGTGCGATGCGACCGCGCCACGGCCAACGCGTCCTCTGAGCTGGTGTAATTGCGCCAGGCCCAGTCGCTCCGGGTTTTCAATAATCATCAGGCTGGCGTTAGGAACATCGACCCCCACCTCAATCACCGTAGTGGCGACCAGCAGATGCAGTTCACCCTGCTTAAAGGCCTGCATCACCGCCTGTTTTTCGGCGGGCTTCATGCGGCCGTGTACCAGGCCAATATTCAACTCCGGTAACGCCAGCTTGAGCTCCTCCCAGGTGGCTTCCGCCGCCTGCGCTTCCAGCAGGTCGGACTCTTCAATCAGCGTACAGACCCAGTAGGCCTGACGGCCTTCGGTTGTGCAGGCGTTGCGCACACGATCAATGATTTCATGGCGACGGGTATCCGGAATAGCAACGGTAGTGACAGGGGTACGGCCCGGCGGTAGCTCGTCAATCACCGAGGTATCGAGATCGGCGTAGGCAGTCATCGCCAGGGTTCGAGGAATGGGCGTTGCGGTCATAATCAATTGATGCGGATGAAAGCCCTGCTGCTGGCCTTTTTCCCACAATGCCAGCCGCTGGTGGACGCCAAAGCGGTGCTGCTCATCGATAATGACCAGCGCCAGGCCGTTGAACTGCACCTGTTCCTGAAAGATAGCGTGGGTGCCGACAATCATCTGCACCTGACCGCTGGCAATAGCCTCTTGCTGCGCCTGACGCGCTTTACCTTTTTGCTTACCCGCCAGCCAACCCACTTCAACGCCCAACGGTTCGAACCAGTTGCGGAAATTATTTGCGTGCTGTTCAGCCAGCAATTCGGTCGGCGCCATCAGCGCCACCTGCTTACCGTGGGCAATAGCGCGCAAGGCGGCAAGCGCCGCAACCAGCGTTTTCCCTGAGCCGACGTCGCCCTGAACCAGACGCATCATCGGCACATCGAGCGCCATATCACGTTCGATCTCTGCCACCACCCGCGCCTGCGCGCTGGTGGGTTTAAACGGCAACGACGCCAGCAGATTGTCTTTCAATATGTTGTTGGTACTTAGCGGCTGAGCGTGATAGCGCTGCGCGCCTGCGCGAAGCGCTAGCATACTGAGATTATGCGCCAGTAGCTCTTCAAGAATAAGCCGCCGCTGCGCCGGGTGTTTGCCGGTTTCTAAATCGGCGAGCTGGAGTGTCGGCGGCGGGCGATGCAAGGTACGTAGCGCCTCCGGCAGGCTCATCATACCCTGCGCCAGTTCCGGCGGCAGTAGTTCGGCAATGGCGCAGGTGTCGAGCAACTCCAGCGCCTGATCGGTAAGCTTGCGCAGTGTCGCTTGCTTCACGCCCTCGGTGGTCGGATAGACGGGGGTGAGCGTTTCCTGAAGTTCCGGCGTGCTGAGATCGCCCTGCAGGCGATATTCCGGATGGATCATCTCTGCGCCATACTTGCCGCGCTTCGCTTCCCCGTAGGCCAGCACACGTCGCCCCGTCGCCAGGCTGTTTTTCATCGCCGCGTTAAAATTGAAAAAGCGCATGGTAAGAATGCCGGAACCGTCGCTAATCTGGCAGGTCATCATCCGACGACCGCCGAAAGTGATATTGCAGTTCAGCACTTCACCTTCAACGGTGGCGTAGATGCCAGGCAGCAGTTCGCCAATGGGGTAGAGATGGGTACGGTCTTCGTAACGCAGAGGAAGATGTAATAGCAAATCCTGGACGGTATGCAGGCCAATTTTCGCCAGTTTACTGCTTTGCGCTGCGCCGACACCTGTCAGGGAATTGAGCGGAACAGCGTCTAACAAGCGGCCTGACATGGTGATTACCCTGCCGCCTGCATCGTCGCCCACCAGTCAGCATCGGCGTCTATTTCGCCCTGCTGATTGACGCGAGGATAAGGCAGACCTTTACGTTTAGCGACTTTCGCCAGCACCGGATAACCACCCTCAAACAGCAGGCGCTGCTGTTCATCTTCCGGCAACATGCTATTTTCACGCAGATACATGCCCGCGTTCTGACGCTGGCGCTGGGCTTCATAAAGAATGAGCGCGGAGGCGACGGAAACGTTCAGCGACTGTACCATGCCGATCATCGGAATGATGATGTCCCGATCCGCCAGGGCTAATGCTTCCTGAGTAATACCGGTTTTCTCCTGACCCATCAGAATACAGGTCGGGCGCGTGTAATCAATCTCGCGAAAGTCTACGGCTTTATCAGAAAGATGGGTTGCCAGAATCTGCATTCCCCGTCCTTTCAAATGGGCTACCGCATCGCCAATGGTACGGTGAGTTTTCACCTGTACCCAACTGTTGCTGCCCGCCGCCGCGGAAGCCATGGTGCGCATCCGGCTACCAGGCCAGATGGCATGGACTTCATGGACGCCAACGGCATCTGCGGTACGAATGATTGCAGAAACGTTATGAGGTTTGTGGACTTGCTCCATGCAGACCGTGAGATCAGGCTGACGCCTGGCGAGCATTTCGCATATACGCGCATAACGTTTTGGATTCATAGCGCTAGTTTCGGTTACGGGTGACTTTAATAACGTCTGGCATCACGCGGATTTTGCGCATGATATTCGCCAGATGTACGCGATCGCGTGCGGTAAGGCGAATAAAGGTACTATAGACGCGACCATCTTTCTCTTCAGTATTCAGGCTTTGAATATTGGAGGTGGTGGTATTAATCGCCGCCGTCAGGTTAGCCAGCGCGCCCTGATGGTTAAACATTTCCACCTTGATTTCGGTAATGAATTCCTGCTCCGTCTCTTTGTCCCATTCGACCGCCATAAATTTCTCTGGCTCTTTCTGGTATCCACGGATATTACGGCAGGATTCATGGTGGATCACCAGTCCTTTACCTGGGCTGACGTGAGCGATGATCGGGTCGCCTGGGATCGGACGACAACACTTCGCAAAGGTGATAAGCACGCCATCCGCGCCTTTAATCGGCAGGTGGCCGTGATTCGATTGCGCAACGGTCGGCACCACGGCTTCGCCTTGCTGCAGATTTTTCGCGACCACTACGCTCATCGCGTTGCCGAGACCGATTTCCGCCAGCAGATCGTCAAGCGTTGCCAGCTTCATACGATCCAGTTCGCGCTGAATATTTTCCTGCGGAATTTCCGCCAGCTTACGACTACCGCCTAAAGCATGGTTAAGCAGACGACGGCCCAGGCTTACGGAGTCATCACGTTTGAGGTTTTTCAGCAACTGACGAATTTTAGCGCGCGCTTTAGAGCTGACGACAAAGTTCAGCCAGGCGGCGTTGGGACGCGCGCCCGGCGCGGTAATAATTTCGACGGTCTGACCGCTGCTAAGCGGCTGCGACAGCGGATAAGGCTGCCGGTCGACACGCGCGCCGACGCAGGCGTGGCCGATGTCGGTATGCACTGCATAGGCAAAATCCACCGGCGTAGCGCCAGCGGGCAGTTCGACAATGCGCCCTTCCGGGGTGAAAACGTAAATCTCATCCGGGAAGAGATCGGATTTTACGCTTTCGATAAATTCAAACGAACTACCGGCGCTCTGTTGTAGCTCCAGCAGGCTCTGCATCCAGCGCTGGGCGCGGATCTGCGCCGTGGTGCTGGTCTCACCGTGTTCTTTATACGCCCAGTGCGCCGCGACCCCCATTTCCGCCATCTGATCCATATCTTCGGTACGGATCTGGACTTCAACAGGAACGCCGTGCGGGCCGATCATCGAGGTGTGCAAAGACTGATAGCCGTTCGCTTTGGGAATGGCAATATAGTCTTTCACCCGTCCCGGACGAGGCTTATAGAGACTGTGCATCTGGCCGAGTACGCGATAGCAGGTATCGGAGTCATGAACGATGACGCGGAAAGCGTAAATGTCCATGATCGAGTGAAAACGCTGCTCTTTGAGCACCATTTTGCAGTAGATCGAGTAAAGATGTTTTTCGCGACCGCTAACGCGACACGGAATGCCCGCCTCTTGCAAACGTCCTTCGATTTCAGAGAGGATTTTTTGGATCATCTCTTTACGGTTGCCGCGCGCCGCTTTTACCACTTCTTTGATGACGCGGTAGCGGTTAGGATACAGCGCTTCAAAACCCAGCTCTTCAAGCTCGGTCTTGATGTGATGGATACCTAAACGGTGTGCCAGCGGGCTGTAAATTTCGAGGGTTTCACGGGCGATGCGGCGACGTTTGTCCGGGCGTAACGAGCCCAGCGTGCGCATGTTATGGGTACGGTCAGCAAGCTTAATGAGGATGACGCGGATATCCTGCACCATCGCCATAATCATTTTGCGGAAGTTTTCGGCCTGCGCCTCTTTCTTATCGCGGAACTTGAGCTTATCAAGTTTCGACACCCCCTCTACCAGCTCGGCAACGCTTTTACCGAAAAGCTGTTCCATGTCCTGATAGGTGGCGGGGGTATCTTCAATCACGTCATGCAGCAGAGCGGCCATCAGCGTTTCGTAGTCGAGTTTCATCTCGGCCAGAATACAGGCCACCGCTACCGGGTGCGTGATATAGGGTTCACCGCTTGAACGTGTCTGGCCCTCGTGAGCGTCACGTGCAACGAGATACGCCTGCCGAAGACGCTTAATCTGGTCTTCCGGCAGGTAGGTTTGAATCAGTTGATTCAGGCTTTCAAACAGATACAAGGGCGACCCGCTTTGTGATTAACGACGACCTTCAGCAATAGCGGTAACGGCTTGTAATTCAGCGGCTTCCTGCTCTTGCTGTTCCTGGCGCTCGCGGACGTCAAGGATCTGGTTGTTAATCAGACCTTCTTCGATTTCGCGCAGCGCGATAACGGTAGTTTTATCGTTTTCTTCCGGTACCAGCGGATCCTTTCCGCCTACCTGCATCTGACGAGCGCGACGCGCGGCGACCAGTACCAGGTCAAAACGGTTACCAATTTTCTCTACAGCGTCCTGAACAGTTACGCGTGCCATACTTAAAATGCTCCACAGGTGAAGAAATGACTGGGCATGATACTGAAAGTGGGTTCAGTCTGCCAACAATTTGCTGATTAAAGCGTCATGACGCTGCTTTTGGCGGCTCATACGCAGACGTTCAGCGCGAATGATGGTTTTCAAGTCGCTTAACGCGGTATCAAAGTCGTCATTCACAATAAGATAATCATATTCGGCGTAATGGCTCATTTCTGCAACCGCTTGCGCCATTCGTTTGGCAATGACTTCTTCGCTATCTTGCCCGCGGCCGCGTAAACGGCGATCCAATTCGATCTTTGATGGCGGCAAAATAAAAATGCTGCGTGCTTGCGGCATCTTTTCGCGAATTTGCTGGGCGCCCTGCCAGTCGATATCCAGAAAAACATCAACGCCGGTTGCCAGCACTTGCTCAATGGTTTCGCGCGAAGTGCCGTAGTAATTGCCAAACACTTCCGCGTGCTCCAGAAACGCCTCCCTGCCAATCATGGTTTTAAACTCATCATGATTTACAAAGAAATAGTGCTCACCGTGCACTTCACCCGGACGCGGCGCGCGCGTGGTATGTGAAACGGAAACCTGAGTGTCATACAACGGTTGGGTTTTTAATAAAGCCTGAATCAGGCTGGATTTACCCGCGCCACTGGGGGCAGAAACAATATAAAGCGTACCTTGAGCCATGAGTATCTTACGTCTGTGATTATCGAAATAGAGCCTTGATACGGGCTTATTATACACATCGCCGTTATGCGACGTAGTCTTTGTCACACTTTTTGCGCCAGATTATTGCATTTTGCGTCCCTTTTTCCGCTTTTATCGCGTCGTTGCAGCAACCCACCAAAAAATCTGGAAAGCGGCTCGGATGATGCATTTTTACCTGTCGGTTTTTATTCACTAAAGCGCTATACCTGCCGGGCAATGTGCGCAGGAGGTCGTGATGAGATTATGGAAAAGTATGGCGTGGGGAATTTTATTGTGGCATTCGCAGAGTGGGGCGCTTTGCCCGGCCTGGCCGCCAGCAAGGGCCGCTGAAGAAATCGCCCGTTTACAGCAACAGCTCGCTGACTGGAATGACATCTACTGGAAACAAGGCGTTAGCGCGGTTGACGATAGTGTGTACGACCAACTCAGCGCAAGGCTGGTTCAGTGGCAACGCTGTGTTGGTCAGGATGTTTCATCTACTCCGGTTTCACCGCCGTTAAACGGTACAACAAGGCATCCTGTTGCGCATACGGGCGTACGTAAACTCGCGGACCGGCAGGCGGTAGAACAGTGGATGCGCGGGCGCAGCGAGCTTTGGGTACAGCCAAAAGTGGATGGCGTAGCGGTAACGCTGGTTTATCAAAACGGTAAACTGACCAGGGCTATCAGCCGGGGTAACGGACTACAAGGCGAGGACTGGACGCCAAAAATTCGCCTGATCCCCTCTATACCGCAGTCAACACAAGGCGCGCTTGCTAACGCGGTGTTGCAGGGCGAAATCTTTCTACAGCGCGAGGGACATATCCAGCAACGGATGGGCGGGATGAATGCGCGCTCGAAAGTCGCAGGAATGTTAATGCGCCAGGATAACGCCTCCGCGCTAAATTCGTTGGGTATTTTTATTTGGGCGTGGCCGGACGGTCCGGCAAATATGCCCGAAAGATTAAGCCAACTTGCTAAGGCTGGATTCAGTCTGACGAAGAAATATTCCCTGGTGGTAAAAGATGCCAGCGAGGTCGAGCGGGCGCGCCAGTCATGGCTGACGTCAGCGTTGCCCTTTGTGACGGATGGCGTAGTGATACGCATGGCTAAAGAACCCGCGGCACAATACTGGCGACCCGGGCAGGGCGACTGGCTGGCAGCATGGAAATATCCGCCAGTAGCGCAGGTCGCGCAAGTGAGCGCTATTCAGTTCTCGGTGGGGAAAAGCGGCAAAATTACCGTAGTAGCGTCGCTTGTCCCCGTTATATTGGATGATAAGCGGGTTCAGCGGGTCAATATCGGTTCTGTGAAGCGTTGGGAAGCGTGGGATATCGCGCCGGGCGATCAGATCCTGGTGAGTTTGGCCGGGCAAGGCATTCCCCGGCTTGATGAGGTCGTCTGGCGGAGTCGTGAGCGGAGTAAGCCTGTACCGCCTGATAGCCATTTCAACTCGCTGACCTGCTTTTACGCGTCGGCAACGTGTCAGGAACAGTTTATCTCCAGACTGGTATGGTTGGGGTCACGGTCGGCGTTGGGTCTGGACGGAATGGGCGAAGCCAGCTGGCGGGCCTTGCATCAGACGCATCGCTTTGAGCATATCTTCTCCTGGCTTGCCCTGACGTCAGCGCAAATAGCCAACACGCCAGGCTTTGCTAAAGGAAAAAGCGAGCAGATATGGCGGCAATTTAACCTGGCGCGCCGGCAGTCGTTTACCCGCTGGATTATGGCGATGGATATCCCCTTAACGCAGGCCGCATTACAGGCCAGCGGCGATCGCTCATGGGAGCAGTTATTAATGCGAACAGAGCAACACTGGCGGCAGTTGCCAGCGACGGGCGAGCGTCGTGCCGGGAGAGTTATCGGCTGGCGGGATAATCCGCAGATCAAAACGCTGAGCAGATGGCTGGCTGCTCAGCATATTCCCGGATTTGGGTCTTAGTGCCCTTCATGGCGGTAATAAAATACCGGCAGGCCAAGTTTAAGACGTAGCGCTAATAACCTTGCTGTAAAGCCAAACAGTAACGTAGAGATAACGACGACATCCGGATTCATGACGTAATGTTGTAGCGCAATATAGAGCACCGCCGAGGCGAACGAAATGCCGGCATATAGCTCTTTTTGAAACACCAGTGGAATGCGTTTGCAGAACATATCGCGGAGCACGCCGCCAAAGACGCCGGTAGTGACGGCGGCCACCACGGCGATAATTGGCCCTTCGCCCATATCAAGGGCTATCTGCGCGCCAATAATAGAGAAAACCACCAACCCCAGCGCGTCAAGTACCAGGAAAAGCTTGCGTAAATAGGGCATGACGGGAGCAACAATAGTGGTCAATACAGCGGCAGTCGCCACAATAATGACATATTCGGGATGCTTCACCCAACCCAGCGGATAGTGACCGAGCAGAATGTCGCGAACCGAGCCTCCACCAATGGCGGTGGCGGTAGCAATAATAATTACGCCGAATGTATCCATGCGACGACGACCCGCAGCGAGTGCGCCCGTCATGGCCTCGGCAGTGATGCCAATTAAATAAAGAACGTGCAACAGCATGATTTCCCCCTAATTTACTGGGGGCGAAGATTAACGATTTGTGCGCTGTATCACGATTGAGATTTTCTAAGGCATTACACGATTAATAAATTTTAGTAATGATTTTAAATTTATGGTTAATAATTATTTATTATATATATCAATAAATTGTACATCATTTTTGTGGTTTATTGTATGCAAGGTTTTTCTGTTTTGACTTAGATAAATTACCTGAACGGCGCCCTGGACGCGCCGCCGGTGAGTCATTTCATTATGGCTGCTGTGCGGTAAGTTGTGTGATGAAGCGCTGACGTGAGCGTTCCACATACTGTTGCAAGCCATTGGAATCAAAGAATGCCTGTGTATCGCCGTTGCGAAGTTGCTGTCGTTTCTCCAGTAGCCCGAAGCGGTCACCTTTGTTGGCAATAAAGATATCAACATGCTGGGCGGCCAGTGTTTTAAAGCTGCTCTGAATATCAGTAACCAGGTCAGGGTAATTTTTGTTGTTAATCAGCAGATAGTCAGGTGTGGCGAGACTATCTGCGTAAATTAACGTCTTGCCGTTGCGGAGCGTTACGCGCCAGGAAGTTGAGCCGGGCAGATGTCCAGGCGTGAATAGTGCTGTCACGGTTATCCCTCCGAGGCTGATGCTTTCCTGGTTGTGGATAATTTTATCAGTGGTGACGGGCGGGAAGGGGAGCGCATCGCCAAGCGCAAAATCCTGTCGTCCACCCCTCGCCATCTGATCGGCGTTGGGTTGGCTAGCGACCAATTGTGCGCCGCTCCACGCTTTCAAACGTGCCATGCCCCCCGCTTGATCCAGCCGCGCATGGCTGTTCAACAGATAGCGCACGTCTGTGAGGCGGAATCCTGCCGCTTCAATATTCGCTTTAATTTGCGGTGCGCTTTCATCCAATCCCGCATCAATAAGAATATGCCCTGCCGGGGTGGTCAGCAGAATAGAAGAGAGATTTTCCGTGCCGACATACCACACGCCTTCTGTGATTTGAAACGGCTTCATAGGCTTAGCCCACGCTTTAAACAGTGATAACGGAGGCGCGGGTGATAACGGTTGTGAAGGATCTAATGCCGCCATGGCAGGAAGTGCTGATGTTGAAAATATACATACAAAGAATAATGCATAGCGATTCATAATGTTCTCCTGATTGAAGCGCCCGCAGTATACCTGGCAGTAATTTAGCCAGGTTCAATAAGAGAGACGTTTAATGAACTTGCTGCAAATGGATATGAATCTGTTAAAAGTACTGTATGTGCTGCTGGAGACGAGCTCTACGGGGAAAACGGCGCAAAAGCTGGCTTTGTCGCCTTCTGCGGTAAGTCATGCGTTAATGAGATTGCGCGATGTGCTAAACGACCCGTTGTTTCGACGGGAAGGGAACCGCCAGATTCCTACGCCTTATGCGCAGGCGCTGCGTGACAAATTGGCGCCTGTGTTTGTTTCGCTTAATGAGGAGCTGTTTGGCGATAAAGAGAACGGTTCCCGTTGTTTCCGGGTGGTACTTCCTCCCGCATTGAACGCGCTGCTTACGCCTGTTCTCGCAGAGAAAGGTCATCTTCATCAGGCGGTGATCGAGTGCCTTCCTTTTGCTCGCCGACCCTGGCGTGATGAACTGTTGGATAGCTCGGTTGATTTGGTGCTGGCAATTGGCGACCATCAAAAGCAGGTCAGCGCTCTGCATTACGAGCGGGTGGGGACTACGCGTTTGATCGCGGTTTATGGCGCGCCATTGCGTTCACGTCTGGAGAATGCCGCAGAGTTGAATTTTGCTGATCTACAGCATTATCAGCACATTTACTGTTTGCCGTGGACAAAAGAGAACAATGAACTGGACAGGCAGCAGGCTCGTGCCGGGTTTGAACGTCCGCTGGCGTTTGTTTGTCATGATTACAGTCAACTTGCGCCTGCTGTCCAGTCGGCGCCGCTAATGGCGATTGTACCGCGCCCCTGGTATGAAAATTTATCCGATAAGCGCGGTCTTTTTGTCTTGCCGCTTGCCGGGGAGCAGGCGGAAGGCGCTATTTTTATGCAGTATCGGGCTTCGACGGTAGAGTGGAAGCGGCGCCTTATCGACGCTATTCGCCGGAAATTAAAAACGTACTACCGATAAACGAGAGCCCGCATAAGGCGGGCTCTGTGACATATTGAGCGCCAGAATTATTCAATATTCTGGATTTGCTCGCGCATTTGCTCGATCAACACTTTTAATTCAATAGCGGAGTTAGTTACATCAGCGTTGATGGATTTGGAGGCCAGGGTGTTCGACTCACGGTTAAATTCTTGCATCATGAAGTCCAGACGGCGGCCTACCGCCTCTTTTTTCTTCAGAATGTTGTAAGTCTCTTTGACGTGCGCTTCCAGACGATCCAGCTCTTCCGCCACATCAATGCGTTGCGCCATCATCACCAGCTCTTGCTCCAGACGGTTGTTTTCCAACTGAACCTGAGCATCTTCCAGCTTCGCGACCAGGCGTTCACGCTGCCATTGCAGGATTTCCGGCATATGCGCGCGGACTTTCGCTACTTCGGCGCTGACGCCTTCCAGCCGTTGTTCAATCAGCGCTTTCAGCGCCTGGCCTTCCGTTTCGCGCGCGACGATAAAGTCATCCAGCGTACCGTCCAGCGCGGCTAAAATTTCTGCGGCAATCGCGTCCAGATCCTGCTCTTGCGCCGCCATGACACCTGGCCAGCGCAAAATATCAACCGGATTGATTTCCCCTTCGTCGCTCTGCATTTTGACCCAGTTTGCGGCGCTAACTAATTGTTTCGCGAGCTTTTCATTCAGAATAAGCTCGCCTTGCGCGCTGGCATCGGGTTCAAAACGCAGCATACATTCGACTTTGCCGCGCGTCAGGCGTGTACGAATGCGTTCGCGCACGACGGGTTCAAGACTACGGAACTGTTCCGGCAGACGAAAGTAAGTTTCCAGATAACGCTGGTTTACCGAGCGCATTTCCCAGGTCGCGCTACCCCATTCACCCTTGATTTCACGCCGGGCGTAGGCGGTCATACTGCGGATCATAGATGTTCCCGTTTTTAAAGGAGAGATGAGGGGATTATAGCTATCCAGGCCTTGTCAGGATAGGAATAACCATCGGAAGTCCGTATAATGCGCAGCCACATTCGTTTTAAGCCGGAGATCTCAATATGCGTCCAGCAGGCCGTAGCGCTAATCAGGTGCGTCCCGTAACCCTGACCCGTAACTATACAAAACACGCTGAAGGCTCGGTACTGGTCGAATTTGGAGATACCAAAGTGTTGTGCACCGCCTCCATTGAAGAAGGCGTCCCACGTTTTCTGAAAGGACAAGGCCAGGGGTGGATCACCGCAGAGTATGGCATGTTGCCTCGCGCTACCCATACCCGTAATGCGCGTGAAGCAGCAAAGGGTAAGCAGGGCGGTCGTACTATGGAAATTCAGCGTTTGATCGCGCGTGCGCTGCGTGCGGCGGTCGATCTGAAAACGCTCGGCGAATTTACCATTACGCTGGACTGCGATGTAATCCAGGCCGATGGCGGTACGCGTACAGCGTCTATTACCGGTGCCTGCGTGGCGTTGGCGGATGCGCTGAATAAATTGGTTGCCAACGGTAAGCTGAAAACCAACCCGATGAAAGGCATGGTGGCGGCGGTTTCCGTAGGCATCGTTAACGGCGAAGCGATCTGCGATCTGGAATATGTTGAAGATTCCGCCGCAGAAACCGACATGAACGTCGTGATGACTGAAGACGGCCGCATTATTGAAGTACAGGGCACCGCGGAAGGCGAGCCGTTCAGCCATGAAGAACTTCTCACTTTGTTGGCGCTGGCCCGAGGGGGAATTGAATCCATTGTGGCGACGCAGAAGGCGGCGTTAGAAAATTGATTTTAAGGCGACTGAAAAGTCGCCTTTTTTTTTGTCCGTAAATTTCGTAAATGATGAAAGTAAGAAAAGGAGCGAATCCATGAAACCGTATCAGCGCCAGTTTATTGAGTTTGCGCTTAACAAGCAGGTACTAAAGTTTGGCGAGTTTACGCTGAAATCCGGGCGCAAAAGCCCCTATTTCTTCAACGCCGGGCTGTTTAATACCGGGCGCGACCTGGCGTTGTTAGGCCGTTTTTATGCCGAAGCGCTGGTGGATTCCGGTATTGAATTTGATCTGCTGTTTGGCCCCGCATACAAAGGTATTCCGATCGCGACGACGACGGCGGTTGCGCTGGCGGAACATCACGATAAAGACCTGCCGTACTGCTTTAACCGCAAAGAGGCAAAAGATCATGGCGAAGGCGGGAGTCTGGTGGGCAGCGCGCTACAGGGCCGCGTGATGCTGGTGGATGACGTGATTACCGCAGGTACGGCGATTCGCGAGTCGATGGAGATTATTCAGGCGCACGGGGCTACACTGGCTGGCGTACTGATTTCGCTGGATCGTCAGGAACGTGGCCGCGGCGAGATTTCCGCGATTCAGGAAGTGGAGCGCGACTATGGTTGTAAGGTTATCTCCATCATTACGCTGAAAGACCTGATTGCCTATCTGGAAGAAAAACCTGATATGGCTGAGCATCTGGCGGCTGTGCGAGCATACCGGGAAGAATTTGGCGTGTAAGCGAATTGCCCGGTGGCGCTTTACCGGGCCTATGTTTCTGTCGCCTGGATAAGGCGTGAGCCACTATCCAGTCAGCGTTACTGTAGCTGAGCGGCAATGAGCGGCCAGCGGGCGTCGAAATCGTCCGTTGGGCGGTATTTAAATTCGCTACGCACGAACCGTGAAAGCATACCTTCACAGAAGGCTAACAGTTGGCTTGCCAGCAGATTTTCATCCGTCGTGTAGCCTTCGCCTTCACGCATTCTTTTTTCTCGTAGCACCTGGCGGAGCTGCGCTTCGATGCGTTCAAAAAGCTGATTAATGCGCCCCTGCAGGCGATCCTGTTCAAACATCAGCGCGTGCCCGGTAAGAATGCGCGTCAGGCCAGGGTTGCGTTCGCCAAAACCCAGAATCAGCAACACAATCAGGCGCAAACGCGTGCTGGTGTTTTTTTCATCTTTTAAAATCAGATTGATACGGGTAATCAGACTATCTTCGATAAACTCAATCAGGCTATCGAACATGCGGGTCTTGCTGGGAAAATGGCGGTATAGCGCCGCTTCGGAAACGCCGACCGAGGCCGCCAGTTTTGCCGTCGTGATGCGTTGGCTTCCATCGCTGGATTCAAGCATCAGCGCCAGTGACTGAAGTATTTCTTCGCGACGATTCCTTTTCGCAGTTTGTTTTTCTGCCATGTTACAAAATACCCCTGAAAATAAGCACTTGCCAGGCGAGCACCCACGCTATAACCGCAAACTCAGCGCTTGCGGCAGTATTATGACGTTATGGGGATGCGTAAAATTTACTTACGGCCAGAATGACCGAAGCCGCCCTCGCCACGTTCGGTGGCGTCAAATGCTTCCACCAGATTAAATTCGGCCTGAACGACCGGAACAAACACCATTTGCGCGATACGTTCGCCCGGTTCAATGGTAAAACTGTCCTGACCACGGTTCCAGATCGAAACCATCAGCTGCCCCTGATAATCGGAATCAATCAGCCCGACCAGGTTACCCAGCACGATACCATGTTTATGGCCCAGGCCCGAACGCGGCAACATGACTGCCGCCAGTGATGGATCGGCGATATGAATGGCCAGTCCGGTAGGCACCAACGTTGTTGCGCCAGGCGCCAGTTCTACGGCGTCGTCGAGACAGGCGCGCAGGTCAAGCCCGGCAGAACCAGAAGTAGCATAAGTCGGCAGCGGAAACTGCTGACCAACACGCGGGTCCAGAATCTTAACGTCGATTTTTTTCATCATAACGGGTCACGATCTCGTCGAGTAATAATTGGCCCAGGAGTTCTTTTCGCTCAAGCGGTAAGACTTTATCTCCATCCTGCCAGAAAAGGTGTAAAGCGTTTTTATCGCTATTAAATCCCTGATTTGAAAGTGAAACATCATTTGCACAAATCAGGTCAAGGTTTTTACGGATACGTTTTTGCCGGGCGTATTCTTCCACATTATTCGTTTCCGCGGCAAACCCAACAACATAGGGTCGATTGTCACTGAGCGCGGCCACCCCGGCGACAATGTCCGGGTTTTTGACCATTTTTATTAGTAATTCATCACCTTGCGCCGCCTGTTTTTTGATTTTTTCACTGGCGATAGTCTCTGCGCGATAGTCAGCCACGGCGGCGCAGCTAATGAAAATATGCTGCTGTTGAACGGCGGCCTGAACAGCGGCTTCCATGTCCAGCGCGGTTATGACATCAACCCGTTTTACAAAAGGCGGCGTTGGTAACGAAACGGGACCGGAGACCAGCGTGACATTTGCGCCGCGACGCGCGGCGGCCGCCGCAATAGCGAAGCCCATTTTACCTGAGCTGTGGTTGGAAATATAACGCACCGGGTCGAGCGGTTCGCGCGTCGGGCCTGCCGTAATCATGATATTAAGATGTCGCAGATCGTTGACGGCAGCGAAATGCGCGGCGGCCTTATCAACGATAACTAATGGGTCCAGCATTCGGCCTGGTCCTACATCGCCGCACGCCTGACTGCCGCTATCCGGCCCCCAAATGAACAGGCCGCGAGAGGCGAGCACCTCCAGATTATGTTGCGTGGCGGCAGCGCGGTACATCTGTTGGTTCATGGCCGGAAGAACGGCCACCGGGGCTGGCGTCGCCAGACAGATGGTGGAGACTAAATCATTAGCCATACCCGATGCTACACGGGCGATCAGATCGGCGGTCGCGGGGGCAAGAATCACCAGGTCGGCCCATTTCCCCAACTCGATATGCCCCATCGCGGCTTCGGCGGCAGGGTCAAGCAGACTGTCGGATACGGGATAGCCCGACACTGCCTGTAAGCTCAGGGGGGTAATAAAGGCTTTTGCCGCCTCGGTCATTGCCACGCGCACGTCAGCGCCGCGCTCACGTAAACGGCGCACCAGCTCCGGCGTTTTATACGCAGCGATACCGCCGCTAATGCCGAGAACAATTTTTTTACCGGCCAGGCTCATCATGTCTTTCCTGTTGGGTGACTTTGAAAGGCGGCTATTTTATCACAATCTCTACGGCGTCGTGTCTTTGCCTGCGCTCCACTTTGCGAGGCGCTACGCAAGAACAAAATCGGGGCGTCGATCTCTCCCAAAGGCTGTGCCACTATGCCGCTTCCTTAAAAAAGGAGGTGCGCGTATGGATACGTTGGACGAATTATTACCGCGTGAAAAAATGCTCAGATCCGGCATTGCTTCCCTCAGCGACGTGGAACTGCTGGCGCTTTTTTTACGTACCGGCACGCCGGGAAAAGATGTTATGACGTTGGCAAAAGAGATATTGCAGCACTTTGGGTCACTGTATGGCCTGCTGTCGGCGGACTTTGCGCAGTTTCGCGGCGTAAACGGCATCGGCCTGGCGAAATTCGCGCAGTTGAAAGGCATTGCTGAGCTGGCAAGGCGCTATTACAGCGTGCGCATGAATGAGGAAAGTGCGTTGCTGAGTCCGGAAATGACGCGGGAATTTCTGCAAAGCCAACTGACGGGTGAAGAGCGTGAGATCTTTCTGGTGATCTTCCTCGATGCCCAGCACCGGGTGCTTCAGCACAGCCGCCTGTTTTCCGGCACGCTTAACCACGTAGAGGTGCATCCGCGTGAGATTGTTCGGGAAGCGATTAAACTCAATGCTTCAGCGGTCATTCTGGCGCATAACCACCCTTCAGGCTGCGCAGAGCCAAGTAAAGCAGATAAACTTATCACTGAGCGCGTGATAAAGTGTTGCCAGTTTATGGATATCCGGGTGCTCGATCACCTGATAATTGGGCGCGGAGAGTACGTTTCTTTTGCCGAACGCGGCTGGATTTAAGATTCTTTGCGCGATCCATCGGGATCTTTGTCTGTTCGGGACTTGAGCATATCGCCGGGTCAGCGTATACTACGCCACCTTTGAGAATCTCGGGTTTGGCATTTGGGCCTGGCAATCGAGAGTTCAATAGAACTGCGCGATGACCAGGCTGTAAAGCCTGACGAGGCGCCGATACCCCATACGAAGCTCGAGCTAATTTGATTTTTGGAGAATAGACATGTCCCGAGTCTGCCAAGTTACTGGCAAGCGTCCGGTGACCGGTAACAACCGTTCCCACGCACTGAACGCGACTAAACGCCGTTTCCTGCCTAACCTGCACTCTCACCGTTTCTGGGTTGAGAGCGAGAAGCGTTTTGTCACCCTGCGTGTATCTGCTAAAGGTATGCGTATCATCGATAAAAAAGGCATCGAAACAGTTCTGTCTGAACTGCGTGCCCGTGGCGAAAAGTACTAAGTACTAAGAGGAAATAAGTCATGGCTAAAGGTATTCGTGAGAAAATCAAGCTGGTTTCTTCTGCTGGTACTGGTCACTTCTATACCACTACGAAGAACAAACGTACTAAACCGGAAAAACTGGAACTGAAAAAATTCGATCCAGTTGTCCGTCAGCACGTGATCTACAAAGAAGCGAAAATCAAATAATTCTCGCTTTGATGTAACAAAAACCTCGCTTCGGCGGGGTTTTTTGTTTTCTGGCCGTCCCCATATTAATGAGACCTGCCACACAGCCGGAGACGTTATGCCTGAATTACCCGAAGTTGAAACCAGCCGCCGGGGTATTGAACCCCATTTAGTTGGCGCTACTATCCTGCACGCCCATATCCGTAACGGCCGTCTGCGCTGGCCGGTTTCAGACGAAATTTATCGTCTGAGCGATACACCTGTCCTTAGCGTTCAGCGTCGTGCTAAATATTTACTGCTGGAGCTGCCTGACGGCTGGATAATTATTCACCTGGGGATGTCGGGAAGCTTGCGGATACTGTCGGAAGCGCTGCCGGCGGAAAAGCACGACCATGTCGATTTGGTGATGAGCAATGGCAAAATTCTACGTTATACCGATCCTCGCCGCTTTGGCGCCTGGTTATGGACCAAAGAGCTGGAAGGGCATAACGTACTGGCGCATCTGGGACCGGAGCCGCTAAGCGATGAGTTTAATGGCGAATATTTGCAGCAGAAATGCGCGAAGAAGAAGACGGCGATTAAACCCTGGCTGATGGATAACAAGCTGGTGGTCGGCGTGGGGAATATCTACGCCAGCGAGTCGCTGTTTGCCGCTGGTATTCACCCTGACCGCCTGGCGTCGTCACTCTCGACAGAGGAGTGCGATCTGCTGGCACGGGTGATTAAAGCCGTTTTGCTGCGCTCTATTGAACAAGGCGGGACAACGCTGAAGGATTTTCTGCAAAGCGATGGGAAACCGGGCTATTTTGCGCAGGAGTTGCAGGTGTACGGGCGCAAAGGCGAGCCGTGTCGGGTATGCGGTACGCCGATAGTCGCAACGAAACACGCACAGCGTGCGACGTTCTATTGCCGTCACTGTCAGAAGTAAAATGCCAGGCCCGGCAAGGAAGGAAATTTATTTCAACTTATCCATTAGCGCCTGATGCACATTGTCCGGCAGAAAGTGGGTCACATCGCCCTGATGGCGCGCCACTTCTTTGACCAGCGACGATGAAATAAACGACCACTCTTTGGACGGCATCAGGAAAACGCTTTCCAGTTGCGGCATCAGATGGCGATTCATATGCGCCAACTGCATTTCATATTCAAAATCCGCCACCGCGCGCAGACCACGAATCAGGATATTCGCCTGTCTGTCGCGGGCGAAATTGGCCATCAGGTCGCTAAAGCCCACCACCTCTACGTTACCCAGGTGTGCGGTCGCTTTTTGCGCCAGCGCCACACGTTCGTCCAGGGTGAACATGGGTTTCTTACCGGGGCTGGCGGCGATGGCCAGAATGACATGGTCGAACATCTGCGTTGCGCGCGTCACAATATCGAGATGACCGTTAGTAATCGGATCAAACGTGCCTGGATAAATCGCCCGTTTTTGCATGACAGTCCTCAATGCGTTTTCGGTGGCAGATAAGGTTCCAGCAGTTGCAGCAGACGCTGGAGCGCGCCCTGATTTTGATACAGCACTTCAACTGCGTGACGTCCGTAGAAATTACGATAATCAGCGTCGGTCAGTAAAGAGGAAACTTCTTTTGCCAGCGTAGCCGCATCGGTAATCGTGATAAGTCCGCTCGCCTGATCCAGACGGGCGCAAATATCTTTAAAGTTAAAGGTATGCGGACCCATCAGTACCGGAATCGCATGAGCGGCGGCCTCCAGCGGGTTATGACCGCCGCGTTCAACCAGCGAACCACCAACAAAGGCGAGATCGGCAATGCCATAGAGCAACATTAATTCGCCCATAGTATCGCCTACCACGACCTGGGTGCTGGCGGACGGCACTTCGCCCGAAGAGCGAGTGATGTAGCTTAACCCTGCCTGACGCACAAGATTGATAGCATCCGGGAAACGCTCCGGATGGCGGGGCACCAGAATCAGTAATAAATTCGGGAATTGATGTAATAACGCCTGGTGAGCGGCGATAACGATACTCTCTTCGCCATCGTGGGTGCTGGTGGCAATCCAGACCGGACGGTGCGGCGCCCACTGGCGGCGTAGCGTAACGGCTTTAGCCGCCAGCTGCGGCGTAACTGAAATATCAAATTTCAGACTGCCGGTGACCGTGACCTGATTGTTCTTCGCGCCCAATGCCACAAAGCGTTCGCCATCTTCTTCGTTTTGCGCGGCAATCAGGGTGATACGGCGCAGGAGCGTACGGACAAACTTGCCAAGCTTCGCATAACCCGCGGCGGAGCGGGCGGAAAGCCGCGCATTAGCGATAACCAGCGGAATATGACGTTTGTGTAGCGCAGCAATCAGATTTGGCCAGAGCTCAGTCTCCATGATCAATACCAGCTTAGGATCAATCTTATTGAGGAAACGATTGAGTGCATCGGGCAAATCATAAGGCAAGTAAACGTGCTGAACATCGTTGCCAAAGGCGGACTGGACGCGCTCCGAGCCGGTCGGCGTCATGGTCGTTACGGTAATAGGCAGATCGGGATAGCGATGACGTAGAGCGCGGACCAATGGGATGGCCGCCAGAGTTTCGCCCACCGAGACGGAATGCAGCATGATTCCGCCCGGTTTCAACGGACGGCGGTAGAATCCGTAGCGTTCACCCCAACGTTTACGATAGGCCGGCGCTTTACGTCCACGCACCCAAAGCCGTATCCAGATCAGAGGCTGAATAAGGTAGAGAAGAGCGGTGTAAAGCAATTCGAGCATAGTAAATAGCTGACTTATGGATGTGCTGGGGATTCTATGTATTTAGCCTGGGCTTTACCATTACTTTTCCCATTTTTGCGCCAAATTGGCTCAGAAGCGAGGATTCCAGGCGCTGAACCCCATTATTTTTGCATTTTTACGCAATCCATTGAAATTTGCCGCCCTTGTCGCCCCAGACAATGGGAATGACCATTCACAAGAGAGGGATAAATTATTATCTCTTTGAATTTATAATTAAAAAAATGATTGTGTATAAAAATTATTCGTATCGGATTGCTGCGAAAGAAGTGTTACACTAGCGCATCTAAAATGAGTGCGGTATTAGCCATCGGGTTGCTGTGAAGCCTGGGGCGGTAGCGTGCTTTTTTCTGCTTATTTATCCGGACAATTTCAACCAAAGAGTCGCTTGTGGAAAAGCCATTTCGAAGAATTCTGATTATAAAAATGCGTTTTCATGGAGACATGTTACTTACCACCCCTGTCATCAGTACGCTGAAGCAGAATTATCCCGATGCAAAAATCGATGTGCTTCTTTACCAGAACACCATACCGATATTGTCGGAAAATCCGGAGATTAATGCACTCTACGGCATCAGTAACAAAGGCGCAGGAACAAAAGAGAAGATTAAAAACGCGCTATCGCTAATCAAAAAATTGCGTGCTAACTCGTATGATCTGGTCGTCAATCTCACCGACCAGTGGAGCGTGGCGCTCATTGTGCGTTTTTTAAACGCAAAAACAAAAATCTCGCAGGATTTCGGTAATCGTCAGTCTGCTTTATGGAAAAAGAGCTTTACGCATTTAGTACCTTATGCGGGAGAACATGCTGTTGAGCGCACATTATCCGCGCTAAAGCCGTTAGCGTTAAAACAGTATGTCACGGAAACCACCATGAGCTATCGCCCGGAACATTGGGAAAACATGCGACAACAGCTCAAACAACTTGGTGTGACCCGACAATATGTTGTTATTCAGCCTACGGCACGGCAGCTATTTAAGTGCTGGGATAATGATAAATTCTCGCAGGTTATTGATGCCGTGCAGCGCCGCGGTTATCAGGTTGTACTGACGTCAGGCCCGGCCGCAGACGAGATGGCCTGCGTGGATGCTATTGCACGCGGCTGTGAGACAAAACCGGTTACTGGTCTGGCGGGTAAAACTCGCTTTCCTGAATTGGGCGCGTTGATTGACCATGCGGATCTCTTTATCGGCGTTGATTCGGCCCCTGGCCATATTGCCGCAGCAGTCAAAACGCCGGTTATTTGCCTTTTCGGCGCGACGGATCATGTGTTCTGGCGTCCCTGGACCGACGACATCATTCAGTTTTGGGCAGGAAATTATCAGCCGATGCCTGAACGGCATGAGCTTGATCGTAATAAAAAATACCTTTCCGTGATTCCGGCTGAAGATGTTATCGCCGCGACGGAAAAAATGCTGCCGCATGAGGCACGCACCATAGATTTGGACAGCCTGCTATGAGAGTTGCCTTTTGCTTATATAAATATTTTCCTTTTGGCGGTCTGCAGCGTGATTTTATGCGCATTGCCCAAACCGTGGCGGCGCGAGGGCATCAGGTTCGTGTTTATACTCAGTCATGGGAAGGGGAATGCCCGGATAACTTTGAATTAATCCGCGTGCCGGTTAAATCCCGGACGAACCACGGTCGTAACGCAGAATATTATGCCTGGGTGCAACACCATTTGCGCGACCACCCTGTCGATCGGGTGGTTGGATTCAATAAGATGCCGGGCCTTGATGTGTATTACGCCGCAGACGTGTGTTACGCCGAAAAAGTCGCACAGGAAAAAGGATTTTTCTATCGCCTGACATCACGCTATCGGCATTATGCTGCTTTTGAACGCGCCACGTTTGAACACGGCAAGCCGACGCAACTATTAATGCTGACGAATAAGCAGATTGCTGACTTCCAAAAACATTATCAGACTGAAGCGGAGCGTTTCCATATTCTTCCACCGGGGATTTACCCGGACAGAAAATATAGCCAACAGATCCCAAACAGTCGTCAAATTTATCGTCAGAAAAATGGTATCTCAGAACAGCAAAAATTACTGTTGCAAGTAGGGTCTGACTTTACCCGTAAAGGTGTGGATCGCTCTATTGAAGCGCTGGCATCGCTACCCGAATCTTTACGGCAAAATACGGTGCTCTATGTTGTCGGGCAGGATAAGCCGAAGAAGTTTGCAGCGCTGGCTGAAAGAAGCGGCGTTGGCACGAATGTGCATTTTTTCTCCGGACGTAATGATATCGCGGAGTTAATGGCGGCAGCCGACCTTTTACTGCATCCAGCCTATCAGGAAGCTGCTGGTATTGTTTTGCTGGAAGCCATTACTGCTGGTTTGCCGGTGCTGACAACCGCGGTGTGCGGTTATGCACATTATATTGTGGATGCAAACTGTGGCGAAGCGATGACTGAACCATTCCGCCAGGATGCGCTAAATGAGGTTTTACTCAAAGCGCTGACACAGCCTTCCTTACGCAGCGCCTGGGCTGAAAATGCGCGGTATTATGCTGATACCCAGGATTTATACAGCTTACCGGAGAAGGCCGCAGATATTATTACAGGTGATTTAGATGGTTGAGCTGAAAGCGCCGTTAACCACACTATGGCGCGGTAAAGATGCTTTTGAGGAAGTGAAAACGTTACAGGGCGAAGTGTTCAGAGAGCTGGAGACGCGTCGAACATTGCGGTTTGAGCTGGACGGCAAAAGCTACTTCCTGAAGTGGCATAAAGGCACTTCGCTGAAAGAAATTGTGAAGAACCTGATTTCGTTACGTATGCCTGTTCTGGGCGCTGACAGAGAATGGCACGCCATTCATCGTCTACATGAGCTGGGCGTTGATACGATGCACGGCGTTGGTTTTGGTGAAAAAGGCGTAAACCCGCTAACCAGAACATCATTTATTATCACCGAAGATTTAACGCCTACCATTAGCCTTGAAGACTACTGTGCTGACTGGGCTGTTAATCCACCGGACGCGCAGGTGAAGTGGATGATTATTAAGCGTGTTGCGACTATGGTACGTAAAATGCACGCCGGGGGAATTAACCATCGTGACTGTTATATTTGCCACTTTCTTCTGCATTTACCTTTCACAGGTCGTGAAGAGGATTTAAAAATCTCCGTAATCGACCTGCATCGCGCGCAGATACGTCAGCACGTTCCCCTTCGCTGGCGTGACAAGGATTTAATTGGGCTTTATTTTTCTTCAATGAATATTGGCCTGACTCAGCGAGATATATTCCGGTTTATGCGTGAGTATTTCTCTCTCCCCCTGCGAGAGATTTTGCACAAAGAATCGGGGTTGATTCATCAGGCGGATGTTAAAGCCGCTCGAATTAAAGAAAGAACAATAAGAAAAAATCTTTAATATAAAATTTATATATTTAAATAGCTTAGAGGCTATATGTTTCTATTCATATGCATGACTAATTTGCAATTATTGATTGCACGGTCAATTATAGAAAAAGAGCAGTTGAAAAAAGTTGATGTTTTATTTATTGGCGATGTAGATAACGTAAAAAATCAGTACTATTTAAAAAAAATTCAGCCGTTATGTCGGCACTCAGACATCGTCCCGCAGGTAGCAAAATTTTCGACATTTAAAACGATTCAAAGAACACGGTATGCTAAAAAAATCATGGAAAAGTATGCCAGAGAATATCATACTGTTTTCTTCGCGAATTTTCATGTCCCGCTTATACACCATATTTTATCCTGTATCACTTTTTCTGAAATAAAAACCTTTGATGATGGTACAAATAATATCAATCAGAAAAGTATAATGTATGAAAATAATAATATAAGCGCCACATCGAAGTTAATACGAAAGCTGATGGGGCGTAAATATCATAAAGATGAAATATTAAAGTTAGACGCAAAACATTATACTCTATTTCCTAATAGAACCAACATAATTGAAAAGACCGAAGGAATTATATTGGTACACCATAACGGTCTTCCTGATACGAATAATGGCTTTAAAAAAGTATTATTGGGAACTGTATATACTGATGCGTTAAAAAATAAAGAAGATGAGTGTGTTTTTCTTCAGCATCTTCAGCGGTTTATTAAAAAAGAAGCGGTTGATATATATATTCCTCACCCTCGATATGACTCTCATCAGTTTAATGGTGTATTGAATGTTAGCTCTGAAATGATAGCCGAGGACATTATTTTAGAATATCTGGAGCAAGGGATATCATTAGAGATATATGGATTTAATAGCACAGTTCAGTATAACCTAAATAATATCTCAACTATCAAAAACTATAAAATAACCAGCCCTTTTCTAAAAGATAGCTTTAATCATGGACTGGGGTTCGATTTTAATCAGGTCTCAGTATAAATATAGTGTTGATTGGGTTTGTTCTTACATAATTTTAAAAGTGAAGGAAGCCGAATAACATGAGTGTCAGCAAATGGTGACTTCATTGAAAATAGCATTTATAGGCGAAGCGGTATCTGGTTTTGGAGGGATGGAAACCGTTATTAGCAACGTTATCCATACGTTTGAAAATAGCTCTCCGAAAATCAACTGTGAAATGTTTTTCTTTTGTCGTAATGACAAAATGGATAAAGCATGGCTAAAAGAGATTAAATATGCGCAATCATTCTCAAATATAAAATTAAGTTTTCTTCGTCGAGCTAAGCATGTTTATAATTTTAGTCAGTGGCTGAAAGAAACGTCACCGGATATTGTGATATGTATTGATGTCATCTCATGTCTTTATGCCAATAAAGCACGAAAGAAAAGTGGTAAACAGTTTACTATTTTCTCGTGGCCGCATTTTTCGCTCGACCATAAAAAACATGCAGAATGTATAACGTACGCAGATTATCATCTGGCCATCAGTAGTGGTATTAAAGAACAGATGATGGCACGGGGTATCTCAGCGCAAAATATTAGCGTCGTTTATAATCCTGTCTCTATTAAAACAATCATTGTGCCGTCGCCTGAGCGCGATAAACCCGCTGTATTTCTCTATGTAGGGCGTCTTAAATTTGAAGGACAGAAAAGAGTTAAAGATTTATTTGATGGCTTAGCTCGTACGACAGGGGAATGGCAGCTACATATTATTGGTGATGGCTCAGATTTTGAAAAGTGCCAGGCCTATAGTCGGGAGCTTGGTATTGAGCAGCGTGTGATCTGGTATGGTTGGCAAAGCGAGCCGTGGCAAGTCGTACAGCAAAAAATAAAAAATGTCACCGCGTTACTACTTACCTCTGCATTTGAGGGATTTCCTATGACCCTGCTGGAAGCAATGTCATATGGAATTCCGTGTATTAGTTCTGATTGTATGTCTGGTCCGCGCGATATGATTAAACCCGGCTTGAATGGTGAGCTTTACACCCCGGGGGCTATAGATGATTTTGTAGGACACCTTAATCGCGTTATTTCTGGTGAAGTAAAATATCAGCATGATATTATTCCCGGCACGATTGAGAGATTTTACGATGTGCTATATTTTAAAAATTTTAATAATGCAATATTCTCGAAATTACAAAAGTGATCACTATGAGCAGAAAATATTTTGAAGAAGAAGTCATTCAACAGACTTTAGATTATAACTATGCACAACATAGTGATGCTGATAAATTTAATATAGCTTATGGAATTGATAAAAACTTTCTTTTTGGCTGTGGTGTCTCTATTGCATCGGTTCTCCTCGCTAACCCAGAGAAGGCGTTAGCTTTCCATGTTTTTACCGATTTCTTTGACTCTGAAGACCAGCAGCGATTTGAGGCATTAGCAAAACAGTACGCTACGCAGATTGTTGTTTACCTAATCGACTGTGAGCGCTTAAAATCGCTACCCAGTACCAAAAACTGGACCTATGCAACATACTTTAGATTCATTATCGCCGATTATTTTTCAGATAAAACAGATAGAGTACTTTATCTGGATGCAGATATTGCATGTAAGGGGAGTATTCAGGAACTTATTGATCTTAATTTCGCTGAAAATGAGATTGCGGCTGTCGTTGCTGAAGGCGAGTTGGAATGGTGGACTAAGCGCTCGGTTAGCCTGGCAACACCTGGGCTGGTTTCTGGCTATTTTAATGCCGGTTTTATTTTAATTAACATACCTCTTTGGACCGCAGAAAATATCTCTAAGAAAGCGATTGAAATGCTAAAAGATCCGGAGGTAGTACAGCGCATAACGCACCTTGATCAGGATGTATTAAATATATTGTTAGTGAATAAAGCACGTTTTGTTGATAAAAAATTTAATACACAATTTAGTCTTAACTATGAATTAAAAGATTCAGTTATTAATCCAGTTGATGCTGAGACTGTATTTGTTCATTATATCGGACCAACGAAGCCCTGGCATAGTTGGGGGGCTTATCCTGTGTCACAATATTTTTTACAGGCTAAGAGCAACTCACCATGGTCTCATTGTGCACTTTTAAATCCAGTCACTAGCCATCAGTTACGTTATGCGGCAAAGCATATGTTTAATCAGAAGCATTATACTTCGGGTATAAATTATTATATAGCCTACTTTAAACGTAAACTTCTTGAATAAAACCCATAGGTGATGTAATGGATTCATTTCCTGAGATAGAAATAGCTGAATATAAAGTTTTTGATGAAAGTAATAATAATAATGATGATAACGTATTAAACATTTCTTATGGCGTTGATGAAAACTATCTTGATGGTGTGGGGGTATCAATTGCTTCAGTTGTACTAAACAATAATATCCCGCTCGCTTTTCACATTATTTGTGATTCATACTCTCCGTGTTTTGTAAAATATATAGAGCGTTTAGCCGTACAGCATCACATAAAAATTTCTCTTTATCTTATTAAAGTAGAAAGCCTTGAGGTATTGCCTCAAACTAAAGTATGGTCGAGAGCAATGTATTTTCGTTTATTTGCTTTCGATTATCTCAGCAAGAAGGTAAATACACTACTTTATTTGGATGCCGATGTTGTATGCAAAGGATCTTTGCAAGATCTTCTACAGCTTGATTTGACAGAGAAGATTGCTGCGGTCGTAAAAGATGTTGATTCCATCCAGAATAAGGTAAATGAGAGATTAAGAGCATTTAATTTACAAGGTGGTTATTTTAACTCCGGCGTGGTTTTTGTTAACCTGAAATTATGGAAAGAGAATGCCTTAACCGAAAAGGCATTTTTACTTTTGGCAGGTAAAGAAGCTGACTCTTTTAAATATCCCGATCAGGATGTTTTGAATATTCTCCTACAGGATAAAGTCATTTTTCTCCCACGACCGTATAATACCATTTATACTATCAAAAGTGAGTTGAAAGATAAGTCACATAAAAAGTATAGCAATATAATTAATGATAATACTATTTTAATTCATTATACGGGCGCTACAAAACCATGGCATGCCTGGGCAAATTATCCGTCAGTTATCTATTATAAAAATGCACGGTTGAATTCGCCCTGGAAAGATTCTCCTGCAAAAGATGCGCGTACCATAGTTGAATTTAAGAAGCGATATAAACATCTTCTCGTGCAGGGGCATTATTTTAAAGGCCTTCTGGCTGGAAGCGCATATCTTTATCGTAAACTTTTCCACAAATAATTCCCCTGCCTAAATCTCCATTATGATTATTGAAAAAAAGATTAAAAACTATACTGTCTTTGTCAAAAAAGACGGTGAAAAATACATTGAGATATTTAAAGATTTTCTATCTTATAATCATCAGGTTATTAAAGTCTTCCGTAATATAGAAGATACAAAAGTTGTATTGATTAATACAGACTACGGAAAATATATTCTCAAAGTATTTAGTCCAAAAGTAAAAAATACTGAACGCTTTTTCAAATCGTTAGTAAAAGGGGATTACTACGAAAAGCTTTTTCATCAGACAGATCGTGTGCGGCGTGAAGGGTTTGCGGCGCTTAATGATTTTTACCTGCTGGCGGAAATTAAAACATTACGCTATGTAAAAACATACGTGATGATAATTGAGTATATTGAAGGTATTGAACTTGTTGATATGCCAGAAATTTCTGACGAGGTGAGAGGGAAAATCAAACAGTCGATATATTCTCTGCATCAGCATGGTATGGTTTCGGGCGATCCCCATAAAGGTAACTTTATCCTGCAAGGCAATGAGATCAGAATTATCGATTTGTCCGGAAAAAGACCTTCAAGGCAACGGAAAGCAAAGGATCGTATTGATTTAGAAAGACATTATGGTATCAAAAATAATGTGAGAGATATCGGATTTTACTTATTGATTTATAAGAAAAAACTTCGAAATTTCCTTCGTCGTATTAAGGGTAAGGAAAAGCGCTGATCAATGTAGCACGTTTGGTTTAATTTAAGGGGCTGACTGACTTTTATTTGCTGCAGCGTTATGACATACTTGAGAGAATTTGAGATGTAATATTAGTTATTGAATATAACATTTATTTATAGGTTGCATGATAAACATACGAGTTTTTTATGGGTAGCGTTAATTTCATAACTCACGCCGATGTTCTGCAACTTATTGCGAAAAGAACGGCTGAAGATTGTATTATTTTTCTTTCTGGTCCTACGTCCAGAAAGACGCCGCTGTCCTTGTTACGAATGAAAGATGTCATTGCAGTCAATGGTTCTGTTCAATATTTGCTAAACAATAACGTCAAGCCATTTTTGTACCTTCTGACGGATGTTCGCTTCCTTCATCGCCGGCGCGAAGATTTTTATAACTTTAGCCGTAACAGTCAGTTTACTATCGTCAATCTTGATGTGTACGAACAGGCTTCAGTAGATGATCAAAAATATATTGAAGAAAACTGTTTAATTATTCGCTCCTTTTATCGCCGAGAAAAAGGGGGCTTTTTAAAGAAAATTAAATTTAATATCCTCAAGCGGGTTCATAAAGCATTACTTATTTCAGTTCCTCTTTCGAAAAGAGGACGACTGGCTGGATTTTGCAAGGATATCAGCATCGGCTATTGCTCTTGCCATACTATTGCTTATACCGCTATTCAGGTTGCCTATTCCCTCAAGTATGGCCGTATTATATGTTCTGGGCTTGACTTAACAGGGAGTTGCCCACGTTTCTATGACGAATCTACCAGCCCTATGCCATCTGAGCTTAGTAAAGACCTGTTTAAAATACTGCCATTTTTTACTTTTATGAGAAAAAATGTGAGTGATTTAAATATCTTTAATTTATCAGATGATACTGCAATTCATTACGATATTATTCCATATATTACAGCCTCGGAACTTGAGGATGAAATATATTACGATAAAATTGTCTAGACACTAGATAAATCATTATTTTGCGTTGCTTTGGCACGAATTTCTTTTTCTATAACATTTCTTTTTCTATAAAGTTAACTATTCTGGATTATAGCTATTATGATTAAAAAAATCATATTTACTGTTACTCCTATATTTTCAATTCCTCCTCGTGGTGCGGCTGCGGTAGAAACCTGGATTTACCAGGTTGCAAAACGACTATCAATACCGAGTGCTATTACTTGTATAAAGAATGCTGGCTATCCTGAATATAATAAAATAAACGATAACTGTGATATTCATTACATTGGGTTTAGTAAAGTTTATAAGCGTCTTTTTCAGAAATGGACTCGTCTCGACCCACTACCCTATTCCCAGCGCGTCCTTAATATTAGAGATAAAGTGACTACCCAGGAAGATAGCGTCATTGTTATTCATAATAGTATGAAACTGTATCGGCAGATCAGAGAGCGCAATCCGAATGCAAAACTGGTTATGCACATGCATAACGCATTTGAACCAGAACTTCCTGATAACGATGCAAAAATTATCGTGCCCAGTCAGTTTCTTAAAGCGTTTTATGAAGAAAGATTGCCTGCCGCTGCTGTTAGTATTGTTCCTAATGGTTTTTGTGCTGAGACTTATAAAAGAAACCCACAAGATAATCTTCGTCAGCAATTAAATATTGCGGAAGATGCCACCGTTCTCTTATATGCCGGGAGAATTTCGCCTGATAAAGGCATCCTGTTGCTTTTGCAGGCGTTCAAAAAATTACGTACCTTAAGAAGTAATATTAAACTTGTCGTTGTTGGCGACCCTTATGCAAGCCGCAAGGGTGAAAAAGCAGAGTATCAAAAGAAAGTACTGGACGCCGCAAAAGAGATTGGAACGGATTGTATTATGGCTGGGGGGCAATCTCCCGACCAGATGCATAACTTCTATCATATAGCCGATTTGGTTATTGTGCCGTCTCAGGTTGAAGAGGCATTTTGCATGGTGGCTGTAGAAGCGATGGCAGCAGGAAAAGCGGTTCTTGCCAGCAAAAAAGGGGGGATTAGCGAATTTGTGTTAGATGGCATAACGGGCTATCACCTCGCAGAACCTATGTCGAGCGACAGTATAATTAATGATATTAACCGTGCGCTTGCTGATAAGGAACGCCACCAGATTGCCGAAAAAGCAAAATCCCTGGTGTTTTCAAAATACAGTTGGGAAAATGTAGCGCAGCGTTTCGAGGAACAAATGAAAAGCTGGTTTGATAAGTGATTGAGTCCTGATGATGGAAAACGCGCTGATACCGTAATAAGTATCAGCGCGTTTTTTTATCTATTTCTTAGCGCCAGCAGAAAACCAGTAATGATACCAATTTGAGCAATATCGACCTGTTCAAAATTACCACGAACGATATAAAAACCAATGAAAGATAAAAATAGCAAAAGATGAGCATTGTAGGGGCTTATCTCTACTTTCCTGAAGGTAGAGCTGGCTGTTTCCCTGATGATAGCGCCGTATAAATAGACCAGGCTCGCCAGACCCAATATGCCAGCACTAAACCAGATGTACAGGATGGTATTATGCGGACCGATGGATTCTTTAAAGGTCCACGTTGGATAATCGACAACGCGTTTATTATAAACACTATCATACACATCATTACCATAGCCGTAGCCCTTGATCGGGTTTTCCTGAATCAGTATCCACGCGGTGCCCTGGGTTCCGTTAGTATAACGATATGAGCTATCTGTCTGCTGTAATTTATACAGTAGTCGCTCCTGATCCGGTTTATGGCTTTGCTGAGTGATAACTAAAACGCCAGCAATAACCAGGATAGCAGCGCCAATTCCCATTAGTTTCCACTGGCGGTTCAAAATCGCCCATAAAACGCCCACCACTAAAACTGCCAGCCATGCTCCCCGCGACAAGGTGCCTAACATTAAGAATAAGTAGACGGCGCTCAGCGCAAAGAAAGCGAGTTTGAGCGATGTTTTTCTGAATAGCCAGATATTCAACAATGCCGGGAACAGAAATACCATTGAATCAGATATATGTCGATGGTCATAGTTTGTAAATGGCATCACCCCTCTGGAATAGTCCTGAATATAAAAGACAATTTCTACCAGCGAACGTAATCCTAAACTTGTTAAAAAGGAGAAAAGTACTATTTTCGCAACCGTTTCTTTTGTTTCATCTTTTAATAGTACGGGGATTAATAAAGTATATAATAAGAAACCCTCCAGTACCGTATTTTCAAATTCCTTGAAACTTTCTCTCATATCTGGCGATATGAGTATGGAATAAACAAGGATTAATGATAATACTGCTACGCTATAAAATACGCTATTTTTGAAAAGAGGAGAAAAACTTTTCGGTGAGCGTGAGACCTGATAAATCGCGGTGATAACCATAAGTATGATTATCAAATGTTTATAACGCGTAATACCATCCAGAAAATACGTAGCAACAAAAAGAAAAACCAGCGCTTTATTCCAGATCGGCTTCCATTTCTCTTTATTTAACGTTAATGATGTGGTTAGCATCTTTTCTCCACAATAGGTTTGGGATGAGACAGAGTCTCTTTAATGAATCTTTCCAAATACGCTTGTGGCATCTAAATTCGCCAGGTTCTGTTCTGGTGAGCAGCATGCCATTTGGTTCTTCCCATAACCTCCAATTAACCCAGGGTCCGTTGGGCCATATAGCGTAATATTCGGTCTGTCGAGCGCGGCGGTGAGATGGCTCAGGCCGGTATCAACCGATACGACAAATTTTGCGCCAGCCAGCACTCTGGCGACCTCCTCCAGGCTCATACGCGGTAACACATCCACATAGTCAAAGCCTTCGGCCAGTCGTTTAGCCCGGGCCTCCTCATGAGGCGCGCCCCAGGGAAGTTTTATCCGTAATCCGGTGTTGCCCACCAGGCCGATAAGCTCGCGCCAGTTTGCTTCCGGCCAGTGTTTATCATCGCGGGTCGTGGCATGTAAAAACACCGCATACGGATCGCTAACCGCCTGCTGGCAATGCAGAAAATGTTTTGCGATGGCATAATCGCCCTGCGACTGCGGTTTATCGTATCCCAGACTTTTGGCGAACAGTTCGCGCGTCCGTTCAACCGCATGTTGTTGCTTTGCGATATGGTGTTTACGGTTATAAAACAGGCTGGCCAGCGGTTCGCGGGCGGTACTCCAGTCCATACCGTGCTTTATCCCATGCGCCAGACGCGTCACCAGCGCCGCGCTTTTCACCAGCCCCTGCGCATCAATCACAGCGTCGTATTGGTATGCGCATACCGCCCGATGAAAGGCTGTGCGTTCCGCTTTGATGGGCGCGGAAAACCAGGCCTTGCGCCAACGGCGAATAGCGACGGGAATCACGCGATCGACAGCACTGTGCCAGGACGGAATTTGCGCAAACCCTTCTTCGACAACCCAATCAAATTGAATCCCCGGAATCGCCTGTTGCGCGTCGGTAAGCGCAGGCAGGGTATGTAATACGTCGCCCATCGATGATGTTTTAACGATCAAAACCCGCATTAAACGCCCTCTTCCGACAACAGCGAATGAAGCTCTTCCTGAACCCGCTGCGGCGTGATATCGATCAGGCTCTGGTGATAGCCTTGCGCCGTATCGCCTTTACGCACTTTGTGATAACCCGTAATAAGACGAATCACCCGGGCCTTATGAGACAGCGGCGGCGTGAAATCCGGGCTACTTGGGCCATACAAGGCGACCAGCGGGCGGTCGAGCGCCGCCGCGACGTGCATTAGCCCGGAATCGTTGGTGACGATGGCTTTACAGGCGGCTATCAGAATGACGGCCTGTTCCAGCTGGGTTTCCCCCGCCAGGTTGCGACACCATGCCTGCTGCTCGCTATTCAGCGCCGCCAGGATCTCATTTCCGGCTTCATGGTCTTTTGCCGAGCCAAACAGTACGACCTGATACCCTTCGTTAATGAGCTGTTTTGCCAGTTCGGCGTAGTGATAGTGCGGCCAACGTTTTGCCGGGCCAAATTCCGCGCCGGGGCAAAAGCCAATCAGAGGACGTTCAGAAGATAGCGAAAAATCGCTGCACATCAGCGACTTTTCACCCTCGCTAACCTGGAGCTGTGGCCAGAGTAGCGGCTGCGGCAGATCTTTCGCCGTGCGCATCACGCCCTTGTCATAGGCCAGCGCCACGTAGCGCTCCACCATCAGCGGCCAGGCGTCTTTATCAAGGACGCGCGCATCGTTCAGCAGGCCATAGCGCATTTCGCCGCGCCAGCCGGTACGGTGCGGGATATTGGCAAAGAAAGGAATCAGCGCCGATTTAAACGAATTTGGCAGCACCCAGGCGCGATCGTAGCGCTTCTCACGCAGGCTATGGCCCAATCTACGGCGCTCGCCGATTTCCAGCGCGCCGTGGCCCAGCGGCATGGGTATCGCCTCGTTAACTTCCGGCATACGCGATAACAACGGACGGCACCAGGCTGGCGCCATCACGTCGATTATCGCCTGGGGATAGCGCGCTTTAAGCGTGCGATAGAGACTTTGCGACATCATCATGTCGCCCACCCAGGACGGGCCAATGACCAAAATTTTCATACTTACGCGTCGCGGTTCAGCCAGGCCATATACTCCGTGACGCCTTCGGCGACGGTCTTAAAGGGTTTGTCGTAGCCCGCGTTGCGCAGATTGGTTAAATCCGCCTGCGTAAACGCCTGATAGCGACCTTTCAGCTTATCCGGGAACGGAATGTATTCAATGCTACCTTTTTTATGGTATGCCAGCGTCGCGTCGGCGACGGCCTGGAAAGATTCCGCACGGCCTGTGCCCAGGTTAAAGATGCCGGACTTGCCGCTTTCCAGGAACCACAGGTTAACGGCGGCCACATCGCCCACGTAAACGAAGTCGCGCTTGAAGTTTTCGCTGCCTTCAAACAGTTTCGGGCTTTCGCCGTTGTTTAACTGTGTATTCAGATGAAATGCCACGCTTGCCATGCTGCCTTTATGGCCTTCACGTGGTCCATAGACGTTGAAATAGCGGAAACCGACAATCTGCGAGTTCGCTTCTGGCAGGATCTGGCGCACATATTCATCAAACAGAAATTTAGAATAGCCGTAAACGTTAAGCGGTTTTTCGTATTCGCGCGATTCGATAAAGTCAGACGTGCGACCGCCATAGGTGGCGGCAGAAGAGGCGTAGAGGAACGGAATTTCGCGCTCAAGACAATAGTGCAGCAGCTCTTTGGAGTATTGATAGTTGTTATCCATCATATACTTGCCGTCCCACTCGGTGGTGGAAGAGCAGGCGCCTTCATGGAAAATAGCTTCGATATCGCCGAGCTCTTCTCCGGACATAATCTGGATCAGGAAATCTTCCTTATCCATATAGTCAGCAATGTTCAGATCCACCAGGTTTACAAACTTGGTGCCGTCTTTCAGGTTATCCACCACCAGAATATCGGTGATACCTTTATCATTCAGGGCCTTAACGATATTGCTGCCGATAAAGCCCGCGCCGCCGGTAACGATAATCATAACTGTAACCTTTGAATTATGGTGTCAGAGACTGTCTCAGACATGAATGCTCTTATCATAACACTATTCATCCATTCACTGATAACCCGTGAGGATACGCGTGATTTATGCTGCATTTTAAAGAAGTGATGACGCGTCATCTCGTATCAACGTATCGCTTTGGGTAATATGTGCTGAAATTTGCCCAGTCTGGAGAATCGCAATGCGTGGGGATTTTTACAAACAGTTAACCAACGATCTGGAAACCGCCCGGGCGGAAGGATTGTTTAAAGAAGAGCGCATTATTACGTCTGCGCAGCAGGCGGATATCACCGTGGCGGATGGAAGCCACGTTATTAACTTTTGCGCCAATAACTATCTCGGGCTGGCGAATCACCCTGAGCTGATTAATGCCGCAAAAGCGGGCATGGACAGCCACGGTTTCGGTATGGCGTCCGTGCGTTTTATCTGCGGCACCCAGGACAGCCACAAAGCGCTGGAGCAAAAGCTGGCAAGCTTCCTCGGCATGGAAGATGCGATTCTGTATTCCTCCTGTTTCGACGCTAACGGCGGCTTGTTTGAGACGTTGCTGGGCGCGGAAGACGCCATTATCTCCGACGCGCTGAATCACGCGTCTATCATTGACGGCGTGCGTTTGTGTAAAGCGAAGCGCTATCGCTATGCCAACAACGATATGGTAGAGCTGGAAGCGCGGCTGAAAGAGGCGCGTGAGGCCGGCGCGCGTCATGTCCTGATCGCCACCGACGGGGTGTTCTCAATGGATGGCGTCATCGCCAATCTGAAAGGCGTCTGTGATCTGGCCGATAAATACGATGCGCTGGTGATGGTTGATGATTCTCACGCGGTAGGCTTTGTCGGCGAAAACGGTCGCGGTTCCCATGAATACTGCGACGTAATGGGCCGCGTAGATATTATTACCGGTACGCTGGGTAAAGCGTTAGGCGGCGCATCCGGCGGCTATACCGCGGCGCGTAAAGAGGTCGTTGAGTGGTTGCGTCAGCGTTCCCGCCCATATCTGTTCTCCAATTCACTGGCGCCGGCGATCGTGGCGGCTTCTATTAAAGTGTTAGAGATGGTGGAAGCGGGCGCAGAACTGCGCGATCGCTTGTGGGCGAACGCCCGGCAGTTCCGTGAGCAGATGTCTGCCGCGGGATTTACGCTGGCAGGCGCGGATCACGCCATCATCCCGGTAATGCTGGGAGATGCGGTTGTCGCGCAGAAATTTGCCCGCGAACTGCAAAAAGAGGGCATTTACGTTACCGGTTTCTTCTATCCGGTCGTACCAAAAGGTCAGGCGCGTATTCGTACCCAGATGTCTGCGGCGCATACGCCTGAGCAAATTACGCGTGCGGTAGACGCGTTCACGCGTATTGGTAAACAACTGGGCGTGATTGCCTGAGGATGTAAGATGAAAGCGTTATCCAAACTGAAAGCGGAAGAGGGCATCTGGATGACCGACGTTCCGGAACCGGAAGTCGGCCATAACGATTTGCTGATTAAAATCCGTAAAACAGCCATCTGCGGCACTGACGTTCACATCTATAACTGGGATGACTGGTCGCAAAAAACCATCCCGGTTCCGATGGTCGTGGGGCATGAATATGTCGGCGAAGTGGTCGGCATCGGTCAGGAAGTGAAAGGCTTTAAAATCGGCGATCGCGTCTCCGGCGAAGGTCATATCACCTGCGGTCATTGCCGCAACTGCCGTGGCGGTCGTACTCACCTGTGTCGCAACACCACTGGCGTGGGCGTCAACCGTCCCGGCTGCTTCGCGGAATACCTGGTCATCCCGGCGTTCAATGCGTTTAAAATCCCGGATAACATTTCTGATGATTTAGCCTCTATTTTCGACCCGTTTGGTAATGCGGTGCATACGGCGCTGTCTTTCGATCTGGTCGGCGAAGATGTACTGGTATCGGGGGCGGGGCCAATCGGCGTAATGGCCGCCGCGGTGGCGAAACATGTCGGCGCGCGTCATGTGGTGATTACTGACGTCAATGAATACCGTCTGGAGCTGGCGCGTAAAATGGGCGTCACCCGCGCGGTCAACGTCGCGAAAGAGAGCCTGAACGACGTCATGGCGGAGCTGGGAATGACCGAAGGGTTTGATGTGGGGCTGGAGATGTCCGGCGCGCCGCCGGCGTTTCGTACCATGCTGGACACCATGAATCACGGCGGTCGTATTGCGATGCTGGGGATTCCGCCATCAGATATGTCTATCGACTGGACTAAAGTTATCTTTAAGGGCTTGTTCATTAAAGGTATTTATGGTCGTGAGATGTTCGAAACGTGGTACAAAATGGCGGCGCTGATCCAGTCCGGTCTGGATCTGTCACCGATTATCACCCATCGTTTCTCTATTGATGATTTCCAGAAAGGTTTTGACGCCATGCGTTCAGGCCAGTCAGGAAAAGTTATTCTGAGCTGGGATTAATATGTATAGAGACCCGATAATTTTATCGGGTCTGATATACGTTTCATCGTAAAAGGTTGGTGTCATTCGCCAACCTTTTTTGTTAGGGAAAATCTGGAAAGCCGTAAAGAATTGTCATAGACATCAAGCATTCGTAATTGCGCTTTACTCTTATTTTACTCGCTAACGTCACGCTCTACTCTGAGTTTTGTGCTTGCTTTTTACTGTAAAAATTAATTATGGCGACTTAATAGTTTCTTAATAGAGCCACAGTATAAAGGCAGGGTAAATTAAGGTTTTTCTGGTAATCGTTATGAAAAATAGTAAAGCCAAAGTGAGTATCATTGTCCCGTTATATAATGCGGGAGCGGATTTTAATGCTTGCATGGCGTCATTAATCGCGCAAACATGGTCGGCGCTGGAAATTATTATTGTGAATGATGGATCGACTGATCATTCCGTTGAGATAGCAAAACATTACGCGGAACATTACCCGCATGTTCGACTGCTTCATCAGGCCAATGCTGGCGCATCTGTCGCCCGTAATCTTGGCCTGCAAGCGGCGACCGGCGATTATGTCGCCTTTGTCGATGCGGATGACCTGGTCTACCCGAAGATGTATGAAACGCTGATGACCATGGCGCTTAACGATGATCTGGACGTTGCGCAGTGTAATGCGGACTGGTGCGTCCGAAAAACCGGGCACGCCTGGCAATCTATTCCGACCGATCGTCTGCGTTCCACCGGGGTATTAAGCGGACCGGATTGGTTGCGTATGGCGCTGGCCTCGCGGCGCTGGACGCATGTTGTCTGGATGGGCGTGTATCGACGTGCGTTAATTACCGATAACAATATTACTTTCGTTCCCGGACTACATCATCAGGACATATTATGGTCGACGGAAGTTATGTTTAATGCCACGCGCGTACGTTATACCGAACAATCATTATATAAATATTTCCTGCATGATAATTCGGTAAGCCGTTTGCAAAGACAAGGCAATAAAAATCTTAATTATCAGCGGCATTATATTAAAATTACGCGATTATTAGAAAAGCTCAATCGTGATTATGCCCATCGTATTCCGATTTACCCGGAATTTCGCCAGCAAATTACCTGGGAAGCGTTACGCGTTTGTCATGCGGTGCGTAAAGAACCTGATATTTTGACCCGCCAGCGTATGATTGCCGAAATTTTTACTTCTGGCATGTATAGACGGATGATGGCTAACGTCCGCAGCGCGAAAGCGGCTTATCAGACGCTACTCTGGTCTTTCCGGCTGTGGCAATGGCGCGACAAAACTTTGTCGCACCGTCGTATGGCCCGTAAGGCGCTCAATCTGTCTTAGCGCTCACGTTTTTAGGCGCGGCGATTTTCCCCCAGCCTTGCCACTGGTGCTGAAACCAGACAACCACGGAACTTTGCGTAATGCTCTCGCCGATGACGCTGAAAAAGCGCGTAGCGTAGACCGGTTGCAGCGGTTTTTTCGGCTTGCACATCTTCACGCCGCGAAAGGGATTGCGCGGCGCGTCAATTTTCTGCGGCGTCAAACCAGGTCGGGACGTATCTACCTGCGGTTCGTTGAGCAGGCTGCCTGGACGTACCAGGGTGATATCCGCCGGCAGGCGATAAACCATCTGTTGCAGCACGCGAACCGTTGCGGGATGCGGATGACCAATCGCGATAGCGGAACCGTTGCGACGGGCCAGTTCGATAGCGCGATTAAACTGACGGCGGATATCCGCCTCGTTTTGCGTATCGTCGAGGAACACTTTGCGCTTGATCACTTTCACACCCGTACCGGATGCCGCGCGCATCGCCTGGCTATTGCCAATCGTCATGCTGTCGAGAAAATAGAGATTGTAATGTTCCAGCGCCTGCATCACTTTTTGCATACCGAACAGGCTGGAAGTCATTGCGCTGCCCATGTGGTTATTAAGCCCGACGGCATACGGCACGTTGTTTACCGCCTCGCGGATAATGCGCTCGATCTCATCGCTGCTCATATCTGGTCGCAGCGTATCCTTCTCCAGCGGCTGTTTGCTTAGCGGCGCCATCGGCAGATGGATTAACACCTCATGCCCGCTATTGTGCGCTTTAGTTGCCATTTCGCGCGCGTGCGGCGCGTTGGGCAGCACGGCGACGGAGATGTTTGGCGGCAGCGCCAGAACCTGGTTTTCCGTATGCGGGCGATAGCCAAAATCATCAATCACGATGGCGAGCTTGCCAGCGAAAACGGGATGTGCAAACGCCAGCAAAGTGGCCAGCGTGAGAATGGAGCGACGAAACTGAGGCAAAACTTATCTTCCCAACCACGGCTGTGGATTGACGGCCTGACCCTGGCGACGAATTTCGAAATAAAGCGAGGGTCTGCCCTGACCGCCGCTACTGCCCACAAGGGCGATAGGTTGTCCGGCGCGCACCTGCGCGCCTACGCTGACCAGCGCGCTCTGGTTATAGCCGTAAAGGCTCATATCGCCTTTACCATGCTCCACGACCACCACCAGGCCATAGCCTTGCAGCCAGTCCGCCAGAATCACCCTGCCGTCGGCGATGGCTTTGACCTCGGTGCCTTCTGACGCGCCGATCACCATCCCCTTCCAACGTAGCTCACCTTGCAGCCGTTCGCCATAGCGATGCAATATCGGGCCGCGTACCGGCCAGTATGCCTGACCGCGAGGCGCGCCCAGACCGCCGGTGCGGGACATTAGCGAACGCTCGCTTTCCGTCGGCTTATAGGTGCTGCCTTTACGCGAGGCTTCCTGCTGCTTATCGCGTACCGCCTGCGCTTCGCGGGCTTCACGCTCCGCTCGCGCTTTGGCCGCCGCTTCTGCCCGCGCGATACTGTTGCGTAGGCGTGATTCGTTGGCGCGTAGTTCGCTTAACTGTTGCTGGCCTTGCTGAATAGACGACTCCAGTCCGGCAAGCGTTTTCTTACGTTCATTACGCGCCTGCTCCAGCTTCGCCTGCTGGGCGCGTTGTTCATACAGCAACGTTTGTTGTTGGCTTTGCTTCTCTTCCAGCTCGGCTTTTTGCGTGGCGACCTGTTCGCGAGTCTGTTTCAGTTCGGCGATAGTCTCCTGGCGCGCCTGGTTCAGATAGCCGAAGTAGGCCTGCAGGCGTTGCCCACGCTGGCTTTCTTCTCCGCTAAGAATAAGCTGAATGCCGGTGTGTTCGCCCTGGCGGAAAGCGGCGTCCAACTGCGCGGCGAGATTACGCTCCTGGCTGGCTTTTTGCTGCTCCAGTTTGGCAATTGAGGCGTTCATCTCATCAATTTGCGCGTTTAACTGATCCAGAGTGCTTTGCGTTTCGCGCAGCTTACGCGCTGCGGCCGAGATGGCCTCTTCCTGGGCTTTCAGTTGTGCCAGGAGGCTGGCGCGCTGTTGCTGCTGCTGGCGTACGTCGCGTTCTTTCGCGGCGATATCGGCCTGAATAGATTTGAGTTGATCACGGTCATCCGCGTGGGCGGAAAAGGCGCACAACAATACGCCAGCGCTAAGTACGCTGGCGTAGAACAAAGGCCTGACTGAAAACGTTCTTGGTTTCACGGCCTGTTGAATGGTGTTAATCGCCTTTCCCCTCATGGGGAGGGATTATTCCACGATGAACAGCGGCTTACCAGTCATCTCTTGCGGGATTTCCATCCCCATCAGCGACAGCATGGTAGGCGCAATGTCTGAAAGTTTGCCGCCTTCAACCGCCTTCACGTTTTTCTCGCCGACATAAATCAGCGGCACCGGCAGGTTGGTGTGGGCGGTATGCGCCTGACCGGTCGCCGGATCGCGCATCTGCTCCGCGTTGCCGTGGTCCGCGGTAATCAACAGTTGTCCACCAACGGACTCAACCGCTTTTGTTACCTGGTCAATGCAGTTATCCAACGCTTCCACCGCTTTGATGGCGGCTTCCATCACGCCGGTATGACCGACCATATCGCCGTTTGGATAGTTACAAATGATGGTGTCGTACTTACCGCTTTCGATCGCCGCGACCAATTTTTCAGTCAATTCTGCAGAGCTCATTTCCGGTTGCAGGTCATAAGTGGCCACTTTCGGGGAGTTGATCAGAATGCGCTCTTCGCCAGCAAACGGTTCTTCTACGCCGCCGTTAAAGAAAAAGGTTACGTGCGCATATTTTTCCGTTTCGGAAATACGCAGCTGAGTTTTGTCGTTTTTCGCCATCCATTCGCCAAAGGTATTCGCCAGCGACGCTGGTGGGTAGGCAACGGCAGTTTTGATGTCGGCGGCGTATTCGGTCAGCATTACGAAGTTCAGATTAACCACTTTCTTACGCGCAAAGCCGTCGAAATCAGCGTTAACGAAAGCGCGGGTAATTTCGCGCGCGCGGTCAGCGCGGAAGTTCATGAAAATCAGCGTATCGCCGTCTTCCATCGCCGCATCAGCCTGGCCCTCGGCGTGGATAACGGTCGCTTTGACAAACTCATCGTTTTCATCACGAGCGTAAGCGGCCTGCAGGCCAGCCACAGCGGTATCCGCCTGGAATTCGCCCTGGGCCAGGGTCATCAGATCATACGCTTTTTCCACGCGATCCCAACGGTTGTCGCGGTCCATAGCGTAGTAACGACCGACGATAGACGCCACGCGGCCTTTGCCCAGCGCGGCGAATTTGTCTTCGAATTTTTTCAGCGAGGCTTCAGCGCTGCGCGGCGGCGTGTCGCGACCGTCGAGGAAGGCGTGCAGATAGATTTTTTCTGCGCCGCGCTCTGCGGCCAGTTCCACCATCGCCATAATGTGATCTTCGTGGCTGTGGACGCCGCCCGCGGACAGCAGACCCATAATATGAACCGCTTTACCGGCGTTTTTCGCCTGGTCTACCGCATTGGTCAGGACTGAGTTAGCAAAGAAAGTACGTTCTTTAATTTCAACGTCCAGACGCGTCAGATCCTGATAAACGATGCGGCCTGCGCCCAGGTTAACGTGGCCCACTTCGGAGTTGCCCATCTGGCGGTCAGGCAGACCCACTTCCAGACCGGATGCGTCGATCAGGGTATGCGGACGTTTTGCCCACAGAGCATCCATCACTGGGGTTTTGGCGTTTAAGATAGCGTTATCCTGCTGTTCTTCACGGTAGCCGTAGCCATCCAGAATCACCAGTACCATAGGTTTTTTAGAAACCGACATTGCGACAACCTCATACTCAATAGACAAAATAATTGCGTAATTTTACTACAGCTGAATCGATAAAATAGCCTCAGAAGATCAAAGAAAGGGATCGCGCTGGCGTGAGAAGGCAAGTAATAGCGTGATTTTTTTTCGTAGCGCCCCGCAAAAATGCATTCCAGTGCACGCTCTGGCTGTATTTGCGCCACTGCGCAGGTATACTCCTTTCCTGGTTTTTTAATCACTACGTCGGGAGTTGTTACCCCCCATGCAAGAAATTATGCAATTTGTTGGCCGTCATCCCATACTGAGTATCGCCTGGATTGCGTTACTGGTGGCGGTTTTATTTACCACGTTCAAAGGTCTGACTTCAAAAGTTAAGGTGATTACACGCGGCGAAGCCACGCGCCTTATCAACAAAGAGGACGCCGTTGTTGTGGATTTACGTCAACGTGATGATTTCCGTAAAGGCCATATCGCTGGCGCGACCAATTTGCTGCCGAGCGAAATCAAAGCCAACAATGTTGGCGAACTGGAAAAGCACAAAGACAAGCCGATTATCGTGGTCGACGGTTCTGGTATGCAGTGCCAGGAATCCGCTAACGCGCTGACAAAAGCCGGCTTTGAAAAGGTCTTTGTGTTGAAAGAAGGCGTAGCAGGCTGGAGCGGCGAGAATCTGCCTCTGGTGCGCGGTAAGTGATTACCCGTCGTTTTCATGACGTAAGGGGAATGACTTGCCCTTGCGTCGACATGAAATCCATCGGGTAAAAAACAGGAGCGAAGTCATGGCCAATATTGAAATCTACACCAAAGCAACCTGTCCGTTTTGCCATCGTGCAAAGGCGCTGTTAAACAGCAAGGGCGTGAGTTTCCAGGAAATTGCGATTGACGGCGACGCCGTGAAGCGTGAAGAGATGATCAAACGTAGTGGCCGAACGACGGTTCCGCAAATTTTTATTGATGCACAGCACATTGGCGGTTGTGACGACTTGTATGCGCTGGATGCGCGTGGTGGACTGGATCCGCTGTTGCGTTAAGGCGTACTCAAGTATTTAAGGACAACACTAAAGGGTTTTACACATGTCAGAACAAAATAACACTGAAATGGCTTTCCAGATCCAACGTATCTATACCAAGGATGTTTCTTTCGAAGCGCCAAACGCACCGCATGTTTTCCAGAAAGATTGGCAGCCAGAGGTTAAACTGGATCTTGATACGGCATCTTCCCAACTGGCGGATGACGTTTATGAAGTTGTGCTGCGTGTTACCGTAACGGCTTCCCTGGGGGAAGAAACCGCGTTCCTGTGCGAAGTTCAGCAGGCCGGTATTTTCTCTATCAGCGGTATTGAAGGTACTCAGATGGCGCATTGCCTGGGCGCATACTGCCCGAACATTCTGTTCCCGTATGCTCGCGAGTGCATCACCAGCCTGGTTTCACGCGGTACGTTCCCGCAACTGAACCTTGCGCCGGTCAATTTTGATGCGCTGTTCATGAACTATTTGCAGCAGCAGGCTGGCGAAGGTACTGAAGAACATCAGGATGCCTGATGAACCAAAGTAATGCGTCAATGACAGTCATCGGTGCCGGCTCGTACGGCACCGCTCTTGCCATCACTCTGGCGAGAAACGGCCACCAGGTTGTCCTGTGGGGCCACGACCCAAAACATATCGCGACCCTGGAGCACGATCGCTGCAACGTCGCGTTCCTTCCCGATGTGCCTTTTCCCGATACGTTACACCTGGAAAGCGACTTAGCAACCGCGCTGGCGGCCAGTCGTAACATTCTGGTGGTGGTGCCAAGCCATGTTTTCAGCGACGTGCTGCGGCAGATTAAACCGCTGATGCGTCCGGATGCGCGTCTGGTATGGGCGACCAAAGGCCTGGAAGCGGAAACGGGGCGCCTGTTGCAGGATGTCGCTCGCGAGGCGTTAGGCGATCAAATCCCGCTGGCGGTGATTTCCGGTCCGACGTTCGCTAAAGAGCTGGCGGCGGGTTTGCCGACGGCAATCTCGCTGGCCTCAACCGATGAGACCTTTGCCGACGATCTCCAGCAACTGTTGCACTGCGGAAAAAGTTTTCGCGTCTATATCAATGCGGATTTTATCGGCGTGCAGCTTGGCGGCGCGGTGAAAAACGTGATTGCGATTGGCGCGGGGATGTCTGACGGCATCGGCTTCGGCGCGAACGCCCGCACGGCGCTAATCACACGTGGGCTGACCGAAATGTCGCGGCTTGGCGCAGCGCTTGGTGCCGATCCCGCCACCTTTATGGGGATGGCGGGTTTAGGCGATCTGGTGCTGACCTGTACCGACAACCAGTCGCGCAACCGTCGTTTTGGCATGATGCTTGGCCAGGGCATGGACGTTAAAGGCGCGCAGGATAAGATTGGCCAGGTGGTCGAAGGCTATCGCAATACGAAAGAAGTTCGTGAATTGGCGCACCGTTTTGGTGTTGAAATGCCAATAACCGAGGAAATTTATCAAGTATTGTATTGCGGAAAAAACGCGCGCGAGGCAGCATTAACGTTATTAGGTCGCGCCCGCAAGGAAGAGCTGAGTCGCCACTAGCCGTAAGGAACTGTTTGCATAAACGACCCAACCCGCACAGAACGGGTTGGTCGTTTTCTGCCCGTCTGGAGTAAGCCATGCCGTGTGAAGAACTGGAAATCGTCTGGAAGAATATTAAAGCTGAAGCCCGCGCTTTAGCTGACTGTGAGCCTATGTTGGCCAGTTTTTATCACGCCACGCTACTCAAGCATGAAAATCTGGGCAGTGCGCTGAGCTATATGCTGGCAAATAAACTGGCTTCGCCCATCATGCCCGCTATCGCTATCCGTGAAGTAGTTGAAGAAGCCTATGCCGCCGACCCGGAAATGATCGCGTCGGCAGCCTGCGATATTCAGGCCGTGCGCACTCGCGATCCGGCGGTGGATAAATACTCCACGCCGTTGTTATATCTGAAAGGCTTTCATGCGCTACAGGCCTACCGCATTGGTCACTGGTTGTGGAATAAAGGTCGCCGCGCGCTGGCTATCTTCCTGCAAAATCAGGTTTCGGTCTCGTTTCAGGTGGATATTCACCCGGCAGCGAAAATTGGCCGCGGGATTATGCTCGACCATGCCACCGGTATTGTGGTGGGGGAGACGGCGGTTATTGAAGATGATGTGTCGATTCTGCAATCCGTCACCCTGGGCGGTACCGGGAAAACGAGCGGCGATCGCCATCCTAAAATCCGCGAAGGCGTGATGATTGGCGCGGGCGCGAAAATTCTCGGCAATATCGAGGTGGGGCGCGGCGCGAAAATTGGCGCAGGTTCCGTTGTTTTACAGCCTGTCCCGCCGCACACTACCGCCGCAGGCGTTCCGGCGCGTATTGTCGGCAAGCCGGGCAGCGATAAGCCGTCGATGGATATGGACCAGCATTTCAACGGGCTACACCATACGTTTGAGTATGGCGACGGCATCTGATTTCGAGCTATCTTACTTGCCATATTGAACCTGGGCTATGCTCGTCATCCTCTCGTATTGCGTGTACGCTCAGGTAGACAAGCGCAGTCCGTGTCCAATCTGGCTGCGCCGATAACGCTCGAAACGAATATTATCAATATTAATGTAGGCCGGATAAGGCGTCAGCCGCCATCCGGCACAAATCAACTGCGCAATACCGCGCCGGGGTATCCTAACTGGCGCCACGCTTCATACACCACCACCGACACCGCATTCGACAGGTTCATGCTACGGCTATCCGGCATCATCGGAATGCGAATCTTCTGCTCTTTAGGCAACGCATCGAGAATGCTGGCGGGCAGGCCGCGCGTTTCCGGGCCAAACATCAAATAATCGCCATCCTGATAGCTTACGGCGCTATGGGCGGGCGTCCCCTTTGTCGTCAACGCAAACAGGCGCTGCGGATTTTCAGCGGCGACAAAGGCGGCATAATCGTGATGGCGCTGAACCGCGGCGAATTCGTGATAGTCCAGCCCTGCGCGGCGTAAGCGCTTATCATCCCAGGTAAACCCCATCGGTTCGATGATGTGCAGACGAAAGCCGGTATTGGCGCAAAGACGAATGATGTTGCCGGTATTCGGCGGGATTTCTGGTTCGAAGAGTACGATGTTAAGCATGATGCCCCCTTAAATGCGGGGGGCAGAATAGCAGAAATTTACCGGGCTCTCACGCGCCAGGCGTTCAGGCGGCATCGCCTTTGCTCATTGGCGCCAGCGCGGCGGGCAAACTTCTCCCCAGTTCCTGCACCAGTGAATCGCCACTGATTTCGCTAATGGATTTCGCGCCGGTCAGGGTCATGGCGACTTTCATCTCTTTCTCGAGCAGGTCCAGCAGGTTGGCGACACCCGCTTTTCCTGCCGTCGCCAGCGCGTAGAGATAGGCCCGACCCAGCAGTACGGTATCGGCCCCCAACGCAATCATACGCACGACATCCAGCCCGTTACGAATCCCGCTATCCGCCAGAATGGCGATATCACCTTTCACCGCATCGGCAATGGCGGGCAGGGCGCGGGCGGAAGAGAGCACGCCATCGAGCTGGCGGCCGCCGTGATTCGACACCACAATACCGTCAGCGCCGAAACGTACCGCATCGCGGGCATCTTCTGGATCGAGGATCCCTTTGATCACCATTGGGCCGTCCCAGAATTCGCGTATCCACTCCAGATCTTTCCAGGAGATGGACGGATCGAAGTTATTTGCCAGCCAGCCGATATAGTCCTCAAGGCCGGTCGGTTTACCCAGATAGGCGGAAATATTGCCTAAATCATGCGGGCGACCGTTCAGGCCGACATCCCACGCCCATTTAGGGTGCATCACCGCCTGCCAGTAACGGCGCATGGCCGCGTTTGGGCCGCTCATCCCGGAGTGGGCGTCACGGTAGCGCGCGCCCGGCGTCGGCATATCCACGGTAAAGACCAGCGTGGAGCAGCCCGCCGCTTTTGCTCGTTCAAGCGCGTTGCGCATAAAACCACGATCGCGTAATACGTAGAGCTGAAACCACATGGGGCGTTTAAGCGTGGGGGCGACTTCTTCAATCGGACAGACGGAGACGGTGGAAAGGGTGAACGGAATGCCCTTTGCGTCTGCGGCGGCGGCGGCCTGTACTTCGCCGCGACGGGCGTACATGCCGCACAGGCCTACCGGCGCTAATGCCACCGGCATCGACAACGTTTCGTTAAACAGGGTCGTTTCCAGGCTTAAATCGGACATATTTTTCAGCACGCGCTGGCGCAGAGCGACTTGCGACAGGTCTTCCACATTTCGGCGCAGGGTATATTCCGCATACGCGCCGCCGTCGATGTAGTGGAAGAGGAAAGGAGGCAACGTGCGCTGAGCTGCGGCGCGATAATCGCTGGCTGCTGAAATAATCATGATTTATTCTCCCTGGTCATCTCATTATGGTCGCCGGGCAGGCGGGTAATACGCGCCTGGCGGGCCTGGTCTTCATCAAATCGTTTAATCGTGGTGTGGACAAAACTGAGGTGCGCCATCATCGCTTTACGCGCGCCGTCGGCGTTACCATCCAGAATGGCGTCCATCACCGCCTGGTGTTGTTCCGTCAGCTTTGAGAATACGGGCGGAACGAGATACATACGCTGGCGACTCTGTTTGACGGAGGATTGCAGGACATCGAAGAAACCGCGCATGGTTTGCAACAGCACCACATTGTGCGAGGCTTCCGCGATCGCCAGATGAAAGCGCACGTCGGCTTGGGAGGCGAGATCCGGGTCTTCGCTGAGCGTCGCATCAAAGCAGAGTCTGATCTTCTCTTTGTCGGCGCTGGTGGCCCGCATGGCGGCGTGCCAGGCCGTACTGGCTTCAATGGCGTGGCGGGCTTCCAGAATGTCGAAGCTGTAATCAGGATCGTCCGCCAGCAGGGTTTTCAGCGGCTGAACGATATTCTGTTCAGACCAGGTTTCGTGTTGCCAGCGGACAAATGTCCCGCCGCCGCGACGACTCACCAGCACGCCTTCACTGACCAGCTTCGCCAGCGCTTCGCGTAAAGAGTTGCGTGATACGCCAAGCTGTAGAGCCAACTGGCGCTCGGCGGGCAATTTCATGCCCGCTTCCAGGTTTTGTTCTTCAATCAGCGCCTGCACGCGAGAGGCAATCTCGTCTGACAGGCGTTTTGGCATCACAATCACGGAATCATCCAGGTTAAAACATAGGCCTGAAGCGTAGTGATCACGCCCACCATACAGGTGAAGATCAGGCTGTGTTTGACGGTAAAACGGAACAGATCGGACTCTTTCCCTACCAGCCCCACCGCCGCGCAGGCGATGGCGATAGATTGCGGCGAGATCATCTTGCCGGTCACGCCGCCGGTGGTATTTGCCGCCACCATCAGCACATCCGAAACGCCGATTTGCTGCGCCGCGGTAGCCTGTAGAGAGGCAAACAGCGCGTTAGATGAGGTATCCGAGCCGGTCAGGAATACCCCCAGCCAGCCGAGGAACGGCGAGAAGAACGTGAAGGCGCTGCCGGTGTGCGCCAGCGCTAACGCCAGCGTGGAGGAAAGCCCGGAATAGTTCGAGATAAACGCGAACGCCAGCACCATGCCGATGGAGTAAATCGGCAACGCCAGCTCTTTCAGCGTGCTGCCGAAGGTCTGGATTGCGGCTGAGGGTTTCATTTTCAGCCAGACGATAGACAACAGCGCGGCAAACAGGATCGCTGTGCCGGTGGCGGAGAACCAGTCAAATTTATACACCGCCGCGTAAGCGGTCGCTTCGTGTACGACCGGCGGCATACGGGCGACCAGTTTATCGAGATACGGTACCGGAACGTTAATTACCCAGTCATACAGCGCGCCGCCGGGGGCAAACAGCGCTTTGAACGGCGGTATGCTCCAGAGAGTGACCGTGGCGGTCAGGAACAGGAACGGCGACCAGGCGCGAACAATTTGTCCTGTCGTATAACGGGTACGGGCCAGCGTCTGGTCGACCTGCGACGCGCCCATATCGCCGAAGCGGAAGATGCGTACCGGCTGCCAACGTTTGAGGAACAGCGTCAGACACACCAGAGACACCAGAGAAGAGATAATGTCCGGCAGTTCCGGCCCGATAAAGTTGGAGCTGAGATACTGGGCGATAGCAAATGAACCGCCAGAGACCATTACCGCAGGCCAGGTTTCTTTCACGCCGCGCCAGCCGTCCATAATCGCCATAATCCAGAACAGCACGATAATGGTCAGGAATGGCAACTGGCGGCCTACCATCTGACCGATTTCAAAGCTGTCCAGGCCCGTGACCTGTCCGGCAACCAGAATCGGAATACCCATCGCGCCAAAGGCGACCGGCGCGGTATTTACAATCAGACACAGCCCTGCCGCATACAGCGGATTAAAGCCCAGACCCACCAGCAGCGCGGCGGTTATCGCCACCGGCGCGCCGAAACCCGCCGCGCCTTCAAGAAACGCGCCGAAGCAGAAGCCGACAATCAGCATTTGCAGACGTTGATCGGGGGTAATCGACAGAATTGACGAGCGGATAATGTCAAACTGCCCGGTCTTTACCGAAATTTTATAGACGAAGACCGCGGCGATGATTATCCAGGCAATCGGCCATAGCCCATAGAAGAAGCCATACACGACTGATGCCAGCGCGTGATCGACCGGCATTTTATAGAACAGCAGCGCGACGGCGAGCGCGATAACCACCGTCCACGAAGCGGCAACGTAGCCTTTCAGCTTGAGTTTAATCAGGGCGAAAAAGAAGAACAGGATTGGGAGCGATGCGATCAGGCTGGAAAGCCAGATATTACCCGCCGGGTCATAGTTTTGTTGCCAGAGGTTCATTGCAGGTCTCCTGAGAACCACACGCATAATGGGATGAATCTTTGCTCATCTCGTTGGGGTCACATTATGTGTAAAAGTGGTCCTGCCAATATTGTTGTGTATGGATAATGACAATGAATAGTTAAACAGATGTTATTTATTGGCAACGATATTGTAGGGGTAATTTAATGAAATGTGAACATGTGGTCGCATTCAGCGGGAATTGGTAGGGCCAATTAAGGGGTGAGGACAGCAAAGGGAAGTGAAAAGGCAATGGCATAATGCCATTGCCTTTGATGTCGGGAGTATGGTTACTCCATTACCACTGGAAGCCAGCGCCAATAGCTGCAGAGTAATCGCCCTGGCTGTTACTGGTTCCTTGCAATTTATACACCCAGCCCCCGCTTTCACTTACCATGGAGATACCAATGGCGACGGCACTTTCACCATTAAATGTACCGCCAGCAATCGAGGTCATGTTGGCACCTGGGGCGTAGGCTTGTGGCAGACCGGCCATGGCCATCGCTGAGGCGATACCGCCGCTCATCTTGTTTTCTACCCCTTTGATTTTGCTGTTCATTTCACCCATTTTCTGGTCGGTATAGGTGTTTGCTTCTTCGACGCTGCGTTTCAATTGCGCATAGTTAACCGCATCCGTATCGTTCACCGCCGCTGAAACATTGCCGATCCGAGTGGTACCGCCACTCCCGTCTCCCAGGTTGAGCACGCTATAGTTAACCGAACCATCTGCATTGGTTTCATAACGCACGGAGCCTGCTTCTGAAGCTTTCAGTTGCGCCACATTAACCGCGTCAGTGTTGTTCACCCCTGCGGCAACGTTGGTAATACGGCGTTGTTGGGTAGAAGAGCCGACAGACACAGTATTAGCTTCATCTGCGACTGAATTTGTGCCTAACGCTACGCTGTTTTCAGCGGCAGCAATAGAGCCAGATCCAATCGCGACGCTGTCCGCACCCTGGGCATTTGCATCTACGCCATCAGTGTTGGTCTTGAAGTACTTGGTGCTACCGGTAGTGACGATATCGCCAATGCCGTTTTCAATATTGGTGACGCGAGTATCAAGACTACTCACCTGCGTGTTCAGGTTATTAATGCTTTCGGTATTTGCGGCAACACGGCTGTCGGTGACTTTCAATTGACTAACGTTTACGGCATCGGTGTCTGCCGAACCCGCCGCGACGTTAGTGATCTGACGTTGACCGTCTTCACTGCCGACAGAGAACTCACCGACAGAGTTCTGCGGTGTGTCCATGTTGTAGGCGGTGTAGTCAGTCTGTGCGCCGCGAGTGGTCTGAGAACCATTACCCATTGCAATACTATTTGCATGGTTGGCGCGTGCGTTAGAACCGATAGCAATACCGTTGATGGCATCAGCCATCACCAGTGTATTCAGACCAATACCAATACCTGCATCAGCATTGACGATGGTTTTCGCACCCATTGCCAGTGAGTCAGTCCCGACAGCCAGTGAATCTTCTTCCGTTGAGTTTGCGTGGTAGTACTTGGTCGGTGTAGTGGCGACCGCACCAATGGCATTTTGTAACTGACGAACTGTTACCGCATCTTGCGCTTCAGAGCCGTCCGCAACGTTGGTAATTTGACGATAGCTTACTCCATCCGTCCCCAATGACAACGCGCCCAGCAACTCTCTGTCTGTTGTATTGTAGCCAATGACGACGCCATCGCTTGTTACGCTCGTTGCTCGTATACCTGATGAAATCGCGCGGTTAGAGGTGGAGCCACTGCCCAAAGCGATACTGCCCTCAATGCTGCTGCTGCTGTTCTCTCCAAGCGCCAGACTCGAAGCACCGGATGCGACGGCGTTGTAACCCACTGCCGTTGCGCCGTTACCCGTTGCGTATGCATCCTGGCCTTCAAGCCCGTTATCATTCGTACGGATGTATTTCACGCCGGTACCATTTTCCGTGATATAGGTTTCGCTGGTATCGCCGGCTAGTTGGCTAATAGATTCATTATACTGAGAAATCAGCATGTTAGTTTCATAAAGCTGAGAGCCATTAACAGCGTCAGTACTGTCACTGGCGATTTCACCTGCTGCCACATTGGTTATCTTATTGGTACCGCTGGTACCGTGGCTGGCGCTGAACGCACCCTCTTCGTCATCCCAGCTCAGTGCATCGGTACCAAGATTGGTGATGGACGTATTGATATCCGCGATAGCAGAGGTGTTTTGATCTACCTTCTGGTTGGTTTCATACAACTGTGAGCCGTTTACCGCGTCTGTACTGTCCTCAGAAAGCGCCCCGGCGGCGACATTGGTTATTTTACTGATGCTTCCACCGTGGTTTGCGCTGAAAGCGCCGATGTCTTCGTCCCATAACAGAGCGTTATCAGTGAGGCCGGTAATGGACGTATTAATGTCGGAGACAGAAGTATTCAGGTTCTCAATCGCGGTGCTGTTCTGAGTGATGTTGGTGGTATTGGCAGCGATATCGGTCGTGTTCTGATCCACTTTTTCATTGGTTTCGAACAGCTGCGATCCGTTAACCGCGTCGGTACTTTCTTCAGACAGCTCTCCGGCAGCAACGTTGGTGATTTTGTTTGTTGTACTACTTCCGTGGCTGGCAGAGAACGAACTCGTTGTCTCATTCCAGCTCAGGTTGTCAGAGCTAAGGTTAGTGATGGACGTATTAATATCTGCGATAGCAGAGGTGTTTTGATCCACCTTCTGGTTGGTTTCATACAACTGGGAGCCGTTCACCGCGTCTGTACTGTCTTCAGAAAGGTCCCCGGCGGCGACATTAATGATTTTGCTGGCGTTTCCGTTGCGGTTAGCGTTGAATGCGCCAGAGGCTGCATCCCACAACAGGGCATCGTCAGTGAGCGTGGTAACTGAGTTGCTCAGGTTGTTGATACTGGTGGTGTTGGTGGCGATATCAGTGGTGTTCTGGTTAATGCTGTCGGTATTGGCAGTGATATCCGTGGTGTTCTGAGACACATTTTCGTTGGTGGCAAACAGCTGGGAGCCGTTAACGGCGTCGGTGCTGTCTGCGGCCAGGGTGCCTGCCGCCAGATTGGTGATTTTGCTGTCGCTTCCGCTGTGGTTAGCGTTGAATGCGCCAGAGGCTGCATCCCACAACAGGGCATCGTCGGTGAGCGTGGTGACGGAGTTGCTCAGACTGTTGATATTGGTGGTGTTGGTGGCAATATCAGTGGTGTTCTGGTTAATGCTGTCAGTATTGGCAGCGATATCCGTGGTGTTCTGAGACACATTTTCATTGGTGGCAAACAGCTGGGAGCCGTTAACGGCGTCGGTGCTGTCCGCGGCCAGGGTACCTGCCGCCAGATTGGTGATTTTGCTGTCGCTTCCGCTGTGGTTGGCGCTGAATGCGCTTGCGCTGCCATCCCACAACAGGGCATCGTCGGTGAGCGTGGTAACGGAGTTGCTCAGGCTGTTGATATTGGTGGTGTTGGTGGCGATATCAGTGGTGTTCTGATTGATGCTGGCCGTATTGGCGGCGATATCGGTTGTGTTCTGGTTAATGCTGTCGGTATTGGTAGTGATGTCAGCGGTGTTCTGATCCACTTTTGCATTCGTATCAAACAACTGTGAGCCGTTAACGGCGTCGGTGCTGTCTGCGGCCAGGGTGCCTGCCGCCAGATTGGTAATCTTGCTGTCGCTTCCGCTGTGGTTAGCGCTGAATGCGCTTGTGTTGCCATCCCACAACAGCGCGTCTTCGGCTAATCCTGCGACAGAGGCCTCTGTATTCGTGATAGAAGTGTTAAGTGCGCTTAACGCACTGCCTACGTTATTGTAGATGCCTGTGCCCACCTTGTAGAGGGGCGCATTCACTGTACCATCAGAATTAACGGAAGCCCCTCCGCCGAGTCGATCGGCGACGGATTGACTTAAAGAATAAATTTGCGCACCTGTAACGGCATCGGTACTGTTGGCATTGATGTCGCCTTTAGCAACGTAGGTGATCTGTCGCTGAGTGGTGCTGTTACCCACGGCGACCGAATTGTCTTCCAGAGCGGTAGAGCCCGCGCCAAGGGCAACTGAGTTGGTGCCTATCGCTTGTGCGCCATTACCAAATGCAGCGCTGTCGTCGCCGCTCGCAGTGGCTTGATAACCTAATGCAGAGGAAGTTGCTCCGCTCGCGACAGATTTATAACCTAATGCAACCGATTTTGCGCCGCTCGAATCAGCATAAACACCCATTGCCATTGAATAACTTCCACTGGCTGAGGATGAGGCTCCCATCGCAATAGCCCGGTCACCGGCTGAAGTCGATTTTACGCCAAGCGCTAGCGAAGAGTCGCCGGTGGACTGGCTGTATGAACCAATGGCGGTACTCCATTTCCCCATCGCGGAGGCTTTATAACCCATTGCGGCGCTTGCGCCATCAACGTTGGTGTAAGTATTGGCTGTGGCATCGGTACCAATTGCAATCCACCCTGTTCCCCCAGTCTGGGTACCCGTTGGAGTAACGCCGGCGCCAGTATCGTTCCCTGCTTTGGCCAGAGCATCCGCTGAGATCATAATACTGCTAAGACTGATGAGTGCGGAAACCGCCAGCTTTCTGCGGCCGCTTTTTTTGCCGCGGCTTTTTGCGGTTTCGCTGGTGACAACAAATGTTCCCGTAGCGGCATTCCAGAGGACTTTAAATATTCTGTTCATGGATAAGTGCTTTCCTTTTCTAAAATAGTTGTATCAATGGCTATTATTTTTTTGGCTTCTTTTTCGTATCATTAATAGGTTGTATGCTGTCGAATATGACATTCTCCATGTTAATACCTATTTTTAGATACTTAAGATTATTGGGCGATACGCCTTTTAATGTTAGCGTGACGTTTGTCCATGTTCCCGGTAAAAGTTCGATTGTCGAATCCATTTTCGTGTTAAGCAGGAGTTGTTTCCAGCGAGGCAGATCTTTTGCCTCGGAAGGTTTTTTCGTACCCCATGTCATATTAAACGCAAGGTTTGATACGGGAATGCTGAGTAAGTTAACTAAATCAAGATGAATAACACTTCCATCATCTATTGGCTCAATAGATAGAATACGCCCGGCTAATCCGATATTGCCGTTGTTAATAATAAAATAGCGCGTTTGTGATGGATCCAGTTCTGTGTAGTCGAATAGCCGTTGTTTGCGTTCAACGCGGCCAACGACTTCGGCGACCTTTTGGGTCGTGTTGATAATCGTAGTTTGTTGTTTTTCTAACAGATTTATCTTTGCTTCTTGTTCTTTTTGTTGTTTTTTCAGTTCTTCAACAAGGTGTTTATCTGCAAAGTAATCACAACCAGATAAAAAGAATGTGAATCCCAACGCAAGCAAGGGGATAAATTTTCCATTTTTGTGCATATAAAATATCCTTGTTAATAATTTATATAATATAAATAGTTAACCTGTTATTTATACAGCTAACTCATCATTTTGCGAGCATTGCCAATAGCCATTAATATATGGTTATAATTAAAACATTCATTGTTTCTATAGGAATGTGCAAATACCCGACGTTGTTTATCAATTATTCATAGCAATACTTTATAAAAATATAATTATAATATTTATGTATGAGCATTTTTTTTCATGGATGATAATGTTATTTAATTTTGCGGGTCAATCATATTCTGCGGGATATGAGAAAAGGGGATGAAAAAATTCATTGCATAAATACAAATAGGCATGATAGTGGAATTTTTCATCCCGAAAAAGCGGGGATTACCGTTAAAAATGAACTTGTATATAAGCGGTGTAAATACGTCTGGATAAAAATTCGGAATATAGCCCGATGCTCTCAAGACATCCTCCGTACACGGGTGTCCTGAGAGCCTGGGATGCGGAAGGTTTAGAACTCGCTCTTCGCGAACCCTGTCATCTCTTTGAGCCCCATTTCCCGGCCCAGCGCCGTCATCGGGTGCACCACGATCAGGCCGCGTACGCTTTTTTTGAGTTTGCCCATATCGGCCTGCTCTTTTTTAGTGATCGCGCGGCGAAACGGCAGGTTCATCAGCTTCTGCGCTTCTTTACTCAGTTTCTGGTTGTGTACTTCGCGCAGACGGATAATTTCTGCTTCCAGCGTCTCTTTTTCTTTTTCCAGCTCCGCGTATTTATCGGCGGATTCAACCAGAGAGAGACCTGCCTGCTGGTGGCGAATAGCGTCAAGACGATCGCTCAGGCGTTTAATTTCGTTTTTTTCAACTTCTTTCATGGGATTGCTTCTGATAGAAATGGGATAGATACCCTATAGTATGCGCGCAGTGAGTGATTCTTCACAACTCATGACGTAAAGATAATCAATTATGGCAAGTATTACACCGCTAATTATTTAGTTATCTCTTTGAGAATAAAATCTTTTTTTCGAAAGAAAAGATGAAGCGCCTTTTTTGCCGGCAAGAAAAGCGATTAAGCACATTTTCCTCAATGACAACGCTAAATTGATCCTAAACTCAAATAAGCGACCGCGGGAGTCAGACGCGGGTCACACATGGAGGATCTATCATGGCAAAAATAGGTGAGAACGTACCACTTCTTATTGATAAAGCCGTCGATTTTATGGCGTCCAGCCAGGCGTTCCGTGAATACCTGAATAAAACGCCGCCGCGTGATTATGTTCCTTCCGAGGTGCCGTCGGAGAGCGCGCCCATTTATTTGCAGCGTCTGGAATATTACCGGCGGCTGTACCGACCAAAAGAAGAAGAAAGAGGTTAACGGCGGGATTTACTTTTGAAAGGCCTTTTTTAAGCTGATTTTAGAAATCAGCTCGGTCAGGGAGAGAACCATCGTCGAACGCACCGCCTGCTGGTAGCGCTGAATTTGCATGGCGTAGAGCGCCGCGTCGGACGTATCAAAATGCGGCGGCGGCGGCAGCGCCATGACGCAGTGTAGTTCGCCAAACGGCCCGAGGATTTCATCGTCGGTAAAGGCGTACTCATTGCCGTCGTGATTCAGCTCTTCGCGCAGCGCCATTAACAGCTCCGCATCTTCATATTCGGTGCGGCTGAGTACGCCCAGACCATAGATAAGTTTCAGACGTACCGAAAGATCGCCCAGCGGCCCGTCGCCGTCCAGCAACGGTTCCACAGCGTATTTCACCGCATAGTCGTCTTTGCGAAACACCTGGAGCACCAGAATATTCACCGCCTCGGTCAATAACTCGACGGCAGTAATCAGGAAGCTCCGTACGGTTTTGCCAGCATTCAGACGCTCAAGCACACGATTTTCAAAGGCCTGGGTTTGTTCCATTATTGCCTGCATATCTGACAATCTGTTATTTGGGCGCAGGCTAACCTGCGCCGGGTTCTGCGTCATTTGGTCGCGTTATAAGCGTTAACCGCCTCCGCCACCACATCGCTATTGGCATCCAGCCCGGAAATTTGCGCCAGAGCGGCCTGTGGACCTTTTTCGTCAATCAGCGCGGCCAGTTCCTGTGCCTGCGGATCTTCTTCACTACGGAAATGCATCGCCGCCGCGATCCCTTTGACCAGATTCACATGCGGCAGACCATATTCCAGGGTGCCAAGCAGCGGTTTGATCAGACGGTCGCCCGCGCTGAGTTTGCGTAGCGGCTGACGTCCAACGCGCTCAACATCATCTTTCAGATACGGGTTTTCAAAACGACCGAGGATTTTCTGAATGTATGCCGCATGTTTGTCGGCGTCAAAACCGTAGCGTTTGATCAGCACCGCGCCGCTTTCTTCCATCGCGCCTTTAACCACCGCGCGAATACTCTCATCGAGAATGGCGTCGCGAATGGTTTGATGACCGGCTAATTTGCCGAGGTACGCGGTTATAGCATGACCTGTGTTCAGCGTGAAGAGTTTACGTTCGACAAATGCCATCAGGTTATCCGTTAACTCCATCCCCGGAATGGTCGGCAACGCGCCTTTAAACTGGGTTTTATCGACGATCCACTCGCTGAAGGTTTCTACCGTCACTTCCAGCGGGTCATGGGTGGCGGAAGCAGATGGCGGCACAATACGGTCAACGGCGGAATCGACAAAACCGACGTGCTGTTCAACCCAGGCTTTATCGCCATCCGCCAGCGCGTTCATCACATGACCTTTGAGCTGTGTGGTGCCGCGCACCATATTTTCACAGGCGATGATATTCAGCGGGGCATCCACGCCCTGCGCCTTACGTTTTACCAGCCCTTTAGCGATGGCCGGAGCGATACGCTCAAGCACAACCGGACCCACGGCAGTAGTGATTAAATCAACGTGGGCAATCAGGTCGACAACATCATCGCCGATGCTGCTGACAGCGTTGACGCCGGAAACGGTATCCACCTGCTCATTTTCACCCACAACATGAACCTGATAGCTATGACGGGCATTCAGGGCATCGAGTACGACCTGGTTTACATCCGCAAACGTCAGTTGTATCCCCGCGTCAGCCAGCAATTTGCCGATAAAGCCACGACCGATATTACCTGCGCCAAAATGTAATGCTTTCATAGTATTAACCTTCATTAATGTTTTTACCCGAGAGGGCTGGGGTGAGGCTTTTCCCTCAACCTAACCCTCTCCACAAGGGAGAGGATATCGCCTTCATATTTCGAACTGCAGATGCGTTGGCTCTCCTCGCTCACCCCAGTCACGTACTTATGTACGCTCCTGGGGATTCACTGCGTTGCCGCCTTCCTGCAGCTCGAACTATTTTGGGGATACTTAACTGTTAAGCTTTTTTACCTGCCAGCAGTTCCAGCACTTCATCCACGCTGGTGGTGTGCGCCAGACGTTCGATCACGGATTCATCATCCAACGCGTTGGTCAGACTAGTGATGACCTGGATGTGCTCATTGTTACGTGCGGCGATACCAATGACCAGACGGGCAATATCGTCTTCTTCTTCACCGAAGCGTACGCCTTCCGGATACTGGCAGAACACCACGCCGGTTTTCAGCACGCGATCTTTCGCTTCCACCGTGCCGTGCGGAACTGCGATGGATTCACCGAGGTAAGTCGGCGTCAGCTTTTCGCGGTCCAGCATCGCTTCGACGTATTCCGGCTCAACATAGCCGCCTTTCACCAGTTGTTCACCGGCAAAGCGAATCGCCTCTTCTTTGTTAGCGGCTTTACGGCCCAGGAAGATATTCTCCGCGCCCAGCTTGAACAGGTTGTTATCACCCTCCTCAAAGCTGTCTTTCAGATGGTCGCGTACTTTCTCTTCATTAGTATTGTGGCGCTGTGCGGCAACCAGACGTTCGGTCAGGCTGGTGTACAGGCCGCTATCCAGGAAGTTGGTCAGCGAAATATGCTGCGCCTGCGGTACCTGACGCATCGCGCGCTCGGTAAGGTCACGGTGAGTAATGACCAGATCCACATCCGGCGGCAGATTGTTAATGGCGCTGTTGGTGACGGAGATCTGGCTCAGGCCCGCATCCTGTACTTTCTTACGCAGTACCCCTGCGCCCATCGCGCTGGAACCCATACCGGCATCGCAAGCCACGATGATTTTACGCACATGGCTCAGGTCGTTGGTCACGTCGCCAGCCGCCAGCGGAGAGGCGCCTTTAGATTCCGCTTTCATGTCCTGCATACGACGGGTGGCCGCTTCAATGTCATCTTCTTCTTTCACTTTGCTGGTTTTCAGCAGAATTGCAGACACCACGAAGGAAACCGCCATTGCCGCCACGATGGCAGCGATGTTAGCGAAGTAAGCGCCTTTTGGCGTCATCGCCAGTACCGCCAGAATGGAACCCGGAGATGCCGGAGAGACCAGACCGCCGTTCAGGATGGTCAGGGTGAATACGCCGGTCATACCGCCGAGAATCACCGCCAGAATCAGGCGTGGGTTCATCAGCACGTACGGGAAGTAGATCTCATGGATACCGCCCAGGAAGTGGATAATTGCCGCGCCGCCCGCAGACTGTTTAGCGCTGCCACGACCGAAGAACATGTACGCCAGCAGGACGCCCATCCCCGGACCCGGGTTAGCTTCAATCAGGAAGAAGATGGATTTACCCATCTCATGGGACTGCTGGATACCCAGCGGTGAGAAGATGCCGTGGTTAATCGCGTTATTGAGGAACAGGATTTTCGCCGGTTCAACAAAAATGGACGCCAGCGGCAGCATATCGTGCGCCACCATGAAGTTAACGCCCGCCGCCAGAATTTTGGACAGGACTTCAACCGCCGGACCAATACCGAGGAACGCCAGGATGGCGAGGATCATACCGATGATGCCAGCGGAGAAGTTGTTCACCAACATCTCAAAACCGGATTTGATCTTACCGTCTACCCAACTGTCGAATTTCTTAATGCAGTAGCCGCCTAATGGACCGGCGATCATCGAGCCGAGGAACATCGGCATATCCGCGCCGACAATAACGCCCATGGTAGTGATAGCGCCCACTACGCCGCCGCGTTCGCCGCCAACCAGACGACCGCCGGTATAACCGATGAGCAGCGGCAGCAGGTAGGTGATCATCGGACCAACCAGTTTCGCCAGCGTTTCGTTAGGCAACCACCCTGTTGGAATAAATAATGCGGTGATAATACCCCACGCGATAAACGCGCCGATATTAGGCATCACCATATTGCTGAGGAATCGACCAAAGCTTTGCACTTTGATCTTAATATCGGATGACATAAAAACACCCCTTCTTATGTTGCTGTCGCGCAGGCTGAAAGCCCGAGGTTTGTTAATGTAGCGGCAGAGGTAGCCGGACCCTGTAGTGTAGATACTGCGCAATCTGGCACTGAATCGTTCAACTGTCCAGACAGGGACAATTTATGTGATTTGTGTCACATTAATATAGGGGGTAGAGAGGTAATTGATGTGATATTGATCACAAAGTGGCTGTGTAAAAAAACAACGAATCTAATTTTTAGCTCTTAAAATGCAATTTTATGTGAGATGTTTCACATTTTTATTTTGGTGCTTTGTTGAATTTTTGTGATCTTCTTCACAAGAAATTTTAAGCCCGGGTAACGTCAATACGATCCGGCAAACATTTTGTCGCGAGCCTTCTCACGTTATGTCATTCAGCAACCTCCTTTTGTGTCTCTTTTCGTCTTATTTGAGCCATACTATGATTTTTACTGGTTGGCAAAAAGGACACGGCATGAAACTCATCGGTAGCTACACCAGCCCTTTTGTGCGCAAAATCTCTGTTCTGCTGCTCGAAAAGGGCATTACCTTCGAATTTATTAATGAATTACCCTACGAGGCGGATAACGGCGTGGCGCAATACAACCCTTTGGGTAAGGTGCCAGCGCTGGTGACGGAGAAAGGGGAGTACTGGTTCGATTCGCCGATCATCGCGGAATATATTGAGCTGCTGGATATCGCGCCAGCGATGCTCCCGCGTGACCCGATGGCAGCGCTTAAAGTTCGCCAGCTCGAAGCGTTGGCTGACGGCATTATGGATGCAGCGTTGGTTTCTGTACGCGAACAGGCGCGCCCGGCGGCGCAACAATCGGAAACGGAACTGCTGCGCCAGCGGGAAAAAATCAACCGCAGCCTGGATATGCTCGAAAGTTATCTGAGCGACGGGACGCTAAAAACGGATACGGTCAATCTGGCGACTATCGCGATTGCCTGTGCGGTAGGCTATCTCAACTTCCGCCGGGTCGCGCCTGGCTGGTGCGTTAGCCGCCCCCACCTGGTCAAACTGGTCGAAACGCTTTTTCAACGCGAAAGCTTTGCCCGCACCGAAGCGCCAAAGGCTTGACGCGCATTATGTCCGCCTGAGCAAACTCACGTTACAATCCCCCTTATGTCGATATCCCTCTCCCGCCAGGAGAGGGCCACCAACAGCCAGGCATTTTCATGACAAGCGAAACGCGTACACTCTACAGCCAGCTTCCTGCTATCGATCGCTTATTGCACGATAGCGCTTTTCTTTCTCTGCGCGATCGGTATGGCCATACCCAGGTGGTTGATCTGCTTAGGCGGATGCTTGACGACGCGCGCGACGTCATACGGAATACGCAAACGCTTCCCGACTGGTACGCAGACTGGGCGCAAGAGGCGAAACTCCGGCTGGAAAATGCGGCGCAAAGCGCGCTGCGCCCGGTGATTAATCTGACGGGGACGGTGCTGCACACCAATCTTGGCCGCGCCTTGCAGGCGCAAGAAGCGATTGAGGCGGTAACGCAGGCGATGCGCGCGCCGGTGACGCTGGAATACGATTTGGATGGCGCCGGGCGGGGGCATCGCGACCGGGCGCTGGCGACGCTATTATGCCGTATCACCGGGGCGGAGGACGCCTGTATCGTCAATAACAATGCGGCGGCGGTATTGCTGATGCTGGCGGCGACCGCCAGCGGCAAAGAGGTGGTGGTTTCGCGTGGCGAGCTGGTCGAAATCGGCGGCGCGTTTCGTATTCCGGATGTTATGCGCCAGGCGGGCTGTACGCTGCATGAAGTAGGCACCACCAACCGGACGCACGCGAAAGATTACCGTCAGGCGGTAAATGAAAATACCGGGCTGTTGATGAAGGTGCATACCAGTAATTACAGCATTGAGGGCTTTACCAAAACGGTAGAGGAAGCGGAACTGGCGGAAATCGGGCGAGAGCTGGATATTCCGGTGGTGGCGGATCTGGGCAGCGGTTCACTGGTGGATTTAAGTCAATATGGCTTACCCAAAGAGCCGATGCCGCAGCAGCTCATTGCCGCAGGCGTCAGCCTGGTAAGCTTCTCCGGCGATAAGTTGCTGGGCGGGCCGCAGGCCGGGATCATCGTCGGCAAAAAAGCGATGATTGCCCAACTGCAAAGCCATCCGCTGAAACGCGCTCTGCGCGCGGATAAAATGACGCTGGCGGCGCTGGAGGCAACGTTACGTCTGTATCTGCACCCGGAAGCGTTGGCGGAGAAATTACCCACCCTGCGTCTGTTAACCCGCAGTGAAGCGTCGATTCGCGAACAAGCGCAGCGGTTACAGGCGCGGCTGGTGGCACGTTACGGCGATGAATTTGCGCTGGAGGTTAAACCCTGCCTGTCGCAAATCGGCAGCGGTTCATTACCGGTAGACCGCCTCCCCAGCGCCGCCATGACATTTACCCCGCACGACGGGCGCGGTAGTCGGCTGGAGGCGCTGGCGGCTCGCTGGCGCACGCTGCCTGTACCGGTCATTGGCCGAATTTATGATGGCCGTTTATGGCTGGATATGCGCTGTCTTGAAGACGAAAGCCGGTTTATGGAGATGATGCTGAAATGATTATTGCAACTGCCGGACACGTAGACCACGGTAAAACGACGTTGCTCCAGGCGATTACCGGGGTCAATGCCGACCGTCTGCCGGAAGAGAAAAAACGCGGGATGACTATCGATCTGGGTTACGCCTATTGGCCGCAGCCGGATGGCCGTGTGCTGGGCTTTATCGATGTGCCTGGGCATGAAAAATTCCTCTCTAACATGCTGGCGGGCGTAGGCGGTATCGATCACGCTTTGCTGGTGGTCGCCTGTGATGACGGCGTCATGGCGCAAACGCGCGAGCATTTACAGATCCTGCAACTGACGGGCAATCTCCAGCTCACCGTCGCGCTGACCAAAGCCGATCGCGTGGACGAGGCGCGTATCGGTGAAGTACGTGAAGAGGTACTGGCGGCGCTCGACAACTATGGCTTCGCCGATACCGTTTTATTTGTCACCGCCGCCAATGAAGGACGCGGTATTGCAGAACTTCGCGCTCATTTACAGCAGCTTCCTGCACGTTTGCACGCCGCGCAGCATCGTTTCCGTCTGGCTATCGACCGTGCGTTTACGGTGAAAGGGGCGGGACTGGTGGTGACCGGAACGGCGTTGAGCGGAGAGGTGAAGGTAGGTGATACGCTGTGGTTAACCGGAGTAAATAAACCGATGCGGGTGCGTAGCCTGCACGCACAAAATCAGCCTACCGACCATGCGCACGCCGGGCAACGTATTGCGCTCAATATTGCGGGCGATGCGGAGAAGGAACAGCTTAACCGCGGCGACTGGCTGCTTTCCGATGCGCCGGTGGGGGAAGCTTTTTCCCGGGTGATCGTTTCTCTGGCACTTCATGCGCCGCTTTCCCAATGGCAGCCGCTACATATTCACCATGCCGCCAGCCATGTGACCGGTCGCGTCTCTTTGCTGGAAGGCGGGCTGGCCGAGCTGATCTTCGATACGCCGTTGTGGCTGGCCGATAATGACAGACTGGTGCTGCGTGATATTTCCGCACGCGCCACCCTTGCCGGCGCACGCGTGGTGACGCTTAAGGCGCCGCGTCGCGGTAAACGTAAGCCAGATTATTTGCACTGGCTTTCAACGCTTGCCGCCGCGCAGGACGATAGCGCGGCGTTGGCCATTCATCTGGAACGCGGCGCCGTCAACCTGCCGGATTTCGGTTGGGCGCGTCAGCTTAATCCTCTCGGTATGCGTCAGCTTATTGAGCAACATGGTTTTATCCAGGCCGGAGACAATCTGTTAAGTGCGCCCGTCGCCGCCCGCTGGCAGCGTAAGATTCTTGATACTCTGGCGACCTACCACGAACAGCACCGCGATGAACCGGGGCCGGGACGCGAGCGTTTACGCCGCATGGCCCTGCCAATGGAAGATGAAGCGCTGGTCCTGATGCTGATCGAGCGGATGCGCGACGACGGCCTGATTCATAGCCATCACGGTTGGTTGCATCTGCCGGATCATAAAGCGGGATTTAGCGATGAGCAGCAGGCCGTCTGGCAAAAAGTTGAACCGCTATTTGGCGATGAGCCTTGGTGGGTACGCGATCTGGCGAAAGAGACCGGAACGGAAGAACAATTGATGCGGCTCGTGCTGCGGCAGGCGGCACAGCAAGGCATCATTACCGCGATCGTAAAAGATCGGTACTATCGTAACGATCGGATTGTCGCTTTCGCCAATATGATCCGCGAGCTGGATCAAGAGAGAGGATCAACGTGTGCGGCGGATTTTCGCGACAGGCTGAATGTAGGGCGGAAACTGGCCATTCAGATCCTTGAATATTTTGACCGGATTGGATTTACACGGCGTCGTGGGAATGATCATTTATTACGTGATGCGTTATTATTTCCGCAAAAAGAATGAAATGGTTAAATTAAATCAGAAATGAATCAATACAATTATTGAGTTGATTTATAAAAGCACATCAGGAAATTAACCTAATGTGCTTTTTATTTTTCTGACTTCTTAAAATAGTCATCGTGATCATATTATTAGGATAATTTCACCCGTATTCTTCGCACCTTATTCTGGTAATTAAGGACAGTATAATGGCAGCTTCAACGTTTTTTATTCCTTCCGTGAATGTAATTGGTGCCGATTCATTAAAGAACGCAATGAATACGATGGCGGAATATGGTTTTCGCCGTACATTAATTGTTACGGATGCTATGCTGACAAAATTAGGGATGGCGGGTGATATTCAAAAAGCGCTACAGGAACGTGATATTTTTAGCGTGATTTATGATGGTACGCAGCCTAACCCTACCACCAGCAATGTGGCAGCTGGGTTGAAGCTTCTGAAAGAAAATGGCTGCGACAGCGTTATCTCGCTGGGCGGCGGTTCCCCGCACGACTGTGCGAAAGGTATCGCTCTGGTGGCGGCGAATGGCGGCGATATTCGTGACTATGAAGGCGTTGACCGCTCCGCGAAACCGCAGTTGCCGATGATTGCGATTAATACGACCGCCGGCACCGCGTCTGAAATGACCCGTTTTTGTATCATCACCGACGAAGAACGTCATATTAAAATGGCTATCGTCGATAAACACGTTACGCCGCTGCTCTCTGTCAACGACTCCTCTTTAATGGTTGGTATGCCGAAATCCCTGACGGCGGCAACTGGTATGGATGCGTTAACCCACGCGATTGAAGCTTATGTTTCCGTTGCGGCAACGCCTATTACCGATGCCTGCGCGCTGAAAGCGGTAACGATGATTGCGGAAAATCTGGTTGTTGCGGTTGAAGAGGGGAGCAATGTCCAGGCGCGTGAAGCGATGGCTTATGCTCAGTTCCTGGCGGGAATGGCGTTTAACAATGCGTCGCTGGGCTACGTTCATGCTATGGCGCATCAACTTGGCGGTTTCTACAACCTACCGCACGGCGTATGTAACGCGGTTCTGCTGCCGCATGTGCAGGTATTCAACAGCCAGGTAGCGGCGGCTCGCCTGCGTGATTGCGCTGCGGCGATGGGCGTCGATGTATCAGGTATGAGCGAGGCGGAAGGCGCGCAGGCGTGTGTGGCGGCCATTCGCCAACTGTCGCAGAAAGTCAACATTCCGGCGGGACTGCGCGAGCTAAACGTGAAGGAAGAAGATATCCCGGTTCTGGCGACTAATGCTCTTAAAGATGCCTGTGGTCTGACGAACCCGATTCAGGCGACTCACGACGAGATTGTGGAAATTTATCGCGCGGCGATGTAACGCCTTTGCCCGGTGGCGCGGACGCTTACCGGGCCTGCGTAGACGATGCAGGCCGGATAAGGCGTAATACGTTAGCTTCGGTCGAGCTTTTGCTGCGCCAGCCAGACGGCGCCCAGCCTGCCCGCCTGATTTCCCAGTTGGCAGGGCTGAATCGGCACCTGGAGCGCCTCCCACATTTCAAACGTTTCAAGATGCCGCGTCAGGAGCGGGTAGAGTTTTTCCTGTTCGCTTATTCCTCCGCCGATCAGCACCACGCCCGGATCAAACATAGAGATCACGCTGTAAACGCCGCGTGACAGATAACGCGCCCAGTCATTGACCGCCTCACGCAGATGAACATCGGTCGCCATTCGTTCGAAGATCACATCCGCAGGCGGCATCTCTTCGGCAGGCTGCGCCAGCGCCTGGCGGCACGACGCCATTAATCCGCTGGTTGACGCGATTTTATGCATACTTTCGCCATTGTTCCCGACCGGCATGACGCCGAATTCACCGGCATGGAAATGTGCGCCGCGATACAGTTCTCGTCCGACGATAATACCGCCGCCAATGCCGGTTCCAATGGTGATACAGACCAGATTGTCATAATGCTGCCCGGCGCCTCGCCACATTTCGCCCAGCGCCGCGCAGTTCGCGTCGTTCTCCACGACCAGCGGCAGATCGGTCAGCCCGCTGAACAACTCCATCAGGTTGACGTCATCCAGATAAGCCAGCGCGCCCGCTTTTGCCGCATGACCGTTATGGGGATTAATATGGCCGGGGAAACTGACCCCGATTGCCGCAATGTCATAGTCCTGTTGGCAACGCGCCACCACATCCTGCCATTTGCGGGTAAACGTGGAGGCGTCCTCTGGCGTATCGAATTGATGATGGGTTAATTCTTCGCCGTCACTGTTAATCACGCCATATTTGACGTGAGTTCCTCCCACATCAATACCGATATATTGCTGCATAGTGTTCTCCGTACGTTAAACAGGCACCTGTTTAGTATGGCTAAAACCAGACGGAGAAACGTAAAGGAAAGTAATTCGTGATTGCTGTCGTAAAGCGGAAAACCATTGGCGAAAAATTCACCAGTACCGTCTACCCTTGTGGAGTACCTTTACAATAAGGAGTTGGTCATGACGAACAATCCCCCTTCAACACGTATTCAGCCAGGTGAATACGGGTACCCACTGAAATTAAAAGCCCGCTATGACAATTTTATTGGCGGTGACTGGGTTGCGCCCGCCGACGGCGAATATTATCAAAACCTGACGCCAGTGACCGGCCAGCCGCTATGTGAAGTCGCTTCCTCCGGTAAAAAAGATATCGATTTAGCGCTCGACGCCGCGCATAAGGCGAAAGATAAGTGGGCGCATACGTCAGTACAAGACCGTGCCGCTATCTTGTTTAAGATCGCCGATCGGATGGAACAAAACCTCGAACTGTTGGCGACAGCGGAAACCTGGGATAACGGTAAACCGATTCGTGAAACCAGCGCCGCCGACGTACCGCTGGCGATCGATCATTTCCGCTATTTCGCCTCCTGTATACGTGCGCAGGAGGGTGGGATCAGCGAAGTTGATAGCGAAACCGTGGCCTACCATTTTCACGAACCGCTTGGCGTCGTGGGGCAGATAATCCCGTGGAACTTTCCGTTGTTGATGGCAAGCTGGAAAATGGCGCCAGCGCTGGCGGCGGGTAACTGCGTAGTGCTTAAACCGGCACGCCTGACGCCGCTTTCCGTTCTGCTGTTGATGGAAGTCATTGGCGATCTGTTACCGCCGGGCGTCGTCAACGTCGTGAACGGCGCGGGCGGCGAGATCGGTGAATATCTGGCGACCTCGAAACGTATCGCGAAGGTGGCGTTTACCGGTTCGACGGAAGTGGGTCAACAGATCATGCAGTACGCCACGCAGAATATTATTCCGGTGACGCTGGAGTTAGGCGGTAAATCGCCAAATATCTTCTTTGCTGACGTGATGGATGAAGAAGATGCGTTCTTTGATAAAGCGCTGGAGGGTTTTGCCCTGTTTGCCTTTAACCAGGGCGAGGTGTGTACCTGTCCAAGCCGTGCGCTGGTCCAGGAGTCCATCTATGAGCGCTTTATGGAGCGCGCTATTCGCCGGGTAGAGAGCATTCGCAGCGGGAACCCGCTAGATAGCGGTACGCAAATGGGGGCGCAGGTCTCCCACGGCCAGCTTGAGACTATCCTCAATTATATCGATATCGGTAAAAAAGAGGGGGCCGATATTCTGACCGGTGGGCGACGCAAGGAGCTGGATGGCGAACTTAAAGAGGGCTATTACCTTGAGCCCACTATCCTGTTTGGTAAGAATAATATGCGCGTCTTTCAGGAGGAGATCTTTGGCCCGGTGCTGGCGGTAACCACCTTTAAAACCATGGAGGAGGCGCTGGAAATCGCTAACGATACGCAGTATGGCCTCGGCGCCGGCGTCTGGAGCCGTAATGGATCGCTGGCGTATAAGATGGGGCGCGGCATTCAGGCCGGGCGCGTATGGACCAACTGCTATCACGCCTATCCGGCACATGCGGCGTTCGGCGGCTATAAGCAGTCGGGCATCGGGCGCGAAACGCATAAGATGATGCTGGAACACTACCAGCAAACCAAGTGCCTGCTGGTGAGCTATTCCGATAAGCCTCTGGGGCTGTTCTGACGCAAGAGGTAATGCCCGATGGCGCTGCGCTTATCGGGCCTACCGCATTGTTATCAGCCTGGTGGTAATGCCCGATGGCGCTGCGCTTATCGGGCCTACCGCATTGATATCAGCCTGGTGGTAATGCCCGATGGCGCTGCGCTTATCGGGCCTACCGCATTGATATCAGCCTGGTGGTAATGTCTGATGGCGCTTCGCTTATCGGGCCTACCGCATTGATATCAGCCTGGTGGTAATGTCTGATGGCGCTTCGCTTATCGGGCCTACCGCGTTGATATTAGCCTGGTGGTAATGCCCGATGGCGCTGCGCTTATCGGGCCTACCGCGTTGATATTAGCCTGGTGGTAATGTCTGATGGCGCTTCGCTTATCGGGCCTACAAAAATTCATCGCAATATACTGATATTGCAAATCTTGTAGGCCGGATAAGGCGCAGCCGCCATCCGGCACAGTATTACCGCTCGTTGACCCAAATCCGCATTTCGCCCTCGCCGCGGTTGGCCCAGCTAAACCACGGAATGAACGTTAGCGTCTGCGGCTGGCGCGATGACGGCGCGTTATCGTAGTGCCACAACGCCTGATGCTGCGCATCTGGGGCGCTTTGCTTCTCGCCTTCAGCCTGAATCAGCATCTTATGCGCAAAAAGCCCTTTGCCCTCAAAGACCCGGAACTCACTCTCTTTCGGTAACCACAGATTATGCAGTTCTTCGCCGTTATCGGCCTGCTCAAGGCAATAGACCAGCGGCCCGCGCTGAATGGCGACCTTACCGGCGACGTGACGCGCCAGCGGATTGCCATACACGCGGCGAACCGGCATCGGCAGCGTCAGGGTTATCGTATCGCCCTCCTGCCAGGTTCGACGGATATGCAGATAACCTTTGCGAATATCCTGCTCCACTTCCAGCCCGTTGAGCGTCACTTTTGCCTCAGGGCACCAGTCCGGCAGACGTAGCGCCAGCGTGTGACGTACCGGCTGCACAGAGTCGATGGCGATCTTCACCTGCTCATGCCACGGGTAGTTCCCGCCAATCCGCAGTTTGAGCGCGCCATTTTCAACCGGTATTTCCACGCTGTTACCCACGTACATATTGATGTACAGCGCATCCGCACGCGGCGTGTAGATGTAGTGACCAAGGGAGGTGAGCACGCGGGCGATGTTCGGCGGGCAGCAGGCGCAGCCAAACCAGCGCTGGCGAATGGGCTTAACGTGATCGTAAATATGGTTGAATTTTAACGATTTTGGATGCACTTCCAGCGGGTTGACGTAGAAGAAATGCTTTCCATCCAGCGCCATACCGCCGAGGACGGTGTTGTACAGCGCGCGCTCCATCACGTCGGCGTACTGGCTATCGGCTTCCATTTCCAGCATCCGGCGGGCGAACATCATCAGGCCGATTGAAGCGCAGCTTTCCGCATAGACCGAATCATTCGGTAAATCGTAATCGCAGCTAAAGGCTTCGCCACTGCTCTGTGAACCGATGCCTCCGGTGATATACAGCTGACGTTGCGCCATATTTTTCCACAGGCGCAGGCAGTCCTGGCGTTTGCCTTCATCGTTGCTCAGGCGAGCGAGATGCGCCACGCCAGTCATCAGATAGACAAAACGTACCGCGTGGCCAATGGCCGTCTGCTGCTGCGAAATTGGCAGATGCGCCTGGCTGTAGGCTTTGTCTTTGACCATCCACGCCGGGCCGTAGGTGTGCCAGTAAGAGGTTTGGCCGCGTTTTTCGTACTCTTCGTCGTAGAAGTGCGGTTGGGCACCGCGCTGCCCGATAAAGTAGCTTGCCAGCGCCATATAGCGCGGCTGCTCTGTTACCTCATACAGACGCATCAGCGCCAGCTCAATTTCCGGGTGGCCCGGATAGCCGTGCAGCTGATTTTCGCCAGGGCCGAAAGTGCTGTCGATATGATCGGCCAGTCGACAAACGACGTCTAGCAGCCGACGCTTGCCGGTAGCCTGAAAGAAGGCGACGCCCGCTTCAATCAGGTGCCCGGCGCAATAAAGCTCGTGGCACTCCGCCAGGTTGCTCCAGCGTTCTTGCGGGGCTTTTGCCGTAAAGTACGTATTGAGATAGCCATCGTCACACTGTGCGGCGGCCACCAGTTCAATCACCTCATCGGCGGTTTTCTCAAGCGCGGGATCGGGCTTCTGGCACAGTGACCAGGCAACCGCTTCCAGCCATTTCGCCACGTCGCTGTCCTGAAAGACCATGCCGTAAAAGTCGCCCGTCTGCTGTCCTGCGGCAATGCGGAAATTTTCAATGGCATGGCTGGGTTCAGCCTCTGGAATACGATCGTTTAACGCATCCCACTGGTAAGGAATAACCACATCGCGAACCAGTTGTTGATACTGTCCGAGGAACGGATCGCTGACCGTCAGTTTATGCAGATCGACTTCCAGTACGTTCATTTCGTGCTCCTTAAGGCTATAGAGGTCATAGATATTCCTCGCTGACGGGGTATTTTATGGCAGTAATTTTTATTTTCGCGTTATGACCTGATTCATTTTGCCCAGATAGCGGTGAGCGACAAGGCGATAAAAGAGTAAAAAAAGATGACGATTCCGACCCGTATTTAAAAATGTGAGATGGATCGAGTGAAATGACTATTTTTAGTTAATAATCAAAGGCTAATATGAAATACGGTGCTGAATGAGCGGGAAATGACATATTAATGCTCGAATTATCCATAACATTACCGATTAAAGTCCAAAACGGCGGATTATTTATTTCTCGCGGCATTGGGCGTCATCCTGCCAGGCGTCTGCAATCGTGGGAAATTATATTTGTGGAAAAAGGCCGCCTGAAAATTCAGGAAGAAGAATGTGTTTTCTGTGTTGAAGCCGGGGAAAGCCTGTTGCTTTGGCCGCATCGCCGCCATATTGGCGTTGAGGAGTTTCCCGCCGATCTTAAATTTTACTGGCTCCATTTTGAGGTCAAAGCGCCGGACAGCGACCCGCGCTGGCTGACGCATCTTTCCGTGCCGCAGCATACCCAGGTTGCCGATCCGCAGGCGCTGATTGCGCTTTTTCGCCAGTTTATGAACGAGCAGGAAAAGCACCAGCGCAGCCCGGCGCTGGAGTTCATCGTGCTGCTGATTTTGCAGCAGCTTACCGTTGACGCCCGGCAGAATGAAAACGCCGAGGCCGCTGGCGTGTCGCTGGCCTGGAAAGTACAGCAGCTGATTCGAACGCACTATCACCTGCCGCTTTCCAGCTCGGTTCTGGCGAAAGAACTGCATTGCAATGTGGATTATCTGGGACGCGTTTATCGGCGGGTATTTCACCTTACGCTAACGGAAGCCATCCACCGCCAGCGGGTGCGCGAGGCGGAAAAGTTGCTGATTAGCGACGCGCGTTCGTTAAAAGAGGTGGCGGAGCGGTGCGGTTTTAATGACGTTGGTTACTTTCGCCAGATCTTCCGCAAGCACACCGGCCTGACGCCTACCGCCTGGAAGCGGCGCTACAGTAAGGAACACGTTAATTCTTGAGTATAATCTTTGGCCCTCTGACAACGCGGTTGCAAACTGAATGCCCGATGGCGCTTTGCTTATCGGGCCTACAAGAGTTCATCGCAACGTATTGATATTGCAAGTTTTGTAGGTCGGATAAGGCGCAGCCGCCATCCGACATAGGCTGTTACTGCCCGTAATAGGCATTCGCGCCATGTTTACGCAGATAGTGTTTATCGAGCAGTTCAGATTGCATATCCGGTAGCTGCGGGGCCAGCTGGCGCGAGAACAGCCCCATATAGGCGCACTCCTCAAGCACCACGGCGTTGTGGACGGCATCGGCGGCATTTTTACCCCAGGCAAACGGGCCGTGTGAATGAACCAATACCGCCGGGATTTGCGCCGGATCCAGACCGCGCTCTTCAAAGGTTTTAATAATCACCTCGCCGGTCTGATACTCGTACTCGCCGTTAATTTCCTCAACGGTCATCAGTCGGGTACAGGGGATCGCGCCATAGAAATAGTCGGCGTGGGTGGTGCCCCAGGCGGGCAGATCGAGCCCGGCCTGCGACCAGATCGTCGCATGGCGGGAATGGGTATGCACGATCCCGCCGATCTGCGGATAGCGGCGATAGAGCGCCAGATGGGTCGCGGTATCGGACGACGGTTTTTTGTTGCCTTCAACGACCTTGCCGTTGGCGATCTCTACCACCACCATATCGTCGGCGGTCATTACCTCATATTCAACGCCGGAAGGCTTAATGACCATCAGTTTGCGCGTCTCATCGACCGCGCTGACGTTGCCCCAGGTAAAGGTGACCAGCCCGTGCGCCGGGAGGGCCAGGTTGGCCGCCAGCACCTCGGCTTTCAGTTGCTCTAACATGTGAAACCTCCTTCCTGCATCCGTGATTCAATCCAGCGGCGGGCCTGGATAATTTCCAGCACCGGCTCGCTGGCTTTCTCTGTCCACATCTCAATCAGAAATGAACCGCGATAATTCAGCTCATGCAGCGTTTTGAAGATGCCAACAAAATCAACGCATCCTTCGCCAAACGGCACGTCGCGGAACTGGCCGGGGCTGTCACCGGTCACCGGCAGCGTGTCTTTCAGGTGGATAGCGGCGATACGGTCAATCCCCAGCTTCAGTTCGGCGGTCACGTCGTTCCCCCAGGCGCTGAGGTTGCCGACGTCTGGATAAACGGTGAACCACGGTGACGAAAGCATCTCGTCCCACTTTTTCCACTTGCTGATGGAGTTCATAAACGCGGTATCCATGATCTCCACCGCCAGCATCACCTGCGCCGCTGCGGCCTGTTCCACCGCCCACGCCAGCCCTTCGGCGAAACGTTGCCGGGTGCCTTCGTCGTGTTCTTCGTAATAGACGTCGTAACCTGCCAACTGGATGGTGCGGATCCCCAGGTCGCGCGCCAGGCGAATGGCTTTGGTCATGATTTCACGCGCCCGCTGGCGTACCGCTTCGTCGCGGCTGCCAAAAGGGAAACGGCGATGGGCGGAGAGACACATCGACGGGATGGCGACGCCGCTTTCCAGCATCGCGTTCACCAGCGAAGCGCGTTGGGCCGAGGTCCACTCCAGGCGTGAGAGACGTTCGTCGGTTTCATCCACCGACATCTCAACAAAATCAAAACCGCAGCTTTTTGCCAGCACCAGCCGCTCCGGCCAACTGAGGTCTTTCGCCAGCGCTTTCTCGTAAATACCTAATGGATGATTACGCATGCTTTTCTCCCCAAATGGCGTCAATTTGGGCGTGGAATTCGGCGGCGACCTGCGCCGGATGGGCGGCACCTGCCAGCGCGCGCCCGGCGATAAATGCCTTAACGTTAATGTCGCGGAACAGCGGTAGATCGGCCGGGGTAATACCACCGGTAATTGACAGCTCAAGGCCGATGTCGGACAACGCTTTCATACGCGTCAGGTCCGCCTCTCCCCACTGCTGCCCGCTGGCCTGCGCATCGCGTCCGCGGTGATAAATCGCCTGGCGAACCCCGACGCGATACCAGTCTCGGGCGTCGTCCAGCGTCCAGTTGCCGAACAGTTCCATTTGAATTTCACCGTCGCAGGACTGGGCAACGGCATGGCCTTTCTCGACGGTTGCGAGCGGCGCAGCGCAGATGATAGTCATCCAGTTAGCGCCAGCGCTAAAAGCCTGCTGCGCCAGGGTTTCACCGGCATCGGCCACTTTCCAGTCGGCGACGATGATTTTTTCCGGGCACTGCGCTCGCAGGGCTTTCACCGCGCTAAGGCCTTCGGTTAAACAGAGGATGGTGCCAGCCTCAACGATATCGACATGATCCTGTAGCAGGGCGACATCGCGCTGGGCTGCTTCCAGATTGGTGTGGTCGAGCGCTAGTTGCAGTAGTGGTCGGCTCATAATGCGTGCTCCTTAATACGGGCGTGATAGCCCTGTAGTGCTTCAATCAAATGCTGGTATTGGCGGTATTTACGCTGATAGAGGGCGTGCGCGGCCATGTCCGGCAGCAGCGTGCGCACCGGGTGCCGGAGGTCGCGTTGGGCCTCGCGGAAATTGCGATATACGCCGGTTCCGACGCGGGCAGCCAGCGCCGCGCCGAAGCAGCCGGTCTCCTCCACCTGCGGCAGCTCAATGCGCAGGCCGCTGACGTCCGCCAGCATCTGCATCCAGACGTCGGAGTGGGCCGGTCCGCCGGTAACGCGCAGGGCGCAAACGTCGGTAAAACGTTCACGCATGCGGTTGAGGTGGGTCATATGGCTGAAGACCACGCCTTCATAAATCGCCTGCAGCAGGTGCGCGCGGGTGTGCAGCGCCTGCATCCCGTAAAAACCGCAGGTCATCTCCAGTCCGGCATTGCTGCCGTAGAGAAACGGCAGAAAAAAGAGGTCGCTACCGGCTTTCGGCAGGCTGGCAACCGCCTGGTTGATCTCATCAAAAGAGAGGTCGCCCCACTGGGCGGTGAACCATTCAAGGTTGCCGGAAGAGGTCGGGCTGGCTTCGTGAACGATATACTGCCCGTCATTGACGTAGCGGCCATAGACGTAAGGATGGGCCTCATGGTCGCGCAGACCGTGAGCGATGCCGCTGGTGACGGCCCAGGTCCCCATCACCGCATTGAGCGTTGATTCATCCTCAATACCGGCGCAAAGGGCGGTGGAAACCACGTCAAACAGGCCGCCGACGACGGGAGTGCCCACCGTCAGACCGGTGATGGCGGCCGCCTGAGCGGTGATCTCCCCGCATATTTCGGCTGAACCCACCACGGGGGGCAGCGCGCTGTCGATTTCACTGATGCCCAGCCACTCGGTCAGGCGCGGGTCGTACTGGCCCGTCGCCATGTTGTAGAGGTTGGACTCGGAGATGTTGCTCTCCTCACAGCCTTTCACGCCGGTTAAGCACCAGCGCAGATAGTCATGCGTCATCATGACGCTGCCTATCTGCGCGTAGCGCTGCGGCTCATTCTCTTTTACCCAGCGTAAAAGGGAGACCGGATGCCCGGTCCACAGGGTTTGTCGGGTCAGCGGGTAGAGTTTTTGCGGAACCGCTTCTTTTTGCCAGCGCTGGACAATTTCCATGGCGCGACGGTCGGAAGAGAGTATCGCTTTACCTAATGGCCGATCGCTTTTATCTAACAGGAACAGGCCCTTACCCTGAGCTGAAATACCCAGACCACGGATTTGTGAACCGTTCACCCCCGTGTGCGCCAGCAGTTTGTTGATGACCGAGGCGCACTGTTGCCACAGTTCGGTCATATCGCGTTCAACCCAGCCTGGCTGCGGGCTTAAAGCGTGCAGCGGCAGGCGTTGCACCGCTACTTCCCGGCCTGCGCCATCGTACAATCCGGCTTTTAGCCAACTCCCACCACAATCTAACCCCAGCCAGTAGTTACTCATGACTTATTGCACCTCGTCCACGGCTTTCAGGAGGTCGGCGCCCTGCGGGTTGTCTTTCAGGAACATATCGCGCACCTGGCTGCCCAGCGCATCGCTGAAGGCTTTACGGTCGATGTCGGTCAGGACTTCAACTCCGGCTTCTTTCATGCCATCGATAATTTTTTGCTGATCTTCGGCGACCAGTTTGCGCTGATAGTCACCCGCTTCTTTGGCGGAACTCAGCAGTGCCTCCTGGAACTGCGGGCTTAAAGCGTCGAATTTGGCTTTATTGATCACCAGCAGCAGAGGCGAATAGGCGTGATGAGTGAGGGAGAGGTATTTCTGTACCTCATAGAATTTCGCTGACCACACGACGTTGATAGGGTGTTCCTGGGCATCAATCGTACGGGTTTCGAGGCCGGTATAGACTTCGGAGAACGGCATCGGAATAGGGTTCGCGCCGAAGATTTTAAAGGCCGCGATATTCATTGGGCTGTTGTTAGTGCGGATTTTTAAGCCTTTCAAATCGCCCGGCGTTTTTACCGGCGCGCGGGAGTTGGTGACGTCGCGCCAGCCGTTTTCCCAGTAGGCGAGGACTTTTAACCCTTTTGAATCGAGTGATTTTTTCAGTTCATCGCCGACTTTACCGTCGAGCGTTTTATGCGCATGCGCGGTATCGCGAAACAGGAAGGGGACATCAAGTAAGTTGAATACAGGGGCCAGGCCGGTGAAATTGTTCGAACCGGACATTTCCATATCAATGGTTCCGCCGCGCACCCCGCTGATCATTGCCTGGGCGTTACCTAATGTGCTGTCAGGAAAGAGTTTTAGCGTTAATTCGCCGTTGGTTTTTTCTTTTAATAATTCGTTAAATTTTTTCGCGGCAATATGTTGGGAGTCAGTTTGCGGTGTTTCATAACCAAAACGTAAAGATTGCGCCGCCAGAGACGACACGCTGAAAACCGTCAGACCAGCTATCAATAATGAACGAGCAATAACGTGTAATTTCATAATATTATCCTTTAATTAATCCATTTAAGCGGTGTGATAATTAGCTCGGGAATAAAAATAAATAAAACCAGCAACGACATCAGTACGACAACGTAAGGGAATACGCCTCTTACCGCGTCATCAAATTTCAATTTTGCCACCCCGGAAATAACGTTGAGGACGTTGCCAACGGGCGGTGTGATTAATCCAATAGAGCAGTTAATAATGAACATGACGCCGAAATAAATCGGGTCAATATTGGCTTCTTTAACTAATGGCAATAATACAGGGGTAAGAATTAACACCGTTGGCGTTAAGTCCATCACCATACCGACGACCATAATTGAGATCATAATGACGATAAATAAGAGTCGCGGAGAGTCGACCAGCGGCTGCAGCAAATCTGACACCATCATGGGTAATTCCGCGATCGTAATCAGCCAGGCGGATACCTGAGCTGCGGCCACCAGAAACATGACGACTGACGTCGTTTTGGCGGCATTGACCAGCACGTGGTAGAGACTGGAAAACGTTAATTCCCGATAGATAACCACGGCGACAAAGAGGGCGTAAAACGCGGCAACCGCTCCTGCTTCCGTTGGCGTGAAAAGTCCGGAACGGAAGCCGCCGATAATAATCACCGGTAAAAACAGCGCCCAGATACCTGAAACCAATGATTGCCAGATTTCACGCGGTGTTGCTTTAGGCTGAGAAGGGAGATTTAATCGCCCGGCCTGCCACCACCAGGTGAGCATAAGCGCCGCGCCCATCATGATGCCCGGTGCGATCCCGGCCATAAACAGCTTGCTGATCGACAAGCCGCTGGAAACGCCGAAGATAATAAAAGGAATCGAGGGCGGAATAATTGGCGCAATGATCCCGCCGGAAGCGATTAACCCAACGGAGCGGTTGATCGGATAGTTTGCGGAGCGCATCATCGGCACCAGCAGCGCGGCGACCGCAGCGGTATCTGCTACCGCAGAGCCGGAAAGGCTGGCCATAATCATTGCCGCAATAACGCCCACGTAGCCCAGGCCGCCGGGCTTATGGCCGACCAGCTTCATCGGCAGGTCGACGATTCGCTTTGACAGGCCGCCCGCGTTCATGATTTCACCGGCCAAAACAAAAAAGGGAATGGCCAGCAGGGAGAAGCTGTCCGCGCCGTTAACCAAAGTTTGCGCCATAATCTGCACGTCAAACATATCCAGGTATGCCATCAGAGCAGCGCCGCAAAGCAGCAGCGACCAGGCGATGGGTAAACCTATCGCGATCCCGCCGAGCAGGCAGCAGAGAAATATCACCACGGCCATGATTAGGCTCCTTGCTGTGGTTGTTGAAAGGAATCGTTACGCGTTATTAAGTGATAAAGCCGACGCAGCTCGATTAACGCGATGGCAACGCTTGTGGGCAGACAGGCGATATACATCAGGCCGATCGGTAAACCGAGGATTGGCGAGTGATCGCTCCAGTCCTGCAGTGCTTTTTGTAGGCTGCCCCAGCCTAATGCGATGCATAACAATAAAATCAGTGAATGCGTCAGCAGCGAGAGACGACGCTGATTCGCTGGCGAAAGTTTTTCCACCACAAAAGTGACCTGAACGTGGGCGTTATCCATAAATGCAACGATGGCGCCAATAAACGTCAGCCATACAAATAGATAACGTGATAGTTCATCTACCGACAAAATACTGCTTTCAAAACCGTAACGTAAAATAACGTTAATAAATACAATGCAGGAAAGTACGGCAATTAATACCGCAAGTATGCCCTCAAGTACCCGCTTCATAACGACTCCATCAGGTTATAGAAACTTATTTCTTTCGATGCTGAATAGTGGAACTTAATTTCTTATGTTTGGTTTATATTAGGTCGGCGCAACGTTGAGTTGCAGGCCGAGGATTAAGGTGATGATGTTTAATTCAGGTTAGCTGCGTGTGGCCTTTTTCATCATATTAATACCATCACGTAATATATTTATGCGGTGATTAATATCGGCGCTGGCATTGATTTCCAACAATTTAATGCCGGTAAACTGCAACAGTTCGGGAGCTGCGGCGGTAATGAGTTCTTGAACGTGTTTCTCCGTCATCAGGCTTTGTGGACAGAAAGGTGCAAACGGAGCATGGAGGTCCTGCCATTCGCCGTATTCTCCATCCAGCGTTGTACCGGAGAACATCAGCGCCCCGAGTTTTCCAGCCTGTTTGGCCTGCTGCGTGTGGATCAGCGGTAGAGAGGTATCCCGCCCTTCAATAGCGGAGCGCGCCCAGTTAATGCAGACGCTTATGTCATAGTCGGCAATAGTTTCCAGTACGTTTACTAACGGTAAGAATCCTTTGCGCGGTGCGGGGCCGGTCATCGCGTCGCAGTGTTCAAGCACCAGGTCGCAGGACCAGTCCCAGTTGGCAATCTCTTTTAATGAGCGCGCAAAGGCGTCGGTTGCCTGCGCCACGTTCGGATTGCCCGCCAGTGGGGCGGCATGAAGCTCAAGGGCTATGACTTTGCCGGGGGTTTTCGCATTGAGTTTATTTATCTTCTGATAAAGATGACGGTAGTATTCCACGCAGGCTTTACGCTGTTCCTCGTCACTGGACGCTAATCCAAAACCGCCGTTTTCGCTACGGCGGCGCATGGTTTCCATTATCGCGGTGACCACGATTTGCCAGTTTCCCGGTGTATGGCGCAATAACCACTCGTCGCCGAGCGGGTGAAGATGTTCAAGACAAGGCTGCTCCAGCCCCCGGATATCCGGAGTACCAGAGAGTTGCCGCCAGAATTCCGTCTCTTCCTCTTCACTCTTCTGGTGAAATGAGGGTGCACAAGGGTACGCACCGATAATATAACCGGTATTATTTTTCATTTTGTGCTCCAGTAAACTCTATTTTATAAAACGTCTATGGCGACTTTTACGACTATTTTCCGTATCGGCGTAGCAATGTTTTTATTACAACCTGGACGATGAACATCCTGCGGGAAAAACAGGGCATAACTTCCCGGTATCATTTCAATGAATGATTCATGTTCACTGTCGTGATAAAAAATAATATCGCGCTGTTCTAATAATGACTCGCTGATTTGATTATTACCGGTATCAATGGCAACCCCAATTTTCTCTTCACCCCATGCCAGAAACTGAATATCCAGATAGCGGCGATGAACCTCCGGACGATTTTCAGCAGCATCGCGGGTGGTCATATCGATTATCTGCGCGAAGATATTTTGGCCGTCGATTTCCACTACGCCGGGTTCCAGCGTGCGAAAGTCGGTGGTACGTAAAAAGTGAAGCGCTTTCTCGATCGCGGCTGGCAAATGACATGGATTTGGCTGCGCGATATGTCCAAAAATCATGATGTGGCTCCTTACAGCGCCTGAATTTTGGCCCAGACGCTGTCGTCAATGGTGATACCGTGACGGCGGTTGTCATCCAGCAATTTGGTAAATTCGTGGCCGGGCAGCCGAATCGCGACGTTGTCGTCAGCACGTTCAGCGGTGGTGATGAAATCCATAATCCGCTGCAGTTTGGCATCGCGGGTTGCGCCATCGATCAGCTTATCCACTTCTATGGCGATGAAGATCTGCGAAACGCCATATTCATCGCTGTTTTCCTGGGTCACTTCGGCAACGGAAGAGCCGTTGGAAAGCAGGGTGGCAATCATGTCCAGCACAATCGACAGACCAGAGCCTTTCCAGTAACCCATTGGTAAAATGCGGCGATTTTTCTCGATAACGCCCGGTTCTTTGGTCAACTGACCGTTATCGTCGAAACCGCCGTCCACCGGCAGTTCGCGGCCGGCCAGGCGGTTAACCTCCAGCATGCCGTAAGAGAACATCGACATCGACATATCTACCATAGTGATCGGCGTAGACGGGATGGCGACGATCAACGGATTGGTACCGATACGGCACTCTTTCGCGCCCCACGGCGGCATGACGGCGATGGAGTTGGTCCAGCAAATGCCGATATAGCCTTTTTCCGCCGCCTGCCAGCCGTAGCTGCCGCCGCGCATCCAGTGGTTAGCATTACGTAACGCCACCAGGCCAATACCATGATCGGAAGCCAGCTCGATGGCCCGGTCCATCATCTTTTTCGCCGTCAGGTTGCCGATAGCGCGCTGAGCATCCCACTGTTCGATGGCGCCGAGGCTGGTAACCCGCTGCGGTTTAGCATCAGGAATAATGTCGCCGTTATCTAGTTGCTGAATGAAGCGGGGAAAGCGGTTCACGCCGTGGGAATAGACACCGGACTCGGTGGTGCGAGCGAACATTTCCGCGCAGGCGTCGGCGGTATCTTCCGCAATATTCCGCGACCGCAAGACGCGGTAGAAGGCCCCTTTTAACTCTTCGAAAGTTACTTTCATCCCTGTTCTCCTGGTCGATTGTTAGAAATTTTAGTATGTTTTTTTGTCGATAAATTTCATAATACGAAATGTAGTTCCAAATATATAGATCAAAAATTGACATGGCAACGCCAGAGAAGGTTTTTAAAAACGATTAAAATCATCGGGTTATGTTTTTTATGCTGATATCGTGAACTGCAACACACTTTGAGCTACCATCTGATCGCCCAAGAAAGGAGAGAGTTTTCTGATGAGCCAGAACAACGATAAAGAGAAGCCTGCGGGGAGTCAGAGCCTGTTTCGTGGCCTGATGTTGATAGAAATTTTGAGTAACTACCCGAACGGTTGCCCACTGGCGCACCTGTCGGAGCTGGCGGGGTTGAACAAGAGCACCGTCCATCGTTTGTTGCAGGGGCTTCAATCCTGCGGATACGTGACGCCAGCGCCGGCGGCCGGGAGCTACCGTCTGACGACAAAGTTTATTGCCGTCGGCCAAAAAGCCCTGTCATCGCTGAATATCATCCACGTTGCGGCACCGCACCTTGAGGCGCTCAACCTGACCACCGGCGAGACGGTGAATTTTTCCAGCCGTGAAGATGATCACGCTATCCTGATTTATAAGCTGGAACCGACCACCGGTATGCTGCGCACGCGTGCCTACATTGGCCAGCATATGCCGCTGTACTGCTCGGCGATGGGGAAAATTTATATGGCGTTTGGTCAGCCGGATTATGTGGCGTCTTACTGGGAAAGCCATAAAGATCAGATCCAGCCGCTGACTCGCAACACCATTACCGATTTACCAGCAATGTACGATGAGCTGGCGCAAATTCGTGAAACCAGCATGGCGATGGACCGCGAAGAAAATGAACTGGGCGTTTCCTGTATTGCTGTGCCTGTGTTTGATATTCACCATCGAGTGCCTTACGCCATTTCTATTTCACTGTCGACGTCACGGCTAAAACAGATCGGCGAGAAAAATCTGCTCAAACCGTTGCGTGAAACCGCACAGGCTATCTCTAATGAGCTGGGATTTACCGTTCGCGAATAAGACAGCTCGCCAGGTTTTATCAGGCATCTGACAAAATTTGTCCGTTTGCGTAGTGGGATCAAAGCGGCGGGGAATGGCTCTCTGGCATTCTGGCGTTTTAACGCAGGGGGAGAACAATGAACCGGTTTATTATGGCGGATGCGTCGGCGTGTATCGGGTGTCGTACCTGCGAGGTCGCCTGCGTGGTGTCGCACCAGGAACAGCAGAATAGCGCGGCGGTGACGACGGCGGACTTTGTGCCGCGTATCCGGGTGATAAAAGAGGATAGCTTCACCACGGCCACGGTCTGCCATCAGTGTGAGGACGCGCCGTGCGCGAATGTCTGCCCGGTACAGGCGATTCGACGTGATCGGGGGCATATCTTCGTGACGCCATCGCGCTGCATTGGTTGTAAAAGCTGTATGCTGGCTTGCCCGTTTGGCGCGATGACCGTGGTGGCGTCCACGTCAGGCGCGCAGGCGATTAAATGCGATCTTTGCTGGCATCGGGAAGCGGGGCCGGCGTGCGTGGAAGCCTGCCCGACCAGTGCGTTACAGTGCGTTGACGCAGCACACGTGCAGCGCCAGCGCCTCTATTCTCAACCTTTCTGAACGTCGTTCCGGCCTGCATGATGGCCGGAATAACCGTCAGCCTTCACGCCAGGCGCGTTCAATCTCTTCTGCCAGAATTTTTACGCCCGCCTCGATTTTATCCGGTTCAGGCACGTAGTTCATCCGCATACATTGGTGTGTGTGCGGCCAGGGTTTATCCAGTCCGGGAAAGAAATAGTGGCCCGGCACCATCAGCACGCCGCGCGCTTTCAAGCGTTGATAGAGTAGCTCGGTGGTAATCGGCAGATCTTTAAACCACAGCCACAAAAATATTGCGCCCTCCGGTTTATGAATCAGGCAGCGTTCTTCGGATAAATAGCGACGAATGATCGCGATCGTCTGTTGAACGCGCTGATAGTAGAAAGGTTTTATAACCGTTTCCGACAGCCGCAGCAGATCGTTACGCTTAATCATTTCGCACATCATCGCCGGGCCCATGCCGCCGGGCGCAAGGCTGATGATGCCGTTCATGTTGGCAATGGCGGTAATCGTCTTATCATTGGCGATGATAATCCCGCAGCGGGAACCGGGCAGACCCAGCTTCGAGAGGCTCATGCATAGGATAATATTAGGGTTCCACAGCGGGCGCGCCTCGCTAAAGATAATGCCCGGAAACGGTACGCCATAAGCGTTATCAATCACCAGTGGGATGTTGTGCTGATTCGCCAGTCTGTCCAGCTTCATCAGCTCTTCGTCGGTGATAACGTTACCGGTTGGGTTGGTCGGGCGCGAGACGCAAATCATCCCCGTTTCTTCGCCGATGTGCAGATGCTCAAAATCGACGTGATACTTAAACTGGCCTTCCGGCAGCAGTTCAATATTCGGGCGCGCCGAAACGAAGAGGTCGTCTTCCAGACCGGAATCCGCATAGCCGATATATTCCGGCGCAAGCGGGAATAGTACCTTTTTCGTACTGCCGTCGGCGCGACGTCCGGCGAAGAGATTAAATAAGTAGAAAAACGCGCTCTGACTGCCATTTGTCAGCGCAATATTCTGTGGTTCGATATCCCATCCCAGCGTTTCACGTAGCAGTACGGCCAGTGCATTCAGTAGCGCCGTTTTTCCCTGGGGACCGTCATAATTACAAAGCGCATCAGCGGCTTTGCCGCTTTCTACCATCTCTGTCAGTAGCGTCTGGAAATAATCCTGCATTGCAGGGATGTGTGCCGGGTTACCGCCGCCAAGCATGATGGCGCCTGGCGTGCGTAAGCCGTCGTTGAGATCCTCCATCAGGCGGGTAATGCCTGAATGGCGGGTAAATTTATCGCCGAAAAGTGAAAATGTCATAACGGGTGATCTATCGAACTGTCTGTCAAAGTGGATAACCATAACGCTACAAATGGCGGGGCGCAAATGGGGGTCAGGCGGTGGTATTGATGTTTTATGCTACAAATTTTTATCAGGTTAGTTTTTTATTTTGAAGGGGCTACCGGTACGCGAGGGGACCGGTAGCGCCATGATTAGCGGCGGCCTGCCCAGACGACCATCACCGTATCGTCGCCGTACTGGCGTACAAAACCGTACCCGTGTTTTAGCGTCAGCGTGGTTTGTTGGCCTGCGCCGATGGCGGGATGTCTGGCGCGGAACTGGCTAATACGCTGCCAGTGCGCGACGGCTGCGGCTGACTTTCCGCTCACGTACTGCCAGTTCATATCTGAACGGGTGCCTTGCAGGGGGTCGGAGCCGGTGGGGCCGAAGGGACGAGCGGATTCATCGCCGTAAAAGATCTGCACCGCGCCCGGCGAAAGCAGCAGCAGTTCCGCCGCCTTATCACCGCCCTCACGGAAAAGGCGCGTATCATGCGAGGAGAGGTAACTTAATACGTTGAAATCCTGCATTTTATCCGCCATCTGCTGCCAGACTGGCCCCATTTCCGCCAGGCAATCGACCGCTTTCGCGGCCTGCTCCTGATAATCAAAATTGATCATCGCGTCGAAACCATAGCGATAATAATCACTTTTCATGACGCCGTGGCCCCACGCTTCGCCAGTCATCCAGAACGGGCTATCATCCAGCGCTTTGTCCGGATTGGCCTGCTTCCATTCACGTAACGCCGCGCTGGCCTGGGTTTTTAGCTGTTGCCAGGCAGGAAGCTCAACGTTTTTGGCAGTATCGACCCGGAACCCGTCAATGCCGTAATCATGCACCCACTGGCTTAACCAGTGAGTCAGATAATCCCGTGGCGTATAGCCTTCAATGAACTTTGCTTTAGTATCGAGTTTGTTGGCATAGAACGCGGGTAGGCCGGAAGGCGTGGTAGATTCCGTTTTTATATCCGGCAGAAAGGCCAGCGACAGGGTTAAATCGTCAAATCCCGGACTGTCGTAGTCGCCAATATCGGTACGAATCCACTTTTTCCCCCACCATTTTTCCCAGGCGGCGCTGTCGCTGAAGTTGATGTAGTCGTTAAAGCTGTGCCAGCTTTGTCCGGCGGCGGGTCGCCAGTTTGTCCAGCGATCGCCGAGAATTTTTTGCCGTTCCGCGCCGGATAAATAGAGCGCGCCGAACTGATACTCCTGCATATCCGCCAGCGTGGCGTAACCGGCATGATTCATTACTACGTCAAATAAAATACGGATGCCGCGCTGGTGCGCGCCGTCGACCAGCGCGCGGAGATCGGCTTCGCTGCCCATATTGGCATCCAGCGTCGTCCAGTCCTGAGTGTAATAGCCGTGATAGGCGTAATGAGGAAAATCGCCTTTTGTTCCGCCGCCGACCCAGCCGTGGATCTGTTCAAACGGCGAGCTTATCCACAAGGCGTTCACGCCTAATTGCTGTAGATAGTCCAGTTTACTCGTCAACCCGCGTAAATCGCCGCCGTGGAAAGTGCCAATCTCTTGCATACCATCCTTATGGCGACCATAGCTGTGGTCGTTGGTTGGATCGCCATTGCGAAAACGATCCGTAAGCACAAAATAAACGGTGGCGTTGCGCCAGTTAAAAGGCGCTGATGCATGGGTTTCCGCGCGTTCCAGCAATAAAAGCCCGTGGCTGTCGGCAGGTCGCAGCGTGATTTGCCCGTTTTGGACGGTATCGGTTTGACCACTGTAATAATCGCGCACTACTGTCCCTTCCGGAAAGGTTTGGCGAACATCCAGCGTGAGCGGCGAACCATCCCAGACGGGACACTGGTAGGTGAGCTGTGTGGTGCGTTCAGGTTCAGTTTTTATCGATAACAACAGGGTCGGCGTACCGGAGCGGGTATCTACCGTTATTGTATAGTCGCCATCTTTAAACAAACGCCATTGCGGCGGCGCGCCTTCGCAGGGTTTTAACGACAACATCTGGTTGAGTTTTATGGCGCCGGAGGGCTGCCAACACTGCTGGTCAATATGGAGCGTTAACGCGCGTGTACCTTTTGTTAATGCAGCATGGCTGGTAAAGCGTCCGGTTTCCTGCGTCGAGAACGTCGGAAAACCGGGCGAGGTCCATGATGAGGCGATCGCGATACCGGGTATCAGCGTCAGAGCGAAGGCGGCAAGTTTCATCACGCTATCCTTTGTGGGCAATATTCATCAGCTTGCCTGGTTTTTAGGCGAATGAACTCCTCCCCCGCAGAGAGTCGCGCAGGAGGAGGCGCGAGGGTGAGCGACGAGGCGCAAAAAAACGCCTCTATTTGCGATAAGCGCCACATTTTATTGGCATTATTGCTGTCTGTTATCGTTAATAGTTGACATAGTTTCGGATTAAGACTATTCCCTGAGGTGCTTTTTAAGCCTATTTTTGCTAGAATTTGGGGTTCAAACCTCAACTTCGTGAAAAATAAAAGGTGTTGGAATGTATCAATCCGACCAGGAGACCTAATGATATTGACTCCCATGCGACGATATGGGGCAATGATTCTTATGTTACTCACCATCGCATTTTCGGGTGAGGTGCTGGCAAAGACGCACGCAACGCAAACGAGTCAAAAGTCCCACATAACCGAGAAAAGTTATAAACAGGTTAGCAGTAAACAAGAGTATTCTCGCAATAGTGCAAAGAGCAGTTCACTTCCTGATTTGCGAAAATACCCTTCCGGAACCCCCAGAAAAAAAGCGTTTCTCCGGACCGTTATGCCTTACATCACCAGCCAAAATGCCGCGATTACCGCGGACCGTAATTGGCTGATCTCAAAACAGTACCAGAACCGCTGGTCGCCGTCTGAGCGCGCGCGTATGAAAGATATCGCGAAGCGCTATAAAGTGAGCTGGTCCGGCAACACGCGTCGTATTCCGTGGAATACGTTGCTGGAGCGCGTCGACATTATTCCCACCAGCATGGTGGCGACGATGGCGGCGGCGGAAAGCGGCTGGGGAACCTCTAAACTGGCGCGTAGCAACAACAACCTGTTCGGCATGAAGTGTACGAAAGGGCGTTGTACCAATACGCCGGGTAAGGTGAAAGGTTACTCGCAATTCGCGTCGGTTGAGGAGTCGGTGAGCGCGTATGTCGCCAACCTGAACACGCATCCGGCTTATTCCTCTTTCCGCAAGTCGCGCGCCCAACTGCGTAAGGCGGATCAGGAAGTCACCGCCACGGCGATGATTCATAAGCTGAAGGGTTACTCTACCCAGGGGTCGCGCTATAACAACTACTTGTTCGCGATGTACCAGGACAACCAGCGTCTGATCGCCGCGCATATGTAATTCTGTGTGCCGGATGGCGCTACGCTATCCGGCTTACAAGGCATCTGTAGGCTGGATAAACTACAACAACGCTTCACTATGCTGGTCGCGATACTCCTTAGGCGTAGTGACGTACTCCTTTTTAAACACCGAATAGAAATATTGCAGTGACGGGTAGCCGCACATTTGCGAAATTTCGTTTATCGCCAACGTGGTAGAAATCAACAAACTACGCGCTTTTTCCAGCTTTTCGGCGTGGATCAGCGCATGTATCGTCTCGCCAACTTCTTCCTTAAAACGTTTTTCCAGGTTTGAACGTGAAATCCCAACCGCATCCAGCACCTGCTCGACTTTAATGCCCTTACAGGCATGGTTACGAATAAAGTGCATCGCCTGGATAACCGCCGGATCGGTCAGGGAGCGATAGTCTGTCGAGCGGCGCGCAATGACGCGCACCGGCGGCACCAGAATGCGCTGTAACGGCATCTCTTCGCGCGCCAGCAAACGGTGCAGCAGCTTCGCCGCCTGATAGCCCATTTGCCGCGCCCCCTGCGCGACGGAGGAAAGCGCGACGCGCGACAGATAACGGGTTAACTCTTCGTTATCAATACCGATAACGCAAAGTTTTTCCGGCACCGGAATATGCAGGTGTTCGCAGGCCTGCAATACGTGACGGGCGCGGGCATCCGTTACGGCAATGATGCCGGTTTGCGGCGGCAGCGTCTGAAGCCAGTCGGCGAGGCGATTTTGCGCGTGCTGCCAGTTTTCCGGTGCGGTTTCCAGTCCCTGATAGACTACGCCGCGGTATTTTTCCTCGGCGACCAGCTGGCGAAAGGCGTATTCCCGTTCCGCTGCCCAATGTTTACGGCTGGAGTCGGGCAAACCGTAAAACGCGAAGCGGTTAACGCCTTTTTCTTTTAAATGCAGGAAGGCGCTTTCAACGAGCGCATGATTATCGGTGGCGATGTAATGAACGGCGGGATAATTTTCAGCAAGATGGTAAGAACCGCCGACCCCGACAATGGGTACGTCGACATCGGCCAATAATTGCGCGATATCGTCATCATCGTAATCGGCAATAACGCCGTCGCCTAACCACTCTTTAATGTTATCGATACGGGCACGGAAATCTTCCTCAATAAATATATCCCATTCGGATTGCGAGGCTTGTAAATATTCACCCACCCCCTCCACTACCTGACGGTCATAGGCTTTATTCGCGTTAAATAACAGAGTGATACGGTGACGTTTATCAAACATGAGGATATATCCTGCAAAAGTGAACCTGGACTCATGGATACTATCAAAACGGCTGACATAACGGTCTGGCGAATGATGACAAATTATTTTGCGCCTGAAACGTTATGCGAAATTCATCACAGCAAACGGCGGATGACAATTGTCATTTCTTATCTATATATTACGGTTTTTTGTTTATTTGCCAGGATTCGATCGCGATCGCTTTTTTCTTCTGTGGTTTTCAGCGTTTTTTTGAGAGCCAGAGCACATTTGGGGATTCTCTTAATAGCGGTGTGAAATAACGTAATTGAGCAATAAATCAGGAAATTCCAGTATGACGTTATGTCGTTTACTTGCCGTCTTATCTGATTATGGAGCTCACTATGCAGGCTTATTTTGACCAACTCGATCGTGTTCGCTATGAAGGCCCTCAATCGACTAACCCGCTGGCATTTCGTCATTACAATCCCGACGAGCTGGTTTTAGGTAAACGTATGGAAGATCACCTGCGTTTCGCGGCCTGTTACTGGCATACCTTCTGCTGGAACGGCGCGGATATGTTTGGCGTAGGCGCGTTTAATCGTCCGTGGCAGCAACCGGGCGAAGCGCTGGAGCTGGCGAAACGCAAAGCGGACGTGGCGTTTGAATTTTTCCACAAACTGAATGTGCCTTTTTATTGCTTCCATGACGTGGATGTGTCGCCGGAAGGCGCGTCGTTGAAAGAATATAAAAACAACTTCGCGCAGATGGTGGATGTGCTGGCGGCGAAACAGGAGCAGAGCGGCGTAAAACTGCTGTGGGGAACGGCGAACTGCTTTACCAACCCGCGCTATGGCGCAGGCGCCGCCACTAACCCGGACCCGGAAGTCTTTAGCTGGGCGGCGACGCAAGTGGTTACGGCAATGAACGCCACGCATAAACTGGGCGGCGAAAATTACGTCCTGTGGGGCGGGCGCGAAGGTTATGAAACGTTGCTGAATACCGATCTGCGCCAGGAACGCGAACAGATTGGCCGCTTTATGCAAATGGTGGTCGAGCACAAACATAAAATGGGTTTCCAGGGCACGCTGCTGATTGAACCGAAACCGCAGGAACCGACAAAACATCAGTATGATTATGACGTTGCAACGGTCTATGGTTTCCTCAAACAGTTCGGCCTGGAAAAAGAGATCAAAGTGAATATTGAGGCGAACCACGCGACGCTGGCGGGCCATTCGTTCCACCATGAAATCGCGACCGCTATCGCGCTGGGTATTTTTGGCTCCGTTGACGCCAACCGCGGCGATGCGCAACTGGGCTGGGATACCGATCAGTTCCCGATTAGCGTTGAAGAGAACGCGCTGGTGATGTACGAAATCCTGAAAGCGGGCGGATTCACGACGGGCGGTCTCAACTTCGACGCCAAAGTTCGTCGCCAGAGCACCGATAAATACGATCTGTTCTACGGTCATATCGGCGCAATGGATACGATGGCGTTGTCGCTGAAAATCGCCGCGCGTATGGTTGAAGACGGCGAGCTGGATAAACGCGTGGCGAAGCGCTATGCCGGCTGGAATGGCGAGCTGGGGCAGCAGATTCTGAAAGGACAACTCTCCTTAGGCGAACTGGCGCAGTATGCGGAGCAGCACAATCTGGCGCCAGTACATCAAAGCGGTCATCAGGAGCTGTTAGAAAATCTGGTTAACCGTTATCTGTTTGATAAATAACCCTATCTACCGGGCGACTCCGCGTTAGCCCGGCCTGTAGTCGTGATTAGCCCGGTAAGCGTAGCGCTGCCGGGCGCTTTCAGTAAAGGAACCCACAATATGTATATCGGGATCGATCTTGGTACATCGGGTGTAAAGGCTATCCTGTTGAATGAGCAGGGCGATGTGCTGGCTACGCATACTGAAAAACTGACCGTATCGCGTCCGCATCCCTTATGGTCGGAACAGGAACCAGAGCAGTGGTGGCAGGCGACGGATCGTGCGGTTAAAGGTTTAGGTCGGCAACAGTCGTTAAGTGGCGTTCGGGCGTTGGGCATCGCCGGACAAATGCATGGCGCGACATTGCTTGATAGCCGTCAGCAGGTTCTGCGACCAGCGATTTTATGGAATGACGGACGCTGTAGCGAAGAGTGCGCCTGGCTGGAAAAACAGGTGCCGCAGTCGCGTGCGATAACCGGTAATCTGATGATGCCCGGTTTTACCGCGCCCAAATTAGTCTGGGTGCAGCGCCACGAACCGGATATTTTCCGCCAGATAGACAAAGTTCTGCTGCCGAAAGATTTTCTGCGGCTGCGAATGACGGGCGTCTTTGCCAGCGATATGTCGGATGCGGCAGGAACGATGTGGCTGGACGTGAAAAAGCGCGACTGGAGCGAAGTTATGCTCAACGCCTGTCATTTAACCCGACAGCAGATGCCAGCGTTATTTGAAGGTAGTGACATTACCGGAACGTTGCTGCCAGAGGTAGCCAGCGCATGGGGAATGCCAGCAGTACCTGTGGTGGCGGGCGGCGGCGACAATGCGGCTGGCGCGGTCGGCGTAGGAATGATCGATGCCGGACAGGCGATGCTCTCACTTGGAACATCGGGCGTCTATTTTGCCGTCAGCGACGGCTTTCTGAGTAAACCGGAGAGCGCAGTACACAGTTTTTGCCATGCGCTGCCGGAACGCTGGCATTTAATGTCTGTGATGTTGAGCGCCGCCTCTTGTCTGGACTGGGCGGCTAAACTCACCGGGCAGGAGAACGTCCCGGCGCTGATTGCCGCCGCACAGCAGGCGGATGAGCATACCGATCCGATCTGGTTTTTGCCGTACCTGTCCGGCGAGCGCACGCCGCACAATAATCCGCAGGCAAAAGGCGTTTTCTTTGGTTTAACCCATCAGCATGGCCCGGCGGAACTGGCGCGGGCGGTACTGGAAGGCGTGGGATATGCTCTGGCGGATGGCATGGATGTGGTTCACGCCTGCGGCGTCAAGCCCGCCAGCGTGACGCTTATCGGCGGCGGGGCGCGCAGCGAATACTGGCGTCAGATGCTATCTGATATTAGCGGGCTACAGCTTGATTATCGTACTGGCGGCGATGTGGGACCAGCGCTGGGCGCGGCGCGTCTGGCGCAAATTGCGGTGAATAAACAGACTCCGCTCGCCGATGTATTGCCGCAGTTGCCGCTGGAGCAGGCGCATTATCCTGATGCGCAGCGTCATGCGGTTTATCAACAACGTCGTGAAACCTTCCGTCGACTCTATCAGCAGCTGTTGCCGTTGATGTCATAAATCAGAATGCCTTTCGGTTTTGGCTGAAAGGCATTTCCCGTAAATATTAATTCTATTGAATTATATCGAAGTAAGTATGTGTGTTTTCTGATTTTTATATTATTGCTAAGCAGGCGCCTTTTTCATCGCTATTTCTTCGCTTAATGTGTCTCACTCAACCACAAGGAGAGTGAGATGGACGATCACGTTGCGCGCAGGAAACGGATATTCGGCCTGGGAATGTTAGTCGTCGGTGCAGTGGTATACCTGGTGGGACTGTGGCCAGGCTGTCATACATTAAGCGAAAAGGGATATTTTTTTGCGGCAATCGTCATGTGCGGTTTTCCTGTCTTAATTCGCCAGGAACACACGGGGAATGACCGCTTGCTTTCTCGTTGTAAATCTTTGCTGTTGCTTGGCATCGGCATGGTCGCGGTCGGCGTATTTAACCTGGCGCTGGCGGGCGCGCTGAAAATACTGTGTCTGGTGGCGCTGGGGGTCAGTATATATGGAACCGATCTTTACGCTTCCTACAGTGATGATGAATGATGGCCGGAGCCATCATTGTCGTTTAGCTAACCCATTTCCGTTTATCAATACGCTGTAACAGCATGGAAAGTAGCAGGCTTCCTGTCACCGTCGCGGCAAAAACCCACACGATGTCTAACGGCGGCCAACGTTTTAACTCCAGACCATTAGTACGTAGCGCATGGATAATCAGCGCGTGGAAACCATAAATACCCAGCGAGTGGCGGGAGATAAGCCCCAGTCCAGGTAACGTCCGCGCATTCAGCTTATTTTTAACTACCGTGAACAGTGAGACGGCGCAAATAAACACCATGGGACCGCAATACAGATACCAGGTATCGGCAAAATTTCCGCGCCAGCGTAATTCATGCAATGTGCCGCGAGAAATAACAAATACCGCGATGATGAACAGGGCAGTGCAGATAAGCGTCAGCGATGACTTTTGCGTCTCCATCATTCCAATGGCGCGGCCCAGGATACCGTAGAGAATGTAGTAGAACGTGTCGCCGCTGATATACAGATTGATGGGCAACCATTCAACGCCGCCGATTTTTTGCGGCACAGTATTTGGGTTGGCAATAATACCAATGACCACCATCAGCGTCAGGAGCATTTTGCCGCTCACGTTTTTTACCTGGATTAATGGCGATACCAGGTAGATCACCGCAATCGCAAAGAAAAACCACAGGTGGTAAAACACGGGTTTTTGCAGCGCATTTTTTAGCGAAAGCTCGACGTTGATCGAAGTAAAAAGTGAAATGTAAGCCAGGGCGACAACGCTGTAAAAGATAAGGCACAGGGCGATACGTAAAAAATGCCGCGGTTGCGCGCAGCGCTCGCCAAAAAAAAGATAGCCTGAAATCATAAAAAACAGGGGAACGCTAACGCGCGAAGCCGAATTCAGGACATTCGCAATATCCCAGTTTAGCGGGCTGACGCTGTGGGCGTTGGTGATGTACCACGTTGTAGTATGGATCATCACTACCATTAAACAGGCGATCCCTCGCAGGTTATCAATCCAGTTAATTTTAGGCTGCATCAGTTCCTCAGCTTCCGTTTCAATAGAGTTCCAGCGCGGTGGCTCACTGGAAAAATCTGACTTTCTACGCTACATCTTGTGATGGCGTAAGGAGATTCGCACAATGTGTCTGCTACCCACAAACCTTAATAATAAGACTGACCAGCAAACCAGACGGTAATAAAAATGATAATGAAGTATTTCTGTACTGTGATGATAGCCATCGCTCTGGTGGGATGCACAGCGACACCGCCACCGACGCAAAAAGCCCAGCAGAGTAAAGTGAGCCCAACACGCACGCTGGATATGGAAGCATTGTGTAAAGCCCAGGCGGCGCAGCGTTACAACACTGGCGCACAGAAAATTGCTGTTACCGGCTTCGAGCAGTTTCAGGGGAGCTATGAGATGCGTGGTAATACCTTCCGTAAAGAGAGTTTTGTCTGCTCTTTTGATGCAGATGGGCAGTTTTTACATCTTTCTATGCGGTAAAAGCCGCGCCTGGTGAGGTGTGATGCCGCGAAATCCGGCAATTTTCGCTAAACAAACCGGTTTCATACTGTATATCTCGCATCCAGCGGGTATACTGGCTCCTTCCTTTAAATCCACACGTATCCAGCACGAAATAATATGCAAAAGTTTGATACCAGGACCTTCCAGGGCTTGATCCTGACCTTACAGGATTACTGGGCTCGCCAGGGCTGCACCATTGTTCAACCATTGGACATGGAAGTCGGCGCGGGAACTTCTCATCCAATGACCTGCCTGCGCGCGCTGGGGCCAGAGCCGATGGCGACTGCCTATGTGCAGCCTTCTCGTCGTCCGACCGATGGCCGCTACGGCGAAAACCCGAACCGCTTACAGCACTACTACCAGTTCCAGGTAGTGATTAAGCCGTCTCCGGAGAATATTCAGGAGCTGTATCTCGGTTCTCTGAAAGAGCTGGGTATGGACCCGACCATTCACGATATCCGTTTCGTGGAAGATAACTGGGAGAACCCGACGCTGGGCGCCTGGGGACTCGGCTGGGAAGTGTGGCTGAATGGCATGGAAGTGACGCAGTTCACCTACTTCCAGCAGGTCGGCGGCCTGGAGTGCAAGCCGGTGACCGGTGAAATCACCTACGGTCTGGAACGTCTGGCGATGTATATCCAGGGCGTGGACAGCGTTTACGACCTGGTCTGGAGCGATGGCCCGCTGGGTAAAACCACCTACGGCGACGTGTTCCATCAGAACGAAGTGGAGCAATCCACCTATAACTTTGAATACGCCGATGTGGATTTCTTATTCACCTGCTTCGAGCAGTATGAGAAAGAAGCCCAGCAGCTGCTGGCACTGGAAAACCCGCTGCCGCTGCCGGCCTACGAGCGTATTCTGAAAGCCGCCCATAGCTTCAACCTGCTGGATGCGCGTAAAGCTATCTCCGTCACCGAACGTCAGCGCTACATTTTGCGTATTCGCACCCTGACCAAAGCAGTGGCAGAGGCTTATTATGCTTCCCGTGAAGCCCTCGGCTTCCCGATGTGCAACAAAGACAAGTAAGAGGCGGCCATGTCTGAGAAAACTTTTCTGGTGGAAATCGGCACTGAAGAGCTGCCACCAAAAGCACTGCGCAGTTTGGCTGAGTCCTTTGCTGCGAACTTCACTGCGGAGCTGGATAACGCCGGCCTCGCGCACGGTAACGTTGAATGGTTTGCCGCCCCGCGCCGTCTGGCGCTGAAAGTGGCGAATCTTGCTGAATCTCAGCCCGATCGCGAAGTCGAAAAACGTGGTCCGGCGATTGCCCAGGCGTTCGACGCCGAAGGCAAACCGAGCAAAGCGGCAGAAGGCTGGGCGCGCGGCTGCGGGATCACCGTTGATCAGGCCGAGCGTCTGAAGACCGACAAAGGCGAATGGCTGCTGTATCGCGCCCACGTGAAGGGCGAAAGTACCGAAGCGCTGGTGCCGAACATGGTAGCCACCTCGCTGGCGAAACTACCGATCCCGAAACTGATGCGCTGGGGCGCGTCTGACGTCCACTTCGTGCGTCCGGTACACACTGTGACTCTGCTGCTGGGCGATAAAGTGATTCCGGCGACTATTCTGGGTATTCAGTCTGACCGCGTCATTCGCGGCCATCGCTTTATGGGTCAGCCTGAGTTCACTATCGACAATGCTGACCAGTACCCGCAAATTCTGCTGGAGCGCGGTAAAGTCATTGCGGACTACGAAGCGCGTAAAGCCAAAATCAAAGCGGACGCTGAAGAAGCAGCACGCAAGATTGGCGGTAATGCCGACCTGAGCGAAAGCCTGCTGGAAGAAGTCGCCTCGCTGGTGGAATGGCCGGTGGTATTGACGGCGAAATTCGAAGAGAAATTCCTCGCCGTGCCTGCCGAAGCGCTGGTGTACACCATGAAGGGCGACCAGAAGTATTTCCCGGTTTATGACAACGCGGGCAAGCTGCTGCCGAACTTTATCTTCGTCGCGAATATCGAATCGAAAGATCCGACCCAGATTATCTCCGGTAACGAGAAAGTGGTGCGTCCGCGTCTGGCGGATGCTGAATTCTTCTTCAATACCGACCGTAAAAAACGTCTGGAAGATCATCTGCCGCGTCTGCAAACCGTGCTGTTCCAGCAACAGCTGGGCACGCTGCGCGACAAGACCGACCGTATTCAGGCGCTGGCGGGCTGGATTGCCGGTCAGATTGGCGCTGACGTCAACCACGCCACTCGTGCGGGCCTGCTCTCCAAGTGCGACCTGATGACCAACATGGTCTTCGAGTTCACCGACACCCAGGGTGTGATGGGGATGCACTACGCGCGTCACGATGGTGAAGCGGAAGATGTGGCTGTGGCGCTGAACGAACAGTATCAGCCACGCTTTGCCGGTGATGACCTGCCGTCTAACCCGGTGGCCTGCGCGCTGGCGATCGCCGATAAGATGGACACTCTGGCGGGTATCTTCGGTATTGGTCAGCATCCGAAAGGCGACAAAGACCCGTTTGCGCTGCGTCGTGCCGCGCTGGGCGTGCTGCGCATCATTGTTGAGAAGAACCTCAACCTTGATCTGCAAACGCTGACCGAAGAAGCGGCGCGTCTGTATGGCGACAAGCTGACCAACGCCAACGTAGTCGATGATGTGATCGACTTTATGCTGGGTCGCTTCCGCGCCTGGTATCAGGATGAAGGTTACACCGTCGACACTATCCAGGCGGTACTGGCGCGTCGTCCGACCCGTCCGGCAGATTTCGATGCTCGTATGAAAGCGGTATCGCACTTCCGTACCCTGGAAGAAGCCTCTGCGCTGGCGGCGGCGAACAAGCGCGTCTCCAACATCCTGGCGAAAGCCACTGAGCCGCTGAACGATATCGTCCACGCCTCCGTACTGAAAGAAGCGGCGGAAATTGAATTGGCCAGACATCTGGTTGTGCTGCGTGATAAGCTTCAGCCGTACTTTGCCGATGGTCGTTATCAGGAAGCGTTGATTGAGCTGGCTGCTCTGCGCGCGCCGGTGGATGAATTCTTCGAAAATGTTATGGTTAACGCGGAAGAGAAAGATATCCGTATCAACCGCCTGACGCTGTTGTCGAAACTACGCGAACTGTTCCTGCAGGTTGCGGATATTTCGTTACTGCAATAAGCGTTCAGTTAAATAAATAAAAACCTGCTCTCGGGCAGGTTTTTTTATAATATAAATAGTATCAGTCGATTCGCTAATAATTCTGTAACTCATAGACGCGGTTATTTCTATTGATTGGCAAAAAATATTTCAGGAATACATTAACGCTGGCGGTACGGATATTGGCGTTAGAATAGCTGCGGGTGCTTGAGACTGTTTGTCTCAGGTATTCACCAAAAGGCAGAGAGAGAAAAGCCCCACCTGACTATACCCAAAATAATTCGAGTTGCTTAAAGGCGGCAAGGGAGTGAGTCCCCAGGAGCATAGATAACTATGTGACTGGGGTGAGCGAGCGTAGCCAACACATAAGCAACTTGAAGTATGAAGGGTATATAAATCAAAAGTGCACTGCGCCCATATTGATCTCTTCAATAACGAAGTGATCTCCTGCAGTATTTCAGAATGTCCAACCATGCCGATGATCGATGACATACTCATGAAGGCATTTGCCAGACCTGATGCGGGTACCAATCCGGTTCTTCATTCAGATCAGGGCTGGCAATACCGTCATTGATGGTACCAGTATCAGTTACGAGAGTTTGGCATCATCCAAAGTATGTCCCGCAAAGGCAACTGCCTTGATAATGCCTGTGCAGAATGTTTTTTCGGGACTTTAAAATCAGAAAGTTTTTACACCAGTAAATTTAAGGATATTGATGAACTTAAGATAGCTATTGAGGATTACATACGATACTACAATACCCGACGAATTAGCCTTAGATTTAACGGACTCAGCCCGGTTGAATACCACCTAACGAGCTATCCAGGCAAGAAATTAACAAGTTCTGTACAGGGATGCTATCAGGAAACCTGAACGTCGGTGGATACGCTCACGCAAATGTCTGCTATGAGCGAATAGCGGAAGTTCACAGTTGATCTCGCAGCCAAATAGTCGCATTGCTAACAATGCTGTATGTTAATCAACGGCGAGCAGGTCCGGTGGCTTAAATAGATATTTGCCGACCTAGGTCTGGAAAGTTACGAGTTAAAAGATTTCGTAGAAAAAAACTTTAAAATCATTGATAAAATTCTAGAGCGTCAACTATCTGACAGTGCAATTTGCCATGTACTTACGCCAAGCATGGAGGTCATTATCGCTGAGCAGGACGGTATATTTTCTCCAAGCCGAAATACGCCGAGATGAACTGGTGATCTGAGCGTTGACCGAAATAATAGAATACTATCCGCCATACAGTTTTAAGAAGCTATTTCAGGAACTCCGAAGATAGGGCTGCTGCTTGAATCTTAAGCGTGTACACCGGATTTATTGCCTGCTGAAGCCAAATTTTCATCGTAAAGGAAAGCGAGGTCTGCCGGTGCGTAATCCGACTCTGTTGATAAAACCGGAATTGCTGAATCAGTTCTGAAATAACGACTTTATGCAGGATGCGTTTGTCTACGACAGACGCTTCCGGATCTTCAATTTGGTAGATGGTTTTCATCATGGGATGCAGGTGATAGGAATCGATCTGTATATCCCGGCTCAATGTATCATCCGGGTACTGTATCGGATAGACATCCTGGTTTTTTATCTGTTCAAAACACTGAACGAGGTACGGGACGTCACAGAGCATCAGCTGACAGATACAACAGCGAGCTACCTCAATAATCCCTTAAGAATCTGATATCGGAGGAATACGGTCTGATGGTTGAAAAAACGGAAGTCGAAAAAGTGTGTAGGGAAAAAGAGGTGAGCTTTCACCTAATGTGGTTTGCATTGGCTTAGTTAGGAAGTTAATATCTTATAAATCAGTCCGTTTAATATGAGGTGTGAATATTTCACATGAATTACTTCTGGATTACGCAAAGCCCATGGTCACAAAAAAAAGAACTTGAGAATGGTTGGATCAGCGCAAGGCCCGCAAAAAAATACAACCATTATAGAGAAATGGTTAAAACCATTAAGAAAGGCGACCTCATTTTTTTCTGTAGCCGTGGGGTAATAAATCATGTAGGATTTGCGCTCGCTTCGTCTATGTCAGAAACTGACAAAACAGGTGAGATCTGGAAGGTGAAGATTAAATCTTATTAGTTGGAAATGCCAATAGAGATTAGTAATCACAGTGAATATCTATTAGAAAAAAGAGCAGAGAAGTATTCGCCAATCACTTATTTAGGCACCGTACATCAAGGCTATTGCTCAGTAATTAGCAAGGTAATTGCATGGTATTTACTTTCAAGGGCAGGAGTATATTATAAAAATAACAGTATAGTTGAATTAGAAAAATCTATAGGATACAGAGATACGAAATCGGTAAGCCATAGAGTTTCAAACTTAAATGCTTTGATGTCTTCTCTCTCTAGAGAGAACATTTTAGACACACTAGATAAGTTTGGTGAGTTGATATATTCTGATTATAAATACCAAAACTCTACAACCTATGACCTGGAATATGATGGAGTTAGATATCCACCTAAAGTCATTTTTGGTATTTCAGCTATTGCATTGATTAATAGACCTTTGTTTGCTGATGAGTTTAGCGGAGGAGTCAATTCACCTTGTTTTCATATATTAGAAGCACTTGGTTTTAACATCGTTAAAAAGAATAAATCTAGTGATGGCAATGAATTTGAAGATATTGATTTTCTAATCAATGATATTGAAATGATTGGAAATGACGATTCACTCTCGGTAACAGAACGCGAACAGCTTATAGCGCACGTAAAGGTCAAGGAAAGTACAGAAAAGAATTAATTAAACTATATGGGAAATGCATCGTTACTGGTATTCCGTATGAATTTATGCTTAGAGCAAGCCACATCAAGCCCTGGAGAGTATCAAATAATAAAGAACGTCTTGACCCTTTTAATGGTTTTTTACTTTCTTCAAATGTGGATATTTTATTTGATAAAGGTTTCTTGAGCTTTGAAAATAGTGGTGAGTTAATTTTATGCGATGAGTTAAAAAATGAATTCACGCTTCGTCTTTTGGGAATCGACTTACGCAAAAAAGTGATGATACCCCTAGGCACTTTCCAATATCTAGATTGGCATCGTAAAAATGTTTTTGGACGATGCAAAGGAAAATAAACCCCAATGCCTTTGAGTCAGTATATATTTAAAATATACTGACTTGATTGTGTTAGAACCAAATCCCACATTAGAATTTTGGCTGTTTTGATTTGTCATAACAGCTTTTGGAAAATGAGGCCTCGTTATCCATATAGGCAATACTTGTTAAAACCACTTTACATGTTAAATTGCCAACACTAAAATCTTTGGATTTTCCCAGTTCGAGAGTGTAAGGTTCATTATCGAATTGCCCCTCTACGGTAGTGCTATAAACATTTTGCGCGGATATATATAAATTATTTTCTGTTAATGCATAAGATTTGCCTCTTTTTAATATAAAATCATCATGTTTTGATACAACCGTTTGTAAGTATTCATTGGCAGAGTTTAAAGCGGCTTCTGTTTTCATCATCTTGGATCTGATATCTTTGTTTTCGAGTTTTAACTTATCATTTTCTAACTCTAAATAATTCAACCTGTTTCTTTCGTCTATTCTTAAATTAAGAGATTCAACTGATTTATTTATTTTTAATAAAGTCTCAGGTAGCTTCCATTCATTTGATTTTTCATATGCTGAAATTTGATTATTTAAATCATTTATAGTTTCGGAATAGGTATAGTCAAAAAAAGTCCAAAGACCACCTATGGTAGTTAAAAAAAGACCAGTAACGTATTTGGGGTTCCACCCGCTACTATTTTTATCAGTAGGTTCCATGTCAACAATTCTCAAATGTTAAATTAAATAGAATATATCATTTGAACTCTAAGACAATCAATAACATATACTTAAAGTGTTGCATCCCGTGGGCTTCTGCGGCAACCAGGAGAATGCCTTTGACTAATTCGTCTCTCCGGCTCCGCCAGATTAGTAACGCGCTGGCAAAACCTCAGAAAATCGAGCCCATGTAAATTTGACGTTATGTCCTGCTGTGACTTAGTAGCTACCTTATGCTTGTTGGGCTTTGTTAATTTATCTGACTAAATTTTAAATATTCTGATCAATCTAGGGGAGCTTAAACTACCCGATACTAGGATCGGCATGAGGTTTTCAAGAGATCCTCCATCAACCCAACCCGATTCTGATCCGGATATGCAATCATCGCTTCATAATACCCATCCCCGGTCATGCGTGGTGGGCTTAGTAGTACTCCGTTCAGACACGCCAACTCCACCATCTGTTGTGGTAGACTGAATTTGGCCTAACCAGCTCCCCGTTGATTAACATAGACTGCTCATTCAGCGTCCGCTGCTGGCACAAAGCGGACATCAGTATTCAAAAAATGAAAAACGACGACTTGATGTATATCGTTTGCTATACATGGTGGTTGTGCTATCATTGTAAAGCAAATGCTATACAAGGGGTGTCTCATGAAATCAGATGTTCAACTTAACCTTAGAGCTAAGGAATCGCAGCGGGCGCTCATTGATGCAGCTGCGGAAATCCTTCACAAGTCACGTACAGATTTCATTCTGGAAACGGCCTGCCAGGCTGCCGAGAAAGTGATCCTTGACCGCCGTGTATTTAACTTTAACGATGAGCAATATGAGGAGTTCATCAATCTGCTTGATGCACCGGTCGCAGATGATCCCGTTATCGAAAAACTGCTGGCAAGGAAACCTCAGTGGGACGTGTAACAGCACCAGAACCTTTGTCCGCTTTTCATCAGGTAGCTGAGTTCGTCAGCGGTGAAGCTGTGCTCGATGACTGGTTGAAGCAAAAGGGCCTCAAAAACCAGGCTCTCGGAGCGGCCAGAACATTTGTGGTGTGCAAGAAAGACACGAAGCAAGTAGCCGGTTTTTACTCTCTGGCCACCGGTAGCGTCAACCATACAGAAGCGACAGGCAACCTTCGGCGTAACATGCCAGATCCCATCCCTGTCATTATACTTGCCCGTCTTGCTGTCGATCTCTCATTCCATGGAAAAGGGCTTGGTGCTGATTTACTTCATGATGCAGTGCTTCGTTGCTATCGGGTTGCCGAGAATATTGGTGTACGTGCAATCATGGTTCATGCACTTACCGAAGAAGCCAAAAATTTCTACATTCACCATGGTTTCAAATCATCACAAACTCAGCAGCGAACTTTGTTCCTTAGGCTCCCTCAATAGAATGCAAAGACTGTTACGTTCAAATCGCTATAAGCGATAATTTGATAGAACGTCTAAGGTTAAATTCAGGAAGAATACGACGAACAAAATATTGATGAGACAGGAATCCGCGTGATGCAAGAAAGCAACGGAATGGATATTCCGATTGCGGACAATGTTATTTAGTTATAGCCAGAAACAAAAAAGAGCCCATGTATTAAATGGACTCTTTCTCTGATGCCTCGGTTAATCTGTCCAGGTTTTTGGGGTCAGTACAAAGTGAGCCCACCTCTGCCATTCTTGTGGCGTTATGCATTCTCAAGGCACCCTGTTAATTTTATCTTGTTGGCGCTTTGTAGGCCCGATAACCCATTATGTTATCGGGCATTTTTTTAACGTAATGGTAATTCCGTCAGACAGGTCTGGCTGTCATCTCTGGTGGCAATGGCATGTGACGCCGTTTTACCGTTGTAGCTTACTTCCAGCGTCCCTTCCATATTGCGCGGTAGCCAAACACCGATAAATCCGTTTCGATAGCTTTGCATCTCTTTTTGTACGATGACAGCGCCTTTACTGTCTGTCACTTTTACAGTGAACGGTTTATTCGGCATTTCTCCCTGACAGCCGGAAAGGCTGTGGTTAAAACAGGGGTGTGTCCGCCATTCATAGGGCGCAAAAGAGAGATAGAATTTGTCGCCTAACGGTAGCGTATAAATCTGCTCTCCGTCAGATAATTTGAGCTCGGTACTGGTAATCGACGCGGAGTAAGGCAAAGGACGGCTCTGCGGCGTCTGATCAATCGTATCCACGATCTGCTCAACCGTTTTTCCCGCCAGCCCATGTTGCGCCAGAAAAGCGGATTCTGCGGATGCCGCAAGCGCGGAGCCGCTGGCGCATAAACCCAAAAGTAATAACCATGATGATTTCGACATAACTTCAATTCCTTGTGAACAATCTCCCTGCCTACTATAGGGGTTCCCCTAAGGGAAAGGTCAAAGGAACGCAGGGTAAAGTAATGCAAAGTTATGCTGGGGGAGAGGGGGAATTGGAATAAAAAAAATCCCCGCCATCAGGCAGGGATTCAAAATTCTGAGCTTTTTAAGCTTACAGGCTGGTTACGTTACCAGCTGCCGGGCCTTTAGCGCCGCTTTCGATGGTGAAGGAAACTTTCTGACCTTCGTCCAGAGATTTGTAACCATCGTTCTGAATAGCGGAGAAGTGTACAAACACGTCTTTAGAACCGTCATCAGGAGTAATAAAGCCGAAGCCTTTATCAGCGTTGAACCATTTTACGATACCAGTCATTTTACCGGACATAGTGTATTACCTTTTAAAAAATAAGTGTGCCTTTCGGCGTTATGGCGTGCTTTACAGATTTTTTAAGCGTTAAGGAAATGCGCACTACGAGGGGTATCTAATGGATAACTCTTGAAGGGACTTGCCTTACTAAACTGCTTTAATGGTCTGTACGTCAAACCGTTGAGCACATTAACTCATGTAATGCCGGGCGATGCAACTTTTATTTTACTTTATTTCTCCAGGTCAGGAATCGGGCGGGGAAAACGGTCCTTACGCAGGACCGTTAAAACAGAGAGGGGTAAAAATTACTCCATCAATTGCTTACTTAAGCGTGGGTTCGCCTGTATCAGGCGCATCAATTTGAGCTCTGCTGGCGTGGGTTTTTCGCGTTTCGATTCCCATTCCTGAACCATGGCAACCGTTACGCCCAGCGCTCTGGCGAATTCATCTGTTTTTAGTCCCGTCCCTCTCCGTAACTGTTCAAATTCGGTAAAAGGATTGGGTTTTTGCGTCAGGGTGATCTTTCGCGTTTCATCTTTAAAAACAATTTGTTCCAGGCTGCTCAGCAGCTCAAACATCGGATCTTTATATTCCATTGAGAACTCCTGTAAATCACACAGCGGGATCGTGAAGTGCATCGAAGCCTCTTAAGAATAGTCGGGAAACTTGCGGGTGGGGGGCGACGCGCCGCCAGGAAGCGCTATTGATTCGTTTCGATGCCTTACGCTACGCGACTTTTAGGACGCTAACAATTTGATCCAGGAAGGTATATCCGTCTTTCAGAAAATAATTGTAAAGATTAAAAAAATATTACATTCCCCGCTGGAAAGCTCTCTTGCCGCGTTTTTTATCGCAGTGTCAGGTCAAAAATTAACAATAAAATAACAAATTAAGCATTGATGCAGATAAACATAATTTTCCGCTACAAGATCGCGTGGAAAGGGTATCCTGCAAGCCTGACCTGGACTATCCTTGTAAGCCGTCAGGCACGCAGGTGTCGTTGTGCGCATTTTTGGGTGAAAGGAGTATTAACAATGGCGACAGGTAAGTCCTGCTCTCGCTGGTTTGCGCCTGTTGTGGCGTTATTAATGGTGTTTAGCCTGAGCGGGTGTTTTGATAAAGAAGGCGATCAGCGCAAAGCGTTTGTCGATTTCCTGCAGAATACAGCAATGCGTAGCGGAGAGCGTTTACCAACGCTGACGGCCGATCAGAAAAAACAGTTTGGTCCGTTCGTGTCTGATTACGCGATACTGTATGGCTACTCGCAGCAGGTAAACCAGGCGATGGATTCCGGTCTGCGCCCGGTGGTCGATAGCGTTAACGCCATCCGCGTTCCGCAGGATTATATGACGCAACGTGAGCCGCTGCGGCAGGCAAATGGTTCGTTAGGCGTGCTGGCGCAACAGTTGCAGAATGCAAAACTGCAGGCTGATGCCGCGCATGGCGCGTTAAAGCAGGCCGATGACCTGAAGCCTGTGTTTGATCAGGTCTACAAAAAAGTGGTCACCGTGCCGGCAGATGCTTTGCAGCCGCTGATCCCGGCGGCGCAGATCTTTACGCAGCAGTTGGTACAAGTGGGCGATTATATTGCGCAACAGGGCGAGCAGGTGAGCTTTGTCGCGAACGGCATTCAGTTCCCGACCTCACAGCAGGCCAGCCAATATAATGCGCTGATTGGGCCGTTGGCCTCGCAGCATCAGGCGTTTAATCAGGCCTGGACGGCGGCGGTAAACGCGACTCAGTAATGACAGTCTGCCCGATAAGCGCAAGCCAGCGCTTATCGGGCCTGTAGCGTTATCCCGCCGCCTGCGGATTGACGCAGTTCTTCTCTATTTTTCCCTGCAGCGCATCAATCAAATTATCCACCGCACAGGCCATCATGTTATAGCGCGTCTCATGCGTTGCCGAGCCAATATGCGGTACCGCGACGACATTAGACATGTTCAGCAAGGGCGAATCCACGGATAGCGGTTCCTGTTCAAAAACATCCAGACCTGCCGCATATATTTCACCGTTTTGCAGCGCGGCAATCAGCGCGTTTTCATCGACCACCGGGCCGCGTCCGGCATTAATAAAAATGGCGGACGATTTCATTCTGGCAAACTGTGTTGCGCCAAACAGATGTCGCGTTTCTGCCGTTAGCGGCAGGATCACGCAGACAAAATCAGCCTCCTGCAACAGCGTATCCAGATCGCAGTAGCGGGCGTTAAAACGGTCTTCCGCCTCCTGATGCCGCCGACGGGCGTGATAGAGAACCGGCATGGTAAACCCAAAGTGCGCTCGCTGCGCCAGCGCCATCCCGATACGCCCCATCCCAACGATACCGAGTGTTTTGTGATGCACATCGACGCCAAACCACGCCGGGCCAATGCTTTCTGTCCATTCACCCGCTTTAACCCGTTCTGCGACGTCCACCACGCGGCGGGCAGTGGCCAGCATCAACGCCATCACCGTATCGGCAACGGTTTCCGTCAAAACGGCAGGCGTGTGCATCAGGACTATTTTGCGGGCAGTAAGGGCGTCCACCTCGACATTATCGTATCCCACCGAGATGGTCGACGCCGCGCGTAGCGCCGGCATTTTTTCCAGCAGCGCGCGGTTAACGGTTTCGCTGGCGCCCAGAAGGCCTTGCGCGCTGGCAAATGCCTGCGCGTGTCGCGCGACCGTTTCCGGATGCAGGTTCGGTACCTGGGTGACGGTAAAATGCGCCTCCAGGCGATGCAGCAAATCATCAGGCAGGGTTTTGTAGAGAATGATGGACGGCTTCATGCGACTCTCCGTAAATCAAAAGGTAAGCGCGGCATGCGCCAACCGGAACAGGCTTATTATTAACCCGTTTAGCCATCATCGACCAGCCAATTTCCCCGCTGTCGGCAGCCGTGTCGTGGTAAATAATGAATGAATACCGAGTAATGCGCGATGTATCCGGTCTGGAGAGGGAATAATGCAGGCCGGGTAAAGCATACCGCTTTACCCGGTACGGTAGTTTACTGCAATGGACTCAAGGTAATTTCGACGCGGCGGTTTTGCGCCTTACCTTCTGCCGTACTGTTGCTGGCGATCGGGTTCGCCGGCCCCATTCCGCTGGTACGGATACGGCTGGCGTCGACGCCCTGGGTGATCAGCGAGCTGGCGACGGAGTCAGCACGCTGCTGCGACAGACGCATATTCAGATCGTGGCTACCGGTACTGTCGGTGTAGCCCACCACATTGACGGCGGTCTTGGGATACTCTTTCAGCACCATCGCCACGCCGGTCAGCGTGTTAGCGCCTGCCGGTTTCAGCGTCGCGCTGCTGCTGTCGAAGGTGACATTATTCGGCATATTCAGAATGATATTATCGCCGCTTCGCGTCACGCTAACGCCTGTGCCCCGCATTTTGTCACGCAGTTTCGCTTCTTGTACGTCCATGTAGTAACCCACGCCGCCGCCCAGCGCCGCGCCAGCCGCCGCGCCAATCAGCGCGCCTTTACCGCGATCTTTTTTGGAGGAGGAGAGCGCGCCGATGCCTGCGCCGACCAGCGATCCAATACCCGCGCCAATGCCGGATTTACCTGCTTCGCGTTCGCCGGTGTAAGGGTTTGTTGTGCAGCCAGATACTGCCAGGGCGCCGCTCACGATGGCAGCAATCACAAATACACGTTTTTTCATCTTAAATCCTTATCACTTTTTTATTTTTACCACAGCGACCGTGGCGGTTGATTATGACGTCTGCACATGAAGAAAATTCCAGGGAAAACTCTGAAATTTGTAAGTAACATTGATCGGCAAAATAAATAATCCCAATAATTCAGGAGCGAACCTTGACCCACGCACCATCGCGTCATTCGGTATTGACCGCCGCACACTGGGGGCCAGTCCGCGTTGAAACCGACGGAGAACGCATTTTTGCCTCGTATGGCGAACTCCCGACGGCACACCAAAACTCCCTGCAAACCGTTGTGCATGACCAGGTGCACAGTAAAACGCGGGTTCGCTTCCCGATGGTGCGTAAAGGGTTCCTGGCTTCTCCCGATAAGCCGCAAGGCATACGCGGGCAGGATGAGTTTGTTCGCGTAAGTTGGGATGACGCGCTGGATCTGATCCACGCTCAGCACAAACGTATTCGCGAAAGTTATGGGCCATCGTCCATCTTCGCCGGCTCCTACGGTTGGCGTTCGAACGGCGTATTGCATAAAGCGGCTACGCTATTGCAGCGTTACATGGCGCTGGCGGGAGGGTATACCGGCCATCTTGGCGATTATTCCACCGGCGCGGCGCAGGCTATCATGCCTTATGTAGTGGGTGGCAACGAGGTTTACCAGCAGCAGACTAGCTGGCCGGTGGTGCTGGAACACAGCGAGGTGGTGGTGCTCTGGAGCGCGAACCCGCTGAATACTCTGAAAATTGCCTGGAACGCCTCGGATGAACAGGGGCTCGACTATTTTGCGGCGTTGCGACAAAGCGGCAAACGCCTGATCTGCATCGATCCAATGCGATCGGAAAGCGTCGACTTTTTTGGCGATAAGATGGAGTGGATCGCCCCGCATATGGGCACCGATGTGGCGTTAATGTTGGGGATCGCCCATACGCTGGTGGAAAACGATTGGCAGGATGAAGCGTTCCTTGCCCGCTGCACGACGGGTTATGACCGTTTCGCCGACTATCTTTTGGGCAAGACCGACGGTACGGCCAAAACAGCGGAATGGGCGGCGGAAATTTGCGGCGTTTCTGCGGTGAAAATTCGTGAACTGGCGGAAATATTTCATCATAACACCACCATGTTGATGGCCGGTTGGGGAATGCAGCGTCAGCAGTTCGGCGAGCAAAAGCACTGGATGATCGTCACGCTGGCCGCAATGCTGGGGCAAATTGGTACGCCTGGCGGCGGGTTTGGTTTTTCTTATCATTTTGCTAACGGCGGAAACCCGACGCGCCGCGCCGCCGTGTTAGCCTCGATGCAGGGAAGCATCCCTGGCGGGGTCGATGCGGTAGATAAAATACCGGTGGCGCGTATTGTCGAGGCGCTGGAAAACCCCGGTGGGTTTTACCAACACAATGGGATGGATCGCCGCTTCCCGGATATTCGTTTTATCTGGTGGGCGGGCGGCGCGAACTTTACCCATCATCAGGATACCAACCGTCTGATTCGCGCGTGGCAAAAACCGGAACTGGTCGTTATCTCAGAATGTTTCTGGACGGCCGCCGCGAAACACGCGGATATTGTTCTGCCTGCGACCACCAGCTATGAGCGTAACGATTTAACCATGACCGGCGACTATAGCAATCAGCATTTGGCGCCGATGAAGCAGGTCGTGTCGCCCCGGTGGGAGGCGCGGAATGATTTTGACGTTTTTGCTGAACTGAGCGAACGGTGGGAAGCCGGCGGTTACGCTCGGTTCACCGAAGGAAAAAGTGAGCTGGCGTGGCTGGAGACTTTCTACAATATTGCCGCCCAGCGTGGCGCCAGCCAGGGGGTGACGCTGCCGCCGTTTACCGCATTCTGGCAGGCTAACCGTTTACTGGAGATGCCGGAAAATCCTGCCAACGCGCAGTTTGTGCGCTTCGCGGATTTTCGCCGCGATCCTGATAACCATCCGCTAAAAACGGCCAGCGGCAAAATCGAAATCTATTCTGCGCGCATTGCCAGCTATGGTTACGCGGATTGTCCCGGCCATCCGATGTGGCTGGTGCCGGATGAGTGGCACGGGAACGCTGATGCGGGGCAGGTTCAGCTACTTTCCGCGCATCCGGCGCACCGTCTGCATAGCCAGCTTAACTACAGTTCGTTACGGGAGCGGTATGCGGTAGCCGGACGCGAACCGGTGACGATTCATCCGCAGGATGCGACAACGCGCGGAATCGTCGATGGCGATACGGTACGCGTCTGGAATCATCGCGGGCAGGTTCTGGCGGGCGCGGTCGTTACCGACGGAATTCGGCCTGGCGTGATCTGTATTCACGAAGGCGCATGGCCGGACCCTGAACCTACCGCAGGCGGCATATGCAAAAACGGCGCGGTAAACGTCCTGACAAAAGATCTTCCCAGTTCCCGGCTGGGGAACGGTTGTGCGGGCAACACCGCGCTGGTCTGGTTTGAGAAATATACCGGCCCGGCGCTACCGCTTACGGCGTTTGATCCGCCTGCCAACTCATAATCCAGGTGGGGTGGGCGGTATCCTCCTGCCAGGCGCTATCTTCAATACGAAAACCAAGCGCATGGTAGAAGTTTACGGCGGATTGATTTTTCTGGTAAACCTCAAGGCTCAGCAGAGGAAAACGTTGCTGGACATATTCCAGAAGCGCTTTGCCAATGCCGTGTCTTAACGCGTCGGGGGCGACAAACAGCGCCCCGACAAAACGGGCTTCCAGTACGCTGACGAAGCCTTTCAGTTGTCCATTTTCCTCCCATACCCAGGTTTGCGCGGCGGGTAAATAGACGTCGCGTACAATTGCTTCGCTCTCGTGCCAGTAACGTTCTTCGATAAAGGGATGGGCATAAATGGTACTTTTCATCCACAGCGCCAGAATAGACGCCATGTCTTCACTCTGGGATTTGCGAATCATGTTTTTCTCCCGGATGGCAAAAACAGCCGGTAATATGGTCGTTGACCAGTCCGCACGCCTGCATAAAGGAGTAACAGATAGTCGTACCGACAAACTTGAAACCGCGTTTTTTTAATGCCTTAGCAAGCGCATCGGACGCAGGTGTTGAGGTAGGGATCTCATCCAGGCTGGCCGCCTGGGTGATCTGCGGCTGGCCATCAACGAATGACCAGACAAAATCGGCGAAAGACTCGCCGTTTTGCTCCATCGCAAGCCAGGCGCGGGCGTTACTGATAATGGCCTGAATTTTACCGCGATGTCGTATGATGCCCGTGTTCTGCAGCAGGCGTTCAACATCCTCCTCCTGCATAGCTGCGATGCGTACCGGGTCAAACTGATGAAAACAGGCGCGGTAGTTCTCCCTCTTTTTAAGCACGGTGATCCAGGATAAACCGGCCTGTTGACCTTCAAGACAGATCATTTCAAACAGCTTTCTGCTATCGGTTTCCGGCACGCCCCACTCGTTATCATGATAGGCAATATAAAGGGGGTCCTGGCTGACCCAGTCGCAACGCTGCATAGACTTCCTCGTTATTGTGGTTACCGCGAAAATTTCCTTCAACCCGCCTTGACGGGCCCGCTAAAAGGACAATAGTTAATACAGGGCTGATGCCCGACATCCTTCATTCAATGACAATAATATCGCCGAATTCGGCTCTACTCTGGAGTCGCGTTGATGATTGTAAGAAAACGCCGTGGTCGCCGGACATTGCGTTGTCTGGCGGGCCTTATGGCCTGCTCGTTTTTTATCAATACCACGTATGCCTGGCAACAAGAATATATCGCTGAAGCGGCTCCGGGGCATACGACGGAACGCTATACCTGGGACAGCGATCACCAACCGAATTACAACGACATACTGGCCGAACGTATTCAGTCTACGCAAAATACGGTGGGTCCGGTGCTTAGCCTGGCGGATGAAACCCCGCTTGATGCGACCAGCGGTATCAGTATGGGCTGGAATTTTCCGCTTTCCCGACGCGTGACCACTGGGCCGGTCGCGGCGTTGCATTACGACGGTTCGACGTCATCAATGTATAACGAATATGGCGATAGCGCGACGACATTAGCGCTTACCGATCCGTTATGGCACGCCAGCGTCAGTACGTTAGGCTGGCGGGTAAACTCGCAGTTCGGCGATGTCCGTCCCTGGGCGCAAATTAGCTATAACCAACAGTTTGGGGAAAATATCTGGAAAGCGCAGTCCGGGTTGAGTCGTATGACCGCAGGAAATCAGGCGGGAAACTGGCTGGATGTCACCGTAGGCGCGGACGTGTTACTTAACCCGCACATGGCGGCGTATGCGGCATTTTCCCAGGCGGAAAATAGCGCTACGGATAGCGATTATTTGTATACCCTGGGGGTGAGCGCTCGCTTTTAACGAGATAAACCGCCGCCTGGACTTATTAGAAGTTCATCTAATACCCTGTCTATATATTTACAAAAATATATAGGTCAATCACATTCTCTATAGACACTTTTTGCGCTTCCTGTGGTCTACTTAGCCGCGCTTGTAGACTTTCTCACATCTGCGTTAGCCGCATATTTACCTGTTTGATTAAAGAATCGTTGTACAGGTCGTTTTTATCCCGATTCCCAGGGTTTGTTTGCATGAGATACATTAAATCGATGACGCAACAGAAACTTAGTTTCTTGCTTGCGCTCTATATCGGTCTGTTTATGAATTGCGCCGTGTTTTACCGCCGTTTCGGCAGTTATGCGCAAGAATTTACCATTTGGAAAGGCCTCTCCGCAGTTGTCGAACTTGGCGCCACGGTGCTGGTCACTTTCTTCTTACTTCGTCTTCTTTCACTGTTTGGCCGACGCGTCTGGCGCGTGCTGGCCACGCTGGTGGTGCTGTTTTCCGCTGGCGCCAGTTATTACATGACCTTCCTGAACGTGGTGATTGGCTACGGCATTATTGCGTCTGTTATGACCACCGATATCGATCTCTCGAAAGAGGTGGTGGGGCTGCACTTCGTATTGTGGCTGATTGCCGTGAGCGTGCTTCCGCTCATCTTTATCTGGAGTAACCACTGTCGCTACACGTTGTTGCGCCAGCTACGTACGCCGGGGCAGCGTTTTCGCAGCGCCGCTGTAGTGGTACTCGCAGGCGTAATGGTGTGGGCGCCTATCCGCCTGCTGGATATACAGCAAAAAAAGGTTGAACGGGCGACAGGTATCGACTTACCCAGCTATGGCGGCGTGGTGGCGAACTCCTATCTGCCTTCAAACTGGTTATCTGCGTTAGGGCTGTATGCCTGGGCGCAAGTAGATGAGTCGTCGGACAATAATTCGTTAATAAACCCGGCCAGGAAATTTACCTATGTTGCGCCGAAGGATGGCGATGACACCTACGTCGTTTTCATTATCGGTGAGACGACCCGTTGGGATCACATGGGGATTTTCGGCTACGAGCGTAATACCACGCCGAAGCTGGCGCAGGAAAAAAATCTGGCGGCGTTCCGCGGCTATTCTTGCGATACCGCGACGAAGCTTTCTTTACGCTGTATGTTTGTACGGGAAGGCGGGGCGGATAATAACCCGCAGCGTACGTTAAAAGAGCAGAATGTTTTTGCCGTACTCAAACAGCTCGGATTCAGTTCCGATCTGTATGCCATGCAGAGCGAGATGTGGTTCTATAGCAATACCATGGCGGATAATATCTCCTACCGCGAGCAGATCGGCGCCGAGCCGCGTAACCGTGGTAAAACGGTTGATGACATGCTGTTGATTGATGAGATGCAGAACTCGCTTGCCCAGAACCCGGAGGGTAAGCATCTGATTATCCTGCATACTAAGGGGTCGCATTTTAACTATACGCAACGTTATCCGCGCAGCTACGCTCAGTGGAAGCCCGAATGTATTGGGGTCGATAGCGGCTGCACGAAAGCGCAGATGATCAACTCTTACGATAACTCCGTGACCTATGTGGATCACTTTATTACCAGTGTGTTCGATCAGCTACGTGATAAAAAAGCGATTGTGTTCTACGCGGCTGACCACGGCGAGTCGATTAACGAACGTGAACATTTGCACGGTACGCCGCGCAATATGGCGCCGCCGGAGCAATTCCGTGTTCCGATGCTGGTATGGATGTCGGATAAATATCTTGCCAGTCCGCAACATGCGCAGATGTTCGCTCACCTGAAACAGCAGGCGGAGATCAAAGTGCCGCGTCGTCATGTGGAGCTGTACGATACGATAATGGGCTGCCTGGGGTATACATCGCCGGATGGCGGCATTAACCAGAACAACAACTGGTGCCATATTCCCGATGCGCAGAAAGTCGCCGCGAAGTAGGTTGTCTGCCGACTTTCTCGCCGATTGAATTGTATTTTGCGACTAAGGGATTGACGGGCGTGCGCCTGAGCAGTAAGATGCGCCCGCATTCGGTGATTGGCGCAGCCTGGTAGCGCACTTCGTTCGGGACGAAGGGGTCGGAGGTTCGAATCCTCTATCACCGACCAAATTCAGAAACCCTGCTCAACGAGCAGGGTTTTTTGTATCTGAAGCCTGACGAGGATGAGAACCTCCGGGGGCAAGAGGTTCGACTCGAGCGCAGCGAGAGAACGTTGCGTCAGCAACGGCCCGCAGGGCGAGCCACGCAGTGGCGAGTCATCCTCTATCACCGACCAAATTCAGAAACCCTGCTCAGCGAGCAGGGTTTTTTTGTATCTGAAGCCTGACGAGGATGAGAACCTCCGGGGGCAAGAGGTTCGACCCGAGCGCAGCGAGAGAACGTTGCGTCAGCAACGGCCCGCAGGGCGAGCCACGCAGTGGCGAGTCATCCTCTATCACCGACCAAATTCAGAAACCCTGCTCAACGAGCAGGGTTTTTTGCATCTGAAGCCTGACGAGGATGAGAACCTCCGGGGGCAAGAGGTTCGACTCGAGCGCAGCGAGAGAACGTTGCGTCAGCAACGGCCCGCAGGGCGAGCCACGCAGTGGCGAGTCATCCTCTATCACCAGCAGGTTGACGCTCGCACCACCAGTTCAGGCATGATCCCGTCGCTGTGACTGACCTTCTTGCCCGCCAGCAAATCAAATAATAGCGTGATTGCCTGTCGCGCCACCTCATCAAGATGCATATTCACTGCCGTCAGCGGCGGCAGCGATTCGCGCGCGCGGATACCGTCATAGCGGGTAACCACTCGCATTTGTTCAGGTATGGCGATGTCTTGTTCCTGAAAAGCGCGTATCGCGCCGCTGGCAAAGGTATCGATCAGCACCAGCACGCCGTCAACGTCGGGATGCGCCTGTAATAGCTGCTGCGCGGCCTGGTAGCCGGCATTTTCACCCTCGCTTTCATTGAGAGAGTAGACGACGGGGTCCTGGCGCCCCGCGCACCAGCGCTGGTAAGCCGCTTCGCTCTCCTGAACTGATGTTCGCCGAGTGTTACCGACAAATAACGCACATTTGCTGGCGCCGGAGGCCTCCAGATGCGTTAGCAGAAGCTGTGCTGTTGCCGCCGAGTGCAGCTCAACCCACGGCACAGGCGTGTCGGTGCCCGGCGTGCGGCCAATGGTGACGCAGGGAATGCCCGCTTGCGCCAGCGCCTGGAGCTGCGGGTCGTTCTCCGCCGGCTCAATCAGGATCGCCGCGTCAAAGCTGACGGCATCCAGTGGATTTGCCCCCGGCGGCACCAGAATCAGCGCATGCTGTTTTTCCAGCGCCATCATCGCGGACGTTAACGCCACCTCCATCATAAATCCCAGTCGTGACGCACCGGAGGCAATCGCCAGCGGCACCGAAGAGAGCAAGGCAATGGTATTGGTTTTGCCGGTTCGCAACTGGCGGGCGCGAATATTCGGCGTGTAGTTGAGCGCAACAATGGCCTCTTCAATACGCCGTCGCGTCTGCGGCTCGACAAAGCGGGTGTTGTGCAAGGCATTGGATACCGTCCCTGGCGACACGCCTGCATGGCGGGCAACATCAATCAACTTTGCGCGTTTTTTATTTTGAACAGCCATCTGCTTCCTGACCTTCGAAAGTTTGCGCACAGGGTAGCATATTTACCAGACGGTAACGTTTGCTTTTTTTCGGTGAGGATCGTAAAAAACTCTTCATTAAAACGTTTTAATGGGGTATTTTGGCGCAAATTTATTCCTCAGGAGGCGATGTGGCACACTTAACTCAGGATTCGACTTTCACCCTTGGACGCCGTCCGGCGGGCCTTATCTACGCTGATAAAGCGAAGAGCTTTGGCGGCTATACGCTTTTTGCGCCGCAAACCGCCGAAGGGCGGGTTTACCTGGTGGACGAGCAGGGCGAAGTCGCGCATCAGTGGCAGCTTCCGGTTCGCGCCGGGCGTGATGCAGTGCTGCTGCCGAACGGTAATCTGGGTTATAACGGCAGCCACCGCACTTCAGCGAACCTCTATCCGGCGTGGGATCTCTGGCACGGCGGCGACTTCTACGAAGTGACGCCGGATAACGAAATCGTCTGGCATTACGAAGATATTTACCATCACCATGATGCGCAATGGTTGGCGAACGGTAATCTGCTGTATACCGCCGCGTCGCCGTTGCCTGCCGATATCGCCGCCCGTGTTACCGGCGGCGACCCGCGCCGCGATGCGCCGGACGGCGTGATTCAGAGCGACGTCGTCAAAGAGGTCAATCGCGACGGTGAAGTGGTCTGGGAATGGCGTGCCTGGGAGCATTTGAATCCGGAAGATTTCCCGATTCATGATATTTTCGACCGCCGCCACTGGCCGATGATTAACGGCCTGTCCGTCACCCGTGATGGCCTGGTGCTGATGAGCCTGCGCACTACGTCTGGCGTCATTGCCGTGGATAAAGAGAGCGGGAAGGTTATCTGGCATGCAGGGCCGGAAGTGGTAGCGCAGCAGCACACGCCGGTTGAGATGGAGAACGGGTCGATTCTGGTTTTCGATAACGGCAACCTGCGTCCCGGCGTCACCTCGCCGCATTCCACGGTGCTGGAGTTCGATCCGCAGACCAAAGCGATTACCTGGCAGTATCGCGATATCTTCCCGCCGGCGTTTTTCTCGCCGTATATGGGGAGCGCGCAGCGGCTGGCGAACGGCAACACCTTTATCTGTGAATCGGCGTTTGGCCGCCTGTTTGAAGTCACCCCGGAAGGCGAAACGGTATGGGAATATATCATTCCGTTCTTTAATGAATATCCGGAGCACCTCAGTAAAGGCATTATTCCTGGAAAACAGAACAGCGCCTTCCGTGCGCATCGCTATGCCGCTGATGCCATTAGTTGGTTGAAATAATACAGACCGCCAGCCAGCGCTGGCGGTTATTTTTTTGATGTTTTATGGGAGTTAATCATGCCGCAACCTGGCCTTACTACGCCGGATAACGATGCATTACCCTGGCAAACCACCTTACTTTTGGCGCTTCAGCATGTGCTGGTCGTTGCCGCCACCCCCATTACCTCCGTCTTCCTGATCGCCAAAGCGCTGCACTTTACCGATACGGTGACCGCCTCGGTACTTAGCGCGACCTTTCTGATGTGCGGTCTGGGCGCTATTTTGCAAAGCCTGGGTGTGAAAGGGGTGGGCGCGCGTTTGCCGTTTATTATGGTACCGGGGGGCGCGCCGATTGCGATTTTCGTTGCGATCGCTTTACAGACCAATATCCAGACCGCGATTGGCGCCGTAATTCTGACCTCGCTGTTCTACTTTATCGCGTTGCCGATTTTCCGCCGCTGCCTGCACCATTTTCCCCCCTTTATCATTGGCATCATGCTGCTAATGGTGTCGATTAACCTTATTCGCCTGTACGGCGGGTTGATCATTGGCCAGCCAGGGAGCGCCGACTTCGCTCATCCAACCAGTATCATTTTATCGCTGGGGACTATCCTGATAACGCTGATTTTCGCGCTGGCGTTTAGCGGTATTTTGCGCCAGTTGGCGGTGATGTTCGGCCTTTTAGCGGGAACGCTGCTGGGAATGGCGCTGGGTAGCACCGATTTTAGCGGTGTTGGTCACGGGCCGCTGTTTAGTTTCCCACAGCTTTTGCCGTTCGGCTGGCCGATTTTTGATCTCTCCGCCTCGCTGCCGTTACTGATTTACGCGGTCATCTCTATGGCTGAAGCAACCGGGCAAACGATTGCTACCGCGGAAATAGTCAATTCCACGCAAAATGTGCAGCAGGCGATTCCACGTACCATTCGTGGTGATGCGGTAATGTCGCTGCTGGGGGGGATTTTTGGCACCTCCTTAATTATCACTTCCGGCGAAAATATTGGGGTGGTACGCACCACTAATGTGAAATCGCGTTTCGTGACTGCGGCTGCCGGAGGGTTGTTAATCCTGATTGCCATATTCGCGCCGCTGGTACGTCTGGCGACCTGTCTGCCAGGTTCGGTGGTGTGCGGTACGGCGGTGATTGTCTTCAGCATTATCGGGGTCATCGGCATTGATATGATTGCGCGTGAGCCACTGCATACGCCGGGTAAAACCTACGCGCTGGCGATGGGGCTGGCCATGGGAATGCTACCTATACTGGTACCCGGCCTGTATCAGAATTTCCCGGCGGGCGTACAGATGGTCTTTGGCAACGGCATGGCAGCGGGGACGTTGACGGCGATTCTGGTGAACTCGTTGTTTAACTGGAGCGAAAAGCGCACGCAGGCCAGGGTCAAAAGTTAGTTTTTGTGATCGCGGTAGGCCGCACGACGGCCTACTTATTTACAATTTTGTGACATATTCGATGGTGTTTTTCAATGTCCGGATAACTCTTTTTTGCACACGGCTTATGGATAACCTCAGCATTTTCGCCTGTGCGTTTTAGCGTTAGTGGTATTAATCGCTCAGATAATCAACATATCGAAAGAAATTTTTCAATTAATGGCTAATTGTTAATCACTAACTGTTGCAAAATATTAAGTGAATAACTCTGCCTTTCTGCCCATAGCACAAATTTCCCTGCTGAAAATACCCTTCTGAACTTTTTTTAATCTTTGTTTGTTAATTCTCACCGTTGTTGTAAAAGCTGGTTACCTGTATTGACGTTTTGACATTCTATTGACAGATTGTAGGGAATGAGGGGCATTTTATGGAGAATCCGCACTGCAACTCAGTCGATTATGCGAACGGAATCCCCACCTCTCACTACTGACCTGACCAGGTAAAAAACAAAAAAGGCCGGGCGGTAAAAGCCTTTGCAAAGGGCAAAACAACATACATCACAATTATTGGAGCAGAAGAATGAGTATTTCCTTGAAGAAGTCAGGGATGCTGAAGCTTGGTTTGAGCCTGGTGGCCATGACCGTTGCAGCCAGCGTGCAGGCCAAAACCCTGGTTTATTGTTCAGAAGGCTCGCCGGAAGGCTTTAACCCACAGCTCTTTACGTCTGGCACCACCTATGATGCCAGTTCCGTACCTATCTATAACCGTCTGGTTGAATTCAAAACCGGCACCACGGAAGTGATCCCGGGTCTTGCTGAGAAGTGGGATATCAGCGAAGACGGTAAAACCTATACGTTCCACCTACGTAAAGGGGTGAAATGGCAATCCAGCAAGGATTTCAAACCCACGCGCGAGCTGAACGCCGATGATGTCGTGTTCTCTTTTGACCGGCAGAAAAACGAGCAGAACCCGTACCATAAAGTGTCTGGCGGCAGCTATGAATACTTTGAAGGCATGGGGCTGCCGGATCTGATTAGCGAAGTGAAGAAGGTAGACGATCACACGGTGCAGTTTGTGCTGACGCGTCCGGAAGCGCCGTTCCTTGCCGATTTAGCCATGGACTTCGCCTCTATTCTTTCCAAAGAATATGCTGACAACATGCTGAAAGCCGGTACGCCGGAAAAAGTGGATCTGAACCCGGTCGGCACTGGCCCGTTCCAACTGGTGCAATATCAGAAAGATTCCCGCATTCTCTACAAAGCCTTTGACGGCTACTGGGGCACGAAGCCGCAGATCGACCGTCTGGTCTTCTCCATCACGCCTGACGCCTCTGTGCGTTACGCCAAACTGCAGAAGAACGAATGTCAGGTGATGCCGTATCCGAACCCGGCGGATATTGCGCGCATGAAAGAAGATAAAAACATCAACCTGATGGAGCAGGCCGGTCTGAACGTGGGTTATCTCTCCTATAACGTACAGAAAAAACCGCTGGATAACGTCAAAGTTCGCCAGGCGTTGACCTATGCCGTGAATAAAGAGGCCATCATCAAAGCCGTTTATCAGGGCGCGGGCGTTGCGGCGAAAAACCTGATCCCGCCGACAATGTGGGGCTACAACGACGATATTAAAGACTACGGCTACGATCCGGAAAAAGCGAAGGCGCTGCTGAAAGAAGCCGGTCTGGAAAAAGGCTTCACCATCGATCTGTGGGCGATGCCGGTACAGCGTCCCTATAACCCGAATGCGCGTCGTATGGCGGAAATGATCCAGGCGGACTGGGCGAAGATTGGCGTTCAGGCCAAAATTGTCACCTATGAATGGGGCGAATACCTCAAGCGCGCTAAAGATGGCGAGCACCAGACGGTGATGATGGGCTGGACCGGCGATAATGGCGATCCGGATAACTTCTTCGCCACGCTGTTCAGCTGCGATGCCGCCCAGCAAGGCTCCAACTATTCAAAATGGTGTTATAAGCCGTTTGAAGACCTGATTCAGCCTGCGCGTGCGACCGATGACCACAACAAGCGTATTGAACTCTATAAACAGGCCCAGGTTGTGATGCATGACCAGGCGCCAGCGCTGATCATCGCTCACTCCACGGTTTATGAGCCAGTGCGTAAAGAAGTTAAAGGCTATGTGGTTGATCCATTAGGCAAACATCACTTCGAAAACGTCTCTGTCGAATAATTAAAAGAGCGCTGCGCCCCGGTGTTGTGTAGGCCGGATAAGCGCAGCGCCATCCGGCGTAATGCTTTATCCGCGATGCAGTTTGCGTGGGATAAGATTTGTGAGCAATACAGACTCACGGTTCCAGGCCGTGGGTCATGAGAGAGAATTCGGGTTATGTTGCAGTTCATTCTCCGACGTTTGGGACTCGTTATCCCGACGTTTATCGGTATTACCCTTCTCACCTTTGCCTTTGTCCACATGATCCCCGGCGATCCGGTGATGATCATGGCGGGTGAGCGAGGTATTTCCCCTGAGCGCCATGCTCAACTGCTGGCTGAACTCGGTCTTGATAAACCGATGTGGCAGCAGTACCTCCATTATATCTGGGGGGTGATGCATGGCGATTTAGGCATCTCGCTGAAAAGCCGAATCCCTGTGTGGGACGAGTTCGTACCTCGCTTTAAAGCGACGCTGGAACTTGGCGTCTGCGCCATGATTTTTGCCGTCGCCGTGGGAATTCCGGTGGGCGTGCTGGCCGCAGTGAAGCGCGGTTCTATCTTCGATCACACTGCCGTTGGCCTGGCGCTGACCGGTTACTCTATGCCTATCTTCTGGTGGGGCATGATGCTGATCATGCTGGTCTCCGTCCACTGGAACCTGACGCCGGTTTCCGGGCGCGTGAGCGATATGGTGTTCCTTGATGATACCAATCCGTTGACGGGCTTTATGCTGATCGACACCGCTATCTGGGGCGAAGAGGGTAACTTTATTGATGCGCTGGCGCATATGATCCTGCCTGCGATGGTGCTCGGCACAATCCCGCTGGCCGTCATTGTGCGTATGACCCGTTCGTCGATGCTGGAAGTGCTGGGGGAGGATTACATCCGTACCGCACGCGCCAAAGGGTTGACCAGGATGCGCGTCATTATCGTCCATGCTCTGCGTAACGCCATGCTGCCAGTCGTTACCGTGATCGGCCTGCAGGTCGGGACGCTGCTGGCGGGCGCGATTCTGACAGAAACTATCTTCTCGTGGCCCGGTCTGGGGCGCTGGCTGATCGATGCGCTGCAACGCCGCGATTATCCGGTAGTGCAGGGCGGCGTGTTACTGGTAGCGACGATGATTATTCTCGTCAACCTGCTGGTAGACCTGCTGTACGGCGTGGTGAACCCGCGTATTCGGCATAAGAAGTAAGGGGCCATCATGTCACAGGTTACTGAAAATAATGTTAATGCCGCACCGGCGCCCATGACGCCATTGCGGGAGTTCTGGCACTATTTCAAACGCAATAAAGGCGCGGTCGTCGGGCTGGCGTATGTTCTCATCGTGATCCTGATTGCGGTGTTTGCCAACTTTATTGCGCCGTACAACCCGGCAGAGCAGTTCCGCGATGCGCTGCTGGCGCCGCCGGTCTGGCAGGAAGGCGGCAGTTGGGCGCATATTCTGGGAACGGATGATGTTGGTCGCGATGTCCTCTCGCGCCTGATGTATGGCGCGCGTTTGTCACTGCTGGTCGGCTGTCTGGTGGTCGTCCTGTCGCTGGTAATGGGGATTATTCTCGGCCTGGTCGCGGGCTACTTCGGCGGTCTGGTCGATAACATCATCATGCGCGTGGTCGATATTATGCTGGCCCTGCCGAGCCTGCTGCTGGCGCTGGTGCTGGTGGCGATCTTCGGCCCCTCCATCGGCAACGCTGCGCTGGCGTTGACGTTTGTGGCGCTGCCGCACTATGTCCGCTTAACCCGCGCGGCGGTTCTGGTAGAGGTGAACCGCGATTATGTGACTGCCTCCCGCGTGGCGGGCGCAGGCGCAATGCGTCAGATGTTCGTCAATATTTTCCCGAACTGCCTTGCGCCGCTGATTGTTCAGGCATCGCTCGGTTTCTCTAACGCCATTCTCGATATGGCCGCCCTCGGCTTTCTTGGCATGGGCGCGCAGCCGCCAACGCCGGAGTGGGGCACCATGCTCTCTGACGTATTGCAGTTCGCGCAAAGCGCCTGGTGGGTGGTGACCTTCCCGGGGCTGGCGATTCTGCTGACGGTGCTGGCATTTAACCTGATGGGTGACGGTCTGCGTGACGCGCTCGATCCCAAACTGAAGCAGTAAGAGGTTCGAGATGGCGTTATTAAATGTAGATCAATTATCGGTGCACTTCGGCGACGAAGGGACACCGTTCAAAGCCGTCGACCGCATTAGCTACAGCGTGAAGCAGGGTGAGGTGGTCGGTATTGTCGGCGAGTCTGGTTCCGGCAAATCCGTCAGCTCGCTGGCGATTATGGGGCTTATCGATTACCCAGGCCGCGTGATGGCGGAAAACCTGCTCTTTAACGGACAGGATCTGAAGCGCATTTCCGAGAAGGAACGTCGCAACCTGGTGGGCGCTGAAGTGGCGATGATTTTCCAGGACCCGATGACCAGCCTCAATCCTTGCTATACCGTTGGCTTTCAGATTATGGAAGCCATCAAGGTACATCAGGGCGGGAACAAGAAAACCCGTCGTCAGCGAGCGATTGACCTGTTGAACCAGGTGGGTATTCCCGATCCGGCTTCTCGTCTGGATGTCTATCCGCACCAGCTTTCTGGCGGCATGAGTCAGCGCGTGATGATTGCGATGGCAATAGCCTGTCGACCAAAGCTGTTAATTGCCGATGAACCGACCACGGCGCTGGATGTGACCATTCAGGCGCAAATCATTGAACTGCTGCTGGAGTTGCAGCAAAAAGAGAACATGGCGCTGGTGCTGATTACCCATGACCTGGCGCTGGTGGCGGAAGCGGCGCACAAAATTATCGTCATGTACGCCGGGCAGGTCGTCGAAACTGGCGCTGCGCAGGATATTTTCCGCGCGCCGCGTCATCCCTACACCCAGGCACTGCTACGCGCGTTGCCGGAGTTTGCGCAAGATAAAGCGCGTCTGGCGTCGCTGCCGGGCGTGGTGCCGGGGAAATATGACCGACCGACGGGCTGTCTGCTTAACCCGCGCTGCCCCTACGCCACGGACAGATGCCGTGCGGAAGAACCTGCTCTCAACCAACTGGACGATGGACGTCAGTCAAAATGTCATTACCCACTTGATGATGCCGGGAGGCCCACACTATGAGCACGCATGAGGCCACCTTGCAACAGCCGCTGTTGCGGGCTATCGACCTGAAAAAACACTATCCGGTGAAGAAGGGGATCTTTTCTCCGGAACGGCTGGTAAAAGCGCTGGACGGCGTGTCGTTTAATCTCGAACGCGGTAAAACGCTGGCCGTAGTGGGGGAGTCCGGTTGTGGAAAATCCACACTGGGCCGCCTGCTGACGATGATTGAAACGCCAACCGGCGGCGAGCTTTATTACCAGGGGCAGGATCTGCTCAAACACGATCCGCACGCGCAGAAACTGCGGCGGCAGAAAATTCAGATTGTGTTTCAGAACCCCTACGGTTCCCTGAACCCACGCAAGAAAGTGGGGCAAATTCTGGAAGAGCCGTTGTTGATCAATACCAGCCTGAGTAAAGCGCAGCGTCGTGAAAAAGCGCTGGCGATGATGGCGAAGGTGGGGCTGAAAACCGAGCACTACGACCGCTATCCGCATATGTTCTCCGGCGGCCAGCGTCAGCGTATCGCTATCGCCCGCGGTCTGATGCTTGATCCGGACGTAGTGATTGCCGACGAACCGGTCTCCGCGCTCGACGTGTCGGTGCGCGCCCAGGTGCTGAACCTGATGATGGATTTGCAACAGGATATGGGGCTGTCTTATGTCTTTATCTCGCACGACCTGTCGGTGGTGGAACACATCGCCGATGAAGTGATGGTCATGTACTTAGGCCGCTGCGTGGAGAAAGGGACCAAAGAGCAGATTTTTAACAATCCACGTCATCCCTATACCCAGGCGTTACTCTCCGCCACGCCGCGGCTGAATCCGGACGATCGCCGTGAGCGGATTAAGCTGACCGGCGAGTTGCCGAGTCCGCTGAACCCGCCGCCGGGCTGCGCCTTCAACGCTCGCTGCAGCCGTCGCTTCGGACCCTGTACGCAGTTACAGCCGCAGCTTAAAGAGTACGACGGCCAGTTGGTGGCCTGCTTTGCCGTCGATCAGGATGAAAATCCGCAGAAACCGCTGAGTTAATTGCGTTTTATGCCGGATGGCGGCTGCGCCTTATCAAGCCTACACCGTACCTGTAGGCCTGGTAAGCGTAGCGCCACCGGGCATGGCTCTCCGGTACGACTTATTCAATCAATTTTAATAACGGCGACAGGCACAACAATATTCCATATAACAGAATAAGCCAGGTTTTCAGGCCGCGTAATTTTTCCAGTTGCGCTACTTTATAAATCAGGAAAAAGGGAATAATACACGCGACAATGCCATAAAGCGGACTGCCTAACTGGAAAAAGACCAATACTGAGACGCGAAACGAAACCCAAATAACCAGAGTCACCACGATAAAGACACAGATTCCAGATGTCAGTAACAGTGGGTTGACGTTTTTGACATCCATAATACGACTCAATACATTCAGCACAATACCTTTAAGCGCTTCGTGAAAACCTAAATAAATACCAAAGAACGCGGTAAGTACGGCAAAAATATTGAGGATGGTAGAGGTAATGTGGATGATATGGCCAGGGATTACCTGAGCTGCCAGTGCAAGGGCGGAAATATTCTGCTCGAACGCTGATACCGCCTCTTCATGGCTAATCGAAAAGGTAAACGAGAACGAGAAAAAGAGAATAATGGCAATCAGCGTAATATAGCTAATGCGATGCGTGCGAATCGCCATCCGGGTGGCCAGCACACGGTCAGGCTCGCGCTTACGATAGGCGATGTTCATTGGGTTTAGCACCTGAATGAAGACCGCAGAAAAGAAGCAAAATGGGATAGTGAGCAGTACGTCGCGAAAGAAAACCGATGCGGCGGGAAAGGCGGAAATATTATCAAGATTCCAGTGTGGGATCATAGCGAAACCGAATATCAGAATGATCCCGACTTTTACCACCACCATCGGGCCGGAAATTTTAAATAATAACTTTTCCCCGCCGGAGGCAATCGCCACCAGTACGGCGAAAATCGCGACTTTATAGATAATAGACTGCGAAAGATCGGCCTCAGTAAGGCCGAAGGTTTTGATATAGGAGGCGCTATCAAACACCACCGACAGGGAGTAAATAAACACCCCGTGGATAATCATAAGAAAATAGATTACACCGAGGAAAACGCCCCAGTTTTTGCCAAGATAGTGACTGATAATATCCGTATAATCGTCACAGGTTTCGCTTTCAGATAACGTTTTTAGATAAATATCCTGCACAATATAGGTAGCAGGATAGGCGATGATAAAAGCGGTAATAAATACCCAGATCCCCTTGAGACCGATTTGCACTGGCATTAAGACGGTACCGGCGCCGATCGCCATACCGATACACAAGAGCACCCAGCCAAAATCATATTTTGTAAACGGTAATCTCGTTGAAAGCGGTGTGGTCGTAGCGTTACTGTTATTTAATGGTAATGTGTCGTCCTGCATAGAGCCCCCTGCCCAAAATATAGGCAGCTCTCTCATAAAGAATGCTGCCTATAACCAGGCTATAGTGCCTTGATACCCGATGCGGCAAACCGGTGACAGCGGTTCGCCGAGCAATCGTCAGAATGCTGCTTTTCTGCTGGCGCGTTCAAGGTCATGAATAATATCGTCGGGATCTTCAGGTCCCGCTGAAAGACGGATAAGTTCGTCGGTAATACCTGCTTTTAGCCATTCCTCTGGCGCAACAGGCGAATATGTCATAGACGCAGGATGCTGAACGAGGGTTTCGGTATCACCGGGACTGGCCGCGAGGAGGCATAATTTACAGAATTGAGCGGCTGACTGCCAGCCTCAGAAATGCTGAATGTATTCTGGCAAATAAAAGTAATCGTCTGCGAAGCGTCACGCAGATTGTACGTTAGCGCCGTGCCGGGACGGGGATTTTGCCGTAATATCAGCAGCAAGCCGGGTTTACCCGGTGAGGCGCAATGTTGCGGGGGCTTGATCCCCGGCGGCATAGGTTGCTGGATAGAGAAAACCCCCGCACGTTGACTGGTATAAACCTGGCAACCTGACGGGGGCTAACTTGAACCTCAACACATCAAGGATAGCCGCGAACGGTTGCCATTGCAACAAGGCGGCTATATGACGCTTACGCAGTTGGGCGTGGCCTTCTGGCACGATCTGGCAGCGCCGATCATTGCTGGCATTATCGCCAGTGTGATCGTCAACTGGCTACGTGACAGGAAGTAACGCGTTTTGAGCGTCTGTCCGCCGTAATGGCAACATGCGCCCGAACCAGGCCGCAGGGGAAACCTTGCGGCCTTTTTCGGTTTACTGCGGGTAAGGCACCCAGTCGCCGCCATTCAGACGAACGTAGGGCTTACCCTGGTACTGAATCACCACCGCATTAGCGTTTTCTGAAACCGGCGCGGTTTGCGGCAGATTGCTGGTCAGCTTGTTCCAGTTCACACTGTCTTCGGTAAAGAGCTTACCGTCCACGGCGCGTACGACCAGTTCGGAAATCGCCAGGTAGCTGCTCGGCTGGTTAATATCAATCGGCGCGCCCTCATGCGGGGCTTTCATGCCAAAAAATTTCACGCCCGCCGGGACGTTGGTGATGGAGGGGCTGGGAATATCGCGCAGGCCTGAGATCTGCATTCTGTCGCCCTTCAGCGCGCCGCCGTGCTCCGGTACGACGACTACCATCACCTTACGCCCGGATTTCTCCAGTTCGGTAAAGAAGGCGTCCAGTTCATCGAACAGTTTCTGCGCGCGGATTTTATAATCCGCCGTTTTGCTGACGCCGGGAAAGTGGTTGCCATCGTGCAGCGGCAGCAGGTTAAAGAAAGTCGCGGAGCGGGAATTGGCTTCACGTTCTTCCCCTGTCAACCAGCGGTTCAGGACCGCCAGATCGTCATATACCGGCGAGCCGTCGAATGACAGCAGGGCGGTTGGCAGGCCGGACTGGTTCATCAGTTCGCTCTGCATACCGCCGTTTTCGCGAACTTCTTTCAGGAAGCCGCCAAATTCTCCGTTATGATCCATCATCAGATGCTGAGTAAAACCCAGCTTCGCCAGGTTATCAAACAGATAACATTCGTTATCGGCTGGTTGATAAAGTCGGGTATGCGATGGTTGACCACAGCTGGCGCGCAGCAGACGAATGGCCGCCGGGCCGCTGTAAGACGTACCGGAATTAAAGTGTTTAAACAAAATGTCAAAGTGCAACCATAGCGGATGTGACATCAAGCCTGCCGCTTCGACATCCGACCAGGAGAGCGAACAAATATTGATGACCAATAGGTCGAACGGCTGCGCATCAGGCGGAAGCTGCGCCGGGAACGTCGTTTTCCGCTTTTCTTCCGCGGCATAGAAGGTGTTCAACCAGGCGTTCAGATTCGCGGTCGTCGGCGGCGCGGTTTGCGCAGGCATATCGCCGATGACCGGCTTATCGCCCGCTGTCGCGACGGTAGCGGCTGCATTACCGCCAGTCGTCGTCACCGTATCGGTTGGCTGGCCTGCCGGCCACAGCGTAAAAACCGGGCCGGTTAATGTCAGGACATTCAGCCATACCATGATGGCGACCACAAACACCGTGACCCGAATCCACTGTGATAAAAATAGCCAGGCAACCAGCAGTACGAAGATGGCGCCGATCATTTGCCAGTTAATAAAACGGGCGATCAGATCGAGCAGATAACCGGAGCTGAATTCCGCCACCTGCGTCCCCTGGCTCATAATGCTTTGCGGGCCGGGCAGCCAGGTATCATGCCAGAACAGCGCGAAGCCGACGGGAATGGCAATCCAGTGGCGCAACCGGTGAAGGCGATATTTTGGTATTGGCATTAACAGAAACGCCATGAATACCAGATTCAGTAAAGGATGAAAATTCAGATAGCCTGCCCACAGCAGGCCAAACTTGACCAGAAAATAGAAGTTCCAGCCGGAAAGGCCGCGCCAGTATTGCCAGAGCGGAGAAGGCATTGAAGGAGTTTGAGTATGCTGAGTCATTTTTTGTCTGCCTTGACTTTCGTAGCGCGGCGCAGAGTTCCGGCTGGTTTTACATAACGAGGTTTGGCAAATAGCAGCCGGGTCGTATCACTGATACGGCGTAGCGAATGACGCGCCAGATACCCCAGCGGAAAGAAAATCAGCGCGCAAAAAAGAATAATTTGCACAATATCGCTGATGGTCATCATGATGCACGCTCCGCGGTGTCGTCGAGCAGTCGCAGGGGTTCAGGAATACGACGCCAGATGCGGCCATCGTGTTCGGCATTTATTACCGGGTCGGCGCGTTTTGCCAGCGGTAGCGGCGTTCCCCACAGTTCCGGCGACAATAAGCGCATCTGCACCAGCTCGGCGCTGATTTGTTTATCTTCGAACCAGACCATACGATTAGAGAAAATATCGCCCGTCGGCAAAGGGAAAATATGGTTTAACGCGGTATCCAGATCGTTGACCCGGCAGAATGATAAAAACAGCACCAGACGGTTGCCGCCGATGGTCATAATGTCGCCGGTTCGGTTTGGTCGACATAATGTCAACGCCTGCTCAACCCGAATGCCCGGCACCGGGCGCAGCGCGACCAGAACGCCTTTCCCGTCGGCGGGGAGCAGGGTGTTGCTCATCATCGTATGGATGGCATCGCAGAAGGTATCCCACGGCTGAAAACCGCGCAGTTTCAACGGCTGCGTCATCGACAGTAGCGTGGTGATGTCTTCCGGTACGTAACGGCTGAACTGCTGCCCCTGCACGCTTTCAATAAGCGTCAGGCAGCGTGAAAGCGGGGCGTTCCAGGGAATGATCATATTCGCGCCGCAGCCCAGCAGCAGGCGCTCATCGGTGGCGCGCAAACTGGCGATATTTTCGCGCACGACAATTTTCAGCGCGCTTCCCCGCTGGCGCCGCAAAGTATGAATGCGACGAGCAAGCGGCTCGATTTGGTTGTTCTGTGTAAGCGAAAAAATAATTGTCGCGGCCTGCGCCGTGCGCGCGTCGTTGAATAGCGCTTCGTTATTGTCGAAAAGCGTCCAGTGTTCCGAGAGCGGCGGCGCGCCTTCAAGGACGGCGACGTGGCTAAGAATGCGTTTTTCGTCGCTACGCGGCTGAATTGCCGTCTCCTCCTGATGGGATAGCGTCCAGCGTTCGTCCTGCTGACACAGCAATAACTGCTGTCGGGCGCTGACGCCTTTTTCGTTACACCAGAAGGCAATATCGAACAAATGTTGGTCGCCCTGAAAACGTAAACTGGCGAGGCCAAAAAGTGAGCGATACTCGCCCATCAACAACGAGGACTGTTTATCGCTATTATTACAAGGGTTAATAACCAACAATGAACAGTGATGAAAACGAGTCCATTTATTCATTTTTTCCAGCCATTTATGCAGGCTTTTTGACGTTATATTCCGCCACGTGTTATTTGCACAAATAAGAATGAAAAAGTAATGCGTCGGGTTAACAGAACAAAGCAAATCGTGGGGCAAAGAGTATAGCCCTTTTTCTGAATCCGGCATGGCAAATAAGCGGATTTTCTCCGGACCGTGAGATTCATCTAATTTGATTACTTTGCCAGGATCGCCTTCCATGCCGATGACGGCGACATTTGCATTCTCCGTTTGTGACGCAATCGTTTGATTCACCAGGCTGATGGCATCTTGCTGGCGATCGGCGTTAACCCACCAGACGCCGCCGGTTGGCATATGGCGCAGTTCATCCCATAATGATGAGATGCCGAGAGAAAATACGGGGTCCACAGTGTCCCTCATGTCACTATTTTAACTGTTTATCAGTTTACTAGCGAAAGCACAGAAATAAACCTAACATTGAAATTAAAACGCATCAGATTTAGCATGTGAATCAATTTGTCCGGCAGGATGCCCTGTAACTCTGCGCTTTGCATTTTTACACATTATAAATGAAGTCACGGAAAGATGAAAAATGCGCGTTCTCCCGTATTGACGACGGGGCGTAATGCTGCCAGTGAGAAATATTTAAAAAGGAGCAACCAGAATGTATAACAATGAACCTGGCGCTCAGTCCGATCCAACGTTGGGCTACACTTTTCAAAATGATTTTCTGGCATTAAGCCAGGCGTTTTCACTACCCGAAATAGATTATACCGATATTTCCCAACGCGAACAGTTGGCGGCGGCGATTAAAAGATGGCCACTCCTGGCTGAATTTGCGCAACCACATTCATTAAGGAAGCCATGAATGGCGATTCTGGGACTGCAGGGCGTGCGCGGCGGGGTGGGAACCACATCTCTCACCGCAGCACTCGCCTGGGCGTTACAAATCTTAGGGGAAAATGTCCTGGTGATTGACGCCAGCCCCGATAACCTGCTGCGCATGTCGTTTAACGTCGACTTTGTCCATCAGGGCGGCTGGGCGCGATCGTTGCTGGACGGCCAGGACTGGCGCGATGCCGGATTACGTTATACCTCACAGCTTGATCTACTGCCGTTTGGACAGCTCACCGCGCAAGAGCGGGAAAATCCGCAGGCCTGGCAGGAGACGCTGGGAGAGATCGGATCGGCTATCCAGGCGCTGAAAGCGAGCGGGCGTTATAGCTGGATTTTACTGGACTTGCCCTACGGCGCGTCACCGCTGACACGGCAGCTGGTGAGCCTCTGCGACCATACGCTGGCGATAGCCCAGGTTGACGCTAACTGCCATATTCGCCTTCATCAGCAGGCGTTGCCTGCCGGGGCGCATATTCTGATCAATGACTTACGCATTGGCAGTCAGTTACAGGACGATCTGTACCAGGTCTGGCTGCAAAGCCAGCGCCGGTTGCTGCCCATTGTGATCCATCGCGATGAGGCGATGGCGGAGTGCATGGCGTCGAAACAACCGTTAGGCGAATATCGCAGCGATTCGTTAGCCGCCGAAGAGGTGTTAACGCTGGCGAACTGGTGCCTGCTGCATGATGCGGGCGACAAAACGTCCGCCGGGAGCCTGCGATGAGCGCCCTTTCCCGGTGGCTGCTTATCCCGCCGGTTAGCGCGCGTTTGAGCGAGCGCTATCAGGGTTACCGCCGCCACGGCGCGTCGCCGTTTAGCGCAGCGCTCGGCTGTCTGTGGATGATTCTGGCGTGGATAGTGTTTCCGCTTGAGCATCCGCGCTGGCAGCGTATTCGCGACGGGCATAAAGCGCTTTATCCGCATATTAACGCCGCCCGCCCGCGCCCGCTGGACCCGGCCCGTTACCTCATTCAGACCCTCTGGCTGGTGATGATCTCGTCGACTAAAGAACGTCATGAACCGCGCTGGCGGTCATTTGCGCGCCTGAAGGACGTTCGTGGACGTTACCATCAATGGATGGATACCTTACCGGAACGGGTGCGTCAAAAGACAACGCATCTGGAAAAGGAAAAAGAGCTGGGACATCTTAGCAACGGCGCCCGGCGTTTTATTCTGGGCGTTATCGTGACCTTTTCACTGATACTGGCGCTGATCTGTATTACGCAGCCATTTAACCCGCTATCGCAATTTATCTTTCTGCTATTGCTGTGGGGCGTTGCGCTGTTGGTACGACGTATGCCGGGACGCTTTTCCGCGCTGATGCTCATCGTGCTGTCGCTAACGGTCTCCTGTCGTTATATCTGGTGGCGCTATACCTCGACGCTAAATTGGGACGACCCGGTCAGTCTGGTGTGCGGGCTGATCCTACTGTTTGCGGAAACCTACGCCTGGATTGTGCTGGTGCTGGGGTACTTCCAGGTGGTGTGGCCGTTAAATCGTCAACCGGTGCCGTTGCCGAAAGAGATGTCGCAGTGGCCGACGGTGGATATTTTTGTACCGACCTATAACGAAGACCTTAACGTGGTCAAAAATACCATTTACGCTTCGCTTGGCATTGACTGGCCGAAGGACAAGCTGAATATCTGGATCCTTGATGACGGCGGGCGTGAATCATTTCGTCATTTTGCCCGACATGTTGGCGTGCATTACATTGCCCGCGCCACGCATGAACACGCCAAAGCCGGCAACATCAACAATGCGCTAAAACACGCGAAAGGCGAGTTTGTGGCGATCTTCGATTGCGACCATGTGCCGACACGCTCGTTTCTGCAAATGACAATGGGCTGGTTCCTGAAAGAAAAACAGCTGGCGATGATGCAGACGCCGCATCATTTCTTCTCCCCGGACCCGTTTGAGCGCAACCTGGGACGTTTTCGTAAAACGCCTAACGAAGGCACGCTGTTTTATGGTCTGGTGCAGGACGGTAACGATATGTGGGACGCCACTTTCTTTTGCGGATCGTGCGCGGTGATTCGCCGTAAGCCGCTGGATGAGATTGGCGGTATCGCCGTTGAGACGGTGACGGAAGATGCGCATACTTCGCTCCGGCTGCACCGGCGAGGTTATACCTCAGCGTATATGCGCATTCCGCAGGCGGCGGGGCTGGCGACGGAAAGCCTGTCGGCGCATATCGGGCAGCGTATTCGTTGGGCGCGGGGCATGGTGCAAATTTTCCGCCTCGATAACCCTCTGTTTGGTAAAGGCTTAAAACTGGCGCAGCGGCTGTGCTACCTCAACGCGATGTTCCATTTCTTGTCCGGCATTCCGCGTCTGATCTTTCTGACCGCGCCGCTGGCTTTTCTGCTGCTGCACGCCTATATCATTTATGCGCCTGCGTTGATGATTGCGCTATTTGTGATACCGCACATGGTCCACGCCAGCCTGACTAACTCGAAGATTCAGGGCAAGTATCGTCACTCTTTCTGGAGTGAAATCTATGAAACGGTACTGGCATGGTATATCGCACCGCCGACTCTGGTCGCGTTGATCAATCCGCACAAAGGGAAATTTAACGTCACGGCGAAAGGCGGGCTGGTGGAAGAGAAGTACGTCGATTGGGTAATCTCGCGTCCGTATATCTTCCTTGTCTTGCTTAACCTGCTCGGCGTGGCGGCGGGCGTATGGCGATACTATTACGGGCCGGAAAATGAAACGCTGACCGTCATCGTTAGCCTGGTGTGGGTCTTCTACAACCTGGTCATTCTCGGCGGCGCGGTTGCGGTTTCGGTAGAGAGTAAACAGGTCAGGCGCGCGCATCGGGTCGAGATTGCCATGCCGGGGGCCATCGCCCGCGAAGATGGACATTTGTTCTCCTGTACCGTACATGACTTCTCCGACGGCGGGTTAGGCATCAAGATCAACGGTCAGGCGCAGGTGCTGGAAGGGCAGAAAGTGAATCTGTTGCTTAAACGCGGGCAGCAGGAATATGTCTTTCCAACGCAGGTGGTGCGCGTAACGGGCAATGAGGTCGGACTACAACTGATGCCGCTCACCACCAAACAACATATTGATTTTGTGCAGTGTACCTTCGCGCGCGCCGATACGTGGGCGCTTTGGCAAGATAGCTTCCCGGAAGATAAACCGCTGGAAAGCTTGCTGGATATTCTGAAGCTGGGCTTCCGCGGATATCGCCACCTCGCGGAATTCGCGCCGCCTTCAGTAAAAGTAATTTTCCGATCGTTGACGGCGTTAATTGCCTGGATTGTATCGTTTATTCCGCGTCGCCCGGAGCGGCAAGCGGCGATACAGCCGTCGGATCGGGTTATGGCTCAGGCTCAACAATGATGATAATGCGATGAAAAGAAAATTGTCCTGGATGTGTGCGGCGGTAATAGGATTAAGCGCGTTTCCTGCTTTCATGACGGCGGCGGCGCCTGCTACGCCGCCATTGATAAATGCTGAACCCACCGAGCCTGCGCCGTCGCCCGCAACTGAGGCGCCCGTCGTGGCGCAGACCGCGCCTTCGCGCGAGGTCAAGCTGACCTTTGCGCAAATCGCGCCGCCGCCGGGTAGTATGGCGCTGCGTGGCGTTAACCCTAACGGCGGCATTGAATTTGGTATGCGCAGCGATGAAGTGGCGTCGAAAGCGGTGCTGAATCTGGAATATACGCCCTCGCCGTCGCTCCTGCCGGTTCAGTCGCAGCTCAAGGTTTATCTCAATGATGAACTGATGGGCGTACTGCCGGTGACAAAAGAGCAGTTGGGGAAAAAGACGCTGGCGCAGGTACCTATCAATCCGCTATTTATCACCGACTTTAACCGGGTGCGGCTGGAGTTTGTCGGCCACTATCGCGACGTGTGTGAAAACCCGGCCAGCAGTACTCTGTGGTTAGACATCGGGCGAAATAGCGCCCTGGATCTGACCTATAACATGCTGGCGGTGAATAACGATCTGTCCCACTTCCCGGTGCCGTTTTTTGATCCGCGGGATAACCGTCCGGTGACGTTGCCGATAGTGTTTGCTGACATGCCGGACCTGGCGCAGCAGCAGGCGGCTTCTATTGTCGCGTCCTGGTTTGGCTCGCGGGCGGGCTGGCGCGGTCAGCGCTTCCCGGTGTTGTATAATCACCTGCCGGATCGCAATGCGATCGTGTTCGCCACCAACGATCGACGCCCCGATTTCCTGCGCGATCATCCTGCGGTTAACGCGCCGGTTATCGAGATGATGAGCCATCCGGATAATCCGTATGTGAAGTTGCTGGTCGTGTTTGGCCGTGATGATAAAGACCTGTTGCAGGCGGCAAAAGGTATCGCGCAAGGGAATATTCTCTTCCGTGGTTCCAGCGTGGTGGTCAACGATGTAAAACCGCTGCTGGCGCGCAAACCGTATGATGCGCCGAACTGGGTGCGTACCGATCGCCCGGTCACTTTTGGCGAGCTGAAAACCTATGAAGAGCAGCTCCAGTCGAGTGGGCTGGAGCCGGCGCCCATCAACGTTTCTTTGAATCTGCCGCCGGACCTCTATTTGCTGCGTAGCAACGGTATTGATATGGATCTCAACTACCGTTATACCTCGCCGCCGACCAAAGACAGTTCACGGCTGGATATCAGTCTGAATAACCAGTTCCTGCAAGCCTTTAGCCTTAATAGCACGCAGGAAACTAATCGACTCCTGTTGCGCTTGCCGGTACTTCAGGGACTGCTGGATGGTAAAACGGATGTGTCTATTCCGGCGCTCAAACTGGGGGCGATGAACCAACTACGTTTTGACTTCCGCTACATGAACCCGATGCCGGGCGGGTCGGTGGACAACTGTATTACCTTCCAGCCGGTACCGAATCATGTGGTGATAGGGGATGACTCCACTATCGATTTTTCGAAATATTACCACTTTATCGCGATGCCGGATTTACGCGCGTTCGCCAATGCGGGTTTCCCGTTCAGCCGGATGGCCGACCTGTCTGACACGCTGGCGGTGATGCCGAAGACCCCAACCGAAGCGCAAATGGAAACGCTGCTGAATACGGTCGGCGCCATTGGCGGGCAGACCGGTTTCCCGGCAATTAATCTGACAATCACCGATGATAGCGCTCAGATAGCCGACAAAGACGCCGATCTGCTGATTATTGGCGCTATTCCGGGCAAGCTAAAAGACGATAAGCGTATCGATCTGTTGGTGCAGGCGACACAAAGCTGGGTAAAAACCCCGATGCGGCAGACCGCTTTCCCGTCGATTATGCCGGATGAGGCCGATCGCGCGGCGGATGCGCAGTCCACCGTCACCGCCAGCGGCCCAATGGCGGCGGTGGTGGGCTTCCAGTCGCCGTTTAATGATCAGCGCAGCGTGATTGCTCTGCTGGCTGACAGCCCGCGCGGTTACCAGCTACTGAACGACGCTGTGAACGACAGCGGTAAACGTGCCGCGATGTTTGGTTCCGTGGCGGTGATCCGCGAGTCCGGCGTTCACAGTCTGCGCGTTGGCGATATCTATTACGTCGGACATCTGCCGTGGTTTGAGCGGCTGTGGTATGCGCTGGCGAATCACCCGGTGCTGCTGGCGGTACTGGCGGCCCTCAGTGTGGTATTACTGGCGTGGGTATTGTGGCGTCTGCTACGTATTCTCAGTCGCCGTCGTCTCGACCCTGACCATGAGTAACGCATGATGACTATGCTGCGCGGATGGATAACGATGATCGTCATGCTGACGGCAATAAATGCGCAGGCGGCCTGTAGCTGGCCTGCGTGGGAACAGTTCAAGAAAGATTACATTAGCCAGCAGGGACGCGTTATCGATCCGGGCGATGCGCGAAAAATTACCACCTCCGAAGGGCAAAGCTACGCCATGTTCTTTGCCCTGGCGGCGAACGATCGACCGGCGTTCGCGCAACTGTTTAACTGGACGCAAAACAATCTGGCGCAGGGATCGCTGCGTGAACATCTGCCCGCCTGGCTGTGGGGGCAAAAAGATCCCGACACCTGGTCGGTGCTGGACAGCAACTCCGCGTCCGACGGCGATATCTGGATGGCATGGTCGCTTCTGGAGGCCGGTCGTCTGTGGAAAGAGACGCGTTATACCGAGGTGGGCACGGCGTTGCTAAAACGCATCGCCCGCGAAGAGGTCGTGAATGTGCCGGGGCTGGGCTCAATGCTGCTACCTGGCAAAATCGGCTTTGCCGAGGCGAATAGCTGGCGTTTTAACCCAAGCTATCTGCCGCCGCAGTTGGCGCAATACTTTAGCCGTTTTGGCGCGCCGTGGTCGACGCTACGGGAAACCAATTTGCGGCTTTTGCTGGAAACCGCGCCGAAAGGTTTCTCGCCGGACTGGGTGCGTTATGAAAGCAAGCAAGGCTGGCAGTTGAAAGCGGAAAAGACGCTGATCAGTAGCTACGATGCGATTCGCGTCTATTTATGGGCGGGAATGATGCATGATGGCGATCCGCAAAAAGCGCGTTTACTGGCGCGATTTAAACCGATGGCGACGTTAACGATGAAAAACGGCGTTCCACCGGAGAAAGTGGATGTCGTCAGCGGGAACGCGCAAGGGACGGGGCCGGTCGGGTTTTCCGCCGCCTTACTGCCTTTCCTGCAAAATCGCGACGCCCAGGCCGTGCAGCGACAGCGGGTCGCAGACCATTTTCCTGGCAGCGATGCCTATTACAACTATGTGCTGACTCTCTTTGGACAAGGCTGGGATCAGCACCGTTTTCGCTTCACCGTCAAAGGTGAATTATTACCTGACTGGGGCCAGGAATGCGTAAGTTCACGTTAAGTCTCATGCACGCTTTTTTGCCGGCTGGCGGTCGAAATGCCTTACCTGGCAAAAGGGGCGTTTCTCGGGCATTGTTGGGTTTATCGCTTGGTATGGCGCTAACACCGCTTGCCGGCGCAGCGACCTCCGCGCAGCAACAGTTGCTGGAGCAGGTTCGGCTGGGCGAGGCCACGCACCGTGAGGACTTAGTCCGTCAGTCGCTCTATCGCCTGGAGCTGATCGACCCCAATGATCCACAGGTTATCGCCGCCCGTTTCCGCTATCTGTTGCGCCAGGGGGATAGCGATGGGGCGCAGAAGCTACTTGACCGGCTGGCGCAACTGGCGCCGGAGTCGACGGCGTATCAATCTTCCCGCACCGCGATGCTGCTCTCCACGCCGCAAGGACGTCAGTCTTTGCAGGAGGCGCGTTTACTGGCGACGACCGGCCATACTGAACAAGCGATCGCCAGCTACGACAAGCTGTTTAAAGGTTATCCGCCGGAGGGCGAACTGGCGGTCGAATACTGGACGACCGTGGCGAAATTGCCCGCCCGCCGTCACGAAGCGATTAACCAGCTACAGAAAATCAATGCCGTCAGTCCGGGTAATAACGCTCTGCAAAATGCGCTGGCGCAACTGTTGTTCGCCAGCGGGCGGCGCGATGAGGGATTTGCGGTGCTAAAACAGATGGCGAAATCCAGTACGGGACGCAGCGCGGCCTCCGCCATCTGGTACCAGCAGATAAAAGATCTCCCGGTGAGCGACGCCAGCGTAAAAGCGTTGCAAGACTATCTGACGCAGTTTAGCGAAGGCGATAGCGTGTCTGCCGCCCGCGCCCAGCTTAGCGAGCAGCAAAAACAGTTAGCCGATCCGGCGTTTCGCGCGCGCTCGCAGGGCATCGCGGCGGTTAATGCCGGAGAAGGCGGCAACGCTATTGCGCAATTGCAGCAGGCGGTGAGCGCCCGGCAGGACGACAGCGAGGCGGTCGGCGCGCTTGGGCAGGCATACTCACAGCGTGGCGATCGCGCCCGCGCCGTCGCGCAGTTTGAAAAAGCGCTGGCGATGGCGCCGCACAGCAGCAGCCGCGATAAGTGGGAGAGTCTGCTGAAGGTCAATCGCTACTGGCTGTTAATTCAGCAGGGCGACGCGGCCTTAAAAGCGAATAATCTGGCCCAGGCGGAGCGTTTCTATCAGCAGGCGCGAGCAGTGGATAACACCGACAGCTACGCGGTGCTGGGGCTGGGGGATGTGGCGATGGCGCGCAAAGATAATGCCGCCGCCGAACGTTATTATCAGCAGACGCTGCGTATGGATAGCGGTAATACCAATGCTGTACGCGGGCTGGCGAATCTTTATCGCCAGCAGTCGCCGCAAAAAGCCGCCGCGTTTATCGCTTCTCTTTCCGCCAGCCAGCGGCGCAGTATCGACGATATCGAACGCAGTCTGGAAAATGACCGTCTGGCGCAGCAGGCGGAAACGCTGGAAAGCGAGGGCAAATGGGCGCAGGCCGCAGAACTGCACCGTCGTCGGCTGGCATTAGATCCGGGGAGCGTGTGGGTGACGTACCGACTGTCACGCGATCTGTGGCAGGCCGGGCAGCACGCCCAGGCCGATGCGCAAATGCGCTCTCTGGCGCAGCAGAAGCCAAACGATCCGGAACAGGTCTATGCTTATGGGCTTTATCTTTCCGGCAGCGATCGGGACCGGGCGGCGCTGGCGCATCTCAATACCCTGCCGACCAGCCAGTGGAACAGCAATATTCAGGAACTGGCGGGCCGATTGCAAAGTAACCAGGTGCTGGAAAGCGCTAACCGCTTGCGCGATAGCGGCAAAGAACGCGAAGCGGAAGCGTTGTTACGTCAGCAGCCTCCCTCTACGCGCATTGAGTTAACGTTGGCGGACTGGGCGCAGCAGCGTGGCGATAATGCGGCGGCCCGCGCCGCTTATGACGCCGTTCTGGCGCGGGAACCGGGTAATGTCGATGCCATGCTGGGGCGGGTGGAAATCGACATCGCACAGGGCGATAACGCCGCGGCGCGCGCTCAACTGGCGGCGCTGCCTGCGTCGCAAATCACCTCTATTAACATGCAGCGTCGCGTCGCGCTGGCGCAGCTCCAGCTTGGCGATATCACGGCGGCGGCGCGGACCTTTAACCGCATTACGCCGCAGGCAAAAGCACAGCCGCCATCAATGGAAAGCGCAATGGTATTGCGTGACGCCGCCGCTTTTCAGGCGCAAACGGGCGAGCCGCAGCGGGCGCTGGAGACCTACAAAGAGGCAATGGTCGCCGCGGCGATTACGCCGGTTCTTCCCCAGGATAACGATACCTTTACCCGCCTGACGCGCAATGATGAAAAAGATGACTGGCTAAAACGCGGCGTGCGTAGCGATGCGGCGGAGCTGTACCGTCAGCAGGATCTCAATGTCACGTTGGCGCACGATTATTGGGGGTCGAGCGGGACTGGCGGTTACTCCGATCTGAAGGCGCATACCACGATGCTTCAGGTGGATGCGCCCTGGTCGGACGGACGGGCGTTCTTTCGTACTGATATGGTGAATATGGATGTTGGCCGTTTCTCTACGGATGCGGACGGAAAATACGATAATAACTGGGGTACCTGTACGCTGGAGAAATGCAGCGGACATCGTAGCCAGGCCGATACGGGCGCGAGCGTGGCGGTCGGCTGGCAGAATGAGACCTGGCGCTGGGATATCGGCACGACGCCGATGGGCTTTAATGTCGTTGATGTGGTCGGCGGCGTCAGCTATAGCGACGATATCGGGCCGTTGGGTTATACCCTGAATGCGCATCGTCGCCCGATCTCCAGTTCGCTGCTGGCGTTTGGCGGGCAAAAGGACGCCAGCAGCAATACCGGCACCAAATGGGGCGGCGTGCGGGCCAACGGCGGCGGCGTCAGTCTCAGCTATGATAAAGGCGAAGCAAACGGTGTCTGGGCATCGCTCAGCGGCGACCAGTTGAGCGGTAAAAATGTGGAAGATAACTGGCGCGTGCGCTGGATGACCGGTTATTACTATAAGGTGATTAACGAGAATAACCGCCGCGTTACCGTCGGGCTGAATAACATGATCTGGCATTACGACAAGGATTTGAGCGGTTATTCACTGGGTCAGGGCGGTTATTATAGCCCGCAGGAATACCTGTCGTTTGCGGTGCCGGTGATGTGGCGGCAGCGTACGGAAAACTGGTCGTGGGAGCTAGGCGGCTCGGTATCCTGGTCGCACTCCCGCAACCGTACCATGCCGCGTTATCCGCTGATGAATTTGATCCCGGCGGATTATCAGGAGGATGCGCGTGACCAGACCAACGGCGGCGGTAGCAGCCAGGGATTTGGCTATACCGCACGGGCGCTCATTGAACGCCGGGTCACTGCCAACTGGTTTGTGGGTACGGCTGTCGATATTCAGCAGGCGAAAGACTATACCCCCAGTCATCTGCTGCTGTATGTCCGTTATTCCGCGGCGGGCTGGCAGGGGGATATGGATTTACCGCCGCAGCCTCTGGTGCCTTACGCTGACTGGTAATCATTGCGTCAGGCCTACGAATTGACAGGCATCGTAGGCCTGAGAAGCGCAGCGCCATCAGACGCTATCATTAACCGTTATTCAGAAAAGTCCTTTTCAGATACAGCCTCTCTTAATGCCGCAGCAATCGGGTATACTCAGGCGGCAGTCCGGGATATCCAGGGAGAGTCAATTTGCGCGTCAGCCGCTCGTTAACAATTAAACAGATGGCAATGGTTGCGGCCGTTGTCATGGTGTTTGTTTTTGTCTTTTGCACCGTTTTGTTGTTCCATCTGGTACAGCAGAACCGCTACAACACGGCTACGCAACTGGAAAGCATCGCGCGATCTGTTCGGGAACCTCTTTCTTCCGCGATTTTAAAAGCGGATCTCCCCGGCGCGGAAACCATTCTGGAAAGTATTAAACCTGCGGGCGTGGTGAGTCGCGCCGATGTGGTATTGCCGAATCAGTTCCAGGCGTTGCGTAAGCGCTTCATTCCTGAACGCCCCGTCCCGGTTATGGTGACGCGTCTCTTCGAACTGCCGGTACAAATTTCTTTGCCGGTTTATTCGCTGGAGCGTCCCGCCAATCCGCAACCGCTGGCCTACCTTGTATTGCAGGCGGATTCGTACCGTATGTACAAATTCGTCATGAGCGCGCTCTCTACGTTAGTGACCATTTACTTACTTTTATCGCTGATCCTGACGGTGGCCATCGCCTGGTGCGTAAACCGCCTGATTGTGCATCCGCTGCGCAAAATCGCCCGCGAGCTGAACGACATTCCGCAGCAGGAGCTGATCGGACATCAGCTGGCGTTGCCGCGTCTGCATCAGGATGATGAAATTGGGATGCTGGTGCGCAGCTATAACCTCAACCAGCAGCTTATGCAGCGTCAACGCGAGGAGCAAACGGACAACGCGATGCGTTTTCCGGTTTCCGAGCTGCCCAATAAAGCCTTTTTAATGGCGCTGCTGGAACAGGTTATCACCCGCCAACAGACCACCGCGCTTATTATCGTGACGTGCGAAACGTTGCGTGACACGGCAGGCGTGCTGCAAGAAACGCAGCGGGAGATTCTATTACTGACGTTGGTTGAGAAGCTGAAGTCGGTGCTGGCGCCGCGCATGGTGCTTACGCAGGTCAGCGGCTATGACTTTGCCATTATCGCCCACGGCGTCAAAGAGCCGTGGCACGCCATCACATTAGGTCAGCAAATACTCACTATCATTAATGAACGACTACCCATTCAGGGTATTCAACTGCGCCCAAGCTGCAGTATTGGCATTGCGATGTATTATGGCGATCTGACCGCCGAAGAGCTCTATGGTCGCGCCGTCTCCGCCGCGTTTACCGCGCGCCGAAAAGGTAAAAATCAGATCCAGTTCTTTGACCCGGCGCAGATGGAGGCCGCTCAACAGCGCCTTACCGAAGAGAGCGATATCCTTACCGCGCTGGATAACCATCAGTTTGCCATTTGGCTGCAGCCGCAGGTCGAGATGCGCAGCGGCAACGTATTAAGCGCCGAAGCCTTGTTACGTATGCAGCAGCCGGACGGTAGCTGGGAATTGCCGGAGGGGCTGATTGAGCGCATTGAATCCTGCGGCCTGATGGTTACGGTGGGCCATTGGGTGCTGGAAGAGTCCTGCCGCCAGCTTGCCGCCTGGCAGGAGCGCGGCGTGACATTGCCGCTCTCCGTCAATCTTTCCGCGTTACAGCTCATGCACCCTGGCATGGTGTCGGAGCTGCTGGAATTGTTAAACCGCTATCGTATTCAACCAGGTACGCTGATTCTTGAGGTCACTGAAAGCCGCCGTATCGACGATCCGCACGCTGCCGTCGCTATCTTACGTCCGTTACGTAATGCTGGCGTGCGTATCGCACTGGATGATTTTGGCATGGGTTACGCGGGGCTGCGCCAGTTACAGCATATGAAGTCGCTACCGGTCGATATCCTTAAAATTGATAAAATGTTTGTCGATGGGTTACCGGATGATCACAGTATGGTGACGGCGATTATCCTGATGGCCCGCAGTCTTAATTTACAATTGATTGCCGAGGGCGTGGAGAACGAGGCGCAACGCGCGTGGCTGGAACAGGCGGGAGTCAACGTCGCGCAAGGCTTCCTGTTTGCTCGGCCCGTTCCCGCGGATATCTTTGAAGAACGGTATCTGTCGCACGAAAATCCTGATTACAAAAGTTAAAAAAGGTCGCGCTTGTGCGAGCCAGCTCAAACTTTTTAACATTTTTGTTTCAATTATGATCCTGGCGCATTTCTGTCATGTTGTGTGGGTGTTATTTTAAGGCCGCAGGTTACTCATAACCTTACAAGACCTGTGGTTTTTACTTCAAGGACACCCTATGAAAACCTCTCTGTTCAAAAGTCTTTATTTTCAGGTCCTGACAGCAATCGCCATTGGTATTCTCCTTGGCCATTACTATCCTGAACTGGGCGCACAAATGAAACCGCTTGGCGACGCGTTCGTTAAGCTCATTAAGATGATCATCGCTCCTGTCATTTTCTGTACTGTCGTGACGGGCATCGCAGGCATGGAAAGCATGAAGGCGGTGGGCCGTACCGGCGCGGTCGCGCTGCTTTACTTTGAAATTGTCAGTACGATTGCGCTGATTATCGGTCTTATCATCGTCAACGTCGTGCAGCCTGGCGCCGGGATGAACGTCGATCCGGCAACGCTGGATGCGCAGGCGGTGGCCGTTTATGCCGCACAAGCCAAGGAGCAGGGCATTATTGCCTTCCTGATGGATGTCATACCGGGCAGCGTGATCGGCGCGTTTGCCAGCGGCAACATTCTGCAGGTCTTACTGTTTGCGGTGTTGTTTGGTTTTGCGCTGCACCGTTTGGGCAGCAAAGGCCAGCTCATTTTCAATGTAATTGAGAGTTTTTCGCAGGTCATTTTCGGCATCATCAATATGATCATGCGCCTGGCGCCGATTGGCGCATTCGGCGCGATGGCCTTCACCATCGGTAAATACGGCGTCGGTTCCCTGGTGCAACTGGGGCAGCTCATTATCTGCTTCTATATCACCTGTATTCTCTTCGTGGTGGTGGTGCTGGGGACGATTGCACGGGTAACGGGCTTTAGCATTTTTAAATTTATTCGCTATATCCGGGAAGAATTACTCATTGTGCTCGGCACCTCCTCTTCCGAGTCAGCGTTGCCGCGTATGCTCGATAAGATGGAAAAACTGGGGTGCCGTAAGTCGGTGGTAGGGCTGGTGATCCCGACGGGGTATTCGTTCAACCTCGATGGCACCTCTATCTACCTGACGATGGCGGCGGTGTTTATCGCCCAGGCGACCAACAGCCATATGGATATCTTCCACCAGATAACGCTGCTGGTCGTGCTGCTGCTCTCGTCAAAAGGCGCCGCGGGCGTGACCGGAAGCGGCTTTATCGTGCTGGCGGCCACTATTTCCGCCGTGGGACATTTACCGGTTGCGGGACTGGCGTTAATCCTCGGTATCGACCGCTTTATGTCCGAAGCGCGCGCGCTGACTAACCTGGTGGGTAACGGCGTGGCGACGGTGGTGGTTGCCAAATGGGTGAAAGAGTTAGATCACCAAAAGCTGGACGATGTGCTTAATAATCGTGCGCCGGATGGCAAAACGCACGAAATTTCCTCCTAATCTCGCCACTTATGCCCGTAGTCCCTTCCAGGACTGCGGGTGTTTGCGCATAATTGACCCCTGCGCCCAAAGCATACAGCATGATGCTTAGGGATTATTTCACTTCTTCCGTGACATTTTTAGGTTCTCGCGGTCTAACACGAAGTGTTTTTACGTCATATTCAGGCATCCCTGCCGGGGCTGTCTTTTTATTACCAGGATTGTTGATCAGGGGTTCACATGCAGGGCACAAAAATTCGACTCTTAGCGGGCAGTCTGTTGATGTTGGCCTCTGCCGGCTATGTGCAGGCAGATGCGCTCCAGCCCGATCCGGCATGGCAACAGGGGACGCTGGCTAATGGGTTACAGTGGCAAGTGTTGGCTACGCCTCAGCGCCCCAGCGATCGTATTGAAGTTCGTCTCCAGGTTAATACCGGTTCGCTCACCGAAAGTACGCAACAGAGCGGGTTCAGCCATGCGATTCCCCGTATCGCGCTGACGCAAAGCGGTGGTCTGGATGCCGCACAGGCACGTTCTTTATGGCAGCAAGGGTTTGATCCGAAACGTCCCATGCCGCCCGTTATTGTTTCTTATGATTCCACGCTCTATAACCTCAGTTTACCCAATAACCGTAACGATCTGCTGAAAGAAGCGCTGACCTATCTGGCTAACGTCTCCGGTAAATTAACCATTACGCCAGAGACGGTGAATCATGCGTTAAGCAGCGAAGATATGGTTGCGACGTGGCCAGCAGATACTAAAGAGGGCTGGTGGCGTTATCGGCTGAAAGGGTCGGCGTTATTGGGGCACGATCCCGCGGAACCGTTAAAGCAGCCGGTAGACGCAGCCAAAATTCAGGCTTTCTATGAAAAATGGTACACCCCGGATGCCATGACGCTGATTGTTGTCGGCAACATTGATGCGCGCTCCGTCGCCGAGCAGATCAATAAAACGTTCGGTACGCTGAAAGGTAAACGCGAAACGCCCGCCCCGGTGCCGACGCTTTCGCCGCTGCGGGCGGAATCAGTGAGCATTATGACCGATGCGGTGCGCCAGGATCGTCTCTCCATTATGTGGGATACGCCGTGGCAACCGATTCGCGAATCGGCGGCGCTGTTGCGCTACTGGCAGGCGGATCTGGCGCGTGAAGCGCTGTTCTGGCATATCCAGCAAGAGCTTACTAAAAATAACGCGAAAGATATTGGCCTGGGGTTTGACTGCCGGGTTCTGTTCCTGCGCGCGCAGTGCGCCATCAACATTGAATCACCTAATGATAAGCTCAATACCAATTTGAGCCTGGTGGCGAATGAACTGGCGAAAGTACGCGATAAAGGTTTGTCGGAAGAGGAGTTTACTGCTCTGGTGGCGCAGAAAAATCTCGAATTGCAAAAGCTGTTCGCGACCTACGCGCGTACCGATACTGACATTTTGACTGGACAGCGTATGCGCTCGCTGCAGAATCAGGTGGTGGATATCGCGCCGGAGCAGTATCAGAAGCTGCGTCAGAATTTCCTCAACAGCCTGACCGTTGATATGCTCAATCAGAATTTACGTCAGCAGCTATCGCAGGAGATGGCATTAATTTTGCTGCAACCGCAAGGCGAGCCGGAATTTAATATGAAGGCGTTAAAGGCGACGTGGGATGAAATCATGGTCCCGACTACTGCCGCCGCTGTTGAAGCAGATGAGGCGCATCCGGAAGTGACGGAGACACCGGCGGCACAGTAAGCTGCCGCCTGTCGGCCCGGTAAGCGCAGCGCCACCGGGCAAGAGCGAATGACTTACTGCGGCATCGCGTCGTGCGGAATAATGGCCCCACGGTACTGAATCACCGTGCTGGCCGTCAGGTGTCCGCGCTTCGCGGCATCCGTCGCGCTGCCGCCCGTCAAACGAACGGCCAGATAACCGGCGCTGAAGGAGTCGCCTGCGGCAGTGGTGTCTATCACTTTCTCTTTCGGCAGTTTCACTGCCGGAACGTCAATGAGCGCCTCGCCCTGAATCGAGACCAGGCATGAGTCCGCCCCGCGTTTTACCACCACTTCCTGCACGCCTGCCGCATGGGTGCGGGCAATGACCTCTTCCACGGGTTGCTGACCCCATAGCGCGTCTTCATCGTCCAGTGTCAGGAAGGCGATATCAGTACATTCCAGCATCTTTTGATAGACCTGCTGCGTTTCTTCGCGACTTGTCCATAAACGCGGGCGATAGTTATTATCAAAAATGACTTTCCCGCCGTTGGCCCGACATTCACGCAATAAAGACAGCAGTTTATCACGGCTGGTTGGGCTTAAAATCGCGAGGCTAATGCCGCTCAGGTAGAGATAATCGAAGGTTGCCAGCGTCTCGCAGATAGCCGCTGACTGCTCGCTCTCCAGCCAGAATTTCGCTGCCGCTTCGTTACGCCAGTAGTAGAAGGTACGCTCGCCAGTATCATCGGTTTCGATGTAATAGAGGCCTGGCAGGCGATTTTCCATCCGCTGCGTTAGCGAGGTATCCACATTTTCATGCTGCCACGCCTCCAGCATCTGTTGGCTGAAACTGTCAGTACCCAGCGCCGTCACATAGTGAACGGCCAGAGCGGCAGAATCGACCTGACGGGCAATATAAACGGAGGTATTCAGCGTGTCGCCGCCGAAGCCGCGCTGAACATCAGCGCCTTTCTGCGACAGCTCAATCATGCATTCGCCAATCACGGCAATCTTTTTAGACATAGTCGTGAACCTGATCTGTAAAAATTAGCGTTAGTGTGCGCTGTGGATGTTTAGTGGTCAATAATATTAAAACATCGGTCCATTATTTTTTTGAGCAAGTGCGTATTTTTGACAAGTTTCGGGGGCTGTTTTTATTTTGCCAGGGACCGAGGGTAAAGTTCTCTGCCTGAACGCCGATAACCTTTGACGAGTCCGGACAGTCACACTCCCATTAACAGGACAACTGAGATGATAAAGCAGGTTATCCAGCAGCTACGCGTTCCTGATGCAGGTATAGAGAATTTGCAGGAACGGCGCTATTGGCTGCAATGCGAGCGTGCCTATACTTACCAGCCGATATACCAGACGGATGGCCGTTTGATGGCGGTTGAACTTCTCACTGTCGTCACCCATCCTGATAACCCTTCCAGACGTATTGCCCCGGATCGTTATTTCGCGGAGTTAGCGGTTCGACACCGCATTGACGTAGTGAAAGAACAACTTCATCAGCTTGAACAAAAAGCGGATTTTTTCACTCGCCATCACTTATTGGCATCGGTCAATGTCGACGGCCCTACGCTGATTGCCATGCGACGACAGCCGGACATTCTGGCAGCGATGGAGCGCTTACCCTGGCTGCGTTTCGAACTGGTGGAACATATTCGTTTGCCGAAAGACTCCTCTTTCGCCTCGATGTGTGAGTTCGGCCCGCTGTGGCTGGATGATTTTGGTACAGGTATGGCCAATTTTTCAGCGCTGAGCGAAGTGCGTTATGACTACATTAAAGTGGCGCGAGAGCTGTTCGTCATGCTGCGCCAGTCCGCGGAGGGGCGCAACCTGTTCATTCTGCTGCTGCAACTGATGAACCGCTACTGCCGCGGCGTTATTGTCGAGGGCGTGGAGACGCTGGAAGAGTGGCGTGATGTGCAGCGTTCGCCCGCCTTTGCCGCCCAGGGCTATTTTCTTTCTCGACCCGTGCCGCTGATATCGCTCGAAGAGGTGATTCTGACCCTGTAATGCCAGACTGTTCCCGTAATACGTGGTATTACGAGGCGCGGTCATCCTCCTTTTTCGTCTGGCTGAACTATCTTTAGGACAGGCAAGGGAAGAAGTGAGGAAATAACACATGACTAAAGCAGGCAAAATAACCGCCGCCATCACAGGGACTTTCTTGTTGTTGATCGCCATAGTGATTTTGTTGATCGCAACATTTGACTGGAACCGCCTCAAACCGACCATCAACCAGAAAGTCTCTACCGAATTGAACCGGCCTTTCGCTATTCGCGGCGATTTAGGCGTGGTGTGGGAGCGCCAAAAACAGGAGACCGGATGGCGAAGCTGGGTACCGTGGCCGCATGTTCACGCGGAAGACGTCATTCTCGGCAATCCGCCGGATATTCCGGAAGTCACGATGGTACATCTGCCACGCGTTGAGGCGACGCTTGCCCCACTGGCGCTCCTGACCAAAACCGTCTGGCTGCCGTGGATCAAACTGGTGAAACCCGACGCGCGTCTTATTCGCCTGTCTGAGAAAACCAATAACTGGACCTTTAACCTCGCGCAAGACAAGAATACGGACCCCAATGCTAAACCTTCCGCCTGGTCCTTCCGGCTGGATAATATTCTCTTCGACCAGGGGCGAATCGCGCTCGATGATAAGGTCAGTAAAGCGGATATCACTATTCTGATCGATCCGTTAGGCAAACCGTTGCCGTTCAGCGAAGTGACGGGAACGAAAGGCAAAGCAGACAAATCCACCGTGGGCGACTATGTCTTCGGCCTGAAGGCGCAGGGGCGTTATAACGGGGAACCGTTGACCGGTACGGGCAAAATAGGCGGTATGCTGGCGCTACGCAGCGAAAGTACGCCTTTTCCTGTGCAGGCCGATTTCCGCTCTGGCAATACGCGGGTGGCTTTTAGCGGCGTGGTGAACGAGCCGATGAAAATGGGCGGCGTCGATCTGCGGCTTAAATTCTCTGGCGATTCACTGGGCGATTTATATGATTTAACCGGCGTGCTGCTGCCGGATACGCCGCCGTTTGAGACCGATGGGCGATTGGTGGCGAAAATTGACGCCGAAAAGTCATCGGTATTTGATTATCGCGGTTTTAACGGGCGCATTGGCGACAGTGATATCCACGGCTCCCTCACTTATACCACCGGTAAACCGCGCCCTAAACTGGAAGGCGATGTCGAATCGCGCCAGTTACGACTGGCCGATCTTGGGCCGCTGATTGGCGTGGATTCCGGGAAAGACGCTGAGCAGTCGAAACGGTCTGAACAGCGCAAAGGCGAGAAGAATGTTCAGCCGGCGGATAAAGTGTTGCCTTACGATCGCTTTGAAACCGACAAATGGGACGTTATGGACGCCGATGTCCGGTTTAAAGGCCGACGTATTGAGCATGGCGGCAGTCTACCGATTAGCGATCTTTCGACCCATATCATCCTGAAAAACGCCGACTTACGTCTACAGCCGCTGAAGTTTGGTCTGGCAGGCGGCAGTATTGTCTCCAACATCCATCTGGAAGGGGATAAAAAGCCAATGCAGGGGCGGGCGGATATACAGGCGCGTCGGTTGAAGCTTAAAGAACTGATGCCGGATGTGGAGCTGATGCAGAAAACGCTGGGCGAGCTGAACGGCGATGCGGATATTCGCGGGACGGGCAACTCGGTCGCCGCGCTGCTTGGCAACAGTAACGGCAATCTCAAATTATTGATGAATGATGGATTGATTAGCCGCAACCTGATGGAAATCGTGGGGCTGAACGTCGGCAACTATATTGTCGGGCAGATTTTTGGCGATGACGAAGTGCGGGTTAACTGCGCGGCGGCGAATCTCAATATTGCGAACGGCGTGGCGCGACCGCAAATTTTTGCTTTTGATACAGAAAATGCGCTGATTAACGTGACCGGTACGGCGAGCTTCGCCTCTGAACAGCTCGATTTAACCATCGATCCGGAAAGTAAAGGGATTCGTATTATTACGCTGCGATCGCCGCTTTACGTGCGCGGGACATTTAAAAATCCGCAGGCGGGCGTCAAGCCCGGCCCGCTGATTGCGCGCGGCGCGGTTGCGGCAGCGCTGGCGACGTTGGTAACGCCCGCCGCCGCGCTATTGGCGCTCATTTCGCCCTCTGAAGGCGAAGCCAATCAGTGCCGGACGATTTTAACGCAGATGAAGCAGTAACGTGAAACGTAGCGCCGGATGACGCCATCCGGCGTCCTATTACAACGCCTGATGACGCGTCTCATGGGTTAACAGCAGTGCAATCAGCGTCAGCGCCGCCATTGACGCCAGGTAAACCCCTACCGCCGCCAGCCCGTAGTGGCTTTGCAGCCATGCGGCAATATACGGCGCGACGGAAGCGCCCAGAATTGATGACACATTGTAGGAAAACGATGCGCCGGTATAGCGCACTTCCGTCGGAAATAGCTCCGGCAGCAGCGCTCCCATTGGGCCGAAGGTCAGCCCCATCAGGCTCAGGCCTAACAACAGGAACACGAATACCAGCGCTGGATTGCCTGAACCCAGCAGCGGGGTAAAGGCGAACAACGCGAAGAGAATGATGAGCGTGGTAATGATGACCATGCTTTTCCGACGGCCAAATGCGTCCGCCAGCAGGCCGGCGACGGGCACCATCACGCCGAAACCAATCACCGCCATCATCAGCATCCACAGTATTTCATTGCGCGGCAAGCCAAGCCCTACCGGCGCGGCGGCAGTGCTGTAAGTCATGGAATAGACGGTCATGATATAGAACAGCGTGTAGGTCGCCAGCATGATAAACGTGCCGAGAATGGTTACGCGGACATGCTTCGTCAGCAACGTGCCCAGCGGTATTTTTACCTGTTTTTTCGCTGCGGCGACTTTCGCAAACACCGGCGTTTCATGCAGCGACACGCGCACATACAGGCCAATAATCACCAGCACCGCCGAGAAGATAAACGGCACGCGCCAGCCCCAGCTCATAAACTGCTCGTCGGTCAGCAGCCAGGAGAGCAACAGGAAGGTGCCATTGGCAAAAAAGAAGCCGATCGGCGCGCCCAACTGTGGGAAGGAGCCATACAGTGCGCGTTTGCGCGGCGGCGCATTCTCCGTCGCTAATAACGCTGCGCCGCCCCATTCGCCGCCCAGCCCCAGTCCCTGACCGAAACGCGCCAGCGCCAGCAGCAACGGCGCGAAAATACCTATCGTCGCGTAGCCCGGTAACAGACCGATAATGACCGTGGAGATCCCCATCGTCAGCAGCGAAGCCACCAGCGTGACTTTGCGGCCTACCCGGTCGCCGAAGTGGCCGAATAGCGCAGAGCCGATCGGACGCGCCACAAACGCGATAGCGAAGGTGGCGAGCGATTGTAGCGTTGCCGCAGTGGGATCGCCCTGGGGGAAGAAGATAAGGGGGAACACGATCACCGCAGCGGTGGCGTAAATATAGAAGTCGAAGAACTCAATTGCGGTGCCGATAAGCGAGGCAATAACGACTTTATTGCGTGAGTTTACCGGAACATGTTCCTGCTCATGGTCGAGTGTTGTGGCGGTTGCTTGCATACTATTTTCTTATTTTTAGCGAACGAATAGCCATATTACGCACAGCAAAAGTTATATTTCAATGTGTAACAAAAGCCAAAAATGGTCAAAAAAAGCGCAAAAAGGGGATAATGTTTAAGCCAGCCATTTTGCGTCTATGAAATGCTTCACATAATTTTAGAATTGGTGGATAAAACTGGTTTCTGGTTAAATAAAAGTTAATTACTGGATTTATATGCTGAAACAATGAGATGAGGCGGAAGGACGTGCCTGATTGTACCGCCGGGTACGCTTTGCTTGCCCGGCCTGGGTCTACACATCAGTAGGCCGAATGACGACGCCGTGCGTGCCATTCGGCAGCAAGCCGCAGACTAGCGTTGCGTTTTACCCGGCATTCGCGGGTCGTCCTTGTATTCGGCGGTGGCTATCCAGGCCGCGCAGAATAACGTCAGACGGGCAAAAAAGTAGAAGAAGGCCATCAGACCGAGTACGGAGCCAAACGCTGCGCCGGAAGGCGATTTCACCAGTGACGGCAGCGTATAGGTCATAATGATTTTAATCACCTCAAAACCGATAGCGGCAATAAATGTCCCGCGAATCAACGCTTTTTTACGGGGACGATGGCGAGGCAGTCGCCAGAAAATCCAGAAGAAAAGCAGATAGTTGGCAAAAATAGAGATGGCCAGACCGATCAAATGCCAGGCCGGTTTTAACCATTCGATGCTGTCGAGATACAAGGCGGAGATGATCATCTGCTGGGCGGAACCGGCGATGGAAGTAATGGACAGCGTAATGATTAAAGCGATTAATAATCCAATCAGCGAGATAAAATCGCGTAGATATTTGAGCCAGATTTTCTCCTGATCCTGCGGCTTGCGCTCCCAGACGTCCCGTGACTGGGCGCGAATCGCTTCCCGCAGGTTGCCCATCCAGTTAACGCCGGAATAGAGCGCGATACCCAGTCCGACCAGCCCTACCGTGGTACGCTGTTGAACCGCCGTATTAATCGTATTTTTAAGCGTGGACGCCAGCGTAGGATCGCTCACATTCATCAATATCTTGCTGAAAATATCTTCCAGTAGATTAGGGTGCGAGGCGAGGATAAAACCTGCCGCGGCAAAGGACACCATCATTATCGGGATCATCGACAGAAACGAAAAGTAGGTGATAGCCGCGCCAAACTGATTACCCAGTCGATCGTTAAAACGTTCGGTCGCGCGAATGAGGTGGGCCACCATTGGTTGACGCTGAATTTTTTGCACCAGGGAGGTGACGGAATGCAACGCCTGATTTGCCTTTTCGTTTTTTTCCGGGGCGTCATGCGGCTGCGTTTCTATTTTTTGTATCGGGTCGTGCTCCAGTTCCTGAATAGGGCGTTTTACGTCATTTTCCTGCGTCATCAGGTCGGTAGTCCTTCATCATTAATAGAATATGTCAGTATAGCTTCTCCCCGGTGGATGCTGAAAATGCGGCTACTCTGCGGCCTCTTTAATGGTTTCAGTCAGCCATACCATAAACAGGTGTACCCGGCGGGAAAGATTACGGCGATGGGGATAATGCAGCGTCACCGGCAGTGGAGCGGCGCGATATTGCGGTAAAATTTCAATGAGCGTTCCGGTGCGTAACGCCTCCCGTACAGCAATTCGCGGCGTCTGAATGATCCCTAATCCTGCCAGACAGGCCGTATGCCAGGTCTCCGTACTGTTTACCGTTAGCATTCCGCCGGTTTTTACCCACTGCATACCGTGGGGAGTTTCAAAGGCAAAACCCGGTGAAGAGACTCCCGGCGTTAATGAATAATGCACCACCGCATGTGAGGCGAGATCGTCAAGGTTTTCTGGATACCCAAAGCGCGCCAGGTATTGTGGGCTGGCGCAGTTCACCCTTCTCAGTTTGCCAAGCGGGCGCGTCAGTATCCCTGGCGCATGTAGCGGATCTGTACGCACCACGCAGTCGAAATCTTCCCGTAGTAAATCGACCTGTCGATCGCTACTACAAAGTTCCAGCGCAATGCCGGGATACTGATGCAAAAAAGTGGGCAGGCGCGGCATGATGAGGCTGTTTGCGAGACATGGCGGTATATCTACCCGTATTTTGCCACTGATACTGGCGGGATCAGGCTGGAAAAGACCCTCCAGTTCATCCAGGTTACTCAACAGATCTTTTGCCCGTTCGTAGTAAACCATTCCGTCCTGAGTAAGTTGTACCCGCCGGGTGGTGCGGTGGAGCAGGCGGATGCCCAGTTGATGTTCTAACGCTTGTATTTGCCGTGAGACGCTGCCTTTGGGAAGGCCGATATCCTCTGCTGCACGGGAAAAACTTTCCCGTTCCGCCACGCGTACAAACAATTTCATTGCATATATTTTATCCATCATCAGGCTCTATTATTGTTTTTATTGAAACAGTGACGCTGAAGCGGCTGGTTTTATTGATTTTCTAGCACCTAATAAGCCCTTTCGCAATCATTGCTCGCGTGACGAATACGTCTGATCACGTTGCGCGGCGGATTTATCGCCTTCCGGCCAGGCTTTTTAGCGCCAAAAAGCCGATAAACGGGACGAGAGCGGTAAAACACGCTGATAGCCGCGGGTGTAGTGGGAGAGAGAAATGCATGTACATACACGGTATTGTCATTGACCCATCGTCGCGGTTTTCAGGCGGATTGGCTATTTTTTAACAAAATGTGCTACTTTATTTTTTGTAACACATCAGGCGAAAAGCAGATATTTCCTTTGTGACGCGCCAGGCGTACTCTTCATTAAATTAATATTCAAATTAGCCTTGTCTGTTTGTACTAATAAGATATTCCTTACTTTAAAACGCTAATTTTAGCGAATTCTGTAATCCCGATGTTGAAGCTGTAAATATTCATAACCTTTCCCTTCCTCAACCAATGACTATCGGTAAAATGGCCTATACCAAATGGCGACTTCTTATTTTACCCTACGGGTAATACCCTTCCTCATCTTGAGACTATTATCTTACCCAGGTGGAGAAAAGTAATGCAGGTAATCATGTTTGACAGGCAGTCAATATTTATTCATGGAATGAAAATCAGTTTGCAGCAGCACATTCCAGGAATAAGTATCCAGAGTGTCGGTCAGGCAGAAGAACTCTGGCAAAAAATAGAAAGCGCGCCGGATGCGCTGGTCATGCTGGATAGCGGCCTCGATGCTGAATTTTGCCGCGAGGTGTTACAAAGAATCGCGCAGCAATTTCCGGAGGTGAAGATTATTATCACGGCGATGGATGGCAGTCAAAAGTGGCTGCATGAAGTCATGCAATTTAACGTTCAGGCCGTGGTGCCACGCGATTCTGATGCCGAAACCTTTGTCCTTGCGCTCAATGCTGTCGCTCGCGGGATGATGTTTTTACCGGGGGATTGGTTAAATTCAACGGAGCTGGAGTCCCGTGATATAAAAGCGTTAAGCGCCCGCCAGCGGGAAATTTTACAGATGCTTGCCGCAGGAGAATCAAATAAACAAATTGGGCGGGCGTTAAATATTAGTACCGGGACGGTTAAAGCGCATCTGGAGTCGCTTTACCGGCGGTTGGATGTAAAAAATCGTACCCAGGCCGCCATGATGTTAAATGAATCGAATTAACGACGTTAAATTCGCAGTCCGCTTATTTCTGGCTGTGAAATATCACCCGTATTGATTAATGATAAAAAACGCTGATGTCCGATGCTGAACATCAGCGCAATAAGCGTTTCGCGTTGAAACCGATCATTAAGTTCCGGCAAACAATTCTGTAGCAGCATATCGCAGCTATTGAGGTCATCCAGCAAGAATGCCTCCGCCTGGTCGGGCGTAATGAACGTCAGCGTCTCATCCGGCGTCAACATATGCCCGTAACCAATCACCCAGTTACCCTGCCGATCGCGATACTTTTCCAGCGACAGACCCTGCCACTGTTTAATAAACGCGATGCAGGCGGAGCTAAAGCGAGATGAAATGTGCGGCATGGCATCTTTCTCATAAAAAGCGCGATTATAAAGTGTGCTGCACGCGTGGCTAGCGGTCAGACGGCCAAACGCAGGCAGGGAAAAGGTCTATGCCGTTCAGCGTCACGCCGCGTTGACAGAATGAAAAACTGATGTTTTCGGTTAGTAACCGATCTTCTTATAAATTTGCAATCATTAAGATTAAGTCACTGAAATGTGGCTAAATCTGTTATATCTATGAAAAAACATAATTAAAAGAAAATGAAGATCTCGTCGCGGGATCGTCTTTTTAGGGAAGATAATGACGAATAGCGCTTCGCAGGCGACACGCGCGCCTTTTGAACATAGCCTGGGGATTATCCGCCAGGCATCAATAGAAATCCTGCTGCTGCTGGGTATTCATACCACAGAGGGAAAAGAGCCCCGGTGGTTCATGGAACAACTTGAGCAGGCGCGTCTTAACCTGGGCGGTTGGGGCGCGGTGGCGAAAAAATTGCGGATAAATGACGCGCAGTTGAGCCAGTTTATGCTGCAACTGCGTCACCTTCAGCAGCATGTTCCCCAGTATGACAGCGGGCAAGAGGTGAGCGAAAATCAACTCCTTGCCGCGTTGCGTTTTGTCACCTCGCTGGAACATCTACGTCAGCAGCAGCCGCTACTGACGTATCAAACTGAGCTGGAAGACCCCGACCAGGAGGCGCATCTTGAGGCGCAGCGTCAGCTTCGGGCGATAGAACTGACGTTAAAAGCGCTTATTGCGCGCGCATGGCCGGATCGGGCGTCGCTGAATCACTACCTCAAGCAACATTTTGGCCCGGACCGTTTGCGCCAGTGGTTAAAACAGGGAGAAGATCAACATGCGCTGGAGGGCATGTTGTTCAGCGAACTGGCGCTTATGGTGGTCGATAAAAAATTGTTTGCCCGTCATTACGTCAGAATTTTTAATGACGCCTCAGCGTTAACGCTGTTCGCCGAGTCGCGCACCACTCTGCGTATGTTTCTGGATGATTGTCGCCTCGCGCGAAACGAGGTTATCGCCAGGCAGCCGCTCACCTCAGCGCAGCTTATGCTGCTAAACGTTCAGTATCAGCAAATCGTTCGGCCCATCCAGCGCGCCTATGCCGAAAAACGTACCCGCGTGAATCCCGCTTCGTTTCTGCTGGCGGATGAACGTGAATTGCGCCAGTTCTGGGAAACCGCGCGGCTTAAAGATCGGCAGGCCGGGGGAGATAAGCATGAGATTAGCGAGAGCATAGAACCACCGCGTAAGCGGCCTCCGCGTACGCCTGAAGAGCGTGAGCAACTTATTTCCGGCGCTTTGTGGGGCGCGGTTGGCGTCATGACGCTGGCGATACTGGCGGGCGCGTTCTGGCTATTTAGTTCGTCGTCGCCAGGCTCCGATAACGGGCAAGCTCCCGCAATGGCGCAGGATGAACCGCCGCGCGAGGCGCCTTCCGCGCGGGAAACGCTCAATCATATGGGGATTACCTGGGATGCGTTTACCATGCGGGCGGCGATAGAGCGCAATGATACGCGGGTGACGGCGCTGTTCCTCCAGGGCGGAATGAACTGGCAGCTCGCGTGGACGGAGCAGGCGTTTGCGGCAGGACATACCGAGGTGCTGCAACTGTTGTTGCGTTATCCCGCGCTGATGGATGAGGTCAAACCCTGCCGACGATTTATCACAACGTTAAGTCATGACATGTCGAGCGGCGCGCCGCTGACCGCGATGCATAAAACCTATTTGCAAACGTTTTGCACCGTTCCGGCTGTTGTGACGCGCCAGCAGCACGATACGGAGCAGGCCCGACTGCGCGCTCAGGCCCGGCCCAGCGCAGACAATAAAAAATGGCTGAAAATTCAGTCAGCCATTTATGATGCGATTCACTGAGGCCGGAGCAGGTTAAGGCTCTCCGTAAAGGCCAATCAGGCGGCGCACCACGCCATTGGTCCAGCCGAATCCATCCTGTAGCGGATACTCGCCCCCGCCGCCTTCGCGGGGCGTACCGCCGGAAATATGGTATTTCTCGATCAGTTTATGGTGCTCCTGATAAAAATGGTTCACCGTTTTTAACCAGTTATGGGCGATTTCATCGCCCAGCATATCGTCGCCATACAGTTTGAAGCCCTGAATCGCCATCCATTGCAGCGGTGCCCAGCCGTTCGGTTTATCCCACTGTTCGCCGGTTTCGTATTCGGTCGCCATAATCCCGCCGGGCGTTAACAGACGGCTGCGTACCACGTTTGCCAGACGGTCGGCCTGCTCATGGTTCGCCATACCGACATACAGCGGCACGATACTGGCGGCGGAAAAGAGCGCCATTTCTTCGCGTCGCCAGTCATAGTCCCGATAACAGCCGTTTTCATCATCCCACAGATAATGGTTCACGGCGGCGCGTCGATCGCTGGCTTTCTGGCGAAATAGCGCCTCGGTGTCACGTTCGCCTTTCAGTGCTGAAATATTGGCGATAGCGCTCTCCAGTTTATACAGAAAAGCGTTCAAATCGATAGGGATAAACTGGGTCGTACGTATGCTGGCAAGCCGGCCCGCATCGCGTAGCCAGCGTGAAGAATAGTCCCAGCCGGACGCCGCCCCGGCGCGCAAATCCCGGTAGACTTCATTGGGTGGACGACCGGAATGTTTTGCGGTTTCGACATCTTCCAGCCAGGACTCGTCGCGCGGCGTGTCGCGATCGTCCCAGTAGCGGTTCAGCAGGGAACCGTCCGGCATCCGCACAACGTGGCGATAAGCCTGGTTGAGTGCCAGCGATTCGGCGCCGTCCATCCAGAAGGCGTATTCCATTTTGAGATGGTCGAGATAACGCCGTGCGCCGCGCACGCCATCTTCTTCGAACAGTTCAACCATCAGGGCGAAAACCGGCGGCTGCGAGCGGCTCAGATAATAGGTCCGGTTGCCGTTGGGAATATGGCCATAGTTTTCAATCATCCAGGCGAAATTATCCGCCATACATTTAAGTAAGTCTTCGCGCCCGCTTTCCGCCAGACCCAGCATGGTAAAATAAGAGTCCCAATAATAGGTTTCGCTAAAACGGCCTCCCGGCACGATATAGGATTGCGGCAGCGCCAGCAGCGAAGACCACGGAATATGATCCTGCGGTTCGCGCGTCAGTATCGGCCAAAGCTGGTCAATATGTTCTTTGAGCGAGTTTTCGGGGTTAGAGACATACTCGCTGGATAAGGTTTCCGGTAGCCAGAAATGGTTCTCGACGAAGCGGCGTAAGTCAAAATCACGGTGGCGTCTGACCTTACGGTAGCGGATCAGGATATCAAGCGGGTCCATCTTCGGCGCGCAGTCCGGGAACGTTTTACTGTCTGGAAACAGTTTTGTTGACTGTACATGCTCGAACAGTTCGAGATACCGATCGGCAGGGGTCAGGGCGTCAGAGGCGGGAAGCCCCTCGATCATCTCCGGCTCCGGTTCCGCCTCGATCATTTCATCCAGCTTTAACTCGCACGGGTCTGTTTCATAAAGCAGATCGACATCAATAGTCAGATCTTCAGAAGGCGTGGGGTTTAATTTCTGGTTGAGCATAATGACAAGGACCTCCGGCTTGCGTCGTAAAAGATACGGGTGTTGCCCGGCTGTCTATTAAGCGTAGACATTCGCTTCGATACCCGAGTGGCAAAGTGTGCGGTAGATCACATTTTGCAATTTACCCCCTCAAAAAAAACACTTCATAAATTACTGAATGATATTGCGAAAATCCTATTTTCATGGCGCCCGTCCCAGACCTAAAATCAGAACATTCGTTTCATAGCGGTATCACTACATCGCCGCATGGCGTGGATTCACAAGCAAAGGTAACGTAAATAGTTATAATACAAGCTATGGCACCATGATAATACAAATGGATACAAATGATCGAGCAACCCGACAGTAAAAGCGCCAAACCGCTTTATAAGCAGCTTGAAGCCGCCTTAAAAGAGGCCATTGCGCGTGGAGAGTATAAACCAGGCCAGCAGATCCCGACGGAAAATGAACTGAGCGCGCGCTGGCAGGTGAGCAGGGTCACGGTCCGTAAGGCGCTGGATGCGCTGACGCGTGAAAATTTGCTGACCCGTGTCTCCGGCAAAGGCACCTTTGTCTCTGGTGAGAAATTTCAGCGCAGCATGACCGGCATCATGAGTTTCAGCGAGTTATGCCAGTCTCAGGGACGTCGCCCGGGGTCACGCACCATCAAATCCGTTTTTGAATCGGTAGACGATGAGACAAAAGCGTTACTGAATATGAACGATGGCGAAAAAGCGGTCGTCATTGAACGTATCCGCTATGCCGACGATGTGGCGGTATCGCTGGAAACCGTACATCTTCCCCCACGTTTTGCGTTTTTGCTGGACGAAGATCTTAATAATCACTCTTTGTATGAATGCTTACGCGAGAAATACCATTTATGGTTTACCCACTCCCGTAAGATGATCGAACTGGTTTATGCCAGCTTTGAAGTCGCCCATTATCTTGGCGTCAACGAGGGTTATCCGCTGATCCTGATAAAAAGTGAAATGATTGATAACAAAGGAGAACTCTCCTGCGTTTCGCAACAGTTGATTGTCGGCGATAAAATACGGTTTACCGTATGATGTCAGCATTACGCTAACGAAGAGCAGGCTGAATCGGGATCCAGATCGCGGATCCCGATTTTTTTTGGTTTCCATCTTGATCAAATGTCTTTAAATGTCATATAAAAATAATAATACATTATGAGTCATTTATGGCGAATCCTCGCCTGTATCATTGATGGAACCAGAGGAAAGCATGATGGGTATGAAAGAGACAGTTAGCAATATTGTGACCAGCCAGGCAGAGAAAGGAGGCGTTAAACACGTCTATTACGTGGCGTGCGGCGGTTCTTATGCGGCGTTCTATCCGGCGAAAGCATTTTTAGAAAAAGAAGCGAAAGCGTTGACTGTCGGTCTGTATAACAGCGGAGAATTTATTAACAACCCGCCGGTAGCGCTGGGAGAAAATGCCGTTGTGGTTGTCGCCTCCCACAAAGGTAATACGCCAGAGACAATTAAAGCGGCTGAAATCGCCCGTCAGCACGGCGCGCCGGTCATTGGTTTAACCTGGATAATGGATTCACCGTTGGTGGCGCATTGCGACTATGTGGAAACGTACACGTTTGGCGACGGTAAAGATATTGCCGGAGAGAAAACGATGAAAGGCCTGCTGAGTGCGGTCGAACTGCTCCAGCAGACGGAAGGGTATGCGCACTACGACGATTTTCAGGATGGCGTCAGCAAAATCAACCGTATCGTCTGGCGCGCTTGCGAGCAGGTTGCGGAGCGTGCGCAGGCGTTCGCGCAGGAATATAAAGACGATAAAGTCATTTACACCGTCGCCAGCGGCGCGGGCTATGGCGCAGCCTACCTACAGAGCATCTGTATCTTTATGGAAATGCAATGGATACATTCCGCCTGTATTCATAGCGGTGAGTTTTTCCACGGGCCCTTTGAAATTACCGATGCGAATACGCCTTTCTTCTTCCAGTTTTCCGAGGGCAATACGCGGGCGGTGGATGAACGCGCGTTAAACTTCCTGAAAAAATATGGTCGCCGGATTGAAGTTGTCGATGCGAAAGAACTGGGGCTATCGACCATTAAAACCACGGTTATTGATTACTTTAACCACTCTCTCTTTAATAACGTTTATCCCGTTTACAATCGGGCGTTAGCTGAGGCGCGTCAGCATCCGTTAACGACGCGCCGCTATATGTGGAAAGTGGAATATTAATTACATCAGGATGGATAAAAAAGCAGGGACGCTTTTTATTGTAAAGACAAACAAGGAATAATGATGAGCATCAGCGTATTGGGTATTGGCGACAACGTTGTCGATAAATACCTGCATTCCGGCATCATGTACCCCGGCGGTAATGCATTAAATTTTGCTGTCTATGCGAAATTAGCAGACATCCCCAGCGCGTTTATGGGGGCGTTTGGCAATGACGACGCCGCGCAGCACGTACAGGATGTATTACACCAGCTACAGATAGACATCTCTCACAGCCGCCATTATACCGGCGAAAATGGGTATGCCTGTATCCGTCTCACGCATGGCGATCGGCAATTTGTCGCCAGCAACAAAAACGGCGTATTGCGGGAACATCCTTTTAGCTTGTCTGACGACGATCTTCGTTATATATCACAATTTACCTTAGTCCATTCCAGTATTAACGGCCATCTGGAATCGGAGCTGGAGAAAATTAAACAACAAACCGTCTTACTCTCTTTTGATTTTTCCGGGCGCGGTACAGACGACTATTTTGAAAAGGTATGCCCGTGGGTAGATTATGGATTTGTCTCCTGTAGTGGGTTATCGCCAGATGAAATCAAAATAAAACTCAATAAACTTTATCGTTATGGCTGTCGGCATCTTATTGCCACCTGCGGGCATGAAAAAGTTTATTATTTTTCCGGCAGGGATTATCTGGAGTGGCAACCTGTTTATATCGAACCTGTCGATACGCTGGGCGCAGGCGACGCCTTCTTAACCGGTTTTTTGCTTTCCATTTTGCAATCGGGTATGGCGGAACCCGATAAAGAAAGCGTGTTACGCGCCATGCGGCAGGGCGGGAAATCGGCGGCGCAGGTGTTATCTCATTACGGCGCATTTGGTTTTGGTAAACCGTTTGCACAATAGGTTACGTCCCTCAATGTAAAGCGACACTCACTCCAGATAACCCAGGAGGAAGTATGTTTTGGACGGAATTATGTTTTATCCTTGTGGCCCTGATGATAGGCGCCAGGATCGGCGGCGTATTTTTAGGGATGGTCGGCGGGTTAGGCGTCGGCGTGATGGTTTTTATTTTTGGCCTGACGCCTTCTACGCCACCGATTGATGTTATTCTGATAATTCTTTCTGTTGTCCTGGCGGCCGCATCTTTACAGGCCTCCGGCGGGCTGGATTTACTGGTCAAACTGGCGGAAAAAATTCTGCGTCGCCACCCTCGTTACATTACGTTATTAGCGCCGTTTATCTGTTATATCTTCACGTTTATGTCAGGAACGGGGCATGTCGTTTATAGCTTGCTGCCGGTTATTTCTGAAGTCGCACGGGATTCAGGTATTCGACCGGAACGTCCTTTATCTATTTCTGTTATTGCATCGCAACAGGCGATCACCGCCAGTCCTATATCTGCCGCCATGGCGGCGATGATTGGTTTAATGGCGCCGTTGGGCGTCTCTATTTCAACCATTATGATGATTTGCGTGCCCGCCACGTTAATCGGTGTAGCGATGGGGGCAATAGCGACCTTTAATAAAGGAAAAGAGTTAAAAGACGATCCGGAATATCAACGTCGGCTTGCTGAAGGGTTAATTAAACCTGCGCAGAAAGAAAGTAAAAATACGGTGGTCACTTCGCGCGCCAAATTGTCGGTGGCGTTATTTCTGACCAGCGCGATCGTTATCGTTCTCTTAGGACTGATTCCGGCGCTTCGGCCCATGGTGGAGACAGCGAAAGGGCTACAACCGCTTTCGATGTCCGCCGCTATCCAGATTACGATGCTCTCTTTTGCCTGCCTGATTGTGTTGTTATGCCGGCCGCAGGTCGATCAGATTATCAGCGGTACGGTATTTCGGGCGGGCGCGCTGGCGATTGTCTGCGCCTTCGGCCTGGCCTGGATGAGTGAGACGTTCGTGAATGGTCATATCGCGTTGATTAAGGCAGAAGTGCAAACTCTATTGCAACAGCATACCTGGCTTATCGCCATTATGATGTTTTTCGTGTCCGCTATGGTCAGCAGCCAGGCGGCAACGACGTTAATTCTGTTGCCGCTGGGGCTGGCGTTAGGGTTGCCCGCTTATGCGTTAATCGGCTCCTGGCCTGCCGTTAACGGCTATTTCTTTATTCCGGTGGCAGGGCAGTGTCTGGCGGCGCTGGCGTTTGACGATACCGGTACGACGCGTATTGGCAAATATGTGCTTAACCATAGTTTTATGCGTCCGGGATTAGTTAACGTGATTGTCTCGGTCATTGTCGGGCTGTTAATAGGAAAAATGGTTCTGGCCTGATTGTTATTAAATTTTTTATAGCACACGTCACTTATTATTTTTAATTCAGAGGAAGAAAATGAAAATTAGAGTTTTCATGGCCACCGTGTTGCTGCTCATCAGCCACTGTGTATTTAGCACAACGTCACTACCGCATATTGTTATTCTCGCGACAGGCGGTACTATCGCCGGGACGGCAGCCAATAATACGCAAACCGCCGGATATAAATCTGGTGAACTTGGCGTGCAAACATTAATAAATGCCGTGCCGGAAATGAATAATATCGCTCGCGTTGACGGCGAGCAGGTGGCGAATATTGGTAGCGAAAATATGACCAGCGATATCATCCTGAAACTTTCACAGAAGGTGAATGCGTTATTGGCGCGGGACGATGTTGACGGTGTGGTTATTACTCATGGCACTGACACGCTCGATGAAACCGCCTACTTTCTTAATTTGACCGTGAAAAGCGACAAACCGGTGGTGTTTACCGCTGCAATGCGGCCCGCGTCGGCAATCAGCGCCGATGGCGCAATGAACCTGCTGGAAGCGGTCACGGTGGCTGCTGACCCGAATGCGAAGGGACGCGGTGTGATGGTGGTTTTAAACGATCGTATTGGTTCGGCGCGCTTTGTGACGAAAACTAATGCCACGACTCTGGATACCTTTAAAGCGCCGGAAGAGGGCTATCTGGGGGTCATCGTTAATGGTCAGCCACAGTTCGAAACGCGGGTGGAAAAAATTCATACCCTGCGATCTGTTTTTGACGTACGTAATATCAAAAAATTACCCAATGTGGTGATTATTTACGGCTATCAGGACGACCCGGAATATATGTATGATGCGGCGATCGCCCATCACGCGGACGGTATTATTTATGCCGGAACCGGCGCAGGTTCGGTCTCGGTACGCAGCGACGCGGGGATTAAAAAAGCGGAGAAAGCCGGGATTATCGTGGTGCGCGCTTCCCGCACCGGAAACGGCGTCGTACCGTTGGATAAAGGGCAGCCAGGGCTGGTGTCTGACTCGCTCAACCCGGCGAAGGCGCGAGTCTTGCTGATGACGGCATTAACTCAGACGCGTAATCCGGAACTGATCCAGAGTTATTTCAGTACGTATTAATCATGCAGGCTTGTGCGCCCACCCTTGAAGATGGGCGCACAAGATATTAACGCATGGTCACAAACTCTTCCGATGCGGTCGGGTGAATAGCGACGGTATTATCGAAGTCTTTCTTGGTAGCGCCCATCTTCAGCGCCACTGCGAAGCCCTGCAACATTTCATCCATGCCGAAGCCGATACCGTGGATACCCACAATTTTTTCTTCCGGCCCGACGCAGACCAGCTTCATACGGCACGGCTGGCGGTGCGTCGTCACCGCGGTATACATAGCGGTAAACGATGATTTATAGACTTTTACCTGCTCGTCGCCGTATTGCTCGCGCGCCTGCGGCTCGCTTAATCCGACGGTGCCGATAGGCGGATGGCTAAAGACCACGGTCGGGATGTTGCTGTAGTCCAGATGCTCGTCCGGCTTGTTGTTAAACAGGCGTTCGGAGAGACGGCGACCGGCGGCGACGGCGACTGGCGTTAACTCCACTGCGCCGGTGTTATCGCCAACGGCGTAAATGCCTTCTACGTTCGTGTTCTGCCATTTATCAACGATGATGTAACCTTTTTCATTGGTTTTCACGCCCGCTGCCGCCAGATTAATATTGTCGGTCGACGGTTCGCGACCAATGGCCCAGATCAGGCAATCAACGGTTTCACTGCGGCCATCTTCCAGTTCCAGAGTCAGACTGCCGTCGGCGTTTTTCACCACCGCTTTCGGCACGGCGTGAGTATGCAGTTGCGGGCCTTCGGCGTTCATCACCTCAACCAGCGTTTCGCTAATCATTGGGTCAAAACTGCGCAGCGGCGCATGTTTACGGACAAACAGATGCGTTTTCGCCCCCAGCGCGTTGATAACGCCAGCCAGTTCAACGGCGATATAACCTGCGCCTACCACCGCGACGCGCTCCGGCAAGGCCGACAGCGCAAAGAAACCGTCGGAATCAATGCCGTATTCCACGCCTGGAATCTCAGGATGGCTTGGACGGCCGCCGGTAGCGATCAAAATATGGTCGGCGGTAATGGTTTCGCCGTTCACTTCAATGGTTTTGGCATCGACAAAGCGGGCAAAGCCTTTAATCACATCCACGTTATTTTTGCCCAGCACGTTGTCGTATGAAGTATGGATGCGGTCAATATACGCGGTACGGCTGGCAATCAGCTTGCTCCAGTCGAACTGATTAATCGTGGCGTCAAAACCGTAGTCCGGGCCATACAGATGAATCGCTTCACGAATCTGCGCGGCATGCCACATCACTTTCTTCGGCACGCAGCCCACGTTAACACAGGTGCCGCCCAGCTCTTTGGCTTCGATGAGCGCACATTTCTGGCCGTACATAGCGGCGCGGTTAATCGAGGCGATACCGCCGCTGCCGCCGCCGATAGCGATGTAATCATAGTGTTTGGTCATGACCGCTCCTTTATGTTCGTTGTCGGACGGATAGATTCTGCGCTACCCGCCAAAATATTCGCGATTGTATACCTGAAGGTGAAAGGTTCCACCGATGGCTGTGATTACTCCGGCACGATCCAGCTTACCGAAGTGTGTCCGTGACCGTTTGGCGCCAACCTGCTGTGCAGCCACGGTAGCACGTTGTTCATCTGCTGCTCCAGTTTCCACGGCGGGTTAACCACGATCATACCGGACGCCGTCATCCCGCGCTGATCGCTGTCCGGGCGGATCGCCAGCTCAATTTGCAGGATTTTACGGATGCCGGTGGCCTCCAGATCATGAATCATGCGCTTAATTTGCTGGCGGAGCACCACCGGATACCATAGCGCGTATGTACCAGTGGCGAAACGTTTATAACCCTCGCTGATGCCGCTGACTACCGCCTGGTAGTCGGTTTTCATTTCATAAGGCGGGTCAATGAGGATCAGACCGCGGCGGGAAACCGGCGGCAATTTGGCTTTCAGTTGCTGATAGCCGTCAGCGCGTTCCACGCGGGCGCGGTTGTCTTTTTGAAACTCCGCGCGCAACAGTGGGAAGTCGCTGGGATGCAATTCCGTGAGTTGCAGACTGTCCTGCTCACGCAGCAACTGGCGGGCGATTAACGGGGAGCCCGGGTAGTAGCGTAACTGCCCGCTGCGGTTGAAATGTTTTACGACGCTAATATACGGTTCCAGTTCGGCGGGCAGATCGTCCTGCTGCCAGATACGGGCGATGCCTTCCAGATACTCTCCGGTACGTTCAGCATGTTCGCTGCCCAACTGATAACGCCCCGCGCCCGCGTGCGTGTCCAGATAGAGAAACGGTTTTTCTTTCTCTTTTAGCGACTCGATGATCAGGCTCTGAACGGTATGTTTAAGGACGTCGGCGTGGTTGCCAGCGTGAAAGCTGTGACGATAACTGAGCATGGATGCAGATATTCCGGGAAGTAAACAAGTTAGCCGATAGTTTACCGCAGATCCGCGCAGATTACCCCAGTACCGCCATGTTGTTTCGCGCGTTGTGAAAGTATTGCAAGACGTGTTCGTATCATCAAACCGTCAACTGCGCAGGCCAGCATCGCCTGTGGGCAAGGTAGTAGTTTTGACCTGGCGTTATTTTTAATGAAAGGAACCATAATGAAACTACACATTACTGTACTGGCGTCATCTCTGGCGCTGGCGATGCCGGCACTGGCGAAAGATATTCCCCTGTCCCAGGCGGAGTCGATAGCGAAAAGCGTGACGCCCGACTCGGCGAGCGTCGCCTTTAATGACCTTGAGGCTCAATGGCTGACACAGTTGCGTAAGGCATTACAAGGCGATACCGCCGCGTTGACTCGCGACGCCCTGGCTCAGATGCGACAGAATTCCATCCAGGCGGATAATGCCTGGTTACAGGCTAGCGGTTATGATTTTCATACTACTGAGAATCAACAGATGGGAATTACCCTACTTTCCGCCTTCAATACATTGCCGGAAGCAGTATTGAAAGACAATCTGGCGACGGTGACGGCGATTAATCACGATGCCGATGTTAATACCCGTCACCAGGCGCTGGCGGATGCGGAAAGCGTGGAGTATCTCTATTTCCTGAGCGACGCAATGGGGCCGCGGCTGGGGCGGGCATTTCTCGCCGCTTATGATAAAGGTGAGTTGGGCAAAGCGGCAGCGTTGATTAAAGCCTCGGAAGTCAGCACCGGCGCGGCGAAAAAATATTTTCATTACCCGCGTCCTTACCAGGTGCCGGGTAATACTATCCATTTGACGCCGGATGATGTGGTGGTAAAAGATGGTCATCCTTATACCGCAGGTGGCGGTGCTTTTCCCAGCGGACACACGAATACCGGTTATACGGATGCGCTGTTGATGGCGGAAATGATCCCGGAACGCTTTGATGCGCTGGTGAAAGAGTGCGGTACGACGATTGTCGAATGCGCGGCATCGGCCGGAAAAGACGATCCGTACCGCGCTCCGGCTATGCATACCTTCTACCGCTTCACCATGACTTATAACCTGCCGCAACAGAAAGGCGAGCATCAGTCGTTGAAAATACCAAAAGGCGCCGATGTTCTGCTACAGACAGCGCTGCCGAACCTGTCGCCAGCGCAGCGTCAGGCGTTAATGGAAGAGACGGCGTTACCGGCAGGATATCCGTTGTCGGGCGAGACCGAGGATCAACAGTTCTGGCAGCGTCTGGATCTGTCCGCTGCTTACGAGATGGCGAGAAAAACGCGCTGACGTTGTCACCCGGCTTATAAAACGTAAGCCGGGATGATGTTAAAGGGGCGGCTTATTGCAGCGATACCCACGTCTGTACGCTGTCCATCATTGAAATTCCCCTTACTATCCCCCATTCTAGATCTCATCGCGAGAGCGCCAAAAGCGCGCTCCACTCACCTTCTTCTACAGGACTGCGCATATGACCAATCCATTACTAACGTCTTTTTCACTGCCGCCTTTTTCTGCAATTAAACCGGAGCATGTGGTGCCTGCGGTCACCAAAGCGTTGGCCGATTGCCGGGCGGCGGTAGAAGGCGTTGTGGCGCATGGCGCGCCGTATAGCTGGGAGAACCTCTGCCAGCCGTTGGCGGAAGCCGACGATGTTCTGGGGCGTATTTTCTCGCCAATTAGCCACTTAAACTCGGTGAAAAATAGTCCGGAGCTGCGTGAAGCCTACGAACAGACGCTGCCGCTGCTGTCTGAATACAGCACCTGGGTTGGGCAACATGAAGGGTTGTACAATGCGTACCGCGACCTGCGCGACGGCGATCATTACGCCACTCTGAATACCGCGCAGAAGAAAGCGGTTGATAACGCGCTGCGTGATTTTGAACTGTCCGGCATCGGTCTGCCGAAAGAGAAACAGCAGCGTTACGGCGAAATCGCCACTCGCCTGTCTGAGCTGGGCAACCAGTACAGCAATAATGTGCTCGATGCCACCATGGGCTGGACGAAGCTCATCACCGACGAAGCCGAGCTGGCGGGAATGCCGGAAAGCGCGCTCGCCGCCGCTAAAGCCCAGGCGGAAGCCAAAGAGCAGGAAGGTTACCTGCTGACCCTGGATATCCCGAGCTATCTGCCGGTCATGACCTACTGCGACAACCAGGCGTTGCGCGAAGAGATGTATCGCGCCTATTCCACTCGCGCCTCCGATCAGGGGCCGAACGCGGGGAAATGGGATAACAGCCCGGTGATGGAAGAAATTCTTGCGCTGCGCCATGAACTGGCGCAACTGCTGGGCTTCGAAAATTATGCCCATGAATCGCTGGCCACCAAGATGGCGGAAAATCCGCAGCAGGTGCTCGATTTCTTAACCGATCTGGCGAAACGCGCTCGTCCGCAGGGGGAAAAAGAGCTGGCCCAGCTGCGCGCCTTCGCCAAAGCCGAATTTGGCATTGAGGAGCTGCAACCGTGGGATATCGCGTACTACAGTGAAAAGCAAAAACAGCACCTGTACAGCATCAGCGATGAGCAGCTACGTCCGTACTTCCCGGAAAACAAAGCCGTGAATGGCCTGTTTGAAGTGGTGAAACGTATTTACGGCATCACCGCCAAAGAGCGTACTGACGTTGATGTCTGGCACCCGGAAGTGCGTTTCTTTGAACTGTATGACGAAAATAACGAGCTGCGCGGCAGCTTCTACCTTGACCTGTACGCGCGCGAACACAAACGCGGCGGGGCGTGGATGGACGACTGTGTCGGCCAGATGCGTAAAGCGGACGGCACATTGCAAAAGCCGGTCGCTTATCTGACCTGTAATTTCAACCGTCCGGTGAACGGTAAACCCGCTCTGTTTACCCATGACGAAGTGATCACCCTGTTCCACGAGTTTGGTCATGGCTTGCATCATATGTTGACCCGCATTGAGACCGCCGGGGTCTCCGGCATCAGCGGGGTGCCGTGGGACGCGGTCGAACTGCCAAGCCAGTTTATGGAAAACTGGTGCTGGGAGCCGGAAGCGCTGGCGTTTATCTCCGGCCACTATGAAACCGGCGAGCCGTTGCCGAAGGAACTGCTGGATAAAATGCTGGCGGCGAAAAACTATCAGGCGGCGCTGTTTATTCTGCGTCAGCTGGAGTTCGGTCTGTTTGATTTCCGTCTGCATGCGGAATTTAATCCGCAGCAAGGAGCGAAAATTCTTGAGACGCTCTTTGAAATTAAAAAACAGGTCGCCGTGGTGCCGTCACCGACATGGGGTCGCTTTCCACATGCGTTCAGCCATATCTTTGCTGGCGGCTATGCGGCAGGCTACTACAGCTATCTGTGGGCCGACGTACTGGCGGCGGACGCTTATTCCCGCTTTGAGGAAGAAGGCATTTTCAACCGTGAGACCGGTCAGTCGTTCCTTGATAACATCCTGACTCGCGGTGGTTCTGAAGAGCCGATGGAACTCTTTAAACGCTTCCGTGGCCGTGAACCACAACTGGACGCGATGCTGGAGCATTACGGGATTAAAGGCTGATTTTACGTGCAAATCTGCTTAATGGATGAAACGGGCGCCACAGACAGCGCCTTATCTGCTCTGGCTGCCCGCTGGGGACTGGAGCATGACGAAGACAACCCGATGGCGCTGGTATTGACGCCGCAACATCTGGAGCTGCGCAAGCGCGACGAACCGAAGCTCGGCGGCATTTTCGTCGATTTTGTCGGCGGCGCGATGGCCCATCGACGTAAGTTCGGCGGCGGGCGCGGCGAAGCGGTGGCGAAGGCGGTCGGTATTAAGGGCGATTATCTGCCGGATGTGGTCGATGCCACGGCCGGACTGGGGCGCGATGCGTTTGTACTGGCGTCCGTCGGTTGCCGCGTGCGGATGCTGGAGCGTAATCCGGTGGTCGCCGCGTTGCTCGATGACGGTCTGGCGCGCGGCTACGCCGATGCGGATATTGGCGGCTGGCTTCAGGAGCGTTTGCAGTTGATTCATGCTTCCAGCCTGACGGCGTTAACCGATATCACGCCGCGCCCGCAGGTAGTCTACCTCGATCCGATGTTTCCTCACCGGCAGAAAAGCGCGCTGGTGAAGAAAGAGATGCGGGTGTTTCAGTCGTTGGTGGGGCCGGATTTAGACGCCGACGGACTGCTGGAACCGGCGCGTCAGTTGGCGACCAAACGCGTGGTGGTCAAACGTCCCGATTATGCGCCGCCGCTGGCGGATGTCGCGACGCCCAACGCCATCGTCACCAAAGGGCATCGGTTTGATATTTATGCCGGAACCCCTCTGACGGAGTAACGGATTGCCCGATGGCGTTGCGCTTATCGGGCCTACGATTCTCAATTATTTGTAGGCCGGATAAGGCGTAAGCCGCATCCGGCACTGAGTATTACTGTTCGGTACCTGGCGTATTAATCATTCGGTTTAACCACGGCACCATAATGGCCATCACCACGGTGACCGCCAGCGTTACCAGACCAATTTTGCTAAAGACGCCGGTATAAATTGGCAGCGTCTGTAACGGATCGGTGATGTTTTCCGGTACGGCAGTGAAGGTCGCCACATAACCGCCGAGCAGGAAGGCGGCGGCCTGGGTCAGGAACCACATTCCCAGAATAAAGCCCATCAGATGCTGCGGCACCAGAGCGGCGACCATTGCCAGCCCCAGCGCGCTAATCAGCAGCTCGCCCAGACTCTGGAACAGATACACCAGCACGATAAACCACGGCGACGTCAATCCTTGCGCATCGGCAAACCACATCCCGGCGGCGGCGGCGGTCAGAAAACCCAGCGCGCAGAGGAACATGCCAAGCGTAAACTTCATCGGCATAGTCAGATCTTTGCCTTTGCTACCCAGTCGGGTGTAAATCGCTGCCAGTACCGGACTGGCGACGACCACCCAGAATGGGTTCAGCGCCTGAAAACTCACCGGATTAATGGCGAATCCAAGAATTTCATGATGCACATTATTAATCGCAAAGAAGTTCAGCGAGGTAGGCATCTGCGCATACAGAATGTAAAACAGCACGGCTTCAATCATCAGAATAAACGCCACGAACATTTTATTGCGGCCGGTTTTATCCAGACGAAACGCTTCGCGAAAGAAGAAGATAGTGACGACGATAGAAAGGACGATGAGCACCAGATTGGCAATCTTAACGTTGTGCATCAGCCAGGCGCAGAGGAAAATCATGACGACGGTGCCGAGCAGTACCAGCAGCAAATTGCGAAAACGTAGCGGTTTATGATCCGGTTCAGAACCGATATTTTTCACCATGCCACGGCAGGCGAAGTACACCAGAAGCGCAACAATTAAACCAGCGCCGCACAGATTATAGGTCACCGCATAGCCAAATTTATCGGCAATCACCGGCGCCAGCGATAGCGATAACAAAGAACCGATGTTAATCGACATATAAAACAGGGTGAAAGCGCCATCCAGCCGGGGATCTTTAGGCTGATAGCATTTAGAGAGCAGGCTGGCGGGATTGGCTTTAAATAACCCGTTGCCCACGGCAATCGTACCCAGTGCGATAAAAATCAGATCGGGATTTAATAGCGACATGCCGGTCATAAAATAGCCAATCGCCAGCACAATCGCGCCCAGGACCAGGGTGCGTTTAGTCCCTAACAGATGGTCGCCAACATAGCCGCCGATGGAGATCAGGCCATAAACCAGCGCCGCAAAAGCGCCAAAGGTAATAAAGGCCTGTTCCTGAGAAAAACCCAATTGTTTAACGAAAAAGACCGCCAGGATGCCCTGGACGCCGTAATAGCCAAATCGTTCCCATAATTCTACAAAAAAGATCATGAAAAATGGACGAGGTTGCTGCAGCAAGCCCGTAGGTGCAGTTGTATTCATATTCCTTCGCCTTTTAATGCCATCCCGAAACGTATGAGCGCGTATATCAAAACGCGCCGAAAAGACTTACCCTGATATAGACTGCGGTTATTAGCCTGATCAATAGGTTATTATACAAATGATACGCAAACTAATTAGTGGATCACACTAATTATGTTTGGTGTGATGGAATGATGTACTGAGTACTGCGAAGAAGGGGGGATAAACAAAACGCCCACATAAGCGGGCGTTGTTGTTGATAGCCGGAATTTGCCTGATGGTTCAGGCCAACCTGATTGACTATAGACCAGATGCGGTCTTAGCCGCCAGCCGGTACGGCAAGTATTACTCTTCTTCGTCGCGCAGCGGCACAATCAGCATGTCAACGTGAACGGTGTTGATCAGCTGGCGCGCAGAAGACATCAGTTTGCTCCAGAAGTCCTGGTGATGACCGCAAACGACCAGATCCATATCGTATTTCTTGATGGCGTCAACCAGCACCTGGCCCAAATCGCCGCTACCGCTCAGGGTTTCAGTGATAGGGTAGCCAGCGTTGGTAGACAGCTCGGTCAGCGCGTGGTGGGTTTCTTCGGAGATACGTTTCTGCATATCGCCCAGATTGACGTCAATCAGACCGGTGTACAGGTCTGAATAGTTCACATCAACGTGGATGAGGGAGATTTTCGCGTTGTAGGGGCGCGCCATAGAGACCGCTTTTTCAACCAGAACTTTACTTTCCGGGGAGAGATCAACTGCGATAAGAATGTGTTTATAAGCCATAGTGTTACTCCTTCCATAAGTTGTCGATGACCATTGAGCTACTGGCGTTTCTTATGCCGCCGCGTCACCCGCGTCCTGCGAACTCTATGCGCGGGGCTAGCTCAGCCGTTTACCATAACTATCCTTACATTATAGCGACCAGGATAATCCGTCAATCTGCCTTGCTTGCCAGTTAGTTAAACAAAATTTTCAGGGAATTGCATTGATAGTGATTAACCTTCTGGTAAAAAAATTAACTGATCTCCTACAATGTGTATAAGAGCCGTTCGAATGCGGAGCGCTAATATGGACGGCTTTCGTAGTACTCTTTCACTGATTGTCTGGCAGGGTATCGGGGAGCGGTAGTCCCGGAGAGGAACTCCGTGGGCGGGTCGCCGGGGAGGAGATATGATAAGCACCGTCTCACTATTCTGGGCTTTATGTGTCGTTTGCATTGTTAATATGGCGCGCTATTTCTCATCGCTACGCGCACTGTTAGTGGTACTTCGTGGTTGCGATCCTTTGCTCTATCAATATGTCGATGGCGGCGGCTTCTTTACCACGCATGGTCAGCCCAACAAACAGGTGCGCCTGGTATGGTATATCTACGCTCAGCGCTATCGCGATCATCATGATGAAGAATTTATTCGCCGTTGTGAACGCGTGCGCCGCCAGTTTCTGCTGACCAGCGCGTTATGCGGTTTGGTGGTGGTGAGCTTGATTGCGCTCATGATTTGGCACTGAATAAAAAAAGCGGGCCAGTTTCCTGACCCGCTCGTATTAGATAAGCCTCCGGATGACGCCGCTTGTAGCGGCCTGTCAGGCCTGTGTCGTTTCATCCTGACAGGCCGGATTAGCGACAGCGCTATCCGGCCCATTTGGCTTAAATAATCTTCAGGGAAAGCCAGTACAGCACGCCGGAAAGAATAATCGCCGCCGGTAACGTAAATACCCAGGCCATCAGAATGCTGGTCACGGTTTTACGCTGCAACCCGCCGCCATCAACGACCATGGTTCCCGCCACTGAAGAGGAGAGTACGTGAGTGGTAGAAACTGGCATACCGGTGTAGCTGGCAAGACCGATAGAGACTGCCGCCGTCATCTGCGCCGACATTCCCTGCGCATACGTCATGCCTTTTTTACCAATTTTCTCGCCGATAGTGGTCGCCACGCGACGCCAGCCGATCATCGTACCAATACCCAGCGCCAACGCCACTGCCATAATGATCCACACCGGCGCATACTCAATGGTGCTTAACATATCGGTCTTCAGCTTTTTCAGCAGGCGCTGGTCATCGCTGCTTACGCCAGGCAGTTTCACGACTTTGTCGGTCGTGTCGGAAATGCACAGCATAATGCGACGCAACTGGCTACGCTGTTCAACGCTTAACTTGTCGTAGCTTTCCACGTTTGCCAGCATCCCTTTCGCACGGTTAAGCGCGTTAATGGTGTTAGCCGGATGGCAGTGGAATTCAGTCGGTTCAGTTGCGCCCGGTTCCGGAGAGGGAATCAGTTGGTCAACGCCGGTGACGGCTTTCAGCAGGTCAGGACGCTGCTCAAAGTACGTTTCGACATTGTTGATAGCATCGCGCGTACGGGTGATTTCGTAGCTGGAGGCATTCATATTGACCACGAAACCCGCAGGCGCGACGCCAATCAGCACCAGCATGACCAGGCCAATGCCTTTCTGACCATCGTTCGCGCCATGCGAAAACGCCACGCCGATAGCTGAGAGGATCAGCGCGATACGCGTCCAGAACGGCGGCTTTTTCTTGCCGTCTTTCTTTTCACGTTCGGCTGGCGTCAGGTGGATACGGGCGCGTTTCTTAGTACCGCTCCAGTAGCGGCGCAGCAAGAAAATCAGACCGCCGGCGAATACCAGACCGACAATAGGGGAGATAATGAGTGAACCGAAAATATTGATAACTTTCGGGATGTTAAGCGCATCCACCACTGACGTGCCGGTCATCATCGCATTAGTTAAACCGATGCCGATAATGGCGCCAATCAGCGTGTGGGAACTGGACGCCGGCAACCCGAAATACCAGGTACCGAGGTTCCAGATAATCGCCGCCAGCAACATGGAAAAGACCATAGCGAGGCCGTGCGCGGAACCCATGTTGAGCAGGAGATCCGTCGGTAGCATATGCACAATGGCATACGCCACGCTGAGACCCCCCAGCAAAACGCCAAAAAAGTTAAACACCGCCGCCATGACAACCGCCAGCTGCGAACGCATCGCACGGGTGTAAATCACGGTTGCGACTGCATTGGCTGTGTCATGGAAGCCGTTAATCGCTTCGTAGAACAGCACAAAAGCCAGAGCAAGCAATAATAAAAGCCCGGTATGTAAATCCAGGCCAGCAAACAAATGTAGCATAGGACGTTACGCCATTTTGAGGACATGAACGCGGCGCATTATCAGTGACTTTGGCGGCGCGGGCAAAGTGAAATATAGACTTTTTTTGATGTACTTCGTGCTTTGTTTGATATCACTAAAGAATTATCTTATATATTTCAGATAAATACCATTTTCAGGCGCTTTTCGCGCTGGTGCGACCACTGAGGAAACTTTACAATTCCCGCCCGAATTTGAGAGAGGAAGGCGACGTGGAAAGGTTTGATGCCGTTATTATAGGCGCTGGCGCAGCGGGCATGTTTTGCGCCGCGCAGGCAGGACAGGCGGGTAGCCGCGTGCTGCTCATCGATAATGGCAAGAAGCCAGGACGTAAAATCCTCATGTCCGGCGGTGGGCGTTGCAACTTTACTAATCTTTATGTTGAGCCTGCTGCGTATTTGAGCCAGAACCCCCACTTTTGTAAATCAGCGTTAGCCCGCTATACCCAGTGGGACTTTATCGATCTGGTCGGCAGGTATGGGATAGCCTGGCATGAGAAAACGCTGGGACAGCTTTTTTGCGATGATTCCGCCCAACGCATTGTCGATATGCTGGTTGCCGAGTGCGACAAAGGCGGCGTAACGATGCGCCTGCGTAGCGAGGTACTGAGCGTCGAGCGTGATGAGTCGGGTTTCATACTGGCGTTGAACGGTGAGACGGTGACTACGCAAAAGCTGGTGATTGCCAGCGGCGGCCTGTCGATGCCGGGGCTTGGCGCATCGCCGTTTGGCTATAAAATCGCCGAACAGTTTGGTCTCAAGGTGTTGCCGACGCGCGCCGGGCTGGTGCCCTTTACGCTGCATAAGCCGCTGTTAGAACAGCTCCAGACGCTGTCTGGCGTCTCTGTGCCCTGCGTGATTACCGCCCGCAATGGCACGGTATTTCGGGAAAACCTACTTTTTACCCATCGTGGGCTGTCCGGCCCCGCTGTTTTACAGATTTCCAGCTACTGGCAACCGGGCGAGTTAGTGAGCATTAACTTATTGCCGGACCTCTCGCTGGAAGACGTTCTCAATGAACAGCGTAACGCGCACCCGAACCAGAGTCTGAAGAACACGCTGGCGATGCATTTGCCGAAACGGTTGGTGGAGTGTTTACAACAGTTGGGGCACATCCCGGATGTATCGCTCAGGCAGTTGAACGTTCGTGACCAGCAGGCGTTAGTTGACACGCTTACGGCCTGGCAAGTGCAGCCTAACGGCACCGAAGGCTATCGGACAGCGGAAGTGACGCTGGGCGGCGTGGATACAAACGAACTATCATCGCGGACTATGGAAGCGCGCCGCGTGCCGGGTCTCTATTTTATCGGCGAAGTGATGGACGTCACCGGCTGGTTGGGCGGCTATAACTTCCAGTGGGCGTGGTCGAGCGCCTGGGCCTGCGCGCAGGATTTGGCGGCAAAACGCTAAGTACCATTACAAACAATAAGCGAATAGACATCCCGGACAGAGGTGTTAGTATCGATTTATAGCAGTTATGAGTATGCGTGTTTCATTTACGGCCAGGAACGCTGATGATGACAACATTACTCCCTCTTTTCCGGGTACCTACATCATTCACTCCCTTTGACGGCGAGCGCTTCATCGGCGTCTGTTCGTCGTCTGGCCCCTTTTCTTTTTTCATTCTTATCCCGAATGGAAACCCCCGCTGAGCGCACGCCCGGCGGACTTTGTGACACGCATGGTTAGACAACAGGGATTACGGCGGGTCGATTATGGACAAAATGAAGCGTCATCTGGTGTGGTGGGGAGCGGGGATTCTTGTGGCGGTGGCCGCGATAGCCTGGTGGATGCTGCGCCCTGCGGGAATACCGGAGGGATTTGCCGCCAGCAACGGCAGAATTGAAGCCACCGAAGTGGATATTGCCACTAAGATTGCCGGGCGTATTGATACCATCCTCGTTTCGGAAGGACAGTTCGTTCGTCAGGGCGAGGTGCTGGCGAAAATGGATACCCGCGTACTGCAGGAGCAGCGGCTGGAGGCGATTGCGCAGATTAAAGAGGCCGAGAGCGCAGTTGCCGCCGCCCGCGCCTTGCTGGAGCAACGCCAGAGTGAAATGCGCGCCGCGCAGTCGGTCGTCAAACAGCGGGAAGCTGAGCTGGACTCCGTCTCTAAACGTCACGTGCGTTCCCGTTCGCTGTCACAGCGTGGCGCGGTATCTGTACAACAGTTAGATGACGATCGCGCGGCGGCGGAAAGCGCGCGCGCCGCCCTGGAGACTGCCAAAGCGCAGGTATCTGCGGCAAAAGCGGCGATTGAGGCGGCGCGTACCAGTATTATCCAGGCGCAAACGCGCGTGGAAGCGGCGCAGGCGACCGAGCGGCGTATTGTCGCCGACATCGACGACAGCGAATTAAAAGCGCCGCGCGATGGACGCGTGCAGTACCGCGTTGCGGAGCCGGGCGAAGTGTTATCGGCTGGCGGCCGGGTGTTGAACATGGTCGATCTTAGCGATGTTTATATGACATTTTTCCTGCCGACCGAACAGGCGGGGTTGTTGAAGATCGGCGGCGAAGCGCGACTGGTGCTGGACGCCGCGCCGGATCTGCGTATTCCGGCGACGATCAGTTTTGTCGCCAGCGTGGCGCAGTTCACGCCCAAAACCGTGGAAACCCACGATGAACGGTTAAAGCTGATGTTCCGTGTCAAAGCGCGTATTCCGCCAGAGCTGCTGCGACAGCATCTGGAATATGTCAAAACCGGCTTGCCGGGAATGGCATGGGTTCGTCTGGATGAGCGCGTGCCCTGGCCTGACGCTCTAAGCGTGAGGTTGTCGCAATGACGTCGCTGACGCTGGTGCCTGTTCCTCCCGTGGCGCAGCTTGAGGGGGTGAGCCAGCATTACGGAAAAACGGTCGCGCTGAACAATATCACGCTGGACATTCCCGCCCGTAGTATGGTCGGGCTGATTGGTCCGGACGGGGTGGGTAAGTCGAGCCTGCTGTCGCTGATTTCTGGCGCGCGGGTGATTGAGCAAGGGAACGTTATCGTCCTGGGCGGCGATATGCGCGATGCGAAACATCGCCGCGACGTCTGTCCGCGCATCGCCTGGATGCCGCAGGGGCTGGGGAAAAACCTTTATCACACGTTATCGGTTTATGAGAACGTCGATTTTTTCGCTCGTCTCTTTGGTCATAACAAAGCTGAACGCGAAGCGCGTATTACCGAGTTGCTGAACAGCACCGGCCTGGCGCCGTTTCGTGACCGTCCTGCCGGGAAGCTGTCCGGTGGGATGAAACAAAAGCTGGGGCTGTGCTGTGCGCTGATTCATGACCCGGAATTGCTGATTCTTGATGAGCCTACCACCGGCGTGGACCCGCTCTCCCGCGCTCAGTTCTGGGACTTAATCGACAGTATCCGCCAACGGCAGACCAATATGAGCGTGTTGGTCGCAACGGCCTATATGGAAGAGGCGGAGCGTTTTGACTGGCTGGTGGCGATGAATGCGGGCGAGATACTGGCAACCGGCAGCGCGCAGCAACTGCGGGCAAAAACCCATAGCGCGACGCTGGAACAGGCGTTTATCGCCCTGTTGCCAGAAGCGCAGCGCCAGGCGCATAAGCCAGTGGTGATCCCGCCCTATCACGCTGAGCAGGAAGAGATTGCCATTGAGGCGAAAGATCTGACCATGCGCTTCGGTAAGTTCGTCGCGGTTGACCATGTTAATTTCCGCATTCCGCGCGGCGAGATTTTTGGCTTCCTCGGTTCAAACGGTTGCGGCAAATCGACCACCATGAAAATGCTGACCGGTCTGCTTCCCGCCAGCGAAGGCCAGGCCTGGCTATTTGGCCAGCCGGTAGACCCGAACGACATCGATACCCGTCGCCGGGTCGGGTATATGTCGCAGGCTTTTTCGCTCTATAACGAACTCACCGTGCGGCAGAATCTGGAACTTCATGCCCGCCTGTTTCATATTCCGCCAGCGGAGATCCCGGCGCGCGTCGCGCAGATGATCGAACGCTTTATGCTAACGGAGGTGGAAGATACGCTCCCCGCTTCGTTGCCGCTCGGTATCCGCCAGCGTTTATCGCTGGCGGTAGCGGTGATCCATCGCCCGGAAATGCTGATTCTTGATGAGCCAACGTCCGGCGTTGATCCGGTCGCCAGGGATATGTTCTGGCAGCTTATGGTCGATCTTTCGCGTCAGGATAAGGTGACGATTTTTATCTCGACCCATTTTATGAACGAAGCGGAACGTTGCGACCGAATGTCATTGATGCACGCCGGTAAAGTGCTCGCCAGCGGTACGCCGCAGGAATTGGTGCAACAGCGGGGCGCGGCCAATCTGGAGGCGGCGTTTATTTCCTGGCTACAGGAAGCTGCGGGAGCGGCTCCTGAAACCCCAATACCGCCATCCCAGACGCCCGCCGCGTCAGGTAAACCGTCGCGGCAGGGATTGAGCTTCCGGCGTTTGTTCAGCTACAGTCGCCGCGAAGCGCTGGAGCTACGCCGCGATCCGGTACGCTCGACGCTGGCGCTGCTGGGAACGGTAATTCTGATGCTGATTATGGGCTATGGCATCAGTATGGACGTGGAGAACCTGCGTTTTGCCGTACTCGACCGCGATCAAACCGTCAGCAGCCAGGCATGGTCGCTCAATCTGGCGGGATCGCGCTATTTTATCGAACAGCCGCCGCTCGCCAGCTATGACGAGCTTGACCGGCGGATGCGTTCGGGAGAGTTGGCGGTTGCCATTGAGATCCCGCCTAATTTTGGCCGCGATATTGCTCGCGGTACGCCAGCGCAGATTGGCGTCTGGGTGGATGGCGCCATGCCCAGCCGCGCCGAGACGGTGAAGGGGTACGTTCAGGCGATGCACCAAAGCTGGCTGCAGGAGGCGGCAAGTCGTCAGCCGAACCCGGTTAAACAGACCGGGCTGCTCAACATTGAAACGCGCTATCGTTATAACCCGGATGTGAAAAGTCTGCCCGCTATCGTTCCGGCGGTCATTCCGCTGCTGCTCATGATGATCCCGTCAATGCTTAGCGCCCTGAGCGTGGTGCGGGAGAAAGAGCTGGGGTCGATGATTAATCTGTACGTAACGCCGACGACGCGCAGCGAATTTTTGCTGGGTAAACAACTGCCGTATATCGCGCTGGGTATGCTGAACTTCTTGCTACTGTGCGCGCTGTCGGTCTTTGTGTTCGGCGTGCCGCTGAAAGGCAGCTTTCTCACGCTTACCCTCGCGGCGCTACTTTACGTCATCATCGCCACCGGTCTGGGGCTGCTGATCTCTACGTTTATGAAGAGCCAAATCGCCGCTATTTTTGGGACGTCGATTATTACCCTCATTCCGGCAACACAATTTTCCGGCATGATCGATCCGGTGGCTTCGCTGGAAGGACCGGGAAGATGGATCGGCGAGATCTACCCGACCAGCCATTTTCTGACGATCGCGCGCGGGACGTTTTCCAAAGCGTTGGATCTGTCCGATCTCTGGCCGTTATTTATGCCGTTACTGATTGCCGTCCCGGTGGTGATGGGTCTGAGCATTCTGCTGCTGAAAAAACAGGAGGGGTAATGCGCGGATTACGTAATATTTATAACCTCGGCGTCAAAGAACTGCGCAGTCTGCTGGGCGACAAAGCGATGCTGGCGCTGATCGTCTTCGCCTTTACGATTTCGGTTTACTCCTCCGCTACCGTCCTGCCCGGTTCGTTGCATCTTGCCCCTATCGCCATCGCCGATATGGATCAGTCACAGTTGTCGAACCGTATTGTGAATAGTTTTTACCGCCCGTGGTTTCTGCCGCCGGAGATGATTACGGCAACGGAAATGGATGCCGGACTGGATGCCGGACGCTATACCTTTGCGGTCAATATTCCGCCGAATTTCCAGCGTGATGTGCTGGCCGGACGTCAGCCTGATATTCAGGTTAACGTCGATGCGACGCGCATGAGCCAGGCGTTTACCGGCAACAGTTATATCCAGAATATTATTAGCGGCGAGGTCAACAGCTTTGTGGCGCGCGCGCGGGGAGATAACGTTCAGCCGGTGTCGCTGGAGATTCGGATGCGCTTTAACCCGAATCTGGACCCGGCGTGGTTTGGCGGCGTGATGGCGATTATCAACAACATTACCATGCTGGCGATAGTGCTGACCGGATCGGCGCTGATCCGCGAGCGAGAACACGGCACGGTAGAGCATCTGTTGGTGATGCCGGTCACGCCCTTTGAGATCATGATGGCAAAAGTATGGTCGATGGGGCTGGTCGTGCTGGTGGTTTCCGGTTTGTCTTTGATGCTGATGGTGAAAGGCGTACTTGGCGTACCGATTGAAGGATCGATCCCATTGTTTATGTTGGGCGTAGCGCTGAGTCTGTTCGCCACCACTTCAATTGGGATTTTTATGGGCACCATCGCCCGTTCGATGCCGCAACTGGGGTTATTAATGATTCTGGTACTGTTACCGCTACAAATGCTTTCCGGCGGTTCCACGCCGCGCGAAAGTATGCCGCAGGCGGTGCAGGATATTATGCTGACCATGCCGACGACGCATTTTGTCAGCCTTGCCCAGGCTATTCTTTATCGCGGCGCAGGTTTGAGCATCGTCTGGCCGCAGTTCCTGACCCTGCTGGCGATAGGCGGCGTGTTCTTCCTGATAGCGCTGTTACGCTTCAGAAAAACGATTGGCACAATGGCGTAAACATTATTGCCGGATGGCGGCTGCGCCTCATCCGGCCTACAAACGACAGACGTGCGAGCGTAGGCCGGGCAAGCGAAGCGCCCCCGGTAAGGCGCTGGGGCGTTAGTCTTCTTTCGGCAAACACTGCAAGTGGCCGTGGCGCACGCCGCGCTGGGCGATAACATCATCGGCAAAATGCTGTACGTCGCCCATATCGCCCTTCAGAACGGCGATCTCCAGACAGTCATCGTGGTTGATATGGACGTGCAGCGTGGCGACGGATAAATCATGATGATGATGCTGGGTGGAGACGATGCGGCTGGCTAAATCCCGTTTCTCATGTTCATAAACATATGAAAGTACCGCGAAACCCTGTGTACCGTGTTCCTGGGTGGCCTCCTGCGCCAGAGCGCCGCGCAGAATATCACGGATCGCTTCGGAGCGATTATTATAGCCGCGTCGCTGGCTCAGGCTGTCCAGCGTTTCCAGTAAATCGTCATCGAGGGTGATGGTGACACGTTGCATCTGACTTAAACCTTTTGGTATGGCGCGTCGGCGCATGGGAAGCTCCGCATTTTGTAACACACGTCCGCCGCCAGAGGGAAAAATTAATGTGTCATAACGCTTTCGTTATCGTCTGCGGCGTCAGCGTAAACGGTGTGGGGGTACAGACTGCCAGACTGAGCGTATCGAGCTGACACTGGCTGACCGACAAGGCAGAGGGCAACGTGCTGTCCACGCTGACGATTTGCCAGGCGCTGCCGCCGCGTTGTTTTACGATGGCTTCTTTACGCGTCCAGATACGCCAGAAGGCCGCCAGTTGTCGCTCCGGACGTTCCGCTTCCATTTCAGCATGTTCGCCGAGGCTGAATACCGCATTTGCCAGCGAACGCCAGTTATCGCGCGGGCGGATCACTTCAATATCGCAGCCGACTTCACCTTCGTCGCTAAGCAACAGAGCAATAGTGTCGCCGCTATGGCTGAGGTTAAACCACAGCGGCGTTCCGGCGGAAAAAGCCGGTTTACCCTGTTCGCCATACACCATCTCCGGTAGCGGCGAGAGCGCACGGGAAAGCAGCACGCGCCCGGCCAGCCAGCTTGCCCGGCGAACGCCCTGCGGTGCCTGAGCGATTAACGCGTCGGGCAATTGACCTGCGCTTAATGTTGACACTTTTCCCAGAACGATCTGGTACATATCAGGACCAACGTTGCCTATGAAGAAGAGGAGATTGTAGCATCTGTCGCCTCATCCCGGTAAACGGCTTTTCGGTCGGCCTGGCCCCAGCAAGATCGCCAGTTTGCTGCCGCCTTTAGTAGTTTCCATCCAGATTTTGCAGACGCTGGTCAAAGGAACGGACAAGAGCATCCCGACCGGGCCTAATAGCCATCCCCAGACCAATAACGAAAGAAATACCACCAGCGTGGACATTCCCAGACGATGGCCCATCATGCGTGGCTCCATAATGTTGCCAATCACCATATGGACCACCAAAAAGAGCGCGCCGACCAGTACGCACTCGTAAAAGCCGTTAAATAACAGCGCCTGAATCATGGGGGGAACGGCGGAAATCACCGAGCCGATATTAGGAACGTAATTGAGCAAAAAGGCCAGTACGCCCCACATTAGCGCAAACTGAATATCCATTAACGCCAGCCCCAGCCAGATAATCGCGCCCGTCCATAGACTGAGCAGCGTTTTCAGCGCCAGATAATGCGAGACACCTTTCAGGGCGCGGTGCAGGCCGGCAATATGGATTTGTGGATTGTTTAGCGCGAAACGTAATTTATAAGGCACGTGACGCACCTCAAACAACATAAAAACCACGGTCATCACCAGCAGCACAATGCTTGCCATCGCGCCCGATACGCCGGTCATTAATGTTGTGGTGAAGAGCATGATTTTATCGGAATCCATCCCGCGGAGCATACGTTCCGGCGACATATGTAAATTCAGGAAGGGCATTAACTCCTGAAGGTGTAAGACTTTACGCGTCAGCTCCTTGCTGTATTTAGGCAGCATAGCGATAAATTCATTAAGCGATGCGGCAAGCACACCCACCAGCGCGGTAAGCACGATCAGCATGACGACCACCACGATAGTAATCGCCAGCGGTCGCTTCACGCCCCGACGAATAAACCAGGTCACTAATGGATTAAGAACAATGGCAAAAAAGAGCGCCAGCAAGAGTTGTACAATAATATCCGCCGCGGCATGAATCCCGGCGAGAATAATAACCAGGGAGGCCAGTTTCAGCAGAATATGCATACCCGTTTTGTCGGGTTGAGCGGTTGCCATGAAGTTTTCCTTGTTGTGTTTTTTTCTAAGTGTAGCGGCTGCCCTGATACCGATAATCTGAATCTCACTACTGATTTTCACCGCGCGCCATGATAGAAAAGAAAACATGTTGTAAAAATGCGGTGATACTCATGCCCGAACCCGTCGCTGAACCGGCGCTAAACGGATTGCGCCTCAATCTGCGTATTGTCTCCATTGTGATGTTTAACTTTGCCAGCTACCTGACCATCGGCCTGCCGCTCGCCGTCTTGCCCGGCTATGTACATGATGCGATGGGATTCAGCGCGTTCTGGGCGGGGCTTATTATCAGCCTGCAATACTTCGCCACTCTGTTAAGCCGTCCCCATGCCGGGCGGTATGCGGATGTATTAGGGCCGAAAAAAATCGTTGTCTTTGGCTTATGCGGCTGTTTTTTAAGCGGACTCGGCTACCTGCTGGCGGATATCGCCAGCGCCTGGCCGCTGATCAGTTTGTTGCTACTGGGGCTGGGTCGCGTGATTTTGGGGATTGGGCAAAGTTTTGCCGGCACCGGTTCGACACTGTGGGGCGTCGGCGTCGTCGGGTCGTTGCATATTGGTCGGGTCATCTCCTGGAACGGTATCGTCACCTACGGTGCAATGGCGATGGGCGCGCCGCTGGGCGTGCTGTGTTATGCCTGGGGCGGGTTACAGGGACTGGCGCTAACGGTGATGGGCGTGGCGCTGTTGGCGATACTGTTAGCGCTTCCACGTCCGTCGGTGAAGGCGAACAAAGGCAAGCCGCTGCCGTTTCGCGCGGTGCTGGGGCGTGTCTGGCTGTATGGTATGGCGTTGGCGCTGGCCTCGGCAGGGTTTGGCGTCATCGCGACGTTTATTACCTTATTTTATGATGCTAAAGGTTGGGATGGCGCCGCCTTTGCGCTCACGTTATTTAGCGTCGCGTTTGTCGGCACGCGTTTGCTGTTCCCTAACGGCATCAATCGTTTAGGCGGGTTGAATGTCGCCATGATCTGCTTTGGCGTGGAGATTATTGGTCTGTTACTGGTGGGGACGGCAGCCATGCCGTGGATGGCAAAAATCGGCGTTTTACTCACGGGGATGGGGTTTTCGCTGGTCTTTCCGGCGCTGGGCGTGGTGGCCGTCAAAGCCGTGCCGCCGCAGAACCAGGGTGCGGCGCTGGCGACCTATACCGTCTTTATGGATATGTCTTTGGGGGTGACCGGGCCGCTGGCGGGGCTGGTGATGACCTGGGCGGGCGTGCCGGTGATTTATCTGGCGGCGGCCGGGCTGGTAGCGATGGCGCTATTGCTGACCTGGCGCTTAAAAAAACGGCCTCCGTCTGCACTGCCGGAGGCCGCATCATCGTCGTAAAGGTTATTTAACAACCAACGTATTGATGATGTTTTCAGCCGTGGTTTGCGCTTTTTGCTGATTGTCCGCAGGCAGCGTGACCTGAATCGTCAGCAATTGGTTATCCACTTTGCCCAGCACGATGGAAGAGTACGCCGTCTGGCCTTTCGCGGAGATAATGCTGTCCAGTTGTTGCAACGTATGGCCTTTGAGCTCAATAGACTTATTGGTGACGACCTGAAGCTGCGGGTCGCGGCTACGCTGTTGCTCAAGCAGGCGGTTCGCCAGCACCGGCAACGCTTCATCGGTATTATCGCCGACGATAACAATCACCGCTTTCTGGCCCGTCGGGTCAGAATAAACGTGCATATTATTCGCCTGGGTGCCCAGCTTACCGCTTTGATCGGTCATATCCGCCGGCAGTGAGAAACTGAGTTTGCCATCCATCAGGCTGATGGGCTGACCGGAGGCCTGGCTTTCTGCGGCGGCGCTTTCTGCCGACGCTTTTGTATCGTTGTTATCACAGGCCGCAAGCCCCATAACCAGCAGGCCAATACCGGCATATTTAACCAAATTGCGCATTGACTTCTTCCTTTCGATAAACGGCCATAACGGCTCATTCGCTCATCTTATCACAACTCGGAAAACGAACCTTTAACTTGCCGGTAATGGGGAAATTTCAGATTTATCTGCCAGCTTTTTCAGCAACATATTCAGTAGAACGCCGTACATCGGCAGGAAGAAAATAATGCTGATGAGCACCTTAAAGCAATAATCCACCAGCGCAATTTCCATCCAGTGCCCGGCCATAAAGGCATCGGGGCTTCGCCAGAACGCAATGAAGAAAAAGGCAAGGGTATCGCTGATATTGCCAAACAGCGTTGAAGCGGTCGGCGCCAGCCACCAGCGACGATTTTGGCGCAGGCGGTTAAACACATGGACATCAAGGATCTGTCCCAGCGCGTAGGCCATAAAGCTGGCGGCGGCGATACGGGCGACGAACAGATTAAAGTTCGCCAACGCGGCGAAACCTTGCCAGGCGCCCATATAGAACAGCGATGACACCACATATGACACCAGCAGCGCAGGGATCATGACGGCGAAGATAATGCGGCGCGCCAGCGGTGCGCCAAAAATACGCACGGTAAGATCGGTGGCGAGAAAAATAAAAGGAAAACTAAACGCGCCCCAGGTCGTGTGGAAACCAAAAATAGTGATGGGGAGCTGCACCAGATAGTTACTGGAAATGATCACCAGTAAATGGAATAGCGATAGCCAGAACAACGCTTTTATGCGCTGTGATTGTGTAAACGGAGTCATATTGTGACCTTTTTGTTGGATGGGGTGAGGGAACCCAATAAAGAACCGCCGCATAATACTGTTTTGCGCTGGCATTGCAATGGCTAATTTTCACGCAATCGTTAACCTGCCTGGCTTACTGACGAAGATGGGCGTAAAATATCGCCGTTTTTCTACCATTGAGACGAAGATGAGCGATCTGTTTTCCTCCCCTGACCATACGCTTGACGCCCTGGGGCTGCGTTGCCCTGAACCGGTAATGATGGTGCGCAAAACGGTGCGCAACATGCAAACTGGCGAAACATTGCTGATTATCGCCGACGATCCGGCGACGACGCGTGATATTCCGGGGTTCTGTACCTTTATGGAACACGATTTGCTGGCGCAAGATACGGAGGGTCTGCCGTACCGCTATTTATTGCGTAAAGCGCATTAACCGCACGGCAGATAACATTCTGATTAGAAGCTTTCCCAGTTCGCCTGTTCTGCGGCGGGCTGTGGCGTTAAGCCTTTGCTTAACGGCGTCGGCGACGCCTCCCGACGAGGCTGTTTCTGGATGCGGAACGCGGCGACCGCCTGACGAAGTTCGTTAGCCTGATCTTCCAGCGCCGCCGCCGCTGCTGCGGATTCCTCTACCAGCGAGGCGTTTTGCTGCGTCACGCTGTCCATTTCCGATACCGCCTGCGCCACCTGCTCAATGCCTTTGCTTTGCTCATCGGAGGCAGAGGCGATTTCGCCCATAATATCGGTCACGCGAGTCACGGCGTTGACGATCTCTTTCATGGTTTCTCCCGCTTCGCGTACCTGCGTAGAGCCGGTATCAATGCGCGACACGGAGTTTTCAATCAGCACTTTGATCTCTTTGGCGGCCTGCGCGCTACGGCTGGCCAACGTACGTACCTCTCCGGCCACGACCGCGAATCCTCGCCCCTGTTCGCCGGCGCGGGCGGCTTCTACCGCGGCGTTCAGCGCCAGGATATTAGTCTGGAAGGCGATACCGTCAATCACGCTGGTGATGTCCACGATTTTTTCCGAGCTTTCGGCGATATCGTTCATGGTGTTCACTACGTTATCCACCACGCGTCCTCCTTTACGCGCGGTTTCTGATGCGGTTTTCGCCAGACCCGTCGCCTGGCGTGCGTTATCGGTGTTTTGCCGTACCGTGGCGGTTAACTGTTCCATGCTGGCGGCGGTCTCCTCCAGCGCCGAGGCCTGCTGTTCGGTACGGGAAGAGAGGTCGCTGCTGCCGGCGGAAATTTCGCCTGCGCCAGTATAGATAGAGTCTGCGTTATCGCGCACCGCGCTGACGGTACGGATTAACGACTGCTGCATCGTTTTGAGACCGGCGGCCAGTTGGCCCATTTCACTGCGTCCTTCGGCCTCTATCTCATGGGTAAGATCGCCGTCGGCGATAGTTTGAATGTGCGCCATAATCCGTTGCAGCGGGCGGAGTAGAACGCGTTGCAGCCCCAGCCAGATAAACGCCAGTACGATGAGCACGATAAGTAGAATTATCCCCAGCGTCCATTGCATCTGGGTAAAACTGCTCTGGTTCTGATCGCTGGCTAATTTTATTAATTGCGCATTTTGAGAGAGCCACTGGTCATATACCTGCTCCATGTCATCCTGCGCTTTTTGCGCGTCAAGGTTGCCATAGGCGGCGTAATTATCGGCTTTAAGATAGTGGATAGACTGCTGCAAAACGTCATACATCTGCTTAAAGCTGGCTTCGGCCTGGGCATCCAACGCCGGATCTTTGCCTGCGATCGCTTCGGAGTTCACGTAGTTGTTGAAATGCTTTTCCGCTTCGTTGAGCGACGCGCCAGCGTTGGTTAACAGCGTGTTCATGGCGTCCAGCGAGGCGGGATCGCGCTGATTTTTTAACATGCGTATCGCCACGCGGTTAATGGTGACGCGGGTTTCGATCAATGTCTGAAAACTGCCGCCCAGTTCCTGTTGTTGGTAACTCAGCGCGCTCGCATTCTGGAAATTCAGCCGATCGCTGCTGACGGCGGAATAAAACAGTATTCCTGTCACCAGCAATAAGGCGCTAAATATGCCCAGCGTCGCGATAACGCCGGTGATGACTTTGATATTTTTCATAGTGCCTAACATTCCTTATTTTGTAGACGGTATGATCAATATCGGTTGGATAAAAATTAACCTTACATCAAATCACGCTATTTCTGATTAATGGTTTGATAAGTAATAGAAAATAAATAATTTTCGCGTGAATAATATGTACAAAGAAAGGAATATCGCGGGATAACCCGGCGACACGACGCCGCCGGGCGGGAGAAGATTAGTTTTTACGCAGCAAACGTAGCGCGTTGGCGGTCACCAATACCGTGGCTCCCGTATCCGCCAGGATTGCCAGCCATAGCCCGGTAAAACCAAGTAGCGTCGTCACCAGGAAAATGGCTTTCAGCCCCAGCGCAATGGTGATGTTCTGCCGGATATTCGCGTGGGTAGCGCGCGCCAGCGTAATCATCTGCGCTAACCCGCGCAGACGGTTATGAGTAAGGGCGGCGTCAGCCGTTTCCAGCGCGACGTCAGTACCGCTGCCCATCGCAATTCCGATACTGGCGGCTTTCATCGCGGGCGCATCATTAATGCCGTCGCCCACCATCGCCAGCGGCGCTTGTTGGTTAAGGGCGGTGACTGCCCGCACCTTGTCTTCCGGCAGTAGTCCGGCTTTAAACGCCAGATCCAGCTCGCCGGCAATCGCTGCCGCCGCCCGTGGGTTATCGCCGGTCAGAATCACGCCGTTAACGCCTAACTGATGCAGTTCGCGGATGGCGTCGCGCGCATCGTCACGCAACGTATCCTGGAGGGCGAGGACGCCAACAACGGTCTCGTTACGTAGCACCAGAACCACCGTCTGCCCGGCGTTTTCCAGTTCGCTAATTTGCCCGGCAAACGCTGCCGCAGGCTGTTTTCCCGCCGCGCAAATCAGAATACGTTCGCCGTTAACCTGCGCTTCAATTCCGGTGCCGGCCAGCGTTCGCTGCGATTCCGCCGTCGGGATCGCCAGATCGCGTGTCTGCGCTTCGCGGACAATAGCCTGCGCCAGCGGGTGCGTAGCGCCTTGTTCTACGGCTGCCGCCAGCGCCAACAGTTCAGCCTCGCTGATACCGCTTGCCGGATGAATCGCCGTCACCCGTGGTTTACCGATGGTCAACGTACCGGTTTTATCAAAGGCAACCTGCGTGATACGGCCCAGTTGCTCCAGCGCTGCGCCGCCTTTAATCAATGCGCCGCGCCGTGCCGCCGCCGCCAGCCCGGAGGTAATGGCCGCGGGCGTGGAGATCACCAGCGCGCACGGGCAGCCGATGAGCAGCAGCGTCAGCCCTTTATAAATCCACTCCTGCCAGCCGCCATCGAACATCAGCGGCGGAATAAGCGTCACCAGCAGCGCGATGACCATAATGACTGGCGTGTAGATGCGGCTGAAACGGTCAATAAACCGCTCAATGGGCGCACGGCGCTCTTCCGCCTCTTCAATCAGCGTCAGGATACGGTCAATCGCGCTGGCGCCAGGTTCAGATAGCACCTCCAGGGTGACGAGACGGTCAACGCTGGTCGCGCCTGCCGGGACTTTGTCGCCCGTTGCGCGCTCCACTGGGATAGACTCGCCGGTGAGCGCGCTTTCATCAAAGCTGGCGAAACCGGAAACCAGTTTACCGTCGGCGGGTAAACGCCCCCCGGCGGCGACTTCGATAATATCGCCCGGTCGCAGGGTATTAATAGCGACCTCTTCCCGTACGCCGTCGCGCAGACGGGTCGCCGTTTCCGGTTTAAGCGCCATTAACGCGCTGACGCCTTTACGGGCGCGGCTGGCGGCCCATCCTTCCAGGCGCTCGCCGATGAGGAACAGCAGCAATACCATTGCCGCCTCCGCCGTCGCACCAATAAACAGCGCGCCAATGGCGGCGACGCTCATCAGCGTTTCAATAGCGAACCAACTGCCGCTTTTCATCAGCCGCAGCGCCTGGCGGGCAATAGGATACAGACCGACCAGAGTGGTGACGATAAAGGCCAGTTGGCCGAACGGGTGGTTAAATTGCTCCAGCCCCCAGCTTATCGCCATCATAATGATCAGCGTAATAAGCGGCAGGTTCTCTTTAAGACGAGATTCAGGCGCGGCGTCGCGCGAATCTTCGCTACGCAAGGTATAACCCGCCTTCTGTACGGCGCGTTCAATTTGCGCGCGGAGGTCGGCGTCGGCATCGACCACTAACTTTTCGGTGGCGAACAGCACTTGCGCCTGGTTGACGCCGCGAATTTGGCGGACCGCATTCTCCACTTTTCGGGCGCAGGCGGCGCAGTCCATGCCGGAGATTTTCCAGGTATAGCGCGTGCCTGCCACGGCAGTAGAAACAGGCGCGCTGGACGCGCAATGTTCTTCGCAGCAGCAGCTATCGGCCTTCTGTATTGCCGGGGCTAATCTGAAGGAGGTAAAGGGCGGGACTTTTTTGCCATCGGTATCAGGGGTCGACATAACGTCCTCCGGTTGATGATAATTTTCTCATTAACCGGAGGATACACTCTGGAGTCGACTCCAGAGTCAAGCGCTATTATTTACAGGTACAGCGAGCGAACAATCAGGAAGTGTCCGGCAAAGTAGCAGGCGGCGGCAATCGCGTTATCCGCCCGGAAACGGCGGCGGTAATGGCTACCCAGCCAGACGATATTGCCGATGAACAGCAGCGTCGCGCCGGTAAAGGCCGAAAGGGCTGGCGCCGTTGGGCGGAAGAACCACAGTTCGCCCGCCAGCCAGACCATGACCAGAGTCATGGCGATAAAAGTACATACCGGCCAGCGTAGCTCCTCCAGTCGCGTCCAGATAACGGCGATAAGCAACGCGCCGACTATCAGTAACGCCAGCGGCAGCGGCCAGAAGAACGACAACGTCATTTGGCTGGCAAAGTAAATGGTGTAGAGCAGATGCGATAAGAAAAATGCCCCGACGGCGTACAGCAGGCGTTGACGCGGTAAGAGCGTTAACGCATCGCCGACCAGCGAGGCGCACAGTCCGGCCAACACAAGATAACTGATGGCGTCAAACATCGGCGCTTGCCAGGCCAGCAACAGCAATAGTAATAACGTGACGGGCTTAAAAACCCAGCGTTGCCAGGCTGGCCCGCGATAGGAGGCGTCCACATACAGCCATGCGGACAGGCAGACAGCGATAAACGACCAAAGCATCTTAATTCCTTGAATTCGTTATTTTTTCGCAAACGGTATGCTTGCGGCTCTATTATTCAGTGTAGAGGCCGTGACGGTCAGATGACAACACTATAACGGGCAGGGTATGCTTATTTCCGCATTTTCTGACAGGTTAACAGTATGAGTAAGCCACCGCTTTTCTTCATTATAATCATTGCATTAATCGTAGTTGCCGCGTCGTTTCGCTTCGTTCAGCAACGGCGGGAAAAAGCCGCTAATGAGGCGGCGCCGTTACAGCAAAAGCTGGTCGTGGTCAGCAATAAACGGGAGAAGCCGGTTAATGACCGACGCTCTCGCCAGCAGGAAGTGAGCCCGGCGGGAACCAGTATGCGCTATGAGGCAAGTTTTAAGCCGCTCAATGGCGGTCTGGAAAAAACGTTCCGTTTACAAGCGCAGCAGTACCACGCTTTGACGGTGGGCGATCAAGGTACGCTGAGCTATAAGGGAACGCGGTTCGTCGGGTTTGTTAGCCGTACCCCGGATAACGAATAAACCGTCATCCGGCAGCAAACGTTATTTTTTGTTCTTAAACTTCTTCTGCCAGACCAGCAGCTCAAACACGCCGAACAGGAAAATGCGGATTTTCTCTCCCGTCGTCATCTGCGGACCCTCTTTCGGTATCGTTGATTTCAGCAACGCCAACTGCATACCGTGCATCAGCGCCATGAACACCAACGCCACGTTGACGAAGATATTGAGCGGGCGCGGGAAGGGTTGCACCAGGTTAAGAATCAAAAATGCCCACACGAAGAGCATTAATAAGCGGCCCAGATTAATCAACATCATTTTCTCCTTGCGCGTCGCGCTGATACAGACGATAAGCGACCTGTCCGGCCACCTTTTCTCGATACAATGCCCAGTTCGCCGGAACGGGCGGCAGACCGTTTTCCACCTCGCTTTCTACGTAGATTAGCGCGTCGTCGGCCAGCCATCCCTGGGTTTCCAGCAATTGTAACGTCTCTTCCAGCAGCCCTTTACGAAACGGCGGGTCGACAAAGACGACGTGATGCGGCGTCCCCGGCTGGCTGAGGAAGGTCAGAGTATTGGTATTGACGACGCGAGCATTGTTGGCTTTCAGCGTCGCCAGATTTTTTTGCAACTGCTGCGATACGGCGCGATCCATTTCCAGTAACGTTGCCTGGGCCGCATAACGCGATAGCGCTTCCAGACCCAGCGCGCCGCTGCCGGCAAAGCAATCCAGACAATGGGCGTCTACCATTACCGGAGCCAGCCAGTTAAATAACGTTTCGCGCACGCGATCGGTGGTGGGACGCAGACCCGGGCTGTCCGGAACCGGTAATTTACGGCCACGCCATTGCCCGCCAATAATGCGGATTTGGCCGCTGCCAAAGTGAGTCGGTTTTTTCATTTCTCTTGCTCGAACCGCCTGTTGCAAGTTATTCCAGGCGGTGATGTGAATTAAGTTAAGTGATAGACTATTTCATCATTTTTTTAGCTTCCATGTATATAGCGCCGCGAGGGGTGTAGTCGCAGATGGCAAAACAGAAAAAACGTGGCTTCTTTTCCTGGTTGGGCTTCGGTGATAAAGAGCAGAAGCAGGAACAGACCGAAGAACAGCAGATTGTTGAGGAACAACGACCGGTTGAGCCCCCTGTTGAAACGGCGGCAGACATAGACGCGCAAACGCCCGCGCACAGCAAAGCAGAAACCGAAGCCTTTGCGGAAGAGGTGGTGGACGTTACTGAGAAGGTTCAGGAGAGCGAAAAACCGCAGCCGGTAGAGCCGGAGCCCGCGGCGGCCATTGAGACGGCAGCGCCGCAGATCGCGGTGGAACGCGAGGAGTTGCCGCTGCCGGAAGAGGTCAAAGACGAGGCTATCTCGCCGGAAGAGTGGCAGGCCGAAGCGGAAACCGTAGAGGTCATTGCCGCGGTAGAAGAAGAGGGCGAAAACGCGGCGAAATTCACCGACGAAGAGCTGGAAGCGCAGGCGCTGGCCGCTCAGGCGGCGGAAGAGGCGGTGATGGTTGTTCCGCCAGCGGAAGAAGACGCGCCGGTGGAAGCGATCGTTCAGGAGCAGGAAAAACCGACTAAAGAAGGTTTCTTTGCCCGCCTGAAACGCAGCCTGCTGAAAACCAAAGAAAATCTCGGTTCCGGATTTATCAGTCTGTTCCGCGGCAAGAAAATCGACGATGATTTGTTCGAGGAGCTGGAAGAGCAGTTGCTCATCGCTGATGTCGGGGTGGAAACCACGCGTAAGATTATCGCTAATCTGACGGAAGGCGCCAGCCGCAAACAGCTTAAAGATGCCGAGGCGCTGTATGGTCTGTTGAAAGACGAGATGGGCGAGATTCTGGCGAAGGTAGACGAACCGCTTAATATTGAAGGTAAAACGCCTTTTGTTATTCTGATGGTTGGCGTGAACGGCGTGGGTAAAACCACTACTATCGGTAAACTGGCGCGCCAGTTTGAGCAGCAGGGTAAATCAGTGATGCTGGCGGCGGGGGATACTTTCCGCGCGGCGGCGGTCGAACAGCTACAGGTCTGGGGACAGCGTAACAACATTCCGGTTATCGCCCAGCATACCGGCGCGGACTCCGCCTCGGTGATTTTTGACGCTATCCAGGCCGCGAAGGCGCGTAATGTGGATGTGTTAATTGCCGATACGGCAGGGCGTTTGCAGAACAAGTCGCACCTGATGGAAGAGCTGAAAAAAATCGTTCGCGTCATGAAAAAGCTGGACGAAGAAGCGCCACATGAAGTTATGCTGACCATTGACGCCAGCACCGGACAGAACGCGGTAAGCCAGGCCAAACTGTTCCATGAAGCGGTAGGCTTAACCGGTATTACCCTGACCAAGCTGGACGGTACGGCGAAAGGCGGGGTGATTTTCTCGGTAGCTGACCAGTTTGGCATTCCTATTCGTTACATTGGCGTGGGCGAACGTATCGAGGATTTGCGTCCGTTTAAGGCGGACGATTTTATTGAGGCACTTTTTGCCCGAGAGGATTAACAATGATTCGCTTTGAACATGTCAGCAAGGCCTATCTCGGCGGGAGACAAGCGCTGCAGGGAGTGACATTCCATATGCGGCCAGGCGAGATGGCGTTTCTGACCGGCCACTCCGGCGCGGGGAAAAGTACCCTGCTGAAGCTAATCTGTGGGATTGAGCGGCCCAGCGCCGGCAAAATCTTCTTCAGCGGGCATGATATTACGCGCCTGAAAAACCGCGAAGTGCCGTTTTTGCGCCGCCAGATTGGGATGATTTTCCAGGATCACCATCTGCTGATGGATCGCACGGTCTATGACAATGTGGCGATACCGTTAATCATTGCCGGTGCCAGCGGCGATGATATCCGTCGTCGTGTGTCGGCGGCGCTGGATAAGGTTGGACTACTGGACAAAGCGAGAAACTTCCCGATTCAACTCTCCGGAGGCGAACAGCAGCGCGTGGGCATCGCCCGCGCGGTGGTCAATAAGCCAGCGGTATTGCTGGCGGATGAACCGACCGGGAACCTGGACGACGCGTTGTCGGAAGGGATTTTACGTCTGTTTGAAGAGTTTAACCGCGTAGGGGTGACGGTACTGATGGCGACGCACGATATTGGACTTATCTCCCGTCGTTCCTATAGGCAGCTCGTCCTGAGCGATGGACATCTGCATGGAGGCCTGGCCAATGAATAGGCGCGACGCGATTAACCAAATCAGGCAGTTCGGCGGACGGTTGGATCGACTGCGTAAGTCTCGCGGCGGAACAGGCGGCGGGCGCAACGCGCCAGGACGCCAGAAGCCGACGCCGAAACCGAACTCACGTAAAACGAACGTCTTTAATGAGCAGGTGCGCTATGCCTGGCACGGCGCGCTGCAGGATCTGAAAAGCAAACCGCTGGCGACGTTTCTGACGGTGATGGTGATCGCCATCTCCCTGACGCTGCCCAGCGTCTGTTACATGGTCTATAAGAACGTCAACCAGGCGGCGACTCAGTATTACCCGTCGCCGCAGATCACCGTTTATCTGCAAAAAACGCTGGATGATGACGCGGCGGCGCGGGTCGTTGGGCAGCTTCAGGCCGAGCAGGGCGTTGAGAAGGTCAACTACCTGTCCCGTGAGGACGCGCTGGGAGAATTCCGCAACTGGTCGGGTTTTGGCGGCGCGCTGGATATGCTGGAAGAGAACCCGCTACCGGCGGTGGCGGTGGTGATCCCCAAGCTGGACTTTCAAAGTACCGCCTCGCTTAATACGCTGCGCGACCGTATCTCGCAGATTAACGGCATTGACGAAGTCCGCATGGATGATAGCTGGTTTGCGCGCCTGGCGGCGCTCACCGGGCTGGTGGGCCGTGTGTCGGCGATGATCGGCGTGCTGATGGTCGCGGCGGTCTTCCTCGTTATCGGCAACAGCGTGCGTCTGAGCATTTTTGCCCGTCGCGACACCATTAACGTGCAAAAGCTGATTGGCGCGACCGATGGCTTTATCCTGCGTCCGTTCCTCTACGGCGGCGCGTTGCTCGGTTTTTCCGGCGCGTTTCTTTCACTGATATTGTCTGAAATTTTGGTGATGCGTTTATCATCGGCGGTGACTGAAGTGGCGCAGGTCTTCGGCACGAAGTTTGATCTCAATGGCTTATCGTTCGATGAGTGCCTGTTGCTGCTGCTGGTCTGTTCCATGATTGGCTGGATCGCCGCCTGGTTGGCCACGGTGCAACATTTACGTCACTTTACTCCCGATTGATAAAATCGTGGTATAATCTTTCCCTGCAATGGGCTTCCGTTCGCAGGGAAAGAGTCCCTGTTGTCTCTTCCCCGCGCGTCATCTTTATGTCACAAGATTTGTGCAAATTATGCACAGTGTTACATTGAACTTGTGGATAAAATCACTGTCTGATAAAAGAGTGGGTGATATTCTCGTTGCTCATCGGCTTTGGCACGGTTGTTGCTCGCTGACGGTGCCAGGCAATACTGATTGAGAGGATTTGAATGACCAAAGAAATGCAAAATTTAGCTTTAGCCCCTGTTGGCAACCTGGAATCTTATATCCGGGCGGCGAACGCGTGGCCGATGTTATCGGCTGACGAGGAGCGGGCATTGGCTGAAAGGCTGCATTACCAGGGCGATCTGGAAGCAGCTAAAACGCTGATCCTGTCTCACCTGCGCTTTGTTGTTCATATTGCTCGTAACTATGCGGGCTATGGCCTGCCTCAGGCGGATTTGATCCAGGAAGGCAACATCGGCCTGATGAAAGCCGTACGTCGTTTTAACCCGGAAGTAGGCGTGCGCCTGGTTTCCTTCGCCGTACACTGGATTAAAGCAGAAATTCACGAATACGTGCTGCGTAACTGGCGTATCGTTAAAGTCGCAACCACGAAAGCGCAGCGTAAGCTGTTCTTTAATCTGCGTAAAACCAAGCAGCGTCTGGGCTGGTTTAATCAGGATGAGGTTGAAATGGTGGCGCGCGAACTGGGTGTTTCCAGTAAAGACGTGCGTGAGATGGAGTCGCGTATGGCGGCGCAGGACATGACGTTTGACATGTCTTCGGACGATGAGTCCGACAGCCAGCCAATGGCGCCGGTGCTGTATCTGCAGGATAAATCGTCTAACTTTGCCGACGGCATTGAAGACGATAACTGGGAAGAGCAGGCCGCCAACCGACTGACCGATGCGATGCAGGGGCTCGACGAGCGTAGCCAGGATATTATCCGCGCTCGCTGGCTGGACGAAGACAATAAGTCTACGTTGCAGGAGCTGGCCGATCGTTACGGCGTCTCCGCTGAGCGTGTGCGCCAGCTTGAAAAGAACGCCATGAAAAAGCTTCGCGCTGCGATCGAAGCGTAATCTTCGCGAATTGCCAATGAACCCTCGAATGTGAATTCGGGGGTTTTGTTTTTTGTAGGCCGGATAAGGCGTTTACGCTGCCATCCGGCAACACGTTTGCCCGATGGCGCTTCGCTTATCGGGCCTACGGGCCCTTCCTCTCCCCCACCGACACAAATCTGTTATCTGAATGTAAATTTAGCTATTCCAAAGTAATAAAAATCGAGTATGTTTTAGCAGAGTATGCTGCTAAAGCACGGGTAGCTAGCCAATAATCGAAATAAAGTGCTGAACAATAACGCCACAACACACGTAACAACCAGAATAATGGGGATTATCAGGATGAATATGAAGGGTAAAACGTTATTGGCAGGATGTATCGCCCTGTCATTAAGCCATATGGCATTCGCAGAGGACATTAAAGTCGCGGTTGTCGGCGCGATGTCCGGTCCGGTAGCGCAGTATGGCGATCAGGAGTTTACCGGTGCGGAACAGGCAATTGCCGATATCAATGCGAAAGGCGGTATTAAAGGCGATAAGCTCGTCGCGGTGAAATATGACGACGCCTGTGACCCGAAACAGGCGGTAGCTGTCGCTAACAAAGTGGTGAACGACGGCATCAAGTATGTTATCGGTCACTTATGCTCCTCTTCCACACAGCCAGCGTCTGATATCTACGAAGACGAAGGTATCCTGATGATAACCCCGGCGGCGACCGCGCCGGAGCTGACCGCACGCGGCTATAACCTGATTTTGCGCACGACCGGCCTGGACTCTGACCAGGGGCCAACGGCGGCAAAGTATATTCTGGAGAAGGTAAAACCGCAGCGCATCGCGATTATCCACGATAAGCAGCAGTACGGCGAAGGGCTGGCGCGCGCGGTGCAGGACGGTCTGAAGAAAGGCGGCGTTAATGTCGTATTCTTTGACGGCATCACCGCCGGCGAAAAAGATTTCTCCACTCTGGTAGCGCGTCTGAAAAAAGAGAATATCGACTTTGTCTACTACGGCGGTTATCACCCGGAAATGGGGCAGATTTTGCGCCAGTCCCGCGCCGCAGGGCTGAAAACTCAGTTTATGGGGCCGGAAGGGGTCGCGAACGTCTCGCTGTCTAACATCGCCGGAGAGTCGGCGGAAGGCTTACTGGTCACCAAACCGAAGAACTACGATCAGGTGCCAGCGAACAAACCGATTGTGGATGCCATCAAAGCCAAGAAACAAGATCCTAGCGGCGCATTCGTGTGGACCACCTACGCCGCGCTGCAATCCTTACAGGCGGGGCTGAACCACTCCGACGATCCGGCGGAAATCGCCAAATACCTGAAAGGCGCCACGGTCGACACCGTAATGGGACCGCTGTCATGGGATGAGAAAGGCGATCTGAAAGGATTTGAGTTCGGCGTGTTTGACTGGCATGCGAACGGTACGGCGACAGACGCTAAGTAATTTTCCTGGCGCCTTTCGCGCTGCAGGTGCGTTGGCTACGTTATTCAACCCCGGTCACTTACTTATGTAAGCTCCCGGGGATTTCATAACTTGCCGCCTGCCTGCAACGCGAAATTCTTGGAAAATTGCGAGGTGGTTTTTATCTTTTCTCCCGGCATGTAGGCCGGATAAGCGTCAGCGCCATCCGGCTTTCTTTTAGCGTTTCTCCCAGCCGTCATGCTGGGCGGTAAAACCTAACGCCTGCATAAACGCGGCCATCACGCTGCGGTCTTCAACACCGACATCCGCCATCCACCACGACGAGACGTTGGGATTATCGCGGATGACTTCTTCTACCAGGTATTGCCCGACGCCGCGACGACGGGTGATTTCACGCACGCGTAAGGAATCCAGCGCGCCCTGCGTTCCGCTCAGCGTCACTCTTACGGCACCCAACAAACGCTCGTTAAACCGCGCGGCATAAATCCGGTGCGTTTCATCTACGCTTAATGAGGAGGCGGAATATTCCGGCCAGATTTTGCCCAGATCGATCTGATCCTGAGCGCTAAAGTGTTCTAAACGAAGGATAGTCAGCTTCATCGACGGCTTGTCCCGATTTCAAAAGATGCGATCAGTGTACCGAAACAGGCAGGCCAGATGCTTTCTCTTTTTTGTGTCATTTACCAGGTTATTAATTTTTTAACAACGATAATTACAGTTTGAAGCATTAGAGAATGGAAAACAGGCAGCATAATTCCCTGAATGCTAGTGAATTATTCCGCTTAATATGCCGTTATTTTATGCTGACAAGCGTGCTTTTTTTTGTTTATCTATAGCGAAAAGCAGAATATTATCTTTTCTTAATAGACTGAAAAATAGAGATTTTAATCTTATTATGCTTTAAATGCTGCGCTAACTCATTAATGAGTCAGTAAAAAGCGCACCATTTATAAAAAGTACAGTCTGCTTTTTAACCAGCAAAAAACAAAACATATAACATCACGAATGGGGATACAGGCACATGAAACGGAAAGCGAAAACAATAATCGCAGGGATTGTTGCATTAGCAGTCTCGCAGGGGGCAATGGCAGATGATATTAAAGTCGCCATAGTCGGGGCGATGTCCGGCCCGGTAGCGCAATGGGGCGATATGGAATTTAACGGCGCGCGCCAGGCCATTAAAGACATCAACGCTAAAGGCGGTATTAAAGGCGATAAGCTGGTCGGCGTAGAGTACGATGATGCCTGCGATCCAAAACAGGCGGTGGCGGTGGCCAACAAAATCGTTAACGACGGTATTCAGTACGTTATTGGTCACTTGTGTTCTTCTTCTACTCAGCCAGCATCCGATATCTATGAAGATGAAGGTATTCTGATGATCTCCCCAGGGGCGACTAACCCGGAGCTGACCCAGCGCGGCTATCAGTACATTATGCGTACCGCCGGCCTGGACTCCTCCCAGGGGCCAACAGCCGCGAAATATATCCTGGAAACGGTGAAACCGCAGCGCATCGCTATCATTCACGATAAACAGCAATACGGCGAAGGACTGGCGCGCTCCGTGCAGGATGGCCTGAAGCAAGGCAATGCCAATATTGTCTTTTTTGATGGTATTACCGCCGGCGAAAAAGATTTCTCCGCCCTGATTGCCCGCTTGCAAAAAGAGAATATCGACTTTGTGTATTACGGCGGCTACTACCCGGAAATGGGGCAGATGCTGCGCCAGGCGCGGGCTAATGGCCTGAAAACGCAATTTATGGGGCCGGAAGGCGTGGGTAACGCGTCGCTGTCCAATATTGCGGGCGGTGCGGCGGAAGGCATGTTGGTGACGATGCCAAAACGTTATGACCAGGACCCGGCGAATAAAGCGATTGTCGAGGCGCTGAAAGCCGACAAGAAAGATCCCAGCGGTCCGTATGTCTGGATCACCTACGCCGCCGTCCAGTCGCTGGCGACCGCAATGACGCGTAGCGCCAGCCATGCTCCGCTGGATCTGGTGAAAGATCTTAAAGCTAACGGGGCTGATACCGTTATTGGGCCGCTGAAATGGGATGAAAAAGGCGATCTTAAGGGATTTGAATTTGGCGTCTTCCAGTGGCACGCCGACGGCTCGTCAACCGTCGCGAAGTAATGCCAGAGGATAAGTTATCCCACCGCCCGCACGCCGGGCGGGTTTAAAAAGGTTACCTTATGTCCGAGCAGTTTCTCTATTTCTTGCAGCAGATGTTTAATGGCGTCACGCTGGGGAGCACCTACGCGCTGATTGCTATCGGTTATACGATGGTGTACGGCATTATCGGCATGATCAACTTCGCTCATGGCGAGGTGTATATGATCGGCAGCTACGTCTCTTTTATGATCATCGCCGCGCTAATGATGATGGGAATAGACACCAGTTGGCTCCTGGTGGCCGCCGGATTTATCGGCGCGATTATTATTGCCAGCGCCTACGGCTGGAGTATCGAGCGAGTCGCTTACCGGCCTGTGCGCAACTCCAAGCGCCTGATCGCCCTGATTTCCGCCATCGGGATGTCTATCTTTCTGCAAAACTACGTCAGCCTGACGGAAGGTTCGCGCGACGTGGCGTTACCCAGCCTGTTTAACGGCCAGTGGATTGTGGGCAGCAGCGAAAACTTTTCCGCGTCCATCACCACCATGCAGGCGGTTATCTGGATAGTCACCTTTCTGGCTATGCTGGCGCTCACCATTTTCATTCGCTACTCCCGGATGGGCCGCGCCTGCCGCGCCTGCGCGGAGGATCTGAAAATGGCCAGCCTGCTCGGCATTAATACCGACCGCGTCATTGCGCTAACGTTTGTTATCGGCGCGGCAATGGCGGCGGTGGCGGGTGTGCTGCTTGGGCAATTTTACGGCGTGATTAACCCCTACATCGGTTTTATGGCCGGGATGAAAGCGTTCACCGCGGCGGTGCTGGGCGGTATTGGCAGCATTCCGGGCGCGATGATCGGCGGTCTGATTTTGGGCGTCGCCGAAGCGCTCTCGTCTGCATATTTAAGTACCGAATATAAAGATGTCGTATCGTTCGCTCTGCTGATTCTGGTACTGCTGGTGATGCCGACCGGTATCCTGGGGCGTCCGGAGGTAGAGAAAGTATGAAACCGATGCATATTGCGATGGCTCTGTTCTCTGCGGCGATGTTCTTCGTTCTGGCTGGCGTCTTCATGGGCGTACAACTGGAGCTGGACGGCACCAAACTGGTGGTGGATACCGCCGCCGACATCCGCTGGCAGTGGATCTTTATCGGTACGGCAGTGGTTTTTTTCTTTCAGTTGCTGCGTCCGATGTTCCAGAAAGCGGTGAAGCACGTCTCCGGACCGAAGTTTATTCTGCCGGCGATCGATGGCTCTACCGTTAAGCAAAAGCTGTTTCTGATGGCGCTGCTGGTTATCGCCGTGGCATGGCCGTTTATGGTGTCGCGCGGTAGCGTCGATATCGCCACCATGACCATGATTTATATCATCCTCGGTCTGGGGCTGAACGTGGTGGTGGGGCTGTCCGGCCTGCTGGTATTGGGCTACGGCGGCTTTTACGCCATCGGCGCTTATACCTTTGCGCTGCTCAACCACTATTACGGTTTGGGTTTCTGGACCTGTCTGCCGCTGGCGGGACTGGTCTCCGCCGCCGCCGGTTTCCTGCTCGGCTTCCCGGTATTGCGTCTGCGCGGCGACTATCTGGCGATTGTGACGCTCGGCTTCGGCGAAATCGTCCGTATCCTGTTGCTCAACAACACTGAAATTACCGGCGGCCCGAACGGCATCAGCCAGATCCCCAAACCGACGCTGTTTGGTCTGGAGTTTAGCCGCAACACCCGAGAAGGCGGCTGGGATACCTTCAGCAATTTCTTTGGCGTGAAGTACGACCCATCCGACCGGGTCATTTTCCTCTATCTGGTGGCCCTGTTGCTGGTGGTCCTGTCGCTGTTTGTCATTAACCGCCTGCTGCGTATGCCGTTGGGCCGGGCGTGGGAAGCGTTGCGTGAAGATGAGATCGCCTGTCGCTCATTAGGTTTAAGCCCGACGCGCATCAAGCTGACCGCTTTTACTATCAGCGCCGCGTTTGCCGGTTTCGCCGGGACGTTGTTTGCCGCCCGCCAGGGCTTTGTCAGCCCGGAATCCTTCACCTTCGCCGAATCCGCCTTCGTGCTGGCGATTGTGGTGCTGGGCGGAATGGGCTCGCAGTTTGCGGTGATCCTGGCGGCGGTTCTGCTGGTGGTGTCGCGCGAATTGATGCGCGACTTCAACGAATACAGCATGTTGATGCTCGGCGGTTTGATGGTGTTGATGATGATCTGGCGCCCGCAGGGATTGCTGCCGATGACGCGTCCGCAGTTGAAGCTGAAAAGTGGTCAGGCGAAAGGAGAGCAGGCATGAGTCAGCCATTATTAGCGGTTAACGGCCTGATGATGCGCTTTGGCGGTTTGCTGGCGGTCAACAATGTATCGCTGGAATTGCGTGAGCGGGAAATTGTGTCGCTGATTGGCCCTAACGGCGCGGGTAAAACGACGGTGTTTAACTGCCTGACCGGTTTTTATAAGCCGACAGGCGGTACGATCATGTTGCGCGAGCGGCATCTGGAAGGATTGCCGGGCCAGCAGATCGCCCGCATGGGCGTGGTACGTACTTTCCAGCATGTGCGCCTGTTTCGCGAAATGACGGTGATTGAAAACCTGCTGGTGGCGCAGCACCAGCAACTGAAAACGGGCCTCTTTTCCGGCCTGTTGAAAACGCCCGCTTTCCGCCGCGCGCAAAGCGAAGCGCTGGACCGCGCGGCGACCTGGCTTGAGCGTATTGGCCTGCTGGAACATGCCAACCGCCAGGCCAGTAATCTGGCTTACGGCGACCAGCGCCGGCTGGAGATTGCCCGCTGCATGGTGACGCAGCCAGAAATTCTGATGCTCGACGAACCGGCGGCTGGCCTTAACCCGAAAGAGACCAAAGAGCTGGATGAGCTGATTGCCGAACTACGTAACCATCACAACACCACCATATTACTGATTGAACACGATATGAAGCTGGTGATGGGCATTTCCGATCGCATTTACGTGGTGAACCAGGGCACGCCGCTGGCGAACGGCACGCCGGAAGAGATCCGCAACAACCCGGACGTCATCCGCGCTTATCTGGGTGAGGCATAAGATGGAAAAAACGATGTTAACGTTTGAAAAAGTCAGCGCCCACTACGGCAAGATTCAGGCGCTGCACGACGTCAGTCTGCACATCAACCAGGGGGAAATCGTTACCCTGATTGGCGCTAACGGCGCGGGGAAAACGACGCTGCTTGGCACCTTGTGCGGCGATCCGCGCGCCTCCAGCGGACGGGTGGTGTTTGACGGTAAAGACATAACCGACTGGCAGACGGCGAAAATCATGCGTGAAGCGGTGGCGATAGTGCCGGAAGGGCGGCGCGTCTTCTCGCGGATGACGGTAGAAGAGAACCTGGCGATGGGCGGTTTTTTTGCCGAGCGCGATCGGTTTCAGGAGCGTATCAAGTGGGTGTACGAGCTGTTTCCGCGCCTGCATGAGCGCCGTATCCAGCGAGCGGGCACCATGTCCGGCGGTGAACAGCAGATGCTGGCGATTGGCCGCGCGCTGATGAGCCAGCCGAGGCTATTGCTGCTGGATGAACCGTCGCTGGGGCTGGCGCCGATCATCATCCAGCAGATCTTCGACACCATTGAGCAGTTGCGCGAGCAGGGTATGACCATCTTCCTTGTCGAGCAAAACGCCAACCAGGCGCTGAAGCTCGCCGACCGCGGTTATGTGCTGGAAAACGGCCACGTGGTGCTATCCGATACCGGTGATGCGCTGCTGGCGAACGAAGCGGTGCGCAGCGCCTATCTGGGCGGTTAGACTGTGCCAGGGGGAAGCGCGTGCGCCGTCCCCGGTAACGGCAAGCGGTAAAATTTTTCAAAAGAGCCTGATGGCTCTTTTTTTGTACGTGTTTGTTGTACAATAAACATGTACAACTGGGGAGGTGTTTATGCGTACGGTTAACTATAGCGAAGCGCGGCAAAATCTGGCCGAAGTCCTGGAAAGTGCGGTGACGGCGGGCCCTGTCACCATCACGCGTCGTGGGCATAAGCCCGCAGTGATCATCAGCGCCGAGGAGTTTGAGCGTTATCAGACGGCGCGAATGGATGATGAGTTTGCTGCCATTATGGCGGTTCATGGCAATGAGCTCAGGGAGCTGGCGGATAAATGACCCTACAACTTATCTCAGCGGAAGAGATAATTCAGTTTCACGACAGGCTTCTCCGCGTTACGCCTGGTGTAACAGGTATGCCTGATCCTGGCCGCGCGGAAGCGCTAATGTACCGGGTACTCAATCAAATCGAATATGAAGGGGTGACCGACGTGTGGCTGCTGGCGGCAATGCATTTGCTCGCTATATCCCGTGGGCATATCTTCAATGATGGTAACAAACGCACCGCCTTATTTATTACGCTGCTGTTTTTAAAGCGTAACGGGATCTCACTCGCTGCGAATCCGGATTTTGTCGATATGACAGTCGATGCGGCGGCAGGGCGGCTTACGCTGGAGCAAATTGCCGTTCGCTTACGCGCCTGAGACGTTAATCCCGGCGACGCTCCGCCTGGTTGAGTTACGGCATGTGCGCCGTCCCCGGGAATAATGTCGTACCTATCCGTGCCGTAGCTCCCACTTTTCTTTTCCGGCGCTTTCACTGCCTTGCCATCTCTCTGTCGCCTTACTATCTTTTTTTTGTAATAAAAAAGTTATTTTTCTGTCATTCGAGCATGTCATGTTACCCCCGCGAACATAAAACGCGTGATATCGCGCATCCCGGCACAAAAAGAGAGATAACCGATGATATCGTTACGACATACAGCTTTAGGACTGGCGCTGAGTCTGGCATTTACGGGTCAGGCGTTGGCCGTCACCACTATTCCATTCTGGCATTCAATGGAAGGGGAGTTAGGCAAAGAAGTTGATTCACTGGCGCAACGTTTCAACCAGGCCAATCCGGATTACAAAATCGTTCCGGTCTATAAGGGGAACTATGAACAGAACCTGAGCGCCGGGATCGCGGCATTCCGTACCGGCAACGCGCCGGCAATATTGCAGGTTTATGAGGTTGGGACGGCGACCATGATGGCCTCGAAAGCCATTAAGCCGGTTTATGAAGTGTTTAAAGACGCCGGTATTAACTTTGACGAGTCCCAGTTTGTACCAACCGTTGCAGGCTACTACACCGATGCTAAAAGCGGGCATCTGCTCTCCCAGCCCTTTAACAGCTCCACGCCGGTACTGTACTACAACAAAGACGCCTTTAAGAAAGCCGGTTTAGATCCGGAACAGCCGCCGAAAACCTGGCAGGAGCTGGCTGACTATACCGCGAAACTGAGAGCGGCTGGCATGAAATGCGGTTACGCCAGCGGCTGGCAAGGCTGGATCCAACTGGAAAACTTCAGCGCCTGGAACGGTCTCCCCTTCGCCAGTAAAAACAATGGCTTTGACGGTACAGATGCGGTGCTGGAATTTAATAAGCCAGAGCAGGTGAAACATATCGCGCTGCTGGAAGAGATGAATAAGAAAGGCGATTTTAGCTATGTTGGGCGTAAGGACGAGTCTACCGAGAAGTTTTATAACGGTGACTGCGCGATGACAACCGCGTCCTCCGGTTCGCTTGCCAATATCCGCCAGTATGCCAAATTTAACTATGGCGTGGGTATGATGCCGTACGACGCTGATATCAAGGGCGCGCCGCAAAACGCCATTATCGGCGGAGCCAGCCTATGGGTCATGCAGGGTAAAGATAAAGAAACCTATACCGGCGTCGCCAAATTCCTCGACTTCCTGGCAAAACCGGAAAACGCTGCTGAATGGCATCAAAAAACTGGCTACCTGCCGATTACCACCGCCGCCTACGAGCTGACCCGCGAGCAGGGTTATTACGATAAAAACCCCGGTGCGGATATCGCCACTCGCCAGATGTTGAATAAGCCGCCGTTACCCTTCACCAAAGGCTTGCGTCTGGGCAATATGCCGCAGATTCGTACTATCGTGGACGAAGAGCTGGAAAGCGTCTGGACCGGGAAGAAAACCCCACAACAGGCGTTGGATACCGCGGTGGATCGCGGGAATCAGTTACTGCGTCGTTTTGAGAAAGCGAGCAAATCTTAAGTGTATAAGTGCCTGATGGCGCTGTGCTTATCAGGCCTACAGCGTTTGTAGGCCGGATAAGGTGCTTGCACCGCCATCCGGCACCTTCCAGGAAAAGAACCTTCATGTCATCATTCCGTCCGGTGTTCCGCTCGCGCTGGCTGCCGTATTTACTGGTTGCCCCGCAGTTGGTTATCACCGTTATTTTCTTTATCTGGCCTGCGGGCGAAGCGCTGTGGTATTCGCTGCAAAGCGTCGATCCGTTTGGTTTTTCCAGCCAATTTGTCGGGCTGGAGAATTTCGTCGCGCTTTTTCACGACAGTTATTATCTCGACGCCTTCTGGACGACAATTAAATTCAGCGCGCTGGTCACGTTTAGCGGCCTGCTGGTCTCGCTGTTTTTCGCCGCCCTGGTGGATTACGTGGTGCGCGGCAGCCGTTTTTATCAGACGCTGATGCTGCTGCCTTATGCCGTCGCGCCCGCCGTCGCCGCCGTATTGTGGATTTTCCTGTTTAACCCGGGGCGGGGATTAATCACCCATTTCCTCGGCGAATTCGGCTATGACTGGAACCACGCGCAAAACAGCGGTCAGGCGATGTTCCTGGTGGTATTTGCGTCAGTCTGGAAGCAGATTAGTTACAACTTTTTATTCTTCTTTGCCGCGCTGCAATCCATTCCCCGCTCGCTGGTGGAAGCGGCGGCCATTGACGGCGCCGGGCCGATTCGTCGTTTCTTCCGGCTTTCTTTGCCGCTTATTGCGCCGGTCAGTTTCTTCCTGCTGGTGGTCAACCTGGTGTATGCCTTTTTCGACACCTTCCCGGTGATCGACGCTGCGACCGCCGGCGGGCCGGTACAAGCCACCACGACGCTGATTTATAAGATTTATCGCGAAGGGTTTACCGGCCTGGATCTCTCGGCGTCCGCCGCGCAGTCGGTGGTGTTGATGTTCCTCGTCATCATTCTGACGGTGGTGCAGTTCCGCTATGTGGAAAGTAAGGTGCGTTACCAATGATAGAGAATCGTCGCGGGCTGACAATATTCAGCCATACCATGCTGATTCTGGGGATCGCGGTCATTTTGTTTCCGCTGTATGTCGCGTTTGTCGCGGCGACGCTGGACGACCGCGCGGTGTTTGAGACGCCGATGACGCTGCTTCCCGGCACGCAGTTACTGGAGAATATCAAAACTATTTGGGTCAACGGCGTCGGTGTTAATAGCGCGCCATTCTGGCTGATGATGCTTAACAGTTTCATTATGGCGTTCAGCATTACGGTAGGCAAAATCACGGTATCTATGCTGTCCGCATTCGCCATCGTCTGGTTTCGTTTTCCCCTGCGTAACCTGTTCTTCTGGATGATTTTTATCACCCTGATGCTGCCGGTTGAAGTGCGTATCTTCCCGACGGTGGAAGTGATCGCCAACCTGAAAATGCTCGACAGCTATGCTGGTCTGACGCTACCGCTGATGGCGTCCGCTACCGCCACTTTCCTGTTTCGTCAGTTCTTCATGACGCTTCCGGATGAACTGGTGGAGGCGGCCCGTATTGACGGCGCGTCGCCGATGCGCTTTTTCCGCGACATCGTGTTGCCGCTGTCAAAAACCAACCTGGCGGCGTTATTCGTCATCACCTTTATCTACGGCTGGAACCAGTATCTGTGGCCGCTGTTGATTATCACCGACGTGAATCTTGGCACTGCCGTAGCGGGTATCAAAGGGATGATCGCCACCGGCGAAGGTACCACGCAATGGAACCAGGTGATGGCGGCAATGCTGCTGACCCTTATTCCCCCGGTTGTCATCGTTTTAGCCATGCAGCGCGCGTTTGTGCGTGGCCTGGTCGATAGTGAGAAATAAAAATGGCTGGTTTAAAACTACAGGCAGTAACCAAAAGCTGGGACGGCAAAACCCAGGTCATTCAACCGTTAACGCTGGACGTGGCGGATGGCGAATTTATCGTGATGGTCGGGCCGTCCGGCTGCGGCAAATCAACGTTGTTGCGGATGGTGGCCGGTCTGGAACGCGTGACCAGCGGCGATATCTGGATTGATCGCAAACGTGTCACCGAGATGGAGCCCAAAGATCGCGGCATCGCGATGGTATTTCAGAACTATGCTCTCTATCCCCATATGAGCGTAGAGGAGAACATGGCGTGGGGACTAAAAATTCGCGGTATGAGCAAAGCGCATATTGAAGAACGCGTGCGGGAGGCGGCGCGCATTCTGGAGCTGGACGGCCTGCTTAAACGCCGTCCACGCGAGCTTTCCGGCGGTCAACGGCAGCGCGTGGCAATGGGGCGCGCGATCGTCCGCGAGCCGGCAGTCTTTTTATTCGACGAACCGCTTTCTAACCTCGACGCCAAGCTGCGCGTGCAGATGCGTCTGGAGTTACAACATCTGCATCGTCGTCTTCGTACCACCTCGCTCTATGTTACTCACGATCAGGTAGAGGCGATGACGCTGGCCCAGCGGGTGATGGTGATGAATAAAGGCGTCGCAGAACAGATTGGCACGCCGGTAGAGGTGTATGAAAAACCGGCCAGTCGCTTCGTGGCGAGCTTTATCGGCAGCCCGGCGATGAACCTGTTGGACGGCGTTATCAGCGCTTCCGGCGACCGTTTCGAATTGCCTGGCGGTCTGGCGTTGCCGATAGGTGCGGGCTATCGGGGTCATGCCGGACGTAAAATGACGCTGGGTATCCGCCCGGAGCATATTGCGTTAAGCTCGCAGGCAGAAGGCGGCGTGCCGTTAACGGTAGACACGCTGGAGATTCTGGGGGCGGATAATCTGGCGCATGGGCGCTGGGGCGATCAGAAACTGGTGGTGCGGTTGGCGCATCAGCAGCGCCCGGCGGCGGGCAGTACGCTATGGCTGCATCTGCCGGAACATCAGCGGCATCTTTTTGATGGCGAAACAGGACAACGTGTATGAGTAACTGGCCTTATCCCCACATTGTCGCCCATCGCGGCGGCGGTAAACTGGCGCCGGAAAACACTCTGGCGGCGATTGACGTGGGCGCGCGATACGGGCACACCATGATTGAGTTTGATGCCAAGCTGTCGAAAGACGGCGAAATTTTCCTGCTGCATGACGATAACCTGGAGCGCACCAGCAACGGTTGGGGCGTGGCGGGCGAGTTGAACTGGCAGGATTTATTGCGTGTGGACGCTGGCGGTTGGTTTAGCGGCGAATTTAAAGGCGAGCCGCTGCCGTTGCTTTCGCAGGTGGCGGAGCGCTGCCGTAAACACGGCATGATGGCGAATATTGAGATAAAACCGACAACGGGGAGCGGAAGGCTAACAGGACGTGTCGTGGCGTTGGCCGCCCGCGAACTGTGGGCCGGGATGACGCCGCCGCTGCTTTCTTCCTTTGAGATAGAGGCGCTGGAAGCGGCGCAGGCGGCAGCACCTGAACTGCCGCGCGGGTTACTGCTGGATAAATGGCGTGAAGACTGGCGTGAACTGACGACCCGTCTGGGCTGTGTTTCCCTCCATCTCAACCATAAATTACTCGATGAGACGCGAGTGCAAGAGATTAAGGCCGCGGGTCTGCGGATTCTGGTGTATACCGTCAATCAGCCCCAGCGGGCGGCAGAGCTGCTGCGCTGGGGCGTGGATTGTATCTGCACCGATCGCATTGATGACATCGGCCCTCACTTTCAGTTTTAAGGGCCGTCAGTTTTAAGGGCTGATGGTTTTCAGCGGGATGTCAGGCTGCGGCGTCCCGCTGCCCTGCTGCAACATTGGCTGGGAATGGTTTAGCATCCGGTCCGGATTTCCGCTGCCGCTGAGCATTCCGCCCTGCGTATTGGGCAGCGTTTGCTGACCGAGCATACCGTTGCCCGGCTGTCCCTGCTGAACCCGCTGCGTATTGGCATTCAACTGCGACTGTAGATTTTGCTGCTGGCTGCGCGCCTGCGTTTGCATCTGTTGTTTCAACATACCCTGCTGCTGAATCTGCTGCGTTTGCATCTGCGTCTGCATACGCTGCTGGCTGGGAATCTTATAACCCGGCTGATTAGGGTTATTGAGTGTATTAATTGGCTGGGCCAATACAGCAAAGGGTAACAAAGCCGTAATAAGTAGTAAGCGTTTCATTGTCGTCTCCTCCCGATGAGGCCTCTTTTTAAGTGTACCTCTATTTCGCCATGATGATGATTTTTTAAGCGTTGTGGACCAGGATTAAACGGGACATACACCCATTTATCTGGAGAAAAACAACGATGAAACCAACGTTTATGCGCTGGGTGGCGATCGCCGCTCTGCTGGCCGGGGGGACGTTTAGCGCGGTGGCCAATCCTCCCGTCGCGCCGCCAGTCTCCTATGGTGTTGAAGAAGATGTCTTTCATCCTGTGCGGGCGACGCAAGGGATGGTGGCGTCCGTGGATGCAATGGCGACGCAGGTTGGCGTGGATATCTTAAAGCAGGGCGGTAATGCTGTGGATGCCGCCGTCGCCGTGGGCTATGCGCTGGCTGTCACGCATCCGCAAGCCGGGAATCTGGGCGGCGGGGGATTTATGCTGCTGCGCACTAAAGATGGCGCTACTACGGCGATTGATTTTCGTGAAATGGCGCCTGCTGGCGCGACCCGTGATATGTTCCTCGACGAGCAGGGTAACGCCGATGCGAAAAAGTCGCTGACGTCGCATCTGGCATCCGGTACGCCGGGTACCGTGGCGGGGTTCTCGCTGGCGCTGGAGAAATACGGCACGATGCCGCTGAATAAAGTGGTGCGTCCGGCGATGAAGCTGGCGGAAGAGGGTTTTGTGGTTAACGATGCGCTGGCCGACGACTTAAAAACTTACGGCAGCGAAGTGATCCCTAATCATGAAAACAGCAAAGCCATTTTCTGGAAAGACGGCGAGCCGCTGAAAAAAGGCGATAAGCTGGTCCAGAAGAATCTGGCGAAAAGCCTGGAAATGATTGCCGAAAACGGCCCGGATGTGTTTTATAAAGGGGCGATTGCCGACCAGATTGCCGGGGAAATGCAGAAGAACGGCGGTCTGATGACCAAAGAGGATTTAGCCAGCTATAAAGCCGTTGAGCGTACGCCAATCAGTGGTGACTATCGCGGGTATCAGGTCTTCTCCATGCCGCCGCCATCCTCGGGCGGTATTCACATCGTGCAAATCCTCAATATTCTTGAAAACTTCGATATGAAGAAGTACGGCTTTGGCAGCGCCGATGCCATGCAAATCATGGCGGAAGCGGAAAAATATGCCTACGCTGACCGCTCAGAGTATCTGGGCGATCCGGACTTTGTGAAAGTGCCGTGGCAGGCGCTGACCCACAAAGCCTATGCGAAAACGCTGGCCGATCAAATTGATATTAATAAGGCAAAACCTTCCAGTCAGATCAAACCGGGCAAGCTCGCCCCGTATGAAAGCAACCAGACCACCCACTTCTCGGTGGTGGATAAAGACGGCAATGCTGTGGCGGTGACCTATACCCTGAACACCACCTTCGGCACAGGAATTGTGGCGGGAAATACCGGTATTCTGCTGAATAATCAAATGGATGATTTTTCTGCTAAACCCGGTGTACCCAATGTTTATGGCCTGGTGGGCGGCGATGCTAACGCGGTCGAACCAAAAAAACGTCCGCTGTCGTCGATGTCGCCCACTATCGTGGTAAAAGACGGCAAAACCTGGCTGGTGACCGGCAGTCCTGGCGGGAGTCGAATTATCACTACCGTGCTGCAAATGGTAGTGAACAGCATTGATTTTGGCATGAACGTCGCCGAAGCGACCAACGCGCCGCGTTTCCATCATCAATGGTTGCCGGACGAACTGCGGGTAGAAAAGGGCTTCAGCCCCGATACGCTGAAGTTGCTGGAACAGAAAGGGCAGAAAGTCGCGCTGAAAGAAGCGATGGGCAGCACCCAAAGTATTATGGTTGGACCGGATGGCGAACTGTACGGTGCGTCTGACCCGCGTTCCGTGGATGATTTAACGGCGGGATACTGATTTTTAATTCCAGGCCCGGTGTCAGACACCGGGCTATTTGCAGATTATGCCGTGAGTAATCGGGCTGGATTATCAATACAAAGCTTGCGCAGAGTATCCTTGTCTACTCCGCGAGCAGCCAGATAGGCGAGGAAGACATTCGGGACAAACCCCCAGCCATTTCCGCCATTTTTCGCCCACATCTGTTTGAGAAAAACATCATGGCTTAAAACGATTTGGTCGGCGTAACCCAGTGCAATCAGATTCGCTACTGCATCTGCGGTCTCCTGAACGCCCGGCGCGACACCTTCTTTTGGGAAGGTGATGTCCAGACCAATCATGTCAAATTCAAGCCATACGCCACGGTCGAGCATTTTACGTTGATAGACGACATCTTTTCCTGAAGGGTCCGAATGCGCCAGCGAGACTTTTGCCGGAGAGACGTTCATTTCTTCCAGCACGATATCCAGCACCTCATCACCCAGTCGCAGCCACCCTGGCATATGGATATTCATCGCCGTGTGGGGGTTGTTACATTGTGCCAGAGACGCTGCCCGCAGGCTGTTACGCTCCGCTTGGGTAAACGCGGGAGATACGCCGATTTCACCGATCATGCCCGCGCGAATATCCGTCTCGCCAATACCCTGATTCAGTTCTTTATCAATGAGTGAGGCTAACAGCTCAACAGGTTTATGGATCCGGGTGCTTTCAAATTTCTCCAGATAAGGTCCGGATGACGCAACGATATTCAAACCCGTTTTTAAGGCAACTTCTCGCAGCGCTGAGGCGTCCCGTCCAATGGATTCTGATCCGGTGGCGTCGACAATCGTCCTGCCGCCCAAAGACATAAAGTTATTGATTTCGAAGATAACATCATCAATCTCTTTGCGGTCCATGTTATCGGTGCAGCAGTATGGGTCGTGTTTCAGCCCCCACTGCAGGTCAGCACTGACTTTCTTTCCCACCAGTTGCTGTGAAAAAGCATAATGTGGCTCGTCTACGACCGAAGACAGATCGTTAAACAGATGTTCATGCGGTAGCGTCAGCCCCATATCCGTATGCGCCACCGGGCCTGTTACGGTTTGCAGGAAACCTTTCATTCTGACACCTCCATTCTTTGCGCCATTTTGGATGCTCTGTATTCAGGGATGGTGGTCACAATCGCACCGACTAACGCGAACAGCGTACCGATGATGGTGACCAGGTAGACCGTATTGCCTAATGAAGGGATCAATTCATCAATTAGCACTGAGCCAAGCAGTTGGCCTGCTGTTGACGCTACGCCCAGCATCAATAGCCCTAAGCCTCTCACCAGAATCGCCATTAGCCCGATGGACAGCAGACCCAGCGGACCACCGAGATACATCCACCATGTATCGGGTAACTGGATGGTGACATGGCCTAATGCGATACGTATCGCCAGCGCCGCGCCCAGGACACAAAAGCCGACGATGAAGTTCCATGTAATGGACACCAGCATGGAGCCCGTTGCCTCGGCGACTTTCGCATTCCCTGCAGGCTGCCAGCCAGCGAGTAACCCTGCCAAAAAGGGGAGGATAGCGAGCAGGATAAACGAGGTTGAGTGCCACTGTGGCGACACGACAAAAATGGTGGCGATAACGGCGAACAATGCGCCAGTAATGCGCCATGGCGTAAAATATTTCTTCTCCTCCACACCGATGCCAAAACGGTCGCACAGCAGGCCGGAAAGGAGCAGGGCGGAAATTAATGCCGTTTGAAAGGTGGCAACGCCCAGTGCGCTGGCGGATGCGCCTTCAGAAAATACGACCATCGCCCCGCATAATCCTGCAAACCAATTCCATAGCGGGATTTTTCTCTTTTTAATCAGAGTAGGGATTGAGGCGAATTGCTGGCGTGTTTCTTTGCGCGCAATAATAATAAAAAACATGACGACCAGACCGCTGGCAAACGAGATTACTGCGCAAGCATTACCGTCTTGTAACCAATGTCCTAACTGCCCATTAACGGCAGACTGCATCGGGGAAAGCATACCGGCTAAGATGGTGGCAAGCATCAGTAAGGGGGTTGAGTACTTATTCTTGTTCATACATCAATCCTTATATTTTATAAAAGGAGTAACTTTCGTTACTCCATTGTTTTTTATTTTCTGGCGATGAATTGAAGCGTGTTGACCCACAGGTCGGTATAAAACGGCCATGACATAAACTGCTGGGTTCCCCAGTGTGGGGAGCAGTCACTCATAAAGCAGGCGGTTTTACCCTGTTGGTATTCACCGAACACTAACAATGGGTCATTATTTATTGTTAATACGACATCGGCATCGTCTCTGGCGACGGCCTGGTTATATCCAAGAAATACCGGATAATCTGAGAATCCGTTAACAACAGGATGTTCAGGTGAGACAGCCTCAGCACAAATACCCTCTGGCTTTTCTACCCGGTCATCGCCATCAAGCATAATAACTGGCAGAACCTCAGCAAGAACGGTGTTCTTATAATTGGCTTTTGCCTCAATACCCATGAACGACAGATAGCCGCCAATCATGAGTAGTCCACCGCCATTTTTGACGTACTCTTTAATGGACTCCAGAGCGTTTGGTTTTATTTTTAGCTGATAAAATGTCTCGTTTTGCAACAGGAAGGTATTACTACCAATGTCGCTAATAACAATCACATCGTAACGGTTTAATTCGTCAACACTCTCTGGAAAGGCAATTTGTACCGTGTGGGCAGGCATGTAATCAATATCAACGCCGCCTTTCCTCAGGCATTCCAGTAACCATGTAGCGCCTTCTTCATATTTACTGGAGGTGAAACTGTCATAACCTTTTGAATGAATCATATGAATATGCCAGGATTCTCCAATAAAGAGCACCTTTAGTTTTTTCTGCGTATTGTTCATAGTCTGCTCCTTGATTTAGTGAGTAGAGATAGTTTGTTTGTAATGTGAACCCTGAATACGATGAAGAACGGAGTCGTTTTCCGGCATATCAGAGGCATTAGGCGTTTCAACCGCAAGTGAGGCAAATGCGCTGGCGTAGCACAATGCGGATGCCAGTGACTTTCCTTTTGCAAGACCAGATGCGAGGGCGCCATTGAAAGCGTCACCCGCTCCCGCAGTATTTTTTACAACTGCCGGAAATGCCGGGGAATAGATGAATTGTGTGCCATCATAAGCAAGCGAACCTTTGCTACCTAACGTAATAATGGTATTTTTGACGCCTTTCTGGTGAATAATTTTGGCCGCGCATTTGGCTGATTCGATATCATTAACCGCCATATTGGCCAGCAGGCCTGCTTCCGTTTCATTTGGCGTAATATAGTCAATGTTATCAATGATAGTGTTAACCATGTCATTGTATGGCGCTGGATTGATGATGACCGGTATGTCATTTTTTTGTGCGAGACGAATTGTTTGCTGCAGCGCTTCGTAATTCGTCTCCAGTTGGACAAGAACAATATCTGAATGAATAATGGCTTCTTTCTGAATGGTGATTTCATCAGGGGAAATTGTCATGTTGGCGCCAGGGTAGATAGCGATGACGTTATCTCCGGTATCTCCATTCACCATGATGGTTGCTGTACCTGTTTGTGTTTCTTTGGTCTGGTAGATAACACTTTTATGGATTTTTGATGAGTTTATAAAATTAATGGCGTAATCACTAAAATGATCTGAGCCGACTTTAGTAATAAAATGCACATCAGAGTCGGCATAGCTTGCTGCTAATGCCTGATTACATCCCTTACCGCCGGGTGAAAAAATAAATTTATCGGCAAGCAATGACTCTCCCGTTGAGGGTAATCTCGGTAGATAACTGATGATATCAACATTGAACGAGCCAATAACACATACATTATTTTTCATGGCAGAGAGACCTTTTTTATTTTTCTGCGCTGATTCATATTTTTCCAGCACATAAGCAATTTCATTTTTTGCGACGTTATCAAGAGAATCAAGGGTAATAAATGCACCACCATGACAGCGAGTAAGATATCCCTGTCCGGCAAGTTCATTGAGATCTGAACGAATAGTTTCCTTTGTTACCTTGAGACTTTTCGCCAGATTTGAAACTTTTACAACTCCCGAAATACTGAGTTCCTTCAATATTCTATGATGGCGTTCAAATTTCATTTTTTACCTCACCGTGGTTAAATTAGTCCCGGGAGGAGTATATTGTTGTGATTGTCACCATAAAGTGATGGCAGAAACCAAAAAAAAACAAAAATGTAATATTAATATTGCTAAAATTACGGAAAAAACGGTGATAAAGCTTAAAGTGGTAATAACCATGAAATTCAGGTGGTTATTGTTTTGATATAGGGGAAGTAGGTTGCAATAACTGGAATGTTGTGAAGGTTTGTGACGTTTCGCCCCACAGGGTGGGGCGGGGAAGCGCTATTTCACGCGCGCCATAAAGTACGCATCAACGTACTCACCGTTGCGCAGGCCGTATTTCTTACCGGTGCCTTCGATTTCAAAGCCGTACTTCTTATACACCGCCACCGCGGGCTCGTTATCAACAAATACCGTTAACTCGATACGCTCGACGCGCAGCCAGTTGTCACACATGTCGATCATCGTGCGGATCAGCGCGCTGGCAATGCCGCGATTGTGCCACCGGGCATCCACGCAGATACCAAAATCGGCCACGTGGCTGCGGCGAGGACGTTGGGTGACCTGAATAGAAAGATGGCCAACGACAATATCGTCAATGCAGGCAACCAGTTGTTTAACCCCGGCTTGCTCGGTTAGCCGCGCCTGCCACATTTCGAGGGAAGGATGAGGAACCTGTAGCGTGTTGTGATACACCTCCGGCTGGGCGTGGATCTGACGAATGGCGTCGTAATCTTTCGGTTCAGCGTGGCGTATCACTATTTCACTCATTCCTTATCTCCTGCAGGGGTAATTGTGTATTTACACTCGCTGAGAAAGAAAATTCCGTCAACCGCATTTTTTTGCAAAAAGAAGTAGACAAGTGCGAATGAGAATGATTATTATTGCCTTGCATTCAGGGGAACCCCTACGGAGAACCTGAAAGCACGACATTGCTCACATTGCTTCCAGTATTACTTTAGCCAGCTTTTGCTGGCTTTTTTTTGGGTTTTGTTTCAGCCTGGCTTACTTGTCATTTTGTCCCCGGGAAGTGCTCGTGCTCCTCACGTACATTTAGTACGCTCCGGGCCCTGCGCGCTTGCCGTGAACAAACTGACCGCGACGCCGACGGCCGATCTTGAGGCATCTGCTTTTGTAGGCCCGAAAAGTCTTCTCCGCCACCGTCAAAGAATCCAACATTCAGTCTCCTCACGCTTTGCGCTATGGTGTAAACAATCATCTTCAAAAGGATCGTCTCATGACCTTACACTGCGCATTTATTGGATTCGGCAAAAGTACCACCCGTTACCATCTCCCCTATGTTCTGAATCGGAAAGATACCTGGCATGTCGCGCATATTTTCCGTCGTCACGCTAAACCGGAAGAGCAGGCGCCGCAGTATTCACATATTCACTTCACCAGCGATCTGGATGAGGTGTTGGGCGATCCGCAGGTAAAACTGGTGATCGTCTGTACGCATGCTGACAGCCATTTCGAATACGCCAAACGCGCGCTGGAAGCGGGTAAAAATGTGCTGGTTGAGAAACCTTTCACGCCGACGCTGGCGCAGGCAAAAGTGTTGTTCGACCTGGCGCGAAGCAAAGGACTGACCGTTACGCCGTATCAGAATCGGCGTTTTGATTCCTGTTTTCTCACGGCTAAAAAAGCGATTGAGAGCGGGAAACTGGGCAAGATTGTCGAAGTTGAAAGCCATTTTGACTACTACCGACCCGTGGCGGAAACCAAACCGGGCCTGCCGCAAGATGGCGCTTTCTACGGACTTGGCGTCCACACCATGGATCAAATTATTTCGCTATTTGGCCGCCCGGATCATGTCGCGTATGACATTCGTAGCCTGCGTAATAAAGCGAATCCGGATGACACCTTTGAAGCGCAACTATTTTATGGCGATTTGAAGGCTATCGTTAAAACCAGCCACCTGGTGAAAATTGATTACCCGAAATTTATCGTGCATGGGACTAAAGGTTCGTTTGTGAAGTACGGTATCGATCAACAAGAAACCAGCCTGAAAGCGAACATTATGCCCGGTGAACCCGGTTTCGCCGCTGACGAATCCGTCGGCGTGCTGGAATATGTTAACGATGACGGTGTTACGGTGAAAGAAGAGGTGAAACCGGAAACGGGTGACTATGGTCGTGTTTATGATGCGCTGTACCAGACGTTGACCGTCGGTACGCCTAATTACGTCAAGGAATCTGAAGTTCTTACCAACCTGGAAATCCTCGAACGTGCTTTCGAACAGGCAACGCCTGCGACGATAACCCTCGCTAAATAGCCCTTGCAGACTCCTCTGCGCTTATTCATATTTTTTGAACAGAGGAGTCAATTTTCACCCTCTATGATCCCGGACGGAATGAGTCCACACTTATTCCATCGAAAACATCTGGGGTGAACACAATGATCTACTTACGCAAAGCAAACGACCGCGGTCATGCGAATCATGGCTGGCTTGACTCCTGGCATACCTTTTCTTTTGCCGATTATTACGATCCGAACTTTATGGGGTTCTCGGCGCTGCGTGTGATTAACGACGACGTGATCGACGCAGGCCAGGGGTTCGGCACGCATCCGCATAAAGACATGGAAATTTTGACCTATGTGCTGGAAGGCGCCGTAGAACACCAGGACAGTATGGGCAATAAAGAACAGGTTCCGGCAGGTGAATTCCAGATTATGAGCGCCGGGACCGGCGTTCGCCACTCCGAGTACAACCCGAGCAAAACGGATCGTCTGCGGCTGTACCAGATCTGGATCATTCCGCAAGAAACCGGCATCACGCCGCGCTACGAACAGCGTCGCTTCGACGCCGCGCAGGGCAAGCAACTGGTGCTTTCGCCAGATGCTCGCGATGGTTCGCTGAAGGTCCACCAGGATATGGAGCTGTACCGCTGGGCGCTGCTCAAAGATGAGCAGTCGGTGCATCAGATTGCCGCTGAGCGCCGCGTCTGGATCCAGGTGGTAAAAGGTAACGTGACCATTAACGGTACTAAAGCCACCACCAGCGATGGTCTGGCGATTTGGGATGAGCAGGCAATCTCGATTCATGCCGACAGCGACAGTGAAGTGTTGCTGTTTGACTTGCCGCCAGTTTAACGTGCTGTAACCTTTTGTAGGCCGGATAAGACGCGAAAGCGTTGCCATCCGGCTTTTCATCGTTTGTCATTAATTCCGCACGTCCGTGGTAAACTGGGCAAATCTATCCCTTTTATACCTTTCAGGACGATGAAAAAGAAAAGACCCGTACTTCAGGATGTGGCCGACCGTGTGGGCGTGACCAAAATGACGGTCAGCCGTTTTTTGCGTAATCCGGAGCAGGTCTCCGTCGCGCTGCGGGGTAAAATTGCGGCTGCGCTTGATGAGCTCGGGTACATTCCTAATCGCGCGCCTGACATTCTTTCCAACGCTACCAGCCGCGCTATTGGCGTTCTGCTGCCGTCTTTAACCAACCAGGTCTTTGCGGAAGTGTTACGCGGCATTGAGGCTGTCACCGACGCGCATGGTTATCAAACCATGCTGGCGCACTACGGCTATAAACCGGAGATGGAGCAGGAGCGCCTGGAATCGATGCTCTCCTGGAATATCGATGGCCTGATCCTCACTGAGCGTACCCATACGCCGCGCACCTTAAAAATGATCGAAGTCGCCGGGATTCCGGTGGTGGAACTGATGGACAGCCAGTCGCCGTGTCTCGATATTGCCGTTGGTTTTGACAACTTCGAGGCCGCCCGTCAGATGACCGCCGCGATTATCGCGCGCGGTCATCGTCATATCGCCTATCTGGGGGCGCGCCTCGACGAACGTACTATCATCAAGCAGAAGGGCTATGAACAGGCGATGCGGGACGCAGGCCTGGTTCCTTACAGTGTGATGATGGAGCAATCTTCATCCTACTCTTCCGGTATCGAACTCATGCGCCAGGCGCGACGCGAATACCCACAGCTTGACGGTATTTTTTGCACCAACGATGACCTGGCGGTGGGGGCGGCCTTCGAATGCCAGCGCCTGGGGCTAAAAATCCCGGACGACATGGCGATCGCCGGGTTCCACGGTCATGACATCGGCCAGGTGATGGAACCGCGTCTGGCAAGCGTCCTGACGCCGCGCGAGCGAATGGGCAGCATTGGCGCGGAACGCCTGTTGGCCCGCATTCGCGGCGAAACGGTCACGCCGAAAATGTTAGATTTAGGTTTCACCTTGTCACCGGGCGGATCTATTTAGTCTGACAACTTTGAAGTAGCTCACACTTATTCACTTTTGGCACGAATGGTCATTGCGTCGTGAATGGTGCGGTTGGACAATGTTACCGATAACAGTTACCCGTAACAAATTTTGCAACTTGTAGAGTGGGGGCCCGCTTTGAGCACGACTAATCATGATCACCACGTTTACGTTCTGATGGGCGTATCAGGCAGCGGTAAATCCGCTGTCGCAAGCGCCGTGGCGCATCAGCTTCATGCCGCGTTTCTGGACGGCGATTTTCTGCATCCGCGCTGCAATATTGAAAAAATGGCTTCCGGCGAGCCGTTGAATGATGATGACCGCAAACCGTGGTTACAGGCGCTGAACGACGCCGCTTTTGCGATGCAGCGTACCAATAAAATCTCGCTGATTGTCTGTTCCGCATTGAAAAAACATTATCGTGACCTGCTGCGCGAGGGAAACCCGAACCTCTCTTTTATCTATCTGAAAGGTGATTTCGACGTCATTGAAAGCCGTCTGAAAGCGCGCAAAGGTCATTTCTTCAAAACCCAGATGCTGGTGACGCAGTTTGAAACGCTGCAAGAGCCGGGTGCCGACGAACGCGATGTTCTGGTGGTGGATATCGACCAGCCGTTGGAAGGCGTCGTGGCGAGCACCATTGAGGTCATCAATAAAGGCAGTACGCTGTGAGTACATTAACACTGGTTTTAACCGCCGTCGGTTCCGTCTTACTGCTGCTGTTTCTCGTGATGAAGGCGCGTATGCACGCCTTCGTCGCGTTAATGGTCGTCTCAATGGGCGCGGGGCTTTTTTCAGGGATGCCGCTTGATAAAATCGCCGCGACCATGGAAAAAGGGATGGGCGGCACGCTGGGCTTCCTGGCGATTGTGGTCGCGCTGGGGGCGATGTTCGGTAAAATTCTGCATGAAACCGGCGCGGTCGATCAGATAGCCGTCAAGATGCTTAAATCCTTTGGCCATAACCGCGCGCACTATGCGATTGGCCTGGCCGGCTTGATTTGCGCGCTCCCGCTGTTCTTTGAAGTGGCGATTGTGCTGCTGATAAGCGTGGCGTTCTCAATGGCGCGTCATACCGGCACAAACCTGGTGAAGCTGGTCATTCCGCTGTTTGCGGGCGTGGCGGCAGCCGCGGCGTTTTTGTTGCCTGGGCCTGCGCCGATGCTGCTGGCTTCCCAGATGCATGCTGATTTCGGCTGGATGATCCTGATTGGGCTGTGCGCCGCCATTCCTGGCATGATTATCGCCGGGCCGCTGTGGGGGAATTTTATCAGCCGTTACGTTGAGCTGCGTATTCCTGACGACATTACCGAGCCGCATCTGGGCGAAGGCAAAATGCCTTCTTTCGGCTTCAGCCTGTCGCTGATCCTGCTGCCGTTGGTGCTGGTAGGACTGAAAACGATCGCCGCGCGTTTTGTGCCGGAAGGTTCCACCGCTTACGAATGGTTTGAGTTTATCGGCCACCCCTTCACTGCGATTCTGGTCGCTTGTCTGGTAGCGATTTACGGCCTGGCGATGCGTCAGGGGATGCCGAAAGACAAAGTGATGGAAATCTGCGGCCACGCGCTGCAACCGGCGGGCATTATTCTGCTGGTGATTGGCGCAGGCGGGGTGTTCAAACAGGTACTGGTTGACTCCGGCGTCGGCCCGGCGCTGGGCGAAGCGTTAACCGGTATGGGACTGCCGATTGCCATTACCTGCTTTGTGCTGGCGGCGGCGGTGCGCATCATTCAGGGTTCCGCGACCGTGGCGTGTTTAACCGCGGTCGGTCTGGTGATGCCGGTCATAGAGCAACTGAATTTCTCCGGCGCGCAGATGGCTGCGCTCTCTATCTGTATCGCCGGCGGTTCAATTGTGGTTTCTCATGTTAACGACGCTGGCTTCTGGCTGTTCGGTAAATTTACCGGCGCGACCGAAGCACAGACGCTGAAGACCTGGACGATGATGGAAACTATCCTCGGCACGGTCGGCGCGATTGTCGGGATGATTGCTTTCCAACTGCTGAGCTGAGTCTTGTTGCCCGGTGGCGCGGTGCTTACCGGGCCTGGAAACGGGCACATATCGACACCGTAAGCCGGGTAAGGCGTAATCGCTACCCGGTTTTTTTATTGAGGTGTGCATGGCAATCGCCCAACGACGTTTTGCCTCGCCATGTTTCAGTACGCGCATAAAAGCAGGCAAATTTCTACGCTGATCCATAATTAGGATCAATAAAACAGCGACGGAAATGATTCCCTTCCTAACGCAAATTCCCTGATAATCGCCACTGGACTTTCTGCTTGCGCGGTAAGGCAGGATAAGTCGCATTACTGATGGCTTCGCTATCATTGATTAATTTCACTTGCGACTTTGGCTGCTTTTTGTATGGTGAAGGATGCGCCACAGGATACTGGCGCGCATACACAGCACATCTCTTTGCAGGAAAAAAACGCTATGAAAAATGTTGGTTTTATCGGCTGGCGCGGAATGGTCGGCTCTGTTCTCATGCAACGCATGGTAGAGGAGCGCGATTTCGACGCTATTCGCCCTGTTTTCTTTTCTACCTCCCAGTTTGGACAGGCGGCGCCCACCTTCGGCGACACCTCCACCGGCACGCTACAGGACGCTTTTGATCTGGATGCGCTAAAAGCGCTCGATATCATCGTGACTTGCCAGGGCGGCGATTATACCAACGAAATTTATCCAAAGCTGCGCGAAAGCGGATGGCAGGGTTACTGGATTGATGCGGCTTCTACGCTGCGCATGAAAGATGATGCCATTATTATTCTCGACCCGGTCAACCAGGACGTGATTACCGACGGCCTGAACAATGGCGTGAAGACCTTTGTGGGCGGTAACTGTACCGTTAGCCTGATGTTGATGTCGCTGGGCGGTCTCTTTGCCCATAATCTCGTTGACTGGGTATCCGTCGCGACCTATCAGGCCGCCTCCGGCGGCGGCGCGCGCCATATGCGCGAGCTGTTAACCCAAATGGGTCAGTTGTATGGCCATGTCGCCGATGAACTGGCGACGCCGTCTTCCGCAATTCTTGATATTGAACGCAAAGTTACGGCATTGACCCGCAGCGGCGAGCTGCCGGTGGATAACTTTGGCGTACCGCTGGCGGGAAGCCTGATCCCCTGGATCGACAAACAGCTCGATAACGGCCAAAGCCGCGAAGAGTGGAAAGGCCAGGCGGAAACCAACAAGATTCTCAATACCGCCTCTGTGATTCCGGTTGATGGTTTGTGTGTGCGCGTCGGCGCACTGCGCTGTCACAGCCAGGCGTTCACCATTAAGCTGAAAAAAGAGGTATCCATTCCGACGGTGGAAGAACTGCTGGCGGCACATAATCCGTGGGCGAAAGTGGTGCCGAACGATCGTGATATCACTATGCGCGAATTAACCCCGGCGGCGGTGACCGGCACGTTGACTACGCCGGTTGGTCGTCTGCGTAAGCTGAACATGGGGCCAGAGTTCTTGTCGGCGTTTACCGTAGGCGACCAGTTGTTATGGGGCGCCGCCGAGCCGCTGCGTCGAATGCTGCGCCAGTTGGCGTAGTAGCTATTGCAGCGCTTATCGGGCCTGCGTGTGGTTCTGTAGGCCGGATAAGGCGTGTCAGCGCCGCCATCCAGCAATATCCGCCAGATAAGGTGTAGTCGGCAAGCAGACGTCAGATTGATATGTAGGGTGCATCGTCACCCTTTTTTTTGCGTAATACAGGAGTAAACGCAGATGTTTCATTTTTATCAGGAGTTAAGCAGAGCATTGGCTATTCTTTAAGGGTAGCTTAATCCCACGGGTATTAAGCCTAACCTGAAGGTAGGACGACGCAGATAGGATGCACAGTGTGCTGCGCCGTTCAGGTCAAAGAAGTGTCACTACCTGATGTTGAATTCAGTGAGATGGAGTGACGCCACAAAACAGGATGACAAACCATGTCCAGTCGTATCGATAGAGACGTGATTAATGCGCTAATTGCAGGACATTTTGCGGACCCTTTTTCCGTACTCGGAATGCACCAGACCCAAGCCGGACTAGAAGTCCGCGCCCTATTACCTGACGCCACCGACGTATGGGTGATTGAACCCAAAACCGGACGTAAAGTCGGCAAACTGGAATGTCTCGACGCTCGCGGTTTTTTCTGCGGCGTTTTACCCCGACGTAAAAATTTCTTTCGCTATCAGCTCGCCGTGACCTGGCACGGACAGCAGAACCTCATCGACGATCCTTACCGTTTTGGTCCATTAATACAGGAAATGGATGTCTGGCTATTGTCGGAAGGCACCCACCTGCGTCCTTATGAAACGCTGGGCGCGCACGCCGATACGATGGATGGCGTCACCGGCACCCGTTTCTCCGTCTGGGCGCCTAATGCTCGTCGCGTTTCGGTTGTCGGGCAATTCAACTATTGGGATGGGCGTCGCCACCCGATGCGTCTGCGCAAAGAGAGCGGTATTTGGGAGCTGTTTATCCCCGGCGCGCATAATGGACAACTGTATAAATTCGAGCTGCTTGATGCGAATGGTAATCTGCGCATTAAAGCCGATCCCTATGCTTTTGAGGCGCAGATGCGTCCGGAAACGGCGTCGATGATTTGCGGACTGCCGGAGAAAGTGACGCCAAGCGAAGAACGACAAAAAGCCAATCAGTTTGATGCGCCGATCTCGATTTATGAGGTGCATTTAGGTTCATGGCGCCGCCATACGGATAACAATTTCTGGCTGAGCTATCGTGAGCTGGCGGATCAGCTTGTGCCTTACGCCAAATGGATGGGCTTTACGCACCTTGAACTCTTGCCGGTCAACGAACATCCGTTTGACGGCAGTTGGGGCTACCAGCCGACCGGCCTCTACGCGCCGACCCGCCGCTTTGGTACGCGGGACGACTTCCGCTATTTCATCAATGCGGCCCATGCGGCGGGCCTTAACGTCATTCTCGACTGGGTGCCGGGCCATTTCCCGTCCGATGAATTTAGCCTCGCGGAGTTTGACGGCACCCACCTCTATGAGCACAGCGATCCGCGCGAGGGCTATCACCAGGACTGGAATACGCTGATCTACAACTATGGTCGTCGTGAAGTCAGTAATTATCTGGTGGGCAACGCCCTGTACTGGATGGAGCGTTTTGGGATTGATGCGCTGCGTGTCGATGCGGTGGCCTCTATGATCTACCGCGACTACAGCCGCAAAGAGGGCGAGTGGATACCGAACGAGTTCGGCGGTCGTGAAAACCTGGAAGCCATTGAGTTTCTGCGTAATACCAACCGCATTATTGGCGAGCAGGTGCCCGGCGCGGTCAGCATGGCGGAAGAGTCGACAGACTTCTCTGGCGTGACGCGTCCACCGGAAACGGGCGGCCTGGGGTTCTGGTACAAGTGGAACCTGGGCTGGATGCACGACACGCTGGACTATATGAAGCTGGACCCAGTGTACCGCCAGTATCATCACGACAAGCTGACCTTTGGTATGTTGTACAACCATACCGAAAACTTTGTTCTGCCGCTGTCGCACGATGAGGTGGTTCACGGCAAGAAATCCATTCTCGATCGTATGCCGGGCGATGCGTGGCAAAAATTCGCCAACCTGCGCGCCTACTATGGCTGGATGTGGGCCTTCCCCGGCAAGAAACTGCTGTTTATGGGGAATGAGTTTGCCCAGGGACGCGAGTGGAACCATGACGCCAGCCTCGACTGGCACTTGCTGGAGGGGGGCGATAACTGGCACCACGGGGTTCAGCGTCTGGTACGCGATCTCAACCACACCTATCGCCACCATAAAGCGTTGCATGAGCTGGATTTTGATGCTTACGGCTTTGAGTGGCTGGTGGTCGATGACAATGAACGCTCGGTACTGATTTTTGTACGCCGTGATAAAGCCGGTAACGAGATCATCGTCGCCAGCAACTTTACGCCCGTTCCTCGCCACGACTACCGTTTTGGCATCAACCAGCCGGGACGCTGGCGTGAAATTCTCAATACTGATTCGATGCATTATCACGGTAGCAACACCGGCAACGGCGGCGTGGTGCACAGCGATGAGATCGAAAGCCATGGCCGTCAGCACTCTCTTAGCCTGACGTTACCGCCGTTGGCGACGATCTGGCTGATGCGGGAGGGGGAATGACGCAGCTTGCGATCGGCGAAGCAACGCCGCATGGCGCAACGTATGACGGTCATGGCGTGAATTTCACGCTCTTTTCCGCCCATGCGGAGCGCGTAGAGCTGTGCGTTTTTGATTCCCGAGGGAATGAGCGCCGCTATGACCTGCCAGGACGTCGCGGCGATGTCTGGCATGGTTATCTGGCAGGCGCCAGGCCTGGTTTGCGCTATGGCTATCGCGTACATGGCCCGTGGCAGCCAGCGCAGGGGCATCGGTTTAATCCGGCGAAGTTACTGCTTGATCCTTATGCGCGCCGGGTGGAGGGCGAACTAAAAGATCATCCGCTGTTGCACGGCGGACACGATGAACCGGATTACCGCGATAACGCGGCGGTGGCGCCGAAAAGCGTGATAATCAGCGACCATTATGACTGGGAAGATGACGCCGCGCCGCGCACGCCGTGGGGAAAAACGGTCATCTATGAAGCGCATGTCAAAGGGCTTACCTACCTGCATCCGGAACTCCCCCAGGAGATACGCGGCACCTATAAAGCGCTCGGTCATCCGGTCATGGTGGCGTACTTCAAACAGCTTGGCATTACGGCGCTGGAACTGTTGCCGGTAGCGCAGTTTGCCAGCGAGCCGCGCCTGCAACGTATGGGGCTGACCAATTATTGGGGTTATAACCCGATGGCGATGTTCGCGCTGCATCCCGCCTGGGCCAGTTCGCCCGAGACGGCGCTGGACGAGTTTCGCGACGCGGTGAAAGCGCTGCATCGCGCGGGGATTGAGGTCATTCTGGACATCGTATTAAACCATAGCGCCGAGCTGGATCTGGACGGTCCAACCTTCTCCCTGCGCGGAATTGATAACCGTAGCTATTATTGGATAAGGGACGATGGCGATTATCACAACTGGACGGGATGCGGCAACACGCTCAATTTAAGCCATCCCGGCGTGGTGGAATACGCGTGCGAGTGTTTGCGCTATTGGGTGGAAACCTGTCATGTCGATGGTTTTCGTTTTGATTTGGCGTCCGTCATGGGGCGCACGCCGACGTTTCGCCAGGATGCGCCGCTGTTCGCCGCGATTAAAGCGTGTCCTGTGTTATCAACGGTCAAGCTGATTGCTGAACCGTGGGATATTGGCGAGGGCGGCTATCAGGTCGGGAATTTTCCGCCACCGTTTGCCGAGTGGAACGATCATTTTCGCGATGCGGCCCGCCGATTCTGGTTGCCGCGTAACCTGACGACGGGGGAATTTGCCTGTCGTTTCGCCGCTTCCAGCGATGTGTTTAAACGCAATGGCCGCACGCCCGGCGCCTCTGTCAATCTGCTCACGGCGCATGACGGTTTTACGCTCCGGGACTGCGTCTGTTTCAATCAGAAACACAATGAGGCGAACGGTGAGGAAAATCGCGACGGCACCAACAGCAATTACAGCGACAATCATGGTAAAGAAGGATTAGGCGGTCCGCTTGATTTAATGGAGCGGCGGCGCGACAGCATTCATGCCCTGCTGGCGACGCTACTGCTCTCTCAGGGAACGCCGATGCTGCTGGCAGGCGATGAACACGGCCATAGCCAGCACGGCAACAATAACGCCTATTGTCAGGATAATGCCTTAACCTGGCTGGACTGGCAGCAGGCAAATCGTGGGTTAACCACGTTTACCGCCGCGCTGATTCGTTTGCGTCAGCAGATACCGGCTTTAACCGGCAATAGCTGGTGGGAAGAAGGCGATGGCAACGTGCGTTGGCTGAATAAAAACGCGCAACCCTTGAGTGCGGATGAGTGGCAAAACGGGCCTAAGCTGATGCAAATTCTGTTGTCGGACCGTTTTCTGATTGCGATAAATGCCACGCTTGAGGTGACAGATATAGTTTTACCCGAAGGGGAATGGCGCGCCGTTCCCCCATTCGCTGGAGAGGATAATCCGGTGATAACGGCGGTCTGGCAGGGACCTGCGCATGGACTGTGTGTGTTCCAGAGAGGATAAAAAAGGAGTTAATCATGGTGAGTTTAGAGAAGAACGATCGTGTAATGTTGGCGCGCCAGCTGCCACTGAAATCTGTTGCCCTAATCCTGGCCGGCGGCCGCGGCACGCGTCTAAAAGATTTAACGAACAAACGCGCCAAACCAGCCGTCCACTTTGGTGGGAAGTTCCGCATCATCGATTTCGCCTTATCTAATTGTCTGAACTCCGGGATTCGCCGTATCGGCGTGATCACTCAGTATCAGTCCCATACGCTGGTGCAGCATATTCAGCGCGGCTGGTCACTGTTTAGCGAAGAGATGAACGAATTTGTCGATCTGCTGCCAGCCCAACAGCGTATGAAGGGCGAAAACTGGTATCGCGGCACGGCAGACGCGGTGACCCAGAACCTGGATATTATTCGTCGCTATAAAGCGGAATATGTCGTCATCCTGGCAGGCGATCATATCTACAAGCAGGACTACTCGCGTATGTTGATCGATCACGTTGAAAAGGGCGCGCGTTGCACGGTGGCCTGTATGCCGGTGCCGATCAAAGAAGCGACGGCATTCGGCGTGATGGCGGTCGATGAAAGCGACAAGATTATTGATTTTGTCGAAAAACCGGCGAATCCCCCCGCAATGCCTGGTGACGCCAGCAAATCGCTGGCCAGTATGGGCATTTACGTTTTTGACGCCGATTACCTGTATGAATTGCTGGCGGCAGACGATAAAGATGACGCTTCCAGCCACGATTTCGGTAAAGACATTATCCCCAAAATCACCCGAGAAGGTATGGCTTACGCGCATCCTTTCCCGCTCTCCTGCGTGCAGTCCGATCCGCAAGCCGAACCGTACTGGCGCGATGTAGGTACGCTGGAAGCTTACTGGAAGGCGAACCTGGATTTAGCCTCGGTGACGCCGGAGCTGGATATGTATGACCAGAACTGGCCTATTCGTACGCATATGGAATCGCTACCGCCTGCGAAATTCGTGCAGGACCGCTCCGGTAGCCACGGTATGACGCTGAACTCGCTGGTCTCCGGCGGCTGCATTATCTCCGGTTCGGTGGTGGTGCAATCTGTGCTCTTCCCACGGGTGAGAATAAATTCTTTTTGTAATATTGATTCGGCAGTGTTGTTACCTGAGGTTTGGGTAGGACGCTCCTGCCGTTTACGTCGCTGTGTTATTGACCGTGCCTGTATTATCCCGGAAGGCATGGTGATTGGTGAAAATGCGGAAGAGGACGCTCGTCGTTTCTACCGTTCAGAAGAAGGTATTGTACTGGTCACGCGTGAAATGCTGCGCAAACTGCAGGTCAAACAGGAGCGATAATGCAGGTTTTACATGTATGTTCAGAGATGTTCCCCCTGCTGAAGACTGGGGGGCTGGCGGATGTGATAGGCGCGTTGCCTGCGGCACAAATTGCGGATGGTGTTGATGTTCGCGTTCTGCTTCCAGGGTTTCCCGATATCCGTCGGGGGATACCCGATGCGCATGTGGTGAGCCGCCGCGATACTTTCGCCGGTAAGATATCGCTGCTGTTCGGGCATTATAACGGCGTGGGCATTTATCTGATCGACGCGCCGCATCTGTACGAGCGTCCAGGCAGTCCCTATCACGATACGAATTTATATGCTTATACCGATAACGTGCTGCGCTTTGCCCTGTTAGGGTGGGTCGGCTGTGAAATGGCCTGCGGACTTGATCCATTCTGGCGCCCCGACGTGGTGCACGCCCATGACTGGCACGCCGGGCTGGCGCCCGCCTATCTGGCGGCGCGCGGGCGGCCGGCGAAATCGGTCTTTACCGTACACAACCTGGCCTATCAAGGCATGTTTTATGCAAAGCATATGGATGACATCGAACTGCCGTGGTCATTCTTTAATATGCATGGGCTGGAGTTCAACGGACAACTCTCCTTTTTGAAGGCCGGTTTGTACTATGCCGACCATATTACGGCGGTGAGCCCGACCTATGCGCGTGAAATTACCGAACCGCAGTTTGCTTATGGTATGGAAGGCCTGCTGCGTCAGCGTCATCTGGAAGGGCGCTTGTCCGGCATACTGAACGGCGTGGATGAGAAGATCTGGAACCCGGAATCCGATCTGCTGCTGGCGTCGCGCTACACGCGCGATACCCTGGAAGAGAAGGCGGAAAACAAACGTCAGCTACAAATTGCGATGGGGTTGAAGGTTAACGACAAAGTGCCGCTGTTCGCCGTGGTAAGCCGTCTGACCAACCAGAAAGGTCTGGATCTGGTGCTGGAGGCGTTACCGGGGCTGCTGGAGCAGGGCGGGCAGTTGGCGCTACTCGGCGCGGGCGATCCGGTGCTTCAGGAGGGGTTCCTCGCGGCGGCGGCGGAACACCCAGGGCAGGTTGGCGTACAGATCGGCTATCACGAAGCTTTCTCGCATCGCATTATGGGCGGCGCGGACGTCATTCTGGTGCCCAGTCGTTTCGAACCGTGCGGCTTAACGCAGTTATATGGCTTAAAGTATGGCACGCTGCCTCTGGTGCGGCGTACCGGGGGGTTGGCCGATACGGTCTCCGACAGTTCGCTGGAAAATTTGGCGGACGGTATCGCCAGCGGTTTTGTCTTCGAAGACAGTAACGCCTGGTCGTTGCTACGCGCGATTCGGCGTGCTTTTGTGTTGTGGTCACGGCCTTCGCTTTGGCGGTTTGTACAACGGCAGGCGATGGCGATGGATTTTAGCTGGCAAGTTGCCGCGAAATCATACCGCGAGCTGTACTATCGCTTGAAATAGTCATCCAGGAATCATTTATATGAATGCTCCGTTTACTTATGCATCGCCCACACTCAGCGTTGAGGCGCTTAAGCATTCTATTGCCTATAAGCTGATGTTTACGATTGGTAAAGACCCGGTCATTGCCAATAAACATGAATGGCTGAACGCCACATTGTTCGCGGTGCGCGATCGTCTGGTGGAGCGCTGGCTGCGTTCTAATCGAGCCCAATTATCGCAGGAAACCCGGCAGGTTTATTACCTGTCGATGGAGTTTTTGATTGGTCGTACCCTCTCTAACGCGCTGCTCTCGCTGGGCATTTATGACGACGTGAAAGGCGCGCTGGAGGCCATGGGCTTAGATCTCGAAGAGCTGATCGATGAAGAGAATGACCCCGGGCTTGGCAACGGCGGCTTAGGACGGCTGGCGGCTTGCTTCCTGGACTCGCTGGCGACGCTAGGATTACCGGGTCGCGGGTATGGCATTCGCTACGACTACGGCATGTTTAAGCAGAATATTGTCGACGGGCGGCAAAAAGAATCTCCGGATTACTGGCTGGAATATGGCAACCCGTGGGAGTTCAAGCGCCACAATACACGCTATAAAGTGCTTTTTGGCGGGCGCATTCAGCAGGAAGGTAAAAAAGCGCGCTGGATTGAGACGGAAGAGATTCTGGCCGTCGCGTATGATCAGATCATCCCCGGTTACGACACCGACGCCACTAACACTCTGCGGCTGTGGAATGCGCAGGCCAGTAGTGAAATCAACCTCGGTAAATTCAACCAGGGCGACTACTTCGCGGCGGTGGAAGATAAAAACCACTCTGAGAACGTGTCGCGGGTGCTCTACCCGGACGATTCCACCTATTCCGGACGAGAGCTACGCCTGCGCCAGGAGTATTTTCTGGTCTCGGCGACGGTGCAGGATATCCTGCACCGTCATTATCAACTGCATAAAACCTATGAGAATCTGGCGGATAAAATCGCCATTCACCTCAATGATACGCATCCGGTGCTGTCAATTCCTGAGCTGATGCGTCTGCTGATTGATGAACATAAATTTAGCTGGGACGACGCGTTTGAGGTGTGCTGTCAGGTCTTCTCTTATACCAACCATACGTTGATGAGCGAGGCGCTGGAAACCTGGCCAGTCGATATGCTGGGGAAAATTCTGCCCCGTCACCTGCAGATTATCTTCGAGATTAACGACTATTTTCTGAAAACGTTGCAGGAGCAATATCCCAACGATACCAGCCTGCTTGGACGCGCGTCGATTATTGATGAGTCGAACGGCCGCCGGGTACGGATGGCCTGGCTGGCGGTGGTGGTCAGCCATAAAGTCAACGGCGTTTCTGAACTCCATTCCAACCTGATGGTGCAGTCGCTGTTCGCGGATTTTGCGAAGATTTTTCCGACCCGTTTTTGTAACGTCACTAACGGCGTTACGCCGCGCCGCTGGCTGGCGCTGGCAAACCCGCCGCTGTCTGACGTGCTGGATGAGAATATTGGCCGTACCTGGCGTACCGATCTTAGTCAGCTCAGCGAGCTGAAGCAGCATTGTGATTATCCGCTGGTCAATCATGCGGTGCGTCAGGCGAAGCTGGAAAATAAAAAACGGCTGGCGGTAGTGATAGCGCAACAACTGAATGTGGTGGTGAACCCGAAGGCGCTGTTTGACGTGCAGATCAAGCGTATTCACGAGTACAAACGTCAGCTGATGAACGTGCTGCATGTCATTACCCGCTATAACCGCATTAAAGAAAATCCGGAGGCCGACTGGGTGCCGCGGGTGAATATTTTTGCCGGTAAGGCGGCTTCCGCCTATTACATGGCAAAACACATTATTCATCTGATCAACGACGTGGCGAAAGTGATTAACAACGATCCGCAGATTGGCGACAAGCTGAAAGTGGTGTTTATCCCGAACTACAGCGTCAGCCTGGCGCAGGTGATCATTCCCGCTGCCGACCTGTCTGAGCAGATTTCGCTGGCAGGGACAGAAGCTTCCGGCACCAGTAATATGAAATTTGCCCTGAACGGCGCGCTCACCATTGGTACGCTGGATGGCGCGAACGTTGAGATGCAGGAGCATGTCGGCGAGGAGAATATCTTTATCTTCGGTAATACTGCCGAAGAGGTGGAAGCGTTGCGCAGGCAGGGTTATAAGCCTCGCGACTATTATGAAAAAGATGAAGAGCTACATCAGGTACTGACGCAGATTGGTAGCGGCGTCTTTAATCCGGAAGAGCCAGGTCGTTACCGCGATCTGGTAGATTCGCTGATTAACTTTGGCGATCACTATCAGGTGCTGGCGGACTACCGCAGCTACGTGGACTGCCAGGATAAGGTGGATGAGTTGTATCGTCGCCCGGAAGAATGGACGACGAAAGCGATGCTCAACATTGCCAATATGGGCTACTTCTCATCGGACAGAACCATCAAAGAGTATGCCGAAAATATCTGGCATATTGATCCGGTGCGGTTGTAAATCCCGATGCCGGCGGCGCTTCGCTTGCCCGGCCTACGTTTATGTATCCTTGTAGGCCGGATCAGGCGTTAGCCGCCATCCGGCATTTTTCTCAGGACGCCAGTGAAAGCTGGTGTTTCTCAACATACGCTGCCAGCCACTGAGTGATGCGGGACTGCTGTTCGGCGGTCAGCCACATGCCTTCTTTGGTGCGACGCCAGATAGCATCTTCAGTACGGCGCACCCATTCGTGATCCACCAGGTACTTGAGTTCTGCTTCGTAAAACTCATGACCGAAATCTTCGCCTAAATCAAGCAGCGACGTGGCTTCGCCGAGAATCCACTCCGTGTTGCTGCCGTAAGTGCGCGAATAGTGGCGCGCCAGCGATTCCGTCAGGAACGGATAACGACGACGCAGCTTCGCCGCGTAATCTTCGCGGCTGCCGTCGATGTCGCCGCCGGGCAGTACGCACGTTTTGGTCCATGCCGGGCCGATGCCTGGATAATAAGACGCCAGTTTTTCCATCGCATGTTCGGCCAGCTTACGGTAGGTCGTGAGCTTACCGCCAAACACGGAAAGCAGCGGCGCTTTGCCGTTTTCATCATGAATATCAAGGGTATAATCGCGAGTGATCGCCTGCGGTGAGTCGGACTCATCATCGCACAGCGGACGGACGCCGGAGTACGTCCAGACGATGTCATCGCGCCCCAGTTGTTTCTGGAAGTGCGCGTTATAGACCTTCAACAGGTAATTAATTTCGCTCTCTTCGATTTTTACCGCTTTCGGATCGCCTTTATATTCGACATCGGTTGTGCCAATGATCGAAAACTCCTCCATCCACGGAATGACAAAGACGATACGTTTATCTTCGTTTTGCAGAATATACGCCTGCTTCTGATTATGGACGCGCGGCACGACGATATGGCTGCCTTTGATCAGGCGGATGCCATACGGTGACGGCAGATGCATCCCTTCGTCGAAGAACTGTTTGACCCACGGTCCGGTGGCGTTAACCAGTCCGCGCGCCTGCCAGACATATTTTTTACCGGTGTCGATATCTTCCGCTTCGACAATCCACAGGCCATTTTCCCGACGAGCGGCGGTTGCGCGAGTACGGGTAAGGACTTCGCCGCCTTTACGCACCACCATCTGTGCGTTAGCAAGCACCAGACGCGCATCGTCTACCCAGCAGTCGGAGTATTCGAATCCGCGCACGATTTCAGGTTTGAGTACCGAATCTGCGCCAAACCGCACACCTGTGGAACCGGGTAAACTGGTACGTTTGCCGAGGTGATCGTACATAAACAGACCGATACGGATCATCCAGGCCGGACGTAAATGCGGGCGGTGCGGCAGACGAAAACGCATCGGGAAGGCGATGTGCGGCGCCATTTTCAACAGCACTTCACGTTCTGCCAGCGCTTCGCTGACCAGACGGAACTCATAGTGCTCAAGGTAGCGTAAGCCGCCGTGGATAAGTTTCGAACTGGCGGAAGACGTCGCGCAGGCCAAATCCTGCGCTTCCAGCATGAGTACGGACAAACCGCGTCCGGCGGCATCAGCCGCGATGCCTGCACCGTTAATGCCCCCGCCTATCACGATCAGATCTTTGGTTTCCATGCTGCCCTCTTGCACTTTCGTTAAAGTTCAAAAATGTTCGTTATCGAACATAATAGCAAAGAAACGCGCTATTGGTAACATCGAAAAAACATTTTAGAGTGATATGTATAACATTATGGCGTTAAGCTACTCCGTCAACGTACACTGGGCGATAAAATGCCTTAATTGGCTTCACCGGCAATAATGAAAGAGCGATTCATGGAACAATTTGAATGTATCACTGTAGAAGAGGCGTATCAGAAACTGCACCAGGGCGCGGCGGTGCTGGTCGATATTCGCGATCCGCAAAGTTATGCCATGGGTCATGCGCCGCAGGCGTTTCACTTGACTAACGATACGCTGGGCGCGTTTATGCGTGAGCATGGTTTCGATACCGCCGTGATGGTAATGTGCTATCACGGCAACAGTAGTAAAGGCGCCGCGCAGTATCTGCTCCAGCAAGGCTATGATGCGGTTTACAGCATTGACGGCGGGTTTGAGGCCTGGCATCGCCGTTTCCCTGCCGATGTCGCAAATGGCGCGTAATCCCATAAAGATGCAGCCTCCGACGAGAAGGGTATATATACTGTCTTCTTTTGTATGGACTAAGCGACAGCAATAATGTTGATGATTACTTCCTTTGCGAATCCTCGCGTGGCGCAGGCATTTGTTGATTACATGGCCACCCAGGGCGTCATTCTTACTATTCAGCAACATAATCAAAGCGATATCTGGTTGGCAGATGAATCGCAGGCCGAACGTGTGCGGGTCGAGCTGGCGCGGTTTATAGAAAATCCCGGCGATCCGCGTTATCTGGCGGCTAGCTGGCAGTCCGGGCAGACGAACAGCGGGCTACGCTACCGCCGTTTTCCCTTTCTCGCCACGCTGCGTGAACGAGCCGGCCCTGTTACCTGGATCGTGATGCTCGCCTGCGTGCTGGTCTATATCGCGATGAGTCTCATCGGCGATCAGACGGTGATGGTGTGGCTGGCGTGGCCGTTCGATCCGGTTTTAAAATTTGAATTCTGGCGCTACTTCACCCATATCTTTATGCACTTTTCACTGATGCATATTCTTTTTAACCTGCTGTGGTGGTGGTATCTCGGCGGGGCGGTAGAGAAGCGCCTGGGCAGCGGTAAATTAATCGTCATTACGGTGATAAGCGCGCTACTAAGCGGCTATGTACAGCAGAAATTTAGCGGCCCGTGGTTTGGCGGGCTGTCTGGCGTCGTCTATGCGCTGATGGGTTACGTGTGGCTGCGCGGAGAGCGCGATCCGCAAAGCGGAATTTACCTCCAGCGCGGCTTAATTATTTTTGCATTATTGTGGATAGTCGCTGGTTGGTTTGACTGGTTTGGCATGTCTATGGCGAACGGCGCGCACATCGCCGGGCTTATCGTCGGTTTAGCGATGGCCTTTGTTGATACGCTGAATGCGCGAAAACGAACGTGAGGCGTATCCGGCCTGTGGTCGAGATATTTTTCCAGGCCGGGTAGGGCGAATGCCGCTATCCGGCGCAAGGTTGGTTACTTTCAGAGATTATTCATGAAACAAACACAACGGCATGACGCGATCATTGAACTGGTGAAAAAACAGGGGTACGTCAGTACGGAAGAGCTGGTGGAGCATTTTTCTGTCAGCCCGCAAACCATTCGTCGGGATCTTAACGATCTGGCGGAACAGAATATGATTTTGCGCCACCACGGCGGCGCGGCGTTGCCCTCCAGCTCGGTGAACACGCCGTGGCACGATCGTAAGGCGACGCAAACGGAAGAAAAAGAGCGCATCGCTCGCAAAGTCGCGGCCCAGATCCCCAATGGTTCAACGCTGTTTATTGATATCGGCACGACGCCGGAAGCCGTAGCGCACGCCCTGTTAGGGCACAGTAATTTGCGGATCGTGACCAACAATTTGAACGTAGCGAACACGCTAATGGCGAAAGAGGATTTTCGTATTATCCTCGCCGGCGGCGAACTCCGTAGCCGCGACGGCGGCATTATTGGCGAAGCGACGCAGGACTTTATCGCCCAGTTCCGTCTCGATTTCGGCATCCTCGGTATTAGCGGTATTGATAGCGACGGCTCATTGCTGGAATTTGACTACCATGAGGTACGCACCAAGCGCGCGATTATCGAAAATTCGCGCCATGTGATGCTGGTGGTGGATCACTCTAAATTTGGTCGTAATGCGATGGTAAACATGGGCAGCATTAGTATGGTCGATGCGGTCTACACCGATACCCTACCACCGCCGGGCGTGATGCAGGTGATTGCCGACCACCATATTCAATTAGAGCTGTGCTAAAGAGACTGTCTTATCAGGCCTACACTCTGCGCGTGATCGTAGGCCTGATAAGCTCATCAGGCACACGTTAAACCCCATACCCCATCATCTTCAGCAACTGCTGCGCGTGCTGTACCGCGTCCTGACGGTGCGCGACGCCGAGTTTCTGGTAGAGGTTGCGGATATGCGTCTTAATGGTGGTCGCGGCCACCGCCAGTTCGCCAGCAATCTGTTCGTTGCTGTAACCGGAATAGATAAGCCCTAACACCTGCCATTCACGCTGTGTGAGCGGGCTGGTGCGAATAAGCTCCGGGACATCCGGATGATTAAGCAGGCGCTCGACGAAGCCTTCGTCAAAATGGGCGAATTTATGCCGGTGATGTTGGTTAATCTCTCGCAGGATGCGCTGCGCGCGATGCTGCTCCATCTCCGGCAGCGTATTTAGCTGGATAAGCTGACGCAATTGCTGCGCCATGGCTTCGCCTTCAATCACAAAATGGCTGATAAATCCGGTGCGGTTGGCGAGCTGTAAGGCATCAAGCAATACGCGCTGGGCGTCGTTTTTCCGCCCGGATTGCCAGTAAAGCTGATTGAGTAACAGCAGATTGCGGTTTAAATCGCTCATTAAGCGCAGGCTACGGGCATTCTCATTTAACTCTTCCAGCACGATTTCCGCAGGCTCGAATTCGCCCAGCAGGATCTGCGCGCGGGCGATATTCCGCCATTGCCCTTGCAGAAAATGGTTATTGGCAAACGCCGGTTTGGGCGTATGACGTAACCAGTTGGCGGCGGATTTTTTGTCGCCGGTTAACTGCCAGTAAATGACACGCACCTTATCGGCGTTAGAGATCCAGTCGCAGTGATAACGACCATTGCCTAATAAATTTTCCAGTCGGTTAAGCTGACTACGGGCATTATCCAGATCGCCGCGCGCCAGCGAGCACTGCACCAGTAGCGTCAGGCACTGCAACTGTTGTTGCGGCTGGAAGGTGGACAGCACAGCGATACCGCTGCGCGCCGAGGCCTCCGCTTCGTCAAGGCGCGCCCACGCCCACAGCAATTGCGCGCGGATACGTACCAGAAACTCATGCATCGGCAGTTGTTCCAGATGTTGCTCTTTGATCAACTGGAAGGCTCTCTCCTGCGTTTCCCATGCGGCCTGCAGGAATCCCTGGGCGAACTGAATTTCGCTTTGTTGAATTAAGCTCCACAGCGCGTAATGCCAGACGTCATGATGGCGCGCCATTTGTTCGGTTTGCTGCATCAGCGATAAAGACTGGCTGAGATCGCCTTTACAGTGCAGCACTTCGCCGTGAACGGAGGTCGCGACAATGCGGCTATAAAACCAGGCGAGAGGAAGCTCATCCAGCGCCAGTTTCGCCAGCCGCTCTGCCTCTTCCGGATTGCCGTCGTTGATGGCGACCTGGGCGCGCAGCGCGTTAAATTCAGCATGCAGCGTGCCGTCCATAACCCCTTTGATCTCTTGCTCGGCGCGCGCCAGCAACGTATTCACTTCGCTGTAGCGGTGTTGGCTTTGCATCAGCCAGGCCTGTAACAACACCAGCCGCGGATTTTCCAGCAGGCTTTCCCACGGCAGCGCTTTTAATGACTCTTCCAGCAGCGCCAGTTCACTGTGATTAAACAGCCCCCACGCATGGTTAAGCAGGATATCGCGCAGCATTTGCGCGTCACCCGCCGCCAGCGCATGATGTATAGCTTCGCTGGGAAAACCTTGTTCCATCCAGCTTTCCGCGGCCGCACGGTGGATCTCCGGTAGTTCCGCCGCCAGTTCCCACTGGCAACGCTGGCGCAGAAAGCTACCAAACAACGGGTGATAGCTAAACCACTCGCCCGTGTCGTCCATGCGTTGCAGGAATAACCCCTGGCGCTCAATCTCCTCCAGCCGCATCTGGCCGTTTTCTTCGCCGGTCACGCGCACGATCAACGCGTCATTCATTGAGCGTAAGATCGCGCTTTTAAGTAAAAAATGTCGGGTGCTGACATCCACGTTATCCAGTACTTCGTCCACCAGATAATCAGAAAGGTGGCTGGCATTAATCCCGGCAAGACGGCGGGCGGAGTGATGCGCAGAGGTATGGTTCTGGCGCGCGGAGAGGGCGATCAACTGTAGCGCAGTGGCCCAACCGGCCACATCATCGCACATGCGGCTGCTCTCAGCGGCTTCAATGGGCGACGAAAGACGACGGTCAAAAAATTGCTTTGCTTCCTGATGGTTAAAAGCCAACTGCTGGCTACCGATTTCCAACAGCTGATCGCGCACGCGCAGGTTAGCGATGCCCAGTTGCGGTAAATTACGCGATAACACCACCAGGGTGAAATTTTCCGGCTGATGACGTAAGAAAAAGCGCATCGCGTCGTGAATCACCGGATTGGTAATCAAATGGTAGTCGTCAATCACCAGATAAAGCGGGCGATGCCACTGCGCCAGTTCAATAAAGAGCTGTGCGAAGAGGGACGTCAGGCTGGCGTACTGACGTTTTTGCGCCATCGCTTCGCTGGTAGAGCAGTGTCCGCCGGTGGCCTGTTGGATTGCGGCAATTAAGTAACTGGCGAACCGCTCTTGCTGGTTATCGCCTTCGTCGAGAGAGTACCAGCCTAATTCATTTTTGCCCGCCGCCCACTGTGAGACAAGCGTGGTTTTCCCATAGCCAGCAGGACTGGTTACCAGGGCGAGCCTGAAATTGTTCGCGCCGGAAAGTTTAGCCAACAGCCGCTCACGAACCACGGTATGGTCGAGACGAACCGGACGACTTAATTTAGACGGAATCAACATAGCAATCACTTCACTGTGGGAAATGGGGGGGAACTGCGATTTTTTTTGCGCTTCGTAATTAATAGATATAAGGTCGGCCAGAAAGCATTTTAATGCAAGCTAAGCAGACTTTTTATGTGTCTGAATTTGCACTCTGTCACAATTCTAAATAACGGTATTAAAAAAGTATTCAGCGCGGTTGAAACGAGCGTCAGAGCTAGGCTGAGGTCATATTTTCGTTATTGTAAATAATGTCCTGGACATGATGCGGATTTAACACAATGACGATACCAGGCGTTTAATTAATTATGTTTAGTTAGTGAATCTCCCGCCGCTGAATATTTCAGATAAGAAACTATTTCGGCGTTCATATAATCTTCGAAAATACCCCTTCGCGATTTACTGTTATTTCTGTTTATTCATTTGATTATGCGTAACACTGAGTGTCGTTGACAGGAATCGGCGCGTTTATACAGGGGTAAGTGGCGGCGATCACACTTTTATGCTCATCCCCGCTCCTCCTCCCTCCCTAATCATTGCCGGGAGGAGGAAGGTCAACATCGAGCCTGGCAAACTAGCGATAACGTTGTTTTATTACCCGAGGACGGATTTCCTATGTCACAGCCAACCTTCAATAAAGATCAATTCCAGGCCGCCCTGACGCGTCAGTGGCAGCGTTTCGGTTTACTGTCGGCGTCCGACATGACGCCTCGTCAGTGGTGGCAGGCCGTTAGCGGCGCGCTGGCGGAATTACTGAGCGCGCAACCGGTAGCGCAGCCGACAAAAGGCCAGCGTCATGTGAACTACATTTCGATGGAATTTTTGATTGGTCGCCTGACGGGAAATAACCTGTTAAATCTGGGATGGTACCAGGACGTTAGCGATGTACTGAAAGCGCACGATATTAATCTGACCGATCTGCTGGAAGAGGAAGTCGATCCGGCGCTCGGCAACGGTGGTTTGGGACGTCTGGCCGCCTGCTTCCTCGATTCGATGGCCACCGTCGGGCAGTCCGCTACGGGCTATGGTCTGAACTACCAGTATGGGCTGTTCCGTCAGTCATTTGTTGAAGGCAAGCAGATGGAAGCGCCGGATGACTGGCATCGCGGCAGCTATCCGTGGTTCCGCCACAACGAGGCGCTGGACGTCCAGGTTGGGATCGGCGGTAAAGTCACCAAAGAAGGGCGCTGGGAGCCAGGTTTTGTGATTACAGGCCAGGCCTGGGATCTGCCGGTGTTAGGCTATCGTAACGGTGTCGCGCAACCGCTGCGTTTGTGGCAGGCGACCCACGCGCATCCGTTTGATCTGACCAAATTCAACGACGGCGCTTTCCTGCGGGCGGAACAGCAGGGTATCGATGCGGAAAAACTGACGAAGGTGCTTTATCCCAACGATAACCACACGGCGGGCAAAAAACTGCGTCTGATGCAGCAATACTTCCAGTGCGCCTGCTCGGTAGCGGATATTCTGCGTCGCCATCATCTGGCCGGACGCAAACTGCATGAGCTGGCGGATTACGAGGTCATTCAGTTGAACGATACTCACCCGACCATCGCCATTCCGGAACTGCTGCGCGTGCTGATTGACGAGCACCAACTGAGCTGGGATGACGCCTGGGCTATCACCAGCAAAACCTTCGCCTACACCAACCACACCCTGATGCCGGAAGCGCTGGAGTGCTGGGATGAGAAGCTGGTGAAAGCGCTGCTGCCGCGTCATATGCAGATTATCAAGCAGATTAACGACCGCTTTAAGACGCTGGTCGATAACACCTGGCCTGGCGATAAGCAGGTATGGGCAAAACTGGCGGTGGTGCATGACCGTCAGGTGCGCATGGCCAATATGTGCGTGGTCAGTGGCTTTGCGGTCAACGGTGTGGCGGCGCTGCACTCCGATCTGGTGGTGAAAGATCTGTTCCCTGAATATCACCAGCTTTGGCCGAACAAATTCCACAATGTCACCAACGGCATTACGCCGCGTCGCTGGATCAAACAGTGCAATCCGCAGCTTGCGGCGTTGCTGGATAAAACGCTGAAAAAAGAGTGGGCTAACGATCTCGACCAGTTGAGCAACCTCGAAAAATACGCTGACGATGCGAAGTTCCGTCAGCAGTATCGCGACATCAAACGGGCGAACAAAGAACGGCTGGTGAAATTTATCCAGGCCCGTACCGGGATTGAGATTTCGAGCCATGCGATTTTTGATATTCAGATCAAACGTCTGCACGAGTACAAGCGTCAGCATCTGAATCTGTTGCATATTCTGGCGCTGTACAAAGAGATCCGCGAAAACCCGCAGGCTGATCGCGTACCGCGCGTATTCTTGTTTGGCGCGAAGGCGGCGCCGGGCTATTACCTGGCGAAGAACATCATTTTTGCTATCAATAAGGTTGCGGAAGCCATTAATAACGACCCGGCGGTGGGTGATAAGCTGAAGGTGGTTTTCCTGCCGGATTACTGCGTCTCGGCGGCGGAAATGCTCATTCCGGCGGCGGATATTTCCGAGCAAATTTCTACTGCCGGGAAAGAGGCGTCCGGCACCGGTAACATGAAACTGGCGCTGAACGGGGCGTTGACAGTGGGAACGCTGGACGGCGCTAACGTTGAAATCGCTGAGAAAGTGGGTGAAGAGAATATCTTTATCTTTGGCCATACTGTGGAAGAGGTCAAGGCGCTCAAAGCCAAAGGCTACGATCCGGTGAAATGGCGTAAAAAAGACAAAGTGCTGGATGCGGTGCTAAAAGAGCTGGAAAGCGGTCAATACAGCGATGGCGATAAACATGCCTTTGACCAGATGCTGCATAGCCTCGGCAAACAGGGGGGCGATCCGTACCTGGTCATGGCGGACTTCGCCGCTTATGTTGAGGCGCAAAAGCAGGTGGATGCGCTGTATCGCGACCAGGAAGCGTGGACGCGCGCCGCGATCCTCAATACCGCGCGCTGCGGTATGTTCAGTTCCGATCGCTCTATTCGCGATTATCAGGCCCGTATCTGGCAGGCAAAACGCTAAGGGAGCGCGATGGAAAATAAACGTCTCGATAGTGCCGCGCTGGCGGCGGGGATCAGCCCCAGTTACATCAATGCTCATGGCAAACCGCAGTCTATTGGCGCTGAAACCAAGAGACGTTTGCTGGCGGCGATGCACGGCACGACAACAGGACCACAGGCGGTCGTGCCGAATGTGAAGGTGTATACCGCGGGTAAAAAAATGGCGTTGCCGGTAGAGGGGCACGGTGAGTTTGCCTGGCTGCTGACTACGGAAGAGGGCGTGCATTACAAAGGGCGCGTGACGGGCGGTAAAAAACTTAACCTTCCGGCTACATTGCCGGAGGGCTACCACACCCTGACGTTGACCCAGGATGAACAGCGTACGCACTGCCGTATTATCGTCGCCCCGCCGCGATGCTATGAGCCGCAGGCGCTACTGGAAGGGAAAAAACTGTGGGGGGCCTGCGTCCAGCTTTATACTCTGCGTTCAGAAAAAAACTGGGGTATTGGCGATTTCGGCGATTTAAAGTCGATGCTGGTCGACGTGGCGACACGCGGCGGCGCGTTTATCGGCCTGAACCCGATCCACGCGCTTTATCCGGCGAATCCGGAGAGCGCCAGTCCCTACAGCCCCTCGTCTCGTCGCTGGCTGAACGTGATATATATCGACGTCAATGCCGTCGAAGATTTTCGCCTGAGCGAAGAGGCGCAGGCATGGTGGCAAATGCCCGCCACACAGCAAAAGCTGCGACAGGCGCGCGATGCGCAATGGGTGGATTACGCTACCGTTACCGCGCTGAAAATCACGGCGCTGCGGATGGCGTGGACGCGCTTTGCCGCTCGCGACGATGCGCAAATGGCGGAGTTTCGTCACTTTATCGCCCGTGAAGGCGAGAGCCTTTACTGGCAGGCGGCATTCGACGCGCTGCATGCGTATCAGGTGAAAGAGGATGAGCAGCGCTGGGGCTGGCCAGCCTGGCCGGAGGCGTACCAGTCGGTAGAGTCTCCCGCTGTAAAACAATTCTGTGAAGCGCACCGCGAAGAGGTGGAGTTTTACCTCTGGCTTCAGTGGCTGGCCTGGCGCCAATTCGCCGCCTGCTGGGATACCTGCCAGAGTTTTAAACTACCGATTGGTCTGTACCGCGATCTGGCGGTTGGCGTAGCGGAAGGCGGCGCGGAAACCTGGTGCGACCGGGAGCTGTACTGCCTGAAAGCATCTGTCGGCGCGCCGCCGGATATCCTCGGCCCGCTCGGTCAGAACTGGGGGCTGCCGCCGATGGACCCGCATATCATTGTCGCCCGGGCGTATGAGCCCTTTATCGACCTGCTGCGCGCCAATATGCAAAACTGCGGCGCGTTGCGCATTGACCATGTCATGTCGTTGCTGCGTCTGTGGTGGATACCGTATGGCGAAACCGCGGATCGCGGGGCATATGTTCAGTATCCGGTTGACGATCTGTTGGCTATTCTGGCGCTGGAGAGCCAACGTCACCGCTGTATGGTGATAGGCGAAGATCTGGGGACTGTGCCAGTTGAGATTGTCGGCAAGCTGCGCGATAGCGGGGTCTATTCTTATAAAGTGCTGTGGTTTGAAAATGACCTTGAGAAAAACTTCCGCGCGCCAGGCGCATATCCGCAACAATCGATGGCTGTCGCCTCGACGCACGATCTCCCCACGCTGCGCGGCTATTGGGAATGCGGTGACCTGACGTTGGGTAAAGCTCTGGGGCTTTATCCGGATGAAGTGATTCTGCGCGGGCTGTATGAGGATCGCGAGCGGGCGAAACAGGGGCTATTGGACGCGCTGCATAAATATGGCTGTCTGCCAAAACGCGCCGGGCATAAGGCATCGTTAATGTCGATGACGCCAACGCTAAATCGCGGACTTCAGCGCTATATCGCCGACAGTAACAGCGGTCTGTTGGGGCTTCAGCCGGAGGACTGGCTGGATATGGCCGATCCGGTTAACGTACCGGGCACCAGCGATCAGTATAAAAACTGGCGGCGGAAGCTCACCGCCACGCTGGAGCAGATGTTTGCCGATGAGGGCGTAAACAAGCTGATTAAGGATTTGGATAAGCGCCGAAAAGCGGCCGCGAAGAAGAAGTAATAAAGCCGGGGATTTCCCCGGCTTTATGATGGTGAGAGCACGTAGGCCTGATAAGCGCAGCGCCATCAGGCAATCCTGGCGCACATTGCTGCCTTATCCGGCCTACAAGCCGCCTCGCTTAAACCACCATACCCAGTAGCAGACAGCCGATCAGGCCGCAGACGGAGATGATCGTTTCCAGCATCGACCAGGATTTAATGGTCTCGCCGATAGTCAAATTGAAATACTCTTTGAACAGCCAGAAGCCCGGGTCGTTGACGTGAGAGAAAATCACGCTCCCGGAACCGACCGCGATAACCATCAGTTCAGGGCTAACGCCGGTAGTGGCGATCAGCGGCGCCGCAATGCCGCCTGCGGTAATCGCCGCGACAGTCGCGGAGCCCAGCGCGATACGCAACACCGCCGCGATAGACCACGCCATCAACAGCGGAGAGACATTGGTTTCATGCATCATTGAAGCGATGTATTTATCCACGCCGCTATCGACCAGCACCTGCTTGAACGCGCCGCCGCCGCCGATGATCAGCAGCATCATGGCGATAATTTTGATGGAAGAGACTAGCGTATCGTTAATCTGATCCATGGAACGTCCGCGGTTCAGGCCAAAGGTGAACATCGCAATCAGTACGGCAATCAACGTAGCCATGACCGGGTCGCCCAGGAACTCGGCAACGGGCAGGAAAGCGTGGCCTTTTGGCAGAATCATCTCGGCAACCGCACGCATCGCCATCAGAATCACCGGAACCAGCGACGTCCAGACGCTGACGCCAAAGCCCGGCATCTCTTCTTCCGTAAAAGTTTTCGCGCTGTACAGGCCTTCCGGGATCGGCTTATCGATGCCTTTCAGAAAACGGGCGTAAACCGGGCCGGCAAGGATCACGGTCGGGATCGCCAGAATCGTACCAAACAGCAACGTTTTACCCATATCAGCATGGAAAATCGTGGCAATCGCGGTTGGGCCCGGGTGCGGCGGTAGGAAGCCGTGTGTGACGGAGAGCGCCGCGGCCATCGGCACGCCGACGTACAGTAACGGGATATTCGCCGCTGCGGCAATGGTGAATACCAGCGGCAGCATCAGAACAAAGCCCACTTCATAGAACAGAGCGAAGCCGACGGTAAAGCCGGTTAACACTACGGCCCACTGAATATGCTTTTTACCAAATTTCGCGATCAGGGTAGTGGCGATACGTTGAGCGCCGCCGCAGTCGGCAAGCATTTTGCCCAGCATGGCGCCGAACCCCATAATCAGGGCCAGACTGCCAAGCGTACCGCCGACACCGGCTTTGATGGAGCCGATGACTTTATCCAGCGGCATTCCCTGCATCAACCCGACAGCGAGCGCTACCAGGACAAGGGCGATAAATCCGTTCATTTTGAAGCGGATCATCAGAAGAAGTAACAAGATAACACCGATAGCAACGATGACTAATGGCATGATTTACCTGGCCTTTACTTTGTTATGGGTAACGTCATTGTTTCGACGACAAATTCCTGTTGTTCCCGACGGGAACAGAGTCGCAATAGCACCAATACTGATTACCGTTGAAACGAATGAGCGTAGTCAGATGTTATATGGATGTTAGGTGCCCATAAGAATGATACGGGTAACATATGGGTGTTGAAAATGACCCTGGCAGGCAAAATTTAAATTATGAGACACAGGTCATGTTATCGGCGAAAGAAGAACCATTGTTCTGAGATGTGGCTGATGGCGCAGAATGGCGGCGTAGACGCCTTATTCGGCCTACGGTGGGGCAGACAAGGCCCGACAGGCGCAAGCGCCATCGGGCATGAATGCGGGGAAAATCTTAGTAGTAGGAGTGCTCGCCGCGCTGGTGTTCGGTCAGATCGCGAACCCCTTTCAGTTCCGGGAATTCATTCAGCAACTGTTTCTCGATCCCTTCTTTCAGCGTGACGTCAACCATCGAGCAACCGTTACAACCGCCGCCAAACTGCAGAATTGCATAGCCTTCATCGGTAATTTCCATCAGCGAGACGCGACCGCCGTGGCCCGCCAACTGCGGGTTAATCTGCGATTGCAGAGCATATTCCACGCGCTCCATCAGCGGCGCGTCATCGGCCACTTTGCGCATCTTCGCGTTTGGCGCTTTCAATGTAAGTTGAGAACCTAGCTGGTCGGTCACGAAATCAATTTCCGCGTCTTCCAGATAGGGCGCGCTCAGCTCGTCGACATAAGCGGTCAACAGGTCAAATTTCAGTGCAGTATCGGTGGCTTCTACGGCGTCGGGCGGACAATAAGAAACGCCGCACTCTGCGTTAGGAGTGCCGGGATTAATGACAAATACGCGGATTTGCGTCCCTTCTTCCTGATTTGCCAGCAGTTTGGCAAAGTGCGCTTGTGCAGCATCGGAAATACGGATCATAGTAATGGCCTAATAGTTGACTATTTTAGTTGGTTATAATACGCCCATCATCGAGGCTCTACAAGGTTCGACACAGGCACCATACCTGGACAGTCGCTGCGCCGTTGCGCAAAAGCAGTTGCGCGATTTCCGCGACGGTACTTCCGGTAGTGACGACATCATCCACAATAACCATATGGAGACCCTGTACCGGCAATTCAAGGCGAAACGCGTTTTTCAAATTGCGCTTACGTAACCTGGCGCTGAGATGATGTTGTGTTGCGGTCGCCCGTACCCGCGTGATGGTTTGGCTGTCCCACGCGCAGCCAAGCCAGCGCGCTAACGGTTGACATAACAGATCGCTTTGGTTAAATCCCCGCCGCCAGTGTCGGCGCGACCAGAGCGGAACGCTGACGATTCTGTCGGGAAGCTGCAAGCCAGTGCTGCGGCGCGCCATGAGGACTTCCTGCAACAGTAGACGCGCCAGAGCGGCGGCAATTTCGCTGCGGCGGGTAAATTTAAGCTGATGCACCAGTAAACTCAAGGGCGGCGTATAGTCACTGACGCTCACCAGACGCTGCCAGGGCGGTGGTTTTTGCAGGCAGCGACCGCAGGGGAGCGAAGGATGCGCGGCAGGTAATCCGCATTGCGGACACAGGCTGACGCGCTGACGAACGGCGCGCGCGCATACGGAACAAATCCCCCAGTGGCTTAACGCCAGCGGCATTCGGCATAGCCAGCATAATCCCGGTACTGTTAGCATAGGTGCATCCTTGTTAGACAAAAGAGAACAGTAACTGATGAATGACATCTGGTGGCAGACCTACGGCGAGGGAAATTGTCATCTTGTGCTGCTGCACGGATGGGGATTGAACGCGGAGGTATGGCATTGCATTCGCGAGGAACTCGGCTCGCATTTTACGCTGCATCTGGTCGATTTGCCGGGCTATGGCCGTAGTTCGGGGTTTGGCGCTATGACGTTTGAAGAGATGACGGCGCAGGTAGCGAAAAACGCGCCGGACCAGGCTATCTGGCTTGGCTGGAGCCTGGGCGGCCTGGTGGCGAGTCAGATGGCGCTCACACACCCTGAACGCGTTCAGGCGCTGGTGACAGTCGCCTCTTCGCCATGCTTTAGCGCGCGTGAGGGGTGGCCGGGAATAAAACCGGAAATCCTCGGTGGATTCCAGCAGCAGCTTAGCGACGATTTTCAGCGCACGGTGGAGCGTTTTCTGGCGCTGCAAACGTTAGGGACGGAGACGGCGCGTCAGGATGCCCGCACCTTAAAAAGCGTGGTGCTGGCGCAGCCTATGCCGGATGTAGACGTGCTCAATGGCGGACTGGAAATCTTAAAAACGGTCGATCTACGAGAAGCGCTTAAAAATGTGAACATGCCCTTTTTGCGTTTGTATGGTTATCTGGACGGTCTGGTGCCGCGTAAAATCGTGCCTTTGCTCGATACGTTATGGCCGCACAGTACATCACAGATAATGGCGAAGGCGGCCCATGCGCCGTTTATCTCGCATCCGGCGGCGTTTTGTCAGGCGCTGATGACGCTAAAATCATCGCTGTAACCAGGGCGTTGCCGGGCACAGGCCATTCTGCCAGATTAATGACTTTCAGACGCCAGATCGGCAGGCGCCAGCCCGGTAACCCTAAGCACGGTATCGCGATCGAAACCATCGTTTAGCATGGAGCGGGCAATGCGCAATGCGGCGAGCCGTTGGCCTTCCTGTTTGCCTTGCTGTAGCCCTTTCTGTAACCCGTTACGATGCCCTTCCTGACGTAATCTTTCTGCGATAGTCATGATCTTCTCCTTATGCTGTGGGATACGCATAGCCACCTGGCGGATAAACGTATTGAAGCGCGCGGCGTCGCCAGTGTGCATCATGTAATTAAACAGACTTTGAAGCTGGGTGTCATTAGCGTATCCCTTAACCAGCAGGGCGACCAGCTGTTCGACAAGCCCCATTAGATCACGCTGGCGGATGTGTTTTTGTATGAGTTCCAGCAGCGCGACGCGTCGGTGCCGCATAATCTCGTCGTCCGGCACGACCGTAATATCGACCAGAGGAAAGGCGGTGGCGTATAGCTTACGCGCCATCACCGGGTCGGCAAATTCATCCAGCCAGCATAATGAGAACGGATACGGGCTTCGGTTTCCGTGGTAAAACAGCATTGGCACCACTAACGGCAACGTCTTATGCCCGGCCTCCAGGTGCCGTTGCATTGCAGCCATCGCGTAACGCATCAGCCGAAATGCCATATGCGCGTCCGGCGTACTCTGATGTTCAATAACCACGTAAATGTAACCTTCACCTTCACTTGTTTCCAGCGACCAAAGAATATCGGAATAATGGGGGCGTAAATCCTCTTCAATAAAGCTACCGGACTCCAGCCGTAACGTATTCAGATTACAGATTTGACGTAATGTCGTCGGGAGATGAATTTCCAAAAAATCCCGTGCAGTATCGGGGTGGCATAAAAACTGTTTGAATACCGCGTCATGCGGCGTGGATGTTGTTGAGGTCGCCATATCGATCCGTCATCGGTGAAGTTCAATGGCGTGACACTACGCGCAGATCGGGCTGATTGCAGTAGAGGATTAGTGCGCTTGCGAGACGCATGGGGAGATAAATGCGCACGGCGGTAACGCTTTCATCTTTGTGGAAGGCATGACGCAAAATTGCCCGGCAGCGTGACGCGTACCGGGCAACATAACGCGGGATAAAGGTCGGATAAGACGCGTTACGTCGCTACCCGGCGAAGGCTAACGCAAGGCCCACCATTCGCGCAGGCAGGCTTTACCTTCCGGACAACTTTTACAGCTGCCTGAAAGGCAGCCGTCCGGTTCTTCCGGGATACGTACCGCTTTACCCATGATCTCCAGTTGATTCAGCATGGCGTCGATCATGGGCTGCGGAGCGTGCAGCGTATGGCTGATTTGCGTTGCCTCCATACGCCCCCGTAGCGCCAGTAGATCGCGAACCTGTATCAATGAAGCCATTTTTTACATCCCTTAGTGACAATTGCCCGCAGTGCCCGAACAACAGGAACTGACGTTTTTGCGGGTTGCCAGCAGTTCAATGTCTACACGGCTGCGGGCGCGGCGCAACAGGCTTAACACCACAACGTTAAAGACGATCACTGCCAGAATACAGATCAGGCTGTATGTCGGGTGTTGACTGAAGCTGGTAACCTGGTAGAACAGCGTGGCGAGCGAATAGGCGATATTCAGCCCCCACAGGATGGAGAAGCCCATCCAGCCGCGGCTGGACTCGCGGGCGATAGCGCCCATTACCGAGATACACGGTACGTAAAGCAGGACGAAAATCAGGTAACTGTACGCCGCCGCGGCGCTGCCGAATTTTTGATCCATCACGCCCATCGCGCCGGTCGCCATTTCGCCGTCGCCTTTACTCGCTTCGATCGGGTTAGCCAGTACGCTCAGGCTAAAGGTGTCTTTCAGGCTTTGCCAGGTATCGTCAACCGCGCCCAGCAGTTCATCGCCGAGGTGGAAGTCGGCAGGATTAAACGCTTCGTCCTGAATATTTTCGGCGGTGTAGAGCGTGTTCAGCGTACCGACGACAACTTCTTTCGCCATGGCGCCCGTAAACAGACCCACGGTCGCTTGCCAGTTATCCTCATGGACGCCGATCGGTTTAAAGACTGGCGTGATGACCCGGCTTACAGAGGCGAGGGCGGAGTCATTAATGTTATCGACGATTTTGCCGCTCAGCGAGAAACTGTTAAACGCGCTCAGGAAAATACTCACGATGATAATGACTTTACCGGCGCGTAGTACAAAACCTTTCAGGCGTTGCCAGGTCTGGATGATCAGGCTCTTGATATGCGGTACGTGGTAAACCGGCAGCTCCATCACAAACGGAGAGGCTTCGCCGCGCATAATGGTATGCTTCAGCATCAGGCCGGTTAATACCGCCATGACAATACCCAGCACGTACAGCGAGAAGACCGCCAGCGCGCCGTTTTGCCCGAAGAAGGCGGCGGCAAAGACGGCGAAAATCGCCAGGCGCGCGCCACAGGACATAAACGGCGCCATCATGATGGTCATCAGGCGTTCGCGCGGAGCGTCAAGCGTGCGGGCGCCCATCACGGAAGGCACGTTACAGCCGAAGCCGACAATCAGCGGCACGAAGGATTTACCCGGTAGTCCCAGCGCCTGCATCAGGCGATCCATGACGAAGGCCGCGCGCGCCATATAACCGGAGTCTTCAAGGAAGGAGAGGAACAGGTACATCATCCCGATTTGCGGCACCAGCGGCAGGACGGTATTGATCCCGCCGCCAAGACCTTGCGCCAGGAAGATGGTTAACCAATCCGGGAAGTGCAGCGTGTAGCCAATCCATTGAATGCCATGAATAAAGATGGCGACGGAACCGGCATCAAACAGGGGTTGCAACGCGCCGCCGATGTTAATGGCGAGCAGGAACATCAGGTACATCACGAACAAAAAAATCGGTAAGCCGAGGAAGCGGTTCAGGATAATTTTATCGACCGCCCTGGTGAAGCGGCTGGGTTCGGCTGTCAGGGTATTGCTGACCACGTCGCAAATAGCGGCGATACACTGATAACGGGCGTCGGCGATATGCAGCGCCGGGTCGTCCATTTCGTCCTTCAGACGGGCCAGGGAGGTGTCCAGGTTTTGCGCCGCCTCGCCTGCGTAAGCCCGGCTGTAGATATCGCCCTCCAGCATTTGCAGACCCAGCCAGCGGCGCTGTTGTAAAGGCATCTCCTGGGCCATCGCGTCGGCCAGGAAATCCGCTTCGCGCAGCAGCGGCTGGGCATAATGCACCAGTTCGACGTTGTCGTTAGCGTTGTGACGGTCAATGGCCAGTTTCAGCGCCTCGATACCGCGACCGCGAGTCGATACCAGCGGCACGACAGGGCAACCCAGACGCGTGGACAGAGCGTCGACATCAATACGAACCTGCTGTTTTTCAGCGATATCCAGCATATTGAGCGCGACAATACAGGGGATACCCAGCTCCAGCAGTTGCAGCGTCAAATAGAGGTTGCGCTCCAGATTGGAGGCGTCCACAACGTTTATCAACAGATCGGCGTCGCCGCTCAGGATGTAGTGGCAGGCGATCTGTTCGTCGAGAGAGGTTTGTGACGAGATGGTCGTCAGAGAATAGGTGCCGGGTAAATCTACCAGCGTGACCTGGTGGTCAGTTGTCGCGAACTGGCCCTCTTTACGCTCGACGGTGACGCCCGCCCAGTTCCCCACACGCTGACGCGCGCCGGTGAGTTGGTTAAATAAGGTGGTCTTGCCGGAATTAGGATTACCAATTAAACCAATGGTTAATTTTTTCATTTTTATAGACTCACTGTATTAACAGGAAACCGCTTCCACTTCTATTAACGCCAAATCCTTTTTACGCAAAACCAGACTCACGCGTCGTGTTTCGATATGGATCGGATCGCCTAAGGGCGCGACGCGGACGACATTAAATGAAGAGCCGGGCAACATGCCGAGCGAAAGCAGTTTTTGACGATACGCCGGGCTGATTTCACGCGCAAAGCCGGTGATTTTCCACGCAGTGTCAGGAGTGAATTGCATACGACCTACTTGTTTCTTACTAACTGGATGTATACCTCATGCGGCGCTCAGGGGGGCGGCAGGAGACCCGATGTTTAGCCAACGAAGGAAAGAGTAAATAATCAACAACACAATGATAATGAGAATGGTTTCTATCTTCAACGATTAAAATGTGACGGAATGTACAAATAAGCGATAATTTGCGCCGATGTTGATATGGCTCAACATTTATTTGTCTTTTTGCAAATACCCCTAATGCGCAAATATTCACCGTTTTTAATGTTTAATTAAGGTTTCATCTGTTAATAAAGTGATAATTAATAGTGCGGATAGCAGAAGAAAATTAATTAACAGGTTCTAATGGGTAAGATTTAATTGTTAATTAAAAAAGAAAGGGTTGGACGTATTGCAAAATCGCAGGCCGGATAAGAAGTAACCCGGCCTGCGTATTACCCGATTAGCGTTTTTTTCCCATTGCCGCTGCCAGCGCGTCCATCATGGCGCTGTTACCGGCTGGCTGGGCGTCACGACCGCGCGGTTTCGCCGCTTTAGATGCCGGGCGGTTGCCCTGAGCGCGATCGGCGCCGCCGCCGCGGCGAGCGGCGGTTTCGCCGGGCTGTTCGTCCAGGCGCATCGTCAGCGCAATACGCTTACGTTGCAGATCCACTTCCAGCACTTTCACCTTCACGATGTCGCCCGCTTTCACCACGGTGTGCGGATCTTCAACGAACTTATTCGAGAGCGAGGAGATATGCACCAGGCCATCCTGATGAACGCCGATATCGACAAACGCGCCGAAGTTAGTGACGTTAGTGACCGCCCCTTCCAGAATCATCCCCGGCAGCAGGTCGTTCATGGTTTCGACGCCATCGGCGAATTGCGCGGTTTTAAATTCAGGACGTGGGTCGCGGCCCGGTTTTTCCAGCTCTTTGATGATATCGCTCACGGTCGGCACGCCGAATTTATCGTCGGTAAAATCAGCGGCCTTGAGGTGACGCAATTCGTTGCTGTTGCCCATCAGATCTTTTAGCGCTTGCTGCGTCGCCGCCAGAATGCGTTCGACAACCGGATAGGCTTCCGGGTGGACGGTGGAGGCATCCAGCGGGTTATCGCCGTGGTTAATACGCAGGAAGCCCGCGCACTGCTCAAACGCTTTCGGCCCCAGACGGCTCACCTTCAACAGTTGCTGGCGGTTCTGAAACTGACCGTTCTCATCGCGCCAGGCGACGATGTTTTGCGCCATCATGCGCGTTAAGCCCGCGACGCGGGTCAGCAGCGGTACGGAGGCGGTATTCAAATCGACGCCGACGGCGTTTACGCAGTCTTCGACCACCGCATCCAGCTTACGCGCCAGCTGCGTCTGGCTGACATCGTGTTGATATTGGCCGACGCCGATCGATTTCGGATCGATTTTCACCAGTTCCGCCAGCGGATCCTGCAGGCGACGCGCGATAGAGACCGCGCCGCGCAGGGAGACGTCGAGATCCGGAAACTCCTGCGCCGCCAGCTCAGAAGCGGAATACACGGACGCCCCCGCTTCGCTGACGATCACTTTCTGCGCCGTCACGTTCGGGAACTGTTTCTGTACGTCGAGATAGAAGCGTTCGGTTTCACGTGAGGCCGTACCGTTGCCAATCGCGACCAGTTCGACGTGGTATTTTTCGCACAGCGCGGCGATCACGGTAGCCGCTTTGGCCGCCTGACCGGTATGCGGATAAATGGTATCCGTCGCCACCAGCTTGCCGGTGCCGTCAACGACAGCGACTTTTACGCCGGTACGCAGGCCAGGATCAAGGCCCATCGTGGCGCGCAGGCCTGCGGGGGCTGCCATCAGCAGGTCGTGCAGGTTACGGGCAAACACGTTAATCGCTTCATCTTCCGCACGTTCGCGCACGGTGCCCATCAGTTCGGTTTCGAGGTGCATTAAGACTTTGATACGCCACGTCCAGCTCACTACGCCTTTGCGCCAGCTATCCGCCGGGGCGTTATTTAGCCGCAGGCCGAGATGGTCCATGATGATTTGCTCGCAGTAGCTTTCTTTCGGCGGCTCATCAAACTGTGGGTCGGCATTGAGCGAAAGTTGCAGAATGCCTTCGTTACGACCACGGAACATGGCCAGCGCACGGTGAGACGGGACGTTAGCAATGGGCTCATGATGGTCGAAATAGTCGCGGAATTTTGCCCCTTCTTCCTCTTTGCCGCTCACGACCGTGGCGACCAGATGGGCGTTCTTCCACAGGTAATCACGCACTTTCGCCAGCAATGCGGCGTCTTCGGCAAAGCGCTCCATCAGAATGTAGCGTGCGCCGTCGAGCGCGGCTTTCGTGTCCGCCACGCCTTTGTCGCCATCAATGTACTTTGCCGCTTCCACGTCAGGATCGTGGGACGGTTCGTTCCAGAGCAGATCGGCCAGCGGCTCAAGGCCGGCTTCAATGGCGATTTGTCCACGGGTGCGGCGTTTAGGTTTATAGGGCAGGTAGAGGTCTTCGAGCTCGGTCTTACTTAACGTAGCGTTGATGGCGCCAGCCAGCTCATCGGTCAGTTTGCCTTGTTCGGAAATGGACTTGAGGATGGCCTGACGCCTGTCTTCCAGCTCACGCAGATAGCCCAGACGCGTTTCCAGGTTACGCAACTGCGTGTCATCCAGACCGCCGGTGATTTCTTTACGATAACGTGCGATAAACGGCACGGTGTTCCCTTCGTCAAGCAGGCGAACGGCAGCTTCAACCTGCCCGGCATTTGCCTGGATTTCACCCGCAATAATGCGGCAGAAAGAATCATTCATCATGGGTTAGCTTCGTCTTCAGGATAAAAATCAGGGGATAGTTATACGGATTGGCTGGCAAAAATGCCAGCCATCAGCGGGGGCTTAGGATTCTTCTTGTCTTATTTGACGTATTCGATCGCATTGACGTACCAGTTTGCTTCGCCGACAGGGGTGTTGACCACCGCCAGATCGCCCACTTCTTTTTTCAGTAGCGCCCGCGCCATCGGCGAGTCGATAGAGATGTAATCCTTACGTCCGAAAATTTCATCGTAGCCGACAATGCGGAACTTCAGCGTATCGCCGTCATCATTTTCAATTTCCACCCAGGCGCCGAAGAAGACTTTGCCCTCCTGCTGCGGGGAATAATCCACGATTTTGAGATTTTCCATGCATTTGGTCAGATATCTGACGCGTCTGTCGATCTCACGCAGGCGCTTTTTATTATACTGATAGTCGGCATTCTCGCTGCGGTCGCCCAGACTCGCAGCCCAGGTCACTTTTTTGGTGACCTCCGGGCGCTCTTCACGCCAGAGATAATTGAGCTCTTGTTTGAGTGTTTCGTACCCTTCGCGGGTGATCAGGGGCGTTTTCATCTCGTTGATTTACCTTTGCTGTCGATATTGCGCACACGGGGTATAACGTGATCGTCCCGACAGAATAAATAATGGGGTTGCCGATTAATTGTATATTTAAGCTGCTGTTAAATATGCTTTGTAACAATTTAGCCTGAAATTCATACCAGAATTTGCTGGTGACTCACGTGAGCTTTTTTAAGAATACACACTTACATTTGTTGCGAACCTTTGGGAGTACAGACAATGCAAGAGAATTATAAGATTCTGGTGGTTGATGACGATATGCGTCTGCGGGCGCTACTGGAACGTTATCTGACCGAGCAGGGCTTCCAGGTTCGAAGCGTCGCTAACGCCGAGCAGATGGATCGTCTGCTGACCCGTGAATCTTTCCATCTCATGGTACTGGATTTAATGCTGCCAGGTGAAGATGGTCTGTCGATTTGTCGTCGCCTGCGTAGTCAGAGTAATCCAATGCCGATCATTATGGTCACGGCGAAGGGTGAAGAGGTTGACCGTATCGTCGGGCTGGAAATCGGCGCCGATGACTACATTCCTAAACCGTTTAACCCGCGCGAGCTGTTGGCGCGTATCCGCGCCGTGCTACGTCGTCAGGCAAACGAACTGCCCGGCGCGCCGTCGCAGGAAGAGGCCGTTATCGCGTTCGGTAAGTTTAAACTGAACCTCGGTACGCGCGAGATGTTCCGTGAAGATGAACCGATGCCGCTGACCAGCGGGGAGTTTGCGGTACTGAAAGCGCTGGTAAGCCACCCGCGCGAGCCGCTCTCTCGCGATAAGCTGATGAATCTGGCCCGTGGCCGCGAGTATTCCGCGATGGAACGCTCCATCGACGTCCAGATCTCCCGCCTGCGCCGTATGGTGGAAGAAGATCCGGCGCATCCGCGTTATATTCAGACCGTCTGGGGCTTGGGCTACGTCTTCGTACCGGACGGTTCTAAAGCATGAGGCGAATGCGCTTCTCGCCGCGAAGTTCATTTGCCCGCACGCTGTTGCTCATCGTCACCTTGCTGTTCGTCAGCCTGGTGACGACCTACCTGGTGGTGCTGAACTTCGCGATTTTGCCGAGCCTCCAGCAGTTTAATAAGGTTCTGGCTTACGAAGTCCGTATGCTGATGACCGATAAGCTGCAACTGGAGGACGGCACGCAGTTAGTCGTGCCGCCTGCGTTTCGTCGGGAAATCTATCGCGAGCTGGGGATCTCTCTCTACACCAACGAAGCCGCCGAAGAGGCCGGGCTGCGTTGGGCGCAACACTACGAATTCTTAAGCCACCAGATGGCGCAGCAATTAGGCGGCCCGACGGAAGTGCGCGTTGAGGTCAACAAAAGCTCGCCTGTCGTGTGGCTCAAAACCTGGCTGTCGCCCAATATCTGGGTGCGCGTGCCGCTGACCGAGATTCATCAGGGCGATTTTTCTCCGCTTTTCCGTTACACGCTGGCGATTATGCTCCTGGCGATAGGCGGCGCGTGGCTGTTTATTCGTATACAGAACCGACCGTTAGTGGATCTTGAACATGCCGCCCTGCAGGTAGGGAAGGGAATTATTCCGCCGCCGCTGCGTGAATATGGCGCCTCTGAGGTGCGCTCTGTGACTCGGGCGTTTAACCATATGGCAGCCGGCGTGAAACAATTGGCTGATGACCGTACGCTATTGATGGCGGGCGTCAGCCACGACTTGCGCACGCCGCTGACCCGTATTCGTCTGGCGACGGAGATGATGGGCGAGGAAGACGGTTATCTCGCGGAGTCGATCAATAAAGACATCGAAGAGTGTAACGCCATTATCGAACAGTTTATTGACTATCTGCGTACCGGTCAGGAAATGCCAATGGAGATGGCGGATCTCAATTCCGTACTGGGCGAGGTGATTGCGGCGGAAAGCGGCTATGAGCGTGAGATTAACACTGCGCTTCAGGCAGGCAGTATCCAGGTGAAAATGCACCCGCTCTCGATTAAGCGCGCGGTGGCGAATATGGTGGTTAATGCTGCCCGTTATGGCAACGGTTGGATTAAGGTCAGTAGCGGCACCGAGTCGCATCGCGCCTGGTTCCAGGTAGAAGATGACGGGCCGGGCATTAAGCCGGAGCAGCGTAAACATCTGTTCCAGCCTTTTGTACGCGGCGACAGCGCCCGTAGCACCAGCGGCACAGGGCTGGGGCTGGCGATTGTGCAGCGCATTATCGATAACCATAACGGGATGCTGGAGATTGGCACCAGCGAGCGTGGCGGATTGTCAATTCGCGCCTGGCTACCGGTTCCTGTGGCTCGCGTCCAGGGGACGACAAAAGAGGCATAAGAAAGGGAGGTATTACCCTCCCTTTCTTCTTAACGCCGGATGACGCCGTTCAAAGCCGCCATCCGGCCTGTTCCTTACAGCTTCGGTCCGGCGCTAACCAGCGCTTCGCCTGCCGGGGTATCCGTATACTTCTCGAAGTTCTCAATGAACAGTTTCGCCAGCGCGGTGGCTTTTTCCTGCCATTGTTCCGGCGACGCGTAGGTGTTACGCGGGTCGAGAATGTGGGTATCCACGCCTGGCAGTTCAGTCGGGATCGCCAGATCGAACAGCGGCAGACGGAAGGTTTCCGCGTTATCAAGAGAACCGTTCAGAATGGCGTCGATAATCGCGCGCGTATCTTTGATGGAGATACGTTTGCCGGTGCCATTCCAGCCGGTGTTAACCAGATAAGCCTGCGCGCCTGCTGCCTGCATACGTTTCACCAGCACCTCAGCATACTGCGTCGGGTGCAGCGTCAGGAACGCGGCGCCGAAGCAGGCGGAGAAGGTGGGGGTCGGTTCGGTGACGCCGCGTTCGGTGCCGGCCAGTTTAGCGGTGAAACCCGACAGGAAGTGGTACTGCGTCTGGTTAGCGGTTAAACGGGAAACCGGCGGCAACACGCCGAAGGCGTCCGCCGTCAGGAAGATAACCTTGGTGGCGTGACCTGCTTTGGACACGGGCTTAACGATGTTATCGATATGATAGATCGGGTAAGAGACGCGGGTGTTTTCGGTTTTGGAACCATCATCGAAATCAACGGTGCCGTCTTCGCGCACGGTGACGTTTTCCAGCAGCGCATCACGGCGAATCGCATGATAAATTTCTGGCTCCGCTTCTTTCGACAGTTTGATGGTTTTGGCGTAGCAGCCGCCTTCAAAGTTGAACACGCCGTCGTCATCCCAACCGTGCTCATCATCGCCAATCAGACGACGTTTCGGGTCGGTGGACAGAGTGGTTTTTCCGGTACCGGAAAGGCCGAAGAAGACCGCGACATCGCCTTTTTCACCCACGTTGGCGGAACAGTGCATTGAGGCGATACCTTTGAGCGGCAGCAGGTAGTTCATTACCGAGAACATCCCTTTTTTCATTTCGCCGCCGTACCAGGTGCCGCCAATAAGCTGAATACGTTCAGTCAGGTTGAACGCCACGAAGTTTTCCGAGTTCAGCCCTTGCTCTTTCCACTGCGGGTTGGTGCACTTCGCGCCGTTCATGACAATAAAGTCAGGTTTGAAGCCTACCAGCTCTTCGTCCGTTGGGCGAATGAACATATTTTTAACGAAGTGGGCCTGCCAGGCGACTTCCGTAATAAAGCGCACGGAAAGACGCGTGTCGGCATTTGCGCCGCAGAACGCATCAACAATGAATAAGCGTTTACCGGAAAGCTGATGCGTCACCAGACCTTTCAGGTGTTGCCAGGTTTCCTGGGAAAGCGGCTTATTATCGTTTTTACCTTTACCCTTATCGGACCACCACAGCGTATCACGCGTGGTGTCGTCGCGAACAATATACTTATCCTTAGGCGAACGACCGGTAAAAATACCGGTATCAACGGCAACAGCGCCCAGGTTAGTTAACACGCCACGCTCATAGCCTTCCAGACCAGGATTAAGTTCTTCCTGATAAAGGGTGTCGTAGCTGGGATTGTAAACGATATCCTGGACGTCGTTGATACCATAAGCCTTGAGATCTTGCGGGGTTAAATTGTTAACGCGCATATCACTGCTCCTTAGCCAATATATATTACCGAAAATAGTAAGGTTTTTTGAGGTTGGTTAACCGCGACAAGGCTCATAGATTTACGTATCTGGACAAAATCACGATTGACGAAAAACACTGTGACTCCTGTCACGCAGCGGCGGTTATTATGGCAGGAAACCTACTTTTGTTGTGGAAAATGTTCTGAAAACGTTAAAAGGAAGTGTTTTTGACCGACATAATGTGACTGTAATCGCATTCATGTAAGAAAGTTACGTAACACCAACATTAACAATATCGATTCACCTCTCTGCGTTTTTTTCTGAATTATGCATGACGACGCCTGGCGGTGAACAGATGATGCAATAATGCGACTTTCTCATCATTCTGGATAACGACATGGAAAGTGTAGCGCTTTCACGTACTACTCGCTGGGGTATGTTGCTCACCGGTTTGCTGCAGGGCGTCTTGTGCTACCTGCTGATGGCCTGGCTGGTACCACAAAATAGCGACTGGCTGTTCTATGGTATGCCTGCGACGATAGCGTTGTCGTCAATGCTATTGCTTACCGTGGTCTCTTTTAAACAGCGCGCGCTGTGGGGCTGGCTGGGGCTGATCTTTGTGGTCGTGCTGGCAATGAGCGGCTGGCTGAAATGGCAGGTTGAGGCGGTGGAGAAATGGCGCCTGGCTGAGCTCCTCTGGCTGTATGGTCTCCGGCTTGTGTTGATGGCGATGCTGGTATTGCCCTGGATGCAATATCAGCTACATTCGCAAACCGGTTCGGCGCGTTATCCCCAGTTTTATCTGCGGTTATGGCATAACGTACTGACATTGTTTATCGTCCTGGTCGCCAACGGACTGTTCTGGCTGGTGCTTCTGCTCTGGAGCGCGCTATTCAGGCTGGTGGGCATCCGCTTTTTCAGCACCCTTTTCTTTGAAACTGAAGCCTTTATTTATGTGACCATCGGCCTGATTACGGCGCTGGCGGTCATTCTCGCCCGCACGCAGTCGCGCCTTGTGGCGGCGGTGCAAAAGCTGCTGACGCTGATCGCGACGGGTTTACTGCCGGTGGTGTCGCTGCTGGCATTGCTGTTTATTGTGACGTTACCCTTTACCGGACTGGAGGCGATTTCTGCGCGTGTTTCCGCTGCGGGGCTGCTATCCACGCTGACGCTGATGCTGCTGCTCCTCGTGGCGATTGTCAACGAACCGCAAAAGCGCGTATTACCCTATCCGCGCGTACTACGCGGCATGATTAGCGCCTCGCTGTGCGTTGCCCCGATATATATGCTGCTGGCGGGCTGGGCGTTATGGGTACGCATTCAGCAATACGGCTGGACGCCGGATCGTCTGTATGGCGCGCTGACGGTGTCTGTCTTGCTGGTATGGTCCTTCGGTTATCTGATCGGTCTGTTACGCCGCGGACGCGACCCTGGTGAGTGGCAAGGCAAGGTGATACTGAGCGTCTCTTTATTGACGCTGGTGATATTGCTGTTGCTGGCCTCGCCTGTACTTGATGTCTGGCGTATTAGCGTCAACAGCCATATGGCGCGTTACCATAGTGGTAAAATTACTGCGGATCAGATCAGCCTGTATATGCTGGATCACAGCGGCAAACCTGGCCAGGAAGCGCTGAAATCGTTGCGGGATGACGAGGCGTTTACGCAGAACAGAAAGCGCAATCGTGAACTGATGACGTTTTTGCAGAGAAATAAGGTCTCTCCGACGGCGGACGATTTAGCGCGGGTGGTGATGATTGCGCCCGGTAGCCAGAAGCCGGATGCCGCATTTTGGGCGTTTGTCAAAGAGCAGAGTTATTCGGACGATTCCTGCCTTGAACTGGATGCCTGCGTGCTGGTGAGTCAGGATCTTAACGGCGACGGTCAGCCTGAGCAGGTGCTGTATAACTTTATTGTTGCCGAGAGCCAGGTCTACGGCTTAAAAGAGGGGAAATGGACGCAGAAAGCGTTCGCCCGATTGCCGGACGGGTTTTCTAAGACGCAACTGTTGCACGCGATTGCCGGGCATCGGTTAGACTCAGCCCCCAAAGCCTGGCGCGATATCATTATTGATGGTCAGCGGTTGGATGTGGATTACTACAACGAGTAAGCTTTTTGCCTGATGGCGGCATAAATGTCTTATCCGGCCTACGGAGCGGGATGCTGTAGGCCAGATAAGCGCCGCCATCAGGCAATGATGTTGTCGACTGAAAGGCGATTAATGAACCTGTGGATCGGCAGGAGAGGCGTTGTTACGGATCTCCGCGATATCCATCGCATTGAACAGGTAATGATTGCCGCAGTAATCGCAGTGCATATCGATTTCGCCTTCTTCCGCCAGAATGCTGTCCACTTCTTCATCCGGCAATGTTTTCAGCGCGCCCGCGCAACGTTCGCGTGAACAGGTGCATTTGAATTCAACATCTTGCGGATCGTAGAGCGTGACTTCTTCTTCGTGATACAAACGCCACAGCACGTCATTTGCCGGTAACGTCAGCAGCTCTTCGCTTTTAATGGTTTCCGTCAACATAGCCAGATGGTCGAAATCTTCCGCCTGCGCATTCTGTGCCGGCATCACCTGAAGCAACATTCCACCTGCCGCCGGTTTACCGTCGACATCGCCGGTACGAATAAACAGGCGCGTCGGCAACTGCTCGGAGCGCAGGAAGTAATCTTCCAGGCACGCCGCCAGAGTATCGCCTTCCAGACCCACCACGCCCTGATAGCGCTCACCCTCTTCCGGCGTAATGGTGATCACCAGATAGCCGTTGCCAACCAGTGTTTTGAGATCCGCATTGTCAGGGATGTCGCCCTGAACGCGAGCCACGCCGCGCATCTGCTGCTGATTATTGCCATTGATCACCGCCAGGCTTAACGGCCCGTCGCCCTGGAGCTGTACCGTAATGTCACCGGCAAACTTCAGCGTTGCGGTCAGCAGGCTAGTGGCGACCAGCAGTTCGGCCAGTACGGTTTTCACCGGCTGTGGGTAGGTATGATTGTCGAGGATCTGTTGCAAGGTTTCCGAAACGGTCACCAGCTCGCCGCGAACGGCAAAGTTTTCAAACAGATAACGATGTAATTGGTCATGTTGCGGCATAATCATCTCTCTTGCGGGTGACAGTTATTCGCTGTCGCCGTGTTTAAATCGTAACAGGTCGCGGCGCTCTTTCTTGTCCGGTCGCCTGTCCGGATGCGGCATGGTCAGGGCGTTAAGCTTGCGCGCCTGCGCCATTTTTTCGCGTTTTTCCACGCTTTCCGCCGTCTCTTCATACAGAGCGACGGCTTCGCTGGCCGGACGGCGCTGTTCGGTGATGGCTTTAACGATCACCGTCCGTTCGTCATTTCCCTGACGCAGGGTAAGGGTTGCGTTCAGCTCGACGATTTTGCTCGGCTTACTGCGCTGGCCGTTGTAATGCACCTTACCGCCTTCAATCATCTCGCGGGCCAGCGCGCGGGTTTTATAAAAACGCGCGGCCCACAGCCATTTATCCAGTCTGACCTCAACGGAGGACTTTTCTTTCATGGCGTCTCCTTCACATCAGCGAGGGGATCAGACGGCGGTAGTCGTTCAGAGACGGATGGCGCGTATAGTGCTTTTCCGCCAGGCCGGAATCAGGATTCGTCACGCCAAGACAGTAGCGAATACCAAACCGGGCGGCGGCGTCGAGAATCGGTTCGCTGTCATCGATAAACAGCGTTTTCTCTGCGCTTATTCCCGTTTCCTCAGTGACAGCGCGCCATAACCGCTGATCCTCTTTGGGATAACCAAATGTGTGGGTGGAAAGTAATAAATCAAGGTGTGAGGCCAGACCGGTATGCTCCAGCTTCACCGCCAGGTTATGTGGATGCGCATTGGTGAGCAGAATCCGACGTTTTCCGCTGGCTTTTAACGCATTCAGAAACGGTACGGTATCGTCGCGCAAAACGGCGCGCGGCCCTTGCGCCGTCGTCATGGCGCAAATATCCAGACCCAGACGCTCGCTCCAGTAATCCAGACAGTACCAGTTTAGCGTATGCTGTACGGCATGATACTGCTGACGAATATATTCCTGCGCGTCCTGCGGCGAAATACCCTGCTGCGCGCCGTAGGTTTCCGGTACCAGCTTTTGCCAGAAATAGTTATCGAACGCGAGATCGAGCAGCGTGCCGTCCATATCCAGCAAAACGGTATCCACGTTTTGCCAGTCAATATCAATATGCATGGGGAACTCCAGGGTAACGCAATTTGTGCGACAGGGTAGCATACCCTGTCGCACGGCGGCGCTATCAGATGAGATTTTCCGGAGAGACGGTTAACCTGGGATTGAGGCAGCTTTCATAGTATTCCTGGATGTCCGCCATACGGGTACGGTGGCGTTGATAACGTCTGAACGCCTGAATGCCGTTGTAGACCGCGCTCACTATCATTGCCAGCATCAGCAGCGTGGTACCGAGGTAACGCCACCAGCCGGATTTATCGGGGATACGATGCAGGCTGATATGCTGCGTGCCGTTGGCATCGGTATACACGCTGGTGACAATGCCCTCGGCGCTAAATGGCGTCTGCATGAGCGTTTGCGCCAGACGCTGGAAGGCGCTCCACTGTTCCTGCGCGGGATAGTCATACAGCGGCGTTGACGGCCAGGCCTGATCAACCAGTTCGCTGCCTTCATCGCTGGCGATCAGGAATCCGCCGGGAGCGGGGCTATTCAGCGACTGGGCGGCACGCGCGGTCTCGCGAGAAATAAACGGCGCCGTTGAGGTCGTGACCAGATTTTCCAGCGACTCTGCGCTTACGGGGCGTAGCAGCACGTTGACGCCGTCCAGTTTGCCGGCGTTCGCGCGTTTCACCAGCGCGTTCCAGTCCTTACTGTTACCGAGATTAACCAGCGCATTTTTCAGGCGCACGCACTCGTCTTCCGCCGCGCACAAATCAGCGGTTTTCAGAACAATATCGCCAAAGTCATCTAATAATACCATGCCCGATTTTTGGATCGCGGAGCGTAAAGATGCGCTGACGCGCGAGTCGTCTTCGGGTTTTGGATGGAGCTGACGATTTACCGCCTGGCTTAGCGCCATCGCTTTATTCACCAGGTCTGATTCCGGTAGCGGTAACGCAGGCGCGTCATTCCAGATGATTTGCGAGCAATCGAACGGCATAAACGGTGAGTTAGACTGGCCGCTCCAGGTCGCGCCGGAATGAATATTACACATTCCTTTACCGCTCAGGTGCAGTGTATCGCCCACCCGCACGCCAGCTTTTTCAAGCTGTTTTACCGTCGTCGCTTCAATGGTTTGCGCGCCTTTCATCCACGATAGCGTGAACTTGATTGGCATATCCAGCGGGATCCAGAACAGCAGCATAAACAACACCAGCAGCGAACCGATAGCAATAACAGTGCTGCGTAACCAGTGCTGCAACGGGAAGTTTTTCACTTCATCATGCAGGGATAAAAACCGGCCCTGGCGAGCGACATGGCGATCAAGGTAAATATCAATATCCGTTTGTTGCCCAAGATCCTGCGTAATGTAGGGTTGCCAGTGGGCAGGGTAAATAAGGTCGATGATGCCCAGCGAAATATTGTTAATCTGCTCCTGATTATTCTCCCCAAACAGTCCCCAGCGGCGAGGCGTTCCCCGCAGACAGTGAATTTCCCGCAGCGCGCTTTTCGACGGCGGCGCAAAAAGTCCCCAAAGTCCGGCTGCCAGCAGCAGGATAGCACCGCCTATCATCCACGGTACAAAAACGTCTGGCGTTATCAGACAGAAAAAGAATAACAAAAAGGAGGCGACGATTAACAACGCTTCGCGCAAGCCAGCCGGGCGGCTGAGCGCATATTCTTCGTGGGTCTCCTGACGGATATTCAACAGCTCAATCTGCTCGCTCTCTTCGCCGCGAATCGACGCCTGCGTAGAGGCCGTATTCTGTAGCGCGTAGCCGCGCGACTCCTGCATATACTCTTGCAGCGTATGGCCGTTTAAAGAGATCACCAGCGGCAGCGTATCCGTGAGGATCAGCTCAACGTTGTTTTCATCATTGATGTACTGTTCCCAGAAAGGCGGCAGATGGACTTCGACGGAGTCGAGGTAGTAGCGCCATTTATTAGGATCGTCAGTGGTAATGCCGTAGCGGGTGATGGAGTGGGTCAGTATCACGACACTGTTGCTTTCCGCGTTCAGCGTCAGCGAGATGGGCGCAGCACTGGCACCTGTCGGCCCCGGAACTTGCTGGATCTGGCTAAGGTTATCGAGATAGTTTTCTACCGCGCTGCGCTCTTCGGGCAACAGTTTACGCGTTTGCGCGTCCTGAAAGGCGCTGATCCACGGTAAGCTCCCTCGTCTGGACTTTACCCGGAACCGCCATATTGCCAGTAGAGAGCAGGCCAGCAAAGCAGCTATAAAAATCAGAATGGTGCTCATGCTTTCCCCATCTTACTAAGTCTGTCAGGCGTGGTCAGTCGCACCCTGTCCAATAAACATTTTTCTGTGGTTGGCTATCGGCAAGCGTGGAGTTGAACTTGAGCATTGTAAAGCGCATCCCAGTGAAGGCAAATCATAGCAATACCACCAAAAACGGAATATCAGCAAATTCCTGGAGTTATTTCAACCTATTGACTTTTAATTTGAAATAAGAATTAATTTTTATTACGTTACATAAATGTAAATAAACGGCAATTCGCATTGCCGAAACCGTGCGGTATGTCGCACAATGACCACAGATTACACTGCAAAGATTCTCACAATGAGCAAATCATTACAAAAACCCACCATTCTGAAAGTGGAAACCGTCGCACAATCCCGACTGTTTAACGTAGAAAGCGTGGATCTGGAGTTCAGCAACGGCGTGCGTCGCGTGTATGAACGTATGCGACCATCAACCCGTGAGGCGGTAATGATTGTGCCGATCATTGATGAGCATCTGATTCTTATTCGTGAGTATGCGGTGGGAACCGAATCCTATGAGCTGGGATTCTCGAAAGGATTGATCGACCCGGGCGAGACCGTTTTTGAAGCGGCGAACCGGGAGCTCAAAGAAGAGGTCGGGTTTGGCGCGCATAACCTGACCTTCTTAAAAAAACTCAGCATGGCGCCCTCTTATTTTTCCAGCAAAATGAATATCGTGGTGGCGGAAGATCTCTATCCGGAGTCGCTGGAAGGCGACGAGCCTGAGCCATTGCCGCAGGTACGCTGGCCGCTGGCGCATTTAATGGATCTGCTGGAAGACCCCGATTTTAACGAGGCCCGCAACGTCAGCGCGCTGTTTCTGGTACGCGAGTGGTTGAAAGCGCAGGGCCGAATTGCCTGATGGCGCGGCGTTGATCAAGCCAACGGGAGGTTCGTCTCCCCGTTCGCCGTCATCCGCTAAACACAATAAAAAAGGCGCCGGAGCGCCTTTTTTGATCAGAACAGTTCGTGTGTTTCACCATTATCAATAATGGTGGTTCCCACCTCGTGTACCGCCTGTTGTGTCGGCTGCGTGCCTTCGATGAAATACTCTTCACGGCTGTTACCGCCGCTCGCCAGTTGTCCGGTACTGCGGTCGATATTCACCGTGACGATGCCCGGCGGCGGCGTTAGCGGCTGTTCCGGCACGCCTTCCAGCACGGCTTTCATATAGGCGTCCCATGCAGGTTGCGCGCTCTTCGCGCCGCCCTCATAGCCGGAGATTTGATCTTTGATCGCGCCGGAAGCGGTAGTGCGGCCTAAATCACGGCGGTGATCGTCAAAGCCGATCCATACGGAAGTGACGACGCCAGGACCATAGCCGGAGAACCATGCGTCTTTCGAGCTGTTGGTCGTACCGGTTTTGCCGCCGATATCGCGACGTTTAAGGTCACGCGCCGCACGCCAGCCGGTACCCATCCAGCCGGGTTCGCCGAAGATATTGGTGTTCAGCGCGCTTTTGATCAGAAACGCCAGCGGCGTATTGATCACATGCGGCGCGTACTCCTGCGTGCCGTTTTGCGCGACCAGCGCCTGGTTTGCCTGTTCCAGCTCAGGCATCGGTACGGCGCTGTTTTGCTGCTCTTGCGAAACCGCGACCTCTTCCACATTGGTGTTTTCCAGCACGTCGGATTTCTGCGTATTGCCGTAAATGACCGGGATATCGCACTCCGGGCAGGCGATTTTCGGTTTCGCTTCGAAGATCACGCCGCCCTGATCGTTCTCAATCTTGCTGATGAAATACGGGTCGATCAGGAAACCGCCGTTCGCCATCACCGCATAACCGCGCGCAACCTGCATCGGCGTGAAGGAGGCGGAGCCCAGCGCCAGCGATTCGGTATGCACGATATTCTGCGCCGGGAAGCCGAAGCGTTGCAGATATTCCGCCGCATAGTCGACGCCCATGGCGCGCATGGCGCGTACCATCACCACGTTTTTCGACTGCCCCAGCCCCTGGCGTAAACGAATCGGTCCGGCGTACTGCGGCGGGGAGTTTTTCGGACGCCAGTCTGAACCTGCCCCGGCGTCCCAGCGGGAAATCGGCACATCGTTGAGCATACTGGCGAGCGTCAGCCCTTTATCCATTGCGGCGGTGTAGAGGAACGGTTTGATGTTCGACCCCACCTGACGCAAAGCTTGCGTCGCGCGGTTAAATTTACTCTGATTAAAATCGAAACCGCCGACCAGCGCCAGTACCGCGCCAGTTTGCGGGTTAAGCGAAACCAGCGCGGAGTTCACTTCCGGTACCTGCGCCAGCCACCAGTCGTTATCCACCTGACGAACCCAGATTTGCTGACCTGTCTGGACGACATCGGTAACTTTACGCGGCGTCGGCCCCTGCTGTGTATCCGAGCGGTAAGGCCGCGCCCAACGCATTCCTTCCATATGTAGCGAAACGGACGTACCGTCGGCAAGCGCAGCGGTCGCCTCTTGCGGATTAGCGCTGGTGACCACGGCGGGAAGCAGCGGTCCGTAGGTCGGCAACGCTTTCAACGTATCGGTAATTTTTTTACTGTCCCACGCCGTTTCGCCCACTTTCCATAGCACATTCGCCGGGCCGCGATAACCGTGGCGCATGTCATAGTCCAGCACGTTATTACGCACCGCCTGTTGCGCGGCCTGCTGCACTTTGCGGGTGATGGTCGTGTAAATACGATAACCATCTTCATAGGCGCTTTCGCCATAACGGTTATACATTTCCTGGCGCACCATTTCCGACAGATAAGGCGCGGAGAAGGCGATTTCCGGCGCGTGATAATTTGCGTCGATAGGTTCGCTACGGGCCTGATCGTACTGCGCCTGAGTGATATATCCCTCGCTTAACATTCGCGAAAGCACTACGTTACGGCGCGCTATCGCCCGATCCATCGAGTAGAGCGGGTTAAAGGTAGAAGGCGCTTTAGGTAGCCCGGCGATAACCGCCATTTCGCTTAGACTAAGCTGGTCGACCGTCTTACCAAAGTAGACCTGTGCCGCCGCGCCAACGCCATAGGCGCGGTAGCCGAGATAGATCTTGTTCAGATAGAGTTCGAGGATCTCATTTTTATTCAGCAACTGCTCAATACGAATCGCCAGAAACGCTTCCTTGATCTTGCGCATCAGCGTGCGTTCGGGGCTAAGGAAGAAGTTTCGCGCCAGTTGCTGGGTAATGGTACTTGCTCCCTGCGATGCGTGACCGGAGAAGAGCGCGACGCTGGCCGCACGGAAAATACCTACCGGGTCAATGCCGTGATGCTCATAAAAGCGGCTATCTTCGGTGGCGATAAAGGCGTTGATCATTTCCGGCGGAATTTGATCGAGCGTAACGGGAATACGACGTTTTTCGCCATATTGCGCGATAAGTTCGCCATCCGCGCTGTAAACCTGCATCGGAATTTGCAAACGCACATCTTTCAATGTCGCGACGTCAGGTAGCTGTGGCTCAATATAGCGATAAAGGCCATAAATCGAGCCTGCTCCCAGCAGGATGCAACATACTGCAAGGATCAATAAATACTTTACGAACTTCACTGGAGATTTCCCATTTAGTGTCATTTGGGCAGTTTATAAACAAACGCGCGGTAGTATAAAGGCAAGCCAGACGCATTGATATACCCGTTAACGCGACGGGTGATAAGGAGATCGACCGTTATGGCTTTTAAAACCTGGCAAATAGGATTGCATATTCAGCAGCATGAAGCGCTGGCCATCGCCGTTATTCGCGGCGCATCGGGCTGGTCTCTGCAACGTTGGTGGCGACTGCCGCTGATGAACGCCTCCACGGCAGAGGGTACGATTCCTGACCCGCAATCGCTGGCTCACGTACTGCGACCCTGGAGTCGTGAGCTGCCGCTACGTCACCGTATTTATCTCTCTTTTCCCGCAAATCGGACATTGCAACGCGCTTTTCCACATCCGCCGATGCGTCTGCGGGAACGTGAGCAAGTCGCATGGCTTTCACAAACGATGGCGCGTGAGCTGGATATGGATCCGGACTTATTGCGTTTCGACTTTCAGGACGATGCGCTAAGCCCCGCGTTCAACGTTACCGCCGTGCAAAGCAAAGAAATTTCAGAGCTGTTAACGCTGGCGCAAACGCTCAATGTGCGCATCGCTGCTGTAACGCCCGATGCCTGCGCGTTACAGCGCTTGCTGCCGTTTATACCTTCGGGGCGGCAATGTCTGGTCTGGCGCGATGAGAGCCAGTGGCTGTGGGCGACGCGCTATGCGTGGGGGCGTAAATCGGCGCGCGAGGCGACGACGCTGCATGACCTTGCCGCAACATTGTCCGTCGTGCCGGAACATATTTCATTATGCGCCGAAGGCGAATTCGACCCCTGGCGCGCCGTTACCGTCCGCCAACCGCCGGTTCCGCCGGATGGTTATCGCTTTGCGATTGCGCTGGGTTTAGCCATAGGGGAGATACGCTGATGGCGCATTCTGTCAATTTGCTCCCCTGGCGGCGCCAACATTACGTAGCGCGTCTGCGGCTGTGGTGCGTGGTATGGGGCGCGTCCCTGCTGCTGATAGCAAGCCTCGCGACGATCGCCCGGTTGGTTTTTTGGCAGGAGGGGAGGATTAATGAACTGCTACTGACGGCGGAAAACGGACGCACGACGGCGCTTGCGGCGAACATACCGCAGTTGCAGCAACGTCAGCGGCAGCAACAGGCGCGATTACAACGTCAGGCGCAGCGTGAACTGACGCAAGCCTGGCAATCTATCTTGACTGACCTTGCCAACCTGTTGCCAGATCAGGCATGGCTGACAAGCCTCAATTATCAACAAGAGACGCTAGAGCTGGAAGGGCTGGCGAGAACGTTTGACGCCCTGCTCACGCTTGAGACATCGCTTCGTCACTATGTCAGTTTTCCGCTAAACCGCACGGGCACCACGCGGCAGGATACGCAAGGGCGCTGGCAGTTCCATTATCAGTTAACGAGGAGCGCCGCCCGTGAACGCGCTCTTTGATATCTGGTACGGGATGTCGCGCCGTGGTCGGGTTTTTTGTTGGTGTGCAGGCGTGCTGTGCCTGACGCTGATGGTCGCGTTATCTGTGGGCTATCCCGGCTGGAAAACGCTGGATACGCAACAAACGCGGTTAAGCCAGCAGCGCGAGGCCGCCCGGCAACAGTGGCGTCATCTGCGCCGTCTGAGCATCGCGGCTGAACTGCTTTTCGGGGGCACCGTTGAAAATCCGCGTCCTTTTTCGCCGTTAGATTTCCAGGCGCCTCCTCTGCGTTTGCTGCACTGGCAGCCATCGGCGCAGGGGGGAGAAATGGCGCTGAAAACGTCCTGGGATGCGGTGCCGTCACTGTTTGTCCGGTTGGCCGAAAGCGAGATGAGCGTAAGTCGGTTTTCATTGCGTAGAGAGGGGGCGGAATTATTGATAACGCTGCAACTGGAGCGCCTGGCGAATGAAGGCTAGCCGTAGTGTATTGCTCTGTTTTTGTTTGCTGACGTTGACGGGAATGCGCGATCCCTTCCGCCCGCCGGAAGATCGCTGCCGGATAGCGGAACTCTCGCAGTGGCGATATCAGGGCGCGGTACGTAAAGGCGAGCGATGGACAGGCATTCTTAAAGATAGCCAGCAAAAATGGCGGCGAGTGGAAGAAGGGCAGACGCTGGAAAACGGTTGGACGATTGTCCGCCTGACGGCGGAAGCCTTAACGTTAACGACCGGTAAAAATTGTGCGCCGCCGCAGTGGCGGTGGCTACGTCAGGGAGCGGGCAATGAAGCGATGGATAGCCATAATACTGATAGTCTTGATGCCCGCCGCACAGGCGGGAAAAGCGGCGAAAGTGACGCTGGTGGTTGACGACGTCCCTGTGGTGCAGGTTTTGCAGACTTTAGCCGAGCAGGAGCGGCAGAATCTGGTGGTGTCGCCGGACGTCAGCGGGACATTATCGCTACATCTGACGGATGTGCCGTGGAAACAGGCGCTACAGACGGTGGTCAATAGCGCGGGGTTGGTGCTGCGTCAGGAGGGGAATATTCTTCATGTTCATTCACAGGCCTGGCAGAAAGAACACAGTGCGCGGCAGGATGCCGAGCGGTTAAGGCTTCAGGCTAATTTACCGCTGGAAAACCGCAGCATTAGCCTGCAATACGCCGATGCCGGCGAACTGGCGAAAGCGGGCGAGAAACTCCTGAGCGCGAAGGGAACCATCATGGTAGATAAGCGCACCAACCGCCTGCTGTTGCGCGATAACCGCGCGGCCCTGGCGGAGCTGGAAAAATGGGTATCGCAAATGGATCTGCCGGTGGCGCAGGTGGAGCTGGCGGCGCATATCGTCACCATTAACGAAAAGAGTCTACGGGAACTGGGCGTAAAGTGGACGCTGGCTGACGCGTCGCAAGCGGGCGCGGTGGGTGACGTGACGACGCTTTCCAGTGATTTATCCGTCGCCGCCGCCACCTCACGCGTCGGGTTTAATATCGGGCGCATTAACGGACGCTTGCTGGATTTAGAGCTGTCAGCGCTGGAACAAAAGCAGCAGTTGGATATTATCGCCAGCCCCCGGCTGCTGGCTTCCCATCTGCAGCCAGCCAGTATCAAGCAAGGTAGCGAAATTCCTTATCAGGTTTCCAGCGGCGAAAGCGGCGCGACCTCCGTGGAATTTAAAGAAGCGGTGCTGGGAATGGAGGTAACGCCCACCGTTTTGCAAAAAGGGCGCATCCGCCTGAAGTTACATATCAGCCAGAATGTCCCCGGTCAGGTACTACAACAGGCTGATGGTGAAGTGCTGGCGATAGATAAACAGGAAATTGAAACGCAGGTAGAGGTAAAAAGCGGCGAGACGCTGGCGCTGGGCGGTATTTTTTCGCGAAAAAATAAATCGGGTAGCGATAGCGTGCCGCTGCTGGGGGATATTCCCTGGCTTGGTCAGCTCTTCCGCCATGACGGCAAAGAGGACGAGCGACGCGAATTAGTGGTGTTTATCACCCCCAGACTGGTGGCGACAGAATAATTTATGCATAAAAAAGCGCTGTTTTTGCACTGAACGCATCTGCGGGATTTGACGTGCGGATGTATTTAGCATACAAGGAGTACCGATTTGAGAGTCGTGCTTTTCGTTGCTGACGCATTGATTAATGCGCTTTGCCTTGCCGAAGGTGTGCATAAGACCGATGATAAACGGCTGAATGTCCGCTGATGCAGACGTATTGGTTCTGCGGATTGCGCACAATTGTTTGAAAGTAGAGCAATTTGTAGGCCGGATATGTTGTTCTGGTCGCCATCCGGCAACGCTAACTCGGGTTTTGCAACAATCAGGCTTGGTGATTTATTCAGTTGCCAAACCCGCTTGAGTATTGAGATAATTTTCAGTCTGACTCTCGCAATATCTTATGAGGTTTCAGTTCATGTCCTGCTGCGCTGGGTGTCTGTGAAGCGGGTTTACCATTAACGAATAGTCTTAGTAGTACCGAAAAAATGGCAGAGAAACGCAATATCTTTCTGGTTGGGCCTATGGGTGCCGGAAAAAGCACTATTGGGCGCCAGTTAGCTCAACAACTCAATATGGAATTTTACGATTCTGATCAAGAGATTGAGAAACGAACCGGAGCTGATGTGGGCTGGGTCTTCGATGTTGAAGGTGAAGACGGCTTCCGTAATCGTGAAGAAAAAGTTATCAACGAATTGACGGAAAAACAGGGTATTGTGCTGGCAACCGGCGGTGGCTCTGTAAAATCGCGTGAAACGCGTAACCGTCTCTCCGCGCGTGGCGTCGTGGTCTACCTTGAAACGACCATCGAAAAACAACTGGCGCGCACGCAGCGTGATAAAAAACGCCCGCTGTTGCAGGTTGAAGCGCCGCCTCGCGAAGTTCTGGAAGCGCTGGCTAACGAACGCAATCCGCTGTACGAAGAGATTGCCGACGTCACCATTCGCACCGACGATCAAAGCGCTAAGGTTGTGGCAAACCAGATTATTCATATGCTGGAAAGCAACTAATTCAAGCAGAATACGCTGGGTAAGCGGGCACAAGTAACTAAGGTGGATGTCGCGTCATGGAGAGGATTACAGTCACTCTCGGGGAACGTAGTTACCCGATCACCATCGCGGCTGGTTTGTTTAACGAACCAGCTTCATTCTTGCCGCTGAAATCAGGCGATCAGGTCATGTTAGTGACCAACGAAACCCTGGCGCCGCTTTATCTGGACAAGGTTCGCGGCGTACTCGAACGGGCGGGCGTTAACGTAGACAGCGTGATTCTTCCTGACGGCGAGCAGTATAAGAGCCTGACGGTGCTGGATACGGTGTTTACGGCGTTACTGAAAAAACCGCATGGTCGTGATACCACGCTGGTCGCGCTTGGCGGCGGCGTGATTGGCGATCTCACCGGTTTTGCGGCGGCCAGCTACCAGCGAGGCGTACGTTTCATCCAGGTGCCAACTACCTTACTGTCGCAGGTTGATTCTTCCGTGGGCGGGAAAACCGCCGTCAACCATCCCCTTGGCAAAAACATGATTGGCGCGTTTTACCAACCCGCTTCTGTGGTTGTCGATCTTGATTGCCTGAAAACGCTTCCCGCACGCGAACTGGCATCGGGACTGGCAGAGGTGATCAAATACGGCATTATACTCGACGCAGACTTCTTCACCTGGCTTGAGGAGAATCTGGATGCGCTATTGCGTCTGGACGGCCCGGCGATGGCGTACTGTATTCGTCGTTGTTGTGAGCTGAAAGCCGAAGTTGTTGCCGCCGACGAGCGTGAAGCGGGCTTACGTGCTTTACTGAATCTTGGACATACCTTTGGCCACGCCATTGAAGCGGAAATGGGATATGGCAATTGGTTACATGGTGAAGCCGTTGCCGCAGGTATAGTGATGGCTGCGCGCGCATCCGAGCGTTTGGGGCAGTTCAGTTCTGCTGATACGCAGCGCATCATCGCTCTACTCGAACGGGCCGGGTTGCCAGTCAATGGCCCTTGCGAGATGTCCGCGCAGGACTATTTGCCGCACATGCTGCGAGATAAAAAAGTGTTAGCGGGGGAGCTGCGTTTAGTGCTTCCGCTGGCCATAGGGAAAAGTGAAGTGCGCGGCGGAGTGTCGCACGAAGTCGTTCTTAGCGCGATTGCTGACTGTCAGCAGGCGTAACAACAAGAAAGGTCAGACTGATATTGCGTAGATGTCAGTCTTTTAGCTTCAGGTTATGTGCAATGTCGTAAGCATTAACCTTTGAGTGGGGTGTTAAATGGATGAATTCAAACCAGAAGACGAGCTGAAACCCGATCCCAGCGATCGTCGTACTGGTCGTTCTCGTCAATCTTCAGAACGCGATAATGAGCCGCAGATCAACTTTGATGACGTTGATCTGGATGCCGACGATCGCCGTCCGACGCGTACGCGTAAAGCGCGTAGTGAAGAACCTGAAGTTGAAGAAGAGTACGAATCCGATGAAGACGATACGGTGGACGAAGAGCGTGTTGAACGCCGTCCACGTAAGCGTAAAAAAGCGGCCCATAAGCCAGCCTCTCGTCAGTACATGATGATGGGCGTTGGCGTACTGGTGCTGCTGCTATTGATTATCGGTATCGGCTCCGCGCTGAAAGCCCCCTCAACGTCTTCCAGCGAGCCGTCGGCCTCTGGCGAAAAGAGTATCGATCTTTCCGGTAACGCCGCCGATCAGGCGAATGCGACCCAGCCTGCGCCGGGCACCACCTCCGCAGAACAAACCGCGGGCAATACGTCGCAGGATATTTCGTTGCCGCCGATTTCTTCAACGCCGACGCAGGGACAGTCGCCTGTGGTCGCTGACGGTCAGCAGCGCGTGGAAGTGCAGGGCGATCTGAATAATGCGCTGACGCAGAATCCAGAGCAGATGAACAATGTTGCGGTGAACTCTACGTTGCCGACAGAGCCTGCAACCGTCGCGCCAGTTCGCAATGGCAGCACGACGCGTCAGGCGGCGGTTAGCGAACCTGCCGAGCGTCATACCACGCGTCCGGAACGTAAACAGGCCGTCATTGAACCTAAGAAACCGCAGACCACGGCGAAAACCACGACTGCGGAACCGAAGAAACCGGTCGCGCCAGTGAAACGCACGGAACCGGCAGCGCCAGCCGCGACGCCGAAAGCGACCACCACGACGGCTGCTCCGACAGCGACGGCAAGCGCTGCGCCGGTACAAACCGCGAAGCCAGCGCAAGCCTCGACGACGCCTGTCGCAGGCGGCGGGAAAAGCGCCGGCAACGTTGGCGCATTAAAGAGCGCGCCATCCAGCCACTACACATTGCAGCTCAGTAGTTCTTCAAATTACGACAACCTGAACGGTTGGGCGAAGAAAGAGAACCTGAAAAATTATGTGGTATACGAGACGACGCGTAATGGACAACCGTGGTATGTGCTGGTAACGGGGATGTATGCTTCGAAAGAGGATGCTAAACGTGCGGTGTCCACCTTACCTGCCGATGTGCAGGCGAAAAACCCGTGGGCAAAACCGTTGCATCAGGTTCAGGCCGATCTGAAATAATCCAGGCTGTGTCCTGCAATTGCCTGTGAGTGTCGCTGACAGCTATTTTTGTTCAGGACAGGCGCGAGGGGCGCATTTGCTATCGTCAAATGCGCCGTAAAGCAACGCGGCACAGCCTAAAGCGCAGGATGCTGTCGGAGCTTTCTCCACAGCCGGAGAAGGTGTAATTAGTTAGTCAGCATGAAAAAAAATCGCGCTTTTTTGAAGTGGGCAGGGGGAAAATACCCTCTGCTTGATGATATCAAACGACATTTGCCAAAAGGCGAGTGCCTTGTCGAACCTTTTGTGGGTGCCGGATCGGTGTTTCTTAACACCGACTTTTCTCGTTATATCCTCGCCGATATCAACAGCGACCTTATTAGCCTCTATAACATCGTGAAGTTACGTACTGACGAGTACGTACAGGCTTCGCGCGAGCTGTTTATGCCTGAAACTAACCAGGCTGAGGTCTATTACCAACTCCGTGAGGAGTTCAACACCTGCCAGGACCCCTTTCGTCGGGCGGTACTGTTTTTATATCTGAACCGCTACGGTTATAACGGACTCTGTCGCTATAACTTGCGCGGGGAATTTAATGTACCGTTTGGTCGTTATAAAAGACCTTACTTCCCGGAAGCGGAGTTGTACCACTTTGCAGAAAAAGCGCAGAATGCGTTCTTTTACTGTGAGTCATACGCAGACAGTATGGCGCGTGCGGACAAGTCGTCGGTGGTCTATTGCGATCCGCCTTATGCGCCGTTGTCCGCCACGGCTAACTTCACAGCGTATCACACCAATAGTTTTAGCCTGACGCAACAAGCGCATCTGGCGGAAATCGCTGAGAATCTGGTCAGTAACCGGATACCGGTGCTCATTTCCAACCATGATACGGCGCTCACACGTGAGTGGTATCAACTCGCAAAATTGCATGTCGTCAAAGTTAGACGCAGTATAAGCAGCAACGGCGGCACACGTAAAAAGGTGGACGAACTGCTGGCTCTGTACCAACCAGGAGTCGCCACGCCTGCAAGAAAATAATTCTCAAGGAGAAGCGGATGAAACAGTATTTGATTGCCCCCTCAATTCTGTCGGCTGATTTTGCTCGCCTGGGTGAAGACACCGCCAAAGCGCTGGCTGCCGGTGCTGATGTTGTACACTTTGACGTCATGGATAATCACTATGTGCCGAACCTGACTATCGGCCCGATGGTGCTGAAATCCCTGCGTCAGTACGGTATTACCGCGCCAATTGATGTCCACCTGATGGTCAAGCCAGTCGACCGTATCGTGCCCGACTTTGCCGCCGCTGGCGCGAGCATCATTACCTTTCACCCGGAAGCCTCCGAACATGTTGACCGCACGCTACAGCTGATTAAAGAGCACGGCTGTAAAGCGGGGCTGGTATTCAACCCGGCAACGCCGCTCAGTTATCTCGATTACGTCATGGACAAACTGGATGTGATCCTGCTGATGTCCGTGAACCCAGGCTTCGGCGGCCAGTCTTTTATTCCGCAGACGCTGGATAAACTGCGCGAAGTGCGACGCCGCATTGATGCGTCCGGTTACGACATTCGCCTGGAAGTGGATGGCGGCGTGAAGGTGAACAATATCGGCGAGATCGCCGCAGCAGGCGCGGACATGTTTGTTGCGGGGTCGGCAATTTTCGATAAGCCCGACTACAAAAAAGTGATTGATGAAATGCGCAGTGAGCTGGCAAAGGTAAGTCATGGATAAGTTGCAGAATATTCGGGGCGTCGCCTTTGATCTTGACGGCACGCTGGTGGATAGCGCGCCGGGTCTTGCCGCGGCGGTGGATATGGCGCTGTATGCGCTGGAACTGCCGGTCGCGGGCGAGGAGCGCGTGATTACCTGGATTGGTAACGGCGCAGACGTATTGATGGAACGCGCGCTGACCTGGGCTCGCGAGGAGCGCGCCATGCTGCGTAAGACGATGGGGAAACCGCCCGTTGATGAAGATATTCCTGCCGAGGAACAGGTACGCATTCTGCGTAAATTGTTCGACAGGTATTATGGCGAAGTGGCGGAAGAAGGCACCTTTTTATTTCCGCATGTCGCCGACACGCTGGGCGCGCTGCACGCCAGCGGATTGTCATTAGGTTTGGTGACCAACAAACCGACGCCGTTCGTCGCGCCGTTGCTGGAATCGCTTGATATCGCCAAATACTTTAGTGTGGTTATCGGCGGCGATGATGTGCAAAATAAGAAGCCGCATCCGGAGCCGCTGTTGCTGGTGGCAAGCCGGCTGGGCATGATGCCGGAGCAGATGCTTTTTGTCGGCGATTCGCGTAATGATATTCAGGCTGCAAAAGCGGCGGGCTGCCCTTCGGTTGGCCTGACATACGGCTACAATTATGGCGAAGCGATCGCTCTTAGCGAGCCGGACGTCATTTATGACAGTTTTAACGATCTTTTGCCCGCACTTGGGCTTCCGCATAGCGATAACCAGGAAATAAAAAATGACTAAGCCCATCGTTTTTAGTGGCGCACAGCCCTCAGGTGAATTGACCATTGGCAACTATATGGGGGCATTGCGTCAGTGGGTAAACATGCAGGATGACTATCATTGCATCTACTGCATCGTAGACCAACATGCTATTACCGTGCGTCAGGACGCGCAGCAGCTACGTAAAGCGACGCTGGATACGCTGGCGCTGTACCTGGCATGTGGTATTGATCCTGAAAAGAGCACTATTTTCGTTCAGTCCCATGTGCCGGAACATGCGCAGCTTGGCTGGGCGCTGAACTGCTATACCTATTTCGGCGAGCTGAGCCGTATGACGCAGTTTAAAGATAAATCTGCGCGCTATGCGGAAAACATTAACGCCGGCCTGTTTGATTACCCGGTGCTGATGGCGGCAGACATCCTGTTGTACCAAACCAATCTGGTGCCGGTAGGCGAAGATCAGAAGCAGCATCTGGAACTGAGCCGCGATATCGCCCAGCGTTTCAACGGGCTGTATGGCGATATTTTCAAAGTACCGGAACCGTTTATTCCAAAATCCGGCGCGCGCGTGATGTCGCTGCTGGAGCCGACAAAGAAAATGTCCAAATCGGACGATAACCGTAATAACGTGATCGGCCTGCTGGAAGATCCGAAATCGGTAGTGAAGAAAATCAAACGAGCGGTCACTGACTCCGACGAGCCGCCGGTAGTGCGTTATGATGTGAAAGAGAAAGCGGGTGTCTCTAACCTGCTGGATATTCTTTCCGCCGTGACCGGTCAGAGCATTCCTGAACTGGAAAAACAGTTTGAAGGTAAAATGTATGGCCATTTGAAAGGCGAAGTAGCGGAGGCGGTTTCCGGAATGCTGTCTGAGTTGCAGGAGCGCTATCACCGTTTCCGCAACGACGAAGCGTTTTTGCAGAAGGTGATGAAAGACGGGGCGGAAAAAGCCAGCGCACGTGCGGCCGAAACGCTGAAAGCCGTTTACGAAGCCATTGGCTTTGTGGCGAAACCGTAACAGTTATTGCTTGCCCGATGGCGCGAGCTTATCGGGCCTACAAACGAGCGTAAGTTGGACAAGGCATCTGCGCCGTACCGTTTATCTGACCTGTAAAAAAACCGGGAAAATCCCGGTTTTTTTGTATCTGCGCAGTCGTTTCTATTATTGATCGGCAGCCGGGCCGCAACCACCAATAATTTTAGAAATAGAAATTGCAGGGTGCAGCAAATAATCGTAGCTGCAGTTGTTTTTTTTGTTTTCGATATGACCGGTACAGGCGGTGAGCGTTGCCAGAACCCCTGCCACAATGGCAATTTTTACAAATTTGAACATGTCAAAATCCTTGTTGATAAAACGAACACTAATGGTGGAATAAATATAAGATCTATTTAGCGTATAGTACGATAGCAATTAATAAACCATGCAGGTAGTCCAAATAAGGACTTCATCTTTACCTGGAAATCTGATTTAAAAAAGGCCGCTTAATAATAAGCGGCCTGTATTAGTGTTATATAATGTCGTTTATTTAACGAAATGTTTTCTTAACGTTAAGCATAAAGCCTTTATCGCTGATACCGTCTTCCTTCCACTGGTACGCATCCAGATGTAGCGCAGTATCATTGCTGCTATATTTCACGCTGATGGTTGCCAGGCCATTAACGCCGCCGCCTTTTTGACCGTCATCTATGCCGAACGATTGACCCGTCGCACCCTGTAATGACGCTGTACGCTGGCTCTTGCTGTAGCTCAGGTTCGGGCCACCTTCCAGGGTAGCGGTGGCGCTCCAACCGTCTTTCCTGGCGTAATCCAGCTTCAGGCCGACAAGAGAGTCTACCGCCGTTTCGTTGCCAGAGTTCATGGACAGGTTAAAATCTCCGGCGCTGCGCTCTTTGTAGCCATCTTCCATGGTGTGACGGAATTTCACCCCGGCATACGGCGTGACTTTCAGCGTATCACTCATCATGGTGAAAGTTTTCGCCCCTTCGCTGCGGAACTCAAGGTACTGCTGACGTACGTCGGAATCCGCCACCTTGCTGGTGTTGCCGTAAGAGACGGAGCGGCTGCTGTCCAGGTTATGCACGTCGTAGCGCAGGCTGTTATTCCACGCCAGGCCTTCTTCAAACGCCATGCTGTGCTTCAGGCCAAAGAACTGGCTGTAGCCGCCGGTCAGACCGTTATCACCGGCGTTTTGCGTGCCGTTGCCGTCGAGACGGGCGATGCCGTACTCCAGCGTCAGATTCTGGCTGGCGGTTAAGTCCAGCTTCTGGCGCAGCGCCAGCATGTCGTACTGAGTGTCGTTGCCCAGTTCGGCGCGCGGGTCGCCTTTCGCCACCACGTTGAACGCCAGACCGTTACCCACCTGCGGCGCGGCGTCGGCCAGCATACTGAAGCGGTTGCTCAGCACGCGGGCTTCGCGGAACACGGTGGTGGCCTGAGCGCCGCTGACCTGTTTCAGCGCGCTGTTCAGTTCGGCGGTGGTGCCAACGTTGAGGCTGGTGTACAGCTCGTTGTTGGTATAACCGGCGTCCAGCGCGCTCGCCACGCCGGAGACGCTGGCGTCGGTCGCGATATCGGCATAGGCGTTTTTGGTCATGGTGACGTCAACGTTGCCGTCGCTGTCCTGGCTTCCCTGCGCGTTCCACACCACGGTAGTGGACTGGATTGCGCCGGCGTCAGACAGGTTGCTGCCTTCGACCACGTTGTCGAAGCTGACGGTGGTGTCGGCGGTGCCTGCGGCAAAGCCGGTGTTGATTTCCACGCCGTTCATGCTGGCGTTGCTGACTTTAAGCTTACCGGCGCTGCCGTCGGCGCTGGTGCCGACCACGTAGCCGGACAGGTTGTTGGTGGTGGATGAGCCTGCGCTGTCGCCGGCTGTTACGGTCGTCATGCCATCGTTAATGGTCGGTTCCGTTGGCGCAATAAAGTCAACATAATGCACTTCCGTACCGTCGCCGTTTTCACCGCTGCCTTCGATGGTTTTACCGCTCTGCTTGATAAAGCCGGAGCCGGTTACGCTGTCATCAATATAAACCGTACCGTTGTTGACGATATGGCCGTTGCTGCCTAACTGGCTGAATGCATACGAATTACTGGCGTAGATATTGATGGTGCCGTTGTTTTCGATAACCGCATCGGATTTTGCGTCAGACTCAAGCTGCATCCCGACCATGCCGGTCTGCGTGGTGCCTTTAGTACCGACGTTAATTTCACCGTTGTTGACCATCTTCGCGCTGCCATGCGCCGACATCGCCACATTGCCGGTTTTATCAATGTTGATGGTACCGTCGTTAATTGCCTTGCTGCCGCCGTTATTTTTCGCCGTGGTGATCTGCCCGTTGATGACGCCAGTGCTGCCGTTATACAGAGTGTGTGTATTTTTTCCCGTCGCGATATCGGCATCGCTATTCACCGTTCCCCAGTTATTGAAGGCGCCAGCCCACAGGCCGTCGTTTATTAGCGTTACGACGCCGCCTTCGAGGTTATTAAACGTACCGCCTTTATCAACAGAACCATTGTTGATGATCCCTGCGTTATTAACGGTTGCGGCACCGGTAAAGTTCAGCTTATCGATTTCGCCGCCTGAGTAGTTATTCAGTACCGTACTGCCCGATGCGCCGACCCAGGCCGACACTGTGCCTGTGTTATTCATGGTGCTGGCCCACTGCTCAACCGCGTTCATGGAACCGCTGTTGTTGATAATGGAACCCGCTACCGTGGTCCCCGTTTTCCCGGTCACGGTGCCGGTATTGTTGAACATGCCGCCGTCTACGGAAACGGCAGCCGTTGTTCCCTCGTTGGTGTAGACGCCGCCTTTGTCGATGCCGACGCTGCTGATGCTGCCGGTGGCTTCGTTGATGACATCACCGTAATTTCTGACGGTGACCTTGCCGCCGCTGACGATGCCTGCGTTGGTGACGTGTACGGTCTGCGTTGCGATCGGACTGGTGATAATGGTTTCGCCAGTAAGCGTTTCACCTGCGGCGGTAATGACATCGCCATCAGCAAAAGCCAGGGAGACGTTGCTGTCGGTCGGGTTGTACTGGTCGCTGCTCTGACAGTTGCTGTCAAAGCACACGGTGCCGTAGTTAATCACGCTGCTGTTGTTGTCGGCCAGGAACGGTTTACCGTAAGAGGCATCGATATTGATGGTGCCAGTGGTATCGTTGATGACGGTCCCGCCGTTGAGCGCCGCCATGCCGACCAGCTGGTTATCATCGGTTTTGGTGACGCCCTCATCGGCGGTGAGATTAATGGTGCCCTGGTTAATGGCGACGCCGCCATTGAGCGCCATCATGCCAAACCCGGCGTTGTTAACGTTAATGGTGCCGGTATTGGTGGCGGTGGCGTCGCCATCACCGTCGGTTGAGCCTGCGACCATTCCTGAACTGGTGAGATAGAGCGATGACGGATGCCAGTAGTCTGTACTGGTAATATTACCTTCATCATCCAGCGTCGGAACAAAACCGTCCAGATAAATATCGCCTGCGTTCAGCGCCGTTCCTCTGCTGGCGCTAACCCCATATACGCCAGCACCCTGCAAATGGATGGCGGCGTCTTCATCATTGACAACATCGCCATATCCAGAAGCGAGCATTGCATAGAAGGTATGGCTGTACCATTTCAGCGGGAAATAGGAAATACCGTAATTTTTTACAGGTTGCCGGTCAGATATGATGGTGATATCGCCGCCAGATTGGTTATGAACCACTGAACCTGCGCCGTTGGCGCGGGTAACGGCAGTACGATCGTCGCCGCCGTTGTTGCTGGTTGCGTAAATCAGGATCTCACCGCTGTTGCTGATGGTTGCGCCATTGTCGGCGCGCATAATGGAATAGACGCCGTGGCTTGTGATATCGCCCTGGTTCGCAATTGATGAATTTTCTCCGTTAGCGATTAATAGCGCATTGTCAGTGTAAGCGTCAACATTGATATAATTGGCATTAATATCAATGGTTGAGTCGTCATCCAGAATCAGAGAACCGCCGTTGCTGACCCTGGCCAGTATGACCTCGCCTCCTGTAACGGTGGTTGTATCTATTGTGGACTGGCCGCTTAGCGTAACTTCGCTGTCGCCGTTGAGATTGATACCTGTGACGGTGCTGGACGAGGTATCCCCACCCTCGCTATGGGTAATGTCAATACCGCCGCGGATATTTACGTTGTTACCGTCACCTGTAATGTCCAGACCGGTGACGTCCAGAGCTTGCCCGCTGACTATCGACAGATCGCCGACGTTGATGTCAAGTGCGCCATTAAGGGCGATATCGTTGTTGGCGCCGCTCACGGTGATACCGATTAGTGAGGGCTGCCTGGCGATCAGAGAATCCTGTTCGTGCTCAGCGTTCATATTCACGTTGCCAGCGATATTGACGGTGTTGCTGTCGCCGCTCACGTTTACACCCGTCGCGCCGCGGAATACGCCATCGCTGTCCTGCACGGAAATAACGTTAATATCGCCATCCAGCGTAACCTGTGACGTATTGCCGCTCACCAGCGCGCCGGTGCCGTTGAGGCTGACGTTAATATTCCCTTTGTTGCGGAAGGCGTTTTGTTCGCCAGCGACCACAAAACCCACCGAGTCCTGATCGCGGACGGTGGCGTTACCGGTATTTTTTGCTTCATTTCCGGTGCCGTAGGTGATGATACCTATCGCGCCGTCGGTGACCAGCAGATCGCCCGCCTGGGTCAGACTGCCGTTGTCGCCATTGATAACTACAGCGGCAGAGCCTGCGCCATCCACTGCGATATCGCCGGTATTGGCGATACGGGCCTTACTGCCGTCAATTCGCGTACCGGTCGCGCCGCCGGAGATGGTCTGATCGCCTTCATTGATAATGAGCGTGTTATCGCCATCGACATACAACGCAGCGGACCCCGCGCCGCTGACGGTGGTGTCCCCGACATTATCGATAACCGCGTTGTCGCCGATAATATGGCCGCCGGTGGCGCCGTCGGTGATGGTCATATCGCCGTCGTTGCTGACGCGCGCGTTATTGCCGTCAATGGTGGTGCCAGTGGAGCCTGCGCCGCTGATACTGGAAGTACCGGTATTCTGAACCGTGGCGTTGTCGCCATCAATGACGATGGCGGTGCCGCCGCCGCTCACGGTAATGTCGCCGGAGAAATCGGTGGTGGTGTTATTGCCGGAAATCAGCGCGCCGGTGGCGTTATCCACCGTTGAATGGCCTGAAATGGCGTTGGTGGTGCTGTCGCCGGTGATCACCATGCCGGTGGCGCCGTCGGTCACACTGGAGTCCCCGGTGAGCGTGTTGACGGTTCGATCGCCGGAAATAATCACGCCGGTGCGATCCTGGCCGCTGATATCCATGCCGCGATCGGAGGTATGCGATTCGCCGTCGCCGGTGATAACCGTGGTGTTATCGTCGGCAATAATCAGATAGCCCCGGCTGTCGTACTTCCAGTAGAGACCGTTTTCCTGGGTGCCTTCAATCACGGCGGCATTGGCGTCAGTCACGTCCCAGCCGGTGACGTTCAGCGTTTTGCCGTCTTCGGTGGTCAACTGCCACTGGTCATCCTGTTCTGAATAATTCCACACGGCGCCCTCGAGAACGCTGCCGTTATCCAGTTTGAAGCTATCGAAGGCCAGGGTGTCTTTGCCTTTATCGATGGTGACGCCGTTGCTGAAGGTAGTAACAGAATTATCAGTGGGCGTGTCGTCGTCATCGCCGCTATCGTCAGGCGGGGTCACATCGTCATCGCCGCTATCATCGGGCGGGGTCACATCGTCATCGCCGCTATCGTCAGGCGGGGTTACATCGTCATCGCCGCTATCATCAGGCGGGGTCACATCGTCATCGCCGCTATCATCGGGCGGGGTGACGTTGCCGCCATCGTCGGGCGGAGTGACGTTGCCTCCATTGTCGGGCGTAGGGGGGGTATAAGAATGAGTAGAATCTCCGCCACCGTTATTTTCAACGCCAATAGCCACACCTGCGACCAGGGCAGCAACGCCGCCAGCAACCCAGCCCCAGTGATTATCATTTTCAGGTAATGTAGCAAGGCAGGTCGGTGAGAGTTTTGCGCGTTTTTCTTTAGGCAGGGAGGAGATATTACTGGGACATTCTTTTTCATCATCGTTATTTTCTGCGGCGATGGCCGGAGTGTAATAACTTTGTAGCGTTAAAGCGATCGCGATAGAAATAAGTTTTTTCTTTTGCATAGGGTTCATCCTTAATTAATATTTTCCTTGCGTACTAAACATATGCAGAGAGCGATACAGGCAATGATGAAATGGCCAGAAGAAAATTATGCTTTAGTGTTTATTTTATCACCCGATAACCAGGTCAGGTCAAATTGAGTGCTTAACGGTGTTATTTATTAGGTGAATGAATGATGGGGGAATTTGACGAATAAAAGGGTTTTTACGCAATATTATTAATATTTAAATTCACGTGGTGTATTTAAAATGGATTGCTTAATTTAATTTTAAGTAAAAATAATTTGGGGTTACGAGTAGTTGTAAAATAAAGCCCTGAATAACAGGGCCTTATTTTAATTAATGATTAGAGAACCAATTTAATTTATCGCGTAAACCAACGACCCGGCCAACGATAATCAGCGCCGGGCTTTCAACCTGTTGCGCTAATTCCCCGAGCTGCGTCAGCACACCGTGGACGACGCGTTGCTTCACGGAGGTGCCGTTTTCTACCAGCGCAACCGGCATATCGGCCTGCATACCGAATGCGATCAGTTTTTCCTGGATAGTTGCTGCCTGATTAAGCCCCATGTAGAACACCAGCGTCTGTTTTTCTGCCGCCAGGTTTTCCCAGTCCAGCTCGCCGCCGGTTTTCAGGTGACCCGTGACCAGACGTACGCTCTGGGCGTAATCGCGATGGGTTAGCGGAATACCGGAGTAGGCGGAGCAGCCGGAAGCCGCGGTAATCCCCGGCACGACCGAGAAAGGAATACCGGCATGGCACAGCGTTTCCAGCTCTTCGCCGCCGCGACCAAAGATAAAGGGATCGCCGCCTTTCAGGCGTACCACGCGTTTACCTTTTTGCGCTTCACGCAGCAGGATCTGGTTGATTTCCTCCTGTGGGACGCAGTGGTAACCCGCGCGTTTCCCCACAAAGACCCGATCGGCATCGCGGCGTACCAGGTTCATAATGTCGTCGGAGACGAGGCGATCGTAAACCACGATATCCGCCTGTTGGATTTGTTGTAACCCTTTCAGCGTCAGCAGTCCGGCATCGCCCGGCCCGGCGCCAACCAGCACGACTTCGCCACGGTGATCCAGCGGTTCGCTAAACAGGTGCTCGGTTGTCGCGTTAACCGCTTTCTCATCGGCATTCGCCAGCGACTGCGCCAGTCGGTCATTGACGAAAAATTTTTCCCAGAAGCGACGACGTTCGCCCATCGTGGCAAACTGCTTTTTCACTCGGGCGCGGAGTTGCCCGGCGTAGCGCGCGACCTGCCCCAGATGCTGCGGCAGCAGCGACTCCAGTTTCTCGCGCAGCAGACGCGCCAGCACCGGGGAAGTGCCGCCCGAGGAGACGGCGACCATCAGCGGCGAGCGGTCAATGATGGAGGGCATGATAAAGCTGGCGGCTTTCGGCGCATCCACCACGTTGCAGAAGATACGGCGTGACTCCGCCGCTTCGCTGACACGCTGGTTGACGGTATCGTCGTCGGTGGCCGCGATCGCCAGCCAACACGAGTCGAGAAGCGTTTCGTCGAACGGTCCCTCAACCAGAGTCAACATGCCTTCATTTGCCCATACGGTGAACTGTGGAATAAAGGTTAGCGCATTGACCGTTAAACGTGCGCCTGCTTCCAGCAATAACCGTGCTTTGCGTTCTGCGACATCGCCACCGCCGACGATCAGACAGTCGCGGTCGCGTAATTGACAAAATATAGGCAAATGGTCCACGACATTACCCCTTAATTATTGGCAGCAGCCTCTGGCTGATTGATTTTTGCCGGAGCCGGACGCTCCGATTTCGGCGTAGCATACCAATAACCCAATCCCATGAACACGACGCCGGACAAAGTATTGCCCAGAGTGACCCACAACAGATTGTGTCCGATTCCGGACAGGGTATAGGCGTCGCTGTGATGACCAAACCAGGAGAGGGCGAACAGCGTCATATTCGCGACGGAGTGCTCGTAGCCGGAAGCGATAAACGCCAGCAGACACCACCAGATAGCAAGAAATTTTGCCGTGCCTTCGGTGCGGATCGCCATCCAGATTGCCAGACAAACCAGCCAGTTACACAGCGCGCCTTTGAAGAACAGTACCGTGGCGGGCGCGGTGGTTTTCGCCAGCGCGACTGAGTGAACGATGCTGGTATCGACCGGCAACAAACTGCCGCCGCCCCAGCTGTAAAGCAGGGCGACAAAGACGGAGCCGACCAGGTTGCCAAGCCAGGTTTGCGGCAGGATAGCCCACATTTGACCGTGGCTGATGGTGCCAGCTTTGACGCCCAGCGTCAGGAACATGGTGTGGCCGGTAAACAGTTCGGAACCGGCGATGATGACCAGCGTTAAGGCGATACCAAAAGTGGCACCCATTACCAAAGGACGCACGGACGGGTCGAGCAGATTGCCGAGGGTGAAAATAAGAATGATGCCGAGACCGACATAAGCCCCGGCCATTGCCGAACTGACCCAGAAGCCGAGCGGATTATTCGCCGACAGGCGTGCGATGCGCGCAGCGTTAGCCGCACACTTATTAATAGTGTCTGTAAACATTTGATTATCCTTGAAGTACAAAAAATAAAAAAATCGTAACCGTAGGCCGGATAAGGCATTTATGCCGCCATCCGGCAATGTGCTTTTGCAATTGCCTGATGGCGCTACGCTTATCAGGCCTACCAATAAAAGACCTACAAATACGTCAAAAAAGGGGAGGCGTTGCGCCTCCCAAAAATAATTAACCGCGCAACTGCACCACGCCGTCTTTTACCCGCGCGTCGTAATGTTTCACAGAAAACTGTTCGTCTTCCATGCACAGACCGTCGCTTAAACGAAAGCGCTGTTTCTTCAGCGGGCTGGCGACCCACAGTTCGCCCTGGTGTTCCGCAATCAGTCCACGAGACAGCACGCTGGCTTCAAAGAACGGGTCGATGTTGCTGATCGCGAATACCTGATCGCTATGGTAAGGACGGAAAATCGCGACTTGTTCAGTGCCTGACAGCGCGCAGACGCCGGTTCCCGGCAGAATGTCATCGATTTTGCAGATGTTTTGCCACTGGCTCATGCGTTTTCCTCCACCAGAGTGACCGGGATACGTTCATACGGCGTGGCCGGACGATGCTGTTCGCGTTCCGGCACAACCTGAACATTTGGGTCGCGCTTGTCGCTGTTGATAAAGTGTTTGAAACGAACCTGTGCGGATGGGGTGTTGACGGTCTCCGTCCACTCGCAGACCACCGCTGCACGCAGGCGCGCCATCTCTTCTTCCAGATGTTCGTTCAGGCCCAGCTTGTCGTCGATGATGACCGATTTCAGATAGTCGATGCCGCCTTCCAGGTTGTCTAACCACGGTGCGGTACGGGTCAGTTTGTCGGCGGTACGGATGTAGAACATCATAAAGCGGTCGAGATACTTGAGCAGTGTTTCGCGATCGAGATCGGCTGCCAGCAGATCCGCATGACGAGGTTTCATGCCGCCGTTACCGCAAACGTACAGGTTCCAGCCTTTCTCAGTGGCGATGATACCCACATCTTTACCCTGCGCTTCCGCACATTCACGGGTACAGCCGGAGACGCCGAACTTCATCTTGTGCGGGGTGCGAATGCCTTTGTAGCGGTTTTCCAGCTCCACGCCGAAACCGACGCTGTCGCCCACGCCGTAGCGGCACCAGGTGCTGCCGACGCAGGTTTTCGCCATCCGCAGCGCTTTGGCGTACGCGTGACCGGTTTCGAAGCCCGCTTCAATCAGTTGACGCCAGATTTCCGGCAGATCGTCTTTTTGCGCGCCAAACAGACCGATACGCTGAGAACCGGTAATTTTGGTATAGAGGTTAAACTCGCGGGCGATACGACCCACGGCCACCAGACCTTCCGGGGTGATTTCACCGCCAGCGGAGCGCGGGATCACCGAGTAGGTGCCGTCTTTCTGGATATTCGCCAGGAAGTTATCGTTAGTATCCTGTAGCGGCGTGTGCTGCGGTTTGAGGATGTATTCGTTCCAGCACGACGCCAGCAGCGAACCGACGGTCGGCTTACACACTTCGCAGCCGTAGCCTTTACCGTGTTTCGCCAGCAGTTCTTCAAAGGTTTTAATGCCTTCCACGCGGATTAAGTGGAACAGTTCCTGACGAGAATAAGCAAAGTGCTCGCACAGGTTGTTGTTGACTTCAATACCCTGTTTCGCCAGTTCGGCGTTCAGTACCTGCGTCACCAGCGGGATGCAGCCGCCGCAGCCGGTTCCGGCTTTGGTTTCCGCTTTCAGCGCCGCCACGGTATGACAGCCTTTATTGATAGCGGCGATCAGATCGCCTTTAGTCACATCGAAGCAGGAGCAGATCTGCGCGCTGTCCGGCAGTTTATCCACGCCGATAGAGGGTTTACCACTACCCGCGTGCGACGGCAGGATCAGCGAATCCGGGTTTTCCGGCAGTTCGATGGCGTTCAGTACCAGTTGCAGCAAATTGCCGTAATCGCTGGTGTCGCCGACCAGTACTGCGCCGAGCAGCGTTTTGTTATCTTCGCTGACAATAAGACGTTTGTAGACTTCTTTGCTTTCATCGAGGTAAACGTAGCTACGCGCGCCCGGCGTGCGGCCATGCGCGTCGCCGATGCCGCCGACGTCCACGCCCAGCAGCTTCAGCTTGGCGCTGAGATCCGCCCCTTCAAAGGCGTTTTCACTGCCGAGGATATGGTCAATGGCGACCTGGGCCATTTTATAGCCTGGTGCGACCAGACCGTAAACGCGGTTGTTCCAACTGGCGCACTCGCCGATAGCGTAGATATCCGGGTCGGACGTCTGGCAGGTGTCGTTAATCACGATCCCGCCGCGCTGCGCGACGGCCAGACCGCACTGGGTAGCCAGCTTGTCGCGGGGGCGAATACCGGTAGAGAAGACGATAAAATCGACTTCCAGCTCGCTGCCGTCGGCAAAACGCATAGTCTTACGCGCTTCGTTACCCTGCTGAACAATCTCTTGCGTGTTTTTACTGGTGTGTACACGCACGCCCATGCTTTCGATCTTGCGACGTAGCTGCTCGCCGCCCATCTGATCGAGCTGTTCCGCCATCAGCATTGGCGCAAATTCAATGACGTGCGTTTCCACGCCGAGGTTTTTCAGCGCGCCAGCGGCTTCCAGCCCCAGCAGACCGCCGCCGACCACCGCCCCGCGCTTGCTGCGACGGGCGCAGGCTTCGATAGCGTTGAGGTCTTCAATGGTACGGTAAACGAAGCAATCCTGGGTTTCGGAGCCTTTAATCGGCGGAATCCACGGATATGAACCGGTCGCCATGATCAGCTTGTCATAATAAACGGTACGACCCGCGCTGGAGTGAATCACTTTCTCCTGACGGTTAATGGTAATTGCGCGTTCGCCAACCAGTACCTTTACGCCGTGCTTCTCGTAAAATCCTTCACGCACCAGAGAGAGCTCTTCCGCGGTGTGGTGAGAGAAGTAGGATGACAGGTGGACACGGTCATAGGCTTTACGGGGTTCTTCACAGAACACGGTAATGTCGAACAGGCTAGCGTCGGATTTATCAAGGAGATCCTCAATAAAGCGGTGGCCGACCATACCATTACCGATAATAGCGAGTCTGACTTTGCTCATTTTTGCCTCGATTTCTTTTCTATTACCGCCTACCTTAACGATTCAGCAACCCCGCTTATTGATGTAAATCAAATTCACCTTTATATACCTCTTAATGGGTATATGGCTGATTTGTCTGGATTTTTATAAGTGGCGGAATTGTCAGGCTTTTCAGGTTTGTACAAATAACATACAAAATGAGGGGTTTTTAGACCAACAGGCCTACCTCGTCAGGAGGGGGATAGAGTGCCGGAGGGCGACGTCGCCTTATCCGGCCTACCAACAGCTTACGCTGTAGGCCGGATAAGACGCATCGCGGCGCCATCCGGCAATCATTATCAATGCGTAGCCGGCGCGCTATGCTGGCGATGACGGGACACAAAGCCGAGCGCAAAGCACATCACAAAGACCACCGCATACAGACCATTCGCGGTGAGTAACGCCGCCTGTGGACCGCTGTGCGCCACAATCGGGCCGGTGACGACGAAGGTCAGCATCGTTCCTATGGTGCCGCAGGTCAGAATAAAGTTAACCAGCTTAGGCGAGGCCACTTTCGTTTGCTGCGATCCCAGCGTAATGATGGAGGTATAAATGGCGCTGGAGAAGAAGCCCAGCGTCAGAATAAACCACGGCATATGCGCCTGCGTGCCGGTAATAAACAGATACATCAGTACCGCCGCCATACCCGCCAGTACGGTCAGAATGCGTTGCAGATCGAAAAAGCGCAGGATAAAGCTGAACGCCCACATGCCAAACATATAGGACATCCAGAAATCACTCACCAGCGCCCCGGCGTCATTCAGGCTCATGCCGAGGCCTTTGGCATATTCCGGCACCCAGGAGATAAAGCCCAATTGACCGAGGATATAGCACAGCGCGGCGACGGCGAGAAACAGTACGCCAATGCCCCATTTTTCTTTGACGACAGGCGCCTGAGAGTGCTGCGCATGTTTACCCAGCGCCGGAAATTCACAGCCGAAGGTCAGGATGAAAATCGCCAGGTAGACCAGGCCGATACAGGCGTAGACCCAGTACCACTCAATACTACGCGCCAGCAGGAAGGCGGCGACCATAGGAAAAATCATCCCCGCCATGCTGAAGAAGGAGTCGGTAAACAGCAGCCGGGAACCGCGCTGACGCCCTTCATACAGTTGCGTAATCAGGAAGGTGCCAATCGACATGGTGATCCCGCTGACCAGCCCCAGCACAAACATCGCCGCTGAGAACAACGCCAGGCTGTGGCTGAACATCAGCCCGGCCACCGCCAGCACCATCAGGATAAAACCAAAGCGTAGCTGTGTTTTCAGCGGGATGATTTCCATCAGCCACGCATTGAGGAAGATCGAGATCAAAATCCCGGCGTTCAGGAAAGTGAAGGTGTTACTCATGCTGGAAACGGGCAGCTGAAAATAGTCTGCGATATTTCCCATCACCATCCCGGTGACAATCACCAGCGCCCCGGTCAGGGCGTAGGAAAGAAAGCTGATCCATGTGAGCTTGATGCGGTTGCTGTTAGTCATGTCTGGCCTTGAAGAGAAGTGAAGCGCGTGGAGGGCGCGTTAAGCGGGCAGATTTTAGGCGCTTTTGTGATGCATTTAAATAATTATTAGTGATAGTAATGTTCATTACATTTTTTAATGTGATGTTTGTCACATCATATTGCACGAATACGGCGTTGCGTCGTAACGTTACATTTGTTTCATATACGTAAAATTAGGTAAAGGGCTGGCCTGGCCCAGGAAGGCTCTTTAAAATCATTCCACTTGCTTTATTTCTGCTCTCTTTAAGGAAATCTCATGCTCAAATCGACTCTGGCGGCTGTCGCAGCTGTTTTCGCTCTTTCTGCTCTTTCTCCCGCAGCGTTGGCAGCAAAAGGCGATCCTCATGTGCTGTTAACCACCTCCGCCGGGAATATTGAGCTGGAGCTGAACAGCCAGAAAGCGCCGGTTTCTGTGAAAAACTTTGTCGATTACGTCAACAGTGGTTTCTATAACAACACTACGTTTCACCGCGTTATTCCTGGCTTTATGATTCAGGGCGGTGGTTTTAACGAGCAGATGCAGCAGAAGAAACCGAATCCGCCGATTAAGAATGAAGCCGACAACGGTCTGCGTAATACTCGCGGCACGATCGCGATGGCGCGCACCGCAGATAAAGACAGCGCCACCAGCCAGTTCTTTATTAACGTCGCGGATAACGCTTTTCTCGACCACGGCCAGCGCGACTTTGGCTATGCGGTATTTGGTAAAGTGGTAAAAGGTATGGATGTCGCCGATAAAATCTCACAGGTACCGACGCACGATGTCGGGCCTTATCAGAATGTGCCGACAAAACCAGTCGTTATCCTTTCCGCGAAAGTCCTGCCATAAAATAAAATATGACTGCGCGGGTGCGAGCCGCCCGCGTTTTCTCCCTGTCTCAGCGTAACCTGAAATTGCTGCTTATACTTGTGGTCAAGCACAGACATATTCAGGGAGGCCAGGTGAAGAAACTTACCGATAAACAAAAGTCACGCTTTTGGGAACAGCGGCGCAACGTTAACTTCCAGCAAAGCCGCCGTCTCGAAGGTATTGAGATCCCCTTAGTAACCCTGACCGCCGATGAAGCGCTGGCACGTCTTGACGAGCTTCGGAGGCACTATGAGCGATAAATTTGGCGAAGGGCGCGATCCGTACCTCTATCCGGGGCTGAATGTGATGCGTAATCGGCTGGGGATTCATCAGGCCCAGCGACTGGCGCAAGCGGCATATGAAATGACCGCGCTCCGCGCCGCCACGATTGAACTGGGGCCGCTGGTACGCGGCTTGCCTCATCTGTGCGCGATTCATCGCCAGCTCTATCAGGATATTTTCGACTGGGCAGGGCAATTGCGGGAGGTCGATATTTACCAGGGCGATACCCGTTTTTGCCACTTTGCCTATATCGAAAAAGAGGGCAACGCTCTGATGCAGGATCTGGAAGAAGAGGGCTATCTGGTCGGTCTGGCGCACGAGAAGTTTGTCGAGCGGCTGGCGCATTACTACTGTGAAATTAACGTGCTTCATCCGTTTCGTTTGGGGAGCGGGCTGGCGCAGCGCATCTTCTTTGAACAGCTGGCGCTACATGCAGGCTACGCGCTGAGTTGGCAAGGTATTGCGGTTGAAACATGGAAGCAGGCGAACCAGAGCGGCGCGATGGGCGATCTCTCCGCTTTGCAGGCGATTTTTCAGAAAGCGATAAGCGAAGCTCGCGAAACTGAGTAAAATAGTGCGGTTCTACTGACCCGGAGCCGCCATGATCCTGCTTATCGATAACTATGATTCCTTTACCTGGAACCTCTACCAGTATTTTTGTGAACTGGGCGCGGAAGTGCAGGTCCGGCGCAATGATGCGCTGACGCTGGCGCACATTGACGCTTTGAACCCGCAAAAAATCGTTATCTCTCCTGGCCCCTGTACGCCAAATGACGCTGGCATTTCACTGGCGGTTATCCGCCATTATGCCGGACGTATTCCGATGCTGGGCGTTTGCCTGGGTCATCAGGCGATGGCGCAGGCCTTTGGCGCGTCGGTGGTGCGGGCAGCGAAAGTGATGCACGGTAAAACGTCACCTGTTACGCATAATGGACAGGGCGTGTTTCGGGGATTGCCCAGCCCGTTAACCGTGACACGTTACCACTCGCTGATTGTCGACCCTGCCACGTTGCCAGAGTGTTTTGAGATCACCGCCTGGAGTGAAACGCAGGAGATTATGGGCATTCGCCACCGCGAGTGGGATCTGGAAGGCGTGCAGTTCCACCCGGAAAGTATTCTCAGCGAACAAGGACACGCTCTGCTGGAAAATTTCCTCCGGCGTTGATTTGTGGTTGCTATTGAGTGATTTTTTATTCATATTTTGTGATTATAATTTCACTGGCATTTCTACTTAACCGGGTGGTAATGATATGGCAACTGAACAAACGGCTATTACGCGCGCAACTTTTGATGAGGTGATTCTGCCTGTTTATGCACCGGCGGACTTTATTCCGGTCAAAGGTAAAGGCAGCCGCGTATGGGATCAGCAGGGCAAAGAGTATATCGATTTCGCCGGCGGGATTGCAGTGACTGCGCTGGGCCATTGCCATCCGGCACTGGTCGAGGCGCTGAAATCCCAGGGGGAAACCTTGTGGCATACCAGTAACGTTTTTACCAATGAACCGGCGTTGCGTCTGGGACGTAAACTGATCGACGCCACGTTTGCCGAGCGCGTGCTGTTTATGAATTCCGGCACCGAAGCGAACGAAACCGCTTTTAAACTGGCGCGTCATTATGCCTGCGTGCGCCATAGCCCGTTCAAAACGAAAATCATTGCCTTCCATAACGCCTTTCATGGCCGTTCCTTGTTTACCGTCTCTGTAGGCGGGCAGCCGAAATATTCCGACGGCTTTGGGCCGAAACCCGCCGATATTATTCACGTTCCCTTCAACGATCTTCATGCGGTGAAAGCGGTAATGGATGACCACACCTGCGCGGTGGTGGTCGAGCCGATTCAGGGTGAAGGCGGCGTGCAGGCGGCTACACCGGAATTCCTCAAAGGGTTACGCGACCTGTGTGACGAGCATCAGGCGTTGCTGGTGTTTGATGAAGTGCAGTGCGGGATGGGGCGCACCGGAGACCTGTTTGCTTATATGCACTACGGCGTCACGCCGGATATCCTCACCAGCGCCAAAGCGTTAGGCGGCGGTTTTCCGGTGAGCGCCATGCTGACCACGCAGGAGATCGCCTCGGCCTTCCATGTCGGTTCGCATGGTTCAACCTATGGCGGCAATCCGCTGGCCTGTGCGGTGGCTGGCGCGGCATTCGATATTATTAATACGCCAGAGGTACTACAAGGCATTCACACTAAGCGGCAACAGTTTGTGCAACATTTGCAGGCGATTGACGAGCAATTTGACATTTTCAGCGATATTCGCGGCATGGGGCTGCTGATTGGCGCGGAACTGAAGCCGAAGTACAAAGGCCGGGCGCGCGATTTTCTGTACGCAGGCGCGGAGGCCGGCGTGATGGTGCTCAATGCCGGAGCCGACGTGATGCGTTTTGCCCCGTCGCTGGTGGTGGAAGAGGCGGATATCAATGAAGGAATGCAGCGCTTTGCGCAGGCGGTAGGGAAGGTGGTGGCCTGATAGCGGATTGCCGGATAAGCGTAGCGCATCCGGCAGTCGGACTTAACCTTTTGTATCCCGTAGCCGCTTACTCAGCCAGATACCGTGATGCGGACGCTGACGCCAGGCCATCGACGAAATGGTGTGCATGGTGTTCAGATGGCCAATGATGCGCTGTAAATGTTGTTCCAGAGTGCTCAATAAGCCATGTGACGGCATGTCCGGCGACTCCAGAATATTGACATCGCCGGAGCCGCCTGGCCTGTCGTACTCCAGGCGCTGCTGGCAGCGCTGAATTGCAATCTCGCAAGATTCCAGATAGCGCTGCGCCAGATCCGGCGTCAGCATGGTGTGTTCCCGCGCCAGCGTCGTCATGGCGTTGATATGCTCGACAATAAACTGGCTGTGCGTGACCCACAGTTTCATATCCGACAGATAGTGGGTATTGAACCCGGGTTCCTGCATTGCCTGATTTAACGAGTTGAATAACGTGTTATGCGCCTGGTTGACCCGCATTCTTTGATAAGCGAGCGGGGTGGCTTGCGGATCGTTACTGAGGATCAGTCGGATAGCTTCTTGATCGGCTTCCAGCGCATCATGGGCGTTTTTACGTAATAGCCCGCTTTGCCATTGCGGCCACAGCCAGACCATGCCGCCAAAGGCAATTAAACAGCCAATCAGCGTATCGATCAGCCTCGGCACAATAAACTGCTCTCCGTTTAACGTCAGTAACTGGATGGTGTATACCGCCGTCACCGTAAAGCCGACCGTCGCCCAGCCGTAGTTTTTACGAATAATCAGATAACTTGCCAGCGTTAGTACCAGCATGACCGCCAGCGTAATGCTTTCGGGAATATGTAAGTGCAGCGTGACGCCGGCAATCACCAGGCCGACCAGCGTTCCGACCGAACGGTGCAGAATACGTACGCGCGTCGCGCCATAGCCGTTTTGGGTGACAAACAGCACTGTCATGAGTATCCAGTACGGTTTAGGCAGGTGCAACGCGCTGCCCATCAGACTGGCGATGCTCATCATCACGCTGATGCGTCCGGCGTTGCGTAGCGCCGGTGATTTAAGAGACATATAATTTTTCAGCGCCGGAAGTAGCGGCAAACGACGCTGTTTATCGGCCATCAGGTCGCGGGCGTACAGCGGTCGCTGAGTACGCAGCACACGGGCGATTCGACTGAAGTGCCAATAGCAGAACTGGCCTACCGGATTTTCAGGATGCTGATTGGCGATCTTCTCCAGAGCGCCAATCTGTTTTTCCATGGAGAAGCGCGTCGGCAGACGATGATAAAGAATGTCATCCGCCAGCACGCGCAGGCGGGCGGCGACCGTTTGCGCATTCCAGCGAATCACCTCTTCCGCATGGCTGCGTTCTACCAGTTTCTGTACCTCTTCCGGCTGATGCAAGCTGACGGAGATGTGCTCCTGCAAATCCATCGCTTCCTGAAAAGCCCGCAGTAGACGCTTGTAATCATTATTGTTGTGCGCCGAAAGCATATGCATCTGTTGGTAACACTGGGTAATGAGATCGACCGCTTTTTGCTGGCGTATCAGCAGGGGAGGCAGCGCTTTTTCCGGATCGATATGTTGGGTGAGCAGGCTGTATTTCGCTTCACAATAATCGGCCAGTTCACGGTATAACAAACTCAATGACTCGCGCAGCGGCTGTTCGCGCCATAGCCAGAACCAAAACCAGTTAAACACGCCGTACCATAGCGTGCCCAGCGCATAAATGAGCAGCGGCTCCCAGACGGGCATGTATCCCGCAAGACTCAGGGTAAAGATGGCGGCAATCAGCGACGCTGGCAGTAGCCGCGCGTGAAGCGGGCTAATTTCCGCCGTCACGCCAAGCACCAGCGTGAGCCCGGTCAGGATCAACGGCAGGGGGATGGATTCCGCCAGCAGAAGTTGCGTTACCAGACTGCATCCGGCGAACAGCGACGCGCCGATGATCAGGCGTTTAAAAAAGCGTTTGTGCGGGGTATCCAGACCTGCAATGTTGCAGCAGGCGGGAACGAGAGAGAAAAGCAAGCCCAGGTGTAGCTGGCCTATCAATAAACCAACAGCCACAGGCAGGCACAGCACCAGCGTTTGCCGTAGTGCGTAATTAATCTCTGGGTGATAAATCAGTCTTCGCCACATCGATGCAAACAAAAATGGCGCATGATAAAACGCGCCATTCTGACGGAATTAACGGGTGCCGTAGACGACGATGGTCTTGCCATGCGCGGAGATCAGGTTTTGATCTTCCAGCATTTTCAAAATACGACCAACGGTTTCGCGGGAGCAGCCGACGATTTGGCCAATTTCCTGACGGGTGATTTTGATCTGCATCCCATCCGGGTGCGTCATGGCATCGGGCTGTTTCGCCAGATTCAGCAGCGTCTGAGCGATACGCCCGGTGACGTCAAGGAAGGCGAGGTTACCTACTTTTTCAGAGGTGACTTGTAAGCGACGAGCCATCTGGGAAGAGAGACGCATCAGAATATCCGGGTTGACCTGGATTAATTGGCGAAATTTTTTGTAGGAAATTTCAGCGACCTCACATGCGGTTTTCGCACGTACCCAGGCGCTGCGTTCCTGACCTTCTTCAAACAGGCCCAGTTCACCAATAAAATCACCCTGATTCAGATAAGAAAGGATCATTTCTTTCCCTTCTTCATCTTTGATCAGCACTGCCACGGAGCCTTTAACGATGTAGTACAGCGTTTCTGCTTTTTCACCCTGGTGAATCAGCGTGCTCTTTGACGGGTACTTATGAATGTGGCAATGAGACAAGAACCATTCAAGAGTCGGGTCTGTTTGCGGTTTGCCAAGCACCATGCGCGGTTATCCTCTGTTATAAGCTGTCTCCAGAGCCAGAAAACGGCACTGTCTCTGGGGTTGCAAAAATATACTTCCCGCTACCTGGGAAGGGGGCTACGAAAATAGATTGTAGCCTGTAATGTGATGTCCTCTGCATACATGCAGTACGTCAATGTATTACTGTAGCATCTTGTCTGTTTTAGCATAGCTTTCGCCGTGTGTCTCCTGGTGTCTCGCTTCAGCATGACCCAGGTCGCCTTCCATTGCCAGTTTTGTTGTATGCGCGTAATCTTTCAGGAAAATTGAAACATTGGAGTTACGAAATATGCAAGCGCGTGTAAAGTGGGTTGAAGGACTCACGTTCCTCGGAGAGTCCTCCTCCGGCCACCAGATTTTAATGGATGGCAACTCCGGTGACAAAGCGCCGAGTCCGATGGAGATGGTATTAATGGCGGCTGGCGGATGTAGCGCTATTGATGTGGTATCAATCCTGCAAAAGGGCCGTCAGAATGTCACCAACTGCGAAGTGAAGCTGACATCCGAGCGCCGGGAAGACGCGCCGCGCCTGTTTACGCACATTAATCTGCATTTTATCGTTACCGGCAGCGATCTGAAAGAGGCTGCCGTCGCACGCGCTGTCGATCTCTCCGCGGAAAAATATTGCTCGGTGGCGCTAATGCTGGAAAAAGCGGTCAATATTACCCATTCGTATGAAGTGATTGCGGCGTAACACGTGATGCCGGATGGCGGCGTGGCCTTATCGGGCCTACCCGTTTTTATCTCGTAGGCCCGATAAGCGTAGCGCCATCGGGCATTTCACCGCGGTTATTCGATTTTTTTGCCTTCCATTAGTCGCTGCACCAGCGGCAACATAATCAGCTCCATCGCCAGCCCCATTTTGCCGCCCGGCACCACTAATGTATTAATGTGAGAAATAAACGAGCCCTGGAGCATCGCCAGGAGCCAGGGAAAATCGATCCCTTCCAGGTTGCGAAAATGGATCACCACAAAACTCTCATCCAGCGAGGGAATACCCTTTGCGGCGAACGGATTGGATGTATCGACGGTCGGCACGCGCTGGAAGTTAATATGGGTACGCGAGAACTGCGGCGTAATGTAATTGATGTAGTCGTCCATGGAACGCACCACGGAATCCATCACCGCTTCACGGGAGTGTCCGCGCTCGCTGGTGTCGCGGATTAGTTTCTGAATCCACTCGAGGTTGACGATAGGCACCACGCCAACCAACAGATCAACATGACGCGCGACATCATGTTGCGGGGTGACGACGCCGCCGTGCAGTCCTTCATAAAACAGCACATCGGTCGGTTCGGGAAGCGGCTGCCAGGGGGTAAACGTGCCGGGAACCTGATTCCACGGTACGGCTTCATCATAGGTATGCAGATATTTACGCGACTGGCCTTTACCCGTCTGCCCGTACTCAATAAAAGTATGTTCCAGTAGGCTGAAGTCATTGGCTTCAGGCCCGAAATAGCTGATATGCCGCCCGGCGTCACGCGCTTTGCGGATCGCCATGTCCATTTCCGGGCGGGTGTAACGATGAAAACTGTCGCCTTCCACCTCGGCGGCGTGCAGATTTAACTGCGCGAAAATTTTACGAAACGCGAGGCTGGTGGTGGTGGTCCCCGCGCCGCTTGACCCTGTTACTGCTATCACCGGATGTTTGGCTGACATGGCAACTCCATGATTGAGCTTTAGTAATAATGTATTGTCGGCAAAGGCGTTTTATTCGCGAAACTGCTTTTTCGGCATAATATTGACCGTTTCATGTAATTCAGACCATACCAGCACGGCCTCGCCGGATTGCAGTTGGCGTTTTACGTCAGCGACTTTTTGTTCAAGCGAACGTTCATGTTCACCATAATCGGTGCCTTCGCGCAACACAAAGCTTTCGATCAGGTTGTCCAGCGTGTCGGGGGCGAGCCCCTGCCAGGGAATGATCATGATGACGCCTCCAGGTACGTTGTCAGCCAGTCAGGAATTCGGCGTTCCAGCCACATTTCAGGGCGCAGCGGCGTACCGCCGATAAATCCTACGTGTCCGCCATGCTCAGTTAGCTGATACTCCACCTGCGGGGGCAGATCTTCCGCTTTAGGGATCACATGATGATCCATAAACGGATCGTCTTTAGCGTGAATAATCAGTGTCGGTTTAGCAATCTGGTTAAGCAACGGCATGGCGCTACACTGACGATAGTAGTCGATGGCGTCGGCAAAGCCGTGAATTTTCGCGGTGATCAGGTCGTCAAACTCACGAATACGGCGCATTGATTTCAGTTGCGCCAGATTCACCGGCAGCGACCCGGGATACGCCGCCAGCTTGCGTGACGCATTCGCTTTTAACAGATTAAGCAAATAACGCTGATAGACGCGGGAAAACCCTTTGTCCATGTGGTAGCTACAGGCTTCGAGAACAAAGGGCGCAGAAACAATCACCGCCGCCTCGATGGGAATATCGCGGCCTTCTTTCGCCAGCAGGCACGCCAGCATATTACCGCCGAGCGAATAGCCCACGGCGGCTGTCGGAACGGCGCCGAGCTCCCGCTGTAGCCAGCGTAAAAACCAGGCTCCGTCCTCCGTTTCACCGGAGTGGTAAATACGATTCAGACGGTTGGGTTCGCCGCTACAGCCGCGAAAGTGCATCACCACGCCCAGCCAGCCGCGCTTTTGCGCCGCCTCAATCAGCCCGTGGGCATAGGGGCTGTTCAGGCTGCCTTCCAGACCGTGAAAGACCACCAGCCGCGGTTTATGCTTTGCCTGTTGCGGTTCTTCGCTCCATGCCAGATCGACAAAATCGCCGTCCGGTAGCTCCAGCCGCTGCCAGTGGGCGTTGAACTTCACTTTGCGGCGGATTAAGCGCGGCAGCATAGTTTGTAAATGGCGATTACGAATGCCACGCATGGGAATAAATTCATGCGAGTCATTGACAGGCGGGGTCATTTCTGTGGACGTGATCTCAACCATAGCACCAGAACAATTGATAATTGGAAACAATACTATACCGCGCATAAGGTTCACAGATTAGTCAATATGTGATTTTACGTTCAATTGGTCGTCTGGCGAAATAAAATTGCGCCTCATTTCACCAGAGGGGGCGGTATGCAAGGCGCGCGCAATACCCCACAGAAATCGCGTGAACCTCTGCATCAGCCGAATTAATCGTGGTAGTGTGGCAACACGATAGTTATGTGACTCAAGGAGAAGGTATGTCGAAGACACTTTTACAGATCCATTTTAACTTTAGCGGCCCTTTTGGCGAGGAGATGACTCAGCAACTGGTCGGGCTGGCGGAGTCTATCAATGAGGAGCCGGGCTTCATCTGGAAAATCTGGACAGAAAGCGAGAAAAACCAGCAAGCTGGCGGCATTTACTTGTTTGAATCCGAAGAAACGGCGCAGGCTTATATTAAAAAACACACTGCGCGTCTGAAAAATCTTGGCGTTGATGAGGTGACGTTTACATTATTTGGCGTGAACGACGCGCTGACGAAAATAAATCACGGCAACCTTTGCCGCTAAATCACATAACGCAGGCTTCTGTTCCGGTGCTGCCGACCGCAACGGTAATCTTTATACCGGGGCGAGTACCGAAGAGGCCTTTATGGACGAACAGCGGACAACGAACGTTCTCTTCCAGCGTGTGCAGCGCCTCGGCGGTGCGGGCGATGTTACCCTTCTCCACAAACATCATGAAGATGGTGAGCTTGCGGAAGGTAATGTCATCGGTGATTGACAGGTTCATCGTCCGCCCCGCGCGTTAGTCGTTCTGCATCATTTGCTCAAGCTGCTCCTGCGCCTCAAGCCATGCCATTTCACATTCTTCCAGCCCGGATTTGGCGCTGGCCTGCTGTTGCAGACACTCGGTCATCTCCGCTTTACGGCTGGGGTCATACAGGCTGCTGTCGCCGAGCTTCTCTTCCGCCTGCGCTAACTGGGCGTTGAGCTTTTCCATCTCTTTTTCCAGACGGGTAATCTCTTTACGCAGCGGCTGCGTCAGAGTGCGTAGCTCGGCTTCGCGACGCTTCTGATCTTTGCGTGACTGGGCGCTGTTGGCGTTGTTTTCCTTCGGCGCGTCGTCGGCCTGGTTTTCCTGCTTCTGCACATCGCTCAACCACTGCTGATAATCTTCCAGGTCGCCGTCGAACGGTTCGACCTTTTTGTCGTGAACCAGATAGAGGTCGTCAGTGGTGGAGCGAATCAGGTGGCGGTCGTGCGACACGACGACCAATGCGCCTTCGAAATCAATCAGCGCTTCGGTGAGCGCCTGACGCATGTCGAGATCCAGGTGGTTGGTCGGTTCATCGAGCAGCAGCAGATTTGGACGCTGCCAGACGATCAGCGCCAGCACCAGGCGCGCTTTCTCGCCGCCGGAGAAACGTTGCGTCTCTTCCGTTACTTTGTCGCCCTGGAAGCCGAAGCCGCCGAGATAGTCGCGCAGCTTCTGCTCCAGTTCCTGCGGCGCCAGACGCGCCATATGCTGCAACGGGGATTCATCGGCGCGCAGGAACTCCAGTTGGTGCTGGGCGAAGTAGCCGAGCTTAATGCCTTTGGCGAGGCCAATTTCACCGTGCAACGGTTCCAGTTCGCCCGCCAGCAGCTTGATCAGCGTCGATTTCCCCGCGCCGTTGCGGCCCAGCAGGCCGATACGCGAGCCGGGCACCAGGTTCAGCTTGATGGATTCCAGAATGATGCGATCGCCATAACCTGCGCTGACTTTTTCCATCTTCAGCAGCGGGTTCGGCAGGCTTTCCGGCGCGCGGAAGCTGAAATGGAACGGGTTGTCGACATGAGCCGGCGCAATCAGCTCCATACGCTCCAGCATCTTGATACGGCTTTGCGCCTGCTTGGCCTTGGTCGCTTTAGCGCGGAAACGGTCGATGTAGCTTTGCAGATGCGCCACACGCTCCTGCTGACTCTCATACATCGCCTGCTGCTGCGCCAGGCGCGTGGCGCGCTGAACTTCAAACGCGCTGTAGTTGCCGGTGTACTCGAACAGAGTCTGCTGTTCGATATGGATAATTTTATCCACTATCGGGTCAAGAAAATCGCGATCGTGGGAAATCAGAATCAGGGTGCCCGGATAGCTCTTCAGCCATTTTTCCAGCCAGATAACGGCATCCAGATCGAGGTGGTTGGTCGGTTCGTCGAGCAGCAGTAAATCGGAACGGCAAATCAACGCCTGGGCCAGGTTAAGGCGCATCCGCCAGCCGCCGGAAAAGTCGCTGACCGGACGTTCCAGCTGATCGTTAGAGAAGCCGAGGCCGTGTAGCAGGCTGGCGGCGCGCGAGCGAACGGTCCATGCATCGATGGCGTCCAGCTTGCCGTGTATGGAGGCGATAGCATGTCCGTCGTTACGTTCGTTGGCGTCGTTAAGCTGCGCCTCCAGCTGCCGGTATTCACGGTCGCCATCAATGACATACTCAATCGCTGGCTGAGGCAACGCAGGTGTTTCCTGATTCACCCACGCTAATTGCCAGGTTCCGGGCAGGGTAAAACCCCCGGCATCGGCGCTGATTTCATTTTTTAGCAATGCCAGCAGGGTAGATTTACCGCAGCCGTTTTTACCCACCAGGCCGACTTTCTGGCCTGGATTAATGGTAGCCGAGGCATTGTCCAGTAGGACGCGCACGCCGCGACGAATTTGTAACGAGGAGAAAACAATCATAAGGCGCCGTATGTTCAGACTATGTTAATTTATCATTATGATAATGTAATATTCGGGCGTACCGCCGCGCTGGAGCGCAATGGTAGCTCAAAACAACAACGATACACAAAATCATTCAGGCCGCCTTTGGTGAGGGACAAGAATATCTCTCATTAATCTCCAGCGGCGGACATAGAGTACGTTCCTGAGTTGAACAAACACTGTCAACGTAGAAGCGGCCTGAAGAATGGCATGTATCGACCCAAAACAACCGGGAGGGGGATTGATGTCTCAGCCAGCGAAAGTCTTGCTGTTGTATGCCCATCCGGAATCTCAGGACTCGGTTGCTAACCGGGTACTGCTTAAACCGGCCATACAGCACAATAACGTAACCGTGCACGATCTTTATGCGCGCTATCCTGATTTTTTTATCGACACGCCCTATGAACAAGCCCTGTTACGTGAGCACGACGTCATTGTTTTTCAGCATCCCCTTTACACCTATAGCTGTCCGGCTTTACTGAAAGAATGGCTTGATCGCGTTTTGAGTCGGGGGTTCGCCAGCGGACCAGGGGGAAACCAACTGGTGGGAAAGTACTGGCGTAGCGTGATTACGACTGGCGAGCCGGAGAGCGCTTACCGGTATGACGCGCTAAACCGCTATCCAATGAGCGATGTACTGCGCCCCTTTGAACTGACCGCGGCCATGTGCCGGATGCACTGGATGCCGCCCATTATTGTGTACTGGGCGCGGCGCCAGTCGCCGCAGACGCTGGCCAGTCATGCGAAAGCCTATGGCGAGTGGCTGGCGAATCCTGTGAGCGCGGGAGGCTATTGATGGAAGGTGCTGATTTATTGACCGCGGGAGTGTTGTTCCTCTTCGCGGCGGTGGCGGCGGTGCCGTTAGCCGCGAGGCTGGGCATCGGCGCGGTGCTAGGGTATTTGCTGGCGGGAATCGCCATCGGTCCGTGGGGGCTGGGATTTATCAGCGACGTTGACGAGATCCTGCACTTTTCCGAACTGGGCGTCGTGTTTCTGATGTTTATCATTGGTCTCGAACTCAATCCGTCCCGGCTTTGGCAACTGCGGCGCTCTATCTTCGGCGTCGGCGCTGCTCAGGTGCTGTTAAGCGCGGCGGTGCTGGCGGGATTATTGATGCTTGCTGATTTCTTATGGCAGGCGGCGGTCGTCGGCGGGATTGGCCTGGCGATGTCTTCGACGGCGATGGCGCTACAACTGATGCGCGAGAAAGGCATGAACCGTAGCGAGTCCGGGCAGTTAGGGTTTTCCGTCTTACTGTTTCAGGATTTAGCGGTGATCCCCGCGCTGGCGTTGGTGCCTTTGTTGGCGGGATCGGCCGACGAGCATTTCGACTGGTTTAAAGTGGCAATGAAGGTACTGGCTTTCGTGGTAATGCTGATTGGCGGTCGTTACCTGCTGCGCCCGGTATTTCGTTTTATTGCTGCGTCCGGCGTGCGGGAGGTCTTCACTGCCGCGACGCTGTTGCTGGTGTTGAGCGCCGCCTTATTTATGGATGCGCTGGGACTGTCGATGGCCCTGGGAACCTTCATTGCCGGCGTTTTACTGGCAGAGAGCGAATACCGGCATGAGCTGGAAAACGCTATCGATCCCTTTAAAGGTTTACTGCTTGGGCTGTTCTTTATCTCCGTCGGTATGTCGCTAAATCTCGGCGTACTTTATACCCATTTACTGTGGGTGGCGGCGAGCGTTGTTATTCTGGTCGCCATAAAAATGCTGACGCTGTATCTGCTGGCGCGGCTATATGGAATAAGAAGTTCTGAACGGATGCAGTTTGCCAGCGTGCTGAGTCAGGGGGGCGAGTTCGCTTTTGTGCTCTTTTCTACCGCCTCTTCTCAGCGCCTGTTTCAGGGCGATCAGATGGCGTTATTATTGGTGACTGTCACGTTATCAATGATGACCACGCCGCTACTGATGAAAGGGATTGATAAGTGGTTATCGCGCCGTCTTAATGGCCCGGAAGAGAATGATGAAAAGCCGTGGGTTGAAGATGATAAGCCCCAGGTGATTGTCGTCGGCTTTGGCCGTTTTGGTCAGGTGATCGCTCGCTTATTGATGGCGAATAAGATGCGTATCACCGTGCTGGAACGCGATATCGGCGCCGTTAATCTGATGCGCAAATATGGTTATAAAGTGTATTACGGCGACGCTGCACAAGTCGAGCTGCTGCGTTCTGCGGGCGCGGAGGCGGCGGAGTCGATAGTCATCACGTGTAATGAACCGGAAGACACGATGAAGCTGGTGGCGCTGTGTCAGCAGCATTTTCCTCATCTGCATATTCTTGCGCGAGCGCGTGGACGTGTGGAGGCCCATGAGTTATTACAGGCTGGCGTCACGCAGTTTTCCCGTGAAACGTTTTCCAGCGCGCTGGAATTGGGACGTAAAACTCTGGTGTCGTTAGGTATGCATCCGCATCAGGCGCAACGCGCGCAGTTGCATTTTCGTCGGCTGGATATGCGAATGTTGCGGGAGCTGATCCCGGAGCATAGCGACATGGTACAGATTTCGCGCGCCAGAGAGGCCCGACGCGAACTGGAGGAGATTTTTCAGCGCGAAATGCAACAGGAACGGCGCCAGTTGGATGGCTGGGATGAATTTGAGTAGGGGTAAAACAATGGCAATCCGTAAACGTTTTATTGCAGGCGCGAAATGTCCGGCCTGTCAGGCGCAGGATACAATGGCGATGTGGCGTGAAAATAATGTCGATATTGTTGAATGCGTTAAGTGCGGGCATCAAATGCGGGAAGCGGATAAAGACGTTCGCGAGCATGTTCGCAAAGAAGAGCAAGTGATCGGGATTTTTCATCCGGACTAGCGATATGCCGCAGGTTTTTTTAAGCTAAGGGGTACACGGCTGCAGAATTCCGCTACAATCTGCGCCACTATTCTTCCCATGCTCAGGAGATATCATGAAAGTAGCAAAAGACCTGGTGGTCAGCCTGGCCTATCAGGTACGTACAGAAGACGGTGTGTTGGTTGATGAGTCTCCGGTGAGTGCGCCGCTGGATTACCTGCACGGTCACGGCTCCCTGATCTCTGGTCTGGAAACCGCGCTGGAAGGCCATGAAGTTGGCGACAAATTTGATGTCGCTGTTGGCGCGAACGACGCTTACGGCCAGTATGACGAAAATCTGGTGCAGCGTGTGCCTAAAGACGTCTTTATGGGCGTTGATGAACTGCAGGTAGGGATGCGTTTCCTGGCTGAAACCGACCAGGGCCCGGTACCGGTAGAGATTACCGAAGTGGAAGACGATCACGTTGTGGTTGATGGTAACCACATGCTGGCGGGCCAGAATCTGAAATTTAACGTCGAAGTTGTTGCGATTCGTGAAGCGACTGAAGAAGAACTGGCTCACGGTCATGTTCACGGCGCGCACGATCACCACCACGATCACGGTGAAGACGGCTGCTGTGGCGGTCATGGTCATGACCATGGTCACGAGCACGGCGGCGAAGGCTGCTGCGGTGGCGGTGGTAAAGGCGGCTGCGGTTGCCACTAATCCCCGTCGTCTTTCAAGCCACCGCGGTGTTGGCTACGCTTTCAAACCCCGGTCACATAGTTATCTATGCTCCCGGGGAATTTTCAAGCTTGCCGCCTTGCTGTGACTCGAAATCCTTAGGGTATTATCATTGGTTCGATAAATCATCGGGCACAAAAAAAGCGGGTTAACCCCGCTTTTTTTTCGTCTCAATAATGCGGCGGCGGCGTTTCTTCTGCCTGAGAGGCGATATTTGACGGCTGACTGGCTTTTAACTTTTCCGTGAGCAAACGCAGATGATCTCGCAGCTTCGCCATCTCCATTTCATGTGCGGTTACCGTCAGGTTTAGTTCTTCTATGGTAATCTCCTGGAACGCCAGACGGCTTTCCAGTTCAGCCAGACGAGCTTCCATCGTGATATCCTGCATGATGTACCTCTTTATGTTGTCTCCGTCGGCGGATTCTACTTAACTTTACCGGCTTTCACAGCAACCATTACGCGCCCTACGAAACTAATTTAAACAAAAAGAGTCTGAAAAGAAGTGATAATAGGGCGTGTTCGTATGTTGATTTGTTCTGCAACGATTTATAGTACGCTTCTTACGTAAGTTAACATGGGGCGAGATGCCCCGGCCCTGGAGATATGGATGAAATCACTGTTTAAAGCCACGCTGCTGGCAACTACGATGGCCGTTGCTATGCATGCACCGATCACTTTTGCTGCTGATGCGGCGAAACCGGCAGCTACCGCTGATAGCAAAGCAGCATTTAAAAACGACGATCAAAAAGCGGCTTATGCGCTGGGCGCCTCGCTGGGTCGTTACATGGAAAATTCGCTTAAAGAGCAGGAAAAGTTGGGCATCAAACTGGATAAAGATCAGTTGATTGCCGGCGTTCAGGATGCCTTTGCCGATAAGAGCAAACTGTCCGATCAGGAAATTGAGCAAACGCTGCAGACGTTTGAAGCACGCGTGAAGAGCGCTGCTCAGGCGAAGATGGAAAAAGACGCTGCCGATAACGAAGCAAAAGGTAAAACGTTCCGCGACGCTTTTGCTAAAGAGAAAGGCGTGAAAACCTCCTCTACCGGTCTGCTTTACAAAGTAGAGAAAGAAGGCACAGGCGAGGCGCCGAAAGATAGCGATACCGTTGTGGTGAACTACAAAGGTACGCTGATCGACGGTAAAGAGTTTGATAACTCTTACACGCGCGGCGAACCGCTCTCCTTCCGTCTGGACGGCGTTATCCCTGGCTGGACTGAAGGCCTGAAAAATATTAAGAAAGGCGGCAAGATCAAGCTGGTTATCCCACCGGCGCTGGCCTACGGTAAAACGGGCGTTCCGGGTATCCCGGCGAACTCCACCCTGGTATTCGACGTAGAGCTGCTGGATATCAAACCAGCGCCGAAAGCGGATGCTAAACCTGCCGATGCGGCTGACGCTAAAGCCGCAGATGCTGCTAAAAAATAAAAACTGAGAGCCGCCGCTTGTAATAGCGGCGGTTTTTTTTATGCAGGCCGGATATATTACTCACCATAATTTGATTTGCGGATAACGGCGCTTGCGCTGGTCGTTAAGGGCGAGACCGTAGGCTGAATGACCGCCAACGCACACGTAGCCTGAAATAGACGAGCAAATTAGTACTGGAAAGATGAACCCTCACTGTATTAATTTAATCATCCGCGTAAATAATGAGCCTGCCCTGAAAACATAACGACAGGCTCCTGAAAAGGAGTGTTTTTTTTCATGTCCAGGTCGCTTTTAACCAACGAAACCAGTGAACTTGATTTGCTGGATCAGCGTCCCTTCGAGCAAACCGACTTCGATATTCTGAAATCCTACGAAGCGGTAGTGGACGGGTTAGCGATGCTTATAGGTTCCCATTGTGAAATCGTATTGCACTCTTTGCAGGATCTAAAATGTTCAGCCATTCGTATTGCCAATGGCGAACATACGGGCCGTAAAATTGGCTCGCCGATTACCGACCTGGCGTTGCGCATGTTGCACGACATGACAGGGGCGGACAGTAGCGTGTCGAAATGCTATTTTACGCGCGCGAAAAGCGGTGTCTTGATGAAGTCGTTGACGATTGCCATTCGCAACCGCGAGCAGCGCGTCATTGGTCTACTGTGCATCAACATGAATCTTGATGTGCCATTTTCACAGATTATGAATACCTTTATTCCGCCGGAAACGCCGGAAGTGGGTTCAGCGGTTAATTTTGCCTCCTCAGTCGAAGATTTAGTCACCCAGACGCTGGAGTTCACGATCGAAGAGGTAAATGCCGATCGTAATGTCTCTAACAATGCGAAAAATCGTCAGATCGTCCTTAACCTGTACGAAAAAGGCATTTTCGATATTAAAGACGCCATTAACCAGGTAGCCGATCGTCTGAATATCTCAAAACATACGGTTTACCTCTATATTCGCCAGTTCAAAAGCGGCGATTTTCAGGGGCAGGATAAATAATGCGTTATGCCATTATGGTCACCGGGCCGGCATATGGCACCCAGCAGGCCAGCAGCGCATTGCAGTTCGCCCACGCGCTGCTCAATGAGGGGCATGAGTTAGCCAGCGTCTTTTTCTATCAGGAAGGTGTCTATAACGCCAATCTCCTGACCTCGCCGGCGAGCGATGAATATGATCTGGTACGCGCCTGGCAGAAATTGAATACGCAGCATGGCGTAGCGCTGAACATCTGTGTCGCGGCGGCGCTTCGTCGCGGTATTATTGATGAAACTGAAGCCGGCAGACTGGCGTTGCCGTCCGCCAATCTTCAGCCGGGCTTTACGCTAAGCGGACTGGGCGCGCTGGCGGAGGCATCTCTCACCTGCGATCGGGTGGTGCAGTTTTAATGAAACGTATTGCATTTGTCTTTTCCACCGCGCCACATGGTAGTGCCTCAGGTCGTGAAGGGCTGGATGCGCTGCTGGCGACGTCAGCGCTAACGGAAGCGCTGGGCGTCTTTTTTATCAGCGATGGCGTCTTTCAGTTATTACCGGGACAAAAACCAGACGCTGTGCTGGCGCGTGACTATATTGCTACTTTCAAGCTCTTTGATTTGTACGATATTGATCAATGCTGGATCTGCGCGGCATCGCTGCGCGAGCGTGGTCTGGAAAACGTTAATTTTGTGGTAGACGCCACGCCGCTGGAACCCGTGGCGTTACGCCGCGAGCTTGGCAACTATGATGTCATCCTGAGATTCTGAGTCGTTTATGCTGCATACCTTACCTCATTGCGCCTCGGGCGTTGATTTTCCCGCTTTGCTGCGCCTGCTAAAAGAGGGCGATGCGCTTTTGCTGCTCCAGGATGGCGTTACCGTCGCGATTGAAGGTAACCGCTTCCTTGAAAGTCTGCGTGATGCCCCCATAACGGTCTATGCCTTGAAAGAAGACATTGACGCCCGCGGCCTGGGTGGTCAAATTTCAGACAGTGTCGTCAGGGTTGACTATACTGAGTTTGTCAGACTCACGGTTAAGTATGCCAACCAGATGGCCTGGTGATGGCGGGATCGTTGTATATTTCTTGACACCTTTTCGACACCGCCCTAAAATTCGGCGTCCTCATATTGTGTGAGGGCGTTTTATTACGTGTTTACGAAGCAAAAGCTAAAACCAGGAGCTATTTAATGGCAACAGTTAACCAGCTGGTACGCAAACCACGTGCTCGCAAAGTTGCGAAAAGCAACGTGCCTGCGCTGGAAGCATGCCCGCAAAAACGTGGCGTATGTACTCGTGTATATACTACCACTCCTAAAAAACCGAACTCCGCACTGCGTAAAGTTTGCCGTGTTCGTCTGACTAACGGTTTTGAAGTGACTTCCTACATCGGTGGTGAAGGTCACAACCTGCAGGAGCACTCCGTGATCCTGATCCGTGGCGGTCGTGTTAAAGACCTCCCGGGTGTTCGTTACCACACCGTTCGTGGCGCGCTTGACTGCTCCGGCGTTAAAGACCGTAAGCAAGCTCGTTCTAAGTACGGCGTGAAGCGTCCTAAGGCTTAATGGTTCTCCGTTAAGTAAGGCCAAACGTTTTAAATTAATGTCAAACTAAACTCGTAGAGTTTTGGACAATCCTGAATTAACAACGGAGTATTTCCATGCCACGTCGTCGCGTCATTGGTCAGCGTAAAATTCTGCCGGATCCGAAGTTCGGATCAGAACTGCTGGCTAAATTTGTCAATATCCTGATGGTAGATGGTAAAAAATCTACTGCAGAATCAATCGTATACAGCGCGCTGGAGACCCTGGCTCAGCGTTCTGGTAAATCTGAACTGGAAGCTTTCGAAGTCGCTCTCGAAAACGTTCGCCCGACTGTAGAAGTTAAATCCCGCCGTGTAGGTGGTTCTACTTATCAGGTACCAGTTGAAGTCCGTCCGGTCCGTCGTAATGCTCTGGCAATGCGTTGGATCGTAGAAGCTGCTCGTAAACGCGGTGATAAATCCATGGCTCTGCGCCTGGCGAACGAACTTTCTGACGCTGCAGAAAACAAAGGTACTGCAGTTAAGAAACGTGAAGACGTTCACCGTATGGCAGAAGCCAACAAGGCGTTCGCACACTACCGTTGGTAATCCCTTCGGAGTCATAGTCACCAGGCGGGCGCTTCAGGTAAGTCGCCCGTTTTGGATAACTTAACTGAACGCCTAAAGATATCAACGAGGAATCAAATGGCTCGTACAACACCCATCGCACGCTACCGTAATATCGGTATCAGTGCGCACATCGACGCCGGTAAAACCACTACTACCGAACGTATTCTGTTCTACACCGGTGTAAACCACAAAATCGGTGAAGTTCATGACGGCGCAGCTACCATGGACTGGATGGAGCAGGAGCAAGAGCGTGGTATTACTATCACCTCCGCAGCGACTACTGCATTCTGGTCTGGTATGGCTAAGCAGTATGAACCGCATCGCATCAACATCATCGACACCCCGGGGCACGTTGACTTCACTATCGAAGTAGAACGTTCCATGCGTGTTCTCGATGGTGCGGTAATGGTTTACTGCGCAGTTGGTGGTGTTCAGCCGCAGTCTGAAACCGTATGGCGTCAGGCAAACAAATACAAAGTTCCGCGCATTGCGTTCGTTAACAAAATGGACCGCATGGGCGCGAACTTCCTGAAAGTTGTTGGTCAGATCAAAACCCGTCTGGGCGCGAACCCGGTTCCGCTGCAGCTGGCAATTGGTGCTGAAGAAGGTTTCACCGGCGTTGTTGACCTGGTGAAAATGAAAGCCATCAACTGGAACGATGCCGACCAGGGCGTTACCTTCGAATACGAAGATATCCCGGCTGACATGCAGGACCTGGCTAACGAATGGCACCAGAACCTGATCGAGTCCGCCGCAGAAGCTTCTGAAGAGCTGATGGAAAAATACCTGGGTGGTGAAGAACTGACTGAAGAAGAGATCAAACAAGCTCTGCGTCAGCGCGTTCTGAACAACGAAATCATCCTGGTAACCTGTGGTTCTGCATTCAAGAACAAAGGTGTTCAGGCGATGCTGGATGCGGTAATTGATTACCTGCCATCCCCGGTAGACGTACCTGCGATCAACGGTATTCTGGACGACGGTAAAGATACTCCGGCTGAGCGTCACGCAAGCGACGACGAGCCGTTCTCTGCGCTGGCGTTCAAAATCGCTACCGACCCGTTTGTGGGTAACCTGACCTTCTTCCGTGTGTACTCCGGTGTGGTTAACTCTGGTGATACCGTACTGAACTCCGTGAAAACCGCACGTGAGCGTTTCGGTCGTATCGTTCAGATGCACGCCAACAAACGTGAAGAGATCAAAGAAGTTCGCGCGGGCGACATCGCGGCTGCTATCGGCCTGAAAGACGTGACTACCGGTGACACCCTGTGTGATCCGGAAAACCCGATCATTCTGGAACGTATGGAATTCCCTGAGCCGGTAATCTCCATCGCGGTAGAACCGAAAACCAAAGCTGACCAGGAAAAAATGGGTCTGGCTCTGGGCCGTCTGGCGAAAGAAGACCCGTCATTCCGCGTATGGACTGACGAAGAATCTAACCAGACCATCATCGCTGGTATGGGTGAACTTCACCTGGATATCATCGTTGACCGTATGAAGCGTGAATTCAACGTTGAAGCTAACGTGGGTAAACCTCAGGTTGCTTACCGCGAAGCGATTCGCGCGAAAGTTACCGACATCGAAGGTAAACACGCGAAACAGTCTGGTGGTCGCGGTCAGTATGGTCATGTTGTTATCGACATGTACCCGCTGGAGCCGGGCTCTAACCCGAAAGGTTACGAGTTCATCAACGACATCAAAGGTGGTGTAATTCCTGGCGAATACATCCCGGCCGTTGATAAAGGCATCCAGGAGCAGCTGAAGTCTGGCCCGCTGGCGGGTTATCCGGTAGTTGATCTCGGTGTGCGTCTGCACTTCGGTTCTTACCATGACGTTGACTCCTCTGAGCTGGCGTTTAAACTGGCTGCGTCTATCGCCTTTAAAGAAGGCTTTAAGAAAGCAAAACCAGTTCTGCTTGAGCCGATCATGAAGGTTGAAGTAGAAACACCTGAAGAGAATACCGGTGACGTTATCGGCGACCTTAGCCGCCGTCGTGGTATGCTCAAAGGTCAGGAATCTGAAGTTACAGGCGTTAAGATCCACGCTGAAGTACCGCTGTCTGAAATGTTCGGATATGCAACTCAGCTGCGTTCTCTGACCAAAGGTCGCGCATCGTACACTATGGAATTCCTGAAGTATGATGATGCGCCGAACAACGTTGCTCAGGCCGTAATCGAAGCCCGTGGTAAATAAGCCGCAGGGTTAAAAACCAAAATCCCGTGCTCTCTCCTGAAGGGGAGAGCGCTATAGTAAGGAATATAGCCGTGTCTAAAGAAAAATTTGAACGTACAAAACCGCACGTTAACGTCGGCACCATCGGCCACGTTGACCACGGTAAAACTACCCTGACCGCTGCAATCACCACCGTACTGGCTAAAACCTACGGCGGTGCTGCTCGTGCATTCGACCAGATCGATAACGCGCCGGAAGAAAAAGCGCGTGGTATCACCATCAACACTTCTCACGTTGAATACGATACCCCGACCCGCCACTACGCACACGTAGACTGCCCGGGGCACGCCGACTATGTTAAAAACATGATCACCGGTGCTGCTCAGATGGACGGCGCGATCCTGGTTGTTGCTGCGACTGACGGCCCGATGCCGCAGACCCGTGAGCACATCCTGCTGGGTCGTCAGGTAGGCGTTCCGTACATCATCGTGTTCCTGAACAAATGCGACATGGTTGATGACGAAGAGCTGCTGGAACTGGTTGAAATGGAAGTTCGTGAACTTCTGTCTCAGTACGACTTCCCGGGCGACGACACGCCGATCGTTCGTGGTTCTGCTCTGAAAGCGCTGGAAGGCGACGCAGAGTGGGAAGCGAAAATCATCGAACTGGCTGGCTTCCTGGATTCTTACATCCCGGAACCAGAGCGTGCGATTGACAAGCCGTTCCTGCTGCCGATCGAAGACGTATTCTCCATCTCCGGTCGTGGTACCGTTGTTACCGGTCGTGTAGAGCGCGGTATCATCAAAGTGGGCGAAGAAGTTGAAATCGTTGGTATCAAAGAGACTCAGAAGTCTACCTGTACTGGCGTTGAAATGTTCCGCAAACTGCTGGACGAAGGCCGTGCTGGTGAGAACGTAGGTGTTCTGCTGCGTGGTATCAAACGTGAAGAAATCGAACGTGGTCAGGTACTGGCTAAGCCGGGCACCATCAAGCCGCACACCAAGTTCGAATCTGAAGTGTACATTCTGTCCAAAGATGAAGGCGGCCGTCATACTCCGTTCTTCAAAGGCTACCGTCCGCAGTTCTACTTCCGTACTACTGACGTGACTGGCACCATCGAACTGCCGGAAGGCGTAGAGATGGTAATGCCGGGCGACAACATCAAAATGGTTGTTACCCTGATCCACCCGATCGCGATGGACGACGGTCTGCGTTTCGCAATCCGTGAAGGCGGCCGTACCGTTGGCGCGGGCGTTGTTGCTAAAGTTCTGGGCTAATTACTCGTTAATTAGTTTTGAATTGAAGAGGGCGCTTCGGCGCCCTTTTTGTTGCCTGCTATTTAGCCGCTGTTATATTTATTTGCCTTTTTTAACGCTTCTCCCGTGGCGTAAATCGCTTTGTGCTATTGTAATCATAACCATTCTCATTTACAATTTGTGCAGAAATTGAACGGGAGCGATCATGTACGTTTGTTTGTGTAATGGTATAAGCGATAAAAAAATCCGCCAGGCTGTACGACAATTTCATCCACAGTCATTTCAACAGTTGCGCAAATTTATTCCTGTGGGAAATCAATGTGGTAAGTGTATTCGCGCCGCGCGAGAAGTGATGCAGGATGAGTTAACGCAAATGCCGGAATTTAAAGAGATCGCCTGAGTCACACTCTTTTTTTTGACATCCCTGTAGCCCCATCTACGCTCTAGAGAGTGGAAGCGGAGGGACTATAAAATGAAAGGTGATGTTAAAATCATAAATTATCTCAATAAACTATTGGGAAATGAGCTTGTCGCAATTAATCAGTATTTCCTTCATGCCCGTATGTTCAAAAACTGGGGGCTGACCCGGCTTAATGATGTTGAGTACCATGAATCCATTGATGAGATGAAACACGCCGATAAGTATATTGAGCGTATTTTATTTCTGGAAGGCATACCGAACCTACAGGATCTGGGCAAGCTGGGCATCGGTGAAGATGTCGAAGAGATGCTACGATCGGATCTCCGGCTCGAACTGGAAGGCGCAAAAGATCTACGTGAGGCAATAGCCTATGCCGATAGCGTTCATGATTATGTCAGCCGGGATATGATGATTGAAATTCTTGCCGACGAGGAAGGCCACATCGACTGGCTGGAAACTGAGCTGGATTTGATTGCCAAACTTGGTATGCAAAATTATCTGCAATCACAAATTAAGGTTACCGATTAACCGTCTGGAAAGAAAACTTTCCAACCTGTTATGAAACCCGCCACCGCCAGCCATGGCCCAAAAGGTAGCGGGTTTATTAATGCCGATTTACCTCTCACCAGTAGCGCGACGCCAAACCCGCCACAGGCCAACATGGCGGCAAGGAAAACCAGTAACGGCAGTGTTTCCCAACAATGCCACGCTCCTAAGGCTGCAAGGTACTTGACGTCGCCATATCCAAGCCCCTCTTTCTGATAACGCAGGCGATAGCCCCAGTAAATTAACGCGAATCCGCCATAGCCGGCGATAGCACCCCAAAGCGCATCCGGTAAACGCTCCGGCAGGCAAATCTGGTGATAAAGCAGACCACCCCACAGTAATGGACAGGTAAACCGGTCAGGCAACAGACCGGTACGCGCGTCGTATATGCCAAGTAATAAAGAGAACGACGCATAAAAAATGAGAAAGGGGAGGGCAACAAACATAAGCAAATCCTCGTCAAGGCTTGTGCTCACCTTTATAGATTTATGCGACAGCGACAACGACGTATCGCCAGATTTGCCTGATGCCTTCCAAAGAAAAGATGCGCGTTGCCATCCCATGCGTACCACCTGGAATCATGCTCGCATAAGAATAAAACGCTTAATTTCTATCCGACACTTGCGTCAGGCTGAGATTTACGTATAATGCGCGGGCTTGTCGTAATTGACGGCAGGTTCGATTTGAACCTCGAATAGCCGATTTGGCTATTTAACAATGCTCCCAATCGGGGAGCTACGTAAGAACGGTTACACTCTCCCATCAATCGTAATGGGTGTGAGGAGTAATCATTTTCGTTTATAAAATAATTGGAGCTCTGGTCTCATGCAGAACCAAAGAATCCGTATCCGCCTGAAAGCGTTTGATCATCGTCTGATCGATCAATCAACCGCGGAAATCGTCGAGACTGCCAAGCGCACTGGTGCGCAGGTTCGCGGTCCGATCCCGCTGCCGACCCGCAAAGAGCGCTTTACCGTTCTGATCTCTCCGCACGTTAACAAAGATGCGCGCGATCAGTACGAAATTCGCACTCACAAGCGTCTGGTTGACATCGTTGAGCCAACCGAGAAAACCGTTGATGCTCTGATGCGTCTGGACCTGGCTGCCGGTGTAGACGTGCAGATCAGCCTGGGTTAATCAGGTCATCGAGCGATTGAGAGGTTGATACAATGATTGGTTTAGTCGGTAAAAAAGTGGGTATGACCCGCATCTTCACTGAAGATGGCGTCTCTATCCCAGTAACCGTAATCGAAGTTGAAGCAAACCGTGTTACTCAGGTTAAAGACCTGGCTAACGATGGCTACCGCGCTGTTCAGGTTACTACGGGTGCTAAAAAAGCTAACCGTGTCACCAAGCCGGAAGCGGGTCACTTTGCTAAAGCTGGCGTAGAAGCTGGCCGTGGTCTGTGGGAATTCCGCCTGGCTGAAGGCGAAGAATACACCGTAGGTCAGAGCATCAGCGTTGAACTGTTTGCTGACGTTAAAAAAGTTGACGTAACCGGTACCTCTAAAGGTAAAGGTTTCGCTGGTACCGTTAAGCGCTGGAACTTCCGTACCCAGGACGCTACTCACGGTAACTCCTTGTCTCACCGCGTTCCGGGTTCTATCGGTCAGAACCAGACTCCGGGCAAAGTGTTCAAAGGCAAGAAAATGGCAGGTCAGATGGGTAATGAGCGCGTAACCGTTCAGAGCCTTGACGTAGTACGCGTTGACGCTGAGCGCAACCTGCTGCTGGTTAAGGGTGGTGTTCCGGGTGCAACCGGTTGCGACCTGATCGTTAAACCAGCTGTGAAGGCGTAAGGGGATAGCAATGGAATTAGTATTGAAAGACGCGCAGAGCGCGCTGACTGTTTCCGAAACTACCTTCGGTCGTGATTTCAACGAAGCGCTGGTTCACCAGGTTGTTGTTGCTTATGCAGCTGGTGCTCGTCAGGGTACTCGTGCTCAGAAGACTCGTGCTGAAGTAACTGGTTCCGGTAAAAAACCGTGGCGCCAGAAAGGCACTGGCCGTGCGCGTTCAGGTTCTATCAAGAGCCCGATCTGGCGTTCCGGTGGCGTGACCTTCGCTGCTCGTCCGCAGGACCACAGTCAAAAAGTTAACAAGAAGATGTACCGCGGCGCGCTGAAAAGCATCCTGTCCGAACTGGTACGTCAGGATCGTCTGATCGTTGTCGAGAAGTTCTCTGTAGAAGCGCCGAAAACTAAGCTGCTGGCACAGAAACTGAAAGACATGGCTCTGGAAGATGTGCTGATCATCACCGGTGAGCTGGACGAGAACCTGTTCCTGGCCGCACGTAACCTGCACAAGGTTGACGTACGCGATGCGACTGGTATCGACCCGGTTAGCCTGATCGCCTTCGACAAAGTCGTAATGACTGCTGATGCTGTTAAGCAAGTTGAGGAGATGCTGGCATGATTCGTGAAGAACGTCTGCTGAAGGTGCTGCGCGCACCGCACGTTTCTGAAAAAGCGTCTACTGCGATGGAAAAAACTAACACCATCGTTCTCAAAGTTGCTAAAGACGCGACCAAAGCAGAAATCAAAGCTGCTGTGCAGAAACTGTTTGAAGTCGAAGTCGAAGTCGTTAACACCCTGGTTGTTAAAGGGAAAGTTAAACGTCACGGACAGCGTATCGGTCGTCGTAGCGACTGGAAAAAAGCTTACGTCACCCTGAAAGAAGGCCAGAATCTGGACTTCGTCGGCGGCGCTGAGTAAGTCGGAGGAGTAATACAATGGCAGTTGTTAAATGTAAACCGACATCTCCGGGTCGTCGCCACGTCGTTAAAGTGGTCAACCCAGAGCTGCACAAGGGCAAACCTTTTGCTCCGCTGGTTGAAAAAAACAGCAAATCCGGTGGTCGTAACAACAATGGCCGTATCACCACTCGTCATATCGGTGGTGGTCACAAACAGGCTTATCGTATTGTTGACTTCAAACGCAACAAAGACGGTATCCCGGCAGTTGTTGAACGTCTTGAGTACGATCCGAACCGTTCCGCGAACATCGCGCTGGTTCTGTACAAAGACGGCGAACGCCGTTACATCCTGGCCCCGAAAGGCCTGAAAGCTGGCGACCAGATTCAGTCTGGCGTTGATGCTGCAATCAAAGCAGGCAACACCCTGCCGATGCGCAATATCCCGGTTGGTTCTACCGTTCATAACGTAGAAATGAAACCAGGTAAAGGCGGTCAGCTGGCGCGTTCCGCTGGTACTTACGTTCAGATCGTTGCTCGCGATGGCGCTTATGTCACCCTGCGTCTGCGTTCTGGTGAAATGCGTAAAGTCGAAGCAGACTGCCGTGCAACCCTGGGCGAAGTTGGCAATGCTGAGCATATGCTGCGCGTTCTGGGTAAAGCAGGTGCTGCACGCTGGCGTGGCGTTCGTCCTACCGTTCGCGGTACTGCGATGAACCCAGTAGACCACCCACATGGTGGTGGTGAAGGTCGTAACTTTGGTAAGCATCCGGTAACTCCGTGGGGCGTTCAGACCAAAGGTAAGAAGACCCGCAGCAACAAGCGTACTGATAAATTCATCGTACGTCGCCGTAGCAAATAATTTTAGAGGATAAGCCATGCCACGTTCTCTCAAGAAAGGTCCTTTTATTGACCTGCACTTGCTGAAGAAGGTAGAGAAAGCGGTGGAAAGCGGAGACAAGAAGCCCCTGCGCACCTGGTCCCGTCGTTCAACGATCTTTCCTAACATGATCGGTTTGACCATCGCTGTCCATAATGGTCGTCAGCACGTTCCGGTATTTGTTTCCGACGAAATGGTCGGTCACAAACTGGGTGAATTCGCACCGACTCGTACTTATCGCGGCCACGCTGCTGATAAAAAAGCGAAGAAGAAATAAGGTAGGAGGAAGAGATGGAAACTATCGCTAAACATCGCCATGCTCGTTCTTCTGCTCAGAAGGTTCGCCTTGTTGCTGACCTGATTCGCGGTAAGAAAGTGTCGCAGGCTCTGGATATTCTGACCTACACCAACAAGAAAGCGGCTGTACTGGTCAAGAAAGTTCTGGAATCTGCCATTGCTAACGCTGAACACAACGATGGCGCTGACATTGACGATCTGAAAGTTACGAAAATTTTCGTAGACGAAGGCCCGAGCATGAAGCGCATTATGCCGCGTGCAAAAGGTCGTGCAGATCGCATCCTGAAGCGCACCAGCCACATCACTGTGGTTGTGTCCGATCGCTGAGACTCTGGAGACTAGCAATGGGTCAGAAAGTACATCCTAATGGTATTCGCCTGGGTATTGTAAAACCATGGAACTCTACCTGGTTTGCGAACACCAAAGAATTCGCTGACAACCTGGACAGCGATTTTAAAGTACGTCAGTACCTGACGAAGGAACTGGCTAAAGCGTCTGTATCTCGTATCGTTATCGAGCGTCCGGCTAAGAGCATCCGTGTGACTATTCACACCGCTCGCCCGGGTATCGTTATCGGTAAAAAAGGTGAAGACGTAGAAAAACTGCGTAAGGTCGTAGCGGATATCGCTGGCGTTCCTGCACAGATCAACATCGCCGAAGTTCGTAAACCTGAACTGGACGCTAAACTGGTTGCTGACAGCATCACTTCTCAGCTGGAACGTCGCGTTATGTTCCGTCGTGCGATGAAGCGTGCTGTACAGAACGCCATGCGTCTGGGCGCTAAAGGTATCAAAGTTGAAGTTAGCGGCCGTCTGGGCGGCGCGGAAATCGCACGTACCGAATGGTACCGCGAAGGTCGCGTACCGCTGCACACTCTGCGTGCTGACATCGACTACAACACCTCTGAAGCGCACACCACTTATGGTGTAATCGGCGTTAAAGTGTGGATCTTCAAAGGTGAGATCCTGGGTGGTATGGCTGCTGTTGAACAACCGGAAAAACCGGCTGCTCAACCGAAAAAGCAGCAGCGTAAAGGCCGTAAATAAGGAGCGTCGCTGATGTTACAACCAAAGCGTACAAAATTCCGTAAAATGCACAAAGGCCGCAACCGTGGTCTGGCTGCAGGCGCGGATGTTAGCTTCGGCAGCTTCGGCCTGAAAGCTGTTGGCCGTGGTCGTCTGACTGCCCGTCAGATCGAAGCAGCACGTCGTGCTATGACCCGTGCAGTTAAGCGTCAAGGTAAGATCTGGATCCGTGTATTCCCGGACAAACCGATCACTGAAAAGCCGCTGGCAGTGCGTATGGGTAAAGGTAAAGGTAACGTGGAGTATTGGGTTGCCTTGATTCAGCCGGGTAAAGTCCTGTATGAAATGGACGGCGTACCGGAAGAGCTGGCCCGTGAAGCATTCAAGCTGGCAGCAGCGAAACTGCCGATTAAAACCACCTTTGTAACTAAGACGGTGATGTAATGAAAGCAAAAGAGCTGCGTGAGAAGAGCGTTGAAGAGCTGAACACCGAGCTACTGAACCTGCTGCGTGAGCAGTTCAACCTGCGTATGCAGGCTGCAAGTGGCCAGCTGCAACAGTCTCACCTGTTGAAGCAAGTGCGTCGTGATGTCGCACGCGTTAAGACTTTACTGACTGAGAAGGCGGGTGCGTAATGACCGATAAAATCCGTACTCTGCAAGGTCGCGTGGTTAGCGACAAAATGGAGAAATCCATTGTTGTTGCTATCGAACGTTTTGTGAAACACCCGATCTACGGTAAATTCATCAAGCGTACGACCAAAATGCACGTACATGACGAGAACAACGAATGCGGTATCGGCGACGTGGTTGAAATCCGCGAATGCCGTCCGCTGTCCAAGACCAAATCCTGGACTCTGGTTCGCGTTGTAGAGAAAGCGGTTCTGTAATACAGTACGCATTCTCAACGAATAAACGGCTCAGCGATGGGCCGTTTATTTTTTCTACCCATATCTGATTTGCGGTGTTATAATGCCGCGCCCTCGATATGGGGTTTTTTTAACGACCTGATTTTCGGGTCTCAGTAGTAGTTGACATTAGCGGAGCACTAAAATGATCCAAGAACAGACTATGCTGAACGTCGCCGACAACTCCGGTGCACGTCGCGTAATGTGTATCAAGGTTCTGGGTGGCTCGCACCGTCGCTACGCAGGCGTAGGCGACATCATTAAGATCACCATCAAAGAAGCGATTCCGCGTGGTAAGGTCAAAAAAGGTGATGTGCTGAAGGCGGTAGTGGTGCGCACCAAGAAGGGTGTTCGTCGCCCGGACGGTTCTGTCATTCGCTTCGATGGTAATGCATGCGTTATTTTAAACAATAACAGCGAGCAGCCTATCGGTACGCGTATTTTTGGGCCGGTAACTCGTGAACTTCGTAACGAGAAGTTCATGAAAATTATCTCTCTGGCACCAGAAGTACTCTAAGGAGCGAATCATGGCAGCGAAAATCCGTCGTGATGACGAAGTTATCGTGTTAACCGGTAAAGATAAAGGTAAACGCGGTAAAGTTAAGAATGTCCTGTCTTCCGGCAAGGTCATTGTTGAAGGTATCAACCTGGTTAAGAAACACCAGAAGCCGGTTCCGGCTCTGAACCAACCGGGCGGCATCGTTGAAAAAGAAGCTGCAATTCAGGTTTCTAACGTTGCAATCTTCAATGCGGCAACCGGCAAGGCTGACCGTGTAGGCTTTAGATTCGAAGACGGCAAAAAAGTCCGTTTCTTCAAGTCTAACAGCGAAACTATCAAGTAATTTGGAGTAGTACGATGGCGAAACTGCATGATTACTACAAAGACGAAGTAGTTAACAAACTCATGACTGAGTTTAACTACAATTCTGTCATGCAAGTCCCTCGGGTCGAGAAGATCACCCTGAACATGGGTGTTGGTGAAGCGATCGCTGACAAGAAACTGCTGGATAACGCAGCAGCAGACCTGACAGCAATCTCCGGTCAAAAACCGTTGATCACCAAAGCACGCAAATCTGTTGCAGGCTTCAAAATCCGTCAGGGCTATCCGATCGGCTGTAAAGTAACTCTGCGTGGCGAACGCATGTGGGAGTTCTTTGAGCGCCTGATCACTATTGCTGTTCCTCGTATCCGTGACTTCCGTGGCTTGTCCGCTAAGTCATTCGACGGTCGTGGTAACTACAGCATGGGTGTCCGTGAGCAGATCATCTTCCCAGAAATCGACTACGATAAAGTCGACCGCGTTCGTGGTTTGGATATTACCATTACCACTACTGCGAAATCTGACGAAGAAGGCCGTGCTCTGCTGGCTGCCTTTGACTTCCCGTTCCGCAAGTAAGGTAGGGTTACTAAATGGCTAAGCAATCAATGAAAGCACGCGAAGTAAAACGCGTAGCTTTAGCTGATAAATACTTCGCGAAACGCGCTGAACTGAAAGCGATCATCTCTGATGTGAACGCAACCGACGAAGATCGTTGGAATGCGGTTCTTAAGCTGCAGACTCTGCCGCGTGATTCCAGCCCGTCACGTCAGCGTAACCGCTGCCGTCAAACTGGTCGTCCGCACGCTTTCCTGCGGAAGTTCGGGTTGAGCCGTATTAAGGTCCGTGAAGCCGCTATGCGCGGTGAAATTCCGGGTCTGAAAAAGGCTAGCTGGTAATTGTCACCAATTGAATCACGGGAGTAAAGACAGATGAGCATGCAAGATCCGATCGCGGATATGCTGACCCGTATCCGTAACGGTCAGGCCGCGAACAAAGCTGCGGTCACCATGCCTTCCTCCAAGCTGAAAGTGGCAATTGCCAACGTGCTGAAGGAAGAAGGTTTTATTGAAGATTTTAAAGTTGAAGGCGACACCAAGCCGGAACTGGAACTGACTCTTAAGTATTTCCAGGGTAAAGCTGTTGTAGAAAGCATTCAGCGTGTCAGCCGCCCAGGTCTGCGCATCTACAAACGTAAAGATGAGCTGCCGAAAGTTATGGCCGGTCTGGGTATCGCAGTTGTTTCTACCTCTAAAGGTGTTATGACTGATCGTGCAGCGCGCCAGGCTGGTCTTGGTGGCGAAATTATCTGCTACGTAGCCTAATCGGAGGAAAAAATGTCTCGTGTTGCTAAAGCACCGGTCGTTGTTCCTGCCGGCGTTGATGTCAAAATCAACGGTCAGGTTATTACGATCAAAGGTAAAAACGGCGAGCTGACTCGTACTCTCAACGATGCTGTTGAAGTTAAACATGCAGATAATGCACTGACCTTCGGTCCGCGTGATGGTTACGCAGATGGTTGGGCACAGGCTGGTACCGCGCGTGCCCTGCTGAACTCAATGGTTATCGGTGTTACCGAAGGCTTCACTAAGAAGCTGCAGCTGGTTGGTGTAGGTTATCGTGCAGCGGTTAAAGGGAATGTAGTAAACCTGTCTTTAGGTTTCTCTCACCCGGTTGACCATCAGCTGCCGGCAGGTATCACTGCTGAATGTCCGACTCAAACTGAAATCGTGCTGAAAGGCGCTGATAAGCAGGTGATCGGCCAGGTTGCAGCAGATCTGCGCGCCTACCGTCGTCCTGAGCCTTACAAAGGCAAGGGTGTTCGTTACGCCGACGAAGTCGTGCGTACCAAAGAGGCTAAGAAGAAGTAAGGTAACACTATGGATAAGAAATCTGCTCGTATCCGTCGTGCGACCCGCGCACGCCGCAAGCTCAAAGAGCTGGGCGCAACTCGCCTGGTGGTACATCGTACCCCGCGTCATATTTACGCACAGGTAATTGCACCGAACGGTTCTGAAGTTCTGGTAGCTGCTTCTACTGTAGAAAAAGCTATCGCTGAACAACTGAAGTACACCGGTAACAAAGACGCGGCTGCAGCTGTGGGTAAAGCTGTCGCTGAACGCGCTCTGGAAAAAGGCATCAAAGATGTGTCCTTTGACCGTTCCGGGTTCCAATATCATGGTCGTGTCCAGGCACTGGCAGATGCTGCCCGTGAAGCTGGCCTTCAGTTCTAAGGTAGAGGTGTAAGATGGCTCACATCGAAAAACAAGCTGGCGAACTGCAGGAAAAGCTGATCGCGGTAAACCGCGTATCTAAAACCGTTAAAGGTGGTCGTATTTTCTCCTTCACAGCTCTGACTGTAGTAGGCGATGGTAACGGTCGCGTAGGTTTTGGTTACGGTAAAGCGCGTGAAGTTCCAGCAGCGATCCAGAAAGCGATGGAAAAAGCCCGTCGCAATATGATTAACGTCGCGCTGAACAACGGCACCCTGCAGCACCCGGTTAAAGGTGTTCACACGGGGTCTCGTGTATTCATGCAGCCAGCTTCCGAAGGTACCGGTATCATCGCCGGTGGTGCAATGCGCGCCGTTCTGGAAGTTGCTGGGGTTCATAACGTTCTGGCTAAAGCATACGGTTCCACCAACCCGATCAACGTGGTTCGTGCAACTATTGATGGCCTGGAAAATATGAATTCTCCAGAAATGGTCGCTGCCAAGCGTGGTAAATCCGTTGAAGAAATTCTGGGGAAATAAACCATGGCAAAGACTATTAAAATTACTCAAACCCGCAGTGCAATCGGTCGTCTGCCGAAACACAAGGCAACGCTGCTTGGCCTGGGTCTGCGTCGTATTGGCCACACCGTAGAGCGCGAGGATACTCCTGCTGTTCGTGGTATGGTCAACGCGGTTTCCTTCATGGTTAAAGTTGAGGAGTAAGAGATGCGTTTAAATACTCTGTCTCCGGCCGAAGGCTCCAAAAAGGCGGGTAAACGCCTGGGTCGTGGTATCGGTTCTGGCCTCGGTAAAACCGGTGGTCGTGGTCACAAAGGTCAGAAGTCTCGTTCTGGCGGTGGCGTACGTCGCGGTTTTGAGGGTGGTCAGATGCCTCTGTACCGTCGTCTGCCGAAATTCGGCTTCACTTCTCGCAAAGCAGCGATTACAGCCGAAGTTCGTCTGTCTGACCTGGCGAAAGTAGAAGGCGGCGTTGTAGACCTGAACACGCTGAAAGCGGCAAACATTATCGGTATCCAGATCGAGTTCGCGAAAGTGATCCTGGCTGGCGAAGTCACTACTCCGGTAACTGTTCGTGGCCTGCGTGTTACTAAAGGCGCTCGTGCTGCTATCGAAGCTGCTGGCGGTAAAATCGAGGAATAAGTAGCAGATGGCTAAACAACCGGGATTAGATTTTCAAAGTGCCAAAGGTGGCTTAGGTGAGCTGAAACGCAGACTGCTGTTTGTTATCGGCGCGCTGATTGTGTTCCGTATTGGCTCTTTTATTCCGATCCCTGGTATTGATGCCGCTGTACTTGCCAAACTGCTTGAGCAACAGCGAGGCACCATCATTGAAATGTTCAACATGTTCTCTGGTGGTGCTCTCAGCCGTGCTTCTATCTTTGCCCTGGGGATCATGCCGTATATTTCGGCGTCGATCATTATCCAGCTGTTGACGGTGGTTCATCCAACGCTGGCAGAAATTAAGAAAGAAGGGGAGTCTGGTCGTCGTAAGATCAGCCAGTACACCCGTTACGGTACTCTGGTGCTGGCGATATTCCAGTCGATCGGTATTGCTACCGGTTTGCCGAATATGCCTGGTATGCAGGGCCTGGTGATGAATCCAGGCTTTGCATTCTATTTCACCGCTGTTGTAAGTCTGGTTACAGGAACCATGTTCCTGATGTGGCTCGGCGAACAGATTACTGAGCGCGGTATCGGTAACGGTATCTCAATCATCATCTTCGCTGGTATCGTTGCGGGACTCCCGCCAGCCATTGCCCATACTATCGAGCAAGCGCGTCAAGGCGACCTGCACTTCCTCGTGTTGCTGTTGGTTGCAGTATTAGTATTTGCAGTGACGTTCTTTGTAGTATTCGTTGAACGTGGTCAACGCCGTATTGTGGTAAACTACGCCAAACGTCAGCAAGGTCGTCGTGTCTATGCTGCACAGAGCACACATTTACCGCTGAAAGTGAATATGGCGGGGGTAATCCCGGCAATCTTCGCTTCCAGTATTATTCTGTTCCCGGCGACCATCGCGTCATGGTTCGGGGGCGGTACTGGTTGGAACTGGCTGACAACAATTTCGCTGTATTTGCAGCCTGGGCAACCGCTTTATGTGTTACTCTATGCGTCTGCAATCATCTTCTTCTGTTTCTTCTACACGGCGTTGGTTTTCAACCCGCGTGAAACAGCAGATAACCTGAAGAAGTCCGGTGCATTTGTACCAGGAATTCGTCCGGGAGAGCAAACGGCGAAGTATATCGATAAAGTAATGACCCGCCTGACCCTGGTTGGTGCGCTGTATATTACCTTTATCTGCCTGATCCCGGAGTTCATGCGTGATGCAATGAAAGTGCCGTTCTACTTCGGTGGGACCTCACTGCTTATCGTTGTTGTCGTGATTATGGACTTTATGGCTCAAGTGCAAACTCTGATGATGTCCAGTCAGTATGAGTCTGCATTGAAGAAGGCGAACCTGAAAGGCTACGGCCGTTAATTGGTCGCCTGAGAAGTTACGGAGAGTAAAAATGAAAGTTCGTGCTTCCGTCAAGAAATTATGCCGTAACTGCAAAATCGTTAAGCGTGATGGTGTCATCCGTGTGATTTGCAGTGCCGAGCCGAAGCATAAACAGCGCCAAGGCTGATTTTTTCGCATATTTTTCTTGCAAAGTTGGGTTGAGCTGGCTAGATTAGCCAGCCAATCTTTTGTATGTCTGTACGTTTCCATTTGAGTATCCTGAAAACGGGCTTTTCAGCATGGTACGTACATATTAAATAGTAGGAGTGCATAGTGGCCCGTATAGCAGGCATTAACATTCCTGATCAGAAACACGCCGTGATCGCGTTAACTTCGATCTACGGTGTCGGCAAGACCCGTTCTAAAGCCATCCTGGCTGCAGCGGGTATCGCTGAAAATGTTAAGATCAGTGAGCTGTCTGAAGAACAAATCGACACGCTGCGTGACGAAGTTGCCAAATTTGTCGTTGAAGGTGATCTGCGCCGTGAAATCAGCATGAGCATCAAGCGCCTGATGGATCTTGGTTGCTATCGCGGTTTGCGTCATCGTCGTGGTCTCCCGGTTCGCGGTCAGCGTACCAAGACCAACGCTCGTACCCGTAAGGGTCCGCGCAAACCGATCAAGAAATAATCGGGGTGATTGAATAATGGCAAAGGCACCAGTTCGCGCACGTAAACGTGTAAGAAAACAAGTCTCTGACGGCGTGGCTCATATCCATGCTTCTTTCAACAACACCATCGTGACTATTACCGATCGTCAGGGTAATGCGCTGGGTTGGGCAACAGCCGGTGGTTCCGGTTTCCGTGGTTCTCGCAAATCCACTCCGTTTGCAGCTCAGGTTGCAGCAGAGCGTTGCGCTGACGCCGTGAAAGAATACGGTATCAAGAATCTGGAAGTTATGGTTAAAGGTCCGGGTCCAGGCCGCGAATCTACTATTCGTGCTCTGAACGCCGCTGGTTTCCGCATCACTAATATTACTGATGTGACTCCGATCCCTCATAACGGTTGTCGTCCGCCGAAAAAACGTCGCGTATAACGCTTCGTTTTCCAGGTTAGTTGGAGAAAGAAAATGGCAAGATATTTGGGTCCTAAGCTCAAGCTGAGCCGTCGTGAGGGCACCGACTTATTCCTTAAGTCTGGCGTTCGCGCGATCGATACCAAGTGTAAAATTGAACAAGCTCCTGGCCAGCACGGTGCGCGTAAGCCGCGTCTGTCTGACTATGGTGTGCAGTTGCGTGAAAAGCAAAAAGTTCGCCGCATTTACGGTGTGCTGGAGCGTCAGTTCCGTAACTACTACAAAGAAGCAGCACGTCTGAAAGGCAACACCGGTGAAAACCTGTTGGCTCTGCTGGAAGGTCGTCTGGACAACGTTGTATACCGTATGGGCTTCGGCGCCACTCGTGCAGAAGCACGTCAGCTGGTTAGCCATAAAGCAATTATGGTAAACGGTCGTGTTGTTAACATCGCTTCTTATCAGGTTAGTCCGAATGACGTTGTTAGCATTCGTGAGAAAGCGAAGAAGCAGTCTCGCGTGAAAGCCGCTCTGGAGCTGGCTGAGCAGCGTGAAAAGCCAACCTGGCTGGAAGTTGATGCTGGCAAGATGGAAGGTACGTACAAGCGTAAGCCTGAGCGTTCTGATCTGTCTGCGGACATTAACGAACACCTGATCGTCGAGCTTTACTCCAAGTAAAGCTTAGTACCAAAGAGAGGACACAATGCAGGGTTCTGTGACAGAGTTTCTAAAACCGCGCCTGGTAGATATCGAGCAAGTGAGTTCGACGCACGCCAAGGTGACCCTTGAGCCTTTAGAGCGTGGCTTCGGCCATACTCTGGGTAACGCACTGCGCCGTATTCTGCTCTCATCGATGCCGGGTTGCGCGGTGACCGAGGTTGAGATTGATGGTGTACTACATGAGTACAGCACCAAAGAAGGCGTTCAGGAAGACATCCTGGAAATCCTGCTCAACCTGAAAGGGCTGGCGGTGAGAGTTCAGGGTAAAGATGAAGTTATTCTTACCTTGAATAAATCTGGCATTGGCCCTGTGACTGCAGCCGATATCACCCATGATGGGGATGTCGAAATCGTCAAGCCGCAGCACGTGATCTGCCACCTGACCGATGAAAACGCGTCTATTAGTATGCGTATCAAAGTTCAGCGCGGTCGTGGTTATGTGCCGGCTTCTACCCGAATTCATTCGGAAGAAGATGAGCGCCCAATCGGCCGTCTGCTGGTCGACGCCTGCTACAGCCCTGTAGAGCGTATTGCCTACAATGTTGAAGCAGCGCGTGTAGAACAGCGTACCGACCTGGACAAGCTGGTCATCGAAATGGAAACCAACGGCACAATCGATCCTGAAGAGGCGATTCGTCGTGCGGCAACCATCCTGGCTGAACAACTGGAAGCTTTCGTTGATTTACGTGATGTACGTCAACCGGAAGTGAAAGAAGAGAAACCAGAATTCGATCCGATCCTGCTGCGCCCTGTTGACGATCTGGAATTGACTGTCCGCTCTGCTAACTGCCTCAAGGCAGAAGCTATCCACTATATCGGTGATCTGGTACAGCGTACCGAGGTTGAGCTTCTTAAGACGCCTAACCTGGGTAAAAAATCTCTTACCGAGATTAAAGACGTGCTGGCTTCCCGTGGACTGTCTCTGGGTATGCGCCTGGAAAACTGGCCACCGGCAAGCATCGCTGACGAGTAACCGGATCACAGGTTAAGGTTTTACTGAGAAGGATAAGGTCATGCGCCATCGTAAGAGTGGTCGTCAACTGAACCGCAACAGCAGCCATCGCCAGGCTATGTTCCGCAACATGGCAGGTTCACTGGTTCGTCATGAAATCATCAAGACGACCCTGCCTAAAGCGAAAGAGCTGCGTCGCGTAGTTGAGCCGCTGATTACTCTTGCCAAGACTGATAGCGTTGCTAATCGTCGTCTGGCATTCGCCCGTACTCGTGATAACGAGATCGTGGCAAAACTGTTTAACGAGCTGGGCCCGCGTTTCGCGAGCCGCGCCGGTGGTTACACTCGCATTCTGAAGTGTGGCTTCCGTGCAGGCGACAACGCGCCGATGGCATACATCGAGCTGGTTGATCGTTCAGAGAAAACAGAAGCTGCTGCAGAGTAATCTGTAGTAACGTAAAAAAACCCGCTTCGGCGGGTTTTTTTATACCCTCCTGAACCCCATATATCTACAATAATTGTATTCTTTTCGTTCAATCCCTGGAGCGACGTATGTGGTTACTTGACCAGTGGGCAGAGCGTCATATTATCGAGGCACAGCGTAAAGGCGAGTTTGATAATCTGCCTGGCCGCGGCGAGCCGCTTATTCTGGATGATGATTCTCATGTGCCGGCGGAACTTCGTGCGGGTTATCGCTTACTCAAGAATGCGGGCTGTCTTCCCCCTGAACTGGAGCAGCGCAGAGACGCTATTCAGTTACTTGATATCCTCAACAGTATCCGGGAAGATGACCCTCGATACCATCAGGTTAGTCGCCAGCTCTCGCTGCTTGAACTAAAACTTCGGCAGGCTGGGTTGAGTACCGACTTTTTACACGGTGAGTATGCAGAAAAACTGCTGCATAAAATCAACGATAATTAACGGAGCTTGTATGTATCGCATTGGTGAGCTGGCAAAGCTGGCAGACGTAACGCCTGATACCATTCGCTACTATGAAAAACAGCAGATGATGGATCATGAGGTACGTACTGAAGGCGGGTTTCGTCTGTATACCGAAAACGATCTGCAGCGTCTCAAATTTATTCGTTATGCGCGACAGTTGGGTTTCACGCTCGACTCGATCCGCGAACTTTTATCGATCCGAATTGATCCTGAGCACCATACCTGTCAGGAGTCAAAAAGTATTGTGCAAGAGCGATTGCAGGAGGTTGAAGCCAGGATTGCGGAACTGCAAACGATGCAGCGTTCGTTACAAAGGCTTAATGATGCTTGTTGCGGAACGGCCCACAGTAGCGTCTATTGTTCCATTCTGGAAGCCCTGGAGCAGGGGGCCAGTGGAGCGAAATCAGGATGTTGATTTATTGAACCGGCGGGGCTACACTCGCGCCGTTAATTTATACAATCGGGAGACATTATGAGTCGTTATCAACATAAGAAAGGGCAGATAAAGGACAATGCCATTGAGGCATTACTGCATGATCCACTGTTCAGGCAACGCGTTGAAAAAAATAAGAAAGGCAAAGGAAGTTATCTGCGTAAAGGTAAACACGGTAATCGAGGGAACTGGGAGGCCAGTGGCAAGAAAGTAAGTGACTTTTTTACCACTGGCCTTCTGCTTATTAAGAACGGTTATTTTGTTCTTTCAGCAGATCGCGGATTTCGCCCAATAACACTTCCTCTTTAGAAGGCGCTGGCGGAGCTGCCGGCTCTTCTGCTTTTTTACGGTTGAGTCTGTTGATAAGCTTAATGGCAACAAAGATAGCAAAGGCCACAATCACAAAATCAAATACGTTCTGGATAAACACGCCGTAATGCATGACGACCGCCGGAATATCTCCCTGCGCTTCGCGTAACGTAAAAGCAAATTGTTTAAAGTCGATCCCGCCGATTAACAATCCCAACGGCGGCATAATGATATCGGCAACCAGTGAAGAAACAATCTTACCGAATGCCGCGCCAATAATGACACCCACTGCCAAATCCACAACATTCCCGCGCATCGCGAATTCGCGAAATTCTTTAATAAAACTCATTTTTATTCTCCCTATGCAGCTGACGTTATAAGTTTAACAAATGCTAAGGCATTTTCCATTTACGGCTTCTGTTTAGCGAAATAAATTAAACCTTGATAAATAAAGGGAATTAAAAAGGGCGCTGAATGAGCGCCCCTTAAATTAGAGGAAGAAAGGACTTGGCTGGAACAGACGTTCGACGTCGGTAATAAACTTTTTATCGGTCAAAAACATAATGACGTGATCGCCTTGTTCAATGCGCAAATTGTCATTAGCAATCATGACATCATTACCGCGAACGACCGCGCCAATAATGGTGCCTGGCGGCAGTTTAATTTCGTCAATGACGCGGCCAACCACGCGGGAAGTGCTTTCATCGCCGTGCGCGACGGCTTCGATGGCTTCGGCAACCCCGCGACGTAGTGAGGAAACGCCGACGATATCTGCTTTACGCACATGACTCAGTAATGCAGAGATGGTGGCCTGCTGCGGAGAAATCGCAATATCTATAACGCTACCCTGCACAAGATCGACATAAGCGCGACGCTGAATCAGCACCATCACTTTTTTGGCGCCCATCCGCTTAGCCAACATCGCAGACATGATATTGGCTTCATCATCGTTAGTGACCGCGATAAAGAGATCGACCTGATCAATATGCTCCTCCGCCAGCAATTCCTGATCGGAAGCGTCGCCAAAAAAGACGATCGTGTTTTGCAGCTTCTCAGCCAGTTCTGCGGCGCGTTGTTGATCGCGTTCGATCAATTTAACGCTATAGTCTTTTTCCAGACGCCTTGCCAGCCCGGCGCCGATATTGCCGCCGCCCACCAGCATGATGCGCTTGTAGGGTTTTTCCAGACGCTGTAATTCGCTCATTACTGCACGAATGTGCTGTGAAGCCGCAATAAAGAAGACTTCATCCCCTGCTTCCACGATAGTTGAGCCCTGAGGGCGGATTGGTCTGTCATGGCGGAAAATTGCGGCAACGCGGGTATCGATATGCGGCATATGCTCTCGCATTGTCGAGAGCGCGTTACCTATTAGTGGACCGCCATAGTAGGCTTTAACTACTGCCAGACTGACTTTCCCTTCGGCAAAGTTTACAACCTGTAATGCTCCCGGATACTCGATCAGACGATAAATATTATCGATAACCAACTGCTCCGGCGCGATCAGATGATCAATCGGAACCGCTTCAGAATGAAAGAGTTTATCCGCATCGCGAACATAGTCCGGGGAGCGAATGCGAGCGATACGGTTTGGAGTGTTGAAGAGTGAATAGGCTACCTGACAGGCAACCATATTAGTTTCATCTGAACTGGTGACAGCGACCAGCATATCCGCATCGTCAGCGCCCGCTTCGCGCAACACGCGGGGATGCGAACCATGCCCCTGAACTACGCGTAGATCGAACTTATCTTGCAAACTGCGTAACCGTTCGCCGTTGGTATCAACCACCGTGATGTCGTTGTTTTCGCCGACCAGGTTTTCCGCCAGTGTTCCGCCAACTTGCCCTGCGCCCAGTATGATAATTTTCATCAGTCGTGGCCCGTTATCTCATCACTTCTTGATTAGCTTAGCGTAAAAGAACCCATCACCTTCTTCGCCGCCCGGCAGATTTTGCTGTCCTGGCTGATCAGGTGTTCCCGTTTCGCTGAGTGCGGCATCGGGAGTGCGTTGCAAAAAGGCTTTGATCTGATCGCGGTTTTCTTCCGGCAGTACGGAGCAGGTGGCGTAAACCAGCGTCCCGCCGGGCTTCAGGCGCGGCCAGACGGCATCAAGAATTTCCGCCTGTAATTGCGCCAGTTCCGCGATATCGCTATCGCGACGCAGCCATTTGATATCTGGATGACGGCGAATGACGCCGGTTGCGGAGCAGGGCGCATCCAGCAGAATACGGTCAAACTGCTGCTCGCCGCACCATTGGGCGGGATAACGTCCATCCCCTTGTTTAACTGTCGCTTTCATCCCAAGACGCTTTAGGTTGTCGTAAACGCGGGAGAGCCGCTGTTCATCAATATCAACCGCCAACACGTCTGCTTCGGGGGCCACTTCGAGAATATGCGTGGTTTTACCGCCGGGCGCGGCGCACAAGTCTAAAATGTGCTCACCGTTCTGAGGAGCGAGAAAAACCGCACATCCCTGCGCAGAGGCATCCTGGACAGTTACCCAACCCTCAGCAAAACCGGGTAAAGCATGTACCGGAGCTGGCGTTTCCAGACGTACAGCGTCGGGATAATCGGGATGGGGATATCCCTTCATGCCTGCGTCTTCAAGTAAGCCAAGCCAACCGTCGCGGGTATGGTGTGTACGATTTACACGTAGCCACATAGGCGGACGCTGGTTATTCGCATCAATAATGCGTTGCCACTGTGTGGGGTAAGCATTTTGCAAACGCTTTACCAGCCAACCTGGATGTAAAAAGCGCGCATCGCTGGTCGCAAACTCATTAAGCAACGTTTCCTGCTGGCGCTGGAACTGGCGCAGGACGCCGTTAATTAACCCTTTCAACTGCGGACGTTTGATGGCGACCGCGCCTTCAACGGTTTCAGCCAGCGCCGCATGGGGAGGGACGCGGGTGTACAGCAACTGATAAAAGCCGACCATAATTAAGTAATGCACAGTACGCTGCTTGCCGGTCATTGGACGAGACATCAGCTTATTGATCAGCCATTCCAGCTGTGAAAGGGTGCGCAGGACGCCAAAGCACAGCTCCTGAAGTAGCGCTTTGTCTTTATCGGCGACTTTTTGTTGCAGCGGCGGGAGCACATTACTTAATGATTGTCCCTGCTCGACGACCTGTTCAACGGCCTGTGCTGCCAGACTACGTAAATTGTTTTGTTTTTTCATATGTATAAAATAAAAATGCCCGGTAACACCGGGCGTATAAAGACGTGACCGTCAGGCAAGACGGTTACCAGGAATAAACCATTCCCGGCGTGAATTTAACAGATCCTGGGCGCTCATCGCTTTTTTGCCGGCAGGCTGAAGCGAAAGCAAATTTAATATCCCCTTGCCTGTTGCAACCTGAATGCCCTGTTTCGTCGCGGCCAGAATGGTTCCCGGCAGCGACTGCGTGGCGTCCTCAATGACGGACGCCTGCCAGACTTTTACCGGCTGGCCGTCGATTTCCAGCCAGCTCATTGGCCACGGATTAAAGGCGCGAATGCAACGCTCCAGCTGTGCTGCGGAGAGAGACCAGTCAATACGCGCTTCTTCTTTACTGAGCTTTTCCGCATGAGTAACCAGCGCTTCATTCTGCGCTTCAGGCGTCGCTGTGCCGTCCGCCAGTTGTTTTAGTGTGGTAATTAACCCCTGCGGGCCAAGTTCAGCCAACTTATTATACAGTGAGCCACTGGTATCTTCTGCGGTAATCGGGCACGCAAGTTTATACAGCATGTCGCCGGTATCCAGCCCTACATCCATCTGCATAATTGTGACGCCGGTTTCCGCATCGCCTGCCCAGAGTGAGCGCTGAATAGGCGCCGCGCCACGCCAGCGTGGAAGCAGCGAACCGTGAACGTTGATACATCCGAGACGGGGCATATCCAGCACTGCCTTTGGGAGAATCAGACCATATGCTACGACAACCATGACGTCGGCATGTAAGTCAGCAACCAGATGCTGGTTTTCCTGAGGACGAAGCGACACGGGCTGGAAAACGGGCAGGCCCTTTTCTTCCGCCAGCACTTTTACCGGGCTGGGCATCAACTTTTTGCCGCGACCTGCTGGACGATCGGGTTGGGTAAATACGCCGACAACGTTATGTCCAGAAGTTAACAGCGCGTCGAGATGACGCGCTGCAAAGTCAGGTGTACCCGCAAAAATAATACGTAGTGAATCTGACACGTTGGTTCTTGTCCTTTAAGCCCGGGCGTTCAGGCGGTCGAGTTTTTCTACTTTCTGACGAATACGTTGTTGCTTCAGCGGCGACAAATAATCGATAAACAGTTTACCGACCAGATGATCCATCTCATGCTGAATGCAGATTGCCAGTAAACCATCCGCTTCAAGCTCAAACGGGTTGCCGTCGCGATCCAGCGCGCGGATTTTCACTTTCTCGGCGCGCGGCACTAAAGCGCGCTGTTCCGGAATCGACAGACAGCCTTCTTCTATACCCGTTTCGCCACTTTTCTCCAGCAATTCCGGGTTAATGAGTACCAGGCGCTCGTCGCGGTTTTCCGAAACGTCAATCACGATGATCCGCTGGTGGATATCGACCTGCGTTGCGGCCAGACCGATACCTTCTTCCGCGTACATCGTTTCGAACATATCATCGACGATACGCTGAATTTCTGCATTCACTTCTTCAACCGGCTTTGCGACTTTGCGAAGGCGCTCGTCCGGAATATGTAACACTTGCAAAACTGACATAATTATCCAGAGTTGTGTTCAGGAGTTGAAAAGATTATTACCTCTATTCTAGACAAATCCCCACCTGATTGACAGCATCAGTGACCAATCGCAAAGATTGTTCAGACTGCTTGTGGCAGGGGAGGGAAAGGATGGCCCGTACCGAAATTTGGTTACGTTTAATGTACGTCGGCGACCTTTATGGCGAGGCGATGTTGAACATGGCGAACTCGCTTATTCGCCAGCCTCAGATAAATCGCACGCACCTTCAGGAGGCTGGTCTTACCGCGCGGCAGGCTGAACGTTTTTTACAGCTTCCAGCAGGTGTGCTTGATGAGACGTTACGCTGGCTTGAACTACCGCAGCACCATTTTCTGTGTGCGGATAGTGAGATTTATCCTCCCCAACTGCGTGCTATTGACGATTATCCCGGCGCTATTTTTATTGACGGCGATCCTGCCTGTCTGCATACCTGCCAACTTGCCGTCGTAGGGAGCCGGAGCCACTCCTGGTATGGAGAACGCTGGGGACGTCTGCTTTGCGAAAGCCTTGCGAAAAGCGGTTTGACGATCACCAGCGGCCTTGCCCGGGGAATTGATGGCGTAGCACACAACGCCGCGGTGAGTATGGGGGGAAAAAGTGTAGCGGTGTTAGGGAATGGTTTGGCAAAGATTTATCCTCGCCGACATGCCGTGCTGGCTGAAAACGTGATTGCCACTGGCGGCGCAGTGATCTCAGAATTTCCGCTTTCAACGCCTCCGCTACCGCAAAATTTTCCTCGCAGAAACCGTATCATCAGCGGACTGAGCAAAGGCGTGCTGGTGATTGAGGCGGCGTTGCGCAGCGGTTCGTTGGTGACGGCGCGCTGCGCGCTTGAACAGGGGCGGGACGTTTTTGCATTACCAGGTCCTATCGGTAGTCCGGGAAGCGAAGGCACGCACTGGTTAATTAAACAAGGGGCTACGCTTGTGACGACGCCGGAGGATATTCTGGAAAATTTGCAATACGGCTTACACTGGTTGCCAACTACGGCGGAAAATTCACTTTATTCACTAAATCAGGATGAGGCGGCATTGCCATTTCCTGAGCTCCTGGCTAACGTAGGAGATGAGGTAACACCTGTTGACGTCGTCGCTGAACGTGCCGGCCAACCTGTGCCAGCGGTAGTGGCTCAGCTACTCGAACTGGAGTTAGCAGGATGGATCGCAGCTGTACCCGGCGGCTATGTCCGATTAAGGAGGGCAAGCCATGTTCGACGTACTAATGTATTTGTTTGAAACATACATCCATAACGAAGCCGAGCTGCGCGTGGATCAGGACAGACTGGAGCGTGATCTCACCGACGCTGGGTTTGATCGCGAAGACATCTACAATGCGCTGCTGTGGCTGGAAAAACTCGCTGACTATCAGGATGGCCTCGCGGAACCCATGCAACTTGCTTCCGACCCTCTTTCAATGCGCATTTATACGGTTGAAGAGTGTGAAAGGCTTGATGCCAGTTGCCGGGGGTTCCTGTTATTCCTTGAGCAGATTCAGGTGCTAAACCTCGAAACACGAGAAATGGTGATTGAGCGTGTGCTGGCGCTGGATACCGCAGAGTTTGACCTGGAAGACTTGAAATGGGTTATTTTGATGGTGTTATTCAACATTCCGGGCTGTGAAAACGCCTATCAGCAAATGGAAGAATTACTCTTTGAGGTAAATGAAGGTATGCTGCATTGATAGGTGTTAATGCTGCATGAGTGAATATGGCTAAATCAGCACTGTTTTCGGTGCGTAACAATGAGCCCTGCCCGCAGTGCGGGGCCGAACTGGTAATTCGTTCCGGGAAACGTGGTCCGTTTCTCGGCTGTTCTCGCTATCCGGAATGCGATTACGTTCGTCCGCTGAAAAGTCAGGCGGACGGACATATCGTTAAAATTCTGGAGGGGCAACTGTGTCCTGAGTGTGGCGCCGTACTGGTGTTGCGTCAGGGGCGCTTTGGCATGTTCATCGGATGCAGTCAGTATCCGCAATGTGAACATACAGTGGTTATTGATAAACCGGATGAAACGGCGATTGCCTGTCCAGCCTGCCAGCAAGGACATTTGGTCCAGCGCCGTTCTCGTTACGGAAAAATCTTTCATTCCTGCGATCGCTACCCGGAATGTCAGTTCGTCATTAACTTCACACCGGTTGCGGGGGAATGCCCCGAGTGCCATTATCCGCTACTCATCGAAAAGAAAACCGCGCAGGGCGCGAAGCGCTTTTGCGCCAGTAAACAATGTGGAAAGCCGGTTCCGGTGGAATAAACAAGTGAATAATAACCTGCCAACAGGAGCTATCGCCGCGGCGGTAGATCTCCTGGATAAAGAAAATGTCATCGCTTATCCAACAGAAGCCGTTTTCGGCGTCGGCTGCGATCCCGATAGTGAAACAGCCGTTACGCGCCTGTTGGCATTAAAACAACGGCCCGTCGATAAGGGACTCATTTTGATTGCCGCCAGCTTTGAGCAGTTAAAACCTTATATTGATGACAGCATACTTACCGCCGCACAGCGTAAAGCGGTATTTGATTGCTGGCCCGGGCCGGTAACGTTTGTTTTTCCTGCGCCCGCGACAACGCCGCGGTGGCTCACGGGACGTTTTGATTCCCTGGCCGTTCGTGTTACCAACCACCCGCTGGTGGTCGCGCTATGCAATGCGTATGGCAAACCGCTGGTTTCCACCAGCGCCAATCTGAGCGGATTACCGCCATGTCGTACCGTTGAAGAGGTACGTGCGCAATTTGGCGATGATTTTCCGGTGGTTGAAGGCGCAACGGGTGGGCGTTTAAATCCTTCAGAAATTCGCGATGCTCTGACGGGCGAACTGTTTCGACAGGGGTAATATGATGGAAACCTATGCTGTTTTTGGAAATCCGATTGCTCACAGCAAATCGCCATTTATTCATCAGCAGTTTGCTCAGCAGCTAGATATTGTTCACCCCTATGGTCGCGTGCTGGCCCCTATTAATAATTTCATTAATACGCTTGATGCCTTTTTCGCGGCAGGGGGAAAAGGCGCAAACATCACAGTACCTTTTAAAGAGGAGGCGTTTGCGCGATCGGATGAGTTAACGGAACGAGCATCGCTGGCGGGAGCAGTCAATACATTAAAACGGCTGGAAGATGGTCGTTTGCTTGGCGACAATACTGACGGTATCGGTTTATTAAGCGATCTCAAACGTTTAAATTTTATCCGCCCAGGATGGCGTATTTTGCTGATTGGCGCGGGCGGCGCATCCCGGGGCGTGCTGTTACCTCTGCTTTCTTTGGATTGCGCGGTCACTATCACCAACCGTACAGCTTCGCGTGCCGAAGCGTTGGCGAAAATCTTTGCTCATACCGGCAGCGTTCATGCCATGGATATGGACAAGCTGGATAGTTGTGAGTTTGACCTGATTATTAATGCGACCTCCAGCGGCATACGGGGCGAAATCCCGGCGATTCCGGCGTCACTTATTCACCCTTCCCTCTGTTGCTATGACATGTTCTATCAAAAAGGGAATACGCCATTTCTCTCCTGGTGTGTACAACAGGGCGCAAAACGTTACGCAGATGGGCTGGGAATGCTGGTGGGGCAGGCTGCACACGCCGTTTTGCTTTGGCACGGTGTATTACCGCAGGTCGAGCCAGTGATTGAGCTGCTACAGCAGGAATTATTAGCGTGAACCAGGCCATACAATTTCCTGACCGCGAAGAATGGGATACTGCCGCCAGCGCTGTCATCTTTCCCGCCATGGTCAATGGGATGCAACTCACGTGTGCAATAAAAAAAGATGTACTGGCGTATCGCTTTGGTGGAGAAACAGTGGAGCAATGGCTGGCCATTTTTCGTGAGTATCGCTGGGACCTGGAAGAAGAGGCGGAAGCATTAATCCTGGCCCAGCAGGAAGACGATCACGGTTGGATATGGTTATCCTGAGAAAGATAGTCGTCTTTCCATTTTACATAGTTATTGGCGGAGTACTGCAGACCCGATCTCTCAGCATCGCTCAGGGGGCGGATCTGTTTTACCGGACTGCCAAGATATAAATAGCCGCTTTCCAGCCGTTTGTGCTGCGGCACCAGGCTTCCCGCGCCAATCATTACGTCATCTTCTATTATCGCACCATCCAGCACAATGGAGCCCATACCGACCAGTACGCGGTTACCGATGGTACAGCCGTGCAGCATAACTTTATGGCCAACGGTAACATCTTCGCCAATGATTAATGGGTTGCCGTGTGGATTGGATGGAGACTTGTGGGTTACGTGAAGAACGCTGCCATCCTGAATGTTCGTACGAGCCCCTATCGCAACGTAATTCACATCGCCGCGAATCACCACAAGCGGCCAGATCCCGACATCATCCGCCAGACGGACATCGCCAATAACCACGCTGCTGGTATCGATCATCACGCGCTGACCGATTTCAGGAAAAAGATCCTTATAAGGACGTAATGTGTCAGACATGTCTACCTCATCATAAATGAATAGTCATGAAGACTTTGGTTGCTTTAATGGCGTTGTGCAAGGGGAGATAGCATCAAAAAATCGTCACTTTGTGCAGGAATGGAGCGAAAGGGATGAAAAATCAACAAACAGAAAAAAAGATCCAAAAAACGCTTGTGCAAAAAAATGGGATCCCTATAATGCGCCTCCATCGACACGGCGGATGTGAATCACTTCACACAAACAGCCGGTCGGTTGAAGAGAAAAATCCTGAAATTCAGGGTTGACTCTGAAAGAGGAAAGCGTAATATACGCCACCTCGCGACGGTGAGCTGAAAGCCGCGTCGCACCTGCTCTTTAACAATTTATCAGACAATCTGTGTGGGCACTCGAAGATACGGATTCTTGACGTCGCAAGACGAAAAAATGAATACCAAGTCTCAAGAGTGAACACGTAATTCATTACGAAGTTTAATTCATTGAGCATCAAACTTTTAAATTGAAGAGTTTGATCATGGCTCAGATTGAACGCTGGCGGCAGGCCTAACACATGCAAGTCGAACGGTAACAGGAAGCAGCTTGCTGCTTTGCTGACGAGTGGCGGACGGGTGAGTAATGTCTGGGAAACTGCCTGATGGAGGGGGATAACTACTGGAAACGGTGGCTAATACCGCATAACGTCGCAAGACCAAAGAGGGGGACCTTCGGGCCTCTTGCCATCAGATGTGCCCAGATGGGATTAGCTTGTTGGTGAGGTAACGGCTCACCAAGGCGACGATCCCTAGCTGGTCTGAGAGGATGACCAGCCACACTGGAACTGAGACACGGTCCAGACTCCTACGGGAGGCAGCAGTGGGGAATATTGCACAATGGGCGCAAGCCTGATGCAGCCATGCCGCGTGTATGAAGAAGGCCTTCGGGTTGTAAAGTACTTTCAGCGGGGAGGAAGGTGTTGTGGTTAATAACCACAGCAATTGACGTTACCCGCAGAAGAAGCACCGGCTAACTCCGTGCCAGCAGCCGCGGTAATACGGAGGGTGCAAGCGTTAATCGGAATTACTGGGCGTAAAGCGCACGCAGGCGGTCTGTCAAGTCGGATGTGAAATCCCCGGGCTCAACCTGGGAACTGCATTCGAAACTGGCAGGCTTGAGTCTTGTAGAGGGGGGTAGAATTCCAGGTGTAGCGGTGAAATGCGTAGAGATCTGGAGGAATACCGGTGGCGAAGGCGGCCCCCTGGACAAAGACTGACGCTCAGGTGCGAAAGCGTGGGGAGCAAACAGGATTAGATACCCTGGTAGTCCACGCCGTAAACGATGTCTACTTGGAGGTTGTGCCCTTGAGGCGTGGCTTCCGGAGCTAACGCGTTAAGTAGACCGCCTGGGGAGTACGGCCGCAAGGTTAAAACTCAAATGAATTGACGGGGGCCCGCACAAGCGGTGGAGCATGTGGTTTAATTCGATGCAACGCGAAGAACCTTACCTGGTCTTGACATCCACGGAAGTTTTCAGAGATGAGAATGTGCCTTCGGGAACCGTGAGACAGGTGCTGCATGGCTGTCGTCAGCTCGTGTTGTGAAATGTTGGGTTAAGTCCCGCAACGAGCGCAACCCTTATCCTTTGTTGCCAGCGATTAGGTCGGGAACTCAAAGGAGACTGCCAGTGATAAACTGGAGGAAGGTGGGGATGACGTCAAGTCATCATGGCCCTTACGACCAGGGCTACACACGTGCTACAATGGCGCATACAAAGAGAAGCGACCTCGCGAGAGCAAGCGGACCTCATAAAGTGCGTCGTAGTCCGGATTGGAGTCTGCAACTCGACTCCATGAAGTCGGAATCGCTAGTAATCGTGGATCAGAATGCCACGGTGAATACGTTCCCGGGCCTTGTACACACCGCCCGTCACACCATGGGAGTGGGTTGCAAAAGAAGTAGGTAGCTTAACCTTCGGGAGGGCGCTTACCACTTTGTGATTCATGACTGGGGTGAAGTCGTAACAAGGTAACCGTAGGGGAACCTGCGGTTGGATCACCTCCTTACCTTAAAGAAGCGTACTTTGCAGTGCTCACACAGATTGTCTGATGAAAAGTAAATAGCAAGGCGTCTTGCGAAGCAGACTGATACGTCCCCTTCGTCTAGAGGCCCAGGACACCGCCCTTTCACGGCGGTAACAGGGGTTCGAATCCCCTAGGGGACGCCACTTGCTGGTTTGTGAGTGAAAGTCACCTGCCTTAATATCTCAAAACTGACTTACGAGTCACGTTTGAGATATTTGCTCTTTAAAAATCTGGATCAAGCTGAAAATTGAAACACAGAACAACGAAAGTTGTTCGTGAGTCTCTCAAATTTTCGCAACACGATGATGAATCGCGAGAAACATCTTCGGGTTGTGAGGTTAAGCGACTAAGCGTACACGGTGGATGCCCTGGCAGTCAGAGGCGATGAAGGGCGTGCTAATCTGCGATAAGCGCCGGTAAGGTGATATATGAAATAACGTTATAACCGGCGATACCCGAATGGGGAAACCCAGTGTGATTCGTCACACTATCATTAACTGAATCCATAGGTTAATGAGGCGAACCGGGGGAACTGAAACATCTAAGTACCCCGAGGAAAAGAAATCAACCGAGATTCCCCCAGTAGCGGCGAGCGAACGGGGAGGAGCCCAGAGCCTGAATCAGCATGTGTGTTAGTGGAAGCGTCTGGAAAGGCGCGCGATACAGGGTGACAGCCCCGTACACAAAAGCGCATATGCTGTGAGCTCGATGAGTAGGGCGGGACACGTGGTATCCTGTCTGAATATGGGGGGACCATCCTCCAAGGCTAAATACTCCTGACTGACCGATAGTGAACCAGTACCGTGAGGGAAAGGCGAAAAGAACCCCGGCGAGGGGAGTGAAAAAGAACCTGAAACCGTGTACGTACAAGCAGTGGGAGCACCCTTTGGGGTGTGACTGCGTACCTTTTGTATAATGGGTCAGCGACTTATATTCTGTAGCAAGGTTAACCGAATAGGGGAGCCGGAGGGAAACCGAGTCTTAATTGGGCGTTAAGTTGCAGGGTATAGACCCGAAACCCGGTGATCTAGCCATGGGCAGGTTGAAGGTTGGGTAACACTAACTGGAGGACCGAACCGACTAATGTTGAAAAATTAGCGGATGACCTGTGGCTGGGGGTGAAAGGCCAATCAAACCGGGAGATAGCTGGTTCTCCCCGAAAGCTATTTAGGTAGCGCCTCGTGAATTCATCTCCGGGGGTAGAGCACTGTTTCGGCTAGGGGGCCATCCCGGCTTACCAACCCGATGCAAACTGCGAATACCGGAGAATGTTATCACGGGAGACACACGGCGGGTGCTAACGTCCGTCGTGAAGAGGGAAACAACCCAGACCGCCAGCTAAGGTCCCAAAGTCATGGTTAAGTGGGAAACGATGTGGGAAGGCCCAGACAGCCAGGATGTTGGCTTAGAAGCAGCCATCATTTAAAGAAAGCGTAATAGCTCACTGGTCGAGTCGGCCTGCGCGGAAGATGTAACGGGGCTAAACCATGCACCGAAGCTGCGGCAGCGACACTATGTGTTGTTGGGTAGGGGAGCGTTCTGTAAGCCTGTGAAGGTGGCCTGTGAGGGTTGCTGGAGGTATCAGAAGTGCGAATGCTGACATAAGTAACGATAAAGCGGGTGAAAAGCCCGCTCGCCGGAAGACCAAGGGTTCCTGTCCAACGTTAATCGGGGCAGGGTGAGTCGACCCCTAAGGCGAGGCCGAAAGGCGTAGTCGATGGGAAACGGGTTAATATTCCCGTACTTGGTGTTACTGCGAAGGGGGGACGGAGAAGGCTATGTTGGCCGGGCGACGGTTGTCCCGGTTTAAGCGTGTAGGTGTGTGTTCCAGGTAAATCCGGTTCACTTTAACACTGAGGCGTGATGACGAGGCACTACGGTGCTGAAGCAACAAATGCCCTGCTTCCAGGAAAAGCCTCTAAGCATCAGGTAACATCAAATCGTACCCCAAACCGACACAGGTGGTCAGGTAGAGAATACCAAGGCGCTTGAGAGAACTCGGGTGAAGGAACTAGGCAAAATGGTGCCGTAACTTCGGGAGAAGGCACGCTGACATGTAGGTGAAGTGATTTACTCACGGAGCTGAAGTCAGTCGAAGATACCAGCTGGCTGCAACTGTTTATTAAAAACACAGCACTGTGCAAACACGAAAGTGGACGTATACGGTGTGACGCCTGCCCGGTGCCGGAAGGTTAATTGATGGGGTCAGCGCAAGCGAAGCTCCTGATCGAAGCCCCGGTAAACGGCGGCCGTAACTATAACGGTCCTAAGGTAGCGAAATTCCTTGTCGGGTAAGTTCCGACCTGCACGAATGGCGTAATGATGGCCAGGCTGTCTCCACCCGAGACTCAGTGAAATTGAACTCGCTGTGAAGATGCAGTGTACCCGCGGCAAGACGGAAAGACCCCGTGAACCTTTACTATAGCTTGACACTGAACATTGAGCCTTGATGTGTAGGATAGGTGGGAGGCTTTGAAGTGTGGACGCCAGTCTGCATGGAGCCGGCCTTGAAATACCACCCTTTAATGTTTGATGTTCTAACGTGGACCCGTGATCCGGGTTGCGGACAGTGTCTGGTGGGTAGTTTGACTGGGGCGGTCTCCTCCTAAAGAGTAACGGAGGAGCACGAAGGTTGGCTAATCCTGGTCGGACATCAGGAGGTTAGTGCAATGGCATAAGCCAGCTTGACTGCGAGCGTGACGGCGCGAGCAGGTGCGAAAGCAGGTCATAGTGATCCGGTGGTTCTGAATGGAAGGGCCATCGCTCAACGGATAAAAGGTACTCCGGGGATAACAGGCTGATACCGCCCAAGAGTTCATATCGACGGCGGTGTTTGGCACCTCGATGTCGGCTCATCACATCCTGGGGCTGAAGTAGGTCCCAAGGGTATGGCTGTTCGCCATTTAAAGTGGTACGCGAGCTGGGTTTAGAACGTCGTGAGACAGTTCGGTCCCTATCTGCCGTGGGCGCTGGAGAACTGAGGGGGGCTGCTCCTAGTACGAGAGGACCGGAGTGGACGCATCACTGGTGTTCGGGTTGTCATGCCAATGGCACTGCCCGGTAGCTAAATGCGGAAGAGATAAGTGCTGAAAGCATCTAAGCACGAAACTTGCCCCGAGATGAGTTCTCCCTGAGACTTAGAGTCTCCTGAAGGAACGTTGAAGACGACAACGTTGATAGGCCGGGTGTGTAAGCGCAGCGATGCGTTGAGCTAACCGGTACTAATGAACCGTGAGGCTTAACCTTACAACGCCGAAGATGTTTTGGCGGATGAGAGATGATTTTCAGCTCAGATTCAGAGTCCGAAGGATTTTTCGCTGAGACAAGGCGGCAAACGCGGCGACGGAAGGAGCATACAGAAGTATGTGACTGACGTTCGCAAGAGCAGCCAACGCCGTATCAGCGTAAAAGACACAGGACAGAGCACAAAGAATTTGCCTGGCGGCCGTAGCGCGGTGGTCCCACCTGACCCCATGCCGAACTCAGAAGTGAAACGCCGTAGCGCCGATGGTAGTGTGGGGTCTCCCCATGCGAGAGTAGGGAACTGCCAGGCATCAAATTTAGTGTGCTGATATGGCTCAGTTGGTAGAGCGCACCCTTGGTAAGGGTGAGGTCCCCAGTTCGACTCTGGGTATCAGCACCACTTAATACGGTTAAAGTTCGGCATTTGAAAAAGAATTTGTCTGGCGGCAGTAGCGCGGTGGTCCCACCTGACCCCATGCCGAACTCAGAAGTGAAACGCCGTAGCGCCGATGGTAGTGTGGGGTCTCCCCATGCGAGAGTAGGGAACTGCCAGACATCAAATAAAGCAAAAGGCCCAATCGAAAGATTGGGCCTTTTTGCATTTATCTTTCTATGGAAAAAGTTATCGGATAATGGCGCCGACGCGTTTTATATTTGGTTTATACCCTTCATACTTCAAGTCGCTTATGTGTTGGCTACGGATTACTCGGCCCATTCATGGGCCTTGCCCTGACGGGCCGTCGCACGCGACGTTCAAATCTGCTCCCGGCAGATTTGTCGCTCACCCCAGTCACATAGTTATCTATGCTCCTGGGGACTCACTCCCTTGCCGCCTTTAAGCAACTTGAATTATTTTGGGTATATAACATCTTCGTAGGGTGGATAAAAACCGTTTTAGTAAACGTGATTTCCCGCCATATATCCGCCTGAACCATCGAATGTGAACCGTGCTGAAGTAGATGTACAAACGGCTTTTACTTACGCCTCTAATAAGCAATAGAGATATTCGCTGAGGACTAAGAATCTGGTCCATTAGGCTATTTTATTTGCCAGTTTGGCCCTGGGACAGTGCTCAAAATCCTCATGTATTACGTGTATGCTCCGGTTTTTATCCAGACAGTCTGTAATAATTACGCCTAATGACCACGCTCTAAGTCTTACTGTATAAAGCCTGTTTGTAATGCGGCTTACGATGCTATCAAGCTACAATTTTGTCTGCATCGGACAAGGAATAGAATAAATACCATCGGGATGGGCGAGTAAGAAAAGAGAGCGTTTTATCGTGTTAACTTTCGGGGGATAGGCTGAACAGATTACGTCGCTGAGTATCCTTACGACCTTTATATTATTACTGAAAGCGCGGCATTGCCGCGCCTGCATGTATCATTTAGAAAGCGCAATGATACCCATCGTCAACCCTGCTACCGCCGCAGCGCCGCCAGCAATAGCGCCTGCTGTCTCCCAGTTATCCTGCGTAGTACCTTTCATACATGTATTGGTATGAACCAGCCGCCCTTGATCGTCATAAACCGGTACGCAGGGAGAATCATGTGCACAACCTGCCAATAAGGTGGTAAGCAATGCAACTGGGATTAGTCTTTTCATGGTGTTACCTCATTAATCAGCGTTTCGCGAAGTACAACAACGTAAATGCTGGCTCTAACCGCTGCGAAAACGAGAGTTATTTTACCACCACAGAAAAAATGGCCGACATGAGGAATCATCTCAATTCATGTGAATTGTAAAAACTATGGAGAATGCAAAAGTAAGCGGAGAGGGAGGAATAGCGGAGATAAAGACGTACCGTTTAAAAAGGCGTCCGAAGACGCCTCTGTTTACCGGTTAATCATGATGGCGATTAAATCGGCGTTTTACAACAACGAAGAATACTGGCACGAAGAAGATAGCTAATAAGGTTGCGGTTAACATTCCCCCCATAACCCCTGTGCCTACTGCGTTCTGTGCCCCACTACCTGCGCCACGACTGATAACTAACGGCATTACCCCGAGAATAAAGGCCAGCGAGGTCATTAGAATAGGACGTAAACGCATACGGGATGCTTCCAGCGTCGCTTCAATCAATCCACGTCCTTCTTTTTCCATGAGATCTTTGGCGAACTCGACAATCAGGATGGCGTTTTTAGCAGAAAGGCCAATAGTGGTTAACAAGCCAACCTGGAAGTAAACGTCATTGTTCAGACCGCGCAATGACGCTGCAAGCAGAGCGCCAACCACGCCGAGCGGTACGACCAGCATTACCGAGAACGGAATTGACCAGCTTTCATACAGAGCGGCAAGGCAGAGGAAAACGACAATGAGTGAGATTGCGTAAAGCGCCGGCGCCTGGTTACCTGACAACCGTTCCTGATACGACATACCTGTCCAGTCATAGCCAATACCGTTTGGCAGCTGTGAAGCCAGGTTTTCCATTAACGACATGGCTTCACCGGTGCTTCGTCCAGGTGCTGCTTCGCCGAGCAGTTCCATTGACGGCATCCCGTTATAGCGTTCCAGGCGTGGCGAACCATAAATCCACCGTGCTGAGCTAAAGGTAGAGAAGGGCACCATCTCGCCATTGGCGCTGCGAACATAAAGATTGTTGATATCTCCCGGCAGCATACGGAACTGAGCGTCAGCCTGAACGTATACTTTTTTCACTCGTCCGCGATCGATAAAGTCGTTAACGTAATAGCCGCCCAACGCCGCGGAGATGGTTTCGTTGATATCAGACAGCGAAACACCGAGCGCCTGCGCTTTTTCTTGATCGACATCCAGCTTGAACTGTGGCGTGTCTTCCAGCCCATTCGGGCGTACGCGCACTAATAGATCAGGATGCTTCGCGACCATACCCAGCAGTTGATTACGCGCTTTTGTTAACGCATCGTGACCGAGTCCTCCCTGATCAATCAGTTCAAAGTCGAAACCTGTCGCGGTACCTAACTCGACAATTGCCGGCATGTTGAAGGGGAACACCAACCCGTCGCGAATCTGGCTAAAGGCGCGTGTCGCTCTGGCGATAACGGCTTCGACGCTATTTTCTTCACCGTTACGCTCTTCCCAGGGTTTAAGGCTGACAAATGCCATCCCTGAGTTTTGTCCCTGACCGCTAAAGCTAAAGCCGTTTACGGTAAACACGCTTTCGACGTTCGCTTTTTCATTATTCAGGTAGTAATGAGTGACTTGATCCAGCACTTTCTGCGTACGTTCTTGCGTAGCGCCAGAGGGGAGCTGAATCATGGTCAGGAATACCCCCTGATCTTCTTCCGGCAGGAAGGAGGTCGGGAGGCGTAAAAACAGAACCGCCATTCCGACTACAATAAGTAGATAGATAATGAGATAGCGACCCGTATTACGCACGATGCCGCTTACGCTGTTAGTATAGTGGTTAACGCTGTGGTCAAACCTGGTATTGAACCAGCCAAAGAAGCCGCTTTTTTTCTCGTGATGTTCAGCTGATACGGGTTTAAGGAGCGTAGCGCATAGCGCTGGCGTCAGAATCAACGCAACCAGAACGGATAGCGCCATTGCTGAAACAATAGTAATAGAGAACTGGCGATAAATTGCCCCGGTCGAGCCGCCAAAAAAGGCCATCGGGATAAATACCGCAGACAGTACCATCGCGATACCAACCAGCGCTCCCTGAATCTGCGACATGGATTTTTCCGTCGCCTCTCGGGGAGAAAGGTTATCCTCCATCATTACACGTTCAACGTTTTCTACGACCACTATCGCATCGTCAACCAACAGTCCTATCGCCAGTACCATGCCGAACATCGTCAGGGTATTGATGGAATAGCCAAAGGCGGCGAGTACCGCAAAAGTGCCTAGCAATACGACAGGAACAGCGATGGTAGGAATCAGGGTTGCCCGGATATTCTGTAAGAACAGATACATTACCAGGAACACCAGAATAATCGCTTCAAACAGCGTTTTTACCACTTCGTGGATAGATATTTTTACGAAGGGCGTTGTGTCATAAGGATAAACCACCTTCATTCCCTGAGGGAAGAAAGGCTGCAGTTCTGCCAGTTTTGCTTTGATTGCGGTTGCGGTATCCAGCGCGTTAGCGCCGGTCGCCAGTTTAATACCGAGACCGGAGGCCGGTTTACCGTTAATGCGCGCTACAACGTTATAGTTTTCACCGCCAAGCTCAATACGCGCGACATCTTTGAGATGGACGACAGAGCCGTCGGTATTGACGCGCAACGTAACTTTGCCGAACTCTTCCGGATCTTTCAGACGCGTTTGGGCGATGATTGAGGCGTTAAGCTGCTGGCCCGGTAATGCTGGCGTGCCGCCCAGTTGGCCTGCCGCAATCTGGTCGTTCTGTACTTTTAACTGGTTGATGACGTCAACTGGCGTGAGCTGGTATTTATTTAGCAGATTCGCATCCAGCCAGATACGCATGGCGTACTGTGCGCCAAATAGCTGAACGTCGCCCACACCATTCAGACGGCTGATAGAATCCTTAATGTTAGAGGCGACATAGTCAGAGATGTCGTCCTGGGTAGTGTTCGGATTATCCGAGACGAACCCGGCGACCATCAAAAAGCTGCTGCTGGACTTTTCAACGCTAATCCCCTGCTGCTGGACTTCTTGCGGCAGTAAAGGCGTGGCGAGCTGCAATTTATTTTGCACCTGAACCTGCGCGATATCCGGATCGGTTCCGGACTGGAAGGTCAGGGTGATGGTCACGCTACCAGCAGAGTCGCTGGTAGAGGACATATACATCAGGTTATCGATACCGTTCATATTTTGTTCGATAACCTGAGTAACCGTATCCTGTACCGTCTGCGCATCCGCGCCAGGATAGGTTGCAGAAATAGAAACCGCTGGCGGCGCAATGGTTGGATACTGCGCAACGGGAAGTTGCATTATTGCCAGTGCGCCCGCCATCATCAGGATAATGGCCAGAACCCAGGCGAAAATAGGACGTCTAATAAAAAAGTTTGCCATGTACGGTTACCTTATTGCGCCGTTTTCGCTGCAGGAGCATCGGTAGTGGCTTTCACCTGGACGCCCGGTCGCGCTTTTTGTAAGCCGCTGACGATGACCTTATCGCCCGGTTTTAACCCTTCGCTGATGAGCCATTTATCGCCAATAGCCTGAGCCGCCACGACATTGCGGGCTTCAACCTGGCTTTTATCGTTAACCACCATCACCATTGCGTCGCCGCGCGGCGTGCGGGTTACGCCCTGCTGGGGGACAAGGATGGCATTGGGCTGGACGCCTTCATCAATGCGGGCGCGCACAAACATACCGGGAAGCAGACTGTGTTGCGGGTTAGGGAAAACTGCCCTGAGCGTGATAGAGCCGGTGCTTTCATCTACGGTAACGTCGGAAAATTGCAGCGTGCCTTTAATCGGGTAGACCTGACCATTTTCCATTACCAGTTGAACCGTGCTACTGGCGCTGTCTTTATGCAGGTTACCTTGTTCGACGGATTGCTTGAGTCGCATAAAGTCGTTGCTTGATTGCGTCACGTCGACATAAATCGGGTCGAGTTGTTGCACGGTAGCCAGTTCAGTTGACTGACCATTAGTCACCAGCGCGCCTTCAGTCACATTAGATTTTCCTATACGCCCGCTGATGGGCGAGGTGACTTTGGTATACGCAAGGTTAATACGCGCGCTTTCAACAGCGGCTTTTGCCGCCACAACGGCGGCATCGGCCTGGCGGGCGTCGGCAATCGCCTGATCATATTCCTGTTGGCTGATATATTTTGTGCCGACCAGTGGAACATAGCGTTTGACCGTCAGGTGCGCGATAGCCGCAGCCGCTTCGCTTTTAGCAAGTTCGCCTTTAGCGCTGTCATAATCGGCCTGATAGGTGGCAGGATCGATCTGATAAAGCGACTGCCCGGCCTCTACATCGCTACCTTCGGTGAAGTTTCTTTTAAGCACGATCCCGCTCACCTGGGGGCGAACTTCCGCAATGCGAAATGCGGACGTACGTCCGGGAAGTTCGGTCGTTACGGCTAGCGGCGCTGTTTCGACCACATGGACGGTGACTTGCGGCTCGCCGGCATGAGCCTGGGTATCTCCCTGGTCATTACAACCGGCCAGCAGCGCAGCAGAGAATATGATGAATGAGGGCAGGAGTGAAAACCTGGCATGTTTCGTCATTACTGTTCCTTAAAAAACCGAAAGCTCGTTATTCACCGGATAACGGTAAGGCGTTAACGCGCGAAAAATAGAATAGCAGTGGGGTATCCTACAAATTATTAGCTTGTGATGTAAGCAATACTTATTTTGGGATGGGGTTCACGGCACATAAAAGCAAAAAAAGAACTATTCCCTGTCGTTTCATAATGTCCCGATTAGTAAAATCATGATGTTGAATAACATAAATAGAAATATATATTTTATATGAATATGTTTTATTAATTTATTTGTTTTTATTATTGATTTGGCGATATTGTGCGAAATAAAAATAGCTGTCTCTCGTCTGACTAAAAAGGACATGATAAAGTTGTTTTTTGTGCTGAGTATTTTATCAGCGTATTTATCGTTTTTATGGTCCAGGATATCTTAATTATGGCGAAGAAAACGAAGGCGGATGCGCTTAAAACGCGGCAACATTTGATTGAAACCGCTATTGCGCAGTTCGCTTTGCGCGGCGTTGCCAACACGACGCTGAATGATATCGCTGATGCCGCTGATGTCACGCGGGGCGCCATCTACTGGCACTTTGAGAATAAAACGCAGTTGTTTAATGAGGTTTGGTTACAGCAACCACCTTTACGCGAACTTATTCAGGATAGGCTTACGGGATGCTGGAATGATAATCCTTTACAGGATCTACGAGAGAAATTTATTGCAGCCTTACAATATATTGCGGCAGTGCCTCGTCAGCAGGCATTAATGCAGATTTTATATCATAAATGTGAATTCCATAATGGTATGATATCGGAACAGGCCATTCGGGAGAAGATTGGTTTCCATCATCAGTCGCTGCTTGAAGTATTACAGCGATGTATGGATAAAAAGCTGATCTCAGGCAGTCTTGATCTGGATGTCATATTAATTATTCTGCATGGTAGTTTTAGCGGAATAGTAAAGAACTGGTTAATGAATCCCACAAGTTATGATCTTTATAAGCAGGCGCCTGCATTAGTCGATAATGTATTAAAAATGCTAAGCCCGGATGGCAGTGTGAGGCAATTAATGCCAAATGAACAACAGGCGGAAGAAGCCTGAGATTATTTTGAGTTGATATTATATATTGACCTTGTGAATATATTGGCAGGGTCCCGAATATCGCGAGCAATTTCCTCTGCCGTACGCGGCTTGCCAAGCAGGAACCCCTGAAGTGTATGGCATCCTAACTGGGTCAAAAATTGTTGCTGCGTTTCATTTTCTACCCCTTCTGCCACAATTTGCAGATTTAACGCTTTCGCCAGCGCGACAATAGCCGCAACAATGGTCGCGCCGTCGCTTGCCTCGCTGAGTTCATGTACGAAAGCGCGATCAATTTTTAGTTCGCACGCCGGAAGACGTTTCAGATAGAGAAGGCTGGAATAACCGGTGCCAAAGTCGTCAATAGAGGCCTTAACCCCCATTTCCGTTAATCTGGTGAGTATAGCGACGCTTTGCTCTGGCTTGTTCATCGCCGTGGTTTCGGTGATTTCCAGAATCAATAAATCGGGACGGATACTGTGTCGGGCCAGGCTCCGCGTAATGGTGTCCACAAGGCCGGGCTGCTCAAATTGTAAGGCGGAAAGATTTACCGCCACTGACCATAAGGCGTATCCCTGTAAGTGCCACTCGCGTAGCTGTCGACACGCCTCGTCTATCACCCAGCTACCGATAGTGACGATAAGACCCGTTTTTTCCGCCAGCGGTAAAAACTGGTCAGGATTCAGTACGCCTTGTTTTGGATGATACCAGCGCAACAGGGCCTCAAATCCTACAATGGGGCCGGCAGGAGCCTGAAATTTAGGCTGGTACACCAGCCTGAGCTCTTGTCTTTCCAGCGCCAGCCACAGGTCATTCATTAGCTGAAGCTGGGTTTGCGCCAACATATTCATTGATGGCTGAAAGAAATGGTATCCGTTACGCCCCGTATGTTTCGTGTGGTACATCGCGGCATCGGCGTTGAACATCAGTTCCCGTTCGTTTTTTCCGTCCAGCGGATAGAGCGCTATTCCCACGCTAAGGGTGACGACCAGTTCGTACGGATCTATCGTAAAGGGCGCATCTATCGAATGTACCAGCGCGCTGGCAAGGGAAGCCGCTTCGTCAGGCGCGCTGACTTCTGCAAGCAGCACAAATTCGTCGCCGCCAATCCGCGCCAGGGTAAACTGCCCGCTCAGCGGTTGGTTCAGACGATGCGTGACCGCTACCAATAGCTTATCGCCGATATCATGACCATAAGCGTCATTAACGGCTTTAAAGCCATCCAGATCCATAAACAGTAGCGCGAAAGACGTGCTTTCCCGATTCGCTTTGCTGATGGCCTGTTCCAGACGATCTTCAAGGAGTACCCGGTTTGGTAAACGGGTGAGCGTATCATGCAGCGCCAACTGCGCTAGTTCCTGGTTCGCCTGCGCCAGCGAAGAGGCAAGTAGTGCGGTGCGGGCCTGAAGCCGGGCGTCAAATAAAGAAACCAGCAGAGTAATGCCCAGGATAGTCAGCGCGACCACGCTGACAAGAACAGCCAGCCAGTTGCTATCGACGCCACGATGCTCCATCGGCCAGTTTTGGGGAAAGTGTGCGGCCTTCATGCCGGCGTAATGCATGCCGGCGATAGCTATTCCCATTAATACCGCAGCGCCTGCTCGCCTCAGGGCGACATCTGTTCCCTCATGACGCAGGCGGAACGTGAGCCACAGCGCGCCGCAGGACGCCAGTAGCGCGATAATGATAGAGAGGGCAACCCATGCGCTATTCCAGACGATAATGGAAGCAAATTGCAGCGCCGCCATCCCGGTATAATGCATTGCGCTGATGCCCAGTCCCATCACCAGCGCGCCCGGCAGTAAACGGCGCAGGCGCAGTTTTTCAGCGCTGACCAGCCATAGCGCAAACAGGGAGGAGCCGATCGCGATCAGCATGGAGAGGCCGGTGAGGAACGGATCGAAGCGCATGTTCATCGCGTGATCCATCGCCAGCATCCCGACAAAATGCATCGCCCAAATACCGACGCCCAGCGCGAAGCCGCCGCCCATTAGCCATATTCTGGCGTTTGATCGGGCGCTTCCGGCTACGCGTCCGGCCATATTTAATGCGGTATAGGACGCAAAAATAGCGACAGCAAATGAAACCGCCACAAGGATGTGGTTGTACTCACTAACCGGCATGTATCATTAGCTCATTGGTTATGCAGGAAAAAAAAGGACGAGACAGTATCACCCCTTCTTTTATCCTCAACGTGTTTTAATTCCCTGTTTTTATAAGGGATAAAAGAAATCCGGGTGATAAATAATCATAGGTTAAATCGCCCGGTTCGCTACTCCAGATCGGTACAATTGATCAATTTGAGAGGGTTAACCGAATCCATGTTTCGGCACTTATCCTGTTCAGTTGCCATCAATTCGATCCATTGCATCAAAAGCGCATCAAAAAGAAAAACGGAGACGGCAAAAACAACCAGCCACCAATACTTACGTATCATCGTCAAATCCTGTGTATTCATGCCCATGCGTGCTGGGAATATACATGAAATTTTGACGCTGAAAAGCGGACTTACAATGCTTTTACTTCTCTGAAGATAGCGCGTTTATCCCGACATTTCGCTGCTTTTTGGACAGGTTTTGTGTTTTTCTCTTTTTGACTTTTGCAAGTTCATTTTCTGAATAATGCGAAGTGACGCTCAATCTTCTGAGCCCCATTTTTACGTACTCATTATTGAGTTCAATACCGATAAACTTACGACCTGACGCCGCTGCGACAGCGCCTGTGGTGAAACTGCCCGCGAAAGGGTCCAATACGGTATCGCTCGGGTTAGAAGAGGCCAGTATGATCCGTTTTAACAGCGCGCTGGGCTTTTGCGTAGGATGGTTTTCATATTCATCCATCAGATAACGTACGCGAGGAAATGACCAGACGTTGCCCGGCACTTTTTTCTGATTGTATGGTTGGGGCGGGTTTTTTCGATAATCGATTAGCGCGCGCTTGGCGCCCGTGGTGGTCTCGACCAGAATCGCGTCACGGTTAAAGGTATAGCTTTTCGGGTTTTTTACCATCATCAGGATCGGTTCATACATAGAACCAAAGTATTTTTTCGCCTGCACCCCGGAACTATCATAGGACCAGACGATACGGCTTTTGATGGTAAAAAGCGTTCGGCATTTGAGATCGATATACGGCATATTTTCTGTGCTATTCATGATGTACATGGTGCCGTGTTTCTTCAGTACGCGGTGGCATTCATCAATGCATTCATACAGCCAGGCCAGAAAAGACGCTTCGTCCCAGGATTCCACCATACCGTCGAAATCTTTTCCGATATTGTAAGGTGGATCGGCAAAAATTAAGTCAATGCTTTCAGAAGGCAGTTTTTTAAGTTCTGTTAGCGCGTCACCGTGAATAATCTTCTTCGATTCATCGCCAAAGTACTGAGGTTCACATTCCGCTTTCATGACCAAATTCCATGTGATGCGTATAAAAAAGGCGCTTCCCCATGCCGAGTAGCGCCTTTTTAAACAAGCAGTTAGCTAATCGAAATTAGTTCATGCCGTATTTTTTTAATTTTTTACGCAGCGTACCACGGTTGATGCCCATCATCAGAGCAGCACGGGTCTGGTTACCACGGGTGTATTGCATCACCATGTCCAACAGGGGCTGTTCTACTTCAGCCAGTACCAGCTCATACAGGTCATTAACGTCCTGACCATTCAGTTGAGCAAAATAGTTCTTCAGTGCCTGTTTAACCGAGTCACGCAGGGGTTTTTGGGTTACCTGATCCTGAGAGTTAACGGTAGAAACGGTCAGTACGTCAGAATTTACGCGTTGTTCGAACATAGTTCTGTCAGCTCTTTATTTCTGTTTACGCAAAATTTTCGAAGTATGCCTCCAACGCCTCCAGCTGTTCGCTGGCGTCCTCAATAGCGTTGAATGTGCGCCGAAACTGGTCGTCTGGAGCGTGCTCCTGGAGATACCAGGAGACGTGTTTACGCGCGATTCGGTACCCTTTTGCCTGACCGTAAAAGTCATGCAGTTCCCGAACATGCGTGCAAAGCAAGCGCTTTACCTCTGCCAGCGGCAGCGGCGGAAGCAGCTCCCCAGTGTCCAGATAATGCTGGATTTCCCGAAAGATCCAGGGTCTTCCCTGAGCTGCGCGGCCTATCATCAGGGCATCCGCCCCTGTATAGTCGAGAACAGCTCTGGCTTTATGCGGGTTAGTAATGTCGCCATTCGCGATAATCGGAATGGAAACTTTCTGCTTAACTGCCCGAATACTGTCGTATTCAGCTTCTCCGTTGAACAAACAGGCGCGGGTGCGGCCATGGATGGTCAGAGCCTGAATACCACAATCTTCAGCCAGTTGGGCAATCTCTACGCAGTTACGGTGTTCCGGCGCCCAGCCGGTGCGAATCTTGAGAGTCACAGGAACGTCCACTGCGTTTACGACCCCGATGAGTATAGACTTCACTAAATCCGGGTACTGCAAGAGGGCTGAACCTGCCAGCTTACGATTCACTTTCTTCGCCGGGCACCCCATATTGATATCAATAATCTGGGCGCCGCTTTCCACGTTAATACGTGCGGCATCGGCCATCTCAACAGGGTCGCTACCGGCAATTTGCACCGTGCGAATTCCTGGCTCATCAACGTGCACCATCCGTAAACGAGATTTATCGCTTTCCCACACTTGCGGGTTAGAAGACATCATCTCGGATACTGTCAATCCTGCTCCCATCTCATAGCACAGCGTCCGGAAAGGTCTGTCAGTAATGCCAGCCATGGGCGCTGCGATCAGGCGATTTCTGAGCTGATATTGTCCGATGCGCATGAGTTAAGAAATGACCATACTGTGACTGCAAGGCGGCGTATATTACGCATTTTTTGCACGAGATGAAAGGCCAAACTTTGAACAATCCACTGTTGTAGATCAATGAATCGTGCTTAAAAACAGCAAAATAAATTTATAATTCAGTAAAATCATAGAGTTATTTATTGTCGGCGGTTTTGTACGCGCTTACAAATTCCCGTAACTTCTCTCTATTTCTTCGTCCAGAAACAAGATAAGCGGAATAATCTGCTTTTTTTATAAGCTAATTACCCCAAATGAATGGGATCGCCGTCTCGTTTCAGGACAAGATCACTTCCCGCTGCGCGTGACTTTTCTCCATTGCCAGTCGGAAGGGGGCGCACAGACGCGCTTTTGTGTTCATGAATGGCACGCATAAATTTTTCCAGCTGTGCTGAAGAGCGCGTTAGCGGATGCTGCAGAACAACCCGGACAGCATTTACTAAGCACGAGGGCGATGGCTGCGACCCGTTAAACGCCAGTACCTTTTGTCCGTTGGTAGCAGCTGTTTATCCAGACGGATAGTGACAAAGAAGTTATTTCAGGCATTCATTTGATGAATTTAATGATGTCTCGGTGACAGAAAGGTGTTAAGGCAGTTGTGTGGAGAAAAGCGTGGCCGGGCGACCACGCTGACAAGAATTATTTTTTACGGCCAGTAATGCGGCACCACTCTTCTTTTTCGACGACCGGGTCGAGAGTGAAAAGCTCGGCGTAAGCATCGCAGACGCTTTCCGCCTGGCTGGCTAGAATACCTGAAAGCCCCAGCAGACCGCCCTCAACGGGCAGTACGCTGATTAACGGGGCCAGTTCGCGTAATGGGCCTGCCAGGATGTTAGCGACGACCACGTCGGCTTTCATGGCTTCTGGCTGGTCTTTCGGCAGGTACAGCTCCAGCCGGTCAGACACGCCGTTGCGTTCGGCATTATCGCGACTGGCCTGAATAGCTTGCGGATCGATATCAATACCAATCGCCTTTGCCGCTCCCAGCTTCAGCGCGGCAATCGCCAGAATGCCTGAACCGCAGCCAAAGTCGATCACGGTTTTGCCGTTGAGATCGAGCCCGTCCAGCCATTGCAGACATAAAGAGGTGGTGGGGTGCGTACCCGTACCGAACGCCAGTCCCGGGTCGAGCATCACGTTGACGGCATTCTCGTCCGGAATGTCACGCCAGCTGGGACAAATCCACAGACGCTCGCCAAAACGCATCGGATGGAAATTATCCATCCATTCGCGTTCCCAGTCTTTATCTTCCAGTTGTTCGATTTTATGGGCAAATCCGGCACCCAGCAGCGGATGTTGCTCCAGAATCGCGACAACGTCTTTCATGTCGGTTTCGGCGTCGAACAGACCGATCACATCGGTATCGCCCCACAGACGGGTTTCGCCCGGCAACGGCTCAAAAACCGGCGTATCGTGCGTATCCTGAAAGGTAATGGAAACGGCGCCCGCTTCCATCAGCGCATCACTCAGCTCTTCAGCATTCGCGCCGGTGGTATTCAGTTTCAATTGGATCCATGGCATGGCAAAACTCTTTATTTATCAGTAGACAATACGGTGGCTTGCGAAGCGGAAGAGCCGAATCGGTTTCCGATCAGAAAAGCCAATAAACTTAACAGTAACGCGGGCACAATCGGATGAAAGCCCAGGTACTGAATATTAAATGTGGCAAGCAGGGCATATAGCACGCCGCCCACGATCATGGCGCTTAATGCGCCTGCCGCGTTTGCCCGCTCCCAGTAAAGGCCCAGTACCAGCGGCCATAAGAACACCGCTTCCAGGCCGCCAAACGCCAGCAGGTTGAGCCAAATGATCATCTCTGGCGGTTTCCATGCTGCCAGCAGCAACAGCGCGCCTAGCAGTAAAGTAATCGCTGCCGACATACGCTTCAGCCGGATCTCATTTTGCATCTGATCGGGGCGTAGATTGAGATAGAGATCTTTAATGATCGTCGCGGAACTTTGCAGCAGTTGGGCGTTAATTGTTGACATGATCGCCGCCATTGGCGCAGCGAGGAAGATCCCGGCGGCAAACGGCGGCAAAACTTTCACCATTAGCGTTGGGATCACCAGATCCGGCACCGTCAGATCCGGAAGCACCGCGCGACCCAGCGCGCCGGCAAGGTGCATCCCGAACATTAAAATCGCCACGACAATCGTACCGATAATAATGCCCCGGTGTACCGCTTTACTGTCTTTATAGGAGATGCAGCGCACCGCCGTATGCGGCAGGCCAATCACACCAAAACAGACCAGTACCCAAAAAGAGGTCATAAAGGCGGGAGAAAGTATGTCATCGGCGCCCTGCGGCGTTACCAGTTTGGGGTCGAGAGCGTGCAGCGTGTCAACGGCCTGACTTAGACCGCCCGCCGCATGGATCACGCCCACCAGCAGCACTATCGTGCCGACCAGCATCACCAGGCCCTGTAGCGTATCGTTAAGTACGCTGGCGCGAAAGCCGCCAAACGCCGTATAGAGTGCGATACTGACGCCAAATATCAGCAGGCCGGTTTCGTAGGGAATTCCCGCCGCAGTTTCCAGCAGTCGCGCGCCGCCGATAAATTGTACGGTCATTGCGCCAATAAACGCGACCAATAAACTCAGGCTTGCCAACCACACCAGCAGGCGGCTTTGGTAACGAGCGAATAGCATATCGTTAAGCGTGACGGCATTATAGCGACGCGCCAGGATAGCGAATTTTTTACCCAGAATACCCAGTGAAAGCCAGACGGCGGGAAGCTGGATCATCGCCAGCAAGACCCAGCCCAGACCGTATTTATAAGCCGCGCCGGGACCGCCGATAAATGAACTGGCGCTAATATAGGTGGCGGTAAGCGTCATCGCGAGCACGATCCCGCCCATCGAACGGCTGCCAAGAAAATATTCGTTTAAAAAGGTGCCGGCGGTACGCTTGCGCATAGCGTAAATCGAGACCCCGAAGACCACGATCAGATAGGCTACCAGCGGTAGAATGACCTCAAGCTGCATCGTCATCCTCCAGCGGAATATCGCGATAAATGAATTTCACCATCGCCCAGCACAGCAAAATAAAGACCAGCGGCGTCAATAAGCAGGCCATCTCGAACCAGTGCGGCAGACCGGTAATTCCCGGCGAGTCTCCAGGTAAGTAAGCAGCCACTAACCATGCCGCCAGATAGCAAAGGGTCAGCCACAGCGCCCAGCGCGCCTCTTTATGGGCCTGAACAAAACGAGCGTCCATTTTTTGTCCCTTATGGGTGAAGAAAGCGGGAATTGTACATGATGGGGCATCGCTATCCCCAGAAATAAAAAAGGCCGGATTCACCGGCCTTTTGAGATTAACGTGCGATTACTTTTCCTGAAGACCGAGTTTTTTCTCCAGATAGTGGATGTTAGTTCCACCGTGCTGGAAGTGTTCGTCATTCATGATGCGGGTCTGCAGATCGATATTGGTTTTGATACCATCGATAATCAGTTCCTGCAGGGCATTTTTCATACGGGCAATTGCCACGTCGCGGTTTTCACCGTAGCAGATGAGTTTGCCGATCATGGAATCATAGTACGGCGGTACCGTGTAGCCCGCGTAGATATGGGATTCCCAGCGAACGCCAAAGCCGCCAGGCGCATGGAAGCGCGTGATTTTGCCAGGGCTTGGCAGGAAGGTGTTCGGATCTTCGGCATTGATACGGCATTCTACCGCATGGCCTCGAACGACAACTTCGTCCTGTGTGATCGACAGCGGCTGACCCGCCGCGATGCGCAACTGCTCTTTGATCAAATCGACGCCGGTAATCATTTCAGTCACCGGGTGTTCAACCTGAATACGGGTGTTCATTTCGATGAAATAGAACTCGCCGTTTTCGAACAGGAATTCGAACGTCCCTGCGCCGCGATAGCCGATGTCTACGCACGCTTTCGCGCAGCGTTCGCCGATATAGCGACGCAGTTCCGGCGTAATGCCTGGCGCCGGGGCTTCTTCAACCACTTTCTGGTGGCGACGCTGCATGGAACAGTCGCGTTCCGCCAGATAGATAGCGTTGCCCTGGCCGTCCGCCAGCACCTGAATTTCGATGTGGCGTGGATTTTCCAGGTATTTTTCCATGTATACCATGTCGTTGCTGAAAGCCGCTTTCGCTTCCGCTTTGGTCATGGAGATGGACTGCGCCAGTTCAGCATCGCTACGAACCACGCGCATACCGCGGCCGCCGCCGCCGCCGGACGCTTTGATGATCACCGGATAGCCAATACGTTTGGCATGAGCGCGGTTCGCATTCATATCGTCGCCCAGCGGGCCGTCAGATCCTGGTACGGTCGGCACGCCCGCTTTTTTCATCGCGGTAATCGCGGACACTTTATCGCCCATCAGGCGGATGGTGTCCGCTTTCGGGCCGATAAAGATAAAGCCGGAGCGTTCAACCTGCTCGGCAAAATTGGCGTTCTCAGAAAGGAAGCCGTAACCCGGGTGGATTGCCACCGCGCCGGTGATTTCAGCGGCGCTAATGATAGCCGGGATGTTCAGATAACTTTTTACGGACGGTGCCGGGCCAATACAGACCGTCTCATCCGCCAGCAATACGTGTTTTAAATCGCGATCCGCGCTTGAGTGCACAGCGACGGTCTTGATGCCGAGTTCTTTACAGGCTCGAAGAATACGTAATGCGATCTCGCCGCGGTTGGCGATGACAATTTTATCCAACATGTTCGCCTCGTTACTCGATGACGACCAGTGGCTCGTCAAATTCTACCGGTTGACCACTTTCGACCAGAATCGCTTTCACAGTACCTGCTTTGTCTGCTTCGATCTGGTTCATCATTTTCATGGCTTCAACGATGCACAGGGTATCGCCCACGTTCACTTTCTGGCCCACTTCGATGAACGCTTTCGCGTCCGGGCTTGGGGTGCGGTAGAAAGTACCAACCATTGGGGAGCGTACGATGTGACCACTGATTTCCGCTGCGGCAGGCGCTTCCATTGCTGGAGTAGCCGTTGGCGCGACAGCGTTAGACAGAGCGGGTTGCTGCATCATCGGCGCCGCATAAGCCTGCTGCATCACCGGAAAACCGGCGTTTGCCGTTGTGCGGCTGATGCGAACAGATTCTTCGCCTTCAGAAATTTCCAGTTCGGAGATACCTGATTCTTCAACCAGCTCGATCAGTTTTTTAATCTTACGAATATCCATGAGTGGGTTCCGTACTCTTTGTTTAGTGTGATTGTGACAGGCGTTTTAGCGCCGTCTGTAAAGCATGTGAATGACTGCCGCGGGTAAAATACCGCGCATCTTTGATTTGCCTGTTATGCCGTAGCACCCGAAGGTGAAATTCATGATTTGCCAGTCATTGTGTGGCTATCTTCTGCCATTTTCGGGCAAAAAACAAAATATACCTTCATTGCACGATTGTCACCCTTTCTGCGAACGAAAATCGCCGTTGGGCAATGTAAAGTCGCACATTATAACTATTTCGTCGCAATTGGCAGCTAAATACTGGTCTTATCAGGGAAGATAATCAACCCGAAACATAAAAAGGACATTACCTGTTTTGCGTTTTGCAATCGACCGCACAGTTCACCAAACTAGCGCCACCACTGGCGAAACTTCCGGTAACGCAACGCTAAAAGGGCTAACGCTAATGCCGCGTAGATGACCGGTTGCGGTGATAAAATCTTTACCGACCACAGGTAATGTATGGGAGCCAGGATCGCGACAAGATAGACGACGTTATGCAATGTTTGCCAGCGTTTGCCCAATTTACGCTGCGCAAATTGCGTTGAGGTCAACGTCAGCGCCAATAACACCAGCCAGCTAATGATCCCAAGCGTCAAATAAGGGCGTGAAATCAACTCGCTTCCTAACAGCGCCAGGTTATGTATCCCCAGTTCCAGTAAGGCATAGCTGGTTAAATGCAGCGTAGCCCAAACGAAACACCATAACCCCAACAGGCGGCGTGTGCGTATCAATAATGGCTGTTTAGCGTAGCGCGCCAGCGGTGAAACCAGCAAGGTGGCGAGCAAAAATTTGAGTGCGGTTCTGCCGGTAAAGTGTTGGATATCCTTTACCGGGTCTGCGCTGAGTCCACCGTGATTTATCGCCCAAAAGAGCCACAGAAGCGGCAAAAAACCGGCAAGATGCAGACAAACTTTTAGCCAGGTTATCTGTTTTGCTGTCAGACGCACTTAAAAATTCTCCCGCAAATTGAGACCGCGATACAGCGAAGCGACTTCATTGGCGTAGCCGTTAAACAGCAGCGTCGGCTGCCTTTGCACATCAAGGATACCGCCTGAACCAATAAAGCGTTCGGTAGCCTGAGACCAGCGTGGATGATCCACATGCGGGTTCACATTGGCGTAAAAACCATATTCGTTGGGAGCCGACAAATTCCAGGTGGTTGGCGGACGTTCGCGGGTGAGTTTAATGCTAACAACAGATTTAATACCTTTGAAACCATACTTCCATGGAACGATGAGTCGAATGGGCGCACCGTTTTGCGGGGGTAACGCCTTACCATAGACGCCAACGGTCATCAGAGTCAGCGGATGCATGGCTTCGTCCAGACGTAGCCCTTCGACATAAGGGTATTTCAGTCCGCCGCCTATAAAACGATCTTTCTGTCCCGGCATATCATCCGGCGCGTATAGTGTTTCGAATGCCACATATTTAGCGTGGCTGGTGGGCTGTGCCTGCGCGAGTAGCTTATATAAAGGGAAACCAATCCACGGCACGACCATGGACCACGCTTCGACGCAGCGCATTCGATAGATACGCTCTTCTAATGGAAAACGATGTGTTAAATCGTCGTAATCCAGCGTAAATGGCTTCGCGACTTCCCCGCTGATTTTCAACGTCCACGGTTCGGTTTTCAGACTCCCGGCATTGGCCGCCGGGTCGGCTTTATCGAGGCCAAACTCATAGAAATTGTTGTAGCCCGTCACCTTATCTTCCGGCGTTAACGCTAAATCGCTTCGCCAGGCGGCAGGCTGACTAAACTCAAGCGGTTTACCGGCAGGCGCTTTCGGACGATCGTTGCCTTTAAACCAACTGAAGAGATCGGCCTGCGCCGTTGAGGGTAAGGATAAGGCGGCCGCGCTGATGCCTAATGCTTTTAGCACCTGTCGGCGCTGCATAAAAAAAGCCGATTCCGCAGTCACATCGGCTTCTGTTAATGGACGTATCTTTTTCATCACAGACTCCCGGTCTACCCACCACAACATGGCGTGTAGTGAATATGACAGGGAGTGTGTCAATGTGTAAAAATAAATAGTTAATTAAGTGTAAATTTTTTTATACGTGACGTTATTTTATCTTCACCAGCGTACGGCCCTGAACCTGATTATTGATGATGGCATCGGCGAACTTCGGCGCATCCGCCAGCGTAATCTCTGTGGCGGCCTGAGCATAGAACGATTCCGGCAGATCCTTAACCAAACGCGCCCAGGCTTCTGCGCGACGTGCCGGTGGGGTCATCACCGAGTCCACCCCTTGCAAACGCACATTACGCAGAATGAATGGCATAACGGTGGTCGGCAGCGCGAAGCCGCCCGCCAGGCCGCAGGCGGCCACGCAACCGCCATAGTTCATCTGTGCCAGCACTTTCGCCAGCACTTTATCGCCAACGGTATCAATTGCACCGGCCCACAGCTGTTTTTCCAACGGGCGAGATTCAGCAAACTCATCGCGGCTGAGAATACGGTTAGCTCCCAGACTCTTAAGATAGCCGTGGGTGCTTTCACGTCCTGATACTGCTGCAACCTGATAGCCCAGCTTATGCAGTAATGCAACGGCAGTGCTGCCCACGCCGCCGCTGGCGCCGGTGACGACAACCTCACCGTCTTGCGGGCGAATACCTGCATCTTCAAGCGCCATGACGCACAGCATGGCGGTAAAACCGGCGGTGCCGATGATCATGGCGTTACGGCTGCTCAGTCCCGCAGGCAGCGCGACCAGCCAGTCGCCTTTAACGCGTGCGCGTTCGGCCAGGCCGCCCCAGTGGTTTTCGCCCACGCCCCAGCCAGTCAGTAGTACTTCCTGGCCTGCATGAAAGCGAGGATCTTCGCTTGCGTGAACGGTGCCGGCGAAATCAATACCAGGAATCATCGGAAAATGACGGATAATTTTCCCTGTTCCGGTGATAGCCAGAGCATCTTTATAATTCAGGCTGGACCAGTGGACATCCACCGTCACATCACCTGCCGGCAGTTGACTCTCTTCGAGATGTTGCACGGATGCGAGGGTTTTACCGTCCTGCTGTTCTAAGATCAACGCCTGCATAACCTGTCCTCACTTTACATGGTAGATTGGAAAAATAGCTACGAAGACTATACTCGCTAATTAAAACGTGATGCCGATGCAACGCAATAAATTGCCAGATAGATCCATTTTGGTAGTATGCCTGCTTCATTGCGCGCCGTGGCGAATTCCGCCTTCAGATTCGCTTTTTCATACTGTTTATAACCGTCGGAGTTAACTCAAGGATGCGATTAACGACGAAATTCTCAGCTTTTATCACGCTGCTCACGGGGTTAACGATCTTCGTGACTCTGATAGGTTGCTCGCTAAGCTTTTATAACGCCGTACAGTCTAAGTATGTCAGCCGTGTGCAGGCGGCGGCGACAGCCATTGATACGCACCTGGTGACCCATGATATTGTCTCGCTGACGCCGCAAATCGACGAGCTCATGATCGCTTCCGATATTGTGCGTGTCGATCTGTTGCAGGGGGAGCGCAGCGTCTACAGCCATTCTCGCGCCAGAGGTTATCGGCCAGCTGGCACCAGCGACATGTATCGCGAGCTGGTCGTACCGCTGATAAAACATCCAGGAATGTCGCTACGTCTGGTTTATCAGGACCCGATGGGTAACTATTTTCACTCACTGATCACCACGGCGCCGCTGACGCTGGCGATCGGTTTTATCGTTCTGATTTTGTTTTTATCGGTGCGCTGGCTGCAGCGGCAGCTTTCCGGGCAGGAGCTTCTGGAAATTCGCTCAACGCGTATTCTGAACGGCGAACGTGGGGCGAATGTCCGCGGTTCTGTTTACGAATGGCCAGCGCGCACCAGTAGCGCGCTTGATGTATTGCTTTCCGAAATTCAGTTTGCTCACGAACAGCGTAGTCGCCTGGACACCCTCATTCGCTCCTACGCCGCGCAGGACACCAAAACCGGACTCGGTAACCGTCTGTTCTTTGATAACCAACTGGCGACGCTGCTGGAAGATCAGGAAAAAGTGGGAGTGCATGGCGTGGTGATGATGATCCGCTTGCCAGACTTCAATCTTCTGCGCGACAGCCTGGGAGGCAATCAGGCGGAAGAGCAGATGTTTATGCTTATCAATCTGCTATCGACATTTATTATGCGTTACCCAGGCTCGCTGCTGGCGCGTTATCACCGCAGCGACTTTGCCGTGCTGCTCCCGCATCGAACGCTGAAAGAAGCGGAAAGTATTGCCGGACAACTTTTAAAAGCTGTCGATGCGCTACCGGCTAACAAAATGCTCGATCGTGACGATATGGTACATATCGGCATTTGCGCCTGGCGCAGCGGACAGTCCACCGAGCAGGTGATGGAACATGCTGAAGCCGCGGCGCGGAATGCCGCCCTGCAGGGGGGAAATAGCTGGGCTATCTACGACGACACTCTGCCGGAAAAAGGGCGCGGCAATGTACGCTGGCGCACATTGATTGAGCAGATGCTGAACCGGGGCGGACCGCGACTTTATCAAAAACCAGCGGTCACGCGAGAAGGTCGTGTGCATCATCGGGAATTGATGTGTCGCATCTATGACGGTAAAGAAGAGGTGAGCTCGGCGGAGTATATGCCGATGGTGTTGCAATTTGGTTTATCGGAAGAGTATGACAGATTACAAATTAGCCGCCTGATTACGTTGCTGGGCTACTGGCCGGATGAAAATCTGGCAATGCAGTTGACGGTCGAGTCGCTGATTCGTCCGCGTTTTCAGCGCTGGTTGCGCGATACGTTAATGCAGTGTGAAAAATCACAGCGAAATCGCATAATTATTGAACTTGCGGAGGCAGATGTTTGTCAACACATCAGTCGGTTACAACCCATCCTTCGCTTAGTCAATGCGCTTGGCGTTCGGGTGGCGGTGACACAGGCGGGTTTGACGCTGGTTAGCACGAGCTGGATTAAAGCGCTCAATGTGGAATTACTCAAGCTGCATCCGAGTCTGGTCAGAAACATTGAGAAGCGAACGGAAAACCAGCTTCTGGTTCAAAGTCTGGTAGAGGCCTGCGCGGGTACGCCTACGCAGGTTTACGCGACGGGCGTCCGTTCGCGCGGCGAGTGGCAGACGCTGACAAAACGCGGCGTGGCTGGCGGGCAGGGTGATTTTTTTGCCTCCTCCCAACTACTTGACACAAACGTGAAAAAATATTCGCAAAGATACTCGGTTTAACCTGCCGTTTAATTTGTTTTCACGTAGAATAACGCGCGCTGCGCCTCATGGGGGTGTGCTTGTCTGCTCGCCAGATTGTTGCAGCAAATATGCAGGTGAATGACCTTTGACAGGTTGCAAACGAAGGCGAGGATTGCTGCTGATTTTTTCAGCCCTGAGGGACTCAGGCCGAGATTTGTAACAAAGGAAACGAACTGCACTAATTTTCACCGTAGCAGATGATTTTTGCGCCTTGTCGCTGCTGCGTGTGGTTGGTAAAGTAAGCGGATTTTGTTTTCCGCCCCAGCTTTCAGGATTATCCCTTAGTATGTTGAAAAAATTTCGTGGCATGTTTTCCAATGACCTGTCCATTGACCTGGGTACCGCGAATACCCTCATTTATGTAAAAGGACAAGGCATCGTATTGAATGAGCCTTCCGTTGTGGCCATTCGTCAGGATCGTGCCGGTTCGCCGAAAAGCGTGGCTGCAGTCGGTCATGATGCGAAGCAGATGCTGGGCCGTACGCCGGGCAATATCGCTGCGATCCGTCCGATGAAAGATGGCGTTATCGCTGACTTCTTTGTGACCGAAAAAATGCTCCAGCACTTTATTAAACAAGTGCATAGCAACAGCTTTATGCGCCCAAGCCCGCGCGTACTGGTATGCGTGCCGGTCGGCGCGACGCAGGTAGAACGCCGCGCGATTCGTGAATCCGCTCAGGGCGCAGGCGCCCGTGAAGTCTTTTTGATCGAAGAGCCGATGGCGGCCGCGATCGGCGCAGGTCTGCCAGTTTCTGAAGCAACCGGTTCAATGGTTGTGGATATCGGTGGTGGTACCACTGAAGTTGCCGTTATCTCCCTGAACGGCGTGGTTTACTCTTCTTCTGTCCGTATTGGTGGTGACCGCTTCGACGAAGCCATCATTAATTACGTTCGTCGTAACTACGGTTCTCTGATCGGTGAAGCTACCGCAGAACGTATTAAACACGAAATCGGTTCCGCTTATCCGGGCGACGAAGTCCGTGAGATCGAAGTGCGTGGCCGTAACCTGGCGGAAGGCGTTCCACGCGGCTTTACCCTGAACTCAAACGAGATTCTGGAAGCGTTGCAGGAACCGTTGACCGGTATCGTCAGCGCGGTAATGGTAGCGCTGGAACAGTGTCCGCCGGAGCTGGCGTCAGACATCTCCGAGCGCGGTATGGTGCTCACCGGCGGCGGCGCGCTGCTGCGTAACCTTGACCGTCTGTTAATGGAAGAGACGGGCATTCCTGTCGTGGTTGCTGAAGATCCGCTGACCTGTGTGGCGCGCGGCGGCGGCAAGGCGCTGGAAATGATCGATATGCACGGCGGCGACCTGTTCAGCGAAGAGTAGTTGGATACGGGCAGGATTATCCCTGGATTGTCCTGCCTCTCCGACGCGAGAATACGCATAGCCTATGAAGCCAATTTTTAGCCGTGGCCCGTCGCTACAGATTCGCCTTATTCTGGCGGTGCTGGTGGCGCTCGGCGTTATCATTGCCGACAGCCGCCTGGGGACGTTCAGTCAAATCCGAACGTACATGGACACTGCCGTCAGTCCTTTCTATTTTATTTCAAACGGCCCTCGTGAACTGCTCGACAGCGTGTCACAAACGCTGGCTTCTCGCGACCAGCTTGAGCTGGAAAACCGGGCGCTGCGCCAGGAATTACTGCTAAAAAACAGCGATCTGCTGATGCTGGGGCAGTACAAACAGGAGAACGCGCGGTTGCGCGAGCTGCTGGGGTCGCCGCTGCGTCAGGACGAGCAGAAAATGGTGACGCAGGTTATTTCAACGGTTAACGATCCTTACAGCGATCAGGTCGTTATCGATAAAGGCAGCGTTAATGGCGTATATGAAGGTCAACCGGTCATTAGCGACAAAGGTGTCGTAGGGCAGGTTGTCGCCGTGGCGAAACTGACCAGCCGCGTGTTGCTGATTTGCGATGCGACTCATGCGCTGCCGATTCAGGTACTGCGCAATGACATCCGCGTGATTGCCGCCGGTAACGGCTGTACTGACGATCTTCAGCTTGAACATCTGCCCGCCAATACCGATATTCGCGTCGGCGATGTGCTGGTAACGTCCGGACTTGGTGGGCGTTTCCCGGAAGGGTATCCGGTGGCGGTAGTCTCCTCCGTCAAGCTGGACACTCAGCGCGCCTATACCGTCATTCAGGCTCGTCCAACCGCGGGTTTGCAGCGTTTGCGCTATCTGCTGCTGTTGTGGGGAGCCGATCGTAACGGCGCCAATCCGATGACGCCGGAAGAGGTTCACCGCGTCGCCAATGAGCGCCTGATGCAGATGATGCCGCAGGTGTTGCCTTCTCCGGATGCGATGGGGCCGCCGGCACCAGTGCCGGATCCGGCGACGGGGATTACTCAGCCATCTGCGGGCCAGACTGCGCCGGTATCAACGCAACCATCGCCTTCGGGCGCGACCACGCCGCCTGCGCGTGCGCCGGGAGGGTAATGGTGGCGAGCTATCGTAGCCAGGGGCGCTGGGTTATCTGGCTCTCGTTTCTTATTGCGCTGTTGCTGCAAATCATGCCCTGGCCGGACGACATCATTGTTTTCCGGCCAAACTGGGTTTTGCTCATCTTACTGTACTGGATTCTGGCCCTGCCGCACCGCGTAAATGTGGGGACGGGATTTGTGATGGGTGCCATACTTGATCTCATCAGCGGTTCCACACTTGGCGTGCGCGCTCTGTCGATGAGTATTGTCGCCTATCTGGTCGCTCTGAAATTCCAGCTCTTCCGTAACCTGGCGCTCTGGCAGCAGGCGCTGGTGGTAATGTTGCTTTCACTGGCCGTGGACATTATTGTTTTCTGGGCCGAGTTTTTAGTGATCAACGTCTCTTTCAGACCGGAAGTGTTCTGGAGTAGTGTAGTCAATGGCGTGCTGTGGCCCTGGCTCTTTTTGCTGATGCGTAAAGTACGCCAGCAGTTTGCTGTGCAATAAAGGTCGATATGACAACTCTGTATCTTGCTTCCGGTTCCCCGCGTCGCCAGGAATTATTGACTCAACTTGGATTTTCATTCGAGCAGGTCGTGCCTGGTATTGAAGAGCAACGGCGTGCTCAGGAAAGCGCGCAGCAGTATGTTGTTCGGCTGGCGCGCGAAAAGGCGCAGGCTGGCGTGGCGCTGGTTCCCCGTGATCTGCCGGTGTTGGGCGCGGATACGATAGTCGTGTTAAACGGCGAGGTGCTGGAAAAGCCGCGCGACGCCGCTCATGCCGCAGAAATGCTGCGTTTGCTTTCCGGAAATACGCATCAGGTGATGACTGCTGTTGCGCTTGCGGACTCGCAGCAGACGCTGGATTGTCTGGTGGTAACGGAGGTGACTTTCCGCACGCTTTCTGCGCAGGATATTACTGGCTATGTCGCCAGCGGCGAGCCTTTAGATAAAGCAGGTGCATACGGTATTCAGGGGCGGGGTGGCTGTTTTGTCAGGAAGATAAATGGCAGCTATCACGCCGTGGTCGGCTTACCGCTGGTTGAAACGTATGAGTTGTTGAGTCATTTTAACGCACTGCGTGATAAAAGGGATAAACATGACGGCTGAATTGTTGGTAAACGTAACGCCATCGGAAACGCGCGTGGCGTACATTGATGGCGGTATTCTTCAGGAAATCCATATTGAGCGCGAAGCGCGACGCGGAATCGTAGGCAATATCTACAAAGGTCGTGTAAGTCGTGTACTTCCAGGTATGCAGGCGGCTTTTGTAGATATTGGGCTGGATAAAGCCGCATTTCTTCACGCTTCCGACATTATGCCGCATACCGAATGCGTGGCGGGCGACGAGCAAAAACAGTTTACCGTGCGCGATATCTCCGAACTGGTGCGTCAGGGACAGGATCTGATGGTGCAGGTAGTGAAAGATCCGCTCGGCACGAAAGGCGCGCGTTTGACCACGGACATCACGTTGCCCTCCCGTTACCTTGTTTTTATGCCCGGCGCGTCACACGTTGGCGTTTCCCAGCGTATCGAAAGCGAAAGTGAACGCGAGCGCCTGAAAAAGGTGGTGGCGGAATACTGCGACGAACAGGGCGGGTTTATTATCCGCACCGCGGCGGAAGGCGTGTGTGAAGAGGATCTCGCGTCTGACGCCGCCTATCTCAAGCGCGTCTGGACGAAAGTCATGGAGCGCAAAAAGCGTCCGCAAACGCGCTACCAGATGTATGGCGAACTGGCGCTGGCGCAGCGCGTGCTGCGCGATTTCGCCGATGCGCAGTTGGACCGAATTCGCGTCGACTCACGTCTGACCTATGAGTCGCTGCTGGAGTTTACCGCAGAATACATCCCGGAAATGACCAGTAAGCTGGAGCATTACAGTGGCCATCAGCCGATCTTCGATCTTTATGACGTGGAAAATGAAATCCAGCGCGCGCTGGAGCGTAAGGTTGAACTCAAGTCCGGCGGTTATCTGATTATTGACCAAACCGAAGCGATGACGACGGTAGATATCAATACCGGCGCGTTTGTCGGACACCGTAATCTCGACGACACCATTTTTAATACCAATATTGAAGCGACTCAGGCCATTGCCCGCCAGCTACGCCTGCGTAATCTGGGCGGCATTATCATTATCGATTTTATCGACATGAATAATGAAGATCATCGCCGCCGGGTGCTGCATTCGCTGGAACAGGCGTTAAGTAAGGATCGCGTGAAAACCAGTATTAACGGTTTTTCGCCGCTGGGGCTGGTGGAAATGACCCGTAAACGGACTCGTGAAAGCGTGGAACATGTGCTTTGTAACGAGTGTCCAACCTGTCATGGCCGCGGGACGGTAAAAACGGTGGAAACCGTCTGCTATGAGATCATGCGTGAAATTGTACGTGTTCATCACGCTTATGACTCCGATCGCTTCCTGGTTTATGCTTCTCCTGCGGTGGCGGAAGCGCTGAAAGGCGAAGAATCACACGCGCTGGCGGAAGTCGAAATCTTTGTCGGCAAACAGGTTAAAGTTCAGGTCGAACCGCTTTATAACCAGGAGCAGTTTGACGTCGTAATGATGTAATTGAGTAGTAGCACCAGCGCATGTAGGCCGGATAAGGCGCAAGCGCCGCCATCCGGCAATATACCTTCAAGGGGTGTGAGTCGTATTTTTTGGCAGACAAGGAGAGACGCGTGAGGCGATTGCCGGGGATTTTATTGCTCACTGGAGCCGCGCTCATCGTCATTGCAGCGCTGCTGGTTAGCGGGTTGCGCCTGGCGTTGCCTCATCTTGACGCCTGGCGTCCAGCTATCCTGAATAAAATTGAGTCTGTGACCGGCGTGCCGGTGGCCGCTAGCCAACTCTCCGCAAGCTGGCAAAATTTTGGCCCTACGCTGGAAGCGCATAATATTCATGCCGCCCTGAAAGATGGCGGCGAACTGTCGATAAAACGCGTTACGCTGGCGCTGGACGTCTGGCAAAGCCTGTTGCATATGCGCTGGCAGTTTCGCGACCTGACCTTCTGGCAACTCAATTTCCGCACCAACACGCCTCTTCAAAGCAGCGACGGCGAAGGCATCGAAACCAGCCGTTTAAGCGATCTTTTCCTGCGTCAGTTCGATCATTTCGATCTGCGCGATAGCCAAATCAGTTTTCTGACGCTTTCCGGACAACGCGCGGAACTGGCGATCCCACAGCTTACCTGGCTAAACGGCAAAGAGCGGCACCGCGCCGAAGGCGAGGTCAGTCTCTCCAGCCTGACCGGGCAGCACGGTGTGATGCAGGTGCGGATGGATTTACGCGATGACGACGGTTTGCTGAATAACGGCAGAGTCTGGTTACAGGCCGACGATATTGACGTCAAGCCGTGGCTGGGTAAATGGATGCAGGATAATGTGGCGCTCCAGACGGCGCGTTTCAGTCTGGAAGGCTGGATGACGCTCAGTAAAGGCGAAATCGCCGGAGGAGACGTCTGGCTGAAACAGGGCGGAGCAAGCTGGTTGGGCGATAACACGACGCACACGCTGTCTGTCGATAACCTTACGGCACAGATTAGCCGCGAGCAGCCGGGCTGGCAGTTTTATATTCCGGACACACGGATTACGCTTGATGGTAAACCCTGGCCGAGCGGAGCCTTAACCGTGGCCTGGCTCCCGCAGCAGGACGTCGGCGGCGAGAATCACACACGTAGCGATGAACTACGCATTCGCGCCAGTAATCTTGAACTGGCGGGGCTGGAAGCATTACGTCCGCTGGCGGCTAAACTGTCGCCTGTGCTGGGCGAAATATGGCAGGCTACGCAGCCGAGCGGAAAGATCGCCGCACTGGCGCTGGATATTCCGCTACAGGCGACCGAAAAAACGCGTTTTCAGGCATCGTGGGAAAATCTTGCCTGGAAACAGTGGAAGCTGTTGCCCGGCGCGGAACATTTTTCCGGTACGCTGGCGGGAAGCGTAGAAGACGGGCAGATGAAGGTTGCGATGCAGCAGGCTAAGATGCCCTATGAAACCGTTTTTCGCGCGCCGCTGGAAATTGAAAACGGCGTCGCGACGCTTAGCTGGTTGAAGAATGAGAACGGCTTTCAGCTTGATGGCCGCGACATTGACGTCAAAGCAAAGGCGGTACATGCGCGCGGCGGGTTCCGCTATCTGCAACCGACGGGCGACGAACCGTGGCTGGGGATTCTGGCCGGAATCAGTACCGACGATGGATCTCAGGCGTGGCGCTATTTTCCGGAAAACCTGATGGGCAAAGCGCTGGTCGATTACCTTAGCGGCGCGATTCAGGGCGGCGAGGCGGATAACGCCACATTGGTTTACGGTGGTAACCCGCACCTCTTTCCCTATAAGCATAACGAAGGTCAGTTTGAAGTGCTGGTGCCGCTGCGCAATGCGACGTTTGCTTTTCAACCCGACTGGCCGGCGCTAAAAAATCTCAACATTGAACTGGATTTCCTGAACGACGGCCTATGGATGCGTTCGGATAGCGTCGATTTGGGCGGGGTGAAGGCCAGCAAACTCGCGGCGGCGATTCCGGATTATTCCAAAGAGAAACTGCTCATTGATGCCGATATTAACGGGCCGGGAAAAGCCGTTGGGCCTTATTTCGACGAGACGCCACTAAAAGACTCGCTTGGCTCGACGCTGGCGGAGCTCCAATTAGATGGCGATGTGAATGCTCGCTTACATCTTGATATTCCGCTGGATGGCGAACAGGTTACCGCTGAGGGCGATGTCTCGTTGCGTAATAACAGTCTGTTTATTAAGCCGCTAAACAGCACGCTCAAAAATCTGAACGGTAAATTCAGCTTTGTGAATGGCGCGCTAAAAAGCGGGCCGCTGACGGCAAACTGGTTTAATCAGCCGCTTAACCTGGATTTCAGTACGACGGAAGGGGCAAAAGCCTATCAGGTCGCCGTCAACCTGAACGGTAACTGGCAGCCAACGCGTATGGGCGTCTTACCGCCGCAACTGAATGACGCCCTGAGCGGCAGCGTGACGTGGAATGGTAAAGTCGGCATCGATCTTCCGTATCACGCTGACACCACTTATCACATCGAGCTGAACGGCGATCTGAGAAATGTGAGCAGTCACTTACCTTCTCCGCTAAATAAACCCGCAGGCGAAGCCATTCCGGTGAACATTCAGGCTGACGGCAACCTGAAAAGTTTTGCGCTAACGGGGAGCGCAGGGAGTAAAAATCACTTTAACAGCCGCTGGTTATTAAATCAGAAGCTGACGTTGGATCGGGCTATCTGGACGACGGACAGCCGGACGATTCCGCCATTACCTGCTCAACAAGGCGTTGAGCTCAATCTGCCGGCGCTGGATGGCGCGCAGTGGCTGGCGTTATTCCAGAAAGGCGCGGCGGATAACGTGAGCAGTTCGGCCGAGTTTCCTCAACGCGTCACGTTGCGTACTCCCGCGCTATCGCTGGGCGGCCAGCAGTGGAACAATTTGAGCGTCGTTTCAGCCCCCTCGCTGAACGGAACAAAAATTGAAGCGCAGGGCCGTGAGGTGAACGCCACGCTGCTCATGCGCAACCATGCGCCGTGGCTGGCGAACATTAAGTACCTTTACTACAACCCTGGCGTCGCAAAAACGCACGCCTCGTCACCCACGCCGACATCGCCGTTGGCTTCGGCGAACACGATTAGCTTCCGCGGCTGGCCGGACTTACAGCTTCGCTGCGAAGAGTGCTGGCTGTGGGGGCAAAAATATGGGCGTATTGATGGCGATTTCGCCATCAAAGGCAATACGCTGACTCTGGCGAATGGCCTGATCGATACCGGATTCGCCCGTTTGAAAGCGAACGGCGAGTGGGTGAATGCGCCGGGTAATGAACGAACCTCGCTGAAAGGTAGTCTGCATGGTAGTAACCTCGACACGGCTGCCGGGTTCTTCGGCATCTCGACGCCAATCCAGAACGCGTCTTTTAACGTAGATTACGATCTGCACTGGCGAAACCCGCCCTGGCAACCTGATGAAGCCACGCTCAACGGGATTTTACGCACGCGTCTGGGTAAAGGTGAGTTTACTGATCTCAGTAGCGGTCATGCCGGACAGTTACTGCGGCTGCTCAGTTTTGATGCGTTGCTGCGTAAGCTGCGGTTTGACTTCAGAGATACCTTTAGCGAGGGCTTCTATTTCGACTCTATTCATAGTACCGCGTGGATTAAAGATGGCGTCCTGCATACTGACGATACGCTGGTGGATGGGCTGGAAGCGGATATTGCAATGAAAGGTTCTGTTGATCTGGTGCGTCGTCGTCTTGATATGGAGGCCGTTGTCGCGCCGGAAATTTCCGCCACCGTGGGCGTCGCTGCCGCGTTTGCCGTTAACCCGATTGTCGGCGCGGCGGTATTTGCCGCCAGTAAAGTGTTGGGGCCGCTATGGAGCAAGGTCTCCATTTTGCGATATCGCATTACCGGTCCGGTCGATGCGCCGCAGATCAACGAAGTTCTGCGCCAACCGAGAAAAGAAAGCCAGCAATGATTTGACGGGGGCGAGGAATTGCCCCACTCTCAGTAAATAGTCATGCCGGACGGCGCTGCGTTTATCCGGTTTGTACAATCTAACAACGTAGTCCGGATAAGGCGTGAACCGCCATCCGGCAGAAATCAACGAGTAGCAAAAACGATGAGTCTGAACCTGGTAAGTGAACAATTGCTAGCGGCGAATGGCCTGAACCATCAGGATCTGTTCGCTATTTTGGGCCAACTGGCCGAACGCCGTCTTGATTATGGCGACCTCTATTTTCAGTCGAGCTATCACGAATCCTGGGTTTTAGAAGACCGCATCATTAAAGATGGTTCATATAATATCGACCAGGGCGTTGGCGTTCGCGCCATTAGCGGCGAAAAAACCGGTTTTGCTTATGCTGACCAGATAAGCCTCCTGGCGCTGGAGCAGAGTGCGCAGGCAGCGCGAACCATTGTACGCGAGAACGGCGAAGGCAAGGTAAAAACGCTCGCCGCCGTAGCGCATCAGCCGCTCTACACCACCCTTGATCCGCTACAAAGTATGAGCCGCGAAGAGAAGCTGGATATCCTCAGACGCGTTGATAAAGCGGCGCGAGAAGCCGATAAACGCGTGCAGGAAGTTAACGCCAGCCTGACCGGCGTATATGAATTAATCCTCGTGGCGGCGACCGACGGGACGCTGGCGGCGGATGTCCGTCCACTGGTGCGGTTGTCCGTTAGCGTGCAGGTGGAAGAAGACGGTAAACGCGAGCGCGGCGCCAGCGGCGGCGGCGGTCGCTTTGGTTATGAGTATTTTCTTGCCGATCTCGACGGCGAGGTTCGCGCCGACGCGTGGGCGAAAGAAGCGGTACGCATGGCGCTGGTTAATCTCTCCGCGGTCGCTGCGCCAGCGGGGACGTTACCGGTGGTTCTGGGCGCCGGGTGGCCGGGCGTATTGCTGCACGAAGCGGTCGGGCACGGGCTGGAAGGTGATTTCAACCGTCGTGGGACGTCTGTGTTTAGCGGTCAGATCGGCGAGCAGGTTGCCTCCGCGCTTTGCACCGTAGTGGATGACGGCACAATGATGAACCGTCGTGGCTCCGTTGCTATCGATGATGAAGGTACGCCAGGCCAGTACAACGTATTGATTGAAAATGGCGTGCTGAAAGGATACATGCAGGACAAGCTGAACGCGCGCCTGATGGGCGCTGCGCCGACCGGTAACGGGCGTCGCGAATCTTACGCGCATCTGCCAATGCCGCGTATGACGAATACCTATATGTTGGCGGGGCAGTCAACGCCGCAGGAAATTATCGAATCCGTTGAATACGGCATCTATGCGCCTAACTTTGGCGGTGGTCAGGTGGATATCACCTCCGGCAAGTTTGTGTTCTCTACCTCGGAAGCGTATCTGATTGAAAACGGCAAAGTCACGACGCCGGTGAAGGGCGCGACGTTGATTGGATCAGGCATTGAAACGATGCAACAGATCTCCATGGTCGGCAACGACCTTAAGCTGGATAACGGGGTGGGGGTTTGCGGTAAAGAGGGTCAAAGTCTGCCGGTAGGCGTAGGCCAGCCGACGCTGAAAGTCGATAACCTGACGGTTGGCGGCACCGCATAACTCTCCGCCTTATCAGGCCTGTGGTGTGTGCCGCCCAGGCCTGATAAGCGCAGCGCCATCAGGCAATGTCTGCGTCGGGTGGCATCTGGCTACAATCGTCTTCAGCAATTACCCGGTGTTTTTATTTTTCTTTCCCTCGCCCGTGCATCCCCTGAAACAGGTGTGCGACATCGACAAAATAGTCAGTTAACGCGTTAATCACTACCTGCACTTTAAGCGGCAGCTTATCTTTTTCGGTGTACAGCGCGTACACCGGACGGGGATCGGACTGATAGCGAGGCAGCAGGATCTCCAGATCGCCACGATTGATCTCATCGATCACCCACATCAGCGGCACATAGGCGATTCCGGTTCCGGCGGTCAGCCAGCGTACCAGCGTCATCGGATCGTTAGTGACGAACCGCCCCTGTGGAATCAGTCGGGTAGAAATTCCTTCCGGCGCGATAAGTTCAAACTCATTATCCGGGCGCACGCTATATTCCAGCCAGGAATGGCTACTGAGATCGGCGGGTTTTTCCGGGACGCCGTACTGAGCGAGGTAGGGCTTGGCGGCGCACACAACCATCGGCATCGCGCCAAGTCGACGGGAAAACAGGCTGGAGTCTTGCAGCGCGCCCACGCGGATCACCACGTCCAGCCCGTCGGCAATTAAATCCGGAGCCGGAATTCCTGTCACCAGATTGACCGCCAGACCGGGATACTCTTTTAATAATTTTGCGGTAAGCCCGGCCAGCACATTTTGCGCCATGGTTGAAGAACAGCCGATACGCAATGTACCGATAGGCGTGTTATTAAAAGCGTAAAGCTGCTCGTGAACATCCTGCACTTCATGCAGCATACGACGACAGCCCTGATAATAGATTTTTCCAGCCTCGGTGAGCCCAATGCTGCGTGTGCTGCGGTTGAGCAATTTAACCTGAAGCTCATCTTCCAGTTTCGCCACAGTCTGGCTGATGGACGATACGCTCATTTGCAGCTGTCTGGCTGCGGCGGTAAAAGAGCCAAACTCGACAACTTTGGCGAATACCGACATTCGTTTTAATCGTTCCATTATTCACTCTGGCTTAAAAGTGATTTAGATCACATAATATAGATAACAGCATAACAATTACGTTAATATACTATTATTCGAATAAGAGCTATGTCGCTCTCGCCTGGCGTCTCTTGCCCTTCTCTGCGGCGATGTAGCTTAACAATCTATCGCCTGCTCTCTCTCAGAAATCAAGGTCAACATGAGTCTGTTTCCCGTTATCGTGGTGTTTGGTCTTTCCTTCCCACCGATATTTTTCGAATTGCTTTTGTCACTGGCTATTTTTTGGCTGGTGCGTCGGATGCTTGTACCGACGGGTATCTATGATTTTGTCTGGCATCCGGCTCTGTTCAATACCGCGCTGTATTGTTGTCTGTTTTATTTAATATCGCGCCTGTTCGTTTGAGGTTGAAGTGAAAACACTAACAAGAAAACTCTCCCGTACGGCCATTACCCTCGTACTGGTTATTCTGGCCTTTATCGCCATTTTCCGCGCCTGGGTGTATTACACCGAATCTCCCTGGACGCGTGACGCGCGTTTTAGCGCCGATGTCGTCGCTATTGCCCCGGATGTCGCGGGCCTGATTACCCATGTAAACGTGCATGATAACCAACTGGTGAAAAAGGATCAGGTCCTGTTTACCATCGATCAGCCACGCTATCAAAAAGCGCTGGCGGAAGCGGAAGCTGATGTAGCCTATTATCAGGTCCTGGCGCAGGAAAAACGCCAGGAAGCCAGTCGCCGTAATCGCCTCGGCGTACAGGCGATGTCCCGGGAAGAGATCGATCAGGCGAACAATGTTTTGCAGACTGTACTGCATCAACTGGCTAAAGCCCAGGCGACGCGCGATCTGGCTAAACTCGATCTGGAACGCACCGTCATTCGCGCGCCTGCCGACGGCTGGGTGACTAACCTCAATGTTTATGCCGGTGAATTTATTACCCGCGGTTCCACAGCCGTCGCCCTGGTGAAAAAGAACTCTTTTTACGTGCAGGCCTATATGGAAGAGACCAAGCTGGAAGGCGTGCGTCCGGGATATCGTGCCGAAATCACGCCGCTTGGCAGCAACCGGGTATTAAAAGGTACCGTCGATAGCGTGGCGGCAGGGGTAACGAATGCCAGCAGTACCAGCGATGCGAAAGGGATGGCGACGATAGACTCTAACCTCGAATGGGTGCGTCTGGCCCAGCGTGTTCCGGTGCGCATCCGGCTTGACGAGCAGCAGGGAAATTTGTGGCCTGCCGGTACGACGGCAACCGTCGTGATCACCGGTAAGCAGGATCGTGACGCAAGCCAGGACTCCTTCTTCCGTAAACTGGCGCACCGGCTGCGCGAATTCGGTTAATCGTCATGGGCATTTTCTCCATTGCCAACCAGCACATTCGTTTTGCGGTAAAGCTGGCGTGCGCCATTGTGCTGGCATTATTTATCGGCTTCCATTTTCAACTGGAGACGCCGCGTTGGGCGGTGCTGACCGCCGCGATCGTGGCGGCAGGCCCGGCATTTGCCGCCGGCGGGGAACCCTATTCCGGCGCTATCCGTTATCGCGGAATGTTGCGTATTATCGGGACGTTTATTGGCTGTATCGCCGCGCTTATCATTATTATCTCTATGATCCGCGCGCCGCTATTGATGATTCTGGTGTGCTGTGTCTGGGCCGGTTTTTGTACCTGGATCTCCTCTTTAGTACGGATCGAAAACTCTTATGCGTGGGGACTGTCAGGTTATACTGCGCTGATCATTGTGATTACCATTCAGACGGAGCCGCTGCTCACGCCGCAATTTGCGCTTGAGCGCTGTAGCGAAATCGTCATCGGCATTGGCTGCGCTATTTTAGCGGATCTGCTTTTCTCGCCGCGATCGATAAAGCAGGAGGTTGATCGCGAACTGGACAGTTTACTGGTAGCGCAATATCAGCTAATGCAACTTTGTATTAAGCATGGCGACAGCGAAGAAGTCGACAACGCCTGGGGCGATCTGGTGCGACGCACGGCGGCGCTGGAGGGGATGCGAAGTAATCTGAATATGGAATCTTCGCGCTGGGTACGCGCTAACCGCCGCCTGAAAGCGTTGAATACGCTTTCGCTCACGCTGATTACGCAATCCTGTGAAACTTATCTTATTCAAAACACGCGGCCGGAACTGATTACCGATACATTCCGGGAACTGTTCGAGACGCCGGTTGAAACGGTACAGGACGTCCACAGGCAGTTAAAACGGATGCGGCGTGTCATTGTCTGGACCGGCGAGCGCGAAACGCCCGTCACGCTTTATAGCTGGGTAGGCGCTGCGACGCGCTATCTGCTGCTTAAACGCGGCGTGATCAGCAACACCAAAATCAGCGCGACGGAAGAAGAGATCCTGCAAGGCGAGCCCGTAGTTAAAGTGGAATCCGCTGAACGCCACCATGCGATGGTGAACTTCTGGCGCACCACGCTTTCCTGCATTCTGGGGACATTATTCTGGCTATGGACCGGCTGGACATCGGGTAATGGCGCGATGGTGATGATTGCCGTGGTGACCTCGCTGGCGATGCGTTTACCCAATCCGCGCATGGTCTGCATTGATTTTATTTATGGCACTCTGGCGGCGTTGCCGCTGGGATTGCTCTATTTCCTGGTGATTATTCCCAATACGCAGCAAAGTATGCTGTTGTTATGTTTGAGCCTGGCGGTATTGGGGTTCTTTATCGGCATTGAGGTCCAGAAACGGCGTCTGGGGTCGATGGGGGCGCTGGCCAGTACGATTAACATTATTGTGTTGGATAATCCGATGACGTTCCATTTCAGCCAGTTCCTCGACAGCGCGTTGGGGCAAATTGTTGGCTGTATGCTGGCGTTTATCGTCATCCTGCTGGTGCGTGATAAATCCAAAGATCGAACCGGTCGCGTGCTGCTTAATCAGTTTGTTTCCGCTGCGGTCTCGGCAATGACGACCAACGTGGTACGTCGTAAAGAAAACCGTCTGCCTGCGTTATATCAGCAACTCTTTTTGCTGATGAATAAATTCCCTGGCGATTTGCCGAAGTTTCGCCTGGCGCTAACGATGATCATTGCTCATCAACGTCTGCGCGACGCGCCGATACCGGTTAATGAAGACCTGTCAGTGTTCCACCGCCAGCTTCGTCGTACCGCAGACCATGTTATTTCCGCCGGAAGCGATGATAAACGGCGACGCTACTTTGGTCAGTTGCTGGATGAGCTGGATATCTATCAGGAGAAATTACGTATCTGGGAGGCGCCGCCGCAGGTGACGGAACCGGTTAAACGCCTGACGGGCATGTTACATAAATACCAGAACGCGCTTACCGATAGCTAACCCACAAGAACCGATGCCAAAAGCGTCGGTTTTTTGTCTATGGAAAACCCCCAGCTAGGCTGGGGGTTCCGGAAAGCTTTCAGCTTTAAGCCAGTTATTAAAACCCCTTTTGATTTGTTAAAACATCTTGCGGTCTGGCAACTGCAAAAGTTCAACAAGAAATCAAAAGGGGGTCCCAATGGGGGACGAAAAGAGCTTAGCGCACACCCGATGGAACTGTAAATATCACATAGTTTTCGCGCCCAAATACCGAAGACAAGCGTTCTATGGAGAGAAGCGTAGGGCAGTAGGCAGCATATTAAGAAAATTGTGTGAATGGAAAAACGTACGAATTCTGGAAGCGGAATGTTGTGCAGATCATATTCACATGCTTCTGGAGATCCCGCCGAAGATGAGTGTGTCGAGCTTCATGGGATATCTGAAGGGTAAAAGTAGTCTGATGCTTTACGAGCAGTTTGGGGATCTAAAATTCAAATACAGGAACAGGGAGTTCTGGTGCAGAGGGTACTATGTCGATACGGTGGGTAAGAACACGGCGAAGATACAGGACTACATAAAGCACCAGCTTGAAGAGGATAAAATGGGTGAGCAATTATCGATCCCTTATCCGGGCAGCCCGTTTACGGGCCGTAAGTAACGAAGTTTGATGCAAATGTCAGATCGTATGCGCCTGTTAGGGCGCGGCTGGTAAGAGAGCCTTACAGGCGCATCTGAAAAACCTCCGGCTATGCCGGAGGATATTTATTATGACTATACTTATTTGAGATACAAAAACAGCGCAAGAGTGCTCCGGGGCTAAAAGCGTTTCTGGAAGTGAAACCTCTGCATAATGATGCTTAGTAGTAAAACAGACAATTGTCTGTCGGGGATGGTGGCTGGCTATGAATGTCTATACTTTTGATTTTAATGATATTAAAAACCAAAGCGATTTTTATCGCGAGTTTACGCAGACGTTTGGTCTTGCCAGTGAGAAAGTAAGCGATCTTGATACATTATGGGATGCGGTAATGAGCGATACCTTACCTCTACCGCTAGAGATTGAGTTCGTTCACCTGCCTGATAAACTGCGCAGGCGCTACGGGGCGCTGATTTTACTCTTTGATGAAGCGGAAGAAGAGCTGGAGGGGCGGCTACGGTTTAATGTCCGGCATTGAAAAAGCATAAAAAAGCCCCCGGCAGGCGGGGGCAAGTCGTCGGGTTAGACGACGAGGGTTTACTTATACAACTCGGCGGTGGCGTGCCAGTTATCACCTTCTTTTAATTCGATGATGCGATAGCTATTAGCGCCTGCTTTTTCGGCTTTAGCGACGATCTCCTGGCGCATATCCATTGGCGTACTGCCAATCTGCGAGACGGAAATGGTGCCCATCGGTTGCAGATTCTGCGCCTGTTCCGCGTTGACCTGGTGTACTGCGGCATTTGCGCCGAAAGAGAGCAGAGTGGCCAGGCCGAGTGATGCGATAATGTATTTCGTTTTCATGGTCTTTTATTCCTTTATAGGGTCAACCTCGCGGATTAATGGGCTTTTCTTATGCGATATCTCCGCGAAGTAACGACACGTTATATGCGATGGCAGGTGAATTTTATTTGTACAGTTCGGCAGTGGCATGCCAGTTGCTGCCGCTACGCGCTTCGGTAATGTGGTAGGCCGTAGCGCCTTGTTCATCCGCTTTTTTGCTCAGCATGGCGTTCATATCCATAGGCGATGAGCCGATAGCGCTGACTGAAACCGATCCGATTGCTTCACGATTTTGCGCTTGCTCTGCGCTGATAGGTTCTGCGGCGAAAGCGCCAAAAGAGAGAACGGACAGAACACTTAATGTTGCAACAGTGGTTTTGATTTTCATGATTTTTACCTCGTCGAATTCCTTTACTGGGGTCTTTGTTTCGTGACCCTCATCACAAAATTAAGTATACACTAATCACGCGATTAATTAATACCACGCTAATTGTTTCTGCTTTTTAAAGACATTAAAAATTTTATTTTTTATAACGTTATGGAATTAAAATTGCTGTTTTTCGCCGTCGTCTTTTAAAAAATAAAAGAAAATCAATTGGTTAAGAAATTTGACATTTTGTGCGTTTTTTTGATTTGCCATTCACGTGGTGAATGTTTAAGGGCATGATTTGCCAAATGATAGCCGTACAGGAAAGCGGCGAGGGGAGAGGACAAAAAGGTGCCTCCGCCGTACGACGACGGAGGAAGTGGGACTAGAGCTCTTGTTCAAAAAGTTCCAGAATGGCTTCGTACAGATCTCTTACGGAAAATCCGCTGGCAGGCGTAGTGAAGATAGTATCGTCGCCGGCAATCGTGCCGAGAATACCTTCTGCTTTCCCCAGTGAATCCAGCAGGCGCGCAATGAGTTGTGCCGCGCCGGGGCTGGTATGAATCACCACGACAGCGTCGTTATAGTCGATATCCAGCACCAGATTTTTCAACGGACTGGATGTTGTTGGGACGCCCAGTTCAGCCGGAAGACAGTACACCATTTCCATTTTTGCGTTACGTGTACGCACTGCGCCGAACTTAGTCAACATGCGCGAGACCTTGGACTGATTGATATTTTCAAAGCCCTGATCCTGCAACGCGAGGACGATTTCGCCCTGTGAGCTGAATTTTTCTTCTTTGAGGAGCGCTTTAAACGCTCTTACTAGTTCTTCTTGTTTAGCCGAGCTTCGCATAAGTCACCCGTAATATGGCGGTAGAAACAACATTATTGTGCATACAGATGAATTTTTATGCAAACAGTCTGCCTTGTTTAAGGCTGAAATAATGTTATGAAAGAGCGGAATTTTATCAAATTTCGTTATCAAGAAACATGCCTGTGTCACGCCTCGCAAATAAGATTAAAAGTAAATTAATTGTTATCAAAATGATGTTGTTTTGAGAGGATAGTAGGGTATATTGTCACCACCTGTAGGAACGTTGCTCTCTGGTTGCAGCCGATCCGGATTACGCAAATTAAATGCATAAAAGCCAAAATTGCGCGACTCCGCATTCTTGATGAGTGAGGATTGTAATCATTGAATTTGTGAATTAAGGTCGCCGCCGCGGAGCAATAGACACTTAGCTAATCATATAATAAGGAGTTTAGGATGAAAGTCGCAGTCCTCGGCGCTGCTGGTGGTATCGGTCAGGCGCTGGCATTACTTTTAAAAAACCAACTGCCTTCAGGTTCAGAACTCTCCCTGTACGACATCGCTCCAGTGACTCCCGGTGTGGCCGTTGATTTGAGCCACATCCCCACCGCTGTAAAAATCAAAGGTTTCTCCGGTGAAGACGCAACCCCGGCGCTTGAAGGCGCTGACGTAGTACTGATTTCTGCGGGTGTGGCGCGTAAGCCGGGTATGGACCGTTCCGACCTGTTTAACGTTAACGCCGGCATCGTGAAAAACCTGGTGCAGCAGATCGCTAAAACCTGTCCGAAAGCGTGCGTGGGCATTATCACCAACCCGGTGAACACCACCGTTGCGATTGCGGCGGAAGTGCTGAAAAAAGCAGGCGTATACGACAAAAACAAACTGTTTGGCGTCACCACGCTGGATATCATCCGCTCTAATACCTTTGTTGCAGAGCTGAAAGGTAAGCTGCCAACGGAAGTTGAAGTCCCGGTGATTGGCGGGCACTCCGGCGTGACGATTCTGCCGCTGCTGTCGCAGATTCCAGGCGTAAGTTTTACCGAACAAGAAGCGGCCGAGCTGACTAAACGTATTCAGAACGCCGGTACTGAAGTCGTCGAGGCGAAAGCCGGCGGCGGATCGGCAACCCTCTCTATGGGTCAGGCTGCCGCACGTTTCGGTCTTTCTCTGGTTCGCGCTCTGCAGGGCGAAAAAGGCGTGGTGGAATGCGCCTATGTGGAAGGCGACGGTCAGTATGCCCGTTTCTTCTCTCAGCCGCTGCTGCTGGGTAAAAACGGTGTAGAAGAGCGTAAATCCATCGGCACACTGAGCGCTTTCGAGCAACATTCGCTGGACGCTATGCTGGATACGCTGAAAAAAGATATTCAGTTGGGTGAAGATTTTATTAATAAATAAGCTGTTCCTGCCCGATGCCGGGGCTTTTGCTCCGGCTTCTTTGACTGTAAACAAGCCACGAAATCAAGTACTAAATCTGCTAAACTCCTCACGTCTTATCGGTTATTAACGAGAACGTCGTGAAAAAGATCCAAAGAACGCAAACCCGCGATCACATTACGCAAATGCTTCGCTATGAAATTCTTTCCGGCAATATAAAAGCGGGAGAAGAACTCGCGCAGGAAAGTATTGCGGAGCAGCTTGGTCTTTCACGAATGCCGGTTCGAGAAGCGCTACAGTCACTCGAACAGGAAGGTTTTTTAATCCGACTGCCCAACAGGCACATGCAGGTCGCGCATCTTGAGGCCGATCGCGTGAGTCATATTTTTCGCGTGATTGCCGCGATGGCCGCCGAAATGTTTTCGCTGATACCCAGCGAAGTAGGCGATGCCCTCCTGATACGTGCGCAAGCGCTGGCTGTCGCAGAAGACAAATCCTGCGAACTGGAGTGTCATGCGATGCTGATTTCTTATGTGAATAACCGCTATCTGGAAAAGGTGTATCAGCAGTTCCTGGACGGTTATGTCTCTTATGTTATTTTGCATCTGAAAAAAGATAATCAGGAGTCGGCGCAGCTTTTCGCTGAACTGGCTGACGTCATACGCCAGGGGCGGCGTGATGAGATTGGGCAAGTTATGCAGCGTTATTTCCTCTCTTTAGCAGAAATAATGCGTCAACATATGAAGGATTGGGAAAGTGCAGAAGCCTAAGTTAGGGAAGATTAAGCTTCTTTCAGCGAAAGAACAGGTCGCGGCGGTGCTGCGTAAAGCGATTCTTTCGAGGGAGTTAGTGGAAGGGCAGGAGATTACGTTAGAAGGCATTGCCGGAATGGTCGGCGTGTCCAGTATGCCAGTGCGCGAGGCGTTTCAGATTCTGGCGGCGGATGGGCTGATAAAAGTGCGCCCTAATAAAGGGGCGGTGGTGTTGGGCATCAATGAACAAACGATCCGTGAACACTATGAAATTCGCGCGCTGTTAGAAAGTGAGGCGGTGGCTAAAGCTTCTCGTCCCGGCACCGATATCTCGCGGATAGCCCAGGTGCATTATGCCGCTGAAAAGGCTCTCGCGGAAAATAACTCGGCGGAATACTCCGACCTGAATCAGGCATTTCATATGGAAATATGGAATGTTGCTGGCAACGAAAAAATGAAAATGTTGCTCTGTAATATGTGGAACGGCCTGTCGATGGGCCATAAGGTCACCGAAGAAGAGTATGCCGTGATTTCCATTCAGGAACATAAAAGTATTCTGCAAGCTCTTGAACTTCATGATGAAAAATTGGCACGCCAGCGCATGCGCGAACACATTATTCGCTCGATGGAGAATATGCTGACCCGCTATGTTGGTGACCCTTCTGCCTGATCTTTTCGCCTGCGTGAGCATCGCAGGCGCTTCAACCAATTCTTCAATTCTATTAATCACGTCCAGTAACGATCCAGCTACGATCTTGATGTAGATCCCACTCCTGCATTTTTCCTGAGAAACGATTTGACTTAGTTTTTGTATGGGAATAATTTCTCCTCGTCAACATTGGATACAATATCATATATCATTGATTGGATAATTATAAATATGGAACCCATTACCCTTACCTTATGTTTATTGGTGTTCGCTATCGTCATGTTTGTATGGGAAAAAGTGCCACTGGCCGTCACTTCCATGATTGTCTGCGTGGCCTTAGTTATCACCGGAGTTCTGAATATCAAACAGGCCTTTGCTGGCTTTATCGACACTAACGTCATCCTCTTTGTCGCGATGTTCATCGTAGGCGGTGCGTTGTTCGAGACCGGTATGGCAAACAAAGTGGGCGGCGTCATCACGCGCTTCGCGAAAACAGAAAAACAGCTGATCTTCACCATTATGGTGGTGGTGGGGTTGATGTCTGGCGTCCTCTCTAACACCGGTACCGCTGCGGTTTTGATTCCGGTGGTGATCGGCGTGGCGGCAAAATCGGGCTTCTCGCGTTCTCGTCTACTGATGCCGCTGGTTTTCGCCGCTGCGTTGGGCGGTAACCTGTCGTTAATTGGCGCGCCGGGAAATCTTATCGCGCAGTCTGCGCTACAGAATATTGGCGGCGGCTTTGGCTTTTTTGAATACGCAAAAATCGGTCTCCCGATGCTCATCTGCGGCATTCTCTACTTCCTGACTATTGGCTATCGCTTTCTGCCGAATAATGCGACCGGCGGTGAGGTGGGGAGCGTCGGGGAGCAACGTGACTACAGCCATGTTCCACAGTGGAAACAACGGCTCTCACTCGTGGTGTTGATCGCAACGATCCTCGGCATGATCTTTGAGAAGAAGATCGGTGTCAGCCTGGCCGTGACCGGTTGTATTGGCGCTCTTGTGCTGGTCGTAAGCGGCGTACTCACGGAAAAACAGGCCTATAAAGCCATTGATTCACAGACTATTTTTATCTTTGGCGGCACCCTGGCGCTGGCAAAAGCGCTGGAAATGACCGGGGCAGGCAAGCTGGTTGCGGACTATGTAATCGGCATGCTGGGGCAAAACTCCTCACCGTTCATGTTGCTGATCGCCGTTTTCGCCTTATCCGTTGTGATGACCAACTTTATGTCCAATACCGCAACGACAGCGCTGTTGGTGCCGGTGAGTTTGTCCATTGCCGCAGGTATGGGGGCCGACCCGCGTGCGGTTCTGATGGCGACGGTCATTGGCGGTTCCTGCGCCTACGCAACCCCTATCGGTATGCCTGCCAACATGATGGTGCTCTCCGCGGGTGGCTATAAATTTGTCGACTACGCTAAGGCCGGTATCCCCCTGATTATCGTTTCAACCATTGTCAGCTTGATCCTGCTGCCAATCCTTTTCCCTTTTCATCCGTAATTAACGGAAGCTGTTCTGACTAAGGAGCATTTATGAGCAAAAGTGAACAGATATCCCATATGACCGACGTTATGGCCAAGTTTGTGGGATATACCGGCAAAGTTTTGCCTGATGATGTCACTGCAAAACTGGAAGATTTGCATAAGAAAGAGACCAGTAAACTGGCCGACGTCATCTTTACTACCATGATTGAGAACCAGCGTCTGGCGAAAGAGCTGGATCGTCCTTCCTGCCAGGACACCGGTGTCATTCAGTTTCTGGTGGAGTGCGGGACGAACTTTCCGCTGATTGGCGAGCTGGAAGCGTTGTTGCGTGAGGCGGTGATCAAAGCAACTGTAGATTCTCCGCTGCGCCACAACAGCGTAGAAACTTTTGATGAATACAACACCGGTAAAAACGTGGGTAAAGGCACGCCGACGGTCTTCTGGGAGATCGTTCCCAATTCCGATCAGTGCAGCATTTATACCTATATGGCAGGCGGTGGTTGTTCTCTGCCGGGGAAAGCGATGGTGCTGATGCCGGGTGCAGGCTATGAAGGTGTGACCCGCTTTGTACTGGATGTGATGACCAGCTACGGCCTCAACGCGTGTCCGCCGCTGCTGGTTGGCGTGGGCGTAGCGACCTCTGTTGAAACGGCGGCACTGCTATCGAAAAAAGCGCTGATGCGTCCGATCGGTTCGCATAACGAGAATGAGCGTGCAGCCTCGCTGGAAAAAATGCTGGAAGACGGCATTAACAAAATTGGCCTGGGGCCGCAGGGGATGTCCGGTAATACCTCCGTTATGGGCGTGAACATTGAAAACACCGCGCGTCATCCTTCTACCATCGGCGTGGCGGTAAACGTCGGCTGCTGGTCGCACCGTAAAGGGCACATCGTTTTCGATAAAGATTTGAATTACACCATTACGTCTCACAGCGGAGTGAATTTCTGATGACTAAAAAAATCCTGACTACGCCAATTAAAGATGAAGATTTAGCGGATATTAAGGCTGGCGATATTATTTATCTCAACGGTCATATTGTTACCTGCCGTGACGTAGCCCATCGCCGTTTAATTGAAGGTGGTCGCGAGCTTCCGGTAGATGTTCGCGGCGGCGCTATTTTACACGCTGGCCCCATTGTCCGCCCAATTAAAGGCGAAGACGATAAGTTTGAAATGGTCTCCGTTGGACCAACCACCAGCATGCGTATGGAGAAATTTGAAAAAGAATTTATTGCGCAGACCGGCGTGAAATTAATTGTGGGTAAAGGCGGTATGGGTAAAGGTACCGAAGAGGGCTGTGCTGAACACAAAGCGCTGCACTGCGTATTCCCTGCCGGTTGTGCGGTTGTAGCCGCCGTGTGCGTGGAAGAAATTGAAGATGCCCAATGGCGCGATCTGGGGATGCCGGAAACGCTGTGGGTCTGTCGGGTTAAAGAGTTTGGCCCGCTGATTGTTTCTATTGATACCCATGGAAATAATCTGTTTGAACAGAACAAAATTATTTTTAATCAGCGTAAAGAGATCGTCGCTGATGAAATATGCCAGAACGTAAGTTTCATTAAATAAACCTGATTACGTAAATTGCACGATAATGGTGGTAATACGTTATGACGATAATAATAACCAAGGGCTCTGGCCGGGGCGGCTCAGGGAAATCCACCCTTATTATTTCATCGTCATAAATAGCCCCATTATCGTGCCTCCTGCCTGAAGGCTATTTTATGACTAATGCAGCTCTGCTATTAGGTGAAGGCTTCACCCTGATGTTCCTCGGCATGGGGTTCGTGCTGGCGTTTCTGTTCCTGCTGATTTTCGCCATCCGCGGCATGTCCGCCGTGATTACTCGCTTCTTCCCTGAACCCGTCGCCGCGCCCGCGCCGCGCGCCGTTCCCGTCGTGGACGACTTCACCCGCTTAAAGCCGGTGATTGCCGCCGCCATTCACCATCACCGCCTTAACGCTTAATTCCCGGAGGGATCCATGACTATTGCCATTACCGACGTCGTCCTGCGTGACGCCCACCAGTCCCTGTTCGCCACCCGCCTGCGTCTTGACGATATGCTGCCGATTGCCGCTCAGCTCGACGACGTGGGCTACGGCTCGCTGGAGTGCTGGGGCGGCGCCACCTTTGACGCCTGCATCCGTTTTCTCGGCGAGGACCCGTGGGTCCGCCTGCGCGAGCTTAAAAAGGCCATGCCCAAAACCCCCCTGCAGATGTTGCTGCGCGGCCAGAACCTGCTCGGCTACCGCCACTACGCCGATGACGTGGTGGAACGCTTCACTGAGCGCGCTGTCAAAAACGGCATGGACGTGTTCCGCGTCTTCGACGCCATGAACGACCCGCGCAATATGAAAGCCGCCCTGCAGGCGGTGCGCAGCCACGGCGCACACGCCCAGGGCACGCTCTCGTACACCACCAGCCCGGCCCACACCCTGCACACCTGGCTGGATTTAACGGAGCAACTGCTGGAAACCGGCGTTGACTCGATTGCCATCAAGGATATGTCCGGCATTCTCACGCCGATGGCGGCGTATGAGCTGGTCAGCGAAATCAAAAAACGTTTTGAGGTGCGCCTGCACCTGCACTGTCACGCCACCACCGGGATGGCGGAGATGGCCCTGCTGAAGGCTATCGAGGCGGGTGTTGACGGCGTGGACACGGCGATTTCCTCCATGAGCGCCACCTACGGCCACCCGGCCACCGAGGCGCTGGTGGCGACGTTGGCAGGTACTGAGCACGACACCGGGCTGGATATCCTGAAGCTGGAAAGCATCGCCGCCTACTTCCGCGAGGTGCGCAAAAAGTATCACGCCTTTGAAGGCCAGCTGAAAGGCTACGACAGCCGTATTCTGGTGGCGCAGGTGCCGGGCGGAATGCTGACCAACCTCGAAAGCCAGCTGAAGCAGCAGAACGCGGCGGACAAACTCGACCAGGTGCTGGCGGAAATCCCCCGCGTGCGCGAGGACCTCGGTTTTATCCCGCTGGTGACCCCCACCTCGCAGATTGTCGGCACCCAGGCGGTGCTCAACGTCCTGACCGGCGAGCGCTACAAAACCATCGCCAAAGAAACGGCCGGCATTCTGAAAGGCGAATACGGGCACACCCCGGTGCCGGTGAACGCGGTACTGCAGGCGCGGGTGCTGGAAGGGGGCGCTCCGGTGACCTGCCGTCCGGCGGATTTACTCAAACCGGAGCTGGCTGAACTGGAAGCGGACGTCAGGCGCCAGGCGCAGGAGAAGGGCATTCAGCTTGCGGGAAACGCCATTGACGACGTCCTCACCGTGGCGCTGTTCCCGCAACCCGGCCTCAAATTCCTTGAGAACCGCCACAACCCGGCGGCGTTTGAGCCACTGCCGCAGGCGGAAGCGGCGAAACCTGCCGTGAAAGCGGAGAAAGCCGCAAAACCCGCCGCTTCCGGTATCTACACCGTCGAAGTGGAAGGCAAAGCCTTTGTGGTGAAAGTCAGCGACGGCGGCGATATCAGCCATCTGACCGCGGCTTCATCTGCGCCGGTTCAGGCTGCATCTCCGGCTGCCCCGGCGGGCGCAGGCACCCCGGTAGCCGCGCCGCTGGCGGGCAATATCTGGAAAGTGGTGGCGACGGAAGGCCAGACGGTGGCCGAAGGCGACGTGCTGCTGATTCTGGAAGCCATGAAGATGGAAACCGAAATCCGCGCCGCGCAGGCCGGAACCGTGCGCGGCATCGCGGTGAAAGCCGGGGATGCGGTGGCGGTGGGCGACACCCTGATGACGCTTGCGTAACGGAGAGGACGAATGGAAAGTCTGAACGCCCTGCTTCAGGGCATGGGGCTGATGCACCTTGGCGCAGGCCAGGCCATCATGCTGCTGGTCAGCCTGCTGCTGCTGTGGCTGGCGATTGCGAAAAAGTTCGAACCGTTACTGCTGCTGCCGATTGGCTTCGGCGGGCTGCTGTCCAACATCCCGGAAGCGGGCATGGCGCTGACCGCGCTGGAAAGCCTGCTGGCACATCACGACGCCGGGCAGCTGGCGGTGATTGCCGCGAAGCTTAACTGCGCGCCGGACGTGCACGCCATCAAGGAGGCGTTAGCGCTGGCGCTGCCGTCGGTGCAGGGCCAGATGGAGAGCCTGGCGGTGGACATGGGCTACACGCCGGGGGTGCTGGCGCTGTTCTATAAAGTGGCGATTGGCTCCGGCGTCGCGCCGCTGGTCATCTTTATGGGCGTCGGCGCGATGACCGACTTCGGCCCGCTGCTGGCCAACCCGCGCACCCTGCTGCTGGGGGCGGCGGCGCAGTTCGGTATCTTCGCCACCGTGCTGGGGGCGCTGACGCTGAACTACTTCGGCCTGATTGCCTTCACCCTGCCGCAGGCGGCGGCCATCGGCATTATCGGCGGCGCGGACGGCCCGACGGCGATTTACCTGTCGGGCAAACTGGCGCCGGAGCTGCTGGGAGCCATTGCGGTAGCGGCGTACTCGTATATGGCGCTGGTGCCATTAATCCAGCCGCCGATTATGAAGGCGCTGACCACGGAGACGGAGCGGAAAATCCGCATGGTGCAGCTGCGCACCGTCAGCAAGCGGGAAAAAATCCTCTTCCCGGTGGTGCTGCTCATGCTGGTGGCCCTGCTGCTGCCGGACGCCGCGCCGCTGCTGGGGATGTTCTGCTTTGGCAACCTGATGCGCGAAAGTGGCGTGGTGGAGCGTCTGAGCGACACGGTACAGAACGGGCTGATTAATATCGTCACCATTTTCCTGGGGCTTTCCGTTGGCGCTAAGCTGGTGGCGGACAAGTTCCTGCAGCCGCAGACGCTGGGCATTCTGCTGCTGGGGGTGATTGCCTTTGGTATCGGGACGGCGGCCGGGGTACTGATGGCGAAGCTGCTGAACCTGTGCAGTAAGAACAAAATCAACCCGCTTATCGGTTCGGCGGGGGTGTCGGCGGTGCCGATGGCGGCCCGCGTATCGAACAAGGTGGGGCTGGAATCAGACCCGCAGAACTTCCTGCTGATGCACGCGATGGGCCCGAACGTGGCGGGTGTTATCGGTTCGGCGATTGCGGCGGGCGTGATGCTCAAGTACGTGCTGGCGATGTAATCCAATCTAATCGGGAGCAGTGATTCTGCTCCCGCAAAATGAGGACACAGTAATGAGTGAAATGGTTGCGTTTCGGCAAGGTACATCCATGCCATCCAGAGAAACCATCTTGCATTATGTTGTTGAGACGGTGAATCAGATAACTGAGCTTGAGCCAGCGCTGCATTTGCTGCCGTGGTCTGGCGTCAACTCAGCAATATATGAGCAACGTTTTGCACAGTGTTACGACGAGGGGCTTTGTGCCGCACAGACGTCGGCACCGAATGTTCCGCAGGGGATTCTGCCATCGACCGATTGGGCTCAGGGTATCGGGTTACTCTGTTTTGCCGCAGGGTATATGAGCGCAGGCGAGCGGCCATTAACACACAATCAGTTATGCGATTTCGTCAAACAGGCGGCTGTTGGTTTATCGCCGATTGAGGAGGAAGCGGCGAGCGGTTTCTCGACGGTACGTAGTATTGCATTACCCGTATTCAGGCGATTACAACGCGATGGTCACGCGTCTCGGATCCTGCTGTTACAAACGTTGCTGCATCTGGTTGCCTGGAAAAGCGCATCGCAGTATGCGCGTCAACAGGCGCAACGACTGCTCTGGATGGGCGGCATTCTGGGGGAAGGGGGCGAGTCTGGCTTATTGGCACTCGATAAGGCGCTGCGTGAAGAGGCCGTCGGGGAGAAAAGTCTCCCCGCTCTGCTGATTTTCACGAGTTTCCTGGCACATTTTCCGGCAGGGCCAGTCTTTATTGACTAGCCGTCGAACGACGCGGGCAAAAGCCGCGTCGTTTTAGTTCGACGCCGGGTATTCCTGCACCGTCACCTGGAACGTGAGCTGCTTATCATCCCGCATTACCACGACCGGAATGACGGAGCCCGGACGGATTTCCGCCACCTGATCCATCGTTTCCAGTGCGGACACAGCGGGTTTATTATTGACCGAAATAATCAAATCATTAACCTGAATACCGGCAAGCGCGGCGGGGCCGTTTGGCGTCACTTCATTAACGACAATGCCCTGAATCGGGTCCATGCCGCTACCCTGCTGCGCGTGCAGCGGTGCGATTTCTCGTCCGCCAATACCGATATAGCCGCGAATCACGCGACCGTCGCGGATAAGCTTATCCATAATTTTCGTGGCTAGCTGGAAGGGAATCGCAAAACCAAGGCCTTCCGGCGTTTCGCCATCGTTACTCTTATCAAAAGAGAGGGTGTTGATCCCCATCAGTTCGCCTAACGAGTTGACCAGCGCGCCGCCGGAATTACCGTGGTTAATCGAGGCGTCGGTCTGGAGAAAATTCTGTCGCCCCGTCGGGTTCAGGCCGATACGACCCGTTGCGCTGATGATCCCTTGGGTGATGGTCTGTCCCAGATTATATGGGTTGCCGATAGCCAGTACGACGTCGCCAATATGCGGTGTACGCTTTGTATTAATCGGGATGGTAGGCAGCCCGCCAGTGGCGTTGATCTTCAGCACCGCCAGATCGGTAAGCGAATCGGAGCCAACCAGTAGCGCTTCAAAGACGCGGCCATCCTGTAGCGCGACGATAATCTGATCGGCATCGTTAATCACGTGCTTGTTGGTAATAATATAACCGCGTTGATCCATGATCACGCCGGAACCCAGCGTGCGGATCTCCAGTTGATTATGCGCGGTACTGTTCATACTGCGGTTATAGACATTGACGACGGCAGGCGCGGCGCGGCGAACCGCAAAATTATAACTGGCTGGCGTCTCATCGGTACTGTCGAATTGCGGGACGGCGATAGGATTAATTTTGCGCAAAGAAGGCATGACGGCCAACAGAATAGCGCCGACAATTAAACCTATTGCGACCGAACGTAAGAGCTTCACAAACATGATGGAGGCGTCGTTAAAAAAGGGAACGGCAGCAGCATACCATGAGTTAACCGGACATCACATCGCAGGCTGATGCCCGGTTTAAGACAGGATTAGCGCAGCAATAGATAAATGTTCTCGTTGCCGCGTACTACCTGAAGAGCAATGATGGACGGTTTTGCCGCCATCACTTTGCGCATTTCGGCGATAGAACTGATACGATCGCGGTTAACGCCGATGATAACATCATCTTTTTGCAAACCGGCCTGCGCGGCAGGACTGCTTTTTTCGACGCTATCAACCTTAACGCCTTTCGTCCCGTCTTTCAGCTGGCCGTCGCTCAACGTCGCGCCTTGCAACGCCGGGGCGATCATTTCGGCGCTGGCGGAAGAAGAGGTATTGGAATCCAGCGTGACTTCCACCTCCAGCGGCTTACCATCGCGCAGCAGGCCCAGCTTCACTTTCGTGCCCGGTTCGGTGGTGGCGATACGTGAACGCAGTTCGGCAAAGCTATTCAGCGGCTTACCGTTAAGACTGATAATCACGTCTCCGGATTTCACCCCGGCCTTCGCCGAACCTGAATTGGGTAAAACCTCGCTGACAAAAGCGCCACGCTGAACGTTCAGTTTGAATGCCTTGGCGATATCAGCGGTCATTTCAGTGCCTTTAATTCCCAGCAATCCGCGTTTGATTTCGCCGAACTGAATCAACTGCTGCGCCAGCGTCTGCGCCATATTGGAAGGAATAGCAAAGCCAATGCCGATACTCCCGCCACCTGGCGCGAGGATCGCGGTATTAATCCCGATCAGCTCGCCGTTCAGGTTAAGCAGCGCGCCGCCGGAGTTGCCGCGGTTAATAGAGGCATCGGTTTGAATAAAGTTCTCAAGCCCTTCCAGATTAAGCCCGCTGCGTCCCAGCGCTGAAATAATCCCGGAGGTGGCGGTTTGCCCAAGACCAAACGGATTACCGACCGCTACGGCGAAATCGCCGACGCGGAGTTTGTCGGAATCGGCGATGGCAATTTGCGTTAACTTGCTGGGATTCTGAATTTGTAACAGAGCGATATCGCTCTGGTCGTCGCCGCCGATCAGCTTCGCGTCGAATTCGCGTCCGTCATTCAGTTGAATGCTGATCTTTTGTGCCTGATTAATCACATGATTATTGGTTAATACATAGCCTTTCGCGGCATCGATAATCACCCCCGAACCGAGTCCTTCAAACGGCTGGGACGGCTGGTCTGGCAGATCCTCGCCAAAGAATTTTTTAAACTCCTCCGGCACTTTTTGGCTCTGGGCGGCGGTTCCCTCGACTTTTACGCTGACGACAGCAGGCAGCACTTTCTCCAGCATAGGGGCAAGGCTTGGCAGCGTCGCCTGGCCTGGCACCTGGCCTGGTATCGATGCAAGGGCTGGAAACGGTGCCGAAAGAGTTAACCCGACACTTAACGCTAATGCACTTAACAGCTGGGTGTGTTTTTTCATGGATGCTGCTCTCGTACCTTGGATGAACGGATAGACAATTCAAAACAGATTGATGTTATTGAATTTTCAGCCTGGTAACAATGATAATAGCTGGGACAGGAAAGATAGAGAGAGGGCGCAAGCGATGCGCCCGATAAATTTCTTAACGGCGTGCGATTAATCGCGCTTTGCGCCGCTACGTAACAGGCCAGACGCGCCTTCAGAATAATCACGTGGCATTTGTACTGGCGCCTGATCGTTGCTCGCCTCAGACTCCGCCAGACGGTTACGGAACGGATTCGACTCCGCAGACATTTCCGGCAGCAGGCTGCTGGAGCTTTTCGCCATATGCTGATACAGCTGGCGGTAATCATGCGCCATGGTATCCAGCAGTTCCGCGCTGCGAGCAAAGTGGCTAACCAGCTCTTCACGGTACTCTTCCAGCTCAGCTTTGTTTTTTTCCAGTTCGTACTGCAATGCCTGCTGTTGACGTAACTTACGATTACCAAAACGCATGGCCACGGCACCAATGATGATACCGACGACTAATCCAATTAGCGCATATTCCCAGGTCATGAACATCTCCCGTTGTCTTATGTTTCCGTAGGGTGTTGGCTCCAGGCTCCATGCCCGCGCCTGATTATGCCACTATAACCGCTAATTCCGTAGAAGTGGAATCCCGGCAGCATATCGCGTAGTGTAGAACGGCCTTTTTTTCGTCAGCCGTGAACGACGGCACATCGATTTTCAAGGAATAACAATAACATTATGCAAAGCCTTTCCCCTACATCGCGTTATCTCCAGGCACTCAACGAAGGCACCCATCAGCCTGACGACGTACAGAAAGAGGCGGTCGACCGTCTGGAAACCCTTTATCAAGCGCTCACCGCGAAAAAATCGTCGGCTACGCCACCCGGCGGACTGATAGCGCGACTGGGGAAATTATTAGGCAAAAACGAACCGGACGCGCAAATACCGGTTCGCGGGCTGTATATGTGGGGGGGCGTGGGGCGCGGCAAAACATGGCTCATGGATCTCTTCTACCACAGCCTGCCGGGCGAGCGAAAACTACGCCTGCATTTTCATCGGTTTATGCTGCGCGTGCATGAAGAACTTACTGCGCTACAGGGACAGATCGATCCGTTAGACATTATTGCCGATCGGTTTAAAACCGAGACGGACGTACTGTGTTTCGATGAGTTTTTCGTCACCGATATTACCGACGCCATGCTGCTGGGCGGTTTAATGAAGGCGCTGTTTGCACGCGGCATTACGCTGGTCGCGACCTCCAATATTCCGCCGGATGAACTCTACCGCAACGGTTTGCAACGCGCCCGCTTCCTGCCGGCTATCGATGCCATTAAACAGCACTGCGATATTATGAATGTGGACGCCGGCGTCGATTACCGACTGCGGACGCTGACGCAGGCCCATTTATGGCTAACGCCGCTTAATGATGAAACCCGGCGGCAAATGGATAAACTGTGGCTGGCGTTAGCAGGGGCCGCGCGCGCGCGCGCTCCGACGCTGGAAATCAATCATCGCCCTTTATCCACCCTGGGCGTTGAAAACCAAACGCTAGCGGTCTCTTTCGCTACGCTGTGCGTCGAGGCCCGCAGCCAGCATGATTACATTGCGCTCTCAAGGTTATTTCACACGGTTCTGCTGTTTGACGTGCCGGTCATGACGCCGCTGATGGAGAACGAAGCGCGCCGCTTTATTGCGCTGGTGGATGAGTTTTACGAGCGCCACGTTAAGCTGGTGGTCAGCGCCGCCGCGCCGTTATATGAAATTTATCAGGGGGAGCGGCTCAAGTTTGAATTTCAGCGCTGTCTGTCACGCCTGCAAGAGATGCAGAGTGCGGAGTACCTCAAGCGGGAGCATATGCCGTAAGCCGGACAAGCGCAGCGCCCCGGCATTATGCGGTATTATATCTGTGCAACCTCCCCGACCGAGGGTGAACCAGGCCTGAACAAAACCCGCGGCAAATCGCAAAAAGGGGTCGATCTTTGACCTGGACTTCTCTATAATCCTGCGACCCCACGTTACAAGAGAGTTTTTTCCCAAACTTTCTCTGTGCCGGCCAAACATATCCGAGGGGGTAGGTTTACCGGACTTTGTCGTGTGAACCTCAACTATTTAAAACGTTTGGGTGTTCACCAACGTGTAACTTATTTATTTGGGTAAGCTTTTAATGAAAACTTTTACAGCTAAACCAGAAACCGTAAAACGCGACTGGTATGTTGTTGACGCGACCGGTAAAACTCTGGGCCGTCTGGCTACTGAACTGGCTCGTCGCCTGCGCGGTAAGCACAAAGCGGAATACACTCCGCACGTAGATACCGGTGATTACATCATCGTTCTGAACGCTGACAAAGTTGCTGTAACCGGCAACAAGCGTACTGACAAAGTGTACTATCACCACACCGGCCACATCGGTGGTATCAAACAAGCGACCTTTGAAGAGATGATTGCCCGCCGTCCTGAGCGTGTGATTGAAATCGCGGTTAAAGGCATGCTGCCAAAAGGCCCGCTGGGTCGTGCTATGTTCCGTAAACTGAAAGTTTACGCGGGCAACGAGCACAACCACGCGGCACAGCAACCGCAAGTTCTTGACATCTAATCGGGATTATAGGCAATGGCTGAAAATCAATACTACGGCACTGGTCGCCGCAAAAGTTCCGCAGCTCGCGTTTTCATCAAACCGGGCAACGGTAAAATCGTTATCAACCAACGTTCTCTGGAACAGTACTTCGGTCGTGAAACTGCCCGCATGGTAGTTCGTCAGCCGCTGGAACTGGTCGACATGGTTGAGAAACTGGATCTGTACATCACTGTTAAAGGTGGTGGTATCTCTGGTCAGGCTGGTGCGATCCGTCACGGTATCACCCGCGCTCTGATGGAGTACGACGAGTCCCTGCGTGGCGAACTGCGTAAAGCTGGCTTCGTTACTCGTGACGCTCGTCAGGTTGAACGTAAGAAAGTCGGCCTGCGTAAAGCACGTCGTCGTCCGCAGTTCTCCAAACGTTAATGGGTTTCTGCTTCGGCAGACAACTATTAGCGAAAAACCCGCTTCGGCGGGTTTTTTTATGGGCAATGCATTTATCTGTCACGATGAAATGCGGATTGTTGTCTCTTTTTCCCCAATTCCAGAATCGACTCACCACAAAGGTCACAAAATCTGGTAAACTATCATCCAATTTTCTGCCCAAATAGCGGGGAATGTTCATTTTTTGTCTCGTTTCTGAGCAATGATGGCTTTTTTCGCCCTGGGTGACATAACATCTGGCTGGTCACATTGTGGCTGGTAGCAGTAAAAATTCTGAATATACCTGGAGGTTTTCATGGCTGTCGCTGCCAACAAACGTTCGGTAATGACGCTGTTTTCTGGTCCTACTGACATCTATAGCCATCAGGTCCGCATTGTGTTGGCTGAAAAGGGTGTTAGTTTTGAGATCGAACATGTGGAAAAGGACAATCCACCTCAGGATCTGATTGACCTCAACCCGAATCAAAGCGTTCCGACACTGGTGGATCGTGAGCTGACCCTGTGGGAATCTCGCATCATTATGGAATATCTGGATGAGCGTTTCCCTCATCCGCCGCTGATGCCGGTTTATCCGGTCGCGCGCGGTGAAAGCCGTCTGTACATGCACCGTATTGAAAAAGACTGGTATACGCTGATGAACGTCATCGTAAACGGGTCTGCTTCCGAGGCCGACTCTGCGCGTAAACAACTGCGTGAAGAGCTGCTGGCGATTGCGCCGGTATTTGGTCAGAAACCGTATTTCCTGAGCGACGAATTCAGCCTGGTTGATTGCTACCTGGCGCCTCTCTTGTGGCGTTTACCGCAGTTGGGTATTGAATTCAGCGGCGCAGGGGCGAAAGAGCTGAAAGGCTATATGACCCGCGTCTTTGAACGTGATTCTTTCCTGGCTTCTTTAACCGAAGCTGAACGTGAAATGCGCCTCGGTCGGGGTTAACCTGTATGGATTTGTCACAGTTGACGCCGCGTCGTCCCTATCTGTTGCGTGCTTTCTACGAGTGGTTGCTGGATAACCAGTTGACCCCGCATCTGGTGGTGGATGTGATGCTGCCTGGCGTGCATGTCCCTATGGAATATGCGCGCGATGGGCAAATCGTCCTCAATATTGCGCCGCGAGCGGTAGGTAATCTGGAGCTGTCTAATGATGAAGTGCGTTTTAATGCGCGCTTCGGCGGCGTTCCCCGTCAGGTTTCTGTGCCTTTGGCTGCGGTGCTGGCGATTTACGCCCGTGAAAACGGCGCAGGCACTATGTTTGAGCCTGAAGCCGCCTATGATGAAGACGTTGTCAGCTTAAATGATGATGACAATACCGCAGGCGCGGAAAGCGAGACCGTGATGTCCGTCATTGATGGCGATAAGCCCGACCACGATGACGACAGTAGCCCTGATGACGAGCCGCCTCCGCCGCGTGGCGGACGTCCGGCGCTGCGCGTAGTAAAATAACCAACAGGCCCGGAAGGGCCTGTTTTGTTTGGTCTCCTCGCGGGTTCACCCTGCTTTTGAAGCTGTGTTACGATAAGCTTGCTATTATTTGCCACCGACCACTCATGAATGGACGTTATGAACGCATTTGATTCGCAAGCAGAAGATTCACCGACATCCCTCGGGCGTAGTTTGCGCCGCCGCCCGCTGGCGCGTAAAAAACTGTCTGAAATGGTTGAGGAAGAGCTGGAGCAGATGATCCGCCGTCATGAGTTTGGCGAGGGAGAACAGCTACCGTCTGAACGTGAATTAATGGCCTTCTTCAATGTGGGACGTCCCTCTGTGCGTGAAGCGTTAGCTGCGCTGAAGCGTAAAGGCCTGGTGCAAATCAATAACGGCGAACGCGCCCGCGTCTCGCGCCCCTCTGCTGATACCATCATCAGCGAACTGTCGGGTATGGCGAAAGATTTTCTTACTCATCCTGGCGGCATCGCTCACTTTGAACAGCTACGGCTTTTCTTTGAATCCAGCCTGGTACGCTATGCGGCGGAACATGCCACCGACGAGCAGATCGCGTTGTTAACGAAAGCACTGGAAATTAATAGCCAGTCGCTGGATGACAACGCGCTGTTTATTCGTTCGGATGTCGAGTTTCACCGGGTGCTGGCTGAAATTCCCGGCAATCCGATCTTTATGGCTATTCATGTTGCTCTGCTGGACTGGCTAATCGCCGCTCGCCCAAGCGTTCCCGATCGTGAGCTGCATGAACATAATAACTTGAGTTATCAACAGCATATTGTGATTGTTGATGCCATTCGCCAGCGAGATCCCGATAAAGCGGATCGCGCTCTGCAAACCCACCTCAATAGCGTTTCCGCTACCTGGCACGCGCTCGGTAAAAAAAGTCAAAAAATGCGGTAGCGATCGCACCTCCGATCCCGGTTTAGTGAAGCAGATCGCACTATAAGCGTTCTGTATTATTTGCTGCTTATTTGATCTGGTATAACAGGTATAAAGGTAGGTAGTTAATATATTCATCATCCGTAGAGGTAGGTATGGCAAAAGCATTGCAAGGCGTAATGGCGGCGTTGTTGACCCCATTTGATCATCAGCAGCAACTGGATAGCGAAAGCCTGCGCCGTCTGGTGCGTTTTAACATCGGCCAGGGTATCGACGGGCTGTACGTTGGCGGTTCCACCGGGGAAGCATTCGTACAGAGCCTTGCTGAAAGAGAGCAGGTACTGGAGATTGTCGCCGAAGAGGCGAAGGGAAAAATCACGTTGATCGCCCATGTCGGGACGGTAAGCACCGCAGAAAGCCAGCAGCTTGCCAGCGCCGCAAAGCGTTACGGTTTTGATGCGGTCTCTGCGGTGACGCCTTTTTATTACCCTTTCAGTTTTGAAGAGCACTGTGACCATTATCGGGCAATCATTGATTCCGCAGATGGATTGCCGATGGTGGTATACAACATTCCGGCGTTAAGCGGCGTAAAACTTACCCTCGATCAGATCAATACGCTGGTGACATTACCGGGCGTGAGCGCGCTGAAGCAAACCTCCGGCGATCTCTTCCAGATGGAGCAGATCCGCCGCGCACATCCGGATCTGGTGCTGTACAACGGTTATGACGAAATCTTCGCTTCCGGCCTGCTGGCGGGCGCGGACGGCGGTATCGGCAGCACATACAACATTATGGGCTGGCGTTATCAGGGGATTGTTCAGGCATTACGTGAGGGCGATGTGGCGAAAGCGCAGCGTCTGCAAACCGAGTGCAATAAGGTTATTGATTTACTGATTAAAACCGGCGTATTCCGCGGCCTGAAAACGGTCCTGCATTATATGGACGTGGTATCGGTGCCGCTGTGTCGTAAACCGTTCGCGCCTGTTGATGAAAAATATCTGCCGGCGCTCAAGGCGCTGGCTCAACAACTGATGGAAGAAAAGGCGTAACAGCATAATGCCGGGGGCGCTACGCTTGCCCGGCCTACAACAGTGTGAGCGGTAGGCCGGATAAGGCGGAGCCGCCATTCGGCATAACGACAACAAAAATCGTCGGGAGAGTAAAATGAGTACTTCTACCCAGAACATCCCGTGGTATCGCCATCTCAACCGGGCGCAGTGGCGGGCATTTTCCGCTGCCTGGCTGGGATATCTGCTTGATGGTTTTGATTTTGTGTTGATTGCTCTTGTACTGACTGAGGTACAAAGCGAATTTGGGCTGACGACGGTACAGGCGGCAAGCCTGATTTCTGCGGCTTTTATCTCTCGCTGGTTCGGCGGGTTATTACTGGGCGCGATGGGCGATCGCTATGGGCGTCGTCTGGCGATGGTCAGCAGCATCATTCTGTTTTCGGTGGGAACCCTGGCCTGCGGGTTTGCGCCCGGTTACACCACCATGTTCATCGCCCGACTGGTGATTGGTATGGGCATGGCGGGCGAATATGGTTCCAGCGCGACCTATGTGATTGAAAGCTGGCCAAAACATTTACGCAATAAAGCCAGCGGTTTTCTGATTTCCGGCTTCTCCGTCGGTGCGGTCGTTGCCGCGCAGGTGTACAGCCTGGTGGTGCCTGTCTGGGGCTGGCGCGCGCTGTTTTTCATTGGCATCTTGCCAATTATCTTCGCCCTCTGGTTGCGGAAAAACATTCCAGAAGCGGAAGACTGGAAAGAGAAACACGCGGGTAAAGCGCCGGTACGCACGATGGTTGACATTCTTTATCGGGGCGAACATCGCATCATCAACATTTTAATGACCTTCGCCGCCGCTGCTGCGCTGTGGTTCTGCTTTGCCGGTAACCTACAAAATGCTGCGATTGTGGCGGGGCTGGGACTACTGTGCGCGGTTATCTTTATCAGTTTTATGGTGCAGAGCAGCGGTAAACGCTGGCCCACTGGCGTCATGCTGATGCTGGTGGTACTGTTTGCTTTCCTCTATTCCTGGCCGATTCAGGCGCTATTACCTACTTATCTGAAAACCGAGCTGGCCTACGATCCGCATACGGTGGCGAATGTCCTGTTCTTTAGCGGATTTGGCGCGGCGGTTGGTTGCTGCGTAGGCGGTTTTCTTGGCGACTGGCTGGGAACGCGTAAAGCCTATGTCTGTAGCCTGCTGGCCTCGCAAATCCTCATTATTCCGGTCTTTGCGATTGGCGGCACAAACGTCTGGGTTCTGGGTCTGCTACTGTTTTTCCAACAGATGTTGGGGCAGGGGATTGCCGGGATTCTGCCGAAACTGATCGGCGGTTACTTCGATACCGATCAGCGCGCGGCGGGGCTGGGCTTTACTTATAACGTCGGCGCGCTCGGCGGCGCGCTGGCGCCGATCCTGGGAGCGCTGATCGCTCAACGTCTGGATCTGGGCACTGCGCTGTCATCGCTCTCTTTCAGCCTGACGTTTGTCGTGATCCTGCTTATTGGGCTTGATATGCCGTCTCGCGTACAGCGTTGGCTACGTCCGGAAGCGTTACGTACCCACGATGCTATCGACGACAAACCGTTCAGCGGAGCCGTACCGCTTGGCAGTGGTAAAGGTGCCTTTGTAAAAACGAAAAGTTAATCCGCTTGCCCGGTTTTCAACCGGGCAATATTTGTAAGGGAGTAGTATGTCGTTACTTGAACAACTGGATAAAAATATTGCCGCTTCTGGCGGCCTGATTGTCTCCTGCCAGCCCGTTCCGGGCAGTCCGCTGGATAAGCCGGAGATTGTAGCGGCAATGGCGTTGGCAGCGGAACAGGCGGGCGCGGTTGCGGTGCGTATTGAAGGCATAGACAACCTGCGTATGACCCGCTCGCTCGTTTCGGTACCCATTATCGGCATTATCAAACGCGATCTGGACGACTCTCCAGTGCGCATTACCCCTTTTCTCGACGATGTAGATGCGCTGGCACAGGCCGGAGCAGCTATTATCGCCGTTGATGGAACCGCTCGGCAACGGCCGGTAGCCGTTGAGGCGTTGTTGGCGCGCATTCATCACCACCATCTACTGGCGATGGCCGACTGCTCATCCGTGGACGATGGTCTCGCCTGTCAACGGTTGGGCGCGGACATTATCGGCACGACAATGTCCGGCTACACCACCCCCGATACGCCGGAGGAACCCGATCTGCCCTTAGTCAAAGCGTTGCATGACGCCGGATGCCGGGTAATAGCCGAAGGGCGCTATAACTCGCCAGCACTGGCGGCGGAGGCGATCCGCTATGGCGCATGGGCGGTGACGGTGGGGTCCGCCATTACCCGTCTGGAACATATCTGTGGATGGTATAACGACGCATTAAAAAAGGCGGCGTCATGACTACGTTAGCAATCGATATTGGCGGTACTAAACTTGCCGCCGCGCTCATCGACAAAAACTTGCGCATTAGCCAGCGTCGCGAGCTGCCGACCCCCGCAAGCAAAACGCCGGATGCGTTACGTGAAGCATTAAAGGCGCTGGTTGAACCACTACGGGCAGAGGCGCGTCAGGTAGCGATAGCTTCTACCGGGATCATTCAGGAAGGGATGTTACTGGCGCTAAACCCCCATAATCTGGGCGGCTTGCTACACTTTCCGTTAGTACAAACACTGGAAACGATAGCAGGCCTGCCGACGCTGGCGGTGAACGACGCGCAGGCGGCGGCCTGGGCGGAGTATCACGCGCTCCCTGATGATATTCGCGATATGGTATTTATCACCGTTTCAACCGGCGTTGGCGGCGGCGTTGTCTGCGACGGCAAGCTCCTTACCGGAAAAGGCGGTCTGGCCGGGCACCTGGGACACACCCTGGCGGACCCACACGGGCCCGTATGCGGCTGTGGACGCGTTGGCTGCGTAGAGGCCATCGCCTCCGGACGAGGGATGGCCGCGGCGGCGCGGGACGATCTGGCGGGATGCGACGCCAAAACCCTATTTATTCGCGCTGGCGAAGGTCATCAGCAGGCGCGACATCTGGTAAGCCAATCCGCGCAGGTGATAGCGCGGATGATCGCCGATGTGAAAGCGACTACCGACTGCCAGTGTGTGGTCATTGGCGGCAGCGTAGGGTTAGCTGAGGGATACCTGGAGCAGGTTCGCGCGTTTTTGATGCAAGAGCCTGCGCCTTATCACGTGGCGCTGAGCGCCGCTCGCTATCGGCATGACGCAGGATTATTAGGCGCTGCTTTGTTAGCTCAAGGAGACACATTATGATGATGGGGGAAGTACAGTCGTTGCCTTCTTGCGGGTTGCATCCGCGACTGCTGGATGCCTTGACTCTCGCGCTGGCGGCAAGGCCGCAGGAGAAAGCGCCGGGGCGCTATGAATTGCAGGGCGACAATATCTTTATGAATGTAATGCAGTTAACGACACAAATGCCGGCCGAGAAGAAAGCGGAATTGCATGAACAATACATTGATATTCAGCTACTACTAACCGGCGTCGAGCGTATTGCGTTTGGGATGTCCGGTGCCGCTCGCCAGTGCGAGGAGATGCACGTTGAAGAGGATTACCAGCTTTGTAGTCAAATTGTCGACGAGCAGACTATTACGCTGCAAGCGGGGATGTTTGCTGTGTTTATGCCGGGAGAACCGCATAAACCGGGATGTGCAGTGGGTGAGCCGGATGACATCAAGAAAGTGGTAGTGAAAGTACGCGCCAGTCTGCTGGCGGCCTGAATCTCTTGCCGGAGCAGTCTTCCGAACGCAGCCCCTTACGGGCTGCGTGGTGAATGTGCCGGAGAGCGCGGGTATGACGGGTTAACGCTTAAACGTCACGGCTTCCGGCTGGGGCAGGTGCAGCGTCGTCTGGCTCGGCACCGTCTCGGCAATCACTCGCCCGTGGCGAATCGAGTAACGGGCAGGCGTCTGGCGACGTACCGCATCGAATCCATTCTCAGCGGGTAAGATAACCAGATTCGCGGCATGGCCGACACTCAGACCGTAGTCCTGTAAATGCAGGGTTTTTGCGCTGTGGGTAGTGATCAGATTTAACCCGTCGTTGATTTGCCCATACCCCATCAACTGGCAAACGTGTAACCCCATATGCAGCACCTGCAGCATATTGGCGGTGCCTAATGGATACCACGGATCGAAGACGTCATCATGGCCAAAGCAGACGTTGATCCCCGCTTCCAGCATCTCTTTCACTCGCGTGACGCCACGACGTTTCGGGTAAGTGTCAAACCGCCCTTGCAGATGAATATTCACCAGCGGGTTGGCGACGAAGTTAATCCCCGACATTTTCAACAGGCGGAACAGGCGTGACGCATACGCGCCGTTGTACGAGTGCATAGCCGTGGTGTGGCTGGCGGTCACGCGCGACCCCATGCCATCACGATGCGCCAGTGCCGCGACCGTTTCGACAAAGCGAGACTGCTCGTCATCAATTTCGTCGCAGTGCACATCGATCAAGCGATCGTATTTCTGCGCCAGGGCGAAGGTTTTGTGCAGCGATTCAACGCCATATTCCCGCGTGAACTCAAAGTGCGGAATGGCGCCAATAACGTCAGCGCCCAAACGCACGGCTTCCTCTAACAGCGCTTCACCGTTGGGATAAGACAGAATACCTTCTTGCGGAAAGGCGACAATTTGCAGGTCTACCCACGGCGCAACCTCTTGCTTCACTTCCAGCATGGCTTTCAGCGCGGTGAGCGTAGGATCTGAAACGTCAACGTGAGTACGAACGTACTGGATGCCGTTAGCCATCTGCCATTTCAGGGTCTGCATCGCGCGCGCTTTCACATCTTCATGCGTGAGCATTGCTTTACGTTCTGCCCAGCGCTCAATCCCTTCAAACAGTGTGCCGGACTGGTTCCAGCTCGGTTCACCCGCCGTTTGCGTGGTATCCAGGTGGATATGTGGCTCAACAAACGGTGGAATAGCCAGACCGCCTTCGGCATCAAGCACTTCGCCCTGCGGTAACGATGCGGCTTCCTGAGGATCAATCCGGCTAAAGCGCCCGTTTTCAATCGTAATCTGCCATAATCCTTCGTGTCCCTGCAGACGCGCCTGACGAATGGTGATGTTATTGTTCTGCATGGCTGACCTCTGGTGATTTAGCAAGGCTGCGGTTGAAAAGTGGATTCAGCAGGATATAGCTGAAGACGCCGCCGAGTACGGCGTTGACGGGCACAATACCAGGAACATAATGTCCGGCGGCGATGCCCAGCGCGACGGAAAGAATAGCAATCCAGTTAACGGGAATAAAGCGCACGGTGTTGAAGTCAGCATAGCGGCGGCGGTTCAACAGATAGTCGGCAATAATCACTCCGCCAATCGGTGGGATGGCAGATGACAGGAACGTCAGCCAGCCGACAAAATTATTATAAAGCCACAGCGCGCACACGGTACCGATAATCCCGTTCACCACCGACAGCGTGCGGCTGGAAAGACCGGTAATATTGGCGAAGCCCAGACCCGATGCGTACAGCGCGTTATCGTTGGTGGTCCAGATATTCAGGCCGAGCACCACAATCGCGGGCAGCAGCAGCCCCTGCGCTATCATCACGTCAGAGATATCCGCCTGACCGACGGCGGCAGCGCCTGCCGCGCCAAAGATAAACATCAGCGAGTTGCCGAGGAAAAAAGCGACCATCGCAATCAGTACGGCGCTTTTGGCATGACGTCCGAAGCGGACGAAGTCGGCGGTCAATGTACCGGCGCTGACAAACGAGCCCACCACCAGCGCCAGCGCGCTGGAAAAATCCAGCGGCGTCTGCGGCACTATCGTTTTTAAATGCTCCAGCCCACCCACGCCGCTGACCGCCAGCCAGACGGAGTAGCTGCCCAGAATCACGATCGCGGGTACGGCAATGATAGACAAAATGGTCAACGCCGAGATGCCGAAAAAAATGGTCAGGGTCATCAGCAGACCCGAAACGGCAATCAGAATATTGGCATCAATGCCCGTCGCTTTACTGACCGGAATAGCGAACATCGCTACGCCAACGCCAAACCAGCCTACCTGTGTGCCGCCAAGCAGCAAGGAGGGAAGCCATGAGCCTTTAACGCCAAAGGAGTAACGTGCAAGGAGGTGGGTGGAGAGTCCGGTTTTTGCGCCGATGTAACCAAGAAATGCAGTGTAGATACCGAGGAGGAGATTACCGAAGAGAACTGCGAGGAAGAAATCGTGATAGGTAAGACCGGTGCCGAGTGTCCCTCCGGTCCACATACTGGCGGAAAAAAACGTTAAACCCAACATGACAAACGTCAGTGGAATCACGCCCTTCCGCGCCGCCAGAGGGACGGGGCCCTGGCTATAATTGTTGTCCTGCGACACAACGCCTCCATGAATTTTGCCCAAAAAATCCGCCGCATAATATACAGTTCTCAGAATAAAGCAAACGTTTTCGTGTGATATTTTTTTGATAATTATTCATGGCATTAATGGTTCGTTAGTTTTTCTCCGTTGTCAGTGAACCACCGCGTGTGAGTTGAGTTTCCAGCATGGTTTGCGAACGAATAAGTTCGTCTGTGAGTAATTTTTCGTCGGGCAACTGCACTTTGTACTCGCTCGCCATGATGGTGTTTGGCAGGCCAGTCAGCGCGTAATGCGCTTCCCCCGCGCCTTTCCCTGCGCACAAAACCAGGCCGACTGGCGGGTTTTCTCCGGGCATTGTCCAGTGCTCTTTGGCATAGTTCAGGTAGATATTCATCTGCCCGGCATCCGCATAACCGAATTTGCCTACCTTCAGGTCAACGAGCAACAGGCAACGCGAGCGACGATGGAAGAACAGCAGATCGACGCGGAACCAGCTGTCGTCTATGCGTAGTCGGCGTTGGCGGCCAACAAAAGCAAAATCGTCACCGAGCTCCAGCATAAAGTCCATCAGGTGGCTGAGCAGCGCGTCTTCGAGATCTGATTCGGAATACTCGTCCTTCAGGTTAAGAAATTCCAGAATGAACGGGTCGCGTATGGTTTGCTCCGGCAAAACGTTTGGCTCGGCGGGTGCAGGCTGCTGCAACATGGCGGATTTGTCGTGGGACAGTAGCGTTCGTTCGTAAAATTGAGTGGCGATTTGCCTGTCGAGCTGCCGTACGGACCAGCCGTTACGTAGCGTCTCTTTCTCGTAAAAAGTGCGGGCATTGGGATTTTTTACCGACAAGAGGCGGACATACGCCGACCAGGGGAGTGGGAAAGATTTAGCCAGTTGCGCCAAATGGAGAGATTCTCCAGACACTGTCTGGAGAATCTCAATTTTTTGAAAATAAAGATAAAACTTTTTAAATTGCCATAGATTACTGGCAGAAAAACCTCGTTTATATCTTTGGCTTAAATCCTGTGATAAACGATCAATTAGCTGTTCATCATAAGCAGCTCTGGCTTCACCGCCTTGTTCAAATTCAACAATGCGTCGACCCATTTCCCAATAGGTTGCTGTCATGATGGTGTTGATGCTGCGAACGGTTTGTGTCCGCGCTGTATCCAGCAGTTGAACAATTCCGTCATGAATTTGCTGATATTCATCAGACTGTGGCGCTAAAGTTGGATTCGTTATGTCATCCCTTACGTGATAGTTTCATTGTGAAATTAGAACGCTATTAATACGCTTCAGGCGTAAACGGATCAATCCATCTTAACTCCAAAGGGTACTCCCGCCGACATAAGGCGGGAGGGGAATTTGGACGGGCTTGAAAAGCCCGAAGGATCATCAGCCACGCTGATGTTGAATGTATTGCTTCACAACTTCCAGCGGCGCACCTCCGCACGAGCCAGCAAAGTATGACCTCGACCAGAGCACGGCTTTTCCGTATGCTCCCCGCAAATCAATAAATTCGTTTCGCAGACGGCGGGATGTCACAGCTTTCAGTGAGTTAACCAGTACCGAAAGCTGCACTGTTGGTGGGTATTCGATCAGCATGTGGACATGATCGACGTCTCCGTTACTTTCTTTAAGTTCTGCACCAAAATCACGGCAGACTTCTGCTGCATACTGATGGAATGCAGCATAGTGTGACTCTCCCAGTATCTTTCGACGGTATTTTGTTACAAAGACAAGATGAACATGCAAAAGGAAGGCGGCATGTCTTGAACGATTAATATTATGTTTTTGCATTGAAGTTGACCGTAAAAACAGTAACATAGCAAACAAATCTCCTACACACTGAGTGATGATGCTAATCCTGAAAGCCTACAAATTCAGACTGGAACCAACGCCTGAACAGTCGCAGCGTTTGCGGCAGTTATGTGGTTGCGCCCGTTTTGTCTGGAATTTAGGTCTTGCGGAGACAAAGTGCATCCTTGGCTCAGGCGAAAAGTTACCTTCGGCTTTCGAGTTGAACAGGATGCTTACAGTGTGGAAAAAAATGCCGGAACACATCTTTTTACAGGATGCTTATACCGACAATCTGCAACAAAAGTTGAAAGATCTGCATGCTGCATGGAAACGTTGCTTTGATAAAAAGCTCGCAGCTAAGGCCCCGGTATGGAAACGAAAAAATGAGGGCAGAGACTCAATCCGTTTTGTGAACTTTGAGAAATATTGCCGCCTTGAAAATCGCAGAGTGAAGCTACCGTCAGGTCTTGGGGGGGTAAAATTCCGGCAATCTCAACGTGTGAACGGTAAAATCAAAAATGCGACAATCAGTCAGTTAGCGGGACAGTGGTATATCTCGTTTCAGGTTGAAGTTGAAACGGCAGAACCCAATCACACAAGCACAACGATAGTCGGTCTGGACGCAGGAGTAACAAAACTCGCCACGCTTTCAGACGGTACGGTATATCAACCAGTCAACAGTTTTAAAGCAAGTCAGCGCAAGCTGGCAACACTCCAGCGGCAGTTAAGTCGTAAAGTCAAATTCAGCAGTAACTGGCAGAAACAAAAGCGAAAAGTCCAGCGTCTGCACTCGCACATAGCCAATATCCGGCGCGACTACCTTCATAAAGTTACCAGTGAAATCAGCAAAAACCACGCGATGATAGTCATTGAGGATTTGAAGGTTAGTAACATGTCGAAATCGGCAAAAGGTACAGCAGAACAGCACGGACGAAACGTCAAGGCCAAATCAGGTCTAAACCGTTCGATACTGGATCAGGGCTGGTATGAAATGCGCCGCCAGCTTGAGTACAAACAGCTCTGGCGTGGCGGTCAGGTGCTTGCGGTTCCGCCAGCATACACAAGCCAGCGTTGCGCGTGCTGTGGTCATACCGCGAAAGAAAATCGCCTGTCACAAAGTAAATTTGTGTGTCAGGTATGCGGATATACAGCGAACGCTGATGTAAATGGCGCTCGTAACATTTTAGCGGCGGGGCACGTCGTTCTTGCCTGTGGAGGGATGGTGCAGTCAGGCCGCCCGTCTGAAACAGGAACCAGACGCTGAGCAATCAGTCGTCACCCACTAATGGGAATCCCCCACCTGAGTCACGAAGTGCGAAGGTGGGGGAGGATGTCAAGAACGGATTTTACATGGCATTACATCTCGATTTACGAGCGGTTTTCCAGAATCGGCAGGAGAGATATTGAGGAGAGGAATATCGGCTCCCCAGCCATCAGCACAAGGCATTAACCGGGGAGCCGGAAGGGTTATACTTCGAGGTAGTTCATAATCCCGTCAGCCGCTTTACGGCCTTCCGCAATCGCCGTCACCACCAGATCGGAACCGCGCACGATGTCGCCACCGGCGAAGATTTTCGGGTTGCTGGTCTGGAAAGCATTATCGCTGCGTTCCGGCGCGATAATTCGTCCCTGCGAGTCCAGTTCCACGCTGTGTTTCGCCAGCCATTCCATGCTGTGTGGACGAAAACCAAACGCCATCACCACCGCATCAGCCGGAACCACATGCTCGGAACCGGCGACGATCTCCGCCCGCCGACGGCCTTTGGCATCCGGTTCGCCCATTTCAGTGCGCACCATTTTTACGCCGCTCACTTTGCCGTTGGCATTGACTTCAATGCCCAGCGGTTGAACGTTAAACTGAAATTCGACACCTTCCTCGCGCGCGTTCTTCACTTCGCGTCTGGAACCCGGCATGTTCTCTTCATCACGACGATAAGCACAGGTTACGTGCGTTGCGCCCTGACGAATGGAGGTACGTACGCAGTCCATTGCGGTATCGCCGCCGCCCAGCACCACCACGCGTTTGCCTTCCATGCTGACATATGGTTCGTCGCTGGTTTCGCCAAACCCCATGATCTGTTTCGTATTGGCGATAAGGAACGGTAGAGCGTCGAATACGCCGTCCGCATTTTCATTTTCCAGCCCGCCGCGCATCGACTGATAGGTACCGACGCCAAGGAACACCGCGTCGTACTCTTTCAACAGCTCGTCAAGTTCGACGTCGCGGCCCACTTCGGTATTAAGTTTGAACTCAATACCCATGCCGGTGAAGATCTCGCGACGACGGGTCATCACCTCTTTTTCCAGTTTGAAAGCTGGAATACCGAAGGTCAGCAGGCCGCCGATTTCCGGATGGCGATCAAAGACCACCGCCTTCACGCCGTTGCGGGTCAGCACGTCGGCGCACGCCAGCCCTGCCGGACCTGCGCCGATAATCGCTACCCGTTTGTCCGTCTGGCGCACGCCGGTCATATCCGGGCGCCAGCCCATTTCGAACGCTTTATCGTTGATATAGCGCTCAATGTTACCGATGGTCACCGCGCCGAACTCATCGTGCAGCGTACAGGAGCCTTCGCACAGGCGGTCCTGCGGGCAGACGCGGCCACACACTTCCGGCAGGGTGTTGGTCTGGTGCGATAGCTCAGCCGCCTCAAAAATACGCCCTTCGTTAGCCAGTTTCAGCCAGTTCGGGATGTAGTTATGTACCGGACATTTCCACTCGCAGTAGGGGTTCCCGCAGGACAAACAGCGATCCGCCTGGGCTTTCGCCTGACCTTCAGAAAACGGTTCGTAGATTTCAACAAACTCGATCTTACGGATCTTCAGCGGTTTCTTCGGCGGATCAACGCGCTGCAGGTCGATAAATTGATAAACATTCTGGCTCATTTCAATTCCTTACTGCGCCTGCACGCGCAATTCTGCCGCACTACGACTACGGTGGCCCAACAGGGCTTTGACATCGCTGGACTTGGGCTTCACTAACGCGAATTGGGTTGAGAAGCTTGACCACCTGGACAGGATCTCTTCGCCGCGTTGCGAACCAGTATGCTGCACGTGCTCGGTGATCAGGCCGCGCAGATGCTCTTCGTGGATAGCCAGCGAATCAACGTCCAGTACTTCTACCAGTTCCGGGTTCACGCGTTTACGAAATTCGCCATCTTCGTCCAGCACATAGGCGAAGCCGCCGGTCATCCCCGCGCCGAAGTTAACGCCGGTTTTACCCAGCACGCAGACGATGCCGCCGGTCATGTATTCACAGCCGTTGTCGCCGATGCCCTCTACTACGGTAATCGCCCCGGAGTTACGCACGCCGAAACGTTCGCCCGCGCGGCCCGCTGCGTACAGACGGCCACCGGTCGCTCCATACAGGCAGGTGTTGCCGATAATGCTGGCTTTATGGCTGAGGAAGGCGGAACCTACCGGCGGTCTGATGGCGATCAAACCGCCTGCCATACCTTTACCGACATAGTCGTTGGCATCGCCAGTCAGATATAACTCCACGCCGCCCGCGTTCCACACGCCAAAGCTCTGGCCTGCGGTACCGCTGAAGTGCGCTTTAATCGGATCGGAAGCCAGCCCCTGATCGCCGTGGGTCTGTGCGATGTAGCCGGAAAGCGACGCGCCGACGGAACGATCGGTGTTGCGGATGTCGAACCAGAAGGTTTTGCTCTGGCGCGCATCGACAAACGGCTTCGCCTGCTGCAACAGTTGCGCATTCAGCACACCGTTATCAAACGGCGGGTTATTCTCGGTGCAGTACAGCGCTTTACCCGGATGAGGTTCAGCGGTTTCCAGTAGACGAGACAGCGCCAGCTTCTGCTGTTTAGCGGTGAAGCCATCCAGCTTTTTCAGCAGGTCGGTGCGGCCAATCAAATCCACCAGGCGGGTCACGCCAAGCGAAGCCATCAGCTCGCGCACTTCTCGGGCGATAAATTCAAAGTAGTTGGTTACTTTGAACGGCAGGCCGTGATAGTGGTTCTTACGCAGTTTTTCATCCTGCGTCGCCACGCCGGTTGCGCAGTTGTTCAGATGGCAAATGCGCAGGTATTTACAGCCCAGCGCCACCATCGGGCCGGTGCCGAAGCCGAAACTTTCCGCACCGAGAATCGCCGCTTTAATGATATCGACGCCGGTTTTCAGACCGCCGTCCACCTGCAGACGAATCTTGTGACGCAGGCCGTTGGCGACCAGCGCCTGCTGGGTTTCGACCAGACCCAGTTCCCACGGACAGCCAGCATATTTCACCGAAGACAGCGGGCTTGCGCCGGTACCGCCGTCGTAGCCAGCGATGGTGATGAGGTCTGCATAGGCTTTCGCCACGCCGGTCGCGATGGTGCCAACGCCCGGTTCGGACACCAGCTTCACGGAGATCATCGCCTTCGGGTTGACCTGCTTGAGGTCGAAAATGAGCTGCGCTAAGTCCTCGATAGAGTAGATATCGTGGTGCGGCGGCGGGGAGATCAGCGTCACGCCCGGCACTGAATAACGCAGTTTAGCGATATACGGAGTGACTTTATCCCCCGGCAACTGACCGCCTTCGCCCGGTTTCGCGCCCTGCGCGACTTTAATCTGGATCACATCGGCATTGACCAGGTAGGCCGGCGTCACGCCAAAGCGACCAGAGGCCACCTGTTTGATACGCGACACTTTATTGGTGCCGTAGCGCGCAGGGTCTTCACCGCCTTCGCCGGAGTTGGAGTTGCCGCCGAGGCTGTTCATCGCTTCCGCCAGCGCTTCGTGCGCTTCCGGACTTAATGCGCCGATAGACATGGCTGCGGTATCAAAGCGTTTAAACAGCTCACTGGCGGGCTCAACCTCGTCGATAGTCACCGCCTCGCCGTCTGGATGTATCGCCAGCAGATCGCGCAGCGTTGCCGCCGGACGCTCATTGACCAGTTTGGCGTATTCCTGATAATCACTGTACTCGCCGCTCTGTACCGCCTGTTGCAGGGTACGCACGACATCCGGGTTATAGGCGTGATATTCGCCGCCGTGGACGTACTTCAACAGGCCGCCAGGGCTAATGGGTTTGCGCGCCAGCCAGGCGCGTTTGGAGAGATTCAGCAGATCCTGCTGGAAGTCATCAAAGCTCGCGCCGCCGATACGGCTGACCACGCCCTGGAAGCACAGTTTTACCACATCATCGTGCAGCCCGACCGCTTCAAACAGTTTGGAGCAGCGGTAAGAGGCAATGGTCGAAATGCCCATTTTGGACATAATCTTGTACAGCCCCTTGTTGATGCCGTTACGGTAGTTCTGCATCACGGTACGGTAGTTTTTGGCGATGGCCTGGGTATCAATCAGACGCCCCAGCGTTTCGTAGGCCAGGTACGGATAGATGGCCGTTGCGCCAAAGCCGAGCAGTACCGCAAAGTGATGCGGATCGCGGGCGCTTCCGGTTTCTACGATGATGTTAGCGTCGCAGCGCAGGCTTTGTTCTACCAGACGCGTTTGCACCGCGCCCACCGCCATCGGCGCGGGCACCGGCAGGCGATTCTTACCGATATTGCGATCCGAGAGAACCAGCAGCACGGTGCCGTTACGCACCATCTGTTCCGCTTTATCGCACAGCGCTTTAACCGTCGCGTCCAGTGTGGTTTCGGTGACATCAAAGGTAATATCAAGCCAGTCGGCGCGGTAGTGATGCTCGCTCATGGTGGTGAGCTGTTTGAAATCGGAGTACAGCAGAATTGGCGATTTAAAACTCAGGCGATGGGCCTGACCTTCCGCTTCGCAGAAGACGTTCATTTCGCGACCGATGCTGGTGGCGAGCGACATGACGTGCGCTTCACGCAGCGGGTCGATAGGCGGGTTAGTGACCTGCGCGAACTGCTGGCGGAAGTAGTCGTAAATAATACGCGGCTGGCTGGAGAGCACGGCAAAGGGGGTGTCGTCGCCCATTGAGCCGACGGCTTCCTGGCCGTTTTCGCCCAACACGCGGATAACCGAGTCCAGCTCTTCGGCGCTGTAGTTAAACTGTTTCTGATAGCTGGCGAGCAGGTCATCGTCCAGTTCGCGGCTACCGACTTCTTCATCAGGCAGCTCTTCAAACGGCACCAGACGGCGAACATTCTTTTCCATCCACGCTTTATACGGATGGCGGCTTTTCAGATCGTCATCGGTTTCCGCGGAATGCAGAATACGTCCGCCGCGGGTGTCGATCACCATCAGCTCGCCTGGGCCGACGCGGCCTTTCTCGACCACTTCATCCGGCTGATAGTCCCAGATACCGACTTCGGAGGCGCAGGTGATCAGCTTATCTTTGGTAATGACATAGCGTGCCGGGCGCAGGCCGTTACGGTCAAGGTTACAGGCGGCGAAGCGCCCGTCGGACATCACGATGCCTGCCGGACCGTCCCACGGCTCCATATGCATGGAGTTAAAGTCAAAGAAGGCGCGCAGATCCTGGTCCATATCGGGGTTGTTCTGCCAGGCGGGCGGCACCAACAGGCGCATGGCGCGGATAATGTCCATCCCGCCTGCCAGCAGCAGTTCCAGCATGTTGTCCAGCGAGCTGGAATCCGAACCGGTTTCGTTAACAAACGGCGCAGCGGACTGTAAATCCGGGATCAGCGGCGTCTGGAATTTATAGGTACGGGCGCGCGCCCACTGGCGGTTGCCGGTGATGGTGTTAATCTCGCCGTTATGCGCCAGGTAGCGGAACGGCTGCGCCAGCGGCCAACGCGGCACGGTGTTAGTGGAAAAGCGCTGGTGGAACAGACAGATGGCCGATTCCAGACGCAGATCCGCAAGATCCAGGTAGAAGCGCGGCAGATCCGCCGGCATACACAGACCTTTATAAATGTTGACCAGGTTCGACAGGCTGCATACGTAGAAATCTTTGTCGTCCTGCAGGCGTTTTTCAATGCGTCGGCGGGCGATAAACAGACGGCGCTCCATATCACGCGGACGCCAGCCCGCCGGAGCGTTGACAAAAATCTGCTCAATACGCGGCAGGGAGGAGAGGGCGATTTCACCGAGCACGCCTTCATTGGTTGGCACATCGCGCCAGCCGACAATCGACAGGGTTTCCTGTTGTAATTCTTCTTCGACAATATGGCGTGACGCGGCGGCCAGTTCAGGATCTTTATTCAAAAAGATCATCCCGACGGCGTAGTTTTTGGCTAAGCGCCAGCCGCGCTCTTCGGCCACGATGCGAAAGAAACGGTCAGGTTTTTGTAACAGCAAGCCGCAACCGTCGCCGGTTTTACCGTCGGCAAGGATCGCGCCACGGTGCTGCATCCGGGCCAGCGCGTGTATGGCGGTACGCACTACCTTGTGGCTAGGTTCGCCTTCTATGTGGGCGATCAGGCCGAAACCACAGTTATCCTTCTCAAGGGATTTATCGTACAACATATCAGTGAACCTCCCCAGGCTCTACGGGACGCTCTCCCAACCGACGGCGCGCGGGCACAGCAAGAGCATGGCGACGGGGCTGGCGCATCATACGCTTACCTCGCATTCGCCCTCTTTGTGTCCTTTGCGCATTGGTAAATACGGTTAAGAGGGAATCTCAATTACTGCATAAATATGATGAGCAGACGGCTCATCCAGAAAGCTTCCAGCGGATCCCCAACTTATCGGGAATCCACACCCAGGTCAAATGGCAAACTGATTTATGCAAAAGTGTGCTGTAGCACAGATAACTTTTTGAATATATTGAAATTAAAAGGTTTTTTATAGAGTGGCTGCTAATACGGAGCGGCAGAAAGCCTGTGATCTGTCTCACTATAAGAGCCGCTCGCCAGACGTTATCTGACCTTGCTTTTTCAAAAATCTTGGCATTTTATGCTGTTTTAAGCGTGAGCAGTATTGAATGCTACTGTTTTTATCGATGACCCAGCAAACGCTGAAAAAAGAGGGGAATATCAGGAAAAATCATCAGCGGGATTATGAATGAAATATCGTTTATTTTGCTTGATTATGCAATGGATAAAAGCCTTCCGGGACGATTGATCCAGGTCATCGCCAAAGGAGACTAAAAATGGCAGGCTTTGGCCTCTTTTTAAGAGGCGGTCTATCAGATTATGCAGTTACAGAAATTAGTCAATATGTTTGGTGGGGATCTTTTACGTCGGTATGGGCAAAAGGTTCATAAGCTGACGCTTCATGGCGGTTTTAGCTGCCCTAATCGCGACGGTACCATCGGGCGTGGCGGTTGCACCTTCTGTAATGTCGCCTCTTTTGCCGATGAGGCGCAGCAGCATCATTCGATTGCCGAGCAGCTTGCGCATCAGGCGCATCTGGTGAACCGCGCTAAACGCTATCTGGCCTATTTCCAGGCCTACACCAGCACCTTTGCGGAAGTGCAGGTGCTGCGTTCCATGTATCAACAGGCGGTCAGCCAGGCCAGTATCGTCGGGTTATGTGTCGGTACGCGTCCGGATTGCGTCCCTCAGGCAGTAGTAGATTTACTGTGTGAATATAAAGATCAAGGCTACGAGGTGTGGCTGGAACTGGGATTGCAAACCGCGCACGATAAAACCCTGCGCCGAATTAACCGCGGGCATGACTTCGCCTGCTATCAGCGTACCACCCGGATTGCCCGGGAGCGCGGGCTGAAAGTGTGCGCGCATCTGATTGTGGGGCTGCCGGGAGAAGGGCAGGCAGAATGCCTGCAAACCATGGAGCGTGTGGTGAAGACGGGCGTAGACGGTATTAAACTGCATCCGCTACATATTGTGAAAGGCAGTACGATGGCCAAAGCCTGGGAAGCGGGGCGGCTGAACGGCATCGAACTGGAAGACTACACGCTAACGGCAGGTGAGATGATTCGTCATACGCCGCCGGAGATAATTTATCACCGGATTTCAGCCAGCGCTCGCCGTCCGACGCTGCTTGCCCCGCTGTGGTGTGAGAATCGCTGGACGGGGATGGTTGAGCTGGACAAATACCTGAATGAGCATGGCGTACAGGGCTCTGCGCTGGCCCGTCCCTGGATACCACCTGTAGCGTAGCGTGATGAGGGGCGCTACGCATATTTCGCACAATATTCAACGCGGTTCCCATAATTGGGTATTATGTGCGAAGTTGTGGTGAAGGAATCCTCTATGAAGCAAATTCGTATGCTGGCGCAATACTATGTCGACCTGATGATGAAATTGGGTCTGGTGCGCTTTTCCATGCTCCTGGCGTTGGCATTGGTGGTGCTGGCGATTGTCGTGCAGATGGCGGTGACCATGGTGCTGCATGGTCAGGTTGAAAGTATCGACGTTATTCGTTCCATCTTTTTTGGCCTGTTAATTACGCCCTGGGCGGTCTATTTCTTATCCGTTGTTGTTGAACAACTGGAAGAGTCAAGGCAGCGACTGTCGCGTCTGGTGCAAAAGCTGGAGGAGATGCGCGAGCGCGATCTCAAGCTTAACGTACAGTTGAAGGACAATATTGCCCAGCTTAATCAGGAAATTGCCGATCGCGAAAAAGCGGAAGCGGAGCTGCAAGAGACATTTGAACAGCTAAAAGTAGAAATTAAAGAGCGTGAAGAGGCGCAAATCCAGCTAGAACAGCAATCCTCTTTTCTGCGCTCCTTTCTGGACGCCTCGCCGGATTTGGTTTTTTATCGTAATGAGGATAAAGAATTTTCCGGCTGTAACCGCGCAATGGAATTGCTAACCGGCAAGAGCGAAAAACAGCTGGTGCATTTGAAGCCGGAAGATGTGTACTCTCCCGAAGCGGCGGAGAAAGTCATTGAAACCGACGAAAAAGTATTCCGCCATAACGTCTCCCTGACCTACGAACAGTGGCTGGATTACCCCGACGGACGAAAGGCCTGCTTTGAAATTCGTAAAGTGCCTTATTACGACCGTGTCGGTAAACGTCATGGTCTGATGGGATTTGGTCGTGATATTACCGAACGTAAGCGTTATCAGGACGCGCTGGAACGCGCCAGCCGCGACAAGACCACATTTATCTCTACCATCAGTCATGAGCTGCGCACCCCGCTTAACGGCATCGTCGGTTTAAGTCGCATCCTGCTGGATACCGATCTCACCGTCGAACAGGAAAAATACCTTAAGACAATCCATGTCTCCGCCGTGACGTTAGGCAATATTTTCAATGATATCATTGATATGGATAAGATGGAGCGGCGTAAGGTTCAGCTTGATAACCAACCGGTTGATTTCACCAGCTTTATGGCCGATCTGGAAAACCTTTCCGGTTTGCAGGCGCAGCAAAAAGGGCTACGTTTTGTGCTTGAGCCGACGCTGCCGCTGCCGCACAAAGTCATTACCGACGGAACGCGTCTGCGCCAGATTTTATGGAATTTGATCAGCAATGCGGTGAAGTTTACTCAGCAGGGCCAGGTGACGGTGCGGGCGCGCTATGATGAAGGCGACATGCTGCACTTTGAAGTGGAAGATTCCGGGATCGGCATTCCGCAGGATGAGCAGGATAAAATTTTCGCCATGTATTATCAGGTGAAAGACAGTCATGGCGGTAAGCCGGCGACGGGTACCGGTATCGGGCTGGCGGTCTCCCGTCGGCTGGCGAAAAATATGGGCGGCGATATTACCGTTTCCAGTCTGCCGGGCAAAGGATCGACCTTTACGCTAACGGTCCATGCGCCAGCGGTGGCGGAAGAGGTGGAGGACGCCTTTGATGAAGACGACATGCCGCTGCCCGCGCTGCATGTTCTGCTGGTCGAAGATATTGAACTGAACGTGATTGTGGCGCGTTCAGTACTGGAAAAACTGGGTAACAGCGTGGATGTCGCGATGACCGGCAAGGCGGCGCTGGAGATGTTCGCGCCGGGCGAATATGACCTGGTCTTACTGGATATTCAGCTACCGGATATGACGGGGCTGGATATTGCCAGAGAACTGACCCGTCGCCACACGCGGGAAGATTTACCGCCGCTGGTAGCGCTTACGGCTAACGTTCTGAAAGATAAAAAAGAGTATCTGGACGCCGGTATGGACGATGTGCTGAGTAAGCCGCTGTCAGTGCCGGCCTTAACCGCGATGATTAAAAAATTCTGGGATGCCACCGATAAAGAGGAGAGTACCGTGACGCCTGAAGAGAGCGATAAAGCGCAAGCGCTGCTGGATATCCCGATGCTGGAACAATACATCGAGTTGGTTGGGCCTAAATTGATCACCGACGGCCTCGCGGTGTTTGAAAAAATGATGCCTGGCTATTTAAGCGTGCTGGAGTCCAATCTGACGGCGCGTGACAAAAAAGGCGTCGTTGAGGAAGGGCATAAGATTAAAGGCGCCGCCGGTTCGGTAGGGCTGCGTCATCTGCAACAGCTTGGCCAGCAAATCCAGTCGCCGGATCTTCCCGCCTGGGAAGATAATGTCGCGGAATGGATTGAAGAGATGAAGCAGGAGTGGCAGCACGATGTCGCGGTGCTGAAAGCCTGGGTGGCAAACGCGGAAAAAAAATGACCCCGGTTTGACCGGGGTGCGCGAATACTGCGCCAACACCAGGGAAATCGTGGCTGCGCCGTGCTTATTATGATGATGTCAAAGGCGCAGTCCTGTTTTCAGGCCGCACGCAGTTAAGATAGCAAATCCTAAATGATTTGTTACATGAATCATTTAAATGTGTGAAGCGTAGCATTTTAATCAAAATTATTAATGGGCTTGAGTCGGTTGCAGGAGGATGTTCACCATGAAAAAAATTGGCGTAGTGCTCAGCGGATGCGGCGTCTATGACGGCGCCGAAATTCATGAGGCCGTTCTGACGCTGTTGGCCATTGCCCGCAGCGGCGCGCAGGCTGTCTGCTTCGCGCCGGATAAACCACAAGCGGATGTTATTAATCACCTGACCGGCGAAGCGATGGCGGAAACGCGTAACGTCCTGATTGAGGCGGCGCGTATTACGCGGGGCGATATTCGTCCCCTGTCCCAGGCTCAGCCAGAGGAGCTGGATGCGCTCATTGTGCCTGGCGGTTTCGGCGCGGCGAAGAACCTGAGTAATTTCGCCAGCCAGGGGAGCGAATGCCGGGTGGATAGCGATGTCGTCGCGCTGGCGAAGGCCATGCACCAGTCCGGCAAGCCGCTGGGATTCATCTGTATCGCGCCCGCAATGTTGCCGAAAATCTTTGACTTCCCGCTACGTCTGACAATAGGGACGGATATTGATACCGCTGAAGTACTTGAAGAGATGGGGGCCGAACACGTACCTTGCCCGGTTGATGATATCGTTGTGGACGAGGATAACAAGGTCGTGACCACCCCTGCCTATATGCTGGCGCAGGATATCGCCCAGGCGGCAAGCGGCATTGATAAATTAGTGTCGCGCGTGCTGGTTCTGGCGGAATGAGCAAACGACGCATCGCGCCGTTAAGGTTTTTGCGCCGTCTACTTTTACGTATCCTTGCTGCGCTCGCCGTCTTTTGGGGCGGCGGCATTGCGCTGTTTAGCGTGGTTCCGGTGCCTTTTTCGGCGGTGATGGCGGAACGGCAGATTAGCGCCTGGCTGAGTGGAGAGTTCGGTTATGTGGCGCATTCTGACTGGGTCAGTATGGCGGATATCTCGCCGTGGATGGGGCTGGCGGTAATTGCGGCGGAAGACCAGAAGTTCCCTGAGCACTGGGGCTTTGATGTTCCGGCGATTGAAAAAGCGCTGGCGCATAATGAGCGGAATGAGAGCCGTATTCGCGGCGCCTCTACGCTTTCGCAGCAAACGGCGAAAAATCTCTTTTTATGGGATGGACGCAGTTGGGTGCGCAAAGGTCTGGAGGCTGGGCTAACGCTGGGCATTGAAACTGTCTGGAGCAAAAAGCGCATCCTCACGGTTTATCTGAATATCGCGGAGTTTGGCGATGGTATTTTTGGCGTGGAGGCTGCGGCACAACGGTATTTTCATAAACCTGCCAGCCGCTTAAATATGTCCGAAGCCGCGTTGCTGGCGGCCGTGCTGCCTAACCCGATTCGCTATAAGGCGAATGCGCCTTCCGGCTATGTGCGTAGCCGGCAGGCGTGGATTATGCGCCAGATGCGCCAACTGGGCGGGGAATCTTTTATGACGCGCAACCAGCTTAATTAATTTTGTCGAATGGCGGCGCGAACGCCTTATCCGGCCTGCGATCTGTGTCGTCCAGGCCTGATAAGCACAGGCCATTAAGCTTCGTGAGAAGTAAGCGCCAGCCGTTTCTTGTCTTTTGGCTGCGCGTCCCTCTCCAGGGCAACGGCCAGTGCAGGCTGGGCGATAAACCGCTGCCACACTCTCTCCAGTTTGCGTTCACAGCACCATGTTGACCAGGTCGCCAGCGGGATAAAGGTACTTTCCCCCAGATTGTCGCAAACCACCGGAACCACTTCTGACTCGCTGATACGCTGGCACAGGATGTTTTGCGGCTTCAGCGACATCGTCACAATATGGTTATCCAGCAGGTAACGTTTCAGTTTTTTCAGTAGCCGCCGCAGGACAGCGACATCCTCTTCATAACGACATTGCGCGGCGAACTCGGTCAGGGTAATAGAGGGCGCGCCGTTGAAATCGGTAATCATGTCGTAGACATAGCCGGTGCCGCAATCGGTTTCTACCGTGCCGTAATAACGGGGGATAGCGCTCCAGTCCGTCAGGTAGCGGGACAGATGCGCATAGTAGTTCAGTTCACGCCGAATCTCTTTATCACCGCCGTGGTTACGGTTGTAAATGACTTTTATGCAACGCCGGGCATTATCCGGATGCGTATAGCATTTACGATGTCGACCGGTGCCCAGCGGAGTCTGTTTGGATAAGAAGATCATGGCAAGTCCTGGAAAAATTTATTCACATAAATTTAGTATGGACAAAGAACTTAAACAAAACCTAAACGAAATTTTTTAAGGTTTTCTTAATGTTTTTATGCATAGGTAAAGCGCACGAAATGTACAAATCTTACGAAAGGGTGGGGCTGCGGGACAAGTGGCAGGCAGGCGTAACACGCCCGGTTTTGGGGTGACTGTCATCAAATACCGGGACGGCGTTGGGGGAAAATAGGGTATAGAGGGGGAGGTTTAGTCTTCGTCAAAGCCGGAATTGAACAGCGCGATAACCGCCGCCAGCGCTTCAACTTCTTGCGGGCCGGTGGCTTCAATTTCGATCTGACGCCCTTTGGCGGAGTCGAGCATTAACAGAGCGATGACGCTATTTGCTTCCGCTTCGGTGCCTTCGTCATTGCGTAATAGCACCTCGGCGTCAAAACCCTGCATCAGTTCGAAAAGCTTCATGGCAGGCCGGGCATGCATGCCCAGCTTATTGGTGACTTCAACAGTTTGCTTTACGGTCATGTTTTGCGTTTTTCCAGCGTGCGATGGCGAGACTGGACATTTTTACCGCGCGAGCGGAAGTAGTCTGCCAGCTGTTCTGCAATATACACCGAACGGTGTTTCCCGCCGGTACAACCGATAGCGACGGTAAGGTAGCTGCGGTTGTTGGTCTCCAGCATCGGTAACCATAGCTCAAGATAGCTGCGAGTCTGATAGATAAAATTGTGAACTTCTGTGTGTCGGTCAAGAAACGCGGCTACCGGCTTATCAAGCCCGGTCATGGGGCGCAGTTTTGGATCCCAGTGCGGGTTGGGCAGAAAGCGGACATCAAACACATAGTCCGCATCAATCGGGATACCATGTTTAAAGCCGAAGGACTCAAATACCATCGTCAGTTCGCGCTCGCGTTTGCCCAACAGCCGGGTACGCAGCATCTCCGCCAGCTCATGGACGGACATTTCTGAAGTGTCGACGATCAGATCCGCACGTGAGCGTAACGGCTCCAGCAAGTCACTCTCTTTATCGATCGCACTCTCTAAAGAAAGGTTTTTGCTGGAAAGCGGATGCAAACGGCGCGTGTCGCTGTAGCGGCGAATCAAGGTATTGCGGTCGGCATCAAGAAACAGCAATTGCGGCGAGAAAGCGCCAGGCAGATTATTCATCGCCTGTTCAAAAATCTCAGGTGATTCAGGCATATTGCGCACATCAATGCTGACGGCGGCGGAAATCTGGCGATCGGCCAGCGTTCGCGCCAGATCGGGCAACAGCACGACGGGGAGGTTATCCACGCAGTAAAATCCCATATCTTCCAGCGCGCGCAGAGCGACAGATTTACCTGATCCGGAACGCCCGCTGACGATCATCAGTACCATGTACCGTTTCTCCTCACAACGACAGAAAGAAATGCCATTGAGTTGTTATGCCTCATTCTGCTCACCTTCGGTGTCAGTAATGATTTGATACAGCTCTTCATCATTCAGCGCCGCGCGCAGGCGGCGGCAGATCGTTTTATCCGCCAGACGTTTCGCCACCAGCGACAGCGTGTGCAGATGCGTTTTAGTTTGATCGGCGGGCACCAGCAGGGCGAAGAGGAGATCGACCGGCTGGTTATCGATGGCGTCGAACGCGATCGGCGTTTCGAGCTGAACGAACACGCCGACGGCGCGTAAGGTATCTTCTTCCAGTTTCCCGTGCGGGATGGCGATACCATTACCAATACCGGTACTGCCCATTTTTTCGCGTGTCAGAATGGCTTCAAACACGACCTGAGGAGGTAAACTGAGCTGTTTTGCCGCCAGTTCGCTGATGATTTCCAGCGCGCGTTTCTTACTCTGACAATGAACGCCGCTACGCGTACACTCCTGGTTAAGTACACTGCTCAGTTGTAGAGTCGTATCGTTATTTATCATAATTTCACCTAAGAACCTGTCCTGTCAGGTTGATGGCCAGGTTCGGAGCGCTAACTGTACAAATGGCCCGTTGTGTCACACAACAGGCCGTCCTGCACTGGCTAACTGCCCGGACAATTAGTGTTGTTTCAGTTTATCTTTATGCCTGGTTAACTGCCTTGCCAGTTTATCAATCAAGCCGTCAATGGCGGCATACATATCCTGGCCTTCCGCGCTGGCGTGAATTTCGCCGCCGTTAACGTGTAGCGTCGCATCCGAGATATGCGTGACCTTCTCCACTTTCAACACCACGTATACCTGATTAATCCGCTCAAAATACTGTTCAAGTTTGGCGAATTTCGTCGTCACAAATTCACGCAGGGCTTCAGTAATTTCGACATTATGTCCGGTGATATTGAGCTGCATAGTGTCTTCCTTATCGGTTGGGTCAAACCAGCTGTTTGCGTTGGTTTGACGGCGGAATGGATAAAGACTCTCGGTACTTCGCAACAGTGCGGCGCGCCACCATGATACCTTGTTCTGACAGCAGAGAGGTTAACTTGCTGTCGCTCAGTGGTTTCGCGGGGTTTTCCGCCGCAATTAACTTCTTCACCAGCGCGCGAATCGCGGTGGAAGAGGCTTCGCCTCCGCCTTCGGTATTGACGTGGCTGGAAAAGAAATATTTGAGTTCAAAAATACCGCGCGGGCTGTGCAAATACTTCTGCGTGGTCACGCGGGATATGGTGGATTCGTGCATCTCGACGGCCTGGGCGATATCCGCCAGTACCATCGGTTTCATATATTCTTCGCCCTGTTCAAAAAAGGCTTGCTGTTGCTCGACGATGCAGCGACTGACACGCAGCAGCGTGTCGTTGCGGCTTTCAAGGCTTTTTATCAGCCACTTCGCATCCTGTAAATTACTGCGGATGAACTGGCTGTCGGCATCGTTGCGCGCGCTGTTGCACATGGCGGCATAGTGCTGGTTAATCTGTAAACGGGGAATACTGTCGCTATTAAGCTCCACCGTCCAGCGACCGTTATGCTTGCGTACCAGCACATCCGGGATAACGTACTCCGGCTCACCGGTCTGGATCGATTGACCGGGTCTGGGATCGAGCGACTGAATCAGGTTTACCGCCTCTTTCAGCACCTCTTCTTTTAGTCGGGTAACGCGCATCAACGTGCGGAAATCGTGGTTGGCCAGCAGATCAAGGTGATCGCAGATAATAAGCCGCGCCTCTTCCAGCCACGGCGTGGATTTGTCGAATTGTGAAAGCTGGATCAGCAGACAGTCGCGAAGATCTTTTGCCGCGACGCCTACCGGATCAAAACGCTGAATGCGCTTCAGAACGGCTTCAACCTCATCGAGATCCACCTCTACATCGCCCATGCTTTCGCGAATTTCGTCCAGGGATACGGTGAGATAACCGGTATCATCTACCGCGTCGACAATGGATGTCGCAATAGCGCGATCGGTGTCCGAGAAGGGCGTTAGCTCAACCTGCCACATCAGATAATCCTGCAACGACTGCGTCGTTTCGCCCTGATAGACGGGCAGCTCATCGTCGATATAATCGCCGCTGGGGCCGGACGGCGTCCCGGCGGTGTAAATTTCATCCCAACTGGCGTCAAGCGGCAGCTCTTCCGGCATCTCTTTTTGTTCGAGCGCGTCGGCGGTATCGAGAGGATCGTTATCCTGAGGTTGCTGAGTGTCGATTTCGTCATGAAGATCGGTTTGCTCAAGCAGCGGGTTATTTTCCAGCGCTTGCTGGAGTTCCTGCTGAAGTTCCAGCGTAGACAACTGCAACAGACGGATGGCCTGTTGTAGCTGAGGCGTCATCGCCAGTTGTTGGCTAAGCCTGAGTTGCAAACCTTGCTTCATATTCAGAGTCGTTTTCTCCCGCTAGAGCAGCATAGCCCTCTACCCTATCAGAGTCTGAAGTCTTCCCCAAGATATACACGCTTAACGTGTTCGTCTTGCAGGATTTCTGTCGGCGTACCGTGGGCAATAAGGTGGCCCTGGCTCACGATATAGGCGCGTTCACAGACTGCCAGCGTCTCACGGACGTTATGGTCGGTGATCAGCACGCCGAGCCCGCTATCGCGCAGATGCTCGATAATGCGTTTGATGTCGATAACGGAAATCGGGTCAACGCCGGCAAACGGTTCATCCAGCAGGATAAATTTGGGATTAGCGGCCAACGCGCGGGCTATTTCTACACGACGGCGTTCACCACCGGACAGCGCCTGTCCCATACTGTCGCGCAGATGCTCAATATGAAACTCTTCCATCAGCTCGTTGGCGCGGTCTTCTCGCTGTTCTGCGGTCAAATCGTCACGAATTTGCAGTACCGCCATCAGGTTATCAAATACGCTGAGACGGCGGAAAATAGAGGCTTCCTGCGGCAAATAGCCGATACCGCGGCGCGCGCGCGCGTGCAGCGGCAGCAGACTGATATCTTCATCATCAATGATGATATTGCCCGCGTCACGCGGCACGATACCGACGACCATATAAAAGGTGGTGGTTTTACCCGCGCCGTTTGGACCGAGCAGCCCGACAATCTCCCCGGAGTTAACGGTCAGACTGACATCTTCCACTACGCGACGGCCTTTATAGGCCTTCGCCAGATTCTTTGCAGTTAATGTTGCCATAACGAATTAGTTACTCTTCTTTTGCGCCGGAGTCTGGCCTTTGTTTTTGTCTTGCAACTGCGACGGCACCAGAACGGTGGTGACGCGTTTGCCTTTCTCGCTGAAGGCCTGCATTTTCTGCTCTTTCACCAGGTAGGTGATTTTGTCGCCGGTAATGTTGCTGTCAAGCTGCTCCAGATAAGCGTTGCCGGTCAGCACCACAAAATCTTTCGCCAGCTCGTAATGCATATGGGAAGCGTGGCCTTTCACCGGCTTACCGTTGTCCTGCATCTGGTAGAAGGTGGCCGGATTGCCGTAACCGTCGATCACCTCTTTCCCCTGTTCGCCGCCAGGGCGGGTAACCACGACTTTATCGGCGTTGATCTTAATCGTGCCCTGGGTCATCACCACGTTGCCCGTAAAGGTCACGACGTTGCCTTGCATATCCAGCGACTGTTGATCCGAGTCAATATGAATAGGCTGTTCGGTATCGCCCGTGACGGCGAAAGCCGGAATGCTGGCGGCCAGCAGCGAGCCGGCAAGCATAAGATTAAGGCTGAGTTTGTTTGTTTTGAATTTCATAAGAGGTTCTAACCTTTTCAATCAGCTCGGCGTTCTTGCTGCGTAAGTTACCGCGCATTTTCAGTCCGCTGGAGTTAAATGTTGTGCCGTATAACGTCACCAGATCGTTCGAGGTAACATCCTGCGTCACCAGATTAATCTGCGCGTTATCGGTGGTAATTCTGCGTAATTGAGCGTCAGGCACCAGGGCGTTGACTTCAACATGGCCATACAGATAGAGCATCCGATCGTTAGTCAATTTGGCTTTATCGGCCTTGATCGACCATGTCGGCACTTTATCCTTATCAAAGGTGGTTAATACCGGTTGCGTAAACCATGAGACCGCCTGATCGGAAAAATATTCAACGTGCTGCGCGATCAGACGATAGCTCAACGCGCCTTCCGGACTGTACACGACGGTATCCGTATGCTCGCTTTTATACGTGGGATCGTTGCTGTTGACCATCACGGCAGCAGGATCGTCTTTATCCGCCAGATTGATACCAATCAGTACCAGAATGGCCAGCGACAGTAGAATGATAACCCAACGTCTGGTTTTACTCATATCGATTGCCCTTTGGCCTCATCCAGCTTGCCCTGCGCCAGCAGCAGCAAATCGCACACCTCACGTACCGCGCCGCGCCCGCCGGCAATGTGCGTCACATAGTCAGCGCGGGGGATCAGCAGCGGATGCGCATCCGCAACGGCAACGCTTAACCCCACTTTTTCCATCACTGGCCAGTCAATCAGATCATCGCCGACATAGGCAACATTTTCCGGCGCAATGGCCAGTTTTTCCAGCAGATCGCTAAAGGCGATCAGCTTATTCGACTGTCCCTGATAAAGATGGACAATCCCCAGCGTGGCGCAGCGATCTTCTACAAGTTTAGCCTTTCGTCCGGTAATAATGGCAACCTCGATATTGGAGGTCAAAGCACAGCGAATACCATAGCCGTCACGAACGTTGAAAGCCTTCAGCTCTTCGCCGTTATTGCCCATATAAATCAGGCCGTCAGACAATACGCCATCCACGTCCAGGATGAGCAGGCGGATATTCTCCGCTTTGGTCATGACATGGGTGCTGACGGGGCCATAACAGGTCGCAAGCGACGCACCTGCTTTACTCATCGTTAATTATCCTTGAGTTTCTACACGACGCCTGCACGCAGGAGATCATGCATATGTAACACACCGAGTAACTGGTCGCCATCAGCAACCAGTACGGAGGTGATATGGCGGGACTGCATTAAATTCAGCGCATCGACAGCGAGAATACCGGGACGCACGCGAATGCCCCCTGGCGTCATCACCTCGGCGATCCCCAACTGGCGCATATCGCCGCCCATATCGAACACGCGACGTAAATCGCCGTCGGTGAAGATACCGTCGATCTTCATGGATTCATCGCAAATGACGGTCATACCGAGATTTTTACGCGTAATTTCTAACAGCGCATCACGCAGGGTGGCATGTTTATTAACATGCGGGATCTCATCACCAGTATGCATAATATCGCTTACGCGCAGCAGTAGCTTACGTCCCAGCGCGCCGCCAGGATGTGACAGAGCGAAATCCTCGGCGGTAAAGCCGCGCGCTTTTAACAATGCCACGGCGAGCGCGTCGCCCATCACCAGCGTTGCGGTGGTACTACTGGTAGGCGCCAGTCCTAACGGACACGCTTCTTTGGGCACTTTAACACACAGATGCACATCTGCCGCACGCGCCATGCTGCTTTCCGGTCGCCCGGTAATGCAAATTAACGGCACGTGCAGCCGTTTAAGCACCGGTATTAGCGCCGCGATCTCGCTGGATTCGCCGGAGTTGGAGATAGCGATAACCACATCCTGCGGCGTAACCATCCCCAAATCGCCGTGCGCGGCTTCGCCCGGATGTACAAAAAAGGAAGAGGTGCCGGTACTGGCGAACGTGGCGGCCATTTTCCGTCCGATATGGCCGGATTTCCCCATCCCCATGACCACCACTTTTCCGGTGCAGTTGAACATTTTTTCACAGGCCAGCGTGAAATGCTGGTTGATATATTGATCAAGCTCCGCCAGGCCTTCACGTTCAATTTCCAGGACCTCTTTGCCTGCCTGCTGAAAGTCAAACCCCGGTTGCAACGCTAAATGCGACATAATCCGTTTCCAGTTATCCAACAAGAAGTGGCGATAGCCAATAGAGCATCGCCAGCCATACGATAAACCCGCCGGTCAGCAGTATACCTGCGCCCCGACCAATCTGACGCGGATGCCGCCAGCAAAGTAAAGCGAAAACCACGCTAACCAGCAACATCACGCTATAATCACGCCCAAACGCCAGCGGGTTGATCTCTCCCGGCGCGATCAGCGCAGGCAGTCCCAGCACGATGGCGAGATTAAAAATATTGGCGCCAATGAGATTACCAACGGCAATATCATTTTCGCCTTTTCGCACGCCGGCAATCGCCGTCGCCAGCTCTGGCAGACTGGTGCCGACGGCGATGACTGTCAGACCGAGCGTTAATTCACTCATGGCGAAATAGTTCGCCAGCACCGTAGCGTTATCGATTACCATGCGCGTCGCCATCGGCATGATGACCAGCGCAATGCCCAGCCATAAGAACGCGACGGGGAGCCCGCCTTCGCGCGGCAGCTCCGCCAGTTGTTCGCGGGTGAGGCTGTCATTCCCCTGGCGTTCGGCCAGACGCGCGATTTTAACAATGAATAACAGCCATAGCACAGCCAGAAGCAGGAGAAAGATACCATCACTGCGACTTAACTGTCCGTCATGCAGTACGGAACCGGCTACCACGCTAACAAATAACATTAATGGCAATTCGCGACGTAGAACATCGGAATGCACGGTAAATGGACGAACCAGCGCCGCCAGCCCTAAGATCAGCAAAATATTGGTGATGTTAGAACCGAGCGCCGCGCCGACGGCCAAATCGAGCTGACCGTGTAGCGATGCGGCGACCGACACAATAATTTCCGGCAGCGAGGTGCCGATACTCACGACCGTCATCCCGATGATCAGCGGGGGAATACCGAATGTACGGCATAAAATAGAGGCCGCAAACACCAGACGATCGGCGCCGTAGGCCACCAGAAGCAAACCAATTATGAGTAGCGCCATCGCTAAAAGCATCTAAAGTCCTTTCTTCAGGTATACTCGCCGGTCCCCTGGAAGGGATATCTGGAAGCCGTAACGAAGTCCTAATTTTGACTTTATGCGGCTAAAAAGTAAAACGAATGCCAGCTTTCGCTAACCCTGTCAGTTAATATTCTGTAATTATGTCGAACCCATGGTTAAATTCAGCGCCATGGTTACCTCAACAAGGCAATACGAAGGATGAATCAATGGGTCAGTCTGCGGCCAATTTAGTCGATATGCGCGACGTCAGCTTTTCCCGTGGCGAACGCTGCATTTTCGATAATATTTCCCTGACGGTGCCGCGCGGGAAGATCACGGCGATCATGGGGCCGTCGGGCATCGGTAAAACCACGCTGTTGCGCCTGATTGGCGGACAGATCCCGCCGGATAAGGGCGAGATCTTATTTGATGGCGAGAATGTGCCGGCCATGTCCCGTTCGCGGCTCTACACCGTCCGCAAACGTATGAGTATGTTGTTTCAGTCGGGAGCGCTGTTTACCGACATGAACGTGTTTGACAATGTGGCCTATCCGCTACGGGAGCACACCAATTTACCCGCGCCGCTGCTAAAAAGCGTTGTGATGATGAAACTGGAAGCTGTCGGGCTGCGCGGTGCGGCAAAACTGATGCCTTCCGAGCTCTCCGGTGGGATGGCGCGTCGCGCCGCGTTGGCGCGCGCCATCGCTCTGGAACCGGATCTCATCATGTTCGATGAGCCGTTTGTCGGCCAGGACCCGATTACCATGGGCGTTCTGGTGAAGCTGATTTCAGAATTGAACAGCGCGCTGGGCGTGACCTGCGTGGTGGTCTCGCATGATGTGCCAGAGGTGCTCAGTATTGCGGATCACGCCTGGATCATGGCGGACAAAAAAATCGTCGCTCACGGTAGCGCTCAGGCGTTGCAGGAGAATACGGACCCGCGCGTGCGTCAGTTCCTTGACGGCATTGCCGACGGGCCGGTTCCGTTCCGCTATCCGGCGGGCGACTATCACCTTGATTTACTCGAAACAGGGAGTTAAGCCACTCATGCTGTTAAATGCGCTGGCAGCACTCGGACACAGCGGGATCAAAACCGTCAGGACGTTCGGGCGCGCCGGGTTAATGTTATTCAATGCGATTATCGGTAAGCCGGAGTTTCGCAAACATGCGCCGCTGCTGGTGCGCCAGCTTTATAATGTGGGCGTCTTGTCGATGCTTATCATTATTGTCTCCGGCGTATTCATCGGTATGGTGCTGGGGCTGCAAGGCTATCTGGTTCTGACTACTTACAGCGCGGAGACCAGTCTTGGCATGTTAGTGGCGCTTTCGCTGCTGCGCGAGCTGGGGCCGGTGGTCGCGGCGTTGCTGTTTGCCGGGCGGGCCGGGTCGGCGTTGACGGCGGAAATCGGCCTGATGCGGGCGACGGAGCAGCTCTCCAGTATGGAGATGATGGCGGTCGATCCATTGCGCCGGGTGATTTCGCCGCGCTTTTGGGCGGGCGTGATTTCGTTGCCGCTACTGACCATTATTTTTGTGGCGGTCGGTATCTGGGGCGGCTCGCTGGTCGGCGTAAGCTGGAAGGGAATCGACGCCGGGTTCTTCTGGTCCGCGATGCAGAATGCCGTCGACTGGCGTATGGACCTGGTGAACTGTCTGATAAAGAGCGTGGTGTTCGCCATTACGGTAACATGGATTGCGTTATTCAACGGTTATGACGCAATACCGACTTCTGCCGGGATTAGCCGGGCAACGACGCGTACCGTGGTTCACGCATCGTTGGCCGTTCTGGGGCTGGATTTTGTGCTGACCGCACTGATGTTTGGGAATTGAGTTCATGCAAACGAAAAAAAATGAAATTTGGGTAGGCGTTTTTTTGCTGGTAGCGTTGCTGGCGGCGCTGTTTGTTTGCCTGAAGGCGGCAAATGTGACCTCTATGCGCACGGAGCCGACCTATAAGGTTTATGCGACCTTCGATAACATCGGCGGTCTGAAAGTGCGTTCCCCGGTACGCATCGGCGGGGTGGTTGTCGGGCGGGTTGAAGATATCTCGCTTGATCCGAAAACATACCTGCCGCGCGTAACGCTCGACATCGAAGAGCGTTATAACCATATTCCCGATACCAGCTCGTTGAGTATTCGTACTTCCGGGCTGCTGGGGGAGCAATATCTGGCATTAAACGTCGGTTTTGAAGATCCTGAGCTGGGAACGTCTATCCTCAAAGATGGGAGTACGATTCAGGACACCAAGTCTGCAATGGTGCTGGAAGATATGATTGGCCAGTTCCTTTATAACAGCAAAGGCGACGACAATAAGAATTCTGGCGATGCGCCAGCCGCAACGGAAGGCCATACTGAAGCCACAACGCCCGCGGGCGAAACGAAATAATCTCAGGAGAATTGAGGCATGTTTAAACGACTGATGATGGTGGCCCTGCTGGTCATTGCGCCATTAAGCGCAGCAACGGCAGCGGATCAGAGCAATCCTTATAAACTGATGAACGAGGCGGCGCAGAAAACTTTTGATCGCCTAAAAAACGAACAGCCGAAAATTCGTGCCAATCCGGATTACCTGCGCGACGTTGTTGATCAGGAACTTCTGCCGTACGTGCAGGTAAAATATGCCGGCGCGCTGGTGCTGGGCCGCTACTACAAAGAGGCGACCCCGGCGCAGCGTGAAGCCTATTTTGCAGCGTTTCGCGAATACCTGAAACAGGCCTACGGTCAGGCGCTGGCGATGTACCACGGCCAGACTTACCAGATAGCGCCTGAGCAACCGCTGGGCGATGCGACCATTGTGCCTATCCGTGTAACGATTATCGATCCCAACGGTCGTCCGCCGGTACGCCTGGATTTCCAGTGGCGCAAAAACACTCAGACCGGCAACTGGCAGGCGTATGACATGATTGCGGAAGGCGTCAGCATGATCACTACCAAGCAAAATGAGTGGAGCGATCTGCTGCGTACTAAAGGCATTGACGGCCTGACCGCACAACTGAAATCTATCTCTCAACAGAAAATTACTTTGGACGAGAAACAGTAATGACGCCGCAACTCACCTGGACGCGTGAGGCGGACACTCTGGTGCTGGCGGGAGAGCTGGATCAGGACGTGTTGGCGCCGCTATGGGACGCGCGCGTAGAAGCGATGAATGGCGTTACCCGTATCGACCTGAGCCAGATCTCCAGGGTGGATACAGGGGGACTGGCGCTGCTGGCGCACCTTGTGAACCAGGCAAAAAAGCAGGGCAATGCCGTGTCGCTGTCTGGCGTTAACGACAAGGTTTACGCGCTGGCGCAATTATATAACTTGCCCGAAGACGTACTTCCCCGTATGTAATGAATGCCGGATGGTTTATCCGGCCTACACTTCGCATGATCCCCGTAGGCCGGATAAGTTGCGTTAGCAGCACCATCCGGCACTTTTACCGCGCTGATTTATCAGCGTAATCTTTTGCTTATTTAAGACGGCGCGACTTTGCTCTAAGATGTTGGGCTGTTTTCACTATTTGACGAATAAAGAACCCATGGAAAATCATGAAATTCAGAGTGTGCTGATGAATGCCCTCTCCCTCCAGGAAGTCCACGTCTCCGGCGATGGCAGTCACTTTCAGGTTATTGCCGTGGGCGAGATGTTTGACGGCATGAGCCGGGTCAAGAAACAGCAAACGGTCTATGGGCCGCTAATGGAGTACATTGCGGACAACCGTATCCATGCCGTATCGATCAAAGCATATACCCCGGCGGAATGGGCGCGCGATCGTAAACTTAACGGATTTTAAGCTACGGGTAACCTGCCGGTAGCGGAGATGAATGCTTAACTGAGAATACAATAATGGATAAATTTCGTGTACAGGGGCCAACGACGCTCCAGGGCGAAGTCACAATTTCCGGCGCCAAAAACGCCGCGCTGCCGATCCTGTTCGCCGCTCTGCTGGCAGAAGAACCGGTAGAGATCCAAAACGTTCCAAAACTGAAAGACGTGGATACGTCGATGAAGCTCCTGAGCCAATTAGGTGCGAAAGTGGAACGCAATGGATCGGTACACATTGACGCCAGCCAGGTGAACGTGTTCTGCGCGCCTTATGATCTGGTTAAGACCATGCGCGCCTCGATATGGGCGCTGGGGCCGCTGGTTGCCCGTTTTGGTCAGGGACAAGTCTCTCTGCCGGGGGGCTGTACTATCGGCGCGCGTCCGGTTGATCTGCATATTACCGGTCTGGAACAACTGGGTGCGACCATCAAGCTGGAAGAGGGCTACGTAAAGGCCTCCGTCGAAGGACGTCTTAAAGGGGCGCATATCGTGATGGATAAGGTCAGCGTCGGCGCGACCGTCACCATTATGTGCGCCGCTACGCTGGCGGAAGGGACGACCATCATTGAAAACGCCGCGCGCGAGCCGGAAATTGTCGACACCGCTAACTTCCTGGTTACGCTGGGGGCGAAGATCGCCGGGCAGGGCACCGATCGTATTACGATCGAGGGCGTAGAGCGTCTGGGCGGTGGCGTTTATCGTGTGCTGCCGGATCGTATCGAAACGGGGACTTTCCTGGTGGCGGCAGCGATCTCTCGCGGCAAAATCCTCTGCCGTAACGCGCAACCGGACACTCTGGACGCGGTACTGGCGAAACTGCGCGATGCTGGCGCGGATATCGAAGTGGGCGAGGACTGGATTAGTCTGGACATGCACGGCAAACGACCGAAGGCGGTCAATGTCCGTACCGCGCCGCACCCGGCATTCCCGACCGATATGCAGGCGCAGTTCACGTTGCTGAACCTGGTGGCGGAAGGGACGGGCTTTATCACTGAAACCGTCTTTGAAAACCGTTTTATGCACGTGCCTGAACTCAGCCGCATGGGCGCGCGTGCGGAAATTGAAAGCAATACCGTCATATGCCATGGCGTAGAAACGCTCTCTGGCGCCCAGGTCATGGCGACAGATCTGCGGGCATCTGCGAGCCTGGTGCTGGCGGGCTGTATTGCGGAAGGCACGACGATTGTGGATCGCATTTATCACATCGATCGCGGTTATGAGCGCATCGAAGACAAACTGCGCGCGCTAGGCGCGAATATTGAACGCGTGAAAGGCGAATAACCTTCTGTACGCTGAATAACCCCCGCGAACGCGATGCGGGGGTTGTTTTACAGGCACTTACTCTACATTCTGTTTGTTTTTATTACGCGCTCTCATAAGCCGCGTTCTGTCGATAAACTCATGCGTGCGCGGATCGTGATAACGCGATGGCCAAATAACCCAGGGTTCCGTTCCCAATGCTTTCGCGATAATCAACTCTCCTTTCGGCCACGGGCGCGTTAATGCATTGGCCAGCGTGGATGAACTCAATCCATTCCGGCGTGACTCAGCGGCCATTGAAGTCCCTTTTTTACGTAGTCCGGCAATGATATCGGCCGGATGCCAGTCAATAAGCTTGCTTTCCATACATCCATCACTCCTTAGGTTAATCACTTACGGTTTTAACAACCCGACGACGTTCGATACTATAACGCTTCGTGAAGGAATGTTCTAAAAAGTTCATGTAAGTGTCGGCAATATTCAGAATATGCCAGGGGAAGTCCTGGGTGAGTATGTGAAAGACAGGCGATAGGGTATCTGGAGTTTATTAGAACTTAATGGGATATCCCGCGCAGTGCGCGGGATAAGAGAACGGCATTAACGATCGCGCTGCACCGCGATGTGTGCGAGACCGATTAGCGCCTCACGCCATGGAGTATCCGGCAATATCTGCAACGCGGATATCGCTTTGTCGGCTTCTTCTTCCGCTCGCTGACGCGTCCATTCCAGCGAGCCGCAGGTGGTCATCGCTTCCAGAACCGGTTCCAGAAGATGACGACCATTACCTTGTTCAATAGCGGTACGGATCATCGCTGACTGTTCTGGCGTACCGTGGCGCATGGCGTGAAGCAACGGTAAGGTGGGTTTGCCCTCATTGAGGTCATCACCCACATTTTTACCGAGATGCTCGCCGTCGGCGCTGTAATCCAGCAGATCGTCAATGAGCTGGAAAGCCGTACCAAGGTAGCGGCCATAGTCCTGCAACCCTTTCTCTTGCTCAGGCGTACAACCGGCAAGAATACCGGAGCACTGGGCGGCGGCTTCGAACAGACGGGCCGTTTTACTGTAAATCACCCGCATGTAATTTTCTTCGGTAATGTCCGGGTCATTCACGTTCATCAATTGCAGCACTTCGCCTTCTGCAATCACGTTGACCGCTTCCGACATCACTTCCAGCACTTTTAACGAGCCGAGGCTGGTCATCATCTGGAAGGCGCGGGTATAGATAAAGTCGCCGACCAGCACGCTGGCGGCATTACCGAAGGCGGCATTTGCCGTTGCCTTGCCGCGACGCATATCGGATTCATCCACCACATCATCATGCAGCAGCGTCGCCGTGTGGATAAACTCGATCAGAGCGGCGATAGTCACGTGCGCGTTACCCTGATAACCCACCGCACGCGCGGCAAGAACGGCAATCATCGGACGAATGCGTTTCCCGCCGCCGCTAATAATGTAATATCCTAGCTGATTAATCAGTTGAACGTCGGAATTAAGCTGTTCAAGGATTGTCGCATTGACACCCGCCATATCTTGCGCGGTTAACTCGTTGATTTTTTCTAAATTCATCGCAAAAGCCGGGCTTATCGCCCCGATTATCCCATGTCTGAATGAGGTAACGTAGGGTTTATGGTTAGAAATATACCCTGATTGTACTGAAAAAACGCCGCAGATAAACGTTACCGTATGCGTTGTGTTTTTTTTCTTCATGTATTGATGGTAGCACTTGTCAAAGCCGTGCAATTTGCGTAATATTCGCGCCCTATTGTGAATATTTATAGCGCGCTCTGAATCATTGAAAGGTGTGCGCGGAAGCGGAGTTTTTTATGTACGCGGTTTTCCAAAGTGGTGGTAAACAACACCGAGTAAGCGAAGGTCAGACCGTTCGCCTGGAAAAGCTGGACATCGCAACTGGCGAAACTATCGAGTTCGCTGAAGTTCTGATGGTCGCAAACGGTGAAGAAGTCAAAATCGGCGTTCCTTTCGTTGATGGCGGCGTAATCAAAGCTGAAGTTGTTGCCCACGGTCGTGGCGAGAAAGTTAAAATCGTTAAGTTTCGTCGCCGTAAACACTACCGTAAGCAGCAGGGCCATCGTCAGTGGTTCACTGATGTGAAAATTACCGGCATCAGCGCTTAAGATTAGGGGAGCAGATTAAATGGCACATAAAAAGGCTGGCGGCTCGACTCGTAACGGTCGCGATTCTGAAGCTAAACGTCTGGGCGTAAAACGCTTTGGCGGTGAAGCAGTTCTGGCAGGCAGCATCATCGTTCGTCAACGTGGTACTAAATTCCACGCTGGCACCAACGTTGGTTGCGGTCGTGACCACACTCTGTTTGCTAAAGCAGACGGTAAAGTGAAATTCGAAGTTAAAGGCCCGAAAAACCGTAAATACATCAGCATCGTTGCTGAGTAAGTTTTTTGTGGTCCGGTAACGGATGAAAGCCCCGCACCTGTTGCGGGGCTTTTTACATTCGATGGCCGACTAAAATATACCCGTGTGGCTGTGCGAATGCCGTTAACGGGTCTTTGCAGGGAACACGGCATGAAGCAGCAGGCAGGCATTGGCATTCTTTTAGCGCTCACTACCGCGATGTGCTGGGGAGCGTTGCCAATAGCAATGAAGCAAGTGCTGGAGGTGATGGAGCCTTCAACCATTGTCTTCTACCGCTTCTTAATGGCCAGTATTGGCCTCGGGGCGATACTGGCAGTAAAAAGAAAGCTGCCGCCGCTGCGTATTTTTCGTAAGCCGCGCTGGTTGGTGTTATTAGCGATAGCGACCTGCGGACTGTTCGGTAATTTCATTTTGTTCAGTTCTTCCCTGCAATATTTAAGCCCAACCGCGTCGCAGGTTATCGGCCAGCTCTCGCCGGTTGGCATGATGGTCGCCAGCGTCTTTATTCTGAAAGAAAAGATGCGCGGTACGCAGGTGATTGGCGCGCTGATGTTATTGAGCGGGCTGGTGATGTTTTTTAACACCAGTCTGATCGAGATTTTTACCCGACTGACCGACTACACCTGGGGCGTTATTTTTGGCGTAGGCGCGGCGATGGTGTGGGTGAGCTATGGCGTGGCGCAAAAAGTATTATTGCGACGTCTGGCCTCGCAGCAGATCCTGTTTTTACTGTACACTTTATGTACGATAGCGCTCTTGCCGCTGGCAAAACCGATGGTGATAGCGCAACTGAGCGACTGGCAGCTCGCCTGTTTGATTTTCTGCGGGCTAAATACGCTGGTAGGATATGGCGCCCTGGCGGAAGCGATGGCGCGTTGGCAGGCGGCGCAGGTGAGTGCGATAATCACGCTTACACCGCTATTTACCCTGCTGTTTTCAGATCTTTTATCTATGGCCTGGCCCGATTTCTTCGCCAGACCGATGTTAAACCTTTTAGGTTATCTCGGTGCGTTTGTCGTGGTTGCGGGCGCGATGTATTCCGCCATTGGTCATCGTATTTGGGGCGGTTTACGCAAGCATGAAACGGTGGTTTCGCAACCCCGCTCAGGCGAATGATTTACGGAGAATAAAATGAAGTTTGTTGATGAAGCATCGATTCTGGTCGTTGCAGGCGATGGCGGTAATGGCTGTGTGAGCTTCCGCCGCGAAAAATATATCCCGAAAGGCGGCCCGGACGGCGGTGATGGCGGCGACGGCGGCGACGTCTGGATGGAAGCCGATGAAAACCTGAATACGCTGATCGATTACCGCTTTGAAAAATCATTCCGCGCTGAACGTGGTCAGAATGGCGCGAGCCGCGACTGTACCGGTAAACGCGGTAAAGACGTGACCATCAAAGTGCCGGTCGGTACGCGCGTTATCGACCAGGGAACCGGTGAAACGATGGGCGACATGACCAAACACGGTCAGCGTCTGTTGGTCGCGAAGGGCGGCTGGCATGGGTTAGGCAATACCCGTTTTAAATCCTCGGTTAACCGTACGCCGCGCCAGAAAACCAATGGTACGCCGGGCGATAAGCGCGACCTGCTGCTGGAACTGATGCTGCTGGCGGATGTCGGGATGCTGGGGATGCCAAACGCCGGTAAATCAACGTTCATTCGCGCGGTATCGGCAGCAAAACCGAAAGTCGCGGACTATCCGTTTACCACGCTGGTGCCGAGCCTGGGCGTGGTACGAATGGACAGCGAAAAGAGTTTTGTGGTGGCTGACATTCCGGGGTTGATCGAAGGCGCGGCGGAAGGCGCGGGCCTGGGGATTCGCTTCCTGAAGCACCTCGAACGTTGCCGCGTACTGCTGCACCTCATTGATATCGATCCGATCGACGGTTCCGATCCGGTGGAAAACGCCCGTATCATTATTGGCGAACTGGAAAAATACAGCCAGGATCTGGCGGCTAAACCGCGCTGGTTAGTGTTCAACAAGATCGATCTGATGGATAAAACCGAAGCGGAAGAGAAAGCGAAAGCGATCGCCGAAGCGTTGGGCTGGGAAGGGAAATACTATCTGATTTCCGCCGCCAGTCAGCTGGGGGTGAAAGATCTCTGCTGGGATGTGATGACCTTTATCATCGAGAATCCGATCGCGCAGGCTGAAGAAGCAAAACAGCCGGAAAAAGTCGAGTTCATGTGGGACGATTATCATCGCCAGCAGTTGGCTGAAGTGGAAGAAGACGCAGACGATGACTGGGATGACGACTGGGATGAAGACGACGAAGAAGGCGTCGAGTTCATCTACAAACGTTAATCTCGTAGCCGGATGGCGCTAACGCTTATCCGGCCTACAAAAGCCAACGGGCCGCATTTGCGGCCCGTTTTATTATGTTCGTTGTAGGCCGGACAAGACGCGTTAGCGCCGCCATCCGGCAATAATGCACTCAGTTATTCTGATAAATATCCTTGTACAACCGACTCTCGAAGCGTACCAGCGGAATACGCCGATTACGCTGATCGGCAGGTGGAACCGCGTAGCCCGACAAATACTGTACAAATGCCATCCGTTGCCCGCTTGCGGTGGTAATAAAGCCCGCCAGATTATACACGCCCTGCAGTGACCCAGTTTTCGCCGAAACCTTACCGTCTACGCCCGCCTGATGCAGTCCGGCGCGGTATTGCAATGAACCATCATAGCCCGCCAGCGGCAGCATAGAGATAAAGTTCAGCTCGTTATCGTGTTGGGCGATATATTGCAGCACCTGCATCATCGTGGCGGGAGCGATCAGGTTATGGCGAGAAAGACCGGAACCGTCGGCAATAATGGTATTGCCGATATCAATTCCCGCCTGTTGGCGCAGGATCTGGCGAACGGCATCCGATCCCGCCCGCCAGGTGCCAGGCACGTTAAACCTGACATGACCAATCATCCGAAAAACAGTATCGGCGATCATGTTGTCTGACTTTTTCAGCATAATCTTAAGCAGATCGTGCAGTGGCGCCGACTGTTTACTGGCGACGATCGTTCCGGGCTCGTTAACCTGCGTCTGGCGCAGCAGTGTGCCGCGGTAAGTTATCCCGGCCTCTTTCAGTTCCTGCTTGAGGATCGCGCCCGCGTAGCTGGCGCCGTCCTGAATAGCAAAGGCCAGCGGCAGCGGGTCGGCGCGCTGTGGTAAACAGCCGGTAAGCGTATAACGGTTCAAATCGCCAGGCACAACATCCAGCTCGCAATACTGCGCGTCTGCCGAACCGCGCGGCAGAGTCCGTACCTGGCTGAACATCGTTACCGGATAATAAGAGGCCACGCGAATAAAAGCTAAATCGTTTGGTTTTTGCGCGCTATAAAGCGACACAGAAAAACAGTTGCGGTCAACAATGGCGGCGGCGGGAGGCGCGCTGAAACACTGCGTCAGGTCGTTCCACGGCCAGCCTGGCGCTTTATCGTGGCTGGCGAAAATCGACGTGTCGATAAGCACATTGCCGTCGATTTGCGTGACGCCTGACTTTTTCAACGTCGCGACCATATTGCGAATATCCTGACGTCTTAGCGTTGGATCGCCACCGAATCGCGCAATTACGTCACCTTTCAGGATGCCGTTATCGACGTTGCCTTTAGTCTCCAGCGTGGTCGTAAAACGGAAATCCGGGCCGAGTTGAATCAGCGCCGCCAGCGCGGTAATCACCTTTTGGGTACTGGCGGGAAGCGCCATCTGCTGACTATGATAATCAATAGCTGGCGCGGGCGCGCCAATCTTTTGCACCATCAGCGCGAGGTTGGCGCCGGCCGGAAGCTGTTTGATGTATTCGTCAATATTCGCGGCCTGAACGCTGAACGCTATACTGGTGGTCAATCCGATGATAAATCTGGAAAATCGCATAATCTCGCGCTAACACCCTGGAAACAAGCCGTCATACTACGGCGCAACGCCCTAAAAAGTAAACGATGACCCATAGGGAACTCCAGGGTAAAATGGTTATCAAAGAGGAAATTGTAGCTGACCTGGGACTGCGCGCCCGGGTTGGTGTTTTTTTGCTTCTGACCCTGGTATGGCATATGCCGGGGCTGGCTTAGCAGCCGGGGTAGAGTTCATTGCCCCCTACAGGAATGTTCAAGAGGTATAACAAATGCAAGCTATTCCGATGACCTTACGCGGAGCCGAAAAACTGCGCGAAGAGCTGGATTTTCTGAAATCTGTGCGCCGTCCTGAAATCATCGCCGCTATCGCCGAAGCGCGCGAACATGGCGATTTAAAAGAAAACGCGGAGTATCATGCTGCACGCGAACAGCAGGGTTTCTGCGAAGGACGCATTAAAGATATCGAAGCAAAACTGTCGAATGCGCAGGTGATTGATGTCACTAAAATGCCGAACAATGGTCGCGTGATTTTCGGCGCTACCGTCACGGTGCTGAACCTGGACACCGACGAAGAGCAGACCTATCGTATTGTTGGCGATGATGAGGCGGATTTTAAGCAAAATCTCATTTCGGTAAACTCGCCAATCGCTCGCGGCCTGATCGGCAAAGAGCAGGATGACGTCGTGGTGATCAAAACGCCTGGCGGCGATGTGGAATACGAAGTGCTTAAAGTGGAATACCTTTAAGCAGTACTCAATACGCAAATTGTTGGTGTATTGTAAAGAAAGGAAAAAGGCCGCATAGCGGCCTTTTATCAACGGAGAGAGCGTGGCATTTTGCTCTCCTGCTCGTGGAAAACCCCTCGTTTTACACAGATTTTGTGTTCGACTTTAGGATATCCTTAACGCGGCAGCGAGATTTTACGCTCTTTAGTTGGGCGATACAGCACCAGCGTTTTACCGATGACCTGTACGTTACAGGCGCCGGTTTCGCGCACGATAGCGTCCACGATCAAGGTTTTTGTTTCGCGATCTTCCGAGGCGATTTTCACCTTGATAAGTTCATGGTGCTCTAACGCTTGTTCAATCTCGGCCAGTACCCCTTCGGTCAAACCATTATTGCCAAGCATAACAACAGGCTTGAGCGGATGTGCCAGACCTTTTAGGTGCTGTTTTTGTTTAGTACTCAGATTCATCGTATATTTTTGCTTACGTTGGGATTGAAAACGGGTCATTCTACCGCCATCTCCCTTATATCGCCAAATAGGCGTGTAGAAATTTACGCCATTGGCTACGATGAACTGCCCCGACGGGAAAGTTAAATGACAGGTAAAAAGCGTTCTGCCAGCTCAAGCCGCTGGCTTCAGGAACACTTTAGCGATAAATATGTTCAACAGGCGCAGAAAAAGGGGCTACGCTCCCGTGCCTGGTTTAAACTTGATGAAATACAGCAAAGTGACAAACTTTTTAAGCCGGGAATGACGGTAGTCGATCTCGGCGCTGCGCCAGGAGGCTGGTCACAGTATGTGGTCACGCAGATTGGCGGCAAAGGCCGCATCATCGCTTGTGATCTTTTACCTATGGATCCTATCGTTGGTGTGGACTTTCTTCAGGGCGATTTTCGTGATGAACTTGTCATGAAAGCGTTACTGGAACGCGTGGGTGACAGTAAAGTACAAGTTGTCATGTCGGATATGGCACCAAACATGAGCGGAACACCGGCGGTGGATATCCCCCGTGCCATGTATCTGGTGGAGCTGGCGTTAGAGATGTGCCGCGATGTGCTGGCGCCAGGCGGAAGTTTTGTAGTGAAGGTGTTCCAGGGCGAAGGTTTCGATGAGTATCTAAGGGAAATTCGCTCCCTGTTTACGAAGGTTAAAGTTCGTAAGCCGGACTCTTCGCGTGCGCGTTCGCGTGAAGTGTACATTGTAGCGACCGGGCGAAAGTGATAACCGGCAGATTTCAGACGTAAGGTTTGAAAGAAACTGGATATAGAGTATCCTGACGCTGTTTTTAACACAGTTGTAATAAGAGGTTAATCCCTTGAGTGACATGGCGAAAAACCTAATACTCTGGCTGGTCATTGCCGTTGTGCTGATGTCAGTATTCCAGAGCTTTGGGCCCAGCGAGTCTAATGGCCGTAAGGTGGATTACTCTACCTTCCTGCAAGAGGTCAATCAGGACCAGGTTCGCGAAGCGCGTATCAACGGACGTGAGATCAACGTTACCAAGAAAGATAGTAACCGTTACACGACTTACATTCCGATTAATGATCCGAAGCTGCTTGATAACCTGCTGACTAAAAACGTCAAGGTTGTTGGCGAACCACCTGAAGAGCCAAGCCTGCTGGCTTCTATCTTCATTTCCTGGTTCCCGATGCTGTTGCTGATCGGCGTCTGGATCTTCTTCATGCGTCAGATGCAGGGCGGCGGTGGCAAAGGCGCCATGTCGTTCGGTAAGAGCAAGGCGCGTATGCTGACGGAAGATCAGATCAAAACCACGTTTGCTGACGTCGCGGGCTGTGACGAAGCGAAAGAAGAAGTGGCGGAACTGGTTGAATACCTGCGTGAACCGAGTCGTTTCCAGAAGCTGGGCGGTAAAATTCCGAAAGGCGTCCTGATGGTCGGCCCGCCGGGTACCGGTAAAACCCTGCTGGCAAAAGCCATTGCGGGTGAAGCGAAGGTGCCATTCTTTACGATTTCCGGTTCTGACTTTGTGGAAATGTTCGTCGGTGTCGGCGCGTCTCGTGTGCGTGACATGTTCGAACAGGCCAAGAAAGCGGCGCCGTGCATTATCTTCATCGATGAAATCGACGCCGTCGGTCGCCAGCGTGGCGCAGGTCTTGGCGGCGGTCACGATGAACGTGAGCAGACGTTGAACCAGATGCTGGTTGAGATGGACGGCTTCGAAGGTAACGAAGGTATCATCGTTATCGCCGCAACTAACCGTCCGGACGTCCTTGACCCGGCGCTGCTGCGTCCTGGTCGTTTCGACCGTCAGGTGGTGGTAGGCCTGCCGGATGTTCGCGGTCGTGAGCAGATTCTGAAGGTGCATATGCGTCGCGTACCGTTAGCGACGGATATTGATGCGGCGATCATTGCGCGCGGTACGCCGGGCTTCTCCGGTGCGGACCTGGCGAACCTGGTCAACGAAGCGGCGCTGTTTGCGGCTCGTGGTAACAAGCGCGTTGTGTCGATGGTTGAGTTCGAGAAAGCGAAAGACAAAATCATGATGGGCGCCGAACGTCGCTCCATGGTGATGACGGAAGCGCAGAAAGAGTCGACCGCGTACCACGAAGCGGGCCACGCGATTATCGGTCGCCTGGTGCCGGAACACGATCCGGTGCACAAAGTGACGATTATCCCGCGCGGTCGTGCGCTGGGCGTGACCTTCTTCCTGCCTGAAGGCGACGCGATCAGCGCCAGCCGTCAGAAGCTGGAAAGCCAAATCAGCACGCTGTACGGCGGTCGTCTGGCGGAAGAGATCATCTACGGCGTTGAGCATGTTTCTACCGGGGCGTCGAACGACATTAAAGTCGCGACTAACCTGGCGCGTAACATGGTCACCCAGTGGGGCTTCTCGGAGAAACTCGGTCCGTTGCTGTATGCGGAAGAAGAGGGCGAAGTGTTCCTCGGCCGTAGCGTCGCAAAAGCGAAACATATGTCTGATGAAACTGCGCGTATCATCGACCAGGAAGTGAAAGCGCTGATTGAACGTAACTACAATCGCGCTCGTCAGATCCTGACTGACAATATGGATATTCTGCACGCGATGAAAGATGCGCTGATGAAATATGAAACCATCGATGCGCCGCAGATTGATGACCTGATGGCGCGTCGTGAAGTGCGTCCGCCTGCGGGCTGGGAAGATCCAAACGGCACCAATAACTCTGACAGCAATGGTACGCCTCAGGCGCCGCGTCCGGTTGATGAACCACGCACGCCGAACCCGGGCAACACAATGTCAGAGCAGCTGGGCGACAAATAAGCGTTTGTTGTACAACATTATGTTTAGCGCTCACCGAAACCCTGGGGCTTGCCCCGGGGTTTTTCTTTTTTTTACTCACCACAAATAAAACAGGGATTTTGACCATGAAACTCTTCGCTCAGGGCGCCACGCTCGATCTCACTCATCCGCATGTTATGGGGATCCTGAACGTAACGCCGGATTCGTTCTCCGACGGCGGCGCGCATAACACGCTGATTGAGGCGGTGAAACATGCGAATTTAATGGTGAATGCCGGGGCGACAATTATTGATGTGGGGGGGGAATCAACGCGACCAGGCGCGGCGGAAGTGAGCGTGGAAGAAGAGCTGGATCGCGTTATTCCGGTACTGGAAGCAATCGCGCAACGCTTTGAAGTGTGGATTTCTGTGGATACCTCTAAACCCGAGGTGATCCGTGAAGCGGCAAGGGCGGGCGCGCATATTATCAATGATGTCCGTTCGCTCTCCGAACCCGGCGCGTTGGAAGCGGCAGCGGAAACCGGCTTGCCGGTCAGTCTTATGCACATGCAGGGCAACCCCAAAACCATGCAGGAGGCGCCGAAATATGACGATGTCTTTGCCGAGGTGAATCGCTACTTTATTGAGCAAATAGCACGTTGTGAGAAGGCCGGCATCGCAAAAGAGAAATTGTTGCTCGACCCCGGATTCGGTTTCGGTAAAAATCTCTCTCACAATTATACCTTACTGGCGCGGCTGGGTGAGTTTCATCATTTTAACCTGCCGCTGCTGGTGGGCATGTCACGTAAAACGATGGTTGGTCAGTTACTTAACGTGGGACCATCAGACCGTCTGAACGGCAGCCTTGCGTGCGCGGTAATTGCCGCGATGCAGGGCGCGCAGATCATTCGCGTCCATGACGTCAAAGAAACCGTAGAGGCGATGCGGGTGGTAGAAGCCACTCTGTCTGCAAAGGGAAACAAACGCTATGAGTAATCGTAAATATTTCGGTACCGATGGGATTCGCGGACGTGTAGGCAATGCCCCCATTACACCTGATTTCGTGCTTAAACTGGGTTGGGCTGCCGGAAAAGTGCTGGCGCGTCATGGCTCGCGTAAAATCATTATCGGTAAAGATACGCGTATTTCCGGCTATATGCTGGAGTCCGCGCTGGAGGCGGGCCTTGCCGCTGCGGGGCTGTCGGCCTCGTTTACCGGACCTATGCCAACGCCAGCCATCGCCTATTTGACGCGGACTTTCCGCGCGGAGGCGGGTATCGTTATCTCGGCTTCGCATAACCCGTTCTATGATAACGGCATTAAATTCTTCTCTATCGACGGTACGAAACTGCCTGACGATGTGGAAGAAGCCATCGAAGCCGAAATGGAAAAAGAGATCACCTGCGTAGACTCCGCCGAGCTGGGGAAAGCGAGCCGCATCGTCGACGCCGCCGGACGCTATATTGAGTTCTGTAAAGGCACCTTCCCGAACGAACTGAGCCTCAACGGTCTGAAAGTGGTTGTGGATTGCGCCAACGGCGCTACCTACCATATCGCACCGAATGTGCTGCGCGAGCTGGGCGCGACCGTTATCGCCATCGGCTGTGAGCCAAACGGCGTCAACATTAACGAAGAAGTGGGCGCGACCGACGTGCGCGCGTTGCAGGCGCGCGTGTTGGCGGAGAAGGCGGACCTCGGCATTGCGCTTGACGGCGACGGCGACCGGGTCATCATGGTTGACCATGAAGGCAATAAAGTCGATGGCGATCAGATCATGTATATCATCGCGCGCGAAGGGCTGCGCCAGGGGCAACTGCGCGGCGGCGCGGTGGGGACGCTGATGAGCAATATGGGGCTGGAGCTGGCGCTCAAGCAGCTTGGCATTCCGTTTGCCCGGGCGAAAGTGGGCGACCGCTACGTGCTGGAAAAATTGCAGGAAAAAGGCTGGCGCATCGGCGCGGAAAACTCTGGTCACGTTATTCTGCTGGATAAAACGACCACTGGCGACGGTATTGTAGCGGGGCTACAAGTTCTGGCGGCGATGGTGCGTAATCATATGAGTCTGCACGATCTGTGCAGCGGTATGAAAATGTTCCCGCAGATTCTGGTTAACGTGCGTTACACCGCCGGTAGCGGCGATCCGCTGGAAAATGAAGCGGTGAAAGCGGTAACGGCGGACGTAGAAGCCACGCTCGGCAATCGTGGGCGGGTACTGCTACGTAAATCCGGTACCGAACCGCTGATTCGCGTGATGGTGGAAGGCGAGGATGAAGCGCAGGTTACGGAATTCGCCCATCGTATCGCGGATGCGGTAAAAGCCGTTTAAGTGACTAAAAAGGCGGCGGTTGCCGCCTTACGGCCCGCAAAAAACAACGCTTTTGCTGTTTTTTTCCGCAGTTGATACAATGCGCTTAAATTGCCCTTGCGAAGGTCATTCGCTTTGGTTAGTATTCACACCCGCTTCAGTGGGAAACAGTAAAAATCCCGCTTTATTGGTAGAAGCATTGGTACGCGGCAACTCCGCAAGGAACAGGTTGATTATGTACGAAGCTCTTTTAGTTGTTTTCCTTATTGTGGCAATTGGCCTTGTAGGTCTGATCATGCTGCAGCAAGGTAAAGGCGCTGATATGGGAGCCTCCTTCGGAGCAGGCGCTTCCGCTACGCTATTTGGTTCAAGTGGTTCTGGTAACTTCATGACCCGAATGACGGCGGTATTGGCGACGCTGTTCTTCATCATCAGTCTGGTGTTGGGTAATATCAATAGCAACAAAACCAATAAAGGAAGCGAGTGGGAAAATCTGAGCGCGCCGGCGAAGACCGAGCAGACTCAACCTGCTGCACCGGCCCAGCCGACCAGCGATATCCCGCGCTAATAGCAGTATCCGTGCCGAGGTGGTGGAATTGGTAGACACGCTACCTTGAGGTGGTAGTGCCCAATAGGGCTTACGGGTTCAAGTCCCGTCCTCGGTACCAATATTCCGAAAGAAAGACGCTGAAAAGCGTCTTTTTTTTCGTTTGTGACCCGTCCTGAATAGCGTTGACACGTTCCAGACTTAAATCCGGAGAACGTGATGATGACTGAGTTCAAACGCACCCAACGCGATTATCCTCTATCCTTTAAAATAGCCGTCGTTGAGCAGGTCGAAAAAGGCGAGATGACCTATAAACAGGCCCAGCAGCGATATGGCATTCAGGGGCGCTCCACCGTACTTGTCTGGCTGCGTAAATATGGCCGGCTTGACTGGAGACCCGGACTTCCTGACCTGGTGAAGAGGAAACTGCCTGTGGCTCAGACAACTATCCCGCTGACACCCGAGCAAAGAATCAGGGAACTTGAAGAGCAGCTTGAGCTGGCAAACCAGAAAGCTGAGTTTTTTGAGTCCGTTATCAACGTCCTGAAAAATGATTACGGGGTAAGTGTTGTAAAAAAGCGGCCCGGCAAGTCCTCACGCAAAGTCAGGCCCCCAAAATAACAGTTACGCGTGCATGTCAGTTCCTGGGGCACAGCAGACAGGCGTGGTACCAGTACAATACAAGATGTAATAAACGGCAGGAGCATCATGCTCAGGTTCTTGATTTTGTTGCCCGTACCCGGTGCCGTCAGCCGCGAATCGGTACGCGTAAACTGCACTATATGCTGAACATGCAGGCCGATAAAACGCTGAATATCGGACGGGACCGTCTGTTTAATCTGCTGGGTGAATACCGGCTCCTGGTACCCGTGAAACGGGCATATCACAAAACCACCAACAGCCATCATCGCTTTTACCGGCATCCTAATCTGCTGAAACCCGGCCCTGAACAGGTTACCGCCCTTGAGCCAGAGCAGGTCTGGGTCGCCGATATTACTTACCTTCCACTACGCAGCGGCACGGCCTATCTGAGTCTGGTCACCGATGCCTGCTCCAGAAAAATCGTGGGTTACCATGTCGGGGAAAACCTGCAGACAGAAAATGTGGTAAAGGCATTCAGGCAGGCTCTGAGACGGAGAAAAACGACAGGTCCGCTGGTACATCACTCTGACAGAGGACTGCAATACTGTTCGGTACTTTATCAGTCAGTTCATGAGCGAAACGGAATAACCTGTTCAATGACCGATGGTTACGACTGCTACCAGAATGCGCTGGCTGAGAGAATAAACGGGATACTGAAAAATGAGTTTTTACTCTCGCGTCCTGCAGACCTGGCGCAAGCGCGGGAAATAGTAAAAGAGTCCGTGGCAATTTATAACCATGAACGGCCACACCTGGCCCTGAAATACAAAACGCCCGATGATGTTCATCAGGCGTTTTACAGACAAAAAACTGTCAACCTATATCAGGACTAGTCATTGTTATTTGTGGTTGTCTGTAGGTCGGATAAGACGTTTACGCCGCCATCCGACATTATTACAACCCATGATGGCGCTACGTTTATCAGGCCAACAGACACCTTATATTCCGCGCATAAAAAAGGCCGCTTTCGCGGCCTTAAAATGATAAATGTTTACTTCGCTTTGTTTTCCAGATTCTCAACCTGCGGCAGACCGGTCGCGGAAGAGGCGGTTAACAGACCCGCTTTCGCGTAGCCGAACAGTTTCTCGCGGGTATCGGTAATGTCCAGATTACGCATGGTCAATTGACCGATACGATCGTCCGGTGAGAACACGGACTCGCCTTTCTCCATGGTCAAACGCTCAGCCTTATAGGTCAGGTTGTCAGACACCGTGTTCAGGATGGAGTAGTCGTTGCCGCGACGCAACTCGAGTGTGACCTCACCGGTAATCTGGCTGGCGACCCAACGTTGCAGGCCGTCACGCAGCATCAGCGCCTGAGAGTCGAACCAGCGGCCCTGATACAGCAGTTTACCCAGCTGACGACCATGAGAATGATACTGTTCAATGGTGTCTTCGTTGTGAATACCGGTCAGCAGACGCTCGTAAGCGATGTGCAGCAGTGCCATTCCGGGGGCTTCATAAATACCGCGGCTTTTCGCTTCAATGATGCGGTTTTCAATTTGGTCGCTCATGCCCAGGCCGTGACGGCCACCGATGCGGTTCGCTTCCAGCATCATCTCAACATCATCGCTGAAGGTTTTACCGTTCAGGGCAACAGGGTGACCCTGCTCGAAGCGGACGGTCACAACTTCTGCCGGGATCTTCACGCTTTCGTCCCAGAACTTCACGCCCATAATCGGGTTGACGATCTTGACGCTGGAGTTAAGAAACTCCAGATCTTTCGCTTCATGCGTGGCGCCGAGCATGTTGGAGTCGGTGGAGTAGGCTTTTTCGACTGACATCTTATAGTCGAAACCGCAGGCAATCATAAATTCAGACATCTCATGGCGACCACCCAGCTCATCGATAAAGTCGGTATCCAGCCACGGTTTGTAAATCTGCAGCTCGGCGTTGGTCAGCAAGCCGTAACGATAGAAACGTTCAATATCGTTGCCTTTATAGGTGCTGCCGTCGCCCCAGATATTCACGCCGTCTTCTTTCATCGCGGCGACCAGCATCGTGCCGGTCACGGCACGGCCCAGCGGCGTGGTATTGAAATAGGTCAGTCCGCCAGTCGTATTATGGAAAGCGCCGCACTGAATCGCTGCGATCCCTTCTGCAACCAACTGCTTGCGGCAATCAATCAGGCGAGCATTCTCTGCGCCATACTCCATTGCGCGACGAGGAATGGCGTCATAGTCATCCTCATCCGGTTGTCCCAGATTCGCAGTATAGGCATATGGGACAGCTCCTTTTTGTCGCATCCACAGCAGCGCGGCGCTGGTGTCCAGACCGCCGGAAAAAGCGATACCAATACGTTGACCTGCTGGAAGATGCTTAAGAATCGTCGTCATAGAATAGAACCCTGCTTGATTGACTGATAATGAGATCGGTTTCTGCTTTAGTGCATTTTTATGCAAAATAAATGAGTTTTCATTTAATCATCTTTTAGCAGAGACAGGAAGCGTTTAGTGAAGGTTTACTGAAATAACGTTGTGAAATGCGTGTATAAGCCGGAGAGATGGGATGAGTATAACGAAGAGTGATATTCATTCATCTGCATATTGGGAATAGGGTTGACATAACTCATGCCTGGTCACTATACTGTGCGCAGATTTTACGTCCCGTCCTCGGTACCAAATCCCAGCAGTATTTGCATTTTTTACCCAAAACGAGTAGAATTTGCCACGTTTCAGGCGCGGGGTGGAGCAGCCTGGTAGCTCGTCGGGCTCATAACCCGAAGGTCGTCGGTTCAAATCCGGCCCCCGCAACCACTTTCCCTTAGAGTTCTTTTTCAAATATACTGTGAAGATTATGTCCTTCGTAGCTGGATTTGAAAAAAATTCTTTCGGAAGGTACACCAGACCGCCGTTGCGGTTATAGGGTTCAGTTATCTAAAGCCCCGATTTATCGGGGTTTTTTGTTATCTGACTACAGAATAACTGGGCTTTAGGCCCTTTTTTTATGTCTTGGGGGTGGGCTTGTCCACATTAGAGCAAAAATTAACAGAGATGATTACAGCGCCAGTTGAAGCCTTAGGCTACGAGCTGGTCGGCATCGAATTTATTCGCGGTCGCACATCCACACTGCGCATCTATATTGATAGTGAAGATGGCATCAATGTTGATGATTGTGCTGATGTGAGCTACCAGGTAAGCGCGGTGCTGGACGTTGAAGATCCTATCTCCGTGGCTTACAACCTTGAAGTCTCGTCACCGGGTCTCGACCGTCCTATGTTCACTGCCGATCATTATGCGCGTTTCCAGGGTGAAGAAGTCGCGCTGGTTCTTCGCATGGCGGTACAGAACCGTCGCAAGTGGCAGGGCATTATCAAAGCGGTGGACGGTGAAATGATTACCGTCACAGTCGAAGGCAAAGATGAAGTGTTCGCGCTGAGTAATATCCAGAAGGCGAACCTGGTTCCCCACTTTTAACAGTCTGGATGAGGTGAAAAGCCCGCGATGAACAAAGAAATTTTGGCTGTTGTTGAAGCCGTCTCCAACGAAAAAGCGCTGCCACGCGAAAAAATTTTTGAAGCGCTGGAAAGTGCGCTGGCGACAGCAACAAAGAAAAAATATGAGCAGGAGATCGATGTTCGTGTAGAAATCGATCGTAAAAGCGGTGATTTTGATACTTTCCGCCGTTGGTTGATCGTTGAAGAAGTGACCATGCCGACGAAGGAAATTACGCTGGAAGCGGCGCGCTTTGAAGACGAAAGTCTGAATGTCGGCGACTATGTTGAAGATCAGATTGAATCTGTCACCTTTGACCGTATCACCACGCAGACTGCGAAACAGGTTATCGTGCAGAAAGTGCGTGAAGCCGAACGGGCGATGGTTGTCGATCAGTTCCGCGACCAGGAAGGCGAAATCGTCACTGGCGTGGTGAAGAAAGTAAACCGCGACAATATCTCTCTGGAAATTAAATCTGAAGGGATGGCCGGTAACGCTGAAGCGGTGATTCTGCGTGAAGATATGCTGCCGCGCGAAAACTTCCGTCCTGGCGACCGTATTCGCGGCGTGCTGTATGCTGTTCGCCCGGAAGCGCGTGGCGCGCAGCTGTTCGTCACCCGTTCCAAGCCGGAAATGCTGATCGAACTGTTCCGCATCGAAGTGCCGGAAATCGGCGAAGAAGTGATTGAAATTAAAGCGGCGGCTCGCGATCCGGGTTCTCGTGCGAAAATCGCAGTGAAAACTAACGATAAACGTATCGATCCGGTCGGCGCTTGCGTGGGGATGCGTGGCGCGCGCGTTCAGGCGGTCTCTACCGAACTGGGCGGTGAGCGTATCGATATCGTGCTGTGGGATGATAACCCGGCGCAGTTCGTCATTAATGCGATGGCGCCGGCAGACGTCGCGTCTATCGTGGTGGACGAAGATAAACATACCATGGATATCGCCGTTGAAGCCGGTAATCTGGCGCAGGCGATCGGACGTAATGGTCAGAACGTCCGCCTGGCTTCGCAATTGAGCGGCTGGGAACTCAACGTAATGACCGTTGATGACTTGCAGGCTAAACATCAGGCTGAAGCACATGCCGCTATCGAGATCTTTACTAAATATCTTGATATTGATGAAGAGTTCGCGACCGTTCTGGTAGAAGAAGGTTTCTCCACGCTCGAAGAACTGGCCTATGTGCCAATGAAAGAACTGCTGGAAATTGACGGCCTTGATGAGCCGACCGTTGAAGCACTGCGCGAGCGTGCTAAAAACGCACTGGCCACTCTGGCGCAGGACCAGGAAGCAAGCCTCGGTGATAACAAACCGGCTGACGATCTGCTGAATCTGGAAGGATTAGATCGCGATATGGCTTTCAAACTGGCGGCTCGTGGTGTTTGTACGCTGGAAGATCTCGCCGACCAGGGCATTGATGATCTGGCTGATATCGAAGGGTTGACCGACGAAAAAGCCGGTGAGCTGATTATGGCTGCCCGTAATATTTGCTGGTTCGGCGACGAAGCGTAATAAACTGTAGCAGGAAGGAACAGCATGACAGATGTAACCCTAAAAGCGCTGGCCGCAGAGAGACAGGTTTCCGTGGATCGCCTGGTACAGCAGTTTGCTGATGCAGGTATCCGGAAATCTGCTGACGACTCTGTGTCCGCACAAGAAAAACAGACTTTACTGGCGCACCTGAACCGCGAAGCGGTTTCTGGTCCCGATAAACTGACGCTGCAGCGTAAGACGCGCAGTACCCTGAATATTCCAGGTACCGGTGGAAAAAGTAAATCGGTACAAATCGAAGTCCGCAAGAAGCGCACCTTTGTGAAACGCGATCCGCAAGAGGCTGAACGCCTGGCCGCGGAAGAGCAGGCGCAGCGTGAAGCGGAAGAGCAAGCCCGTCGTGAGGCAGAAGAACAGGCCAAACGCGAGGCGCAACAAAAAGCTGAACGCGAGGCCGCAGAACAAGCTAAGCGTGAAGCCGCTGAAAAAGCGAAACGTGAAGCTGCGGAAAAAGACAAAGTGAGCAATCAACAGACTGACGATATGACCAAAACCGCCCAGGCCGAAAAAGCCCGCCGTGAGAATGAAGCTGCAGAGCTGAAGCGTAAAGCGGAAGAAGAAGCACGTCGCAAACTCGAAGAAGAAGCGCGTCGTGTAGCAGAAGAAGCTCGCCGCATGGCGGAAGAAAACAAATGGACCGCAACGCCTGAGCCAGTAGAAGACACCAGTGACTATCATGTCACCACTTCTCAGCACGCGCGCCAGGCCGAAGACGAAAACGATCGTGAAGTTGAAGGCGGTCGTGGTCGTGGCCGTAATGCAAAAGCGGCGCGTCCGGCGAAAAAAGGCAAACATGCCGAATCCAAAGCCGATCGCGAAGAAGCGCGTGCTGCGGTTCGCGGCGGTAAAGGCGGCAAGCGTAAAGGGTCTTCTTTACAGCAAGGCTTCCAGAAGCCCGCTCAGGCCGTTAACCGTGACGTGGTGATCGGTGAAACCATCACCGTTGGCGAACTGGCGAACAAGATGGCGGTGAAAGGTTCTCAGGTCATCAAAGCGATGATGAAGCTGGGCGCCATGGCCACTATCAACCAGGTCATCGACCAGGAAACCGCACAGCTGGTTGCCGAAGAGATGGGCCACAAAGTTATCCTGCGTCGTGAAAACGAACTGGAAGAAGCGGTAATGAGCGACCGTGATACCGGCGCTGCGGCTGAACCGCGCGCACCGGTTGTGACCATCATGGGTCACGTTGACCACGGTAAAACCTCTCTGCTGGACTACATTCGTTCCACGAAAGTAGCCTCTGGCGAAGCGGGCGGCATTACCCAGCACATCGGTGCTTACCACGTTGAAACTGACAACGGGATGATCACCTTCCTGGATACCCCGGGTCACGCCGCGTTTACTTCTATGCGTGCTCGCGGCGCCCAGGCAACGGATATCGTGGTTCTGGTGGTAGCGGCAGACGACGGTGTGATGCCGCAGACTATCGAAGCTATCCAGCACGCGAAAGCGGCAGGTGTGCCGGTCGTGGTTGCGGTGAACAAAATCGATAAGCCGGAAGCCGATCCGGATCGCGTTAAGAACGAACTGTCCCAGTACGGCATTCTGCCGGAAGAGTGGGGCGGTGAAAGCCAGTTCGTTCACGTGTCTGCGAAAGCGGGTACCGGTATTGACGAACTGCTTGATGCTATCCTGCTGCAGGCCGAAGTTCTGGAACTGAAAGCGGTACGCAAAGGTATGGCGAGCGGCGCGGTGATCGAATCCTTCCTGGATAAAGGTCGTGGTCCGGTGGCTACCGTTCTGGTACGCGAAGGTACGCTGCATAAGGGCGATATCGTGCTGTGTGGCTTCGAATACGGCCGCGTGCGTGCGATGCGTAACGAACTGGGTCAGGAAGTGCTGGAAGCGGGTCCGTCCATTCCGGTGGAAATCCTCGGCCTGTCCGGCGTTCCGGCTGCGGGTGACGAAGTGACCGTCGTTCGCGACGAGAAGAAAGCGCGTGAAGTTGCTCTGTATCGTCAGGGTAAATTCCGTGAAGTTAAACTGGCGCGTCAGCAGAAATCTAAACTCGAGAACATGTTCGCCAACATGACCGAAGGCGAAGTTCACGAAGTGAACATCGTGCTGAAGGCCGACGTACAGGGTTCTGTGGAAGCGATTTCCGACTCTTTGCTGAAACTGTCTACCGACGAAGTGAAAGTGAAGATCATCGGTTCTGGCGTAGGTGGTATCACCGAAACCGACGCGACCCTGGCTGCGGCGTCCAACGCCATTCTGGTGGGCTTCAACGTTCGTGCCGATGCCTCTGCGCGTAAAGTGATCGAATCTGAAAGCCTGGATCTGCGTTACTACTCCGTCATCTATAACCTGATCGACGAAGTGAAAGCGGCGATGAGCGGTATGCTGTCTCCGGAACTGAAACAGCAGATCATCGGTCTGGCTGAAGTGCGCGATGTGTTCAAATCGCCGAAATTCGGCGCGATCGCGGGCTGTATGGTTACCGAAGGTACGATTAAACGCCATAACCCAATCCGCGTTCTGCGTGACAACGTGGTTATCTATGAAGGCGAGCTGGAATCCCTGCGCCGCTTCAAAGATGACGTTAACGAAGTCCGTAACGGCATGGAATGTGGTATCGGCGTGAAGAACTACAACGACGTTCGCGTTGGCGATATGATCGAAGTATTCGAGATTATCGAGATCCAACGTACTATCGCTTAATCTTCGTCGTCTTTTGGGCCGCAACGGCGTTGGCTGCGCTCGCTCACCCCGGTCACATAGTTATCTATGCTCCCGGGGATTTACGAGCTTGCCGCCTTGTTGCAATCCAAAATCCTTAGAAGATGATTAGGCGTAGGCCGGGTAAGCGAAGCGCCACCCGGCAAGAAATTTAAAAAGGGGCTTATGGCCCCTTTTTTGTCTTTATTCTGGAGAATTTATTATGGCGAAAGAATTTGGTCGCCCTCAGCGCGTAGCGCAAGAGATGCAGAAAGAGATCGCGCTCATCCTGCAACGCGAAATCAAAGATCCACGTGTAGGTATGATGACCACCGTATCGGGTGTTGAAATGTCCCGCGATCTGGCATACGCCAAAGTATTCGTGACGTTCCTCAACGATCAGGACGAAGCGGCTGTGAAAAACGGCATTAAGGCCCTGCAGGAAGCGTCTGGTTTCATCCGCAGCTTGCTGGGTAAAGCGATGCGTCTGCGCATCGTACCGGAACTGACCTTCTTCTACGACAACTCGCTGGTGGAAGGGATGCGTATGTCCAACCTGGTGACTAACGTGGTGAAACATGACGAAGAACGTCGTGTGAACCCGGACGACAGCAAGGAGGACTGATGAGTCGTCCTCGTCGTCGTGGCCGCGACATTCACGGCGTGCTGCTGCTGGATAAGCCGCAGGGTATGTCCAGCAATGACGTGCTGCAGAAAGTTAAGCGCATCTACAATGCCAACCGCGCCGGGCATACCGGCGCGCTGGACCCGCTGGCGACCGGCATGTTGCCGATTTGCCTCGGCGAAGCGACAAAATTTTCGCAGTACCTGCTGGATTCTGACAAACGCTATCGTGTTATTGCCCGTCTGGGGCAGCGCACGGATACCTCTGACGCCGATGGTCAAATCGTGCAGGAGCGTCCGGTGACTTTCAGCGCTGAGCAGCTTGCGAGCGCGCTGGAGACCTTTCGTGGGGATATCGAACAGATTCCCTCGATGTATTCGGCGCTGAAGTATCAGGGCAAGAAACTGTACGAATATGCCCGCCAGGGTATCGAAGTGCCGCGCGAAGCCCGCCCGATTACCGTCTATGAGCTGCTGTTTATTCGCCATGAAGGTAACGAGCTGGAGCTGGAAGTTCATTGCTCCAAAGGCACCTATATTCGTACCATTATTGATGATTTAGGTGAGAAACTGGGCTGTGGCGCGCACGTAACGTACCTGCGTCGTCTGACGGTCAGCAAGTATCCGGTGGATCGTATGGTGACGCTGGAGCATTTGCAGACGCTGGTAGCACAGGCGGAACAGCAGGGCGTTCCGGCGGCGCAGTTGCTCGATCCATTATTGATGCCAATGGACAGTCCAGCTTCGGACTATCCGGTTGTTAATCTACCGTTAACATCTTCGGTATACTTCAAGAATGGCAACCCGGTTCGTACCACGGGCGCGCCGTTGAAGGGACTGGTTCGTGTGACGGAAGGTGAAGACGGTAAATTTATCGGTATGGGCGAAATTGACGACGAAGGCCGTGTCGCGCCTCGTCGGCTGGTAGTAGAGTACCCAGCGTAATGTCGCTTCGTCTTGCGATAAGAGAGCGCTGCGAGTAGAATACCGCCGCTTAACGTCGCGTAAATTATTTAACAGTTTACGCGGCGTACACTGGGATCGCTGAATTAGAGATCGGCGTCCTCTCATTCTTAAATACTTTGGAGTTTTAAAATGTCTCTAAGTACTGAAGCTACAGCTAAAATCGTTTCTGAGTTCGGTCGTGACGCAAACGACACCGGTTCTACCGATGTTCAGGTTGCTCTGTTGACTGCACAGATTAACCACCTGCAGGGTCACTTTGCAGAGCATAAAAAAGATCACCACAGCCGTCGTGGTCTGCTGCGTATGGTTTCTCAGCGTCGTAAACTGCTCGACTACCTGAAACGTAAAGATGTTGCACGCTACACCGCGCTGATTGAGCGTCTGGGTCTGCGTCGCTAATTCTTTCGAGTTTCAGAAAGAGGGGGCCTTCATGGCCCCTTTTTTCCAGCAGATGGCAGCAATTCGCTGGAAACTAATGTATTGTTGCTATGAATGATCTTCCGTTGCAGAGGTTCGCGCGGCTAATGAGAGGCTTTACCCATATCAGGGTTAGGGTTGTCATTAGTCGCGAGGATGCGCAGAAGATCGGGTATTAACGACGGCGCGTATTATGCCGTCAAAAATTGGAAAGGATATTATTTTGCTTAATCCGATCGTTCGTAAATTCCAGTACGGTCAGCATACCGTTACGCTGGAAACTGGCATGATGGCGCGTCAGGCCACTGCCGCTGTTATGGTAAGCATGGATGACACCGCCGTATTCGTTACCGTTGTCGGCCAGAAAAAAGCCAAGCCAGGCCAGGACTTCTTCCCACTGACCGTTAACTATCAGGAGCGTACCTACGCTGCTGGTCGTATCCCGGGCAGCTTCTTCCGTCGTGAAGGCCGTCCAAGCGAAGGCGAAACCCTGATCGCGCGTCTGATTGACCGCCCGGTTCGTCCGCTGTTCCCGGAAGGCTTCGTTAACGAAGTGCAGGTTATCGCGACCGTCGTTTCCGTTAACCCGCAGGTTAACCCAGACATAGTTGCCATGATCGGCGCATCCGCTGCGCTGTCCCTGTCCGGCATTCCGTTCAACGGCCCAATCGGCGCGGCGCGCGTAGGTTATATCAATGACCAGTACGTGCTGAACCCGACCCAGGACGAGCTGAAAGAAAGCAAGCTGGACCTGGTGGTTGCCGGTACCGAAGCGGCTGTGCTGATGGTGGAATCCGAAGCTGAACTGCTGAGCGAAGACACTATGCTGGGCGCGGTGGTATTCGGTCACGAGCAGCAGCAGGTTGTTATCCAGGCGATCAACGATCTGGTGAAAGAAGCCGGTAAACCACGTTGGGACTGGCAGCCGGAAGCCGTCAACGACGCGTTGAACGCGCGTGTTGCTGCGCTTGCTGAATCTCGTCTGAGCGACGCGTACCGCATCACCGATAAACAAGAACGCTATGCTCAGGTTGACGTAATCAAATCCGAAACCATCGAGCAGCTTATTGCAGAAGATGAAACTCTGGATGCTAACGAGCTGGGCGAAATCCTGCACGCTATTGAGAAAAACGTGGTGCGTAGCCGCGTACTGGCAGGCGAGCCGCGTATTGATGGCCGTGAAAAAGACATGATCCGTGGTCTGGACGTGCGCACTGGCGTACTGCCGCGTACTCACGGTTCCGCTCTGTTTACCCGTGGTGAAACGCAGGCGCTGGTTACCGCGACTCTGGGTACTGCTCGTGACGCGCAGGTGCTTGATGAACTGATGGGCGAGCGCACTGATAGCTTCCTGTTCCACTACAACTTCCCTCCGTACTCCGTAGGCGAAACCGGCATGGTCGGTTCTCCGAAGCGTCGTGAAATTGGTCACGGTCGTCTGGCGAAGCGCGGCGTGCTGGCAGTGATGCCGGACATGGATAAATTCCCGTACACCGTTCGCGTGGTGTCTGAAATCACCGAATCCAACGGTTCTTCCTCTATGGCTTCCGTGTGCGGCGCTTCTCTGGCGCTGATGGACGCTGGCGTGCCAATTAAAGCCGCCGTAGCAGGTATCGCTATGGGTCTGGTGAAAGAGGGCGACAACTACGTTGTACTGTCTGACATTCTGGGCGACGAAGATCACCTGGGCGATATGGACTTCAAAGTGGCGGGTTCCCGCGACGGTATCTCTGCGCTGCAGATGGATATCAAAATTGAAGGTATCACCAAAGAGATCATGCAGGTTGCGTTGAACCAGGCTAAAGGTGCGCGTCTGCACATCCTGGGCGTGATGGAACAGGCGATCAACGCGCCGCGCGGCGATATCTCTGAATTTGCGCCGCGTATCCATACCATCAAGATCAGCACGGACAAGATCAAAGACGTGATCGGTAAAGGCGGTTCTGTGATCCGCGCGCTGACTGAAGAGACCGGCACCACCATCGAAATCGAAGATGACGGTACTGTGAAGATCGCGGCGACCGACGGCGAAAAAGCGAAATATGCTATCCGTCGTATCGAAGAGATCACCGCAGAGATCGAAGTCGGCCGTATCTACAATGGTAAAGTGACCCGTATCGTTGACTTTGGCGCGTTTGTTGCCATCGGCGGCGGTAAAGAAGGTCTGGTTCACATCTCTCAAATCGCGGATAAGCGTGTAGAGAAAGTGACCGACTATCTGCAGATGGGTCAGGAAGTCCCGGTTAAGGTTCTGGAAGTTGACCGCCAGGGCCGTGTACGTCTGAGCATTAAAGAAGCAACCGAGCAGTCTCAACCTGCGGCTGCGCCGGAAGCTCCGGCGAACGAACAGGCCGAGTAAGGTAGCCTTTTGCCCTCCGCACTGCGGAGGGCTTTAGACCTGGCTGGACGCCTTGTTGAGCCACCGGGGAACAGGACGTTCATTCAATCGTTGTCTTCGGGAGTGGGAAATGAAGCCTTTTTTGCGCTGGTGTTTCGTTGCGACAGCACTTACGCTTGCAGGATGCAGTAATTCCGCCTGGCGTAAAAGTGAAGTCCTCGCAGTACCATTGCAACCGACTTTACAGCAGGAAGTGATTCTGGCGCGTATGGAACAGATTCTTGCCAGTCGGGCTTTAACCGATGACGAACGCGCACAGCTTTTATATGAGCGCGGAGTGTTGTATGATAGTCTTGGTTTGAGGGCATTAGCGCGAAATGATTTTTCACAAGCGCTGGCAATCAGACCGGATATGCCTGAAGTATTCAATTACTTAGGCATTTATTTAACGCAGGCAGGCAATTTTGATGCTGCCTATGAAGCGTTTGATTCTGTACTAGAGCTTGATCCAACTTACAACTACGCGCACTTAAACCGCGGTATCGCATTGTATTACGGCGGCCGTGATAAGTTAGCGCAAGATGATCTGCTGGCGTTTTATCAAGACGATCCCAATGATCCTTACCGTAGCCTGTGGCTGTATCTTGTTGAGCAGAAGCTTAATGAGAAGCAGGCGAAAGAAGCGTTAAAAGCACGCTTCGAAAAATCGGATAAAGAGCAATGGGGATGGAACATTGTCGAGTTCTACCTGGGCGACATTAGCGAAGCAACGCTGATGGAAAGGCTCAAGGCGGACGCAACGGATAACACCTCGCTCGCTGAGCATCTCAGTGAAACCAACTTCTATTTAGGTAAGTATTACCTAAGTCTGGGGGATTTGGACAGCGCCACGGCTCTGTTCAAACTGGCGGTGGCCAACAACGTTCATAACTTTGTTGAGCACCGATACGCATTGTTGGAATTATCGCTCCTGGGCCAGGACCAAGATGACCTGGCAGAATCGGACCAGCAATAGCTGACGAACATATCAGCCCGTAATCTTTTTGATTGCCATCACCTTCGCGGGTGAGGGCGTTGTTGTTCGTTAATACACCTACTTTGAGCCGGTTCACACTTTTCAATGAAAATTGCAGATCAATTTCATGATGAGTTATGTAGACTGGCCGCCATTAATTTTGAGGCACACGTACTACATGGCTGAATTCGAAACCACTTTTGCAGATCTGGGGCTGAAGGCTCCTATCCTTGAAGCCCTTACCGATCTGGGTTACGAAAAACCATCTCCAATCCAGGCAGAGTGCATTCCGCATCTGCTGGGCGGTCGCGACGTGCTGGGCATGGCCCAGACCGGTAGCGGCAAAACCGCAGCGTTCTCTTTACCGCTGCTCAACAATCTTGATCCTGAGCTGAAGGCACCTCAGATTCTGGTGCTGGCGCCAACCCGCGAACTGGCGGTACAGGTTGCCGAAGCCATGACGGATTTCTCTAAACACATGCGCGGCGTAAACGTGGTTGCCCTGTACGGCGGTCAGCGTTATGACGTGCAGTTACGCGCCCTGCGTCAGGGGCCGCAGATCGTTGTCGGTACGCCGGGACGTCTGCTTGATCACTTAAAACGCGGCACCCTCGACCTCTCTAAACTGAGTGGTCTGGTGCTGGATGAAGCCGACGAAATGCTGCGTATGGGCTTCATCGAAGACGTTGAAACTATTATGGCGCAGATCCCGGAAGGTCATCAGACCGCTCTGTTCTCCGCCACCATGCCGGAAGCGATTCGTCGCATTACCCGCCGCTTTATGAAAGAGCCGCAGGAAGTGCGCATTCAGTCCAGCGTGACTACCCGTCCTGACATCAGCCAGAGCTACTGGACTGTCTGGGGTATGCGTAAAAACGAAGCGCTGGTGCGTTTCCTGGAAGCGGAAGACTTTGATGCGGCGATTATCTTCGTGCGTACCAAAAACGCGACCCTGGAAGTAGCAGAAGCGCTGGAACGTAGCGGCTACAACAGCGCCGCGTTGAATGGCGATATGAACCAGGCGCTGCGTGAGCAGACTCTGGAACGCCTGAAAGATGGTCGTCTGGACATCCTGATCGCTACCGACGTTGCGGCACGTGGTCTGGACGTTGAACGTATCAGCCTGGTGGTGAACTACGATATCCCGATGGATTCCGAGTCCTACGTTCACCGTATCGGTCGTACCGGCCGTGCGGGTCGCGCCGGTCGCGCGCTGCTGTTCGTTGAGAACCGCGAGCGTCGTCTGCTGCGCAACATCGAACGCACCATGAAGCTGACCATTCCGGAAGTGGAACTGCCGAACGCAGAACTGCTGGGTAAACGCCGTCTGGAAAAATTCGCCGCGAAAGTTCAGCAGCAACTGGAAAGCAGCGATCTGGATCAGTACCGTGCGCTGCTGGCGAAAATCCAGCCGTCTGCCGAAGGTGAAGAGCTGGATCTCGAAACGCTGGCCGCCGCACTGCTGAAAATGGCGCAGGGCGAGCGTCCGCTGATCCTGCCGCCGGATGCGCCGATGCGCCCTAAGCGTGAATTCCGTGACCGTGACGACCGTGGTCCGCGCGATCGTAATGACCGTGGCCCGCGTGGCGACCGTGAAGAACGTCCGCGTCGTGAACGTCGTGACGTTGGCGATATGCAGTTATACCGCATTGAAGTGGGCCGTGATGACGGCGTTGAAGTTCGTCATATCGTGGGCGCTATCGCTAACGAAGGCGACATCAGCAGCCGTTACATTGGTAACATTAAGCTGTTCGCGTCTCACTCCACCATCGAGCTGCCGAAAGGTATGCCGGGCGAAGTGTTGCAGCACTTCACGCGTACCCGCATTCTGAACAAGCCAATGAATATGCAGCTGTTGGGTGATGCGGTTCCGCACGCGGGCGGCGAACGTCGCGGCGGTGGTCGTAGCTTCAGTGGCGAACGTCGTGAAGGCGGTCGTAATTTCAGCGGCGAACGTCGTGAAGGTGGTCGTGGTGATGGTCGTCGCTTCAGCGGCGAACGTCGTGAAAGCCGTGGTCCGCGTCGTGATGACTCTACCGGTCGCCGTCGTTTCGGCGGTGATGCGTAACTCGCGCTGACCTGCGCATTCACAGCGTAAAGTAAAATATACAGCCCCGATCGTCACAATCGGGGCTTTTTTTATTTCTTTTGTACTCGTGTACTGGTACAGTGCAACGTATTGAGAGATAGTCACATTATAAATGACTGGAGAGAGAGCTGAATGGCAACACTTACCACCACCCAAACGTCACCTTCGCTGCTTGGCGGCGTGGTGATTATCGGCGGCACCATCATTGGCGCGGGGATGTTCTCCCTGCCGGTGGTCATGTCCGGGGCGTGGTTCTTCTGGTCGATGGCGGCGCTGGTCTTTACCTGGTTTTGTATGCTGCACTCCGGGCTGATGATCCTCGAAGCCAACCTTAACTACCGCATTGGTTCGAGTTTCGACACCATCACCAAAGATCTGTTGGGGAAAGGCTGGAACATTGTCAACGGCATCTCTATTGCCTTTGTGCTCTACATCCTGACTTACGCCTATATCTCGGCGAGCGGCTCAATTCTGCATCATACCTTTGCTGAGATGTCGCTGAACGTTCCGGCGCGAGCGGCAGGTTTTGCCTTTGCGCTGCTGGTGGCGTTTGTCGTGTGGCTGAGTACGAAGGCGGTCAGTCGGATGACGGCGATTGTGCTGGGCGCGAAAGTGATTACTTTCTTCCTGACCTTCGGCAGCCTGTTAGGACACGTTCAGCCTGCCACGTTGTTTAACGTGGCTGAAAGCCACGCGTCATATACGCCGTACCTGCTGATGACGCTGCCATTTTGTCTGGCCTCTTTTGGTTATCACGGTAACGTACCGAGCCTGATGAAATATTACGGCAAAGATCCGCGCACCATCGTGAAATGCCTGATTTATGGAACGTTACTGGCGCTGGCGCTCTATTCCGTCTGGCTGCTGGGGACGATGGGCAACATCCCGCGTCCGGAATTTATCGGCATTGCGCAGAAAGGCGGCAATATTGATGTGCTGGTACAGGCGTTGAGCGGCGTGCTGAACAGCCGCAGCCTGGATCTGCTGCTGGTGGTGTTCTCTAACTTTGCGGTCGCCAGTTCCTTCCTTGGCGTGACGCTGGGGCTGTTTGACTATCTGGCGGATCTGTTTGGCTTTGATGACTCGGCAATGGGGCGTTTTAAAACGGCGCTACTGACGTTTGTGCCGCCAATTGTCGGTGGCCTGCTGTGGCCGAACGGTTTTCTGTACGCCATTGGCTATGCAGGTTTAGCTGCAACTATCTGGGCGGCCATTGTGCCTGCGCTGTTGGCGCGCAAATCTCGCGAACGTTTCGGCAGCCCAAAATTTCGCGTCTGGGGCGGTAAACCGATGATTGCCCTGATTCTGGTCTTCGGTGTCGGCAACGCGGTTATCCATATTCTGTCGAGCTTTAATTTGCTGCCGGTGTACCAGTAATTGAACGAGCCGGATGAGCTGTTTTCATCCGGCAATATTTCACAAGTTCGCGAAATGGTATCAAATAAAACCCTGTTTATTATAAAGTTCTTTGGCGAGTGCTTCCCCGTGTTCATCGAAAAAAGCATCGGCGATAGTTAAATTTTCTGCCTTAGGATTTGCCGTTATTCTGCTACCATTGGCGTCAAATTCGAGCGCGATAGCGATCTCCGAACCCCACCAGTAATAATAAATTAGCGCAAAATTATTTTCCCCTGGCGTAATAAATTTCTCGATTCCCCGCACACAGGCCATGAGTGGCATGAAGATTTCATAGCTCTCTGAGAGAAATATGTGATCCATCGTGACTATCTGTGTTTCTTTATTAAAGTTGATATGTTCAGCATAAATATGCTTTTCACTTTCACCAGAATTACATGCGGCAAGATTGTTAAGCATTTTTGCAGGCTCGCCGTACAACCTTTGCTCCTCAGTAAACCATGGCAACCAGTCGTCATAGTCGTTAATATTTGTTGCCGGCGAATGGAAAAATTTCTTGAGGTTACTCTCGGCAATATGTGCATGAAGAAAAAAGGAAGCAGGTTCACTCATGATGATTTTCTCTGGTAATAAGTCGATTTATTCATATCCCTGTTCGGTTATGATAAAACGATTACTATTTTATAAAAGTACAGAACTGGACCTTTCCTCTATTTCCTGTCATAGAAAAATATATACTTGAACTGGTTCAGAATAAGCGGAATACGGAAATGGGGCGTAAAGGACTACTCGCTATTGTATTATTGAGCCTGTTTATCGCTTTTATTTTAAAATTTTTCTGGCTCACTCCGTACGATGAACACGTTTACCTGCCAGTGGAAAAACCTGTCGTATCGTCTTTAAAAATCATTCACCCCGGCGACCAGTTATTTATCCGCATTCTGAAAGCGGAAGATAAGCTGGAACTGTGGGTAAGCGCCAATAACAAGCCTTACGAACTCTACAAAACCTGGACTATATGCGCATGGTCTGGTGGCTTAGGGCCAAAACATAAACAGGGAGATGGTAAAAGCCCGGAAGGCTTTTATGCCACCAACAAAGGGTTGCTTAACCCAAACAGCCGCTATCATCTGGCATTTAATATTGGCTACCCGAATGCTTACGATCGGGCAAATGGCTACACCGGTGATTTCATTATGGTTCATGGGAACTGCGTTTCGGCGGGTTGCTATGCCATGACCGATGCCGGTATTGAAGAGATTTATCAACTGGTGGCGCAGGCGCTAAACAGCGGGCAGAAGAGCGTGCCTGTCCATATCTTCCCATTTACGATGAATGACAAAAATATGCGCCAGGCGCAAGCATGGCCGGAATATAATTTCTGGCGTATGTTGAAGCCCGGCTATGATTACTTCGAAAAAAATCGCCGATTGCCAACCATCACCGTTGAAAATCGGCGTTATAAAATCAGCCCAACAACTCTTCCTTAACATCCATCGCTAAATCAAACGAATGCAGCCGCGCCTGATGATCGAAAATCTGCCCGTTTACCATAATTTCATCCGCCTGGGTTTCCCGCAGGATGGATTCCAGCCCGTGGCGGACTTTCGCTTTATCGCCGACCAGCGACATACTCAGCGCCTGCTGCACGCCATACTGCTCGGATGGCGACCAGAAGGTCTCCATATTCTCAATCGGCGGCGGCAGTTGGCCGGTTTCCCCACGGCGTAGCTTCACAAAAGCCTGCTGCATAGAGGTAAACAGGAATTCGGCGTCGCGGTTGCTGTCGGCGGCGATAATATTGATACACACCATCGCGTACGGTTTTTCCAGCCGCGCTGAAGGTTTGAACTGGGTACGGTACAGATGCAGCGCCTGGAACAACATATCCGGCGCGAAATGCGAAGCAAAGGCGAACGGCAGGCCAAGCTGGGCCGCCAACTGTGCGCTATACAGGCTGGAGCCCAACAGCCAGACCGGGATCTTCTCGCCGTAGCCGGGCACCGGGCGCACATGCGGATTAGGGGCGCGAGCGTCGAACCAGTCCACCAGCTCTGCGACATCGCGTGGAAAGTTATCGATATCGCCGCTCATATGGCGACGCAGCGCGCGCATCGTCGGCTGATCGCTACCCGGCGCGCGTCCCAACCCTAAGTCGATACGTCCCGGGTAGAGCGTATTCAGCGTGCCGAACTGCTCGGCAATCACTAGCGGTGAATGGTTAGGCAGCATCACGCCGCCGGAGCCAAGATGTAATGTTGTGGTATTGGCCGCCAGATAACCAATCAATACCGAGGTCGCCGCGCTGGCGATACCGGTCATGTTGTGATGTTCCGCCAGCCAGTAGCGGTGATAGCCGCGCTTTTCGGCCAGCCGTGCGAGATCAAGCGAGTGCGTGAAGGCTTCTTTTGCCGAAGATCCTTCAGGGATCGGTGCCAGATCCAGCACCGAGAACGGAATAGTTTTGTCAGTCATAACGGCTCACTTTGTTACCGGTTAATCTTTTAATACTGCATTAAAGATTAGCGAATGTTGTTAACAAAGTGAGCTTTATGAGACTGACGGCAAAACAATGCCCGATAGCGCTGCGCTTATCGGGCCTACGGGAGCGCTATTTGTAGGCCCGATAAGGTCTTTATGCCGCCATCCGGCTAGGCCTGTAGCTCCAGCCCGGCCAGCCGCTTCCAGTAGCCGTTGCAGTCACTATGGGAGGCAAGCGGTAATGGCGCACCGCCGTTTTCGTTAGCGCGAAAGGCATCAAGCATGGCAAATGTCTCCGTACCCAACGGCGACAGCCGCACGATATCGACCAATCCCTGCATCGACGTCAGTTCGTTGCCAAGGTTATAGACATAGCCGCTCATGGTCTGAATACCGTTAAGCACAAACACCTGCTGATTCTCTTGCGAGAGCACGTCACGACCGTTTGGATACTTGATACAGCAGGTTTCGCACTCATCTTTCGGGCGGTCTTCCGAACGGGCGGTAAAGCAGCGAGCGGAGTAGGCCAGCGGCAGATGCCCGTAGCTCAACACTTCCACTTCAAACTGATTGCGGATGCCCAGTTCATCGCACTGATTAAGCAAATTCACCAGCCAGTCGCGGGACAGCTCCACCGGCATACACCAGCGTACCATGCCTTCTTTCAGCAACCGGCGCAGCGTGACCGCGTTGTAGCAATTCAGCGCATGGCCGGCGACAAACGGCAGTTTGCGCTCGGCGCACAGATTCACCACGCCAAGATCGCTGGCTTCCAGCAGAAAATCGCCGTTGTCCACATAGCGTTTCAGCTCGCTTAATTCAGATGACGCCTGTACCAGCGCCAGGGTGGAGAGCGCCACCTGCTTACCGCTGGCGGCGAGGGATTTCGCCATTTCCAGCCAGTCGCCGACTTTGGTCGCGCGACGCTTGCTGCACACCGCTTCGCCCAGATAAATGACATCAGCGCTACTTTTTGCGGCCTGCTGATAAAAATCTTCCAGCGTCTCTTTCGGCCAGTAATAAAGCACCGGTCCTAAGGAATATTTCATAGCTCCTCTCACTGCCATTTACGGTGATATGCGCCAAGCGTGGTTTGGGTGCCTTCGGACATCGCGCCGAGCGTCTCCATCCAGTCGCGCTGTGGAACGAAGTTTTGCGGGGCGGCTTTGCAGCTATCGATCGCCTGGCGCCACACTTTCGCCACCTGGCTGACATAGGCCGGGCTGCGCTGGCGACCTTCGATCTTCACCGAAGCGATGTTCGCCGCCATGAGCTCCGGCAGCAGTTCCAGCGTGTTCAGGCTGGTTGGCTCCTCCAGCGCGTGATAGCGCTCGCCGTCCACTAAATAGCGGCCTTTACACAGCGTTGGGTAGCCCGCGTTTTCGCCATCCTGGTAACGGTCAATCAGGACATCATTCAGGCGCGATTCCAGCCCCTGCGGCGTTTGCTGCCAACGGACAAAGCGGGCGGGCGAGCAGGCGCCGACGGTATTGGGCGACTCCCCCGTCAGGTAAGAAGAAAGATAGCAGCGACCTTCCGCCATAATGCACAGGCTGCCAAACGCGAATACCTCCAGCGGCACCGGCGTGACGCGGGCCAGTTGTTTTACCTGGTGAATCGACAGTACACGCGGCAGTACTACGCGGTGGACATCAAAGTTGCGGTGATAAAAGCGAATCGCCTCTTCGTTGGTTGCCGAGGCCTGAACGGAAACATGGCGCTCAATATGCGGGTAACGCTCTGCGGCATATTCCAGCATAGCGAGGTCGGCGAGAATCAACGCGTCGGCGCCAAGCTGCGCCGCCATATCCACGGCGCGCTGCCAGCGGGCATAGCCGTCCGGATGCGCAAAAGTATTAATGGCGATGTGTAATTTGCGGCGATGTTGGTGAACAAAACTCACCGCTTCCTGCAATTTTTTTTCGGTAAAGTTAAGGCCGGCAAAATGACGGGCATTGGTATCGTCTTTTAACCCGATATAAACGGCGTCAGCGCCGTTTTCGATGGCCGCCTTCAGCGCCGGGAGATTTCCGGCAGGGCAGAGCAGCTCCATAATTTATCCTGAGGGTTACGTCTGAGACGCAAAATTGTTAACGAACAGGGATTTTAGTTAACCTTGCTGCGACAATTTTTGATTTAAGGCAGTTAAAGGCGTATTGGTAACACCAATAATGGGGTAGAAAATCAGACCCAATTGTTGATTTACGCCGCCATGTGATTTATTGGATATGGCAAAATAACAGGACTATTGAAACAGGGAGTAAAGCTCGTGTTAGATAAACTGCGTTCACGCTTAGTCCATGCTGGCCCGTCTCTGATGAGTGTACCGGTTAAACTGACGCCCTTTGCGCTAAAGCGCCAGGTTCTGGAACAGGTTCTGAGCTGGCAGTTTCGTCAGGCGCTGGCCGATGGAGAGCTGGAATTCCTCGAAGGTCGTTGGTTAAGCATTCATGTTCGTGACATCGACTTAAAATGGTATACCACGGTTGAAAATGAAAAACTGATCGTTAGCCAGCAGGCGGATGCCGACGTCAGTTTTAGCGCCGACGCCAGCGATCTGCTAATGATAGCTGCCCGTAAACAGGACCCGGATACGCTCTTTTTCCAGCGTCGACTGGTCATTGAAGGCGATACTGAGTTAGGGTTGTATGTGAAGAATCTGATGGACGCCATCGAACTGGAGCAGATGCCGAAAGCGTTACGCGTTATGCTGCTGCAACTGGCGGATTTTGTTGAGGCGGGTATGAAAAACTCGCCGGAAACCAAACAGACCTCGGTAGGTGAACCATGCTAATTCGAGTAGAAATTCCTATTGATGCGCCTGGTATTGATGCGCTGTTACGCCGTTCATTCGAAAGCGATGCGGAAGCGAAGCTGGTTCACGATTTGCGTGAAGATGGTTTTCTGACGCTCGGACTGGTGGCCACGGATGATGAAGGCCAGGTGGTGGGCTATGTCGCCTTTAGTCCGGTTGATGTGCAGGGCGAAGATTTACAGTGGGTCGGCATGGCGCCGCTGGCGGTCGATGAAAAGTATCGCGGGCAAGGGCTGGCGCGCCAGTTAGTGTATGAAGGGCTGGATTCGCTCAACGAGTTCGGCTACGCGGCGGTCGTGACGTTGGGCGACCCGGCGTTATATAGCCGCTTCGGTTTTGAACTGGCCGCGCATTACGATCTTCACTGCCGTTGGCCCGGTACGGAAAGCGCTTTCCAGGTACACCGTTTGGCTGAGGATGCGCTGGAAGGCGTGACGGGGCTGGTGGAGTATCACGACCACTTCAATCGTTTTTAAGCACCGGCGTTTGCAGGCTGGACAGCAGCGCCTCAAACGCTTCGCGTTCCGTCACAAGGCGCTCCTTCTGGCGCTTTGTGAGCTGTTTGATGCGATACTCTATGCGCAGGGCCAGCGAGCGATCGCCGACCTGCGCCGCAAACGCCAGCGTTAACTCGCCTTTTCCCCGTAATGCTTTTGCGCCTTTTCCCGTTTGATGCTGCCTGTAACGACGCGCCACATCGGTGGTTATTCCGGTGTAAAGCGCATTGTCTGCGGTACGAATCAGATACAGATACCAGGGTGTCATTGTCGCCATCAGCATGATAATTTTCAGGTTCCCAGTATAAGCGAGAATAAAGATGGACACACTTACCGCTATTGGCCGTTGGCTGGCGAAACAACACGTGGTGACCTGGTGCGTACACCATGAGGGAGAGCTGTGGTGCGCCAATGCGTTTTATTTGTTCGATGCGCAAAACGTCGCACTGTATCTGTTAACGGATGATAAAACCCGCCATGCGCAAATGTCCGGCGCGTGCGCGCCAGTTGCGGGAACGGTCAATGGTCAGCCGAAAACGGTGGCGCGCATTCGCGGCGTACAGTTTAAAGGGGTAATTCGCCGTCTGGAGGGGCAGGAGAGCGACGCCGCGCGTAAAGCTTACCTTCGTCGCTTCCCGGTCGCCAGGGTGCTGCCAGCGCCGGTATGGGAAATCCGGCTGGATGAAATTAAATTCACCGACAACACGCTGGGGTTTGGTAAAAAACTGCACTGGTTACGCGACTCACGCGCCCAGCAGGCGTAGCGCCTCGCGGTTAAATGCCGGCAGGTCGTCAGGCGTGCGGCTGGTCACCAGCTGATCTTTATCGACGACGACTTCCTGATCGTAAAATTCCGCGCCCGCATTCTTCACATCGATAATAATCGGTTTCACCGCCGTGAGTTTGCGGCCACGAATGACATCGGCGCTGATCAACAACTGCGGGCCGTGGCAAATGGCAAAAACCGGTTTACCGCTGTTAACGAAATCGCGGGTAAAATCCACGAAACGGCTGTCGCCGCGCAGGTAGTCCGGCGAATGACCTCCCGGCAATAGCAAGGCGTCGAACTCGTCGGGACGAACGTCATCAATAGCCTTATCAATGGTGACGCTGGCCTCGCCTTTTTTTCCTTTCACCGTTTTACCCGCCTCTTTTTCGATGGTGATGACCTCATGGCCGGCCTGACGGAATTCTGCTGCCGGCGAGGTAAATTCTGAATCTTCAAATTCATCGGTAATCAAAACGGCAATTTTCTTACTCATGCGTTTCCTCCGCAGTGGTGGCGTCGGGTAAGGCAAATTTTCCACAATGATGGATACTTACCTCGTAGACTATTAAGCCTGGTCGATAGGGCCGAGAGTGCAAGGTGGACAAATCTGTAAAGGAGCGAGGATGAGTCAGGTACTGATTACCGGCGCGACCGGACTGGTCGGCGGACATCTGCTGAGAATGTTAATCAACACGCCGCAGGTGAGTGCTATCGCCGCGCCGACGCGTCGCCCGCTGACGGATATTGTCGGCGTTTATAACCCTCACGATCCGCAGCTTACCGATGCGTTAGCTCAGGTGACCGACCCGGTGGATATTGTTTTTTGCTGCCTGGGCACGACCCGGCGTGAAGCGGGAAGTAAAGCGGCGTTTATTCATGCGGATTATACGCTGGTGGTTGATACCGCGCTGACCGGGCGTCGACTGGGCGCGCAGCACATGGTGGTGGTCAGCGCAATGGGAGCAAACGCGCACTCTCCGTTTTTTTACAATCGGGTGAAAGGAGAAATGGAGGAGGCGTTAATCGCGCAAAATTGGCCTCGTTTGACGATTGCCCGGCCTTCTATGCTGCTCGGCGACAGAACAACGCGGCGGGTGAATGAAACGCTTTTCGCTCCGCTATTCCGGCTGCTGCCCGGAAACTGGAAATCGATTGATGCGCGGGATGTGGCGCGGGCCATGCTGGCGGAAGCGCTGGCGCCAGCACAAGAAGGCGTGACGATTCTGACCTCATCGCAACTGCGGGAAAAAGCGGAGTAGCGAAGCCGGATGATTTACCGGATGGCGACGCGGTTTACACATTTTTATCGCCACCCGGCACACCGGTTACTTAATATACGTAAAGGCGGTGGTCACGCGTTTCACGCCGCTCACCCGGCTGGCGATGTCCGCTGCCGCTTTACCTTCACGTTCAGTTACCAGGCCCAGCAGGAATACTTCGCCATTTTCGGTGGTGACTTTCACATTTGACGATTTTACCTGATCGCTGGTCAGTAGCTGTGAGCGAACTTTCGTGGTGATCCAGGTATCGTTAGAGGCGGTCCCCAGGCCGATAGGCTGACCCTGGCGAATCTCGTTATAGACCTCGGTGGTGCCTTCAACGCCCATCGCTATCTGTTTAGCGCGTGCGGAGAGTTCGCTGTTTGGCGACTGGCCCACTAACAAAACTTTGCCCTGATAAGCCGTGACATTGATGCGCGTCTCTTTTTTGATTTGCTCATCTTTCGACAGCGCGCTGCTGACACGCAGTTCCAGCGTTCCGTCATCCACCTGGGTGCCCACGCTACGCGGGTCGGTTGCGGCTTTGGTGCCGACGGCTGCCGTACCCACTACCGCGGCGGCGACGCAACCTTGCAATAGCAACGCAGAAATAAGGACTGCGAGCGGCGAAAATGCCTTCATGTGTACTCCTTAATCATCCTGGTGAGGAAAAAGCGTGTTATCGATCAAATCGCACAGGCAGTTTACCGTCAGCATATGCATTTCCTGAATGCGCGCGCTGTGGTGTGAAGGGATACGAATTTCGACATCCTGCGGCCCTAATAGTCCGGCCAGCTCGCCCCCGTCATACCCGGTTAGCGCCACAATGGTCATGTCACGTGTGACGGCTGCTTCAACGGCTTTTACGATATCGCGACTATTACCACGCGTAGAGATCGCCAATAAAACATCGCCTGCATGTCCCAGCGCCCGGACTTGTTTTGCATAAACTTCATCGTGCAGGCGATCGTTAGCGATCGCAGTTAAGACCACATTATCGGTATTTAGTGCAATGGCGGGTAAACTGGGTCGCTCCGTTTCAAAGCGGTTAATCATGCTGGCAGCAAAATGCTGTGCGTTGGCCGCGGACGTCCCGTTTCCACAACAGAGGATTTTGTTGCCGTTAAGCAGGGAATGAACCAGCGTCATGGCGGCGCGGGAAATGGCATCCGGAAGCGCTTCCGCCGCAGCAATTTGAGTTTGAATGCTTTCTGTAAAGCAAACTTTGATTCTTTCGAGCACGCTAATCCTTAAAATCTTCAATTATGAGTGGTCGTTAAACGCATCCCGAAACCACTCAATCTCATTTCCGGTGAAGGCTAACACATCGAACCGACAATCCACAGTATCAAAACTCCCATTCTGGCGGGCGAGCCACAAGCGGGCAGTATGTAATAATTTGTGTTGCTTGCTGCGGGTCACACTAGCCGCCGCGCCGCCATAAAGCCCGGAGCGCCGATAGCGGACCTCAACAAAAACCGTCGTTTTTCCGTCACGCATGATCAGATCGATTTCGCCGCCGCGCTCGCGCACGTTGGCGGCGATAAACCGCAGTCCTTTGCTTTCCAGCCAGCGACGCGCGGCAGCTTCCCACGCGTCGCCAGCCTGTTTACGCGTTAGCTGGCGGGAACAATCTCCCCTTGCTGGTATTTGAGCCATGATAACTTCCTGTTAATCACACAATCCGGGCTGGCAGTTAATGCGCCGGTATTACCATTGATCTCAAACCCCTGCACCTGACGCATCTGCGAAAAGTGGTTCGCCAGCGTCCAGGCATCCACGCCCATGGCGTACATCCGCGCCAGAGAATAGTCGTTATGTACAGCGCTCAGCGCCTGCTGCATCAACGGCATATTGCCGCCTGCCAGCATAGGAATTTCACTGTATTGTAAACCTTCCATCTCCAGACGGAAGTCGGGGCCGGAGGTGCCTTGCGCGCTGCGGGAGCTGGCATACAGCGTCGCGCCGCTCTGGGTGCCGTTACGCATGGCGATCATCGGTTTGATAAAGCCAATCTCTTCCGGCGTAGCCAGAATATAGACCGCGTCTACGCGTCCGCCGCCGGTGATTTGCGCGTCGGTCGGCGGCGCAGGGATGGTCAGACCGCCAATGGTGACGCCAGGCTGCGCAGGCACGCTGGCGGCGACCGGGCTGCCCGTCAACGCGATACCCGCGCCGCCGTTCACGCCCATTTTCAGCTCGGCTACGGAGCCGAATTTTTGCTGTAACACGATGCCGCCGCCCAGTTTTTGCCACTCCTGGGTGAAGGCGTTCGCCACGCGATCGCCAAGCGTGCTGCGTGGGATCAACAGCAGCGGCGACTGCTTGCCCTGGTTATAAATATGATGCGCCGCGTCACGGGCTTCATCTTCCGGAGAGAGCGCGAAATAGCAGATATTAGGGAAGCTACGTACCGTTTCCGGCTGGTTGAGCGCCAGCACGTTGAGCGGCGTGTTGCTTTTCATCAGCGCTTCCACATTGTTTTTCAACAGCGGCCCGACCACGATACTGGCGCCGTCTTGCTGAACCTGAGCAAGCACCTGATCCAACGGCTGGGAAGAGGTATCGTAGATTTTTAATTCAGCGGAGGGATCCGCCGGCGCGCTTGCTGTAGCAGGGGGAGTTTGTGGCGCGCTGACTGGCGTAGCGGACTGGGATGGAGCGTCATCAGTCAGATCGCTCACCGAGGCCTGCGACGGACTGGCGACGCCGTTGGTCATTTGTGGTTGCGTCTCCTTCACGCCAGGTTCGACCGGCGCGTCAGGCGCGGCGGCAGGCTGGATTTCCACCGCCTGGGTGCCGAGGTTTTTCGCGGCTTCGAAACCTTGCTGGATGGTACGGCCAAACACGGCAGCCTGACCGTTCAGCGGCAGCAGCAGAGCGATTTTGCTGGTGGAAGCTGGTTTAAAACGTTGTACATTGACGAGCTGCGTCGGCAGCATTTTCGCCCCCGGATTTTGCGGGTAGCGTTTTTGCCAGTCGGCGATCCCGGCTTTCAGCATGTCCGGATCGTTGCGGTTGTCAAACCAGACGCGTTGCAGATCCAGCCAGCCCTGAAGCACATTTTCATCGGCGTTGATAACCAGCGTCCTGGCCTGATCCGGCGTCATGGCGGAGAGCGCCTGCCAGGTGGCGTCGATATTTTTTTGTTTCTCTTTCGCCGCCAGTAGCGGTTCCTGGGCGATTAACGCCCGCAATAGGGTAAGCGACGGGCGTCCCTGGCTGGCAACGATCTGCGCCTGCCAGTAACGCGCTTGCTGATGTGGCGCAAAGTCGGCGGGTTTTAGTTTATCCAGCAAGGCCTGCGCGCCTGCGACATCTTTTTGCGCCAGTTTGATTTCTACCGCTAATAAAGACTGTTCGCGACGCTGGGCATCATTCAGATTTTGCGGGAGTTGGTTGAACAGGTCGACGGCCTGCTGGCTTTTTCCTTCTTTCAGCAGTGCATGAATGGCGAGTAATTGCCAGTTGGTCTTGCTATCATCTGCGCTTTGCTGCATCTGATGCAGGTAAAAGGCGGAGTCAGCTTGCGCTGAACCCTGCATATAGGCTGCGCTTTGATCTGGCGCCTGGGTGCCGCACCCGGCGAAAAGTAGCGCAGCCAGGACGACAGGCAGCGCGCGCGCGGCGTTCAAACGAGAAAATGTTGAGGGTACCATACTGTATCCAGTGATATTTTTTTACGCAATACTCAATATTAAATCGGCAATACGGACGACACAATGAAACAAAACGAATCGGCGGATAATTCTCAGGGCCAACTCTTTATTGTACCTACTCCTATCGGTAATCTGGCTGATATCACCCAGCGTGCGTTGGAGGTGTTACAGGCTGTAGATCTGATTGCCGCCGAGGATACTCGTCACACCGGTTTATTGCTGCAACATTTTGGGATTAATGCCCGATTGTTCGCGCTGCACGACCATAACGAACAACAAAAAGCGGAAACGCTGGTCGCGAAGCTAAAAGAAGGGCAGAACATTGCGCTGGTTTCCGACGCCGGTACGCCACTAATTAATGACCCCGGCTATCACCTGGTGCGTACCTGCCGTGAAGCGGGGATTCGCGTGGTGCCGCTACCAGGGCCATGTGCGGCGATTGCCGCCCTGAGCGCCGCTGGCCTGCCATCCGACCGTTTCTGCTATGAAGGCTTTTTACCGGCGAAATCCAAAGGCCGCCGTGATGCGCTAAAAGCCATTGAAACGGAACCGCGAACGCTGATTTTTTATGAGTCAACCCACCGCCTGTTAGATAGCCTGGAAGATATCGTCGCGGTATTGGGAGAATCCCGTTATGTGGTGCTGGCGCGTGAGCTGACCAAAACCTGGGAAACCATTCACGGCGCGCCGGTCGGCGAGCTGCTGGCGTGGGTCAAAGAAGATGAAAACCGTCGCAAAGGCGAAATGGTGCTGATTGTCGAAGGCCATAAAGCGCAAGAAGACGACCTGCCCGCCGACGCGCTGCGCACGCTGGCGCTGCTACAGGCAGAACTGCCGCTGAAAAAAGCGGCGGCGCTGGCAGCAGAAATTCACGGCGTGAAGAAAAATGCGCTGTATAAGTATGCGCTGGAGCAGCAGAATTGAATCACGCCTGAACGCGTTGCCGCCGGGAGGGTTGCAACGCGTCAGTGTGCAGAAGGCGTTAGCTGGCAGAATAGCGCTCGCCGTCGAGCAGGCAGGTTACCTTATCGGCTGATGCAGAGATGGAAACGGTGTCGCTATTTATCGAGTTATTTATCTTATAAATGTTTTTTTGCATTTATCCATTTCTGAATATATCCACACAATATATTATATATAATGTTAAATTCACAAAATAAATAACTAAAACATTATTTGCCAATAACCTCCTGTAACAGCAAAATAATGCCACTTCATGACTCCTTATTTATCAGGAGCATTAATTTTTCCGGTTAATTCGCAAATTAACGGGCTGCGGTAGCCATGTCGTATGTCCGGGAGTACCCTCAGGGTGTTTATTCAGGAAGGTAACTATGTCAACAGGATTACGTTTCACACTGGAGGTGGACGGCCTGCCACCGGATGCGCTGGTCGTGGAGTCCTTTCACCTGAGCCAGTCCCTTTCCACGTTATTTTCCCTCGATATCTCGCTGGTCAGCCAGCAACTTCTTAATATTGACTTCTCTCAGGTACTGGAAAAACCGGCGCACCTGAAAATCTGGCAGGGCACGGAGATACAGCGCCGGGTGAACGGCATCGTGACCTGGTTTGAACAGGGGGAAAACGACGGGCATCAGATGCTGTACAGCATGAAAGTTCGCCCGCCGGTGTGGCGCGCCGCGCTGCGGCAGAACTCGCGTATTTTCCAGAATGAAGACATAAAAAGCATTCTCGGGACGATACTGCAGGAAAACGGCGTGACGGAGTGGAGCCCGCTGTTCAGCGAGCCGCATCCGGTGCGGGAGTTCTGCGTACAGTACAGCGAAACGGATTACGACTTTCTGGCGCGGATGGCGGCGGAGGAAGGTATTTTCTTCTACGAGGAACATGCGCAGACCAGCGACGACCAGAGCCTGGTGCTGTGCGACACGGTGCGTTTTCTGCCGGAAGCGTTTGAAATCCCCTGGAACCCGAACACCCGCACCGAGGTGAGCACGCCGTGTATCAGCCAGTTCCGCCACAGCGCACAAATTCGCCCCTCTTCCGTCACTGGCAAGGACTACACCTTCAAACGCCCCGGCTGGGCGGGCCGCTTTGAGCACCAGGGCGAACATCAGGATTACCAGCGCACGCAGTATGAGGTCTTTGATTATCCGGGGCGCTTCAAGGACGGCCACGGTCAGAACTTCGCCCGCTGGCAGATGGAGGGCTGGCGTAATAATGCCGAAGTGGCGCAGGGGAAAAGCCGTTCGCCGGCGATATGGCCGGGACGGCGTATTCAGCTGACGGAGCACCCGCAGGCGAGCCTGAACCGGGAATGGCAGGTGGTGAGCAGCGATTTACACGGCAGCCAGCCGCAGGCGGCGGCGGGGCGCTCAGGTTCAGGGACAACGCTGGATAATCATTTTACGGTCATTCCGGCAGACAGGACGTGGCGGCCACGCCCGCTGCCCAAACCGTCAGTGGACGGCCCGCAGTCGGCGGTGGTCACCGGCCCGGCAGGGGAGGAAATCTTCTGCGACGAACATGGCCGTGTGCGGGTGAAATTTAACTGGGATCGGTATAACCCGGCGAACCAGGACAGTTCGTGCTGGATACGGGTGGCGCAGGCATGGGCGGGGCCGGGATTCGGCAACCTGGCGATACCGCGGGTGGGGCAGGAAGTGATAGTGGACTTCCTCAACGGCGACCCGGACCAGCCCATCATCATGGGGCGCACCTACCACCAGGAAAACCGCTCGCCGGGCAGCCTGCCGGGCACCAAAACGCAGATGACCATCCGCTCGAAAACCTATAAAGGCAGCGGGTTTAACGAACTCATGTTCGATGATGCGACAGGGAAAGAGCGGGTGTATATCCACGCGCAGAAGAACATGAATACCGAGGTGCTGCACAACCGCACCACCGATGTGACGAATAACCATGCTGAAACCATTGGCAATAACCAGGTGATCGCTGTCACCAATAACCAAATCCAGACCATCGGCGTCAACCAGATCCAGAACGTTGGCGTCAACCAGGTGGAGAAAGTGGGCAGCAATCAGGTGATCAAGGTGGGGACAAACCAGATTGAAACGGTGGGACTCCTCCGCGCCCTGAATGTGGGCGTGGTGTACCAGACCACGGTGGGCGCCATTATGAACACCTCAGTGGCCATGATGCAGTCTTCACAGGTGGGCCTGCATAAATCGCTGATGGTGGGGATGGGGTACAGCGTTAATGTGGGGAACAAAGTCACCTTCTCGGTGGGGAAAACAAGGTCAGACAATGCCGGGCAGACAGCGATTTATTCTGCGGGTGAACATCTGGAGCTTCGCTGCGGTAAAGCCCGGCTGGTAATGACGAAGGACGGAAAAATTTTCCTTAACGGAACGAAAATTGATCTGGAAGGTGCGGAAAGCGTCAATGGTGATGCGCTGACGATCAACTGGAACTGCGGCGCAACAGAAACCGTGCCGGATGCGCCGAAGGATGACTCGCCGGAGCCGAAGATGCCGGATATGAGGGAGTTCTGATCGGTGAGCGATCAGCCAGGCAGTGGTATGACGGGATAAAAAAGAAGAAGGACATTAAGGAGTAAGGTATGAGCGGAAAACCGGCGGCGCGACAGGGTGATATGACGAAGTACGGAGGCCCGATAGTCCAGGGTTCAGCAGGGGTGCTGATAGGCGCGCCGACAAGCGTGGCGTGTTCGGTATGTCCGGGTGGGATGACGTCCGGCGAGCCGGTGAACCCGCTGCTGGGGGCGAAGGTGCTGCCGGGTGAGACCGACTTTGCGCTGCCCGGCCCGCTGCCGTTCATCCTTAGCCGCGCCTACAGCAGCTACCGGACGAAGACGCCCGCGTCATCGGGGCTGTTCGGCCCCGGCTGGAAGATGCCTGCCGATATGCGCTTACAGATTCGTGAGCGGGCGCTGATACTGAACGACAGCGGAGGCCGGAGCATTCACTTTGAGCCACTGTCGCCGGGTGAGTCGTCATACAGCCGCAGCGAGTCGTTCTGGCTGGCGCGGTGCGGGGTGCTTATGCCGGATAAAAGCAACCCGCTGCATGGTCTCTGGCAGGCACTGCCGGAAGAGATACGGCTAAGCCCGAACACGTACCTGGCAACGAACAGTATGCAGGGGCCGTGGTGGATACTGGGATGGACGGAGCGGGTGCCGGGCATGGATGAGGCGTTACCCGCGCCGCTGCCGCCGTACCGTGTGCTGACGGGGCTGGCGGACAGTTACGGACGGACGCTGACGTATCACCGCGCTGCGGAAGGTGAATTTACCGGGAGCGTCACCGGGGTGACGGACGGTGCGGGACGGCGCTTTCAGCTGGTGCTGACCACGCAGGCGCAGCGTGCGGAGGCGGCGCAGGCGGCTTACGCCACAGCAGGCACTTCCGGCACGTCCCGGTCTGCATCTGTTGATTTTCCTGAGACGTTGCCCGCCACGGAGTACGGAACGGATAACGGTATCCGCCTCTCGCAGGTATGGCTGACGTATGAGCCGGACGCTGAGGGCGACCAGGAGCCGGTAATGCTGTCGCGATATGAGTACACGCCGGGCGGAGAGCTTGCCGCCGTGTATGACCGTGGGGGCATGGAGGTGCGCCGCTTCCTGTATGACGCGGAGCATCCGGGGCGGATGACGGGCCACCGGTATGCAGGCAGGCCGCAGATGCGCTACCGCTATGATGAGACAGGGCGTGTCACGGAGCAGCTTAACCCGGAAGGCTTAAGCTACCGCTATGCGTATGAGAAGAACCGCGTCACCATCACGGACAGCCTGGGGCGGCGCGAAGTGCTGCACACGGAAGGTGAAGGCGGCCTGAAACGGGTGGTGATGAAGGAATCAGCGGACGGGAGTGTGACGCGCAGCGAGTACGACCCGGCGGGGAGGCTGAAAGCGCAGACGGACGCGGCAGGGAGAAGGACGGAGTACAGCCTGCACATGGCGTCGGGGATGGTGACGGCGGTGACGGGGCCGGACGGAAGGACGGTGCGCTATGGCTACAACAGCCAGCGGCAGTTAACGTCCACGACGTACCCGGACGGGCTGCGGAGCACGCGGGAGTATGATGATAAAGGCAGGCTGACGGCGGAGACATCGCGTACCGGCGAGACGACGCGGTACAGCTATGATAATCCGCAGAGTGAATTACCGTCCGGGATACAGGACGCCACCGGCAGCAGTAAGTCAGTGACCTGGAGCCGTTACGGCCAGATGGTGGCGTTCACGGACTGTTCGGGGTATGAGACGCGGTATGAGTATGACCGGTTCGGCCAGATGACGGCAATTCACCGCGAGGAGGGGCAGAGCGTTTACCGGGCTTACAATAGCCGGGGCAGGCTGGTCAGCCAGAAAGATAATCAGGGCCGTGAGACGCGATATGACTATAACGACGCGGGTGACGTAACCACCGTCACCGGGCCGGACGGCAGCCGCACTGAAACGCAGTACGACGGGTGGGGCAAGGCGCTCAGTACCACGCAGGGCGGGCTGACGCGGCGGATGGAATATGATGCTGCGGGCCGTGTGACGCAACTGACCAACGAGAACGGCAGCCACAGCGCATTTACCTGGGACGAACTGGACCGCCTGACACAGCAGACGGGCTTTGACGGACGGGTACAGCGGTACGGTTATGACGTGACGGGGCAGCTTGTCCGCAGCGAGGATGAGGACCTGGTGACGCACTGGCATTATGATGCGTCAGACCGCCTGACGCACCGCACCATCAACGGCCTGGAGGCTGAACGCTGGCAGTACGACGACCACGGCTGGCTGACGGAACTGAGTCACCTCAGTGAAGGGCAGCGGGTGGCGGTGCATTACGGCTACGATAATAAAGGCCGCCTTATCCGCGAGCGGCAGACGGTAACGGACCCGCAGACGGACGAACTGTTATGGCAGCATGAGACACTACAGGGGTACAGTGAGCAGGGGCTGGCGAACCGGTTTAAGCCGGACAACCTGCCGCCGGTGGAGTGGCTGACGTACGGGAGCGGTTATCTGGCGGGAATGAAGCTGGGGGATATGCCGCTGGTGGAATACACGCGTGACAGGCTGCACCGCGAGGTGTTGCGGCGGTTCGGTGCGGGCGCAGCACCAGAGCCGGGTGCTTACGAACTGACGACCACTTACACACCGGGCGGTCAGCTTCATGGTCAGCACCTGACACTGCCACAGCTAAACCGGGAGTACGGTTACGATGAGGGCGGGAGGCTGGTGCGCATCAGCGGGCCGCAGCAGACGAGGGAGTACCGCTACAGCGGGAGCGGGCGCCTGACCGGGGTGCATACCAGCGCCGCGAATCTGAACATCACCCTCCCGTATGCCACGGACCCGGCGGGGAACCGGCTGCCGGACCCGGAGTTTTATCCCGACACGGGTGCCACAGTATGGGCAGATAACCGCATCACGGAAGATATGCAGTACCTGTACCGCTACGACAAATACGGCAGGCTGACGGAGAAAACGGACCGCATCCCGGAAGGGGTGGTGATACGGATGAACGACGAACGTACACACCGGTACGAATACGATAACCAGCACCGTCTGGTACATTATGTGCGCACACAGCACAACACCGTCCTGGCGGAGGGGCGGTATATTTACGACCCGCTGGGCCGCAGGGTGGGCAAACGGGTATGGAAGCGGGAGCTGGTTCACTGGAGCGACACGCGGATGGAGCTGTCGCGCAGACCGTATGTGACGTGGTACGGCTGGGAAGGCGACAGGCTGACGACCATCCAGACCGGACAGAGCCGCGTCCAGACGGTGTATGCGCCGGGGAGCTTCACGCCGCTGGTGCGCATCGAAACAGACGCGGCTGAACAGGCGAAAGCACAGCACCGCAGCCTGGCGGAGAAGCTGTCGCAGGAAGGGAGCGAGGACGGCCAGGCGGTACAGCTTCCGGCGGCGCTGACGGCGATGCTGGACAGGCTGGAGGGCGAACTGAGGCGTAACGCGGTGAGTGAGGAGAGCCGGGCATGGCTGGCGGGATGCGGGCTGACGCCGGAGCAGATGGCGGGGCAACTGGAGCCGGAGTACACACCCCAAAGGAAAATTCATCTTTACCACTGCGACCAGCGTGGACTGCCACTGGCGCTGATTACCCCGGATAACCAGGTGGCGTGGCGCGGGGAGTATGATGAATGGGGAAATTTGTCGGGTGAGGAAAACCCTGAGCACCTGGAGCAACTGATACGGCTACCGGGCCAGCAGTACGATGAGGAGTCGGGGCTGTATTATAACCGGCACCGTTACTATAATCCGGGACAGGGAAGGTATATTACACAGGATCCGATAGGGCTGGATGGTGGATGGAATCCGTATATGTATCCTTTAAATCCAGTACAGGGGATTGATCCCCTAGGATTAGATGCGATACAAATTAATTATGATTATTACCCAGTTAATACCGGAATGGGGTTCAATTTACCTCTTGGTCATGGTGCGGTTGTTACTGTTGATCCTAAAACTGGAAAAACTCAATATTATGAATTTGGTCGCTACACAGACAAAAAGTGCGGGAATGTAAGACGGAGGCCTGTTCCAGACTTAAGCATGGGTAAAGATGGACAACCAACCAAAGAGTCGCTAGATGCACTATATAAATTCACCTCAGAAAAATATGGACATGGTTCGACTGTAACGCCAACGTATTATTCTGATACTAATTACAAAAGTGCGAATGAATATGCCGAAGATTTTAGTAAAAAACATGACTGCTATAGCCTGATAGGGAATAATTGCAAGACATTTGCACATGATGCTGCAACAGCGGGTGGGAAATAATTCAGTAGGGGCAATGTGATGAAGAGAATAATTAGACTTGCGCTGTTGTGCTCGATCTTGATAAATGCTGTTTTGCTTTATCGAGTATTTGATTTGGGAGTGATGACAACTTACGGGATGGATGAAATTCATTACCGGAATAGACAGGCTTCCGAACTGAAAAAGTTACTTCCTTTATTACTGAAGTCAACTTCACAGGAACAGGTATTACTTGCAGCAAAGCAAGCAGATCTAGAGGTGATCAATAAATCTGGCGAGGGTACTTATGTTGGCACAATACTTTTCACTTACTCTGGCGGCAAAGTAATGGCTGTTGACTTACAATGATACATCGTGGACTGCCGCTGGCACTGATTAAAGGAAAAGATGAAGCATGCAAACTGACACCTACGCCATTAAGTGTAGTTATCGCCCACGAAATGGGGCATGCAATGGGTCAAAATGACGACGGACCAGGACATATGAATAATGTCAAAAAACATGAGAACCCTGTCCGCAAAGAAATGGGAATCCCACCAAGGATGAAATACTGATGATAAAGATAAGCCCCCCCTGCTTAATGAAATTTTATGTATTTTCTTTGCATCTTCAAAAAATCATTAAAAACACATTATTGCTGCTTGTCTGTATTTTACCATTTTCTTGCGATGCGAAAATGCTATTTTTCCGTATTCCTTTTCGTATTCAAACCTATACACCAATAACAAGGGGGGGGAATTAAAAGGCTTGCAGTGAAAGGAGGGGGGCAAGAATTGCTGCAACGAAATCATGGAAAAGTATTAGCATTACTAAGCTCACATGGGAATAAATGTTATCTATTCGATGATGAAAACATTAGAATATATATATGAAGATGATCACGAATATTTCATAGATAACAAAGGTGTAGTGTTATTCAAGAATAAAAAAACTATAAATGCTCAAAAAATAAAATTAATGAGAATGAAATTGTTATGTTATTGAACGATGGAAATGTAGATACATGGGAGAAAGATGAATAATAATGAGAGGAATCGCATAATTCCTGTAGTGGGCCAGGAAAATATATTAAAAATAAAACGATAGTACTATGCAGAAACCAACCGGATCCAGGGAAAGAACATCAGAAGTATGTTTTTTGTACTAATAAATCAGCATTTTTTGTTTAAAAATTAAGCTAATCCTTATCCAGTGCAACTGTCCTTCTGACTTTACATATGATCAAATATCTCCTGGAAAATAAGGAGAACAGATTATGAATCTTGAAAAATTAATGGCACATACTTCAATTATCCCTGATTACAGACAACCCTGGAAGTAGAGCATAAATTATCAGACATTCTGCTTTTGACAATCTGTGCTGTCATTTCTGGTGCTGAGGGTTGGGAAGATATCCAGGATTTTGGCGAGGCCCATATAGAATTTTTAAAAGAATATGGTGATTTTGAAAATGGCATTCCGGTTCATGATACCATTGCCAGAGTTATATCCTGCATAAGTCCTAGAAAATTCCATGAATGTTTTATTAACTGGATGCGAGATTGTCACTCTTCAGATGATGGTGATATTATTGCTATTGATGGAAAAACACTTCGACACTCTTACGATAAAAGCCGTCGCCGGGGGGGCGATTCATGTAATAAGTGCGTTTTCCACAATGAACGGTCTTGTACTGGGACTGATAAAAACCAATGAGAAATCCAATGAGATTACTGCAATACCAGAACTGCTTAACATGCTTGATATCAAAGGGAAACTGATTACAACGGATGCAATGGGATGCCAGAAAGATATTGCTGAAAAGATACATCATCAGGAAGGTGACTATTTATTTTCAGTAAAAGGTAATCAGGGACGATTGCAAAAAGCGTTTGAAGAAAAATTTCCGTTAAAAGAACTAAATAATCCAAAGTATGACAGTTATGCCACAACCGAAAAGGGACATGGAAGAGAAGAAACCCGGCTTCATATTGTCAGCGATGTTCCTGATGAGTTAATTGATTTTACGTTTGAATGGAAAGGTTTAAAAAAACTATGTGTGGCGGTATCTTTTCGTTCAGAGAAAGATAGCGGAAAGAAAGAACCAGAAATGCTGGTGAGATATTATATAAGCTCAGCGGATTTAACAGCAGAGAAATTTGCCAGTGCGATGAGAAGTCATTGGGATGTGGAAAATAAATTGCACTGGCGTTTAGACGTGGCGATGAACGAAGATGATTGCAGAATAAGAAGAGGAAATGCAGCGGAATTATTTTCTGGCATAAGACATATAGCGGTAAATATTTTGACGGAAAACAAGGAATTCAAAGCAGGGCTGAGAAGAAAGATGAGAAGAGCGGCGATGGACAGAGAGTACCTCGCGTCAGTCCTTGCGGGGTGCGGGGTTTCGTAATCTTGCCCTGATCCCCTGAACCCGATAGTAAATATAGAACCATTAGGTTTAACCTTATCTGATATACCAATCTATAAATTTAATAGTCAAGATGAAGCTGCGCTTTTTGCCATAAAAATGTGTAATGGCACATCAATTATAGAGAATAGAGAATATGGCGGGTTAGTTTGTAAAACCTCTAATAATAAATATATTGCAACTGAAGCTAAACAGGGAAGCTTGGCTGGTTTTTCTCCGTCAAATAGCTCTTGTCCTTCTGGCTCAACTAAGGTTGGTGATTATCACACACATGGCTTTTACTCTGATCTAAAGGGGAATCCAGTATCACCTCAAAATGATGCATATGACTCTTTACATTTTTCACCGCAAGATATTTCTGGGATTACAAGTGATGGTATAGGTAATCCTGATTATACTGGCTATTTGGGGACTCCAGATAATAAATATTATAAGTTTACCCCTGGAACTGGAAAAACTGAGGAAATGAAATGAAATATATTATTTTTGCATTTATTTTTCTAATTCCGTTAAGATGTATGGGTGAAAAACTTGTTTTTTTAGATGAAGTACAAACAAAAGCTATGAATGTTGCTTTTTCACATTTTAGAGAGCATACAAACTGGGGCTTATTTAATACCATGATACAGGATAATGATGAAAATATTAAAATCGCATTCTATTGTAAATCTCATCTGGAAGAAACCCGTGGTAGCGGTATGGAGCAAATTATTTATATAATTTCAAAAAAAGATTTTAAAATTGAAAAAATAAACAAAAGTTATAGCAAATGAAATGATATAAATTATTGGGTAATTGGTGAATATTCTCTGGAGAGAAAGATTAGAAGAGCGGCGATGGACAGAGAGTACCTCGCGTCAGTCCTTGCGGGGTGCGGGGCTTCGTAATCTTGCCCTGCGGCCCACTCACGATGAAATGATTCATTGCCGAGCAGACGATCAACGCGTTTGATTTTATTTTTGACCTGAGCCGCTCCGGGTAAATAACGACCGATACTGGTCAGCGTCAGCGATGCGCCATTGATTAGTGCAACAGTGACATCCGGCAGGGCATTTTGTCGGTATTTGTGAAATGGAGCTAAGGCATCCTGGAAGAAATTCTGACATACTTGATAAGCAGGCATAAAGGTGATCTCATTGAATTGGTTGCACAATCAGTAGATCACAAAACTCTATGCTTGTCTTTTTTCACCCGCACATTACTGGGGATTACTCAGTGCGGGGTGCGGGGTTTCGTAATCTTGCCCTGCCGCGCTGCGCGATCAGCGCCGTGACGCGTTCGCACTCCTGTTCATCAACATTTTGCGACCGGAAGCCGATCAACTGATCTTCCCGTAGATTCAGCGGCCGCACGATATGCTGTTGCAGAAATGCCTCGCAGGTGCCGGGCGTCTGTAAAGGGATGCCGACCCATTCATCCAGCTTCACGAAGCTCACCTGGCTGATATCGATCTGACGCTGTTTAACTTTCTCAACAAAATAGCGATAGGTCAGCAGCGGCGAGCCGCCCGTGGCGAGGCAAATGACGGCGTCGGGTTTGTTCTGGATGAATGCCGCCAGATAGTCGCTGGCGCGTTCGCTTAAGGCACAGTAGTTGTCATAATGCTGGAGCGTTTGCATGGGAGATAGTCCTTTTGGGGAAAAGGGCGCGATTGCCAGCGCCCTCCGTTCCGTTTACAGAATGCCGAGCGCGGACGACGCAAACGTCACGCCGATTAACAGCACCGGGTGGGCTTTCTTCACCCGCAGCAGGTAGTACATCAGCAGCGTGTAGCCCATCGGTAAAATGTTCGGGAACACCTTATCGAAGAAATCCTGCTGTAGCGCGACGCTGTGGGTGCTGTCGATGGCGAAAGAGGTGACGACATTGATGTGCACGTAAGATGCGATAAGGCCGCCAATCACCGTGATACCAAGAATGGTCGCGGAGCGGGCGATCATTTGCGAATTTTCCCTCACCTTATCAATCGCTTTTACCCCGACCGAATAGCCGATGTGGGTCCAGCCGACGCGCTGCGCACGCTGGCGCTGCTACAGGCAGAACTGCCGCTGAAAAAAGCGGCGGCGCTGGCAGCAGAAATTCACAGCGTGAAGAAAAATGCGCTGTATAAATATGCGCTGGGGCAGCAGGAAGAGTAAAAGCGAGCGCCCGGGAACCGCCTTTTATCGCCATCGCGTTAATACTCAATCAGGTGATTGATGTGGGTAAAGTGATGGGGGCATTGGGCGGTGATAGCGGGCCGGGCCTTTCCTTCGGGCTTACTCTCGCGATCAGCAACGCATAACCGACTCCTTTTTAGACGATCATTAATTCCACGCCTGTTTTCGCTAATGCCGCTTTATCCTGTTTGCTGATGGTGTCATCGGTTATCACACAATCGATCTTGTCCATCGGCAATACCTGGTTAAAGCCGCGACGGTTAAATTTGGTCGCGTCCAGTACCGCGATAACTTTGTGTGCCGCCGCCGCCATGACGCCGCTAATGGAATAACCTTCGTTAAACGTGGTAATACCGTTTGTCGCATCAATGCCATCCGCCCCGACAAACATGACATCGGCGCTGATGCCGTGTAGCGATCGTTCCGCAATCGTGCCGTGCATTGAGTGGGTTTTATGCCGTACCGTACCGCCGCAGACCACCAACGTGAGATCTTTATTTTCTGATAGCGTAAAAGCGGCAGGCAAGCTGTTAGTGATCACCGTAATATTGCTTTTTCGCGCGAGCGCTTCCGCAATCAGTAACGTTGTGCTCCCGCTATCCAGAATGATGGTCATTCCTTCTTCAACCATTGCCGCAGCCGCCTGGGCAATCCGCTTTTTCGGATCGCTGGCGAGTTGATACCGATCTTCCAGAATGACTTCCTGATTGTCGCCTTCCGCCAGATGACTTCCCGGTTTTGCCGCGCCGCCATGAAAACGGGTGACAAGGCCTTTCTCTTCCAGCAGACGCAGGTCAGCACGGATAGTCACTTCAGAAATACCAAAGGTATTTGAAAGGTCCATCACCAGCACGCTGCCTTGCGTATTAATCAGGTCGACAATTTTATTTCTTCGCTCAAATGAGTTCATATTGATTTGCCTGATAATTAACTGTAACTAGTTTAAACGAAGGATTGCGAAAGGTGAACGCTAAATTTCGAAAGGAAATGTGAGCCAGCGCAGGTTGCTGGCTCGTACCATCAGGAAAGTTGAAGTAGGATTTTGCCCTGCATGGGCGCGCCATTAAGCGCTTTGACTGCTTCTGCAAAGCTTTCCGCATCGCCGCGATGGGCAATGAGAGGGGTCAGTTGAAGACGTTTTTCAGCCAACAGGCGCGCTGCGGTTTCCCATTCTTCTCCTGGCCATGGCGCGGAGTAGTTCATCCAACTGCCGAGGAGCGTGAGCTCTTTACGCAAAATTAGCCCGAATGTACGCGTTGTCAGGGTGAGATCGTGATGTAACGTCCCCACCAGCGCCAGTTGCGCGCGCGGCCCGGCGATATCGATAGCCAGCGAGACGGTCTGGGGAGTTCCTGCCGTTTCGAGAACCAGTTGATCAAACTGAATGTCGGACAACGCGGTCTGGATGTCGTCGGCGGTCATTTCCCGGCTATTACAGGTATGCGTTGCGCCGAGCGCTTTCGCCAGTTCCAGTTTCTGCGGATTGATATCAATCGCCGTTACGCTTCGCGCGCCCAGTTCCCGCGCGCACTGTAAGGCCAGCAGGCCAATTGTCCCGGCACCAACGATAATTACGTTTTTCCCCTCGCAGCCCTGCGCCAGATGAAAGGCGTGTAAGCCCACGGTAATCGGTTCGATAAACGCGCCATCTTCAATCGGCATATCAGACGGCAAGCGGAAAAGATTGGCCCGTTTGACCACCACATATTCCGCATTACCGCCTTCGCTGCGCGATCCTACAAACTGATACTGTTTGCATAAAGAAAAGTAACCGCGTTCGCATTGCGGACAGTGAAAGCAGGGAAGAAGCGGGACACAAGCGACGGCATCGCCAGGCTGCATATCCGTTACGCCTGTGCCGTAGGATTCAACGTAGCCGCTGAATTCATGGCCTAACGTAATAGGATAATAATGGGCGCCCTGCGCGAAAATACGCGGGATATCCGACCCGCAAAGCCCTGAGCTAACGACTTTGACCAACACATCGTCCTCGGCTTGCAGTTGTGGTAAGGGGCGTTCTTCAACGCGCACGTCTCCCTCAGCGTGAATAACCACTGATTTCATAACATTCTCCAGGAAGGTGAGGGGAGCGATTGCTCCCCTAAAATTAAGAGGCGATTTGACTTTGCTGTAGCGCCGTGGCTTTCTCAGCCGCAACAAACTGTCGGGCGCGACGCCAGGTCAGCAGTACGCCGGCCAGATAGATAATGGCAATGACGGCGAAGCCGACGATATTCTGCCAGGTAAAAAGTTGAATCAGCAGCCAGGTGATAGGGGAACCGCCCTGATCCAGCGAGGCGACTTGTCCGCCAGCTTTTAGCGCTCCGGCATTGGCAGCCAGTTGGGTATGCAGGCCAATCGTCTGGGTGGCTATCCACAGGGTGATACCCATGATAATGACACCTGAAATCAGCGTGCGGAACAGGTTGCCCTGGTGTACCGCGACCGCCATCGCAATAAAGAAACCGATGGTGGCGAGGTCGCCGAACGGCAGCACCTGGTTCCCCGGTACTAAGACGGCAATCAGGATGGTCAGCGGAATGAATATCAGGCTCGCGGAGACAACAGAGGTATGACCGAGCAGTAGCGCTGGATCAAGGCCTATCAGGAACTCCTGCCCGCCAAATTTGGCCTGTAGACGTTTACGCGCATGTTTCGCGATAGGCGTTAGGCCATCCATAATAGGTTTAATGACGCGTGGCATAAGCAGCATCACCGCTGCGGTTTTGACCGCCAGTTGCAGAACGGCTTTGGCGTCGTAGCCTGCCAGCACACCAATCACCAGCCCCATCACGAAGCCGACAGTCACCGGCTCGCCAAACGGTCCGAAGCGTTTCTGGACATCATCTGCGCTAAAGTGAATACGATTGAGGCCCGGAATTTTTTCGATGATGGTATCAACGAGCACCGCCACGGGGCCCAGGTACGCGGATGAACCGTGTGGGATAGCAATCCCCTCAAGGCCAAAATAGTCGCGGGTATCTTTGGCAAACCAGTCCCCCAGTTTGTAGACAAAGGCGGCATGAACCACAACGCCCAGAATCCCCAGCCAGTATGAACCGGTCGCCAGATGCAGCATGGCGCCCGTGAAAGTCATGTGCCAGATATTCCAGATATCGACATTCACCACGCGGGTCATGCGGGTCACCAGCATCAGGACGTTAACCCCGATAGCGACAGGGATCGCGACTAGCGCGATTTGTGACGCCCAGGTCATGGGCGATGAACCCGGCCAGCCGACGTCAATAACGTGGAGATTGATTTGGAAATGTTCCGCCATGGCTTTTGCCGCGGGGCCGATAGAATCCAGCATCAGGCCGATGACCAGACCAATACCCACGAAGCCGATACCAATATGCAAACCCGATTTAAAACAATCCCCAAGCTTCATTCCCAGCAGTTTAGAGAACACGATGATCACCAGGGGCAACATCACCGTTGGGCCTAAGTCGAGGATATAACGCATTATTTCGCTAAACATACGTTACCCCATGAGAATGGACAGAATTTTTTGCTGTAATGCTTCAATACCCACGCCGGAAACAAAAGGCATACCGTGAACGACGGGAATATCGCCAAAGGCGCGATCGACCCTGGCAGTGGTACAGATAAGATCGGCTCCGTCCATATAGGTTTCGATTTCGGTGACCCGACATTGCACTAAGTCGAGCTCAATATGGTTGGCATCACATAGCTCTTTAATTTCTTCCGCAGCCATCGTTGAGGTTGCAACCGCACCGCCACAGGCCACAATTACTTTACGTTTCATAGGGTATTCCTCATTATTATCAATTTATTATCAAACCTGGGCGCACTGCTCAGGCTCAAGGATGGTTTCCTGAAAGCGTATCGCCAGTTCGGCATCCGGCGCGCTTAACAGGGCATCGAGGGTGCTCGGGTTCTGTAGCTCACTAAACAGGCGGCGCAGAAGTTTTAGCTGTGCCGCCGGGTTTTCAACGATTAAGGCGATGATTAACGAAACGGCAATCTCTTCGTCATCATCCGCCTGTTGAAACATGACCGGCTTATCTGGACGAATCAGATAGATAGCGGGTGATTTCGCATGAACCGCCTCGCAATGAGGGATAGCGACGGCGTGACGCTCCAGCGCAATGCCGGTAGGAAAAGACGCTTCACGTTCCACCAGCGCCTGCGGATAACTGTCATGTACCACGCCTTTCGCCAGCATCTCTTTGCCAATGTGCGCCAGCGCCTGTTGGCTCGAGTCGAATGTGATTCCGGTTCGGACAAATAGTTGGCTCATAAATTCTCCATTATTCAGGCGACATCCGGCGTGCAACCGAAGCGATAAGCGCGCAGAACATCCTGAATTTTGTCAATAATCAGGTTATGCGGCGTGGGGGTGAGCACGCCCTCAGACAGGCGTTCAAACTGTACGGGCATAAACTGGCTAATTAATCCCAGCGGCAATGTGACGTTGTTCAGATTGGCGATTAACTTCTCTACGCTTTGACGAATACGCGGGTGCGGCCAGTAATAGCGAATACGGTCAGACAAACTAAAGTGGATGTCGACCATCGCCTGGCTCCAGGTTGGACGGTAGTATTTTTTCCAGTAGCCTGGCTCGTTTAGCATCACTTCATCGATAACTTCCATCACGCGGCTACGTTGTTCTGGGGATACCAGCTCATTTTCCATTTGCGCAAGTGCGAAAATGGCTTCGCGCAGCGCGAAAGTGAGCGCCGGGCCGACCTTCAGAATGGCGTAATGATCGCGAACGAGGGCGCGGTAGGCCTGTCGCGTCTGATAATCAGTCGAATGCGCTTCATAGACCATCGGCGTTTCTTTTATCCATGCGGAGAGCGCCTGTGCCGCCTGCGGCTGATAATGAATAATCTGGGTATGATCAAATTCAACGCCCGGCTGTACGACAATCGCGATAACCCGGTTCAATGCCTCATCCAGCCCCAGGGCGCGAAAAGCAGCCTGATGCGTTTGCAGCGTGCGGGCAGCATCCTGTTCGCGGGTAACATGTACGGCGTTAATGGCGCTGGCTTCCCCGCCCGGAACCGGAACTTCAGTGCCGATAACATAGGTTAAATGGCGTTTTTGTTCGTCGGCCGCCGTCGTTTCCGCTGCCTGGCAAAGCAGGGCGGCGCGTTTAGCGACAACCATTGGGTCCAGCGGCGTCGGGTCGTCAGCGCAGGACATAGAGGCATCAAGATGGATTTTGCTAAACCCGGCAGCGACGTAAGCCTTAATGAGTTCGACGGATTTTTCCATCGCCGTATCCGCAGGTTCGTTTTGCCAGCAGTTAGGTCCCAGGTGATCGCCGCCTAAAATAAGCCGTTCTCGTGAAAAACCCACTTCCTGGGCGATGCCATAGACAAAATCACGAAAGTCAGCCGGTTTCATGCCGGTATAACCGCCAAACTGATTAACCTGGTTAGAGGTCGCTTCGATCAGAACTTTGTTCCCGTTGTTCAGATCAAAACGTAATGCGGATTCAATCACCAGCGGGTGTGCTGAACATACGGAACAGATCCCTATCTGTTCCCCTGCTTTGTGACGAGAAATTATTTCTTTCACTTCTGGCTCCGATATCTTTTGTTTATCTTCATAATATTTTTGGTTTGAAGGCAAAGGATAATAATGGCTTTCGTGATCCAGCTATGAAAACGCCCTTTGCCGTGCTAAATCCGGGGGCTTTAGAGCTTCCCTTCACAACCGCAGTCGGCAATCACTTTACGTACAACCTCTTTCATGGCCGCTTTCGCCGGGATCATGTAATGGCGGGGATCGCTGGCCTCTGCGTGTTGCGTTAAATAGTTTTTAAGCGCGCCAGAAAAAGCGATTTTAAGCTCGGTCGCGACGTTAACTTTGCAGATGCCCAGCGAAATAGCGCGGGTAATATCGCGGGTCGGCAGGCCAGAGGCGCCGTGAAGGACTAAGGGGACATCAACCCGCTGACGAATTTCCGTCAGTCGTTCAAAATCAAGTTTTGGTTCAGCGGTGTAGAGGCCGTGAGCGGTGCCGATAGCAATGGCTAACGAGTCGATACCCGTTTTTTCTACAAATTCCCGGGCCTGTTCCGGATGGGTATAAAGCGCATCTTTACCGTCAACGATAAGATCGTCTTCCTGCCCGCCGAGACGCCCAAGTTCAGCTTCAACGCTGACATCGTAGCGATGACAGTAATCAACCACGCTTTTCACCAGCGCAATATTGTCGGCAAAGGGGAAATGCGACCCGTCGATCATGACCGAGCGTACCCCGGCGGCGACTTTCATTTTGATGTCGGCCAGTTTTTCATGATGATCGAGATGTACCGCGAGAGGATGGTTCCAGCTTTTCGCCAGTTCTGCGGCGATAGCCACGATATTACCGACGCCTGCGTAGATAAAGGTGCCTGGCGTACCGGCGACAATCAGCGGAGAGCGCAATTCTGCGGCGGTTTCCACCACCACTTGCAATGTCTCCAGGTTGTGGATGTTAAACGCCGGCACAGCATAGCCTTCCTGCTGCGCCTTCTTTAGCATTGTTCTGCCTGAAATGATAAACATCCTTCCTCCGAAATCTTTCGTTTGTTTTCTTTGAAAGAATTTATAGGCTTTCGGAATGTTTTTTTGTGATTTTGATCTGATAAATGAAAGTTTCGAAATAAAATGGAAGCTATCGAAAGTTAGGCGTAAAAAAAGCATGTCGGGCAGACATACTTCAGGCTACAGACTAAGGGCGAAAAAATACCGGGTAGCGCTGGCGCTTACCCGGTCTACAGATTATGCGGTTATACCCTGCTCGGAGAAGGGTACTGACTGGATCAGGTCACTGGTGCCGGGTTAAATATCGCCAGTTGGTTATGTAGGCCCCACTGGTCCGAGAAAGTCTTTTTCCGGCCGCTGGCGACATCGAGAATAAAGTGAAACAGCTTCCAGCCCACATCTTCGATTGTCTCTTCACCCGTGGCGATGGTGCCGGCATTGATATCCATTAAGTCATACCAGCGGTTCGCCAGCTCGGTACGCGTCGCCATTTTAATGACCGGCACCGCCATCAGCCCGTACGGCGTGCCGCGTCCGGTGGTAAAGACCTGTACGGTAATGCCGGAAGCGACCTGCTGCGTGCCGCAGACGAAATCGCTGGCGGGCGTCGCGGCGTAAATCAGGCCGCGTTTGGTGGGGCGCTGGCCCGGCGATAATACTTCGACAATGGCGCTCTTACCCGATTTAGCGATAGAGCCCAACGCTTTTTCCACGACGTTCGCCAGGCCGCCTTTTTTGTTGCCAGGGGACGGGTTAGCGCTGCGATCGGTTTTCCCCATATCAAGATAGTTATCGTACCAGGCCATTTCATCCAGCAGGCGTTTACCCACGGCTTCGTTGATGGCGCGCGGCGTCAGAAGATGAATGGCATCGCGCACTTCGGTGACCTCCGAGAACATGACGGTCGCGCCGCAGCGTACCAACAGATCGGAAGCATAACCCACCGCCGGGTTTGCCGTGACGCCGGAAAACGCATCGCTGCCGCCACACTGCATCCCGACGACCAGCTCGGAGGCCGGGCAGGTTTCGCGCTGGCGCTGGTTCAGTTTCGTCAGATGGCGTTCGGCGACCCGCAAAATATCGTCGACCATTGATTTAAAGCCGACATGCTGCTCGTCCTGTAAACGCACAATACTGGCGCTTTCAACGGCGATGGCGGGAACATCCTCGGTGCCTTCCAGCAGCCGTTCCGGCTGCAGTTTTTCGCAACCGAGGCCAATCACCATCACTTCGCCGCCAAAATTGGGGTTGAGCGCGATATTATGAATCGTGCGAATCGGCACGACCGCCGCCGGCGCGTTGATTGCCACGCCGCAGCCGTACAGATGGTTTAGCCCTACAACGCCATCGACATTCGGGTATTTGGGCAGGAGATCGCGCTCAATCACTTTCACCACATAATCGACCACGCCCGCCACACAGTGCACGCTGGTGGTAATGCCAAGCAGATTTTTGGTGCCGACGCTGCCATCGGCGTTACGATAGCCCTCAAACGTGTAGCCTTCCAGCGGCGGCAGCGGTTCCGGTACTTTGGTCGCCAACGGTAGCGTATTCAGCGGCGGCGCTTTTGGCAGTTCAACCAGCGACTCGTCGATCCAGCTTCCGCGCGGGATGTCGCGTACCGCATAACCGATGACTTCGCCATAACGGATGATTTCGCCGTGAGCGGGGATATCCGTCAGAGCGACTTTATGGCCTTGCGGAATATGTTCAGTCAGTTCCAGGCCATCCGGAAAACGTGTTCCGGCTTTAAGACCGTGGTCATTAACAATAATTGCGACATTATCGGTTTCATGTACTTTTATATAAAACGCCGATGGCGATTCCTGGCGAATTTCGATATTGGCCATTGTTCAACATTCTCCAGCCTGGATGATAGAAATAGGATTATCTATTTTGGTTATGGTTAAATCGTTAAATCTCAATATAAGAAATAAAGTTCATGCATAATGAAATAAGAATGACAGGAGTATAAATATAAGAATGTGATCCAGATCACCGCAAATTATGAAATTTTTTATGTAGGCCGGGTAAAGCGTAAATGTGTGCATTAGCGCCCAGTATCATGGGCGTATGCTCAAAAATAAGCGTTAAATAATCCCTTTTTAATGAGCGTTTGCACAATGATTATCCGCCATAGGCTGTTTATACTGAATGGCGAATTCAGTGTATCTGACGAGTTATTTGAAAATACCATGATAATAATAAAAGACGCTAAAGATATCAGAACGGTATATTGTGCTACAGGATGTGTACCACATTAGAAATAGAATGTGGAGATCCATTCTGATTTCAGATAAGCATTTTATTGTCGTTGCTATAAGTTATGGTGGCGGCATCACATGTAGAGAATTAAAGAAATAAGCGAAGGTATAAGCGATGAATAACGCTATTTTCCCGAATAAGTTTAAAGCGGCGCTGGCGGCGCAACAGGTGCAGATTGGCTGCTGGTCTGCACTGGCAAGCCCAATCACCACCGAAGTTCTCGGTCTGGCGGGATTTGACTGGCTGGTGCTGGATGGCGAACATGCGCCGAACGATGTGACCACCTTAATTCCGCAGTTAATGGCATTGAAAGGCAGCGCCAGCGCGCCTGTGGTACGTGTGCCAACCAATGAACCGGTCATTATCAAACGGATGCTGGATATTGGGTTTTATAACTTCCTGATCCCCTTTGTTGAAACGCAAGAGGAAGCGGCTCGCGCCGTCGCCTCGACGCGTTACCCGCCGGAAGGCATTCGCGGCGTCTCCGTTTCTCACCGCGCGAATATGTTCGGTACGGTGCCTGATTACTTTGCGCAGTCGAACAAAAACATCACCATTATTGTTCAAATCGAAAGCCAGTTGGGTGTCGACAATGTTGATGCCATCGCCGCAACGGAAGGCGTTGATGGCATTTTTGTCGGCCCAAGCGATCTGGCCGCCGCGCTGGGTCATCTCGGCAATGCTTCTCACCCTGACGTGCAGCAGACGATTCAACATATTTTCGCCCGCGCTAAAGCGCACGGTAAACCGTGCGGCATTCTGGCGCCGGTAGAGGCGGATGCCCGCCGTTATCTGGAATGGGGCGCGACCTTTGTCGCCGTTGGCAGCGATTTAGGCGCATTCCGCGCCAGCACGCAGAAGCTTGCCGACACCTTTAAAAAATAATCCTGGTATGGAAAGAGAGAACGCTATGACGATGAAAGTTGGCTTTATTGGCTTAGGCATCATGGGTAAGCCCATGAGCAAAAACTTACTGAAAGCAGGGTATTCGCTGGTGGTGTCCGATCGTAATCCTGAAGCGATTGCCGACGTCATTGCCGCAGGCGCGGAAACGGCCTCTACGGCGAAGGCGATCGCTGAACAGTGTGACGTCATCATCACGATGCTGCCTAACTCTCCGCATGTGAAAGAGGTTGCGCTGGGCGAGAACGGTATCATCGAAGGCGCGAAGCCGGGAACCGTATTGATTGATATGAGTTCTATCGCGCCGCTGGCAAGCCGTGAAATCAGCGATGCGCTGAAGGCGAAGGGCGTTGAGATGTTGGATGCGCCGGTCAGCGGCGGCGAGCCGAAGGCGATTGATGGCACGTTGTCGGTGATGGTGGGGGGCGATAAAGCCATTTTCGACAAGTACTACGACCTGATGAAAGCGATGGCGGGTTCCGTGGTGCATACCGGCGATATCGGCGCAGGCAACGTCACAAAACTGGCTAACCAGGTGATCGTGGCGTTGAATATCGCCGCCATGTCTGAAGCGCTGACGCTGGCGACTAAAGCGGGCGTCAACCCGGATCTGGTCTATCAGGCGATTCGCGGCGGTCTGGCTGGCAGCACGGTACTGGATGCGAAAGCGCCGATGGTCATGGACCGAAACTTTAAGCCAGGTTTCCGTATCGATCTGCACATTAAAGATCTGGCGAATGCGCTGGATACCTCCCACGGCGTTGGCGCGCAGCTCCCGCTGACCGCCGCCGTTATGGAAATGATGCAGGCGTTACGCGCGGATGGACACGGTAATGACGACCATAGCGCGCTGGCGTGCTACTACGAAAAACTGGCGAAAGTGGAAGTCACTCGCTAACGACGTTGTGCCCGGATGGCGTGTAGCGATCCGGGCCTGAATTTCAGGCTGGATAAGTGAAACGCCATCCGGCGTTGTGCAGTAACAGGCTACCACTATGAAAATCGTAATTGCCCCCGACTCCTACAAAGAAAGCCTTTCTGCCGCCGAGGTAGCGCAGGCGATAGAAAAAGGATTTCGGGAAATTTTCCCCGATGCGCAATATGTCTCTGTTCCGGTTGCCGATGGCGGCGAAGGAACGGTCGAAGCCATGATTGCCGCGACGCAGGGCGTTGAACGCGCCGCATGGGTGACCGGGCCGTTGGGTGAAAAAGTGAAAGCCTGCTGGGGAATGTCCGGGGATGGTAAAACCGCGTTTATTGAAATGGCGGCGGCCAGCGGACTGGCGCTGGTTCCGCCAGAAAAACGCAACCCTTTGATTACTACCTCGCGGGGAACGGGGGAGCTGATATTGCAGGCGCTGGAAAGCGGCGCAAGCAATATCATTATCGGCATTGGCGGCAGCGCGACAAATGATGGCGGCGCGGGGATGATGCAGGCGTTAGGCGCAAAACTGCGCGATGCAAACGGCGCGGATATCGGTTACGGTGGCGGAAGCCTTCATTGTCTAAGCGACATTGATATTTCAGAGCTCGATCCCCGTTTAAAACTCTGCGCTATTCGTGTCGCTTGCGATGTCTCTAATCCTCTGATCGGCGACAACGGCGCATCACGAATTTTTGGGCCGCAGAAAGGCGCGACCGAAGAGAACATTGTTGAGCTGGACAGAAATCTTGCTCACTATGCCGACATCATAAAAAAATCGCTGAATGTCGACGTAAAGGCGGCGCCCGGCGCAGGCGCGGCAGGCGGTATGGGGGCGGCGTTAATGGCTTTTCTCGGTGCGGAATTACGCAGCGGGATCGAAATTGTCACGGCGGCACTGAACCTGGAGGAGCATATCCACGACTGTACGCTGGTGGTGACGGGAGAAGGACGGATTGATAGCCAAAGTATTCGCGGTAAAGTGCCGATTGGCGTCGCGAATGTGGCGAAAAAATATCATAAGCCAGTGATTGGCATTGCCGGCAGCCTGACGCACGATGTAGGGATAGTGCATCACTATGGCATCGACGCTGTCTTTAGCGTACTCACGCGCATCGTGACGCTGGAGGAGGCTTTTCGGGGCGCTTTTGACAATATTTATCGGGCATCCAGAAATGTTGCTGCCGCTCTGGCGATAGGAATGCGCAGCGCAGGGTGACAAAGTCGCGCGAACCCTCTATACTGCGCGCCGAAGCTGACCAGACAGTCGCCGCTTCGTCGTCGTCCTTTCGGGGAGACGGGCGGAGGGGAGGAAAGTCCGGGCTCCATAGGGCAGGGTGCCAGGTAACGCCTGGGGGGGAAACCCACGACCAGTGCAACAGAGAGCAAACCGCCGATGGCCCACGCAAGTGGGATCAGGTAAGGGTGAAAGGGTGCGGTAAGAGCGCACCGCGCGGCTGGTAACAGTCCGTGGCACGGTAAACTCCACCCGGAGCAAGGCCAAATAGGGGTTCATAAGGTACGGCCCGTACTGAACCCGGGTAGGCTGCTTGAGCCAGTGAGCGATTGCTGGCCTAGATGAATGACTGTCCACGACAGAACCCGGCTTATCGGTCAGTTTCACTTCTTCATAAAACCCGCTTCGGCGGGTTTTTGCTTTTACAGGGCGACAGGATGAATGACTGTCCACGACACTATACCCAAAAGAAAGCGGCTTATCGGTCAGTTTCACCTCTTCATAAAACCCGTCAGTGTAAGCTGGCGGGTTTTTGCTTTTACAGGGCGGCAGGATGAATGGCTGTCCACGACGCTATACCCAAAAGAAAGCGGCTTATCGGTCAGTTTCACCTCTTCATAAAATCCGTCAGTGTAAGCTGGCGGGTTTTTGCTTTTACAGGGCGACAGGATGAATGACTGTCCACGACGCTATACCCAAAAGAAAGCGGCTTATCGGTCAGTTTCACCTCTTCATAAAACCCGTCAGTGTAAGCTGGCGGGTTTTTGCTTTTACCGGGCGGCAGGATGAATGACTGTCCACGACGCTATGTCCAAAAGAAAGCGGCTTATCGGTCAGTTTCACCTCTTCATAAAATCCGTCAGTGTAAGCTGGCGGGTTTATGCTTTTACCGGGCGGCAGGATGAATGGCTGTCCACGACGCTATACCCAAAAGAAAGCGGCTTATCGGTCAGTTTCACCTCTTCATAAAATCCGTCAGTGTAAGCTGGCGGGTTTTTGCTTTTACAGGGCGACAGGATGAATGACTGTCCACGACGCTATACCCAAAAGAAAGCGGCTTATCGGTCAGTTTCATCTCTTCATGCAAAAAACCGTCAGTGTAAGCTGGCGGGTTTTTGCTTATCAGGCCGGTGAAGGGTATAGAGGTTGCAGAAGACGCCAGCGTCACTATCCGGCAATTAATTGACAGCCGTGGTGACATAATATTATTCGTTTTTGTGATGAGAAACACAAAACGCTATAGACTGCGCTCTTTTTAGTTGAAGTGAAAAGCAATCGATTTCTTTCACAAAATTACATCCTGAAAAACAGCAAGAAAGCGGTGTAAATTATTTGTTGTAAATGAAAATTAAATGTATGAAATATTTTGGTTAAAATTTTATTAAATGTTTCTTTACAAACAAATAAGGTAAAAAAATGTGACGCGTAACGGTTTTTAAGCGCATTTACCTCCGGTTTATACTTAAATTTGAGAAATTACGCTTTAAATTTAACGCTGGAATTGTCGATAAAATGTCCCGTAATTGATTGAAATATCGTCTTCATAGGATGTCGAAAATAGGAGGTAAAATAGACTGGTTATCGCCATAATATATCGTTATCCCGACCCTGTTTTTTGATTGAAATCAGACTAAGTTACTGCTTTATTTTTGCAACTTATTGAAATAATAGGTTTTATTTATTTAATAAAGACCATGTAAAAATTGCGGCAAGTTAATTTGTGAGTGGTCGCACATAACCTTTAAGATTTAATTTGCTACACTTCCTGCCGTTCACAATGTTATTTCAGAGCGGTAGATATGAATACTCTTGTTCTCCCTAAAACACAGCATTTGGTGGTCTTTCAGGAAGTCATTAGAAGTGGTTCTATCGGTTCTGCCGCAAAATCGTTAGGGTTAACCCAGCCCGCCGTCAGTAAAATCATTAGCGATGTTGAGGCCTATTTTGGCGTTGAGCTAATTGTACGCAAAAATACCGGCGTTACGTTGACCGAAGCGGGACAGGTACTGCTTTCCTGGTCTGAATCTATCACCCGCGAAATGAAAAACATGATCAACGAGATGAACAGTATGACGTGCAATACCGTTGTCGACGTCTCGTTTGGCTTTCCTTCGCTGATTGGCTTTACCTTCATGTCCGATATGATTCATAAGTTCAAAGAGGTCTTTCCAAAAGCGCAAGTATCCATGTACGAAGCCCAGCTCTCTTCATTCCTGCCGGCCCTGCGCGACGGGCGGCTGGACTTTGCTATCGGTACGCTCAGTAATGAAATGCAGCTACAGGATCTGCATGTCGAGCCGCTGTTTGAATCAGAGTTTGTCCTGGTAGCCAGCAAGTCCCGAACATGCACCGGCACCATCACACTGGAATCGTTAAAAGACGAACAGTGGGTGTTGCCGCAAACGAATATGGGCTACTACAGCGAATTACTCACCACTCTACAACGAAATGGCATCAGCATCGAAAACATTGTTAAAACAGATTCCGTCGTCACAATATATAATCTTGTTCTCAATGCTGATTTCTTAACTGTTATTCCCTGCGATATGACCACGCCTTTTGGCTCTAATCAATTTATCACGATACCAATCAAAGACACATTACCCGTTGCACGTTATGCGGCGGTATGGTCTAAAAATTATCGTATCAAAAAAGCCGCTTCAGTATTAGTAGAATTGGCTAAACAATATTCATCATATAATGGATGCAGACGCAGGCAGTTAATAGAAATTGAATGATATGGAATAAACATATTTAGCGAAATTGACGTCACCTGTTTCTTTTGAACAGTGGGCAACGGTAACTTATTTTTAATACCCAGGTTAAGAGGTTATAATGCACATTACATACGATCTCCCGGTTGCAATTGAAGATATCCTCGAAGCGAAAAAAAGACTGGCGGGGAAGATATATAAAACGGGAATGCCTCGCTCTAACTATTTTAGTGAACGTTGCAAAGGCGAAATATTTCTCAAGTTTGAAAATATGCAGCGTACGGGTTCATTTAAAATTCGTGGCGCTTTTAACAAACTTAGCTCGTTAACGGAGGCGGAAAAACGTAAAGGCGTCGTGGCCTGTTCCGCAGGTAATCATGCACAGGGCGTTTCTCTTTCTTGCGCAATGCTGGGTATTGACGGCAAAGTCGTGATGCCGAAGGGCGCGCCAAAGTCAAAAGTGGCGGCCACCTGTGATTATTCGGCGGAAGTGGTGCTCCACGGTGACAACTTCAATGACACCATTGCTAAGGTGAGTGAAATTGTCGAAACCGAAGGCCGCATTTTTATTCCGCCTTACGACGATCCAAAAGTCATTGCCGGACAGGGCACTATTGGTCTGGAAATTATGGAAGATCTGTACGATGTCGATAATGTCATCGTGCCTATTGGCGGCGGCGGTTTAATTGCAGGTATTGCCATTGCGATTAAATCGATTAACCCGACCATTAAAGTTATCGGCGTACAGGCCGAAAATGTTCACGGTATGGCGGCGTCTTATTACGCTGGCGAAATAACCACGCACCGAACGACCGGCACCCTGGCGGATGGTTGTGATGTCTCCCGCCCGGGTAATTTAACCTATGAAATCGTTCGTGAATTAGTCGATGACATTGTCCTGGTTAGCGAAGATGAAATTCGTAACAGCATGATCGCTTTAATTCAGCGCAATAAGGTTATTACTGAAGGCGCTGGCGCTCTGGCCTGCGCTGCACTATTAAGCGGGAAATTAGATAGCCATATTCAGAACAGAAAAACGGTCAGTATTATTTCTGGCGGCAATATCGATCTTTCTCGTGTATCACAAATTACGGGTTTAGTTGACGCTTAATCTTTTCGTGAGGATAGGATATGAGTACTACTGATAGCATTGTATCCAGCCAGGCAAAACAGTCGTCATGGCGTAAATCGGACACGACGTGGACGCTGGGTTTATTTGGTACCGCCATTGGCGCCGGGGTGCTGTTTTTCCCTATCCGCGCCGGGTTTGGCGGGCTTATCCCCATTCTGCTGATGCTGGTTTTAGCTTACCCCATTGCGTTCTATTGTCACCGGGCGCTGGCGCGTCTGTGTTTATCCGGATCTAATCCGTCCGGCAATATTACGGAAACGGTCGAAGAGCACTTTGGTAAAACGGGCGGGGTAGTTATCACGTTCCTTTACTTCTTTGCGATTTGTCCGCTGCTGTGGATTTATGGCGTCACCATTACTAATACGTTCATGACGTTTTGGGAAAACCAGTTGCAGATGCCAGCGTTGAATCGCGGTTTCGTGGCGCTGTTCTTGCTGCTGCTGATGGCCTTTGTGATCTGGTTTGGTAAAGATCTGATGGTTAAGGTGATGAGTTACCTGGTATGGCCGTTTATCGCCAGTCTGGTGCTAATCTCATTATCGCTGATTCCTTACTGGAACTCGGCGGTTATCGATCAGGTTGATCTCAGTAATATCGCGCTGACCGGGCATGATGGCATACTGGTTACGGTGTGGCTGGGCATCTCTATCATGGTGTTCTCCTTTAACTTTTCGCCTATCGTCTCTTCCTTCGTGGTGTCTAAGCGGGAAGAGTATGAGAAAGAGTTTGGCCGCGAATTTACCGAGCGTAAATGTTCACAGATCATCTCGCGCGCCAGTATGCTGATGGTCGCCGTGGTGATGTTCTTCGCCTTTAGCTGCCTGTTTACGCTCTCTCCACAGAACATGGCGGATGCGAAAGCGCAGAACATTCCGGTACTTTCCTACCTGGCCAACCATTTCGCCTCTTTGTCGGGGACAAAATCCACTTTTGCAACGGTGCTGGAGTATGGCGCGTCTATCATCGCGCTGGTTGCTATTTTCAAATCTTTCTTCGGTCACTACCTGGGGACGCTGGAAGGGCTGAACGGCCTGGTGCTGAAATTCGGTTATAAAGGCGATAAAACCAAAGTCTCTATGGGCAAGCTTAATACCATCAGCATGATCTTCATTATGGGGTCTACCTGGGTCGTAGCTTACGCAAACCCGAACATTCTGGACCTGATTGAAGCGATGGGCGCGCCGATTATCGCCTCGCTGTTATGCCTGCTGCCGATGTACGCCATTCGTAAAGCGCCGTCGCTGGCGAAGTACCGTGGTCGTCTGGATAACGTGTTCGTCACCCTGATTGGTCTGCTGACCATCCTGAATATTGTCTACAAATTGTTCTAATCCTCACGTTTAGCCTGCGTTCCACCCCAGGGCGCGGACGCAGGCTGACATCGACGGAGGCACTACATGAATGAATTTCCGGTCGTTCTGGTCATTAATTGCGGATCATCTTCTATCAAATTCTCTGTACTGGATGTCGCTACCTGTGATGTTTTAATGGCGGGAATAGCAGATGGAATGAATACTGAAAACGCCTTTTTATCTATTAATGGCGATAAGCCGATAAACCTCGCGCACTCTAATTATGAGGACGCGTTAAAAGCCATTGCCTTTGAGCTGGAAAAACGTGATTTAACGGATAGCGTGGCATTAATTGGTCACCGTATCGCGCACGGTGGAGAGCTATTTACGCAGTCCGTCATTATTACCGATGAGATTATCGATAATATTCGTCGGGTATCGCCTTTAGCGCCGCTGCATAATTACGCTAATTTAAGCGGCATTGACGCGGCGCGGCACCTTTTCCCGGCCGTGCGGCAAGTGGCGGTATTTGATACCAGTTTCCACCAGACGCTGGCGCCGGAAGCCTATTTATACGGATTGCCGTGGGAGTATTTTTCCAGTCTGGGTGTGCGTCGCTACGGCTTTCACGGTACGTCGCATCGCTATGTTTCGCGGCGCGCGTATGAACTGCTTGACCTCGATGAAAAAAACTCGGGTCTGATTGTCGCGCATCTGGGCAATGGGGCGTCTATCTGCGCGGTACGCAATGGTCAGAGCGTGGATACCTCAATGGGGATGACGCCGCTTGAGGGGCTGATGATGGGTACTCGCAGCGGCGACGTTGATTTCGGCGCGATGGCGTGGATAGCCAAAGAAACCGGGCAGACGTTGAGCGATCTGGAGCGAGTGGTGAATAAAGAGTCCGGTTTGCTCGGCATCTCCGGGTTGTCATCCGACCTTAGAGTCCTGGAAAAAGCCTGGCACGAAGGACATGAGCGCGCCCGGTTAGCGATAAAAACATTTGTCCACCGTATCGCCCGTCATATTGCCGGACACGCGGCATCGTTACATCGGTTGGATGGCATTATTTTTACCGGCGGTATTGGTGAAAATTCAGTATTAATTCGCCAGTTGGTAATTGAACATTTGGGCGTGCTGGGGCTTACGTTAGACGTTGAAATGAATAAGCAGCCGAATTCTCACGGCGAGCGCATTATTTCCGCTAACCCTTCTCAGGTTATTTGCGCTGTTATTCCCACGAATGAAGAGAAAATGATTGCTCTTGATGCCATTCATTTAGGCAACGTGAAAGCACCAGTGGAATTTGCATAACTTAACGGCTGTTCTGTAGAGAGATTATTTTTCATGAAGGTAAATATCGATACCAGCGATATGCTGTATGCCGAAGCATGGCGTGATTTTAAAGGTACGGACTGGAAAGAAGAAATTAATGTCCGTGATTTTATTCAGCATAACTATACGCCCTATGAGGGGGATGAATCTTTTCTCGCCGACGCGACGCCAGCGACCACGGCGCTGTGGGAAAAGGTGATGGCGGGAATACGTATCGAGAACGCGACCCATGCGCCGGTGGATTTCGATACCAACATCGCGACGACGATTACCGCGCACGATGCGGGATATATTGAAAAAGATCTGGAAAAAATCGTCGGTTTACAAACGGATAAGCCGCTTAAACGCGCTTTGCATCCGTTTGGCGGCGTTAACATGATCAAAAGTTCATTCCACGCTTATGGCCGCGAAATGGACGCCGATTTTGAATATACCTTTACCGACCTGCGGAAAACCCATAATCAGGGCGTATTCGATGTTTACTCGCCGGATATGCTGCGCTGCCGTAAATCCGGCGTATTAACCGGTTTGCCGGATGGTTATGGTCGCGGGCGCATTATTGGCGATTATCGTCGCGTCGCGCTGTATGGCATCCGTTATCTGGTGCGCGAACGCGAGCTGCAATTCGCCGATCTGCAGTCGAATCTGGAGCAGGGACAGAATCTTGAGGCGACGATTCGCCTGCGTGAGGAGTTGGCGGAGCATCGTCGCGCGCTGCTGCAAATGCAGGAGATGGCGGCGAAATACGGCTATGATATCTCCCGCCCGGCGCGGAACGCGCAGGAAGCGGTACAGTGGCTCTACTTCGCTTATCTGGCGGCGGTAAAATCGCAAAATGGCGGTGCAATGTCGCTGGGAAGAACCGCCTCGTTCCTTGATATCTACATTGAGCGCGATTTCAACGCGGGCCTTCTGACAGAGCAGCAGGCGCAGGAACTGATCGACCATTTCATCATGAAGATCCGCATGGTGCGCTTCCTGCGCACGCCGGAATTTGACTCGCTCTTTTCCGGCGATCCGATCTGGGCCACCGAAGTTATTGGCGGGATGGGGCTTGATGGCCGCACGCTGGTGACGAAGAACTCCTTCCGTTATCTGCATACCCTGCACACGATGGGGCCAGCGCCGGAGCCGAACCTGACCATACTGTGGTCAGAAGCGTTGCCGGTGGCATTCAAAAAATATGCTGCGCAGGTCTCCATCGTGACCTCATCTTTGCAGTATGAAAACGACGATTTAATGCGTACCGACTTTAACAGCGACGATTACGCCATCGCTTGTTGCGTCAGCCCGATGGTCATCGGTAAGCAGATGCAGTTCTTCGGCGCGCGCGCCAACCTTGCCAAAACGTTGCTGTACGCTATCAATGGCGGCGTTGACGAGAAACTGAAAATCCAGGTTGGGCCGAAAACCGCGCCGTTAACGGATGAGGTGCTGGATTACGACGCGGTAATGGAGAGCCTCGACCATTTTATGGACTGGCTGGCGGTGCAGTACATTAGCGCGCTGAACATCATTCACTACATGCACGATAAGTACAGCTATGAAGCTTCGCTGATGGCGCTGCACGACCGTGATGTGTATCGGACGATGGCGTGCGGCATCGCCGGACTGTCGGTGGCGGCGGATTCCCTGTCCGCCATCAGGTACGCTCAGGTGAAGCCGATCCGCGACGAAAACGGCCTTGCCATCGACTTCGCTATTGAAGGCGAGTATCCGCAGTACGGCAACAACGATGAGCGCGTGGACAGCATCGCCTGCGACCTGGTGAAACGCTTTATGCAAAAAATTAGTGTGTTGCCGACGTATCGCAATGCGGTGCCGACGCAGTCCATTTTGACCATCACCTCGAACGTCGTGTACGGGCAGAAGACCGGCAATACGCCGGATGGACGCCGCGCCGGAACGCCGTTCGCGCCGGGGGCGAACCCGATGCACGGTCGTGACCGCAAAGGGGCGGTGGCCTCGCTGACGTCGGTGGCGAAACTGCCGTTTACCTACGCCAAAGACGGTATTTCGTACACCTTCTCGATTGTGCCTGCGGCGCTCGGGAAAGAAGATGCGGTGCGGAAAACCAATCTTGTCGGCCTGCTGGACGGCTATTTCCATCATGAAGCACAGGTAGAAGGCGGGCAGCATCTGAACGTCAATGTCATGAACCGTGAAATGTTGCTGGATGCGATTGAACATCCGGAAAACTACCCGAACCTGACGATCCGCGTTTCCGGCTATGCCGTGCGCTTCAATGCGCTGACTCGTGAGCAGCAACAGGACGTTATTTCGCGCACCTTTACTCAGGCGATGTAACGTGAACGGGGCGATCGTGTGGATCGCCCCGCGACGGATCTTCACTGAACGGTAATCTTAGGGGGAGATATGATTAGCGCATTTGATATTTTTAAGATTGGCATTGGACCTTCAAGCTCCCATACCGTAGGGCCAATGAATGCAGGAAAATGTTTTATCGATCGGCTGATCGACAGCGGCGACCTGCCGCGAACGACGCGCATCACGGTTGATCTTTACGGATCGCTATCGCTGACGGGCAAAGGCCACGCGACCGATACCGCCATCATTATGGGCCTGGCGGGCAATACGCCGCAGGATGTCAATATTGATAGCATTCCGGCGTTTATCCAGGAGGTTGCCCGCAGCAGCCGTTTATCGGTGGCGGGTGGCGCGCATGTGGTGGATTTTCCCGTCGCCGACAGTATTCTCTTTCACGCTGAAACCCTGGCGCGCCATGAAAACGGTATGCGAATTACCGCCTGGCACGGGCAAACGCCGCTTTTGCACAAAACGTATTACTCTATTGGCGGCGGCTTTATTGTCGAAGAGGAACGCTTTGGTCAGTCGCACGACGTAGAAAAATCGGTGCCGTATGATTTTCATTCCGCCAGCGAACTGCTGACGCTGTGTGAAAGACAGGGGCTCTCGGTTTCCGGCCTGATGATGCAAAATGAACTGGCGTTGCGGAGCAAAGAGCAGATTGACGCTGGCTTTGCCCGCATCTGGCAGGTGATGGCGACCGGAATTGAACGTGGCATGAATACTGAGGGCGTGCTGCCGGGGCCGCTGAACGTTCCACGCCGCGCGGTAGCGTTACGGCGTCTGCTGGTCTCCAGCGATAATCTCTCCCGCGATCCGATGAACGTCATCGACTGGATTAACATGTTCGCCCTGGCCGTGAGCGAAGAGAACGCGGCGGGCGGGCGAGTGGTCACCGCGCCGACCAACGGCGCGTGCGGCATTATTCCTGCGGTGCTGGCCTATTACGACAAATTCCGTCGTCCGGTCAATGCCAACTCTATCGCCCGTTATCTGTTGTCGGCGGGGGCGATTGGCATGCTGTACAAGATGAACGCCTCGATATCCGGCGCGGAAGTGGGGTGTCAGGGCGAGGTTGGCGTCGCGTGTTCGATGGCGGCGGCGGGGCTGACAGAACTGCTGGGCGGTAGCCCGGCGCAGGTCTGTATTGCGGCGGAAATTGCGATGGAGCATAACCTTGGCCTCACCTGTGACCCGGTGGCGGGTCAGGTGCAAATCCCTTGTATTGAACGTAATGCGATTAACGCCGTTAAAGCGGTAAATGCGGCGCGAATGGCGCTACGCCGAACCTCTGAGCCGCGGGTTTCGCTCGATAAAGTGATCGAAACCATGTACGAAACGGGTAAAGACATGAACGACAAATATCGCGAGACGTCGCGCGGCGGTCTGGCGATTAAAGTCGTTTGTGGATAGGCCCGACAGGCGCAGAGTGAGCAGGCTATGGGATAACGCAGAAGACAGAAGCTGAGAAAAGGGCGCACCAATGTGCGCCCTTTTTTGTTGTGATGTGCGTCAAATAGAGAAAATAACAACATTAAACCAATAGTAAATAGAAAAGAATTCTTAACCCACAAGAAATGCAGGTGTTTTATTGGTAAGTTTTTCTCTTATCGTGCGCGTATGATTTTCTTATTACAAGAAAGTACCTGCACCTCACGTTCTGCATATCGCCTTGCTGCGGCACGAAAAATAAAAAAAACCTCTACCTACACATTGAGCGAGAATTTTATGGAATCGGCTAGTAATACCAGCGTAATCCTCGACGCATCAGCCCCGGCGCGTCGGGCAGGGATGACAGAAAGCGAATGGCGTGAAGCCATCAAATTTGATAGTACCGACACCGGTTGGGTCATTATGAGTATCGGGATGGCGATCGGCGCAGGAATCGTTTTTCTTCCTGTCCAGGTTGGCCTGATGGGACTTTGGGTCTTTTTACTCTCTTCTATTATTGGCTATCCGGCCATGTACCTGTTCCAGCGGCTGTTTATTAATACGCTGGCGGAATCCCCGGAATGTAAAGACTACCCCAGCGTGATCAGCGGCTATCTGGGCAAAAACTGGGGTATTTTATTAGGCGCGCTGTACTTTGTAATGCTCGTCATCTGGATGTTCGTCTATTCTACGGCGATTACTAACGACAGCGCCTCTTATCTGCATACTTTCGGCGTAACGGAAGGATTACTTTCCGATAGTCCGTTTTATGGTCTGGTGCTGATCTGCATCCTGGTGGCGATTTCCTCACGCGGTGAAAAATTACTGTTCAAAATTTCCACCGGCATGGTGCTGACCAAGCTACTGGTAGTAGCGGCGCTGGGCGTCTCCATGGTGGGTATGTGGCATCTGTATAACATTGGCGCGCTGCCGCCGATGGCCCTGCTGATTAAAAACGCCATTATTACCCTGCCATTTACGCTGACCTCGATTTTATTTATCCAGACGTTAAGCCCAATGGTGATCTCTTACCGTTCACGCGAAAAATCTATTGAGGTCGCACGTCATAAAGCGTTGCGCGCCATGAATATCGCGTTTGGCGTCTTGTTCGTTACCGTATTTTTCTATGCGGTTTCCTTCACCCTGGCGATGGGGCATGACGAAGCGGTGAAAGCCTACGAGCAGAATATTTCCGCCCTGGCGATCGCCGCGCAGTTTATTAGCGGCGATGGCGCTGGCTGGGTCAAAGTGGTTAGCGTAATTCTGAACATTTTTGCCGTCATGACCGCCTTCTTTGGCGTTTACTTAGGATTCCGCGAAGCGACGCAAGGCATTGTGATGAATATCCTGCGCCGCAAAATGCCCGCCGAGAAGATTAAGGAAAATCTGGTACAGCGCGGCATTATGATTTTCGCTATTTTGCTGGCCTGGAGCGCCATTGTGCTCAACGCGCCGGTACTGAGCTTCACCTCTATTTGTAGCCCTATCTTCGGTATGGTGGGCTGTTTAATTCCGGCATGGTTGGTCTACAAGGTTCCCGCATTGCACAAATATAAAGGCGCTTCGTTGTACCTGATTATTATTACCGGTCTGCTGCTATGCGTTTCTCCGTTCCTGGCATTCTCTTGATATACCTGAGATTAAGGTTGTTGTTATGTTTGAATCTAAAATAAATCCATTGTGGCAAAGTTTTATCCTGGCCGTACAGGAAGAAGTAAAACCGGCGCTGGGGTGTACTGAGCCAATTTCACTGGCGCTGGCGGCAGCGGCGGCGGCGGCTGAACTTGACGGCACAGTTGAACGCATTGACGCGTGGGTTTCGCCTAATCTGATGAAAAATGGTATGGGCGTTACCGTTCCAGGAACGGGAATGGTAGGGCTACCGATCGCCGCGGCGCTTGGCGCGTTGGGCGGTGATGCGAAAGCCGGGTTGGAGGTGTTAAAAGACGCTTCCGCTAAAGCCGTTGCCAATGCAAAAGCGATGCTGGCCGCCGGACATGTCGCAGTGATGTTGCAGGAGCCATGTAACGATATCCTGTTTTCACGGGCGAAAGTGTATAGCGGCAATAGCTGGGCATGTGTCACGATCGTCGGCGATCATACAAACATTGTGCGGATAGAAACCGACAAGGGCGTGGTATTTACCCAGGCCGATAATGCGCAGGAAGAAGAAAAAACCTCGCCGCTGGGAGTGCTGTCTCATACCTCGCTGGAAGAGATCCTGGCGTTTGTGAATGCGGTGCCCTTTGACGCTATCCGCTTTATTCTCGATGCGGCCAGGCTAAACGGCGCGTTGTCGCAGGAGGGACTGCGTGGTTCCTGGGGGCTGCATATCGGTTCGACGCTGGCCAAACAGTGCGATCGCGGTCTGCTGGCGAAAGATCTCTCCACGGCGATTTTGATCCGTACCAGCGCGGCGTCAGACGCCAGAATGGGCGGCGCCACGTTGCCCGCGATGAGCAACTCCGGCTCCGGCAACCAGGGGATTACCGCCACGGTGCCAGTCATGGTGGTTGCTGAACATGTCGGTGCCGATGACGAGCGCCTGGCGCGCGCGCTAATGTTATCGCATTTGAGCGCTATCTATATTCACCATCAGCTTCCGCGTTTGTCGGCGCTGTGCGCGGCAACTACGGCGGCGATGGGCGCGGCGGCGGGTATGGCGTGGCTGATAGATGGTCGTTATGACACTATCGCAATGGCTATCAGCAGTATGATCGGCGATGTCAGCGGGATGATTTGCGATGGCGCGTCGAATAGCTGTGCGATGAAAGTCTCTACCAGCGCGTCGGCGGCGTGGAAAGCCGTACTGATGGCGTTGGATGATACGGCGGTGACCGGAAACGAAGGGATTGTGGCGCACAATGTCGAACAATCTATTTCGAATTTGTGTTCGCTGGCGTGTCGCTCAATGCAGCAGACAGACAAGCAGATCATCGAGATTATGGCCAGTAAAGCGCATTAATAATAACGCCCCGGCATGACGTCGGGGCAGCGTGTTGCCCGATGGCGCTGCGCTTATCGGGTCTACCTGTTCTAAGCCGGATCGGGCGCTTGCGCCGCCATCCGGCATGATTTCAGGCTGCGGCCTCTTCTTCTGCCAGCCGGGCTTCGGCGTCCGCCACGATGGCTTCCAGTTCGGTTAGCATCTCTTCATAGCCCAGCGGCACAGTGGCGCTCATCGCCTCCTGTACGGCAGGTTTTACCACGGGCTGACGTTTTTTCGCCGATTTTTTGCTCATCTTGCGACTCCTTTTCTGGCTGGCTACACCGGTAAATCTACCAGTAATGCGCGCAGCGGCGTATCGGCAACCAGCGTAATGTTAGGTTCATCACGAATAAATGCGCCATCTCCGCAGGTTAACGCCTCGCGTTCTTCGTTGTGCGTCAGCGCGTGGAACGTACCGTGAATCGACTGCAAATAGGCGCGCGGCCCGTGAAGCTGGAAATTAAGCGATTCGCCTTTCTCCAGCGTAATATGATGTACCCAGACCTGTTGGCGCAGTTGTAAGCTGTTTTGCTCACCGTCGGGCGAGGCAAGAAGCTGTTGTTGCGCCGCCAGGAGTGGGATTTTTTGTACCAGCGCGTTTTCCCGTTCAGGACAGGCGTCAAGCCACAGTTGCATTCGGGTTAACGGCTTAACTTTGCTGAGATTATGTTCGCTGTAGCTAATGCCCGGCTGCGCGGCGAGCAGTAACGCTTCGCCCGCTTTAGCCTGTACATGGTTGCCGTCGCTGTCGCGGTATTCCGCTTCGCCGTCCAGAATCAGGTTTAAAATATCCACCTTTGGATAAGTTCGAGGCTGAAAAGAGGCGCCCGGCGCCAGCACTTCCTGGTTCAGTACGCGCAACGACGCGTAGCCCAGCAGTGTAGGGTCGAAGTAGTGTCCAAAGGAGAAGGTATAGCGGGCCTGTAGCCATCCGTAGTCTGCCTGTCCACATTGTTTGGCGGTTCGGGTCGTAATCATCGTTATTAACCTCTCTTTACTTCCTTTTATGTTAAGGGGCTGGACGCTGCATTGTTAGCCAGATATTCTGCCCGGTATGTTCAAATTTCCTGAATGAGAACGTTATGGCTAAAGAGAGAGCGCTGACGCTTGAAGCATTGCGTGTGATGGACGCCATTGACCGCCGGGGCAGTTTTGCCGCAGCGGCTGATGAGTTGGGGCGGGTGCCCTCCGCGCTGAGTTACACCATGCAGAAGCTGGAAGAAGAGTTGGACGTTGTACTGTTCGATCGCTCCGGCCATCGTACAAAATTCACCAACGTCGGACGTATGCTGCTGGAACGCGGGCGGGTATTGCTGGAAGCGGCAGACAAGTTAACGACGGATGCTGAAGCGTTGGCCCGCGGTTGGGAAACGCATCTGACGCTGGTCACTGAAGCTCTGGTACCGACGCCTGCTTTTTTTCCGCTGATCGACCGGCTGGCCGCTAAAGCCAATACGCAGCTTTCATTGATTACCGAAGTACTGGCTGGCGCATGGGAGCGGCTTGAGCAGGGACGGGCGGATATCGTTATCGCCCCGGATATGCATTTTCGATCGTCGTCGGAAATTAACTCCCGTAAGTTGTATACGTTAATGAATGTGTATGTCGCTGCGCCTGACCATCCTATTCATCAGGAGCCGGAGCCGCTTTCGGAAGTGACGCGGGTTAAATACCGCGGCGTAGCGGTAGCGGATACCGCGCGCGAGCGGCCGGTATTAACGGTGCAACTGCTGGATAAGCAGCCACGTCTGACGGTAAGCACGATTGAAGATAAACGTCAGGCGCTGCTGGCCGGGCTTGGCGTCGCGACTATGCCATATTCGATGGTGGAACAGGATATTGCCGAAGGGCGGCTACGCGTGGTCAGCCCGGAATCGACCAGCGAAATCGATATTATTATGGCCTGGCGGCGCGACAGTATGGGGGAGGCAAAAGCCTGGTGCCTGCGGGAAATACCTAAGCTATTCGCCGGAAAATAAATAGCGCGCGGCGCTTTAAAAGCGGCGCCGCGCCGCCATCAGGAAAAACGTTTCGGATCGGGGCCGAAGCGGTTGTCGCCTGGCGTACCATTCTGGCAGTTGAACGCGATGATGATAAGCCAGCCGATAATGGGGATAAGTAGCAACAGTAGCCACCATGCGGAGCGGTCAGTGTCATGCAGACGACGGAACTGCACGGCCCACCACGGTAAAAAGATCAGAACGCCGTAAATGGTGGTCAGAACGCCTTCACCCCCGGCGCGTTGCCAGCCAAGCATGGCGTCCAGCAGGCCCAACACAAAGGTAAAGATGATATTGACCAGAATAAACATCCAGTACTCTTTGCGTCGCGCGCGGCCGCCAAATCCCAGATAATTTTTTAAAACCTTTAAATACCAATCCATTTTCGCCTCAATAATGGTTCAATCACTTGTTTTTAAAGTAATCAAACTAAGAATAGCCGCGAATGAAATGCTGGTAAATATTTGTGGTATTAATTAATAAGGCGTCCCGGAGGACGCCTGAAATTAGCCAAAGCGCACGTCGCGTCCGTGAGGTTCGAGCAGATCCTGCCACGGTCCGATAGAAATGATACCTGTGGGGTTAATCGTTTTATGGCTACGGAAATAGTGGTGACGAATATGGTCCATATTAACGGTTTCAGCAATGCCCGGTATTTGATAGATATCGCGCAGGAAACCGTACAGATTCAGGTAGTCGCTGATTCGGTATTTGTCGCATTTGAAATGAGTCACGTAAACCGGATCAAAGCGTACCAGGGTCGTCCATAAGCGGATATCCGCCTCGGTCAACTGGTCGCCCGTCAGATAGCGGTGCTGTCCGAGAATCTGTTCCAGGCGCGCCAGCGCAGTAAATACCTTTTCTACCGCTTCATCATACGCTTGCTGGCTGGTGGCGAAGCCTGCTTTATAAACGCCGTTATTAACGTTGTCATAAATCCAGCCGTTTAACTCGTCAATTTTGCTTTGCAGCGCGGGGGGATAGTAATCCCCGGCTTTAGCGCCTAGCCCATCGAAGGCGGAGTTAAACATACGAATGATTTCGGCGGACTCGTTGCTGACGATAGTATGATTTTTTTTATCCCATAAGACCGGTACGGTGACGCGGCCGCTGTAGTGTGGATCGGCGTGCAGATACAACTGGTAGAGAAATTCATGCTGATAGAGGGTATCGCCGGTGGCCGCCGGAAAAGTATCATCAAACGTCCAGCCGTTTTCCAGCATCAATGGATTCACGACGGAAACCGGAATAAATGGCTCCAGACCTTTCAGTTTACGGAAAATGAGCGTGCGATGCGCCCAGGGGCAGGCAAGGGAAACGTACAGATGGTAACGATCTTTTTCTGCGGCGAATCCGCCTTCGCCGGAAGGTCCGGGCGCGCCGTCAGCGGTAAGCCAGTTGCGGAAAGCCGACGCTGAACGCTGAAATTTCCCCCCGGAAGATTTGGTGTCATACCAGGTGTCGTGCCAGACGCCATCGATCAGTTGTCCCATGTCTCTCTCCTTCAGATGACAAAAGCGAGGCGCTATTCCCTCGCTTTTTTAATTGAGTATAGATTGCTTACCACTTTTTATTCAGCAGACGGTCAAGGCTGAACGCGCCAGGCCCGGTTAACGCCAGTAATAAGAATCCGCCGGCAATGGTCAGGTTTTTCATAAACATCAGCGAGTTTACACCTTCTGCAAAATTGCTATGGAAGATCAATGCCGTCAGCAACGTAAAACCAGCGGTAAAAAGCGCAGTGGTGCGGGTGAGGAACCCCAGCAGAATCGCCAGACCGCCGCCGAACTCAAGCAGTATGGTGAGCGGCAGCAGGAATCCTGGTACGCCCATCGCTTCCATATACTGTTGTGTGCCCGCATAGCCGCTAATTTTTCCCCATCCTGCGGTAATAAACAGAACTGGCATTAAAATACGCGCTATCAGTACACCAACATCTTCTAATTTTTTCATTTTATTCTCCAGGAGGCCGATTCGGCTGCTGCTGCTATTTTCATGAGCAATGACACGGTTTAGCGCGTCATTGTTATCGCTGGAGAGAATCATAAACGTGGCGTACAGGAATTGTTAGCAAGGAAAATTGCCAAATTTTTTCAAAAAATTTGAGCGATTGATAAAGAGACGATATGCATAAAAGTATCGCGCCACCAGGTGTAATAGGGCGATAACCTGATGGCGCGATGCTATAAAAGAAAAGATATTAACCGCGGAGCTGTTGTTGACGGAGGGTAGTTTTTACCAGGCGCCAGGCGCTCCAGATACCCAGGCCGCGTTTCGCCCAGCGTACCAACATATTAGGATGACGGATGGTCCAGATGGCCATTACGCTGCTACCGACCAGCGCCCAGGAGCGCAGGCTTAACACCGTATTCCAGCCGCGATCGTACGCGCCGGTGGTCTCCAGCCAGTCGCGACGACTGGCGGACAGATCCAGCCGTTGCTGCTGGATCTGACTGAGAAGCAGCGCTTTACGTTTTTCGCGTTCGCCTTTGCTGCTCACGACTGATCGTCCTCCAGAATTTGCCGATCGTTAGCCAGTTCGTGCCGCGTATGGCGCAATAGCGTGGACTGACGCGCTTTGCGCAAAGTCCAGATGCCGCCGATTAGCGCAAGCACTAACAGCACAACTGTGGTAGCGATCATCGCGTTCAAACGGTACTGAGGATCGATAGCCCAGATGACCAGAACCATCAGGCTCATTAAGCCAAACGCCGCGAAGAGCATGGTAAGACCTACCATCAGCAAAAGCTGAAAGAGGTTCGCCTTCTCTTCTTCCAGTTCTACTACCGCCAGTCGCAGCCGGGTTTCCACCATCTCAACGATAATGGTGACAATCCGCTGCCCGATACCCAGTACGCTTTTGCCTGGTCCTTGTGCCTGTCGAGAGTCCGCCATAATTAACGACGCGTCAGCAGTACGCCCAACACCAGACCGACAGCGGCGCCAATGCCTACGCCTGTCCAGGGATTTTCGCGCACATAATCATCGGCGCGGGCGGCGGCGACGCGAGTCTGTTTGGCAATCACATCACCCGTTTCGCCCAGGCGGTAACGGCTCTCTTTCAGCGCGCGCTCGGCTTTGCTACGAATCTTACTCAACTCTTCTTTCGACTTTTCGCCCGAAGAGCTCAGCACTTCTTCAAGCGTATCGGTCAGGGATTTCAACTCAGCGCGCAGATGTTCCGTAGTGTTATCTTTCGACATAGTTTTCTCCAGGTGAGTGAGTATTTACATTCGGCGTTAATTTAGTAGTCTCTGGCCTCAAGTTTTTTTAGCTCATCCTGAGCCTCGGCCAGCTTACGTTCACGTTTGTCTATTTTATCCGCATCGCCTTTTGCTTTTGCCTCGGCTAAATCACGTTGGCGTTCGGCTACCTCTTCTTTTTGCTCAGCGATCTTTTTCTGATGCTCGGCGCGTAGCTTGCTGTCAGTACAATTAGCGCGTACTTCGCTGAGCGCCTTGTTCAGACCCTCAATACGGCGCTGATTGTTGTGCTTTTCAGCGTAGCTAATTTCCTTTTGTATATCCTGCTCTTTTTCCTGACAAAGCGAATTAGCGTAGCTACCGGCGCTAAGTGTAAAAAGCGTGATAGCCAAAGCGATGCGGTATTTCATTCCTGAACTTTCCCTTATGTTCGGACCCGTTGTCCGGGGCGGTGATCCCGATAATAACGCGGTGGGTTAAACACCGCTTTATTAATCATAGTCATTAAACAATGAAATCACCAAAGTGAGTGATATGATTCGGATTCCTGGAGATTAGCCAAAGCGGTGTGAGCTTTCCCGTAAGCGGGACAGCCACTGTACCGTTTCGTTGTCATCGTCCTGCTGAGCGACGACATAACCGTGTGGTAACGTTTGATCAAGCACTGTTTTTGCTGCGGCGCTTTGCGCAGGGGAATCGAAGGTAATGAGCAACATGTCATTTTTAGGCGTAATGCTTTTAAAATGAATGCCGTTCGCATCCAGATGATGCAGAACTGAGAAGCCGTCTGGCATACTGGCGCCCTGGTTAACCGCGCGAATGGCCAGCGTCGACTCTTGCTGACGCAGCGTTGACCACGTCATCATGAGTATGGTCAGCATCAGTAGAAAAGCGCTGATCCAAATGAGTTGTCGGGCAGTTATGCGTGGTTTAAGCATAAGTTATCCCCGGCTCCCATACTTCTTTTTCCACAGCATGACCAGTGAACCCGCCAGGCCAAAAAAGAGCAGCACCACGGGCAGCAGCATCAGGCATGACATTAACTGATCTTCATACTTCATAAAGACGGGCGTTTTGCCCAGCAGATAGCCCAGCGACGTCAGGATAAGCACCCACAACAAGCCGCTCATCCAGTTGAAGAACTGAAAGCGCGCGTTATTCAGGCCGGATATGCCGGCAATGGTGGGCAGCAGCGTTCTGACAAACGCGATAAAACGGCCTATCAATAATGCCGACAGGCCGTGTTTATGGAAAAGGTGATGGGCGCGTTGATGATAATGTGCGGGGAGATGAGAGAGCCAATTCTGCACGGTGCGGGTATTCCCCAGCCAGCGGCCCTGAATATAGCTCACCCAGCAACCCAGGCTGGCCGCGACGGTAAGCAGCAAAATGGTTTGTGGATAACCCATCGCGCCTTTGGCGATCAGCACGCCGACCAGGATCAACAGGCTGTCGCCAGGCAAAAAGGCGGCAGGGAGCAGCCCATTTTCCAGAAACAAAATCATAAATAACACAAAATATAACATGCCAATCATGGAAGGATTGGCCAGTGTTTCAAAGTCCTGAGCCCACAGGGCATTCAGCAATTGAGTCAGTAGTTCCATTCAGTATTCCTGGAGAATCGGTTAACGTCACGCCGGTGATCTGAGGTTTGCACTGCCGCAACAGAGTTGGAGTTTTTATCAGCGTTGCGGAAACGGCAAATTCGCGGCCTGAACTATTCCTTGTTAAGTTGTGAAGTAAGCAAGCACTAACACACAAAAATTCAAAATGCATCTAATTGTAACAAAGGTCAACGAAGTCCGTTATAGAAATTACGCGTCGTTGAGCTTTGATTTTGCTTATCGCAAAGGAGGGTGGCGAGAGGATTTACACAGGCTGACACTTTATACTGTACGCTGACCGAGCGCCGCGGCAGACGCCATCTACATATAACGTTACGCGAGGATGTCGCGCGTGAACATCAATTCGCTTTCCGTCACAGCCTATGGATTGGGAGATTCAGATCTATCATCACGCCGGATGGCACGCGCCATCCGGCATCGATAATCACTTAGCTACGCAAGGCGTTATTCGCCAGACGTTCGTCCTCTGCCTGGCAGGCTGCCGCAGTGAACAGAACATCGGTAGATGAGTTCAGCGCCGTTTCACACGAATCCTGCAATACGCCGATAATAAAGCCGACCGCTACTACCTGCATCGCGATATCGTTCGGGATGCCAAACATGTTGCACGCCAGCGGGATTAGCAGCAATGAACCGCCTGCCACGCCGGAGGCGCCGCAAGCACACAGCGAGGCCACCACGCTCAGCAGCAGCGCTGTAGGCAGATCCACCGGGACGCCTAACGTATGAACTGCCGCCAACGTCAGAACCGTAATGGTAATTGCCGCGCCGGCCATATTGATGGTGGCGCCCAGCGGAATGGAAACGGAGTAAGTATCCCTGTCCAGATTCAGCTTTTCGCACAGCGCCATATTCACTGGAATATTGGCGGCAGAGCTGCGGGTAAAGAAGGCATAAACGCCGCTTTCACGCAGGCAGGCGAACACCAGCGGATAAGGGTTGCGACGAATTTTCCAGAATACCAACAGCGGGTTGACCACCAGCGCGACCAGCAGCATACAGCCAATCAAGACGACCAGCAGGTGCGCATAGCCCCACAGGGTGGAGAAGCCGGTGGTTGCAAGCGTTGATGAAACCAGACCAAAAATACCGATTGGCGCGAAACGGATCACCAGTTTCACCATAAAGGTCACGGCGTTAGACATATCGTTCACGAGGTTTTTGGTAGTTTCATTGCCATGACGCAGGGCAAATCCCAGACCGACGGCCCATACCAGAATCCCGATATAGTTAGCGTTCAGCAGCGCGTCGATGGGGTTCGACACCATACTCATCAGCAGACCGCGCAGAACTTCTACAATGCCGGACGGCGGCACGATATCCTGGGCGCTACTGGACAGATGCAGCGTTGAAGGGAAGGCGAAGCTGAACACAACGGCCGCCAGCGCGGCTGAAAAGGTGCCTAGCAGGTAAAGAAAGAGAATAGGGCGAATATTGGTTTTTTGACCGTGCTGGTGGTTGGCGATCGAGGCCATGACCAGCATCAGCACCAGAACGGGGGCGACCGCTTTTAAGGCGCCGACGAACAGGGTGCCAAGCAAGCCAACCGCTTCCGCCGCAGGCTTAGAAATCCATGCCAGTAAAATCCCCAGTACCAGACCCACTAAAATTTGTTTAACCAGACTGCCTTGCGCTAAACGCTGCAGTAGCCCTGATGCTCGTTGCGTAGCCATTTCATGTTCCTTGTATTGTGTTGCTGGTCATCCCCTGCACGCTCTTACGGCGCATCTTTCAGGATGTAACAAAGTGTTTGCCTGGTTGAGTATAAGGAAAGTTGAAGGTTCGGGAAGCGAAATATCCTGGATTTTTTGCTGCGATCATGTTTTATAACTTTATATTAACAGTATTGTGACATGTTAAACAAAAACGCCCGGCAGGTGTGCGCTGCCGGGCGTTTTTGACGGGGCAGGTTTACCCCGATAAAAGATTATTGCGCTCGCAGTTTCTTATCGCGCTGATGGTTAACCCAGGCGTTAATCACCAGCGTAATGGTCAGAATGCCAAACACTACGCCCAGCGAAATCGCGATAGGAATATGGTAGAAGTCGACGATCAGCATCTTAATGCCGATAAAGACCAGAATGACCGCCAGACCATATTTCAGCATCGAGAAGCGTTCCGCCACGCCGGACAGCAGGAAGTACATCGCGCGCAGTCCTAAGATGGCAAACAGGTTAGAGGTCAGTACGATGAACGGGTCGGTGGTGACCGCAAAGATCGCCGGAATACTGTCAACGGCGAAGATTACATCGCTGAACTCAACCATAATCAGCACCAGCAGCAGCGGCGTGGCATACAGCAGGCCGTTTTTACGTACGAAAAAGTGCTCGTTCTCGATCGTATCGGTCATGCGCAGATGCCCGCGCAGCCAACGCACCATCGGTTTTTCGCCAATGCCGGATTCGTCTTCCTTCGCCAGCGCCATTTTTACGCCGGTAAACAGCAGGAAGGCGCCGAACACATACAGCAGCCATTCGAACTGAGTGATAAGCCAGGTACCGGCGAAAATCATGATAGTACGCAACACGATCGCGCCAAGGACCCCATACACCAGCACCCGGCGTTGCAGAGCCGGAGGGACGGAGAAATAGCTAAACAGCATCAGCCAGACAAAGACGTTATCTACGGCCAGCGACTTTTCAATCAGATAGCCGGTAAGGAACGCCAATGCCTGCGGGTCAGCAACTTCGCGCCCTTGCGTTTCAGCCAGATACCACCAGAAAGCGGCGTTAAACAGTAGCGAGAGCGTTACCCACAGGATTGACCATCCTGCCGCTTGTTTCATCGACATAGCATGTGCGCCACGGCGTCCCTGCAACAACAGGTCGATGGATAGCATTATCACCACAACAACCGCGAATCCACCCCATAATAATGGCGTACCAACAGTATTCATTATTTCTCCCTATGCAAAAAAAAACGGCTAACGCCGAATGGCATTAGCCGCTGCTTTTATGCATAGACCTTGCCATTCGGCAAGGTCTCACTTACAACAATAAAGGAATACGCTGACGCATTCCTTTATGGCTGCCCGGTGACCGGATGTGGTTTTGCACACATCGTAATGACGATCGACCGGCAATGAAGTTACTCCCCTTTGCGCGTAACAAAGTATGACAGGCCACGCATAGAGTCAATGACCTGTAACATATAATTTACATAATTTTACGCAGTAAGGGGATGAGTCAGATCGTCCGCCGGGAAGATGACCCCGGTTTGACGGCGTATTTCTGTCAGCCATTTTGCCGTGGCGCGACTTAGCGACAACCCCGGATGTTCCACGGCATGGTTTTCAATAAGCTGGGCAAACGCCCCGGCTTCATACAGCATGGTATTAATATGCTGAGGCTGGGTCAGATCCTGCATCAGCGCGCCGCGCGGCGCAAAACACACTTTCTGGCATTCCGACAGCTTTTCAATGACCAGCGATCCCCTCTCGCCCTGAATTTCACTGGCCAGTACCGAGTCGCTGACTTTGGAATGCTGTAGCGTGACGCTAAAATCGCCGTAATCCATAACCACGACGCCGTGCGCATCTACTCCGCTTTCCAACAAATTCGCCGACGCCTGAACGCTGCGCGGCTCGCCCCATAGCGCGATCGCCGACGCCAGACAGTAATACCCGATATCTATAATCGAACCATTGGAGAAGGCCGGATTAAACGTATTCGGATTTTCACCGTTCAGATAGCGCTGATAACGTGAAGAGTACTGGCAGTAATTTAGGAATGCTTTATGCATTCTGCCGATTTTCGGCAACGATTCCCGCAGCAGCAGGAAATTGGGCAGGCAGGCGGTTTTAAAGGCTTCAAACAGTACCCGCTGGTTATCGCGCGCGCAGGCGATAGCGGCATCAACCTCCGCCAGGTTAGAAGCCAGCGGCTTTTCGCACATGACATGTTTTTTATGCTGCAAAAAGCGCTGTGTCTGGGAGAAATGCAGGGAGTTCGGGCTGGCGATATAAACCGCCTCAATCGCGTCGCTTTGCGCCATCGCTTCCAGCGAGGTAAACAGATGCTCGACGGGATAATCATTTGCGAAAGACTGCGCCTGTTCAAGACTACGGGAGTAAACGGCGGCGAGCCTGAATTTGCCGGTTTCATGGGCGGCGTCGACAAACTGGCGCGTGATCCAGTTAGTCCCAATTACAGCGAAACGTATCATAAACGTCAGCGGACTCCAGAAAGGGATTTTTCGTCAATGTAGCACGCCTTTCCGCCCTTGCCAGTGCGCTGCGACGCACTCTGGCATTTTACTGGCGAGAAGGGCACCCGTGTGCGCTATCAGCCCCAATAGTGACGCCAGCGCCCAGATATTTAGGCTGACGGTGCAAAATTTTGGCATCCAGCACCGCGCTAACCCGCGCCAGCTTTTCCCGAAGTCGTGTGTAGGTTCCGTGCCTTTTATTCAGATCCGGCGCGTTAACGCCGATAGCGTCAATGCCATATTGTTGCGCCAGCCAGATCGCCCGTTGATTATGGAATGCTTGCGAGATAATCGTAATGCGGTTTTCGCCAAACACTTTCCGGGCGCGAACCACGGAGTCCAGCGTGGAGAATCCGGCATAATCACAAAAAATGGCCGCTTCCGGCACACCTTTCGCTATCAGCGCCTGCTGCATCGCCGAAGGTTCATCGTACTCTTTTTTGCCGTTATCGCCGCTGACTAACAGCCACTTCACTTTACCGGCGTGATACAACGCGGCGGCAGTATTAATCCGCCGGGTAAAATACCGATTGCCGGGTTTAGCGCCTAACACCAGCCCGACGTTGCGGGCGGGAACGGTCTGAATGTCATTCCATGTCAGATGCTGCGAGGCGTTGACGATAAGCCAGTTGGAATAGAAAAGCGCGACGCCTGCTGCGACAAGCAGAAAACACGCCACTGTTAACGCCCGGCGTGTAAAACAGAGGCGGCGGATAAAACGGGCACATTGTGAGAGCATGGTTGTTGCGCGGTTCCGTTGGCGGTGGATAAAAAATACCCTCTACAGATCGTCATCCTTGACGTGGCGGCAGGCAATGAGCGAAATGTGAACGCGCCGATTTTATGCCCACGCCGTTAAAAAGATACGGGGGAAGGGGCATTTTCAGAATTTATTGTGCCGACAGCGCCTGATGCGTCAGCCACAGGCGCGTATCAAACTCCAGTTGATGGTACTGCGGCTCCATATGGCAGCAGAGCTGATAAAACGCTTTGTTATGATCTTTCTCTTTCAGGTGCGCCAGTTCGTGAACCACAATCATTCGTAAGAATGGCTCCGGGGCGTTGCGAAACACGGTGGCGACGCGGATCTCCGCCTTTGCCTTGAGCTTGCCGCCCTGAACGCGCGAGACAGCGGTATGCAGTCCCAGCGCATTTTTCAGCACATGGATCTTGCTGTCATACATCACTTTATTGATGGGCGGCGCATTGCGCAGAAACTGACTTTTCAGTTCCTGAGTATAGTGATATAGCGCTTTGTCAGTGGCGTAATCATGCGCGCCGGGATAACGTTTTTCCAGCACCGCTCCCAGGCGCTGCTCGGCGATTAAGGTACGCACCTGGGCAAGGAGATGTTCCGGATACCCCTGAAGGTAAGTTAGTGAGGTCATCAAAGCTCCATGTTGCTGATAAAAAGTGTATACTCACGCACCCTTTTCAGGGATAACGCCGCAATTTTACCATTCAGGAGGCCTAATGAGCCACGTAGACGACGGTTTCCGTTCACTGACGCTGAAACGTTTTCCGCAAACGGATGATGTTAACCCGCTTCTGGCGTGGGAGGCGGCCGATGAGTATCTGCTGCAACAGTTGGATGAGACGGAAATTCGCGGCCCGGTGCTGATCCTGAATGATACGTTTGGCGCGCTAAGCTGTGCGCTGGCGGAGCATTCGCCATACAGTATTGGCGATTCGTATTTAAGCGAACTGGGTACGCGAGAGAATTTACGCCATAACGGCATCGCGGAGTCCAGCGTAACGTTTCTCGACAGTACCGCTGACTACCCGCAGGCGCCGGGCGTGGTATTGATTAAGGTACCGAAAACACTGGCGTTGCTGGAACAGCAGTTACGCGCTTTGCGTAAGGTCGTTACGGCGCAAACGCGTATTATCGCCGGCGCGAAAGCGCGTGATATTCATACCTCTACGCTGGAACTGTTTGAAAAAGTGCTGGGCCCAACCACGACGACGCTGGCGTGGAAGAAAGCGCGCCTGATTAACTGTACCTTCAGTCATCCGCAACTGGCCGACGCGCCGCAAACGCTAAGCTGGAAACTGGAAGATACAGGCTGGACGATTCACAACCACGCGAATGTGTTTTCTCGTACCGGATTGGATATCGGCGCGCGCTTCTTTATGCAGCATTTGCCGGAAAACCTCGACGGGGAGATTGTCGATCTCGGCTGCGGCAATGGGGTGATTGGCCTGAGCTTACTGGCGAAAAATCCGCAGGCGAACGTGGTATTTGTCGATGAATCGCCGATGGCGGTAGATTCCAGCCGTTTGAATGTAGAAACGAACCTGCCGGAAGCGTTCGAACGCTGCGAATTTATGATCAACAATGCGCTCTCCGGCGTGGAGCCGTTCCGTTTTAACGCTGTGTTCTGCAACCCGCCGTTCCACCAGAAACATGCGCTGACGGATAATATCGCCTGGGAGATGTTCCATCACGCCCGCCGTTGCCTGAAAATCAACGGCGAACTGTATATTGTGGCGAACCGCCATCTGGACTATTTCCACAAGCTGAAGAAGATTTTCGGTAATTGCGCGACGATAGCAACCAACAATAAATTTGTTATTTTGAAAGCGGTGAAGCAGGGGCGCCGTCGATAAGGCGCTCAAGCGTCATACCGGCCTATAAAACCGGTATGACGGTGTAAGCCCGATAAGCGCAGCGCCATCAGGCAAAGTCGTTAAATCTCCAGCGCCAGTCGAGTGCCCTGGGCAATCGCCCGTCGGGCATCCAGCTCCATCGCGACATCGCATCCGCCGATAAGATGTACCGTTTTACCTGCGGCGCGTAACGGGTCCGCCAGCTCGCGGCGGGGTTCTTGTCCGGCGCAGATCACCACATGATCCACTTCCAGCAACTGCGGCTCGCCGCCAATCAAGAGATGTAATCCGTCGTCGTCGATCTTCTGGTAACTGACCGCCGGGATCATCTTCACGCCGCGCGCCAGTAACGTCGCGCGATGGATCCAGCCGGTGGTTTTACCTAACCCTTCGCCCGGCTTGCTGGCTTTGCGTTGCAGCATGACGATTTGCCGTGGACTACGTGCCAGGCGCGGGCCTTCCGGGCGCAGACCGCCTGCCTGCTGCAGGCTGGTATCAATTCCCCATTCCGTACAAAATTCAGCAATATTTTGGCTGGTGGATTCGCCGTGCTGGCTCAGATACATGGCCGTGTCAAAACCGATCCCGCCGCAGCCGATGATCGCCACTCGTTTACCAACCGGCGCTTTATCGCGCAATACCTCCAGGTAGGTCAATGCCTTTGGATGATCGATACCGTCTATCGGCGGGCGGCGCGGTACTATTCCACAGGCGAGGATCGCTTCGTCAAACGGCTGAAGATCCTCTGCGTTCACCTGTTGGTTCAGTTTCAGCGTAACGCCAGTAATATCGATCATTCGACGGTAGTAGCGCAGCGTTTCGTAAAACTCCTCTTTACCCGGGATCTGCCTGGCGATAGTGAACTGACCGCCAATTTCACTCTGGGCGTCAAACAGCGTGACATGATGGCCGCGCGACGCGGCGTTAATCGCGAAAGCCAGCCCCGCCGGGCCTGCGCCGACAACGGCCAGATTCTTTTTGCGTATGGCCGGCGTTATCGGCATGTGGGTTTCGTGACAGGCGCGTGGGTTCACCAGACAGGAGGTCACTTTGCCGATGAAGATCCGATCCAGACAGGCCTGATTACAGCCGATACAGGTGTTGATCTCATCTGCGCGTCCGGATTGCGCTTTAGTCAGGAATTCGGCATCGGCAAGGAAGGGGCGCGCCATCGACACCATATCGGCATCGCCGCGCGTCAGGATCGTCTCGGCGACCTGCGGATCGTTAATGCGATTGGTCGCGATCAGCGGAACCGACACATGACCTTTGAGTTTCCGCGTCACCCAGCTAAAGGCGCCACGCGGTACTGGCGTGGCGATGGTCGGGATTCGCGCCTCATGCCAGCCAATGCCGGTATTAATTAGGCTTGCGCCTGCGGCTTCAATGGCTTGCGCCAGTTGTACCGTTTCGTCGAACGTGCCACCATTTTCCACCAGATCGAGCATCGACAGGCGATAGATAATAATAAAGTCGTTCCCTACCCGCTGGCGTACCGCGCGTACTACCTCAACCGCGAAGCGCATACGGCTGGCATAGTCGCCGCCCCATTCGTCATCGCGATGGTTAGTTCGCCGCGTGAGAAATTCATTAATCAGATAGCCCTCTGATCCCATCACCTCTACGCCGTCGTAGCCTGCTTCCCGCGCCAGTTGCGCGCAATGCGCGAAGTCGTCGATTAACTGCAAGATTTCATCATGCGTCAGTTCATGCGGCATAAAGCGGTTGATTGGCGCCTGAATTGCCGACGGCGCGACCAGGTGCGGTTGATAGCTGTAACGTCCAGTGTGCAGAATTTGCAGCGCGATTTTACCGCCTTGCGCATGTACGGCATCGGTCACCACGCGGTGAGGCGTTAATTGGCTGGCATCGTTCAGCATCGCACCGCCGGTCATCACGACCCCGGAGGGAACGGGCGCAATACCGCCGGTGACGATTAACGCTACGCCGTGTCGCGCGCGCTCGGCATAAAATGCCGCCAGGCGCTCAGCGCCATCAGGATGTTCTTCCAGACCCGTGTGCATCGATCCCATCAGCACGCGGTTTCTGAGAGTAGTAAAGCCCAGATCGAGCGGGGCGAACAGCGACGGGTAGCTCATAAGCGTATCCAGTATGTAAAATTATTGTTATGTGGTCGGATGAGTTACTACTGTAGCCGTCGCGAGGTAAAAGGGAAAAGGGGAATGTGGTGATTGTGATGGGATTCAAAAAAGAGGCCGCGACCCGGGGAAAACAGGCCGGATAAGCATAGCGCCATCCGGCATCGTTTTTAAACCTCTTCAACGCTCACCTGCATCGCCGTCAGCGCATTACGCGCTGATTTCAATACCTGTTCGCACAGTTCAATGGTTAGCGTGAGCGGTGGCTCGATACGAATTGTTTTCGCATTATTCAGCGTACCAGCGACCAGCACGCGTTGACGGAACATCTCACTGGCAAAACGGTAGCCCGTTTCGTTATCGACAAATTCAATGGCCATCAACATACCTTTGCCGCGCGCATCGTGTACCAGATTGGGATATTCACGCGCAAGTTGTCGAAAACCATCCAGTAGCGTATCGCCTTTTTGTTCCGCCTGGGCCGGGAGGTTTTGCTCCAGCAGGACGTTAATGGTCGCCAGCGCGGCAGCACAAGCCAGCGGATTACCGCCAAAAGTGGTGGTATGCAGGAAGGGGTTGTCGAACAGAACCGAAAACACCTCTTCAGTCGCGATGGTGGCGCCAATCGGCATCACGCCGCCGCCCAGGGCTTTCGCCAGACACAGAATATCAGGCTGCACATTTTCGTGCTCGCAGGCAAACATCTTGCCGGTACGCCCCATGCCGGTTTGTACTTCATCCAGAATCATCAGCGCGCCGAATTCATCACAGAGCTTACGTACCTCTGTCAGGTATCCCTGCGGCGGCAGGATCACGCCGCCTTCACCCTGAATAGGCTCCAGAATCACGGCTGCTATCTCGTCGCCCGTTTTTTTGCCTTCGCTAAATGCCATGCTCATCGCGTCGATATTGCCAAACGGCACATGGCGGAAGCCCGGCAGTAAAGGCATAAAGGGTCTGCGGAAGGTGGATTTGGCCGTGGCGGAGAGCGCGCCCAATGATTTGCCGTGAAATGCGCCGCTGGTGGCGATAAAGGTAAACTTGCCGCGCGGCGACTGATACGCTTTTGCCAGTTTTAGCGCCGCTTCGACGGATTCGGTGCCGCTGTTACAGAAAAAGCTGTACTTGAGTTTCCCCGGTGTCAGCGCCGCCAGCGTTTTTGCCAGCATCGCCCGCAAGGGGTCAAGTAACTCCTGGCTGTGGAGAGGTTGTTTTGCGAGTTGATTCTGGACGGCGGATACCACAACAGGATTACGGTGCCCCACGTTAAAGATGCCAAACCCCCCAAGACAGTCGATAAACTCCTGCCCCTGGGTGTCGACAAGCGTATTCAAACTGCCCGCTTGCCACTCTACGGCTCCGTAATCCCCGCCGGCGGTAACAGATTTCCGGTATTCCAGAAATCCTGGATTTACATGCTCTTTAAAGTAGTCAATGACCTCTCGGTTTAGTGCTTTCATTTCCTCATGGTTTAGCGTTCGCTTCTCGATGAGATTCAGTGCGTGCGCGCTACAGGCCAAAGCCGATGCGCTGGAAGGTAACCTGTTCAAAATGAGCTCCAGAGGGCCGTGTATCACATGATACTGAATTAAGTATTGCAGGGATTAGCGGGGGTCTAAGCCCATAGTGAAAATCGGGATAAACACCAGGAATAATCACATTTACACAACATTTAATGTTATGTGTTAACAATTGGATGCATTTTGAGCAGATCTTGTTTTATGGTTTACGGTGTGTTGCGTTAACGGCGGCGTGAGAAAAAGGTGAGCCAGGGCAGATTTTAAAGAAAAAGGTTGTCCATGCTAAACAATTTCATAATGAAAATAAGGCGCAGGATGAGGTGAAAATCGTACAAATATTAAGGATTAATCGCAAATTGCGATCCAGAGCAATTTTAACAACTAAAGATAAATAGATTAGCGCCGAAATAACATCTGAGCGAAAAATTAACATCCAGATAACCTGCACAGGACGCTATCATGTCTTCTCATCCCTACGTCAGCCAGCTAAATACCCCGCTGGATGATGATACCACTCTGATGTCTACGACCGACCTGGAAAGCTATATCACTCACGCCAATGACACTTTTGTCCAGGTGAGCGGCTATCAGTTAAACGAGTTACTGGCGCAGCCACATAATCTGGTGCGTCATCCGGATATGCCGAAAGCTGCCTTCGCAGATATGTGGTACACCCTAAAACAGGGCGAACCGTGGAGCGGCATTGTGAAAAACCGGCGTAAAAACGGCGACCATTACTGGGTGCGGGCCAACGCGGTACCGATGATACGTGAAGGGCGTGTGACGGGATATATGTCGATCCGTACCCGCGCCACGGATGATGAGATTGCCGCCGTCGAGCCTTTATATCAGGCGCTAAATGAAGGGCGGTGTAGTAAACGTATTCATAAAGGCCTGGTGGTTCGTCAGGGCTTGCTGGGCAAACTGCCCGCTATGCCTGTTCGCTGGCGAGTGCGTAGCATTATGGGGCTAATGGCCGTAATGCTGGCGTTGGCGCTGTTCGGTACGGATGCCTCATGGCAGGCGTTGCTGTTGGGCGCGTTGGCGATGCTGGCAGGTACGGCGCTATTTGAATGGCAAATTGTGCGTCCCATTGAAAATGTGGCGACGCAGGCGCTGAAAGTGGCGACCGGCGAACGCAACAGCGTACAACATCTTAATCGCAGCGATGAGTTGGGGCTGATGCTGAGGGCCGTGGGGCAGCTTGGCTTGATGTGCCGCTGGCTGATCAATGACGTATCAAGTCAGGTTTCCAGCGTCAGAAACGGCAGTGAAAGGCTGGCGAAGGGTAACAATGATCTGAACGAACACACCCGTCAGACCGTGGAGAATGTTCAGGAAACGGTAACGACCATGAACCAGATGGCGGAGTCCGTGAAGCTCAATTCCGAGACGGCTTCCGCTGCGGATAAGCTTTCCATGGCGGCCAGTAGCGCGGCGACTCAGGGAGGTGAGGCGATGGATACGGTGATTAAAACGATGGATGATATCGCTCACAGTACGCAACGTATCGGGACGATCACCACGCTAATTAACGATATCGCTTTTCAGACGAATATCCTGGCGCTGAATGCGGCGGTAGAAGCGGCGAGAGCGGGCGAGCAGGGGAAAGGGTTTGCCGTGGTTGCTGGCGAGGTACGCCATCTTGCCAGCCGCAGCGCTAACGCGGCGAACGATATTCGTAAATTAATTGACGCCAGCGCAACAAAGGTGCAGTCAGGCTCCGAGCAGGTTCACGCCGCAGGCCGTACCATGGATGACATTGTAGCCCAGGTGCAAAATGTCACCCTGCTTATCGCACGTATCAGTCAGTCGACGCAGGAACAGACAGATGGGCTTTCCAGCCTGACTCGCGCCGTGGACGAGTTGAACCGCATAACCCAGAAAAATGCGGCGCTGGTGGAAGAGAGCGCACAAGTCTCCGCAATGGTAAAACACCGTGCCAGCCGGCTGGAGGATGCGGTCACGGTACTGCATTAAGTTTATTTGTAGGTAGCAACGGTAATGACATCCGCCCGGTAGCAACAAGCTTACCGGGCGGATGCGCTCTGATAGAAGGCGGTGCCTGCCATCACAGAGAGTATCAGTGGCCTGTGATGTTAAAAATAATGTGATATTTATTCCTTCTTTCTTCCTACCTATTAATAGGTATAAGCTCAGTTAATAAATAAGAAATGGTTAACCTTTTAGCGTATTTCTTTCATTATTGGTGCCAATTTATGTCACTATTGGTTCATCTTTCTGTGAACAATAAAAATTACTTACTAATAATGTTCCGAAATAAAAAGCGATCAATATCATAAAGTTAGTAACATTATTGCCGATAAATCTTCCTGTATGAGGATATGCAATCCCAGGGAGAAAATATGTTTTTGCATAACATTAAAATACGTTCAAAATTATTTATGGCCTTTGGCTTATTCATTGTTCTCATGGTGGTGAGTTCCGCTCTGTCTTTGTTTAGCCTTGATCGGGCTAATACGGGTATGCAGGACATTATTACCAATGATTATCCCACCACGGTAAAAGCCAATCTGTTAATCGATAATTTTAATGATTTCATCATCGCGCAGCAGCTCATGTTACTGGATGAAGAGGGGCGCTGGAGCCAGAGCTCGCAGAAAGAACTCAGTGAGATAAGCCAGCGCATTTCGGCGTTACTGGATGAGCTTTCCAGGGAAAATAGTCACGATGCGGATTCACAGAAAATCATTAATGAGATCCGTGAAGCGCGCCAGCAATACCTGGAGTCCAGATTCCGTATTTTGAAAGATATTCAAAGCAATAATCGTCAGGCGGCCATTCAGGAGATGATGACCAGAACGGTGCAGGTGCAAAAAGTCTATAAGGACAAAGTCCAGGAACTTATCGCTGTTCAGGACGCGCAGATGCATGAAGCGAGCGTGCAGGTCAAAGAGGATTTTAAAAATAATCGGACGCTGTTAATCACTTTGGCGCTGATAAGCATCGCCGCCGGAGGCGTAATGGGATGGTATATTGTGCGTTCTATTACCCGGCCGCTTGATGACGCAGTACGCTTTGCCGAGGCGATTGCCGATGGCGATCTGACTCGTCATATCACCACCGACTATAAAGATGAAACAGGCGTACTACTGCAAGCATTAATGGCGATGAAAACGCGTCTGCTGGATATCGTACAGGAAGTGCAAAACGGTTCGGAGAGTATCTCCACGGCGGCGGCGCAAATTGTCGCCGGTAACCAGGATTTGGCGGCGCGTACGGAAGAGCAGGCCAGCTCGGTTGAAGAAACGGCGGCGTCGATGGAACAGATTACCGCCACGGTTAAAAACACAGCCGATCATACCAGTGAAGCGACCAAACTCTCTGCCGGCGCCGCCAGCGTGGTGAAAAACAATGGGGAGATGATGAATCAAGTGACGCAGAAAATGCGCGTCATTAACGATACGGCAAATCGTATGTCGGATATCATCAATATCATTGATTCCATTGCCTTTCAGACCAATATTCTGGCGCTGAACGCGGCGGTTGAAGCGGCGCGCGCGGGCGAACATGGACGTGGTTTTGCCGTTGTCGCCGGAGAGGTTCGCCAGTTGGCGCAAAAGAGCGCCTCGTCAGCCAGTGAAATCCGTAATTTGATTGAAGATTCAACCAGTCAGACTCAGGAAGGGATGCACCTGGTGGAGAAAGCCAGCGCCCTGATTAATGGCATGGTGGATAACGTCGAAGAGATGGATGTGATATTACGTGAGATTGGGCAGGCCAGCCGCGAGCAAACTGACGGTATTTCGCAGATTAACAGCGCGATTGGCCTGATTGACGCCGCCACGCAACAAAACTCCTGCCTTGTGGAAGAGTCTGTTGCCGCCGCAGCGTCGCTGAACGAACAGGCGTTACATTTAAAAGAGCTGGTTAACGTGTTCCGCGTCCGCGAAGAGGACACGCAGCCCGCTTAATCCAGTTCGGCGATTTCCAGCGCCGCGCGATCAATCACGCCGATAATGCGTTTGATTTGCGCGTCGTTGATATCGCTGTGGTTTATCCGCAGATCCAGCACGGCCTTGAAGTTATCCAGCGCCCGCTTCATCTGCGGATTTTTACGTAACTCCATGCCCACACAACGGGCTTTTAGCCGCGCCTGAATATGCGTCAGATGTTCGCGATTTTCATCAAGCCATTGCGCGCCGTTCGCGGTAATCGCGATTTTTTTCCGCCCGCCTTCTTCGTCGCTAATCGTGATAAATTGCTGATCCTGTAAAAAATCCAGCGTAGGGTAGATCACGCCAGCGCTTGGCGTATAGCCGCCCCCCGTCAGGTTTTCTATCGCTTTAATCAGTTCATAGCCGTGGCTGGCGTCCCGGGTCAGGATATCAAGAATGACCAGCCGAAGTTCCCCGTGGCCAAAAAATCGCTGGCGTCGACCACCGCCCTGTCCATGACGACCACAGCCGTGTCCGTGACGGTGTTCGCCGCCGCAACTGGCGTTCTCATGCTGATGCGCGCTATGGCAGCCTTCATGCTGATGTTCGCGATCTTTGCAGCAACCATCGTGCTTATGATCCCGGTTTTTGCAACACCCTTCATGTTGATTTTGCATCATTGCCTCCTGCTTATTTAGATATATCTAATTTATATCTAAATGATGGGTTTTAGCAAGGGTAAAAGCGATTGTTTCTATAATCTATTAATTTATAACGTTTTATTCTAAGGTTATAGTTAGCGACTCGTTGCCAGAACACTATCAAAAAACAGTTGCATTTTTACTGATTAACAATCATTATCATTTAAAACTTTAATTTAGATATATCGTATTACTTCACGAAGGCAAAAAATGACGACATCATCCGTACGCTACCCACAACGTGTTCGTAATGAACTGCGTTTTCGCGAGCTGACCGTTCTGCGGGTAGAACGTATTAGCGCAGGATTTCAGCGGATCGTACTTGGCGGCGAGGCGCTGGACGGTTTCACCTCCCTGGGCTTTGACGATCACACGAAAGTTTTTTTCCCTGAGCCAGGCTGTCGCTTTACGCCTCCGACAGTCACTGAGGAAGGTATTATCTGGGGGGAGGGCGTTCGTCCGGTCTCCAGGGATTACACGCCGCTGTATGATGAGGCGCGTCGCGAGCTGGCGCTGGATTTCTTTATCCACGATGGCGGCGTAGCCAGCCGTTGGGCAATGGAAGCCCGTGAAGGCGATACACTGACGATCGGCGGGCCGCGCGGTTCGCTGGTGGTGCCGGAGGATTATGCCTGTCAGGTTTATGTCTGCGATGAGTCCGGTATGCCTGCGCTGCGTCGTCGTCTGGAATCGCTTAGTCGTCTGCCTGCGCGCCCAGCGGTAACCGCGCTGGTGAGCATTCAGGATGCCGCATATCGCGATTATCTCGCCCATTTGACGGATATTACTGTGGAATATGTTGTTGGCGGCGATGAACAGGTAATGCAAACGCGCCTGTCGCAGCTGACAATACCAGAATCAGACTATTTCATCTGGATTACTGGCGAAGGCAAAACGGTAAAACGTTTAAGTCAGTGCTTTGAAAAGGGGTTTGATCCACACCTGGTACGTGCGGCAGCCTATTGGCATCGTAAATAGCGGTATGGGGCGACCCTGTCAGAAACAAAAAAGCCACTCTTTAGAGTGGCTTAATTATATGATTTTAAAGCTAAAATTTGGTGGCCCCTGCTGGACTTGAACCAGCGACCAAGCGATTATGAGTCGCCTGCTCTAACCACTGAGCTAAGGGGCCGTGGCGGTGGATTATAATGTAACTTTACGCTGTAATCCAGCCGTAACCGTGCGGGTGCTGTTTTTATAAACAATGTGTTTTCAACCCGTTATACTTAAAGTACGTTGTATTGCTCAGGAGTAATAATGGTTAAGGACATACTGGCGCCAGGGCTACGGGTGGTTTTTTGCGGCATCAATCCGGGACTCTCCTCGGCGAATACCGGCTTTCCGTTTGCGCATCCCGCGAATCGTTTTTGGAAAGTTATTCATTTGGCCGGTTTCACCGATCGACAGTTGAAACCGGAAGAGGCGGAAAAATTACTGGATTTTCGCTGCGGGGTAACGAAACTCGTCGATCGACCGACGGTACAAGCGACCGAGGTGAAGTTGCATGAATTACGTAGCGGCGGACGCAACCTGATTGAAAAAATAGAGGACTACCAGCCCGCAGCGCTGGCGGTGCTTGGTAAACAGGCTTTTGAACAGGGATTCAGCCAGCGTGGTATCGCCTGGGGTAAACAAAAGATCGCCATTGGCGCGACGATGGTGTGGGTGTTGCCGAATCCCAGCGGCTTAAACCGAATTAAAACGGAAAAACTGGTCGAGGCCTATCGCGAACTGGATCAAGCGCTCATTATGCGTGGGCTATAGCAATGGGGAATGAGGGCGCGAATACTCGCGCTGTGTAGAAATTCTGCAGGCCAAATAGGGCGCTTGCGCATGGCCTGATAAAAAAACGCCGCCTTGCGGCGGCGTTTATACCTGTACGGCGAATTAATCGTCGAGGAAGCTGCGCAGCACTTCAGAACGGCTCGGGTGGCGCAGTTTACGCAGCGCCTTCGCTTCGATCTGACGGATACGTTCGCGGGTAACATCGAACTGTTTACCCACTTCTTCCAGCGTGTGGTCGGTGTTCATATCGATACCGAAACGCATACGCAGCACTTTCGCTTCACGAGCGGTCAGGCCAGCCAAAACGTCGTGAGTGGCGGCGCGCAGGCTCTCGGTAGTGGCAGAGTCCAGCGGCAGCTCGAGGGTGGTATCCTCGATGAAATCACCCAGATGCGAATCTTCATCGTCGCCGATCGGCGTTTCCATGGAGATAGGCTCTTTGGCGATTTTCAGCACTTTGCGGATCTTATCTTCCGGCATCAGCATCCGTTCAGCCAGCTCTTCCGGCGTCGGCTCGCGGCCCATCTCTTGCAGCATCTGGCGAGAAATACGGTTGAGCTTGTTGATGGTCTCAATCATATGCACCGGAATACGGATGGTGCGCGCCTGATCCGCGATAGAGCGGGTGATCGCCTGACGGATCCACCAGGTAGCGTAGGTGGAGAACTTGTAGCCGCGGCGGTATTCAAACTTATCTACCGCTTTCATCAGACCGATGTTGCCTTCCTGAATCAGGTCAAGGAACTGCAAGCCACGGTTGGTGTATTTCTTAGCGATAGAAATAACCAGACGTAAGTTCGCTTCAACCATCTCTTTCTTCGCACGGCGGGCTTTCGCTTCCCCGATGGACATGCGACGGTTGATGTCTTTCACCTGTTCGATGGTCAGACCGGTCTCTTCTTCAATCTGCCGCAGTTTTTGCAGACAGCGTTGCACTTCTTCCGCGACATCGTGCAGTTTTTCCGACCACGGTTTGTTCATCGCGATAGCGGCATTGAACCAGGTTTCGCTGGTTTCGTTACCGGTAAACAGCGTGATAAAGTTTTTCTTCGGCATTTTGCACTGCTCGACGCAGAGCTTCATGATCAAACGTTCCTGAGTACGCACGCGATCCATCATCACGCGCATACTGTTGACCAGATAGTCGAATTGCTTCGGTACCAGACGGAACTGTTTGAACACTTCAGATAGCTTCAGAATCTCTTCCTGCGCGGCAGCATGGCTGCGGCCTTTCGCTTTGATGGTGTCGCGCGTAACGACGTATTGCGCGCGCAGCTCAGCGAATTTTTCGCGTGCCAGTTCAGGGTCAATGCTGTTGTCGTCATCGGCGGCGTCATCGTCGCCGTCTTCTTCATCTTCGTCTTCGTCATCATCCAGGTCTTCCTGGGAGAGTTCAGAACCGACGTGAGTTGCGGTCGGCGCCATCTCTTCTTCCGCGTTCGGATCGACAAAGCCGGTGATAAGATCGGACAAACGAGCCTCTTCAGCCTCAACGCGATCGTACTGTTCCAGCAGATAGGTAATGGCTTCCGGGTATTCGGCAACGGAGCATTGAACCTGGTTGATCCCGTCTTCGATACGTTTAGCGATGTCGATTTCGCCTTCCCGGGTCAACAGTTCAACAGTGCCCATTTCACGCATATACATGCGTACCGGGTCAGTCGTACGACCGATTTCAGACTCAACACTGGACAGAACTTGTGCAGCAGCTTCTTCCGCATCTTCATCGGTGCTGGTGGTATTTTCAGCCAGCAGCAGATCATCGGCATCAGGCGCTTCTTCCATTACCTGAATACCCATGTCGTTGATCATTTGGATGATATCTTCAATTTGATCTGAATCGACGATATCTTCCGGCAGATGGTCATTGACCTCAGCATAGGTCAGATAGCCTTGCTCCTTACCACGGGTGACAAGAAGTTTCAGCTGTGACTGCGGGTTTTGCTCCATAAGACGGTATCCACACTTATTCGTTTGATTGGTGTCGACGGTATAGCTGTCGACATTTAAAGCGAGGGCATACTTATATTTTGGCCGCTGCCTCTCACTGCGGCTGTCGGGGGCTTCCCGATCGATATGCGGCATTTAAGCCGTTAAATTCATTTTCTGGCCAGCTCCTGGTTTAACGTCCAGAGCTCTCGGCGTTCTTCGCTGCTTAAACCGTGAGTGCGATCGCGAGCGATCAGCTCTTCTTGTCGCAGTTGCAGCAGCGAATCAAACATATGGTTGAGTGAGTCGGTAAAGGTCTTTTCGGCAATCGCCTTATCTGCTATATCGTCCCACATCGATAATTTTTCAAGGGTCGCAGCATCATTTGTGCCACGGTAGAGTTCCAGAAGTTGTCCGGTAGTAAGACCTGGCTGAGCCAAACAAGTTTTGACCAATTCTTTAAATAAGCCAAGCCCAGGCAGCTTATTCTCATCCAGCGCGTCTAAGGGCGGCACTAACGGCGCGAGATCCGGATTTTGCACCAGTAATCCTATCAGTATACGCATGGTCGTGCGTTTTAGCTGCGGAGCCGGGCGGGAAACGCCGCTTTCCGCCTGTTTTGGCACTAAACGATCAAGCTGACTATCATCGAAAATGCCTAACTTCAGCCCCAACGTCTGGCGCAGCTGAATACGGTGCGCGTCGCCAGGCACCTGATTAATGAGCGGCAGCGCCAGTGCGGCTAACTGCGTGCTGCCATCCGGCGAGCTTAAATCCACCTGCGGCAGGAGGCTATTAAACAGAAACGTAGAGAGCGGCTGCGCCTGCTCCATCCGCGCTTCGAAAGCCGCCTTGCCTTCTTTACGCACCAGCGTATCCGGGTCTTCGCCGTCAGGTAAAAACATAAAGCGTACCTGCCGACCATCGGTCATATAAGGCATTGCTGTTTCCAGCGCTCTCCAGGCGGCATCACGGCCAGCCCGGTCGCCGTCGTAACAGCAAATTACGTTGTTCGTCGCCCGGAATAACATATGCATATGGTCTGCCGTGGTTGAGGTACCCAGCGAAGCAACCGCATAGTTAATGTCGTATTGCGCTAGTGCGACGACATCCATATAACCTTCGACCACAAGCAAGCGTTGCGGTTCAGCACTATATTGCTGAGCCTCATAAAGACCATATAGCTGGCGGCCTTTATGGAAAATGTCCGTTTCCGGAGAGTTAAGGTATTTCGGCGTGTCGTTCCCCAGAACTCGACCGCCAAAACCAATCACCCTGCCGCGTTTGTCCCGAATAGGGAACATGACCCGATTACGGAAACGATCGTAAGTGCTGCCCTGCTCGTTATTGACCAGCATTCCGGCATCCAGCAACAATGCCTTGTTATCGCTGTTATTACCGAAGCGCTTTAACGCGTTATCCCAACCAGGCGGCGCGAAGCCAATGGCGAAACGCTGAATAATTTCAGCGCTCAGACCGCGCTTTTGCAGATAGTCACGCGCAGGTTTTGCCGCAGGATGGGTAAGCGACTGTTGATAAAAGTCATTCAGACCATTCATCAACTGATAGAGGTTTTGCCGTTGATGGCGCTCTATCTGGCTAAGCCCGGTGCCTGCTTCATAGGGAATTTCCAGGTTATGCATGGCCGCTAATTCTTCGACGGTTTCGACAAATTCGAGCTTGTCGTAATTCATCAAAAAGTCGATCGCATTGCCATGCGCGCCGCATCCAAAGCAGTGATAAAACTGTTTTTCACCGTTTACGGTGAAAGAAGGGGTTTTCTCATTATGGAATGGACAACACGCGTGATAGTTCTTGCCCTGTTTCTTGAGTTTTACGCGCACGTCGATCAGATCGACGATATCGGTTCTCGCCAGCAGGTCATTAATGAATACGCGTGGGATTCGTCCAGCCATATGCCCCTTTTATACACGTCATTCTTCAGGCTGCCGTAGTGTTGGCTACGTTCGCTCACCCCTGTCGCTGACTTGCGTAAGCGCCGGGGACTTGCTCTCTTGCCGCCTGGACGCAGCATGAATGATTTTGTGTATATGCTAATGCATAAACGAAAACAAGCCGCGCATTCCTTTCGGAAGCACGGCCTTACAACTACAACTCGATCTGAATTGAGAGCAGCCCGCTCTCAAAAGATTAGTACAGACGAGTACGGCGTGCGTTTTCGCGAGCCAGTTTCTTCGCGTGACGTTTCACTGCAGAAGCTTTAGCGCGCTTACGTTCGGTCGTCGGTTTTTCATAGAACTCACGACGACGAACTTCCGCCAGAACACCTGCTTTTTCGCAGGAACGCTTGAAGCGACGCAGAGCTACGTCGAACGGCTCGTTTTCACGTACTTTAATTACCGGCATGTGCCTCTCACCTTTGATTAATTCGGTTTGCCGCTGGCATCAACGCCAGCTTATTTCAAAATGGTGCGGAATTTTACTGCAATTGCTGCTGCTTTGTAAAGCACCGCGGCCTTTTTTGAAAGGGACTTTTATAAGGTGAGGGAGTATACACGAAGTCGGGACTGAGGGTATACATCCACCCGCATTCGACCTACACTGCGCGGTATTAGAGCGAGGTAAAACAAGTCATGCGTGTACTGGGTATTGAAACATCCTGCGATGAAACCGGCATCGCTATTTACGACGACAAAAAAGGTCTGTTAGCCAACCAATTGTATAGTCAGGTGAAATTACATGCTGACTACGGCGGCGTAGTGCCTGAACTGGCTTCCCGCGATCATGTGCGTAAAACCGTGCCGCTGATTCAGGCGGCATTAAAAGAAGCCGGTCTGACGGCGAGCGATATCGACGCGGTGGCCTATACCGCAGGCCCGGGCCTGGTCGGCGCGCTGCTGGTCGGCGCAACCGTCGGGCGTTCGCTGGCATTTGCCTGGAATGTGCCGGCCATTCCTGTACACCATATGGAAGGTCATCTGCTGGCGCCGATGCTGGAAGATAACCCTCCGGATTTCCCGTTTGTGGCGCTACTGGTCTCCGGCGGACATACGCAGCTCATTAGCGTGACCGGAATCGGTCAGTACGAACTGCTGGGAGAGTCGATTGACGATGCCGCCGGTGAAGCGTTTGATAAAACCGCCAAATTGTTGGGGCTGGATTATCCTGGCGGCCCGATGCTGTCGAAAATGGCGTCGCAGGGGACGGCGGGACGTTTTGTCTTTCCGCGCCCGATGACCGATCGCCCGGGGCTGGATTTTAGTTTTTCCGGTCTGAAAACCTTTGCCGCTAACACCATTCGTAGTAATGGCGACGACGAACAAACTCGCGCTGATATCGCGCGCGCTTTTGAAGATGCGGTCGTGGATACGCTGATGATCAAGTGCAAGCGCGCGCTGGAAAGCACCGGTTTTAAGCGTCTGGTCATGGCGGGCGGCGTCAGCGCTAACCGCACGCTGCGTGCGAAGCTTGCCGAAATGATGCAAAAACGCCGCGGCGAAGTGTTCTATGCGCGTCCGGAGTTTTGTACTGACAACGGGGCGATGATCGCCTATGCCGGAATGGTGCGGTTTAAGGCGGGCGTTACGGCGGATCTTGGCGTAACGGTACGTCCGCGCTGGCCGCTGGCCGAGCTGCCGGCGGCGTAAAAGCGGAAAAAAGGGGGCGACATCATGCCGCCCCAACGGGTTTACAGTAAAACGACGGGCATCCACAACAGCCCGGTGACGATCAGCAGCACCAGGAAGATCAGGCCGAAAATCGCGCCTAACCACGCCAATGGTGGAAGAGTGACGCGCGGCGGATTCGATATGTACGCCTATCACCGAGCTATTTATCCGGCGATGCGCAGGCACGGCATAGCGTAAAAAACTACTCCGAATCTTTCTGGCGTTTCTTTTTCAGCTTCGTCCAGATTTTCGTCTCCTGGCGACGCCACAGACGCTGGATGTTGTCATGATGGCGCAGCAAAATGAGACATGACAGCATCGATACCGGGAAGGTGAACTGCGGTTTAAACCACCAGACGTAAAACGGCGCAATCAAGGCGCTGACAATCGCCCCTAACGATGAATAACCGCTTAACAGGACCGTCAGCAGCCAGGTGCCAGCCATAACGCCGGTTAAATCCCAGCCGATGGGCGCAATGGCACCAAATGCGGTTGCTACGCCTTTCCCACCTTTAAAGCCAAAAAAGACCGGCCAGATATGCCCCAGACAGGCGGCGATAGCGATAAGCCCCAGCCAGAAAGGGGTAACGCCTAACGCATACGCGCCCCAGACGGGCAACATGCCTTTAAGGATGTCAAAAATAAGTACCGCGACAGCCGCTCCCTTGCCACCGATTCGTAATACGTTCGTCGCGCCCGGGTTGCCGGAACCGCTTTCACGCGGATCGGGCAGCCCGGCGATGCGGCAAACCAGAATGGCACTGGAAATTGAGCCGCAGAGGTACGCGAAGAGGATCATTCCAGGCGCGATTGCACTCATAAGCTGTTCCGTATTGAAAGTGTCGTTTTATTTACTATTTCTGTGGATAATACGCACATTTCGCCGGAAGTGGTATCCGGGTTAGCCAAAAAGCAGGCAGGTCGTGATGGATATTGTATTTATAGAGCAACTTTCGGTAATCACCACTATCGGTGTTTACGACTGGGAACAGACTATCGAGCAAAAACTGGTGTTCGATATCGAAATGGCGTGGGATAACCGTAAGTCGGCGAAAAGCGATGATGTCGCAGATTGTCTAAGTTACGCGGATATCGCCGACACGGTGATAAATCATGTCGAAGGCGGGCGTTTTGCTCTGGTCGAGCGCGTGGCGGAAGAGGTGGCGGAGCTGCTGCTTAGCCGATTTAATTCTCCGTGGGTTCGCATCAAACTGAGCAAGCCTGGCGCCGTCGCGCGCGCGGCGAACGTAGGGGTAATTATTGAGCGTGGCAATAATCTGAAATAAAAATAAATAATTTTATATTTTTTAAACCAAACGGTTATATATGGGGTCTTAACGCGAGATCCATTTTTGCAGTGTTTTTCATTTTAGGGGTTTATTGATGAGCGATATGCACTCGCTGCTGATAGCGGCAATTTTGGGTGTGGTCGAAGGATTGACGGAGTTTTTGCCGGTATCCAGCACGGGCCATATGATTATTGTGGGTCATCTGCTGGGGTTTGAAGGCGATACGGCCAAGACATTCGAAGTGGTGATTCAACTTGGATCTATTCTGGCGGTCGTGGTGATGTTCTGGCGGCGGTTGTTTGGTCTCATCGGTATTCACTTTGGCCGCCCGCTACAGCGTGAAGGTGAAAGTAAAGGTCGATTAACGTTGATTCACATCCTGCTGGGCATGATTCCGGCGGTGGTGCTGGGGTTAGTCTTTCATGACACGATCAAGTCGCTATTTAACCCGATTAACGTGATGTACGCGCTGGTGGTAGGCGGTCTGTTGCTGATTGCCGCCGAGTGCCTGAAGCCGAAAGAACCGCGCGCGCCGGGGCTGGATGATATGACGTATCGTCAGGCGTTTATGATTGGCTGTTTCCAGTGTCTGGCGCTGTGGCCGGGCTTCTCGCGTTCCGGAGCGACCATTTCCGGTGGGATGCTGATGGGCGTCAGCCGTTACGCCGCCTCTGAGTTCTCGTTCTTACTGGCTGTGCCGATGATGATGGGCGCAACGGTTCTGGATCTCTACAAAAGTTGGTCATTCCTGACCGCAGCGGATATTCCGATGTTCGCAGTGGGCTTTGTGACGGCGTTTGTGGTGGCGCTGATCGCCATCAAGACCTTCCTGCAACTGATTAAGCGTATCTCGTTTATTCCGTTTGCGATTTACCGCTTTGTGGTAGCGGCTGCCGTTTACGTTGTTTTCTTCTGATGATTGACCGTGCCGGATGGCGGAGTACCGCCTTGTCCGGCCTAACTGTTTTGTCGGTCTGATAAGCGCAGCGCCATCAGGCAATTTATCGTGCCGGATGTTGTTTAGCTGGCGGGGTTCGGGCAGCGCTTCTCTTTCCAGTTGGCGACCGCTGCAATTCGTCGCTTCGTCAGCTCCTCGCGAATCTCAATGCCCTTAAATCCGGCCTCCACCACCTCTTTCGTCGGTACCGCCTGCGCCACCTGCCAGGCTTCGCGCAGCCAGCGCCCCTGCGGGTAATCCGACGCTTCAAAGCCGGTACGTCCACGGACATCGGCCTCGCTGGTCAGCGCAATCTGCTCGACGCGCTGCGGTTTACGCCATGCATCAATGGCGTCAAACAGCTTAACGATCGTTTTCGGCTGGAGTATCGGAAAGGTGTGGATCAGATCGTGGTACTCGGCGACCAGTTTAGCTAAATCACGCAGGTCATTGGGGACGCGCAAACGCTGGCATAACTGTTCGACCAGTTTCACGCCCGCCGGGCCGTGGCCATGATGGCGCGGCCAGAGGTTTTTCGGCGTTAAGCCTTTGCCCAGATCATGACAAAGCGTGGCGAAACGGACATCAAGCTGCGGACTGAGCATGGCGGCCATCGACAGCGTCATCAGCGTATGAACTCCGGTATCAATTTCCGGATGCCACTTTGCCGGCGCGGGTACGCCAAACAGGGCGTCGATTTCCGGAAACAGGACGCGCAGGGCGTCGCAGTCGCGCAATACCTGGAAGTAAACCTGCGGATTGCGGGTGGTAAGCGCATTTTCCGTCTCTTTCCATACCCGTTCCGGCGTCAGATGTTCCAGCTCGCCTGCCGCGGTCATGTCGCGCATTAGCGCCAGTGTTTCATCGGCGATACGGAAACTCAGATGAGCGTAACGGGCGGCAAAACGCGCCACGCGCAATACGCGCAAGGGATCTTCGCCAAACGCGGGAGAGACATGGCGCAGTAGACGCGCCTCCAGATCCCGGCGCCCGTGGTAAGGGTCGATAATCTGGCCGTCATCGTCGCGCGCCAGAGCATTAATGGTCAGATCGCGACGCTGGAGATCGGCTTCCAGGGTAACGTCCGGCGCGGCATAACAGGTGAAGCCCGTGTAGCCGGAACCGGATTTACGCTCAGTACGCGCCAGCGCGTATTCTTCGTGAGTTTGCGGATGGAGAAACACAGGAAAATCACGGCCTACCTGCTGGTAGCCCGCATCAAGCATCTCCTGCGGCGTGGCGCCGACAACGACCCAATCTTTATCTTTAACCGGTAGCCCTAACAACGCATCCCGAACCGCACCACCGACCAGATAAATCTTCACGCCACTTTCCTTTTAAAAACGATCATCCTCTAATGATAAGACAGTGCCGCAGAGAAGGCGATTTAGTTCATCCAGCGGTCTTTGCGTTTACGGCTTGGGATCATATGCGGCAGCACCAGCCCTAACAGCAAGCCAATACCCAATACGCCGCCGCCATACATAAACCACTGCATAATAATGGTGCGCTGTTTGTCATCCAGCTGCAGATTCGCGGCGCTAACTTTTTTCTGCGCGACAATCAGCTCGTTTTTCAGCTTCTGGTTCTCTTCTTTTAGCCCGTTGATGACGCTGTCGCTTTGCGCCACTTTCTGCTGCATATCGGCGGTGCGCTGATTCCACGTGGTATCAATATTGTTGAGTTTATCGGTCAACGTTTTGACCTGATTTTCCAGATCCGGCACGCGGGTACGCAGGCTTGGCGTGGTATTCAGTTCTTTTAACGGTATCCAGGCAGTACGACCAGAACTGTCTTTGATTTGACCATAGTTGGCATCGCTCTGTAAGAGCGTGACTTCCTCGCCGGCGTTGACGGTACCCACAAGGCGATAATTATCTCCCGGACCGCTGCGGACCCAGGTATTCAGTTCATCAGAAACGTAACGCGTCTCTTCAGCATGAGAGACGGCGGTGGCGCTAAGCGCAAGTAAAGTTAGTCCAATCAGGCGTAATTTTGGCATCAGGCTGTCGTTATTGTCAGAGAAAGTGGAACGATAGTAACGGCATCAGTGTCGCTACGCAAAGCAGTCGACATCAATCGGAATCATCTGTGTCGCCTTTGCCGCTACGTCAAACTTTTACGCCCGTCAAATTGCTCGTTGCATGGCAATTTGGCGCAAAATACTATCTACTGACAAAAATAATGCGGGTAAGTTCGCCAAGAATCTTCCCAGATGTGACATAACCCATAAGTACAAGGCCATGGCTCAGGAAATCGAATTAAAGTTTATCGTCAATCACGACGCCGTAGATGCGCTGCGAAATCATCTTCATACGCTCGGCGGTGAGCATCATGCGCCCAGCCAGTTGCTGAATATCTACTTCGAAACGCCTGATAACTGGCTACGCCGCCATGATATGGGGCTACGTATTCGTGGTGAAAATGGGCGCTATGAAATGACCATGAAAATTGCCGGCCGGGTAACGGGCGGGCTGCACCAGCGACCCGAATACAATGTCGCGCTAAGCGAACCCGTGCTGGATCTGACGCAACTTCCGGCGGAGGTCTGGCCGGATGGCAACCTGCCCGCCGGCCTGGCATCAAGCGTACAGCCGCTGTTCAGTACCGATTTTTACCGGGAAAAATGGTGTCTGGACGTTGACGGCAGCAGGATTGAAATTGTGCTCGATCTCGGCGACGTAAAAGCGGGCGAGTTTGCCGAACCGATTTGTGAGCTGGAGCTTGAGTTGCTTCGCGGCGATACGCGCGCCGTGTTAAAACTGGCGAAGCAACTGCTGTCGCAAACCGGTTTGCGTCAGGGCAGTCTGAGTAAGGCGGCGCGAGGTTATCACCTGGCGCAGGGGAATGCGCCGCGAGAGAATACACCAACGGCAATTCTGCGGACTGCCGCGAAAGCCACGGTAGAGCAAGGGCTGGAGGCCTCGCTGGATCTGGCGTTGTCACAGTGGCAGTACCATGAAGAGCTCTGGCTGCGCGGCGACGAGTCGGCGAAAGAACACGTGCTGGATGCTATGGGGTTGGTGCGCCATGCCTTAATGCTCTTTGGTGGCATTGTTCCGCGTAAAGCGAGCGCTCACTTACGTGATCTACTTACCCAGGCGGAAGCGACGATGACATCCGCGGTGTCCGCCGTCACAGCCGTTTATAGTACGCAAACGGCGATGGCGAAACTGGCATTGACGGAATGGCTGGTGACGAAAGCCTGGCAGCCATTTCTGGACGCGAAGGCGCAGGCCAAAATGGCCGATTCTTTTAAGCGTTTCGCCGACATTCATCTTTCTCGTCATGCTGCTGAATTAAAGAAGGTTTTTGGACAACCGCTGGGTGATAAGTATCGCGACCAGTTGCCGCGTTTGACTCGCGATATCGACAGCGTTTTACTGCTGGCCGGGTATTATGATGCGATGGTCGCGCAGGCATGGCTGGAGAACTGGCAGGGATTGCGTCACGCCATTATTACCGGGCAACGTATTGAAATTGAACATTTCCGTAATGAGGCCATTAACCAGCAGCCGTTCTGGTTGCACAGCGGAAAACGATAATCAGAACCGTAGAAAGCGCCTGATGACGCTGCGCTTATCAGGCTTACGGTATGCGGACTTGTAGGCCGGATCAGGCGAAACGCCGCCATCCGGCATTATTTAAAGGATATCCCCTAAATGACGCCGCTCTCTTCACCCTTATCGCAGTACTGGCAGACCGTTGTTGAGCGCCTACCAGAAGGATTTACTGAGACATCGCTTAGCGCGCAGGCAAAGTCAGTACTTACATTTAGCGATTTTGCGCTGGATAGCGTGATAGCGCATCCGGAGTGGCTTGCCGAACTGGAATCCGCATCGCCGCAGGCTGATGAATGGCGACATTACGCTGGCTGGTTACAGGAGGCGTTGGCAGGTGTCTGTGACGACGCCTCGCTGATGCGTGAACTGAGGCTTTTTCGTCGTCGCATCATGGTACGCATCGCCTGGGCGCAGACGCTGTCGCTGGTGGACGATGAGACTATTTTACAACAGTTGAGCCATCTGGCGGAGACGCTCATCGTGGGGGCGCGCGACTGGCTGTATGCCGCCTGTTGCCGCGAATGGGGAACCCCCTGTAACCCGCAGGGCGTTCCGCAGCCGCTGTTGATTTTAGGCATGGGTAAGCTGGGCGGCGGCGAACTGAATTTTTCGTCTGATATCGATCTGATTTTCGCCTGGCCGGAACATGGCGAGACCCGGGGCGGGCGTCGTGAACTCGATAACGCCCAGTTTTTTACGCGTCTCGGGCAGCGGCTGATCAAAGCGCTGGATCAGCCCACAATGGATGGTTTTGTCTATCGGGTGGACATGCGCCTGCGACCGTTTGGCGACAGCGGCCCGCTGGTACTGAGTTTTGCCGCGCTGGAGGATTACTATCAGGAGCAAGGACGCGACTGGGAACGCTACGCCATGGTGAAAGCGCGGCTAATGGGCGATAACGACGACGCCTGGTCTCGTGAATTACGCGCCATGCTGCGACCTTTCGTTTTCCGCCGCTATATCGATTTTAGCGTCATCCAGTCGCTACGCAATATGAAAGGGATGATCGCCCGCGAAGTGCGACGCCGCGGTTTGAAGGACAACATTAAACTTGGCGCGGGCGGTATTCGTGAAATTGAGTTTATCGTGCAGGTATTCCAGCTCATCCGCGGCGGGCGCGAGCCGTCGCTACAGTCGCGTTCGTTACTGCCGACGTTGGATGCTATCGCTGCGCTGCATTTGCTGCCTGAGAATGACGTGGCGCAACTGCGCGTGGCCTATCTTTTTCTACGTCGTCTGGAGAATCTGCTGCAAAGCATCAATGACGAACAGACACAAACGTTGCCTGCCGACGATCTGAACCGGGCGCGGCTGGCCTGGGGAATGAAGGCGGAGAACTGGCCGCAGCTTGTTGGCGAACTGACGGATCATATGGCTAATGTACGCCGCGTATTCAACGAATTAATTGGCGATGATGAAGCCGATACCCCGCAGGAGGAAGAACGTTCAGAGCCGTGGCGTGAAGTATGGCAGGATGCGCTACAGGAGGATGATTCGACGCCAGTGCTGGCGCATTTAGCCGATGAGGATCGGCGACAGGTTCTGACCCTCATCGCTGACTTCCGTAAGGAACTGGATAAACGCCCTATCGGCCCGCGCGGGCGGCAAGTGCTGGACCAACTGATGCCGCACCTGCTTGCTGATGTCTGTTCCCGCGAAGACGCCGCTGTTACGCTATCGCGGATAACGCCGTTGCTGGCGGGGATTGTCACTCGCACCACCTATCTGGAGCTGCTGAGCGAATTTCCTGGCGCGCTGAAACACCTGATTATGCTCTGCGCCGCTTCGCCAATGATAGCGAGCCAACTGGCGCGTTATCCGTTGTTGCTTGATGAACTGCTCGACCCCGGCACGCTTTATCAGCCGACGGCTACCGACGCTTACCGCGACGAATTACGCCAATATTTACTGCGCGTGCCGGAAGAGGACGAAGAACAACAACTGGAGGCATTACGCCAGTTTAAACAGGCACAGCTTTTGCGGATTGCGGCGGCGGATATTGCCGGTACGCTGCCGGTGATGAGAGTGAGCGATCACCTCACATGGCTGGCAGAGGCGATGATTGATGCTGTGGTGCAGCAGGCGTGGACGCAAATGGTTGCGCGTTATGGTCAGCCAGCGCATCTGGACGAGCGCCAGGGGCGGGGGTTTGCGGTTGTCGGTTATGGCAAGTTGGGCGGATGGGAGCTGGGCTACAGTTCCGATCTGGATCTCATCTTCCTGCATGACTGTCCGATGGACGTCATGACCAACGGCGAACGCGAAATCGACGGGCGGCAGTTTTATCTGCGCCTGGCGCAGCGCATTATGCATCTGTTCAGTACGCGCACCTCCTCCGGCATTTTGTATGAGGTGGATGCGCGTCTACGCCCCTCTGGCGCGGCGGGAATGCTGGTGACTTCAGCGGACGCGTTTGCCGATTATCAGCAGCATGAAGCCTGGACCTGGGAACATCAGGCATTGGTACGCGCTCGCGTGGTATATGGCGACCCGCAGCTTACCTCACAGTTTGATACGGTGCGCCGCACTATCATGACGACGGCGCGCGACGGCAAGACATTGCAGACTGAAGTGCGTGAAATGCGCGAGAAAATGCGGGCGCATCTCGGCAATAAGCATCGCGATCGTTTTGATATTAAAGCTGATGAAGGCGGTATTACGGATATTGAGTTTATCGCGCAATATCTGGTACTGCGCTACGCTCATGAAAAACCTAAATTAACGCGCTGGTCTGATAACGTGCGCATCCTGGAGCTTCTGGCGCAAAACGACATTATGGATGAACACGAAGCGCAGGCGCTGACGGTAGCCTACACCACACTGCGTGATGAACTGCACCACCTGGCGTTGCAGGAGCTTCCCGGTCATGTGGCGCAGACGTGTTTTAGCAAAGAGCGCGCGCTGGTGCAGGCAAGCTGGCGGAAGTGGCTGGTAGCCGTTTGAATTATGCTATTATCGCGCGCAAATTTTGAATCTCTCAGGAGACAGGAATGAAAGTAAATCTGCCAGCGTTTGAACGTGCAGGCGTCATGGTTGTGGGTGATGTAATGCTGGATCGCTATTGGTATGGCCCCACTTGCCGTATTTCACCGGAAGCGCCGGTGCCCGTGGTTAAGGTAAATACCGTTGAGGAACGTCCGGGCGGCGCGGCGAACGTGGCGATGAACATTGCGTCTCTGGGAGCGAACGCCCGTCTGGTCGGCCTGACGGGTATTGATGACGCCGCGCGCGCGCTGAGCAAAACGTTGGCGGAGGTCAATGTGAAGTGCGACTTCGTTTCTGTGCCGACGCATCCGACGATTACCAAACTGCGCGTACTATCACGTAATCAGCAGCTCATTCGTCTTGATTTTGAAGAAGGCTTTGAGGGCGTGGACCCGCAGCCGTTGCATGAGCGTATCAACCAGGCGCTGGGATCGATCGGCGCGCTGGTATTGTCCGATTATGCCAAAGGCGCTCTGACCAGCGTGCAGACTATGATTTCCCTGGCGCGCCAGGCGGGCGTGCCGGTGCTCATCGATCCGAAAGGAACGGATTTTGAACGTTACCGCGGCGCCACGCTGCTGACGCCAAACCTTTCTGAATTCGAGGCGGTCGCGGGGAAATGTAAAAGCGAAGACGAACTGGTTGAACGTGGTATGAAGCTCATTGCCGATTACGACCTTTCCGCGCTGTTGGTCACGCGTTCCGAACAGGGAATGACGCTGCTGCAACCGAATAAAGCGCCGCTACATATGCCGACGCAGGCGCAGGAAGTTTATGATGTTACCGGTGCGGGCGATACGGTGATCGGCGTGCTGGCGGCGACGCTGGCGGCGGGAAATACCCTGGAGGAGGCGTGTTATTTCGCCAATGCGGCAGCGGGCGTAGTGGTAGGTAAGCTCGGGACGTCAACGGTTTCCCCTATTGAGCTGGAAAACGCAGTGCGCGGACGCGCGGATACCGGTTTCGGCGTCATGACCGAAGAGGAGTTGAGACAGGCCGTCGCCAGCGCGCGTAAGCGTGGCGAGAAAGTGGTCATGACCAACGGCGTTTTCGATATTCTGCACGCGGGCCACGTCTCTTATCTGGCGAACGCGCGCAAACTGGGCGACCGCCTGATTGTTGCGGTCAACAGTGACGCCTCGACTAAACGTCTGAAAGGCGAAAGCCGTCCGGTTAATCCGCTCGAACAGCGTATGATCGTGCTGGGCGCGCTGGAGTCGGTCGACTGGGTTGTCTCTTTTGAAGAGGATACGCCGCAACGACTGATTGCCGGTATTCTGCCGGATCTGCTGGTAAAAGGCGGCGACTATAAGCCGGAAGAGATCGCGGGCAGCGAAGAGGTCTGGGCCAACGGCGGCGAAGTCATGGTGCTGAACTTCGAAGATGGTTGTTCCACGACCAATATCATCAAAAAGATCCAGACCGAGAGCGAAAAGTAAAACCGCGTCATCAGGCGTTACAGACGCTGCGGGCGCTGATTTTGAAGGCGCGTCGGACATTTTGTTTCGACGCGTATCTCGCGGTTGACGCTGCTTTTTTTTCGACCTAAATTAAAGGAATAAGGGTGAGAGGGGATCTCTCCCCCCTCTGATTGGCTGTTAGTAAGCTGCGAAACTTATCAGTAACAGAACAATCAGTATGATGACCTGGTGCATCATAACCCTTTCCTTATTAAAGCCCCTTGCTGACATCGCGATTGTTGGTGAGTGGCCTGTCTGACGCAAGGGCTTTCTCCCGCCGATTTTGCGTTACTGGATCGCCCACGCAAAATGGCCTGCTGGTCATAACGCTTTGTACAGACAAGGTGGAAAAAAGATAAAAAAATCCCCGGTCTTATGACCAGGGACAGGAGATATGGCGGGGATTATTGCTCTTTTACCGTTGCTTCGCGATTAATCTCATCCGTTGCCGATGAAACCAACGGCGTGGTCAGCGCCTTTAGCGAGCCGCCAGCGATGCCAATCTCGTTTAACAGCGAATCGATCAGCGGCGCCTGGGTACGATAGGTGAGCGCGGCAGATAACGCTTGTTCCGCCAGGTTTCCCCCGTTAGCGCCGCCAGCGGCGACGTCGCCCGCCATCGCGCCGCGATTGAGGCCATCGACCTGAATAATCTTAATGCCGTCGATGGATTTCATCGGTTCAACAGACTTCTCAATAACAGCAGGCAACGATTGTAAGAGCGCTAGTTTAAATTTGAGGCTGGTTTGTTCGTCAGATAGTACGTTGATAGCGTCATTCAGCGCCCGCTGCGCTTCGGCTTCCGCCAGACCTTTTTTACGCGTTGCTTCCGCCAGTTCGATGATGGCGGCGGCTTGCAATTCTGCCGCTTCTTTCTCTGCTTTTGCCCGAACGGTCAGTTCGACCGCTTTGGTTTCCGCATCCTGCGCCGCGGCGATCAGAGCGACCTGCTTGGCGCGATCCGCTTCGGCGGTCTGGCGGGTAGTTTCTACGTTTTGCTGGGCGCGAACCGCATCGGCCAGCGCGTCGTTGGCGCGCGCTTCCGCTTGCGATTGCTGCTCGGATTTGGCGGCAATGGCGATAGATTTCGTCTGGTTGGCGATTTCTGTCACCTGTTGCTGTTCGATCTCTTTAATACGTACTTCACGCTCGGCCTCAACTTTCCTGGACCGTACTGCTTGCTCACGTTCGATCTCCGTCTCCTGGATCTGCCGCTCAGCAAGTATGCGCGTCTGTTCTGCTTCACGATGGCGCTCGGCCTCAAAAGCGGCAATTTTGGCGTTTTGTTCGGCGGTGCGGGTTTTAACCTGTTGCTCCTGCTCCAGAGTCATAAAGGCTTCTTGCTGCTCGATTTCCAGCTTGCGTTCAAGCGCGTCGCGGTTCTTTTCGCGCACCGCTACTTCCACATCCTGTTCCACTTCATTACGTTCACGACGGCGGCGTTCGGTTTCCTGCGTCAGTTTCGTCAGACCTTCGGCATCAAAGGCATTGTTTGGATTGAAATGCTCTTTGGACGTTTGGTTAAAGTTGGTTAATGAGACGCTTTCCAGTTCCAGGCCGTTTTTCGACAAATCTTCCGCAACGGTGTTTTGTACGCCCTGAACGAAGTTTTCGCGCGTGTCCTGTAGCTCATGCATCGTCATCTGGGCTGCGGTAGCGCGTAGGGCGTCAACGAATTTATCCTCAACCAGCATACGAAGATCTTCCGGCGACAGCGTTCGCTGGCCAAGGGTTTGTGCGGCGGTGGCAATACCTTCAACAGAGGGCTTTACACGCACGAAGAAAGCGACGACCACGTCAACGCGCATACGATCTTTGGTGATCAGGCTGTCGACGGTAGCACGGCTGACTTCAAGTTTTAGGGTATTCATATTGATCGGAATAATTTCGTGAAAGATTGGCATCACAATAGCGCCGCCGCTCATCACCACTTTTTGCCCGCCAAGCCCGGTACGGACAAACGCCTGTTCCGCAGATGCGCGGCGATAAAGGCGAGCAAAAATGATCCCGATAATTAGTAAGACGATAACCGCAACGATGGCGGTAAACATCCATGATGGCAATATGCCAAAAACATCATCCATTATGTAAGTTCCTCTCAATTAAACATAGAAGGTACGCTCAGCCAAATAACGCGTTGCGGAAAGTCGGCAGACAATCAGCACCTTGTCTCCTTTTTTAAATTCTTTTCCCTTTTCGGGTTCCAGCAGTAAATAGTGAATCTGGCCGAACTTATCGGTAAATTTTCCTTCGCAAGGTGTACCGGCGACGGCGGCGTGGCCGGTAATAATCGCCATGCCGCCGATAAATTCCTCTTCCCTGAGGGCGGAGCTTTCATCTCTGGGTAGCCAGGGCGCGAGGATTTTTCCGCTGTAATGCACGGCAAAGACCGACAGGACAATGCTCAACGGGACCAGCAGCAGATTGCTGAGCGGCGCTTGCCAGAGCATGATCCCGCCATGCTGGATGAGGATACCGAAGAGGCCGAAATAACCGGCCAATAGACAGAGGACGACCAGGGCGGGAACGCGTCCAATATTCAGATAATGAAGCGCCTGGCCCGTAGGGCCAGATGACAGGGCGTCATAATGATCGAGTTGGGCGTCGAGCGTGCCTGAAAGAAAGTGGCCAAAAATCAGAGAAATCATCTCCAGCACGCCGATAAAGAAAACGAACGCGATGGCAAACAGATAGGGGCTGTTATACTCCGCAAATAAGGTCATATTTTCTATCCTTGTTGCCGCCTTCAGAAAGGTGTTCGCGTGATAATTTTCATGCTTGTTATTTCATTGCGTTACAATATCATGTGACCCATATCTCCTTAAGTCCGAAAAGCGATTTATCCGTCGCTATCTTTGGTGAATATTGTGATTTTGCGCATTAAATTTGCGCACGTTATGTATAAAACCGCCGTACATATAGGGAAATACTGAAATCAGAAAAAGCATATAGCCTTAACAGAATTCAATAACTGGAGGGTATGCTGATGAACAACAATAACGTCTATTCATTAAATAATTTCGATTTTCTGGCGCGCAGTTTTGCCAGAATGCAGGCGGAGGGGCGTCCTGTTGATATCCAGGCGGTAACCGGCAATATGGGCGAGGAGCACCGCGACTGGTTTTGCAAGCGTTACGCGCTTTACTGCCAGCAGGCGACTCAGGCGAAAAGGTTAGAATTAGAACACTAATGCAGGCTCCCTTTACAGGTGCAGGGCATTATTCAGATCTTATATGAGCGGGCCGTCAGGCCCGTTCACGTTTTTACTCTTGTGGATCGACTGGCGGGATGGCGGGCGCAGGTTTTACTTCTTCAGGCTTGTCACGAGCTTCCAGTTCGCTGAGGCGTTGCTCCAGCAGCGCCAGTTTTTCCCGGGTGCGCAGCAAGACCTGAGTCTGGACATCAAACTCTTCGCGGCTCACCAGATCGAGACGCGTCAGCTGAGATTGCAGCGTTTGACGGATTTTTTTCTCGATATCTTCCCCGAACTCGCGAATACCTTTCGGCATTGACTCATGAACCTGGCGTGCGATTTGCTCAATTTTTTTCGGGTCAATCATTGTGGTTTCCCTGAACTGGTAAGTGTTAGCTCTTATTGTAGTGCGATATGTGGACGCCATAAACCAGAATTGTGTGACGTCATACGGAGTAAAGGCGTTGATGAAGGTAATCAATAGCGTTATAGTTAACCCGCTTATTCTCAGGGCGGGGCGAAATTCCCCACCGGCGGTAAATCAGCGATGTTTAACGCATTTCTCATCACGGCGCGCCGTGACGGAACGCGGAGAGCAGGTTGAAAGCCCGCGAGCGCTTTTTGCCATAGCGAAAAGGTCAGCAGATCCGGTGTAATTCCGGGGCCGACGGTTAAAGTCCGGATGGGAGAGGGTAACGATCCAGTCGGGCATGGACCCGCTCACGTTATTTTTTTGCCGCTTGTCGGCACTCCTAAGACTGCCCTGATTCTGGTAACCATAATGTTAATGAGGTTTTTTTACCATGAATCAGACGCTACTTTCCTCTTTTGGTACGCCTTTTGAACGTGTTGAACTTGCACTGGATGCGCTGCGTGAAGGACGCGGTGTGATGGTGCTTGATGATGAAGATCGTGAAAACGAAGGCGATATGATTTTCCCCGCAGAGACGATGACCGTAGAACAGATGGCGTTAACCATTCGTCACGGTAGCGGTATTGTTTGCCTGTGCATTACTGAAGACCGTCGTAAGCAGCTCGACTTGCCAATGATGGTGGAAAACAACACCAGCGCCTACGGCACCGGTTTTACCGTGACCATTGAAGCCGCAGAAGGCGTGACCACCGGCGTTTCCGCCGCTGACCGTGTCACTACGGTGCGTGCGGCAATTAAGGATGGCGCAAAACCGTCCGATCTTAACCGTCCGGGGCACGTTTTCCCACTGCGCGCTCAGGCGGGCGGCGTGCTGACGCGCGGCGGTCATACGGAGGCGACCATCGATCTGATGACGCTGGCCGGTTTTAAACCTGCAGGTGTACTGTGCGAGTTGACTAACGACGATGGGACGATGGCGCGCGCGCCGGAGTGTATCGCGTTTGCAGGCCAGCATAATATGGCGGTGGTCACGATTGAAGATCTGGTGGCTTACCGCCAGGCACATGAGCGCAAAGCCAGCTGATCGAACGGATCATGGTTGAAAAAAGCCGATGAGATGTCATCGGCTTTTTTGTATTCTTTCGGTGCCATACTGTTCAGTTTCAAAGAACGACGAATAAGCTGAATGGTAAAATTATTGTGAGAAAAGCAGAGGCCTGAATGCAGACCTCTGCTTTGGTTTATCTATTCAGGTTATTTGCCTCTGGCCAGTTTCAATGCCCAGGCGCCGCTCATCACCAGCAGCAGAATCAGGCACAACCCAAAGGCCAACATACATGCCTGCGCCATGTTCATAAAGTGCCAGGGCGGAAGCAGATACCAGCCTTCAGACTGCTGGTAGAGATCGACAAACCACTGCTGTACGCTACTGAGCGTTACGCCATCAGGGACGATAGGCGCGTCATAACCGCAGTCTCCGGTAGGTTTAAACCACTCCGGCGCCCATTCCGCCAACGGTAAGTTGAAAGGAAAGGTCGGGTCAGTCGAACATCCTTGCACGCCAAAAAGTGAATCGGGGTCCGCATTATGTACCGCATGATGGATACCATTAAGCTTAATAGAAAACTTAATGCCCATAATGCTGCCATAAAACGCCGCGATGCAGCCAATCAGCTTCAGCACGATATTTTTGGGATTTATCGCCGCAATCACCCCGCCAATTACCATCACAAACATCGCGTAACGAATGTAAACACACTGTTCGCACGGCGCCATGTAGAGGTAGATTTGGAAGAACGAGTGCGCCAGGATAATTAACCCTCCCATCGCGATGGCCATTAACAGCCACAGAAAGCGCTGTTCCTGCCATCTCACCAGCGTATCTACTGGTCTTGCGCGTAGGTCTCGCCATAATCCCTTAATAAAATCCATAATCGTTTCCCTGCTTATTTTTTAGTGGCCAGTTCCCGAACGAGTTCAGCCATAGAATCGATGGATTTGATGTTTTTGGTATAGATAAGGTACTTGCCGTTGACGACGTAAGCCGGAACACCCTGAATTTTGGCAACGTCATAGGCGGCTTTCCATTTTTCCAGAGTCTCCTGAACGGCAGGATCTTTCAGCGCCGCTTCAAAATCAGCCTGGCTCATGCCTGCGGCGTCCAGCCCGGTTTTAATAAATGCCGCCGGATCTTTCCCATCTGACCAGCGCTCTTTCTTATCATGGTAAGCCGCGTACCAGGCGAACTTCGCTTTTTTGAATTGTGATTTAGCATCAAATAACGAAATCCCGGCAGCTTTATCTTTGGCGATCAGGACTGCAAATACTTCGCTGGCCTGTTTGCCATATTCGCCTTTTGTTTCCAGGTGGAACGGGGTGAACGTAACGAGATCGGCTACTTTATCAGAAACCGGACCTGTTACGGCTTTGTCATATTTGTAGCAGAAAGGGCAGGCGTAGCTAAATACCTTAATCAGCGTTTTATCCGCATTAGGAATCGGTTTCTCCAGAACCATATAATCTGTGCCCTCGGTAAAAGCCGATGCCGCAAAAGGAGTGACCAATGCCGCGGTTAATACTACGCTTTTAAATAAAGAGGTAATCCATTTAGATGACATATTAATTCCTTCCCGTGATTTATTTAAACATTTGCGTTGGATGAACCAGTAATGCACGATAGTGAGTCTGGTTGGGTTTATCCGACAGCACATCAATTTCAACTTTCACTTCTTTCGTTTTATAGTCAATCTCATTCAGTTTGCCGACTGTGGGTTTACCAACGTCGAACAGGTTAATAGAACCGCCAAAGCCGAACATGGTGTCGCGGTCTTTTTGATATTCAACAACCGAGGTAATAGGACTATAGAAATCATATCCACGTTCTTTACCGTATTCCCAAACTTGTTGTACGGTGCCTTTCTTCTCATCGATCTTATATTCGACAAAACGGGAATATTTCATGGTCGGTAGAGCCGGTTGCTCCAGGCCGCGACCATCGCCGTTATCAAAGACCGTTAACGTGCCTTTGCTGGAAAGCCATGCCGTATGTTGGGTATAGGTGAAATCGAAATCGGTGTCCTTACACTTGCCGTTTTCGTCACAGGTCAACGGCTTACCATGATCGTCTACCGGCTTCAGCAATTTACTGGCTAGCTGCTTATTCCAGCCTTTAGACGGTGCCAGTATCCATTTCACCTGCTTATCGCGACCAATTTTTACAATACCCTGATGGCGGGAAGAAAGGATGATGGAGTCGTCTTTCGCGTCATAAGCGATAGAGTTGACGTGCGCCCAGTTACGACCGGCACCAACGCCAAGCGCATCGCCATACGGCGTATCCGGTTCGAGTTTCGCCTGCTGCCCGGCATGGGCCAGATCGACGTTCACGCATACTGCGCCCGCATCCAGCGCGCCGAGCAGCGCATCACGCATAGGGTCGAGGATTTTGGTTAAATCCCAAACGTCTACTACGCGGCCAGACTTATCGACCTCAATGATTTGGTCACGAATCGTATGAACATGTATGCCGTCTTCTTTGCGGTAATCGCGTTTGCCGACGCGCAGCAGTACGGTGCCGTTCACGGTTTCGATGGATTCATGAGACGCATCCAGGAACCCGCGCGGCAGTTTATGATCGGCAAGAATTTGCCCCATCATGTCAAACTCGTACCAGTGCTGGCCCTGCACCGCGGTAAAGGTGCCGCGAGGCGTTTCACGAATACCCATCAGGTAGCCGCGTTTGTTGATATTCATATCGTGGCCGTCGTAGAAGGTATCTTGATCCAGCCACCAGCGATATTCACCCTGAGTGTCGACCACAAACGTATAAGGGGCGATATCGAAAGGCAAAGCCCCGCCCGCCGGACCGGCATCAAGAATGCCCGCATTTTTATCTTTTTCGCCGTGCCAGTGAAATTCAGCGCCCTGCGGCGTAAAGGTATGGGTATTTACCAGATAAAGGCGATCTTCAAATCCTGGCGCGACTTTAATAACTTTCGTTTGCTGGAGATCTGAAATAGAACGGTTATCCATATAATGGTTGACGATGGCGGACGTCTGCACCACATAGTCATCCTTCATGGCTTTGCCGTTTTCTTTATATTCTACTGTGACGTTGTTGGCAAATTTCTGATAAAGGCCAAAAATAGGAATACCGTCATAGGTTTCTAAAGACTCTTTCCCAACGGTATAAGTAACGGGAACGCCTTTTTCCCCTTTGCCATGTACAGTAACTTTAACGTCTGAAATAACATGGCTATCTAATTCCACCAGTGCGGTGAGAGGGGCATTACCGTAAGGATCGACAACGACTGCGCCTAATTTTCCTGCGGGCTGCGCCGGTTGAAAACCTGCGGCAAACGTACTGGCTGCGGTGAGTCCGCATGTCAGTGCGACGGCACCGGCAAGTATTGTTTTCCGGTATTGGTCAAACATGGATATATCTCCTTATATACAACTTCTAAATATAATACTTCTGTATATACTATGTTTTTATTAATGATAAATGAGGTAAATGATTGGTCTTTAAATATAAGTCATGATGCTATTACTTATTTTAAAGTATATTTTGTATCAATATTTTTTAATTGCCTGAGTGAGTCGATAGTAGAAGTGTGATATTTTAAGAACAATATAAATTAGTACGAAGTGTGATCTTATCGACATTGTTTTCTGCTTAATACCTCTTTCATTATTGTGTTTCACCACTGATTTATATGATCAAAATCATTTATTTGTTCCACAAATATGCCAGTATATGAATACGTCAAAATAAGGGTATGTAAAATTTTAACGTTAAATGTTTAGTGATGTTAAATTTTAAGGGTAAAAAGGATGTTTATTGCCTGGTATTGGATAATATTAATCGTTCTGGTGGTAGTAGGGTATATTTGCCATATGAAGCGTTATTGCAGAGCGTTTCGGCAAGACAGAGATGCATTACTTGAAGCGCGAACGAAACGTTTTCGCCAGACGAACGAAGGCGACAGCGTGATGAATGAGCAGAAATAGCGCATATCCTTGACGGGCAGCCGGATGTTGCCTGGCTAAAGGCCTGCATCCGGCGCGAGGTTTCTCTTAACCGATACCTATCGTCTGCAAAATGACGAGACTGAGCCCCATGATGGACATACCGCAAAGCACGCCATAGCTGGGGTTATTGTTAGGATCGATCTCTTTTGCCAGCGGCATCAGTTCATCGACGGAGAGCGCCACCATAATACCGGCGACTGCCGCCATGATAGCCGCCATAACGATTGGCGAAACCAGACTGCCCAAAATCAGCCACGCCAGCACGCCGCCAAGAATTTCCGCCATGCCGGAGATACCGGCCCAAAAAATCGCGGTACGTTTTGAGCCCGTCGCGGCATAAACCGGACCGGCAACCGCCAGACCTTCAGGAATATTGTGCAACGCCACCGCCAGTGCGATGCCGAAACCCAGTTCAAGATTGCTGCTGGCAGTGACAAAGGTGGCGATCCCTTCCGGAAAGTTATGCAGGCTAATGCCGAGCGTCAATAAAATCGCAGTGCGTTTTATCGAGCCGGGAAGCGGCTGCTGCCTTTTTTGTACCAGATCCTGCGGATGAGCGTGAGGAAGCAGGCGGTCCAGCCCGAAGTAGCCCAACAGGCCGATAATAAACATCCCGTAGCCCAGTACGGGCGACATTCCCTCGGTATCAAGCGCGGCGGGCAGCATCTCCATCAGTGAGATGAGCAGCATGATCCCTGCGGCGAAGCCCAGCGAAAAAGCCAGCACGCGATTAGACGGTTTTTGGCCGAGAACGCCAAGAAACGCGCCAATAAAGGTGGCGGCGCCCGCCAGTAAGGTCAGAATAAGTGGTACTGACATCCATTACTCCTTATCAATTTGCCGTCCGAACCTGACCTTCAAAATAACTGATGATCTTCATCATAGTTATCTGAGTTCTTCCTCTGTGAAGAAAGCGTATGGTGATGTTAACAAAATGTCTTTCCTGTAAGGATAACATCATGTCTTTAACGTGTATGCCAGCATTGTTTTTGGGGCATGGCAGCCCGATGAACGTGCTGGACGATAACGATTATACCGCGCCTGGCGGCGATTGGGGGAAGCCCTGCCTCGACCACAGGCGATAGTGGTGGTGTCGGCGCACTGGTATACCCGCGGGACGGGCGTCACAGCGATGGAAAGGCCGCAAACTCTCCATGATTTTGGCGGTTTTCCGCAGGCGCTGTATGACACGCATTATCCGGCCCCTGGATCGCCTGCGCTGGCGCAGCGTTTGGTTGAACTGTTGGCTCCCGTTCCCGTCGCGCTCGATAAAGAGGCGTGGGGATTTGATCATGGCTCCTGGGGCGTATTGATCAAGATGTACCCGAATGCGGATATCCCGATGGTGCAGCTTAGTGTTGATAGTACCAAACCGGCGGCATGGCATTTTGAGGTGGGTCGTAAGCTGGCGACGCTGCGTGACGAAGGCGTGATGCTGGTGGCCAGCGGGAATGTGGTTCATAACCTGCGGACTGTGCGTTGGCACGGTGACAATATACCGTATCCCTGGGCGGCGTCATTTAATGACTTTGTGAAAGCCAATCTGACGTGGCAGGGGCCGGTGGAACAGCACCCGCTGGTGAATTATCTGCAACATGAAGGGGGGGCCTTATCGAACCCGACGCCGGAGCACTTTTTACCTTTGCTGTATGTACTTGGCGCCTGGGACGGCAAGGAACCTATCACCATCCCGGTCGACGGTATTGAGATGGGCAGTATAAGTATGTTGTCGGTGCAGGTGGGGTAGGCCGGATAAGGCGCTGAATGGTTGCCCGATGGCGCTACGCGCATCGGGCTTACAGGAAAATCTATCCTTCGACAAAAATATGCGGATAGAAACGGGAGAGATCCTGGGTGATCAGCGCCCGATCTTCACGGATACCAATTCCGGCGGGCTGATCGTTAATCAGCCAGCTACCAATCAGGGTGTAACTGTCGCCGAATTTTGGCAGCGGATAGAACTGTTGCACGATCATACCCTCTTCGCCATACGGGCCTTCCACGGATTCGATCGTTTTACCGTTCTCAATAATCGATACGTTCGCCCCTTCGCGGGAGAAGATCGGTTTCACGACATATTTATCCATTGGCGGATGTTCGTCTTCGGCGAAATACGCAGGCAACAGATTCGGATGGTCCGGGAACATCTCCCACAACAGCGGCAATAACGCTTTATTGGAGATAATGCTTTTCCAGGCCGGTTCCAGCCAGCGCACGCCGGCATCTGCCAGCTTGGTGGAAAACATCTCGCGCAGCATAAATTCCCACGGATAGAGCTTGAACAGGTTCGCAATGACCTGATCCTGCAGATCCGTAAATTGGCCTTTTTCCCCCAGACCAATATCGTCGATATAGAGAAATTCGGTGGCGATTTCCGCTTCGGCCGCGCAATCCTGTAAATACTGAATGGTGCCGCGATCCTCAACCGTATCGCGACAGCAGGTGAGATGCAGCAACTGAAAACCGTACTGCTCGCGAAGTTCAGCAAAGCGTTCAATCAGCTTTTCCTGCAGGCTATTAAACTGATCGCTGCCTTCCGGCAGATTGCCCGCGTTGATCTGATCTTCCAGCCAAATCCACTGAAAAAACGCCGCTTCATACAGCGACGTTGGCGTGTCGGCATTATTTTCGAGCAGCTTAGGCTCGCCGATGCCGTCCCAGGCCAGATCGAGGCGGGAATAGAGCGACGGTTGTTGCGTTTGCCAGGACTGGCGAACAAAACCCCAGGTATGTTTTGGAATACGAAACTTCGTCATCAGCTCATCGCTGGCGATGACGCGTTCTACTACCTTGAGGCACATCTGGTGCAGCTCGGCGGTAACGTCTTCCAGTTTTTCCACCTGGGCGAGCGTTAACTTGTAATAAGCGTCTTCACACCAGTACGGTTCACCATACATAGTGTGAAAATTAAACCCGTATTCAGTCGCTTTATCGCGCCAGTCCGGGCGCTCGGTAATACTGACTCTTTCCATGCGTATCAGCCGCCCATCGAACGTGTTGAAGTACCGGCAGCGCTACGCTGCATGGTGCTCTGTTTGGCGACGGATTCGCCAAAACCGCCGCGGGTAACGGTTGTTGTGGTGGCAGGTTTCGGCGCCATCGCGGTTTTCGGTACGGTCATTGTCCGGCCCGGTTGCGCCGCGCCGTAGTTTTTACCTGCCGCATCGGTATATTTGCCGTATGCAGGGCTGGCCGGGTTTTTCGAGCTAAACAGCGGCTGTTGCGCAAAGCCTGCGCCGCCGCCCATCAGACGCCCCATCATGTAACCTGCCATAAGTGGCATCCAGAAACTGCCGCTGGATTGTTGGGCCTGCGCCTGATTTTCCGTCGCCATGCCAGCCTGTGCGGGCGCTTGCTGGCACTGACCTTCGCCAAACTCAGCGACGCAATCTTCGCGTGTAGCGTACTTAGGCGCAGTACGTTCGGCCTCTTTCAGCGCATTGCTATACGCGGTTGTACACTCCGCGCTTTTGCCCGGATTCGCCGCTGAACAGTCATCAGCGTTTTGATACAGCGATACGGTTTCATCGCTTTTTTCACAGCCAGCCAGCATAAAAACAGCCGTAACCGCCAGGGCGACCGGCGTTAAATGCCGCGCGCTCCAGCTTTTGCGAAATGATGCGTGATGGATGGATTTTGTCCGTTTCATATTTGTCTTCCAGGACCCAGTGGTAAATACAACATGCGTTCAGAATAGAGGATGACTGGTCGAAATTGAAGCGAGAAAAGGCGAGAATGCGGCGGAATAGCAGGATCTTTACGTTGTCTTACGTTCAGGCGCGGCTTTATGACAGGTAGCGCCGCGCTTACCAGACCTACAAGGGCACAGGTCTGATAAGCGCAGCGCCAGCGAATAACTTATCAATGCCGGAATGGATTGCCGTTATTGCTGTTGGCGCGAGCGGCGGTCGGCTGTACTGCCGGCGCGGCGCTATGGGCATTATAACCGTCTGCGGCAGCATCCTGATCTGGCGTTTCCGGCGCTACGCTTTCCGGCGACGTCGGGATAGGTTTACCCAACGTACTGTTAAGCGCGAGCAGATCCTGCTCGTTCAGCGTACCGAGCGCATATTTGATATTTAACTGATTAATCAAATAGGTATAACGCGCGTTGGCCAGTTGCTGCTTGGCATCATACAGAGTGGTGGTGGCATCCAGTACGTCAACAATGGTACGTGTACCGACCGAGTAACCGGCTTCCATTGCATCCAAAGAACTTTGCGCGGAAACGACTGCCTGTTTATACGCGTTGATGCTGCTGATGGAGGCGTTAATATTGTTAAAGGAAGAACGTACGGTCTGCACCACGCTACGGTGCGCGCTTTCCAGCTGTTCGCTTGCGCCGACGAAGTTATACTGCGCCTGTTTTACCTGCGAGTTAACCATCCCGCCTTGATACAGCGGCAGGGAGAAGTTCAGGCCGATTTTATTCTGCCCCATGTTGCTATCGTCGTACTGGGCGGAGTTGGTTTTAGAACCGCTATAAGAGGTATCAGAAATGCCGGTTGAGGCCGTTAAATTCAGCGTCGGCAGATGGCCATCCTGCGCCTGACGGATTTGCTCGCGCGCCAGATCCTGACTTAAACGCGCCTGCAACAGCGACAGGTTACGGTTTTCCGCTTCCTTCAGCAGCGCATTAACAGCTTTGGGTTTGTCGGTTTTAAAATGCTCGACGTTAAGCGACGCCAGCTCCGGGTAATAATTGCCGGTCACCTGGCGCAGCTCTTCTACCGCGTTATCCAGGTTGTTGCGGGCGGTCACTTCATTCGCCAGTACGGTATCATATTGCGCACGGGCGTTTTGCACGTCGGTAATGGCGACCAGACCCACGTTAAAACGTTGCGTCGTTTGATCTAACTGACGGTAGATAGCCTCTTTTTGCGCCTGGGTATAGGAAAGCACATCAATAGCGTTCAATACCTTAAAATACGCGTTCGCGGTATTGAGGATCAGCGTCTGCTGATCGGTCTGATAGGTGACATCCTGAATGCCTGCTGCTTTTTCTTGCAGGGTGAGCCCACGCCATTTCGACATATCAAATAGCGTCTGCGTTAATTGCAGGGAAGCGCTGGTTTCATTGGAGTTGATACCGTTCGCATCGCGATAACCGTTGCTGTAGGTGTAGTCGGCACCTAAACCCAGTTGCGGCAGTAAAGGACTACGCGCTTCGTTAATTTTTTCGAATGCAGCATCGCGATCGGCAGCGGATTTACGCAATTCCGGGTTGCTCAGGCGTGCTTGCTGATAAACTTGCATCAGGTTCTCTGCCTGGCTTAGTGTGCTGAACCCCGACAGGCTCAGGCCGATAAGGATGGGGAGCAATTTCTTCATTTGCATTCCTTGTTGTGAAGCAGTATTTAGCGCTGATCAATTTGTAAAAATAATTGCTGATTCTAGCAGAATCCGCCACTGCAAAAAGTTGGCGTTACGTGCCATACGAGCCTTAATTGGCACCAATTTACCACAAGGGTGATAAAACAGCAGTCAACCACCCTTGAAATTCATCATTTAATCATTATTCCTAGCAGGGCAGCACAATGCGTAAATCAGACAACTTGCCAGTTACTTTCACCAAAAGCGATGTAGAAATTATTGCACGGGAAACGCGCTATCGCGGTTTTTTTTCATTGGATGTGTATCGATTCCGCCATCGTTTATTCAACGGAGAAATGAGTGGCGAGGTAAAGCGCGAAATTTTTGAGCGCGGGCACGCCGCCGTCTTGCTACCCTTTGACCCTGAACGCGACGAGGTGGTGCTGGTCGAACAGATTCGTATTGCCGCGTATGACACAAGCGTTACGCCGTGGCTGCTGGAGATGGTCGCCGGCATGATAGAAGAAGGCGAAACCATTGAGGCGGTCGCCCGGCGAGAGGCGATGGAAGAAGCGGGGCTGACCGTAGGCCGCACCCGACCGGTCATCAGTTACCTGGCGAGTCCAGGAGGAACCAGCGAGCGCTCATCTATTCTGGTGGGTGAAGTGGACGCCACGACCGCGGCAGGTATTCATGGTCTGGCGGATGAAAACGAAGATATTCGGGTTCATGTGGTAAGCCGGGAACAGGCATACCAGTGGGTAGAAGAGGGGAAAATCGACAACGCAGCCGCAGTCATCGCTTTGCAATGGCTTCAGTTGCATCATCAAGAGTTAAAAAACGAGTGGAAAAAATGAAGCGTTATACACCTGACTTCCCAGAAATGATGCGTTTGTGCGAAACCAATTTTTCGCAATTGCGCCGCCTGCTGCCGCGCAATGACGCCCCCGGTGAAACGGTGAGCTATCAGGTGGGCAACGTACAATATCGGTTAACGATTGTGGAATCGACCCGATACACTACGCTTGTAACGATCGAGCAAACGGCGCCAGCCATCACCTACTGGAGCCTGCCGTCGCTGACGGTGCGCCTCTACCATGATGCGATGGTGGCTGAAGTGTGTTCAAGCCAGCAGATCTTTCGCTTCAAAGCGCGGTATGATTATCCAAATAAAAAGTTGCATCAACGCGACGAAAAGCATCAAATTAATCAGTTTCTGGCCGACTGGCTACGATTCTGTTTAGCACATGGAGCGATGGCGATTCCGGTTTATTAGCGTCGTGAAACCTAAGGACACCATTTGGAAAGCCTGTTAACCCTACCTCTGGCTGGTGAGGCCCGAGTCAGGATTTTACAAATTACAGATACTCACCTGTTTGCCGAAAAGCATGAAACGCTGTTAGGCGTCAATACCTGGGAAAGTTACCAGGCCGTGCTGGAGGCTATTCGGGCGCAACAGTATGAATATGATCTGATCGTGGCCACCGGCGATCTGGCGCAGGATCAATCCGCTGCGGCTTATCAGCATTTTGCTGAGGGTATCGCAAGCTTTCGCGCGCCTTGCGTTTGGCTACCGGGCAATCATGATTTTCAGCCGGCAATGTACAGCGCGCTGCAAGAGGCGGGGATTTCCCCGGCTAAACGCGTGTTAATCGGTGAACAATGGCAGATTTTGTTGCTGGATAGCCAGGTGTTTGGCGTCCCGCATGGCGAACTGAGCGAGTTCCAACTGGAATGGCTTGAGCGTAAGCTCGCCGATGCGCCAGAGAGACAGACATTGCTCCTTTTGCACCACCATCCGTTGCCGGCAGGGTGCAGTTGGTTGGATCAGCACAGCTTGCGTAATGCCGGTGAGCTGGATAGCGTGCTGGCGAATTTCCCGCGTGTAAAATATCTGTTATGCGGACATATTCACCAGGAGCTGGATCTTGACTGGAACGGTCGCCGTCTGTTGGCGTCGCCGTCAACCTGCGTACAGTTCAAACCACACTGCGCGAACTTTACGCTGGATACTATCGCGCCGGGCTGGCGTACGCTGGAGCTCCGGGCGAACGGCGTCCTGGAGACGGAAGTGCATCGCCTGCAGGATACCCGGTTCCGACCCGATACCGCTTCGGAAGGATACTGATGTCTACGCTTCTCTATTTGCACGGATTCAACAGTTCCCCTCGCTCGGCAAAAGCGTGCCAGCTAAAAAACTGGCTGGCGGAGCGTCATCCGCATGTTGAGATGATCGTCCCTCAACTACCGCCGTATCCTGCCGATGCGGCGGAGTTGCTGGAATCTCTCGTGCTTGAGCATGGCGGTGCGCCACTAGGGCTGGTAGGATCGTCGCTGGGTGGTTATTACGCCACCTGGCTGTCGCAATGTTTTATGCTGCCGGCTGTGGTGGTGAATCCCGCCGTGCGGCCCTTTGAATTACTGACCGACTATCTCGGTCAGAACGAGAACCCCTACACCGGGCAGCAATATGTGCTAGAGTCTCGCCATATTTATGATCTTAAAGTCATGCAGATTGACCCGCTGGAAGCGCCGGACCTGATCTGGCTACTGCAACAGACGGGCGATGAAGTGCTGGATTACCGCCAGGCGGTGGCATATTACGCCTCCTGCCGTCAGACAGTGACCGAGGGAGGTAATCACGCATTCACGGGCTTCGAAGATTATTTCAACCAGATTGTCGATTTTCTTGGACTGCACAGTTGCTGACAACCAATTCGAATTGCTAATTAAACCATGACGCAAACTTATAACGCTGATGCCATTGAGGTACTCACTGGGCTTGAGCCGGTACGCCGCCGCCCGGGGATGTACACCGATACGACCCGCCCCAACCATTTGGGTCAGGAAGTAATTGATAATAGTGTGGATGAAGCACTGGCAGGTCACGCCAAACGCGTGGATGTCATTTTACATGCCGATCAATCGCTGGAAGTGATTGACGACGGACGCGGGATGCCGGTGGATATCCATCCGGAAGAGGGGGTTCCGGCGGTAGAACTGATCCTTTGTCGACTTCATGCCGGCGGTAAATTCTCCAATAAGAACTATCAGTTCTCTGGTGGTCTGCATGGGGTGGGGATTTCGGTCGTGAATGCCCTGTCAAAGCGCGTGGAAGTGACCGTGCGCCGCGACGGTCAGGTCTATAACATCGCGTTTGAAAACGGCGAAAAAGTGCAGGATTTGCAGGTTGTCGGCACCTGCGGTAAACGTAATACTGGCACCAGCGTCCATTTCTGGCCGGACGAAAGTTTCTTCGACAGCCCGCGTTTTTCTGTCTCTCGCTTAATGCACGTTCTGAAAGCAAAAGCGGTGCTGTGTCCCGGCGTGGAAATCACTTTTAAAGATGAAGTGAATAACAGCGAGCAGCGCTGGTGCTACCAGGATGGCCTGAACGACTATCTGGGCGAAGCGGTAAACGGCCTGCTGACGCTGCCGGAAAAGCCGTTTATCGGTAATTTTAACGGTGAAACGGAAGCTGTTGACTGGGCGCTATTGTGGCTGCCGGAAGGCGGCGAATTACTGACGGAAAGCTACGTCAACCTGATCCCGACCATGCAGGGGGGGACGCACGTCAACGGTCTGCGCCAGGGCCTGCTCGACGCGATGCGCGAATTTTGCGAATACCGCAATATTCTGCCGCGCGGCGTCAAACTGTCGGCGGAAGATATCTGGGATCGCTGCGCTTATGTGCTCTCCGTGAAAATGCAGGACCCGCAATTTGCCGGGCAGACCAAAGAGCGTCTGTCGTCGCGTCAATGTGCGGCATTTGTTTCCGGCGTGGTGAAAGATGCCTTCAGCCTGTGGCTGAACCAGAACGTGCAGGCGGCGGAACAACTGGCAGAGATGGCGATTGCCAGCGCGCAGCGGCGACTGCGCGCCGCAAAAAAAGTGGTACGCAAAAAGCTCACCAGCGGTCCGGCGTTGCCGGGGAAACTGGCGGACTGTACCGCGCAGGATCTTAATCGGACCGAGCTGTTCCTTGTGGAAGGGGATTCGGCGGGCGGTTCCGCCAAGCAGGCGCGCGATCGCGAATATCAGGCGATCATGCCGCTCAAAGGTAAGATCCTTAACACCTGGGAAGTCTCTTCCGATGAAGTGCTGGCCTCGCAAGAGGTGCATGATATTTCCGTGGCGATCGGTATCGATCCGGACAGCGACGATCTGAGTCAGCTGCGCTACGGCAAGATCTGTATCCTGGCGGATGCGGACTCCGATGGTTTGCATATCGCTACGCTGCTTTGCGCGCTGTTTGTCAGACATTTCCGCGCGCTGGTGAAGAATGGTCATGTCTACGTCGCGCTGCCGCCGCTATACCGTATCGATTTGGGTAAAGAGGTCTATTACGCGCTGACGGAAGAAGAGAAGGCGGGCGTACTGGAACAACTGAAGCGTAAGAAAGGCAAGCCGAACGTACAGCGTTTCAAAGGCTTGGGTGAAATGAACCCGATGCAGTTACGCGAAACCACGCTTGATCCAAATACTCGCCGCCTGGTGCAGCTCACCATTAGCGATGAAGACGATCAGCGTACTAACGCGATGATGGATATGCTGCTGGCGAAGAAACGTTCTGAAGATCGACGCAACTGGCTACAGGAAAAAGGCGATCTCGCGGATCTCGACGTGTAACGGTTGTTGCACGCTTTATCCGGTCTGCATGCCGCAGGCCGGATAAGCGAATCCGACATGACGCCGCAGCCTGATGGCGACACTTGCGCATCGCATCAGGGCGACGTCAGACGAGGGTAATAACTTAAACGCCGGATTCCAGAATACGAATATTCATTTCCAGCACATCGTCTTTTACCGCGTCGCTGTAGGCTTTCATATGCGGGGTTTGCAGATGTGCCTCAAGGTGCGCAACGCTTTCCCACTGTTCAATCATCACGATCGAGTCAGGCGCCAGAGTCTGAAAACTCACGCCCGCGGCATGATCCACCATCGGCGCGTAACCGTGGCACCCCTCTTCTTTAAGAACGGTTGGAATAATTTTCGCAAACTGGTCGAGGACGGCCTGACGGTGATGTTGGCCCGGACGCGTGCGAATTTCGGCAATGACGGTAAGCATGGTTAACTCCTTCTAATTCCAGGATGACCAGTTAAGCAAAAATTTCGCTCAGATGCTTGCGATATTCTGCGGTATAGCGCGGAACATCCGGCATTTTAATCACGTCGTTGGCAATAAACGTTGGCAGCGCGTCCATGCCCAGGAACTGGTTGGCTTTATGGAATGGCAGATAGACGCCATCTACGCCTACGCCGTGGAAAAACTGATCTTTTTCGGTAAATGCTTCCATCGGCGCGTTCCACGTCAGTGACAGCATATATTTTTTCCCCTGCACCAGACCGCCGGAACCGTACTTTTTAGCGGCATCGGAACGCGTGCGGCCATCGCTGGCATAGAGCGTGCCGTGACCTTCGGTAAAGACATCATCCATATATTTTTTTACTGTCCATGGCGCGCCCATCCACCAGCCTGGCATCTGCCAAATCACCACGTCAGCCCAGACGAAATTCTGCACCTCTTCTTTAATGTCATAGTCGCTGTCGGCGCGGACGATCTTAACCTGATGACCCAGATCGCGCAGAAGCCCATCGGCAACTTCGGTCAGGGTGTCATTCAACTGGCCGTTGGAGTGCGCGAATTTTTTCGCCCCGTTGATAATCAGGATGTTACTCATTTTGTGTCCTCAAGAAATGCGTTTGCTGCTGATTCTACGCTGACGGGCGGTGCGGTGAAATTAGCAAAATGTGCAAAGTCTTTTGCATTTTTGGCAAAAGTCTCTGTTACCAACTTACTACGGCCTCAAATCCACCTTCCGCGGCGTTGCCAAACGACACCGTCATGCCGTGCAGCGTAGCGATGCGACGGACGATTGATAATCCCAGACCGCTACCGGTCACACTTTGGCCTGGCGGGCGGTAAAAACGCTCGCCGATATGCGTCAGAATCTCTGGCGCTACGCCGGGGCCATTATCTCTGACGGTGAAGCTGCGGGCATGTAAGGTAACGTCGACGACGCTGCCCTGCGGACTGTAGCGAATCGCATTATCCAGCAGGTTACGCACTAACAGGCTTAAGAGTAGCGGCTGGCCGGTACGTATGACGTCATGGGCGTTAAGCTGTAAACGCACGTCGATATTCGCCTGCTGCGCCGGATGATAAATATCCATTACCGCGGACTGCAGCAGCTCTTCCAGCGAAATCTCCGCTACATCCTGCAAATTATTGAGCGAGTCGAGACGCGATAACGTCAGTAGCTGATCGACCAGCCGCGTGGCGCGATCGATCCCCGCATGGAGCTGGGTCAGCGCTTTATCACGCGATAGCGGATCGTCGCCCGAGAGCTGCGCCACCTCGGTTTGTACTTTCAGCGCGGCCAGCGGGCTGCGCAATTCATGGGCAGCGTCGGAGGTAAATCGCCGTTCGCGCACCATCATGGAGTGGATGCGGCTAAAAAGCTGATTAAGCGCTTCGACCAGTGGGCGAACCTCGCTCGGTACGCCTTTGGCGTCGAGCGGCGTTTCCGATTCCGGCGACCGGAAGCGCAGCGCCTGCGCCAGTTTTTTCAACGGTCTGAGCTCGCGGTGAAGCAGGAGTAATAAAATCAGTAGCATGAAGGGAAGGGCGAGCAGCCACGGCGTTAATTGCGCCGCCACGATCGCCAGCGCCATATCTTCGCGGTAATCCCACTCCTGACCGACGACGATACGATACTTACCGTCCGCCGAGTTCAACCACAAAAAACGCCAGAGATCGTTGTCATCCTTCAGATAGCCATTGTCGAAACCTTCGCGGCGATAGCGATACGGAATATCCTGGCCGTTGTCGCCATCATGCAGCAACATTTTGCCGTCAGCGGAAAAGATGGCGAATGCCAGCGCATCGTCATCGATATGCCCATGTTTTAATTTCTTTGGCGTATGCGCCATGCGCTGCGGGGCATTGATCTCGTTAAGATCGAGGGTGCTAAGCCGTCTGGCGAACAACATCAACTGTGTGTCAAACAGCTCGTCGACATTATCCGTCGTCTTTCTCCAGGCCACAAAACTGGAGATTGCCCAGGTGATGGAGACCAGAATCAGAAAAATAAGCGTCAGCCTGACGCGCAGGCTGAGACGTTGCGTCAATTTCATGCGTCACCCAGGGTATAGCCGATGCCGTGTACGGTGCGAATAAATTCACTGCCGAGCTTGCGGCGTAAATGATGAACATGGACTTCCACTGCATTGCTGGACACGTCGTCATCCCAGTTATACAGCTTCTCTTCAATAAGCTTGCGCGGCAGCACGCGACCTTTGTTGCGCAGTAAGAGTTCCAGCAACGCGAACTCTTTTGGTTTTAGGGCCAGCGGTTCGCCGGCAAGCGTTGCGACGAGATTGCCTGGATTGAGCGTCACCTGGCCGTGGCGCAATTCGCTACTGGCCTGACCGCTGGCGCGGCGTACCAGCGCCTCCAGACGGGCGGCGACCTCAATGAGCGCGAAAGGTTTACATAAATAGTCATCGGCGCCCAGACGTAGCCCCTCGACGCGCTCTGCTAACGCGTCGCGCGCCGTCAGGATCAGGACCGGTTCCTGTTTACCCTTTTCGCGCCATTCGCGCAAAATATCCCGTCCGTCCATGCCTGGCAGCGTCAAATCTAAAATAACCGCATCATAAGGCGCGCTGTAAAGCGCCTCTTTGCCCGGACGTCCCTCGGTAAACCAGTCGACGCTGAAACCCATTTTACTCAGGCCCGCTTTTATGCCATCGCCAATAAGTGTGTCATCTTCTACCAGTAAAATTCGCATCTGTTCTTCCTTGCGGTAACTCGCGTTACCGTCAGTTAACCTTGTCGCCGCAGGCGATGTACAGAAAAAAAGATTCTTTTTTTGCCTTAAGAAGTTGTTAAGGATTACCTTATTAAATGGATCTGAAACGACATGAAAGGGAAAAGTAATCATGAAAAAATTAGCTGCAATCGTTGCCGTTATGGCACTGTGTTCTACCCCGGTTCTGGCGGCTCAGCAGGGCGGTTTCTCCGGCCCGTCGGCGACGCAAACGCAAGGCGGCGGATTTGTCGGCCCGAACGGCAGCAGCACGACGGTAGAGAGCGCTAAATCGCTGCGTGACGATGCGTGGGTAACGCTGCGCGGGAATATCGTCGAGCGCATTTCCGACGACCTGTATGTGTTTAAAGATGCGACCGGTACTATCAATGTGGATATTGACCACAAGCGTTGGAACGGCCTGACCGTAACCCCGCAGGATACCGTTGAAATTCAGGGTGAAGTGGATAAAGACTGGAACTCTGTCGAAATCGACGTAAAACAGATTCGTAAAGTGAATCCGTAATCCCACATTGCGCAAGATCGGTCAGGATTCACAGCCGCCCGGTGGGCAGAATAGGCCACAAGGAGGCAGTGATGAATGACCTGATCAGCGCGGCTTATTCCGAACGTCTGCGGCGCGTTTGCGACCACATTGAGCGTCATCTGGATGAGCCTCTGTCGCTTGAGGTGTTAAGCCGGATGGCGCACAGCTCGCCGTTTCATTTTCACCGGCAGTTTACCACCTGGAGCGGGCTTCCGCTCTATCGCTATATCCAGTGGTTGCGTTTGCGCCGCGCGTCATGGCGGCTGGCGTTTAACCCGCAGGATAAAGTTATCGATATCGCGCTGGATGCCGGGTTTCAGAATCCGGAGTCGTTCACACGTGCTTTCAAAACCGCGTTTGGTCAAAGCCCGCGCCGGTTTCGGCAATCGCCGGACTGGCTGGCCTGGCACCAACGCGTTCCTAAACTTGCGTTACAGGAGCAGCATGTCATGGACGTAAAAATTGTTGAATTTCCACCTACCCGCGTCGCGATGCTGACGCATCTGGGGCATCCGGATAAGGTCAACGCCAGCGCGGCGAAATTTATTGCATGGCGGCGCGAAACGGGGCAGTCGCCGATTGCCAGCAGTCAAACTTTTGGTATTGCCTGGCACGACCCGCAGACGACGCCGCCGGATCAATTCCGCTTTGATATCTGCGGCAGCGTCCACCAGCCGATAGCCGAAAATGACGTTGGCGTGGTGAATAGCGAGATTCTTGGCGGGCGCTGCGCGGTGGTACGCCATCAGGGATCGCTCGACAGCCTCCCGGAGAGCGTGTGGTATTTATTCCGCGAATGGCTACCGGCCAGCGGCGAGACGCTGCGCGATTTTCCGGTCTTCTTCCAGTACCTGAATTTCGTCAATGAGGTGGCGGAACATGAGCTGCTGACGGATATCTATCTGCCGCTTCGTTAACTTCCTCGTCACCTGGCTCACGGTTTGTGACTCAGACCGTGAGATAGGGTATTATCTGCGGCAATATTGCCGTCCGAACGGTCAGCATGCAGATTGAGGATCCCCTGTTAATGAGCGATATGGCAGAGCGCCTTGCGCTACATGAATTTACGGAAAACGCCTACTTAAACTACTCCATGTACGTGATCATGGATCGTGCGTTGCCGTTTATTGGCGACGGCCTGAAGCCGGTACAGCGCCGCATCGTCTATGCGATGTCAGAGCTGGGGCTGAACGCCAGCGCTAAATTTAAAAAATCCGCCCGTACCGTTGGTGACGTACTGGGTAAGTATCACCCGCATGGCGACAGCGCCTGCTATGAAGCCATGGTGCTGATGGCGCAGCCGTTCTCTTACCGTTACCCGCTGGTCGATGGCCAGGGGAACTGGGGCGCGCCGGATGATCCGAAGTCATTCGCGGCAATGCGTTATACCGAATCTCGCCTGTCCAAATACGCCGAGCTGCTGTTAAGCGAGCTGGGGCAGGGGACGGCGGACTGGGTGCCAAACTTCGACGGCACGATGCAGGAACCGAAAATGTTACCGGCGCGTCTGCCGAACATCCTGCTGAACGGCACCACCGGTATTGCGGTGGGCATGGCAACAGATATCCCGCCGCACAACCTGCGCGAAGTGGCGAAAGCGGCGATTACGCTGATTGAGCAGCCGAAAACGACGCTGGATCAGTTGCTGGATATCGTCCAGGGGCCGGATTACCCGACCGAAGCGGAGATCATTACCCCACGTGCGGAAATTCGTAAAATTTACGAAAACGGGCGTGGCTCCGTGCGTATGCGCGCGGTATGGACCAAAGAAGACGGCGCCGTGGTAATTTCCGCGCTGCCGCATCAGGTGTCTGGCGCGAAAGTGCTGGAACAGATTGCTGCGCAGATGCGTAATAAAAAACTGCCGATGGTAGACGATCTGCGCGATGAATCGGATCACGAAAACCCGACGCGTTTAGTGATTGTCCCGCGCTCCAACCGTGTGGATATGGAACAGGTGATGAACCATCTGTTCGCCACCACCGATCTGGAAAAAAGCTACCGTATTAACCTGAACATGATCGGTCTGGATGGTCGTCCGGCGGTGAAAAACCTGCTGGAGATCCTCACCGAGTGGCTGGCGTTCCGCCGCGACACGGTGCGTCGTCGTCTGAACTATCGTCTGGAGAAAGTGCTTAAGCGCCTGCATATCCTCGAAGGTTTGCTGGTGGCGTTTCTCAACATCGACGAAGTGATTGAGATTATCCGTAACGAGGATGAGCCGAAACCCGCGCTGATGTCGCGTTTCGGCATCAGCGAAACCCAGGCGGAAGCGATCCTCGAACTGAAACTGCGTCATCTCGCCAAACTGGAAGAGATGAAAATTCGCGGTGAGCAGGACGAGCTGGAAAAAGAGCGGGACCAGTTGCAGGGCATTCTCGCGTCCGAACGCAAAATGAATACCTTGCTGAAAAAAGAGCTACAGGCAGATTCCGATGCCTATGGCGACGATCGCCGTTCTCCGCTGCGTGAGCGCGAAGAAGCTAAAGCGATGAGCGAACACGATATGCTGCCGTCCGAACCGGTGACTATCGTGCTGTCGCAGATGGGCTGGGTGCGCAGCGCCAAAGGTCATGATATTGATGCGCCGGGGCTTAACTATAAAGCGGGCGACAGCTTTAAAGCCGCGGTGAAAGGTAAGAGCAATCAACCGGTGGTGTTTATTGATACCACCGGTCGCAGCTATGCTATTGATCCCATTACGCTTCCGTCGGCGCGCGGGCAGGGCGAACCGCTGACCGGCAAACTCACGCTGCCGCCGGGGGCGACCGTAGAGCATATGCTGATGGAAGGCGATGACCAGAAACTGCTGATGGCGTCGGATGCGGGCTATGGCTTCGTTTGTACGTTTAACGATCTGGTTGCCCGTAACCGTGCCGGTAAAGCGTTGATTACACTGCCGGAAAATGCGCACGTCATGCCGCCGCTGGTGATTGAAGACGAGCACGATATGCTGCTGGCGATTACCCAGGCCGGACGGATGTTGATGTTCCCGGTTGACTCTCTGCCGCAGCTGTCGAAAGGCAAAGGGAATAAGATCATTAATATCCCCTCTGCGGAAGCGGCGAAAGGCGATGATGGACTGGCGCACCTGTACGTGCTGCCGCCACAAAGCACTCTGACTATCCATGTCGGGAAGCGCAAAATCAAACTGCGCCCTGAAGAGTTACAGAAAGTGGTCGGCGAACGCGGACGCCGTGGCACATTAATGCGCGGCCTGCAGCGTATCGATCGCATTGAGATTGATTCACCGCATCGCGTAAGTCATGGCGACAGCGAAGAGTAAGACAGGGGCACCCGTAGGCCGGACAAGGCATTTAAGCCGCCATCCGGCGCTCTGCCGTTGCCGGATGACGACGCAGTAGCGTCTTATCCGGCCTACGGTTTCAGATCGGATTAACATTAAAATTTCCCGTAAAACCGTTGTTTATTCGTGCATTGCGATTAACAATACGTTTTTCCAGAGAGCCACACTTACCAAAATCCTAACCTGAATTTCAGGTGACGTAGAATGCCGGGCTCTTAGGCCTTCAGAGGTTGTTATGCTATATATTTTTCGTCTTATTGTTACCGTTATTTACTCCATTCTGGTCTGTGTTTTCGGTTCTATTTACTGCCTTTTCAGCCCACGTAACCCAAAACACGTGGCGACGTTTGGACATATGTTCGGTCGTCTGGCCCCGCTGTTTGGCCTGAAAGTGGAGTGCCGCAAACCCGCCGACGCGGAAAGCTATGGCAATGCTATCTATATCGCTAACCACCAGAATAATTATGATATGGTCACGGCGTCGAATATTGTGCAGCCGCCAACGGTGACGGTGGGGAAAAAAAGCCTGCTTTGGATCCCGTTTTTTGGGCAACTGTACTGGCTGACCGGTAATCTGTTGATTGACCGTAATAACCGCGCCAAAGCGCATAGCACCATTGCGGCAGTGGTTAACCATTTTAAAAAGCGCCGTATTTCTATCTGGATGTTCCCTGAAGGTACGCGTAGCCGGGGACGCGGTCTGCTGCCGTTTAAAACCGGCGCGTTTCATGCGGCTATCGCGGCTGGTGTGCCGATCATTCCTGTCTGCGTTTCCAACACCTCTAACAAAGTCAATCTAAACCGCCTGAACAACGGACTGGTTATTGTGGAAATGCTGCCGCCAGTCGACGTCAGCGAATATGGTAAAGATCAGGTTCGCGAGCTGGCGGCCCACTGCCGTGCGTTAATGGAGCAAAAAATCGCGGAACTTGATAAAGAGGTTGCGGAACGTGAAGCGACCGGTAAGGTTTAAGCAGCCTTACTCTGTTATTGTAGAAATCATTTTTTCAGGCACAACTCTTTAGCCTGTTTTACATGGAGCTTATATGTCATTCAGTCGGCGTCAGTTTCTTCAGGCATCGGGAATCGCACTATGTGCAGGCGCGATTCCCTTCAGGGCGAATGCTGCCGGTCAGCAACAGCCGTTGCCTGTTCCGCCGTTGCTGGAGTCCCGTCGCGGGCAGCCGTTGTTTATGACGCTACAGCGAGCGCACTGGTCCTTTACGCAAGGCACGCGCGCGCCGGTCTGGGGAGTGAACGGTCGTTATCTGGGGCCGACAATCCGCGTCTGGAAAGGCGATGACGTTAAACTCATCTATAGCAACCGCCTGGCGGAAAATGTCTCCATGACGGTTGCTGGTTTACTGGTGCCGGGGCCGCTGATGGGTGGCCCGGCGCGTATGATGTCGCCGAACGCGGACTGGGCGCCGGTGTTGCCGATTCGTCAGAGCGCCGCGACGCTGTGGTATCACGCTAACACGCCTAACCGTACTGCGCAGCAGGTGTATAACGGCCTGGCCGGAATGTGGCTGGTCGAAGACGACATCAGTAAAACGCTGCCCATTCCGAACCATTACGGCGTGGATGATTTTCCCGTCATTATCCAGGATAAACGGCTGGATAACTTTGGGACGCCGGAGTACAGCGAACCGGGAAGCGGTGGTTTTGTCGGCGATACGCTGCTGGTGAACGGCGCGCAAAGCCCCTATGTCGAAGTGTCCCGCGGCTGGGTGCGGTTACGGTTGTTGAACGCCTCGAACTCGCGGCGCTATCAGCTTCAGATGAGCGATGGCCGGGCGCTGCATGTGATTTCAGGCGATCAGGGCTTTTTACCTGCGCCGGTTTCCGTCAAACAGTTGTCACTGGCGCCCGGCGAGCGACGTGAAATCCTGGTTGATATGACCAACGGCGACGAAGTCTCGATCACCTGCGGGGAAGCGGCCAGCATAGTCGATCGGATTCGCGGTTTCTTTGAGCCTTCCAGTATTCTGGTTTCTACCCTGGTGCTGACGTTACGACCAACCGGATTGCTGCCGCTGGTGACCGATAATCTTCCGATGCGTCTGTTGCCGACGGAGATCATGAGCGGCGCGCCTGTCCGCAGCCGGGACATCAGTCTTGGTGACGATCCGGGGATTAACGGCCAACTATGGGATGTGAATCGCATTGATATTACGGCCCAACAAGGCACCTGGGAGCGCTGGACGGTACGCGCCGATATGCCGCAGTCGTTCCATATTGAGGGCGTCTCTTTCCTGATTCGTAACGTCAACGGCGCTATGCCGTTCCCGGAAGATAGAGGCTGGAAAGATACCGTCTGGGTGGATGGGCAAGTCGAACTGCTGGTCTACTACGGTCAGCCGTCCTGGCCGCACTTCCCGTTCTATTTCAATAGCCAGACGCTGGAAATGGCCGACCGCGGCTCGATTGGGCAAATGCTGGTGAATCCGGCGTCGTAAAGGCGGACCAGTGATATTCGATGAGAATCAGTGAGGAGGGATGGCGGCTGCTGACGTTCTGGATGTTTACTGCAGCGGCTATCTTATTCTGTTCTTCATTGTTATTTGCCTGGCTTTTTTGTTCCAAACGCCTCGTCGCGTGTTGCTGTGGATTGCTTTGCCACAGATTACGCTGGTTCTTTTGCTATGGTTTGCTGCGGGTGATGAAACGCTTTTCTTCCCGATTGGCGCAGGGTGGATACTGGGGCTTAGTTTATTGCTGGCGCTACTGTTTAGCCACCGATTACGCCAACCACACCACCTTTGGGCCGGGTGCCATGCGGTCGTATTGCTGCTGTTGTTAGCGCACATAGGGGATATTCTCGAGAGGCATCATCGGCGCGATGCCTATCAGGCACAGCAGGCGGCGGAAGAAACGCTGTTACAAAAAATCGATACGACCGATGACCGCTCTTTTTTAAATCATTTGATGTCGCAAGCAATGCAGTCGCAAAACGCAGGGGATTGGTGGACGAATAGGCGGATTGAGCATCTCGCAAAACGCATTTCCCCTTTTGATATTGCTGATGGAACTGAAAAAATTTGGTTGGTTTTGGCCATCGACCGGCTTAATCGTCCTGCCGTTGGGGCGTTTGCCTCCTGGTTTATTGGCGATTCTGTACAGGCAAAGCAATATCGGTATCAGCTTTTACAAAACAATCCATTATTGGACCTACTGAATCGTATTTTTAATGATAGTATGGCTGATGAACAAACTTTTCTGCAACAACAACTTTTTGCGCGAGATATTTGTACCAGTTTGATTAGCGTCGTGCCGGAATTATTGACGGACGAACTGTATGCGCAAGCCGTTGCCTTTGATAATAGCAACAAACCGAAACCTTTCTCATGGCAGTTTGAATTCGATGTATTTTATCATCAGAAAAAATAACGGGCAATAATGAATTTGGGAAACGGATAGAATTTGTTGTTGATGATAATATCCACCGTGCTGGGCAATATATACAATCATCGTATTGGCTATAGTTATTAGTGCGTTTAGCTCGCTGTGTTATCAGAAAATAGAAACGAGAGATTTGAATTCGGTAGTGAGCATGGAAAGTAAGGATGCTTTATGGTTGAATCATTTGCGTGGATGATGTGGGATTCAGTAATATTGATGAGCGCGTGGGGGATTTATGGCGTCGTATTATTGAGGTTAATTGTCGGCGCATTTGATTCTTTGCGCTATCGGCGGGTTTTTTTGCGTGTTGTTCTTCCGCAGGTGAGCGTTGTTTGTATATTGTGGGGAGGATTATTCTGGATCGATTCAAAAAATATTTATATCGTATATTTATTGATATTAGGATTGATGCCCTCGATAATAATTGCTATTTTTTCTAGTCGAGAGTCTCCATTTTTTATTCTGGGAACTATCGTGTCCCATACTATTTTTTTGTTCGTTTTCGTTTATGTGATGGACGGCCCGCGATTATGGCACCACATTGGTGAAGACTGGGATAACTATAAAATTACCCGACTGTTTGAGCGCGCGAAGGGGGATGTTCAGGTTTTGCAGGATGCCTCTTGTTATCAATTGGCAAGTGTTTTGACGCTGGCTGCAGAACACCGCGATACACCGGAAAATTTATTGCGTTATCTGGCTAAAATACGAGGTATTTCGCCATTTTTGACAGCGGCAGAATCTTGCCCTGAAGCGGCGATCCCGAATGCCGAATTTCTTTATACGCCATTTGTTACCGCTCTTCGCCAACATAACGTACCGATAGTACGCTTTTTTAGCCAGCAACTGGTGGGCGAGACATCTTCCGCCAGAGAGAATCGCAACATTGTCGCTCGTAAAGAAAATCCACTGCTGACGCTTTATAAATCTAACTATATGTCACAGTATCGCGAGCAGTACAGGCTAGAAATTAGTCATTTATTGCTGAATATTATGCCATAACTGTTGAATGATGCTGTCTATATTTATCCCATTATCCAACGTAACACCGAGTTGGTTGCTTATTTTTGGCAGAAACATCCGCCCACTATTCCTCTGCGCAGGCTCGAAGCGATGGTGTTGTTAGCCAAAACGGAACCGCTAATGAGCGAGGTAACCCATAATCCAGAAATATTGATCACACCGCCGATTGAGAGGTGGGATCGTGAAAACCTGCTCACTTTCATACTGAGCAATGGCAATCTGGTAATGATTCAGTCGCTTATTGATGCAAACGTAGTGGACTGGAAACGAGCAATGGAAGACGGAAATAATGAGCCTCTGCATCAGGCCATATTGCGACTGCGTGGTGGAGCGTTAGAGAACGCATTGCTGATACAGATCATTAAGGCGATGCAAGCGCAGAAAGCGTTATCCAACGAGCAAATCGCCCACTATCTTCCCTGGACACCGACGTTTCCTGCCGCTTTTTTACAGGCTGGGCTTTCCTGTGAGCAATTGCGTGAGGTGTTGAATGCTTCAGTGGCGGGGGGCGAACAAGCACGAAACGATACGCGGCAACGGCTGAATGCGCTATGTCCAGTCGCGAAGTGACTAAAGGAATAGTAAATGGATTATATTAATCGATGGCTTGGCTCTGAACTGCTGATGTTTTGTATTCTACCGTGGGGGTATGCCGCTGCGGTGGCATCACTGCTGATCCTGATGTTTTCCAAAAAACGCAGACGACAGATTTTGCTGTGGGTATTACTACCACAGTGGGCAGTCGTGGTATTGCTGTTACTCACGTTGCAGTACACCCAGTTGTTGAGCCAAACAGGCACGGTATGGATGTTGATGCTCCTGTTGCCGATTCTGAGTTGGGCGGGCTTGCTGCCCGCGCTGCTGCTGGGAACCTGGCTGCGCAAGCCGTGGCCCGCATGGCTACTGTGCCATATTGTGTTCATTGGGGTGCTGTGCCCGGTGATGCCGGAGCTGTGGCGTGCTATTAGCCATCAATGGCAACAGCAAAATATTGCGCAGTTGCTCAGGCAGGTTCAGGCAGGCGACTTGGACCAGTTAGAGAGCATTCATGATAACAGTATGTTGGAACAGACACTGGTTCAGGCGGTAAAAGCGCCAGGCATATCAGAAAAAAACTTGCGCGCTCTGACTGCACGTGTGGCATCGCCTTTTAGTGTTTCGCGGGAAGATGGCTATTTCGTCAATGCGCCATTTTTTGCAGCTTTTGAGAGTGGCAATATCACTGCGGTGCGTATTTTTAGCGAGCAGCTCACGGGCGACTCTCAGCAGGCGCAGGCAAATCGCACCATCGTACGGCAGCAAAATCCGTTGGAATATCTCCCCACGCCCCATTTTAAGCCTGAGGGATTTCGCCAGACTTTTTTTGAGATGGCCGACGTTCTACTACGGGTCATGCCCGATCTCCTCACCGATGAAGCCTATTCGGGGGCGATACAGCTTCAGGATAAAGAGACTCTGGCCTTTTTCTGGCAGCGGCGTGAAGCGCAAAATCCGCTGTATCGCGCATATTATTTCTTGTTGCAGGGGCAAACTAAAGCGCTGCTTGCCCAGATAAAACTGACGCCGCAGGTGCTGGGACAATCAGTTTATCCGAATAAAAATCTGCTGGCGTCGCTGTTTAGTGATGCGGATGGCGAGACGCTGCGTGCGTTGGTGAAAGGGCAGATGCTGAACTGGCAGCACATCCCTCAGGATAAGTTGACGGACGGCTGGAATTTCCTGATTTCACGCACATTGCATACCGCCTCGAAAGAGGACGCGCTGCCGCCGGATATTCTGGCGGGGATACTGCAAAGTATGCAACAGCAACATACGGCGTTGCCGGAAGCCCTTATTGTAGCCAGCCTTGATTACCAGGATGAAATACATAGCCTGATGACTGCCTACCGGATGGCTTGGTTGGACTGTAACAAGCTTAACGCAATGATCGATAAGGTGTATCCACCAGAAGATACGCGGCGTACCAATGCGCGTATAAAATTAGCACAGCAGTGCGCCGATTTAGACTGATATGCCGTGCTCTGATAATTGAAATTACATTGATTGTTAATAGAAATACAGGGAGTGGTAAATAATGAAAAAATGTTTTTTATTTATATTTGTGTGCCTGTTTATCTTCTCAGCTAATGCGGAACTAAAATTCTGCCCTGAGTTCGAAAATAAAAAAATCTATTTTCAGGGCAAGGTCACAGACTACACACTAAATGACTTTACCTTTTTCGGTGACAGTCGCGAACCCTTTTATGGCAGCGAAAACGATGATTATACCGCCACTGCAGATGAGTGGCTCGGATTTTACGCTGAGTTGCCCGACGTTCGAAAATGGCAGCGCGTGGTTCCTGACGATTTTTCTACGATGTATGGCGCGCCGTGGTGTGACATCCAGTTTTTTGAACAAGAGAATGATCATTCGGTGATTACTGGAAGTGAACATATGCGCTGTATCGATTTTCTCGTGACGCCTAAAAGAAAAGGGCTCATTCCTATGGGGACAAAGGGAACGCTGATGGATTACGGCAGCTATCTTGCTTTCGCACCGCAGATAGAGCACATCACGCTGGAAGGCCGATTTCCTGAAGCCTCGCGGACCTGGCTTCCTGTAAGAAGCGTGCAAACCAGGGCAACCTCGATAGCCGATCTTAAAATTATGCTTAATGAGATTTATGCTCGCCACGGTTATATTTTCAGACCGGGCGGTGAGATGGATCGGTACTTCCGACAGCAGCCGTGGTATCGCCCACGCTATGCGAACGTTGATTACCTCATTACCAAGACAGAACATCGTAATATCAAACTCCTCAAAGAGCTGCTTTCTCCTGAGTCACAGCGTAAAAAGGCGCTGTATATTCAGAACACAACCGATTTTTGTGAGGCGCTGAAAGCGAATAATATCAAATATGTCATGGACAATACGGCAGAATACCTTACGACTGGCGCAGATCAGCCAATCAATTTAGAAAAAGTATGGCAAAAATACAGAGACTTAATGATCAATGGCGGCGGAAACTGTCAACGCGATATCGAGAGCTATAAGCGCTACTCCTTTTTATACAGCGAACCTTTAGGTATTTATTACAATTCCACTTTTGAGTTTGATGAAAAGAAAGGGAAATATGTTCTCACTTATGTGAACTTTGATTCTTCCTGCAACAAAGAGGGTGACACGATTGAACTGGAAGGTATGATGGTCAAACGCGAGCACGTCATTGAAGATAACCAAGGCCAACACTCGGATAAAGATCTCGAATTAAAAACAATAAACCTTCAGTGTGTGGCAGGGGCCATGATGGACCAACCTGACTGGGATCGCTATGTCCAGCTCATTCTTCCTCCTGAAAAATACAATTATTATCAACGGTTTATAGGGAAGAGAATCACCCTGCGAGGGAAAGTCATGATTGCAGAATCCATGTATCATGTCACGCCGGTACTGTTGAATTTGCTCGAAGAACAAAATCCTATTATCAAAGTAGCAGATATGCCTGCTCGTCCATAAGTACGATAACCGGCGGGGCAGGCAATCGGCCCCGCTACAGAGTGCAGCCTCACCAATCAATTCGATTTATCTTCCATTCCGGCTTATAATCCCCGACCTTTGATTATTTTTTTGCCAATCGTTTTGGAAGCAATATGAGCGCTATCTCCCTGATCCAACCGGATCGCGACCTTTTCTCCTGGCCGCAGTACTGGGCCGCCTGCTTTGGGCCGGCGCCGTTTTTGCCGATGTCACGTGAAGAGATGGATCAACTTGGCTGGGATAGCTGCGACATTATTCTGGTAACCGGAGACGCCTACGTCGACCATCCGAGCTTCGGCATGGCGATTTGCGGTCGTATGCTGGAAGCGCAGGGCTTCCGCGTGGGGATCATCGCCCAGCCGGACTGGAACAGTAAAGACGACTTTATGCGTCTGGGTAAACCGAACCTGTTCTTCGGCGTGACCGCTGGCAATATGGATTCGATGATCAACCGTTACACCGCTGACCGTAAGCTGCGCCACGATGACGCCTACACCCCGGATAACGTCGCGGGCAAACGCCCGGACCGCGCCACGCTGGTCTATACCCAGCGTTGCAAAGAAGCATGGAAAGACGTCCCGGTGATCCTCGGCGGCATTGAGGCCAGTCTGCGTCGTACCGCGCATTACGACTACTGGTCTGATACTGTGCGTCGTTCAGTGTTAGTCGATTCCAAAGCCGACATGCTGATGTTTGGCAACGGCGAGCGTCCGCTGGTGGAAGTGGCGCACCGTTTGGCAATGGGCGAAACCATCGATCAGATTCGCGACGTGCGTAACACTGCGATTATGGTTAAAGAAGCTCTGCCTGGCTGGAGCGGCGTCGACTCCACTCGTCTGGACACGCCGGGTAAAATCGATCCAATTCCCCATCCCTATGGCGAGGATCTGCCGTGCGCGGATAACAAGCCGGTCGCGCCGAAAAAGCAGGAAGCTAAAGCGATTACCGTGCAGCCGCCGCGTCCGAAGCCGTGGGAAAAAACCTATATCCTGCTGCCATCCTTTGAAAAGGTGAAAGGCGACAAGGTGCTGTACGCCCATGCGTCGCGTATTCTGCATCACGAAACTAACCCTGGCTGCGCGCGGGCGCTGATGCAAAAACACGGCGACCGCTATGTCTGGATCAACCCACCCGCCATACCGCTCTCCACTGAAGAGATGGATAGCGTGTTTGCGCTGCCGTATCAGCGTGTGCCGCACCCGGCTTACGGCAATGCCCGTATTCCGGCCTATGAGATGATCCGCTTTTCGATCAATATCATGCGCGGCTGCTTTGGCGGCTGCTCTTTCTGCTCGATCACTGAACATGAAGGGCGCATCATTCAGAGCCGCTCGGAAGACTCTATTATCAACGAGATCGAAGCGATCCGCGACACGGTGCCGGGGTTTACCGGCGTGATCTCCGATCTGGGCGGTCCTACCGCGAACATGTATATGCTGCGCTGTAAGTCGCCGCGTGCGGAGCAGACCTGTCGTCGCCTGTCATGCGTCTATCCGGATATCTGTCCGCATATGGATACTGACCATACGCCGACGATCAATCTTTATCGCCGCGCCCGTGAGCTGAAAGGCATTAAGAAAATCTTAATTGCCTCCGGCGTGCGCTACGACATCGCTGTAGAAGATCCTCGCTACATTAAAGAGCTGGCAAGCCATCATGTGGGCGGCTATCTGAAGATTGCGCCGGAGCATACTGAAGAAGGTCCGCTGTCGAAAATGATGAAGCCGGGTATGGGCAGCTACGATCGCTTTAAAGAGTTATTTGACCTTTACTCTAAACAGGCCGGAAAAGAGCAGTATCTGATCCCGTATTTTATCTCCGCGCATCCGGGCACGCGGGACGAGGATATGGTGAATCTGGCGCTGTGGCTCAAGCGCCACCGCTTCCGTCTGGATCAGGTGCAGAACTTCTACCCGTCGCCGTTGGCGAATTCGACCACCATGTATTACACCGGCAAAAACCCGCTGGGTAAAATTGGTTATAAGAGTGAAGATGTGGTGGTGCCGAAGGGAGACAGGCAACGTCGCCTGCATAAGGCGCTGCTGCGTTATCACGATCCGGCGAACTGGCCGCTGATTCGCCAGGCGCTGGAAGCGATGGGGAAAAAGCATTTGATTGGCGGTCGCCGTGAGTGTCTGGTGCCTGCGCCGACCATTGAAGAGATGCGCGAAGCGCGTCGCCAGAACCGCAACACGCGCCCGGCGTTGACCAAGCATACGCCGGTGGAACATCAGCGGCAGGGGCTTGCTGCGAATAAGAAGCGCGGGAAAGGCGCGGGGCGTTAAACGGTTTTACAGGTATCCTGTCAGGCTGGATAAGGCGAAGCCGCGATCCAGCGATTATTTTGCCTGATGGCGCTGTGTTTATCAGGCCCACAGATCGACCCAGGCCGAACGCCATCCGGCAGAAGTGCTCCGTATTTATGCCGCACGAATTCTGGCCGCCAGCGCGGCCAGTTTTTCATCATCCGCCCGTTCATGATCGTGTGACGACAGATATCCTTCATACTGTTCGAAAAATTTATTCTGCCGCGATTCAATCGGTTTCCAGTGGGTTAAATCGCCAGTACCGTGCATGGGGCTTAATTTACTGTGCACATGGTCTACGCCGAAACCTTCGAAGAACATTCCCGTACGACTGACATCCGGGAAAGCCTTATCCAGTTTCTTCGCCACTTTTTGGGTCGCCAGCATCAGGTCCGCTAACGCCTGCGGCGGTAGATCGAACGCGTAGCTGGGGTAATGTTTTTTCGGGATCACTACGGTAAACCCATCGGTATTCGGAAAAATCGACAAAAAAGCCAGGTGATGCTCATCTTCCCAAACTTTATGACAAGGTGCTTTACCTTCAACTATTTGACAGAAAATGCAGGTCATTCCATTTCTCCGTTAACCGAGGGCTTATCGATGCGTTAAGCGTTTAATACAACCCTAACACTTTCCACCATGCGAGGCCGACTGTCAAAAAGACCGCCTGATTAAAGAGACTGATAATAAATCCCGTTCGCCACCAGACGCCCGTTGGCACATAGCCGGCGCCAAATAGAATGGGGCCGCGTGCGTGGGTATACTGCGTAAGAGAGCAGTACAGGCTGCTGGTAAACGCCAGCATAAGCGCCATCGGCGCCGCCGGAATATTTAGATGCAGGCCGACGCCCAGAAATACCGCATACAGCGCGGCGATTTGCGCGTTGCCGCTGGCGAAAAAATAGTGGGTATAAAAATAGGCTGCGTTAAGCAGTAGCAGGATGATTATCCAACTGGTTCCATGCATCGTGCTGCCGATGCTGTCGCCAATCAGGTTGCCAAACCAACTGGTGAATCCTAGTTTCTTCAACTGGTTAGCCATCATCAGCAGCGCGGCAAACCAAATCAACGTATCCCAGGCGCCTTTTTCGCTTTTAACGTCTTCCCAGGTGAGCACGCCGCTCAGTAATAAAATCGAGAGACCGACAAAAGAGGCCGTCGTGGCATCCACGCCGAGCGTATTGCCAAAAATCCATAGCACCAGCAACACGCCGACGGTTGCCAGCATGAGCCACTCGCCGCGCGTCATACTGCCCATTTGCGCCAGCTCTTTGCGCGCCAAATCCGGCGCATCCGGCGTATGTTTAATTTCCGGACGCGTCAGCCAGTAGACCAGCAGCGGGACGATAAGAAAAGAGACCAGGCAAGGCAGGAGAGCGGCGATAAACCAGCTTCCCCAGCTCAACGTAACGCCGGCGTTCGCCGCCAGTTTTACCGCCAGCAGGTTACCCGTATAACCGGTCATAAACAGTGCGGCGGTGACGTCGTTAACATTGCCAATACAGGTGATCAGAAAGGTGCCGATTTTGCTGCGAGACTCATCTTCCGGATGTGAATCAAAGCTGCGCGCCAGCGAGTCGGCGATCGGGTAAATCACGCCGCCGCAGCGCGCGGTGTTACTGGGCATCGCGGGGGAGAGGATCAGATCGGCAAACGCCAGGCCATAAGCCAGGCCCAGCGTTCGTTTACCTAACAGACGGATCATTTGTAGGGCGATACGCCGACCCAGCCCGGTTTTGATAAACCCACGGGCAATCATAAAGGCGACGACGATAAGCCAGATCAACGAACTGTTAAGCTCGCTCAAGGCCGTGGTAATCGCGCCGCTGGCCGTTTTGTCGCCGGCAGCATAGGCGAGCGCAAAGACGGTGATGCCGATAATACCGACCGCGCCAATAGGCAGCACTTTCGCCACGATAGAGGCGATCGTCGCGACAAAAATAATCGCGGAATGCCAGGCCGGCGCGCTTAACCCGGAAGGGGGCGTTAGCTGCCACAGTCCGGCGGCGATAACCAGAATAAGAATGAATGGGAGCCATTTGACGCCCTGAGATTTTTTTTCCGCCACAATCACACATCCATAAATATTTTATATGTATTAAGTAAATTCATAATAAATATGAATAAATATTCACAAAATCAGAATAATTCTGCGCTTGTGTGTGGGGGAAATATACTGTTAAATGCGCGTAATTGTTTCTTAATGTTTCGGAATGCAAAAAAGCCCGACGACATCGTCGGGCATGGCGTGCGATAAATCCGGCTTAACCGCCGAACTGATCCGGATCGGGACCGAGGCGTTTTCCTTGATCCAGTTTTGCGATCTCGCCTAATTCATCTTTATCGAGACGGAAATCCCAGACAGCAAAGTTTTCCGCGATACGGGAAGGGGTGACGGATTTCGGAATGACGACCAGCCCGCAGTCCAGATGCCAGCGAATAACAATCTGGGCGGGCGTTTTGCCGTATTTATCCGCCAGTTCGCGAATCACTTTCTGATCGAATACGCCTTCGCCACCCTGCGCCAGCGGGCTCCAGGACTCGGTCTGGATTTTATGCGTCGCATTCCACGCATGTAGCTGGCGCTGTTGCATCAAGGGGTGAAGCTCGATCTGGTTGATCACAGGGGTAACGCCGGTTTCATCGATCAGACGCTGGAGGTGATGGATCTGAAAGTTACAGACCCCGATACTCTTTACCAGCCCCTCTTTTTGCAGCGCGATCATGCCCTTCCAGGCGTCGACATAGTGATCGATAGCCGGTACAGGCCAGTGCATCAGATAGAGATCGAGATAATCAAGCTGCAGTTTTTTCAGACTCTCCTGCAGGGCTTCGCGGGGACGTTTTTGATCGTCATTCCACAACTTGGTGGTGATAAACAGCTCTTCCCGCGCCACGCTCGCTGCTTTTAGCGCTTTGCCGACGCCTTCTTCATTCTGATATGCTGTGGCGGTATCAATCGATCGATAGCCCACCTCCAGCGCTTTATGAATCGCCGCGATCACCTCTTCATTGCTTGCTTTCCAGACTCCCAGCCCAAGTTGTGGCATTACGTTGCCATCCTGTAGCCTGATAATGGTTGGATTAGCCATGATGTGTTCCTCTTTTAATTGGCTCGCCGGAGTCGGGTCCGGCGAGACTAAGTGACTTAAGTCTGGACGAAATGGCCAAAAACGAAAGTCAGAGGCGAAAAAACCTTAGCGCGCCGCTTCATAAATCCGACGGCTGACATCCAGCGTAATATCCTGATTTTCACCTAAATTTGTGCATCCATGCGCCTCAAGTTTAGCCAGTAGCGCCGGAATAGTGCTGCCATCCAGACCGTAATCGGACAGGTGGGTAGGCACGCCCATCTGTTCAAAGAAACGGCGGGTGGCGGCAATGGCAGCATCAATACGCTCGTCGTCGGAACCGTCGGTGATATTCCATACACGTTCAGCATATTGCAGGAGTTTTGCACGTTTAACGTCTCGTTTTTCGTTCCATAGCGCAGGCAGAATGATAGCCAGCGTCTGGGCATGATCGAGACCGTGCATCGCGGTAAGCTCGTGGCCCAGCATATGCGTCGCCCAGTCCTGCGGAACACCAGCGCCAATCAGGCCATTCAACGCCTGAGTAGCGGCCCACATCACGTTGGCGCGGACGTCATAATTTTCAGGCTCTTGCAGCGCTTTGGGACCTTCTTCGATCAGTGTGAGTAAAATACCTTCGGCGAAACGATCCTGAATTTTGCCGTTAACCGGGTAAGTGACGTACTGCTCAACGGTATGGACGAAAGCATCCACGACGCCATTCGCAACCTGGCGTGGCGGCAATGTATAGGTGTAGACCGGGTCCAGTACGGCAAAGACCGGTTGCACGAACGAGGAGTGGAAGGCCTGTTTGTCGCCAGTGGTTTTACGGGAAATGACTGCGCCGGCGTTCGATTCTGAGCCGGTTGCCGGTAGGGTCAGCACAGACCCCATCGGGATTGCGCTACGAATCTCAGTACCGCCGGTTTCCAGAATGTGCCACGGATCGACGCCGTCCGTATACTGCGCCGCTGCGGCGATAAATTTGGTGCCGTCCAGTACGGAACCGCCGCCAACGGCCAGCAGGAAGGTAATATTTTCGTCGCGCACAAGCTGCACGGCCTTCATCAGCGTTTCATAGGACGGGTTCGGTTCAATACCGCCAAACTTCCGAACATCCAGTCCTTTTAACGCTTCCTGAACTTGCGCCAGTACGCCGGTCTTTTTCACGCTACCGCCGCCATAGGTAATCAGCACGCGGGCGTCCTGCGGGATCTGAGCGCGGAGATCGACGATAGCGCCTTTACCAAACAGAATGCGGGTAGGGGTATGTAATTTGAAATTGTTCATTGCTCATTCCCTTATGTGGGTAAAAAGAGGGCAGGCGGCTGTCTGCCTGATGGCCATCATTGTGGTCTTGTGAGGGATGTCTCTCAATGCACATTTCTGTCAATGTTTTGCCTATTTCTCCAGAATGCTGGAGAAAATCGCTAAAAATGCGCACAATCCAGCGGAGTGGATTTGATGAAAAAATGGCGCGTTATGAATCGTGAAGCAATTTGCTTACAGTTGGCTGATAAAATTAATCATTTAAAAAATAATGATAAAATAATCAGCGAGCGGCTGGCGGGCATTCGTCTGTTGTATGGTGTTGAACCGGGGCCGCGCACGCCGGTCATGTATCAGCCTGGCATCATATTTCTCTTTTCCGGCCATAAAATTGGCTATATTAACAAGCGCAAGTTTCGTTATGACGCTAATGAATATCTCTTACTGACCGTGCCGCTCCCTTTTGAATGCGAGACCTGGGCGACGCCGGAGGTACCGCTGGCCGGTATTCGGCTCGACATTGATGTGCTGCAACTGCAAGAGTTGCTCATGGACATTGGCGAAGATGAGCGTTTCCAGTTGCCGATGGCGGCCAGTGGGATTAACTCCGCCACGCTGTCGGACGAGATTTTATGCGCGGTGGAAAGATTGCTGGATGTGATGGAGCGCCCGCTGGATGCGCGGATTCTGGGAAAACAGATTATTCGCGAAATTCTTTATCATGTGCTGATGGGACCGCGCGGCGGGGCGCTGCTTGCACTGGTTAGTCGCCAGACGCACTTTAGCCTGATCAGTCGCGTACTTAAACAGATCGAAATGAAATACACCGAGAACCTGAATGTTGAGCAACTGGCGGCAGAAGCGAACATGAGCGTGTCGGCGTTTCACCATAATTTTAAGGCGGTCACCAGCACCTCGCCGTTGCAGTATTTAAAAAGCTACCGACTGCATAAAGCGCGGATGATGATGATTCACGATGGTATGAAGGCCAGCGCCGCGGCGATGCGGGTCGGCTATGAGAGCGCATCGCAGTTTAGCCGGGAGTTTAAACGTTATTTTGGCGTTACGCCGGGCGAAGATGCGGCAAGAATGCGGACAATGCAAGGGAGCTAAGTGGGGCATCCCGCCACGGGTCAACGAAGCGTAACCGGGCCATCCTGGCCGATTATGGATACGTCAGGCGTTACAGTATTTCTTTTTAATCACCACGACCAGCGTACCTAACAGCCCGGCGACCAGTAGCGCGACGGGAAGGATCATTAAAAATGTCATTACCTGGTCTTCATGGCGCTTAACAAACGGGATCATACTGAGCGCGTAGCCGAAGCTGGTCACGACAGTCACCCACAGCAGGCCGCTTAACCAGTTAAAAAACTGAAACCGGCGGTTGGACAGGCCGGAAATACCCGCCATTGTTGGCAGCAGAGTGCGGACAAACGCCAGAAAGCGCCCGGCAAGCAACGCTAACAAACCGTGACGGTCAAACATGCAGGTGGCGCGCTGATGATATTTTGCCGGAAGCTGCGCCAGCCAGCCTTTGACGGTACGCGTATTACCGAGCCAGCGTCCCTGGATATAACTTAGCCAGCAGCCGAGACTGGCCGCGGCGGTGAGAATGCCAATCGTCGGCAAAAAATGCATCACATCCTGGGCGATCAACGCGCCTGCCAGTAGTAGCAGACTATCGCCGGGTAAGAATGACGCTGGCAGCAGACCGTTTTCTAAAAATAGCGTGGCGAACATGACAAAGTAGACGACGCTAACAACGTGTGGATTCGCCAGCGCGGCAAAATCATGTTGCCAGAGCGCAGCGATAATATCTTGAATGACAGCCATGAACTTTCCTGTGGAACAGCATTTACGCTTTTATCTGCCTATTGTACTCCTGAATCGTCCGGGATGCCTTGATCCCGGACGCAACAAACGCAGACTTTTCCACGGAAATTGTCTGCATATATGTCCATCCCCGGCAACTTTACACAATTCTGGCGAAGCCGGCGGCTAAATCAGCGATCAAATCATCAACACTCTCTAAACCAATATGCACCCGAACCAGCGTACCGGTAAAATCTACGCCGCCTGCGGGACGAATCGCGGCGATCTGTTCCGGCTGATTAGCAATAATCAGCGATTCGTAGCCTCCCCAGGAGTAGGCCATACTGAACAGCGAAAAGTTATCCAGATAGGCTGATAATTCTGCCTCGGTCAGCTTTTTATTGAGCACAAAGGAGAACAGACCGCTGCTGCCTGTAAAGTCTCGTTTCCAGAAGGCATGACCTTTGCTACCCGGCAGGGCCGGATGATTAACGCGCGCGACCTGAGGATGGTTCGCCAGCCACGCGGCGATTTTGAGGCTGCTTTCTTGATGCTGGCGCAGTCGGACGCCGAGCGTGCGCAGACCGCGGCTGGTCATATAAGCCGTGTCGGCGTCGAGCATTTGCCCCATCAGATAGGCGTTTTCCCGCAATTGTTCCCAGCAGCGCGCATTTGCAACGGCAGTCCCGACCATCGCATCAGAATGACCAATCAGATACTTAGTGCCCGCCTGGATAGAGATATCAATATCGAACTCCAGCGCTTTGAACAGAACGCCAGCCGCCCAGGTATTATCAATCATGATGACGGCTTCTGGCGCGACGCGTCTGACCGCACTGACAATGGTCGGAATATCATGTACTTCCATGGTAATAGAGCCGGGGGATTCCAGAAAAACGACTTTCGTGTTCGGCTGAATATGTTGCGTGATATCAGCGCCGATGAGCGGGTCGAACCAGCTTGTCGTCACGCCCAGTTTGCCGAGAATTTTGCTGCAGAAATCCTGGCTGGGTTCATAGGCTGTGTTGGTCATCAGGATGTGGTCGCCCTGCTCAACGAATGCCAGAATGGTGTTGGCGACCGCCGCCGCGCCGCACGGGAAGAGCGCGCATCCGGCGCCGCCTTCCAGTTCACACATGGCTTCCTGGAGCGAAAAGTGGGTCAGCGTTCCCCGGCGTCCGTAAAATAATTCGCCGTTGGCGCGATTGCGGGTAGCGTGTTTTTTGGCCTCGACGGTGTCAAACACCAGTGAAGAAGCGCGTTGAATCACACTATTCACTGAGCCAAGCGTGTATTTTTTGCTGCGTCCTGCGTTTACCAGTTTGGTATCCAACTGTTTATCCGTCATGTTGCGTTTCCTGATTTTAACCGTCTGGATGTCTAAACTAGCATGAATATAACCATCTGCACCCTGGCGACGTGTGATACAGATGAAAATTTTGCCAAAATAAAAACAGGTGGCTTTTTTAATGCGTAAGCGCAAAGAAAAAGCAGTAAAGGTGCGGCAGTATGTAAATAGTAATGAGAACGACTATCAATTCGACGTCGTTTTGATATTATTATGCTCAGATTTTGTGATTTGCGTCCTGGAGATACAGAGTGGGTAATAATTTGATGCAGACGGATCTCTCCGTCTGGGGTATGTATCAGCACGCCGATATTGTCGTGAAGTGCGTGATGATTGGTTTGATTCTGGCGTCAGTCGTCACCTGGGCTATCTTCTTCAGTAAAAGTGTTGAATTTTTCACTCAAAAGCGCCGCTTAAAGCGCGAACAACTGCAATTAGCCGATGCGCGCTCTTTAGATCAGGCTTCCGACATTGCGGCAGGTTTCAGCGCAAAAAGCCTCAGCGCACAGCTCATCAATGAAGCGCAGAATGAACTGGAACTCTCTCAGGGCAGCGAAGATAACGAAGGGATTAAAGAACGTACCGGCTTTCGTCTGGAACGTCGCGTCGCGGCAGTTGGCCGCTACATGGGACGAGGCAACGGTTATCTGGCGACGATCGGCGCCATTTCCCCCTTCGTCGGGTTGTTTGGCACCGTATGGGGCATTATGAATAGCTTCATCGGTATTGCGCAAACGCAGACCACCAACCTGGCGGTGGTCGCTCCTGGTATTGCGGAAGCGCTGCTGGCGACGGCGATTGGGCTGGTGGCTGCGATCCCGGCGGTTGTCATTTACAACATCTTCGCACGTCAGATAGGCAGTTACAAAGCGACGCTGGGCGACGTGGCGGCGCAGGTATTGCTGCTGCAAAGCCGCGATCTCGATCTGAATGCGAGCGCCAGTGCGCAGCCGGTACGCGCCGCGCAGAAATTACGGGTAGGGTAATGCGTCATGGCAATGCGTCTTAACGAGAACCTGGATGACAACGGCGAAATGCATGAAATCAACGTGACGCCGTTTATCGATGTCATGTTGGTTCTGCTGATTATCTTTATGGTGGCTGCGCCGCTGGCGACGGTAGACGTCAAGGTGAATCTGCCCGCTTCTACCAGTACGCCACAGCCGCGCCCGGAAAAACCGGTTTATCTGTCGGTGAAAGCGGATAACACCATGTTTATCGGTAACGATCCGGTGACGGATGATACGATGATTGCCGAGCTAACGGCCCTGACGGAAGGGAAAAAGGATACTACGATTTTCTTCCGCGCGGATAAAACCGTAGAGTATGAAACCCTGATGAAAGTGATGGATATGCTGCATCAGGCGGGCTATCTCAAGATTGGTCTGGTCGGCGAAGAGACCGCGAAAGCGAAATAAGTATTCTGCTGATGCTGTAGGCCGGGTAAGGCGCAGTCGCCACCCGGCTTTTTTATTGCCTAAAGTGGCGCTTTGCGTAACAGAAGTGCGCCATCTTAATCGACTTCATGCGTTAGCCTAAATGCTCCCCGCCGCACACGCCGTGCACTTCTGCGGTAACGTAACTGGATTCCTGGCTTGCCAGATAGACATACACCGGCGCCAGCTCTGCCGGTTGGCCGGCCCGCTTCATTGGCGTCTGCTGACCAAACTGCGGAATTTTATCCTGGGTTTGACCGCCGGAAATTTGCAGCGCTGTCCAGATAGGGCCAGGCGCGACAATATTCACACGAATTCCTTTTTCCGCCACCTGTTTCGCCAGGCCACGGCTGTAATTGAGGATTGCCGCCTTGGTTGCCGCATAATCCAGCAGGTGCGGACTGGGCTGATACGCCTGGATAGACGACGTCGTGATAATACTGGCGCCTTTTGGCAGCAGCGGAATTGCTTCCTGGGTTATCCAGAACAGGGCAAAAACGTTAACGGCGAAGGTTTGCTGAAATTGCTCGCTGGTCAGATCTTTTATCTCCGGGATTGCCGTCTGTTTACCGGCCACCAGCGCCAGAATGTCCAGCCCGCCCAGCGCTTCACGCGCCTTATGGACCAGCGAACGGGCGAAAGATTCGTCGCTAAGATCGCCTGGCAATAACACCGCTTTACGGCCGCACTCCTCAATCAGCGCTTTAACCTGCTGGGCGTCCTCTTCTTCCGCTGGCAGATAGTTGATCGCGACATCTGCGCCTTCACGCGCGTAAGCGATAGCGGCAGCACGCCCAATCCCGGAGTCGCCCCCTGTCACCAGCGCCTTACGATCTTTAAGGCGACCACTGCCGACATAACTTTTTTCACCACAGTCAGGAACAGGCGTCATTTTCGCCTGGACGCCGGGCGCCGGCTGTTTTTGCTTAGGATACTCGCCGGTGTAATACTGCGTGGTAGGGTCGTATAGATGAGACATTGAGCTTCTCCCTTCAGGTTGAACACCCTTTAAGCGTAGACACTTTTACTACCGTAAGAGGGAGAATCAGAACGATCCTTATGCTTCGCCCGTATTCACAACAGAGTTAACTAGCCATGAAGGTTATTTTTCTTGCCGTGTGACGGTGGTGACGTTGCGCGTCCGGTAGTCGCCATCGGAAAGCTTACGCGTCAGACGTAAGGTTGCCGTCTCGCGAGCCAGCAGATGCTGCCAGTCACTTTCAAGACGAGACATAATTTTGTCTCGTAATTCAGGATGCTGCTCGATAATGGCATTGATGGTCGCGCCATAAATCTCCTCTTTGACCTGTAACGCATACATCTCCCGTCGGTTTTGCCACTTCAGGCGTACTAACGCCGCCGGTATGGATACCACCTCCTGCGTTACCTTTTCCAGGGTGGCATTTTTACTGGCGATTAGCGCTGCAAGATTTTGCTTTAAGATAAATTCATCACTTTTATGGTTGTCTAAAGCCAAATAAACGTTATTGTCTTCAACTTCTTTCATCTTTATCTTCCAGTGAATAAAATAGCGGCATATTGGTTTCGCGAGTGATTAAATTAAGCCAAATGGCATTGCCTTTTTCATTTATCATTGCGGTTTTATCCGCCAGTATTTTACTTAGCATTTGGGCATCAATATCGCCTTCTGCCTGTAGTGCGTTTATCAGGCGGGCAAACGTTTCAATTTTAGCCACACAATACAGACGTTCTTTAATATGACGGTCGCGTTCTTCAAATAATACGTTTCTGTGTTGCCCGGCAGCGTTAGCGCTAATTAAAATATCGGGCTCGTAATCGCTGAGTTTTGTCTTTCCCTTAGGCAAATTTTTACTGTTTTCTGTGGCTTCAGGGGGCGGCGATGACAGGCGAAAATGAGAGGAAACCAGATGCTCAGGAAGCATGACTAAATATCCTTTACGATCAGTGGTATACTATTTTTAATAGTGTAGGTTTCGTTGACAATAACATGGTGTAATTTTAAAATCAAAAAAAATGGAGCCTGCTATGAACAGTATTTTTTATTCTGTTATTATATTGCTATTACTGACCGGCGCGATACTCTTCCTGATGTGGGAGGTTAATAAAAAACGTCCTGGTGGAAAAATCGTAAATTTAAATCAAACTGAACCCATGACAAAGGAAGAGGGCGAAGATCATTTCTCAGTATTAATGAATTCGATAACGCCGGTATGGTACTGGCGCGTTAACCATGAATATATCGATTTCCTTCATGCAACGATAAAACGAATGACAATGACTGAGTTGAATGAAACGCCTGGATTATTTGACGCACAGCGTCGTTGCAGCGACCTTAACTCTGCCGTTTATAAGTATTACGACAATATTAAGAAGCGTTGTCTGAACGGAGAAAAGGTGCCGTATTCGGATTTGGACGTCCTGAATTTACGTCAGTGTTTTCGGGAGTTCAGTCTTGAGGCCTACCCGGCATTGGTCGCGCTGGTATGGCCGGAATATCAGCGTCCACAGGTTAAACCGGATGAGATTTAGAGCCTATCCCATTAGGGCTATTTTACTTGCCATTTTGGACCTGGGCAGTGCTCAAAATCCTCACGTACTACGTGTACGCTCCGGTTTTTGCGCGCTGTCCGTGTCCAAACTGGCTGCGCCAATAACGCCTGGTGGGATAGGCTCTTAACTGCATGTTGATCTGATGTTGCATGGTTGAGATATACTGTTGCTGGTTTTAGTTACCTGACAGGTCCCTATGGAACGCTTTCTTGAAAATGTAATGTATGCGTCTCGCTGGCTGCTCGCGCCAGTGTATTTTGGCCTCTCTTTGGCGCTGATCGCTTTAGCGCTAAAATTTTTCCAGGAAATTCTACACGTTCTGCCGAACGTTTTTGCCCTGGCGGAGGCCGATCTGATCCTGGTGCTGTTATCGCTGGTTGATATGACTCTGGTTGGCGGATTGCTGGTAATGGTCATGTTCTCCGGGTATGAAAACTTTGTCTCTCAGCTGGATATCTCTGCGGGCAAGGAGAAGCTGAACTGGCTGGGGAAAATGGATGCGACTTCGCTAAAAAATAAGGTGGCGGCATCGATAGTCGCTATCTCTTCCATTCACCTGTTACGCGTGTTTATGGACGCGAAAAACGTCCCGGATAACAAATTAATGTGGTATGTCATCATCCATCTGACCTTTGTCCTGTCGGCGTTCGTGATGGGCTATCTGGACAGATTGACGCGGCATAACCATTGAGCCGCCGTCAACGGCGGGGCAGTCGGGCAAAGGACACTGAGCCCGGCTGTAAAACAGCACTTCTTTAACGGCGGATAACCGCCTCCCTGCAGCCTTACGCAATATTTTTACTACATCTATTCATTTACCCAGTAATAAGACTAAAAGATTTTCTCTGCGTTCACAGATATATAACATCTGCGGGTACGTGAACGGCGATAACTGTAAAAAAATGGAGAATGCATTATATATTCTCCGCGCCTTGCCGATAACGAGAGTGCGTCATCGTCTGATGACTAATCTCTTATATTCAGCAAGGAAATTCATATGCGTTTGCTGCAAAACTTTACTATTCGTATGGTCATGCTGACGATACTGGGACTTTTTTGTCTACTCTGGTCGGGGGTGGGGTTATACAGCGTCCATGCTTTATCCGAAGTTTCGGAAGGAAATGATATTGACCGGCATCTTGTGCGGCAAATGACGGTGCTAAGCCAGGGTAACGATCAATATTTCCGCTTTGTTACCCGCCTTAGCCGCGCGATGGATGTAAAAATCGGCGGCGGCACGCCCGATTTTGCGCCCGCCCGGCAGTCGCTCGAGAATATGCGTCAGAAGCTGGAGGAGATGAAAGCGCTATCGCCAGGGCCGATGAACCCTGATATCTCAAGGGAGGTGTTGTCCAACTGGCAGGCCTTACTGGAGAAAGGCGTCGTTCCTCAAATGCAACTGGCGCAGCAAGGATCGCTGACCGCCTGGAGCGAACATGCCAGTACGGTCACGCCCGCACTCAGTCGCGCGTTCGGCGCCAGCGCGGAACGGTTTAGTCATGAAGCTGGCGCCATGCTGGATAACACACGTGTGATGGTCGATGGTAAAACCTATACCATCCGCATCCTGCTTATCACGGCGGTGATTCTGGGCATTGCTATCCTGATTTTTACCGATCGCTATCTGGTTGCAATGATGGTGAAACCGCTGGAGCGCATCCGTCAGCAATTTCAGCGCATCGCGCAAGGCGATCTTAGCCAGCCGATTGAAGCGTTGGGGCGTAACTGCGTAGGCCGGTTGGTGCCGCTACTGCGCGCGATGCAGGACAGTTTACGCGAAGCCGTGAGTACGATCCGCGCCGGAAGCGACAATATCTGGCGCGGCGCGACGGAAATTTCTACCGGTAATAACGATCTCTCTTCCCGAACGGAAGAACAGGCCGCCGCGCTGGAAGAAACTGCCGCCAGCATGGAACAGCTTACCGCAACGGTGAAAATGAACGCCGAACACGCTCGCCAGGCGAGTCAGCTTGCGGATGCCGCCTCGCTAACGGCAGGAAAAGGCGGTGAACTGGTTTCCGATGTGGTAGAAACAATGAACGGTATTTCCGCCAGTTCGCAGCAGATCGCCGAAATTACTACCGTGATTAATAGTATTGCTTTCCAGACCAATATTCTGGCCTTGAACGCAGCGGTAGAAGCGGCCAGAGCGGGCGAGCAGGGACGCGGCTTCGCGGTGGTCGCCGGTGAGGTACGTAACCTGGCCAGCCGCAGCGCGGGGGCGGCGAAAGAAATTGAAGCCTTAATTGGCGAATCGGTACGTCGCGTAGCGCAGGGCGCGCAGTTGGTCCAGGAGACCGGCGCGACGATGGACGCCATCCTGCGCGGCGTCACGGAAGTGACGACGATTATGAAACAGATCGCGTCCGCCTCCGAAGAGCAGAGTAAAGGTATCTCTCAGGTTGGCGTGGCGATCACGCAAATGGATAGCGTTACGCAACAAAACGCCGCGCTGGTTGAGCAGGTTTCCGCGGCGGCGGCGGCGCTGGAACGGCAGACGGAGGATTTGCAACGCTCCGTACAGCAGTTCCGGATTTCCGCTAGTGAGCCGCAACAATGCGTAACGGCGAAAGCGGCGCCTGGCGTTCAGAGAATGGCGTCGGCTCCCGCACAGTCTACTGATGAATGGGTTTCCTTCTGATGTGAAGCAAAAAAGCGCGTAATGCGCTGGCCTTCATTTAACCATCCGCTATATAATTTATTATATATCGGGTGGGGAGGTCAGATGAATAATCATTTTGGGAAAGGGTTAATGGCCGGGTTGCACGCGCCATATGCATATAGCGCGCATCATGCGGTGAATTTCTGTTCTGAGTATAAACGTGGCTTTGTATTGGGTTTTACACACCGTATGTTCGAAAAGACCGGCGATCGTCAACTTAGCGCGTGGGAGGCCGGAATTCTGACGCGTCGCTATGGTCTGGATAAAGAAATGGTGATGGATTTCTTTAAAGAGAATCATTCCGGGATGGCGGTTCGCTTCTTTATGGCCGGTTATCGACTCGAAGGTTGATCCAGCAGGGGTATTATCTTGCTTTAATTAATTACACTATCGCCTCTTCCCTTCGTTTTACTGTTCCGTCGAAGTATTATGGCGCACATAACCATAAAAAAAGTGTGGTAAATGGCGTACCGATCGCAATAACTTCTTCGCGAACAGTGCAAAATAAAAGCCAGGTCTTCGTAACGGAATAACTATAAAATGACTGGAGATAATACTCTCATCACTTCTCACGGCATTAACCGTCGTGATTTCATGAAGCTTTGTGCAGCACTGGCCGCTACTATGGGGCTCAGTAGCAAAGCCGCCGCAGAAATGGCAGAATCGGTATCCAATCCACAGCGTCCGCCCGTTATCTGGATTGGCGCTCAGGAGTGTACCGGTTGTACCGAATCACTGCTTCGTGCTACACACCCAACCGTTGAAAACCTCGTTCTGGAGACTATCTCTCTGGAATACCACGAGGTACTTTCCGCCGCATTCGGTCACCAGGTCGAAGAAAACAAACATAACGCTCTGGAGAAGTATAAAGGGCAATATGTTCTGGTGGTGGATGGTTCTATCCCACTAAAAGATAACGGTATCTACTGCATGGTTGCCGGCGAGCCGATCGTGGATCACATCCGCAAAGCCGCTGACGGCGCAGCCGCGATTATCGCTATCGGTTCCTGCTCGGCATGGGGCGGCGTTGCTGCGGCTGGCGTAAACCCAACCGGCGCTGTCAGTCTGCAGGAAGTCTTACCGGGCAAAACGGTTATCAATATTCCAGGTTGTCCGCCAAACCCGCATAACTTCCTGGCGACCGTCGCGCATATCATCACTTACGGCACGCCGCCGAAGCTGGATGCGAAAAATCGTCCAACCTTTGCCTATGGCCGTCTGATCCATGAGCATTGCGAACGTCGTCCACACTTCGACGCAGGCCGTTTTGCCAAAGAATTTGGCGACGAAGGCCACCGTCAGGGCTGGTGTCTCTACCATCTTGGCTGTAAAGGGCCGGAAACCTGGGGCAACTGTTCTACGTTACAGTTCTGTGACGTTGGCGGCGTCTGGCCAGTGGCGATCGGTCATCCTTGCTATGGCTGTAACGAAGAAGGTATCGGCTTCCATAAGGGCATTCACCAGCTTGCTCATGTCGAAAACCAAACTCCGCGTTCAGAGAAACCTGACGTCAATATGAAAGAAGGCGGCAATATCTCTGCGGGCGCTGTCGGTCTGCTTGGCGGCGTAGTCGGTCTGGTTGCCGGCGTCAGCGTGATGGCGGTACGTGAACTGGGGCGTCAGCAAAAGAAAGATAACGCTGACTCACGGGGAGAATAACCGTGAACAGACGTGACTTTATTAAAGCAGCCTCCGGTGGAGCATTGCTGTTGGGCGCCGCGCCGTCTGTCAGCCATGCGGCTGCAGAAAACCGTCCGCCGATTCCTGGTTCGCTGGGCATGCTGTATGACTCCACTCTGTGCGTGGGCTGTCAGGCCTGCGTCACAAAGTGTCAGGATATCAACTTCCCGGCGCGTAACCCGGAAGGGGAGCAGACCTGGTCGAACAACGACAAACTGTCGCCGTATACCAATAACATTATCCAGGTATGGCGTAGCGGCACGGGCGTGAACAAAGATCAGGAAGAGAACGGCTATGCCTACATCAAGAAACAGTGTATGCACTGCGTCGATCCTAACTGCGTTTCCGTTTGTCCGGTGTCGGCGCTGAAAAAAGATCCGAAAACCGGCATCGTCCACTATGACAAAGATGTCTGCACCGGCTGCCGTTACTGTATGGTTGCCTGCCCGTACAACGTACCTAAGTACGACTACAACAACCCGTTTGGCGCGCTTCACAAGTGTGAGCTGTGTAACCAGAAAGGCGTTGAGCGTCTGGATAAAGGCGGTTTGCCTGGGTGTGTGGAAGTTTGTCCGGCAGGGGCCGTCATTTTCGGTACTCGTGAAGAGCTGATGGCGGAAGCGAAAAAACGTCTGGCCCTCAAACCAGGCAGTGAATATCACTATCCGCGCCAGACGTTGAAAACGGACGACACCTATCTGCATACGGTGCCTAAATACTACCCACACCTCTACGGTGAAAAAGAGGGCGGTGGTACTCAGGTGCTGGTGCTGACAGGCGTTCCTTATGAAGATCTGGATCTGCCGAAGCTGGATGACCTTTCAACCGGAGCGCGCTCCGAGCATGTTCAACACACGCTTTATAAAGGCATGATACTACCCCTGGCTGCGCTGGCGGGCTTAACCGTGCTGGTTCGTCGTAATAGCAAAAACGACCATCACGATGGAGGAGACGATCATGAGTCATGATCCAAAACCGCTGGGCGGAAAAATCATCAGTAAACCGGTCATTATTTTTGGACCGTTAATCGTCCTGTGTATGCTCCTTATCGTGAAGCGTCTGGTCTTCGGGTTGGGCTCCGTTTCCGACCTGAACGGCGGTTTCCCGTGGGGCGTCTGGATTGCCTTTGACCTGTTGATCGGCACCGGCTTTGCCTGCGGCGGTTGGGCGTTGGCATGGGCGGTGTATGTCTTTAACCGTGGGCAATACCATCCGTTGGTGCGCCCGGCGTTGCTGGCAAGCTTGTTTGGTTACTCGCTGGGCGGCCTGTCGATCACTATCGACGTCGGTCGTTACTGGAACCTGCCGTACTTCTACATTCCAGGTCACTTCAACGTGAACTCGGTACTGTTTGAGACGGCGGTCTGTATGACCATCTACATCGGCGTGATGGCGCTGGAGTTTGCGCCTGCCCTGTTTGAACGTCTGGGCTGGAAAGTGTCGCTCAAGCGTCTGAATAAGGTGATGTTCTTTATTATCGCGCTGGGCGCGCTGCTGCCGACGATGCACCAGTCCTCAATGGGGTCATTGATGATCTCGGCGGGCTATAAAGTACATCCGCTATGGCAAAGCTATGAAATGCTGCCGCTGTTCTCGGTTCTGACCGCGTTTATCATGGGCTTCTCCATTGTCATATTTGAGGGTTCGCTGGTTCAGGCAGGCCTGAAAGGAAACGGTCCGGATGAGAAAAATTTGTTTGTTAAGCTGACGAATACCATCAGCGTGCTGCTGGCGATTTTCGTCGTCCTGCGCTTTGGCGAACTGATTTATCGCGACAAGCTGTCCTATGCGTTTGCCGGCGATTTTTACTCCGCTATGTTCTGGATTGAAGTCGTCCTGATGGTCTTCCCGTTAGTGGTGCTGCGTGTGGCGAAACTGCGTAATGACTCTCGTATGCTGTACCTGTCGGCGCTGAGCGCGCTGTTGGGCTGCGCGACGTGGCGTCTGACCTATTCGCTGGTGGCATTCAACCCGGGTGGCGGCTACCACTACTTCCCAACCTGGGAAGAATTGTTGATTTCTATTGGTTTTGTGGCCATTGAGATTTGTGCATACATCGTACTCATTCGTCTACTGCCGATACTTCCTCCTTTAAAACAAAACGATCATAATCGTCATGAGGCGAGCAAAGCATGAGCCAGAGAATTACTATTGATCCGGTAACCCGTATTGAGGGTCATTTACGCATTGACTGCGAAATTGAGAACGGCGTCGTATCCAAAGCATGGGCGTCCGGCACCATGTGGCGCGGTATGGAAGAGATCGTGAAGAACCGCGATCCGCGCGATGCGTGGATGATTGTGCAACGTATTTGCGGCGTTTGTACGACAACTCACGCGATCTCCTCCGTTCGTGCGGCGGAAAGCGCGCTGAATATTGATGTTCCCGTCAACGCGCAGTATATCCGTAATATTATTCTGGCGGCGCATACCACCCATGACCACATTGTCCATTTCTACCAGCTCTCTGCGCTGGACTGGGTGGACATTACCTCTGCGCTGAAAGCCGATCCGGAAAAAGCCTCCGCGATGCTGGATGGCGTGTCGAGCTGGCACCTGAACAGCGCGCAAGAGTTCACGAAAGTTCAGAACAAGATCAAGGATCTTGTCGCCAGCGGTCAGCTAGGTATTTTCGCCAATGGCTACTGGGGGCACCCGGCAATGCAGTTACCGCCGGAGGTCAACCTGATTGCGGTCGCCCACTATCTGCAGGCGCTGGAATGTCAGCGTGACGCTAACCGCGTGGTGGCGTTGCTGGGCGGTAAATCGCCGCATATCCAGAACCTGGCGGTCGGTGGGGTGGCGAACCCGATCAATCTCGACAGCATCGGTACGTTGAACCTTGAACGCCTGATGTACATCAAATCGTTTATCGATAAGCTGAGCGATTTTGTCGAGCAGGTGTATAAAGTGGATACCGCAGTCATCGCGGCCTACTATCCGGAATGGCTGGAGCGCGGCAAAGGCGCGGTGAACTACCTGAGCGCGCCGGAATTCCCGACCGACGGTAAAAACGGCAGTTTCCTGTTCCCGGGCGGTTACATTACCAATGCCGATCTGTCGACATACCGTCCGATCACCTCTCACTCCGACGAGTTCCTGATTAAAGGTATTCAGGAGAGCGCGAAGCACGCCTGGTATAAAGATGAAGCGCCGCAGGCACCGTGGGAAGGCACCACGATTCCGGCTTACGACGGTTGGTCGGATGACGGTAAATACTCATGGGTCAAGTCGCCGACATTCTACGGCAAAACCGTCGAAGTCGGGCCGCTGGCGAACATGCTGTGTAAACTGGCTGCAGGTCGTGAATCCACCCAGACCAAGCTCAATGAAATCATTGCGCTTTATCAGAAGCTGACCGGCAAAACGCTGGAAATGGCGCAACTTCACTCTACGCTGGGTCGTATCATCGGGCGTACCGTTCACTGTTGTGAACTGCAAAACGTATTGCAGGATCAATACAACGCGCTGATTGTAAATATCGGCAAAGGCGATTACACCACGTTTGTGAAGCCGAACATTCCGGCGACGGGCGAGTTCAAAGGCGTGGGCTTCCTGGAGGCGCCGCGCGGTATGCTGTCTCACTGGATGGTGATTAAAGACGGTATTATCAGTAACTATCAGGCAGTGGTGCCATCGACCTGGAACTCAGGTCCGCGTAACTTCAACGATGACGTGGGGCCGTACGAACAGTCGCTGGTCGGTACGCCGATCGCCGATCCGGCGAAGCCGCTGGAAGTGGTACGTACCATCCACTCCTTCGACCCTTGCATGGCGTGCGCGGTACACGTGGTGGACGCCGATGGCAATGAAGTGGTCTCGGTGAAGGTTTTGTAATGCGGATATTAGTCTTAGGGGTCGGCAATATTTTGCTGACCGATGAAGCCATCGGGGTGCGTATTGTTGAAGCGTTAGAGCAACGATACACCCTGCCGGATTTCGTTGAGATTCTGGATGGCGGTACGGCGGGAATGGAACTTCTTGGCGATATGGCGAATCGGGATCATTTGATCATTGCCGACGCCATCGTGTCGAAAAAGAACGCGCCGGGAACCATTATGGTACTGCGCGACGATGAAGTTCCGGCGTTGTTCACCAACAAAATCTCCCCCCATCAGCTTGGACTGGCCGACGTATTGTCGGCCCTCCGCTTTACCGGCGAGTTTCCGAAGAAACTGACCCTGGTCGGCGTTATTCCACAGTCGCTGGAACCGCACATCGGCTTAACGCCAACCGTCGAGGCGATGATTGAACCTGCGCTTGAGCAGGTTCTTGCTGCGCTGCGTGAATCCGGCGTCGAAGCAATTCCTAAGGAGACGGCGCATGTCTGAAACGTTTTCCGGATTCGACACGGCGCCCGTCGCCCGGGTTCAGGCGGCATTTGAAGAGATAGCCCATCGTTCGATGCACGATCTTTCGTTTCTGCATCCGACTATGCCTGTGCATGTCTCTGATTTTACGTTGTTTGAAGGACAATGGACGGGCACGGTAATTACGCCGTGGATGTTAAGCGCATTAATCTTCCCTGGCCCGGACCAGATCTGGCCCGGGCGTACCGTCGGTGAAAAACTCGGTCTGCAACTGCCTTATGGCACGATGACCTTTACCGTTGGCGAACTGGAAGGCGTTTCGCAATATCTTGCCTGCTCGTTGATGTCGCCGCTTTCCCGTAGCCTGTCGCCGGAAGAGGGCGTCCGGCTGGCGGATGACTGCGCGCGGATGCTGTTATCCCTGCCGGTAAGCAATCCTGATGCGCCGCAGACAAGCCGGCGCGCGTTGCTGTTTGGCCGTCGGAGCTGTGAGAATGCATGAGCTGTCTCTTTGCCAAAGCGCCGTTGAAATTATTCAGCAGCAGGCAGAACAGCACGGCGTGGCGCGCGTCACCGGCGTATGGCTGGAGATAGGCGCGCTTTCGTGCGTTGAAGAGCGCGCGGTTCGTTTCAGCTTTGACATCGCCTGCCAGGGGACTTTAGCGCAAGGGTGCGAATTGCACATCGACTACAGACCGGCCCAGGCCTGGTGCTGGGATTGCAGTCAGGTGGTGGAAATTCTCAGGCATGACGCGCAATGTCCGCATTGTCATGGCGATCGCCTGCGGGTGGATACCGGCGATTCGTTGAAAGTAAAAAGTATTGAGGTCGAATAACCCGCATTTTATTCCAGGTGGTTAATTATGTGTATTGGCGTCCCCGGTCAGGTGCTGGCCGTCGGAGATGATATTCACCAGCTTGCGCAGGTGGAAGTGTGTGGCATCAAACGTGATGTCAATATTGCTCTGATTTGTGAAGGTAAGCCAGCCGAGCTGATAGGGCAATGGGTATTGGTACACGTTGGTTTTGCGATGAGCATCATTGACGAAGACGAAGCGAAAGCCACGTTAGATGCGCTGCGCCGCATGGAGTACGACATCACCAGCGCGTGATCCCTTAATCACCTCTATTATATCGCTCTACAATCGTTGTATAATTATTTATATATCGATTGTGGGGCGAAACCTATGAATAAATTTTTGCGCCAGCTCTCTCTGCTGGCGTTGCTTTTTTGCTGGTCGTTAATGTCACAGGCGGCGCGTACTTTTACCGATCAAATTGGCCGCCAGGTCACGGTTCCCGACACCGTCGACAGAGTGGTGGTGCTCCAGCATCAAACGCTCAATCTCCTTGTACAGATGAATGCCACTGACAAAATCGTTGGGGTCATGGCGAACTGGAAACAGCAATTAGGCGACGGCTATGCGCGTCTGGCGCCGGAACTGGCGCAAAAAGCCTCGCTGGGCGATCTAACGCACGTTGATCCTGAAAAACTGGTGGCGCTGCGCCCGCAGGTGGTGTTTGTCACGAATTACGCTCCACAGGAGATGATCGACAAGATCAGCCGTCTTGGCATTCCGGTGGTGGCGATTTCGCTGCGCCATGATGTTGTTGGCGAGCAGGCTAAAATGAACCCGACCCTGGCCGATGAAGAGCAGGCTTACAACCGCGGGCTGCGTGAAGGAATAACGCTGATTGGCGATATCGTCAATAAACCGCAGGAGGCGAAAGCGCTGATTGAGGCGATGGATAAAGGTCGCAAAATGGTCAGCGACCGTTTGCAGTCGGTTCCTGAAAATGAGCGGGTTCGCGCCTATATGGCGAATCCGGAGCTGACCACCTACGGTTCCGGTAAATATACCGGTCTGATGATGGCCCATGCGGGGGCGCTGAATGTAGCGGCATCCTCGGTGAAAGGCTTTAAGCAGGTGACAATGGAGCAGGTGATCGCCTGGGATCCACAGGTGATCTTTGTCCAGAATCGCTATCCAAAGGTCGTCAATGAGATCCTGCACAATCCCCAGTGGCAGGTCATTGACGCGGTGAAGCATCATCGGGTTTACCTGATGCCGGATTATGCCAAAGCCTGGGGATATCCGATGCCGGAGGCGGTGGGAATCGGCGAACTGTGGATGGCGAAAAAACTCTATCCGGAAAAATTCCACGATATTGACATGCAAAAGGCCGCTAACGACTGGTATCAACGTTTTTACCGTACTGACTATCAGGGCGTACAGTGATGCGAATACTGGCTGCGGGGAGCTTGCGTGTCGTCTGGCCGCAGCTAATGGCGGCGTTTCAGGCGGATGCGGTATGTGATTTCGGTCCGGCGGGGTTGTTACGTGAACGCATCGAAGCGGGCGAAGCGTGCGACTTTTTTGCTTCGGCGAACCTGGCGCATCCGCAGGCGCTGCTGGAAAGCGGGCGGGCGCTGCGGGTCGCGCCTTTTACGACGAACCGTTTGTGTCTGAGCGTGCGGGCACAGGCGATGCGTGAAGGCGAGGACTGGCTGTCGCTGTTAACCCGGCGGGATCTGCGGATCGGCACCTCAACAGCAGGTTGCGATCCTTCCGGCGATTATACGCAGCAGCTTTTTTCGCGGATGGGCAAGGAGGGCGAAGCGGTCCGAAAACGCGCGGTAGCGCTGGTTGGCGGCAGGCAGACTTTGCCGTTACCGGCGGGCCGGCTGGCGGCGGAATGGCTCATCAATCATGATTACACCGATATCTTTATCGGCTATGCCAGCTATGCTCCCAGGCTACGGCTGGTTAATTCGCTGCGAGTGGTTGATATCCCGGAACCTTATAATCCCGTGGCTGAATATGGCTTTGCCTGCCTGAGCGAGCAGGGAAAAACGCTTGCCGACTTTTTACTATCAGCACGGGCGAGGTCGATTCTCATGCAACATGGGTTTAGTGAAGCGCCGCATATGACACGCTCGCAGAACTGATAAGCGAAGCGTCAGCAGGGAATACCATGCCGGATGACGACATTACTACCCCATCCGGCATTATGGTTTAACTTTGACGTTTATCTTCGGTATGGTTTTCGAAGTCGCTGGCGTCATGGCGTTCGTGAAGCTGTTCGTTCAATGGGCCGTTGGTCCGGTTGACAATGCGCCCCCGCTTTACCGCCGGACGTTCGGCTACCTGTTTCGCCCAGCGTTGTACGTTTTGATAACTTCCGGCATCCAGAAACTCCGCTGCATCATAGACATTCCCCAGCACCACGTTACCGAACCACGGCCAGATGGCCATATCGGCAATAGTGTACTCTTCTCCCGCGACATACGGGTGGTGAGCTAACTGCTTATCCAGCACGTCCAGCAGACGCTTGGCTTCCATGGTGAAGCGATTAATGGCGTACTCAATTTTTACCGGCGCATAATGATAGAAATGACCGAAACCGCCGCCGAGGAACGGCGCCGCGCCCTGTAGCCAGAACAACCAGTTAAGGGTTTCTGTGCGCTTAGCCAGATCCTGCGGCAGGAAATGGCCAAACTTATCCGCCAGATAAACAAGAATTGCGCCCGACTCAAAAACCCGAATCGGCGGGTTGTGTGAATTATCGCGCAGCGCCGGGATTTTTGAGTTCGGATTGATGTCAACAAAGCCGCTGGAGAACTGATCGCCCTCGCCGATGCGAATCAACCAGGCGTCATATTCGGCGCCGGTTACGCCCAGCGCCAGGAGTTCTTCCAGCATAATGGTCACTTTCTGGCCGTTAGGCGTCCCCAGCGAATAGAGCTGTAACGGATGTTTGCCGACGGGCAGCGTTTTGTCGTGCGTCGGGCCGGAAACCGGGCGATTAATGTTAGCGAACGCGCCGCCGCCGGATTTATCCCACGTCCAGACTTTTGCGGGTTGATAAGTATTATCTGCCATATTGACCTGCCTTCACTGTGGTGGTGTTGAAGCAGTGTAGCAGCTTGCTAACCGGACATTTAACCGATTGGGACATTCCGGCGAGTGAAATTTTAACCTTCTGGCCTCAGTGTGCCTTATTGAGGTGTATGATTATGTCGACCTCTGTCCGGTTAGTGTCACAGAGCAGACAATCAGAGCGAAATTACGCCAGGCTGCTCAGGCGGTCTTGTTTTGAGGTAAGTGCATGAGCAAAGGAACCACCAGTCAGGATGCCCCCTTCGGGACATTATTGGGTTACGCCCCCGGCGGCGTAGCGATCTACTCTTCAGATTACAATTCCCTCGATCCGTGGGACGACGACGACGCAGCTTTTCGTAGCTACATCGACGATGAATACATGGGGCATAAATGGCAGTGCGTGGAATTTGCCCGCCGTTTTCTCTTTCTGAATTATGGCGTTGTTTTTACTGACGTCGGCATGGCCTGGGAAATCTTCTCGCTGCGTTTTCTGCGCGAGGTCGTGAATGACAATATTTTGCCTTTGCAGGCCTTCCCGAACGGTTCGCCGCGCGCGCCGGAGGCCGGGGCGCTGCTCATCTGGCAAAAGGGCGGCGAGTTTAACGAAACCGGGCACGTCGCGATTATCACCCAACTCCTGGATAACAAAATTCGTATTGCTGAGCAAAACGTTATCCACACGCCATTGCCGCCAGGGCAGCAGTGGACTCGCGAACTGGAAATGGTCGTAGAAAACGGGTGTTACACCCTGCGCGACACCTTTGATGACACGACGATTTTAGGCTGGATGATCCAGACCGACGACACGCAATACAGTTTGTCACAGCCTGACATCGCGAATCAGTCGCTGGCGATTCGCGGCGCAAGACTGCCAGAGAAAGGTCAGTTTGACGGTCAGTGGTTGGATGAGCGCGATCCGTTACAAAAAGCCTATGTACAGGCGAACGGACACGTTATCAATCAGGACCCGTACCAGTATTTTACCATCACCGAGAGCGCTGAACAGGAGCTTATCAAAGCGACCAATGAGTTGCATTTGATGTACCTGCACGCCACGGACAAAGTTTTAAAAGACGATAATCTGCTGGCGCTATTCGATATCCCCAAAATTCTTTGGCCGCGCCTGCGTCTCTCCTGGCAGCGCCGTCGTCACCATATGATCACCGGTCGTATGGATTTCTGCATGGATGAACGCGGGCTGAAAGTCTATGAATACAATGCCGATTCCGCATCATGCCATACCGAAGCGGGATTAATTCTCGAAAAATGGGCTGAGCAGGGCTATACCGGTAAAGGGCATAACCCGGCAGAGGGCTTAATTAACGAGCTGGCAGGCGCCTGGAAACACAGTAAAGCGCGTCCTTTCGTTCATATCATGCAGGATGATGATATCGAGGAGGACTATCACGCGCAGTTTATGCAGCAGGCGCTGCATCAGGCTGGTTTCGCGAGCAAAATTCTCCGCGGGCTGGGCGAGTTGCGCTGGGATGACGCCGGGCAGTTGATTGATGGCGACGGACGGCTGGTGAATTGTGTCTGGAAAACCTGGGCGTGGGAAACGGCGATGGAGCAGATACGCGAAGTCAGCGAGACGGAGTACGCCGCAGTGCCTATTCGTACCGGGCACCCGGAAAATGAAGTCCGGCTGATTGATGTATTACTGCGCCCGGAAGTGTTGGTGTTTGAACCGCTGTGGACGGTGATCCCGGGTAACAAAGCGATCCTGCCCATCCTGTGGTCGCTCTTCCCACATCATCGCTATTTGCTCGACACGGATTTTACCGTTAACGATGAGCTGGTGCAGACCGGCTATGCGGTAAAACCGATTGCCGGACGTTGCGGTAGTAATATTGATTTGGTGAGCCATCAGGAAGAGCTCCTGGATAAAACCAGCGGCAAGTTCGCCACGCAGAAAAATATCTATCAGCAGTTGTGGTGCCTGCCGAAGGTCGCCGGGAAGTATATTCAGGTCTGTACGTTTACCGTGGGCGGTAACTACGGCGGTACGTGCCTGCGCGGCGATGATTCATTAGTCATTAAAAAAGAGAGCGATATTGAACCGTTAATTGTCATCAAAGCGTAACGGGGTCATTCTCGTCGGGATATCGGCGTGGGTGCCGATATCCCGCCTGTTGTGTTTACCAGCGAACGGCTGTCAGCCTGCCATTTACTGGTAACATATGAGAAATAATATCACAAATTATTCTTAACTTTTCTGACGCAGGCGGTGACGCTCGCCGCGTTGGCGCATCCGTTTCCTGATTTTCGTCTAATCGGTACTTTTTGCGGCTGGTTACGCCGCCCCTATCCCTTTGGATTTAGGTCATGCCTGTTTGGCGGGTAAACGGACAGCATAATATATTGACGAGTTTAAATGATATTGTTAGTCATATAAAAAGTTTACGTTAGGTTATTTTTCTATCGCAAAAGTTTGCGTTTAAACCCTGTCTGCAATCTTCGGGCCGAGATATAGATACACCTAAGTAAATGCAGTTAATTATTATTCAGCTATTGTTGTCAGCCTTGTAAATAATATTTCCGTATAAAGCGAAGCGACTTCCATTATGACTATTAATAGTATTGTTGAATAGTTTACTTTGTAATTATTTAAGTTTGGTGGACGTTTTGTCTTATTCTGGTGAACGTATGGCTATGGCAGATGACAGCCGATTTTTCATTATGTTAGCATGAGTTGATAATACTTTATCCAGGCATAGATCAGGATGTCCACATATAATAAGGAGAATGGTATATGTTTAAAAAAGTATTAGGCTTGCGCCACTGGAATAATAATGTTGTAAAAATACCGCCGCCAGCAGAATCTGGCGCTAATGCGTCTGACGTGGTGGTGGATACTCCTGAGCCTTATGAGCGGATATTGTGTCAAAAAATTCTGATGGGGATCTCGACGATCGATATCATTCGTAATGCCATCATTAAGTCCTGTGAGCAGCTCAACATTGAAAAAGAACGCATTAATGAACTTAACGAACAGAATGATAAAGCCAGAAGTTCATTAAAATCGCTCGTGGAATTTATCACCGAAATTGGCACGACTTCATCGGATATTGGCTGTCGTATGGGCGACTTAAATACCTCCTTAACGCAAATTAATGCGTGTATTAAAGAGATACAGAAGATCGCTAACCAGACCAATTTGATAGCGATTAACTCCGCGATCGAGGCCGCGCGCGTAGGGGATGCCGGGCGTGGTTTTAGCGTTATTTCGAAAGAGGTGAAAAACCTGTCCGAAGATGTTAAACACAGTTCGAAAAGCGTCAGTACGTTAACCTCTGTAATCAAAGATAATACGGCCAGAGTGAGTGAGGTGCTGGATAACCAACAGCCGGTTATTGATAATATTACGACTAACATAAATCAAATTGTGGAGTCTATTGGCATCGTCATCGATAAATCGCTGAGCATGAAATCGGTCATGCAGTACATCTCTACGGTGCAGTTTTTGAATATTGTCAAAGTTGACCATGTTATCTGGAAAATGGAAGTCTACAAATTACTCTTAAATAAAGACATAAACAGTAAAATAACGATGCACGATCAGTGTCGGCTGGGGAAATGGTACTATGGTTTCGAAGGGCAGCAGTTTAGCAATTACTACAGTTTCCGTAGTCTGGAAGCGCCGCATAAAGAGGTGCATACCGCTGGTCACTCTGCGCTGAACTATTTTGCCGCAGGCGATATGAATGCGATGTCGCAAGAACTTGACAGAATGGAGCGATCCAGTAATGAGGTGGTTAACCAGCTGGAAATGCTGGCTGTCGATTTGTTAAAAGAAACCACACTGTGAAGTCATGAGTTATTACCGTATAACCAACAGGAGCCATCATCAACAGGACTGATGTATCGCACTTTCTGCACTGGAGTTATTCCGGACAGAGAAAAGAAGCATGACGCAGAAGATGGCTGTGTTTGTTCACCCGAATCACTTACCTTAGTAAGTGATTCGGGATTAATCAGCAACCTCTTTGCTTTTTATCGGCGGCCAGACTTTGGCTGGAAAAGTGCGTTACTGCTAAATTTCTCACTCTCTTACCGCCTTCCTGCCCCTCGGAATACCTGAAACCTGTGCTCACAGATTAATAGCGATTATTTAATCGTGAAATAACGTTGGGCATTATTGAAGCAGATATCCTGAACCATACGGCTTAGCATCGCTTCATCATCAGGAATCTCTCCGTCCTGCGCCCACTGTCCCAGCAGGTTACAGAGAATACGACGGAAATATTCATGTCGCGTATAAGAAAGGAAACTGCGGGAGTCGGTCAGCATCCCGACAAACTGACTTAACAGTCCCATTTGCGACAGTTGCTCCAGTTGGCGCAGCATCCCGTCTTTCTGATCGTTAAACCACCAGCCGGAACCAAACTGCACTTTTCCGGCAATTCCCGGCCCCTGGAAGTTACCGATCATGGTCGCCAGGACTTCGTTATCACGTGGGTTCAGGCAATAGAGGATAGTCTTGGGCAGTTCATTGGTCACATCCATACTGTCGAGCAAACGGGAGAGCGCCCAGCTAATGTTATTATCGCCAATGGAGTCAAAGCCGGTATCCGGCCCCAGCAGGCGGAACATACGGGTATTATTATTACGGATCGCGCCAATATGTAGCTGCATCACCCAGCCGCGCGCGGCGTACTGACGGCCCAGCCAGACCAGCACCGCCGTGGTAAACTGGGCGATCTCAAGTTCGCTCAACGTTTCGCCAGCCAGACGTTTGCCCAGAATGGCGTCAAGCTGCGCGTCGTCGGGCACCGGCGCAAATCGCAGCGTTTCAATGCCATGATCGGACGCGCGACAGCCGCAGGCGGCGAAATGGTCGAGACGGCGAGTGAGCGCCTGACGTAAATCGTCGAAACGGGTAATGCTGACATCTGCCGCCGCTTCCAGTTTCCTCAGGTAATCGACAAAGCCGTCCAGTTCGATTTTGAAAACTTTGTCGGGGCGCCAGCTTGGCGCGACTTCAATATCAATGCTGTCGTCGGCGGCTATCTGGCGGTGATATTCCAGAGAATCTATCGGGTCGTCGGTGGTTCCGACCATCCGCACATTCATCTGCTGCATAATACCGCGCGCGGAAAAGGCCGGCGTCGCCAGTTTCTCATTACACTGCGTCCAGATACTTTCCGCGGTATCCGGTCCGAACAGCGTACCTGTAATGCCAAATGGACGGCGTAGTTCAAGGTGCGTCCAGTGATACAGCGGATTGCCCAGCGTTTTTGGTACGGTATTGGCCCAGGCCATATATTTTTCATAATCGCTGGTCTCTTTGCCGGTGATCAGCGACTCATCCACGCCTGCGCTTCGTAGCGCTCGCCATTTATAGTGGTCGCCTTCCAGCCAGATCTGACCGAGGTTATCGAAACGGCGATCGTCGGCGATTTCCTGCGGACTTAAATGGCAGTGGAAGTCATAAATCGGCATGGGCGCGGCGTATTTATGGTACAGCGTGCGGGCAATGTCGTTTTTAAGTAGAAAATCTTCAGTCATAAACGTAGCCATGATTTATCTCCTTACTTAGCCAGCGCTTCTACCGTGGCTTTCGCGCCGTTCTGCAATAGCTGTTGGTAAGCGTCGGTAACGGCTTGCACAAATTCGTGGTTCTTCGGCAGGTCGTTGCCAAAGATAGACTCGATGGCCAGTAGCCCGCGAACGCGTTCTTCCGGCGTCTGATATTGCTGATGAATCGCCTGATACTGTGCAAGCAGCGGATCGACGACATCAATGGTTTTACCTTGTTCATCGACACCGCCGACGTAACGCATCCATCCGGCGACGCCCAGCGTCAGGTGGCGATAGTCATCGCCCTGTTGTAAGTGCAGACGTACCGGGTCCAACAAACGCTGCGGCAGTTTCTGACTGCCATCCATCGCGATCTGCCAGGTGCGGTGTTTCAACGAGGGGTTAGTGAAACGCGCAATCAACAAATTCGCATACCCTTCCAGATCGGTGCCTTCCGGCATTGACAACGTCGGCGCTTGTTCATCAAGCATCAGCGCCAGCGCCGCGCGACGGTAAGCCGGGTTGGTCATGGTATCGGCGATAGTGTCATACCCGCCGAGATAACCCAGATAGGCGAGGAAAGAGTGACTGCCGTTAAGCATACGCAGCTTCATCATCTCAAACGGTACGACGTCTGCAACGAATTGCGCGCCGACGGTGTCCCAGTCCGGGCGACCATTCACAAAGTTATCTTCGATGACCCACTGGCGGAAGGGTTCGCAGGCGATAGCGCAGGGATCATAAACCCCTAACTGGTCGGCAACCAGTTGTAGCGTCTCTTCGGTCGCTGCCGGAACAATGCGGTCAACCATGGTGCAGGGGAAGGTCACATTGTCGGCAATCCATGCGGCGAGGGCGGCATCGCGAGCTTTTGCCAGACCGAGGACGGCAGCCTTCGCGACGTGACCATTCTCGCGCACGTTATCACACGACAGCACGGTAAAAGCTTTCAGTCCTTGCTCCCGGCGCATGTTTAGCGCTTCGACAATATAGCCAATGGCGGATTTAGGCTGCTGTGGATGGGCAAGATCGTTTTGGATCAGCGGGTTATTGACATCAAGCTCGCCGCTGGCGGGGTCGGTGCAGTAGCCTTTTTCGGTCACGGTTAAGGAGACGATGGCGGTTTCCGGGCGCGCCATTGCCGCCAGAATCCCTGCATGACCGTCGAATTCAGGGTGCAGCGCTTCTTTCATTGAACCGATAATTTTCAGTTCGGTGCTTTCTGCGCCGCGTTCTGCAACGGTGTACAGCAGATTTTGCGCTTTCAGGTTCGCGATCAGCCGCGCGTCGTTACCCGGCATCAGGTTCACTTCACAAATGCCCCAGTCGCTGTCGCTCTTTTCCAGTAGATGATGAGTAAAGAGCGCCTGGTGCGCGCGGTGAAACGCCCCGCAGCCCAGATGCACAATACGGGATACCAGACGTGATTTGTCCCAGTTTGGGCGGGCGACGGAAACCTGGGCGGTGGCGATATTCTGTTCCATTGCAAACTCCTGTCATTCGACGTCTTCGCCCGCGATCTCCGGGGCGAGGCATGTTGCTATTGCATTGAGTAGGGGAAATCGCATGACGCGTCGCGCCATGCGAAAGAAGGTTATTTGCTAAAGAAAGCGCGCTGGATAGCCAGTTCGACGCCGCGGACTTCCGCAAGCCCTTTCAGACGGCCAATGGCGGAATAACCCGGATTCGTTTTCTTCTTCAGATCGTCCAGCATCTGATGACCGTGGTCCGGGCGCATCGGGATCAGATCGTCGCTACCTTCGGCTTTACGACGGTGCTCTTCTTCCACAATCGCTTTAACGACTTCATACATATCCACATCGCCGTGCAAATGGGCGGCCTCGTGGAAGGTCTTCGGATTCTCTTCGCGCAGCGTAGAACGCAGATGCGTAAAGTAGATGCGCGGACCAAATTGCTTGATCATATCAACCAGATCGTTGTCGGCGCGCACGCCGTAAGATCCGGTACACATGGTGAAGCCGTTCGCCATGCTATTAACGGTTTCCACCATCCATTGCATATCTTCAATGGTAGAGACAATGCGCGGCAGGCCGAGAATAGGGCGCGGCGGATCGTCAGGGTGAACGGCCATACGCACGCCAACCTCGTCGGCAACCGGAATAATGGCTTTCAGGAAATAGGCAAAATGTTCACGCAGTTTTGCTTTATCGATATCTTTATACGTCGCCAGGTGTTGACGGAACTGCTCCAGCGTATAGCCTTCTTCCGCGCCAGGTAAACCGGCAATAATGTTGCGGGTCAGACGTGCTTTGTCTTCCTCGCTCATGGTGGCGAAACGCCGCTCTGCCTGAGCAATCTCTTCTGCCGTATAGTCGGCTTCTGCTCCCGGACGCTTCAGGATGTGCAGTTCGAACGCGGCGAATTCAATCTGGTCAAAACGCAACGCTTTGGAACCATCCGGTAATACGTATTCCAGATCCGTACGTGTCCAGTCCAGCACCGGCATAAAGTTATAACAAACCGTATAGATACCGCATTGCGCCAGGTTACGTAGCGTTTGCTGGTAGTTTTTGATCCATAAATCGTACTGACCGGTGTGGGTTTTGATGTCTTCGTGGATAGGTACGCTCTCTACCACAGACCACTCCAGACCCGCCTCTTCAACGATTGCTTTACGTTTCTGGATCTCGTCTACCGACCAAATTTCTCCATTCGGGATATGGTGTAACGCCGTTACCACGCCGGTTGCGCCAGCCTGGCGTACATCTGACAGCGTTACCGGGTCGTTAGGTCCGTACCAGCGCCAGGTTTGTTTCATATCTCGTTTCCTCTTCTTGCGATAACGTCTTCGTGGTTGACCCATTGCCAGCCAACATCGAAACGTGCTTTGTAAACCCGTTCTGGCTCCTAAATTCAACCAAAAATTTTCTCATGTCAACCTTATTGTCTAAATTGGCTAACCAAATCACAAATATCATCATTCACGGTCTGCCAATTTTATTTATTTGATCTGTGTCAATTTTTGCTGGGTGAAAAGCATTCACCATTCAACTTGAAATGAGTTGATGTATTTATTTCAGGAATACTAAGTGCGGGAGTTGCCGCCAGATTTTGACCGGTCCGGATGAGAAAATATTGATTGGTCAACCAATTTTTGTGATTTCAGTTTTCCCGCTACAGGTCAGACGGCGCGGAGCTAATGTTTTTTAACGAGGCTTTATCATGAAGATGACAAAATTAAGATGGTGGATTATCGGCCTGGTCTGCGTAGGGACCATCGTAAACTACCTGTCCCGTAGCTCGCTTAGCGTTGCGGCGCCAGCGATGATGAAAGAACTCCATTTTGATGAGCAACAATATTCCTGGGTGGTGAGCGCCTTCCAGCTTTGTTACACCATTGCGCAGCCGATCACCGGCTATTTGATGGATGTCATCGGACTGAAAATCGGCTTCTTTATCTTTGCCTTGTTGTGGTCGCTGATCAACATGGCGCACGCGCTGGCCGGCGGCTGGATAAGCCTGGCATTTCTGCGTGGTCTGATGGGGCTGACCGAAGCGTCGGCGATTCCGGCCGGGATTAAAGCCAGCGCCGAATGGTTCCCGACGAAAGAACGCGGTATTGCGGGGGGGCTGTTTAATATCGGTACTTCGATTGGCGCGATGCTGGCGCCGCCGCTGGTGGTCTGGGCGATGCTGACCTTTGCTGATAGCGGCATCGGTACTGAAATGGCGTTTGTGATTACCGGTGGGATCGGCGTGCTGTTCGCCATCACCTGGTTCCTGATTTATAACTCGCCAAATAAACACCCGTGGATCACCCACAAAGAGCTGCGTTATATCGAAGACGGCCAGGAAAGCTATCTCCAGGACGATAACAAAAAACCGGCCGTTAAAGAGATCGTTAAAAAGCGTAACTTCTGGGCGTTGGCGATTACCCGTTTTCTGGCTGACCCGGCATGGGGAACGCTGAGTTTCTGGATGCCGCTGTATCTGATTAACGTGATGCATCTGCCGTTAAAAGAGATCGCCATGTTTGCCTGGTTGCCGTTCCTGGCGGCGGACTTTGGCTGCGTTGCAGGCGGTTTCCTGGCGAAGTTCTTCATGGAAAAGATGCACATGACCACGATCAATGCGCGTCGTTGTAGCTTTACCATCGGCGCTGTTTTGATGATTTCGATCGGTTTTGTCAGCATTACGACTAACCCGTATGTCGCCATTGCATTGATGAGTATTGGCGGTTTTGCGCACCAGACGCTGTCTACCGTCGTGATTACCATGAGCGCTGACCTGTTCAAGAAAAATGAGGTCGCGACGGTTGCCGGTCTGGCAGGATCTGCGGCGTGGATGGGACAGTTAAGCTTCAACCTGTTTATGGGGGCGTTGGTCGCTATTATCGGTTACGGCCCGTTCTTCATTGCACTCAGTCTGTTCGATATTATCGGCGCCATCATCCTGTGGGTACTGATTAAAGATCCGGAAAAGCACCACCCGCCAATGACGGAACAGCCGCTGGCGTCTCACCGCTAAAGCTGTCTCGGTTTCACAGGCCTGATAAGCGAAAGCGCTACCGGCCTCTAACGGCCACCTTCGGGTGGCCGTCTTCATCTTACCTGAGCATAAAATCATACTGGATGCTCATCTTCACATCCCAGTAATTCAAGCGATCGCCCAGCGCGCTACCGTCGCGTTTTTCGCGCCCTTTGTCAGCGGCAAGAAAAATGTTCATGCCCTCTAGCGGCCCCTCTTCAATACGATAATTTATGGCTCCCAGCAGACCCAACCCCTTAATTTGAACAGCGCGCTGGCTGGACTCATAACCGCGCGTGACGACAGGCGCGAATGTCATGGTGAGCTGTGGCGTAACACGGTAATTAACGCCCGCCTGCCAGGACTGCATGCCTTCCCGGTTGCGATCGAGGCTTAAAGAGAAGGGATAACCAATATCGGTATCGACCACTGCGCCGTTCATGGCGTGTTGCAGATAGCCGCCGCTGGCAAACAGGCTGCCCCAGGGGGCGCTCCAGGTAAACTGAGCGCTAACCAACCCGGTCTCATTAGGCTGGGTGGATGAACGACTTAGCCCCTCCAGCCGGGCGTAAAAACCGAGCAGCTCGCCTTTCAGGGCATAACCATCGTCTAGTGGTATCCGTTTTTCAAAGATACCCTGTACCTGACGGGAGACATCGTTTTGCTGCGAGCCGCCTATGGAATAGCGGCTGCTCTCGTCGTGCCAGCTGGCGGCGAAAAATGCGCGTGGACGATGATGATCATATTGACCCGTTTTACTGTTGTAGACGCCTTCATTGCGAATACCGGTCGTTGAGTCTGTCCACTGAAAAACGCGGGTACGCCACATTGCCCAGAACTCTACATTTGGCGTCAGCGCCAGGTAGCCCAGCGCGCCTTCGGAAGCGGTCGGTAGCGTGCGTTGTGAGCTGCTGGCTATGAGTGGAATTCGCCAGGGGAGGCTGCCATAACTATAATCGGTGCCAAAACGACCTATTTTTAAGCGGCTATTTTCTGTTGGCTTTATTTTTATTGCGCCAAGCACATAGCCGAAACTCTCGTGTCCGTCTAAGTACCAGCGCGTACTCATATTATCGCGAGCACCGAGTTTATAAACATAATACGCGCTACCCTCGACGCCGATCCGTTGTGAATAATAGCTGCTATTAAAATCAATTAACCCACCCTGAACCCAGGCATAAATATCTCTGCCTGCGCCCGCGCTGGGCTTATCAGCTCTTCGTAACTCATTTTTCAGTCTAAAACGTAAGGCGGACTCATCATCAGAAATTTGTAGGGCCAGGGCAGAAGGACAGGCCGCGACTACTGCTATTGGAATAGCCGCTATCTTCGCGAATTTTTTCATTGTTTAACCTGTTGTATATTATTGTTATCGAAAAGCTATTTATTAAAATCTTTAATAAGTTGTTGCTGTGACTGTTTTCGTTTATCTATCTCCTGAACAATCTCCTTAAATTTATTATCCGTTAATGGGTAAAACCAAATAATAATAAAAGCCAGTAACATAAAGCCGCACGGTATGAGCGATATAGACATCCGGATACCGGTAATGACTTCCGGCGTCTGCGTCTGATTGGCGATATAGCCACTTAACCCAAGAATAAAGGCCGGAATAGAACCGCCGATAGCCTGGCCGCATTTACGGGTAAAAGAAAATAGCGAGTACGTCAGACCTTCTATGCGCACGCCCGTGAGATATTCGCCGTACTCCACGGTATCCGCCTCCAGCGCCCACATTACCGTCATGGTGATCCCCTGGCCAATAGCGGCAATCGCCAGAGCGGTTAAGGCCACGGGCACTGAATGGTCAGACATATAAAAGAAAAGCAAATACCCAAGGGTGCCCATTAAGGCGCCCGCCAGGAAGGTATTCTTCTTACCTATCTTCGCCACCAGACGGGGAACCAGAGGTGCTGACGCCACAGAACCTACCAGCATTTGTACCAGCACGATAACCGAGAAAAGGGCGGTATCATTCAAAACATAGCGTACATAGAACAGTGACGATGCGCTGACGGCGAAGGTCGAGATCAGAATGCATAGCGCGCCGGTACAAAGCATCATTAGCGGGCGGTTCTGTTTAAGCGTTTGCAGACTGATTTTTAACGACGGCTGCGCGACGATACGCACCACGTTTTCGCGGGTAGATTTAAAACAGATGAAATACAGCGCCATACCGGCAATGGCCAGGATAATGGTCCAGAAGAGGTAGACCGACGCCATTTCTGTCGGGCTGGAATGAGTAATACGCGGCCCGATCAGGAAGGCCAGACAGACAAACGTTAGCGAGGCCGCAATACTGCGCGCCGCGCCGAGACGGGCGCGCGAACGCGGTTCCTGAGTCATTGCCGTCGCCAGCGATCCATAGGGAATATTGACCATGCTATAGCAGAACCCAAGTCCCATATAGGTGAGATATGCGTAAATAACTTTGTTGCTATGACTCCACTCTGCCGGGACGCAGAATACCAGTACGCTAAACAGCATTAACGGCGCCGATCCGAACAGCAGGAACGGGCGAAATTTCCCCCAGCGGGTATTTACACTATCTACTATGCGTCCCGCCACCACATCGGCGAAGGCGTCAAATATTCGTACCAGTAAGAGCATCGTACCGGCAGCGGCGGCACCGACGCCTGCGACGTCGGTGTAATAACTTAGCAGGAACAGCGCCCCCATGGCGAAGGCGAAATTATTGGCAACATCACCCAGGCTGTAGCCTACGATAACGCGCCAGGAAAGCGGCTGGTTCATGATTTCTCTCCCTGCTGTGGCTTTTCGCCGAAGGTCATACCGGTCCAGCGTTTTTGCAGTATAAAGGCCGCGGATTTTGGTCTTCTGTCGCGGGTAAAAATCCCTTTTCGATTACCGCCGACGCGCATAATGCCCTGTGAAGTCGCGAAATCGGCAAAGTTCCAGACCTGCTCGCCGACAACGGCGCTAACGCGATCGAATACTCGGTGATACATCTCCAGCCAGGCGCACTGGTACTCTTCGCTCCACATGTCGCTGTACATCGAATGCAGCCCTGCCAGCGTATCGACGCCATATTCCGTCATGATGATGGGGCGGTGGAGTTTCTCCTGCCAGGCCAGTAACTCTTTCTCCAGCACTTTTTCTGCTTTCGCAAGATCGCCGCTTTGTACATACCAACCGTAATAGCGGTTCAGGCATACCACATCGAAGAGGTCGGTGATGGTGTCGGTTTCCACATCGCAAAACATGACGTTCACGCAGGTTATAGGGCGGGTCGGGTCCAGTTCGCGCGTGGCCTGCGCCAGTGGCGCAAAATAGTCTCTGGCGCCTTCTGGACGGGTATCCGGCTCATTCGCGATACTCCACATCACCACGCTGGGATGGTTTTTATCGCGGGCGATCAATTCCTGAATAGCCTTGAGATGCGCCCGCTGTGTTTCATCATTGACGCCTTCCTCGCTGTATAGCGCCTTCGGTTTTTCGCAGGAATCAAAGCCGATACCTAAAGAGAGATTGAAACCAACAGCTGCTGTTTCATCAATGACGACAATGCCATGCTCGTCCGCCCAGTCGAGCATCTCTTCGGCGTAAGGATAGTGCGACGTGCGATAAGAGTTGGCGCCAATCCACGACATTAGCGCGTGATCGTGTACCATCAGCACGTTATCAAATCCTTTCCCTCGTAGATCGGCATCTTCATGGCGACCGAAGCCGGTAAAATAAAAAGGTTTATGATTTATCAGAAACTGTTCGCCTTTTACCTCTACGCTACGGATTCCTACCCGAAGCGGATAGTCATCACGTTCGTCCTGATGCTGTGCGATAACCCGCAGCTCGTACAGATATCCTTCGCCCGGTTGCCATAATCGTGGCGCTGCTATCTGTAATTCGCCCTTTGCCCCTTCGCCGTAGGCGACAATATGCTGCCCGGCATCCCGCAGTTCTACGCGTACTTCACCGTTGGCCTCCACCCGCCAGCTCAGTGTGGCCCGGGAGAGATCGTTCGCGACCTCCGTCGTCACCGTAATATCCTGAACAAACGTTTTTGGTGTGGTGTAGAGCATGACGCTACGGTGGATACCGGCGTAATTAAAGAAATCATGGAAGTATGATTGCTGCCTTTTCCCCGTTTCATCACGGGTCACCACCCCCGGAGGGATAGTCTGCCAGCTCAGCTCGTTATTGACGCATACTGTGATACGTATGCTCTCTCCGGCTGCCGCCAGGTGGCTGATATCCGCTTCGAAAGGTGTATAGCCTCCCTGGTGTTCCATCACGGCGTGGTCATTTACCCATACCTTTCCATAATGCGTGACGGCATCAAAACGTAGAACGATGCGTTGATGCTCCCAGCCTTTGGGGATGCGGACGTTGAGCTGATACCAGACATTGCCGACATAGTTGCGGATCTCTGCATCGGCAAACTGATCGTTATAACTACCCGGTACGGCGATAGCGCGGCTTTGGGGGAGCGGTTGTCGCCACCATTGTTGCGCGATACCGCAATCGTCTGCATCCGTGCAAAACGACCACAGTCCATCAAGTTTTTTGATTTCGCGGCTCTGGGTTTCTACGGGACGTAACATTGTTCACTCCTTAATCCTGATGAATTTTCATTGGTCAACCAGCAATAAAACAAGTTAACCAGTTGTCTGAGGCAATAGTTATCACGCAGCGATCGAGAGGGAAAATGCAGAAAGGAAGGATCTTAAGGCGGATCAAAAAAAACAGGATTGCAACCTGATTTTTGTTTCTTTTGTCACATAAAACCATTTTCATCCGTTGACATATGGCAAAAAATGTTCAATCGAATGTTCGTTCTACTGTTTTTTATACAGGAAGTGAGGGGGAGGGGGCGGGAGGGATATCATGAGGATCAAAGAAAATAGGATGAAGAGTAGGCGCCTGAAGTGCGCCCGGGTACACTGCCACCACGCAGAGTGAAAAATGGGTCAACGTAATGGAGAATAAACTTACCGAATCACTACCGACGCGGATGCGAATTTTACGCGCCGCCAGGCAGTGTTTTGCTGAAAACGGTTTTCACAGTACATCAATGAAAACGATCTGTAAGGCCAGCGACATGAGCCCCGGCACACTCTATCATCACTTCCCCTCTAAAGAGGCCCTGATTGAAGCCATTATTTTAGAAGATCAGGAAAGAGCACTAACCCATTTTCGTGAGCCGCTGGAGGGCGTTGGGCTGGTGGATTATCTGGTGGAGTCAACTATTGCCGTCACGCGTGAAGACTGCGCGCAGCGGGCGTTGGTCGTAGAGATTATGGCTGAAGGGATGCGTAATCCTCAGGTCGCGGAAATGCTAACCAATAAATACCACACTATTATCGCCTCGCTGGTTGCACGTTTTAACGATGCGCAGGCGAAGGGGGAAATTGGCGCCGATGTGGATAAAGAAATGGCGGCAAGGCTATTATTAGCTACCACGTATGGTATTTTATCGGATAGCAGCTCTGCTGAGAATGCCCGGCACGTCAGTTTTGCGACGACGTTAAGAACTATGTTAACCGGGCTACTAAAATGCAACTCTGCAAGCTAGTGTCGGTAAAAATACGCGTTCGTTTTATACGAGCGCGTTATCATTTAGTTTGCCTGATTATTTTTAGATGATGAAAATAATATTGTGGTAAGGGTTATTGTTTTTCGCCTGGATTTTTAGCGACTCTCTGTCTCGCTGCGATCATCGATAAAGTCCCCTTTATGTAAATAAAGCTTCAATGCTTCTACTCTTTTCTCCATATATTTTGCGTAGCTTCACAAAAAATAACCTGATGTCGTAATGCCCACTCCCTAATATTCTCCATGCGCTATACGTTAATTTAAGTTTAAATTTCATGCCGGGGATATCACGATGTCACGTAATTTTACTGTTTCAGCCTGTCAGTATATTGTTACTGAAATAAACACTTTTGAAGATTTCATAACAAAGGTAAGGATACTTCTTAATAAAAGTCAGGGAGCTGATGTCGTTATCTTCCCGGAGCTATTTACCATTGAGCTATTTACACTATTGAAAAAATGGCAAGAAAGACCCATTTCACACCTTACTTTAATTGATCAGTTCACGGATGCCTATAAGCAGCTTTTTCAACAGGAAGCGAAAGAAAGAGGACAGTTCATTATTGCTGGCTCTCATCTGGAGCAGACCGGAGCAGATCGCTATGAGAATGTTGCGCATATATGGGGACCCGATGGCGAACATTATGCCCACAGTAAGACGCATATCTTTCCGGCTGAACGGGGTTGGTATACTCAGGAAGGCGATAAAATGGCTGTTTTTCAACTGCCATTTGCAAAGGTGGGTTTTAATATTTGTTATGAAGCAGAAATACCGGAGTGTGCCGCGACGCTGGCGGAACAGGGTGTGGAGTTAATTTTAACGCCTTCCGCTACGTTTACTGAACAGGGATTTTGGCGAGTCAGGCATTGTTGCCACGCACGTTGTATTGAAAATCAAATTTATCTTGTTCACTGTTGCCTGGGCGGAAACCCGGGTGGACCACTGCCAGGCTGCTGGGCCCGAAGTTCAATTTTAAGCCCCTGTGATGTCGTGTGGAAAAATCCACAAGGTATTATCGCAGAGGCGCACGTCAATCAAGAGGATGTCATTTCAGGAGAAATTAACCTCGATGTTCTATATGAAAATAGACTTGGGGGGGCAGCAACAACGTTCAAGGACAGACGCAGAAAAGCAGGCATATATAATATCTGGCCATCACACATTAAATAACAGAATGTGTCCCTTCTATGTATTAGCTGGAGGTCGTTATGGGATATTTAAAATTACCTGAGGGTAAAAGGATTGCGGTCAATCTTGGTGTCGATGTAGATGCTCAGTCTTTATGGCTGGGCGGATTTAATCGACCGTCGCCATCCTTTATGTCACGAGGAGAGTTTGGTGCACAAGTTGGCGTACCAAGGCTTCTGAAATTGTTCAAAGAAAATAATATCAAAACCACCTTTTTTATTCCCGGACACACTGTAGACACCTTCCCGGAAATCAGTAAAGCGATTTTTGATGCCGGGCATGAAATCGCTCACCATGGCTACTATCATGAAAATCCGACGCTGGTGAATCGTGATACAGAGCGCCGACTTATGGATCTGGCGTTCGCCTGTTATAAAAGACATTTCGGCATACGTCCTGTGGGATACCGTTCTCCCTATTGGGATTATAGCGAGAATACGCTGGATCTTCTGGAGGAAGCCGGTTTTCTCTATGACAGTAGCCTGATGGCGAGAGATCTTGTGCCTTACCATCCTCAACGTTGGCAGGTGAATTGGGAGACGGGAAATATCGCAGGCCCGGCCAGCGCGATTCTGGAAATTCCTGTTAGCTGGTATCTGGATGATTTTCCCGCACTGGCGTATACCGGCAACCAGGAGGGGATGAGCGATACTGACGGTGTTCTGCGACGCTGGAAGGATATTTTTACCTATGCTTATAACCATCAGGAAAACGGTTTATATGCGATGGCCCTTCATCCGCAGATAATCGGTCATGGGCATCATATGATGATGTTGTCACGCTTGATTGAACATATTAAAGGGCATGATGGCGTATGGTTTGCAACCTGTGAAGAGATAGCCAGTGTCTGGGTGGATGACGAAGAGGATCGACAAAAAATGCTCCGTCCTGATGTTCGTGGCGTAGCGCCGGTTCCGGATGATTATGGCTGGCCAGGCAAATGATATCACCTCATGACAATGTTAATATCAGTCGGGTAACGGATTACCCGGGCAGAAGTTACCTGTTTGCTCGCTCGTTAATGCATATTGTCCATCAGAAAGGGAGACTATCCCGGGACGTATAAAATCTTTTTTATTTCGGTCAAAACGTTAATCAACGAGAATAGTTTGTTTTTTGATTTAAATCATTTTTTAGTGTTCACAGGAAGATAAGCAAATAGCATTTATAATGTGAGTATTAAGAAAAATAAAATTTCCATAGTGATTAATTTTTATTTAATGCTTTGATTTTTAATGTTTTTGTATATGTTAATTGATGTAAATCAATTTGGATTTTTTTATTGAATAAGTAAAAATTAAGTTGATATTTGCTTTTTGATGTGTTTTTTATATATAGCTGATTATTATTCTGAAATGTCAATTTTTGAATAACGACGCTGTGATACCGGCACCAGGGATACTTTGCGATAAAAGGGATTGAATATGGCAGAGAGCGTTCAGTATAACCTCAATTGTATTTGGCCACAGCGGGCCAAAACCCTCTATTGCATTGCAACCAGCGGAATAACGTTCATCAGACGTGGGTAAACGTTGGCAAAATCCCTGCAAACCTGGCGCTTTTCACGCTGTGTTTTTTGGTAGTTGCGCTTTTAATAAGAGTCACAAGCGTTGGCCGCGGGTATTCGTCTGGCTGCTGAACTGCCACCTGATCAACAAGGAGATAAATCATGGATGCGATTTTTTTAAAGCTCGACAATATCAAAGGCGAAAGCCAGGTTGAAGGCTTTGAAGATCAGATAGAGATCATGTCTTATAGCCACAATGTGGCAATGCAGGTAAATAACGATGTTAGCCTCACTGAGCGGACTTCCGGGCGTGCGCATGTTGGTGAAATGTCGCTCACCAAATTTGTCGACCTCGCCACGCCTGTGCTCAATGAGTACTGCTGTAGCGGGAGGCTAATTAGAACCGCGGTGCTGACGTTGTGCCGCAATGACGACGGCAAAATGCGGTCGCTTATCGTTTATACCCTGACAAACGTGCTGATATCACAACTCAGTGTTAGCGGCGGCGCCGGCGGTAAGCCGGTGGAAACGATGTCGCTGAACTTCACGAAAATCGAATGGCAAATCACTGCCGAGAAATCAGACGGCGCTCAACAGGAGTCCAGAACGTCAGTATGGGATCTGGCGATGGACCAGATAGGGAAATGATGATGACGCCAACCATTCCGGTCGCGCTATTCGACAGGCTCTTGGTTGAGGGGATAAGCCCACATGAATTGGTACGCCGCAAGTTAATGTGTTTATTCAACTCTTGCGCTGTGGCAGGTGGCGAGACATTACCGCCGCTGCTCACTCGGGGTATGCCGGAATGGCACGAGGTGAATGTGGGTGACAGACGGGTTCTCAACTGGTTTTGCCGTGAGCTTCGCGCTGCTATTTTACGTTATGAACCGAGCATCAACATGCTGAAAGTCAGTGTAAAAGATGCCCATCATCAGACGCTGGCGTTGTCTTTGGAAGCGATGTTACAGGATGAGTCTGAACCGTTAAGACTGGAGATAGCCTACTCTAACGGTAGATGGCGCTAGTAATGCAGAAAAGAACGCCGGGCCGGGCGTTTTACATTACCCCAAAAGCAATAAAACGCAGCGAGCGAACCTGATAATCAGGCAGGCAGTCCACCTTTCGGTATGGTTGATCTGCCTGCATCATTTTCAGGATGGTTAATAACGGACCATGACAGATTTAAGTTCGGTATAGTCATCAATAAACGCGCTGCCAAATTCACGACCAATGCCCGATCCTTTCATCCCTCCAAAGGGTACCGCAGGATCGAGGAAGGTATGCATATTGACCCACACCATGCCAGCATCAATATCTTCAGCGTAGCGTAATGCCTTAGACATATTTTCCGACCACACACTTGCTGCAAGGCCAAATGGCGAAGCGTTGATATGCGAAAGCGCCTCTTTTTCATTCTGATAACCGATAAAGCTACAGACAGGGCCAAAGGTCTCCTCGTGCATCAGCGTACTGTTTTTACTACGCACTTTTACCGCCGTCGGCTGTAAAAAGTACCCTTCGCCGGGTAAAGTTTCACCGCCGTAAACAATGGTATCCCCTTCTTCCCGTGCGATTTGAATCAGACGCAGCACTTTTTCAAGCTGAACCTGATTCGCCAGCGGGCCCATCACCGTTTTTTCATCTAAAGGCGAGCCGGGCACGATCTCCGATAACCGTTGCCTGAGGAGCGTCATGACTGTATCCAGTTTTTCCTGGGGCAGATAAAAACGCTCTGCGGCAGCACAAATCTGTCCTTGATTCAGATAACCGGCTTCAAGAATACCGTTGACCATGGCTTGTGCCGAGAGATCATTGAGAAACAGCGCCGCATTTTTCCCTCCCAGTTCGAGGGTAACGCGTTTTCCTGACGATGTTGCCGAACGCCGGACTTTCTCACCTGTCGCGACTGACCCGGTGAAACTCACTTTGGCGCAATCTGGATGCGCGATCAGCTGTTGCGCTATCTCACCGCCAGCACCGTTTACCACGTTAATTACGCCATCAGGGAAACCTGCCTCTTTAGCCAGTTCAGCGACTCGCAGCAGTGTCAGCGGGGTATATTCACTTGGTTTAATGACGATGGTGCAGCCACATACCAGCGCTGCGGCCAACTTCCAGATAGCAATCATGATTGAGAAATTCCACGGCACAATACCGACGACCACGCCAATGGGTTGGCGTTGGGTAAACGCTGTGTATCTCTCTTCTCCCATTGATGGCAGGGAGACATTCAGCGTTTCACCGGTTATTTTTCCTGCCCAACCGGCAAAGTAACGCAGGAAGGCCACTGACTGATCGAGTTCAAGACCGCGTGACAGCATAATCGTTTTACCTGAACAGACGCTTTCCAGTTGAGCTAACTCTTCACGATGAGCGGCAAGAGTATCAGCCAGTTTCAGCAGTAATGCGCCGCGTTGTAACGTTGGCATTTTACGCCAGACATCAAACGCCCGTCTGGCGCTCTGCATGGCCTGTTCTGCCTGCGCAGGGGTTGCCGACACAACGTCGGCGATGATTTTGCCGGTGGCTGGGTTAGTGACCGAAAAGTTTGTGCCGTTTCCGGCCTGACGTTCACCTGCAATAAATTGTCCGTGTCGTTGGCGTAAAAAAGTCGTTACTTCGGCAAGTAATGTCACGTCGCTCATCAGAAGTGCCTGTAGGTCAGGAATGTACGTTTTTCCATCTCAACATACTTTTTCGGGGCTGAATATCGTTCCAAAGAACGTCATTCTTCCGGACGATATTTTGCAAAACGTTACCGTGCTGTGATAGCGGTCTTAGTCAAGCGTGATGACAAGGTAACGCGATGAATACAAAAATCGATGCGTTGAATTACTACGGCGCGACGAAAAAATACCCGTTGCATTTTCCTGCTCTGCAAGAGGATATTGATGCCGATGTGGTGATCATTGGCGGTGGCTTTTCAGGCATCAATACCGCGCTGGAACTGGCGGAGCAGGGGATCACTAATGTTGTCGTTCTGGAAGCCCGTCATCTTGGGTATGGCGGCACCGGACGAAACGGCGGTCAGGTAATGGCCGGTATAGGTCACGACATCGAAGCCGTTAAAAAATATGTAGGCGCAGCGGGAATGGAGACGCTGTTTAAAATCTCGAACCTCGGCGCGGGTATTATTCGGGAGCGAATTCGTAAATACCATATTGATGCTGATTTTGTCCCCGGATATGGTTATCTGGCCTACAACCAGCGGCAGTTAAAAACGCTGCAACAATGGGAAAAAGAATTCAAAGCCGCTACGCCGGAAGACGATATTGAACTCTATACCGGTAAAGACGTGCAGCAGGTTATCGGTTCCGACGTCTACTGCGGTGTTCTCAAGCATATGGGGGGAGGGCATGTCCACTCGCTGAATTTATTGCTGGGCTCCGCTCAGGCTGCGAATTCGCTGGGGGTGAAGATATTCGAATATTCACCTGTGGTTGAGGTCAGTTACGGTAAGACAGTGCGGGTACGTACTGCGATGGGCAGCGTAAAAGCAGCCAAATTGCTGTGGGCCTGCGATAGTTTCCTCAATAATCTGGAACCAGAAATTTATAAGAAAACGCTGGTTACTTATTCTTATCAGGTCTCTACAGAACCTCTCTCCAGCGAGCTTGTTGAGCGGATCAGTCCCTTGCGCGGGGCTTTTAGTGATATCCGTCCGGTGATAAATTACTACCGTCTCACAAAAGAAAACCGTCTGCTGTTTGGCAGCGCCACAAGGTTTCTTGAATATACCCCGCACGATTTTGCTGCCTGGAACCGCACTCTGATGACGGAGGTCTTCCCTTATTTGAAAGACGTTAAAATCGATTTTGCCTGGGGCGGACCGATGGCCTGTAGCGCGAATCTGTTTCCGCAGATTGGCACGCTTCGTGAGCACAATAATGTTTTTTATGTTCAGGGTTATTCCGGATTTGGCGTCACGCCTTCCCATATTGTATGCAAAATCCTGGCCGAAGGAATAAATGGCGGTTCCGAGCGGTATCGTCTGATGAGTAGCATTCCCCACGCGACAATTTATGGTCGCGACAGTTTACGTCTATTGCTGGTCAGTGCGGGAAAACTGATACATCAAACAGCCGGTTTCTGGAAAGGCCGGAATTAACCAGGAGAACATTAATGCACGCTTTTAAACTCAATCAACCTGTTCCTGAATTACAGCCAGTCGGGAGTGTCAGCCTGTTAGGGGCGTTGCCAACAGAAGGCGATCCCCAGGTCGCCGTCGCGATGATTTATGGTAAACCTGAGGATGTATTTACCTGTGGACTGTTTTCATCGACCCGCGGCGGTTTCACGATGATTTATCCCTTTACCGAGCACGCAACCGTGCTGGAAGGGGAAGTGGAACTCACTGTCGCTGGTCAGGAACCGATACGTTTTTCACCGGGCGATAGTTGGTTTGTTGAACAGGGAACCGAAGTGGCATGGAAAGTTTTAACGCCCCGTTTTGTAAAACATTATCTGGCAAACGTTGAAAGCCATAAACAGGATTGAATCCTTTAATTGTTCGTCAGTAGCGTTGGCATCACTGGGGAGAATAACGCGCTCCCCACTTGCTATTAGCGCATGCGGGGACGGCGTCACAACGTTATTTACCGTTATCCCTCTTCAGGACGATACCTGTTAGATGCGCTGCCTGCCATAAATAAGCGTTATTCCGGAGCGGTAATTTATTGTTGTAATAATAGTGAAGAGGTTGACCATGTTTAAAAACAGACTTGCCAGCCATCTTGAACGTGGCGTTATTGGTTTCCCCACGACGCTTGCCAGCTCCGTCGGGCTGATTATGGCAAGCCCGGTGATCCTGACCGTGACCAGTGGTTTTGGCTCAGGGGGAGATACCTTTGCCCTTGCGGTATTACTGGCATTTATTATGATGCAAGCGCAGATTACCACCTTTGCCGAAGCGGCAACGCTTATTCCCACAACTGGCTCCGTCTACGACTATATTTCCTGCGGAATGGGGCGTTTTTTCGCTATCACCGGTGCGCTTTGCGCTTACCTGATCGTACACATTTTTGCCGGCACGGCAGAAACGATTCTCGCTGGCGTCATGGCGCTGGTGAACTTTGAGTCTGTTAGCGAACACGTGGCCATGCAGCACAATACCTGGATGGTTGGCGTCGGCATGGTAGTGGTTTTCGGGTTACTGAATGCCATTGGTGTTGAAGTATTTGGCAAGGTGGAAGTATTTCTTACTTTCGGTATGTGGACTACCCTGACCATCTTCGGTTTATGCGGGATCCTGTTATCCCCGGTCACTCATCATTCTGGGTGGTTTGGCGCACCGCTTGATGTCAGTAATCTTTCTGGTCTGTTTGGTTATATTGGCATGGCGATGTTTATGTTCGTCGGTTGTGAACTGGTAACGCCAATGGCGCCGGAAATTAAAAAAGCGCATCGTACGATTCCCAGAGCGATGGCGCTTGGCCTTTTAGCGGTGGCAGGTTGTATGTTCCTCTATGGCGCTGCGATTAACCGGCAGGTAAATAATGTGGTTGTCGATGCGGCAAACCATATCTTTTTACTGGATACGCCGATGGCTATTCCCGCCTTTGCCAATCGTGTCATGGGACATGTCGGGCAATACTGGCTGGGCGTGGGGTTGTTGTTAGCGGGATGTGCGACAATTAATACGCTGATGGCGGCAGTACCGCGTATTATATACGGCATGGCGCTGGACGGCGCTTTGCCGCGGTTTCTGACCTGGTTGCACCCCCGCTTTAAAACACCGGTCATCGCCATCGCTTTCGGTGTTGCGATCCCCTGTTTACATGCCTGGTATCTGAACGGTGATATCGACCACATTGTTCCGCTGATCCTCGCTGCGGTCTGCGCCTGGGGGGTAGCTTATCTGCTGGTAACGTTATCGGTCGTTATCTTACGTATTCGGCGCCCCGATTTGCCACGCGCTTACCGGGCCCCCTGGTTCCCCTTACCTCAGATTATTTCGAGCGTGGGTATTATTATCGCCATTATTAATATCGCACCTCCAGGAATGAACAGTCGGGATGTACTTATACCATTCGGTATTATGCTTGGATTGACTGCCGCCTATGCCTTATTCTGGACATTATGTGTGCAACGGGTTAATCCTTTCCTCCCACTTCCGGTAGAAGAGGTCGTGGAACGGGCGATGGGCAATTATGAAAAGCGAAACAATGAAGAGATGACGCCAGATGTCCTCCGTCCCCTGGTTTAAGAGCACATTAATGAACATGGTGTTACGTGATTTGAGCGGCTGGCGTTGTGAAAAATTGACCGAACATAGCGCCGTGCTGCATCTGAATGCATTTACCCAGGTTATCTGCCATGTTCAGCAAAAACGATTATTCATGGCCAGTATTCACAGTTGTGAATTCAGGGTGAAAGGCACAATCAATTATCCTTTGCAGGGCAAAATTCGCGTTCATCAGCCCGGATGGCTGAAACGTTATCCCGTCATTTTTACTGGCAGTAAAAGTACCGCCGGGTTGATTAACTATCTTAATCGTTTCCCCAATTTACAACAGGCACTGAGTGAACTGGATTATCGTCGTTTTACGCTGGTTTTACATCATAAGGAATGGTATTGCAGCATTGAGCTATGGGCTGCGAGCGAGGTGGTTTGTAAAATGCCGCCGCTGCGCCGTTATCTGCGGCTTGAGCGACACCAGCGTGTTCTTCTGCTGAGTGTGATAAATATGATCAATCAGGCCATGAATCAATGGCTGCAACAGGATACCGACGCCAGATAATATGACATTTTATTGAGGCATCAGCTCAGAGAGTGGTATTAATTCAGGCATATATGACACATGGGGAAAAGACCCGCAATTGACGCGGGGTAAAAAGCACGCTTTCACATATGCTGTGAATGTTGTACCGAGGACATTCTGGTTCGGGAAACCAGTTCCGTGCGATTTATCACTTCTGTTTTAGCAAAAATATTGCGTAAATGCGTTTTCACTGTTGAGAGAGATATATTCAACTGACGGGCAATCAATTTGTTACTGGCCCCTTCGCAGACCATTCCCACAATTTCACGCTCTTTTGCGGTCAATATTGACGCCAGATTGTTGTCTTCCTGAAGAGAATCATGAATTGCCAGTCCCAGTAATGGTTGTACTGCCTGGGCTCGCAAACGCTCTTCGCTGGAAAAAGGTATATCGCGCATTAATGAAATGCCCGCGATAATACGATGGCCCCGACGAATAAAGATCTCAATCATGTCGCACACATGATTAGGTAGCATAAATTCATGATAATAATGGCGATGACGGGCACAGATACCGGGCGTCATCGTCGCTACGGTAACAACCTGTTGGCCGAACCGGGAAGGCGATAGCGGGTCTAATGGTTGAAAATGCTCCAGATATTGTTGGTGTGTGCTATTAGAAATATTATGTAAAACATAGGCTTCCGGCTTTAAATAAGCATTAACACGATAAAAAACCGCCGACGACAGAGGAATGAGTTGCGCAATGCTCTGTAAGCAATGGAGAGTGATCCCGTCATTATGGCCAGTAGTTGATAAGGCTGACATGTTATCTCCTTCCATCCGGATGAGCGCGTCGGGGCGCAGTAAAATAGTGGTATGTTGAAACATACAATTTACATTCGGTTAACACAATCATTCACATGTTAATAATGTGACGCGTGTTACGGTATTTTTTATAACTATTTGAAATAAAACAGTTTTAATTTAAATCCTGTTTGGTTTTCTAAAAAATAATTAAAAATTATTAATATAATTTTTTTCTGTCGCGGTTGACTCATCTCCTGAAAATGCCGTGGGTTCTCGTCCTTCAGGACGATATTCTTTTGAGATGCCTGTTCTATGATTTTCTGTAATAGCGCAGGTTAACAGAGACTTAATTTCTGGTTCAGACAGGATTTGCTAAATAACGTTTCAATAGCGTCATGCGCTATGCAGAAAACCGGTGTATCAATAGATACAGCCCGCTTTCGGCATTCTGCCCGCAGCACCAGACGGACGCTATTGCGAAATGTGAGTCATGTCTCCGCATCAGAAATGATAATTACAGGACAGAATAATGTTGAATCTCAACACATTACGGCAACAACAAATCCCCGTAATGACTGAATATCGCGCGCAGATACCCTTTCATATTCTGGCAAAACCCATAGGCCCTGCGTGTAATCTGGCCTGCCGCTATTGTTATTACCCACAGGGCGAAACGCCCGTAGAAAAAATGAATGAATCAACGCTGGAGGTTTTTATTTGTCGCTATATTGCGGCGCAACCTGCCAGTGCGCGTGAAATTAATTTTGTCTGGCAAGGCGGTGAACCGCTTTTAGCCGGAATCGGTTTTTATAAAAAGGTAATAGCGCTTCAACAACGATATGCGCCTGACGGCGTGACGATCAGTAATAGTCTGCAAACGAACGCGACGTTGTTAAACGATGCCTGGTGTCGTCTGTTTCGCGACAATAATTTTACTATTGGCATCAGTCTTGAGGGCAGTGAAGACTTGCAAAATTACCATCGTCCGGGCAAACGCGGCGAGTCCAGTTATCCGGCGGTGTTGCGGGGAATCACATTGTTACAACACTATCGAGTCGATTTTAACGTACTGATTGTCGTGCATGATGACATGGCTCGCCATGCGGCAGCCATCTACGATCATGTTGTTAGCCTTGGCGCTCGTTATCTGCAATTTCAGCCACTGATGAACGAAGGCAACGCCCTACAGCAACGTTACCAATTGAGTGCGGATAACTGGGGACGTTTCATGATTGATATCTGGCGTCAATGGCGCAAACGCGGCGATATGGGACGGGTTTTTGTGATCAACATTGAACAGGCATGGGCACAATATTTTACGCATATCAGCGCCACCTGTGTCCACTCCGCCCGCTGCGGCATGAATCTGGTCATGGAGCCGGACGGCAAACTCTATGCCTGCGATCATCTGATTAATAGCCAGCATTACCTGGGACAGCTTGCTAATAATACGTTAGCGCCAGCCGTAGATTCCGCAACCCGGCTTCCCTTTGGTATTAAGAAAAGCCAGCGCCGGGAGTGTCAACGGTGTTCTGTGAAAATAGTCTGCCAGGGAGGCTGCCCCGCACATATCAACAGTGCCGGCTACAACCGACTTTGTAGCGGCTATTACTCTTTTTTCACGGAGATTCTGGCTCCGCTACGCGCCTGGCCCCGGAATCTGAATGGACTGAAAGCCTGGCGTGCTGACGTTATGGGCAGATTTTCGGGCTGATGGTCCCTCTTGCCGCATTTGCCCGCCGCTCTTGTACAACATCCGTAGTCTGAAATGGGGAATAAGCCGTGAAAAAACAAGTAACACTTGCCACACTCAGCATTATCTTCTCCGGTACGGCGCACAGTACGCAAAACGAACGTCCTGATATTATCGTGATTATCGCTGATGATATGGGATATTCTGATATCCCTCCCTTCGGTGGGGAAATCCCAACGCCTAATTTGCAGGCGATGGCTGAGAACGGCGTGCGGATGAGTCAATATTACACGTCTCCCATGTCTGCTCCCGCCCGTGCGATGCTATTAACCGGGAACACCAGTCAGCAAGCGGGTATAGGCGGTATGTGGTGGTATGAAAATACCATAGGTAAGGAAGGCTATGAATTGCGCCTGACTGATCGGGTGACGACCATGGCTGAACGCTTTAAAGATGCTGGTTACAATACGCTGATGGCGGGTAAATGGCATCTTGGTTTTACGCCAGGCTCGACGCCAAAAGATCGGGGCTTTCGTCATTCTTTCGCCTTGATGGGGGGAGGCGCCAGTCACTTTGATGATGCCGTGCCGCTGGGAACCGTGGAGATATTTCATACCTATTATACCCGTGACAATCAGCGCATTTCACTGCCCTCCAGTTTTTACTCCAGCGAAGCCTATGCCAGCCAGATTAATCGCTGGATCAGCGAGACGCCACGGGAACAACCTATCTTCGCGTGGTTGGCCTTTACTGCGCCACATGATCCTCTGCAGGCACCGGATGAATGGATTAGTCGTTTTAAAAGTCAGTATGAACAGGGCTATGCAGACGTCTATCGTCAGCGTATTGCTCGTTTGAAGAAACTGGGTTTCCTGCGTGATGACATACCTCTGCCAGGACTGGAACTTGATAAAGAATGGCAGGCGATGACCCCGGAACAGCAGAAATATACGGCGAAGGTGATGCAGGTTTACGCTGCTATGATCGCCAATATGGATACACAGATTGGTACCGTTATTGAGACGTTAAAAAAGACCGGGCGCGATAAAAACACGATTCTGGTCTTCTTAAGTGATAATGGGGTGAATCCGGCGGAGGGCTTTCACTATGAATCTGAACCGGATTTTTGGAAGCAATTCGATAATCGTTACGAAAATATTGGTCGTAAAAATTCATTTATCTCTTACGGTCCCCACTGGGCTGATGTCAGCAATGCGCCTTATGGTCGCTATCACAAAACGACCAGCGGTCAGGGGGGAATTAATACCAGTTTTATGATTTCCGGTCCTGGTATCATCCATAATGGCGCCATAGATAACGCCACAATGGCGGCGTATGATGTCGCGCCCACGCTCTATGAATTTGCAGGTATTGATGTCAGTAAATCATTATCTGAAAGACCGACACTGCCAATGATCGGCGTGAGTTTTAAACGCTATCTGACCGGTGAAAGTCTGCACGCGCCTCGCACACAATATGGTGTTGAACTCCATAATCAGGCGGCCTGGATAGATGGGGAATGGAAATTGCGTCGTCTTGTCACAGTATTCCCACAGGCGGGTAATGCGCCATGGGAATTATTCAACCTGCAACGTGACCCCCTGGAAACGCATAATCTCGCAGCAGATTATGTGGATAAAGTGAAAATACTGAGCAGTGCATATGAGGCATTTGCAAAACAGACAATGGTGCTTTATGCCAAAGGCAAGCTTATCGATTATGTGGGTATCGACAGTAAAACCGGGCGTTATCTGGCTGTCGATCCACAGACATTGCAGCCAGTTCCTGCTCCGTTAGCGATTCCTTTAGACACAAAATCGGACCAATAATTATTGGTTACGTTTCAAATGATTATTCAACGCTCACGTAACTGCATTCAGCCAGTGACTTTCAGGATGAAGTTTCTCAGCGTTGGCGATGTATCGCCGCGCCGGTATGCCAGAGCCAACTTTGCGACGGGCATCTGGTCTGCAACGGGGCGGTATACTACTCCCTTGACATTAACCTGTCTCATTGAATCTGGAACCATCGACACGCCCATCTCTGCCGACACAAGGTTAATGACTGACGAAATTTGCGGCACGAGTTGACCAATTTTCGGTTCAAAGCCCGCTTTACCGCAGGCCTCGATCACTACGTCATAAAGCGACAGGCCGATTTCACGTGGGAAGAGTAAAAAAAACTCATCTTTGAGAATCGAGAGTGCAATCTGTTTACACGCCGCAGCAGGATGCGTTTCTGCCAGCACAATAACCATCGGCTCTTCAGACAGTAACCTGAGCTGGAACCGTTCATTGCCTGTAAAACCGGGTCTCAGAAAGGCAACATCCAGCGATCCTTCATTCAATTCATCAGCCAGTTGGGTTGTATTTCCTTCCTCAAGCTGCAAACGAACGTCAGGATAAGCCCGCTTGAAAGTACGGATTGCGCCGGGCACCACACTGTTAAATGCCGCAGAGGCAGTAAAACCCACCCTTAACACGCCCGACTCCCCCCTGGCAACACGCTGCGCCGCCAGCGCGGCTCTTGTCGCGGTAGCAGGCATCCCTTTAACAACATCATAAAATGCTTTTCCAGCCTCGGTTAATTCCGCGCCATGAGGCACTCTCCGGAATAGCTGCGCTCCCAGCTCTCTTTCCAGATCCTTAATCTGTTGGCTTAGCGGCGGCTGACCTATGCCTACTTTTGTCGCAGCCCGCGTGAAATGCCGCTCTTCAGCGACGGCGAGAAAATAGCGAATATGGCGCAGTTCCATCCTCATCTCCAAAAGCAATTAAGAATGGCACCATCATATATTGGAAGAATGAAACCAGCGAGCGCATAGTGAGGTTAACAGGAGGTGCAATATGCCCGATATTTCTCATACACCGACACGTAGCTGGCTTTTTACCCCAGCAATTCGACCAGAACGTTTCATAAAAGCAGTTGAAAGTGCGGCGGACATTTCTATTATCGATCTTGAAGATTCCGTCACCCCGAATGACAAGGCGCAGGCCCGGAAAATTGCGATGCAGTTCCTTTCATCCCGACCAAACTCATCGCTGAAAATAGCATTAAGAATTAATGGAATGAATACTCATGCTGGCATTGAAGACCTGCATATGTTACTGGAATGCCGTTTTTTTCCTGATTACATTATTCTTCCGAAAACAGAGTCAGCCGCGCACCTGCAAATCGTGGATAGTCTTATCATGATGGCTGGTTCTGATACTCGCCTTATTGGCATTATTGAGTCAGTTGTTGGGCTTAATGCCGTAGAGTCTATTGCGGACGCCACCCCCAGACTCTGCGGGTTGATGTTTGGCGCCGCAGATATGGCGGCTGACATTGGCGCCACACCCGCCTGGGAGCCTCTTGCGCTGGCGCGGGCCAGAATAGTGGCTGCCTGCGCTATGAAAGGGCTTCTTGCAATAGATGCTCCCTTCTTTGATATAGGCGATTTTTCAGGTCTGAAAGAGGAAACGCTGCAGGCGCTCAGTTTTGGTTTTTCTGCAAAATCGGCTATTCACCCCGCTCAGATTAGTGTAATCAACGCCGCATTTACTCCTACAACGGCAGAAATTAATCATGCTCGTGCAGTACTGACAGAGAATGCCAAAGGCGTCGGGATCGTTAGCGGCATGATGATAGATGCAGCCGTTGCCCGTCAGGCCCGGAGATTACTCGCCCGGGCAGGGATCTTTTCCTGATTTTATTAACAGAGGAATTGATTATGAACACGTTATTACCCGCTTATAAAACCATTAGCGAGGGGCGCTACCGAGAAATTTCGGGTCTTTACTGGGAGGATTTTCATCCCGGTGATGTTTTTGAACATCGTCCCGGCCGGACGGTTCTGGACGCCGATAATGTGTGGTTTACCCTGCTCACTCTCAATGTGCAGCCGGTCCATTTCGATGCGGCTTACGCCAGCAAAACGGAATGGAAAAAGTTACTGGTTGATTCAACGTTCACTCTGGCGCTTTTAACCGGTATGAGCGTGCGTACTGTCAGCGCCAGGGTCGTGGCCAATCTTGGCTGGGATAAGGTACAAGCCGTCCATCCGGTTTTCGCAGGGGATACACTTTATGCTGAAAGCACTGTACTCAGCAAACGCCTGTCAAATAGTCGCCCGGGACAAGGCATCGTTACCGTTCGGACATGTGGCATTAATCAGAATGGTGTAGAGGTCATGCGCTTCGAACGAACAATGTTAGTTTATTGCTGTGGATGTTCGCCTGAAGAAGACGCCGCTTATTGAGAAATCGCCCTGAGGTTTAGAGTCATGATGAATGTTAATGCAGTGTATGCCGAAAAATGCGTGACGCCTGACGAGGCGGTTACTTTAATTACCTCCGGCAGTCACCTCTCTATGGGAATGTTTGCAGCAGAGCCTCCAGCTTTGCTGAATGCGCTGGCAAAGCGAGCGAAAAGGGGAGAAATCAACGATCTGCGGGTTTACTGTTATGAAACAGCCAGCATTGCCGGGAACACTATTTTCCGTTATGAGCTAAGTGACTATATTCATCTCTACAGTATGTTTATTACCGGTATTGAACGGGCTTTAATACGTCAGGGGATTGAGAGTTCCGGGCGAAAAATAGTTAACTATGTACCTTCAAATTTTCATCAGGCGACGCGATTACTGGCTGATGATATTGGTATTGATACCTTTATTCACACCGTGTCCCCTATGGATAAGTATGGCTATTTTAATTTTGGAACTGGAAACGATTATTCCACCCGGATTGCGAGGACAGCTAAAAAGCTTATTGTCGAAGTTAACAAATATATGCCGCGCGTTCATGGAGAAGGTGCTGCAATCCATATTTCAGAAATTGACGCCATTGTTGAAAACCATGTCCCTTTAATTGAACTACCAATACGTACTGCCGTAGCCGAAGATATTGCTATCAGTCAGATTATCGCTTCTCTTGTGCCAGATGGCGCTTGTCTCCAGATGGGGGTCGGCGCATTACCGGAGCTCATCTGTAATGCGCTCAAGGAACATAATGATCTGGGGGTCCATACAGAGGCGCTGAATCCGGGGTTGGTAAGTTTGATTCAACAAGGCGTCGTTACCAACCAGCGTAAAAATATCGACCGGGGAATGTCTGTATTTACTTTTGCTATGGGACAAAAGGATATGTATGACTATCTCGACGACAACCCCTCTTTTTTTAGTCGGCCTGTCGATTATGTTAACGATCCGGGGATCATTGCGCAAAATGAGAATGTTGTCTCCATTAACGCTACCTTACAAATCGATCTCACTGGTGCCTGTAACTCTGAACATTTGCTTGGACACCAGTACAGCGCTTCAGGAGGGCAATTGGATTTTGTCAGAGGCGCATATGCATCTAAAGGAGGTCGTTCCATTATTACGACACGCTCAACGGCCGCGAATGATACGATTTCTCGTATTGTTCCCCGCCTTGAGGGGCCTGTAACAACCCCACGAACGGATACGCACTGGATAGTCACTGAATTTGGCTCCGTAAACCTGAAGGGGCTCTCTTCAACCGAGCGTGCGCTCAGGATCATTGAATTGGCGCATCCCAATTTTCGGCAGCAACTTAGAGTAGATGCAAAAAAAATGCATCTGATTTAAAAGTAGGTTAATGCTATTTTTTAATGTAGCATCCCCAAAATATAAACATCATGAGTCTATTCAAATGATAATTGACAGAATTGATCACCTTGTATTAACGGTATCTGATATATCAACCACAATAAGATTCTACGAAGAGGTACTTGGTTTTTCTGCGGTAACATTTAAACAAAACAGAAAAGCGTTAATATTTGGAGCGCAAAAAATTAACCTCCATCAGCAAGAAATGGAGTTCGAACCAAAAGCGAGTAGACCAACGCCGGGATCTGCCGATTTATGTTTTATTACATCGACACCGATAAATGATGTTGTGTCTGAGATCTTACAGGCAGGCATTCCCATTGTTGAAGGCCCGGTTGAGAGAACTGGAGCTACAGGCGAGATAATGTCTATCTACATCAGGGACCCTGATGGAAACTTAATTGAAATTTCGCAGTATGTTTAATGTTAAAACTTACTATTACTGCCTTTATTATGATCACGCATCCGTTTATATTGGTCTAATAGAGATCATATGGCAATAATTTCTGGAAAGAGTCTATGTTCAAACTTATTGACTTGAAGACATCGAGGAATTCATAAGGAAGCATAAAAAAGGAAAGGTGGTGCCCGGACTCGGAATCGAACCAAGGACACGGGGATTTTCAATCCCCTGCTCTACCGACTGAGCTATCCGGGCAACGAGGCGCATTAAACCGTAATCGCCTCGCTTCGTCAACGAAATTTCTTCAAATCAACGTAGACTGCACAATCTATCACCACTTTGTTGCTATTGCACGCAGAATCAGGCAAAAAACATCGCCCATGCGGCGGAAATCGGCATCGCCAGCAACAGCGCCGGGAGCATATTCACTACCGGAAACATTTTGATTCCACATACACGCAAGCCGGTCGCCACCAGCAGCAGTCCGCCCACAGCGCTAAAGTCGCCCATCATTGCCGGCGTGGTCAACGGAAGAATGAGGGTGGCGCAGGCGGCAAGCGTTAACTGGATAATCAACATCGGCGCGCAAATCGCCGAAACGGCGATGCCAAGCGAACAGGCGAAAATAATGGCAGTGAAAAAATCCAGAAAAGATTTAGCGATCAAAATGTTTGGATCGCCGGTCATCCCTTCATGCATCGCGCCGAAAATACCGGTGCCACTGGCGCAAAAAAGTACAATGATAGCGACGTAACTTTGAATAAATGAGTCGTGTGTTGGCTTCTTACCCGATGCCATAAATAATTGTTGGATTTTCGCGACTGCGCCATTAATGCCTTTTTCCAGCAAACAAAACTCGCCGATAAGCGCGCCGACCAGCGTCGCCAGCACCATCACCGGAAGATTAGCGCACTTCATCACCAGCAGAATGCCAATTCCCAGAGAGCACAGACCAAAAATAGACGTCATTGAGACGCGAATCCGTTCTGGCAGACGCTGACTTAACAGCGCGCCAATAACGCCGCCGAATAAAATTGCGCCAGCGTTAATAAAAGGTCCAATTACCACAATGACTCCTGTTATTTGTCTTTCAAATTGCCTTATTATCACGCGATTAAGCTGTTAATAGCTTGATTATCTGTGACGTATAGAGCGCTGATTTTACCTTGCGCCGTCTGGTGAAAGGTGCCATGATTGCGCGAAATTTCTCCTGCCAGCATGGGGCTCGCCGGGATGAACATAGCGCCTTTATATTGTTTTCACTGTCGCCTGACTGCGCGAGGTTTGCCCCTTTCTTTCCTTTTTTTTGTCGTCCCCGCTATGCGGTGAGGGCAGCGCACGCTCACTGCAGGACAACAGTAAAATCAGAAACAGTCTGTTTTTACTGATGTCTGGCGGTCGGAGCTGGTATCCAGTTTGACCCGGCATCTCGTTGGGCAAGGCATCGGGCTTTGTCCGGGGTTACTCTACTCCCGAAACGGGTATTTGCGCTTATGAAATCAATGAATATTGCCGCCAGCGGTGAACTCATCCCCCGTCTCTCCACCCACCGAAACGTAGTGGCGCTGGACAGTACCGACTTTACCGATGTGGCCGCAGTCGTCATTACCACTGCTGACAGCCGTAGCGGTATTCTGGCGTTGCTTAAACGCACCGGTTTTCACCTGCCGGTGTTTATGCTTGCGGATGAACCCGTCAGCGCGCCTGTCGGCGTCACGGCGGTAATAGGCGGGAACGCGCAGGAATGGCTGGAGCTGGAAAACGCTGCCTGTCGCTACGAAGCGGAACTTCTGCCGCCCTTTTATGACACCCTGACCCAGTATGTCGACATGGGGAATAGTACCTTTGCTTGCCCGGGGCACCAGCATGGCGAGTTTTTTAGAAAACATCCCGCAGGCCGCCATTTTTATGACTTTTTTGGTGAAAACCTGTTTCGTGCGGATATGTGTAACGCCGATGTGAAACTTGGCGATCTGCTCATACATGAAGGTTCTGCCAAACACGCGCAGAAATTTGCGGCAAAAGTGTTTAATGCGGATAAAACCTACTTTGTGCTGAATGGGACTTCGGCGGCGAATAAAGTGGTCACTAACGCCCTGCTGACGCGCGGCGATCTGGTGCTGTTTGATCGTAATAATCACAAATCCAACCACCACGGCGCCCTGATTCAGGCCGGGGCGACGCCAGTCTATCTTGAAGCAGCGCGTAACCCGTTTGGTTTTATCGGTGGTATTGATGCGCACTGTTTTGATGAAACGTACCTGCGCGACCAGATTCGTGACGTGATGCCGGAAAGCGCCGATGCATCGCGTCCGTTCCGCCTGGCGATCATTCAGCTGGGTACCTATGACGGCACTATTTACAACGCCCGTCAGGTGGTGGATAAAATCGGGCATCTCTGCGATTACATTCTGTTTGACTCCGCGTGGGTAGGCTATGAGCAGTTTATCAATATGATGGCGGATACCTCGCCGTTGCGGCTGGAGCTTAATGAAAACGACCCTGGGATCTTTGTGACCCAATCGGTACATAAGCAACAGGCGGGGTTCTCACAAACCTCGCAGATCCACAAAAAAGATAACCATATTCGCGGCCAGGCGCGTTTTTGCCCGCACAAACGCCTGAACAACGCCTTCATGTTGCACGCCTCGACCAGTCCGTTCTACCCGCTGTTTGCGGCGCTGGATATCAATGCCAAAATCCACGAAGGGGAGAGCGGTCGCCGCCTGTGGGCGGAGTGCGTTGCGCTGGGCATTGACGCGCGTAAAGCCATTCTCGCCCGTTGCAAACTGCTTCAGCCCTTTATCCCACTGGTGGTTGACGGCAAGCCGTGGCAGGCATATCCGACGGAGACCATTGCCAGCAATCGTCGTTTCTTCAGTTTTGAGCCCGGGGCGAAATGGCATGGCTTTGAGGGTTATGCGGATGACCAGTATTTTGTCGACCCCTGTAAACTGTTACTGACCACGCCAGGTATTGATGCCGATAGTGGGCAGTACACCGAATTCGGCATCCCGGCGACCATTCTCGCCCACTATCTGCGTGAGAACGGTATTGTGCCTGAGAAGTGCGATCTCAACTCGATTCTGTTCTTGCTGACACCCGCTGAGAGCGAAGAGAAACTGGCGCGGCTGGTCGCGATGCTGGCGCAATTTGAACGGCACATTGAAGACGATACGCCGCTTGCGGATGTATTGCCGACGGTTTTTCAGAAATACCCGGTGCGCTACCGCGATTACACCCTGCGTGAGCTATGTCAGGAGATGCACAACCTGTACGTTAGCTTTGACGTTAAGGATCTGCAAAAAGCGATGTTCCGCAAAGAAAGCCTGCCGCATGTGGCGATGAACCCACAGGACGCCAACAGCGCCTTTATTCGCGGCGATGTAGAGCTGGTGCGTATCAGCGAGGCGGACGGGCGTATTGCTGCCGAGGGGGCATTGCCATACCCGCCGGGCGTACTGTGCGTGGTGCCGGGGGAGATTTGGGGCGGCGCGGCGCAGCGTTATTTTTTGGCGCTGGAAGAGGGCATCAATCTGTTGCCCGGTTTTTCGCCTGAATTGCAGGGGGTATATAGCGAGACTGATGCCGATGGAATTCAACGCTTGTACGGATATGTTTTAAAGTAACGTTGCCTGCAGGCCGGATAAGGCATTTACGCCTTATCCGGCCTGCGAAACAGGGCAAGAATTAATGTGCAACGGGTTGCGAACTTGCCGGAACGCGAACGTGTTTGTATTTGAACAAGGCTACGAACGCAAAGGCCAGCACCAGCGAGTAGCCTGCGAAGATGAGCCACACGGTCTGCCAGTCGGTAATGCCGTTTTGAGTGTAATACTCCACCACTTTACCGCTCACAATGCCGCCCAGGATACAGCCGAAGCCGTTGGTCATCATCAGGAACATTCCCTGCGCGCTGGCGCGGATTTCCGGGCGTACTTCTTTTTCGACAAACACCGAGCCAGAAATGTTGAAGAAATCGAAGGCGCAGCCGTACACAATCATCGACAGTACCAGCAGAACGGTACCGAACGGCGTCGGGTCGCCATAAGCGAACAGGCCGAAACGCAGCATCCACGCCACAATACTGATAAGCATAACGTTCTTAATACCATAACGGCTCAGGAAGAACGGAATGGTCAGGATGAATAACGTTTCAGAAATCTGCGAAATCGACATCATCACCGAGGCGTGCTGCACGATAAAGCTACTGGCGAATAGCGGATCTTTATCAAAGCTATGCAGGAAGGTGTTGCCAAACATGTTGGTGATCTGCAGTTCCGCGCCCAGCATCATGGAGAAGATGAAGAAAATCGCCATCCGCTTATTTTTAAACAGCGCAAAAGCGTCAAGGCCCAGCATTGATGTCCAGCTCTGGTTTTTCTGTTGGTTCGCCACCGGAATGTGCGGCAGGGTAAAAGTAAACAGTACCAGCAGAACAGAAAGCGTCGCGCCGATATAAAGCTGCATATGGCTCAGCTCGAAACCGGAGAAACTCACGCCCCACATCGCCAAAATAAAGCCAATGGTGCCCCAGATACGGATAGGCGGGAAGTCAGTCACAATATCCATGCCGGCAGACTGCAGGCGGTAATACGATATTGTATTGATCAAGCCCAACGTCGGCATATAGGCCAGCGAGTTAAGCAGGATCACAAAGAACATCGCCCCAGGCGTAGTGACTTCCGCGGCCATGAATAGCGTGATGGCGCCGACGACATGACACAGGGCATAGACCCATTTCGCGCTCAGCCATTTGTCAGCCACAATGCCTAGCAAGGTCGGCATAAAGACAGCGGCAATCCCCAGTGAACTATAAACTGCGCCAATAGATGCGCCGTCAAATTTTAAGGTGACGAACATATACGAGCCCAGGGTAGTGAGCCAGCTTCCCCACAGACAGAACTGCAGAAAAGAGAGTATTTTAAGCTGCAGCTTAAGATTCATGTTAATTTCCTCACACCTGAGAGCGGATGAATGTTTTAAAAGGCACATTTGCCGTTGTGATTTGGTGTGATTCTATCAATGAGAGGCGGGCTTTTTTTGTTACCTGTGACAAATATTTGCAAACAATTTCTGATTGCAAAGCAAAAGAGTGACGGAGTTAACACTTTTACCTTTCCCGCCTCTGTCATTTGCTGGCCAGAGGCGGGATGCGATGGTTTATCGGCGGCGATACGATCGCTGGGCGGAATTCACCTTGTACAGATAGCGGCGCGACTCCGCAGATGGATGTCGGGTGGTTAATATCTGGTACACATCCCCCGGCGACATGCGGTTAATCATATTCGCGGCCTGAATCTTATCGTTCGAGAATACGCGTAATACGCTGCCTGCGCCGCCATTGTAGGCGGTAATGACCGCATAGCGCCGCGACGTCGGATTCTCAATACCGCTCAGATAGACATTATTCAACATTGCCAGATACGCTGTGCCGGTATCGATATTGCTGGCGGGGTCGAACAGGAAGTTACGGCTTGGCGTGCCGGACTTACCCTGAGAACGGAAAACATCTTTCCCGGCGCTGTGTTGCACCACCTGCATCAGGCCCAGCGCATCCGCGTGGCTGACCGCATACGGGTTAAACGAGGACTCCGTTTGCATAATCGCCAGAATCAGCGACTCGTCAACGCCGTATTTACGGGAGGCCTGGCGTACCATGCCAATATATTTATGCGCGCGTTTATCAAGGTGGTTCGGCACCAGATTAATGGTGACGCTGTAAATAATACGCAGGCCGTTACTGCGGCTTTTGAGCCGCGTTTTCAGCAAGTAATCCGCGAATGTCGTGGCGCGGCCTTCCCAGCGAATAGGCTGGCCGGTATTGTCGAGGACCTGACCATACAGGAAGGGTTCTTTAGAAATTTTTATGTCATCGACATCGGAGTAAAGATCGACGGAGGTTGGGTCGTCGCCCATGAGCAACGTTTTAATAATGGCCCGGCGCAGATGTGCGGTAGGTTCCGTCCCGGCGATGGTTTCAACGGTAATGGTCCCATCATCAAAGTTGATGTGGCTACGGGTCTGGAACTGATCGGTATATTTGACGTAGTCTTTCGGCCCGGCGATCAGGACTTCCTTATATCCCCACAGATTTTCAATATTGTTGGCAAATTGCCCCATCAAAATATCAAAGCCGTTGGTATCCTTGACCCAGGCTTCATTATACGTCTCGCCTTTTTTGGTCGAACTGGAGCAGGAGATGAGCAACGGCGCAATAACAGCAAGCGCGAGTAATTTTTTCATCATTCCGGGAGTGCATGTTGTGTTGTCGTTATGCCATGTTGCCGGGCAGCGGCGCTAAGGGCTTATCCGGCATAACTCACAGGCCGAATAAGCGCAGCCTCATTCAGCAACGGGCCTATTTTTTATCTTCCGGCGTATAACCTTCGATATGAACGTCTTTGCCTTCGAACAGGAAGCTCACCATCTCCTGTTCCAGCAGCTTACGGTGCTCGGCGTTCATCATGTTGAGCTTTTTCTCGTTAATCAACATGGTCTGCTTATGCTGCCACTGCGCCCACGCGTCCTTAGAGATCTCGTTATAGATACGTTTTCCCAGTTCGCCAGGGTAGAGCTGAAAATCTTGCCCTTCAGCGTCGCGTTGCAGGTAAGTACAAAAAATCGTTCTGCTCATAAGTCATCCTCTTCATCGACCGGGGCGTTAAACTGGCGCTCCGGTACGTAACTGCTGTAACAAGCGCTCCACGGGGGCCGCCAGTCCGACTGACGGCGGTTGCGCTAAGTTATACCAGAGCGCGCTGCCTTCATCCATGCAGGCGTCCAGTGACGACACGGGAAGCCACATAGGCACAATATCCAGGTGGAAATGGCTAAATGTGTGGCGAAACGCGTTAAGCTGGGTCAAATTATCAGCGTTAACATGCCGTTGCGCCAGCCATTCACGTAATTCATCTTCGCTGGCGAACTGCGGGAAGCAGTAGAGTCCGCCCCATAAACCGCTGGGAGGGCGCTGCGCCAGGAAAATCTCCTGATTATGCTGTAACAATAAAAAGTAACCCGTCCGCTCCGGCAACGTCTGTTTCGGTTTCTTGCCCGGATAGCGTGACCAGCTTTCATGCGCAGCGGCGATACAACCGTTTTGCAGCGGACACAGGGTGCACTTTGGCTTTGAACGCGTACAAACCATCGCGCCCAGATCCATCATCGCCTGATTAAAACGCTCCACGCCGCGTGCGGGCGTCACTTGCTCGCTCAACGTCCACAGCGTATTCTCCACCTCTTTTTTTCCAGGCCAGCCGCTAACAGCATAACAGCGAGCCAGCACACGTTTAACGTTTCCATCAAGAATCGGATAATGTTTACCTAACGCGAGGGAGAGAATCGCGCCGGCGGTTGAACGCCCGACGCCGGGTAGCGCGGCGATTTCGGCAAAAGTTTGCGGGAATTCTCCACCGTGAAGCGTCGCCACCTGTTGCGCCGCTTTATGCAAATTACGCGCGCGGGCGTAATAGCCGAGCCCGGTCCATAAATGGAGCACTTCATCCAGCGGCGCATTCGCTAAATCCGTCACCGTGGGAAAGCGCGCCATAAATCGCTCAAAGTAAGGAATCACCGTCGTCACCTGCGTTTGTTGCAACATGACTTCCGAGAGCCATACTTTGTAAGGCGTCTTGTTAATTTGCCAGGGCAGCGTTTTCCGCCCGTATTTGTCGTACCAGTCCAGAACCTGGGCTGAAAATTGAGACGCTTGCATGGAAACTCATTCATTATTGCCGGGGGCAAGATTGCAGCACAGAGGCCGCAGGGTGTAAACCGGAACTTTCCGCAGTGCGCTTCATGCTTGCATCCGGCAACTAACTTTGGATAATGCCCGTTTTCAGAACTCAAACACAGCAGACTACACTTTTATGAAAAACGACGTCATTTCACCGGAATTTGATGAAAACGGTCGCCCGCTGCGCCGTATTCGTAGTTTTGTTCGTCGCCAGGGGCGACTGACAAAGGGGCAAGAACACGCGCTGGAAAACTACTGGCCGGTGATGGGCGTCGAGTTCAGCGAAGCGCCGGTAGATTTCGCCACGCTGTTTGGTCGCGAAGCGCCGGTGACGCTGGAGATTGGTTTTGGCATGGGGGCGTCTCTCGTGGCGATGGCGAAAGCGCGCCCGGAGCAGAATTTCCTCGGCATTGAAGTGCATTCGCCCGGCGTCGGCGCATGTCTGGCGTCCGCTCATGAAGAGGGCGTTGAAAACCTGCGCGTCATGTGCCACGACGCGGTAGAAGTGTTGCATAAAATGATTCCTGACAATTCTTTATCGATGGTTCAGCTCTTTTTCCCTGACCCGTGGCATAAAGCGCGTCATAATAAACGCCGTATCGTTCAGGTGCCGTTTGCTGAACTGGTATTGAGCAAGCTGAAATTGGGCGGCGTTTTCCATATGGCGACCGACTGGGAAGCGTATGCGGAACACATGCTTGAAGTCATGTCTTCTATCGACGGGTACAAAAATCTGTCAGAGAGCAATGATTATGTACCGCGCCCGGAATCGCGCCCGGTAACGAAATTTGAACAACGTGGCCATCGTCTTGGTCATGGCGTATGGGACTTAATGTTCGAGAGGGTGAAATAATGGCAAAGAACCGTAGTCGTCGTCTGCGTAAAAAAATGCACATTGACGAATTCCAGGAATTAGGATTTTCGGTGGCATGGCGTTTTCCGGAAGGTACATCTGAAGAGCAGATCGATAAGACTGTCGATGACTTTATTAATGACGTTATTGAGCCTAATAAACTGGCGTTTGACGGCAGCGGCTACCTGGCCTGGGAAGGGCTGATTTGTATGCAGGAAATCGGTAAATGTACCGAAGAACATCAGGCGATTGTGCGTAAGTGGCTGGAAGCGTGCAACCTTGAAGAAGTCCGAACCAGCGAACTTTTCGACGTTTGGTGGGACTAATGAGTACAGGGTCGGCAAATGCCGGCCCGCTTTGTCTTGAGGGAAAGTTATGATGCGCAAAACGCTGCTGGCGGCAGTGCTAACGTTGACGGCGATGGCCGCTCATGCAGATTACAAATGCAGTGTCACGCCGCGTGACGATGTGATCCTGAGTCCACAAACGGTGCAGGTGAAAGGTGAAAACGGCAACCTGGTGATCACGCCGGACGGCAATGTGATGTACAACGGTAAGCAGTACACCCTTAGCGCCGCGCAACGCGAGCAAGCGAAAGATTACCAGGCGGAACTGCGAAGCGCGCTGCCGTGGATTGATGAGGGCGCCCGATCGCGCGTCGAAAAAGGCCGCGTGGCGCTGGATAAAATCATCGCTAAAGAGGTGGGCGAAAGCAGCAACATGCGTAGCCGTCTGACGAAGCTTGATGCGCAATTAAAAGCGCAAATGAACCGTATTATCGAACATCGTACGGACGGCCTGACGTTCCACTATAAGGCTATCGACCAGGTGCGTGCCGACGGTCAGCAGTTGGTGAATCAGGCGATGGGCGGTATTTTGCAGGACAGCATTAACGAAATGGGCGCCAAAGCGGTGCTTAAAGGCGGCGGCAATCCTTTACAGGGCGTGATGGGCAGCCTCGGTGGTTTGCAAACCGCTATCCAGAACGAATGGAAAAATCAGGAGAAAGATTTCCAGCAGTTTGGCAAAGATGTCTGTAGCCGCGTAGTAACCTTAGAAGATAGCCGCAAAGCGCTGGTTGGCAGCCTGAAGTAATCTTTCCTTTTTAAACAATGGCGTAGATCGTATCTGCGCCTTTTTATTCTGTTTTTTCCTGCATTTTGTTATCCATCTCTAAAAAATACTCTCTGTTGGATATATATCGCTGGTTAATCGTATGACATCACATTATTCGTCTGCAATATAGGGATAATGCGACCAGTTGACATAACTGGAGATATAACATGGAGTTTTTCAGGAAAACGGCATTAGCTGCTCTGGTAATGGGTTTCAGCGGCGCAGCGTTCGCTTTACCGAATATCACCATCTTAGCGACCGGCGGAACGATCGCTGGTGGCGGTGATTCAGCAACAAAATCAAATTATACGGCAGGTAAAGTTGGCGTCGAAAATCTGGTGGATGCCGTTCCTCAATTGAAGGACATTGCGGTAGTGAAAGGCGAGCAGGTCGTTAACATTGGCTCGCAGGATATGAACGATGAAGTCTGGCTCACGCTGGCGAAAAAAATCAATACCGAGTGCGACAGCACCGACGGTTTCGTGATCACCCACGGTACTGATACGATGGAAGAGACCGCTTATTTCCTCGATCTGACCGTGAAATGCAATAAACCGGTGGTACTGGTCGGCGCGATGCGTCCTTCCACGTCAATGAGCGCAGATGGCCCGTTCAACCTCTATAATGCGGTAGTAACAGCGGCTGATAAACAGTCTGCCAATCGCGGCGTGCTGGTGGTAATGAATGATACCGTCATGGACGGACGCGACGTCACTAAGACCAATACGACTGACGTGGCGACGTTTAAAGCGGTTAATTACGGCCCGCTGGGTTATATCCACAACGGTAAAATTGACTTCCAGCGTACGCCAGAGCGTAAACATACCACCTCCACCCCGTTCGACGTGTCGAAGCTGACCGCGTTGCCGAAAGTCGGTATCGTTTATAACTATGCGAATGCGTCCGATCTGCCGGCAAAAGCGCTGGTAGACGCGGGTTATGACGGGATCGTGAGCGCAGGTGTGGGTAACGGCAACCTGTATAAAACGGTCTTTGATACCCTGGCGACCGCTGCGCACAACGGTGCGGTAGTGGTGCGTTCTTCACGTGTGCCGACTGGCGCAACCACGCAGGATGCGGAAGTGGACGATGCAAAATACGGCTTTGTCGCCTCTGGCACGCTGAACCCGCAAAAAGCGCGTGTCTTACTGCAACTGGCGTTAACCCAGACTAAAGATCCAAAACAGATCCAGACGATGTTCAATCAGTATTAAAGATAATGCCCCGGTCGGAAGGCCGGGGCTATCTTTGGAAGACCTCTCGCACAATCAACACTATTATCTTACTAATTATCATCATGGTTATGATAATCGTGGGCGTCATGTCTCTGGACGGGAGGTCCACAAGTGGTTCGACAATGGATTGCTGGCGCAGCGCTGTTTGCCCTGATTTCAGGCTATAGTTGGGCAGAGGTTGCTCAACCCTCCGATAACATCTTAAAAGAACAGTTTAGTAAGCAGTACCACGGCATACTTAAACTGGATTCCATTACCTTAAAAAATCTTGATTCGAGGGGCAATCAGGCCACCTGGTCTGCCGAAGGGGATATTTCTTCCCGTGAAGATATGTATACCGGCGTTGGTATGGCGGCGGATTATTATTTTGTTGAAAAAACCTGGACCAAAGATCGTCCCGTTAAATTTTCTGCCATGTTGACCAGCAAAGGGACGCCAGCCTCTGGCTGGACGGTGAGCTATTACTCATTACAAATGGCAGCCAGCGATCAGGGCCGGGCTATTGACGACATTAAAACGAATGATAAATACCTGATCGTCAACAGCGATGACTTTAACTATCGGTTTGGCAACATTGAAGCTTCCTGGCGTGCGCATAAAGCGTCGATCCCCGGTCTTGAAGAACAACTCTTTGCCCTGGATAAGAAAATAGCGGTAGCTAAAAAAGAAGCGGACGCATATTGGGGAAAAGGTGCTGATGGGAAACCGTTGACCCGCGCCGAGGCGTTTAAAAAGACGTTAAAAGAGCGCGATGATTATGTAAAAGCCAACGATAGTAGCGTATATGCCGAGAAATACGAAAAAGAGGTCTATCAACCGGCATTAGACGCGTGCCGTAAGCAGAGTGAGCCGTGCAATGAAGCGGCTATTCAGCAGAAAAGAGATTTAGACATACACGAGCAACGGCGGCAGGTATTTTTGAAATCAGAAGAGCTGCGTCGAAAAGCGCAGAATGACTGGATAACGTTAGAGAAAGGACAATATCCGCTGAATATAGCGGTACAGAAACTTCAGATGCAACAGAGTGATATCCGTGTGAAAATTATGGATATTAATGACGGTTACGAGCGCTGGAAAAAAGATACGGACGATTTGCGTCGTAAAGGGGTTATTAAATAATGCGCTTGCCGGCGGCGCATTAACCGCCACAGGTCGGTAAGCGTCGCGCCATCAGGTATTTTACCCGCTGGCGCGACAGGCTTATCCTTGTTATTCCGCGAGAAACAACTCAAGAAGAGAGTTTAAAAACAGTTTACCGTGCCGGGTAATCTGCCAGTATTGCTCGCATTCGGTCAGATAGCCCTGGGCAATAGCCTCGTCGATTGGCTGACGAATAACCGCTTCCGTAAGCCCGGTGTAGTCGACAAATTCGGCGCGAGGCGCGCGCTCCAGCAACCGAAAACGGTTCATAAAGAACTCAAAGGGTTTATCGTCATCACTCACGTCACGCTGGCTTTCCAGGTAACGTCCCTGCATATAACCGCGTGGGTGACGGGTTTTGGTGGTGCGCAGGATCCTGCCGCCCGGGAAGGTGACTTTACCGTGGGCGCCGCAGCCAATACCCAGATAGTCGCCAAAGCGCCAGTAGTTCAGATTATGCTGGCACTGATAACCGGGTTTGGCATAGGCCGACGTTTCGTATTGCTGATAGCCCGCGGCGGTTAGTAACTGGTGGCCCTGCTCAAAGATATCCCACAGAGCGTCATCGTCCGGTAAAACCGGCGGACGCGAACCGAACAGAGTGTTGGGTTCAATCGTCAATTGATACCATGAGAGATGCGGCGGATTAAGCGCAATTGCCTGTCGCAAATCGTTCAGCGCCTCTTCCAGCGTTTGGTCCGGCAATCCATGCATCAAGTCGAGGTTAAAGCTGCGTAGCCCAAGCCCATTTGCCAGTCTTGCTGCCCGCATCGCCTCTTGTGGACCGTGAATACGGCCAAGACGTTTCAGCTTAGGCTCACTAAAGCTCTGCACGCCAATGGAGATCCGGTTTACGCCGGCGCGCTGATAGTCGATGAAGCGGTCGGCTTCGACCGTGCCGGGGTTCGCTTCCATGGTAATTTCCGCATCCGCCGCCAGATTCAGGCGCGCACGCACGCCGTCCAGCAGCGTTTGCATCGCCGGCCCGGAAAGCAGGCTTGGCGTACCGCCGCCAATAAAAATGGTCTTTACTTCACGCCCTTGCGCCCAGGCGACGTCGGCATCCAGATCGCTTAACAGATGCTGGACGTAGTCGTCATGCGGCACCTCGCCCTTCAACGCATGGGAATTGAAGTCGCAATATGGACATTTTTGTACACACCAGGGAATATGAATATAAAGACTGAGCGGCGGTAGTTTAGCCATTGCGTAACGCATCCAGCAGCAGCTTGAGCGCTTGTCCACGGTGGGAAATCGCGCTTTTTTCTTCACGGGTCAGTTCTGCGGCGGTTTTGCCTTCAGACGGTACGAAGAAAATGGGATCATAGCCAAATCCGCCATTTCCGGCCGCCTGGCGAGTAATGACGCCAGGCCAACTACCGTGACAGACTATCGGTGTGGGATCTTCGGCATGACGCAAATAAACCAGTACACAATGGAATCGCGCCTGGCGTTTGTCGTCCGGAACATCCCGCAGAGTATGCAGCAGTTTTTCCAGATTTTGCTGATCTGTCGCGTTTTCGCCAGAATAGCGCGCGGAATAGATACCCGGCGCGCCGCCTAAAACGTCAACGGCCAGACCGGAGTCATCGGCAATGGCGGGCAGACCGGTCATTTTAGCGGCATGGCGCGCTTTGAGAATCGCGTTTTCAATAAACGTCAGGCCGGTTTCTTCCGCGGAATCGACGCCCAGTTCCGTTTGTGCTACCACATCAAGCCCAAAATCGCTTAACAGCGACGCGAGCTCGCGCACTTTACCGGCGTTGCCGGTTGCGAGAACAACTTTTTGCATGGGATACCTACTCAGTTAACGCCGCAATTTCCGGCGGGATCTGTTGCGGGTGAATAATTTTTACCTGTTTGTGACGGCCCAGCTCGCCTTTTTCGATGACGATCTGACTTTTCGCCACGCGAAACTGTTTACCGAGAAACTTGATCAGATGGCTGTTTGCCTGACCGTCAACCGGCGGGGCGGTAATGGCGACTTTCACCCCGTCGCCATGTAAGCCCACAATACTGTCGCGGCTGGCTTTCGGCTGAATATAAAGCCGTAACACCAGACCGTCTTCGCAGCGAGTCACAGCACTCATAGCGCCATCCACAGCCCCGGCAGCAACATGTTGCCTGTCGCTTGTAAGACTTCAGCGATCCCCATATTAACGACATACAGCAGCAGCACCAGAACCATCGGCGAGAAGTCGATGCCGCCCATCGCAGGCAGTATACGGCGAATCGGGCTGAGCAGCGGCTCGGCAAGCTGAATCAATACATATTCAATCGGGCTACGACCCTGGCTCACCCAGCTCATGATAGCCATGACCAGCAGCACCCAGAAGATCAGCAGGCCGATTGTTTTAAGCAAGATAAGCACCGCGGCAATCCAGATAATCGCCTGAAACGTAATTACCTTAAACAGCACTATCGCCTTAATAACGCTAAGAATAAACGCCACCAGCAGGGAAGCGCTGTCGATCGGCCCCATTGGTGGGATAATACGACGCAGCGGTCCGATGATGGGCTGCGTAATTTTCACCACGAACTGGGAGAAAGGGTTGTAAAAGTCACAGCGGGCCCACTGCATCCACACGCGCAATAATAGCACCATGGTATACAGCTCAATTACCGTTGAGAGCAGGAAGGTCAACGTATTCATGGCGTTCCTCAGTTTTCCTTAATTTTTTGTGTAATCACGAGCACCAAAGATAGCGGTGCCGATGCGCACCATTGTGCTACCTGCCGCAATCGCGGCTTCCATATCGTCGCTCATACCCAGAGATAGGGTATCAACGTCAGGGTAGCGCGCTTTCAGCCCGGCAAATGCTACAGCCATTTGACGTGCGACTTCAAACTGCCTTACATAATCTGACTCTGGCGCCGGGATCGCCATCAGTCCGCGAAGCCTCAGACGCGGCAGTGTAGCCACCGCAGCGGCCAGCTCATCCAGTTCCGCCAGCGGAATGCCTGATTTGCTGTTTTCATCGCTGATATTAATTTGGATCAGAACATTTAGCGCCGGCAGATTATCCGGACGCTGTTCGCTCAGCCGCGAGGCGATACGCAGGCGATCGATGGTATGACACCAGTCAAAATGCTCGGCCACCAGCCGACTTTTGTTGGACTGTAAAGGGCCTATAAAGTGCCAGTGCAGGCCTTCCACTTTCGCTTCCTGAAAGTGGCGGATTTTTTCCACCCCCTCTTGTACATAATTTTCACCAAATGCCCGTTGTCCGGCGGCAATGGCTTCTGCGATGTCGCTCGCAGGTTTGGTTTTACTCACTGCAAGCAACGTAACTTCTTCTGAAGAGCGGCCGCAACGCGTCGCCGCGGCGGAGATTTTGTCCCGGATGTGTGCCAGGTTATGCGCGATATCGTTCATTTTCCGAGGATGTTTATATGAATATGGAAGAAATTGTGACGCTTAGTGTAAAGCATAACGTCTCGGATCTACACCTGTGTAACGCCTGGCCTGCGCGATGGCGCAAACAAGGACGCATGGAGATCGCGCCTTTTACCGCGCCAGATGTCGACAGGCTTCTGCTTGATTGGCTTAATGACGCGCAACAATATCAGTGGCGAGCGCACGGCCAGCTTGATTTCGCCGTCTCGCTGTCTGGCACGCGGCGCCTACGCGCCAGTGCGTTCACACATCAACAGGGAACGTCGCTGGCGCTACGGCTATTGCCCGAGCGTTGTCCTGATCTGGCGGAAATCCAGACGCCGCCGATAGTACCCGCACTGCTTGCCAGCGAGAACGGACTGATTCTGGTCACTGGCGCTACTGGCTGCGGGAAGTCCACCACGCTGGCGGCGATGGTGGGACATCTTAATCAACATGCCGATAAACACATCCTGACGCTGGAAGATCCTATTGAGTACCGTTACACCAGCAAGCGTTGCCTGATACAGCAGCGGGAAATCGGCCAGCATTGCGCCACTTTTGCCGCCGGGCTGCGCGCGGCGTTGCGTGAAGATCCCGATGTCATTTTGCTGGGAGAGCTGCGTGACAGCGAGACCATTCGCCTGGCGCTGACGGCGGCGGAAACGGGGCATCTGGTACTGGCAACCCTGCATACTCGCGGTGCGGCGCAGGCGGTGGAAAGATTAGTGGATAGTTTTCCGGCGCAGGAAAAAGAACCGATACGCAGTCAACTGGCGGGTAGTCTGCGCGCCGTACTATCACAAAAACTGGAGGTCGACAGACAGGATGGGCGCGTGGCGTTGTTTGAATTACTGATTAATACGCCAGCCACAGGGAATTTGATCCGTGAAGGCAAACTCCATCAGTTGGCCCACGTGATACAAACCGGGCAGCAGCAGGGGATGATGACATTCGCCCAGAGCGCGCAATGGCGTCAGGCGCAGGGACGGCTGTAGCGAAGATGGCGGCGTAGGGGGGGAGGAAAGTGTTGACTGGCGCGGTGGATTGAACGGTATACAGGCTTGTATCCTGGCGAACCGGCGTTAAAATCGCAGCTTTGTTAAAACCACAGCGAAGCCATTTAACGATGTCATCACAACCGAATCAAAGCCTGATAGATGGCATTCGCTGTCTGCAATATCTGGTTTCCAGCGACCGTGCTATCGGATGTCGCGAGCTTGCCCGGCTGATGGATATTAATACCACGCGCGTTAATCGCCTGTTAATGACGATGGCCTCTATTGGACTCACGATGCAGGATGAGCACCGACGCTATTTACCCGGGCCAGGCATTCATGCTTTGGCAGCGCAGGCGATTCGTGGTTCAGCGCTGTTCTCCCATGCGTTGCCTATCCTTGAACGCCATGCGCCCAAAGACATCGTGGTGGCATTAGGCGTGCTATGGGAAGACCAGATTATCTATATTTATCACTCTACGCCGGGTTCGCAGGGAAGTCAGGCGCTGGCGGGGTTTCGCATGTGCCCGGCCTGGCAGTCGGTAACAGGAGTGGCGTTACTGGCGGCAGAAAGCGATGAGGCGCTAATGCAGCGTTTTACTCCGGAGCAGTGGCGTAATATGGCGCCGCATGTGGCGCAGCAGCGCCAGCGGGGATACGTGCTGTGGCATCACGCTGATGGTGAAGTTTCTATGGCGCAACCGCTAGACAAGCACGCCGCAGCGCTGGCCTTTGCGGGAATGTGGCGGATTGATGAGGCGGAGGCGGCTGCGCGTTTACAGGCGCTGAAGGCACTAAACCAGCGTATTGCCCAGTAAGCCTGGCAACCGTGACCGCGTTATCCGCCTGCTGACAAAAACGGCTTTAATACCCCTGTTCAAAATAGCTTTCGAGGATAATCACGGCGGAGGCCGAGTCCACTTTGCCTTTGTTCAGCGCGCGATACCCACCTCGTTCAAACAGACCGGAGCGTGCTTCAACGGTGCTGAGTCGTTCATCGTGCAGCGTGACAGTTACCCCGAAACGCCCATGAATACGGTTGGCGAATTTACGGGCGCGCGCCGTCAGCGGCTGTTCAGTGCCATCCATATTAAGCGGTAGCCCGACAATAATTTCGTCTGGCTGCCACTCTTTCAGCAAACGTTCAATGAGCGTCCAGTCGGGCGTGCCGTCCTGTGCTTTGATTGCCGGAAGCGGACGGGCGGTGCCGGTAATGCGTTGTCCTATTGCAACGCCGATGCTTTTTGTGCCGAAGTCAAAGGCCAGTAAGGTGCCGCTCATCAGGCGTGCCCCGCAACGCCAGGCATGGTCAGAATATCAATGCCAATAAGTTTTGCCGCTTCGCGCCAGCGCTCGGCAATGGGCGTTTTGAACAAAATATTGAGATCGGCGGGCGCGGTAAGCCAGGCGTTATCAAGCAACTCTTGTTCAAGCTGGCCTTTATCCCAGGAGGCGTAGCCCAGCGCGACCAGCACATCGGAAGGCTGTTGTTGGGTACCTAACGTTTCCAGCACATCGCGGGAGGTAGTAATCACGGTATTGTCTGAGATACGAATGCTGGAGGCGAAACGTGACGGCGGAGTATGGAGAATAAATCCGCGATCTTCCGCCAGCGGGCCGCCGAGCATCACGGCTTTATCAAGACGAATTGCCGAATCGCGCGGTTCCGGCGTAATTTTTAGTTTTTCCAGAATCCCTTCAATTTGCAGATTTTCCAAAGGCTTATTAACAATAATCCCCATAGCGCCGTCCTGGTTGTGCTCGCAAATATACACCACGGAACGGCGGAAAATCGGGTCCTGGAGCGCAGGCATGGCAATAAGAAAGTGATGCTGTAAATTCATTGTCAGAGGTTCTGTTTCCTGGTTCAAAAAAACGACAGCGTTCAGTATGTGGGGAAAGCGGACGGTTGTCACTCATATAAGCCGTCTTTTGCCAAAGGACGGCTGCCTTATCGGGCAATAGACTGCCGGATGGCGATGCTGATGCGCCGCCTTATCCGACCGGGGCGGCGTGATTGCTCAGGCCCGGTAAGCGCACGCCACCGGGCAATAAACCTTTACTTCGCCAGACGCGCTTCGATGGCGTCCATCAACATCCCGGTGATAGAGATCGGGTATTCCGCTTCAATTTCACGCACGCAGGTTGGGCTGGTCACGTTAATTTCCGTTAAGCGGTCGCCGATAATATCCAGACCGACGAAAATAAGCCCTTTGGCTTTAAGCGTCGGCCCAACGCGGCGGGCGATTTCCCAGTCGCTTTCGCTCAACGGACGGGGTTCGCCGCGACCACCAGCCGCCAGGTTGCCGCGGGTTTCGCCGCCCTGCGGAATACGCGCCAGGCAGTAAGGCACCGGCTCGCCGTCGACGACCAGTACGCGCTTATCGCCATCTTTGATCGCGGGCAAATAGTTCTGCGCCATGCAGTAGCGGTTGCCCAGCTCGGTCAGCGTTTCGGCAATAACGCCTAGGTTAGGATCGCCTTCCTTAACGCGGAAAATGGACGCGCCGCCCATACCGTCCAGCGGTTTCATAATGATATCGCCGTGCTTTTCCCAAAACGCTTTGAGCTGCGCTTTATTGCGCGTTACCAGCGTTTCCGGGGTCAGGTCGGAAAACCAGGCGGTATACAGTTTTTCATTACAGTCGCGCAGGCTTTGCGGTTTGTTGACGATCAGCGTCCCTTCCTCTTCAGCGCGTTCCAGAATATAGGTCGCATAAATAAACTCGGTATCAAACGGCGGATCTTTGCGCATCAAAATGACGTCCAGATCGGCGAGTTTAATCTCCTGCTCGCTGCCGAACTCGTACCATTTATCGTAATTTTGCTCCACGCTCAACGTTCGCGTGCGGGCGCGGGCTTCGCCGTTAATCAGATAAAGGTCGGCCATCTCCATATAATGAAGTTCATAACCACGACGTTGGGCTTCCAGCAGCATAGCGAAACTGGTGTCTTTCTTGATGTTGATGTGTGCGATGGGGTCCATCACGATGCCGAGCTTGATCATTATTTTCTCCGTTAACGCTTCATCCTAAGTCGCCAAAACGCACCTGTAGCGCAGTAATGGCGGTGAGCGCGGTTGTCTCAGTACGCAGAACGCGAGGTCCTAACAGAATATCAGTAAACTGATAGCGCGCGGTCATCGCGATTTCGTCCGCCGACAGCCCGCCTTCCGGGCCGATCAGCAGTCGGACGCGTTCAACCGGCAGCGGCAGAGTGTTGATGCTGGCATGGGCGCGCGGATGAAGATTGAGCTTCAGCCCGGAATCTTGCTCGGCGCACCAGGCCTCCAGCGCCATCGGCGGGCGAATTTCCGGCACCCGGTTACGCCCGCATTGTTCGCAGGCGGCGATGGCGATCTTTTGCCACTGCTGGCGCTTTTTGTTCAGACGTTCATTATCCAGTTTAACGCCGCAGCGCTCAGAGAACAGTGGCGTAATGAGGCTTACACCCAGTTCGATCGATTTCTGGATAGTAAATTCCATTTTTTCACCACGCGACATCACCTGGCCCAGATGGATATGCAGCGGCGATTCACGATCGTCGATTTCGCCTTTCATCACTTGCACTTCAACGCTTTTCTTACTGGCGCTAATGATTTCAGCATCGAATACCTGATTACTGCCGTCAAACAGCTGTAACGCTTGTCCCGGTCCCATGCGCAGTACACGACCAATATGGTTGGCCGCATCTTCGCATAACGAAATCTGCGTACCGGACGTCAACAATTCAGGGTGATAAATGCGGGGAATACGCATAATAAAAAAATCCGCGTCATGGCCCCGGCGTTTGGCTATCCAGGGCATGGGTTAACAAGAATCCCGCTAGTGTAGGTTAGCTCTTTCGCGCCTGGCAAGCGCGTTGCACATAGGGATTATGATTACCCTGGACCTTCGCGATACGCGCATCGCGCTCGCACTCCCAGGCGGTAACGGGGTACTGCTTATCCCAGACGTTAAAAAGCTGCGTTTGTTGGCGGGAAAGTTTCAGTTGGTATTGGTCGCGCATATAAAAATAAGTGCGGGCGATTGCGCCACGGGCGCGGGCGGGCGGCTCGGCGATTTTCGCTTTAAAATCCACTTTCATGGCGCATTGCCCGTACTGACCTTCGCCGCCGTTCCACTGGCTATACATAAAGTTGCCGCGATCGCCATTCACTTCGCCAATGGCGGGCTGTAGGTTATGCATATCGCTTTCCATTTTGCGGTAGACCGGATCTTTAGCGCAGTTTTTTCGCCCGCCGTCCTGCCAGCACTGGCGCTGATGACCGAATTGCCAGGCGGGGACAACGTGCTCCCACTCAATGCGTCTGGCGCGATTCTCGTTTTTACGCACCTTATAGCCGCAGGACTCCAGGTCTACGACGCCTTTTTTACCCTGCCAGCGGATTTGGCACCCGCAGTAAAAGCTGCCGGGCGCGTCGGCATTGACTTTGACGCTCGCCGCTTTGGCCTGAGAAAAATTGTTAATGCCATCGGCCAGGGCCTGGCCTGAAAACGCTGCGGCCAGCAACGCAGCGGCAAAAGAAAAATTACGGTACATTGCACACTCCATAGCAAAACGAGCCCGCAACGTAACGAAAGTTGTGTCTGTATGCAATCAGTCCGCTCAGGAAAGTTCCCGGACGTTTCGGGAACTACCCGGCGACCAGTGGTTCGCCGCAGTGAACGCAACGATAAACCGCTTCGCCGCGTACTACCCGATTGTGACGGCGGACGGTGAGTTGATGTTGCTGGCATTGGCAATGGTAGGGAAAGGTATTGCGCCGTACGGATTGCAGCGCAAATTGATGAGTACGTCTGGCCGGAACGCCCAGCACGCTTTCCATCATCCACTTCCATTCCTTGCCATGCGGAGCCTTGCGTCCGAAGTGCTTCCACACCAACAGATGCGCCAGTTCATGCGGCACGACCTCTGCTATAAAGGTGTCGATGTTTTCCAGCAGTAACACCGGGTTGAGGCGGATTTCGTAGCTCTCCAGCCAGGCGGTGCCCGCCGAGGTGCCGCGTTGCGTATACACCAGTTTCGGCTCCGGATAATGTCTATCGAGCTTGAGGTTCGCCTGGGCGAGATTTTCCCGCAGGCGGCGCATTACGGCCTGCTGAATAGCGATAGGGAGACGAGGGGTTTTCATAGCGGCAGAGAATAGTGCGACGGAAGAGGGACTGCAAGAAAAACGCTTCCCCCTGTGGCAGGAGGAAGCGTGGAGGGATTAGTCGTGGGCGCCGATTTCGCGCAGTTTACGACCTTTCATCAGGTTACGTTCAATGTGTTCCAGCGAAACGTGTTTGGTTTCCGGCACCAGCCACAGGGTCAGCAGGATAAACAGCACGTTCAGGCCAGCGTAGACCCAGAAGGTGTTGGCGTTACCCAGATTGTTCAGCATGGTCAGGAACGTTGCGCCGACGATCATATTGGCGATCCAGTTGGTCGCGGTGGAGCAGGTGATGCCGAAATCGCGGCCTTTCAGCGGTTGGATTTCGGAGCACAGTACCCAAATCAGCGGACCAGCGCTCATCGCAAATCCAATGATGAACATCAGCAGCATAGCGATAGCGAAGTATTGCGCAGACGGCGAATGGATGCCGATGTGCATCATCGTACCCAGAATCCCCATACCAATCGCCATGACCAGGAAGCCCAGCGTCAGGGTAGGTTTGCGACCCCAGCGGTCAACCAGGCCGATAGCGATGAAGGTTGCCAGGACGTTAGTCAGACCAACAATAACGGTGCCCCACATCTGCTCCGTGGTATTTGTGTACCCCGCCAGCTCGAAGATTTTCGGCGCGTAATACATGATGACGTTCATCCCGGTAAATTGCTGCATTACCTGCAACAAAATGCCAAGAAACACGGCGCGGCGGAAGTTGCTGTTCTCTTTGAACAGCGCCCAACCGCTCTGTTTAACCTGCAAACTTTCGCGAATTTCATCAAGCTCACGTTTTGCTTCCGCACTGGTGTCACGCAGGCGCAACAGGACGCGTTCAGCATCATGGAAGCGGCGTTTCGCCGCAAACCAGCGCGGGCTGTCCGGCAGGAAGAAGACGCCGATCAGCAGCAGAATGGCTGGGATGATGATCACGCCGAGCATCCAGCGCCATGCGCCGCTGTAGCTGAACGCGGTATCGGACAGATAAGCGCCCAGAATCCCGATGGTGATCATGAGTTGGTACATTGAGATCATACTGCCGCGAATTTTTTCCGGCGCGATCTCGGACAGGTACAACGGTGCAGTGTAGGAAGCGACGCCGACGGCCAGACCCAGCAGCACGCGAGAAATAATCAGGACTTCAACGTTAGGCGCCGCAGCGGAGAACAGCGAACCGGCGACGAAAAGGATAGCGCCGATCATCAGGCTTTTTTTACGACCCAGCTTAAAGGAGAGCCAGCCGCTGCCGACAGCGCCGACGGCCGCGCCAAACATCATGGAGCTGACCACCCATTCCTGAGTGTGTGCGGTAATTTGAAACTCGTCGGTAATGAAGGGTAAAGCACCGGCGATAACGCCGATATCCAGGCCAAAAAGTAATCCTGCCAGGGCTGCAAGAAAGCAGACAAAAAATGTCATGGCCTTGTTGGAACGCCCTTGTTTTTTATTGTCAGGCATTATGCCCTCCGGTTGGGTTAGCAATTTTATCGATGTTAAGAGTAGGTGAGTACGCCGTAAAAAGATGTGAGGCTAATCACAATGGTGTAATCGTTTACACTACTATTTATCTCGGTGATTATTTAATTATCTGAAAAATAATAGTTTTAATAATCTTATAACCATATCAATCGCCTGGTATTCAGACAAAGTTGAAAAATTATGTAATATTTTCATCGCAGAATTAGCATACCGATAGTGATGTGGTCAGTTCTTAATGAAAATTAATGTAACCGCTTTCATGATGACTGAAACTGAATGATAAAAAGTGTAGTCGAAGAAACGAAAGGGGAGAGTGGATTGTGCTGCGCATCACAAAAAGGTCAGTATAAATACACGCTGGAATATCTGATAACGTTGCGTGTATCAGTAATGATAAAGGCCAGCAGGGCGCTGGCCTTGATAAGTACAGTATGGTTTACCTGACTGACAAACAGCGTCAGGCGCGGGCGATTATTTCAGACCGGCAGCGTCGCGCAGCAGTTGCGCTTTGTCGGTTTTTTCCCATGGGAAGTTTTCGCGACCGAAGTGGCCGTAAGCCGCAGTTTCTTTGTAGATCGGGTGCAGCAGATCCAGCATCTGAATCAAGCCGTACGGGCGCAGGTCGAAGAATTCGCGCACCAGCAGAATCAACTGTTCAGCAGGCACTTTTTCAGTACCGAACGTTTCCACCATGATGGACGTCGGCTCCGCTACGCCGATAGCGTAGGAGACCTGGATTTCACAGCGATCCGCCAGACCTGCCGCCACGATGTTTTTCGCGACATAACGCGCAGCGTAAGCTGCAGAACGGTCAACTTTAGACGGATCTTTACCGGAGAAGGCGCCGCCGCCGTGACGCGCCATACCGCCGTAGGTATCAACGATGATCTTACGACCGGTCAGACCACAATCGCCCATCGGGCCGCCGATAACAAAACGCCCGGTTGGGTTGATAAAAAACTTAGTGGACGTATTTAACCATTCAGACGGCAGAATGGGTTTGATGATCTCTTCCATCACCGCTTCTTGCAGCGATTTTTGGTCGATATCTTCTGCGTGCTGCGTAGAGAGAACCACGGCGTCGATACCGACGATTTTGCCGTCGTCATACTGGAAAGTGACCTGGCTTTTTGCATCCGGACGCAACCATGGCAGGGTGCCATTTTTACGCACTTCAGCCTGACGCTGTACCAGACGGTGCGCGTAGGTGATTGGCGCAGGCATCAGTACGTCGGTTTCATTTGTCGCGTAGCCAAACATCAGGCCCTGGTCGCCCGCGCCTTGTTCCAGCGGGTCTGCGCGGTCAACGCCCTGGTTGATATCCGGAGACTGTTTGCCAATTGCGCTCAGTACCGCGCAAGAGTTGGCGTCAAAGCCCATGTCGGAATGCACATAGCCAATTTCGCGCACCGTATTACGGGTAATCTCTTCGATATCGACCCAGGCGCTGGTGGTGATCTCACCGCCAACTAAAACCATGCCGGTTTTAACGTAGGTTTCACAGGCGACGCGTGCTTTCGGATCCTGTTGCAGGATAGCATCCAACACGGCATCAGAGATTTGGTCTGCGATTTTGTCAGGATGCCCTTCTGATACGGACTCAGACGTAAAAAGGTGTTTTGCCATATTTAATTTCACCTAAGGAGAATTTAGTTAGCTCAAACTGTTGTGCGGAATAGTCATGACAGAAGATTCTACCATGAGTCTGAAGGTTACTGACACTGGCAGTCTGAGTGTTAATCAGTATGGATGGATTAACATCTGGACGGCTATTTTAGGTCACTTCTTCGCCCAATTTCCAGCTTTTTTTGAAGGCCGTCGCAATGTCGGTCAAAATCAGGCGGTAAACGTTTCTGATAATGCTGACATTATGCGCATTTATGCTTTGCTTTTTTTCTGCGTTCTGGGTATAAAACGCGACGCGCGGCTCATACAAAAGCACACGACGTTTTCTTCGTGTCGCCACTTCCAGCCGGGTTAAAACGTTGCTTTGGCTTGTGGGTTCGTCTTACGAGGCGGCCGTGGAGGTGATACGAGATAATGAACCGTTGTATTCTGCTGAATCTGTCGCATCGTTCTGGTGCGCGCATGTCCCCCGCAATCTGCATCTCTGCTTTGCATACCTGCCGATGTTATACCCATCTCGGCGCTTCTCAGGATTCCAGAGCCGGCAATGGCGCTGAAGACTGAACAAGGGCGCTCTTGTTAACGCAAGAGTTTTCTCGTGGTTTCGCCGAACCGTTATCTGTGAGTTCGGTTACGTGTTTACAATGATATGAAAAAGAAACCGGTCGCGCAGGCGGAGCATCAGCGCTATCTGCTGGAAAACCCGCTTGTCTATGGGTTGTTATCGCGTCTTCGGATTGCGATAGTAGTCAACTGTTTTACACTTGCTAATAAAAATTGAGGTTCGCTATGTCTGACGACATGTCTATGGGTTCGCCTTCGTCAGCAGGCGAACAGGGTGTACTACGCTCCATGCAGGAGGTTGCAATGAGCTCCCAGGAAGCCAGCAAGATGCTGCGCACTTACAATATTGCCTGGTGGGGCAATAACTACTACGACGTCAACGAGCTGGGCCATATTAGCGTATGCCCCGATCCCGACGTACCGGAAGCGCGTGTCGATCTTGCCAAACTGGTGAAAGCGCGCGAAGCGCAAGGTCAGCGTCTGCCGGCGCTGTTTTGCTTCCCGCAGATCCTGCAACACCGTTTGCGTTCAATTAACGCGGCGTTTAAGCGTGCGCGTGAATCTTACGGTTATAACGGCGACTACTTCCTCGTTTACCCGATTAAGGTCAATCAGCATCGCCGCGTGATCGAGTCCCTTATCCATTCCGGTGAACCGTTGGGGCTGGAAGCGGGGTCAAAAGCGGAATTGATGGCGGTGCTGGCGCATGCCGGCATGACCCGTAGCGTGATCGTCTGTAATGGTTATAAAGACCGTGAATACATTCGGCTGGCGCTGATTGGCGAGAAGATGGGCCATAAGGTTTATCTGGTCATCGAAAAGATGTCTGAAATCGCGATTGTGCTGGAAGAAGCCGAGCGCCTGAACGTGGTTCCTCGTCTGGGCGTGCGTGCGCGTCTGGCCTCTCAGGGATCCGGTAAGTGGCAATCCTCCGGCGGCGAAAAATCAAAATTCGGCCTGGCGGCGACCCAGGTGCTGCAACTGGTGGAGACCCTGCGTGACGCCGGGCGTCTGGACAGTCTGCAACTGTTGCACTTCCACCTGGGATCGCAGATGGCGAACATTCGCGATATCGCGACCGGCGTGCGCGAGTCCGCGCGTTTCTATGTTGAGCTGCATAAGCTGGGCGTGAATATCCAGTGCTTCGACGTGGGCGGCGGTCTGGGCGTGGATTATGAAGGTACCCGCTCGCAGTCCGACTGTTCGGTGAACTATGGCCTGAACGAATATGCCAATAACATCATCTGGGCGATTGGCGATGCCTGCGAAGAGCATGGTTTACCGCATCCGACGGTGATTACCGAGTCTGGCCGCGCCGTCACTGCGCACCATACGGTACTGGTCTCTAACATTATCGGCGTGGAGCGTAACGAATACACGGATCCGACTGCCCCTGCTGAAGATGCGCCGCGCGCGCTGCAAAATCTCTGGGAAACCTGGCAGGAGATGCATAAACCTGGCACCCGCCGCTCGCTGCGTGAGTGGCTGCATGATAGCCAAATGGATCTGCACGATATTCATATCGGCTACTCTTCCGGCGCGTTTAGTTTGCAGGAGCGCGCCTGGGCGGAACAACTTTATCTCAGCATGTGCCATGAAGTGCAGAAGCAACTGGACCCGCAAAACCGTGCGCATCGTCCGATTATCGACGAACTGCAAGAGCGAATGGCGGACAAAATGTACGTCAACTTCTCGCTGTTCCAGTCAATGCCGGACGCGTGGGGAATCGATCAGCTCTTCCCGGTGCTGCCGCTGGAAGGGTTAGATCAGGTACCGGAACGTCGTGCCGTGCTGCTGGATATTACCTGTGATTCCGATGGCGCTATCGACCACTATATCGATGGCGACGGTATCGCCACGACGATGCCGATGCCGGAATACGATCCAGAGAATCCGCCGATGCTCGGCTTCTTTATGGTCGGCGCCTATCAGGAGATCCTCGGTAACATGCACAACCTGTTTGGCGATACTGAAGCGGTTGACGTGTTTGTCTTCCCGGATGGTAGCGTCGAGGTTGAGCTGTCGGACGAAGGCGATACCGTTGCGGATATGCTGCAATATGTGCAACTGGATCCGAAAACGCTGTTAACGCATTTCCGCGACCAGGTAAAACAGACGGATCTGGACGATGCGTTGCAGCAGCAGTTCCTTGAGGAATTTGAAGCGGGACTGTACGGTTATACTTATCTTGAAGATGAGTAGCCGTTGATGCCCGGTGGCGCTGCGCTTACCGGGCCTACGAATGCAGGCTGGATAAGGTAAAGCCACCACCCGGCAGAATGCTATACTCACTTGAACCCGTATGAATTAACGGCGATAATTCGCCGCAATAGCGATTTACAAATCAATCCCTTCCTCGTCGGGTTTAACGACGCGGAGGGGATTTTTTTTCATCTGTTTTAATGCAACGACTCTAAAAGAGGTCAGGACATGAGCACCTTAGGTCATCAGTACGATAACTCACTGGTTTCTAATGCGTTTGGTTTTTTACGTCTGCCAATGAACTTCCAGCCGTATGACAGCGATGCCGACTGGGTGATCACTGGCGTACCGTTTGATATGGCAACGTCCGGTCGCGCTGGCGGACGTCATGGTCCGGCGGCGATCCGTCAGGTGTCGACCAACCTCGCCTGGGAACATCACCGTTTCCCGTGGAATTTTGACATGCGCGAGCGCCTGAACGTCGTAGACTGCGGCGATTTAGTGTATGCGTTTGGCGATGCCCGTGAAATGAGCGAAAAATTACAGGCGCACGCTGAAAAACTGCTGTCTGCAGGCAAGCGTATGCTCTCTTTCGGCGGCGACCACTTCGTCACGCTGCCGCTGCTGCGCGCCCACGCTAAACATTTTGGCAAAATGGCGCTGGTACATTTTGACGCGCATACCGATACCTACGCTAACGGCTGCGAATTCGATCACGGCACGATGTTCTACACCGCGCCGAAAGAAGGCCTGATCGATCCGCATCATTCGGTACAGATCGGTATTCGCACTGAGTTTGACAAAGACAATGGCTTTACCGTGCTGGATGCCTGCCAGGTCAACGATCGCGGCGTGGATGATATTCTCGCTCAGGTGAAACAGATCGTCGGCGATATGCCGGTCTATCTGACCTTTGATATCGACTGTTTGGACCCGGCGTTTGCGCCTGGCACCGGTACGCCGGTGATCGGCGGTTTGACCTCCGATCGCGCCATTAAACTGGTACGCGGTCTGAAAGATCTGAACATTGTTGGTATGGATGTAGTGGAAGTCGCGCCGGCTTACGATCAGTCAGAGATCACCGCTCTGGCGGCCGCGACGCTGGCATTAGAAATGCTCTATATCCAGGCGGCGAAGAAGGGCGAGTAAGTTGTTTTGCCGGATGGCACTGCGCTTATCCGGCCTACAGCTGATTGATGCTTGTAGGCCAGATAAGGCGTTCACGCCGCCATCCGGCACTGTTCGGGGGTTATTTGATCCCGTCCGCGCTCATACGATCGCGCACATGCTGTGCGCGTGCGGCGGACGCCGGGTGATCGTCGAACATTGAGCTTTGACGACCCGCTTCCAGTTTTGCCAGTTTCTCAAAGCTGGTAGCGAGTCCTGCCGGACTGATACCGCGTTTGCGCAACAGGTCGTAAGAATAATCATCCGCTTCGGACTCCTGACGCTGAGAGAACTGCGAGTTCACCAGTTTTTCGCCAAGATCGCCAAGCTGTGATTGCGACAGGCTGCCGACAACTCCTCCTGCCGATGCCGCCGCGACGCGCACGGCGTTAGTGCCCAGCGCGACCTGCATCCCTTTCTTTACATGACCCAGCGCGACATGGCCCATTTCATGGCCGATCACGGCTTCAACTTCGTTGTCGGTCATCATATCCATCAGTCCGCTGTAGACGCGGATACAACCGTTCGCCATGGCAAACGCGTTGACGTCTTTCGTCTCGTAAACCTTATAGTTCACCGGCTGGCCGTTAATGTTATCCCCCAGCGCGGCGGCAATTTTTGTCAGTCGTTTAGCGTATTCGCTGCTCGCCGGCGCGATTTTCGCTTTGCTGTCGAGCTCTTGACAGGATTGATCGCTCAGCGCTTTTACCTGCGCATCGCTTAACGTATAGGCCTGAAAAGCTTCAGCGCCCGAAGAAAGCAGTCCATTAGAGTCCATATTCTGGCAACCGGTCAGCACCGTCGCCATGCCCAAAGCAAGCAGTAAAGCGCGAATTTTCATTTTTCTCTTCCATACGAATTAATATTATTTTGAAATGCGCCCGTTGCAGATGAATTAGCGCCTGGGTTAAGTATAAAGAAAAGCATGGCAGGCAAGTTAGCTAATTGCGCAACATGCGAGCACGATCCGGAGATTTCTGAAGCGGTAAAAGGATGTTCCATGTACATGACGCGCGGCTTGGGGTAAATTGTTGGCAAATTTTCCGGCGTAGCCCAAAACGCGCTGTCGTCAAGTCGTTACGGGCATGGCCTTTCAACATCCGATCTGGAGTCAAAATGTCCTCACGTAAAGAGCTTGCCAATGCTATTCGTGCGCTGAGCATGGACGCAGTACAGAAAGCCAAATCCGGTCACCCGGGTGCCCCGATGGGTATGGCTGACATTGCCGAAGTCCTGTGGCGTGATTTCCTGAACCACAACCCGACCAACCCGTCCTGGGCCGACCGCGACCGCTTTGTGCTGTCCAATGGCCACGGCTCAATGCTGATTTACAGCCTGCTGCACCTCACCGGCTATGACCTGCCGATGTCCGAACTGCAGAATTTCCGTCAGCTACATTCAAAAACCCCTGGTCACCCGGAAGTGGGCTACACCGCTGGTGTTGAAACCACTACTGGCCCGCTGGGTCAGGGTATTGCCAACGCCGTCGGGATGGCGATTGCCGAGAAAACTCTGGCGGCGCAGTTTAACCGTCCTGGCCACGACATCGTTGACCACTTCACCTACGTCTTTATGGGCGACGGCTGCATGATGGAAGGCATTTCTCACGAAGTGTGCTCTCTGGCTGGTACTCTGAAACTGGGCAAACTGATCGCGTTCTATGATGACAACGGTATCTCTATCGATGGTCACGTTGAAGGCTGGTTCACCGATGACACCGCGAAACGTTTTGAAGCCTACGGTTGGCACGTTATCCGTGGCATTGACGGTCACGATGCCGACGCTATTAAACGCGCCACGGAAGAAGCTCGCGCCGTGACTGACAAGCCGTCCCTGCTGATGTGCAAAACCATCATCGGTTTCGGTTCGCCGAACAAACAGGGTACCCACGATTCCCACGGCGCGCCGCTGGGCGACGCGGAAATCGCGCTGACCCGCGAACAGTTGGGCTGGAAATACGCGCCGTTCGAAATCCCGTCTGAAATCTACGCCCAGTGGGATGCGAAAGAAGCCGGCCAGGCGAAAGAATCCGCATGGAACGAGAAATTCGCGGCTTATGAGAAAGCCTTCCCGCAGGAAGCTGCTGAATTCACCCGTCGTATGAAAGGCGACATGCCGGCTGACTTCGATGCGAAAGCGAATGAATTCATCGCTAAACTGCAGGCTAACCCGGCGAAAATCGCCAGCCGCAAAGCGTCCCAGAATGCCATCGAAGCCTTCGGTCCGCTGTTGCCGGAATTCCTCGGCGGCTCTGCAGACCTGGCGCCCTCTAACCTGACCCTGTGGTCCGGTTCTAAGGCTATCAACGAAGACGCAGCGGGTAACTACATTCACTACGGTGTGCGTGAATTCGGTATGACCGCTATCGCCAACGGTATCGCCCTGCACGGCGGTTTCCTGCCGTACACCTCCACCTTCCTGATGTTCGTCGAATATGCCCGTAACGCAGTGCGTATGGCAGCGTTGATGAAACAGCGTCAGGTGATGGTGTACACCCACGACTCCATCGGTCTGGGCGAAGATGGCCCGACGCACCAGCCGGTCGAGCAGGTGGCAAGCCTGCGCGTAACGCCGAACATGTCCACATGGCGTCCGTGCGACCAGGTGGAATCCGCGGTGGCGTGGAAATATGGCGTAGAGCGCCAGGATGGCCCAACCGCGCTGATCCTCTCCCGTCAGAACCTGGCGCAGCAGGAACGTACTGAAGAGCAACTGGCGAATATCGCCCGCGGTGGTTACGTACTGAAAGATTGTGCGGGCCAGCCGCAGATTATCTTCATTGCGACCGGTTCAGAAGTTGAGCTGGCGGTTGCCGCTTACGAAAAACTGACTGCCGAAGGCGTGAAGGCGCGCGTGGTTTCCATGCCGTCCACCGACGCGTTCGACAAACAGGATGCGGCTTACCGTGAATCCGTGCTGCCGAAGGCGGTCTCTGCGCGTGTGGCGATTGAAGCGGGTATCGCTGACTACTGGTTCAAATACGTCGGCCTGAACGGCGCTATTGTCGGGATGACCACCTTCGGTGAATCCGCTCCGGCAGAGCTGCTGTTTGAAGAGTTTGGCTTCACGGTGGACAACGTGATCGCCAAAGCGAAAGCGCTGCTGTAATCCTTAATACGGCATGAAACGGGTCGCTTCGGCGACCCATTTTTTTAGATACATTTATTTTATCGCTAACAAGACTTTATTTGTGATTTTTATCACAATTTTGATATTTTATTATTTATTGAATTTGCAATTAACATCACAAAATTAAGCTTGCTTTTTATTTTTATAATTATAACAGGTTGTTTTATAGATAAATTATAATCATGTCATTTTAAGCGCTCGCTTTTTCGCCTGGATTGATTTCATTTTGCCGCCCGCGTATTTTATTTTTAACGACAAGTTGTACCCTAAAAATAAAATAAGGATAGTTTATGCGGTTAATAGATTATTTTCCTGAAGCATCTATTACAATAAGACCATTGGCACAAAATTGGCAGGAAGCTGTTGATTTTTCCATGTCATCACTTTTGGCTAATCGTTATATAAATGAAAATTATATTCAGGCTATCAAAGATTCAACAATCAGTAATGGTCCTTACTATATTCTGGCACCTGGTGTCGCGATGCCTCATGCTCGCCCCGAATGCGGCGCGTTAAAAACCGGGATGTCATTAACATTGCTCAGGCAGGATGTGCAGTTTACCGACGAGGATGACGGCATAAAATTATTAATCGGCCTGTCAGCAGCAGATTCAGATTCACATATTGGCGCTATTCAGGCGTTAAGCGAACTATTATGTGAAGAGGATGTTTTAGCGGCGTTATTAGCTGCGAAATCAGAAAAAGAGCTGGCGGATATTATAGCTCGCGCATAATTATTCTCTCCTTTACAGGATATTAATATGGAACACAAGTCTGCTCGTGCAAAGGTCCAGGCTTTTGGGGGATTTTTGACCGCGATGGTCATTCCCAATATCGGCGCTTTTATTGCCTGGGGTTTTATCACTGCATTATTTATTCCAACCGGATGGATGCCAAATGAGCATTTCGCCAAAATTGTCGGCCCGATGATTACTTATTTACTGCCGGTGATGATTGGTTCTACCGGTGGACATCTGGTCGGTGGAAAGCGTGGCGCCGTGATGGGGGGAATTGGCACCATTGGCGTTATCATCGGTGCTGATATCCCCATGTTTCTTGGCTCAATGATTATGGGACCTCTCGGCGGTCTGGTCATTAAATATATTGATCGGTTGCTGGAAAAGCGGATTCCCGCCGGTTTTGAGATGGTGATTAATAACTTCTCGCTGGGTATCGCCGGGATGATTTTGTGCCTGCTGGGTTTTGAAGTGATTGGTCCGGCGGTACTTATTGCCAATAACTTTGTGAAGGAGTGTATTGAATCATTGGTACATGCGGGCTATCTGCCGCTGCTGTCTTTAATCAATGAACCGGCAAAAATCCTCTTTTTGAACAATGCCATCGATCAGGGCGTTTATTATCCGCTGGGAATGCAACAGGCGTCGGAAACCGGAAAGTCCATTTTCTTTATGGTGGCCTCTAACCCGGGGCCTGGCTTAGGTTTGCTGCTTGCCTTTACGCTATTCGGCAAAGGAATGGCAAAGAAATCTGCGCCTGGCGCCATGATTATCCATTTCCTCGGGGGGATTCATGAGCTCTATTTCCCCTATGTACTGATGAAGCCATTAACACTCATCGCCATGATTGCCGGCGGGATGAGCGGAACATGGGTGTTTAACCTGCTGGATGGCGGCCTGGTTGCAGGGCCAAGCCCGGGGTCAATTTTCGCTTACCTGGCGCTGACGCCGAAAGGTTCTTTCCTTGCTACGATAGCTGGCGTAACGGCGGGAACGGCAGTGACCTTTATTATCACCGCTTTCATTTTGAAAATGGAAAAAAGTAGCGAAGCCGACAGCGAAGATACTTTTAGTGATTCCGCTAAAGCGGTGAAAGCCATGAAGCAAGAAGGCAAATTTTCATATCGCGACGTGAAACGTATCGCCTTTGTCTGCGATGCGGGGATGGGCTCCAGCGCAATGGGCGCCACAACGTTCCGCCGACGTCTGGAAAAGGCGGGCCTGACTATCGACGTTAAACATTACGCTATCGAAAATGTACCGGATGATGCCGATATTATCGTTACCCACGCCAGCCTTGAAGGACGGGTTAAGCGAGTCAGCGATAAGCCCTTAATACTTATTAAAAACTATATTGGCGATCCGTGCCTTGATGATTTATTTAACCATTTGACATCGAATTAATATTTCAGGTTTCTGGAGTAAATATGAAAACGAAAGTAGCTGCTATATATGGCAAGCGGGATGTCCGTATCCGTGAGTTTGAATTACCCGACATTACGGAGAATGAACTGCTCGTAAGCGTAATTTCCGACAGCGTATGTCTCTCTACCTGGAAAGCCGCTTTATTAGGCAGTGAACATAAACGAGTGCCAGATGATCTGGAAAATCATCCAGTCATTACGGGGCATGAATGTGCTGGAATTATCGTCGAAGTAGGAAAAAATCTGACTGATAAATATAAAAAAGGACAGCGTTTTGTTTTACAACCGGCGATGGGCCTGCCGAGCGGTTATTCTGCTGGCTACAGTTACGAATATTTTGGCGGTAACGCCACGTACATGATAATCCCGGAAGTAGCGATTAATCTGGGCTGTGTTTTACCGTATCACGGCTCATATTTTGCCGCGGCATCGCTGGCGGAACCGATGTGCTGCATTATTGGCGCTTATAACGCCAATTACCATACAACACCTTATGTTTATGAACATCGGATGGGAGTCAAACCCGGCGGTAATATCGCGCTCCTGGCCTGTGCCGGACCGATGGGCATTGGTGCGATTGATTATGCCATTAACGGCGGGATCCAGCCGGCGCGAGTTGTGGTGGTCGATATCGATGAAGCCCGCCTGGCGCAGGCTAAAAAACTGCTGCCGGTCAAACAGGCCGCTGAGAAGGGCATTGAGCTTATCTATGTGAATACCGCGGGCATGGCTGATCCTGCTGCGCAACTTCGGACATTAACCGATGGCGCAGGATTTGATGATGTCTTTGTTTATGCCGCCGTTCCGTCCGTCGTTGAAATGGCTGACGATCTTCTCGCCGAAGACGGTTGCCTGAATTTCTTTGCCGGGCCGACAGATAGCCAGTTCAAGGTACCGTTTAATTTCTACAATGTGCATTACAACAGTACCCATGTCGTAGGGACATCTGGCGGCTCCACAGAGGATATGAAAGAGGCTATTACGTTAAGCGCAACAGGACAGCTTCAGCCTTCATTCATGGTGACGCATATTGGTGGGCTGGATGCAGTACCGGACACCGTACTCAACCTGCCGGATATTCCCGGCGGTAAGAAGCTTATCTATAACGGCGTCACCATGCCGCTGACGGCGATTACTGATTTCGCCGAAAAAGGAAAAACGGATCCGTTGTTCAGGGAGCTGGCGCGTCTGGTTGAAGAGACGCACGGCATCTGGAACGAAAAAGCGGAAAGATACCTGCTGGCGCAATTTGGCGTGGATATCGGGGAGGCGGCATGATGTCTCTGGCATGGCCGCTATTTCGCATTACGGAGCAGGCAGCACTGGCTGCCTGGCCGCAAACGGGATGCGGCGATAAGAACAGAATTGATGGGCTGGCTGTTACCGCGATGCGACAGGCATTGAATGATATCGCCATCCGTGGGCGGATCGTCATCGGCGAGGGGGAAATCGATCATGCGCCCATGCTGTGGATTGGCGAGGAGGTGGGTAACGGCGAGGGGCCGGAGGTGGATATCGCCGTCGATCCTATAGAAGGCACCCGAATGGTCGCCATGGGACAAAGTAATGCGCTGGCCGTCATGGCGTTTGCGCCCCGGGGCAGCTTGTTACATGCGCCCGATATGTATATGAAAAAGCTGGTTGTAAATCGGCAGGCGAAAGGCGTGATCAATCTGGCGTTATCGTTAACCGATAATCTGCGAAATGTCGCCAGGGCGCTAAATAAGCCGCTGGAGGATCTGCGTATGGTCACGTTAGATAAACCGCGGCTGAAACCGGCCATTACACAGGCGACGCAACTTGGGGTTAAGGTATTCGCTCTCCCCGATGGTGATGTAGCGGCCAGCGTCCTGACCTGTTTGCAGGATAACCCTTATGATCTGATGTATACCATTGGCGGCGCGCCTGAAGGCGTAATTTCCGCCTGTGCGGTAAAAGCGCTGGGCGGTGATATGCAGGCGGAGCTACTCGACTTTTGTGAAGCGAAAGGGGACAACGCTGACAACCGCCTGGTGGCGCAACAGGAGCGTCAACGCTGCGAAGAAATGGGCGTTGCGGTTAACCGTGTCTACTCCCTTGACGAGCTGGCTGCCGGTAACGACATTCTCTTTAGCGCGACGGGCGTTACGGGCGGCGATCTGGTTAACGGGATCCAACGGGTTGCGAATGGTGTGCGCACGCAAACTTTACTGATTGGTAGCGCAGATCGAACGTGTAATATTATAGACTCTCTGCATTCATGGTGACTTATCCCCGTCATTCTTCACGTTGCAAGTACGTTGGCGACGCGCGTTCACACCAGTCACTTACTCATGTAAGCTCCTGGTGGTTCTCTCTCTTGCCGCTTGTCTGCAACTCGAATTATTTAGGGTATATACTCTGGGCTTTTCAGGATGAAGGACGGTGGCAAGTCCACGCCCACCTGTAGCTTGAAAGACGATGAGTATATCGGGACACAAATGACGACGCTGACAGAAGACGATGTGCTTGAGCAACTGGATGCTCAAAATAATTTACTTTCGTTTATGACGACGGCACATAACATTTTGCTCCAGGGCATTAAGCGCTTTCTGCCGTCGCTGTTTGTCGATAATGATGAAGAAATTGTGGAATATGCAGTGAAGCCGTTACTCGCTCAAAGCGGGCCGCTTGACGATATCGACGTTGCATTACGTCTGATTTATGCGCTGGGGAAAATGGATAAATGGCTCTACGCTGACATCACCCATTTTTCTCAGTTTTATCAGTACCTGCATGAACAGGACGCGATTCCCGGTTTTGCCGACGACATTACCTGGGACTTCATCAGTAACGTTAACTGTATTACCCGTAATGCGCCCTTATATGGCGCGCTGGAGTCGATGAAGTTTGCCGACTTCGCCGCGTGGTCTGAGGTGCGTTTTACCGGTATGGTCAAAACGGCGATGGCGCTGGCGGTAACGACAATTTTAAAGGAATTAACGCCGTGAAAATCGCATTAACGGTTAATGGGCTGCACGTTGAAGCACATTATCATGATGATGAAATAGAGAAGGTTCACAAGCCCTTACTGCAACAACTGGCTAAAATACATGCCGCTAAACCTGAGCGCCGTACCATCGTTTTTCTTAGCGCGCCGCCCGGCACAGGCAAATCCACGCTGACCACCTTCTGGGAATATCTCTCTCGTCAGGATGCTGGCCTGCCGGAAATTCAAACGCTTCCCATGGATGGCTTTCATTACTATAACCGCTGGCTGGAGGCGCATCATTTACGTGCCTGTAAAGGCGCGCCGGAAACCTTTGACGTTGATAAGCTGGCGGAAAATCTGCGTCTGGTGCGGGCTGGCGAAGCGACCTGGCCGCAGTACGACCGACAGCGGCACGACCCGGTGGAACACGCTGTTATGGTCACGGCGCCGATCGTGATTGTGGAAGGAAACTGGCTCCTGCGGGATGACGACAGATGGCGCGCGTTAGCGGAGTTTTGCGATTTCTCATTATTTATTCGCGCCCCGGCGGAAACCTTACGCGCCCGGTTGATTGGACGTAAACTGGCGGGAGGATTATCACAGGCGGAGGCGGAAACCTTTTATGAACGCACCGACGGCCCAAATGTGCGCCGGGTGCTGGAAAGTAGCCTGCCAGCCGATCTCATGCTGGAAATGACCTCTACGGGCGAATATCGGATGGCGTGTCCTTAATGATGTTACGCGGCGTTATCGCGCCATTATGCAGCCGTACCACCCGTGAAAAATGACGCCGGGTAAACGCAGCGTCATGGCTAATCGCCACGACGCTGGTTCCCCGTGCCCGGCATGTCGCCAGCCAGTGTTCAAATACGGTTAGCCAGTGGGCGTCAAAATCCCGGCTGGGTTCATCCAGCAATAGCACAGGCGGCGCCATCGCCTCCAGACTGGCGACCGCCACCATCCGGCGCTGCGCGGCGTGCAGATCGAGCGGGTGCGCCTCGGCGACGTCCGTTAGCTGACATAACCGCAGCGCGGCCTGCGTGCGCCGTGAAATTTCCTCCGCCGATAAGCGTTGTAGTTTCAGCCCAAAAGCGACCTCTTGCGCGACATTGCTGTGGAAAATCTGGTTTTCCGCTTCCTGAAAGAGTACGCCGATAGCGGCGGCGCGTTGACGATTTTTAAGCTGCGCAATCGGCTCTCCATTAAGCGTTACCGAGCCGGAAGTGGGGGAAAGCAGGCCGGCCATAATCCGTAACAGCGTTGATTTTCCCGCGCCGTTATCGCCGGTCAACGCCAGCCATTCGCCGTCACGAAGTTCAAGCGAGATGGCGTGCAGACAGTCGGCTGCGGCATTCGGCCAGCGATAAGCGACCTGATTTAACGTCAACATAATGGGGTTAGCGCTCCGTCGCGCAATTGCCATACCCGCTGGCATCGCGTCAGAAAAGGAAAATGGTTACGCTCAAAAAGCACAATGAGAGAATGACGTTCCAGCGCCCACTGTTGTAACCGTTCCAGCAGTGTCCCGGTGGCCGCTGACGTCAGCCGACTGAAGGCTTCATCAAGAACTAATAGTCTGGGCTGCATGGCAAGCGCGCTGGCAATCACTACCCGCTGCGTTTCGCCGCCGGAGAGCGTGCCGGGATGGCGATGGCGTAACGACTGGCAGTTTGTCAGAGTCAGCGCCTCGTCAATGCGCCGTAGAATTTCCGCTTCATGGAGGCCGAGATTCTCCGGGCCAAACGCCACCTCTTCCTCTACGCTAAAGGTACAGCCGGAAAGCTGTAAATATGGCGATTGCTGCACCAACTGGATGGTGGGCGACTGTTCTACCAGCGGGAGCCGCCCGATAGGGACGCCAAGCAGTAAGCCTGTGCCGTCAATATCGCCGGGAAGATAATCCGGATACCAGCCAGCCATCAGTTGCGCCAGCGTACTTTTTCCGCTGCCGTTATCACCGACTATTGCCACTATTCCGGGTGTTGAATAGTGGAAATCAAAACATGCCGGCGGGCGTGTCGCATCGGACGGAAGATAACGAAACTGCTCTAACGTAACCATATCCATACTCCCGCTTCCGCCAGTATTAGCAGTACCATGCCATACCGCGCAACCCGTTGTAACATGCTATCTTTCGGCGCCCACAGCGTGGTTCGGGCTCGATGCAGCCGAAACCCCCGCATATCCAACGCCGCGCCGCGTATTGTCAGATCGTTAAGCGCATTTTGCGTAAGCGGCACGATCAGCGCAGGCATAGCCCGTAGCCGCTGATACCAGCCTTCATCCAGCGGTACGCCACGCGCGCGCTGGGCTTCATAAACGATCGTCAGTTGTCGTTTGAGCTGTTCGACGACCAGCAGCGGGCCAGCGAACAGGTAAGCGATGCCGGGGGGCAGACGTGAAGCGAACAGGGCGCGAATAAGCCGCTGAACCGGCACATACTGCATCCATAGCTGCGACGTCGACACGATCGCCAGCAGGCGTAGCCATAGCGTAACGGCATATATCCAGCGTTGCGGATCGCGAGGCTGCCCGCTTATCCATTCCGTTAGCCAACCGCCATGTACCAGCCATAGCCCAAACCCTAAAGACAGCATCAGCCAGGCGACATACTTCGCCCGCCGCCGCGTTGATTTCAGCGCCAGCAGACAGAGGAAGGCCGCCGCGCTATAAACCGGGAGCACGGTTTGCGCAGGGAGTAGCAGCGTGGTGCAGGCCGCCAGCGCCCATAAGGTTAACGAGGTAAACGGATGCATTTAGCGTACGGCTGACATCGCAGGAAAATGCCGTGTCGTACGTAACGGTAGCTGACGCAGCAGCACCCAAACGATGATCGCCGTCAGAATTTTATCGACCAGATTAGCGCCTATGACGGTAATCGCGACCGACTCTACCAGGTTTTGGCCCATTGAATGCATCCAGGCGACGAATAAATCAGCGCCGCTACCGGTAACGCCGCCAAAAAGCGCGGTACGAAGCGGTACGGCGACCAGCGTCACCGCTAACGTAATGACGACCCCGCTGACGACCACTTTGGGCAGGGTACGAAACCAGCCTGCGCGCGCCAGCCACCCGGCGACCAGACCGATAACCATCGCTACCGGGGCAAACGCGGCAGCGATAGGGTCGGTAAGAAGCCCCCACAGCAAGTTGGTCAGAAGCCCAGTCAACATGCCGATGAACGGCCCTAACAGCACCGCACTAATTAAGGTGCCGATCGAGTCGAGAAAAATAGGCAGCTTCAACATGCTAATAAGCTGTCCGCCAATCATATTGATGGCAATAGCGATGACAATCAGCACCAGAGACTGGCTGGAAAACGGGCGACGCGCCATAAAGTACCTCTTAAAGAGTCGTCAATTAACGGGAAGAAATATGCAGTTCGTCATAACCGGAAATGGCGCACGGTTGACGGCTGAACGTCAGCGCTGGTAGTTCGCCGATAACCAGTTCCAGCGTGGTACGCACGGTACACCCTGGCATCATATGGCCGCCGAGCATGGCTCCGTAGGGATCTGATACCGCGAGATGTAGATGCTCGCCGGTCAATTCAAGCGTGCCGTTTAGCGAGATAACTTCAAACGTGCCGGTGAGCGATGTGGTCGCCTCTTGCCCGGCATAACGCAGCGCAACATCGGCCAGACTGCCGGTACACCCTGCAATCCAGGCGGCATGTAATTGGTTCTGTTGCACAAAGGCGTGTAATTGGGAAAACACTTCCTGGCCGGGAAGCAGACGAAGCGCGTAAAAGCGCGCTGTAGAGGCATTGTGGTGAGATACAGTCATCGTTACAGGACTCCGAGACTCGGACGTGGCGCTGATAATATAGACGCTGGCGGCAGCGCTTTCTGATATAAATCAGTATTTGTGACGCGGCGATGAAAAGATCTGACGGATGTACTGGTGATTCTTAAATATGGAATAAATTGCAGCGTAAGCGGCCATGAAATGTGATGCAGGTCAGATAACTGTCTTCTTCGACTGGACAAACATTCCTTTTATTCCCCGTTTCGCTTATTCTAGCTGAAGCGTTTCAGTTAATTAAATGTTCGACAATTAACCAATCAGTCGCAGTTTGCGACAGGTGAGGTTTTACTCGACGATGAGCTGCATTACTCTGTCAGCCTCATCTGAATCGGGATAGCCTTGCAGGAGACCTATGACCGTACGCATAGCGATTAATGGCTTTGGTCGCATCGGGCGTAACGTGGTTCGTGCTTTGTATGAATCCGGACGTCGGGCGGAAATTACCGTGGTGGCCATCAACGAGCTGGCGGATGCCGCAGGCATGGCGCATTTGTTGAAATACGATACCAGCCACGGGCGTTTTGCATGGGAGGTTCGCCACGAGCGCGAGCAGCTTTTTGTCGGCGACGATGTCATTCGTATTCTGCATGAACGAACGCTGGCGGATCTGCCGTGGCGCGAACTGGGCGTGGATATCGTGTTGGATTGTACGGGCGTATATGGCAACCGGGAGCATGGCGAGGCGCATATTGCCGCTGGCGCGAAGAAAGTGCTCTTTTCTCATCCGGGCAGCAACGATCTTGACGCCACCGTCGTTTTTGGCGTGAACCAGAACCAACTGCGTGCGGAACATCGTATTGTCTCAAACGCGTCCTGTACCACGAATTGCATAATTCCCGTCATTAAATTGTTGGATGATGCTTACGGCATCGAGTCTGGTACCGTCACGACGATCCACTCCGCGATGAACGATCAGCAGGTGATCGACGCGTATCACTCCGATCTACGGCGCACGCGCGCGGCCAGCCAGTCGATTATCCCGGTAGATACGAAACTGGCGGCAGGCATTACGCGTATATTCCCGCAGTTTAACGATCGTTTTGAGGCGATTGCCGTGCGCGTTCCAACCATTAATGTGACGGCGATCGATTTAAGCGTGACGGTGAAAAAACCAGTAAAAGCCAGTGAAGTCAACCAGTTGCTGCAAAAAGCAGCACAAGGTGCATTTCATGGTATAGTTGACTATACGGAATCACCGTTGGTCTCGATAGATTTTAACCACGACCCGCACAGCGCCATTGTTGATGGTACGCAAACCCGGGTCAGTGGCGCCCACCTGATCAAGACGCTGGTCTGGTGCGATAATGAATGGGGCTTTGCTAACCGGATGCTCGACACCACGTTAGCGATGGCCGCAGTTGGTTTCAGGCTCGACGCGTCAGCGTCGACAAAACTTTAAGCATCATTGAGAGGATTCACCATGTCTGTAATTAAGATGACCGATCTGGATCTGGCCGGGAAACGCGTTTTTATCCGTGCGGATCTGAACGTACCTGTTAAAGAAGGGAAAGTGACCAGCGACGCGCGTATCCGCGCCTCTCTGCCGACCATCGAACTGGCTCTGAAACAGGGCGCGAAAGTGATGGTAACTTCCCACCTGGGTCGTCCTACCGAAGGCGAGTACAACGAAGAATTCTCTCTGCTGCCGGTTGTTAACTACCTGAAAGACAAACTGTCTAACCCGGTTCGCCTGGTCAAAGATTACCTGGACGGCGTTGACGTGGCCGAAGGTGAGCTGGTGGTTCTGGAAAACGTTCGCTTTAACAAAGGCGAAAAGAAAGACGACGAAGCGCTGTCTAAAAAATATGCCGCCCTGTGTGACGTATTCGTGATGGACGCCTTTGGTACTGCGCACCGCGCGCAGGCTTCTACCCACGGTATCGGCAAATTTGCTGACGTCGCGTGCGCAGGCCCGCTGCTGGCCGCTGAACTGGATGCGCTGGGTAAAGCGCTGAAAGAGCCGGCTCGTCCGATGGTGGCTATCGTTGGTGGTTCTAAAGTATCTACCAAACTGACCGTTCTGGATTCCCTGTCTAAAATCGCTGACCAGCTGATTGTCGGCGGCGGTATCGCCAATACCTTCGTTGCCGCTCAGGGCCACAGCGTCGGTAAATCCCTGTACGAAGCTGACCTGGTTGACGAAGCAAAACGTCTGCTGACCACTTGCGATATTCCGGTTCCGACCGATGTTCGCGTTGCCACCGAGTTCTCCGAAACCGCACCGGCGACTCTGAAATCCGTTAACGACGTGAAAGAAGACGAGCAGATCCTGGATATCGGCGATGCTTCCGCTCAGCAGCTGGCTGAAATCCTCAAGAATGCCAAAACCATTCTGTGGAACGGCCCGGTTGGTGTGTTTGAGTTCCCGAACTTCCGTAAAGGGACTGAAATCGTGGCAAATGCCATCGCTGATAGCGAAGCGTTTTCCATCGCTGGCGGCGGCGACACCCTGGCGGCAATCGACCTGTTCGGCATTGCTGACAAAATTTCCTACATTTCTACTGGCGGCGGCGCATTCCTCGAATTCGTGGAAGGTAAAGTTCTGCCAGCCGTAGCGATGCTCGAAGAGCGCGCTAAGAAGTAATCGTTACGGGCAGGGATTCCTGCCCGTTGATTTATTGCCGATCTGACATTCAGGGCGGCCCGTGTTTTTTCCCAAAGCCCGACGATACAGGACAACGAAACATGTCTAAAATTTTTGATTTCGTAAAACCAGGCGTGATCACTGGTGATGACGTACAGAAAGTGTTCCAGGTAGCAAAAGAAAACAATTTTGCTCTGCCGGCAGTTAACTGCGTGGGCACTGATTCCATCAACGCTGTTCTGGAAACCGCTGCAAAAGTTAAAGCACCGGTCATCGTTCAGTTCTCCAACGGCGGCGCTTCCTTCATCGCGGGTAAAGGCGTGAAAACTGACGTACCTCAGGGCGCGGCAATCCTGGGCGCTATCTCTGGCGCGCATCACGTTCACCAGATGGCTGAGCACTACGGTGTTCCGGTTATCCTGCACACTGACCACTGCGCCAAGAAACTGCTGCCGTGGATCGACGGTCTGCTGGACGCGGGTGAAAAACACTTCGCAGCGACCGGTAAACCGCTGTTCTCTTCTCACATGATCGACCTGTCTGAAGAGTCTCTGCACGAAAACATCGAAATCTGCTCCAAATACCTGGCGCGCATGTCCAAAATTGGCATGACTCTGGAAATCGAACTGGGTTGCACCGGTGGCGAAGAAGACGGCGTGGACAACAGCCACATGGACGCTTCTGCCCTGTACACCCAGCCGGAAGATGTTGATTACGCGTACACTGAGCTGAGCAAAATCAGCCCGCGTTTCACCATTGCCGCTTCCTTCGGTAACGTACACGGCGTTTACAAGCCGGGTAACGTGGTTCTGACCCCGACCATTCTGCGTGATTCTCAGGACTATGTTTCTAAGAAACACAACCTGCCGCACAACAGCCTGAACTTCGTTTTCCACGGTGGTTCCGGTTCTACCGCTCAGGAAATCAAAGACTCCGTAAGCTACGGCGTAGTGAAAATGAACATCGATACCGATACCCAATGGGCAACCTGGGAAGGTGTTCTGAACTACTACAAAGAAAACGAAGCGTATCTGCAAGGTCAGCTGGGCAACCCGAAAGGCGAAGATCAGCCGAACAAGAAATACTATGACCCACGCGTATGGCTGCGTGCTGGCCAGACTTCGATGATCGCTCGTCTGGAAAAAGCATTTAAAGAACTGAACGCGATTGACGTTCTGTAATGTAGTCTGTTGATTAAAATGGCTTCCCTTGGGAAGCCATTTTTTTATCGTTATTTCCGGAGAGCGGCGTTAACGCTTTCATCCGGCCAACTCACAGTGTACCTGCCTTTTTGGGGATGATGCCGAAAAATGGCATATTCCTCTGTTTTTGTTTACCTTTAAAAAGTTCTTTTCGTGAGAATGATCTCATTTGCTTGTTTTGCTATGACCAAGGAATATTGAATGGAAGATTTGAATGTTGTCGACAGCATAAATGGTGCGGGCACCTGGCTGGTACGCAACCAGGCGTTATTGCTCAGCTATGCTGTGAATATTGTTGCGGCTATCGCTATTATCATCATCGGCTTGATTGTAGCGCGCGTGATCTCCAATACGGTAAATCGTCTGATGCGTGCGCGTCATATTGATGCGACAGTGGCCGACTTTCTTTCTGCGCTGGTGCGCTATGGGGTTATCGCTTTTACGCTGATTGCGGCTCTGGGTCGCGTGGGGGTTCAAACCGCCTCGGTTATTGCCGTACTGGGCGCCGCCGGTTTAGCCGTTGGCCTGGCATTACAGGGATCGCTCTCTAACCTTGCGGCTGGGGTATTGCTGGTTATGTTCCGTCCGTTCCGCGCCGGTGAGTATGTCGATTTGGGCGGCGTTGCCGGTACGGTACTGAACGTGCAAATCTTTTCCACGACAATGCGCGCGGTAGACGGCAAAATTATTGTGATTCCGAATGGCAAAATTATCGCGGGAAATATCATCAACTATTCTCGTGAGCCGGTTCGCCGTAACGAATTCATTATTGGGGTGGCCTACGATTCGGATATCGATCAGGTGAAACAGCTGCTAACGACGATTATCGAGTCCGACGATCGTATTTTAAAAGATCGCGAAATGACGGTACGTTTGAATGAGCTGGGCGCCTCATCAATTAATTTTGTGGTGCGTGTCTGGAGTAAAAGCAGCGACCTGCAAAATGTCTACTGGGACGTGCTGGAACGTATTAAACGTGAATTCGACGCCGCTGGTATTAGCTTCCCGTACCCGCAGATGGACGTCAATTTTAAACGTGTGAAAGATAACGCCGCGGAGTAATTTTTCTCCCGCGCTGCCTGCCGGCGCTGCGCTTATCCGCCTCCAGTATTCTCTGGTTATTGAGCGGATAAGCGTAGCCGCCATCCGTTATTCAGTCTCTTCATTAGCTTTTCTTATTAGTGATTAAAATTATCAATTTCCGCTAATAATATTCCCGCGCTATAGTCTGCCTTTAAGAAAAACAGCTCAGGGTAGTTAACGTGATATCTTATTATTTTCAAGGGCTTGCCCTTGGCGCCGCCATGATCCTTCCGCTTGGCCCGCAAAATGCGTTTGTGATGAATCAGGGAATTCGTCGCCAGTACCACCTCATGATAGCGCTGCTTTGCGCGTTAAGTGATTTAGTCCTGATCAGCGCCGGTATTTTTGGCGGCAGCGCGTTGCTGATGCAGTCGCCGTGGCTGCTGGCGCTGGTCACATGGGGCGGGGTCGCGTTCTTGTTATGGTACGGTTTTGGCGCGCTGAAAACGGCAATGAGCAGTAATCTGGAGCTGGCCAGCGCCGAGGTTATGAAGCAGGGGCGCTGGAAAATTATTGCTACGATGCTGGCGGTAACGTGGCTGAATCCGCACGTTTATCTGGATACGTTTGTCGTGTTGGGCAGTCTCGGCGGGCAACTGGCTATGGAGCCAAAGCGCTGGTTTGCTCTCGGCACGATTAGCGCGTCGTTCTTATGGTTTTTTGGGTTAGCGCTACTGGCGGCCTGGCTTGCGCCTCGACTGCGTACGGCGAAAGCTCAACGCATTATCAACATTCTGGTTGGGGTGGTGATGTGGCTTATCGCCTTCCAACTGGCGCGGGAAGGCGTCGCGCATATGCACGCGCTTTTCAACTAAGCGTTGTCTGATGGACAACAGGCCGATATCCGCTAAGCTTGCCTGCATGCGCCCTGTATATCAGGGCAATGACTGCAATATGGAGGAGAGACTGTGAAGTTCAAAGTGATGGCCCTGGCGGCATTAGTGGGTTTAAGTGCAATGTCGGCGCAGGCAAGCGAATTGCCGGAAGGCCCGCACATCGTGACTTCCGGTACGGCAAGCGTCGATGCTGTGCCTGATATCGCCACCTTAGCGATTGAAGTGAACGTCGCGGCGAAGGATGCGGCGACGGCGAAGAAGCAGGCCGATGAGCGCGTGGCGCAATATCTTTCCTTCCTTGAGCAAAATCAGATTGCGAAAAAAGACATTAGCGCGGCGAATCTGCGCACGCAGCCGGATTATGATTACCAAAACGGTAAAAGCATTCTGAAAGGGTATCGCGCGGTGCGAACCGTTGAAGTGATGCTGCGTCAGTTAGATAAACTTAATTCTCTGCTGGACGGCGCGCTGAAGGCGGGTCTGAACGAGATTCGTTCGGTATCGCTGGGCGTGGCGCAACCGGACGCCTATAAAGACAAGGCCCGCAAAGCCGCCATTGATGACGCGATTCATCAGGCGCAAGCGCTGGCAGCCGGTTTTAACAGCAAATTGGGGCCGGTTTACAGCGTTCGTTACCATGTCTCTAATTATCAGCCGAGTCCGGTGGTGCGAATGATGAAAGCCGCAGATGCTGCGCCGGTATCCGCGCAGGAAACTTACGAGCAGCCGACTATTCAGTTCGACGATCAGGTCGATGTGGTATTCCAGCTTGAACCTGGAACAGGGCAGACGTCGACAACGGCCGCCAGCACGCAGTAATCTCGCCCGGCCTGGGCGCTTCCAGGCCGCGTTTTCTCCCGGTGTTCTCGTTTTTTGCCGCCTGAACGCAATGATTTTGTGATGAATTTCAAAGAAGCGACGGGGGAATAATGGGTCATGCAGGCCGGATAAGACGTTCACGCCGCCATCCGGCATTCATTGAGAGGCTAATCCTGACGCAGCACCTTGTGCCCGTACTCCAGTAGCGCGTCGGTCACTTTGCGCATCATCCGGCTTTCCGGGGCAAAGCGGTGCCAGTAAAGCATCCGGCGCTGTAGCAAACCAGGCGTTAAGTTGATCAACTCGCCGCTTTCCAGCTCTTTCTCAATCTGCAGGTGAGGGATCATGCAGCAGGTCGTGCCCTGGCGCGCAAGCTGTACAAACGCTTCGGATGAATTAACGATATGGCACGGCACGCTGCCGGGCGGTAGATCGAAATTCTGTTGCAAAAAGGCCTGATGCATATCATCCAGATGGTCGAACGCGACGGCGGGCGCTTTCAGCAGCGACGACCGGGTAACGCCATTGGGGAAATAGCGCTCGGCAAACGGCTTTGACGCGACAAACAGATAGTCGAGCGCGCCCAGTTTGTCTACCAGGCAACTGGGCAGCGCCTGATGCTGAATACTCACCGCGCCCACCACCTCGCCGCGACGCAGACGTTCTTGCGTGCGCGTTTCATCTTCCACCTGTAAATTGAGACGGATAGGGGAGTCCGCCAGCACCGGCGCCAGCGCCGGAAGCAGCCAGGTCGCCAGACTGTCGGCGTTAACCGCCAGCGACAGCAGCAGCGGCGTAGAGCCGGTTTGTTCATCGCCCAGCCACTCTTCTTCCAGCAGTTCAACCTGACGCAGCAGAGCCAGTAATTTTTGCCCTTGCTCCGTGGGGCGAGGAGGAACGGTACGCACCAACAACGGTTGTCCGAACATATTCTCAAGCTGTTTTATGCGCTGTGAGACGGCGGATTGCGTGATGCACAGCTTCTGGGCGGCGCGCTCGAATCCTCGTTCACGTATAACGGCATCCAGCGCCTGTAGTGTTCTGTAGTCCGGACGTTTCATTGTTGTGTCATGCTCCTGTTATTTTTTTCCGCACTATGACATAAATTTGCCGTCGGTACAGATGAAATCCGTAGCCTGTGTACGGACACGGAGATTTTTCCCGACAATGTTCTATAATGCGGCTGTATTTTCACACCACAGGCGAAACGATCTATGACGCAGGATGAACTGAAAAAAGCGGTAGGATGGGCGGCACTTCAGTATGTACAGCCCGGCACCATTGTGGGCGTTGGTACAGGCTCAACGGCCGCACACTTTATTGATGCGCTGGGCACAATGAAAGGCCAGATTGAAGGCGCGGTCTCCAGCTCGGACGCCTCGACTGAAAAACTCAAAGGCCTCGGTATTCATGTGTTTGATCTCAACGAAGTGGATAGCCTGGGTATCTATGTCGATGGCGCGGACGAAATCAACGGTCATATGCAGATGATCAAAGGCGGCGGCGCGGCATTAACCCGTGAGAAAATTATTGCTTCCGTGGCGGAGAAATTTATCTGCATTGCGGATGCCTCTAAGCAGGTAGATATTCTTGGCAAATTCCCGTTGCCGGTCGAAGTGATTCCGATGGCGCGCAGCGCGGTCGCTCGTCAACTGGTGAAGCTGGGCGGGCGTCCGGAGTACCGTCAGAACGTGGTCACGGATAACGGCAACGTGATTCTGGATGTTTATGGTATGGAAATCCTTGATCCCATCGCGCTGGAAAACGCCATTAACGCGATTCCGGGCGTCGTGACCGTAGGGTTGTTCGCCAACCGTGGCGCCGATGTCGCACTGATCGGCACGCCGGACGGGGTGAAAACCATCGTAAAATGATCCCGCCAGGCGTATTTCCTGCCGCGTAAAAAATTCGGTCAGGGCAAATTTGGTGACATGTATCACGTTTAATCGTTTGCCCTGCCGATCCCTCCAAAGAAAAAGTTATTCCCGGTATTTTCATCTGCTATTTCCCGCTGTATGCGATTCCTTCACGACGCTGGCGCAAACGTTCATATTGCCGTGATAATTTTTTTTGATATGTTGAAGGACGGATGCAAATCCACACACAACATCAGATGGCAAAAAAAGACAGGATCGGGGAAATGGCAAAGGTATCGCTGGAGAAAGATAAAATTAAATTTCTGCTGGTTGAAGGGGTGCATCAAAAGGCGCTGGAAAGCCTTCGTGCGGCAGGTTACACCAACATTGAATATCACAAGGGCGCGCTGGACGCTGAACAGTTGAAAGCGTCCATCCGCGATGCCCACTTCATCGGTCTGCGATCCCGTACTCATCTGACAGAAGAAGTGATTAACGCCGCAGAGAAGCTAGTGGCGATTGGCTGTTTTTGCATCGGCACCAACCAGGTGGATTTAAATGCGGCGGCAAAACGCGGTATTCCGGTCTTTAACGCGCCATTCTCGAATACCCGTTCCGTGGCGGAGCTGGTGATTGGCGAGCTATTGCTGCTGCTGCGCGGCGTGCCGGAAGCGAACGCCAAAGCGCACCGCGGCGTATGGAATAAACTGGCGGCGGGATCGTTCGAAGCGCGCGGTAAAAAGCTTGGCATTATCGGCTACGGCCATATCGGAACGCAGTTGGGCATTCTGGCGGAATCGCTGGGGATGCATGTCTATTTCTATGATATTGAAAATAAACTGCCGCTCGGTAACGCAACTCAGGTGCAGCACCTGTCTGAATTGCTGAATATGAGCGATGTGGTCAGTCTGCACGTACCTGAAAACGCCTCCACCAAAAACATGATGGGCGCAAAAGAGATAGCCCTGATGAAGCCGGGTTCGCTGCTGATTAACGCCGCGCGCGGTACGGTAGTGGATATCCCGGCTTTGTGCGACGCGCTGGCGACGAAACATCTGGCGGGGGCGGCTATCGACGTCTTCCCGACGGAACCGGCCACTAATAGCGATCCGTTTACCTCTCCGCTGTGCGAATTCGATAACGTGATCCTGACGCCGCATATCGGCGGCTCGACGCAGGAGGCGCAAGAAAACATCGGTCTGGAAGTCGCAGGAAAACTGATTAAGTACTCGGATAACGGCTCGACGCTTTCCGCCGTGAACTTCCCGGAAGTGTCGCTGCCGCTGCACGGTGGTCGTCGCCTGATGCACATCCACGAAAACCGCCCGGGCGTATTGACCGCGCTTAACCAGATCTTTGCCGAGCAGGGCGTTAACATTGCCGCACAGTATCTGCAAACCTCCGCCCGAATGGGGTATGTGGTAATTGATATAGAAGCCGATGGCGATGTAGCGGAGAAAGCGCTGCTGGCGATGAAGGCGATTCCGGGCACCATTCGCGCCCGTCTGCTGTACTAATTTCCTCTAAATGGGCAGGAGATGACCTGCCCATCCTTTCTCTGGTTTCCCTGCCTCAACATCTCTTCGTGTAACGCATACATTCTGTTTTCGAGCCTTGCCGCAATTGGTAATTAAAGGCAGCGTTGCGTGTTGTACAGCAATAAAAGGAATTTACGATAAGGGCTCAGCATAGCGCTGAAACGGGAAAGCCCCTACCGAAGCAGGGGCTCTAAAAAGGAAAGGGACGATGATGAGATACGTCATCATGCTGCTGATCCTGTTAATCATCGCTTGCCCAGCATATTAACAGTGAGTACGCAGGAGGGAGGTTCGCCTCCCTCACCCTTCACCGAGAAATTTAGGTCAAAAAAGCGACGCTGTCAATCGACAAAACACGGCTACCACTCCCAAATTTTGGATGGCGTTACCACCGCAGGCAGCGGGATATCCCACTCTTCAACCGGCAGTTTTTCCACTAACTGGCAATCATGCGCGTAGCCCACAGGTAGGATCTTATGCTGCTGCCAGTTTTGTAGCGTGCGGTCATAAAAACCGCCGCCCATACCTAAACGCTGCCCGTCTTCGTCAAACGCGACTAACGGCGTTACCAGCACATCCAGCTTTGCCAGCGGCAATACGTCGCGGACATCAAGCCGTGGCTCCTGAATCTTTAAGCGGTTGGTCACCAGCACACTCTGCGGATGATAGTGCAGGAACAGGAGGTTGCCGGGGCTGAAGGGATGAAGAACCGGAAGGTAGACGCGCTTGCCCGCTTGCCATAGCTGTTCAATCAGCGGCTGGGTGTCGAGTTCGCCATCAAAGGAGAGAAACACGGCGACAGTGTGCGCCATCACGACGGGAGGAAAGCTGAGCATTCGGGCGGCGGCCTGTTGACCAAAGCGGCGTTGCTGCTCTGGCGTCAGCGCGCGGCGACGTTGCCGAATCATTCGGCGGATTTCTTGTCGTGATAAAGAGAGTTCGGGAAGTTGCGTCATGGCTGTCGCCAGTCAGAAGGGGAATCTCCGAGATGCCGCCGCAGGCTGTAACCCTTGAACCCTTGGTTCAAGGTGAATGTGTCGTCACAGTTTTAAGGCTTCTCGGACGAACCGAGCATGCTCACCAACCGCGGAGCGCCACATTCTTGTGGTATGAAATATCGGCTCAGGGGACTGGCCCGCTTGCAAACATCTCAGAGAAATTCTGTTTTCACAATCACTTTACCATAGTAAAGCGAAAAGTGTTATTCAAAGTTTTGGCCCGTTTTTTCGGTTATGCGACCTTGATCAAGCAACGCCTGTTCGATGGTCTGTTGTAGCATCCGAATACGTTGTTCCATGCTCGCCGCGTAATCGCGGGTCTTCGCTTTTTCCTGAGTTAACTCATAGCTGATATTCAATGCGGCAATGAAAACCAACTGCTCAGTATTTGTGACTCTAGTGCGAACTTTCAGATCTTGCAACCGCTGATTCAGATCGTCCGCAGCCTGATTCAACGCATCCCTTTGGTCAGGCGGGCAATTCACTCGCAGTGAACGGCCAAATATTTGGATATCGACGGGTTGTGCAGACATGCCACCTTCCTGCTGATTGACTGCGCTGCCTTCGTCTCCAGACCCAGGGTCCGCGAAGGGGCGACACTATAGCTACCCTGGTGTGAAGATACAAGCCCTTTTCTGGTTCACCAGGGTCCAAAGTGGTAGCATATCATGAATATCCTCCCTTTGATGACGAATGCTTATGTCTATACAGAACGAAATGCCTGGTTACAACGAAATGAACCGGTTTTTGAATCAACAAGGGGCCGGTCTGACCCCGGCTGAAATGCATGGTTTAATCAGCGGGATGATTTGCGGCGGCAACAACGACAGCTCATGGCAGCCGCTGTTGCACGACCTGACGAACGAAGGTCTGGCCTTCGGGCATGAGCTTGCTCAGGCGCTGCGCAAAATGCACGCGGCGACCAGCGACGCGCTGGAAGACGACGGCTTTCTTTTTCAGCTTTATCTGCCTGAAGGCGACGATGTCAGCGTATTCGATCGCGCAGATGCATTAGCCGGGTGGGTTAACCACTTTTTGCTTGGCCTCGGCGTAACGCAGCCTAAACTTGATAAAGTCACCGGCGAAACGGGTGAAGCGATTGACGACCTGCGTAATATTGCGCAGCTTGGTTATGATGAGAGCGAAGATCAGGAAGAGCTGGAGATGTCGCTCGAAGAGATCATCGAATATGTCCGTGTTGCGGCGCTGTTATGTCATGACACTTTCACGCGCCAACAGCCGACCGCGCCGGAAGTGCGTAAACCGACGCTACACTAAGAAAAAACGAAATGGAGGCCATGTCATGACTCAGCAGGAATACCAACGCCGTCGCCAGGCATTACTGGCGCAAATGCAGCCCGGCAGCGCCGCGCTGATCTTTGCCGCGCCGGAGGCGACGCGCAGCGCAGACAGTGAATATCCGTATCGCCAGAGTAGCGACTTCTGGTATTTCACCGGTTTTAACGAACCGGAAGCCGTGCTGGTACTGATTAAGAGTGATGACACCCACAACCACAGCGTTTTGTTCAACCGCGTTCGCGACCTGACGGCGGAAATCTGGTTTGGTCGCCGTTTAGGACAGGATGCCGCGCCGGAAAAACTGGGCGTTGACCGGGCGCTGGCGTTTAGCGAAATCAACCAGCAACTCTTTCAGTTGCTTAATGGTCTGGATGTGGTGTACCACGCGCAGGGCGAATATGCGTATGCCGACGAGGTTGTTCTGGCTGCGCTGGAGAAGCTGCGTAAAGGCTCTCGCCAGAATCTGACCGCGCCGGCCACCATGACTGACTGGCGACCGATTGTCCATGAGATGCGCCTGTTCAAATCGCCGGAAGAGATTGCTGTCCTGCGCCGCGCCGGGGAAATTAGCGCGCTGGCGCATATCCGCGCGATGGAAAAATGTCGTCCGGGGATGTTTGAGTATCAGCTGGAGGGGGAAATTCACCACGAATTTAACCGCCACGGCGCGCGCTATCCCTCCTATAACACCATTGTCGGCAGCGGCGAAAATGGCTGTATCCTGCATTACACTGAAAACGAAAGTGAAATGCGCGACGGCGATTTAGTGCTTATCGACGCGGGCTGTGAATATAAAGGTTACGCGGGCGACATCACGCGTACTTTCCCGGTGAACGGGAAATTTACGCCAGCTCAGCGTGAAATTTATGACATCGTTCTGGAATCGCTGGAGACCAGCCTGCGACTGTTCCGTCCTGGCACCTCTATTCAGGAGGTGACCGGCGAAGTCGTGCGCATCATGATAACCGGGCTGGTGAAGCTGGGGATTTTGCAAGGAGAGGTTGATCAACTGATTGCCGAAAATGCGCATCGTCCTTTCTTTATGCATGGCTTGAGCCACTGGCTGGGGCTGGATGTTCATGATGTCGGCGTTTATGGGCCGGATCGCTCCCGCATCCTGGAGCCGGGCATGGTGCTGACCGTAGAGCCAGGCCTCTATATCGCGCCGGATGCCGACGTGCCGGAAGCGTATCGCGGCATTGGCGTTCGAATTGAAGATGACATTGTCATTACCGAAACCGGTAATGAAAACCTGACCGCTGGCGTTGTGAAGAAGGCGGATGACATTGAGGCATTAATGGCGGCGGCGCGGCAGCAATGAGCGTCATTATCGTTGGCGGCGGCATGGCAGGCGCGACGCTGGCGCTGGCCATCTCTCAGTTCAGTCATGGGACGTTGCCGGTACACCTGATTGAAGCGAAAGCGCCTGAAGCCGACGGTCATCCCGGCTTTGACGCCAGAGCGATTGCGCTGGCGGCGGGCACTTGCCAGCAACTGGCGCGAATTGGCGTCTGGCAGGCGATTTCCGATTGCGCAACGGCAATCAACACCGTACACGTCAGCGATCGCGGCCATGCCGGATTTGTGACTCTCGACGCGCAGGACTACAGTCTGGCAGCGTTGGGTCACGTTGCGGAGCTGCATGATATCGGGCTGCGTCTGTTTGCGCTCTTGCGTAAAGCGCCAGGCGTTACGCTGCACTGCCCGGAGCGCGTAGCCAGCGTGTCGCGTACCCAACAGCAGGTTAACGTCACACTGGAAAATGGCAATGTGATAGCTGGCAGCGTGCTGGTGGCGGCTAACGGTACCCACTCCGCGCTGGCGTCAGCCTGCGGCGTTGACTGGCGTCAGGAGCCTTACGAACAGTTAGCGGTGATAGCGAATGTCGCGACCGCTATCCCGCACCAGGGACGCGCCTTTGAACGTTTTACCCCCAATGGCCCGCTGGCGATGTTGCCGATGTCGCATGGCCGATGTTCGCTGGTTTGGTGTCACCCGCTCGACCAGCGCGATGAGGTGCTGAGCTGGTCCGACGCGCAGTTCTGTCATGCGTTGCAGGCCGCGTTCGGCTGGCGGCTGGGGCGAATTACTCAGGCGGGGAAGCGCAGCGCGTATCCGCTTGCCCTGACTACGGCGGCAAAAGTGTTTACTCACCGGACTGTCGTGGTCGGCAATGCGGCTCAGACGTTGCATCCTATCGCCGGACAAGGGTTTAATCTCGGTCTGCGCGATGTCATGAGCCTGGCGGAAACGCTGGTCGCGGCACAGGACGCGGGCGAGGATATTGGCGCCTGGCACGTGTTATCGCGCTATCAGCAGCGTCGTCAGGTTGACCGGGATACGACGATTGGCGTAACGAACGGTCTGGTCCATCTGTTTGCAAATCGTTGGGCGCCGCTGGTTATTGGGCGCAATATCGGTTTAATGGCGATGGAATTATTACCGCCTGCGCGCGATGCGCTGGCACAGCGGACCTTAGGTTGGGTTGCGCGTTAAGCAGATCTGTAGGCCGGATAAGGCATTTACGCCGCCATCCGGCATCGTGTTCGTAAAAATGCCGGATGGCAGCTTCGCCTTATCCGGCCTACGGTTTTGATTGTTCCGGTTTCCAGGAGTAAATAGTGCAAAGTGTGGATGTAGCAATAGTTGGCGGAGGCATGGTGGGACTGGCTGTTGCCTGCGGCTTGCAGGGGAGCGGTTTGCGCGTTGCGGTACTGGATCACGTAGTCCCCCAGCCGTTGGCGAACGATGCGCCGCCTCAGCTTCGGGTGTCGGCGATTAATGCCGCCAGCGAAAAACTGCTTACCCGTCTTGGCGTATGGTCAAACATTGTGGCGCGACGGGCAAGTTGCTACCACGGTATGGAAGTCTGGGATAAAGACAGCTTTGGCCGTATTACGTTTGATGACGCAAGCATGGGATATAGCCATCTGGGGCATATTGTTGAAAACAGCGTCATTCACTATGCACTGTGGCAAAAAGCGCAGCAAGCGGCGGATATCACCTTAATGGCGCCAGCGGAATTACAGCAGGTCGCCTGGGGGGAAAACGACGCCTTCCTGACTTTAAAAGACGGCGCGATGTTAACCGCGCGTCTGGTGATTGCCGCGGATGGCGCCAACTCCTGGCTGCGTAACAAAGCGGATATTCCCTTAACTTTCTGGGACTACCGTCACCATGCGCTGGTAGCGACTATCCGCACCGAAGAGCCGCACGGCGCGGTTGCTCGCCAGGTGTTTCATGGTGAAGGTATTCTGGCGTTTTTGCCGTTAAGCGATCCGCATCTGTGTTCCATTGTCTGGTCGCTTTCTCCGCAGGATGCGGAGCGTATGCAACAGAGCGGCGACGAGGCGTTTAACCAGGCGTTGACTATCGCCTTCGATAATCGGCTGGGCTTATGCCGCCTGGAAAGCGAACGGCAGGTTTTTCCTCTGACGGGCCGCTATGCTCGCCAGTTTGCCGCGCATCGTCTGGCGTTAGTCGGCGATGCCGCGCACACCATCCATCCGCTGGCAGGGCAAGGCGTCAACCTCGGCTTTATGGACGCGGCCGAACTGGTGGACGATCTGCGCCGGCTTCAGCGCCAGGGCAAAGACATTGGCCAACATCTTTATCTCCGTCGTTATGAGCGTAGCCGTAAACATAGCGCGGCGATGATGCTTGCCGGGATGCAAGGTTTTCGTGACCTGTTTGCCGGCGAAAACCCGGCAAAAAAATTGCTGCGCGACATCGGACTGAAACTTGCGGATACGCTCCCCGGCGTCAAACCCCAACTGCTTCGCCAGGCAATGGGGCTAAACGACCTTCCGCAATGGCTTCGTTAAGCGTCTGACTGCACGCCAGCAAGAGTTTGAAACCCGTCACACTTTGCTTTCCCGGCTATCGCGCCGGGGGGCTTTCCTCGTTTGAAATAATCTAATTTCACCGCCTATTTCGCATTATATTTTCTAATGTCATTATTTTTAGCGAACGCGATTTTCGACATTTTTTCCGCATTTAATATTAATTTATGTTGTGATAAATCGTATCAGCTTCATTTTTATGACGGTTATTTAGCGTAATAGTGGTTTTTTGTGCTGATGGGATTTTAGCGTTTTTTAGTCATAAGCTAATGTGATGGTAAATTCAGCCTTATGGTTTAGCGCCTGGTTCGGTGGTAAGTTCAGGAGCAAGAGAACGTTTGCGTCGGCGCAGGAAAAAGGGCGTCGATGCCAGGTTTCGTGGCGAAGATTTCCCATGAAAATGGTTGTTAGCCCCCGCTAATTCAACGAGGAAAAGATGGCCCAACAGACGCCTTTGTACGAACAACACACGCTATGCGGCGCTCGCATGGTCGATTTTCATGGCTGGATGATGCCCCTGCATTACGGCTCTCAGCTTGATGAACACCACGCTGTGCGCACTGATGCCGGGATGTTTGATGTATCGCATATGACCATTGTCGATCTTCATGGTAGCCGCACCCGGGAGTTCTTGCGTTATCTGCTGGCAAACGACGTCGCGAAGCTAACGAAGACGGGTAAAGCCCTCTACTCCGGTATGCTTAACGCATCGGGTGGCGTGATTGATGACCTTATCGTCTACTACTTCACTGAAGATTTCTTCCGTCTCGTTGTTAACTCCTCCACCCGCGAAAAAGACCTCTCCTGGATTACCCAACACGCTGAACCTTATGCCATCGACATCACCGTTCGTGACGACCTGTCGCTGATTGCGGTACAGGGGCCGAATGCGCAGGAAAAAGCGGCGACTCTGTTTACTGACCAACAGCGCCATGCAGTAGAAGGTATGAAGCCGTTCTTCGGCGTTCAGGCGGGTGATTTGTTTATCGCCACCACCGGTTATACCGGCGAAGCGGGCTATGAAATCGCTATGCCGAATGAAAAAGCGGCGGATTTCTGGCGTGCGCTGGTGGAGGCGGGCGTGAAGCCGTGCGGTCTTGGCGCGCGCGACACGCTGCGTCTGGAAGCAGGCATGAACCTGTACGGTCAGGAGATGGATGAAGGTATCTCTCCGCTGGCGGCTAATATGGGATGGACTATCGCCTGGGAACCTGCTGACCGCGACTTTATTGGCCGTGAGGCGCTGGAGATGCAGCGTGAAAAAGGCCATGAGCAGCTTGTCGGTCTGGTGATGACCGAGAAAGGCGTATTGCGTAATGAACTGCCGGTGCGTTTTACCGATGCGCAGGGCAATCAGCAAGAAGGCATTATCACCAGCGGGACGTTTTCCCCAACGTTGGGCTACAGCATTGCGCTGGCGCGCGTTCCGGCGGGCATCGGCGAGACGGCGATTGTACAAATTCGTAACCGTGAAATGCCGGTAAAAGTGACTAAACCTGTTTTTGTGCGTAACGGCAAAGCCGTCGCGTGATTCATCCTTTTTTGGAGATTAATTGATGAGCAACGTACCCGCAGAACTGAAATACAGCAAAGAACACGAATGGCTGCGTAAAGAAGCGGATGGCACTTACACCGTTGGCATTACTGAACACGCTCAGGAGCTGTTGGGCGATATGGTTTTTGTTGATCTGCCGGAAGTCGGCGCGACCGTAAGCGCGGGCGACGACTGCGCCGTGGCGGAGTCCGTAAAAGCGGCGTCCGACATTTATGCGCCGGTAAGCGGCGAGATCGTGGCGGTAAACGATGCGCTGAGCGACTCCCCGGAGCTGGTGAACAGCGAACCGTATGCCGGTGGCTGGATCTTTAAAATCAAAGCCAGCGATGAAAGCGAACTTGAATCGCTGCTGGATGCCACCGCGTATGAGGCATTGTTAGAAGACGAATAATGTTGTGCCGGATGGCGCTAATGCTTATCCGGCCTACTCACTGCAACGCGAATGATTTTGCGTATTCGTTTTCGCACGCGTAGGCCCGGTAAGCGTCAGCGCCACCGGGCAATTGAGTTAGAGACACCTACGATTCACTGCACGTTTCAGGAACCATCGCCCATGACACAGACGTTAAGCCAGCTTGAAAACCGCGGCGCTTTCATTGAACGCCACATCGGACCGGACGCCGCGCAGCAGCAAGAGATGCTGAATGCGGTTGGCGCCGAGTCGTTAAACGCGCTGACAGGTCAGATTGTGCCGAAAGACATTCAGCTCGCGACTCCGCCGCAGGTTGGCGAGGCGGCAACCGAATATGCCGCACTGGCGGAATTAAAAGCCATCGCCGGGCGTAACAAGCGCTTCACGTCCTACATTGGCATGGGCTACACAGCCGTGCAGCTACCGCCGGTTATCCTGCGCAACATGCTGGAAAATCCAGGCTGGTATACCGCCTACACCCCTTATCAGCCGGAAGTCTCTCAGGGGCGTCTGGAAGCGCTGCTCAACTTCCAACAGGTGACGCTGGATCTGACCGGACTGGACATGGCTTCCGCCTCGCTGCTGGATGAAGCGACCGCCGCCGCTGAAGCGATGGCGATGGCAAAGCGCGTCAGCAAACTGAAAAATGCCAACCGTTTCTTTGTCGCCTCTGATGTCCATCCGCAAACTCTGGACGTCGTGCGTACGCGTGCCGAAACCTTTGGCTTTGACGTCATTGTAGATGACGCGGCGAAAGCACTGGATCACCAGGATGTGTTTGGCGTGCTGTTACAACAGGTAGGCACCACAGGTGAAATTCACGACTACAGCGCACTGATTACTGAGCTGAAATCCCGTAAAGTTGTGGTCAGCGTCGCCGCCGATTTTATGGCGCTGGTGCTGCTGACGGCTCCGGGCAAACAGGGCGCGGACATTGTTTTCGGCTCTGCGCAACGCTTCGGCGTACCGATGGGGTACGGTGGCCCGCACGCGGCGTTCTTTGCCGCCAAAGACGAATTTAAACGTTCCATGCCAGGCCGTATTATCGGCGTCTCAAAAGATGCGGCGGGCAATACCGCACTGCGCATGGCGATGCAGACTCGCGAGCAGCATATCCGTCGTGAGAAAGCGAACTCCAACATTTGTACCTCGCAGGTACTGCTGGCTAACATCGCCAGCCTGTATGCCGTTTATCATGGTCCGGTCGGTCTGAAGCGCATCGCTAATCGTATCCACCGCCTGACCGATATTCTGGCGGCAGGTCTGCAACAGAAAGGCTTAAAGCTGCGTCATGCGCACTACTTCGACACCCTGTGTGTGGAAGTGGCTGATAAAGCTGCGGTACTGTCGCGTGCGGAAGCGGCAGAGATCAATCTGCGCAGCGATATTCATAACGCGGTGGGTATTACGCTCGATGAAACCACCACCCGTGAGAATGTGGCGCAGTTGTTCAATGTTTTGCTGGGCGACAGCCACGGTCTGAACATTGAAACACTGGATAAAGACGTGGCGCTTGATAGCCGTTCCATTCAGCAAAGTATGCTGCGTGACGATGCGATTCTGACGCATCCGGTATTTAACCGTTACCACAGCGAAACCGAGATGATGCGCTATATGCACTCGCTGGAGCGTAAAGATCTGGCGCTGAACCAGGCGATGATCCCGCTGGGTTCCTGTACCATGAAGCTGAACGCCGCCGCCGAGATGATTCCTATCACCTGGCCGGAATTCGCTGAACTGCATCCGTTCTGCCCGCCGGAACAGGCGGAAGGATATCATCAGATGATTAGCCAGCTTTCTGACTGGCTGGTGAAACTCACCGGGTACGACGCCGTCTGTATGCAGCCTAACTCCGGCGCACAGGGGGAATACGCGGGGCTGCTGGCGATTCGTCACTATCACGAAAGCCGCAACGAAGGGCATCGCGATATCTGCCTGATTCCGGCCTCTGCTCACGGCACTAACCCTGCTTCTGCACATATGGCAGGAATGCAGGTGGTGGTTGTGGCGTGTGATAAGAACGGCAACATCGACCTGGACGATCTGCGAGCAAAAGCAGAACAACATGCTGCGAACCTCTCTTGCATCATGGTGACCTATCCGTCCACCCACGGCGTCTATGAAGAAACGATCCGTGAAGTGTGTGAAGTTGTGCACCAGTTCGGCGGTCAGGTTTACCTTGACGGCGCGAACATGAACGCCCAGGTCGGCATCACCTCACCGGGCTTTATTGGCGCGGACGTTTCGCATCTTAACCTGCATAAAACTTTTTGCATTCCGCACGGCGGCGGCGGCCCAGGCATGGGACCGATCGGCGTGAAAGCGCATCTGGCACCGTTTGTACCTGGTCATAGCGTGGTGCAAATCGAAGGGATGCTCACCCGTCAGGGTGCGGTGTCTGCCGCGCCGTTCGGTAGTGCCTCTATCCTGCCAATCAGCTGGATGTACATCCGCATGATGGGCGCAGAAGGCCTGAAGCAGGCAAGCCAGGTCGCGATTCTTAACGCTAACTACATTGCCAGCCGTCTGAAAGACGCGTACCCGGTACTGTATACCGGTCGCGATGGCCGTGTGGCGCACGAATGTATTCTTGATATTCGCCCATTGAAAGAAGAAACCGGCATCAGCGAGCTGGATATTGCCAAGCGTCTGATCGACTACGGTTTCCATGCGCCAACCATGTCGTTCCCGGTGGCGGGCACGCTGATGGTAGAGCCGACGGAATCTGAAGGTAAGGCCGAGCTGGATCGCTTTATCGATGCGATGCTGGCTATCCGCGCAGAGATTGACCAGGTGAAAGCCGGTGTCTGGCCGCTGGAAGATAACCCGCTGGTGAACGCGCCGCACATTCAGAGCGAACTGGTCGCCGAGTGGGCGCATCCGTACAGCCGTGAAGTTGCCGTATTCCCGGCAGGCGTGGCAGACAAATACTGGCCGACGGTGAAACGTTTGGATGATGTTTATGGCGACCGTAACCTGTTCTGCTCCTGCGTACCGATTAGCGACTACCAGTAATTTACTGATTCGACTGTCTTCTAAAGGCGCTTCGGCGCCTTTTCAGCTTGTTAATAAAGTGCGCTTTGTTTATGTCGGATACAGTGTGAGTGCCTTATTCAGGCTACAAAGTGTTACTAATTCAATATATTACAGTAAATCCTTGGCTCCTGTCAGGCAACCTGGCGTTTGTATCAGTGTATTAGCCAGAATTAAATTACCGCTTTTTTAGAGCCTAATGATTCATTGTGCATCATTTTTACCTTGCTGTTATTTAATCAAAACAACACAGTATATTTACATGTAGTTACAAATAGTTTCTCTACGGAATCGTTATTTACCTCTCAATATAGTTACAAAAATTTCCGTATATTAAATTCATCAAGTTATTAATTTAAATTATAAATTAAAAATAAACATAAATAACGTAAATATTTATTAACTTAGCGCTTTGTTTTTTATACCTGGAGGGAATAATGAAACGATTTATATTTCTGCCATTAATGACATATTTTCTATTAATGAATGCAATGGCAGCTAACGGAGAAAATAATCCCAGTAATCTATTAGGTGCACCAGTTAATACCGCTATTTCTGGTGGTTCAGTATTGCCGGAAGGAAAGTTATTAACCGCCGTGAATAGCTCATTTCGCGATAAAGATCATCAAATCGAGGGGCACGGAAGTCCGGATGTTTACTCCCAGATATGGTTATTGAAGATTCGTTACGGTTTGACCGACAGACTGGAATTATCAACTGTGGGGTCGTATATCAATAACAAACGAGACAATCTGTCTCCTGAGCACATAGAGGGAATGGGCGACCAATCGGTGGGGGTCAATTATGCTTTAATGAGCCAGCGAAGAGGTGATCCGTTTTGGGTTACGGTAGGTGGGGCATTATTACTACCCACCGGGCAAGATGGAGATAATCATTTGCCTGGGAATAGCGCCTGGGGAGGAAGAGTAACACTCACTTTAACAAAATTATTTACTCCTAACATTAAAGGGGATATGGGTTTTGTATATCAGGGACCATTTGAGCGCGGTAACCAGGACGTGAAACGAGGTAACGAATTCCAGTGGAATACCCAGGTGCGGTATATGTTTAGCGATTTACCGCTGGATCTTGGTCTGGAAAGTGCCTACAGCAATAATGCCTCTGGAACGAAAAAACTGTCTAATGGCAGCGTAATTAATAACCATTCTGGAACTACCGAATGGGTTGTTGGTCCGTCATTTAATATTGCCGTCGATTCACTGAAATTATGGTTTGGTGCCGGAGCCTTCTTCCCGGTAATGCAGGAAGCGAAGTCGCCAACCAAAATGGAAGATGTACGCTGGGAATTTAAAATAGGTAAGACCTGGTAAGACTCGTTCAAAGTGTTACCCGCCGACTGGCGGGTAACGTGCAGGAGTTAAAGCTTCTCGCCGTTGCTGGCAATCACCTCTTTGTACCAGTTGAAGCTCTTCTTACGCGAACGCGACATATCGCCCGTACCGTCATCGTGCTTGTTCACGTAGATGAAGCCGTAGCGCTTGCTGTACTGCCCGGTGGTGAACGACACGCAGTCGATGCAGCCCCACGGCGTGTAGCCCATCAGGTCGACACCATCGTAAGTCACCGCTTTTTTCATCTCTTCAATATGGGCGCGCAGGTAGTCAATGCGATAGTCGTCGTTGATGCTGCCATCTTCTTCTACTTTGTCGTAAGCACCAAAACCGTTTTCGACAATAAACAGCGGCTTTTGATAGCGTTCGTACAGTTCACACAATGAATAACGCAGGCCCACCGGGTCAATCTGCCAGCCCCAGTCAGAGGCTTTAACATAGGGGTTCGGTACGCTGCCTTCAAAACCGGAAATAGCATCGCCGCTACCGCCTTCGGCTTTGACCGCGTTGGTCATGTAATAACTGAAACCAAGATAGTCGCAGGTGCCTTCGCGCAGCACTTCAAGATCGCCATCTTCTATTTTGATGTTAAATCCGCGGCGCTCCCACTCGTTCAACACATAGGACGGGTAATAGCCGCGCAGCTGTACATCGGTAAAGACGTAGCGTTCACGCATCGATTCCTGAGCAAACATCACATCTTCTGGTTTGCAGGAGAAGGGATACAGCGCGACCATCGCCAGCATACAGCCAACTTTCATCTGTGGATTAATACGACGTGCCGCTTTCACCGCCAGGGCGCTGGCGACAAACTGATGATGTAAGACCTGATACATGGTTTCTTCTGGATTCTCATGCTCGGTATACACCACGCCGGAACAGCAGTAGCCAAACAGCGGCGCGCGCCAGTTTCGCTGGTTGTTAATTTCGTTGAAGGTCATCCAGTATTTGACCTTATGCTTGTAGCGTTCAAACACGACTTCAGCAAAACGGACAAAGAAATCAACGACTTTACGATTGGTCCAGCCGCCGTAGTGCTGGACCAGATGTAACGGCATTTCAAAGTGGGAAAGGGTGATGACCGGTTCGATGTTGTATTTGAGCAATTCATCAAACATGTCGTCGTAGAATTTCAGACCGGCCTCGTTTGGCTGGGATTCGTCGCCATTCGGGAAGATACGCGTCCAGGCAATAGAGGTACGGAAGCATTTGAACCCCATTTCGGCGAAAAGACGGATGTCTTCTTTGTAATGTCCGTAAAAATCCACCGCCTCGTGGTTCGGATAGTATTTGCCAGCAACGACATTCTGGGTAATTTCGCGTGGCACGCCGTGTGCGCCGCCGGTTAGCACGTCGCAGATGCTGGGGCCTTTACCGCCTTTATTCCAGCCGCCTTCAACCTGGTGTGCAGCAACCGCGCCGCCCCATAAAAAATCTTTTGGCAGGGTGAGTTTTCTCATTGTTGCATAATCTCAATTTATTTAGTCTGTTATCATTCATTCTGCACCAAATGACATGTAAAGCGTACGCAAAATTCCAGGGGGCTCGCGTGTCGGGGCAGGAACACATTCAGATCGTAACATCCACTTCAAGAGTTCATATTCAGGGGATAACCACATGCAGCCAAACGACATTACTTTCTTTCAACGTTTCCAGAATGACATTCTGGCAGGGCGTAAAACCATCACCATTCGTGATGCCTCCGAGTCCCACTTTAAAGCAGGCGATATGCTACGCGTGGGGCGGTTCGAAGATGATGGCTATTTTTGCACAATCGAAGTGACAGGAACGTCAACTGTGACGCTGGATACGCTGAACGAAAAACATGCGCAACAGGAAAATATGTCGCTTGATGAGCTGAAACGGGTCATTGCTGAAATCTATCCCAACCAGACGCAATTTTATGTGATTGATTTTAAATGCCTTTGATAAATATGAACGCGTGTTAGTTGAGTTTCTGTGGTTAAGTTATTGAATAAGAAAGAAAATTTAATTTTGCGAATTTATTTTAGCTAACATGTGTTCACTGGAATCATTCTCAGTTACGCTAGAGGCGCAGTTCATCGTTATGAACGTTTCTCCGGAGTAAGTTATGGTGCAAAAACCATTAATGACGCAGGGATATTCGCTGGCTGAGGAAATCGCCAACAGTATTAGCCACGGCATTGGATTGGTATTTGGTATTGTCGGCCTGGTGCTGTTGTTGGTTCAGGCGGTAGAGGCGAATGCTGGTATGACGGCTATTGCCAGCTACAGTTTATATGGCGGGAGCATGATCCTGCTTTTTCTTGCCTCAACGCTTTATCATGCCATTCCTCATCAGCGGGCAAAAATCTGGTTAAAGAAATTTGATCACTGCGCTATCTATCTGCTCATTGCCGGAACCTATACGCCATTTCTGCTGGTAGGTCTGGATTCGCCGCTGGCGCGCGGACTAATGATTGTGATCTGGAGCCTGGCGCTATTCGGTATCCTCTTCAAGTTGACGATTGCGCACCGATTTAAAGTGCTCTCACTGGTTACGTATCTGGCAATGGGCTGGCTGTCGTTGATAGTGGTTTATCAGTTGGCGATTAAGCTGGCGATAGGCGGCGTGACGCTGCTGGCGGTAGGTGGCGTCGTTTACTCGCTGGGCGTAATTTTCTATGTTTGCAAACGCATACCTTATAACCACGCCATCTGGCATGGCTTTGTGCTGGGTGGCAGCGTGTGCCATTTCCTGGCCATCTATTTGTATGTGGGACAGGCGTAATTCCCGGATGCCCGTGCCGGATGGCGGCGCTGTCGCACCTTATCCGGCCTACGAGAACAGCACGTGCGAGCCTGATGGCGTTGCGCTATCAGGCTATCAGGCTTTTAACGTGATATCACTCTTCCAGCGAGTAGGGCAGCGGGACGATATGCAGGGTGTTGGCATCGTCGCGAACGCGGAAGACGCTTTCGGCTTCTAAATCGTTATTCATGACGGCCTGAACCAGTAACTGACCATCGTCCAACTGTGCCGCCGCCAGAATAGCGCCGGTACGACGCCAGTTCTCGCCCATCTGTAGCTCCAGATCTTCTCCTGCTTCCGGTACCCGGCTGGCTTTGCCCGCCAGCAACCAAAGCGCGCGTTTATTGGCGCCGCGGAATTTTGCCCGTGCGACCATCTCCTGTCCGGTGTAGCAGCCTTTCTTGAAGCTGATGCCGCCCAGCGCCTGTAGGTTAGTCGCCTGGGGGATAAACTGACCGCTGTTCGCCGCGTCAATCACCGGAATGCCTGCTTCAATATCCAACGCCAGCCACTGTTGACTGTTATTCAGTTCGGCTTCGCCATGCAACTTCTCCGTTAACATGTTGGCCGTCGCGACATCAGTGACAAGCAGGAATCGTTCCGCAGGATGTTCAAACCATAGCAGCGTGGAGGCGCCGTCTCTGACCACCTGATTTTCACTATTGGGCAGTTCGCTAAAGACATTAGCCAGCGCCGCGCGGGCCTGAAAACCTGCCACGCCAAGCAATACGCGTTCGTCATCCGGCGCGATGACCACTTTGGAAAATACGGCGTACTTTTTCAGCTCCGTTAATTGCGCTTCACGCACGCTACGGCGTTCAATCCAGGCGAAACCGTCGCGCTCACGGAACAGGCGCAGAGTGCTCCACATCTTACCTTTAGCATCGCAGTGGGCGGCGAGAAGGTGTTGCTGTTCAGTCATCTGGCTTACGTCAGCGGTGACCTGGCCCTGAATATACTTTTCACTGTCTACGCCGGTAATGGACGACAGCGCCCAGTCGTCAAGCGCGATCAGCGTCAGCGGCAGGCGGGCTGACGATGAAGGATGACGTGGCGGAAAGGAGATAAAAGCCATAAATAATGTCCTGGTTAGCTGCAACAATAATGGTTAATGGTAAAAGAGCCATCGGTCATTGCAAGTGCTTTAAATAGCCCATTGAGAGCGGATTGATCGTTTTGCGAGGCGGTATCCAAAACGGATGAACGTATTGATTCCCAGCCTTTTATTTCGCGATCGCGTTCCAGATTACTGAGATTCCCGTAAAACAACGCCAAAAACACGTTACAATAGCCCGGTACTTCATTTTCGCGAGGCAGGAAGAACATGGATATTCACAATAAAGCACGTATTCACTGGGCATGTCGTCGCGGTATGCGCGAACTTGATATTTCTATCATGCCGTTTTTTGAACATGAGTACGATAGTTTAAGTGATGAAGAAAAGCGTATTTTTGTCCGTTTGTTGCAGAGTGATGACCCGGATTTATTTAACTGGTTGATGAATCACGGTAAACCGGCTGACGCTGAACTGGAACAGATGGTCCGACTCATTCAGACACGGAATCGGGAACGTGGTCCTGTGGCAATCTGATTTACGCGTCTCATGGCGCGCTCAGTGGATCTCATTGCTCATTCATGGGCTGGTTGCCGCGGTGATTTTATTGATGCCCTGGCCGCTGAGTTATACCCCGTTATGGATGATGCTACTGTCGCTGGTCGTGTTTGACTGTGTACGTAGCCAGCGCAGGATTAATACCTGCCAGGGAGAGATCAAGTTACTCATGGACGGGCGCTTACGCTGGCAGGGGCAGGACTGGACGCTCTTGCGTCCGCCCTGGTTACTGAAGAGCGGGATGGTGTTGCGTTTACGCGCAGAGTCTGGACGTCATCAGCATTTATGGCTGGCGGCGGATAGCATGGAAGAAGCGGAATGGCGTGAGTTGCGTCGGATACTGTTACAGCAGCCGATATCGGGCCAACACTGACGGAACGGCGCAAACGCGGTTCCGTCGAGAGGGAAATACAGCGAGTAAGGCTTCAGGCGTAGTGTTCGGCTATTTCGCCGAGAATTTGTTCACACCAGGTCTGTATACGCTCATCGCTGAGATCATACTGGTTCGTTTCATCCAGCGCCAGGCCGACAAACAGTTGCCCATCCGCAATGACCGGTTTATTGCTGGTAAATTCGTAGCCTTCTGTGGGCCAGTAGCCGACAAATTTAACGCATTTGAGTGCAAGTTTGTCATGCAACATACCCAGCGCATCCAGGAACCACTCACCGTAGCCGAGCTGGTCGCCCATACCGTAAAGCGCAACGATTTTGCCTTCCAGATTGAGATCGTCCAGTTGCTCCCAGACGGCTTCCCAGTCCTCCTGAATTTCGCCAAAATCCCAGGTGGGGATGCCTAAAATGAGCACGTCGTACTGCTCCATTAAGGCGGGGGCGTCATCCTTGAGGTTATGTAATGTCACCAGCTCCGGGCCGAGGATATCGCGAATTTTCTCTGCGGCCATCTCGGTGTAGCACGTGCTGGAACCGTAAAAAAGACCCATGTTCATTACGTTACATCTCGATTCTGCTATAGCGTTGCGGGTAGTGTAACAGAATCGCTGCATTCACGGCACAATGAGGCATAATGCACCAAAAGTAAGCGTGAAGTAGGGAGCGCGAATGGAACAGGATTTAGCGCGTATTGAGCAGTTTCTGGATGCCCTGTGGCTGGAACGAAATCTGGCGGAAAATACATTAAGCGCGTATCGTCGCGATTTATCGATGGTCGTTGCGTGGTTGCATCATCGCGGAAAAACGCTTGCGACGGCGCAGGCTGATGATTTACAAACGCTGCTGGCTGAACGGGTGGAGGGCGGATACAAAGCGACCAGTTCCGCACGCCTGTTAAGCGCTATGCGGCGCTTTTTCCAGCATCTGTACCGTGAAAAGTGTCGTGAGGATGATCCGAGCGCGCAGTTGGCCTCGCCTAAGCTTCCGCAGCGTTTACCGAAAGACCTTAGCGAGGCGCAGGTTGAACGGCTCTTGCAGGCGCCGCTTATTGATCAACCTTTGGAGTTGCGCGATAAAGCTATGTTGGAAGTGCTGTATGCCACCGGTTTGCGCGTGTCGGAACTGGTGGGGCTGACAATGAGCGATATCAGTCTGCGGCAGGGCGTGGTGCGGGTTATCGGTAAAGGCAATAAAGAGCGGTTGGTGCCGTTAGGCGAAGAGGCGGTATATTGGCTGGAAACGTATCTGGAGCATGGGCGTCCCTGGTTACTCAATGGCGTATCGATTGACGTATTATTCCCCAGTCAGCGTGCGCAGCAGATGACGCGGCAGACCTTCTGGCACCGTATTAAACATTATGCGGTACTGGCTGGAATCGATAGCGAAAAACTATCGCCGCATGTTTTACGTCACGCTTTCGCCACGCATTTGCTGAATCACGGCGCCGACTTGCGCGTTGTACAAATGCTACTTGGGCATAGCGATCTTTCGACGACACAAATTTATACGCATGTCGCAACGGAGCGTTTGCGTCAACTTCATCAACAGCACCATCCGCGGGCATGAGTGCTGACAGGAAAGGATAGTTTATGAAAAAGCGTTTTATGATGTTCACTTTACTGGCGGCGGCGTTTTCAGGCGTGGCCCATGCGGATGATGCGGCTATCCGTCAGTCGCTGGCTAAGCTGGGCGTTCAGAGTACGGAAATTCAGGCCTCTCCAGTGGCAGGAATGAAAACCGTCCTCACTCACAGCGGCGTACTGTACGTCACTGACGACGGCAAACATATTATTCAAGGGCCGATGTATGACGTGAGCGGCGCGCATCCGGTAAACGTGACGAACAAACTGCTGATGAGCCAGCTAAATGCGCTGGAAAAAGAGATGATCGTCTATAAAGCGCCGGATGAGAAACATGTCATTACTGTTTTTACCGATATCACCTGCGGCTATTGTCATAAGCTACATGAAGAGATGAAAGATTATAACGCGCTGGGGATCACGGTACGTTATCTGGCCTTCCCGCGCCAGGGGCTGGAAAGCCAAGCGGAGCAGGATATGAAATCTATCTGGTGCGCCAAAGACAAAAACAAAGCGTTTGATGACGCCATGGCAGGTAAGGGCGTGAAACCGGCAAGCTGTGATGTGAACATTGCTGATCATTATGCATTGGGCGTGCAGTTGGGCGTTAGCGGTACGCCAGCCATTGTATTGAGTAACGGCTATGTGGTGCCTGGCTATCAGGGACCGAAAGAGATGAAAGCGTTTCTTGATGAGCATCAAAAACAGACCAGTGGTAAATAATACGCGTGAAACAACAGAGACAACTTCGTCGGCGTGAGGCTGATGAGACGGCGGAACTCCCCGCCGATCTTCCTCCATTACTACGACGTTTATATGCCAGCCGGGGCGTTCGTAGCGCCCGCGAACTGGAGCGCAGCGTGAAAGGAATGCTGCCCTGGCAACAGCTTAGCGGCATAGATAACGCGGTGGAGATCCTCTACAACGCCTTTCGCGAAGGTACCCGCATTATTGTTGTTGGCGATTTTGACGCCGACGGCGCGACCAGTACTGCGCTAAGCGTATTGGGAATGCGTGCGTTGGGATGTGACAACATCAGTTATCTGGTGCCTAATCGCTTTGAAGATGGCTACGGTTTAAGCCCGGAAGTGGTCGATCAGGCGAAGGCGCGCGGCGCGCAGCTTATCGTCACCGTAGACAACGGCATCTCATCCCACGCCGGCGTAGCGCATGCAAAGACGTTGGGGATTCCGGTGATCGTGACCGATCACCACCTGCCAGGCGACACGTTGCCGGATGCCGAAGCGATTATTAATCCTAATCTGCGCGACTGCGAATTCCCGTCTAAGTCGCTGGCGGGCGTCGGCGTGGCGTTTTACCTGATGCTGGCGTTGCGAACATTTTTGCGCGACAAAGGATGGTTCGACGAGCGCAACATCGCGCCGCCGAATCTGGCGGAGCTGCTGGATTTAGTGGCGTTGGGAACGGTAGCAGACGTTGTGCCGCTGGACGCTAACAACCGTATTCTGACCTGGCAAGGGCTAAGTCGTATTCGTGCCGGGAAATGCCGTCCGGGAATTAAAGCGTTGCTGGAGATATCGAATCGCGATCCGCAGCAGCTTGCCGCCAGTGATTTAGGCTTCGCGTTGGGGCCTCGCCTGAATGCCGCCGGCAGGCTGGATGATATGTCCGTTGGCGTGGCGTTACTGTTGTGCGACAACCTCGGCGAAGCGCGTGTTCTGGCCAGCGAGCTGGATGCGCTTAACCAGACGCGCAAAGAAATAGAGCAGGGGATGCAGGCGGAAGCGCTTATCCTGTGCGAAAAGCTTGAGCGCAGTAGTGAAACGCTTCCGGGCGGTCTGGCGATGTATCATCCTGAATGGCATCAGGGCGTGGTCGGAATTCTGGCGTCGCGCATTAAAGAGCGTTTTCACCGCCCGGTGATCGCCTTTGCACCTGCGGGCGACGGCACGCTAAAAGGCTCAGGCCGTTCGATTCAGGGGCTGCATATGCGCGATGCGCTGGAAAGGCTGGATACGCTTTACCCTGATCTGATGATCAAGTTCGGCGGTCATGCGATGGCGGCGGGATTGTCGCTGGAAGAGCATAAATTCGAGCAGTTTCAGCAACGTTTTGGCGAGCTGGTAACGGAATGGCTCGATCCTGCCCTGTTGCAAGGCGAAGTGATCTCCGATGGTCCATTAAGCGCGGCGGAGATGTCTATGGAAGTGGCGCAACTGTTGCGGGATGCCGGACCGTGGGGGCAAATGTTCCCGGAACCGTTATTCGATGGTCGTTTCCGTCTGCTACAACAGCGTCTGGTGGGCGAGCGCCACCTCAAGGTGATGGTGGAGCCCGTCGGCGGCGGCCCGCTGTTGGATGGCATCGCATTTAATATTGATACGACCTGTTGGCCGGATAACGGCGTGCGGGAGGTAGAACTGGCTTATAAACTGGACATTAACGAGTTTCGCGGCAACCGTAGTTTACAGATTATTATCGATGATATTTGGCCGCTATGATCGGGGCGATTTAACAACACTTTCGCTGTAATTAAGGGGCGAAATCCGCTAATATTTCGCCCTTATAACCGCATTTTGACAAGTCAAATAAAAGAAATCAGACCATGTTTGAAATTAACCCGGTGAATAACCGCATTCAGGACCTCACGGAACGCACCAACGTTCTTAGGGGGTATCTTTGACTACGATGCTAAGAAAGAGCGTCTGGAAGAAGTAAACGCCGAGCTGGAACAGCCGGATGTCTGGAACGAACCTGAGCGCGCGCAGGCGCTGGGAAAAGAGCGTTCATCGCTCGAAGCGATCGTCGATACGCTTGATCAAATGACTCAGGGGCTGGACGACGTTTCCGGGCTGCTGGAACTGGCGGTAGAAGTTGACGACGAAGAGACGTTTAACGAAGCCGTCGCGGAGCTGAATACGCTGGAAGAGAAACTGGCGCAGTTGGAATTCCGCCGGATGTTCTCCGGCGAGTACGATAGCGCCGATTGCTATCTCGATATTCAGGCCGGTTCTGGTGGTACTGAAGCGCAGGACTGGGCCAGCATGTTGCTGCGTATGTATCTGCGTTGGGCGGAAGCGCGCGGCTTCAAGACGGAAGTCATTGAAGAGTCGGAAGGGGAAGTCGCCGGCATTAAGTCCGCGACTATCAAAATCTCCGGCGAATATGCCTATGGCTGGCTGCGCACTGAAACCGGCGTACATCGTCTGGTGCGTAAAAGCCCGTTTGACTCCGGCGGTCGCCGTCATACCTCGTTTAGCTCCGCGTTTGTGTACCCGGAAGTGGACGACGATATCGATATCGACATTAACCCGGCGGATCTGCGTATCGACGTCTATCGCGCGTCTGGCGCAGGCGGTCAGCACGTTAACCGTACTGAATCCGCAGTGCGTATCACCCATATTCCCACCGGGATTGTGACGCAGTGCCAGAACGACCGTTCGCAGCACAAAAACAAAGACCAGGCCATGAAGCAGATGAAAGCGAAGCTTTATGAACTGGAGATGCAGAAAAAGAACGCTGAAAAACAGGCGATGGAAGACACTAAGTCCGATATCGGCTGGGGAAGCCAGATTCGTTCCTATGTCCTGGACGATTCCCGCATTAAAGACCTGCGTACTGGGGTGGAAACCCGCAATACACAGGCGGTACTGGACGGTAGTCTGGATCAATTTATCGAAGCAAGTTTGAAAGCAGGGCTATGAGGAATCAACATGTCTGAACAAAACGCACAGGGCGCTGACGAGGTAGTCGATCTTAACAATGAAATGAAGGCACGTCGCGAGAAGCTGGCTGCACTGCGTGAGCAGGGTATCCCGTTCCCGAACGATTTCCGTCGTGACCGTACCTCAGACCAACTGCACGCAGAGTTTGACGCGAAAGAAGCTGAAGAACTGGAAGCGCTGAATATTGAAGTGTCCGTCGCGGGCCGTATGATGACTCGCCGTATTATGGGTAAAGCCTCTTTTGTTACCCTGCAAGACGTAGGCGGCCGCATTCAGCTGTATGTGGCGCGCGATGATCTGCCGGAAGGCGTTTACAACGAGCAGTTCAAGAAGTGGGATCTTGGCGATATCCTCGGCGCGAAAGGTAAGCTGTTCAAAACCAAAACCGGCGAGCTGTCTATCCACTGCACCGAACTGCGCCTGCTGACGAAAGCGCTGCGTCCGTTGCCGGATAAATTCCACGGCCTGCAGGACCAGGAAGCGCGCTATCGCCAGCGTTATCTGGATCTCATCTCTAACGATGAATCCCGTCACACCTTCAAAACCCGTTCGAAGATCCTGGCCGGTATTCGCCAGTTTATGGTTGCTCGCGGCTTTATGGAAGTCGAAACGCCGATGATGCAGGTGATCCCAGGCGGCGCGTCTGCCCGTCCGTTTATCACCCATCACAACGCGCTGGATCTGGACATGTACCTGCGTATCGCGCCGGAACTGTACCTCAAGCGTCTGGTGGTTGGCGGCTTCGAACGCGTATTCGAAATTAACCGTAACTTCCGTAACGAAGGCATCTCCGTGCGCCATAATCCTGAGTTCACCATGATGGAACTCTATATGGCGTATGCGGACTACAAAGACCTGATCGAACTGACGGAGTCTCTGTTCCGGACGCTGGCGCAGGATGTTCTGGGCACCACCCAGGTTCCGTACGGTGATGAAGTGTTTGACTTCGGTAAGCCGTTCGAAAAACTGACCATGCGTGAAGCGATCAAGAAATATCGTCCGGAAACGGATATGGCTGATCTGGACAACTTCGACTCCGCGAAGGCGATTGCTGAAAGCATCGGCATTCACGTCGAGAAGAGCTGGGGGCTGGGCCGTATCGTCACTGAGATCTTTGACGAAGTCGCTGAAGCGCATCTGATTCAGCCGACCTTCATCACTGAATATCCGGCTGAAGTGTCTCCGCTGGCGCGTCGTAATGATGTGAACCCGGAAATCACTGACCGCTTCGAGTTCTTTATCGGCGGTCGTGAAATCGGTAATGGCTTTAGCGAGTTGAACGATGCGGAAGACCAGGCGCAGCGTTTCCTGGATCAGGTTAATGCAAAAGCGGCGGGCGATGACGAAGCCATGTTCTACGACGAAGACTACGTGACGGCGCTGGAACACGGTTTACCGCCGACAGCGGGTCTAGGAATTGGCATCGACCGTATGGTGATGCTGTTTACTAACAGCCACACGATTCGCGACGTTATTCTGTTCCCGGCGATGCGTCCGGTGAAATAAGATGTAAATTGCCGGATGGGGCATTAGCCGCCATCCGGCATCTCTTCGTTCAGACGTAGCGCCATCAGGCAATCTTTAACGCTGGCAGTAATTGAGCAGTCGTTCACGCGCTTGTTCGTCTGACGCTTGCATGACCATCCACGGGCTAAATGCCCACGGCGTAGCGAGAAGGCTTTTCCATACGCTTTTAAATTCGCTCCACTGATAGTCCATCACCTCTTCGCTGTTAACCTGCAACACACTGGTTGCCCGCGCGGCAAATACCGGACAGACTTCATTTTCCACAATACCGTTTGGATCTGTCGCCCGATAGCTGAAGTGCGGATAGACGGGGGTGAGATCGGTAATTTCCACGCCGAGTTCGAACCGACAACGGCGGATGATCGCCTCTTCGGTGGTTTCGCCTTGTTGCGGATGACCGCAAACCGAATTCGTCCACACGCCTGGCCAGGCTTTTTTGCTCAGCGACCGTCGTGTTACCAGCAACTGACCATCTTCGTTAAATAGCCAGCAGGAGAAAGCCAGATGCAAAGGCGTATTAAGCGTATGAGCCGCATACTTTTCCAGTGTGCCGGAGGGCTTATCCTGCTCATCCAATAAAACGACATGTTCCTCAGTCATGAAAGCTCCTGAAAATTAAAATGACCCGGCAGCAGGGCCAGGCCATATACTCAGACGATCAGCGTAGCGCATAACAGAAAGAAAGGCATTACCAAAACAGGCCCTGACAGAACGCAGACGAGCGCCATTGCGCCGTGAGTCGATATTATGCTGGCATATCGGATATTCGCGGCATCATCATCCGCGCGGACCCTTTCCGGCGTCAATGGATTGGGCATACGGCATTTGGCTGCTATCATAAGGCGTCTGTCAATAGAGTGAGGAATGGTTTTGAGCGCAGGACGCCTGAACAAAAATAGCCTGGGTATTGCGGTGCTGTTATGCACAGGGCTGCTGCTGGCGGGGTGTTCCAGTAATTCCGGCTCAGGAACGTATTCCGGCTCCGTCTATACCGTTAAGCGCGGCGATACGTTGTATCGTATATCGCGCGCCACGGGAACCAGCGTGAAAGAACTGGCCCGACTGAATGGCATTTCTCCGCCTTATACTATTGAGGTGGGGCAGCGAATTAAAGTGCGCGGCAGTGCAAAGAGTAGCAGTTCAACACGCAAAACCAGCAATAAAACAGCAACAAAAACTGCCGCGGTCAGACCGTCATCTTCGGTGCCAAAATCCTCCTGGCCGCCGGTGGGGCAGCGCTGTTGGGTATGGCCTGCCAACGGTAAAGTGATTTTACCTTATTCCACCGCAGAGGGCGGAAATAAGGGCATCGATATTGCGGGCGCGCGCGGAACGCCTGTTTATGCGGCGGGAGCGGGTAAAGTTGTCTATGTCGGGAACCAGCTGCGCGGTTACGGCAATCTCATCATGATTAAGCACAATGAAGATTACATTACGGCTTACGCTCATAATGACACCATGCTGGTTAATAATGGGCAAAGCGTTAAAGCGGGGCAAAAAATCGCTACGATGGGCAGCACGGATGCCGCATCCGTAAGACTACACTTCCAGATTCGCTACCGGGCGACGGCCATCGATCCGCTGCGTTATCTGCCGCCGCAGGGGAGTAAACCGAAGTGCTGACGGTGAATTAATCGCCAGTCAGCCAGTAAGTCTCTTGCCAACCAGAACGTAAGGTTTATAATGCCTTACGCATCTCAAAGCGGGCGTAGTTCAATGGTAGAACGAGAGCTTCCCAAGCTCTATACGAGGGTTCGATTCCCTTCGCCCGCTCCAGACAAATATCTTCTAATATTTACTAACCCCACGAATTTACAGCAATTTTTCCTGTCGGCCCCACAGTGAACAGGGTTTCAATGCCTATGTCGGACGGCTCTGGCGACTCTGGTAATGACTTTATCATTCAGCCCGCAGCACAACGATGCCTGGTCTGGAATGCATGTATTCCATAAACGGTGTGTCCACCACTTTTCTGTTTGCGGCCAATGAGGAGGCGTTCCGAAACCACACCTGTTCATCATGGCGAACTACGATACCCACATGTGAAACGTCCAGCCCGTCAAGCGGGGAGTAGACACCGATATAGTCCCCATTTTTTAGGTGGTTCATGACCTGCTGGTTGATGGCTCTTCCGGGAATATAATTTATTTTACGAGGATGGATGCCCAGACCAGGAATGTACTCGCCGCCATCAGGTTTATGGTTAAGCTGCTTGTCAACAACGATATAATCAGGGCTGATATACGGCGTTACATCCCGTGCATTACGCGGTACTGCGGCGAACCAGTCAGAGAAGAAGTGCCGGCGGCTGAGATAAGCAACTTTGCCTGCGGCGTAGCGAGTCCTGGCAAGATTATGCAGAAACGATTTCTGATTATCGCTGCGGGCCAGGGCCTCAACGTAATCAGCCAGGGTAAAGCAGTCCACGCCGTTGAAATTCGCTACAAGGACTTCGGGTGTGCCGGGCCCACCGATGAGCGTATTTGCCTGATAAGGTGTTCCGAGAAAAGCAGACGATACGCGGCTGATAACTTCTCCATGGTTTTCGCCTTTATAAGGAATGACATCCGACTGGATAATCCGGCTTACTTTTTCTGCCGTAACGCTGTCCATGCTGGTCTGATATTTTTCTGTGCCAGGGACGGTACAGGCCGTCAGATGCGCCGACATAAGCAAAATTGTCCATGTATTTACCTTCATTATCATCTCCGGAAAGGTTCAAATCCCTTTTTTACCTTTACCGGAAATGGTTGTGATGGATACAGAAAAACGCCAGAGGTTGATTACAGGTTGAGTAATATGAACGCTGATGATGATAAATGTGAAGATCATCATACGACTTTATTCGCAGTTGTTTTTTGCCTGATCGTCAAAGCCAACATGCCCCTTCAGGCTGGCGATACATACCGGTCAAATCCGTGCCGAACTGGCCCGCAAGGGAACACCTGTCGGGCCTTATGACCAGATGATTGCTGGCCATGCCCGTAGCCGCGGACTGGTCGTCGTCACAAACAATCTCCGCGAGTTTGAAGGCATTCCGGGTATCCGAATCGAAGACTGGTGCTAATTTCTGCATCAGATGTTATCCCCGGATTCAAACTCTTTTCCGGATTTAGTGGCACAGTCAGTTTGGTTACCTGCTTAATGGTGGTTTGCATCACATTTTTAGCTGGTGGTATTTTTTTATGTTGACTGGAGATACCTGCCAACAGCATAACTTTTACGGCCAGATAATAAATAAAAGAGTACCAAAATGTCGTATTCTGACATGTTTACGAAGGGAGTACCGCTCCCTTCTTTTTTTGTTTCCTGGATACTCACTGAACAATGCCGTTACTGCCCGATAACTGCCGCATCCCCTCTCCATAGCCGTTTCCTGCAACTAAGTCACAGACGTTGGTTTACCAGGCCGATATGACTTCTTTCCCGTTATATACCCTTCATACTTCAAGTGGCTTATGTGTTGACTACGGATTACTCGGCCCATCATGGGCCTCGCCCTGACGGGCCGTCGCACGCGACGTTCAAATCTGCTCCCGGCAGATTTGTCGCTCACCCCAGTCACAGAGTTATCTATGCTCCTGGGGACTCACTCCCTTGCCGCCTTTAAGCAACTCAAATTATTTTGGGTATATATCAGTGAACTTCTATTTTTGTCAGTTTTTATTTTTCAGTTTATTTATTATTAAATGCTGTTTCTGGCCTGGATATATTTTCGTGAATAGCCTCCCGACAGCCGCAGACAAAGATATTTGCTGGCGTAACAGCGCTCATAATTTAAAAGATTTATTTATAGTTTGTTATCACGGAAAGATTTTAACTTAATACATGCCAGTAAGGCATCAGGTAAAAATAACCGGAGAGAAGAAGATGAACAAAATGCTATTAGCCGGAAGTGCCGGTATTGTTCTGCTGTCTGCTGCAGCCAGTCCGGTATGGGCAGACGATAATGCCAGTACATTTTCACTTGGATACGCCCAGTCCCATACTAATCACGCCGGGACGTTGCGTGGGGTTCGGCTGGCAAACAACTATGAAATGTCACCGGACTGGGGGCTGACAACCTCATTTGCCTGGCTAAATGGAAGCCAGCGCTATTCCGATGAAAGCAGTAATGGTCGTGTAACAACCCGTTATTACTCCCTGCTTGCAGGCCCTTCATGGAAAATAAATAACCAGTTAAGCCTGTATAGTCAAGTGGGCCCCGTATTATTGCATCAGCGTGATCACGGAATAAATGAGTCTGACAGTAAGGTCGGATATGGTTATTCTGCAGGCGTGGCTTATACCCCGGTCAGTAATGTCGCTATAAATCTGGGTTATGAGGGTGCGGATTTTGATGCTACCCATAACAGCGGAAGCCTTAATAGCAACGGCTTTAATCTTGGCGTGGGTTACCGGTTCTGAATAGGATAATTCGATAAAAAATGTTACTTTGTGGAGATGATGGATTATGAAAAGCCATATTATGCCAGGCGTTGCGCTGATGGTTATCCTGTTTTCAGGAAATGTTATGGCCGCAACAAACATGACTGATAATGTTACTCTGAATAATGACAAGATATCCGGACAGGCCTGGCAGGCCATGCGTGATATCGGAATGTCGCGATTCGAGTTGTTTAATGGTCGAACCCAAAAGGCGGAACAACTGGCTGCGCAAGCAGAAAAACTCCTGAACGATGACAGCACTGACTGGAATCTGTATGTCAAATCAGATAAAAAAGCCCCAGTTGAAGGAGACCGCTATATTCGGATAAATTCATCGATTACGGTAGCCGAAGATTATCTCCCTGCGGGGCAGAAAAATGATGCTATTAATAAAGCAAACCAGAAAATGAAAGAAGGAGATAAAAAAGGGACTATAGAGGCCCTGAAACTAGCAGGCGTCAGTATGATTGAAAATCAGGAACTCATTCCTCTTCAGCAAACCCGTAAGGATGTGACCACAGCGCTTTCCTTGATGAACGAAGGAAAATACTATCAGGCAGGTCTGATACTAAAATCAGCTCAGGATGGCATAATTGTGGATTCTCAGTCAGTTCAGGAATTACCCACGGCCCCCGTGCAGCACGATTCCGCGCATTAATATCCCCCAGCCTGCTGTATATATTACAGCAGGCAGCATTATGTCTGACAGCTATTACCAGTTTGTTCTGTGCTGTCGGCATTGTTTTTAAATTTCATCCGTGAAGTTCAGTAATGTCAGGGTACCTGCATTCATATCTATTGTGATGCTCATCACAAATACAGAAGAATATCATTTCATTTATTATTTTTTATCCCTTCCGCTTATGATGGTTCATAATGATTTATTAAGTTAATGTTTTGGAATTAAATGCCTTTTACTTGCGTTATATCTAGTTTTTTATGCTACCAGTAGTTTCATTGTTATATATGGTTAGTATTATGTTTTGTAAATATCCAGTGTGATGGAAAAGCAAAACATACATTCCCGATAACATATTACAAAATATTTCATGTCCGCTGCGAATATCTGTCTGTTAGGTATTCATCCGCTTATAATTACATTAAAAAGTATTTCTTTGATGATTATTCTTAAATTACGATCATAATCATCGATCGTATCGATCTATTTTTATTGTTTTAATTTGAATAAGAATTTTCTTACAACTGATTAGGCATTAGCTGAAATCAATATTTTTCGATGGAAAGTTCAGGTGCTTCGTTTAACACCAGGCGTTTATTATTCATACGAATCTTTTCTGAACGCTTTCATTAATACCCTCAGATTTGTTTTCAGCCTTTGCAAAATAATTCTCATTCACCCAAAGGACATATTATCTATGCGTAATAAAATAATACTTGCCATGGCGGCTGCCGGTATGATGTATGGCGCTTCTGTATATGCAGTCGATCCACCAACAGCAGGCCCGTTCGGCTCAGGTAAAATTACCTTTACTGGCACCATCACCAACTCCCCCTGTGATATCGCACCGGGCGACGATGCGATCACCGTTCCGTTTGGACAGATTTCTTACCGTAAACTGAATACCGCCGACGCAACCACGGACTCAAAACCGTTCACCATTCATCTGCAGAACTGTGCTTTCGATCCGAATGATGCAGGTTCAAATCCTGCTGGCTCCGCAGGGAAAATGTCTAAAGTAACCGTCTCTTTCAGTGGCACAGCTGATACCTCAGGTAAAGCTTACGTCAGCACCGGCAGTGCCCAGCATGTTGGTGTGCAGCTTCTGAAAAGTGACAATACCTCACTGATTACACCCAATACCCCGATGCCGGATGGCGAAGCTCAGCAACTGCAAGCCGGGAATAACGAACTTAACTTCTTTGCCCGCCTGATAGCCCTGACAAATGCCGCAACTCCTGGCGATGTTAACGCCTCTGTCACCTACATCCTGAAATACCTGTGATTTTACGCGGTAAATAACGACAGGGAGAAGCCGTCCACGGAGGGGTTCGGACGGCTTTTATATCTGACCATGCCTGCGGGCTGTCTGTTACACGGACGACAACACGAAAGCGCCATGCCATGAAAATTACCCGGCTTGCCATTCTGATTACCCTGACATTTTCCGTCCTGAAGTCGCAGGCCACGGAGTTCAATGCCAGCCTGCTGGACAGCGGGAACCTGTCCAACGTGGACCTCACGGCCTTCAGCCGCGAGGGGTATGTGGCGCCCGGTAACTATATTCTCGATATCTGGCTCAATGACCAGCCGGTACGGGAACAGTATCCGGTCAGAGTTGTACCGGTTGCCGGACGCGACGCGGCCGTCATCTGTGTGACAACAGACATGGTGGCCATGCTGGGTCTTAAGGATAAGATTATTCATGGCCTGAAACCCGTTACCGGTATCCCGGACGGGCAATGCCTTGAGCTGCGCTCCGCTGACAGTCAGGTACGGTACAGCGCTGAAAATCAGCGTCTGACCTTCATTATTCCCCAGGCCTGGATGCGATATCAGGACCCGGACTGGGTCCCCCCTTCACGCTGGAGCGACGGCGTCACCGCCGGCCTGCTCGATTACAGCCTGATGGCCAACCGCTATATGCCGCAGCAGGGGGAGACCTCTACCAGCTACAGCCTCTACGGCACCGCCGGGTTTAATCTCGGCGCCTGGCGGTTGCGGAGCGATTACCAGTACAGCCGTTTTGACAGTGGGCGGGGCGCATCACAGTCCGATTTTTATCTGCCGCAGACGTATCTGTTCCGTGCCCTGCCAGCACTGCGCTCAAAACTGACGCTCGGACAGACGTACCTCAGCTCCGCTATTTTTGATTCCTTCCGCTTTGCCGGGCTCACTTTGGCCAGCGATGAGCGCATGCTACCGCCCTCTCTTCAGGGGTATGCCCCGAAAATCAGCGGCATTGCGAACAGTAATGCACAGGTTACCGTCAGCCAGAATGGCCGCATTCTGTACCAGACCCGGGTGTCGCCGGGGCCTTTTGAGCTTCCCGACCTGAGCCAGAATATCAGCGGCAACCTGGATGTCAGCGTCCGGGAAAGCGACGGTAGCGTCCGGACATGGCAGGTCAACACGGCCAGCGTCCCCTTTATGGCACGCCAGGGACAGGTTCGCTATAAGGTGGCCGCCGGACGTCCGCTGTACGGCGGGACGCATAACAACAGCACGGTCAGCCCTGACTTTCTGCTCGGGGAGGCCACCTGGGGAGCATTTAACAACACGTCGCTGTATGGCGGCCTCATTGCCTCCACCGGCGACTACCAGTCCGCGGCGCTCGGGATCGGCCAGAATATGGGGCTGCTGGGCGCTCTGTCTGCGGACGTCACCCGCTCAGATGCACGGTTGCCGCACGGGCAGAAGCAGTCCGGTTACAGCTACCGTATCAACTATGCCAAAACGTTTGATAAAACCGGCAGTACCCTGGCGTTCGTCGGATACCGCTTCTCGGACCGCCATTTTCTGTCCATGCCGGAGTACCTGCAGCGTCGGGCCACCGACGGCGGCGATGCATGGCATGAAAAACAGAGCTACACCGTGACTTATAGCCAGTCCGTTCCGGTACTCAATATGAGCGCGGCCCTCTCGGTAAGCCGGCTCAATTACTGGAATGCGCAGTCCAACAATAACTACATGCTCAGCTTCAACAAAGTGTTCAGTCTCGGCGAGCTTCAGGGGCTCTCGGCCTCGGTGTCGTTTGCCCGTAACCAGTACACCGGCGGGGGGAGCCAGAACCAGGTCTACGCCACCATCAGTATCCCGTGGGGCGACAGCCGCCAGGTGAGCTACAGCGTGCAGAAGGATAACCGGGGTGGCCTGCAGCAGACCGTGAATTACAGCGATTTCCATAACCCGGACACCACATGGAACATCAGCGCTGGTCATAACCGCTATGACACTGGTAGTAACAGCAGCTTTAGCGGCAGTGTGCAGAGCCGTCTACCGTGGGGCCAGGCGGCAGCGGACGCCACCCTGCAGCCCGGACAGTACCGCAGCCTGGGCCTGAGCTGGTACGGCTCGGTGACCGCCACCGCCCACGGCGCCGCTTTCAGCCAGTCGATGGCCGGGAATGAGCCCCGCATGATGATAGATACCGGAGACGTGGCCGGTGTGCCGGTGAACGGCAACAGCGGGGTGACCAACCGCTTCGGGGTGGGCGTGGTGAGCGCCGGCAGCAGCTATCGCCGCAGCGATATTTCGGTTGATGTGGCCGCCCTGCCGGAGGACGTGGACGTCAGCAGCTCCGTCATCAGTCAGGTACTGACGGAAGGCGCGGTGGGCTACCGGAAGATTGACGCCAGCCAGGGGGAGCAGGTGCTCGGTCATATCCGGCTGGCTGATGGCGCCAGTCCGCCGTTTGGCGCCCTGGTGGTGTCCGGGAAAACCGGCAGAACCGCGGGGATGGTCGGAGATGGCGGTCTGGCCTACCTGACAGGTCTCAGCGGGGAAGACCGCCGGACCCTGAATGTGTCCTGGGATGGCCGGGTGCAGTGCAGACTCACCCTGCCGGAAACGGTGACACTCAGCTGGGGGCCGCTGTTACTGCCCTGCAGATAAAAATATCCCTGTCACAGAGCAGGACTAACGGAGAAAACAGGTGAAAAACAGCAGAAGAAGCCGTGTGATTTTACTCGCGCTGGCGGCAGCATGGAGCCAGTGCAGCCCGGCGGCCGTCAATGTCGACCGGACCCGTATTATCATGGATGCGCCGCAGAAAACGGTGGCCATCACGCTGAATAACGATGACAAAACCACGCCGTTCCTGGCGCAGTCCTGGGTGACGGATGCTGACGGGGTGAGAACCGATGCGCTGATGGCGCTGCCGCCGCTGCAGCGTATTGATGCCGGACAGAAATCCCAGGTCCGTATCACCCAGGTTCGTGGGCTGACAGATAAGCTCCCTCAGGACAGGGAAACGCTGTTCTGGTTTAACGTGCGGGGCGTTCCCCCGAAGCCGGAAGACGACAACGTCCTGCAGCTGGCCATGCAGAGCCAGCTGAAACTGTTTTACCGTCCGAAAGCCATTATCAGAAGCAGCAATGACCAGCCGGAAAGAAAGCTGACCGCTGAGCGGAATGCGGGACACCTGACCCTCAGAAACCCGACGCCGTACTACATCACTGTGGCGTGGCTGGGAGCAGACCGTAGCCACAGGCTCAGCGGTTTCCGCGAGGGCGTGATGGTGCCGCCCCTGGGGAGCCTGCCTTTAAAGGCTGTTCTGCCGGCAGAAACCCGGACGCTGTGGGTGGGGTATATTGATGATTACGGTGGACTGCAGATGAACCGCTACGCCTGCGATGCCCTGAACTGCGCGTTTAAGGACGCAGGGGCGACATCATGACAGGACGATTATTCAATATGAAATCACTGATACTGTCAGGTGTGTTTCTTTTCTTTGCTGTCTGTGATTCTGCGAGGGCAAACTATGACTGGTCAAAATGTGATGCCAATGGAAATGTAAATATTCAGAATATCAGTCTGAAGGGAGGACAATATTTACAAGGGCAGGAACTGCAGAAGATTACTGTTCCCATAAGTTATACCTGTACTACAACATGGAGCAGTTTTAATTCACTTGTTTACTCTACAGCAGTTTCGCTTTCCGATATGAGACAGGTAGCCACTGCGCTAAAAGATCGCGGTCTTGGAATGGATATCGTTGTTCAGGAAGGGAGCTTGACTCCCGTGACATTTACGTGGAGGGATATACAGGCAGGGTTTTCAGGCTGGTCCAGTTCAAAAGCATTCGGGCAACGTATGGAAGCGCAAAAAACATATAACCGGAGCGGAACGATTACAGTACATATTTTTGTCGAACAGGTTTTCAATAATAATTTTTTGGACATAAACATTCCGGGAAGTAAAATTAATATATATCCCTATAGCCCGTCACAACCCGGACTGTCTGTTGAACCACCGACTGTTCCATTCAGACCTTTAACTGTTTCTGCGTTTAATCTCAGGTTTATTCCTGACAACTCAGGCAAGGTTATTATCTCTCCTTCTAATACTATCAATATGGGGCGTTTTTATACGGAATATAAGGAAACCCTGGTGCCCAGGGAAGTACCTTTCACCGTTACAGCACAACAGAATGTCGGAACGCAGATCCCATTCGTCGCCCCACTGGCTATAGAGTTCAGGACCAACGGTCTGACACTGGCAGATGCTGACAGCACCGTGATTCTTAAGAATAATAAACAAGAAAACAATGGTTTCAGACTGTCGGTAATGGATGTGGATAATAACACACCAGTTAAATTTAATGTGAAAACAGATATGGGATCTATCCATCTTGATAACGGTGCCGGTGGCAGAATTATAAAACAGTATAAAGCAAAGGTCGAAGCTATACCCGGTGCGGTAATTAAAACAGGTGCTTTTTCAGCCGCAATGACAGTGATTGTTACTTACAATTAGCAGGATTAAATACCATTTCCTGATAGTTAATTAAAAAATAGCTATAAATTTATCTTTATGATTATTTTTTCTTCTCGGTCTTTTTCACTAAAAAACGGAGAGTTTGCATGTCTTCTGATAAATCAAAAGGGAAGATAGTTTTTTCAGGTAACGATATTCATTATCCCGGACAGACCAACCATGATGCCTGTTTTATTCCGGTAAGTGTCCGCCAGTATGCCGGCGAGCCCCTGTATATCATCGTGGCACACTGGTGCCTGTTGCAGCAGAACTGGGTTCAGCGTAACCAGATAGCAGAGGCGTTTCACATCACGGCCAGACGGGCCAGCTACCTGATTGCCTATCTGCGAAGCAAAACATCGCGGGTGGTCAGCATCTGCCGTCACCAGACCCTGCCCAATAAAGCACGACGCTATGAGATTTATGTTATCCGGGTTCTTGACAGTCCCACCCCGTCCACGCGCCGTGAAAAAGCCGGACCGCCGCTGGTATCAAAACGCCGGGTCGGTAATGGTGACAGGTCGATGGCAAATGAACTGTGGAACCGGCTGTGCAGTAACAGAAATGCGGGGAAAATCCTGAAAAAGAAGGAGGATGAGGATGACGGAACATAACCGGATGCCGGCCCGGCAGATTATCGTTTACGGTGACTGCTGGCCGGTGACGATCGCCGTGGCACACCTGGTCCGGAGATTTCTGCCGAGCTGCAACTGTGAAACCGCATACAGGCTGCCTGTTCTGTTGCAGCAATTACGTCGGAAACCGGAGGCCATACTGATACTATGTCTGCGTCCCCGTGAACATCTCTTTTTGTTCTATTCCCTGAGACAGATACTGCCGGACTACCCGGTTATGATTATCAGCGATGAGCTGTTTTTCAGCGACCGGGTGGTACTGAAGGTATACGGCGGCATCCCGGCGCTGCTGGAGCAGGAACTGGCGGAGATACTTATCCGGGGGCGGCGGGGTGAACAGTGGGCCGGGGGCGCACGCCTGCGCAGGACAGGAGAGCTGGACGCCTTTTTGTTATCTCCGGCTCCGGTGACGGGCTTTCTGGAAGTGCCACCGATATTTAACAATCCGAAGCGGTTGATGAACTATATGGACCAGTTGATGCACCGGGAGATACTGGCATGCGGAGTGAGCCTGGCCCAGTTACGCTTGCTTCAGGAAGTTTACCGTGGACGGGGAAGGTTGTCAGCGTTGTGTGGAAGGCTGAATACGCAGGAGAAGCAAATCTGGCAGGACAAATACCGGTTACTGGTGAAGTTGGGAATGCGGAACCGATTACGGGAACTGCTGTTTGGTACCCGGTTTTGTAAATCACTGCAGCGAACTCCGTTTATCGCTCCGCAATAACCCGCCTCCGGCGACTCTATCCAGAAACCCTGAAACGCCGGCTAAACCCGGTGGCGGTGGGGCATGTTTTGCCTGTGGTGTAGTGGAGTAAAATACAGAATTCAGGCGGGATGCTGAATGTATGACCTTTCATACCGTTTGATAAGTAAAAACGCTTCTGGAATGAAACCCGACGTGAATGATACGGCCTGAGCAGAAGCGTTACATATTTACTGCATGATCCCGGTATAGCCATGAATTCCCATATACACGCCGACCAGACCAATCAGAATGCTCGAAAAATAGGGCGCCCGCCGGGCAAGCGTCGAAAAACCACTCCAGCGCTTTGCTGCCTGTTGAACGCTTATCGCCGCGCCAACGCCTACCGTCACCAGTGTTAATGCCAGGCCAAGACTAAAGCTCAGCACCATCGTGGCGCCCAGCGTAAACGCTTTAAGCTGGATACAAATCAGTAAAACGGTGATCGCAGCCGGACAGGGGATAAGCCCTCCGGTCAGGCCGAACAGCAGGATCTGTCCATTAGTCACTGTTTGACCATCAAAACGGCGTTGAATATCGGCAGCATGGGCGCGTTCATGGGCATCCTGATACGCTTTTGACGTTGCGCCTTCCGGATGTATGTGACCATGATGGTCGTGGTCGTGGTCGTGGTCGTGGTCGTGGTCGTGGTCGTGATGGTGGTTTCCCGCCAGCCACTGCTGCTCGCCTCGCCATGTCCGCCAGAACATCCAGCACGCGGTGCTCAGAATAATAATCGCAGAAATTAACTGCAGCCATGGTTCCACTGATTGTGCGGTGAATGCCCGGCTAAGATACATCCCACCCAGCGCGATTAACCAGACGATCGCGGTATGAGAAAGCGTTGCTGCCAGACCGAGCATGACGGCCTGTTTAACCGTACCTTTAATGGCAATGATAAAAGCCGCCATCATAGTTTTGGAGTGCCCTGGTTCAAGCCCGTGCAAAATACCTAATAAAATGGCGCTGGGAATGAAGAACCAGCCGTTTCCTTGCTGAAGAAGTGTCGAAAATTCACCCATGAGAATGATTCTTAGTTGTTTTATGTGGGTGTCATTCTACTCCCCCCCAGTATGGAATACTACCCCCCAGTAGCATCGTAATGCTATAATTTGTATTCGTTAATGTTAGTGAGGTGTTGCAATGTCACATACCATCCGGGACAAACAAAAGCTTAAAGCCAGAACCAGCAAGATTCAGGGACAGGTGATAGCGCTAAAAAAAATGCTGGATGAACCGCATGAATGCGCGGCCGTGTTACAACAGATCGCGGCGATTCGCGGCGCGGTAAATGGCTTAATGCGCGAGGTGATTAAAGGGCATCTGACCGAGCATATCGTTCATCAGAGTGATGAAGCCAGACGTGAAGAAGATCTGGACGTAATATTAAAGGTGCTGGATTCTTATATAAAATAGCCGGGAGTTATATCCCGGCTATCTTTTACTTTAGCTGAAAAACATCACCGATACGCAAAGTAAACCGACGACCAACGTAATGAAATTACCTACTGAACGGTAGGGTTTCAATGCCGGTATCAGGTACGTTGACAACGTGGGCATAATAAACAGAATCATCGCAATGAGCGGGCCGCTAATGGCATAAATCATAGAGATGGCATTCGGGTTAATACAGCAAATAATAAACGTAATCCCGGAAACCAGCATGATAGACAGCGCGCGATTGAACGCCCGGCTTTTTTTCACGCCAACCTGCTGTAGGGTGGTTCTTACCATTTCGGTTGCGCCCTCGATGACGCCGAAATAGGTGCCGAGGAAAGATTTCGACATGGCCACGACGGCAACGATAATACCGGAAATAGAGAGCCAGGCCGGCGCATTGGGCATCATCGAGAGCGCGGAAAGGATGGTAACGCCTTCGTTGCGCGCGTCTTCAATGTATGACGGCGGAATGGAGAGCAGGCAGCTAAAGACAAAGAATAGCACGCTCAGGCAGATAATCAGGTAGGCGACCTTCATGATCTTTCTGCATTTATCCATGGCCTGATCGCCAAAATTTTCCCGTCTGTCGATGGCAAACGTCGAAATAATGGGCGTATGGCTAAAAGCAAAAACCATCACCGGAATAGAAATCCATACCTGATGCAACGTGTGACTATCCAATGACATCTGCCCGGTCAGTAACGAGGGTTGCCAGCTTCCGGTTAAGTAGAGCGAAAGGAACAAGAAGTAAGCGATAAGTGGAAAGACTAAAAAGCCCATTACGCGAAGAGTGGCATGTCTTCCCATTAAGAAAATCATATTCAGGATAAGTACTACGCCGAAGCTAACTGCCATCCGGATGCGAATATCTATCTGAATATGCTTCGCTAATTGCTCTGTCAGGGAATTGGTAATCGCCACAGCATAAATTAATACCACGACAAAAAACGCAATGAAATAAAGCGTGGTAATAATATTGCCGATTTTCTTGCCGTAATAATGAGTAACGGCGCCAGTAATTCCCTCACCGGCAGAAGTCTTTGAGGAAAGAATAAACTGACACAGCGCCTTATGCGGCCAGTATGTTAGAGGCCAGGCGACCAGCGCGGTAATAAATAGCACGATTGCGCCTGCCGATCCCAACTGGATGGGAAGGAAAAGAGTGCCTGCGCCTACAGCCGTTCCGTATAATGCAAAACTCCAGAGAGTCTCATCTTTTGACCAAATTTTAGACATTATTTGAATTTATCAACTATAAAACACACAAAAAGAAGCGCAATTTACCATAAATAGCGTCAGTTGGGGGCGTTTTAAGCAGATGGATGTCGTGGAGGAGGAGGGCCGGGAGCGTTGCGATCCCGGCAAAAAAGAGCAATATCATGCACTAACGCGCTGTTGGCGGCGGGTCACTATTCGCTGGCGTAAAACATCGTACGCCCAGTTGTACAGCATCGTGTACGGCAAAAAGAACAGGAAGAAACCAATTTCCAGGGTGAATGCTTGTAGCAGGCTGACATTCAGTACCCAGGCGACAATACTCACGCCAATGACAATAAACCCACTTTCAAATCCTAACGCATGGAGTGCGCGCACTTTGGCGGTTCGTCTCACCTGATGCGCAGGCCACAGTCGATCAAACAGAGCGTTATAAATGATATTCCAGATCATGGCCGTCGTTGCCAGCAATATCGTCAGGCCGCCCATCTCCAGCACCGAGCGCTGCATTAGCCAGGCGGTCGTTGGCGCCAGTATCGCAGTCGCAATACCTTCAAAACAGACAGCATGGAGAATACGCTCCGGCAGCGAGCGACGTTGTATGGCGTCATGTTGCATAAACGAAAAAACCTTACTCTTAATCAAACTAAAGAAATTTCCGCTATTTTATCGTTTAATGTGATACCTAAAAGATAACATCCATCGATAAAATAGATATGTTATGCGTTACTCACCTGAAGCGTTAATGGCATTTGTTGAGACCGTCTCTTGCGGTTCGTTTTCTGCGGCGGCGCGCCGCCTGCGTAAAAGCCAGTCCACCATTAGTACCGCCATTGCGCATCTGGAGGCGGATCTGGGATTTTCATTATTTGATCGATCTTCGCGCCAGCCCGTTCTGACCGAAGAAGGAAAACGGGTGCTTAGCTATGTTCAGGCTATTTTATCGGCGAGCGACCGTCTGGATGAGGTGGCGCTGACGTTATCCGGCGAGACGGAGGCAAGGCTCACGTTCGTCCTCTCTGATACCCTGCACCCTGACAGTCTGGAAGAGTTAATGGCGCAGTTTGATCGTCAATTTCCGCATACCGAGTTTGAATGTTTGATCGGAGAAAATGATGATGTCATCGACCTGCTGCAAAAAGGGCGCGCCCAGATAGGCCTGATTGAAGCGCGTGATGACTATCCCACAAACATTGGCGCGACGCGTCTGCCTGTTCAAAGCTGGATGGGGGTTTATGTGGCGACCACGCATCCGTTGGCGTCGCAGACGAACCTGCAATGGGAGCAACTGCATACCTGGCGCGAGCTGCGTCTGAATACCTACCTTGAATCTAACGCCAACATTACGCGCGGCCCGGCCTGGTCAGCGCCAAACTATTTATTGCTGTTGAGCATGGCGGTTCAGGGATTTGGCTGGTGCGTATTGCCCTGCGCGCTGGTGGAAGAGTTTGCGGCGGAAAAACCGCTGGCGCAGCTGGATGTTCCTGGCTGGCCGAGGGCGATTGCTATTGATTTGCTGTGGAACAAGAAAACGCCGCCCGGAACGGCGGGGAACTGGCTTCGCTACCATTTGCAGCAGAAATAAGCTGCGTCACCGTCAAATCAGCGTCATTTCCTTTGTGATAAAACTCACTTTTTTTAAACAATCAAGATAACTAATTTTAACAATGCTCTACTATGGCGGTGTCATTTTGCGCTGAGGTGGTAATGAAAGAGGTTGTGATAGTGGGGGCTTTACGGACACCCATCGGCTGTTTTCAGGGAACGCTGGCCCGTCATTCCGCCGTCGAGCTGGGGAGCATGGTCGTAAAAGCGTTAATTGAGCGCACCGGCGTGGACGCTAACGCTATCGATGAGGTCATCCTCGGTCAGGTACTGACGGCTGGCGCCGGGCAGAATCCGGCGCGCCAGTCAGCCATCAAAGGAGGGCTGCCGACAACCGTTTCCGCCATTACCATTAATGACGTTTGTGGTTCCGGTTTAAAAGCGTTGCACCTGGCGACGCAGGCTATTCAGTGCGGCGAAGCGGACATTGTTATTGCGGGCGGGCAGGAGAATATGAGCCGTGCGCCGCATGTCCTCAATGACAGCCGTACCGGCGCGTTGCCTGATGCCGACAATCTGGTGGATAGTCTGGTACATGATGGCTTATGGGATGCCTTCAACGATTATCACATTGGCGTGACGGCAGAAAACCTGGCGCGGGAATATGGCATCAGCCGCGAGTTACAGGATGCTTATGCGCTCAGTTCGCAACAAAAAGCCAGGGCCGCGATTGATACCGGACGTTTTAAAGATGAGATTGTCCCCATCGTCACGCAACGTAATGGGCAGACCGCAATTGTCGATACGGATGAACAACCGCGGGCCGACGCCAGTGCGGAGGGGTTAGCCCTGCTGCATCCGGCGTTTGATAGTTTAGGTTCGGTGACGGCGGGTAATGCCTCCTCAATCAACGATGGCGCCGCCGCGGTGATGATGATGAGCGAGGCGAAAGCCCAGGCGCTGGGGCTGCCGGTGCTGGCGCGCATCCGCGCGTTTGCCAGCGTCGGCGTCGATCCTGCGCTAATGGGGATTGCGCCGGTATATGCTACCCGGCGCTGTCTGGAGCGTGCCGGCTGGCAACTGGCGGAGGTCGACCTTATCGAAGCCAACGAAGCGTTTGCCGCCCAGGCGTTGTCGGTAGGAAAAATGCTGGAATGGGATGAGCGACGGGTAAACGTTAATGGCGGCGCGATTGCGCTGGGGCATCCTATTGGCGCTTCCGGCTGTCGAATTCTGGTTTCACTGGTGCACGAAATGGTTAAACGCGACGCGCGAAAAGGCCTGGCGACGCTGTGTATTGGTGGCGGCCAGGGCGTTGCTTTAACCATTGAACGCGATTGATCCTGCGCCAGCCATCCTTTTTCTGCTTCATTATTCCGTCATAAAAAGCCCTCTATCACGAGGGCAAAGCCAGTAACAGAACCCCCTTTTTCGTTATAGCGCGGAACGTCTTGCCGCGTCGGGCATTGCAGACGCATACCGCTTTTAATTCAATTCGCACATCAGACCTCGTTCTAAAACAAGCTTCAATTTTTATCTGAGTAACCGCATACAGCATCTGGCGCACATGTCTGAAAATCAGACATGTGTGTAAGTTTTAGCGCCGTTCGTGATCGCTACAGCAGTTTTAAAAATAACCAACCATATAAATGAAACGTTGTTTTATTTATTGTTGAAAACCTTCATCCAGGCGACTATGATGCCGTTAAATAAATCAAAACAGTGTTTTGATTTTATGCCGTTGCGATCGATTTATCATTGGAGGGAAAAGTGGACGTAAGGCAAAGCATCCATAGCGAGCACGCTAAAACGCTGGACACCCAGGCGCTGCGACGCGAGTTTTTAATAGAAAATATTTTTGTCGCTGATGAATATACGATGGTCTACAGCCATATCGACCGTATTATTGTCGGCGGCATTATGCCCGTCAGCCATTCTGTTGAAATCGGCGGAGAGGTGGGTAAACAGCTTGGCGTTTCCCGGTTACTGGACCGCCGCGAGCTGGGCGTCATTAATATTGGCGGCGCGGGCGCCATTATCGTTGACGGGCAGCGCCATGACATTGGTCATCGTGATGCTCTGTATATTGGTAAAGGGGCGAAAGAGTTGGTCTTCGTCAGCAATGAGGCGAGCAGACCGGCGAAGTTTTATTACAACTGCGCGCCAGCGCATACCGCTTATCCGACGAAAAAAGTGTCGCCTGCCGACGTTGCGCCCGTCACCTTAGGCGATAACCTCACCAGTAACCGTCGCACCATCAATAAATACTTCGTACCGGATGTACTGGAAACCTGTCAGCTCAGTATGGGACTCACCGAACTGGCGCCCGGCAATCTATGGAACACCATGCCATGCCATACCCATGAGCGCCGTATGGAAGTTTACCTCTATTTCAATATGGAAGAAGACAGTTGCGTTTTCCATATGATGGGGCAGCCTCAGGAAACCCGTCATATTGTGATGCGTAATGAACAGGCGGTTATTTCCCCAAGCTGGTCAATACATTCCGGCGTTGGCACCAAAGCCTATACGTTTATTTGGGGCATGGTGGGAGAAAATCAGGTCTTCGATGACATGGATCACGTTGCGGTACAAGATCTGCGCTAGTCGCGACCGGTGATAACGCCTGTGCGTGACAGGCATGACAAAAATAAGGATTAACAATGATTTTGAATGCATTTTCTCTTGAAGGTAAAGTCGCGGTTGTGACGGGGTGCGATACCGGATTGGGGCAGGGGATGGCGTTAGGGCTGGCGGAAGCGGGCTGTGACATTGTCGGTATTAACATTGTTGAACCGACGGACACTATTGCGCGCGTCACCGCTCTGGGACGTCGTTTTTTAAGCCTGACAGCCGATCTGCGTCAAATCGATGGTATTCCGGCATTACTGGAACGGGCGGTGGCGGAATACGGTCATATTGATATTCTGGTGAATAACGCGGGTTTGATCCGTCGTGAAGATGCAATTGATTTCACGGAAAAAGACTGGGATGACGTCATGAACCTGAACATCAAGAGCGTGTTCTTTATGTCTCAGGCGGCGGCAAAACATTTTATTGCCCAGGGCAACGGCGGCAAAATTATTAATATCGCGTCTATGCTCTCCTTCCAGGGCGGCATTCGCGTTCCGTCTTATACCGCGTCGAAAAGCGGCGTAATGGGAATAACACGTCTGATGGCGAACGAGTGGGCGAAACACAATATCAATGTGAACGCCATCGCACCGGGCTATATGTCCACGAATAATACCCAGCAATTGCGCGCTGATGCACAACGTAGCGCCGAAATTCTCGACCGTATTCCGGCTGGACGTTGGGGGCTACCGGGCGATTTAATGGGCCCGGTAGTCTTCCTGGCATCCAGCGCCGCTGATTATATTAACGGCTATACCATAGCGGTAGATGGCGGTTGGCTGGCGCGTTAATTCGCTACTGACAAATGCGTTTCTGGGAAAATCGACTCTTTGGCCGAAAAACTGATAAAGCCCTGTCCTGGTACAGGGTTTTTTTATGATCTCATTAGCATAGTCCATATTGTGGGTTTAACTTAATCCATATATTGTTAAATAATAGCTATGATCAATGCTTTAATTTATTGAAATATTGGTAGTTTAAAAAAATACCCGGCAACGGCGTTAAATTTAAAAAGTGTAATATCCATCACATATCGCTATAGTGTAGCCATTTAATCCATATTTATGCCGTTTCCAGCCTGACACTTGGGGAAGAGTATCCCGTACTTTCAGGCTATGTCTTACTCTGTTGTGGCAGGAAAATATGGTCTCTATTAATCATGACTCTGCTTTAACGCCGCGTTCGCTTCGCGACACACGACGTATGAATATGTTTGTTTCGGTTTCTGCAGCGGTAGCGGGACTGTTATTTGGTCTGGATATCGGCGTTATCGCCGGGGCGCTGCCTTTTATTACCGACCATTTCGTACTGACCAGCCGGCTGCAGGAATGGGTCGTCAGCAGTATGATGCTTGGCGCGGCAATTGGCGCATTATTTAACGGCTGGCTTTCATTCCGGCTGGGGCGTAAGTATAGCCTGATGGCTGGCGCGATTTTGTTTGTGCTCGGCTCGCTGGGGTCGGCGTTTGCTTCCAGCGTGGAAGTATTGATTGGTGCCCGCGTGATACTGGGCGTAGCAGTAGGGATTGCCTCCTATACCGCGCCGCTTTATCTATCTGAAATGGCAAGTGAAAATGTTCGCGGCAAAATGATCAGTATGTATCAACTGATGGTGACGTTAGGCATTGTGCTGGCTTTTTTATCCGATACGGCATTCAGCTACAGCGGCAACTGGCGCGCGATGTTGGGCGTACTGGCGCTGCCTGCGGTGTTGCTCATTATTCTGGTGGTATTCCTGCCGAATAGTCCGCGCTGGCTGGCGCAAAAAGGTCGCCATATTGAAGCGGAAGAGGTGCTGCGTATGCTGCGCGATACCTCGGAAAAAGCCCGTGATGAACTGAATGAGATTCGGGAAAGCCTCAAACTCAAGCAGGGCGGGTGGGCATTATTTAAAGCTAACCGCAATGTTCGCCGCGCCGTGTTCCTCGGTATGCTGCTACAGGCAATGCAGCAGTTCACCGGCATGAACATCATTATGTACTATGCGCCGCGCATTTTTAAAATGGCCGGCTTTACCACCACGGAACAGCAAATGATCGCTACGCTGGTGGTCGGACTGACCTTTATGTTCGCGACGTTTATCGCCGTCTTTACGGTAGATAAGGCCGGGCGTAAACCGGCGTTAAAAATCGGTTTCAGCGTAATGGCGTTAGGGACATTGGTGTTGGGCTACTGCCTGATGCAGTTTGATAACGGTACGGCATCAAGCGGCCTCTCCTGGCTTTCCGTTGGGATGACGATGATGTGTATCGCCGGTTACGCGATGAGCGCCGCTCCGGTGGTGTGGATACTGTGTTCGGAAATCCAGCCGCTGAAATGCCGTGATTTTGGCATTACCTGTTCAACCACGACAAACTGGGTATCGAACATGATCATCGGCGCGACATTCCTGACACTGTTGGACAGCATTGGCGCGGCAGGTACATTCTGGCTTTACACCGCGCTGAATATCGCTTTTATCGGCATCACTTTCTGGCTGATTCCGGAAACCAAAAATGTCACCCTGGAGCACATCGAACGCAAGCTGATGGCGGGCGAGAAGCTAAGAAATATTGGCGTGTAATCACCCCTCCCATGCCGGATGACGCCTGTTATCCGGCATGATGAAAAATAGACTGGAAACGGATGTGTAAGTTTGCTTCACTGCCATAATGCTTTAAAAAAAGGAGAGCGCAGTGAAAACGATCGGGCTGTTGGGGGGGATGAGCTGGGAATCGACTATCCCTTATTACCGTTTAATCAATGAAGGCATTAAACAGCAGCTGGGAGGCCTGCACTCGGCGAGCTTACTGCTGCATAGCGTAGATTTCCACGATATTGAAGTATGTCAACGCCGCGGCGAGTGGGATAAAGCGGGCGATATCCTGGCGCAGGCCGCGCAGGGGTTACAGCAGGCGGGCGCAGAAGGCATTGTGCTGTGTACCAACACCATGCATAAAATCGCGCACATTATTGAATCTCGTTGTTCTCTGCCTTTTCTACACATCGCGGATGCTACCGGGCGAGCTATCGCCCGTCAGGGGTTGCATCGCGTGGCGCTATTAGGGACTCGCTATACGATGGAGCAGGATTTTTATCGCGGGCGGCTGGAACAGCAATTTGCGATTGAGACCATCGTGCCGGAGGCGGACGATCGGGCGCGTATCAATCAGGTCATTTTTGACGAGCTCTGTCAGGGGACATTCACCGACGCGTCGCGCCACTATTATTTACAGGTTATCGAACGACTGGCTGCGCAAGGCGCGCAGGGCGTTATTTTTGGCTGCACTGAAATAGGTTTGCTTGTTCCCCAGACGCAAAGCGCGCTACCGGTTTTCGATACCACGGCAATTCATGCCGCAGATGCCGTGAGCTTTATGCTTTCGTCATCGGCCCCAGAATAACCTCCAGCGGTTCGACCAGGCGCGAAAGGTGCGTTTGTAAATGCTTACTGAAGGCGTCAACCAGCGCGGAGGCGGGGCGGTGTAGCGGGCGAATCAGGCTGACGGTAAAGGGCACGTCAATGCTGAAGCGGCGAACGGCGACGCCGCTGGCGGCATAGTCCAGCGCGGTTAGCGGGTTAACGATCGAAACGCCCGCCCCGGCGCGCACCATCGCGCAGACGGAGGCCGCGCTATGCGTTTCCACCACCATTCTGCGCTTCACCTGATGTTCGGCAAATAACGTATCCAACAACTGTCGATAGCTGTCCAGGCGGGAGAGGCTGATAAAGTTTTCCCCCTGAAAATCGTCTGGCGTCAGTACCGTTTTGGCGGCAAGCGGATGGTCGCAGGGCAGTACGCACACTTCATTCAGCGTTAGTAACTCGGTACGGGTTGTTCCTGCCGGGGCATGAAGCGTCTCCGTCAGCCCTAAATCGTGGCGCTGAGCGGAGAGCCACTCTTCCAGCAACGGCGACTCCTGCGGCACAATATTCAGGCTGACATCCGGATAACGCGCCAGAAAAGGCGGTAGTAACGGCGGCAAAAAGGATTGTGAAAAGACCGGCAGGCAGGCGATAGAGAGCTCGCCCTGACGGAACTCGCGCAGACTTTCCGCCGCGCTGACGATGCGATCCAACCCATACCAGGAGCGTTGTACCTCTTCGAACAGGCGTAGCCCTTGCACCGTCGGATGTAAGCGCCCGCGTGTGCGCTCAAACAGCGTTAATCCCAGCACTTTCTCAAAACGCGCCAGCTCGCGACTGACGGTAGGCTGCGAGGTATGCAGCAGCCGCGCCGCTTCGGTGAGATTTCCGGCGGTCATTACGGCATGAAAAATTTCAATGTGACGTAAATTAACGGCAGCCATACGTTTCCCTGAATCATTTATCCCATATCATTTTTGCATAGACTGACAATAAAACGATATTTTTTATTCTTTCTAAGGTATGGCGTAATCGTTAAAAAGCCTGTTCCGGAGTTTGTTATGTCATTGCCGCATTATCACGCTGAAACTGACCTTAACGCTGAAAATTTGCTCAGATTGCCTGCTGAATTTGGCTGTCCGGTCTGGGTCTATGACGCGCACATTATTCGCCGTCAGATAGCCGCCCTGCAGCAGTTTGACGTCGTGCGTTTTGCGCAAAAAGCCTGTTCGAACATTCATATCCTGCGCTTAATGCGCGCGCAGGGTGTCAAGGTGGATTCTGTTTCATTGGGAGAGATCGAACGTGCGCTGGCGGCGGGCTACGATCCACAAACGTGCCCTGATGATATCGTTTTTACCGCCGATGTGATTGATGCCGACACGCTGGCGCGCGTCAGTGAACTGCATATTCCGGTCAATGCCGGCTCGGTAGATATGCTGACGCAGCTTGGTCAGGTTTCGCCTGGGCATCGCGTCTGGTTGCGCGTGAATCCTGGCTTTGGTCACGGCCACAGCCAGAAAACCAACACCGGGGGCGAAAACAGCAAACACGGCATCTGGCATAGCGATCTTCCGGCGGCGCTGGCGGTAATGCAGAAATACCGACTGAAACTTGTCGGTATCCATATGCACATTGGTTCCGGCGTCGATTATGGCCATCTGGAGCAGGTTTGCGGCGCGATGGTACGCCAGGTGCTGGAATGTGGTCAGGATGTGGAGGCGATTTCGGCAGGCGGCGGACTCTCGATACCTTATCGTGAGGGAGAAGAGCCCGTTGATACGCGCCATTACTATGGCCTGTGGAACGCGGCGCGCGAGCAAATCGCCCGCCATCTGGGACATGCGGTCAAACTTGAGATCGAACCCGGACGTTTTCTGGTGGCGCAATCAGGCGTGCTGGTAACGCAGGTGCGTAGCGTAAAACAGATGGGAAGCCGCCATTTCGTGCTGGTAGATGCGGGTTTTAACGATCTGATGCGCCCGGCGATGTACGGTAGCTATCACCGTATTTCGGCGCTGGCGGCGGATGGTCGCGCGCTTGAAAATGGCCCGTGGGTCGAGACGGTGGTCGCCGGGCCGCTATGCGAATCAGGCGATGTTTTTACGCAGCAGGAAGGGGGAATGGTTGAAACACGCGCCTTACCTGCGGTCATCCCCGGCGATTACCTCGTATTGCACGATACCGGCGCGTACGGCGCGTCTATGTCATCGAATTACAATAGCCGCCCGCTCCTGCCGGAAGTACTGTTTGACAATGGACAGGCGCGGCTGATCCGCCGTCGTCAGACCATTGAAGAGCTGTTAGCGCTGGAGATGCTCTGAAGCGCATCATTAGGCCGGACGTTGAAAAAACGGGCCTGCGGCGACGGACTCGCGCAGAATCAGCGTGCCGGTAAAGGGCGGGATCGGGGCGACCGGCTCGCTGTTCGCCAGACGAACGGCCTGATCGATTGCGGTGGCTATCATATCCTCGATGGGTAAATAGACTGTTGAAAGCCCCGGTTCAAGCCAGGTTGCGCCCGGCGCATCGTCAAAACCAAACAGCGACACATCCTGCGGGATGCGTAATCCGGCCTGGCGCAGCGCTTTTGCCGCGCCCAGCGCCGTGTCATCATTACAGGCGAATAGCGCGCTAAACGTGACGCCTTCCTCCAGTAATTCCCGGCAGGCGTCATAGCCGCGCGTCAGCGTGTAATCGCCGAATTTCACTTTTGCCGGTTGCCAGGGAATGCCATATTTTTCCAGCGCCTTGCGATAACCCGCTACGCGTGATGTGCCGGTGGGAGTATGAACAGGCAGCGTAATACAGGCGATATCGCGATGGCCCTGCGTAATCAGATATTCCACCGCCTGGAATGCCGCCGTCTCCTGCTCGAAGAAAATAGCGCGATCGCGGGCCTGAGTGACGTTGCGATTAATAATCACCAGCGGCATTTCCGTGGCGTCAATCAACGACAAAATCGCCGGCTCATCCATATAGCGAGTGTAAAGAATAATAGCGTCGCACTGTCTGTCGGCCAACATTTGTACGGCTTTCTGCTCTCGTTCCGGCGTATCGTGACCATCGGTGACGATCAACTGCTTGTTATGAAACTCCGCCTGGCGCGACGCCCGGCGCAACAAACTGCCAAAATAGAAGCCGTCAAACGTAGAGACGACCAGACCGATGCTGTTGCTGGTGCGATTCGCCAGCGAGCGTGCCAGCAGGTTGGGGCGATAGTCCAGAGCCTGCATCGCCGTAAACACTTTCTGGCGCGTGCTTTCTTTTACCTGCCCCGTCCCATTCAGCACTCGTGAGACGGTGGCCTTTGATACGCCCGCATGGCGGGAAACATCCAGCATTGTCGCCATCATGCTACCCTGATTAATCGGTTGTCGACAGGTGTCCGGTATCCGTCGGCGTGGATACCGAATGTCGGCGTACCAGTGTCGGACTAAATACATGAGTTACTTCTGGCGTAGGGCATTTCCCCGCCAACGCTAACGCCAGCTCCGCCGCCTGTGTCGCCATGGTGACGATCGGATACCGAATGGTGGTCAGTCGGGGACGCACATAGCGTGAGACCAGTACATCATCAAAACCGATGAGCGATACTTCGCCCGGCACCCCCACGCCATTATCATTTAATACTCCCATCGCGCCAGCCGCCATCGAGTCGTTATAGCAGGCCACCGCGGTAAAATTTCTGCCGCGACCTAATAACTCAGTCATCGCCTGCTCGCCGCCGCTTTCATCCGGTTCGCCGAACGTCACCAGCCGATCGTTAGCCGGGATATGGCTTTCCGCCAGCGCATCGTAATAGCCCCTCAGGCGATCTTCGGCATCAGAGATGGTGTGGTTGGAACAGATATACCCAATACGCGTATGACCTTGCTGGATCAGATGTCGGGTCGCCAGCCATGCCCCGTAACGGTCATCCAGCGCGACACAGCGGTGTTCTAACCCCGGTAAAATGCGGTTAATCAGCACCATGCCGGGGATTTGCTTCATTAATGAGGCCAGGTCCGCATCCGGAATCATTTTGGCGTGTACCACTAACGCTGCGCAACGATGACGAATCAACTGTTCAATAGCCTGACGCTCTTTTTGTTCGTTATGATACCCGTTGCCAATCAGTAAAAAATTTCCGGTGTGATACGCCACCTGTTCAACGGCTTTCACCATCGCGCCGAAAAAAGGATCGGAAACGTCGCCGACCACCAGACCGAGGGTTTCCGTTGCCTGCTGTGCCAGCGCGCGCGCGTTGGCGTTAGGGTGATAGCTCAGGGACTCCATTGCGCTGGTCACCGCCAGCCGGGACGCTTCGCTGGCTTTTGGCGAATCGTTAATAACGCGAGAAACGGTGGCGACTGAAACACCGGCCAGTCGGGCTACATCTTTTATGGTCGCCATGATAATACCTATAGTGGGTAAACGCTTACATTACGCCAGTTTTACGGAAAATGAACGTCTGTTCAAGCCTCTTGCCCCGCCGTGTCGGGCAAATGTGACCTGCACGGGAGAAATGCGTCTGTAAAGTGACAATACAAATCTTTCGTTACAGTTTGCGAAGCGCTGTTGCGATTGTCTGCTGGCAGGCCAGCGAGTCAGGTTGATAGAGTGGTGATCCCAGAGGTATTGATAGGTGGAATCAACGTCATTGTTGATCACACGAATTACACCAACCTGCGTAGAGATGCGCAGGTTTTTTTTTGTTTCGCCTGAACCTGTAACAGTAACGGATAATTTACACAACTCGTTGCATTTCCGTTTATTCCTTTGCGTTTTCGGACTGGCGATGCAGACGCGCGAAGCCCACAATCAAGATCCCAGAGGTATTGATTGGTGAGATTATTCGGTACGCTCTTCGTACCTGTCTCTTGCACCAACCTGCGCGGATGCGCAGGTTTTTTTTCGAACCTATTTTGCTATCGCTCCTGTTACGCAACTCGTGTAATCTGCCACAATTCATGTTTTAGCGAATTGTCGGCCAAAGGGAGTTGAAATGCTGTTTGGATTTTTCCGTAACCTGTTTCGCGTGCTTTATCGTGTGCGCGTCACTGGCGATGTCCGGGCGCTACAGGGGAACCGGGTCTTAATTACCCCCAATCACGTTTCATTTATCGATGGTATGCTACTGGCGCTGTTTTTGCCGGTACGGCCTGTCTTTGCGGTATATACCTCCATCAGCCAGCAATGGTATATGCGCTGGTTAACGCCGCTGATCGATTTTGTGCCGCTCGATCCCACTAAACCCATGTCCATTAAACACCTGGTGCGCCTGGTGGAGCAGGGGCGTCCAGTGGTGATTTTCCCGGAAGGGCGGATTTCCGTGACCGGCTCGCTGATGAAAATTTATGACGGCGCAGGCTTTGTGGCGGCAAAATCGGGCGCAACCGTCATTCCGCTCCGTATTGACGGCGCGGAGCTTACGCCTTTCAGTCGCCTTAAAGGTCTGGTTAAACGGCGCTTATTCCCCCGCATTCAGCTTCATATTTTACCGCCGACGCAAATACCGATGCCGGAAGCGCCGCGCGCGCGCGACAGACGTAAGATAGCGGGTGAGATGCTGCACCAGATCATGATGGAAGCGCGTATGGCGGTGCGCCCGCGCGAGACGTTATACGAATCGTTGCTGGCGGCGCAATATCGTTACGGCGCAGGTAAAAACTGTATTGAGGACATTAACTTTACGCCGGATACGTATCGTAAGTTACTGACCAAGACGCTTTTTGTTGGCCGGATTCTGGAAAAGTACAGCGTTGAGGGCGAGAAAATCGGTTTAATGCTGCCGAATGCCGCCATCAGCGCGGCGGTGATTTTCGGCGCGGTTTCTCGTCGCCGCATTCCGGCCATGATGAACTACACGGCGGGGGTAAAAGGGCTGACCAGCGCGATTACCGCGGCGGAAATTAAAACGATTTTTACCTCCCGCCAGTTCCTCGATAAAGGTAAATTGTGGCACCTGCCGGAGCAGCTAACGCAGGTTCGCTGGGTTTACCTGGAAGATTTAAAAGCGGACGTCACGCCCGCCGACAAGCTGTGGATTTTTGCCCACCTCCTGGCGCCGCGACTGGCGCAGGTAAAACAGCAGCCGGAAGACGCGGCGATCATTCTTTTTACCTCCGGCTCGGAAGGGCACCCGAAAGGGGTGGTGCACAGTCATAAAAGCATTCTGGCGAACGTCGAGCAGATAAAAACGATTGCGGATTTCACCGCCAATGACCGTTTTATGTCGGCGCTGCCGCTCTTTCACTCGTTCGGTTTGACGGTGGGCCTGTTTACGCCGTTGTTGACCGGCGCGGAAGTGTTTCTTTATCCAAGTCCGCTGCACTATCGCATTGTGCCGGAACTGGTCTATGACCGTAACTGTACCGTGCTGTTTGGTACATCAACCTTCCTCGGCAACTATGCGCGCTTTGCCAATCCGTATGATTTTTATCGCCTGCGCTATGTGGTGGCCGGTGCGGAAAAACTTCAGGAGAGCACTAAACAACTGTGGCAGGATAAATTCGGTCTGCGCATTCTTGAGGGCTACGGGGTAACGGAATGCGCGCCAGTAGTCTCGATTAACGTGCCGATGGCGGCTAAGCCGGGTACTGTTGGCCGCATTCTGCCTGGCATGGACGCGCGTCTGCTGGCGGTGCCCGGTATTGAAAACGGCGGTCGGCTACAGCTGAAAGGGCCGAATATCATGAATGGCTATCTGCGCGTGGAAAAACCGGGCGTGCTGGAGGTGCCGTCAGCGGAAAACGCCAGAGGCGAAACCGAGCGCGGGTGGTACGACACGGGTGACATTGTACGCTTCGATGAAAATGGTTTTGTGCAGATTCAGGGGCGCGCGAAACGCTTTGCGAAAATTGCTGGCGAAATGGTCTCGCTGGAGATGGTCGAGCAACTGGCGCTTGGCGTTTCGGCGGACAAAATGCACGCTACCGCCATTAAAAGCGATGCCAGCAAAGGTGAAGCGCTGGTACTGTTTACGACTGACAGCGAACTCACCCGAGAAAAGTTACAGCACTATGCCCGTGAACACGGTATTCCGGAACTTGCCGTCCCGCGCGATATCCGTTATCTGAAACAGCTTCCCTTACTTGGCAGCGGAAAACCCGATTTTGTCACGCTGAAAAGCTGGGTGGATGCGCCGGAACAACATCATGAGTGAGTCAGTACGCACTAACACCTCCATCTGGTCGAAAGGGATGCTGTCGGTGATTGTCGCGCAGTTTCTCTCGGCTTTTGGCGATAATGCGCTGCTGTTTGCGACGCTGGCGCTGCTGAAAGCCCAGTTTTATCCGGACTGGAGCCAGCCTGTTCTGCAAATGGTGTTTGTGGGCGCTTACATTCTTTTTGCGCCGTTTGTCGGTCAGATCGCGGACAGCTTTGCCAAAGGCCGGGTGATGATGGTCGCCAATGGTCTTAAACTGGCGGGAGCGGCAGGTATCTGCCTCGGCGTGAATCCTTTTGTCGGTTATACGTTGGTCGGGATTGGCGCGGCGGCTTATTCTCCGGCGAAATACGGTATTCTGGGCGAACTGACGACGGGCGATAAGCTGGTGAAAGCCAATGGCCTGATGGAAGCCTCTACGATTGCGGCGATTTTGCTCGGTTCCGTCGCGGGCGGCGTATTGGCCGACTGGCATGTCATCGCCGCGCTGGTTGCCTGCGCGTTGGCCTACGCTGGCGCAGTGGCAGCGAACCTGTTTATCCCGAAGCTTGTGGCGGCGCGTCCAGGGCAATCCTGGCGGTTGTCGGCGATGACGCGTAGCTTCTTCTGCGCTTGCGTTGTCCTTTGGCGTAACGGTGAAACGCGTTTTTCGCTGGTGGGGACCGGGCTATTCTGGGGCGCAGGCGTGACGCTGCGTTTTCTGCTGGTGCTGTGGGTGCCGGTGGCGCTGGGCATTACGGATAACGCCACGCCGACTTACCTGAACGCCATGGTGGCGGTAGGCATTGTGGTCGGCGCGGGTGCGGCGGCAAAACTGGTGACGCTGGAGACCGTATCGCGCTGTATGCCCGCCGGGATTTTGATTGGCGTTGTGGTTGCGATCTTCTCATTACAGCACGCATTGCTGCCTGCTTATGCCTTGTTGCTGTTGATAGGTATGCTGGGCGGCTTTTTTGTGGTGCCGCTCAACGCCTTGCTCCAGGAGCGCGGTAAGAAGAGCGTTGGCGCCGGGAATGCCATTGCCGTACAAAATCTGGGCGAGAATAGCGCCATGCTATTAATGCTGGGACTGTACTCGCTGGCGGTGCTGGTTGGCGTTCCGGCAGTGGCGATAGGTATCGGCTTTGGCGTGCTGTTCGCGCTGGCGATCGCGGCGCTGTGGATCTGGCAGCGCCGGCAGGCATCATACTGAGTGAATATGCCGGGCGGCGAGTGCGCGTTACCCGGCTTACATTGTCTCTGTAAGCCCGGAAGCGTAGCGCCACCGGGCACTGACCGTCACGGCGCCGGGTAGGTATAAACCTGATGCGCCGCCTCAATCTCCGCCAGAACCTCTTCGCTTAACGTCAGATGCAGACTTTCCACATTCGTCTTGAGCTGCGCCATCGTGGTTGCGCCCAGTAACGTACTGGCGACAAACGGCTGGCGGCGAACAAAGGCCAGCGCCATCTGCGCCGGATCAAGATTGTGACGCTTCGCGATATCGACGTAGGCGGCAACGGCTTTTTGCGCCTGTTCGCCGCTGTAACGTGTGAAGCGGCTGAACAAGGTATTCCGCGCGCCTGCGGGTTTGGCCCCGTTCAGGTATTTACCGGTTAATGTGCCAAACGCCAGACAGGAATAGGCGAGCAATTCAACACCTTCATACTGGCTGACTTCCGCCAGTCCGACCTCGTAGCTGCGGTTTAACAGGCTATAGGGGTTCTGGATAGTGACAATACGCGGCAGGTCATGTTTTTCCGCCAGATGCAGATAGCGCATAACGCCAAACGCTGTCTCATTTGAAACGCCAATATAACGAATCTTACCCGCTCGCTGAAACTCACTTAGCGCGTCTAACGTCTCCAGCAGACTTACTACTGGCGTGGAGTCCGTCCAGTTATAGCCGAGTTTACCGAAGCAGTTAGTGGGACGCTGCGGCCAGTGCACCTGATACAAATCCAGATAATCGGTCTGCAATCGGGTCAAACTGTCGTGTAGCGCTTCGCGAATATTTTTACGATCCAGCGCCTGATGAGGCCGGATGCCTTGATCATTATTACGTGCCGGTCCGCTAACTTTGCTGGCGATGATCAGTTTTTCACGGTTGCCGCGTTTGGCGAGCCAGTTACCGATATAGGATTCCGTCAGCCCTTGTGTTTCCGGGCGCGGCGGTACCGGATACATCTCGGCGGCGTCGATAAGGTTAATGCCATTTGCGATGGCATAGTCGAGCTGTGCGTGAGCGTCGGCTTCGCTGTTTTGTTCACCAAATGTCATTGTGCCCAGCCCTAGCGTACTTACTTCGAGCGAGCTGTGGGGTATACGGTGATAGTGCATAGCCGTTTCCTTTTTATTATGAAGTCAGAAATTCCCGACAAAGGACAATAAAAATGGCAGAGGGAAGGCAAAAGGGAAAGTAAAATTGCAGGCTACGCGGCGTAATTGTTACCGGGCGTGGTCGCCACGCACCGTTACGGGACGCAGCCTGAAGGCTTGCAGAACGCTGACCTCGATCACAGGCCACTGCTTAACGTTCGATGATTTGAGACACTTCGTCACGGTTGATTTGCATCTCGTTTCCCTGTGCATCGGTATAGCTGACCAGACCGGTATCATCGTCAACTTGCGGTTTTCCATCGGTCAGGATCATACGACCATCTTTCGTCGCCATTACATAATCGCTGCTGCATCCGGATACCGCAAAAGCCAACCCTACTGCGGAAATTACAACTGCCCACTTTTTCATCCGTTTGTCCTCACATAGCCTGCATCTGATAATAGTCTGTTAATCATATGTCTGATAATAGTCTAGTAATAACGCGCAGCTCTGCATGTCGGAAGCAGCAAAATCTTAATCTGTGAGAAGAAAGGAAATAAAGTGAGTATTCGCTCCCCGGCGGGGGAGCGAGACAGGATTACAGCGGATTCTTTTTATTACGCAACAGGTTCAGGCTCTCTACTGCGATAGAGAAGAACATGGCGAAATAGATATACCCTTTCGGAACGTGAACGTCGAAACTTTCCAAAATCAGGGTAAAGCCAACCAGGATCAGAAAGGAGAGCGCCAGCATTTTTACCGACGGATGACGATCGACAAACTCGCCGATGGGCCGTGCCGCAAACATCATGACGCCCACGGCAATAACGACTGCCGCCATCATAATAAACAGATGATCGGAGAGGCCAACCGCTGTGATAACTGAATCAAGGCTGAAAATAATATCCAGCAGCATAATCTGTACTATTGCGCCCAGGAAAGAAGAAACCCGGGTTTTTAACCCTTCTTCTTCGCCTTCGATGGACTCATGGATCTCCTTGCTGGCTTTCCAGATTAAAAATAACCCGCCCAGTAACAGAATGAGATCGCGGGCGGAAATCGCTTCGCCGAAAAGCTCAAACAGCGGATTAGTCAGACGAGTGACCCAGGCGATTGACGCCAGCAGCGCCAGGCGCATGACCATCGCCGCCGCCAACCCAAGCCGCCGTGCGTGGTTCCGTTGCGCCGTAGGAAGTTTTGCTACCACCAGAGAAAGAAAAATAATGTTGTCGATCCCAAGTACAATCTCCAGCAGCGTCAGCGTACCGAGCGCCAGCCAGGCATTAGGATCGGTTATCCATGCAAATAACATCGAACAAAGTCCTGCCAAAAAAAGAAGCGGTAATTATAGGCCCGTCGAGTGACGGGCGAAAGCCCAGGCTGAATTTGCGCAACCAGGAACGGTGTAAAATAGCGGCGACAATACGCTTACGTTTATCCGGCATCGGCCCGATGCGTAGCCATAGCGGAGGCGCATTTGCGTGTAATGGACGTTACGGATTCTGCAATAAAAAATGGCGAGCCAGCAGCGCCTGCGTAAAATTTTTTTTCAGATAAAATCCACGCGGTAGCGTCAAAATAGGTTCCCCGCGCGCGCCGATAGCCTCGGTGAGCGCCCTGGCATTGGCGGCTTTGGGTCGCAGTTGCAAGACTTCGCCATGGCGGGCGGTAATGCGTTCCACCTGGCCCAGCACTATCATGTCCATCAGCTCTTCCCAGTCGAGGCGTAGCTGCCTGTCCTCTTCTTCACTCGGACTCCAGAGTAGCGGCGAACCTACGCGGCGTTCGGCTAACGGTATGCTGCGATCGCCTTCGACCGGTACCCATAGCACGCGCTTCAATTTATGCCGTACGTGACTTGTCTCCCAGGTCACGCCGCTGTTACCGGTTAACGGCGCCACGCAAACAAAGGTTGTTTCCAGAGGACGACCCAGACTATCCACCGGGATGGTTTTCAGTTCTACGCCTAACGCGGCGAAATCCTGCTCCGGCTTGCTCCCGGCGCTGGCGCCGAGCCAGATCTCCAGCAAGACGCCGATCCAGCCTTTGTCTCGCTTCAAATCTTTAGGCGTGGTAATGCCGGCCATCGCCGCCAGCTCGCCTAACGTATAGCCGGAAAGCTGCCGCGCCTGGGCTAACAGCAATGCTTCCGAAGCAGGCGGAGTCAGTAGCGGACAAAGAGCGGACATGACAATTACCTTAGGTCAAAAAGTGAGCAGTGATTTTATACCGTATGGGCAGAGTTTATCTTTTTCTGTGTCTTATATTCAATAGACTGATTTTTATTGCCTTTTTTGTGTTGTTTCTTCGTGTTGCGCAACGCTGAAGCGGGTTTTCCAATTCTGGTCACTGACAATAAACAGGATCTTACACTATGTTATCCACAGAAAGTTGGGATAACTGTGTAAAACCACCACTACTGTTTCCATTTACAGCCTTGACGTGCGACGAAAATCGAAAATTCAGACAAATAGTGCGTAAGTTATTGGCACAATCTGTGGATAAAACCGACGCTGGTTGATCTTTCATCAGCATAAGGATCTTAGATGTGATGCTGGTCACGCTTTATGAAGGTGGCATGTAAGATTTGTCTATAACACAATGAATATAAGGAACTATTTTTACTGCCTCCAGTATGAGGAATTCAGACTGTTCTGGGTTTTCCCGTGGTAATTCCATACTTCTTCACAACTATATCCACAGAAAAGGTGAATAAAATGGCGCAAGGGCGTCATCATCTGTTTATAACTCGGCTATTTACTGTGAGTTATTCAATTGTTATTAGGCTGTGTCACTATTACAGAGTGGTTTACCGCCTCACTGGAGTATGAAACAATCGTTCATATATAAGGTTTATGTTGAGGTAGTCCGGTGATTGATGACGATGGCTACCGCCCAAATGTAGGTATCGTAATTTGTAATCGTCAGGGGCAGGTGATGTGGGCCCGGCGATTTGGTCAGCACTCCTGGCAGTTCCCGCAGGGCGGGATAAATCCAGGGGAGTCGGCAGAACAGGCGATGTACCGGGAACTGTTTGAAGAAGTTGGGTTAAGCCGTAAAGATGTGCGGATCCTTGCTTCTACTCGCAACTGGTTGCGTTACAAGTTACCAAAACGTTTGGTGCGTTGGGACACAAAGCCGGTATGTATCGGCCAGAAACAAAAGTGGTTTCTTTTGCAGTTAATGAGCGCCGACGCCGAAATCAATATGCAAACCAGCAGTACGCCGGAGTTTGACGGCTGGCGCTGGGTAAGTTACTGGTATCCGGTTCGACAAGTGGTGTCATTTAAACGCGATGTCTACCGCAGGGTAATGAAAGAGTTTGCAAGTGTTGTCATGGCGCTTCAGGATAATCCCCCTAAGCTACAAAGCGCGCCTGCTTATCGACGTAAAAGAGGTTAAGCCACGCAAATTATGCTCACTCGCCTGCGCGAAATAGTCGAAAAAGTGGCCAGTGCGCCGCGTCTGAACGAGGCGCTGAATATTCTGGTCACGGATATCTGTCTTGCGATGGATACAGAGGTTTGCTCGGTTTACCTGGCCGATCATGACCGACGCTGTTATTACCTGATGGCGACGCGGGGGTTGAAAAAACCGCGTGGTCGAACCGTTGCGCTTGCGTTTGATGAGGGGATCGTCGGTCTGGTGGGCAGACTGGCGGAGCCCATTAACCTTGCCGATGCGCAAAAACATCCCAGCTTTAAATACATTCCTTCGGTAAAAGAGGAGCGTTTTCGCGCGTTTCTCGGCGTGCCGATCATTCAGCGTCGCCAACTTCTCGGCGTGCTGGTCGTACAGCAGCGCGAATTGCGCCAGTACGATGAAAGCGAAGAGTCTTTCCTCGTCACGCTCGCTACGCAGATGGCGGCTATCCTGTCACAGTCGCAGGTCACAGCGCTGTTCGGGCAATACCGGCAGACGCGAATCCGCGCGCTTCCTGCGGCGCCGGGCGTGGCTATCGCAACGGGCTGGCAAGACGCGACCATGCCGCTGATGGAACAGGTTTACGAAGCGTCTACGCTGGATACCTCTCTTGAACGCGAACGACTGACCGGCGCGCTGGAAGAGGCGGCGAACGAATTCCGACGATACAGCAAACGCTTTGCCGCCGGCGCGCAAAAAGAGACGGCGGCCATTTTCGATCTGTACTCACACCTGCTTTCAGATGCCAGACTGCGTCGCGAACTCTTCGCCGAGGTCGACAAAGGCGCTGTTGCGGAGTGGGCCGTTAAAAAAATCATCGAAAAATTTGCCGAGCAATTTGCGGCGCTAACCGATAACTACCTCAAAGAACGTGCGGGAGACTTACGCACGCTGGGGCAGCGGCTGTTATTCCACCTTGATGATTCAGTTCAGGGGCCAAACGCCTGGCCGGAACGTTTTATTCTGGTCGCGGATGAGCTGTCGGCGACCACCCTGGCGGAGCTGCCGCAGGACAGGCTGGCGGGCGTTGTAGTGCGCGACGGCGCGGCAAACTCGCATGCGGCGATTATGGTGCGCGCGCTCGGTATCCCGACCGTCATGGGCGCGGATATCCAGCCTTCGGTGCTACATCGCCGTACGTTGGTGGTGGATGGCTATCGCGGTGAATTACTGGTCGATCCTGAACCCGTGCTTATTCAGGAATATCAGCGACTCATTAGTGAAGAGATAGAACTCAGTCGTCTGGCGGAGGACGACGTCAATCTTCCCGCCCAACTGAAAAGCGGCGAGCGAGTCAAAGTGATGCTGAATGCCGGGCTCAGCCCCGAGCATGAGGAAAAGTTAGGCAGTCGGATCGACGGTATCGGCCTGTACCGTACTGAAATTCCCTTTATGCTGCAAAGCGGGTTTCCCTCGGAAGAAGAGCAGGTGGCGCAGTATCAAGGGATGCTGCAAATGTTTAACGATAAACCGGTGACGCTGCGGACCCTGGATGTGGGAGCGGATAAGCAACTGCCCTATATGCCGATCAGCGAGGAGAACCCGTGTCTGGGCTGGCGCGGGATCCGCATTACGCTGGATCAGCCGGAGATCTTTTTGATCCAGGTCCGCGCGATGCTGCGCGCCAATGCGGCGACTGGCAACCTCAGCATTTTGTTGCCGATGGTCACCAGTATTGATGAAGTCGATGAAGCGCGGCGTCTGATCGAACGCGCCGGGCGCGAGGTCGAGGAGATGATCGGCTATGCGATCCCGAAACCGCGTATCGGCATTATGCTGGAAGTGCCGTCCATGGTATTTATGCTGCCGCATCTGGCTAACCGGATCGACTTTATCTCGGTCGGCACCAACGATTTAACGCAATATATCCTGGCGGTAGATCGCAACAATACCCGCGTGGCCAGTATTTATGACAGTTTGCATCCGGCTATGCTGCGCGCACTGTCCATGATTGCGCAGGAAGCCGAAAAACATGGTCTCGATCTTCGCTTGTGCGGCGAGATGGCGGGTGATCCGATGTGCGTGGCGATTCTTATCGGTCTGGGATATCGCCATCTTTCGATGAATGGCCGTTCGGTAGCGCGTGTGAAATATCTGCTGCGGCATATCGATTTTGAAGACGCGCAAACCCTTGCCAGACGCAGCCTTGAGGCGCAGATGGCGACCGAGGTGCGTCATCAGGTGGCGGCGTTTATGGAGCGCCGCGGGATGGGGGGATTGATTCGAGGAGGGTTGTAACGACTGGAGCGGGAAAAGAGAGTGACTGTGGATTCACGGCGCAGACAACACGCCTGCAAGATGAAAGACAATGCGTATACATATCTTTTAACGGTAATCGGCATCTCGCTTTTAACCCTTGTGCTATTATTCGCACCTTTGGAGCGTCTGCAACGCGCAGGCGCGCTTATCAATCGCTATCTCTTCAGCGAAATAACAAGAAATTGTGGTGACAGATGACCAGTAGCTATCTGCATTTTCCGGACTTTGATCCGGTCATTTTCTCAATTGGGCCCGTCGCGCTTCACTGGTATGGCTTGATGTATCTGGTGGGATTCGTTTTCGCGATGTGGTTGGCGGTGCGTCGCGCTAACCGTCCGGGAAGCGGTTGGACCAAAAACGAAGTTGAAAATTTACTCTATGCAGGTTTCCTGGGGGTCTTCCTGGGGGGGCGTATTGGCTATGTCCTGTTTTATAACTTCCCTCTGTTTCTGGATAACCCGCTCTATTTATTCCGCGTCTGGGACGGCGGCATGTCCTTCCACGGCGGGCTTATCGGCGTGATACTGGTGATGATTATCTTCGCCAGGCGCACGAAGCGCTCGTTCTTTCAGGTGTCTGATTTTATTGCACCGTTAATTCCGTTCGGCCTGGGCGCCGGGCGTCTGGGCAACTTTATCAACGGTGAATTGTGGGGGCGAGTCGATCCTAACTTCCGGTTTGCCATGCTCTTTCCTGGCTCACGCGCGGAAGATATTGCGCTGCTGCCGTCACATCCGCAATGGCAGCCTATTTTTGATACCTACGGCGTATTGCCGCGCCACCCTTCCCAGTTGTATGAGCTGGCATTAGAAGGCGTGGTGCTGTTTATCATCCTTAATCTCTTTATTCGCAAACCGCGTCCGATGGGCGCAGTCTCCGGATTATTCCTGATTGGCTATGGCGCGTTTCGTATCATTGTTGAATTCTTCCGCCAGCCGGACGCGCAATTTACCGGCGCGTGGGTACAGTACATCAGCATGGGGCAGATTCTCTCTATCCCGATGATTATCGCTGGCGCGATCATGATGGTTTGGGCATATCGCCGCCGCCCGCAGCAACACGTTTCCTGAGGAACCATGAAACAGTATTTAGAACTGATGCAAAAAGTGCTGGATGAAGGCACACAGAAAAACGACCGTACCGGCACCGGCACGCTTTCCATTTTTGGCCATCAGATGCGTTTTAACCTGCAGGAAGGCTTTCCTCTGGTGACGACGAAACGCTGCCATTTACGTTCAATTATTCACGAACTGCTATGGTTTTTGCAGGGCGATACCAACATCGCTTACCTGCACGAAAATAATGTCACCATCTGGGACGAATGGGCCGATGAGAACGGCGATTTAGGCCCGGTTTATGGTAAGCAGTGGCGTGCATGGCCAACACCGGATGGCCGCCATATCGATCAGATCGCCACGGTTTTAAGCCAGCTTAAAAACGACCCGGACTCTCGTCGTATTATCGTTTCTGCGTGGAACGTCGGCGAGCTGGGTAAGATGGCGCTGGCGCCGTGTCACGCCTTTTTCCAGTTTTATGTCGCAGATGGAAAACTCTCCTGCCAACTTTATCAACGCTCCTGCGATGTGTTCCTCGGTCTGCCGTTCAACATTGCCAGCTACGCGTTACTGGTGCATATGATGGCGCAACAGTGCGACCTGGACGTCGGCGATTTTGTCTGGACCGGCGGCGACACGCACCTGTACAGCAACCATATGGAGCAGACGCACCTGCAATTAAGCCGTGAACCGCGCGCGCTGCCGAAGCTGGTCATTAAGCGTAAACCTGATTCGCTTTTTGACTACCGGTTCGATGATTTCGAAATTGAAGGCTATGATCCGCACCCCGGTATTAAAGCGCCGGTCGCTATCTAAGCGTTGACGATCCTGCCATAACCGACGTCATCGCGCGTCGGTTTTTTTTACCCTTTGTCTCAATCTTCGGCGCGGATTCCTGAAATTTTGCAACGCGCTGCAAGACATGAACTTTTTTCCGTAACGCGCCGAACAATCTGTATTTGGCGCTCGTTATTTTTCTTCCGCCCGCCATACTGCCGACATGAAAAAACAACAAGGCTATACGCTCATTGAAACGGTGGTCGCGATGTCGCTCATTATCATTCTCAGCGCCACAGGACTTTATGGCTGGCAACGTTGGCAGCAGCAACAGCGCCTGTGGCAAACCGCATGTCAGGTGCGGGATTATCTGCTGCAACTTCGTGAGGACGCTCACTGGCATAACCGCGATCACATTCTTCGCGTGGTCAGCGAAGGCGGTTCATGGTGCTTTGTCAGCTCTGTTGCTACGCAAACATCGTGTACGCCATCTTCCCCCTTTGTGTTTACGCCCGACTGGCGTGATGTCGTCCTTGCCGATATCACGCCATCGTTAGCCTTCTTTGGCTTGCGCAATACGGCATGGGCAGGGCACATCGTACTGAAAAACGCTGCCGGAGAGTGGCGTCTGGTCGTCTCCTCCTGGGGGCGAATCAGGCTATGCGAGCGTAACGAGGCCGCCACGTGTCAATAACCACGCGGGGGTTCTCGCTACTGGAGGTTGTGCTGGCGATGGCGATAGGTTCCATTTTACTGCTTGGATCCGCACGATTTTTACCGGCGCTACAGCGTGAGATCTGGCACAACACGCGACAGTTATCGCTGGAAGATGAAATCTGGCAGCGAACCTATACCGTAGCGAAGCATCTTCAACGTGCGGGTTACTGTCATGGCCACTGTACTGGCGAAGGGTTACATCTTGCTGAACAGGGGCAATGCGTCATCGTTCAGTGGGACGGAAATAATAACGGTGTCTGGGATACCATACCGGCGAAAGAGGCCGACCAGACCGGGTTCCGTATGAAGGATAACGTTCTGGAAACATTACGCGGAGCAACATCTTGCCAGGGGAAGGGATGGGAAAAAATGACCGATCCCAATACGGTACTCATCACGGCTTTTACCGTTGAGCGACGGGATATAACGGGATTCTCGCCAGTGCTCATGCTGCATCTGCGCGGCGCCAGCAAAGCCGAGCCTCAGACGGTTATTGACGCGCAATACAGCGTAACGGGATTTAATCTGTGAATCGGGAACGTGGCGCTTCTTCGCTAATACTGGCGCTTTTAATACTGATTCTGGGTAGCCTGCTACTGCAAGGCGTAAATCAGCAGCAGGCCAGCTATGCCGCCCGCGTGACGACGCAGAGCCTGGCGATACAACGCCAGGCGCTCGTACAGTCGGCGCTGGAATGGGGGCGGGGGCAGCTATGGTCAGGCGTAACCGAAATGGAATGTCGGCGCTATTCCTCTTCAGGGGCAAGAGTCTGTTTGCGGAGATTATCGGGGGATGAGGTGGTGATGGCGGCGCAAGATGACGGCATGACGTTATGGCGTTTGGGCAACGTCATTCAGGGAAGTATTGTCTTTTCTCCCCACGGCTGGAGCGATTTTTGTCCGTTAAAAGAGGTGGCGTTATGTCGCATCCCCTGAATTTACAACGCGGGTTTAGCCTCCCGGAAGTTTTAGTGGCGATGGTTCTAATAGTAATGATCGTCACCGCGCTGTCAGGCTATCAGCGGGTATTAATGCACAGTTTTGCATTACGACACCAGTATCTCCAGATCTGGCGGCAGGCGTGGCAGCAAACGGCGCTGTATCCATTTTCGCCTGCTGAAGGGTGGAAGGCCAACCGGATGCAGACAATGCAATCGGGATGTGTCAGCATCAGCGTCACGATGGTTTCACCCTCTGGCAAGCAGGGGCAGATGACGCGCTTGCATTGTCCAAATCGTTAATCGTCAGGAGTAATTATGTTAAGGGTCTACCACTCCAATCGTCTGGATGTGCTGGAAGCGTTGATGGAGTTCATCGTCGAACGCGAGCGGCTGGATGATCCCTTTGAACCAGAAATGATTCTGGTACAAAGCACGGGTATGGCGCAGTGGCTGCAGATGACCCTTTCACAAAAGTTTGGTATTGCGGCGAATATCGCTTTTCCGTTACCGGCGAGTTTTATCTGGGAGATGTTTGTCCGCGTGTTGCCGGATATCCCCAAAGAAAGCGCTTTCAGCAAACAAAGCATGAGCTGGAAACTGATGACCTTGCTGCCGCAGTTGCTGGATAAGGATGAGTTTGTACTGCTGCGCCATTATCTGACCGACGACACTGATAAACGCAAACTCTTTCAGCTTTCCGCGCGCGCCGCCGACCTGTTCGATCAGTATCTGGTTTATCGGCCTGACTGGCTTACGCAGTGGGAGGCGGGAGAAACCGTGGAAGGTCTGGGGGAGGCGCAAAACTGGCAGGCGCCGCTGTGGAAAGCATTGGTGGAATATACCGCCGCGCTGGGGCAGCCGCGCTGGCATCGCGCCAATCTCTACCAACGCTTTATTCAAACGCTGGAAAGCGCGACCGCCTGCCCGCCAGGGTTGCCGTCCCGCGTTTTTATTTGCGGCATTTCCGCGTTACCGCCAGTGTATCTCAGAGCGTTGCAGGCGCTGGGCAAACATATTGAAATTCATCTCCTTTTTACTAATCCGTGTCGGTATTACTGGGGGGACATTAAAGACCCAGCCTGGCTGGCAAAACTCATGGCTCGCCAGCGTCGTCACAGTTTTGAAGACCGTCATTTACCGTTGTTCCGTGAAAACCAGAATCCGGAAGCCTTATTTAACAGCGACGGTGAACAGGATATCGGTAATCCGCTACTGGCCTCATGGGGAAAACTGGGGCGGGATTATATCTACCTGCTATCTGAACTGGAAAACAGCCAGGAGCTGGATGCGTTTGTTGATATTACGCCAGATAATCTTTTGCATCGGATTCAGGCGGATATTCTTGAACTGGAAAGCCATGCGGTGGCGGGCGTAAACCTTGAGGAGTATTCGCGCAGCGACAATAAGCGTCTGCTCGATCCCGAAGATAACAGCCTCTCTTTTCACGTTTGTCACAGCCCGCAGCGCGAGGTGGAGATACTGCACGATCGCCTTCTGGCGATGCTGGAAGCCGATCCGACGCTAACGCCGCGCGACATTATCGTTATGGTGGCTGATATTGACAGCTATAGCCCGTTTATCCAGGCGGTATTTGGTAGCGCGCCAACGGAGCGCTATCTGCCTTATGCCATTTCCGATCGGCGGGCGCGTCAGTCACATCCGGTGTTACAGGCATTTATCAGCCTACTTTCGTTACCGGACAGCCGCTTCGTCTCCGAGGATGTTCTGGCGTTGTTAGACGTACCGGTATTGGCTGCCCGCTTTACGATCAACGAAGAAGGGCTGCGTTATTTGCGCTTGTGGGTCAATGAGTCAGGCATTCGCTGGGGAATTGACGATGACAACGTACGCGAGCTGGAACTTCCTGCCACGGGACAGCATACATGGCAATTTGGCCTGACGCGTATGCTGCTGGGGTATGCCATGGAAAGCGCCCAGGGCGAGTGGCAGTCGGTTCTGCCTTATGACGAATCCAGCGGTCTGATTGCTGAGCTGGTCGGGCATCTGGCTTCGCTGCTGATGCAGCTTAATATCTGGCGGCGCGGTCTGGCGCAGGAGCGACCGCTGGAAGAGTGGTTGCCCGTTTGTCGCGACATGCTCAATGATTTCTTCCTGCCCGATGCGGACACGGAAGCGGCAATGACATTGATTGAACAGCAGTGGCAGGCCATTATCGCCGAAGGCGTCGCGGCGGAATATGGCGACGCGGTACCGATTTCGCTACTGCGGGATGAACTGGCGCAGCGTCTGGATCAGGAACGTATTAGCCAGCGCTTCCTGGCGGGCCCCATCAATATTTGTACGCTGATGCCGATGCGTTCCATTCCGTTCAGAGTCGTTTGCCTGCTGGGAATGAACGACGGCGTATACCCGCGCCAGCTTGCGCCGTTGGGCTTTGACCTGATGAGCCAAAAACCCATGCGCGGGGATCGAAGCCGTCGCGACGATGACCGCTATCTGTTTCTGGAAGCGTTAATCTCGGCGCAGCAGACGCTGTATATCAGCTACATCGGTCGCTCCATCCAGGATAATAGCGAACGCTTTCCCTCTGTACTGGTGCAAGAATTGGTGGATTACATCGGACAAAGCCACTATTTGCCGGGCGACGAAACGCTGACCTGTGATGAGAGCGAAGCACGAGTCAAAGCGCATATTACGCGTCTGCATACCCGTATGCCTTTTGATGCGCAAAATTACCAACCCGGCGAACAGCAAAGCTATGCCAGAGAGTGGTTGCCTGCGGCGAGTCAGTCGGGAAAAGCGCATTCTGACTTTGTGCAGCCGCTTCCTTTTACGATGCCGGAAACATTGACTCTGGAAAGTCTGCAGCGTTTTTGGGCCCATCCGGTACGCGCATTTTTTCAGATGCGGCTTCAGGTTAATTTCCGCTCGGAAGAGAGTGAGATTCCTGATGCGGAACCGTTTGAATTAGAGGGATTGACGCGATATCAACTTAACCAACAGTTGCTCAATACGCTGGTTGAAGAGGACGACGCCGAACGCTTGTTTCGCCGTTTCCGGGCTGCGGGAGAGTTGCCTTACGGCGCGTTTGGCGAAATATTCTGGGATGCGCAATGTCAGGAGATGCAACAACTGGCAAGCCGGGTCATCGCCTGCCGTAAGCCGAGCCAAAGCCTGGAAGTGGATCTGCTTTGCAATGGCGTTCAGCTAAGCGGCTGGCTACCGCAGGTACAGGAGGATGGATTATTGCGCTGGCGTCCCGCTTTAATCAGCGTTGCGCAAGGTGTGCAACTTTGGCTGGAACACCTTGTCTATTGTGCCAGCGGCGGTAGTGGCGAAAGTCGCCTGTTTTTGCGCAAAGAGGGAGAGTGGCGATTTCCGCCTCTTGATAAAACGCAGGCAATGGCTTACCTGGCGCAACTGATTGAAGGCTACCGGGAAGGCATGTCTTCTCCGCTATTGGTACTGCCGGAAAGCGGCGGCGCATGGATAAAAGCCTGTTATGACGCTGAAAATGATGTCATGTTAGACGACGATGATACCTTACAGAAGGCCAGGACAAAGTTTTTACAGGCTTATGAAGGCAACATGATGGTGAGCGGCGAAGGCGAAGATATCTGGTATCAACGTCTTTGGCGTCAGCTGGAATCTGAAACGTTGCAGGCTATCATTGCGCAGTCCCGACATTACCTGTTACCGCTGTTTCGTTTTAATCAGTCTCGTTGATTGTATGAAAATCGCGCCATTAAAAGGCTTCGACTATGATGCGCTCTTCGTCACGGACTGATTACTGATAAAAAGATGCTGCCTGGTTCAGCACAATAATATCCCGTTCTGCTCAGGTCGATGGTTTACGTGACCATACAGATGAGTGGGAATGAAAGTTAATGATGAGGTCCGTGAATGCCCCGCAGCACCTGGTTCAAAGCGTTATTGTTATTGGTCGCCCTCTGGGGGCCTGCAGTTCAGGCGGATATCGGTTGGCAACCGCTGCAAGAAACTATCCGTAAAAGCGATAAAGATACCCGGCAGTATCAGGCGATACGTCTTGATAATGACATGGTGGTGTTGCTGGTATCCGATCCGCAGGCTGTAAAGTCTCTTTCTGCGTTAGTGGTGCCCGTTGGATCGCTTGAAGATCCTGAGGCTCATCAAGGGCTTGCTCATTATCTTGAGCATATGTGCCTGATGGGGTCAAAAAAATATCCGCAGGCGGATAGCCTTGCCGAATACCTTAAAAGACATGGCGGTAGCCACAACGCCAGCACCGCGCCTTATCGAACAGCCTTCTACCTGGAGGTTGAAAACGACGCGCTTCCAGGCGCCGTAGATCGCCTGGCCGACGCCATTGCCGCGCCATTGCTCGATAAAAAGTACGCCGAACGCGAGCGAAACGCGGTGAATGCCGAGCTGACGATGGCGCGCACCCGCGACGGTATGCGTATGGCGCAGGTAAGCGCCGAAACCATTAACCCGGCGCATCCAGGCTCGCACTTTTCAGGCGGCAATCTGGAAACGCTAAGCGATAAGCCGGGCAATCCGGTGCAACAGGCGCTGATCGCTTTTCATGAAAAATACTATTCAGCTAATCTGATGAAGGCGGTGATTTACAGTAATAAACCCTTGCCGGAACTGGCGCGTATTGCCGCCGCAACCTATGGTCGCGTGCCGAATAAACAGATTAAAAAACCGGAAATTAACGTACCTGTCATCACCGAGGCGCAGAAGGGCATCATTATTCATTACGTGCCGGCGCTACCGCGTAAAGTGCTGCGCGTGGAGTTTCGTATTGATAACAATAGCGCGCAGTTCCGCAGCAAGACCGATGAACTGGTCTCTTATCTGATTGGCAATCGTAGCCCGGGGACGCTCTCTGACTGGCTGCAAAAACAAGGACTGGTCGAAGGTATTAGCGCGGATTCCGATCCGATTGTTAATGGTAACAGCGGCGTATTTGCCATTTCGGCAACGCTGACCGATAAAGGTTTGGCCAATCGTGATGAAGTCGTCGCAGCTATCTTTAGCTATCTCAATACGTTACGTGAAAAAGGGATAGATAAACGTTACTTTGACGAGCTGGCGCATGTGCTGGATCTCGACTTCCGCTATCCGTCGATTACCCGCGATATGGACTATGTCGAATGGCTGGCGGACACTATGATCCGCGTCCCGGTAGCGCATACGCTGGATGCGGCGAATATCGCCGATCGTTACGATCCTGCCGCTATCAAAAATCGCCTGGCGATGATGACGCCGCAGAATGCGCGCATCTGGTACATCAGTCCCCAGGAACCCCATAATAAGATTGCGTATTTTGTGGATGCGCCTTATCAGGTCGATAAGATTAGCGAACAGACGTTTAAAAACTGGCAGCAAAAAGCACAGGGCATTGCGTTGTCGCTGCCGGAGTTAAACCCCTATATTCCTGATGATTTTACGCTTGTTAAGAATGACAAAAACTACGTGCGGCCAGAACTGATTGTCGATAAAGCGGATTTGCGCGTGGTTTATGCGCCGAGTCGTTATTTCGCCAGCGAGCCAAAAGCTGACGTGAGCGTGGTATTGCGTAATCCGCAGGCGATGGACAGCGCCCGCAATCAGGTACTGTTCGCCCTTAATGATTATCTGGCGGGAATGGCGCTCGATCAGCTCAGCAACCAGGCGGCAGTGGGCGGCATTAGCTTTTCTACTAACGCCAACAATGGTCTGATGGTCACTGCGAACGGTTATACCCAGCGTTTGCCGCAGCTTTTCCTGGCGTTGCTGGAAGGATATTTTAGCTACGACGCCACGGAAGAACAGCTGGCGCAGGCGAAATCCTGGTATACGCAGATGATGGATTCTGCGGAGAAGGGAAAAGCCTACGAGCAGGCGATTATGCCGGTGCAGATGATTTCGCAGGTGCCTTATTTTTCCCGTGATGAACGTCGCGCTTTGCTGCCGTCCATTACGTTGAAAGAGGTAATGGCCTATCGTAATGCGTTAAAAACGGGCGCTCGTCCGGAATTTCTGGTTATAGGGAATATGAGCGAAGCCCAGGCGACCTCTCTGGCGCAAGATGTTCAAAAACAGCTCGCGGCGAACGGATCGGCGTGGTGTCGCAACAAAGACGTGGTGGTTGAGAAAAAGCAGTCCGTAATATTTGAAAAAGCGGGCAGTAGCACCGACTCCGCGTTAGCAGCGGTCTTTGTCCCGGTCGGCTACGACGAGTACGTCAGCGCCGCCTACAGCGCGATGTTAGGTCAGATTGTTCAACCGTGGTTTTACAATCAGCTACGAACCGAAGAGCAACTGGGATACGCCGTTTTCGCCTTTCCGATGAGCGTTGGCCGTCAGTGGGGAATGGGATTCCTGCTACAGAGCAACGATAAACAGCCCTCTTACCTGTGGCAACGCTATCAGGCATTTTTCCCTGACGCCGAGGCGAAGCTGAGGGCGATGAAGCCGGAAGAGTTCGCCCAAATTCAGCAGGCGATCATTACGCAAATGCGCCAGGCGCCGCAAACGTTGGGCGAAGAAGCATCCCGTTTAAGCAAGGATTTCGATCGGGGTAATATGCGCTTTGACTCGCGTGATAAAATCATCGCTCAGATAAAATTGCTGACGCCACAAAAGCTTGCCGACTTCTTCCACCAGGCGGTGGTGGAACCACAAGGTATGGCAATATTGTCACAGATTGCCGGTAGCCAGAATGGAAAAGCAGAATACGTGCATCCGACAGGCTGGAAAGTGTGGGATAACGTCAGCGCATTGCAGCAAACGTTACCTCTAATGAGCGAAAAGAATGAATGATGTCGCCGAGACTCTTGATCCTCTGCGCTTGCCCCTGACAGGCGAGCGTCTGATTGAAGCATCAGCGGGCACAGGCAAAACGTTTACTATCGCGGCGCTGTATCTGCGGTTATTGCTCGGTCTGGGCGGCAGTGCCGCATTTCCCCGTCCGTTGACCGTTGAAGAACTGCTGGTGGTAACCTTTACGGAGGCCGCCACTGAAGAGCTGCGTGGGCGAATTCGCAGTAATATCCATGAGTTGCGCATCGCCTGTCTGCGAGAAAGCACGGATAATCCGCTGTATGCCCGCTTGCTGGAAGAAATTAGCGACAAAAAGCAGGCCGCGCAGTGGTTATTACTGGCGGAACGACAAATGGATGAGGCCGCGGTTTTTACCATCCACGGTTTTTGCCAGCGTATGCTCAGCCTGAACGCTTTCGAATCCGGTATGTTGTTTGAGCAACAGCTTATTGAAGACGAATCTTTGTTGCGTTATCAGGCCTGCGCCGATTTCTGGCGGCGTCATTGCTATCCGCTACCGCGCGACATCGCGCAGGTGGTGTTTGACGTATGGAAGGGGCCGAAGGCGCTCTTAAAGGATATCGATCGTTATCTGCAGGGCGAAGCGCCGGTCATTAAAGCGCCGCCATCGCAGGAGGAGACGCTGGCATCGCGTCATGAACAGATCCTGGCGCGCATCAACCAGGTGAAGCAGCAGTGGTGTGAGGCGGTTAGCGAGCTGGACGCGCTAATCGAATCATCCGGCATCGATCGCAGAAAATTCAACCGCGGCAATCAGGCGAAATGGATCGAAAAGATCACCGCGTGGGCGCAAGAAGAGACCAAAAATTATCAATTACCCGAGGCGTTGGGAAAATTTTCACAGCGTTTTTTAGCTGAGCGCACCAAAGCTGGCGGCGTGACGCCCCAGCACCCATTGTTTGTCGCCATTGATAACCTGTTGGGCGAACCGCTATCGATTAAAGATCTGGTTCTTACCCGAGCGCTCTCAGAGATCCGTGAAACGGTGGCTCAGGAAAAACGACGGCGCGGCGAGCTGGGGTTTGACGATATGCTCAGCCGTTTAGATACCGCGCTGCGTAGTGAAAGCGGCGAGGCGCTGGCTACGGCGATTCGTACCCGTTTTCCGGTGGCGATGATCGATGAATTTCAGGATACCGACCCACAACAGTACCGTATTTTTCGCCGTATCTGGCGACATCAACCCGATACGGCGCTATTGCTGATTGGCGATCCTAAGCAGGCGATTTATGCGTTTCGTGGCGCGGATATCTTTACCTACATGAAGGCTCGCAGCGAAGTGAGCGCGCACTATACGCTTGACACTAACTGGCGCTCCGCGCCGGGGATGGTGAATAGCGTTAACAAGCTGTTCAGTCAGATGAACGACGCCTTTATGTTCCGCGATATTCCCTTCAGTCCGGTAAAGTTTGCGCCCAGAAACCAGTCGCTGCAATTTAAAGTGAATGACGCGCCTCAACCGGCGATGACCCTGTGGCTAATGGAGGGGGAAAGCTGCGGTTCGGGCGATTATCAAAGTTATATGGCGCAGGTGTGCGCCACGCAAATTCGCGACTGGCTGCGCGCCGGACAAACGGGCGACGCGCTGCTGACGAATGGCGATTCGTCGCGGCCCGTTCGCGCCTCGGATATCAGCGTGCTGGTGCGCAGCAGGCGTGAGGCCGCGCTGATACGGGATGCGCTGACCTTACTGGCGATCCCCTCCGTCTATCTTTCTAACCGCGACAGCGTATTCGAAACGCTCGAAGCGCAGGAAATGCTGTGGGTGTTGCAGGCGGTGATGGCGCCCGAACGTGAGAATACGCTACGTAGCGCTCTGGCGACATCAATGATGGGCCTTACCGCGCTGGATATCGAAACGCTTAACAATGATGAAAATGCGTGGGATGCGGTTGTCGAAGAGTTTGATGGCTACCGGCAGATTTGGCATAAACGCGGCGTGATGCCTATGCTGCGCGCGCTAATGTCGGCGCGCAATATTGCTGAAAACCTGTTGGCGACAGCGGGAGGCGAACGTCGGCTGACGGATATTCTGCATATTAGCGAACTGTTACAGGAAGCCGGTTCGCAGCTGGAAAGCGAACATGCGCTGGTGCGTTGGCTGGCGCAACATATCCTTGAACCCGATAGCAATGCTTCCAGCCAGCAACTACGTCTGGAAAGCGATAAGCATCTGGTGCAAATCGTCACCATTCATAAATCGAAAGGTCTGGAATACCCGCTGGTCTGGTTACCTTTTATCACCCATTTCCGCGTGCAGGACCAGGCTTTTTATCACGACAGGCACTCCTACGAGGCGGTGCTGGACCTTAGTCACGCCGAAGAGAGCATAGCACTGGCGGAAGCCGAACGCCTGGCGGAAGATCTGCGCCTACTTTATGTCGCGCTGACCCGTGCAGTGTGGCATTGCAGCCTCGGCGTCGCGCCGTTGGTGCGGCGTCGCAGCGATAAGAAAGGCGAGACGGATGTGCACCAAAGCGCGCTTGGGCGACTCCTGCAAAAAGGCGAACCGATGGATGCCGCAGGCCTTCGCGCCTGTATTGAGGCGCTATGCGACGAGGATATCGTGTGTCGAACGCCAGGCAGTACGGATAACGACCGCTGGCAAATTGCCGCTGCATCGCACGCGGAACTCAGCGCCAGAACGCTGCAACGTCTGCTTTATGATAGCTGGCGCGTTACCAGTTATTCCGGTTTGCAGCAGCGGGGACATAGCGTGGCGCAAGATCTTATTCCTCGTCTCGACATTGACGCCGCAGGCGTTGGCGAAGCGGCGGAAGCGCCGGCAATGACGCCGCATCACTTTCCTCGCGGGGCATCGCCGGGAACATTTTTGCACAGCCTGTTTGAAGAGCTTGATTTTACTCAACCGATAGACCCCCAATGGGTACAGGAAAAACTGGAGCTGAGTGGTTTTGAAACGCGATGGGAGCCCGTACTTACCCGCTGGCTGGACACCGTGTTACACGTTCCCCTTAACGAGACGGGCGTTAGTCTGAGCGTGCTGACCGAGCGTGAAAAACAGGTCGAAATGGAGTTTTATCTGCCGATTGCCCAGCCGCTTACCGCCGGAGAGCTGGATGCGTTGATTCGTCGATACGACCCGCTTTCAGCAGGTTGCCCTGCGCTGGATTTCATGCAGGTTCGCGGCATGTTAAAGGGCTTTATCGACCTGGTGTTCCGTTATGAGGGGCGCTATTACCTGCTCGACTATAAATCTAACTGGCTGGGCGAGGATAGCGCCGCTTATACCCAGACGGCGATGGCTGCGGCGATGCAGGCGCATCGCTATGATTTGCAGTACCAGCTTTATACGCTGGCATTGCATCGTTACCTTCGTCATCGAATGGCGAATTACGACTATGAACGCCATTTCGGCGGCGTCATCTATCTCTTTTTACGCGGGGTGGATAGCGAACGTCCGCAGCAGGGTATTTTTACCACTCGTCCTGCGGCGGCGTTAATTAACCAACTGGATGATATGTTTGCAGGTGAAATGAGTGAGGAGGCGCAATGACAATCCAGGAGCGGTTGCTGGAGGCCGTTGAACAAAAACTCTTACGGCCCATTGATGCCCAGTTTGCTTTAACCGTCGCCGGTAACGACGATCCCGCCGTGACGCTGGCGGCAGCGCTGCTTAGTCATGACGCAGGTGAAGGTCACGTGTGTCTGCCGTTGTCGCGTTTAACGTTAACGGAGGAGGCGCATCCCTTACTGGTCGCCTGGATAAGCGAAACGGCTACGCCAATTGACTGGAAAAAGCGGTTACTGGCGTCTGCGGCGGTTAGCTGCGGCGATAGCCCCGCGCCGTTAATTCTGTGCGGCGATCGCCTCTACCTGAATCGCATGTGGTGCAACGAGCGTACGGTTGCGCGCTTTTTTAACGAGTTTAACCAGGCCATCGCCGTAGATGAAGATCAGTTATCCCGTATTCTGGACGCGCTATTCCCTCCGACAGACGAGGTGAACTGGCAAAAGGTGGCCGCCGCCGTAGCGCTAACTCGCCGTATCTCCGTGATTGCAGGCGGTCCCGGCACCGGTAAAACCACCACCGTCGCGAAGCTGCTGGCGGCATTAATTCAAATGGCGGATGGCGAACGTTGCCGTATCCGGCTGGCGGCGCCGACCGGGAAAGCGGCCGCACGCCTGACGGAGTCGCTCGGCGCGGCGTTGCGTCAGCTTCCTCTTACCGATGCGCAGAAAAAGCGTATACCGGAGGACGCCAGTACGCTGCACCGACTGCTGGGCGCACAGCCCGGCAGCCAGCGATTACGCCATCATGCGGGCAACCCGCTGCATCTGGACGTGCTGGTGGTCGATGAAGCATCAATGATTGATTTGCCGATGATGTCACGTTTGATTGACGCTCTGCCGCCGCACGGGCGGGTCATTTTTCTTGGCGATCGCGATCAGTTGGCATCCGTGGAGGCGGGCGCTGTGTTGGGCGATATTTGCGCCTATGTCAACGCAGGGTTTACGGCGGAACGCGCCCGACAGCTAAGTCGACTAACAGGGAGCGCCATTCCGGCGGGGGCCGGAACGCAAGCCGCGTCTTTACGCGATAGCCTCTGTTTGTTGCAAAAGAGCTACCGTTTCGGCAGCGATTCTGGTATCGGCAAGCTGGCGGCGGCAATTAACTGCGGCGACAGATCGGCAATCCAGGCTGTTTTTCAGCAGGGGTTTAGCGATATAGAGAAGCGTACATTGCAAAGCAGCGACGATTATGCCGGGATGCTGGATGAAGCGCTGGCGGGCTATGGGCGCTACCTGCGGTTGCTGCATGAAAAAGCGGCGCCGGAGGCAATCCTTCAGGCTTTCAATGAGTATCAACTGCTTTGCGCGCTGCGCGAAGGCCCATTTGGCGTGAGGGGATTGAATGACCGCATTGAGCAGGCGATGGTGCAGCAACGAAAAATTCAGCGGCACCCGCATTCTCGCTGGTATGAAGGGCGTCCGGTAATGATTGCGCGCAACGATAGCGCGCTGGGGTTATTTAACGGCGATATTGGTATTGCGCTCGATCGCGGACAGGGGTTACGCGTCTGGTTTGTGATGCCGGACGGCACCATCAAGTCCGTTCAGCCCAGCCGTCTGCCGGAACATGATACAACCTGGGCGATGACGGTACATAAATCACAGGGGTCTGAATTTGATCACGCCGCGCTGATTTTACCCAGCCAGCGTTCGCCGGTCGTGACGCGGGAGCTGGTGTATACCGCTGTTACGCGGGCGCGGCGGCGGTTATCGCTGTATGCCGATGAACGGATCCTGGCAAGCGCGATTGTGACGCGTACGGAGCGGCGCAGCGGATTAGCCACCTTATTTGATGAAGTCAGTCGTACCGGATAAGACGAGTTCTCGCCGGATGGCGACGCGTAGCGGCTTATCCGGCCTCCAAATGATGCTTTCGAGCGTAGGCCTGATAAGCGCAGCGCCATCAGGCCCCTCTTGTTATCCTAAATCCGCCATCAGCACCTTTGAACGTCGCTGATAGTTATACATTTTTTTCTTGCTCTCAGGCAGTAACTCAATATCGACAGGCGTGAAACCGCGCTCCTGGAACCAGTGAATACTGCGCGTCGTCAGCACAAACAATTTACTCAGCCCCATTTGCCGCGCCTGGGCGGCAACCCGCTCCAGAAGCACTTCTCCACGCGATGAGCTGCGATAATCCGGATGTACCGCTACGCAGGCCATTTCGCCTATTTTCTCTTCCAAAAAAGGATACAGCGCCGCGCAGGCGATAGTCATATTATCGCGCTGAATAATGGTAAATTTATCGATCTCCATCTCCAGTTGTTCACGGGAACGGCGTACCAGAATGCCCTGCTGTTCCAGTGGGCGGATAAGCTCCAGAATACCGCCAATATCGTTGATGGTGGCGCGGCGGATCTGCTCGGCGCTCTCCATGACGATCTGCGTACCGATACCATCACGCGAGAACAGTTCCTGTAATAGCGAGCCATCTTCCTGATAGCTGATCAGATGGCAACGACGAACGCCGCTACGACAGGCTTTTACCGCGCCGCGCAAAAAACGTACGGTACCGGAGTTGTAATCGCCCTGCGCTTCCAACTCTTCCACCCGCGCCTGCGCTTCATTCGGGAAGAGTTCAGAAATGATGCCGCCCTCGCTATTGGTAACGCCCTGAGAAGAACAGAAACCGATCATTTTTTCCGCTTTCAATTTAACGGCGAGTTGAGTGGCAATCTCTTCTGAGGTCAGATTAAAACTTTCGCCGGTCACTGAGACGGCGACCGGCCCCATCAGAACGATCGCGCCGTTATCCAACTGGCGGTTGATCGCATCTTCATCAATGCGCCGGATACGGCCGCTATGACAGTAGTCCACGCCATCATCAACGCCCAGCGGCTGCGCAATGGTGAAATTGCCGCTGACGACATTAATGTGCGCGCCCTGCAACGGCGTATTGTTCAGACTCATCGACAGACGGGCGGTAATATCAAGCTGGAGTAAACCGGCGGCCTGTTTCACCAGCTCCAGTGCTTTGGCGTCCGTCACCCGCGTGTTTTTGTGGTAAATCGGTTCATGATGATGCGCGGCCAGATTGGCGTCGATTTGTGGTCGCGCGCCATACACCACGACAAGGCGAATACCGAGGCTATGCAGTAGCCCGATATCGCTAACGATGCTGGAAAAATTGTCATGCTCAATGGCTTCGCCGCCGAGCATAATGACAAAGGTTTTTCCGCGATGGGTGTTGATATAGGGAACTGAATGGCGAAACCCTTCTACCAGTTCGGTTTTACGTTCCTTTATCATTGCGCGCCCCACTAGTGAATTATTATTCGAAATTAGTGTATTTTTATTCTGTTTTTGCCCTCTGTGCAAGCGTAAATTTTATGCGGTCCGATCGCTTTTCTTAGTAATGCCGTGAATATAAAAAGAATGTTTACCCTTTTATAGATGACAGATTATGCGTCATTCGCTAAAGTTTCCGGTCAATTTGGATGAACTTTGTATGATCTCTATTTAGTTTTTGCTCGGGAGAAGCATGTCGGGAGCCAATTCAGCAATCAGCCGTCGCCGTTTACTACAAGGCGCGGGCGCCATGTGGCTATTAAGCGTGAGCCAGGTCGGGCTGGCTGCCGTAAGCCAGGTCGTTGCGGTGCGTATCTGGCCTGCGTCCAGCTATACCCGCGTCACGGTAGAGTCGAATCGTCTGCTGAAATATAAACAATTTGCCTTAAGTAACCCGGACCGCGTGGTGGTAGATATTGAGGATGTGAATCTGAACTCGGTGCTTAAAGGCATTGGCGCGCAGATTCGCAGCGACGATCCGTATATCAAATCCGCAAGGGTAGGGCAGTTTGATCCTAAGACTGTGCGTATGGTCTTTGAGCTAAAACAAAACGTGAAGCCGCAGCTATTTGCGCTGGCGCCTGTGGCAGGCTTTAAAGAACGTCTGGTGATGGATCTTTATCCTGTCAATGCGCAGGATATGCAGGATCCGCTGCTGGCGCTGCTGGAAGACTACAATAAAGGCGATCTGGATAAACAGGTGCCGCCTTCGCAAAGCGGGCCGCAGCCCGGTAAAGCGGGGCGCGATCGTCCTATTGTCATTATGCTTGATCCGGGACACGGCGGCGAAGACCCCGGTGCGATAGGCAAATACAAAACGCGTGAAAAAGACGTGGTGCTCCAGATAGCCCGCCGCCTGCGCGCGTTGATCGAAAAAGAAGGCAACATGAAGGTCTATATGACGCGCAATGAAGACATCTTCATTCCGTTAAAAGTCCGGGTGGCGAAAGCGCAGAAACAGCGCGCCGACCTGTTTGTTTCTATTCATGCGGATGCCTTCACCAGCCGGCAGCCTAGCGGTTCATCCGTATTCGCGCTATCGACCAAAGGCGCCACCAGTACTGCGGCGAAATATCTGGCGCAAACGCAGAACGCCTCGGACTTAATTGGCGGCGTGAGCAAAAGCGGTGACCGTTATGTCGACCATACGATGTTCGATATGGTGCAATCGCTGACCATTGCCGATAGTTTGAAATTCGGTAAAGCGGTGTTGAAGCAGCTTGGTAAAATTAATGACCTGCATAAAAACAAGGTCGAGCAGGCGGGGTTTGCGGTGTTAAAGGCGCCCGATATTCCGTCTATTCTGGTCGAGACGGCGTTTATCAGTAACATTGAAGAAGAACGCAAGCTCAAGACCGCGACGTTCCAGCAACAGGTCGCAGAGTCGATTCTGGCGGGCATTAAAGCGTATTTTGCCGATGGGGCGACGCTGGCGAGAAGAAGTTAACCTGAGATGACGGCGAGTTTATTGCGCGGGTAAGTAGGATGCTGCCCGCACTGTTGTTGCGGACCAGACGACAGATACAAAAAAACACCCGTAAGGGTGTTCATTAAGTTGGTTGCGGGGGCCGGATTTGAACCGACGACCTTCGGGTTATGAGCCCGACGAGCTACCAGGCTGCTCCACCCCGCGTCCGTCTAAACTTGCATTCTCATTGTAATTGGTTGCGGGGGCCGGATTTGAACCGACGACCTTCGGGTTATGAGCCCGACGAGCTACCAGGCTGCTCCACCCCGCGTCCGTGGATGCGCACTATACTCCGCTGAGCTTTTGTTGCAACCCTTTTTTCATATAAATCGCTAATTTCTCATGAATTGCGCAAATACACCGCAGATAGCGCGATTTTTAAACGAATTTACATAATGAGATCGCGATCGCATTTCATTACTTCGGACGGTTTGTTATCTTCACCGGGCACTTTCGATTACGCAGAAGACGAGACACCATGAAAGGACGTTGGGCAAAATATGTGGCGACAGGCGTAATGCTGGCAATGCTGGCTGCCTGTTCATCAAAACCGACCGATCGCGGTCAGCAATATAAGGACGGGAAATTTACCCAGCCCTTCTCCCTGGTAAACCAGCCGGACGCAGTGGGTGCGCCGATTAATGCTGGTGACTTTGCCGAGCAGGTCGACCAGATCCGTTCCGCGTCGCCGCGTTTATACACCAATCAAAGCAACGTCTATAACGCTGTCCAGAACTGGTTACGTTCCGGAGGCGATACGCGTACTATGCGTCAGTTTGGTATCGATGCCTGGCAGATGGAAGGCACCGACAACTACGGTAACGTCCAGTTCACGGGCTACTATACGCCCGTCGTTCAGGCTCGCCATACGCGCCAGGGCGCGTTCCAGTACCCTATCTATAGTATGCCGCCAAAACGCGGGCGCTTACCGTCCCGCGCCCAGATCTACGCAGGCGCGCTGAGCGATAAGTACATCCTGGCCTGGAGTAATTCGCTGATGGATAACTTTATTATGGATGTCCAGGGCAGCGGCTATATTGATTTCGGTGACGGTAGTCCACTGAACTTCTTTAGTTATGCCGGTAAAAACGGCTGGCCTTATCGCAGTATTGGTAAAGTGCTTATCGATCGCGGTGAAGTGAAAAAAGAAGATATGTCGATGCAGGCTATACGCGAATGGGGAGAGAAGCACAGCGAAGCGGAAGTGCGTGAATTACTGGAGCAGAACCCGTCGTTCGTCTTCTTTAAGCCGCAATCTTTTGCGCCGGTCAAAGGTGCCAGCGCTGTACCGCTGATTGGGCGAGCATCCGTCGCCTCCGACCGCAGCATCATTCCGCCTGGCACGACCTTGTTGGCGGAAGTACCGTTGCTGGATAACAACGGTAAATTTAGCGGTCAGTATGAGCTACGTTTGATGGTCGCACTGGATGTCGGCGGAGCGATTAAAGGCCAGCACTTTGATATTTACCAGGGGATTGGCCCGGATGCCGGGCATCGTGCCGGATGGTATAATCACTATGGTCGCGTCTGGGTGTTAAAAAGCGCGCCGGGCGCCGGTAACGTGTTTAGCGGCTGATTGTGGTATTCTGCGACATCCGGATTGCCCGATAACGCGATCGCTATCGGGCCTGAAAATAGTGAGCAGGGGTGAGGAATAACCTCACCTTTTTTATTCTGAGGTCATATGTCAGTGGTGATAAGTGATGCCTGGCGCCAACGCTTTGGCGGCACCGCGCGTCTGTACGGTGAAAAAGCGCTGCAGCGGTTTGCTGAGGCGCATATCTGCGTCGTGGGAATCGGCGGGGTGGGATCATGGGCGGCAGAGGCGCTGGCGCGTACGGGCATCGGCGCGATTACGCTGATTGATATGGACGATGTCTGCGTGACCAATACGAACCGTCAGATCCATGCGTTGCGTGATAACGTCGGGTTGGCGAAAGCGGAAGTGATGGCCGAACGGATTCGTCAAATTAACCCGGAGTGCCGGGTAACGGTTATCGATGATTTCATCACGCCGGATAATGTGGCGGGTTATATGGACGCGGGTTTTACCTATGTCATTGACGCCATTGACAGCGTTCGTCCAAAAGCCGCGCTGATTGCGTACTGTCGCCGATATAAGGTTCCTTTAGTGACCACTGGCGGCGCAGGCGGGCAGATCGATCCGACGCAAATCCAGGTCGCTGATTTGGCGAAAACCATCCAGGATCCGCTGGCGGCAAAACTGCGTGAGAGATTGAAACATAATTTTGGCGTAGTGAAGAACAGTAAAGGTAAACTGGGCGTGGACTGCGTTTTTTCCACTGAAGCGCTGGTTTACCCACAGGCGGACGGTTCCGTATGCGCGATGAAAGCTATCGCAGAAGGGCCAAAACGGATGGATTGCGCCTCTGGCTTCGGCGCGGCGACGATGGTGACGGCAACGTTCGGTTTTGTCGCCGTTTCCCATGCGCTGAAGAAGATCATGGCTAAAGCGGCGCGACAAGAATAAAAGGACGGGGCGGAGTGTCACGCAGACGCGTATCCGGCCCTGCGCCCTTTGTTAGCGAAAGAAGCGCTGTACCCTGCCGAACACCGGTTTCAGACGGGCGCGGAGATAATGGGAATATAAATTTTCAGATATGCATAGAAACAACCCGAACCATACTGCACAAAAGCAGAGCAGTTCCGCGTAATTAATGTGCTCGCCAAATATCATAATGGCAAGTAAGAACTGTAAAGACGGCTCTATATATTGCGCCAGTCCGGTGACAATCAACGAGGTATGATTTAACGCGATGGCAAATAATACCAGTGGAATGATTGTCACTGGCGCCGTCATAACATACAAAAAGAAAGGAGTATTAGCGGATATAATTGGCCCGCTATCGCTAAAGATAAAAATTAATAGTGAGACAGGCAATGCCCATAATGTTTCAATCGTTATCGATGTCATCACATCATAATGTATAAACTTTCGTGCCAGGCCATATAGCGCAAATGATAATCCCATGGTTAGCGCCAGCGCCGGGAAATGCCGTAGCATGATAATTTGAAAAGTCAGGCCACAAACACCGGAAAAAACGGCGATGGCCTGAAACAACGACAGTTTTTCTTTAAGAAAAATGCATCCCAGCGCAATAACAAATAGCGGGTTGATAAAATAGCCGAGGCTGGCATCAAGCACCAGATGATGGGTTAGCGCATAAATAAAAGATGACCATGAGACAATCATTAAAAGTCCGGCGATCATGCAGAAGAAAAAAGATTTTTTATCTTTCCAGGCATCATGAAATCGCGTTCGCTGCCGAAATAACAATCTTACTGCCAGTAATAATGGAATTGACCAGAACACCCGGTATATCAATATTTGTGCGAGATTTCCCCCTGATAAATATTGATAATATAAAGGTGTTAACCCCCATAATATAAATGCCAGTACCACAAACATGGTACCGCTACGCAGATATTTTTCCACTTATCCATATCCTGTTATAACTTCACCCGATGCGTATGAATTTTCCAGTTCTCCTGCTACGCTACATCAAGTGGCTTTATTTACTCTAAAATCTTCACGCCGTTTTAACATGGATTCTAACATTGTAATTTCATTGTGATAGCTGATAAAAATCAAAAGAATGTTTATCAGGGAAATCTGATGCAGAAACTAATAAAGTGACTGGATTATTTTATCTGCATCGCCTGACCGCCGCGGACGGCGCTGTCAGGCGACAGAATATTTACGCTATTTCAACCCTTATGCGTTGCGGCAACAATCGCTTCGCTCAGCGCGTTCAGCCCCTGACTGCGTGAGGCGCTAAGCTGGGCGCGTAAACCCAGCTCATCAAACAGCGCCAGCGGTGAACGAGCCTGCAGCTCGGCGGCGTTTTTTCCTTCCACCGCGGTGAGCAATACCGCCAGCAGGCCGCGGACAATCCGCCCCTCACTGTCGCCGAAAAAGTGCATCGTTCCGTTATCTGATCGGGTAAAGCCCAGCCAGACGCGGTTCTCGCAGCCGGCTATCTCTTTCGCCTGCGCTTTGCATTCATCCGGCAGAGCGGGGAGCTGTTTTCCTAACAGAATCAACTGACGATATTTATCCTCCCACTGGGTCAGCGGGAGAAAGATAGCGCGTAACGTCTCTTCCGTTACCGTTGTGCCGAACGGGTGTCCGGTATAAAGAGGGTTTGTCATTAATCCACCAGCAGTTCCAGCGCGCGGTCAACGGCGTTAACCAACGCATCCACATCATGTTGGGTATTATACGGCGCAAAAGAGGCGCGCAGAGTCCCTGTGACGCCAAGTTCCGCCAGCAATGGCTGGGCGCAATGTTGCCCGGCCCGGAGCGCAATACCGTATTCCGCCAGCAGCGTCACCATATCGCCGTGGTGCACGCCGACAAAATCAAAGGCCAGCAGGCTGGAGTCCTGGCAGCGGAACGAACGAAAGCCCGGACGTTTCGCCAGTGCGTCTTCCGCCAGCGTCGCCAGCCCGCGGCTCCAGTTTTCGGCCTGTTCAATATCGATATCGGACAGCCATTCCAGCGCAGCGCTCAGGCCGATGACCCCGGCGACGTTCGGCGTCCCCGCTTCCAGTTTCCAGGGAGCGCTTTGAGTGGTGAAGCCTTCAAAGCTAACGTCACGGATCATCTTGCCGCCGCCGAGCCAGGGCGACATCGCCTCAAGAAGCTCCGGCTTACCGTACAGCACGCCGATACCGGTCGGGCCATACAGTTTGTGAGCGGAAAAAGCATAAAAATCGATATCAAGCTGCTGGAGATCCGCCGGGAAGTGTACCGCGCCTTGCGCGCCATCTACCATCACTACCATTCCCGCCGCGTGAGCGGCGCTGATAGCGCTTGCGAGATCCGGGCAGCCGCCCGTTACGTTCGACATTTGCCCCAGCGCCAGAATCCGGCTGCGCGACGTGATCAGTTCCGGCAGACGCTCAACATCAGGAAGACGTCGGTCATTAAGCGGCAGTTTTATGACCTGCGCGCCGGTTTGTTGCGCCACCATCAGCCAGGGCACAAGGTTGGCGTGATGCTCGGCGACGCTAACGATAATTTCATCGCCGGGGCGCAGACGAGGACGGGCGTAACACTGCGCCACCATGTTGATCGCTTCGGTGGTGCCGCGAGTCCAGACGATACTTTTTTCATCGGGCGCGTTTAACAGTCGCGCTGCTTTTGCTCTGGCCGCTTCATATTGCGCCGTCAGGCGCTGCGCCTGTGCAAACTGGCTACGATGAACGTTACCGGCGCTCAAACAATAAAACTGGTGCGTGGCGTCAATGACTGCCTGTGGCTTTAATGCCGTGGCGGCGCTATCGAGATAAACACCCGCATCGGCTAGCGCGGGAAACTGCGCGCGAAACTGCGTGGGATTAAAAGCGTTCATGATATTCCTCGGTTCAGTTTACCGATCGTGGCGTAAAAGCGCGGCTGATACAAGGTTTGTCCTAACCATCGGAATCGTCTGTATATCCTGGCGAATTATGTAAAGGAGGTTATGCTGAATAATGTTAGGCGAATGTTTAAGCCTGTTACGGAGTCCGCTTTAAATAGCACAAACAGCTTTAAGGAGAAGAAGATGAAAAAGACTGCCGCAATTATCTCTGCATGTATGCTGACTTTTGCCCTGAGCGCCTGTTCCGGTCCTAATTACGTTATGCACACCAATGATGGACGTAGCATTGTGACCGACGGTAAACCCCAGACCGATAACGATACCGGTATGATTTCGTATAAAGACGCTAATGGCAACAAACAGCAGATCAATCGTACTGACGTGAAAGAGATGGTGGCTCTGGAAAACTAACCCTTTGTTATACAAAAAAAAGCACCGCAATATGGCGGTGCTACATTAATCACTATGGACAGACAGGGTAAATGTACAGGAAGTGAAAAAGGGTAGTCTCGCTACCGTGGTCTGAATCGCAGACCAATTGCAAACACAACAACACAACATCACAACCGTAAGCCAAAAGCCCATCAGAACACGCATTCCGATAAAACTTTTCGTTCCGGCTCAGGAAGTGCCGCCACTATAGGTATTTGCTGGTAGAACCTCAACGGACAATTTATAATGTCTCAGATTAAAAAAACTAATAGGTTACATATTGTTACCTATTTGTTAAATTCATTCGACATTAAGTCCAGAGGCCATGTCAAAACGATTACCTCCTTTAAATGCGTTACGCGTTTTTGATGCTGCCGCGCGCCATTTGAGCTTTACGCGAGCAGCGGAAGAACTTTTTGTGACGCAGGCCGCAGTAAGCCACCAAATTAAGTCACTTGAGGATTTTTTGGGGCTAAAACTGTTCCGCCGCCGCAATCGTTCGCTGCTGCTGACGGAAGAAGGCCAAAGCTATTTTCTCGACATTAAAGAGATATTTTCCCAGCTCACGGAAGCAACGCGTAAGCTCCAGGCGCGCAGTGCCAAAGGGGCGCTGACGGTGAGTTTACCGCCCAGTTTTGCCATCCAGTGGCTGGTGCCCAGACTCTCCAGCTTTAACTCAGCTTATCCGGGAATTGACGTTCGGATACAAGCCGTTGACCGTCAGGAAGATAAACTGGCAGACGATGTCGATGTCGCGATTTTTTATGGCCGGGGAAACTGGCCGGGCTTGCGCGTCGAAAAATTATACGCAGAATATTTACTGCCCGTCTGTTCTCCTTTATTGCTCACAGGCGAAAAACCGTTAAAAACGCCGGAAGATCTGGCGAAACACACGTTATTGCACGATGCTTCCCGGCGTGACTGGCAGGCCTATACTCGTCAGTTAGGGCTCAACCATATTAACGTTCAGCAAGGGCCGATATTTAGCCACAGCGCGATGGTGTTACAGGCCGCTATTCACGGACAGGGGATCGCGCTGGCGAATAATGTTATGGCGCAGTCGGAAATTGAAGCCGGGCGACTGGTGTGTCCATTTAACGATGTTCTGGTGAGTAAGAATGCTTTTTATCTGGTTTGTCATGACAGCCAGGCAGAACTGGGTAAAATAGCCGCCTTCCGTCAGTGGATTTTGGCGAAGGCGGCGACGGAGCAAGAAAAATTCCGTTTTCGTTACGAACAATAATTAACTTAGGGTATGACCATGACCAGCCGTTTTATGCTGATTGTCGCCGCTATCAGCGGTTTTATTTACGTTGCTCTGGGCGCGTTCGGGGCGCATGTTTTGAGTAAAACCCTGGGCGTGGTTGAAATGGGCTGGATTCAGACCGGCCTGCAATATCAGGCGTTCCATACGCTGGCGATCTTTGGCCTGGCGGTGGCGATGCAGCGCCGTATCAGCATCTGGTTTTACTGGAGCAGCGTTTTTCTGGCGCTGGGCACGGTGCTGTTTAGCGGCAGTCTGTACTGCCTTGCGCTTTCGCATCTGCGCTTGTGGGCGTATATCACGCCTGTCGGCGGCGTCAGTTTCCTGGTGGGCTGGGCGCTATTACTGATTGGCGCCATTCGTATGAAACGTAAGGGCGCGAGCCATGAATAAAGTTGTATTGCTCTGCCGTCCGGGGTTTGAAAAAGAGTGCGCTGCAGAAATTACCGATAAGGCGGGAAAACGGGAAATATTTGGTTTTGCACGCGTAAAAGAGAACGCAGGCTATGTCATTTATGAATGCTACCAGCCGGAAGATGGCGAAAAGCTGATTTCAGAACTGCCGTTCAGTTCGCTGATTTTCGCCCGCCAGTGGTTTGTGGTGGGTGAACTGCTGCAACATTTACCGCCGGAAGACAGAATTACGCCGATTGTCGGCATGTTGCAGGGCGTAGTGGAAAAGGGCGGCGAGCTGCGGGTTGAAGTCGCCGACACCAATGAAAGTAAAGAACTGATGAAGTTCTGCCGCAAATTTACGGTGCCGCTGCGCGCGGCTTTGCGTGATGCGGGCGTATTGACGAATTATGAAACGCCGAAGCGTCCGGTCGTTCATGTCTTTTTTATCGCGCCAGGATGCTGCTATACCGGTTATTCGTTCGCGCATAACAATTCACCGTTTTATATGGGCATCCCGCGTTTGAAGTTTCCGTCTGATGCGCCGAGCCGCTCAACGCTGAAACTGGAAGAGGCGCTCCACGTTTTCATCCCGGAAGATGAGTGGGATGAACGTCTGGCGAACGGCATGTATGCGGTGGATTTGGGCGCCTGTCCCGGCGGATGGACGTACCAGTTAGTGAAGCGCAATATGTGGGTCTACTCCGTAGATAACGGCCCGATGGCGCAAAGCCTGATGGACACCGGACAGGTGACCTGGTTGCGTGAGGATGGCTTCAGGTACCGTCCGAACCGGAATAATATTTCATGGATGGTCTGCGATATGGTGGAGAAGCCGGCCAAAGTCACCGCGTTAATGGCGCAGTGGCTGGTGAACGGCTGGTGTCGGGAGACGATTTTTAACCTTAAACTGCCGATGAAAAAACGCTATGAAGAGGTGTCGCATAACCTGGCGTATCTTCAGGCGCAGTTGGATGAGCATGGCGTTAATGCGCAGATCCAGGCGCGTCAGCTTTATCACGATCGCGAAGAAGTGACGGTACACGTGCGTCGGTTGTGGGCGGCTGTTGGCGGACGTCGCGACGAGCGGTAAAAACGCGCTGCCGTCATCCGGCGCGTCATCAGCGCCGGATGGCGCACGCTTATCCGGCCTATGACTGCGGCGCATCTGAAACAATATGCGTCACGTCATCCAGATGGCCGATGCGCGCCTCTCCTGAACGATTAAATTTACTTTTATCAATCAATAGCAAAGACTGCGAGGCGCGCCTGAGCAGGATAGATTTAAAATCGGCGTTGATCGCATTGGAGTCCCACAGATCGCCGCCGCCGTCGATCCCCTCGCAGGAAAAGATGAACAGATCGATATCAAGCGATTTTAGCTGTGAGATAAGCGACGGATTAACGTAACAGCCATATTTACGTTCAAGCTGGCCGCCGGAACTTATCAGCGCAATGCGTTCGCGTTTTCCCAGCTCCTGACAGATAGGATGGCTATTGGTAAAAACCTGAATGGGAATATCCGGCAACTGGCGGGCCAGATACCAGCAGGTTGAACTGGCATCCAGCGCAATCGTCATTCCTTCTTCTATCCACGCTAACGCTTCACGGGCAATATCGGCTTTATGCGCATAATGGCTTTTCAGGCGGATATGGAATGGATCGCCGCTGTCCTGATTTTCACGATGAATATATTTAGCTCGTCCGTGATTACGCAGCACTTTTCCCTGCGTCTGTAGTTCACTGAGATCGCGGCGGATGGTCTCTTTACTGACGTTAAGCCGGGTGGCCAGCGCTTCGGTGGTCAGACTTTTATGATTGATCAGCAGATCGACTATCGCTTGTTGGCGTGCCGCTTTCATTTTTCTCACCCCATCATTCGATGAACGCCCGCGTCATGCGGGCGCACCGGCAAGAGATTACGGCGTTACCCCTTTTTTTAAAAGAATATTTCCGTACTTCGCGCACTCACCTGTGATAACGATCGCAAACGCTTTTTGCGCCCGCTCATAAAACGCATAGCGGTCGATACGAACGATATCCGGGCACGGCGCTTCTAATGACAAGGCATCGCGATAGCGCGCTTCAACGCTGGGATCGAGCGTGTCGCCTTCCACGGCGGCCATCATCACCAGCGGCGGGGCGTAGCTATCCAGCTCAAAGAGCGGAATAATTGCCCGCAGTAGATCGCTGACGCTAAGACCATCGGCGCGAATCACCTGCGGGCCCAGGCTATGCGCGGGAAAGTGAGCGTCGGAAAAAATGATTTCGTCCCCGTGGCCCATCTCGGCCAGCACTTTGAGCAGTGTCGGGGAAATTAACGGTGAAATGGTTTTTAGCATTTCATACTCCCTCAATAATTTCAGGTTCGGTTTGCGGCCAGAAATAGCGATACTGATAATTGACCTGCGCACGCGCCTGTTCCGGGCTATTAAATTCGCCTACGCCGTACCAGCCAAACATGGCAGCGCCGGCCACGGTGGTTTCCGCGTCGTCCAGCACTTTGATAGGGATATCAAGCTGATTCGCTTTAATTTGATTCCATAAAGCGTTGCGACTGCCGCCGCCAACCAGTAACAGTTCTGTGGCGTTAAAATGGCCGATTTTCTCCAGCGTGCGCAGATTACGCTGAAGTTGCGCCGTCAGGCCTTCCAGCGCGGCGCGATAGAAATGGCCGCGGGTGGTATTGAGCGTCACGCCCTGCCAGCCTGCATTTTGGCAGGCGAGCAGATCGCACTGCATCCGCACGCCTTCCGCGCCAGCGGGAATAGCGCGCGCTTCGTCGATCAGCGTTTGCCATGGCGTTTCCGGCGTCCACAGCAGTTTTCGTACCCATTCGAGTACGCCGGAGGCCAGCCACTGCATTCCGGGGTTATAAAGCCCCGACTGACTGTCCAGTTCACAGGTCGAGCCTGGATACTGGCTGAGCAGCGAGGTATCCACCTGACCGCTGCGCACCATCAGAATCTCCCATGTTCCTGAGGAGAGCACCGGTTCACCTTGCTGCGCGCCAGCGCCGAATAACGCGAACTGAGTATCGTGTCCGGCAGAGATCACCGGCACACCCGCCGGGAGACCGAGTAGCCTGGCCGCGTCTGTCTGTAGCGTGCCTATCTGGGCGCCCGCTTCCACGATACGCGGGAACAGGCGGCGCGCCAGGCCCGTCGCCTGCAGGATTTCCGGACTAAAGTCGCGCTGATGGATATCCAGTAGCTGGCTGGTGCCTGCCATAGTGATATCGGTCGTAAACTCGCCGGTCAGACGGTGGTTAATCAGCGACGAGATAAACAGCCAGCAGTGAGCTTGTTCCAGCAGGCGCGGATGATTCTCTTTAAGCCAGACCAGTTTGTACAGCGTGTTAAAGCTGAACGCGCCGACGCCGGAGAGCGTCTGCAATTGCCGGGGCGAGATAAAGCGCCCAATCGTTTCCATCACGGCAGCGGTTCGCGGGCATTTCCAACTGATGACCGGGTAGAGCAGCTTACCCTGCGCATCGACCAGCGCGCCATCGACGCCGAACGTAGTCACCGTAATACCGCGAACAACACACTCCGACAGGGCGCTGGAGAGTGACCTGCAGCAGTCGGCGAAACGTTGCAGGATGGCGTCCAGCGACCACTGATGCCAGGCGCTATTTTCTGCGGCAATGTCGCTGGCGTTAGCGGTTGAGGCGCGGGCGACAATTTTCCCCTGGCGATCAACGGCGATCGCCCGAACGTTAGTCGCACCGCAGTCGAGAACCAGGATAACGTCTTGTTTCATAGATAACTCCATAAACGCCGCCCGATGGCGCTACGCTTATCCGGCCTACGGTTCACGCGCCCGTAGGCCCGGTAAGCCTGCGCCACCGGGCTAAGCCGCATTAACGTTTATACAGCGGGCCATAATTTTGGCAGGCGCGATAATCCTGGCCTTCGATATCCATACCGTGAGCCGCCCAGGCGGAAGGACGGTAGATCTTCGCCTCCTCCACGTTGTGCATACATACCGGGATACGCAGCATCGCGGCGAGAGTAATAAAGTCCGCCCCTACATGGCCGATGGTGAGTACGCCGTGGTTAGCGCCCCAGTTCGCCATCACCGAATAGACATCGGTAAACGGGCCTTTGCCGGTAAGACGCGGCGCAAACCAGGTGGTAGGCCAGGTAGAGTTGGTGCGGGCATCAAGCTGATCGTGCATCGCTTTCGGCAGTTCGACGCTCCAGCCCTCGGCGATTTGCAGTACTGGTCCCAGGCCTTTGATGATATTCACGCGGGTCATGGTGAATGGCACGCCGCCTTCGGTCAGGAAACGGGATGAGTAGCCGCCGCCGCGGAAGTATTCGTGAATCGCCGGGCACCATTCAGTGGCCGCCAGACACGCATCCGCCTCTTGTTGGCTGATTTCCCAGTGTGGTTTCATGGTCGGCTTGCCTTCGCTGTCGCGCTGTTTACAGGCACCGTCCAGAGCGGCAGAACCGGAGTTAATCAGGTGAATAATGCCGTGTTCCGCCAGGCCGCTGAGCGCCTGGCCGGTGACGCGTTCTACGGCTTCCGGCGACCAGTAGGTTCGTACGTCGGCGAATATCTGCGCGGTACCAGTGAGTTGATGGCCAAACAGCATCGCTACGCCGTTCAGACTGTCATTTTCGGTGGCGACGACAAACGGTTCGCGTACGCCGTTCCAGTCAAAAGAGCTATTGAGCAGCGCTTCGGCGGTATCGCCGTTCGGGTATTGATCGGTCCAGTGGCGCTGGCCCTGGAAGCCGGCGGCAATGGCGTTGTAGCCCAGCGATTCTTCAACTAACCCTTTGTCCGCCAGCGTCTTGTTGCCCTGCATCATATCGCGAATACACATCGCCATCAGCAGGCTCTCTTTTAGCACCGCGCGGTTCTGGGCTTCATTGCGCTTATACTGCGAGGCATTCTGATCTTCGCCGTAGCGGAAGTTTTTATCCGCCCACGCCAGCGCCATCTCCAGTTCGGCCTCATCATAAATTTTTTGATCGATACGGCGGCGCAGTTCGGTCATATCTACCGCTTGCACCTTCATGCCCAGCCAGGATTCGAAGAAGTTATGATCGACAATGGAACCCGCGATCCCCATCGACACGCCGCCGACGGAGAGGTAGCTTTTGCCTTTCATACTGGCAACCGCTAACCCTGCCCGCGCAAAACGCAGCAGTTTTTCTTCGACGTCGGCGGGAATGGAGGTATCGTCGGCATCCTGCACGTCATGGCCATAAATGGAGAACGCCGGAATGCCTTTCTGGCTGTGCGCCGCCAGCGCCGCGGCAAGGTAAACCGCCCCAGGACGCTCTGTGCCGTTAAAGCCCCAGATGGCTTTCGGACGCATCGGGTCCATATCAATGGTTTCGCTGCCATAGCACCAGCACGGCGTAACGGTAATGGTCACGCCCACGTTCTGGCTACTGAATTTTTCTTCACAGGCGGCGGATTCCGCCATTCCGGCAATACAGGTATCCGCAATGACGCACTCCACCTGTGCCCCGCAGGCGTGGCGGATTTTCTCGGTGATGAGCGCCGCCGTCGCTTTCGCCATGTTCATGGTTTGCTCTTCGAGCGACTCGCGTACGCCCATACGACGTCCATCAATCACCGGGCGGATACCGATTTTCGGTAAGCTGATTTTTTTCATGACAGATTCCTCACGTTATTCGGATAAATGTTCAGTTTGTCGCCGCTTGTGAACGGAAACGGGCAAAAATGAAGATGACGGCAAAGCACAATGCCGGAACCAGTTCGGCGGTCGGGATTTTGCCTGCGGCGTCGCTAACGAAGCCCATTACTGGCGTGACAATACCGCCGCCAATGATGGTCATGACGATAAAAGACGAGCCGTACTTAGTGTCCTGTCCCAGATTTTTGATACCCAGCGAGAAGATGGTCGGGTACTGGATTGACATAAATGCGCTACACAACGTCAGCGCCAGCAGGCCGATATGTCCGCCGCTAAAGGCGGAAATCAGACACAGGAGCATGGCAAACAGGGCGTAGGCGGCCAGCACTTTATGCGGCGCGAAGCGGCTGATAAGCCAGGTCCCGGTGAAACGGCCGATAAAGAAGCACACCATCGTGCCGGTCAGGTAATTGGCGGCGAAACCGGGCGTCATTCCAGGGATCTCCTCAATGGCGTAGCGGATCAGATAGCTCCAGCAGGCGGTTTGCGCCCCCACGTAGCAGAACTGCGCCAGCACCGCCCAGCGCCAGTGGCGGATACGGATGAGTCGGGAGAGAGAAGATAAGAAAGAGCTTTGTTTAGCATCGCTATGATCGTCACTTTGCAGGGCCGGAAATTTGGTCAGCATAATCAGCAGCGCAACTACTAATACGATGGCGACGATAATCATGTATGGCGTTTGTACCGATAACACCAGGCTGTGTTTATAGGCGCTAAGCTGATCCGGCGTCATTTTATCAAGCGCTTCTTGCGATTGATGCGGCACGTTAGACAAAATAAGGCTTTGCCCAAACACAACGGCGATAATAGCGCCAAAGGAGTTAAAAGTTTGCGCCAGATTAAGCCGGAAATGTCCGCCGCTTTCTGGACCTAATACCGTAACAAAAGGGTTGGCTGCAGTTTCAAGACAGCCTAAACCGGCGGCGATGATAAACAGGCCAATTAAAAATAATGTGTAATTCATTATCTCGGCGGCAGGCCAGAATAATGCGGCGCCAACAGCATACAAAAAAAGCCCGGTGATAATTCCTGCTTTATAACTGAGTTTTTTCATCAAAATCCCAGCAGGAATTGGAATGACGAAATAACCGAAATAAAAGGCTGACTGAATAAGTCCGGCCTGAAAGTTAGTTAGCGTAAAAGCTTGTTGAAACTGCGGTAGTAAAATGTCATTCAGATTATTGGCGACGGCCCACAGAAAAAATAGCGAGCAAAGTAAGGCGAATGGAATAATGTAGCGCTTGCTCTTGCTTTGCTCTGCATCCACAGCACGAAAACTCTGCGTTTGTATTGTTGTGTTTCCCATAGCATCCTCATCGGTTCAGAAGCTTTTGCGTGCGGTCGGTTCTGGTCACCAGACCGTAAAATTAGGTGAGTTCGCTTTTCTTACCGGTAATAAATTGGCGTCCGGAATGAACTCATGGATTCATTTTCAAATAAAAAAGGCCTTTTAATATGATGGCGGTCACATTTATACCTGAGAGCAGAGCGTTCTGTGATTATCATCACTTTAATTTTCATAAAAAAATGACCGTTTGAGATGTTTAATTTAAAAAACCACAGACTGAATGCCCGAATTAAATTATTGCCACGAAAACGGGCAGTAGTAACTTATTCTTCATCTTTGCCCGTTTTAAAAAATATTATTAAGAGCGGGCATTTATCGGCGAGAGAAACGGTAGTCGTCTGGTTTATCGTGGCGAATTAATTGATGTGAATCACAAAATATCGTTATTTAAATTCCCTTCTCTTTATTCAGTATGATGATAGTTGCTAACTATTCGATTATTTCAACAGGACAGCAGCGCGATGCGAAAGACGGTTTTGTTGTCTCATTTTGAATCACAGAGAGAGGTAAATAATGGAACGAAATAGACTGGCGCGGCAGATTATTGATACCTGTCTGGAAATGACGCGGTTAGGGTTAAATCAGGGGACGGCAGGTAACGTGAGCGTACGTTATCAGGGCGGATTGCTGATTACGCCGACGGGGATCCCCTACGAGAAGCTGACAGAGTCGCACATTGTCTTTATTGATGCTGACGGTCAGCATGAGCAGGGCAAGCTGCCTTCCAGCGAGTGGCGTTTTCATATGGCGGCATACCAGACGCGCCCTGACGCCAATGCCGTGGTACATAACCACGCTGTCCATTGTACGGCAGTCTCGATCCTGAATCGCCCGATTCCGGCAATTCACTACATGATTGCCGCCGCAGGAGGAAACTCTATTCCCTGCGCGCCCTACGCCACTTTTGGCACCCGCGAACTTTCTGACCATGTTGCCGTGGCGCTTAAAAATCGTAAAGCGACGCTGTTACAGCATCACGGGCTTATCGCTTGTGAAGAAAATTTAGACAAAGCGTTGTGGCTGGCGCATGAAGTGGAAGTGCTGGCGCAGCTCTATTTAAGTACGCTGGCCATTGTCGATCCGGTACCGGTACTGGATGACGAGGCGATCGCTATCGTACTGGAGAAATTTAAAACTTACGGATTACGTATTGAAGAGTGATGTCAGGAGACAGGCGATGGCGAACAGAATGATTCTGAATGAAACGGCATGGTTTGGCCGGGGAGCGGTGGACGCATTAACCGATGAGGTAACGCGCCGCGGTTATCATAAAGCGCTGATTGTTACCGATAAAACGCTGGTGCAATGCGGTGTGGTCGATAAAGTGACAAGCAGAATGGATGCCGCAGGGCTGGCGTGGGAAATCTATGCGGGCGTGATCCCTAATCCTACGATTTCCGTTGTCCAGGAAGGGCTTAAGGTCTTTACCCAAAGCGGCGCGGACTATCTCATCGCCATTGGCGGCGGTTCTCCGCAGGATACCTGCAAAGCGATCGGTATTATCAGTAACAATCCGGAATTTGCCGATGTGCGCAGTCTGGAAGGGCTATCGCCGACCCGTAAACCCAGCGTGCCGATTATGGCGATCCCGACAACGGCGGGAACCGCGGCGGAAGTCACTATCAATTATGTGATTACCGATGAAGAGAAACGGCGCAAATTCGTTTGTGTCGATCCACATGATATTCCGCAGGCGGCATTTATCGATGCCGATATGATGGACGGTATGCCGCCCGCGCTGAAAGCGGCAACGGGCGTGGATGCGCTAACCCATGCTATTGAAGGCTATATTACCCGGGCCGCATGGGCGCTGACGGATGCATTACATATCAAAGCCATTGAGATTATTGCTGGCGCGCTACGCGGCGCCGTAGCCGGAGAAAAAGAGGCCGGTGAGGCGATGGCGTTGGGGCAATACGTTGCCGGGATGGGGTTTTCCAATGTGGGGCTGGGACTGGTGCATGGGATGGCGCATCCGCTGGGCGCGTTTTACAACACGCCGCACGGCGTCGCGAATGCTATTTTGCTTCCGCATGTGATGCGTTTCAATGCCGGGTCTACCAACGAGAAATTCCGTGATATCGCCCGGGCGATGGGGGTGAAGGTAGAAGGATTGAGCCTTGAAGAGGCGCGTAATGCCGCAGTGGAAGCTGTATTTGCGTTAAATCGCGATGTGGGAATTCCGCTGCATTTGCGTGATGTCGGCGTTCGAAAAGAGGATATCCCGGCGCTGGCGCAGGCGGCGTTCGATGATGTCTGTACGGGCGGCAATCCGCGTGAAGCGAGTCTGGCGGACATTGTCGAACTGTATCATATCGCCTGGTAATTTTGCCGGATGGCGCTGCGCTTATCCGCTCTACATTTCGTGCAGTCCTGTAGGCAGGATAAGGCGTTCACGCCGCCATCCGGCAACAAAACTACCGCGCCAGCCGTAGCTGCTGTAAGTTTCCGTCGATATGTAAATCGGTTTGCAGACGTGCAATATCGCGGCAGAGAAATGCCATTTCTTTATGCATCTCAAGCTTTTTGCGCCACTTTTCCGGCACCTCGTCCAGATGGGCGTAAATTCCCTCCAGATTTTGAAACTGAATCAATAGCTGGGTCGCGCTTTTGGGGCCGATACCGGCAACGCCGGGGACTTTCGAACTGCTGATTCCTGCCAGACCCCAGTAATCCGGCAACTGTCGGGGAAGTACGCCAAACTCTTTTTCAATAAACGGCGCGTCCAGCCAGCGTTTCTGGAAGTAGTCGCGAATGCGCAATCCCGGAGAGAGCAACTGGCAATAGCCTTTATCGGTTGACACAATGGTTGCCTGGTGTCCGGCTTCGGTAACTTTTAGCGCCAGCGTCGCCGCCAGATCGTCCGCTTCATTACCATCTGATGCCCAACAGCGTACGCCGCGCTGTTCAAACGCGGCGCGTAGGGCGGGCATTTCATTATGTAAATCGTCAGGCATCGGCGGACGTCCTGCTTTGTAGTCCGGCAAACGCTGATGACGCCAGCCGCTGCTGCGCGCGTCGTCATCAAATACCGCTACGGCATGGGTTGGCTGGCTGTGGATAATCAATTGATCGAGCGCGTGTTGGCAGGTTTCCACACAGGGCGATCCCTGAACGGCGTGAATACGGCGAATCAAATTGAGCGCGTCGACGATAAGCAGATGAGCAGCCACGGTGTTCTCCCTTACAAACCTGCGCGTAGGGTAACATTCACGGCGGGGGGAGGCGAGCATTGCGAAATAGCGCTATCCGTAGGCCTGATAAGCGAAGCGACATCAGGCAACAAAGCCGGATGGCGGCGAGCGCCTTATCCGGCCTACAGATCCTAAAATGTGCTGAGAATTAATCGCAGGTAACGATCTTCATCGCCAGGCCGCCGCGCGAAGTTTCGCGGTACTTAGCGTTCATGTCTTTACCGGTTTCGTACATGGTCTCAATCACTTTATCGAGGCATACACGCGGTTCGCTGGTACGGCGCAGCGCCATACGCGCGGCGTTGACCGCTTTGACTGAAGCAATCGCGTTACGCTCAATGCAGGGAACCTGGACCTGACCGGCAACCGGATCGCAAGTTAACCCCAGATTATGCTCCATGGCGATTTCTGCGGCGATACACACCTGCGCCGGACTACCGCCCAGCAGCTCGGCCAGACCCGCTGCCGCCATGGAACAGGCCACGCCGACCTCTCCCTGACAACCCACTTCGGCGCCGGAAATAGAGGCGTTCATCTTATACAGCGAGCCAATCGCGCTGGCGACCAGCATATAGCGAGCAAGTGAGTTAGCATTTACTTCGCGGATAAACTTGTCATAGTACGCCAGCACCGCCGGAACAATACCACATGCGCCGTTAGTCGGCGCAGTGACTACTCGTCCGCCTGCGGCATTCTCTTCGTTCACCGCCAGCGCGAACATATTGATCCAGTCGACGACCGCCATCGGATCGGTGGTGGTCTTATCCTGACTGACCAGCACCCGACGCAGCGCCGCCGCGCGACGCGGAACGCGCAGTTTGCCCGGCAATACGCCCTCGGTGGTGATACCGCGCTCGATACCGCTGCGCATTACCTCCCAGACCCTGGCGAAGTGCTGCTCCAGCGCTTCTTTACTGTGCAGGGCCAGTTCGTTTTGCATCATCAGACCGGAGAGCGACAGACCCGTCTCCTGGCAGTGGCGCTGTAAATCCGCGGCGGTTTTGTAAGGGTACGGCACGTTAACAGGTTCGCTATTCGTCAAACCAAAGTGCTCTTCATCGACGATAAAGCCGCCGCCAATGGAGTAGTAGGTTTGGCTGTAGAGCACCTTATCGCCCGCCAGCGCGGTAATACGCATCCCGTTTTCATGCAGAGACAGGTTGTCGGCGTGGAAATTCATGCACTTATCGACCGGAAATTCGACTTCATGCTGCCCATTGGCCAGTAGTAAACGCCCATGGGTGTTCACATCCTGGATAAAGGACGGAATGGCGTCGATATCGACGGTGTCCGGCAGATTCCCCGCCAGGCCCATAATAATGGCGATATCAGTATGGTGGCCTTTACCCGTCAATGACAGAGAGCCGTAGACATCCACCACGACGCGGGTGACATCTGTAAGGATATGGCGGGCAATCAGATCATCCGTGAACTGCTTGCCTGCTTTCATTGGTCCGACGGTGTGAGAACTGGAAGGGCCAATGCCGATTTTAAAAATATCGAATACGCTAATCATAGGGCATCCATTGCGGTTGTATCATAGAGAAGCGCCGCGGTAAGCGGCGCTAAAGGACTTAGCTGAACAGTGAGTAGAAAATAGCGGAGATGGCAATCAGGCCCATAATCACAACGAATACGTTGCTGATATGACCGCTGTACTTACGCATTGCCGGTACTTTCTGGATGGCATACATCGGCATCAGGAACAGAATCATCGCGATGATCGGGCCGCCCAGGGTTTCAATCATGCCCAGGATGCTGGGGTTCAGCGTCGCCACAATCCAGGTGGTGACCAGCATGAACAGCGCGGTAATTTTATTCAGTTTGTTGATTTCGATGGATTTACCTTTACCACGCAGCGATTTAATCACCATACCGTTAAAGCCTTCACGCGCGCCCAGGTAGTGGCCGAGGAAGGATTTGGTGATAGCAATCATCGCAATGATCGGCGCCATCCAGGCGATGATCGGCGCGTTAAAGTGGTTCGCCAGGTAAGACAGAATAGAGATGTTCTGCTCTTTTGCTGCCGCCAGATCTGCCGGCGTCAGGCTCAGCACGCAGCTGAAGACGAAGAACATCACGGTTAGCACCATCATGATGTGGGCGAAGGCCAGAATTTTAGAACATTTCTTCTCAGCGCCTTCACCGTACTCTTCACGCTTCGCAACCGCGAAGGAGGAGATGATCGGGGAGTGGTTGAAAGAGAAAACCATCACCGGAATCGCCAGCCACAGCGTCATCCACAGACCGTTACCGGTAGACGCGGCGGAATCAAAGGACAGCGTTTCCAGCGCCGCGCCGTTCCACTGCGGGATCAGGTACAAGGCCAGCAGCATCAGCGCAGCGACGAACGGGAATACCAGGATACTCATCGCCTTAACGATCATTTGCTCGCCGAAGCGCACGATGGTCATCATGCCAACAATCAGGATCAGGGAAAGAATCGCCCGCGGCGGCGGATTAATCGCTAACTGGTGGGTCAGGAAGCTTTCCACGGTATTAGTAATCGCCACGCTGTAAACCAGCAGGATGGGGTAAATCGCGAAGAAGTAGAGCAGGGTAATCAGTTTACCTGCGCCGATACCGAAGTGTTCCTCAACGACTTCAGTGATGTCTTCACCCGGGTTTTTACCGGACAGCACGAAGCGGGTTAAACCACGGTGTGCGAAAAAGGTCATCGGGAAAGCGAGAATCGCCATGATGATGAGCGGAATCATGCCGCCGACGCCTGCGTTGATCGGCAGGAACAGAACGCCCGCGCCGATTGCCGTGCCGTAAAGGCCCAGCATCCACATGGTATCCGTTTTGCGCCATGCGCTTCGAGAGTCAATCGAAGCAATCGTGCTGGTCTGAGTGGTTTCCATCTATTTCTCCTGGAGGATGCTAAAAATCAGGTTGCTGGTCTAATCCAATGAAAAAAGACCTGATCGTAAAATGAAATCTGCTTAGGGACGCTTTTTATATAATTTTTCGCCGTAATAATTTTCGGGCGGAAAGATACATTTAAGTGATGAATCTATCAGTGATCCCGATCTCAAATGCAATAATCCGCTTCTTACATGGATAAATTTGGACCATTAATCTATTAAAAAAACGTCATAACGAATTTCCGGGCGCGAAGGCTACCATTAACGATATAAGGCCGGAAAGATTGGGGCGCAAGATACGGAGGTTTGACTATAAAAATCAAGGTTTTTAGTGGATTCTGGCGAAGAATAAGAGTTTGGACCGATAAATCACGGTAAGAGGAGTGAGGTAAACGTTTGCCTGGCAATCTATTTATGGTGAATTATAAATGGTGTTTATAAAACAATGCGGGCTATGCCTCTGATGAACATCATAAAAAATGAAGGCATACGTTAATCGCCATACCGCAATGAAAGGAATGGGAGAAGCGCCCGGCTGCTGGCGGCAACCGGGCATAAGCGCTAAGCGCAGATCTCGTAACAGGGGATGTAGGCGGAACCTGGCAATTTCATACGATGCTGCGCGACGAATCCCTGCAGCAGATCGTCCATGCGACGCATCATCTCTCGATCGCCGTGGATTTTATACGGACCATTAGCTTCAATGGCGCGTATCCCGACCTCCTTCACGTTCCCCGCGACAATACCGGAGAAGGCGCGCCGCAGATCCGCCGCCAGAATTTCAACCGGCTGATCCGGGTACAGTTTCAGGTTGGCCATATTCTCATGCGACGGCTCAAACGGCACCTGCAGATCCGGTGCAATACGCATCGACCAGTTAAAACTATAGGCGTCGCCGGTATCGCGGCGATTCTCTTTCACTTGCGGCATCGCTTTCTTCATCAGCCGCGCTACCTCCGCCGCATCGTCAATGATGATGCGGTAATGACGGCGGGCCGCTTCGCCCAGCGTATGGGTAATAAACTCATCCAGCACGCGGAAGTAATCGGCGCTCTCTTTTGGTCCGGTCAGGATCAGCGGCAGCACCTGATTTTTATTGGCTGGATTCATCAGAATCCCCAGCAAATAAAGCAGCTCTTCCGCCGTACCCACGCCGCCCGGGAAGATGATGATACCGTGTGCGATACGGACGAACGCTTCCAGGCGTTTTTCGATATCCGGCATGATGATCAGTTCGTTCACCAGCGGGTTAGGCGGTTCAGCCGCAATAATGGAAGGTTCAGTCATGCCGATAAAGCGGCTGTCTTTATAACGCTGCTGCGCGTGACCGACCGCCGCGCCCTTCATGGGGGCTTCCATCGCCCCAGGGCCGCAGCCGGTGCAGATGTTCAGCTCGCGTAATCCCAACTGTGTGCCGACGCGACGGGCATACAGGTACTCGTTTTCGTTAATTGAGTGGCCGCCCCAGCATACCACCATGTTTGGCGCTTCGCCGACGTGCAGCGCCCGGGCGTTGCGCAAAATGGAGAACACCAGATTGGTGATATGTGTTGAGCTTTCAAGATCCAGATGCTGGAAACGACCGGCATTATGGATCTGCCCATTCACAAAGAGAATGTCGCGCAGCACCGCGAACAGGTTAGCCTGTAGCGCACGAATAATCCGCCCGTCAACAAAGGCGTCTTCAGGCGGATTAATCAATTCCAGCTTCACGCCGCGCTCGCGGCGCAGCACGTTAATATCGAAATTTTCAAAGCGGGACAGCAGCTCTTTGCTGTTGTCGGTCAGGCTGCCGGAGTTAAGAACGGCAAGTGAACAGTTACGAAACAGTTGATACAGGTCGCTACTGGCCGTGCGTTTCAGCATGTCCACTTCCAGTTGCGACAACATATCCATTGAGCCAAGCGGGCTAATATGTGTAATCAAGTAAACTCCTTATGGGACGCAACACGCCATTCCCTGTTGATTACAATAGCCCTGGCTGATGACCTTTCACAACCTTACATGCGCAATCCGGCACGCAAAATTGACAAAAAAGATTACTGACGCGCCAGCCTGCCCGTGGCGGGCACAAAATCGGCATTGCTGCGCCAGGGATTAATGTCCAGCCCGCCGCGGCGGGTATAGCGCGCATAAACGCTTAACGTTTCCGGCTGACAGAAGCGCAGAATGTCATTAAAAATACGCTCTACGCACTGCTCGTGAAATTCATTATGGTGACGGAAGGAGACCAGATAACGCAGCAGTTTTTCCCTGTCGATTTTGCGCCCGCGATACTGAATTTGTATTGAGCCCCAGTCCGGTTGGTGGGTGATCAGGCAGTTGGATTTCAGCAGATGACTGACCAGCGTCTCCTCTACTTGCTTCTCGCCGCTGACCGCATGTTGCAGATAGTCGGTAGTAAACTGGTAGTTGTCGATACTGATATCCTGATCGTCAATACAGGTGCCGTGGAAATGGGCGACAGGCTGTCCTTCCAGCTCATCAAGACGATGAAGCCTCACGCTAACGTTGCCCTGCGCGCAGGCGCGCAGATCGCGCTCCAGCGTCTGGCGCACCGTCTCCCAGGTGTCAAAGCGCGTCTGGTTAAAGCTGTTCAGATACAGTTTAAAGCTTTTGGATTCGATTAAATTAACGCTGGTGTAATCCAGTTCGACATGCCCGACGGCGACCTGCGGAAGACCACGGCTGTTAAGCCAGGAAAGTTCATACAACGTCCAGATATCCGCGCCGTGGAACGGCAAATTATCGGCTGTTAATCCGAGCGGGTCGCGATTCAAACTGCGCGGTACGCCCTGCAGCAGGCTGGCGTCATAATTGTCCCGGTAATCCGTTGATTTTCCGAGAGTCAGGCCATCGAGAGCCTGATGGTTTTCATAAGAAGACATGTTTCACCGTCATAAACCAGATACACTATGCGCCAAGTGTATCCTGGCTTTTATGAAGAGAGAAACTGGTGGACGAACTGACAGCGCAGGCATTGAAAGCCTTTACGACGCGTTACTGCGACGCGTGGCAAGAAAAACACGGTAGCTGGCCGTTGAGCGAAGAACTGTATGGCGTACCTTCTCCGTGCATTATTTCTTCAACCCGCGATGCCGTTTACTGGCAGCCGCAACCTTTTGAAGGCGAAGAAAATGTAAACGCGGTTGAACGCGCCTTCGATATTATGGTACAACCTGCGCTCCACGCGTTTTACACCACGCAGTTTGCTGGCGACATGCCCGCGCAGTTCGCGGATGAAAAGCTTACGCTACTGCAAACCTGGAGTCAGGATGACTTTCGGCGCGTGCAGGAAAATCTGATAGGCCACCTGGTCACGCAAAAGCGGCTCAAGCTTCCTCCCACGCTTTTTATTGCGACGCAGGAAAATGAACTTGAGGTCATTTCGGTCTGTAATCTGTCCGGCGAGGTGATTAAAGAAACGCTGGGCACCCGCAATCGTACCGTTCTTGCCGCAACGCTTGCGGAATTCCTTACGCAACTTAATCCTCTTCTGTAATCGTTTGCCCTAACAGGTGTGAGAGATCTCTTACAAAGTCTGTAGGAGATCGCCAGGATATCAGCGGATACTGAGTCCCGTTTTCTTATGTAAGTCTATATAAAACAACCTGTTAAAATGTTTTTGCGCACTTTCATATGAAAATTTACTTAAGGTATTGTCTGTAGGTGTCTTGTAAGACAAGGTGAAACAGGCGATTCTATCTTCGTCGACAGGGAGTCGTACAACGAAGCGAACGTCAGGATGATGACGCTTCAGCAGGACACGCCAGGATGGTGTTACAAGGAAAGGCTTCAGGATGAAGCAAAGTGGAAAGCGCAGGATGCGTTAAAGGACACCTCCAGGACGGAGAACGAGAGCCGATCAGGATGTTCGGCGGGTCTGGATGACCAGGGACGCTTCAGGAAGAAGCTATCACATCGGGCGATGTGCGCAGGATGCAAACGTTCAGGATGAACAGGCCGTAAGGTCACAGGAAAAGTTGTCACGGATGAGCAGGGAGCACGAAAAGTAGCTGGAATGCTGCGAAACGAACCGGGAGCACTGTTTATACAGTGCTCCCTTTTTTTTGTTATTCTTCGCGCCAGATTTTCATCATTGAGGTTTTTAACATGACGACTCATGACCGTGTGCGTCAGCAGTTACATGCGCTTGAAACGCTGCTGCGCGAGCATCGCCACTGGCGGCTGGATGCGCCGCAGGCGCACCTGTTTACCAGCACCCAACCATTTTTTATGGATACCATGGAACCGCTGGAATGGCTGCAATGGGTATTGATCCCTCGTATGCATACCCTACTTGATAATGCGCAACCACTGCCCGAGGCGTTTGCCGTCGCCCCTTATTATGAAATGGCGCTGGCGGCGGATCATCCGCAGCGGGAGGCGATCCTGGCGGTTTTGCAGGATCTGGATGCGCTATTCGTCCGCGATAAATCCTGATGCTGGAGATCCTCTATCAAGACCAGTGGCTGGTTGCCGTGAATAAACCCGCAGGCTGGCTTGTTCACCGGAGCTGGCTGGATCGCGACGAAAAAGTCGTGGTCATGCAAACGGTGCGCGACCAAATCGGCCATCATGTTTTTACCGCCCACCGTCTCGACAGACCCACGTCGGGCGTACTGTTAATGGGGCTGTCCAGCGAAGCGGGACGCCGTCTGGCGCAGCAGTTCGAGCAGCACCACATCCGTAAACGCTACCATGCCATTGTGCGCGGCTGGCTGATGGATGACGCAGTACTGGATTATCCGCTGGTGGAAGAGCGCGATAAAATTGCTGATAAATTCGCCCGCGAGGATAAAGCGCCCCAGCCGGCTGTAACGCAGTATCGCGGACTGGCGACGGTCGAAATGGCGGTGCCGACCGGACGTTATCCCACCACGCGTTATGGTCTGGTTGAGCTGGAACCAAAAACGGGACGCAAGCACCAGCTTCGTCGTCATCTGGCGCATCTGCGTCATCCTATCATCGGCGACAGCAAGCATGGCGATTTGCGACAAAACCGCAGCGCCGCAGAGCATTTTGCCTGTCGTCGCCTGATGCTTCATGCCAGTCGGCTTGAACTGACGCACCCCTTCACCGGACAGCCGTTGATGATTCAGGCCGGGTTGGATGAAACCTGGATGCAGGCGCTGACACAGTTTGGCTGGCGTGGACTTCTCCCTGACAATGAAAGGGTTGAGTTTACGGCGGCGTCCCGGCAGGATGAGACTCATCAGGCATAATTCAGGGAGATACGCATAATGGCGGAAATTGGTATTTTTGTCGGGACCATGTATGGCAACTCACTGCTGGTGGCGGAAGAAGCGGAAGCGATCCTCGCCAGACAGGGCCACAGCGCGACCGTGTTTGAAGATCCTGAACTGTCCGACTGGCAGCAATATCAGGATAAGGTTGCGCTGGTCGTTACCTCGACGACCGGGCAGGGCGATCTACCGGATAGCATTGCGCCGCTCTTTCACGGCATTAAAGATACAGTCGGTTTTCAACCAAACCTGCGTTACGGGGTGATTGCGCTAGGTGATAGCAGCTACCCCAATTTCTGTAATGGCGGCAAACAGTTTGATGCCCTGTTGCAGGAGCAAAGCGCGCAGCGGGTGGGGGAGATGTTATTCATTGACGCCAGCGAACATCCGGAGCCGGAGAGCCAATCCAATCCCTGGGTTGAAAACTGGGGAACTTTACTTTCCTGAGGTAAATCCCTCCCCCCTACGGGAGGGTACCTTTTCGTTTGCTTGCGTTGCCAGTAAGCAAAATCACGACCTGTACACAGTGTAAAGTAACTGAATCGTGTTAGCTTTGGGCATATGCCCGCAAAAGCGGCAGTTTTTTACGGGCGTTTTCATGTAATCAAGCGACCTGTTTCACATTCTTCTCTTTTTATTCCTCCTGCGTCGACGCCTGACGCCTTCTGATTTCATTTCCGTGAAGTGGCTTCCACTGTCCTGGGCTTTTGCCATAAACAGGCGTAATTCATCGCCAAAATACTGTGTTGTTGCACGGTGAGTGTGTGTGGCGCGCTTTTTATACTTCTCCTGCCAGTGAATAAAAGCATGCAGCGTGCAAAGCAAACGACCTAATAAAAGCTGCAACAAGGAAACGTTATCTCTGATTCCCTACCGGTTGTGCAGTTCAGAGTGAGCGTAGCTAACGCGAAATTTCAGGAGTGCAACAATGAGTTCATTAAGTCACGCGGCGAGTAGTGCGGAGAAACGCACGAACGCCCGCTACTGGATAGTGGTGATGCTGTTTATCGTCACATCCTTCAACTACGGCGACCGCGCCACATTGTCCATTGCCGGCTCAGAAATGGCCAAAGATATCGGCCTTGATCCGGTAGGCATGGGCTATGTTTTTTCTGCTTTTTCATGGGCCTATGTTATCGGGCAGATCCCGGGCGGCTGGCTGCTGGACCGCTTTGGTTCCAAACGCGTCTATTTCTGGTCTATTTTCATTTGGTCAGTCTTCACCCTGTTGCAGGGTTTTGTCGATATCTTTAGTGGTTTCGGCATTATTGTCGCCCTCTTTACGCTTCGTTTCCTGGTTGGTCTGGCGGAATCGCCTTCTTTCCCGGGCAACAGTCGCATCGTTGCAGCCTGGTTCCCGGCGCAGGAGAGGGGAACGGCTGTGGCCATCTTTAACTCCGCGCAATACTTTGCCACGGTTATTTTCGCGCCGATTATGGGTTGGCTGACGCACGAAGTGGGCTGGTCGCATGTCTTCTTCTTTATGGGCGGGTTAGGGATCATCATCAGCTTTATCTGGTTGAAAGTTATCCATGAACCAAATAACCATCCGGGCGTAAATAAGAAAGAGTTGGAGTACATCGCAGAAGGCGGCGCGCTGATCAATATGGATCAGAAAGACACCAAAGCGAAAGTACCGTTTAGCGTCAAATGGGGCCAGATCAAACAGCTGCTGGGCTCTCGTATGATGATTGGCGTTTACATCGGTCAGTACTGTATTAACGCATTGACCTATTTCTTTATTACTTGGTTCCCGGTCTATTTGGTCCAGGCGCGCGGCATGTCGATTCTCAAAGCGGGCTTTGTCGCCTCGGTTCCTGCGGTCTGCGGCTTTATCGGCGGCGTGTTGGGCGGCATCATTTCCGACTGGTTGATGCGTCGTACTGGCTCCCTGAATATCGCGCGCAAGACGCCGATTGTGCTGGGGATGTTGCTGTCAATGGTTATGGTGTTCTGTAACTATGTGAACGTGGAATGGATGATCATCGGCTTTATGGCGTTGGCCTTCTTCGGTAAAGGTATCGGCGCGTTGGGCTGGGCAGTAATGGCGGATACCGCGCCGAAAGAGATCAGCGGTCTTTCCGGCGGCTTGTTTAATATGTTCGGCAATATTTCCGGTATTGTGACGCCAATCGCGATTGGTTACATCGTTGGCACCACCGGTTCCTTCAACGGCGCGTTGATCTATGTCGGCGTACATGCCCTGGTGGCCATCATCAGCTATCTGGTGCTGGTAGGCGATATTAAGCGTATTGAACTGAAACCTGTCGCAGGACAATTATCATGACAACGCAATCCAGTCCCGTGATTACGGACATGAAGGTCATTCCGGTTGCCGGACATGACAGTATGCTACTCAACATCGGCGGCGCGCATAACGCGTACTTCACCCGTAACATCGTCGTCCTCACCGATAACGCCGGGCATACTGGCGTCGGCGAGGCGCCGGGCGGAGAAGTGATTTATCAGACGCTGGTCGATGCTATTCCGATGGTATTAGGCCAGGAAGTCGCCCGCCTGAACAAAGTGGTGCAGCAGGTGCATAAAGGCAACCAGGCCGCTGATTTTGACACCTTTGGTAAAGGCGCATGGACGTTTGAACTGCGGGTTAACGCGGTGGCGGCTTTGGAAGCGGCGCTGCTTGATCTACTGGGACAGGCGCTTAATGTGCCGGTCTGTGAACTGTTAGGACCCGGTAAACAGCGCGATGCCGTCACCGTGTTAGGCTATCTCTTCTATATTGGCGATCGTACTAAAACCGATCTGCCGTATCTGGAAAGCACGCCGGGCAGTCATGAATGGTACCGTCTGCGCCATCAGGAAGCGCTGAACAGCGACGCGGTCGTGCGGCTGGCGGAAGCGTCTCAGGATCGCTACGGTTTTAAAGATTTTAAACTCAAGGGCGGCGTGCTGCCGGGCGAACAAGAGATTGATACCGTTCGCGCGCTAAAAAAACGCTTCCCGGACGCGCGTATTACCGTGGATCCGAACGGCGCCTGGCTACTGGATGAAGCCATTGCGTTGTGCAAAGGGCTGAATGATGTACTGACCTACGCGGAAGATCCGTGCGGCGCGGAGCAAGGATTCTCTGGTCGTGAAGTCATGGCGGAGTTCCGCCGTGCTACAGGACTGCCGGTAGCGACCAATATGATTGCCACCAACTGGCGTGAAATGGGACACGCGGCGATGCTCAATGCGGTAGACATTCCTCTTGCCGACCCGCATTTCTGGACTCTCACCGGCGCCGTTCGCGTGGCGCAACTGTGCGATGACTGGGGGCTAACCTGGGGCTGCCATTCGAATAACCATTTTGATATTTCACTGGCGATGTTTACCCATGTCGGCGCGGCGGCGCCAGGCAAACCCACCGCTATTGATACGCACTGGATCTGGCAGGAGGGCGATTGCCGCCTGACTAAAAATCCGCTGGAAATTAAAAACGGCAAAATTGCCGTTCCGGATGCGCCAGGACTGGGCGTGGAGCTTGACTGGGAACAGGTGCGAAAAGCGCATGACGCGTATAAAACGCTGCCAGGCGGCGCGCGTAATGATGCAGGCCCGATGCAATACCTGATCCCCGGCTGGACTTTTGACCGCAAACGCCCTGTTTTTGGTCGTCACTAATTCTGAATAAGGACACAGTTATGAGTAATCAATTTACGACGCCTGTAGTGACTGAAATGCAGGTTATCCCGGTTGCGGGCCATGACAGTATGCTGATGAACCTGAGCGGCGCGCATGCCCCGTTCTTCACGCGCAACATCGTCATTATTAAAGATAACTCCGGTCATACCGGGGTCGGCGAGATTCCGGGCGGCGAAAAAATCCGCAAAACGCTGGAAGATGCGATCCCACTGGTGGTGGGAAAAACGCTGGGTGAATATAAAAATGTCCTGACCGCCGTTCGCAACCAGTTTGCCGATCGCGATGCGGGCGGACGCGGTTTACAAACGTTCGATCTCCGTACCACTATCCATGTGGTGACTGGTATTGAAGCGGCAATGCTTGACCTTTTGGGCCAACACCTGGGCGTCAACGTCGCTTCGCTGTTAGGCGACGGTCAGCAGCGCAGCGAAGTCGAAATGCTGGGTTATCTGTTCTTTGTCGGCAATCGCAAGGCCACGCCGCTGCCGTATCAGAGCCAGCCGGATGAGCAATGCGACTGGTATCGTCTGCGCCATGAAGAGGCGATGACGCCGGAAACGGTAGTACGTCTGGCGGAAGCCGCCTATGAAAAATACGGCTTCAACGACTTCAAACTGAAAGGCGGCGTGCTGGCGGGCGAAGAAGAGGCCGAGTCAATCGTGGCGCTGGCGAAACGTTTCCCACAAGCGCGCGTTACGCTCGATCCAAACGGTGCCTGGTCGTTGAACGAAGCGATCAGCATTGGTAAATACCTGAAAGGTTCTCTGGCCTATGCAGAAGATCCGTGCGGCGCGGAGCAGGGTTTTTCCGGACGTGAAGTGATGGCGGAATTCCGTCGCGCGACTGGATTACCGACGGCCACCAATATGATAGCGACCGACTGGCGTCAAATGGGGCATACGCTGTCGCTGCAATCCGTCGATATCCCGCTGGCGGACCCGCACTTCTGGACTATGCAAGGCTCTGTACGCGTGGCGCAAATGTGTCATGAGTTCGGTCTGACCTGGGGCTCGCACTCTAACAACCACTTTGATATTTCGTTGGCGATGTTTACCCATGTTGCCGCGGCGGCGCCGGGCAAGATCACCGCGATCGATACCCACTGGATCTGGCAGGAAGGCAACCAACGTCTGACTAAAGAACCGTTTGAAATTAAAGGCGGCATGGTGCAAGTACCGACCAAACCGGGGCTGGGCGTTGAGCTCGATATGGATCAGGTGATGAAAGCGCATGAGCTTTATCAAAAGCATGGCTTAGGCGCGCGTGACGACGCGATGGGAATGCAGTACTTAATTCCTGGCTGGACGTTTGATAATAAGCGTCCTTGCATGGTGCGTTAAGTCAGAGCCGGTTCCGTAAGGAACCGGTCCTTCTCTGGGTGTATGCTTAACAGGATCAACATGCGTAAGGACGACTTATGAAAATAGTGATCGCACCAGACTCGTATAAGGAAAGTTTGAGTGCTCTTGAGGTAGCGACCGCCATTGAACAAGGATTTCGCGAGATCTGGCCTGACGCCGATTACCTGAAATTACCGCTGGCTGATGGCGGAGAAGGTACTGTCGAAGCGATGGTTGAAGCGACGGCGGGTCGAATCGTGCATGTTGAGGTCACCGGGCCGTTGGGGCATCGCGTCAATGCGTTTTATGGGCTTTCCGGCGATGCGCGTTCCGCGTTCATTGAAATGGCGGCCGCCAGTGGGCTGGAGCAGGTACCGCCCGCGCAACGCGATCCGTTGAAGACCACATCATGGGGAACCGGCGAGCTGATCCGTCATGCGCTGGATGCGGGCGTTGAGCATATCATTATTGGTATCGGCGGTAGCGCCACCAACGATGGCGGCGCGGGGATGGTGCAGGCGCTGGGGGCCAGGCTACGGGATGCGCAGGGCAATGATATTGTGCAAGGCGGCATTGGGCTGGAAACACTCGCCAGCATTGATATCAGCGGCCTGGATAAGCGTTTGTCGGCGTGTCATATAGAGGTCGCCTGCGATGTCACGAATCCCCTTACCGGCAAAGAGGGCGCGTCTGCGGTTTTTGGTCCGCAAAAAGGGGCGACGCCGGAAATGATTGAACGCCTGGATACGGCATTGACTCGCTATGCGCATTTGATTGCCCGCGATCTGCATGTCGATGTGTTGGATCTGGCAGGCGGCGGCGCGGCAGGCGGCATGGGGGCGGCGTTATACGCGTTTTGCGGCGCGCAGCTACGGCGTGGTATTGAGATTGTCACCGATGCGCTTCATCTGGAAGCGTGTCTTGCGGATGCTGATTTAGTCATCACCGGCGAGGGGCGCATCGACAGCCAGACCATTCACGGTAAAGTCCCTATTGGCGTGGCAAACATCGCCAAACGGTATAACAAGCCGGTAATTGGTATTGCGGGTAGCCTGACGGCGGATGTTGGCGTGGTTCATGAACATGGGCTTGATGCCGTTTTCAGCGTGATTTATACCATCTGCACGCTGGAGGACGCGCTGAAGAATGCGAGTGAAAACGTACGAATGACCGCGCGCAACGTGGCTGCAACGCTGAAAGCGGGGCAACAGTTACGCTGAGTTGTAGGCCGGATAAGGCGGTCACGCCGCCATCCGGCGAATATCAGCCCAATATCTTCTTCGCTTCACGCGCGACATTATCCATCTCATCCAGCAGCTCCAGAAACTCAGGTTCCAGCTCCTCTTCGTGGACGCCGCTGCGAAGCTGTTGCTCAATAAGCTGGCAAAGGTTCTTCATCCGCGGTACGCCGCTATAGCCGCAGCTCCCGTGTAGCTTATGGACTAGATCGACCAGACCGTTGGGATTTTCTCCCACCAGTTGTTCTTCAATTTTGTTGCGCACTTCCGGCAGAAAATCAATCAGCATTTGCAGCATATCCCGCGCCAGATCGGGCTTACCGGCAGCCTGGCGGAGCGCAAGCTGCCAGTCGAGCGTCGCATTCGGATTGAAGATAAATTCAGCCGGTTCCGGCGCCATCAGGCGCGCTGCTACGTTGGCGCCGGGTTTATAGCGCAGCAACAGATTATGCAACTTCTCTTCTTCTATCGGTTTAGCCAGATAGTCGTTCATGCCCGCGCTGAGCAACTTCTCTTTTTGCCCGGCCATCGCATGTGCCGTAACGGCAATAACCGGTGTTTGCTGCTGATGAGGAAGCTGGTGAATTAACTCGCAGGCGCGTATGCCGTCCATATCCGGCATCTGAATATCCATCAAAATCAGATCAAACTGCATTTGTTTCGCCCGATCCACCGCCTGATGTCCGCTATCACAAAGCTCTACGTGCTGGACTTTATCTTCCAGTAACGCGCCGATAAGCTTCAGATTAGCGGGATTATCATCAACCGCCATAACCGTCATGGTGATTTTACTGGTATCCATTAGCAGCGGTTCAGGATGGTGATTCAACTGGCAATATTCCGTCAGCGCTGGCAACAGGCGCGTTGACGTCAATGGTTTTAACAGACAGGCCGCCGCGCCTCCTTGTTTCAGCTTTTCGGCGTTAATTTGCGCATGGCAAGGTAGCGCCAGCAGTAGAAAGTCCGTCATTGATGCCGCTTTCGCCAGACGTTCATGCTGCATGGTGAGCGGCTCGCGGAAGGTCACCGGAACGCTCAAAATCATAATATCGTAGTGCGCTAACGGCAGCGCGGAGAAGGTCGGGCTGTAAACCACCTCCACCGGCGTGTCGCTCAGCAGATCCAGGGTACATTGCGCGGCGGTAGCATTCGGTTCGACATAAGCCAGCCGTTTTCCGGCCAGACATGCGGTCGACGGCCCGTCAATAATGACATTTGGGTTAAGATCAAGATTAATATGAAACCAGAAGGTCGAGCCGCGATTAGGCTGGCTGTGGAAAGAGATGTCCCCGCCCATTTCGTTGACCAGCTTTTGCGTAATCACCAGCCCAAGCCCGGTGCCGCCGTGACGGCGAGAAATACTGGCATCGGCCTGGCGAAACGCCTGAAACAGTCGCGACTGGTCGCGTTCCGGAATGCCGATCCCCGTATCGCGGATCTGCACTTCAATCTGTACTTTGGTGTTACTGAGCGCCCGCTTTTCTACCAGAATATCGATATTGCCACTCTCGGTGAACTTAATGGCATTACCCACCAGATTAGTAATGACCTGTTGCAGGCGCAGCGGGTCGCCAATCACATTATCCGGGACGTCGTTTTTAATATTTAACGTCAACTCCAGCCCTTTATCATGCGACGAGTGGGCCAGCAGCGTAACCACTTCATCCAGCGTGTTGCGCAGTGGAAAAGGGATACTTTCCAGAATGAGCTTACCGGCTTCCAGCTTGGAGAAGTCGAGCACGTCATTAATGATCGCCAGCAAATTATTCGCAGAACGCTCAATGGTGTTCAGATGGTCGCGCTGGGTGGGGTTCAGCTCCGTTTTTAATGTCAGGCGGGTAAAGCCAATGACGCCGTTCAGCGGCGTTCGCAGTTCGTGAGACATGTTCGCCAGGAACTCCGACTTAATACGCGCCGCTTCCTGGGCACGCTTTTTCGCCAGATCCAGCTCAACGTTTTGGATTTCCATCTGCTCAAGGGTTTCACGCAGGTCCGAAGTGGCCTGATCGATATTATGCTGCATCTCTTCGTGATAGGCGGCAAGCGACATCGCCATGGAATTAATGCCGTTTTTCAGCATATCCAGTTCGCCCAGCATAAATCCTTCCACACGGCTATCCAGTTGTCCGCGGCGAATGCGGTCAACGGTATTCACCATATTACGGATAGGCCCGGTGACATCGCGCATAAGCCGCCAGCCAAAGATCAGCGCAATGCCAATACAAAAAAGCATCATCACGCTGGAGATAAAAATCTCTTTGTATTGCTGTAGCCTTACCGACTTGAGATCCAGTTCAAGCGCCACATACCCCAGCATATTTTTGGTATTTTTCGCGTCGGCAATCGCTGACTCGTCCGGCGAATAGCTCTCCGAGATAATCGGGGTGCGCAGAATCATAATATCGCCGTGGCGATCGACGCTCAGACGACGTGGAAACGGCGCTCCGGCGGGAAGCTGCATCTGTGAGGGGTCCAGATGGAAATTAGACGTTACAAACAGGCGGTTATGATCGTCATAAACGGAAATCGCCCGCACAATATCAGAGTGTCTGCGGTGCAGGACGCTGATAAGTTGGCCGATAGACTCCCGGTTTTGTAAGTTCATACCATATTCGCTGGAGACGGCGAGCGGTTCAATAATACTGGCGCCGGCATCTTCCAGTTGACGCTGCAGGTCGTTATAGCGGTGCACTACAAAAAAGATACTGAGCAGCAAACCTATCAGGACGGTCGGGGCCAGGATCAGAATCATCATGCGTGCGCGCAGGCTGTAGTTGGTCATGGAGTTCCGTTATGGGACAATTAGGGTCACACTGTTAAATTGAGAAAAACCTGGTCGATGGCGCAATTCTACTCTGCAAAACGGCGCGTGACGACGCGTCAGATCATAACCGTTAAAGTCAATGACCTCGATTCATTTGGTCAGGGCGTAGCCCGTCATAACGGAAAGGCGCTGTTTATCCCCGGTTTATTGCCTGAGGAAAGCGCAGAAGTCATTATTACAGAAGATAAAAAGCAATTTGCCCGCGCACGCGTTTCGCGCCGTTTGAATGATAGCCCGGAACGAGAAACGCCGCGCTGCCCGCATTTTGGCGTCTGCGGCGGTTGTCAGCAGCAGCATGTCAGCATCGCCCTGCAACAACGCAGCAAAAGCGCGGCGCTGGCGCGTTTGATGAAACACGAGGTGAATGACATCATCGCCGGCGCGCCCTGGGGTTATCGGCGTCGTGCGCGGTTAAGTCTGAATTGCCCGCCGGATAAACCGCTGCAAATGGGATTTCGCAAAGCGGGTTCCAGCGATATCGTCAATGTCGAACAGTGCCCCGTTTTGGCGCCCCAGCTTGCAGTATTGCTGCCCCGAATCAGGGCGTGTCTGGCGAGTTTACACGGCACCCGACATCTTGGGCATGTTGAGCTGGTACAGGCGGGAAGCGGTACGCTGATGATTCTGCGCCATACCGCGCCATTAAGTGCGGCGGATAAAGAAAAACTGGAACGCTTTTCGCATTCTGAGGGATTGTCTCTGTTTCTGGCGCCGTTTAGCGAGATACTGGAAACGGTATCTGGCGAGGCGCCCTGGTATGATTCGCACGGCTTACGTTTAGCCTTCAGTCCGCGAGATTTTATTCAGGTTAATGAGGCGGTAAACCAGCAAATGATCGCCCGCGCGCTGGAGTGGCTTGATGTGCGCGCCGAGGATCGTGTCCTGGATCTGTTCTGCGGAATGGGGAATTTTACGCTGCCGCTGGCAACGCGCGCGGCAAGCGTGGTAGGGGTTGAGGGCGTTCCGGCGCTGGTAGAAAAAGGCCGTGAAAACGCCATCCGCAATGGTTTACATAATGTGACATTCTTCCATGAGAACCTGGAGGAAGATGTCACGAAGCAGCCGTGGGCGAAAAACGGCTTTGACAAAGTCTTACTCGATCCTGCGCGTGCGGGGGCTACAGGAGTGATGCGACATATTATAAAATTAAAACCTATTCGCATTGTTTATGTATCCTGTAACCCGGCGACGCTGGCGCGCGATAGTGAAGCGCTGGTCAATGCGGGATATGAGGTTACGCGTTTAGCGATGCTCGACATGTTCCCGCACACAGGACATCTGGAATCAATGGTTCTGTTCGAGCGCATGTAATGATTACCGGCTTACCGACTTCGGTAGGCCTGGTCCCTTAAGGAGAGGACGATGGTCGCGGTAAGAAGTGCACATATTAATAAAGCTGGTGAATTTGATCCGAAGAAGTGGATCGCAAGCCTGGGAATTTCCAGCCAGCAGTCGTGTGAGCGCTTAGCCGAAACCTGGGCGTATTGCCTGCAACAGACACAAGGACATCCGGATGCGGATCTGTTGCTGTGGCGTGGCGTGGAGATGGTAGAAATTCTTTCCACGCTGAGTATGGATATCGACACGCTGCGGGCGGCGCTACTGTTCCCTCTGGCCGACGCCAACGTAGTCAGCGAAGATGTACTGCGCGAAAGCGTCGGCAAATCTATCGTTACCCTGATTCATGGCGTGCGCGATATGGCGGCGATCCGTCAGCTAAACGCCACTCATAACGACTCTGTTTCTTCGGAGCAGGTTGATAACGTCCGTCGAATGTTATTGGCGATGGTGGATGATTTCCGCTGCGTGGTCATCAAACTGGCCGAGCGAATCGCTCATTTGCGCGAAGTGAAAGAGGCGCCGGAAGATGAGCGCGTGCTGGCGGCGAAAGAATGTACCAACATCTATGCGCCGCTCGCTAATCGTCTGGGCATCGGGCAACTGAAGTGGGAACTGGAAGACTACTGTTTCCGCTACCTGCATCCGGCGGAATACAAACGCATCGCCAAACTGCTGCATGAGCGCCGTCTCGATCGCGAACATTACATCGAAGAGTTTGTTGGACATCTGCGCGCCGAAATGAAAAACGAAGGCGTGCAGGCGGAAGTCTACGGACGACCAAAACATATTTATAGCATCTGGCGCAAAATGCAGAAAAAGCATCTGGCGTTTGATGAACTCTTTGACGTGCGCGCCGTGCGTATCGTCGCTGAACGTCTGCAAGACTGCTACGCCGCGTTGGGGATAGTGCATACGCACTATCGCCACCTGCCGGATGAATTCGATGATTATGTCGCTAACCCGAAACCGAACGGTTACCAGTCTATCCACACCGTGGTCCTGGGGCCGGGCGGTAAAACCGTTGAGATCCAGATTCGTACCAAACAGATGCATGAAGACGCCGAACTGGGCGTGGCGGCGCACTGGAAGTATAAAGAAGGCGCCGCGTCCGGCGGCGTGCGTTCCGGTCATGAAGACAGAATTGCGTGGCTGCGTAAGCTGATCGCCTGGCAGGAAGAGATGGCCGATTCCGGCGAAATGCTGGATGAAGTGCGCAGCCAGGTGTTTGACGATCGGGTCTACGTTTTTACGCCAAAAGGAGACGTGGTTGACTTGCCTGCCGGTTCTACGCCGCTCGATTTTGCTTACCACATCCACAGCGATGTCGGGCACCGCTGCATTGGCGCTAAAATCGGCGGCCGTATTGTGCCATTCACCTATCAGTTGCAGATGGGCGATCAGGTTGAAATTATCACGCAGAAGCAGCCGAATCCCAGCCGCGACTGGCTGAATCCAAACCTGGGCTATGTGACGACCAGCCGCGGGCGCTCGAAAATTCACGCCTGGTTCCGTAAACAGGACCGTGACAAAAATATCCTGGCTGGACGGCAGATCCTCGACGATGAGCTGGCGCATTTAGGGATTAGCCTGAAAGAGGCCGAGAAACATCTGCTGCCGCGCTACAACTTTAATGAGCTGGAAGAGTTGCTGGCGGCGATAGGCGGCGGCGATATCCGTCTTAATCAGATGGTGAATTTCCTGCAATCACAGTTCAATAAGCCGAGTGCAGAGGAGCAGGATGCAGCGGCGCTGAAACAGCTTCAGCAAAAAACATACGCGCCGCAAAATCGTCGTAAAGACGACGGGCGCGTGGTGGTAGAAGGCGTGGGTAATTTGATGCACCACATTGCCCGCTGCTGCCAGCCGATTCCGGGGGATGAAATTGTCGGCTTCATTACTCAGGGGCGGGGGATTTCCGTGCACCGGGCCGATTGTGAACAGTTGGCTGAGCTGCGCTCACATGCGCCGGAGCGGATCGTAGAGGCGGTATGGGGCGAAAGCTACTCGGCGGGATATTCGCTGGTGGTGCGCGTCCAGGCCAACGATCGCAGCGGCTTGCTACGCGATATCACCACCATTCTGGCTAACGAAAAAGTCAACGTGCTGGGCGTCGCCAGCCGCAGCGACATTAAGCAGCAGATCGCCACCATTGATATGACCATCGAGATCTACAACCTGCAGGTGCTGGGCCGGGTGCTCGGTAAGCTGAACCAGGTGCCGGATGTGATTGATGCCCGTCGTTTGCACGGGGGGTAAACCCCAGACAGTAATAATGTAGCGGCTTTGCTACTCGTTCAGCAAAGCCGCATTAGCCAACCCCATAAGCATGAGACATGGGGTATGTTTTTGACGTACATTTCATTTCCGGTGTACTCTTATGTAAGATTTATACTTACAGTGGAGGCTGTTATGGCCAGAACAATGACCGTTGATCTTGGCGATGAACTGCGCGAGTTTATTGAATCGCTCATAGAATCAGGTGATTACAGAACACAAAGTGAAGTGATCAGAGAGTCTCTTCGTCTGCTGAGGGAAAAACAGGCCGGGTCACGACTCCTGGCGTTACGTGAACTTCTGGCTGAAGGTCTGAACAGCGGAGAGCCCCAGGCCTGGGAAAAGGATGCCTTTTTACGGAAGGTCAAAACAGGGATGATCAAACCCGATGAGAACGGTAAAATTAACGCCAAAGGCCAGTGAAGATCTGGAAAATATCTGGCATTACGGCTGGCAGCATTTTGGCGAAATACAGGCCGATCGATATATTAATCATCTATCAGAAATATTCAGCATTATGAGTGCCAATAACATTTGGCACGCCTCGACCTGAACTGGGTGAATACATTTATGCCTTACCGTTTGAAAGGCATATTATCTATTTTATACAATCAGTTACGGAAGTTATCGTGATACGTATTCTGAGCCAGAATCAGGATGCTGGTAAGCATGTAAATTGGTTATAGCCTTTTTATCTAAAAAACAAGTGTGATAGAGCAGGGGGAATCAACAATATTACCAAGGAAAGTGACCTTTGCTGTGTTGCTACCCGCAGCTTGAGCGCCGGAGACAATTCCCATAACTAAAGATGCAGTTACTGCCAGTTTACAAAAATGAGATGACTTCATCGTGTTATCCTTAATTAACGTGTTTTATGGCAGCATTTTGTACGCGTATACCAAGGGATATGCGGCATAGAGCCATGCTGCGGGCTTTGGGTAAAAAATAGGTCATAATAAATATATTATATTTCTACATTTTTATGAGTTTATTCTTATGAGCTGAATGATCGTACAGGCTCATAGAATATTATATGTAATACTTTCAATATATTTATTTCATGTATGTTCCAGAAAAAAATAAAAAAAGCCGTCTTTTTTGAATATTAAACTGGCGTGCATGCTACTCGTTTTTCCGTAAAAGTGAAATAATTTATTTTTTTGAAATGGAAGACTTTTCGGGGAGGGGCTTATAGCGTTCGCATAATTTTTCTTGCTTAATTGATATTATTTATAATGTCTGGTGCAAATATCTGTTTTTTTAATAAGTTAGTTATATGATTATTATATTGTTGTGTATCGATTAATAATTTTAAAATTATACGGGAGAGGTAGCGTTCAACACCTGTTAACAATATATTTTATTATATAGGCGTTGCCGTAGTGTCTCTGTGCGTGAATGGTTAAGAATAATACGTTACAATTGTCGCTAGTATTTACAACCGATTAAAAACCATGACAACTAACCATCAAATTGACCGTCTTCTCACCCTCATGCAGCGCCTGCGTGACCCGGAAAACGGCTGCCCGTGGGATAAAGAGCAGACCTTCGCCAGCATCGCGCCTTATACGCTGGAAGAAACCTATGAAGTACTGGATGCTATTGCGCGTGAGGATTTTGACGATTTGCGCGGCGAACTGGGCGACCTGTTGTTCCAGGTGGTGTTTTACGCGCAGATGGCGCAGGAAGAAGGCCGCTTCGATTTTAATGATATCTGCGCTGCCATCAGCGACAAGCTGGAGCGCCGCCATCCGCATGTTTTTGGCGAGCTTTCCGCGGATAATAGCGAAGAAGCATTAGTTCGCTGGGAGCAAATCAAAACGGAAGAGCGCGCGCAAAAAGCGCAGCATTCCGCGCTGGACGATATTCCGCGCAGCTTACCGGCCTTAATGCGCGCGCAAAAAATCCAGAAACGGTGTTCAAACGTGGGCTTTGACTGGACGACGCTGGGACCGGTCGTCGATAAGGTCTATGAAGAGATCGATGAGGTGATGTTCGAGGCGCGGCAGGCGGTTGTTGATCAGGCTAAACTGGAAGAGGAAATGGGCGATTTGCTCTTTGCCACGGTCAACATGGCGCGTCATTTAGGTACGAAAGCGGAGCTCGCTTTGCAAAAAGCGAACGATAAATTTGAACGTCGTTTTCGCGAAGTTGAACGTATTGTCGCAGCCAGAGGCCTGGAAATGACCGGGGTGGACCTGGAAACAATGGAAGAAGTTTGGCAGGAAGTAAAACGCCAGGAAATTGATCTCTAAAGGTTTTAGGCGGTCAAGAGCGATTTGTGTGATTTTTTAAATAACAAGCGCTTGATTTACGTCAAAAACATTTACCTCAAAGGGGCTATTTTCTCCCTCCCTGTGTGAATGTCAGCCTGACGAAGAGGAGGAATAATGAAAGTTTGTGGCGTAGGTCATGTTCGGGTATACTGCTTTCCCGTCCTGGTTATTCCATCGTCTTTTAAACCTAACTTCTCAGGTTCCGCATGACAACGAACTATATTTTTGTGACCGGCGGGGTCGTATCCTCTCTGGGTAAAGGCATTGCCGCAGCCTCCCTCGCAGCCATTCTGGAAGCCCGTGGTCTCAACGTGACCATCATGAAACTGGATCCGTACATCAACGTTGATCCGGGTACTATGAGCCCAATCCAACACGGGGAAGTGTTCGTTACTGAAGACGGCGCTGAAACCGACCTGGACCTGGGGCACTACGAGCGTTTCATCCGCACCAAGATGTCTCGCCGCAACAACTTCACGACTGGCCGTATCTACTCCGACGTTCTGCGTAAAGAACGCCGTGGCGACTATCTGGGCGCAACTGTACAGGTAATCCCTCACATCACTAACGCGATTAAAGAGCGCGTACTGGAAGGCGGCGAAGGCCACGATGTGGTACTGGTGGAAATCGGCGGTACCGTCGGTGATATCGAATCGCTGCCGTTTCTTGAGGCGATTCGTCAATTGGCGGTAGATATCGGTCGTGAACACGCGCTGTTTATGCACCTGACGCTGGTACCTTACCTGGCGGCTGCGGGCGAAGTGAAAACTAAACCGACTCAGCACTCCGTGAAAGAGCTGCTGTCTATCGGTATTCAGCCCGATATTCTGATTTGTCGTTCCGATCGCGCGGTTCCTGCCAACGAGCGTGCAAAAATTGCATTGTTCTGTAATGTGCCGGAAAAAGCCGTTATTTCAATGAAAGATGTCGATTCCATTTATAAAATTCCAGGCCTGTTGAAATCTCAGGGGCTTGATGATTATATTTGTAAACGATTCAGCTTGAACTGTCCGGAAGCTAACCTGTCTGAATGGGAACAGGTCATTTACGAAGAAGCGAACCCGGCAGGCGAAGTGACTATCGGCATGGTCGGCAAATATATTGAACTGCCGGATGCCTATAAGTCGGTGATCGAAGCGCTGAAACACGGTGGTCTGAAAAACCGCGTTACCGTCAACATCAAATTGATCGATTCGCAAGATGTTGAAACGCGCGGCGTCGAAATTCTGAAAGATTTGGACGCTATCCTGATCCCCGGCGGCTTCGGCTATCGTGGCGTTGAAGGTAAAATCGCCACTGCGCGCTATGCGCGTGAAAACAATATTCCTTATCTGGGCATTTGCCTGGGGATGCAGGTTGCGTTGATTGAGTTCGCTCGTAACGTGGCCGGCATGGACAACGCCAACTCAACGGAATTTGTGCCAGACTGTAAGTACCCGGTTGTGGCGTTAATTACCGAGTGGCGCGATGAAGACGGTAACGTTGAAGTCCGTAGCGAGAAAAGCGATCTGGGCGGCACCATGCGCCTGGGCGCGCAGCAGTGCCAGCTTAGCGATGACAGTCTGGTACGTCAGTTGTACGGCGCGTCGACGATTGTTGAACGTCATCGCCATCGTTACGAAGTCAACAATATGTTGTTGAAACAAATTGAAGCAGCGGGTCTGCGTGTCGCAGGCCGTTCCGGTGATGATCAGTTAGTCGAGATCATTGAGGTACCGAATCATCCGTGGTTCGTGGCCTGTCAGTTCCATCCGGAATTTACTTCCACGCCGCGTGATGGACATCCGTTGTTCGCTGGCTTTGTTAAAGCCGCCAACGAGCATCAGAAACGTCAGGCGAAGTAAAAAAGTTAGAACGGCGGTGCACCCTCAGCGGTGCACCGTTTGTCTGAAGTTTTAGTTTAACTAGTGACTTGAGGAAAACCTAATGTCCAAAATCGTTAAAGTCATCGGTCGTGAAATCATCGACTCCCGTGGTAACCCGACTGTTGAAGCTGAAGTACACCTGGAAGGTGGTTTCGTAGGTATGGCGGCGGCTCCGTCAGGTGCTTCTACTGGTTCCCGCGAAGCGCTGGAGCTGCGCGATGGCGACAAATCCCGTTTCCTGGGTAAAGGCGTAACCAAAGCTGTTGGCGCGGTTAACGGCCCGATCGCTCAGGCTATTCTTGGCAAAGACGCTAAAGACCAGGCTGGCATCGACAAAATCATGATCGACCTGGACGGTACTGAAAACAAATCTAACTTCGGTGCAAACGCCATTCTGGCTGTCTCTCTGGCTAACGCCAAAGCTGCTGCTGCCGCTAAAGGTATGCCGCTGTACGAGCACATTGCTGAACTGAACGGCACTCCGGGCAAATACTCCATGCCGGTTCCGATGATGAACATCATCAACGGCGGCGAGCACGCTGACAACAACGTCGACATCCAGGAATTCATGATCCAGCCGGTTGGCGCGAAAACGGTTAAAGAAGCCATCCGTATGGGTTCTGAAGTTTTCCATCACCTGGCAAAAGTGCTGAAAGGCAAAGGCATGAACACCGCTGTGGGTGACGAAGGCGGCTATGCGCCGAACCTGGGCTCCAACGCGGAAGCACTGGCTGTTATCGCTGAAGCGGTTAAAGCGGCTGGTTACGAGCTGGGTAAAGACATCACCCTGGCGATGGACTGCGCAGCATCTGAATTCTACAAAGACGGTAAATACGTTCTGGCTGGCGAAGGCAACAAAGCGTTCACCTCCGAAGAATTCACCCACTTCCTGGAAGAACTGACCAAACAGTACCCGATCGTTTCCATCGAAGATGGTCTGGACGAGTCTGACTGGGACGGTTTTGCATACCAGACCAAAGTACTGGGCGACAAAATCCAGCTGGTTGGTGACGACCTGTTCGTAACCAACACCAAAATCCTGAAAGAAGGCATCGAGAAAGGCATCGCTAACTCCATCCTGATCAAATTCAACCAGATCGGTTCTCTGACCGAAACTCTGGCTGCAATCAAGATGGCGAAAGACGCTGGCTACACTGCTGTCATCTCTCACCGTTCTGGTGAAACTGAAGACGCTACCATCGCTGACCTGGCTGTTGGTACCGCTGCAGGCCAGATCAAAACCGGTTCTATGAGCCGTTCTGACCGCGTTGCTAAATACAACCAGCTGATTCGTATCGAAGAAGCTCTGGGCGAAAAAGCACCGTACAATGGTCGTAAAGAGATCAAAGGCCAGGCGTAATCCTGCTTTTACCTCTTAACGTAAAAACCCGCTTCGGCGGGTTTTTTTGTATCTATTCAATAGCGCAGCCGCTGTGCATGACCGGGCAGACGAAATCTGCAATAATTAACGATTATCCCCTTAACAGAGAACGCTATGCAGTACCCGATTAACGAGATGTTCCAGACCCTACAAGGCGAGGGTTATTTTACCGGCGTCCCCGCTATTTTTATTCGTTTACAGGGATGTCCGGTCGGCTGTGCCTGGTGTGATACTAAGCATACCTGGGATAAACTGAGCGATCGGGAAGTGTCTCTGTTCAGCATTCTGGCAAAAACCAAAGAGAGCGACAAATGGGGTGCTGCGAGCAGTGAAGACTTGCTGGCAGTAATTAATCGTCAGGGCTATACCGCCCGTCACGTTGTCATCACCGGTGGCGAACCCTGTATTCACGACCTCATGCCGCTCACCGATCTGCTTGAAAAGAGTGGTTTTAGTTGCCAGATTGAGACCAGCGGGACGCACGAAGTGTGCTGTACGCCTAACACCTGGGTAACGGTTTCACCAAAAGTGAATATGCGCGGAGGATATGACGTGCTTTCCCAGGCGCTGGAGCGCGCCAATGAAATCAAGCATCCCGTTGGGCGAGTTCGTGATATTGAGGCGCTGGATGAACTGTTAGCCACGTTGAGCGATGATAAACCGCGCGTGATTGCTTTGCAGCCCATTAGCCAGAAAGAAGACGCGACGCGTCTGTGTATTGAAACGTGTATTGCACGTAACTGGCGGCTGTCTATGCAAACGCATAAATATTTAAATATCGCCTGATGCATTACTAATCTTACAGACGGCCTGCCGATGCCGTCTGTGACTCATCCATTACCTTGCATTGTTTATTTTCTCTATGTGAATTTCGATGAGTGTATAAAAGCACTGATAAATTTTTCCATAGCGATGCACGGATCACGCTATTTTGGTAAATTTAAAGAAAAAATCATTCTATGAACTTTTTTGCATCAAAATCAGCAAATTAGCTGTTCTTTAATAATTTAAATTGTTGCGATTATGTTGGTGGAATGTAGTGCTGATAAAAAGTAGTTTATAAACAATGATATCCGTTTAGTGTGTTCCCCGCGCCAGCGGGGATAAACCGCGAACCTCATACCGTTGACTACGATGAAAATAGTGTTCCCCGCGCCAGCGGGGATAAACCGGCGAGAATCCGCGCCGAATCAGTCGCGGTGCTGGTGTTCCCCGCGCCAGCGGGGATAAACCGAAAACGACCTGCCCTATTGAGGAGGAGGTTCAGTGTTCCCCGCGCCAGCGGGGATAAACCGCATGGTTTCAAGCGCTACTCCCTGCCCGGTCTCGTGTTCCCCGCGCCAGCGGGGATAAACCGTTGACGAACGGAGTATTGAAGATGTCACACCTGTGTTCCCCGCGCCAGCGGGGATAAACCGTAATAACAGGCGGTTCTATTACTACCGATTTCGTGTTCCCCGCGCCAGCGGGGATAAACCGTCATACACAGAGTCTTCTGGAAACAAGCCTCGGTGTTCCCCGCGCCAGCGGGGATAAACCGCCGCAACGATCGAGAGCGAACTGGACAGTAAAGTGTTCCCCGCGCCAGCGATTGATCGCCTGCTAAACATAGAAGTGTTCCCCGCGCCAGCGGGGATAAACCGATTTTAGAATTACGCATTGAGCCGATGATGTAGTGTTCCCCGCGCCAACAAGGATAGCCGTTGCATAATCATAATCTGTGTACCAGTAATGGCTGCTACACACCTGTAAAGTAAAAAGGCCGCGTTTTCCCGGGGAGGCTTTTATACAGGAGAAGGCCATGGCGTTAAGGATCAGGGTATTGCTCGAAAATCATAAGGGAGCTGGAGCGGATAAATCGTTGAAGGCCCGGCCAGGGTTAAGCCTGTTGGTTGAGGATGAGTCTACGTCGATCTTGTTCGATACCGGCCCTGATGGCAGTTTTATGCAAAACGCGTCGGCGATGGGGAGCGACCTGCCCGATGTGTCTGCTGTGGTGCTTTCGCATGGTCATTACGATCATTGCGGCGGCGTGCCGTGGCTTCCTGATAACAGTCGAATCATCTGCCATCCCGATATTGCGCGCGAACGTTATGCGGCAATGACTTTTCTCGGTATTACCCGGAAAATAAAAAAATTGTCGTGTGAGGTGGACTATTCACGCTACCGAATGATGTACACGCGTGACCCCCTGCCGATTGGCGAAAACTTTATCTGGTCAGGGGAAATACCAGTGGTCGCGCCTGAAGCCTACGGCATTTTTGGCGGCCACGATGCGGAGCCGGACTCTATTTTGGATGAGGGCGTACTGATTTACCAGTCGGCAAAAGGATTAGTCATCATTACGGGATGCGGGCATAGGGGGATCGCAAATATTGTTCGGCACTGTCAGAACATTACCGGTATAAAGCAGATTTATGCGCTTATCGGCGGATTTCATCTCCGCTGCGCATCACCGTTCACGATGTGGCGAGTCAGGCGCTTTCTGCAAGAACACAAACCTGAAAAACTATGCGGTTGTCACTGTACAGGGGCCTGGGGGCGGTTGTGGCTACCGGAAATAACCGCACCTGCAACCGGTGATGTGCTGCGCTTTTAACACCGCGCGCTGGACAATGTTTTCACTGATGAAACGTCGTGTGGATGGGCTGGAATCAATCTGCCATCCAGCCCACGCGTTAATAAACCTTATTCGCCGCGATAGACGCAGCCAGCTGTACAGGTTTCTTTCACCATCACGGCGCTCAGGAGCGGCACGACAGGCTTAACCTGATCCCAAATCCATTTTGCCAGCACTTCGCTGGTGGGATTGGACAGCCCTGGAATATCATTCAGATAGTAGTGATCAAGACGATCGTAAGTAGGTTTAAACGCCGCTTTGAGATCCGCGAAATCCATAATCCAACCGGTATGCGGATCGACTTCACCGGTAATTTCGAGACGCACCATAAACGAGTGTCCGTGCAGGCGGCCGCACTTATGCCCTTCAGGCACGTGAGGCAGGCGGTGAGCGGCTTCAAAGGTGAAATCTTTATACAACGTGGTGGACATGATGAACTCTCAGGCAATAAAAAAACCGCCGTAGGGTACCGGAAAGCGCATTTTTTATCATTAACTAAAACCATTCTCCGCCTTGTGACGGGCAATTAATTTAAGAATTTCCAGAAAATTCAATAATTATCAATCAATTATGAAATCGATTTTGGCGTTAATAACGATAACTAAAACAGGTTAGTTCATTTGGTTATTTGTTATTTCCAACCCTTCTTTAATTGTTATTCCTCTCACCGTTAACCTTATCCTCAGTTTGGGATTTATCGCTTATACACTTCATCCTTCAAGCCGCATCTGTGTTGACTGCGTTTACTCGCCCCAGTCACGTATTTATGTACGCTCCTGGGGCGCGATCAGCTTACAGTCTGGGCTACAGCGAACTTGAATGATTTTGTGTATAGATCCGCTTTGCTTACTGGAACATAACGACGCATGACGACACCGGCTCCACTGACTGGGTTGCTTCCGCTTAATCCGGAGCAACTGGCGCGCCTTCAGGCCGCGACAACCGACCTTACTCCCGAACAGCTTGCCTGGGTCTCCGGCTATTTTTGGGGCGTACTGAACCCGCGCTCAGGCGCTGTTGCCGTCACGCCTGCTCCTGAGGGGAAGATGCCGGGGGTTACGCTTATCTCCGCTTCGCAAACCGGCAATGCGCGTCGTGTGGCGGAAGCGCTGCGTGATGATCTGCTGGCGGCCAACCTTAATGTGACACTGGTGAACGCCGGCGACTACAAATTCAAACAGATTGCCAGTGAAAAACGGCTGGTGATAGTGACGTCCACCCAGGGAGAAGGCGAGCCGCCGGAAGAGGCCGTCGCGCTGCATAAATTCCTGTTCTCCAAAAAAGCGCCGAAACTGGAAAACACCGCTTTTGCCGTGTTTAGCCTCGGCGACACCTCTTATGAATTTTTCTGCCAGGCCGGTAAAGATTTTGACAATAAGCTGGCGGAACTGGGTGGTGAACGTCTGCTCGACCGTGTCGATGCTGACGTTGAATATCAGGCAGCTGCCAGCGAATGGCGCGCCCGCGTGGTTGATGTTCTGAAGTCCCGCGCACCTGTCGCGGCACCTTCGCAATCCGTCGCTACTGGCGCGGTAAACGACATCCACACCAGCCCCTATACCAAAGACGCGCCGCTGACCGCGACCCTCTCCGTGAATCAGAAAATCACCGGTCGCAACTCGGAAAAAGACGTGCGTCATATTGAGATTGATTTAGGCGACTCCGGTCTGCGTTACCAGCCGGGCGATGCGCTGGGCGTCTGGTATCAGAACGATCCGGCTCTGGTGAAGGAGCTGGTTGAGTTGCTGTGGCTGAAGGGCGATGAGCCGGTGACGGTTGATGGTAAAACCCTGCCGCTCGCCGAAGCGCTGGAGTGGCACTTCGAGCTGACGGTGAATACCGCCAACATTGTTGAGAACTACGCGACCCTGACGCGCAGTGAGTCGCTGTTGCCATTAGTGGGCGACAAAGCGCAGCTCCAGCACTACGCCGCGACCACGCCCATTGTTGATATGGTGCGTTTCTCTCCGGCGCAGCTCGACGCTGAAGCATTAATCGGCCTGCTGCGTCCGCTGACGCCGCGTCTGTACTCCATCGCCTCCGCGCAGGCGGAAGTCGAAAGCGAAGTACACGTAACCGTCGGCGTCGTGCGCTACGATATTGAAGGCCGCGCCCGCGCGGGTGGTGCTTCCAGCTTCCTCGCCGACCGCGTGGAAGAAGAGGGCGAAGTGCGCGTGTTTATTGAACACAACGATAATTTCCGCCTGCCAGCTAACCCGGAAACGCCGGTGATTATGATTGGCCCAGGTACGGGTATCGCGCCGTTCCGCGCCTTTATGCAGCAACGCGCCGCCGACGGTGCGGAAGGCAAGAACTGGCTGTTCTTCGGTAACCCGCACTTCACCGAAGACTTCCTTTATCAGGTTGAATGGCAGCGTTACGTGAAAGAAGGCGTGCTGAACCGGATCGATCTCGCCTGGTCCCGCGATCAAAAAGAAAAAATCTACGTACAAGACAAACTGCGCGAACAGGGCGCGGAGCTGTGGCGCTGGATCAATGACGGTGCCCACATTTATGTCTGCGGCGACGCCAGGCGTATGGCCGCAGATGTCGAAAAAGCATTGCTGGAAGTGATTGCTGAATTCGGTGCAATGGACATCGAAGCGGCGGATGAATTTTTAAGTGAGCTGCGCGTCGAGCGCCGTTATCAGCGAGATGTCTACTAATGAGCGAAAAACATCCAGGCCCACTGGTGGTCGAAGGTAAACTGTCCGATGCCGAGCGCATGAAGCTGGAAAGCAACTACCTGCGCGGTACCATTGCGGAAGATCTGAACGACGGTCTCACCGGCGGTTTTAAAGGCGACAACTTCCTGCTAATACGCTTTCATGGCATGTATCAGCAGGATGACCGCGATATTCGCGCCGAGCGTGCGGCGCAGAAGCTGGAGCCGCGCCACGCCATGCTGCTGCGCTGCCGCCTGCCGGGCGGGGTGATTACTACGGCGCAATGGCAGGCGATCGATAAATTCGCGGCGGATAACACGATTTATGGCAGTATCCGTCTGACCAACCGCCAGACCTTCCAGTTCCATGGCATTCTGAAGAAGAACGTCAAGCCGGTGCACCAGATGCTGCATTCGGTCGGTCTGGACGCGCTGGCGACCGCCAACGACATGAACCGTAACGTGCTGTGCACCTCCAACCCGTACGAATCGCAGTTGCACGCGGAAGCCTACGAATGGGCGAAGAAGATCTCTGAACATCTGCTGCCGCGCACTCGCGCCTATGCGGAGATCTGGCTCGATCAGGAGAAGGTAGCGACCACCGATGAAGAGCCGATCCTCGGGCAGACCTATCTGCCGCGTAAGTTCAAAACCACGGTAGTGATCCCGCCACAAAACGATATCGATCTGCACGCCAACGACATGAACTTTGTGGCGATTGCCGAAAACGGTAAGCTGGTCGGCTTTAACCTGCTGGTGGGCGGCGGTCTGTCTATTGAGCATGGTAATAAGAAAACGTATGCCCGTACCGCGAGCGAGTTTGGCTATCTGCCGCTGGAGCACACCCTGGCGGTGGCCGAAGCGGTAGTGATCACGCAGCGCGACTGGGGTAACCGTACCGACAGGAAAAACGCCAAAACCAAATATACCCTTGAGCGCGTGGGACTGGAGACGTTTAAAGCGGAAGTCGAGCGTCGCGCGGGGATCACATTTGAACCCATTCGTCCGTATGAATTTACCGGGCGTGGCGACAGGATTGGCTGGGTAAAAGGCATTGATGATAAATGGCACCTGACGCTGTTTATCGAAAATGGTCGTATCCTGGATTATCCGGGGCGTCCGCTGAAAACCGGCCTGCTGGAGATCGCGAAGATTCATCAGGGCGAGTTCCGTATTACCGCTAACCAGAACCTGATTATTGCCAGCGTGCCGGAAAGCCAGAAAGTGAAAATCGAGACGCTGGCGCGCGACCACGGGTTGATGAATGCCGTGAGCGCGCAGCGTGAAAACTCAATGGCCTGTGTATCGTTCCCGACCTGCCCGCTGGCAATGGCGGAAGCCGAGCGTTTCCTGCCGTCGTTCACGGACAAAGTGGAGGCGATTCTGGAAAAACACGGCATTCCTGATGAGCATATCGTGATGCGCGTGACCGGCTGCCCGAACGGCTGTGGTCGCGCGATGCTGGCGGAAATTGGCTTAGTAGGGAAAGCGCCTGGTCGTTATAACCTGCATCTTGGTGGCAACCGTATTGGGACACGTATCCCACGGATGTATCAAGAAAATATCACCGAGCCGGATATTCTGGCTTCGCTGGATGAACTGATTGGGCGCTGGGCGAAAGAGCGTGAAGCGGGTGAAGGCTTCGGCGACTTTACGGTGCGTGCGGGCATCATTCGCCCGGTGCTCGATCCCGCGCGTGATTTCTGGGAATAACCTGAATTGCCGGATGGCGTCTGTGTAGGCCTGATAAGCGCAGCGCCATCAGGCAAGGCAAACAGTGAGGAACTTATGTCCCAACTCGATCTCAACGCATTGAATGAACTGCCAAAAGTCGATCGCGTACTGGCGTTGGCGGAAACCAACGCCCAACTGGAAACGCTGACTGCCGAAGAACGCGTGGTCTGGGCGCTGGAAAATCTGCCCGGCGAATACGTGCTCTCCTCAAGCTTTGGTATCCAGGCGGCGGTGAGCCTGCACCTGGTGAACCAGATTCGCCCGGATATCCCGGTGATCCTCACCGATACCGGCTATTTGTTCCCGGAAACCTATCAGTTTATTGATGAGTTAACGGACAAACTCAAACTCAACCTGAAAGTTTACCGCGCGGGCGAAAGTCCGGCCTGGCAGGAAGCGCGCTACGGCAAGCTGTGGGAGCAGGGCGTAGAAGGTATTGAGAAATACAATGACATCAACAAAGTCGAGCCGATGAACCGGGCGCTAAAAGAGCTGAAAGCGCAGACGTGGTTTGCGGGTCTGCGTCGCGAGCAGTCCGGCAGCCGCGCGCATTTACCTGTTCTCGCTATCCAGCGCGGCGTGTTTAAAGTGCTACCGATTATCGACTGGGATAACCGCACGGTTTACCAGTATCTGCAAAAGCATGGTCTGAAATACCATCCGCTGTGGGATCAGGGCTATCTGTCGGTGGGCGATACACATACTACCCGCAAGTGGGAGCCGGGCATGGCGGAAGAAGAGACACGCTTCTTCGGACTGAAACGTGAGTGCGGGCTGCATGAAGGGTAATTGTCCTTACGCGGTATGATTATACTTGCTGCTATGAAAAATCCGGCAGGCAGCCGGATTTTAAATTGGTTATATTACTGACTATCTTTATGTCAGTAATATATTGCGACTGCACCCATCTTTACCAATGTGCAAAGAACGTTCATGGGTTAGATATAGTTTTTCAAGAATTACATCAATAAACATTTTTTTTGCATGATAGTCGTTATAATCCTGATTAAGTTTTTTTAAAAAACCGGAATTTGTTGGTTTAAACTCTGCAAACGGTGAATAGCTGTGTAGTAAATAGGAGATGCACGGATGCATCATGCTAAAAGCGACTTCACCTTGTACCTCCTGATAACCTATTTTGCAAAACTGAGTCGTAGGCTCAAAGTTACCGGCATTAATACAGGCCAGCATCGATTTTTCATCTTCAGTAAGTAAGTCCTGCCATTCGACAAGCGGGTGGTCTGGAGCCTCTGCTGGACGCATCATCTCATAAACCGCCGTTTTGATTTGTGCATTGCCCGTCACTTCTTTTCGTAGAGTAGAAATCGACTCCTGAAGTAATTCTGGGTGCCAGGTCATCTTCGCACCAATTACCTCGCATATTTGTAAAAATAACTGTCTCTCCTCCCTACTCATAGATTCTATCACTGCATCATCTGATATATTGAGGATGTCCTTAATATTGCTTTGGCTGATCACCGTGTCGCCGACCATAAGTAAAAATTGTGTCTGAGAGGCATCCAACTTGATAGTAAACAGATCCTGATGAGCCGGGCAGGCCAGATGTTGTAGCCGTTTAAAGGCGTAAATTTTATTTATATCCTCTACGTTAACTTCCATCTCTCCAGGTTCACCACGGCCCTGACCGTGAATGATGGAGTGTAACACTTCCAGCGCATGGTCCTTTTTTTCCGCTCTAAAATGATCCTGGACTTTATCCCAGCCCCCCATATGGATTGCTTTTTCTTTATCTGCGCTTAACAGATGAGCAAGCCGACTTTCATTAAGCGTATAATTTTGATGATTACCGAAGCTTAAAGTGACTGGCATAATATTTTCCTTCAAATTTATATTATTCAATATCCGGAGTAAAATATATCGTTCAATTCTCTCTTTTTTATTAAACAGATAAAGTTTACTACAGGAGAGAATTTGAACGACATTATTAATACAGCACATTTATGGTTGGTAATCCTTTGTGGTGACGATAATTCAGACAAAAGGTAGATGATTCGCCGCAAATGGTCGTTTTTTTAAATTTTGCCTCATGCAGGGGGCATTGGACGAAGCCTCTTTGATCGCCTCTTCCAGAAGACAAGGGCGGAAAAATTTATAATAATTATTCGTGAAATAAATATTTCCGAAGAATATATAAACTTGAGTAAGTATATTTAAATATAATCTCATGGTATGCGATTTTTGTGAGATATATCAACAAAAAAGACCATTAAAAAGGCGTAGAGTGCTTTTATTATCCACATGCTGGAGTTTACGTGTCGATATATCACTATTGGGGAAAGTCTCGACGAGGAGAAATTGACGGCGGTGATGATTACCATTTGCTTTGCTGGCATTCTTTAGATGTTGCGGCTGTGGGTTACTGGATGGTGATAAATAATATTTATTTTATTGACCACTATCTAAAAAAATTAGGCATCCAGGATAAGGAGCAGGCGGCGCAATTTTTTGCCTGGATTTTATGTTGGCATGATATTGGAAAATTTGCTCATTCCTTCCAGCAACTATACCGTCATGAGGCTTTAAACATCTTTAATGAGCCTACACGGCATTATGAAAAAATCGCGCATACCACGCTGGGATACGTGTTGTGGAACTCCTGGCTAAGTGAATGCCCTGAATTGTTTCCTCCTTCTTCGCTTTCAGTTCGTAAAAGTAAGCGCGTTATGGCGCTTTGGATGCCAGTCACTACAGGTCATCATGGACGCCCTCCAGAGGCAATCCAGGAGCTGGACCATTTTCGCCAGCAGGATAAAGACGCGGCAAGAGATTTTCTTCTGAGAATAAAAGCGCTCTTTCCTTTAATTACTTTGCCTGAATCCTGGGATGAAGATGAGGGTATCGACCAATTTCAGCAACTTTCCTGGTTTATTTCCGCTGCGGTTGTACTGGCTGACTGGACTGGTTCTGCCAGCCGTTATTTTCCGCGTACTGCGGAAAAAATGCCTGTTGATACCTACTGGCAGCAAGCTCTCGCTAAAGCACAAACTGCCATCACGCTATTTCCCTCAGCGGCGAATGTGTCTGCCTTTACGGGCATAGAAACGCTTTTCCCTTTTATTCAGCATCCCACACCGTTACAACAAAAGGCGCTAGAGCTGGATATCAACGTGGATGGCGCCCAACTCTTTATTCTTGAAGATGTCACCGGGGCCGGAAAAACAGAGGCGGCGCTCATATTAGCTCATCGACTGATGGCGGCAGGTAAAGCGCAGGGACTCTATTTTGGACTGCCGACAATGGCGACAGCCAACGCGATGTTTGAACGTATGGCGAACACCTGGCTGGCGCTGTATCAGCCGGACTCCCGTCCCAGCCTGATTCTGGCGCATAGCGCGCGTCGCTTAATGGATCGTTTCAATCAGTCAATATGGTCGGTCACTCTTTCCGGTACGGAAGAACCCGATGAAGCGCAGCCTGATAGTCAGGGATGCGCCGCCTGGTTTGCCGACAGCAATAAAAAAGCGTTGTTGGCGGAGGTTGGCGTAGGCACGTTGGATCAGGCGATGATGGCGGTAATGCCATTTAAACATAACAACCTGCGGTTACTGGGTCTTAGCAACAAGATTTTACTGGCTGATGAGATCCATGCCTGTGATGCATGGATGTCCAGAATACTTGAAGGTTTGATTGAACGGCAGGCCAGTAATGGCAACGCCACTATTCTGTTATCTGCGACGCTATCGCAGCAGCAGCGAGATAAGCTGGTGGCGGCATTTTCCCGTGGGGTGAGGCGTAGTGTGCAGGCGCCGTTGCTAGGCCATGACGATTATCCCTGGCTGACTCAGGTCACACAAACAGAGTTGATTTCTCAGCGGGTTGATACACGCAAAGAGGTTGAACGTAGCGTAGATATTGGCTGGCTACATAGTGAAGAGGCGTGTCTTGAACGTATAGGTGAAGCAGTGGAAAAAGGAAACTGTATCGCCTGGATACGTAACTCCGTTGATGATGCGATTCGTATCTATCGCCAGCTTCAACTGAGTAAGGTCGTCGCCACGGAAAACCTTTTACTCTTCCATAGTCGCTTTGCTTTTCACGATCGTCAGCGGATTGAGTCACAGACGCTGAATCTCTTTGGCAAACAGAGCGGCGCGCAACGTGCCGGTAAGGTCATTATCGCCACGCAGGTAATCGAACAAAGTCTGGATATTGACTGCGATGAGATGATCTCTGATTTAGCGCCGGTGGATTTATTAATTCAGCGGGCCGGTCGACTACAGCGTCATATTCGCGATCGTAACGGTCTGGTGAAAAAGAGTGGGCAGGATGAGCGAGAGACGCCAGTGCTGCGCATTCTTGCTCCGGAGTGGGATGACGCGCCGCGAGAGAACTGGTTATCCAGCGCCATGCGTAACAGCGCCTATGTCTATCCCGATCATGGGCGCATGTGGCTGACGCAGCGCATATTACGTGAGCAGGGGACGATTCGGATGCCGCAATCTGCCCGATTGTTGATTGAGTCGGTCTACGGCGAGGACGTTAACATGCCGGTTGGATTTGCAAAAACCGAGCAATTGCAGAAAGGCAAATTTTATTGCGACCGGGCATTTGCCAGACAGATGCTGCTTAACTTTGCGCCGGGCTATTGTGCTGAAATTAGCGATTCTCTACCGGAGAAAATGTCAACGCGGTTGGCGGAAGAGTCTGTCACGCTGTGGCTGGCGAAAATCGTGGATGGCGTCGTAACCCCTTATGCCAGCGGTGAACATGCCTGGGAGATGAGCGTGCTGCGGGTACGTCAGAGCTGGTGGGATAAACATAAAGACGAGTTTGAAAAATTAGATGGCGAACCCCTGCGTAAGTGGTGTGCGCAACAGCATCAGGATAAGGATTTTGCCACGGTGATTGTGGTGACGGATTGTGCCGCTTGTGGTTATTCGGCGAATGAGGGATTGATTGGCATGATGGGGGAATAACGAATATAGATATGGACAATTTTTCGCTTTTAACAACGCCCTGGCTCCCCGTCCGTTTCAAAGACGGTTCCACGGGCAAACTGGCTCCTGTCAATCTGGCAGATGAAAACGTGGTGGATATCGCCGCAACGCGAGCAGATTTGCAGGGAGCGGCCTGGCAGTTTCTGTTGGGATTGCTGCAATGCAGTATCGCGCCGAAAAGATACAAAAACTGGGAGGATATCTGGTTTGATGGATTGCATGCCGATGCGCTCCATAAGGCATTAGCACCGTTAGAACACGCTTTTCAGTTTGGCGCGGAAACGCCGTCTTTTATGCAGGATTTTGAAGAATTACCCGACAATAAAATAACTATAGCTTCGCTATTACCGGAAACACCAGGTATTCAAACTACTGAGTTAAATACAGATCATTTTATCAAACGTGGCGTAATGGAATGTTTTTGCCCGCATTGTGCCGCGTTGGCGTTGTTTTCTATGCAGCTTAACGCTCCTTCCGGCGGACAAGGCTACCGCACTGGGCTGCGCGGCGGCGGGCCGCTGACTACATTGATTGAATTGCAGGAATATCAGGGAGAGCGGCAAACGCCGCTCTGGCGCAAGCTGTGGCTCAACGTGATGCCGCAGGATGCTGCGGATCTGCCTTTGCCTGTCGTCTATGATGCGGCTGTATTTCCCTGGCTTGCCGCAACACGTACCAGCGAGCCACCAGCTCATACTATTACAACAGATGAGCAGGTAAATAAATTACAAGCATACTGGGGGATGCCACGCCGTATCCGTCTGGATTTCGCGACAATACGTCAGGGAGTGTGCAATATCTGCGGTAATAATAGCGATGAGCTGCTAATCCAGATGTTGGTCAAGAATTATGGCGTTAATTATGACCGCTGGCGGCACCCATTAACACCACATCGCCTGCAAATAAAGAATAGTAAGGGATTTGAACCTGTTATAACCCAACCTGGTGGACTTCTTTGGCGAGATTGGCTGGGACTAAGTCAAGAAAACCCGACGGAAAAGAATACCGAATATCCGGCACAGGTGATCAAAGTGTTTAATGCCCGAGAGCTCAGGAATATCAAAGTAGGCTTGTGGGGATTTGGTGCCGATTCCAAAAAAATGAAAATCCGCTGTTGGTATGAGCACCACTTTCCGTTGCTGATGACGGAAGGTCTGATCCCTGATTTACGTAAAGCAATACAAACTGCTACCCGACTCCTCAGCCTGCTGCGCAGTGCGCTAAAAGAAGCGTGGTTCGCCAATGCGAAGGGCGCCCGCGGTGATTTCAGTTTTATCGACATTGATTTCTGGAACCTGACGCAGGGGCGCTTTCTCAATCTGATCCACGATCTGGAAAACGGCCACAAGCCGGACGAAAGGCTGAATAAATGGCAAAGAGAACTTTGGCTGTTTACCCGTTGTTACTTCGATGATCACGTCTTTACCAACCCCTACGAGAGCAGCGATCTGGAGCGCATCATGAAGGCGCGCAAAAAATATTTTACCTCATCGGCGGAAAAGCAAAGCGCGAAAGCCGCCAAAGCAAAGAAGCAGGAGGCTGCTGAATGAGTATTGTGCAAGAGGATCACAAAGCCACGCTGCGCAAATGGCATGAGGATTTGCAGGAGAAGCGGGGTGCACGGGCCAGCTTGCGGCGCAGTAAAACGGTGAATGAGGCCTGCTTGTCTGAGGGATTTCATTTGCTGTTAATGCAGACGCATTCGTTGTGGAAAAACAAGGCACCCTGGCATGTTACTGCATTGGCAATCACAGCGGCACTGGCTGCACATATCAAATTTATTGATGAGCAAAAGAGTTTTGCTGCGCAGCTTGGACAGAAGAAAGGTGGCGACACTCCGGTGATGTCAAAATTACGCTTCTCCCACCTATTAGCGGTAAAAACGCCGGATGAACTGCTGCGCCAGTTACGGCGTGCGGTGAAGCTGTTAGATGGTTCGGTCAACCTGTTTTCTCTTGCAGACGATATTTTCTGCTGGTGCCAGGAGCAGAATGACTTGCTGAACCACCATCGCCGCCAGCAGCGGCCAACCGAATTTCTCCGTATCCGCTGGGCGCTGGAATACTACCAGGCTGGCGATAACGAACAAGATTAACAGGGATATCTTTATGACAACGTTTATTCAACTCCATTTATTAACCGCTTATCCTGCCGCCAACCTCAACCGTGACGATACCGGCGCGCCAAAAACCGTGGTGCTTGGCGGCGCGACGCGTCTGCGTATCTCCTCTCAGAGCCTGAAACGTGCCTGGCGTACCTCGGAACTGTTTGAGCAGGCGCTTGCCGGGAATATCGGTATTCGTAGCGGACGTATTGCGCGCGAAGCGGCGCAGATCCTCGTTGAAAGCGGCATTGACGCCAAAAAAGCGGTTGAGTACGTCAAGAACATCGCTAACTATTTTGGCAAGGTAAAGGCGGAAAAGAAACCCAAAGATGAGTTGACGAATGCTGAAACCGGGCAACTGGTGCATATCAGCCCAGCTGAGTTTGAGGCTGTGAAAGCGCTGGCGCACCGTCTGGCAGAAGAAAAACGCGCGCCAAAAGAGGAAGAGCTTGCACTGCTACGTAAAGATCGCATGGCCGTCGATATTGCCATGTTTGGCCGGATGTTAGCGGAGAAAACTGATTTTAACGTTGAAGCCGCCTGCCAGGTCGGCCACGCCTTCGGCGTCAGCGAAACGATCGTCGAAGACGATTTCTTTACTGCTGTGGATGACCTACGCCAGGCATCGGCAGAAGATGCAGGTGCAGGCCATCTCGGCGAAACCGGCTTTGGCTCCGCGCTGTTTTACACCTATATCTGCATCGACAAAGATCTGCTGGTGAAAAACCTGAACGGCAATGAAGAACTGGCAAACAAAACGCTGCGCGCCTTTACTGAAGCGGCGCTGAAAGTGTCGCCGACCGGCAAACAGAACAGCTTTGCCAGCCGTGCCTATGCCTCGTGGGCGCTGGCCGAAAAAGGCACCGACCAACCACGTTCACTGGCGGCTGCGTTTTATGAACCGATCAACGGTACAGACCAATTGAACGTTGCGGTTAAGCGTATTACATCGCTGCATAAGAATATGAATAAGGTTTATGGCCAGCGGACTGATACCGCCAGTTTCGACGTGATGAATCAGCAGGGAAGCATGAAAGACGTGCTTGACTTCATCTGCGCGTAAGGGGCGGCTTATGAGCCAATATCTGGTTTTTCAGCTTCACGGGCCGATGGCCTCCTGGGGCGTGGATGCGCCAGGCGAAGTGCGCCACAGCCATGAGCTACCCTCGCGCTCGGCGCTGTTGGGGTTATTAGCTGCGGCGCTGGGAATTCGCCGCGATGAGGAGGAACGGCTAAACGCCTTCAATCGTCATTACCAATTTTTGCTGTGCGCCAGTGGCAACCCGCGCTGGGCGCGGGATTATCACACGGTGCAGATGCCGAAAGAGGTACGTAAGGCACGTTACTTCAGCCGCCGTGAAGAGTTGCAGGATCCTGAATTACTGAGCGCGCTGATTTCCCGACGCGACTACTACACCGACGCTTGGTGGATGATTGCTGTCAGCGCGACGCCGGACGCGCCTTACACGTTGGCGCAGCTTCAGGCGGCGTTACAACATCCTGTGTTCCCGCTGTATCTGGGGCGCAAAAGTCACCCTCTGGCGTTGCCGCTTGCGCCGCAACTGCTGGAAGGACGCGCGCCGGATGCCCTGCGCGAAGCGTATCGTTGGTATCAGGATCAATTCAATACGCTGAAACTGACTCTCCCCAGATTACAGAACGAATGCTGGTGGGAAGGTGAACACGATGGCTTAACGGCGAACAAAATTTTACGTCGTCGCGACATGCCATTGAGCCGCCAGCAATGGCTGTTCGGTGAACGTAGCGTGAATCAGGGGCCGTGGCTCAGCAAGGAGGACGCGTGTATCTCTCAAGAATAACGCTGCACACCAGCGAGCTTTCGCCGGCACAGCTCTTGCATCTGGTGGAGCGCGGCGAGTACGTGATGCACCAGTGGTTATGGGATCTCTTTCCCGGCGGCAAGGAACGGCAGTTTCTTTATCGCCGCGAAGAATTACAGGGCGCGTTTCGCTTTTTTGTTCTCTCGCAGGAACAGCCTGCCGCCAGCGCGATTTTTGACGTGCAGACTCGCCCGTTTGCGCCAACGCTGAGCGCGGGGCAGACGCTGCGGTTTAATCTGCGCGCCAATCCGACAATTTGCAAAAACGGCAAGCGTCACGATTTGCTGATGGAGGCGAAACGCCAGCGTAAAACGCAGGGTGATAGCCAGGATATTTGGTCTTATCAGCAGCAGGCGGCGCTAGCGTGGTTGGCGCGCCAGGGGGAACAAAATGGCTTCCCCCTGCGCGAGACGAGCGTTGATGCTTATCGGCAGCAGCAGATACGTCGAGAGAAATCCCGGCAGATGATTCAGTTTAGCAGCGTGGACTATACCGGCGTGCTGGTGATTAACGATCCCGTGCTTTTCCTGCAACGTCTGGCGCAGGGGTACGGTAAAAGTCGGGCGTTTGGCTGCGGAATGATGATGATCAAACCCGGAGACGACGCGTGACGTTCGTACCGCTCAACCCGATCCCGTTAAAAGATCGAACCTCGATGATCTTCCTCCAGTACGGTCAAATTGACGTGCTGGATGGGGCATTCGTGCTGATCGATAAAACGGGAATCCGCACGCATATTCCCGTCGGTTCGGTCGCTTGTATCATGCTGGAACCGGGAACGCGGGTTTCCCATGCGGCTGTGCGTCTGGCATCGACGGTAGGAACGCTGCTGGTATGGGTGGGCGAGGCGGGAGTGCGGGTCTATTCCTCCGGACAACCCGGCGGCGCACGAGCCGATAAGCTGCTTTATCAGGCAAAGCTGGCGTTAGATGATGACCTGCGGCTGAAGGTGGTGCGCAAAATGTATGAACTGCGTTTTCGCGAACCGCCGCCCGCCCGTCGTTCCGTTGAGCAACTGCGCGGTATTGAAGGTTCTCGCGTGCGGGCGACCTACGCATTACTGGCGAAGCAATACGGCGTGAAGTGGCATGGTCGTAACTACGATCCGAAAGACTGGGAGAAGGGGGATGTCGTCAACCGATGTATTAGCGCGGCGACATCGTGCCTGTACGGGATTTCAGAAGCGGCTATCCTGGCGGCGGGATATGCGCCAGCTATCGGTTTTATCCATAGCGGTAAGCCGCTTTCTTTTGTTTATGACATTGCCGATATCATCAAATTTGAATCGGTGGTGCCCAAAGCATTTGAGATCGCCGCTCGTCACCCGGCGGAACCAGATAAAGAAGTGCGCCTGGCCTGCCGTGATATTTTTCGCAGTTCGAAGCTGACCGGAAAGTTGATCCCACTGATCGAAGAAGTGCTCGCTGCCGGTGAAATTGAACCGCCTCAGCCTGCGCCGGATATGCTGCCGCCAGCAATACCGGAACCTGAATCCTTGGGGGATAGCGGCCATCGGGGGCATGGTTGATGAGTATGGTGGTTGTGGTCACGGAAAACGTACCGCCGCGCCTGCGGGGACGTCTTGCCGTCTGGTTACTCGAGGTTCGTGCAGGTGTTTATGTTGGCGATACCTCGAAGCGTATTCGGGAAATGATTTGGCAACAGATCACACAGCTTGGCGGTTGCGGGAATGCCGTCATGGCCTGGGCGACCAACACGGAGTCGGGATTTGAGTTCCAGACATGGGGTGAAAACCGACGTATTCCGGTAGATTTGGATGGACTGCGTTTGGTTTCTTTTCTTCCTGTTGAAAATCAATAAGTTGAATGTTCTTTAATAATAAGGAATTGTTATCTTACCGTTGGTAGTTTGTTAGGTAGTAAAAAAGGGCTTTTAGAACAAAAATATAGTTTTAGTGTGTTCCCCGCGCCAGCGGGGATAAACCGCGATTCAATATCAGCGGCCAATTCCGCTAACGGTGTTCCCCGCGCCAGCGGGGATAAACCGACGGGACTGTTAGGGATAGACCCCGGAGATTTGTGTTCCCCGCGCCAGCGGGGATAAACCGGGTTACCCGGCGTTTCTGGCTGCGTACCGGCAGTGTTCCCCGCGCCAGCGGGGATAAACCGTTCGAGTGTCTCGTTAAAAGGCGCGAAAATACGTGTTCCCCGCGCCAGCGGGGATAAACCGGTTTAATCTGATATCCCCAGCACCAAAGGAGTGTGTTCCCCGCGCCAGCGGGGATAAACCGGAGTGGCGAAAGGGGCCGGCCTTGAAAAGTGGGTGTTCCCCGCGCCAGCGGGGATAAACCGCTTCAGGCCAAACGTACAGCGGAGCTACCAGCGTGTTCCCCGCGCCAGCGGGGATAAACCGATCCAGCGCCTCGCGAGTGTTGCCAGTTTTGCGTGTTCCCCGCGCCAGCGGGGATAAACCGCCAATTCCTCTCCGCGCTGCTGCGTGATTTTCGTGTTCCCCGCGCCAGCGGGGATAAACCGGCACCCCCATATCTCCAGCCAACGTCTTGAATGTGTTCCCCGCGCCAGCGGGGATAAACCGTTGTCTTTTTTCATGTTGATGACGTCGCCCTCGTGTTCCCCGCGCCAGCGGGGATAAACCGATCGTTGTCCCGATCAGAATGTCGCCGCAACAGTGTTCCCCGCGCCAGCGGGGATAAACCGTGTTGGTATACTAACTGTCGCTAAGTGTTCAAGTGTTCCCCGCGCCAGCGGGGATAAACCGCCATCACCAACTCTCGGTGTTATGGCTCCTTGGTGTTCCCCGCGCCAGCGGGGATAAACCGATGATGAAATCACCCCGGAGGGGCGGGGCGAAGTGTTCCCCGCGCCAGCGGGGATAAACCGCCTACGGGGATATAAGTAAAGAGATCCAACGAGTGTTCCCCGCGCCAGCGGGGATAAACCGGCTGGAGTGTTACGCCCTGACTCATAATTTGAGTGTTCCCCGCGTCAGCGGGGATAAACACGTTTCACCAGCATATCAGGACGTTTTTTCCGCCTTCGCCAGCTCTTTTACCAACGGCAGCATTATCCGCACTACATCGCGGCTACGGCGCTCAATTCGCCCTGGTAGCGCCTTGTCAATATGCTGTTGATTATCAAGCCGTACGTCGTGCCAGCTATTACCGTTCGGGAAGGAGGCATTTTTCACGCGTTGCTGGTATCCGTCTTTTTTACCCAGATTCCAGTTCGTCGCCTCAACAGAAAGCACAGATATTCCCGCTTTATCGAAAACCTCCGCATCATTACAGCAACCCGTTCCTTTGGGGTAGGATGGATTGCGTCCCGGATTGGTGTTGGCGGCGATACCATAACGGCGCGCAATCGCTAATGCCCGATCGCGGGTCAGCGTACGCACCGCTTCCGGCGTATTTTTCCCGCTATTAAAATAGAGCTTGTCGCCAACAATCAGGTTATCGAGATTAATGACCAGCAGTGTATTTTTCTTCTCAGCGTCACTCATTCGTTTGAGTAAATTTTCCGCGCCTAGCTTTCCCTCTTCTTCCCCGCTGGTGGCGATAAAACGAATCCCATAATGGGTCGGTATATCTTTCAGGCGCGCCGCCAGTTCCAGCATAACGCCTAATCCCGCGGCATTATCATCCATTCCTTGTAACGTTAAACCGCCCAGATTGGCATCGACATCAGCGTCGCTCTGCGGAGCGTAGGTATCCAGATGCGCCATAATAATGATCTGTTGCGGCACGCGCCCTTCATGGGCGGCGATGACCGTACTGCCCGTCACGTTATGCCAGTTTTTGCGATTATCCTTCGTAGTATAAATAAATCGGCTATTAAACGTTCGAATATCGCTTTGGTATCCCATCTGGGTAAATTGTTGGCGTAAATAATCGGCAGATAACATCTCGGCGGGGGAGCCAGTCATTCTCCCGGGAAAAAAGGTGGCGATATGTCGTGCCTGAGTATTCGCTATTTCACCAGGCTCTGGTGATGCTGCTTGTGCAGGAAGGATAAAGCCTACGCCGAGCGCCAGAATGACGGCAAAGCGGCGCGTTGCGGAAAACATAATGAGTCCTTAAATACAGAACAAAATTTTACGTGGCTAGTATGAAACCGCGATCGTGTTAATACAATTTCATTTGCTCCTAAATGCTGGCAATCCGGTACGTTAAGCATTTTTTGATATTGGTTTTTGGGCCGCGTTATTCCTTTGAGGAACTACTCATTCCAATTCGTCATTTCATTCACTCTCCTGCGCTCCCTATAGTCGTGTAATCGAAATGTTTAGCAAAAAACGGTATTGCAAAGGAACGGTTATGGATCAAAAACGACTCACCCACCTGCGGCAACTGGAGGCGGAAAGTATCCACATTATCCGTGAAGTGGCAGCGGAATTCGCTAATCCGGTCATGCTGTACTCCATTGGTAAAGACTCCAGCGTCATGCTGCATCTGGCGCGTAAGGCGTTTTATCCGGGTACGTTGCCGTTCCCGCTATTGCACGTTGATACCGGTTGGAAATTCCGTGAGATGTACGCCTTTCGCGATCGTACCGCCAACGCATACGGCTGCGAATTGCTGGTACATAAAAATCCGGAAGGCGTGGCGATGGGCATCAATCCGTTCGTTCACGGTAGCGCTAAACACACCGACATTATGAAAACCGAAGGGTTAAAGCAGGCGCTGAATAAGTACGGTTTTGATGCCGCGTTCGGCGGCGCACGGCGCGATGAGGAAAAATCCCGCGCGAAAGAACGTATTTACTCCTTTCGTGACCGTTTCCATCGCTGGGACCCGAAAAATCAGCGTCCAGAGTTGTGGCGTAACTATAACGGTCAGATTAATAAAGGCGAAAGTATACGCGTCTTCCCTCTCTCCAACTGGACAGAGCAGGATATCTGGCAATACATCTGGCTGGAAAACATCGACATCGTGCCGCTGTATTTGGCTGCTGAACGCCCGGTTCTGGAACGTGACGGCATGTTGATGATGGTGGATGACGATCGTATCGATCTCCAGCCTGGCGAAGTCATCAAAAAAAGGATGGTGCGCTTCCGTACACTTGGCTGTTGGCCGCTCACCGGGGCGGTGGAATCCCACGCGCAAACGCTGCCGGAAATTATCGAAGAGATGCTGGTTTCTACCACCAGCGAGCGCCAGGGAAGGATGATTGACCGCGATCAGGCGGGGTCGATGGAGCTTAAAAAACGTCAGGGGTATTTCTAAGGAGCCGCCATGAACACCATACTTGCCCAACAAATCGCCAATGAAGGCGGCGTCGAAGCCTGGATGATTGCCCAACAGCACAAAAGCCTGTTGCGTTTTTTAACCTGTGGCAGCGTTGATGACGGTAAAAGTACGCTGATAGGTCGTTTGCTGCACGATACCCTGCAAATTTATGAAGATCAGCTCTCTTCTCTGCATAATGACAGTAAACGTCATGGCACGCAGGGAGAAAAACTCGATCTGGCGCTGCTGGTAGATGGGCTGCAGGCTGAGCGTGAGCAGGGCATTACTATTGACGTCGCGTACCGCTATTTCTCCACGGAAAAACGAAAATTTATTATCGCCGACACGCCGGGCCATGAACAATATACTCGTAATATGGCGACCGGGGCGTCCACCTGCGATCTGGCGATCCTACTGATCGACGCGCGTAAAGGCGTGCTGGATCAGACGCGTCGCCATAGCTTTATCTCCACTCTGTTGGGGATCAAACACCTGGTGGTGGCAATCAACAAAATGGATCTCGTTGACTACCGCGAAGAGACCTTCGCCCGTATTCGTGAAGATTACCTGACCTTTGCTGAACAGTTGCCGGGCGATCTGGATATTCGCTTTGTCCCGCTTTCGGCGCTGGAAGGGGATAATGTCGCCGCGCAGAGCGCGAATATGCGCTGGTACAGCGGTCCGACGCTGCTGGAAGTCCTGGAAACGGTAGACATACAGCGTGCGGTAGACCGTCAGCCGATGCGCTTTCCGGTACAATACGTCAATCGCCCGAATCTTGATTTTCGGGGGTATGCCGGCACTCTGGCGTCTGGTAGCGTCAAAGTCGGAGAGCGCATTAAAGTGCTGCCGTCCGGCGTGGAATCCAGCGTGGCGCGTATCGTCACTTTTGATGGCGATAAAGAAGAAGCCTGTGCGGGCGAAGCCATTACCCTGGTACTCAACGACGACATTGATATTAGCCGCGGCGATCTGCTGCTGGCGGCAAACGAGACGCTGGCACCTGCGCGTCACGCCGCGATCGACGTGGTATGGATGGCGGAACAGCCGCTGGCGCCGGGCCAAAGCTACGACGTTAAACTCGCGGGTAAGAAAACCCGCGCGCGTATCGAGGCTATTCGCTATCAGGTTGATATCAACAATCTGACCCAACGAGACGTCGAGAGTCTGCCGTTAAACGGTATTGGTCTGGTAGAGATGACATTCGATGAGCCGCTCGCGCTGGATATTTATCAGCAAAATCCGGTGACGGGCGGACTGATTTTTATCGACCGACTTTCTAACGTTACCGTGGGCGCTGGCATGGTGCGGGAACTGGACGAACGCGGAGCGACGCCGCCCGTGGAATACAGTGCGTTTGAGCTGGAGCTGAATGCGCTGGTACGCCGTCATTTTCCGCACTGGGACGCCCGCGATTTGCTGGGAGATAAACATGGCGCTGCATGATGAGAACGTGGTCTGGCATTCTCATCCCGTTACTGTCGCCGCCCGTGAACAGCTCCACGGCCACCGTGGCGTGGTGCTGTGGTTTACCGGACTCTCCGGTTCGGGAAAATCAACGGTGGCCGGCGCGCTGGAAGAGGCGTTACATCACCGTGGCGTCAGTACCTACCTGTTGGATGGCGATAATGTGCGCCACGGTTTGTGCCGTGATTTAGGCTTTAGCGATGCCGATCGCCAGGAGAATATCCGGCGGGTAGGCGAAGTGGCCAGCCTGATGGCGGACGCCGGTCTGATTGTTTTGACGGCATTTATTTCTCCGCACCGCGCCGAGCGGCAACTGGTAAAAGAGCGCGTCGGCCACGATCGTTTTATCGAGATTTATGTCAATACGCCGCTGGCTATCTGTGAACAGCGCGATCCTAAAGGGTTGTATAAAAAAGCGCGCGCGGGCGAGTTGCGTAACTTTACCGGCATCGACGCCATTTACGAAGCGCCTGACTCGCCCCAGGTTCATCTTAATGGTGAACAATTAGTAACAAATTTGGTTTCCCAATTATTAGACCTGCTGAGACGGCGCGATATTATCAGATCCTGAGACACCACCGGGCTTGTATGCCCGGTATGGTCAAGGTTACAGGATTTAATATGCGTAATAGCCATAACATTACTTTCACAAGGTCAGACGCCTTCATGGTCGACGATGACGCCACCAGTGCATTTCCGGGGGCGGTGGTCGGCTTTGTGTCATGGCTGCTGGCGTTGGGGATCCCTTTTCTGCTTTATGGCCCTAACACGCTGTTTTTTTTCCTCTATACCTGGCCCTTTTTCCTCGCGTTAATGCCGGTATCGGTGATTATCGGCATTGCGTTGCATCTGTTGGTAAAGGGCAAAATACTTTTTAGCATCATGTTTACTCTACTGGCGGTAGGCGCGCTGTTCGGCGCGTTATTCATATGGCTATTAGGGTAGACGGGTTATCACTGCGCCTCCGGTCATAATTCAAACCGTAACCAACAATGAGATTATGTTCTCCTTACTCGGGTATACGTAACATCCGGCAAATGTGGTACATTTGCCGGCGTTGTCGCGGCAATCCCGTCCTGAATGTGGAGTCACAGAGGACGTTATGGGATGATGATGCCGTTTTTCAGGGGGCAGGATGGGTAAACTAACGCTGCTGTTGCTGGCTTTACTGGTCTGGCTACAGTACTCGCTGTGGTTCGGTAAGAACGGCATACATGACTATAGCCGCGTCAACGATGATGTGGTCGCGCAGCAGGCGACAAACGCCAAACTTAAAGCGCGTAACGATCAGCTTTTTGCCGAAATTGACGATCTCAATGGCGGCCAGGAAGCGATTGAGGAGCGCGCGCGCAACGAACTTAGCATGACCAAACCGGGCGAAACCTTCTATCGTCTGGTGCCTGACGCCTCAAAACGCGCGGCAACGGCGGGGCAAACTCATCGATAAACCATCCAGGGATTTAACATGGCAGCCACTTTATTGGACGTTTGCGCCGTGGTGCCGGCTGCCGGATTTGGCCGCCGAATGCAAACAGAATGTCCTAAGCAGTATCTCTCAATCGGTAATAAAACCATTCTGGAGCACTCAGTTCATGCGCTGCTGGCGCATCCTCGGGTGACACGCGTTGTTATTGCTATCAGCCCTGGCGATCATCGCTTTGCCCAACTTCCGTTGGCGAATCACCCGCAAATCACCGTTGTGGATGGCGGCAACGAACGCGCTGATTCCGTTTTGGCCGGGTTGCAGGCCGTTGCAAAGGCGCAGTGGGTGCTGGTGCACGACGCGGCAAGACCCTGTTTGCATCAGGATGACCTTGCGCGGTTGCTGGCTATCAGCGAAAACAGCCGGGTCGGCGGTATCCTCGCCAGTCCGGTGCGCGACACCATGAAACGCGGCGAACCGGGGAAAAACGCTATTGCCCATACCGTAGAGCGCGCCGATTTATGGCACGCGCTCACCCCGCAGTTTTTCCCCCGCGAACTCTTGCATGATTGTCTGACGCGTGCGCTGAATGAAGGCGCGACCATCACCGACGAAGCGTCAGCGCTGGAGTATTGTGGTTTTCATCCGGCGCTGGTAGAAGGTCGCGCGGATAACATCAAGGTCACCCGTCCGGAAGATCTGGCGCTGGCGGAATTTTATCTGACCCGAACCATCCACCAGGAGAAAGCATAATGCGAATTGGACACGGTTTTGACGTACACGCGTTTGGCGGAGAAGGGCCGATTATCATTGGCGGCGTGCGTATCCCTTATGAAAAAGGGCTATTGGCGCATTCCGATGGCGATGTGGCGTTACATGCGCTGACCGATGCGCTGCTGGGTGCGGCGGCGCTTGGCGATATCGGCAAGCTCTTCCCGGATACCGATCCGGCATTTAAGGGAGCGGATAGCCGCGAACTACTGCGTGAAGCCTGGCGTCGTATTCAGGCGAAGGGGTACACCCTCGGCAACGTAGATGTCACCATTATTGCGCAGGCGCCGAAAATGCTGCCGCATATTCCGCAAATGCGCGTCTTTATCGCCGAAGATCTCGGCTGCCATATGGATGATGTTAACGTGAAGGCGACGACGACGGAAAAGCTCGGATTTACCGGACGCGGAGAAGGCATTGCCTGCGAAGCGGTCGCGTTGCTGATGAAGGCGGCGAAATGACAGAGTTTGACAATCTCACCTGGCTGCACGGAAAACCACAAGGTAGCGGATTGCTGAAAGCGAATCCGGAAGATTTTGTGGTGGTTGAAGATTTAGGCTTTACGCCGGATGGTGAAGGCGAGCACATTCTGCTGCGTATTTTGAAAAACGGTTGCAATACCCGTTTTGTCGCTGACGCGCTGGCGAAATTCCTGAAAATTCACGCTCGCGAAGTGAGCTTTGCCGGGCAAAAAGATAAACACGCCGTTACCGAGCAGTGGCTGTGCGCGCGCGTGCCGGGGAAAGAGATGCCCGATTTCAGCGCCTTTCAGCTGGAAGGTTGTAAAGTGCTGGAATACGCGCGTCACAAGCGTAAGCTGCGTTTAGGCGCGCTGAAAGGCAATGCCTTTACGCTGGTGTTGCGTGAAATAAGCGATCGCCGCGATGTCGAAACGCGATTGCAGGCGATTCGCGATGGCGGCGTGCCGAACTATTTTGGCGCACAGCGATTCGGCATTGGTGGCAGCAACTTGCAGGGCGCGCTGCGCTGGGCGCAAAGTAACGCGCCGGTGCGCGATCGCAATAAACGCAGTTTTTGGTTGTCGGCGGCACGTAGCGCGTTGTTTAATCAAATTGTTCACCAGCGGCTGAAGAAACCAGACTTTAATCAAGTTGTTGACGGCGATGCGCTACAATTAGCGGGGCGTGGAAGCTGGTTCGTCGCGACATCTGAAGAACTGCCTGAATTGCAGCGCCGGGTAGACGAAAAAGAGCTGATGATTACAGCATCGTTGCCGGGCAGCGGAGAGTGGGGAACACAGCGTGCGGCGCTGGCGTTTGAGCAAGATGCCATTGCCCAGGAAACGGTGTTGCAATCGCTGTTGCTGCGCGAAAAAGTAGAGGCGTCGCGCAGAGCGATGCTGCTTTATCCGCAACAATTAAGCTGGAACTGGTGGGATGACGTTACCGTCGAGTTACGTTTCTGGCTGCCCGCAGGCAGTTTTGCCACCAGCGTAGTAAGGGAACTGATCAACACAATGGGTGATTATGCGCATATTGCTGAGTAACGATGACGGGGTTCACGCGCCCGGTATACAAACGCTGGCGAAAGCGCTGCGTGAGTTTGCTGATGTACAGGTCGTAGCCCCGGATCGTAACCGCAGCGGCGCGTCTAATTCCCTCACGCTGGAATCTTCGCTTCGTACTTTTACCTTTGATAATGGCGATATCGCCGTACAGATGGGGACGCCGACCGATTGCGTCTATCTGGGCGTTAATGCCTTAATGCGTCCGCGTCCGGATATTGTCGTTTCCGGTATTAACGCGGGTCCGAATCTGGGCGATGATGTGATCTATTCCGGTACAGTCGCCGCGGCGATGGAAGGTCGTCATCTCGGCTTTCCGGCATTAGCGGTCTCCCTTAACGGCTATCAGCATTATGATACGGCTGCAGCCGTGACTTGCGCGCTTTTGCGAGGGTTAAGCCGGGAGCCGTTGCGTACCGGGCGTATTCTCAACGTGAATGTCCCGGATCTACCGTTAGCGCAGGTTAAAGGTATCCGCGTGACTCGCTGCGGTAGCCGCCATCCAGCGGATAAAGTAATCCCGCAGGAAGATCCGCGCGGTAATACATTGTACTGGATTGGCCCGCCGGGCGATAAATACGATGCCGGGCCGGATACCGATTTCGCGGCGGTGGATGAAGGCTACGTCTCCGTCACGCCGTTGCATGTGGATTTAACCGCGCACAGCGCGCATGATGTGGTTTCAGACTGGTTAGACAGCGTGGGAGTTGGCACGCAATGGTAAGTGGACGTGTACAGGCTCTTCTTGAACAATTGCGCGCGCAGGGCATCAGAGATGAGCTGGTGCTTAATGCGCTTGCTGCAGTGCCGCGCGAGAAATTTATTGATGAAGCGTTTGAACATAAGGCCTGGGAAAATATCGCTTTGCCGATAGGCCAGGGTCAGACGATTTCGCAGCCCTATATGGTGGCGCGAATGACGGAACTGCTCGAACTGACGCCGCAATCCAGGGTGCTGGAAATTGGCACCGGTTCCGGCTATCAGACGGCGATTCTGGCGCATCTGGTACATCACGTTTGCTCCGTTGAGCGGATTAAGGGGCTGCAATGGCAGGCGCGCCGCCGCCTGAAGCAGCTCGATTTACATAATGTTTCTACCCGTCATGGCGATGGCTGGCAAGGCTGGCAGGCGCGTGCGCCGTTTGACGCTATCATTGTGACGGCCGCGCCGCCGGAAATTCCTACCGCGCTCATGGCACAGTTGGATGAAGGCGGCATTCTTGTTCTGCCCGTGGGCGATGAGCAGCAGTTTTTGAAACGCGTGCGTCGCCGGGGCGGCGAATTTATTATCGATACCGTGGAGGCCGTTCGCTTCGTCCCGTTAGTCAAGGGAGAGCTGGCCTAGTTTGCCCTGCAAACACCCACTCTTACGCCTGATGAAGCCGAAACGAATACCTGGAGTTTTCCTGGTTATTCCCGGTGGGTTAAGCGTATCGTGAACACATTTTCCCGTGTTCACTTAATGCGTTGCACGGTTCTTACGTCACTGGTTGTTAACCAAATTTTTTCCTGGGGGATAAATGAGCGCGGGAAGCCCAAAATTCACCGTTAGTCGCATTGCGGCACTATCACTGGTTTCACTATGGCTGGCAGGTTGTACCAGTTCGTCAAACCCTCCGGCGCCGGTCACGTCTGTGGACAGTGGTTCGTCATCAAATACCAATTCCGGGATGTTGATCACACCGCCGCCAAAAATGGGCACGACGACGCAACAAACGCCGCAACAAGCGCCGCAAATTCAACCCGTTCAGCGTCCTGTAACGCAGCCCATGCAAACTCAACCGGTCGCGGAACAGCCCGTGCAGATGGAAAATGGGCGAATCGTATACAATCGCCAGTATGGGAATATTCCGAAAGGTAGCTATACGGGTGGCAGTACTTACACCGTGAAAAAGGGGGATACGCTTTTTTACATCGCCTGGATTACCGGGAACGATTTCCGCGATCTGGCCCAGAGAAACAGTATTCCTGCCCCGTATAGCCTGAATGTAGGGCAAACTTTGCAAGTTGGTAACGCATCCGGTACGCCAATTACTGGCGGAAATGCGATCACCCAGGCGGATGCAGCACAGCAAGGAGTTGTGACCAGGTCTGCACAAAATTCCACCGTTGCAGTTGCGTCTCAACCAACAATTACGTATTCTGAGGGCTCAGGTGAACAAAGTGCTAACAAAATGTTGCCAAACAACAAGCCTGCTGGGACGGTTGTCACAGCGCCTGTAACGGCACCAACGGTAAGCACGACCGAACCAAATGCAAGCAGTACGTCAACCAGCGCGCCGATTTCCGCATGGCGCTGGCCGACGGATGGCAAAGTGATCGAAAACTTTGGCGCTTCCGAAGGGGGCAATAAAGGGATCGACATTGCAGGCAGTAAGGGACAGGCTATCGTCGCAACCGCTGATGGGCGCGTCGTATATGCCGGTAACGCGCTGCGTGGTTACGGTAATCTTATTATCATCAAACATAACGATGATTACCTGAGTGCCTACGCCCATAATGATACGATGCTGGTCCGGGAACAACAGGAAGTTAAGGCGGGGCAAAAAATCGCTACTATGGGTAGCACCGGCACCAGCTCTACACGCTTGCATTTTGAAATTCGTTACAAGGGGAAATCCGTAAACCCGCTGCGTTATTTACCGCAGCGATAAAGCGGCGGAACCAGGCTTTGACTTGCTAGTTCCGTCAAGGGATCACGGGTAGGAGCCACCTTATGAGTCAGAATACGCTGAAAGTTCATGATTTAAATGAAGACGCGGAATTTGATGAGAACGGAGTAGAGGCTTTTGACGAAAAAGCCTTGAGTGAAGAGGAACCCAGTGATAACGACCTGGCTGAAGAAGAGCTGTTATCGCAAGGGGCCACACAGCGTGTGTTGGACGCGACTCAGCTTTACCTTGGTGAGATTGAGTATTCACCACTGTTAACAGCCGAAGAAGAAGTCTATTTTGCGCGTCGCGCACTGCGTGGAGATGTCGCTTCTCGCCGTCGCATGATTGAGAGTAACCTGCGTCTGGTGGTAAAAATTGCCCGCCGTTATGGCAATCGTGGACTGGCGTTGCTGGACCTGATTGAAGAGGGCAACCTGGGGCTTATCCGTGCAGTTGAGAAGTTTGACCCGGAACGCGGGTTCCGCTTCTCAACATACGCAACTTGGTGGATTCGCCAGACAATCGAACGGGCGATTATGAACCAAACCCGTACGATTCGCTTGCCGATTCACATTGTTAAAGAGCTGAACGTATACCTGCGCACCGCACGTGAGTTGTCGCATAAACTGGACCACGAACCGAGTGCGGAAGAAATTGCAGAGCAACTGGATAAACCGGTTGATGACGTCAGCCGTATGCTTCGTCTCAACGAGCGCATTACCTCGGTAGACACCCCGCTGGGCGGTGATTCCGAAAAAGCGTTGCTGGACATCCTGGCCGATGAAAAAGAGAACGGTCCGGAAGACACCACGCAAGATGATGATATGAAACAGAGCATCGTCAAATGGTTGTTCGAACTGAACGCCAAACAGCGTGAAGTGCTGGCGCGCCGTTTCGGTCTGCTGGGATATGAAGCTGCGACACTGGAAGATGTAGGCCGTGAAATCGGTCTTACGCGTGAACGTGTTCGTCAGATTCAGGTTGAAGGCCTGCGCCGTCTGCGCGAAATTCTGCAGACGCAGGGGCTGAATATCGAAGCGCTGTTCCGCGAGTAAGTACCCTTGTCAAAAAAAGGCCAGTCGACAGACTGGCCTTTTTTTTACCGTTTGTCTTCTGCCAGCAGCGGCGGGATACTCGGCACCATTGGCGCGTTATCAATATCTTTTTGCGTCATGCGAAACGCTTGTGGATAGTGTTCGCGGCTGGTACGACGTAACGGTTCGGTATCGCGCCAGGTATACAGACAATGCTGACACTGATATACCGTCCAGACTCCTTTTACCGGCGAAGTCGCCATGAGTTCAATATGTGCATCGGCACAGCGTGGACAAATCATCGGTTACTCCTTATTTACGGTTGGCCAGCATGGCGGTCAGCTTTTCAGCCCAGGCTTTAGTTTCCGGTAAATCAACAACCGGCTGGCTATAGTGACCACGGTTATCTGGCGCAACCGGCGTGGTGGCGTCAATGATCAGCTTGTCGGTAATCCCCGCCGGGCTTGAGCCCGGATCCAGTTCCAGGACGGACATATTCGGTAGCTGTACCAGATCGCCTGCCGGATTCACTTTCGACGACAACGCCCACATCACCTGTGGCAGATTGAATGGATCGACATCTTCATCGACCATGATCACCATCTTCACATATCCCAGACCGTGCGGCGTCGTCATCGCTCGCAGGCCCACCGCACGGGCAAAGCCGCCGTAGCGTTTTTTGGTTGAGATGATGGCCAGCAGGCCGTGGGTGTACATGGCGTTTACCGCCTGCACTTCCGGAAATTCGGCTTTCAACTGTTGATACAGTGGCACGCAGGTCGCCGGCCCCATCAGGTAGTCGATTTCCGTCCACGGCATCCCCAAATAGAGCGATTCAAAAATGGGTTTGCTGCGGTAAGAGACCTTATCGATACGCACCACGGTCATGTTGCGACCGCCGGAATAGTGGCCGGTAAATTCGCCGAACGGTCCTTCAATTTCACGTTTACGGCTTTCGATGACCCCTTCAAGAATGACTTCAGATCCCCACGGCACATCAAAACCGGTCAGCGGCGCGGTGGCGATAGGATAGGGGCTTTCACGCAGCGCGCCTGCCATTTCATACTCTGACTGATCGTATTTCAGCGGCGTTGCGCCCATCAGGGTAATGATCGGATCGTTACCCAACGTGATCGCAATCGGCAGATCTTCGCCACGCTCTTCAGCTTTGTGCAGGTGCAATGCGATATCATGCATCGGCACTGGTTGCAGACCCAGCTTACGCTTGCCTTTAACTTCCATACGGTAGATACCGACATTCTGCTTGCCGAAGTTATCGGGATCGAGCGGATCGCGTGATACCACACAGGCTTTATCCAGATAGAATCCGCCGTCGCCGTCGTTCAGACGAAACAGCGGCAGGATATCAAACAGGTTGATTGCGTCGCCGTCGACGGTATTTTCCGCCCAGCCCGGATTCGCCCGTCGTTCCGGTGCTACCGGAAAATTGTCCCAGCGGCGAATAAATTCATCGATCTGTTTTTTAACCGGCGTGTTAGGCGGCAAACCCAGTGAGATGGCATGGTTCTGCCAGGAACCGATGGTATTCATCGCCACGCGGGCGTCGGTAAAACCACGAATATTGTCAAACCACAGCGCGGGCGCGCCATCGCCGATTCGTCCCGTTGCGTTGGCAGCGGCGGCGAGATCCGGCTCCGCATTCACTTCCTCGCTGATTTTCAGCAGTTGTCCCTGCTGATCCAGCGCATGTAAAAAACTGCGCAAATCATCAAATGCCATTATCCATTCTCCTGTGAAAAATTTGCTGCCTGTCGCAGTCCTTGCCAGCGACGCGCGCGCGTATGCTCCAGACCAAACTGGTCGAGAACGCGCGCTACGATGTGCTGGATAATATCGTCAACGGTTTGCGGCAGGTTGTAGAACGCGGGCATGGGCGGCACTATCGCCACCCCCATACGAGAAAGCGCAAGCATGTTTTCCAGATGAATCGTGCTGAGCGGCATTTCCCGCGGTACAAGCACCAGCTTGCGACCCTCTTTCAACACGACATCGGCAGCGCGTCCCACCAGCCCCTCGGCATAGCCGGCGCGAACTCCCGCCAGTGTTTTCATACTGCAGGGGATAATAATCATGCCGTCGGTACGAAATGAGCCGGAGGAAATGGTCGCCGCCTGATCGGCCGGGCTATGACAATAATCTGCCAGGGCGGCTACCTCAGCGGGCGTGTAGGGCGTCTCCAGTTCAATAGTGGTTTTCGCCCACTTTGACATCACCAGATGCGTTTCAACATCAGGTATCGCCCGCAATGCCTGGAGTAGCTCGACGCCAAGCGGCGCGCCGGTCGCACCGGTCATCCCCACAATCAATCTCATTTCTTACCTCAAATATCGTTCGTATACGAACATTTTGATCAAAATACGCCCACACGGCCTTTGCGACAAGATCGCTCCCGACGCCTGCGCACGTTTAGCTAAAGCATTCGTCATTAAAAAACCGTGCATAAGTCGTTATGATAGAAAAAGTTAATTTATCCGGAGCGCTCATGGAGTTACGAAACACCGCGTTTCATCTGTTACGCCAACTTTTTCAGCAACATACCGCACGCTGGCAGCATGAACTACCGGAGCTCACCAAACCTCAATATGCGGTGATGCGCGTTATTGCTGAACATCCGGGTATTGAACAGGTCGATCTGACCGAAGCGGCGGTCAGCACTAAAGCGACGCTGGCGGAGATGTTAAGCCGGATGGAAAATCGTGGACTGGTAAAGCGAGAAAACGATCCGCTGGATAAACGTCGGCGTTTTGTCTATCTCACCGTTCAGGGCCAAACGTTGCTCGCCGCCGCGATACCACTGGGGGATCGCGTTGACGATGAGTTTTTGGGGCGACTGAGCGCTGAAGAACGCGAACAGTTTACGCAACTGGTACGCAAGATGATGACGTAAGCGGCTTGCGCCGCTTTGCTATTGTTTGGCCATCAGCAGTGAGATATCCACTTTGGCCAGCGCCCGAATTGCGCTTTCCGGCAGGCCGTCATCGGTGACGATTTGGTTGAATTCCGCCAGCGGTAACGCCAGCCATGTAGCGACCTGGCCGTATTTGGTCGCGTCGCACACCAGAATTTTTTGGCGGCTGGCGCTGGCGACGGCCCGTTTCACCGTGACTTTATCTTCTGCCGGCGTTGAAATACCGCGCACGCTCCAGGAAGAGGCGGAAATAAAGGCCTGGTCAATCATCAACCCGCGCAAGAGCGTCGCCGCGGCTTCACCGACGCACGACCGGTTTTCCCGGCATACCGCCCCGCCAGTGTGAATAATTGTGCAATCGCTATTGTCCATCAGGTAATCGGCGATGACGAAATCATTCGTCACCACCGTAAGTTTATTCATCGTAACCAGCTGCCTGGCGATCGCCAGCGTGGTAGTACCTGCATCAAGGTAGATACAGCTTTCTGGCTGTACCAGGCTGGCGGCCAGTTTGCCAATCGCCGCTTTCTGCGGCGTCGCCAGTTCGGTTTTGATCTGATGCGAGGGTTCGTGCGCCACGCGAGTCGATGATTGCACGCCGCCAGAGACCTGGATTACCGCGCCTTGCTGCTCCAGTTTTTGTAAATCACGGCGGATAGTCATGTGGGATACATGCATGCGCTCGGTCAGTTCAGCGATACTGACGATGCCTTTCTCCGCCACCATATCAAGAATGATTTGTCGACGCTCAGTAGGTATCAACGTCTGCTCCTTTCTTTAGTCCTGTCGCGATTTTACGCGATTTCTCGTCACAGCGTGTGAAGTTCTATGAGGATTGCCTTCACAAAAAATAACACATTTTGTTATTTTTTGTGAAACAACTCACCGCAATTGTTTACAAAAACGCCTATATTCACATAACAAAACATAATATCACGTAAATTAACATGGAGTGATAATGACAACAGGAACTGATTTTCATGTCGGCATTGTGGGGCTTGGCTCAATGGGAATGGGCGCTGCGCGTTCATGCCTGCGCGCCGGGCTTTCCACATGGGGGGCCGATCTTAACCCGCAAGCGTGCGCGAATCTTCTCGCTGAAGGGGCTTGTGGGGCTGCCGCCAGCGCCAGGGAGTTCGCCGGCGTCGTGGATGCGTTAGTCATTCTGGTCGTCAATGCCGCCCAGGTCAGACAGGTGTTATTCGGTGAGGATGGCGTCGCCCATCTGATGAAACCCGGAAGCGCGGTGATGGTTTCGTCTACGATCTCAAGCGCCGACGCGCAAGAGATCGCCGCGGCGTTGACGGCATTGAATCTTAATATGCTGGATGCGCCGGTTTCCGGCGGCGCGGTAAAAGCGGCGCAGGGCGAAATGACGGTGATGGCCTCCGGGAGCGAGGCGGCGTTTACCCGCCTGAAGCCTGTGCTGGACGCCGTTGCCAGCAACGTTTATCGCATCAGCGATACGCCGGGCGCAGGCTCAACCGTCAAAATCATTCATCAACTGCTGGCTGGCGTGCATATTGCGGCGGCGGCCGAAGCGATGGCGCTGGCCGCGCGGGCCGGTATTCCTCTGGACGTGATGTATGACGTCGTGACCCATGCCGCCGGAAACTCCTGGATGTTCGAAAACCGTATGCAGCATGTCGTTGATGGCGACTATACCCCGCGTTCGGCCGTCGACATTTTTGTCAAAGATTTGGGGCTGGTTGCCGACACGGCGAAAGCGTTGCGCTTCCCCTTACCGCTGGCCTCTACGGCGTTAAATATGTTCACCAGCGCCAGTAACGCCGGTTATGGCAAAGAGGATGACAGCGCTGTGATCAAAATTTTCTCAGGGATTACTCTGCCTGGCGTCACGCCTGAGGAGCCGTCATGTTAAAAATTGGCGTCATTGCCGATGATTTTACCGGCGCGACCGACATCGCCAGTTTTCTGGTCGAAAACGGGATGCCGACAGTGCAGATCAATGATGTCCCAACCGGGACGCAACCGGAAGGGTGCGACGCGGTGGTTATCAGCCTGAAAACCCGCTCATGCCCGGCGCAAGAGGCGATAAAACAATCGCTGGCGGCGCTGGTATGGCTGAAAAAACAGGGCTGCCAGCAAGTCTATTTCAAATATTGCTCGACTTTCGATAGTACCGCTGAAGGCAATATCGGCCCGGTCACCGATGCGCTGATGGTGGCGCTGGATACCTCATTTACCGTGATTTCTCCCGCGCTGCCGGTTAACGGACGCACGGTTTATCAGGGCTATCTGTTTGTCATGAACCACTTGCTGGCGGAGTCCGGTATGCGCCACCACCCTATCAATCCGATGACCGACAGCTACCTGCCGCGTCTGATGGAAGCGCAGGCGCAAGGGCGCTGCGGCGTTATTCCGGCTCAGACGCTTGATGAAGGCGTTGCCGCGACCCGTGCGGCGCTGTCGCGTTTACAGCAGGAAGGATATCGCTACGCGGTACTTGACGCGCTCAATGAGCGGCACCTGGAAATTCAGGGCGAGGTTTTGCGTGATGCCCCGCTGGTGACTGGCGGTTCCGGGCTGGCAATGGGGCTGGCGCGTCAGTGGGCGAAGCACGGCGTTTCTCAGGCCCGTTCCGCAGGCTATCCGCTGAGCGGTCGTGCGGTGGTGCTTTCCGGTTCCTGTTCGCAAATGACGAATCAGCAGGTGGCCTTCTATCGACAACATGCTCCCACACGCGACGTTGACGTGGCGCGCTGCCTGTCATCCGAGACGCGCGAGGCCTACGTCGAAGCGCTGGCGCAGTGGGTGCTCAGTCAGGACAGCGAACTGGCGCCAATGATTAGCGCCACCGCCTCCACGCAGGCGCTGGCCGCCATCCAGCAGCAATATGGCGCTACCGAAGCCAGCCATGCGGTAGAGGCGCTCTTTTCCCTGCTGGCCGCTCGCTTAGCGGAAGGCGGTATCACCCGGTTTATCGTGGCGGGCGGCGAAACCTCGGGCGTGGTGACGCAAAGCCTCGGTATTACCGGTTTTCACATTGGACCGTGCATTTCACCCGGCGTGCCGTGGGTCAACGCGCTCCATGCGCCAGTCTCACTGGCGCTAAAGTCAGGCAATTTTGGCGATGAATCCTTTTTCATCCGCGCTCAAAGGGAGTTTCAGATATGACGACACTGGCAAAAGAAGAGCACGCTTTGCGAGAAGAGATGGTCAGGATAGCCGCCTCGTTTTTCCAGCGCGGCTATGCCACCGGCTCGGCAGGCAACCTCTCGCTGTTACTGCCGGACGGCAATATTCTGGCGACGCCCACCGGTTCGTGTCTGGGTAATCTCGACCCGCAGCGGCTATCCAAAGTGGACCCGCAGGGCGAATGGCTCAGTGGCGATAAACCGTCTAAAGAGGTGCGTTTTCATCTGGCATTGTATCGCAATAACCCTTGCTGCAAGGCCGTGGTACATCTGCACAGCACCTGGTCAACGGCGCTTTCCTGTCTCGAAGGGCTGGACCCGCAAAATGTGATTCGCCCGTTTACCCCCTATGTGGTGATGCGGATGGGAGACATTCCGCTGGTTCCCTACTATCGCCCGGGGGATGACCGAATTGCCCGCGATTTGGCTGCGCTGGCGGCCCGGCATCAGGCCTTTTTACTGGCTAATCATGGGCCGGTCGTGTGCGGGGAGAATTTGCAGGAAGCCGCTAATAATACCGAGGAGCTGGAAGAGACGGCAAAGCTGATTTTTATCCTTGGCGAACGCCCGATTCGTTATTTAACCACCGAAGAAATTGCGCAGTTAAGGAGATAACCCGATGCCGCGTTTTGCCGCCAATTTGTCGATGATGTTTACCGAAGTGCCGTTTATCGAGCGTTTTGCCGCCGCTGCCGAAGCCGGTTTTCAGGCCGTTGAGTTTTTGTTCCCCTACGGCTTTGCTGCCAGCGAGATTAAAGCCCAGCTATCGCGTCATGATCTGACGCTGGCGCTGTTTAATACTTCGGCGGGCGATACCGCGGCGGGCGAGTGGGGACGCGCCGCGCTACCGGGGCGCGAACACGACGCGCGCGCCGATATCGATCTGGCTCTGGAATACGCTCTGGCGCTGGAATGTGAGCAGGTTCACATCATGGCGGGCGTAGTGCCGGATGGCGCTGATGGCGCACGTTATCGCGCCACGTTTATCGATAATTTGCGTTATGCCGCCGACCGGTTTGCCGCCCACGATAAACGTATTTTGATCGAAGCGCTGAGTCCCGGCGTTAAACCCTGCTACCTCTTTTCCAGCCAATATCAGGCGCTGGGCATCGCAGAAGAGGTTGACCGTCCGAATGTGTTCATCCAACTCGACACTTTCCACGCGCAAAAAGTGGATGGCAATTTGAGTCACCTGATTCGCGAGTACGCGGGCCGCTATGCCCATGTACAAATCGCCTCGCTACCGGACAGACATGAACCGGATGATGGCGAGATCAACTACCCGTGGCTGTTCCGGCTGTTCGATGACGTAGGTTATCGCGGCTGGATAGGCTGCGAATACCAACCACGGAATACCACTCAGGACGGGCTTGGCTGGTTTAACGCCTGGCGCTAACCCTGAACTACCCTACACAACAATAAAGAGGACATCCGGATGCAGATTATCATTACCGGCGGGGGCGGCTTTTTAGGCCAGAAACTCGCAAGCGCCTTATTAAACTCATCGCTGGCGTTTAACGAACTGCTTCTTGTTGATTTAAAAATGCCTGCACGGTTATCAGATTCCCCTCGTTTACGCTGTCTGGAGGCTGACTTAACCCAGCCGGGCGTGCTGGAGAATGTGATTACCGCTAATACCTCTGTTGTTTATCATCTCGCTGCGATTGTCAGCAGCCATGCGGAAGACGATTTCGATCTGGGATGGAAAGTTAACCTGGATCTTACCCGCCAGTTACTTGAGGCGTGTCGTCGGCAACCGCAGAAAATTCGTTTTGTCTTCTCCAGCTCGCTTGCCGTTTATGGCGGTACGCTGCCGGAATGCGTCACCGATACCACCGCGCTCACGCCGCGCTCGTCTTATGGCGCGCAGAAGGCCGCCTGTGAACTGTTGGTCAACGATTATACCCGCAAAGGCTATGTGGATGGGCTGGCGCTGCGTTTGCCGACGATCTGTGTTCGCCCGGGTAAACCAAACCGCGCCGCTTCTTCTTTTGTCAGTGCGATTATTCGTGAACCGTTGCAGGGCGAGACGACCATCTGCCCGGTGTCGGAAAGTTTGCGGCTGTGGATTTCCAGCCCGGCGACGGTGATCCATAACCTGTCGCTGGCCGCAACGTTACCCGCGCCTGGCGAGGCGAGCAGCATCAACTTACCGGGGATCAGCGTAACCGTGGGCGAGATGCTGGAAACGTTGCGTCAGGCGGGCGGCCAGGCGGCGCGCGATCGGGTTACGCATCAGCGCGACGAAGGTGTCGAGAAAATTGTCGCCTCCTGGCCGGGACGTATCGATAACCAGCGTGCGCTGGCGTTAGGTTTTGTCGCCGATAAACGTTTCGATGACATTATCGAACGCTTTCGACAAGATGATATGGAGGGGAGGTCATGACAAGTTTACCGACCCCAATTATCGGCCTGATCGTTGCCGTTTTCGTGCTGGTATGGCTGGTGTTACGCACCCGTGTTCATGCGCTGATCGCGATGCTGGCGGCGGCCTGCATCGCCGGTCTGTTGGGGGGAATGGGCATTGATAAAACGCTCTCTGTCATCACCAGCGGATTCGGTACGACGCTGGGCAGCATTGGCCTGGTGATTGGTCTCGGCGTAATGATGGGGCGCTTGCTGGAGGTTTCCGGCGCGGCGGAGCGTATCGCCTGGAGCTTTATCAAATGGCTGGGGAAACGCCGTGAAGAGTGGGCGCTGGCGATCACGGGTTATATTGTCAGCATCCCCATTTTCGTCGATTCCGCTTTTGTCATTCTTTATCCTGTGGCGAAAGCGCTGGCGAAAAGCGGTAAGCGTTCGCTACTGACGCTGGGCGTCGCGCTGGCGGGCGGGCTGGTGGTCACTCACCATACGGTACCTCCCACGCCCGGTCCGCTGGGGGTAGCCGGAATTTTTAACGTCGACATCGGCGCAATGTTATTGACCGGGATGGCGCTGGCGGTGCCCTGTGTGATCGGCATTGTGTTCTATGCGCAGTGGCTGGATAAGCGCTACCCTGATTTCGTGCCGCGCACGCTGAACGCCGATGAAGTCAATGCCGCGCTGGAGCAGTACAATAAAGAGAAAGAGCAAAAGGATCTGCCGAGCCTGACGCTCTCTCTGCTGCCTATTGTGGTGCCGATCGTGCTGATCTTCCTGAAGGCTATCTGTTCCACCCTCGCCACCATAGAAGGATGGTCCGGCCTGGCGACGCATCCGGTGGTACAGGCAATCAACTTTGTAGGAAGTCCAGTGATCGCGTTGGCCATCAGCGTTCTGCTGGCGGTGTATACGCTGGTGCCGCGTATGGATAAACATACCACCGCAGAGCGTCTGGAAGAGGGCTTGCAAAGCGCCGGGATTATCTTACTGGTCACGGGCGCTGGCGGCGCGTTGGGCGCGATCCTGCGCGATAGCGGCGCGGGGCAACAGCTAGCGGAGCAGGTTGCCAACCTGCCGATCTCGCCGATCCTGATCCCGTTTATCGTGGCGACGTTGGTACGCCTGATTCAGGGATCGGGGACGGTGGCGATGATCACTGCCGCCTCGATTTCCGCGCCGATCCTGGCGCAGATCCCCGGCATCAATATGTTGCTTGCCGCTCAGGCCGCAACGATGGGGTCGCTGTTCTTCGGCTACTTCAACGATAGCCTGTTCTGGGTGGTTAACCGCATGATGGGCGTCTCTGATGTCAAACAGCAGATGGTGGTTTGGTCTGTACCGACGACCATTGCCTGGGCGATTGGCGGCACCGGCGTGGCGCTGATTAACCTGCTGTTTGGTTCCGGCGGCAGTTGGCTCGATCCGTTACTGCCGATCGTCGTTCTGGCGGCAATTATGCTGTGGGTGCGTTGGCAGGCGCAGGGGATCAAAGACAAGCTGGTAGTTAAGGATTAAGACGGTATTATCCGTCCGGGAGCGCAATGCTCCCGGACTGGCTACGATGATGGGGCGTGCTCCCCGCAATCCCATTGCGAACGTAAAAAATCAATAAATGCGCGTACTTTTGTCGATACATGGCGGGCGTCGGGGTAAACGGCATAAATGCCCTGACGGGGAAAATGATAGTCGGGTAACACGTGAATTAACGTTCCATCCTCCAGTGCGGTGTTGACTAACCATTGCGGCAGTAATGCGACGCCGCTTCCCGCGAGAGCGAAGGCCATCAGCGCGCGCGCGCTGTCGACAGAAATTTTGCCGGCTTTGCTTATCTCCAGACGTGAGTGTTGGCCATGATTATTCGTTACTGTCCACCGTAGCGGCGTAGGTAATCGCTCATGAATAATCCATTGCGCCTGGGCCAACGACTCCAGTGACGACACGGGGTGGCGGGCGAGCCACTGCGGCGCGGCGACCGGCAGAATGGTAAAGCGGGATATCAGCGCGGCGCGATAGCGGGAGTCCGCCAGCGAGCCAAGCCGAATCGCCACATCAAAGCGCTCGGCAATTAAATCGGCATGATGTGATGAGGACATATGTCGAATACGGAGATCGGGATGGCGCTGACTAAACTGCGCCAGTACCGGAATGACCACCTGTTCGCCAAACTCGGGCGTAGTGGTAATACGTAACTCGCCGCCCAGCCCACTATGGCTGGCACGCACTTCATCCTGCAAATTTTTCGCGGTGTTGAGTAAATTCACGCCTTTTTGGTAAAAGAGGATGCCGGCGTCTGTGAGCGTCAGTCGTCGGGTGGAACGTAGCAGTAACGTTACGCCAAGCTCTTTTTCAAGCTGCCGAATATTAAAACTCACTACCGCTTTTGTTTGGCCCGATGCGGCCGCCGCCGCCGTGAAGCTGCCGCTATCTACCACGGCGATAAACAGCGACATACGCTGCAAATTGAGCATGGCGAGCTCCTTTACTGTCAAAATTATTTTGACAGTATATCGTTGAAGCGCGGACTTATCTGGCTTTCTCCGGACGGCTACATTAGCGCCTCTGACGGAGGATGCATAATGACGTATCGCAGTAAAGTGGCAGTGGTTTACCTGCTCGGCTTCTTTCTTGATCTGATTAATCTGTTTATTGCCAGCGTGGCTTTTCCTGCGATGTCCGTGGATCTGCATACGTCCATATCGGCGCTGGCATGGGTGAGTAACGGTTATATCGCAGGATTAACGCTGATCGTTCCGTTTAGCGCGTTTCTTTCGCGTTATCTCGGCGCACGACGGCTGATCATATTTTCGCTCATTCTGTTTAGCGTTGCCGCCGCTGCCGCAGGTTTTGCCGATTCATTACACAGCCTTGTTTTCTGGCGTATTGTGCAGGGGGCGGGCGGTGGCTTATTGATCCCGGTTGGTCAGGCGTTAACCTGGCAACAGTTTAAACCGCATGAACGCGCTGGCGTGTCATCGGTTGTCATGATGGTGGCGCTACTGGCGCCGGCATGTTCGCCTGCGATTGGCGGGCTGCTGGTGGAAACGTGCGGCTGGCGCTGGATATTCTTTGCCACGCTGCCGGTGGCCGTTCTCACTTTATTGCTCGCTTATCGTTGGCTGAACGCCGCGCCGACGACAATGGCGTCAGCAAGATTGCTCCATCTGCCGTTGTTGATGGACAAGCTGCTGCGTTTTGCCATGATCGTCTATCTGTGTGTGCCGGGTATGTTCATTGGTATCAGCGTGGTCGGGATGTTTTATCTACAGAACGTCGCGCAGTTATCGCCTGCGGCGGCGGGGTCGCTGATGCTCCCCTGGTCGATCGCTTCATTTGTCGCCATTATGCTTACCGGACGTTACTTCAATCGGCTTGGGCCGCGTCCGCTGATTATCGTCGGCTGTCTTCTTCAGGCCGCAGGGATACTGCTTTTAACTAACGTTACGCCTGCGACATCGCACCGTGTACTGATGATGATATTCGCCTTAATGGGCGCTGGCGGCAGTTTGTGCAGCAGTACCGCGCAGAGTGGCGCTTTCCTGACTATTGCTTGCCGGGACATGCCTGACGCCAGCGCACTATGGAATCTTAATCGTCAGCTCAGCTTTTTCCTTGGCGCGACGCTGTTGACGCTGCTGTTAAACGCGCTCCAGCGCGTTATGTCGCTTGAGGTTGCTTATCGCTGGACCTTTATTGCCGCCGCCGGTATCACCCTGCTGCCCCTTATTTACGCTGTCTGTCTAAACAATAGACAGGCGCTTCTGTGCCTGAAAAAGGAAAGATCATGAATCCATATAAAGATGAAATTATTCACGCCCATGCGGCGATTGAGAACTGGCTTAGTAAGGGGATGGGTAGCCTGGAGGCGTTGATAGCGCGTTTCGCTGCTGATTTTACGATGATAACGCCAGGCGGTGTTTGTCTGGATTATCCGGCGCTGGGCGCTTTTTTCCAGGCGCAGCGCGGGTGTCGCCCGGGTCTGGTTATCGTGGTTGAGCACATTGACCTTGTGGCGGAGTGGCCGGAAGGCGCCGCGCTGCGTTATCGTGAGCGCCAGCAACTACCGGGCCAGGCCGAGACGGTACGCTGGTCGACGGTCATTTTAAAAAGGGAAAGAGGACGGATAGTCTGGCGTCATTTACACGAAACGACAGTCACAGCCTGAAAAGCCTGTGCTGGCGCGTGGGCCCGATAACGCGGCGCTATCGGGCCCGACACGTTTACACCAGACTTTTCAGCCGATAGATCCACTCCAGCGCCTGGCGTGGCGTCAGGGAGTCCGGATCGAGATTCTCCAGCGCTTCAACGGCAGGCGATGTCTCCTCCGGGGCCGCAAGCAACGACATTTGCGTGCCGTCCACCTGCGTTGCCGCCGCATTGGGCGAGATGCTTTCCAGCTCGCGGAGTTTTTGGCGCGCGCGTTTGATGACTTCTTTAGGGACGCCCGCAAGCGCCGCGACCGCCAGGCCATAGCTCTTACTTGCCGCGCCGTCCTGCACGCTGTGCATAAACGCGATAGTATCGCCGTGTTCCAGCGCATCCAGGTGGACGTTCGCCACGCCTTCCATTTTCTCCGGTAATTGGGTTAGCTCGAAGTAGTGGGTAGCGAACAGCGTTAACGCTTTAATCTTATTCGCGAGATTCTCCGCGCAGGCCCAGGCCAACGACAGCCCGTCATACGTGGAGGTACCGCGCCCGATTTCATCCATCAATACCAGACTGTTTTCCGTGGCATTATGCAGAATGTTCGCGGTTTCGGTCATCTCCACCATAAAGGTCGAACGCCCGGAAGCCAGGTCGTCCGCTGCGCCGACGCGGGTAAAAATACGGTCGATGGGGCCGATTTCCACGTTTTGCGCCGGAACGTAACTGCCGATATAGGCCAGCAGGGCGATCAATGCCGTTTGTCGCATATAGGTACTTTTACCGCCCATATTGGGGCCGGTAATGATCAACATCCGTCGTTGCGGCGACAGGTTGAGCGGGTTAGCAATAAACGGCTCATTCAGTACCTGTTCAACCACCGGATGGCGACCTTCGGTAATACGGATACCGGGTTTATCGGTAAATGTCGGGCAGGTGTAATTCAGCGTCCAGGCGCGTTCGGCCAGGTTAACCAGCACATCCAGCTCCGCCAGCGCGTTGGCGCTCTGCTGTAAATCGGCCAGATGCGGCAACAGCAGATCAAACAATTCGTCATATAGCTGTTTTTCCAGCGCCAGCGCTTTGCCTTTCGAGGTCAGAACTTTATCTTCGTACTCTTTTAGCTCAGGAATAATGTAGCGTTCGGCATTTTTCAGCGTCTGGCGACGCACATAATTGATGGGCGCCAGATGGCTTTGACCACGGCTAATCTGAATGTAATAACCATGTACCGCGTTATAGCCGACTTTCAGCGTATCCAGCCCGGTACGCTCGCGTTCGCGAATTTCCAGACGATCGAGATAATCGGTGGCGCCGTCCGCCAGCGCGCGCCATTCGTCCAGCTCTTCATGGTAGCCGGGCGCAATAACGCCGCCGTCGCGGACCAGTACCGGCGGCGCGTCAATAATGGCGCGTTCCAGGAGGTCGCGCAGCTCGGCGAAATCGCCCATTTTTTTACGCAACGCCTGTACCGGCGCGCTGTCAACGGTTTCAAGCTGAGCGTGCAATTCTGGCAGTTGCTGGAAGGCGTGACGCATTCGGGCGAGATCGCGCGGACGCGCGGTGCGCAGCGCCAGACGCGCAAGGATACGCTCCAGATCGCCGACCTGACGCAGCACCGGTTGCAGTTCGCTGACGGTGTCCTGCAAGGCGCCGATGGTCTGCTGGCGTTCACGCAATATGTCGGTATTTCGTACCGGCATATGCAGCCAGCGTTTAAGCATTCGGCTACCCATTGGCGTCACGGTACAGTCAAGCACCGCGGCGAGGGTATTTTCGACGCCGCCGGCCAGGTTCTGGGTAATTTCCAGATTGCGGCGGGTGGCGGCATCCATAATGATGCTGTCCTGCTGGCGTTCCATCGTAATGGAACGAATATGCGGCAGGGAGGTGCGCTGGGTATCTTTTACGTACTGTAACAGGCAGCCTGCCGCACATAATCCACGCGAGGCATTTTCGACGCCGAAACCGACCAGATCCCGCGTACCGAATTGCAGATTTAACTGCTGGCGGGCGGTATCAATCTCAAACTCCCACAACGGGCGACGGCGCAGACCCCGGCGTCCCTCTATTAACGCCATTTCAGCAAAATCTTCGGCATACAACAGTTCGGCGGGATTGGTGCGCTGCAGCTCTGCGGCCATCGTTTCACGGTCGGCGGGTTCGCTCAGACGAAAGCGCCCGGAGCTGATATCCAGCGTGGCGTAACCGTAGCCCTTACCATCCTGCCAGATAGCCGCCAGCAGGTTATCCTGACGCTCCTGTAACAGGGCTTCATCGCTGATGGTGCCAGGCGTAACGATACGCACGACCTTACGTTCAACGGGACCTTTGCTGGTGGCCGGATCGCCAATCTGTTCGCAAATAGCGACGGATTCGCCCTGATTGACCAGTTTCGCGAGGTAGTTTTCTACGGCGTGGTGCGGGATACCCGCCATAGGGATAGGTTCGCCAGCCGATGCGCCGCGTTTGGTCAGCGAAATATCGAGCAACTGCGACGCACGCTTTGCGTCGTCATAAAACAGCTCGTAAAAGTCTCCCATACGATAAAAGAGCAGGATCTCCGGATGCTGGGCTTTCAGCTTGAGATACTGCTGCATCATGGGGGTGTGGTTGGAGAAGTCCTTATCAAATGACTCATTCATATTGATTTTACTCGTTTTTTTATTCTTTCAAGTGCTCATGTGGCCCCAGGTAAAACCCTTATAAACTCACATAAACCCATAAATTTGTAACTCACCTGTAGCCTAAAATGTGACAGGTTACATTCTCATCATTCCTGGACTACAACAGGGGTGATACTTTGAAAACAACTCTCAGCCAGCCTTTTATTATCAACAAGTTAAGTATCAATGTTAAGCCTGCACTCAGTCGCTCTGGAAAAATCGTTTTCGAAGCTAACCCAGCTCAAAAACTCTACACTGTTTTCGATGACCACAGAGAAGCTCCTGCTGGTTTCGGGGTAAAAGCCAGTTTGACGAAAAAAACCTACGTAATCCAGCGAAGAGTAGCCTCGTCAGATCGTAATGTCAGTGAGGGTAGGAAGCCAAGTTCTGTCTTGAAAGTAAAAGTTGGAAATGTGTTCGATTTTCCAAATATTGGTGAAACAAGGCAAGTAGCCAGGCAATTAGTTCAGACCATGCTCGCAACAAAGAGAAATCCCAACAAAATTAAGAGGGGAGCGGATGCTTCCAAACTCGAGACTGTAATCAAGATTGTGTTGCATGAAGGCAAGCCGATCCATTTCGCCACCACGGTTATTGCGCTTTCTTCCGTTAGGTATCTGGAGCTGTGCGATCTTTACTCGTCTCAGGCGATCGAGTAACTACCTGCGTCGGATTACGGCTTCGTTTTTTTGGCCTGCGATCTTAATGCTGAAATGGGCAGAAAAACGCGAAATTTAGACGCTATTACGAATGGGCAATGGTACTTATTGAAGGCTATATCATTGCCCATAATGCAGGGAGGGTTGATATTATATAATTCTATTTCCAGATTACTTTATTTTAAAAAAAGACAGATTGCCTGAACAGAAAGAACCTGTGTCAATGTAGATTTGATTGGCGAATGTTGTTGTGTAGTCAACAATCATATGGCCGAAGATGAAAGTATCCGCACCGCGTATTGGATGGATATTCCCCTGTAACGAACCAAGCAGACGATCGCGTGACCATAGAACGCCATCAATATCAACTTGCTTCCCATAATCGTAGCTGTCATCTGGATAATCGGCATGGGCAATCACGTACTTCTTTGAGGACGTTTCAACCTCTATGATGTGAGGACGCTGCTTAAAAGTTAGTAATAGCTCAGTGGCTTCTTGCCTGTCTTTTTCGGTGACCGAGTCGTACCAGTAACCACCGTTTACATACCAGAAATTGCCATCCTGTGTTTCAAAAGCGTCAAGCGCCATAGCTTCATGATTACCCACTACAGAAATAAACCATGAGGTATTTAACAGTCTCAGTGTTTCAAGGTTTTCTTTTCCTCGATCAATGTTATCTCCAGTGGAGATCAAGAGATCGGTATCAGGAGAGAAATTTAATTGAGCCAGTCTGGTTAACAATAAGGAGTAACATCCATGAATATCACCAACGACCCAAATGTGGCGATAGAGATCGCTGTTGATGTCAGCATAACGAATTAATTCCATGATGTTCCTATAGCACAATTTTGGAGGCTGGTATTATAACAAAGAAGTAGGGTGATATTAATTTTTATTCTTTAAAATACACAGTTATTAAAATAGCCTACAAGCTAGAAATGAACAGAGAATATATATTTTATGAATCGGTTAATTAAAGTAGACGATGTGCTTGAAAGATGCACGATTTCTCGCGCAACACTTTACTGATTAATTGCAAAGGCATACTTTCTCGCTCAGCGGCACGACGGATACGCAGGCACTGCCGGGGCTGATTAGCCAGACTCACTGTAAAATCAGGGAAGCCTCGGCTGACGGCGCTTATGACACGCGCTATTGCCATGATGTGTTATTGAGGAAAAAAATCAGGCCGCTAATCCCGCCACGAAGCGGTGCGCGATACTGGCCGGACAAGTAGTACCATGAGCGTAACCACGCGGTGGCGAATCAACATCGGAGCGGCAGCAATGAGGTCTGGAAAAGAAAGTGGGCTATCACCGTCGTTCAGTAGTGGAAACAGCGATGTTTCGTATTAAAACCTTGCTGGGCGGCTATCTGAGTCTGCGGAACTATGACGCGCAGGTGGGTGAAGCGATGGCGATGCTCAAGGCGCTGAACTGGATGACGTTGTTGGCAATGCCGACCAGCGTCAGGCTCGTATAACGAGTGCTCCGGTGGGAGTCCTGTATCCTTATCGTTGGCCGATTCTGAATTATTCAACAAAGCCTCATGTTGTCATAACCTACCAGATGCAGATAAAGTAGCATAAAGCGTTTTAAACGACAGCAACAAGGAAAGGGGTTGATCGTTTAATGATACTGCGCCAAATAACAAAATTCATAGTAATTAACTCCTGATTAATTCGACATATTTTTCACTAATCATAAAGCCATTTCCCAGCTTTCGCTGACTCAGAAAACATTCTGATTGTTAAAGGTGTACGAGTTCGTTCTACATCTTCCCGTTTTAATTTAAACCATCGTGTAAGCAGTGGAGTATTCTCCCAAGGAAAATAACACGACCATTTAACTTGTGATAAATCTACATTAAATTTTTTTTCAAATTTATCCAAAGCTTCATGCAGGTCATCGCCTGGAGCTTCAAATAAATCAGAATCAAGTTCTAAAGGGATTTCTTTCCAATTGCTGTCTAAATATCCGGGAATCTCTTCATGGAAGAGTGTTAACACCTCTTGCTGAATTGTGTCCATCAAAAGGATATCCATTGTATACGATCTTTAGGGCGTGCTATTAGGTTGTATTTTGCCTGAGTTCTCCTTGATACCTGGTAAATTGAATTCACAAGACCAACCCAACCTAACCATGGAACATATCGTGCTATGACTGCGGCAAGATTATTTGTTTTTCGCATTCTTATACCAACGGGTGTAGGAACTCTAATACCGAAAGGAGTTTGTGCATTTCGTAAAAGCATTCTCCCATACCTGGAGATAACACTTGTCCCTTTGATTGCCTCTCCCGGTTTCGTTCTGGTTTTTAACCACGGTTGCCCGGCGAGGATAGCAGCACCTGACTCAATGCCAATCCCAGGTTCATCACAAAATTGCTCAAGGAAAATTACATCAAATAGTTCACCTGCTGACAGGTTCGATTGTCCGTGGTAGAAGTAGGTTCCGTTTAGTTCTTCTGTCGTATCCATTCAATCACCTTATAGACTGTTTGCCATTCATTCCAGACATCGGGACGTTTCTGCCGCTATACTAGCCTGGTAGTCAATACGCTGTCACAGGTAAAAAGAACGTTATCCGCGAAAAGTAGATGGGGTATCGTAAGAATGCCAACATGTGGGGCAAGAGGGGGATGTCAGTTTATCGCGATATACGAGACGATAGTTTGTCAGTATAAGTTTCGGCTATTCTCCCAAGTCTGGGAGGCCGTTCTTTATCGCAAATAAAAAAAGCAGCAGCGAGGTGCTGCTGTATCAAAAAGCAGATTGATAAATGCAACGTAAGAGACAAATGGCCAACCGTAAAAGTGACCATAGCTATAATAATTATATTGATATTAAGTGGCAATGCAAAATATGGTCTTAATTATATCATGATGAGTTCAGCCAAAGGTGATATGGCCTTATAAGGCTTGCAGTCTTTCATGGGCAGCAAGTAGCGTCTGATATATGCTTAAATTCTTACTTCCGGGTTCAAGCAGAACTTTTTTAAATTCGGTCATGAGTTGTTCTTCATCTTCTTTCGAACGCATGTATTGTGGATGCTCCTGGAAGAAAGTGAGCGCCTGTTCTTTGGTTTGTTTATATTTTTCGCAAAAAATGCTTGAGCTGATTGCGCTATTTTTTGATGCGGAATTATCAGCGGTCTGGTTTGATAATGATTTATTCTTCGCAAGGTCTGACGGCACATACGGAAGAGACTGACACTCATCAATACTATTTGCGTTGGCCTGTTGCTCTTTCTGAGCGCCAGGTTGCGGTACAGGTTTGCTCACGGAGGAAGGGAGGGGCACCTGGGCACAGCCAATCAGTAAAAAGACAGGAAGACAGCTATAAAATTTTTTCATATTAACTCCAACTACAGAAGAATGAGGCACAATGTTTTTACACAACCGTCAGAACGTTATCTGACAATAGTTATAAGGGGGCGAATGCGTTTCAGGAATGCTAGCAAAAAAAACTCCTGATATAAATAATTAATTCTTCATCCCGATGACAATATTTGATTTTTTGCTGCTGCAGAATAATAAGCCAGAATTTATACACTATGAGCTGATTTTCTATTTTAAATTATCAAGCGCTGTGCAAGTGGGCCAATTTAATTAGCGGGTGGCATCAGTTTCATAATGATTGCATCAGGATTTTGCCACCCGCTCCCGGTATTGTTTACATATTAAAATGATTTTTAACTGGTGCTGACAACTATGCTAAATACGCAGGAAGTACTTAAAGAAGGAGAGAAGCGGAAAATCCGCAGCCCGGAAGCATGGTTTATACAGACGTGTTCCGCGCAAAAGCTGCATATGTCATTTTCTGAAGGCCGACACAATGAAAACTGCCTGATTCAGGAAGGCGCGCTGCTTTTTTGCGAGCAGGCTGTTGTCGCACCAGTATCAGGAGACGTGGTTTTTCGACCGTTAAAAATTGAAGTACTCAGCAAATTACTGGCATTTATCGATGGCGCAGGATTAGTGGACACGACATATGCTGAATCCGATAAATGGGTTTTGCTGAGTCCTGAGTTTCGCGCTATTTGGCAAGATCGTAAACGCTGCGAGTACTGGTTTTTGCAGCAAATTATTACGCCTTCTCCGGCCTTCAATAAGGTACTGGCGCTGTTACGAAAAAGCGAGAGTTACTGGTTGGTTGGCTATTTACTCGCTCAGTCAACCAGCGGCAACACGATGAGAATGCTGGGAGAAGACTATGGCGTTTCTTATACCCATTTTCGTCGTTTGTGCAGCAGAGCGTTGGGCGGAAAAGCGAAGAGTGAATTACGAAACTGGCGTATGGCGCAATCGCTGCTGAATAGTGTAGAAGGCCACGAGAACATCACCCAATTAGCCGTTAATCATGGTTACTCATCGCCTTCACATTTTTCTAGTGAGATCAAAGAGCTGATCGGCGTTTCGCCGCGGAAATTATCAAATATTATTCAATTGGCAGACAAATGAAGACACATATTCTTTTGGCCAGAGTGCTGGCATGTGCCGCGCTTGTTCTGGTTGCACCTGGTTATTCTAGTGAAAAAATACCTGTAACGGGAAGTGGGTTTGTTGCGAAAGACGATAGCCTGCGGACATTTTTCGATGCCATGGCGCTACAGCTAAAGGAGCCTGTCATTGTTAGCAAAATGGCGGCACGAAAAAAAATTACGGGCAACTTTGAGTTTCACGATCCTAACGCATTACTGGAGAAGCTTTCCCTACAACTGGGGCTGATTTGGTATTTCGATGGGCAGGCTATCTATATTTATGACGCCAGTGAAATGCGCAATGCCGTGGTTTCTTTACGCAACGTCTCACTCAATGAGTTCAACAATTTTCTAAAACGCTCAGGTTTATATAACAAAAATTACCCGCTACGTGGCGATAACCGTAAAGGAACATTCTATGTTTCAGGGCCACCCGTCTATGTTGATATGGTGGTCAACGCCGCCACCATGATGGACAAGCAAAACGATGGTATTGAGCTGGGACGTCAGAAAATAGGGGTGATGCGTCTGAACAATACCTTCGTGGGCGATCGTACCTACAATCTGCGCGATCAGAAAATGGTTATCCCCGGTATTGCCACGGCCATTGAAAGGTTATTGCAGGGAGAAGAGCAACCCTTAGGTAATATTGTCAGTAGCGAACCCCCGGCGATGCCAGCGTTTTCAGCGAATGGAGAGAAAGGTAAAGCAGCAAATTATGCCGGTGGCATGAGTCTGCAGGAAGCTTTAAAGCAAAATGCCGCGGCGGGCAATATTAAAATCGTGGCCTATCCGGATACCAACAGTTTGTTAGTAAAGGGAACGGCTGAGCAGGTGCATTTTATCGAAATGCTGGTTAAAGCGCTGGATGTCGCCAAACGTCACGTAGAATTATCCCTGTGGATTGTCGATCTTAATAAAAGCGATCTGGAGCGTTTGGGCACTTCATGGAGCGGCAGCATTACTATTGGGGACAAACTTGGCGTGTCATTAAACCAGGCTTCAATAAGTACCCTCGATGGCAGTCGATTCATCGCCGCGGTAAATGCGTTAGAAGAGAAGAAACAGGCGACAGTGGTTTCGCGCCCGGTATTACTGACTCAGGAAAATGTTCCCGCTATTTTTGATAACAACAGAACGTTTTACACCAAGCTGATTGGGGAACGTAATGTGGCGCTTGAGCATGTAACATACGGAACAATGATCCGAGTGCTGCCCCGTTTTTCCGCAGATGGTCAGATAGAAATGTCGCTGGACATTGAAGATGGCAACGATAAGACGCCGCAATCCGATACTACCACCTCCGTAGATGCGTTACCCGAAGTCGGGCGAACGTTAATTAGCACTATTGCGAGAGTTCCGCACGGAAAAAGTTTGCTGGTCGGTGGTTATACACGGGATGCAAATACCGATACTGTCCAAAGTATTCCGTTTTTAGGCAAATTACCGCTTATTGGTAGCCTGTTCCGTTATTCCAGTAAGAATAAAAGTAATGTTGTTCGTGTATTCATGATTGAACCAAAAGAAATTGTCGACCCGTTAACGCCGGATGCCAGCGAATCGGTAAACAATATTCTGAAGCAAAGCGGTGCCTGGAGTGGGGACGATAAGTTACAGAAATGGGTTCGTGTTTATCTGGATAGAGGTCAGGAGGCAATTAAATGATTCCTGGCTCAACCTCCGGTATTTCATTTTCCAGAATATTGTCCCGGCAGACATCTCACCAGGATGCGACCCAGCATACTGATGCGCAACAGGCGGAAATACAACAGGCCGCAGAGGATTCGTCTCCAGGGGCGGAAGTACAAAAATTTGTCCAGTCGACGGACGAAATGTCAGCGGCGCTGGCGCAATTTCGTAACCGTCGCGATTATGAAAAAAAATCCAGTAATTTATCTAATAGTTTTGAACGCGTGCTGGAGGATGAGGCTTTACCGAAGGCGAAGCAAATATTAAAGCTAATTAGCGTACATGGCGGCGCGTTAGAAGATTTTTTACGTCAGGCGCGTAGCTTATTTCCTGACCCCAGTGATTTAGTCCTTGTGTTACGCGAATTGCTTCGTCGTAAAGATCTGGAAGAGATCGTGCGGAAAAAGCTGGAGTCGTTACTTAAGCACGTTGAAGAGCAAACCGATCCGAAGACCCTCAAGGCAGGGATTAATTGTGCGTTGAAGGCCCGGCTTTTTGGGAAAACATTATCGTTAAAACCAGGCTTATTGCGCGCCAGCTATCGGCAATTTATCCAGAGTGAATCACATGAAGTGGAGATTTACTCTGACTGGATAGCCAGTTATGGCTATCAACGTCGACTGGTGGTACTGGATTTTATCGAGGGTTCGCTATTAACCGATATTGACGCGAATGACGCCAGCTGTTCGCGTCTGGAGTTTGGCCAGCTTTTACGACGCCTGACGCAACTTAAAATGTTGCGCTCCGCTGACCTACTGTTTGTGAGTACATTGTTGTCGTATTCGTTTACCAAAGCGTTTAATGCGGAGGAGTCGTCGTGGCTACTACTGATGCTTTCACTATTGCAACAGCCACATGAAGTGGATTCGCTGTTAGCCGATATTATAGGTTTGAATGCGTTATTGCTTAGTCATAAAGAACATGCATCCTTTTTGCAGATATTTTATCAAGTATGTAAAGCCATACCCTCTTCACTCTTTTATGAAGAATATTGGCAGGAAGAATTGTTAATGGCGTTACGTAGTATGACCGATATTGCCTACAAGCATGAAATGGCAGAACAGCGTCGTACTATTGAAAAGCTGTCTTAATTTAATATTAACAGGATACCTATAGTGCTGCTTTCTCTACTTAACAGTGCTCGTTTACGACCTGAATTACTGATTCTGGTACTAATGGTGATGATCATTTCTATGTTCGTCATTCCATTACCTACCTATCTGGTTGATTTCCTGATCGCACTGAATATCGTACTGGCGATATTGGTGTTTATGGGGTCGTTCTACATTGACAGAATCCTCAGTTTTTCAACGTTTCCTGCGGTACTGTTAATTACCACGCTCTTTCGTCTGGCATTATCGATCAGTACCAGCCGTCTTATCTTGATTGAAGCCGATGCCGGTGAAATTATCGCCACGTTCGGGCAATTCGTTATTGGCGATAGCCTGGCGGTGGGTTTTGTTGTCTTCTCTATTGTCACCGTGGTCCAGTTTATCGTTATTACCAAAGGTTCAGAACGCGTCGCGGAAGTCGCGGCCCGATTTTCTCTGGATGGTATGCCCGGTAAACAGATGAGTATTGATGCCGATTTGAAGGCCGGTATTATTGATGCGGATGCCGCGCGCGAACGGCGAAGCGTACTGGAAAGGGAAAGCCAGCTTTACGGTTCCTTTGACGGTGCGATGAAGTTTATCAAAGGTGACGCTATTGCCGGCATCATTATTATCTTTGTGAACTTTATTGGCGGTATTTCGGTGGGGATGACCCGCCATGGTATGGATTTGTCCTCCGCCCTGTCTACTTATACCATGCTGACCATTGGTGATGGTCTTGTCGCCCAGATCCCCGCATTGTTGATTGCGATTAGTGCCGGTTTTATCGTGACTCGCGTAAATGGCGATAGCGATAATATGGGGCGGAATATCATGACGCAGCTGTTGAACAACCCATTTGTATTGGTTGTTACGGCTATTTTGACCATTTCAATGGGAACTCTGCCGGGATTCCCGCTGCCGGTATTTGTTATTTTATCGGTGGTTTTAAGCGTACTCTTCTATTTTAAATTCCGTGAAGCAAAACGTAGCGCCGCCAAACCTAAAACCAGCAAAGGCGAGCAGCCGCTCAGTATTGAGGAAAAAGAAGGGTCGTCGTTAGGACTGATTGGCGATCTCGATAAAGTCTCTACAGAAACCGTACCGTTGATATTACTTGTGCCGAAGAGCCGGCGTGAAGATCTGGAAAAAGCTCAACTTGCGGAGCGTCTACGTAGTCAGTTCTTTATTGATTATGGCGTGCGCCTGCCGGAAGTATTGTTACGCGATGGCGAGGGTCTGGACGATAACAGCATCGTATTGTTGATTAATGAGATCCGTGTTGAACAATTTACGGTCTATTTTGATTTGATGCGAGTGGTAAATTATTCCGATGAAGTCGTGTCCTTTGGCATTAATCCAACAATCCATCAGCAAGGTAGCAGTCAGTATTTCTGGGTAACGCATGAAGAGGGGGAGAAACTCCGGGAGCTTGGCTATGTGTTGCGGAACGCGCTTGATGAGCTTTACCACTGTCTGGCGGTGACGCTGGCGCGCAACGTCAATGAATATTTCGGTATTCAGGAAACAAAACATATGCTGGACCAACTGGAAGCGAAATTTCCTGATTTACTTAAAGAAGTGCTCAGACATGCCACGGTACAACGTATATCTGAAGTTTTGCAGCGTTTGTTAAGCGAACGTGTTTCCGTGCGTAATATGAAATTAATTATGGAAGCGCTCGCCTTGTGGGCGCCAAGAGAAAAAGATGTCATTAACCTTGTGGAGCATATTCGTGGAGCAATGGCGCGTTATATTTGCCATAAATTCGCCAATGGCGGCGAATTACGAGCAGTAATGGTATCTGCTGAAGTTGAGGATGTTATTCGCAAAGGGATCCGTCAGACCTCTGGCAGTACCTTCCTCAGCCTTGACCCGGAAGCCTCCGCTAATTTGATGGATCTCATTACACTTAAGTTGGATGATTTATTGATTGCACATAAAGATCTTGTCCTCCTTACGTCTGTCGATGTCCGTCGATTTATTAAGAAAATGATTGAAGGTCGTTTTCCGGATCTGGAGGTTTTATCTTTCGGTGAGATAGCAGATAGCAAGTCAGTGAATGTTATAAAAACAATATAAGGGCTTAATTAAGGAAAAGATCTATGCAACATTTGGATATCGCTGAATTAGTTCGTTCCGCACTGGAAGTAAGTGGTTGCGATCCTTCACTCATCGGAGGAATAGATAGCCATTCAACAATTGTTCTGGATTTATTTGCATTGCCAAGTATCTGTATCAGCGTCAAGGACGATGATGTATGGATCTGGGCGCAATTGGGTGCTGACAGCATGGTGGTATTACAACAGCGGGCTTATGAAATCTTAATGACCATAATGGAAGGATGCCATTTTGCCCGCGGCGGGCAATTACTACTGGGGGAGCAGAATGGGGAGCTAACGCTTAAAGCCTTAGTGCATCCGGATTTTTTATCTGACGGTGAAAAGTTCTCTACTGCCTTGAATGGGTTTTACAACTATCTGGAAGTTTTTAGTCGGTCGCTAATGAGATGAAAACACCTCGTTTACTGCAATATCTGGCCTACCCACAAAAAATAACCGGCCCAATTATTGAGGCGGAATTGCGCGATGTAGCCATTGGCGAACTGTGTGAAATACGCCGTGGCTGGCACCAAAAACAGGTTGTTGCACGTGCGCAGGTGGTTGGCTTACAGCGGGAACGCACCGTGCTGAGCCTTATCGGCAATGCCCAGGGGCTGAGCCGCGATGTCGTGCTTTATCCCACTGGACGTGCGTTATCGGCGTGGGTGGGATACTCGGTATTAGGCGCGGTGTTGGATCCGACAGGGAAAATCGTTGAGCGTTTTACCCCTGAAGTGGCGCCGATTAGCGAAGAACGCGTTATTGATGTCGCACCGCCTTCTTACGCTTCGCGCGTTGGCGTCCGTGAACCGCTGATTACCGGTGTGCGCGCGATTGACGGGTTATTGACCTGTGGCGTAGGCCAGCGAATGGGCATTTTTGCCTCCGCAGGATGCGGTAAGACCATGCTGATGCATATGCTGATCGAGCAAACGGAGGCGGATGTTTTTGTTATTGGTCTTATCGGTGAACGAGGCCGCGAGGTCACTGAATTCGTGGATATGTTGCGCGCTTCGCATAAGAAAGAAAAATGCGTGCTGGTTTTTGCCACTTCCGATTTCCCCTCGGTCGATCGCTGTAATGCGGCGCAACTGGCGACAACCGTAGCGGAATATTTTCGCGACCAGGGAAAACGGGTCGTGCTTTTTATCGATTCCATGACCCGTTATGCGCGTGCTTTGCGAGATGTGGCACTGGCGTCGGGAGAGCGTCCGGCCCGTCGAGGTTATCCAGCCTCCGTATTCGATAATTTGCCCCGCTTGCTGGAACGCCCCGGGGCGACCAGCGAGGGAAGCATTACTGCCTTTTATACGGTGCTGCTGGAAAGCGAGGAAGAGGCGGACCCGATGGCGGATGAAATTCGCTCTATCCTTGACGGTCACCTGTATCTGAGCAGAAAGCTGGCCGGTCAGGGACATTACCCGGCAATCGATGTACTGAAAAGCGTAAGCCGCGTTTTTGGACAAGTCACGACGCCGACACATGCTGAACAGGCATCTGCTGTGCGTAAATTAATGACGCGTCTGGAAGAGCTCCAGCTTTTCATTGATTTGGGAGAATATCGTCCTGGCGAAAATATCGATAACGATCGGGCGATGCAGATGCGGGATAGCCTGAAAGCCTGGTTATGCCAGCCGGTAGCGCAGTATTCATCCTTTGATGACACGTTGAGCGGTATGAATGCATTCGCTGACCAGAATTAAAGTATTGCAGCGGCGCTGTACGGTATTTCATTCACAGTGTGAGTCGATATTACTTCGCTATCAGGATGAGGACCGCGGGCTGCAGGCCGAGGAGGAGGCGATCCTTGAACAAATAGCGGGTCTGAAATTGTTATTAGATACGCTGCGTGCAGAAAACAGACAGCTCAGTCGTGAGGAAATTTATACGTTATTACGTAAGCAGTCTATTGTTCGCCGGCAGATAAAAGATTTAGAACTCCAGATTATACAAATTCAGGAAAAACGGAGCGAGCTGGAAAAGAAAAGGGAAGAGTTTCAGAAAAAAAGTAAATATTGGTTGCGCAAAGAAGGGAACTATCAACGCTGGATAATCCGTCAGAAAAGACACTATATCCAGCGAGAGATACAGCAGGAAGAGGCCGAGTCAGAGGAGATAATTTAATGGGCGATGTGTCAGCTGTCAGTTCATCCGGGAACATTTTACTGCCGCAGCAGGATGAGGTTGGCGGTTTATCAGAAGCATTAAAAAAAGCGGTGGAAAAACATAAGACAGAATATTCCGATCATAAAAAAGATCGCGACTATGGCGATGCTTTCGTAATGCATAAAGAAACGGCTTTACCGGTATTGCTGGCGGCATGGCGACATGGCGCGCCAGCGAAATCAGAACATCACAATGGTAACGTTTCTGGTCTGCATCATAACGGAAAAGGCGAACTCAGGATTGCTGAAAAACTGTTGAAAGTCACTGCTGAAAAATCTGTCGGTTTGATCTCTGCGGAGGCCAAAGTAGATAAATCCGCAGCGTTGCTATCGTCTAAAAATAGGCCGTTAGAAAACGTAAGCGGTAAAAAATTATCTGCTGATTTAAAAGCTGTGGAATCCGTTAGTGAAGTAGCCGATAACGCCACGGGAATCTCTGACGATAATATCAAGGCATTGCCTGGGGATAATAAAGCCATCGCGGGCGAAGGCGTTCGTAAAGAGGGCGCGCCGCTGGCGCGGGATGTCGCACCTGCCCGAATGGCCGCAGCCAATACCGGTAAGCCTGACGATAAAGATCATAAAAAGGTTAAAGATGTTTCTCAGCTTCCGCTGCAACCAACCACTATCGCCGATCTTAGCCAATTAACCGGCGGCGATGAAAAAATGCCTTTAGCGGCGCAATCAAAGCCGATGATGACTATTTTTCCCACTGCCGATGGCGTGAAAGGGGAGGATAGCTCGCTGACTTACCGTTTTCAGCGCTGGGGAAATGACTATTCCGTCAATATTCAGGCGCGGCAAGCAGGGGAGTTTTCGTTAATACCGTCAAATACGCAGGTTGAACATCGTTTGCATGATCAATGGCAAAACGGTAATCCCCAGCGCTGGCACCTGACGCGAGACGATCAACAAAATCCGCAGCAGCAACAGCACAGACAGCAATCTGGCGAGGAGGATGACGCCTGATGTCATTGCGTGTGAGACAGATTGATCGTCGCGAATGGCTATTGGCGCAAACCGCGACAGAATGCCAGCGCCATGGCCAGGAAGCTACGCTGGAATATCCGACGCGACAGGGAATGTGGGTTCGGTTGAGCGATGCAGAAAAACGGTGGTCGGCGTGGATTAAACCTGGGGACTGGCTTGAGCATGTCTCTCCCGCTCTGGCGGGGGCGGCGGTTTCTGCTGGCGCTGAGCACCTGGTCGTTCCCTGGCTTGCTGCAACAGAGCGACCGTTTGAGTTGCCCGTGCCGCATTTGTCCTGTCGGCGTTTATGCGTAGAGAACCCCGTGCCGGGAAGCGCGCTGCCGGAAGGGAAATTGTTGCACATTATGAGCGATCGGGGCGGCCTGTGGTTTGAATATCTTCCTGAACTGCCTGCAGTCGGGGGCGGCAGGCCGAAAATGCTGCGTTGGCCGTTGCGCTTTGTAATCGGTAGCAGTGATACGCAGCGTTCGTTGCTGGGCCGAATCGGGATCGGAGATGTACTCCTGATTCGTACTTCCCGTGCGGAAGTTTATTGCTACGCGAAAAAGTTAGGTCATTTCAACCGTGTTGAAGGGGGAATTATTGTGGAAACGTTAGATATTCAACATATCGAAGAAGAAAATAATACAACTGAAACTGCAGAAACTCTGCCTGGCTTGAACCAATTGCCCGTCAAACTGGAATTTGTTTTGTATCGTAAGAACGTTACCCTCGCCGAACTCGAAACCATGGGGCAGCAGCAGCTATTATCACTGCCGACCAATGCTGAACTTAACGTTGAAATTATGGCGAATGGTGTTTTGCTGGGTAATGGCGAACTGGTACAGATGAATGACACCTTAGGCGTTGAGATCCATGAATGGCTGAGCGAGTCTGGTAATGGGGAATGATATCTCATTAATTGCCTTACTGGCATTTTCCACCCTGTTGCCATTTATTATTGCGTCAGGAACCTGTTTCGTTAAATTTTCTATTGTATTTGTCATGGTGCGTAACGCCCTGGGATTGCAGCAGATACCTTCAAATATGACGCTTAACGGCGTCGCATTGCTGCTTTCTATGTTTGTTATGTGGCCCATAATGCATGATGCCTACGTCTATTTTGAGGACGAAGATGTCACCTTTAATGATATTTCGTCATTAAGTAAACACGTTGATGAAGGTCTGGATGGTTATCGCGATTATCTGATCAAATATTCAGATCGCGAGTTAGTTCAGTTTTTTGAAAACGCGCAACTGAAGCGTCAGTATGGAGAAGAGACCGAGACGGTAAAGCGTGACAAAGATGAAATTGAAAAGCCATCAATATTTGCGTTATTACCTGCTTATGCGCTGAGCGAAATAAAAAGCGCGTTTAAAATTGGTTTTTATCTCTATTTGCCCTTTGTTGTCGTCGACCTGGTGGTATCCAGCGTGCTACTGGCGCTGGGGATGATGATGATGAGTCCGGTGACGATATCTACACCTATTAAGCTGGTGCTTTTTGTCGCGCTTGATGGCTGGACATTACTGTCTAAGGGATTGATTTTACAGTATATGGACATTGCAACATGACATCATTACGAGACGGGATAGTTAAATGGATGATTTAGTGTTTGCAGGTAATAAGGCGCTCTATCTTGTTTTGATCCTGTCAGGGTGGCCGACGATTGTCGCAACGATTATCGGCCTCCTGGTAGGGTTATTCCAGACGGTAACGCAATTACAGGAACAGACTCTGCCTTTTGGCATTAAATTACTTGGCGTGTGTTTGTGCTTGTTTTTACTGTCTGGCTGGTATGGCGAAGTTTTACTCTCTTACGGGCGTCAGGTGATATTCCTGGCGTTGGCTAAGGGGTAAAAAATGTTTTACGCGTTGTACTTTGAAATTCATCACCTGGTTGCGTCTGCGGCACTAGGGTTTGCTCGCGTGGCGCCGATTTTTTTCTTCCTGCCGTTTTTGAATAGCGGGGTATTAAGCGGCGCGCCGAGAAACGCCATTATCATCCTGGTGGCATTGGGAGTATGGCCGCATGCATTGAACGAGGCGCCGCCGTTTTTATCGGTGGCGATGATCCCGTTAGTTCTGCAAGAAGCGGCGGTAGGCGTCATGCTGGGCTGTCTGCTGTCATGGCCTTTTTGGGTTATGCATGCGCTGGGTTGTATTATCGATAACCAGCGAGGGGCAACGCTAAGTAGCAGTATCGATCCGGCAAACGGCATTGATACCTCGGAAATGGCTAATTTCCTGAATATGTTTGCCGCTGTCGTTTATTTACAAAACGGCGGTCTGGTCACGATGGTTGACGTGTTAAATAAAAGCTATCAGCTATGCGATCCGATGAACGAGTGCACGCCTTCATTACCGCCGCTATTAACGTTTATTAATCAGGTGGCTCAAAACGCGTTGGTTCTGGCCAGTCCGGTGGTATTAGTGCTGTTGCTGTCAGAAGTATTCCTGGGTTTATTGTCGCGCTTTGCTCCGCAAATGAACGCCTTTGCGATTTCACTGACGGTAAAAAGCGGCATTGCCGTTTTAATTATGCTGCTTTATTTCTCTCCGGTGCTACCGGACAATGTACTGCGACTCTCTTTCCAGGCCACAGGATTAAGCAGTTGGTTTTACGAGCGAGGGGCGACGCATGTCCTCGAATAAAACAGAAAAACCGACTAAAAAACGGCTGGAAGACTCCGCTAAAAAAGGCCAGTCATTTAAAAGTAAAGATCTCATTATCGCCTGCCTGACGCTGGGAGGAATTGCCTATCTGGTGTCGTATGGCTCATTTAATGAGTTTATGGGGATAATTAAGATCATTATTGCGGATAATTTTGATCAGAGCATGGCTGACTACAGTTTGGCCGTTTTTGGGATAGGGTTAAAATATCTGATTCCATTTATGCTGCTCTGCTTAGTGTGTTCCGCATTACCGGCGTTATTACAGGCCGGTTTTGTGCTGGCGACAGAAGCATTAAAACCTAATTTATCGGCGTTAAACCCGGTAGAAGGGGCGAAAAAACTTTTTAGTATGCGAACGGTTAAAGATACGGTCAAAACCCTACTGTATCTCTCATCCTTTGTGGTGGCCGCCATCATTTGCTGGAAGAAATATAAGGTTGAAATCTTTTCTCAGCTAAATGGCAATATTGTAGGTATTGCCGTCATTTGGCGTGAGCTTCTTCTCGCGTTGGTATTAACTTGCCTTGCTTGCGCATTGATTGTCTTATTATTGGATGCTATTGCGGAATATTTCCTGACCATGAAAGATATGAAAATGGATAAGGAAGAAGTGAAGCGTGAAATGAAGGAGCAGGAAGGGAACCCAGAGGTTAAATCTAAAAGACGTGAAGTTCATATGGAAATTCTGTCTGAACAGGTGAAATCCGATATTGAAAACTCACGCCTGATTGTTGCCAACCCCACGCATATTACGATCGGGATTTATTTTAAACCCGAACTGATGCCGATTCCGATGATCTCGGTGTATGAAACGAATCAGCGCGCACTGGCCGTCCGCGCCTATGCGGAGAAGGTTGGCGTACCTGTGATCGTCGATATCAAATTGGCGCGCAGTCTTTTCAAAACCCATCGCCGTTATGATCTGGTGAGTCTGGAAGAAATTGATGAAGTTTTACGTCTTCTGGTTTGGCTGGAAGAGGTAGAAAACGCGGGCAAAGACGTTATTCAGCCACAAGAAAACGAGGTACGGCATTGAGCCGCGTAAAGCAGTAGCGATGTATTCATTGGGCGTTTTTTGAATGTTCACTAACCACCGTCGGGGTTTAATAACTGCATCAGATAAACGCAGTCGTTAAGTTCTACAAAGTCGGTGACAGATAACAGGAGTAAGTAATGGATTATCAAAATAATGTCAGCGAAGAACGTGTTGCGGAAATGATTTGGGATGCCGTTAGTGAAGGCGCCACGCTAAAAGACGTTCATGGGATCCCTCAAGATATGATGGACGGTTTATATGCTCATGCTTATGAGTTTTATAACCAGGGACGACTGGATGAAGCTGAGACATTCTTTCGTTTCTTATGCATTTATGATTTTTACAATCCCGATTACACCATGGGACTGGCGGCAGTATGCCAACTGAAAAAACAATTTCAGAAAGCATGTGACCTTTATGCAGTAGCGTTTACGTTACTTAAAAATGATTATCGCCCCGTTTTTTTTACCGGGCAGTGTCAATTATTAATGCGTAAGGCGGCAAAAGCCAGGCAGTGTTTTGAACTTGTCAATGAACGTACTGAAGATGAGTCTCTGCGGGCAAAAGCGTTGGTCTATCTGGAGGCGCTAAAAACGGCGGAGACAGAGCAGCACAGTGAACAAGAAAAGGAATAATTATGGTAAATGACGCAAGTAGCATTAGCCGTAGCGGATATACCCAAAATCCGCGCCTCGCTGAGGCGGCTTTTGAAGGCGTTCGTAAGAACACGGACTTTTTAAAAGCGGCGGATAAAGCTTTTAAAGATGTGGTGGCAACGAAAGCGGGCGACCTTAAAGCCGGAACAAAGTCCGGCGAGAGCGCTATTAATACGGTGGGTCTAAAGCCGCCTACGGACGCCGCCCGGGAAAAACTCTCCAGCGAAGGGCAATTGACATTACTGCTTGGCAAGTTAATGACCCTACTGGGCGATGTTTCGCTGTCTCAACTGGAGTCTCGTCTGGCGGTATGGCAGGCGATGATTGAGTCACAAAAAGAGATGGGGATTCAGGTATCGAAAGAATTCCAGACAGCTCTGGGAGAGGCTCAGGAGGCGACGGATCTCTATGAAGCCAGCATCAAAAAGACGGATACCGCCAAGAGTGTTTATGACGCTGCGGCCAAAAAACTGACGCAGGCGCAAAATAAATTGCAATCGCTGGACCCGGCTGACCCCGGCTATGCACAAGCTGAAGCCGCGGTAGAACAGGCCGGAAAAGAAGCGACAGAGGCGAAAGAGGCATTAGATAAGGCCACGGATGCGACGGTTAAAGCAGGCACAGACGCCAAAGCGAAAGCCGAGAAAGCGGATAACATTCTGACCAAATTCCAGGGAACGGCTAATGCCGCCTCTCAGAATCAGGTTTCCCAGGGTGAGCAGGATAATCTGTCAAATGTCGCCCGCCTCACTATGCTCATGGCCATGTTTATTGAGATTGTGGGCAAAAATACGGAAGAAAGCCTGCAAAACGATCTTGCGCTTTTCAACGCCTTGCAGGAAGGGCGTCAGGCGGAGATGGAAAAGAAATCGGCTGAATTCCAGGAAGAGACGCGCAAAGCCGAGGAAACGAACCGCATTATGGGATGTATCGGGAAAGTCCTCGGCGCGCTGCTAACCATTGTCAGCGTTGTGGCCGCTGTTTTTACCGGTGGGGCGAGTCTGGCGCTGGCTGCGGTGGGACTTGCGGTAATGGTGGCCGATGAAATTGTGAAGGCGGCGACGGGGGTGTCGTTTATTCAGCAGGCGCTAAACCCGATTATGGAGCATGTGCTGAAGCCGTTAATGGAGCTGATTGGCAAGGCGATTACCAAAGCGCTGGAAGGATTAGGCGTCGATAAGAAAACGGCAGAGATGGCCGGCAGCATTGTTGGTGCGATTGTCGCCGCTATTGCCATGGTAGCGGTCATTGTGGTGGTCGCAGTTGTCGGGAAAGGCGCGGCGGCGAAACTGGGTAACGCGCTGAGCAAAATGATGGGCGAAACGATTAAGAAGTTGGTGCCTAACGTGCTGAAACAGTTGGCACAAAACGGCAGCAAACTCTTTACCCAGGGGATGCAACGTATTACTAGCGGTCTGGGTAATGTGGGTAGCAAGATGGGCCTGCAAACGAATGCCTTAAGTAAAGAGCTGGTAGGTAATACCCTAAATAAAGTGGCGTTGGGCATGGAAGTCACGAATACCGCAGCCCAGTCAGCCGGTGGTGTTGCCGAGGGCGTATTTATTAAAAATGCCAGCGAGGCGCTTGCTGATTTTATGCTCGCCCGTTTTGCCATGGATCAGATTCAGCAGTGGCTTAAACAATCCGTAGAAATATTTGGTGAAAACCAGAAGGTAACGGCGGAACTACAAAAAGCCATGTCTTCTGCGGTACAGCAAAATGCGGATGCTTCGCGTTTTATTCTGCGCCAGAGTCGCGCATAAAAACTGCCAAAATAAAGGGAGAAAAATATGTTAATTAGTAATGTGGGAATAAATCCCGCCGCTTATTTAAATAATCATTCTGTTGAGAATAGTTCACAGACAGCTTCGCAATCCGTTAGCGCTAAAGATATTCTGAATAGTATTGGTATTAGCAGCAGTAAAGTCAGTGACCTGGGGTTGAGTCCTACACTGAGCGCGCCTGCGCCAGGGGTATTAACGCAAACCCCCGGAACGATCACGTCCTTTTTAAAAGCCAGTATTCAAAATACCGACATGAATCAGGATTTGAATGCCCTGGCAAATAATGTCACGACTAAAGCGAATGAGGTTGTGCAAACCCAGTTACGCGAGCAGCAGGCAGAAGTCGGAAAGTTTTTTGATATTAGCGGAATGTCTTCCAGTGCCGTTGCGCTGTTGGCTGCCGCGAATACGTTAATGCTGACGTTGAACCAGGCTGATAGCAAACTGTCTGGTAAGTTGTCATTAGTCAGTTTTGATGCAGCTAAAACGACGGCAAGCTCCATGATGCGCGAAGGGATGAATTCGTTGTCCGGTAGTATTTCCCAGAGCGCGCTTCAGTTGGGGATCACTGGCGTGGGCGCCAAACTGGAATATAAGGGGCTGCAGAATGAAAGAGGCGCGCTTAAACATAATGCCGCGAAGATCGATAAACTGACCACTGAAAGCCACAGTATTAAAAACGTGCTGAACGGGCAGAATAGCGTCAAACTCGGTGCTGAAGGCGTCGATTCTCTGAAATCGTTAAATATGAAGAAAACCGGTACCGATGCGACGAAAAATCTTAATGAAGCGACGCTTAAATCTAATGCCGGAACCAGCGCCACGGAAAGTCTGGGTATTAAAGACAGTAATAAACAAATCTCCCCTGAACATCAGGCTATTCTGTCGAAACGTCTTGAGTCTGTCGAATCCGATATTCGTCTTGAGCAGAATACCATGGATATGACCCGAATCGATGCGCGCAAGATGCAGATGACGGGCGATCTGATTATGAAGAACTCGGTCACGGTCGGTGGTATTGCAGGGGCGTCCGGGCAGTACGCCGCTACTCAGGAACGTTCCGAGCAGCAAATTAGCCAGGTGAATAACCGTGTTGCCAGCACCGCATCGGACGAAGCCCGTGAAAGTTCACGTAAATCGACCAGCCTGATTCAGGAAATGCTGAAAACAATGGAGAGCATTAACCAGTCGAAAGCATCCGCACTTGCTGCTATCGCAGGCAATATTCGCGCTTAATCTGAAAGGTCATCTATACGCCATCATGGGGGTGATTTAATCGCGCTCCTGATGGCGAACTGGGGATATTATGCTTAATATTCAAAATTATTCCGCTTCTCCTCATCCGGGGATCGTTGCCGAACGGCCGCAGACTCCCTCGGCGAGCGAGCACGTCGAGACTGCCGTGGTACCGTCTACCACAGAACATCGCGGTACAGATATCATTTCATTATCGCAGGCGGCTACTAAAATCCAGCAGGCACAGCAGACGCTGCAGTCAACGCCACCGATCTCTGAAGAGAATAATGACGAGCGCACGCTGGCGCGCCAACAGTTGACCAGCAGCCTGAATGCTCTGGCGAAGTCTGGCGTGTCATTATCCGCAGAACAAAATGAGAACCTGCGGAGCGCGTTTTCTGCGCCGACGTCGGCCTTATTTAGCGCTTCGCCTATGGCGCAACCGAGAACAACCATTTCTGATGCTGAGATTTGGGATATGGTTTCCCAAAATATATCGGCGATAGGTGACAGCTATCTGGGCGTTTATGAAAACGTTGTCGCAGTCTATACCGATTTTTATCAGGCCTTCAGTGATATTCTTTCCAAAATGGGAGGCTGGTTATCGCCTGGTAAGGATGGAAATACCATTAAGCTAAATGTTGACTCACTTAAAAGTGAAATAAGTAGTTTAATTAATAAATACACTCAAATAAATAAAAATACGATTTTATTTCCCTCGCAAACTGGCAGCGGAGTGACAACAGCAACGAAAGCGGAAGCTGAGCAGTGGATTAAAGAATTGAATTTACCGGACAGCTGTCTAAAGGCGTCTGGTTCTGGTTATGTCGTACTGGTGGATACGGGGCCACTGAGCAAAATGGTTAGCGATCTTAATGGAATAGGATCGGGTTCAGCCCTTGAACTGGATAACGCCAAATATCAAGCCTGGCAGTCGGGTTTTAAAGCACAGGAAGAAAATCTGAAAACCACATTACAGACGCTGACGCAAAAATACAGCAATGCCAATTCATTGTACGACAACCTGGTAAAAGTGCTGAGCAGTACGATAAGTAGCAGCCTGGAAACCGCCAAAAGCTTCCTGCAAGGATAATAGAAGAGGATATTAATAATGGTTACAAGTGTAAGAACTCAGCCCCCCGTCATGATGCCAGGTATGCAGACCGAGATCAAAACGCAGGCCACGAATCTTGCGGCGAATCTTTCCGCAGTCAGAGAAAGTGCCACAGCGACGCTGTCAGGGGAAATTAAAGGCCCGCAACTGGAAGATTTTCCCGCGCTGATCAAACAGGCGAGTCTGGATGCGTTGTTTAAATGCGGGAAAGACGCTGAGGCGTTAAAAGAAATTTTCACCAATTCAAATAATGTCGCCGGTAAGAAAGCGATAATGGAATTTGCCGGGCTCTTTCGTTCAGCGCTCAACGCCACCAGTGATTCTCCTGAGGCGAAGACGCTACTAATGAAGGTGGGGGCAGAGTATACCACGCAAATCATAAAAGATGGCCTGAAAGAAAAGTCAGCTTTTGGGCCATGGCTGCCAGAAACAAAGAAAGCGGAAGCGAAGCTGGAAAACCTGGAAAAGCAGCTGTTAGATATCATCAAAAATAACACTGGCGGTGAATTAAGTAAATTATCGACGAATCTTGTTATGCAGGAGGTGATGCCCTATATTGCCAGCTGCATTGAACATAACTTTGGCTGTACGTTGGATCCGTTAACCCGTAGCAATCTTACGCAGCTTGTTGACGCCGCGGCGGCGAAGGCGGTTAAGGCGCTTGATATGTGCCACCAAAAATTAACGCAAGAGCAGGGTACCAGCGTAGGACGGGAAGCCCGGCACCTTGAAATGCAAACGTTGATACCCCTGCTGCTACGTAATGTTTTTGCACAAATTCCTGCAGATAAACTGCCTGACCCTAAAATTCCGGAACCTGCGGCTGGACCAGTACCTGATGGTGGGAAAAAAGCAGAACCTACGGGTATTAATATCAATATTAATATTGATAGCAGTAACCATAGCGTGGATAACAGTAAGCATATTAACAATAGCCGAAGCCATGTCGATAATAGCCAGCGCCATATCGATAATAGCAATCATGATCATAGCCGGAAGACGATTGATAATAGCCGAACATTTATTGATAACAGCCAACGCCATGGCGAGTCACACCATTCGACTAACAGCAGCAACGTAAGTCATAGTCATTCGCGTGTGGATTCGACTACACATCAAACGGAGACGGCACACAGCGCCAGCACAGGGGCAATTGACCATGGCATCGCAGGTAAAATTGACATCACGGCTCATGCGACGGCAGAGGCTGTGACCAACGCTTCTTCCGAAAGTAAAGATGGAAAGGTGGTCACGTCAGAAAAGGGCACTACGGGTGAAACACCCTCTTTTGATGAAGTCGATGGCGTAACCAGCAAGAGCATTATCGGCAAGCCGGTACAGGCCACGGTGCACGGCGTTGATGATAATAAACAGCAAAGCCAGACGGCAGAGATTGTGAATGTGAAGCCGCTTGCCAGTCAACTGGCTGGCGTCGAGAATGTTAAAATCGATACCTTACAATCAGACTCGACGGTAATTACAGGTAATAAAGCCGGTACGACCGATAATGATAATAGTCAGACAGATAAGACTGGCCCATTTTCTGGTTTGAAGTTTAAGCAAAATAGTTTCCTCTCAACAGTACCGAGCGTTACGAATATGCATTCAATGCATTTCGACGCCCGTGAGACGTTTTTGGGTGTGATACGTAAAGCCCTGGAGCCAGATACCTCCACACCGTTCCCTGTACGCAGAGCGTTTGACGGCTTGCGTGCGGAAATATTACCCAATGACACGATAAAGAGTGCAGCGTTGAAAGCGCAATGTAGCGATATTGACAATCACCCAGAATTGAAAGCGAAAATGGAGACGCTCAAAGAGGTCATTACTCATCATCCACAAAAAGAAAAACTGGCTGAGATTGCATTGCAGTTTGCCAGAGAGGCGGGGTTGACCAGGCAAAAAGGGGAAACTGACTATGTGTTAAGTAATGTGCTGGACGGCCTTATCGGAGACGGTAGCTGGCGAGCTGGCCCGGCTTACGAGTCATACCTGAATAAACCTGGCGTGGATCGGGTTATTACTACCGTTGATGGCTTGCACATGCAGCGTTAATTAGCCGGGAAAGATGCGATGAATATGGATATTGAAGCAAGAGTCAAAAAAGTGATCACCTCCTGTATTGCCGTTGATGTTGATAGTATCAATGGTCAGACCCATCTGGTTGAGGATCTTTATGCTGACTCATTGGATTTAATTGATATTGTATTTGGTCTTAGTGAGGAGTTTGACATTAGTTGCAATGAAAACGATCTTCCTGATATGACGACCTTTGCGGATATATGCCGTGTTGTTAAAAAAAGTCTTGAGTCCAGGGTGTAGTATTTTTCTCTCGCTCGACAACAATTGAACAAGATTAATTGTTATGAAAATCATCACACACGTAGTACCCGGTTCAGGTATGGCTGCAATATATGATGATATTGCTGACAGTCCGCGTTTTGTTATTAAAGGCAAGTTACGTCATGTTGAAAATGATCCGAAGGAGCTGCTGATATGTGTTCCGATGCGTAGTGAATGGCTATTCTACTGGATTAAAGGAGAGAAATATTGCGCCCGGCGATGGGCGCGAAAAAGTATCAAGACATTGTGTAACCAGATTAAATTTGAAGAAGCAATCTTATAAAAGATATAATTCAAGAGGAAAGTAAATTGCAAGCACACCAGGATATTATCGCTAATATTGGTGAGAAATTGGGTTTACCGCTCACTTTTGACGACAACAATCAGTGCTTATTACTACTCGATAGCGATATTTTTACGTCTATTGAAGCTAAAGATGATATCTGGTTATTGAACGGTATGATTATACCGTTATCGCCTGTTTGTGGCGATTCTATCTGGCGGCAGATTATGGTGATTAATGGTGAACTGGCTGCGAATAATGAAGGTACGTTAGCGTATATTGAGGCCGCTGAGACGTTGTTGTTTATACATGCAATTACCGATCTGACAAATACTTACCATATTATATCGCAGCTTGAGTCATTTGTGAATCAGCAGGAAGCGCTCAAAAACATACTGCAGGAATATGCTAAAGTATGAGGAGAGAAAATTGAATAATTTAACGTTGTCTTCGTTTTCAAAAGTTGGTGTGTCGAATGATGCCCGACTTTATATTGCTAAGGAAAATACTGATAAGGCATATGTTGCGCCTGAAAAATTTTCGTCAAAAGTATTAACCTGGCTTGGAAAAATGCCGTTATTTAAAAACACTGAAGTGGTGCAAAAACATACGGAAAACATCAAGGGACAGGATCAGAAAATTTTACAAACATTTCTCCAGGCACTAACGGAAAAATATGGGGAAACAGCGGTCAATAACGCACTGTTAATGTCCCGTATAAATATGAACAAACCCCTTACCCAACGTTTAGCAGTGCAGATCACGGAGTGTGTAAAAGCTGCTGACGAAGGGTTTATAAACCTTATTAAGAGCAAGGATAATGTTGGTGTCATGAATGCCGCTTTAGTCATAAAAGGCGGCGATACAAAAGTGGCAGAAAAAAATAACGATGTTGGAGCAGAAAGTAAGCAACCTTTACTCGATATCGCGCTAAAGGGACTTAAAAGAACATTACCGCAACTGGAACAAATGGATGGAAATAGCCTGCGAGAAAACTTCCAGGAGATGGCTTCAGGTAACGGCCCGCTACGTTCATTAATGACGAATTTACAGAATTTAAATAAAATTCCAGAGGCTAAACAACTTAATGATTATGTTACAACGTTAAAAAATATTCAGATAGGAGCAGACAGGTTCTCACAATGGGGAACCTGTGGGGGAGTGGTTGAGAGGTGGATTGATAAAGCCTCTACCCATGAATTAACCCAGGCTGTAAAAAAAATTCACGTTATTGCTAAAGAACTGAAAAACGTTACAGCTGAACTTGAGAAAATAAAAGCCGGCGCGCCAATGCCACAGACGATGAGCGGACCGACACTGGGCCTGGCACGGTTTGCGGTCAGCAGCATTCCAATTAATCAGCAAACCCAGGTGAAACTGAGCGATGGAATGCCTGTGCCAGTGAATACGTTAACTTTTGACGGTAAGCCTGTGGCATTAGCCGGTTCGTACCCAAAAAATACGCCGGACGCGCTGGAAGCGCATATGAAAATGCTTCTTGAAAAAGAATGCTCGTGCCTGGTGGTGTTAACGTCGGAAGATCAGATGCAGGCAAAACAATTACCAGCCTATTTCAGAGGGAGCTACACTTTTGGCGAGGTGCATACCAACAGCCAAAAAGTGAGCTCAGCCAGTCAGGGAGGAGCGATAGACCAATACAATATGCACCTGTCCTGCGGGGAAAAGCAGTATACAATCCCGGTATTGCATGTGAAAAATTGGCCAGATCACCAGCCGTTACCGTCTACTGATCAGTTAGAATACCTGGCGGATAGGGTGAAAAATAGTAACCAAAATGGCGCGCCGGGGCGTAGTTCATCAGATAAGCATTTACCGATGATTCATTGTCTGGGCGGAGTGGGGAGAACCGGAACGATGGCGGCGGCTCTTGTACTTAAGGATAATCCTCATAGTAATCTGGAGCAGGTACGTGCAGATTTCCGGGATTCACGGAACAATAGAATGCTGGAAGACGCCTCACAGTTTGTACAACTAAAAGCAATGCAAGCCCAGTTGCTTATGACGACGGCAAGCTGATAAAAACATAGCTTACTTTTAGAACTATCTGAAAGTAAGCTATTTCTGTATAATTATTTGTTTACCGCGATAGAAAGTCTTTTGTTTTTCTCTTCTGCTGACATCCCTTTTAATTTTCTGTAATTCTCCCAAATTTTTTTAGCATAACGCTTCCTTATATCCGATCGTTTCGGTGACGTCCCGGCATTATAAGCGCCAACGGCCTCCCAGCTATAACCGTAGATTTTCATCATATCTGATAAAATGGATGCGCCCACAATGACAGAAATGCAGGGGTCCTGTAACAACTGTTTTTCACTAATCCCCATTTTTTTCAGCCTTTTCATATGGAAGCTGTTAATTTGCATCAGGCCAAGATCGGTTGAACCATCTCGGTTATAACCAATGGCGCCTGGTTTCATCGCCGATTCCTGCTGGGCGATAGCGTAAAGTAGTTCGGATTCAATATTGAACATTTTTTCAGCCTGAAGCCAGCAATCAGCCCATGCCGTATTTATGCTAAGCAACCAGATTACGATGATAAAAAAATAATGCATATCTCCTCTCTCAGATTTTACCGTAATTTAATCAAGCGGGGATCCTGTTTCCATCTTTTGAACCAAATATTGTCTTCGTTTTTAAATTTATTCCACATTTTCTCGGCAATAGCTTCGCCGTGGGCAACCAGCACTAACGGTAATAATCCCGGATTATTATCTATACGCTGTTCACTTTCCAGAAATTCTCTTATCGTCGGTAAGGCACGCTCACTATTCTGACAGTATTCAGCATAAAGAAGATTAACAGCAATAAGCCCTGTTATTTCCTGCGTGGATATTTCTTTAGTTAATTTTCGTGCCAGTTCATGTTTACCTTTAAGCGAAAGAAACATAACCTGCATACTTAATAATATTGGATTATCCTGCAGGTGTTGTGAGCGTAATTCATCTCCTAAACGTATAGCATCATCAATACCAGTATGATAATAGGTAATCCACAGCTTAGTGATCCCTGCGGCTGCACGCGTTGGATCCAATTTTAAACACTCATTAATCGTTTGTAAGGCCTCCTCCAACTGACCAGCCATGAAAAGATTCCAGCCATAATAATATTTAATATCTGCAGAAATGGGCGAAAGTAAGTTAGCTTGTTTGAATAGCAAACTCCCGACGATGTATTCTGAATGAATCGTATTAATTAGCCCCAGTAATCCTAAAGCTTGTGGATTATTGTGGTCCAGCTCTGTCGCCTTAATCGCATGTTCTTTAGCTTTGATCATGGCGTTTTGTTTATCAAAAATCCCCATTTGCGCCATGCTGAGGTAGCATTCTGCCAGCGCACAGTAAGGCGCAATGCTGTTTGGCGACATGTTAACGCATTGAGTCAGCAATTTAAGCGCTTGCTGTAAGCTATAGGGGGTATATTGATTTAACTCATGCTTACCGCGTAAGTAAACCATAGTACTGTCAATCGAATTTAGCTCGCTAACCTGCTTTGTGTCCCAGCGAAGCCCGGGAATACATCTGAGCAAAAGATTAGCAATTTTGTTTTGCAAGAGAGAAGCGGGTTGGTGTTCTATCAACTTAATGCTTTCCTGGTGCAGCAGGTGATAACCTTTAACCCGAACTATCTCGATCTGTACAATATTATCATTGCCATCGGGTATCATCTGCCCGGAGATATAATAATCGGGGCGTAATTGATCCATGAGCTCAAGAATATCTTTAACACTGCGACAGTTCTTCGTAATGGTCACCGGTAGCACGCTCAGGCCAAAGGGCGCATACTGCGATAATCCCTTCACGATAGAGTAATGCAGACTCTCGGATTGAACCTGATCCTGCATCTGAAAAGGAAGTATCGCCAATGTATGAGTCGTAGGTTGCGGCGCTGGCGGAGACACCACTACGACCGGACGATTAAACCGATAGCCCTGTCCGTACAGTGTTTCAATGTAACGATGCTCTTTATCTTCCGACAGAATACGTCGTAAGGCATAAATACAGCGGGTAAGAGATTCTTCGTTAACTTCCGCGTCGCCCCATACCTGGTCCAGTAAGGTGTTTTTACTCACAATCTCGCCGGCGGCTTCGAGCAGGATGACCAGAACGGCATATTCTTTTGGCGGAATATTGACTTTCTTTTCTGAGCGTAGCAGGGAGCCGTCCATGTTGAGTATGAAATCATCAAAGACGAATTTTTTATTCGATACAGGAACAGGATTAAAATGTGGCATGATAATAGTGTATTCTCTTACAGGGTGAAAAGTTATAATAGCTAATACAAGTCGTTAGGATAGAATCTACTGTTTCAGTAATTCTGCTGTTAGTACTAACGGTCAGGTTGAGCTTTTATTATGAGCTTAATGTCATATTGTACGGGCTCGGGTTTATATGTTTTTAACATTTGATTATTTAGCTTATGCCTGTGCTTTAAATAACTGACATGTTGGTAATAATATTGTTATAACTAACCGTGATTATCGAATGGACGCTGTCGTATATCCTGGTGCAGAGAGTCAGCGCCGGGCATCTAAATATTTACATATTTAACTTGGCCTCATTGCAATAGAGATTAGTTTTGTAGCTATCTTACTGCATTTTTTTTGGGTGTAAATGCTGCTTATTATATCTTCATGGTTAATGGTCTGATAATTACACCATCAGAACCATTTTTCTCGAAGATTTCCACTAAATGACCATTCGTTGAAAGTTTAAGAGTGTAATTTGTCTTAGGTGCCAAAATATAAATGAAAGACTGTTTTTAATGGTGCGCTTATTTTTATATTTTTTTGCAAAATAATGATATCGTCTTTTCTTTACTCCCTTCAGCTATAGCGTGAAAAAGGCAGGGGGGTTATGAGCAGTATCATCCTCAGGCTGGCCCCCAGGCATTATATCGATATCAGGAGGAAGAGAAGAGGTATGCCTGGCAGAAAGCTAACAAGCGTGACTGTTTCGGTGTAGACCGTTCAGGCAAATAGTTCTCAGAGGGAACGGATGATGTATAAATATGAATAAAATGCCGGCCTTAATCCACAGGATTAAAGCCGGAAGGAGATAGTGTCATCTGGACGAATTCTTACGCTGTGAATAAGGCAATATCGGTTTACTAGTCATCATAGCGATGACAAGTTCACAAAAATCGTGTTATATAATCAGCCTTACTTTAAATTACCAGAGATATCAGTATAAGCTGTCTTCCGGACAGAACAATGATATTGAATAGCCTCCCATTCTGATATAGCGTGTTAATGCGCAGTCTGAATTTTAAATTATTACAATTTTAATAAAAATCTTTACTTGAATGACAGATACAAAAAATGTTAATGGTTCGCCATTTTTATGAATGTCGATGGCGTAGTTTTAAAATATTTTTTGAAACATTGAATGAAGTAGGACGTGCTGTCATAACCACATTTTAATGCTACAGCATTAACATTATGGTTGCCTATGCGTAAAAGTTTTGCTGCCTGATTCATTCTTGCCGATAAGTAGATGTCGCTAAAGCTGGTACCTTCTTCTGCAAGTTTCCGTTTGAGCGTTGACGTACTCATAAATATATGATCGGCAACATCCGTAAGCTTCCACTGTCTACTGGGTGACGAAGATATAATGTTGTAAACGCGCTCCTTTAACGTTATCTGAGCCGAGCTAAGGATGATCTCATAACTCTCCGGGAGTCGGAGAAAAGCAGTAAGCAGGAACAGCAGAAAATAAGGAATTAACTCTTCATTTTCAATACAACTCTTGTTGTTACAGTTACTGCAACCTTTGCTTGTATCCTTCGTACAGGAGAACGCCGTTTTCAGATGTTCAAATACCTCTCTTCTGGCAGGAAAGTCAGGCGTATAGAAGATTTTCTGCGCTTTCTCTGTGGGTACCGCCATTTTTGTTTGCTGCTCGTTTGGGATAAGTGCATAGAGAGCGCCAAGTCGTTGCGTCGGTATCTCGAGTATATCGAAATCCATGTGGCCATTGACCTCTTCAAGCGTCACGTTAACTACCTGCTCTTTTTTGAGCACCAACATCCCAGGTTCGTCACAGTAAATCGTATCGTGATTATTGCTAATCGTCAGTTTACCGCTCCGAAAGCAAACTAAAGTGAAACTGCTTACATAAAGATTTTTGATGGTAACCTGCTGAGTCTGACTTTTAATTTGCTGCCGGGTATTTGTCAAAAGTGATTTTAATTTCTGTAAGTTATCTGCGGCAGGACGCTGATGACTATTACTTACAAAGGTTACATTTTCCATATTATCCCTTTGTTGATGTTATTTTAATGTTCCTTACTGGTATCCTACTGAAAAAATCTGAGTTGTAAATGCTCTTTATTAGCGTGTGTTGGCAATGGTCTGATTGTTACACCAAAAGAACCCAAATTTGGGTAATTTATCTACAGTAGTTTAAGCCCCAATGGGGATGATGGTTCTTTTAATATGTGTTGAGACGCATTATACAGAATAAATTGATTTTATTTCTCACTTTTCATTCTATTTTCATCAGGAATCCCTGTGTCCTGTGCGGTAATCTGCTGCTATCGAGAACGACAGACATCGCTAACAGTATATATGGAAACATCAAAAGAGAAGACGATAACAAGCCCAGGGCCATACATAGTTCGATTACTTAACAGCTCACTGAACGGCTGTGAGTTTCCATTGCTGACAGGCCGAACACTCTTTGTGGTAGGTCAGAGTGATGCGCTCACTGCTTCAGGCCAACTCCCTGATATACCTGCCGATAGCTTTTTTATCCCGCTGGACCATGGCGGAGTAAATTTTGAAATCCAGGTGGATACGGATGCGACCGAAATTATACTCCATGAGCTGAAAGAAGGAAATTCTGAATCTCGTTCGGTGCAATTAAATACGCCAATACAGGTCGGTGAATTGCTTATCCTGATTCGCCCGGAAAGCGAGCCGTGGGTGCCCGAGCAGCCTGAGAAGTTAGAAACGTCTGCAAAAAAGAACGAGCCACGTTTTAAAAACGGAATTGTAGCAGCACTGGCCGGGTTTTTTATATTGGGAATTGGGACGGTGGGGACGTTATGGATACTTAACTCGCCGCAGCGGCAGGCCGCAGAGCTCGATTCGTTATTGGGGCAGGAGAAGGAGCGCTTTCAGGTGTTGCCAGGACGGGACAAAATGCTCTATGTCGCTGCGCAAAATGAAAGAGATACGCTGTGGGCTCGTCAGGTTTTAGCGAGGGGCGATTATGATAAAAATGCGCGAGTGATTAACGAAAACGAAGAAAATAAGCGTATCTCTACCTGGCTGGATACCTATTATCCGCAGCTGGCTTATTATCGGCTTCATTTCGATGAGCCGCGTAAACCCGTTTTCTGGCTAAGCCGCCAGCGAAACACGATGAGCAAGAAAGAGCTCGAGGTGTTAAGTCAAAAGCTGAGAGCGCTAATGCCTTACGCGGATTCGGTTAACATCACGTTGATGGACGATGTTACCGCCGCAGGCCAGGCGGAAGCGGGGCTAAAACAGCAGGCGTTACCTTATTCCCGCAGGAATCATAAGGGGGGCGTAACGTTTGTTATTCAGGGGGCGCTCGATGATGTAGAAATACTCAGAGCCCGTCAATTTGTCGATAGCTATTACCGCACATGGGGAGGACGCTATGTGCAGTTTGCGATCGAATTAAAAGATGACTGGCTCAAGGGGCGCTCATTTCAGTACGGGGCGGAAGGTTATATCAAAATGAGCCCAGGCCATTGGTATTTCCCAAGCCCACTTTAATTTAACGCAAATAAGGAAGTCATTATGGCAACACCTTGGTCAGGCTATCTGGATGACGTCTCAGCAAAATTTGATACGGGCGTTGATAATCTACAAACGCAGGTAACAGAGGCGCTGGATAAATTAGCAGCAAAACCCTCCGATCCGGCGCTACTGGCGGCGTATCAGAGTAAGCTCTCGGAATATAACTTGTACCGTAACGCGCAATCGAACACGGTAAAAGTCTTTAAGGATATTGATGCTGCCATTATTCAGAACTTCCGTTAATCAGTTATAAGGTGGATTATGTCGATTGCAACTATTGTCCCTGAGAATGCCGTTATAGGGCAGGCGGTCAATATCAGGTCTATGGAAACGGACATTGTCTCGCTGGATGACCGGCTACTCCAGGCTTTTTCTGGTTCGGCGATTGCCACGGCTGTGGATAAACAGACGATTACCAACAGGATTGAGGACCCTAATCTGGTGACGGATCCTAAAGAGCTGGCTATTTCGCAAGAGATGATTTCAGATTATAACCTGTATGTTTCTATGGTAAGTACCCTTACTCGTAAAGGAGTCGGGGCTGTTGAAACGCTATTACGCTCATGATTCGTCGATATCTATATACCTTTCTGCTGGTAATGACCCTTGCCGGCTGTAAGGATAAGGATCTTTTAAAAGGACTGGACCAGGAACAGGCTAATGAGGTCATTGCCGTTCTGCAAATGCACAATATAGAGGCGAATAAAATTGATAGCGGAAAATTGGGCTATAGCATTACCGTTGCTGAGCCTGATTTTACCGCTGCGGTGTACTGGATTAAAACTTATCAGCTTCCTCCCCGGCCGCGGGTGGAAATAGCGCAGATGTTCCCGGCGGATTCGCTGGTATCGTCTCCGCGAGCTGAAAAGGCCAGGTTATATTCGGCTATTGAACAGCGACTGGAACAGTCATTACAGACGATGGAGGGCGTGCTCTCCGCCAGGGTCCATATTAGTTATGATATTGATGCTGGTGAAAATGGCCGCCCGCCAAAACCTGTTCATCTGTCGGCATTAGCCGTATATGAACGAGGTTCGCCGCTTGCGCATCAGATCAGCGATATCAAGCGTTTCTTAAAGAATAGTTTTGCCGATGTGGATTATGACAACATTTCTGTTGTGTTGTCAGAACGTTCTGATGCCCAATTACAGGCTCCCGGCACACCAGTAAAACGTAATTCTTTTGCAACCAGTTGGATTGTGTTGATTATTTTGTTATCCGTGATGTCAGCAGGCTTTGGCGTCTGGTATTACAAAAACCATTATGCCCGCAATAAGAAAGGCATAACGGCTGATGATAAGGCGAAATCGTCAAATGAATAGGCAGCCATTACCCATTATCTGGCAAAGAATCATTTTTGATCCGTTATCGTATATCCATCCTCAGCGGTTGCAGATAGCGCCGGAAATGATTGTCAGACCCGCCGCCAGGGCGGCGGCAAATGAGTTAATACTGGCGGCATGGCGGCTTAAGAACGGAGAAAAGGAGTGTATTCAAAACTCACTGACGCAGCTGTGGCTGCGTCAGTGGCGCCGACTGCCGCAAGTAGCGTATTTACTCGGTTGCCATAAACTGAGAGCCGATCTGGCAAGGCAGGGAGCCTTGCTTGGCCTGCCGGATTGGGCGCAAGCATTTTTGGCAATGCATCAGGGAACAAGTTTATCTGTCTGCAATAAGGCGCCGAATCACCGGTTTTTACTTAGCGTCGGGTATGCACAGTTAAATGCCCTGAATGAATTTTTACCTGAATCTTTAGCACAGCGTTTTCCTTTGCTTTTTCCTCCATTTATTGAGGAGGCATCGAAGCAGGATGCTGTAGAAATGTCAATTTTGCTACTGGCCTTACAATATGCTCAAAAATATCCCAATTCCGTCCCCGCTTTCGCCTGTTGAGGGGATACTGATAAAGCGTAAAACGCTGGAACGTTATTTCTCTATTGAAAGATTAGAACAGCAGGCGCATCAACGGGCTAAGCGTATTTTGCGAGAGGCGGAAGAAGAGGCAAAGACCTTGCGGATGTACGCCTATCAGGAAGGTTACGAGCAGGGAATGATAGACGCGTTACAGCAGGTCGCCGCTTATCTTACTGATAATCAGACAATGGCCTGGAAGTGGATGGAAAAAATACAGATTTATGCCCGCGAGTTATTTTCAGCTGCGGTCGACCATCCCGAAACGCTTTTAACCGTCCTGGATGAGTGGCTAAGGGATTTCGATAAGCCTGAGGGGCAACTTTTTTTAACACTACCAGTTAACGCGAAAAAAGATCACCAAAAACTGATGGTGTTGCTTATGGAGAACTGGCCAGGCACTTTTAATCTTAAATATCATCAGGAACAGCGCTTTATCATGAGTTGCGGCGATCAGATCGCAGAATTTTCACCTGAACAATTTGTTGAAACGGCAGTAGGCGTCATTAAGCATCATCTTGATGAACTTCCACAAGACTGCCGGACGATTTCTGATAACGCCATTAACGCACTTATTGATGAATGGAAGACAAAAACGCAAGCATTGTAAAATGGAGGTTATAAGGTGATACCGGGTACGATTCCGACTTCTTATTTGGTCCCGACAGCGGATACTGAAGCGACGGGTGTGGTTTCGTTGAGTGCCAGGGCCGCTATGCTGAATAATGTGGATAGCGCGCCTTTAAGCAATGGCGGCGACGTTGATCTTTATGATGCATTCTACCAACGACTTTTGGCGCTTCCTGAGTCAGCCTCTTCTGAAACGCTTAAAGATAGCATTTATCAAGAGATGAATGCCTTCAAAGATCCGAAAAGTGGTGATTCGGCTTTTGTTTCTTTTGAGCAGCAAACGGCTATGCTACAAAACATGTTAGCAAAAGTTGAACCGGGCACTCATTTATATGAGGCTTTAAACGGGGTATTAGTTGGTACAATGAATGCGCAGTCACAAATGACCTCCTGGATGCAGGAGATTATTTTATCGGGCGGGGAAAACAAAGAGGCAATTGACTGGTGACCCCCATTGCTGGCGATTTGTGATAAGGTATGGTGTATACATTAGCAAATAATGCAGAAAATGCACCATGCCAGTGTATCTATCTTATTGATGTATATGGATTATTAAGGTATCTACCAGGCGTTTTATTCTGAAATGATTATATTAATATTGTAAGCTTCCATTACAAAATTGTGCATAAAGTTTGTAAGAGTATCTTTTTGTGACGAAATGAACGCGCGTTGGAATGTAATTATTGGCTATAATAATAAAAAAATCGGATTTAAATCATCTCTGTGAGTTTTAATTATTTGTTTATAAGAATATAACGATTTTGAGTTCCTTATAGCACACAGGATAAAATATGGTATTGCCTTCAATGAATAAATCAGTTGAGGCCATTAGCAATAATCACCTTCAACAGCCGAACAAATTTCCATTAATAAATGGATTAGCTGACGTAAGAGACTATTATGTCGCAAACTGCTTATTGTTTAAACTTAATAAAGGCAGTTTGCGAATTGAAAACGAATTTGGGGAGTTCATCGAACAATCTGCGCCGTGTTTATTTTTATTGGAAAAAGATCAAACAATCACGCTTAGTATGAGCGAAATAGAAGGGCATATTGATTTTTCTTCACTGGAAGTTTCCTATGACTTAATGCAAAAATTCTACAAAGTTTTTTACAGTACAAGAAACTATAATGATCGAGAGCTATCATTAAAAACGAAACCAAAGTATTTTTTTCATGCGGACTTGTTGCCAGGGATGAGTGATACTTTTGACTCTATTTTGCATGGTGTGGCATGTCCACGGGTTTGTAGTAATGTGAGTATTGATGATCATGATTATTCATATTTCTCATTGATGTATCTTATATCAGCATTTGTACGTAAGCCCGGTGGGTTTGATTTCCTTGAGCGAGCAATAAAAATTACGACAAAAGAGAAAGTTTATAACATTATTATCAGCGATCTCACCCGCAAATGGTCACAGGCTGAGGTAGCAGGAAAGCTGTTTATGAGCGTATCAAGTCTGAAGCGAAAACTGGCCGCTGAAGAGGTGAGTTTTAGCAAAATATATCTGGATGCTCGTATGAATCAGGCTATAAAATTATTACGTATGGGGGCTGGAAATATTTCACAAGTCGCGACGATGTGTGGCTATGATACGCCTTCTTATTTTATCGCTATTTTTAAACGGCATTTTAAGATTACACCGCTTAGCTTTATGCGTACGATGAACCATTGATTTGTGAAATTATTTTAAACGTTACTATCTGTTTGCGTTACAGATACCAAATATTTTTTTAATCGTAGTGTATATTTCAGTATCGCTACACCAGTGATATATAGTTAATGAAAGGGAATCGAAAGCGTTCATTGCCAGACATACATGGCCACCAGGCGTCGGGCAATCGTTGTACTCTAAGAGATTACAGTAAAGTAAAACAGCAAATTTAATCATTATCAGATTTGTAAAAGGAATTCATTTCGGTAACGACATTGCGCATGTAATAACGTATCTGGTCTTATTACCTTTGTAGTAAGAAGGCGTTATCTACTTGCGCAGTAGTCGCCCAGGAAGAAAAATCATTACCGAAGCTGTGGTCAGTTTTCAAAAAAGGATAAATAAATGAGAAATGTAATTATATACGGTATTAACTGGACTAATTGTTATGCCCTTCAGTCTATTTTTAAGCAAAAATATCCGGAAAAGTGCGTTAAAACGTGTAACTCATTAACTGCACTTTTGCATTCTCTATCCGATATGCCGGACGCCGGGCTGATTTTAGCTTTGAACCCGCATGAGCATGTTTATCTTTTTCATGCGTTGCAGACGCGGTTGCAGAACCGTAAAGTTTTGGTAGTGGCAGATCGCTTGTATTATATCGATCGCTGTGTGCTGCAATATTTTGGCGTTATGGATTATGTTTTAAAAGACGAACTATCCTGCGCTATCCGCTCGGATCGAGAGAAGCTTCGTCTTCCGGAAGCCTGGCTGCGTTTCTGCCACAGGCCACAAAAGAAAACCGTGGCTGCTACGTATGCTTTTAATGCCGGCGAGACGCCGGAAGAGGTATTGTTTAATATCAATCAATACGCCTGGTGGAATCTACCTCCCGGCGTCACTCAGGCGAAATATGCGCTGCTGATATTATTATCCTCGGGACATCCGGCAATTGAACTGGCGAAAAAATTTGGTCTGGGAACAAAAACCGTTAGTATTTATCGTAAGAAGGTTATGTATCGTTTGGGGATGGACTCTTCACCGCTATCGCTGTTCCGGGGACTGAAACTAGACGCGCATTTACAGCGCACTGCTTTTGCACATAACCCTGCTGTACCTGACGATAATTGCGCGTTACCGATTGCAGTAGGAATGAATTAAACTATTTTTTATGTGACAATCATGCTCTTGTATTACGTGTAGTTATAGATTTATTTTTTGCTGGGATATTACAGATCTTGTGAGTAATAATCACATTGTGCTGGGTTAGCCAAACTCTGAAAAAATTTCGAAACAGGAAAAACATGGGGAGTAAAGCAGCTCATCTTTACGCTTGTCGCAAAGAAATTTAAAGATAGCTGCTTACCATACTGACCAACAATAGATATAGGGTGGCTTTCTACTACAACTGCCGTATTTATTTTCTGAACGCAGCTTTTAACCTTGCGCCTCTGGTACGATTTCATTACGCCTGTCGCGCCATGTTGCGTAAATAAATACCGCAATAAACACGATGGCAAATAATACCACGATGGTCGGCGCTGGCGCGCTATCAAGATAAAAAGACAGATAGACGCCCGCAAAAGCGGTAATAACTGACAGACTCACCGCTAATCCCAGCGCGCGCGCAAAGCGTCGCGTCAGCAAAATGGCAATTGCGCCGGGGGCGATAAGCAATGAAATCGACAGAATAATGCCCACCGATTTCAGCGTGGCGACGATAGTCAGCGCAATCATACATAGCAGGCCATAATGCAGTAGCGTCGTATTCAGCCCGCTGGCTTTCGCCTGGTGCGGGTCAAAAGCGTGTAGCAGGAGATCTTTCCATTTCAGCCCTATGATTAACGCAATACCCAGTGCAATAACCGACGTTTGTACGATATCCCCCAGCGATACGCCCAGCATATCCCCAAACAGGATGTGATCCAGATGCACTTCCGATTGAATAGAAACATAGAGCACCAGACCTGCGCCAAACATCCCGGAAAAGACGATGCCCATCACCGTATCACGTTTGATGCGGCTGTTATCGTCCAGATAGCCGGTCGCGATAGCGCAAAATAATCCGGCAATGAAAGCGCCAATCGCCAGGGGGATCCCCACAATATATGCCAGCACGACCCCGGGGAATACCGCATGACTCATTGCGTCGCCCATTAACGCCCAGCCTTTTAACACTAAAAACACGGACAGTAAGGCGCAGGGAATCGCCACAATGACCGAAACCATAAGGGCGTTCACCATAAAATCAAACTGAAAGGGTTCCAGTAACGTTGTTAAGAACATGTCGGCTCCTTCTGCAGGCGGGCGCGTCGACGGTTGGCTAACAGACCGTGTTTCGGGGCGAAAATAAAGGCTGTGATGAACAGTAAGGTTTGCATGACGACAATAATTCCACCCGTGGCGCCATCCAGCCAGTAGCTAAGCCATGCGCCCAGAAAACTGGTCAGGCTGCCAATCACGACGGCAATCATGAGCAGACGTGGAAAACGGTCGGTGAGTAACCAGGCCGTCGCGCCCGGCGTGACGACGAGACAGATCACCAGGAACGCCCCAACGGTTTGCAGGGCCGCCACAGTGGAGACGGACAATAGAGTGAAAAACAACAGCTTTAGTCGACCCGGATTAAGCCCGATAGAACGCGCATGAGTTTCATCGAAAAAGACGACCATCAGATCTTTCCACTTTAACAGCAGAATCGTCAGCGAGACTGCGCCGATAATCGCCAGTTGCGCAATATCCGCTGGCGCGATAGCCAGCACGTTGCCGAGAATAATCGTCTGGATATTCACCGACATCGGATTGAGCGACACCATAAAAAGGCCGACGCCAAAAAAAGAGGAGAAGATAAGCCCGATAATCGCGTCTTCTTTCAGGCGTGAGCGTTGGTTAAGAAAGAGCATACTGCCTGCCGCCAGTCCGCCGGAAAGAAACGCGCCGAGCGAGAAGGGCAGCCCTAACATCCAGGCGCCAGCGACGCCAGGCACAATAGAGTGAGATAGCGCATCGCCAATGAGCGACCAGCCTTTGAGCATCAAATAGCAGGAGAGAAACGCGCACAGACCGCCCACCATCGCGGAGACCCACATCGCGTTGAGCATATACTGGTAGCCAAACGGCTCAACAAGCCAGTTCATGACGATTTTCCTCCGCTGGCCACGCGCCGGGAAATAAAGGGGCGCTCGTCATCGGTGATGATGTGCTCTTCACCTCCGCTTAGCGCGATATGACGTAGAACGCCGCTAAACGCCTGTTCCAGATTCGCGGCGGTAAACGTGGTTTCGGTAGGGCCGCTGGCCAGTACGGTTCCTTTAATCATTACCGTATAGTCGCAAAACTCGGTGACGGAGCCGAGATTATGCGTTGAGACCAGCATCGTGCGGCCTTCATCGCGCAGTTCCCGCAGTAGATCGATGATTCGCGCTTCGGTTTTTACATCCACGCCGGTAAAAGGTTCATCCAGCAGGATTACCTGTCCATCCTGAGCGATGGCCCTGGCAAGAAACACACGTTTTTTCTGCCCGCCGGACAGCTCGCCAATCTGCCTGTGACGATATTCCTGTATATCCACCCGCGCCAGCGCGGCGTCAACACAGGCGTGATCATGCGCAGTGGGACGGCGTAGCCAGCCCATATGGCCGTAGCGTCCCATCATCACCACATCTTCTACCAGCACCGGAAATGACCAGTCCACTTCTTCCGATTGCGGAACATAAGCAATGAGGTTTTTTTTCAGCGCCTTGTTGACTGACTGTTGCAGGATAGTGATATCGCCCTGCGCAAGATGCACAAAGCCCATTAACGCTTTAAATAACGTAGACTTACCGGAACCATTTACGCCTACCAGCGCGGCGATTGAACCGCCAGGCACCTGAAAAGTGGCGTCCCGTAGGGCGGTATGACCGTTGCGATACGTCACCGTGACTTGATCAACGGTAATCGCAGATTGACTCATTGTTGACTCCTCAGTCCGTCGTTAATGCCGTTGACGATGGTTTCGGTCGTGACGCGCAGCAGATCCAGATAGGTTGGCACAGGGCCGTCAGCGGCGCTCAGAGAATCGACATACAGCACGCCGCCATAATGCGCGCCGGATTCACGCGCGACCTGGCGGGCCGGTTTATCGGAAACCGTACTCTCGCTAAAGATGGCGGGAATATGGTGCTTTTTAATGGTATCAATCACTTTACGCACCTGTTTTGGCGTCCCCTGTTGATCGGCGTTAATTGGCCAGAGATAAAGCTCTTTCATGTCGTTATCGCGCGCCAGGTAAGAGAAGGCGCCTTCACTGGTGACCAGCCAGCGCTGATCGGCGGGAATTTTTTCCAGCTCGGCACGCAACGGATCGGCCATCTGGCGAATTTTCGCTTTATAGCGTTCGGCGTTTTGCTTATAGATCTGCGCATTATCCGGATCGTACTTCACCAGGGCGTCGCGAATGTTATCGACATAAATCAGCGCGTTTTCTGCCGACATCCAGGCGTGCGGGTTCGGTTTACCGTTATACGGGCCTTCGGTAATGCCCATCGGTTTGACGCCGGTAGAGACGACGACTTCCGGTACGCCGGAAAGGTGCTGATAAAAGCGGGCGAACCATCGCTCCAGGTTCAGACCATTCGCGAGGATAAGCTGTGCCCCCTGCGCTCGTTTAATATCGCCGGGCGTTGGCTGATACTCATGGATTTCAGCGCCGGGCTTGGTAATCGAGCTGACTTCCGCTGCGTCGCCCGCCACGTTTTTCGCCATGTCGGCAATAACGGTAAACGTGGTGATGACTTTAAATTTCTCTTTTGCATAGGCTGGCGATAGCGCGAGTATCGCAACAATACCGGCAATCAGGAGTGTTTTCAGACGATGTAGATTCGTCATAGTATCCCTCGCAACAATGTGGTTAATTAATCATCGAATATAGCCTTTGCTATGTTATATAGCACAAGGCATGAATAAATGAAAATAATTCTTATTTGCGAAATGGCGACGATATGCAGTGATAGTGCTAAAGAGGGATAAGGTGTAAAATAAATACACCTTAATGTTCGGAGAGAGCACGATGCCCGGTAAACGTATCGCTCGTGAAAAACTGACGATCAAAAAAATGATCGCGCTGTATGAAAGCCAGTGCCCACAGGCGTCAGCGGTGCAGGGGCATTACGACGCGCTGTTCGCCTACGCGCAAAAACGTCTTGATAAATGCGTATTTGGCGAGGAAAAACCCGCCTGTAAGCAGTGCCCGGTGCACTGCTATCAGCCGGCTAAACGCGAGGAGATGAAGCAGATTATGCGTTGGGCAGGTCCGCGAATGCTTTGGCGGCATCCTGTCCTGACCGTGCGGCACCTTATCGACGATAAGCGCCCCGTTCCGGAATTGCCGGAAAAATATCAGCGCAAGAAGTGAAGGGGAAGCGCCAGGCCTACGGCGCGCATCATCTCCAGGCCGGATCAGATCCGGCAACCCGTTACGCTAACGCGTCTTTATCAATACCCAATCGCTTCATACGCGACAGCAGGGTGGTTCGTTTAAGCCCCAGACGCTGCGCCGCGCCTTTTGGTCCAGCCACTACGCCATTGGTCTCTTTCAGCACGCGTATAATAAGCTGATATTCATCTTCGCCTTCTTTGGCGCTTTCAGTCGCAACAGGCGAGGTATCGGGCGTTACGGCGGTAATATCCGGCAGCGACAGTTGTAGCACATTGCCGCGCGTTAGCAGCACGGCGCGCTCGACGACATTCTCCAGCTCGCGAACGTTCCCCGGCCATTCCATGCCGCTGAGCGTGCGCAGCGTTTCGGCGGGAATGCTGTCGATATTACGCCCCATTCGGCGGGCGATTTTGAAGGTGAACGCTTTGACCAGTAGTGGAATATCTTCCGGACGTTCGCGTAACGGAGGAAGCTGGATCGGAAAAACATTCAGCCGATAGTAGAGATCGTTACGGAATTCGCGATCGGCGACCATTTTTTTCAGATCGCGGTTAGTCGCGGCGATCAGCCGCACGTCGGTCTGGATCAGTTTATTGCTGCCGAGACGTTCAAACTCTTGCTCCTGAAGGACGCGCAGCAGCTTAGGCTGTAGCTCCAGCGGCATGTCGCCCACTTCATCCAGAAACAGCGAGCTTTTATCCGCCAGCTCGAAACGGCCAATCCGCTGCGCGCTGGCGCCGGTAAACGCGCCGCGCTCATGACCAAACAAATCGCTTTCCAGCAGCCCCGCCGGCATCGCGGCGCAGTTCATCTTTACCATCCTGCGCCCGCTACGTCCGCTCAGGTTGTGAATGGCGCGGGCAATCAACTCTTTACCGGTTCCCGTTTCGCCCAGAATCAGTACGGTACTGTCGCTCTGCGCCACCATCTCAACCTGCTTTAGCACGTTGTACATCGCTTCGCTGCGCCCGATGATCTCGCCAAACTCGCTGTCGACGTTATTAAGCTGCTCCGTGAGCGCCAGGTTTTCGTCGACCAGGCGTTCCTTCAGGCGGTGGATTTCCTGATAGGCCAGCGCATTATCCACGGCAATGGCTACCCGTTCGGCAATCTGACGCAGCAGCTTGAGGTTGGCAGTGGTAAACACTTTTTCTTCGCACTGGGCCAGTTTGAGCACGCCAAGCATCGTCTTGCCGGACATCAACGGCAGCAGGCAAAGCGTCTGGATCTGATTGCCCCAGGTATCGAACAGCATGCGTTCGTAGGGGGCAAGCGGATCGCGTTCGTTGAGGTTGATAAGCAGCATCTCTTTACTTTTAAAGACGCGCTCCGTGAGCGTGCCGGCTTCGTCGACTTCGCTCTGTTCGTGCGCCGGATGATGCTCATCAAGGTAGTGGGTGGAGTAGATATTCAGCTTATTTTTGCGATGGCTGCGCAACACGATGCTGATTGCGTCGATATTGAAATAGTGGTGGATCTCTTTTGCGACTTCGCTTACCAGTTCATCAATATCCAGACGCGACAGGACGGCGTTAGTAATCGCAACCAGAATACGGAAGTTATCGCGTTCTCGGCACAACAGATCATAATCGACATTATTGTTTACCCGGTTTTGAATTTGCTCGGCGACCACGCCGACAATTTGGGTAAACGTATGCAGACGGTCATATTCCTTTTCACTCCAGGGGCGATCTTCCTGACGGATGAATTCGCAGCCGCCGAAAATACGGCCCTCCGCGGCTAAAGGAAGCAGACAATAATGACCAAATTCAGGGTAGAGGCCGCTCGCGGCAAGCTGCGGCCAGGTTTCGGTAAACTCATGGAAATTACAGTGCAATGCATCGGGGCGAGAAAGGATGCGACGTACCGGGCCGTGCGCCAGTACGGTTTCATCTTCATATTCAACAGGACGGCCATTTTCTCGCGTCGCATAATATTGTGCGCGTTGCGACTGCGCCTGCCATAGCACAATGCCGGCGCTGTCGGCGAGCGCTGAACGCTTTACCAGTTGCGAAAGCGCTTCACTGAGCGACGCCAAATCGGGCTGCTGCAATAAGGTACGAGTGATATCGAACAAGCCTTGCTGTCCAAGATCGCTCATGGGTGTATACGACATGTTGCTTTTCCAGGAAAATACCGCAAAACGGTGCGAAAACGGTAAATGAATTATAGGTATAAGTCGTAAGTTATTGCCGGATGGCTGACCGCAAACTCGCTGGTCACACACTCCGTAGGCCTGATAAGCAAAGCGCCATCAGGCGTTCATGCAGCGTTAATGCCGGATGTCGACGCAAATGCGTCTTATCCGGCCTACAGTATGCTGCCAACAGGCTGCTAGCATATACGAGGTAATGGTTCGGCGTGTGGCAAATCAAGGGTTCGCTTCACGCCATAGAGTCCGGCTAAGCGAACGCCTTTGCGTTCCACGACTTCGCCAATCAGCGCCGCATCACGTCCCAGCGGATGCGCGCGTAATGCCGCCAACGCCCGATCTGCGGCCTGCCGTTCAACGGCAATCACCAGTTTTCCTTCGTTGGCAAAGTTCAGGGCATCCAGCCCCAACAGCTCGCAGACGCCGCGCACGGCAGGTTTGAGCGGCAGTGCGGATTCGGACAATTCAATACCGTAACCGCAGGACGCCGCAAACTCATGGGCGACCGCATTCACGCCGCCGCGCGTGGCGTCACGCAATGCCTTCACTCCGTCAATATGACGCAGCGTCTGAATAAGCGGCGTTAATACTGCGCAGTCGCTCGCCAGCTCGCCATCCAGTCCCAGTTGCTCACGCAGGTTGAGGATAGTGGCGCCGTGATCGCCAAGCGTACCGCTGACTAACAGCACATCGCCAACGTTCAGCGTTTGCGCGCCCCAGTGAATATCGGCGGGAATCGCCCCCATGCCGGCAGTGTTGATAAACAATTTATCCGCCGCGCCGCGCTGCACAACTTTGGTGTCGCCGGTTACAATGGCGATACCCGCTTCCCGCGCGGTCGCCGCCATGCTATTGACCACGCTTTTTAACGTCTCCATCGGCAGTCCTTCTTCAAGGATAAAGCCGCAGGAGAGATAGCGGGGGATCGCGCCGCTCACCGCTACGTCGTTCGCCGTACCACAAATCGCCAGTTTGCCGATATTGCCGCCGGGGAAAAAGAGCGGATCGATCACATAGCTATCGGTAGAAAACGCCAGACGGTCGCCCTCCGCCGTCAGCTGCGCCAGCTCCAGACGCGCCTGATCTTCTTGTTCCGCCAGCCACGGGTTGGCAAAGGCCTCCATAAACAGGCTATTAATCAACTGTTGCATAGCCTGGCCGCCGCTACCGTGGGCGAGTTGTATATTGTTCAAACTTCACACTCCTGCTGACGATACTGATACCAGGCGGCGCATGCGCCTTCGGAAGAGACCATCAGCGCGCCAAACGCGGTCTCTGGATTACATGTTTTACCAAATAGCGGGCACTGATGCGGCTTGCATCTGCCGGTCAGCACTTCGCCGCAGCGGGCGCGCGGATCGTCATAGACCTGCTGCGGCGCTGGGCGGAAATGCGCTTCGGCGTCAAAGCGCTGATACTCTGGCGTCAGGTGGACGCCGGAGGATTCAATCACGCCCAGACCGCGCCACTCGCTATCGCCATTAACGCAGAACACATCGGCGATGGCCTGCTGCGCCAGCATGTTTCCGGCATCCGGCACCACGCGACGGTATTGGTTTTCAACCTGGCTTAGGGCCGCTATTTTCTGCTCAACCAGCATGACCACGCCTTGCAGTAGATCAAGCGGTTCGAATCCAGCCACCACCAGCGGGCGATTAAAATCGGCGGCGATAAACTGGTACGCCTCGGTGCCGATGACCATGCTGACGTGGCCTGGCGCAAGAAAGGCGTCAATGCCGTTGTCCGGCTGCTCCAGTAAGCTACGCAGCGTCGGGATCAGCGTAATGTGCTGGCAGAAAAAGTAGAAGTTTCGCACGTCACGCTGTTTTGCCTGCTGCAGCGTGATGGCGGTGGTCGGCATGGTGGTTTCAAAGCCCAGCCCGAAAAATACCACTTTGCGGGTCGGGTTATCCTGCGCCAGCTTCAGCGCGTCCATCGGAGAGTAAACAATACGGACATCCGCGCCGCGCGCTTTAGCCTGCAACAGAGACCCCTGTTTCCCCGGCACGCGCATGGCATCGCCAAAGGTGCAGAAAATCACCTCCGGATGGCTGGCAATTTCCACGCAACTGTCGATGCGTCCCATCGGCAGCACGCAGACCGGACAACCGGGGCCGTGAATAAACTCCACGTTTTCGGGCAGTAACTGATCGAGACCAAATTTAAAAATCGCGTGGGTATGACCCCCGCAGACTTCCATAATGCGCAACGGACGTTCGGCAGTGTAAGGAAGAAGGGCGGCGCGTTCACGCAGGTGTTCAATGAGCTGCATTACCTGTTCCGGCGCACGGTACTCGTCAACAAAACGCATTATCTCTCCTCACCATACAGCAGTGCGCCGACGTCCGGCTCAACATCAAACATATTTTGTAGCGCGTCGAGCGTGTCGCGCGCTTCCGCTTCGTTAATGACGCTCATGGCGAATCCGACATGAACCAGCACCCACTGACCCAGACGCGGCTGACCGTTTTCATCACAACTGCCGACTAATGTGAGATCGACGTCGCGCTGAATGCCGCAGACGTCAACTTTTGCCTGATTGCCGTCAATGGCGCGGATTTGACCCGGAACGCCTATGCACATCGCTGCGCCTCCAGCCAGGCCAGCCACTGATCCATGCCTTCGCCGCTGGTGGCGGAAATCAGGATAATTTCAATCTCCGGGTTCACTTCACGCGCGCTGGCGATGCACTTCTCAACGTCAAAATTGAGGTAGGGCAGCAGATCGACTTTATTGAGCAGCATGAGCGACGCAGCGGCAAACATATGGGGATACTTCAGTGGCTTATCTTCACCTTCGGTCACGGAAAGCACTGCGACTTTATGCTTTTCGCCCAGATCGAAGCTGGCCGGGCAGACGAGATTACCGACGTTTTCGATAAACAGAATACCGTGGTCATCCAGCGGCAGGCGCGGCGCGGCGTCGGCGATCATTTGCGCGTCAAGATGGCAGCCTTTACCGGTGTTGACCTGAATGGCGGGCGTGCCGGTAGCGCGGATGCGGGCGGCGTCGTTCACTGTCTGCTGGTCGCCTTCAATCACCGCGCACGGTACACGGTCTTTCAATTTCATCAGCGTTTCGGTCAGCAGGGTGGTTTTACCGGACCCGGGGCTGGACACCAGGTTGAGCACCAGTTGCTGGCTGGCGGCAAAACGGGCGCGGTTGCGCTCAGCCAGACGATTATTTTTGTCCAGCACGTCGATTTCAACCTCAAGCATCCGCCGCTGACTCATACCAGGCGCGTGGGTTCCGGCTTCGCCGTGGCCGTAATGCAGATCGCCTTCTGCGGTCTGACTTGGGGCAAAGTCAGGCGTTTTAATGCCGGTAATATTCAGCGCCGGGCGGGCCGCTGGGGCAAAGGGCGCGCTACGAAACGCTGAGTGCGGATTATGTTCATCGCCTTCTATATAAAGGTTGCCTTCAGCGCAACCGCAAGTCGTACACATCGCTTACTCCTGATCTTTTTCTTGTTACAGGCTTTCTGCCGGATGGCGACGCGAGCGTCTATCCGGCATTAATCTTCAGTTTCATCAATCTCTATGCGCCGAATTTGTAAGCCGTCATCGGCCACAATTCGCAGCGTATCGCTATGACATTGCGGACAACGACGTACACGGTGGGTTAACAACGTGACATATTGTTGACAATGCTCACACCAGCATTCGGCTTCCTGTTCTTCGAGGTGCAGTTTACAACCTTCTGCTATCGTGCCGCGGCATACCAGATCAAAACAAAAGGAAAGAGCGCTGGTTTCCACGCAAGAAAATGCGCCAATTTTGATCCAGACGGCTGTCACACGTTTTGCACCGTATGCTGAAGCCTGTTGTTCAATCAATTCCAGTGCCCGTTGGCAGAGGGTGATTTCGTGCATATCGCCTCCCGTAGTGGTTGCCCCTGTAAAGCAATATTTATGCCAATATTTTTATCCCCTGGCAGGTTAATGTCGACGATGACGAAATGACATGTCGTCACCGCGTCGAAACGGCAGTTACTGTGCGCGTCTGCCATTAAAAACAATAAGTTAAAAATTGGCATGGAAAATGCTTAACGCAGGCATCTCTGTTAAACGGGTAACCTGACATGACTATTTGGGAAATAAGCGAAAAGGCCGATTACATCGCGCAACGGCATCGTCGCCTACAGGACCAGTGGCATATTTACTGCAACTCGCTGGTTCAGGGGATCACCCTCTCGAAAGCGCGCCTGCATCACGCAATGAGCTGCGCGCCGGAAAGGGATCTTTGCTTTGTCCTGTTTGAGCACTTTCGTATTTACGTCGCGTTGGCGGATGGTTTTAACAGCCACACCATTGAGTACTACGTTGAAACCAAAGATGGCGAAGATAAGCAATTGATTGCACAGGCGCAGCTCGATATCGACGGCAAGGTTGACGAACGGGTTAATAACCGCGATCGCGAGCAGGTGCTGGAGCACTATCTGGAAAAAATCGCCAGCGTTTACGACAGCCTCTATACCGCTGTAGAAACCAATTCGCCGGTTAATTTGCGTCAATTGGTAAAGGGAAACAGCCCGGCGGTATAAGCCTGAGGTGTTGCCCGCTTTGATTCTCGATATGGCGTTGCGCCATGTCATGAATGTTTTGGGGATGGGCGTGTCGATAAGTGTCGAAAATGACATTTCAACGGCATGTTTTCGTCAAAAATGACAATCACCTGAGGAATGCCTGGTGAATCGTTTTGTAATTGCTGACTCCACTCTCTGTATCGGCTGCCACACCTGTGAGGCCGCCTGTTCAGAGACGCATCGCCAGCATGGCCTGCAGTCAATGCCGCGCCTGAAAGTGATGCTGAATGAAAAAGAATCTGCGCCGCAGCTTTGTCACCACTGTGAAGATGCGCCATGCGCCACGGTATGCCCGGTTAACGCGATTAATCGCGTTGACGGCGCTGTCCAGCTTAATGAAAGCCTGTGCGTGAGCTGCAAACTGTGCGGTATTGCCTGTCCGTTTGGCGCTATTGAGTTTTCCGGCAGCCGTCCGCTGCATATTCCGGCGAACGCCAATACGCCGAAAGCGCCGCCCGCGCCGCCAGCGCCTGCGCGCGTCAGTACGTTGCTCGACTGGGTGCCGGGCGTGCGCGCTATCGCGGTGAAATGCGACCTGTGCAGCTTTGACGAGCAAGGCCCGGCCTGCGTGCGGATGTGCCCGACTAAAGCGCTACACCTGGTAGAGAACACGGATATCGCCCGCGCCAGCAAACGTAAACGTGAGCTGACGTTTAATACCGATTTTGGCGATCTCACCTTGTTTCAGCAGGCTCAGAGTGGGGATGCATAATGAGTTCACTTTCACTGATTACTAGCGGCGTCGCGTGGTTTGCCGCCGCCGCCGTTCTGGCGTTTCTGTTTTCGTTTCATAAAGCGCTGAGCGGCTGGATTGCCGGTATCGGCGGCGCGGTCGGCAGCCTGTGTACGGCAGGCGCGGGGTTCACCGCGCTGACCAGCGCCGTTACGGTGAGCGGCGTGATGCCGTTTACCGGTCACATGCTGCAAATAACGCCGCTGAATGCTATCTGGCTGATTACGCTGGGGCTGTGCGGTCTGTTCGTCAGCCTGTTCAATATCGACTGGCATCGCCATCCACAGGTAAAAGCCAACGGACTGTTGATCAACCTGCTGATGGCGACAGCCGTCTGCGCTGTGGTCGCCAGTAACCTGGGGACGATGGTGGTGATGGCGGAAATCATGGCGCTCTGCGCCGTGTTCCTTACCGGCGGTAGCAAAGAGGGCAAACTGTGGTTTGCGCTGGGCCGTCTCGGTACGCTGCTGCTGGCAATCGCCTGCTGGCTGGTGTGGCAGCGCTACGGCACGCTGGATCTGGGGCTGCTGGATCAACGCGCTCAGCAACTGCCGCTGGGCTCCGATATCTGGCTGCTCGGTGTTATCGGCTTTGGTCTGCTGGCCGGGATTATCCCGCTACACGGTTGGGTGCCGCAGGCGCACGCCAACGCCAGCGCTCCCGCCGCCGCGCTGTTCTCGACCGTGGTGATGAAAATCGGGCTGCTGGGCATTCTCACGCTATCTCTGCTTGGCGGCAATGCGCCGCTGTGGTGGGGCGTGGCGCTGTTGGTGCTTGGGATGATCACCGCCTTTGTCGGTGGTTTGTACGCGCTGATGGAGCATAACATTCAGCGCCTGCTGGCCTACCACACGCTGGAAAATATCGGCATCATTTTGCTCGGTCTGGGCGCAGGCGTTACCGGGATTGCTCTCAATCAGCCGGTACTGATCGCGCTGGGTCTGACCGGCGGGCTCTATCACCTGCTGAACCATAGCCTGTTCAAAAGCGTGCTGTTTCTGGGCGCGGGCAGCATCTGGTTCCGTACCGGTCATCGCGATATCGAAAAACTGGGCGGTATTGGTAAACGGATGCCGGTTATTTCTATCGCCATGCTGGTCGGTCTGATGGCGATGGCTGCGTTGCCGCCGCTGAACGGCTTTGCCGGCGAGTGGGTGATTTACCAGTCCTTCTTCAAACTGGGCAACAGCGGCGCGTTTGTTGGTCGTCTGTTAGGACCGCTGCTGGCGGTTGGCCTGGCGATTACCGGCGCGCTGGCGGTGATGTGTATGGCGAAAGTTTACGGCGTGACGTTCCTTGGCGCGCCGCGCACGAAGGAAGCTGAAAATGCCAGCTGCGCGCCGATCCTGATGGGCGTCAGCGTGGTGGCATTGGCGATTTGCTGCGTACTGGGCGGGGTTGCCGCGCCGTGGCTGCTGCCGATGATTTCCACTGCGGTACCGTTGCCGCTGGAAACCGCGCACACCACCGTATCGCAGCCGATGATCACGCTGCTGTTGGTCGCCTGTCCGCTACTGCCGTTCATCATTATGGCGATGTTCAAAGGCAACCGTCTGCCGTCGCGTTCTCGCGGCGCGGCCTGGGTGTGCGGCTACGACCATGAGCAGTCGATGGTGATTACCGCGCACGGTTTCGCCATGCCGGTGAAAGAGGCCTTTGCCCCGGTACTTAAACTGCGTAAATGGCTGAACCCGGTATCGCTGGTGCCGGGCTGGCAGAACGCGGCGGCAGCGGTGCTGTTCCGTCGTCTGGCGCTGATTGAGCTGGCGGTGCTGGTGGTGATTGTGGTTTCACGAGGAGCCTGAAAATGAGTGTGTTTTATCCGTTAATTCAGGCGCTGGTGCTATTTGCCGTTGCGCCATTGCTGTCCGGTATTACTCGCGTGGCGCGCGCCCGTCTACACAATCGCCGAGGGCCGGGCGTGTTGCAGGAGTACCGCGACATTATCAAACTGCTCGGTCGTCAGAGTATTGCGCCCGCGGATTCCGGCTGGGTTTTTCGCCTGACGCCGTTTGTGATGGTCGGCGTGATGCTGACTATCGCCACCGCACTGCCGGTCGTCACCGTTGGATCTCCGTTGCCGCAACTGGGTGATTTAATCACCCTGATTTACCTGTTCGCCATCGCGCGCTTCTTCTTCTCTATTGCAGGCCTGGATACCGGCAGTCCGTTCACCGCGATCGGCGCCAGCCGTGAAGCGATGCTCGGCGTGCTGGTGGAGCCGATTCTGCTGCTGGGTCTGTGGGTCGCCGCGCAGGTGGCGGGTTCAACTCATATCAGCAATATCGCCGATACCATTTATCACTGGCCTGTCGCGCGCAGTATTCCGCTGATTCTGGCGCTGTGCGCCTGCGCCTTCGCCACCTTTATCGAAATGGGCAAGCTGCCGTTCGACCTGGCGGAAGCGGAGCAGGAGTTGCAGGAAGGGCCGTTGACCGAATACAGCGGTAGCGGCTTTGCGGTGCTGAAATGGGGCATCAGCCTGAAACAACTGGTGGTGCTGCAAATGTTCGTCGGCGTGTTTCTGCCGTGGGGACAAATGGAAACCTTCAGCGCAGGCGGACTGTTGCTGGCGCTGGTGATTGCCGTCGTCAAGCTGATTGTCGGCGTACTGGTGATCGCCCTGTTTGAAAACAGCATGGCGCGACTGCGTTTTTGCGCCACTTCACGCGTGACCTGGGCCGGTTTTGGGTTTGCGTTTTTAGCCTTCGTCTCCTTGCTGGCGGCGTGATTTAAGAGAGTTTGAGCATGTCTGAAGAAAAATTAGGTCAACAATACCTTGCGGCGCTGCACCAGGCGTTTCCGGGCGTCGTGCTGGACGAAGCCTGGCAGACCAAAGATCAGCTGACTATTACGGTAAAAGTGAACTATCTGCCGGAAGTGGTGGAGTTTCTTTACTACCAGCAGGGTGGGTGGCTGTCGGTGCTGTTCGGTAATGACGAACGCCAGTTGTGCGGCCACTATGCCGTTTATTACGTGCTGTCGATGGAGCAGGGCACGAAGTGCTGGATTACCGTCCGCGTTGAAGTGGATGCCAATAAGCTGGAATTCCCATCCGTTACGCCGCGCGTGCCGGCTGCAGTGTGGGGTGAGCGCGAAGTACGCGACATGTACGGTTTAATCCCGGTCGGTCTGCCGGACGAGCGCCGTCTGGTGCTGCCGGACGACTGGCCGGATGAACTCTATCCGCTGCGTAAAGACAGCATGGATTATCGTCAGCGCCCGGCGCCGACCACCGATGCGGAAACCTACGAGTTCATTAACGAGCTGGGTGACAAGAAAAATAACGTGGTGCCGATTGGCCCGCTGCATGTTACTTCCGATGAGCCGGGCCACTTCCGTCTGTTCGTCGATGGTGAAAACATTATCGACGCCGACTACCGCCTGTTCTACGTCCACCGTGGTATGGAAAAACTGGCGGAAACCCGCATGGGTTATAACGAAGTCACCTTCCTGTCGGATCGCGTGTGTGGTATCTGCGGCTTCGCGCACAGCACCGCCTACACCACTTCCGTGGAAAACGCGATGGGCATTCAGGTGCCGGAACGTGCGCAAATGATCCGCGCTATTCTGCTGGAAGTGGAACGCCTGCACTCGCATCTGCTCAATCTCGGCCTGGCCTGCCACTTTACCGGCTTTGACTCCGGCTTTATGCAGTTCTTCCGCGTGCGTGAAACCTCCATGAAGATGGCGGAAATCCTGACCGGGGCGCGCAAAACTTACGGTCTGAACCTGATCGGCGGGATTCGCCGCGATCTGCTCAAAGAGGACATGATCCAGACCCGTCAACTGGCGCAGCAGATGCGTCGTGACGTGCAGGAGCTGGTGGACATGCTGCTGAGCACGCCGAATATGGAACAGCGTACCGTGGGTATCGGCCGTCTGGACCCGGAAATTGCCCGTGACTTCAGTAATGTCGGCCCGATGGTGCGCGCCAGCGGTCACGCCCGCGACACCCGCGCCGACCACCCGTTTGTCGGTTACGGTCTGCTGCCGATGGAAGTACATAGCGAGCAGGGCTGCGATGTGATTTCTCGTCTGAAAGTCCGTATCAACGAAGTTTACACCTCGCTGAATATGATCGATTTCGGTCTGGATAATCTGCCGGGCGGCCCGCTGATGGTGGAAGGCTTTACCTATATTCCGCACCGTTTTGCGCTCGGCTTTGCCGAAGCGCCGCGTGGTGACGATATCCACTGGAGCATGACCGGCGACAACCAAAAGCTTTACCGCTGGCGCTGTCGTGCGGCGACCTACGCCAACTGGCCGACGCTGCGCTATATGCTGCGCGGCAACACCGTCTCCGACGCGCCGCTGATTATCGGCAGCCTCGACCCGTGCTACTCCTGTACCGACCGGATGACCGTGGTCGATGTGCGTAAGAAGAAGAGCAAAGTCGTGCCGTACAAAGAACTTGAGCGCTACAGCATTGAGCGTAAAAACTCGCCGCTGAAATAAGGAATCGCCATGTTTACCTTTATCAAAAAAGTTATCAAAACCGGCACGGCGACCTCGTCTTATCCGCTGGAGCCGATTGCGGTTGATAAAAACTTCCGCGGCAAGCCGGAACATAATCCGCAGCAGTGCATCGGCTGCGCCGCCTGCGTTAATGCCTGCCCGTCGAACGCGCTGACGGTGGAAACCGATCTCGCGACCAATGAGCTGGCGTGGCAGTTCAATCTTGGCCGCTGCATCTTCTGCGGTCGCTGCGAAGAGGTGTGCCCGACGGCGGCGATTAAACTGTCGCAAGAGTACGAACTGGCGGTGTGGAAGAAAGAAGATTTCCTGCAACAGTCCCGCTTTGCGCTGTGCAACTGCCGCGTGTGCAATCGTCCTTTCGCGGTACAGAAAGAGATCGACTACGCCATTGCGCTGCTTGCGCACAACGGCGACAGCCGCGCGGAAAACCACCGCGAAAGCTTTGAGACCTGCCCGGACTGTAAGCGTCAGAAATGCCTGGTGCCGTCCGACCGTATTGAACTGACTCGCCATATGAAAGAGGTCAGCTAATGAGCAATTTATTAGGCCCGCGTGACGCCAACGGCATTCCGGTACCGATGACGGTGGATGAATCCATCGCCAGCATGAAGGCGTCTCTACTGAAAAATATTAAGCGTTCGGCATACGTTTACCGCGTGGACTGCGGCGGCTGTAACGGCTGTGAAATCGAAATCTTTGCGACGCTGTCGCCGCTGTTTGATGCTGAGCGTTTCGGCATCAAAGTAGTACCGTCGCCGCGTCATGCCGATATTCTGCTGTTTACCGGCGCGGTGACCCGCGCCATGCGCTCTCCGGCGCTGCGCGCCTGGCAGTCGGCGCCGGACCCGAAAATTTGTATCTCTTACGGCGCCTGTGGCAACAGCGGCGGCATCTTCCATGATCTGTACTGCGTCTGGGGCGGTACGGATAAAATCGTCCCGGTAGATGTCTACATTCCAGGCTGCCCGCCAACGCCTGCCGCCACGCTGTATGGCTTTGCGATGGCGCTTGGCCTGCTGGAGCAGAAAATCCACGCCCGCGCGCCGGGTGAGCTGGACGATCAGCCCGCAGAGATCCTGCATCCGGATATGGTGCAGCCGCTGCGCGTGAAGGTGGATCGCGCGGCGCGCCGGCTGGCGGGTTATCGCTATGGTCGTCAGATCGCCGATGATTACCTGACACAGTTGGGGCAGGGCGAGCAGCAAGTGGCGCGTTGGCTGGAAGCGGAAAACGATCCGCGTTTAACCGAAATTGTCACCCATCTCAATCATGTTGTTGAAGAGGCGCGTATCCGATGAGCGAACAGGTGGTGTTCAGTCAACTGAGCCGTAAGTTTATTGATGAGAACGATGCGACGCCCGCCGAGGCGCAGCAGGTTGTCTATTACAGCCTGGCGATTGGTCACCACCTGGGGGTTATCGATTGCCTGGAGGCCGCGCTCACCTGCCCATGGGATGAGTATCTGGCGTGGATCGCCACCCTGGAAGCCGGTAGCGATGCCCGGCGTAAAATGGAAGGCGTGCCGAAGTATGGCGAGATCGTCATCGATTTCAACCATGTGCAAATGCTGGCGCGCGCGTTTGATGAGGCGCGCGCCGCGCAGACCCCGCAGCAGCAAGAATGGAGCAAACTGATGCTCAGTATGCTGCATGACATTCATCAGGAAAGCGCCATCTACCTGATGGTGAGGAGGCTTCGTGACTGACGTTTTACTCTGTGTCGGCAACAGCATGATGGGCGACGACGGCGCAGGCCCATTACTGGCGGAAATGTGCGCGGCGCAGCCGAAGGGGAATTGGGTGGTGATTGATGGCGGCAGCGCGCCGGAAAACGACATTGTGGCGATTCGCGAACTGCGCCCGCAGCGTCTGTTGATTGTCGACGCCACCGACATGGGACTTAATCCGGGCGAGATCCGCATCATCGATCCGGATGATATCGCCGAAATGTTTATGATGACCACCCACAATATGCCGCTCAACTACCTTATCGATCAGCTGAAAGAGGATGTCGGCGAGGTGATTTTTGTTGGTATCCAGCCGGATATCGTCGGGTTTTATTATCCGATGACTCAACCGATTAAGGACGCGGTAAACATCGTCTATCAGCGCCTGGAAGGCTGGCAGGGAAACGGCGGATTTGCCGCGCTGGAAGCGCCGGAGGCGTAAAATGCGCACATATTTAGGGAGAATTTGTGTTACACGGCAAAGGTTGTAAGAAGGACGTGAAGATTATCGTATGGAGCGGACTGCTATTTTTCTGCATCGCCGCGCGCGCACTGGCCACCGATTTTGTCGGTTACCTGCCGATGAGCGACGGTGAATATGCGCAAAAGCGTGCGCTGAAGCCGCTGTTGACCCTGCCTTATTCTGTATCGCCCGACCAGACCTGGCATTTTCGCCAGGTCGGAGTCAGTGGCGTGACGCTACTGCCGGAGCCGAAAAAAGATAACGAATGGCGGATTAGCGGAAAAGACAGAGCCGGTAATTCGTGGGTTGTCCCGGTGGGAAGGCTGATTAATTTGGCGGGTAATGCGCAATTTTATCGCGCTGACCTCGATCGTAACGGCATTCAGGATCTGGTTATCTGGTTGGGCAATCCTGGGTTGGGCCTGGCGCCGAGCGCGCAATACATCATTTTCACCTTTCTCAATAATGGCCGCCCCTGCGTCTTTGAACCGTGGGGGTTTTATACCGCCACCGATACTGGCGTCGATGATTTGCTTGATTTACAGGGCAATGGGCGTACGCAACTGTTGGATATGCAGTTTGACTCAGGCTACTGGATAACCAATTTATATCAGGTGAAGGACGCCCGCTGGCAGCGCGTACACGGCTGGTTTGGCCGGTTGAGTTATCCGGCGCTGACCCGTTTTAATCACTATCCTGGCCGTAAATTAATTATCAAACCTATTGCCGGAAGGAATCCGCAAACGGACGATCTTTCCCTTACGCAGCGCTGTTTAATACGCGGTAACGTATTGCCAGGCGTTAATCAGGATTGATGCCAGTTGCGGTGCAGAGTTGGCTGGCTATCACTGCAAATCTTGACCACCACTGGCGACATTACGTGTCATCGACACTTGTGACGATGACACGTAAATGCTCACGAAAATAGAAATAATATTCTTAAATAACAATGAAATAAAAATTGGCACGATTCGTGTATATATCGGCACATCATCTGTTATTGCTGGAGAATTTGATGAACCGTTTCATCATTGCAGACGCGAGTAAGTGCATTGGTTGCCGTACCTGTGAAGTGGCTTGCGTCGTATCCCATCAGGAAAATCAGGATTGCGCATCGCTGACCCCTGAAACCTTTTTACCTCGTATCCATGTCATCAAAGGCGTGAACGTTTCCACGGCAACGCTGTGTCGCCAGTGTGAAGACGCGCCGTGCGCCAACGTTTGCCCGAATGGCGCCATCAGCCGTGACAAAGGCTTTGTTCATGTGATGCAGGAACGCTGCATTGGCTGTAAAACTTGCGTAGTGGCATGTCCTTACGGCGCCATGGAAGTGGTGGTACGTCCGGTGGTTCGCAATAGCGGCGCGGGGCTGAACGTGCGTGCCGAAAAAGCCGAAGCCAACAAGTGCGATCTATGTCACCACCGTGAAGCTGGTCCAGCCTGTATGGCCGCTTGCCCAACGCACGCCCTCATCTGCGTTGACCGCAATAAGCTTGAACAGCTGAGCGCGGAAAAACGCCGTCGTGCGGCGCTGGATTCAACGGCATCGCTGCTTTTCTGATTTCTGCGATTGCGCGTAGAATACGCCACAAAGCATTGCCGGATGGCGGTATCAATGCCTTATCCGGTCTACGGTCCGTGCGGTTGTAGGCCTGATAAGCGTCGCGCCATCAGGCATCCGGGTTCGATGATGGCGGGAAAATAAGATGGCGATAGACACACCTTCCGGCGTACAGCTACGCATTCGGGGCAAAGTACAGGGCGTCGGTTTTCGTCCTTTTGTCTGGCAGCTGGCGCAGCAGTTGCGATTACATGGCGACGTGTGTAATGACGGCGACGGCGTCGTCGTTCGGTTACTGGAAGAGCCGTCGCAATTTATTGCCGCGCTTTATCAGGATTGCCCGCCGCTGGCGCGCATTGACAGCGTTGAACACGCGTCGTTGATATGGGAGCGCGCACCGACGGATTTCGCCATTCGTCAGAGCGCAGGCGGTTCGATGAACACGCAAATCGTGCCGGATGCGGCGACCTGCCCGGCATGTCTTGCCGAGATGAATACCCCAGGCGAGCGGCGCTACCGTTATCCTTTCATCAATTGCACCCACTGCGGACCACGCTTCACCATTATTCGCGCTATGCCCTATGACCGGCCATTTACGGTGATGGCGGCGTTTCCCTTGTGTCCGGAATGCGACAACGAATACCGCGATCCGTACGATCGCCGTTTTCATGCCCAACCCGTTGCCTGTCCGTCATGCGGGCCGCATCTTGAGTGGCGGAGCCAACATGAACGAGCGGAAAAAGAGGCGGCTTTGCAGGCGGCGGTCGCCCAACTGAACGCCGGAGGCATTATTGCCGTTAAAGGGCTGGGTGGTTTTCATCTGGCCTGCGATGCGCGCAACGATAACGCAGTGGCGATGCTGCGGGCGCGTAAACATCGCCCGGCGAAACCATTGGCGGTGATGTTGCCCACGGCGCAAACGCTGCCGAGCGCGGCGCGTTCGCTGCTGACCACGCCAGCGGCCCCGATTGTACTGGTGGATAAGCAGTATGTACCTTCGCTGAGTGAGGGCATCGCGCCAGGGCTTACGGAGGTGGGCGTGATGCTGCCAGCCAACCCGTTGCAACATCTCTTGTTGCAGGCGCTCAATTACCCGCTGGTGATGACATCCGGCAACCTGAGCGGCAAACCGCCCGCCATCACCAACGAACAGGCGCTGGACGATTTACACGATATTGCCGATGGTTTTTTGTTGCACAATCGCGACATTGTTCAGCGCATGGACGACTCTGTCGTGCGCGACAGCGGCGAAATGCTGCGTCGTTCGCGGGGATACGTGCCGGACGCGATTGCGTTGCCGCCCGGATTTCGCGATGTGCCGCCGATACTTTGTCTGGGCGCGGATCTGAAAAACACGTTCTGTCTGGTACGCGGCGAACAGGCGGTTGTCAGCCAACATTTGGGCGATCTCAGCGATGACGGTATCCAGGCGCAGTGGCGCGAGGCATTGCGTTTGATCCAGTCAATCTACGATTTTACGCCAGAGCGTATCGTCTGTGATGCGCATCCGGGCTATGTTTCCAGTCAGTGGGCCAGTGAGATGCGTCTGCCGACAGAGACGGTGTTACACCATCATGCCCATGCGGCGGCTTGCCTGGCCGAGCATGGTTGGCCGCTGGACGGCGGAGAGGTGATTGCCCTGACGGTAGACGGTATCGGCATGGGTGAGAATGGCGCGCTATGGGGCGGAGAATGTTTGCGGGTCAATTATCGCGAATGCGAACATTTAGGTGGTTTACCCGCCGTGGCGCTGCCGGGAGGCGATCTGGCTGCCAAACAGCCGTGGCGTAATCTGTTAGCGCAGTGCCTGCGCTTTGTGCCGGACTGGCAGGATTACCCGGAGACAGCGGGGCTGCAACAGCAAAACTGGAGTGTCCTGGCGCGTGCCATTGAGCGCGGCGTCAATGCCCCGTTGGCCTCTTCCTGCGGGAGGTTGTTTGACGCGGTGGCTGCCGCGCTTCGCTGCGCGCCAGCATCGCTTAGCTATGAGGGCGAGGCCGCCTGCGCGCTGGAGGCGCTGGCCTCTCAATGCGCTAACGTTGAGCATCCGGTAACGATGCCGCTTAACGGCGCTCAACTGGACGTCGCTGTTTTCTGGCGGCAATGGTTGAACTGGCAGGCCACGCCCGCGCAACGCGCCTGGGCTTTTCATGATGCGCTGGCGTGCGGGTTTGCCACGCTAATGCGCCAGCAGACTACGGCGCGGGGGATAACCACTCTGGTCTTCAGCGGCGGGGTGATACACAACCGCTTACTGCGCGCGCGTCTTGCCTTTTATCTTTCTGATTTTAAATTGTTATTTCCGCAGCGGTTACCAGCGGGCGACGGCGGGCTGTCGTTTGGACAGGGCGTGATTGCCGCAGCGCGAGCATTAAGGGAAGTGTAGGGCACCGGATGGCGGCTGCGCCTTATCTGGCCTGTAAACAGATGCTCACTCGTAGGCCGGATAAGACGCGAAGCGGCGCCATCCGGCATCACAGGCTTATACGGACAACGTTTTCAGCAGTGCAAAGGCCTCTTTCATGCGGTCTTCACTCACCACAAAGGCGCGTAGCTGGCCTTCTCCACTCATGCCTTTGGCAATCATACCGTCAGATTCTGCGGTAATCTGCCAGCTTAAATCGCGGCGCTGAGTTTCTCCCGCCAGATGCAGCGGCAGTTCCGGCGTTTTGACTTTGACCAGCATCGCCGGTAGCTTCAGCGGCGCGTTGCCGCCGAGCAGATTTTTCGCCAGGTACATCGCGCTTAACTGGATCGGTTGCAGGAAGGGCAGCACCTGACCATTGATTTCCGCGCAATCGCCGATCGCATAAATATCCGGGTGACTGGTCTGTAGATAGCTATCCACGCAGACGCCGCGGTTGACGACTACCCCGGCGCGGCGCGCCAGAGCGGTTTCCGGGCGTAAGCCGGTGGCGGCAATCACCGCATCGACCTCAATACTACGCTGGCTTACCAGCGTAGCGCGGATACCGGCTTCGGTTTTCTCCAGTTTTTGCAACTGCGATTTCAGCAGCAGATGCACCCCCATATCGGTCAGGTGATGCTGTAAGCGACTGCTCACTTCCGGTGGCATCAGTGAGGCGAGAAGGCTGGCGGCGTTATCCATCAGAGTTACCGTTTTCCCGGCGCGGCAGAAATCCATCGCTAATTCACTGCCAATGAGACCGCCGCCGACAATCAGCACTCGCTGCGCGTCGCGCAGTTGTGTCTCACAGGCGCGGTACTCCTGCTGGCTATTCAAAGTAAGCATTAACTCACGTCCTGCAATCGGCGGCACAAAGGCTGTCGCCCCGGTCGCCAGTACCAGCTTGTCGTACTGCCACTGCTTATCCTGACTTTTCACCACATGGGCATCGGCATCAATGTCAGCAACCCAGGTATGCGGGAACAGTCGCAGATTAAACTGTTCAGCAAATTCCCCCGCTAACTGGCGGGTGAGATCATCGGCGCGCTGCGACTGGCTGATAACGTGGCTGAGATCGGGCTTGTTGTACTCATCCATACTGTCCGCCGCAATCAGGGTTAACGGCACATGCGCATCTTGTTTACGGATATTTTTGACGAGCTGGCGGGCGGCGAAGCCCGATCCAATAATGATGATCCCCCGACTCATTTTGCCTCCGTCGCCAGTACGTCGAACACGTCTTTACCTAATGAACATTCCGGGCACAGGAAGTTATCTGGCACGTCGCTCCACGGCGTACCCGGCGCGACATCCTGCAACGGCTCGCCCAGCGCAGGGTCGTAAATCCACTGGCATACGCTGCATTGCATTTTAGGGCCGAGGTCTGCGGCGGCGCAGGTTGTGGTTTCTTCGGCTGGCGTGGTTTTCTGTGTGATTTCCGGCAGCGGAGCAAGCGCCCACTGACGCGCGATGTCGCGACCGTGCTGACGGCACAACTCCAGCGCATCCAGATCCGGACGCCATTTCGCTTTCAGGCTCAGGGACATTTCAAAACCGGCATCCTGTAAGCGCGTGGACAGTCGATCCACCGCGCCGCCGCTCCAGCCATGAGAACCGAAGGCGCTGGCGCGTTTGTTGCGAAAGCGCAGGCCGGTCATCTCTTCCACCAGACCAGCGATTTTCGGCATCATCACGTTGTTCATGGTAGAAGTGCCGACCAGCACGCCTTTCGAACGGAAGACGTTGGTCAATATTTCATTTTTATCGCTGCGGGCGACGTTAAAGATTTTGACCGCCACGTTGGGGTCCACTTCATTGATACCCTGTGCGATGGCATCCGCCATCATGCGAGTATTGTTCGACATGGTATCGTAGAAAATAGTGATACGATCTTCCTGATAATCTGCCGCCCATTTCAGATACAGTTCCACGATTTGCGTTGGGTTGTCGCGCCATACCACGCCGTGTGATGTGGCAATCATATCCACCGGCAGGTTGAAGCCGAGGATTTCGGTAATTTTTGGCGTTACCAGACGGCTGAACGGCGTCAGGATATTGGCGTAGTAGCGCTGGCATTGTTCAAACAGTTCGGTTTGGTCCACTTCATCATTGAACAGACGCTCGTCGCAGTAGTGCTGACCAAAGGCGTCGTTGCTGAATAACACCGCGTCGCCGGTCATATAGGTCATCATGCTGTCCGGCCAGTGCAGCATCGGCGTTTCCACGAAGATCAACTGCTTGCCGTTGCCGATATCCAGCGTATCGCCGGTTTTCACCACCTTAAAATTCCATTCCGGGTGATGGTGATGGCCGTTGATAGAATCAATGGCGTTGGCGGTACAGTAGATAGGCGTGTCCGGGATCTGCGCCATCAGTTCGGTCAGCGCGCCCGCATGGTCTTCTTCGGCATGGTTAATGATGATGTAGTCGATGTCCGCGAGGTCGATTTCACTGCGCAGATTTTGCACAAACTCACGGCTAAACTTATGATCGACGGTATCGATCAGCACATTCTTTTCTTCACGAATGAGATAGCTGTTATAGCTGCTGCCGCGCAGAGTTTTGTATTCAGTGCCGTGAAAATCACGAACTTCCCAGTCGCGCTGGCCAACCCAATGAATATTATTTTTAACCAGGATAGACATAACCACCTCAATTCATTCAACGTTTGCAAAAAGTTGTTTTGCTTATTGCAGGTAGTGTGCCAACTTTGCATCTGATTGATTTATATGAAATTATAATAATTTTGTATTTTTGATATAGTCAAAAAGACTATAAATGATGCTGTCAATATGACACTATAGGTTGTCAAAATGACAATGAGGTAACCATGAGTTTTTCCGTGGAGGTATTGGCGGGCATCGCCATTGAGTTACAACGCGGCATTGGGCATCAGGATCGTTTTCAGCGGCTGATTACTACGCTGCGTCAGGTGCTGGCGTGCGACGCCTCGGCGCTGTTGCGTTATGAATCACGACAATTTATTCCACTGGCGATTGATGGCCTGGCGCAGGACGTCCTCGGCAGACGTTTTACCCTGGAAGGGCATCCGCGCCTGGAAGCCATCGCCCGCGCGGGGGACGTGGTGCGTTTTCCGGCTGATAGCGATTTACCCGATCCGTATGACGGGTTAATTCCCGGACAGGAAAGCCTGAAAGTCCACGCCTGTGTTGGTCTGCCGCTGTTTGCCGGACAGAACCTCATCGGTGCGCTGACCCTTGATGCTATGACGCCGGAGCAGTTCGAGGTATTTAGCGATGAAGAACTACGGCTTGTCGCCGCGCTGGCCGCCGGGGCATTGAGTAATGCGCTGTTAATTGAACAACTGGAAAGCCAGAACATGCTGCCGGGGTCGTCAGGCGTGTTTGAACCGATAAAAGAGACGCACATGATCGGCCTGTCGCCTGCGATGACGCAGTTGAAAAAAGAGATCGAGATTGTGGCGGGCTCCGATCTTAACGTGCTGATCGGCGGTGAAACGGGGACCGGTAAAGAGCTGGTGGCGAAAGCTATTCACCAGGGCTCCCCCAGAGCGGTCAATCCGCTGGTCTATCTCAACTGCGCCGCGCTGCCGGAAAGCGTGGCGGAGAGCGAGTTGTTTGGTCATGTAAAAGGGGCTTTTACCGGGGCTATCAGTAATCGTAGCGGTAAGTTCGAAATGGCGGATAACGGTACGCTGTTTCTGGATGAGATTGGCGAACTGTCGCTGGCGCTACAGGCCAAGCTGCTTCGCGTGTTGCAGTATGGCGATATTCAGCGCGTCGGCGACGATCGTAGCCTGCGCGTGGATGTGCGGGTGTTGGCGGCGACCAACCGTGACCTGCGTGAAGAGGTGCTGGCGGGGCGTTTTCGCGCCGATCTGTTCCATCGCCTGAGCGTTTTTCCGCTCTTTGTGCCGCCGCTGCGCGAGCGTGGCGATGATGTGGTGCTGCTGGCGGGCTATTTTTGCGAGCAGTGCCGACTGCGGCTGGGGCTGTCCCGCGTGGTGCTGAGTCCCGACGCGCGCCGCCATTTGCTCAACTATGGCTGGCCGGGCAACGTCCGGGAGCTGGAACATGCCATTCACCGTGCGGTTGTGCTGGCGAGAGCGACTCGGGCAGGGGATGAGGTGATACTGGAGGCGCAGCATTTTGCCTTGTCAGAGGACGTTTTACCCGCGCCGCCTGCGGAAAGCTTTCTGGCGCTGCCAACCTGCCGCAATTTGCGCGAATCGACGGAGAACTTCCAGCGAGAGATGATTCGCCAGGCGCTGGCGCAAAATAATCATAACTGGGCGGCCAGCGCGCGGGCGCTGGAAACCGACGTCGCCAACCTGCATCGGCTGGCGAAGCGTCTGGGACTGAAGGATTAGATAATCCCTGCCTGGTAGAAATCCTGCAGGTTAATGGCGCCGGTGAGTTTGCCGTTTTCATCGACCACTGGCGCGGCGGTAATTTTGCGTTTCATCAGGATCTCTTTGGCGTCAATGGCGCGGCTTTGCGCCTGGAGCGTAATACCGTTGGGCGTCATGGCTTCGCTTACCGGCGTGGTGAGCGCGCCGCCGCCCACCAGCCAGCGACGCAGGTCGCCGTCGGTAAAGACGCCTTTCACAACATGTTGCTCATCGCAAACCGCCACCAGCCCCAGCCCGGTACGGCTAAGTTCCAGCATGGCATCCATCACGCTGGTGGCAAGCATCACCTGCGGTATTGCATCGCCCTGGCGCATCAGGTGATGCACATTATTGAGCAAACGCGCGCCCAGTGCGCCAGCCGGATGCGAACGGGCGAAATCTTCTTCGTTAAAACCGCGCGCCTGCATGACCGCCATCGCCAGCGCATCGCCCATCATTAGCGTATTGACGGTACTGGACGTCGGCGCCAGATGCATCGGACAGGCTTCACGCTCGACGGAAATATCCAGAACGGCTTTTGCCGCTCGCCCCAGCGGAGAGTGAGGTTTACCGGTCATCGCCAGCAGCGCGACGGATTTATCTTCCAGACGCGGGATGATGAGGTCGAGTTCTTTTGCGCCGCCGGAATAGGAGATAAATAACATCACGTCGCGGCTTTCAATCATCCCCAGATCGCCATGCAGTGCTTCCGCCGGATGAACAAAAAAAGCGGGAGTACCGGTACTGGCAAGCGTCGCGGCGATTTTTTTACCAATATGACCTGATTTACCAATACCGGAAACGATCACTTTGCCTTCACAGTGAATAATGATATTGGCGGCGCGGACAAAATCATCGCCCAGACGCTCCGGCAGACGGCTGGCTTCTTGTAGCTCCAGCATTAAGGTCTGACGGCCCGCGTTTAGTAGTGCATCACTCATTGCTTTCTCCGGTTATGATTACTTCAATCCCTTTTGCTTCCAGCGCCTGACGAAATGCCGGATCGATCCCCGCGTCCGTGATCAGTTTGTCGACGGTTTCCAGACTGCACACCACATTGGGGCTTTTACGACCAAATTTTGAGGAGTCCGCCATCAGAATCACCTCGCGTGCTGCATTGCACATTGCGTTACTGACGGTGTAAACCTCATTGAACGTGGTCACACCGACGTTCAGGTCAATACCGTCAGTTCCCATGAAAAGTTTATCAAAGCTGAATTGCTCAAAGGCGTTTTCCGCCAGTTGACCGTGAAACGACGCCGATTTTTTACGGAAGGTGCCGCCGGGCATCAGGATAGTTTGTTCGTTGTCCAGTTCCGATAGCGCGTTAACAATATGGAGGCTGTTGGTCATCACCGTGATGTTGCTAAAACGCGAAAGCAACGGCACCATCTGTAACACGGTACTTCCGGCGTCCAGAATAATGGAATCGCCATCATGGATATATTTCACAGCGGCTGCGGCTATCAGCGCTTTTTTGTGGGTGTTGATAAGCGTTTTGTGATCAATAGGCGGATCGGACTCTTCTTTATTCAACACCACGCCGCCATAGGTGCGGATGACGGTTCCGGCATTTTCCAGAATGACCAGATCTTTACGGATAGTGGTGCCTGTCGTGTCAAAGTACTGGGCCAGTTCTTCAACCGAGCATTTTCCCTGTTTTTGCAGGTGCTCCAGAATCGCGGCCTGACGCTGACGAGGTTTCATAGGCGTGATTACCCTGACTTATGTATTTACCCGTCATACTTCACGCTGCATGTGCGTTGGCTTTCCTCGCTCACCCCGGTCACGTACTGATGTACGCTCCTGGGATTCACTGCGTCGCCGCCTTCCTGCAACTCGAATTATTTAGGGTATTGGTTGCAAAATGATAATTTCGCAAGCTATACGCATTCACAACGAAATTACCCATGTTTCAGTTTAAGCGCCAATGATAGTGCATTCTGCGCGAGCGAATCATGGGGAAAGATCACATCAGGCTGTAATTCATGCAAATGTTTTCCTTGCATTGCGGCAATTTTAACCGGTCTGGCGAATACCGTAAGGCCTTTCATCAATAAAGTGTCCGTCACCCGCTGCTGTTCGTCCAGCGCCACGGCAACCACCACCCGGGGCTTAAAACGCCCGCCGGAGCGTCCGACGCCGACCCGTCCCTGTTGGCTAAGTTTATCGAAAGCCCGATTAAAGCGGGAAATCTGCCAGCCGCCCAGCGCCAGTTGCGCACACCAGGCGATAACGGCGACGGTAATCAGAGTGGAAACCATAATGTGCTCCTGTTGTTTTGCCTGATGGCGGCGTAACCGTCTTATCCGGCCTACGGCGCCATCCGGCAATTCACGGTCAGAACATCACTTGACCGCCGGTTACGTTGATCGACTGCCCGGTGCAATAAGACGCTTTCGGGCTGGCATAAAATAGCAGCATGTTCAGCACATCCTGATAATCACACCCGCGTTTGAGCGGTACCTTATCAATGTAATACTGCTCCACCTCGTCGGGCTTAATGCCCAGTTTAGTGGCGTATTGCGGCAGCAGTGACTGGAACATCGGCGATTTCAACAGGTTGCCGAGCATCAACGAGTGTACGGTAATGCCGTATTCCGCCAGATCCAGCGCCAGAGACTGGGTTAACCCCACGCCGCCGAATTTCGCCGCGCTGTAGCCGGAGTTGTGTTTACTGCCCACTTTGCCGGATTTAGAGTTAATCTGAATAATGCGCCCCTGAATGCCGTCGCGGATCATCAGGCGGGAAAACTCCCGGGCGCAGAGGAAATAGCCCACCAGATTCACCTGTAGCGAGCGGTCAAAATCGCCCAGCTGGAAATCGCTGATAAACGCCGCTTTGGCGATACCCGCGCTGTAAACCAGCAGATCGACGCGCCCGAAAATCTCGTCTACGCCGCGGGACAGCGCCAGCACGCTCTGCTCGCTGGTAGCGTCAGCGCCAAAACCGTACGCCATACCTTCGCCAAAATCGGCGTTAATTTCCTGGGCGACATTCGCGGCTTTATCGCTTTGAATATCAACGACCGCCACGCGGTATCCTTCTTCTGCAAGCCCACGGCAAAGGAATGCCCCCAGGGTCTGGCCTCCGCCAATGACAACGGCAACTTGATTCATGTTTTTTCTCCTTAAGCGACAAACGTCAAAATACAGCCCGGCGCGATATCGTCCGGTACAGGCCCCGCAACGTGTACGGTGCCGGGAAATTCCGCTTCACGCAGACCATCGAAGCGCAAAGTGATATGCCCCAGTTCACGCAGGTTTTGCTCGGCTACGCTGCCGACCGCCGTGACCGGATAGCAATGTTGGCCCAATTCACACCGCGCGCCAGGCTGCAGCGCGCCGGTCAGTTCGCCATGACAATGGATGAAGCAAAATTCTTCGATATCCGCCGGCGCGCCTTCCCGAAACGTAATCAGCATCTGTTCGCCGAGCGCCTCCTTCGCGCTCTGGCCGATACGGGTGATGGTGGTTTGATAAATCACGCTCATGTCTGAACCTCTTATTGATAGATAAAGCCGGAAACAAACCAGGCGATAAGTACCGTGGGCGCGCCAGTCAGGAAGCGTCCGACCAGCACGGAAGGTACGCCGACGCGAACGGTGTCTTGTTTCGCTTCCGCCAGTGACAGGCCGACCGGGATAAAGTCGCAGGCCGCCTGCGCGTTAATCGCGAACAGGGCGGGAAGCGCCAGATGCGGGGGGATATTGCCCAGGCCTATCTGAACGCCGATCAGGACGCCAATGACCTGAGCGATAACCGCGCCAGGGCCGAGAAAGGGCGACAGCAGTGGGAAAGAGCAGATCAATGCCAGCGTCACCAGCCCCAGTGGATGGCTGGCTAATGGCGCCAGACCGTGGGCGATCCAGTCGCCAAGACCTGAGGCCATAATGATGCCGATCAGCGCCGAAACGAACGCCATAAACGGCAGGATTGTTTTCAGGACCGTATCAATGGTGTCGCGACCGGACTGGAACAGTACCGCCACGGCGGAGCCCATTCCCATACCGACTTTTGCCAGCAGCCCGTCGCTCTGCTCGGTGATTTTTTTGCTGGTGTCGTAGTCACGTCCTATTGTCGTTTTGGCAGGCTGAGGACTGGCAGGCGTTTCGCCGACAAGAGTAATGTTTTCTTCTTTTACGCCGGAGACATAAATATCCTCAACAATATACTGCGCCAGTGGGCCGGACTTACCCGTCGAGTGAATATTAATGGTTGGAATCCGGCGTTTCGGATAGATACCGCAGCGCAGCGTACCGCCGCAGTCGATAATGGCCGCGCCGATCTCCGCTTCCGGTGGTTCGCCTTCTTTAAAGCCGTCCACCGCTTGCCAGCCTGTTAGTTGCGCCAGTTTGTCGACGATCGCCGGGCGCGTACCGGCTGTGATATAGACGATCTTTTTGCCTGGCGTAACGTCCAGTTCAAGCGGGCCGCCCCAGCCGCCGGCGCCTTTCTCAATACGAACCCGTGTCATGATACCGCTCCTGTCAGATGAACTTTCTGCTCAAGTTGAATCCCCATTTTTTTCTCAAAAATAGCGGTGGTGAGATCGGTGACCCAACCGCGGAAGAAGTTCGTCACCAGACCTACCAGCAGATAGCTCACCGCGAGCGGGCCGAGAGGAAGTCCTAACGTGGTGAGTCCGCTGGCGATACCCAGATAAACAAACAGTTCGCCGGGATTGATATGCGGAAACAGACCGTTCATGGAGTGACAGCTATAGGAGGCCGCCGCGTAATAGCTCGGCTTGTACTTCTCCGGCATAAAGCGTCCCAGACTCAGGGTCATCGGATTACAAAAAACAAATGTCCCGATACACGGTAAAAGCAGGTAACGAGATAGCGGATTTCCGGCGCAACGTTGGGCAAAACGCTCAATACGCTGCTGGCCGATAAAATTGATGAGCGCATTCATGATAACCAGCAGGCTTATCAGTAGCGGAAGAATACCTGTCACCATACCGGTAAACACCTCTCCGCCTTTCTGGAATAACCCGATGAACCACTCCGCACCATGTGTAATGGTTTCGATCATTGTTCTCTCCTGTAGGGTTTTTAGTTTTCTTGCTAATTTCCTATTCATTTTAATCATGTTGAAAGATTCAAAAGTGTTATTGTGATCTCAAAATAAAAGAAAAATATTTTAAGTTGAAAGTTTGTGGGGTGGGGGAGCAGATACAAACTGAAAAGAGGAGAAAGGTGATTTATTCTCTTGTGCCGCTTCCTTGTGCGGCGGGGGATGCTTTACCATACTTCTTCCTGGCTGAATTTGTTTAATGGATGTCTCATGTTCAAGCGTCGTTATGTAGCGTTACTTCCACTTTGCGTATTGCTTGCTGCCTGTAGCAGCAAGCCAAAATCTTCCGAGACTCAAGCGACGACGGGCACGCCTTCCGGCGGCTTCCTGCTTGAGCCGCAGCATAACGTCATGCAAATGGGCGGCGACTTCGCCAACAACCCTAATGCGCAGCAGTTCATTGATAAAATGGTCAGTAAACACGGTTTCGACCGTCAGCAACTGCAGGAGATCCTCTCGCAGTCTAAAAGACTGGATTACGTCCTGCGTCTGATGGACAGACAAGCGCCGACCACTCAGCCGCCCGCTGGACCAAATGGCGCCTGGTTGCGCTACCGCAAACAATTTATTACGCCGGATAACGTGCAAAACGGCGTCGCGTTCTGGAATCAGTATGAAGACGCGCTGAACCGCGCCTGGCAGGTATACGGCGTACCGCCGGAAATCATCGTGGGGATTATCGGCGTGGAAACCCGCTGGGGACGTATCATGGGGAAAACGCGGATTCTGGACGCGCTGGCGACGCTGTCATTTAACTATCCGCGTCGGGCGGAATATTTCTCCGGCGAGCTGGAAACCTTCCTGCTCATGGCGCGCGATGAGCAAGACGATCCGCTCAATCTGAAAGGTTCCTTTGCGGGCGCGATGGGCTACGGCCAGTTTATGCCGTCTTCCTATAAAGAATATGCGGTCGATTTCAATGGCGACAATCACATCAACCTTTGGGACCCGGTTGATGCCATCGGCAGCGTGGCGAACTACTTCAAGGCGCATGGTTGGGTGAAAGGCGATACGGTTGCGGTGCCGGCGAATGGTCAGGCGCCTGGGCTGGCGAATGGTTTCAAAACAAAATATAGCCTCTCTCAGCTTGCCGCCGCAGGCTTAACGCCGCAGCAATCGTTGGGCAATCATCAGGAAGCCAGCCTGCTGCGTCTGGATATCGGTACGGGCTACCAGTACTGGTACGGCCTGCCGAACTTCTACACCATTACCCGATATAACCACAGCACGCATTATGCGATGGCGGTTTGGCAACTGGGCCAGGCGGTAGCGCTGGCGCGGGTGCGCTAATTTACGCTTAGGGAGGGGAGCACCCCCTCCGCTATTATTATGGCTTTTTGGGCTGATTCTCTGCCTGCAAGTGGGATATCTTCTTTGATAGTGCCAGACTATATCCCAGACATCCCAGGCCTAAGATAATTTGACCGCCATCATACGGTTCAAAATAGCCTGACGACAATATATTCAGTACTCCCATTCCTAATGAACATACTCCACCCACAATTAACCACAGCCGTAGTTGACAGGTTTGTTTCAGTTTGTGCTGTGTGCTTTCCGTTTTTTTGAGTGACATCCTTGCTTTGTCTCCGTGCGTGTAAATTTAGCAACATGGTACTGCTATTTAGTCATGTGCTACCTCTTTCATTCTGCATAAATAACCTGCTGGCATTTTTTCGGAATCCGACTCGTAAAATCGACTGCTCGTCCCCATCTCTGGTGAGAAAGTGCTATCTTGTGCGGCAAGATTTCTAACTGACAGAGGTCATGATGACTGACAGTGAACTGATGCGGCTTAGCGAGCAGGTCGGGCTGGCGTTAAAAGCGCGCGGGGCGACCGTAACGACAGCAGAGTCCTGTACCGGCGGCTGGCTGGCGAAAGCCATTACCGACATCGCCGGAAGCTCCGCCTGGTTTGAACGCGGCTTTGTCACCTATAGTAATGAAGCCAAAGCGCAGATGATTGGCGTGCGTGAAGAGACTCTGGCGCAGCATGGCGCGGTCAGCGAACCCGTAGTGGTCGAAATGGCGATCGGGGCGTTGAAGGCCGCTCGCGCCGATTTTGCTGTCGCTATTAGCGGAATTGCCGGGCCGGATGGCGGCAGTGAAGAAAAGCCGGTTGGTACGGTGTGGTTTGCTTTCGCCAGCGTCAGTGGAGAAGGGATTACGCGTCGGGAATGCTTCAGCGGCGACCGTGAATCGGTGCGTCGACAGGCGACGACGTACGCGCTACAAACCCTGTGGCAACAATTTCTACAAAACACTTGATACTGTATGAGCATACAGTATAATTGCTTCAACAGTACGAATTCACTATCCGGTTCAATACCAAGTTGCATGACAGGAGTAATAATGGCTATCGACGAAAACAAACAGAAAGCGTTGGCGGCAGCACTGGGCCAAATTGAAAAGCAATTTGGTAAAGGCTCCATCATGCGTCTGGGTGAAGACCGTTCTATGGATGTGGAAACTATCTCCACCGGTTCGCTTTCACTGGACATCGCACTCGGTGCGGGCGGTCTGCCGATGGGGCGTATCGTCGAAATTTACGGGCCGGAATCTTCCGGTAAAACGACCCTGACGCTACAGGTGATTGCCGCTGCGCAGCGTGAAGGTAAAACCTGTGCGTTTATCGATGCGGAACACGCGCTTGACCCTGTTTACGCACGCAAGCTGGGCGTCGATATCGATAACCTGCTCTGTTCTCAGCCGGATACCGGCGAGCAGGCGCTGGAAATCTGTGACGCGCTGGCGCGTTCAGGCGCGGTGGACGTCATTGTGGTCGATTCCGTAGCGGCGCTAACGCCGAAAGCGGAAATCGAAGGCGAAATCGGCGACTCTCACATGGGCCTCGCGGCGCGTATGATGAGCCAGGCGATGCGTAAGCTGGCGGGGAACCTGAAACAGTCCAACACGCTGTTGATTTTCATCAACCAGATCCGTATGAAGATTGGCGTGATGTTCGGCAACCCGGAAACCACCACCGGCGGTAACGCGCTGAAATTCTACGCTTCTGTTCGTCTTGATATCCGTCGTATTGGCGCGGTGAAAGAGGGCGATAATGTCGTGGGTAGCGAAACGCGTGTGAAAGTGGTGAAAAACAAAATCGCCGCGCCGTTTAAGCAGGCCGAGTTCCAGATCCTCTACGGCGAAGGCATCAACTTCTATGGCGAACTGGTTGATCTGGGCGTGAAAGAGAAGCTGATCGAGAAAGCGGGCGCATGGTACAGCTACAACGGCGAGAAGATTGGCCAGGGCAAAGCGAACGCGACTACCTGGCTGAAAGAGAACCCGGCGACAGCGAAAGAGATCGAGAAAAGGGTTCGTGAATTACTGTTGAGTAATCAGAATGCCACGCCCGATTTCGCCGTTGACGATAGCGAAGGCGTTGCAGAAACCAACGAAGATTTTTAATCATCAGGTGATGGTGGGTCGGACAAAACGAAGCCGCCATTCAGCAAAACGTTAAATTACCATCAAGGGCTGCATTTATGCGGCCCTTTTGGCATTTCTCCCTGTTAAGGTTTTTTATGAGTGAACCCACATCGCGCCGTCCCGCTTATGCTCGTCTCCTTGATCGTGCGGTACGTATTCTTGCTGTCCGCGATCACAGCGAGCAGGAATTACGGCGTAAACTCTCCGCGCCGGTGATGGGCAAAAATGGGCCGGAAGAGATTGATGCGACGGCAGACGATTATGAACGCGTGATCGCCTGGTGCCACGAACATCACTATCTTGATGACGAGCGCTTCGTGATGCGCTTTATCGCCAGTCGTAGCCGCAAAGGCTATGGCCCGGCGCGTATTCGCCAGGAGTTGAATCAGAAAGGCATTTCCCGTGAATCGACTGAAAAAGCAATGCGAGAATGTGAAATTGACTGGAGTGAAATGGCACGTGAACAGGCCATTCGCAAATATGGCGAGCCGCTCCCTTCAAACTTTTCAGAAAAGGTTAAGGTACAGCGCTTTTTGCTCTATCGCGGGTATCTGATGGACGATATCCAGCAAATATGGCGAAATTTTGCAGATTGAGCGCATACGGGATTTTACTTCCCGGTAAAGAAAACTTATCTTATTCCCACTTTTTCCGTCTGGACGCGGGTTGCTTAACGGCGAACAGCGTCTGCGACGAATATTCCTTAAATACACAAAATCATTCAAGCCGCATCAAAGCGGCAAGTGAGCCTCGGGAACGCGTGACCGGGAAACTCGCAGCCAACGCAGAGGCGGCCTGAAGGATGAAGTGTAGCTTGATTTCAGGATAATTATGAGCAAGAGCACCGCTGAGATCCGTCAGGCGTTTCTCGACTTTTTCCATAGTAAAGGGCATCAGGTAGTTGCCAGCAGTTCCCTGGTGCCTAACAATGACCCCACTCTGTTGTTTACCAATGCCGGGATGAACCAGTTCAAGGATGTTTTCCTTGGGCTCGATAAACGTAATTATTCCCGTGCAACCACTTCCCAGCGTTGCGTACGCGCGGGGGGTAAACACAACGATCTGGAAAACGTCGGATACACTGCACGTCACCATACTTTCTTCGAAATGCTGGGCAACTTCAGCTTCGGCGATTACTTCAAACACGACGCCATTCAGTTCGCATGGGAATTACTGACCGGTGAAAACTGGTTTGCTCTGCCAAAAGAGCGTTTATGGGTCACCGTCTATGAAACCGACGACGAAGCCTATGAGATCTGGGAAAAAGAAGTCGGCATCCCGCGCGAGCGTATCATCCGTATCGGCGACAATAAAGGCGCGCCATACGCATCGGATAACTTCTGGCAGATGGGCGACACCGGTCCCTGCGGTCCGTGCACCGAAATCTTCTACGATCATGGCGACCACATCTGGGGCGGCCCTCCGGGAAGCCCGGAAGAAGACGGCGATCGCTATATTGAGATCTGGAACATCGTCTTTATGCAGTTCAACCGTCAGGCTGACGGGACGATGGAACCATTGCCGAAACCGTCTGTAGATACCGGTATGGGGCTGGAGCGTATTGCCGCGGTACTGCAACACGTTAACTCTAACTATGACATCGACCTGTTCCGCACGTTGATTGAAGCGGTAGCGAAAGTCACCGGTGCCACCGATCTGGGTAATAAATCGCTGCGCGTTATCGCCGACCACATCCGTTCCTGCGCATTCCTGGTTGCCGATGGCGTGCTGCCGTCGAATGAAAACCGTGGCTATGTGCTGCGTCGCATTATTCGTCGCGCGGTGCGTCACGGCAACATGCTGGGCGCGAAAGAGACCTTCTTCTACAAGCTGGTTGGGCCGCTGATTGAGGTAATGGGCTCCGCAGGCGAAGAGTTGAAACGTCAGCAGGCGCAGGTCGAGCAGGTTCTGAAAACGGAAGAAGAGCAGTTCGCCCGTACGCTGGAGCGCGGTCTGGCGCTGCTGGATGAAGAACTGGCGAAATTGCAGGGTGATACCCTGGACGGCGAAACCGCTTTCCGTCTGTATGATACTTATGGTTTCCCGGTCGATTTAACGGCGGACGTCTGCCGTGAGCGCAATATCAAAGTCGACGAAGCCGGTTTTGAAGCCGCCATGGAAGAGCAACGCCGTCGCGCGCGCGAAGCTAGCGGTTTTGGCGCGGACTACAACGCGATGATCCGCGTTGATAGCGCTTCTGAATTTAAAGGTTATGACCATCTGGAACTGAACGGCAAAGTGACTGCGCTGTTTGTCGATGGTAAAGCGGTTGAAGCGATTAACGCGGGACAGGAAGCGGTTGTCGTGCTGGATCAGACCCCATTCTATGCGGAATCAGGCGGTCAGGTTGGCGATAAAGGCGAGCTGAAAAGCGCTGGATTTACTTTCGCTGTGGACGACACGCAAAAATATGGTCAGGCGATTGGTCATATCGGCAAATTGTCTGCGGGCGCTCTGAAAGTGGGCGATGCGGTACAGGCTGACGTAGATGAAGCGCGCCGCGCACGTATCCGTCTGAACCACTCCGCCACGCACCTGATGCACGCGGCGTTGCGCCAGGTGCTTGGGACACACGTTGCACAGAAAGGTTCGCTGGTTAGCGATAAAGTGCTGCGCTTCGACTTCTCGCACAATGAAGCGATGAAGCCGTCGGAGATTCGTCAGGTTGAAGATTTGGTGAATGCGCAAATTCGCCGCAACCTGCCGATTGAAACGAACATCATGGATCTCGACGCGGCGAAGGCGAAAGGCGCCATGGCGCTGTTTGGCGAGAAATATGACGAACGTGTACGCGTTCTGAGCATGGGCGATTTCTCTACCGAACTGTGCGGCGGTACTCACGCCAGTCGTACCGGTGATATCGGTCTATTCCGTATTATCTCTGAGTCCGGCACCGCAGCGGGCATTCGTCGTATTGAGGCGGTAACCGGTGAAGGCGCTATGGCCACCGTTCATGCGCAAAGCGATCGCTTAAACGATATTGCGCATCTGCTGAAGGGCGACAGCCAGAATCTGGGCGACAAAGTGCGTGCCGTGCTGGAACGTACACGTCAGCTGGAAAAAGAGTTGCAGCAGTTGAAGGACCAGGCCGCAGCGCAGGAGAGTGCAAATCTTTCCAGTAAAGCGGTCGATCTCAACGGCGTGAAGCTCCTGGTCAGCGAGCTTGCTGGTATTGAGCCGAAAATGCTGCGAACCATGGTTGATGATCTGAAAAATCAACTGGGGTCTACCGTTATCGTACTGGCAACGGTTGTTGAAGGTAAGGTTTCTCTGATTGCGGGCGTGTCGAAGGATGTGACCGACCGGGTTAAAGCAGGGGAATTGATTGGTATGGTCGCTCAGCAGGTGGGCGGTAAGGGTGGCGGTCGTCCGGACATGGCGCAAGCCGGTGGTACGGATGCGGCAGCTCTGCCTGCAGCGTTAGCCAGTGTACAAGGCTGGGTCAGCGCAAAATTGCAATAATTATAAGCGTTCGTTGGCGCCGCAGCCCGTGCTGCGGCGTTTACGTCAACGCTATCGACAACGATAAAGTCAGGTTGAAGTTTTGTATATCGGCTAAACTTAGGTTTAACAGAATGTAATGCCATGACTGCTTACACCTAAGGTGTTTGTCATCGCTTACTTTTTGGCGTTATATGATGGATAATGCCGGGATACAGAGAGACCCGACTCTTTTAATCTTTCAAGGAGCAAAGAATGCTGATTCTGACTCGTCGAGTTGGTGAGACCCTCATGATTGGCGATGAGGTCACCGTGACAGTTTTAGGGGTGAAGGGCAACCAGGTGCGTATTGGCGTGAACGCCCCGAAAGAAGTTTCTGTCCATCGTGAAGAGATCTACCAGCGTATCCAGGCTGAAAAATCCCAGCAGTCCAGTTACTAAGGTTTTCGCGTCTCACTTTTCGGGTGAGACGCAGCCTCTCTTCTCGCTCGCCCTCGTTGTCCCTTCATGACTTTTTTCAACCCCACTGTTGATATGGTGCGCTTTTGGCGGCCAGCGTGTCATCAAATTATCTGTTGATAAAACACTCTTTTTGGCTTTTTTACAGACTAATTGAGCGTGAAGTGTGCAAACGATAAAAGCTCTGGAAAAATTGTTTGACTTATAAGTCCCAGAAAGTAATATGTGCGCCACGCAGCGACGATGAGCAGAACAAGTTCTTCGAAGCACTCGTAAGAGGCGTGTGGTGAGGTGGCCGAGAGGCTGAAGGCGCTCCCCTGCTAAGGGAGTATGCGGTCAAAAGCTGCATCCGGGGTTCGAATCCCCGCCTCACCGCCATTTGCATCCGTAGCTCAGCTGGATAGAGTACTCGGCTACGAACCGAGCGGTCGGAGGTTCGAATCCTCCCGGATGCACCATCTCTTACTTGATACGGCTTTCCCGCGGTATCAAAATCTGCAGTAAAGTAAGTTTCCCGATGCATCCGTAGCTCAGCTGGATAGAGTACTCGGCTACGAACCGAGCGGTCGGAGGTTCGAATCCTCCCGGATGCACCATCTCTTACTTGATACGGCTTTCACCGCGGTATCAATATCGGCAGTAAAGCAAGTTTTCCGATGCATCCGTAGCTCAGCTGGATAGAGTACTCGGCTACGAACCGAGCGGTCGGAGGTTCGAATCCTCCCGGATGCACCATATTCTCCGTACTTTCAGTGATGAAGATACGGATAAGATAGCGGTAATCACCGCTGGCACCAGGAAGGATAACGTTGCATCAGCAACGGCGCCGAAGGGCGAGCCGTAAGGCGAGTAATCCTCCCGGATGCACCATCTTATTTAGTGTGGCAGTAAATGCGACATCAAATCTTGTAGTAAACATCATTTCCAATGCATCCGTAGCTCAGCTGGATAGAGTACTCGGCTACGAACCGAGCGGTCGGAGGTTCGAATCCTCCCGGATGCACCATATTCTTCATACTTTCAGCGATGAAGATGCAGATAAGATAGCGGTAATCACCGCTGGCACCAGGAAGGATAACGTTGCGTCAGCAACGGCCCGAAGGGCGAGCCGTAAGGCGAGTAATCCTCCCGGATGCACCATATTCTCCATACTTTATTCTCCATACTTTCAGCGATGAAGATGCAGATAAGATAGCGGTAATCACCGCTGGCATCAGAAGGATAACGTTGCGTCAGCAACGGCCCATAAGGCGAATAATCCTCCCGGATACGTTACTGCCCTGCAATCGCTTTTCCCCTTATCCTGAACATACCTCTTCATCTCTATTAGCGACAAAATCAACCAATTGCGATAAAGTACTGTCTGGTTATTCGGTTTGCGAGAACACGATGTACGCACGTTATGCTGGTTTGATTTTTGATATGGACGGTACTCTCCTGGATACCGAACCCACGCATCGCAAAGCGTGGCGTGAGGTTTTGGGGCGCTATGGTCTTCGTTTTGATGAACAGGCAATGGTCGCGCTTAACGGTTCGCCAACCTGGCTTATCGCCCAGTCAATCATTGAGCTTAACCATGCCGATCTTGATCCCCTGTCACTGGCGCGTGAGAAAACCGACGCGGTAAAAAGCATCCTGCTGGACTGCGTAGAACCACTGCCGCTGGTTGAGGTGGTTAAAGCGTGGCATGGGCGGCGCCCCATGTCGGTCGGTACCGGTAGCGAAAGCGCTATCGCGGAAGCCTTGTTAGCGCATCTGGGGCTGCGTCGTTATTTTGATGCGGTTGTGGCGGCAGATCACGTACAGCATCACAAACCCGCGCCTGACACCTTCCTACTGTGCGCCCAGCGGATGGGCGTCATGCCGACGCAGTGCGTGGTATTTGAAGATGCCGATTTTGGTTTACAGGCGGCGCGGACGGCGGGAATGGATGCCGTGGATGTTCGACTATTGTGAGTGACGGACTGTCGCTCCTGTCTCTGTTTGCCAGTAGTTTTCTCAGCGCAACGCTGTTACCCGGTAATTCTGAGGTGGTTTTGGTTGCTATGCTGGTCTCCGGCGTCAGTCATCCCTGGGTCTTAGTCTTAACAGCAACAATGGGTAATAGCCTTGGAGGGGTAACTAACGTTATTCTTGGGCGTTTCTTTCCGCTGCGCAAAACGTCGCGCTGGCAGGAAAAAGCGACTGGCTGGCTAAAGCGTTATGGCGCAGCCACACTATTATTAAGCTGGATGCCGGTCATCGGTGATTTGTTGTGCCTGTTAGCGGGATGGATGCGCATCCCGTGGGGGCAGACGATCTTTTTTTTGTGTCTTGGTAAGGCGCTGCGCTATGTTGCGCTCGCAGCGGCGACGGTTCAGGGCATGATGTGGTGGTAATAATTGTAGGTTTGGCATGTATGGCCGCCATTACAGTTATGCTTATTAAAACGATTTGGACAGGCGGGAGGTCAATTTGATCCCGGACGTATCACAGGCTCTGGCCTGGCTGGAAAAACATCCTCAGGCGTTAAAGGGGATACAGCGCGGGTTAGAGCGCGAAACGCTGCGTGTCAATGCTGATGGCACGCTGGCGACAACAGGTCATCCTGAAGCGTTAGGTTCAGCGCTGACCCATAAATGGATTACCACGGATTTTGCAGAAGCCCTACTGGAGTTTATTACGCCAGTCGATGGCGATATCCAGCATATGCTCACCTTTATGCGCGATCTCCATCGGTATACGGCCAGGAAACTGGGCGATGAGCGGATGTGGCCATTAAGTATGCCCTGCTATATTGCGGAAGGGCAGGACATAGAGCTGGCGCAGTACGGCACATCAAATACCGGGCGCTTTAAGACGCTCTATCGCGAAGGGCTGAAAAATCGTTATGGCGCCTTGATGCAAACCATCTCCGGCGTACATTACAATTTTTCATTACCGATGGCGTTCTGGCAGGCGAAATGCGGCGTTACGGAAGGCGAAGCGGCAAAAGAAAAAATTTCTGCCGGCTATTTTCGTCTGATTCGCAACTATTACCGTTTTGGCTGGGTCATCCCCTATCTGTTTGGCGCGTCTCCGGCCATTTGTTCCTCTTTCCTGCAAGGAAAGCCAACCACATTACCGTTTGAAAAAACAGACTGCGGTATGTACTACCTGCCGTATGCGACGTCGCTGCGTTTGAGTGATTTGGGCTATACCAATAAGTCGCAAAGCAATCTCGGAATTACGTTTAACGATTTGCATGAGTATGTGGCAGGTCTGAAGCGGGCGATTAAAACCCCTTCCGAGGAGTACGCGCGGATTGGTGTGGAAAAAGACGGTAAGCGGCTACAGATTAACAGCAACGTTCTGCAAATTGAAAATGAGCTGTACGCGCCCATTCGTCCCAAGCGCGTGACGCGCAGCGGCGAATCGCCTTCTGACGCGCTTCTGCGTGGTGGTATTGAGTATATTGAAGTTCGTTCTCTCGATATTAATCCGTTCTCACCGATCGGCGTAGACGAGCAACAGGTGCGCTTCCTCGATCTGTTTATGGTCTGGTGCGTATTGGCCGATGCGCCGGAAATGAGTAGCGATGAGCTGTTATGTACGCGTACAAACTGGAATCGCGTTATTCTGGAAGGGCGTAAGCCGGGCCTGACGTTAGGCATTGGCTGTGAAACTGCGCAGTTCCCGCTGCCCAAAGTAGGGAAAGATCTCTTCCGCGATCTGAAACGCGTGGCGCAAACGCTGGACAGTATCCAAGGGGGAGAGGAGTATCAAAAGGTGTGTGATGAGTTGGTCGCCTGCTTTGATAATCCTGAACTGACATTCTCCGCCCGGATCTTACGGTCTATGATTGATGAAGGCATTGGCGGCACCGGGAAAGCGTTCGGTGAGGCTTACCGTAATCTGTTACGCGAAGAGCCGCTGGAGATTTTACAGGAAGAAGAGTTTATTGCTGAACGTGACGCTTCAGTACGTCGTCAGCAGGAGATTGAGGCGGCGGATACCGAGCCGTTTGCCGCGTGGCTTGCAAAACACGCCTGACCCAAAAGAAAAAGGCCACTCACGGAGTGGCCAAAATTTCATCGCTGAAAACAGGGATGATGATAACAAATGCGCGTCTTTCATATACTCAGACTCGCCCCGGAACAAAGAGTTCAGTTTATTTTTAAAAAATTATCGGAGGTGACTAAATGCCATTATTAGATAGCTTCGCAGTCGATCATACCCGGATGCAAGCGCCGGCGGTCCGGGTTGCAAAAACGATGAACACCCCGCATGGCGACGCAATCACCGTGTTTGATCTGCGTTTTTGCATTCCGAACAAAGAAGTGATGCCGGAAAAAGGGATTCATACGCTTGAGCATCTGTTTGCTGGCTTTATGCGCGACCACCTCAACGGTAACGGCGTTGAGATTATCGATATCTCGCCGATGGGCTGCCGTACCGGTTTCTACATGAGCCTGATTGGCACGCCGGACGAGCAGCGTGTTGCCGACGCGTGGAAAGCGGCGATGGCGGATGTGCTGAAAGTGCAGGATCAAAACCAGATCCCGGAGCTGAACGTTTACCAGTGCGGTACGTATCAGATGCACTCGCTCAGTGAAGCGCAGGACATTGCCCGTCATATTCTGGAGCGTGATGTGCGCGTGAACAGCAATAAAGAGCTGGCGCTGCCGAAAGAAAAGCTGCAGGAACTGCATATTTAGTCTTATTGGTAAGCGGTTCCAGTATTTAAATTAACCCCGGTTTATGGCCGGGGTTTTTTATTGCTTAATATAATTTACGTTTATTATATTTGCGGCGAGAATACATTTTAAATTAAGTAATGCCTGGCCTGTTAAATAATAAAATGTGATCTGGTAAACAGAAAAGGCGGATAACTCACGATGCCAGAGTGTATTGATCACATAAACTAAAAATCATAAATAATTAATAGAAAAACATAATGGAATGCGCCAGATATCCAGGTAATAACAAGACTCTACTAATAGCCGGTCGATGGGGTTTTTAGCAAATCTTATCTGGTATACATCAAACTTAAGGGATAAAAAATGAAGGCTAAATATTTGGCGCTGATGATCGGTGCTTGCTTTTCTCATAACCTTTGGGCAGCGAATAATATCACTATTGAGCAGCGTCTGGCTGAACTGGAGCAACGTGTTGTTAATGCTGAAAAACGGGCATCCGATGCCGAGGCGCAAATTCGCTCGCTGAAACAGCAGCAGGTCGCCGCTACGCCGACGGTGAATGTCCAGTCCGCCGAGCCCATTGCAGCAGATAAAACGCCGCCGAAGCTGACCTTATCCGGATTCAGCGATATTAAGTTCTATGGCGATGTCGAATTTAATATGGATGCGGCAAGCCGTTCCGGTAGCCTGACCTCGATGAGAACGTCAGCGAATAAAGATTGGGCATCAGGAACCAATGAACGCTGGGATATTAACGGACGCCTGTTGCTGGGCTTTGATGGCTACCAGCGGCTGGACAACGGTAATTTTGCCGGATTCTCTGTACAGCCTCTGGCGGACCTGACCGGAAAAATGAACCTTGATGATGCCGTTTTCTTCTTTGGTCGTGAGAATGACTGGAAAATTAAGGTTGGTCGTTTTGAAGCCTACGATATGTTCCCGCTGAATCAGGATACGTTTATTGAATATTCGGGGAATACAGCGAACGATCTTTACAGTGACGGTTACGGCTATATCTATATGATGAAAGAAGGGCGGGGACGTAGTGACAGTGGGGGTAACTTCCTGCTGAGTAAAACCATCGACAACTGGTATTTCGAAGTTAACACATTGCTGGAAAATGGCAGTACGTTATATACCGAGAAGCAGTACCACGGAATGGATTTAAGCAACGATAAAAATGTGGCTTACGTCCGTCCGGTTATCGCCTGGCAAAACGGGCGTTTTTCAACGGCGATAGCGATGGAAAGTAACGTCGTTAACAACGCCTATGGCTATTATGAGAATGGGAAGTGGATCGATCAGTCAGATCGTACGGGCTATGGTTTTACCATGACCTGGAATGGTCAAAAAACTGACCCGGAAGATGGCGCAGTGATTAACCTGAATACCGCCTATATGGATGCGACCGATGAGACAGATTTTACCGCTGGGGTGAATGCGCTGTGGCATCGATTTGAACTGGGTTATATCTATGCGCATAACAAAATCGAAGCCTTCAATGCTACTAATATCGATGCCGTTTGTGAGGACGATTGCTGGATCACCGATCCCGGCAATTATGACATTCACACTATTCATGCCTCATATTTATTCCCCAACGTGATGGATATGAAAAACTTTAACATCTACCTCGGTGCCTATGCTTCATGGGTAGAGGCCAATCCGAATAATGGCGATAACAGTGAAGATGCGCGTTACGGCGGGCGTCTGAGATTCAAATATTTCTTCTGATTGTTGGTCTACTAAAAAAGGGATCCGCAGATCCCTTTTATCAGATAGTTAGTGCGCGCCGCCACCGCCGCCGCCCGCACCGAAGGGCGGTTTGGCGAACCACACCAGGCCGAGCAGCACCAGGAAGATCCCCGCCGACATCCAGAAGATTTCGTTGGCGGAAATAATCAGCCCCTGATTCGTGATTTGCTGGGCTATCCAGCCTGACGCCTGTTGGTGCGTCATCCCTAAGCCTTCCAGTTTATCGTACATAGCCTGAGCGTTTGGATTATACGCTGTAACCGACTCCGTGAGCTGAGCATGGTGTAGCGACTCACGATCGGTCCACATAGTGGTGGTAATCGAGGTGCCAATGGAGCCCGCCAGCGTTCGCGTGAAGTTCGACAGGCTTGATGCCGCCGCCAGCCGTTCTGGGGGTAACCCGGAGAGCGTAATGGTGGTCAGCGGCATAAAGAAGCAGGCGACGGCAAATCCCTGAATAAACTGCGGCCATGCGGAAGCGCCGAAATCCATACCCGGTTCGAACGTCCAGGCGCGCCAGTAAAAACAGACGGCGTACATAATGAAGCTGAATGTGACCAGCCTGCGCATATCCAGTTTATGCGCGAAGCGTCCGATAATCGGCGATAAAATTACCGGAATAATGCCGACTGGCGCAGACGCCAGACCTGCCCACGTTGCGGTATAGCCGTACACCTCTTGCAAAAGCTGCGGCAGTAGAACAATGGCGCCGAAATAGAGCATATAGGCAAGGCTGATGCACAAGCAGCCAATAGTGAAGTTACGCGATTTAAAAAGAGAAAGATCGACGATAGGGTGATCGTCGGTCAGTTCCCAGACGATCAGGAAACTGATGGCGATGACGGCGACCACGGTCAGGATGATAATTTCCTGCGAGGAGAACCAGTCCAGCTCTTTACCGCGATCGAGCATAATTTGCAGGCTGCCGATGCCAATCACCAGTAACGCCAGCCCGACGGCGTCAATACGTCGCCGTTCGGTATGCGTTTCACGTCCGCGCAGCGTGTGTAACGTCATCAGGACGACGGCGATGCCAATCGGAACGTTGATGAAGAAAATCCATCCCCAGTGGTAATTATCACTGATGTAGCCCCCCAGAATCGGGCCGCAAATCGGCGCGACAATGACGGTCATTGACCAGAGCGCCAGCGCAATGGAGCGCTTTGCAGGCGGATAGTTATTCAGCAACAGGCTTTGCGAGAGCGGAATCAGCGGCCCGGCGACCACGCCCTGCACCACGCGGAAGAAGATCAGCATATTCAGGCTGCTGGATACGCCACAGGCCCAGGAGGCCGCGGCAAAGGCGACCGTCGACCACATGAACAGTTTGACTTCGCCAAAACGTTTCGCCAGCCAGCCGGTTAAGGGAATCGAGATAGCGTTCGCCACCCCGAAAGAGGTGATAACCCATGTCCCCTGGCTTAGGGAAGAACCCAGGTTCCCGGCGATGGTCGGAATCGCCACGTTGGCAATGGTGGAGTCCAGCACCTGCATGAATGTCGCCAGCGACAGCGCGATCGTCATGATGACGAGCTGCGCGCCCTCCAGCGGTTTTTGCTGTTGCATCACACGCACCTCAGGATTAACCCGCGTTAGCCTGTACGATGTCGTCGATCAGTTTATTGACCGGCGCGAGATTAATTTCGCGTGCGTTACTTTCGGCAACCGGCGTCGTTCGTACCTGGCTGGCCAGTACCTGACCGTCGCGATTAGCGGTATCCACGGTGACCAGCGTCGATAAACCAATACGCAGCGGATGTTGTTCTAACTGGCGGGCGTCCAGTTCGACGCGTACCGGCAGACGTTGAACCACTTTAATCCAGTTACCCGTCGCATTTTGCGCGGGCAGCAGGGAGAAGGCGCTGCCTGTTCCCATATCCAGACCGACGACTTTACCGGTGTATTTTACGTCGTCGCCATAAATATCAGTAATCACCGTCACTGGCTGCCCAATGCGCATATTCGCTAATTGGGTCTCTTTAAAGTTAGCGTCCACCCACAGATCGGTTGCAGGCACGACGGCCATCAGCGGCGTGGTGGGGCTGATCTGCGCGCCAGGCTGGACGGCGCGGCGGGAAACATAACCGGTCATTGGACTGACGATGCGAGTACGCTCCAGCGCCAGCCAGGCGTTACGCACTTCGGTCGCCGCTTGTTGAACCGCAGGCTGATCTTCCAGATTACTGTTGAGTATCATTGCCTGGTTGGCATTGTACTGTTGAATGGCGACATCCAGCTGTGCCTGCGCGCTGGCGACGGCATCGCGGGCGTGTTGCAGTTCTTCACGGCCAATAAGATTGGCATTACCCAGCGGCACACGACGGTTAAGGTCGCTTTGCGCTTGCGCCAGGGCGGTTTTTTGCACGTCGATATTCGCCTGCAACTGCTTGCTGTTAATCATCAACTGGTGCGTCTGGCGCACGCTGGAGGCCAGCGCCGTTTTGGCTTTTTCAAACGCTTGTTTGGCGTCAGTCTGATCGAGCGTGACCAGAACATCGCCCTCTTTTACAAAGTCGGTGTTATCAGCCCAGACTTTCGTCACGCTGCCTGACACCTGCGCCATGATTTGAACCTGGTTCCCTGCCACGTAAGCATCATCTGTCTCTTCAATATGACGCAATACTAAAAACCAATAAATTCCATATGCCACGGCAATAATAACAAAGAGCAAGGTAAGAAGTAGCAGCGCTGTTTTGCGTTTGCCTTTCTTCTTAGCCGGTTGCTGCGGGGTTTGGATCTCCGCATTTGCGCTCATGTTGTTCTCCACGATCTTATTATTCACATCGGCTGAGCCGACCTGTTGTCAGAAAGGCCAGCAGTAACGCGTGCCGGCCTGTCCGCTTTCCTGTTATTAATCTGGATTTTTGAGCGGGTCGGCGCTTTAGCGCAGCGCCTCAAGAACAGTGCCTTCCTGCTCCATTTGATCAAGACGCGTCAGGAGTTTACGAGTGATGTGCTCAAGTTGATCTTTTTCGGCAGTGCTAAGTGATGACCAGAGTTGATGCAGACAATGATGCTGAGGTGGAAGCACTTCTTGCAAAAATGCCTGGCCTTTCTCCGTTAATTGCAGATGCAGGCAACGGCGGTCGTTATCGCTCTCACGACGCTCAATCCAGCCGCGTTTTTCCAGCTCATCTGCAATGCGTGTCGCATTGGTGCGAGATGAACCCAGCGCGCAGCTTAATTCAGACGGCTGAATACTGTGGTTTTCCTGAGACTCCAGCGTAATCAACGCCATAAACAACGTCTCGTTAATCCCTTGAGCCTTCAGCATTTTATTGCGGTTTTCCAGGAGCTTGCCTTGCATGTGCATACAAAGACGAGTCAAAAGAATTTCCTGGTAAGGAAAGTCTTCGTGACGGCTGGCGCGAAATTTTAGCATTTGTTCAATGGGCGTAAACGAACTATCCATTTGGGCATGACCTCATTAATTTCAGCCGATATAGTAACGACAGTGACAAATAAAGTAAATGTATTATTAATACAAAATCATTCTTTCAGGCTATAAAGCAACCAATGATACGCAGACTGAGACGCCAGCGGGAACATTGGGCCCGGTAAAGCGCCGCCTGCGGCAAATCCAGGAATGACGAGAAAAGCGTGAGTGCCTGCATGAAAAAATCAGGAGAGAACGATAAGCGGGAGGGGCGAAAGCCGGGTAAACGGCCTTACAACCCGATGCAAAAGCCACCGGAATATCACGGATAGCTATCGGTGAACGACCTTCGAATCCTTGAACGGGCGCTATTGGCCTGGGAGCAGATGGGGATGCAGGGCTTTCCATAGAATTATATTATTCTTCACCGGTATAAAAATAACCATGATAAATGAATAGCATAACCTTAACAGACTGGGGAGCTCCTTAACACCCTAAGGAGCTTAAACAAAGGTAAACGCTCACTATCCGCTTAATTTACGGCTTCCTGTCGGTGAAAACCTCGCCACCAGACCAGTAAATTAAGTAAGGCTACCGTGACACCCGCCAGACAAACGCCGGCCCAGCCGGCATGTTGCCAGGCGGAGGCGGAAATCAGCGACCCTGCAGCGCCACCGATAAAGTAGCTGGTCATATAGCCGGCGGTGAGCCGGTTACGCGCATCCGGATGCAAACGATAGATGACCGTCTGATTGGTGATATGTACCCCCTGAACGGTGAGGTCCAGTACCAGAATGCCAATAATCAGCGCCAGTACCGAGGTGTGCCCAAGCCAGATAGCCAGCCAGGAGAGTAACAGCAGCAGTAAGCCGAACGTGGTGGTGAGGTGAGATTTACCTTTATCGGCAAATCCGCCCGCCGGACGCGCGCCTAAAGCGCCGGCGGCCCCCGCCAGGCCAAACAGGCCAATCATCCCCTCGGAGTAGCTAAACGGCGGCGCGGCGAGCAAAAAGGCCATTGATGTCCAGAGGATGCTGAAATTAGCAAAGGTCAGACAGCCCAGCAGCGCGCGGGTACGCAGCAGCTTATCGTGAATAAACAGGCTGAATACAGAACCCAACAGTTGCGGGTAATTAAGATGGGTGTCGGATTTGAGCTTTGGCAGTCCGCGCCACAACGCGACGGCCATCAGCGCCATCAGTGCCGACGCTACCCAAAATACGGTGCGCCAACCGCCGAGGTTTGCCAGCAGTCCGGCGACCGTTCGCGCCAGCAGGATCCCCAGCAACAGGCCGCTCATAATGGTGCCGACCACTTTACCGCGGGTGGCGGGCGTCGCAAGCGTGGCGGCCAGCGGAACCAGAATCTGCGCCACCACGGAGAACAGTCCGGTTAAGGTCGTTCCGAGTATCATCATGCTAAGCGACTGACTGCTGGCGGTGATCAGCATTCCGCCAGCCGCCAGCAACGTCATGGAGACAATCAGCGTTCGGCGTTCAAACATGTCGCCGAGCGGCACCAGAAACAACAGGCCAGCGGCATAGCCCAACTGCGCGGCGGTAACGATAAACCCTGCGGAGCTGGCGGAAAGCGAAAAGTGATGCGCGATGGTATCAAGCAGCGGTTGGGCATAGTAGTTGCTGGCGACCGCCAGACCTGTGGCCACAGACATTAAAACGATCAGCGCCGGGCTAAGCCCATGAGTGGGTTTCGTCATGATGGTAATCGTGATTCAGATAATTATTTCCTGGGAAAACAATCATAGCGGATGTTGATGAATAAAGGGGAACGGTGACGTGATGAATCGTGCGCTTTGAGGAGAGATTGCGTTGGCCGGATAGCGGCGCATGAACTGCGCCTTATCCGGCATAAAAAACGATCTTATTTCTGCGCGGCCAGCGCTTCTTTCACCCAGCCGTCAAACTGCTGCTGGTGGGCGTTGATCCAGCCGTCCACATGGCCCTGAACATCGGCTTCAGACGATTTACCGGCATGCATCATGGCGTTCTGCGCGTTGATATCCGCCAGCGGCAGCTTCATGATGGCGAACAGTTTCGCCGCCGCCGGGTTTTTCTCCGCCCATGCCTTATTGGCGACAATATGCATGGTATTAACCGGGAACCCATAGTTCGCGCCGTTCGGCAGTTTAGTATCAATATTTTTCTGTTCGCCCGGCAGGGAGGAGAACGGCACCTGTAGCCAGACGACATCTTTACCCGGCTTCATTACGTCGCTCACCCAGTACGGGGTCCAGGTGTAATACAGCACCGGCTTGCCTTCTTTAAAACGGGTAATGGTATCAGCCATCATCGCCGCATAGTTACCGTGGCTGACCTCAACGGTTTTTTGCAGATCAAACGCTTTATTCTGGTGATTGATCACGGCTTCGCAGCCCCAGCCCGGCGAGCAGCCCATCATGTCCGCTTTGCCGTCGCCATTGGTATCGAAGATTTTGGCGATTTTCGGATCTTTTAGCTGAGCGATATTGGTGATGTTGTACTGCTCGGCGGTTTTTTTATCGATCAGATAGCCCTGCGCAGCGCCGGAGACGAAGACACCCTCGCGGTAAAACTTTTTGTCTCCGCCTGCTGCGGCATACATATCATCATGCAGCGGCTGCCAGTTCACGGCGGTAAACGTCGCATCGCCAGAGGCGATGGAGGTATAGCCTACGTTGTAATCGACTTCACTCGGCTTATTTACGGTATAACCCAACTTTTCCAGCGCCCGGCTGACCAGTAACGTCTGGAAGGACTCTTCAGAAATCGTGCTTTGGATTGGTTGGACGGTAATGCCTTTGCCAGGCAGGTCGGCAGCGAAAGCGCTGGCGGTGACAAGGGTGGCAAACGCTGAGGCAAATATCACAGTATGTCGCATCGTTGTTCCTTTAATTATGGTAGGGAGTTGTAAGCCCGGTAAGCGCAATGTCACCGGGCGTCAGGAGAGTTACTTAACGAAAGGGCGGGTGATTAGCCCAACAGGACCGGTGGTATACCAGCGACGGTTACCGCGGCTACGCGAGTCGCGCCCGACGGCCTGCGTCAGACGGTCCAGAATGATGGCGAGAATCACAATGCCGACGCCGCCCACGGTTGCCAGCCCCATATCAAGACGACCAATGCCGCGTAATACCATCTGGCCAAGCCCGCCGACCGCAATCATCGAGGCGATGACGACCATCGAGAGAGCCAGCATCAGCGTCTGATTAACGCCTGCCATAATGGTGGGCATCGCCAGCGGTAACTGCACTTTGAACAACATTTGGCGCGGGCTGGCGCCGAACGAGCGCGACGCTTCAATTAAGTCGGCAGGCACCTGGTTAATGCCCAGGATCGTCAGGCGTATAATCGGCGGTAGAGCAAAAATAATCGTCACCACCACGCCCGGCACGTTACCGATGCCGAATAACATGACAATCGGCACCAGATAGACAAACGCGGGCGTGGTCTGCATCGCATCCAGCAGCGGACGAACTATTTTGGCTGCGCGCGGGCTGCGCGCCAGCCAGATTCCCATCGGTAATCCGATCACGACGCAGAACAACAGGGCGGTCAACACCAGCGCCAGGGTAATCATCGCCTGCGACCAGGCACCGATCGCGCCGATCGCGATCAGCGATATCAGCGTTGCGATCCCCATGCCCACGCCGGAAACCTGCCAGGCAATCAGCGCAAAGAGAATAATCGCCACAGGGGCGGGCATTCCCAGCAGCAGTTGCTGAAAGCCGTTAAGAATGTAATCCACCGGCACACGAATCCCCTGAAAAAGGGGACGGAAATGGGTGACGACCCAGTCGATTCCCTCTGTGACCCAGCTATCCAGCGGGATCAGCGTCTTATGGAACGGGTCCAGAAGAGAAAAGTGTTCAGGGGCTGGCGCGGGCGCGCTGTTCAACCAGTCGGTACTGCCGCCGTCCGTGGCTACGCCTGCCGGTGTTCCCCAGGCATCAGCCGTTTGCGTCGTAGTATCGGCCACCTGTGCGGTATCCCACGGATTCGTTTGATCAGCCATTGTTACCCCCCTCGCGATCTAAAGCCTGTAGCAACATACGTTTTGAAATAATGCCAACATACTGGTGTTCTTCATCGACAACCGGCACCGCGCAGGGCGCCTGGCCGACGTGAGAGAGCAACTCGCTGAGTGGGGTTTGCGCATCAACGACTAAAGGGTCGTCGATAAGCGCCGCTTCAATCCCTTGCGCCTGGCTTAATGCCGCTTTTAATGAGTCGATGGACACGACGCCCACGAATTTATTGCCACGCTCAATGACGTAACCATATTCACGGTCTTCATCCTGTAATAATTTCAGTGCCGAACGGGGACCAAAACCTGGCGTTTTACGAATTAATCCGACCGGACTGCGACGGGCAATATCTTTGGCGCTAAAGACCTGACTAATATCCACGCCACGGAAGAACGTGCGGACATAATCATTTGCCGGATTATTCAGGATCTCATCCGGCGTACCAACCTGTACGACCTCGCCATTTTGCATAATGGCAATCCTGTCGCCAATACGCATAGCCTCATCAAGATCGTGGGAAATAAAGACAATGGTGCGCTGATGTTTCGCCTGTAATTTCACCAGCTCATCCTGCATTTCGGTACGAATTAATGGATCGAGGGCGGAAAATGCTTCATCCATTAATAAGATATCAGGGTTGATTGCCAGCGCGCGGGCAAGCCCAACACGCTGACGCATCCCACCGGAAAGTTCATCCGGGTAGGCGTGAGCGTAATTCTCAAGCCCTACCTGACGCAAGGCGTCCAGCGCTTTTTCGCGACGCTCTTGCGCCGCGATGCCCGCTAATTCCATACCGAATGCCGTATTATCCAGCACGGTCATATGCGGCATGAGCGCAAATGACTGGAAGACCATCGCAATCTTTTTCCTGCGCACCTCGCGAAGCTCAGCGTCTGATATTTTGGCAATATCAACACCGTCAATCAGTACCTGCCCGCGGGTGGGTTCAATCAGGCGATTGAGAAGGCGTACCATTGTGGATTTACCCGAGCCGGATAATCCCATGATGACAAATATCTCGCCTTCTTCAATGGCCAGACTGGCGTCTTTAACGCCAAGCGATAGCCCCGTTTTTTCCAGTATTTGCTCTTTCGATAGTCCCTTTTCAATATATTTGAAGGCACGCTGCGGATGCTCTCCAAATATTTTATACAGATTCTTCACTTCTAATTTAATTGCCATGCAATAGAATGATTCCTGTTATTTACTTATGTCGATATGTTACCTGATAGAAATAGTTACCTTTTTCTACCCTAACATACTCAGAATCTGAGACAACCCTGAATTTGCTTCTGGCATGAATATTGCGAGGTTCTATCGGCTGTGATTTCCCATGATATAAGGGCTGAACGCGAATGGAGAGGGAGAGATATTTTTTGGGACAACCAGCAAAAATCCACCTGAATTGGGGGAATCCAGGTGAATAATCTCACTCGTATTGAGTGTAGGACATGTTGTAATATTTGCGCGATTTAACCCGCTATTGCTTGAAATAAAGGCATGGGGAATGTAACGTTATTTCCCATGCCCGTAAGGTTAAAAATTCCAGTCTTCGTCTTCGGTTTCGACTGTTTTCCCCATCACATAAGATGAACCTGAGCCGGAAAAGAAATCATGGTTTTCGTCGGCATTCGGCGAGAGCGCGGCAAGGATTGCGGGATTCACGTCTGCCATCTCCGGCGGAAATAATGCCTCATAACCCAGGTTCATTAAGGCTTTATTGGCGTTGTAGCACAAGAAGGCTTTGACGTCGTTAACCCAGCCGGTTTCCGCATATAACGCTTCTGTGTAGCGGATTTCGTTGTCGTACAGTTCCATCAACAAATCCAGCGCGAAAAGCTTTAACTCTTCACGCTCGATTGCCGATAGTTTTTGTAGCGCTATCTGATACTTATAGCCAATATAATAACCGTGAACCGCTTCATCGCGAATGATTAAACGAATCAGGTCGGCAGTGTTCGTGAGCTTACCGCGGCTGGAGAAATACATCGGCAGCCAGAAGCCGGAATAGAACAGAAAAGACTCTAAAAAGACGCTGGCAATCTTTTTCTTTAGCGGTTCATCGCTGACGTAATGAGCCAAAATAATCTGCGCCTTACGCTGAAGCGGCGGGTTTTCTTCGCTCCAGGCGTAGGCGGCATCAACCTCTTTTGTCTGGCACAGCGTGGAAAAAATAGAACTGTAAGAGCGGGCGTGTACCGCTTCCATAAAGCTGATGTTCGACAGTACTGCCTCTTCATGCGGCGTGATGGCATCTGCCATTAACGACGGCGCGCCTGCGATGTTCTGGATAGTGTCAAGCAGCGTAAGACCCGTAAACACGCGAATGGTGAGCTGCTGTTCGGCGGCGCTCAGCGTCTGCCAGGCCGGAATATCATTCGATAACGGCACTTTTTCCGGCAGCCAGAAGTTACTGGTCAGCCGGTTCCACACCTCCAGATCTTTGTCGTCCTGGATCTTGTTCCAGTTGATGGCGCTAATACGAGATAATTTCATATGGCTTTCCTTATAGCGCGCAGGATACGCAGCCTTCAATTTCAGTACCTTCCAGCGCCAACTGGCGAAGCCGGATGTAATACAGTGACTTAATACCTTTTCGCCAGGCATAGATCTGCGCTTTGTTGATATCGCGGGTCGTGGCGGTATCGGGGAAAAACAGGGTGAGCGACAGTCCTTGATCGACGTGGCGCGTGGCCTCGGCATAGGTATCAATAATTTTTTCCGGACCGATATCGTAGGCATCCTGATACATGTCCAGATTTTCATTGGTCATAAACGGCGCGGGGTAATACACACGCCCGGTTTTGCCCTCTTTGCGAATCTCAATTTTGGCCACAATCGGATGAATGCTGGAAGTCGCATGATTAATGTAAGAAATCGAACCGGTCGGCGGCACCGCCTGCAAATTTTGGTTATAGATGCCATAGCGCATCACATCGTCGCGCAGCTTTAGCCACATTTCTCGTGTGGGCAGCGTAATGCCGCTGCGGGCAAATAGCGCCCTGACTTTCGCCGTTTTCGGTTGCCAGTCGTCCTGTAAATACTGCGTAAAATAGTCGCCGCTGGCATAGCGCGACTGCGCAAATCCGGCGAAGGTTTTGCCGCGTTCGCGGGCCAGCCGCATTGAAGTATGCACGGCATGCCAGGTAATGGTGTAAAAATAGAAATTGGTGAAATCCAACGCCTCCGGCGAACCGTAGGCAATGCCTTCTCTCGCCAGATAGCCATGCAGATTCATCTGGCCCAGACCGATGGCATGAGAGGCGGCATTACCGGCGGCTATTGAGGGCACGCTGCGTATATGGCTCATGTCCGACACCGCCGTCAGGCCGCGAATAGCGGTTTCTACGGTACGACCAATGTCCGGTGAATCCATGACGTGAGCGATATTCAGCGAGCCGAGATTGCAGGAGATGTCATGCCCGATGTGGGTATAGTCAAGGTTATCGTCGTAACGGGAGGCGCTATTGACCTGTAAAATTTCCGAGCACAGATTGCTCATATTAATGCGACCAGCAATGGGATTCGCGCGGTTTACCGTATCTTCAAACATGATGTAGGGATACCCGGATTCGAACTGAATCTCCGCCAGTGTTTGAAAAAAGTCACGGGCGTTAATATAGGTTTTACGCACGTGTGGATCGGCAATTAATTCATCGTACCGTTCGCTAATGGCGATATCGCCAAACGGTTTGCCGTAGCGTCGTTGTACGTCATAGGGCGAAAAGAGCGCCATTTGCGCGTTTTCTTTCGCCAGCCGGAAGGTGATATCCGGGATCACCACGCCGAGAGAGAGCGTTTTGATCCGGATTTTTTCGTCAGCATTTTCCCGTTTGGTATCCAGAAAACGCAGAATATCCGGGTGGTGCGCATGGAGATAAACCGCGCCGGCCCCCTGGCGCGCGCCAAGCTGGTTGGCATACGAAAATGCGTCTTCCAGCATTTTCATCACCGGGATCACGCCGGAAGACTGATTCTCAATGCGTTTGATCGGCGCGCCCGCCTCGCGCAGATTGGAGAGTAAAAACGCGACGCCGCCGCCGCGTTTGGAGAGTTGCAGCGCCGAATTCACCGCTCGCCCGATCGACTCCATATTGTCTTCGATACGGAGCAGGAAGCAGGAGACCAGTTCCCCACGCTGCTGTTTACCGCAATTTAAAAAAGTCGGGGTAGCGGGCTGAAAGCGACCAGAAAGCATTTCATCGGTCAGTTGGGTGGCCAGCGTTTCGTCACCCTGCGCCAGCGTCAACGCCACCATAGTCACCCGATCTTCAAAGTGTTCCAGATAACGTTTGCCGTCGAAGGTTTTCAGCGTGTAACTGGTATAGAACTTCCAGGCGCCAAGAAACGTCTGGAAGCGAAAGCCGCTGGCATGGGCGTGCTCGAACAGGCGGAGGACGAAGGCGCGGTCGTAACGCGCGAGGACAGCGTCATCGTAATACCCTTCCCGAACCAGCGTCTCCAGACGTTCATGCTGGCTGGCAAACGTCACGGAATGCGGGCGGACGTGGGCGGCAAAGAAGGCGTCGATCGCCTGCTGGTCCTTGTCGAACTGAATATGGCCTGCTTTATCATAAAGATTCAGCATCGCGTTCAGGGCGTGGTAATCCATGGTTTCCTGCATTACGCGCTCCGGGATAGTTGTTGCCAAAATTCATTTACTCCTTTTCGGACGTTATCGATGTCGCGTTGTGTGCCCATGAGCTCAAAGCGGTACAGCCAGGGAACGCCGCATTTTTGTGCTATCACATCGCCAGCGCATCCCCAGGCATCGCCGAAATTGCGATTACCGGAGGCGATAACGCCGCGAATGCGCGCCCGGTTGTGTTCATCATTTAAAAAGCGGATCACCTGTCGCGGCACCGCACCGGCCATCCCGCCGCCGCCGTATGACGGCACAACCAGAATGTACGGTTCGTCTACCTGAATTCGCTCCCGTTCATTGAGCGGAATACGCGTGGCAGGCAGCCCCAGACGCTGCATAAAACGGTGCGTATTTTCAGAGCTGCTGGAGAAGTAGACGAGCGCGCTCATGCGTTTGCCGCGTGGGGTGTCGGGTGCAGACGGTTAATCATGTCCGGGCGGAAGCCAGACCAGCTCAAATCGCCCGCCATCACCACCGGTAATTGACGAAATCCTTGCGCCCGGAGCGTATCCGCTGCATCCGGCACCAGATCGACGTTCACCATCTTAAATTCAAATCCACGGCTTTCCATCGCCCGCTTTGTGGCGTGGCACTGAACACAGTTATTGCGAGTGTAAATAGTAATGCTCATGATTCGTATTTCCATTTAAAATGAGAAAACGGCGCGATGAAACGCGTCGGATTGTCGTGTGTTGATACAGGAAATACTAGATGTAGTTGAATTAATATTCAACCATACAAGATATGGGAATTTTCGATTGATTTTAACGTCGCTGATGAACGCAGCGGGGTAGGGGCGGCATGGCTAATTTTTGCCGGATGGCGGCGTGAACGCCCGATCCGGCCTGCAGGTTCACGCATAACAGAGTTGGCTGACATCAGCGCCATCCGGCAACAATGCGTCACATTCGCATACCGATCGCCAGACGGTTAAAGCAGTTCATTAAACCAATAGCGAAGGTCAGATCACTGATTTGACGCGCGCTGAAATGATCGAGCAGCGGCAGGTAAACATTATCTTCGGCGTGGGTTTCAGCAATATGCGTCACCGATTCCGCCCAGGCTAACGCCGCGCACTCTTGCTCGCTGAAATGGTGGCTTACCCGCCATCCTGCCAGCGCATCTAATTTAGCTTGATTTACGCCAGCCTTACGCAACGCTTTACTGTGCATCTCCAGGCAAAATGCACAACCATTTATTTGCGAAACACGCAGGTAAATCAGCTCCATCAGCGTGGGGTCAAGCGTGCTCTTTTCCAGCGCGTTTTTCGCCTGCACCAGAGCGCTGTAAACCTCCGGGCTCAGTTCATAATAGGGTTGGCGTAACGTCGTCATCATGTGTCTCCTCGTGTTGATGACGAGCACTGTAGCACTATAATGGTCTGTAAAAGAGAGCCATATTTTTACAGAAAAAGCAGACCATATGCCGCGCTATCAGCACATCGCTCGTCAGTTAAAAACGGCCATTGAGCAAGGAGAACTCGCGCCCGGAACGCGTTTGCCTTCCAGCCGGACGTGGGCGCAGGAACTGGGCGTTTCTCGCGCCACGGTGGAAAATGCCTATGGCGAGCTGGTGGCGCAGGGCTGGCTGGAGCGACGTGGCCAGGCAGGCACGTTTGTGAGCAACGCTCTACGGTTTGAGACGGCGCCGCCGATACCCGCTGTTTTTGCCGGAGAAAGTCCGGAACCGAAACCCTTTCAGATGGGGTTACCGGCGCTGGATCTCTTTCCGCGCGAGAAGTGGGCGCGAGTGATGGGGCGTCGGTTGCGCACGCAGACGCGCTTCGATCTGGCATTAGGCGACGTCTGCGGCGAGGCGATTTTGCGCCAGGCGATAGTCGATTACCTGCGGGTTTCGCGTAGCATTGAATGTCTGCCGGAACAGGTATTTATTACCTCCGGATATGCGGATTCTATGCGGCTGATCCTGCGTACATTGTCTGTGCCGGGAGACAGCATGTGGGTGGAAGATCCCGGCTTTCCGTTAATTCGCCCGGTGATAACGCAGGAGGGGATTACGCTGGCGCCGATTCCGGTCGATGCCGATGGGCTGAATGTCGCGGCGGGGATGCGGGATTGCCCGCAGGGGCGCTTTGCATTGGTGACGCCCGCCCACCAAAGTCCGTTGGGGGTAGCGCTGTCGTTAACTCGCCGACGGCAACTTCTGGCATGGGCGGCGAATGTGCAGGCCTGGATTATTGAAGATGACTACGACAGCGAATTTCGTTATCACGGTAAACCGCTTCCGCCGCTCAAGAGTCTGGATGCCCCGCAGCGAGTGATTTACGCCGGAACGTTCAGTAAGTCGCTCTTTCCGGCATTACGTACCGCCTGGCTGGTGGTGCCGATAAAGCAGATTGAGCATTTCCGCCAGCAGGCGTCGCTGATGCCCTGTAGCGTACCGTTGTTATGGCAGCACACGTTGGCTGATTTTATCCGTGATGGTCATTTCTGGCGGCATCTGAAAAAGATGCGCCAACATTATGCTCAGCGACGGTTATGGATTGAAGAGGCGCTGGCAGAACAGGGATTTGTCGTGACATTACAGAAAGGCGGTATTCAATTGGTTATTGAGGTTGAAGGCGATGATAAAGCGCAGGTAGCGAAAGCGAATCAGGCCGGACTGGCGGTACAGGCGCTAAGCCGTTGGCGAGTGGTTTCGTCAGGAAAGGGGGGCATTTTACTGTCGTTTACCAATATTACTTCCGCTGGCATGGCGAAACAGGTCGCATGGCAGCTGCGACAGGCGATACAGTAACCGTTTCGCCGAATGGCGCGACCTGGGCCTGCGGCAATGATGCAGGCCCAATAAAGTATGTCGCCATCCGGCAGCGCACGTCGTTAGCGACGCAGGCTAAGCAGCGCCCCGATAAAAATCCCTACCGCTGCGGCGGTTCCTACGCTACACCAGGGTTTTTCATGCACAAACGTATCCGCGCACCCCATCGCATCACAGGCGGCTTGTTTTACGCGAGTACGACCCTGCATCCGCGCCCGGGTCTCTTTCAACAACGCCTGTGCTTTACGTCGCGCAGCCTCGGCTTCGTCTTTCGCATCGCTTCCCCAGGATTTAAGGACATCTTCCAGACTGTCGGCTAATCGATTGACATCATTCTGAATATCCTGAACACCATCATCGACGTCGTTTCGGTTCGGTTTGTTAAGCATATGATCCTCCATTGATTTCGATGTAGCTTTCAGTGTAGTTCATATTTTTACCTGCTGAGGCTTGTTACGGCGATATCATGCGTTTCTGGACTTTTCTGAAAGCGTTGATAACGCGCTATCGGGTAAGGTAAGCCCGCAGTAAAAGAGAATGAGGATAAAATATGTATTTACGACCTGACGAGGTGGCGCGGGTACTGGAAAAGGCAGGGTTTACCGTCGATGTGGTGACGAATAAGACGTATGGTTATCGACGCGGCGAGAATTATGTTTATGTTAACCGCGAGGCGCGTATGGGGCGTACCGCGCTGATCATTCACCCCAGATTAAAAGACCGTAGCTCATCACTGGCTGACCCGGCTTCGGATATTAAAACCTGCGATCACTACCAAAATTTTCCGCTCTATTTAGGCGGCGAGACCCACGAACATTACGGTATTCCCCACGGCTTTAGCTCCCGAATAGCGTTAGAACGTTATCTGAACGGGCTTTTTGGCGACGAAAAAAGCGACTAAAAGCGCGACTGGCAATGCCAGTCGCGACGTTAACTTATGCCTTAGCCTGATGATAGCTGCTCACTTTAAACAGGCGACGACAATAATCCAGGAAGTAGCCATAAACCGCGCCCATTAACATTGAAACAACAATGTTTGAACTCACGGCGGCCACTATCTGATGCCAGCCGGCGCCGACGGTCAGCAAGATGATAATATAAACGGGTGACTGAAAGGTGACATAAGCCAATACATCCGCCAGGTTTTTGGCCCATCCCGCCGGGCTTGCCTTACGCGCGACGCGCATAATCAGATCGCGGTAAACGCCGTATGGCCATGCAATCAAAATGTTGACAGGTATCGCCACCAGCCTGGAAGAAAGCGACTGCTCAAAGCTCATTCCGGAGAGGAATATCTCGATCAACATGTTCACAACAGAACAGTAAACAACCATCGCAAACGTGTCTGCTACGGCATGACGCAAGCGTGACTGTGGAGAGAACATGTTAATGCTCCTTGTAGCGTATCGATCAGAATGAGGTGATGGTTGGTAGTGAAATCATAAAGCACTTTTGTCTTTGCATAGAGTATATCCCTATATAATAACTATCAACTAGTGTAATATTTTTATTTATAGGCTTTTTGTCGATAAAATACTCTACGATTGTGTGTTTTTTGCTCGCGGCGAGATTTTCGTTGTTGTTAGTCATTAATTACTTTTAAATCAATGTATTATAATGCATTGTTTTTCTGGCGATTTTCAGCCACATTCCAAATGTTGTCAGATGCGATCTATTCTCGGCTAACGGCACGCGCTCTACTTTTCTCAGCATAATTATAGCTATTGCAGGGTGATTTTTAGCATAAAGCTCTGATGATAATTTTTGAATGGTTAATCTCTTATTATGATGAAATATTCACTTCTGTATAAGGTCAGCCACCGTGAGGGTCACCGTGGCTACTGAGATACGCAATACGCTATATATTCTATGGATTTCGAATTGCTTAAAGGCGGCAAGAGAGTGAGTCACCAGGAGCATAGATAACGATGTGACTGTGGGGAGCGGCAAATCTGCCGGGAGCAGATTTGAACGTCGCGTGCGACGGCCCGTCAGGGCGAGGCCCATGGATGGGCCGGGTAATCCGTAGCCAACACATAAGCAACTTGAAGTATGAAGGGTATAAACAGCTGAACGGGAAACCTACAGATATACCGTAGGCAGAATAACCTGAAACACACAGGGGGTAATGAATATAACCTTCTGGTTAACAGATTAATATAATTAATCGAGTTATACTGAGTATATCTGTATGAACTTTAGGATCTGGAAATATAATCAATAATCGCATACAATACCGCCTGTAATAGTTTTTTGTTTTCTGCGTTAAAAGGTTTTTATTGATATGAATTTGATGTTACAGAACTTAAATAATATCCGCACGCTGCGTGCTATGGCTCGCGAATTCTCCATTGACGTTCTTGAAGAAATGCTCGAAAAATTCAGGGTTGTCACTAAAGAAAGACGCGAAGAAGAAGAATTGCAGCAACGCCAGCTTGCCGAGAAGCAGGAGAAAATTAATGCCTTTCTGGAGCTGATGAAAGCAGACGGTATTAACCCGGAAGAGTTATTTGCCATGGATTCAGCAATGCCGCGTTCTGCTAAAAAGCGCCAGCCGCGTCCGGCAAAATATCGTTTTACTGATTTCAATGGCGAAGAAAAAACCTGGACCGGACAAGGTCGTACGCCTAAACCGATTGCCCAGGCGCTGGCGGCGGGGAAATCTCTGGATGATTTCTTAATCTAATCACGGATAACCTTTAACGGATGGCGCTTCGTTTCCTGTCTCTATTAACCGGGACTCAGGGAACGTTGCGCCATGCTCATTCTGATAAATCAGCACACGCCAAAATCGCCCTCTTCGCAATAGGGGGTGACATCTTCCGCTTTGAGGATCAATTTTTCGCCCTGCTCATTGCTGGCCTGTACCGCGACAATATGATCCTCGTTGACTTCAATCACTTTCAGTTTCGGCCCCCCCATTCGGGGCTGTACAAAATCGCCTGGTGTGAACATCACGCCCTCCTGTTGAACAATGCTATAAACCCGCCTTCAGTCTACTACACACTTACCGACGCGTGGTGAAGGTACCGCTTAATGAGTACGGGTATTCCAGGGCATTTTTTCCAGTAGTCGCGCCATTCCGCAGAAGCCGGTCATGCCTGCCAGCATTAACCCGGCCCCGACAAAACCGCTAATGAGGAAAAAGCCGCCGTGGACCGTATAGCCCAGAATCACCCCAAGCAACGTCAACCCGCCGGCGGCGATTTGCACCTGACGCATCAGCGGCAACGGTTGCGATTTGTCTTCTGTGACGGGCAATCCTGCCGCTTTCCATCCGTCGATACCGCCTTCCAGTAGACTGACCTGAGCAGGGGCGGCAATGGCCTGTAGTTTTGCTGCATTGCTGCTGGTTCGTTTACCTGACTGACAGTGAAAAATAATCTGTTCCGCTCGCAGGTTGGCGGGCAAATCGCCCTGTTCAAGCCGGGAGAGCGGCGCCAGTTGCGCATGTGGAATATGCTCGCGCAGATATTCATCGGCGTCGCGCACATCAATCAGTTTCGCGCCTTGCGCTATCAGCGCTTGCGCCTCACGGGGGGAAACTATCCCAATGGACATCGTGCCTCCTTATGGACAATAGAGATTCTTTAACGTGGCGATAATCGTATTAACCGCCTTATTTTTAATGAAATAGTGAATGCGCTGGGCATCGCGTTGACTATCAATCAGCCCTTCTTCCCGCATCCGCGCCAGATGTTGCGATGTCGCGGAGGGGCTTAGCCCGGTAATGCGCGCCAGTTCGCCTGCGCTGGTTTTTGGCGAACCGCAAAGCATACATAAAATCAGTAATCTTTTTGGGTGGCTCATCGCTTTGAGCAGGGCCGCCGCCTGTTCTGCGCTGGCCTGAAGTTGTTCAAGCTCTGTCATAGTTATTTAAGCATTTTCTAAATTTAGTTAATTCTAAAATAAACGTCAACCTGATGCCAGCGTAAAAAGCGTAAAGGAGGGTAAAAGCGCGGCGCGCGACTGGCAGGCTCAGGTAAACTGACTATGCTTAGAGATAAAATCTCTTTTTAAACAATGACTAATTTTGCTTGTATGGAGTGTATATGGGTTTCTGGAGAATTGTATTTACGATTATTTTGCCTCCGCTCGGCGTACTTTTAGGAAAAGGGTTCGGTTGGGCATTTATCCTTAATATCCTGCTGACATTACTCGGATATATTCCGGGGCTTATCCACGCATTTTGGGTTCAGATGCGTCATTAATTACCGGCCACCGGCGGCGCATAAGCGCCGCTTATCAGGATAACCTCATTCCCTCTGCTACACTTTTCTTTGTGTGTATTTTTGACAAGCGAGGTGAATATGGGACTTTTCAATTTTGTAAAAGATGCAGGTGAAAAACTCTGGGACGCGGTAACCGCTAATCATGATAAGGACGATCAGGCGAAAAAAGTCCAGGAACATTTAAATAAAACGGGAATACCCGACGCTGACAAAGTGAATGTGCAAATTGCGGATGGAAAAGCGACAGTGACGGGTGATGGGCTGAGTCAGGAGGCAAAAGAAAAAATTCTGGTTGCCGTGGGGAATATCGCCGGGATTAGCAGCGTTGACGATCAGGTTAAAACCACGACGCCAGCGGCTGAAAGTCAGTTTTATACCGTAAAATCAGGCGACACCCTGAGCGCTATTTCAAAGCAAGTGTATGGTAACGCCAATCTGTATAATAAAATCTTCGAGGCAAATAAACCGATGCTGAAAAGCCCGGAAAAAATATATCCGGGACAAGTGTTGCGTATTCCTGAAGAATAATGGCTATCAGGCCGCGCCAGGCTACATTTTTCCTGCCATCGCCTGGCGAATAATGGGAATCGGCGTCAGCAAATGCTGACGCATTAATTCGCTGGCGCGTGCCGCCTCGCGCGCCAGTATCGCTTCGGTTAGCGTGTGATGCTGAATATGTTTATCTTCCAGCATCTCGACGGACAGAACGGTTTCACGTAACCAAATAAAGCGGTAGCGGGCCGCCAGGTCAAATAAGCGTTCACGCATCTGTAGCAGATAGTGGGAGCCGCACCCGGCGACAATGGCGGAATGGAACGCCTGGTGGCGCTGGTCCCATTCATCGAGCATATGTTCACTGGCATCGCTGGCTTCCAGTTTACTGAGCATATGCGCTCGCGCCAGGATCTCCGCCTCCCACGCATCATCGCCGCGTTCAATCGCCAGGCGTACCAGCATCGCTTCCATATTGGCGCGCGCGTCAAAAATATCGAGGAGTTCCGCCTCTGACATGGATGCCACGCGATAGCCTTTTTGATTCACCACGGTGACCAGCCGTTCCGCCACCAGTTGCGACAGCGCCTCGCGCAGCGGCCCTACGCCGAGCGCATAGCGGGCGGTTAATAAACTCATCCGCAGTTTCTCATCCGGCTGATAAGTGCCGCGAATAATGTCATTTTTAAGCCAGCGATAGCCATCTATGGCCGTCGGTTGGGAAAGGGCGGTCATCTTTTACTCCTGAGAAGCTTCCCGGCTGACGCCGGGAATAACTAACGTAGGTTTTGCAGGGGGGCTTTTTGCCACCTTATCAGTTTTTTCCAGCGAGACATAATGGGTACAGTACCTATTATGCCCAGCCCTAACAGCCCCGTCGAAATGACTTCTAGTTGTTGTGCCGGTCGAAACAGCATCACCACCAGGACAAAGCAGATAAAGCCGATAACCAGCCAGGTGAGCCACGGATAAAGCCACATTTTCAACTTAATTTCTCCGCCCTGCGCCAGCAGAATTTTACGCATCCGCAATTGCGAAATCGCAATCACCAGATAGACCAACAGCGCGATGGCGCCGGAACTGTCGATAAGAAATTTAAACACTTTTGCCGGGGCGTAATAATTGACGACAACGGTTAAAAACGCCGCGCCGGTAGAGAGGAGAACCGCCACCCAGGGCGTTTTGCTACGGTTAGTTTTTCCCATTATCGCAGGCGCATCGCCGCGGCGGCTAAGGGAATAGAGCATCCGGGAGGCGGTATATAATGCGGAGTTCAGACAACTGGTCACCGACAACAAAATCACGCAGTCCATAATGAATTTTGCGTGCGGAATATGAAGCAGCTCCAGTACCGAACGGTACGAACCTACGCTTTTCAGACCCGGCATATTCCACGGGATCAGCGCCACCACCACAAAAATGGAACACAGGTAAAAGATGGAAATTCGCCAGATAACAGAATTGGTGGCGCGTACGATATGTTTATCCGGCGTATCGGATTCCGCGGCAGCAATAGTGACGATTTCCGCGCCCATAAAAGAGAACATGGTGATCAACATGGCGCTTAACACCGCGCCGAAGCCGTTAGGCATAAAACCGCCGTGATCCCATAGCCGGGAGATACCGCTTACCTCGGCATATGGATAAAAACCGCTAATCGCCGTCGCGCCCAGCGCGATAAACGCCAGGATAGCAATCACTTTACATAGCGCCAGCCAGAATTCGAATTCGCCGTAATTTTTGACGCTCAATAAATTGCTTCCAGTTAAGGCAAGCGTAATCACTAATGAAAATAGCCACACCGGAATACCCGGTATCCATGAATTCAGAATAATGGCGGCAATATTGGCCTCCAGCGGAATAACCAGCACCCAAAACCACCAGTATAACCAGCCGATGGTATACCCGGCCCAGGGGCCGATCGCTTTATCCGCATAGGTGGAAAAAGAACCGGTATCCGGCGTGGCGACGGCCATTTCAGCCAGCATTCGCATAATCATGACGACTAAAAGTCCTGCGAACAGATAGGCCAGCAGTACCGCAGGGCCGGCCTCCGCAATCGCCACGCTGGAGCCGACAAACAGGCTGGCACCGATGACGCCGGCGATCGATAACATGGTGACGTGGCGTGATTTCAGCCCGCCCCCTAATGCATGTGATTCTGACAATTGCCCCATCCTAAAACCTCTTTATTGTTATTGCGCTCGTTTACCGGATGGCGCCTGGCTTAATTATTCGGCCTACAATCGAAACGGTTTTTGTAGGCCGGATAAGACAGTTACGTCGCCATCCGACGCTGCTTATTGGACATTACGCTTGTTTCGCCTCATCAAAGCACTGGGCGATAATCTCCAGGCCTTGCCGAATCTGCGAGGCCTCAATAGTGAGTGGAACGAGGATGCGCAAGATGTTGTAGTAAGGACCGCAGGAGAGCAGAATTAACCCTTTCTCGCGGGCGCGGGCCACAATGTCGGCGGTCAGAGTCGCGTTCGGTTTGCCGGGGTCGCCATTTTCGAACAACTCAATGGCGATCATGGCGCCCAGTCCGCGCACGTCGCCAATCTCACGGTGCGTTTCCGCTATCTCCATCAGGCCATCGCGCAGCGTTTTGCCAAGCGTATTTGCCTTTTGCAGTAGATTTTCCTGCTCGAAAATGTCCAGTACCGCCAGCGCGGCGGCGCAGGCAATCGGGTTTCCGGCATAGGTGCCGCCCAGACCGCCCGGCGCGATAGCGTCCATCACGTCTGCCCGGCCGGTAACGCCTGCCAGCGGAAAGCCGCCGGCGATCGATTTCGCAAACGTGGTAATATCTGCCGCAACGCCCATCTGTTCCATGGCGAACAGCGTACCGGTCCGGCCCGCGCCGCTTTGCACTTCGTCGGCAATCAACATAATGCTGTGTTGGTCGCATAGCGCGCGCAGTCGCTGCATAAACGCGGGAGAGGCGGCGTAAAATCCGCCTTCGCCCTGTACCGGCTCAATAATAATGGCGGCGATATCTTCCGGCGCGGCATCATTTTTAAAGATGCGCTCAATGCTGGCGATCGCATCGTCGTCGCTGATGTTGTGTAGCGGGCAAGGATAAAGCGCGCGGTAGACATGGCCTGGCATCAATCCCATACCAGCAGAGTACGGGTGTACTTTCCCGGTCAGAGAGAGCGTGTAGTGGGTACGACCGTGGTAAGCGCCGCTAAACGCGATAGCGCCGCTGCGTTTTGTCGCCGCGCGGGCGATTTTCACGGCGTTTTCAACCGCTTCTGAACCGGTCGTGACCAGCAACGTTTTTTTGGCGAAATCGCCTGGTACCTTCTGGTTCATGCGTTCGCACAACGCCAGGTACGGTTCATAGGCCAGTACCTGAAAACAGGTATGCGACAATTTCTTCAACTGCGCTTCGACCGCTGAAACAATGCCCGGATGTAAATGACCAGTGTTCAGGACGGCAATGCCGCCCGCGAAATCGAGATACTCACGGCCTTCGACATCCCAGACCCGACAATTTTCCGCCCGCTCGGCGAAAATCGGGTGAATCTGCCCCACGCCGCGAGGAACGGCGTTATGACGGCGCTGCATTAAAGCGTGATTGGTATTCATTAGCGACTCTCCTGTTAAAGGCCGATGCACATATATTTGATTTCTAAATAATCTTCGATGCCGTATTTGGAACCTTCACGGCCTAATCCGGAGGCCTTAATACCGCCGAAAGGCGCGACTTCGTTGGAGATAATGCCGGTATTAATACCGACGATGCCGTATTCCAGCGCTTCGCCGACGCGGAAAACGCGGCTTAAATCGCGTGCATAAAAATAGGCTGCCAGGCCGAACTCGGTATCGTTAGCCTGCCTGATGACATCCGCCTCGTCGCTGAAGCGGAACAGAGGCGCGAGCGGCCCGAATGTCTCTTCTTTGGCGACTTTCGCGTTATCAGGAACATCCGCCAGAATGGTCGGTTGAAAGAAGTTGCCGCCCAATTTGTGCGCTTCACCGCCCGTAATGACGCGGGCGCCTTTTTCCAGCGCATCGGCGATATGCTCCTGGACTTTCGCCACGGCTTTTTCATCAATCAGCGGCCCGATAGCAACGTCGGCTTGCAGGCCGTCGCCGACCGCGAGCTTATTTACCGCCTGGTTGAGTTTTTCCGCAAAACGATCGTAAACGCCGTCCTGAACATACAATCTATTGGCGCAGACACAGGTCTGCCCGGCGTTGCGAAACTTCGAAGCCAGCGCGCCTTCGACGGCTTTATCCAGATCGGCATCGTCAAAGACGATAAACGGCGCATTGCCGCCCAACTCCAGCGACACTTTTTTAATGTCTTTGGCGCATTGTTCCATTAGCTGGCGGCCAATCTCCGTCGAGCCGGTAAACGACAGTTTGCGTACCAGCGGGTTGCTGGTCAGCTCGCCGCCGATATCGCCTGCCGAACCGGTAACGACGTTAAATACGCCTGCGGGAATTCCGGCGCGCCGGGCCAGTTCCGCCAGCGCCAGCGCGGAAAACGGCGTCTGGCTGGCGGGTTTGAGTACCATTGTGCAGCCTGCGGCCAGCGCGGGGCCGGCTTTACGGGTGATCATAGCCGAGGGAAAGTTCCACGGGGTAATCGCGGCGGTGACGCCGATGGGCTGCTTAATCACCAGCAGCCGTTTATCGGCCTGATGACCTGGAATCGTGTCGCCATAGATACGTTTCCCCTCTTCGGCGAACCATTCAATAAACGAGGCGGCGTAGCTAATTTCGCCTTTCGCTTCCGCCAGCGGTTTGCCCTGTTCCAGCGTCATCAGACGCGCCAAATCGTCCTGATGTTCCATCATCAGATTGAACCAGCGACGCAGGATATTGGCTCGCTCTTTGGCGGTGAGCGCGCGCCAGGCGGGCAGGGCGCGATTGGCGGCGTTGATGGCGTCGCGCGTCTCTTCCGCCCCCATTTTGGGCACATTGCCGAGCGGTTTCCCGTTGGCGGGGTTGCTCACGGGGATGACATCGCCGCCGCGCGCGTCGCGCCAGTCGCCATCGATAAAGGCCTGCTGGCGGAACAGGGTAGAGTCGTTAAGTTGCATAATTGCTTCCTGTCTGAAGGGTTAACGGGTAAATGCGGCGTGTAGTGCGTCCACGCTGCGTGCCGCACGCAGCGTACGTCCGGGGTTGCTTTGGCTTTCGCGTAGCGCCTGAACTTTGCTGACGATATGCGCGCCGATAGGTATCGCTGATGTCGCCGCCGGGGAGGGGGCGTTACAGGTGTGAATGGAACGCGGCGTCGTGACAAACAGAAAATCATCAATCAGTTTGCCGTCCGGCGAAACCGCCTGCGCCCGCACGCCTGCCGGCCAGGGCTGGAGATCGTTGACGGTCAGGCTGGGGCAATACTTTTGTACTCGCCGCAAATAGCCACTTTTGCACAGCGAGTTTTTCATCTCGCCCAGTCCGGAAAGCAGATGGTTTTGCAGTACGCGACGGATGCCGGCGGAGCGAAAAATCTCCAGAGTGTCGGTGAAGGAAACGTCGCGCTTACGGTAGCCTTCGCGTTTAAGCGCCAGCACCGCATTCGGCCCGACCGTGACGCTGCCGTCGATCATGCGGGTAAGATGGACGCCGAGAAACGGCATTGCCGGATCGGGGATCGGGTAGATCAAATGGTTAACGATCCGGTTGTGTCGCGGGGCCAGACGAAAGTACTCGCCGCGGAAAGGGCAGATAATAAAACCGGGCTCCACGCCCAGCATTTTGACCAGCCGATCCGCCATCAGCCCTGCACAGCCGATAAGCGTAGCGGTTTCGATTTCTCGACCTTGCGAGGTGCGAATAACAACGCCAGCGGCATGTTCTGTTAGCGCGCTGACCTCGGCATGGTAGATGATCTCGCCGCCTTTGGCCTGAAAGCGGTTCGCCATGGCCGTCGCGACATCGCGATAGCTGACAATTCCGCTGGAAGGGACAAAAATCCCGCCCAGGCCAATGATATTGGGTTCGCGTTCACGCAGCTCCGCGGCGCTTAACCACTCGCGCTCTAAGCCGTTGGCCGCCGTCCGCTCCCATAGCGCGCGCATCCGCGCCATTTCCAGCTCCGAGGTGGCGACCAACATTTTGCCGCAGGTGTCGTAGCGGATGTTGTTTTGATCGCAAAAGGTTTTGGTCGCCTGATTGCCCGCCAGACAAAACCGCGCTTTGAGGCTGCCGGGCGTGTAGTACACCCCGGCATGGATCACGCCGCTGTTATGCCCGGTCTGGTGGCAGGCTGGCGCGGACTCTTTTTCCAGCAACGCGATGCGCGCATCCGGGTAGACATCAATAAGTTGCATGGCGGTCGACATGCCGATAATGCCGCCGCCGATAATCACAAAATCATACATCCGCGTAATTCCTTCGCCGTGGCGCTTATTGGTGAGTTTGATAATGGCTGGCGGCGTAGGCGAAGTAACCGCGCTGGCGCATCAGTTCGCGACGCAAGTCAGGATGCGGCGTAAAACGATCGCGTCCATGTAGCCAGAACAGATTGTTAATCAGCAGGAATTTGCCGACCGGTACCGGTACGGAGAGGATGTTTTGACTGGTTTCCAGCGCGTCTGAAAGCTCGCTGAGCCAGACGCCTTCTTCAAAGTCTTTTGGCTGGACGAACTGGTCGATATAACGCATGACCGGGCGGCCTTGTTGGTCGACATCAAACACCGGGTGCCAGACGTCATGGCTAACATTCTTGCTTGGCGGCGCCGCCCAGCGCATGACGCGACGCGCCAGCGGATGGGTAAAAAACGACTCCAGATGTTCCCAGTCATCAAGGTGCAGCAGCAGCGAATTACCGCCTTCCATATTTTGTTCGTCGATTTTCATCATCAGCACGTAGTCGGTCACCTCCTCAACATAGGTGCCGTCATTGTGCAGTTCCATTACGCGGTGGGGCTGGCGCAGATAACTGTCGGAGTTGTCGACGTTTTTGACCACGAAACGCGCGTAATACTGGCCGCTCATCGCATCGTAGTTGGAGCGACCAATAAGATGCGCCACCGCCGTCGCCAGTTTGACCATCTCTTCTGCCTGTGCGACATCATCGATCCCTTCGGCGCTGATCAACAGCGCGCCTTGTGCACGGTTGAGGAGCGTTTTGATCAACAGCGGTTGTAGCTGATTGCCGCACAGATCGTCGAGGATCTTGCCGATTTTGAAACGTAAGAAAGATTTGTATTCCAGCGCCTGCACCGGCCACTGCGCAACCTGATGGAGAAATTGTCTTGTGGTATCCGCCGTAAACGTTAACGCCAGCAGGCGCGGCGACTGCACCGAAGGGGCAAGGGTGAAACCAGTATGGCGTTGGGCTAAATCATCTGTGTTCGCTTTTACGGCAGTCAGTGCATTCATCAGAATCATTCCTCTCGGTAGATGGTCAGGGAGACATGGCGATGCTCATTTCGTAGCCATAAATTAAAAATATCGACATTTTTCAGGAACGCGTATGAAATAACCGCTTTTGTTTAATTATTGTGATCAAAAACAACAAATATTTAACAATGCGAAAGGTGAGGTTAACGGCGCCACGAGCCTGACAACGGCAAGAAGGGGGGTAAAATGAGCGAGTTATGGGAGAGGGATGCTGGCGGGGTTGCCCGGCCTGGCACATGAGCGCGTAGGCCGGACAAGTACAACGTATTTCAGCAGTCAATTAACCGGCGTCAACCTGCGGTTTACGGCTGTGTTTACGGATCAGACGTAACACTGGCGGTACGACAATGACCATGATCGCCATGATCAGCAGGGCTTTGGCAACGCCGCTTTGCCACAAAATCGCCATATTGCCGTTACTGATAGAGAGTGCGCGGCGCAGGTTCTGCTCCAGCATTTCCCCCAGTACGAATCCCAGGATCAGCGGCGACATGGGGAAGTGCATTTTACGTAAAATGTACCCTAACACGCCGAGCGCGACCATCAGCACCAGATCGAAGGTGGTGCTGTGTACCGCATACACCCCTACCGCCGATACGGCAGCGATGGCGGGTACCAGGAACCACAGCGGAATGGTGAGCATACGGGTGAACAGACCGATCAACGGGATATTCATGATCAGCAGCATCACGTTCGCAATCAGCAGCGCAGCGATGAGTCCCCAGACGATATCCGGCTGTTCGGTGAACATTGCCGGGCCTGGCGTGATGTTGTACAGCGTCAGCGCCCCCATCATCACTGCCGTAGTGCCGGAACCGGGAACGCCCAGCGTCAGCATCGGGATGAAGGAGCCGCAGGCAGAGGCGTTGTTTGCCGCCTCCGGCGCCGCGACGCCGCGAATATCCCCTTTGCCGAAGCTATCGCTGTTGCCGCTGAGTTTTTTCTCGGTCATATAGGTAATGGCGCTGGCGATGGTCGCCCCGGCGCCGGGCAATACGCCGACAAAAAAGCCGATTACCGAAGAACGCAGGGTGGTGCCGATACACTGCGCGCCTTCTTTCAGGTTGAACAACATTCGACCCGTTTTGCGGACCATTGTTTGCCCGCTGCTGGTATGTTCCAGCATTAAAAGTATTTCTGATACCGAGAACAGGCCGATCACCACGACGATAAACTGTACGCCGTCGGAAAGATGAACGCTGTCAAAGGTAAAGCGATAAACCCCGGTGTTGGCGTCCACGCCGACGGTCGCAAGGCCAAGACCGATCAGCGCTGCCAGAAATGATTTAAGCGGGTTTTGCGCCATCATGCTGCCAAGACAGGCGATGGCAAAAACCATTAAGGCGAAATATTCCGCCGGACCAAAGGCCAGCGACCATTGCGCCAGTAAAGGGGCGAACAGAATGATGCCGCCGATAGCGATTAATGAACCGAAAAATGAGCTGACTGCGGAAATCGACAGCGCTACGCCGCCTTTCCCTTGCTGCGCCATCGGGTAACCGTCCAGCGCCGTCATGATCGCCGCCGCATCGCCGGGGACGTTGAGCAATATGGAGGAGATCCTGCCGCCATACTCACAGCCAATGTACACCGTCGCCAGCAGAATTAGCGCCGACTCCGCAGGCAGATGCAACGCAAAGGCCAGCGGCAGTAAGATTGCCACGCCGTTGATCGGTCCCAGGCCCGGCAGCAGACCGACGATCGTGCCCACGAAGCAGCCAATCAACGCGATAACCAGGTTTTCCGGCGTCATCGCCACCGCAAAGCCCTGAGAAAGATATATCCAGGTATCCATCGTTGCTCCGTTAACTCAGCCAGGCGCCGAGAGGTAAGGTGACATCAAGCAGCCGGTCAAAGGCATACCACAGCAGAATGCCCAATACCGCGCCGGAGATACCCGCCGCCGGGATCGTGGCGCCGAACAGCATCCCGATAACCATGGTGAGAAGCGCGGTGGCGATGGGAAAACCCAGCCATTCGAATCCCCAGGCATACATCAACAGGATGATGATCATGGTAATTAGCTTTTGCAGAACATGGCGGCGCGGCCAGCTCACCGTGTCGGGATGGCGCAATAACAGCGCCAGCGCGCAGAGCGCCATCAGGCCGATAATCCCCAGCGGAAAAGGGCGGGGGCCGACGGGTTCATAGCTGTATTCGCTTTGGATCTGCCAGGCGATGAATAGCCCGGCGATACAGAGCAACAGCCAGATACCCGCAAAGATACGATCGCTCATCATTGCCTCCGCGATTATTTCGCGAGTCCGAAGGCTTTCGCCTGTTCACGGTAATCAGTAACCTGTTTTTTCACGTAGTCATCGAGCTGCTGGCCGGTCATGTCGAACTCAAACAGGCCGCGCAGATCGCGCTGCTTTTTAAACTCGTCGGTTTGCTGGAGCTTCTTGAAGGTATCCACCCACCACTGGTAATCGGCATCGCTGACTTTTGGCCCGACGTAGAAGCCGCGAATAATCGGCCACACCAGGTCGTAGCCCTGTTCTTTAGCGGTAGGGATATTGGCAAGCTGGCCCGGCAGACGATTTTCTGAAAAGACGGCAAGCACGCGGATTTTGTCGCCGCCCAGATAAGGCACCATTTCACTGAGATCGCCGGAGACAACCTGAACATGGTTGCCCATTAATGCTGTCACCGGCTCGCCGCCGCCCTCAAAGGCAACGTAGCGCATCTTGTGCGGGTCGACGTTCGCCTTTTGCGCCAGCAACGCCGACTTCATCCAGTCCTGGCTGCCAATAGAGGCGCCAGCGCCAATGACCACGCTGTTGGGATCTTTTTCCATCGCCGTCATCAGATCTTTCAGCGTTTTCCACGGGGAATCCGCACGCACGGCGATCATGCCGTAATCAGTGCCCACGCTTGCCAGCCAGCGCACATCATCCACGCCGTAGCGACCAAATTTCCCCTGCGACAGGTTGAGCAGCGAACCGCCGGAAAAGGCGACCACAGTCCCGGGTTCGCCAGGGCGTTGGGCGACTATCGCGTTATAGGCCACAGCGCCGACGCCGCCGGGCATATACGTTACCCGCATGGGTTTCTCGATTGCGCCAGTCTCCAGCAAACTCACCTGAATCAGCTTACAGGTAAGGTCGAAACCGCCGCCAGGTTTGGCTGGCGCGATACATTCTGTTCGCGACGGCGCCTCCTGCGCCAGAACAGAGGTACTCATTAATAAAATGCTTGCAGTAAGGGTACGAAGTAATTGTTTTTTCATTTTTTATCCTCACGCCGGACGTCCGGATTTTTCAGGTTCGGAAGAAGATTTTTGTGATTATGTGAGCCGACATGTAGCAGTTCGGTTGCGTGATTGTTAAAACAATAACCTTTCAATTCCCTTTCAATGCGGCAGAAACTTTACAGGATGTGATATGCGTCTCTTATTGGCGGAAGATAACCGTGAGCTGGCTCACTGGCTGGAGAAAGCGCTGGTGCAAAACGGCTTTGCCGTGGACTGCGTATTTGACGGCCTGGCGGCTGACCATCTTCTGCACAGTGAAATGTACGCGCTGGCGGTGCTGGATATCAATATGCCGGGAATGGATGGACTGGAGGTGGTGCAACGGCTGCGTAAACGCGGTCAGACCTTGCCCGTTTTGCTGCTCACGGCGCGAAGCGCGGTGGCGGATCGCGTAAAAGGTCTCAACGTCGGCGCCGATGACTATCTGCCGAAACCCTTTGAACTGGAAGAGCTGGATGCCCGTTTACGGGCCTTGCTCCGACGCAGCGCTGGGCAGGTTCATGAAGTTCAGCACCTGGGGGAATTGATCTTTCATGATGAAGGGTATTTTCTGTTACAGGGACAGCCGTTAGCGCTGACGCCGCGTGAGCAGGCGCTCTTAACCGTATTGATGTACCGACGAACGCGGCCGGTTTCGCGTCAGCAGCTTTTTGAACAGGTGTTCAGCCTGAACGATGAGGTAAGCCCTGAAAGCATTGAACTTTATATTCATCGACTGCGTAAAAAACTTCAGGGAAGCGATGTACGAATTACGACGCTGCGCGGCCTGGGTTATGTGCTGGAGCGCGGCGATGAAGTGGGTTAAGCCGCAATCGTTGTACCTGCAACTCTTGCTGTTCCTGGGGTTGCCGCTGATTCTGCTATGGGGGCTGTCGGCGTTTAACAGCTATGTCAATGCACTACAGGCCGCCACTCAGGCTTATGATCGTACGTTGCTCTCCTCGGCGCGAACGGTATCGGAACGGCTGGTGGTGCGCAATAACCATCTGGAAGTTAACGTGCCCTGGGTGGTGCTGGATAGCTTCGAGCTTAATATGAATGATCGACTCTATTACAAAGTCGTCGACCCTTCCGGAAAGGTCATTTCCGGTTATGACGATCTGCCCGCCATGCCGCCTGCTACGCCTCGTACCCGGCTTTATCCGGCGCTGGCGTGGTTCTATCATACCGAGTATCGCGGCGAGGCGATCCGCGTGGCGCGTTTGCTACAGCCGGTCAACGAAGGCGGCATTATCGGCATGGCGGAGATTTATGTCGCAGAGACGCTGCAGTCCCGTCGTTATCTGGCGGGCCAACTGCTGTTCTCTTCCTGGATCTCACAGGGGCTGCTGGTGTTGCTGACCCTGGTGCTGGTTGGCTGGTTATTACGCCGGATCCTGCGCCCTATGCGTCAACTTTCGTCATTAATGGTACGTCGCGAACCGGGTCTGTTAACGCCGCTGCCGGAACTGCTGCCGTGGTCGGAAACACGCTTGTTAATCGTGGCGTTTAATCGCTACATTGACAGGCTCCGCGGCATCCTCTCCCGGCAGGAACGCTTTAGCGCCGATGCTTCTCACCAGTTAAAAACGCCGCTGGCGGTGTTAAAAACGCAGGCGGCGGTGGCGTTAGCCAGCCAGCACCCTCATCACTGGTACGAAAGTCTGCAGGCGATGAGCGTAACGCTGGATAGCACCATTCAGCTCACGGAAAGATTGTTGCAACTTTCTGCGGTAAAGCATAAAGAGCAGGGCGAGCGGCGTTTTTCCCCGGTGAATCTGTACGATATCGTACAGAGCGGCTGTTTTACCCGCCTGGCGCAGGCGCGGAGTAAACATATCGACCTGGGCTACGAAGGCGAACAGGAAGCGATGTGGATCGAGGGGGATGAGGTACTGCTTAGCGAGCTGTGCGGAAACTTGCTGGATAATGCGCTGAAATACACGCCTGAGCAAGGCATCGTCACCGCGCGGCTTGAACGGGATAGTGATGCCGTGACGCTGGTTGTCGAAGATAGCGGCCCCGGTATTGATGATGAACACATCCATCTGGCGCTACAGCCGTTCCACCGGCTCGATAACGTAGGAAATGTGGCCGGGGCGGGCATTGGTCTGGCTTTGGTCAATGATATCGCACGCCTGCACCGTACTCATCCCCATTTTTCCCGTAGCGAAGCGTTGGGAGGGTTATACGTTCGGATACGCTTTTTAAGCCTTGTTCCGCAGTAATGCGCACAAATGTGTCAGCGGTAAAGCACGTTTACAAAAAGTCGCATCTTGAGGTGTGACGTTTTAATCAAATGATCATACATTCCCCCTACAAACCGTAGCGTTAATTAAAAATATAGTGGGTGCAGGGGCATGAATAATCATACTAAACGACGGGGAATAGCATTAACCGTCTTTCTTGTTGGGGTTAACATCCTGGCATGGATTTGGGCGTTCTGTGTTTTTCATCACCATGCCGTCATGCTAAGCGCAGCCATACTGGCGTATAGCTTTGGGCTGCGTCATGCGGTTGATGCCGATCATATCGCAGCCATCGATACCGTCACCCGTAAACTGATGCAGCAGGGTAAAACGCCTTTAGGCGTGGGGGCGTTTTTTTCATTGGGTCATTCGACCATTGTCGTTCTGGCATGTCTGGCGATTGTTGTGACGTCGATGGCATTTCGCGATCGTATTGATGTTTTGCATCAATATGGTTCGTTGATTGGTACGGCTGTTTCCGCTTTTTTTCTGCTGGCGATGGCCCTGCTTAACCTGTTTATTTTGTTCAACGTCTGGCGGCAATTTCGCTCGGTTACCCGCGGCGAGTCAGTGAGGGCGCATGACGAGGCGATACCTGGCGGGCTGATGACGCGTATATTTCAGCGTACGTTTCGTTTAGTCACTTCCAGTTGGCATATGTATTTTGTCGGTTTTCTGTTTGGTCTGGGATTTGATACCGCAACCGAGGTTGGGTTGCTGGGCATTTCCGCTTCAGCAGCCAACCAGGGGCTATCTCTCTGGTCGATGATGATTTTTCCTGTGCTGTTTACCGCCGGGATGGCGCTGGTGGATTCCCTGGATAACTTTGTCATGGTCGGCGCTTACGGTTGGGCTTTCTCGCATCCATTACGTAAGCTTTATTATAATATGACCATTACCGCCGCATCCGTCATTGTCGCGCTGGCGATTGGCGGGCTTGAGGCGCTGGGGTTGATTGATGATACGTTACAGTTAAGCGGAACATTTTGGCAGACCGTAAGCACGCTTAACGATCATATGGGGAATGTGGGCTTCTGGGTAGTGGGCGCTTTTGTGCTATTCTGGCTGCTCTCGTTGTTGAATTATCGCTGGCGCGGCTATGATAAAATCACCCTCAATACCTGATTGATTTCTGTAAAAATAACATTTCGGCAGTGGTGTCATATCATTGCCGAAGCATTTTATCTCCTGAGAGTATATTCTTCCCGGTAAGTGCGTTATTTTTCATGCTTGCCTTTCGTTATCAATTTAAGCAATCCGATATAACATACAATACCAAAAATAATAATAACAGTTGTATACCCAAGAATCAGCCAGTCTGCATGTGTCATAATATAATCCAGTTATCAGGTATCCCGTGTTAAGGCGATCTTTAAGCCTGTTGTCAGCAAGAACCACTGTACCCGTTCAGTGCTGTTGACAATAACGTATTGTTTATGCACAAGAGCGTTGTTACAAATAACGTATGCATTGAGCATAGACCCCACCCGCATTTTTGTAATGCCATAAAGCAAGGCTACACCTTTAATCTACTGACGGTATGCCAGGCCAGAAGAGATAAAATGGTGGTTGTCATCATCATCTGTTCCTGACGCCAGGTTAATGACACACACATATGAAAATGTATAACCGCTGCACGCTTTTTAGCACGTTATCTGTAACATACCGTGTTAATCAATTCCATAAAACCGAGTATAGTGTAAGTGAATTTCGAGTAATTGTCATTATGATTATATGGTGGTTAACTTATTTTTTAAATTCTGATTAAATTTTAGTTTTTTATCAGTTCATCAGGATTTATGAAAAATCTGGACGTAAAAAACATATTTACGTCCAGGCTTTCTTTTTAGCAAATCGATTTCCCGGTAAAATAGGGGGTCGACCACATGCGCTTATATTCCCATTCAGGCTTTAGTATGCCGATGGAAAAAAGCAATTTTTTTTGTCTTTCCTGGCAGTAATTTCTGGCGCGGCTAATATTTAGCCACATTAGTATGCTGCCGGGACTGAGTGGCCTGCACTCATTTTTAATTGCACCATTAGATACGTCAAAGTAGACGTTCATCTGGCTTTCAGATTTCAGTACGATATCAAATGCACAGGGTATCCCTTCAATATAAAGAATATGCCCAAACAGAAGGTGATGCAGTTGACTAAAAAAGTTGGCAAGGTTATCAGCGGGATAGCAGGATGAAGTGTTGCCGAAACGAGACCGAAATAACTCGATAAAAATATGAGTCAGTTCATCAGAAGAACAATCAGCAACGCTTTTTACACTTCCGCCTTTTTTAAGAAATCGCTGGTATTCATTACGGCGTGTTTTTTCAAACTTAGAAGAGAACGCTTCTTTGACCAGACAATTTTGTTTTTTTCTGGTGAGTTTCCATATGGCATTGCGTATTTGTGGCTGATGTAACGCCGAAAGCCGGTTAGTACGATCGGGTAAGAAGCAGCGTAAATCTGGTGCCATCGGAATAAGTATCTCATCTGACGATAGCGGGAAGGTTCTGCGCGTCAGGATGCCAATATTCTGATCATTACAAATAAAGTAGGCGCCTTTAATCTTATCATCTTCTTCATAGTGGAAGAATTTAAAATGCCAGTTATGGCGCTTCATAAAATAATCAACAATATCTGGGTGCATATTGATACTACCGCCGTATTGCGCAAACACCTCCCGGTATAGGGTAAAGGAAGACGGCTGCCAGCGGGTTAATATACGCTTAACTTCTTGTATTTTCACCAAAACTCCTGACTTGGCTTACTGAAAATTCTATTTTGTATTATTTTTTTGCTTAACCAAATAAAAATGTGACAAATGTTTAGCTTGTATTTAATGGTTAACATGCTAATCGATGACGTTATGGTGAAGGGAATAAGATTAAGATGTTGATCATAGCATGAGTGAAAGCGACGGTTTAATGCCGCGCTTTTCACTCGCAAGCCATTCTGTATTTAACCATCCAGTAGCGATACAGATTTCAAAGAGATCCGCTGAACGGTAGCAGGATCTGCACATCCGCGTATGAAATAGTTCTACCGGGAGAGGCTGTTAACCTCTTGTATTATTGTATCCAGAATATGATAGCGTTTCCGATACTCTGCGCGTTTTTTGCTGGGGATACTTTCAGGAGCTTTACGCATCACCTGTGATGGCAGATGATATAAGGCACCTTTCTTAACGCCGTTTAGCGACTCCCAGAATTCACTATAGCTGGCCACAAAAGTTTTTTTCTTCTGGAATAAGTACCTGAGTTGACGATAAACATGGTTGTTTTCACTTACCGCATAAATCTCGTCGACATTACAGGCCTGCATCAATGTCGCAAATGCTTCATACAGCATCCGTTTAGGAAAGAGACCGTAACAATCTTTGGTGGCGTTACGTATGACTTGTGGGCCGATATGTTTACTGGGCCCTTGTAACCCGGCAACCAGCGCTATTTGCTTCCCTTCATGGCGGATAAAGGAAAATGATAAACGTGCCAACGGCGTATCATTGAAGCACAGCGTTAATGTCAGCTCACCTTCTCTGTCATAGCCACAGGGACCGCAGTAGATATCTACCAGAGCACCGTTTTTTCCTTCCAGGTGAGCGAGTAAGATTTGTTCCTCGGACAGAAGGATCTTTTTAATTTTACTTTCCGGAAAGGACTGAACGAACTGGTAGTGTTCCAGAATAGCTCTTGCCCGGCAACGTATGCTAAGCCCGGTATACAAATAGGGCCGCTGGATTTTTGCCGGCAATAGGGGACGATGAATGATCAGCGTTCTGGGCTGAGACAGATGGCATAATTCATTGAAGTATTTAATTGTCGTTACGGGGTTAATAAGGCAACGTAATACAAATTTATAGCGAAACTTACGCTCTCCCCAGCGTTTATGGCGATAAGGCGTCTGCGCCATGACTTCTTTTAACATTAATAATGGATTATATCTTTCCATATCACTTTGCTGCATCGTCATACTACGTCCCTACTACTCGATAGACTTATAACCGAGACGGTAGCCTGATTGAGTTAAACGTAAAGGCAACGAAGAAGGCCTGTACAGACGACGTTGTTAAACAGTTTATCAATGGCAGCAATAAAACGCCTGAACACGCTTTTTAATAGATTTTCTGCTAATGAGTGGGATGAGTCCTGAACGTAGTATTAAAACTAATGCCGCGTTTATTATTTTAAATAATGTTTATACTCTAAATAATTCGAGTTGCAGGAAGGCGGCAAGCGAGCGAATCCCCAGGAGCTTACTAAAGTAAGTGACTGGGGTGAGGGAACGCAGCCGCAGCACATGCAACTTGAAGTATGACGAGTATAAGCCAATATATTTATTTGGCTGGTATTGTGTAAGTCAGACAGCAAAGCGTCGTGATGCGTGATTATGTAACCAGACGCAAAGGGGGTATTCACCTTATCTCTAAATGCAAATCTATATGATAAATTTTATCATGTACTATGTTGCTCTCTGGGAGAAAATATTATGCAGCGTTCACTCGGTAGTCTGGCCGGTATGGCTACATCTGCTTTTGGCGCGGGGACTTATGCTGCTATGCGGCAAGCCACCTCTCCCAAAACTATTCTGGAACATATCATTAACTTTTTTACCTGTGGTGGGGTACGTCGGAGAAATGAAACACAGTATAAGGAATTGATAGAGGTTATGGCTGATACATTGAATAGTTCAATGCCTGGCAGAGGTGCTCCGTTGCCAGAAAACATTATACTGGAGGATATGGGCGGGTGTCGTGTCGAATTTAATCTTCCTGGTGAGAATAACGAAGCTGGACAAGTTATTGTACGAGTCAGTAAAGGCGACAATTCTGAGACAAGAGAAATTCCGCTTGTCTCTTTTGAAAGAATATGTCGAGCTTTACTATTCAGAACCGAGTTTTCTCTCCCTCAGGATTCTGTAATATTAACTGCCCAGGGAGGCATGAATCTTAAAGGCGCTGTCCTTCCCGGAGCAAATCTGACGGCAGAAAATTTATGTGACGCAGACTTAAGCGGCGCAAATCTATCGGGAGCATTATTAGGCAACAGTAACTTAACGAACGCCTGTCTGGAAGATACTATTATGTGTGGCGCTATCCTCGATCACGCTAATCTTACTGGCGCCAATTTACAACACGCGAGTCTGTTAGGCTGTAGCATGGTAGAATGTAATTGTTCCGGTGCGAATATGAATCACGCTAATGTTTCAGGCGCAAACCTTATACTTGCCGATATGAGCGGTGCGACATTAAAGGGTGCTACTATAATGGCTACTGATATGGAAGGCGCTGTCTTAACCCGGGCAAACCTGCAAAAGGCGAGTTTCATTTCTACTAACCTGGGCGAGGTTGATTTGTCCGAGGCTAATTTAAAAAATACCAGTTTTAAAGATTGTACACTAACCGGTTCATGTACCGAAGACGCCACAATGTCTACAAGTACACAAGCACTTTTTAACGAATTTTATAGTGAAGATATTTAGTCCTTTTTGACGTAAATCGAAAATAAAAGCAATGTAAGAATAACAATCTGCTACTGAATAGTAGCTGAGAGTTAATTATTTACAGTATCTTTTATTATTACAGGAGTATGCGACGGTAAAAATATCTGAATAACCATTTCTATTTTCTCAAGTAGAACTTCCAACTAAAGCGAATTGTTTGAAAAGGAAAACGCTATGCCTGGATGTATAAGTGCCTGTTCATGCGTTGCCAGCCCGACGCCTCCCGATCCTAAGGGCCCCCCCGCGCCTAAATGGATAGAGTTAAAAGGTTATTGTGTTACATGTAATAGTCAGGAGGATATTCGTCCGCCTAAAGAGGGTGAACCAAAGCAAAAAATGACACCCAGGGAGTTAGTGATGGCACGACGTCTTTTAAAAGACACGGGGGTAACACAACATCCCTGGCAAGACCCGACAGTAAAACCCACTAACTGTGGGTTGCCATTTTTCCCGGTAGATCATGGAGAACGAGAAACCGATGTCTGACGGTTTTCTGTCTGCAAAGCGCCTGATAATTATTACCAGGCGCTTTGTATTTTGGAGCCAACATCACTTTCATTGTCATATATCGAATGACTACAATCGTATCCGATCCCACCATTACCCAGACGGAAAGTCGCTGGCAAACTGTAAGAACGGTTCGCCGTCGGCAGGGAAGCGCCGGTGAACCCTGAACCGCGCTATACCATCTTACCAGGGTGTTTCTTGTCATTAACGCTTTGAAAAATAGTTTTATTTCTCTACTCCTGTTTTGTAAAACCTCCGTTCAGTAGGCGCATTCTGCCCCCCTTCCCGGATTTACTGGCAAAGCGGAGCCCGGACAGAGAGTCATATTGCAAAATCCCGTTTCCGTTTTTTTATTACCAGATTTTTGTGGTCGAAAGATTGCCTTTTCCTTAATTGAATGATAATTATTATCATTAGCATATGATAATAATTACTATATAGACGTAACCTGGCAAGGATGTGAGCTTGAGGGCAACAGCGCTACTTTAGACATTATTTAGGGAATGGGTATGAGAGTTAATAAGTTCCTCTGGTTAATAACCGTGGTTTCTACAGGGGTTAATAGTCCATTATCAGTAGCAGAATCTACTGACGACAACGGCGAAACGATGGTGGTTGAATCCACTGCCGAGCAAGTATTAAAGCAACAGCCGGGCGTTTCGATTATTACTCGTGACGATATTCAGAAGAATCCTCCCGTTAACGATCTTGCCGATATTATTCGTAAGATGCCTGGGGTTAATCTTACCGGCAATAGCGCCTCGGGGACGCGCGGAAATAACCGACAAATTGATATTCGTGGTATGGGGCCGGAAAATACCTTAGTGCTGATTGACGGCGTGCCGGTGACGTCGCGAAATTCGGTTCGCTATAGCTGGCGCGGAGAACGCGACACCCGTGGCGATACGAACTGGGTGCCGCCGGAGATGGTAGAACGTATTGAAGTGATCCGTGGGCCCGCCGCCGCGCGCTATGGCTCCGGTGCCGCTGGCGGGGTGGTGAATATCATCACCAAACGCCCCACTAATGACTGGCACGGCTCGCTGTCGCTCTATACCAACCAGCCGGAAAGCAGCAAAGAAGGTGACACCCGGCGGGGTAACTTTAGCCTTAGCGGCCCGTTGGCTGGAGATACGTTGACGATGCGCCTGTACGGTAATCTCAACAGAACCGATGCCGACAGCTGGGATATTAACTCCTCCGCCGGTACCAAGAATGCCGCCGGACGGGAGGGGGTCACCAATAAAGATATTAATAGCGTCTTCTCATGGAAAATGACCCCGCAGCAAATCCTTGATTTTGAAGCGGGATACAGTCGGCAGGGGAATATCTATGCCGGCGATACGCAAAACAGTACTTCAAACGCGGTTACCAAAAGTCTGGCGCAGTCCGGGCGGGAGACCAATCGCCTGTACCGGCAGAATTACGGTCTAACTCATAACGGCATCTGGGACTGGGGGCAAAGCCGCCTGGGGTTCTACTATGAAAAAACCGATAACACCCGCATGAATGAGGGGCTCTCCGGCGGCGGCGAGGGGCGTATTACCAACGACCAGACGTTCACCACTAACCGCCTGACCTCGTATCGCACCAGCGGCGAGGTGAATGTCCCGGTGATATGGCTATTTGAGCAAACGCTCACCGTCGGCGCGGAGTGGAACCGCGATGAGCTAAACGATCCTTCCTCTACCAGTCTGACGGTTAAGGATAGCAATATCGCCGGGATTCCCGGTTCGGCGGCTAACCGTAGCAGCAAAAATAAATCGGAAATCAGTGCGCTGTACGTTGAAGATAATATCGAACCCATGGCCGGTACCAATATTATTCCGGGTCTGCGTTTTGACTATTTGAGCGAATCCGGGAGTAATTTTAGTCCCAGTCTTAACCTTTCCCAGGAGTTAGGTGAATACGTCAAGGTGAAAGCCGGTATTGCCCGGGCCTTTAAGGCACCGAACTTGTATCAAACCAGTGAGGGGTATTTACTCTATTCGAAAGGCAACGGTTGTCCAAAAGATATTACGTCGGGCGGCTGTTACCTGGTCGGTAATAAGAATCTCGATCCTGAAATTAGTATCAATAAAGAGATTGGGCTGGAATTTACCGTAGACGATTACCACGCAAGCGTCACGTATTTCCGTAACGATTATCAGAATAAGATTGTCGCAGGTGATAAAATTATTGGCAGAAGCGCATCTGGCGCTTATGTATTGCAGTGGCAGAACGGCGGTAAAGCGCTGATTGAAGGTATTGAAGCCAGCATGGCTGTTCCGCTGATGCCGGACCGTCTGAACTGGAATACCAATGCGACTTATATGATCGCTTCTGAGCAAAAAGATACCGGCAATCCCTTATCGATAATCCCGAAATATACGGTGAATACCTTCCTCGACTGGACTATTACCAGCGCGCTCTCCGCTAACGTCAACTGGACGTTATACGGCAAGCAAAAACCGCGAACACATGCGGAGTCGCGTAGTGAAGAGACCAAAGGATTGTCCGGGAAAGCGCTGGGGGCTTACTCACTGGTCGGCGCTAACGTTAATTACGATATCAATAAGAACCTGCGTCTTAATGTCGGTATCAGCAATATCTTCGATAAACAGATCTATCGCTCCGCCGAAGGGGCAAATACCTATAACGAACCGGGTCGGGCTTATTATGCCGGTGTGACGGCCTCGTTTTGATGGATTATGCCCGCCGCTGGCGGGCATAATCTGGCGGCGGGTTAATGGCAACGTGGTTTTTGGCTTGCCGGTTCGCGACTGATATCCAGCAATGCACTGCGAAAAGAGGCGTTAAACATGGGCCCGTGGCCCAGGCCCGGGTAATGCTGCAGGGCCGCGTTAACGCCGTTGTTCTCAAGCGTTCTTACGGTCTCCTGAACTTTTTGCAGGAGCCCGGCCATCTGGCGTTGCCTGCTATCCCCATTCGACGCAGAACCTTCCATTATGATGAGTTTTTTATGGCAGAACGGCGACGGCTTCACTGTCGTAAGGCGATTCAACTGGGCAAAGTTATCCCTGCTGAGTGACGGGCTGGCGCTGTAATAGATATGAAAGAAGGATGACGACAGCCAGGAGTCCAAAACGAACAGGCCGCCATAAGAATGTCCCCATACCCCGCGCCGTTCGGGGTTGATGGTTATTCCTTGTTCCACCTGCGGCGCGATATGTCTCTCCAGTAGCTGGCGGAACGCTGGCCCGCCGCCGGTTTTACGATGAAAACGCGGGTTATTTTCACTGCCTTCGCGATCGATTCCCGGCGCCGGCGTATAGTCATAAGCTCTGCCGTTAAGATCAAACGGCAGGTTAGTCTGATAGCCAATCGCCACAATCACCGGCGGCGAGTGGTCTGCCAGTTGTTTGAGCAGCGCCTCCGGCAGTCTGTCCATCACTGCGTTGCCGTCCAGCATATATAAGACAGGATAACCCGACGGCGGGGCGGCTTTATTGGGGATAGCGGTCCATACCCGGTAATGTCTTGCGCCATCGGCAGATTGAAAGTCATTGACCCTAAAATGGTAATATCCCGAACCTTTATCAGCGATATTCGGCCCTAATGGCTGCATATCCGGCTGCGCATAACTCAGCGCGCTAGAACAAAAACTCACTAAAAATAGCGCCATGCGATAGCACTTGTTGTGGTACTGGCGACCATACATCGGATGTGATTCCTTTTTGGCAGGTGAAGTTTTATCGGGGTAGTAGACGTAATCCGTCAATCAGCGCGCCGCGCCACCAGGCATAATCGTGACCGCCGGTGTACACGCTGCAATGGCTTTCGACGCCGGCGGTGCGCAATTTTTCATGCAACTGTTTGACCTGCGGGACCGTCGAACCTTCCAGCGATCCCACGCACAGATGCGTACGTACGGCTGGCGAGGGCGCGGATAACACATGTTCGCTGACCCATGAACGCTCTTCTGCGCTGAAATGGTCCGGGCGATTGCGGTTGTCCGGCGTCCACCACATTGAGGGGGAGTGGCTCAGCACCAGGCCGAAGCTCTCTGGCGCGTGGCGGGCCGCCATCAGCGCGGTCACGCCGCCGAGGCTTTGCCCTGCCAGCACCGTTTGTGTACGGTCCGCCCACCGCCGTTCCGGGTATTTGGCGCGAAGGGTTGGCAGCAGGCGTTCGGCAATGTCGAGCACCAGCTCGCGGCGACCGCCGAGGATTGCGACGCGTTCACGCGCGTTGATGTTATCAATGCCGAGTACGGCCACCGGCGCGATGCGTCCGCTGCGGATGGCAGCGTCAATGGCGGCACTTACCCCAAGATGGTCGAACCAGATCTCGCCATCCGTGAGTACCAGTAAGCCCAGCGGTTGTACGACAGGAACGTCAGGAAGATACAGCCGCACACGGCGACGTTGTCCGGCGAGCCGATGTTCTGAGGTGAAAAGCTGCCCGGCGTAAGCGCGACAGCCTGACCACTCCTCCTGTGCCGGGGCGTGATCCAGCGCCAGAACGGATTCCTGCGCATTGCCCCGAACATTTATTCCCGGCGTGCTGTTCAGCGGGTCCGCCTTCCCGACAAGGGAGGCGAAACGGCTTCCAAGCTGCAACACCGTCTCGTCCGGGGTTTCCGGTGGTATTTCGACCATCGTATAGGAACCGCAGTAGGACGCCGGTAAGCGAAGCGTCAGATGCCAGATATCCGTTGTGGGCAGTTGCGTCATCATACCTTTCGCCACGTTATCTTTATCGGTGACACGGTTCAGGCGAACATAAACCCCCCGCAGAGGAGAGGCGGCACGCCACAGGAAGGTGACTTCCCGTTCATCGTCTGCGTCGTTAATGGCTGTCACCAGCGGCAGCGCGAGCGAGTTTGCTTCTCGCCAGAAGTGAGAAGCGTCAACCTGGCTTCCGGCGGCGAGTTGACGGCGAAGGCGCGTAGCGGTCTGTATAGCGACAGGAGCGAGGGGCGGGCTCAGTCTCATTCTTTGTATTCCATCTCGTTTATATTTCGGTCAGTATCAATAGCTAAAGCGGCTGTTACAGGAACAGCCGCTTGCGGGCTTTCTTTTGCGTAAATCGTGGCGATAAAAACTATCCTACGACCTCTCCTTGCGTATCGCGTGTCTGGCCGACGCTGGCCCGCCACAGACGAGCATACAGGCCATGAGCCGCTATCAACTGCTCATGGCTGCCATATTCAGCGATACATCCTTTATCGATTACGACAATAACATCGCAGCGGCGAGCGGTGGTCAGCCGGTGCGCGACGATAAGCGCGATGCGTTTCTCGGTATGCGTCACTCTGGTAAGCGAGGTTATTAAGCGCTCCTCGGCGCTGCGGTCGATACGCGCTGTCGCCTCGTCGAGCAGCAGAATGTGCGCCTGCGCCAGTTGGGCGCGGGCGAGGGCAATCAACTGACGCTGGCCCGCGGACAGATCCGTGCCGCCGTTATTGACCGGAGTACGAAACCCCAGCGGCAGATGTTGCACAGTTTCAAAGAGTCCCGCCCGTCGCGCCGCGATCTCCACCTCCGTGTCGCTGCTGTCTGGCCGCGAATAGCGGATATTTTCGGCAATATCGCCGCTAAATAATGCGACATCCTGAGTGACCAGCCCCGTCTGGCGACGATAATCACTAAGCGACGCGGCATCAATTAGGCGCTCACCGACACGGATTTGCCCGCTGCCGGGAGAGTAGAGCCCGGCCAGCAGCTTGATCAGCGTCGATTTGCCGGCGCCGCTACGTCCGACCACCGCGACTACCGTTCCTGGCGGAATGGTGAGCGAGAGCTTATCAAGCACAGGTTGCGTTTTTTCGGGATAGCGGAATGTCAATGCCTCCAGACGTAGCGCGCCGCCAGTGCCAGGCGTTATGGATGACGGTTCAATATTCTCCGTTTCCTCAGTCGCCAATAGCGCATTGATATGTTTGCCGCTGGCGGTCGCCTGCTGCCAGGAATCAACAATGCCTGACAACTGCTGTACCGGGCCATAAAATTGTCCCAATAGCAGGAAGAACGCCGCCAGTATCCCGGGCGTCATTTCGCCTTCGGCGACCCGGGTCGCTCCGATTAAAAGCACGGCGGCATAGGCAGCCTCGGTGCAGAAGGTCAGGAACGGAAAATAAACGGCAAGGTATTTTTGCGCCCGCACGCGGGTGGCGCGGAAGTTGTCTGATAACGCCCGTAGCCTGGCGGCTTCCTGCTGTTGTTGGCCGTGTGACTGTACTACCCGCATACCGGAGACCTTTTCCTGAAGCGTACTGTTCACCTTACCAATTTCCAGCCGTGCTTGGGCGTAGGCAGGCGAGCTCAAACGGCGGTAAATCCACGTCGCCAGCACCACTACAGGCACGGCGCTTAATGCCGTTAACGCAAGAATGGGGTCAAGCCAGAACATTGCCGCGGCGATAGCGACCATCGTCACGATGCTGGTGGCCGCGCTGGCAAGACCGTTTTGCAGAAATCGGGCGAGTGAATCAACGTCGACGGTCATGCGAGTAAGACGCGAGTCGATGTGCTTCTCGTGCCAGGGAAGACTCAGGCGTAGCAGGTGGCTGAAGCTGCGTAAGCGTACCGTATGCTGTACCGACTCTGCCGCGCGGGCGGCGAAGATCGTTTGCAGCGCATAGCAGCACCAACCGATCGCTACCAGACACAGCGCGAGCAGAGCGCATATGCCAATAGTCGACATATCCCCTGCGGCAACGCCTGAGTCAATACCGCGCTGCAAAAGCACCAGCACGCCAACGCCTGCGGCGGAATCAAGCGCGATAAGCAGGGCGGCGATGACGAACATCCAGGCTACTGGCGTCAGCAGCGATGAGACTTGACGCCCGTGGCCTGCCAGCGCCATCTGTACGGCGCGTTCCGGAACGCGCGTCATCCGGTCGACAAAACCTTTTCCGGCGGGTGTCTGGCGCTCATGCGCGTCGTCGGATTTTACCGTCGGCGTTGTTGGCCATAGCGCACGTTGTTCCGCCGGGGCGAGGGCGAGAAAATCACCCTCGCCGCTCATCAGCGAGCGAAACGTCGGACACCTTGCATCCAGCTCCGCCTGGGTACCGATATCCACGACGCGGCCTTTATCCAGCACGACGATCCGATCGGCTAACTGCAGTGTTGAACGGCGGCGTGCAATCACCAGCAGCATATGCTCATTATCGGCATAACGACCAAGAGCCGTGTTAATTTCCGCTTCAGTACCGGCATCGACCGCCGAGGTGGTGTCATCGAGAATCAGCAGTTCCGGCGCGGTAATCAGTGCCCGGGCTAGCGCAATACGCTGGCGTTGGCCGCCGGAGAGGTTGCTTCCGCGTTCGGCCAGTCGGGTGTTGAACCCCTGCGGTAGCGCATTGATGAACCCGCTGGCGCCTGCGGCATCGGCGGCGCGTCGAATGTCGTCCTGAGTCGCTTGCGGGTGCCCATAGGCGATGTTTTCCGCCACCGTACCGGCAAACAGAAACGCGTCTTCAAACACTACGCCAACGCGACGACGAAGCGCCGTCAGTTTCAGGTCGCGAATATTCTGTTGACCCGCAGTGGTGTTGAGCCACACCCCGCCAGAGGTGGGATCGTAAAAGCGCGCCAGCAACATCAGCAACGTTGATTTCCCTGAGCCGGATGCGCCAACCACTGCCACGGTTTCACCGGCGTGAATGGAAAAGGAGATCTCATTGAGGATACGGTTACCGTTGTCGTAGTGGAAACTCATCTTCTCCACGTCCAGCCCAATAATCTGACCCTCAACCGACTCAGTACCGTCTTCCATGCGAGAACGCGTGTCGATAAGCGCGAAGACGCGCTCTACCGACGCCTGTGTGCGCTGTGCAATAACCAAAAACGATGCCAGTACGCGGGTGGGGCCGGTCAGCATAGCGAGAAAACTCGCGAACGCAACGAAGGTTCCCAGATCGATGCGCCCATTCATTACCGACCAGCCGCCATAGCACAGCAGGACGATCTGCCCTATCACCGGTAGCGCCAGCATGGTTGCGCCCGGCATCGCCTGCGAGATAGCGGCGCCGATGCGTACCCGCACCATCTGCCGCGACTGACCATCGAGCCAACGCGTTTCGCGCAACTCCGCCACGCAGGACTTCACCACTGAGATCTGTTCCAATACTTCGCGCATATGTTCCGTCATGTGTGCCAGCCGGTCTGAGGCAAGCCCCGTTTGCGAGAAAACACGGCGACGGGCGCGCAGGGCGGTAATAGCAAGGGCGGCCAGTACGCAAATCACGATAAGCGTCATGGATGGCGACATCCATAGCATCACCGCGATACCGGCCACATAGTAAGTGAGCACCGCCAGCGGCACCGGACACATCTGTAGCAAGGTGTGTACCTGTTGAAGATCGCTGTTGGTACGCGAAATGACCTGCCCGGTACGCAAGGCGTCCTGGCCTGCGCCGTCCAGTTTTTGAATACTGTCGAACGCACGGCTACGTAACGTATGCTGAACCCACAACGAGAGTTCTCCGGCATAGCCGCGGCGCACGTAATTCCCGATAAAATCAAAAAGGGCAATTAACAGCAGGCCGCAGGCAAGTAACGGCAGGTGGGTCGTATCGCCTGCTATCGCGTCATTGACGGCCTGACGCGTTATTAGCGGCGTCAGCGCAGCCAGTAAAATGGTCGATACTGATGCTACGATGACAATGATGCTCAGTGTTTTTCGTTCCCAACACACGCGGGCAAGGCGAACTATCCAGGCACGAGCGGGCATGGGGGAATGAGTCGCGGGCATTAAGCCTCCTTATCGGTGAAAGATGAGTTATGGCGACACAGTCTGGGCTCAGCCGCCATATTGTCATTGCGCTGCCGCGGTTAGCCGTGTTGCAGCATGGCGATCAGTTTTTTTGCCACCTCGGTCGGGCAAGGCTGGGCCGCCATTTCCGCCGCGACCTCCTGCGACGCCTCGCGAAGCGCGTGATTACCGAGGAAGGTATTGATCATGCTGCTCGTAAGTCCGCTCTTACCGGGAATAATTCCGCATCCGCGCTCGACCACGGCGCGGGCATTGACGGGTCTGTCGGCACCCTGACCAAAGACTATCTGCGGAATGCCGGCATGTAGCGCCGTCAGGGTGTTGCCTGCGCCGCCATGGTGGATAAAACCGTCGGCGCCGTTAAGGAAAACGCCCATCGGAAGCCAGTCGACCAGACGGACATTCGGTGGCAGCGAACGTAAATCCGAGCGGGCGTTTGCCGGAAGATGCAGGATGATTTCGGCATCTACTTCGCCGGCAGAATCCATTACCCAGGAAATCAGATCCAGGCCATCCACCATCGGTTTGACGGTGCCGAGGCTGACCAGAAGACGCTTGCGATCAGGTGTACGTTCCCACCATTCTTCCCAGACGGCGCCGCCGTTATACGGGACGTATTGCATGGAGATAACCGGCTCTCCGTCATTTTGCAGTATGCTCATGCTGGGCGGTGTGACATCTATCCACGCCAGATCTCTTGGTGGCGCGCTGACCCCATGGCGGCGGTAGGCGTTAGAAAGTGATTTCGTCACGCCTTTGATGTGCCAGGGCGTATGACCGAAGCCGACGGTTTGCATCACTACCGGAATGTCATACTTAGCGGCAATCAGTGGTCCAACGACCCCAAGGGGAGGGTAGACGATGAGATCTGGTCGCCACTGCCCGGCGAACGCGACCAGTGGGTCAGTCATCTCTTCGCTGAAGAATGAGAAGTTCCCCATTTTTGTTCCAATGTTATTTTCTTTTCGCAATGCCTCCTGACGGCGATAACCCGCTTCCGAATCGAAACCAGGCGCAGCGTCAAATACCACCAACCCAGCTTCGGCTGCTTTCTGTGCAAATTTTCCACCGCTTGCAATCAGTACTTCATGGCCATTAACACGAAACGCTTGCGCCAGTGACAGCACAGGGTATAGCAGTCCATACAGTGGTGGACCGACAAACAGAATACGCATGAGAAATCCTCTCTCTCCACGTCATAAATCGAATAATCTGTTAATGAGAATGATAATAATTACCAATATCATTTGTAAAATGCAATAACTAATACGACACTTGATCATGTGATGATTTTTTGCGTAAAAATCGGGAAAGAGGAGAGCGTTAAGCGGTGAAGTTTGGTTTCAGGCTTATTTATGCGCGTATGGTCGCACAGGCAAAGCGCCAGGATTGGGGAACTGGATTCGCATACCAGACGCCCGTTGATTATTAATCATAACTTCGTAAATAACCTTTCAGACAATGAGGTAAGCGTACTGACAGCAAGGTAACGGTAAACGTCGGTAGTTGTATTGATAACGCGTTGCGGGGCAATTTAATGGTATCCGGCGGCAGATCGTGTTCTGTGCAGACTTTCCGGCGTTAAATCCCGTATCACCTGCGAGCCTGGACTATCTCTGTGGTATCAACTCTGTAGTAATTTTGTCCCCTTCGTCTTCATTAGCCAATGAAACCGGCTTTAACGTCACCGTTCGAATGTTGCGAACGAACAGCTCCTTATGCGGAATATCGTCACCGCTCTGCGATTTTTATAGCGCATCAGCCACACGATTTATTGGTTCTTGAAAACCAAGGTTTTTGATAACCAATGTTATGCCAGGCTTACCTGTGTCATCCAGGTTATCGACACTTAAGGCATAAACTTTACTACTTTTTCTATCCGTAAATGCTTACATCTAACAGTTTGATTAAAAAGCCTTTCTATGTGAACACTGCGTCTGGTAGTGTTTTGAGCGATGTCGTCTATAGCTGGATATAACATAGGCTTTATCGTGAGTGTGTTATACTATATATGTTAATGCGTTGAATTTTTTCTCTTTTTTATTAGATGCTGTCTTTTTCGTATACCCTTTCGGTTTATTCATGCCATACGTCTGTATTACAAAAATGTTATATCCATCCTGTTGTAATTTTTATTTTAATTCATTCGTTTTTTTATACGATTTGCCGGAAAGTATCTGTATAAGGTGGATACGCCAATACCAAAAATAATAGCTAATTGCTGCCGAGGATGGCCTTTCTCTAATAGCCGGCTAATCTGTTCCTGTTCATGTCTATTGATCGCCCGAGGGCGCCCTCCCAGTCGTCCTTGCGCTCTGGCGGCAGCCAGTCCGGCAAGGGTTCGCTCGACAATTAATTCTCGCTCCATTTCGGCCAGTGCTGACATTACATGAAAAAAGAATCGCCCCATCGCGCTACTGGTATCAATACTATCGGTTAAAGAATGGAAGTGAGCTCCACGTTCATGTAATTCTGATATTAACGCCACCAGGTTTTTCACGCTGCGGCCCAGTCTGTCTAATTTCCAGACGACAAGAGTATCGCCTTTATTTACATACTTTAACGCTCGTTTCAGGCCGGGGCGGTTTGCAATCTTGCCACTGATACGGTCCTCAAAAATGCGGTCACAATTTGCACTAGTAAGAGCATTACGCTGTAAATCGATATTTTGGTCAATTGTTGACACCCGAATATACCCAATAGTAGCCATGATTTTCTCCTTTACATCAGATAAAGAAGAATTTTAGTCGCTTTTCTCATGGGAGATTGTTTTATCAAAAACCTTCCAAAAGGAAAATTTTATGGCACAAGTAATCAACACTAACAGTCTGTCGCTGCTGACCCAGAATAACCTGAACAAATCCCAGTCCGCACTGGGCACCGCTATCGAGCGTCTGTCTTCTGGTCTGCGTATCAACAGCGCGAAAGACGATGCGGCAGGTCAGGCGATTGCTAACCGTTTCACCGCGAACATCAAAGGTCTGACTCAGGCTTCCCGTAACGCTAATGACGGTATCTCCATTGCGCAGACCACTGAAGGCGCGCTGAACGAAATCAACAACAACCTGCAGCGTGTGCGTGAACTGGCGGTTCAGTCTGCTAACAGCACCAACTCCCAGTCTGACCTCGACTCCATCCAGGCTGAAATCACCCAGCGCCTGAACGAAATCGACCGTGTATCCGGCCAGACTCAGTTCAACGGCGTGAAAGTCCTGGCGCAGGACAACACCCTGACCATCCAGGTTGGTGCCAACGACGGTGAAACTATCGATATCGATCTGAAGCAGATCAACTCTCAGACCCTGGGCCTGGATTCACTGAACGTGCAGAAAGCGTATGATGTTTCTGCGACAGACGTTATCAGTTCTACCTATAGTGATGGTACTCAGGCGCTTACGGCACCAACTGCAACTGAGATTAAAGCTGCATTAGGCAACCCGACAGTAACTGGCGATACATTGACTGCCACCGTATCCTTTAAGGATGGTAAATATTATGCCACTGTAGGTGGTTATACCGATGCGGGGGATACTGCCAAAAATGGCAAATATGAAGTTACCGTTGATAGTGCTACAGGGGCTGTATCATTCGGTGCTACCCCAACTAAATCTACTGTTACAGGTGATACCGCTGTTACTAAGGTACAGGTTAATGCTCCTGTAGCAGCAGATGCTGCCACGAAAAAAGCCTTACAAGATGGGGGCGTTTCATCTGCGGATGCAAGTGCCGCGACATTGGTCAAAATGTCTTATACCGATAAAAATGGTAAGACAATTGAAGGCGGTTATGCGCTTAAAGCTGGCGATAAGTATTACGCCGCAGATTACGATGAAGCGACAGGAGCAATTAAAGCTAAAACCACAAGTTATACTGCTGCTGACGGCACTACCAAAACAGCGGCTAACCAACTGGGTGGCGTAGATGGTAAAACCGAAGTCGTTACCATCGACGGTAAAACCTACAATGCCAGCAAAGCCGCTGGTCATGATTTCAAAGCACAACCAGAGCTGGCTGAAGCAGCCGCTAAAACCACCGAAAACCCGCTGCAGAAAATTGATGCCGCGCTGGCGCAGGTGGATGCGCTGCGTTCTGACCTGGGTGCGGTACAGAACCGTTTTAACTCCGCTATCACCAACCTGGGCAATACCGTAAACAACCTGTCTGAAGCGCGTAGCCGTATCGAAGATTCTGACTATGCGACCGAAGTTTCCAACATGTCTCGCGCGCAGATCCTGCAGCAGGCCGGTACTTCCGTTCTGGCACAGGCTAACCAGGTCCCGCAGAACGTGCTGTCTCTGTTACGTTAATTTATTTCGTTTTATTCAGCCCCGTGAATTCGGGGCTTTTTCATTCAGCATAGATGAATATATCTTTATGGAATGTATGGCTGTAAATGATATTTCCTACGGGCGAGAGGCTGAAATATGGCCGCGGGATTATTCTATGCTTGCTCGTCGAGTTCAATTTCTACGCTTTAATGATATCCCTGTCCGATTGGTGAGTAATAATGCACGGATAATCACAGGCTACATTGCGAAGTTTAATCCGAGGGAAAATTTGATTCTGGCTTCGGATAAACCTAAAGGAAATAATCGCATTGAAGTTAAATTAGAGTCTCTGGCAATTCTTGAAGAATTATCAGGTAATGACGCTTTTAATCTTTCGCTGGTGCCGGCTGACGAATTTAATCTTCAGCAAGATACTCCATCAAGAAGAGATTATTTCTCGATTTGCAATAAGTGCTATAAACAGGGAGTCGGTATCAAAATCTATATGAAGTATGGACAGGTTTTGACTGGCAAAACGACGGGCGTAAATGCGTGTCAGGTTGGTGTGAGGAAACCCAATGGCAATCATATGCAAGTTATGTTTGACTGGGTGAGCAGGATCACGTCTTCGGACTACGCTGAATAACGCATACGGTAATAAAAAATTCCGTCAGAAAATATTGATCCTGGAGGACAGAGACCATTCGATAGCGCATAGATAGTTTCGCCGCTGCTCGTGCCACTACGGCCTGGACGCTTAAAGCAGCTGCCAGAAAAGAATTGATCATTAAGCTTCGCAAAGAAGGTCTGCTGAATCTTCGCAAATCTATGGATACCGTAGCCCAACATCCTGGCGTCTCACGGGCAACTGCTTATCTTTATGCTCGACAGTCTGACTGCGAGCTTTGCCCCAGCCAGGCAGGACTCTCAGTGAGTGTTCTATTTTCTTTGACTCTCGTATTCCAATTCTTTCGGGAGTTATTGGTGAGACATTTGGCGTTTTGCCCTGTCACCCATTGCGCAGCCGCTTTACCCACCGCGTCAGTTGACTCCAGTGCCCGTGAGGCTCTCAGCAATCCTCACCAGGCGGCAATAGATGTAAAAAAGCCCGCAGGGCTTGTGCCGTGCGGGCTTTCTGTACTTCACTGAACGTCAGTGTATCAATATTTGGGCTGGCGTCCCTGTAATTAACCATTTATTAAATTGATTTATATGGTTCTTTTAACTATTAATTTTACGTATGGTTCTAAAAAGAAACCATAAATCTTAATGCTATTAGTATGAGTCCTCGCGATGAGCAGATTGTATCAAAAAGATAAAAAATCTTCAGTTCAACTCCCTGTCAGTAACTGAACTCATAGTTAAGGTCCGTTGCGCTTTTCATGTTTGGGTGAATGCGGTAACTTTTCTCAATAGTTCGATTCTATCCGCAGGAAGTTCCCGCATAAGGCAAAGGTAGGAGAATGAAATTTGAAAAATTGGACACCAGAACATACTGTAAATAGACCCGTTTTAGTTCCAGGCATTTTTTGAGATCCCGGCCAAATGATTGTGATGCCGATATTCCTCCGGCGTCATATTGTTCAGTGATTCATGAGGGCGTTCACAGTTATATTCTGACACCCATCTTTCCGTGATTTCCCGCACTTCATTCAGCGTTCTGAACAGATAAAAATCGAGTATTTCTGTACGGTATGTTCGGTTAAAGCGCTCAATAAAAGCGTTCTGCGTCGGCTTACCCGGCTGAATAAATTCCAGTTTTACTGCATGTTGCTCTGCCCATTCAGCCAGTGCAAGTGAGATAAATTCCGGACCATTATCCATGCGTAGCATGACCGGATAGCCACGATTTGCCGCGATCCTGTCGAGTACACGGACCACTCGTGGGGCTGGCAGATTCAGATCTATTTCAATCGACAACGCCTCACGGTTAAAGTCATCAACGACATTGAACGTGCGAAAACGACGCCCACAGACCAGGGCATCATGCATAAAATCGACAGACCAGATCTGGTTCAGCGCTTCCGGCGTGGCCAGTGGCGAGGGGTTACGCACCGGCAGCCGTTGTTTGCCCTTACGGCGAAAATTCAGCTTCAGCAGACAATAAATACGGTGGATCCTTTTGTGATTCCACATGTATCCCTGCCGCCGCAGAACCTGAAAAAGCTTCGGAAAACCGTATCGTGGATACCGTTCAGCTGCCGCCTGCAATGCGGTAATAACGGGTTCGTCACGTGTGTTATCCGGACGGTAATGATAAACCGTTCTGCTCAGGTTCAGGCTCCGGCAGGCCTGACGGATACTGAGTCCGAATGCCGTTATCAGATGAGTGACCAGCTCACGCTTAAAGGCTGGTTTTAAAGCTTTTTTTCGATAACGTCTTTCAGCGCCCGGTTCTCAAGGCTCAGGTCGGCAAACATCTGTTTGAGGCGTCGGTTCTCGTCCTCAAGATCTTTTATCTTTTTAATATCAGAAGCTTCCATGCCGCCGTATCTGGACTTCCAGTTATAGTAGGTGGCCTCAGAGATACCGGCCTCCCGGCAGACATCTTTAACGGTTCGTCCAGCTTCAACCGACTTAATCACAGTGATGATCTGATGCTCAGTAAAACGGGCTTTACGCATAGCGATCTCCTTCGTTGGCAGATTGATTATGCCGGATGATCTCTAAATGTGAATGGCACGATTATGCGGGATACTTACAAATTGTTTAGGCAGCATAAGCTTTTAACCTTTGAGCTTGCACATAGCCGCTCCACCATTGCATGAGAACCACTCGTTCTGCGAGATAATCTGCGCGATTATATGCGGCAATTATTTCATCTTTCTTCGAGTGAGCAAGGGCCGCTTCTAAGACATCTGTCCTGAACTTACCCGACTCCTCTGCGGCCGTTCGTGCAATAGATCTCATTCCATGGGCTACAAGCTCTCCACCAAAGCCCATACGGATTATGGCCGCATTCGCTGTTTGTTCATGCATATGATTGAGTGGAGCTTTGATACTGGGGAAAACCCACTCTCTGTGCCCACTGATGGCTTTCATTGAATCCAATATTCGCAAAGCTTCTTTACTTAATGGGACCTTATGTGGCTTCTTCATTTTCATAAAATCGGATGGTATGTTCCACATGCCGGTTTCTATATCAATATCTGACCATCTTGTGCGAACAGCTTCACCAGGGCGAACCCATGTGAGAAGTTGCCACTCAATCAGTAGCCTTGTTTCTAAACGGATAGAAGCATTGTTTAGAGCAACCAGGAAGCGGGGGAGTTCGGAAGGGGGTAATGCTGGCATGTTCTGTTTCTTCGGCTTACTGAACCGTTGCCCAAGGTTATCAGCAGGATTGAACTCGATAAGTTCCTCAGTTGCAGCATAACGAAAAATTTCATTTAATCGGGAAATGATTCGCCGTAAAGTTTCGAGGACTCCTCTTTGCTCAATAGGATCGAGATGTTGCTTTAAGAGTTTGGGGCGGATCTCATTGATAGGAACATTACCCAAGCCGGGAAAGATATTTCTCTCCAGGCTTCGCCAGATGTCTTCTGCATGGTCTTGTGAGATACCTGAGGTCTTTACCTTCTCATCTAACCATTTCCTTGCCACGGTTTGGAGAGTGTGTTCAGTAGCATTCTTTAAGGCATTAGCTTTATTGTTGTTATGGACTTGAGGATCAATGCGATTGGCAAGCAAGGAAAGGTATTCATCTCGCAAGGCTCTTGCTCTTGCCAGAGTGAGGTGAGGGTAGGTCCCAAGGCTCATTTTGGTTCTTTTCTTACTCACTGGCACCGCATATCTGAAATACCAATTCTTCTTCCCTCCTTTTGCGAGAGGAGCGATTCGCAGGATCAAACCATCACCGTCAAACAAGTTGATTTCTTTGTCGGCTGGCTTGGTGCTTTTGATTTCAGTGTCAGTGAGCTTCTTAGCGATTTTTGCCATTTTGGGACCCTCGGTTTTTGGACCCTTCTTAGTGGGTCCCATTCAGGGTGCCATAACTCGTAGTTCTCAGCAATTCTCGCTAGACTACAATAGACGTAAAAAAGCCCGCAGAGCTTGTGCTGTGCGGGCTTAGTAGACTTTACTGAACTTCAGTACATCAATATTTGGTGGAGCTGGCGGGAGTTGAACCCGCGTCCGAAATTCCTACATACCATTTTAACCATAACAAAAACAGTATTTTACTATCAAAAACAGAGATTTAGTTTTACTTGATGTTTGTCCATTTTATAAGTTTTTAATGGTCTGCCGCCAATTTGCCGCCAAAAGCATCGTATGATAATGTTACTAACATTCATGAATGCAAACGTATACATAACAAAAATAGAAGAGATTTTAAATGTCTATAACGAAATTCAGCCGAGTTCAGCGAGAAGCTATCTGGAAAGCATATGGTAAAAGATGCTTTTATACTGATGAAGTACTTTTACTTGATAGTTTTGATATTGAGCATATAATTCCTGAAAATATTTTAGAACGACCAGATGAATGGATTGAACTTAAAAAAGAACTGGGGTTAGACGACGGTTTTGATATAAATGGATACGAAAATTTAGTTCCAGCCAGGCGAAGGATAAATGGTAATAAAGGGGCGACGGTTTTACCTAAACGGGCGTTAATGTATTTTCTTTCTTTCTCTATGGAAAAGAAAAAAATTGTTGAGACCTTTGTTGAGGACTTTGAAAAGCAATCTGGCATTGAAAAAGCAAGGCACTTAATAGCTAAGGCACTTGAGTGCAATGAAGTGACAAAAAATGATGTTGTAAACTTTGCGGATCAAGCTCGTTTTGGTTTTACTGAAATATCAAAAAATATATTAGCACAGTACCCAGAGTTAGAGTTTGATTTGTTCAATGCTGAAGTGTTGAGTGAATTTAGAAAGAAGGCTATATCTGATCCTGTGACATTGGTTGACAGTTCTGGGAATGAGTTAATTGTTTCAACATGTGAAGAGTATTCATCATGTATCAACAAGGGTTATGCAGAAAAGAATAATTATGATATCAAAATGGCTTCAAAGTTAAGGTGCATTTCATCACTTATTAATTTTATTTCTGCTGCAGGCGCTCCTTCTAAAAGTCTTATCCATCAACTTGGGCTTTGTGATATATCAATGATGTGTGCTTCTATGTTTCCAGATCTTTCTGGAGAATGTAATTATAAGAATAAATATAAAACCTATCAGGGGTTGGTTTCAAATGGCAACGCAAAAATTATGTCAATCGGGACGGGATTTATACATATTGAAAATAATTTGATGGGGCAATATATTGTTGAGGTTTGTCGTGGATGCTTTGATGATAAAAAATATGAGCAAATGCTTGTTTTTGAGTATTCATATGCGATAGAAGGTACTTTTTCATATGCTAATGCAAGGCTTATTTCAAGATTGCGGAAAACAAGTAAAATGGCTTTTGTAGATTAATATTTAGAGTTAAAGGAGTTTAAAAATTACTACGGTAGAGATAGCGTAACGGGTTCTTGCTCACAGCATCTTCAAGATGTTCTGGGGCGAAATGAGCGTAAACCATTGTCATTTTAATATCTGAATGTCCAAGAATATCGCGCAGAACCAGAATATTCCCGCCATTCATCATAAAATGACTGGCGAATGTATGACGAAGCACGTGGGTGCATTGGCCCTCTGGTAGCTCGATGCCTGCTCGCTTTACTGCTCGTTCAAAGGCTTTTCTGCACGGGGTGAATAGATTCCCTCTGTTCTTGGGGAGTTCGTCATACAGTTCTTGAGATATCGGCACGGTACGGTTTTTCTTACCCTTTGTCTTGGTATAAGTGATGCGGTATTTAGATAACTGATGGCCCTGCAGGTTTTCGGCTTCACTCCAGCGTGCGCCGGTTGCCAGGCATATTTTTGCAATCAAAAGCAGACTGGGGTTTTGAGAATCAGCGCAGGCATCTAGCAGACGTTTAATTTCTTCCGAGGTCAGGAACGCCAGTTCCCCCTCAGCGATTTTAAATGTTGGCAGCCCGGCGAGAGGATTTGGTGCTGACCAGTGGCCTAGTTTTTTCAATGTGCCGAAAACCGATGATAGGTTACGTTGCTCAAGATTCACCGTGCGTGGTTTTACTGGCGACATTAGTGTGCCGTCTTCGTTACGAACGTCACCTTTTAACCGTGCTTCGCGGTATTTCGTAAAGTCACCGGCTGTCAGTTCTGAGGCGATGGGGTCGCCTAGACCATTACAGATAATTCTAAGTTTCGCCATGAGGCGCTTGGGGTCTGCGAGTGTCTGACCATACAGGGAATACCAAAGCTCAATTAATTCTGATAGGCGTCGCCGATCATCCTTTTCACCCAACCACGGTTTTTTATTCACTTCTTCCATTGTGAAGCTTTCAAAAGCAATGGCTTCGCCTTTCGTAGCAAATTGCTTACGCACGCGCTTGCCATTGCGTCCATTGGGATAGCACTCACACAACCATTTTCCGTTCGGCTGTTTTCTGATGGTCATATCAAAGGCTCTTAATGATTTTCAGTGCGCGGCCCAATACCTCAATGTCATCCAGGCCGCACTCAAACGATGAATCATCCTGATGTACAACTAATCTGTTTCCCGGGAGTCGTGTCAATTTAACAATGCTTTTTATCCCGTCGATGTCCACTAACCACATACCATTTACTGGTGGCGTTTGGTTGCGATCTATTAAATAAGAATCACCAGAAGTAGTCACCAGCAGCAGGTTGCTTGAATCTGAGGGGAGTATGCTGCTATCAATGATTGCTTTTCCCGCATCGATCAATAAACCACCGTTGAGAGTTGCCTTGTCAATTTCAGGAGATACTAGTTCAGAAAGAGGTATAACCTTGTTGGAGTTCACGAAATTGATATTTTTTTTAGGTTCAATTTTTGAACCTGGCTCCCCCTGTCCGGTGGTTAGCCACAGTAAAGAAACTCCTGTTTCCAAGGCGCACTGAATCACCCACTCTGCAGGAAAACTATCTCTTAAGTATCTGTTTGCCATGGTGCTTTTTGATGCGCCTAAGTGATCGCAAAGTTGCTGCCTGGACTTGAAATCGTAGGCTGCCATTAGTCTATGGATAGCCTCTCTTCCCCCTGTATTCTCTCCAGCTTTTACCTGTATCATTTTTTAATCCTATTGACGTATCAAATATTGGATCGTAGTATCTCGATGTATTAAATATTGAACCAAATAAAACAAGATAAAACGACGTAAACCAAACCTTAATCGAGAGATACTGCACTATGAGCACTGATATTTCAATTCGTGTACCAAAAGAGATGGCTACGCCTGCAGAGTTCGCAGAGTGGGAGGGCATTTCCCGTGGCTCTGTTTACCAAAAAATTCACCATGGTCAACTTGCTAAGTACATGGTCAAGAAAGAAAAAAACAAAGGCCGCGTAAGCCTGCGTTATCTGATGTACAAAACCGATCAGGTCCGTGAATCCCTCGGTCATTCCAACTTCCGAGTCATTGTTGGTAAGTAAGTTCAATTATGGGAACTTTCTAAGGGGGGCACCATGTTTGATTACAAGATTTCCAAACATCCGCATTTCGATGAAGCCTGTAGGGCTTTTGCACTGCGCCACAACCTGGTGCAACTGGCAGAACGTGCAGGCATGAATGTGCAGATTCTGCGGAACAAGCTGAACCCAGCTCAACCTCATTTATTAACTGCACCAGAAATCTGGTTGCTTACCGATCTGACTGAAGATTCAACGCTGGTAGATGGTTTTCTGGCTCAGATTCACTGCCTGCCATGTGTACCGATTAATGAGGTGGCAAAAGAGAAACTGCCACATTACGTCATGAGTGCAACCGCAGAGATCGGGCGTGTTGCTGCAGGTGCGGTATCTGGCGATGTAAAAACCAGTGCAGGTCGTCGTGATGCTATCAGCAGCATTAACTCTGTAACACGACTGATGGCGCTGGCTGCTGTTTCATTGCAGGCCCGTTTACAGGCTAACCCTGCGATGGCGAGTGCAGTTGATACCGTGACTGGCCTCGGTGCTTCATTCGGTTTGCTGTGAGGTGCTTATGCTGACGAAAGAACCATCATTTGCATCGCTGCTGGTAAAACAAAGTCCGGCAATGCACTACGGTCACGGCTGGATAATGGGTAAGGATGGTAAACGCTGGCATCCGTGCCGTTCACAAGATGAATTGCTGGCAGAACTATCAACGAAAAAACGGGGGAACAAATGGCTATTGAAGGCGCTGCGGCGACTGTTCCATTAAGCCCCGGCGAACGCCTGAATGGACTTAATCACATTGCGGAATTAAGGGCGAAAGTTTTTGGCCTTAATATTGAGTCAGAGCTTGAGCGGTTTATTAAAGATATGCGTAATCCACGGGATATCAATAATGAACAAAATAAACGGGCACTGGCTGCCATATTCTTTATGGCAAAAATTCCAGCTGAACGTCATAGCATCAGCATTAATGAGCTGACCACTGATGAAAAGCGGGAGTTGATTAAAGCAATGAATCATTTTCGTGCAGTGGTGAGCTTATTTCCAAGACGGCTAACCATGCCGAATTAACCAACTAATGAAATTAATGGCGTAAACCCGCCGGGCATCCCTTTATCTAAATTCAGGAGAATTGATGATGCGTAATATTGAAACCCTCACGACCAAAGCCGGACCGGATGACGCAGGGCTTAATATTTTACTGACAGAGGCTCGTCTGGAAGAACGCCGGGCAAGGGCTGAAGCAATGGCAGCTCGCCTTGATAGCCTGGCGTGTCATATCACATCCCGCCAGCTAAACCACGTCGAAGCGGCAGAGCTGCTGCGTGTGACTGCTGAAGCAATCCAGAACGAAGCGCAGGAGATCCACTAATGGCTGATGCAATGGATCTCGTACAACAGCGCGTTGAAGAAGAACGTCAGCGTCATATCCGTGCTGCCCGTGCCAAAACGCCGGGCGTGTCCCGCGTGCTTTGCATTGAGTGTGAAGCACCAATTCCGCCAGCACGACGCCGCGCCATTCCGGGTGTGCAGCTTTGCATTACTTGCCAAGAAATCGCAGAGCTGAAAGGCAAACATTACAACGGAGGTGCTGTATGAGCACCATCCTGAAATGGGCGGGTAATAAAACTACCATTATGTCCGAACTGAAAAAACATCTTCCTGCTGGCCCGCGACTGGTTGAACCTTTCGCGGGTTCCTGTGCTGTGATGATGGAGACGGATTACCCCAGTTATCTTGTTGCGGATATTAATCCTGATTTAATCAACCTCTATAAAAAGGTTGCTGCTGATTGTGAATCGTTTATATCTCGCGCCAGAGTTTTATTTGAGATCGCAAACAGGGAGGTGGCTTATTACAACATAAGGCAGGAGTTTAATTACTCAACTGAAATTACTGATTTCATGAAAGCGGTATATTTCCTGTATCTCAATCGTCACGGTTACCGTGGTTTATGTCGCTATAACAAGAGCGGGCATTTCAACATTCCCTACGGTAATTATAAAAATCCGTATTTCCCTGAAAAAGAAATTCGCGCATTTGCAGAAAAGGCCCAGCGAGCAACGTTTATCTGCGCCAGCTTTGATGAAACGCTGGCGATGTTGAAGGCGGGGGATGTGGTGTATTGCGATCCGCCGTATGACGGTACGTTTTCCGGCTATCACACTGATGGTTTCACTGAAGATGACCAGTATCACCTGGCATCCGTTCTTGAACATCGGTCATCAGAAGGACATCCGGTCATTGTTTCTAACAGTGACACATCCCTGATCCGTTCGCTGTATCGCAATTTTACTCACCACTACATCAAGGCAAAACGCAGCATCGGCGTAGCAGCTGGTGAGAGTAAATCTGCAACAGAAATCATCGCTGTTTCTGGGGCACGCTGCTGGGTGGGATTTGATCCTTCGCGTGGCGTGGATAGTTCTGCCGTGTACGGAGTGCGTGCATGAGCCATGCTGATATGAACAACTGCAGCGGCTTTAACGAGGCCGTCGCAGCATTCTCATGGAACAGCCCGAAAAAGGCTATTAACCCTTATCTGGACCCGGCGGAAGTTGCGCCGGTTTCTGCGCTTTCAAACCTGATCACTCTGTACGCTGCCGATAACGAGCAGGAACAACTGCGCCGCGAGGCACTGAGTGATCAGGTCTGGGAGCGTTATTTCTTTAATGAATCCCGTGATCCTGTCCAGCGCGAAATGGAGCAGGATAAGCTCATTAGCCGGGCAAAGCTGGCGCATGAGCAGCAGCGTTTTAATCCGGACATGGTCATACTGGCGGACGTTAACGCCCAGCCTTCCCATATCAGCAAGCCGCTGATGCAACGTATTGAATACTTCAGCAGCCTGGGCAGGCCAAAGGCTTATTCCCGCTATTTGCGTGAGACGATTAAGCCATGTCTGGAACGACTGGAGCATGTACGCGACAGTCAGCTATCCACTTCTTTTCGCTTTATGGCAAGCCATGAAGGGCTGGACGGCCTGCTGATCTTGCCTGAAATGAGTCAGGATCAGGTGAAACGCCTGTCTACTCTTGTCGCTGCGCATATGAGTATGTGTCTTGATGCCGCTTGTGGTGATTTGTATGCCACCGATGATGTTAAGCCAGAAGAAATCCGCAAGACATGGGAAAAGGTGGCAGCAGAAACCCTGCGACTGGATGTCATACCGCCTGCGTTTGAGCAACTCCGCCGGAAAAGAAACCGCCGTAAACCCGTGCCCTATGAACTCATTCCGGGTTCGCTGGCGCGTATGTTGTGCGCCGATTGGTGGTACCGGAAATTATGGAAGATGCGTTGCGAATGGCGGGAAGAGCAGTTGCGTGCTGTTTGCCTGGTCAGCAAAAAAGCATCTCCCTATGTCAGCTATGAAGTCGTGATGCATAAACGTGAGCAGCGCCGTAAGTCGCTGGAGTTTTTCCGTTCTCATGAACTGGTGAACGAAGACGGCGACACGCTGGACATGGAGGATGTGGTAAACGCCAGCAGCAGCAACCCTGCGCATCGCCGCAATGAGATGATGGCCTGTGTTAAAGGTCTGGAGCTTATCGCGGAAATGCGCGGTGACTGCGCCGTTTTCTACACCATCACCTGTCCGTCACGTTTCCATTCCACGCTAAATAACGGCAGGCCCAACCCGACCTGGACAAATGCGACGGTAAGACAAAGCAGTGATTATCTGGTCGGCATGTTTGCTGCATTTCGTAAGGCGATGCACAAAGCCGGATTGCGCTGGTATGGCGTGCGGGTGGCTGAGCCGCATCATGACGGCACAGTTCACTGGCACCTGTTGTGTTTCATGCGCAAAAAAGACCGCCGCGCCATTACTGCATTGTTGCGTAAGTTTGCTATCCGTGAAGACCGCGAGGAGCTGGGTAATAACACGGGGCCACGCTTTAAGTCTGAGCTGATAAACCCGCGCAAAGGAACGCCGACTAGCTACATCGCGAAATACATCAGTAAGAACATTGACGGGCGTGGTCTGGCTGGCGAGATCAGCAAGGAAACGGGTAAATCTCTGCGTGATAACGCTGAATACGTTAATGCCTGGGCGTCTCTGCATCGTGTTCAGCAATTCCGCTTCTTTGGCATTCCGGGGCGTCAGGCTTACCGTGAACTGCGATTGCTGGCTGGTCAGGCGGCAAGGCAACAGGGTGACAAAAAAGCAGGTGCGCCGGTACTGGATAACCCGCGCCTTGATGCCATTCTGGCTGCAGCTGATGCTGGTTGTTTTGCCACCTACATCATGAAGCAGGGCGGCGTACTGGTTCCCCGTAAATATCACCTCATCAGAACCGCTTATGAAATCAACGAAGAGCCGACCGCCTATGGCGATCACGGCATTCGTATTTATGGCATCTGGTCACCCATTGCAGAGGGTAAGATCTGCACTCATGCAGTGAAGTGGAAAATGGTTCGTAAGGCCGTTGACGTTCAGGAGGCGGCAGCCGACCAGGGCGCTTGCGCCCCTTGGACTCGTGGCAATAACTGTCCCTTTGCTGAAAATTTGAACCAACAAGGGAAAGACAAATCAGCTGATAGGGATACCAGAACGGACATTATCCGCATGGATGACAAGGAGTTGCACGATTACCTGCACAGTATGAGCAAAAAAGAGCGCCGGGAACTGGCTGCAAGGTTACGCCTGGTGAAACCGAAACGGCGTAAAGACTACAAACAGCGAATTACAGACCATCAGCGACAGCAGCTCGTCTATGAACTGAAGTCCAGAGGATTTGATGGCAGCGAGAAAGAGGTCGATTTACTCCTTCGCGGCGGCAGTATTCCGTCAGGAGCAGGCCTGCGTATCTTCTATCGGAACCAGCGTTTGCAGGAAGATGATAAGTGGCGAAACCTGTATTAATTACGCGGATTAACAATTCGTGCTCTTAATAATACCAGGCATATCAGGCTGATGAACGTAAAAAAACGTTTTACATCAGTAAGATTATTATATACTGTAAATATAAACAGTGATTATTTATACAGTATCACTTGTGGTGTCATAGGAGGAAAGATGCAGGACTATTTTTTGGAGTCTTTGAAGCTCCAGCGCATTGATTTTTTTCTTAAGCTTGTAGCGGCTAGTGAGTGTAGTGATGAAGAGAAGGGCCTGGCTCTGCAGTGGGTTTCTGAACTGACTGATGAACTCATGGCAAAAATCAGAACCTACGAATACAACCGCTCAATGGATGTCATCAGCTGAGGTGACTTTTATGCGCATTGAAATAATGATCGATAAAGAGCAGAAGATTAGCCAGTCTACCCTGGACGCCCTTGAATCCGAGCTTTACCGCAATCTGCGCCCCCTGTATCCCAAAACGGTAATTCGCATTCGCAAAGGTAGCTCTAACGGTGTGGAACTAACCGGATTGCAACTGGACGAAGAAAGAAAACAAGTGATGAAAATTATGCAGAAGGTGTGGGAAGACGACAGCTGGCTGCATTAAGAAACGTTGCTGGCGTCTGAACTTGCTTCTGGCGTCAGCAAGGTTGAACAACGAGCTGTGCGAGGCGTTAGCTCTGTGGTGCATGTCTATGCCGCATGAGATCGCATGATCGTTTGAGGATCGTTTTTGCTAAGGCCCGCCAGAACTGGCGGGCTTTTGCGTGGATCATGCACCTGCATGAAAACCACTACATAAAGCGGGCAGGCGTGGCGGGGATACGAGCGCGCGCTGATAGGGTAATCGTCAAAACAGGCATCAGCTAGGTTGAGTGGTAGCGGTGCTTAAGTTTGCTCGTTGTTTGATAGAGCTTAATGTATGTAATTGCCTACAGCTGTGGTTATCTATTAACATGTAAGGATAAGGTCACTTGCTCGCTGCTATTAGAAGAGGAACTGGATGTCTATCGAGGAAAAATTTTTTAGTGATATCGATTTAAATGATCCGTTTTTTAACAGCTTAAGAGCTGATTATGAAGGATTTGATGTTTGGTTTCTCTCAAAAGGTAAAAATAAGGCGTTTGTATCACGTAATGAATTAGGTGAAATCGATGGCTTTCTCTATTTGAAAATAGAAGATGAAGAGTTGAGTGATATGACTCCAACGTTTCCAAAAATGAAGCGAGTAAAACTTGGCACATTTAAAATCGATGCTCATGGAACCAAACTTGGAGAGCGTTTTATTAGGATTATGTTTCAATTTGCTATGAGAAACAAACTAAAAGAAGTATATGTTACTATATTTGATAAGCATTCAGGATTAATTCGCTTATTAACTAAATATGGTTTTGTTTTAAAGGCGAGGAAAAATCTTTCTACGATTAATGGGCAAGAAGGTGTATACTTTAAAAACTTGGTATGGAAGGAGTAAAAAATGAGCTATGCTAATTATCCCTTAGTCAAATTGCAGGGGAGGAATTATTTATTAAGTATTTATCCTGCATGGCATACACGTCTTTTCCCTGAGTCAAAACTCCACAATGAGAGTGCAGGTATCATCGCTGATATATCACATACCAACAGTATTGAAAAAGTATACTTAACAAAAATGCATGGGGTAGCCAGCCTAAAGCCTGGAGATAATTTGCTTATTTATCGTACTTCAGATGGACAAGGTCCTGCTCGGTTTAGATCTGTTGCAACTTCAGTGTGTGTGGTTCAAGAAATTAAAGATATTCACGATTTCTCAACTTATGAGGAATTTAAGAATTACTGTGGACCTTATAGCGTTTTTGATGAAGATGAGTTACAGCTTCTATATATGAAAAAAAATTATCCAATAATTATACGGTTTACTTATAATTTCCCTTTAGAAAAAAGGGTCATTCGTGATGAAATCATGAATATTACAGGTTATACCAATAGTGATTATTGGGGTTTTTTACCACTAACTGATTCAGCATTTAAGCAGATCGTTTTACAGGGAGGTGTTGATGAAAGTTTTATTATCGATTAAGCCAGAGTATGCAGAGAGTATACTTTCGGGTAAAAAAAAATATGAGTTTCGGAAAAGTATTTTTAGAAATAAAAATGTTGATACGATAGTTATTTACGCAACGATGCCGGTTGGCAAAGTAATAGGTGAGTTTAAAGTAGGAGATATTCTTGCTCTATCCCCTTCAGAATTGTGGGATAAAACAAAAGCTCATGCAGGAATAACACATTCTTTTTTTAAAGATTATTTCCATCAAAGAGAAAAGGCTTTTGCGATTTCCATCAAAAACCCTAAAAGATATAAATTCCCTGTCGACTTAAATGAGTTGATTCCCGGCGGCGTCGCCCCACAGTCTTATCGTTATTTATAATGTTGTCTGGGCATGTTTCTTAACCATGCCCAGCTTTTCTAGGGCAATAGATAGATCGTCTGTTGTTGGGGATTCTAAGATAATTAATGGTACATTGATTTTATTTGTGACATATTTTACGTTTTCTCTTTCAGCTTCCATTAGCTTATTTAAATCATAAGTAATATCACGCCCATCTCGTTTCATTATTCGTTCTCTAATTGTCTCGGACGACTCCTCAACTAAAATTACTCCATCTAGACCCATTTTCTCAAATACTTCTTGCTTGAGAACTTCACTATCTCCATTTTTATTTATTAAGATAAAATGATCACCCAATAAAATATTGGACACATTTGACTTTAATGCATTAAGTGCCGTTAGTAATATTGTTTGGTTTTTATCAGGTGTGGCCGTTAACTTACTGTTATCAAATTTAATATTGAAATTATTTTTTATAAGTTCGCTTGCACTTACATGAGTTACCCCGAAATCATCATTTTGCAAATGAGCACAAGTAACCTTTGCCTACACCATGAACACCTGCTATGAGAATTAACATAGTATTACCTCCGTTTATTTATTTATGTTAGAATGTTATAGCCTTAGCATAGTAGAGGATAGAGCATGAAGTTTCAAGCTATATCGATTTTGACTCCAGCGGTAGAAAATATTATAAATGGTTCTAAATCTATCGAAATACGGTCGTGGTATCCTGAAACGATGCCCTTAAAAAACGTCATTCTTGTTCAGAATGATAAATACCTTAAAAATCAAAGCGATATTGATCATGGGATGGCTATGGCTATTGTCGATTTTGTTTCAGTTAGAAATTGGTCATATGAGGATTACTTAAAACAAAACCAAGAAACTACTCTTAATAAGCCTTGGTCTTCAGGTTATTATGTGTGGGAAATTAAAAATGTTAGAATTTTAAAAAAATCTGTTCCTTGTGTGGCGAGGAAAGGTATTTATACAATAGATTTAAATATGGATTATGTATAAGGTATTGTGAGATGTGTGATGCCATTCTTCGAAATATTAAGCGTTATGCCATTATTTATTCACTGTTGTTTTTAGCTGTTATTTTAATGCTGATAGTGTTTGTTAGCTATGTTTGTAAATTTGGAATGTATTCATGGAGTGATTCTGTAGAGAAATGGGGACAGTTTGGCGATTATATCGGTGGTGTACTGAATCCTGCACTGGCCTTTATCTCTATCATGCTTGTTTGTTTTACACTATATTCTACATCTAGGCAGTCATCTATTCAGTCATTCGAGTCTGTGTTATTTGAGTTACTAAGGTTTCATAAAGATAACTTATCAGAAATTAAAACAACTTATTCAGACGGAAAAGTGTATGTAGGACGGGAGGCTCTTTCATTATACATTACCGAAGTGAAGTTTAACCTACTTAATATTGTGGATGATTCACTTCCTTTGGATGAAAGGTTAGAGCTTTCAGTTAATATGGTTTATCTGGAAGGTGACAATTTTGCGAATGTGGGACATTATTTCAGGAATATTTACCATATTTTTAAACATATTAATGACTCTAACTATTTGACTGAGAAAGAAAAAACTAAGTATGCGAAATTAGTTAGAGCACAAATATCTTCTATAGAATCTGGCGCGATGCTATTAAATGGTTTTTCATCGGTAGGAAAGCCTGCCAAGAAATTTATTGAAAAATATTCTCTCCTTCAGGGGTTTAGTTTAAGTAAGGGATTCAAGCAGCAATTACATGATTTAGGTGCCTTAAAATTATACGATGACGTTGCTTATGAGGATAAAAAAGGGCATTAAATGCCCTTATCTTGGTCAAGGATGTAGTCATTAAATGACACAATATTTTTATTTATCCATGTGTTTAGCTCAATTAGTCTTTTCTGCAAAGGAACTAACTCGTTTCTGACAAAAACCTTCGCGGCTTTTTCCACATCCCCAAACCCCCCAACATTATTCGGCATAACCCCCATCATCTGGGGGGGCACACGATGTGCAGCCATCATGTCATCCCGACTCACATTCTTAATGTTCAGAAATTCATCCTTCGCCGCGACTTCTGACAACGGGATAATCTGAATGCCGTCCTTTTTTCCGTTCGGTGAGTACATGAACAAGTTGCGGAAGTTGCCTGGTCCCTTAGCACTTTTCATCGCTTGGCGGATATTGTTGACGTCCTCCTGGTTCTGTGCGGCATCGGTCATGTACATGATAAAGCCCGCATGGCTGCCGTTAATGTAATACTTGCGGCGGAACAGCGTGGCGGACTCGTTGAGCAGGGCGGATGGAATAGCAGAAAGATAGCCGGGCAGGCCGTAGATCTCCTGATTAATATCCGGTTCCATCAGGTGAAAAATGCTGCCTTTAGTGAACTGATACGGTTGCGTGGTCATGCCGTATTGCACAAACCAGTAGGTATCCAGGTCTAACCCGCGTCGGGTGTATTTTGCCAGCGCAGGTTCAAGGGCGATAACTTCACCGAAGCGGTTCGTGCGTTTCTCCAGGTAGGCGTTACCAAATACCAGATAGTCCTGCACAAAACGTGAAAAAGCCTGCTGGCTAAGCAGCGGGTGAGGGATGTAGGTACTGGTTAGAATGTTGCACTTTACTGCAATCGGGGAGCTGTGATGCACGGCGGCTCGGAAGGTTCGTGCCAGTCCGTCAAAACTAACGGGCGGCTCATACCAGCGATCTGTCTGTACGCATTCCACATAGTCCAGTAGTTCGCGGCGATCCAGTACTGGAATAGGATCGCCAAAGCTGAATGCTTCGGCTGAAGTTTGGCTTTTATGCTGGATCTGGTTCGTCGATGCAGCACGGTTCTTCTTACTCTTTCCCATCAAAAAATCTCCACAATATTGCTGGTATTGGCGGACTCGCCCTGCAGCGGTTCGTTAAACAGTGCGTGCATTGTTGCCCAAGCCAGATCGGCATGGCTGGCTTCTTCGCTGCGGCTGGCTTCATAGGTCGGGCGGTTGCCGCTGGCGGTGGTGGCGCGGCGGATAGCCATAAAGGACTGCGCAATGTCGGTGTGCCCGGCGTCAAACTCCAGACGGCGGTGGCTGATAATGTCGTACGCTTTGAGTACCAGGGCGTTTTTAACATTGGGGTTGTAGACAAACTCCCGGACAGCGGGAAAGAACGCTTTTACGTTCTCGTAAACGCCGTGCCCGACACCGGTCGAGTCGATGCCGATATAGGTCACGTTGTACTGCTGCGTCAGTTTCTTGATGGCGTCAGCCTGGGCGCGGAAGTCCATCCCGCGCCACTGGTGACGTTCAAGAATGCGGAACTTCCCGCCCGGTACAGTTGGCGGTGCCACCACCACGCATCCGGCGCTGTCGCCGTTCTGCGTGCCTTTCGCCGGGTCATATCCGATCCAGACTTCGCGCCAGCCAAACGGGCGCAGCGCCAGAGCCTGAAAATCGGTCCAGACTTCCCAGCTGTCCACCATGCACGCCTGCAGTTCGCTGAGCGGGAATACTGACGCCAGATCGTCAATAAATTCGCACATCAGCAGGTTCTGGTATTCGTCCGGGCTGTACTCCATGCGCAGCTGGTCGAGGTCGAACAGGTTACAGCCGCCGCGCACCGCATCCTCCACGGTGACGATCTGGCGGTACTGTCCGTCAGGGCAGAGCAGGCCGCGCGCAAGGTTGCTGTGGGTCAGGTCAATATCCACCTTGTCCGCTTTGGCACGGCCCCGGTTAAACAGCGCGCCGGACCAGAACGGATAGGCACTGTGGGTCAGGCTGGACGGCGTGGAGAAGTAGGTTTGTCGCCATTTCTTGTGAATGGCCATACCGGAGGCAACCTTGCGCAGCTCCTGGAATTTCGGTATCCAGAAATATTCATCAAGGTACAGATTGCCGTGGTAGCTCTGCGCCGTGCGGGCGTTGGTGCCGAGGAAGTACAGGCACGCGCCGTTGCTGAGCGTCATCGGGTCGCCTTTCAGCTCAACATCCACCTCTTTTGCAAAATCGATGATGTACTGCTTAAAGACGTGCGCCTGCGCCTTACTGGCTGAGAGGAAGATCTGGTTGCGCCCGGTGGCGATGGCATCAATCAGCGCTTCGCGGGCAAAAAAGTATGTTGCCCCAATCTGACGTGATTTAAGCAGGTTGCGAATGCGGTGTTTTACGCCTGCCTGCCACCAGTGGCGCTGATATTCAAACATGCCGTTGCGGAAGATTTCTTCCAGCTTTTCGGTCTGTTCATCGGTGAAAACATTCTTTTCGGGCTGGCGGCGCGGCCCTTTGTTACGGTTGGCAACTTTCGGGTTTAAGTCTGCTTCGTTGCCGCCATCGTTAAATTTACCGATCCGGGCGTGGCGCTCTGACTGGCGCGCCAGCAGGTCAATTTCCTTGAAGTCTTTCCCTTCTTTCTGCTCCTTCATAATGAGCTGGCAGTAACGTGCGGCGGTGGTGAGCTGCATCTGATCCAGCGGCCCATAGTCGCCCCACTTGTCGCGCTTCTTCCAGCTGTGAACGGTTGCAACTTTCTCGCCCAGCATTTCAGCAATGCGGGCTACGCGGTATCCCTGAAAGTACAGCAGCATGGCCTGCCGACGGGGATCGAGGTCTGCGGGGGTCAGTGTCGTGTTCATGGCCCAAACATACGGCCTTGGATGGAGGCTTTCCCCGGCTGCGGTTTGTGTGGTTTACCGTACAAATACAGCGCGTTGTCTCACTCCCCCCATCACCGCAAACATAAGGCTCCAGTAAGTTATTTCTAACGGAGCACGGCTCATGACAGTGAAAGCAAAGCGTTTCCGTATCGGGGTGGAAGGTGCCACCACTGACGGGCGCGAAATCCAGCGTGAATGGCTGGAACAGATGGCAGCCAGCTACAACCCGGCGGTGTATACCGCGCTGATTAACCTTGAGCACATCAAGTCTTATCTGCCGGACAGCACCTTTAACCGCTACGGCAAGGTGACGGCGCTGTTTGCTGAAGAAATCACGGAAGGTCCACTGGCAGGCAAGATGGCGCTGTATGCCGACGTTGAGCCAACGGAGTCCTTGGTGGAACTGGTGAAAAAAGGCCAGAAATTATTCACATCTATGGAAGTCAGCCCTAAGTTTGCCGACACCGGCAAAGCCTACCTGGTCGGCCTGGCTGCCACTGATGATCCCGCCAGTCTGGGCACTGAAATGCTGACATTCAGCGCCAGCGCCGAGCATAACCCGCTGGCGAACCGTAAGCAGAATCCCGAAAACCTGTTTTCGGAAGCTGTCGAAACGCTGATCGAACTGGAAGAGGTCCAGGACGAAAAGCCGTCCCTCTTTGCCCGCGTCACGGCGCTGTTCACCAAAAAAGAGCAGACCGACGATGCGAGATTTTCTGATGTGCATAAAGCCGTGGAGCTGGTCGCCTCCGAGCAGCAGAACCTGAGCGAGCGCACTGATAAATCCCTGTCCGAACAGGACAAGCGCCTTTCTGAGCTGGAGTCCTCCCTGCAGGAACAGCTGGCCGCCTTTGCCGAGCTTGAGCAGAAGCTTAGCAGCGAAGACAGCCGTAAAGACTACCGCCAGCGCGCGCCGGGCGGTGACGCACCGGCAGGCACCCTGACCAATTGCTGATGGAGCATAAAACCCGATGAAAAAGAAAACCCGCTTTGCCTTTAACGCTTACCTGCAGCAGTTGGCGCGCCTGAACAGTGTGGAGGTTGAAGAACTCTCCAGCAAGTTTACCGTGGAGCCGTCCGTGCAGCAGACGCTGGAAGACCAGATCCAGCAGTCCGCCGCTTTCCTGACGCTGATTAACATCACGCCGGTCACTGAACAGTCAGGACAGTTGCTGGGGCTGGGCGTTGGCAGCACCATTGCCGGAACCACCGATACCACCACCAAAGAGCGCGAGCCTACCGATCCGACGCTGATGGAAGACGTGGAATACAAATGCGAACAGACCAACTTTGATACGGTGCTGACCTACGCAAAACTGGACCTGTGGGCCAAGTTCCAAGACTTCCAGGTGCGTATCCGCAACGCCATCGTCAAGCGTCAGGCGCTGGATCGCATCATGATCGGCTTTAACGGCGTGAAGCGCGCCAAAACCTCCAACCGTGCTGAAAACCCGCTGCTGCAGGACGTCAATAAAGGCTGGTTACAGAAAATCCGCGAAGACGCGCCGGATCATGTTATGGGCAGTAAAACCGCAGAAGACGGCACCACTACTGCGGAGCCGGTAAAAGTAGGTCCGGGTGGTAAGTATGTAAACCTTGACGCTGTGGTGATGGATGCCGTCAACGAGCTGATCGATGTGGAGTATCAGGATGATGACGAGCTGGTTGTTGTCTGTGGTCGTGAACTCCTGTCTGACAAGTATTTCCCGCTGGTCAACAAAGAGCAGGAAAACAGTGAAAAACTGGCTGCCGATATGATCATCAGTCAGAAACGTATGGGCGGCCTGCAGGCCGTGCGTGCGCCTTATTTTCCGGCAAATGCCCTGCTGATCACCCGTCTGGATAACCTGTCCATCTACTGGCAGGAAGATACCCGCCGCCGTTCTGTTATCGACAACCCGAAACGTGACCGGATTGAAAACTTTGAATCCGTCAACGAGGCGTATGTGGTCGAGGACTACCGCTGCGCGGCGCTGGTAGAAAACATCGAAATCGGTGATTTCAGCGCGCCTGCCGCACCGGAAGGTGGGGAATAACGCATGAGCCTGAGTCCCGCACGGCAGCACCGCCTGCGCATTCAGGCCGAACAGGCCGCCCGTGAGGGCGGCAGTGTTCGCCATGCGTCGGGCTATGACCTGATGCTGCTGCAGCTGGCAGAAGACCGCCGCCGCCTCAAGGGCGTCCAGTCCACGGTGAAAAAGGCGGAAATCAAGGTGGAGCTGCTGCCGAAATATTCCGCCTGGGCGGAGGGCGTGCTGGCTGCCGGAGGTGCGCAGCAGGATGACGTGCTGATGTACGTGATGCTGTGGCGTATCGATGCCGGTGATTATGCCGGTGCGCTGGAAATCGGGCGTCATGCGCTGCGCCATGGCTGGGTGATGCCGCTGGGCAACCGTAACGTGCAGACCGTGCTGGCAGAAGAAATGGCAGACGCGGCGCAAGGCGCTCTGCTAGCCGCAGCCGGTTTTGATGCCGATCTGCTTTTGCAGACGCTGGACCTGACAACCGATCTGGATATGCCGGACCAGTCGCGGGCGCGTCTGCATAAAGCCATCGGCGCTGTACTGAGCGAAAGCAACCCGGCATCTGCCCTGAATCACCTTACCCATGCGCTGCAGCTCGATCCCCGCTGCGGTGTGAAAAAAGAAAAGCAGCAGCTGGAGCGCAGACTGCGCAATGACAGCCGCTAACGAACGTGCCCCGCGCACGGGCGGCACGGGGTGGCGAAAGGCACAGCCACATCAAAACTCCGTCCACCGCCCACTTATTCAGGAGAAAGCCGCATGAAGTTTGTTGCGCCAGAACAGGCACCGGAACAGGCGGAGGTCATCAAAAATACGCCGTTCTGGCCTGATGTGGACCTGTCGGAATTTCGCAGTGTGATGCGCACTGACGGCACGGTGACGCAGCCGCGTTTAAAGCAGGTCGTGCTGACGGCAATTTCTGAAGTTAACGCTGAGCTGTTCGACTTCCGCAACCGTCAGCAGATGCTGGGCTGGCGGACACTTGCTGAGGTTCCCGCAGAAATGCTGGACGGCAAAAGCGAGCGTATCCGGCACTACCACAACGCCGTTTTTTGCTGGGCGCGCGCCGTGCTCAATGAGCGTTATCAGGACTATGATGCCACGGCGTCAGGCGTGAAGCGAGGGGAGGAGCTGGCGGAGGCCAGCGGCGATCTGTGGCGTGATGCCCGCTGGGCCATCAGCCGGGTGCAGGATGCGCCGCACTGTACAGTGGAGCTTATCTGATGAAAGTGCGTGCGCATCAGTATGACACGGTCGACGCGCTTTGCTGGCGTCATTACGGGCGCACGCAGGGTGTCACGGAGCAGGTACTGAAGGCAAATCCGGGGCTTGCCGAATACGGCCCCTTTTTACCGCACGGGCTGCAGGTGGAGCTGCCGGACATTCCGACAACCACCACCGTGCAGACCGTCCAGCTATGGGACTGAATTATGACGCTTGAGCGAATCAGCGCCTTTATCACGTATTGCATCGCCGTCGTGCTGGCCTGGCTGGGCGATTTGTCTATCAAGGATGCCTCAACGCTGGGCGGCCTGATGATCGGTGTGCTGATGCTGGCTATCAACTGGTACTACAAACACAAAGCCTACCAGCTTCTGCGCGACGGGCAGATCTCGCGGGAGGACTATGAATCCATCAATCGTTAAACGCTGCCTTGTCGGGGCCGTGCTGGCTATTGCTGCCACGCTGCCGGGGTTTCAGCAGCTTCACACCTCCGTGGAGGGGCTGAAACTGATTGCCGATTACGAAGGCTGTCGTCTGCAGCCGTATCGGTGCAGCGCGGGTGTCTGGACCGACGGCATTGGTAATACGTCGGGCGTCATTCCGGGTAAAACCATTACGGAACGACAGGCAGCGGAAGGGCTGATCTCCAACGTGCTACGTGTGGAGCGGGCGTTGGAAAGATGTGTGAAGCAACAGCCGCCGCAAAAGGTGTATGACTCGGTGGTGTCGTTTGCCTTCAACGTGGGAACGGGTAATGCCTGCAGTTCCACGCTGGTGAAATTGCTCAATCAGCGGCGCTGGGCGGATGCGTGCCGACAGTTGCCGCGCTGGGTGTATGTAAAAGGTGTGTTTAATCAGGGGCTGGATAACCGCCGTGCTCGGGAGATGGCCTGGTGCTTAAAAGGAGTATAACGGAATGAAAAAGAAAGTCATGAGCGTTTTTTTTCAGCTGGCATGGGCTGCGCTGTTGGTTATCAGCCTGCTGTATCCGCGCAGCGGTGCGCCGGTTCTGGTTGGTGCGTCTGTCTGGGTGTCATGCTTCCTCGCCTGGCTGCTTGCTGCGCTGTGCGCTGTCGGGTGGTTCGCCGGAGATCGGGCGCGCGAGGAGGTCAGGGCGGCATTAATCAAATTCAGGGCGCACCCCGTAAAACCCGTGCGTACATGGGCTATCAGACTGCTTATTGTTCTGTGCCTGGCGTTTTCTGGATGGGTGAGCACCCTGGTGTTTTACCTGCTGACGCTGGTTTTGTATCAGATTGCCCGCTCGCAGCTTCATGAGCCGATGGCGGCCTGATGCGTGCGCTGGCGGTAGTGCTGGCGCTGGCACTTGCGGCGCTGGGCTGGCAGTCGTGGCGGTTAAACAATGCCAGCCACACCATCGAAACGCAGGGCGCGGCGCTGAAAAGCAAAACGCAGGAGCTGACGAAGAAAAACAGCCAGCTGATCGGCCTGTCCATTCTGACCGAAACCAACAGCCGGGAGCAGACGCGGCTTTATGCGGCAGCGGAACAGACCACCGCACTGCTGCGAAGCCGTCAGCGCCGGATCGAGGAACTGAAACGTGAAAACGAGGATTTGCGCCGCTGGGCTGACACTCCTTTGCCTGCTGACATTATCCGGCTGCGGGAGCGTCCGGCCCTCGCCGGAGGTGCAGCTTACCGTGAGTGGCTGTCCCAGAGTGACGCAGTGCCGCCTGGAAAGGTCAGCGCCGAGCAGTAACGGCGATCTGAATGCGGTGCTGGATGAAACCGAGGCCGCCTGGGCGGTCTGTGCTGACAAAGTGGACACAATTATTGCGTGTCAGGAGCGAGACAGTGAACAAACCGCAGTCCTTACGCAGCGCCCTGAATAAAGCGGTTGCCTATGTCCGGGACAACCCGGACAAGCTGCACCTTTTCGTTGATAACGGCTCACTGGTGGCAACAGGAGCCAGTTCCATGTCATGGGAATACCGCTACACCCTGAACGTGGTGATCGAGGATTTCAGCGGCGACCAGAATCTGCTGATGGCCCCAGTCCTGCTGTGGCTCAGTACCAGCCAGCCGGACGCCATCAACAACCCGGATCTACGCGAAAAACTGTTCACCTTTGAAGTGGATATTCTGCGAAACGATGTGTGCGATATCAGCATGAACCTGCAACTGACTGAGCGTGTGCTGGTCAGCACTGACGGCAGCGTATCGAGCGTTGAAGCGGTGCCGGAGCCGGACGAACCCGAAGAAATGTGGACGGTGAAACGTGGATGAGCTGCAGAAGGTGGATGACTGGCTGACGGCGCTGCTGGCGAATCTGGAGCCTGCCGCACGCAACCGTATGATGCGGCAACTGGCGCAACAGTTGCGCCGGACGCAGCAGCAGAACATCAGGCTGCAGCGTAATCCCGACGGCAGCGGCTATGAACTACGCCGGGTGACGGCCCGCAGCAAGAAGGGGCGCATCAAACGCCAGATGTTTGCAAAACTTCGCACCACTAAATACCTGAAAACAGCAGCCAGTGCGGACTCCGCCGGTGTGCAGTTTGACGGCAAGGTGCAGCGTATTGCCCGTGTTCACCATTACGGCCTGCGCGATCGCGTCAGCCGTAAAGGCCCGGAGGTCCGCTACGCAGAGCGCCGCCTGCTGGGCGTGAATGATGAGGTGGGATCAGTCACTCACGACATTTTGTTTCATTGGTTATCAGTGTGAGTTAATGAAATGGATGTCTGTAATCACTAAAGTCCCAATTGATTGAGGTGTCATTGAATCCAGCTTCTTTTAAAATGACCAGACAGTTTAATCTTTTAAATTGTGAATAAAAATCTTTGAGTGCAAAACTGATTAATTGAGAGCCTCTTTTCATTGGCATGGTTTGGAATTGACCATTATGAAATAATGCGTTCCTTAAACTGCAGTAAATATCAAGTGAAATCTCATGATGTTTGTTATTTTGTTGCTTGACATTAAACCCATGCTTTGTGAGATAACGGTACATGATCGGTGCAATATTAGATTTGAAGTCATTTTCACGCTCGCGGACTAATGACTCAAGACCAGAGAAAAGTAAGTAGTATGATACATCAAGATAATTCACTGGATTGGAAAAAACTAATACGTTCTTATGAAGCATAGTTGTAAATGGACGATCTTCAGCAATGACTATTTTATTAATGGCAAGTTCGATAAAGTAGCGTCTGGAGTTTTTAGAAAAACTATCCTCAAGGAGAACTTCACCTGAACTTGATAAATTAATGTTAGGAATTATATTCCTAGGGTAATTGTCAGAAAGGTTATTTTTATTTTCTTTATCATGCAGTTGATATTTAATGAGCGCGGGTCTTTGTTCTATAAAACTTAGGATTTTTTCCAAATGGAATATAAGGTCAGTTACTTCATTTCTATCTGGAACGTCAAGCTCAAGGAAAGCAGTAAGATACAGTTTATCTTTATCTTGGCGATGTTTTTTTAATTTAAATAAGCTTGTTTCTACGGGGTACATTGTCCCGAACGAAAAATGAGTTACTTTCGTTAAGGTAAAACCATAAATACCAATAGTAAACATTCAATCTCCGTTTTGTATCTTCATCCATACAATCTTCATCGCATTGTCAGACCATTTTAGTGTGAGATTCTTTAGAAATGAATGCACAACTAACAGAAATCATGCGCCTTATCACCAATCTGATCCGCACCGGCACTGTGACCGAAGTGAATCGGGAAAACTGGCTGTGCCGGGTAAAGGTGGGCGAACTTGAAACAAACTGGATTAACTGGCTGACGCTGCGCGCAGGTGGTGCCCGTACATAGTGGTGTCCGTCGCCGGATGAGCAGGTGGTGGTGCTGAGCATGGGCGGCAATCTGGAAACCGCTTTTGCGCTACCTGCCATCTACTCCAATCAGTTTGCGCCACCGTCGGATTCCGTGGATGGCTGCGTGACGGAGTACCCGGACGGGGGCTGGTTTGAATATGAACCTACCACCGGGCGCTGGTTCGTCAGAGGCATCAAATCCATGGTGATCGAGGCGGCAGACAATATCACCCTGAAAACCGGTGAGTTTGTGGTGGAGGCTGACCGCACGCGTATTAACAGCGAAGTGGTGATCAATGGTGGCGTTACCCAGGGCGGCGGAGCGATGAGTTCTAACGGGATCGTGGTTGATGCGCATCAGCATACTGGCGTCCTGAAAGGCGGCGATACAACCGGAGGCCCGGTATGACGCTTTATATCGGGATGAACAATACCAGCGGTAAAGCCATTACTGATATTGACCATCTGCGCCAGTCAGTGCGGGACATTCTGCTGACGCCGCAGGGTAGCCGCATTGCCCGCCGGGAATATGGTTCCCTGCTGTCGGCACTGATAGATCAGCCACAAAATCCGGCATTACGCCTGCAGGTCATGTCGGCAGTGTATGTGGCGCTGAGTCGCTGGGAGCCACGGCTGACGCTGGATTCCATCACCATTAACAGCAATTTTGACGGTTCAATAGTGGTGGAGCTGACCGGGCGGCGTAATAACGGTGTGCCTGTTTCCCTTTCCGTATCAACAGGAGCAGTGAATGGCAGTGATTGACCTTTCGCAGTTGCCTGCGCCGCAGATTGTGGATGTGCCTGACTTTGAGACGCTGCTTGCCGAACGCAAGGCAGAATTTGTGGCGCTTCATCCGAAAGATGAGCAGGAAGCCGTGATCCGCACGTTGGAACTGGAATCTGAACCCGTCACTAAATTGTTGCAGGAGAACGCTTACCGTGAGTTGCTTCTGCGCCAGCGCATTAACGAAGCCGCGCAGGCGGTGATGGTGGCTTACGCGATGGGCGGCGATCTGGACCAAATCGCTGCCAACTACAACGTGAAACGCCTGACGGTGACGCCTGCTGATAATGATGCTGTGCCGCCCGTTGCGGCAGTGATGGAAAGTGATGAAGCGTTGCGCCTGCGTGTGCCTGCAGCCTTTGAAGGGCTTTCAGTTGCGGGGCCAACTGCAGCTTACGAATTTCATGCCCGAAGCGCCGACGGTCGGGTGGCGGATGCCAGCGCAACCAGTCCAGCCCCTGCAGAGGTGGTACTTACCGTACTGAGCCGGGAGGGTGACGGTACAGCAGTAAAAGACCTGCTGGATGTGGTTGAAAAAGCCCTGAACAGTGAGAGTGTACGCCCGGTGGCTGACCGTCTGACGGTTCGTAGTGCGGAGATCATACCGTACCGGGTGGAGGCTACCATTTTTCTTTATCCGGGGCCGGAAGCGGAGCCTGTTATGGCGGCGGCAAAAGCCAGCCTGCAGAAGTACATCGCCAGTCAGACGAGGCTGGGACGTGATATCCGCCGCAGCGCCATTTATGCCGCGTTGCACGTGGTGGGCGTCCAGCGTGTGGAGCTGACGTCCCCTCTGGAGGATGTGGTGCTGGATAAGACGCAGGCGGCATCCTGTACTGAATGGAGCGTTACCAACGGGGGCACGGATGAATAGTCTGTTGCCGCCGGGTTCGTCGACGCTTGAGCGCCGACTGGCGCAGACCTGCAGCGGGATTTCCGATCTGCAGGTATCGCTGCGTGATTTGTGGAACCCGGCAACCTGCCCGATCAGATTCCTGCCTTATCTGGCCTGGGCGTTTTCTGTTGACCGCTGGGATGAAAGCTGGACAGAAAACGTCAAACGTCGTGTGGTGCAGGATGCTTTCTATATCCATCAGCATAAAGGAACAATCAGCGCCGTGCGGCGTGTGGTTGAGCCGTTCGGCTTCCTGATCCGCATCATTGAGTGGTGGCAGACCGGCGAAACGCCGGGGACGTTCCGTCTGGATATTGGCGTACAGGATCATGGTATTACCGAAGACACCTATCTGGAGCTTGAGCGCCTGATAAGCGATGCCAAACCATGCAGCCGTCATCTGGTTGGTATGTCCATCAACCTGCAGACAGGTGGCCCGTATTTTGTGGGTGCAGCCACCTACACCGGCGAAGAAATCACGATCTACCCGTATATCAACGAAACCATTATTTCCGGCGGCACCGCTTATGAGGGCGGGGCGGTCCATTTTATTGACACAATGAGAGTGAACCCATGAGCGCAAAATTTTATACCCTGCTGACGGAGATCGGCGCGGCGAAACTGGCAAGCGCCGCCGCGCTCGGTGTCCCGTTAAAAATTACCCATATGGCGGTGGGTAGCGGTGGTGGTGTGCTGCCCACACCCAACGCGCAACAGACCGCATTAGTTGCTGAGGAGCGCCGCGCAGCGCTGAATATGCTGTATATCGACCCGCAGAACAGCAGCCAGATTATTGCTGAGCAGGTGATCCCGGAAAATGAGGGCGGGTGGTGGATTCGTGAAGTCGGCCTGTTTGATGAAACCGGTGCGCTGATCGCTGTGGGTAACTGCCCGGAGAGCTACAAGCCGAAGCTGGTAGAAGGGAGCGGACGTACGCAGACCGTGCGCATGGTACTGATTACCAGCAGCACCGATAACATCACTCTGAAAATTGACCCTGCAGTAGTGCTGGCAACCCGTAAATATGTGGATGATAAGGCGCTGGAGCTGAAGGTATATGTAGACGACCTGATGGCAAAGCATCTTGCTGCGCCGGACCCGCATTCACAGTATGCGCAGAAGGACAGCCCGACACTCACAGGGATTCCAAAGGTACCGACGCCAGCGGCGGGTAACAGCACTAAACAGATTGCAAACACGGAATTTGTGGCATCGTCTATCGCGGCAATAGTGGATTCTGCGCCTGCAGCACTGGATACGCTGAACGAGCTGGCAGCGGCTCTGGGGAATGACCCGAACTTTGCCACGACGATGATAAACGCCCTGGCTGGAAAGCAACCGCTGGACAATACACTGACGAATTTAAGCGGAAAAGATATCGCCGGCCTTCTCACATACCTCGGTTTAGGCGAAACGATAAATCTGGCAAAAAATGCCGTCCCGGCGACACGGCAGGTTAACAGTAAACCACTGACCGGTGATATCACTTTGTCAGCTGCTGATGTGAATGCATTCGCGCTGGGGATGACGGGAGACTACACACTGGAAAATGACAAATCAGTCGGCTGGAACTGGAAAAGCGGTGTTTACAACGTTCCTACTGGAGGTGCATCCAAGCTGATTTTGCATTTTAATATGAATATCGGCAGTTGTCCGGCAGTGCAGTTTTGTGTGAATTACAAGAATGGCGGTATTTCCTACCGTTCGGCACGCGACGATTTTGGCTTTGAACTTGACTGGACTGAATTTTATACCACAACACGAAAACCATCCGCAGGTGATGTCGGTGCATTACCTGTTAGTGGTGGCGTTATTAACGGTAATCTCGGTATCGGTACACCTAATATATTGGGAGGTAGTTCTATTGTATTAGGCGATAACGATACCGGCTTAAAACAAAACGGCGATGGTCTACTGGATATTTATGCTAATGGTGTTCAGGTATTCCGCTTTCAGAACGACACACTGGAGAGTAAAAAATCCATCAATGTTACCGGACGATTAACGCCAACAGACTACGGTAATTTTGACAGCCGATACGTACAGGATTTCCGTCTGGGTAGTTATGAATCTGGACAGGCATGGATGGGCCCGGGATTCAGTGATACACCTGGTTATGTACTGACAGCGGCAACTAATGGCAATGGTGATGAGCTTATTGACGGTCTCGGAAGACGTCCAATGCAAAAATTGATTGGCAACCAGTGGTATAACGTGACGAGTGTTTAATTATGATGCATCTAAAAAATATCGTAGCCGGTAATCCAAAAACGCCTGATCAGTATCAACTCACTAAAAAATTTGGTGTGGTTTGGCTGTATGATGAAAAAGGTAAAAACTGGTATGAGGAACAGAAAAATTTTGCAGCAGACACGCTAAAAGTTGCCTACGACAAAAGTAATATAATTGTGGCAATCAATAAAGATGCGTCGAAAATAAATCCTGAAGGGCGCAGCGTTGTTGAATTACCGGATATCACAGCTAATCGCCGGGCAGATGTGTCAGGACGCTGGATGTATGATGGCGAACGTGAGCAGATAATTAGGCGGGTTTATACACCGGAAGAACTGCGCCAGCAAGTAGAAGCGAAAAAGGTAAAACTGCTCGAAGAGGCCGAGACCGTTATTACGCCGCTGGCGCGGGCAGTAAAGCTGGGTGTCGTCACCGATGAGGAGCAGCAGCGACTGGTGGCATGGGAACAATACAGCGTTCTGGTCAGTCGGGTGGATACATCTGCCCCTGACTGGCCGGAGAAACCGGCCAGTCATTAATTATTATTGTGGTAATACAGGCCACTGTATTTTATTAAAGGTGGCCTCGTCTGAAATGCTTTTTAAAACCAGTGATTTAAGCTCCCTGATATACGCCATCCATTTAGTCAGGCTGGCCTTATCGTCGTCACTGATTTCACCCAACGCCAGTTCGGTTCGCCAGTCGGCAATGGCGCTGTTAGCGGCATCCAGTAGTTTCTGTCGGGTGGTTTCGGCCTTAGCCTGATAATCCACCGGAACGGGTAAAACCTTACCATCTCTGTACAACCATGAGCCATCACCACGGCAATCATCAGGACAGTCAGCAGCATCTATTTCCGCAACAGACATATTAACCGGCCACAGCATTGATACAGCATATGTGTTTCCACGTTGCGGGACTGGCTTATTAATAACCCCCCAGATAACCCCCTCATGGTCGTACATGATTTTTGCGGTATCATCAGAAAATAATGACTGACATTCATACCAGTCCTGCCCGTCTTCTGATTCCAGAAAATATGCACCTATATTTATTTCGGACTGCGTTTTCCCCCTGTTTACGGGGGCGTCAATAAGTCTGAAATTTTTAATGTCCTGATATTTTTTCATTATGCCGTCCCCCCTTGTACGGTATACCACTGAATACCTAATCTTTTTTGCAAAGGCGCATAAGCAATGCCATCAATATTTTCGCCTTGATTATCTTTCCAGACGGAGGTAACTACATATCCGGGGGTGTTAGGCCAGGAACCTGCATTGTTCCAGGTAGCCACTGATGTGCCAGCCCCTAATTGAACATCTGCGACGAGATTATTATTCAGATGTGTACTTAGCCAGCCGTTCCAGACATTACCAAAAATATCCCCGTTACCAGCCATGCGTGACGTGCCATTTCCTGCCTGTACTTCGCCTGTAGCTACAGCGTTTCCGTTTACTTTCAGGGAAACCATGCTCTCCACAAGATTACCGATGAAACGTAATACATGTGTGTAGTTCGAGTAAACATCAAGCACGCCATCGCCGTTCTGTTTAAAACCAGTGTCATTATCACCAAGAACGATCGAATTGCCGCCCAGCGCATTATCAGTACCAATGCTTAGCGGACCGTTAAGACGTCCTCCGGCAATGGGCAGCGCCTGAACGTCATTTGCTGTGGGTTTATTAGCTGTGTTGTAGTCAACAATCCACGGGCGGCTGGTATTCGGTACAGTTCCCCAGTCCTGACGCTTTGCGTTAGCGCCCATATGCGCGTAATAGTGCTGAAACCAGACTTCACCGATTTTCTCAACAAACAGATATCCATAGCTGTACAGCTTGCTGCCATCCGGATAGGTGGGAAAATCAGCAACTGAGTCAGGTTTGGACACAGACACCCGCCACCATCCAGGTGTATTAGCTGATGCCATCGTGCCGTTATCGGTAATTTCTCCAACAGCACCGGCGGAAATGGCCCCCACATCTGACGCCCACAAAGTGATATCACCGGTCAGTGGTTTACTGTTAACCTGCCGTGTCGCCGGGACGGCATTTTTTGCCAGATTTATCGTTTCGCCTAAACCGAGGTTTATGAAAATGCAGAAAACGGTCGTAAATGGCATGATCCCAGCCTTTTGCGAGGGGGCCTGTTGTGCAAATTGGCTATGTACGGGTGTCAACAAATGACCAGAATACTGATTTACAGCGAAACGCGCTGAATTGCGCAGGATGTGAACTGATTTTTGAAGACAAAATAAGCGGGACCAAATCAGAAAGGCCCGGATTAAAAAAGTTGTTCAGGACGTTATCAGAAGGGGACACACTAGTTGTATGGAAGCTTGATCGCCTGGGTCGCAGTATGCGTCATCTGGTCGTTCTGGTAGAGGAGCTACGGGAGCGTGGCATTAATTTCCGCAGTCTTACGGATAGCATAGATACTTCCACACCAATGGGGCGTTTCTTTTTCCATATCATGGGCGCACTCGCTGAAATGGAGAGGGAATTAATTGTGGAAAGGACCCGCGCCGGACTTGCCGCTGCGAGGGCGCAAGGGCGAGTCGGTGGCAGGCGTCCAAAGCTCACTCCGGAGCAATGGGAGCAGGCCGGACGGTTGCTTGCCGCCGGTGAAACTCGTCATCGTGTTGGATTACTTTTTGATGTTAGCATTTCCACTCTTTACAAGAAATTCCCTGTAAATCAGTCGCGTTGAAAGTGGCGATATTGTACCAGCACTGACACATCGTGAAATACGTGCGCCGCACGCCTGGCAACCAGAACATAAGGTATCCCTGTCAACCGGAGAGACTGCCTTATGGCTCAGGATTACCACCACGGGGTGCGCGTTGTTGAAATCAACGAGGGCACCCGACCTATTACCACGGTGAGCACTGCCATCGTGGGCATGGTCTGCACCGGCGATGATGCTGATGCGTCCGTGTTTCCCCTCAATAAGCCGGTCCTGCTGACTGATGTGCTCACCGCCAGCGGTAAAGCGGGGGAGTCCGGCACGCTGGCCCGCTCGCTGGACGCGATTGCAGATCAGGCAAAACCCGTGACTGTTGTTGTGCGTGTGGCGCAGGGCGAAACCGAAGCGGAAACCACCTCCAATATTATCGGCGGCGTAACTTCCGACGGTAAGAAAACGGGCATGAAAGCGCTACTGTCGGCGCAGTCACAGCTCGGTGTCAAGCCGCGCATTCTTGGGGTGCCAGGACATGACACTCAGGCCGTTGCTACTGAACTGCTGGGCGTGGCGCAAAGCTTGCGCGGGTTTGCCTACCTTGCTGCTAATGGCTGCAAAACGGTGGAGGAAGCTATTGCCTATCGCGAGAATTTCAGTCAGCGCGAGGGAATGCTGATCTGGCCTGACTTCATCAACTTTGACACCGTGCTGAAAGCAGACGCGACGGCTTACGCCTCCGCCCGTGCGCTCGGCCTGCGTGCCAAAATCGACGAGCAGATCGGCTGGCATAAAACCCTGTCCAATGTGGGTGTGAACGGTGTCACCGGCATTTCCGCTGATGTGTTCTGGGATCTGCAGGACCCGGCAACCGATGCGGGACTGCTGAACAAAAATGACGTCACCACATTGATCCGCAAAGACGGCTTCCGCTTCTGGGGTTCCCGTTGTCTCAGTGACGATCCGCTGTTTGCCTTTGAGAACTACACCCGCACGGCGCAGGTGCTGGCTGACACTATGGCGGAGGCGCACATGTGGGCGGTGGATGGCGTGCTTAATCCGTCGCTGGCCCGCGACATTATTGAAGGACTACGCGCCAAGATGCGCAGTCTGGTCAACCAGGGATACCTGATTGGTGGTGACTGCTGGCTGGATGAGTCTGTTAACGATAAAGACACCCTTAAAGCCGGGAAACTGACCATCGATTATGACTACACGCCGGTGCCTCCGCTTGAAAACCTGATGCTGCGCCAGCGCATCACCGATCGTTACCTGCTCGATTTTGCCAGCCGTGTCGCTGCATAAGGGGGAATCATGGCTTTACCACGCAAGTTAAAACACCTGAACCTGTTCAACGACGGGAACAACTGGCAGGGGATTGTTGAGTCTCTGACCCTGCCGAAATTTACCCGCAAGTTTGAGAAGTATCGCGGCGGCGGTATGCCGGGCGCAGTGGATGTGGACATGGGGCTGGATGACGGTGCACTGGACACGGAATTTTCAATCGGCGGTACCGAGCTGCTGTTATTCAAGCAGATGGGCAAGGCAACCGTTGACGGCATCCAGCTGCGTTTCACCGGTTCCATTCAGCGTGACGATACCGGCGAAGTGCAGGCCGTTGAGCTGGTTGTGCGCGGGCGCCATAAAGAAGTGGATTCCGGCGAGTGGAAAACCGGCGAGAGCAGCAGCACCAAAGTCAGCAGTACCAACAGCTACGCGAAGCTGACCATTAATGGTGAGGTGCTCTATGAGGTCGATCTGGTCAACATGGTAGAAATCGTTGGCGGCGTGGACCTGATGGAAGCACACCGTAACGCCCTCGGCCTCTGATTAACCTTAACGGCGCGGGCAGCCGCGCCAGTATTTCATTAACAGGATACGAACATGAGCGACAAGCTGACTGAAAAGACTGTAAAACTGGATACTCCCATCATGCGCGGTAAAGCTGAAATTACCGAAATTGTGCTGCGCAAACCGCAGTCCGGCGCACTGCGTGGCACCCGTCTGCAGGCCATTATGGATATGGACGTGAGCGCAATGATGACTGTGATCCCACGAATCTCCACCCCGACGCTGACCGCGCAGGAAATGGCAGAGCTGGACCCCGCCGATCTCACCGCGCTGTCGGTAGAGGTGGTGACTTTTTTGTTGAAGAAGTCGGTGCTTGCCGGTTTACCGACAGCCTGACGATTGATGATCTTGTGGCGGATATCGCCACCATCTTTCACTGGTCGCCATCCATCACTGACGTTATGCCGCTGACTGAGGTGCTGGCGTGGCGGTATAAGGCAATTCAGCGAAGCGGGGCCAGCGATGAGTGACAATAACCTGCGTCTGCAGGTGATTCTTAATGCGGTTGACAAGCTCACCCGCCCATTTCGATCTGCGCAGGCCAGCTCAAAAGAGCTGGCTGCAGCCATTCAGCAAAGCCGCGCCCGTTTAAAAGAATTAGATGCTCAGGCGGGCCGCATTGACGGTTTCCGCAAGGCCAGCGCGCAGCTGGCAGTCACCGGTAACAGTCTGAAAGCCGCACGCGAAGAAGCTGCGAAACTTGCCACGCAATTCTCTGCTACCAATCGCCCGACGGCGGCGCAGGCACGGCTGCTTGAGCAGGCAAAAAACCGCGTTACGGAGTTACAGAGCAAATATAACGGTCTACGTCAGTCGGTGCAGCGCCAGCGTCTTGTGCTCAATGAAGCCGGGCTGGACACGAAAAAGCTCAGTAGTGCGCAGCGGGAACTGCGGCAGAATGCCGACGAAACCCGGCAGGCCCTGGACCGGCAGCAGAAATCCCTTAAACGCCTGGGCGAACAGCAGGCGCGAATGAACGCCGTCCGCGATCAGTATTCACGCCGTCTTGAGGTGCGGGATCGCATCGCCGGGGCAGGGGCTACCACTACGGCTGCGGGGGTGGCAATGGGCGCACCTGTTGTGGCGGCAGTTAAGAGCTACGCCAGCATGGAAGATGCCATGAAAGGCGTGGCAAAGCAGATAAACGGGCTGCGGGACGATAATGGCAACCGCACAAAACAGTTTTATGACATGCAGGATGCCATCAAGGCCGCCAGCGAACAGCTGCCGATGGAGAACGGCGCTATAGACTATGCCGCGCTGGTTGAAGGTGGTGCTCGCATGGGGGTGACCAATCAGGACGATCCTTACGAAGAGCAGAAACGTGACCTGCTGGCTTTTGCATCCACGGCGGCAAAAGCGGCAACGGCCTTTGAGCTGCCCGCAGATGAACTGGCTGAAGGGCTGGGGAAAATCGCGCAGCTCTATAAAGTTCCGACGCGCAATATTGAACAACTGGGCGATGCGCTGAACTACCTGGACGATAACGCCATGTCAAAGGGTGGGGACATTATCAACGTCCTGCAGCGTATGGGAGGCGTGGCTGACCGCCTTGACTTCCGAAAGGCCGCGGCGCTGGGTTCAACATTCCTTTCTCTTGGGGCTGCCCCGGAAATCGCCGCCAGCGCCTCTAATGCCATGGTGCGTGAACTGTCCATTGCCACCATGCAAAGTAAACGATTTTTTGAAGGCATGAATCTGTTGCAACTCAATCCGGCGGAGATTGAAAAGCAGATGACCACCGATGCCATGGGCACAATTCAGCGGGTTCTGGAGAAGGTCAACAATCTGCCGCAGGATAAACGTCTGTCAGCCATGACAATGATTTTTGGCAAAGAGTTTGGCGATGATGCGGCAAAGCTGGCTAACAACCTGCCGGAGCTGCAACGCCAGCTGAAACTCACATCAGGTAGTGGTGCTAATGGCTCCATGCAGAAAGAATCCGACATTAACAAGGATTCATTGTCTGCGCAGTGGTTGCTGGTTAAGACGGGCGCGCAGAACGCTTTCAGCAGCCTGGGGGAAACGCTGCGCCAGCCGCTGATGGATATTATGGGCATGGTTAAGCGCGTGACCGGGGCGTTGCGTCGCTGGGTTGAGCAGAATCCCGTGCTGGCTGGCACGCTGATGAAAGTGGCGGCAGCTACGGCAGCCATTACTGTTGGGTTGGGGGCGCTGGCAGTGGCGGTGGCTGCTGTGCTGGGACCGCTGGCGGTTATCCGGTTTGGCCTGTCCATGCTGTCAGTTAAAGCGTTACCTTCTGCAGCCGCCGCTGCCACACGTACAGGTAGCGTGCTGCGTCTGTTGATCTCTGGTCCGCTGGCTTTGCTGCGCGTGGCATTATTTGCTGTTGGTAGCCTGCTGGGTGCGCTGCTCAGTCCTGTAGGGCTGGTTGTGGCTGCACTGGCAGGCGTGGCGCTGGTTATCTGGAAATACTGGCAGCCCATTAGTGCATTTCTGGGGGGCGTGGTGGAAGGGTTCAGATCCGCTGCTGCGCCCATCAGCGCCGCCTTTGAGCCGCTCAGACCCGTGTTTCAGTGGATTGGTGACAGGGTGCAGGCCTTGTGGGGCTGGTTCAATGATTTACTTACCCCGGTTAAATCCACTTCCGAAGAGCTGAACAGCGCAGCTGCAATGGGGCGTCGGTTTGGTGAGGCGCTGGCGGAAGGTCTGAATAGGGTGATGCACCCACTTGAGTCACTTAAATCCGGTGTGTCATGGCTGCTGGAAAAGCTCGGTATTGTCAGTAAGGAGGCGGCAAAGGCGAAACTACCTGCGCAGGTTACGCAGCAGCAGTCCGCCACAGTGAACAGTGACGGCAAAGTGGTGCTGCCGCCAGGCGGGTTCCCGGCTTACGCGGGGATGTACGACACGGGCGGGATCATTCCACGCGGGCAGTTTGGCATTGTCGGAGAAAATGGCCCTGAAATTGTGAACGGACCGGCAAATGTTACCAGCAGGCGGCGTACTGCTGCGCTGGCCTCTGTCGTTGCTGGCGTGATGGGGGTAGCTGCGACACCTGCAGAAGCGGCTCCGCTTCATCCGTTCAGTTTGCCTGCGAGGGCATACCAGCCCCCGCTTGCTAAGGCAGATAGCCCGCCGCCGGTTATTCGTTATGAGATAAATGCGCCCATTCATATTGTCGCTCAGCCTGGGCAGAACGCGCAGGATATTGCCCGTGAAGTGGCACGCCAGCTTGACGAACGGGAGCGCCGGGCCAGGGCAAAAGCACGCAGCAATTTCAGCGATCAGGGGGGGTATGAATCATGATGATGGTACTGGGTTTATATGTATTTATGCTGCGCACTGTCCCTTATCAGGAACTGCAGTATCAGCGCAGCTGGCGACACGCCGCCAACAGCCGGGTGAACCGCCGTCCGTCAACGCAGTTTCTTGGCCCGGATAACGATTCACTGACACTGTCCGGGGTTCTGCTGCCGGAAGTGACCGGCGGCAGACTGTCATTACTGGCGCTTGAACAAATGGCTGAACTGGGCAAGGCATGGCCTTTGATTGAAGGTAGTGGAACCATTTACGGCATGTTTGTTATTGAGAGTCTGAGCCAGACAAAGACGGAGTTTTTTGCCAGCGGAATGCCCAGGCGCATTGAGTTTACGATCACCCTCAAACGGGTTGATGAGTCGCTCTCTGACATGTTCGGGAGCCTGAGTGACCAGCTCAGCAACCTGCAGGACTCCGCAGCATCTGCTATTGGGGGGATTAAAAACACGGTTGGAGGATTGCTGCAGTGAACGTTAATTCTGATCTCCTGAATCTGAACAGCAAAAGCCCGGCTTTCAGTATCACCATCGAAGGCAAAGACGTGACGACGGTGATGGACGCGCGCCTGATGAGTCTGACACTGACGGATAACCGGGGCTTTGAAGCGGACCAGCTTGATCTGGAGCTGGACGACGCCGACGGGCTGATCGCCCTGCCGCGACGTGGGGCTGTGATTCAGCTGGCGCTGGGCTGGAAAGGGCAGCCGCTTTTCCCTAAAGGGGCTTTTACCGTAGATGAAATTGAACACAGCGGAGCCCCTGACCGGCTGACCATCAGGGCGCGTAGCGCAGATTTTCGTGAAACCCTCAATACACGGCGCGAAAAATCATGGCATCAGACAACGGTGGGGAAGGTGGTAAAGGAAATCGCCGCCCGGCATAACCTCAAAGTGGCGCTGGGTAAAGACCTGACGGATAAGGCGCTGGATCATATGGACCAGACCAACGAAAGCGATGCAAGTTTTCTGATGAAACTGGCGAGACAGTATGGGGCGATTGCTTCCGTTAAAGACGGGAACCTGCTGTTTATCCGGCAGGGACAGGGAAGAACGGCAAGCGGCAAGCAGCTGCCGGTTATTACCATCACGCGCAAAGCCGGTGACGGTCATCGGTTCACCCTTGCTGATCGTGGTGCCTATACCGGTGTTATTGCCAGCTGGTTGCATACGCGTGAACCCAGGAAAAAAGAGACAACCCGTGTTAAGCGTCGCCGAAAGAAAACCACCACACCCAAAGAGCCGGAAGCAAAACAGGGAGATTATCTGGTGGGAACAGATGAAAACGTGTTGGTTCTTAATCGTACCTACGCCAACCGGAGCAATGCAGAGCGCGCAGCAAAAATGCAGTGGGAACGTCTGCAGCGCGGGGTTGCTTCATTTTCCCTGCTGCTCGCTGAGGGGCGGGCTGATCTCTATACGGAAATGCCGGTGAAGGTGACGGGATTTAAGCAGCCGATTGATGATGCAGAATGGACCATTACCACCCTGACGCATTCTGTCATCCCGGATAATGGATTTACGACCAGCATGGAGCTTGAAGTAAAGATTGATGATCTTGAAATTGAATAATTGGTTCTCAATATTGATTGATGATGTATCATTATTGCGATTACGGCAAAAGTGGTGGGATAACAGCAATGATGAACTGTCCAGAGTGCGGTCATGCAGCACATACCAGAAGCAGCTTTCAGGTATCAGCTACGACAAAAGAACGTTACAACCAGTGCCAAAATATAAATTGTGGCTGTACGTTCGTTACTCATGAAACGTTTGTACGGCACATTATAAAACCGAATCTAATTTCTTCTGCGCCACCACATCCGGGAAAAGGTGGTCAAGGCCACATGAGTTTCTGAACAGAACCCGCTTTAATGGCGGGTTTTTTGTTGCCGCCAGTCCGACACGCTGTCGCCATTTTGCCGCCACTACCAAAGAAAAAGGGCTACGTTTTCACGTAACCCCTTGTTTTGTTTGGTGGAGCTGGCGGGAGTTGAACCCGCGTCCGAAATTCCTACATCCTCGGTACTACATGCTTAGTCAGTCTTTACATTCGCCTGGCACCTGCGGACGGACACGCCACTACCAGACTAGCCTGATTCGTTTTAACGCTTCAACCCCAGGCAGGGCATCCGCGCGATCTCTTTTGGGTTTGACCTCTCTTGATCCCCGTCCTAAGAGCGGAGGCTAGGGAGAGAGGGCTCTAAGCAGGTTATTAAGCTGCTAAAGCGTAGTTTTCGTCGTTTGCGACTATTTTTTTGCGGCTTTTTACGAGGCCAACCGCCCCTCGGCATGCACCTTGGGTTTCGCAAATCCCGTCGAATCCAGAATCAGCCCCAATGTGTAAGGTAAGTATAACAGACTTGTGACACGCGTGACCAGCCCCCGTATCTTCTTATCTTCAACGATTTACCGCTCGCGCAGCGCTTCTTTCGCGCGATTAAACGGTTTGATTAAATAGTCGACAATGGTTTTTTCACCGGTTTTGATATCCACCGTGGCGATCATGCCTGGAACAATCGAAAAACGGCGTCCTGATTTATTTTGTAGATAGTCCTGGTGGGTGCGGATAAACACGCGATAGTAGAAAATTTCCGGTTTCACTTTATCCTGAATGGTGTCTGGTGAAATGGTCTCCACCACGCCGTCAAGCCCGCCGTAAATGGCGTAATCATAAGCGGTAATTTTAACCAATGCGCGTTGGCCGGGATGAATAAAGGCGATATCACGCGGCGAAAGGCGGGTTTCAATCAGCAGACGATCGTCTACCGGCACTATCTCCATCATCTCGCCGTTAGGCGGGATCACGCCGCCAATCGTCGTGACCTGGATATTTTTAACAATGCCACGTACCGGCGAACGCACGGTAAGGCGGGTGACGGAATCCTCGCGTCCTTTTAAAATGGCGGAGAGCATATCGACCTCAGCGTTCGCTTTCGATAACGCTTCGCGTGCCTGCACATAATATTGTGAGCGCAGATCGGTAATTTTTAAGCCTAAATCGCTTTTTTGTCGTTGCAGGCGTAGCACTTCAACATGACTGGCCGCGCCGCTTTTCTCCAGCCGCTGGGTAATGGTCAGCTCTTTATTAACCGACGCCAGCGCATCCCGTAGCTCGGCTTCGGTATCGGCCAGCTGCGCGCGGCGGCTTTTATAGAGACGCGTCTCTGCGGCAATCAGATCCGGCCAGCCGTTCAGCTCAGCGGGGAAGGCGAGAGGTAAGTCGCTGACTTCCGCAGTTAACCGTGCGCTGGAGGCGAGTGAAGCTCGATATTTTGCCGCACTTTCACCCACATTGGACGCCAGACGCGTCGGATCAAGCCGGGCGACAATCTGATTAGCCTGAACTCTGTCGCCTTCCCGCACCGTCAACTGCGCCAGAATGCCGCCATCCAGCGACTGCAGAACCTGTTCGCGTGAACTGGGGATCACTTTCCCGTTGCCGGTGGAAACCTCATCCAGTCGGCCAAACCACGCCCAGATGCCGAGAATGAGAAATAACAGTGAGCAGATCAGAACAATACGACCCGCGCCGGAAAACGCCCGTTCACGCTGAATATCGAAATCGTCCATCGCGGCATCATGCTGACTGATTTTCATTTTTCCACTCCCGACGGTGACTTTGCATCCGATCCGCGTTAAGCGCCTGCGCTTTTGGCGCATCCATCACCAGTTGTCCTTCTTTCAGGACAATGACACGCTCAACCAGCTCCAGTATTGGTACCCGGTGCGTCGCGACGACCAGGGTACGGTTGCCAAGCCACTGATGTAACCGCTGAATAAACTCTCGCTCCGTATGCTCGTCCAGCGAGGCGCTGGGTTCGTCAAGTAGCACAATATTGGGGGAGCGCAGCAGCATTCTCGCCAGCAACAGGGACTGACGCTGCCCACCGGACAGGCCGTTACCACCCTCCATAATGGGATGATCCAACCCTTTTGCCAGCCGCCTGACGAAGACGGCGCCGCCGCTGACTTCGAGCGCGTCAAAAATCTGTTCATCGTTGGCGTGCGGCGCGCCGAGCGTCAGGTTCTCTCGTAGGGTGCCGAAGAAAAGCCGCGCGTTCTGGCTAAGAAAGCCGATGTTGCGTCGTAAATCCGCCATATCGATGTGCGACAAGCTGAGATTATCAAGCCGGGCATCTCCCTGAATCATCTCCAGGCCACCCGCCATCGCCTGTAAAAGTGTGGATTTACCCGCACCGTTACGCCCCAGTATTGCAATCCGCTCGCCTGGCATGATCTCCAGACGCACGAGGCGCAACGGTATGCGTTGATCGTCGTTATGGTAACGAAACTGAGCGTTTTCAAAGAGGTAATGCCCGTGGAGGATGTCGCGGTGTATCAGGCTATCGTCATGCTGTGTCTCGGTGGGCAGTTGCATAATGTTGTCGAGACCCATCTTCGCCGCTTTCACCTGCTGCCAGCGCGCCAGCACGCCGCACAGGTTAGCCATTGGCGCGATCATCCGCGAGCCGAGCATCGACGCGGCGACCACGGCGCCGGTAGTCATACTGCCTTCAATGACCATCGGCGCGCCGAACATAATCACTGCGGCATACACCAGACTTTGTACCGACATCCCCCAACTGATAAGCCCTTGCGTGAGTTTGCGGGTGCGTAGACCCGACTCGCCGGTGATACGGATATAGCTATTCCACTGCTGAAGAAAGCGGTTCTCCGCCTGCATCAGTTTAATATCTTCCAGTCCCTGAACGCTTTCGACCAAGACTGCATTGCGTAGCGTCGCTTCGTGGGCGGCCTGGTTGGCGAGGACAGCCAGTTTTTTTTGCAGTGCGACGCCCGGCAGGATCATCAGCAGAGCCGCCACGGGCGCTATCCATGCCAGCGGTGGGGCAATAATCGCCAGGACTACCATAAACAGGAAAAAGAAAGGCAGATCGACAATGGTCGCCAGCGTTGAAGAGGTAATCATCTCGCGGATCTGCTCCAGTTCGCGTAACTGCGAGATAAAACTGCCGGTGGAACGGGGGATAGCGCTGTTGCGCAGCCTTAACGCATGACCGAATACCCGATCGGAAATGCGCATATCGGCGCGTTTACCGAGCACGTCCATAATGTGCGTACGCGCTTCACGCAGCAGAAAACCGAACAGCACCGCTACCAGCACGCCGAAGGAGAGCACGTACAGGGTAGGATATGACTGAGCGGGGATCACCCGATCGTAAACCTGCATAGAGAACACAATCCCGGCCAGAGACAGCACGTTAATCAGAAAGGCGGCGACCATTACCGGTAAATAAGGGCGAATATCCTGCAGAACCAGCTCGCGCATCCAGTCAGGTTTAAAGCGGGAGATATAGCGGTCGACGCGGCTATCCTTGAGCGCCGATAGCGGGCGTAGCGCGGCAACATAGAGGATCTCCGGCAATAACTCGCTGAGCGTCAGGCGGTTACGCTGACTCTCTTCTTCAATCACAAAAACGTCTACCGCATCTTCGTCATTAACATGTTCGATGACCAATAACTGCCCGTCCCGGAGCTCGACAACCAACGGCAATCGCCACTGACTAAATGCCGTTTTGTCTATGTCCGGCGCATGAAAGGATAAACCCGCCTGCCGCGCGAGCTGCGTTAAGGCGGTCGTTCTGCTTTTGCCCCTAAACCACGGGGCGTTGGCCTGAATTGAACCGGGAGAACAGGCAACGCGATAATGACCGGCGACATAGCTGATGGCCTGCGCCCATTGGCTTAGCGCGCGCTCACTGAGTACCTCTTCTACATCGGGGGCGGCGCGGGTCATGGCTGGATCTCCACGGATTGAATGCTGCGATGATTTAACGCGAACGCCTGACGAAGCGCGCCGGTGTTATACAGACAGTTCAGTTGCAACTGATGCAACTGGCTTTCCGTTTGCAGTTCGGCAAAACGCGCCTGGTAAACTTCCTGCTCCGCATTCAGCACGTCGAGCAGCGGGCGGGAACCGAGGTCAAGGTATTGCTGCTGATACAGTTCGCGCGTGCGTTCGCTAAGCTGCTGTTGCCGACGAAGGATTTGTAACGCGCTGGCAAGACTCATTGCCTGGCTGCGTGCCTCCATTAGTTTCTGGCGGACATCAAGCCGGGTGCGCTGAATGGTCGACTGAGCCGCGTCTACCGCATGGCTGGCGGCGTTGCGTCGGGCAGTCAGCCCTCCGCCCTGATAAAGCGGCATCTCAACTTTCACCCAGGTGGAATACTGGGTTTTATCCAGCACTTCATGACTGGGATATTTATCATTAAGATAATGTTGAACGGAAGGTTCGAGCGAAATTGTCGGCGTCATTTGCGCGCTGGCATAGTCCAGATTCGCCCGCGCAACGTTGGCCTGCGCCCAGGCGGCCAGTACCGCGGGCACCAGTCGATCGTCGGGAGTTGCCGTCTCACAGCTGCGAGCAAGTTTCGCCGGGAAGTCATTATTGATGCCGTTAAGCGAATTCCAGCCCAGCCAGCTCATCAGTGAGGCTTTCGCACTGTCGAGATTGGCCTGATACTGCGCCAGTTGCGAGCGGGCGGATTCGATTCTGGCTTCGGTTTGCACTACGTCAGATAGCGACGTAGCGCCTTCATCGCTGCGCTGCCGGATAAGTTTACCGATGCTGTCCAGCGCGACGAGCTGTTCTTCCGCCGCTTCTACCATTTGCTGCCAGCTCTGCGTTTGTACAATGGCGTTGGCGGTTTCGTGCGCGACGGTATCAATACTGAGCAACACATTGGCCTGTTGCTGCGCTGCGCCTGCGGTTTCGGCGCGAACCTGGCTTGCCACTTTGCCGAAGTCATAAAGCATTTGCGATACCGACAGCACCAGCGAGGGACTATACCCGTGATCGGTGTAGGTATTGCTGTACCCATTGTTCACACCAGCGCTGACTTGCGGATAATATTTCGATTTGGCGACCTCTATTTGTTCATTCTGTGCGAGCAGTTTGCCGACGGCTTCGCGAATAGAAGGATGCCAGCTAACGGCGCGATTGACCGCGTCATTGAGCGTCAGGTTGCCCGGCGCGGCGGCGCTGAGCGGCAACTCAGCGGCGGAGCCATCCAGCGAAGGAAGCATCTGGTCTGTTGCTAATCCTTCGGATGTAATCATTGGCGGCGCTTCTGCGCCCCGGGGCTGGTGATGAAACAAAGCAAATGCCAGTACGATGGCGACAGGCGCGACTCTTCCCATAGTTTATCCCTTTTAAATATCACCGCTTGTTGCCCCGAACGTCGTGGCGTTCGGGGCTTTTTTATCAACCGCCGGTTATCAGGTGGTTGTTTTGCAAAAGATCATTTAGCGTGAGCTGCACATTCTCCAGAGTGACAAGGTCAGTGGATTTAAACGCGCTGCCGACGCCGTCGCGATCGACGGATATCACCGTATTGGCGCCGCTGGTATGAACCTGAACAAAGTTACCCAGCGTCGCCGCCTGATGATCCCAGCCGGTCAGCAGTTCGTGGATATCGATCTTGTCGCCCTGCGCGGTGGAGAAGTTTTGCCAGCGATCGGCGCCATTGCCGCCGGTCGCGTCCGCGCCGTTTAACAGGTGGTAAATCAGCGTATCGCTATAGGCGGAGCCGATGAGAACATCGTTTTGGTTGGTACTGACGATTTGCGGCGCCATATCAATGGTCAATGTGGCGCTATCCGTATGACCCATCTTGTCATCCAGTTGATAGGTAAAGACCTCTTTACTGGTGATGGACGACATCGCGACGCCATTATTCAGGGTGTAGGTGTAAGCGCCATCGAGGTTAATTTGCAATGTGCCGTAATGTCCCTGAATCGTGGCGCTGGTGGTATTCGCCGCGGCGTCCAGCGTGGCGGCGCTGCCGTTATACCCGCTAATGCTCAGGCGGGTATTCACCGTATTAAGCTGATCCATCGCCCCCGCCGCATCGCTGCCGTCAAAAATATTGCCGAGAACGGTATGCGTTCCGGACGTTTCAAAATTATCCAGATCGACGGTGGTGCCGATGACGCGTGGCGTGATCGTCGCCGCCCCGGCCAGGGTATTGGTGCCGGTAAAGTTAAGCGTGTACGTTCCGGCATCCAGCTCCAGGCCGCTCAGGTTGACGGTCACCGTCGCGCTGCCCAGCGTGATATTCGCCACCGGAACGGTTCCGTTGCGTATGACGGTCCCGTTCTCCTGAATGGCCCAGCTAATATTCAGATTGCCCAGCGTAATGAGCGTGGAGACATCAAAGACCAGTGACGCGCCTTTAAGTACGGTACCTGTTGCAACGTCAAAGGTGCCGCTCCCGCTGCCCGATTTGCCGAGTAGCCCCCAACTGGCGCTGCCGACGCTGGAGTCCAGCCAGGCAGAGGTATCCTGAAGCGTGGCGACGCTAAGGGTATCGCTGACATCATTAATCGCATCCAGCGCCCTGGCGGTTGGCGTGATATTGAGCGAGGCCGTATCGGTATCGCCGTTTGGCGCTTTGACTGTATAGATAAAGCTGTCCGGCGTTTTAATGCTGTCGGCGCCGACGCCGTTCTTCAGCGTGTAGGTATAGTTGCCTCTTGCGTCAATGATGAGCGAGCCATACAGTCCGTTTACCTCCGTCGTGCCGGTCGCCGCAATCGCCACGCCGTTTACTTCAGTGAGGAGGGCGTCCGTAGGGGCGACATCATTGGTCAGTACGTTGCCGGTGGTGTTGGCGGTGATACTGTCAACGGCATAGGTGTGGTCCTGGGAAATCGCCAGCGTATAGCCAGTGAGGACGCTAATGCCGCTGGCGGTATTCAGCACGAACAGGTATTCGCCGCCAGGCAACGTCAGGGTCAGCGGCTGGGACTGTCCGGCTAACAGCAGGGTGTTAATCCAGCCCTTTTGCACCCGAAACTGCTCATATTGCTGAATGGCATCGTTGAAGCGATAAACGTACAGATCGAACGTGGAAACCAGTGAGACGCCGCCGACGGTTCCCTGTAACGTCATGGTTCGCGTAGCGCCTTCTTCAACGTTAAAGATGATCGGATTAGTCATATCATCAAGCAGATTCGCGTTCAGTACATTACCAAGTCCGACGCTTAATACCGTGACGCCGCTTTGTGTCGAGGGACCGTTGTTGACGTAGCTAACGTGAGTATCAAAGACCAGAGAGGCGTTATTGTCTGTCGCTATCACGCTGCCCGGTACAGGCGCGGGACCCAGATTGATAACCAGTTGCGCGGCGCTGCTACCGACGCCATTCTGGGTAATGGTGTAGGTGAAGCTCTCTTTATGTCCGTATCCCGCCGTGGGGTTAGTCAGCGTGTAGGTGTAACTGCCATCCTGATTAATGTGCAGCGTGCCGTATTGTCCCTGGATATCCACGCCGCCCGCGCCGACCGGCGTACTGACACCGTTGGCGTTGGTGATGGCGGTGACCGTGGTGCCCGTCGGCGCGGTATCATCAGCCATGACGTTGCCGGTACTGATGGTTGGCCCGCTAATAATACCTGCGCTGGTCTGGTGTACATCGACATCCAGGCTGGTATACGACCCGGTGGCGAGCAGACTGGTGTTATAAGTGAGTACCCGGTACTGGCCTTCGCCCAGGCCGCTCAGGTTCAGGGTAACGCCGCTCCCGGTCAGGGTAAGCAAATTCGCGAAGTCGCCAACGGCGGTGTTGACGATCGTCGTCCAGGCGCCGAGGCTGGTGTCGTAGCGCTGTACCACAATCTCCTGAGTACTGAGCAGCGAAAGCACGATTCCCGTTGCGGCGGCATCAATGGTGACGTCGCCCGTACCACCTTCAGCAATGGTGAACTCAACCTGAGCGGTATCGTTACCCAAAACCGAGGCGACATTGCCAAGCGCGCCAACCAGCAGCAGGCCGTAATCCGAATAGTTTTGCGTGCTGGTGACGGCGGTAGAGGTCAGATCAATACTGGTGATGTTATCCCTTGCCGCCAGCGGCAGAATCGGCGCGGTAATGCCTAACGTGCCGGAGGCGTTACCCGCAGCGTCAGTGGCCGTCACGTTAATGAGTTGACCTTCAATTTGTTTTGTCGGCAAGGTGAGAGACCATGCGCCGTTGCTGCCGGCGGTGGTGGTGAGCGTCACGCCGCCCGCCAGCGTGACGGTTACGGTGCTGTTTGCCTCTGCCTGTCCGGAAAGTGAACCGCCATCGGCGCTGAGCGTACCTGACGGCGTACCGGGCGCCAGCGTATCGACAATCACCGTCGCGGCGGTGGAGACGCTGCCTGTACCGTTGGCGTTAGTCGCGGTGGCGGTGAAGGCGTGGCTGCCTTCGGTCAAATTGCCTGTCGGGGTAAAGCTCCAGTTTCCGCTGGCGTTCGCCGTGGTGGTGCCGAGCAGCGCCCCGTTGTTATAAATGCTCACCGTGGCGCCCGCCTGAGCGGTACCATTCAATGTGGGTTGTGCGTCATTAGTGACCTGACCGTTGGCGATAGCGCCGGTATAAATACCCACATCATCCACTACGTTGGTGATGATCGGTGCTTCCGGCACGCGCGTATCGGGCGCGGTAAATCCGGCGGCAATGCCGGTGTTGCCTGCTTTATCCTGGGCAAATGCCAGTAGCGGCTGACCATTGGTCTGCGCGGGCGTGAGTGTGGCGGTGAAGCTGCCTGTACCGTCGGCGGTGGCGGTTCCCAGTACCACACCAGTCTCAGAGGTAATTGTCACTGTACTGCCTGCTTCCGCGGTGCCCGTCACGCGATTACCGGTAGTATTGATGACCAGGTTGCCGGGCGCGCCGGGCGCAATGGTATCCACGATAATCGTTGTCGATGGCGAAGCGGCGCTAACGTTGCCAGCCGCATCGGCGGCGCTAACGCTATAGGCGTGACTTCCCTGGCCGAGCGCGGCGGTTGGCGTCCAGCTCCAGTTGCCGCTGGCATTGGCGTTCACGGTCGCAACCAGCGCGCCATTATCGAAGATGCTTACCGCGCTGTTGGCTTCCGCGGTACCGTTGAGCGTCGGCTGTGTGTCGTTGGTCGATTGTCCATTGCCAATGGCGCCGGTATTGTTCGGGACATCATCAACGATGCTGGTTATAAGCGGAACCGTTGGCGCAAGGGTATCGACCACGATAGTAAAACCGCTGGTGGCCGGGCTAACGTTGCCTGCCGGGTCGGTGGCGGTCACTGTTAATGTGCGCGTGCCGTCGTTTAACCCTGTCGTCGGCGTGAAGCTCCACGCGCCGCCCGCGTTAGCCGAGGTGACGCCAAGCAGAGTGTTGCCATCATAGATACTGACCACGCTGCCCGCTTCGGCAGTGCCGTTCAGCGTGGGGCGGTTATCATTGGTTATCTGACCATTAGCGAGATTTCCTGTGACCCCGCCCGCGACGTCATCCACCACGGACGTCAGGATTGGCGTTTGCGGCGCGGTGGTATCGACCGTCAGGGTGAAAGCCGTACTGTTCGGGCTGCTGTTTCCTGCGGCATCGGTGGCGACGGCGGTGATGACGTGTGTTCCGCTTGCCAGCGTTGAGGTGGAGACGCTCCACGCGCCGTCAGGTTGAGCCGTTGTCGTGCCAATGACCGTACCATTTTCATAGAGCGTGATCGTGGCGCCGGCTTCTGCGGTGCCGCTGAAGGTTGGCGTAGGATCGTTGGTATTTTGGCCGTTCGCGATCGTGCCGAGGCCTGGCGCCTGATCGTCACTGACTGATGTGATTACCGGCGTCAGCGGCGGCGTGGTATCGACGACGAAATTAACGCTGTCTGAAACGGGACTGGCGTTGCCTGCGGCATCAACGGCAATGACGGTAATTACATGGTTGCCCGTCGCCAGAGAGGTATCGGGCGTGTAGCGCCAGCTACTGCTATTGTCGGCGGGAATTTCAGCCAGCAGCGTGCCGTTATCGTAGAGACGAATAGTTGTGTTGGCTTCACGGGTGCCGCTAATGACAGGGCGCGCCTCGTCTGTGATCTGTCCTGAACTCAGATTGCCGGTAATGGGGCCCGTACCGTCGTAGACCGTATCAATAACAGGCGCGGCGGGAGCCGTGGTATCAATAGTAAACGAGCGTATTTCGGACGCGGCGCTGGTATTGCCTGCCGCATCGGTTGCTGTCGCCGTCAGGTTCCAGACGCCCGCGCCCAGCGAGGTAGACGGTGTAAAGCTCCAGCTACCGTTGGCCTGAACTTGCGCTGTGCCGACCAGTGCGTTGCCATTATAAATCGAGATGGTTGCACCCGCCTCACCGGTACCCGAGAGCGTCGGTCGGGTTTCGTTCGTCGAGCCGCCGTTGGGGACGATGCCCGTTACCGGCGCCGTATTGTCTGCCACACTGGCGATAACCGGCGCGGCGGGCGGTGTGGCGTCAATCGTCAGCACAAATCCGCTGGACACCGCGCTGCTATTACCCGCCGGATCGGTGGCGCTAAGGGTGAACGTGTGGCTACCGTTTGCAAGCGGCGTCTGCGGCGTGAAACTCCATGTGCCGTCGCTATTCACCGTCGTGGTACCGATGGACGCTGGATTGCCGTCAAGATAGACATTAATCGTCGCGCCAGCCTCTCCGCGCCCGTTCAGGGTGGGCGTCGCATCGTTCGTTAGCTGCCCGCTTACCAGGTTGCCGGTAATACCGGGTTGGTCATCTACGACGGAGGTAAGAACCGGGATCGCCGGAGGCGTAATATCGACCACGATCGTCCACGGCGCGGAGACCGCGCTGGTATTGCCCGCCGGATCGGTAGCGCTAACCGTCAGATTATGGCTTCCCTCTGATAAATTGCGGGGCACCGGGAAGATCCAGCTACCGTTTTCGCCTACCTGAGCCGTGCCAAGCGGCGTACCGTTATCAAAAATGGTGATTGTCGCGCCAGGTTCGCCAGTTCCGTTCAGTATTGGCTGCCGATCGTCGGTGAATTGCCCCGGTAACACCGGGACGGTCGGTTGATTGTTATCGTCAATCACGGACGTGATAACCGGCACATCTGGCGCCTGCGCGTCAATGTTCAGCGTAAAGCCGTCCGAAGGCTGGCCGCTATTGCCGGCGGGATCGGTCGCCACGGCGGTAAAGATATGTGCGATGCTCTCCAGCGGCGCGTTCGGGGTGAAGCGCCAGTTGCCGCTTTGATCTACCGTGGCGGAACCGATTTCTACGCCGTTATCCAGAATGCGGATGGTGGCGCCTGCTTCTCCCGTTCCGTTGAGCGTCGGGCGTGAATCATTGGTGAGCGCGCCGTTATCCAGCGTACCGGTCATACCGGGGACGTCATCCGTTGCGCTGGTAATAACCGGTTGCGCCGGCGCGCTAAGATCGACAGTGATCCCGACCGGTGCGGACAGGCCGCCCGGGCCATTCGCATTGGTTGCCTGGACGGTGAAGTAATGTGTGCTTTCGCTTAATGGCGTCGCGATCTCAAAGATCCAGTTCCCGCTGGCGTCAACGGTGGCAAAGCCTGCCGAATCGCCATCAATGAAAACTTCAACGGTAGAGCCGATATCCGTGGTGCCGCGCAGCGTCGGCGTGGTGTCGTCCGTGGCGCCGCCCGCCGCAATATTCCCCTGTACGCTCCCGACATTATCTTCAATCGCCGTGATGGCCGGGACGGCGGGCAGACCGCTGTCGGAAGCGGGAAAATTCGTAGCCGGGCCGTTATTCCCCGCGCGATCGATAGCAATTGCCGTCAGCGTACCGCCATCGGTTTGCGCCGGACTGAGCGTAACGACGAATTCACCGGTGCCATTAGCGACAGCGCTGCCGACCAGGGTGCCATCGATATGATGAATTTCAACGGTAGCGTAAGGGTCGGCAAGTCCGGCCACGCGCGTGCCATCGTCGTCCACCGTCTGGATCGTTGGCGCGGGCGGGGCGGTGATATCCACAGTAATGGTGATCGGTTGGGTTTGCGCCGTGGTATTTCCAGCGTCGTCAGTCGCGCTGAAGGTTAGCGCATGGCTGGCTTCTGACAATTCGGGCGTATTGAATGTCCAGCCCCCGTCGGTGACGAGCGCCGTACCGATTGCCACGCCATTGTCGTAAACCGTGACGGTGCTGCCGTTTTCGCCGCTGCCGTTGATAGTCAGCGTCCGATCGTTAGTAAAGGCGCCATCGGTTAATGGCCCGGTCACTGGCGCAATATCGTCAAGGATCTCATTGACGACGGGCGGCTGCAACGGAACGGTGTCGACGGTGAAGGTAAAGCTGTTCGATACGCCGCTGCTGTTTCCGGCGGCATCGGCGGCAATGGCGGTCAGGGTGTAGACGCCATCCGGCAACGCGCTGGTCACCGGCAGCGTCCAGGTGCCGGTCTCATCGACGGTGACTACGCCTAAAACGCTGCTGCCGTTATAGAGCGTAATAATGCTGCCGATGTCGCCAGTGCCGTGAATGACCGGTGTATTGTCGTCAGTGGTTGCGCCGCTGACAATAGTATCCTGGACTTCGCCGACGTTATCTTCGGCAAAAGTGATAACCGGATTGGCGGGCGCAGTGGTGTCTAGCGTAAAAGTGACTGAGGCGGAAGGTGGACTGATATTGCCCGCTATATCGGTTTCCGTGACGGTAATGGTATAGGTTTCTGGCGTCAGTGCCGCAGGCGTAAAGCTCCAGCTTCCGTTATCGCCTACCGTTGTGCGACCAATTTCACTGCCATTATTGTAGAGAATTATCGTGCTGCCGATCTCTCCCGTGCCGCTGAAGGTCGGCGTGGTATCGTTCGTTGCGCCATTATTGCCGATGTTGCCGATAATCGGCGCGACGTTATCGCTGATTAGCGGCGCGTCAGGCTGCGCTGGAGGCTGGGTATCAAGGGTAACGGAGAAAACGCTGGAGGTGGGGCTACTATTGCCTGCGGCATCCGTGGCGGTGGCCGTCAGGATGTTTAACCCTTCGCTCAGATTACGGGTTAGCGGATAGGTCCAGCTACCCTGTGGATTGACCTGGACGGTAGCCAGTTCTACGCCGTTATTGTACAGGGTGATGATGGCGCCGGGTTCGCCGGTGCCGCTGAGGGTCGGCATACGCTGATTGGTAATACTGCCGTTTGCCAGTAGCACCTCGCCTTCTCCGCCTGTGATGGCGGCTGACACGATCTGCGGCGCATCCGGCGCCTGGGTATCGACGCGCAGGGTAAAGCTGAGGGATTCGGGACTTTCGTTCCCCGCCGGATCGTTGGCGCGAGCGGTCAGAAGGTGGTCGCCGTCGCCCAGCGCGGCAGGCGGCGTAAACTGCCAGCGCCCGTCCGTGCCGACCAGCGCCTGACCTATGGCATTGCCGTTATCGTAAAGGATGATTGTGTCGCCTGCGGTGCCGCTACCGCTCAACCGGGGCTGGGATTCCTGGGTAATCTGATTGGTATCAATCGTATTTCCGTCGCCGTCAGCTACGCCGATAACGCCGGGGGCGGCAGGGGCCTGGGTATCAATGGTAATCGTAAAATCGGTCGAAAAAGGCGTGGTGTTGCCGTTACTGTCGCTGGCCGTCACGGTAAAGGTGTAGGTGTCGTCCGCCAGTGGCGAGGCCGTGGTGTAGGCGTAGCTCCAGACGCCGGAATTACCGACGATAATATCTGCTATCCGGGCGCCATTCTGATACAGGTGTACTGTGGAACCCGGTTCACCTGTACCGTTAATCGTTGGCGTGCTGTCGTTAGTGAGCCCCAGATGCGCGACGCTACCGAGAATACCCGGCGCATCATCTGTAATGAAGGTGATTACCGGTTGCTGCGGCGATTGCGTATCGACCACCAGGTCGAATGACGCGGCCGGACTGGCATTGCCTTTAGCGTCGGTTGCGATTACGGTCAGTCGATGTGCGCCTTCACCTAAATTTTGCGACGGCGTAAACGTCCAGGTGCCGTTGGGCTGTAGCGTGGCGAGTCCCAGCGAAACGCCGTTATCAAAGACTTCGACACGCGCGCCGGCCTCCGCCGTACCGCTAAGGGTAGGACGGTTGTCGTTGGTGGTTTGCCCGTTAACCAGCGGCCCGGTGAAGCTTTCAACATCGTCCAGCACCTGAGTGATAATGGGCTTATCCGGGGCGGTGATATCGGGCGCTTGCGCTGTGGTTGGCGGGCTGACGTTGTTGGCGCTGTCGGTGGCGGTGACGGTAACCTGTTCGCCGTTGGTCTGTGCGGGGACGAGGGGAAGGGTAAAATGACCTTCGCCATCTGCTTTGCCGCTGCCGAGCGGCGTGCCGTCCGGCGTGGCGATCGTGATGGCGCTACCCGGTTCGGCGGTGCCGCTGATACTGGCGCCATCCTCACTAATTACCACGTTTTTCGGCATTTCCGGCGCGGTACTGTCCGGCGCGATAACCGTCGCGGCGGCGCTTTCGTTTTTCGCGACATCGGTGGCGGTAGCGATAAGCGCCTGGCCGTTAGTCTGCGCCGTATTCAGCGGAACGATAAATTGTCCGTTGCCGTTAGCGACGGCGCTGCCAAGTACGGTGTTGCTACTGTCGCGGATAGTGACCGTTGCCCCGGCTTCCGCCTGACCGCTTACGGACAGACCGTCGGTCGCCACGATAAGACCGTCCGGTGCCGCAGGCGCAGTTTTATCCGGCGCGTTCAGCGTTTCTACCGGACCGCTATTCGCGGCTTTATCGGTAACGCTAATGCTTAATGTTTCGCCGTTAATTTTCGCCGGGCTAATACCTATTGAGAAGGTACCGTCGTCGCCTGCCGTTCCACTACCGAGCGTATTTCCCTGGCTGTCTTTGATAACCACAGTACTGCCAGCTTCCGTAGTGCCGGTAAGTCTGTCGCCGACGTCGCTAACCGCCAGACCTTCCAGCACCGGCGGCTGCGTGTCGATATCAATGGTAAAGGAGGCGGACTGCCCGCTGGTGCCGCGATCGTTGGTCGCGGTAGCGGTAAAGACATGGTCGCCATCGGCAAGTGCCAGCGAGGGGGTAAAGCTCCATTTGCCGTCAGCGTCAGCGACAATGGGCGGAAAGGACAGTACAGGAAAGCCATTATCGTTAATCGATATCGTACTGCCTGGTTCGGCAGTACCGCTGAGGGTTGGGCGGTTATCATCTGTGGCATCGCCATTTTTCAGCAGCCCGGTAACGGCGCCAGCGTCATCCGTCACGGTAAGGATAGTCGGCTGGGCAGGATACTGTGAATCAGAAGCGGTAAATTCCGTGGTGGGGCCGATGTTACCGACGGCGTCCTGAATACGCGCTTCCAGACGCTCGCCGTGGGTCTGGGCCGGATTCAGCGTGATGCTGAAGTGGTTATTTTCTCCGGTAATCGTGGAGCCCAGGTAATTTCCCGCCGGGTCATAGATCGACACGGTACTGCCAGCTTCAGCGGTACCGCTAACGGTTGTGCCGTCTTTCGCGACATTATCAATGATAGCGGCGTCAGGCGGCGTGGTGTCCACAATGATAGTAGGCGTTGTCGTCACGCGGCTCACGTTTCCGGCTTTGTCGCTTTGTTCGACGGTAAAGGTATGTTCGCCATCGCTTAACGGTGTAGTCGGCGTAAAGGTCCAGCGCCCATTTTCGTCTACGGTAGCGCTGCCGATAACGGTTGAACCCTCTTTAATCGTGATGGTATTGCCAGCCTCTCCCTGCCCGGAAAATAGCGGTTTTGCCTCGTCAGTCCGGTCATTATTCTGTAGCGGCCCGGTGAGCAAACCGGTGTTATCGGCAATCAGTTCAACGCGTGGGGCATCGGGGCTGAGTGTGTCGATAGTCAGCGAAAAGCGGGCTGATTCGCTACTTTCGCCTTTAACGTTAGTCGCAATGGCGGTGAAATGATTTTCCCCATCCGCTAGCGCGCTGGTAATGGCAAAATGCCAGCTTCCGCTGCTATCAACCGTTGTGGAGCCTATTTCCTGACCATTGGCGTAAATATGGATGACTGTGCCTGCGCTGCCGGTTCCCTCCAGAGTGGGGGTATTGTCGTTCGTAAACTGGTTATTGCTCAGCGTGCCGGTGAGGGGAGCGGCATCATCGATAGCGGCGGTGATAATCGGTGTATCGGGGAGAGGAATGTTGGGCGCATCAATGGTTGCGGATGGGCCGGTATTGCCGGCATCGTCAGTAGCGGTCACGGTAAGTTGTTCGCCGCTAATCTGTGGCGCTGTCAGATCAATACTAAATTTACCGTCGCTATCCGCTTTGCCCTCGCCAACGACGTTACCTGAAGGATCTTTGATGGTAATGGTACTGCCCGCTTCGGCCTCGCCGCTCACCGTTTTTCCGTCCGCTGAAATCAACAACTTGCCGGGAGCGAGAGGCGGGGTAGTATCTACAGGATTACTGCTACCTGGAGTATTGCCGTTAGGGTTACTGCCGCCGGGATTGCTGTTATCAGGGGGATTACCGTCAGGATTGGTGTTATCGGGGGGCGGATTATCGCCATCCGAATGATGGTGGGAATCGCCGCCGCCGGAAGACGCGATAGCGGCAATGCCGCCAGCCGCCACCGCGCCAGCCAGTACCCACGGCCAAACGGCGCCGCCTGCTTCATGGGAAGTGCCGGAAGTGACCAGCAGCTCATTAATATCAGCGATTTGTTCAAAATGTAGCCCGGCTTGCGGATTTTCTACCCACCATAACGTGCCATCGTTTTCCGCCAGTACCAGCTGGCTTGCGCCCAGATCGTTGGTAACGTAAAAGTTTTTAATCGTGATCGTTTCGCCGGAATGGAGCGTCACCACCAGATCCTGATTAATGCGCGTAAGTTGACTAATTTCTTCCCGGGCCACTGATAATTTAACAATTGACGGGGCGTTAAGAGTGACCGCTGAGGATTCCACAGTGGTGGAGACGCCAGTCAATTTCGAAACCACGGCGAGTAGACGCATAAATTAGCTCCTGATGGATTTGCTCTGTGTATTAATTAACGGGCACGACGTTCAGGGCAAAATGCGTAGACGAGCCTTCCCGTTCATCGTGAGAGATGAATTTCCGTAGCCATATTCTTTTTTATGAGCGTAGGTGAAGGTCTGGTTTTCTCGCCGAATAACCCTTTGTTTTTTGTGCCTGACTAGTGCTTTCGTATTAGATGATATAGTCAGAAAAAAATCTTTCTGCAAATTAAGATCTATTGATAAAGGTGTTAGTGCGTCTGAAATATAACGGAGTTTGTGTTAAGGAGATGTAGGGTGGGCTAACAATACATGATAATTTTTTATTTATCTTTATGTTTTATAATGAATTTTAATTTTTTCTTCTTTTTCTCTTTTAACATAAAAACAATACTTTTTGTGAAGGTATTCAGCAATATTAAATTTTATAAAAATCATTTGAAGTATTGTGTTATTAGACTATAAAAATTTTTAAACAAAGAATATATTCTTGTTGTGGTGTGGTATTTATTGCTATTGATAAGCGTCAGACACAGAGAATATATTTTCGAGGCATGCATGAGATATGAATATTGACCAGCTTCATACTGAGAAGCTGGTCACAAAAATGTCTATTATCGGCCTGCATTTTTCATAATGCGTGCTTTATCCAGTTGCCACTCACGTTCTTTAAGATCGGAACGTTTATCATGTTGTTTTTTACCTTTCGCCACGCCGATCTTCACTTTGCACCAGGCATTTTTCCAGTACAGAGAAAGCGCGACGACAGTATAACCTTCACGATTAATACGGCCATACAGTGAATCAAGCTCACGCTGATTTAACAACAGTTTGCGGGTTCGGGTTGGGTCGCATACGACATGTGTCGAGGCGACCGCCATCGGCGTAAAGTTTGCGCCAAACAGCCAGGCCTCGCCATCTTTGAGGATAACGTAACTGTCGCCGATATTGGCTTTTCCTGCGCGCAGAGATTTTACTTCCCAGCCTTGCAGGGCGAGACCAGCCTCGAACTCTTCTTCGATAAAGTATTCGTGCCGGGCGCGCTTATTCAGCGCGATGGTGGCTGAGCCCGGTTTATGTGCTTTTTTCTTCGTCATAAGTGTCGTGAATTCATAGGTAATCTGATATCGAAAACACCCCATTACGTCCTGATGAGGTGCAAAAATCTATCTTAGCATGAGTTGGGCTATGCACGCACAATTAAGGCATGACGGTTGGGGACAGCATTTTTTTTACTCGCTGATAAGTGGTATTATTTACACGATTTATGTTGATGGGAATTGCTATGCCTCAGATTAGTCGGACTGCTTTAGTCCCCTACAGTGCGGAACAGATGTATCAGTTAGTGAATGACGTGCAATCGTATCCCCAGTTTTTGCCTGGGTGTGTTGGTAGTCGCGTCCTGGAGTCATCGCCAGCACAGATGACGGCGGCTGTTGACGTGTCGAAGGCGGGTATCAGCAAGACGTTTACGACGCGTAATCAGCTAACGCGTAACCAGAGCATTCTGATGCATCTGGTGGATGGCCCCTTTAAAAAGCTGATCGGCGGCTGGAAATTTACCCCGCTCAGCCCCGAGGCGTGCCGCATTGAGTTTCAGCTTGATTTTGAGTTTACCAATAAACTCATTGAGCTGGCGTTTGGTCGTATATTCAAAGAGTTAGCGTCCAACATGGTGCAGGCGTTTACGGTTCGCGCCAAAGAGGTTTACCGTGCCGGATAAACTTGTGGTTGAAGTGGCTTATGCGCTGCCGGAAAAGCAGTATTTGCAGCGCGTAACGCTGGAGGAGGGCGCGACGGTCGAAGAGGCGATTCGCGCTTCCGGCTTGCTGGAATTGCGCACGGATATCGATCTGGCGAAAAATAAAGTAGGTATCTACAGTCGTCCGGTAAAACTCACCGATACGGTGCAGGATGGCGATCGGGTTGAAATTTACCGTCCCTTAATCGCCGATCCAAAAGCATTACGCCGCCAGCGCGCCGAAAAATCGGCTGGCAGATAATTAACCTTGCCGGATAACGGTGTGAAAGCCGTACCACACCTGAAGCACAGGTGTGCCTGTAAGCCAGATGAACGTAGCGCCATCAGGCAAATTCGTACCAAATGGCGGGGGAGAGGTTTGCAGGCCTGATGAACGTAACCTCATCAGGCGGTATCACAAAATTACTTCGTCAACGCCGGTTTGTTATCAATATTGGTTAACACGCCGCTGCTGTTAAAGGTGAGCGTCAGAGTCTGCTGCGTCACGTTCTCATGTCCTGGCTGCTGGCGGAAGACATAAAACCAGGTGTTCGTACCAAAAGGATCGGTCATCATCGGCGTGCCTAAAGCATACGCAACCTGTTGTTGCGTCATACCAACACGCACTTTGGCGACATCCGTAGGTGTAAGATAGTTCCCCTGATTGATGTCAGGTCGGTAAACCACTCGCTCCAGAGTGGAACAGCCTGCGGTCAACATCAGGAGTACTGCTGCGGCAGCAGTCAGCGTTTTACAGCGCATAGTGATTGGGTTCCTTTTCGGGCCTGAGCAGTACGTGGCTCATATTAATATGCCGATGATAATAGACCTTTCATCACTTTAAAACCTTTTGCTGTCGGGTCTTACGGCGTTTTTGTTGTGAACTCAGACCTTCGGGAGGTAAAAAAGTTTACGCCGCCAGCAGTTCTTTTGCGTTTGCCAGCGTATTACGCGTAACTTCACTTCCTCCCAACAGGCGGGCCAGTTCCTGTAAACGCGCACGTTTATCCAAAGGTTGCATATGTGTTTCGGTCATTGCCCCGTCTGTTTCTTTACTGACAAAGAAGTGCTGGTGACCGCACCCGGCTACCTGTGGCAGGTGAGTGACGCACATCACCTGAGTGGATTCGCCAAGCTGACGCAGGAGTTTACCGACCACGGCGGCGGTTGGGCCGCTGATGCCAACATCGACCTCGTCAAAAATCAGCGCCGGCGTTTCCATTTTGCGCGCGGTAATCACCTGAATAGCCAACGCAATGCGCGACAGTTCACCGCCAGACGCGACTTTAGCGATAGGTTGCAGCGGCTGACCTGGGTTTGTCGTCACTTTAAACTCCACGCGATCGGCGCCGTCGTTGCTCAGATGATGCTCATCAAATTTCACGTCGATAGTAAACAGACCGTGCGGCATTGAAAGTAAATGCATACTTTCAGTGATCAACTGCCCCAGCTCTTGGGCGTAAAACTGACGCTGTTGATGCAGCGCTTGCGCCGTTTCCAGCGCTTGTTGGTGATGCTTATTAACCGCCAGCGTCAGCGTTTCCAGCGAATCGGCCTGATCGTCGAGCTGCTGCTGTTCTTCGAGCAGTGACTGATAAAGCTGTGGCAGCGCTTCCGGGCTGACGTGATGTTTTCGCGCCAGCGAAATTTGTTTAGCGATGCGCTGTTCAAGTTCAAACAGGCGATTGGGGTCTAAATCCAGACGCTCGCAATAGTGGCGTAATTCATCGCTGGCTTCGGTGAGTTGAATAGTGGCTTCTTCCAGCATATCCAGGATGCCGGAAAGCTTGCTGTCCATACCCACCAGCTCGCTAACCAGTTGTTTTGCGCTATATAACTGGCTTTGCAGGTTAACGTCTTCGCCGTCCGCGAGTAGCGCCAGAGCGTTCTGGCTGGTCGTAAGCAACTGCCCGCTGTTGGCCAGCCGTTTGTACTCTTCGTCAATTTGCTCGAATTCGCCGGCCTGCGGATTAAAGTCGTTCAACTCTTTTAACTGATATTGCAGCAGTTCCGCGCGCGCGGCGCGTTCCTGGCTTTGTTGCTGGTGATGGGCGAGATCGCGGCAGCTTTGATGCCATAATTGGTAGCGGGCAGCCATCTGCTGCGCTAAAGCGGCTTCGTTGGCATAGCTATCCAGCAGCGATTTTTGCTGTTCGGGTTTGGTAAGCTGCTGGTGCGCATGTTGACCATGAATTTGAATCAGCAACTGACCGAGCTCGCGTAATTGAGACAGGGGCACAGCGGTGCCGTTAATAAAGCCCCGTGAGCGGCCATCGCTGCTGATAACGCGGCGAAGTAAGCATTCGCGACCTTCTTCAAGCTGGTTTTCTTCCAGCCAGCGCAATGCCGCAGGCGTGTCTTTCAGCGCAAAGCGGGCACACAAATCGGCGCGGGTCGCTCCGGTACGGACCATATCGGCCTCAGCGCGACCGCCCAGACACAGACCCAGGGCATCAATCGCAATAGATTTACCCGCGCCGGTTTCACCAGTAATGACGGTCATTCCGCTCTGAAAATCGATCTCAAGCTCACGAACGATAGCAAAATTGCTGATGGTCAGTTGCGCCAACATAGCTGTTTTCCTGTATGAAAAACCATGACTGTAATTAAATACAGTATAAACTGGTTTTTTATACAGTAAAGAGGCTAACGTAAAATTAGAATAATTTTTTTGACCAACCGAGTTTTGTGCTTAATGTATTGAAATAGCTATAGTCTTTGGGATGTATCAGGTTGAGGTGGTAGTCGCAGCGGCGAATCAGCACATCTTCTCCTTCCTGAATAGGCAGCGCTATCTGGCTGTCGCAGCTAATTTCCAGATCGCTACGGCGATGCGAAAAACGCAGACGAATCGTGCTACTGCTGTTAATGACTAACGGGCGCGCCGACAAGGTATGCGGGAACATCGGCACCAGGGTGATTGCATCCAGTGAAGGGGTCAGAATAGGGCCGCCTGCGGAGAGCGAATAGGCGGTGGAGCCTGTCGGCGTAGAAATGATCAGACCATCAGATCGCTGTGAAAAAGCGAAGGTTTCATCAATATAAACCTCGAATTCGATCATATGCGCCACTTTTCCCGGATGCAGCACCACTTCATTAATGGCTGTGCTGATACGCTTCTGGCGGTCCTGTTGGCAGACCTGCGCTTCCAGCAGAAAACGTTTTTCGGAGATATAGCGCCCTTCCAGCACATCAGATAATTGTTGCAGGGCGTTGTCCGGATCGAGATCGGTCAGGAAGCCAAGATTACCGCGGTTAATGCCAATCACATTGATGTCATAACGCGCCAGCGTACGCGCTGCGCCAAGCATATTGCCGTCGCCGCCCACGACTACCGCCAGATCCGCCTGTTGACCAATTTCCGCCAGCGTGCCGGTTGGCACATTTTTTAGCTGTAATTCGTGGGCGATTTGTTGCTCCACAATGACCTCATAACCCTGATCGCATAGCCAACGGTAGAGCATTTCATGTGTCGTGAGTGCGGTGGGATGACGCGGATGCCCCACAATGCCGATACACTTGAAATGATTATTCATTTTTCTGAGGTCCTTGTAGCGAAGATTGATGACAATGTGAGTACTTCCCTTGAAACCCTGAATCTGATCCCCATAATAAGCGAAGTTAGCGAGATGAATGCGAAAAAAACGCGGAGAAATTCATGAGTAGTAAAGAACAGAAAACGCCTGAGGGGCAAGCCCCGGAAGAAATTATCATGGATCAGCACGAAGAGGTTGAGGCAGTTGAACCAAACGATTCTGCTGAGCAGGTGGATCCGCGCGATGAAAAAATTGCGAATCTGGAAGTTCAGCTTGCAGAAGCCCAGACTCGCGAACGCGACACCGTGTTGCGCATCAAAGCGGAAATGGAAAACCTGCGCCGTCGTACTGAACAGGACATCGAAAAAGCGCATAAATTCGCTCTCGAGAAGTTCGTCAACGAATTGCTGCCGGTAATCGATAGCCTGGATCGCGCGCTGGAAGTCGCAGACAAAGCCAATCCGGATATGGCGGCAATGGTCGAAGGGATTGAGCTGACGCTGAAGTCTATGCTGGATGTGGTGCGTAAGTTCGGCGTGGAAGTGATTGCTGAGACCAACGTGCCGCTGGACCCGAACGTGCATCAGGCGATTGCGATGGTGGAGTCGGAAGAGGTTCCGGCAGGCAATGTGCTGGGTATTATGCAGAAAGGCTATACGCTGAACGGTCGTACCATTCGCGCGGCGATGGTGACTGTAGCGAAGGCGAAGTAAAAGTCTGATGGCCGATGTAAAGTCGGCCATTTTTTTAGCTTAAAAAATCCTGCACTTCGAGCCATGGAGTGTCGAAGTCAGCTATTTGTTCGTACTCATCCATAGGTAAAACAAATATATTATAGGCATCAGTGCCTTCATTGAGACTGGCTATCTGAAAGCCACGTTCGTTGAGCCGGCTTTGAATGCGCTCAAATATCTCATCGACGTAACGGTCGCCTTTTTTGCAGACTTTGCCTATTTCATCATATCTGGTGAGTGCCAGTAGTCGCGTTTTTAGTTCATCTGTACTGGCAAAATCTTTTGTCAGGCCATAATAACGATTGGCCGCAAAAGTGGCGAGCAGACCTTCTTCACCCTCCCCCTTGTAATCGATTTCTTCAATAACGCCTTCAGTACGTAGAACCTGCATGAATGCCTGTAACAATGCACGATTGTCTAAATCACCGCCACTGCAATCAAGCACTTCCACCATCCCGTAGTCATCGTCCTCGTCGTCTTCAAAACTGGCAGGATCGCTGGCGAGGCGGGAGACGATATTGGGCCATAAATCTGGCGTTTCCTTTAAGAAAATGCTGGCCAGCTTTTTTAAATATTCAGCAAACGCCAGATCCCATTCAACAACGTAATCATCGTACATAGTATGGTTTTCCTTTCCATTAATAAGCTTTTATTGTGTCACTATTCCGGAGAGGAGATGAATGAATAAAATCTTAATTAACAAGGAAAACGGCAAACCATTGGCTGCCGTTTTAAGAAAGGAGGAGGGTTATTCAAGAATACTCTCGCGCAGCGGCTTTACCGGTACAACCTTTACCTGCTTAATCATATTTTCCTGTACATCGAGAATATCGATATCGTACTGCTCAATGCGCACGCGCGTGCCAGCAACCGGAATTTCCTCCAGCGCCTCCAGAATCACCCCGTTGACGGTGCGCGCGTCATCTTCCGGCAGGTGCCAGTTAAACGCTTTATTGATTTCCCGGACGTTGGCGGTACCGTCAATAATGACCGAACCGTCGTTTTGCGGCGTGACCTCTTCCGCCAGTGTCGGCGACATCGATGTGGTGAAGTCGCCAACGATCTCCTCGAGAATATCTTCCACGGTGACCAGCCCCTGGATATCGCCATATTCGTTGACGACCAGTCCGACTTTCTTTTTATTGCGCTGAAATTTGATCAGTTGCGTACTGAGCGGCGTACCTTCCGGGACGTAATAGATTTCATCGGCGGCGCGCAGCATCATCTCTTTGGTGAACTCTTTTTTCTCGGCCATTAACCGCCAGGCTTCGCGCACGCGCAGCATACTGATGGCGTCATCCAGCGAATCGCGATAGAGCACGATGCGTCCGTGCGGGGAGTGGGTAAGCTGCCGCTCGATAGATTTCCAGTCGTCATTGATATCGATCCCGATAATTTCATTACGCGGCACCATGATGTCATCCACGCTGACTTTTTCCAGGTCGAGAACCGACAGCAGCATATCCTGATTGCGGCGAGAGATTTGCGAACGGGATTCATGCACGATAGTGCGTAATTCCTCTTTGCTTAACGACCCGCTGACCACGATGTCCGTTTTAATTCCCATCAGACGCATCAGCAGGCGGGTGATGGTGTTAAGTAACCACACCAGCGGCATCATCAGTATCTGTAACGGCGCCAGCAGGAAGCTGCTGGGATAGGCCACTTTTTCCGGATAGAGCGCGGCGATAGTTTTGGGCAGGACTTCGGCAAAAACTAACACGACAAACGTCAGTACCCCAGTGGCGATAGCCACGCCGGCGTCGCCGTAAAGCCGCATACCCACAATCGTGCCGAGCGCCGAGGCAAGAATGTTGACCAGGTTATTGCCGATCAGCACCAGGCTTATCAGTCGGTCGGGTTTACGCAATAATTTTTCTACCCGTTTTGCCGAGCGATTACCTTGCTTCGCCATATGGCGTAAACGGTAACGGTTTAGCGTCATCATTCCAGTTTCGGAACCGGAAAAATAGGCCGAGATGACCACCATGATGATTAATATGATAATCAGCGTGGTGGTGGAAATGTGTTCCAGGGGAAACTCCTTTAAAAGCTTAGCTTACAAATTGCTGTAATATGCGGCTACCAAAATAGGCCAGCGTCAGAATACCCGCGCCTGCGACGTTAAACCACACGACCCGCCGACCCCGCCAGCCCTCATGGTAATGCCCCCACAGCAGAACGATATAAACAAACCATGCCACGATAGAGAGCACGGCTTTATCAATATTTTCAGTACTGAACAGGTTATGCATGTAAAACAGGCCGGTACACAGAGTAAGGGTCAGCAGTACGACGCCAATCTGCGTGATATGAAACATTTTGCGCTCAATACTCATCAATGGCGGCATTTCATTACTAAACGCCAGCTTTTTGTTCTTCAACTGATAGTCGATCCACGCCAGCTGTAGCGCATACAGCGCGGCGATTATCAGCGTCGCGTAAGAGAAAAGCGACAGACCGATGTGCACCATCATGCCTGGGGTCGCTTCCAGATGCGTAATATATTCATTAGGCATGAACGTGGCGAAGGCCAGGTTAATCAGCGCAAAAGCATAGACAATGGGCAGAAGTAGCCAGCCGCGATTACGCGACGCGACAATGGTCATTACCGTGCAGATCATCAGGCTGACCAGCGAACCGACATTCAGCAGGCTCAGGTTTTGTCCACTGTCGCCGCCGGGCAGAATACGCGATTCCAGCGCGACAGCATGGCACACCAGCGCGATGACCGCAGAAAGAATAGCCATACGCCGCCAGCCGCTGTTTTTTTGCAACAGTCCGGGAACGATCAGCGCGAGGCTGAAGGAGTAGGCGACAAGGGCAAGTAAAGCAAAAACGGGCATAGTTGTGTCGACAGTTGACCAGTGAGAAAGAGAAGCAGTATAGCGTTACGTGACCGCAGCTCCAACCGTTGCATAACAACAAAGACGGCTTCATGGTATACTGTGGCGAAATTCTGTAACTGTGTCGCTGCGGCGACCAACCGTTTCCACCCCAGGCGAGAGACAATGTTTGATAATTTAACCGATCGTTTGTCGCGCACGCTGCGCAATATCAGTGGCCGTGGGCGCCTTACTGAAGACAACGTTAAAGAGACGCTGCGCGAAGTGCGCATGGCGCTGCTGGAGGCTGACGTTGCGCTGCCGGTAGTGCGTGAGTTCATCAATCGCGTAAAAGAGAAAGCGGTTGGTCATGAAGTTAACAAGAGCCTGACCCCAGGGCAGGAGTTCGTCAAGATTGTCCGTAGCGAACTGGTTGCGGCGATGGGCGAAGAGAACCAGACGCTGAATTTAGCTGCGCAGCCGCCAGCCGTAGTATTGATGGCGGGTCTGCAGGGGGCGGGTAAAACCACCAGCGTCGGTAAGCTGGGTAAATTCTTGCGCGAGAAGCACAAGAAGAAAGTGCTGGTCGTCTCTGCCGACGTCTATCGCCCGGCGGCGATCAAACAGCTCGAAACGCTGGCTGAACAGGTTGGCGTGGATTTCTTCCCGTCTGATGTCGGCCAGAAACCGGTTGATATCGTCAACGCCGCGCTGAAAGAAGCGAAGCTCAAATTCTACGACGTGCTGCTGGTGGATACCGCCGGTCGTCTGCACGTTGACGAAGCGATGATGGACGAAATCAAACAGGTCCACGCTTCTATTAAGCCAGTAGAAACGCTGTTTGTCGTCGATGCGATGACCGGTCAGGATGCCGCGAATACCGCAAAAGCCTTTAACGAAGCGCTGCCGTTAACCGGCGTGGTGCTGACCAAGGTCGATGGTGATGCGCGTGGCGGTGCGGCGCTCTCTATTCGTCATATCACCGGCAAGCCGATTAAATTCCTCGGTGTCGGCGAGAAAACCGACGCGCTGGAGCCGTTCCACCCGGATCGTATCGCCTCACGTATTCTCGGCATGGGCGACGTACTGTCTCTTATCGAAGATATCGAAAGCAAAGTTGACCGCGCACAGGCTGAAAAGCTGGCGACCAAACTGAAGAAAGGCGACGGTTTCGACCTGAACGACTTCCTGGAACAGCTCAAACAGATGAAAAACATGGGCGGTATGGCCAGTCTGATGGGCAAATTACCGGGCATGGGGCAGATTCCGGACAACGTTAAATCGCAAATGGATGACAAAGTGCTGGTGCGTATGGAGGCGATCATCAATTCGATGACGCTGAAAGAGCGCGCGAAGCCGGAAATCATCAAAGGTTCCCGTAAACGCCGTATCGCACAAGGCTGTGGGATGCAGGTGCAGGACGTTAACCGCCTTCTGAAACAGTTCGACGACATGCAGCGCATGATGAAGAAAATGAAGAAGGGCGGGATGGCGAAGATGATGAGAAGTATGAAGGGGATGATGCCGCCAGGCTTCCCAGGCCGGTAATAACGGTATCGCGTCAATTTTTTCTGAAAATAGCGGGCAAGTGATGTAACCAGTATCACAGCGTCATCGACAGGGATTAAGATTTCCAGAGCGCCCCTACGGGCGCTCTACTTTTATCAATGGAAGGATATGAAGATGGCCAGGATCGTGGTTTATGATTCTCCTGAGGCACTGTTGTCAGCATTTATCGACTCTGAAGAACAGGCTTTGCTTGACCAGGTTCAGGGGGATGTTTTCCCTCTCGAGCACTATTCGATAAAAAAATTGCTGCCAAAAGCCCATCGCTATCTTAGCCGGGAAGATGCTGTGCGTTGCTATTGCCATTGGCTAAGGGTTACGACGAGTATTCCACTTTTGCCAGATGGAGAGTTCCCTTGTCTGATTGAGGCCTATGAACGTTTTCTGACGCTCGATGAGTATGTTAGTGAATATAAGCGTAGCTACTATCTATTCTGTTTTGGCTATGGGCGTGATGTTTCGCTGACAAGCGGGAAAACGACGAATATGGCGCAGGTGAAAGATTATCGGAAGGTTATGGAGCATCCATTTAAGTACACTAGCCTGCCAGGACAGCGTGCCAAAGTGCAAGGGTTTAAGCAATTTACGCCCTATGCCGAGCGGATCTATGAGATCCTACCGTTTTGCCGGGATGATATTCTGGCATATTGGGGGCTGTTGCTGATTGTGCTGTTATCTCCGTCGACACAGAACCGCATGTTGGATGATTTTTTTAATGGCAAATGGGCGCTGGGCGCAGATGAGTATACCAGGCTACAGCAGACGGTTGAGGCGATACTACCGTTTTGCGAATCTGATGAGCATCGATTTGCTGATTTACTTGCTCGTCTGGCGTAGCCGACGGGAGGGGAGGTCTTTTTCATTAGGTTTTCCAGGGCTGTTTAGCAACTGCTGATTGCAATTTTCCCAGAAATCAGTAAAATTTTCGGGCTTTTAATATGACGCCGGGCTCCGTTCCTCGATGGGGCCCGGTTGTTTTATTCACACAAGAGGATGTTATGGTAACTATTCGTTTAGCTCGTCACGGCGCTAAAAAGCGTCCGTTCTACCAGGTTGTTGTCACCGACAGCCGTAATGCACGCAACGGTCGCTTCATTGAGCGCGTTGGTTTCTTCAACCCAATCGCTAGCGAAAAAGAAGAAGGCACCCGCCTGGATCTGGATCGCATCGCTCACTGGGTTGGCCAGGGCGCAACCATTTCCGATCGCGTTGCGGCGCTGATCAAAGAAGTAAAAAAAGCAGCTTAATCTGTCACGGTGGTCATGATGAGCAAGCAACTCGCCGCACAAGTACCCGCTGAACCGGTTGTACTGGGGAAAATGGGTTCTTCATACGGTATCCGTGGTTGGCTCAGAGTGTTTTCCTCCACTGAAGACGCCGAAAGCATTTTTGACTATCAGCCCTGGTTTATCCAGAAGGCGGGTCAGTGGCAGCAGGTACAGCTGGAAAGCTGGAAGCACCACAATCAGGATCTGATCATCAAGCTGAAAGGCGTTGACGATCGAGATGCCGCGAATCTTCTGACGAATTGCGAAATTGTCGTGGATTCCTCGCAACTTCCTGCGCTTGAGGAGGGAGACTACTACTGGAAAGACCTGATGGGCTGCCAGGTAGTCACCGCTGAAGGCTACGATCTCGGTAAAGTTATCGACATGATGGAAACCGGGTCGAATGACGTTCTCGTCATTAAGGCGAACCTGAAAGATGCATTTGGTATCAAGGAACGACTAGTACCGTTCCTCGATGGGCAGGTTATCAAGAAAGTCGATCTCGCTACTCGTACTATCGAAGTAGACTGGGATCCTGGTTTTTAAACCACCGAATAAACGGTAATAAATGGCGTTATGGGGATTGGCTTGTGTTTATTGGCATAGTTAGCCTGTTTCCTGAAATGTTCCGCGCAATTACCGATTACGGGGTAACTGGCCGGGCAGTAAAAAAAGGCCTGCTGAACATCCAAAGCTGGAGTCCTCGCGACTTCACGCATGACCGGCACCGTACCGTGGACGATCGTCCTTACGGCGGCGGACCGGGGATGTTAATGATGGTGCAACCCTTGCGGGACGCCATTCACGCAGCAAAAGCCGCGGCAGGTGAAGGCGCTAAAGTGATTTATCTGTCGCCTCAGGGACGCAAGCTTGATCAAGCGGGCGTTAGCGAGCTGGCCACGAATCAGAAACTCATTCTGGTGTGTGGTCGCTACGAAGGCGTAGATGAGCGCGTAATTCAGACCGAAATTGATGAAGAATGGTCAATTGGCGATTACGTTCTCAGCGGTGGCGAACTACCGGCAATGACGCTGATTGACTCCGTCGCCCGGTTTATACCGGGAGTTCTGGGGCATGAAGCATCAGCAATCGAAGATTCGTTTGCTGATGGGTTGCTGGATTGTCCGCACTATACGCGCCCTGAAGTGTTAGAGGGGATGGAAGTACCGCCAGTATTGCTGTCGGGAAACCATGCCGAGATACGTCGCTGGCGCTTGAAACAGTCGCTGGGCCGAACCTGGCTTAGAAGACCTGAACTTCTGGAAAACCTGGCTCTGACTGAAGAGCAAGCAAGGTTGCTGGCGGAGTTCAAAACAGAACACGCACAACAGCAGCATAAACATGATGGGATGGCATAGGCCCCCGAATATCAGTTTACCCAGGATAAGAGATTAAATTATGAGCAATATTATTAAGCAACTTGAACAAGAGCAGATGAAGCAGAACGTACCTTCCTTCCGTCCGGGCGATACCGTGGAAGTGAAAGTATGGGTTGTTGAAGGTACCAAGAAACGTCTGCAGGCATTCGAGGGCGTGGTTATCGCTATTCGTAACCGCGGTCTGCACTCTGCATTCACTGTTCGTAAAATTTCCAACGGCGAAGGCGTTGAGCGTGTCTTCCAGACTCACTCTCCGGTAGTTGACAGCATTGCTGTTAAACGTCGTGGTGCTGTTCGTAAAGCTAAACTGTACTACCTGCGTGAGCGTACTGGTAAAGCGGCTCGTATCAAAGAGCGTCTTAACTAAGAACGCGCTTTCGCAACATCCGAAAGCTTGTAGAAAAGAAGGGGCTGGCATTACGCTGGCCCCTTTTTTATGGGTTTGCTCCACGCCATAGACGGTTGCATGATTAGGCTGGGTCTGTGGTCTCAACGCTGAGTCAGAAACGGCCAGGCCCGTTCCTTAGTTTAGAGAGCGTTCCGCACGCCGGTGTTTAGCCTGATACATATTTCGATCGGCTAGTTCTTGTAGTTTTTCGGCAGTGGCATGTTCCCATGTCAGCGCAAAGCCAATACTCAGGGTCATCGTTATTCGCTGGCCGTTATGCAGTTCAAAAGGTCGATTAAATGCCTGGGATAGCGCTGCGCAAATACGTTGTACTTCATATTCCGAATGTACATCGTAAAGCACCATCGCAAATTCATCGCCGCCGAGTCGGTAAGTTTGATAACGGCTACCACCGAATTCCGCTAATCTTTTGGCAACCTCTATAAGTACGCGGTCGCCTGCCGCATGTCCCCAGGTATCATTAATATATTTAAAGTTATCGCCATCCAGAAATAACAATGCCGAACTGCTACGAGCGGAATTGTCCTTCATCAGCGCGTTAATACAGCTGCGAAATGCCGCGCGATTGGCAAGCCCCGTCAGCGGATCGTGCAGCGCGGTACGTAGTAACTGGGCATTTTTAGCCTGAAGCCGTAGCTGCCATTCTTCCATCTCATCCAGAAGGCTATTGAAATCCTGCGCAAACAGGTGAAATTCCGCAATACGCTCATCAGGTACCCGGCGTGAAAAATTTCGGTTAGTGCGAACGTCGTGTACAACTTCAGTAATATTTTGCAGCGCATCCACAACGCCATTGTGTAAATAACGCGTGAGCAGCAGGGCAATGCCGGATGCCAGCAGAATACATCCTGTCAGCACTGCCAGCGATAGCCAGATAAAATGACCAATAAGGCTGTCGCGGGCGACAAGCCGTACTTCGCCGATGGCCCTTCCGTTGTGCCAGACGGGTTGCGATACCGGCAATGGAAAAAGCCAGTGGCTAATTAAGCCGATGAGCTTATCGTCTGCGGCTCGCGCATCATAGCGCCATGAGGCGATAGTACGGCCATTTTTATCGCGGACCTCCGCCGCTGAAAATTGTCCCTGGCGTCCCAGTGTGGCGAGCGTTTCCGCTGCGGCCGCGTTATCGGAAAATACCAGTGCCGCTTCAAGGCTATGGGCCATTGTGGCGGCGGTCAAATCGAGATTCTTTTGCGCATACTGTTTGAGCGTAAGGACAGACGCAACGCAAATTAATAGCCAGATCAATGTCATCGTAAGCAGCACGCTGATTATACTAATCCGCCGAAGTGTGCGTTTAAATGTTGGTCTGGACAGAGAAAATTCCTTATTCATGCTTTTGATTCCGTGCAAGCATTAATACTTCTGGATTTACTCTCACGCCGCTATGCGAGAGGGAGTCCAGGTTGACGGAAAATTTGACTTCATCATTGTTAATGATCAGACAAAATGCGCTGCCAATAATACATTCGGTGTTTTGCTCGGCAATTAATAACAAAGCATTAACTGGATAATGACGCGTTAACTCCACCTGATAAGCTGGCGATTCATTGCCAAAGTAAAAACCATCACAGCGGGCGCTCAGGGCTTCTTGTGTGGTACGGATGACAAGCGGTTGATAAGGGAAAGCCCAGTCAGCCTCTTCGCTAAGTACCCTGACAAAACGCGCAGATGAAAATATGCATAGCCTTGGCGGCCCGGATAACGCCGGCCAGTGTGTATAACTGACGATACCGGAGACGATGGCGCGTACGGATTTCTCTTCTTCCGTGACGCGTTGAGCATACAGAGGCAAGCTGGCTAATAATAGCGATAACAGAAGGATAAATCGGTGAGAAAAACGCATTAACAAGTCCCCACCATCTTCAGTCGTAAAGCATTAAAATACATCCGTGATTGTTTGTAGCAAAATAACATTATTTTGCCATATCGTCATTATGTCTTATTGATAATATGAATAATTTAATTGGCGTCCCTGATATTAAATTCTTGTGATTATGGTATTAATCACCCTATATCAGAAAGTAAAAATATGTGTGCGGAGAAAAAATAATCAAAAAATAGCGAGCATCGCTCATTTTACCGCTTTTCTGAGGCTGGGAATAAAATAATTCACTTGTTGTGTAAAGTTTTTGATACAAAATAAAGGGGTTTAATCGACTATTTTGCATGGTGTAAAGTTTATTTTACGTAATATGGATTGAAATCTTTACTTTTTGTGGTATGGTTTAAACATCCTCGTGGAGGATCAACTATCGCAAACAAGAAAAGACAGGATCGCCATCATGCAAAAAGACGCGCTGAATAACGTACGTATCACCGATGAACAGGTATTAATGACGCCGGAGCAGCTTAAAGCGGCCTTTCCGTTGAGTCTGGCGCAGGAAGCGCAGATAGCGCAGTCCCGGGGAATCATTTCTGACATTATTGCCGGGCGCGATCCGCGTCTGTTGGTGGTATGCGGTCCTTGTTCTATTCACGATCCTGAAACCGCTCTGGAATATGCCCGTCGATTTAAAGCCCTTGCCGCAGAGGTCAGCGATAGCCTCTATCTGGTAATGCGCGTCTATTTTGAAAAGCCGCGGACTACCGTCGGCTGGAAAGGGCTGATTAACGATCCTCACATGGATGGCTCATTTGATGTGGAAGCCGGGTTGAAAATAGCGCGTCAGCTACTGGTGGAACTGGTGAATATGGGGTTGCCATTGGCGACCGAAGCGTTGGATCCGAACAGCCCGCAATACCTGGGCGATCTGTTTAGCTGGTCGGCGATAGGCGCGCGCACAACCGAATCGCAAACCCACCGCGAAATGGCGTCTGGTCTTTCTATGCCGGTCGGCTTTAAAAACGGCACGGATGGCAGCCTGGCGACAGCGATTAACGCCATGCGCGCCGCTGCGCAACCTCATCGTTTTGTTGGCATTAACCAGGCCGGTCAGGTTGCGTTATTGCAAACCCAGGGAAATCCGCATGGCCATGTAATTCTGCGTGGCGGCAAAGCGCCAAACTATAGCCCGGCAGATGTCGCTCAGTGTGAAAAAGAGATGGAACAGGCGGGACTACGTCCTTCGCTGATGGTAGATTGCAGTCATGGTAACTCCAATAAAGATTATCGCCGCCAGCCAGCCGTTGCCGAATCTGTGGTTGCGCAGATTAAAGATGGCAATCGTTCAATCATTGGCTTAATGATTGAAAGTAATATTCATGAGGGTAATCAGTCTTCCGAACAGCCGCGCAGCGAAATGAAGTATGGCGTTTCCGTCACCGATGCTTGTATTAGCTGGGAGATGACCGATGCCCTGTTACGTGAAATTCATAAAGATTTGAGCGGCCAGCTGGCGGTGCGCGTCGCATAAGAGGTTGTTATGGTTGCTGAATTGACCGCATTACGCGATCAAATAGATGATGTCGATAAAGCGTTGTTGAATTTACTGGCTAAGCGCCTGGAACTGGTTGCCAAAGTCGGCGAGGTGAAAAGCCGTTTTGGCCTGCCTATTTACGTGCCGGAGCGTGAGGCCTCTATGCTGGCTTCACGACGGGCGGAAGCGGAAGCGATCGGTGTCCCGCCCGATCTCATTGAAGATGTCCTGCGCCGGGTAATGCGTGAATCTTACTCCAGCGAAAATGATAAGGGGTTCAAAACGCTTTGTCCTTCTCTGCGTCCGGTCGTCATTGTGGGCGGCGGCGGACAGATGGGGCGTCTGTTTGAAAAAATGCTCACGCTGTCGGGCTATCAGGTCCGTATTCTGGAACAGCAGGACTGGCCGCGCGCCAGGGACATTGTTGCCGATGCCGGAATGGTGATCGTCAGCGTGCCGATTCATGTTACTGAACAGGTCATAGCGCAACTGCCGCCCTTGCCGTCCGACTGTATTCTGGTCGATCTGGCATCGGTGAAAAGCGGTCCGTTGCAGGCAATGTTGGCGGCCCATGATGGCCCCGTGTTGGGCTTGCATCCGATGTTTGGTCCGGACAGCGGGAGTCTGGCGAAGCAGGTGGTGGTCTGGTGTGATGGGCGTCAACCGGAAGCGTATCAGTGGTTCCTTGAGCAAATCCAGGTGTGGGGCGCGCGGTTGCACCGAATTAGCGCTGTCGAGCACGATCAGAACATGGCTTTTATCCAGGCGCTGCGCCACTTTGCTACCTTCGCTTATGGGCTGCATCTGGCGGAAGAGAACGTCCAGCTTGAGCAGCTTCTGGCGCTATCATCGCCGATTTATCGACTGGAGCTGGCGATGGTCGGGCGTCTGTTCGCCCAGGACCCGCAGCTGTATGCGGACATTATTATGTCGTCGGAGCGCAATCTGGCGCTTATCAAGCGTTACTATAAACGTTTTGGCGATGCGATCGGATTACTGGAACAGGGTGATAAGCAGGCTTTTATCGACAGTTTTCGCAAAGTTGAACACTGGTTTGGCGATTATGCCAGACGCTTCCAGAATGAAAGCCGTGTGTTATTGCGTCAGGCGAATGACAGCCGACCATAATGATGACATCTATACTAAAAGCCAGCTTTGCTGGCTTTTTTCGTTTAAGGAACCGTTATGACTACGCCGCACGTTTTATTTGATTATGTCGGACATCTACCAGAATGCCCCACATGGAGCGAGGATGAAAGCGCGCTGTATTGGACCGATATCCTGGAACAGGAGATCCATCGTTACCATCCGGCGAGCGGGACGCATAGCGTGCTGGCGTTTCCGGAAGAGGTGGGCTGTTTTGCCTTGCGTGAGCAGGGCGGATTTATTGTGGCCATGCGTCATGCTATCTGGCTGGCCGATAAAAATGGATTATTGCAGCGTAAGGTTTGCGACAATCCCTCTAATACGAAACTGGCGCGTTTCAACGATGGCGGCACTGATGGCGATGGACGTTTTTATGCCGGAACGTTCTGGGCGCCAGGTGACTATAATGGCGCGTTGCTGATGCGGATCAATCATGACCTGACGGCAAAAGTGATCCAGTGCGATATTCAGGGACACAACGGCCTGGCGTTCAGCCCGGATAACCAGTGGATGTATACCTCCGATACGCCGAATGGCGTGATATACCGCACATTGCTTGATAAGCATGGCGAACCGGGCAAGCGTGAACTTTTTCGCCATTTTGGCGAAGGAGAAGGACTTCCCGACGGCGCGGCGATGGATAGCGAAGGGTGCTACTGGAGCGCGATGTTTGACGGCTGGCGCGTGGCGCGTTTCTCACCGCAAGGAGAGCAGCTGGAAGAGTACCGATTGCCGGTACGTTGTCCGACGATGGTTTGCTTTGGCGGCGCAGACATGAAAACGCTGTTTATTACAACTACCAGAGAAAATATGTCTGCTCAGGAAGTGGCGGATTATCCGCTCTCCGGCGCCATCTTCACCCTGCAGGTAGCCGTCGCAGGGATGAAGAAAAGCCGTTTTATTGAACGTCAGGCAGGTTCTACCGGCACGACGTTTTCGCTGGGATAGCAGCCAAGCACTTTCATTGAGCGCGTGATCTCGCCCAGCTCTTTTAGCGCGCTTTGCATTACCTGCGACTCCAGGTTCGCCTGAACATCGAGATAAAACATCTCTTCCCACGGATTGCCGTGAATGGGGCGCGACTCCAGTTTCGTCATGATGAGATTGTGGTTACGCAGCACCAGCAGCGCTTCGACCAGCGCGCCAGCCTGCTGCCCGGTGGCGATTAACAGAGTGGTTTTTGCCGGAACCTGATCGGAAACGTTGATGGCTTTGCGCGCCAGTACCAGAAAGCGGGTGATATTCTGCGTCTGGTTTGCGGCGATGCGTTCCAGCACCTGTAAACCGTGCAACATGCCGCCTGCCTCGCTGCCGAGCGCCGCGACGCGCGGAGAGTTCGCCTGCGCGACTTTTTCCATCGCTGCCGACGTACTCTCGGTATAGTCGATTTTCCAGTGCGGATAGCGGCTCAAAAACTTACTGCACTGCTGGAACGGCTGCGGATGGCTGTACACCGTTTCGATGGTATTCAGATCCGTAGCGCCGGAAACCAGCACGCAGTGATCGATAGTGACGGTCATCTCACCGACAATCGACAGACTGGTGTGTTGCAATAAGTCGTACACATCGTTGATAGCGCCGGAGCTGGTGTTCTCTATCGGAACCACGGCGTAATCGGCCTGGCCGGTTTCGACCTGATGAAAAATATCGGTGAATTTTGCGCAACCGCTCTCAATAAATTGCTCAAAATGGCGTGCAGCATACTGGCGCGCCGCGAGATGAGAATAGGAGCCTTTCGGCCCAAGAAACGCAATACGTGCCGAATGAGGGTGAGTATTATTCAGATGTTGTTGCAGCAGCGCCTGCTGAGTAAGCACGGAGTCTTCAATGATAAGCTGGAACAGACGGGTAATGTAGTGTGCGTCGAGATGGTGGGCTTTACCGAGATGGATGAGTTTGTCCAGCAGCGCGCGTTCACGATCGATATCCCGAACCGGACGATGCGACAGTAGTTTTGCTTGTCCCACTTCAATCGCCAGCGCGCGTCGTTTTGCCAGTAAGGCCAGTAACTCTTCGTCTAAAGCGCTGATTTTATCTCGCAGCGCCAGTAATGGGTTTTCCGATGTCATAGTGTTGCCTTTTTTGTTATCAATAAAAAAGGCCTCCCGGTGGGGGAGGCCTTCTTGTTCGTCTTCGCATTCTTTATCACATGACGAAACGCCTCCCGGTCAGGGGAAGATAAAAAAGAATGCGAAGAAAAACCGGGTTAGCTTCATAACTGTTTCCTTTGTGTACGTAAGTACAGTACCCGTACTGTTTTAATCCTGTCAACAAAAAACGCGCCCGAAGGCGCGTTGGCGATACACTCAATGTAAGGGACTACTCTTCTTCTGCTTCGACGAAGCTGGCATCTTTCACCGATGCGGTGGCACGACGGGCTTCGCCTTTGTGCTGCACTTTATTGAGCTGCCGTTCCAGCTTGTTGATCAATTCATTAATAGCGGTGTACATATCTTCGTGTTTTGCGCTGGCGACCAGATGTCCGTTCGGTGTATTAATGGTGGCGTCAGCAATAAAGCCCTGTGGCTCTTTAGACAGAATGATATGAGGATTAATCAGGTGAGTTTGCCATTTTTCCAGTTTGGCGAGACGGTCTGCGACATGTTGGCGGATTGCCGGAGTAATTTCCATTTGTTTACTGGTAATGTTCATTGTCATAAATTTTACCTCTTGTCTTTCCCGTCTTGGTGATTCCAGCATACCGTTCTTAATGTCAAAATGTGTGATGTAAATCACATTATTTTGTCACTTTTTGTCAAGGCGAACTTTTTGTGAGGCATCGCAGGAAGAAGCGATCTTTTACTTGAGGAATGGCTGAAAGCAGGCCATATTTGACTGGATGCGTTGCAGTGAAATCATTTCTGTTGCATCAGATATCGAATAAAAAAACGGCAGCCGGAAGGCTGCCGTTTTGCTTGTTGGTATTGCTTCAGGTGTTTTTGCTGTTAGCGGCAATAATTTTCGCGACTTTGTCAGCCTGCGCATTCAGCTGCATCTGACGATAGGCGTTTTCCATCAGCGGCAACGCATCGCGCGTGGCCTGCGTATCAGGATAATTGCGTAGCATACCTTCTACCCGGTTTACGACCGCAACCCATGCGCCGCGCGCGGTATAGTACTCTGCGACGGAATATTCATATTTCGCCAGACGGTCTTTCAGGAATACCAGACGCTTAGTGGCGTCGGTGGTGTACTGGCTATTAGGATAGCTGCGTACCAGTTTCGAAAAGTCATTGAACGCCGCCCGCGCATGTTGCGGATCGCGATCGCTGCGATCGACGCCAAAGAAACCTTGCAGCGCGCTATCATCCAGCGCCATGTTCGTCAGGCCGCGCATGTACATGACATAGTCAATATTAGGGTGCGTTGGATTAAGACGCATAAAACGATCGATGGCGGCCTGCGCTAGCGGCAAATCGGCGTTTTTGTAATAGGCGTAGATAAGATCCAACTGCACCTGCTGAGAATACGGTCCGAATGGATAACGATTATCTAACGCTTCCAATTGCGTTATTGCCTGTTTCCAGTTACCGTCCTGCAGCTTTTGCTGAGCAGTCGCGTAGATTTCATTCGGCGGATTATCGGGCACCTCTTCCTTTGAACCCGAGCAACCCGCCAGAAACAGGCTCAACGTGGCTGCTGCCACCAGATATTTCATGCGCGTCATGACGTTTTGACTTTCCTCAAAATGTTTTACGGGAGATTCTCTGTTCCTGCTCCCGGTTAAGACCAGCTACAATAGCACACTATATTAAACGGCAAAGCCGTAAAACCCAACGTTAAACGAAGAAGCTGTATATGGCACAACGAGTACAACTCACCGCAACGGTCTCCGAAAACCAACTCGGTCAACGCTTAGATCAGGCTTTGGCCGAAATGTTCCCGGATTATTCACGTTCGCGTATAAAAGAATGGATTTTGAATCAGCGCGTGTTGGTCAATGGTCAACTTTGCGATAAGCCAAAAGAAAAAGTGTTAGGCGGCGAGCGGGTGGCTATTGATGCGGAGATCGACGAAGAGATTCGTTTTGAAGCGCAGGATATCCCGTTAGATATTGTTTATGAAGATGACGATATTCTGGTTATCAACAAACCACGCGATCTGGTGGTACATCCTGGCGCGGGTAACCCGGACGGTACGGTACTGAACGCGTTGCTACATTATTATCCGCCGATTGCGGATGTTCCGCGCGCGGGCATTGTGCATCGTCTGGATAAGGACACGACGGGGCTGATGGTGGTGGCCAAAACCGTTCCGGCGCAAACGCGCCTGGTGGAGTCTTTGCAGCTGCGCGAGATCACCCGCGAATATGAAGCGGTCGCGATCGGACATATGACGGCGGGAGGAACGGTGAATGAACCCATCAGTCGTCACCCGACCAAACGTACCCATATGTCGGTGCATCCCATGGGCAAACTGGCGGTGACCCACTACCGCATTATGGAACATTTCCGTGTGCACACGCGTCTTAGGCTGCGTCTGGAGACCGGGCGTACGCACCAGATCCGCGTGCATATGGCGCATATTACGCACCCGTTAGTGGGCGATCAGGTCTACGGTGGTCGTCCACGTCCACCGAAAGGCGCATCGGAAGAGTTTATTTCCACGTTGCGTAAGTTTGACCGCCAGGCGCTTCATGCAACGATGCTGCGTCTCTACCATCCTGTATCGGGTATCGAAATGGAGTGGCACGCGCCGATTCCACAAGATATGGTGGACCTTATCGATGCGATGCGCGCCGATTTCGAAGATCATAAAGATGATGTGGACTGGTTATGAATGCACTGATTGTCCCGCAGTGGCCGCTGCCGAAAGGCGTCGCAGCCTGTAGTTCTACCCGTATTGGCGGGGTGAGTTTACCGCCTTACGATTCGTTGAATCTGGGCGCGCATTGCGGCGATAACCCGGAGCATGTTGAAGAGAACCGCAAGCGTCTGTTTGCGGCGGGCAATCTGCCTTCGAAACCTGTCTGGCTTGAACAGGTTCACGGTAAAAATGTGTTGAGGCTTACCGGAGAACCTTATGCCTCCAAACGTGCGGATGCGTCTTACAGCAATACGCCAGGAACCGTCTGCGCGGTAATGACGGCAGACTGCCTGCCTGTGCTATTCTGTAACCGTGAGGGAACAGAAGTGGCGGCGGCTCATGCGGGCTGGCGCGGATTATGTGAAGGCGTACTGGAGGAAACTGTCACCTGCTTTGCTGACAAACCAGAAAATATCATCGCCTGGTTAGGTCCGGCGATCGGCCCGACCGCGTTTGAAGTGGGGCCGGAAGTGCGTGACGCATTTTTAGCAAAAGATGCGCAAGCCGATAGCGCATTTTTGCCGCACGGGGAAAAATTTCTGGCGGATATTTATCAGCTTGCACGCCAACGTCTGGCGAATACCGGCGTTGAACATGTCTATGGCAGGGATCGCTGCACCTTTAGCGAAAGTGAGACTTTCTTCTCTTATCGTCGCGACAAGACGACAGGTCGTATGGCAAGTTTTATTTGGCTGATATAACCTAAAGAATCAAGACGATCCGGTACGGGTAACTTTCTTTTCACATAATTCAGGTCATTCACCTTGAATAATTGAGGGATGACCTCATTTAATCTCCAGTAGCAATTTTGACCTGTTATGGGAGGAGTTATGCGTCTGGATCGTCTTACTAACAAATTCCAGCTTGCTCTTGCCGATGCCCAGTCGCTCGCGCTGGGGCACGACAACCAATTCATCGAACCTCTTCATTTAATGAGCGCCTTGCTGAACCAGGAAGGGGGATCGATACGTCCTTTATTAACCTCCGCCGGCATTAATGCTGGCCAGTTGCGCACCGCTATCGATCAGGCGCTGAGCCGTTTACCGCAGGTGGAAGGCACCGGCGGCGACGTACAGCCTTCTTCGGAACTGGTACGCGTACTGAACCTTTGCGACAAGCTGGCGCAAAAACGAGGGGACAATTTTATTTCGTCAGAGCTGTTTGTTCTGGCGGCGCTTGAGTCTCGCGGCACGTTAACCGATCTGCTGAAATCAGCCGGTGCGACCACGGTCAATATCACTCAGGCAATTGAACAGATGCGCGGAGGTGAAAGCGTGAACGATCAAGGGGCTGAAGACCAACGTCAGGCCTTGAAAAAATATACCGTCGATCTGACCGAGCGGGCTGAACAAGGTAAGCTTGACCCGGTAATTGGTCGTGATGAAGAAATTCGCCGTACCATTCAGGTACTGCAACGTCGTACTAAAAACAACCCGGTGTTAATCGGTGAGCCAGGGGTCGGTAAAACGGCAATTGTTGAAGGACTGGCGCAGCGCATTATTAACGGTGAAGTCCCTGAAGGCTTAAAAGGTCGCCGCGTACTGGCGCTGGATATGGGCGCGCTGGTGGCCGGGGCGAAATATCGCGGCGAATTTGAAGAGCGTCTGAAAGGCGTGCTGAACGATCTGGCGAAACAGGAAGGCAACGTCATCCTGTTTATCGATGAGCTGCACACCATGGTTGGCGCAGGTAAGGCCGATGGCGCCATGGACGCCGGGAATATGCTGAAACCGGCGCTGGCGCGTGGTGAACTGCACTGTGTGGGCGCCACCACGCTGGATGAATACCGTCAGTACATTGAAAAAGACGCGGCGCTGGAACGTCGTTTTCAAAAAGTGTTTGTCGCAGAACCTTCAGTGGAAGACACCATCGCTATTCTGCGTGGCCTGAAAGAACGTTACGAGCTGCACCACCATGTGCAGATCACTGACCCGGCGATTGTGGCGGCGGCAACATTGTCTCATCGCTATATCGCCGACCGTCAGTTGCCGGATAAAGCTATCGACCTGATCGATGAAGCGGCATCCAGCATTCGTATGCAGATTGACTCTAAGCCGGAGGAGCTGGACAGACTCGACCGCCGCATTATTCAGCTCAAACTGGAACAGCAGGCGTTGATGAAAGAGTCTGACGAGGCGAGTAAAAAACGTCTCGATATGCTGAATGAAGAACTGGACGATAAAGAGCGTCAGTACTCTGAGCTGGAAGAAGAGTGGAAAGCGGAAAAAGCCTCGCTCTCCGGTACTCAGACGATTAAGGCTGAGCTGGAGCAGGCGAAGATTGCCATTGAGCAGGCGCGTCGCGTTGGCGACCTGGCGCGAATGTCTGAACTGCAGTACGGCAAAATTCCGGAGCTGGAAAAACAGCTGGAAGCCGCGACCCAGTCGGAAGGTAAAACCATGCGTCTGTTACGTAACAAAGTAACGGATGCGGAAATTGCCGAAGTGCTGGCGCGCTGGACCGGTATTCCGGTTGCCAGAATGCTGGAAGGCGAACGTGAAAAACTGTTGCGTATGGAACAAGAGTTACACAGCCGTGTGATCGGGCAGAATGAAGCCGTTGAAGCAGTATCGAACGCCATACGTCGTAGCCGCGCGGGGCTGTCCGATCCGAACCGTCCGATTGGTTCCTTCCTGTTCTTGGGGCCGACGGGGGTCGGTAAAACCGAACTGTGTAAAGCGCTGGCTAACTTTATGTTCGACAGCGACGACGCGATGGTGCGTATCGACATGTCTGAGTTTATGGAGAAACACTCCGTGTCTCGTTTGGTCGGGGCGCCTCCGGGATATGTCGGCTATGAAGAAGGCGGTTATTTGACGGAAGCGGTACGCCGTCGTCCTTATTCCGTCATCTTGTTGGATGAAGTAGAAAAAGCGCATCCGGATGTATTCAACATTCTGTTGCAGGTGCTGGACGACGGTCGGCTGACTGACGGGCAGGGGAGAACGGTCGACTTCCGTAATACGGTGGTCATTATGACTTCTAACCTCGGTTCCGATCTCATTCAGGAGCGCTTTGGCGAACTGGATTACGGTCGAATGAAAGAGATGGTGCTGGGTGTGGTTAGCCAAAACTTCCGTCCGGAATTTATCAACCGTATTGATGAAGTTGTGGTATTCCATCCGTTAGGTGAGCAACACATCGCTTCTATTGCTCAGATCCAGCTGCAGCGTCTGTACAAACGTCTGGAAGAACGTGGTTATGAAATCCATATCTCCGACGAGGCGCTGAAACTGTTGAGCGCCAACGGTTACGATCCGGTCTATGGGGCGCGTCCGTTAAAACGTGCTATTCAACAGCAGATCGAAAACCCACTGGCGCAGCAAATCCTGTCTGGTGAACTGGTTCCTGGCAAAGTGATTCGCCTTGAAGCCAATGATGATCGTATTGTGGCAGTGCAGTAAGTCACAAATTTGAATAAAACGGGCCCTGACGGGCTCGTTTTTGTTTAAAAACCAGGCGAAAATAGGCTTTTGGTTCAAGTGTTGTTTGAAAAGTGAACGGTTGAGCTTTTTTTTGCATTTAGGTCTTGTCAGGCTCTAATAACTCCCTATAATGCGCCACCACTGACACGGAACAACGGCATACAGGCCGCCGGGTCAGAAAGACTTCGTTAAGAAGTCTGTGAGGAAAGCGAAAATAAAGGCTTGACTCAAAAAGAGGAAAGCGTAATATACGCCACCTCGCGACGGTGAGCTGAAAGCCGCGTCGCACCTGCTCTTTAACAATTTATCAGACAATCTGTGTGGGCACTCGAAGATACGGATTCTTAACGTCCTCGGACGAAAAATGAATACCAAGTCTCAAGAGTGAACACGTAATTCATTACGAAGTTTAATTCATTGAGCATCAAACTTTTAAATTGAAGAGTTTGATCATGGCTCAGATTGAACGCTGGCGGCAGGCCTAACACATGCAAGTCGAACGGTAACAGGAAGCAGCTTGCTGCTTCGCTGACGAGTGGCGGACGGGTGAGTAATGTCTGGGAAACTGCCTGATGGAGGGGGATAACTACTGGAAACGGTGGCTAATACCGCATAACGTCGCAAGACCAAAGAGGGGGACCTTCGGGCCTCTTGCCATCAGATGTGCCCAGATGGGATTAGCTTGTTGGTGAGGTAACGGCTCACCAAGGCGACGATCCCTAGCTGGTCTGAGAGGATGACCAGCCACACTGGAACTGAGACACGGTCCAGACTCCTACGGGAGGCAGCAGTGGGGAATATTGCACAATGGGCGCAAGCCTGATGCAGCCATGCCGCGTGTATGAAGAAGGCCTTCGGGTTGTAAAGTACTTTCAGCGGGGAGGAAGGTGTTGTGGTTAATAACCGCAGCAATTGACGTTACCCGCAGAAGAAGCACCGGCTAACTCCGTGCCAGCAGCCGCGGTAATACGGAGGGTGCAAGCGTTAATCGGAATTACTGGGCGTAAAGCGCACGCAGGCGGTCTGTCAAGTCGGATGTGAAATCCCCGGGCTCAACCTGGGAACTGCATTCGAAACTGGCAGGCTTGAGTCTTGTAGAGGGGGGTAGAATTCCAGGTGTAGCGGTGAAATGCGTAGAGATCTGGAGGAATACCGGTGGCGAAGGCGGCCCCCTGGACAAAGACTGACGCTCAGGTGCGAAAGCGTGGGGAGCAAACAGGATTAGATACCCTGGTAGTCCACGCCGTAAACGATGTCTACTTGGAGGTTGTGCCCTTGAGGCGTGGCTTCCGGAGCTAACGCGTTAAGTAGACCGCCTGGGGAGTACGGCCGCAAGGTTAAAACTCAAATGAATTGACGGGGGCCCGCACAAGCGGTGGAGCATGTGGTTTAATTCGATGCAACGCGAAGAACCTTACCTGGTCTTGACATCCACGGAAGTTTTCAGAGATGAGAATGTGCCTTCGGGAACCGTGAGACAGGTGCTGCATGGCTGTCGTCAGCTCGTGTTGTGAAATGTTGGGTTAAGTCCCGCAACGAGCGCAACCCTTATCCTTTGTTGCCAGCGGTCCGGCCGGGAACTCAAAGGAGACTGCCAGTGATAAACTGGAGGAAGGTGGGGATGACGTCAAGTCATCATGGCCCTTACGACCAGGGCTACACACGTGCTACAATGGCGCATACAAAGAGAAGCGACCTCGCGAGAGCAAGCGGACCTCATAAAGTGCGTCGTAGTCCGGATTGGAGTCTGCAACTCGACTCCATGAAGTCGGAATCGCTAGTAATCGTGGATCAGAATGCCACGGTGAATACGTTCCCGGGCCTTGTACACACCGCCCGTCACACCATGGGAGTGGGTTGCAAAAGAAGTAGGTAGCTTAACCTTCGGGAGGGCGCTTACCACTTTGTGATTCATGACTGGGGTGAAGTCGTAACAAGGTAACCGTAGGGGAACCTGCGGTTGGATCACCTCCTTACCTTAAAGAAGCGTACTTTGCAGTGCTCACACAGATTGTCTGATGAAAAGTGAATAGCAAGGCGTCTTGCGAAGCAGACTGATACGTCCCCTTCGTCTAGAGGCCCAGGACACCGCCCTTTCACGGCGGTAACAGGGGTTCGAATCCCCTAGGGGACGCCAGCGTTCAAACTGATGAGGTCAAACCTCTAGGGGACGCCACTTGCTGGTTTGTGAGTGAAAGTCACCTGCCTTAATATCTCAAAACTGACTTACGAGTCACGTTTGAGATATTTGCTCTTTAAAAATCTGGATCAAGCTGAAAATTGAAACACAGAACAACGAAAGTTGTTCGTGAGTCTCTCAAATTTTCGCAACGCGATGATGAATCGTAAGAAACATCTTCGGGTTGTGAGGTTAAGCGACTAAGCGTACACGGTGGATGCCCTGGCAGTCAGAGGCGATGAAGGGCGTGCTAATCTGCGATAAGCGCCGGTAAGGTGATATGAACCGTTATAACCGGCGATACCCGAATGGGGAAACCCAGTGTGATTCGTCACACTATCATTAACTGAATCCATAGGTTAATGAGGCGAACCGGGGGAACTGAAACATCTAAGTACCCCGAGGAAAAGAAATCAACCGAGATTCCCCCAGTAGCGGCGAGCGAACGGGGAGGAGCCCAGAGCCTGAATCAGCATGTGTGTTAGTGGAAGCGTCTGGAAAGGCGCGCGATACAGGGTGACAGCCCCGTACACAAAAGCGCATATGCTGTGAGCTCGATGAGTAGGGCGGGACACGTGGTATCCTGTCTGAATATGGGGGGACCATCCTCCAAGGCTAAATACTCCTGACTGACCGATAGTGAACCAGTACCGTGAGGGAAAGGCGAAAAGAACCCCGGCGAGGGGAGTGAAAAAGAACCTGAAACCGTGTACGTACAAGCAGTGGGAGCACCCTTTGGGGTGTGACTGCGTACCTTTTGTATAATGGGTCAGCGACTTATATTCTGTAGCAAGGTTAACCGAATAGGGGAGCCGGAGGGAAACCGAGTCTTAATTGGGCGTTAAGTTGCAGGGTATAGACCCGAAACCCGGTGATCTAGCCATGGGCAGGTTGAAGGTTGGGTAACACTAACTGGAGGACCGAACCGACTAATGTTGAAAAATTAGCGGATGACCTGTGGCTGGGGGTGAAAGGCCAATCAAACCGGGAGATAGCTGGTTCTCCCCGAAAGCTATTTAGGTAGCGCCTCGTGAATTCATCTCCGGGGGTAGAGCACTGTTTCGGCTAGGGGGCCATCCCGGCTTACCAACCCGATGCAAACTGCGAATACCGGAGAATGTTATCACGGGAGACACACGGCGGGTGCTAACGTCCGTCGTGAAGAGGGAAACAACCCAGACCGCCAGCTAAGGTCCCAAAGTCATGGTTAAGTGGGAAACGATGTGGGAAGGCCCAGACAGCCAGGATGTTGGCTTAGAAGCAGCCATCATTTAAAGAAAGCGTAATAGCTCACTGGTCGAGTCGGCCTGCGCGGAAGATGTAACGGGGCTAAACCATGCACCGAAGCTGCGGCAGCGAACGTATCACTTAAAGCGATTCAGCGGATGACGATTGACGGAGCGAAGCGACGTCAAAGCGTATACAAAGTCGAGTCGGTTTAAGGATACGTTCGTTGGGTAGGGGAGCGTTCTGTAAGCCTGCGAAGGTGGCCTGTGAGGGTTGCTGGAGGTATCAGAAGTGCGAATGCTGACATAAGTAACGATAAAGCGGGTGAAAAGCCCGCTCGCCGGAAGACCAAGGGTTCCTGTCCAACGTTAATCGGGGCAGGGTGAGTCGACCCCTAAGGCGAGGCCGAAAGGCGTAGTCGATGGGAAACGGGTTAATATTCCCGTACTTGGTGTTACTGCGAAGGGGGGACGGAGAAGGCTATGTTGGCCGGGCGACGGTTGTCCCGGTTTAAGCGTGTAGGCTGGTTTTCCAGGCAAATCCGGAAAATCAAGGCTGAGGCGTGATGACGAGGCACTACGGTGCTGAAGCAACAAATGCCCTGCTTCCAGGAAAAGCCTCTAAGCATCAGGTAACATCAAATCGTACCCCAAACCGACACAGGTGGTCAGGTAGAGAATACCAAGGCGCTTGAGAGAACTCGGGTGAAGGAACTAGGCAAAATGGTGCCGTAACTTCGGGAGAAGGCACGCTGACATGTAGGTGAAGTGATTTACTCATGGAGCTGAAGTCAGTCGAAGATACCAGCTGGCTGCAACTGTTTATTAAAAACACAGCACTGTGCAAACACGAAAGTGGACGTATACGGTGTGACGCCTGCCCGGTGCCGGAAGGTTAATTGATGGGGTCAGCGCAAGCGAAGCTCCTGATCGAAGCCCCGGTAAACGGCGGCCGTAACTATAACGGTCCTAAGGTAGCGAAATTCCTTGTCGGGTAAGTTCCGACCTGCACGAATGGCGTAATGATGGCCAGGCTGTCTCCACCCGAGACTCAGTGAAATTGAACTCGCTGTGAAGATGCAGTGTACCCGCGGCAAGACGGAAAGACCCCGTGAACCTTTACTATAGCTTGACACTGAACATTGAGCCTTGATGTGTAGGATAGGTGGGAGGCTTTGAAGTGTGGACGCCAGTCTGCATGGAGCCGGCCTTGAAATACCACCCTTTAATGTTTGATGTTCTAACGTGGACCCGTGATCCGGGTTGCGGACAGTGTCTGGTGGGTAGTTTGACTGGGGCGGTCTCCTCCTAAAGAGTAACGGAGGAGCACGAAGGTTGGCTAATCCTGGTCGGACATCAGGAGGTTAGTGCAATGGCATAAGCCAGCTTGACTGCGAGCGTGACGGCGCGAGCAGGTGCGAAAGCAGGTCATAGTGATCCGGTGGTTCTGAATGGAAGGGCCATCGCTCAACGGATAAAAGGTACTCCGGGGATAACAGGCTGATACCGCCCAAGAGTTCATATCGACGGCGGTGTTTGGCACCTCGATGTCGGCTCATCACATCCTGGGGCTGAAGTAGGTCCCAAGGGTATGGCTGTTCGCCATTTAAAGTGGTACGCGAGCTGGGTTTAGAACGTCGTGAGACAGTTCGGTCCCTATCTGCCGTGGGCGCTGGAGAACTGAGGGGGGCTGCTCCTAGTACGAGAGGACCGGAGTGGACGCATCACTGGTGTTCGGGTTGTCATGCCAATGGCACTGCCCGGTAGCTAAATGCGGAAGAGATAAGTGCTGAAAGCATCTAAGCACGAAACTTGCCCCGAGATGAGTTCTCCCTGAGACTTAGAGTCTCCTGAAGGAACGTTGAAGACGACGACGTTGATAGGCCGGGTGTGTAAGCGCAGCGATGCGTTGAGCTAACCGGTACTAATGAACCGTGAGGCTTAACCTTACAACGCCGAAGATGTTTTGGCGGTTGAGAGACGATTTTCAGCACTGATTCCGGATTTTCGGGAACGAAAGATAAAAGATTCGTTTCCGGCAACAGAATTTGCCTGGCGGCACTAGCGCGGTGGTCCCACCTGACCCCATGCCGAACTCAGAAGTGAAACGCCGTAGCGCCGATGGTAGTGTGGGGTCTCCCCATGCGAGAGTAGGGAACTGCCAGGCATCAAATTAAGCAAAAGGCTCAGTCGAAAGACTGGGCCTTTTGTTTTATCTGTAGTCTGTCGGTGAGCACTCTCCTGAGGAGGAGAAATCCGCCGGGAGTGGATTTGAACGTTGCGCAGCAACGGCCCGGAGGGGGGCGGGCAGGACGCCCGCCATAAACTGCCAGGCATCAGACAAGTGAAGAAGCCCGTCCGTCAGGACGGGCTTTTTTGCGTGTGTGGTAACTGTAAAACCGTAGGCCTGATAAGCGCAGCGCCATCAGGCAACCTGCACCGCCGGATGGCGGCTCCGCCTTATCCGGCCTGCATGCACTTATCAGGCAGCGCCACTACTCACGGATAAATTAAATTCAACAATGGATACGGTTTCCCAAGACCGCCATAAACTGCCAGGCATCAGACAAGTGAAGAAGCCCATCCTTCAGGATGGGCTTTTTTGCGTTCTGACAGGGGTATGCACCGCCGGATGGCGGCTCCGCCTTATTCGGCCTACAGGAATTATCCCGCCTACGAAGCTGGTGCTCTTGTAGAACTGATAAGAGCACAACCCACCCAATCGTTAACGATGAACTATCCTTTACACGTGCTTATATAAGCAGTGAGGATTTTCATTGGCTATCAAACCTTTTAACTACCAGCAAGACTTTTCCAGCATCGACTTCCGCCAGCAGCCTGAATTGTATCAGGTTGGACGAGGCGAGCAGGGGGTGCTACTGGTTGAACCCTACAAAAGCGAAATTCTTCCTTTCTGGCGCTATAAAGATGAAGCATCGGCGATGAAATCCGCAGAGCAGATCTACCAGTTGTTCGAAGCTTACCGGCAGCAGGATGATTTCGTTGGTATGGACATGGCGCGTAAATTTATTCAGATGGGGTACACCCGCGCCAGGCGATACGCTAACTATAAAGGCGGTAAAAAGTATGCAGAAGACGGCAGCCTGAATACACGGGGTAATGATCCTATTAAGGCCGCGGCGGCAACGGTTTTCAAAGGTTGGTGGGATAAAATTCGTCAGGACGAAGACTATCTGAAACGGAAACGCCAGCATCAGGCACGGTGGGGATAAAAATTAGCAAACAAATAATTAACACTTTATTTACTTTTTGGTCTCGCGTAATCTGAATCTCCAAAATAAAAGGCCGATTAAGCCTGGCAACAAGGAGAACAGTATGGCAGAAATTATTCAGCGTATAGATAAAAACAACGCTGAGGCTCCGGAGATGCGGCGACGCATATGGGCTATCGTGGGGGCATCTTCCGGAAACTTAGTGGAATGGTTTGATTTCTACGTCTACTCTTTCTGCTCGCTCTATTTTGCACATATCTTCTTTCCTTCTGGTAATACCACCACTCAGCTTTTGCAAACGGCAGGCGTCTTTGCCGCCGGTTTTTTAATGCGACCTATCGGTGGTTGGCTGTTTGGACGCATTGCCGATCGACGCGGGCGCAAAGCCTCAATGTTGGCTTCGGTGTGCATGATGTGCATAGGGTCGCTGGTGATTGCCTGTTTACCCGGTTACGATACCATCGGCACCTGGGCGCCGGCGCTGCTACTGATTGCAAGGTTATTTCAGGGGCTCTCGGTAGGGGGAGAGTATGGGACCAGCGCGACATATATGAGTGAAGTTGCGCTTGAAGGTCGTAAGGGATTTTTCGCGTCGTTTCAGTACGTTACGCTTATCGGTGGCCAACTACTGGCCTTGCTGGTCGTTGTGATTTTGCAGCAGGTTCTGGAAGATGCTGAACTTCGTGCCTGGGGATGGCGTATTCCCTTTGCGCTGGGCGCCGTGCTGGCGGTTGTGGCGTTATGGCTACGTCGCCAACTGGATGAAACCTCGAAGCATGAGACTCGCGCATTAAAAGAAGCCGGTTCGTTGAAAGGTTTGTGGCGTAATCGCAAAGCCTTTTTGATGGTGCTTGGTTTCACCGCGGCAGGCTCGCTGTGCTTTTATACTTTCACCACCTATATGCAGAAATATCTGGTAAATACAGCAGGTATGCATGCCAATGTCGCCAGCGGCATTATGACGGTCGCGCTGTGTGTTTTCATGTTGGTACAGCCGTTATTCGGCGCGTTATCCGATAAGATTGGCAGGCGCACTTCTATGCTATGTTTTGGCGCGCTCGCGACGCTTTTCACCGTTCCAATTCTCTCCGCGTTGCAGAATGTGACGTCGCCTTATGCCGCATTTGCTTTAGTGATGTGCGCGCTATTGATTGTGAGTTTCTATACCTCGATTAGCGGGATCCTGAAAGCGGAGATGTTTCCGGCGCAGGTTCGCGCCCTGGGCGTCGGTTTATCTTACGCGGTAGCAAATGCGTTATTTGGCGGCTCTGCGGAATATGTCGCGCTGTCGCTAAAATCTGTCGGTATGGAGAGTTCATTCTTCTGGTATGTTACCGCGATGGCCGTTCTGGCTTTCCTGGTTTCGCTGATGTTGCACCGTAAAGGAAAGGGCTTGCGCCTTTAGTATCGCGCCATTTGCCAGATAGCGTAACCGGTTGTCGCGCCAGCGACATCCCAGACAAAATCTTTCCAGCTCCAGCCGCTGCCTTCCGGGCGGCTGTCCCAGAGTTCTTTTGAGGCTCCGAGACTCAAAGAAAACATCAGCCCTATCGCTGCGCTGCGGTCAGGGCTTACTCCCTGGTGACGCGCATACTCATTACCGGCTGCCGATAGCATCGCTGATGCTATAAAATGCTGGGCTTTATCCTGACCGCTCCAGTGGTCGTTAGCCAGATGGCTGCACCCGGAGAGAAACAACACCGTAAAAGGAATCAACACGCGCACCAGTCACTCCTAAGAGAAAACCCCGTACAGGACGGGGCTTCGATTACAGGATACGGCTAATTAATCTGTCGATGCGGATCCGGCGCAGACGGCGAATCAATTTACGCACTTTTATCGGATAGTCGGCAATGCTCTGCAGGTCACGATAATGTTTTACGATGGTTGTGTGCGTTCGGATAAGCTCCAGCTCTTTTTCCCGCTGAGGGGCAAGCTCCTGCTTAGGATCGTGGATCAGAATGGCGTTTTCCAGATCCAGACGCCAGGCGCGGGGATTCAGGTTGTTGCCGGTGAGTAGCATCCATTTATCATCTACCCACATCCCTTTCAGATGATAGGTATTGTCGTCATCTTTCCACAGACGCACCACAAGCTGATCGGTATTGACGTAATACTGTAAACGGCTCAGGAAGCGGCGCAGGTTAATCTCATAGAGATAGGGCAGCGCGCCAATGATCTTGAACGGTTCATCTTCCGGAATGTAAAAATCATTCGCGGTTTTATCGCCAACAATGATTTCGACTTTCTTTCCGTCGCGCAGTAGCTGAATAATATTCCGCACCAGCACCGCTGGTAGATTGAAATAAGGGGTACAAATGGTGAGCTTATGCTCCGCACAGGGCATGAGATGGAAAATGGTTTTGTTCAGCAGACTGGATTTTCCAAGCCCGACCAGCGGCGTAACGGAGAGTTGCTCGTCATTAGCGTCACCCTGAAAATGATATGACGCATCCCGCAGCTCCTGACGGTATAAGCGGATATCGTTTTTAATCTCCGGGCTTTTCGGACGCTGCGTATTATCCAGACGATTCACACCACGGCCATTCATCAGATTTTGCGTCACCCAGTCAAACATGATGTCTGCCATTTGCCGATTGCGAATCAGCTGGTAGCGATCGTAGCGATATTTGTCATGCTGATGGAGATAGACATCGTTCAGGCTGGCGCCGCTGTACAGGACGCTATCATCAATGATAAAGCCTTTAAAATGCAGTACGCCAAGCGCTTCTCGCGTATTAATCGGTACGCCGTAAACCGGGACATCAATGCCGGCGTTTTCCTGCGCCAGTCGGCAATACCAGTCTGCATTGGTATTCGAGGCTGCTGCGCCAATGCGCCCGCGTTGCGCGCGATGCCAGTCGACCAGCACCCTCACGTCCAGTTCAGGACGCTGCCGTTTAGCCGCATAGAGCGCGTCGAGTATACCTTTACCCCCATCGTCCTGTTCCAGATACAGGGCAACGATACAAATACGCTGCGTCGCGCTGGCGATTTTCTCCAGCAGTGTCTCCCGAAAAGTAGCAGGAGTATAAAAGAAATCTACATCATCAACTGACTGAGAAATCTTAGGGAGTTGGGCAAGGTGTTGTTGATGTTTATTACGCTTAAATTTTGACAACATCACAGTGCATTTCTTCTCTGTTCATTGAAGGGTCCTCTGTGCTATGCAGACGACATAAGCGAGCAATAATAACATCAGTACCCGTTAAAGTGGTCAACATTTCCAGTACATTACTCACGATTCATCACATTTGGCCAGATTCAGCGTCAATCCCACGATGCCCTCTTCGAGCTGGATATCGACCTGAAATCCCAGTTTTCTGGCCAACGCGACCATGCCGCGATTGTTCGGCATCGTAATACCGTTCAGCCGCTTCAATCCGTGATCGCGAGTATAGGCAATCAATTTCTCCATTAAACGGCGTCCTAAACCCAACCCTTTGAGATCTGAACGCACCAATACGGCAAATTCGGCATCTACGTTGTCAGGATCGGAGATCGCGCGCGTTACGCCGAGGATCTCTTCAGCGTTGTCCATCCGCCTCACGGCCACAAAGGCCATTTCTCGATCGTAGTCGATCTGCGTCATGTTGGCTAAATCTTCATGGGTGAATTCGTTGATCTCGCTGAAATAACGGTAGTAAAGATCCTCTTTGGTGACCTGGGCGATGAATTGTCGCAGTTGGGGCTCATCTTCCGGCAGGATCGGACGGAACAGGCAGCGATCGCCGTTTTTCATCTCCACCCACTCTTCGAGCTGGTGGGGATAGGGGCGTACCGCAAGTCGACTTTCGTTATCGCCATCAAACGGGGCAATATCCAGCGTCACATCCAGCGCGGTAAACTCACTGGCGGAAGCCAGCAGCGGATGGATATCCAGACGCTGAATTTCCGGGCAGTCGACAATCAGGTTTGAAACCTGGACCAGCAGCTGGCTTAAACCGACAATATCCAGCGGACGCAGCGCGCTACGGGCGCGAATTTTCCGCTGTTTAATGCCCTGAATCACCAGATAGCGCGCCAGATTCATGTTGAGCGGCGGCAGCGCGACGACCGCCTGCTCTTCCGGACGCCACTCTACACCGCCTTCACCCAACATAATCAAAGGACCAAACACCGGATCGTGCTCGACCACCACACGCAGCTCCTGCGCGCCGGCGCGGTTAGCCATACTTTGTACCAGCAAACCGTGAATCCGCGCCTGCGGCCAGGCCATCTTTACACGATCGAAAATGGCGTTTGCGGCCTGTTGTACCTCGCTTGCGGTCCGCAGGTAAAGCATGACCCCCTGAACTTCAGATTTATGCGGAATGTCAGGCGAGCGCAGCTTGAGAGCTACCGGATAGCCTATCTGTTCGGCGATATGCACCGCTTCAGCGCTGTCGCTGGCAATCCAGGTTGGGAGCGTATGCAGCCCATAGGCGTGTAAAATCGGCTGTACTTCATGGGTGTCCAGTGAGGTGGCGCCTTCCGCAATCGCCCGCTGTAACAGATTATGCGCCTCAGCGGTATTGGACGTCAGGTTACTCGGCAACGCTGGTGTTTCCCGCAGTTGCTTCTGGTTACGCCGGTATTCCACCATATGCATAAACGCGGTAATCGTGCCTTCCGGCGTGCGGTAGGTTGGTAATCCGGCTTCGCTGAATAGCCGTCTTGCCTCCTGAGACGAGAACTCGCCGCACCAGTTTGTCAGCAGCGTAACAAACTTGCCTCTGGGGTGGCGCTTAATCGTCTCGATCAGGGCATGGGCGCTTTCCGTACCCGGCGCGGCAGCGCTGGGAGAGTGGATAACCATAAGCGCGTCAAAATCCTGACTGGCGAGCAGGATATCCAGCGTTTTGACGTAATGTTCGCTGCTGGCGTCATCACACAGATCCAGCGGATTGGCAATATCAATGTGCGCGGGAAGCGCCTGCCGTAGTTGCAGGCAGGTCTCTTCGCTCAACGTCGCCAGCTTGCCGTTACGCGACCACAACTCATCTAACGCCAGCGCGGCAGGCGCGGCGCCATTGCTGATGATCATCAGTCTGTCGCCGCGTAGCGGACGCATATGGCTCAGTGTTTCGACGGCGGAAAAAAGCTCGTGCGTATCCTGGACTCGCAGCAGGCCTGCGCGCTGGATGGCCGCATCCCACGCAGGGTCCATTCCCGCGCTGGTATTAAGTAAACGCTGGGCTGCCGGGCTTCGGCCGCTTTTAATCACCAGAATCGGTTTGTTACGTGAAGCGCTACGGGCGGCGGAAACAAAACGGCGGGCGTCGCTTAACTGTTCCAGGTAGAGCAAAATCGCGCTGGTCTTGCTGTCGCGCGCCAGATAGTCCAGTAGTTCATCGACATCAATATCCAGGCTATCGCCCAGCGCGATAAAGTAGGAAAAGCCCATTTCACGCTGTTGCGCCCAGTCAAGAATAGTATTAGAAACGGCGGCAGACTGGGAAATAAAAGCGAGCTTGCCCTGTTTAATCGGGACGGGAGAAAAGCTGGCATTCAGCCCTTGCCACGGCGCGAGGAGCCCAAGACTGTTTGGACCCAGCAGACGCATTTTATAATGCCGGGCACAGGCAAGAAGTTCTTCATGTTGCGACGTGGGAGCAGAAAGGATAATGCACGTTTTACAACCTTTCGCGCCAAGCGCGTCCAGTAACGCCAGGTTACGGCTGGCGTTAGTGCATAAAATAGCCAGATCGGGGGTGAAAGGAAGACTGGCGATATCCGGCCAGGCCATGACGCCTAAAACGGCTTTCCAGGCGGGCGTCACGGGAAGGACGGGGCCATTGAATCCGCCCGCCAACAAGTTACGCATCATCAGGTAACCCGCGCGGTGGGGCTTCATTGATGCGCCAATCACCGCGATCGATTTTGGTCGCAGTAGCGCTTCCAGTCCTTGCTGGCTCATACCGGTTTCCCTTACACAGAAGTGACCGGATAATTTTAAACGCTTTCGCTATTTTATGCTGTGACGTTTCCCGGATGTTGCGTTTTTCCTGCCAGATAGCGCGTTTTGAAACGGGTGAAATGTTCACCTAAACTGGTTGCCGCCTCGGTATCTCCCGCCAGATCTAACAACGCTATCGCGACTTCGGCGGTACAATATTGCCCTTCGGCATGGATTTCACGCAGACGATAAGCTGAAAGACGCGATAAATCGACGGAAATGACTGGCAGATGATCCAGATAAGGGCTTTTACGAAACATTTTACGTGCTTCGGGCCAGGTGCCGTCCAGCATAATAAACAGCGGCGGTTTCCCGGTGGGCGGGGTGGAAATGACCTCGCGCGCTTCGCCGGCGTAGGACGCAGGAAAGACCACTATCGGCTGATAATCCGGATGCCGTATCAGCTCCAGCAACGCCTGCGGCGGCTCGGTACGCGACCACTGAAACGCCGCGGTATCCGGCAAAATATCGGCTATCAGCCGGCCGGTATTGCTGGGTTTCATCGGTTCAGTGTCAAACATGACCAGACAAAAACGGCTTTTCGCCTGAGAAGGCGTTAACGTATCACACAGGCAAGATTTTAGCGGCAGCAGGCAGCGTTGACAGCGGCGAACCCGATTGCCTCTGGCAAGAAAAGGGCGAGTAGCGCGCGCAAGCCGTTCGGCGCGTAACTGAAGGACAGCGTTATTGGTCATAGAAAGCGTTTGCGGAGAAAAACGCTATTGTGGCAGAGGTGAAAACAGGGCACAAGATGCGCCCCGTGGCGTTTACAGCGCTTCGTTCAGCCAGCTGTCGAAAGGCGCTTTAGGCACTGCGCCATTAAGCATATCGACCACCTGTCCATGTTTAAAAATCATAATCGTCGGGATGCTGCGAATACCGAAACGGGCGCTGAGTTCCCGTTCCGCCTCGGTATTCACTTTGACGAAACGGACTTTACCGCTGCGCTCTTCTGCGACATCCTCGAAGATTGGCGCAAAGTTACGGCAAGGGCCGCACCAGGGTGCCCAAAAGTCGATCACCACTGGAAGATCGTCCTTCAACAGTTTGTCCAGCGTTTCGCCGGTCGCATTAATGACTTCTCCGTCAAACAACTCATGACCGCAGCGTCCACATTTTGCCGCGTCCTGAAGCCGATCGTCGGGGATGCGGTTAATGGCCTGACAGTGGGTACAAACGGTGTTCATAGCTAACCTCTGAATACGTCGGAAGACGTCCCGCTACGCGCGGGATGTTTCTATAATGTTACATATTATCGAGGAGTCTGTGCTAAACAACAATGTGTTTTATTCAATGAGTACAATAGTCGCAAGCTTTTAAACGAAATCATGGCTAACCGGATGCACATCGGGTAATCTTCGCGCTTCGCGCAGCGCTGGTGGAGAAAAGCATGAACGATGAATTAAAAAACAAAAGCGGCAAAGTCAAAGTGATGTATGTCCGTAGTGATGATGACTCTGATAAACGCACCCATAACCCGCGTACCGGGAAAGGGGGAGGCCGCCCAGCAAAGTCTCGCACTGACGGTGGACGTCGCCCCGCCCGTGATGAGCGAAATAATCAGAGCCGTGACCGTAAACATGAAACTTCGCCGTGGCGCACCGTGTCCCGTGCGCCAGGCGATGAAACGCCTGAGAAAGTCGATCATGGTGGTATTAGCGGTAAAAGTTTTATCGACCCTGAAGTTTTGCGTCGCCAGCGTGCGGAAGAGACGCGCGTCTACGGCGAAAATGCCTGCCAGGCGCTATTCCAGAGCCGTCCTGACGCCATCGTGCGCGCATGGTTTATCCAAAGCGTAACGCCGCGTTTTAAAGAGGCGCTGCGCTGGATGGCGGCGAATCGTAAAGCCTACCATGTGGTGGATGAAGCCGAACTGGCAAAAGCTTCCGGGACTGAGCACCACGGCGGCGTGTGTTTCCTGATTAAAAAGCGTAACGGTACGACCGTTAAGCAATGGGTAAAGCAGGCGGCGGATCAAGACTGCGTGCTGGCGTTGGAAGATGTCGCTAACCCGCATAATCTGGGCGGCATGATGCGTAGCTGCGCGCACTTCGGCGTGAAAGGCGTGGTGGTACAGGATGCGGCGTTGCTGGAGTCCGGCGCGGCGATTCGTACCGCGGAAGGCGGGGCGGAGCATGTCCAGCCGATCACTGGTGAAAGCATTGTTGACGTACTGGATGATTTTCGTCAGGCGGGGTACACCGTGGTGACGACGTCCAGCGATCGCGGTCAGGCGCTCTTTAGTACGACCCTGCCGGAAAAGATGGTGCTGGTCTTAGGCCGTGAATATGACTTCCTGCCGGAAGCGGCGCGCGAACCCGGCGATCTGTGCGTGAAAATTAACGGCACCGGGAACGTGGAAAGCCTGAATGTGTCGGTTGCGACAGGCGTACTCCTCGCCGAGTGGTGGCGACAGAATAAAGCGTAAGGGCTGCAGCCCGGTGACGCAACGCGCGCCGGGCCAATGATGTACTTCCTACCGCCCGGTCAGACAAGGCGCTTTCGCGCCGTTATCCGGGCGATAAAACGGCGAGTCGCCAACGTTATTCACTCTCAGCCGGTAATACTGGCGTCCAGTCGATAGTTTTCTCGCCGTGTTGTTCCAGCCATTGGTTCGTTAGCGCAAAATGGTTACAGCCAAAAAATCCGCGGTGCGCAGAGAGTGGCGAGGGATGCGGAGCTTTCAGAATATGGTGGCGCTGTGGATCAATAATCGCGCCTTTCTTCTGGGCGTGCGAGCCCCACAGCAAGAAGACGACCCCTTCGCGGTGTTGGTTAATCAGGCTTATCACTTTATCCGTAAAAGTTTCCCACCCCAGGCTGGCATGAGAATGCGCCTGGCCTGCCCGTACCGTGAGCACCGTATTCAGTAACAGTACGCCCTGGCGCGCCCAGCTTTCCAGATAACCGTGCGCGGGGCGAACAAAGCCGGGAATGGAGGCTTCCAGCTCTTTGTACATATTCACTAATGACGGCGGGGGAGCGATCCCAGGACGCACGGAAAACGCCAGACCATGTGCCTGGCCGGGGCCGTGGTAAGGATCTTGTCCCAGGATCACCACCTTAACGTCGCCCAGTTCCGTGAAGCGAAAGGCGTTAAACACATCTTTTTGCGGCGGGTAGACCGTGATACCCGACTGACGCTCGCCAGCAACAGTGTGAAGCGTATTGATAAAGTAAGGTTGCTGTTTCTCATCAGCCAGCACATCGTGCCAGGTTAACTCAGTCGCCATCTCGCTCTCCTGCGAATTTCCAGTTCCCTTAGCTTAACTGCTTCTTTCTGCAGTGCAAAATCCTGCGTGCTACAAAAACGGTTACCTACAAAAGATAGTTGAAAATTTATGTAAAAAGTTTATAGGTCTGAATGGTGTAAGTTGATGTAAAACAATAAATTCCCTTCATCACCCTTTTTATGGTGTGGTTTTTATTGATTTAAATCAAAGAATGAAGGGTGATCGAAGGGTATATATACACTCAAGCAACAATGGTTTTACCAATTGGCCGGGATTAGGCCGACCGAAATCAAATAATTTTGCCTGGGGAGGCATCACATGATTACAGGTATCCAGATTACTAAAGCCGCTAACGACGACCTGCTGAATTCCTTCTGGCTGCTGGACAGCGAAAAAGGCGAAGCGCGCTGCATCGTTGCAAAATCCGGCTTTGCTGAAGATGAAGTTGTGGCTGTCAGCAAACTGGGCGAGATTGAATACCGTGAAATTCCGATGGAAGTTAAACCGGAAGTACGCGTTGAAGGCGGTCAGCATCTGAACGTTAACGTTCTGCGTCGTGAAACTCTGGAAGACGCGGTTAAGCATCCGGAAAAATACCCGCAGCTGACTATTCGTGTTTCTGGTTATGCGGTGCGTTTTAACTCCCTGACGCCGGAACAGCAGCGCGACGTTATCGCTCGTACCTTTACCGAAAGCCTGTAAGGCTTATCCGGTAATAACAAGCGGAAGAGGCCGGGCCTTTTCCGCTTTTGTTTTATTTGGGTCAGTAAAAAATCCGCACCGCGCAGTACACCAGCAGTAACGCCAGAATGATATTTAACTGGCGACCATAATGGCGAAACGCCCGCTGAAACAGATGTCCCGCCAGCGCCCAGCACACATTACCGAACGTGCCGATCAATGCCAGCAATATACTGACGCCGATGACCCAATTCAGCGCCTGCGTTTGCGGTAAAACAAATGTAGACAGAGCGGTAATGCCGTACAGAATAATTTTGACGTTCACAAACTGCAGGCCAAAGCTTACCCAAAAGCCAACCGGTTTTGGTCTGGCGTTCTCATCCGCCGCTGGACTGGTGGCAATTTTCCACGCCAGCCACAGGATATACGCAGCCCCCACCCAACTGAGTAAATGAATGATTGCCGGATCGATAACCGCAAGGGAAAACGCGATCCCGGCGCACAGCAGCATGACGACCAAAAATCCCAGATTCATACCTGCCAGTACACGAATACTCTGCCGAAAACCATGTGCAGTTGCTGCGCTAAGCGCGAGAATATTGTTTGGGCCGGGGGTAAGGGCGGTGATTAATGTATAAGTCCAGAAAGCGCTTAAAAGCATCGGTGTCACTTGTCATCTCCTCTGTTTTAGCAGACAGTACCCGATATGAAATATTTAAAAAAATGAATGTTTTTTAATTCTGAATTCGAGATTTTCGATAGGTTGGTGGTTATGGATCTGCGTCGGTTTATTACGCTGAAAACGGTAGTGGAAGAGGGCTCGTTTCTGCGGGCTTCGCAAAAGCTGTGCTGTACTCAGTCGACGGTAACTTTTCATATTCAACAGCTTGAACGTGAGTTTTCCCTGCAACTGTTCGAGAAAATAGGGCGCCGAATGTGTCTGACCAATGAGGGGAAAAAGCTGATGCCGCATATCCATGAACTGACGCGTGTGATGGAGTCGATTCGTGAAGCCGCAAGACAGGATGCGGAACCCGGCGGGGAGCTGCGCGTGGCGACAGGTGAAACCTTACTGGCGTACAAAATGCCGCAGGTTTTACAACGATTTAAGCTGCGAGCGCCGAATGTCAGATTGTCGCTACAGTCGCTGAATTGCTATGTAATACGTGATGCGTTGCTGAATGACGAGGTCGATCTGGGCGTTTTTTATCGCGTAGGTAATGATGATGCGCTCACGATGCAGCAACTGGGGGAGCAGTCGCTGGCGCTGGTGGCCTCTCCACTGCTACAGGATGCTGATTTTACGCAGCCAGATCAGCATATTCCCTGTAGCTTCATCATCAATGAACCGCAATGTGTCTTCCGCCAGCTGTTTGAAAGTACGCTACGGCAGAGGCGGATTACGCTGGAAAACACCATTGAACTGTGGAGTATTGAAAGCATTAAACAGTGTGTGGCTGCTAACCTGGGCATCAGCTTTTTACCACGTTTTACCGTTGAACGAGAACTTAGTACCGGTCAGTTGAAAGAGCTGCCGTTTGGCGCGCCGTCGCTATCGATCATGGCGCTGTGCGCCCATCATGCCGGGAAAGCGGTCAGCCCGGCAATGCAGATATTTATGCAGTGTATGGAGGCGTGTTTTACCGTGGAAGATAAAAAAATGCCGGGTTAACGAACCCGGCAGTATCATCACTCTTCGCTGGATTGCTCCTGCATTTTCGTACCGCTTGGCTTGCGGCGCTTACCGATATTTTTTGTATCGCGGTGACGTTTCTTCACACGCGGCTTCTCTTTTTCTTTCTCTTTTTTCTTCTCGGCGCGTTTCGCCAGCACTTTTTTCGACGGTTTGCCGGTCAGCTTTTCGCTGGGCGCACGCGTGGTCGGGCGAAGCTCATCAATGACGCGCGCTTTTAGCGGCTCTTCGATGTAGCGACCAATTTTCAGCAGCAACAGATGGTCGTGGGCTTCTACCAGCGAGATTGCAGTGCCTTTGCGACCCGCACGGCCTGTACGACCAATGCGATGCAGATAGGTATCGCCACTGCGCGGCATGTCGAAGTTAATGACGTGGCTGACGTCAGGAATATCAATCCCGCGTGCCGCGACGTCGGTCGCGACCAGCACGTTAACGCGACCGTCGGTGAGACGCTTAATACCTTCGTTACGTTTGATCTGCGCCATCTCGCCTTCAAGATAGCAATTGTTGATCCCTGCCAGACGCAGCGTTTCAGCCAGTTCATGGACGCGTTCACGTTTACGTACAAACACGATAGAACGGGTTGCATCGTCTTGTTTTAGCAGGTGCTTCAACAGCGCAACTTTATGTTCGAAATTGTCGGCACGGTAGTACCACTGGTGAATTTTCTTACGCTCGCGGGTTGACGGATTGGCGGAAACCTCAACCGGGTCTTCCAGCAGGCGCTCGGCAAAATCTTTAATCGCATCGCCTTCCAGCGTGGCGGAGAACAGCATCGTCTGTTTACGCCAGCGGGTCTCACCAGCGATATGTTCAATGTCCTGAGCGAAGCCCATGTCGAGCATCCGGTCAGCTTCGTCAAGGATCAGTGTTTCAACCGCCCGGCAGTCAAAATTCTCTTCTTTTATATATTGCAGCAGACGGCCCGTCGTGGCGACCACGATATCCTGGTTTTCGCTAAACACTTCAGCATGGTTCATATAGGCCACGCCGCCGGTAATCGTGGCGATATCCAGATGAGTATGCTTAGCCAGTTCACGAGCGTGATCGGCAACCTGCATTGCCAGTTCGCGGGTTGGCGTCAGGATTAGAATACGCGGCGGCCCCGATTTTTTACGCGGAAAGTCGAGCAGGTGCTGCAACGCCGGCAGCAGATATGCCGCCGTTTTACCGGTGCCTGTCGGCGCAGAACCGAGTACATCACGGCCATCGAGCGCAGGCGGAATGGCGGCAGCCTGAATGGCGGTCGGGCGAGTGAAACCTTTATCCTGGAGGGCATCCAGCAGGCTTTCGTCGAGTTCAAGTTCGGAAAAAGTCGTTACAGTCATGTTCTACCTCTGTGTGGGGCGCTGATTATAGACGTTACGGCCGCAATCTTCATCTGTTTGTATGGATATCCCTTCTCAGGTATTGTTTTCACCCGGCGCTGTCGCCGTTTTTTGCAAGGTTGTTTTTACATGTCTCAGTCTGGCTCCGTTCTTCGTCGTAACGGATTTACGTTTAAACAGTTTTTTGTCGCACACGATCGGTGTGCGATGAAAGTGGGAACTGACGGTATTTTACTCGGGGCGTGGGCGCCGGTCGCGGATGTAAAGCGAATTCTGGATATCGGTACTGGAAGCGGTCTACTGGCGTTAATGCTGGCGCAGCGGACGGATGACAATGTGCCTATTGACGCCGTGGAACTGGATGCCGGGGCTGCCATGCAAGCGCAGGAAAACGTTGCTCACTCTCCCTGGCCGCATCGAATAACGGTGCATACTGACGATATTCAGCGTTGGGCGCCTCGCCAGACGGTACGCTTTGATCTTATTATCAGCAACCCGCCTTATTACGAACCCGGTGTGGAATGCGCCACGCCGCAGCGGGAGCAGGCGCGTTACACCGCTACGCTGGATCACCAGACGTTATTGGCTATTGCGGCGGATTGTATTACCGAAGACGGCTTTTTTTGCGTAGTCTTGCCGGAACAAATAGGTAACGCTTTTACACAGCAAGCGCTCAACATGGGATGGCATTTGCGATTACGTACTGACGTTGCGGAAAACGAAGCGCGCTTGCCGCACCGGGTTTTGCTCGCATTCTCCCCGCAAGCCGGAGAGTGCTTTAGCGACAGATTAGTAATTCGCGGGTCAGACCAGCATTATTCTGAAAGTTATACGGCGCTGACCCAGGCATTTTATCTGTTTATGTGAGGCGTTAACGGCGAAAGGATCGATGGGCCTGATTCAGCCAGTTGTTGCGGATAATCCAGCGTAAAGTGCAGCCCCCGGCTCTCTTTACGCATCATCGCGCAACGCACAATCAGTTCGGCCACTTGCACCAGATTGCGCAGCTCCAGTAAATTATTCGAGACGCGAAAGTTGGCGTAATATTCGTCAATCTCTTGTTGCAACATAGTAATACGCCGTAGGGCGCGCTCCAGCCGTTTCGTCGTGCGCACAATGCCCACATAGTCCCACATCAGCAGGCGCAGTTCATGCCAGTTATGCTGAATCACCACCCGCTCATCGGCGTTCTCCACGCGGCTTTCATCCCAGGCGGGAAGGACGTCAACGCTGTGGACAGAAGGCATTCGCCTGTCGATATCCATTGCTGCGGACCAGCCGTACACTAAGCATTCCAGCAACGAGTTGGACGCCATACGGTTAGCGCCGTGCAGGCCGGTGTAACTGACTTCGCCAATGGCATATAAGCCGTCTACATCGGTACGACCATAATCATCGACAACCACGCCGCCGCAGGTATAGTGCGCGGCAGGAACAACGGGAATCGGTTCTTTGGTTAAATCCATCCCCAAATCGAGCAGTTTCGCATAGATCATCGGGAAGTGCTGGCGGACAAAATCGTCAGGCTTGTGGCTGATATCGAGAAACATACAGTCTGCGCCGAGTCGTTTCATCTCATGGTCAATAGCGCGGGCGACAATATCGCGCGGCGCCAGTTCGCCGCGTTCGTCAACGTCCGGCATAAACCGTGAACCGTCCGGACGTTTAAGGTATGCGCCTTCGCCGCGCAGCGCTTCGGTAAGGAGAAAATTACGCGCCTGCGGGTGATAAAGGGCGGTGGGATGAAACTGGTTAAATTCCAGATTAGCGACCCGACAGCCTGCGCGCCAGGCCATCGCGATACCGTCGCCGGAGGAAATATCCGGGTTAGTGGTGTATTGATAAACCTTTGAGGCGCCGCCGGTCGCCAGCACCACCGACTTCGCATGACAGGTTTCAACCCACTCTTTATTGCGATTCCAGATCCAGGCGCCGACGACCCGGCGAGGCCCTGGCAGACCCATTTTATCGGAGATAATTAAATCAACGGCGTTGCTGCGTTCCAGCACCTGAATATTAGGATGATTTTGCGCCCGACTGACCAACGTGGTTTCGACTTCCTTTCCGGTAGCGTCAGCGGCATGAAGGATACGGCGATGGCTATGGCCGCCTTCACGCGTGAGATGATAGCTCTCCTTGCCGTTTGGCTGGACATGCGTATCAAACAGCACGCCCTGATCGATAAGCCACTGCACGCAGGTACGAGCGTTGCTGGCGACAAACTCCACCGCGTGGCGATCGCAAATTCCGGCGCCGGCAATCAGCGTATCTTCGACATGCGACGCAATACTGTCGGTTTCATCAAACACGGCGGCAATACCGCCCTGCGCATAAAACGTGGAGCCCTCGCTCACCGGCCCTTTACTCAGGACGATAACCTTATGTTTTTCAGCCAGACGCAGCGCCAGCGAGAGTCCGGCCGCGCCGCTGCCGATAATTAACACATCACAGGACAGTTCAGGAGTTGTCATCATGGTTTTTGTTTAATTTACTAAACACGGTTGCGGCAGATTAGCACTATATGGCGCTAAAAAGCACGTGATGATTTCGCTGGTGTTGTGCTTATTAAACATAAAATAAAAATACGGCGAGAGATAAACGGCAAAAAATATTTTATAGGGCAGGGTGTTAGCGTCGGATTTTGTAGTGAAATAAAGATGCTGTTAGGTTACTCTGCAAACGACGAAATGGGCATTTCTGTACAGATAGTGCGTTGTTCAGCATCTGTAGACTTATAATGGAAGATAAGACCTGTCTACAACATGACAAACAAAAACAAATGCGTAACGGAACTTTACGAAACATAGACACTCTAACCTGTTGCTTGCTCATAGTGCGGCTTATGGAGTGGCGTTTCGAAAGCGCGTGGAAATTTGGTTTGGGGAGACATTACCTCGGATGAGCGAGCAGTTAACGGACCAGGTCCTGGTTGAACGGGTCCAGAAGGGAGATCAGAAAGCCTTTAACTTACTGGTAGTGCGCTACCAGCATAAAGTGGCGAGTCTGGTTTCCCGCTATGTGCCATCGGGCGACGTTCCCGATGTCGTACAGGAATCATTTATTAAGGCCTATCGCGCGCTGGATTCTTTCCGGGGGGATAGCGCTTTTTATACCTGGTTGTATCGCATTGCGGTCAATACCGCGAAGAACTACCTGGTTGCGCAGGGGCGTCGTCCGCCTTCCAGTGATGTAGACGCGATTGAAGCAGAAAACTTTGAAAGCGGCGGCGCGCTGAAAGAAATTTCGAACCCTGAGAACTTAATGTTGTCAGAAGAACTGAGACAGATAGTTTTCCGAACTATTGAGTCCCTCCCGGAAGATTTACGTATGGCAATCACCTTACGGGAGCTGGATGGCCTGAGCTATGAAGAGATAGCGGCTATCATGGATTGTCCGGTGGGGACGGTGCGTTCACGTATCTTCCGGGCGCGGGAAGCTATTGATAATAAAGTTCAACCGCTTATCAGGCGTTGACGATAGCGGGATACTGGAAAAGGTATTAGGCATGCAGAAAGAAAAACTTTCCGCTTTGATGGATGGCGAAACGTTGGATAGTGAGCTGCTCAAAGCGCTTACGCACGACCCGGAAATGCAGAAAACCTGGGAGAGTTATCACCTGATCCGCGATTCAATGCGGGGGGATACGCCTGACGTTCTCCATTTCGATATATCCGCTCGCGTGATGGCCGCTATTGAAAACGAGCCAGTACGTCAGGTGTCGCCATTAATCCCTGAGGCCCAACCCGCTCCGCAGCAATGGCAGAAAATGCCGTTCTGGAAAAAAGTGCGTCCGTGGGCGGCGCAGCTTACCCAAATGGGCGTGGCGGCGTGCGTTTCACTTGCAGTTATCGTCGGTGTCCAGCACTATAATGGGCAATCTGAAACATCCCAACAACCTGAAACGCCGGTTTTCAATACCCTGCCTATGATGGGGAAAGCCAGCCCGGTAAGTCTGGGAGTGCCTTCTGAAGCAGCGCCTGTCGGCAGTCAGCAACAGCAGGTACAGGAGCAGCGTCGTCGCATTAATGCCATGTTGCAGGACTATGAACTGCAGCGCCGACTGCACTCCGAACAGCTTCAGTTTGAGCAGGCGCAAACCCAGCAAGCCGCGGTACAGGTGCCAGGAATCCAAACTTTAGGAACGCAATCGCAGTAATGAAGCAACTTTGGTTTGCCATGTCCCTTGTGGCGGCTAGCCTGTTCTTCTCAGTAAACGCCTCGGCCGACCCTGCGTCCGGGGCGTTATTGCAGCAGATGAACATCGCCAGTCAGTCACTGAATTACGAGCTGTCATTCGTCAGCATCACGAAACAAGGCGTTGAATCTCTACGTTATCGACACGCACGCCTGGATAGTCGCCCGCTTGCGCAATTGCTACAGTTGGACGGTCCCCGCCGGGAGGTCGTACAGCGTGGTAATGAAATCAGTTATTTTGAACCGGGCCTTGAGCCGTTCACCCTGAACGGTGATTATATTGTCGATTCTCTGCCTTCCCTGATTTACACCGACTTCAAGCGCCTGGCGCCTTACTACGACTTTATTTCTGTCGGACGCACCCGTATCGCAGACAGATTGTGCGAAGTTATCCGCGTTGTGGCGCGCGATGGTACGCGTTACAGCTATATCGTCTGGATGGACATGGACACCAAACTGCCGATGCGCGTTGATCTGCTGGATCGCGATGGCGAGACGCTGGAGCAGTTCCGCGTTATTGCGTTCACGGTGAGTCAGGATATCGGCAGCAACATGCAGGCGCTGGCGAAGGCGAATCTGCCGCCGCTGCTTTCTGTTCCCGGTGGCGAAAAAACGAAATTTAACTGGAGTCCATCCTGGGTGCCGCAAGGCTTTAGCGAAGTTTCCAGCAGCCGTCGTCCGTTGCCGACGATGGATAACCTGCCTATCGAATCGCGGCTTTATTCTGACGGTCTGTTTAGCTTTTCCGTCAATGTGAACCGGGCGACGCAAAACAGCAGCGATCAGATGCTGCGTACCGGGCGCCGAACGGTTTATAGCAGCGTTCGCGACAACGCGGAAATCACCATTGTCGGCGAGCTTCCGCCGCAAACGGCGAAGCGCATTGCCGACAGTATCAAATTCAGGGCAGTACAATGATTAAAGAGTGGGCAACCGTTGTCTCCTGGCAGAATGGTCAGGCGGTGGTGAACTGCGACGTTAAAGCGTCATGCAGCAGTTGCGCCTCCCGTGCGGGATGCGGCAGTCGCGTGCTGAATAAATTAGGGCCGCAAACCACGCATACCATTGTTGTGCCAAGCGCGGAGCCGCTGGCGCCGGGGCAGAAAGTCGAGTTGGGCATCGCCGAAAAAAGCCTTTTAGGTTCGGCATTGCTGGTCTATATGTCGCCTTTAGCGGGGCTATTTCTTTGTGCGGCGCTTTTTCAGATGCTGTTTGGATCTGACCTTGCCGCATTAAGCGGGGCCGTGTTGGGCGGCGTGGGCGGTTTTCTGGTTGCCCGCGGCTATTCCCGAAAACTGGCGGAGCGCGACGCCTGGCAGCCGGTGATTTTAAACGTTGCCCTCCCGCCGGACCTTGTTCGCGTCGAAACTACCTCAATCGAAACGCGCCAGTAAACGTTTTGCCCAACGGTACACCTGCCGCGTTGGGTTGTTGTCCCGGTAAGCATGCGCTTTTCCTGCGTTGCGGTGTTTTACAGGAAAAAAGCGAGGCGTTTTCCAGTTCCCGTTCTCCTTACACTATGAACATTTCCTCGCCTTAGCGTTGTAGTGTAGAATGCGGCGTTTCAGTTAAAACAGACGTTAAGCTCAGAACAGCGACCTCTAAAGTCTGGTCAACCAGGCGTAAGGCATAATAATTTATCTCTATGAAGAACATACGTAACTTTTCGATCATTGCTCACATTGACCACGGTAAATCGACGCTGTCTGACCGTATTATCCAAATCTGCGGTGGCCTGTCTGACCGTGAAATGGAAGCTCAGGTACTTGATTCGATGGATCTTGAGCGTGAGCGCGGTATTACTATTAAAGCCCAGAGTGTGACGCTGGATTTTAAAGCGTCTGATGGTGAAACTTATCAACTGAACTTTATCGACACGCCGGGACACGTTGACTTTTCCTATGAAGTTTCCCGTTCGTTAGCCGCCTGCGAGGGCGCGCTGCTGGTGGTGGATGCCGGCCAGGGCGTAGAAGCGCAAACGTTGGCGAACTGCTACACCGCGATGGAAATGGATCTTGAAGTGGTGCCGGTGCTTAACAAGATTGACCTGCCGGCCGCCGATCCGGAGCGTGTGGCGGAAGAAATCGAAGACATTGTCGGTATCGATGCGACGGACGCGGTACGCTGCTCCGCCAAAACGGGTGTCGGCGTGACGGATGTTCTGGAACGCCTGGTGCGCGATATCCCGCCGCCGCAAGGCGATCCGGACGGCCCGCTGCAGGCGCTGATTATTGACTCCTGGTTCGATAACTACCTGGGCGTGGTATCGCTGGTGCGTATTAAAAACGGCACCATGCGTAAAGGCGACAAAATTAAAGTGATGAGCACCGGGCAGACCTACAACGCTGACCGCCTGGGGATCTTCACGCCGAAACAGGTTGATCGTACCGAGCTGAAGTGCGGCGAAGTAGGCTGGCTGGTCTGCGCCATTAAAGATATCCTCGGCGCGCCGGTTGGCGATACCTTAACCTCAGCGCGTAACCCAGCGGAAAAAGCGTTGCCGGGCTTTAAGAAGGTGAAACCGCAGGTCTATGCAGGTCTGTTCCCGGTCAGCTCCGACGATTATGAAAGTTTCCGCGACGCGCTCGGCAAGCTAAGCCTGAACGACGCCTCACTGTTTTATGAACCGGAAAGCTCCTCGGCGCTGGGTTTTGGTTTCCGCTGCGGCTTCCTCGGCCTGTTGCACATGGAGATCATTCAGGAGCGTCTGGAGCGCGAATACGATCTGGATCTGATCACCACTGCGCCGACCGTGGTTTATGAAGTAGAAACAACGGCGAAAGAGACTATCTATGTTGATAGCCCCTCCAAGCTGCCGCCGTTGAATAACATTTATGAACTGCGCGAGCCTATCGCCGAATGTCATATGCTGTTACCACAAGCCTATTTAGGTAACGTTATTACGCTGTGTATTGAGAAACGCGGCGTACAAACTAACATGGTGTATCACGGTAACCAGGTCGCGTTGACCTATGAAATCCCGATGGCGGAAGTGGTGCTCGACTTCTTTGACCGTCTGAAATCGACGTCGCGCGGCTATGCGTCTCTGGATTATAACTTCAAGCGCTTCCAGGCTTCCGATATGGTGCGTGTTGATGTGTTAATCAACAACGAGCGTGTCGATGCGCTGGCGCTGATCACGCACCGCGATAACTCGCAAAGCCGTGGTCGCGAGCTGGTGGAGAAGATGAAAGATTTGATCCCACGCCAGCAGTTTGATATTGCGATTCAGGCGGCGATTGGTACGCATATTATTGCCCGTTCGACGGTAAAACAGTTACGTAAAAACGTGCTGGCGAAGTGCTACGGCGGTGATATCAGTCGTAAGAAAAAACTGCTGCAGAAACAGAAAGAAGGTAAGAAACGCATGAAGCAGATCGGTAACGTCGAGCTGCCTCAGGAGGCGTTCCTCGCCATTCTGCATGTCGGTAAAGACAATAAATAATCCCTAAGGAGTTGGCATGGCGAACATGTTTGCCCTGATTCTGGTGATAGCCACACTGGTGACGGGCATTTTATGGTGCGTTGATAAGTTTGTTTTCGCGCCAAAACGTCGGGCGCGCCAGGCTGCCGCGCAAACGGCGTCGGGAGATGCGCTGGATAACGCTACGCTCAATAAAGTGGCGCCTAAGCCGGGCTGGCTGGAGACCGGGGCGTCGGTTTTCCCGGTTCTGGCGATCGTTCTGATCGTTCGTTCATTTCTTTATGAACCCTTTCAGATCCCGTCAGGCTCAATGATGCCGACACTGCTTATCGGCGATTTTATTCTGGTGGAAAAATTTGCCTACGGCATTAAAGATCCGATCTACCAGAAAACCCTGATTGAAACCGGTCATCCAAAGCGCGGGGATATTGTGGTATTTAAATATCCGGAAGATCCTAAGTTAGATTACATCAAACGCGCCGTCGGTTTGCCGGGCGATAAAATCACTTATGATCCGGTTGCAAAAGAGGTGACGATTCAGCCTGGCTGTAGCTCCGGTCAGGCGTGCGAAAATGCGCTGCCGGTTACCTACTCTAACGTTGAGCCGAGCGATTTTGTACAGACCTTTGCCCGCCGTAACGGCGGAGAAGCGACCAGCGGTTTCTTTGAGGTTCCGCTAAACGAGACAAAAGAAAACGGCATTCGCCTGACCGAACGTAAAGAGACGTTAGGCGATGTGACCCACCGCATCCTGATGGTGCCGATAGCCCAGGATCAGTTGGGCATGTATTACCAACAGCCAGGACAACCGCTGGCGACCTGGGTTGTACCACCGGGACAATATTTCATGATGGGCGACAACCGCGATAACAGCGCGGATAGCCGTTACTGGGGATTTGTTCCGGAAGCGAATCTGGTCGGTAAAGCGGTCGCTATCTGGATGAGCTTTGACAAGCAGGAAGGGGAGTGGCCGACAGGCGTACGCCTGAGTCGTATCGGCGGTATTCACTAACTGTGACGAAATGATCGTTCACGCTGCCGTCTTTTTAGCGGCAGCGTGAATTATTTCCTGGATAAATTCCCTCAGACTAACGACATCCCCTGTCGTTGTGTATAGAATATTCCCCCGAAGTTTTAGGTTGGCGCCGTTTGGTCGCCACGGCACACGAAACAGCGTTGGTTATAGACAACCTTCTTTCCGCTGCAGCGATGCGGCAGGACAGATGACGTGTCTCAGGTCTGTTTCGTGTGCTGGATTGTTGACGCATTCATTTATTGGTATCGCATGAACCCCATCGTAATTAATCGGCTTCAACGGAAGCTGGGCTACACTTTTAATCATCAGGAGCTGTTGCAGCAGGCATTGACTCACCGCAGCGCCAGCAGTAAACATAACGAACGCCTGGAGTTTTTAGGCGATTCAATCCTGAGCTTCGTTATCGCTAACGCGCTTTATCACCGTTTCCCACGGGTGGATGAGGGAGATATGAGCCGTATGCGCGCCACGTTGGTACGTGGTAATACGCTGGCGGAATTAGCCCGTGAGTTTGATTTAGGCGAGTGCCTGCGTTTAGGGCCGGGCGAATTAAAAAGCGGCGGATTCCGTCGAGAGTCCATTTTGGCGGACACCGTGGAAGCGTTAATCGGCGGAGTATTTCTCGATAGCAATATCCAGACCGTCGAGCAGTTGATCCTTAACTGGTATAAAACCCGTCTGGATGAGATAAGTCCGGGCGATAAACAAAAAGATCCTAAAACGCGCTTGCAGGAGTATTTGCAGGGTCGCCATCTGCCGCTGCCATCTTACCTGGTTGTGCAGGTACGCGGCGAGGCGCACGATCAGGAATTTACTATCCACTGCCAGGTCAGCGGCCTGAGCGAACCGGTGGTTGGCACGGGTTCCAGCCGTCGTAAGGCGGAGCAGGCTGCCGCCGAACAGGCGCTGAAAAAACTGGAGTTGGAATGAGCACCGACAAAACTTACTGCGGATTTATTGCCATCGTCGGACGTCCGAACGTTGGCAAATCCACCTTGCTGAACAAACTGCTCGGGCAGAAGATTTCGATCACTTCCCGTAAAGCGCAGACCACGCGCCACCGCATTGTCGGTATTCATACCGAAGGCCCGTATCAGGCAATTTATGTCGATACCCCGGGACTGCATATGGAAGAAAAGCGCGCCATTAACCGTTTGATGAATAAGGCGGCGAGCAGTTCGATTGGCGACGTTGAGCTGGTGATTTTCGTTGTGGAAGGCACCCGTTGGACGCCGGACGACGAAATGGTCCTGAACAAACTGCGCGATGGCAAAGCGCCGGTTATTCTCGCCGTTAACAAGGTGGATAACGTGCAGGAAAAAGCCGATTTGCTGCCGCACCTCCAGTTCCTGGCAAGCCAGATGAACTTTCTTGATATCGTACCGATCTCTGCTGAAACGGGTATGAACGTCGATACCATTGCCGGTATCGTGCGTAAACATTTACCGGAAGCTATTCACCACTTCCCGGAAGATTACATCACCGATCGCTCTCAGCGCTTTATGGCGTCTGAAATCATCCGTGAAAAGCTGATGCGTTTTCTCGGCGCCGAGCTGCCGTATTCCGTTACCGTTGAGATTGAACGTTTTGTTACCAACGAACGCGGCGGTTATGATATCAACGGGCTGATCCTCGTCGAGCGCGAAGGGCAGAAGAAGATGGTAATTGGCAACAAAGGCGCCAAGATCAAAACCATTGGTATTGAAGCGCGTAAAGATATGCAGGAGATGTTCGAAGCGCCGGTACACCTGGAACTGTGGGTGAAAGTGAAATCCGGCTGGGCCGATGACGAACGCGCTCTGCGCAGTCTCGGTTACGTAGACGATCTGTGAGTTAACACCGCGTGGAAGGGTGGCAGCGCGCATTTGTTCTGCACAGTCGCCCCTGGAGCGAAACCAGCCTGATGCTGGACGTCTTCACGGAAGAATCGGGGCGCGTGCGCCTTGTCGCCAAAGGCGCGCGATCTAAACGTTCCAATCTGAAAGGCGCGTTACAGCCTTTTACGCCGTTATTGCTACGCTACAGCGGACGCGGCGAGGTGAAAACCCTGCGCAGCGCCGAGGCAGTTTCTCTGGCGCTGCCGTTAAGCGGTATTACGCTCTATAGCGGCCTGTATATCAACGAACTCCTCTCTCGCGTACTGGAATATGAAACGCGCTTCTCCGAACTCTTTTTTGATTATCTGAACTGTATTCAGGCGCTGGCGGGAACCACCGGCTCGCCTGAACCGGCGTTGCGACGTTTCGAACTGGCGTTGCTGGGACATCTGGGGTATGGCGTCAATTTCACCCACTGTGCAGGCAGCGGCGAACGGGTGGATGACACCATGACCTACCGTTACCGCGAAGAAAAAGGCTTTTTCGCCAGCGTCGTCATCGATAACAACACCTTTACCGGACGGCACCTGAAAGCGCTGGATGCGCGGGAATTCCCGGATGTAGATACCTTGCGTGCCGCTAAACGCTTTACCCGTATGGCATTAAAGCCGTATCTTGGGGGAAAACCGTTAAAAAGCCGGGAGCTGTTCCGGCAATTTATGCCCAAACGCACAGTAAAAACGAAGAAAGATTAACGAGGATTGTCATGGCTGAATTACTGTTAGGCGTCAATATTGACCACATTGCCACGTTACGTAATGCGCGCGGCACCGACTATCCGGATCCGGTACAGGCGGCGTTTATTGCTGAACAGGCAGGCGCGGACGGCATTACCGTACACCTGCGCGAAGATCGTCGCCACATTACCGATCGCGATGTGCGCATTCTGCGTCAGACGCTGCATACGCGTATGAATCTGGAGATGGCGGTGACCGAAGAGATGCTGGCGATCGCCGTAGAAACCAGGCCGCATTTCTGTTGTCTGGTGCCGGAAAAACGCCAGGAAGTCACCACCGAAGGCGGTCTGGATGTGGCCGGACAGCGCGATAAAATGCGTGATGCCTGTGCGCGCCTGGCGGCGGCTGGCATCCAGGTTTCGCTCTTTATCGATGCCGATGAAACGCAAATCAACGCGGCGGCGGAAGTCGGCGCGCCGTTTATCGAAATCCATACCGGCTGCTACGCCAACGCAGAAACCGATGCGGAACAGGCAAAAGAGCTGGCGCGTATTGCCAGCGCCGCGACCCTGGCGGCTCGCCTGGGGCTAAAAGTAAATGCGGGTCATGGCCTGACCTACCATAACGTCAAAGCTATTGCCGCGCTGCCGGAAATGCACGAACTTAATATCGGTCATGCCATTATTGGTCGGGCGGTGATGACGGGCCTGAAAGAGGCGGTGGCTGAAATGAAACGTTTGATGCTGGAAGCGCGCGGCTAATGGCGATTCTCGGCCTGGGAACGGATATTGTAGAGATTGCCCGCATTGAGGCAGTGATCTCCCGTTCCGGCGAACGTCTGGCAAGGCGTGTGCTCAGTGACAACGAGTGGGCTATCTGGGAGACGCATCAGCAGCCGGTGCGTTTTCTCGCCAAGCGTTTTGCGGTCAAAGAGGCGGCAGCGAAAGCTTTTGGCACCGGCATCCGCAACGGTCTGGCGTTTAATCAGTTCGAAGTGTTTAACGATGAGCTGGGAAAACCACGTTTGCGGCTGTGGGGCGAGGCGTTAACGCTGGCGGAAAAACTCGGTGTGGCGCACATGCATGTCACGTTGGCCGATGAACGCCATTACGCCTGCGCTACGGTCATTCTGGAAAGTTAGATTTGCCGGATGGCGGCGTAAACACGTTATCTGACCTACAGGCCGATATATTGTCGGCCTGATAAGCATAGCGCCATCAGGCATTGTTGCGTTGGAAGTGCGTTAACCCGCTTACAGTTTATCTGCGTGATGCATCAGAACAAACTTATCCCACAACTGTTCTTCGCTTTCGACATGGGCGGGATCCTGCAAAATCGTATTGGGGATTGGGCAGACTTTCTGACAGGTCGGCGTTTCGTAATGGCCTACACACTCGGTGCATTTGTCGCTGTTAATCTCATAAATGCTGTCGCCCATTGAAATCGCCTCATTCGGGCACTCCGGCTCGCACATATCGCAATTGATACATTTTTTGGTGATTAACAGCGCCATCAGGAAATTCTCAGAAACAACACAAATCGGGCGGGCATTATACGCCTATTTTCTGCTCGGGCCAGCTCTTTTCTGGCGCTGATTTGTTATCTACAGTGTAAAAATTTTTGATCTGCTTGAGCAGGCAGATGGTTGCGTTATCCAGTGAAAGGTCATTACTGTGCACCAGCATGACAGGAATAAAGAATGCGGGGATGCCCAGTGAAACCAGGCGAACATTTTTGGGTGTCGATAAATGGGTTAGCGAGCGGGTAATAAATGCGATGCCAATCTGCGCTTCGGCATACTCAAGGCATGAGTAGTGGTTATCCAGTTCGCAGATGACGTTAGGAACGACTTTGCGGTTATTAAATTCAGTGGTGATGATTCCTCTTAATAGCAGAGAGTCATTAAGCACGATAATGGGTTGGTCGTTTAAATCTTTTAAATGCAGACGTTCGCGTGTCGCCAGAGGATGAGAAAGTGGGATTGCAGCGATAATTTCATCTTCAAACAGCATGGTCGAGCTTAGCTGGGCAGGGAGCGCTGTTCGATAAACAATGCCAATATCAACGGCGCTATCCGTCAGCTTTTTAATGGTTTGCTCAGTTGAGAACTCTTTAACATTTAAAGATATTTCCGGATGGTGCGCCATAAAGTTGCGAAAAGCGGGCAGGACCAGGTAGCTGCCTGACACCCCGATTGAAATAGTATCGCGCTGTTGATCTTGATAGGGAAGAAGTTCATTTTCTGCATTTTTTAAATCCAGCATTATTTTGTTAGCGTGTCGTTGCAAAATAATGCCTGCTTTTGTTAATTTAATTCCTCTACCTTTTCGCTTAAATAATATTGTCTTAAGTGATGACTCAAGTTGTTTGATTTGCTGACTTAATGATGGCTGAGTGATAAACAGGCGACTGGCTGCCCGACCATAATGTAATTCATCACACAATATCAGGAAGGAATGTAGTTGTTTGATATTCATTAAAATTTAATGCCAATCGATTGGGTTTTGTTATAACGATTATAAAAAATACCAAATTGTTTGCCTATTTTGCTTTTTTTAAACTGTGATCAGTGCATTTTAAAAAGGGAAAATTATGTCGGCATCAATCAACCGCTGGGGAATGCTTGCCGCTCACGTGTGCATCAATTTTGTGCTCGGGGGCGTCTACGCATTTAGCTATTTCAAAACACCACTCATGGCGCAATATCACTGGGATCCGGCTACGCTGGCGTTAGCATTCTCTATCAACATGGGGATCATTCCTTTACCGATGATTTGGGGCGGGAGAATGATCGACAATGGTAAAGGAAAGCAGGCGATAGTTATCGGCGGTATCCTGTTTTCTTTAGGTTTTATCTTGTCCGGGTTTGTGGATAATTTGCCCATGCTGTTTCTAACCTACGGCGTCATTGCCGGGTTGGGATCGGGCCTGGCTTTTACGGGTAACCTTAATAATATTCTGAAATTTTTTCCTGACCGTCGCGGTCTTGCCAGCGGTATCGTACTGGCGGGTGTTGGCGTCGGGACGCTACTTTGCACCCGCCTGGCCGAATATTTTATGGCACAAACTCACGATGTTAGTCGGGCGTTGTTATATCTGGGTATTGTTTATCTGGTGGTTATTTTTATCGTCCAGTTCTTTATTCGTAGCGCGCCAGCAAAAGATAGCGGAGGAATTAAAGCGTCGCCAATGGATAAAAACTATCGACACATGCTGAAAGATCTGCGCTTCTGGCTGCTGTTTATGATTCTGGCGCTGGGCGTGTTCTCTGGGATGGTAATTAGCTCAAGCTCTGCGCAAATTGGTATGACACAGTACGGTTTACTGTCCGGTGCATTAGTCGTTAGCCTGGTATCGATATTTAACTCAATTGGTCGCCTGTTCTGGGGAGGGTTAACCGATAAATTAGGCGGCTACAATACTCTGGTTATCGTTTACCTTTTTACCTGCGTCTGTATGCTGCTATTGTTGTTCTTCAACGGCAATACTTCGGTATTCTATTTCAGCGCTCTGGGCGTGGGCTTTGCTTATGCCGGTATATTAGTTATCTTCCCTGGCTTGACCAGCCAGAATTTTGGTATGCGTAACCAGGGACTAAACTACGGCTTTATGTATTTTGGTTTTGCCGTCGGTGCGGTTATTGCTCCTTACGTCACGTCCGCTATTGCAAAATATACCGGAAGCTACAATACGGTATTTATTTTGACCACGGTGCTATTGCTTATTGGAGTCGTGTTGACCCTGATAACGAAAAAATATGTCGCAACGGTTTTAGCCAAAATTCATTAATCAGATAATAAGGAAATAAAAATGAAAATTGCAATCGCAGGTGCAGGCGCTATGGGATGTCGTTTTGGCTATATGCTGCTGGAGGCCGGGCACGACGTGACGCTTATCGATAGCTGGCAGGAGCATGTTGACGCTATTCGTAGCAAGGGGTTGTTTGTCGAAACGGAAACGACTCAGAAGTATTACCCCATCCCTGCTATGTTGGCTGATGAATCCCAGGGGGAGTTTGAGCTGGTTATTCTGTTTACCAAAGCCATGCAGCTGGATAGCATGTTACAGCGTATTAAGCCATTACTGCCAGCCGCGAAAGTAGTGATGATTTTATCTAACGGCCTGGGAAATATCGAAACGCTGGAGAAATATGTCGATCGGCAGAAAATCTATGCGGGTGTGACGTTATGGTCCAGCGAACTGGAGGGGGCTGGGCATATTATGGCCACCGGTACCGGAACGATTGAACTGCAGCCGATTGCCAGCCATGATTCGGCTCAAGAGGCTAAGGTCATTGCCACCCTTAATAGCGCTGGATTGAATGCTGAAATAAGCCCTGACGTATTATTATCGATCTGGAAGAAAGCAGCCTTTAATAGCGTAATGAACACCTATTGCGCGCTACTGGATTGTAATGTCGGCGGATTTGGTCAGCGGCCTGGTGCTTTAGATTTAGCGCAAGCGGTAGTTGATGAGTTTGTGTTAGTTGCTGCCAGCCAGAATATTCCGTTGATTGAGCAAATGGTGATGAATACGGTGAAGAAAGTGTTCGATCCGCGTGAGAGCGGCCACCACTATCCTTCTATGCATCAGGATTTACATAAAGGCCGACTGACTGAAATCGACTATTTAAATGGTGCGATTGCGCGAATCGGCGCTCAGAACAATATTGCCGTACCGGTTAACACACTCCTGACGCAATTGATTCACGCTAAAGAAGCACAATAAACTTGATGGCGCTTCTGCATGAGGCGGAAGAGCCATTTTCAAACCAGTTTTTTTACCAGCGCCTCGCTATGGCGAATACGCTCCGGCGCCCGCTCTAAATCCTGTTGTACCAGCGCCATAAACAGTAAGTCGGTCAACATCATTTGCGCATGTGTCGAGGAGATAGCGGCGCTACGCGTCGCTTGCTCTTCGGCAATCGTATACAGACAGCGGGTGGCGCGCTGCTGCAAGGCGTTGGGAGAAAAACCGGTAATGGCCAGGATCTTCGCGCCTGCGCGTAATGTTTCGTCCGCCGCCAGGTTCAGCTCGCGCCGCTCCCCGGAATACGAGATCGCCAGCAGCAGATCCTCCGGTGCCAGCGCCTGCACCGTCGCCAGCAGGGCGTGCATATCGCGCTCAACCACCGCGTTAATGCCAATCTTCAGTAGCTTCCAGGCAAAATTTTGCGCCACCAGCCCAGAGGCGCCAATCCCGGTGATCACAATACGGCGGGCGTGGCGCAGCATCGTGACGCTTTCTAACAGCTTTTCTTCACTGTTAACGTCCAGCGTGGCGTGCATCGCCGCCACATTCTCTTTAATTAATTTTTCCCCGACCAGGCGCATCGGATCGTCGCCGCGAATCTGGTTATGAACGGGAACGGAATGCGGATTAGGATTGCTGGCCAACGCTTCGCTGATAGCCAGTTTCAATGCAGGAAACCCTTTAAACCCCAGTTTTTGCGCGAACTTGACTACGCTGGATTGGCTGACGCCCGCTTCGGCCGCCAGTTGCTGCGAGCTCAGATGCCGCGCCGTATCCGGTTGCGCGAGCAGATAATCCGCCAGTTTCCTGTCGCTTTGCGCGAGATCCGGATAACGCTGGCGAATACGAATCAAACAGTTCATGAGCAGCTCCTGCGAAACGTGATGGCGACGACAAAACGAAATTTCACTCGCCTGGGGGAATATTCTATTCCATCATGGACGCTTATTATGAATTAAAAATTCCAGAGGGACAAAAATGAATCTTGGTACCTTAGTGTCTGAAACCCGTAACCCGCAAACGATGGATCTGGATGCGTTGCCTACCCCTGAATTAGTTAAGCGTTTTAATGAACAGGATACGCTGGTAGCGGAAGCAGTAAAAGCCACTCTGCCTGACGTTGCGCGTGCGGTGGATGCCGCTGCGGCGGCGCTGAAGTCTGGCGGACGTATCATCTATATGGGCGCGGGCACCAGTGGTCGGCTTGGCGTACTGGATGCCTCAGAATGCCCCCCGACGTTTGGCGTTCCGCACGGTCTGGTCGTCGGGCTGATTGCCGGCGGGCCGGGCGCGTTGCTGAAAGCGGTCGAAGGCGCGGAAGACAGCCAACAGGCAGGCGAAGACGATCTTGTCGCGCTAAATCTGCAAGAACAGGATCTGGTCGTGGGGCTCGCGGCGTCGGGTCGTACACCCTATGTGATTGGCGGCCTGCGCTATGCGCGACAGTCCGGTTGTACCACTGTTGCCGTCTCCTGTAATCCAGATTCGCCTATTGCGCGGGAGGCTAATATCGCTATTTCGCCCGTTGTCGGGCCGGAAGCGCTTACCGGCTCCACGCGGCTGAAATCCGGCACCGCGCAGAAAATGGTGCTCAATATGATTTCTACCGGCGCGATGGTGAAGTTCGGCAAGGTCTATCAAAACCTGATGGTGGATATGAAAGCCACCAACGTCAAACTGGTCGATCGTGCGTGTCGGATGGTCGTTGAAGCGACCGGGATAGGTCGTGAAGAGGCGGAAACGTTGCTGAAACAGACCGATTTTGAGGTTAAGCCCGCCATTTTGATGGCGCTTACGGGGCTGGATGCTGCAGCCGCCAGGGAAAAACTCGCCGCTCATCAGGGCTTTTTAAGGGCGGCGTTAGAACACTAAAGAGGTGTGTATGGATAAGACGGCAGCGCTCGCCAGCGACATTTTACGTGGTATCGGCGGAGAGCAAAATATTCTGCGCCTGGAAAACTGTATGACGCGAGTCAGAGTGGAGGTACAGGACGACAGCCAACTGGATATTCCGCGCTTAAAAGCGTTGCCTGGCGTCAGTGGATACGTAAAGCAAGGGGAGCAACATCAGCTGATCGTTGGGCCGGGGAAGGCTGCGCAGGTGGTTGATGCGATGCGCGTGCAGATTGCCGCAGGTGGTGTAAAGCCGGACGACGCTATGGCGCGTACCAAATCCGAGGTGAAAGCGAAGTATAAAGCGCCGATGAGCGATGCGTTGCGTAAGCTGGCGAATGTTTTTATTCCGCTTATCCCCGCCTTTATCGCATCCGGCTTGATTACCGGCATTATCAACATTCTTAAACGTCCGGATATCGTCGGCGACGTTGCCGTCCACTATCCTAACCTGCTGGGCCTGATGGGGATATTTGGCAGCGCGGTATTCGCTATCATGAACATTCTGGTTGGCGTCAATACCGCGAAAGTCTTTGGCGGATCGCAGGCGTTAGGCGGCGTGATGGCGGGGATCCTTTCCAGCCCGCAACTGGCGCAGATTACGCTCTTTGGCGAGGCGCTTCAGCCGGGACGGGGCGGCGTCATCGCCGTCCTGCTGGTGGTGGCGTTAATGTGCTGGATTGAGCGCCAGTTCCGTAAGCTGCTGCCGGGGTCGCTGGAGTTAATTCTTAACCCTTTATTGACGACTGTTATCACCGGCGCGGTAGCGATTGTCGCTCTGCAACCGCTTGGCGGCTGGATTTCAGACGCTATCGCTCACGGCGCGTCCTGGGCTATCGATCGCGGCGGTTTTCTGGTGGGCGCGGTGTTAGCCGGAACCTTCCTGCCGTTGGTACTGACCGGGCTACATCAGGGACTGGTGCCTATTCATGTGGAGCTGGTACAAGCGCACGGCTATAACGCGTTGTTTCCCATCCTGGCGATGGCGGGCGTTGGTCAGATAGGCGCGGCCATTGCCGTACTGATGAAAACCCGCAATGCGCGACTCAAAAAGGTGATTAAAGGCGCGCTTCCGGTCGGACTGCTGGGAATTGGCGAGCCGCTGATTTTTGGCGTCACGCTGCCATTGGGTAAGCCATTTATTGGCGCTTGTCTTGGCGGCGCGGTAGGCGGGGCGTTGATCAGCTACTGGAAAGTGGCGACGGTAATTACCTTTGGTATTTCCGGTTTGCCGCTGGCATTAACAATTGTTGCCGGAAAAGTCCTGTTCTATCTGTTAGGCTATTTAATAGCGGTAATTGCCGGGTTTATTTTTACCTGGCTGCTGGGGTTCAATGATCCAGAGGAGTAAGGTTTGGTCAGCCACGAGCGTCGTGTCGTCTTTTTTGATTTGGATGGAACGTTACATCAACAGGATATGTTCGGCAGTTTTCTGCGTTATTTGCTGCGCCGTCAGCCGCTAAATGCGCTGCTCGTACTGCCGCTGTTGCCCATTATCGGTATCGGTTTACTGGTAAAAGGGCGTGCGGCCCGCTGGCCGATGAGTCTGTTATTGTGGGGCTGTACTTTTGGCCATAGCGAAACGCGTTTGCAGGCGCATCAGGCGGATTTTGTCCGTTGGTTTCGCGCTAACGTCACGGCGTTTCCGGTTGTACAGGAGCGTCTGACCACCTATCTATTGAGCTCTGACGCGGATATCTGGCTTATTACCGGTTCTCCGCAATCATTGGTAGAGCAAGTCTATTTTGATACGCCGTGGTTGCCGCGCGTTAACCTCATCGCCAGCCAGATGGCGCGACGGTATGGCGGCTGGGTATTAACCGTGCGCTGTCTGGGCCATGAAAAAGTCGCGCAACTGGAACGTAAAATCGGTACGCCGCTGCGTCTTTATAGCGGCTACAGCGACAGCAAACAGGATAACCCGCTGCTTTATTTTTGCCAGCATCGCTGGCGGGTGACGCCGCACGGCGAGCTGCAGCAGCTCGAATAGTGAAACGCATAGCGTCTGTGTATAATGCCGCCCGCTTTCATTACCGGAGTTATCTCTTTGTCTGATGTCGAATTAGATCACGAATACTGGATGCGCCACGCGCTGACGCTGGCGAAACGCGCCTGGGACGAACGCGAGGTTCCGGTTGGCGCGGTATTGGTGCATAACCATCGTGTCATTGGCGAAGGCTGGAACCGACCCATTGGCCGCCACGATCCTACTGCGCATGCTGAAATAATGGCGCTGCGTCAGGGAGGTCTGGTATTGCAGAATTACCGGTTACTGGATACCACGCTGTATGTCACGCTGGAACCCTGTGTGATGTGCGCAGGCGCTATGGTGCATAGCCGCATTGGACGCGTTGTCTTTGGCGCGCGCGATGCAAAAACCGGCGCGGCCGGATCGCTAATTGATGTGCTGCACCATCCGGGAATGAATCACCGGGTCGACATTATTGAAGGGGTGCTGCGCGATGAATGTGCGACGCTGCTCAGTGATTTTTTCCGTATGCGTCGTCAGGAAATTAAAGCCCTGAAGAAAGCCGACCGTGCGCAAGGCGCGGGGCCGGCAGTATAGCGCAATGCCGGATAAGACGTTGCGCGTCGCCATCCGATAAGACCATCGCGCTATTTTTCTTCTTTCTTCTGCGGCGTAAACAGTAAAGACGGCGAATGCGTCAGGTAGCCTGATGACTGCGATAAAAACGACAGGAGGGGGAAGGGCGCTTTATTCAGCTCCTCCGGCGACACCGCCGGGTAATCCTGCGCCAGTTTCATGGCTTCCGCTTCCTGCTTTTCTTTTTCCTGCAAATACCCCACTAAACTTATCTGGTATTTACGGATATTTTCCACATAAGCATAAGCCTCATGTCCACGCGCGTAACCGTAGGTTAGCTTACTGTAATACGGTTTTTGGCTTAACAGAGGCAAACGCTGCTTCACATCGGTCCAGCTATCCGGATTGCCTTTGGTTTTTACCGTTAGCGATCTGGCATCGAGCATGTGCGCATAACCCATATTGTAGGCGGCTAAGGCAAACCAGATACGCTCGTCTTCCGGAACGGTTTCGGGAACTTTAGCCATCATATCTTCAAGATAGCGAGCGCCGCCGCTGATGCTTTGCTCCGCATCGGTACGGTCGGTCAGCCCCAGACTTTGGGCGGTATTTTTAGTCAGCATCATCAGGCCGCGCACGCCGGTTGGCGAGGTCGCCAGCGGGTCCCAGTGTGATTCCTGATAAGCAATCGCCGCCAGCAGGCGCCAGTCTATCTCTTTGGCATATTTTTTAAATAACGGTTCCAGCTCCGGCAGGACGTTATCCACCGCTCGCAGGAAAGAGCGGGTATCAACGTAGTCGAAATCATCGCCATGCCCCAGATATTTCTCTTCGATCCGCGCCAGAGAACCGTCTTCATTGATCGAATTGAAAAAATCGAGCAGCGCGGCGGAGAGCGTATTATCGTCGTCCAGTCGGCTAAACCAGGTCACGGGCTGTTCATCCGTGACATCCAGCGCCACGGCCAGTTCGGGATGAACGCGCTGAAACAGACTGATCGCCACTGAATCGGCAATGGTGTAATCCAGTTTGCCGCTGATGACCTCTTCCAGCAGCGTCGTCGAGCCTTTTTTATCATCCACCTTCCAGCTCAGGTCGGGAAACTTTGTCTCTTTTAAACGCTGTAAATCATTGACCACGACGTGCCCTGGCGCAATGGTAAGCTGATTCTCGTTAACGGTCGCCAGCGAGCGTGGGCGATATTGTCCGACCCGGTAGACGAGCTGTTGCGAAACCGAGTAATACATGGGGCCGGGCTGATAGTTTTTAACGCGCGCGCTGTCGTAGACCAGCCCAGCCGCGAGCAGGTCGGCATTGTCGTTATCCAGATCGTCAAACAACTGGCTGATATTCTGGCGCACCGTCACTTTCAGCTTCACGCCGAGATAGTTGGCGAACTGCTGCGCCAGTTCATAGTCCAGACCATATTTTTTACCGTTGATAACGGAATAGGTTAATGGCGAGTCGATCGTACTGACGCGCAGTACCCCCCGGGCTTGAATCGCGGCGATATGGTTTTCGGTTTTACCGAACCAGGGGATTGAGGGCCAAAGGGCTGCTGCCAGCAGCAGCGTCAATATGCCGATGAACAGATAATTAATCTTTAATTTTTTCAATTAGTTAATTCTCTGGATCGTGCGTTGCCTCGGGCTGAAAAAGATGTTTTGCTGCAATAGATAAGTCATTAATGAGCGGCATTTTGCGTAACAATGCGCCAGTTGGCAACTTATTCGCAACGATAGCCGCACCGTATGACAAGAAAAAGCGGTGATTTTATTTATACGCAAACGGTTTCGTCGGCGCGTCAGATTCTTTATAATGACGGCCGTTTCCCCCCTTGCGCACACCAAAGCTTAGAAGACGAGAGACTTATGATGGAAATTCTGCGTGGTTCGCCTGCACTGTCTGCATTCCGTATCAATAAACTGCTGGCGCGCTTTCAGGCTGCCAACCTCCAGGTCCACAATATATACGCTGAGTATGTCCATTTTGCTGACCTGAACGCCCCGTTAAATGATAGCGAGCAGGCGCAGCTTACCCGTCTGTTGCAATACGGCCCGGCGCTTAGCAGCCATACGCCGGCGGGTAAACTCCTGTTGGTCACACCGCGTCCTGGTACCATCTCCCCCTGGTCTTCAAAAGCAACGGATATCGCCCACAACTGCGGCCTGCAACAGGTTGATCGGCTGGAGCGCGGCGTAGCGTACTATATCGAGGCTTCGACGTTGACGGCGGAACAGTGGCGACAAGTGGCCGCAGAGCTGCACGACCGTATGATGGAGACGGTGTTCTCTTCTTTAACCGATGCGGAAAAATTGTTTATCCACCATCAGCCTGCGCCGGTTTCCAGTGTCGATCTGCTGGGAGAAGGCCGTCAGGCGTTAATTGACGCCAACCTGCGTCTTGGTCTGGCGCTGGCGGAAGATGAAATCGACTATTTGCAGGAGGCGTTTACCAAACTGGGACGCAACCCGAACGATATCGAATTGTACATGTTCGCCCAGGCGAACTCCGAGCACTGCCGCCACAAGATTTTTAACGCCGACTGGATTATCGACGGTAAACCGCAGCCGAAGTCGCTGTTTAAAATGATTAAAAACACCTTCGAAACCACGCCGGACTATGTGCTCTCTGCCTATAAAGACAATGCCGCGGTGATGGAAGGATCTGCGGTGGGGCGCTACTTCGCCGACCACAATACTGGCCGTTACGATTTTCATCAGGAGCCCGCGCACATTCTGATGAAGGTCGAAACGCATAACCACCCAACCGCCATCTCTCCGTGGCCGGGGGCGGCGACCGGTTCCGGCGGCGAAATTCGTGATGAAGGCGCCACCGGGCGTGGCGCGAAACCAAAAGCCGGGCTGGTGGGCTTCTCCGTTTCCAACCTGCGTATTCCGGGCTTTGAACAGCCGTGGGAAGAGGATTTTGGCAAGCCGGAACGTATTGTCACCGCGCTGGATATCATGACCGAAGGTCCGCTGGGCGGCGCGGCGTTTAACAACGAATTTGGTCGCCCGGCGCTGACCGGTTACTTCCGTACTTATGAAGAGAAAGTGAACAGCCACAACGGCGAAGAGCTGCGCGGCTACCATAAGCCGATCATGCTGGCGGGCGGGATCGGTAATATCCGCGCCGATCACGTGCAGAAAGGCGAGATCGTCGTCGGCGCGAAGCTGATCGTCCTTGGCGGCCCGGCGATGAATATCGGCCTCGGCGGCGGCGCGGCATCGTCAATGGCTTCCGGCCAATCTGACGCTGACCTCGACTTTGCTTCCGTACAGCGCGACAACCCGGAAATGGAACGCCGCTGCCAGGAGGTGATCGACCGCTGCTGGCAGTTGGGCGACGCCAACCCAATCCTGTTTATCCATGATGTGGGCGCGGGCGGTCTCTCCAATGCGATGCCGGAGCTGGTGAGCGACGGCGGGCGCGGCGGGAAATTCGAACTGCGCGACATTCTTAGCGACGAGCCGGGCATGAGCCCGCTGGAAATCTGGTGTAACGAATCCCAGGAGCGCTACGTACTGGCGGTCGCGGCTGACCAGTTGCCGTTGTTCGACGAACTGTGTAAGCGCGAACGCGCGCCGTATGCGGTCATTGGCGACGCTACCGAAGAACAGCATCTCTCGTTGCATGATAACCATTTCGACAATCAGCCGATCGACCTACCGCTGGATGTCCTGCTGGGCAAAACGCCGAAAATGACCCGCGATGTGCAAACATTGAAGGCGAAAGGCGATGCGCTGAACCGCGCGGATATCACGATTACCGATGCGGTAAAGCGTGTTCTGCATCTGCCGACCGTGGCGGAAAAAACCTTCCTTGTCACTATTGGCGACCGTACCGTCACCGGTATGGTGGCGCGTGACCAGATGGTTGGCCCGTGGCAGGTCCCGGTGGCTGACTGCGCGGTCACTACCGCCAGCCTCGACAGCTACTACGGCGAAGCGATGTCGGTTGGCGAGCGTGCGCCGGTGGCGCTGCTGGACTTTGCCGCCTCCGCCCGTCTGGCCGTCGGTGAAGCGTTGACTAACATTGCCGCGACGCAGATTGGCGATATCAAGCGCATCAAACTTTCCGCTAACTGGATGGCGGCAGCCGGTCATCCTGGCGAAGATGCCGGTTTGTATGACGCGGTTAAAGCGGTGGGAGAGGAACTCTGTCCGCAGCTTGGCCTGACCATTCCGGTGGGCAAAGATTCGATGTCGATGAAAACCCGCTGGCAGGAAGGCAACGAACAGCGCGAAATGACCTCGCCGCTGTCGCTGGTGATTTCCGCGTTTGCCCGCGTGGAAGACGTGCGTCACACCCTTACGCCGCAGCTGTCAACGGAAGATAACGCCTTGTTGCTGATCGATCTTGGCAAGGGCCACAACGCGCTGGGCGCAACGGCGTTGGCGCAGGTCTATCGTCAGCTTGGCGACAAACCCGCGGACGTGCGTGACGTCGCGCAACTGAAAGGCTTCTATGACGCCATGCAGGCGCTGGTCGCTGCGCGTAAATTACTTGCCTGGCATGACCGTTCCGACGGCGGTCTGCTGGTGACGCTGGCCGAGATGGCCTTTGCCGGCCACTGCGGCGTGCAGGTCGATATCGCTGCGCTGGGCGATGACCATCTGGCCGCACTGTTCAACGAGGAGCTGGGCGGCGTGATTCAGGTACGCGCTGAAGACAGAGACGCGGTCGAAACGCTGTTGGCGCAGTACGGTCTTGCTGACTGCGTCCACTACCTTGGTCAGGCCCTGGCTGGCGATCGCTTTGTAATTACCGCTAATGATCGGACGGTATTCAGCGAAAGCCGTACTACGCTGCGTGTCTGGTGGGCGGAAACCACCTGGCAGATGCAGCGTCTGCGCGACAATCCGCAATGTGCCGACCAGGAACACGAGGCGAAAGCGAATGATGCCGATCCGGGCCTCAACGTGAAGCTGTCGTTTGATATTAATGAAGATATCGCCGCGCCGTACATTGCGACAGGCGCACGACCGAAAGTCGCTGTACTGCGCGAGCAGGGGGTGAACTCTCACGTGGAGATGGCGGCGGCGTTCCATCGTGCGGGCTTTGACGCGATTGACGTCCATATGAGCGACCTGCTGGGCGGTCGTATCGGTCTGGGCAACTTCCATGCGCTGGTGGCTTGCGGCGGCTTTTCCTACGGCGACGTGCTGGGGGCGGGCGAAGGTTGGGCGAAATCCATTCTGTTTAACCATCGGGTGCGCGACGAATTCGAAACCTTCTTCCATCGTCCGCAGACGCTGGCGCTTGGGGTGTGCAACGGTTGCCAGATGATGTCGAATCTGCGCGAGCTGATCCCGGGCAGCGAACTGTGGCCGCGTTTTGTACGTAACCATTCTGACCGCTTCGAAGCCCGCTTCAGCCTGGTGGAAGTGACGCAAAGCCCATCGCTGCTGCTGCAAGGAATGGTAGGCTCACAGATGCCGATTGCGGTTTCCCATGGGGAAGGGCGCGTTGAGGTGCGGGACGATGCGCATCTTGCCGCGCTTGAGAGCAAAGGCCTGGTCGCCCTGCGCTACGTTGATAACTTTGGTAAGGTGACCGAAACCTATCCGGCTAACCCGAACGGTTCGCCCAACGGCATCACGGCGGTGACGACCGAAAACGGGCGGGTGACGATTATGATGCCGCATCCGGAACGCGTATTCCGCACCGTCGCCAACTCCTGGCACCCGGAAAACTGGGGCGAGGATAGCCCGTGGATGCGTATCTTCCGTAATGCGCGTAAGCAGCTTGGTTAATTAGCCCGATAGCCATTAAGCCCCTCTTCACGAGGGGCTTTTTTGTAGACGGCGCTTATCAGGCCCACGGGGAAGCGCGGTTGAAGCTACCGTCTTGAACGTCAAGCGGTAGGCCGGATAAGGCGTTTACGCCGCCATCCGGCAATAAACTAGCGCTTATGCCGCAAGATTAAAGTGTCGGGAAATCCCGACATGAGTGGGGGATAGGTTGTCGCCAAAAAGAGACATTTAACTGTTTGATTTTAAATTTTTTTTATTTTTAAGTGTTGCAGGTGTTGCTGATTGGCGACAGAAAGGGCAAAAAACAGACAGAGCCATTTTTAGCATGAATAACGATATTTTTCATATCTATCATTGTGTTAACAAAGTCTTTTGAATGTTGGCACAATTACTGCATAATGATAACCAGTGGCTCATTCACCTTCTTATGTCAGCCCCTTAGGGACGCGCTACATAAACTTCGAATGACGCACAACAAGGTGCCTGCCGTCCAACTTCTGATAATAGCGTAGCTTTATCAACCTCCGGGCGAAACGTCGAGTTAGGCACCGCCTTATTCCATAACAAAGCCGGGTTTAGCCCGGCTTTGTTGTATCTGGCGCTCCCCTCGGTTAGCATCTTTTTTATTCTTCTTTTATGTGAGCGACACGTTGAAGCGCTGGTCTGTTTTCCCCCGTTCTTTACGACAATTGGTCATGCTGGCCTTTTTGCTGATCCTGCTGCCGTTGCTGGTTCTGGCCTGGCAGGCGTGGCAAAGCCTTAACGCGTTAAGCGATCAGGCTGCGGTGACTAACCGCAGCACGCTTATTGACGCCCGGCGCAGCGAGGCGATGACCAACGTCGCGCTGGAGATGGAGCGAAGCTACCGACAGTATTGTGTGCTTGACGATCCGACGCTGGCAAAAGTGTATCAAAGCCAGCGTAAGCGCTATAGCGATATGCTGGACGCCCATGCCGGCGTCTTGCCGGATGATAAGTTGTATCAGGCGTTACGCCAGGATTTAAACGCGCTGGCGCAATTGCAGTGTAAAGATAGCGGCCCGGAAGCGGCAGCGGCCGCGCGTCTGGAGGCCTTTGCCAACGCTAATACGGAAATGGTGCAGGCGACGCGTACTGTGGTTTACTCGCGCGGGCAGCAGTTACAACAAGAAATCGCCGAGCGCGGACAATTTTTCGGCTGGCAGGCGCTGGTGCTATTTCTGGTGAGCCTGGCGATGGTGCTACTTTTTACCCGCATGATTATCGGGCCGGTGAAAGGAATTGAACGGATGATTAATCGCCTGGGCGAAGGCCGTTCTTTGGGGAATACCGTCACCTTTACCGGTCCGCGTGAATTACGATCGGTGGGGCAGCGCATTATCTGGCTGAGTGAGCGTCTGGCGTGGCTGGAATCCCAGCGCCATCAGTTTCTACGTCACCTGTCCCATGAGCTGAAAACTCCGCTGGCCAGTATGCGCGAGGGGACAGAGCTGCTGGCCGATCAGGTGGTTGGGCCGCTGACGCCGGAGCAAAAAGAGGTGGTCGATATTCTGGATGACAGCAGTCGTAATTTACAAAAATTGATTGAGCAATTGCTTGATTACAACCGGAAACTGGTAGACAGTGCCACAGAGCTGGAAGCGGTCGATATCGCGCCGCTTGTGGATATGGTGGTTTCCGCCCACTGTTTGCCTGCCCGCGCTAAAATGATGCATACCGATGTCGACCTGGAGGCCGAACGCTGCATAGCAGAGCCCATGTTGCTGATGAGCGTGCTGGATAATCTCTATTCCAACGCGGTGCACTATGGCGCTGAATCCGGTAACATTTGTATCCGTAGTCGTTCTCAGGGCTCCACGGTTTATATCGATGTGGTTAATAGCGGCGAACCGATTCCGCAAACCGAAAGAGAAATGATTTTTGAGCCTTTTTTCCAGGGAAGCCACCAGCGAAAAGGGGCGGTAAAAGGCAGTGGGTTAGGGCTGAGTATCGCCAGAGATTGTATTCGCCGAATGCAGGGAGAGATCCAACTGGTGGATGACAAAGCGCAGGAAGTCTGTTTTCGCATCTCGCTGCCATTGCCTGCATCTGACAAACACTAATATGAATTTAAGCCTGGTGCGTATGTCACACGTTTTAGTCCAAACTATTAAACGATGCCTTTTGCGGTGGGGAATACCGGTGGGCATATCGTGTCTGGCGCTGACCGCATGTGTTCCCCATGCTTCACAGCAACTGCCCGATAGCGCAGCGCAGGACACGCTCCCCCATTATCAACTGGCGGATTATCTCCCGACGGCGTGCGCGGATATCTGGTCGCTACGCGGGCAGGCGGTAGAGACGAATCCGCTGTACTGGCTACGCACGATTGACTGCGCCGATCGTCTGATGCCGGTTCAGTCGCGCGCAGAGGCGCGCGCGTTGACGGATGATAACTGGCAGAATGCCTTCAGGCGCGGGATCTTACTGGCGGATGCAAAAATTACGCCGCCGGAGCGGCGCGCCATAGTGACCCGTCTGGAGGCGTTAAGCGCGCAAATACCGGCTCAGGTACGGCCCGTCTACCAAATCTGGCATGACGGTCAGGCGCTGCAATTAGCGCTTTCTGCCGAACGTCAGCGTTATAGCAAACTCCAGCAAACGTCAGATAGTGAGCTGGATGCGCTGCGCCAGCAGCAACAGGCCTTGCAAACGCAGCTCGATCTTACCACTCGTAAGCTGGAGAGTTTAACCGATATTGAGCGCCAGCTTTCGACACGAAAACCGGCAGGTAATTACAACGCCGATACGCCGCATACCAATGACAAACCCGCGATGTCTGAAGATGGCGCGGCGCCGTCGCCGTCACAAGATGAGGTAACGCCATGATAAGCCGTAAACCGGCGCACCTGTTGCTGGTCGATGACGATCCCGGATTACTGAAATTGCTCGGTATGCGCCTGACCAGTGAAGGATACAGTGTCGTGACCGCAGAGAGCGGTCAGGAAGGACTGCGGGTACTGCATCGGGAAAAAGTGGATCTGGTAATAAGCGACCTGCGCATGGATGAAATGGATGGTATGCAACTGTTCACAGAAATTCAGAAAGTACAGCCGGGAATGCCGGTTATCATTCTGACGGCGCATGGTTCCATTCCGGATGCGGTGGCCGCTACCCAGAAGGGCGTATTCAGCTTTTTGACAAAGCCGATCGACAGAGACGCGTTATATAAAGCGATAGATGAAGCGCTGGAGCAGTCCGCTCCCGCGACGGACGATAGCTGGCGCAACGCTATCGTTACCCGTAGCCCGCTGATACTGCGACTGCTTGAACAGGCGCGCATGGTCGCGCAGTCGGATGTCAGCGTATTGATTAACGGACAAAGCGGTACCGGAAAAGAGATTTTCGCACAGGCGATTCATAATGCCAGCCCGCGCAGTAACAAGCCGTTTGTCGCCATTAACTGCGGCGCGTTGCCGGAACAGTTGCTGGAGTCCGAATTATTCGGCCATGCGCGCGGCGCCTTTACCGGCGCAGTGAGCAATCGTGAAGGGTTGTTCCAGGCGGCGGAAGGCGGCACGCTGTTTCTGGATGAAATTGGCGATATGCCCGCGCCGTTACAGGTGAAGCTGCTGCGGGTGTTACAGGAGCGCAAAGTCAGACCGCTGGGCAGCAATCGCGATATTGATATCGACGTGCGAATTATTTCCGCGACGCACCGCGATCTGCCGAAGGCGATGGCGCGGGGCGAATTTCGTGAAGATTTGTACTACCGGCTGAATGTCGTGAGCCTGAAAATTCCGGCGCTGGCGGAGCGTACCGAAGATATTCCGCTGCTGGCTAATCATCTGCTCAGACAGTCGGCACAGCGGCATAAACCGTTTGTTCGCGCCTTTTCTACTGATGCAATGAAACGCCTGATGACGGCAAGCTGGCCGGGCAACGTGCGCCAACTGGTCAACGTCATTGAACAATGCGTGGCGTTAACCTCTTCGCCGGTGATCAGCGATGCGTTGGTCGAGCAGGCGCTGGAAGGCGAAAACACCGCGCTGCCCACCTTTGCCGAAGCGCGAAACCAATTTGAACTGAACTATCTGCGCAAGTTACTGCAAATTACCAAAGGTAACGTGACGCACGCGGCAAGGATGGCGGGGCGCAACCGCACGGAATTCTATAAGCTACTCTCCCGCCACGAACTGGATGCGAATGATTTCAAAGAGTAGTTTTCATGCCGTAAAGTAGCGCGAAATATGTTACGTTTAACCGATCAAAACACAGGCGACCTTTTCAAGGAATAGCATGAAAAAGATTGATGCGATTATTAAACCCTTCAAGCTGGACGATGTCCGTGAAGCGCTGGCCGAGGTAGGTATTACCGGCATGACGGTCACCGAAGTCAAAGGCTTTGGCCGTCAAAAAGGCCACACCGAGCTGTATCGCGGCGCGGAATATATGGTGGATTTTCTGCCGAAGGTAAAAATTGAAATCGTTGTGCCTGACGATATCGTGGATACCTGTGTTGACACCATCATTCGTACCGCGCAGACGGGGAAAATCGGCGACGGTAAGATCTTTGTCTTTGATGTCGCCCGCGTTATTCGTATCCGTACTGGCGAAGAAGACGACGCGGCTATCTGATGTGCCGATTCGCTGCCCGTCTCCTCCTTGTGGGCAGCGAACCACCGTTTAATCGCCCTGCGGTAGCGCCGATGTAGTCCGGGTGCAAACCCATCTCAGGCCGACAATGGCGACGATCAGCGCCACGCAACTTAGCGTCCACTCGCCCATTTGCGAGAAAAAGTGTCCGTAGGCGGCTACCGCCGTATCACTAATTTGCGATTCCGTGGTTTGTTGCGCGACGACGCCAGCCAGCCAGTTAGCGACCGCGCCGGTCGCCAGCATATAAATACCGGTCAGCACGCCCGTGACGCCAGGCAGGTTGAGGCGGGTAATTTGCGCCATCGCGACCGGATCAATAAACAGCTCTGCAAAGCCCATCAGTGCCAGCCCTGCGATCATCATTCCCATTGATGCCTGCCCGTCTAACCGGGCCTGATGCGCGTTTAGCGCCAGCAGCATAAAACCGCCGCCCATTAATACCAGTCCCACGGCAAATTTAAGCCAGACGCGCAGCACCGAGCGGGCGCTCTCTTTCGGGCTGCTTAGCCACGCCAGCACCACGCCCGCCGCCATCACCGCAATCGCATTGACCGACTGGAACAATGCGGTGGGGACGGTCATGTTCAGCCAGTGGCGGTTGACAAAACGGTCGATGAATAAACTGATCGAACTTCCGCCCTGCTGCGCCAGAACCCAGAAGAGAGTGCCGGTGATCATTAACAGAACGATTTGCCACAAGGCGCGACGGTGTTCGGGAAATTTAACCATAATACGGGCGATAAGTTGCGCCGCGAAGACGCAGACAATGGCCAGCACATAGCCAGACCAGTTATTTTCCAGCAGGAGGGTGAAGAATACCGGCGCGATACACAGCATTAATACCAGCCAACCCCAGGTTGGAAGGGCGAATTTAACCGCCCGCAGCGCGGGGCGATTAACACCGCGCGTCTGCTGAAAGTGGCGATGACCGCTTAAAAAGATGAGCAGGCCGATGAACATTCCGACGCCCGCCAGCGCAAAGCCGACATGCCAGCCATACCACTGCGCCGCCAGACCACAGGCGATCGGCGCGGCTATCGATCCAATATTCCCGGCGGCGTAGAGCAGCGAGAATCCCCCGTCGCGGCGGTTGTCATCAGGGGCGTAAAGTTCGCCCAGCAGACAGCTAATATTGGATTTAAACAAGCCGTAGCCGCAGATAATAATGGCCAGCGCCGCATATAAACTCAGCGTTGAATCAGATTCTAAGCCCAATACCACATGACCCAGCGTCATCAATAAGGCGCCGGTGATAACCGCCACGCGGTTGCCAAGCAGGCGGTCGGCAAGCCAACCGCCAAGAATAGGGGTAACGTAAACTAAAGAGGCGTAGGCGCTGAAGAGGTTGATCGCGTGGCTGTCATTAAAACCAAGCTGGTGGGTAAGATAAAGGATGAGTAAGGCACGCATGCCGTAAAAGCTGAAGTATTCCCAAATTTGAATCGCCACGATGTAAAAAATCGCGCGCGGTTGTGAGGGTGTTTTCATAAAGTCTCCTTGCTGCGTGAAAAAAGGGAAGTGGCAAGCCACTTCCCTTTGGTACTTATTTCGTATTTTCTTTCAGCACCTTAACGGTGTAACGTCCGTCTGCCTGACGATAGGCGCCGTGGATATCGGTTTCGAAGCCCGGATAGTGGGCGCCGATTTCGCACAGCATTTGCAGGAATTCCAGTACCGGACGGCTTTCCTCGGTGATCATTTCACCAGGCATCACCAGCGGCACTCCCGGAGGGTAAGGAAGGATCATGTTGGCGTTGACGCGTCCAACCATCTCTTCAAGATACACCTCTTCCGTTTCGCCATGCAGCTCTTTCTGGAACGCAGTATACGGCGTCATCACCATTTTCGGCAGCACTTCAAACGCACGGTACATTAAGTCCGGCAGATTATGATGTTCGACCAGTTTATGAATATTCTGCGCCAGTTCCTGGATGCGCATATTTTCATAAAACTCAGGCGCTTCGCGGTACAGTGCCGGCAGAATGTTTTTGACGCGCAGGTTCAGGTCAAAGGCGCGTTTAAATTCAGTGAGCGCGCGCAGCAGGCTCAGAGCTTTGGTTTTGTCGATACCAATGCTGAACAGGAACAGCAGGTTGTATGGACCGGTTTTTTCTACGATGATGCCGCGTTCATCGAGATATTTGGCGACCAGACTTGCCGGAATACCGAATTCATCCATCGTACCGTCTTTCTTCATCCCCGGCGTCAGGATAGTGACTTTGATCGGGTCGAGGTACATGTGTTCGTTATCGATATTTTTGAAGCCATGCCATGCGCTATCTGAACGCAGCGGCCAGCACTCAGCTCCATCGATATGTTCCGGCTGCCATACGTCAAAGAACCAGCCGTCAGATTCGCTTTTCAGGCGTTTAATTTCTTTACGGAATTTAATCGCACGTTCAATAGAGCCGTTAATCAGGCGTTTACCCGCATTACCTTTCATCATCGCCGCTGCGGTTTCAGTAGACGCTACGATACCGTAGTGCGGAGAAGTGGTGGTATGCATCATGTAGGCTTCGTTAAAGGTTTCTTCGTTAATGTCGCCTTTAACATGAATCATGGATGCCTGTGAAAACGCCGCCAGCAGTTTATGCGTGGACTGGGTTTCATAAATGATTTTGCCTTCTACACGGTCGCCGCTCATACCGCATTTACCCTGATAAATAGGGGAGAAATTGGTATAAGGCACCCAGGCGGAGTCAAAATGAATGGACTTCACATCCAGAGTTTTCTTGATGTAGTCAGTGTTATACAACAGACCGTCATAGGTTGAGTTAGTAATAACAGCGTGGACCGGCCAGGTTGCGTTAGGCGTCTCTTTTACCCGTTTAGCGATAGTGGCGTGCTGGAACTCGCTTTGCGGAATACCGCCAAGAATACCGTAGGCGTTACGGGTTGGGCGGAAATAAATCGGCGTAATGTCGCTCATCATCATCAGATGGGTCAGCGATTTATGGCAGTTACGGTCAATCAGTACCGTGCTGCCTGCCGGCGCGGAGTACATACCGACGATTTTGTTCGCCGTAGAGGTGCCGTTCGTCACCATGTAGCTACGTTCGGCGTTAAAGACGCGGGCGATATACTCTTCCGCTTCTTTATGCGGGCCGGAGTGGTCCAGCAGTGAACCCAGTTCGGAAACGGAAATCGAAATATCGGATTTCATCGTGTTCGGGCCGAAGAAATCATAAAAGATGCTGCCGACGGGGCTTTTCTGGAAAGCGGTCCCGCCCATGTGGCCAGGCGTACAGAAAGTATATTTCCCTTCGCGCACATATTTGAACAACGCTTTTGTCAGCGGCGGCAGAATATTGTCGATGTATTCATCGGTATTCTGGCGAATTTTCGCCGCGATATCGGCTGCGGCGCCTAAAGCATATTCAAAGAAGCGAACCTGCATTCTCAGATCGTTGAGGCTGACGTCCAGCGTAGAGTAGCTGTTGGCGAAGGCGTACAGCGGCATATACTCGTTCAGCTTGCTAATCTCTTCGCAAAGCTCAAGGTTATATTTATCCCAGTCGAAAATGACGCCGCAAAGGCGGGAGTTATTTTCAATCAGCTTCAGCAGGTCTTCTCGGTCGTTTGGATAGACGATACGGAAATTTAAACCTTCCAGTGCACGATGCAGTTCACGAATAGGCTCTTCTTTAAAGTAGACGCCCATGTGGTTCATGATAGCAATAACGTTCATAGTCTTGTTCCTGGTAAAGTGGGCCCCTCCCGCTACGCTATAGCAGGTGACGAAAGGGGCTTTGAGAAAAAGGAGTTAGCGGTTAAAGCGCTTCAGCCGTATTGTTGTCGCTGTCGTTGTTCTGGCGCTGGTGCATTTTGCGACCGTAGAACATCAGGATGATCAGACTGACGATAAAGGTGCCGGAGAGTTCGAAGGAGCTGGCGCCCATCAGTGCGATGAAGCAAAATGCGCAGCCCAGTACAGAACAAATCAGGCTTACCGAGTTACGGATGTTGAACCCTTCGAAGCGAATCAGGTCAACACAGGAGTAGAAGTACGGCAGCATGGTAAGCAGTACGGCAATCCCGGTCAGTTCGCCGAACAGGTCGGACGCTTTACCGCCGCTGGAGTTCATGATGGTGATCAGAATCATCAGCGCCGTCATTTTCACCGCAGCCAACAGCAGACCTTTTTTCGGAATACCGTTTTTATCCATTTCACCGTAAATTTTCGGGAAGTTGCCGTCGTTGGCGGCGCGAACCCCAGCCTGGCCGACCAGCATCATCCAGGAGCCCAGAGACGTCAGGCAGGCGAAAGCGGTAAAGGCGGAAACCAGCGGCGCAGCCCAGCCACCCAGAATCGTGGAGGTACTGATAGCGAACGGCGCGCCGGAAGAGGCCATAACGGAAGCTGGGAACATCCCGGCGATAACCTGAGTCGCAGCGATATAGATGATGCCTGCCAGCGCGGTACCCAGCATGGTTGCCAGCGGTACGGTGCGTTTCGGGTTTTTCACCATGCCGGTGCTGACGGCGGCAGACTCAACGCCAACGAACGCCCACAGGCAGAGCAGAATACTTTTAACAATGGCGTGAGAGTCGGTCGTCGTAGACGTGTTCCAGTTCGCGTGATAGGTCGCGATATCGAACCAATGCCAGCCGGCGACTGCGGTCAAGACTACCGGGATCAGCACCAGGAATAGGCCAATCGTTGTTAAGCGGCTGACCCAGGCCCCGCCCAGCATATTAATAAAGGTGAACAGCCAGACGATAGCAATACAGGCAATACCTGCCGGTATTGGATTATTTAATGCCGGGAAGAATGTAGAAAGATAAGAAACAGCGGTAATGCCGATGGCTAAGTTACCAATCCAGTTTGCGTGATAATAAAGAACACCGGTCTGGAAACCAAACGCCGGAGATATTTCCCCAGCATAAGCGATAGGGCCACCCTGTTGAGGGTTTTTGGTTGCCAGCCTCGCATAAACATAAGCCAGCGACATTGCCCCAATAATAGAAATTACCCAGCCCCAGATGGCAATGCCACCAATACTGGCAAGGTTGGCGGGTAATAATGCAATCCCGCTCCCCATCATATTACCGGCAACGACGCCAGTACAGGCAAATAGCCCGATCTTTTTGACAGAACTCATGTTCATTTCTCCTGAGCTGTATTTTTAAGAACCGGGCTTATGCTTCATATATGCTGCGTGCCCGTTCAACTGTCGACAAGATTAACGAATGGGTTGAGATAAGTCCTAAAGAAAAAGTGAAATAAACACAAACATGAAAAAACTGATAGATTGATTTTTTTTGAATTAACATATAAATATCATGAAAAATATCATGAAAGGATAAACATCGTTTAATTACAAAGAGTTATATTTACATTTCTTTGCAGTGAATATGTTGCCAAAATTAACATAAGTTATTTTTGGCAACATGTTTTTCACAAAATAAAAGCGAAAAATTTAATATCTTTTCGCTTTTATTTGTCATGGTTCAGCGTTAAATTTAATCTTCTGCCAGAAAACTATTCAGATAAGGGACAATTTTCTGAACGGATGTCTGAAATACGCCATTTTCAATCCAGTACAGCGTGTTTTCACCTGGACGTAAATTAAAGGCGGTCAGATAGGCATCAGCGGCCAGACGATTCTCACCTTTCATTTCGTAAACTTTCCCCAACAGGACATAGTTAAACCACGACATTTCAAGCTCGATGCTTTTATTGATTTCCTCATACGCTGCATCGATATCACCTTTGCCTAACAGATCGACGGTCTTGATTTTATAATAAACAGACGTTTTCTCAACGCCCGGAATTTGATCTATTTTTTTAAACTCTTCGTTCAGTGCGGCCACTTGTTCTTTATCAAACGGCTGCTGTGATTGCCGTAATACATCTACCAGCACTTTATATTCATAGGCATAGTTGAAATCAGGCGTTTCCTTAATAATGCCATTCAGAATATCGCTGGCTTTACTTAGCGCCTGCGCATCGCCGCTCAGAATAAGCTGGCGCGCCTCATAAAAACGCATCAGCGCGGTATTTTGCGGCGTTCTGAACAGGGCCAGTTGTTCTCGCATACGATTAGGCCAGGGCTGTGTTAAAACGAAAGACAGGCTATTAAACAGATCATCCTGGATGGACAACTGGTTAGTATTGGTGACGAAATAACGCTTATCCAGCATGGTTGAACCATCGGCGTTATCAATGAGCACCACAGACATAAAGCACTGCTGCGCCCGATAGTGGCGCTGATTGACAAACTGAATGGTTAACGTCTTACCGGAGCTGCTTGGCTCATTGACCCGGTAATTAGTTTTATCGTGCACCATAAAGGTCGAGTAGGTGTTCAGCAGGTCGGTGATTAAGCCGCCCAGACCGATGGCGTAGGACTCCTGCGAGACCCAGTTATTACAGGAATTGCCGCCTTCAAAACGAACATCTATATCTCGTGGGTTAAGTAATAACCGCGTTTTTGTTACCGCGGCATTATGATCTACCACCGACATCACGATAAACACCACCAGCGTCGCCAGCGAGAGTAGGAACATTACCCACGTCCAGAAAGCGGCGATACGCGGCTTTTTCGCCTTTTTAGTCGGCGTTTGCAAAGAGGCGGGCGGCACAGGCGTAGCGGCAGTAGCCCCCTCTGCCGGTTCTGCATTCGTTGCTGCGATCGGCGGCGGCGACGTTGATGAATTATCGATCTCATCGCTATTTTCTTCGCACCAGATAACCGGCGCCGTCAGCTTATAGCCGCGTTTAGGTACGGTAACAATGTATTCAGCATTGCTGTCTCCGCCATCTCTTAATGATTTGCGTAGTTCAGAAATGCTTTGGGTGACAACATGGTTGGTCACGATGGTGCGCATCCAGACATGATCAATAATGTTATCCCGGCTTAACACTTCATCCGGGTGATGCGCAAAATACATCAGAAGATCGATCAGCCGTGGTTCAAGAGTAATCTGGCGTCCCTGACGACTGATCTGATTAACAGAAGGTGTAACCAGCCACTCTCCAATGCGTACAACAGGTTGCTGCATAAAAAGATGCCCTAACGAGCTAAGTCAAACGTTAATAATAACACGATTTGCACAGACTTTTTTTATTCCCCTTTTTTGTAAAAGAAAGGCATAAAAAGCAGCGCAATAAGCAGGAGAACGGGGAGGGAAACGGGCGTTCGCCTTAACGATAACGCCCGTTTTTTCAGCGGATTTCTTGCAATTACAGCACTTTATGCGGGCCGAAGCATTCGTAATGAATGTTTTCGTTATTCACGCCAAGGGAAACCAGTTGTTTTGCGGCAAACTGCATAAAGCCTACCGGGCCGCAAAGATAGAACTGCATTGCCGGATCGCTGATTGCGGCTTCCAGTTTGCTTAAATCCATCAGCCCTTCGCTGTCAAAGACGCGTTGGGCGCGATCGGCCTCGGTCGGTTCGCGGTACCAGGTATGGGCAGTGAAACGCGGCAGTGTACGGCCCAGCTCGCTCACTTCGTCGGCAAACGCATGAACGTCGCCGTTCTCCGCCGCGTGGAACCAGTTCACCTGCGCGGTATGCTGTCCTTTCGCCAGCGTATCGAGCATCGCTAACATCGGCGTCTGGCCGACGCCAGCGGAAATCAGCGAAACGGGGGTATCAGCGGCGACATTCATAAAGAAGTCACCTGCCGGCGCAGCCAGACGCACCACATCGCCTACGCTGGCGTGATGGTGTAACCAGTTTGATACCTGGCCGCCGTCTTCACGCTTCACGGCAATACGGTACCCTTTGCCATCGGGTTTACGGGTCAGTGAATATTGGCGGATCTCCTGATGTGCAAAACCTTCCGGCTTCAGCCAGACGCCCAGATACTGCCCGGGACGGTATTCCGCCACCGTACCGCCGTCGACCGGTTCAAACTCAAAGCTGGTGATCAGTGCGCTACGCGGGGTTTTCGCAACGATGCGGAAGGGGCGCGTGCCTTCCCAGCCGCCGTCTTTGCTGGCGTTCTCGTGATAAATCTCGGCTTCCCGATGAATAAAGACGTTAGCCAGTACGCCATAGGCTTTTCCCCACGCGTCCAGCACTTCCTGGCCCGGGTTGAACATTTCGTCCAGCGTCGCCAGCAGATGTGTCCCGACGATGTTGTACTGCTCCGGCTTAATCTGGAAGCTGGTGTGCTTCTGCGCGATTTTTTCTACCGCCGGCAGCAACGCCGGTAAATTTTCGATATTGCTGGCGTAGGCCGCGATAGCATTAAACAGGGCTTCGCGCTGATCGCCGTTACGCTGGTTGCTCATATTGAAGATTTCTTTGAGCTCCGGGTTATGCGTAAACATACGGTCGTAGAAGTGGGCGGTCAGTTTCGGTCCTGTTTCAACCAGTAGGGGAATGGTGGCCTTTACTGTAGCGATGGTTTGTGCGTCAAGCATACGTGCTTCCTTTATGTGAAAATATAATGATGTATATCAAATGCATCTTATAAAAATACCCTTGCATTGTAAATGGTTCTTCTCTGCTTTACGTTATGGATGTAACAACGTGAAAAATCTGCATCACAAAGCTGAAAAGAAATCCGTTGAAATTCGTCAGGCTCTCGTTCAGGAAACCCTTATCTGACGTACAGGTAATCGTTTGCGTAAAAACCTTTGTCAAGACCTGTTATCGAAGAATGATTCGGTTATACTGTTGGCCGAAGTCCCACGGACTGCCTTTTCAGGCACAAATTTTATTGTTAGCTGAGTCAGGAGATGCGGATGTTAAAGCGTGAAATGAACATTGCCGATTATGATGCCGAGTTGTGGCAGGCTATGGAGCAGGAAAAAGTACGTCAGGAAGAGCACATCGAACTGATCGCCTCCGAAAACTACACCAGCCCGCGCGTGATGCAGGCGCAGGGGTCTCAGCTGACCAACAAATACGCTGAAGGTTATCCGGGCAAGCGCTACTACGGCGGTTGCGAATACGTTGATGTTGTAGAGCAACTGGCTATCGACCGCGCGAAAGAACTGTTCGGCGCCGACTACGCTAACGTGCAGCCGCACTCCGGTTCTCAGGCTAACTTCGCTGTTTACACCGCGCTGCTGCAGCCGGGCGATACCGTTCTGGGTATGAACCTGGCGCAGGGCGGCCACCTGACTCACGGCTCCCCGGTTAACTTCTCCGGTAAACTGTACAACATCGTACCTTACGGTATCGATGAGTCCGGTAAAATTGACTATGACGAGATGGCGAAGCTGGCCAAAGAGCACAAGCCGAAGATGATTATCGGTGGCTTCTCTGCCTACTCTGGCGTGGTTGACTGGGCAAAAATGCGTGAAATCGCTGACAGCATCGGCGCATACCTGTTTGTCGACATGGCGCACGTGGCGGGCCTGATTGCCGCAGGCGTTTACCCGAACCCGGTTCCCCATGCGCATGTGGTCACCACCACCACCCACAAAACCCTGGCGGGTCCGCGCGGCGGCCTGATCCTGGCGAAGGGCGGCGACGAAGAGCTGTACAAAAAACTGAACTCTGCCGTCTTCCCAAGCGCGCAGGGCGGCCCGCTGATGCACGTGATCGCCGGTAAAGCGGTAGCGCTGAAAGAAGCGATGGAGCCGGAGTTCAAAGTCTACCAGCAGCAGGTGGCGAAAAACGCCAAAGCGATGGTGGAAGTGTTCCTGAACCGCGGCTACAAAGTGGTGTCTGGCGGCACTGAGAACCACCTGTTCCTGCTGGACCTGGTGGATAAAAACCTGACCGGTAAAGAAGCTGACGCCGCGCTGGGCCGTGCTAACATCACCGTGAACAAAAACAGCGTGCCGAACGATCCGAAGAGCCCGTTCGTGACCTCCGGTATCCGTATCGGTTCCCCGGCGGTTACTCGTCGCGGCTTCAAAGAAGCGGAAGTGAAAGAGCTGGCTGGCTGGATGTGCGACGTGCTGGACAACATCAATGATGAAGCCACCATTGAACGCGTGAAAGCGAAAGTACTGGATATCTGCGCCCGCTTCCCGGTTTACGCGTAAGCGCTTATGTTGTGAAAATGGCCCGATGGCGCTGCGTCTGTCGGGCATTACTTATGCGCCATAACGTGACGCCGCCGGAAGTCATTATCCGGCGGCGTTGCCGTTTGAACTTCTCCCTCCGCTTGTTAATCTTATGTTACCCTTGCCAGCGCAACCGTTTACCGCCAGACTATCGCCTCCAAACGGGAGGGAATCATGGCATTGCATTCCACGCGCTGGCTGGCGCTCAGTTATTTCACCTACTTCTTTAGTTACGGTATTTTTCTGCCCTTCTGGAGCGTCTGGCTCAAAGGTCTTGGGCTAACGCCGGAAACCATCGGTCTTCTGCTGGGCGTGGGTCTGGTCGCGCGTTTTCTCGGTAGTCTGCTCATTGCGCCTCGCGTAAGCGATCCTTCGCGGTTGATCTCCGCGCTGCGCGTACTGGCATTGCTGACGCTGGTATTTGCGCTGGCATTTTGGGCAGGAACGCATGTCGCGTGGCTAATGGTGGTGATGGTTGGGTTTAACCTCTTCTTTTCACCACTGGTGCCGCTGACCGATGCGCTGGCCAATACCTGGCAAAAGCAAATTACCCTGGACTATGGTCGGGTGCGGCTGTGGGGGTCCATCGCCTTCGTGATAGGGTCGGCGCTGACCGGTAAGCTGGTGAGTTTATACGATTACCAGGCGATTCTGGCGCTACTGACGCTCGGCGTCGCCTCGATGTTGCTGGGTATGTTGTTACGTCCCAGCGTGCCGCCGCAAGGGGAAAGCCGTCAGCAGGAGAGCGCAGGCTGGCCCGCCTGGCGTACGCTGGTGGCACAAAGTTGGCGTTTTCTCGCCTGCGTCTGTTTGCTGCAAGGGGCGCACGCCGCCTACTATGGTTTTAGCGCCATCTACTGGCAGGGGGCTGGCTATTCAGCATCGGCGGTCGGCTATTTATGGTCGTTGGGCGTGGTGGCGGAAGTGATCATTTTCGCCCTGAGTAAAAAGCTATTCCGCCGGTTTAGCGCCCGCGACTTGCTATTGCTTTCTGCTGTGTGCGGGGGGGTACGCTGGGGGCTGATGGGCTGGAGTACGGCGCTGCCGTGGCTGATTGTGATACAAATCCTGCACTGTGGCACGTTTACCGTTTGCCATCTGGCCGCCATGCGTTATATCGCTGCGCGTCAGGGAAGCGAGGTGATTCGTTTGCAGGCCGTCTATTCCGCTGTGGCGATGGGCGGCAGCATCGCGATTATGACAGTATTTGCCGGTTTTCTGTATCAACATCTGGGCGGCGGCGTATTCTGGATTATGGCGCTGGTGGCATTGCCCGCTATCTTTCTTCGGCCCAAAGTGGTTGCCGCGTCATGATTCCAGGATCTTGCGGATCTGCTGCTGTTGGTGCTCTGTGAGGGCGCGATCCGCATGAATTAACGGCGGTGAGAAGAGCGGTAGCGGCGTGGCGTAAGGGGTAACAATCAGCGCTACGCCGCGCGGGCATCCCTCTTTTTGAAACGCCTGGAGCGATATCCGTCTGATATTCAGCGGCAACAGGGTCAGTTCACGCAGTTGCTGCTCAATATGCGTCTCCAGCGCATCATTTTTATCCGCTAACAATACGATCTGTCTCTCATGCAAATCGTTATCCTGCATCAGCCAGGCGCCGAAAATCACTGCCACCAGCCCCGTCTCTTCCTCGGAAAAGTGGACACCATATTCGGCTTCAAATCCGGCTAGCGCCTCACGTGTGGTACGAACCAGACGCGGATAAAGACGGTTGAACTCTTCCGGAAGCGTATTATCGATGCCAATCGTGAATAAACTTCGGTTCAGCGCCTGGGCGAGATGGACATACAGCTGATCGTTAAGCCCTTGTTCGTCGCTGAAGCGTACGTTCCCTTTTTCTCGAAAGCGCAGCACCAGCCGCGCCACCTCCAGTCGCAGTTGCTGCGCCCGTTGATGCGTGTCGCGAATCGGGTCGGGGAGGCGAATCATTGAAAACAGTAACGCCATAAACAGCGCTTCATTGAGCGGTGCGGCCTGCATCACGTGGCGCTGCCAGTGACGACCAATTTCCTGGGCGAGTGGATATTCCGCGCACGACTGCGCCCAAATCTGCTGTACAGGGTTGAATTCCGGGGTGATGCCGGCATGGTGTTGTAGCAGACAATACTGTAAAAAGAGACGCAGGAACTGCACGTCGCGATGTTCAAATGGTTTTTGCAACCGGCGGGCGCACAGATTGATGAGCGCGTGCAGATTAATATCATCATACAGCGGACGCGCGATACCGCGCTGCTTTAGCGCGTTTTTTAAGGCCGGGGTAAACTGTTGCGTGACGAAGGTCGGGCATAAACGCAGGCCGCGCCTGAGCCAGTGTAAAAGGCAAAGGCGCTGATCGAGTGCTGTACCTTCGATCCGATAGCAACCGTTCTGGCATGTTGTGATGGCAAGGCGATGATAGCGCTGGATCTCCAGGCTTGTCTCAGTGATATCCTCACGGGCAGTATCATCATCAACGCCATTAAGCGCGCTGAAGATTTCCACCGTGGCAATTGGCTCCGGCTGGAAAAGCGTCAGCAATACCTGACAGCGGCGCTGGGGAGCGGAAAGTACAGATGGTGGGGCAATTGTCGGCATCATCTGTCAGGTCTCCCGTTAGTTTGTCTGGTAAGGATAGCTAAAGTTTGCGTGTGAAAAATGTGATAAGCGTGCTTTTAGGTCAGGAATGCTGAGGAGCGTCACAGAATTTTTATCGCGAGGAACAGATGAAGTCAGTGAAACGCAGCGCCTTAACACTATTTCTTGCCGTTTTATCTTTCGTGGCGGCGGCGCATCCGCACAGCTTCATCCGTCTGCAAACGCAGGTGGTCAGTGAAAATGAGCAATTTGTGGCGTTAAAAATGCGCTGGACAATGGACGCGCTGACGTCCGCAGATCTGCTGTATGACGCCGGAAACGCGGCTCCGGGGTCAGAAATATGGAAAAAGTTGGCGGCGGAAGTGATGGCTAACGTACTTGGGCAGCACTACTTTACAGAAGTGTGGCGCAATGGCGCGAAAGTGAAGTTTAAAAACAGGCCGACAGAATACGGTATGACGCGTGACGTGCATCAGGCGGTATTGACCTTTACGCTACCGCTGGCTGAACCGCAGCCGTTAAGCGGACAGACTTATACCTTTTCAACGTTTGATCCCTCTTATTATGTCGATATGCATTATGACCAGGACAGCGATATCACGATGCCGGAACCGCTGCGCGAAAAGTGTCGGATTCAGGTTTATACTCCTGCGCCCGGCGAAGAGACGCTACGTTTCGCCCAGTCGCTGGATAAAGAGGACGCGCCGCCGGAGGATATGGATTTAGGTAAACAGTTTGCCCAAACGGTGACCTTGCAATGTCAGTAATTTTTTCTCAACGCACTCCGGGGTGGCGCTGGCTCTCGCTGTGGCCATTGGCGTTATTCCTGCTGCTGATGCTGGTTGGCGGTCTGTGGATATGGCAGGCCTGGCCGCAGGTGATGTTGAAAAGCGCTCTTTGGCAGCGGGACGTAAATCAGCAGTTGAGCGCGCTGCTTAACGCGGTGTCGACGCATCCTGAGCGGGCGGGCAGATCGTTGCTTCTGCTGAGTTTTATGTATGGCGTGCTTCATGCGCTGGGGCCGGGACACGGCAAAGTGGTGATCGCGACATGGCTGGCGACGCATCCTTCGAAGCTGAAATCGAGTATCGTGTTAACCCTCGCCGCCGCGTTATTACAGGGGTTCGTGGCTATCGGGTTGGTGGTGGGCGTGCTGACCGTATTGCAACTTCCGGCCAGGCAGCTCCATCTGAGCGGCTTCTGGCTGGAAAAGGGGAGCTATGCGTTAGTTGGCGGCCTGGGCATCTTGCTGTGCTGGCGGGCCATAAAAAGGTTACGCGCGCTGCTACGTAAACCTGTCTTTATCGCTTTTACGCCGCGCCATGTTCACCATGAAAAATGCGGCTGCGGACATCAGCATTTACCGACGCAGGAACAATTGCATAGCGGCGATGACTGGCGCGCGCGACTCATGATCGTACTGTCTATGGGGATGCGGCCCTGTTCCGGCGCGATAATGGTGCTGTTATTCAGTAAAGTGATTGGCGTTTTTAGCTGGGGAATGGCGTCGGTACTGGCGATGGCGGCGGGAACCTCGCTAACGATTACCTCGCTGGCGCTGCTGGTACACACTTTTCGTGCTCTGGCGGTGAAGCTCAGTGGAAACAAAGCGCCGGCGTTATGGCGGCAGGTAGGCTGGTCAACGCTGGCGCTGGCCGGAGGGGTCATACTGCTTGTCGCGGCGCTGGTCATGTGGTTTAGCGTGCCGCAGCCTGTGGGCGGGCTGCGGCCATGGCGTGGTTGATTAGTGCCCGGCGGGTTTGAGATGCATCCGCGCGACGGATTCGTCTTCGGCCCAGTAAATGCGTTCGGCGACCATCGCTTCCGGATTGAGCTGAACGCCGCGCAGTACCCGTTCTTTAAAACGCAGGTAGCCGCCTTTGTCGATCAGATGGCCCATATGGAGATAGATCGGTTTTCCGCCGAGCATCTCTTTTTCAAATTCATACAGGTTAACGATCACCTGCTTTATCACATCTTCAGTCACCCAGTTGAGGAAGAGCTTGCCGACGCGCGGCGTCTTTTTACTGGTGCGTCCGCCCAGACGGACTTGCCAGAGCTGATCCGGCTTACGTTGCCAGGCCAGCGTCGGACAGGCCAGCACGCACTCGCCGCAGCCGATACAGGCGGACTCTTCTTTGACCGCTTTGCCGTTCTTCAGCGCCAGGCAGCCTACCGCGTGGTGACTACAGGCCTTCACGCAGGCGCCGCAACCGATACAGCGATCGGCAGTGAAGCGCATTTTCGCCACGCCAATAATTCCCAGATCTGCCATTGACGCCTTCGCGCAATCATTCGGGCAGCCAACGATGACCGTTTTGAGATGATAAGGGCTGGGATAGACCAGTTTTTCAAGACGACGGGACAGGCCGGTCGTGTCAGTGTTGGCTTTCTGGCAAATGCGGTTCCCCTGACAGGCGACAATATTTCGCCCGCCAATAGCGAGGTAGCCCGCTTTGGTATCCTCAACCTGGACGTCGCACAGTTCTATTTCAATCTCGCGAAGAAACGGCTCCAGCGCAGCGTTCACGTTGTCGATATCTTCGTAACGGATACCCGGCATCGCCAGCTTCTGGCGGGTAGTGAGGTGAATTTGTCCGTTGCCCCAGGTTTCGGCGATGTCACGCGCCACCGTTAGCAAATGCGCGGGCAAAATACCGCCGGGAATGCGGACGCTGATCATGGCTTCGCCGCGCACTTTTGACAGGCGATATTCGTTTTTCGCACGGGCTTTAATGATATCAATATCAATGCTCATGATGTTCTCCTTAATCGGCAAAACGTTGCGCGACGGCGTAGTTAAATATCGGGCCGTCGGTGCAGACATACACTTCGCCCATACGGCAGTGGCCGCACTTCCCGACGGAGCAGGCCATCCGGCGTTCGTAGTCCACCCAGATTTGCTCCGGCTTGAGCCCTTTTTGCAGCAGCATTTTTACGGTAAAGGTAATCATTATTGGCGGCCCAACGACGATGGCCTGCATGGTGTCGATATCGCTAAGCGTCATGTCGGCAAGCCGATCGGTCACCCGACCAATCTGGTAACGGTCATCAGCCTCGCCTTCATCCAGCGTGAGCACCAGATTATGTTTGCCGCGCCACGTTGCCATTTCTTCTTTGTACAGCACGCAATCGCGATTTTTATAGCCGAGAATCATATCCAGTTGACCAATTTCCTGCGGATTCTCAACGAAATAGCGCATTAAGCCTTTCACCGGCGCGACGCCCGTGCCGCCTGCGACAACCAGTAAGGGTTTATGGCGCAGCGTATCGACCGGATAGCCATTGCCATAGCAGCCGCGTAGCCACACGTTGTCGCCTTCTTTCAGCGTAAAGAGGGCGCTGGTCACTTTTCCGACATTACGAATCAGCAGATCTATCCAGCCGTCGCCGTAGTCGGAAACGGAGATGGGCGCTTCGCCGACGCGCGGCAGCGACACCTCAACAAATTGCCCCCAGTGCGCGGGAAAATCGACGGCCACGCGGAAATTCCACTCCAGCGGCGTGTGGCGAGTAATACTGAGGATGCGGTACGCCGCAGGCAGCAAACTGTGCTGCGGTTTATCATGACAGGAACAATGTGTCATGCGTTATGCCTCCTCTGCCAGCGCCTGCCGAACGGCAGCAGTCATTTTATTGATAATCAAAGAAAATTTGATGTATTGTGGGCAGCGATCGTCGCAGCGGCCGCAGCCGACGCACATATGTTCAATGCCGTTGCGCGCTTTGTAGTCATTGACCTTATGCAGGGCGCGGTAGCGCAGACGCTCGCCGGGTTTTTCGCGAAAACCATGACCGCCGGCCATGTCGCTAAAGCCTGGCACCATGCAGCTTGCCCACTGGCGGCGGCGTTCGCCGCGCTGCGGATTTTCATCATAGGCGACGTCAAAGACGCTATAGCAGGTACAGGTTGGGCACCCGGTAGTGCAGCGGCCACAACTGATGCAGCGGCTGTCGTAAGCGTCCCATAGCGGATGGCGGGTGAGAATGTCGCGAATTTTTTGCGGATCGCGGCAAACGCTGTCCGGCGTGACGACGGTTTCCCGGTTTTCGCTGACGAAAGAGGGGGTATAGTCAGCCTCCTGCCCCAGCCCTTGTATCGCCGCCTCGATAAAGGGATCGCGGATGCTGACAAGCGCGCCTTCATCGCTAAAACGCATAGCGGCGCTATAACAGTCAGTTTTATTAGTACCCATTGAGACGCAGAAACAATTTTCGAAGCTTTCTTCACACTCAATAAGGACGAAACGAATATGCTCCCGTAGCAGTTGATAACTGTAATCGGAATTATTCCCATTTGATAAATACATATAATCCAGCCGCGACATGGCGTTAATGTCGCAGGCGCGGGCAAAGACGATTATCGGGGAGGTGTCTGTCTCGGCAATTTGAATGGTGTCTTTATCGAAATAAAAGAGCGTTTCGGTGATAGGGGCAATAATGGTATTCGGCGACATGTGCGATTTCTCGTGCCAGATGAGATCGCGCCAGCCGCTAATTCGTTGATAAATAATGTTGTCAGTGTCGGAAAAACGTCCGCCGCGAAACTCTGCGGACGGGGCAAACACGCGCCATTTTTTGTTTAATCGCTGGATAAGCAAACTAAACTCGTCAGGCGTAATTTTGATAGCCATCACATACTCCACAGTAATATTCAGGAAAAACAAATGAAAATAAATTGTTATAAAAATCAGTTGAATATTACTGTTACGCTAGCGCTAATCCACCGCCTTCGCTAACGGGAAAAAATGGTTTTTACTATCGGTATAATAAATATATTCTTAGTCATAAAATATGCATATATACAGCGTCGCGCTATTTAGCGGATAGCGCGGTCTGAATAAAATTAATCATTGCATCGCGGTAAAGGTTTTCATAACGCCCGGAAAGAGCATCAATGTGATCGCCGCCAGGAATGAAGATTTTTTGTTTGGGCTCTTGGGCGAGGGCATACAATTTCTCACTGTCCTGCCAGGGAATAACATGGTCTGCCGTGCCATGAAGAATCAATACCGGAATGGGGCTGACGCTGGCGATATTGCGATCCGCGCTATAGCGGTCATCAAGCAAATAGCCGCTGCCCGGGATCATCTGGTTGGCGATGGAGGAATAGGATAAAAACGTTGAGTCGAGGATAATCGCACGTATGCCCGCCTGGTCGGCGTAGCGCATATTTGCGCAGCCTACGCAGTGGCCTACGGCGGCCAGTACATTATTGCCGCCCAGGCTCTGCCCCAGCAGTACCAGGCGCTCGGGATTAACGTCGTCGCGATGCCGCACATAATCTATCGCGCTTTTCGTATCGTCCTGTAACCCCTCTTGTGATGGGGTGCCCTCAGATTCGCCAAAACCACGGTAATCAAACATAAACAGGTTTACGTTGCGTTCTGGCAGCCAACTGACTAACGGCCAGTGCGCCGACATATTTCCGGCGTTGCCATGGACATGAATCACCGTCGCGACGGCGTTTTCCGGCCTGCCGAAAGCAGTGGGAATAAACCAGCCGTGCAGATGCGTGCCATCTTTGGCGGTAAAGGTAATGGATTCAGCTTCGGCAGGGGTTGGCCCATAGACTTTATTGTCCGGGTAATAAAAGGCATTGATCGCTACGCGGGGTAGCAGGTAAATACAGACCACAATGATAAACAGAATAAAAAGGGATTTGACGATGCGTCGGGTATGTTGAAGGGTCATGTTCGCTTCCTTGCCGCTTTATGCCAATAGCGGAGCAGGGAGCGATCGTACAAAAACATGCAGGCAAGTAAAGCGATGAGGCTGTGTTTAGGAAAAACGCCTGAAAAGGCACGGCGGATGAGTGGCCCCATCCGCCGAAGAGACTTAGCGCTTCAGCGCATCGCTCAGTTCGTCGCGCATATTCGCCAGCATGGCTTTAACGACGCGCGGATTCCCCGCCACGATATTACCGGTCATCATGTAGTTATGACCGCCGGTGAAATCGCTGACGATACCGCCCGCTTCACGAACCAGCAGTTCACCCGCGGCGAAATCCCATGGACGAAGGCCAATTTCAAAGAAACCATCGACACGACCTGCAGCCACATAGGCCAGATCCAGCGCGGCGGAACCGGTGCGGCGGAAATCGGCGCATTCGGTGAACAGCTTGCCGATAATATTAATGTAGGTGGTCGCGTATTGTTTGGCTTTGAACGGGAAGCCGGTAGCGAGGATAGTGCCGTCCAGATCGCGAGCGGTACTGCCGCGCAGACGGTAGCCGTTCAGTTGCGCGCCCTGACCGCGGGTGGCGGTGAACAGTTCGTTACGCATCGGATCGTAAACGACAGCCACTTCAGTACGGCCTTTAATGCGTACAGCAATGGAAACAGAGAAGTGTGGCAGACGTTTGATGAAGTTGGTGGTGCCATCCAGCGGATCGATAACCCATTGAACATCCTGATCTGTGCCAACGTGCTCACCGCTTTCTTCGGTGATAATAGTGTGTTGCGGGTAAGATTTGCGAATGGTGTCGATAATTACCGCTTCAGCGGCCTTATCCACATTGGTCACAAAATCGTTACTGCCTTTTTGGCTCGCTTCTACAGCGTCCGGAGTTTCATAGTTTTTGGCAATTACATTACCCGCCTTGCGCGCTGCGCGCACGGCGATGGTCAGCATCGGATGCATCGGTCTCTCTCACTGGATGTTAAAGAACGGGAAAACGGCGCAGAGTATAGCAGCGAGATCGGAATCTGTCTTGGTTTTATGGTAAGATGTCAGAATAATCTTTAGCTGAAGAAAGACAATGCTGCAAAACATTCGAATTGTGCTGGTGGAAACCTCCCACACCGGCAATATGGGCTCTGTGGCTCGCGCTATGAAAACCATGGGCTTAACTAACCTGTGGCTGGTAAACCCGCTGGTGAAACCGGACTCCCAGGCCATCGCCCTGGCGGCAGGCGCCAGCGATGTGATCGGTAATGCGCAGATCGTCGATACGCTGGATGAAGCGTTAGCTGGCTGTAGCCTGGTGGTCGGCACCAGCGCCCGTTCCCGCACTCTGCCGTGGCCGATGCTTGATCCGCGCGAGTGCGGCTTAAAAAGCGTGGCGGAAGCGGCAAATACGCCGGTTGCGCTGGTTTTTGGTCGTGAGCGTGTCGGGCTGACTAACGATGAGTTGCAAAAATGCCATTATCACGTCGCGATTGCCGCTAACCCGGAGTACAGCTCGTTGAATCTGGCGATGGCGGTACAGGTCATCGCATATGAAGTCCGTATGGCCTGGCTGGCGACGCAGGAAAACGGCGACGCGGCAGATCATGAAGAGACGCCGTATCCGCTGGTGGACGATCTTGAACGTTTCTACGGCCATCTGGAGCAGACGTTGCTCTCCACTGGCTTTATTCGCGAAAGCCATCCGGGGCAGGTGATGAATAAATTGCGCCGTCTGTTTACCCGCGCCCGCCCGGAAAGCCAGGAGTTGAATATTCTGCGTGGGATTCTGGCGTCTATTGAGCAGCAGAATAAAGGCAAGTAACCGCGTCAATACCGCACGGAACGCTAAATACCTGACTAATTTACTCAAGTAAATAGTTGACCAAATTACTCGGGAATGTCAGACTTGTCCCTGCTATGCAATACCCCCATTTTACAATAAAAAACCCCGGGCAGGGGCGAGTTTGAGGTTAAGTAAGACATGAGACTGACATCTAAAGGGCGTTATGCCGTGACCGCAATGTTAGACGTTGCGCTCAACTCCGAAGCGGGCCCGGTACCGTTGGCTGATATTTCTGAACGTCAGGGGATTTCCCTTTCTTATCTGGAACAGCTATTTTCCCGTTTACGTAAAAACGGTCTGGTTTCCAGCGTACGCGGGCCGGGCGGCGGCTATCTGCTGGGTAAAGATGCTGGCAGTATCGCGGTCGGCGAAGTGATCAGCGCGGTTGATGAATCCGTTGACGCGACCCGTTGCCAGGGCAAAGGCGGCTGCCAGGGCGGCGATAAATGCCTGACCCATGCGCTGTGGCGTGATTTAAGCGATCGCCTGACCGGTTTTCTCAACAATATTACCTTAGGCGAGCTGGTGAATAACCAGGAAGTTCTGGATGTGTCTGGTCGCCAGCACACGCATGACGCGCCGCGCGCCAGTGGTCGTGCGCAGGACGCTATCGACGTTAAATTACGTGCTTAATTAAAATATTACGCCATCTCTTCTGGCGGCCTCATGCGGTGAATGCCGCGGTCGTCTGAAGGATGAAGCGTAAAAAAGAATTCAGAATCAGGCCGGGACGCGGACGTCCCGTCAACACGGTCGTACATCCAGCCGGTTGCCTGATTCCTTGCATTGAGTGATGTACGGAGTTTAAGAGCAATGAAATTACCGATTTATCTCGACTACTCCGCAACCACGCCGGTGGACCCGCGTGTTGCCGAGAAAATGATGCAGTTTCTGACCCTGGACGGAACCTTTGGGAACCCGGCGTCTCGTTCACACCGTTTCGGCTGGCAGGCTGAAGAAGCCGTCGATATCGCCCGCAACCAGATTGCTGAACTGGTCGGCGCCGACCCGCGTGAAATCGTCTTTACCTCAGGGGCGACGGAGTCTGATAACCTGGCGATTAAAGGCGCTGCCAACTTTTATCAGAAAAAAGGCAAGCACATCATCACCAGCAAGACCGAGCACAAAGCGGTGCTGGACACCTGCCGTCAGCTTGAGCGCGAAGGGTTTGAAGTGACCTACCTGGCGCCGCAGCGCAACGGCATCATCGATCTCAACGAGCTCGAAGCAGCGATGCGTGACGACACCATTCTGGTTTCCATCATGCACGTGAACAACGAAATCGGCGTGGTGCAGGATATCGCAACCATCGGCGAAATGTGCCGCGCGCGCGGTATCATCTACCACGTTGATGCCACCCAGAGCGTGGGCAAACTGCCTATCGACCTGAGCCAACTGAAAGTGGATCTGATGTCCTTCTCCGGTCATAAAATTTATGGTCCGAAAGGCATTGGCGCGCTGTATGTGCGTCGTAAGCCGCGTATTCGCATTGAAGCGCAGATGCATGGCGGCGGGCACGAGCGCGGTATGCGCTCTGGTACTCTGCCTGTTCACCAGATCGTCGGCATGGGCGAAGCTTACCGTATCGCGAAAGAAGAGATGGAGACCGAAATGGCCCGTCTGCGCGGTCTGCGTAACCGTCTGTGGAACGGCATCAAAGATATTGAAGAAGTTTACCTGAACGGCGACCTTGAGCAGGGCGCGCCAAACATTCTCAACGTGAGCTTTAACTACGTTGAAGGCGAGTCGCTGATCATGGCGCTGAAAGACCTGGCGGTCTCTTCCGGTTCCGCCTGCACCTCCGCCAGTCTGGAACCGTCCTACGTGCTGCGCGCGTTGGGCATGAATGACGAGCTGGCGCATAGCTCTATCCGTTTCTCTTTAGGTCGTTTTACCACTGAAGAAGAGATCGACTACACCATTGATCTGGTTCGTAAATCCATTGGCCGTCTGCGTGACCTTTCTCCACTGTGGGAAATGTACAAGCAGGGTGTGGATCTGAACAGCATCGAATGGGCACATCATTAATCGGTATCGGAATCAGGAGAATTTATAATGGCTTACAGCGAAAAAGTAATCGATCACTATGAGAACCCGCGTAACGTAGGGTCGTTTGACAACAACGACGATAACGTGGGAAGCGGCATGGTTGGCGCGCCGGCCTGCGGCGACGTCATGAAGTTGCAGATTAAAGTTAACGATGAAGGTATCATTGAAGACGCGCGCTTCAAGACTTATGGCTGCGGTTCCGCTATCGCCTCCAGTTCTCTGGTAACGGAGTGGGTGAAAGGGAAATCCCTGGACGAAGCGCAGGCGATTAAAAACACCGACATTGCAGACGAACTGGAACTGCCGCCGGTGAAAATTCACTGCTCTATTCTGGCGGAAGACGCGATTAAAGCCGCTATTGCGGATTACAAAAGCAAACGCGAAGCGAAATAAAATAGAACGTTAACATTGAGGTTTTGTTATGTCGATTACACTTAGCGACAGTGCAGCAGCGCGAGTTAATACCTTCCTGGCCAACCGTGGTAAAGGGTTTGGTCTGCGTCTGGGCGTGAGAACCTCCGGCTGCTCAGGTATGGCTTATGTACTGGAATTTGTTGACGAGCCAACGGCGGAAGACACCGTGTTTGAAGACAAAGGCGTTAAGGTAGTGGTTGACGGCAAGAGCCTGCAATTTCTGGACGGTACACAGCTGGACTTCGTAAAAGAAGGTCTGAACGAAGGGTTTAAATTCTCCAACCCGAATGTGAAAGATGAGTGTGGTTGCGGCGAAAGCTTCCACGTGTAACCGTGTTCCGCTGTTATACCGAGCATTCGTGCTGCAGAAAAGCGGCAAGCGAGTGAATCCCCAGGCGCTTACTTGAGTAAATGACTGGGGGAACCCGCGCAGACAACGCATCTGCGGCGCGAAGTAAGAAGGTATAACCCCACCGTGGTCGCCTGCGTGTGGGGTTTGTTCTGACAGGCTATCCCTGAGAATGTTATGGATTACTTCACCCTCTTTGGCTTACCAGCCCGTTATCAGATTGACACCCAGGCGCTGAGCCTTCGTTTTCAGGATCTGCAACGCCAGTATCACCCTGACAAATTTGCCAACGGCACTCAGGCGCAGCAGCTTGCCGCCGTCCAGCAATCCGCCACGATCAACCAGGCCTGGCAAACGCTGCGTCACCCTTTGACGCGCGCGGAGTATCTGCTTTCCTTACACGGGTTCGATCTGGCCAGCGAGCAGCATACGGTACGCGACACCGCGTTTCTGATGGAACAACTCACGCTTCGCGAAGAGCTGGACGATATCGAACAATCAAAAGACGACGTGCGGCTGGAAAGCTTCATCAAACGCGTACAAAAGATGTTTGATGCTCGTCTTCAGCAAATGGTGGAACAGTTGGACAACGCCGCGTGGGACGCGGCGGCGGATACGGTGCGCAAACTGCGGTTTCTCGATAAACTGCGAAGCAGCGCAGAACAACTCGAAGAAAAGCTGCTCGATTTTTAACTGGAATCTAACATGGCCTTATTACAAATTAGTGAGCCTGGTCTGAGCGCCGCGCCGCATCAGCGTCGTCTGGCGGCGGGTATCGACTTAGGCACTACCAACTCTCTGGTTGCGACGGTTCGCAGCGGCCAGGCGGAAACTCTGCCTGACCACGAAGGGCGCCACCTGTTGCCTTCAGTGGTTCACTATCAGCAGCAGGGCCATACGGTCGGTTACGCTGCGCGTGACAATGCCGCGCAGGATACGGCCAACACTATCAGCTCTGTGAAACGCATGATGGGACGCTCGCTGGCGGATATCCAGGCGCGCTATCCGCATCTGCCTTACCGGTTTAAGGCAAGCGTTAATGGGCTGCCGATGATTGACACGGCGGCTGGATTGCTCAATCCGGTACGCGTATCGGCTGATATTCTCAAAGCGCTGGCCGCGCGGGCTAGCGAATCGCTCTCCGGCGAGCTGGATGGTGTGGTGATTACCGTTCCCGCCTATTTCGATGATGCCCAACGTCAGGGAACGAAAGACGCCGCGCGGCTGGCAGGCCTGCATGTGTTGCGCCTGCTCAACGAACCGACGGCGGCGGCGATTGCCTACGGTCTGGACTCAGGCAAAGAAGGCGTTATTGCTGTTTACGATCTCGGCGGCGGTACCTTCGATATCTCTATTTTACGCCTGAGCCGCGGGGTGTTTGAAGTGCTGGCGACGGGCGGTGATTCTGCGCTCGGCGGCGACGACTTTGACCATCTGCTGGCGGACTATATTCGCGAGCAGTCGGGAATTGCCGATCGTAGCGACAATCGCGTTCAGCGCGAACTGCTGGATGCCGCGATTGCGGCGAAAATCGCCTTAAGCGATGCCGATACCGTTCGCGTTAATGTTGCGGGCTGGCAGGGGGAGATCACTCGCGAGCAGTTTAACGATCTCATTTCCGCGTTGGTTAAGCGCACGCTATTGGCCTGCCGTCGCGCATTGAAAGATGCCGGCGTTGAGCCCCAGGACGTTCTGGAAGTGGTCATGGTCGGCGGTTCGACCCGTGTACCGCTGGTTCGTGAGCGGGTGGGCGAATTTTTTGGCCGCACGCCGTTAACCGCTATCGACCCGGATAAAGTGGTCGCTATCGGCGCAGCGATTCAGGCCGATATTCTGGTCGGCAACAAGCCGGACAGCGAAATGCTGCTGTTGGACGTGATTCCACTCTCTCTTGGGCTGGAAACGATGGGCGGCCTGGTGGAAAAAGTCATTCCGCGCAACACCACTATACCGGTGGCGCGCGCGCAGGATTTCACCACCTTCAAAGACGGTCAGACCGCGATGTCTATCCATGTGATGCAGGGCGAACGCGAACTGGTGCAGGACTGCCGCTCGCTGGCGCGCTTTGCGCTGCGCGGGATTCCGCCGCTGCCGGCGGGCGGGGCGCATATTCGCGTGACCTTCCAGGTAGACGCCGATGGCCTGTTGAGCGTCACCGCAATGGAAAAATCCACTGGCGTCGAGGCCTCCATTCAGGTCAAACCCTCCTATGGCCTGACCGATGGTGAAATCGCCTCAATGATCAAGGATTCCATGAGTTTTGCCGAGCAGGACGTGAAAGCGCGTATGCTGGCGGAGCAAAAAGTCGAAGCCGCGCGCGTGCTGGAAAGTTTGACCGGCGCGCTAACTGCCGACGCCGCGCTGTTAAGCGCCGCAGAACGTCAATGCATTGATGATGCCGCCGCACATTTAAGCGCGGTCGCACAAGGCGATGATGTTGACGCCATAGAACAAGCCATTAAAAACGTAGATAAACAAACCCAGGAATTTGCCGCTCGCCGCATGGACCAGTCGGTTCGTCGCGCGTTGAAAGGCCATTCCGTAGACGAGGTTTAACATGCCGAAGATTGTTATTCTGCCTCATCAGGATCTTTGTCCGGATGGCGCAGTTCTGGAAGCTGAGACCGGTGAAACCATTCTTGACGTTGCGCTGCGCAACGGCATCGAGATTGAACACGCCTGTGAGAAATCGTGCGCCTGCACCACCTGTCACTGTATTGTACGTGAAGGCTTCGACTCCTTGCCGGAAAGTTCGGAAGAAGAAGACGATATGCTGGATAAAGCGTGGGGGCTGGAGCCGGAAAGTCGACTGAGCTGCCAGGCCCGCGTTACCGACGACGATCTGGTTATCGAAATTCCACGTTACACAATCAACCATGCGCGTGAGCATTAACAGAGGGTAGTATGGGACTCAAGTGGACCGATAGCCGCGAGATCGGCGAAGCGTTATACGACGCATATCCTGATGTCGATCCTAAAACCGTTCGTTTCACCGATCTGCATCAGTGGATCTGCGAACTGGACGATTTTGACGACGACCCTAACGCATCCAATGAAAAAATTCTGGAGGCGATTCTGCTAGTCTGGTTGGATGAAGCAGAGTAAGTCAAATAACGGGCTGCCCTACGGCGGCCCGTTTGCTAATAAGGAAAATAACAATGACAGAAGCCATGAAAATTACGCTTTCCACGCAGCCTGCCGATGCGCGCTGGGGCGATAAAGCCACTTACAGTATTAATAACGACGGTATTACCTTGCATCTTAACGGTAAAGACGATCTGGGGTTGATCCAGCGTGCGGCGCGTAAAATCGACGGCCTGGGAATAAAACAGGTCGCGCTGACAGGCGAAGGATGGGATACCGAGCGTTGTTGGGCATTCTGGGCGGGTTACAAAGGACCAAAAGGCGTCCGTACCGTAATGTGGCCGGATTTAGACGATGCCCAACGTCAGGAGCTGGATAACCGCCTGACTATTATTGACTGGGTGCGCGACACCATTAATGCTCCGGCGGAAGAGCTTGGGCCGGAGCAACTGGCGCAGCGCTCGGTGGATCTGCTGTGTAGCGTCGCGTGCGATAGCGTCACTTACCGTATCACCAAAGGCGAAGATCTGCGCGAGCAGAACTATATGGGGTTGCATACCGTAGGCCGTGGTTCTGAGCGTCCGCCGGTGCTGCTGGCGTTGGATTACAACCCGACGGGAGACAAAGATGCGCCGGTTTATGCCTGCCTGGTCGGTAAAGGTATTACCTTTGACTCCGGCGGCTACAGTATCAAACAAAGCGCTTTTATGGACTCAATGAAATCCGATATGGGCGGCGCGGCGACAGTAACAGGCGCGCTGGCGTTCGCCATTACCCGTGGGCTGAATAAACGCGTAAAACTGTTCCTGTGCTGCGCCGATAATCTGATCAGCGGCAATGCGTTTAAACTGGGCGACATTATTCGCTACCGTAATGGTAAGAATGTCGAAGTCATGAATACCGATGCGGAAGGGCGACTGGTGCTGGCGGATGGCCTGATTGACGCCAGCGCACAACACCCGCAGCTAATCATTGATATGGCGACGTTAACCGGCGCGGCGAAAACGGCGCTGGGTAACGACTACCATGCGCTATTCAGTTTTGACGATACGCTGGCGGGGCGCTTGCTGACCAGCGCGGCGCAAGAGAATGAACCGTTCTGGCGTCTGCCGCTGGCAGAGTTCCACCGTAACCAACTGCCGTCTAACTTTGCGGAACTGAACAACACCGGCAGCGCGGCGTATCCCGCTGGGGCAAGCACCGCCGCGGGTTTTCTGTCGCACTTTGTTGAAAATTACCGCGAAGGCTGGCTGCACATTGACTGTTCCGCCACTTATCGCAAAGCGCCGGTTGAGCAGTGGGCTGCCGGGGCAACCGGTCTGGGTGTGCGCACCATCGCGAATTTGCTGACCGCCTGAACGGTGTTTTTGTAGGCCGGGTAAGCGAAGCGCCACCCGGCATTTTGCCTGATGGCGACGCCGTGCGTCTTATCAGGCCTACAACCCATATACATAATTTGTGATTCCTATGTCCGAAACTAAAAATGAATTAGAAATCTTGCTGGAGAAAGCGGCGACTGAGCCCGCGCATCGTCCGGCATTTTTCCGTACCTTACTGGAGTCCACCGTCTGGGTGCCGGGCAGCGCTGCCGAAGGCGAGGCGATTGTGGAAGACAGCGCTCTGGATTTGCAGCACTGGGAAAAAGAAGACGGCACGACCGTCATTCCCTTCTTTACTTCTCTGGAGGCGCTGCAGCAGGCCGTGGAAGACGAACAGGCGTTTGTGGTGATGCCGGCGCGCACGCTGTTTGAAATGACGCTTGGCGAAACGTTATTCCTCAACGCTAAATTGCCGACCGGCAAAGAGTTTATGCCGCGTGAAATCAGCCTGCTTCTCGCTGAGGAAGGCAGTCCGTTAAGTACGCAGGAAGTGCTGGAAGGCGGCGAGTCGCTTATTTTATCCGAAGTGGCCGAGCCGCCGTCGCAGATGATTGATTCCCTCACTACGCTGTTTAAAACCATCAAACCGGTGAAACGCGCATTTCTCTGCGCGATTAAAGAACATGCGGACGCTCAACCCAATCTGCTGATTGGCATTGAGGCTGACGGCGATATTGAAGAGATCATTCACGCAGCGGGCAATGTGGCGACCGACACGTTACCGGGTGACGAACCGATCGATATTTGTCAGGTGAGGAAGGGCGAGCAGGGTATCAGCCACTTTATCACTGAGCATATCGCGCCGTTCTACGAGCGCCGCTGGGGCGGGTTCCTGCGCGATTTTAAACAGAACCGCATCATCTGAAGAAAAGAAAGCCGCCCAACAGGGCGGCCTCCTGGCTTACCTGCTCTGGACGTTGAGCGTTACGGGAACAGAATTACCTGGGTGGCTTCTGTCTGCGTGAAGACACAACGTGCCAGAAACAAGAAGCACGACACAAAAGCATCGTACCTTCATGTTGCGGTCCTTGCGAAGACCGCATCACGGCAGCACCGCTGGCGATAATGCCGTGATAGCAGGCACTACGGTGTGCCTGCGCTTACGGCCATGGGTTATCCTCTCCTGAAGCCAGCGCCCGTTTGCGAGACGGCGGAAAGGGCCGGGAAAGATAATACCTCAAATGTTGAATAGTTTCCTGGTAAATTATATTGACATTTGCTCCCTTAAAAGGGAGTATTAATCCCCTACGGTGTGCCTGCGTTGCTATGGCAACAAAGCCTGCTGGAAAGGCCGCGAACCGGACCAGCACAAAAAAACCGCTCAATTGAGCGGTTTTTTTGTGGCCTGCTTAAACAGTATTTATGTAGATTCGTTTTAAATCAGCCTGAACGGTAGGCCGGATAAGCGTGAGCGCCATCCGGCATGGCAGATATTAAGTGGGTTCAACCGGTAAATCGGTACGCGCGCCCCATTCGCTCCACGCGCCGTCGTAAAGCGTGACGTCAGGCACATCCAGCGTGGCGAGCGCCAGCACCACGACCGCGGCCGTCACGCCGGAACCGCAACTGGCGATAATCGGTCTGTCGAAACTCACGCCGTGGCTGAAAAAAACCTCATTCAGTTCGTCAGTGGTTTTTAATTCGCCCTCATACACCAGTTCCGTCCACGGGACGTTTAGCGCGCCAGGAATGTGTCCGCGCCTCAGCCCCGGACGCGGTTCATCAGCCTGAGCGTTAAAACGCGCCGCCGGACGCGCATCAACGATTTGCGCGGTTTTTTCATGACTTGCCAGCAATACGTCGGTGAGACGCACCACGGCTTGCGGCGCGAATTTCGCCTCAAACTCGCCTCCTTCATGCGCTTCTTCGCCTTCGCGCAATAGCCATTCGTCACGCTGCCAGCCCGCCAGTCCGCCCGCCAGAATGGACACTTTCTCGGCACCGAACGTGCGTAGCATCCACCATGCCCGCGGAGCGGAGAACAGATTGCCTTCATCGTATATGACCAGGTGTTTATCCTGGCGAACACCCAGTTCACGCATGGCCACCGCAAACGCTTCCGGGCGCGGCATCATATGCGGCAGCGGCGATGCGCGATCGGAAAGAGCTTCAATATCAAAAAACAGCGCGCCGGGAATATGTCCGGCGCGATATTCGCCCGCCATATCACGATGTTCCTGTCCTGGCGGCGCCATACGGGCGTCAAGAATCTGTATTTCCGGATCATCAATATGTTCGGCAAGCCAGTCGGCGGCGACAAAAAAGGCGGTGGTCATGGGCATCTCCATTGTTACCTGATTATGGTCAAATTGTCGGACGTTTCCCGAAAAGGGACAAGTAGAAGAGGCTGTTTTGGCTGGCGAAACCACATTTCTGCGTAAAATTTTCGCATCATCACAGTAATACGGACTTACACAATAAAATTTCTCGCGCATAATATCTCATCAACCGTTGCTGACAGGCCGTTAAGGCCAGGGATGAAAGATGAAACATTTACGCGTGGTGGCCTGCATGATCATGCTGGCGCTGGCGGGATGCGATAACAACGATAAAACCGCCCCGACGACTAAAAGCGAAGCTCCAGCCGTAGCGCAGCCCTCGCCCGCGCAAGACCCGGCACAGCTACAGAAGTTGGCGCAGCAAAGCCAGGGCAAAGCGCTCACGCTATTAGACGCCTCCGAAGCGCAGCTCGACGGCGCGGCGACGCTGGTGCTGACGTTTTCAATTCCTTTAGATCCTGAACAGGATTTCTCCCGTGTGGTTCACGTGGTTGATAAGAAAAGCGGCAGCGTTGACGGCGCATGGGAGCTGGCGCCAAATTTAAAAGAGCTAAGGTTACGTCATCTGGAACCTGAACGCGTGCTGGTGGTCACGGTTGATCCCGCCGTTAAAGCGCTGAATAACGCCACCTTCGGCAAGTCTTATGAAAAAACGATTACCACGCGTGATGTCCAGCCCAGCGTCGGCTTTGCCAGCCGGGGATCGCTGCTACCGGGGAAAATCGCGGAAGGACTGCCGGTCATGGCGCTTAACGTCAACCACGTTGATGTGAACTTTTTCCGCGTTAAGCCCGGATCGCTGGCGTCATTTGTCAGCCAGTGGGAGTACCGTAGTTCTCTCTCTAACTGGGAGTCCGACAATCTGCTGAAAATGGCGGATTTGGTTTATACCGGTCGTTTTGATCTTAATCCGGCGCGCAATACGCGTGAGAAACTGCTGCTGCCATTAAGCGATATTAAGCCGCTGCAACAGGCGGGCGTATATGTGGCGGTAATGAATCAGGCTGGACACTACAACTATAGTAATGCCGCTACGTTGTTTACCCTTAGCGATATCGGCGTGTCCGCGCACCGTTACCATAATCGGCTGGATATCTTTACGCAAAGCCTGGAAAACGGCGCGGCGCAGTCGGGAATTGAGATCGTTCTTCTGAATGATAAAGGTCAGACGCTGGCGCAGGCGACGAGCGACGCGCAGGGACATGTGCAACTGGAAGCTGATAAAGCGGCGGCGCTATTACTGGCGCGTAAAGAGGAGCAGACCACGCTGCTCGATCTCACGCTTCCGGCTCTGGATCTGTCGGAATTTAATGTCGCTGGCGCGCCCGGCTACAGCAAGCAGTTCTTTATGTTCGGCCCGCGCGATCTCTACCGACCGGGCGAAACGGTTATCCTCAACGGATTACTGCGCGATAGCGACGGTAAAACGCTGCCCGATCAACCCGTTAAGCTGGAAGTGGTAAAACCAGATGGACAGGTGATGAGTACCATCGTCAGCCAGCCGGAAAACGGGCTATACCGTTTGAATTATCCGCTGGATATCAACGCGCCGACCGGCTTGTGGCATGTCCGCGCCAACACCGGCGATAATTTGCTGCGGAGTTGGGATTTCCATGTGGAAGACTTTATGCCGGAGCGGATGGCGCTCAACCTGACGGCGCAAAAAACACCGCTGGCACCTGCGGATGAGGTGAAATTCTCCGTTGTCGGCTATTACTTGTATGGCGCGCCTGCTATCGGCAATACCCTGCAAGGGCAACTTTTCCTGCGTCCGCTGCGCGACGCTGTCGCGGCGTTGCCTGGTTTCCAGTTCGGCAATATTGCCGAAGAGAATCTTTCGCGCAGCCTGGACGAAGTTCAGCTTACGTTGGATAAAGGCGGGCGTGGTGAAGTGAGTGCTGCCAGCCAGTGGCAAGAAGCGCATTCGCCGCTGCAGGTGATTCTACAGGCCAGCCTGCTGGAGTCTGGCGGTCGTCCGGTCACTCGTCGCGTAGAGCAGGCGATTTGGCCTGCCGATACGTTACCGGGAATTCGTCCACAGTTCGCCGCCAAAGCGGTATACGACTACCGTACGGATACCACCGTTAATCAACCGATTGTCGACGAAGACAGCAACGCCGCATTCGATATTGTTTACGCCAACGCGCAGGGCGAGAAAAAAGCGGTGTCTGGTTTACAGGTGCGGCTCATCCGCGAGCGTCGCGACTATTACTGGAACTGGTCGGAAAGCGAAGGCTGGCAGTCGCAGTTTGATCAAAAAGATCTGGTAGAGGGCGAGCAGACGCTGGATCTGAACGCGGATGAAACCGGAAAAGTCAGCTTCCCGGTGGAATGGGGCGCGTACCGTCTGGAGGTCAAAGCGCCGAATGAGACGGTCAGCAGCGTTCGTTTCTGGGCCGGCTATAGCCGGCAGGATAACAGCGACGGTAGCGGCGCGGCGCGTCCGGATCGCGTCACCCTCAAACTGGATAAAGCGAATTATCGTCCAGGCGATACCATGAAATTGCATATCGCCGCGCCGGTCGCCGGTAAAGGTTATGCCATGGTGGAGTCCAGCGATGGTCCGCTGTGGTGGCAGGCAATCGATGTGCCGGCACAAGGTCTGGAGCTCACGATTCCGGTGGATAAAACCTGGAATCGCCACGATCTCTATCTCAGTACGCTGGTGGTGCGTCCCGGCGATAAATCTCGTTCCGCGACGCCAAAACGCGCCGTGGGGTTACTACACCTACCGCTGGGGGATGAAAACCGCCGCCTCGATCTGGCGCTGGAAAGCCCGGCTAAAATGCGCCCGAATCAGCCGCTCACCGTCAGGGTGAAAGCCAGTGTTAAACACGGCGAAATGCCAAAACAGATCAACGTGCTGGTCTCCGCAGTCGATAGCGGCGTATTGAATATCACCGATTACGCGACGCCGGACCCGTGGCAGGCGTTCTTCGGTCAAAAACGCTACGGTGCGGATATCTACGATATTTACGGCCAGGTCATTGAAGGGCAGGGGCGGCTGGCGGCGTTGCGTTTTGGCGGCGATGGCGACGACCTTAAGCGCGGCGGAAAACCGCCGGTAAACCATGTCAATATCATCGCGCAGCAGGCGCAGCCGATCACGCTCAATGAGCAGGGCGAAGGCGTCGTAACGCTGCCGATTGGCGACTTTAACGGCGAACTGCGGGTTATGGCGCAGGCATGGACAGCGGACGATTTTGGTCGTGGCGAAAGCAAAGTTGTTGTCGCCGCGCCAGTGATTGCCGAGCTGAATATGCCGCGTTTTCTGGCGGGAGGGGATGTTTCGCGACTGGTGCTGGACGTCACCAATCTGACCGACCGCCCGCAGACGCTGAATATTGCGCTCGCCGCCAGTGGGTTACTGGAACTGCTTAGCCAGCAGCCGCAACCGGTCAACCTGGCGCCGGGCGTGCGCACCACCTTATTCGTTCCGGTACGCGCGCTGGAAGGTTTGGGCGAAGGCGAAATCCAGGCGACCATTAGCGGTCTGAATCTGCCGGGAGAAACCCTCGGCGCGCAGCATAAGCAGTGGCAAATCGGCGTGCGTCCGGCCTGGCCTGCCCAAACGGTAAATAGCGGCATTGCGCTGGCGCCGGGAGAGAGCTGGCATGTACCAGAGCAGCATCTGGCAAACGTCTCGCCAGCCACGTTACAGGGACAACTGCTGTTAAGCGGAAAACCGCCGCTCAATCTGGCGCGCTACATTCGCGAGCTGAAAGCATATCCGTACGGGTGCCTGGAACAAACCACCAGCGGGTTATTCCCGGCGCTGTATACCAATGCCGCTCAATTGCAGTCGCTCGGTATTACCGGCGATAGCGATGAAAAACGGCGCGCCGCAGTGGATATCGGCATCTCACGGGTACTACAGATGCAGCGTGATAACGGCGGTTTTGCGCTATGGGATGAAGATGGGGCGGAAGAGCCCTGGCTAACGGCCTACGCGATGGATTTCCTCATTCGCGCGGGCGAGCAGGGATATAGCGTCCCGCCGGAAGCCATTAACCGGGGCAATGAGCGACTGCTGCGTTATCTGCAGGATCCCGGCACGATGCTGATTCGTTATAGCGATAATACCCAGGCCAGTACTTTTGCCGCTCAGGCTTACGCCGCGCTGGTACTGGCGCGTCAGCAGAAAGCGCCGCTCGGCGCGCTGCGCGAAATCTGGGAGCGCCGTAGTCAGGCGGCTTCAGGACTGCCGCTGATGCAATTGGGCATCGCGTTAAACACGATGGGTGATGCCAGACGCGGCGAAGAGGCCATTACGCTGGCGCTGAATACGCCGCGTCAGGACGAACGGCAATGGATAGCGGATTACGGCAGTTCTCTGCGCGATAACGCTCTGATGTTGTCGCTACTGGAAGAGAACAACCTCAGACCGGACGCGCAAAACGCGCTATTAAGCTCGCTTTCTGAGCAGGCCTTCGGTCAGCGCTGGCTCTCTACCCAGGAGAACAATGCCTTGTTCCTCGCCGCGCATTCGCGACAGGCCAGCGCGGGCGCCTGGCAGGCGCAGACCTCGTTAGAGGCGCAGCCGCTGTCGGGCGACAAGGCGCTGACCCGTAATCTGGATGCTGACCAGTTGGCCGCCCTTGAGGTGACGAACACCGGTAGCCAGCCGCTATGGTTGCGTCTGGATAGCAGCGGCTATCCCTCATCTGCGCCTGAGCCTGCCAGCAACGTTTTGCAGATTGAACGACAAATACTGGGGACCGATGGTCAGCGCAAATCGCTGTCCTCGTTGCGTAGCGGCGAACTGGTGCTGGTCTGGTTAACGGTAGTGGCCGATCGCAATGTGCCGGATGCGCTGGTGGTGGACCTGCTCCCGGCCGGACTGGAGCTGGAAAACCAGAATCTGGCTGACAGCAGCGCCAGCCTGCCGGAGAGCGGTAGCGAAGTGCAAAATCTGCTTAATCAGATGCAGCAGGCGGATATTCAGTATATGGAATTCCGCGACGATCGGTTTGTGGCTGCCGTCGTTGTCAATGAGGGCCAGCCCGTGACGCTGGTCTACCTGGCGCGCGCGGTAACGCCGGGGACGTACCAGCTTGCGCAACCGCAGGTGGAATCGATGTACGTGCCTCAGTGGCGGGCAACCGGCGCGAGCGAGGGGCTGCTGATTGTGACGCCTTAAATGAACGGTTGGCGTGGTAAACGTGGCCGCTGGCTGTGGCTGGCGGGCGCGCCGCTTTTTATTTTCCTGGCGTTATGGGCGGCGGATAAACTCTGGCCGCTGCCGCTCAATGAGGTCCATCCTGCGCGGGTCGTGGTAGCCCATGACGGTACGCCGCTGTGGCGCTTTGCCGACGCCGGGGGGATCTGGCGTTATCCGGTGACGATTGAAGAGGTCTCTCCCCGTTACCTGGAGGCCTTAATCAATTACGAAGATCGCTGGTTCTGGCGGCACCCTGGCGTTAACCCTTTCTCCGTCGCGCGCGCGGCGTGGCAGGATCTTACCGCCGGGCGCGTTATTTCCGGCGGCAGTACGCTGACTATGCAGGTGGCGAGACTGCTGGACCCGCATTCGCGCACGTTCGGCGGTAAAATCCGCCAGCTTTGGCGCGCCCTCCAGCTTGAATGGCATTTGTCCAAGCGCGATATCCTGACGCTGTACCTGAACCGCGCGCCGTTCGGCGGCACGCTACAGGGTATTGGCGCTGCAAGCTGGGCCTACTTCGGCAAGCCGCCCGCGCGCCTGAGTTACGCTGACGCGGCGCTGCTGGCCGTATTGCCGCAGGCGCCGAGCCGGTTACGCCCCGACCGCTGGCCTGCGAGAGCCGAAGCGGCACGAAATAAAGTGCTGGATCGGATGGCGGCTCAGGGCGTCTGGCCTGCCGAAACGGTACGCGAGTCGCGTGAAGAACCGGTCTGGCTGGCGCCGCGTCAAATGCCGCAACTGGCGCCGCTTTTTGCCCGAATGATGTTGAGTAAAAGCCAGAACGACAAAATTGTGACCACGCTGGACGCCGGATTGCAGCGGCAACTGGAAGATCTGGCGCGGGCATGGAAAGGGCGGCTGCCGGCACGCAGTTCGTTGGCGATGATCGTCGTCGATCATACCGATATGAGCGTGCGCGGCTGGGTAGGATCGGTAGACCTTAATGACGACAGCCGTTTTGGTCATGTCGACATGGTAACGGCGATCCGATCGCCGGGATCGGTACTCAAACCCTTTGTGTACGGTCTGGCGCTGGATGACGGCTTGATCCATCCCGCATCATTATTACAGGACGTTCCGCGCCGCACCGGAGATTACCGCCCGGGAAACTTCGACAGCGGATTTCACGGCCCGGTCAGCATGAGCGACGCGCTGGTACGCTCGCTGAATCTGCCTGCCGTTCAGGTGCTTGAAGCCTATGGGCCGAAACGATTTGCGGCAAAACTGCGTAACGTCGGCCTGCCGCTATATTTGCCTGCTGGCGCGGCGCCCAATCTTTCGCTGATTCTGGGCGGCGCGGGCGCGCGGCTTGACGAGATGGCGGCGGCATACAGCGCGTTCGCTCGTCATGGGAAAGCGGCGAAATTACGGTTACAGCCGGACGATCCGCTGTCGGAAAGACCATTAATGTCGCCGGGAGCGGCGTGGATCATTCGACGGATTATGGCGGATGAAGCGCAACCCTTGCCGGATAACGCGCTGCCGCGCATTGTGCCGTTGGCGTGGAAAACCGGCACCAGTTACGGCTATCGCGATGCGTGGGCTATTGGCGTTAACGCGCGCTATATCATCGGCATCTGGACAGGCAGACCCGACGGCACGCCTGTGGTGGGGCAATTTGGTTTTGCCAGCGCGGTGCCATTGCTTAACCAGGTCAATAATCTGTTACTGGCGCATACGGGACGCCTGCCGGAAGATCCGCGTCCGCAGACGGTAAGCCGCGGCGTCATTTGCTGGCCGGGCGGACAGACTCTGCCTGCCGGAGACAGCAACTGTCGCCGCCGACTGGCGACATGGCTGCTCGATGACAGCCAGCCGCCCACGCTGCTGTTACCTGAGCAGGAAGACATCAACGGTATTCGTTTCCCGGTCTGGCTGGATGATACGGGGCGGCGTGTCGCTGCCGACTGTCCGCAGGCGCGTGCGCATACGTTTATCGTCTGGCCGCGGCCGCTGGAGCCGTGGCTGCCGCCTGCGGAAAGACGTAGCGCCCGCTTGCCAGCGGCGTCCGACCACTGTCCGCCGCTGCAGGGCAATGATGCCGCGCCGTTAATGCTGTCAGGAGTGAGGGATGGCGCGGTGATCAGGCAATTGCCAGGCCAGGAAAACGTCACGCTGCCCGTCTCGACTACCGGCGGTAAAGGGCGTCGCTGGTGGTTTTTAAATGGCGAACCTGTTAATGGCGAAAATAATCGTCTTTCTTTATTACTCAATATCGCTGGACGTTATCAACTTGTCGTAATGGATGAGTCCGGTCAGGTTGCAGCGGTTAATTTTGAATTAATACGTTAACAACTCTTCAGAATAAATTATGAATTTCATTTAATTTAAAGTTAATGAGAATTATTAATTTTCCGGAATTACCCTTAATGAGGGAGCTTGATAAATATCAAGAGATCTAACACTTAAAAACGTGAGAATGGGTTTTTATTTGACGAGTCGGATCATGAAAAATATAAAAAGCCAGGGAAATGGCGAACAGCCCGCTATTTCTCGCCGCCATTTTATCCAGGCCAGCTCCGCGCTTATTGCGTTACCGTTTGTCTCCTCGCCAGCTACCGCTCAGGCGCGCGCTGTGACGGCAACTGAAAACAGGCCTGCGGAAAAAGTCGTCCAGACATGCAGTACTTTTGACTGCGGGGGCAAATGCGATATTCGGGCGCATGTCAGTGAAGGTATCGTGACGCGAATTTCAACGCGACCGGATAATGCGCTGGATGCGCAAATGCCGGTGATGCGTGCCTGTGTTCGTGGACGCGCATACCGTAAATTTGTTTATCATCCTGACAGACTTAAATATCCCATGAAGCGCGTAGGAAAACGCGGTGAAGGAAAATTCGAGCGAATTTCCTGGGATGAAGCGACAACCTTAATCGCCGATAATTTAAAATCGATTACTGAAAAATATGGCCCGGCTTCGCGCTATGTTCATGTTGGCACTGCCGTTTCCGGCGGCACCTTTTCCGGCGATAAAATGGCGCGTCGCCTGCTGAATCTGACCGGCGGCTATCTCGAAAGCTACCATTCTGTGAGTATGGGCAACACGGCGGCCGCAACGCCTTATACTTACGGCATTGCCGCCAGCGGCAGTTCGCTGGATACGCTTTTGGAGACCAAACTGGTGATTCTGTGGGGCCATAACCCGACGGAGACCATTTTTGGTCATACCAACTATTTCTTGCAGAAGATGAAGCAGAACGGTACGCGGTTTATCGTGGTCGATCCGCGCTATTCCGACACCGTTTCGTCGCTGGCGGATCAGTGGATCCCGCTACTGCCCACCACCGACAATGCGCTGATGGACGCGATGATGTACGTCATCATCAGCGAGAATCTGCACGATCGTGCATTTATTGCGCGCTACGCTATCGGTTTTGACGAAGACTCAATGCCGGAAGGCGTACCGGCTAACGAATCGCTGGTGGCGTATCTGACCGGCGCCAAAGACGGTGTCGTTAAGTCCCCCGAGTGGGCGGAAAAGATCACCCATGTGCCGGCGCAAACCATTCGCCAGTTAGCGCGTGATTACGCGAATACCAAACCCGCCGCGTTGATTCAGGGTTGGGGACCACAGCGCCACAACTGCGGCGAGCGCACCGCGCGCGGCTCGACCCTACTGGCGACCATTACCGGTAATGTCGGCATCAAAGGCGGTTGGGCTGCGGGTTACGGCGGCTGCGCTAACCGTAAATTTGCCGCGGGTCCGGAGATGCCGGATAACCCGGTAAAAGCCAAAATTTCGGTGATGAACTGGGTACAGGCCGCAGACGACGCCAGCAAAGTGACGCCGGATATGGGGCTGAAAGATGCCGATAAGCTGGACAGTAACATCCGTATTCTGTTCTCGCTGGCCGGGAACTATCTGGCGAATCAGAACCCCGATCTGCACCAGGCGGTACGCGTACTGGAGGATGAATCAAAGATCCAGTTTATTGTCGCCAGCGATCTGTTTATGACGCCGAGCGCGAAATACGCTGATCTACTGCTGCCGGAAACCAGCTTTATGGAACGCTGGAACATCGGTGAAACCTGGGGCACGGCAAGCTACCTGATACTCTCTGAAAAGCTGATCGAGCCTGAATTTGAGCGGCGCTCCGACTACGACTGGCTACGTGAGGTGGCGGCGAAATTAGGCATTGAGAATGAATTTAGCCAGGGGCGCGATGAGAAAGCGTGGATTGAACACATCTGGGAACAGACGCGCCTGGCGATGCCGGACGAAAATCTGCCGGATTTCGCCACGCTGCAAAAGACCCGTCAGCATCTGTTCAAAAGCGCGCCATTTGTCGCCTTTGAAGACAATATTCGCGATCCGGACAATCATCCGTTCCCGACGCCGTCAGGGAAAATAGAGATCTTCTCGAAGCGCCTGTACGACATGCAGCATCCGGAAATCCCGGCGTTATCGCACTACGTTCCTGCACATGAAGGCCCGGAGGATGCGCTGGCAAAAGATTTTCCGCTCCAGTTAATTACGTGGAAAGGAAAAAACCGCGCCAACTCAACGCAATACGCTAACCCGTGGCTGATTGAAGTGCAGCAGCAGACATTGTGGATCAACCCGCAGGATGCGCAAAAGCGCGGCATTACGCATGGCGACATGGTGCGCATTCATAACTCACGCGGGATTTGCGAAATCCCGGCGGAAGTGACGCCGCGCATTATTCCTGGCGTTGTCGCGATGCAGGCCGGCGCCTGGTGGCAGCCGGATGAGAACGGTATTGATAAAGGCGGCTGTGCGAACGTCCTCAGCTCGGCCCGTATTACCGCGCTGGCGAAGGGAAATTCACATCAAACCATGCTGGTGGAGGTGGCTAAAGCATGAGTCAGTTTACACATTACCCGCCGGTGAGCGATAAACAACTGGGGTTTTTCATCGACTCCTCACGCTGCTCCGGTTGTAAAGCCTGCCAGGTGGCCTGCAAAGACAAAAACAATCTGGAAGTAGGCCGTCGTTTCCGCCGCGTCTATGAAGTCAAGGGCGGAAGTTTCATCCCGACCGGGCAGGGCGGGGTCAGCAATAATGTATTTGCTTATACGCTTTCCATTTCCTGCAACCACTGTGCGGACCCTGTCTGCACCAAAAATTGCCCGACTACCGCTATGCATAAACGTCCGGGCGACGGCATCGTGCGCGTTGATACCGACAAATGCGTCGGCTGTGGCTATTGCGCCTGGTCCTGCCCTTACGGCGCGCCGCAGCTTAACGAGCAGACCGGCCAAATGTCCAAGTGCGACATGTGCGTTGATTTACTGGCGAAAGGTGAACCGCCCGTCTGTGTCGCGACCTGTCCGCTGGAGGCCATCAAGTTTGGCCCGATTGATGAACTGCGCGCGAAGTACGGTAGCGTATGCGACGTTTACGGGCTGCCAGATTCATCCATAACCAAACCTAATCTGGTTGTCAAAGCGCATCAGGGCGCAGAAAAAGAGGGTAAACGCCATGCATGAGTTACCGCTGCTGATTTTTACGCTCTGTTTGCAAGGGTCTGTGGGTGTGACAGTGTGGCTGGCGTTGGGCCGCCAGTACGCCGTAGAGGGACGCGTGCCTGCACGCGGCGCGCTTCCCGCGATGGCGGGGGCGTTTGTACTGGCCTGCGTGGGGCTGCTTGCTTCAGCGCTGCACATGGGCTATCCCCTGAATGCGCTAAATGCGTTACGTCATGTCGCCAGTTCGTGGCTGAGTCGCGAAATCGTCTTTGCCAGCCTTTATCTGGCGGCGCTGGGACTGGGGGTTGTGCTGCTGTTTTTCCGAAAGCCAGGCTGGCAGCCGCTGCTGGCGCTGGCGGCAGCGTTCGGGCTGGTGGATGTATTCTGCATGGCGCAGGTTTATATCCATGCCTCGGTGGCGACCTGGCAGCATAGCAACACGCTGGCGCTGTTCTTTGGCACGTCAGGCATTATCGGCTCGGTAGTCATTGCGCTGGCTTATCTGCGCAACGCTGGCGCCGCAATGCGCTGCGCTGTGGTGGTGGTCGCACTGATGGTGCTGATTCGCCTGATCATGCAGCCGCTATGGCTGGCGGATATTAATGCGGTGGATACGACGGTCGTCACTTTCCCGCATCATCCGCTACAGGCGCTGGCGCAGTTGCGTGACGTCTATCTTCTCGGCTGGTGTGTCTCAGCGGCGGGAATGCTCTGCTTTGCCGCAGGCGGTCTGCGAAACGCCAGAGGGACACTGGTGGCGGGCAGCGTATTGCTGCTTATCGGCGAGATTATGCTGCGCTACGTCTTCTTTAGTATTGGCTGATGGTTAACCTGACGATCGATCCGGCGGTAGACGTGACGCAGGCCTGCGTCCGTCGTCGCTTTCGTTTTTCTTCCTGCCGCGCTTGCGCCGATGTTTGTCCGGCGCAGGCGTTTTCGCTGGCACAGGGGCAGGCCAGCATAGATACGACGCGCTGCATAGCCTGTGGCGACTGTCTGTTTGTCTGTCCTGTTGACGCCATTACCGGTATCAAACCGGTTAAACGCTTTGTGCAGGGGGATACGTTGGTGGGGCCGTTTTCGCTACAGGCACCAACGGTCGATGAACTGCTTCTCTGGCACAGCCAGTACGGTATTCGCTTTATTGATATTGCGGTGGAGCGATCGGCGCAGTGGCTGATGGCGCTGGCGGGGCTAAATTTAGCGCTGCGCCGCTATGGCGAGCCGGGCTGGTCTTTCAAACACGTTGTCGGCGCGGAGATTAACGCCTCGCGGCGCACTCTGTTTCATGTCCCGCGCGACGCCATTACCCCGTGCGCCGTCGAGCCGGGGAAACGGCGTCTCAGACAGGCGTTTTCCGCGTTCAGCGAATGCGTACCCGAAATCAGTCCGCAAGAGTGCAGGATGTGCGGCGCCTGCTGGCGAAGCTGCCCGGAGAACGCTATCCAGTTTGACGACAATACCCTGACGATAGCGGCGGCGCGTTGTACGGGATGCGGCGGCTGTGCGGCGGTATGTCCGCATCAGGCGCTGCGGCTACGGTTTGACGTGGAACCCGCCTCAACGCGGCATAGTGCGGTGCATACGCTCACCTGCGAAAGCTGCAAACGTACTTTCCATGCTCTTACGTCTGAACACACGCACTGCGTGCTGTGTCAGTCCCATGAGTTTGCTGTGCGCCTTTAACTTTTGTTGCTAATGCTCATTTTATTTTAAAAAAATGTTACCTGCATCCATAGGCAATTGATGGGATGCTCTTTATAATCCGCGCCTGACATAACAACAGAACATATTTTAGAGGTAAACATGGCTATTGAACGGACTTTTTCCATCATTAAACCCAACGCGGTGGCAAAAAACGTTATTGGCAGCATCTTTGCGCGCTTTGAAGCTGCAGGGTTCAAAATTGTTGGCACTAAAATGCTGCACCTGACTGTTGAGCAGGCGCGCGGCTTCTATGCTGAGCACGACGGCAAGCCGTTCTTTGACGGTCTGGTGGAGTTCATGACCTCTGGCCCTATCGTGGTATCCGTGCTGGAAAGTGAAAATGCGGTACAGCGTCACCGCGATCTGCTTGGCGCCACCAATCCGGCGAACGCGTTGGCGGGTACGCTGCGCGCCGACTACGCTGATAGCTTAACTGAAAACGGCACCCATGGTTCGGATTCGCTGGAATCCGCGCAGCGCGAAATCGCCTTTTTCTTCGGTGAAGGCGAAGTGTGCCCGCGCACCCGTTAATCTCCTTCGTCTTTCACACTGTAAATGCGTTGGCGATAAATTATCGGTTCAAATATTATTTTTGCTAATGCCGCGTGCAGACGTGGCATCCTTACGCCAGAATTTGTACAATGCAGCGCCCCCGGACGAGCAGTAAGCTTACCGGGGCGTTTCTTTTTTCAACCCTCCAGGGGCCATAACGTGTAATAACGAGGCCGGAATAGCATATGTCTGAACAAATTGTCACACCTGAAAGCAGTACCCCGGTAGTTCCTAACAACGAAACAAAAATCAACCTGCTGGATCTCAACCGCCAGCAGATGCGCGAGTTTTTTAAAAACTTAGGTGAAAAGCCTTTCCGCGCCGATCAGGTGATGAAATGGATGTATCACTATTGCTGCGATAATTTTGATGAGATGACCGACATCAACAAAGTGTTGCGCGGCAAATTAAAAGAGGTCGCGGAAATCCGCGCGCCGGAGGTCGTTGAAGAGCAGCGTTCCTCAGACGGCACCATTAAGTGGGCGATTGCTGTCGGCGATCAGCGCGTTGAAACGGTCTACATCCCGGAGGACGACCGCGCTACGCTGTGTGTCTCTTCACAGGTAGGGTGCGCGCTGGAGTGCAAGTTTTGTTCAACTGCGCAGCAGGGCTTTAACCGCAACCTGCGCGTATCGGAAATTATCGGTCAGGTCTGGCGTGCGGCGAAAATCGTCGGCGCGGCCAAAGTCACCGGCCAGCGTCCGATCACCAACGTGGTCATGATGGGGATGGGCGAGCCATTGCTTAACCTGACCAATGTTGTACCGGCGATGGAAATTATGCTCGATGACTTTGGTTTCGGCCTGTCCAAACGTCGTGTCACGCTCTCAACGTCCGGCGTGGTGCCTGCGCTGGATAAGCTGGGCGATATGATAGATGTCGCGCTGGCTATCTCCTTACATGCGCCGAATGACACTATTCGCGACGAAATCGTCCCGATCAACAAAAAATACAATATCGAAACGTTCCTGGGCGCGGTTCGCCGCTATCTGGAGAAATCCAACGCCAATCAGGGGCGCGTGACGATTGAATACGTGATGCTTGACCACGTCAACGACGGCACTGAACACGCGCATCAACTGGCGGAGCTACTAAAAGAGACGCCTTGTAAGATTAATCTGATTCCGTGGAACCCGTTCCCTGGCGCGCCGTATGGCCGCAGCTCTAACAGCCGTATCGATCGCTTTTCTAAAGTTTTGATGAGTTATGGTTTCACGACCATCGTACGCAAGACGCGTGGCGATGACATTGATGCGGCATGCGGACAGTTGGCAGGCGATGTGATTGACCGTACTAAACGTACCCTGCGTAAGCGTATGCAGGGAGAGGTGATTGACATCAAGGCTATTTGATAGCAGTTGCGCCACTGTGCATTCATTATACCGTGGCGCAATGTCAGTTGAATAATGTCTGGCGTTGTACTTGTCTGGTCAATAATAACGGTGCGTTTTTGTCGACTTTAAGGCAGTATGTAACGGTGCAACAAGAGTTTAGCCTTGTGTCTTACGCGGTTTTGTCATCTGCGGCCTGACAGGCTTATACTGTCTGACTAAGGTTAACTAACCTGATGTTTCGCGGTGTGGGCGGGCATTACGGCTCGTCGGCGCCTGAATCCTAATTTACACGTACCTGTAGCTGTAGCGAATGAATACTGAAGCCACGCACGACCAAAATGAAGCACAAACCACCGGCGTTCGTCTGCGCAATGCCCGTGAACAACTCGGACTCAGCCAGCAGGCTGTCGCTGAGCGACTTTGCCTGAAGGTTTCTACGGTACGCGATATTGAAGAAGATAAGGCGCCGTCCGATCTTGCTTCAACCTTCCTGCGCGGATATATCCGCTCATATGCGCGTCTGGTGCATGTTCCAGAAGAGGAACTGCTGCCGGGGCTGGAAAAACAGGCCCCGCTGCGCGCCGCCAAAGTCGCTCCGATGCAGAGTTTCTCATTAGGAAAGCGTCGCAAAAAACGCGACGGCTGGTTAATGTCTTTTACCTGGCTGGTACTGTTTGTGGTCGTAGGGCTGACCGGCGCCTGGTGGTGGCAGAACCATAAGGCGCAGCAGGAAGAGATCACGACAATGGCCGATCAAAGCACGGCTGAACTGAACGCAGATAAAGACAGCGGCCAAAGCGTACCGCTGGACACCCGTGACGCGACAAGTCAGGATACGACGCCAGCGCAAACGGCTCCGGCTCCTGCGACGCCGGTTGATTCGACAGCGGCGACGCAAACGCCAGCGTCAACGGCAACGGCAACGCAAAATACGGTAGTCGCGCCTTCGCAGGCGAATGTCGATACGGCTGCGACATCTGCCGCGCCAGCGGCAACGGAAACGCCGTCCGCGTTGCCGACCAGTCAGGCTGGCGTAGCGGCGCCTGCTGCCGATCCGAACGCGCTGGTGATGAATTTTACCGCTGACTGCTGGCTCGAAGTCACTGACGCCACGGGTAAGAAGCTGTTTAGCGGTATGCAGCGTAAAGATGGTAATTTAAACCTAACAGGCCAGGCGCCTTATAAACTTAAAATTGGCGCGCCGGCCGCGGTGCAGATCCAGTATCAAGGAAAACCTGTCGATCTGAGCCGCTTTATCAGAACTAATCAGGTTGCGCGTCTGACCCTTAATGCCGAACCGACACCGGCGCAGTAACAGACGGGTAACGCGGGAGATTTTTCATGCATAACCAGGCTCCGATTCAACGTAGAAAATCGACACGTATTTACGTTGGGAATGTGCCGATTGGCGATGGCGCCCCCATCGCCGTCCAGTCGATGACTAACACGCGTACCACTGACGTGGAAGCGACGGTTAATCAGATCAAAGCGCTGGAACGCGTTGGCGCAGATATTGTTCGTGTTTCTGTACCGACCATGGACGCCGCCGAAGCGTTTAAACTTATCAAACAGCAGGTTTCAGTTCCGCTGGTTGCCGATATTCACTTCGACTACCGCATTGCGCTGAAGGTGGCGGAATACGGCGTTGACTGCTTGCGTATCAACCCCGGCAATATCGGTAACGAAGAACGTATTCGTATGGTGGTGGACTGCGCGCGCGACAAAAACATCCCTATTCGTATCGGCGTAAATGCCGGATCGCTGGAAAAAGATCTGCAGGAAAAATACGGTGAGCCGACGCCGCAGGCGCTGCTGGAATCAGCCATGCGCCATGTCGATCATCTCGATCGTCTCAACTTTGATCAGTTCAAAGTGAGCGTAAAAGCGTCCGATGTATTCCTTGCCGTTGAGTCTTATCGTTTGTTGGCTAAACAGATCGATCAGCCGCTGCATCTGGGGATCACCGAAGCAGGCGGCGCGCGTAGCGGGGCAGTCAAGTCGGCGATCGGTTTAGGTCTGCTGTTATCGGAAGGTATCGGCGACACGCTGCGCGTATCGTTGGCGGCCGACCCGGTGGAAGAGATCAAAGTCGGTTTCGATATCCTCAAGTCGCTGCGCATTCGCGCGCGCGGCATCAATTTCATCGCTTGCCCGACCTGTTCTCGCCAGGAGTTCGACGTTATCGGCACGGTGAACGCGCTGGAGCAGCGTCTGGAAGATATCATCACCCCGATGGACGTCTCGATCATCGGTTGCGTAGTGAACGGACCGGGCGAAGCGCTGGTATCGACGCTGGGCGTGACGGGCGGCAATAAGAAAAGCGGCCTGTATGAAGACGGCGTGCGTAAGGACAGACTCGATAACGACGATATGATCGCGCAGCTTGAATCCCGTATTCGCGCGAAAGCAAGTCAACTTGATGAAGCGCGTCGGATTGACGTGCTGCAGGTTGAAAAATAAGAACGTGATGGGAAGCGGCGCGCTTCCCGTGTATGATTGAACCCGCATGGCTCCCGGTTCGTTCGGGGAAGCGCTGAGGGTTCATTTTTATATTCAGAAAGAGAATAAACGTGGCAAAAAACATTCAAGCCATTCGCGGCATGAACGATTATCTGCCTGGCGAAACCGCCATCTGGCAGCGCATTGAAGGCACACTCAAAAACGTGCTCGGCAGCTACGGTTACAGTGAAATCCGCTTGCCGATTGTAGAGCAGACCCCGTTATTCAAACGCGCGATCGGTGAAGTTACTGACGTGGTTGAAAAAGAGATGTACACCTTTGAGGATCGCAACGGCGATAGCCTGACATTGCGCCCTGAAGGTACGGCGGGCTGTGTACGCGCCGGCATCGAACATGGTCTCCTGTACAATCAGGAACAGCGTTTGTGGTATATCGGCCCGATGTTCCGTCATGAGCGTCCGCAAAAAGGCCGCTACCGTCAGTTCCACCAGCTAGGCGCCGAAGTCTTCGGCTTACAAGGCCCGGATATTGACGCGGAGCTGATTATGCTGACCGCCCGCTGGTGGCGCGCGCTGGGCATCGCTGAACACGTTAGCCTGGAGCTAAACTCTATTGGTTCATTAGAGGCGCGTGCGAACTATCGCGATGCGCTGGTCGCGTTCCTCGAACAGCATCAAGAGACGCTGGACGAAGACTGCAAACGCCGCATGTATACCAATCCGCTGCGCGTGCTGGATTCAAAAAATCCGGACGTGCAGGCGCTGCTCAACGACGCGCCCGCTCTCGGCGACTATCTTGATGACGATTCACGCGAGCACTTTGCCGGCCTGTGTAAATTGCTGGACGCGGCGGGGATTGCCTACACCGTCAACCAGCGTCTGGTACGCGGTCTGGATTACTACAACCGCACCGTATTTGAATGGGTAACAAACAGTCTGGGGTCACAAGGCACCGTCTGTGCGGGTGGTCGTTATGACGGTCTGGTGGAACAACTGGGCGGTCGCGCTACCCCGGCAGTGGGCTTTGCGATGGGCCTGGAACGACTTGTTTTGTTAGTTCAGGCAGTTAATCCGGAATTTATTGCTTCTCCTGTTGTCGATATATACCTGGTAGCTGCCGGCGCACAAACGCAGTCTGCGGCAATGACGCTGGCGGAGCGGCTGCGCGATGAAATGCCAGGCGTGAAGCTAATGACAAACCACGGCGGCGGCAACTTTAAGAAACAGTTTGCCCGCGCCGATAAGTGGGGCGCCCGTATTGCACTGGTTCTTGGCGAATCTGAAGTCGCCGATGGGACTGTTGTAGTGAAGGATTTGCGCTCCGGTGAGCAAACGGCAGTGGCGCAGGACAGCGTCGCCGCGCATTTGCGCACTTTATTGGGCTAAGGAGAAGGACAGCGTGGAAATTTACGAGAACGAACACGACCAGGTGGATGCGATTAAACGCTTCTTTGCCGAAAACGGCAAAGCGCTGGCTGTCGGAGTGATTTTAGGGGTTGGCGCGCTGGTTGGCTGGCGTTACTGGAGCAGCCATCAGACGGAGTCCGCGCGTGCTGCTTCTCTGGCGTATCAAAATGCGGTGACGGCGGTAAGCGCCGATAAGCCGGATAGCATTCCGGCCGCTGAAAAATTCGCGGCTGAGAATAAAAATACCTATGGTGCGCTGGCGTCTATGGAACTGGCGCAGCAGTTTGTGGATAAGAATGAACTTAAAAAAGCCGAAGCCCAGTTGCAGCAGGGGTTGGCGGCCACCAGCGATGAAAATCTCAAAGCGGTGATTAATCTGCGTCTCGCTCGCGTTCAGTTGCAGCTTAAGCAAGCTGATGCCGCGCTGAAAACTCTGGATGCCGTTAAAGGCGAAGGATGGACGGCCATTGTCGCTGATTTGCGCGGCGAAGCGTTGCTGAGTAAGGGTGATAAAAAAGGCGCGCGCAGCGCATGGGAAGCGGGCGTCAATAGCGATGCTTCTCCGGCGTTGAGCGAAATGATGCAGATGAAAATCAATAATTTGTCCATCTGAGAGGGACCCGATGCAATTGCGTAAATTACTTCTGCCAGGGTTGCTTTCCGTTACCCTGCTCAGCGGCTGTTCACTGTTTAGCGGCGAAGAAGATGTCGTCAAGATGTCTCCATTACCGCAGGTTGAAAACCAGTTTACCCCGACCACTGTCTGGAGTACCTCTGTCGGTAACGGAATTGGCGAATTTTATTCTAACCTTCATCCGGTAATGGCAGATAACGTGGTCTATGCAGCCGATCGCGCGGGCGTGGTAAAAGCGCTCAATGCGGATGATGGCAAAGAGATCTGGTCTGTGAATCTGGGCGAGAAAGACGGCTGGTTCTCTCGTTCGTCCGCGCTGTTGTCCGGCGGCGTCACGGTCGCGGGCGGTCACGTCTATATCGGCAGTGAAAAGGCCGAGGTTTATGCGCTGAATACCAGCGACGGTACCACAGCATGGCAGACGAAGGTCGCAGGCGAAGCGTTGTCTCGCCCGGTTGTCAGTGATGGAATCGTCCTTATCCATACCAGCAACGGTCAGTTGCAGGCGCTAAATCAGGCGGATGGCGCCATTAAATGGACGGTGAACCTGGATATGCCTTCGCTATCACTGCGCGGCGAATCTGCGCCGGCAACCGCGTTCGGCGCGGCTATCGTTGGTGGTGATAATGGCCGCGTCAGCGCCGTGTTGATGCAACAAGGCCAGATGATTTGGCAACAGCGTATCTCCCAGGCCACTGGCCCAACGGAAATTGACCGTCTGAGCGACGTTGATACCACGCCGGTTGTGGTAAACGGCGTCGTTTACGCGTTGGCGTATAATGGTAACTTAACGGCGCTGGATCTGCGCAGTGGTCAGATTATGTGGAAACGCGAGCTGGGTTCGGTCAATGACTTTATCGTCGACGGCGACCGTATCTACCTGGTCGATCAGAACGATCGCGTGCTGGCGCTGACCACTGACGGCGGCGTAACGCTGTGGACGCAAAGCGATCTGCTGCACCGTTTGCTGACCTCCCCGGTACTGTATAATGGTGATTTAGTCGTCGGCGATAGCGAAGGTTATCTGCACTGGATTGATGTTGATGACGGGCGTTTTGTGGCCCAACAAAAAGTAGACAGTTCCGGTTTTCTGACCGAACCGACGGTGGCGGATGGTAAACTGCTCATCCAGGCCAAAGACGGTACGGTCTACGCGATTACGCGTTAATCGTCACGGTTGTGCGTTTTAAAAAACGGCTCCTGGTGTAGGGGCCGTTTTCCTGTTTTTAACAATGGCGCAAAATGCGCGCGTTGTCTGATGATTTTTTTAATGAGGCTTTAAACATGGTACCTGTGGTCGCGCTTGTCGGGCGCCCTAACGTCGGAAAATCCACGCTATTTAACCGTCTGACCCGCACCCGAGATGCGCTGGTTGCGGATTTCCCGGGTCTGACTCGTGACCGTAAGTACGGTCGTGCGGAGGTTGAAGGCCGCGAGTTTATCTGTATCGACACCGGCGGTATTGACGGCACCGAAGATGGCGTCGAAACGCGGATGGCTGAACAGTCGCTGCTGGCGATTGAAGAAGCGGATGTGGTGTTATTCATGGTAGATGCGCGCGCTGGCCTGATGCCGGCGGATGAAGCGATTGCCAAACATCTGCGTTCCCGTGAAAAACCGACCTTCCTGGTGGCGAATAAAACGGATGGTCTCGATCCCGATCAGGCGGTTGTCGATTTTTACTCGCTGGGATTAGGCGAAATTTACCCTATCGCCGCCTCACATGGTCGCGGCGTATTGAGCCTGCTGGAACATGTGCTTCTGCCGTGGATGGATGATGTCGCGCCGCAGGAAGAGGTGGATGAAGACGCGGAATACTGGGCGCAGTTCGAGGCGGAACAAAATGGCGAAGAAGCGCCGGAAGATGATTTTGACCCGCAAAGCCTGCCGATAAAGCTGGCGATTGTTGGTCGCCCGAACGTAGGTAAGTCCACACTCACTAACCGTATTCTCGGCGAAGAGCGCGTGGTGGTATACGACATGCCGGGCACTACTCGCGACAGCATTTATATCCCGATGGAACGCGACGAACGGGAATATGTGCTGATTGACACGGCGGGGGTGCGTAAGCGCGGAAAAATCACCGATGCGGTAGAAAAGTTCTCGGTGATTAAAACGTTGCAGGCGATTGAAGACGCTAACGTCGTACTGTTGGTCATCGATGCGCGCGAGGGGATCTCCGACCAGGATTTGTCTCTGCTGGGCTTTATCCTCAATAGTGGGCGCTCACTCGTTATCGTAGTCAACAAATGGGATGGCCTGAGTCAGGAAGTCAAAGAGCAGGTGAAAGAGACGCTGGATTTCCGTCTGGGCTTTATTGATTTTGCCCGCGTTCATTTTATCTCTGCGCTGCACGGCAGCGGCGTCGGCAACCTGTTTGAGTCCGTACGCGAGGCTTACGACAGTTCCACTCGCCGGGTGAGCACTGCGATGCTGACCCGTATCATGACGATGGCGGTGGAAGATCATCAGCCGCCGCTGGTGCGCGGTCGCCGTGTGAAACTGAAATATGCCCACGCTGGCGGCTATAACCCGCCGATTGTGGTTATTCACGGCAACCAGGTAAAAGATCTGCCAGACTCCTATAAGCGCTATCTGATGAACTACTTCCGCAAGTCGTTGGAAGTGATGGGGACGCCGATTCGCATTCAGTTTAAAGAAGGGGAGAACCCGTATGCGAACAAGCGTAACACACTGACGCCAACGCAAATGCGCAAACGTAAGCGTCTGATGAAACATATCAAGAAAAGCAAGTAATGCTTTTTCAGTAATATTCCAGGCCTGACAAGCGCTGCGCTATCAGGCCTTTCAAGTAAAAGTGAGTCACGCGCCTGAGGAGAATGTTATGGAAATAACCTGTCCCGTTTGCCATCACGCGCTGGAGCGCAATGGCGATACAGCGCATTGCGAGACATGCGCTAACGATTTCTCGTTACAGGCAATTTGTCCTGACTGCCGCCAGCCGTTACAGGTTTTGAAAGCCTGCGGCGCAGTGGACTATTTTTGCCAGAACGGTCATGGTTTAATTTCAAAAAAACGGGTTAACTTCGTCATTTCCGATCAATAAAACCGCTGTCGACGTTGCGCCGCAGAGCAGAGGCGCCGACGTCTTATCCGGCTAAGGACAAAAGCGTTATTCGATACTCCCGTAATATCAGCATCGTATCCTGCCCGGTAGCTATTTTATTCTTTTTATTTATTCAACTATTTATAGGGAATATTATTTCCGAAAATTAATATTAGAAATAAATAATAGCTTTCTTTTTTATTTATTATATCAATATTATAAATCTGTTTCATATTAATATTTTCTTTTTAGGAATATATTTAGGTCTGTTAGTTATGATTCCATCTGAATCATCCATATAATATCTTTTCATAGCGGCGTGTTTATTTAACGACAGGGATATCATATGGTGCGAAGGATTCGCATTCTGGTTTTGCTATTAGTGTCTGGAGTATCAGTTGCGGCTTCCGGCGCAGATAACTCTGTATCTGCAAATGATGAAAGCCACTCCTCCCTGCCTGATTTAGCCAGCGAATCCGCGAAAAAAGAAGAACAGGAAAATAAAGGAAAGACCTTTAAAGAACAGGGCGCTAACTACTTTATTAATTCCGCCACCCAGGGCTTTGATAATCTCACTCCGGAAGCGCTGGAATCCCAGGCGCGCGGTTATATTCAAGGGCAAGTCACGTCTTCTGCGCAATCCTATCTCGAAGGTATGCTTTCGCCTTATGGTAAAGTGCGCACCAGTTTATCTATTGGCGAAGGCGGCGATCTGGACGGCAGTTCGCTGGATTATTTTATTCCCTGGTATGATAACCAGAGCACGCTTTTCTTTAGCCAGATTTCGGCTCAGCGTAAGGAAGACCGCACCATTGGTAACGTTGGGCTTGGCGTGCGCCAGAACGTCGGCAACTGGCTGCTTGGCGGCAACGCATTCTATGACTACGATTTTACGCGCGGTCACCGTCGATTAGGTCTGGGAACCGAAGCCTGGACGGATTACCTGAAATTCTCCGGCAACTATTACCATCCTCTTTCTGACTGGAAAGATTCCAAAGATTTCGACTTTTATGAAGAACGACCCGCGCGCGGCTGGGATATCCGCATGGAAAGCTGGCTGCCGTTTTATCCGCAGCTTGGCGCTAAATTAGTTTATGAACAGTACTACGGCGATGAAGTGGCGCTGTTTGGCACCGATAACCTGCAAAAAGATCCTCATGCCGTTACCGTCGGACTAAATTACACGCCGGTACCGCTGGTCACGGTTGGTACGGATTACAAAGCCGGTACTGGCGATAGTAACGATTTTAGCGTTAACGCGACCGTGAACTACCAGATAGGCACGCCGCTGGCGGCGCAGCTCGATCCGGAAAACGTTAAAATTCAGCACTCCTTAATGGGCAGCCGCACCGATTTTGTCGATCGTAACAATTTCATCGTTCTCGAATATCGCGAGAAAGATCCGCTGGACGTCACGTTGTGGCTGAAGGCCGACGCCACCAACGAACACCCGGAATGCGTGATTGAAGATACGCCTGAGGCCGCGGTGGGTCTGGAAAAATGCAAATGGACTGTCAACGCGCTGATTAACCACCATTACAAAATTATTTCTGCTTCCTGGCAGGCGAAAAATAACGCCGCCCGTACGCTGGTGATGCCGGTGGTGAAAGCGGATGCGTTAACCGAAGGTAACAACAACCGCTGGAATCTGGTGCTTCCTGCCTGGGTTAACGCCGATACCGAAGAGCAGCGCACCGCCCTGAACACCTGGAAAGTACGCATGACGCTGGAAGACGAAAAGGGCAATAAGCAGAATTCCGGCGTGGTGGAAATCACTGTCCAGCAGGATCGCAAAATTGAGCTGATCGTCGACAACATTGCCGATACCGATCGCAGCGATCATAGCCATGAAGCCAGCGCGTTGGCCGATGGCGAAGACGGCGTGGTGATGGATCTCCTGATCACCGATTCCTTTGGCGACGCCACGGATCGCAATGGTAACGAACTGGTGGACGATGCCATGACGCCCGTGTTGTACGACAGCAATGATAAAAAAGTCACCCTGGCCCAGACGCCCTGCACTACGGAAACCCCCTGCGTGTTTATTGCCAGCCGTGATAAAGAAGCGGGGACGGTGACGCTTTCCAGCACCCTGCCGGGCACTTTCCGCTGGAAGGCGAAAGCAGACGCCTATGGCGACAGTAACTACGTTGATGTCACTTTTATCGGCGACAACCTGAGCGCGCTGAATGCGGTGATTTATCAGGTCAAAGCCGCCAACCCTGTCAACCTTATCGGCAAAGAAGATAAGCACCCTACGGTCAATAATACCTACCGTTTCCTGCTGTGGCGCGACAAGAATAAAGACAATGTTTTTCAGATGTCCGAGCAGCTCACGGAAGAAGAGATGGCGCTGTACGACTACCAGTGGGAGTTTACCGGGCAGAGTACAAACGGACATACCGGCGCGCTGGCCAACACCATGAATGAAGATCTTGTCCTGCCAGTAACCAATAAAGAGGCGGCACAGAAGTTTGCCGCCAATGAGGAAGATGGCGTTCAGGGTTACGGCATACGCGTTACGTATAGCCAGAAATAGCGTCAGCGTTATGGCTGACCAGCCAGCCGCTGAATTTTGAGAAAAAGGAGAGTCTGAATGCAAGCAACAGTAAAACGGCGGCTGACGAAGGTCGCTTTAGCATTAGTAGTTGCCGGGTATTGCGCCGCGCCAGCGGTGGCGGCAAACGGTAATCTGAAATCGGGGCAGTGGCAGATTGTCTCTGAACAGACGGGCACCATTCAGGGTTCGGTGCCGTGGATTACCCGTGCAGCGGATAAAACCGCAGATACCGACAAAGATCACGTGACGGTAACTATCGATCGCGGTGAACGTAAAATTGTGACCGAAGGCGATAAGCAATTCCACGTTGGCGATAAGGTCACGGTGAACTGGGCGATTGGCGATACGGAAGGCGACCTGGATACCGACAACGCCGCTACGAAATTGACGGTACAGTGGATGAGATACAGCGACCAGAATGGTAGCAATCCCGAAGAGATTGGCACCAAAGGTAGCGATACCTATGAAATTCAGGCGGGTGACGCAGACCATTATATCGGTATCAAAATCACGCCAACCACCACCACCGGTGACCCTGCCGTGGCAACCGAACTGCTGTTGAAAGACCTGTCGACCGATGCGGGCGGTGGTGCGGATGGCGACGATATTCCGGAAGGTCCGGTGGTGGATGAAAACGTCCATGTGGTTATCTACGAGTCTGGCTCAACCACCAACCTGCTGGGTACCTCTACTCCGCTCAAAACCAACACAACTTATAAAGTTCTGTTGTGGAAAGATAAAGAGGGTGGTACGGCAGGTAAATACGATACCGGTGAAGAGGTTACCAGCCAGTACGACTACCGCTGGAAATTCGTCGGCACCAGTAAAATTGCAGGTACCGGTACTGGCGGTATCGTCAACGAAAGCTGGAACGATAAAGACCTTGTCATCCCTGTCACCAACGCCGAAGCGAAAACGGCGTTCGAGGGAGCAGACGGCGGCGTTACCGTGGGCTCCGACGGTGTCCAGGGCTTTGGTTTGTCCATCGACTACAGACGCAAATAAGTTGTCCTCAACATACCACTCCCTGCGGGGAGTGGTATTTTCCGCGCACTTTGCTTAGCTGCACGCTAAGCAAAGTGGGTTGAATCACGACAGAGAATGAAAACGGGTGGCTATCGCTCATGAACAGGAATCGGCAAGTGAATAAAGTGGTACATTTCTTACTGACATTACTGATCATGTTTGCAGTGTCGATCGCGCCTGCGCAGGCGTTATTGAAGGGCGGGACCTGGCAAGAGCTGAACTCGACGACCGGCGCGGTTAACGGCACCGCGCCGCTGGCCGACGGTGCCACTATTCCCCTGTATCAGGGAAGTATGCTGCTTGACCCTACCAAGACCTACGATATCGAGTTTACCGCCATGCCGCGCGATTTTAGCGCTGATGCCTCCTCAACCTCGATGCGTGCGGTCAACTCCACCGATACGGAAGGCGATCTCTTTACCGATCCGCCCTCCATCGCCTGGGAAAATCAAGAACCGCCGACCATGAGCCTGGTATGGGCCGATGCCGCCACGCCGGATACGCCGCTCTCGCCGCAGCCGATTCTTAACCAGACCTTTTGCGCCCAAAATCTCGCCGGGCGGCAACTGGTTGCCTGGGCGCAGGTGGAAGATGAGAACAGCGTTCCCGCGCTGTGGCTTTATACCCGTACCGGGGTGCCGAACAGTGCGGTCATTCCGCTACTTAGCCCGAAAGTGACGCTGAATATCAAACCGGCGGTGAGCGATCCTGTTTCTGTGAGCGGCGATCATATTGACGCCAACTTTGCAGCCTCGAAAGTCAAAGCGGGGGAGAGCATTACCCTCACTGTCTCTACCAAAGCCTGTAATGGCGACGTGGCGCCGAATGCCGCCTTCGTGATCCGTCGCGAGGATGCAATCAATCGCCAGGGCGTGGTCAATAACGCTAACCCGGTGCGCGTTGGCGATACCGAGTTAACGACTACGCAAACAGAATATCACGGTGTAACGGACGAGCAGGGCAACGCCACGGTGGTGGTGACGCAAGAGCAAGGTCCGGGGGTAAAAACACGACTCATCGTCTCTTCGCAAAGCTATCCCACGCTGACCGACAATGTCGACGTCATTTTCACTACCATCACCAGTCCTGACAGTGATAAGGCCAACATGTACGGTCATATGCTTGAGAACGCCACGGCGACGCTGAACGGTACGACCTACACTTTCACCCGCCCGAAACTGGCGGCGGAAACCAGCGGAAATGGCGGCACCGTTGTGGACACCAACGAAACCTGGGCGCAGTTTACCTGGAGTGGCGCGGATAACCATTGCGACATTCTGCCGGATGCCGAACAACTGGTGGCGCTAAGGCATGAGCATAGTGCGTTGGCAACGTACACCGGCTGGCCGGTGACGGGCGATGCGGAATACTGGTCGTCAACCAAAGATCAGATAAACGACTACCACGCTGCCGTGCATATGAACAGCGCGTCGGTCGTCAGGGCCGCCAACAGCGACACGCTACTGGTCAGTTGTGTGGATAAGGCCCAGCCTGCGGCGCATCCGCAGATAACGCTCTCTCCAGAGGGGCCGTATAAAGCACAGGTGGGGGAATCGATTGATTTAGTGATGACCGTTGTGGATCGCGACACGCAAAAGCCGCTGCCTTATCGCTATATGGAGCTGTTCATTGACCCAGCGAAAAACCGCAAAGGAGAGCATCAGGACGCGTGGGATAACCAACGGGTTACAATCAACACCGAAGATATGCGCGCCTCGTCGCCGGAACACTATACCGGTGTGACCGACGCCAACGGCCAGGTACACCTGACGTTAAAACACGACAGCGGCCTGGGCGTAGAAACGCCCATCCGCATCGTGATGCCGGATGATGAAGGCGGCAGCATCGAGTTGCCCTTTAGCGTCATTTTCACCGTGATAACCAGCCCGGATGTGGACGGCGCCAACATGTGGGGCCACATGCAGGGCGTGGTGGACGCGGGCAACCTGTATAAACGCCCGCTGCTGGCGGTGGAAACCAGCCACAAAGACGGTCAGTTCAGCGAAAACAACGAAGAGTGGGCGACGTTTAATTCAGTGGAAAAAGCCACCGCGCAGTGCGGCATCGGCCAGGTGCCGGATCAGTCATCGCTGGCACATTTATACAGCGAACATGCTGGCGGCAAGATGGAAAGCGAACATGGCTGGCCAACCGAAGACTATTACATCGCCGCGGACAGCGACGCCTCGGGAACGGCGCACGTCAACCTTGAAAACGGCGATAGCGGTAAATTTACCAATCAACCGAATTACCTGACCTGCTCGGCCAACGAAATGGTGGCGCAGCTTGAGGTCTACTTCAATGATGACCCGGCGACCAAAAACAGCGATGCGGTCGCCAAAGTGGGTGAGCAGATTAAGCTGAACATTCATTCGCGCAACGCCCTCAACGGCATGGCGATCGCCTATACCGACTTCACCGTCACCATGGCGAACGGCAAACGGCGCGACGGGCTGACGACCGGTTTTACCGACACCAGCAATGGCCAGATGCTGTTTGATGACGTGGGCTACCTTGCCGGGCAGGCTTATCATGGGATCACCGACGCCAACGGCGATGCGACCATTATCCTCACCCAGCCGAAGGGAGTAGGGCTGCTGACGCCGTTAAGCATTGCGCCCGTCGATTCATTAATCAGCACGCCCGTTTCCCGCAGCGTGAAGTTTACCGTCGCCACCAGCCCGGATACGCCAAAAGCCAAAATGTGGGGCCATATGGCTGATACCATCACCGTCGGCAATCTGACCTTTGAGCGGCCTAAGCTGGCGGATGAAGTGACGCCGGAACGTACTCAGGCTGAGGCTAACGAAACCTGGGCGCGCGTTCTGCATCCTGACGCGGCGGGCAACCCGGATAAGGGCGGCTGCGCGGCGAACCGCCTGCCGCGCATCGATCAGCTTGAGGCGTTGTACAACGCCAACAGCGACGGCGTGATGAAAAGCACCCAGGGCTGGCCGACGCTGCTTAACTACTGGTCTTCGACCTTCCAGAGCGCTACCACGTGGAAACTGATCTCGCTGTTTAGCGGCAGTGAGTTCGCCAACGCCAACGTCTCGATTTACGCCAGCTGTCTGGCCAGCGATAACCCGGCGGCGGCCTCGATTACCATTGAACCGGTGGATGCGTCGCAGTGGTACGATGGCAGCGGCGTTCACGCGGTCAAAGCGAAAAAAGGCGACACGATGCAACTGAAGGTGACGGTGAAGGACGCCAGCGGCAACCCGATCCCGGAAGCGCCGTTTGTGCTCACCCGCGGCGACGGTTACGATCGCAAGGGCGAGAAGTACACCGCCAGTGAAGGCGACGATCTGCAAGGCATCGTCACGCCCGTGGTGATCGATGGCGAATCGCTGGCCTGGACCACCACCAAAATGGGGATGCTGACCGGCGCTGACGGCACCCGCATCATCAGCGTTACCCGCCCGGATACCCACGGCACCCGAACGGCCATTATCGCCACGCTGTATGAAAACGCTGCCGTGAGCGCCAGCATCGACACCATCTTTACCGTCATCACCAGCCCGGATGTCGACGTCGCCCGCATGTGGGGGCATATGTTGCCGTCGCTCACGGCGGCGGATGGCGCGGAGTATCAGCGTCCACAGCTCTATGCTGAATTAGCCAATCAGGCAAGTGCCGCGCAATATACCGAAGACAACGAAATCTGGGCGGGGCTTTATGGGCCAGGCAGTTCAAAAACCGACCCCGCTGTTAACTGCGCTGCGGGCTATTTCCCTTCCATCGAGGCGCTGGATTCGCTCTACAGCAAATACCCAAACCGCACGATAAAAACCGCCCAGGGCTGGCCGATCAACCGTTCTTACTGGAGCGGTTCCAGTTCCTGGTCGTTAACCGGCGGAAAGCCCCGATCCTATTACACTGTCGATCTGGATGATGATTCGCGTCGAAGCGTCGTTAATGACGGTGTGAACGACAGGCAATACCAAATTTGCGCAACGACGCCGAAGACGCAGGCTACGCAAATTACGCTCACCTCCACGCTGGCGACGGATGACACTATTCAGGCGGTGAAGGCTAAAAACAGTGAGTCGATCCCACTGCTCGTCACCACCACCGATGCGGCGGGCAATCCGGTGCCTTATACGACGTTTTCGCTTAAGCGCGACGCCGGGACGCCGCGTAAAGCTGACTACCCGTTTACCAACAGCTACACCATGACGATGACGCAGTCTGGTGGCGCGACGCAAGAGTTTGCCTACAGTTCATCGGTTCTTTATGGGGCGACCGGGGCGAACGGTACGTTGGCCCTTTCGCTTGACGAACCTGGCGGAGTCGGGGTGAAAAGCGTGGTGACTGCCAGCCTGTATGATACGCCGACAGTAACCTCGTCGCTGCCGGCAGTGTTTACCGTTATCACCAGCCCGAACAGCGACAGGGCCAATATGTACGGCCATATGCCGGAAACCTTCACCGCCAGCAACGGCGCGAAGTTTACGCGCCCGCTGCTGTATGGCGAACTCTCATCGCAGAATCATACGTCGAGTTACTTCGAAACCAATGAAACCTGGTTTACGGTGAATAATTTTAATACCGGGAATTATGGCGCGTGCCCGATAAATCAGATGGCCACGCTGGACGATCTCAATTCTCTGTACGGCGATCATCCCAAAGGCAAAGTCACGACCGACATTGGATTACCCATCAAGAAAAAATGGTGGGCAGGCGACAGCCTGGTAAAAAATCAATCCATTTACTGGCAATTTACCGATCTCAATACGGGTAATGGCGGCACCACGTTGGAAACTCCGGGGAATTTCTATTACCAGCTCTGTCTGACGGAACCGCGACAGATGAAGATTGCGTTATCTACGGACGTGTGGAACGCGGATAAATCGGCGGCGGTGGCGAAAACAGGCGAGGCGATACCGATGACGGTAACGGTGACTAACGGAGCCGGGCAGCCGCAGGCGGGGGCGACGGTTATGCTGACGCGTGATTACTCTTATTCGCGTGGCACGGTGGATAGCAAATACATTCAGGCCGGTGTGATTGGCGAGCCGGTTGTGTCCAAAGGCGCGTTATCAGACATGACCCTGACGCCGGTATCGCCTGCGGGTGCGGCAGTGGTGTTTAATAACCAGAGGGGAACCAGCACGAAATGGTATGGCGTCACCGGCGATGACGGTAAGTTGCGGTTCACGTTAAACCAGGATAAATCGCTGGGTTTGAGAACATCCATCACGGCGACGCTTTCGGAGCTGGCTGGCGAGACGGCGAGCGTCGATGCGATCTTTACGGTACCAACCAGCCCGGATACGCCGTATGCGTCATACTGGGGCCATATGCCGGATACCGTTGAGGTTAACGGCGTTACGCTGCGCCGCCCATTCCTGAAAACAGAGATGTCCAAAATGCCGCCAGGCACCTGGCCGCTTAATAATGAAACCTGGGCGGCGAACTATATTGATTATGGTGAAACATCCATTCATGCTACGACATCGCTGCCTTATCTTTGCGGCTCGCTGGAAAACGCCGCGACGCTGGACGATCTGAAGGCGCTGAAGAACATCATTGGCGACCTGCACTGGCCTACGGCTGCGCCGGCGTCGTCGTATACATATGACTATGCATCGCAAACGATGGTTGGCGGTAAGTATTGCTCATTTAACGAAACGACCAATACGGAAAACTGTACGCTTTCAAGTCAAGGTTTTGCTTATGCCTCGTGCCGGGTGCAGTAGGTTGGGTGAGGCGCGCCCAACCTGAGTATCCCTTGCGGCTGGCGTTGTGCCGGTCGCGATGCATTTTTAATTCCTTGTATTAATGGAATGAGCTGCAACGAAATGGACTTTTCTCAGGTACGTCAGTGAAATCGAAAAAGTGTGTCGGTTTTTTATCCTGGTTGCTGTTATGCGCCTTTATTTTAACGCCTTTCTTCGCGCAGGCCGTGCGAAGCAGCGGCGCATGGCAGGAACTCACTGAGCAAACTGCGGCTATTAACGGTACTCCCCCTCAGGCCGATAGTGTGACGATCCCGGTCTATCAGGGCAGCGTGCAGTTGCGCTCTGATGCGGCTAATTCTGTTGATTACTCCGCGAAACCCAGCCAGTTCAGCACCAGCGATGCCGGCAGCGCGATGACCTTAACCAACCCGCACGACACCGAAGGCGATATTTTCGCCGATCCGCCGCTGGCCTGGCAGGCTGAACGCGCGCCCACCGTCACGCTGGTCTGGGCCGACGCCGCCACGCCGGATACGCCGCTGTCTCCGCAGCCATCGGCAAACCTGACGTTCTGTGAGCAAAATATGGCGGGCCGCCACCTGGTGGTCTGGCCGCAACTGGATACCTCAACCGCCGTACCGCCGCTGTGGCTGCTTACCCGCACCGGCGTGCCTTATGACAGCGCGGTAGAGATACTCAATCAAAAGATTGCGGTGGATATTGCCCCCGCCGTGGGCGACCCGGTAACGCTCGCCGCCGATCATCTGGACGAGTCGCTCAACGCCGCGAAGGTCAAAGCCGGTGAAAGCATCACGCTGACGGTGAATACCAAAGGCTGTAACGGCGAGCCTGCGGGCAATATCGCGTTCGTGATTACCCGCGGCGATGCGCTGAATCGCCAGGGCGTGGTGAACAATACCGCGCCGGTACGCGTCGGCAATACCGAACTAACCACCACCGCCACAGAGTATCACGGCACCACCAATGCGGAAGGCGTGGCGACGGTGACCGTCACCCAGGCTAACGGTCCGGGGGTAAAAACCCCGCTGGTGGCGCACCCGTCAGGCGCGCCTGGGCTGAAAGCCGACGTGGACGTGATTTTTACCACCCTTACCAGCCCGGACAGCGGCAGCGCCAATATGTACGGCCATATGGCGGACAATTCCACCGCCACGGTGGATGGCGAAAGCTACACCTTTAGCCGCCCCAAACTGGCGGCGGAAACCGACGGCGAAGACCGCGCCGTCAGTATCAACAATGAAAGCTGGGCGCAGTTCAACTGGGCTAATGCGGATAAACACTGCGATATTCTGCCGGATGCGCGCCAACTGGAAGGGTTAAAAATTGAGCGCGGCGATTTATCCACCACCCTCGGCTGGCCGGTGGGGCTGACATCCGGAGATGAAGAGTACTGGTCCTCCTCCCAGGGGGCGATCGCCGCCGACCATATCAGCATTGATATGCGCAGCCGCAGCCTTACGCAAATGCCGGACTCCACGCAATCGCTGGTAAGCTGCGTGGATAAAGCCTCGCCGGGGGTTACGCCGAAGTTAGTGATTAGCGCCGATAGTTTTGATTCAACGGTCAATGCCGCGAAAGTCGAGGTTGGCGATGAGATCAATATGAAGATCAGCGTGACCGACAGCGCCACCAACAAACCGCTGCCCTATCGCTACTTTAATGTCTATCTGGGCGACGAACAGAATCGCCAGAATCAAAAGAACGCCGATATTGACGCGGCGCATCAGTGGTCGGATGAACCGGTCGTCATCACCAATCTGGAAGGCAGCGACGGTCACTATCACGGCGTCACCGACGCCAACGGCCAGTTCTCGCTGGCGCTGACCCAGGATCGGGGCGCGGGCGTGTTAACCCCGGTGCGCGTGGTGCTGTTCGACGGGACAGAAGCGACGCAGAACGTCATTTTTACCGTAGTCACCAGCCCGGACGTGGCGCAGGCGCGCATGTGGGGCCATATGCAGGGCGTGGTGGAGGCGGGCAATATCTACAAACGTCCGCTGCTGGCGGACGAAGCCGCGCAGGACACCGGCTCTGAATTTGAGAATAACGAATACTGGGCCACGTTTAACTCGGTAACGGCGGCGACAAACCAGTGCGGCGCGGGCCAGGTGCCGGGGCAACTGCTGCTGGATACGCTGTATGCGGCCCATTCCGGCAACGCGATGGAAACGACCTACGGCTGGCCGACGCAGAAACACAGCTATATCGCGGCGGATACCGATGGCTCCACCACCACGCACGTCAACCTGGCGACCGGCGCGGACAGCATGTTCAGCGGCGCTGAACCGAACTATCTTTCCTGTTCCGGCAACGAACTGGTGACCATCCTGAACGTTTACTTCGATGGCAACGAGTCGTTACGCAATGCGGTCGCCAAAGTGGGCGAACAGGTAACGATGAACGTGCACTCCGTCAACGCGCTGAACGGACTGACTGTGCCTAACGCCGCGTTTACCGTGACCATGTCGCATGGCAAAAATCGCGACAACGCGACGACCGGTTTTACCGACTCCAGCGACGGAACGTTGGTCATGGGGGGAACCTCGTTTGGCTCCTCCCAGGCGTCGATGACGTATCAGGGCATCACCGATGCCGAGGGGAACGCCACGCTGGTGATTGAACAGCCGCAGGGCGTCGGCTTGCTGACGCCGCTGACCGTACTGCCGCTCCACTCGCTGATCACCGCCCCCGTCAACCGCAGCGTGAAATTCACCGTACCCACCAGCCCCGACACGCCAAAAGCGCATATGTGGGGACATATGGCGGATACGCTCACCGTGGGTGATATGGAATTCCAGCGGCCAAAGCTGGCGGCGGAAGCGACTGCCGCGACCAGGACCGAAGATCAGAATAACGAAACCTGGGCGCGCGTTACCCATGCCGATGCGCTGAACAACCCCGACGCCGGAGGCTGCGAGGTTAATCATCTGCCGCAAGATCACCAGCTTAGCGCACTCTATACCGCGAACGATGGCAATAAAATTCACACCGTATCCGGCTGGCCGACGTCGTATAACTACTGGTCTTCCACCTTCGCCAGCGCCAGTTCGTGGCAGACGGTATCGCTGGCCTCCGGCGACAAAACCGCTTCCGGCGACGCTTCCGATTTTGTGAGTTGCCTGGTTGGCGTCAATCCCACGGCCGCCTCAATTACCATCGAACCGGTAGATACGTCGCTGTGGTATGACGTCGGCGGCGAGCACGCGGTGAAAGTGAAAAAAGGTGACACCCTTCAGCTCAAGGTGACGGCGAAAGACGCCAGCGGCAATCCGGTCCCGGATGCGCCGTTTGTGCTCAGTCGCGGCGACGGCTATACCCGCCAGGGGGAAAAACATATCGCCGGTAGCGGCGACGGCATCGTTTCTGCGGTGGTCATCGACGGTGAATCGCTCAACGATACCGCCACCAAAATCGGCGAACTGACCGGCGAGGACGGCAGCAAAATTATCACCGTCACCCGCCCGGATACCCACGGTACGAAGGTCGCGATTACGGCAGCGCTGTACGATAACGCCAGCGCGACGGCCAGTATCGACACCATTTTTACCGTGGTCACCAGCCCCGACAGCGATAAGGCTAAAATGTGGGGCCATATGCCGGAAACGGTAGCGGCGGCCAACGGCGAGGTATTTAAGCGCCCGCTGTTATCGGCTGAAATCGCCAGCGGTATTACCCACGGCAGCAATACGGAAAATAACGAAACCTGGGGCAGCGTGAATTTTGAGGTGGCGAAAGATGCCTGCGGCGCGGGATTTGTGCCCTCGCTTGCCGATCTCCAGTCGCTGTACGACACCTGGCCAGGCGGCGCCATGAATACCCAGCAGGGCTGGCCGCTGGACGGTAAAAACTACCAGGACAGCACCGCCGATTTGAGCAGGAGTACGGAAAACCGCTACGTTAAGTCGATTAATCTGCGCGACGGCGGCATTGGTTCGCTGCTGTGGGATGAAAAACTCTATTTTGTCTGCCTGCAAAACGCCCATCCGGTGGCGACGCAGATAACGCTGACTTCGCCGCAGTATAACGACAGCGATGGTTTCGCTAAAGCGAAGGTCGGCGAGACGATTCCGGTCACCATCACCACGCTGGATGCCCAGGGCAAGCCGGTGGCGGACACGCCGGTTATCTTTACGCGCGGCGACAGCATTGGGCGGGCGAATCAGGAGGTTAACGGTTCGCAGGCGGCAGCCATACAGATTAACCACAGCGACGCGCGCAACAGCGGCGTTGAGTATTACACCGCTACCGGCGCGGACGGTACGCTGACGCTGGATATCAGCCAGGACGGGGGCGCTGGCTTTAAAACGCCGCTGATGGCGTCGATAGAGCACAGCAACGCCACAACGACCGCGCCATTGCCGGTTATTTTCACCGTGGTTACCAGCCCGGACACCCCGAAGGCCAGCTACTGGGGCCATATGGCGGAAACGTTAACCGACAGCAGCGGCGTTGTGTACAAACGTCCGCTGCTGGCGAGCGAGTTCAGCGCTACGCCCGGCAAAACGCTGACCATCGCCAACGGCTACTACGACAAGGGCGAAACCTGGGGCATGATAACCGTCGATAAAGCCTGGAACGGCGTCAGCGGCGGCTGCGGGCGCGATTATCTGCCCAGCGTCAGCAACCTCCAGACGCTGTACAATACCTGGCCTGATAATGCCATGCGCAGCCGTAACGGCTGGCCGATGACCAGTTCGGGCAACAACAACGTCAGCCGCTACTGGTGGGCGGGGGATTACGTGATATCGTCAGACGGAGCGCAGTCGCTGTACGCGGCGGTCAACCTGTTTAACGACGGCAATGATGTCAAAACGACGACCAGCACCACGGCTTACTACATGCAGACCTGTCTTGCCTCGCCGCGCCGCGCCGCTGCCAGCCTGACGCTGACGCTGGCAGGCCAGGATGAAGCCACCGGGATTGCGAAGGCGAAGAAGGGCGAGCAGATTGCCGCCACCGTCACGGTGAAAGACGCCGCAGGCCAGCCGATGAAAAACGTGATGGTGAAAATCAGCCGGGGAACGTCGTACAATCGCGCCAACAGCGCCGCATCGGCTTCAGGTGCCACAGACGATATTACGCTACGTAATGTGATGCCGTCTGGCCTTGCGACATCCCTGCTGGATACCTCCGCGAAATATCTGTACGTGGAAACTGATGAACTGGGTCAGGTGACATTTACCCTGGCTCAGGACAGTACCACAGGTTTAAAGACCACTATCAGCGCCGCCACGATGGACGGCAGCAACCTGACGGACAGTAAAGACGCAATCTTTACCGTTATCACCAGCCCGGATACCGACAAGGCCACATACTGGGGCCATATGCCGGAAACCTTTACCAACAGTAAAGGGGTAGAGTTTGCCCGGCCGCTGCTGCGCGCCGAGCTTTCTTCAACCACGGATACTTCTGGCTATTTGGCAAATGGTGAAAACTGGTATACCTGGAGCCGTTATCCAAACCTGTATCAGGATTCCGCCAGCCCGTGTGATCGCCTGGGGTTGCCGACGATGGATGAGTTAAAAACGCTGTATGCCGACTATCCGCAGGGCGGGCTAACGGCGGCCTTTGGGCTACCGGTGGCTGGGGGGAAATACTGGGGGGCGGGGGATTCGAAAGTCAACGATACGCACTCGACGAATAATTTCCAGTACATCAGGCTAAATACCGGCGAGACGACAACGACAAGCACCAATACTGCAACGGCGCAACTCTGCCTGGCGAAGCGCAGGGTGCTGTCGATAGCGCTGACTTCCAGCGCCATGAATGCCGAAAAATCCGCTGCGCTGGCGAAAAAGGGGGAAAAAATTCCGCTTACGGTGACCGTCACTGACGGCGCTGGTACGCCGCAGCCCAACGTCCCCATTCGTCTGGGGCGAGGGAACTATTCGCAAAACCGGGCGGGCGGCAATGAAAACGGCAGCAATAGCGACATGCTGTTAACGCCGATTGCGCCGCCAGCGGATGCCAAAGCGTTTGCCTATCATTATTCCGGCGAGCAACTCTGGTACTGGTACGGCACCACGGATGAGAGCGGCAGAGTGCAGTTTGAACTGACGCAGGATAACACCCCCGGCCTGAAAACACGGCTGGAAGCGATGCTTCCCGACAATCCGCCGACGGTCAGCGATATGGACGCGATTTTCACCGTCATCACCAGCCCGGACAGCGTGAAAGCCAAATACTGGGGCCATATGCCGGAAACGGCGACCAACAGCGCGGGCGTGGAATTCCGCCGCCCGCTACTGGCGGCGGAGATGACGTCGAACAGCGGCACCTATTCTTACAATAACGAAACCTGGCCGCTGGTGACCATCGCGAACACCCAAAAAGCGGGCGCGACCGGCTGTGATGCGCAGTACCAGCCGTTATTAAACGACCTGCAAACGCTGTATGACGATAATCCCAACAGTGCTATCGGTACGGCGTTCGGCTGGCCGGTTGGGGCGGGTAAATCCTGGCTGGCGGTAGACCAGGAAACAGGCACCGGGTATTACCAGTATCTGCGGCTGGATACTGGCGCCAAAGGCCGTTCCAGTTCCACGAGCGTGACTGGCGCTCAGGTGTGTCTGGTCGAGCCGCGTACTTCTACTCCTGCCAGTATTACGCTGACCTCGACGGCGATGGACGGCGCGAAAAACGCGGCGGTAGTGGAGAAGGGAAGCGCGATGCCGTTAACGGTGACGGTAAAAGATAGCAGCGGTAACCCGGTCGCCAACGTCGGTTTTACGTTGTCACGTGGCGATTCGAAAAATCGGGCAGGTACGGTGGTAACGGATGGCGACGTGGCAGCGGATGCCGGAGCAGACGATCTCATGCTTAAAGCGCTGACACCCGCAAGCGCCAGCCAAAGTATGACCACCACCGGGATTGTCTTTACCGGCACTACCGGCAGCGACGGTACGGCAATGTTTACGCTTAATCAGGATAAAAGCCTGGGGTTGAAAACGCCACTCACGGTGAAACTGACGGACAATACGACTCTTCACGCATCACTGGATGTGATTTTTATGGTACTTACCAGTCCGGATACGGATAAAGCGTTGTTCTGGGGAAATATGGCGGATACGACATCCGTTAACGGAAAAACGCTGCATCGTCCGTGGCTTCAGGCTGAGCTGCTGTCAGGCGTGACGCCAGTATTTACCAACGGAGTGCATACAAATAACGAGTACTGGGCGATGGCGCATACGGTGGACAACACTAAATGGGATATTGCCAAGCAGTGCGGTAGCCTTAGCAAAGCACCAGATAATAACGACCTGTTGACGCTGTATCATTCCATTAGCTCGTTAGGCTGGCCGACGCAGGGCTATCCCTATTTATCTCAATCAACCTCGAGCGGCGGCATGTATTGCGGCGTGGATGAGAATACCAGGAATCAAAACTGCGCCATTAAGCCGGCAAGTTCAGCAGGTTATGCGACGTGCGTGGATTAACGTATTAAGCGTCTGGCACGAAAAAAATCTGCTTTTCATGTTCCATTGAGCTTCATGAAAAAGTAATCGACACATTCATTGAAAAGTATATGTTCTGCTAATTGGAGTCACCACCGTTTGCCGCGAGTGTGTAAAAGCGCCGTCTCGCTTCTGCAACCCGGCATCTGGCGCTACCCATATACTCTAAATAATTCGAGTTGCAGGAAGGCGACATAAAGTAAGTGACTGGGGTGAGGGAACGCAGCCGCAGTACATGCAACTTGAAGTATGACGAGTATATTTACAATAACACCAGGTGTCGCATGATAATCACACCTTTTTCCTCACGCATCTATTTATCTCAATATATGAAACCATTAAATATCATTCATAATATAAATATTTATAAAATGGATGGATGTATTTATATCAATTATGAATTAATCAAAGGTTGACCTGGCATTGAAATAGGCCTTGAAATTAGTTAATAATCTGTCTTTGATAATATATTGTTACAGATGATTGTAATCATTCATAGAACTATATTTTTGTTATTTATTATTTATCTCATTTATATACACCATTTAAAAGCTATTTACAGCCAATCAAAATCAAGTTTGCTTCGTGAACGTTATTAAAAGGAAATTTAAAAATTGAACAGGACCTACAGTATCGTCTGGAGCGCCGTGCGAAATATGTATGTCGTGGCTTCAGAACTGGCGCGAGGCCACAGCAAAGTTAAAATACAGGCGCACGCTAATGAAGTCGCCCTTTCTATTGAAAAGCCTGAGTCAGGATGGATAATTAGTGCAAAACACAATGCGCTGGCCTTCGCAATTGTTGCCGCGCTTGGGTTCGCCAGTCCGCTGGCTATGGCCGATAATTCGGTGTCCTACATTGACGGAGTCGACCACGACCTGAACGCAGAAACGTCGCCAATTTCTTATTCAGGTACCGGCCAGGGTACGGCACTGTACCTCGAAGGTTTGGCAACGGCTAAGGGGGGATGGCAGCCAACCTCAGGCACAGGCACGGGCGTTGTGATTGAAACGGACGGCGGCGGCGCTCTCCTCCCGGACGGTAGCAGCCATGCAGCCGCCACGGCGGTTAAGCTTACTAACGGCGCGATGCTTAATCTTACCGACGCGGTAATCACGACGTCGGGAGAATATGCTATGGGTATCGAGCTATCAGGACAGAGCAGCATAATGCTAACGGGAGGGACTCTCCTGGCCGGAGGCAATTATGGCATCATGACGCTCAGCGGCGAGTCGCAAGCGACATTGAGCGACATCAAGGTAACAGCAACAGCGGAAACCGGCAGCGATGTAGTTTCGCAAGAAGGCAGCACGCTGAACATCACGGACGGGAGTGAAATCACGCTCACGAGGGGACAACTGCGCGTGGTTGGCAGCACAACAGGCAACGCTTTCCTGAATGTGAGCGATAGTACAGTGAGTTCCACGGGTACAGACAGTACTGTTATCGCGTCCAACAAGGGCGTTCTTGATATTACGAACTCTACCGTCATGCACGATAATGCCAAAGGCGCAGCCATTGAGGCTGGTAATGCCTCAACGGTGACTATTTCCGGCGATAATAAAAGTTCGATGGTCATCAACTCCAAAGATATAGGCATTAAAAGCGCCAAATCTTCCGTCAACATTGACGGCGCCACCATCATCGCCAAAGGCGATGGCATTTTGATGACCACGGGGGGCAGCAGTTTTTACAGCAATAACTCCGGGCTGACGGTCAACAATGCGGACGTGACCTCAGACGACGCCGCCGCGCTGCACGTTGATAAAAACACGGTGATAGAAAAGCCCATTACATTAACCGACAGCACATTGACTGGCCCAACGGCTATTAAACTGGATAATGCGGCAACCGTAGAGGCCAACAACACAACGCTGAATGGCAACATTGACGCGGGGAGCACAGTATCGTCCTTGTCGCTGGCCGAAAAATCCTCACTGCAAGGGAGCGTCAACGGCCTGAACAGTTCATTGACGCTTGACGAAACCAGCCAGTGGAACATGACCGACCCGTCAACCGTCGGCAACCTGACCAACGACGGCGGCATTACGCTGGGCAACGCGAGCGGTTCGACAGGTACGCTGCTGACGGTGGACAATACCCTGACCTTGCAGGACGGCAGCCAGATAAACGCGACGCTGGATACCGCCAACAGCTCGCCAATTATCAAAGCCACCAACGTCACGTTGGACGGGACGCTGAACCTTAGCTCAACGGCCACCTTTGTCGCGCCCGAAACCGACGAGCACTTAGGATCGTTCACGCTGATTGATTCGCAAACTGCGATCACTACCGATTTTGACAGCGTAACGCTGGATGCCGATATCTCTGCTATGCCGGATTACCTTACGATCAACGCGGGCGTTGATGCGAATGATAATACCAACTACGAGTTGTCTACGGGCTTGAGTTGGTACGCGGGCGCAAATTCTACGCGCGCTGCGCATGGCACTTTTACCGTTGATGCAGGCAGTACCTTTACCGTCACCAGCGAACTGGATGAAACCACGGCGACCTCCAACTGGGATGGCAGCAAGCTAACCAAACAGGGCGACGGCACGCTGATCCTCAGCAACACTGGCAACGACTACGGCGACACTGAAATTGACGGCGGCATTCTGGCCGCCAAAGACGCCGCCTCGCTCGGCACTGGCGATGTGACGATTGCAGAAAGCGCAACGCTTGCGCTGAGCCAGGGCACGCTGGATAACAACGTGACCGGCGGGGGCCAAATTGTCAAAACCGGTAACGATGAGCTGATCGTGACCGGCGATAACACTTACAGCGGCGGCACCACCATAACCGGCGGTACGCTGACGGCTGACTATGCGGATTCACTGGGCACTGGCGTTATTGCCAACAGCGGCGTGCTTCAGGTCGGCGAAGGCGAGCTGGAAAATACGCTTTCTGGCAGCGGCTCGCTGGTGAAAACCGGTACGGGCGAGCTGACGTTAAGCGGCGATAACACTTACTCCGGCGGCACCACTATTGACGACGGTGTGCTGATTGCCGCCAACGTTAACGCGCTGGGCGGCGGTGATGTCGATAACGCGGGTACGCTGAAGCTGGACGCGGAGGGCGAATTCAACCTTGCGAATGTCACAACCCAGTCTGGAGCAACGACTGAGCTGGCCAAAGGTACGACGCTCAACGTCGACTCGCTGACTCAGCAAGCCGATAGTACGCTGAATATTGACCTCAGTAAGGCCAACGGTGAAAGCGCCATTACCGCCGACAGCGTCACGCTGGGCGGCACGCTGAACGTCACCGGCATCGGCAGCGTTACAGACAGCTGGACGCCTGAGGCATACACCTACACGCTGATTGACAGCGACAGCGCCATTACCAGCGATTTCGACAATCTGACCGTCGCGGGAATGAATAGAGAAGATGTTGACTTCCTGACTATCGACGGAAAAGTCGACGAAGCAGACAACACCCACTATGATCTGACGGCCTCCCTCTCCTGGTATGCGGACAGAGACAACGCTTCTACCGACGCTCACGGTACCTTTACCCTTAGCGACCCTGACGGCAGCTTTAACGTTGCGGCTAATCTGACAGACGTTGACGACACGCTTGATCCGAATAGCACATGGGACGGTAAATCGCTGACCAAAGAAGACGCAGGCACGCTGATCCTCTCCGGCGACAACGACTACAGCGGCGGCACCACCATCAATGAAGGTACGCTGGTCGCCGCCAGTACGACGGCGCTGGGCACCGGCCTGGTCGACAATAACGCCACGCTGGTGCTGGACGCAGATGGTGAAGTCAGTGCGGTGGGCGGCATCACCACTCATAGCGGCGCGACGACCCAACTGGCGCTCGGCACCTCGTTGGATCTCGGCGACAGCGCGTTAATTCAGCAAGATGGCAGTACGCTGAACGTTGAGCTGAATAGTGACTCAGTGCAACCGCTGATTACCGGCGGCAGCGCCACGCTTGGCGGCGATCTGGTCGTCAGCGACGCCAGCCTGCAAGCGCGCGCCTCCGACGCGGAGTTCCAGTCCTTTAAACTGATGGATATGGACAGCGATATCAGCGGCGACTTTACCAGCCTGACGATGAACCTTACTGACCAGCCGGACTATCTGACCGTAACCGGGACAATCAATCCTGAAGATGCGTCAGAATATCTGCTTACCGAAGGGCTGAGCTGGAATGCGACCGCCACGTCAGCGACGCCAGCACATGGCACGTTTACCCTGGGCGCAGGCGACAGTTTTGAAGTCACCAGCGTACTGGGCGATAAAACCGGCAACGGCGACTGGGACGGTAAATCGCTGACCAAACTGGGCGCGGGTAAACTGACGCTGAGCGGCGCGAATACCTATAGTGGCGATACTAACGTACAGGAAGGCACGCTGTGGCTGTCCGGGGACGGTACGATTGGCGAAATGGGCAGCCAGCAGGCGGTGAACGTCGCCTCTGACGCGACCTTCGGCGGCAGCAACGGTACGACCGTTAACGGTAAGGTGACCAACGAAGGGACGCTGGTCTTCGGCGACAGCGAGGAAACTGGCGCCATCCTCACCCTCAATGGCGATCTGATCAACATGGGGACGCTCGCCAGCGGCAGCTCCTCCAGCACGCCTGGCAATACGCTTTATGTCGATGGCGATTACACCGGCAACGGCGGCTCGCTTTACCTGAATACCGTCCTGGGCGACGATGATTCGGCGACCGATAAGTTAGTCATTACCGGCGATGCCTCCGGCACCACCGATCTGTACATCAACGGCATCGGCAATGGGGCGCAGACCACTAACGGTATCGAAGTGGTGGATGTTGGCGGCACATCGACAAGCGATGCGTTTGTGTTAAAAAATGAAGTTAACGCCAGTCTGTATACCTACCGTCTGTACTGGAATGAAAGTGACAACGACTGGTATCTGGCGTCAAAAGCACAGTCTGATGATGACGACAGCGGCAGTGATGTCACGCCTCCAGATGATGACAGTGATGTCACGCCTTCGGACGACGGCGACGATGGCGGTAATGTCACGCCTCCGGACGATGGCGGCGATGTCGCACCGCAGTACCGTGCGGATATCGGCGCGTACATGGGCAACCAGTGGATGGCGCGCAACCTGCAAATGCAGACCCTCTATGACCGCGAGGGTAGCCAGTATCGTAACGCCGATGGTAGCGTATGGGCGCGCTTCAAAGCGGGTAAAGCGGAATCCGAGGCTGTCAGCGGCAATATCGATATGGACAGCAACTACTCCCAGTTCCAGTTAGGCGGCGACATTCTGGCCTGGGGCAACGGCCAGCAGAGCGTTACCGTTGGCGTCATGGCGAGCTACATCAACGCCGATACCGACAGTACCGGTAACCGTGGCGCAGACGGTAGCCAGTTCACCAGTAGCGGCAACGTAGACGGCTACAACCTTGGCGTCTATGCCACCTGGTTTGCCGATGCTCAAACGCATAGCGGCGCGTATGTCGACAGCTGGTACCAATATGGTTTCTACAACAACAGCGTAGAGAGCGGTGATGCGGGTTCTGAATCTTACGATTCAACCGCTAACGCTGTCTCGCTGGAAACCGGTTATCGCTACGATATTGCGCTGAGTAACGGCAATACTGTCAGTCTGACGCCGCAGGCGCAGGTTGTCTGGCAGAATTACTCAGCGGATAGCGTGAAGGATAACTACGGCACCCGGATCGACGGTCAGGATAGTGACAGTTGGACAACGCGCCTGGGTCTGCGAGTTGACGGCAAGCTGTACAAGGGCAGTCGTACGGTTATCCAGCCGTTTGCTGAAGCTAACTGGCTGCACACCAGCGATGATGTGTCGGTATCGTTTGATGATGCTACGGTGAAACAGGATCTTCCGGCTAACCGTGCGGAGCTGAAAGTAGGTCTGCAGGCAGATATCGATAAGCAGTGGAGCGTTCGCGCTCAGGTTGCCGGGCAGACTGGCAGCAATGATTTTGGCGATCTGAACGGTAGCCTCAATCTGCGCTATAACTGGTAAGTTAGTGACAAAACCGGGCAGGTATTCTCTGCCCGGTTTTGAGGCGAATGACAAACCGGTTGATCGTCAGATTATGGCTACACCTTATCCAATGTGGCGCGTAGGTTGGCTGAGGCGAAGTCGAAACCCAACATCGCGCTGCAAAGGGTAGGGGAGTGTTGGATTACGTGCCCGGCGTGACGGATTTGACTTCACTTTCAAGCCAGCCGTCCTCCAGTCTCGTGGTCATGATATCGCCTGCTTTGACCTGTTTGATCTTTTTCAGCACCTTGCCGTCCGTTGTCGTCGAAACCGTATAGCCGCGCGCCAGCGTGGCTAACGGGCTGACCGCCTCCAGATGCGTGACCGCGTTGCCAAAGCGTTCGCGCTGTTCGCTTAACCGTGAGCGGATATTCTCCGTCAGACGATATTCCAGCTGTTGGATGCGCGACTGCGCGCGGTGAATTCGCGGCTGCGGATTTTGCTGGCTCAGGCGTTGACTTACGCGCTGTTGGCGCTGAGTGGCCTGCTTAATCCTGGCCTCAAGCGCAAACCCCATCCGTTGGCGTAGACGTTCCAGCGCGGTTTGCTGGCGGGCCAGACGCAGTTGCGGGTGTTGCTGTTGCAGGCGGTGAAAAATCTGCGTGAAACGACGGCTGCGGTTGGCGAGGTAGTAGTCCATCGCCATGCCCAGACGCTGCTGGGCGGATTGAATCTGGCGCAACAACTCCTGCTGGTTACGGCTGACAATTTCTGCCGCTGCTGATGGCGTCGGCGCGCGCAGGTCGGCGACAAAATCAGCTATCGTGACGTCCGTTTCGTGACCGACGGCGCTGACCACCGGAATGCGGCTGGCAAAAATCGCCCGCGCCACGCGCTCGTCGTTAAAACTCCACAAATCTTCCAGTGAGCCGCCGCCGCGCCCGACAATTAACACATCACACTCGCCCCGCGTGTTCGCCAGTTCGATAGCACGAACGATCTGCCCCGGCGCGTCATCGCCCTGGACCGCAGTCGGGTAGATAATAACGGGCAGGGATGGGTCACGACGCTTTAGCACGTGGAGAATATCGTGCAACGCTGCGCCGGTTTTCGAGGTGATCACCCCCACGCAGTGGGCCGGGGAGGGTAACGGTTGTTTATGCTGCTGATCGAACAACCCTTCGGCCTGGAGTTTGGCTTTTAGCTGCTCATATTTCTGCTGCAACAAGCCTTCGCCCGCCGGCTGCATACTTTCGGCGATGATTTGATAATCGCCGCGCGGCTCGTACAGCGTAATATTGGCGCGTACCAGCACCTGCTGCCCGTGCTGCGGGCGGAACGTCACCCGGCGATTGCTGTTACGGAACATCGCACAGCGCACCTGAGCGGTATCGTCTTTGAGCGTAAAGTACCAGTGGCCCGACGCAGGCTGCGTGAAATTAGAAAGCTCGCCGCTGATCCATACCTGTCCCATCTCCTGTTCTAACAGCAGACGAACCGTCTGGTTAAGGCGGCTTACGGTAAAAATTGAGGAAGTTTGAGAGGATAACATGTGAGCGGGATCAAATTCTAAATCAGCAGGTTATTCAATCGATAGTAACCTGCTCACGGGGGATCGCAAGCACTATTTGCAAAAAAATGTAGATGCAACCGATTACGTTCTGTATAATGCCGCGGCAATATTTATTAACCTCCCAGGTGAGATATTGCCCATGCTACGTATCGCTAAAGAAGCCCTGACGTTTGACGACGTCCTCCTTGTTCCCGCTCACTCCACCGTTTTGCCGAATACTGCCGATCTCAGCACGCAGTTGACGAAAACTATTCGTCTGAATATTCCTATGCTTTCTGCGGCGATGGACACCGTGACGGAAGCGCGCCTGGCAATTGCCCTGGCTCAGGAAGGCGGCATTGGTTTTATCCACAAAAACATGTCCATCGAGCGCCAGGCGGAAGAAGTTCGCCGCGTGAAGAAACACGAGTCCGGCGTAGTGACCGACCCGCAGACCGTCCTGCCAACCACCACGTTGCATGAAGTGAAAGCCCTGACCGAGCGTAACGGTTTTGCGGGCTATCCGGTGGTGACTGAAGATAACGAGCTGGTGGGTATCATCACCGGTCGTGACGTGCGTTTTGTGACTGACCTGAACCAGCCGGTGAGTGTCTACATGACGCCGAAAGAGCGTCTGGTGACTGTTCGTGAAGGCGAAGCCCGCGAAGTCGTGCTGGCAAAAATGCACGAAAAACGCGTAGAAAAAGCGCTGGTCGTTGATGATAACTTCCATCTGCTTGGCATGATTACCGTAAAAGATTTCCAGAAAGCGGAACGTAAACCAAACTCCTGTAAAGATGAGCAGGGCCGTTTACGTGTCGGTGCGGCGGTCGGCGCAGGCGCGGGCAACGAAGAGCGCGTTGACGCGCTGGTGGCGGCAGGCGTTGACGTACTGCTGATCGACTCTTCTCACGGTCACTCTGAAGGTGTGTTGCAACGTATCCGTGAAACGCGCGCTAAATATCCTGACCTGCAAATCATCGGCGGCAACGTTGCGACGGGCGCAGGCGCTCGCGCGCTGGCGGAAGCCGGTTGCAGCGCGGTGAAAGTCGGTATCGGTCCTGGCTCCATCTGTACCACTCGTATCGTGACTGGTGTGGGCGTTCCGCAGATCACCGCTGTTTCCGACGCAGTTGAAGCGCTGGAAGGCACCGGAATTCCGGTTATCGCTGACGGCGGTATCCGTTTCTCCGGCGACATCGCCAAAGCCATCGCCGCAGGCGCGAGCGCGGTGATGGTGGGTTCTATGCTGGCCGGTACCGAAGAATCCCCGGGCGAAATCGAACTCTACCAGGGCCGTTCGTACAAATCTTACCGCGGCATGGGCTCGCTGGGCGCGATGTCCAAAGGTTCCTCCGACCGTTACTTCCAGAGCGACAACGCCGCCGACAAACTGGTGCCGGAAGGTATCGAAGGCCGCGTAGCCTATAAAGGTCGCCTGAAAGAGATCATTCACCAGCAGATGGGCGGCCTGCGCTCCTGTATGGGGCTGACCGGTTGTGCTACCATCGACGAACTGCGTACTAAAGCGGAGTTTGTGCGTATCAGCGGTGCGGGTATCCAGGAAAGCCACGTTCACGACGTGACCATCACCAAAGAGTCCCCGAACTACCGTCTGGGCTCCTGATTCTCTTCGCCCGACTTCATGTCGGGCGATTTATTTAATCTGTTTCACTTGCCTCGGAATAAGCGTCAATGACGGAAAACATTCATAAGCATCGCATCCTCATTCTGGACTTCGGTTCTCAGTACACTCAACTGGTTGCACGCCGCGTGCGTGAGCTGGGTGTTTACTGCGAACTGTGGGCGTGGGATGTGACAGAAGCACAAATTCGTGACTTCAACCCAAGCGGCATTATTCTTTCCGGCGGCCCGGAAAGCACCACCGAAGAAAACAGCCCGCGCGCGCCGCAGTATGTCTTTGAAGCAGGCGTGCCGGTATTTGGCGTCTGCTACGGGATGCAGACTATGGCGATGCAGCTTGGTGGTCATGTAGAAGGTTCTAATGAGCGTGAATTTGGTTACGCGCAGGTCGAAGTATTGACCGACAGCGCGCTGGTTCGCGGTATTGAAGATTCCCTGACCGCCGACGGCAAACCGCTGCTGGACGTGTGGATGAGCCACGGCGATAAAGTGACGGCGATTCCGTCCGACTTCGTGACCGTCGCCAGCACCGAAAGCTGCCCGTTCGCCATTATGGCCAACGAAGAAAAACGCTTCTACGGTGTACAGTTCCACCCGGAAGTGACCCATACCCGCCAGGGTATGCGTATGCTGGAGCGTTTTGTACGCGATATCTGCCAGTGTGAAGCCCTGTGGACGCCGGCGAAGATCATCGACGACGCCGTGGCGCGCATTCGCGAGCAGGTGGGCGACGACAAAGTAATCCTCGGTCTCTCCGGCGGCGTGGATTCCTCCGTAACCGCAATGCTGCTGCACCGCGCGATCGGTAAAAATCTGACCTGTGTTTTCGTCGACAACGGCCTGTTACGCCTCAACGAAGCCGAGCAGGTGATGGACATGTTTGGCGACCATTTTGGTCTGAACATTGTTCACGTACCGGCAGAAGACCGCTTCCTGTCCGCGTTGGCTGGTGAGAACGATCCGGAAGCCAAGCGTAAGATCATCGGTCGCGTTTTTGTGGAAGTGTTCGACGAAGAAGCGCTCAAACTGGAAGACGTGAAATGGCTGGCGCAGGGCACCATCTACCCTGACGTTATCGAATCTGCGGCGTCTGCAACCGGTAAAGCGCACGTCATCAAATCTCACCACAATGTCGGCGGCCTGCCGAAAGAGATGAAGATGGGGCTGGTTGAACCGCTGAAAGAGCTGTTCAAAGACGAAGTGCGTAAGATTGGTCTGGAGCTGGGCCTGCCGTACGATATGCTGTATCGCCATCCGTTCCCGGGGCCGGGCCTCGGCGTGCGCGTACTGGGTGAAGTGAAGAAAGAGTACTGCGACCTGCTGCGCCGTGCGGACGCTATCTTCATTGAAGAACTGCGCAAAGCGGATCTGTACGACAAAGTTAGTCAGGCGTTCACCGTCTTCCTGCCGGTCCGTTCCGTTGGCGTCATGGGCGATGGTCGTAAGTACGATTGGGTGGTCTCTCTGCGTGCCGTCGAAACCATCGACTTTATGACCGCGCACTGGGCACATCTGCCGTATGACTTCCTGGGTCGTGTTTCCAACCGCATTATCAATGAAGTCAACGGGATTTCCCGTGTGGTGTATGACATTAGCGGTAAACCACCGGCTACCATTGAGTGGGAATAAGCCGATAACCCTTCCTGTGTTTTCATGAACAGGTAAAAGGAAATTTAACCCTCTGTTTTTGCAGAGGGTTTTTATTTATGTGCATAGATGCATTTTTTGTGTAGCGCACAGCTCCTGACGGCAAATTTGACGTAATCGTCGAAAAAGTAGACAGCCCTCATTAGTCAATACATACAGTAATTAGTCAATTCTGACGGTATTTCCGGAGGGCGTATGCTTACCGATATCCAGCTTAAAAGACTTAAACCGCAGGAAAAAATCTACAAAGTTACCGATCGTGATGGGCTCTATGTAGCCGTATCGCCCACCGGAACTCACTCATTTCGTTACGATTATCGGATTAATGGCCTGCGCAAAGCCGCCAGTCAGATAGTGGCTGCCCTGAAGGATGACATTGTTGCCACCGGGACCTATAACCTCATCCGGCAGCACATACACCCCGCAGTGCCAGCCGGTTTTCTCCACGCAGGTGACCCGGCGTCCGGGGAGTGACCGTGAGATGTACTCGCACAGCAGGCTGCGCAGGGCGGGGCGGGTGGAGATATAGGTCAGGCCATTCTCCAGCAGGATGCGCCGCAGCTCCTCGCCGTTGCCGCTGAGCATCGCCATCGGCATGGCCCAGTGCCGCAACTGCCCGGTGGTGGTGTGCCATTCCAGCAGGCGGCCATAGCTGCCGTCATGGCTGTCGCAGGTGATGGCGGTGACGCGTAGCGGGGAACAGATGCGCTGGGGCTGGACGCCGCTTTCGCCGTCACGGCGTTCGATGAGCTTGTCAAACCACAGCGCCTCTTCATCGAGGCGGAAGTGCTCCGGCAGGATGTCAGAGGGCCTTTCCTGTCGAAGGCGTTCAAGCTGCCCGGTCCAGTTCTCCAGCAACTCCTCCTCGCGGATATCGCCTGTGCGAAGCACCCGGACGTAGAGCGCGTCAGGTCTGATTATGGTCAGGTTATCCAGATCGGCCCGTTCATCCGGTCCGAGAACCACCGGAGGAATATCATCTTCCCGGTCGGGATCTTTTCGCCAGGCGCGTGAGGTCTCCCATGCCAGGCTTCCGGCCAGGATCAACACCTTGAGCGTGCGCTCGGGAGACTGCTTATTGAGAAAAGGGGCGCGTTTCATGATGGGATATCGGTCGGCTCATCCCTGAGCATGGATTAAAGGATGGCGGTGCGGCGCTGTTGTCACTGGCGGATTTCAGCGGCATCGAAGACCACCAGTCGGGAAGAGAGGTGGACGGGGCGGGGGAACCCGGTCTCTTTCACTCTGCGATGGACAGTGGATTCAGTCATTGCCAGGAACTGTGCGACCTGACGGATGCGCACATTTCCTGAAAGAGGAAATTCCGAGGCTGAGGTTGGTAATATATTCATAATCGCTCCTGCTTGGAGTTGAGGTGGCAAGGCCGATAGTATTCAGCTGGTTAGAACACGTCTATAGGGTTGAAAAAATACAGTGAAAGATGCAGTCGTCCAGTGAAAGAAAGTGCTATCTGATGAATAACGATGGATAGGATAAAAAGGGAAGTATAGTTCCAAAATATGTTCTATCTTTATGTATTATAAATAAAAAAACATGGATTGAGCTAATGGGATGACAGAACAGTGAACGACTACGAACCCGTACGAATACGTCCTGAGACGTCCAGGGATGACTGTGGAACACAAAAAGTTAATCTGCGTGGCGATGTTGGACAGACAGAGCCGATTTTAACTTGTTGTAAATGGTAGCGCGTGAGAGACCTTCAGACGAAAATCCTTCGTCTTCCGCAAGGGTTTGTAAATCCCGATAGAGGTTAGACAGACGAGGTGAGTCGAGTGTTCCATATGTACCATTGGCATTTTTGACTAACAGTGAGAGTAATAAAAAAAGCAACCTGTAGGTGTTTTCCTGCTCTGCCGCTTTCCTGTACTGGCCGCGCTGATTGCGGCGTAGTTCCAGACCGCACTCCAGCAATTGCTGGCCTCCAAGTTGCATCAGTAGATCTCTGGCTTTGTTGCGTTTGGCAATAGCAGCTACTGCTCGAAGGCAACGTTCTTGCACTGGTTTTGGTGTGATCTCTTCATCAATCATCAGGTATGCCAGCGCGAACATTTCATCAGCCGAGTGAGTCTGCGAGTTTCTGCCCGGAGGGAAGCATCCGGCAGATTTGATTTGCCGGATAATTTGGTGAAGGAAGATATCGTAGTACTCGTGTTTATCGTCAGGAATTGCAGCGGTTGTGAGGTGTGGTTCCAGAGCACACAACATCAGCGCCAGTTCACGGGCACTGACGGCAGGTAGGTTAGCAGCCCGTTCGAATAGGCTCTGGCGAATAGGACTTATCATAAGAGAGATACTCCAGTTATTTATTAAATACTTAACATGAGGAAAGCTTAAGTTTCTAAGTGGCTTACGAAAAGTGTGTTGCAAGTAACATCAAGTGTCAGTGCCAAGCATACAATCCAGCATTATGTAGGTTAGTCTACACTTAAAATAATGGCTTGGATGAGACTGGTTTTTTAAAATATTGAATTTGGATTTTGGATCTAAGAGAGACTCTCTCTGATCTCCATCAGAGCAATTTTCGTGGAACTATTTTAGCAGGTTTTGTAAAGTGGGAGTTTTTTGCAAGATTTTTCGACTTTTTTGCAACTTGTGTTCTTGCTCTGGATACTATAGATAAAGAGTGTGATATATTTATTAAAATTTACTAAATATATGTTTTAATGTAAAAATATATTCGATTTTGAAATATTATTAAGGATTGGTGGATATTTTATGGCATTTGCACTTGATGATTTAATAAATGATAATCGATTAGGGCGATTGTTTTCTGCGGATGAGCGTAATTGTGCGTTGCAACTATGGGTCTTACAGATAACATCCAATTCAATGACGCAAAATCGTATTCTTTATGGGCGTTTGCTCCCATATAACCATTCTAATAATAGCTGGTCCTTTAGTGATAATAATAAATTTCAATCGCTTGGTCAATTCAAAGTAAATGTCACTCGGCTAAATTTATATATTAAAAATAATATTTGTGCCGAGTTGTTAAAAAAAATAAATGATGGTTTGACTATATCTGTAATAAGTGAGGCATTAGGTTTTAAATTTCCTGATAAACTAAATAAACGATTTGGAGAAACAAAGCTTTCTACTGAGGCCTTGGCTTATCGTCCTGTTTCATATTTACTTAATCGAGATGCCTATGACTTTCATACTCTTTCTAGCCCTCATGGCGGAGCAGGGGCACTGAGCGCCTCTATAATCCAGACGGATAAGGCTGCGTTGTTTCGCTTGGGGCCAGATTATGACACTGCGTTAATGGACATGGTAGTCAAGGATCTTAATGAAGATACTGGACTGGACTTCGGAAGAACTGATATTGCCCGATTTGGCGAAATCGAGTTGTTGGTTTTTCCTGCTCTGGATGATAAAGAACGTAAACTACTTGATGTTAGTTGGGTAAATAGACCTAGGGCTTTAGTTGTAAGATTTAATTCTATGCAGGTTCCACAGTTTACGGCTTTTCAGTTTCGCCTGAATATAATGAATAATGGACAGGTTATTTTCTCAGGTATTGCTGTTGGTATTCGTGACTCTGAAGGGATATTTGAATGTTCGTTTGAATTAAGTGACCAAATCCGAACTATTACCGACAGTACAGAAATTGAAATTTTTGGTTTCGTTGATGAATGTTATCGCCTCGGAATGCTGTGTTGCCGCTGGCGTATAGGATATATCCGGGAAATTAATATTCTAGGTCATGCTATTGGACAAAAATCTAATCCAGTAAAATTTGATTGGTTAGAAAAAACGATAAAGCCATCAATGTCAGATCGTGCGAAATCTGCACTCACAATTAATCGCGGTAATTTGGGTTTTACCAGTCATGTTGGAGGGCGTGAAATTGATGTGTGGGTTCCTGCTAACAAAGAGTTGTTATCTATTTTTGAACAGCTTCACCCGAAAAAATCTGAGGGTATATTTTTCTTGCGATGGGGACAAAGTGATGGTGAAGGACGGTTGCAATTTGTAGAATGGTTTAGGAAAGTTCTATCTCAATACCAAGAACACCAAATAGTTATTTTTGACCCATATTTTGAAGATGCGGGTTTAGGGTTAGTTTTGCTTTGTGCAGCATCAAACTCTGATTATATTATTTTTACGTCTCTTCCAAAAATACCGAAGTTTGATGAAACGGTTGTAGAGGTAGAGTCAGATAAATTATTCACAGGACGAGTTAATAATCTTGTTGCCTGTTGTGAAAATAATATCAACCTGTTAAGTAAGCTTAAGTTACGTATTTATGGAATGAAAGAAGGGCGACTGCATGATCGCTATATCCTAATTATGGGAAGAAATGGATTACCAGTTACTGGGTTTAACCTATCAAATTCTTTCCAGAAAGCCGCAGAAAATCATCCTTTGTTGATAACTCCAATCCCATCAGATGTATTACTTCAGGTGGAGGAGTATATGTCTAGCCTATTGCAGGAAATTGGAACTAATAAGAATGATGATATAGAGGGAAGTACTGCTATACGACTTCTTTTTGACTCAAAGTCATTAGTTATGAGTCCGAAGCGCTATGAACCATTACGTTTTCTTGAGAAAAAGGATGCTGGAAGTGCATTAAGTTTATGGTTTAATCAAATAATATTACGAGATTTAAGTGGTGATACATTAAAAGAACAGCTAGTAGCACTCGGTTTACTTAAAGGAGACTCACATATTCTGGGTGAAGCCGGTAGCATTCGGTATTATTTAGATAACTTGGCAGTGGATTTATCTGGTTTTATTTCTAGTTGGGATGTCATTGGTGATTTGCTGGCTCATTCCCATAATGATGAGATCAATATACAAAATGAACATAATTTTATTGAATTGTTGACGCAATACCTTGGGTTATCATTTAATCGCTCACATGATGATACTAATAAAGAGTTGGCAGTTGTTGATTCACAACTATTTCAACGAACACTTAAATCTCTCTTACAAACCTCTTATCGTGTAGAACATCTATTTCATTCTACAAAATATACGGTTCTTACTTGGGCTGAATATTACGCAGTCTGTTTATTGTGGCGATATGCTCCTAAACAATTGCTGTTACTTGCTGAAGAGCAAATTACTAAAATGCCAAAAGATACGCAAGGCATAGAAATAGTTAGAATATCTTTATTAAGTCAGATCGTTAGCCAAATTTCCTTATCTATGAATTTTAATCTTAGTGAGGTTCAACAAAAATGTCTTCTCCGAAGTGGCAATGGCTTACTACAATGGATGGGGATAAGTGCTATTGAATCAAAGTTAGAGAAGGTTAGATGTGTTTCCACTGTTTTACCGTTATTAAATATTTTTTCCCATACTGAGCGTGTAATGATATTAGGATGGATGGTTAATCATGCAGCAAGAAACAAGCATGAAATACAGCCCTATAAGGATTTAATCAAAGCATTACATACAGTACTGCCAGAAATTATATCATCAGATGAGTTGCAGCATTTGGTTGACTCTTTACGAGGCCATATGCAGCGATTGGCTTGGGCAGAACCATGGTTATTTACGGATGTAGTTGCTCCTTTGTTGCAAGCGGGAAGAGTGTCTAATGACGACGCTTGTAAAATTTGGACAGAGGAGCTTGTTTATATGCTTGAGGCCCATTCACCGAAGTTGTTTGAGGAATCTAGAGAGGGGCAAACAACTAACATCGCCGCTTTCCTTCTTGCTAATAGTAATCCTGAGGCACAATCGACTAGCGTTAAATTGATACACAATATATTGAAACGTCAGCAACGGATAGTACAACAACCACTTGCGAGTACTTCTAACTGGACTCGATGGGATGGTGCGCTTTTGATTTCTATGTGGATACTGATCTTTGCAAGATGGGGGAAATATTACTTGCGTCAGCGTTCCATGGTTAATGCTGAGTTGGAGCATTTATCACAAGAGGCGTATAGGTTGGTTGTATTTAGACCAGAAGATGAATGGCGATCGAAAAATACAGGTAAAGAAGGTGCATTAATGGCTGTTCTTGATCAAGTAGAGCTACTTTTGACCGAACAGGACGGTGCTGAGGTAAGCCCTCAATAGGCTAAGGTGTTCGCAAGGCAGTTATCAGCACTCATGAATCTTGCTGATGGTCTAAATATAGTCTATATTAAAACCAAAGGATGACTATTAGGCGGACCAATCATGAAAGTAGAGACAATCAGCTACGTTAAAAAGAACGCAGCAACGCTTGATCTGTCAGAACCCATCCTGGTCACACAAAATGGTGTGCCTGCTTATGTTATAGAGTCCTATGACCAGCAACAGGAACGGGAGAACGCCATTGCTTTGCTGAAGCTGCTTACCCTGTCAGAGAAAGATAAAGCTGAAGGGCGCGTGTTCTCGAAAGACCAGTTGCTGGATGGCCTTGCGGATTAAACGCAGCGCGCTAAACGTTAAGGGATTTCCATGGAACAGCAGGTGACCTTTGAGTACACGCTTACGGTAAGACACTGCATTGACACAATAGCCGGTTTTCTGAAGCGTGTTGATGTTGAGCCTCGTCCGGTTATCGCAGATATTCTCACACAGTTTGAGAGTACCGTGGGTCAGTTCCCGCTGGGATGCCAGATTTGCCCTGAATTGCTGAAAATTGGCTGCGCCAAATACCGGGAATTTAACCACTCTGAAGGCTACCGGGTTTTGTATTCAGTAGACGGAACGTTAGTGACAGCACATGCGATCCTGGCACATCGGCAGGATGTTCAGCAGCTGCTGTTTAAGCGTCTGATAATGGCCTGAGAACCCGATCAGTTTACCAATGTCCGCTGTCTGGCAATGGTGAGAGTTCAAAGAAGGCTGGATGTAACTTATGTGTAAAAAATAGTTTACAGCCTCAGCTTTATCATTCTTACGGTATTAATTACGGTATCACAAGAAAGCTTATCTCATAAAACCAATTAATAACAATTAGATAGAATTATTATAAACCATTGAGTGGGAATAAACCGATAACCCTTCCTGTGTTTTCATGAACAGGTAAAAGGAAATTTAACCATCTGTTTTTGCAGAGGGTTTTTATTTATGTGCATAGATGAGTTTTCTGTGTAGTGCACAGCTCCTGACGGCAAATTTGACATAATTACGAACCCACGAAGGTTGGCTGTATCTTGCCGTGGTCGTTGATTTGTTCTCGCGCAAAGTTATCGGTTGGTCAATGCAACCACGAATGACAAAAGATATTGTCCTGAATTCGCTTCTGATGGCCGTGTGGTGACGTCATCCCCAAAAACAGGTGCTGGTTCATTCTGATCAGGGTAGTCAGTACACCCGCTATGAATGGCTGAAATCGCACGGACTGGAGGGCAGTATGAGCCATCGTGGCAACTGTCATGACAATGCGGTTGCAGAAAGCTTTTTCCAGCTACTGAAGCGTGAACGGATAAAGAAAAAGATCTACCAACGACTCAGAAGTGCCCAGGTTATCCGTGGCGATTCAGCCCAAATAAGGGGTATTTAAAATATAGTAACTTTATTCTTCAACTATATAACCAACGTCCAGCTTTAGCACTTTCAACGAGCATACCAACTGTTAGTGGCTTACGCGGATCAGGCTCTTTACTTCCAAAGTACTCTGGATTCAGATAGTTGAGTATGTCAAATCCTTCTGAATCTATATTCCAACGCTTGAAGTACTCTTGTAGAAGTTCTTCACTATCTTCAAAAACGAGTTTTAGATCATCCCTAATACTGGTATCAAGCGTGATGGTTCGCTTTGGCCCACAGAGAAAGTACTTTTTAGTGTTATATTCCTGATCGATAAAATCGATAATTTCTTTCTCAATATCTCTCATTAGAAGCACGTCCACTGAATGCGATCTTTAGGAACCGCCACACGATTAAATGTATCTTTAATATCACGCTGGATATCATAAATCGTAGTGAATGTCATAACCCAACCGAGCCAGGGTACATTACGACCAACGAAACGACCTAAATTATTCGTTGAGCTTAGCTGTAATGAGTTGATGGTTTTGCCTGTCAACGTTGGTAATCTGATCCCAGGTGGCAGTTTATAGTTCAACCAATTACTGATGTACTTAGAAGCAATTGATGTTCCTGGAGTTGTTCCACGAGGTTTACCCCTCGTAGGTAGAACTGGTTGCCCTGAACTGCTGAAAATTGGCTGTGCCAGCTACCGGGAGTTTAACCACGCTGAAGGCTATCGGATTTTGTATTCGGTCGAGGGAATCTTAGTAACCGCGCATATGATCTTGTCACCCAGGCAGGATATCCCGCGGTTGCTCTTTAAGCGTCTGATCATGGCCTGAACCCATTGAGTGGGATTGTCTTTTTGCGTTAACGCTAAAGCTTCTTTTTCTTGCGCGGGCTTTTTTATGTAGGGTGACCCGTCCTGAACAGCGAAAATACTGTGCGACCAGACAGAAACCTCCGCTCACGCAGAGGTTTTTTACTGGTCATAAATGATTAGCGAAATCAGTTAAACCAGCCGCTTGCCTTTTTCTCACGGGCTTTACCTTCGCTTTGCAGCAGATCGCGACCGCCTTCAGATAGATTTCTGTTTGCATCAGCATGAGATTGAATAACATCTGTCTGGGCAGCTTTACTTTTCAGCTCTTGATCGATGAATTCATTTTCTCTTTTTACCCGGGCCTCTTCCCTGGCCAGCGCCAGTTTTTGTTTCTGAATTTCTAAACGACGAAGCTCATCTTCGTAGCTTTGATCGCGCGCTTTATCTTGCGCGGCTTCCGCTGCCAATTTTGCTTGCCGTGCTTTCCGTTCAGCTTCTGCCGCTTTTGCTCGCTGCTTAGCAACCGCGGCCGCATTGGCTTGCCTTTGTCTTTCCTGTTGAGCCTCTTGATCTCGTTTGGCTTGCAGAGCATCACGTTGTCTGTTTTCTTCATTTTTTCCTTGCTGTTCAGCCTGGGCTACCGCCGCAAGCTGATCCTGCAAAGAAGAAGATAAAACCGAGCCGCTTAGGGTGAATAAAACAGTGGCTAAAATAACTTTCTTCATAAAATCTCCTGATAGTTAGCTTTTCTCAGGACATTTCGTATTGGGTTGAATTCGCGTTTCGTTATCTTTGGTCGATATCACCATCGCCAGACCGGTGGTAAATTGGCACGTTTTTCCAACCTGGGTGGAGGTATAAACCTTCGTTCCTTCTTTGTAAGTCAAAGATACAGCTTCAACTAACGTTTTATCTTTAACTAATGAACCCGCCGCTGCGCCAACGGCTCCGCCGCCAACCGCGCCGGCAGTAGTACCCAAACCGCTACCTGAACCCACGTTATGACCAGTAACGCCGCCCGCTACAGCCCCAAGAATTGCGCCGAAGGTCTGAGCGGTTTTTTTATTGGCGGTGTTATCTACGGCAACTTTCGCTGGCAAAACAGAGATAATATTGACGGTCTTTGTTTCTTGCTTCGCGTTTAACTGCCCGGTTTGGTAAACATCTGCGGCATAGTCATCCGCATTGGACTGGCATCCGGCAAGAGAAAAAGAGGCAAACAAAACCAGAGGCAAAGCATTTTTTTTAAAATTCATCACAATTCCTTGTTTAGGTAATAACGTAAAAAGGAATGTATTTAAGACTAATCTTAAAAAAAGTAAACTATCGTTTCTTGTAGTTGATTGTTTTTTTAGACTAAAAAACAAAGCATTAGATAGTACGATGCTTTGTTTTTATCGGTTCATGCTAAGCCAGGGAAGGGAAAACAGAGTTCTGGATAACACAGTAAGCCTGTGACGATAATATCGCCAACGGATAACAGCTTAACGTTGTCCCGGCGTGGTGACAGAAAGCGATGACTGTTGCGCTTCTTTTTTATCCTGATGGTGCTGCCAGGCGCCGATAGAAGAGTAGACGAAACGTCCAAAGAAGAAGAGAAAACTGATAAGCAGTACGATACGGGTCATGCGAGTGTTAAATCGATGTCGTTTTCGCATACTGTTGGCCTGACTCACAAAGGGTTCCTTAACGTTGGCCCAGCGATATGGGCGGGATCAGGCTGGGTTCTTCAAGGGTATTATCAAGGCGAAGAACGTAACAAGCCTGCGTTCACTCTACATTAAGGCATACTGCGAACCGATGGTCAATTCCTCTTAATGTAAAATTGCGTCAGTTGATTTATCTTATATTGTTATGGAAGATAATTTTAGTATTTACATTAATAATAAATTAATGATAACAAAGAATAAAAAGACGAATAAAGGCGGCAGGAGAAAGGTAATAATTGACTTAAATCAAATGTTACTTTTGTTTAATAATTACAATCGATGACTATCGTGTGATGTATATCGCATCATCAATTTAAAGTCAGGTGGGATGCCTGTCTGTTAACGCCCCTTTGGGATTGGGGGGTTCTGCTGAGCATCTATGAAACTAAATAAAACTTATATAAATATCAGAGATAAATGGTGGGGACTACCGCTCATTCTCCCTTCGATTTTACTACCTGTTTTAAGTAGCGCAAATACTTATGCGCTTACCAGCACTGGAAATGTGGTTCTTTTTTACCTGCCGTTAGCTTTTATGCTTAGCCTGATGCTCTTTTTCGGCTGGGCAGCACTGCCGGGCATTGTGCTTGCTATCTTCTGGCGCAGATACCCGCAGACAGGTCTGTATGAAACCCTTTCTGTGACAATGCACTTTATCATTACTATCGTGCTAAGTTGGGGCGGCTATCGTGTCTTTTCCCCCCGGCGAAACAATGTTTCCCACGGCGACGCCCACCTGTTGTTTCAACGAATGTTCTGGCAGGTATTTTGTTCAGCAACATTATTTCTGGTCATCTACCAGTTTGCCGCTTTTGTTGGCATGTACGAAAGTAAAGCCAGCCTGATGGGGGTAATGCCCTTTAATATCAACACGCTGATTAATTACCAGGCGTTACTGGTCGGTAACCTTATCGGCGTGCCATTGTGCTATTTTATTATTCGTACTCTCCGCAATCCGCTGCACCTGCGCGGGTATTATCAGCAATTAAAGCTACAGATTGATAGCAAGGTCACTAAAAAAGAGATCGTTATTTGGCTGGCCGTATTGACTACACTAATGTTTATACTGTGTATGCCATTGACTGATAATAGTTCAATATTTAGTACCAACTATACGCTTTCGTTATTATTGCCGGTCATGCTGTGGGGCGCGATGCGCTATGGCTATAAGTTTATTTCAATTATCTGGGCCGTCGTGCTAATTACGTCAATTCATTATTATCAGCGTTATATGCCCTGGTATTCAGGTTATGATACGCAATTAGCGATTACCTCTTCGAGCTATCTGGTTTTTTCTTTTATTGTTAATTATATGTCTGTGCTGGCCACGCGCCAGCGCGTAGTGAGTGGTCGCGCACGGCGGCTGGCCTATCTTGACCCGGTTGTACATCTTCCCAATTTACGTGCGTTAAACCGCGCGCTCCAAAATGCGCCCTGGTCTACGATCTGTTTTTTACACGTGCCGGGTCTGGAGCTATTGGGTAAAAATTATGGCGTCATGCTACGCATCCAGTATAAGCAAAAGCTCTCTCACTGGATTACGCCGATGCTGGCCTCAAATGAGTGCGTCTACCAGATGTCAGGGCACGACCTGGTGCTGCGTCTTAATACAGAGGCGCATCAGCAGCGTATTGAAGCGCTGGATAAACATATTAAGCAGTTTCGGTTTATCTGGGACGGACTGCCGCTACAGCCGCCTGTCGGCGTGAGCTACTGCTGCGTGCGTTCTCCGGTTAGCCACCTTTATCTGCTGTTGGGCGAATTAAGCACTAGTTCCGATCTTTCGTTGACGACTAACGCGCCGGAGGATTTACAGCGGCGCGGCGCAATGCACCTGCAGCGCGATTTGAAGGGCAGAATTGCGATGATGAATCGGCTGCAACAGGCGTTGGAGCACGATCATTTTTTCCTGATGGCGCAGCCTATTTTCGGTGTTCGTGGGGACGTTTACCATGAAATTTTACTGCGACTCAGGGATGACAACGGCGACGTTATCAACCCGGACAATTTTTTACCCGTGGCGCATGAGTTTGGTTTGTCTTCCGCTATCGATCTCTGGGTGATTGAAAACACGCTGCGGTTTATGGCGGACAGCCGGGAATATATGCCCGCGCATCGTTTTGCCATTAATCTGTCGCCAACATCGGTATGTCGCGCCCGTTTTCCTGCAGAAGTTAAGCAGTTGCTTAAACAATATCAGGTTGAACCCTGGCAACTGGTTTTTGAGGTAACGGAAAGCAACTCTCTCACCAATGCTGAGCAGGCGCAGTTGACGCTGGGACAGCTACAGCAGTTTGGCTGTCAGATAGCGATTGATGATTTCGGTACAGGCTACGCCAGCTATGCGCGGCTGAAAAACGTTAACGCCGATATTCTTAAAATTGACGGCAGTTTTATTCGCAATATAGTGTCAAATAGTCTCGATTATCAGATTGTGGCTTCTATTTGTCATTTAGCTCGAATGAAAAAAATGCAGGTCGTCGCGGAGTATGTCGAGAGCGAAGAAATACGAAGCGTCGTGCTGTCGTTGGGGATCGACTATCTTCAGGGATATTTAATTGGCGAGCCGCAGCTATTATCTGAGATTCAGTAAAGGCAGACGCCGCGGCGCGGCGTCTGATCCACAATTTACGCGGCGATCTCCGGCGAGCTTTCTTCCTCAATATTGAGACGCCAGCCAGTTACCGCTTCCCAGTACTGCTGTTCTTTTTCCAGATCAAGCAGTACCAGCGCATTCTGGCTGAACCAGTCATGCGGAAAACATAACGTCCAGTGGCTGTCATCGGTCGTTAGCCGCAGCGTCGGCGGCGTGGTGGTCGCCTGCCGCTGGTTGTTCAGTAATACGCCCAGCCGAAGTAGCTGAATTAACGGCAGATACTGTTTTTTCTTAAACAGCGTAAAGCGGGGCATATCATCCAGTTTTATGGCTTTACGATGATAACGCACCAGCGTCGCCATCATCATTTGCTGCTCCTGATTAAAGCCGGGCAAATCGCTGTGTTGCAGAATATAAGCCGAATGGCGATGTAAACCGCTGTGATTAATATTCAGTCCAACCTCATGCAGCATTGCCGCCCAGCGGAGCAACGCTTCAAGCTGCGGATGCGCCAGTTTTGGCTGCTGGGCTTGCCACTGCTCGTACATTTGCATGGTGGTTTCCAGCACGCGTCTGGCCTGTTCTCTGTCAATGTTGTATTGATTGGCCAGACTTTTTGCGGTACGGCTGCGAACATCCTGATGGCGGAAGCGGCCTTCCATTTCATACAGCACGCCTTCGCGCAACGCGCCGTCGGAAAGGCGAAGCTCGCGGATAGCCAGAGCATCAAAAACGCCGCACAGAATCGCCAGGCCCGGCACAAAGACCGCTTTTCGTTCTTCAGACAGACCCGGCAGGCTGAGCGCATTAAAGGAGCGGTGCTTCAACACTTCTGACTTCAGTTTATCGAGGCGCTCCGGCGTAATGAAGCCATCTTTCTCACCCAGCGCCAGGAGAACTTCATGAGCGGCCTTAATCGTACCGGAAGCGCCCATCGCCACGTTCCAACCCTGAATACGATACTGCCAGGTTAAGGTTTCCAGTTTTTGCGCCGCCGCCATTCGGGCGCGCTGGAAGTTTTCTTTATTGATAACGCCGCCGGGAAAGTAGAGCTGCGCGAAGCTCACGCAGCCCATACGACGGCTTTCAACCAGCCTGGGTTCGAAGTTTTCGCCAATGACCAGCTCTGTTGACCCGCCGCCGATATCGATCACCAGCTTGCGGCCTTTTTCCGGCTGCGTATGTTCTACGCCCATAAAAATCAGGCGCGCTTCTTCGTTACCGGAAATAATCTCTATCGGGTAGGGAATAACCTTTTCCGCGCGTTTGAGAAAATCAGCGGCATTTTGCGCCTGACGTAACGTATGGGTGCCTACGATACAGACGCTGGAAGGGGAGAAACCTTGTAAGCGTTCAGCAAACAGCGACAGACAGCTAAGCCCCCGTTCCATGGCTTCTTCGCTGAGTTTGTTATCTGCGCCCAGCCCGTCCGCCAGATGGACGCGCTGTTTTAAGCGCCCGATAATCTGCATTGCGCCGTCAACCACGCGGGCAATGACCATATGAAAGCTGTTTGAGCCGAGATCGACCGCAGCGAACTCCTGCGGGCGAGGGGATTTATCGTAAATTGGCATAGCGTTAGTCTGGTTGCTCGAGTGATTTGATGTAGTCATAAATTGCCAGCTGCGCCTGAACTTTACGGCGATTGCCGCGCGGCACGTAGCGGTTGCTGAGTTCTTTATCGATAAAACGCGCTTTTACCGTGTCGCTAAACAGAATGTCAATGATATCCAGGACGCGTTGTTTAAGCCGCGGGTCGAGGATAGGCGTAGCGACTTCGATACGGTAGTCAATATTACGCGTCATCCAGTCAGCTGAAGAGAGCCAAACTTGCTTATCACCGCCGTTTTCGAAAATATAAACCCGATCGTGTTCCAGATAGCGATCCACGATGCTAATCGCGCGAATATTATCGCTAATGCCTTCCAGCTGCGGAATAAGAGAACACATACCGCGCACCAGCAGATTGACCTGGACGCCCGAACCCGACGCGGCGTATAGCCTGTCGACCAACCCTTTATCGACCAGGTTGTTAAGCTTTAACGTAATCCCTGACGGTAAGCCTTGCTGGGCATTGGCGATTTCACGATCGATCATCTCATACAGCAGACGCCGTGAGTTTTGTGGAGAAACCATCAAATAATCGAAAGTGACCGGGCGATAGGGGTTTTCAATAAAATTAAAGACCCGACGCACTTCATTGGTAATGCGCGCATCGGCGGTCAGCAGCGAATAATCGGTATACAGCCGCGCTGTTTTTTCGTTGAAGTTACCGGTGCCGATATGCGCATAACGCACCACGTCATCGCCCTCTTTTCGTGAGATGAGGAAGAGTTTGGCGTGAATTTTCAGCCCAGGCGCAGAGAAAATAACATGGACGCCCGCTTCGGTTAACCGCTTGGCCCAGTGAATATTCGCCTCTTCATCGAAGCGCGCCTGCAACTCCACCACCACGGTGACTTTTTTGCCGTTATGGGCGGCATGGATCATCGAGTCAATAATGCGCGAGTCTTTCGCTACGCGATAAATATTGATTTTGATCGCCAGCACGCTTGGGTCAAACGACGCCTGGCGTAGCAGTTCCAGTACATGCTCGAAGGTATGGTACGGATAATAGAGCAGCACATCACGTTCGCGAATCGCGTCGAAACCGTTACGAAACTTCTCTTTATCAAACCAAAGATGGCGTAACCGCGGTAACGGTTTATTGACCAGGTTGGCTTTACCGACATTCGGAAAATTAATAAAGTCTTTAAAATTGTGGTAGCGCCCGCCGGGTACGATTGAGTCATACCGGGAGATCGTCAGTTTTTCCCGCAGCACGTCGACCAGTGCGGCGGGCATATCGCGTTGATAGACAAAGCGCACAGGTTCAGCGGTCAGGCGCTGCTTCAGGCTGGAAGACATCAGCTCCATCAGACTGGATTCCATCTCATGCACCAGGTCATATTCGGCATCGCGGGTCATTTTCATCGAATAGGCATTAAGCGCGTCATAGTCGAAGAACCCTTTAAAAATGTCATCCAGGCAGTAGCGCAGAATATTATCCAGAAGGATCATCGGCTTGCGTCTGCGTGGTGTTTCCGGCGGCAGATTAACGAAGCGTGGGACTTTGTCGGACGGTATCTCCAGCAGCGCATAGTTGATGGTGTCGCCACGGATAATCTCCACCGCCAGATAGGTGTAATCATCTTTTAAAAACTGAACAAGATCCGTCTCCCGGTTAATGAGAATCGGGGTAATATGCTGGCGCAAATAGTGCTTAAAATAGTGGCGCAACCAGCTTTGTTGGTTCACCGAGAGCTGACGCTCGTTGATCAGAAAGATTTGATTACGCGCCATTTCCAGCAGTAATTCGTTGTACAGGCCGTCGAACTCCTGGTCTGCTTTCAACACGCGGGACTGAATTTTGCCTAACAAATGGCGTGAATGAGAATTTGAACCCTGTTCTTCGCTGATAATAATGCGTCGTTTCAGCTCAGCGAAACGCACTTTGTAGAACTCGTCGAGGTTATTAGAATAGATTCCCAGGAACCGCATCCGCTCAATCAACGGGTTGGATTTATCCGCTGCTTCCTGTAACACGCGTTCGTTAAATGCTAACCAGCTTAGTTCTTTCTCGATATATAGCTTTTCCTGACCCATTACTACCTATACTCCGTTTTATTCACGGGACACTGCCTGATGATTATGGCGAGCATTACGCGTTAATGTCCAACTGCGCCAGAAAAATATGACAATAAACTGATAGCATAAAGGAAGGGAAAAGAGTAGGCCGGATAGGCATTTATGCCACCATCCGGCAAGCAGACGCAGTCCTGTCCGATGACGTATTATTCGTCAGACGCATAACCTTGCGGCGGCAGACGACGCCCGTCCAGCCAGGCGGCGTTATCGCGCATCTTTAGACGCCCCTGCGCAAACCAGCCAATCACCAGCGGATAAATCGCATGTTCCTGAGTTTGTACGCGTGCGGTGATATCATCTTCGCTGTCGTCGGCAAAAACCGGCACCTTCGCCTGGAGAATGACCGGGCCGCCGTCGAGTTCGTCTGTCACGAAATGCACCGAGGTACCGTGCTCCTCATCGCCGTTTTCCAGCGCCTGGCGATGGGTATGCAACCCCGGATATTTTGGCAGCAGGGAAGGGTGAATGTTCAGCAGACGCCCGTAGTAATGCGCGACAAACATCGGACTCAGAATACGCATAAAACCGGCCAGCACGACCACATCGGGCGCATACGCGTCTATCTTGCGAATCAACTCGCGATCGAAGGCGTCGCGGCTGTCAAACCGATCGGCAGTCAGCGCTTGCGCCGGAATGCCTGCTTCTCTGGCGCGTTCAAGGCCGAACGCGTCGGCCTTATTGCTGAATACTGCCCTGAGGGTGCCTTTAATTTTCTTCGCTTCGCAGGCATCGATAATCGCCTGTAAATTGCTTCCATTGCCGGAAATCAGCACCACAATATTCATTATTCAATAACCACACGCTGTTCGGAATCAGAGGCTTTGATGATACCGATTTTCCATGCGTTTTCACCTTTCTCGTTTAGCAGAGCAAGCGCTTTGTCCGCTTCCGGAGCGGAGAGCGCAATCACCATGCCGACGCCGCAGTTAAAGGTACGGTACATTTCATGTCGGCTGACATTACCGGCGGTTTGCAGCCAGGTAAAGATAGCGGGCCACTGCCAGGACGACTCATTAATTACCGCCTGGGTATTCTCCGGCAGAACGCGCGGAATATTCTCCCAAAAGCCGCCGCCGGTGAGGTGGGCGATAGCGTGTACATCGACGTTTTCAATCAGTTCCAGAACCGATTTTACGTAGATACGGGTCGGTTCAAGCAGATGATCGGCCAGCGGCTTCCCTTCCAGCAGAGTGGTCTGTGGGTCGCAGCCGCTAACGTCAATAATTTTCCGCACCAGCGAATATCCATTCGAGTGCGGGCCGCTGGAGCCGAGCGCAATCAGCACGTCGCCTTCGGCAACCCGGGAGCCGTCGATGATTTCTGATTTTTCGACTACGCCGACGCAGAAACCCGCCACATCGTAATCTTCGCCGTGATACATGCCCGGCATTTCCGCCGTCTCGCCGCCAACCAGCGCGCAGCCGGATTGCAGGCAGCCTTCGGCAATACCGTTGATCACGCTGGCGGCGGTATCGACATCCAGTTTACCCGTGGCATAGTAATCGAGGAAAAACAGCGGTTCCGCGCCCTGAACGACCAGATCGTTTACGCACATCGCCACCAGATCAATACCGATAGCGTCGTGACGCTTTAAGTCCATCGCCAGGCGAAGTTTGGTGCCTACGCCGTCAGTGCCGGAAACCAGTACCGGTTCACGATATTTTTGCGGCAACGCGCACAGCGCACCGAAACCGCCCAGACCGCCCATAACCTCCGGGCGGCGAGTTTTCTTCACTACGCCTTTGATTCGATCAACCAGAGCGTTACCCGCATCAATATCGACGCCGGCATCTTTATAGCTAAGAGAGGTCTTATCGGTCACTGCCTGGTTCCCCACGTTTTTTCTTGCGGTAAAAGTTAAATTCGGCGCAATTCTAACAGGGAAAGCAAACGTTTGCGAGCGTGGTCTGCGCCCTGGATATCCGGGCGATTTTTTTGGCATGGTTTCGGTCGCTGCTTGAAAATTTCTCTGTTGGTAAAAAAGAAAAGGATATCCAGCACTTGGTTTACGACAGGTGGTCTGGACAGGCCATTCATCCTTAAAATTGCTAAGATTCAAACGGTTGTTAGCCTTTATCGCCTGTTTCAACGTGAGTGATTTATACTCACTTTTCCGCTATCAGCGCTTTTGGTTGATCCAGGTCAAGCATACATTGTGTTGCGTCAGAGAGGAAAAGCGGTATAATCCGGCGATTTTTTTTGTGGTTGCCAGTCATCTGAGGATAGGAGAAGAGTATGAAGATCGTGGAAGTCAAACACCCACTCGTCAAACACAAGCTGGGTCTGATGCGTGAAAACGACATTAGCACTAAACGCTTTCGTGAACTCGCCTCAGAAGTAGGCAGCCTGCTGACGTATGAAGCGACAGCCGATCTGGAAACGGAAAAAGTCACCATCGAAGGCTGGAATGGCCCGGTGGAAATCGACCAGATCAAAGGTAAAAAAATTACCGTTGTGCCGATTCTGCGCGCGGGTCTGGGCATGATGGAAGGCGTTCTGGAAAATGTACCGAGCGCGCGTATCAGCGTAGTCGGGATGTACCGTAACGAAGAGACGCTTGAGCCAGTACCTTATTTCCAGAAACTGGTATCGAACATTGATGAGCGCATGGCGCTGATCGTCGACCCGATGCTGGCGACCGGCGGTTCTGTCATCGCGACCATCGACCTGCTGAAAAAAGCAGGCTGTAGCAGCATTAAGGTGCTGGTGCTGGTCGCCGCGCCGGAAGGCATTGCGGCGCTGGAAAAAGCGCACCCGGACGTTGAACTGTACACCGCCTCTATCGATCAGGGGCTTAACGAGCACGGATACATTATTCCGGGGCTTGGCGATGCCGGCGATAAGATTTTTGGTACCAAGTAAGTGAATAAATAATTAAAAGCCGACTTTAAGAGTCGGCTTTTTTTTGAATAAAACAACTCATAACAAACACACTTAGAGGAAAACACTATGACGCGCCGTGCTATCGGGGTGAGTGAAAGACCGCCGCTTTTACAGACAATCCCGCTTAGTTTACAGCACCTTTTCGCCATGTTTGGCGCGACCGTGCTGGTGCCAGTTCTGTTTCATATCAACCCCGCGACGGTGCTGCTGTTTAACGGTATCGGAACGCTGCTGTATCTCTTTATCTGCAAAGGTAAAATTCCGGCCTACCTCGGATCGAGCTTTGCCTTTATTTCCCCGGTACTACTGCTGTTGCCGCTGGGTTATGAAGTGGCGCTGGGCGGTTTTATTATGTGCGGCGTGTTGTTCTGTCTGGTTTCTTTCATCGTTAAAAAAGCGGGCACCGGCTGGCTGGATGTGATGTTCCCGCCTGCGGCAATGGGCGCAATCGTTGCCGTCATCGGTCTGGAGCTGGCTGGCGTCGCGGCGGGGATGGCCGGATTGCTGCCTGCGCAAGGGCAGTCGCCGGACACGAAAACAATTATCATCTCCATGGTCACGCTGGCGGTGACGGTGTTCGGCTCCGTACTGTTTCGCGGTTTCCTGGCGATCATTCCGATTTTGATCGGCGTGCTGGCGGGCTATGCGCTGTCATTCGCGCTGGGGGTGGTCGATACCACGCCCATTGCCCAGGCACACTGGTTTGCGCTGCCGACCTTCTATACGCCGCGTTTTGAATGGTTCGCGATCCTGACGATTCTGCCCGCGGCGTTGGTCGTGATCGCCGAGCATGTCGGTCATCTGGTGGTGACGGCGAATATCGTCAAAAAAGATTTAGTGCGCGATCCCGGTTTGCACCGCTCGATGTTCGCTAACGGACTGTCGACGATCGTCTCCGGTTTCTTCGGCTCCACGCCGAATACCACCTATGGGGAAAATATTGGCGTCATGGCGATCACCCGCGTTTACAGTACCTGGGTTATCGGCGGCGCGGCGATTTTCGCCATTCTGCTTTCCTGCGTCGGCAAACTGGCGGCGGCGATTCAGATTATCCCGTTACCCGTGATGGGCGGCGTCTCGCTGCTGTTGTACGGCGTCATCGGCGCGTCGGGGATTCGCGTCTTGATCGAATCGAAAGTCGACTACAACAAAGCGCAAAACCTGATCCTCACCTCGGTGATTTTGATCATCGGCGTGAGCGGCGCGAAAGTGCATATCGGCGCGGCAGAATTGAAAGGGATGGCGCTGGCGACCATCGTCGGGATTGGCCTGAGCCTGATTTTTAAACTGATTAGCCTGTTGCGTCCGGAAGAAGTGGTACTGGAGGCAAATGATGCGGAGTCTCCGCATCAGTAACGGGTTGCCGGGCAGCGATGCTGCCCGGTTCTATCTCAAGGGAATTATGTGGTAAACTCAGCGCGATTTTATGTCATCCTGGGTTGAGGTATCTCTGAACACACCGGCACAGCTCTCTTTGCCACTTTATCTTCCTGACGACGAAACTTTCGCAAGTTTCTGGCCGGGGGATAACGCCTCTCTACTGGCCGCGTTACAAAACGTGTTGCGCCAGGAACATAGTGGATATATCTACCTTTGGGCGCGTGAAGGCGCGGGCCGCAGCCATTTATTGCACGCCGCCTGCGCTGAATTGTCGCAGCGTGGAGATGCGGTAGGCTATGTCCCGCTCGATAAACGCACCTGGTTTGTGCCGGAAGTGCTCGACGGTATGGAACACCTCTCGCTGGTGTGTATTGATAACATTGAGTGTGTCGCTGGCGATGAACTGTGGGAGATGGCGATCTTTGATCTCTATAACCGCATTCTGGAGTCCGGTAAGACGCGGTTATTGATCACCGGCGATCGTCCGCCAAGACAGTTAAATCTGGGCTTGCCCGATCTCGCTTCCCGTCTGGACTGGGGGCAAATCTATAAACTCCAGCCTCTTTCCGATGAAGACAAACTTCAGGCGCTACAGTTGCGCGCCCGGTTACGGGGGTTTGAACTGCCGGAAGATGTCGGGCGGTTTTTACTCAAACGTCTTGATCGCGAAATGCGCACGCTGTTTATGACGCTGGATCAGCTCGATCATGCGTCGATCACTGCCCAGCGAAAACTGACGATCCCGTTTGTCAAAGAGATCCTGAAACTGTAATACGCCGCGACGGCGGCGTTCAACGGTTAACCGAGGATGTCCAGCACCTGCTCAGGCGGTCGGCCAATGCGCGCCTGACCATTTGCCACCACAATGGGGCGCTCCATCAGTTTAGGGTGTTCAACCAGCGCCTGGATTAACGCCTCTTCACTCAGCTGGCTATCCGCCAGGTGAAGCGTCTTATAGAGATCTTCTTTCTGGCGCATCAGTTCGCGCGCGCTGGACATGCCCAACATACGCAGCAGTTCCCGCACGGTGGCGGCGTCGGCGGGCGTATCCAGATAAAGCACCACTTCCGGTTCCACGCCGTTAGATTTCAGCAGGTTCAGCGTGTCGCGGCTCTTCGAGCAGCGCGGGTTATGGTAGATTTTAATCGTGTCGGTCATGAGTTCTCCTTGTGACGCCATCCGGCTAATAAACGGCGATTACATTTTCGTGTATGGCTTGAAGCGTTCCTGTAACTGGCGCAACTGGTCGATACGCGCATCGTAACGCGCCTGTTGCTGGCTACCCAGTTTTGCCTGGGCGCTGGCGCTACTGAGCAGTGAAATTGCCTGATCCAGTCGTCCCGCCAGCGCATAACTTTCAGCGCGCGCCGCCAGCTCCTGATCGCGGTTGTTCAGCGCGGCTTCGGCCTGAGCAAGCAGATCCCAGCCGTTACCGTCATCTTTATGGCTAAAGGTGTAGCGATTCAGAATGGTTTCCGCCGCTTTTGGCTGGCCTCCCTGGAGGTACGCATTGGCGAGGTTTAACTGCAGCACAGGATTAACGCGCAGATCGCGGGCATTTTTCAGGCGATTAATCGCGTCGTTGGCTCTTTTCTGCCCCAGGTCAATATCGGTGGCGAGGTCAAGATACCAGGCATTGTTCGGTTCCGCGCTTAATAGCGGCTGCAACGTTTTGCGCGCTTCATCGTACTTGCTCGCTTCCATCGCCTGCAACGCCCGGCCATATTGCGCCGCATGTTGCTGACGCACGTTGCCTTTAGACCACTGATCCAGCAGATCGCTGGTGAGCTGGTTACGTCCGGAATTGTACATTCCCAGGGCGCGCGCTTTGGCGAGATAGAAGTCGGCGGAAGATTGCACCACGACCGGGCGCATCTGGTTGGCACGGTTGCGGGCATCCGCAAGGCGGCTTTCCGGTAAGGGGTGAGTGAGCAAAATTTCAGGCGGACGCGTGGAGTAACGCGCCTGGTCGAGCAGTTTTTCGAGGAAAGAGGGCATCGCCTGTGGGTCAAATCCGGCGCGTTGCAGTACCTGAATACCAATACGGTCGGCTTCTTGCTCATTTTGCTGGGTGAAACTTATCATTCCCTGGCGCGTTCCCGCCAGAGTACCGGTTAGCGCCGCCATACCGGCCTGTGGGCTGGCCATGGCCAGCAAAATGGAACCCAGCGCGCCCACCCAGGTAAGCGGCGCGCTGCGCTTTTGATCTTCCATCGCGCGCGCCAGATGGCGCTGCGTCACGTGGGAGATTTCATGCGCCATGACTGAAGCTAGCTGGCTTTCGTTATCCGCGTAGCGAAAAAGCGCCGAGTGCAGCACCACATTGCCGCCAAAGAACGCGAACGCGTTGATTTCGTCATTATTGATCAAGAAAAAATGGAAGGGCGTTTTGACGGAGTCGGCGTGCGAGACCAGACGCATACCCAGCGCGTTAATGTATTGCACCAGCAGCGGATCGTTGATTAACGGCGCGCTGCCGCGTAGCTGGCGCACATAAAAGTCGCCCATTTGCATCTCTTGTCCGATAGAAAGCGTGCTTCCTGCCGAGGTTCCCATATCGGGCAGCGTGTCGGCAGGGTCGGCAAATGCGGGCGCGACCTGACCGAGAGCCAATGCTGCAATGAGGGTTGCCACCAGGTTTTTTTTCAACTGCCTGAACATAACCTCTATCCTGTTGTTTTGAGATAGCCCTTTGACCAACGTCGTGAAATATCGTTCCACGCTCCGACACTTCATAAGTGTAACTGTGATGAGCACAGACTCACTATTTTAGTTTCCTGAATCAACGATAAAAAGCGAAGTCTTTTTTGTGACATTTCGATACAATTCGGCATCACAATCCCGCAGTTGAGTTCTGGGAAGGGTTTTATGCTCGAAATGTTAATGCAATGGTATCGCCGTCGCTTCAGCGACCCGGAGGCGATTGCCTTGCTGGTCATTCTGGTGGCTGGTTTTAGCATCCTCTTTTTCTTTAGCGGCCTGTTAGCGCCGCTGCTGGTCGCTATCGTACTGGCCTACCTGTTGGAGTGGCCGACGGCGCGCCTGCAGGCGATTGGCTGTTCCCGGCGCTGGGCAGCCTCCATTGTCCTTATCCTCTTTGTCGGCATTCTGTTATTAATGGCGTTTGTGGTGATGCCGATTGCCTGGCAGCAGGGTATTTACCTGATTCGTGATATGCCCGGTATGCTGAATAAACTGTCCGATTTTGCCGCGACCTTGCCGCGACGCTATCCGGCGCTGATGGATGCGGGCATTATTGATGCGATGGCGGAAAACATGCGTACCCGGATGCTTAACATGGGCGATTCGGTGGTGAAGTATTCGCTGGCTTCGTTAGTCGGGCTACTGACGCTGGCGGTATATCTGGTTCTGGTGCCGCTGATGGTCTTTTTCCTGGTAAAAGATAAAGAGCAGATGCTGAATGCCGTGCGCCGCGTGCTGCCGCGTAATCGCGGGCTGGCGGGGCAGGTGTGGAATGAGATGAATCAGCAGATCACCAACTATATCCGCGGAAAAGTGCTGGAGATGGTGGTGGTGGGCGTGGCGACCTGGCTGGGCTTTTTGCTGTTTGGCCTCAATTATTCGCTACTGTTGGCGGTACTGGTGGGCTTTTCGGTCCTGATCCCCTATATCGGCGCCTTTGTGGTGACAATTCCGGTGGTGGGCGTCGCGCTGTTTCAGTTTGGTCTGGGGACGGAATTCTGGAGCTGTTTTGCCGTTTATCTCATTATTCAGGCGCTGGATGGCAATCTGCTGGTACCGGTACTTTTCTCCGAAGCGGTGAATTTGCATCCGCTGGTGATTATTCTGTCAGTGGTGATTTTCGGCGGTCTGTGGGGTTTCTGGGGAGTGTTTTTCGCCATTCCATTGGCGACGCTGATTAAAGCCGTTGTCCATGCCTGGCCGGATGGTCAGGTGACAGATGCCTCATCCTGAGCGGTCTGTACAAAAGTTGTAAAGCGTGAACGACATCATAGTGCCCTGCCGCCATTTTGCGCACGCCTGATGAGGGACAAGCGCTTAGAAAGCCGCTCTTTTTTTAATGCCGCGCCGTGTTGCGGCATTTTTATTGTCGGAACCTACAAAATTCTCGCTGTAAAGCCGCCAAAATTTGGTGACTTAACCTAAGCATTCTTCTGAGAAATTCGTTAATAAGTGACATCATTGATGCGAGATTGCTTTTTTAATGTAAAGCGATAACGAAACAGGGAATGAGTGTGTTGAGAAAACATTACTTGAAAGGGTATACCGCGCGGCAAATTGTACAGCGAGCCATGAAAATTATTCCTTACTCGGTAAACGTCATGGATGAACATGGCGTCATTATCGCGTCTGGCGAACCTTCGCGGCTTCGCCAGCGTCACGAAGGGGCCATTCTGGCGCTGAAGGAAAACCGTATTGTAGAAATTGATTCCGCTACCGCCAATCAGCTAAAAGGCGTGCGATCCGGCATTAATCTTCCCATCTCTTTTCATGAACAGCTTATCGGCGTGGTCGGCATTACCGGCGAGCCGGAGGAGGTTCGCGCGTATGCCGAGCTGGTTAAAATGGCGGCGGAGCTGGTGATCGAGCATATGGTGCTGATCGAACAGCGACAGTGGGATAAACGCTATCGCGAAGAGCTGATCAACCAATTGATTTTGCGAGAAAATTCAACAGAGTCGTTGCGCTCCATGGCGGCCTATCTGGGCATTGATCTGGCGGTTCCCAGAGTGGTGCTGATTATTGAACTTTCCCAGCCGGATCGCGAAGCGCTGCGCAATGTAATGGATTATTTCGAGAATCACGCGCGCAACCATTTGGTGACGTTTACCGAATTTAATGAATTAATCATTATTAAGCCTATCACGTTAAAAGAGGGAAAGTGGAATACCCGCCAGGAAATGGGCGAATTGCAGATTTTTAAATCATGGGCTGCATCATCGGGCTTTAGCCGTATTTTGGTTGGGGGTTATTTTGCCGGCGAGACGGGATTGCACCGATCTTTGCTCACTGCGAGAGCCACGCAGGCGATGGCGAAAAGACAAAAGCTGCGCAGCCAGTACATTTTTTATCATGACCATGCGCTTCCCGCGCTGCTAAGCGGGCTGTCTGAAAGTTGGCAAGTGCAGGAGCTATCGCGTCTGTGGCTGCAACTGACGCAACATGACGCGAAAGGCGTATTGCAACAGACGCTGCGGACCTGGTTTGAACATAATTGTGACCTGACGCAAACAGCCAAAGCATTGCATATTCATGTGAATACATTGCGCTATCGCTTACAGCGCTGTGAGGATATTACACACATAAAAATCAACGAGTTAAAAAGTACGCTTTGGCTTTATATCGGTATGGAGCTCCAGGCCGAATCTGTACTGTCCGACAAGTTACCGCTGCCTGGTCGAATCGAAATTTGTTGAAAGCTCCAGCGGATTTTTAGGCGGGTTTTTCCATACTGCGCGCTCCATGTTAAAGGAGGCGCAGTATATGACGTCGATATCCACCCTGGGAGCCATTGCCGCATTGGTTGTGGCCATCGTATTAATTTTAAGAAAAGTGTCGCCAGCCTACGGCATGATGGCGGGCGCGCTGGTCGGCGGTTTGATTGGCGGCGCCGATCTTCTGCAAACCGTGTCGTTGATGGTGTCAGGCGCGCAGGGCATCGTTAATGCCGTATTGCGTATTCTGGCCGCAGGCGTACTGGCGGGCGTATTAATTGAGTCCGGGGCGGCGAATACGATTGCTGAGACGATTGTCCGCAAAGTGGGGGAAACCCGGGCATTATTGGCATTAGCCATTGCCACACTATGTTTGACTGCCGTCGGCGTATTTATTGATGTGGCGGTGATTACCGTCGCGCCGATTGCGCTGTCGATTGCGCGTAATGCTGGCCTGTCAAAAAGCGCTATTCTGCTGGCGATGGTTGGCGGCGGCAAAGCGGGTAACGTGATGTCACCTAACCCGAACGCTATTGCCGCCTCCGATGCGTTTCATGTTCCTCTTACCTCTATTATGCTGGCGGGCGTGGTTCCGGGCATCGTTGGGCTTATTATCGCCTATCTGTTAGCGAAACGGCTGAATAATAAAGGCGCGGGCGTCGCCGATCATGAAGTGACTCACCATGATGACTCCGTCGCCAGACCCGGTTTTCTGGTGGCGATTAGCGCGCCGCTGGTCGCTATTTTCCTGCTTTCTCTCCGTCCGTTTGCCGGCATTTCCATTGACCCGTTAATTGCCCTGCCCGTAGGGGGATTGGTCGGTCTGCTGTTGATGGGACGCGCGCGCCACTGTAACCAGTACATGGTCGCTGGTCTGATGCGTATGGCGCCTGTCGCTATTATGTTGCTGGGAACCGGTACGCTGGCCGGCATTATCGCTAATTCCGAACTTAAAGATGTCCTGATTCATGGCCTCACCGCTTCGGGATTGCCGTCCTGGCTGCTGGCGCCCGTGTCTGGCGCCATGATGTCAATGGCGACGGCCTCAACCACGGCGGGAACGGCGGTGGCGTCCGGCGTTTTCTCTCCCACATTACTTGAACTTGGCGTTTCCGCCCTGGCGGGAGCCGCTATGATCCATGCGGGCGCCACGGTGCTGGACCATCTGCCGCACGGCAGCTTTTTCCACGCGACGGGCGGCAGCGTCAATATGCAAATTCATGAACGTTTAAAGCTAATGCCGTATGAAACGCTGGTGGGGTTAGCCATTACCTTTATTTCTACTCTGATGTTCGGTTTCTTTGGTTTTGCAGGATAATCCCTATGAAAATTGTTATTGCTCCTGATTCATTTAAAGAAAGTTTGTCCGCAATGGCGGTCGCTGAGGCGATAGAAAAGGGGTTCCGCGAAATTTATCCTGACGCCGACTACGTTAAAGTGCCCATGGCGGATGGCGGGGAAGGAACCGTACAATCAATGGTGGAAGCCAGCGGCGGGCGTTATGTCGACCAGTGGGTACAAGGCCCGCTTGGGCAACCGGTGGCCGCGCGCTGGGGAATGCTGGGCGATAGCGATACCGCCGTGATTGAAATGGCGGCGGCATCCGGGCTGCATCACGTTTCGCCTGAATTGCGCAACCCGCTTAATACCACCAGCTACGGCACCGGCGAGTTAATCGTCGCGGCGCTGGAGCGTGGCGTAAAGCGTATTATTCTGGGAATTGGCGGCAGTGCGACGAATGACGGCGGCGCGGGGATGATGCAGGCGCTTGGCGTTATATTGCGCGATAAACAGGGGCGCTCGCTTTCTCCGGGCGGCGAGGCGCTGGCGGCGCTGGCCTCTATCGATCTGTCCGGTTGTCACCCATTGCTGCGTAAGGTATCGATAACCGTGGCGTGTGATGTCAACAATCCGTTGTGTGGTCCCCAGGGCGCATCGGCCATCTTTGGCCCACAAAAAGGGGCGACAGCGGAAATGGTGAACACCCTGGACGCGGCGCTGGAAAACTGGGGCCGACATATTTATCAGGCTACGGGACGTGAGGTGATTAACGCTCCCGGCGCGGGTGCGGCAGGTGGAATGGGCGCCGCGCTTTTAGGATTGCTCAATGCGGAATTACGCGCCGGCGTAGAGATTGTTGTGGAAACGCTACAGCTTGAGCAGGCGGTTAAAGATGCCGATCTGGTGATTACCGGAGAAGGGCGGCTGGACAGCCAAAGTATTTGCGGCAAGACGCCGATTGGCGTCGCCAGAGTGGCGAAGCGGTATCATAAACCGGTTATCGCGCTCGCCGGTGGGCTGCAACACGATCATCACGTTGTGTATCAGCAGGGTATCGATGCGGCGCTGTCGATTTTGTCGCATATCGTTACGCTGCCGGAAGCCTTACACGAGGCGGAATATAACCTGAGCCTGTCGGCGCGCAATGTGGCGGCGATATGGCGTCTGGCGCGGCAAGCCTGACGGCGCATTCCCTTTCCAGGCCGCACATCAGCGCGGCCTGAGGCTTTTACGCGTTTTCTTTCAGCCAGTTCAGCACCACATCATGGTGATTGCTGGTTTTAAAATCATTAAAGACGTGTTCAATCTTACCATCAGCGTCAATCAAAAAGCTGATGCGGTGAATGCCGTCATACGTTTTGCCCATAAACGACTTTTCGCCCCAGACGCCGAACTGTTCACACACCTGATGGTTTTCATCGGACAAAAGGGTAAAGTTCAGCAGCTCTTTTTCAGCGAAACGGGAGAGTTTTTCAGGTTTATCGGTGCTGATGCCCAGCACGTCCACGCCTGCTTTTTTGAGCTCGTCCATGTTATCGCGTAAGCCGCAGGCCTGCACGGTACAGCCGGGTGTCATGGCTTTTGGGTAGAAATAAACCAGAACGCGCTGTCCCTGGAAGTCGGTCAAATTTACTTGTTCCCCGTCTTGATCCGGCAAGCTAAATTTCGGTGCGATATCACCGGCTTTCAGTGGATTCATTACTTAACTCCATCCTGTTCATCATGTTGTGAGTAATTGACGACGTTTATACTGCCTTGCGCATTGAGTTCTGTACATAGTGCTTTAAAGGCTTGCTCAATATTTGCGGAATTTTGCGACGCCGGGCTATGTGCGGTGATTTGAATAAATAATTGCGCAGCTTTATCACCTTCAGCCGGCTGTGTGCGGGAGACCAGCTCCGCAATATTCATTTCATGACTATTAAACAGCGCGGTGAATCGCTCAATTAAATGCGGGGAGTCGGCGACCTCAACCTGAACCCATACCGTCGCGGGCATTGCCGGGCGGGGGCGGTCGGACGTCCGTTTCATCACAATCAGCAGATCCAGCTCCGCGCCTTTTAACGGCAATGTCGATTCAATCAAGGTAATCGCGTTCCACGTGCCGGACAACAACATAATAAACGTGAATTCATCGCCCAGCATCGCCAGTCGGCTGTCTTCGATATTACAGCCGCAACTGCTGACATGGCGAGTAATGGTATTCACAATACCGGGCCTGTCGGCGCCCAGCGCAGTGATAACCAAATAGTGTTGTGATGACGGTGTCAAACCAGTTATTCCTTTGAGCGGTGAGGTAATCTTAAGGAAACCATAAAAAAAACCTGCATACAACAATCAGAACGGCTTTGGTCGCTTGCTTTTATTGCCATACCAAACGTACCATTGAGGGACTTGTTTGCACAGAGGATGGCCCATGTTCACGGGAAGTATTGTCGCGCTTGTTACGCCGATGGATGAGAAAGGTAACGTCAGTAGGTCTTGCCTGAAAAAACTCATTGATTATCATGTCGCCAACGGTACCTCGGCGATTGTTTCGGTTGGCACCACCGGCGAGTCTGCCACGCTAAGCCATGATGAACATGGCGATGTCGTGATGATGACGCTGGAACTGGCTGACGGACGTATTCCGGTTATCGCCGGCACGGGCGCAAACGCGACCGCGGAAGCGATTAGCCTGACGCAGCGTTTTAACGATAGCGGCATTGTTGGCTGCCTGACGGTGACGCCGTACTACAATCGCCCCACGCAGGAAGGTTTGTTCCAGCATTTCAAAGCCATCGCGGAACACACTGACTTGCCGCAAATTCTGTATAATGTGCCGTCCCGTACCGGCTGCGACATGTTGCCGGAAACCGTGGGTCGTCTGGCGGAAATAAAAAATATTATCGCTATCAAAGAGGCGACAGGGAACTTAACCCGCGTTCACCAGATCAAAGAGCTGGTTTCAGACGATTTTATTCTGCTTAGCGGCGATGACGCGTCTGCGCTGGACTTTATGCAACTGGGTGGTCATGGCGTGATTTCCGTTACGGCTAACGTAGCGGCGCGCGAGATGGCTGACATGTGCAAACTGGCGGCGGAAGGGCAATTTGCCGAGGCGCGCGCTATCAACCAGCGTCTGATGCCGTTACACAACAAACTATTTGTCGAACCCAATCCTATCCCGGTGAAATGGGCATGTAAGGCATTGGGTCTTGTGGCGACCGACACGCTGCGCCTGCCAATGACGCCTATCACGGACCATGGTCGTGACATCGTCAAAGCAGCGCTTCAGCATGCTGGCCTGCTGTAAAGTTTAGGGAGATTTGATGGCTTACTCAGTACAAAAGTCGCGCCTGGCGAAGGTTGCGGGTGTTTCGCTTGTTTTGCTGCTCGCTGCCTGTAGTTCCGATTCGCGCTACAAGCGCCAGGTAAGCGGCGATGAATCCTATCTGGATGCCGCGCCGCTTGCTGAACTTCACGCCCCGGCAGGAATGATCCTGCCGATAACGACCGGCGACTACGTTATTCCGGTCACGAAGGGGAGCGGCGCGGTTGGTAAGGCGTTGGATATCCGTCCGCCGGCGCAGCCGTTAGCGTTAGTGAGCGGCGCGCGTACCCAGTTCTCTGGCGATACCGCTACGCTATTGGTGGAAAATGGTCGTAGCAGCACGCTGTGGCCGCAAGTCGTCAGCGTGATTCAGGCGAAAAATTATCCGATTGAAAAACGTGACGATGCCAGCCAGATCCTGACGACCGATTGGGTGAACTGGAACCGCCTGGATGAAGACGAACAGTATCGCGGACGTTATCAAATCTCGGTGAAGCCGCAGGGCTATCAGCAGGCGGTAACGGTAAAACTGGTTAATCTGGAACAGGCTGGCAAGCCGGTCGCTGACGCGGCGTCGCTGCAGCGCTATAGCACGGAAATGATGAACGTCATTTCCGCCGGTCTGGATAAGACCGCTACGGATGCGGCAAATGCCGCGCAGAACCGTTCCGCCGCAACGATGGATGTGCAGAGCGCCGCTGATGATACCGGTTTACCTATGCTGGTCGTTCGCGGTCCGTTCAACCTCGTGTGGCAACGCCTCCCGGCCGCGTTGGAAAAAGTGGGCATGAAAGTCACCGACAGCACTCGCTCTCAGGGCAGCATGGCGGTAACGTACAAACCGTTGTCTGACAGCGACTGGCGGGATCTGGGCGCTAGCGACCCGGGCCTGGCATCCGGAGACTATAAATTGCAGGTCGGCGATTTAGATAACCGCAGCAGCTTGCAGTTTATCGATCCTAAGGGGCATACTCTGACGCAAAGCCAGAACGACGCGCTGGTTGCCGTCTTCCAGGCAGCGTTCAACAAGTAATTTAACAGGGCTGGAGTAATCCGGCCCTTTTTTCTGATAAGATACGCAAACGTGTGCGTTGGTACAAAAACGCGATTTAACCGCTATTTCGCACCACAATTACAGGCCGACGTCTCCGGCAGGCGTAGCAGGAAATGAATACTTATCGTTAATTCACACCCAGGAGTGTTAAAGATGCAAAAGCAAGCTGAGTTGTATCGTGGTAAAGCGAAAACCGTATACAGCACGGAAAACCCGGACCTGTTGGTGCTCGAATTCCGCAATGATACGTCAGCAGGGGATGGCGCGCGCATTGAACAGTTTGATCGCAAAGGCATGGTAAATAACAAATTCAACCATTTCATTATGACCAAACTGGCCGAGGCGGGCATCCCGACCCAGATGGAACGTTTGCTGTCTGATACCGAGTGTCTGGTGAAGAAGCTGGAGATGGTGCCGGTTGAATGTGTGGTGCGCAACCGTGCGGCTGGGTCGCTGGTCAAGCGTCTGGGCGTGGAAGAAGGCATGGAGCTTAACCCGCCGATATTCGATCTGTTCCTGAAAAACGACGCGCTGCACGACCCGATGGTGAATAGTTCCTACTGTGAAACGTTCGGTTGGGTAAGTCAGGAAAATCTGGCGCGTATGAAAGAGTTAACCTACAAAGCCAACGACGTACTGAAAAAACTGTTTGATGACGCGGGTCTTATCCTGGTGGATTTCAAACTGGAGTTTGGCCTGTATAAAGGCGAAGTGGTGCTGGGCGATGAGTTTTCACCGGACGGTAGCCGCCTGTGGGATAAAGAGACGCTGGACAAAATGGACAAAGACCGCTTCCGCCAGAGTCTGGGCGGTCTGATTGAAGCCTATGAAGCCGTCGCGCATCGCCTGGGCGTGAAATTAGATTAATTCCGCTTCTGACCGGGGGGCAACCGCTCTCCGGTATCATCCTTTCCTCATTCTGATAGCGTTTACCTGTGGTAATCCTGCGCCTGACCGCCTACGATCATCTGTATAACAAAGAGAGAATGAGGTGATTATGCGCTGGCAAGGGCGTCGTGAAAGCAACAATGTAGAGGACAGACGTAATCGGCCAGGCGGCCCCTCGCTGGGTGGCCCAGGCTTTCGTCTTCCGCGCGGAAAAGGCGGCATCATTCTGTTGGTGGTGGTGTTGGTCGCAGGGTACTATGGGGTGGATTTAACCGGTCTGTTGACCGGCCAGCCGGTTTCGCAGCAGCAGTCGACGCGTTCGATAAGCCCCAATGATGATGAAGCGGCAAAATTTACCTCGGTGATTCTGGCGACGACCGAAGATACCTGGGGTCAACTCTTTCAAAAAATGGGGCGCGGCTATCAGCAGCCAAAACTGGTGATGTACCGTGGTATGACGCGCACCGGCTGTGGTGCGGGTCAGTCCGTGATGGGGCCGTTTTACTGCCCGGCGGACGGCACCGTTTATATCGATCTCTCATTTTACGATGATATGAAAAATAAGCTGGGCGCGGACGGTGATTTTGCCCAGGGTTATGTTATCGCCCACGAAGTCGGCCACCACGTACAAAAACTGTTAGGTATTGAGCCGAAAGTACGCCAGTTGCAGCAAAACGCGTCGCAAACGGAGGTGAATCGCCTTTCGGTGCGCATGGAGCTACAGGCGGATTGCTTTGCCGGCGTGTGGGGACACAGTATGCAGCAGCAAGGCGTACTGGAGGCGGGCGATCTGGAAGAGGCGCTCAATGCCGCACAGGCTATCGGCGACGATCGCTTACAGCAACAGGGGCAGGGGCGCGTCGTGCCGGATAGTTTTACCCACGGCACCTCAGAACAACGCTACAGCTGGTTTAAGCGTGGCTTTGACAGCGGCGACCCGGCGCAATGTAATACGTTTGGCAAAAACTTTTGATAAACCGGGGCAGGGATGTCTGATATCGATGCGCTACAGGCGTTAACGTTGCAAATGACACAGGAAGGCATTCGCCGTTTACTGGTCATCAGCGGCGATGCGGCGTGGTGCCGGGAGCGGGCCGAGGCGATACGCGCTGCGTTGCCCGGTGACTGGCTGTGGGTTGCGCCTGACGCGCCCGCGCAGCCGCGCTGTACGCCACAGGCGTTACAAACGCTGCTGGGCCGTGAATTTCGTCATGCGATATTTGATGCCTGGCAGGGCTTTGATGCCGCAGCGTTTGCCGCCCTGAGCGGGACCTTGCAGGCCGGAAGCTGGCTGCTTCTGCTGATGCCGCCGTATGAGACGTGGGAAAGCAGGCCTGATATCGATTCACTGCGCTGGAGCGACTGCGCGCAGCCTATCCCCACACCGCAGTTTGCACAGCATCTTAAACGGACTCTTTCCCGCGATCCGCAAACGCTGCTTTGGCGACAGCGCCAGCCGTTTTGCTGGCCATCTTATCCTTCCCGTGAATGCTGGCGACCCGCCACTGGCGAGCCGCAGCCGGAGCAGGCGGCTATCTTATCGCGTTTACGTGAAATGCCGCCCGGCGTGGCGACGGTTATTGCCCCCCGTGGGCGCGGCAAATCGGCGCTGGCCGGGCAATTCATCTCCCGGATGGCGGGCACGGCTATCGTGACCGCACCGGCGAAAACGGCAACGGATATCCTGGCAGCGTTTGCCGGTGAGCGGTTCTGCTTTATGGCGCCGGATGCGCTGCTGGCGAGCGGGGCAAGAGCCGACTGGCTGGTGGTTGACGAGGCGGCGGCAATCCCCGCGCCGCTGCTGCTGCAACTGGTTTCGCGCTTTCCCCGTATACTACTCACCACCACCGTTCAGGGCTACGAAGGCACCGGACGCGGTTTTTTACTTAAGTTTTGCGCCCGTTTTCCGCAGCTTCACCGCTTCACGCTTCGTCAGCCTGTCCGCTGGGCGCCAGAATGCCCGCTGGAAAATATCGTCAGCGAGGCGCTGATATTCGACGATGAAGCGTTTGCGCAGGCGCCACATGGCGCGATAGCAATCTCGGCGTTTTACCAACAGGCCTGGGGGGAGACGCCCGCGTTGCCGAGGGCTGTGTATCAGTTACTGTCGGGGGCGCACTATCGTACTTCGCCGCTGGATCTGCGCCGAATGATGGATGCGCCAGGACAGCATTTCTTGCAGGCCACGGCGAATAACCGTGTGGCGGGTGCCCTCTGGCTGGTCGAAGAGGGCGGGTTATCCGCAGAACTCAGTCAGGCTGTATGGGCCGGTTTCCGGCGTCCGCGTGGAAATCTGGTGGCGCAGTCGCTGGCGGCGCACGGTAGCGACCCTTTAGCCGCGACGCTGGTCGGGCGTCGCGTAAGCCGTATCGCAGTGCACCCCGCTCGCCAGCGTGAAGGCATCGGTCAGCAGTTGATTGCCTGCGCGTGCATGCAGGCGGCGCAGTGTGATTATCTTTCCGTCAGCTTCGGCTATACGCCGGAGCTGTGGCGTTTCTGGCAACGTTGCGGCTTTGTGCTGGTACGGATGGGCAACCATCGGGAGGCGAGCAGCGGTTGCTATACGGCGATGGCGTTATTGCCGCTGAGCGACGCGGGAAAACGGCTGGCGCAACAGGAACACCGGCGTTTACGCCGCGATGCGGATATCCTGACGCAGTGGAACGGCGAGGCGATACCGCTGGCGGCGTTACGCGAACAGGCGCTTAATGATGAAGACTGGCGTGAGCTGGTCGGTTTTGCGTTCGCGCACCGCCCGCTACTGACATCGCTAGGTTGCCTGCATCGTTTACTGCAATGCAGCGCATTGCCGTTACCGGCGCTGAGAGGACGGCTGGAGGAAAAAGCCAGCGATGCCGAACTGTGCGCCCGGCTACGCATTTCAGGCCGTAAAGCTCTGCTGGCGTTGCAGCGTGTGCAGACGGCGCAGGCGCTGATTGCGCTGGATGCCGGACGAACGCAGCGTTTGCGCGACGTAATGCCCGGCGGTGGGGAGCATGCCGGATAGCGATAGCTGTCCGGCATGTTATCCGGTTACTTTTTCGGCTGATTTTTCTTCGGCCAGTCTTCTTCATCGTCCCACTTATCGTTAAAATCGCGATGCGGGGGCAGCTCAGGTTTATTGGCAAGGAATTTCTTATGGTCGATGCGTTTGAGATCTTTGATCACATTCAGCAGTACGCCTACCAGAAACACCAATACCAGAATCCACCAATATTTTGCCAGCCAGTCCATGCTTATTTCCTCTTACCGGAACGCTCATCAGGCGACGAGCTGTTCCATAATACGTTGATACATACGGGCCAGTAGCTGGAGATCGGCGGCATTCACACATTCATTAATTTTATGAATGGTGGCGTTCACCGGCCCCAGTTCTACCACCTGCGCTCCCATACGGGCGATAAAACGTCCGTCGGACGTACCGCCCGTCGTCAGTAATTGCGGTTTAATTTCATTATAGTGCTCAATGGCGTTTACCACCGCGTCCACCAGCTTGCCGCGTGCGGTCAGGAACGGCTGGCCGGAAAGCCACCAGTCTACGGTATAACGCAGCTGATGCTTCTCAAGCAGCGCATGTACCCGCTCTTTGATCATCTCATCGGTCAGTTCCGTGCTGAAACGGAAGTTAAACTGCACGAACAGTTCGCCGGGAATGACATTATTGCTGCCGGTGCCTGCCTGGATATTGGCTACCTGCATACTGGTGGCCGGGAAAAAGTCATTGCCCCGATCCCACTCGATAGCGACCAGTTCATTAAGAAAAGGCGCGGCGCGATGAACAGGGTTATCCGCCAGATGCGGATAGGCGACGTGCCCCTGAACGCCATGAATAGTGAGGTTACAGGTGAGAGAACCGCGACGCCCGTTTTTGACGACATCGCCCACAATTTCAGTACTGGAAGGTTCGCCGACCAGACAGTAATCCAGCCGCTCGTTACGGGCCATCAGCGCTTCAACCACCTTTACGGTGCCATTTTTTGCGCTGGCTTCCTCATCAGAGGTAATCAAAAACGCGAGGCGGCCCCGGTGATGAGGATGCTGCGCAACAAAACGTTCAGCAGCCACCACCATGGCCGCCAGTGAACCTTTCATATCCGCCGCGCCGCGACCGAACAACATTCCGTCGCGAATCGTAGGCTCAAACGGCGGATTGATCCAGCGATCGACATCGCCTGCCGGTACGACGTCAGTATGCCCGGCGAACGCCAGCGTTTCGCCACGCCCACGCCATGCCCAAAAATTTTGCGTGTCGCCAAAATCCATATGCTCAATGGTAAAACCGATTTTACGCAGGCGTTCAATCATTAATGCCTGACAGCCTGCGTCATCCGGACTCAGGGAGGGGCGACGAATAAGTTGCTGTGTCAGCTCAATAACCGGGCACGACATAGACTACACCTCATCAAAAAACTGCTGATAACGGGATTCACTGAAACCAAGCAGCATAGGCTTCCCGGGCGCGCAGAGCAATGGGCGTTTGATGATTGCCGGCTGTTCAACCATGAGAGCAGCGGCGGAGTCGGCATCGGTAATCCCGCTGCGGTCGCCTTCATCCAGTTTGCGCCATGTTGTGCCGCGCGTATTCAGTAAAGGCTGCCAGCCGAGTTCGGCAATAAAGGTATTAAGAAGAGGGAGGTCTATGCCATCCACACGGTAATCGTGAAAACGATAATCAATGCCATGCTCCTCCAGCCAACGGCGCGCTTTTTTGATCGTGTCGCAATTCTTAATGCCATAGAGGGTAATCATATTGAATCCTTTAACGCGAAATTCGAATAAATAATCAATAGTATCGTCTGCGGGATAATAAGTGTGGCTGTTAATGGTTATTTATCCAGCGCTGATCGGCAATCAATATAACATTGTTGAGTGAATGTGAATAATGATTCCAAAACGTTCCAAATGTGGCTTGTTTATAATTCGCGGGACAAATCCTATTTTGCGCACATGCAATTGATTGTTTTTTAACCCGATTTGATAAAGTAGTAGAAAAGGTATTAATGTTGCTAAATATTGCAGTAAGTCACATAAAATTTACGGCTACAGCGCCATAGTAATATCATAGACAGCGTAACCAGAGGATATCGCAACAATCGGTTAAATGAACTTCTCTCTATACCGCTAACTACGTAGAATACCCATAATAATAAGAGAGGCTATTATGATTGAACGTGAACTGGGGAACTGGAAAGATTTTATCGAAGTCATGCTTCGTAAATAAATGACTGGAAGGCACCGCGCTCCCATAGGGGATAAGAAAAGGCGACTCAACGAAAGTCGCCTTTTTTGTGCCCGACACCTCGTATCAGGCTGGCCAGGAGCTTATTCCGGGCGCGGCTTCAGCGGGAAGCGGCGACGTATCAGCACGAAAAACAGGGGTACAAAGAAGATAGCCAGAATGGTTGCTGAGATCATTCCCCCCATCACGCCGGTTCCGACAGCATGTTGGCTACCCGAGCCTGCCCCGGTGCTGGTGGCCATCGGCAATACGCCAAAGATAAACGCCAGCGAAGTCATCAGTATCGGTCGCAGGCGCTGGCGGCTGGCGTACAGCGTGGCGTCTAACAGCGCGTGTCCCTTCTGATTCATTTCGTTGGCGAATTCCACAATCAGAATCGCGTTTTTCGCCGAGAGGCCGATAACGGTCAACAGCCCCACCTGGAAGTAAACATCGTTTTCCAGCCCGCGCATCCAGGTGGCGAGTAACGCGCCGATGACCCCGAGCGGCACAACCAGCATCACCGAGAAGGGCACCGACCAGCTTTCATACAATGCCGCCAGACACAGGAAGACGACTAATAGCGAAATAGCGTACAGCGCAGGCGCCTGCGCGCCGGAGAGCCGTTCCTGGTAAGACATGGCTGTCCATTCCAGGCCAAAACCGCCCGGTAGCTGATGCACCAACGACTCCATGACATCCATCGCCGTCCCGGTACTGACCCCCGGCGCGGCCTCTCCGACAATTTCTACCGCCGAATAGCCGTTATAGCGTTCCAGACGCGGCGATCCGGTTTCCCAGCGCGAGGTGGCGAAGGCGGAGAAGGGGACCATGCCGCCGTCTTTGTTACGGACATACCAAAGATTAATATCATCCGGCAACATACGATATTTCGCCGCGGCCTGAACATAGACCTTCTTCACGCGGCCCCGGTCCATAAAGTCGTTGACGTAGCTCGATCCCCAGGCTGTTTGCAGGGTGTCGTTGATATCGTCAATCGATACGCCCAGCGCCTGCGCTTTTCGTTGGTCAATATCAATTTGCAGTTGCGGGCTGTCGTCCAGGCCGTTGTGGCGTACGCGGGTCAAGGAACTGTTTTTCCCGGCCAGCTCAATGAGTTGATCTCGTGCGGCCATCAGCGCGTCATGGCCTGCTCCGGCGTGGTCCTGTAATTCCATATCAAAACCGGCGGAGCTGCCCAGACCGCTAATTGCCGGCGGGCTGCTGGCGAAGACGCGAGCTTCTTTAATCTGGTTAAACGCTTTTGTCGCCCGCTCAATAATGGCGAACGAGGAGCCGGTGGTGGGATCGCGCGCGTCCCAGTCTTTCAAGCGAACAAACATGCGCGCGACGTTTTGCCCATTCCCGCCAGGGCCGGAACCTACCGTCGAGAAGACCGACATAATGTTGTCTTTCTCATGGGTGAAGTAATAGTTTTCAACCTTTTCAACGACTTTCAGGGTCTGCTGTTGCGTAGAACCGCTCGGTAGCTGGATAGACGTAGTGAACATGCCCCGATCTTCTTGCGGTAGAAAGGAGGTGGGGAGACGCAAAAACAGGAGCACCATGCCGCCAAGCAACAGAACATAAATCAGAATCCAGCGCAGGCTGCGATGCAAAATTTTCGCTACGCCTTTCTCATAACGTTCGGCATTACGATTGAAGGTACGGTTAAACCAGCCGAAAAATCCGCGTTGCCCGTGTTGTTCGCCTTTGTTCAACGGTTTTAATAACGTTGCGCACAGCGCCGGCGTCAGGATCATGGCGACCAGCACCGACAGCACCATTGCCGAGACAATGGTAATAGAAAACTGACGATAAATCGCCCCGGTGGTACCGCCAAAGAACGCCATCGGCACGAATACCGCAGACAGCACCATCGCAATACCGACCAGCGCCCCCTGGATCTGCCCCATGGATTTGCGCGTCGCTTCACGCGGCGTGAGCCCTTCTTCGCTCATGATACGTTCGACGTTTTCCACCACCACGATGGCATCGTCGACCAGGAGCCCGATCGCCAGCACCATCGCGAACATGGTTAATGTGTTAATACTGTAGCCAAACGCGTAAAGCACGGAGAAGGTGCCCATTAATACCACCGGCACGGCGATCGTCGGAATCAGCGTGGCGCGAAAGTTTTGCAGGAACAGGTACATCACCAGGAAAACCAGCGCGATAGCCTCCAGCAACGTTTTGACCACATCGATAATCGAGGCTTTAACAAAGGAGGTGGTTTCATACGCGATCTTGTATTCCAGGCCGTGAGGGAAGTACTGCGCCAGCTCGTTGAGGCGATCCAGCACCAGCTTCGCGGTCGCCATTTCATTCGCGCCGGAAGCCAGCTTAACCCCAAGACCGGAAGCCGGATTGCCGTTAAAACGGCTGAGGTAGTCATACTTTTCCGCCCCCAGCTCCACGGTGGCGACATCGCCCAGTTTGACCTCGGAACCGTCCTGATTAACGCGCAGGGTGATATCGCGAAATTGTTGCGGCGTTTGCAGCAGTGACTGCGCATTAATGGTGGCGTTCAGCGCCTGCTTGTCGACCGAAGGCGTACCGCCAAGCTGCCCGACGGCGATTTGCGCATTCTGCGACTCAATTGCATCGGTCACGTCTTTCGTGGTCATCTGAAAACTATTCAATTTGGCCGGATCGAGCCAGATACGCATAGAGTACTGTGAACCATAAGCGTCAATATCGCCCACGCCGTTGACGCGGCTGAGCGGGTCCTGAATATTACTGGCGACGTAGTCGGCGATATCCTGCTTGTCCATAGAACCGTCGGTAGAGACGAAAGCGATGGTCAAAATATTGGTATCGCCCGTTTTGCGTACCGTGACGCCTTGATCCTGTACCGCCTGCGGCAGTTTACGCATCGCGGACTGTAACTGGTTTTGCACCTGCTGAACCGCCTCATCAGGATCGGTTCCCGCAATAAAGCTCAGGGTGATGGTCGCCTGTCCGGTTCCGCTGCTTTGTGATGACATGTACATCAGATTATCGAGGCCCGTCATATTCTGCTCAATAACCTGGGTTACGGTATTTTCCAGCGTTTGCGCCGACGCTCCCGGATAATTCGCGGTAATACGTACGTTGGGCGGCGCCAGATCGGGATATTGTTCAACAGGTAAAGAAAAAATGGCTAACGCCCCTGTCAGACACAACAGGATAGCCAGCACCCAGGCAAAAATGGGGCGATCGATAAAAAAATTCGCCATTAAAGGGGAACCTCGTGTTTCTACATATCGTTATAGATTTGAACTGCTTCACTGTAGCGGCAAGCTACGAGCCAAACGTGGAGAAATAAAGGAGATAATGTAAATTATCATGCGCTTTTACAGCATACTTTTTGTGCCAACGCCGGAAAGCCTGACATCTGGCCTTCCGGCGATTTGCCGTTCTTTACGTTAACTGACTCTCTTCCTTGTTGGAGGAGCGAAAACTAATACTGACCAGGGTGCCGCCGCCGGAGGGTTGCGAAAAATTCAGCGTGCCGCCAAGGCGCTCCGCGCGCTCACGCATTATATTCAGACCATAGTGTCCGGCAGGCTCATGCGGTTCGCCGATACCAATGCCATTATCGCGAATATAAACGGTATGATCGCCGTCAGGCGCGGTGACGCAGCTCACGGCGATTTCGCTCGCGTTGGCGTGTTTAATGGCGTTCAGGACCGCTTCGCGCACAATTTGCAACAAATGCACCTGCATTTGCGCATCCAGCGCCAGCGTGGGTAAACGGCAATCCAACGTGAGTTTGGCCGGGGTCTGACTCTGTAAATCTTCCAGCATCTCATGCAATGCGGAGGGTAAATCGGCCTGCTGTAACGTCAGACGGAACGTGGTGAGTAGCTCGCGAAGCTGACGGTAGGCGTCGTTCAGCGCTCTGGAAAAATCCGCCATGATGCTTTGCGCGCCGGCGTTATCCTGAGGAATGGCGCGCTTCAAAAGCGTTAACTGAATACGTAAATAAGAAAGTACCTGCGCCAGCGAATCGTGTAGCTCACGGGCAATCGTCGCGCGCTCTTCCATTAACAAAAGTTGCTGGAAGTGTTTTTGCGCCTGATTAAAGTACAAACCACGCCCCAGCATCGTGGAGACGCTGTTTAGCAGCGGCGTAGAGGCATTAACGTTGGGGCTTTGCCAGTGGAGTTCGCCATAAACCGTGTCCTGCATCGTCACTGGCAGCATTTGCATCGGCAGGTCGGGGCTTTGCGTGCCTTCGCTAATCCGCCAGTTATCGCCCACGGTTAACTCCAGATACCAGGCGGCGTCATGTTCACGGACAATTTGCAAAATATGGCGAAAACAGTGGACATCGATTTGGCTGGTATTCAGCGCCTGGGAGCACTGGTATAACACCTCCAGGCGGCGATGCGCTTCGTGCAGATCGTGCGTTTTTTCTTCCACCGAGGCTTCCAGCGAACGGTAAAGTTTATGCAGCTCGCTCGACATCTGACTAAACGTTTTCGCCAATAATCCCAGCTCATTGGGTAAGCTGGTATCCAGCGGCAGCGGGGCGAACTGACCATGTTCAATACGCTGACTGGCGGTGACCAGTTGATTCAGCGGGCGAACGACCTGCTGGCGAATACGCCGTAGGGTAAAAAAGACCAGCGTAAATATGCCGATACCGCCCGCCAGCGATATGGCGACGACCAGCATGACTTTACGCTCGGCGTAATGCTGTAACGCCAGAACGAAGAGATCAATTTGATCGACGTAATTGTTGATATTGATCTGATACCAGGCAATGTCGCCGTCCTGTAGGCGGCTATTCATCTCCAGCCAGTTGGCGTGCAGGCGCGCGTAGCGAGTTTTCACCGCCTGCGGCACATACCAGGCGTTGAGATTTTGCAGTACCGGCGAGTTGAGCGCGTGCTGGAAAAGTTGACGATGCGCATTAATCTGCGGGCTACGGCTTTGCAGATCGTAACCCAGCCGATAGCTCTGCATTCGTAGCGAACCGGCGATATTGATCGCTTCGGCATCCCGTAAACTGCTGGTCAGCGTCAGTAATGCGCTGCCGGTGGACAGAATAGACAACAGCACAATATAGAAAAAAGCCTTAGCCAGACTGGCTGAGACCGGGCGTTTAACCGTCACGCTGGCACTCCCCGCATTTAGCTGAATCGCAATTGCATTTGCTTTGAAATAAATTGATCTGCCACAGGTTCTGGACAGATAGTTGTGCTTCCTGGGCAGATGAACATTGCCGACCCCGCCTTCGTCAGTTAATAACAATGCTCATATAAAGAATAAGGTTTTTACAACCAAAACAGAAGGATGCCATGAATCGTTTTATTATGGCCAATAGCCAGCAGTGTCTGGGCTGCCATGCCTGCGAGGTCGCCTGCGTAATGGCTCACAATGATGAGCGACATGTCCTGACGTCACAGCGCTATCAGCCCCGAATTACTGTCATCAAACATCAGCACCAGCGCAGCGCGGTCACATGTCACCATTGCGAAGATGCGCCCTGCGCCCGTAGCTGTCCGAACGGCGCGATCGCGCATATTAACAACAGCGTGCAGGTCAATGCGCAGAAGTGCATCGGCTGTAAATCCTGCGTCGTCGCCTGCCCATTCGGCACCATGCAGATGGTATTGACGCCCGTCGCGCCAAACCAGTTCAAAGCCAGCGCGCATAAATGCGATCTGTGTCAGGGACGTGAACAGGGTCCGGCCTGCGTGGAAAATTGCCCGGCGGATGCGCTGCAACTGGTCACCGAAGACTCGTTGACCCGTCTGGCTAAAACGCGACGGCTGCGTACCGCCCGGCAGGAGATTCGCCCCTGGCATACCGTGGATACACAACACAGTGGGACAGCAAGCAGCAAAGTCGAGCGTATGCAGGCGACGCCGCCACGCGGCGAACCGGATAAACTGGCGATTGAAGCGCGTAAAACCACCCTTGAGGAAATTTATCTGCCGTTTCGCGCCGCGCAGGCCGAGCGTGAAGCGTCCCGCTGCCTCACATGCGGGGAACACAGTATCTGCGAATGGACCTGTCCTCTGCATAACCATATTCCCCAGTGGATCGAACTGGTGAAAGCCGGCGATATTGATGCGGCGGTAGAGCTTTCCCACCAGACCAACTGCCTGCCGGAAATTACCGGGCGCGTCTGTCCGCAGGACCGGCTATGCGAAGGCGCGTGTACACTCCGCGATGAGTATGGCGCGGTTACCATCGGCAACATTGAGCGCTATATCTCCGATCGCGCTCTGAGCAAAGGCTGGCGTCCCGACCTGTCGGACGTACAGAAGAGCGATAAGCGCGTGGCGATTATCGGCGCGGGGCCGGCAGGTCTTGCCTGCGCTGACGTGCTGGCGCGCCATGGCGTAAGCGCCACCGTCTACGATCGCCACCCGGAAATCGGCGGTTTGCTCACCTTTGGTATTCCGGCTTTCAAACTGGATAAATCTCTGCTGGCGCGCCGTCGGGAAATCTTCAGCGCGATGGGGATTCGTTTCGAGCTTAACTGCGAAGTAGGGAAAGATATTTCTCTGGAGACGCTGCTGGAGAGTTATGACGCCGTCTTTGTCGGGGTAGGAACCTACCGTTCCATGAAGGCTGATTTACCGAATGAAGACGCGCCGGGGGTATATGATGCGTTGCCATTCCTCATCGCCAATACCAAACAGGTGATAGGGCTTCCGGCGTTGCCTGACGAGCCGTTTATTGATACTGCGGGCCTTAACGTGGTTGTGCTGGGCGGCGGTGACACCGCAATGGACTGCGTACGTACGGCGCTGCGTCATGGCGCTGCCAACGTCACCTGCGCTTATCGCCGTGATGAGGCCAATATGCCGGGGTCGAAAAAAGAGGTGAAAAACGCGCGGGAAGAGGGCGCGAACTTTGAATTTAACGTTCAGCCGGTTGAGTTGGTGCTGGATACGCACGGGCGCGTCAGCGGTATTCGCTTTTTGCGTACGCGGCTTGGCGAACCGGATGGTCAGGGGCGACGCCGTCCGGTACCTGTACCGGACAGCGAGTTCGTGATGCCGGCGGATGCGGTCATTATGGCGTTTGGTTTTCATCCGCATGGTATGTCGTGGCTGGAATCGCATGGCGTGAAGGTGGATAACTGGGGACGTATTGCCGCCAGCGTCGAGAGCGAGTTTCGTTACCAGACGTCCAACCCGAAAATTTTCGCCGGCGGCGATGCGGTGCGCGGCGCCGATCTGGTGGTGACGGCGATGGCAGAAGGCCGACATGCCGCGCAGGGGATACTCGACTGGTTAGCTAAATAAGCGTATTTGTAGGCCGGTTAAGGCCTGGAACGGTTAAATGATTGAGTGATAAAAAATCTTAAACTTATTGGCTAACCTTACTCCGTTTGCAGAAATGTTGACGCTCGCAGGGCTGGACGCCCTGCGATAAACATTTTCCCGTCGGGGCGACGTTTAACAGGCCTGATGAGGCCAATCTTAGTATTGAAAATAGAGTGTAAATTGAAGGAAGGGACGCTATCAGAATCCCTTCTTAGAGCCTATCCCATTACGACTATTTTACTTGTCATTTTGGTCCTGGGCAGTGCTCGCCAAAACGCGTTAGCGTTTTGAACGCCGCTAGCGGCGGCCCGAAGGGCGAGCGTAGCGAGTCAAACCTCACGTACTACGTGTACGCTCCGGTTTTTGCGCGCTGTCCGTGTCCAAACTGGCTGCGCCAATAACGCCTGGTGGGATAGGCTCTTAATTTTTATTTTAAGGAACCATATATCCGGTCAACAATCCAGCCATACGTCGCCGCAGGTAATAATCCACTGACAAAAACATTCGGATTTACTTTAGGATTTGCTACCGGCGAGTGCGGCCTGTTACCTAAAATCACAATCGCCATATGATTAACCGGATCGATAGACGTCAGCGTTCCGGTCCATCCGGTATGTCCATACGTTTGCGGACTGGCTAATACCCCGAACGTGGGGGTCATTGAGGCGTTGCCGTTAACGCGCCACCCCAGACCAAAGGTAGCGTCTTCTGGCGAGCGGCGAGTAAACTGCGCAACCGTTTTGTCGTCGAATAGCTTCACGTTACCGTAGCCGCCCCCATTGAGCATGACTTGCATTAACACAGCCATATCATGGGTGTCAGAAAACAGTCCGGCGTGTCCTGAAACGCCGCCCATTGAGTACCAGGCTTTTTCATCATGCACCTGGCCCCATAGTGTATTGGTGCGAATATTGGGGAAATGAATCACGCCGTCACGCGTATTGCCGTGTAGTTCCGTTGCGGCGATTTGCGGCGGCGTGAAGCCTTTCATCAGCGGGTTAAAGACGGTATGTTTTAATCCGAGCGGTTTATAAATGGTGGTTTCGACGTAGCGATCTAATGGCATTGCCGTTATCGATTCAACGATAAAACCAAGAATCATATAATCCACGTCGCTATAGATATGCTTTGACCCAGGTTGATATTCCAGCGGCGTCTTTTTAATCATCTCCAGAGTAGTGCTTTTACTCTGTGAGAATAATTTACCGGCGACGTTTTTATTAGGATATTGTGGGTCGGCAGGAAAGCCCGCGACGTGATGAAGAATATCAATAATGCGGAGTTTATCTTTGCCTTTTATTTTATCCCCAGGCATATCCTTAAAGCCGGGGATGTATTTTGATACCAAATCATTGACATCTATTTTTCCTTCATACACCAGTTTTTGCAATGCAAAGTTAGTGGCATACATTTTTGTGTTTGAAGCCAGGTCATACATCGTGTTAGTGGTCGCCCGAATAGGATGGGTTAACAGCGTGGAACCGTCATATTTTTTGGCATAGCCCCAGGCTTTTTGTAGAACAATATGATTATCTTTTATCACCAGAAGATTAATACTGGGATATCCGGCATCAATTTGATTTTGAATCCAGCCATCAAGTCGGTGAAGTTTTTGGCTATCAAACCCCACCTGATCAGGACTCGCGGTGGTCAATACCGGATATTCAACGGCAAAAGCTGAAAGGGAAAACGTCAGTAGAACCGTCGCAACGAGAGTAAATTTCATGATGATTCCCTCAGTCTCACTCCGGCCGTCAAATCATATCGCGAGCATGGACTCTGCGGCCCGGAGAAGCAGAATATGGTCATAGCAGTGACAGAAAAATATGGCTGTACGTCCGTTCAGTTGGCATTAAGGATTAACCCTTCAGCAGACAAAACCGGCCTCACGGCGTAATATTAATGCTCTTTTTACACCCTGGAGCCAGCATGTCGCAAACCATTACGCTTATTAAGGATAAAATTCTTTCTGATAATTATTTTACTCTGCGCAACATTACCTATGACCTGACCCGTCGTAATGGCGAGGTTATCCGTCACAAGCGTGAGGTTTACGATCGCGGGAATGGCGCAACCATTCTGCTTTACAACTCAACTAAAAAAACCGTGCTTCTGGTTCGCCAGTTTCGCGTGGCGACATGGGTCAACGGTAATCAAGACGGTATGTTAATTGAAACCTGCGCTGGCCTGCTTGATAACGACGAGCCGGAGGTCTGTATCCGTAAAGAGGCCATTGAAGAGACAGGGTATGACGTTGGTGAGGTACGCAAGATATTTGAGCTTTATATGTCGCCAGGCGGCGTCACGGAGCTGATTCATTTCTTCATTGCCGAATATCATGATAGCGAGCGTGCCAGCATCGGCGGCGGCGTGGAGGACGAAGAGATTGAGGTGCTTGAACTGCCGTTTTCCCGGGCGCTGGAAATGGTGCGCTCAGGTGAGATTCGGGACGGTAAGACCGTGTTATTGCTTAACTATTTACAGACGTCTCATCTAATGGACTGAAAAAAAAGAAATATATTTCTTTACACAAAAAAGACCAATCCGATAAATCTGATTGAGAACCCTGAGGCGCGCAAGGAAGATACCGCCTTAGCTGTGTTGTTCTGAATCTGGGGTTGTTCCGTTCATGCGCTACCGCGTTATTCTTTTTTGTCTGTTTGGCCTGTTGCCGGTCCAGCTACTGTGGGCTGCGCCAGCGCAACGGACTTTTTCCGACTGGCAGGTCACCTGTAATAACCAAAATTTTTGCGTAGCGCGCAATACTGGCGAACATCATGGGCTGGTGATGACATTAAGCCGCAGCGCCGGGGCGCGTACCGATGCGGTACTGCGTATCGACCGCGGCGGTTTGGCGCCGCCCGACGCCAAAGAAGCCGCAATTGCGCCTCGCTTATTGCTGGATGGCAAACCGCTTTCGTTCAACAGTCCACACTGGCGCGTGTCGCCCTGGCATCTCATGACCGGCGATCCTGCCACCATCACCGCATTTTTACAGACGATTCAGGATGCGCAAGCTATCACCTTAAAAAACGGCGTTCAGACGCTTTCGCTGGCGGGATTAAAAGCGGCATTACTGTTTATCGACGCGCAACAAAAACGTGTGGGCAGCGAAACCGCCTGGATTGAAAAAGGAAACGAACCGCCGCTCAGCGTGCCCCCGGCACCGGCATTAAAGGGGATCGCCGTGATTAATCCAACGCCCGTACCGCTGAGTGAGGAAGAACGCGACGATCTGCTGGACTACGCAGCATGGCGGGTAAACGGCATTCGCTGTTCGCTTGACCCGCTGCGTCGCGAGACGCAGGTCAGCGCGTTGACGGATGATAAAGCGTTATTGATTGTTAACTGCGAAGCCGGCGCCTATAACACTATTGATCTCGCCTGGGTAGTTTCACGCAAAAAAACGCTCGCCTCGCGCGCCGTACGTTTGCGGCTGCCGTTTAATCGCGGCGTCGAAAGTAATGACATGGAGTTGATGAACGCCTTCTTTGACGAGAAAACGCGCGAGCTGGTGACGTTGGCGAAAGGGCGGGGGTTAACCGACTGTGGTATCCAGACGCGCTGGCGTTATGATGGCGATCGTTTTCGTCTGGTACGTTATGCCGAAGAACCGAGCTGCGATAACTGGCACGGGCCGGATGCCTGGCCTACGCTGTGGATCACGCGTTGAATCCTGGTTGTTATCCCCCTTTTCAGAATAGGGATACACCTATTGAGGTTTCATTTATGGTATAGAGATTGCTACGTTACGGTAGGATTGTTATTTTACCCGATAGCCTCACCACAGCAGGAAATAGTATGAAAATAAATAATGGCCCCGTATTATGCCCCCATTGTGGCTGCCTGAGCGCTTATTATGAAATAGATCGGCTGGCGGCGATAAGAGAAAAAGTGAATAAAGAAGGCGGATCAGCGGCGTGGGATTCAACATTGCAGGCGCATAAAAAAAAGGCCTTTTGCCTGATGTGCCATAAATCCATTGATGAGGTCGTCATCGGGCAGTCAGATGCGCCTGAGTCTACGAAGTAATTTTGCACAGCCTACAGAACAGGTCTGCAGACTGCGCAAAGTCTGTGTTGCTAACGCTCGCCTTAGCCTTTGATGTTCAGCACCCGGCGGGCTTTTTCTACAATATTTTCCACGGTAAAGCCAAAATACGGGAACAGTTTGTCAGCCGGGGCGGATTCACCGTATCCCGTCATGCCGATAATTGCGCCTTTTAGGCCAACATATTTATACCAGTAGTCGGCTATACCGGCTTCCACCGCGACGCGGGCGGTCACGTGCGCCGGTAGCACTGATTCGCGATATGCCTCGTCCTGCGCATCGAAAATATCCGTTGAAGGCAACGACACCACGCGAACGTTATGCCCCTCGCCAGTCAATTTTTCCGCCGCCTGGAGGGTAATTTCCATTTCCGATCCGGTAGCGATCAGAATGATATCCGGCTTGCCGCCGCTATCCTTCAGAATATAACCGCCGCGAGCAATTGCTTTCACCTGTTCCGGCGTGCGTTCCACCTGCGCCAGATTCTGCCGCGAGAGAATCAACGCCGTCGGCCCGTGCTGACGTTCAATGGCCAGCTTCCAGCCGACCGCCGCCTCAACCTGATCGCAGGGACGCCAGGTGCTGAAGTTAGGCGTTAAGCGCAGGCCCGCCAGTTGTTCCACGGCCTGGTGCGTCGGGCCATCTTCGCCCAAACCGATGGAGTCGTGGGTATAGACCATAATCTGCCGGGCTTTCATTAAGGCCGCCATACGCGCCGCGTTACGCGCATATTCGACAAACATCAGAAACGTGGCGGTATACGGTACAAAGCCGCCGTGGTGGGCGATGCCGTTGGCAATGGCGGTCATGCCGAATTCGCGCACGCCATAGTGGATGTAATTACCTGCCGGATCCTCTTTCAACGAGGTCGAACCTTTCCAGATAGTCAGGTTGCTCGGCGCCAGATCCGCCGATCCGCCCAACAGTTCCGGCAACAGGGGACCGTAGGCATTGAGCGTATTTTGCGATGCTTTACGGGTGGCGATTTTGGCCGGATTAGCCTGCAAGTCGTTAATAAATTTTTGCGTGGCGGATTCCCATGTCTCCGGCAGTCCGCCGCTCATCCGGCGGGTAAACTCTGCGGCCAGCTCAGGATAAGCCTTCTCATAAGCAGCAAACTTTTCCTGCCACTGCTGCTGCGCTTTCTCACCTTTTTCACGGCCATCCCACGCGCGGTAAATTTCTTTTGGGATCTCAAACGCCGGATGATGCCATCCCAGCTTCTGGCGGGTCAACGCCACCTCTTCTTCGCCCAGCGCCGCGCCGTGCGACTCCTCCTTCCCGGCTTTATTCGGCGAGCCAAAACCTATCACCGTCCGACAGATAATTAGCGAAGGTTTGTCTTTTACGCTCTGGGCTTCCAGAATGGCTTTTTTCACCGCCTCCGGATCGTGCCCGTCAATGTCATGCACGACATGCCAGTGGTAGGCTTCAAAACGTTTGGCGGTATCGTCGGTAAACCAGCCTTCAGTTTCGCCATCGATGGAGATGCCGTTGTGATCGTAAAAGCCGATCAGTTTGCCCAGTCCCAGCGTACCAGCCAGCGAACACACCTCATGCGAGATCCCCTCCATCAGACAGCCGTCGCCCATAAAGACATAGGTGTAGTGGTCGACAATCTCGTGGTCCGGCCGGTTGAACTGTGCGCCTAACGTACGCTCGGCAATCGCCAGCCCGACGGCATTCGCCAGCCCCTGGCCCAGCGGTCCGGTGGTGGTTTCAACGCCGGGCGTATAGCCAATCTCCGGGTGACCGGGCGTTTTAGAGTGCAGTTGACGGAAGTTTTTTAACTCCTCCAGCGGCAGGTCATAACCGGTTAAATGCAGCAGACTATAGAGCAGCATGGAGGCGTGACCGTTGGAAAGGATAAAACGATCACGGTCATACCAGGTCGGATCGGTGGGGTTATGTTTAAGAAAATCGTTCCATAGCACTTCAGCGATATCCGCCATCCCCATCGGCGCGCCGGGGTGCCCGGAATTGGCTTTTTGAACGGCATCCATGCTCAGCGCACGAATCGCATTGGCAAGGTCTTTACGGGACATAAATCACTCCATGCAAGGTTTATAGTTTGGCGGCAAGCAGGTCTTCCAGTTTGCGCTGGTCAACAGCAAAAAGACGGATACCTTCCGACAGCTTCTCTACGGCCATCGCGTCCTGATTATGTTCCCAGCGGAACTCCGCTTCCGTCATTGGCGTAGGACGGTGGAACATCTGCGAGGAAGGCACCAGTTTACGGATCACCGGTTCTTCTTTTTCTTTCAGCTCTTTAAGCAGGTTAGGGGAGATAGTCAGTCGATCGCAGCCGGTTAGCGCGAGGATTTGCTCAGTACGGCGGAAACTTGCCCCCATCACGATGGTTTCATAGCGATGCTGTTTAAAGTAATCGTAGATATTGCGTACCGATTTCACGCCGGGATCTTCCTCCACGACATACGGCTCCAGCGGACTACGCGCCTGATACCAGTCGTAAATTCGGCCCACGAACGGAGAGATCAAATAGACGCCCGCTTCGGCGCAGGCGCGCGCCTGGGCAAAAGAGAACAACAACGTCAGGTTGCAATTAATGCCTTCTTTTTCGAGCTGCCCGGCGGCGCGGATACCTTCCCAGGTTGCGGCGAGCTTGATCAGAATGCGTGATTTATCAATACCCTGCTGCTGGTAGAGATCTACCAGATGGCGCGCTTTCTCGATACTTTTTTCTTTATCGAATGATAACCGCGCGTCGACTTCAGTGGAGACGCGACCGGGAATACTTTTCAGTATTTCCGCGCCAAAATTGACCGCCAGTTTATCGCTGGCTGCTGCAACTTGCTGTTCCTGCGTACCGCCGTGTTTTTTCCCCCAGGCAATCGCATCCTCAATCAAATGACCATACTGCTCAAGCCCGGCGGCTTTCAACAGTAAAGAGGGATTTGTCGTGGCATCCTGCGGCTGGTAGTGGCGGATGGACTCGATGTCGCCGCTGTCGGCGACGACGGTAGTGAATTGTTTGATGCCGTCTAGCTGGTTCATAGGAAATACTCCTTGAAAAGTAAAGTGTTAGATGAGTGTGTTGATTCACACTTCTGAAAGATTGATACACTACATAACCAAAAAGCATAGCAGACAGGCATGGTATTGCTGGTATAAGCAGGTAACATGACCGTTATAAGTTGATAACAAACTCTTGCGCCGCGTCGTGATAGTTTGCAGACCTTCAAAGTTTGTGTTGCGCAGTACGGTGATAATGTGCGGCGCACCAGGCCGCGTCACTTTTTGAACGATACGTGAAAGGAACAACAAGATGGATGAGCAGTTAAAACAAAGCGCCCTTGATTTCCACGAATTTCCGGTACCCGGTAAAATTCAGGTTTCTCCGACTAAGCCCCTTGCCACCCAACGCGATCTGGCGTTGGCTTACTCGCCAGGCGTGGCGGCGCCCTGCCTGGAAATCGAAAAAGATCCGCTGGCAGCCTACAAATACACCGCGCGCGGCAACCTTGTCGCGGTCATTTCCAACGGTACAGCGGTGCTGGGGTTAGGCAACATTGGCGCGCTGGCCGGCAAGCCGGTCATGGAAGGCAAAGGCGTTCTGTTTAAAAAATTCGCCGGCATCGATGTGTTTGACATTGAAGTCGATGAGCTTGATCCGGACAAATTTATCAATGTGGTCGCAGCGCTGGAGCCGACCTTTGGCGGCATTAACCTCGAAGACATTAAAGCGCCGGAATGTTTCTATATTGAACAGAAACTGCGCGAGCGCATGAACATCCCGGTTTTCCATGACGATCAGCACGGAACGGCGATCATCAGTACTGCCGCCATTCTTAATGGCCTGCGAGTCGTAGAGAAAAATATTTCCGACGTGCGGATGGTCGTCTCCGGCGCAGGGGCGGCGGCAATCGCTTGTATGAACCTGCTGGTCGCGTTGGGGATGCAAAAGCACAACATCGTGGTGTGCGACTCTAAGGGCGTTATTTACAAAGGCCGTGAGCCGAATATGGCGGAGACCAAAGCGGCCTATGCGGTAGACGACAGCGGCAAGCGCACGCTGGATGAGGTCATTGACGGCGCGGATATTTTCCTCGGCTGTTCAGGCCCGAAAGTGCTGACTCAGGAGATGGTGAAGAAAATGGCCCGCGCGCCAATGATTCTGGCGCTGGCTAACCCGGAACCGGAAATTCTGCCGCCGCTGGCGAAAGAAGTGCGCCCGGACGCCATTATCTGTACCGGTCGTTCCGACTATCCGAACCAGGTGAACAACGTATTGTGCTTCCCGTTTATCTTCCGCGGCGCACTGGACGTCGGCGCGACGGCGATCAACGAAGAGATGAAACTGGCGGCGGTCCGTGCGATTGCTGAGCTGGCGCACGCCGAACAGAGCGAAGTGGTGGCCTCGGCCTATGGCGATCAGGACCTGAGCTTTGGGCCGGAATACATTATTCCGAAACCGTTTGACCCGCGTCTGATTGTCAAAATCGCTCCGGCGGTCGCGAAAGCGGCAATGGATTCCGGCGTGGCGACGCGCCCGATTGCTGACTTTGATGCCTATATCGATAAACTGACCGAGTTTGTCTACAAAACCAACCTGTTCATGAAGCCGATCTTCTCGCAGGCACGCAAAGATCCGAAGCGTGTAGTGCTGCCGGAAGGGGAAGAGGCGCGCGTGCTGCACGCAACCCAGGAGTTGATCACCCTGGGGCTGGCGAAACCCATCCTGATCGGACGTCCGAGCGTGATCGAAATGCGTATCCAGAAACTGGGGCTACAGATCAAAGCGGGCGTTGATTTCGAGATCGTGAATAATGAATCCGATCCGCGCTTCAAAGAGTACTGGAGCGAGTATTACCAGATCATGAAGCGTCGCGGGGTAACTCAGGAACAGGCGCAGCGTGCGATGATCGGCAACCATACGGCCATTGGCGCGATCATGGTGCAGCGTGGGGAAGCGGATGCGATGATCTGCGGCACTATCGGCGACTACCATGAGCATTTCAGCGTAGTGAAAGCCGTCTTTGGCTACCGTGACGGCGTGCATACGGCAGGGGCGATGAACGCCTTACTGCTGCCAAGCGGCAACACTTTTATTGCCGATACTTATGTTAACGAAGATCCCACGCCGGAACAGTTGGCGGAGATCGCCGTAATGGCGGCGGAAACCGTTCGCCGCTTTGGTATTGAGCCGAAAGTCGCGCTGTTGTCGCACTCTAACTTTGGTTCCTCAAATTCGCTGTCCGCCAGCAAAATGCGCGAAACCCTTGAGCGGGTACGCGAACGAGCGCCCGATCTGATGATTGACGGCGAGATGCACGGTGATGCGGCGTTGGTGGAAAGTATTCGTAATGACCGGATGCCGGATAGCCCGCTGAAGGGAGCCGCCAATATTCTGGTGATGCCGAATATGGAAGCCGCCCGCATTAGTTACAACTTACTCCGCGTCTCCAGTTCCGAAGGCGTCACGGTCGGCCCAGTCCTGATGGGCGTGTCTAAACCGGTACATGTATTAACGCCGATCGCCTCTGTACGCCGTATCGTGAATATGGTGGCGTTAGCGGTAGTTGAAGCGCAAACCACGCCGCTTTAATAACGCATTACTCTCTCTTCTGGCGCAGGTTCTCCTGCGCTTTTTTTATGCGCCGCTGGGCTTCGCCATGGCATGAAAGGCTCGGGTGGGGATATTCTGGAACCTATTGCGTTACCCCTACTTATTTCACTGAATCTGTACTATGCATAAATCGAGTGATACGCATTATTTTTATCAATAGTAGTAATACAAAGAATAGCCGGTGGGTATTTATTGCGGAACAGGTTTAAATTCAGAATGACGCCTGAAAATGTGATGCACCACGATATTTATCGTTAACACCTTCGACAGAAGTCCCTTTTATTTTCTTTCTCTTAGTGATCTACCTCACCTTTTACATCACCTTGCCGAATTTTGTTATTTACTCCGACAAAAAATTGCCACGATGACGGCAGTTTCAGTGGAGATGGTGAGCAATGAATAAAGAACGCATTATTCAGGAATTTGTGCCGGGCAAACAGGTCACGCTGGCGCATCTCATTGCGCACCCTGGTGAAGAACTGGCGAAAAAGATCGGCGTTCCCGATGCTGGCGCGATTGGCATTATGACCTTAACGCCGGGGGAGACGGCCATGATCGCTGGCGATTTAGCGATGAAGGCTGCGGATGTACACATCGGTTTTCTCGACAGATTTAGCGGCGCGCTGGTGATTTATGGCACCGTCGGTGCAGTAGAAGAAGCGCTATTACAGACGGTCAGCGGGCTGGGGCGATTATTAAACTTTACCCTGTGTGAGTTAACAAAAAGTTAATTGGTGGCGGTAATGAAACGTATTGCTTTTGTCGGCGCGGTCGGTGCCGGAAAGACAACGCTTTTTAACGCGTTACGGGGAAATTATTCCCTCGCCAGAAAAACGCAGGCCGTGGAATTTAATGATCATGGCGATATCGATACGCCGGGTGAATATTTTAGCCATCCCCGTTGGTATCACGCCTTAATTACCACGTTGCAGGATGTGGACACGCTGATTTATGTCCACGCGGCAAACGATAAAGAAAGTCGCTTACCTGCCGGGTTATTGGACGTTGGAACCCGTAAACGACATATCGCCGTTATCAGCAAAACGGACATGCCGGATGCCGACGTCGCCGCTACGCGGCAGTTGCTTTGCGAGATTGGATTCCGGGAGCCGATTTTCGAGCTCAACGGCCACGACCCGCAAAGCGTGCGGCAGTTGGTGGATTATCTGGCGGCTCTCAGTGAACAGGAGGAAGAGGCAGGTGAAAAAACTTATCACAGCTAACGATATTCGTGCGGCCCACGCCCGCGGCGAACAGGCGATGTCGGTAGTGCTGCGCGCCAGCATTATTACCCCGGAGGCTCGCGAAGTGGCGGAACTACTGGGCTTCACGATTACCGAATGCGACGAGTCCGTCCCGGCATCCACATCGGCGCAGGCGTGTAAAAGCGAAAGCCAGCGCATTCGGGAAGCCATCATCGCGCAGCTCCCGGAAGGGCAGTTTACTGAAAGCCTGGTGGCGCAGCTGATGGAAAAAGTGCTCAAGGAAAAGCAGTCGCTGGAACTGGGGACGATGCAGCCGAGCTTTACCTCCGTCACGGGTAAAGGCGGCGTGAAAGTCATTGACGGCAGCAGCGTGAAATTTGGCCGCTTCGACGGCGCCGAACCGCACTGCGTCGGCTTAACCGATCTGGTTACAGAGCAGGACGGCAGCAGCATGGCCGCCGGGTTTATGCAGTGGGACAACGCCTTTTTCCCGTGGACGCTGAACTACGACGAAATCGACATGGTGCTGGAGGGCGAACTGCACGTACGCCATGAAGGCGAAACCATGATTGCCAAAGCCGGAGATGTCATGTTCATCCCTAAAGGCTCCAGCATTGAATTTGGCACGCCAACGTCCGTGCGCTTTCTGTACGTCGCCTGGCCTGCGAACTGGCAATCCGTATGAACGATTTCATCACCGAAACGTGGCTCAGAGCGAATCATACGCTCAGCGAAGGATCGGAAATCCATCTGCCCGCTGATGCACGACTGACGCCCTCGGCCCGGGAACTGCTGGAAAGCCGCCGCCTGCGCATTAAGTTTCTGGATCAGCAAGGCCGGCTGTTTGTCGATGATGACGAACAGCAGCCGCAGCCGGTACATGGCTTAACCAGTAGCGATACGCACCCACAGGCCTGCTGTGAACTGTGCCGCCAGCCGGTGGTGAAAAAGCCCGATACGCTGACCCATCTGACGGCGGACAAAATGGTCGCCAAAAGCGACCCGCGCCTCGGCTTTCGCGCCGCGCTCGACAGCGCCATCGCGCTGACCGTGTGGCTACAAATCGAACTGGCGGAACCCTGGCAGCCGTGGCTTTTCGATATCCGGTCGCGGCTGGGCAACATTATGCGCGCCGACGCTATAGATGAACCGCTGGCGGCGCAGTCTATCGTCGGGCTGAACGAGGATGAGCTGCATCGGCTTTCCCACCAGCCGCTGCGCTATCTCGACCACGATCACCTGGTGCCGGAGGCCAGCCACGGTCGCGATGCGGCGCTGCTTAATCTCCTGCGAACCAAAGTCCGCGAAACGGAAACCCTCGCCGCACAAGTGTTTATTACCCGTAGTTTTGAGGTCTTGCGCCCGGACATTTTACAGGCGCTGAACCGACTCTCCAGCACGGTTTACGTGATGATGATTTTGAGCGTGGCGAAACATCCGCTGACGGTCGCCCAAATTCAACAACGGTTGGGAGAGAAGCCATGATCATTGAACGCGCCCGCGAACTGGCGGTACGCGCCCCCGCCAGAGTCGTCTTTCCCGATGCGCTGGACGAACGCGTGCTGAAAGCGGCGCATTACCTGCAACAGTACGGTCTGGCTCGCCCCGTTCTGGTCGCCAGTCCGTTTGCGCTGCGTCAGTTTGCCCTGAGTCATCGTATGGCGATGGATGGCATTCAGGTCATCGACCCACACAGCAACCTGAGTATGCGCCAGCGTTTTGCGCAACGCTGGCTTGCCCGTGCCGGAGAAAAAACGCCGCCGGACGCAGTGGAAAAGCTTAGCGACCCGCTGATGTTCGCTGCCGCCATGGTGAGCGCCGGTGAGGCTGATGTGTGTATCGCAGGCAACCTGTCGTCAACGGCGAATGTGCTGCGCGCAGGGCTGCGGGTGATTGGCCTGCAACCCGGGTGCAAAACATTGTCGTCTATTTTCCTGATGCTGCCGCAGTATGCCGGCCCGGCATTAGGGTTCGCCGATTGTAGCGTAGTGCCGCAGCCGACGGCGGCGCAGCTGGCGGATATCGCTCTCGCCAGCGCCGACACCTGGCGGGCCATTACCGGCGAAGAGCCGCGCGTGGCGATGCTGTCATTTTCAAGCAACGGCAGCGCCCGTCACCCCAATGTTGCCAACGTGCAGCAGGCGACAGAGCTCGTTCGCGAACGTGCGCCGCAACTGCTTGTGGACGGTGAATTGCAGTTTGACGCCGCTTTCGTACCGGAGGTCGCCGCGCAAAAAGCGCCTGACAGCCCGCTGCAAGGCCGCGCCAACGTGATGATTTTCCCGTCGCTGGAGGCGGGCAATATTGGCTACAAAATCGCTCAGCGTCTGGGAGGCTATCGCGCTGTTGGGCCGCTAATTCAGGGGCTTGCCGCGCCGCTTCACGACCTCTCCCGAGGGTGTAGCGTGCAGGAAATTATCGAACTGGCGTTGGTGGCAGCCGTGCCGCGCCAGGCTGACGTGAGCCGCGAACGCAGCTTACACACACTGGTTGAATGAACGGTCCCGTTCTGGACCCCTTTAATGAGAGGAAAACACGATGGAAGCATTAGGAATGATTGAAACCCGGGGCCTGGTTGCGCTGATTGAGGCCTCAGATGCGATGGTAAAAGCCGCACGCGTGAAGCTGGTTGGCGTGAAGCAGATTGGTGGTGGCCTGTGTACGGCCATGGTACGTGGCGACGTGGCGGCGTGCAAAGCCGCAACCGATGCTGGCGCCGCTGCGGCGCAGCGCATTGGCGAGCTGGTCTCCGTACACGTGATTCCACGCCCGCACGGCGATCTGGAAGAAGTGTTCCCGATCAGCTTCAAAGGCGACAGCAACATTTGATGGTAGGCCGGATAAGACGCGCAGCGTCGCCATCCGGCATGAATGCGCGCCATTGCCTGATGGTGCGCAGATTCAAGGCCTACGACCCAACGGGCAATCCATGGAGGCGGATATGAAACTGGCAGTCGTCACAGGACAAATCGTATGTACCGTCCGCCATCAGGGACTGGCGCATGACAAATTGCTGATGGTGGAAATGATCGATGCCCAAGGCAACCCCGACGGGCAGTGTGCCGTCGCTATCGACAGTATCGGGGCGGGAACCGGAGAGTGGGTACTGCTGGTCAGCGGCAGTTCCGCACGCCAGGCGCATCGCAGCGAATTATCACCGGTCGATCTGTGCGTCATTGGCATCGTCGATGAAGTGGTGGCTGGCGGGAAAGTGGTTTTCCATAAATAGGACTGAACATCATGAATCAACAGGATATTGAACAGGTGGTGAAAGCGGTACTGCTGAAAATGAAAGACAGCAGCCAGCCGGCCAGCACTGTTCATGAGATGGGCGTTTTTGCCTCCCTGGATGACGCAGTGGCGGCAGCAAAACGGGCCCAGCAGGGGCTGAAGAGCGTGGCGATGCGCCAGCTTGCCATTCATGCCATTCGCGAGGCGGGCGAAAAACACGCCCGAGAATTAGCGGAACTTGCCGTCAGCGAAACCGGCATGGGACGCGTTGACGATAAATTTGCCAAAAACGTGGCGCAGGCGCGCGGCACGCCGGGCGTCGAGTGTTTATCTCCGCAGGTGCTGACCGGCGATAACGGCCTGACGCTGATTGAAAATGCGCCGTGGGGCGTGGTGGCCTCGGTCACGCCGTCCACCAATCCGGCGGCGACGGTGATTAATAACGCCATCAGCCTGATTGCCGCAGGCAACAGCGTTGTGTTTGCTCCGCATCCGGCGGCGAAAAAGGTCTCTCAGCGGGCAATCACCCTCCTCAATCAGGCGGTGGTCGCCGCCGGTGGCCCGGAAAATTTGCTGGTCACCGTGGCGAACCCGGATATCGAAACCGCCCAGCGGCTGTTCAAGTATCCCGGTATTGGCCTGCTGGTGGTGACTGGCGGCGAAGCGGTGGTGGACGCGGCGCGCAAACATACTAATAAACGCCTGATTGCCGCTGGTGCCGGCAATCCCCCGGTGGTGGTGGATGAGACCGCCGACCTGCCGCGCGCTGCACAATCCATCGTCAAAGGCGCGTCGTTTGATAACAACATCATCTGCGCCGACGAAAAAGTGCTGATTGTGGTGGATAGCGTCGCCGACGAGCTGATGCGTCTGATGGAAGGTCAGCACGCGGTGAAACTGACCGCCGCTCAGGCCGAACAGCTCCAGCCGGTGCTGCTGAAGAATATTGATGAGCGCGGCAAAGGCACCGTCAGCCGTGACTGGGTCGGTCGTGACGCGGGCAAGATCGCCGCAGCCATCGGCCTGAACGTCCCGGATCAAACGCGCCTGCTGTTTGTGGAAACGCCCGCTAACCATCCGTTTGCTGTCACTGAAATGATGATGCCGGTACTGCCGGTGGTGCGGGTCGCCAACGTCGAAGAAGCCATCGCCCTGGCGGTACAACTTGAAGGCGGTTGCCACCATACGGCGGCGATGCACTCGCGCAATATCGACAACATGAACCAGATGGCGAACGCCATCGACACCAGCATTTTCGTCAAAAACGGGCCGTGCATTGCCGGGCTTGGATTGGGCGGAGAAGGCTGGACCACCATGACTATCACCACGCCAACCGGCGAAGGCGTGACCAGCGCGCGTACCTTTGTGCGGCTGCGTCGATGCGTGCTGGTGGATGCGTTTCGCATTGTATAAGGGATGACTCATGGCGCACGACGAACAACTCTGGCTCACCCCAAGACTGCAAAAAGCGGCGGCCCTGTGTAACCAGACGCCCGCCGCCAGCGACACACCGCTGTGGCTGGGCGTCGATTTGGGCACCTGCGACGTGGTGTCGATGGTGGTCGACGGCAACGCCCAGCCGGTGGCGGTGTGCCTTGACTGGGCCGACGTTGTGCGTGACGGCATCGTCTGGGATTTCTTCGGCGCCGTCACCCTCGTGCGCCGTCATCTCGACACCCTTGAACAGCAGCTCGGCTGCCGCTTTACCCACGCGGCGACCTCGTTCCCGCCGGGCACCGACCCGCGTATTTCGATCAACGTGCTGGAGTCTGCTGGGTTAGAAGTCAGCCACGTACTGGATGAGCCGACAGCGGTAGCGGATCTGCTGGCGCTTGATAATGCAGGCGTGGTGGATATTGGCGGCGGCACTACCGGCATTGCCATCGTCAAACAGGGCAAGGTGACTTACTCCGCCGATGAAGCCACTGGCGGGCACCATATCTCCCTGACGCTGGCGGGCAACCGCCGTATTCCCCTGGAAGAGGCGGAACAGTACAAGCGCAGCAATGCGCAGGAGATTTGGCCGGTAGTGAAGCCGGTGTACGAAAAGATGGCGGAGATCGTTGCTCGCCACATTGAAGGGCAAGGAATTGCTGATTTATGGCTGGCGGGCGGTTCCTGTATGCAGCCGGGCGTGGAGGCGTTATTTCGCCAGCGTTTCCCGGAGTTACAGGTGCATTTACCGCAGCACAGCCTGTTTATGACCCCGCTGGCGATAGCCAACAGCGGGAGAGCGAAAGCGGAGGGACTCTATGCAAGCTGAACTACAGACGGCGCTGTTTCAGGCATTCGACACCCTGAATCTGCAACGGGTGAAAACGTTCAGCGTACCGCCGGTCACGCTGTGCGGACTTGGGGCGCTCGGCGCCTGTGGACAGGAAGCGCAAGCGCGAGGCGTAAGCCATCTGTTTGTGATGGTCGACAGCTTCCTGCATCAGGCGGGAATGACCGCGCCGCTGGCACGTAGCCTGGCGATGAAGGGCGTGGCGATGACGGTCTGGCCGTGTCCGCCAGGCGAGCCGTGCATCACCGACGTCTGCGCGGCGGTGGCGCAACTGCGTGAGGCGGCGTGCGACGGCGTAGTGGCCTTTGGCGGCGGTTCGGTGCTGGACGCGGCGAAAGCGGTTGCCCTGCTGGTGACTAACCCTGACCAGACGCTGAGCGCCATGACCGAGCGCAGTACATTACGCCCGCGTCTGCCGCTGATTGCGGTGCCGACCACCGCCGGAACCGGTTCTGAAACCACCAACGTGACGGTGATTATCGACGCGGTCAGCGGGCGCAAGCAGGTGCTGGCACACGCGTCACTAATGCCGGACGTAGCGATTCTTGATGCTGCCGTGACCGAAGGCGTTCCGCCAAACGTGACGGCGATGACCGGTATCGATGCGTTGACGCATGCGATTGAGGCCTACAGCGCGCTCAACGCCACGCCGTTTACCGACAGCCTGGCGATTGGCGCGATAGCGATGATTGGCAAATCGCTGCCGAAAGCCGTGGGTTACGGCCACGATCTGGCGGCGCGTGAAAATATGTTACTGGCCTCCTGTATGGCGGGAATGGCCTTTTCCAGCGCCGGTCTGGGGCTGTGTCATGCGATGGCGCACCAGCCAGGGGCGGCGCTGCATATTCCGCACGGCCAGGCCAACGCCATGCTGCTGCCAACGGTCATGGGCTTTAACCGGATGGTATGCCGCGAACGCTTCAGTCAAATCGGCCGGGCGTTAACCAATAAGAAATCGGACGATCGCGATGCGATTGCGGCGGTGAGCGAGCTGATTGCCGAAGTAGGGCAGAGCAAACGGCTGGCTGACGCTGGCGCCAAACCCGAACACTACAGCGCATGGGCGCAAGCCGCGCTGGAGGATATTTGTCTGCGCAGTAACCCACGCACCGCCACACAGGCACAGATTATCGATCTGTACGCGGCTGCCGGGTAATGCCTGTAGGCCGGATAAGGTGCTCGCACCGCCATCCGGCAATAACACGGCGTTAATGCCGGAGGCGACGTAAACGTCTTATCCGGCCTACAAATCATAAATGGCAGGGAGTAAGGGCTATGGGAATTAACGAAATCATCATGTACATCATGATGTTCTTTATGCTGATTGCCGCCGTGGACAGAATCCTGTCGCAGTTCGGCGGGTCGGCGCGCTTCCTCGGTAAATTCGGTAAGAGTATTGAGGGGTCTGGCGGCCAGTTTGAAGAGGGCTTTATGGCGATGGGCGCGCTGGGGCTGGCGATGGTCGGTATGACCGCGCTGGCGCCGGTGCTGGCGCATGTACTGGGGCCGGTTATTATCCCGGTATACGAAATGCTGGGCGCGAACCCATCCATGTTCGCGGGTACGCTGCTGGCCTGTGATATGGGCGGATTCTTCCTCGCCAAAGAGCTGGCCGGCGGTGATGTCGCGGCGTGGCTATACTCAGGGTTAATACTTGGGTCGATGATGGGGCCGACCATTGTGTTCTCCATTCCGGTGGCGCTCGGCATTATCGAACCGTCTGACCGCCGCTACCTGGCGCTTGGCGTACTGGCGGGTATCGTCACCATTCCCATTGGCTGCATTGCGGGGGGATTGATCGCCATGTACTCAGGCGTGCAGATCAATGGTCAGCCAGTGGAGTTTACCTTCGCGCTGATCCTGATGAACATGATCCCGGTATTGATCGTCGCGGTGCTGGTAGCGCTGGGGCTGAAGTTCATCCCGGAAAAAATGATCAACGGTTTCCAGATTTTCGCCAAATTTCTGGTGGCGCTGATCACCATCGGTCTGGCGGCTGCGGTGGTTAAATTCCTGTTGGGCTGGGAGTTGATTCCGGGGCTCGACCCGATCTTTATGGCGCCAGGCGACAAACCCGGCGAAGTGATGCGCGCCATTGAAGTGATCGGCTCTATCTCCTGCGTGCTGCTCGGCGCGTATCCGATGGTGCTGTTACTGACCCGCTGGTTTGAAAAACCGTTGATGAATGTCGGTAAACTGCTGAACGTAAATAATATTGCGGCGGCAGGCATGGTGGCGACCCTGGCGAACAATATCCCCATGTTCGGCATGATGAAGCAGATGGATACCCGCGGCAAAGTGATTAACTGCGCATTTGCCGTCTCTGCGGCGTTCGCGCTGGGCGACCATTTAGGCTTCGCCGCCGCCAACATGAACGCCATGATCTTCCCGATGATTGTCGGCAAGCTGATCGGCGGTGTGACGGCGATTGGCGTGGCGATGATGCTGGTGCCGAAAGATGACGCCGCCCAGGTGAAAACCGAAGTGGAGGCGCAATCGTGAACACTCGCCAGCTACTGAGCGTCGGTATCGATATCGGCACCACCACCACGCAGGTGATCTTCTCGCGCCTGGAGTTGGTTAACCGTGCGGCGGTGTCGCAGGTGCCGCGCTACGAATTCATCAAACGCGACATTAGCTGGCAAAGCCCGGTCTTCTTTACGCCCGTGGATAAGCAGGGCGGTCTGAAAGAGGCCGAACTTAAAGCGCTGATTCTGGCCCAGTATCAGGCCGCAGGCATCGCGCCTGAATCGGTGGACTCCGGGGCTATCATTATTACCGGCGAAAGCGCCAAAACCCGCAACGCCCGTCCGGCGGTCATGGCGCTCTCGCAGTCGCTGGGCGACTTTGTGGTCGCCAGCGCCGGGCCGCATCTGGAATCAGTCATTGCCGGTCACGGCGCCGGAGCGCAAAGCTTGTCTGAGCAGCGGATGTGCCGGGTGCTGAATATTGATATCGGCGGCGGCACGTCTAACTACGCGCTGTTTGACGCGGGAAAAGTCAGCGGCACCGCCTGCCTTAACGTCGGTGGTCGCCTGCTGGAAACCGACGCTCAGGGGCGCGTGGTTTATGCCCACCAGCCGGGGCAGATGATTATCGATGAGGTGTTCGGTTCGGGTACTGATGCTCGCGCCTTAGCTGCCGCACAGTTGGGGCAGGTGGCGCGGCGGATGGCGGATCTCATCGTCGAGGTTATCACTGGCGCGCTCTCGCCGCTGGCGCAATCGCTGATGCAAACCGGGCTACTGCCCGCCGATATTACGCCGGAGGTGATTACCCTTTCCGGTGGGGTAGGTGAATGCTACCGCAACCAACCTGCCGATCCGTTCTGCTTTTCTGATATCGGGCCGCTGCTGGCGACCGCGCTGCATGAGCACCCGCGTCTGCGCGAGATGAACGTGCAGTTTCCGGCGCAAACCGTGCGCGCCACGGTGATTGGCGCGGGGGCCCATACGCTCTCGCTTTCCGGCAGTACTATCTGGCTGGAAGACGTCCAACTGCCGCTGCGCAACCTGCCGGTGGCGATCCCGCAGGATGACGCCGATCTGGTGAACGCCTGGCGGCAGGCGCTTCTCCAGCTTGATCTCGACCCGCAAACCGACGCTTACGTGCTGGCGCTTCCCGCCACGCTCCCGGTGCGTTACGCCGCATTACTCACGGTCATCAACGCGCTGACGGCTTTTGTCGCGCGTTATCCCAATCCACATCCCCTGCTGGTGGTGGCCGAGCAGGATTTTGGTAAAGCGCTGGGCATGTTATTGCGCCCACAGTTACCGCAACTTCCGCTGGCGGTCATCGATGAGGTGGTCGTGCGGGCGGGAGACTATATCGACATTGGTACGCCTCTTTTTGGCGGATCGGTTGTGCCGGTGACGGTGAAATCACTCGCATTTCCTTCCTGAGGGAACGACTTATGAAACTAAAGACCACATTGTTCGGCAATGTTTATCAGTTTAAGGATGTAAAAGAGGTACTGGCTAAAGCCAACGAACTGCGTTCGGGGGATGTGCTGGCCGGGGTTGCCGCGGCAAGTTCGCAGGAGCGCGTAGCGGCAAAACAGGTACTGTCGGAAATGACGGTGGCGGATATCCGCAACAATCCGGTGATTGCCTATGAAGAGGATTGCGTGACGCGCCTGATTCAGGACGACGTCAACGAAACGGCCTATAACCGGATTAAAAACTGGAGCATCAGCGAGCTGCGCGAATACGTGCTGAGCGATGAAACCTCCGTGGACGACATCGCGTTTACCCGCAAAGGCCTCACCTCCGAAGTGGTGGCGGCAGTGGCGAAAATCTGCTCCAACGCCGACCTGATCTACGGCGGCAAGAAAATGCCGGTGATCAAAAAAGCCAATACCACCATCGGTATTCCGGGCACTTTTAGCTGCCGTTTGCAGCCGAACGATACCCGTGACGATGTACAGAGTATCGCCGCGCAAATCTACGAAGGGCTTTCTTTCGGCGCGGGCGATGCGGTGATCGGCGTTAACCCGGTGACCGATGACGTAGAGAACCTGACCCGCGTGCTCGACACCGTTTACGGCGTTATCGATAAATTCAATATTCCGACCCAGGGCTGCGTGCTGGCGCACGTCACCACCCAGATTGAAGCGATTCGTCGCGGCGCGCCGGGCGGACTGATTTTCCAAAGCATTTGCGGCAGCGAGAAGGGCTTAAAAGAGTTCGGCGTCGAGCTGGCGATGCTCGACGAAGCGCGGGCTGTGGGGGCGGAGTTCAACCGCATCGCCGGGGAAAACTGCCTGTACTTTGAAACCGGACAGGGCTCGGCGCTGTCGGCTGGTGCGAACTTTGGTGCCGACCAGGTGACGATGGAAGCGCGTAACTACGGGCTGGCTCGCCACTACGATCCGTTCCTGGTGAACACCGTGGTGGGCTTTATCGGGCCGGAATATCTCTACAACGACAGGCAGATTATCCGTGCCGGTCTCGAAGATCACTTTATGGGCAAGCTGAGCGGCATCTCGATGGGCTGCGACTGCTGCTATACCAACCATGCCGACGCCGACCAGAACCTTAACGAAAACCTGATGATTCTGCTCGCTACTGCCGGCTGTAACTACATCATGGGGATGCCGCTCGGCGACGACATCATGCTCAACTACCAGACCACCGCTTTCCACGATACCGCCACCGTCCGTCAGTTGCTGAATTTACGGCCGTCGCCGGAGTTTGAACGCTGGCTAGAAACGATGGGCATTATGGCAAACGGTCGTCTGACCAAACGGGCGGGCGATCCGTCACTGTTCTTCTGATGACGCGGGGATAACACCATGGATCAAAAACAGATTGAAGAAATTGTACGTAGCGTGATGGCGTCAATGGGACAGGACGTACCGCAGCCCGTCGCGCCGTCAACGCAGGTAGGCGCAAAGCCGCAGTGCGCCGCGCCGACGGTGACCGAAAGCTGCGCGCTGGATTTAGGTTCCGTGGAGGCAAAAGCCTGGATTGGCGTCGAGAATCCGCATCGTGCGGACGTGCTGACCGAACTGCGTCGCAGTACTGCGGCACGCGTCTGTACGGGTCGTGCCGGGCCGCGTCCGCGCACCCAGGCGCTGTTGCGCTTCCTGGCGGATCACTCCCGTTCGAAAGATACCGTGCTCAAAGAAGTGCCGGAAGAGTGGGTAAAAGCGCAAGGGCTGCTGGAAGTGCGTTCGGAGATCAGCGACAAAAACCTGTACCTGACGCGCCCGGATATGGGGCGTCGCCTGAGTCCGGAAGCCATTGACGCGCTGAAGTCACAGTGCGTGATGAACCCGGATGTGCAGGTAGTGGTCTCCGATGGCCTCTCTACGGATGCGATCACCGCCAACTATGAAGAGATCCTGCCGCCGCTGCTTGCCGGTCTGAAGCAGGCCGGGCTGAACGTCGGCACGCCGTTCTTTGTGCGCTATGGCCGCGTGAAGATTGAAGATCAGATTGGCGAAATTCTCGGCGCGAAGGTCGTCATCCTGCTGGTGGGCGAACGTCCGGGGCTGGGGCAGTCGGAAAGCCTCTCCTGCTACGCCGTCTATTCCCCGCGCGTGGCGACCACCGTCGAGGCCGACAGAACCTGTATTTCAAACATTCATCAGGGGGGGACGCCGCCAGTAGAAGCCGCCGCCGTGATTGTGGATTTGGCCAAACGGATGCTGGAGCAGAAAGCGTCCGGCATCAACATGACCCGTTAAGGAGACATCATGCCTGCATTAGATTTGATTCGACCTTCAGTGACTGCCATGCGCGTGATTGCCTCCGTGAATGACGGCTTTGCGCGGGAACTTAAATTACCGCCACATATCCGTAGCCTCGGACTCATCACGGCAGATTCTGATGATGTGACCTATATTGCCGCTGATGAAGCGACAAAACAGGCGATGGTGGAAGTGGTCTATGGTCGCTCCCTCTATGCCGGGGCGGCTCACGGGCCGTCGCCTACCGCCGGTGAGGTGTTGATTATGCTGGGCGGACCGAACCCGGCGGAAGTGCGCGCCGGTCTGGATGCGATGGTCGCCAGCATTGAAAACGGCGCGGCGTTCCAGTGGGCGAACGATGCGGAAAATACCGCATTCCTGGCGCATGTGGTTTCGCGTACCGGCTCGTACCTCTCATCTACCGCAGGTATTGCGCTGGGCGATCCAATGGCCTATCTGGTGGCGCCGCCGCTGGAAGCGACATTCGGCATTGACGCGGCGATGAAATCCGCTGACGTTCAACTGGTGACTTACGTGCCGCCGCCGTCGGAAACCAACTATTCGGCCGCGTTCTTAACGGGAAGCCAGGCCGCGTGTAAAGCCGCCTGCAATGCCTTTACCGACGCCGTGCTGGATATCGCCCGTAACCCTGTCCAGCGTGCGTAACGGAGGCTGCCAATGATCAATGCCCTGGGATTACTGGAAGTGGACGGAATGGTCGCCGCCGTCGATGCGGCGGATGCCATGCTGAAAGCGGCCAACGTGCGTTTGCTCAGTCATCAAGTGCTCGACCCTGGCAGGCTCACGCTGGTGGTGGAGGGCGATCTGGCGGCGTGTCGTGCGGCGCTGGATGCCGGAAGCGCCGCCGCGCAGCGCACAGGCCGTGTGATTAGCCGCAAAGAAATTGGTCGTCCGGAAGAGGACACCCAGTGGCTGATTGGCGGGTTTGCGCGTGCGACAACGCCGACTGAGAAAGCGCCCCAGGTACCCGCAACGCCTGAGTTCGCTGAAGCGTTACTGGCGCTGCTGGCATCAGTACGCCAGGGAATGACGGCGGGAGAGGTTGCCGCGCATTTTGGCTGGCCGCTGGAGCAGGCCAGAAACGTGCTGGAACAACTCTTTTCTGACGGAGCGTTGCGTAAACGCAGTAGTCGCTATCGCATCAAAAATTAATCTGTCGGAGGGCCGGGCGTCCTGGCGGGCGTCCGGCATAGAAGATCATGAAAAAGACCCGTACAGCGAATTTGCACCATCTTTATCATGAAGCGTTACCCGAAGACGTTAAACTTACGCCCAGAGTCGAGGTGGACAATGTTCATCAGCGACGGACGACGGATGTCTATGAACATGCTCTGACTATCACCGCCTGGCAGCAGATCTACGATCAGTTACACCCGGGTAAATTTCATGGCGAGTTCACGGAAATCCTGCTTGATGAGATTCAGGTGTTCCGTGAATACACCGGCCTGGCGCTGCGTCAGTCGTGTCTGGTTTGGCCAAACTCTTTCTGGTTTGGTATTCCGGCGACGCGCGGCGAACAGGGATTTATCGGCGCGCAGGGGCTCGGCAGCGCCGAGATTGCCACCCGACCGGGAGGCACCGAGTTTGAACTGAGCACGCCGGATGATTACACCATTCTGGGCGTCGTTATCTCGGAAGATGTTATTTCCCGTCAGGCCACGTTTTTGCATAACCCGGAAAGGGTGCTGCATATGCTGCGTAACCAGTTAGCGCTGGAGGTAAAAGAGCAGCATAAAGCGGCGCTGTGGGGCTTTGTGCAGCAGGCGCTGGCCACCTTTAGCGAGAGTCCTGAAACCCTGCATCAACCTGCGGTGCGTAAGGTCTTGAGTGATAATTTGTTGCTGGCGATGGGCACGATGCTGGAAGAGGCGAAGCCGATTCATAGCGCCGAAAGCATCAGCCATCAGGGATATCGTAGGCTACTGTCGCGGGCGCGGGAATATGTGCTGGAAAATATGTCGGAGCCGCTGACGGTGCTCGACTTATGTAACCAGCTACACGTAAGCCGTCGCACGCTGCAAAATGCGTTTCACGCCATTTTGGGCATTGGCCCCAATGCGTGGCTGAAACGTATTCGCTTAAACGCGGTACGCCGGGAGTTGATTAGCCCGTGGTCGCAGAGCACCACGGTCAAAGATGCCGCGATGCAGTGGGGATTCTGGCATCTGGGGCAATTTGCCACCGATTATCAGCAATTATTTGCCGAAAAACCATCGTTGACGCTGCATCAACGGATGCGGCAATGGGCTTGATGGCATTCTTGTGCCGGATGCGACGCTTTGCGTCTTATCCGGCCTACGGGGCGGTGCCGTTGTGGTTGTAGGCCTGATAAGCGTAGCGCTATCAGGCAATTACACCCAGTCGCGTACCTGAATAAACTCGCTCAGCGCCGCTTCCGGGCTACCCGCCTCTGGCTGCCAGTCGTACTCCCAGCGCACCAGCGGCGGCATCGACATCAGGATAGATTCAGTGCGCCCGCCGGTTTGTAGACCAAACAGGGTGCCTCTGTCCCATACCAGATTGAACTCCACGTAGCGCCCGCGGCGATAAAGTTGAAAATTACGCTCCCGCTCGCCCCAGACCATCGCTTTGCGTCGTTCGACAATCGGTAAATACGCCTCGGTGTAGCCGTTACCGACCGCCTGCATAAAAGCAAAACAGTGGTCGAAATCCGGCGTATTCAAATCGTCAAAAAAAAGGCCGCCAACGCCGCGCTGCTCGTTACGATGCTTGAGGAAAAAGTAGTCGTCGCACCACTTTTTATAACGCGGATACACATCGTCGCCAAACGGCTGGCACAGGTCGCGGGCGGTGCGGTGCCAGTGAACGGCATCCTCTTCAAAGCCGTAGTAGGGCGTTAAATCGAACCCGCCGCCAAACCACCACACCGGATCGGCGCCCGGTTTTTCGGCAATAAAAAAGCGCACGTTAGCATGGCTGGTGGGAATATACGGATTGTGCGGATGCACCACCAGCGATACGCCCATCGCTTCAAAGCTACGCCCGGCCAGTTCTGGCCGATGCGCGGTGGCGGACGCGGGCATTGCATCGCCGTGAACGTGAGAGAAATTAACGCCCGCCTGTTCGAAAATCCCGCCGTTGCGTAATACCCGGCTGCGTCCGCCGCCGCCCGCTTCGCGTCGCCAGCTATCTTCGACAAAGTTTGCGCCATCCACAGCGGATAACGTTTGGCAAATATCATCCTGCAGGCGTAGCAGAAACTGTTTTACGTGATGTGCATCGGGTTTCATGATTACCGTTTCTTCGTGTGTGCTTTCTGATTATCAAACCAGTGAAAATAACTGATGATGCCGTTGGCGATCGCCGTAGCGATTTTCTGGCGAAACGCCGTCGTGCCCAGCAGACGTTCTTCTTCCGGATTGGTAATAAACGAGGTTTCGACCAGTACCGACGGAATTGACGGTGATTTTAGCACCACGAAAGCCGCTTGTTCGGTAGTGCGGCTGTGTAATTTATGTATAGGTTTGATTTTCTTGAGAATATGCGAACCCAGCGTCAGACTGTTTTTAATCGTATCGGTTTGCACCAGATCAAACAAAACTTGTTGTAATAGATGATCCCGGTCAGTGGCTTTTTTACCCGCCACTTCGTCCGCGCGGTTTTCACGCTCGGAGAGATACTTCGCCATGGCGCTACTGGCCCCGCGGTTGGAAAGCGCAAAAACGGAAGCGCCCGCCGCTTTCGGATTGGTAAAACCATCGGCATGAATGGACATAAACAGATCCGCGCCGTGCTTATGGGCGATTTCCACTCGATCGTACAGCGGAATAAAGGTATCCCCTGTCCGGGTTAAACGCGCATCGATTCCGTGATTTCGCAAAATAGCGCGTACGTTTTTGGCAATTGCCAGTACGACGTGTTTTTCCTGAGAACCGTTGCGGCCAATCGCGCCGGTATCGATGCCGCCGTGTCCGGGGTCGAGCATCACCAGCCGTTTACTGCCGGTTTTTTTTGTTTTGGGTTTGCTGTGACCATTACTGGTTTTTAGCGTTTCTTCTTTGGCTATTGCGTGCGACATACCTGACAGCGTCAGGGCCGCCAGACCTGTTTTGAGTACCTGGCGGCGCGATGTGAGAGTTTTTAGGAGTTTAAAAGTGCTCATACGGCCTGAGTTGTGAAAATTAAGTTCAAGATGTTATATCGTATCGCGTAATCCGTTACGACGGTTGGTGATGAGAATTGTTTTACTTTTCATTTCAATACGTGACACATCGCCATTATGCCATTTTTTCCGCTACATCGCGTCAGATATTGGCTGAATCAGATGTTTGCGCCATAATCTTGGTTTTTCCACCCGAAAAGGCAACGAATACCATGGAAATACGCGTTTTTCGCCAGGAAGATTTCGAAGAGGTGATTACCCTCTGGGAGCGTTGCGACCTGCTGCGTCCATGGAACGATCCTGAAATGGATATTGAACGCAAGGTGAATCACGATGTCAGCTTGTTCCTCGTTGCGGAAGTTAGCGGCGAAGTCGTCGGTACGGTAATGGGCGGTTATGACGGGCATCGCGGCTCGGCGTATTACCTGGGCGTTCACCCGGAGTTCCGCGGGCGCGGCATTGCGAATGCGTTGCTTAACCGGCTGGAAAAAAAACTCATCGCCCGCGGGTGTCCGAAAATCCAAATTATGGTGCGTGATGATAACGACGTTGTGCTGGGCATGTATGAACGTCTGGGGTATGAGCATTCTGACGCCCTAAGTTTGGGTAAACGCCTGATTGAAGATGAAGAGTACTGAGTTTCATCCAGCCGATTATGATGTACACGGACGTTTACGCCTGCCGTTTCTGTTCTGGTGCGTACTGCTACTTCAGGCGCGCGCCTGGGTACTCTTTGTCATTGCCGGTTCATCCCGTGGACAGGGTAATACTTTGTTAAACTTTTTTTATCCCGACCATGACAATTTTTGGCTGGGGCTGTTGCCCGGCGTTCCGGCGGTAGTGGCATTTTTACTCAGCGGGCGGCGTGAAGCGGTTCCTGGTGTGTGGCGCTGGCTGCGCGGACTCCTGATCCTTGCTCAACTGGTGTCGTTGTGCTGGCTGCCGGTGATGTGGCTGGGTGGCGACCCGGTCAACGGCGTCGGGCTGGCGCTGCTGCTGGCGGACATCGTCGCGCTGATCTGGCTGTTAACCAATCAACGTTTGCGTGCCTGTTTTTCCCTTGAGAAAGAATAACGGCACTTTTTGGCGAACCCGCACTCCAACCAACGTTAATTAATAAAAGAAAGGAAGTGAGATGAAATCGCTGCGTTTGACTTTACTCGCACTGCCGCTGGCGCTGACCGGCTGCTCAACGCTCTCCTCGGTCAACTGGTCTGCCGCAAATCCATGGAACTGGTTTGGTTCCTCGACAGAAGTCACTGAGCAAGGCGTGGGAGCGCTGACCGCCGCCACGCCGCTGGAAGAGCCGGCTATTGCAGAGGCATTAGATGGCGATTATCGCCTGCGTAGCGGTATGAAAACCGATAACGGCAACGTGGTGCGCTTTTTCGAAGCGATGAAGGGCGACAATGTCGCGATGGTGATCAACGGCGAGCAGGGAACCGTGAGCCGTATTGATGTGCTGGACAGCGATATCCCAACCGCCGCGGGGGGCAAAATCGGTACGCCGTTTAGCGACCTTTACAGCAAAGCGTTTGGTCACTGCGAGCCGGTTTCCAGCGATAGCCATACCAGCGTCGAATGTAAAGCCGAGGGAAGTCAGCATATTAGCTATGTTTTCTCCGGCGAGTGGAGCGGACCGGAAGGCTTAATGCCTCCTGATGACATCTTAAAAAACTGGGACGTGCGCAAAATTATCTGGCGTCGTTAATTTGCGCCTGAACAAACCGCTTCGCTTAAAAACAAGGTAAAATAGCCTCCATTAATGCCACGACTGCGTGGCATTCTCATTTTCAGGAGGAATCATGTCTCAGGTTCAAAGTGGCATTTTGCCGGAACATTGCCGTGCGGCAATTTGGATTGAAGCCAATGTGAAAGGCGACCTGGACGCCCTGCGCGCGGCCAGCAGAACATTTGCCGATAAACTGGCGACCTTCGAAGTCAAATTTCCGGACGCCCATCTTGGGGCCGTTGTGGCGTTTGGCAACAACACCTGGCGCGCCCTGAGCGGCGGCGTCGGGGCGGAAGAACTGAAAGATTTTATTCCTTATGGTAAAGGGCTGGCGCCGGCCACGCAGTATGACGTGCTGATCCATATCCTTTCCCTGCGCCACGATGTGAATTTTTCTGTTGCCCAGGCGGCGATGGAAGCCTTCGGTGACTGTATCGACGTGAAAGAAGAAGTTCACGGCTTCCGTTGGGTGGAAGAACGCGATCTGAGCGGCTTTGTCGACGGGACAGAGAACCCAGCGGGCGAAGAGACGCGTCGTGAAGTGGCGGTGATCAAAGATGGCGTGGATGCCGGCGGCAGTTATGTGTTCGTGCAGCGTTGGGAACACAATCTCAAGCAACTTAACCGGATGAGTATTCACGATCAGGAGATGATGATCGGGCGTACCAAAGAAGCCAATGAAGAGATTGACGGCGATGCGCGTCCGGCAACGTCTCACCTGAGCCGCGTGGATCTCAAAGAAGATGGCAAAGGGCTGAAGATTGTGCGCCAGAGCCTGCCATACGGCACCGCCAGCGGTACTCATGGTCTCTATTTCTGCGCTTACTGCGCACGTCTGCACAATATCGAACAGCAGCTTCTGAGTATGTTCGGCGATACCGACGGTAAACGCGACGCGATGCTGCGCTTCACCAAGCCGGTAACTGGCGGCTACTATTTTGCCCCGTCGCTGGATCGCCTGTTAGCGCTATAAAGTAAAACCCTGTTGGATGGCAGCGCAAACGCTTTATTCGACCTACGATTGGTAGGCCTGATAAGCGCAGCGCCATCAGGCAGAACAGCATGAAACAGCATGAAAATGGTCATCCCCGCCTCCGCGGGGATTTTTTTACCTAATATTTACCTGAATTAGTGAGCTATTCCTCAGCACTTATTTGTTATTACTGTATTTTCAGTGTTAATGGAGTGTAAGACTCCATATTCAAAAGGAGACATTGAAAATGGGTAAACTCACGGGCAAGACAGCATTGATTACGGGCGCATCGCAGGGCATTGGCGAAGGGATCGCTCGCGTATTCGCACGCCACGGCGCGAACTTAATCTTGCTGGATATCTCCGATGAGATTGAAAAGCTGGCGGATGAGCTGGGCGGGCGCGGGCATCGCTGCACTGCCGTTAAGGCTGACGTCAGAGATTTTGCTTCGGTGCAGGCGGCGGTTGCGCGCGCCAAAGAGACTGAAGGTAGAATTGATATTTTGGTGAATAACGCTGGAGTGTGCCGTCTGGGCAACTTCCTCGATATGAGTGAAGAAGATCGCGATTTCCACATTGATATTAATATTAAAGGTGTCTGGAACGTCACCAAAGCCGTCCTGCCGGAGATGATTAAACGTAAAGATGGCCGCATTGTGATGATGTCTTCCGTTACGGGAGATATGGTGGCGGACCCGGGTGAAACGGCCTATGCGCTGTCAAAAGCCGCCATTGTCGGTTTAACCAAATCGCTGGCGGTAGAGTATGCGCAGTCCGGTATTCGCGTGAATGCCATTTGCCCCGGTTATGTAAGAACGCCGATGGCGGAAAGCATTGCCCGTCAGTCTAACCCTGACGATCCGGAATCGGTATTAACGGAAATGGCAAAAGCCATTCCGCTACGCCGTCTTGCCGATCCGCTGGAAGTAGGGGAACTGGCGGCATTTCTGGCTTCCGATGAGTCCAGCTATCTTACCGGAACGCAAAACGTCATTGATGGCGGCAGTACCCTGCCTGAAAGCGTAAGCGTAGGCGTCTGATTGATGCCGGTCTCCTCCCCGCGCCGCGTGGGGAGGGATTCTCTTATTCCCTTTTCAACTTTCAAATCATCAAACGGTATATAAAACCGTTACTCCTTTAGCGCTGGTTATAAATATGATGACCATAAGAAAGTCATTAAATTTATAAGGGTGCGCAATGGCCGTTAACTTACTGAAAAAGAGACCCCTGACGCTGGCAGCAATGCTGTTACTGGCAGGGCAGGCGCAGGCAACGGAGCTGCTTAACAGCTCATACGATGTCTCCCGCGAGCTGTTTGCCGCCCTTAACCCGCCGTTTGAGCAACAATGGGCGAAGGAGAACGGCGGCGATAAGCTGACGATTAAGCAGTCTCATGCCGGGTCATCAAAACAGGCGCTGGCGATTTTGCAGGGACTGAAGGCAGACGTCGTGACCTACAATCAGGTGACCGACGTACAGATTCTCCATGATAAAGGCAAGCTGATCCCTGCCGACTGGCAAAGCCGTCTGCCGAACAACAGTTCGCCATTCTATTCCACGATGGGCTTCCTGGTGCGCAAGGGGAACCCGAAAAATATTCACGACTGGAGCGATCTTGTACGTTCCGACGTGAAGCTGATTTTCCCTAACCCGAAAACCTCCGGCAACGCCCGTTACACGTATCTGGCGGCATGGGGCGCGGCGGATAACGCGGACGGCGGCGATAAAGCCAAAACCGAACAGTTTATGACCCAGTTCCTGAAAAATGTCGAAGTGTTTGATACCGGCGGTCGCGGCGCTACGACTACCTTTGCCGAGCGTGGTCTGGGCGATGTGCTGATTAGTTTTGAATCGGAAGTGAACAACATCCGCAAACAATATGAAGCCCAGGGATTTGAAGTGGTGATCCCGAAAACGAACATTCTTGCTGAGTTCCCGGTTGCCTGGGTGGATAAAAACGTGAAGGCCAACGGCACAGAAAAAGCCGCCAAAGCTTACCTGAACTGGCTGTATAGCCCGCAGGCGCAGACCATCATTACCCATTACTACTACCGCGTGAATAACCCGGAAATCATGGGCAAGCAAGCAGATAAATTCCCGCAGACCGAACTGTTCCGCGTGGAAGAAAAATTTGGTTCCTGGCCGGAAGTGATGAAAACGCACTTTGCCAGCGGCGGCGAACTGGACAAACTGTTGGCGGCGGGGCGTAAGTAATGCTTGCCGTTTCTTCCCGACGCGTGCTGCCCGGCTTTACGTTAAGCCTCGGTACCAGTTTGCTGTTTGTCTGCCTGATCCTGCTGTTGCCGTTGAGCGCGCTGGTGATGCAGCTCTCACAGATGAGCTGGGCGCAATACTGGGATGTCGTGACCAACCCTCAGGTGGTGGCTGCCTATAAAGTGACGCTACTGGCGGCATTTGTAGCGTCGATTTTTAACGGCGTGTTTGGCCTGTTGATGGCGTGGATTTTAACCCGCTACCGTTTTCCAGGGCGCACGTTGCTGGATGCGCTGATGGATCTGCCGTTTGCGCTGCCGACAGCGGTGGCGGGGTTAACGCTGGCCTCGCTGTTCTCAGTGAACGGTTTCTACGGTCAGTTTCTAGCGCAGTTTGATATCAAAGTGACCTATACCTGGCTCGGTATTGCGGTGGCGATGGCCTTTACCAGCATTCCATTTGTGGTACGCACCGTCCAGCCGGTACTGGAAGAGCTGGGGCCGGAATATGAAGAAGCGGCACAAACGCTGGGGGCCACCCGCCTGCAAAGTTTTCGCAAAGTCGTGCTGCCTGAGCTGTCGCCTGCGCTGATTGCCGGCGTGGCGCTCTCTTTTACCCGTAGCCTGGGCGAGTTTGGCGCGGTGATTTTTATCGCCGGAAATATCGCCTGGAAAACAGAAGTGACCTCGCTGATGATTTTTGTGCGTTTGCAGGAGTTTGATTACCCCGCCGCCAGCGCCATTGCCTCGGTGATCCTTGCGGCATCCTTGCTGCTGCTGTTCTCTATCAATACCTTGCAAAGTCGCTTTGGTCGACGTGTGGTAGGTCATTAATGGCGGAAGTGACTCAATTGAAGCGATACGACGTCCCCCGCATTAACTGGGGAAAATGGTTTTTGATTGGCGTCGGGATGCTGGTTTCGGCGTTTATCCTGCTGGTGCCGATGATTTACATCTTCGTGCAGGCGTTCAGCAAAGGGTTAATGCCGGTACTGCAAAATCTGGCCGATCCGGACATGCTGCACGCCATCTGGCTGACGGTGTTGATTGCCTTGATCGCAGTGCCGGTGAATCTGGTGTTCGGCATTCTGCTGGCGTGGCTGGTGACGCGCTTTAACTTCCCCGGACGTCAGCTATTGCTGACCCTGCTGGATATTCCCTTTGCCGTCTCGCCGGTGGTGGCCGGTCTGGTTTATCTGCTGTTTTATGGCTCCAACGGCCCGTTGGGCGGCTGGCTGGATGAACATAATTTGCAAATGATGTTCTCCTGGCCGGGGATGGTACTGGTCACTATTTTTGTCACCTGTCCGTTTGTGGTGCGCGAACTGGTGCCAGTGATGCTCAGCCAGGGCAGTCAGGAAGATGAGGCGGCGATTTTACTGGGCGCATCCGGCTGGCAAATGTTTCGCCGCGTGACATTGCCGAATATTCGCTGGGCGCTACTTTACGGCGTGGTGTTAACCAACGCCCGCGCGATTGGCGAGTTCGGCGCGGTGTCGGTGGTGTCCGGCTCGATTCGCGGCGAAACGTTATCGCTACCGTTACAGATTGAATTACTGGAGCAGGACTACAACACCGTCGGCTCCTTTACCGCCGCCGCATTGTTGACGCTAATGGCGATTATTACCCTGTTTTTGAAGAGCATGTTGCAATGGCGTCTGGAGAATCAGGAAAAACGCGCGCAACAGGAGGAAAATCATGAGCATTGAGATCGCCAGAATTAAGAAATCGTTTGGTCGTACTCAGGTACTGAATGATATCTCGCTGGATATTCCTTCCGGCCAGATGGTTGCCTTGTTGGGGCCGTCAGGTTCCGGCAAAACGACGCTGCTGCGCATTATTGCCGGGCTGGAGCATCAGTCCAGCGGCCATATTCGTTTCCACGGTACGGACGTTAGCCGCCTGCACGCGCGTGAGCGTAAAGTCGGTTTTGTGTTTCAGCACTATGCGCTGTTTCGCCATATGACGGTGTTTGACAACATTGCTTTTGGCCTGACGGTGCTGCCGCGACGCGACCGTCCAACTGCGGCGGCGATTAAAACGAAAGTGACGCAATTGCTGGAGATGGTGCAACTGGCGCACCTCGCGGATCGTTTCCCCGCCCAGCTTTCCGGCGGACAAAAACAGCGCGTGGCGCTGGCGCGCGCGCTTGCCGTGGAACCGCAAATTCTACTGCTGGATGAACCCTTTGGCGCGCTGGATGCCCAGGTACGTAAAGAGTTACGTCGCTGGTTGCGCCAGCTACATGAAGAACTGAAATTCACCAGCGTCTTTGTCACCCACGATCAGGAAGAAGCGACGGAAGTGGCGGATCGGGTGGTGGTGATGAGTCAGGGCAATATCGAACAGGCTGATGCGCCGGATCGGGTGTGGCGTGAACCGGCAACCCGCTTCGTACTGGAGTTTATGGGCGAGGTGAACCGCCTGACAGGCACCGTCCGCGGCGGGCAGTTTCACGTTGGCGCGCATCGTTGGCCGCTGGGTTATACGCCCGCGTACCAGGGGCCGGTCGATCTGTTCCTGCGTCCGTGGGAGGTGGATATTAGCCGCCGCACCAGCCTGGATTCTCCGCTACCAGTACAGGTCATTGAGGCCAGCCCGAAAGGTCATTATACACAGCTAGTGGTGCAGCCGCTGGGGTGGTATCACGATCCGCTGACGGTGGTGATGGCGGGTGAGGATGTTCCGGTTCGCGGCGAGCGTTTATTTGTTGGACTGCAAAAAGCGCGTTTGTATAACGGCGACCAGCGTATTGAAACGCGTGAAGAGGAACTTGCTCTGGCGCAATCGGCCTGATAGGTTAATTTGCATAGTTATCGCCCGGTGGCGCTTCGCTTACCGGGCCTACAGCGTATATCGTGATTTTGTAGGCCGGGTAAGCACAGCGCCACCCGGCATTTTTATTGAGCTGAAAACGTGAATACATTAGAACAAACCATCGGCAATACGCCGCTGGTCAAATTACAACGTCTGGCACCGGATAACGGCAGTGAAATCTGGGTCAAGCTGGAAGGCAATAATCCGGCAGGATCGGTGAAAGATCGCGCGGCGCTATCGATGATTGTCGAGGCGGAAAAGCGCGGGGAAATTAAACCGGGCGATGTCCTGATTGAAGCGACCAGCGGCAACACTGGCATTGCGCTGGCGATGATCGCCGCGCTGAAAGGTTATCGCATGAAGCTGTTGATGCCGGACAACATGAGCCAGGAGCGTCGGGCGGCAATGCGGGCCTATGGCGCGGAACTGATTCTGGTCACTAAAGAGCAGGGAATGGAAGGGGCGCGCGATTTAGCGCTCGCTATGTCTGAGCGCGGAGAAGGTAAACTGCTCGATCAGTTTAATAACCCCGATAACCCGTATGCGCACTACACGACCACCGGCCCGGAAATCTGGCGACAAACGTCAGGTCGCATCACCCATTTTGTCTCCAGTATGGGGACAACCGGCACCATTACCGGCGTGTCGCGTTTTCTGCGCGAGCAGGAAAAGCCGGTGACGATTGTCGGTTTGCAGCCGGAAGAGGGCAGCAGTATTCCGGGCATTCGCCGCTGGCCTGCGGAATACATGCCAGGCATTTTTAACGCCTCGCTGGTAGATGAGGTGCTGGATATTCATCAGAATGATGCCGAAAACACCATGCGTGAACTGGCCGTTCGTGAAGGGATTTTCTGCGGCGTGAGTTCCGGCGGCGCGGTAGCGGGCGCGTTACGCGTCGCACGAGCCACGCCCGGCGCGATAGTGGTGGCGATTATCTGCGATCGCGGCGACCGTTACTTGTCTACCGGCGTGTTTGGTGAAGAGCATTTCAGCCAGGGGGCAGGGATTTAAACGAGATGCCATCGTCGTATGACACCCGTGTGTTATAGCGTTTTATCCGTTTCCGCAATAAGCGCATGTAAATAAGGCTGCGCGTTTTCATCGCTTTTACCAGGAATTTTAACGATATAGGGTTTTCCGGTGATGGACGACGACGACGCGACTTTATCGATAAACTGTTCGGCGGTGTCGATACGATTGCGCGTGTTACCCAGTTTTAAGCGCAGGTGCGATACGGCTTCCTCGCAGTTATGCGCATCACCGTTACGAACGAATGTCAGATCCTGTTTCTGCGCCAGCGCATTCAGCATGGCGTTAATACGCGCTTCTTCATGGGCGTTCAGCTTCGCCCAGGCGGGTAGGGTCAGCAGGAGCGCAACGACGGCGCAGACAATTTTCTTCATGGTAAAATCCTTTTTCATGCGATAATCACTGCACCTCAGACCGTTAGCCGGGTAATAAGTTGCACTCCTGGTGGGGTTATTTCTGTGAGTGCGCCAGCGTGAGTTCATCCAGAAAACGCCACAGCTTTTCATTCATCTGCTGGTAATCCCATGCGCGCATCTCGGCGACCGAGCGGATAAAACGCATCCCTTGCGCGTCGGCCAGCTCCTGCTGCGAATGTTGGATTAATCCTTCAACCGCCTCAGCGGTAAATTCCATATGACACTGGAAGCCGTAGACAAAATTGCCGTACTGCACTATCTGACGTGGACAGCCTTCGCTTTCGGCCAGCACGGTCGCCTGATCGGTGAGTCCTGGCATATCGTTGTGCCAGTGGCCGACGGTTAACGGGGAGCCAAAGTGGGCGATAAGCGGATGCCGCAGACCGGCTTCAGTGAGCGTAATAGGGTAGTGACCAATCTCTTTTTCCGGACTTTGGCACACAGCGGCGCCCAGCGCCTCGCCAATGAGCTGCGAACCAAGACAAATGCCGATAACCATTCGCCGGGCCGTAATCGCCTGATTAATTAAGTGCTGTTCGGCGCGAGAGTCAAAGTACGGGCACTCTTCGCGGGTGGTGCGCGGCGACTGCGGACCGCCAAATACCACGAGCATATCGAACTCATCGGCATTGGGCGGTAGCGCTTCTCCGGCATAGACGCGCGACCATGAAATGGTATAACCGCGATCTTCAGCCCATTTCAGATAAGCGCCAGCAGATTCAAACGACTCATGGACAACAAAATGAACTCGCACGTTATTTTCTCCTGTTAGCGATTTAGCGCCTGATGGATATCAGCCGCCAGCGTGTTGATCTCGCTGTCATTTAATGTCGACAGCGTGATACGTAGACCGTGAGACGGCGCGCTTACGCCAAAGGCTTCTCCCTCGCGTACCAGCCAGCCGGATTTTGCCAGCGTAAACGCGGTAGCCTGGCTATGGGTGTCCAGCGGGAGCCAGGCATTCACGCCGTCGCCGGGAGAAATGGCGATGCCATATTGCTGTAGGGCGCGGGCCAGTTTTTGTTGCCGGGTGGCGTAAAACAGCCGCGTTTGCGCCAGCCTGTGCTGATACTCAGGGTCGGTCAGGCAGGCGTAGACCAGATCCTGTAACAGATGGCTGACCCACTGACTACCGGCATTTAGCCGCAGCCGAAGTTTTGCCGAGGTCGCGCTGTCGCTGGCGACAATAGCAAGACGTAAATCGGGGCCGAGGGCTTTGGAAACGGAGCGTATCACCGCCCAGTGTTGCGTTGTCTGCGCAATAACCGGCTGCCAGGGCGACGAAGAAAGTAGAGCGAAGTGATCGTCGATAATGACCACTACCTGAGGGTAACGCGCCAGCATATTTTGCAGCGCAGCGGCGCGGCGAGCGCTCAGGCTACAGCCGGTAGGGTTGTGTGCGCGCGGCGTTAAGATCACTGCCCGCGCGCCCTGATTTAGCGCCTGCTCCAGCTTTTCAGGCTGCATTCCTTCGCTATCTACGCTGACCGGGCTGGCGCTAAAACCGGCATAGCGCAGCATATTGATACTGCTTAAAAAACAGGGATCTTCCACCGCGACGCTGTCGCCCGGCAGCAGATGCGCGCAAAGCAGTCTTTCGATAGCGTCGATAGCTCCGCTGGTGATATCAATTTCGCCTGCGACGGGAGTGGCATCCCGTAGCCAGCGCGCCGCCCAGGCGTGTAGTTCAGGGGAAACGGGCGCATCGCCGTAGAGATGCGGCGTGCGGTTGAGACGGGCAAAATAATGGCTGAGGTCAGGCAGACGCTGCGGATCGGGATTGCCGCCGGAAAGGTCGTGCAGAGGCGTATGCGGATCGCCGCCTTCCAGCGCTACGGGAGACGGACTGCCTTTAATCACCGTCCCATTGCGGCCTAAACTTTGCGCCAGTCCCGCCGTTATCAGCCGTTTATACGCCGCTGCGACGGTATTGCGGTTCACCTTTAATTCGTTTGCCAGCTCCCGTACCGGCGGGAGCGAATCCTCTGCCCGTAACGTGCCGGCAATAATGTGTTGACGGATACTGTCAAAAATTTCGTTAGCGGTTTTTCCGTCGATCATTATTGACCTATGACAAAATGAATTTTAGCATATGACAATGATAATGAGGCGGTAGCCTGCTGTCCAGCGAGAGGAAAATTTTATGGGACAAGAGAGTGATATTCAGTCAGTGCTCTTCGACGACAACCATCGGGCGTTACAGACCGATATCGTCGCCGTCCAGTCACAGGTCGTGTACGGCAGCGTAGGCAACAGCATCGCTGTTCCGGCCATTAAAGCGCAGGGATTACGCGTGGCGGCTGTCCCGACGGTGCTGTTCAGCAATACGCCGCACTATAAAACCTTTTATGGCGGCATTATTCCCGCCGAGTGGTTTGCAGGCTACCTTACGGCGTTGAATGAGCGCGATGCGCTACGTGAATTAAAAGCGATTACCACCGGTTACATGGGCAGCGCAGACCAAATTGTCTTGCTTTCGAAGTGGCTAATGGCGATCCGGGCTTCGCATCCGGAGGTGTGTATTCTTGTTGATCCGGTCATTGGCGATACCGACAGTGGAATGTATGTGCAGGCGGAAATTCCGCAGGCTTATCGCACACATTTGTTGCCGCAGGCGCAGGGGCTAACGCCGAACGTATTTGAGCTGGAGATGCTGAGTGGTAAACCGTGCCGCACGCTGGAAGAGGCGGTGGCGGCGGCGCAATCGCTGCTTTCCGATACGCTGAAATGGGTGGTTATCACCAGCGCGCCGGGCGAATCTCTGGAGACCATAACGGTTGCCGTCGTTACCGCGCAGGTCGTGGAGGTCTTTGCCCATCCGCGGGTGGCGACGGAGTTAAAAGGGACGGGAGATCTCTTTTGCGCCGAGCTGGTCAGCGGTATTGTGCAGGGAAAAAAACTGACGACCGCGGCAAAAGATGCGGCGCAGCGCGTGCTGGAGGTGATGACCTGGACACAGCAGTGTGGCTGTGATGAGTTAATTCTGCCGCCGGCAGGGGAGGCGCGATGAAGAGTTATCGGCTGGTAGTTCGCCAGCAGGGACGTATCGTGGGGCATTTTGAAACGAGCGGGCTGGACGCGCTGGAAGATATTTGCGTAGCGCGGGCGATGTTTGGTATCACTGGCGGCTATCAGTGCGAGTTGCAAGTGTCCGATTCCGAACGCAGGATGCTGGAGAGTGGCCCGGATGGGATGAAGATCCTGATGCGCGAGAAGTGCTTTCGCCCGGTGACCTCGCAGTTGTAACCCGTGGATTGGCGCTGAAATGTTCGCAACCTTGTAGGCCTGATAAGCGTAGCGCCATCAGGCAGTGCGCCGCACCATCGCCGGATGGCGGCGCAAGCGCCTTATCCGGCCTACAGGCAAAAAAAATGGCGCCCAAAGGCGCCATTCTTCACTGCGGCAAGAATTACTTCTTAATGCGGATAACCGGAGTTTCACCCACGGTCACGCTACCGGACAGTTTGATCAGTTCTTTGATTTCATCCATGTTGGAGATAACAACCGGAGTCAGGGTAGACTTGGCTTTTTCTTCCAGCAACGGCAGATCGAACTCGATGACCGGATCGCCAACTTTCACGCGCTGACCTTCTTCAGCAATACGCTTGAAGCCTTCGCCTTTCAGCTCAACGGTGTCGATACCGAAGTGAACGAACAGCTCAATGCCGCTATCGGATTCGATAGAGAACGCATGGTTGGTTTCAAAGATTTTGCCGATGGTACCGTCAACAGGGGCGACCATTTTGTTACCGGTTGGTTTGATAGCGATGCCATCACCAACGATTTTTTCAGCAAAAACTACATCCGGCACGTCTTCGATGTTGACGATCTCGCCAGAGAGCGGGGCAACAATCTCAATAGTTCCGGTGTCTTTCTTATCATCAGAAACCAGAGATTTTAGTTTATCGAACAAACCCATGATCTTCTCCTAAGCAGTAAATTGGGCCGCATCTCGTGGATTAGCAGATTGTTTTTTCTTCAATGAACTTGTTAACCAGCGTCATTAACTCGTCCGTTGTCGGTTGAGCAAGAGCCTGCTCTGCTAACACCTTCGCATCTTCGAAGTTCGTGTTACGGATAATCTTCTTAATGCGCGGGATAGAAATGGCGCTCATAGAGAATTCGTCCAGACCCATCCCCAGCAACAGAAGTGTAGCACGTTCGTCGCCTGCAAGCTCACCACACATGCCAGTCCATTTACCTTCTGCATGAGAAGCATCAATAACTTGCTTGATCAAGTTCAGTACGGACGGTGACATTGGCTGGTAAAGGTGTGAAATCATATCATTACCACGGTCAACTGCCAGGGTGTACTGCGTTAAATCATTGGTGCCGATACTAAAGAAATCAACTTCTTTGGCTAAATGACGCGCAATTGTCGCCGCAGCCGGTGTTTCCACCATCACGCCAATCTCAATGCTTTCGTCAAATGCTTTACCTTCGTCACGCAGTTCCTGTTTGTAGATTTCAATCTCTTTGCGCAGCGCGCGAACTTCTTCAACAGAGATGATCATCGGGAACATAATGCGCAATTTACCGAAAGCGGAGGCACGCAGAATCGCGCGAACCTGGTCACGCAGGATCTCTTTGCGATCCATGGCGATACGCACGGCGCGCCAGCCCAGGAACGGGTTCTCTTCTTTCGGGAAGTTCATGTACGGCAGCTCTTTGTCGCCGCCAATGTCCATGGTACGGACGATAACCGCCTGCGAGCCGCACGCTTCAGCGACCGCTTTATAGGCGGCAAACTGCTCTTCTTCCGTCGGCAGCGCGTCGCGATCCATGAACAGGAATTCAGTACGATACAGACCAACGCCTTCCGCGCCGTTGCGCTCAGCGCCTTCAACGTCACGAACGGTACCGATGTTGGCGCAAACTTCAACCTGATGTCCATCCAGCGTGATTGCCGGCAGATCTTTCAGTTTTGCGAGTTCCGCTTTCTCGGTCGCAACCTGCTCCTGGACGGCGCGCAGTTGCTCAATAACATCGTTGGTCGGGTTGACGTAAACCTGGTTGTTTACGGCATCCAGAATCAGATAGTCGCCGTTTTTCACCTGAGAGGTGACGCTACCGGTACCTACGATCGCCGGCAGTTCCAGAGAACGCGCCATGATGGAGGTATGAGACGTGCGTCCGCCCGCGTCGGTGATGAAGCCCAGCACTTTCTGCAGGTTCAGCTGTGCAGTTTCTGATGGCGTCAGGTCAGCGGCAACCAGGATAACTTCTTCCTGAATCGCGCTCAGATCGATAATGGCCAGACCCAGGATGTTGCGCAGCAGGCGCTTACCGATATCACGTACGTCAGCCGCGCGCTCTTTCAGGTATTCATCATCCAGTTCTTCCAGGGCAGTGGCCTGACCTTCGATAACTTCATGTGCGGCTGCGTCAGCCGTCATGTGCTTATCTTTAATCAGGGCTATGATTTCCTGCTCCAGCTCCTCATCTTCGAGCAGCATAATATGCCCTTCAAAGATGGCTTCTTTTTCTTCACCGAACGTTTCACCAGCTTTTGTCTTGATCGCTTCCAGTTGCGCAGATGCCTTGGCACGACCGCTCAGAAAACGTTCAACTTCCTGATCAACCTTGTCGGCAGAAATTTTTTTCCGGTCAATGACGATTTCGTCTTCTTTCAGCAGCAGTGCTTTGCCGAAAGCGATACCCGGGGATGCTAAAATGCCTGAAATCATAACCCTACCTTACTTGTGACTGATTTTTAAAAGAACCCGGAAAAAAACTTACTCGAGTTCCGCCATCAGTTTGACCAGATGTTCAACCGCTTTCTGCTCATCTTCACCTTCTGCGGAGATGGTGACGACGGTGCCTTGAGTCAGGCCCAGAGTCTGCAGTTTAAACAGGCTTTTCGCGCTGGCGCTTTTGCCGTTGGAAGTCACAGTAATCTCAGAAGTGAAGCCTTTTGCTTCTTTAACAAACTGAGCAGCAGGGCGGGTGTGCAGACCGTTCGGAGCGGTAATGGTAACTTCTTGCTGGAACATTGTATTTCCCCAACTTATAGGTTTAGTGTTGTGGAACTAAAGTCTAGCCTGGCGGCTCAACTTTAGCCTGTATTGTTAGCGCCGGCGTAAACGGGACGCGACACAAAAGGTGTTCTACGCAATCCGTTGCTGGCAACTTATGGCCGCTGACGTTTCGCTCGTCATTAAACATTATGCCGCGAAAGGAAGATTTGAACCAAATCATAAAATCGATTCAGCTAACGCTTTTCCTGTAACGATTAATTTCGCGCATCAAAATAATTAGTCTGGTTAAATACCAGTTCCGGCAGGGTGAATCAATGCCAGGTGAGGTGAAAGTTTGAAGCAGGCCACAAAAAAGCACCCAAAAAGGTGCTTTTTTACGCGTTTTTAACATGCTGGCATCACTGTTGCAGTTCTTTCTCAGTAAAGAGATCGGCGAACAACGCGGTGCTCAGATAACGCTCACCTGATGAAGGTAGGATAACCACAATATTCTTATTGGTAAAGCTTTCATCTTCCTGCAGCTTAAGCGCTGCAGCAACCGCGGCGCCGGAAGAAATTCCCGCCAGAATACCTTCCTCTTCCATCAGACGGCGCGCGGTAGAAATGGCTTCTTCATTGGTGATGCCAACCACTTTATCAATCAGTTTCAGATCCAGGTTGCCTGGGATGAAGCCTGCGCCGATGCCCTGAATTTTATGCGGGCCCGGTTTGATCTCTTCACCAGCCAGCGCCTGGGCGATAACCGGGGAGTCAGTGGGTTCTACCGCAACGGTGATAAGATCGGTTTTACCCTTCGTCCCTTTGATATAACGCGTGACGCCGGTTAACGTACCGCCAGTACCGACGCCGGAGATAAACACATCCACCTGACCATCGGTGTCTTCCCAGATTTCCGGGCCGGTGGTTTTTTCATGGATTTCCGGGTTGGCAGGGTTGCTGAACTGCTGGAGCAGGAGATATTTTTGCGGATCGCTGGCGACAATTTCTTCGGCTTTCTGAATAGCGCCTTTCATCCCTTTCGCCCCTTCGGTCAGCACCAGATTCGCGCCTAATGCTTTGAGTAGCTTGCGGCGTTCAATGCTCATGGTCTCCGGCATGGTCAGGGTGAGTTTGTAACCGCGCGCGGCGGCGACATACGCCAGCGCAATACCGGTGTTGCCGCTGGTCGGCTCGACCAGTTCCACGACAGGTTTCAGTACGCCACGCTTTTCGGCATCCCAAATCATATTGGCGCCGATACGGCACTTGACGCTGAAGCTCGGGTTGCGCGATTCCACCTTCGCCAGAATGCGTCCATTACCGATACGGTTCAGTCGAACCAGCGGCGTATGGCCGATAGTCAGCGAGTTATCTTCATAAATCTTACTCATGGCCTGTCCTTAACTATATGAAATTGGGATACCTTCCCAGCATACCTTCCAGCCAGATATGGGGAAGTAAAGATTTCGCATATCTATATGCTGATGGGAAATAATGGTTATCAGTATAGAATAAGAGACAGCATAAGAGCCTATCCCATTAGGGCTATTTTACTTGCCATTTTGGTCCTGGGCAGTGCTCAAAATCCTCACGTACTACGTGTACGCTCCGGTTTTTGCGCGCTGTCCGTGTCCAAACTGGCTGCGCCAATAACGCCTGGTGGGATAGGCTCTAAGCCATCTCTTATTTATACATTTTTACGTTATTTCCATAACGCGTGTTTAGCACGCCAGCAATCAACCCACATTGCCGTCGCGCCACAGACGGCAACAGGCATAATGAAAAGGTTAAGCACCGGAATCATCGTAAAGAGGCTGGTGAGCGCGCCAAATTGCATATTCGCGACCTTCTGCGTGCGCAACGCGGCGCGCATCGTTTTAAACGGCACTTTGTGGTTATCAAACGGGTAGTCGCAATACTGGATCGCCAGCATCCAGGCGCTGAACAAAAACCACAACACCGGCGCGATGGTTTGGCCAATGCCAGGAATGAAATAGAGAACCAGCAGCACAATAGCGCGCGGCAGATACCACGCCAGCTTTTGCCATTCACGTTTCATAATGCGCGGTACATCTTTCATGATGCCGAGTATGCCGGTATCTGGCGGCGTGGCGCCGGTTAACCGCGCCTCAAGCTGTTCGGCTAAAAGGCCGTTAAACGGCGCGGCGATCCAGTTGGCGAGGGTAGAGAAAAAATAGCCAAAGACCAGCAGAACAGAGATAACCGCAATCGGCCACAGCAGATAGCTCAGCCATTGCAGCCAGTCCGGCACATGACTCATCAACGAAGGTATCCAGGCGTCAAGCTGCGTAAACAGCCACCAAAATGCGCCGCCCATCAGCACAATGTTGACCAGCAAAGGTAAAATAACAAAGCGGCGGATTCCCGGTAGGGTGACTAACTTCCATCCTTGCGAGAAATAATAGACGCCGCTATGTGGTACGGTTGTGGATGATGAAACCATATGCAGGACATACTCCTTTTTCTTAAAGCCCTGGGTAAACGTGGGATATCTTACCCGGTTATCAGACGGTGGATAGTTCGGAAATGTTCGAAAAAACAGCAAAAAGTACATTTTCCTTCATCTTTATGCTGCGAAAGCCAACAGTACACTTGCACTTGACGTAATCGGCAAATACTCTTAGTGAGTAAATGTTTGCCGTGGTGGCAAGGTGTTAGAACAACAGAGAATATAATGATGCAGGATTTGCGTCTGATATTAATCATTGTTGGCGCGATCGCCATAATCGCTTTACTGGTACATGGTTTCTGGACCAGCCGTAAAGAACGATCTTCTATGTTCCGCGATCGTCCACTAAAACGCATGAAATCAAAACGCGACGACGACTCGTATGACGACGATGTCGAAGAAGACGAAGGCGTGGGTGAAGTTCGTGTTCACCGCGTAAATCATGCCCCCGGCCAGCCGCAGGAGCATGATGCCCCTCGTCAGTCGCCGCAACACCAGTACCAGCCGCCTTATGCGTCTGCGCAACCGCGTCCAGCGGCGCCGCCGCAGCCGCAAGCGCCGATGCAACAGCCGGTTCAGCAACCGGTCCAACCTGCGCCGCAGCCTCAGCAGGTTCAGCCATCTGCGCCGCCGGTACAGCCGCCGCAACAGCAGCCTGCACCGCCGTCGCAAGCGCCGCAGCCTGTTGCGCAGCCCGCGCCGCCGCCATCAGCGCAAACCTTCCAGCCTGCGGAACCTGTGGTTGAGGCAGAACCGGTAGTGGAAGAAGCGTCGGTTGTGGAAAAACCGCAGCGTAAAGAGGCGGTCATCATTATGAACGTCGCGGCCCATCATGGCAGCGAGCTTAATGGTGAAGTGTTACTGAACAGTATTCAGCAGTCAGGCTTTAAATTTGGCGATATGAATATTTTCCATCGTCATTTGAGCCCGGACGGCAGTGGCCCGGCCTTGTTCAGTCTCGCGAATATGGTCAATCCGGGAACGTTTGATCCTGAAATGACGGACTTCACTACGCCTGGCGTTACTATCTTTATGCAGGTACCGTCTTACGGCGATGCGCTGCAGAACTTCAAGCTGATGCTGCAATCCGCGCAGCATATCGCTGATGAGGTCGGCGGCGTCGTGCTGGATGACCAGCGTCGGATGATGACGCCGCAGAAGCTGCGCGAATATCAGGACCGCATCCGCGAGGTGATGGACGCTAACGCCTGAGGTTAACGCAGGTGTGACATTTTTAACGTAACCCCCGCCTGTCGGGGGTTTTTTATCATTGATGGTGTGATATGGAACCAATCGAACAACAACTGACACAACTGCGAACCACGCTTCGCCATCATGAATATCTGTATCATGTGATGGATGCGCCGGAGATTCCCGACGCCGAATATGACCGCCTGATGCGGGAACTGCGAGAGCTGGAGGCGCAACGTCCGGACCTTATCACGCCGGATTCGCCCACGCAGCGCGTTGGCGCGGCGCCGCTGACGGCATTCAACCAGATTCGCCATGAAGTACCGATGCTGTCGCTCGATAACGTATTTGATGAAGAAAGCTTCCTGGCGTTTAACAAGCGAGTGCAGGATCGTCTAAAAAGCACGGAAAATGTCATCTGGTGCTGCGAGCTAAAACTGGATGGCCTGGCGGTCAGCATTCTGTATGAAAACGGCGTGCTGGTGAGCGCTGCGACGCGTGGCGACGGCACCACCGGTGAAGATATCACTTCAAACGTGCGCACGATTCGTGCCATTCCTTTAAAGCTGCATGGCGATAACATTCCGGCGCGTCTTGAAGTTCGCGGAGAGGTATTTTTACCGCAGGCCGGGTTCGAAAAGATCAATGAAGACGCGCGCCGTACTGGCGGCAAAGTGTTTGCTAACCCGCGTAACGCGGCGGCGGGCTCGCTGCGTCAGCTCGATCCGCGTATTACGGCGAAGCGACCACTAACATTTTTCTGCTACGGCGTCGGTATTCTGGAAGGCGGCGAGTTGCCGGATACGCATCTGGGACGTTTGCTGCAATTTAAAGCGTGGGGGCTACCGGTCAGCGATCGCGTGACGCTGTGCGATTCTCCCCAGGCGGTACTGGATTTTTATCACAACGTCGAAAAAGATCGCCCCACGCTCGGTTTTGATATCGACGGCGTGGTGATTAAGGTCAACTCGCTGGCTTTGCAGGAACAGCTGGGCTTTGTGGCCCGCGCGCCGCGCTGGGCGGTGGCGTTTAAATTCCCTGCTCAGGAGCAGATGACTTTTGTGCGCGATGTTGAGTTTCAGGTCGGGCGCACCGGGGCGATTACGCCGGTGGCGCGTCTGGAACCAGTTCAGGTGGCTGGTGTGCTGGTCAGCAATGCCACGTTGCATAATGCCGATGAAATTGAACGGCTTGGCTTGCGTATTGGCGATAAGGTGGTTATCCGTCGGGCAGGCGATGTGATCCCTCAGGTGGTCAACGTGGTTCTGTCCGAACGCCCTGAAGAGACGCGTCCGATTGTGTTTCCAACGCACTGTCCGGTGTGCGGATCGGACGTAGAGCGCGTTGAAGGCGAAGCCGTTACCCGTTGTACCGGCGGGCTGATTTGCGGCGCGCAGCGTAAAGAGTCGCTGAAACATTTTGTGTCGCGCCGGGCGATGGATGTAGACGGGATGGGCGATAAGATCATCGACCAACTGGTGGAAAGGGAGTATGTCCATACGCCAGCGGATCTGTTCCGTCTGACGGCGGGTAAACTGACCGGCCTGGACCGAATGGGGCCAAAGTCCGCGCAAAATGTTGTAAACGCGCTGGAAAAAGCCAAAGCGACGACCTTTGCGCGTTTTCTCTATGCGCTGGGCATCCGTGAAGTGGGTGAGGCGACGGCGGCGGGGCTGGCGGCTTATTTCGGCACGCTGGAGGCGCTGCAGGCCGCCACCATTGACGAGTTGCAGAAAGTGCCTGACGTGGGGATTGTTGTCGCTACGCACGTCTTTAACTTTTTTGCCGAAGAGAGTAATCGTGACGTGATTGGGCAGCTACTGGCGGAAGGGGTTCACTGGCCCGCGCCGGTAGTCATTAATGTGCAAGAGATCGATAGCCCGTTTGCCGGTAAAACCGTGGTACTAACCGGTAGCCTGAGCCAGATGTCCCGCGATGACGCTAAAGCGCGTTTAGTGGCGCTGGGCGCGAAAGTGGCAGGCAGCGTATCGAAGAAAACCGATCTGGTGATTGCCGGTGAAGCGGCGGGTTCCAAACTTGCCAAAGCGCAGGAACTGGGTATTACCGTGATTGATGAAGCGGAAATGATCCGCTTACTGGGTGCCTGAGATGGAAAAAGAGCAGCTGGTTGAAATCGCCAACACCGTGATGCCGTTCGGCAAATATCAGGGACGTCGATTGATCGACCTTCCGGAAGAGTATTTGCTGTGGTTTGCCCGTAAAGATCAATTTCCGGCGGGTAAACTGGGGGAGTTGATGCAAATCACGCTGCTGATTAAAACCGAGGGGCTGACGCAACTGGTACAGCCCCTGAAACGCCCGCTTTAAGCTTTCGCGGCGCGGCTTTCCTGCTGCGCCTGTAACATCTCGGTCTGGCGTTTGTAGCGCCGCGCCAGCCCTGCGCAGACCATCAGTTGGATCTGGTGGAAGATCATCAGCGGTAATACCATCATACCCAGCACTGACGTCGGAAAAAGAATATTGGCCATCGGGATCCCGTTGGCCAGGCTTTTTTTCGAACCGCAGAAAACAATAGTGATTTCGTCGGCTTTATTGAAGCCGCATTTACGGGCGACAAAGACGTTAATGGCGATGACGATCGCCAACAGTATGAGGCTGACCACGACGATAAACAGCAGCGATCCCCAGCCGACTTTGTGCCAGATGCCGTTGACCACCGCTTCGCTGAACGCCGAGTAGACCACCAGCAGAATAGAGGTCTGATCCGTTTTCGCGATCCACTTTTTGTTGCGCGCGACCCAGTTGCCGATCCACGGGCGAGACAGGTGTCCCAGCACAAAAGGCAGCAGCAGTTGCAGCATAATTTTGCCCACCTCTTCCAGACTGCCCTGCGCGCCATGAATATTCATTACCAGACCGACCAGCAGCGGCGACAGGAAAATGCCCAGCAGACTGGACGCAGACGCTGAGCACACCGCGGCCGCGACGTTACCGCCCGCGAGTGAAGTAAACGCAATCGCAGACTGCACGGTGGCGGGCAAAATACACAGATACAGAAAGCCGCTGTAGAGCATAGGGTCGACATTGACAGGCGCCCACCAGGCAAACAGTACGCCGAGGACAGGAAAGAGCACAAAAGTGCTGCACATGACCCACAGATGCAACCGCCAGTGGCTGCCGCCAGCGATGATCGCTTCACGCGAAAGCTTCGCGCCATGCATAAAAAACAGCAGAGCGATGGCCGCTGTCGTAATGCCTTCAACGACAGGCACAAAGCCACCTTCCGCCGGGAAAAAAGAGGCCAGCAGTACCACGGTGATAAGTGTCAGCGTGAAAGGGTCAAGGATACGAAAAAGTTTCATAAAAACTCCTGAAAGTCGGTGCAGCTATTTTGCGTTTTTCGCTTTGAGAAATAAAATTGATTTATTGCATCTATATATGAATCTAGTCGATGAATTATTCACTGCGTCAACTGCGTATTTTTATTACCGTCGCCCAGGCCAAAAGTTTTAGTCGGGCAGGGGACAGGATTGGACTGAGCCAGTCTGCGGTCAGTCATAGCGTAAAAGAGCTGGAGCGGCAAACCGGCGTCAGACTGCTGGATCGCACTACGCGTGAGGTGGTGCTGACCGAGGCGGGGCAACAACTGGCGACGCGTCTGGAGCGGGTGCTTGATGAACTGAACAGCATACTGCGCGATGCAGGCAGAGTAGGGACACAATTAACCGGCACCGTGCGCGTTGCCGCGAGCCAAACCATTTCTGCGCATCTTATTCCGCAATGCATTGCCCAAAGTAATTCACTTTATCCCGCTATTGATTTTGTATTGCACGATCGTCCGCAGCAGTGGGTACTGGAGAGCATCCGCCAGGGAGAAGTGGATTTTGGCATCGTTATTGATCCCGGCGCAGCGGTGGATTTACAGTGTGAAGCCATCTTATCAGAGCCTTTTTTACTGTTGTGTCGCCAGGATCATCCGCTGGCGCATCAGGAATGGGTAAGCTGGCAGGATCTTAAACAGGCGTCGCTGGTCTTACAGGATTACGCTTCCGGCAGTCGACCGCTGATTGATGCGGCGCTGGCCCACTTTTCGATTGATGCCAATATTGTTCAGGAGATTGGTCACCCGGCCACGCTTTTTCCAATGGTGGAAGCGGGAATCGGCATCAGCGTGCTGCCCGCGCTGGCGTTACCGCTCCCGCAGGGCAGCCACTTACAGGTTAAACGGCTGACGCCCGTAGTTGAAAGGCAGCTCATGCTGGCGCGGCGAAAAAACCGTTCTTTATCCACCGCGGCGCAGGCGTTATGGGATGTAGTACGCACCCAGGCCAGCGAATTAACCGCCGCGAGGGCGAAAGATCCGCTGTATCAGCTATAAATATCTATCTGTCCGTGCGTGAGGTGCGGTCTTGCCCTGCCATTTTGACAGGGCAGTGTATTAAAACAGGTATTTGATGGAATAAATAATGCCATCCTGCAGGAAGGATTCTCCTAACTTATTATCAGCGTAACGATATTGTACTCCTGCGGTCAGGTGAGGAGTCGCATTCCACCACAGCGCTACTGCGCCATTAATGCCATCTTTCCCGCCATTGCCCGCAGCGTAGGACGCATCGCGGTCAAACTCGTACTCATTCCAGTTCGTTACGCTGAATTTCTCACTACCCAACGAGAAGCTATAGCCGGCCACCCAACCTAATACATAACCATTATCGCCTGTGTAGTAGGTCTGATCGGTATAACGTTTGGCAAAGAAGGGTTTAAACCAGTAACCGTTACCTGTGAAGTTATAGCCTAAACCATAGAGAAACATGTCATCATGGAAATTAGCGCGATGAGGTGAACCGTACGTCCCGTAGGCATGGAGATAGAGGTTTAATCCTGTATCGCCTAGATAAATACGGTTGGTATTTTTAAAGGTGTAACGCTGTTCGCTGCCGGGTTTGGCGTGGCGGCCATTGTAAAAATTTTCCCAGTCGAAGAACCCGTACATTTCTCCCCAGCTAAAATTCGCTCCGCCTTCCAGTTCCAGGTACCCAAAATCATCTTTATGGGATTTTTTACTGGTTTTTTCCGTGGTGTCTGATGTCCAGTCGAGGTAATGGAGGCCGATATCGGCGAACCCGCCTTTAAATTCCGCATGGGTGAGTGCGGGAATAATGAGTAAAGAAGAAAGCGTCAGAGTAAGAATTTTTTTTCATAGCATATTTCCCTATGCCGATAATTATTAATGGGTTAATTAAAAAGAGGCAATTTATAAATATGAAAGCGGCATATTGTTAATATGAAGTGCAAGCAAAAACCAATACTGTTTTCCCACTGTATTAATACAGAAGCGATCTAAATCTATCGATATTAAATGGCTATTGATGACACGTGAAAAGTGTATTGGTCAGCAAGGGGCGATGGTCGTTATAAAAAGGAGTCAAATTAAATCCGATAGAACAAGGAAACTTATGCCTCACGCTCTTTTTTCTCATAATCCTGAGTATTGTGTTGATATTATTCATGCACATAAACCGGCATTTACCCCGCGAGTCGCGTTTATTTTAGGTTCCGGGTTGGGTGCTCTGGCGGATCAAATCGAAGATGCGGTAGCCATTTCTTACGAGAAATTGCCGGGATTTCCCGTCAGCACCGTACACGGCCATGCTGGTGAACTGGTGCTCGGCCATCTGGCGGGTGTTCCGGTGGCCTGTATGAAAGGCCGCGGGCATTTTTATGAAGGGCGTGGAATGGCGGTGATGACCGATGCCATTCGCACGTTGAAATTACTGGGCTGTGAAGTGTTGTTCTGCACCAATGCGGCAGGATCTCTGCGTCCGGAAGTGGGGCCGGGTAGCCTGGTTGCGCTTAGCGATCACATTAATACGATGCCCGGTACGCCGATGGTGGGGCCAAACGATGATCGTTATGGCGATCGCTTCTTCTCGCTGGCTAATGCTTATGACGCAGATTATCGCGCCATGCTTCAGTCCGTTGCGGCAGAGGAGGGATTCCCCCTTACTGAAGGCGTATTTGTTTCTTATCCGGGTCCGAACTTCGAAACGGCGGCAGAAATCCGCATGATGCAGATTATTGGCGGCGATGTGGTCGGAATGTCCGTTGTCCCTGAGGTGATTAGCGCACGTCATTGTGGTCTCAAAGTTGTTGCCGTCTCAGCGATCACCAATCTGGCGGAAGGGCTGGGCGATGTAAAACTCTCCCATGCGCAAACGCTGGCTGCGGCTGAACTTTCTCGGCAGAACTTTATAAATCTGATTTGCGGCTTTTTACGTAAGCTGGCCCAAACACAATGACTACGGCCCCGTATTGGGGCTTTATCTCACGGCAAGGAATAAAAAATGGGTATTACGTCCCGCTTAAAAGTCATGTCGTTCTTGCAATATTTTATCTGGGGGAGCTGGCTGGTTACCCTGGGCTCTTACATGATCAATACACTGGATTTTACCGGCGCGAATGTCGGTATGGTCTACAGCTCAAAAGGACTGGCAGCGATTATCATGCCGGGCATTATGGGGATCATTGCTGATAAATGGCTGCGCGCTGAACGAGCCTATATGCTTTGCCATCTGGTTTGCGCGGGGGCGTTATTGTACGCCACCACCGTTACCGATCCCCAGACGATGTTCTGGGTGATGTTGGTTAATGCGATGGCGTATATGCCAACGATTGCATTATCCAATAGCGTTTCGTACTCCTGTCTGGCGAAAGCAGGTCAGGATCCGGTAACGTCATTTCCGCCTGTGCGCGTTTTCGGCACAATAGGTTTTATTGTTGCGATGTGGACGGTGAGTCTGATGGGGCTGGAACTGAGCAGTGCGCAATTATACATCGCTTCTGGCGCATCGTTATTGCTGGCCCTGTATGCACTGACGTTACCGAAAATTCCGGTAGCCGAGAAGAAGGCGAACACCACGCTTGCCAGTAAGCTCGGACTGGATGCTTTTGTTCTGTTTAAAAATCCACGCATGGCAATCTTCTTTTTGTTTGCGATGATGTTGGGGGCGGTGCTGCAAATTACCAATGTCTTCGGTAATCCGTTCCTGCATGATTTTGCCCGTAATCCTGAGTTTGCCGATAGTTTTGTGGTGAAGTATCCCTCTATCTTGCTTTCAGTTTCGCAGATGGCGGAAGTGGGCTTTATCCTCACCATTCCGTTCTTCCTTAAACGCTTTGGTATTAAAACGGTAATGCTGATGAGCATGCTGGCATGGACGCTGCGTTTCGGCTTCTTTGCCTTTGGCGATCCATCCCCGTTTGGCTTTGTGCTATTGCTGCTGTCGATGATTGTTTATGGCTGCGCATTTGATTTCTTCAACATCTCAGGGTCGGTATTTGTAGAGCAGGAAGTGGACTCAAGTATTCGCGCCAGCGCGCAGGGGCTGTTTATGACCATGGTTAACGGCGTGGGGGCGTGGATTGGGTCTCTTTTAAGTGGTATGGCCGTGGATTATTTTTCTATTGATGGTGTAAAAGATTGGCAAACCATCTGGCTGGTCTTTGCCGCCTACGCTCTGGCATTGGCCGTTATTTTTGCATTGTTCTTTAAATATCAGCACCATCCAGAAAAACTGTCGACCAAATCATTAGCACATTAATTTTATTTGACTGGCGAGAGGATGTTCGCCAGTCCATTTTTATGAACAAGGACACAGCATGAAAGAAATTATTCTCTCCTCCGGTATTGGATTTGGTATTGGCGCATTTTTTACTTTATGCCGTATACCTATTCCTGCACCAAATGTTTTACCCGGGGTGTTATCTATTGTATTTATGTATATTGGGTATCTTGTCGTTAAATCTATTTTTTACTAGGTAATATGGTAAATTCCAGACGTTATCCCTTATTGCTGGAGTGCGATAGTGATGGAACGAGCCCATCGTATTGATCTAAAGCTATTACGTTATTTCCTCGCTGTTGCAGAAGAATTGCATTTTGGCCGGGCTGCTGCCCGGTTAAATATGTCACAACCTCCCTTGAGTATCCATATCAAAGAACTTGAACAGCAACTGGGTACATTGTTGTTTATTCGTCATTCCCGCAGCGTTGCATTAACCCATGCCGGGAAAGTTTTGATGGAAGAGTCACGTCGCTTGTTAGCCAATGCAAATCAGGCGCTGGCGCGAGTGGAGCAGATTGGTCGCGGTGAAGCGGGGCGCATTGAACTGGGTGTGGTTGGTACGGCGCTGTGGGGAAGAATGCGTCCTGCGATGCGTCACTTTTTGAAAGCAAACCCCAATGTTGAAGTACTTTTTCGCGAAAAGTCTCCAGGTATGCAAATGGCGTTGTTAGAGCGTCGGGAGCTTGATGCAGGGATCTGGCGTATGGCTATCGAACCGGCAGTCGGTTTTACCAGCATACGTTTGCATGAATCTGCATTCATGGTTGCAGTTCCGGAAGATCACGATCTGGCATCCAGGGATTCTGTGCCGCTGGCGGCGTTGCGCAATGAATATTTTGTCACGCTGCCTTCCGTGCATTCTGATTGGGGATTTTTACAACGTGTATGCCAACAGGCAGGCTTTTCGCCAATGATTATTCGGGAAGTGGTTGAGCCGCAAACGGTGTTGGCGATGATCAGTATGGGGATTGGGATTACGTTGATGGCTGATGGCTATGCGCAAATGAGCTGGCCGGGTGTGGTGTTCCGTCCGTTAGAGGAACGTATTCCGGCGGATTTGTATATTGTGTATGACCAGCAGCAGGCAACGCCAGCACTGGAGAAACTGGTGGCGGCTTTGACGGTATGATGTCTGTGCCGGATGGCGACTAACGTCTTATCCGGCCTACGCGGCGGTGTCGTCTGTAGGCCTGATAAGCGCAGCGCATCAGGCAAGACCCGAACATATCGCAGATAGCAAAAAAGCGCCTTTAGGGCGCTTTTTTACATTGGTGGGTCGTGCAGGATTCGAACCTGCGACCAATTGATTAAAAGTCAACTGCTCTACCAACTGAGCTAACGACCCGAAGTGGTGGGTGATGACGGGATCGAACCGCCGACCCCCTCCTTGTAAGGGAGGTGCTCTCCCAGCTGAGCTAATCACCCACTTCGGTACTTCACAATAAGAAATTTAGCTGGCGAGAAAGTGGTGGGTGATGACGGGATCGAACCGCCGACCCCCTCCTTGTAAGGGAGGTGCTCTCCCAGCTGAGCTAATCACCCACTTCTCAATTTCTTATCTACACGGCGGAGACTACATAAAGTAGTTGGTGGGTGATGACGGGATCGAACCGCCGACCCCCTCCTTGTAAGGGAGGTGCTCTCCCAGCTGAGCTAATCACCCCCGCTGTGTGGAGTCGCATTATAGGGAGAGTTGAAAATGAGTCAACGCATTTTCTAAAGTTTTTGTTTGTTCGTCGTAAAATTAAACAAAACGATCGTGAATTACCCCGCGCTGCATGATTTCTATACGGAAATAGCAAAGCGTAGCGTTCTGACCGGATCAACATTGAGGAATCAAGCCACAGTGATAGAATACAAGGCTATTCATCTTTCCAGGATTTGCCGGTTGTCGGCATCTTTATAAACGTAAGGCCATTTCATGAAAATCAAAACTCGCTTCGCGCCTAGCCCGACAGGTTATCTGCACGTCGGCGGCGCGCGTACTGCTCTTTATTCCTGGCTTTTCGCACGTCACCACGGCGGTGAGTTCGTGCTGCGTATTGAAGACACCGATCTTGAGCGTTCCACGCCGGAAGCCATTGAAGCCATCATGGATGGTATGAACTGGCTGAACCTGGAATGGGACGAAGGCCCATATTTCCAGACCAAACGTTTTGATCGCTATAACGCGGTGATTGACGAAATGCTGGAGGCGGGAACGGCCTATAAATGCTACTGCTCTAAAGAGCGTCTGGAGCAACTGCGTGAAGATCAGATGGCGAAAGGCGAGAAGCCGCGTTATGACGGGCGCTGCCGTCACAGTCACGAACATCATGCCGACGATGAGCCATGCGTGGTGCGCTTTGCCAACCCGCAGGACGGTTCCGTTATTTTTGATGATCAGATCCGTGGCCCGATCGAATTCAGCAATCAGGAACTGGACGATCTGATCATTCGTCGTACCGACGGTTCGCCGACCTACAACTTCTGTGTGGTGGTGGACGACTGGGATATGGAAATTACCCATGTGATTCGTGGCGAAGACCATATCAACAATACTCCGCGCCAGATTAACATTCTGAAAGCGTTAAACGCGCCGGTGCCGATGTACGCGCATGTGTCGATGATTAACGGCGACGACGGTAAAAAGCTGTCTAAACGTCACGGTGCGGTGAGCGTGATGCAGTATCGCGATGACGGTTATCTGCCGGAAGCGTTGCTGAACTATCTGGTGCGTCTGGGCTGGTCCAGCGGCGATCAGGAGATCTTCACCCGCGAAGAGATGATCAAGCTGTTCTCCCTCGGTGCGGTGAGCAAGTCTGCGAGCGCGTTCAACACCGATAAACTGCTGTGGCTGAACCACCACTATATCAATACGCTGGCGCCGGAATATGTGGCGACGCATTTGCAGTGGCATATCGAGCAGGAAAATATCGACACCCGTAACGGCCCGCAGCTTGCTGAACTGGTGAAGTTGCTGGGCGAGCGCTGCAAAACTCTGAAAGAGATGGCGCAGAGCTGCCGCTACTTCTATGAAGACTTCAGCGAGTTTGACGCCGATGCGGCGAAAAAACACCTCCGTCCGGTGGCGCGTCAGCCGCTGGAAGTGGTGCGCGACAAGCTGTCGGCGATTACGGACTGGTCAGCAGAAAACGTCCACCACGCGATTCAGGCCACGGCGGATGAGCTGGAAGTGGGGATGGGTAAAGTGGGGATGCCGCTGCGTGTGGCTGTGACCGGTGCCGGGCAGTCGCCTGCGCTGGATGTCACCGTACATGCGATTGGTAAAACCCGCAGCATTGAGCGCATCAACAAAGCGCTGGGCTTTATCGCCGAGCGTGAAAGTCAGCAGTAACGCCAGCTGAAACAGAATAAACGGCAGGGCAGACGCCTGCCGTTTATTATTTGTTAGTCCGCCTCATTGATACCTAAACGCGTCAGAAATCCGCGAATACCTTCCCGCGATAAAAACAGCGCCAGTTTTTCCTGTTCCTGAGCAGACATATTTTCAACGGCATCGATAATTTGTCGATAAGCGTGACTGTGCGCCGCGTTCGCATATTCTGCGAAAGCCTCTTCCGCCTGATAAAACGCAGGCAGTTTGCGAAAAGCCGGAATATTGAGAATAAACTCCCGCACGCTGGCATCAATATGGATGAGTCTTGCGCGTCCGCCTTTGACGCCGGGAAATTTTTCGGTTTTCCAGTGTTGTTCTCTGATCCAGCGATTGACGGTTTGTCTGGCCACGCCGAGGCATTCAGCCAGCTCTTCAGTGGTCATTTTACTGCGTAATCTTTTCATATTATTTGCTATCGCGTATCCCTAAGCGTTGTAACAAACCGGTAATCCCTTCACGCACGAGGAGAGAGGTAAACTGTTTCTGCTCGGATGAGGTCATCTCTTTGGCGAGCGTCATAAGCAGCGCTTCAAGCGATGCGTTGCTGGCAGGCGTGAATGTGTCTGCGTGATGGTCAACTGAACGTTCAGCGCTGCGGATATATTCACGAACCTGTTCGTTTACATGAACCAGACGGGCTTTACCGCCCTGGACGCCAGGTTTGGGCGATGTTGCCCAGCCTTCTTTCCGTACCCATTTATTGATGGTTTGTCGGCTGTAACCGGTGAGATTAGCGAGTTCTTCTGGCGTCATCCGTTCCTTGAACATAACGATTCCCTGAATAGTCGTGGGGTTAATTAGTGGTTCATTTTATAGCACCATTTTAGTCGAAACCGTGACGTGTTTAACTACTGAATGCGAGTTGTGCCGCAATGTCCTTTATTTGAATGCTTTTTCAGCGATTGAATTCGGCAAGTTCATTTTGCCGTTGACACATGCCGAGGGAATTCATATGATGCCGCCCGTCAACTCGACAAGCTTTACGTAGTGGGGCTATAGCTCAGCTGGGAGAGCGCTTGCATGGCATGCAAGAGGTCAGCGGTTCGATCCCGCTTAGCTCCACCAAATTTACTCCCGATAAATTTGGCGTATACGTAAAAGCACTATGGGGCTATAGCTCAGCTGGGAGAGCGCTTGCATGGCATGCAAGAGGTCAGCGGTTCGATCCCGCTTAGCTCCACCAATATTCAAACCCTCGCTGAAAAGCGGGGGTTTTTGCTTTTTGTCACAAAATTCATGGCGTCTGATCTGTTCTTCAGGTGCGTTTGTTTGCCGCTGCTTTTGCGGTCAATATGAGCTTTTGTTAGATTGCTTCATAATGCGAATATACTTATTATTCATGCGCCTTATATAATGATGTGAGCATTAAAGCAATGCCGGATAAGTGTAACGTATTAAAAAATATAAAAATATTTTTACTGGCTTTCTGCCTGACCGTTCCGGCTATTCTGCTATCTCGTCTCATTTCTCCCCGCGCCACAATTGATTCCAGCTATATCTTTCTGGCCTGGCTACCGCTCTGCGTCATGTTTTCCGTGCTGTTTTTATTTGGCCGCCGTGGCGTCGCGCCGATGGTAGGCGGAATGATGTTGACTAATGAATGGAATTTTCATTTACCTCTGCCACAGGCGATGGTGCTGCTATTTTGCCAGACGTTTCCCGTGTTGCTGGTTTGCGCTATCGTACGCTGGCAGCTGGGCGCGCGCTGGCGCTACGGAATACCCAACCAAGGCATCTGGCTACGCGTTTTCTGGTTAGGGTTAATGACGCCGTTTGGCATAAAAATCAGTATGCATCTGGCGGGGCACTACCTGGCTTTCCCGGTGACCATCTCTACCTTCTTTGGCACCGGCACCGCTATTTTCTCGATTGTTGATTTATTGAGTCTGATTTCTGCCGCGCTTATTTTTACCCTCTTTTTCTATTATCCGCTGCGGATGATAGTCAGCCCGCACTATATTCGTATTTTCTGGCGGAGGGATATCGCTCCTTATCTCGCCAAAGAAAAACGCCTGTTTACGCTTCTCTGGTTTGCCACTCTGGCGACGCTATTAGCGGTGCTGTGTACGCCTTTCGAGACAAAGTATATTGCTGGCTATCTGGTGCCAGTCCTGTTCATTGGATTTACCATCGGCGTGGGGAAAATCAGCTATCCGCTGTTGAATTTTAGTTGGGCTCTCACTGCGCTATTCCTGCTTAGCTATAACCGCAATTTTCTGCAGGGCGTGGGCTCAGAATATTCGCTGGCATTTATCCTTTCAGTTCTCATTTCTTTTAGTATTTGTTTGTTGTACATGGCGCGGATTAATCAGCGTAGCGAATGGTTGAATCGACAATGGCACTCGCAGGCGTTGACCGATCCGTTGACGCAGCTGCCTAACCTGCGTGCGCTGGAGCAGTTTCTTTTACAGGATACCGGGCAAAGCGTGTGTTATCTACGCATGGAAAACCTGGAATTTCTGAGCCGTCATTACGGTATGCAGATGCGCGTGCATTGCGAACGCGAGGTGTTTCGCGTGTTGCAGCCGCTGCTGCTGGAAAAGGAGAAAATTTTCCATCTGCCGGGCAGTGAATTATTGCTGGTACTGACGGGACCGGAGACGGAAGCCCGCCTGCAATATATGCTCAATGTGCTTAATAACCGCAAAATTTACTGGAACAATACCGGTCTGGACATGGAATATGGCGCATCGTGGGGAACATTCGATGGACGCCAGGAAACCTTGCAACCGCTGTTGGGGCAATTAAGCTGGCTGGCGGAGCAATCCTGTTCGCACCGTCGGGTGCTTGCACTGACCCAGAGTATTGAAGCCGCTTCCGGGCAGACGACGGAACGGGTGCTGCGGTTGCAGAAAATCCGTCAGGCGCTGGAGCGCGGCGCGCTGGTTTTGTATGCGCAACCCATTCGCGACGCGCAGGGAAAAGGGTATGACGAGATTCTGACGCGGCTTCGGTGCGACGACGGTATCATGATGCCGAATCAGTTCATTCCGCTTATCGCCCAGTTTAACCTGAGCGTACGGTTTGATATGCAGGTGATGGAAGCGCTCCTGCAATGGTTGTCCGCGCATCCTTCGGCGGAGCAGGGGGCGCGTTTCTCGGTTAATTTGATGCCGCTGACGCTGCTGCAAAAAGAGACGGCGTCGCGCATTATGCAGCTTTTTAAACGCTATGGCGTCCCGCCTGCTTCGGTCATCATCGAAATTACTGAAGAACAGGCCTTCTCTCATTCCGAAATCAGTATGCACAATATCAACCAGCTGCGTAAGTTTGGCCTAAAAATCGCCATTGATGATTTCGGTACCGGTTATGCAAACTATGAACGGCTAAAACGCCTCAAGGCGGACATCATTAAAATCGACGGTTGTTTCGTAAAAGATATTCTGACGGACTCCCTGGATGCGATGATCGTGAAATCCATCACTGATTTAGCGAAAGCGAAATCGTTGAGCGTCGTGGCTGAGTTTGTTGAAACGCCTGCGCAGCGCGATCTGCTATTGCAGCTTGGCGTACACAGTTTGCAGGGATATCTGATTGGCCGCCCGCGCCCGTTAGGTAAATAAGCGGCATAAAAAAACCGGGGATAGCTCCCCGGTTTCTACATTAAACGCAGACTTACAGTACCAGCGCCGCGATAGAGGCGGACAGTACGCTCACCAGCGTAGAACCGTACACCAGCTTCAGACCAAAACGGGAAACCACGTTGCCTTGCTCTTCGTTCAGGCCTTTAATCGCGCCCGCAATAATACCGATGGAAGAGAAGTTCGCGAAGGACACCAGGAAGACGGAGATAATGCCTTCAGCGCGTGGAGAGAGGGTAGAGGCGATTTTCTGCAGATCCATCATCGCCACGAATTCGTTGGAAACCAGTTTGGTCGCCATGATACTTCCTACCTGCAGCGCTTCACTGGACGGTACGCCCATTACCCATGCGACCGGGTAGAAGATGTAACCCAGAATGCCCTGGAAGGAGATGCTGTAACCGAACCAACCGGTAACCGTTGCGAACAGCGCGTTCAGCGCCGCGATCAGCGCGATGAAGCCGATCAGCATCGCCGCGACGATAATCGCCACTTTAAAACCTGCCAGAATGTACTCGCCCAGCATTTCGAAGAAACTTTGGCCTTCATGCAGGTTCGACATCTGAATATTTTCTTCGCTGGCATCAACGGTATAGGGGTTGATCAGCGACAGTACGATAAAGGTGCTGAACATGTTCAGAACCAGCGCTGCGACCACATATTTAGGGTCCAGCATGGTCATATACGCGCCCACAATAGACATGGAAACGGTCGACATCGCCGTTGCAGCCATGGTGTACATGCGGTTACGGGACATTTTGCCGAGGATATCTTTATAAGCGATAAAGTTCTCAGACTGGCCGAGGATCAGCGAGCTGACGGCGTTAAAAGATTCCAGTTTGCCCATACCGTTTACTTTGGACAGCAGGAAACCAATAGCGCGGATGACCACTGGCAGAACACGGATATGCTGAAGAATACCGATCAACGCGGAAATAAAGACGATCGGGCACAATACTTTCAGGAAGAAGAACGCCAAACCTTGATCGTTCATACTGCCGAAGACGAAGTTTGTCCCTTCGTTGGCAAATCCGAGCAGTTTTTCAAACATCTCGGAGAAACCTTTTACGAAGCCAAGGCCAACATCCGAATTCAGGAAGAACCAGGCCAGTAATACTTCGATAACAAGTAACTGAATGACGTAACGAATGCGAATTTTTTTACGGTCGCTGCTAACCAGCAGTGCGAGTACCGCAACAACGGCAAGCGCCAGGACAAAATGAAGGACGCGGTCCATATTTGCTCCAAATATGAGGCAGGTTTAATTTTCGTGCACATTCTATGCAACAGCCGTAAAGAAAACGAGATCCAACACACACTATAATAAGGACCTGTGACGAGATTCAAAATTAGTGATCTGTAATACACTTTTACTGTACTGAATATGAAAATGAAAAGTTATATCAGTGTGCTAATCTTGTAATGTTAAGCCAAACTGTTCTGATACAGGTCGCCATCGTATCGGTCTATCGTTTCACACTATCAAAGTAATCACCCGTACCCATTGAAATGCACTTGATAATCATTATCAATAAACATAGCATAAAACATAGCAAAGGCTATGTTTTTGAGGCAAAAGATGACTGACAATCGCGTAGAGAATAGCAGCGGACGGGCGGCGCGCAAGCTACGGCTCGCATTAATGGGACCTGCGTTCATTGCCGCGATTGGTTATATCGATCCTGGTAACTTCGCGACCAATATTCAGGCCGGCGCCAGCTTTGGCTACCAGCTACTCTGGGTGGTGGTCTGGGCGAACCTGATGGCGATGCTGATTCAAATCCTCTCGGCAAAACTCGGAATCGCCACGGGTAAGAACCTGGCGGAGCAAATTCGCGACCATTATCCGCGCCCGGTAGTCTGGTTTTACTGGGTACAGGCGGAAATCATCGCGATGGCCACCGATTTAGCTGAATTTATCGGCGCGGCAATAGGTTTTAAGCTGATCCTGGGCGTCTCTTTATTACAGGGCGCGGTATTGACCGGTATCGCGACGTTTCTGATTTTAATGTTACAACGCCGCGGTCAAAAACCGCTTGAAAAAGTCATCGGCGGTTTACTGCTTTTTGTCGCCGCTGCTTACATTGTGGAGCTGTTTTTCTCTCAGCCTGATATGGCGCAGCTCGGCAAAGGAATGGTTATCCCGGCGCTACCGAACCCGGAAGCCGTATTCTTAGCCGCCGGCGTGCTTGGCGCGACGATTATGCCGCACGTGATTTATCTGCACTCGTCATTAACACAGCATCTGCACGGCGGAACGCGGCAACAACGGTACTCAGCAACAAAATGGGATGTCGCTATTGCCATGACGATTGCCGGTTTTGTCAATCTGGCAATGATGGCGACCGCCGCGGCGGCGTTTCATTTTAGCGGCCACACTGGCATCGCCGACCTCGATCAGGCATACCTGACGCTGGAACCGTTACTAAGCCATGCGGCGGCAACGGTGTTTGGTCTTAGTCTGGTAGCGGCAGGGCTTTCCTCCACCGTGGTAGGGACTCTGGCGGGGCAGGTGGTGATGCAAGGGTTTGTCCGTTTTCACATTCCGCTGTGGGTACGGCGCACCATTACCATGCTGCCCTCATTTATTGTGATTTTGATGGGGCTGGACCCTACCCGAATTCTGGTGATGAGCCAGGTGCTGCTGAGTTTTGGTATTGCGCTGGCGCTGGTGCCGCTCCTGATTTTCACCAGTAACGCTACGCTAATGGGCGAGCTGGTGAACATCCGGCGGGTAAAACAGATTGGCTGGATAATTGTCGTGCTGGTCGTCGCCCTGAATATCTGGTTGCTGGTTGGAACGGTAATGGGATTGTCATAAAGACAGAAAGATAGCAGGCCCGATGCGTGGGCGTCATCGGGCTGTTATTCAGCAGGAGGCTTAGTGATGATGTTTGTGACCCCGGCCTCGCCCGCGATGATCGTCGCGATCGCGCCAGCCTTCCCGATAACCGCGTTCATACGCTTTACGCTTATCCCAGCCGCGATGATAGCCGTTGTCATGGCGCCACCAGCGATTTTTACGCCATTCATAATGGTTGTGCCAGTAATCACGGTCGCGCCAGCGACCACCGTCCCAGTAGTTACCGTAATCATCGCGATCGCCAATCTGTAATTTTATTGAGGGCAACAGGGTGATTTCGCCCGCATTCGCGGCAAGCGGTGTAAAAGCCAGCAAGGCTGCCGCCAGAATCAGTGACCTGAACATACTTTCTCTCCTTCACGATCGAGCCGTCGCCGGCCTGTTAATGCAATATTACAAAGCAGTAAAGATTTGTTTCATCGCCTTAACTCTTAAATCATGAAGGAGAGCATTTTTTGCTAAAACCGGCCCTCCAGAATAGCGTCAATTTCTGCACATTCCGCCGCTGAAAAACGGCGATTGGCCAGCATTCCCACGGCGTCTTCGATTTGCGACGGTTTGCTGGCGCCAATCAGTACCGAGGTAACGTTATCGTTACGCAGCACCCAGGCGAGCGCCATCTGAGACAATTTTTGACCCCGTCGCGCAGCCAGTTCATTCAACTGGCGAACTTTTTCCAGTTTGTCGGCGGTAATCTGTTCTGGTTTAAGGAAACGGCTTCCGCTCGCCGCGCGGGAATCTTCCGGAATGCCATTCAGATAACGGTCAGTGAGCTGCCCGCCCGCCAGCGGCGAGAAGGCAATACTACCGACGCCTTTTTCCTGCAACAGCGCCAGCAGCCCGTCCTCTACCCAACGCTCAAAAAGCGAATATTTAGGCTGATGAATCAGGCAAGGCGTGCCGAGATCCTCCAGAATATCGATAGCTTGTCTGGCCAGATCGGCAGGATAGTTAGAGATCCCCACGTACAACGCTTTGCCCTGGCGCACAAGGTGATCTAACGCTTTCATCGTCTCTTTAAGCGGCGTTTCGGGATCGGGACGATGGTGATAAAAGATATCGACATACTCCAGCCCCATACGTTTCAGGCTTTGATCGAGGCTGGCGATAAGGTATTTCCGTGAACCCCAGTCGCCATAAGGGCCATCCCACATGGTGTAGCCCGCTTTGGTGGAGATGATCAATTCATCACGCCACGGTAAAAAATCTTCCTGCAGAATGCGGCCAAAATTGCATTCTGCGGAGCCCGGCGGCGGCCCATAATTATTGGCGAGATCAAAGTGGGTAATGCCCAGATCGAACGCGCGTTGCAGCAGCGCCCGGCTATTTTCTACCCGTGTCGCATCGCCGAAGTTGTGCCATAACCCCAGCGAAATGGCGGGAAGTTTGACGCCGCTGCGCCCGCAGCGACGATACTCCATTGTGTGATAACGATTTTCATCGGGCTGATAAATCATGACCTTTCCCCCTGTGGCGTGAATAAATAGTGTATACGGTTACACTAGCCAGGCGGTATCCGGATTTTACTGTTCGCCGCTGTAAACATTGTTTTCCAGGCTTTCATTCCCACCGTGCTGGACAGCCATCGCCATTCCTTAATACTCAACATAATGTCAACGTCAGAAGGAAAGCTGTCATGCAAAACCCCTATACCGTGGCCGACTATTTGCTGGACAGACTGGCAGGATGCGGCATTGGCCATCTTTTTGGCGTACCGGGCGATTATAACTTGCAGTTTCTTGACCATGTGATTGACCACCCGACCTTGCGTTGGGTGGGATGCGCCAATGAGCTGAACGCCGCTTATGCCGCGGACGGTTATGCGCGCATGTCGGGCGCTGGAGCGCTACTCACCACCTTTGGCGTGGGAGAACTTAGCGCTATTAACGGTATCGCGGGCAGTTACGCGGAATATGTCCCGGTCTTGCATATCGTCGGCGCGCCCTGTAGCGCTGCGCAGCAGCGTGGCGAATTGATGCACCATACCCTCGGTGACGGCGATTTTCGTCATTTTTATCGCATGAGTCAGGCGATATCTGTTGCCAGCGCAATATTGGATGAACAGAACGCCTGTTTCGAGATTGACCGTGTATTGGGTGAAATGCTTGCCGCACGCAGGCCAGGATACATCATGTTGCCCGCCGACGTGGCGAAAAAAACGGCCATCCCGCCTACGCAGGCGCTGACGTTGCCCGCATATGAAACGCAAAGCGGCGTGGAGACGGCTTTTCGTTACCACGCCCGTCAGTGCCTGATGAACAGTCGGCGCATTGCGCTATTGGCCGACTTTCTTGCCGGGCGTTTTGGTCTACGACCACTGTTGCAGCGCTGGATGGCGGAAACGCCCATCGCTCATGCGACACTACTGATGGGGAAGGGGCTTTTTGATGAACAGCACCCGAACTTCGTTGGCACCTATAGCGCTGGCGCCAGCAGCAAAGAAGTGCGTCAGGCCATAGAGGACGCCGATAGGGTTATCTGCGTCGGCACCCGTTTTGTCGATACCCTTACGGCCGGATTTACCCAACAATTGCCGGCGGAACGCACGCTGGAGATTCAGCCTTACGCGTCGCGCATCGGCGAAACCTGGTTCAACCTCCCGATGGCGCAGGCGGTGTCTACGCTGCGCGAACTGTGCCTTGAATGCGCTTTTGCGCCGCCGCCGACGCGTTCCGCCGGACAGCCAGTGCGGATTGATAAGGGAGAACTGACCCAGGAAAGTTTCTGGCAAACTTTACAGCAGTATCTCAAACCCGGCGATATTATCCTTGTCGACCAGGGGACCGCCGCTTTTGGCGCTGCCGCGCTGTCGCTTCCTGACGGCGCGGAGGTTGTGGTACAGCCGCTGTGGGGATCTATCGGCTATTCCTTGCCCGCCGCGTTTGGCGCGCAAACCGCCTGCCCCGATCGGCGGGTGATTCTGATTATCGGCGATGGCGCGGCGCAGCTCACGATTCAGGAGATGGGCTCGATGTTACGCGACGGGCAGGCGCCGGTCATCCTGCTGCTCAACAATGACGGCTATACCGTAGAGCGCGCCATTCACGGCGCGGCCCAGCGGTATAACGACATCGCGAGCTGGAACTGGACGCAGATACCACCGGCGCTAAACGCGGCGCAACAGGCGGAGTGCTGGCGGGTGACGCAGGCTATCCAACTGGCGGAGGTCCTCGAACGGCTGGCGCGCCCACAACGTCTGTCATTTATTGAAGTGATGTTGCCAAAAGCCGATCTGCCGGAATTACTGCGTACCGTGACCCGGGCGCTGGAAGCCCGCAACGGGGGATAATGGCCCCCGCTGCGCCGGATTAGGGTTCGTGACGGTTGGCGGCCAGCAACGGTTTTCCCGCCAGCAATAGCCAGGCGGGGAGCATCACAATGCAGAGCAGCGGCAGCAGATTGGTATCCGGTACGACAACTGCCGCCATAAACAGACTGAGCCAGCCGTCACGCGTCACTACCAGCACTAAGCCAAGAATCGCGCAGGAGACGGTAATCGCCGCGGGTACGGCCTCAACATGGGCATGGAGCATGAGCCCCAGCGCCGCGCCGATAAACACAGCCGGAAAAATGCGCCCGCCGCGAAAGCCGCTCGCCGCCGCGATGACCAGCGCGGCGAGTTTGACGACGGCTAAGGTAAAATAATCTCCCGCGCCCAACGTCTGGCTAAACGCCATTTGTTGCATTTCGTCCAGTCCTTTAAACAGGGTAAGCGGCCCGCCAATGACGCCCAGAATACCCAGTATAAAACCGCCAATGCCGAGAATCAGGACCGGATTTTTCAGGCGGTGCAGCAACTCATGCAGACGCGGAAGGCACCAGACGGCGACCATCCCGGCGGCAATGGCGATCGCCGCGACGATCGCTCCGCTGGCAATGTCCACCAGCCGCATCTGCGTGTAATGGGCGATGGGTAACGAAAAATGCGGATGAAAGAACAGGCTGGTGGTGAGTGACCCCGCCGCTGCCGCCATTAACGGCGCAAACAGGCGATCCCACATGGGAATATCGTTAGAGCCGCTAAGGGTTTGCGAAAAAATCAGCGCTGCGGCGACGGGCGTGCCGAATAGCGCGCCGATGGTGCCCGCTGAGGCCAGAATCGTCCAGTCTAACGCCGTGATACGCGGAAACAGGCGGGAACCGAAAGCCGCCGCCAGCGCGATATTTATTGTCATTATCGGATGCTCTGGCCCCAAACTTACCCCACCAGCAAGGCCGATGATTAAGGCGAGAAGCAGCCCGGGCAGCGCAGATGGCGAGACCGGCATACTGATTAACGGTTCGATGGCCGGATCGGGGCCAGCGTGTCCGGGACTGTAACGGATAATCAAACCCACCACGATCCCAGTTAGCGTGAGCATACCCACTATCCAGAACGGCGAATCATAAGCGATTCCGATGCTGGCGGGCAGTCGTTGCCAAAGAAATTGCTGAAAAACCGACGCGACTTTCATCGAGGCGATTAAAACCAGGCTTGACGCTACGCCAATAATCAGTGCGGGGAGCGACAGCAGCAGCATCGTTCGGGCACGCGGGTGGAACATAATCTCTTCCTTACACGGGGTCGTATACCTATTTTGCACAGCCTGCCCGACGGCATTGCTGCAATTGGTGCTGAAACAAGAAAGTAATTCTGTGATGAAGATCTATATTTATAGGCAGTCAGCCTGATGGCCGTTGTTGTTATGCCCCCATGAATTTACAGTGTGACAAAGACTTATTTTGACTTTAGCGGAGCAGTAGAAGAATGACAAAGTATGCTTTAGTAGGAGATGTAGGCGGCACGAATGCGCGTCTTGCCCTGTGTGATATCGCCAGTGGAGAAATCTCGCAGGCCAAAACGTATTCCGGCCTGGATTATCCCAGTCTTGAGGCCGTGGTGCGCGTTTATCTCGATGAGCATAGCGTCAACGTGGAAGATGGTTGTATCGCCATAGCCTGCCCGATTACCGGTGACTGGGTAGCGATGACTAACCATACCTGGGCTTTTTCTATTGCGGAAATGAAAAAAAATCTCGGCTTTAGCCATCTGGAAATCATCAACGATTTCACCGCCGTGTCGATGGCGATCCCGATGCTGAAAAAAGAGCATTTAATTCAGTTCGGCGGCGGCGAACCGGTAGACGGCAAACCTATTGCGGTGTATGGCGCGGGAACCGGCTTGGGCGTGGCGCATCTGGTGCATGTGGATAAGCGTTGGATTAGCCTTCCGGGCGAAGGCGGGCATGTCGATTTTGCGCCTAATAGCGAAGAAGAAGCTATGATTCTGGAAATATTGCGCGCCGAAATTGGCCATGTTTCCGCCGAGCGCGTGCTGTCTGGCCCGGGGCTGGTGAATCTTTACCGGGCGATTGTTAAGTCCGACAACCGTCTGCCGGAAAATCTGCGCCCGAAAGATATTACCGAACGCGCCCTGGCGGATAGCTGTATCGATTGTCGCCGCGCGTTGTCGCTCTTTTGCGTCATAATGGGGCGATTTGGCGGCGACCTGGCGTTAACCATGGGGACATTTGGCGGCGTTTATATCGCTGGCGGTATTGTCCCGCGCTTCCTGGAATTTTTTAAAGCGTCCGGCTTCCGTGGTGGCTTTGAAGATAAAGGCCGCTTTAAAGATTATGTACACGGTATTCCGGTCTATCTGATTGTCCATGATAACCCTGGCTTGTTAGGTTCCGGCGCGCATCTGCGCCAGACATTAGGTCATATTCTATAAGCCAGATGGTGGCATAAACGCCTTATCCGGCCTACAAAAGTGTGTCATCTGTAGGCCTGATAAGCGCAGCGTCATCAGGCAATTAATCATTCTCTTGCCAGTCTCAAACCGCGTGCCTCACGCGGTTTTTTTCATTGCCGTTCCTGTGCATGAATACTTCAACTGACTGAATTATTTCACTTTACTCTTGCTGAGCGAAAGGTCAAACACCAGCGCGTTGAGTCATCACGTCATGGCGGTTAGTCAGGCGAAAACAGGGATTTATTTTATTATACGTATCCGGTTCGCTGCCTTATTTACGGTTTTATCGCGGCATCTTGCCGGAAAGGATCTTTATTTTCGGGGAAATGTCCCTGAAAAATACCGCAATATGACATGATTGAATACCATTATCGTTAGTAAGGGTTTTGATTAAAGAGGAAAAACCACAAAATCAAAAGGGGATTATTTGAGATAAGGTTTATTGACAGGAAATTATCGTCGGCTGTACCGCGTTAGGTAAATTCAAAGATATCAATTTGTTAACAATATGGTTTGTTTGATGCTATAACTGACACGCTTAAAAAGTAAATTTTTACGCTTGTTCCTCTTTTTTCGTCGCTAAAAAATATTTTCATTAGCCTCTCGACAGGAAGAAAATTTTCAGGCTATTTTCTAAAGGAGCCACCATCGTGGCAGCGTCGCTCGGACGGTCCGGGCGCTAACGTTAATCTGAGGATATTATGGCTGACTTCCGCCCTGAACGTCGCTTTACGCGTATCGATCGCCTTCCGCCCTATGTTTTTAACATCACCGCTGAACTCAAAATGGCTGCGCGTCGGCGCGGCGAAGATATTATTGATTTCAGTATGGGTAATCCTGATGGCGCAACCCCTCCCCACATTGTCGAAAAACTTTGCACCGTCGCGCAGCGTCCGGATACGCACGGTTATTCCACGTCTCGCGGCATACCGCGTTTACGCCGCGCGATTTCTCACTGGTATCAGGAACGTTATGATGTCGATATCGATCCGGAAACCGAAGCGATTGTGACCATCGGTTCCAAAGAGGGACTGGCGCATTTAATGCTGGCGACGCTGGATCATGGTGATACGGTACTGGTGCCGAACCCCAGTTACCCGATTCATATCTATGGCGCCGTTATCGCCGGGGCGCAGGTGCGTTCGGTTCCATTGGTAGAGGGGGTGGATTTCTTCAACGAGCTGGAGCGCGCTATTCGCGAAAGTTATCCGAAACCGAAAATGATGATTTTGGGTTTTCCGTCTAACCCTACGGCCCAGTGCGTCGAACTGGAATTTTTTGAAAAAGTGGTCGCTCTGGCTAAACGTTATGATGTGCTGGTAGTGCACGATCTGGCGTATGCCGATATCGTGTACGACGGCTGGAAAGCGCCATCCATTATGCAGGTGCCTGGCGCGCGCGACGTGGCGGTCGAATTTTTCACGCTGTCGAAAAGCTATAATATGGCGGGCTGGCGTATTGGGTTTATGGTGGGCAATAAAACCCTGGTCAGCGCGCTGGCGCGCATTAAAAGTTATCACGATTATGGCACCTTTACCCCGCTTCAGGTGGCGGCTATCGCCGCTCTGGAAGGCGATCAGCAGTGCGTGCGCGATATCGCCGAGCAGTATAAACGTCGTCGCGATGTGCTGGTGAAGGGGCTGCATGAGGCGGGCTGGATGGTTGAAATGCCGAAAGCCTCAATGTACGTCTGGGCGAAAATCCCGGAGCAATATGCGGCGATGGGATCGCTTGAGTTTGCCAAGAAGCTGCTGAATGAGGCGAAGGTTTGCGTTTCTCCAGGGATAGGCTTTGGTGACTATGGCGACACCCATGTACGCTTTGCATTAATAGAGAATCGCGACCGCATTCGCCAGGCCGTCAGAGGGATTAAAGCGATGTTCCGCGCTGATGGCGTGCTGCCGTCACATCCAAAACCCGTTGAAGCGAGCACGGAGTAGAAAAGCAAACAGGAGCCCCATGGCTCCTGTTTTTCTTTGCATTGTACTTTTAAATCATCAGGGCGAAAGTACCGGCCCAAACGATGACCATAAATGAAATGCCCATAAAGAAATATTTCACGTTTCATCTCTCCGCGTACCTGTCGTACGCCTAAATGAACTTACACTTACCTGATTATAGAGAGTTGATGCCGGACAATACGAAATTGAGAATTATTCGTGTTTCGACCGCCTGCATCACCTCAGAATTCTGCGCGTTATCGCTCCAGACGGCGCTAATGTACGCCTAAAAATGAGGTGAAACAAGAGGCATTTTCTTATTTACTTTTAGTAACTTACAAGTGTCGGGAATCGGCGACAGTTTAATTTCTGACAGTGATGAATCGCTATTGAGCGACGCCGCCGACACAGTAAAAAATCGCCTGTAAACAGGAGACTTATCGCTAAAAGCAGGAATGAGTAATTTACGATATGAATATTATGGCAATGCGGAATGACAAAATAAAAGGCCTTGCGGCCTTTTTCAGATGTAGAGTGACGCTTCTCCCAACGGGCGAGTCTTGAAACGGCGATGAATCCAGAGATATTGCTCCGGGGCGCGCATGATCTCTTTCTCAATAATTTTATTCATATAGGCAGCGGCTTGATTTTCATCTGCCGGGTAACCTTCCATTTCAGGGGTAATATACAGACGATAACCCGAGTTATCGGATTTCCTTACCATTGTAACGGTCAACATGGCGGCGCCGGACAGCCTGGACAGTACATAGGTGCCGTTGGTGGTGGCGACGTTTTCAACCGCGAAAAATGGCGCAAAGGAGCTACCTTTAGGGCCGTAGTCCTGGTCGGGAGCAAACCAAACGGCTTCCCCTTTTTTTAGCGCGCCCACAATGCCGCGCAGATTGTTTCTGCCGATCATCGCTTTATTTGAGCGCATACGACCGCGCGTCTGCACCCACTCCATGAGCGGATTGTTATGCGGACGATAGGTCGCCATCATCGGCTGGCAGAGACCCATTACCCGGCCTCCCAATTCCAGCGACATAAAATGCACGCCAACGACCATTACGCCGCGATTTTGCGCCTGCGCACGGGTAAGGTTCTCCAGCCCGTCCACATCAAACCATTTGCGAACCCGGCTATCAGGCCAGAACCAGGCCATGCCCGTTTCAAGCAGCGCCATGCCAAGAGAGTGGAAATTCTCGGCGATCAGTTTTTCCCTTTCTTCCCGGGAGAGGGTCGGAAAACAGAGTTCAATATTTTTCTGGGCGATCGACTCACGTCGCTTCAGGAAGGGGCGCGCCAGTTTACCGGTGCGGGTGCCCAGAAAACGCAAAACCGGGTAGGGAAGCTGCACCAGTAACCAGAGGACGCCAACGCCAAACCACGTCAGCCAGTAGCGCGGGTGCAAAAACGCGCGTGAAAATTTGCTTTGAGGAAACATAAAATACCTTCTGTAGATACGAAAATAATGTATCGCAGAAGAGTCATTATCCGCAGCGGTACACTCTGAAATACGCATCATCCTTCAAGTTGCGTTCGCTTATCCGAAGCACTTACTTGAGTAAGCCCATCAGGGTAACTTGAATGATTTGCGTATAGTTAGGCCATCATGTACGACAATGGTTCCCGTAAGGAGTGTAAAACTAAGTCAGTACTAAACCACGAGGGCATGAACGCCAGGCAGGCTAATGTACCACCAGTTATTTACTCGCGCCCAGAAATTCTTTATCAAGAAGCGTAAATATTTCTTCCGTAGCAAAAATAAGCTAATCATTATTTTTAATGCATTGTTTTTACAGTAATAATTTTATTTCAGACGAAGGTTATTGAAAAATGATTAGAAAAATAAAATGTGAGATAAATGTTATGGAAATGACGTGCTGATAAGGTTTATCTTAAAGGAGAAGTGAGAGGGACTGTAAGGCTATATGGAAGCCTTGCCATAGACAGGAGGTATTATAGATGATCTATTTATGGACATTTCTTGCAATAAGTATACTTGCCGTGAGTGGCTATATCGGTCAGGTGATGGGGGCTTTTTCTGCGGTTTCTTCTTTTACGGGAATGGTTATCCTTGCCGCGCTGATTTATTTACTCAATGTATGGCTGCAGGATGGCGATGACATCGTTAGCGGATTATTGCTTTTTCTCGCACCGGCATGTGGGTTAATTATTCGCTTTATGGTGGGATACGGTAAGCGTTAGTCAGTAGATACCCTTCATACTTCAAGTTGCTTATGTGTTGGCTACGGATTACTCGACCCATCCATGGGCCTCGCCCTGACGGGCCGTCGCACGCGACGTTCAAATCTGCTCCCGGCAGATTTGTCGCTCACCCCAGTCACATCGTTATCTATGCTCCTGGGGACTCACTCCCTTGCCGCCTTTAAGCAACTCGAATTATTTTGGGTATATACGATGTCGGCGCTTCTGTTCCCCGGGAAGGCTAATCGTTTATTGCGCGTCCGCAAGCTGCAGCGAGTCCTGATTATGTAACGCATTCTGGCGCTGACGTTCCAGTTCCAGCGCGCCGCGATGGGAGAGGTAACAGAATAGAATGCAGCATACGATACCGCCCATCAGAAGATAAAATCCGCCGTACCAGCCCAGTTTATCCACCATGACGCCAAACAGGCTGGTGCCCAACGAGGCGCCGAAAATATAGCTCATGAACCCACGTAATCCGACGGCGGAACCTACGGCAAAGCTGGGGACTATCTCCATTGTCTGTACGGACGCGAGGAATTGCGGGACGTAAATCAGACAACCTACAATGGCGGCGAAAATCGTTACCATCAGCAAAGATTCACTTTTCCAGTATCCGATCAGACAGACAAAAATCAGCGCCATGCAAATCATGGCTAACGGCATTCTGCGGCCCTTAAACAGTTTATCTGACAGCCAGCCTGCCAGTAGCGTGGAAGGAATCGCCGCCCACTCGAAAAAGAGAAACGCGACGCTCATCTGTTCTTTTGAAAAGTGTTTTACTGTCAACAGATAGATAGGCAACCAGCTAATCATGCCAAACCGCACCATATAGACGAAGACATCGACCAGCGAAATATACCAGGCATTTTTATTGCGCAGCACATAAGTACAGAAGATTTGCCATGCGCTCATATTTTCCGGCGCTTTTGCCGTATTCTTCGTTTTCAGTACGACTTTTTCTTCCGGCATCATCTGTTCCAGGGAGGGAAGACCTTCTTCGCGCGGCGAACCTTTTCCCAATACCAGAACAATTAAGGCAAAAATGACGGCGACGCAGGCCGGAACGATATAACTGGCGCTTTGCCAGTGTTCGCTGCCCAATATCGCAAAAGCCGCACCGACGATAGGCGCGACGATCCCGCCGCCAACGTTATGCGAGATATTCCAGAAGGCGCCTACGCGTCCGCGCTCCCGACGAGGGAACCAGTTTGCAATAGTAATAAACGAGGGGCCGACGCCCATGCCCTGAAAAAGGCCATTGAAGACCACCAGAGCGGCAAATATCCAGAATGCGCTACTGAATCCCAGCCCAACGTTAACAATCGCGCAGAGTACCAGACCGCACGCCATGAAGACTTTTGGACTGGCTTTATCCGCCAGACTGCTCATTACGCCTTTACTGATTCCGTAAGCAATAAGCATACAGCTACTCAGCAGGCCGATTTGCGTAGCGCTGAGATCCAATTGCTCTTTTAAATAAGGCGTCGATAATGTGAAGTTGTTTCTGACTATATAGTAAGCGAGATATCCCAGAAATACGCTTAACAATGCCTGTATACGATATCGACCATACGTAGCCTGGACTTTTTCCGGTGGGACTTTATGCGCCGATTGCCCTGTTTTTAATATTGTTAACATGGAGTCACCTGTATTTTATAGTGAGATGAACATCAGGAGGTTTTGTCGGTAGAGTGAAAGGAGTGACAATAAAATTCAAGTCGAAGAAATGTGTCAAAATTGACTCAATTGGGTGAATTTAAAGGTTATTTTTGACCCATCCTGAAGGGTGTGGTGAAACTTTAATTATTGGCATGGCCGTTTTATCGTTAGCATGTGCGGATATTAACAAATTTGCTGCCAGTAATCTGATACGCTTTATTGATGTTTTCGAGCGACGGACCCGTTATTATTCAAATAACGCTGTTCTGGATGCCAACAGAAATAAAAGGGTAAGTTTTGTCTCAATATTTTCTTTATGTGATATCGATATTTATGAACGGGATCACAAATCGACTTTTCTCATGCTGTGGTCGTTTCGCCAGAGTGGGCGCTTTTACGCTATGGCTGGCGGCGATGTTCGGTTCTTGCCAAGCGTACAGCCGCGAGCTGGTGATGGCAACGACCTTTTCACCCAGCGCGACCGCCTGGATTATCCAGCGCTGGCAGACGGAGCCGGGTTCCGTCATGATTCGTACGCTCAACCGCACCAGCGGTTCTTTAGAGCAATTACTTGATACGGCGAATGCGGAAAATGTCGATCTGATCCTGACGTCATCCCCCATGCTGTTGCAACACCTTCAGGAGCACCAAAAGCTGGCGCTATTAGATAGCGCGCCTGCCGCCAGCCAGAAGCTGGTGCCGCGTTCTATCCGCTCAACTTCAGTGGCGGTAGCGGTATCCGGATTTGGGCTATTGATCAATCGTTCAGCGCTCGCTGCGCGCCATCTTCCGCCGCCTGCCGACTGGCAGGATATGGGCCTGCCCAGTTACCAGGGCGCTCTATTAATGAGCAGTCCGTCACGCTCAGACACCAATCATTTGATGGTGGAGTCGCTGTTGCAGCAAAAAGGCTGGACGGCAGGGTGGGCGACGCTGCTGGCAATCTCGGGTAATTTGGTCACGATTTCCTCTCGCAGTTTCGGCGTAGCGGATAAAATCAAAAGCGGGCTTGGCGTTGCCGGGCCGGTCATTGATAACTATGCTAATTTGCTACTTAACGATCCTAATCTTGCTTTTACCTATTTCCCGTATTCTGCGGTGTCGCCCACTTACGTCGCGGTGTTGAAAAACAGCCGTCATGCAGACGAAGCGCGTGCTTTTATTCATTACTTATTAAGTCCGAAAGGGCAAAGGATACTGGCTGACGCGAATACCGGTAAGTATCCCGTCGCACCGCTTAGCGCCGATAATCCTCGCGCCGCGCAACAACAGCGTTTGATGGCCCAGCCGCCGTTGAACTATCGTCTGATCCTGAAGCGTCAGCAACTGGTACAACGCATGTTTGATACCGCGATCAGTTTTCGTCTCGCGCAGCTTAAAGATGCATGGCGAGCGTTGCACAGCGCAGAAACGCGGCTTAAACGCCCCTTACCTGAAATCAGAGCCTTATTGACCAGCGTCCCGGTGGATGCGGCAAGCAGCGAAGATGAAACCTGGCTGGCGCAGTTTGATAATAAAAGCTTTGCCGAACAAAAAATGATGGAGTGGCAGATCTGGTTTCTGAACAATCAGCGGCTGGCGATTCACAAACTGGAAGAGCTGAAATGAAGGGGAGATTATTGCAACGGCTTCGTCAGCTCAGTATCAGCAACAGTTTACGGGGCGCATTTTTAACGGGCGCATTACTGACGCTGATTGTCAGTATGGTCAGCCTTTATTCCTGGCATGAGCAAAGTTCGCAGGTTCGCTATTCGCTTGATGAATATTTCCCTCGCATCCATTCCGCTTTTTTAATTGAGGGGAACCTGAATCTGGCCGTGGATCAACTCAATGAATTTTTGTTGGCGCCGAACACGACGGTACGTTTGCAGTTACGTACGCAGATTATTCAGCATCTGGATAAGATTGAGCGTCTGAGTCAGGGGCTTCAGCTTGCTGAGCGCCGGCAACTGGCCGTCATTTTACAGGATAGCCGGACCTTGCTGGCGGAGCTGGACAACGCCCTCTACAACATGTTTTTGGTGCGGGAGAAAGTCAGCGAGCTTTCCGCTCGTATTGACTGGCTCCATGATGATTTCACCACGGAGCTAAATTCGCTGGTACAGGATTTTACCTGGCAGCAGGGGACGCTGCTCGATCAAATTGAGGCGAATCAGGGCGATGCAGCGCAGTACTTGCAACGTTCGCGCGAGGTGCAGAACGAGCAGCAACAGGTATATACCCTGGCGCGAATTGAAAATCAGATTGTTGACGACCTGCGCGACAGATTGAATGAGCTCAAGTCCGGCAATAATGACGGGATGCTGGTGGAGACCCATATTCGCTACCTGGAAAACCTAAAAAAAACGGCGGATGAGAATATTCGTGCGCTGGATGACTGGCCCAGTACGATCACGCTGCGGCAAACCATCGACGAACTATTGGAAATCGGGATGGTAAAAAATAAGATGCCCGATACCATGCGCGATTATGTTGCGGCGCAAAAAGCCTTACTGGACGCTAGCCGCGCCAGAGAGGCTACGCTAGGGCGCTTTCGCACGCTGCTTGAGGCGCAGTTAGGTAGTAGTCACCAGCAAATGCAGACGTTCAATCAACGCCTGGAACAGATTGTCCGCGTTAGCGGCGGGCTTATTTTAGTGGCGACGCTCCTGGCGTTGTTGCTGGCCTGGGGACTCAACCACTATTTTATCCGTTCCCGGCTGGTAAAGCGTTTTACCGCGCTTAATCAGGCTGTGGTACAGATAGGGCTGGGGAGAACCGACTCGACTATCCCGGTTTACGGGCGCGATGAGCTAGGACGGATAGCCCGTTTGCTACGTCATACGCTGGGCCAGCTCAATATGCAACGCAGGCAGCTTGAACAAGAGGTCGCCGAGCGCAAAGAGATAGAAGCCGACCTGCGCGCCATGCAGGATGAGTTAATTCAGACGGCGAAACTGGCGGTAGTCGGCCAGACCATGACCACGCTGGCGCATGAAATTAACCAGCCGCTGAATGCGCTTTCAATGTATTTATTTACGGCGGGACGCGCGATTGAACAAGGTCAGAGCGGACAAGCGAGAAATACGCTCACCAAAGCGGAAGGGCTCATTAACCGGATTGACGCCATTATCCGTTCGCTGCGGCAGTTTACCCGCCGGGCGGAGCTGGAAACGCCATTGTATCCCGTTGATCTGCGCCAAACCTTCGTGGCGGCATGGGAGTTATTAGCCATGCGCCACCAATCCCGGCAGGGAGCGCTTTCACTGCCAACCGACACCGTATGGGTTAGCGGCGATGAAGTGCGTATTCAGCAGGTTCTGGTGAATGTGCTGGCGAATGCGCTTGACGCCTGTTCGCATGATGCGGCGATCGCGGTGACGTGGCAGACGCAGGGAGAGGCGCTGGAGGTTTATATTGCAGATAACGGCCCTGGCTGGCCTGTGGCGCTGTTGCCCTCTTTACTCAAGCCGTTTACCACCAGTAAAGCTGTCGGGTTGGGTATTGGGCTGTCGATTAGCGTGTCGCTGATGGCGCAAATGAAGGGCGACCTGCGTCTGGCGTCGACGCTGACGCGTAACGCTTGCGTGGTGCTGCAATTCTCGGTAACGGATGTCGATGATGTTGAATGATGAATGTTCTATTTTGCTGATTGATGATGACGTTGATGTACTTGACGCCTATACCCAAATGCTTGAGCAGGCAGGCTACCGCGTGCGTGGCTTTACCCATCCTTTCGAGGCCAAAGAGTGGGTAAAAGCGGATTGGGAGGGGATCGTTTTGAGCGATGTATGTATGCCGGGGTGTTCCGGTATCGATCTTATGACGCTGTTTCATCAGGATGACGATCAACTGCCAATCTTATTGATTACCGGACATGGCGATGTACCGATGGCGGTTGATGCGGTGAAAAAGGGCGCCTGGGATTTTCTGCAAAAACCCGTCGATCCGGGCAAGCTGTTGATATTAATTGAAGACGCGCTACGCCAGCGCCGGTCGGTCATTGCACGGCGGCAATATTGCCAGCAGACGTTACAGGTTGAACTGATTGGGCGCAGCGAGTGGATGAATCAGTTTCGACAACGGTTACAACAACTGGCGGAAACGGACATTGCCGTATGGTTTTACGGTGAACATGGCACAGGACGTATGACTGGCGCCCGTTATCTCCATCAACTGGGGCGTAACGCGAAAGGGCCGTTTGTACGCTATGAACTCACGCCGGAGAATGCCGGGCAGTTGGAGACATTCATCGACCAGGCACAAGGAGGCACGCTGGTGTTGAGTCATCCCGAATATCTGACACGCGAACAGCAGCACCATCTGGCGCGTTTACAAAGCCTGGAGCATCGGCCTTTTCGTTTGGTGGGCGTTGGCAGCGCTTCGCTGGTGGAGCAGGCGGCAGCTAACCAGATTGCGGCCGAGCTTTACTACTGTTTCGCCATGACCCAAATCGCCTGCCAGTCTCTTTCTCAGCGACCGGATGATATCGAGCCGTTATTTCGCCATTATCTTCGAAAAGCCTGCCTGCGACTCAATCATCCAGTGCCGGAAATAGCGGGGGAATTACTGAAAGGAATAATGCGACGCGCCTGGCCAAGCAATGTGCGCGAACTGGCTAATGCGGCAGAGCTTTTTGCTGTTGGCGTGCTGCCGCTGGCGGAAACGGTCAACCCGCAGTTGCTTCTTCAGGAGCCGACCCCGCTTGACCGGCGCGTTGAAGAGTATGAGCGACAAATTATTACCGAAGCATTAAATATTCATCAGGGACGAATTAATGAAGTGGCGGAGTACCTGCAAATTCCCCGTAAAAAACTTTATCTGCGCATGAAAAAATATGGTTTAAGTAAAGAGCATTATAAATTCTGATATTACAGTTACTTTCAATCTGGCTGACAACATCAGCAACGATGTCGTTAGCCAGATAACGCCGCATCACCGTAATGGTAAATCATTCCATCATGATTATAGCTTGCTTATTATTCTCCTGAGCATCGAATTCTATTTCTTAACTTCAATATAAAGTAAAAATGCGTCAATTTCTCTGGCGTAATAAATGTACTCTTGTCCGACGATTTGACAAGATGAAAACTTCATTACCTCTCCAGATTACATCTGAATATGAGGACAAGAGAAATGAAAAAACATGCTATTGCAGTAATGATGATCGCCGTATTTTCTGAGTCGGCTTATGCGGAGTCTACCTTATTTATTCCGGACGTCTCTCCTGAGAGCGTCACGACATCCCTTTCCGTGGGAGTGTTAAATGGTAAATCCAGGGAGCTGGTTTATGATACCGACACCGGGCGGAAGCTGAGTCAACTGGACTGGAAAATAAAAAATGTCGCCACGTTGCAGGGGGATTTATCATGGGAACCCTATTCGTTCATGACGCTGGACGCCCGCGGCTGGACGTCTTTGGCGTCGGGATCGGGTCATATGGTTGACCATGACTGGATGAGCAGTGAGCAGCCAGGCTGGACCGATCGTTCAATTCATCCGGACACCAGCGTCAACTATGCTAATGAATACGATTTGAACGTGAAAGGTTGGTTATTGCAGGGCGATAACTACAAGGCGGGCGTAACAGCGGGCTATCAGGAAACCCGTTTTAGCTGGACGGCAAGAGGCGGGTCTTATATTTATGATAATGGTCGATATATTGGTAATTTTCCTCATGGCGTGCGCGGCATAGGTTATAGCCAGCGTTTCGAAATGCCCTATATCGGGCTGGCGGGTGATTATCGTATTAATGACTTTGAGTGTAATGTACTGTTTAAATACAGCGACTGGGTAAATGCGCATGATAATGACGAACACTACATGCGCAAACTTACCTTCCGTGAAAAAACGGAAAATTCACGATATTATGGCGCTTCTATTGACGCCGGATATTATATTACCAGTAATGCAAAAATCTTTGCTGAGTTTGCTTACAGTAAATATGAAGAAGGTAAGGGCGGTACGCAAATCATAGATAAAACCAGCGGTGATACGGCTTATTTTGGTGGCGATGCCGCAGGTATAGCTAATAATAACTATACGGTTACCGCGGGGTTGCAGTACCGCTTCTAGACCACATCAGGATGTCATCGGTCATAACCGGCCGATGACGACTTTTTGCTGAACGTATGGCATGTCCGGTGATATTGCATAGGGGCAATAAAAGCAACATGAAAGGGGAACCGCTCGAAAGGTTATGCAGCAAGAAGAGAATGTCCTGGGTATCAATGGTGTCCCCTGCAGGAATCGAACCTGCAACTAGCCCTTAGGAGGGGCTCGTTATATCCATTTAACTAAGGGGACAACGCGGCGCCAGTATAGCGTTTTTTATTCGCCGGAGTAAGTGTAGCGCCGCCTGACTGGTTAAACCGTCGCCACTCAGCGCTGTTTTTCCGCTTTTTTCCGCTCCCGTTCCAGGCGCTCGCCGCGTAGCCTCGCTTCTTCCTTACGCTTATTGCTCATATCGTTGCGGATCTGCGCGTGGCTCATCAATGCGAAAATAAAGGTGCCGCCGCAGATATTTCCGGCAAGTGTGGGAAGGGCGAAGGGCCAGAGAAAGTCGCTCCAGGGCAGCGTGCCGTTGAAAACCAAATACAAAATTTCAACGGAACCGACGACAATATGGGTGGTATCGCCCAGCGCGATAAGCCAGGTCATCAAAATAATGACCACAATCTTTGCCCCGCCTGCAGCAGGAAACATCCATACCATTGTGGCGATGATCCAGCCAGAGATAATCGCGTTGGCAAACATCTCCGTTGGGCTATTTTTCATGACCTCCATACCAATTTTGACAAAGGCGTCGCGGGTCTCTTCATCAAATATAGGCATATATTCAAATGCCCACGCCGCAACCCCGGTGCCAATAAGGTTGCCCAATAAGACTACGCCCCATAAGCGCATCAGCAGGCCAACGTTACTCAGAGTGGGATTTTGCATTACCGGCAATACGGCGGTAACGGTATTTTCAGTAAATAATTGCTGGCGGGCCATGATGACAATGATAAAACCAAAGGTATAGCCGAGATTTTCCAGTAAAAAGCCGCCGGGAACGCCTTCAAGCTGCACGTGGAAAATCCCTTTCGCCAGGAGTGATGCCCCCATAGAAAGTCCTGCGGCAATGGCTGACCAGAGCAAAGCCATCGCATCGCGTTCCATTTCTTTTTCACCATCCTGGCGAATATGTTCATGAATCGCCATGGCGCGGGAAGGAAGACGATCTTCATCCACTTCAATCTCTTTACCGCTTTGTTTTTCTTCGCTTTCAACTTCCAGGTCACTGCTGTGCCGGTTAATTTTATCGTCGTTAAGGCTATCCATGATGATCTCTGCTGATTAACACATATTAATAAAGCGTAGCGGTTTTTCATTTACCCAGGCCGGGGCATTCTCCGAAAAAATAAAAATGATCACGCTCGTTTTTATCTGTTTCGTTAGAATAGGGCCGTCACGTTGTTGCGTTACCAGGCTATGCTCAAAGCAATGAGATCGCGCATATAGACATCGTTTGACGTGCTGTTAAAATCGCTCACACCTAAACAGGCGGATACGGTAGCGTTCCGTCATGGATGGCAATCAGCGATAGCCATAATTCACAGGGAGACATCTATGAAGCTTCGCCTGTCGGCGCTGGCGCTGGGAACCACACTGCTGGTCGGGTGTGCGAGTTCCGGTACAGAACAGCAGGGGCGTTCAGACCCATTTGAAGGGTTTAACCGCACCATGTACAACTTCAACTTTAATGTGCTGGACCCGTATGTTGTTCGGCCGGTCGCGGTCGCCTGGCGTGATTATGTTCCACAGCCTGCGCGTAACGGTTTAAGTAATTTCACCGGCAACCTCGAAGAACCGGCGATCATGGTGAACTATTTCCTGCAGGGCGATCCTTATCAGGGTATGGTGCATTTCACCCGTTTCTTCCTGAATACCTTATTAGGGATGGGCGGCTTTATTGACGTCGCGGGAATGGCGAATCCTAAGCTGCAGCGCGTTGAACCGCATCGCTTTGGCAGTACGCTGGGCCATTATGGCGTGGGGTATGGGCCTTATGTGCAACTTCCGTTCTACGGCAGCTTCACGCTGCGTGAAGATGGCGGGGATATGGCGGATACCTTGTATCCGGTGCTCTCGTGGTTGACCTGGCCAATGTCCATAGGAAAATGGACTATCGAAGGGATAGAAACCCGCGCGCAGTTGCTGGACTCCGATGGTTTGCTGCGCCAGTCTTCCGATCCTTATATTATGGTGCGCGAGGCGTACTTCCAGCGTCATGACTTTATCGCCAATGGCGGAAAACTCAAGCCGCAGGAAAACCCGAACGCGCAGGCGATTCAGGACGAACTCAAAGAGATCGACTCGGAATAAACGGCAGTAAATAAAAAGGTGAGCGCAATGCTCACCTTTTTGATCCGTTTCAGAAAGAGATTAGAACGCGTAGTTAAAGTTAGTACCGAACAGCCAGGCTTTCCCTTCAGATTCAAACTGATAAGGCCCTTCATTAATTTTCACGCTCTGACCATGCATATAAGAGACGCCAACGTCGACAGACGCATCTTTATTAAAGGCGTAAGTCGTACCGGCGCTCAGCCAGAAACGGTCCTGGTCCGGAATAGAGATAGAACGGTTTTGCGCTGGTACCGGGCTGTCATCGAAGGCGATACCGGTACGGAACGTCCAGTTGTCATCGTAGTAATAGGTGGTACCCAACGCAATGCGGTAAGCGTCTTTAAAGCCTTCATGCTTCTCAAAGAGCGTATCGCCGGCGGTCGATTTTGCCTTCAATTCCTGGAACTGACTCCAGCTGGTATAGGCCAGGCTATAGTGGATGGCCCACTGTGGCGCCACACGGTTATAACCGGACACTTCCCACATTTCCGGCAGATTCAGCGTCAGGTAGCCTGACTGCGTCGCGCCGCCGGTTGCCGTTGGGATAGGCAGGTTAAATTGGTTTATAGCGATGGGAAGATCGCTACTGTAGTTGCCTTTAAAGTCAATTTTGACTTCCGAGCGGTAGGTCAGCGCGTAGCGGTTATTTTTATCCAGTTCATAAAGGATACCGGCATTCCAGCCAAAGCCCCACTGATTACCGTTCAGGTGGGCAATCTTGGTGTCGCTGGGAATCCGACCCGCGACCGGCGCCAGCGCCGGATTCTGTGCCGCGACCAACTGGCCTAAATCGCCCGCAAAACGTTCGATTTTCGCGCGCGCGTATACCGCATCAAAGCCAAGGCCGAAGCTCCAGGCCTCATTTAAGCGATAAGCGCCGCTTAAATTCAGGTTCATGGTTTCAAGATCGGTCGTACCGCCAACCGAGCCGCCGGCGTATGTGTCGTTAAACTCTGTCGCCAGACCATAGTTAGAGGTAATAGAAGCCCCCCAGCCAAACTGATCGTTAATCGGGGCGACAAAATGGACGTTCGGCACCCAGGCCGTCGGTGCGATGTTATCCGCATCTAACGTCCGACGAGATGGCGATGTCCCGCTAATATTAACATCAGGATCTATATAAACCGCGCCCGCTGAAAACGTCGGGCGGTCAAACATGGTAATTAACGCCGGGTTGCGGCTAACGTTACCCGCATCATCTGCGATTGCGCCTTCACCCGAATAGGCCCGGCCAAGGCCAGAGGAAGAAAATTCGTTTAACTGAAAGCCTGCAGACCAGGCTTGGGTGGAGATGATTGCCACTGCGACTGCGAGAGCAGACTTTGTAAACAGGGTTTTCTGGCTCATGACCATAACCTCATTGATTATTTTTATACAAACTATGTTACATGCTGTAACAGGAGCGCGAAGTGTAGGGTCTGCGGTACGACTTAGAAATCAGACCAGTGGCGAGAGTATAGGTCTGACCAGCTGGAATGTTGCAAGTATGTTTATAAGTTTTTTCAATTGTGATCTTAGAAACGAGATCTGGCTGGCAAAATCGGCGGGCTTAACGGTCACCCGATCGCGCGATTTTTGTTTTAGATCATTTTTAAGTGTGATTTCGGTCACTTAACACGTTTCTCACCATTAACGACTGGAGAGGCGAATGCCGGGAGCGTAAAATATCCCCATCGTTTATCTGGCACCCTGGGTGCAAATACAGAGGAAATCTACAAATGAGTAAATGCAGTGCTGATGAAACCCCGGTTTGCTGCTGTATGGACGTTGGAACCATCATGGACAACTCCGATTGCACCGCGTCATACAGCCGCGTATTCGCTACCCGCGCAGAGGCTGAAGAGACGCTGGCGGCGTTAACCGAAAAAGCGCGTAGCGTGGAGTCTGAACCTTGCCAAATTACGCCAACCTTTACCGAGGAATCCGAAGGCGTTCGTCTGGATATTGATTTTGTTTTCGCCTGCGAAGCAGAAACGCTGATCTTCCAGCTCGGCCTGCGTTAATCCGTTCATTCACGACGCCTCCGTCATCATCTGGCGGAGGCGTTTTCTTTATTTTGTCGCTTCCCTTCACTGTGCCTTAGCTCCCACTTTCTTTTCTCTCTGCTTGGCTAAATGTAAAAAATTGGTTAAGACTGTGATCAGGTCAGACCACTAATTTATTTTTTTACAGGGGAGTACTATGCGTCAGGCTTTACCGTTGGTCACCCGCCAGGGCGATCGCATTGCTATTGTCAGTGGGTTACGAACCCCCTTCGCTCGTCAGGCCACTGCATTTCATGGTATTCCCGCTGTTGATCTCGGCAAGATGGTGGTAGGCGAGCTGCTGGCGCGCAGTGAAATTCCAGCCGATGCCATTGAGCAACTGGTTTTTGGTCAGGTAGTACAAATGCCGGAAGCGCCCAACATTGCGCGCGAAATTGTGCTGGGTACGGGGATGAATGTTCATACCGATGCCTATAGCGTAAGCCGCGCCTGCGCCACCAGTTTTCAGGCGGTAGCGAATGTGGCGGAAAGCCTGATGGCCGGCACGATACGCGCGGGTATCGCTGGCGGCGCAGATTCGTCGTCGGTACTCCCAATAGGCGTGAGTAAAGCCCTGGCGCGGGTACTGGTTGATGTCAATAAAGCCCGGACGACCCGCCAACGGCTGACGCTTTTTTCTCGTCTGCGCTTACGCGACCTGCTGCCCGTTCCTCCCGCCGTCGCTGAGTATTCCACCGGTCTGCGCATGGGCGATACCGCCGAACAGATGGCGAAAACGTATGGTATTACGCGTGAACAGCAGGACGCGCTGGCGCATCGTTCACATCAGCGCGCCGCGCAGGCATGGGCGGAGGGCAAACTGGCGGAAGAAGTGATGACGACCTATGTGCCGCCGTATAAAAACCCCTTTGCAGAAGACAACAACATTCGCGGCACCTCCACGCTGGCGGACTACGCTAAACTGCGTCCGGCTTTTGACAGAAAACATGGCTCCGTGACCGCCGCCAATAGTACACCGCTGACCGACGGCGCTGCCGCCGTTATTCTGATGACCGAATCCCGCGCTAAAGAGCTGGGGCTGCACCCGCTTGGTTATCTGCGCAGCTACGCCTTTACCGCTATTGATGTCTGGCAGGACATGCTATTGGGGCCGGCCTGGTCAACGCCGCTGGCGCTGGAGCGGGCCGGGTTGACGATGGCCGATCTGACGCTTTTCGACATGCATGAAGCGTTTGCCGCTCAGACTCTGGCGAACTTACAACTGCTGGGCAGCGAACGATTTGCCCGTGAGGTGCTTGGTCGTGCGCAGGCGACAGGGGAGGTGGATGACGCTAAATTCAACGTGCTTGGCGGCTCAATCGCCTACGGGCATCCTTTTGCCGCAACGGGCGCGCGGATGATAACCCAAACGTTGCATGAATTACGGCGTCGGGGCGGAGGTTTTGGCTTGGTCACGGCCTGCGCGGCTGGCGGTCTTGGCGCGGCGATGGTTCTGGAGGCGGAATAATGACTACCACATCAGCTTTTATACTTAACGTGCGTCTGGATAATGTCGCGGTTGTCGCTATTGATGTCCCTGGAGAAAAGGTGAACACCCTGAAAGCGGAGTTTGCCGCGCAGGTACGCGCCATCCTGAAGCAGATCCGGGAAAATAAAGCGTTGCAGGGCGTTGTTTTTATCTCAGCCAAAGCAGATAACTTTATTGCTGGCGCTGATATCAACATGATAGGTCACTGCCAAAATGCGCAGGAAGCGGAAACGCTGGCGCGTCAGGGGCAACAACTGATGGCGGAGATCCAGGCGTTGCCTGTTCCGGTTATCGCCGCCATTCATGGCGCCTGTCTGGGGGGCGGCCTTGAAATGGCGCTGGCCTGCCATCGGCGCATCTGTACCGACGACGTTAAAACCGTTCTCGGACTGCCGGAGGTACAGTTAGGGCTTTTACCGGGATCGGGCGGAACGCAGCGACTTCCACGGCTGGTGGGGGTCAGTACCGCGCTGGATATGATCCTGACAGGTAAACAGCTTCGCGCCAGACAGGCGCTTAAAGCCGGGCTGGTTGATGATGTGGTGCCGCAAACTATTTTACTGGAAGCGGCTGTCGAGCTGGCTAAAAAAGAACGCCTGGCGCAGCGGACATTACCGGTCCGGGAACGTATCCTGGCGGGGCCGCTGGGGCGCGCGCTGTTATTTCGCCTGGTGCGTAAAAAGACAGCGCAAAAAACGCAGGGTAATTATCCGGCGACGGAGCGGATCATTGATGTGATTGAAACCGGACTGGCGCAGGGCAGCAGTAGCGGCTATGACGCGGAAGCGCGCGCTTTCGGCGAGCTGGCGATGACGCCTCAATCGCAGGCGCTGCGCGCTATTTTCTTTGCCAGTACCGAGGTGAAAAAAGATCCCGGTAGCGATGCGCCGCCCGGCCCGCTGAACAGCGTGGGCATCTTAGGCGGCGGGTTAATGGGTGGCGGTATCGCCTGGGTTACGGCCTGTAAAGGCGGATTGCCAGTACGAATTAAGGATATAAATACTCAGGGGATCAATCATGCTCTGAAGTACAGCTGGGATCTGCTTGAAACAAAAGTACGCCGCCGCCATATCAAAGCCAGCGAACGCGATAAACAATTGGCGTTGATATCAGGTTCGACAGATTATCGTGGTTTCAGTCATCGTGATCTGGTCATTGAAGCGGTGTTTGAAGATCTGCCGTTAAAACAACAGATGGTGGCGGAAGTGGAACAAAATTGCGCTGCTCACACCATTTTTGCCTCCAATACTTCTTCCCTGCCGATTGGCGATATTGCGGCGAATGCGGCCAGACCGGAACAGGTGATTGGATTGCACTTTTTTAGCCCGGTCGAGAAAATGCCGCTGGTTGAGGTCATTCCTCACGCGTCTACTTCCGCGCAGACCATCGCCACGACCGTTAAGCTGGCGAAAAAACAGGGTAAAACCCCGATAGTCGTCAGCGATAAAGCCGGGTTTTATGTTAACCGAATTCTTGCGCCATATATCAATGAGGCGATTCGGATGCTGACTGAAGGCGAACGTGTCGAACATATTGACGCCGCCCTGGTAAAATTTGGTTTTCCGGTGGGGCCAATCCAACTTTTGGATGAGGTAGGAATCGACACGGGCACTAAAATTATTCCTGTGCTTGAGGCGGCGTATGGAGAACGTTTTAGCGCGCCTGCAAATGTTGTCGCTTCAATTTTGAATGACGATCGCAAAGGTAGAAAAAATGGCCGCGGTTTCTATCTTTATGGCGAAAAAGGGCGTAAAAGCAAAAAACAGGTTGACCCTGCTATTTATAAGCTTATTGGCGTGCAAGGGCAGAGTCGACTATCTGCGCAGCAGGTGGCAGAGCGCTGTGTCATGTTAATGCTTAACGAAGCGGCGCGCTGTTTCGACGAAAAAGTGATTCGCAGCGCGCGCGATGGCGATATCGGCGCCGTGTTTGGTATCGGTTTTCCGCCGTTCCTCGGTGGCCCGTTCCGCTATATGGATGCTCTCGGGCCGGGTGAAATGGTGGCGACATTACAGCGCCTGGCCGCACTTTACGGTCCTCGTTACGCGCCTTGTGAACAATTAGTGCGCATGGCGGAGCGCAGGGAGCATTTCTGGACGAATGGGGAAACTGACCAGGGAAATTGAGGTCAAAGAGAATATGAATCCGCACTGAATGCCTCCTTAATGGCGAAATAATAATCAAGGATTGACTATACTTACGCCATTGAGGTAAAAAACAGCGTTTCATTCGGTGAATGGATAAGGCACAATGCCGGCCACCGCATTTTTGCCGCAGCCAATAGGGGCATGTGGTAAGCGTGTTGGTGAAACTGGTTAACAAAAGCGGTGCAATATGCAAGTTTTTATCATGCGTCACGGCGACGCAGCCCTCGATGCCGCCAGTGATTCGGTTCGTCCCTTGACCCCCTGTGGGTGTGACGAGTCTCGCCTGATGGCGAACTGGCTGAAAGGTCAAAAAGTGGATATCGAACGTGTTCTGGTGAGTCCGTTTCTTCGGGCCGAACAGACGTTAGATGTGGTCGGCGATTGTATGAATCTGCCGGCTCAGGTGGATGTCCTGCCGGAGCTAACGCCCTGTGGCGATGTCGGTCTGGTCAGCGCCTACCTCCAGGCGCTGGCCAATGAAGAGATCGGATCGGTGCTGGTGATCTCTCACTTACCTCTGGTCGGATACCTGGTATCTGAGCTTTGTCCGGGCGAAACGCCGCCGATGTTCACGACGTCCGCAATTGCCAACGTTACGCTTGATGTAAGCGGCAAGGGGACATTCAACTGGCAAATGAGTCCCTGCAATCTGAAAATGGCGAAAGCGATTTAATCTTTGCTGCCTGATGGCGCTTCGCTTATCAGGCCTACGACAGCGTTGGCTGTTCGTAGGCTGGATAAGGCGCTTGCGCCGCCATCCGGCAATTCCGCATCAGGGTAATTCGGGCGGTTGCCACTCTTCCACTTCAATCAACACCAGCAGCGCGGCGTCGCCGCCGTACTCTTTTGGCGCTTGGTGAAAGGCCATCACATGCGGATGCTGCGCCAGCCATAACGGCGTTTGCTGTTTCAGAATATGTTTACCGTGTCCATGCATGACGCAGGCGCAAAAAATATGTTCCCGACGGCAGGCAGCAATTAGCGCCCCCAGTTCCTGCTTGGCCTGAAGCTGCGTTAAGCCGTGTAAATCCAGAAACAGTTCCGGCGAATAGTCGCCACGGCGCATTTTTTTTAGCTCGAAATGGCTGACATCTTCACGGACATACTTTACCGGCCCTTCCGTATTGAGCAGCGGCTGGAACTCATCAGAAAAATAGTGGCTGGCGTCCGCCTGTTCCTGAATTAACCTTCGGGTAGGGACTTCCGTGATTTTCTTGCGCAGTGGCCGATGGACGATAGTATCCTGTTTAATCTTTCGGGTGCCGACCATCAGCTGACGGAACAGCGCCTGGTCCTCCTCGCTGAGCGATGTTTTCTTTTTCATTCGTGGGTCTCGTCTGATCTTTTGCCTTAGTTTACCCGACCCGGAGGATATCCGAACGGTCAAAACGGATTTTTCGTATTCTCCCGCCGCGTCAATGCTGATTTATCCCTGTCTTCGTGGCAAACTAGCCGCCGAATTTAATGCGAGCATGCCCTGGAGGAATACGTGGATAAAATTTTCGTCGATGAAGCAGTAAGTGAACTGCATACCATTCAGGACATGTTGCGCTGGGCGGTAAGCCGCTTTAGCGCGGCGAATATCTGGTATGGACACGGTACCGATAACCCGTGGGATGAAGCGGTACAACTGGTGTTGCCGTCTCTTTATCTGCCGCTGGATATTCCGGAAGATATGCGGACCGCGCGGCTGACGTCCAGCGAAAAACACCGCATTGTCGAGCGAGTGATTCGTCGCATTAACGAGCGTATCCCGGTCGCCTACCTGACCAATAAAGCCTGGTTCTGCGGCCACGAATTTTATGTCGATGAGCGCGTGCTGGTGCCGCGTTCGCCGATTGGCGAGCTGATTAATAACCACTTCGCCGGCCTTATTAGCCAACAGCCGAAATATATTCTGGATATGTGTACCGGTAGCGGCTGCATCGCCATCGCCTGTGCTTATGCTTTCCCGGACGCAGAGGTTGATGCGGTCGATATTTCGCCGGATGCGCTGGCTGTCGCCGAGCATAACATTGAAGAACACGGTCTTATCCATCACGTGACGCCAATCCGTTCCGATCTGTTCCGCGATCTGCCGAAAGTTCAGTACGATCTGATTGTCACTAACCCGCCTTATGTCGATGCGGAGGATATGTCCGATCTGCCGAACGAATATCGCCACGAACCTGAGCTGGGGCTGGCGTCCGGCACTGACGGCCTCAAATTGACCCGCCGTATCCTGGGGAATGCGCCGGATTATCTGTCCGATGATGGTGTTCTGATTTGTGAAGTCGGAAACAGCATGGTACATCTGATGGAGCAGTATCCGGATGTGCCGTTCACCTGGCTGGAGTTTGACAACGGCGGCGATGGCGTCTTTATGTTGACCAAAGCGCAGTTGCTCGCGGCCCGTGAACATTTCAATATTTATAAAGATTAAAACACGCAAACGACAACAACGATAACGGAGCCGTGATGGCAGGAAACACAATTGGACAACTCTTTCGCGTAACCACTTTCGGCGAATCACACGGGCTGGCGCTTGGGTGTATCGTCGATGGCGTGCCGCCCGGCATCCCGTTGACGGAGGCCGATCTGCAGCACGATCTCGACAGACGCCGCCCCGGCACCTCGCGCTATACTACCCAGCGCCGCGAACCGGACCAGGTAAAAATTCTCTCCGGCGTGTTTGATGGCGTGACGACCGGCACCAGCATTGGCCTGCTGATTGAAAACACCGATCAGCGCTCGCAGGACTACAGCGCGATTAAAGATGTCTTTCGTCCGGGGCACGCGGATTACACCTATGAGCAGAAATACGGCCTGCGCGATTACCGTGGCGGTGGACGTTCTTCCGCGCGTGAAACCGCGATGCGCGTAGCGGCAGGGGCGATCGCCAAGAAATACCTGGCGGAAAAGTTCGGCATCGAAATCCGCGGCTGCCTGACCCAGATGGGCGACATTCCGCTGGAGATTAAAGACTGGCGTCAGGTTGAGCTTAATCCGTTCTTTTGTCCCGATGCGGACAAACTTGACGCGCTGGACGAACTGATGCGCGCGCTGAAAAAAGAGGGTGACTCCATCGGCGCGAAAGTGACGGTGATGGCGAGCGGCGTGCCGGCAGGGCTTGGCGAACCGGTATTTGACCGACTGGATGCGGACATCGCCCATGCGCTGATGAGCATCAATGCGGTGAAAGGCGTGGAGATCGGCGAAGGATTTAACGTGGTGGCGCTGCGCGGCAGCCAGAATCGCGATGAAATCACGGCGCAGGGTTTTCAGAGCAACCACGCTGGCGGCATCCTCGGTGGCATCAGTAGCGGGCAACACATTGTGGCGCATATGGCGCTGAAGCCTACCTCCAGCATTACCGTGCCGGGACGTACGATCAACCGGATGGGTGAAGAAGTCGAGATGATCACCAAAGGGCGCCACGATCCGTGTGTGGGGATTCGCGCAGTGCCGATCGCAGAAGCCATGCTGGCGATCGTGCTGATGGATCACCTGCTGCGCCATCGGGCACAGAATGCGGATGTAAAGACAGAGATTCCACGCTGGTAAGAAATGAAAAAAACCGCGATTGCGCTGCTGGCATGGTTTGTCAGTAGCGCCAGCCTGGCGGCGACGCCGTGGCAGAAAATAACTCATCCTGTCCCCGGCGCAGCCCAGTCTATCGGTAGCTTTGCCAACGGATGCATCATTGGCGCCGACACGTTGCCGGTACAGTCCGATAATTATCAGGTGATGCGCACCGATCAGCGCCGTTATTTCGGCCACCCGGATCTGGTCATGTTTATCCAGCGGTTGAGTCATCAGGCGCAGCAACGGGGGCTCGGAACCGTCCTGATAGGCGACATGGGGATGCCTGCCGGAGGCCGCTTTAATGGCGGACACGCCAGTCATCAGACCGGGCTTGATGTGGATATTTTCTTGCAGTTGCCGAAAACGCGCTGGAGCCAGGCGCAGCTATTGCGCCCGCAGGCGTTAGATCTGGTGTCCCGCGACGGTAAACATGTCGTGCCGTCGCGCTGGTCGTCGGATATCGCCAGTCTGATCAAACTGGCGGCACAAGACAACGACGTCACCCGTATTTTCGTCAATCCGGCCATTAAACAACAGCTTTGCCTCGATGCCGGAAGCGATCGTGACTGGCTACGTAAAGTACGCCCCTGGTTCCAGCATCGCGCGCATATGCACGTGCGTTTACGCTGCCCTGCCGACAGCCTGGAGTGCGAAGATCAACCTTTACCCCCGCCGGGCGATGGATGCGGCGCTGAACTGCAAAGCTGGTTCGAACCGCCAAAACCTGGCACCACAAAGCCTGAGAAGAAGACACCGCCGCCGTTGCCGCCTTCCTGCCAGGCGCTACTGGATGAGCATGTACTCTGATGGACAATTTTTATGATCTGTTTATGGTCTCCCCGCTGCTGCTGGTGGTGCTGTTTTTTGTCGCCGTACTGGCAGGATTTATTGATTCTATCGCCGGGGGCGGAGGGCTGCTCACTATCCCTGCGCTGATGGCCGCCGGGATGTCGCCGGCAAACGCGCTGGCGACCAATAAATTACAGGCGTGCGGCGGCTCCCTCTCGTCTTCGCTCTATTTTATTCGCCGTAAAGTGGTAAACCTGGCCGAGCAAAAGCTCAATATTCTGATGACGTTCATTGGCTCGATGAGCGGCGCGCTGCTGGTGCAGCACGTGCAGGCGGATATTTTGCGCCAGATCTTGCCCATCCTGGTGATTTTCATCGGCCTCTATTTTTTATTGATGCCGAAGCTGGGCGAGGAAGATCGCCAGCGTCGCCTGTATGGATTACCGTTCGCGCTGATAGCCGGGGGATGCGTCGGGTTTTACGACGGTTTTTTCGGGCCTGCCGCCGGGTCGTTTTACGCTCTGGCGTTTGTCACCTTATGTGGCTATAACCTGGCGAAATCCACGGCGCATGCCAAAGTGCTTAACGCTACCTCCAACGTTGGCGGCCTGCTGTTATTTATCATCGGCGGCAAAGTGATCTGGGCGACGGGCTTTGTGATGCTGGTTGGTCAGTTTTTAGGGGCGCGAATGGGGTCGCGTCTGGTGTTGAGCAAAGGCCAAAAGCTTATCAGACCGATGATCGTTATTGTCTCGGCGGTAATGAGCGCCAGGTTACTTTATGATAGCCACGGACAGGAGATCCTCCACTGGTTGGGGATGAATTAATGAACAGTACGCACCATTACGAACAGTTAATTGAGATTTTTAACGGCTGCTTTGCCGAAGAATTTAATACCCGTCTGATTAAAGGCGACGACGAACCGATCTATCTTCCTGCTGACGCGCAGGTACCGTACCACCGTATCGTCTTTGCGCATGGGTTTTACGCCAGCGCGCTGCATGAGATTTCTCACTGGTGTATCGCCGGTAAGGCGCGCCGCGAACTGGTTGACTTTGGTTACTGGTACTGCCCGGACGGACGCGACGCGCAGACCCAAAGTCAATTTGAAGACGTGGAGGTGAAGCCACAGGCCTTCGACTGGTTGTTTTGCGTGGCGGCGGGGTATCCCTTTAACGTCAGTTGCGACAATCTGGAAGGCGATATTGAGCCGGATCGCGTGGCGTTTCAGCGCCGGGTTCATGCGCAGGTAATGGCGTATCTGGAGCAGGGCATTCCTGAACGTCCGGCCCGCTTCATCAAAGCGCTACAGAATTACTATCACACGCCCGAACTTAAGGCGGAACAGTTCCCGTGGCCGGAAGCGCTTAATTAAAGCCAGCGCCACGTTTACAATGAGGAAAGAAGATGATCGCGGAGTTTGAATCACGCATTCTGGCATTAATTGACGATATGGTAGAGCACGCCAGCGACGATGAGCTTTTTGCCAGTGGATACCTGCGTGGCCACCTGACGTTAGCCATTGCCGAGCTGGAGAGCGGTGATGACCACTCCGTTGAGGCGGTCTATGCCAACGTTAGCCAAAGTCTGGAAAAAGCGATCGGCGCCGGTGAACTGTCGCCGCGCGATCAGGCGTTAGTCAAAGCCATGTGGGACAATTTGTTCGACAAGGCAAAACAATAACGCCGAGGGCCGGAAGGCGACGCTTGCCGCCTTCCGCTATTGACTGGCCCATTACTTCACCGCTTTTCCCTTCAATAACTTTCTCACCCATAACCGATTCGGATTTAACGCCGCCAGCGTACCGGCATCCAGTGGAATCGGCTCGTTACTCATCTGCGCCGCCAGAATTTCTGCGCATAATGGCGCTGAGCACAAACCACGCGATCCCAGCGCGCCGAGCATAAATAAACCCGGATACACAGGCGCAGGCGCCGCCGACGTTTTATTATCGGCTAAATCGGCGTAATGCGTCAGCGTGGCGTGGTAATCCGGGACATTGCCCACCATCGGCAGATGGTCGCGGGTGGCGCAACGCACGCCGCAACGGGCGCTGTTGCCGCTAACGTCAACCTCTGTGGCCCATTTCGCATCCGGAAAACAGTCAAGCAGACGCTGTCGGTTCTGACGCTGATCTTCTTCGCGCCAGACGGTGCTTTCGTCGCCCCGGTGATAGCTGGCGCCAATACAGTGCTGCTGATTATGCGGATTTTGCGGCGTCAGATAGCCGTCGTAGCATAATACCTGACGCAACGCCGAGAGGGCGGGGGTGGTGGGAATATGACTGACCTGCCCCCCGACGGCATAAACCGGCAGCGGCCGGGTCTGAACAAAACGGTTAATCTGATGGCCGTTCGCCAGGACGACGGCCTCATGGCTGGCGGTTTCACCTGACGTAAAGCGCAGTTGCCAGCGCGACTCCTGCGCAACGAGCGACGTGAGCGTATGGCGAAAGCGCGTTTGTAAACCTTGTTCGGTCGCCAGTGCGATGACTGCGCGAGTTAATTGTTCCGGGCACAGCCAGCCGCCTGCCGGATAGGTAATTCCTCCGCAGCGTGTCGTCACGCCAACCGCCTGTACCGCCTCTTCGGCATTGAGCGCCGAGGCCAGTCCGGCGGGCAGCACCAGGGACAGCATCTGGGCAATTTTCTGCTGGCTTTTCTCATCCCATCCGAGCTGCGTCACGCCGCACCAGTCATGATCAAAAGAGACGGGCAGGGCATCATACAGGCGACGGGCAAAGGTGAATGCGGTCGGGAAAAAGCGATTAATGGCGGCGTCATGTTTGCTAAGGAGCGGATAAAGCGCGCCCTGTCGATTACCAGAAGCGCCCTGGGCGGGCTGATCATCTGCGCAATAGAGCGTCACCTGCCAGCCGCGACGCAGTAACGCCAGTGATAACAGCGCGCTGGCGATGCCGCCGCCAATGATCGCCGTTTCACGTTTTTCGCTTCCGCTGCGGTAAAACCAGGGCGCGGAAAGGGTCGGCATGAGGTGTTGTTCCATCACTCCGCAAAGCATCTCGCGTTTACGTCCGAAGCCTTTGCGTTTTTGCATGGTAAAACCGGCTTCCTGTAATCCCCGACGAACGAAACCCGCCGAGGTAAACGTCGCCAGCGTTGCGCCGGGCCGCGCCAGCCGCGCCATCGCGTTAAACAGGTTTGGCGTCCACATATCCGGATTTTTCGCCGGGGCAAAACCGTCGAGGAACCAGGCGTCGACTGTTTGATTCAGCGTGGCGTCCAGTTGGTCGGTCAATTCATTAATATCGCCAAACCACAAATCCAGCGTCACCCGGCCCCGATCCAGCAATAGGCGGTGGCATCCCGGGAGCGGCAGCGGCCATTGCGCCTGCAGCTGCTCTGCCCAGGGCGCGAGCTCCGGCCAGTGTTGGTGCGCCAGCGCCAGATCGCCGCGCGTTAACGGAAATTTCTCAAAACTGATGAAATGTAACCTTTGCAGCGTCGCCTGTGGGTGCGCAGAACGAAAGCTGTCAAACGCCTGCCACAGCGTCAGGAAGTTGAGTCCAGTGCCAAAACCGCTTTCCGCGACTATAAATAATGGATGTGAATGTACGGGAAATCGCTCCTCAAGACGATTGCCGCCAAGAAAAACGTAGCGTGTCTCTTCGAGTCCATTGTCATTAGAAAAATAGACATCATCAAAATCTCGGGAAACAGGTGTACCCTCAGCGTTAAATTCGAGTGTGGCGGGTTGTATGGCGTATTGTTTCACGTAAGTTACTCGTCTGACGGGCGGTATCGCGATCTTAACGATGTGTGCCTGACGGCGCAAATTTCCGTACTAAATGGCTGATCGGACTTGTTCGGCGTACAAGTGTACGCTATTGTGCCAATCGAAACTTAAAAATAGTGCGAATTACAGAGGTATTGAATGAAACGTGCAGTGATTACTGGCCTGGGCATCGTTTCCAGCATCGGTAATAACCAGCAGGAAGTCCTGGCATCTCTGCGTGAAGGACGTTCAGGGATCACTTTCTCTCAGGAGCTGAAGGACGCCGGCATGCGTAGCCAGGTATGGGGCAACGTAAAACTGGATACCACTGGCCTCATTGACCGCAAAGTCGTGCGCTTTATGAGCGACGCCTCCATCTATGCTTATCTGTCTATGGAGCAGGCAGTGGCCGACGCCGGTCTGGCGCCGGAAGTCTATCAGAATAACCCGCGTGTCGGCCTGATTGCAGGTTCCGGCGGCGGCTCCCCGAAATTCCAGGTCTTTGGCGCAGACGCCATGCGTAGCCCGCGTGGTCTGAAAGCCGTGGGCCCGTATGTGGTGACGAAAGCAATGGCATCCGGCGTTTCCGCCTGCCTCGCTACGCCGTTTAAAATTTATGGCGTGAACTACTCCATTAGCTCCGCTTGCGCGACCTCCGCACACTGTATCGGCAATGCGGTTGAACAGATCCAACTGGGCAAACAGGACATCGTTTTTGCTGGCGGCGGCGAAGAGCTGTGCTGGGAAATGGCCTGTGAGTTCGACGCGATGGGGGCATTGTCCACCAAATATAACGATACGCCTGAAAAAGCGTCCCGTACCTATGATGCGCACCGTGATGGGTTTGTCATCGCAGGCGGTGGCGGTATGGTTGTTGTCGAAGAGCTGGAACACGCTCTGGCGCGCGGCGCGCATATCTATGCGGAAATCGTCGGTTACGGCGCAACATCCGATGGCGCAGACATGGTTGCTCCGTCTGGTGAAGGCGCAGTACGTTGCATGCAGATGGCGATGCACGGCGTAGACACGCCGATCGACTACCTGAACTCTCACGGTACCTCTACTCCGGTAGGCGACGTGAAAGAACTCGGTGCAATCCGTGAAGTGTTTGGCGATAACAGCCCGGCTATCTCCGCGACCAAAGCGATGACCGGCCACTCGCTGGGTGCCGCAGGCGTGCAGGAAGCTATCTACTCTCTGCTGATGCTGGAGCACGGTTTTATCGCGCCGAGTATCAACATCGAAGAGCTGGATGAGCAGGCTGCGGGTCTGGACATCGTGACCGAAACGACCGAGCGTGAACTGACTACTGTAATGTCTAACAGCTTCGGTTTTGGCGGCACCAACGCCACGCTGGTGATGCGTAAGTTGTAAGCCTGACTATTACGTTGTAGTATCAATAATGAAACAGGTCGCTAATGCGACCTGTTTTTTCATTCAGGGAACAACAAATCATATGGATATTCTATAAATGCCAACTAATACATTAGATAAAATTAGGCATAGTTTGAGTTGTGTGGCTGTTTTATTTGGTTTGCTTGGCATTTTTGTTTTTGCCTCATTTTCGCCTTCCTATGCCTGGCTTTATTTGGCAGGTCTGGCTGCGCCTTTTATATATAGTATTGTTTTTGTCTATGCGATTGCCGCCTGGAGTATTTATTCAAAGTATTATCCGTTTTTATCATTGGGCCGCTTATCATTTGTGGAATGTTTTTTTCCGGCGCTGGCCCTGGTGTGCCTTACCGTTCTCTACAATGCTTTTAGTGGCCCGGAACCCTGGATGGCCGAGTTATCAAGGCAATTTTTTCTTCATAAATTTCTTAACACGCTGGCGATGTGCTTTCTGGCTCCTGTGGCGGAGGAAATTATATTCAGAGGGTTTTTATTAAACAGCAGTATCGGTTGGGGTCGGTACTCAAGAGTTTCCGGTATTATTATTACCTCACTCGCTTTTGCATTTATGCATACACAATATCTCTTTGCGGTGACTTTTGTTTATCTGTTTGTTTTTTCATCGATATTATGCGTTGTTCGAATGAGAAGCCGTGGGTTAATGATACCGATAATACTTCATATTTTAAATAATGCCTGGGTTATTTTCGGCTTACTGTTTTCAGCGACGGAATAAGCGCCTGATGCAATAGGCGCTTTAACCTCTCCGGTACGAACAAGAGACCGATGGCGGTTCCCTTTTTTAATGCTTCTTATATTCCTGCGCGACTTTCGCTGACCAGGCCTCAGCCTGGGTGATGGCGCCTGCGTCATAAATCGGCTGTTCATAACCCTTATCAGCATCCCGAACGCGGTAAATTTTCCAGCGTCCCTCTTCCCAACGGGTATAAACTTCCAGGTGGATGGGCGTTGACCCTGTAGCCAACAGAACATCCACTTTTTCTCCGCCGAGGAAAGGGTGTGCCTTCCCAACCCGTAACTGTGGAATCCACTCTGGCGCATAGTCCTGCGCATACATAAAATAATCAGCCCCTACAATCTCCTGTTCATAAAGGGACTGTATTAGCGCCAGGCGATGAATAACCTCTTTAGCAACGTAACGTTGCATTAAGGCGGTGGTGTCGTCAGGGGTATTCACATCGTTCGTGAACGTCGTCATCCATGAGGTATAGAACTGCTTCACGGCCTGAGTACTGTCGTGATGAGGCGCAGAGCAACTACAAAGCAACAGGATAAGCGCGACAAGGGAGAACGTTTTCATTAATTCTTCCTGTAGATGGTATATGAGGGCTTAGCTGCCCGGTAGCCCGGGCCGGCCCACATATCGCGTTGTTTAAAATCTGAATACCACTCTGTGCCATCATATATCGCCATGTGACCACTCGGGTTTCCGCCAGCGTAAGGTTGAATAATGATGACGTCACCCTCGCGCGGCATTTCATAGGTACCAATAGCGGTGAATCCGGCGCTTCTTAACATTGGGCCATAATCTTTTGCATGATATGTATGCCCCAGCGTGATACCGCCCGCCTGAATTGCCTTTCGGGTAAATTCCGCACACCGGCCTTGAGAATGAGAACCTGCATGCGTTTTGGCATAATTAACCGCCATTCTTTTATCCCAACTCATAATGATTCCTGTTAATAAAATACGTAATAGCAACGACGTAATGCTTTAACAGTATTTGATTCGGGAAGCATGACAAATAGTGCTATTACTATTTTCAATAGAATATGTTTAAATATTTATTAATTGTTGAGATTGATAAGTTAGGGCCAATTTATTCAACATTAATTATTATTCTGCGGTATTGGCATCATTTTTTATTTGCATATCGCCATAGCGCGACGGCCAGATCTCCTGCGGCGTGATGCCAAGCGCGTCCGCAATAATCTGTTCGGCTCTCGGCCAGGAGCGGGTAAAGACATTGCGCAGTGAGTCAGGTGATAAACCGGCCTGACGAGAAAGATCTCTGAGCGTAATACCTCTTTTTTCCAGTGCACTTTTAATATCTGCACGATGCCAGTCTTGGCTTTTTGGTTCCATTCTGTAATCCTAAGAAGATGTGTTATCGGCACCGATATTTTTAAAGTGAAAATTAGCGTGAGAAAAAGAAAGTTACTTTCTTTTTCACTCTAAGAATAGTGCCAGAAAGAAAGCAAAATTTCGCGCAAAAGAAGAAATATTTTTATTTCATCAAAGGAAAGGAAAGAAACCGATGGCAAAGGAATGGTTCACGGTTAAGGAATGTCTTGGCTTGCCGGGGTTTCCGGGAAGCGAGCCTGCGGTTCGCGAACGTTTGTATAAGTACAGCGAAGGGAAAGAGGGGGTCAGGCGTAAGCGTGTTAAATCAAAGGCCGAGGAGTTTCATATATCTGTTTTCCCTCTTTATGTTCATCGTTATCTGGACGACAGCGGAGAGGAACCGACGCCAGAACCCATTTCCTTACAGGAAGCGGAGCCTGAAGATATTTGGGAGATGATGTTCAGGTTACTGACGCCAGAACAGCGCAAGCAGGTGACCGGACGGTTTAAGGTGAGAGGGATGAAAGCGGTCTTTCCCTTTCTGTTTGATGACACGCCGCCACGTTGATACCCTGGCTGCAATTTCAAGGTTGACAAGTTTCGCGTCTCACAGGCAGACTTCACTCTCTACATTATCCTTCCGATAATGCGTAAGCGTTTAACGTTATCCAACGCACCTTAATCCTGACGTTCAGGTAGAGGGGGGCGTGGCCTTTCCCCGCCTTACTCTGCATTCTGGAGTAATGCATGACAGCAGTTAGCCAAAAAACAACGACCCCGTCTGCGAATTTTTCGCTGTTCCGCATCGCCTTTGCGGTTTTCCTGACCTATATGACGGTCGGCCTGCCGTTACCCGTCATCCCGCTTTTTGTCCATCACGAACTGGGCTATAGCAATACGATGGTTGGGATCGCCGTGGGCATTCAGTTTTTTGCGACGGTACTGACGCGCGGCTATGCCGGACGGCTGGCGGATCAATATGGCGCTAAACGATCGGCGTTACAGGGGATGTTTGCCTGCGGGCTGGCGGGCGCCGCCTGGCTCCTGGCCGCGCTGTTGCCGGTTTCCGCGCCGGTAAAATTCGCGCTGCTTATTGTCGGGCGCTTAATTCTCGGTTTCGGCGAAAGCCAGCTGCTGACCGGAACCCTGACCTGGGGACTGGGGCTGGTTGGCCCAACGCGTTCCGGTAAGGTGATGTCGTGGAACGGAATGGCGATTTACGGCGCGCTGGCGGCCGGTGCGCCGTTGGGCTTGCTGATCCATAGCCACTTTGGCTTCGCGGCGCTGGCGGGAACGACGATGGTTTTACCGCTGCTGGCCTGGGCATTCAACGGCACCGTGCGTAAAGTGCCTGCGTATACGGGGGAGCGACCTTCACTGTGGAGCGTGGTCGGGCTTATCTGGAAACCGGGCCTGGGCCTGGCATTGCAGGGCGTGGGCTTTGCCGTCATCGGTACGTTTATTTCACTTTATTTTGTCAGCAATGGCTGGACGATGGCGGGATTCACCCTGACCGCGTTTGGCGGTGCGTTTGTACTGATGCGCATGTTGTTCGGTTGGATGCCGGACCGCTTTGGCGGCGTGAAGGTCGCCGTTGTCTCATTGCTGGTTGAGACGGCAGGACTGCTGCTCTTGTGGCTGGCGCCGACGGCCTGGATAGCGCTGGTAGGCGCGGCGCTCACCGGGGCAGGGTGTTCACTGATTTTCCCGGCGCTGGGCGTGGAGGTTGTGAAACGCGTACCTGCACAGGTACGCGGTACGGCGCTCGGCGGCTACGCCGCGTTTCAGGATATCTCCTACGGCGTTACCGGCCCGCTGGCGGGCATGCTGGCCACGTCATGCGGCTATCCTTCCGTATTCCTCGCGGGAGCGATCTCCGCGGTGGTTGGCATCCTGGTGACGATATTATCGTTCCGGCGCGGTTAAGAAACCAGCCAGAAAAGCGCCAGTACAATTATTAGCGCGATAAACAACAGGCCTGGCCGTGCAGACAGATTTTTCACGGTTTCAATCATCGGCGCGAACGGGCGGTAGATGGGTTGAATAGAGAGCGGTTCGAGCTCATTCGCCTCCCGCTCTACGCGACGCAGGAAAATATGGTTAAGTAAATCCTGCACCTGGGCGGTGGTCAGCACCGTTTGCGGCTGAATTTGATAAGTGTGTTGGGCATACTCTTTGATCGCCGTGAGCTCGTCTGGCTCCAGCGGTTGTTTTAACGCAGCCTGCAGCGTATGTAGCGTAGGCGCGTGTTGTAGTGACAGCGTCTGCCGCGCCTGTAGCCATGTCGCCAGATGGGTAAACTGCTTTGCCGGAATGAGCTCGCCGCTTTTCACGCCGGAGAGTTCCAGCATTGATTGCCAGATAAGTTTGTTTGACTCGCCGGTCGCGGCCGCCAGCTTCGTCACCAACTGATTCAACGTATTATGTTCAGCAGGCAATAATGGCCGATCCGTTGCCGGACGTTGCTGCGGCTGCGGAATGGAAAGCTGCCCCTGTTGCAGGAGCGTCAGCACGTTTTTGAGTTGATCGGGCGTAAGCTGGCTAAGCGCGGTTTGACCGTATTGCTGACGGATAAAATCGCTGACGGCCTGACGATTATTCCCGACGCCAAGCAGCTCTGTTAGCTGTGAAAGCACCTGACGATTGGCGTGATTTTGCTGCGCTACGCCCAGACGCTGGGTAAGATTCTGTTCAGCGGCGGGGAAGTGGCGCGACAGTAGCGGCGCGTCATTTTTTATCCCCAGATCGTGTTTCATTCCGGCCCATACTTCCGCGCTTTGCTGCTGGGTCAGTGAAATCAGGCGCGTGATCAGCCTTTCCAGTACCGTACGCTGTTGCATGGAAAGCGGCTGCTCGCTCGCAGCGGAAAGAGGATTACGCCCTTCGCCTGGAGGCTGTGCAGGGGCGCCGGAGATGGGATGCATAATTAATTATCCTTTAACCATAAATCTGAGCAATATATGCCTGGCGGCCAGATTATGGCACACTTGTCCGGTTAACTCTCGTTCTCAAACAGGTACGACAGTCGTGAAAATTCTCGTTGATGAAAATATGCCTTACGCCCGCGAATTATTTAGCCGCCTGGGTGAGGTAAAGGCAGTGCCGGGTCGCCCGATCCCCGTTGAAGAATTGAACCATGCCGATGCGTTAATGGTGCGTTCGGTCACGAAAGTGAATGAATCGCTGCTGAGCGGCACGCCGATTAACTTCGTTGGTACTGCTACGGCAGGCACCGATCATGTGGATGAGGCATGGCTGAAGCAGGCGGGCATCGGTTTTTCAGCCGCGCCCGGCTGTAATGCTATCGCCGTGGTGGAGTATGTGTTTTCCGCGCTGTTGATGCTGGCCGAACGTGACGGCTTTTCGTTACGCGATCGCACTATAGGGATTGTCGGCGTGGGTAACGTCGGAAGCCGGCTACAGACCAGGCTTGAAGCGTTAGGTATCCGCACGTTGCTGTGCGATCCGCCACGCGCCGCACGCGGGGACGAGGGTGATTTTCGTACGCTGGATGAGCTGGTGCAGGAAGCGGATGTCCTGACTTTCCATACGCCGCTTTATAAAGACGGACCGTACAAAACGCTGCATCTGGCCGATGAGACGCTGATCCGTCGACTGAAACCCGGCGCCATTCTCATTAACGCCTGCCGCGGTCCGGTGGTGGATAACGCCGCGTTGCTGGCGCGACTTAATGCCGGGCAGCCGCTGAGCGTGGTGCTTGATGTGTGGGAGGGCGAACCGGATCTTAACGTCGCGCTACTGGAAGCCGTGGATATCGGCACGTCGCATATTGCCGGCTATACGCTGGAAGGCAAAGCGCGCGGCACCACCCAGGTCTTTGAGGCGTATAGCGCGTTTATTGGCCGCGAGCAGCATGTCGCGCTGGAGACATTACTGCCTGCGCCTGAGTTTGGTCGTATTACGCTTCACGGCCCGCTGGATGAACCGACGCTGAAAAGACTGGCGCATTTGGTGTATGATGTGCGCCGCGACGATGCGCCGCTGCGTAAAGTCGCTGGAATTCCGGGTGAATTTGATAAATTGCGTAAAAATTATCTTGAGCGCCGTGAATGGTCGTCTTTATACGTGATGTGTGACGACGAAACGGCAGCCGCCTTGCTGTGTAAGCTAGGTTTTAACGCTGTTCATCACCCGGCACATTAATGTCTTCTTAATGCTCCCTGTCGAATAATGCGACAGGGACGCTTATGTATTTCTGGAGTAAATCACCATGTCTGAAGGCTGGAACATTGCCATTCTGGGCGCAACGGGCGCCGTAGGCGAAGCCCTGCTTGAAACACTGGCTGAACGCCAGTTCCCGGTCGGTGAAATTTATGCGTTGGCGCGTCATGAAAGCGCGGGCGAGCACCTCCGTTTTGGTGGCAAGTCGGTCATTGTCCAGGATGCGGCGGACTTTGACTGGACGCAGGCGCAGTTGGCGTTTTTCGTTGCCGGCGCAGAGGCATCGGCTGCCTGGATAGACGACGCGACCAATGCAGGCTGCCTGGTGATAGATTCCAGCGGTCTGTTCGCGCTGGAGCCTGATGTGCCGCTGGTCGTGCCGGAAGTTAACCCGTATGTACTGGCGGATTACCGTAACCGTAACGTGATTGCGGTCGCCGATAGTCTGACCAGTCAACTGCTGGCGGCGCTCAAGCCGTTAATCGATCAGGGGGGACTGTCGCGCATCGCCGTCACCAGTATGTTATCAGCGTCCGCGCAGGGGAAAAAAGCGGTCGATGCGCTGGCCGGACAGAGTGCGAAGCTGCTTAACGGCATACCGATTGATGAAGATGATTTCTTTGGCCGCCAGTTGGCGTTCAATATGCTGCCGCTGCTGCCGGATCGTGAAGGCAGCGTGCGCCAGGAACGTCGTATCGTCGATGAAGTGCGTAAAATTTTGCAGGACGATGGCGTGATGATCTCCGCCAGTGTCGTGCAGTCGCCGGTGTTCTATGGCCATGCGCAGATGGTGAGCTTTGAAGCGCTCCGTCCGCTGGCGGCGGAAGAGGCGCGCGAGGCGTTTTCCCGCGGTGAAGATATCGTACTGTCAGAAGAGTCGGATTACCCGACGCAGGTGGGCGACGCTTCCGGCAATCCACAGCTTTCTATTGGCTGTGTGCATAATGATTACGGTATGCCGGAACAAATTCAGTTCTGGTCAGTGGCGGACAACGTGCGTTTCGGCGGCGCGCTGATGGCCGTTAAAATTGCGGAGAAGCTGGTGCAGGAGTATCTGTACTGATGTCCGGACAGCAATCATCGCCGGTCTATAAAATTGCGCTGGGTATTGAGTACGACGGCAGCAAGTATTATGGCTGGCAGCGTCAGAATGAAGTGCGCAGCGTGCAGGAAAAGCTGGAAAAAGCGCTCTCGCAGGTGGCAAATGAACCTATTAACGTGTTCTGCGCCGGGCGTACCGATGCCGGCGTTCACGGCACCGGGCAGGTTGTCCATTTCGAAACGACCGCATTGCGCAAAGATGCGGCATGGACGCTGGGGGTAAATGCGAATTTGCCTGGTGACATTGCCGTGCGCTGGGTGAAAACTGTACCGGATGATTTTCACGCGCGATTTAGCGCTACGGCTCGCCGTTATCGCTATATCATCTACAATCATCGACTGCGTCCTGCGGTGTTAGCAAAAGGCGTGACGCATTACTATGAGCCGCTGGATGCAGAGCGGATGCATCGCGCGGCGCAGTGTCTGCTTGGTGAAAATGATTTTACCTCGTTTCGCGCAGTGCAGTGCCAGTCGCGCACGCCGTGGCGTAATGTGATGCACATCAACGTTACTCGCCACGGCCCTTATGTGGTGGTCGATATCAAAGCGAATGCCTTTGTTCATCATATGGTCAGGAATATTGTCGGCAGCCTGCTGGAAGTAGGCGCTCACAACCAGCCGGAGAGCTGGATCGCAGAGCTGTTAGCGGCCAGGGACAGAACGCTGGCGGCGGCAACGGCGAAGGCGGAAGGGCTATATTTGGTTGCGGTGGATTACCCTGACCGGTTTGACCTTCCAAAACCGCCAATGGGCCCGCTATTTCTGGCGGACTAATCCGAATCGTACACCCGAAACGTGTCGGGTAGAAAGGCAAAGACAAATATGGACCTGATCTACTTTATTATTGATTTTATTCTGCACATCGATGTGCATCTGGCGGAGCTGGTCGCGGAGTACGGCGTCTGGGTGTACGCTATTTTGTTTTTGATTCTGTTTTGTGAAACCGGCCTGGTCGTCACGCCGTTCCTGCCGGGCGACTCGCTGCTGTTTGTCGCCGGGGCGCTGGCTTCGCTGGAAACCAACGATCTCAATGTGCATGTCATGGTGGCGTTAATGCTGATCGCCGCAATTGTCGGCGATGCGGTAAATTACACGATTGGTCGACTGTTCGGCGAAAAACTGTTCAGTAATCCGAATTCGAAAATTTTCCGCCGCAGTTACCTGGATAAAACCCACCAGTTTTATGAAAAACACGGCGGTAAAACTATCATTCTCGCTCGCTTCGTGCCGATCGTCAGAACCTTTGCGCCGTTTGTGGCAGGGATGGGGCACATGTCCTATCGGCATTTTGCCGCTTATAACGTCATCGGCGCGCTGCTGTGGGTGCTGCTCTTTACCTACGCCGGTTATTTCTTCGGTACGATACCGTTGATTCAGGATAACCTTAAGCTGCTGATTGTGGGGATTATCGTGGTTTCGATATTACCTGGCGTCATCGAGATTATTCGGCATAAGCGCGCTGCGTCGCGTGCCGCAAAATAGAAAGTAACTCAGCGGTTCGACCACTTTTTTATCCAAAGTTTCGGGCTGTTATGTTTTAATGTGCAACATTCATGGTCTGTTGGGGGCAAAAATGGCATTATGCGCCCCTTATAATAAAGCTGACTAAGGTTCAGGCAGAAAGGTCACCAATGAGCTGGATTGAACGAATTAAAAGCAACATTACTCCCACCCGCAAGGCAAGCATTCCTGAAGGGGTGTGGACCAAGTGTGATAGCTGCGGTCAGGTTTTATACCGCGCTGAGCTGGAACGTAATCTTGAGGTCTGTCCTAAGTGTGACCATCATATGCGCATGTCGGCGCGCAATCGCCTGCATAGCCTGTTAGATGAAGGTTCCCTTGTGGAGTTGGGTAGCGAGCTGGAGCCAAAAGACGTGCTCAAGTTCCGCGACTCCAAAAAATATAAAGACAGACTGGCGTCCGCGCAGAAAGAAACCGGCGAGAAAGACGCGCTGGTGGTCATGAAAGGGACGCTTCACGGTATGCCGGTTGTCGCCGCCGCGTTTGAATTCGCGTTCATGGGCGGCTCAATGGGGTCTGTCGTTGGCGCACGCTTCGTTCGTGCCGTTGAACAGGCGCTGGAAGACAACTGTCCGTTAGTGTGTTTCTCTGCTTCCGGCGGCGCGCGTATGCAAGAAGCGCTGATGTCGCTGATGCAGATGGCGAAAACCTCGGCGGCGCTGGCTAAAATGCAGGAACGTGGTCTGCCCTACATCTCGGTATTGACCGATCCAACAATGGGCGGCGTTTCCGCCAGTTTTGCGATGCTGGGCGATCTCAACATCGCCGAGCCAAAAGCCCTGATTGGCTTCGCCGGCCCGCGCGTTATCGAACAGACCGTTCGCGAAAAACTGCCGCCAGGATTCCAGCGCAGTGAGTTCCTGATCGAAAAAGGCGCTATTGATATGATCGTCCGCCGCCCGGAAATGCGCCTGAAGCTGGCGAGCATTCTGGCGAAGCTGATGAATCTGCCCGCGCCGAACCCGGACGCCCCGCGTGAAGGCGTGGTGGTGCCTCCGGCGCCGGATCAGGAGTCTGAGGCCTGATAACTGAAAAGGGCAGGGCCGCAGGCTCTGCCCTTTTGCTTTTCACCGTAAAGAAGCAGCGGAATCAATGAAAAACAAATCTATACCTCAAGCTGCGTCGCCCCTGGCCTCGTGGCTTTCTTATCTGGAAAACCTGCACAGCAAGAGTATCGATTTAGGCCTTGAGCGCGTAAGCCAGGTGGCAGCGCGTCTGGACATCCTCAAGCCTGCGCCGTTCGTTTTTACCGTTGCGGGAACCAACGGCAAAGGTACGACCTGTCGCACGCTGGAGTCGGTGTTAATCGCGGCGGGATACCGTGTGGGCGTCTATAGTTCGCCTCACCTGGTACGTTACACCGAGCGCGTGCGCGTGCAGGGGAAAGAATTAGCGGAATCCGCGCATACCGCGTCCTTTGCGGAAATAGAAACGGCGCGCGGCGATATTTCATTGACCTATTTTGAATATGGCACGTTGTCGGCATTGTGGCTGTTTAAACAGGCTAACCTTGACGTGGTGATTCTGGAGGTCGGGTTGGGCGGGCGCCTGGACGCCACAAACATTGTGGATGCCGATGTAGCGGTAATTACCAGCATCGCGCTTGACCATACTGACTGGCTGGGGCCGGATCGCGAAAGTATCGGCCGCGAGAAGGCCGGGATTTTTCGTGCGGAAAAACCCGCTATCGTCGGCGAACCGGAAATGCCGGCAACCATCGCGGATGTCGCGCAGGAGACCGGCGCGCTGTTGCGGCGTCGCGGCGTTGACTGGCGTTATGAGGTGACAGCGACCCACTGGGCGTTTACCGATGGTGACGGCACACTTGCCGGACTGCCGTTGCCGCAGGTTCCCCAGCCGAATGCCGCCACCGCCCTGGCCGCGCTGCGCGCCAGCAGGTTGAACATTGACGAGCAGGCGATTCGCGACGGTATTGCGCAGGCTACCTTGCCGGGACGTTTTCAAATCGTGAGTGAGTCGCCGCGCGTTATCTTTGATGTTGCCCATAATCCTCACGCGGCGGAATACCTGACGGGTCGTCTGAAAATGTTGCCGAAACGCGGGCGCGTGCTTGCGGTGATTGGTATGCTGCATGATAAAGATATCGCCGGCACGTTAGCCTGGTTGAAAAGCGTGGTTGACGACTGGTATTGTGCTCCGTTAGAGGGGCCGCGCGGCGCGACGGCGGAACAACTTCTGGAACATCTGGGGAAAGGGAATGTCTATGATAGCGTCGCGCAGGCATGGCAGGCCGCTATCGACGCGGCGCAGCCAGAAGATACCGTGCTGGTGTGCGGATCATTCCACACCGTCGCACATGTTATGGAAGTGATAGACGCGGGGAGAATCGGTGGCGAGTAAGTTTCAGAATCGTTTAGTCGGCACGATTGTGTTAGTCGCGCTGGGGGTTATTGTGCTTCCCGGTCTGCTGGACGGACAGAAAAAGCATTATCAGGATGAATTTGCTGCGATTCCACTGGTACCGAAGCCTGGCGACCGCGATGAGCCGGATATGATGCCTGCCGCAACGCAGGCGCTGCCGACACAGCCGCCGGAAGGGGCGGCTGAAGAGGTGCGGGCGGGAGATGCGGCAGCGCCGTCTCTGGACCCGTCGCGCATGGCGTCTAACAATGTCGAGCTTGATCCGATACCGGTGGAGACGCCTAAACCGAAGCCGCAGCCTAAACCGCAACAGCCGGTTGTCGTCGCTTCCACGCCGACGCCCGCGCCGAAACCGGCCGCCGACGATAAACCTGCGCCGACCGGCAAAGCTTATGTCGTACAGTTGGGCGCGCTGAAAAACGCGGATAAAGTCAACGAGATAGTCGGCAAGCTTCGTTCCGCCGGGTTCCGGGTTTATACTTCCCCCTCAACGCCGGTACAGGGTAAAATAACCCGTATTCTCGTCGGGCCGGATGCGTCGAAAGATAAGATGAAAGGATCGCTTGGCGAGCTCAAGCAGATTTCCGGGTTAAGCGGCGTGGTGATGGGATATAGCCCGAACTAAGGCGCGTTTTGCCCGACTGCGCAGCGTTAAGGCCTACGGTGTTCATCTGGTAATAGCCGAAGTTCTGTAGGCTGGATAAGGCGTTTACGCCGCCATCCGGCAGAAGGAATGAACCTGGTATCCTGCGCTTATCAGGCCGATGGCAGCTCTTCTGGTCGTGCCCGAAGAGATAAAAAGTGTGATGGCGTTGAATATTTTTTCAGCGCCATTTTTATTTACGCGTGGGAAGGAAATCCCTACGCAAAAGTTTTCTTTTTCTGTTAGAATGCGCCCCGAACAGGACGACAGGGCGTAAAATCGTGGGACATCTATGGTCTGGATTGATTACGCCATTATCGCGGTGATTGCTTTTTCCTGTCTGGTTAGCCTGATCCGCGGCTTTGTTCGTGAAGCGTTATCGCTGGTGACGTGGGGTTGTGCTTTCTTTGTCGCCAGTCACTACTACACTTACCTGTCTGTCTGGTTTACGGGCTTTGAAGACGAACTGGTTCGTAATGGGATTGCTATCGCGGTGCTGTTTATCGCGACGCTTATCGTCGGCGCTATCGTGAATTTTGTGATAGGTCAGCTAGTAGAAAAGACCGGCCTGTCGGGAACTGACCGGGTGTTGGGGATCTGTTTCGGCGCACTGCGAGGCGCGCTGATTGTCGCCGCCATTCTGTTCTTCCTTGATACCTTTACCGGCTTGTCGAAAAGCGAAGACTGGAGCAAATCGCAGCTCATCCCGCAGTTCAGCTTCATCATCAGATGGTTCTTTGACTATCTGCAAAGCTCGTCGAGTTTCTTGCCCAGGACGTAACAGGTTCTGAGATGTGGCTTAACGAGGAAAATGACGTATGTGCGGTATTGTCGGTATCGCCGGTGTTATGCCGGTCAACCAGTCGATTTATGACGCATTAACAGTGCTCCAGCATCGTGGTCAGGATGCTGCCGGTATCATCACCATTGATGCGAATAACTGCTTCCGCTTGCGTAAGGCAAACGGACTGGTGAACGATATTTTTGAAGCTCGCCACATGCAGCGTTTGCAGGGCAACATGGGGATCGGCCATGTGCGCTACCCTACCGCAGGCAGCTCCAGCGCTTCGGAAGCGCAACCTTTTTACGTTAACTCGCCGTATGGCATCACGTTGGCCCATAATGGCAACCTGACTAACGCGCACGAGCTACGTAAAAAGCTGTTTGAAGAAAAGCGCCGTCATATCAACACCACCTCCGATTCCGAAATCCTGCTCAATATTTTCGCCAGCGAGCTCGACAACTTCCGTCACTATCCGCTGGAAGCCGACAATATTTTTGCCGCGATTGCCGCGACTAACCGTCAAATCCGCGGCGCCTATGCCTGCGTGGCGATGATTATCGGCCACGGCATGGTGGCTTTTCGCGATCCGCACGGCATTCGCCCGTTAGTGCTGGGTAAGCGTGACGTTGGCGATGGTCGTACGGAGTATATGGTCGCTTCTGAAAGCGTGGCGCTGGATACGCTGGGCTTTGAATTCCTGCGCGATGTTGCGCCAGGCGAAGCTATCTATATTACCGAAAAGGGGCAACTGTTCACGCGCCAGTGCGCGGATAATCCGGTCAGTAACCCCTGTCTGTTCGAGTACGTTTATTTTGCTCGCCCGGACTCCTTTATCGACAAAATCTCCGTCTACAGCGCTCGTGTGAATATGGGCACCAAACTTGGCGAAAAAATCGCTCGTGAATGGGAAGATCTGGACATCGACGTCGTGATCCCTATCCCGGAAACCTCCTGCGATATCGCACTGGAAATTGCCCGTATTCTCGGCAAGCCGTACCGCCAGGGATTTGTCAAAAATCGTTACGTGGGACGTACCTTTATCATGCCGGGCCAACAGCTACGCCGTAAATCCGTGCGCCGTAAGCTCAATGCTAATCGCGCGGAATTCCGCGATAAGAACGTCCTGCTGGTGGATGATTCCATCGTGCGTGGCACCACATCAGAGCAGATCATCGAGATGGCCAGGGAAGCCGGCGCGAAGAAGGTTTATCTGGCGTCCGCCGCGCCGGAAATTCGTTTCCCTAACGTCTATGGCATTGATATGCCGACCGCCAATGAGCTGATCGCGCATGGTCGCGAGGTGGATGAGATTCGTCAGATCATCGGCGCAGACGGGCTTATCTTCCAGGATCTGAACGATCTGATCGAAGCCGTACGCGCGGAAAACCCGGATATCCAGCAGTTTGAATGTTCGGTATTTAACGGGGTATATGTCACCAAAGACGTAGACCAGCAATACCTCGACTTCCTGGATTCATTACGTAATGACGACGCCAAAGCGGTGCTGTTCCAGAACGAAATGGAAAACCTGGAAATGCATAACGAAGGCTAATGGCTTTGCCAGCGGCGCAATGCCGCTGGCCGATGTCAATTACGCACCACGCCGAAGCGAATAGCGTATTTTTGTACTTTGTACTGTAACGTGGTGCGGGATACGTTAAGGCTGCGGGCCGCGGCGGCAATATTCCCCTGATGCGTATCCAGCGCGGTTTCTATTAAATGCCTTTCGTAGTTGGCAACCCGTACCTCCAGCGACCCTTCATACTGCGGATCGGGTGACGAGGGAAGGGGATTTTCCGGCGCGGTTTCCGGTACGCCTAAATTTAACTCGTCCTGTTCAAAAATGATGTGTTTGAGCAGCCCGTCTTTTTCCTGCATGATCATGCTGCGTACAATCGCGTTTTCCAGCATCCTGACATTACCCGGCCAGGCGTGATTGAGCAGATCAGCACGCGCCGTCTCGCTTAATCCGTGAATATCCTGCGGCACGTCATTACGGTATTTATCAATAAAATAATTCGCCAGTAAGGGAATATCTTCCGGGCGGGCGCGCAGCGGCGGTAACGTCAACATTCCGACGCTCAACCGATAAAAAAGATCTGCTCGCAGGCGTTCTTGTTGAATTAATTTGACGGGCGCTTCGTTCATGGCGGCAACGATCCTGACATCAGAGTGGAGTTGCTGTTGTCCGCCGAGCCGCCAGAAGGTTTTATCCTGCAAGAATCGCAGCAGCTTACTTTGCATCTCTATCGGCATGGCGTTCAGCTCATCAAGAAAGAGCGTTCCCCCGTTTGCCAGTTCCAGATAGCCCTGGCTATTTTCCGCGCCGGTATAGGCGCCGCGCACGGTGCCGAAAAGCGTACTTTCGATAAGCGTAGGCGGTAGAGCGCCGCAGTTCAGGGCGATAAATGGTTTATTCGCCCGCTTGCTGCATTGATGGATCAGGCGGGAAAATAGCTCCTTACCCGTACCCGTCTCCCCGACAATCGTCACCGGAATATTACTGGCGGCCAGCCGTTTGGCTTTGGCGATATTACTGAGCATTTCCGGGTTTTCGGTAATAATGGCATGGTGCTTCTCATGGTGATCGGCATACAGCAGTTGGTTCAGTTCTACCACCTGCTCCTGGAGCCGCCTGACGCCAGACATATTCCTGCCGATTTCGATAACGCCGACCATGCCGCCATCGCTTGCATAGAGCGGCGCGGTGGTGTGCTGATAGTCAACGGCCTGGCCTCGCGCATTGTAATAAATTTGATAATGGCCAATGTATTCCACGCCTTTTTTTAACGATGAAAGCATCGTACTTTGGGTCTCTTTCATGCCCGGATAGACATCCAGCATATGTTTTCCCATTGCCCGTTCAATACTGTAGCCGTCCAGATCCGCGCTTTCCTGATTGTAGTAAACGTATTCACCACGCTCATTAATGACGGCCAACGGCTGATGAATCAAATCGAAAAAGCGGGAAAACATCCTGAGCGCCGAGGCCAGTTCCTGATTGGTGGATGCCATACATGCATTCCTCATATCTATTGTTCATGTTGCCATTATAAAAGTGACGAATTTTCGTCGTTGTGATGAATAGCAAACTCAATGACGAAAATGAGAAACAGCTTATTTTTATAACTAATTGATTATTTTGATAAAAAATAGTGGCATGCCTTTTGCTTTATCCCTGTAAAGAATGCGGATTTTTACCATAAACATTAAGCAGAGGGCGTTATGACTGACTCGATTATGCAGAATTACAACCAGCTACGTGAGCAGGTAATCAACGGCGATCGCCGTTTCCAGCACAAAGACGGTCATTTGTGTTTTGAAGGGGTCGATCTGGACGCTCTGGCGCGCCAGTACCCCACGCCGTTCTATGTGTTTTCTGAGCCGGAGATTATTCGTAACATTCATGAAATCCAGCAGGCATTTGCGGCGCATAAAAATACCAAAACCTTCTTTGCGTCAAAAACCTGCTCGGTCATGGGGGTGCTGAAAGCCATTCGTGACGCCGGAATTTGCGCGGAGGCAAACTCACAATATGAGGTTCGCAAGTGTCTGGAGATAGGCTTTCGCGGCGATCAGATCGTCTTCAACGGCGTGGTGAAAAAACCTGCCGATCTGGAGTATGCCATCGCTAACGATCTGTATCTTATTAATGTTGATAGCCTGTATGAGCTGGAACATATTGATGCCATCTCTCGCAGGCTGAAGAAAGTCGCCAATGTTTGCGTCCGCGTAGAGCCGAATGTTCCCTCGGCGACGCATGCTGAACTGGTTACCGCTTTCCATGCGAAGTCGGGTCTCGACCTGGAACAGGCGGAAGAAACCTGCCGCCGCATTCTGGCGATGCCTTATGTGCATTTGCGCGGCTTGCATATGCATGTGGGCGATCAGGTGCCGGAGTCAGAGCCTTTCGCAAAAGCGACTAAAGTGCTGGTGGATGAATCCCGTCGCCTGGAAGAGGTGCTCGGTATTAAATTTGATTTGATCAACGTGGGCGGCGGAATTCCGGTTCCCTATAAATATGACGACGAGAATGGCGACCCGTTAAAAGATAATATGTATGCCGGTATTACCGCCCAGGATTTTGCCGATGCGGTCATTCGCGAAGTGCATAAATGGCGTACCGATGTGGAAATATGTATTGAACCGGGACGTAAAGTGACCGGGTCGGCGGCGGTTTTACTGACGGAAGTCTCCTGCGAAAAACGTAAAACAAATTACGATCTTAACGGCAATGTGGAATGCCACGTTGAATGGAAATTTGTCGACGCTGGTTACAGCGTACTCTCTGACAGCCAGCATTTTGACTGGTTCTTTTATGTCTATAACGCCTCTCGCATGACGGCAGCGCACGACGCCTGGATAAAATTAGCCGGGCCGCTGTGTGATGGCGGAGATTATTTCCACATGGGAGTGAAAGGCGAAGAGTTTTTACTGCCGAAGGAGACTCATGTTGGCGATATTGTCGCGTTTCTTGATGCCGGGGCATACACCATTGAAAGTCAAACCGTTTATAACAACCGTCCGCGCACGGGCGTGGTGATGATCGATAAAAATGGTGAGACGCGTCTGATTCGTCGGGAAGACAGTTACGAAGACATGGTCAAGTACGACATTTATTAATACTGTTTTGGGCTTCAGTTTCATGCTGAAGCCCGTCGTCAGATGATAAGAAGAGGGCAGTGATGCCTGAATGCATAACAGGAGATGGCCATGAGTAACACGAATTCTGGCTTACTTGGCATCAAAGACATTGTCTTTATGAATGTCATCGCTATTCTGAGTTTGCGGCAAATCCCTAACGTGGCGCCTTACGGGGCATCGGCCATGTTGTTATGGGTGATAGCCGCATTCTGCTTGTTTTTTCCTTTAGCGATGGTATGCGGCGAGCTGTCAACCGGCTGGCCGAAAGATGGCGGGATATTTGTCTGGATTAAAGAGGCATTTGGTAAACGTATTGCATGGATTGTCGTGGTTTGTTTTCTCTTTTCCTGCGTACTGTTTTTCCCATTAATGCTGCAATTCGGCTTTACCGCGTTGGGCTATATGATCGGCGGCGGCCTGGCGGAAAATAAAGCATTTATCGGTATTGGTTCCGCGGTAATTTTCTGGCTATTAACGCTGATGAATATCCGCGGGATGGAATGGACAAAAATTATTAATAGCATCAGCGCCTGGTGCGGCGTATTTATTCCCTCCGCTATCCTCATTTTGCTGGCGGTGGTATGGCTATGTACCGGACACCAGATGCAGACGGACTACACTACAGCGAAAAACTGGATTCCGGATCTCGGACACTGGGATACGATCGTTTTCTTATCCAGCATGATGTTTGCGTTTGCCGGACTGGAGGTCGCCCCGATGATTGCCGGGCGTACCCGTAATCCACAGCGTGATTTTCCGCGAGCGATGGCCGTCTCCGCCGCCGTTATCGTTGGGATCTATATGGTCGGCACCTGGGCGCTAAACACGCTTTTACCCGCCGGGAAAACCGACATCGTGGCAGGCGTCATGCAGGCTATGCATGCTGCTGCGGACACGCTGCATATGCCGTGGTTAATTCCTGTTATGGCCATCTGTATGTTTTTTGGCGCTCTCGGGCAGATTAACTCCTGGCTGGTGGGGCCGATTTATATGCTCCAGGAAGCCTCGCGTGAAGATAATCTGCTGGGGGACCGAATCGGCAAATTACATCCGGTGTGGAAAACGCCCGCCTTTGCCTTGACTGTACAGGCGATTATTGTCACGGTCCTGTGTTTTTCGACTTTTATTTCGCCAAGCGTTGCGGCGGCTTACTGGATGTTAACGGCGCTAACGACCATCACCTATTTTATTCCTTATCTGGTGATGTTCCCGGCGTTCTGGCGTTTACGTAAGACTCAGCCGGATACGCCAAGAAGTTTTAAAATTCCGGGCAAGGTTTTACCGGCTATTTTACCCGCGCTGGGTTTTCTTTCTATCGCCTTTGCCGTTGCGCTGTTATTTATTCCGCCTTCTCAAATTGATATGGGCGGATATTTCCAGTACGCCGGGAAGATTATTGGCGGAGCCGTGCTGGCGGTTGTCGTCGCGGAGTACATTTACCATCGGGCGCAGAAACGTAATGCCCGTTTAAGCATGGCGGGAGGAAAATAAAATGTATATGCCAGTTCTGGAAATAAATCTACGCAAGCTGGAAGAAAACGCCCGCACGGAAAAAGCTCTGCTGGCAAGCAGCGGTATTGACGTGATGGCTGTCAATAAAGTTTTTGACGGCTGCGTGGAAACCGCGCAGGCGGTATTCAACGGTGGAATTACCGTTATTGCTGAATCACGAACCTATAATTTGAAAAAAATACGCGAGACAGGATGTACGACCTGCCTGTTACGCAGCCCGTGTCTGAGTGAAATCGAAGATGTGGTGCGCTACGCGGATATTAGTTTAAATAGCGAGCCGGTGGTATTACGGGCATTATCGCAGGAAGCCCAACGCCAGGGGAAAACGCATCAGGTATTACTGATGGTGGATATGGGCGATTTACGCGAGGGTATCTGGTTTGGTGAATATCAACGCATTCTTGAGACCGTGACTCTGATTACTGGTCTGCCCGGTCTGGAATTATATGGACTGGGCACCAACTTTAATTGTTACGGCACCGTGTTGCCAACGGTAAAAAATGGCGAGGATTTTCTGGCGCTGGCCGCCCGGCTGGAAGCCGACAGCGGTATTCCTGTCCGGCGGCTTTCTGCGGGAAATTGTACCAGCTATCACCTGCTGGATAAAGGTATCTGGCCGCAGGGACTGAATCATCTGCGCATCGGCGGACTGCATGAATTCGGCATTGAATATGTGGACATGAAATACCTGAATGAATTTCACCACTCCGCAAAACCGGTCGATAAAGCCTGTTCCGATATGTATATCCTGGAAGCGGAAATCATCGAACTGAACAGTAAACCGACCGTCCCGGTCGGGGAGCTGGGCGTCGATGCCTTTTTGCAAAGTAAAACCTTTGTCGATCGTGGCATACGCCGACGCGCATTGCTGGCGTTTGGTCGTCAGGATGTGCCATCGGATAACTGTGTGCCATGCGACGACGCTATCACTATCTTAGGGCAAACCAGCGATCATACGCTGGTGGATATTGAAGATTGTCGTCAGTCGCTAAAAGTAGGCGATGTGGTTCGCTTTGAGCTGGATTATACGGGCCTGTTAATGGCCTGCCAGACCAAAGGCGTCGCCTGGAGGTTTACGCGTTAACGCATAACCGCCGCGGCTATGTCGCGGCGGCATCTTTGACCTCACGAAAGACAGGGAGTAACGATGGATACCCTGCAACAATCACCGCCAGCAGAGCCTGAAGGCGGTCTGCGGCGTAACCTGAAGAAACGGCATCTGCTGATGATGTCGCTGGGCGGCACGATTGGCACCGGCTTATTTATCGGCATTGCCGAGCCGTTAAGCAGCGTCGGGCCGGCGGGAACCTTACTGGCCTATCTGTTTGCCGGAACCATTATGCTGGCGACGATGATGTGTCTTGGCGAATTATCATGCGCCTTTCCTCACTCCGGTTCATTTCAACATTACGCGCTGATGTTTATGCCGTCACCTTGCTGGAGCTATACCATTGGCTGGCTTTACTGGTTTAGCTGGGTCTTTTCCCTGGCAGCCGACCTCACTGCCGCAGGGTTTATTGCTCACCAGTTTTTCCCCGCGGTTCCGGTATATATGTTCTGCCTGGCGATTCTGCTCATCCTGACGGCCATCAATCTTACCTCCGCAAAAAGTTTTGGCGAATGCGAATACTGGCTTTCGGCCATTAAGGTCTTCGCGATCGTGCTGTTTATCTGCGCGGGCGGAGTCATGATCTACTCGCTAATGGGCCATAGTGACTGGCACCCGACGTTAAAAACAGACGGAATGTGGTTTCCCCACGGTTGGGAGCAAATTGTGGTCTGTATGACGATCGTGATTTACTCCTTCCAGGGGGTGGAACTGGTAGGAAATGCGGCAGGGGAGACCGAATCGCCGCACATTATTTTACCGAAAGTGATCCTGGGGATCGGTCTCAGAATCATTTTGTTTTACGGCCTGGCGATTGCGGTGCTGGCGCTGGTCTATCCGCATGCACTGACGCCAAATGGACAAAGTCCCTTTGTATGGGTATTCTCCCACGCGGGCATTCCCGGGGCGGATACGCTGATGACGCTGGTGATCTTTTCCGCCGCGGTTTCTGCCGCTAACTCGGCCATTTACGCCAGTTCGCGTATGCTGTGGTCTATGGCGGGCGATCGCTTTGCGCCAGCCTGCTTTGGTAAAACGAACGGCGGCGGCGTGCCGGTGTATGCTATTTTAATCACGGCCTTGCTGGCGTTGGTGTCGTTGCTGACCCGCTATATTCCCGCACAGCAATTTTATTTATATCTGATCGCCAGTACCGGGCAGGTGGGTTGCCTGGCATGGATAACCATCGGATGGTGCCAGTATCGCTTCCGACAATCGGTGCGTAATGGAACGTACGCCAGCGATTTGCTACGCTATCGATCGCCGCTTTTTCCCTGGACGGCCCGATTTGTCATTATCACCAATTTTGCCATTATGGTCGGCACCTGGTTTAGTGAGCAAGGGGTAGTGATAATGTTGGTTGAGCTGGCTTTTATGATAGGGATTCTTTTGTCATGGTATCTCTTCAGACCCACTTTGAGCCGATTACGTAACACAGTGGGATGAACGGCGCTCGTAAACGGTAAGAGAACATGAAACGACTCATTGTAGGAATTAGCGGCGCCAGCGGAGCGATTTATGGCGTGCGCTTATTACAAATTTTGCGCGATGTCGATAGCGTGGAAACGCATCTGGTGATGAGCCAGGCGGCCCGGCAAACGCTGGCGCTGGAGACCCATTTTTCGCTGCGCGAGGTGCAGGCGCTGGCCGATGTGACGCACGATGCGCGCGACATTGCCGCCAGCATTTCCTCGGGCTCTTACCCGACGGCGGGAATGGTTATCTTGCCCTGTTCGATTAAAACGCTGTCGGGGATTGTCCACAGTTATACTGACGGACTGCTTACCCGCGCGGCGGATGTGATATTAAAAGAGCGGCGACCTCTGGTGCTGTGTGTGCGCGAAACGCCGCTGCATATCGGGCATTTGCGTTTAATGACCCAGGCCGCTGAGATAGGCGCGGTGATTATGCCGCCGGTTCCGGCTTTTTATCATCTTCCTCAGACGTTAGATGATATTATAAATCAAACGGTTAACCGAGTTTTGGATCAGTTTGATATCCCCCTTCCGCACGATCTTTTTGTTCGCTGGCAGGGCGCATAGCGTTGTCTGTTTAGCGTGCATTATTGTCCCTGTTGCCCTGTTTCAGGGCAATTTTGTAACCGCGATCATATCCTCAACATTTAATTCGTTAAAAGCCGCCGAAACGCTGCGGTTCAACCGTCATACCTGCTATCTTCAACATCAGGACAATATTGCAACGTTTTATTAACAAATTTAACGTCGAATCGTTTTGCTGACGTGAAAATGGCATAAGACCTGCATGAAAAAGTCTGCAAACACACAACACCACGTAAAACATAAGAAAATGACGCCACTTGAGGGGTATGTATGAAGAAGACCGTTCTCGCTTTGTCTTTGCTGATAGGTCTGGGCGCGACGGCGGCCAGTTACGCCGCGCTCCCACAAACGGTTCGTATTGGAACAGATACCACCTACGCGCCTTTCTCATCAAAAGATGCCAAAGGCGAGTTTATTGGCTTTGATATCGATCTCGGTAATGAAATGTGTAAGCGTATGCAGGTGAAATGTACCTGGGTCGCCAGCGACTTTGATGCGCTTATTCCCTCACTAAAAGCGAAAAAAATTGATGCCATTATTTCATCGCTCTCTATCACTGATAAACGCCAGCAAGAAATTGCGTTTTCCGACAAACTTTACGCGGCGGATTCACGCCTGATTGCGGCAAAAGGGTCTCCCATTCAGCCGACGCTGGAATCGCTGAAAGGCAAGCATGTCGGCGTGCTGCAAGGGTCCACGCAAGAGGCTTATGCCAATGATAACTGGCGCACTAAAGGTGTGGATGTGGTGGCTTATGCCAACCAGGATCTTATCTATTCCGATTTAACCGCCGGTCGTCTGGATGCCGCATTACAGGATGAAGTCGCCGCCAGCGAAGGTTTCCTGAAGCAGCCAGCGGGCAAAGAGTATGCGTTTGCCGGTCCTTCCGTGAAGGATAAAAAATATTTTGGCGACGGGACGGGGGTTGGGCTGCGTAAAGACGATACCGAGCTAAAAGCCGCGTTTGATAAAGCGCTGACCGAACTGCGCCAGGACGGAACTTACGACAAAATGGCCAAAAAGTACTTCGATTTTAATGTCTACGGCGATTGAGGGAAGGGGATAACGCGCCGCGCCGGGGAACTATCACGGTGCAAAATAGATGTTTTGCACCTTTTTGGTGCATAAGCCGTTGCGGAACAGGCGCATAAATGCATACTTAATCGATTTTTATGCAAAATAAACCGGCTGACAAGGTAGAATGCTTTGCCTTGTCGGCCTGATTAATGGCACGATAGTCGCATCGGATCTGTAAAGATCTCCTGGAAAGACAGTCTGTTGAGGATAGTTATGAAAAAACTGGCGTTATCCCTTTCTCTGGTGCTGGCATTTTCCAGCGCTACCGCAGCATTTGCCGCTATTCCACAAAAGATTCGTATCGGTACCGATCCTACATACGCACCGTTTGAATCCAAAAATGCACAAGGTGAATTGGTCGGCTTTGATATCGATCTGGCCAAAGAGCTGTGCAAACGTATCAACACACAGTGTACGTTCGTGGAAAACCCGCTGGATGCGCTGATTCCGTCTTTAAAAGCGAAGAAAATTGATGCCATCATGTCCTCGCTGTCCATCACTGAAAAGCGCCAGCAGGAAATCGCGTTTACCGACAAGCTTTACGCCGCTGATTCCCGTCTGGTGGTGGCGAAGAACTCTGATATTCAGCCAACCGTCGCGTCGCTGAAAGGCAAGCGCGTCGGCGTGCTACAGGGGACGACGCAGGAGACCTTCGGCAATGAGCACTGGGCGCCGAAAGGGATTGAGATCGTCTCTTACCAGGGGCAGGACAACATTTATTCCGATCTGACGGCGGGTCGTATTGATGCAGCGTTCCAGGACGAGGTCGCGGCCAGCGAAGGTTTCCTTAAACAGCCTGTCGGAAAAGACTATAAATTCGGTGGCCCGGCGGTGAAAGATGAGAAGTTATTCGGCGTAGGAACCGGTATGGGGCTGCGCAAAGAGGATAACGAGCTGCGCGAAGCGCTGAACAAAGCCTTTGCTGAAATGCGTGCTGACGGTACTTACGAAAAGCTGGCGAAAAAGTACTTTGATTTTGATGTTTATGGCGGTTAATCACCGTCGGTGCAGATAAAGCCCAAAGAATGTTGACTGTCTGCATTGCCTGATGGCGCTGTGCGTGTCAGGCCTACGGGGAGCATCGTAGGCCGGGCAAGGCACAGCCGCCATCCGGCGTGATGTGAGGCAAAAATGCAAAAGAGGCTTCTTACTTCACCACACACAACAGGACAGGCTGCATGTTGTACGGGTTTTCAGGCGTAATTTTACAGGGCGCGATCGTCACGCTGGAACTGGCGCTCAGTTCCGTTGTGCTGGCCGTGCTTATTGGTCTCGTCGGCGCGGGGGCGAAGCTTTCGCAAAACCGGGTAACGGGGCTTATTTTTGAAGGGTACACCACCCTGATTCGCGGGGTGCCGGATCTGGTCTTAATGCTGCTGATATTTTACGGATTGCAAATCGCGCTTAACGTGGTGACCGATTCGCTGGGTATCGACCAGATAGATATTGATCCGATGGTGGCCGGTATTATCACCCTTGGTTTCATCTACGGCGCCTATTTTACCGAAACCTTTCGCGGCGCGTTTATGGCTGTGCCGAAAGGCCATATCGAGGCGGCGACGGCTTTTGGTTTTACCCACGGGCAAACCTTCCGGCGGATTATGTTCCCGGCGATGATGCGTTACGCCCTGCCGGGGATCGGCAATAACTGGCAGGTGATACTCAAAGCGACGGCGCTGGTGTCGCTGCTGGGCCTGGAAGATGTCGTCAAAGCCACGCAGCTTGCCGGCAAAAGCACCTGGGAGCCTTTCTATTTTGCCGTGGTCTGTGGACTCATCTACCTGGTATTTACCACCGTTTCCAATGGTGTGCTGCTCTTACTTGAGCGTCGCTATTCCGTGGGCGTGAAGAGGGCCGATTTGTGATTGAGATCATTCAGGAGTACTGGAAATCCCTGCTGTGGACGGATGGCTATCGTTTTACCGGCGTGGCGATTACGCTGTGGCTGTTAATTTCATCGGTGGTGATGGGCGGTCTTCTGGCGGTGATTCTGGCGGTAGGTCGCGTTTCCAGTAATAAATTCATCCGTTTTCCCATCTGGCTGTTTACGTATATTTTTCGCGGTACGCCGCTGTACGTACAGCTACTGGTGTTCTATTCGGGGATGTATACGCTGGAGATAGTCAAAGGCACCGATCTTCTTAACGCGTTTTTCCGCAGCGGACTGAACTGTACCGTACTGGCGCTGACGCTGAATACCTGCGCGTACACCACGGAAATTTTCGCGGGGGCGATTCGTTCGGTACCGCACGGTGAAATTGAAGCGGCACGGGCCTATGGCTTCTCGTCATTTAAAATGTATCGCTGCATTATTTTGCCGTCGGCATTACGCATCGCCTTGCCTGCCTACAGCAACGAAGTGATTTTAATGCTGCACTCTACGGCGCTGGCGTTTACCGCGACGGTGCCGGATTTGTTGAAAATCGCCCGCGATATTAACTCAGCGACTTACCAGCCGTTTACCGCGTTTGGCATTGCCGCCGTGTTGTATTTACTCATTTCGTATGTCCTGATAAGCCTGTTCCGTCGGGCGGAAAGACGCTGGTTGCAGCACGTGTCCTCTAAATAATTCGAGTAACATGATGTCAGAAAATAAATTACACGTTATCGATTTGCACAAACGCTACGGCGGTCATGAAGTGCTGAAAGGGGTATCGCTGCAGGCCCGCGCCGGAGATGTGATTAGCATTATCGGCTCGTCCGGCTCCGGTAAAAGTACTTTTTTGCGCTGTATTAACTTCCTCGAAAAACCGAGCGAAGGCGCGATTATCGTGAACGGTCAGAACATTAATCTGGTGCGCGACAAAGACGGGCAGCTCAAAGTGGCGGATAAAAATCAGCTACGCTTGTTGCGTACCCGCCTGACGATGGTGTTTCAGCACTTTAACCTCTGGAGCCACATGACGGTGCTGGAAAATGTGATGGAAGCGCCGATTCAGGTACTGGGATTAAGCAAGCACGACGCGCGCGAGCGGGCGTTGAAATATCTGGCGAAGGTGGGGATTGATGAGCGCGCTCAGGGCAAATATCCCGTCCATCTCTCCGGCGGCCAACAGCAGCGCGTTTCTATTGCGCGCGCGCTGGCGATGGAACCTGACGTTTTACTGTTCGATGAACCCACATCGGCACTCGATCCTGAACTGGTCGGCGAAGTGTTGCGCATCATGCAACAACTGGCGGAAGAAGGCAAAACGATGGTGGTGGTCACGCATGAAATGGGCTTCGCTCGCCATGTCTCTTCGCACGTTATTTTTCTGCATCAGGGGAAAATTGAAGAAGAGGGTGATCCGGAGCAGGTGTTCGGCAATCCGCAAAGCCCGCGTTTACAGCAATTCCTGAAAGGCTCGCTGAAATAAAAGAAGCCCGGCGGCGCATCGCTTACCGGGCAGGATACGGCGCTTTGGGAACTAGCGAATCACATCCGCCAGCGCCTCTTCTAAATCATACCAGCGAAATGCGAATCCGGCGGCTTCAAGCCGTTTTGGCAGCGCCCGCTGTCCGCCCAGCACCAGCACTGACGACTCTCCCATCAATAAGCGAATTGCCGTCGCCGGAATGCGAATAATCGCTGGACGGCGCAGCGCGCGACCCAGCGCATGAGCAAAATGCTCATTATGGACGGGATACGGCGAGACCATATTGAAGGGACCGCGAAGATCGTTATCCAGCAGCCACAGAATGCCGTTGACCATATCGTCGATGTGAATCCAGGCCAGATATTGCCGACCATTACCCACCGGACCGCCGAGTCCGAGGCGAAACGGCGGAACCATTTTCCCCAGAATCCCGCCTTGCGGCGCCAGGACAACGCCGGTACGCAGCAGGCAGACGCGGGTCTGGTCGCTCTGCGCACGACAGGCAATCTGTTCCCAGCGGGCGCAAAGTTTATGCGTAAATTCGTTGTGCGGCGGCTCATCTTCAGTGACGACAACGTCGCCCAGATCGCCGTAATAGCCCGTGGCGGAGCCGGATATCAACACCGAGGGCGGCGTTGCGCTGGCATGAATTAAATCCACCAACTTTTGCGTGATAGCCCAGCGGCTTTGGCACAACCGTTCTTTTTGTTGCGACGTCCAGCGCTTGTCGGCAATCGGTTCGCCCGCCAGATTGATGATGGCATCAATCTCATTGAGGTGCTCACGTTCCGCCAGCTCTTTCCATAATGTCACTCTGGAATCGAGAATCTGACGCGCGTTATCGGGATTGCGCGTAACGACCGTCACCTGGTGCCCCAGTGTTAACAGCCGGGGAATGAGATGACGCCCTATCAGGCCCGTACCGCCGGTAATCAGAATCTGCATATGACCTCCAGAGTAGGGAGGATTTCCTCTTCCCTAATGTCAGGTTTTTAATACGAATAAGGGTGCCGGACGCAGGTTTTTTCCGTGTATACACCTCTACATCATACATGATGTATGCTACCGCGTTACGCTTTCGTACTGTTACAGTGCAGTTGCGCTTGTAACAGTGCGCGCGCTGTCGCAGGACGCGTGCGAATGCGTTCAAACCAGTTATACACCGCCGGGTAGGTATCAAGATCGATTCGCTGACGCTGATGTGCGTTAACCCACGGCCAACTGGCGATATCCGCAATACTGTAGTGGTCGCCGCCCAGCCACGGGGAGGTTTCCAGGCGTTTATTCAGGACGTTGTATAAGCGTTGCGTTTCAACCTGATAGCGTTCAATCGCATAGGGGATGGCCTGCGGCGCAAAGTGGTTAAAGTGGTGATTCTGGCCCAGCATCGGCCCTAACCCGCCGACCTGCCAGAACAGCCATTGCAGCGTGGTATGGCGTTCACGCAGCTCCCCGCTAAGCAGTTTGCCGCTTTTTTCCGCCAGGTAGAGAAGAATTTCGCCGGATTCAAAAAGACTAAGCGGTTGACCGCCGTCTGCCGGGGCGTGATCGACGATGGCAGGAATTTTATTATTGGGAGAGATAGCCAAAAAATCAGGGCGAAACTGATTGCCCTTGCTGATATCTACTTTTAGCAAACGATACGCCAGCTCCGCCTCTTCCAGAAACAGCGTTATTTTATGCCCGTTGGGCGTGGGGGCGTAGTAAAGGTCAATCATTTTGGCTCCTGCATGTGCGTAAAGAGTCTGGGCTGAATTAAGTATAGAAAGCCTCCTGATGTGTGTGAGTTTTCATCAGGTGACAGCAGGCGAAAGACGCTATATTTTGGGAAGAAACCTAATACGCCCTCAAGAGGACATTATGAGTAAGCCTGTTATTGTGCTGTGGTCGGATGCGAACTTTTTCTCTCCCTACGTCTTGTCCGCCTGGGTGGCATTACAAGAAAAAGGGCTTTCCTTTACTCTGAAAACCCGCGATCTGGACCAGGGAGAACATCTGCAACCTGGCTGGCGGGGATATGCGCTGACGCAGCGCGTACCGGTGCTTGAGGCCGACAATTTTGAGCTGAGCGAGTCGTCCGCTATTGCGGAATACCTGGAGGAGCGTTTCGCGCCGCCGCAGTGGGAGCGTATCTACCCGCACGATTTACAAAAACGCGCCCGCGCGCGACAGATTCAGGCGTGGCTACGCAGCGATTTACTGCCGCTTCGCGAAGAACGGCCTACCGACGTGGTGTTTGCCGGGGCGAAAAAAGCGCCGCTAAGCGAGGCTGGAAAAGCCAGCGCGGCAAAACTGTTTGCGACGGCTGAAGCGCTATTGGGGCAGGGGACGCAAAATTTATTTGGTGAATGGTGCATTGCCGATACCGATCTGGCATTGATGATCAATCGTCTGGCGCTGCATGGCGATGACGTGCCGGCGTCGCTGGCGGCGTATGCGACATTCCAGTGGCAGCGTGCTTCCGTACAGCGTTTTATTGCGCTTTCCTCGAAGCGTTCAGGCTGAAAATCTATTCATATTCCAGTATCATAACGCCGTTTTTCACAACGAGGAGTGAGCGATGAAACTGATGTTCGCATCGGACATTCATGGTTCTTTACCCGCCACGGAACGCGTGCTTGAGCGGTTCGCGCAAAGCGGCGCGCGTTGGCTGGTGATATTAGGCGATGTCCTTAACCACGGGCCGCGAAATGCGCTGCCTGAAGGCTATGCGCCCGCTCAGGTCGCCGAACGCCTGAACGCGGTGGCGACGCAAATCATTGCCGTGCGCGGCAACTGCGATAGCGAAGTGGATCAGATGCTGCTGCATTTTCCGATAACTGCGCCGTGGCAGCAAATATTGACGCAAGAGAGGCGGCTATTTTTAACGCATGGGCACCTCTTCGGGCCGACGAATCTGCCCGCTCTGCATACTGGCGATGTGTTGGTCTATGGTCATACGCATCTGCCGGTGGCGCAACAGCAGGAAGGACTGTATCACTTTAATCCTGGGTCAGTGAGCATCCCGAAAGGCGGGTATGCGGCAAGCTACGGTATTCTGGATAATAATGTGTTGAGCGTAATCGCACTCAATGATCAAAGTATCATTGCGCAGGTTGCAATTAACTCGTAATTTACCTCACAAACGTAAATGCGCCGTAAGAGCGCCAGAAATAAGAAGGTTTCCTGATGGTGGAACAGCGTCGTTTGGCAAGTACGGAATGGGTGGATATTGTGAATGAAGACAATGAAGTCATTGCACAGTCCAGCCGGGAACAGATGCGTGCGCAACGCTTACGGCATCGTGCGACGTATATCGTCGTTCATGATGGTATGGGTAAAATTCTGGTGCAGCGTCGTACCGAAACAAAAGATTTTTTGCCCGGTATGTTAGATGCTACCGCAGGCGGCGTGGTCCAGGCTGATGAGCAGCTACTGGAATCTGCCCGCCGCGAAGCGGAAGAAGAGTTGGGTATTGCAGGCGTGCCGTTTGCCGAACACGGTCTGTTTTACTTTGAAGACCCACATTGCCGGGTTTGGGGCGCTCTGTTTAGCTGCGTTTCCCACGGGCCTTTCGCGCTTCAGGAAGATGAAGTCAGCGAAGTGTGTTGGCTGACTCCGGAGGAGATCACCGCGCGCTGTGATGAGTTTACGCCGGACTCGCTCAAAGCGCTGGCGCTGTGGATGACCCGCAACGCCAAAAACGAAGCCGCGCTCCAGGAGAAACCGGAAGAGACGGAATAAGCGTTTTAGCAGCTTTCCCGCATACATAAACTGGAGGCGATGGATTTTCGATCGCTCCAGTTTCCCTGATTTAACCTTTCCAACAGCGCCCGTCCGGCTTCACTGCCAATCTTACGGTGCGGTACGGCCATTGTGGTTAACGGCGGCTGGCAGACCCGGCTGACATCGCTATCGCCAAACCCGACCACTGCTAAATCGTCCGGAACTTTGATCCGCCGTCGTTGGCACTCGTATAACGCGCCGCAGGCCAGCTCATCCGATACGCATACCAGCGCGTCCAGCTCCGGCCACGCCAGTAAAAACTCCGGCAGTTGCGACGCGCCGGTAGAAAAATTGGGCGGCAAGGCGGCATTAATCACCCGGTTTGGCGACATATGGTGGCGAAGCATCGCTTTGTACCAGCCGTGCAGATGTTGCTGAAAAATCCACTGCTCCTGATTGGCGCATAGTAGCCCGATATTCTGATAACCGCGCTGAATCAGCATTTCCGTCAGCTCATACATTGCCGCAACGTTATCAATACCGATATTCATATCAATAGGATCGCTGCGAATCGCGCCCATCTCCATCACCGGGATAGAGGCATTTTTCAGCCACTGGCGCACAGTAGTGCTATGTTCGACGCTAAGCAGAATCGCCGCGGCAATGTTGGAGGCCAGCAGCGTTTCGAGCAGCTTCTCCTCTTGTTCCACGCGATGCTGCGATTCCGCCAGCATAATCTGGTAGCCTGCGGGCTGTAAAATTTGTTGCAGCCCGGCGAACATTTCAGAACACCCCGCTTCCGCAAGGTTCGGTACGACCATCGCGATGGTGTGCGAGGAGGCAGACGCCAGCGCGCTGGCGGCGAGATTAGGCATATAGCCCAGCTCATGCACTGCCGCTTCGATTTTTTCCCGGAGTTTATCAGAGACCTGTTCCGGCGTGCGTAAGGCTCGTGATACGGTCATCGTGCCTACACCAGCAAGTTGGGCTACATCGGCGATAGTCACTTTACCGGTACTGCGCCGTTTACGGGGTATCGACATACAAATTCCTGCGTCATTACAACATGTTGAGATGCTTTTTTATTGTCGTTCTTTGCTTCGCATAATTGGCAGTATACGCCTTAAATCCGCTTTTTTGCTGTGATTTCACACCATGATTTTAATTTGATAGCGCTATCACAATTCTGAGTAATAGTCGCTGGTAGCGCTATCTTTGTGATAACGATCGCAGCTAATATCGAATGGCTTGAATAAAGTTTGTTCATAATTTCATACACCGTGGGGGCGAATAACATGCTGGGAACCTGGTTATCTGACGCAACCATCACGCTACAGGAGAGCGTGGAAACGTGGCCGCAGGCGCTGGAAATTTGCGGCAAACCCCTGCTGGACGCAGGTGTTATCGCACCGGAATACATTACGGCGATTGTTCAGCAGCACCAAAAGCTTGGGCCGTATTATGTATTAGCGCCAGGGTTAGCGATGCCGCATGCGAGGCCGGAAGAGGGGGCGAAAGGGTTAGGTTTATCGTTACTGAAACTACAGCGCGGCGTTTCATTTGGCGCAGACGAATTCGATCCGGTTGACATCATTATTATGCTGGCGGCGCCTGATAAGCACAGTCATATCGAAATGATATCGGCGCTGGCGGAATTATTTTCCAGTGATGTAGATATGGAAAAATTACATCAGGCAAAAAACCTGGAGGACATTAAAACGATTATTGACCGTTTCTGATTTTATTCCATTTTCTTGCGGTAAATAACATTGCGCCCGTGCGTGATGCAGACCAACTCTACTTTTAAAAGGTGACAATAATGAAAATCATGGCAATTTGCGGTTCCGGCCTGGGTAGTAGTTTTATGGTAGAAATGAACATTAAAAAAGTATTAAAGAAACTCAATATTGACGCTGAAGTGGAACACTCCGATCTCTCATCGGCCACGCCCGGGGCCGCCGATCTTTTTGTAATGGCCAAAGATATTGCGGCCAGCGCTAGCGTACCGGAAAGCCAACTGGTGGTGATCAATAACATCATCGACATCAACGAACTGGAAACGCAGCTGCGCGCATGGTTCGCTAAACAATAATTATTGCTGGCGAGGTGGATATGTTTATCCTTGAAACGCTGAATTTTGTTGTTGATATTTTAAAAGTGCCCTCGGTGCTTGTAGGATTAATTGCGCTGATTGGTCTGGTGGCGCAGAAAAAAGCATTTTCCGATGTGGTAAAAGGCACGATTAAAACCATTTTAGGTTTTATTGTGCTTGGCGGCGGCGCAACCGTACTGGTGGGTTCATTAAATCCGCTAGGGGGTATGTTTGAACACGCTTTTAATATTCAGGGCATTATTCCTAATAATGAAGCGATAGTTTCAATCGCGCTGGAGAAATATGGCGCGTCCACGGCGTTAATTATGGCATTTGGTATGGTGGCCAATATTGTCGTGGCGCGCTTTACGCGTCTTAAATATATCTTTTTGACCGGGCATCACACCTTTTACATGGCCTGTATGATTGGCGTAATCCTGACCGTGGCGGGTTTTGAGGGCGTAGGGCTGGTCTTCACCGGATCGCTGATCCTGGGGCTGGTGATGGCCTTCTTCCCGGCGTTGGCCCAACGTTATATGAGGCGGATTACCGGTACCGATGACATTGCGTTTGGTCACTTCGGTACCCTGGGATATGTGCTTTCCGGCTGGATTGGCAGCCTGTGTGGTAAAGGCTCCCGCTCCACGGAAGAGATGAACCTGCCGAAAAACCTCAGTTTTTTACGCGACAGTTCTATCTCGATTTCGCTGACCATGATGATTATCTATCTGATCATGGCAGTCAGCGCAGGGCGTGAGTATGTCGAAGCGACGTTTAGCGGCGGGCAAAACTATCTGGTGTACGCCATCATCATGGCAATCACCTTCGCCGCCGGCGTATTCATCATTCTGCAAGGCGTCCGTCTGATTCTGGCGGAAATTGTTCCGGCCTTTACCGGATTTTCAGAAAAACTGGTGCCAAACGCGCGTCCGGCGCTGGACTGCCCGGTGGTGTATCCCTATGCCCCTAACGCGGTACTGATTGGCTTCCTGTTCAGTTTTCTCGGCGGGCTGGTGGGGCTGTTCCTGCTTGGACAGATGAAGCTTGTGTTAATCCTGCCAGGCGTTGTGCCGCACTTCTTTACCGGCGCGACCGCAGGCGTCTTTGGCAATGCCACCGGCGGTCGCCGCGGGGCGATGATCGGCGCATTTGCTAATGGTCTATTAATCACTTTCCTGCCAGTGCTGTTACTGCCGGTTCTCGGCGCGATCGGCTTCGCCAATACCACGTTCTCGGATGCTGACTTTGGCGTAATCGGTATTTTGCTGGGCAACCTGGCGCGTTATCTGTCGCCGATGGCTATCACGGGGCTGGTGGTGGCGCTATTCGCGCTACTGGTGGCGTACAACGTGTTGGCCAAAAACAAAAAAGCGAATGCCGAAGTGCAGGAAAATAGCGGAGCGAAAGAATGAACGTAACCGAAATCACCCAACTGGCGCGCGACATTCGCGTCGCCACGCTCAAATCCTTAAACCATCTTGGCTTTGGTCACTATGGCGGCAGCATGTCGGTAGTGGAGACTCTGGCGGTTCTGTACGGCGCGGTGATGAAAATCGACCCTGCCGACCCGGACTGGCCGGAGCGCGATTACTTCGTGCTGTCGAAAGGCCATGCGGGCCCCGCGTTGTACAGTACCCTGGCGATTAAAGGCTATTTCCCGCGCGAAGAGCTGAATACGCTTAACCAGAACGGCACCCGTCTTCCCAGCCATCCGGATCGGCTAAAAACGCGCGGCGTGGACGCCACGACCGGCTCACTGGGACAGGGCATCTCTATTGCGGGCGGAATGGCTTTGTCGCATAAACTGGCGCGGCGACCCAACCGGGTATTTTGCATTGTCGGTGATGGGGAGCTCAATGAAGGGCAGTGCTGGGAGGCGTTTCAGTTTATTGCCCACCATCGCCTGAATAATCTGACCGTTTTCATTGACTGGAACAAACAGCAGCTTGACGGTGAGCTGGAGGAGATTATCAATCCATTCGATCTGGAAGGGAAATTCCGCGCGTTTGGTTTCGATGTCGTCACAGTCAAAGGCGATGATATCGCCGGACTACTGGCGGTGGTTCAGCCTGTGCCACCCGCCGATGCCCAGCCACGGGTTGTGATCCTTGACAGCATTAAAGGGCAGGGGGTGCCATGCCTGGAGCAGTTAACGAATTCTCACCACTTACGCCTGACGGATGGCATGAAGCAGACGCTCAATGAGGCCATTCATCAACTGGAGGTCATGCATGATTAAGCTTGCGCCCGCAGGGCTTAAAGACGATATCGAAATGCGCAAAGTTTACGCCGGTTTTGTCGCCGGGCAGATTGAGGCCGGAAGCCCAATTATTGCGCTTGAGGCTGATTTAATGAGCTCAATGGCGATGGACAGCGTGGCGCGTGACTACCCGCAGCATGTCATTAACTGCGGTATTATGGAGGCGAATGTGATTGGCACTGCGGCGGGGCTGGCGCTGACCGGTCGTAAACCGTTTGTGCATACCTTTACCGCTTTTGCCAGCCGTCGCTGTTTTGATCAGCTCTTTATGGCGCTGGATTATCAGCGTAACAACGTCAAAGTGATCGCCTCCGATGCCGGAGTGACAGCGTGCCATAACGGCGGCACCCATATGTCTTTTGAAGATATGGGGATTGTTCGCGGGCTGGCGCACTCCGTAGTACTGGAGGTGACGGATGCGGTGATGTTCGCGGATATTTTACGCCAGCTAATGGACCTGGACGGTTTTTACTGGCTACGTACTATCCGTAAGCAGGCGCGGAGTATCTATGCGCCAGGCTCTACCTTTACCATTGGCAAGGGCAACGTACTGCGCGAGGGCGATGATATTACGCTTATCGCCAACGGTATTATGGTGACGGAGGCGCTGGAGGCGGCGCGCCAACTGGAGCAGGAAGGCGTGAGCGCCGCGGTCATTGATATGTTCACCTTAAAGCCTATCGATCGCATGTTGGTGAAAAACTACGCGGAAAAAACGCGGCGTATCGTCACGTGTGAAAACCACAGCATCCATAATGGACTGGGGTCAGCGGTGGCGGAAGTGCTGGTGGAAAACTGCCCGGTGCCGATGCGCCGTGTTGGCGTCAAAGATCGTTATGGGCAGGTAGGAACGCAGGATTTCTTACAACAAGAGTACGGACTCACCGCCGAAGCGATTGTAGAAGCCGCGAAATCACTGCTTTAATCATGGAGATATTGCCGGATGGCGCTGATGCTCATCCGGCATTTTAGATCAATGATATCCCATCATCTGCGCGCCAATGACGACCACGCTGGACATAATAAACAGTAGTCCCAGCAGCGACGCTCCCACTTTCAGCCAGTTGCGAAAATCGACCCGGCACACGCCCAGCGTGGCCATCAGCGAAGCTGATGTCGGATAGATAATATGGCTGAAGCCATCGCCAAACTGGAAGGCCAGAACAGTCACCTGACGGTTAACACCGACCAGATCGCCGAGCGGCGCCAGTAATGGCATGGTTAACGCCGCCTGACCCGAACCGGACGTGACAAAGAAATTAAATACCGCCTGGAAGAGCAGCATAAACCAGGCGGCGATAGCATTATTAAGCCCGCTGATGCCATGCGCGATACTGTTAAGCAGCGTATTGAGCACGCTGGGTTCCCCGGCTTCGCCGTTGCCGACCAGCAGCAGAATGCCTTTGGCAAAACCCACCAACAAGGCGGGCGCGATCATCATCCTCGCCCCTTCGGTGAATGAGGACGCCATCACGTTGACCGTCATACCGTTGAGGCGGAAGATAACGCCGATGAGGCCGATCACCACGCCCATGGTGAAAAACTGGCTGGCGATCTCCGGAATAAACCAGGCGTGGACAATCACACCCCAGACGACCCAAATCATTACGCCGGTCAGGACCAGCAGTACCAGCCAGTCACCGAAGGTGAAAGGGCGCTGGACGACTTCATCCTGCTGTTCGCGGAAATAGCGATCGGATTCGTGGACGCGGGAAAGCAGCGGATTCTTTTTCACGCGTGAGGCGTAGACCAGCGTAAAAACCAGCCCAATCAGCGTGGCGACAATCCAGACCACAATACGCAGCCCGGAGCCGGAAAGTACCGGCACGCCGGCAATCCCCTGGGCGACGACTACGCAGAAAGGGTTCATCCACGAACTGGCAAAGCCAATTTGGGTGGCGATATAGGTCACCAGGACGGTGGTAATGCTGTCATAGCCCAGCCTGACCATCAGCGGGGCTATGATAATTGCAAAGGCGACCGCCTCTTCGCCCATGCCAAATACGGCGCCCCCTAACGAAAAGAGGACAAATAGCACCGGAATAAACAGGACTTCGTTGCCCCGCGTGTGGCGAATAAGCGCCAAAATGCCGTTATCCACGGTGCCGGTACGCATCACGATGCCGAATGCGCCGCCAATCACCAACATAAACATAATAATGCCGACGGCAGTGCCGAATTTCGATCCGGATGTTAACCCTTCAAACGGAAAATTCATCAGCCCTGGTCTTTCATCGCCGGTAGTGAAAAATTGTACGCGATGATACTGCGCTTCCCCGGCCTCATTGGTCACAATGCGAAAAGAGTGCGGGTCGACGACTTTGCGGGTTTTTGTCTGGCCATCGACCTGATACTGCACTTCCTGGCTATCAAACATCCCAACGGGGACGACCCAGGTGGCGATACTGGTTAAAATGGCGACAAAAAAGATGATGACCAGCGTATCGGGCATTGCCCATTTTCTGGCTGTTTTTGATTCTGTAACGACAGACATGACAGACTATCCCTGTTGCAAAGCAAAGAGGCTAAGTATGAGAAGAAGGGAATAGTTATTCATTGATGCAGCGCAGTTAAGCAAAAAATTCCGCTTTGCAGGGTAAATAGCAGAATGCCGGATGGCGATGCTAACGCGTCTTATCCGGCCTACAACGGTATTTCCCCTGTAGGCCGGACAAGGCGTTCACGCCGCCATCCGGCATTGGCTTTTACTGTTACTGCTGCTGTTGAGAAGCCTGGATCGCCGTCAGGGCGATGGTGTAGACGATATCGTCAACCAGCGCGCCACGGGACAGGTCGTTCACCGGCTTGCGCATACCCTGCAGCATCGGCCCGATGGAGATCAGGTCGGCAGAACGCTGTACCGCTTTGTAGGTGGTGTTACCTGTGTTCAGATCCGGGAAAATGAACACGGTAGCGCGACCCGCAACCGGCGAGTTCGGCGCTTTAGATTTCGCTACGTCAGCCATGACCGCGGCGTCGTACTGCAACGGACCGTCGATCATCAGGTCAGGACGTTTTTCCTGCGCCAGACGCGTCGCTTCACGTACTTTCTCTACGTCGCTGCCTGCGCCAGAGGTGCCGGTGGAGTAGGAGAGCATTGCCACACGCGGTTCGATGCCGAAGGCAATGGCGGAATCCGCAGACTGAATCGCGATTTCTGCCAGCTGCTCTGCAGTCGGGTCTGGGTTGATTGCGCAGTCGCCGTAAACGTAAACCTGTTCCGGCAGTAGCATAAAGAACACAGAAGAGACCAGGGAGCTACCCGGCGCCGTTTTAATAAGCTGCAGCGGCGGACGGATGGTGTTGGCGGTGGTATGAACCGCGCCGGAAACCAGGCCGTCGACTTCGTCTTGCTCCAGCATCAGCGTGCCGAGCACCACGTTGTCTTCCAGCTGTTCGCGGGCAACCGGTTCGGTCATGCCTTTGCTCTTACGCAGCTCAACCAGGCGAGCGACATAGCTTTCACGCACCACTTCCGGATCGACGATTTCAATACCTGCGCCCAGCTCAACGCCCTGAGATGCCGCGACACGGTTGATTTCATCCGGGTTGCCCAGCAGTACGCAAGTGGCGATGCCGCGTTCAGCGCAGATTGCCGCCGCTTTGACGGTACGCGGTTCGTCGCCTTCCGGCAGCACTACGCGTTTACCGGCTTTACGCGCCAGCTCAGTCAGTTGGTAGCGGAACGCCGGCGGAGAGAGACGACGGCTACGCTCGGAAGTGGCGGTCAGCGACTCGATCCAGTCAGCGTTAACGTAGTTCGCGACGTATTCCTGAACTTTCTCAATGCGCTCATGGTCATCAACCGGGACTTCCAGATTGAAGCTTTGCAGGCTCAGTGAAGTCTGCCAGGTGTTGGTGTTCACCATAAAGACCGGCAGACCGGTGGCGAATGCGCGTTCGCACAGTTTAGAAATGCGCGCGTCCATTTCATAGCCGCCGGTCAGCAGCAGGGCGCCGATTTCTACGCCGTTCATCGCGGCCAGGCAAGCTGCGACCAGTACGTCCGGACGGTCAGCGGAGGTCACTAACAACGATCCTGCGCGGAAATGTTCCAGCATATGCGGAATACTACGCGCGCAGAACGTGACGGATTTAACGCGGCGGGTTTTGATATCGCCTTCGTTAATGATGGTGGCGTTCAGGTGACGCGCCATATCGATAGCGCGGGTCGCAATCAGGTCGAAACTCCACGGCACCGCGCCCAGAACCGGCAGCGGGCTGGATTCCTGCAGTTTAGCAGGATCGATTTTGATCACCTGCGCTTTGGAAGAGTCGTCAAAGATCTCCGACAGATCCGGGCGAGTACGGCCTTGTTCATCAACCGGCGCATTCAGTTTGTTGATGATAACGCCGGTGATGTTGGTGTTTTTCGCGCCGCCGAAGCTGCTGCGCGTCAATTCGATACGCTCGTTCAGCTGTTCTGGCGTGTCGGTCCCCTGAGACATGACAAAAACGATTTCCGCATTCAGCGTTTTCGCGATTTCATAGTTCAGAGACTGAGCGAACTGATGTTTACGGGTCGGAACCAGACCTTCAACCAGCACCACTTCCGCGTCTTTGGTATTCGCATGGTAGTTCGCGATGATCTCTTCCATCAGCACGTCTTTCTGGTTGCTGGAGAGCAGAGATTCAACGTGGCTCATCTTCAGCGGTTCAGCCGCCGGCAGGGTAGAGTTCGCGCGAACGATAGTGGTGGTCTGGTCAGGCGCATCGCCGCCAGCGCGAGGCTGGGCGATAGGCTTAAAGACGCTCAGACGAACGCCTTTGCGTTCCATAGCACGGATGACGCCGAGGCTGACGCTGGTCAGGCCGACGCTGGTTCCGGTAGGGATCAGCATAATAATACGGGACACGGTTTATCCTCTTTCGTTACCGTCTTTTGGAGACGGGTTACAAAACAGCACCGCCAGCGAGGCTGGCGGTGTCAAATCAGGCAGTCAGACGGCTCGCGTCCTGCGCGATAACCAGTTCTTCGTTGGTTGGGATCACCACCGCCGGACGGGTACCTTCTTTGTTGATGAAACCAGATTTGCCGAAGCGGGCCGCCAGGTTACGTTCGTGGTCGACTTCAAAGCCCAGCACGCCCAGTTTACCCAGAGACAGTTCGCGAACCATCGCGGCGTTTTCACCGATACCGCCGGTGAACACGACTGCATCCAGACGACCGTCCATCAGAGCGGTGTAAGAACCGATGTACTTCGCCAGGCGGTGGCAGTAAACGTCCATCGCACGTTTTGCGTCTTCTTTGGTGGCGTAGTTGTCTTCAACATAACGGCAGTCGCTGGTCACTTCAGTCAGACCCAGCAGACCGGACTCTTTGGTCAGCATTTTGTTGATCTGATCTACGCTCATGCCCAGAGTGTCGTGCAGGTGGAAGATAATCGCAGGGTCGATATCGCCGGAACGGGTACCCATGACCAGGCCTTCCAGCGGGGTCAGACCCATAGAGGTATCCACGCATTTACCGTTACGGATAGCGGAAACAGAACCGCCGTTGCCCAGGTGGCAGGTGATAATGTTCAGTTCTTCTACCGGCTTGTTCAGCATTTTTGCCGCTTCCTGAGTTACATAGAAGTGGCTGGTGCCGTGTGCGCCATAGCGACGAACGCCGTGTTCTTTATACAGGCTGTACGGCAGGGCATACAGGTAAGATTCTTCCGGCATGGTCTGATGGAAGGCGGTGTCGAATACTGCAACGTTTTTATCTTTCAGCTGCGGGAAAGATTTCAGCGCTTCGGCGATACCAATCAGGTGAGCCGGGTTATGCAGCGGTGCGAAAGAGGCGGAATCTTTGATGCCCTGAATGACGGACTCATCAATGACTACGGAACTGGTATACTTCTCGCCGCCGTGTACGATACGGTGACCAATTGCAGTTAACTGCGCAGACAGTTCTGGTTTTTGTGCCAGAATAGTGTTAACGATAAAGTTCAGCGCTTCACTGTGAGCGGCGCCTGCACCTAAAGCCGCTTCTTGTTTACTGCCGTCCATTTTCCATTTGATGCGTGCTTCTGGCAGATGGAAACATTCGGCTAAACCAGAAAGGTATTCATCACCATTAACTGCATCAATAATTGCAAATTTCAGTGAAGAACTACCGCAGTTCAGAACCAGTACTAACTTACTCGACATGGAAGTACCTATTTATGATACGTGGCTAAAAAAACGTCAGTGAGCCATAGAGCGTAGCGCATGATAGCCCTGACATTTATGATTAACATCATGCGCAGGAGTTTTTTTGGGCATGATGGAAGAAATACCTTTGAGTCTATGCCATTTTGCGTATTTTTCAGCCAATGGCATACTATGTGTAATATTGACGACTCAATGATTTTAAACTACCGGCCTTTGACAGGCCGACACAGGATACCTGATAGTGGGTATCGAAGACAAAATGTTTTGAACGTTGTCCCTCGCAGTTGTTGTTTTGCACAAATTTTTTAAATTTTATATGTGAAGTTGAGGTAGGCCATGTCGACACCGGATAATCGCTCCGTAAATTTTTTTAGCTTATTTCGCCGGGGGCAACACTACGCGAAGACGTGGCCGATGGAAAAACGGCTGGCGCCCGTTTTCGTCGAAAACCGCGTCATTCGTATGACGCGCTATGCCATACGATTTATGCCGCCTGTCGCCGTCTTTACGTTATGCTGGCAGATAGCGCTGGGCGGTCAGTTAGGTCCGGCCGTGGCGACCGCCCTGTTCGCCCTGAGCTTACCTATGCAGGGATTATGGTGGTTAGGGAAACGTTCCGTGACGCCGTTGCCGCCTTTAATCCTTAACTGGTTTTACGAAGTTCGCGGTAAATTGCAGGAGGCTGGACAAGCGCTGGCGCCGGTAGAAGGAAAGCCGGATTACCAGGCATTAGCTGACACGCTTAAGCGCGCCTTCAAACAACTGGATAAAACTTTCCTGGATGATTTGTAATTGACCCCGGATTACGCATATAAAAGAAGGCATACCAATGCCTTCTTTTTTTCATCGCTATAGCGTGATACAGGAGTTCAAAATGGAAATGACCAACGCGCAACGTCTGATTTTGTCTAACCAGTACAAAATGATGACGATGCTCGATCCCACCAACGCCGAGCGTTACCGTCGCTTACAAACAATTATTGAACGCGGCTACGGCCTGCAGATGCGCGAGCTGGATCGCGAGTTTGGCGAGCTGACGGAAGAGACCTGTCGTACCATCATCGATATTATGGAGATGTACCATGCGCTGCACGTCTCCTGGACCAACCTCAAAGATACGCAAGCCATCGACGAACGTCGCGTCACCTTCCTGGGGTTTGACGCCGCGACGGAAGCGCGTTACCTCGGCTATGTCCGTTTTATGGTGAATATAGAAGGACGCTACACTCACTTTGACGCCGGGACGCACGGCTTTAATGCCCAGACGCCGATGTGGGAAAAATACCAGCGGATGTTGAATGTCTGGCATGCCTGCCCGCGTCAGTACCACCTGAGCGCGAATGAAATCAATCAAATCATTAATGCCTGAGGAGGCTCGCGTGCAGTGTAAAGGTTTTCTGTTTGATCTGGATGGAACGTTGGTTGACTCATTACCTGCCGTCGAACGCGCGTGGTGTAGCTGGGCCGATCGTTTTAACCTTGCTCATGATGAGGTGCTGGGCTTTATTCATGGTAAACAGGCGATCACCTCGTTGCGGCATTTTATGGCGGGTAAATCGGAGGCGGAAATTGCCGCTGAGTTTACGCGCCTGGAGCAAATAGAAGCCACTGAAACCGCAGGGATCACCGCGTTGCCGGGGGCAGTCGATTTACTCAATCACCTGAATAAAGCGGGCATTCCGTGGGCTATCGTCACCTCCGGTTCAATGCCGGTCGCGCGTGCGCGCCATCAGGTCGCGGGCCTTCCAGCGCCAGAGGTGTTTGTCACCGCCGAACGAGTCAAACGCGGCAAACCGGAGCCGGATGCGTATTTGCTGGGCGCACAACTGCTTGGCCTGGCCCCTCAGGAGTGCGTCGTAGTAGAAGATGCCCCGGCTGGCGTGCTGTCCGGACTGGCTGCGGGCTGCCACGTCATTGCGGTCAATGCGCCGGCCGACACGCCGCGTCTGGCGGATGTTGATTTTGCGTTGGATAGCCTGACGCAATTATCGGTCGCTAAACAACCAAACGGCGATGTGGTGGTGTTAAGAAAGACCTGATCATGATATCGCCCCGCTTTGGCGGGGCATATTTATGGCAGAATCTCGTTATCTTCTCATCTGACAAGGATATGTTGTGAACGGTGAATTGATTTGGGTTCTCTCTTTACTGGCGATTGCCGTCGTGTTGTTTGCGACGGGCAAAGTACGTATGGATGCGGTGGCTTTATTCGTCATTGTTGCTTTTGTCCTTAGCGGTACCTTGACCCTTCCGGAAGCCTTCTCCGGCTTTAGCGATCCGAATGTCATTCTTATCGCCGCCTTATTTATTATTGGCGACGGCCTCGTGCGCACCGGCGTTGCGACGGTGGTCGGTACCTGGCTGGTTAAAATGGCGGGCAGCAGTGAAATCAAAATGCTGGTTTTACTGATGATCACTGTCGCCGGACTTGGCGCTTTCATGAGTTCAACCGGCGTGGTGGCGATTTTTATCCCCGTTGTTCTTAGCGTTTCTATGCATATGCAGACCTCGCCTTCGCGCCTGATGATGCCGCTGAGTTTTGCCGGGCTTATCAGCGGAATGATGACGCTGGTGGCGACGCCGCCGAACCTGGTGGTTAATAGTGAACTGCTGCGTGAAGGCCTGCACGGGTTCAACTTTTTTAGCGTGACGCCGCTGGGGGTAGTGGTGTTGGCGCTCGGCATTGTTTATATGCTGGTGATGCGCTTCATGCTAAAAGGCGATGCGCCCGGACAACAGGCCGGTAAGCGGCGCACTTTCCGCGATCTTATCCGCGAGTACCGTCTGACGGGGCGCGCTCGTCGTCTGGCGATTCGCCCCGGTTCGCCAATGGTAGGACAGCGGCTGGACGACCTTAAACTGCGCGAACGTTACGGCGCCAATGTTATCGGCGTTGAACGCTGGCGGCGCTTTCGGCGGGTTATCGTCAATGTGAACGGCGTATCGGAGTTTCGCGCTCGCGACGTTCTGTTGATTGATATGTCGGCGGCGGAGGTTGACCTCAGAGAGTTCTGCGCCGAGCAACTGCTGGAACCGATGGTATTGCGTGGAGAATATTTTTCCGATCAGGCGTTGGATGTCGGGATGGCGGAAATTTCACTTATTCCGGAGTCGGAACTGATTGGCAAGTCGGTGCGTGAAATCGCCTTCCGTACACGTTACGGGCTGAATGTGGTCGGCCTGAAACGCGACGGCGTCGCTCTGGAAGGGTCGCTGGCCGATGAGCCGTTATTGATGGGCGATATCATTCTGGTCGTGGGGAACTGGAAGTTAATCAGCCTGCTGGGGCAAAAAGGCCGCGACTTTGTGGTGCTGAATATGCCGGTCGAGGTCAGCGAAGCCTCGCCGGCGCACAGCCAGGCGCCGCACGCCATTTTCTGCCTGGTACTGATGGTGGCGCTGATGTTGACCGATGAAATTCCCAACCCGATCGCGGCGATTATCGCCTGCTTGCTGATGGGAAAATTTCGCTGTATTGATGCTGAAAGCGCGTATAAAGCGATCCACTGGCCGAGTATTATCTTGATTGTGGGTATGATGCCGTTTGCGCTGGCGTTGCAAAAAACCGGCGGCGTCTCTCTGGTCGTGCAAGGGTTAATGAATATCGGCGGTGGCTATGGGCCGTATATGATGCTGGGATGCCTGTTTGTGCTGTGCGCCGTCATAGGACTGTTCATTTCTAACACGGCAACGGCGGTGCTGATGGCGCCGATTGCGCTGGCGGCGGCGAAATCGATGGGGGTGTCGCCCTATCCGTTTGCGATGGCGGTGGCGATGGCGGCATCCGCCGCCTTTATGACGCCGGTTTCATCGCCGGTCAATACTCTGGTTCTGGGGCCGGGAAACTATAGCTTTAGCGATTTTGTGAAGCTTGGTGTGCCGTTCACGCTTATTGTGATGGCGGTTTGTATTGTGATGATTCCGATGTTGTTTCCGTTTTAACCCCAGACAGGAAAAGGCCTGATGGCGTTGCGCTTATCAGGCCTACGGATATCACGCTACGTCCAGGCCGGATAAGACGTTGACGTCGTCATCCGGCACAACCGTTTAAAGCGGTGAATCCTGGCTTATCTCGTCAAGAGAGAGATGGAAACTTGGTACGAACACCGCCATAAAATAGTCCATCTCCTGGCTGCGACGTAATTCCAGCGTTTTTTCCAGCCGCGTTTTTGCCAGTCCAAACTCATTGTTTCCCGCTGAGAGCTCCTCCAGGCATTTCAGGTAGGCGCAAAGCGCATCGGCCTGTTTTACGATTGCCTGTTCTTCTTCGCTCCAGGCATTCTCATCAATAAGCGGTGCGAAAATATCGCGCAATTCATCCGGCGCCATATCAACCAGCTTTTGCTGGGCGATTTTTTCGATCGCTTTATATTCCTGGGCTATCTGGGAATTAAAATATTTTACCGGCGTCGGCAGATCGCCGGTCAGTACTTCCGAGGCATCATGATACATCGCCAGAAGCGCGATGCGTTCAGCATTGAGCTGACCGCCAAATTTACGGTTTTTTATCGCCGCCAACGCATGGGCGACCATCGCCACCTGCAGACTATGTTCGGAGACGTTTTCCGTACGCACGTTACGCATCAGCGGCCAGCGGTTAATCAACTTCATGCGGGAGAGATGGGCGAAAAAATGGCTCTGCTTCATAGATTACCTTTTGTTTTCACTGCGGCAGACTTCATTGTGCGGGGAGGGAGATGAAGATGCAATTCAGGCTACCGAAGTAGCCTGAATTTAAGATTATTGATGGTAACCTGAGAGGAAACGCCCAAAACGGTTGATGGCCATCTCCAGGTCATCTTCACGCGGTAGCGTCACAATGCGGAAGTGATCCGGCCACGGCCAGTTAAAGGCGGTACCTTGCACCAGCAGCACCTTTTCCTGTAGCAGGAAGTCCAGCACCATCTTCTGGTCATCGTGAATATTAAAACGTTTAGCGTCGATCCTGGGGAACATGTACAACGCGCCGCGCGGTTTTACGCAGGAAACGCCGGGGATATCGTTAATCAACTCCCAGGCGCGGTTACGCTGTTCATACAGTCGGCCGCCCGGCAGAATAAATTCGCTAATGCTTTGATAGCCGCCGAGCGCGGTCTGAATAGCATGTTGCGCCGGGACGTTGGCGCACAGGCGCATTGAGGCTAACATCTCCAGTCCTTCAATATAGCCCTTCGCATGTTTTTTCGGCCCGTTCAGCACCATCCAGCCCTGGCGGAAGCCGGCGACGCGATAGGTTTTAGACAACCCATTAAAGGTGATGGTCAGCAGATCAGGCGCCAGTGCGGCGATAGAGTGATGCTCGGCATCGTCATAGAGAATCTTGTCATAAATTTCATCGGCGAAGATGATGAGATTATGCTCGCGCGCAATGTTGACAATTTCCATCAACAATTCTTTAGAATAGACGGCGCCAGTAGGGTTGTTTGGATTAATAATGACAATACCACGCGTACGTGGGGTGATTTTGGCGCGGATATCGTCAAGGTCCGGGAACCAGTCGGAAGATTCATCGCAAAGATAATGTACCGCCTTGCCGCTGGAGAGCGATACCGCCGCTGTCCATAACGGATAATCGGGCGCGGGAACCAGCATTTCATCGCCACTGTTAAGCAACGCCTGCATCGCCTGAACGATCAGCTCGGAAACGCCGTTACCGATATAGATATCTTCCACGGTTACATCGCGCATTCCACGGGCCTGATAATGCTGCATAATTGCTTTACGGGCGGAATAAAGCCCTTTCGAGTCGCAATATCCTTGCGCCGTCGGCAAATTACGAATGACATCGACCAGAATTTCGTCCGGCGCTTCGAATCCGAAGGGGGCGGGGTTGCCGATATTCAGTTTAAGAACTTTATTACCTTCTTCCTCAAGGCGTTTCGCTTCTTTCAGAACGGGGCCACGAATGTCATAACAGACATTTTCGAGTTTGCTGGATTTTTCAATGGGGGACATGAATCTTGACCTTTTAGCTGTTATTGCCACTCCCTGCCGTGGAAGTCAGCACGAAACAATGTACTCCCACGACGGTGAGTTTTGAAGAGTGAACAGAAGAAGATTTTGTTTATTTTTAACGCGCTTTCGTACTGTTTAAAACTTCATAAAATCATTTGGTTAGATGCATTTTCTATTTTTGTCTGTATGTATAGTGTTTTATTCTATGTGATTGCGCGTAATGTGGTTTTTTATGTTGTTAGAAATTATCTGTTTTATGAGAGATAAGCATTCATCATTAGTGTCGCGCTGGCTATTTCGGAAATACTGAGTATTAAAGGTAAAATGAGAAGGTTAGACCTTTCCGGCGGCGGAGGGTGTGAAACTATTGTTAAGTATAATTAATGAATGGTAGAAATCTTAATTAATTATTATTTAATATTTAAAAAGCATTTACTAAAGTCGTAATAATATCTTTCTGGTCCGATTAGTATAACATATCCCAGGTTAAGATTATTCGTAATAATACTTATAAATATAGCGGTTTTAGGTTAAGATAATGATCCGAAACGGGGGCGTAGTCTGCGTTGTCTGCTAATTATCATGACGCGATTTTATACATAACCTATTGTTCAATATATTGTTTTTGTATCTGTGCGTCTCGGTAAACTATTTGACGCTGTTACAAGATTTACACGTCCATCATTAGCAGAAATCTGTAGACGCCTAAAGGTATGACACATTCTCTTTGATATATCCCGATCAGTTGCATTTGGTATTATATCAGTAAGTAAGAGAAGTGTTTTGGTCGTATTTTCAATTACATTCTAACATTTACCTGGGTAACCAGGCGGTACTGCGAAGGATGCACATTACAAATGGAATTGCTTGTTTCTGAATGCACAGCATTAACCAGGTCAGCCCGATATGACCCGCCAGTAAGTGAAAAATTATGATAAATGCAAATCGTCCGATAATTAACCTCGATCTCGATCTGCTGAGAACGTTCGTGGCCGTTGCCGATCTGAACACCTTCGCCGCGGCGGCGGCGGCGGTATGTCGTACTCAGTCTGCGGTCAGTCAGCAAATGCAGCGTCTTGAGCAACTCGTGGGAAAGGAATTGTTCGCCCGCCATGGTCGTAACAAACTTTTGACCGAACACGGTATCCAGCTTCTGGGGTACGCCAGAAAAATCCTGCGTTTTAATGATGAGGCGTGTTCATCATTAATGTTCAGTAATCTTCAGGGAGTGTTAACAATCGGCGCTTCTGATGAATCAGCTGATACTATCCTGCCTTTTTTGCTTAGCCGAATCAGCTCGGTTTATCCGAAACTCGCGCTTGATGTACGGGTAAAACGCAACGCCTATATGGTGGACATGGTTAAATCGCAGGAAGTAGATTTGGTGGTGACGACTAACCAACCTAATTCGCTGGACTGTCTGAATTTGCGGACCTCGCCCACCCATTGGTATTGTGCGGCTGAGTATGTTTTGCAAAGGGGAGAGCCCGTACCATTAGTCCTGCTGGACGATCCCAGCCCATTCCGCGATATGGTGCTGGAGACGCTAAATGCAGCGGGTATTCCCTGGCGGCTGGCCTATGTGGCGTCTACTTTACCGGCGGTACGCGCGGCCGTTAAAGCCGGTCTTGGCGTAACGGCTCGACCTGTCGAAATGATGAGTCCCGACCTTCGCGTGCTGGGCGCCGCAGACGGATTACCGCCTTTGCCGGATACGGAATATCTGTTGTGCCGCGATCCCAATAGCCAGAACGAGCTGGCGATGGTGATTTTCCATGCGATGGAAAGTTATCAAAACCCATGGCATTACAACCAGTTTTCTGCAGAGGGCGGAGATGATCCGCTGATGGTGGAAGGGGGTTTTGAGTAGCTCGCAGGCAAAAGGCGCTAAGTCGTAAATGTAAAAAAGAGCCGCTGGCGATGAAAAAACGCTCAGTGGCTCTTTTTTTGTGCCCATCTGTACGCGCTTAACCGCACAAATTGTAAAAGTTCCGGTAAATCAGCCAGTAGCGATTCACAGTTCAATGTGGGCAAAAAATAACCAGAACATCCATTTTATGAATTTGCATGTTAAAAAACTAGAGAAATTGTTGCTGTTTTAGGGGGTGAATTAACAAAAGCGTGTCACAGATCAAGAAAATACTCCCATTTAGGGGGAGGCATCTTCACAAATTCCTGTCAAAATAGGTGTGTGTTATTTCTTTTGCTTCACAACGGACACGATTCAACAACATAAAATCCCCCCTGGTCGAAGAGTCATTTTCTCCAGGATGGCACTTAATGTTAATGATGATGAATTGATGTAAATTAATGTGAAGGAACTTTTGTTAAAGTTGACAAAAGGTTATAGAAAGGAGTAAAAAACCACATCAATTAGCTGTTTTTATCATTTTCTACAGTAATTGTAGGGTTTTTTTTATTCCTCCCCATGAATCGATGTGGCGCCCATCTGCCGTAAAGAGCAGAGAAACTGGCGCTACTTTTGATGAGTAAGCAATGAGTATGTCAACATCCACTGAAGTCATCGCTCATCACTGGGCATTCGCTATCTTTCTTATCGTTGCCATTGGCCTGTGCTGCCTGATGCTGGTAGGCGGTTGGTTTTTGGGTGGTCGCGCACGCGCGAGGCACAAGAACGTTCCGTTTGAATCAGGTATCGACTCGGTCGGCACCGCCCGCTTACGCTTGTCTGCCAAGTTTTACCTGGTAGCCATGTTCTTCGTTATCTTCGACGTTGAAGCGCTGTATCTGTTCGCATGGTCGACTTCTATCCGCGAAAGCGGCTGGGTTGGCTTTGTGGAAGCTGCAATTTTTATTTTTGTGTTACTGGCTGGTCTGGTTTATCTGGCGCGTATTGGCGCGTTGGACTGGACGCCCGCGCGTTCACGCCGCGAGCGTATGAACCCGGAAACGAACAGTATCGCTAATCGTCAACGCTAACCGCGAGGCATTAAGATGGATTATACGCTCACCCGCATAGATCCTAACGGTGAGAATGACCGTTACCCCCTGCAAAAACAGGAGATCGTAACTGACCCCCTGGAGCAGGAAGTTAACAAAAACGTGTTCATGGGCAAACTGCATGACATGGTTAACTGGGGCCGTAAAAACTCAATTTGGCCCTACAACTTCGGCCTTTCTTGCTGCTATGTAGAGATGGTGACCTCTTTTACCGCAGTGCATGACGTTGCCCGTTTCGGCGCGGAAGTGCTGCGTGCGTCGCCACGTCAGGCTGACCTGATGGTGGTGGCCGGTACCTGCTTTACCAAAATGGCCCCGGTTATTCAGCGTCTGTATGACCAAATGCTGGAGCCAAAATGGGTCATTTCTATGGGCGCCTGCGCCAACTCCGGCGGCATGTACGATATTTATTCGGTAGTGCAGGGCGTTGATAAGTTCATCCCGGTGGATGTGTATATCCCTGGCTGTCCGCCGCGTCCGGAAGCGTATATGCAGGCGTTGATGCTGCTGCAAGAATCGATTGGCAAAGAGCGCCGTCCGCTCTCATGGGTGGTGGGCGATCAGGGCGTGTATCGCGCCAATATGCAGCCAGAACGCGAACGTAAACGCGGCGAGCGTATTGCCGTCACGAACCTGCGTACCCCGGACGAGATTTAATTTGCGCCTGTCGGCAGCAGCACTTCACTTCGCTAACCACTATTTTAATAGCGCGAAGCACTGCCGACCACCACGGACCATTTGCAATGGTGAACAATATGACCGACTTAACCGCGCAAGACGCTGCATGGAGTACCCGCGATCATCTTGATGATCCGGTTATCGGCGAACTGCGCAACCGTTTTGGGCCGGATGCCTTTACCGTTCAGGCGACCCGCACCGGTATCCCCGTTGTTTGGGTCAAGCGTGAACAACTACTGGAGGTTGGCGATTTCTTAAAGAAACTGCCGAAACCTTACGTCATGCTGTTTGACTTACACGGCATGGATGAACGCCTGCGTACGCACCGTGACGGGTTACCCGCCGCGGATTTTTCCGTTTTCTACCACCTGATTTCCATTGAGCGTAATCGCGATATCATGCTCAAGGTGGCGTTGTCTGAAAACGACCTGCGCGTGCCGACCTTCACTAAACTTTTCCCTAACGCCAACTGGTACGAGCGTGAGACCTGGGAGATGTTTGGTATTGATATCGAAGGCCACCCGCACCTGACGCGCATCATGATGCCGCAAACCTGGGAAGGCCATCCGTTGCGTAAAGATTATCCGGCGCGCGCGACCGAATTCGACCCGTTTGAGCTGACCAAAGCCAAGCAGGATCTGGAGATGGAAGCGCTGACCTTTAAGCCGGAAGACTGGGGGATGAAGCGCGGGACTGACAACGAGGACTTTATGTTCCTCAACCTCGGCCCGAACCACCCGTCTGCGCACGGTGCGTTTCGTATTATCCTGCAACTTGACGGCGAAGAAATCGTCGATTGCGTGCCGGATATCGGCTATCACCATCGCGGCGCCGAAAAAATGGGCGAGCGCCAGTCCTGGCATAGCTACATTCCCTATACCGACCGTATCGAATACCTCGGTGGTTGCGTCAATGAAATGCCGTACGTGTTGGCGGTAGAAAAGTTGGCAGGGATCACCGTCCCGGATCGTGTGAACGTCATCCGCGTGATGCTCTCCGAACTGTTCCGCATTAACAGTCATCTGCTGTACATCTCGACCTTTATTCAGGACGTCGGCGCGATGACGCCGGTCTTCTTTGCCTTTACCGACCGGCAGAAAATTTATGACCTGGTGGAAGCCATTACCGGTTTCCGTATGCACCCGGCCTGGTTCCGTATCGGCGGCGTCGCGCACGACTTGCCGCGCGGTTGGGATCGCCTGCTGCGAGAGTTCCTTGAGTGGATGCCGAAGCGTCTGGATTCTTACGAGAAAGCCGCGCTGCGTAACACCATTCTGAAAGGGCGTTCGCAGGGCGTTGCCGCTTACGGCGCGAAAGAAGCGCTGGAGTGGGGCACCACCGGCGCAGGGCTGCGCGCGACCGGGATCGACTTCGACGTGCGTAAATGGCGTCCATACTCTGGCTACGAAAACTTTGACTTTGAAGTGCCGGTGGGCGGCGGTGTTTCCGACTGCTATACCCGCGTGATGTTGAAAGTGGAAGAGCTGCGCCAGAGTCTGCGCATTCTTCAGCAGTGCCTCGATAACATGCCGGAAGGCCCGTTCAAAGCGGATCACCCGCTGACCACGCCGCCGCCGAAAGAGCGCACGCTGCAACATATCGAAACCCTGATCACCCACTTCCTGCAGGTCTCCTGGGGCCCGGTGATGCCGGCGCAGGAGTCCTTCCAGATGGTGGAAGCGACGAAGGGGATTAACAGTTACTACCTGACCAGCGACGGCAGCACTATGAGCTACCGTACCCGCGTGCGCACGCCGAGCTTTGCGCACCTGCAGCAGATTCCCTCGGCGATCCGCGGTAGCCTGGTTTCCGACCTGATTGTCTATCTGGGTAGTATCGATTTTGTTATGTCAGATGTGGACCGCTAATTATGCACGAGAATCAACAACCACAAACCGAGGCTTTTGAGCTGAGTGCGGCAGAGCGTGAAGCGATAGAGCACGAGAAGCACCACTACGAAGACCCGCGTGCGGCGTCCATTGAAGCGCTGAAAATCGTTCAGAAGCAGCGTGGCTGGGTGCCGGACGGCGCGATCTACGCTATTGCCGATGTGCTGGGTATTCCGGCGAGCGACGTCGAAGGCGTCGCCACATTCTACAGCCAGATCTTCCGTCAGCCGGTCGGTCGCCACGTGATTCGCTACTGCGACAGCGTGGTGTGCCATATCACCGGCTATCAGGGGATTCAGGCCGCGCTGGAAAAAAATCTCAACATCAAACCGGGGCAGACGACCTTTGATGGTCGCTTTACGCTGCTGCCGACCTGCTGCCTGGGGAATTGCGATAAAGGGCCGAACATGATGATTGATGAGGATACTCACAGCCATCTGACCCCGGAAGCCATTCCTGAACTACTGGAGCGGTATAAATGAAAAACGTTATCCGTACTCCCGAAACCCATCCGCTGACCTGGCGTCTGCGCGATGACAAACAGCCGGTCTGGCTGGATGAATATCGTAGCAAAAACGGCTACGAAGGCGCGCGTAAGGCGCTGACCGGCCTGTCTCCGGATGAAATCGTCAGCCAGGTAAAAGACGCCGGTCTGAAAGGGCGCGGCGGCGCGGGCTTTTCCACCGGTCTGAAGTGGAGCCTGATGCCGAAAGATGAATCCATGAACATCCGTTACCTGCTGTGTAACGCCGATGAAATGGAGCCGGGCACCTATAAAGACCGTCTGCTGATGGAACAGCTGCCGCACCTGCTGGTGGAAGGTATGTTGATCTCCGCGTTCGCGCTGAAAGCGTATCGTGGTTACATCTTCCTGCGCGGCGAATATATCGAAGCGGCTGTACATCTGCGCCGTGCGATTGCTGAAGCAACCGAGGCCGGGCTGCTTGGCAAAAATATCATGGGCACCGGGTTCGACTTTGAACTGTTTGTCCACACCGGGGCAGGGCGTTACATCTGTGGTGAAGAAACGGCGCTGATTAACTCCCTCGAAGGCCGCCGCGCGAACCCACGCTCCAAGCCGCCCTTCCCTGCGACCTCCGGCGTATGGGGCAAACCGACCTGTGTGAATAACGTCGAAACGTTGTGCAACGTCCCGGCAATCCTCGCCAACGGCGTGGAGTGGTACCAGAACATTTCGAAAAGCAAAGATGCGGGTACCAAGCTGATGGGCTTCTCAGGCCGCGTGAAGAATCCGGGCCTGTGGGAATTACCGTTCGGCACCACCGCGCGCGAGATCCTCGAAGACTACGCGGGCGGTATGCGCGATGGCCTGAAATTCAAAGCCTGGCAGCCGGGCGGGGCGGGAACCGACTTCCTGACCGAGGCGCATCTTGACCTGCCGATGGAGTTCGAAAGCATCGGTAAAGCAGGCAGCCGTCTGGGCACCGCGCTGGCGATGGCGGTAGACCACGAAATCGGCATGGTATCGCTGGTGCGTAACCTGGAAGAGTTCTTTGCCCGCGAATCCTGCGGCTGGTGTACGCCATGCCGCGACGGGTTGCCGTGGAGCGTGAAAATTCTACGCGCGCTGGAGCGTGGCGAAGGCCAGCCGGGGGATATCGAGACACTTGAGCAACTGTGTCGTTTCCTCGGACCGGGTAAAACCTTCTGCGCGCATGCGCCGGGCGCGGTTGAGCCACTGCAAAGCGCAATTAAGTATTTCCGCGAAGAATTCGAAGCTGGCATCAAGCAGCCGTTCAGCAATACCCATTTAATCAATGGTATTCAGCCGAACCTGCTCAAAGAGCGCTGGTGAGTTAACGATTTTTAATTTGGAAGCATGCTAATGGCTACGATTCATGTAGACGGCAAAGAATACGAGGTCAACGGCGCGGACAACCTGCTACAGGCATGTCTGTCCCTGGGCCTTGATATTCCGTATTTTTGCTGGCACCCGGCGCTGGGAAGCGTCGGTGCTTGCCGCCAGTGTGCGGTGAAGCAATACCAAAACGCGGAAGATACGCGTGGTCGCCTGGTGATGTCCTGTATGACGCCAGCCACCGACGGTACCTTTATCTCTATTGACGACGAAGAAGCGAAACAGTTCCGTGAAAGCGTGGTGGAGTGGCTGATGACTAACCACCCGCACGACTGTCCGGTCTGTGAAGAGGGCGGTAACTGCCATCTTCAGGATATGACCGTGATGACGGGTCACAGTTTCCGCCGCTACCGTTTCACCAAACGTACCCACCGCAACCAGGATCTGGGGCCGTTCATCTCGCACGAAATGAACCGCTGCATCGCCTGCTACCGTTGTGTGCGTTACTACAAAGATTATGCCGACGGCACCGATCTGGGCGTCTATGGCGCGCATGACAACGTCTACTTCGGGCGTCCGGAAGACGGTACGCTGGAAAGCGAATTCTCCGGTAACCTGGTCGAGATTTGCCCGACCGGCGTCTTCACCGATAAAACGCATTCCGAGCGTTACAACCGTAAATGGGACATGCAGTTTGCGCCGAGCATCTGCCAGCAGTGTTCCATCGGCTGTAACATCAGCCCGGGCGAGCGCTATGGCGAATTACGCCGTATCGAAAACCGTTACAACGGTACCGTTAACCACTACTTCCTCTGCGACCGCGGTCGTTTCGGCTATGGCTATGTGAACCTGAAAGACCGTCCGCGTCAGCCGGTTCAGCGCCGTGGCGATGACTTTATTACTCTCAACGCCGAGCAGGCGATGCAGGGCGCGGCGGATATTCTGCGCCAGTCGAAGAAAGTGATCGGTATCGGTTCGCCACGCGCCAGCATTGAGAGCAACTTTGCGCTGCGTGAGCTGGTTGGTGCGGAAAACTTCTACACCGGTATCGCGCGCGGCGAGCAGGAACGTCTGCAACTGGCGCTGAAAGTGCTGCGTGAAGGCGGAATTTACACCCCGGCGCTGCGGGAGATCGAATCTTATGACGCGGTACTGGTATTGGGCGAAGACGTTACTCAGACCGGCGCGCGCGTTGCGCTGGCGGTACGCCAGGCGGTGAAAGGTAAAGCGCGTGAAATGGCGGCGGCGCAGAAAGTGGCCGACTGGCAGATTGCGGCCATCCTTAACATCGGCCAGCGTGCCAAACATCCGCTGTTCGTGACCAACGTGGACGGCACCCGTCTGGATGATATCGCCGCCTGGACCTATCGCGCGCCGGTGGAAGATCAGGCGCGCCTGGGCTTTGCGATTGCTCATGCGCTGGACAATACAGCGCCTGCGGTTGACGGTATCGACAGCGACTTACAAAACAAAATTGATGTCATTGTGCAGGCGTTGGCCGGCGCGAAAAAACCGCTGATTATCTCCGGCACTAACGCCGGTAGCAGTGAGGTGATTCAGGCGGCCGCCAACGTGGCGAAAGCGCTGAAAGGCCGTGGCGCCGACGTCGGTATTACTATGATTGCTCGTTCCGTGAACAGCATGGGGCTGGGTATGATGGGCGGCGGTTCGCTTGATGATGCGTTGGGCGAGCTGGAAACCGGCAGTGCGGACGCGGTGGTGGTGCTGGAAAACGATCTCCACCGTCATGCAAGCGCTACGCGCGTGAACGCTGCGCTCGCCAAAGCGCCGCTGGTGATGGTGGTTGACCATCAGCGCACGGCGATTATGGAAAACGCGCATCTGGTGCTTTCCGCGGCAAGCTTCGCCGAAAGCGATGGTACGGTCATCAACAACGAAGGGCGCGCGCAGCGCTTCTTCCAGGTTTATGATCCGGCCTACTACGATAACAAGACGATTATGCTGGAAAGCTGGCGCTGGCTGCATTCACTGCACAGCACCGTCGAAAACCGCGAAGTGGACTGGACTCAGCTTGACCACGTGATCGACGCGGTCATTGCCGCCATGCCGCAATTTGCCGGTATTAAAGACGCCGCGCCGGATGCGACCTTCCGCATTCGTGGGCAGAAGCTGGCGCGCGAACCGCATCGTTACAGCGGTCGTACCGCAATGCGCGCCAATATCAGCGTGCACGAACCACGTCAGCCGCAGGATAAAGACACCATGTTCGCCTTCTCAATGGAAGGGAATAACCAACCGACTGCCCCGCGATCTGAAATTCCGTTCGCCTGGGCACCGGGCTGGAACTCCCCGCAGGCGTGGAACAAATTCCAGGATGAAGTGGGCGGCAAACTGCGTCACGGCGATCCGGGCGTGCGTTTGATTGAAGCGACTGAGGGCGGTCTGGATTATTTCACTACCGTGCCGGCAAGCTTCCAGGCGCAGGACGGTCAGTGGCGTATTGCGCCGTATTACCACCTGTTTGGCAGCGACGAATTGTCTCAGCGTTCTCCGGTCTTCCAGAGCCGTATGCCGCAGCCGTATATCAAACTTAACCCGGCGGATGCCGCGAAGTTGGGCGTCAATGCCGGGACGCGCGTCTCCTTTAGCTACGATGGCAATACGGTGACGCTGCCGGTTGAAATCTCTGAAGGGTTAGCGGCAGGGCAGGTAGGGCTGCCGATGGGTATGCCTGGCATCGCGCCGGTTCTGGCTGGCGCGCGTCTTGAGGATCTGCGGGAGGCGCAACAATGAGTTGGATTACACCGGATCTGATTGAGATCCTGCTGAGCATTCTCAAAGCGGTGGTGATTCTGCTGGTGGTCGTCACCTGCGGGGCCTTCATGAGCTTTGGCGAACGTCGTCTGCTGGGTCTGTTCCAGAACCGTTATGGACCAAACCGCGTTGGCTGGGGCGGCTCGCTCCAGCTGGTCGCGGACATGATCAAGATGTTCTTTAAAGAAGACTGGATCCCGAAATTCTCGGATCGCGTCATCTTTACCCTGGCGCCGATGATCGCGTTTACTTCGCTGCTGCTCTCCTTCGCCATTGTGCCGGTTAGCCCTAATTGGGTGGTGGCCGATTTAAACATCGGGATTTTGTTCTTCCTGATGATGGCCGGTCTGGCGGTTTACGCGGTGCTGTTCGCCGGTTGGTCGAGCAACAACAAATACTCGCTGCTGGGCGCGATGCGCGCGTCTGCCCAGACGGTGAGCTACGAAGTGTTCCTTGGTCTTTCCCTGATGGGCGTGGTGGCGCAGGCCGGTTCATTTAATATGACCGATATCGTCAATAACCAGGCGCATCTGTGGAACGTGATTCCGCAATTCTTTGGGTTTGTTACTTTCGCCATCGCGGGCGTAGCGGTCTGTCACCGTCACCCGTTTGACCAGCCGGAAGCCGAGCAGGAACTGGCGGACGGTTACCACATCGAATATTCCGGTATGAAATTCGGTCTGTTCTTTGTGGGGGAGTACATCGGCATCGTCACCGTTTCCGCGCTGATGGTAACGTTGTTCTTCGGTGGCTGGCATGGCCCGTTCTTACCGCCATTCGTCTGGTTCGCGCTGAAAACCGCGTTCTTCATGATGATGTTCATTTTGATTCGTGCGTCGTTACCGCGTCCGCGTTATGACCAGGTAATGTCCTTCGGCTGGAAAGTTTGCCTGCCGCTGACGCTCATCAACTTGCTGGTAACGGCGGCTGTCATTCTGTGGCAGGCGCAATAAGGGACACAAAGACCATGACCTTAAAAGAATTATTAGTAGGTTTCGGCACTCAGGTACGCAGTATCTGGATGATCGGCCTGCATGCGTTCGCCAAACGCGAAACGCGGATGTATCCGGAAGAGCCGGTCTATTTACCGCCCCGTTACCGTGGCCGTATCGTGCTCACGCGCGACCCGGACGGTGAAGAGCGCTGCGTTGCCTGTAACCTGTGTGCGGTAGCCTGTCCGGTAGGCTGTATCTCTCTGCAAAAAGCGGAGACCAAAGATGGCCGCTGGTATCCGGAATTTTTCCGCATTAACTTCTCACGCTGCATCTTCTGCGGCCTGTGCGAAGAAGCGTGCCCGACCACGGCGATTCAGTTGACCCCGGACTTCGAACTGGGCGAATACAAACGTCAGGATCTGGTGTACGAAAAAGAGGATCTGCTGATTTCCGGTCCGGGCAAATACCCGGAATATAACTTCTACCGGATGGCGGGTATGGCAATCGACGGCAAAGATAAAGGCGAAGCAGAGAACGAAGCCAAGCCTATCGACGTCAAGAGCCTGTTACCGTAAGGAGAGGGCAATGGAATTCGCTTTTTATATCTGTGGCCTGATAGCCATCCTCGCGACCCTGCGAGTGATCACCCATACCAATCCGGTACACGCGCTGTTGTATCTGGTGATATCGCTACTGGCGATTTCCGGGGTGTTCTTTTCGCTGGGCGCTTATTTTGCCGGTGCGCTGGAAATTATCGTCTACGCAGGCGCCATCATGGTGCTGTTTGTGTTCGTGGTGATGATGCTCAACCTCGGCGGCAGCGAAATCGAACAGGAACGCCAGTGGCTGAAGCCGCAGGTGTGGATTGGTCCGGCGGTTTTGTCGGCCATTATGCTGGCGGTCATTGTGTACGCCATTCTGGGCGTTAACGACCAGGGCATCGACGGCACGCCGATTAGCGCGAAAGCGGTGGGCATTACGCTGTTCGGGCCTTATGTTCTGGCGGTCGAACTGGCGTCGATGCTGCTGCTGGCAGGCCTGGTGGTGGCGTTCCACGTCGGTCGTGAAGAGCGTGCGGGCGAAGTGCTAAGCAACCGCGCCGATGACCGCGCGAAAAGAAAAACGGAGGAGCGCGCATGATCCCCTTAACACACGGACTGATCCTCGCTGCGATTTTATTCGTCCTGGGTTTAACCGGTCTGGTTATCCGCCGCAATCTGCTGTTTATGCTGATCGGGCTGGAAATCATGATTAACGCCTCCGCGCTGGCCTTTGTGGTCGCCGGGAGCTACTGGGGCCAGACCGATGGTCAGGTGATGTACATTCTCGCCATCAGCCTTGCGGCTGCGGAAGCGAGTATTGGACTTGCGCTGTTGCTGCAACTCCATCGCCGTCGCCAGAACCTGAACATCGATTCAGTAAGTGAGATGCGTGGATGAACATGCTTGCCTTAACCATTATTCTGCCATTGATTGGCTTTGTACTGCTGGCGTTCTCTCGCGGACGCTGGTCGGAAAATCTCTCCGCGACCATTGGCGTGGGTTCCGTTGGTCTGGCGGCGTTGGTGACAGCGTTTGTCGGGATGGATTTCTTCGCCAACGGCAAACAGGCGTTCAGCCAGCCGCTGTGGACGTGGATGTCGGTCGGTAACTTCAACATCGGTTTTAACCTGGTGCTGGACGGCCTGTCGCTGACCATGCTCTCTGTGGTCACCGGCGTCGGCTTCCTGATCCACATGTTCGCGTCCTGGTACATGCGTGGAGAAGAGGGTTACTCCCGCTTCTTCGCTTATACCAACCTGTTTATCGCCAGCATGGTTGTTCTGGTGCTGTCCGATAACCTGCTGTTGATGTACCTCGGCTGGGAAGGCGTGGGCCTGTGCTCTTATCTGTTGATCGGCTTCTATTACAGCGATCCGAAGAATGGCGCAGCGGCAATGAAAGCCTTCGTGGTGACCCGTGTCGGTGACGTATTCCTCGCCTTCGCGCTGTTCATCCTCTACAACGAACTGGGCACGCTGAACTTCCGCGAAATGGTCGAGCTGGCGCCAGCGCACTTTGCTGACGGCAACAACATGCTGATGTGGGCGACGCTGATGCTGCTGGGCGGCGCGGTCGGTAAATCTGCGCAGCTTCCGTTGCAGACCTGGCTTGCCGACGCGATGGCCGGCCCGACGCCGGTCTCCGCGCTGATCCACGCCGCTACCATGGTGACCGCCGGTGTCTACCTGATCGCTCGTACCCATGGTTTGTTCCTGATGACCCCGGAAATTCTGCATCTGGTGGGCATTATCGGGGCGATTACGTTGGTCATGGCGGGTTTCGCCGCGCTGGTGCAGACCGACATCAAACGCGTGCTGGCCTATTCCACCATGAGCCAGATTGGCTACATGTTCCTGGCGCTCGGCGTACAGGCGTGGGATGCGGCAATTTTCCACCTGATGACGCACGCCTTCTTTAAAGCGCTGTTGTTCCTGGCGTCCGGCTCGGTCATTCTGGCCTGCCATCACGAACAGAACATCTTTAAGATGGGCGGTCTGCGTAAGTCGATTCCACTGGTGTATGCCTGCTTCCTGGTGGGGGGCGCGGCGCTGTCGGCGCTGCCGCTGGTCACTGCGGGCTTCTTCAGTAAGGATGAGATCCTGGCTGGCGCGATGGCGAACGGTCATATCAATCTGATGGTGGCGGGTCTGGTCGGCGCGTTCATGACCTCCCTGTACACCTTCCGGATGATTTTCATCGTCTTCCACGGTAAAGAACAAATTCACGCTCATGCAGGGAAGGGGATTACCCACCATCTGCCGCTGATTGTCCTGATGATTCTGTCTACCTTTGTTGGCGCGCTGATTGTGCCGCCGCTGCAGGGAGTGCTGCCGCAGACAACTGAACTGGCGCATGGTCGCGTCATGACGCTGGAAATTACCTCTGGCGTAGTAGCGATTGCCGGCATCCTGATTGCCGCATGGCTGTGGCTGGGTAAACGCACGCTGGTGACGTCGATCGCCAACAGCGCGCCGGGCCGTCTGCTGGGGACCTGGTGGTATAACGCCTGGGGCTTTGACTGGCTGTACGACAAAGTATTCGTCAAGCCATTCCTCGGTATCGCCTGGCTGCTGAAGCGCGACCCGCTTAATGCGTTGATGAACATTCCGGCTATCCTTTCCCGTTTTGCAGGCAAAGGCCTGGTACTGAGCGAGAACGGTTATTTGCGCTGGTATGTGGCATCCATGAGCATCGGCGCTGTCGTTGTGCTGGCACTGTTGATGGCACTGCGTTGATCGTAAAGTGAATTTTATCCAAATTCGTTGAAAATCAGGCCTCTGTCAGAGGCCTTAAAAAGGAATAAAAATCGCCATGTTACTACCCTGGCTAATATTGATTCCCTTTATCGGCGGCTTTCTGTGCTGGCAGACCGAACGCTTTGGCGTGAAGGTGCCGCGCTGGATAGCGCTGATTACCATGGGGCTGACGCTGGCGCTCGGTCTGCAATTGTGGTTGCAGGGCGGCTACTCACTGACGCAATCCGCCGGTATTCCACAGTGGCAATCTGAATTTGTCCTGCCGTGGATCCCGCGTTTTGGCATCTCTATCCATCTGGCGCTCGACGGACTGTCGCTGCTAATGGTGGTGCTGACCGGCCTGCTCGGCGTTCTGGCGGTGCTTTGCTCCTGGCGAGAAATCGAAAAATATCAGGGCTTCTTCCACCTGAACCTGATGTGGATCTTAGGCGGCGTTATCGGCGTGTTCCTGGCTATCGACATGTTCCTGTTCTTCTTCTTCTGGGAAATGATGCTGGTGCCGATGTACTTCCTGATAGCGCTGTGGGGGCATAAAGCTTCTGACGGGAAAACGCGTATCACGGCGGCAACCAAGTTCTTCATTTATACCCAGGCGAGTGGTCTGGTGATGTTGATTGCCATCCTGGCGCTGGTCTTTGTGCACTACAACGCGACCGGCGTGTGGACTTTCAACTATGAAGAGCTGCTGAACACGCCGATGTCCCACGGTGTGGAATATCTGCTGATGCTGGGCTTCTTCATCGCCTTCGCGGTGAAAATGCCGGTGGTGCCGCTGCATGGCTGGCTGCCAGATGCGCACTCCCAGGCGCCGACCGCCGGTTCCGTCGACCTGGCCGGTATCTTGCTGAAAACCGCCGCTTACGGTCTGCTGCGTTTCTCCCTACCATTGTTCCCGAACGCGTCGGCGGAGTTTGCGCCCATCGCCATGTGGCTGGGCGTTATCGGCATTTTCTACGGCGCGTGGATGGCCTTTACCCAATACGACATCAAGCGCCTGATTGCCTATACCTCCGTTTCCCACATGGGCTTCGTGCTGATCGCTATCTACACCGGCAGCCAACTGGCGTACCAGGGCGCGGTGATTCAGATGATTGCGCACGGTTTGTCCGCAGCCGGTCTGTTCATTCTGTGTGGCCAGTTGTACGAACGTCTGCATACGCGTGACATGCGTATGATGGGCGGCCTGTGGGGCAAGATGAAGTGGTTGCCTGCGCTCTCCATGTTCTTTGCGGTGGCGACGCTCGGGATGCCGGGCACCGGTAACTTTGTCGGCGAATTTATGATTCTGTTCGGCAGCTACCAGGTGGTGCCGGTGATTACCGTTATCTCCACCTTTGGGTTGGTATTCGCCTCTGTATACTCGCTGGCGATGCTGCATCGCGCTTACTTTGGTAAAGCGAAGAGCCAGATTGCCAGCCAGGAACTGCCAGGGATGTCGCTGCGCGAGCTGTTTATCATTCTGTTGCTGGTGGTGCTTCTGGTACTGCTTGGCTTCTATCCGCAGCCGATTCTGGATACCTCGCATTCTGCGATGAGCAACATCCAGCAGTGGTTTGTTAATTCTGTTACTACTACAAGGCCGTAAATCGCCATGACAATAACTCCACAACACCTGATTGCGCTGCTACCGCTGCTGATCGTCGGCTTGACGGTGGTGGTTGTGATGCTCTCCATTGCGTGGCGACGCAATCACTTCCTCAATGCCACGCTGTCGGTCATTGGGCTTAACGCTGCTCTGGTTTCGCTTTGGTTTGTCGGCCAGGCCGGGGCAATGGACGTCACGCCGCTGATGCGCGTTGACGGCTTTGCGATGCTCTACACCGGGCTGGTGCTGCTGGCGAGCCTCGCCACCTGCACCTTTGCCTACCCGTGGCTGGAAGGCTATAACGATAACCAGGAAGAGTTCTACCTGCTGGTGTTAATCGCCAGCCTGGGGGGAATTCTGCTGGCGAACGCCAACCACCTGGCGGCGCTGTTCCTCGGTATTGAACTGATCTCGCTGCCGCTGTTCGGCCTGATTGGTTATGCTTTCCGCCAGAAGCGCTCGCTGGAAGCCAGTATCAAATACACCATCCTCTCCGCCGCCGCCTCGTCTTTCCTGCTGTTCGGGATGGCGCTGGTCTATGCGCAGTCCGGCAACCTGTCTTTCGAAGCGCTCGGTAAGAGCCTCGGCGATGGTATGCTGCACGAGCCGTTGCTGCTGGCGGGCTTTGGCCTGATGATTGTCGGTCTGGGCTTTAAACTCTCTCTGGTGCCGTTCCACCTGTGGACGCCAGACGTATACCAGGGCGCGCCTGCGCCGGTTTCCACCTTCCTGGCGACGGCGAGCAAAATCGCTATCTTCGGCGTGGTGATGCGTCTGTTCCTCTATGCGCCGGTAGGCGACAGCGAAGCGGTACGCGTGGTGCTGGGCATTATCGCCTTTGCCTCTATCATCTTTGGTAACCTGATGGCGCTGAGCCAGACCAACATCAAACGTCTGCTCGGTTACTCTTCTATCTCTCACCTCGGCTACTTGCTGGTGGCGCTGATTGCCCTGCAGAGCGGCGAGATGTCGATGGAAGCGGTTGGCGTTTACCTGGCCGGTTATCTGTTCAGCAGCCTCGGCGCGTTTGGCGTGGTCAGCCTGATGTCCAGCCCGTTCCGCGGCCCGGATGCCGATTCCCTGTACTCTTACCGTGGTCTGTTCTGGCACCGTCCGGTTCTTGCCGCGGTGATGACGGTGATGATGCTGTCGCTGGCAGGTATCCCGATGACGCTGGGCTTTATCGGCAAATTCTACGTGCTGGCGGTCGGCGTTCAGGCCAGCCTGTGGTGGCTGGTCGCCGCCGTGGTGGTGGGTTCCGCGATTGGTTTGTACTACTACCTGCGTGTTGCGGTGAGTCTCTACCTGCACGCGCCGCAGCAACCGGGACGCGACGCGCCGACAAACTGGCAGTACAGCGCGGGTGGGATCGTGGTGCTGATCTCCGCGTTGCTGGTGTTGGTACTGGGCGTCTGGCCGCAGCCGCTGATTAGCCTTGTGCAGTTAGCGACGCCGTTGATGTAAACAATAAGTAAAAACGAAAAACCCGCTTCACGAAGCGGGTTTTTTATTATCTGATGTAATGCGTTGAAATAACTATGGATTGTAGGCCGGATAAGGCGCTTGCGCCGCCATCCGGCAGGTAAGGTCTCAGCGACCGGAATTTAACTTAGCAACTGCCGGCTTACCAACGGGCCGCTGACGTTTTGCGCCGCGCGCTCCATCACTTCCTGTATCACTGAAGAGAGTTCATTGATTTCAAATTTGGCGACGTAGCCGTCGGCCTTCACCTTACGCACATGATCTTCGTTGGCGCTGCCGGAAAGGGAAGAGTGAATAACGACCGGGATCTTTTTCAGCCGTTCATCGGTTTTAATTTTACGCGTTAACGTAAAGCCATCCATTTCCGGCATCTCAAGATCTGTCAGAACCAGCGCGATTTTCTCGCTAATTGGCTTACCTTCGGCCTCCGCTTCCTGCGCCAGTTGCTGGATTCTCTCCCATGCATCCTTGCCGGTCACATGCATCTGATGCGGAATTCCCATTGCGTTCAGCCCTTTTTCCAGCATCGCGCGGGCGACTTTGGAGTCTTCCGCCACAATGGCTACCGCGCCTGGGGTAATATAAAATTTATTGGTCTTCAGATTGGTGGCGCGCAGATCGTGGCTGGAGGGGACAATATCATAAAGGATCTGCTCAACGTCGAGCACCAGCGCCAGGTTGTTGGTTTCTTTGTTGTCATCCAGGCAGGCAATACTGGTGATGTAGCGACCGTTGACGGCTTTCTCGGCGGTATGCACCTGCTGCCAGTCAAGACGCATAATATTTTCCACCGACTCGACGGCAAATGCCTGTACGCTGCGCGCATATTCGGTGATCAGCAAAATATTCAGCCCGGTTTCCGGCTTGCAGCCCGCTACCGCTGGCAAATCAATCACCGGAATGACCTGATCCCGAATATTGACCATGCCCAATAGCGGCGCTTTCATGCCTGCCGGGCGCGTAAAGGCGGGCATCGGTACGATTTCGCGCAGCTTAAATACATTGATGCCGAACAGCTCTGACTTCTGTTCATGCAGCGATGTACCAAGACGGAATAACAGCAGCTCAAAACGGTTTGACAGGGTTAAATTGGCCCTGTCATCAATATCTTTCTGAAAATTGTCCATCCTCACCTCATTATGAAAGCCTGCCTTTTTTAGTGTTATCGGCAATGAGGACAAAAAATGGAGCGCTAAACCGGGAAAACAGAAAAATCGTAAGCCAGTTCCGTCTCCGGGAAAATAGCGCGGCATTCCGCCAGTAAGCGCTGACAGCCTTTATCGTCATAGCGTGAGCTAATATGGGTCATGATCAGCCGACCGACGTCAGCTTCCCGCGCCAGCGTCGCGGTTTGACGGGTGGAGCTGTGTCCGCGAGCGTTGGCTTTCTCCTCCATTGACGCATCCAGCGTGGTTTCATGTACCATCACATCCACGCCTTGCGCCAGCGCGAGGGCGGCCTCGCAGGGCGCGGTATCGCCGAAAATCGCCACTGATTTCCCGGCCACGGCGGGAGCAAGGTAGTCGGCGCCATTGATCTGCCTTCCATCGGCAAGCGTGACGGTTTTTCCTGCCTTCAACGCCTGAAACAGCGGGCCGGGCGTAACGCCTGCGGCTTTTAACGCCCTGGCATTCAGCGCGCCAGGCTTGTCATGTTCAACAACGCGATATCCGTAGCACTCCAGTGGATGCTCCAGCCTGAACGCGGTCACTTTACGCAGACCGTCGTCAAGAATATCGCCTGCGCTAATTTCTTCAATTTGCAACGGAAAATCGGTCCATGAACCGCTAAGGCGCAGTGTGGTTGCAATAAACTCACGCACGCCTTGAGGCCCGTATACGGTTAGCGGATGGGGGTTCCCCGCCATCGACCGGCTGCATAGCAGACCCGGCAGGCCAAACAGATGATCGCCGTGAAGATGGCTGATAAAAATGCGCTCAAGCTTACCGGGATGAAACGCGGTATTAAGCATTTGATGCTGTGTCCCTTCGCCGCAATCAAAAAGCCATACTCCCGGCTGCGTTGGATGTTGCAGATGTAATAAAATTGCCGTTACATTGCGTGAGCGCGTGGGAACGCCTGCGGACGTACCTAAAAAAATTAATTCCATCTTGTCCATACACGTTTGGTTATCGTTTAACCCAAGATTACCACAACACAGGAGCGCATCATGATTGACTGGCAGGATCTCCACCATAGCGAACTTACCGTTCCTCAACTTTACGCGTTACTCAAATTGCGCTGCGCGGTCTTTGTGGTAGAACAGCGCTGTCCTTACCTGGATGTGGATGGCGATGATTTAGTCGGCGACAATCGGCATATTCTGGGCTGGCATCAGGATGAACTGGTGGCGTATGCGAGGATTCTGAAAAGCGATAACGAATCAGACCCGGTTGTCATTGGCCGGGTGATCGTCAGCGATGCCTGGCGAGGGGCGAAACTGGGCCAGCAATTAATGGCGAAAACGCTGGAATCTTGTGGGCGGCGCTGGCCGGATAAGCCGCTATATCTGGGGGCGCAGGCGCATCTACAACCTTTTTATGCGCGGTTTGGTTTTATTCCGGTTACCGATGTTTATGACGAAGACGGCATTCCGCACCGGGGAATGGCGCGGGAGGTTCATCAGGCATAAACCGAAACCGTTGACTATAGTTAGGAGCAGGTGTTAACACAACGGAGAATGAGAATGTCATATCAATTTGGTGAATCACGTGTTGATGATGATCTGACTTTGCTCAGCGAAACGCTGGAAGAGATTTTACGTTCCTCAGGCGATCCCGCCGATCAAAAATACATTGAGCTGAAAGCCCGCGCGGAACAAGCGCTGGAAGAGGTGAAAAACCGCGTAAGCCATGCGTCGGATAGCTATTATTACCGGGCAAAGCAGGCCGTTTATAAAGCGGATGGCTACGTTCATGAAAAACCCTGGCAGGGTATTGGCGTAGGCGCGGCGGTAGGACTGGTACTTGGACTGCTGCTGGCGCGGCGCTAAATCCCTCCCACTGAACAGAATTGCAACCCTCCCTAAATGAGGTACTGCTTTTTTAGGGCAGTACCCCGTATAATGTGGGGTTTTTAACAGGGAGGGTCCGCGTGCATTCTATTACTACTGCGCTGGAAAATCTGACGCGTCAGCTATCGCAAGAGATACCGGCGACGCCAGGGCTTTGCGTTTTCGATGCGCCTTTCCCTTTAAACGATGCCTTCGATGCATTGAGCTGGCTGGCCAGCCAGTCATCCTTTCCGCAATTCTACTGGCAACAGCGCAATGGCGACGAAGAAGCTGCCGTTCTCGGGGCAATCACCGTCTTTTCATCGCTCGATCTGGCGCAACGGTTTTTACGTCAGCACGCGCAGCCTGACCTGCGTATTTGGGGGCTGAATGCGTTCGAGCCGAAAGAGGGCTACTTATTGCTGCCGCGGCTGGAGTGGCGACGTAGCGGTGGTACGGCGACCTTACGCTTACATCTGCACAGTGACGTTTCGCTACGCGATGATGCGCGCCAGGCGAAAGCGTTTCTCGCTTCTCTGGTCGGTATTAAGCCTGTTCCGGCGCTGCGCCTTTCGCTCACGAGCGAACAGCACTGGCCGGACAAAGACGGTTGGGTGAAGCTGATTCAGCAGGCCACCCACACCATTGCGCAAGAGGCGTTTGATAAAGTTGTGCTGGCGCGGGCCACCGACTTACAATTCTCCCGTCCGGTCAATGCCGCCGCGATGATGGCGTCCAGTCGTCGTTTAAATCTCAACTGCTACCACTTTTTTATGGCCTTTTCCGCCGATACCGCCTTTCTGGGATCATCGCCGGAGCGGCTCTGGCGGCGGCGTGAAACGGCGCTACGTACCGAAGCGCTGGCCGGGACGGTGGCGAACCATCCGGATAACCATAAAGCCTGGCAGCTTGGCGAATGGTTAATGAAAGACGATAAAAACCAGCGAGAAAATATGCTGGTTGTCGAAGACATCTGCCAGCGACTGCAAAACTGCACCCACTCGCTGGATGTGCTGCCGCCGCAGGTGCTCAGACTGCGCAAGGTACAGCATTTGCGCCGCTGTATCTGGACGGCGCTTAATCAGGCGGACGACACGCTCTGCCTGCACCAGTTACAGCCTACCGCAGCGGTCGCGGGGATCCCTCGTGAACCCGCGCGTTGTTTTATAGAACAACATGAGCCGTTCGAACGTGAATGGTATGCCGGGTCGGCAGGCTATCTCTCCACGCGGCAAAGTGAGTTTTGCGTGACGTTACGTTCAGCCAAAGTGACGGCCAATGTGGTGCGATTGTATGCCGGCGCGGGAATCGTCCGCGGCTCCGATCCGGAACAGGAATGGCAGGAAATAGATAATAAAGCGGCCGGGTTACGTACCTTATTGCAGATGGATGTGTAATGAGTCACATATTCCCGACCCATATCAATAATCCATTTTTGCAGCTCTTTATACTTAGTCCCAATGATTGATACCGGACAAACTCATGTCAGTAAGTGCATTTAACCGGCGCTGGGCGGCGGTCATCCTGGAAGCCTTAACCCGTCATGGCGTCAGGCATGTTTGTATCGCCCCTGGTTCCCGTTCCACGCCGCTCACGTTGGCGGCGGCAGAGAATCCTGCTTTTATTCACCATACGCACTTTGATGAGCGTGGGCTTGGTCATCTGGCGTTAGGGCTGGCGAAAGTCAGCCAACAGCCGGTTGCCGTTATTGTCACTTCAGGTACCGCCGTGGCGAACCTCTATCCGGCCTTGATTGAGGCGGGGCTGACGGGCGAGAAGCTTATTTTACTTACCGCCGATCGCCCGCCGGAGCTGATTGACTGCGGCGCCAACCAGGCGATCCGTCAGGCGGGGATGTTTTCCTCGCACCCCTCCCAAACTCTGTCGTTGCCGCGTCCCACGCAGGATATTCCGGCGCGCTGGCTGGTGTCGACCATCGATAATGCGCTCGCCATGCTTCATGCGGGCGCTCTGCACATTAACTGTCCTTTTGCCGAACCGCTGTATGGCGATATGAATGACACCGGCCTGGTCTGGCAGCAGCGTCTCGGCGACTGGTGGCAGGATGAAAAACCCTGGCTGCGCGAAGCGCGTCGACTGGCAAGCGACAAACAGCGCGACTGGTTCTTCTGGCGACAAAAACGCGGCGTCGTCGTCGCCGGGCGTATGAGCGCGGAAGAAGGCAAAAAAGTGGCGCAGTGGGCGCAAACTCTGGGATGGCCATTAATTGGCGACGTATTGTCGCAAACCGGGCAGCCGCTGCCGTGCGCCGACCTGTGGCTCGGCAACGCCAAAGCGGTGACCGAACTGCAGCAGGCGCAAATTGTCGTCCAGCTTGGCAGTAGCCTTACCGGAAAACGCTTACTGCAATGGCAGGCAACCTGCGAGCCGGAAGAGTATTGGGTAATCGACAATATTGAAGGTCGTCTGGACCCGGCGCACCATCGTGGACGCAGACTGATAGCGAAAATCGCCGACTGGCTGGAGATGCATCCGGCGGAAAAACGTAAACCGTGGTGTGTAGAGATCCCGCGTCTGGCGGAACTGGCGTGGCAACGGGTGGTCGCGCAGCGAGACACCTTTGGCGAAGCACAGCTGGCGCACCGTATCCGCGACTATCTGCCGGAGCAGGGGCAATTGTTCGTGGGCAATAGTCTGGTGGTGCGTCTGATCGACGCGCTGTCGCAGTTGCCGGCTGGCTATCCGGTATACAGCAATCGCGGGGCGAGCGGCATTGACGGCCTGCTTTCCACAGCGGCGGGCGTGCAGCGCGCCAGCGCCAAATCGACGCTGGCTATCGTCGGCGATTTATCCGCGCTGTACGATCTTAACGCGCTGGCGTTACTACGTCAGGTATCCGCGCCGTTTGTGTTGATTGTGGTCAACAATAACGGCGGGCAGATCTTTTCCCTGCTGCCGACGCCGCAAAGCAAACGTGAGCGCTTTTATTTGATGCCGCAAAACGTCCATTTTGACCATGCGGCCGCCATGTTTAACCTGCGCTATCATCGCCCGGAAAACTGGGAAGAACTGGAGTCTGCGCTGGCTGGCGCGTGGCGAACCCCGGCGACGACGGTGATTGAGCTGGTGGTAAACGATACGGACGGCGCGCAGACGTTGCAGCAACTTTTGGCTCAGGTAAGCCATCTATGATGTTGCACGCGCAGCACATGCCCGGACAGCCTGGGGCGCCCTCGCTGGTTTTCCTGCACGGTTTTTCTGGCGATTGCCGTGAATGGCAGCCGGTTGGCGAACAGTTTCACGGCTGTTCGCGGCTCTATATTGACTTACCGGGACATGGCGGATCTGCGGCTATTCCGGTCGGCGGATTTGCCGATGTCATCAGATTACTGCGCGCTACGTTAATTAGTTACAACATACTAAAGTTCTGGTTGGTGGGATACTCTCTTGGAGGCCGGGTGGCGATGATGGCAGCCTGCCAGGGAATACCAGGCCTGTGCGGCCTGGTGGTCGAAGGCGGTCATCCGGGGCTGCAAAATGAACAGGCGCGCGCTGAAAGACGATTGTCCGACGGGCGCTGGGCAGAGCGTTTTCGTCGTGAACCCCTGACTGAGGTTTTTCACGACTGGTATCAGCAGCCGGTGTTCGCCTCGCTGACGGCGCAGCAAAGGCAGGCGCTGACGGCGCTGCGTAGCCAGAATAACGGCGAAACGCTGGCTGCGATGCTGGAGGCGACATCGCTTGCCGCCCAGCCGGATTTACGCGAGGCGCTCAACGCGCTGGCATTTCCGTTTTATTATTTATGTGGCGAACGCGACAGCAAATTCCGCGCCCTGGCGCAGGAAGTGGCGGCGACATGCCATGTTATTCGTAACGCCGGACACAACGCGCATCGGGAAAACCCCGCTGGCGTGGTAGACAGTCTGGCTCAGATTCTGCGTCTCTGACTAAAGGACACACTATGATCTATCCTGATGAAACAATGCTTTACGCACCGGTAGAATGGCACGACTGCTCGGAGGGTTACACCGACATTCGTTATGAAAAATCCACCGACGGTATTGCAAAAATCACTATTAATCGTCCGCAGGTGCGCAATGCATTTCGTCCGTTGACCGTCAAAGAGATGATTCAGGCGCTGGCGGATGCCCGTTACGACGACAACGTGGGCGTGATTATTCTGACCGGCGAAGGCGATAAAGCGTTTTGCGCGGGCGGCGACCAGAAGGTGCGCGGCGATTACGGCGGTTATCAGGATGACTCCGGCGTGCATCACCTGAACGTGCTGGATTTCCAGCGCCAGATTCGCACCTGTCCAAAACCGGTTGTCGCGATGGTCGCGGGGTATTCCATCGGCGGTGGTCATGTGCTGCACATGATGTGCGACCTGACCATCGCGGCGGAAAACGCCATCTTCGGCCAGACCGGTCCGAAAGTCGGCTCCTTTGACGGCGGCTGGGGCGCTTCATATATGGCGCGTATCGTTGGTCAGAAGAAAGCGCGTGAAATCTGGTTCCTGTGCCGCCAGTACGATGCGCAACAGGCGCTGGATATGGGCCTGGTCAACACCGTTGTGCCGCTGGCGGATCTGGAAAAAGAGACCGTGCGCTGGTGCCGCGAAATGTTGCAAAACAGTCCGATGGCGCTGCGTTGCCTGAAAGCGGCGCTGAATGCCGATTGTGACGGTCAGGCGGGTCTACAGGAGCTGGCGGGCAACGCTACCATGCTGTTCTACATGACCGAAGAAGGGCAGGAAGGCCGTAACGCCTTTAACCAGAAGCGTCAGCCTGACTTCAGCAAATTCAAACGGAACCCATAATGCGTAGCGCGCAGGTATACCGCTGGCAGATCCCCATGGACGCGGGGGTGGTTCTGCGCGACAGGCGGTTAAAAACTCGCGACGGGCTGTATGTTTGTCTGCGTGACGGCGAGCGTGAAGGGTGGGGAGAGATCTCTCCGCTGCCGGGGTTCAGTCAGGAAACGTGGGAAGAGGCGCAGACGGCGCTCCTGACATGGGTGAACGACTGGCTTCAGGGGAGCGAGGGATTACCGGAGATGCCTTCGGTCGCGTTTGGTGCAAGCTGCGCGCTGGCGGAACTGACTGGCGTCTTGCCGGAGGCGGCGGACTATCGCGCCGCGCCGTTATGCACTGGCGATCCTGACGATTTGGTGCTGCGGCTTGCCGATATGCCCGGTGAGAAAATCGCTAAGGTCAAAGTGGGTCTCTATGAAGCGGTACGTGACGGCATGGTGGTTAATTTGCTGCTGGAGGCGATCCCGGATCTGCATCTGCGTCTGGATGCGAATCGCGCCTGGACGCCGCTAAAAGCCCAACAGTTCGCAAAGTATGTTAATCCGGACTACCGCGCTCGTATCGCCTTTCTCGAAGAACCGTGTAAGGCGCGGGATGATTCCCGCGCCTTTGCCCGTGAAACCGGTATCGCGATTGCCTGGGACGAAAGTCTGCGCGAAGCGGATTTCACCTTTGAAGCCGAAGAGGGCGTCAAGGCTGTGGTTATCAAACCTACGCTGACCGGATCGCTTGATAAAGTGCGTGAGCAAGTCGCCGCCGCCCATGCGTTGGGACTGACGGCGGTCATCAGCTCTTCGATCGAGTCCAGCCTCGGCCTGACGCAACTGGCGCGGATTGCCGCCTGGTTGACGCCGGGAACGCTGCCTGGACTGGATACCTTGCATCTGATGCAGGCGCAACAGGTTCGCCCCTGGCCTGGTAGCGCGTTGCCTTGTCTGAAGCGTGATGAGCTGGAACGACTGTTATGACATTCACGGACTGGCCGTGGCGCCACTGGCGTCAGGTTCGCAGTCAGGCGCCCGCTCTGCGCCTGAACGATGAAGTGCTAAGCTGGCGCGCCCTCTGTGAGCGTATTGATGCGCTGGCGGATGGGTTTGCCGCGCAGGGCGTACGGGAGGGCGACGGTGTCCTGCTGCGCGCCGGGAATCAGCCGCGCACTCTGTTGGCATGGCTTGCGCTGATGCAGTGCGGCGCGCGGGTTCTGCCCGTCAACCCGCAGTTGCCCCAGACGTTGCTGGAGGCGCTGGTGCCGAAGTTAACGCTGCGTTTTGCGCTGACACTGGAAGGCGAAAACGTATTTTCCGGGTTAACCGCGTTGCAGATACAAAATAGCACAGCGGCGTATGCCGTGGCCTGGCAATCGCAGCGTCTGGTTTCCATGACGCTGACATCGGGTTCCACAGGATTGCCAAAAGCGGCTGTACATACGTGCCAGGCGCATCTTGCCAGCGCGCAGGGAGTGCTTTCGCTAATGCCGTTTGACCCTCAGGATGACTGGCTGCTATCGCTGCCGCTGTTTCATGTATCCGGGCAGGGTATTATGTGGCGTTGGCTCTTCGCCGGGGCGCGCATGACGGTACGCGATAAGCAACCGCTGGAGCAGATGCTGGCAGGGTGTACTCATGCTTCGCTGGTGCCGACGCAGCTATGGCGGCTGCTGGCGAATCGGGCGGCGGTGACGCTGAAAGCCGTTTTGCTCGGCGGCGCGGTGATTCCGGTTGAACTCACCGACCAGGCCAGCAAACAAGGGATTCGTTGCTGGTGCGGGTATGGGCTCACGGAGTTCGCGTCTACGGTATGCGCCAAAGAGGCCGATGGTTCGGATGATGTTGGCGCGCCGCTCCCCGGAAGAGAGATCAGGATCGTCGATAATGAAGTCTGGCTGCGCGCCGCCAGTATGGCGGAAGGTTACTGGCGTGATGGCAAACTGATCCCGCTGGTTAATGACGAGGGCTGGTTTGCCACGCGCGATCGCGGCGAGCTGAACCACGGCAGGCTAACCATCGCCGGGCGGCTGGACAACCTGTTCTTTAGCGGCGGCGAAGGCATTCAGCCGGAGGAAGTCGAACGCGTTATTAACGCGCATCCGCTGGTGCAACAAGCCTTCGTCGTGCCGGTAGAAGATAAAGAGTTTGGTCATCGTCCCGTTGCGGTTGTGGAGTATGCATCGCAGGCCGGAGACGTGAACCTCGCTGAATGGGTCCGTGATAAGCTGGCGCGTTTTCAACAGCCGGTTCGCTGGTTGACGCTGCCGTCAGAACTGAAAAACGGAGGGATTAAAATATCTCGCCGTGCGCTCCAGCAGTGGGTGTGTGAGAGCTGTAAAAATTAATGTTAGGTTAATATACAACCATTCCATCGCTATTGCCGTTTTGTTTATCCGTTGATGTGTAACGTGTTATGAACAATCAGCGTGAAACGGGGGCGCTATGGAATGGTTGGTTAAGAAATCGCATTATGTCAAAAAGAGGGCGTGCCATGTTCTGGTGCTGTGCGATAGCGGCGGTTCGCTAAAAATGATCGCCGAGGCGAATTCCATGATATTACTGAGTCCCGGCGATATCCTGTCGCCTTTACAGGATGCGCAGTATTGTATTAATCGGGAAAAACACCAGACCTTAAAAATCGTTGATGCACGCTGTTATTCCTGCGACGAATGGCAGCGGTTGACGCGCAAGCCTTCATGATCTGGCGGGCAGAAAAATCAGCATTACCCCCGCCATAATACACAATACGCCGAGCATCGCTTTTAGGCTGAAAGCGCCTTGCAAACCGGGTAACAGCATTGAGGCTACCCAGACAAGCACATAGCTGAGACTCAGTAGCGCATAGGCTTTGCTGAGCGCGAGCGTGTGTAATGTTTTCTGCCAGCAGAAGACGGAAACCAGATACCCCGCCAAACCGGCGAATAGCGCCAGGGTCGCGGCATTAAATGCGCCCAGTCCGGAAATAAACGCCAGTGGATGCGCTATCGATGGCAGCCGCATCATGGCGAATCCTAAACTCAACTGGGCGAGGGAGGCAATCGCAACGCTTATCAGTCCCCACATTACGCCCATTATGCCGCACTCCCCAGAATGATAATGCCGCTGATAATCAATGCGACGCCCAACCAGTGGCGGGGCGGAACCTGTTCATGCCAGATTTTCCATGCCGCCAACGTGACCCAGACAAAATTCAGACTCAACATCGGGTAAGCAATTCCCACCGGCAGGGTTTGTAGCACCAGCAGCCACAGCACCATCGCTGCACCCATGCATATCAGCGCCAGGCCCAGCCACAGCATCAGGTGGCGGCGGCGTCCGCCTGTCGTCAATGGCCGTGTCGCTTGCTTCTGGCAGAGCTGACCGCCAACGCTGAGCAGACTGGCAAGCACCAGAACGACGCCGATCATTTAGGCCGATACTGAATTAACACCAGACGCCCCTGATAATCAATATTGTCCGCAGGGGGAAGGGAAAGAGCGCTGATGTCTTCATCTTTGGCTATTGAAAGTACTAGCGTAATAATGCCCTCCTGACGATGCTGGTTGAGCCAGGCGTTAAAATCGTCGGCTTTAACGAATTTATCCTGCACATCAGGATAGCTAAGACCATACCTGAGTTCGCCCGCGTGTCCGTAGAGCATAATATCGTCTCGTTTCAGACTCCAGGCCAGCCCGGCGGCGACGCCCACGTTGTCGACAAGAATATAGCGGCTTGATGCCAAAGGCGCCTGGGTCATTTCGACAAAAAACTGTGGCTGTTTGGACTCCATCACCCTGTCGGGGACGGAAAAGCCGAACAGCAGCGCCAGTCCCAGCGGACAAAACGCGGGTAATAGGTATTTTTGGCTATGACAGAGGCTATACCAGCCCACAAACGCCCAAACAGTAAAGACGCCCCAGACGCAAAAAACTTTATAGGTTTCGATATGCGTCCACACCGGCGATTTCAGCGGGCCCCATGAGGAGACGACAAACGCTGCGACGATCCCGACTAACCCGAACACCAGGTTGATCCCGCCGTTGACACGTAGCGCGGCGACGCCTTCTTTTACGTTATGCAGGACGAAGCGCGCCATGAGTATCGCTATCGGTGCGAAACAGGAAAGAACATAGGTAGGCAGTTTCCCTTTCGCAATGCTGAAAAAGAGAAGCGGCATGATCGTCCATCCGAGCAAATAGAATGCGCCGTTTCGCTCGCGCCAGCCTAGTTTAAGCGCGCCAGGCAGTAACCCCAGCCACGGTAAACTTCCCGCGATCAGTACCGGCAGATAGTACCAGAAAGGGGCCTTATGCTGGGCATCGCTCATGGCGAATCGCTGGATATGCTCCACCCAGAAAAAGTAATGCCAGAAATCGGCTTCGCGTCGCGCAATGGCGATCGCCCAGGGAAGGACAACCACAAAGCAGCTCAAGACCGCCAGCCAGCCGTAAAGCAAAAAGTCCTTCCAGCGTTTCTGAACAATGACCCACGGCAACACGCTCACCACCGGTACGGCCAGGGCGAGGAAGCCTTTAGTTAATACACCCAGACCGCAGGTTGCGCCCAGTAGCAAAAACATCCCAATCTTGCCCATTCGGGTCGTGGCCTGCATCCCCTGCCAGAAACAACACATCCCGGCCGTAAGCCAAAGGGCGATCATCGGGTCGAGTACCGCATACGTCCCGATACTGTAAACGGCAAAGAGGGAGAGAAATATAACGGAGGCGAGCAACGCAGTACGTTTATCCCGCCATAAGCGGAACGTCAGCCACGCCACCAGCGTTGCGGCCAGCAATGTCGTTAAAATAGCGCCGGCCCGCACGCCAAAATTGGTAGCGCCAAAAAGCCACTGACCCAGACTGTTTATCCAGTAACCGGCTATCGGTTTTTCGAAATAACGTAATCCCAGAAAATGCGGCACGATCCAGTCGCCAGACGCCAGCATCTCCCGACTTATTTCGGCATAGCGCGTTTCGTCCGGCTGCCAGAGCAGGCGGCTATTGACAGGAATAACATAGTAGAGCGCGATAAATGCGGCGAAAGCCAGATAATAGCGTATCGATTTCATCATGAGGCGCTCGCGGCCTGTTGACACCCCAGCCAACCTTCACGGCCAGGGATGTGTCCACGTACAATTTGCCCCAACGGCAGAGACTCAGGCGATGTCGGCAGCAGTTCGCCCAGAGGACAAAAGGTGATCCCCGCGTCACGTGCACGAACGAGCAAATCTTCAAACAGCGGCTGATGGACAATACCTTCGACTTCCGCATGGATGGTATATACCGGCGTGCCTTTGTCCTGCAACATACGGGAGATAATCCAGGTATTGAACGACTGCGCCTGAACGGCGGGGCCGATAACCTCATCCCACGTGGGTAAGGTGACCGGGATTTGCGGCGTCCCGGTCTGGCCCGGCATCAGTAGCGGACGGAATAAGGTGGTTCCACGGCAATCGCTGTTATACCTCAGGTTGAACGGTTCTTTCGCACGAACAACGCGCCCATCCGCTCGCCAGCCGGCTGCGGCTGAGCAGGTGACGGGTTTTCCGATAATGGCCTCAAGCGCCGTTATGCCGCGCGCAATATCTTCTTCAAGCTGGCGGATACTCCAGTGGCCGCTGTGAGTCTGCCACGCATGGTGATCCCAGGCATGTAGTCCCGTCTCATGGTATGTTGCCGTTTCACGAATAATCCCGGCATTGGCGTTGCCGATATTTTTTCCCGGCCAGGCGGTACCGGCCAGCAGGATATCCCAGCCGTAGAGCGAGGCGGCGTTTGAACGTAGCATTTTCCATAAAAATCGCGGTCTTATCAGACGCCAAAGATGGCGTCCCATATTGTCCGGCCCGACGCTGAAGAAAAAGCTGGCCTGAACGCCGTGGCGATGCAATGTCGCCAGCAGCCGGGGAACACCTTCACGCGTTCCTCGCAAGGTATCAACATCAATGCGTAAACCGACTTTCGTCATGATGCGCGTTCCGCGACATCTACGCTGCGCAGGAAGAAGTCCAGCGTTTCTTCAACCGTATCACGCATCGCAATAGACGGTTCCCAGCCCAGACAGCGCCTGGCATTGTCGATACTGGGTTTCCGGTGTGCGACATCCTGATAACCCTTGCCGTAATAACTACGGCTTTCGACGACCTGGAAACCGGCAAACGGTGGGAAATGGCAGCGCAGCGGATGCTTATCAAAACTGTCGAGCAACAGCGTCGCCAGTTCCTGAATACTGGCTTCGTTGTCAGGGTTGCCGATATTAATGATTTTGCCATCGCACCGATCGCCATCATTCACAATAATGCGGAATAAGGCTTCGATCCCGTCACGAATATCGGTGAAACAGCGCTTCTGCTGACCGCCGTCGATAAGCTTGATCGGCGTCCCTTCTACCAGGTTCAGAATCAACTGCGTTATCGCGCGTGAACTGCCGATACGCGCCGCGTTCAGGCTATCCAGCCGCGGCCCCATCCAGTTAAAGGGACGGAAAAGCGTGAAGCGCAATCCCTCTTTTTCGCCATAAGCCCAAATCACCCGGTCGAGAAGCTGTTTGGAAACGGAGTAAATCCAGCGTGGCTTATTCACCGGCCCGACGATCAGATTCGATTTGTCCTCGTCAAAAGAGGCGTCCGTACACATGCCGTACACTTCAGAGGTAGACGGGAAAACCACGCGTTTACGGTATTTCACGCAATAACGGATAATCCGCAGGTTTTCTTCAAAATCAAGTTCAAAGACGCGCAGCGGGTTGCGGGTGTATTCAATCGGGGTAGCAATTGCTACCAGCGGCAGTACGACATCGCATTTTTTGACATGGTATTCGATCCATTCTGAGTGGATGCTGATATCTCCCTCCACGAAATGAAAGCGAGGGTGGAGCAGGAATCGGCTAATGGCGTTGCTGCCGATATCCATACCGTAGACCTCGTAATTCTCTTCATTCAGTAACCGTTCGGTCAAATGATTGCCGATAAAACCGTTGACGCCGAGGATGAGAACGCGAATGCGACGTTTACCGCTGGTCGCTGGTGGACGGTTCAAACGCGCGCCCGCCACCAGACCAAGCGTCTGTGCAAGCTGCGAGCCCTGTACAGTAATACCGTCTCCGGCCTGGCCGGTAATAATCTCCAGCGCGCCATCGGCGCAGGCGACCCGCAGCGGAGAGACCGAAATTACCGAGCCGGGAAGCGCGCCCTGCGCATCCGGACAAATTCGGGAAGACCAGATAGTGAATCTTTGCGAGCCGTTATAGCTGAACGCGCCGGGCCAGGGGGCGGCTACCGCCCGCACCAGGTTATGCACCGTGGAAACCGGTTTGTGCCAGTCGATAAGGCCATCTTCCGGCCTGCGGCGACCATAATATGTAGCGTCAGACTCTCGCTGGGGAACAGAAGGTATATCGCCGCATTTCATGGTGGGCAGGATGCTATTAAGCAACTGGCGCGCGGCCTGACATAGCTTATGATGCAGGGTAAGCGCAACATCGTCCTGCGCAATAGCGACGCGTTGACTGGCGACAATCTCTCCGGCGTCGGCACGTTTGACCATACGATGCAGCGTTACGCCCGTTTCGCTTTCGCCGTTAACCAGAACCCAGTTTAGCGGCGCACGGCCACGATAGGCAGGCAATAGAGAACCGTGCAGATTGAACGCGCCAGCCGGGGCGAGGTGCAGAATTTCTTCGCTTAACAGGTTGCGGTAATAGAACGAAAAAATAATATCCGGCGCAAGCTCAGCGATGCGGTCGACCCAGATAGGATGGTTTACGTTATCCGGCGCATAAACCGGAATCCCTAATTCTGCCGCCAGCCGGGAGACGGAGCCAAAAAAGGTGTTTTCCGCAGGATTATCGGCATGAGTGAAAATCGCGGCAATCTCATACCCGGCATCCAGTACGGCTTGCACGCCCTGACATCCCATATCGTGATAGGCAAAAATAACGGCTTTCATTGGTGACTTTCCTCAGTAAACGGCGTGCTTTCCGGGTAGATAACTTGTTGAACAAAATAGCGGGGGCGGGCGCGGACATCGTTATAAATGCGACCGATGTATTCGCCCAGCAGTCCCATACCGATGAATTGCGCGCCGATGAAGGTAAACAGGACGGCAAAGAGCATAAATACGCCTTCCGCCGCCCACTGCGGTCCCAGCGCCAGGCGAAGTACAATAAGCAATACCGACAGGCTAAACCCGCCGATGGCGATAACGCTGCCCAGCAGGCTCAACAGGCGCAGCGGCGTCGTCGTCAGGCAGGTCACCAGGTCATACATCAGGTTAATGAGACGCATAAAACTGTATTTAGAGTCGCCAAATTCACGTTCAGCGTGATGCACCGGGATTTCGGTAGCCCGACGAGCGAAAATGTTGGCCAGAATAGGGATAAAGGTGCTGCGTTCATGGCAGCGCAACATAGTATCGATAATAGGGCGGCGATAGGCGCGTAACATGCAGCCGTAATCGCCCATCGCTTTGCCCGTTGTGCGCTGGATCAGCAGATTAATGATTTTTGACGCCGATTTGCGAAACAGGCTGTCCTGTCGGTTCTGGCGCACGGTGCCTACCACATCGAACCCTTCATCGGCTTTCGCCACCAGGCGCGGGATCTCTTCCGGCGGGTTTTGCAGATCGGCATCCAGCGTAATGATAAGATCGCCGCTTACATGGCTAAACCCCGCCATAATCGCTGCATGTTGACCGTAGTTACGGTTGAGTAAAATAGAGATGATATGGCTATCGGCCTCCTGGGACGCCTTAACCATCAGCTCCGCCGAGCTATCGCTGCTACCATCATCTATCAATAAAATCTCCCACGCTTTGCCCAGACTCTCGCAGGCAGTGGTGGTGCGTCTTATCAATTCCGGCAGGCTTTCCTGTTCGTTATAGACAGGAATAACCACCGAGACTTTTTTTATGGGGGCGGCGTCAAACATGCTTATTGTCCTGCTATCTGATGAAGGGCGGTAATGACCCGATCAAAGTCACTCTCGGTCATGTCCGGGAAGAGCGGCAGTGAGCAGATCCGCTCGCTGTTCCACTCGGTGTCAGGCAGCGTGAGCGTTGGGAAACGTTCGCGATAATATTTTTGCGTATGCGCGGCGCGGAAATGCAGTCCTGTGCCGATGCCTTTCGCTTTCAGCGATGCCATCAGAGCATCCCGGGTAATACCGCAGCGGGCTTCATCGACCCGGATAATGAATAAATGCCAGGCGTGAATATGTTCCCACGACGGAAGGCTCAGAGGCTGAAAAGGCAGGTCTGCCATTGCCTGGTGGTACTGCGCTGCGATGGCGGCGCGGCGAGCGTTAAGCGCATCCAGTTTCTGTAACTGAGCAAGCGCGATAGCGGCGTTGAGGTCGGGCAAATTATATTTGTAGCCCGGCGCCAGGACTTCCGCTTGTGGCGCGCGTCCTCCGCTCTGTCGATCCCAGGCATCAACGCCAAGCCCGTGAAACTTGAGACTGCGCAGTTTATCGGCGAATTGCGGGTTATCCGTGACGACGATACCGCCTTCAGCGCAGGTAATGTTCTTAATGGCGTGGAAGGAGAAAATCGCGGTGCCCCGGGCGCCAATGTGGCGACCTTTGTAGCTGGTTCCTGTCGCGTGCGCCGCGTCTTCAATCACCGGAATGCCATAACGCTCGCCAAGAGCGTAAATAGCGTCCAGATCGGCGGGCGCGCCAGCGTAGTGGACGGGGATAATTGCTTTGGTTTGTGGCGTAATCGCGGCTTCAATATGTTCAGGCGTGACCATCAGCGTATCGCGATCGACATCGACCATGACGGGGTTCGCGCCGAGTAAAACGATCATATTTAGCGTAGAAATCCACGTCATTGACGGTGTAATGACCTCGTCGCCTTCACCAATGCCCAGCGCCATCAACGCGATGTGCATACCGGCAGTGGCTGAACTGACGGCAACGGCATATTGATTGCCTGTTAGCCGACAAAACTCCGCTTCCAGTTCCTGATTTTTCGGGCCGGTTGTTATCCAACCTGAGTCCAGTACGGTCTTAACGGCAGCGAGCTCTTCCGCGCCCATCGCCGGACGAGAGAAAGGCAAAAAGTCCGACATCATTTTTCCTTCAGCCATTGAAAGCCGCTTTTCAAATATTTCGGCAATAGAAAAGGGCTTATTTTTTAACGCATTTAACTGAACCCTACTGGATGAATATTAAATTAACATTAAGAAATTAAGGTGAAGTAAAAAGATAATTTTTAACGGAATTATGCTTTGCTTTCGCCGAAAGTTTAAGGCATTTTATGCATGCCCAAAAGCTGTTTTTATGTTTCTGGCCTGGTCTTCCGTTGCGGAATTTCATTTTAATCGTATTGCTATTAAGTTAGCTGCACTGTCTGCCTGAGAGGTTAATGTGCTGGCATTTACCCTACGCTTTATTAAAAACAAACGCTATCTCGCGACTCTGGCGGGGGCGTTGGTTATTATCGCCGGGTTGACCTCACAACATGCCTGGAGTGGTAACGGTCTACCGCAGATTAACGGTAAAGCGCTGGCGGCGCTGGCGAAACAGCATCCGGTAGTCGTGTTATTCCGCCATGCCGAGCGGTGCGATCGTTCCGATAATACCTGCCTGTCAGACAGCACGGGGATTACGGTCAACGGTGCGCAAGACGCCAGAGCGCTGGGTAAAGCCTTTAGTGCCGATATACAAAATTACAATCTCTATTCCAGTAATACGGTGCGCACCATCCAGTCGGCAACCTGGTTTTCTGCGGGCAGGTCGCTTACGGTGGATAAAAAAATGATGGATTGCGGCAGCGGTATTTATGCTTCAATCAATACGTTGCTGAAAAAGTCGCAGAATAAAAATATAGTCATTTTTACCCATAATCATTGTTTGACGTATATTGCAAAAAATAAGCGCGGCGTAAAGTTTGATCCGGACTATCTTGATGCGCTCGTTATGCATGCGGAAAACGGAAAACTCTTTTTAGATGGTGAATTTGTTCCCGGCTAGCCGGCATGTTAAAAGCGTAAAGACAGCCTGAAGCGGCTGTCGTCATTATAATAACCCTTTCAATGCTAATGTGTGGCGTGTCGCTACATTCAAATCATACAGCGCCAGTTCTTCTGGCTTGACCCAGGCGTAGTCCTGAAATTCGTCGTTAATACATATATCGCGATTAGCGGAAACACAGTCGAAGATGAGATAAATCATATAAATCTCTTCTTGTCTGCCATCAGCGTACGTTTTAACACGGATATCGTCGCGGAAGGTCCACGGCGTAATATCGCTCAGAATCAGTTGTTCGCCGAGTTCTTCCCGAACCTCCCGACGCAGTGCCTCTTCAATGTGTTCGCCTGGCTCGACCCCACCGCCCGACAGCGCCCACTGACCGGGAAAGACGCCGCGGTTGTCGGCCATTTTGCACAGCAGATAACAGCCATCATTTTGAATTAATGGGCAAACTATAGTTCGTTGACGCATAAGTCGCTTCCTTAAACCACCAGGACATCAGCTTAACAAATCATTCTGCGAAATTCTTTGTGAAAAATGGAAGCGATAACGCAGACTGCGTTTTTGGTTAATTTTGTTGATGCAGGCGTCGCCATGTGATGGCGCAATGATGCGTCATGGCGAAAGTAGTATTTCGTTACAATATGTTTTTGGAATGGTTTCTTAGTGCATTGATTCCTCAGCGTCTGGCAGTACAATTCTGCCGTTTTGGGGAGTTTTTCTTTATGTGCTTGCTGGAAAGGGTAAAAATGAAAAAAAGCATATTATTAGGTTTTGCCGGAATGCTGTTCGTTTCTGCATCGGCGCAGGCTATCAGTATTAGCGGCCAGGCGGGCGAAGATTACACCAACATTGGCGTGGGTTTTGGTACGGAATCGACGGGACTGGCGCTAAGCGGTAACTGGATGCACAACGATGATGATGGCGATGCTGCGGGCGTGGGCCTGGGGCTGAACATTCCGGTGGGACCGCTGCTGGCGACGGTCGGCGGTAAAGGTATTTATACCAATCCGAAAGACAGTGATGAAGGCTATGCGGCGGCTGTCGGCGGTGGGTTACAATGGAAAATCGGCGACAGCTTCCGTCTGTTCGGCGAGTATTATTATTCACCAGACTCGCTGTCCAGCGGTATCGAAAGTTATGAAGAAGCGAATGCAGGCGCGCGTTTCACCATTATGCGCCCGCTGAGCATTGAAGCCGGTTATCGTTACCTGAACCTGGCGGGTAAAGACGGCAACCGCGATAATGCGATTGCTGACGGCCCTTATGTTGGCGTAAACGCCAGCTTTTGATGCTAACGGCGCGGCAATCGTCGCGCCATATTCCTCCTTTTCCCGTCATTCTTCTTTCCACGTCATATTCGTCTTTGCGTTATAGTGTTTTCATCATAAGAGCAGGAGAACACAATGCTAAATGTGGAAATGCTATCCACCGGGGATGAGGTGTTGCACGGACAAATCGTTGACACCAATGCCGCCTGGCTGGCTGATTTTTTCTTTCATCAGGGCGTTCCGTTATCACGGCGAAATACGGTAGGCGATAATCTGGACAGTCTGGTCGCTATCTTGCGTGAACGCAGTCAACATGCTGATGTTTTGATTGTTAATGGCGGGTTAGGGCCGACCAGCGATGATTTAAGCGCGCTCGCCGCGGCAACGGCAAAAGGCGAAGGATTAGTACTGCACCAGGCGTGGCTGACCGAAATGGAACGTTACTTTCAGCAGCGCGGTCGTGTGATGGCGCCGAGCAACCGTAAACAGGCGGAACTGCCTGCCAGCGCGGAGTTTATTAATAATCCGGTCGGCACTGCCTGTGGATTTGCGCTACAGCTCAACCGCTGCCTGATGTTTTTCACCCCCGGCGTACCGTCTGAATTTAAGGTTATGGTGGAGAAGGAAATCTTACCGCGGTTACGCGCGCGTTTTTCGCTGCCGGAGCCGCCGCTTTGCCTGCGGTTAACGACTTTTGGACGTTCAGAAAGCGACCTCGCGCAGCGTCTCGACGCACTGCCGTTGCCGCCCGGCGTGACGATGGGGTATCGCTCATCAATGCCTATCATTGAACTGAAGTTGACCGGCCCGGCGACGCAACGGGAGGCGATGCTGGCGTTATGGCCAGAGGTCAAACGGGTTGCCGGGCAGAACCTGATTTTTGAAGGTACGGAAAACCTGCCGGCGCAAATAGCCCGCCGCCTGCAGGAAAGGCAGTTGAGTCTGACGTTGAGCGAGCAATACACCAGCGGCTTACTGGCGCTACAGCTTTCCCGCGCCGGGGCGCCGGTTCTTGCCAGCGAAGTCGTTCCCTCTCAGGAAGAGACGCTGGCGCAAACGGCGCACTGGACGACAGAACGGCGCAGCAATCATTATGCCGGTCTGGCGCTGGCCGTGTCGGGGCTGGAAAACGAACATCTTAATTTCGCGCTGGCGACGCCGGATGGCACGTATGCCTTACGCGTGCGTTTTAGCGCCAATCGGTATAGTCTGGCAATACGTCAGGAGGTCTGCGCGATGATGGCGCTAAATATGCTGCGCCGCTGGCTTAATGGCGAGGACATTACCAGCGAGCATGGCTGGATAGACGTGGTTGAATCATTGACGGCATAGAACTTTTAGTGGGAAGGCCTGGCCTTCCCATCCTTATATACTTATAAATTCTTCGCAGAGCATCATTTCAGGATAAGAGCCTATCCCACTAGGCGTAATTGTTGAAGCCAGTTTGGGGCCGGCCAGCGCGCAGAAACCGGAGCGTACACGTAGTACGTGAGGATTTTGAGCACTGCCCGGTCCCAAAATGGCGAATAAAATAGCCTAATGGGATAGGCTCTAAGTACTCACCATTACTGGAGACTGTATTCATATATTTGTCGCCGGGTTTGGGTGTTAAATAGTGTTTGTTCCTCTACTGAAAGCGTTAAGAAATTTTCCGCAAATTCTCGTAGTGTGGTAACAGGATCGTTTTGTCCGGCATTCGATAAGAGTTGAATTGTATGGTAACAAAATAGACCACAGCCGTTGGGTACATTGTTCTGTAAATTCATTTCAATAAAATTAACCTCATCGCTTTCTGATATGCCTGCAATTTTTGCTGCTTCTATAATCTCTTGCTTAGTATTTTCATTTAAATCATAATAAGTATTAAATATAAGGCATTTTATTTTTTCTGCAAGTTTATAAAATAAACAGAGAAGCCAGTGATCTCCTGTATTTACCAGGAAGACTTCATTGTGAGATAATCCTGATTGAGCAATCTTTTCAAGTAGCTGAGTGCTTAATATATTTTCTTTGGTGGTAGGATGAATCAGCCCAATAGGATAGTTTACCGAGAGAAGAGGTGATTCTTGAACCAGACCTTGCGTTGCAGCTGCCAGCTCATCTGACGACAACATTCGCGCACCACACCAAAGATTTTCAACTCCTACCTGTTCTTGATCTGTCTGAGCGAACTGGTCGCCCATAATTTTATGTGCTATTCCTATTTTTTTAGAAAGGTCGGTTGTCGCTGAACCGGCCATATAAAGTAATCTGGAAGGGGCATGTAGCTTTTTCCACTCAGTATTATTTTTTGTTATATCGTTATTGGCGATTTGATGTAATACAAGGCAAGCCTGATTGATTTTTTTGTCTATATCTGGTGATCCCGATCTTTTTCCGCTAAAGAGATCAAAAAGTAATTTCTCAACTTTATGTCCCAGGTCATCGTTGCGTAACGCAAGATTGCATAACAGATCAATACAATTCTGATTACCGTTCTCTACTTCGCCAATCAACAACGCAAGCGCCTCATCGCTCACATCTTCTGAATATAAACTGTGAAATTGCGGTGTGCTCAATCGGTAAAGTGAATTTACACATATATTCATTTTGCTCTGTTTCCTGGTAGGTGAAAGTAACGAATATGATGTCATGTATAATTATTTGTAAAAATATTATTGTTAGTGGGAGATATATTAAATCAGGCATAGACCTGATTTTATTATTATTCACATAACACTCAATTATTATTGGAGATATTCAGTTATCCCCCTCTTTAAAGGAGGCTGGTAACGCGGCGATACAAGAGATATTGCTCTATAAACAGTAACGTCGTTATCTGTCATGCCACCGTGGGTTAGCGGTCATGGTTAACCAAATAGGGCAGGTTATTGCAAAGAGACATCCGCGTTTATACCCAAAATAATCCGTAGCCAACACATAAGCAACTTGAAGTATGAAGGGTATATGTCTGATGGAAAATCGGTCCCGGTTATCAGGGTAATGGCGCCGGAGGGGCTCCGGCGCTTTTTACTTAGCCGAGCGCCTGGGCCAGTAGCGTAATGGGGTGTTCGCAGCGTTTGCTTGTAGACATCTCAATTTGCCACTTACAGGTTTCACAATCGGTGACGACAATGTCCGCGCCGCTCTCTTCAATCTGGCGGAACAGCGGCGCGCCGATGGACTGTGATGTTGGATAGTTTTCCTTTTTAAATCCATACGTACCGGCAATGCCGCAGCACTGTGAATCAAGTACCGTCAATTCAAGCCCCGGAATTTGCCGCAACAGTTCAAGCGTGTAAAGCGTCCAGCCCATTTTTTCCATATGACACGGCGTATGGTAGACCACTTTCAGCGGCAAAGGATTAAGCGGCAGCGTTTTCCCGGCATCCAGTTTGCGCCATAGCCAGCGGGTGGCCAACTCGATATGTTCGCGCAGCCCGGCGTTGTCCACGTCCAGCACTTCAGGATATTCATCGCGCAACGCAAACGTACAGGTGGATGACGTGGCGATGACCGGAATACCTTTGACGGCAATCGCCTCGCGTAGCGACTCCACATTGCTGATAGCCTGCTTGCGAGCTTTATCCGTAAAACCGTTAGCGATCAGCGGTACGCCGCAACACTTCTCTTTACTCAGTAACTGTACGCCGGTACCCATTGCGTTCAGCACCTTAATCAGATCTTTTCCGAGCTGCGGATGGTTGTAATTCACAAAACAGCCATGGAAAAAGGCGACCTGATCTTTGTATTTAGTCTGCTGCGCCGCCACGCTACGATACCAGCGGCGGAAGGTGCCGAAAGAGTATTTTGGTAAGGTGCGGCGATGATCGATTTTGAGCGCGTAATCAAGCAACTGGCGCACTGGCTTTAATGCGGTGGCGGTATTGACCACCGGCGCGAACGGCGTTGAAACGCTGCCCATCAGATCGGTATGGCTGAGAATAAAGTTACGCAATGACGGGCGCGTCGTATCGTATTTCGCGCGGGCGCGCTGGATGATATCGCCAATCTTCACGTCCGACGGACAGGCGACCTCACACCGTTTGCAGTTAATGCAATATTTCAGCGCCTCATCATACAGCGCGCCGTCTTTCAGACGCAGGCGTTCGCCATCCGGTCCGGCCTGTTTAGGGCCAGGGTAGCCAGGATTAACGCGGCTGACCGGGCACGCGGTGGTGCACACCGTACATTTAATACAACTTTCAAAACGTGTGTCGCTCATTGCTGTTCTCCTGCACGCTCAGCGATATGGTGCGCGGCCTGGAGGGCGCTGACTGCGCAGACACCGCCGCCGCATCCCTCAGCTATAGGATCGAATCCCGCCAGCACAGAACCTATTGCATACAGATTTTCTACCGTGTTGCCCGCAAGGGAGGGGCGGAAGGCGTCATCCGTCACGACGCCAAACTGCTGCCAGGGCTGTGGGTCGAAGAAATGTTGTTGATACCATTCGGCGCGGGTGGCCGTTTGCTGTACGTCGAGCCCTAAAATAGGTTCGCGGATCCCTTCGCGCTCGGCAACCAGACCGCTACTAAAGAAGCTACCGCTGGCAAGTACGGCAAAACGCGGGCGCAGTGGGATATCGGCATGGTTGCGGGTCCATATTTCGCTCACGGTACCGCGACGGCAGGTGACTTTCTTCACTTCATCGCCCGGCATCCAGATGCCGCCCTGACGGACAAACTGGCGCTGGAGCTGATTGTGCAGACGAATACCGAGCACCGATGGCGGCAGCGTCGGCAGCAGCGTGAGCGCGCAGGGCAGACGTTCGTTAAGCCAGCGCCACAGCGTATCGTTCGCCAGCCCGAAACAGGCGGGCATGATGATCATGTCGCAGTTTGTCGCTATTGGCGACAGCGCGTCGTACAGCAGCGGCCATTTTTCTTCGTTATCAAGCAGACGCGCAATATTGACCGCGCGAAATTCCGTCGGGTTATCACGCAGTACGTCCAGTTCCGGAAGGTCGATTTCTGCGGTTTCCACGTTGAGATCGCGTTGACGCAGCGACGCTGCCGCAAGGTGCGCCTGGAAATCCAGTAATCCGCTAACGCCGACGACGCAAATTCGCTGTGCGGATAACGGCCAGACCGGTACTTCCGGCGAGCTAAGCCAGGTTGAACGCAATGTGCCAAGCGGCGTGACACGCTGGTGCGCCTGCTGTACGTCGCCGTATAACTGCGCGCCGCTGGCGTTAAGTAGCGTTTGCGCCTGTTGCGCCAGCGTGAGGACTTTTTGCGTGCCTAAACGCGAATAAGGATGTTCAGGCGCCTGGCGGCGCAGTGCATCAAGCCCGGCGGTAATGTCGGTCACCGGTTGGCCGTCGGGCAGGGTGCTGAGTAGATCCAGCGAGCCGGAGGAAAAATGCAGTGCGCTTTGTCCGCGGGTGACGATGGCGCAGCGTAATCCATGCTGCTGGAGTTGCAGTCCGCACAGCAAACCGGCGAGACCGCCGCCCATAATAACCGTATCAAATTTCATCCTGGTGCTCCTTCTCCAGACCGCATAATCCCTGATAAACCCAGCGCGTGAATTCGCTTTCGCGTAGCGCGTCTCCCCAGGCGACAGGTTGTACGCCTTTCCAGCGCTCATTCAGAAATTCAGAGAGTTGCGTAATAGATTGCGCCGCGGTCGTCACATTAAAACGCTGCAATAGCCCTGCCGCGCGGCAGGCGCACAGTTCGCCCTGGCAAGTGCCCATCCCTACGCGGGTGCGACGGCGCAGATCCAGCAGGCTGTTCACGGTTAAGTTTTCGACGGCATACTGCACTTCTCCCGCCGTGACGGCCTCGCATTCACAGACCAGGCTACGGTGTTGGCGGCCTTCGCTCAGCCACCCCGGCGTGCGATCGCCATGCCGATAAACCGCCGATCCGCGTAGCGGCGCGGGAAGCGAGATAATGCGTTTCAGCGTATGTTCCGTAGACTCTTTTGAGCCAGGCAACGGCGTATCCGCCGTGATGCAGGGGCGAGTATTGCCCAACTTGCGGCACACGGCGTCGGTCGCCCATTCCGCCATCAGGCGGTACGTCATTAGCTTCCCGCCGGTAATGGTAATGAAGCCATCAAGCCCGTCGCGTTCGGCGTGGTCGAACAACACAATACCGCGGCTGACGTTACGACCGCTGGGATCGTCATCGCTGGCCACCAGCGGGCGGACGCCGGAATACGCGCGCAGAATACGCGTCTTCGCCATGACAGGGGCCAGTTTTTCCCCTTCACGCAGCAGGATATCGACTTCATCTGCGGTGACGCGGTTGCTGTCTATCTCATTGTAATCAATATGGGTAGAGGTGGTGCCGATCAGTGAAATCGTATCGCCAGGTACCAGAATGTCGGCATCCGATGGTTTCCGGCAGCGGTTAATGACATGCTGGTTGATCCGATGGTCCATGATCAACAGCGAGCCTTTCGCCGGGAACATGCGAATACTCAGGTCGGCGTATTCGGCGATCCGTTGCCCCCAGATACCTGCCGCATTGACCACCACCGGCGCGTGAAGCGTCTGGGTTTCGCCAGTGAGATGGTTGCGCACATGGACGCCGCAGACCGTTGCGCCTTCACGAATGAGCCCGGTCACTTCATGCGCCGTTAACACGATTGCGCCATGTTCTCTGGCATCCAGCATATTGGCGGCGGTAAGGCGGAAAGGGTCCACGGTGCCATCCGGCACTTTTACCGCACCGATGAGCGCAGGGTTAACGGAAGGTTCGATGATGCGAGCCTGCTGCGGATCGATGGCTTCAGCGCGAATGCCTGCCGCTTCACAGGCGCGAATAAAGGTGGCCTGAAACGCAAGATCATCTTCCGGCAACGTAATAAACAGACCATCCGTCGGTTCGACGCAATGGCGGGCGATCCGTTTTAAAATCTGGTTTTCACTAATGCACTCGCGCGCGGATTCCGCGTCGGTAACCGCATAACGAGCGCCGCTGTGCAGCAGCCCGTGGTTACGCCCGGTCGCGCCGGTCGCTATATCATGCCGCTCCACCAGAATGACACGTAAACCGCGCAGCGCGCAGTCGCGGGCGATCCCTGCGCCTGTTGCTCCACCGCCAATGATAATCACGTCACTTGCTTGCGAGTCGCGAGTTTTCATTGTTTTTCCTCACAGTTCGTTTTTTATCATTTAGCCATACAAATCATATGGAATGTTTGATTTCGCGCATAATCGCTCACTATTCGAAAATGAAACGTGATTTCGTGCGCCTTTCTGAACATTAGTCATAAAACTGTAACAATATGTGCTGTAATTCACATTAACGTGACGTATCTTTACTTAACATCGCGGCCACACTGGGAGCAGCGGGGTTGTTTGAACAAACTGCGGTGTTTACCTCTAAATAAAATACGGGCCACGGAGGCTACAATATGTTGAGTATTTTTAAACCAGCGCCGCATAAAGCGCGCTTGCCAGCGGCGGAGATTGATCCGACCTATCGCCGATTACGCTGGCAGATTTTCCTGGGGATATTCTTTGGCTATGCCGCGTATTATCTGGTGCGCAAGAACTTTGCCCTCGCGATGCCCTACCTGGTAGAACAGGGTTTTTCACGCGGCGATCTGGGCTTTGCGCTGTCCGGGATTTCCATCGCTTATGGTTTTTCGAAATTTATAATGGGTTCGGTGTCCGATCGCTCGAATCCGCGCGTTTTTCTGCCGGCAGGGTTGATTCTGGCCGCAGCAGTCATGTTGTTTATGGGCTTTGTACCGTGGGCGACATCCAGCATCGCCGTGATGTTTGTGCTGTTGTTCCTTTGCGGCTGGTTCCAGGGGATGGGGTGGCCGCCGTGCGGACGTACGATGGTTCACTGGTGGTCGCAGAAAGAGCGCGGCGGCATTGTGTCGGTCTGGAACTGTGCGCATAACGTCGGCGGCGGGATCCCGCCACTGCTGTTCCTGCTGGGGATGGCGTGGTTTAACGACTGGAAAGCGGCGCTCTATATGCCAGCCTTTGGCGCGATTGTGGTGGCGCTGTTCGCTTTCGCAATGATGCGCGATACGCCGCAATCCTGCGGTCTGCCGCCTATCGAAGAGTATAAAAACGACTATCCGGATGACTACAACGAAAAAGCGGAAGAAGAGCTGACTGCGAAGCAGATCTTCATGCAGTACGTACTGCCAAACAAACTGTTGTGGTACATCGCCATCGCCAACGTGTTTGTTTATCTGCTGCGCTACGGCATCCTCGACTGGTCGCCGACCTACCTGAAAGAAGTGAAGCATTTCGCACTGGATAAATCCTCCTGGGCATATTTCCTGTATGAATACGCGGGTATTCCGGGCACGCTGCTGTGTGGCTGGATGTCGGATAAAGTCTTCCGCGGCAACCGCGGTGCGACGGGCGTGTTCTTTATGACCCTGGTGACTATCGCGACCATCGTTTACTGGATGAACCCGGCAGGAAACCCGAACGTTGATATGGCTTGTATGATTATCATCGGCTTCCTGATCTACGGCCCGGTAATGTTGATCGGTCTGCACGCGCTGGAACTGGCGCCGAAAAAAGCGGCGGGTACGGCGGCGGGCTTCACCGGTCTGTTTGGTTACCTGGGCGGTTCTGTCGCTGCAAGCGCCATTGTGGGTTATACCGTTGACTTCTTCGGTTGGGATGGCGGCTTTATGGTGATGATTGGCGGCAGCATTCTGGCGGTAATCCTGCTGGTGGTCGTGATGATTGGCGAAAAACGCCATCATGATGAGCTGCAGTTAAAACGCAACGGAGGCTAATAACATGAAAACCACACTGAAAAACCTTAGCGTGGCGTTGATGTTGGCAGGAATGGCCATCGGAAGCTGTGCCGTGGCGGCTGAAAAAGTCGTTATCGCCCACCGTGGCGCCAGCGGTTATCTGCCGGAGCATACGCTACCGGCGAAAGCGATGGCGTATGCGCAAGGGGCAGATTATCTGGAACAAGATTTAGTGATGACAAAGGACGACCATCTGGTCGTCCTCCATGACCACTACCTTGACCGGGTGACTGACGTCGCTGACCGTTTTCCGGACCGGGCGCGTAAAGATGGGCGCTATTACGCTATCGATTTTACGCTGGATGAAATTAAATCCCTGAAGTTTACCGAAGGGTTTGATATTGAAAACGGCAAAAAAGTACAAACTTATCCGGGCCGTTTCCCGATGGGAAAATCTGATTTCCGCATTCATACCTTTGAAGAGGAAATTGAATTCGTTCAGGGATTAAATCACTCTACCGGTAAAAATATCGGTATTTATCCGGAAATTAAAGCGCCGTGGTTCCATCATCAGGGAGGGAAAGATATTGCCGCGAAAACGCTGGAAGTGCTGAAGAAGTATGGTTACACCGGCAAGCAGGACAATGTCTATTTGCAGTGTTTTGATGTCGCTGAGCTGAAACGTATTAAGAATGAACTGGAACCCAAAATGGGGATGGATCTCAATCTGGTTCAACTTATTGCGTATACCGACTGGAATGAAACACAGCAGAAACAGCCGGACGGTCGTTGGGTAAATTACAACTACGACTGGATGTTTAAGCCGGGCGCTATGAAGCAGGTGGCGGAATATGCGGACGGTATTGGTCCGGATTACCATATGCTGGTCGCGGAAGGCTCAACGAAAGGGAATATCAAGCTGACTGGAATGGTGCAAGACGCGCATCAGAATAAGATGGTAGTGCATCCTTACACTGTGCGTGCCGATCAATTGCCGGACTATGCCACAGACGTCAATCAGTTGTACGACATCCTGTATAACAAGGCGGGCGTCGACGGGCTGTTCACTGACTTCCCGGATAAGGCGGTCATGTTCCTGCAAAAAAATGACTAAAGGTTTGCCATAGTCGAAGTGACGCGCCGGATGAGGCCATAAACGCCTCATCCGGCCTGGCGCAACGTTTGCCAGCGTAAGTCTGGTAAACGCAATGCCATCAGGCGGTGTTGTTTTATAGCAACCCCTCATCGGTCAGTGTTTCCATACATTTTTGTAATAAAAATAGCGGGCTTCCTTCTACTGGCGGTTCTTTTGCTAACAGGGAAATTTGTCGATAAAAGGTGGGTTCCAGCGCCACGGAACATAATTTTCCTGTCGTGGCTTTTAAGGTTAATTCTGGCAATAAGGCGATACCTAATCCCTGGCGAATAAAATTCAGCGCAGTATCGGGATGGTTAAATTCATATTTAAATATCGGCTCAATACCCTTTTCTTTAAACAACGCCATAATGCTTAATTCATAACGACCTTTACTGACAATAAGGGGTTCGTCCATCAGTTCTTCAACCGTTACTGTACTATTGGCCGCCAGGGGATGATTTTCAGGCACCACTACGGTGAATTTATCCCGGTAAATGGGGACGCAATACATACCGTTGACCGGAAAAGGAACGAAACCGGCATCAATACTTCCGTCCTGCAGCGAATCAATAATAGCCGTACTGTTCTCTTCATAGGGGATAATTTTTACATTTGGATGATGGCTTTCAAAATAGCGAATGACGCCGGGTAAAATGCAGGCGCAGGCGCTGGGAAAACAGCCAATCCGTAGCGTACGGGCCGGGTTCTTTTTTTCTTGTTCGGCAATCTCTTTTACCGCGTTGACGTCGCGCTGGATCGCGCGTAAGTGCCTGACGATGCGGCTACCGGCGGCGGTAAGCTCAATCTCTTTACGACGCTCACGAATCAATATGTCAACGCCGAGCTCCTCCTCAAGCGCGGAGATGGCCTGGCTGACGGCGGATTGCGTCATGTATAGCCGTTTGCTGGCTTCGGTAAATCCGCCGTACTCCAGTACGGCAAGCAGGGCGTGGATTTGGGTTAGTGTCATTAGTAAAACCTAATCAATATAATTAAAACGATTAATTTTCCTAATAGAGTGCACTTGTTTATACTGTGATTCTATCGAATACATCACATTTTGACGCACCTGATAGGTGTTCAGTTGAGCTGAGCGTTGCCTGCGTGCGCCATCTGAGCGGGTCGTTAAGAATGAAAGAAAAATTATGGACGAAGGATTTTTGGGCAATCACCATAGTCAGTTTTATTATCTTTTTTGTTTTTTATGTACTGCTAACTTTATTACCCATTTATATCGCTGACCGCCTGCATGCTTCTGCAGATAAGGCCGGGCTGTTAGTGACATGTTTCCTGGCCGCGGCAATTGTTATTCGGCCATTTGCCGGACAGTGGGTGGGAAAATATTCGAATAAAAAGATTCTGGTGCTCTCTTCTCTGGCTTTTTTGGTGATTACCGCGCTGTATCCGGTTTGCCATTCTATCGAGTCGCTGCTCTTTATCCGCGTACTTCATGGGATTACGTTTGGTGTTATTACCACGGTAAAAGGAACTATTTCAGCGCGGTTAATTCCGGCCTCCCGACGTGGAGAGGGCATCAGCTTTTTCTCTTTAGCGATGGGCCTGGCGATGGTCGTAGGACCGTGGATCGGTTTGAATATGGCCCGCTGGGACGCGTTCACTGCCGCATTCTGGCTTTGTTCCGCTGTAGCGGCGTTAGGGATTGTGCTTTCCCTGATTGTGACGGTCCCTCCGGTAATTCGTCATGCCGATGGTTCGAAGCCGAATCTGGGTTTTGCCGCGATGTTTGACCGCGCCGCCTTGCCTTTTGCGCTGGTCACCTTTTTTATGACTTTCTCCTATGCCGGCGTGTCGGCTTTCCTGGCGCTGTATGCGCGTGAGCTGGATTTAATGGCGGCGGCCAGTAATTTCCTGCTGTGCTACGCGATTTTCCTGATGATATGCCGTACCTTCACCGGGAATATTTGTGATAAAAAAGGGCCGAAATATGTTGTTTATCCATGCCTGTTGGCTTTTACCATCGGTCTGGTGGCGCTGGGCTACACCAATGGCAGCATCATGATGATTATTTCCGGCGGTCTAATCGGTATCGGCTACGGTTCGGTCACGCCGGTTTTCCAGACGCAAATTATCAGCTCGGTTGAACCGCATAAAATCGGCGTGGCGAATTCACTGTTCTTTAACGCAATGGACGCCGGAATGGCGATTGGCGCCTTTATCATGGGAATGATGGTTGAGTCGGTTGGCTATCGTATGATTTATGTCGCTGGCGCGGTGCTGGTGGTACTCGCTGGCGCTCTGTATGCCGTGCAGATGAAAAAACGTGGCGTGATGCCTTTGGTTTCCACCAGCGAGTTGCACTGAGTTACATCTCGATTTCGATATCGCCTTTTGCCCTGCAGCAGCAGGGCAAAATCTCTCCCGGCTGGATAAACGCTAAAGGTTCCGTAATCCAGTCAACCTGACCGGCAACCAGCCGGGTACGACAGGAGCCGCAATATCCTTCGCGGCACTGATACTCCACCTCAACGTTATGCGATTCCAGCGCGGCCAGCAGAGAAGGGTGTTCATCCTGGCACAGCAGCTGTGTGCCAGTGATACGCAGCGTGACGCGTCCCATCAGAGCTGGAAATTACTCAGATCGTCGGTATCGACTTCCGAATCGATTTGTCCGACCAGATAAGAGCTAACTTCCACTTCCTGTGGCGCGACCTGAACGTTATCGGACACCAGCCAGGTATTGATCCACGGGATTGGGTTGGAGCGGGTCTGAAACGGCAGATCCAGCCCTACCGCCTGCATACGAATATTAGTAATATATTCAACGTATTGACACAGGATATCTTTATTCAGGCCGATCATCGAACCGTCGCGGAACAGATAGTCCGCCCACTCTTTTTCCTGCTGCGCCGCCTGCACGAACAGGTCATAACATTCCTGTTTACACTCTTCGGCGATTTCCGCCATCTCCGGGTCGTCCACGCCGCTACGCAACAGGTTCAGCATATGTTGCGTGCCGGTCAGATGCAGAGCTTCGTCACGGGCGATCAGACGGATAATTTTGGCGTTGCCTTCCATCAGTTCACGCTCGGCAAATGCGAAAGAGCAGGCGAAGCTGACGTAGAAGCGAATGGCTTCCAGCGCGTTCACGCTCATCAGGCACAGATACAGTTTTTTCTTCAGCTCACGCAGATTCACGACAACCGTTTTGCCATTAACGGTATGGGTGCCTTCACCGAGCAGATGCCAGTAACTGGTCATCTCAATAAGTTCGTCGTAGTAGGCGGAGATCCCTTCGGCGCGCTTCTGAATTTGCTCATTGGTCACGATATCGTCAAAAACGACCGCCGGATCGTTGACGATGTTACGAATAATGTGGGTGTAGGATCGTGAGTGAATCGTCTCAGAAAACGCCCAGGTCTCTACCCACGTCTCCAGCTCCGGGATGGAAATGAGCGGCAGCAGGGCGACGTTCGGGCTACGTCCCTGAATGGAATCCAGCAGCGTCTGGTATTTGAGGTTGCTGATGAAGATATGTTTTTCGTGCTCCGGCAACGCCTGATAATCGATACGATCGCGGGAGACGTCGACCTCTTCCGGACGCCAGAAGAAAGAGAGCTGTTTTTCGATCAGTTTTTCGAAGATGTCATATTTCTGCTGGTCATAGCGCGCAACGTTGACCGGCTGGCCAAAGAACATGGGTTCCTTGAGCTGATCGTTTTTCGTCTGTGAAAAAGTGGTGTATGCCATTGAAGTGAATCCTTTATGGGATGAGCGCCGGATGGCGGCGCAAGCGCCTTATCCGGCCTACAAACCGTACAATCGTAGGCCGGGTAAGCATAGCGCTACCCGGCACTATTCATCAGATCTTACAAGCGCCGCTTTCGCAGCCATCGTCCTGAATAGAAGGCGCCAAATCGTCCTGCGCATCTTCCGCGCCGTCGCGGGTATTTTGATAGTACAGAGTTTTCACGCCAAACTTATACGCGGTGAGCAAATCTTTCAGCAGTTGCTGCATCGGCACTTTTCCTGACGGGAAACGTGACGGATCGTAGTTGGTATTGGCGGAAATCGACTGATCGATAAACTTCTGCATGATACCCACCAGTTGCAGATAACCGTCGTTGTTCGGCATCTCCCACAACAGTTCGTAAGCGTCTTTCAGATGCTCATAATCCGGCACGACCTGACGCAAAATACCGTCTTTCGAGGCCTTGATGCTGACGTAGCCGCGCGGTGGTTCGATACCGTTAGTGGCGTTGGAGATCTGGGACGACGTTTCCGACGGCATTAGCGCCGATAGCGTGGAGTTACGCAGACCGTGGGTTTTGATCGATTCACGCAGCTGTTCCCAGTCGTAGTGCAGCGGTTCGTTGACGATCGCATCCAGATCTTTTTTGTAGGTGTCGATCGGCAGAATGCCTTTTGCATAGGTGGTTTCGTTGAACCATGGGCAGGCGCCTTGCTCTTTCGCCAGTTCGTTGGACGCTTTAAGCAGATAGTACTGAATGGCTTCGAAGGTTTTATGCGTCAGATTATTGGCGCTGCCGTCGGAATAACGTTTACCGTTTTTCGCCAGCCAGTAGGCGAAGTTAATCACGCCAATGCCCAGCGTACGACGGCCCATTGCGCCGCGTTTGGCAGCCGGAATCGGGTAATCCTGATAATCGAGCAGAGCATCCAAAGCGCGTACTGCCAGAATAGCCAGTTCTTCCAGCTCGTCCAGAGTTTTAATGGCGCCCAGGTTGAATGCAGACAGCGTACACAACGCAATTTCGCCGTTTTCATCGTTGACATCGTGCAGCGGTTTGGTCGGCAGGGCAATCTCCAGACACAGGTTAGACTGGCGTACCGGGGCGACAACCGGATCGAACGGACTGTGAGTATTGCAGTGGTCAACGTTCTGGATATAGATACGACCGGTAGAGGCGCGTTCCTGCATCATCAGCGAGAACAGTTCGACCGCTTTCACACGCTGTTTGCGGATGCTGTCGTCGTTTTCATATTTCACGTACAGGCGTTCGAATTCGTCCTGGTCGGCGAAGAACGCATCGTATAGCCCGGGTACATCGGACGGACTGAACAACGTAATGTCGCCGCCCTTCAGCAGGCGGGTGTACATCAGCTTGTTGATCTGTACGCCGTAGTCCATGTGACGTACGCGGTTACCTTCCACGCCGCGGTTGTTTTTCAGCACCAGCAGGCTTTCCACTTCCAGGTGCCACATCGGGTAGAACAGTGTCGCCGCGCCGCCGCGCACGCCGCCCTGCGAGCAGGATTTCACCGCCGTCTGGAAGTGCTTGTAGAACGGAATACAGCCGGTGTGGAACGCTTCGCCGCCGCGAATCGGGCTGCCCAGCGCACGAATGCGGCCAGCGTTGATGCCGATACCGGCGCGCTGAGAAACGTATTTCACGATAGCGCTGGAGGTGGCGTTGATGGAATCCAGACTGTCGCCACACTCGATCAGTACGCAGGAGCTGAACTGACGGGTCGGGGTACGCACACCGGACATGATGGGCGTCGGCAGCGAGATTTTGAACGTAGAGACCGCATCGTAAAAACGTTTTACATAGTCAAGACGCGTTTCACGCGGGTAGTTCGAGAACAGGCAGGCCGCTACCAGAATGTAGAGGAACTGTGCGCTTTCATAGATTTCGCCGGTCACGCGGTTTTGCACCAGATATTTCCCTTCCAGCTGCTTAACGGCAGCGTAGGAGAAGGTCATATCGCGATCGTGAACGATAAACGAATCCATCTGCTTGAACTCTTCTTCCGTGTAGTCTTCCAGCAGATGATTGTCGTATTTGCCAAGCTCAACCATTTTTACCACATGGTGGTAAAGTGCGGGCGGCTCAAACTGGCCGAAGGCTTTCTTACGCAGGTGGAAAATCGCCAGACGCGCAGCCAGGTATTGATAATCCGGCGCATCGCGAGAGATCAGGTCTGCGGCGGCCTTAATAATAGTTTCATGGATATCGGAGGTCTTAATCCCATCATAAAACTGAATATGCGAGCGTAGCTCGACCTGAGAAACCGATACGTTATTCAGTCCTTCTGCCGCCCAATCAAGCACGCGATGAATTTTGTCGAGATTGATGCGCTCAGTACGGCCGTCACGCTTTGTCACCAGCAGACTCTGATTCATGTGGTTTTCTACCTGTTTACCTGTCCGTGAAAGAAAAATATCCCCCCGCTTATCCACAACGCCACGTTGTGACTAACTCTGTGGATAAATACTATATATAGGGGGTAATCGATAAGTGAAACGCTATATGGTGAGTATTCTAGTAGGGATTCTTTTGAGTACAAGAGTTGATTTTGGCGTTAAATTGCGGTTGTAAAAGCGTAAGAATCGCTAAATGCGCGTCTGATAAGGCCTGGAGAGGATGTCAACAATTCATAAAAAAAAATCAAAATTTGATCGAATGCTGATTTCTTCATCGAAGAGAAAGGTTGCGCCCGATGATCTAACGCAACCCTTATAGGAAAATTCTTTGATGTCAGGCTTTTTTAGCGCGGGTATGCAACATGTAGTTAACGTCTACTCCGGGACCGAGTTTGAAAGTATTGGTTATCGGGTTGTAGTGCAGCCCGGTGATATGTTGCTCTTTCAGGACGGTTTCATCTACCCAGCTTAACAGTTCAGCAGGCTTAATGAATTTCTTCACGTCGTGCGTGCCTTTTGGCACCATGCGCAGAATATACTCAGCGCCGACGACCGCCATCAGCCAGGATTTCCCATTGCGGTTCAACGTTGAGAAGAACACCTCACCGCCGGGTTTAACCAGTTGGGCGCAGGCGTGGACGACCGATTGCGGATCGGGAACGTGCTCCAGCATTTCCATACAGGTGACGACGTCGTATTGCTGGGCGTGTTTTGCCGCATGTTCCTCAACCGTCTCCTGCACGTACTCTACCTCGATGCCGCTTTCCAGCGCATGCAGTTTGGCGACCTGCAAAGGCTCAAAGCCCATATCCAGCCCGGTGACGGTTGCGCCTTCGCGTGCCATACTTTCCGCCAGAATGCCGCCGCCGCAGCCGACGTCGAGTACCTTTTTACCAAACAGGCCGCCTGAGCGTTCAGTAATGTAGCCAAGGCGTAGAGGGTTGATGCGATGCAATGGCTTGAATTCGCCCTCCAGATCCCACCAGCGCGACGCGACGGCTTCGAATTTGGCGATTTCATTATGGTCAACGTTGTGAGCTACCGACGGTTTTTCAGTGTTCATGAGTACATGAGATTCCGCTATTGATCTATCGGGGCAGTATAGCAGGTGCAAAGTCGCTGCGTTATATCTGCTGCCGTCTTTATTACGCTTTCAGCGCAAGAAGTTTTCTTGCGCGTTCTGTAAAACCGCTACCGATGTGGTGCGTGATAAAATTACAGACGCCCTCGACGTTGTTGTTTTTTAACATATCCAAAATAGTGGCATGTCCCCGGTTAGAGCTGGTGATATATTCAGCGGTAAAATCCAGTCTGTAGCGAATTGCCAATAAACGTGCTGAGATCAACAGGTGTGCTTGCGAAATGTATTTATTATCGGCATATTTCACAAAAACATAATGAAAATCATGATCCAGTTTGAGATAAGCTTGCGTATCTCGCTCTGCATTAATTTTTGCTGACTTCGATAAAATATTGCTTAATTCGACTATGACATTGTTAGCATTTTTCTCCATCGCTTCACGAATTGCGCCCTGTTCAAGGATAACCCTCATTTTGATGAGATCATTGATATCCTCGTCGGTGACAGAAAAAACAAATGTCCCACTGCGGGGAATGATGTTGACCAGGTTTTCATTATAGCTCAGCCAAATAAAAGCTTCACGAATTGGTGTTTTACTTACCATCAGAATATTTGATAGTTCATTTTCACTGATCGCTTGCCCAAGATCGAAATCGCCATGGATAATCATCTCCCTTATTTTCTCTTTAATCACCTGGGTGATGGATTTGGGTATTTCAATTGATATGTGACTAAAGTCACGCTTTAATCTATTTTTCATTTTCTTCTCCTCCATGGTTAAACCCGGCTCCATTGTAATTAATTTATTCAAAATTAACGGATCTAATATATCAGATATAAGAAAATTTACATACTTTATTGTTGTTATTGTATATTTCATTAAGTTTGCTTGCTGATATATCAGATATGACACATTAGCTTTTGAATTGTATTGTTTTTTACGTAACATCGATTCCGGTCAATACCCTTATTCATTGAATCATAAAAGGTGATGCAAAATGAGTAGTCCACAAGAAAATTTATACGATGCAATTCGTATTGTAAAAAGGAAAATCATTCCTTTGGCCTTTATTCTTTACTTTTTTAACTATATGGATCGTGTCAATATTGGGTTTGCTGCATTACGCATGAATGAATCTCTCGGTATTACGCCTGAGGATTTCGCTAATATTTCTTCTATATTCTTCATATCATATTTAATCTTTCAAATTCCGAGTAGCATTGGCTTGCAAAAGCTTGGTGCAAGAAAATGGATTAGTTCCATTATTATCGGCTGGGGAGCGGTAACTGGGCTGATTTTTTTTGCTAAAGATACTCAACATATTTTGCTGGCTCGCATTTTTTTGGGGGTATTTGAAGCTGGCTTTTTCCCGGGCATGGTTTATTATCTTGCATGCTGGTTTCCGGCTCGTGAACGCGGAAAAGTCAATAGTTTCTTCATGTTATCTATTGCTGTAGCATCGGTATTGGCTGCACCGATGTCTGGTTGGATCATCGAGCATTTGAATACCTCGGATTATGAAGGCTGGCGCTGGCTTTTTGCAATTGAAGGTATCCCTACCGTATTCCTTGGCATCCTGACATTTTATTTACTGCCTGACAGTCCAGAAAAGGCTAAATGGCTTACGCCACAGCAGATATCTGCCTTAGTTAATAAATTACGCACTGACAATGAAACCGCAGCTGCATTAAATAAAAATACCAACTCATCCTTTCTTTCAGTAATCAAAAATCCAGTTTTGCTTCAGCTTTCTTTCGCCTACATGTTGATTCAGGCGGCTGCTCTGGCGGCAAACTACTGGTTGCCGGGGTTGGTGAAGGGATTTTCAGCTGATTTTACGGATACTGACGTTGGTTTAATCATGAGTATTCCGTTTATTTTCGCTATGTTCAGCATGCCCTGGTGGGGTTGGCATTCCGATAAAAAGAATGAACGAAAATGGCATGCTGCATTACCCATGTTTCTGGCGGGCTGTGGTTTTCTGATGATTGCTCTTGTCCCCTCAATGTCGTTGAGAATGCTGGGGCTAACGTTCTATGGTGTTGGGATCCTCAGCTATTACGGACCTTACTGGGCGCTGCCTTCTGCATTATTGTCGCCGTCAGGGTTGGCTATCAGCATTGCGTTTATTAACTCATGTTCAAGTCTTGGCGGATTCCTGATTAATAAATCACTGGGATTCGTTTCTACTCATTATGGTGCGACAGGAATATTTATTGTAGAGGCAATACTTTGCTTCGCTGCAGTAGCCGTTCTGGCGTTAATGAAAATTGATGTGAAAAAAGAAAAAAGCCAATAAACAAATGTTGTATCACGAACCTGATAAATGGAGAAATTATGAAAATTACGTCTATTGAAGTTTTTGACTGTGAATTAAAAAAAAGAGATCAAACGATGTCCTCCTATAATCCAGTACTTATCCGGGTGAATACCGACTCAGGATTAAGTGGTATTGGCGAAGTAGGACTGGCCTATGGCGCAGGCGCTAAAGCTGGCGTAGGGATCATCAGAGATCTGGCGCCATTGATTGTGGGTGAAGATCCACTAAATATCGAAAAAATTTGGGAGTTCTTTTTCAGAAAGACTTTTTGGGGGATGGGGGGCGGAAACGTTTTTTATGCCGGAATGAGCGCTATTGATATTGCTCTTTGGGATATCAAAGGTAAATATTTAGGTGTACCTGTTTATCAGCTCCTTGGTGGGAAAACTAATGAAAAATTAAGAACCTATGCTAGTCAGTTACAATTTGGTTGGGGGGATAAACGCCAGATATTAGTGACACCTGATGAATATGCTGAGGCGGCGCGTGCGGCTCTTGACGATGGATATGATGCGATTAAAGTGGATCCACTCGAAATCGATCGTAATGGCGATGACTGTGTTTTTCAGAATAAAAATCGTAACTATTCAGGATTGTTACTGGCCGATCAATTAAAAATGGGGGAAGCGCGAATTGCCGCTATGCGTGAAGCAATGGGGGATGATGCTGATATTATCGTGGAAATCCATTCTCTTCTCGGTACAAACTCAGCTATTCAATTTGCGAAGGCGATAGAAAAGTATCGTATCTTTCTTTATGAAGAACCGATTCATCCATTAAATTCTGATAATATGCAGAAAGTTTCCCGTTCAACAACTATTCCAATCGCCACTGGTGAGCGTTCCTACACAAGATGGGGATACAGGGAATTACTGGAGAAGCAGTCTATTGCCGTAGCTCAACCTGATTTGTGTCTCTGCGGCGGAATTACCGAAGGAAAGAAAATCTGTGACTATGCTAATATTTATGACACCACTGTACAGGTGCATGTTTGCGGCGGTCCTGTTTCCACGGTAGCCGCGCTGCATATGGAAACAGCAATTCCCAACTTTATTATTCATGAGCATCATACCAATGCGATGAAAGCATCTATTCGGGAACTTTGTACCCACGATTATCAGCCGGAAAATGGCTATTATGTCGCGCCGGAACAGCCCGGATTGGGTCAGGAATTAAACGATGAGGTAGTGAAAGAATATCTGGCCTATGTGATTAAATAGCATCTGGTGATACTGATTATGGTTTATGCCTCCCGGCATATCCCCTAAATAATTCGAGTTGCAGGATAAAATGGTTAACCGTCTTGAACAGCGCTTGCGCTAACCGCGACGGGGAGAGGCCCAGGGATGGGCCGAGTAACTCGCTGCCAACGCACATGAAACTTGAAGTATGACGGGTATACACGGGAGGTATTGATTTTCTAACCTCTTCCTGGCCAGGCCCCGATCTCCCCTGTGTCGCCTCTGAAGCCGATCGCCGATAAACGCCGAGACCACGGTTATAAATGAAGAGAGCATGCGGCACCTGAATAAAGCATTGTCTGGCTGCATTCCGTTTACCAGTACGTGGGCGAATGTGTTATAATTTGCGACCTTTGAATCCGGGATACAGTAGAGGGATAGCGGTTAGATGAGCGACCTTGCGAGAGAAATTACACCGGTCAACATTGAGGAAGAGCTGAAGAGCTCCTATCTGGATTATGCGATGTCGGTCATTGTTGGCCGTGCGCTGCCGGATGTCCGAGATGGCCTGAAGCCGGTACACCGTCGCGTACTTTACGCCATGAACGTATTGGGCAATGACTGGAACAAAGCCTATAAAAAATCTGCCCGTGTCGTTGGTGACGTAATCGGTAAATACCATCCCCACGGCGATTCCGCAGTGTATGACACCATCGTTCGTATGGCGCAGCCATTCTCGCTGCGTTACATGCTGGTGGATGGTCAGGGTAACTTCGGTTCTATTGACGGCGACTCCGCGGCGGCAATGCGTTATACGGAGATCCGTCTGGCGAAAATCGCCCACGAACTGATGGCCGATCTCGAAAAAGAGACGGTGGATTTCGTGGATAACTATGACGGTACGGAAAAAATTCCGGACGTCATGCCGACCAAAATTCCGAATCTGCTGGTGAACGGTTCTTCCGGTATCGCAGTAGGTATGGCGACGAATATCCCGCCGCACAACCTGACGGAAGTGATTAACGGCTGCCTGGCGTATATCGACAACGAAGACATCAGCATTGAAGGGCTGATGGAACATATTCCGGGTCCGGACTTCCCGACCGCCGCGATCATCAACGGTCGTCGTGGTATCGAAGAAGCCTACCGTACCGGTCGTGGCAAAGTGTACATCCGCGCCCGCGCGGAAGTTGAAGCTGACGCCAAAACGGGCCGTGAAACCATCATCGTCCATGAAATTCCCTATCAGGTGAACAAAGCGCGCCTGATCGAGAAAATCGCCGAGCTGGTGAAAGATAAACGCGTGGAAGGCATCAGCGCGCTGCGTGACGAATCCGACAAAGACGGTATGCGCATCGTGATTGAAGTAAAACGCGATGCGGTGGGCGAGGTGGTGCTTAATAATCTCTACTCCCAGACCCAGCTACAGGTTTCCTTCGGTATTAACATGGTGGCGCTGCATCACGGCCAGCCGAAGATCATGAACCTGAAAGACATCATTTCAGCGTTCGTGCGCCACCGCCGTGAAGTGGTGACGCGTCGGACTATTTTTGAACTGCGTAAAGCCCGTGACCGCGCGCATATCCTTGAAGCTCTGGCGATTGCGCTAGCTAACATCGACCCGATTATCGAACTGATTCGCCGCGCGCCAACGCCGGCAGAAGCGAAAGCGGCGCTGATTTCGCGTCCGTGGGATCTGGGTAACGTTGCTGCGATGCTGGAGCGCGCCGGTGATGACGCCGCGCGTCCGGAATGGCTGGAGCCAGAATTTGGCGTGCGTGACGGTCAGTACTACCTGACTGAACAGCAGGCGCAGGCGATTCTGGATCTGCGTTTGCAGAAACTGACCGGCCTGGAGCATGAAAAACTGCTCGACGAATACAAAGAGTTGCTGGAGCAGATTGCTGAACTGCTGCACATTCTGGGCAGCGCCGATCGCCTGATGGAAGTGATTCGCGAAGAGATGGAGTTAATTCGCGATCAGTTCGGCGATGAGCGTCGTACCGAAATCACCGCCAACAGCGCCGATATTAATATCGAAGATCTGATTAGCCAGGAAGATGTTGTCGTGACGCTGTCTCACCAGGGTTACGTCAAGTATCAACCGCTGACGGATTACGAAGCGCAACGTCGTGGTGGGAAAGGTAAATCTGCCGCGCGTATTAAAGAAGAAGACTTTATCGACCGCCTGCTGGTGGCCAACACCCATGACACCATCCTCTGCTTCTCCAGCCGGGGCCGTCTGTACTGGATGAAGGTCTATCAGTTGCCGGAAGCCAGCCGTGGCGCGCGCGGTCGTCCGATCGTCAACCTGCTGCCGCTGGAAGCGAACGAACGTATCACCGCGATTCTGCCGGTTCGTGAGTACGAAGAGGGCGTCAACGTCTTTATGGCGACCGCCAGCGGTACCGTGAAGAAAACGGCGCTGACCGAATTCAGCCGTCCGCGTTCCGCCGGTATTATCGCGGTGAACCTCAACGACGGCGACGAGCTGATTGGCGTTGACCTGACTTCTGGTTCTGACGAAGTCATGCTGTTCTCGGCCGCGGGTAAAGTGGTGCGCTTCAAAGAAGACGCCGTCCGTGCGATGGGGCGTACCGCGACCGGTGTGCGCGGTATTAAGCTGGCGGGAGACGATAAAGTCGTCTCTCTGATCATCCCACGCGGCGAAGGCGCTATTCTGACCGTAACGCAAAACGGCTACGGGAAGCGTACCGCAGCGGACGAGTACCCGACCAAGTCTCGCGCGACGCAGGGCGTTATCTCTATCAAAGTGACCGAGCGCAACGGTTCCGTTGTTGGCGCGGTACAGGTGGACGATTGCGACCAGATCATGATGATCACGGATGCCGGTACTCTGGTGCGTACCCGTGTGTCCGAGATCAGCGTAGTGGGACGTAATACCCAGGGCGTTATCCTTATCCGCACGGCGGAAGATGAAAACGTGGTGGGTCTGCAACGCGTTGCTGAACCGGTAGATGACGAAGAACTCGACGCTATCGACGGCAGCGTGGCGGAAGGGGATGAGGATATCGCCCCGGAAGCGGAAAGCGATGACGACGTTGCGGATGACGCTGACGAGTAATGTTATTGCTGTGCGAGGGCCGGATATCCGGCCCTTTTTCTTTGCCGTTGCGGGCTACGTCATTTACCGCTACCTTAGTCACACTCTATTTACATCCTGAGGCGGAGCTTCGCCCCTTTGAAATACCTTGCTTCCTTTCGAACTACGCTGAAAGTCTCGCGCTACTTATTCAGAGCGTTAGCGTTACTCATTTGGCTCTTAATCGCCTTTGTTTCGGTGTTTTACATCGTCAATGCCCTGCACCAGCGGGAATCTGAAATTCGTCAGGAGTTCAACCTTAGCTCCGATCAGGCGCAGCGTTTTATCCAGCGCACATCGGATGTGATGAAAGAGCTCAAATATATTGCCGAGAACCGTTTAACGGCGGAAAACGGCGTTATGTCGTCGCGTGCGCGTGATGACAAAATGGTGGTGCCGGACTTTGAACCGCTATTCGCCGACTCAGACTGTGCGGCGATGGGCTCCGCATGGCGCGGATCGCTGGAGTCGCTGGCCTGGTTTATGCGTTACTGGCGCGACAACTTTTCAGCAGCGTATGATCTTAACCGCGTTTTCCTGATTGGCAGCGATAACCTCTGTATGGCGAATTTCGGCCTGCGTGAAATGCCCGTGGAGCGCGATGATGCGTTAAAAGCGTTACATGAGCGGATTATGAAATACCGCAACGCGCCGCAAGAAGAAAGTGGGAATAACCTTTTCTGGATAAGCCAGGGCGCGCGTCAGGGCGTGGGCTACTTTTATGCGCTGACGCCGGTGTATCTGGCCAACCGTCTGCAGGCGCTGCTGGGCGTCGAGCAGTCCATCCGCATGGAAAATTTTTTCACGCCGGGCAGTTTGCCGATGGGCGTCACCATTATTGATGAGAACGGCCATTCGCTGATTTCGTTGGCCGGTCCTGACGGCATTATTAAAGCGGAGCCGCGCTGGATGCAGGAGCGCTCCTGGTTTGGTTATACGCCAGGTTTTCGCGAACTGGTACTCAAAAAAAGCCTGCCGCCATCCTCGCTCAGTATTGTCTATTCTGTGCCTGTAGATTTAGTCCTGGAGCGTATTCGTATTCTTATCCTGAACGCTATCCTGCTGAACGTGCTGGTGGGCGCAGGGCTGTTTACGCTTGCGCGGATGTATGAGCGGCGAATTTTTATTCCGGCGGAGAGCGATGCCCAGCGTCTGGAAGAGCATGAACAGTTCAACCGTAAAATCGTCGCCTCCGCGCCGGTGGGGATCTGTATTCTGCGCACTATTGATGGCGTCAATATTCTGAGTAACGAACTGGCGCACACCTACCTGAACATGCTCACGCATGAAGACAGACAGCGCCTGACGCAAATCATTTGCGGCCAGCAGGTCAACTTTGTTGATGTATTGACCAGCAATAATACCAATTTGCAAATTAGCTTCGTCCATTCCCGCTATCGTAATGAAAACGTCGCGATTTGCGTGTTGGTAGATGTGAGTACGCGCGTCAAAATGGAAGAGTCGCTGCAGGAGATGGCGCAGGCGGCGGAACAGGCAAGCCAGTCTAAATCCATGTTCCTTGCAACGGTCAGCCATGAATTGCGCACACCGCTGTACGGTATCATCGGCAATCTCGATCTGCTGCAAACCAAAGAGTTGCCAAAAGGCGTGGATCGTCTGGTCACGGCGATGAATAACTCCTCCAGTCTGTTGCTGAAAATTATCAGCGACATTCTCGACTTCTCGAAAATTGAGTCGGAACAGCTAAAGATTGAGCCGCGCGAATTTTCACCGCGAGAGGTGATGAACCATATCACCGCCAATTATCTGCCGCTGGTGGTGCGTAAGCAGCTCGGCCTGTATTGTTTTATTGAGCCTGACGTGCCGGTATCGCTGAACGGCGACCCGATGCGTTTACAGCAGGTCATTTCAAACCTGTTGAGCAACGCCATTAAGTTTACCGATATTGGCTGCATCGTGCTGCATGTGCGCTGTGATGGGGATTATCTCAGCATTCGCGTGCGGGATACCGGGGTTGGTATTCCGGCAAAAGAGGTGGTTCGCCTGTTCGATCCCTTCTTCCAGGTGGGAACCGGCGTACAGCGTAACTTTCAGGGGACCGGTCTGGGGCTGGCGATTTGCGAAAAATTGATCAGCATGATGGACGGCGATATTTCCGTCGATTCGGAGCCTGGCATGGGAAGCCAGTTTACGCTGCGCATCCCGCTTTATGGCGCGCAATACCCTGTGAAAAAGAGCGTGGAAGGACTCGCCGGAACCTGCTGTTGGCTGGCGGTGCGCAATACTTCTTTGTGCCAGTTTATTGAGACCAGTCTGGCGCGTAGCGGCGTTCATACGCAGCGTTATGAAGGGCAAGAACCCGCTGCTGACGATATTTTGATTGTCGATGACGCGCTGGAGCATACCTGGCAGGGGAGGGCGGCGGTCGTCTTTTGCCGCCGTCATATCGGGATTCCGTTGGAAAGAGCGCCGGGCGAGTGGGTGCATAGTGTGGCGTCGGTGCATGAGTTGCCCGCGCTGTTGGCGCGTATCTATAGTATTGAGCTGGATAGTGAAGCGCTTTCCAGCGCATTGCCGACGACGGATAAAACCGCAGATTCAAATGACGATATGATGATTCTGGTCGTTGACGATCATCCGATCAATCGCCGTCTGCTGGCCGATCAATTGGGATCGCTGGGGTATCAGTGTAAGACAGCCAATGATGGCGTGGACGCTCTGAATGTGCTGAGTAAAAATGCTATCGATATTGTTCTGAGCGATGTGAACATGCCGAACATGGACGGCTACCGCCTGACGCAGCGTATCCGTCAGCTTGGGCTGACGCTGCCGGTCGTCGGCGTGACGGCGAACGCGCTGGCGGAAGAGAAACAACGTTGCCTGGAGTCCGGTATGGACAGCTGTTTGTCGAAGCCTGTGACGCTGGATGTGTTGAAACAGACGCTGGCGGTGTATGCCGAGCGGGTACGTAAAACGCGGGCATAAAAAATGCCGGATGGCGGCGTCGCCTGTCCGGCCTGCAAAAGATGAGTCGACTGGTAGGCCTGATAAGCGTAGCGCCATCAGGCTGGGTAACGTAAAAGCGATTTATTCTTTGTCTGTCGGACTCAGGGTAACGGAAGAGAGATAGTTGAGCAGCGCGATATCATTCTCTACGCCCAGTTTCATCATCGCCGATTTCTTCTGGCTGCTGATGGTCTTAATGCTGCGGTTGAGCTTCTTGGCGATTTCGGTGACCAGGAAGCCCTCGGCGAACAGGCGTAATACTTCGCTCTCTTTTGGCGACAGGCGCTTGTCGCCGTAACCGCCTGCGCTGATTTTCTCCAGCAGACGAGAAACGCTTTCTGGGGTGAATTTTTTGCCTTTTTGCAGCGCGGCCAGCGCCTTAGGCAGATCGGTTGGCGCACCCTGCTTGAGTACGATCCCTTCAATATCAAGATCCAACACGGCGCTCAGGATCGCCGGATTGTTGTTCATGGTCAGAACGATAATAGACAGGCTCGGAAAATGACGCTTGATGTACTTGATCAAGGTGATCCCATCGCCGTATTTATCTCCCGGCATGGAGAGGTCAGTGATCAACACATGCGCATCTAATTTCGGCAGATTGTTGATCAATGCTGTGGAATCTTCAAATTCGCCGACAACATTCACCCACTCGATTTGTTCAAGTGATTTGCGAATACCGAACAGTACAATCGGGTGGTCATCGGCAATAATTACGTTCATATTGTTCATGTATTGGGCTACCTTGCTACAGCAAGCTTTTGACGTAGGCGTCAATGTCGCTGATATATTTTTCTATACCTGGAGCATCTTTCTCACGAATCAGATGTTCCAGCGTTTCACATAACTGCTTGCCGGGTACCAGATTAAGCATGGCAAACACCCCTTTCAGGCGGTGGGCCGTTTGGGCCAGCGCAGCGAAATCGCTGGTTGCCGCCTCAGTATACAACCTCTTAACATCATCCGGTACTGTGTCTACAAATAGCGCATAATAGCCGCTGGCATGAAGCTCGGCATTTTCATCTCCGCCGAGCGGGGAGGCGGGAATCTCTTCCTGCGCCAGCTGCTCTTCGATAAGTTGTAGTACAGCTTCCTGCATAGCATTGCTCATATTAAAGTTGACGCGCAACTGACCCGGGCCAATTTTCCGCACGCCTGACTCATCATCGCTTAAAAGCAAGCCCGAGGCAGTAAGATTAGACGGATTATCCGTTAAAAAGAGATCATATTCTTGACTTATCTGCCTTTCATCCGGCGTGATGCAGGTGGCGCCCCAGTTTTCTAACTGACGCAGCACAATCGCGCGAACCTCGTTGGACGTCACATCGACCATCACGCTCACGTCGTCCAGCAGGCGCTCTTCGACCTGAGTATGCTGATCGTGAGGAAGCATTTTGACATGAACGGTATAGCGCGTGCCCAGCGTTTCCCGCGCTTTAATGTTGAGATGACCGCCCAGTTTGCGCGCCAGTTGATTGCACAGCCAGAAGGTGAGCGGATTCGCTTTGCCGTAACGGTCGCCCTGCGTTTCATTCATATACGGGAAATGCAGATTATCAATCTCGTTTAACGTCACGCCTTCGCCCGTATCCAGAATACGGAAAGTCAGACGCTCCGCGATAGATTCATCTTGCTCGACTTCAAGCGTAATTTTACCCATAGCGGTCGTCGTGACGGCATACTGAATCAACAGCAGCAAAATCCGGCGCAGGGCGTCGCGATCGCCCCAGCGTTCATCGTTGCCGCTAAGATGGTTATTAATCAGCAGTTGCAGCCCTTTACGCTTAATGGCGGGCAGCACTTCCGGCACGACTTCGTCAATAAGATCCTGCAGGGAGAACAGCGTTGCTTCGCTCTTCCATGCGTCATTTTCCAGCATATTCGCCAGTTGGATTTCATCGATCATACGTACCAATACATCCGCCTGATCCGCCAGTTTCAGGCTTTCCGGCGTGGTGACTGCCGCGGCGTTAACCGCCAGTTGGCGTACGGGCTCTTTAAGCGTGTTGCTGATATTTTGCATAAAGGCGGCGCGGCCCTGCTGATTCTTCTCATACAAACGCTGCGCCTGTTTAAGCTTCTTATTCACCAGCACTTCCCGGTCCTGATCGCGAATAATAAAGATCTGCGTGCGGGGGGCGATCTGGCTGCGAAACAGACGGATCTCATACAGTTCGTTATTAATTGTCGCCTGAATCACGCCCTGATGCTGTTCCGCCATGCTGGTAATATTTTGCAGGTTAAGATGCGGCAACAGATGATCGGCGATTTTATTGCTGATCACGGTGCGGTTTCCTTCCTGATCGTAGACCAGCAGACCCAGCGGCAGCAGAGAAACGATCTCTTCATTAATGGCGCGTAAGACGCGAAGCTCGTTATTCGCCGCGTTGCCGGATGTCGATTCCGTCGACCGTCCCGGCTGATGACGGAACGTGGCGTAGCCAAATAACGCCAACGCCAGCAGCCCGATGTTCAGCAGTAAAGGCAGCAGAATATTTTGCAACGTATCAAGCAAAAGCGTACCGAACGGTACCTGCCAGATCAGGCGCATTCCGGTAGAGTTAAGCGCTGAGGAGATCTCAATTTTTGAACCGTTAAAGCTAATCGTGACGCTATCAGGCGCTTCCTTTTCACTGCTTCGCCCCGTCGCCTGGGTTGCGTCAGGCTCTATCCGAAAACTGTCCAGCGGCATTCCCGGCGGGATTAAATCATTAATGGGCAGATCAAACGCCACTACGGTCGCCAGATGTCCTGGCTGATTGAAGGTCGTGCGCAGCGTAAAATAGTGACCGTTTTGCCAGGCCAGTTTTCGCAATGAGGAGAAACTTTCGCGCTCATCCAGCGCATTCGCCTGCTGCAACATCTCTGCCCGGCGGGAATCGACGATATTGCCAATAGTGGACTCTTTAAAGCCGGAAGAGAGATCTTTCAACGGTAGGGTAGAGATAAGAATCAGGCTGTTATCCTGTCCGTTGAGGTAATACATTGACCACGGCACGTTTTCCGCGCCCCACAGCGTATCCAGATAAGTTGACATACGCTGCGTCATTTCCAGCGTGGCGCTGTCATGGGAACCGAAAATCAGCGCTTCAGTTTTACGTCGCGGCTTTTCAAGATAATACACATCCTGCTTCAGACGCGTTTCCTGAAGTCCTTCACCTGTCGATGGCGTAGTGGTCGCGGCGATGTTGTCATAAATTTGCCAGGTAACATACCGCCAGGTATCCACGCGTTTATGAATAGCGTGGGTAATATCGACAATTTGATAGCTTTTGTCTTTCAACCAGGCGTTGACGGCGCTCTGTACCATAACGCCCATCGTTACCAGCAGCACAATGATCAGCAATAAGAAGAAACGGGTAATGCTTCCCGGTAGAAGGGAGAATCGGGTAGAGACCGTTGTGTCAGACTGACTCATTTATGTTTACGACCTGTAAAAGCAACGCTGAAGGTGAAGGGCAGTATAAAGGGTAATGAATGAATTTCCAGACTCTTACGTCATGCCGGGCAACTTAACACGCGCTCCGTCGGCGGGACGGAAAAAGCGTACAACCTTCGCAGAACGGCACAAATATAAAGACTACTTATAAATGTTTAGCACTAAATATCAAGAAATTATTTGCTAATGTCTTACGAACGGTAGAGCAGCGAGAGTAGTGAATAACCGTGATAGTTTTAGGCAGGTAGCATAAATCTGCCGGGTGTGTCTGAAAAAGGGTAAAAAAAACCGAATGCGAAGCATCCGGTTGAAATAGGGGTAAACAGACATTCAGAAGTGAATGACGGTAATAAATAAAGTTAATGATGATAGCGGTCACTATTTTAGTTGCGAATGAAGATTCTGTTTTATCATTCAGTGCTATGAATTTCATCAATTTAACCCATTGATTTTAAAAGTCTCGTGAATATATTTTGTCTATTTGTGCTTATTTTTACTTGATTTTTGCTTTAAAAAAGTTCCGTAAAATTCATATTTTGAAACATCTATGTAGATAACTGTAACATCTTAAAAGTTTTAGTATCATATTCGTGTTGGATTATTCTGTATTTTTGCGGAGAATGGACTTGCCGACTGGTTAATGAGGGTTAACCAGTAAGCAGTGGCATAAAAAAGCAATAAAGGCATATAACAGAGGGTTAATAACATGAAAGTTAAAGTACTGTCCCTCCTGGTACCAGCTCTGCTGGTGGCAGGCGCAGCGAATGCGGCTGAAATTTATAATAAAGACGGCAACAAATTAGACCTGTTTGGTAAAGTTGATGGCCTGCACTACTTCTCTGACGACAAAGGCAGCGACGGCGACCAGACCTACATGCGTATCGGCTTCAAAGGCGAAACGCAGGTTAACGATCAGCTGACCGGTTATGGCCAGTGGGAATATCAGATTCAGGGCAACCAGACTGAAGGCAGCAACGACTCCTGGACGCGTGTGGCGTTTGCGGGTCTGAAATTCGCTGACGCAGGTTCCTTCGATTATGGTCGTAACTACGGCGTAACCTATGACGTGACCTCCTGGACCGACGTTCTGCCGGAGTTCGGCGGCGACACCTACGGCGCTGACAACTTTATGCAGCAACGTGGTAACGGCTATGCCACTTACCGTAACACCGACTTCTTCGGCCTGGTGGATGGTCTGGACTTCGCGTTACAGTATCAGGGCAAAAACGGCAGCGTGAGCGGTGAAAACACCAACGGTCGCAGCCTGCTGAACCAGAACGGCGACGGTTACGGCGGATCGCTGACTTATGCAATCGGCGAAGGCTTCTCTGTCGGTGGCGCTATCACCACGTCTAAACGTACTGCCGATCAGAACAACACCGCTGACGCTCGCCTGTATGGTAACGGCGATCGCGCTACGGTCTACACCGGCGGCCTGAAATACGATGCGAACAACATCTATCTGGCAGCGCAGTATTCTCAGACCTATAACGCAACCCGTTTTGGTACCTCTAACGGCAACAATAAGTCCGACTCTTACGGTTTTGCCAACAAAGCGCAGAACTTTGAAGTGGTTGCTCAGTACCAGTTCGACTTTGGTCTGCGTCCGTCTGTGGCTTACCTGCAGTCTAAAGGTAAGGACATCAGCAACGGCTACGGCGCCAGCTATGGCGACCAGGACATCGTAAAATATGTTGATGTCGGCGCGACTTACTACTTCAACAAAAACATGTCCACCTATGTTGATTACAAAATCAACCTGCTGGATAAAAACGACTTTACCCGCGATGCGGGCATCAACACCGACGACATCGTAGCGCTGGGTCTGGTTTACCAGTTCTAATCAGCAAAAGATGTTGCTAAAGGGCCTGCGGGCCCTTTTTTCATGCCTTATTCCGGCGTACAAATACGACGTTTTGATATACGCTTGCGTCCATTCGAATGAGGATAAACAGCGATGAAAATGACTTTTTGCCGGGCCGTGTGTCTGGCGGCGGCTTTTCTACTTATGGGCTGCGATGAGGCTCACGAAACGACAACAGCGTCACCTGCCGCTCAGGTGCTGGAAGGTAAAACGATGGGGACCCTCTGGCGGGTGAGCGTGGTTGGTATCGATGCGAAACGCGCCGCAGAGCTACAGACTAAAATCCAGACTCAGCTTGATGCTGATGATTGGTTGCTTTCTACCTATAAAAATGACTCCGCGCTGATGCGTTTTAACCATTCACGCAGCCTTGCGCCCTGGCCGGTCAGCGAAGCCATGGCGGATATCGTGACCTCGGCGCTACGTATTGGCGCGAAGACGGACGGCGCTATGGATATCACCGTGGGCCCGCTGGTCAATCTGTGGGGGTTTGGGCCGGATCGGCAGCCGCTGCATATCCCAACACCAGCACAAATCGATGCGGCAAAAGCGAAAACAGGCCTGCAACACTTGCAGGTTATCGACAGGGCTGGGCATCAATTTTTGCAAAAAGATCTGCCGGATCTTTATGTTGATCTCTCCACGGTCGGGGAAGGCTATGCGGCGGATCATCTGGCGCGTCTGATGGAGCAGGAGGGCATTGCGCGTTATCTGGTCTCGGTGGGCGGCGCATTAAGCAGTCGCGGGATGAATGCGCAAGGGCTGCCGTGGCGCGTCGCGATTCAGAAGCCGACCGACCGGGAAAACGCGGTGCAGGCGATTGTGGATATCAACGGGCATGGCATCAGCACCTCCGGCAGCTACCGTAACTATTATGAGCTGGATGGCAAGCGTGTCTCGCACGTTATCGATCCGCAAACGGGGCGCCCCATTGAACACAACCTGGTATCGGTTACGGTCATTGCGCCAACGGCGCTGGAAGCGGACGGCTGGGACACCGGCCTGATGGTGCTTGGTACGCAAAAGGCGCAAGAGGTCGTGCGGCGGGAAGGGCTGGCGGTATTTATGATCATGAAAGAAGGTGAGGGCTTTAAAACCTGGATGTCGCCGCAGTTCAAAACGTTCCTGGTGAGCGATAAGAATTAAAACGCAAGATTACGGGTTTTTGTGGGCGGATTTACGGACACACTGCATGTAAGCAAGCACTATGCTTAATGAAGGAGTCTATGATGAAAAAAGCGTTACTTACCGATGATGAATGCTGGCTGCGGGTGCAGGCGCGCGATGCTAGCGCGGATGGGCGTTTCGTTTTTGCGGTGCGAACCACCGGCGTTTTTTGCCGCCCTTCTTGTCGCTCGAAGCGGGCGTTACGTAAAAATGTTCGCTTTTTTGCCAACGCGCAGCAGGCGCTGGACGCCGGTTTTCGCCCCTGCAAGCGCTGTCAGCCGGATAATGCGCGCGCGCAGCAACGGCAGTTGGATAAGATTGCCTGCGCCTGCCGTTTACTTGAGCAGGAGACGCCGGTGACGCTGGCGTCCCTGGCGCAGGCGGTGGCGATGAGTCCGTTTCATCTGCACCGTTTGTTTAAAGCGAGCACCGGCATGACGCCGAAAGGGTGGCAGCAGGCGTGGCGCGCCCGGCGGCTGCGTGAGGCGTTGGCGAAAGGAGAGCCGATCACGGCGGCTATTTACCGCGCCGGCTTCCCGGATAGCAGTAGCTACTACCGTCATGCCGACCAGACGCTGGGCATGACGGCAAAACAGTTTCGCAAAGGCGGCGATAATGTCTCCGTTCGCTATGCGCTGACGGACTGGGTTTACGGACGGTGCCTGGTGGCGGAGAGCGAGCGGGGGATTTGCGCGATTCTCCCCGGTGATAGCGACGACGCGCTACTGGCTGAATTACACACCCTGTTCCCGGCGGCCCGCCACGCACCTGCTGACGCGCTTTTTCAGCAACGGGTGCGGCAGGTTGTCGCGGCTATCAACACACGCGATGTGCTGCTCTCGTTGCCGCTGGATATTCAGGGAACCGCGTTTCAACAGCAGGTCTGGCAGGCGTTATGCGCGATTCCCTGCGGCGAAACCGTAAGCTATCAACAGCTTGCCGCGACTATCGGCAAACCCACGGCAGTACGCGCGGTCGCCAGCGCGTGCGGCGCGAATAAACTGGCGATGGTGATCCCGTGTCATCGGGTCGTGCGTCGTGATGGCGCGCTCTCCGGTTATCGTTGGGGCGTGCGTCGAAAAGCGCAGCTATTAAAGCGAGAAGCGCAAAAAGAGGAGTAGCAATGCTGGATCTATTTGCTGATGAAGCGCCCTGGCAAGAGCCCCTGGCGCCTGGCGCGGTGGTGTTGCGCCGCTTTGCGTTTCGCGCGGCGCAGTCGCTATTAGACGATATCGGGTTTGTCGCCAGTCAGTCTCCGTTTCGTCAGATGGTGACGCCGGGCGGCTACACCATGTCGGTGGCGATGACCAACTGCGGCGCGTTAGGGTGGACCACCGATCGTCACGGTTATTGTTATGCCGTGCGCGATCCGTTGACCGATAAACCCTGGCCTGCGCTGCCGTTATCGTTTGCCAGCGTATGTCGTCAGGCGGCAATCGCGGCAGGGTATGCGAGCTTCCAACCGGACGCCTGCCTGATCAATCGCTACGCGCCCGGCGCAAAACTGTCGCTGCATCAGGATAAAGACGAGCCGGATCTGCGCGCGCCTATCGTCTCAGTTTCGTTGGGGGTGCCGGCGATTTTTCAGTTTGGCGGCCTGCGTCGCAGCGATCCGCCCCAGCGGATCTTACTGGAGCATGGCGATATCGTGGTCTGGGGCGGCGAGTCCCGGCTGTTTTATCATGGTATCCAGCCGCTTAAAGCGGGCTTTCATCCCATGACCGGTGAATTTCGTTACAATCTCACCTTCCGTCAGGCGGCTGAAAAAGAATAAAAATAAGAATTATTATTGCTGTGCAGGTGGAGTTAGTTAAACTGCGGGCTGTTATTATCGGTCCGGGTTGTATGCATGGAACTTCTTATTCTTGTCTGGCGGCAGTACCGCTGGCCATTTATTAGCGTGATGGCGCTGAGCCTCGCCAGCGCGGCGCTGGGGATTGGCCTGATCGCGTTTATCAATCAGCGCCTGATTGAAACGGTGGACACCACCGTCATGGTGCTGCCGGAATTTCTCGGTCTGCTCCTGTTGCTAATGGTTGTCACATTAGGTTCCCAACTGGCGCTTACCACTCTGGGACACCATTTCGTTTACCGCCTGCGCAGCGAATTTATCAAGCGCATTCTGGATACGCACGTTGAACGTATTGAGCAACTGGGCAGCGCCTCTTTACTGGCCGGTCTGACCAGCGATATTCGCAATATTACTATCGCCTTTGTGCGTCTGCCTGAGCTGGTACAGGGCATTATCCTCACCGTCGGCTCGGCGGCGTATCTGGCGATGCTATCGACAAAAATGCTGCTGGTTACGGCTATCTGGATGGCGGTCACTATCTGGGGCGGATTTGTGCTGGTGGCGCGGGTTTACCAGCATATGGCGACCCTGCGCGAGACCGAAGATAAGCTGTACAACGACTATCAGACGGTGCTGGAAGGACGCAAAGAGCTGACGCTAAACCGCGAGCGTGCGGAGCAGATTTTTCAGCAATGCTATATCCCGGACGCCAAAGAGTACCGTTATCACATTATCCGTGCCGATACTTTTCACCTGAGCGCCGTCAACTGGTCGAATATCATGATGCTGGGGGCGATAGGCCTGGTCTTCTGGATGGCGAATAGTCTCGGCTGGGCGGATACTAACGTCGCGGCGACCTATTCACTGACGTTGCTGTTCCTGCGCACGCCGCTGCTGTCTGCGGTGGGGGCGTTGCCAACGCTACTGACCGCCCAGGTGGCGTTTAATAAACTGAATAAATTCGCGCTCGCCCCGTATAAGCCTGATTTTCCACAGCCGAAAGCCTTTCCCGACTGGAAGACGCTGGAGCTGCGCAACGTGGTTTTCCACTATCAGGATAACGCGTTTTCCGTGGGGCCCATCAACCTGACGATTCACCGCGGCGAACTGCTGTTTTTAATTGGCGGCAACGGTAGCGGGAAATCGACGCTGGCCATGTTATTGACCGGTTTATACCAGCCGCAATCGGGAACGATTTTACTTGATGGTCAACCTATTGCCGCCGGGCAGCCGGAAGATTATCGCAAACTGTTTTCTGCGGTGTTTACCGATGTGTGGTTATTCGACCGCCTGCTGGGGCCGCAGGGGAAACCCGCCAATCCCGCGCTGGTCGAAAAGTGGCTTGAGCACCTGAAAATGACGCACAAGCTGGAGCTAAACGATGGGCGCATCTTGAATCTTAAACTGTCGAAAGGGCAAAAAAAGCGCATTGCGCTACTGCTGGCGCTGGCGGAAGAGCGCGATATTATTTTGCTGGATGAGTGGGCCGCCGATCAGGACCCGCATTTCCGCCGGGAGTTTTATCAGGTACTGTTGCCGTTAATGCAGGAAATGGGCAAAACCATTTTCGCCATCAGCCATGATGATCACTATTTTATTCATGCCGATCGTCTGCTTGAAATGCGCAACGGACAGCTAACCGAACTCACCGGCGACGAACGTGACGCCGCCTCGCGTGATGCGGTTGCGCGTACTGCGTAATGGACTATGGCGCCGGATGAACCACCTGATGGCAGCCCTACGTCCGCACGCGGGTAGGCCTGATAAGATGCCACGCGTCGCCACCAGGCATCGGGGTATTTTTTGCGGCGGGCGAGCGGATTTCCAGACGTGTTTTAAAAAGAACCCCGGAGCGCTGCGTGAGCCGGCGTGTTCAGATGCCCGGTAAGTGTGACCGGGCAGCGTAACATTATCGCGCGACGGCGTTCTGTACGTTAGCGTCCGCTTTCCAGATGCGGTATTTCACGTCTACATTCGCCGGGGTATACACCACGATCGGCAGCTTGCTGTTGTAGCGCAGCATCCCGTCTTCACCCAGCCAGGCGGTGACGAATTTTTGCTCTTTCTTACCTTCAGGGCAGGCCATCATGGTTGATACCGGAGAGGTGACGTTATCAAAGACATAATAGTCATAGCCCCAGCCTTCCAGCGTTTTTGTTTCCAGCGTGCCGCCGAGGCGATGCTGGTTACAATCCACATTCAGCGTTTGGCCAATCAACAGTTCCACTTTGAGGGTAGATTCATCCTGCTGAGGGGTAAGGGTTATCACTTGCCGCTTCATTCCTTTTTCCGCCTGCGGATAGGGGGCGATTTTCTCCAGCGGCTGGGCGGTATCGCTATTGTTAGCCCAGGCAGAGGCGCTGGCGAGGGCGGCGAAGACGACGGCAGGGACAAACATCTTCATTTGATTGTTCACAGTATTTCCTTTCTGCTGTTTTCGGTATGCACGGACAACAGATTAACACATTCATATTATCTATTAATCTGTATTTACTCATATTTTCAAGATTATTAATAAAATAGCGTCTTTTTATATAGTGGAATATTCCGATATTGATAATGTAAATGGAATTATCAGCTATTAGTGGTTTTCGTTATATAAATATCTATATAACTCATTGAAATGTGAGAAAAAGCACGTTTACGGGTCTTTACCCGGCACTCTTTTGATCCGGCAACAGCATTTACCTCTATCGGGGTATGCATCTCTTACACATCCTGAAATATCTTATTTACAAAAACAACTACTCATAAATTGTACGGTTTTTATTGGTATTCACTCCCTATGGAAGCGTGTCGTTATGGAAGGGCGATATCATGGTTGATTTATCCCGTCGAAGCATGTTGACCGGCAGTTGGCGCAACGCCAGCAATGGGATTCTTCCGCCGTGGGCCAGAGAAACAACCTATTTTCTCGCACATTGTCTGCGTTGCGACGCCTGCATCCAGGCGTGTGAGGCCGACATCCTGCAGCGAGGGACGGGGGGATATCCGAGCGTAGATTTCAAACGGGGCGAGTGCAGCTTTTGTTATGCCTGCGCGCAGGCTTGTACTGAATCGCTTTTTCTTCCGCGCCACACCAGGGCCTGGGATCTGATTTTTACACTCACGGAAAACTGCCTCGCCAGGCAATCGGTTGAATGCCATCGTTGCCAGGACAGTTGTGAACCTATGGCCATTACCTTTCGTCCCACGCTATCCGGCATTTACCAGCCGCAGCTTGACTCGCAGGCCTGTAACGGATGCGGGGCGTGTGTGGCTATCTGTCCCGTGTCAGCCATCAAAGCGGAGAACCACCATGCGCACTAACTGGCAGGTCTGTAGCCTGGTCGTGCAGGCCAAAAGTCAGAACATCGCCGCCATTGGCACACAGTTGAACACGTTGCCGGGTTGCGAAGTCGCGTTAAGCGACGTTGAAAGCGGGCAACTGATCGTGGTGGCGGAAGCAGATCAGAGTGAAACGCTGATGCAAACAATTGAGTCAGTACGCAATGTCGAGGGCGTACTGGCGGTGTCGCTGGTTTATCACCAGCAGGATGAGCAAGGTGAGGAAACACCATGAAACTCAGTCGTCGTAGCTTTATGAAAGCTAACGCCGTTGCGGCCGCTGCGGCGGCTGCCGGTCTGAGCGTGCCGGGCGTCGCCCGCGCCGTTGTCGGGCAGCAGGAAGCCATCAAATGGGATAAAGCGCCGTGCCGTTTTTGCGGAACGGGTTGCGGTGTGTTAGTGGGCACGCAGCAGGGCCGTGTGGTCGCCTGCCAGGGCGACCCCGACGCGCCGGTCAACCGTGGTCTGAACTGCATTAAAGGCTACTTCCTGCCCAAAATCATGTACGGTAAAGATCGTCTGACGCAGCCGATGCTGCGCATGAAAGACGGCAGCTATCACAAAGACGGCGAGTTTACGCCGGTGAGCTGGGAACAGGCCTTCGATGTGATGGAAGAGAAGTTTAAAACCTCTCTGAAAGAGAAAGGACCAGAAGCGATCGGCATGTTTGGGTCGGGTCAATGGACCATCTGGGAAGGCTATGCCGCCGCGAAACTGTTCAAGGCTGGTTTCCGCTCTAACAACATTGACCCGAATGCGCGTCACTGCATGGCCTCGGCGGTGGTGGGCTTTATGCGCACCTTTGGCATGGATGAACCGATGGGCTGCTACGACGATATTGAGCAGGCCGATGCGTTTGTGCTGTGGGGTTCCAACATGGCGGAGATGCACCCGATTTTATGGTCGCGCATCACTAACCGCCGTTTGTCCGACCCGAATGTGAAAGTCGCTGTCCTCTCCACCTTCCAGCACCGTAGCTTTGAGCTGGCGGACAACGGTATTGTCTTTACCCCGCAAAGCGATCTGGTGATCCTTAACTATATCGCGAATTACATTATTCAGAACAACGCGGTAAATCAGGATTTCTTCACAAAGCATGTGAATCTGCGTAAAGGGGCGACGGATATCGGCTACGGCTTACGCCCGACGCACCCGCTGGAAAAAGCGGCGAAGAATCCGGGCTCCGACGCTTCCGAGCCGATGAGCTTCGACGAGTATAAAGCCTTCGTGGCGGAATATACGCTGGACAAGACCGCTGAAATGACCGGCGTGCCGAAAGATCAACTGGAACAGTTGGCGCAGCTCTACGCCGATCCGAATAAGCGCGTGATCTCTTACTGGACGATGGGTTTTAACCAGCATACCCGCGGCGTGTGGGCGAATAACCTGGTTTACAACCTCCATCTGCTGACCGGAAAAATCTCCCAGCCTGGCTGCGGTCCTTTCTCGCTGACCGGCCAGCCTTCCGCCTGCGGTACGGCGCGTGAAGTGGGAACCTTCTCACACCGTCTGCCCGCAGACATGGTCGTGACGAACGAAAAACACCGCGATATCTGCGAAAAACACTGGCAGATCCCCGCTGGCACTATTCCGGCAAAAGTGGGTTTACACGCGGTGGCGCAGGATCGCGCGTTGAAAGACGGCAAGCTGAACGTCTACTGGGTAATGTGTAATAACAATATGCAGGCCGGGCCGAACATCAATGAAGATCGGATGCCGGGCTGGCGCGATCCGCGTAACTTCATCATTGTCTCCGATCCTTACCCGACGGTGAGCGCGCTGTCTGCGGATCTGATCCTGCCGACCGCCATGTGGGTTGAGAAAGAAGGCGCTTACGGCAACGCCGAACGCCGCACGCAGTTCTGGCGTCAGCAAATTAAAGCGCCGGGCGAAGCTAAATCCGACCTCTGGCAACTGGTGCAGTTCTCCCGTCGTTTTAAAACCGAGGAGGTCTGGCCGGAGGCGTTGCTGGCCCAGAAGCCGGAGCTGCGCGGTAAAACGCTGTATGACGTTCTGTTCGCCACGCCGGCGGTCAGCAAATTCCCGCTGAGCGAGCTGAAAGAGGAGCAGTTAAACGATGAGTCTCGTGAGCTGGGCTTCTATCTGCAAAAAGGGTTGTTTGAAGAATATGCCTGGTTTGGACGTGGCCATGGTCACGATCTGGCGCCGTTCGACGATTACCACAACGCGCGCGGTCTGCGCTGGCCGGTCGTCGAAGGCAAAGAGACGCAATGGCGTTACAGCGAAGGCAACGACCCGTATGTAAAAGCGGGGGAAGGGTACAAATTCTACGGTAAACCGGATGGCAAAGCGGTGATCTTCGCGCTGCCATTTGAACCCGCGGCGGAGTCGCCGGACAACGAGTACGATCTGTGGCTTTCCACCGGTCGCGTGCTGGAACACTGGCATACCGGCAGTATGACGCGCCGCGTGCCTGAATTGCATCGCGCCTTCCCGGAAGCGGTGGTCTTTATTCACCCGCTGGATGCGAAAGCGCGCGATCTGCGTCGTGGGGATAAGGTTAAAGTGTCGTCCCGCCGCGGCGAAGTGATTTCGATTGTCGAAACGCGTGGACGTAACCGTCCGCCGCAGGGACTGGTGTATATGCCGTTCTTCGATGCCGCTCAGCTAGTGAACAACCTGACGCTGGATGCGACGGACCCGCTCTCTAAAGAGACGGACTTCAAGAAGTGCGCCGTTAAGCTGGCGAAGGTGTAACGCGTTATGTCCCGTACAGCGAAACCCCAAAATGGCCGCCGCCGCTTTCTGCGTGATGTTGTGCGCACTGCGGGCGGGCTGGCGGCGGTTGGCGTGGCGCTGGGCTTGCAACAGCAAACCGCGCGCGCAACGGGCGTGCGGCTGCGTCCGCCTGGCGCGCTGAATGAAAATGTCTTCGCCAGCGCCTGTGTGCGCTGCGGGCAGTGCGTTCAGGCGTGTCCATACGACACGCTAAAACTGGCGACGCTGGCCTCCGGGCTATCGGCAGGTACGCCCTATTTTGTCGCTCGCGACATCCCCTGCGAAATGTGTGAAGACATTCCGTGCGCCAAAGTCTGCCCCAGCGGGGCGCTGAATAAAGATATCGCCTCCATTGATGATTCGCGCATGGGGCTGGCGGTGCTGCTGGATCAGGAAAACTGCCTCAACTTTCAGGGGCTGCGCTGCGACGTTTGTTACCGCGAATGCCCGAAAATCGATGAGGCCATCACGCTGGAGCTGGATCGCAACATGCGCACCGGCAAACATGCGCGCTTTCTGCCCACCGTACACAGCGACGCCTGTACCGGCTGCGGCAAATGCGAAAAAGTCTGCGTACTGGAGCAACCAGCGATAAAAGTGTTGCCGTTGTCATTGGCGAAAGGGGAGTTAGGACACCATTACCGCTTCGGCTGGCTGGAGGGGAAAGATGGCAAATCGTAAACGCGACGCCGGGCGAGAAGCGCTGGCGAAAAAAGGCTGGTGGCGTAGCCACCGCTGGCTGGTGTTACGTCGTATCAGCCAGTTTATGGTGCTGGGGATGTTTCTCAGCGGCCCGTGGCTGGGCTTTTGGGTTTTGCATGGCAACTACAGCAGTAGTTTGCTGTTCGATACCCTCCCGTTGACCGATCCGCTGATTACCCTGGAAAGTCTCGCCAGTGGACATCTTCCCGCTACCGTGGCGCTGACGGGAGCAGTGATTATCACTGTGCTGTATGCGCTGGCGGGAAAGCGATTATTTTGCAGTTGGGTTTGCCCGCTAAACCCCGTTACCGATTTGGCTAACTGGATGCGCAGGAAATTTGACCTGAACCAGTCTGCGACGATTCCACGCCATATACGGTACGTCCTTCTGGTGGTGGTGTTAATCGGTTCGGCGTTGACCGGCACGCTGCTGTGGGAATGGATTAATCCCGTGTCGCTGTTAGGCCGTAGTCTGGTTATGGGATTTAGTAGCGGCGCGTTTCTGATTATTGCTTTGTTTTTATTTGATTTATTAGTCGTTGAGCACGGTTGGTGCGGTCATATTTGCCCGATGGGCGCGCTGTATGGCGTGCTGGGCAGTAAAGGCGTAGTGACCGTGACGGCCAAAAAACGTGAGAAATGTAATCGCTGTATGGATTGTTTTCATGTTTGCCCGGAACCGCATGTGCTACGTGCGCCGGTGCTGGATGAGCAAAGCCCGGCGCAGGTCACTCACCGCGACTGCATGACCTGCGGTCGCTGTGTGGATGTCTGTTCTGAGGATGTTTTTACAATAACGATACACAACATCATTCGGGATGCATCGCGGCGGTAAGCGAGGAAATCCCCAGGAGCATAGATAACGATGTGACTGGGATTTTCGAGCGCAGCCAACAAAGAGGCAGCTCGAAGGATGAAGTGTAAATGCGATGGAGTTCGGGAGCGAAACAATGAAAAGCCATGACCTGATGAAAGCGCTGTGTCAATGGATGGCCACGCTTGCCCTGGTGGTAAGTGGTGCGGTTTGGGCGGCAAACGGAGTGGATCTGAGCCAGTCGCCGGAAGTATCCGGGACGCAGGAAGGGGCGATTCGTATGCCGAAAGAGCAGGAACGTATGCCGCTAAATTACGTCAACCAGCCGCCGATGATCCCGCACAGCGTCGAGGGCTACCAGGTGACGACCAATACCAACCGCTGTCTGCAATGCCACGGCGTGGAAAGTTATCGTACGACGGGCGCGCCGCGTATCAGCCCGACGCACTTTATGGACAGCGACGGTAAAGTGTCGGGCAACGTCGCGCCGCGTCGTTATTTCTGCCTGCAGTGCCACGTACCGCAGTCTGATACCGCGCCGATTATCGACAATACCTTTACCCCCTCGCAAGGTTACGGGAAATAAGAGGTCATTATGGAAAATTCTAACCGTAAACCTGGCTGGATAAAGCGCGTCTGGCGATGGTGGCGCAGCCCCAGCCGCCTGGCGCTGGGGACGCTGCTGTTAATCGGTTTTATCGGCGGCATCATCTTCTGGGGCGGCTTCAATACCGGAATGGAAAAGGCTAACACCGAAGAGTTTTGTATTAGCTGCCATGAAATGCGCAACACGGTGTATGAAGAATATATGGAAACCGTCCACTACAACAACCGTAGCGGCGTTCGTGCCACCTGTCCTGACTGCCATGTGCCGCATGAGTGGGGGCCGAAGATGATCCGTAAGATCAAAGCCAGTAAAGAGCTGTACGCGAAGGTATTTGGGCTGATAGATACACCGCAGAAATTTGAAGCTCATCGCCTGACAATGGCACAAAATGAGTGGCGGCGCATGAAAGACAACAACTCGCAGGAATGCCGTAACTGCCACAATTTCGACTTTATGGATCTGACCGCGCAAAAAGGCGTCGCGGCGAAAATGCACGATCAGGCGGTAAAAGATGGACAGACCTGTATCGATTGCCACAAAGGGATCGCGCATAAACTGCCGGATATGCGTGATGTTAAACCAGGTTTCTGACAGGACGTTGATGAGTGGGAATGCTTGAAGCCAGAGATCTGTACTGCGAGCGGGACGAGAGGACGCTGTTTCGCGGGCTGTCGTTCACCGTGGAGGCCGGGGAGTGGGTGCAGGTCACCGGCGGCAACGGCGCCGGAAAAACCACCCTGCTGCGCCTGCTGACCGGGCTGGCGCGCCCGGACGGCGGGGAGGTGTACTGGCAGGGCGAACCCCTGCGCCGCGTGCGCGACAGCTTCCATTCCGGCCTGCTGTGGATAGGGCACCAGCCGGGGATAAAAACCCGCCTGACGGCGCGGGAGAACCTGCATTTCTTCCACCCCGGCGACGGCGCGCGTCTCCCGGAGGCGCTGGCGCAGGCCGGGCTGGCGGGATTTGAGGACGTGCCGGTCGCCCGGCTCTCGGCCGGGCAGCAGCGCCGGGTGGCGCTGGCCCGCCTGTGGCTGACCCGCGCCGCGCTGTGGGTGCTCGACGAGCCGTTCACCGCCATTGACGTTAACGGCGTGGCGCGCCTCACCCGGCGGATGGCGGCGCACACGGCGCAGGGCGGGATGGTCATTCTCACCACCCACCAGCCGCTGCCGGGGGCCGCGGATACCGTCCGCCGCCTGGCGCTGACCGGCGGGGAGGCAGGGCTGTGATGTGGCGTGTCTTCTGTCTCGAGCTGCGCGTGGCGTTCCGCCACGGCGCGGACATCGCCGGCCCGCTGTGGTTCTTCCTGATGGTCATTACCCTGTTTCCGTTAAGCGTCGGGCCGCAGCCGCAGCTGCTGGCGCGTATCGCGCCGGGCATTATCCAGGTGGCGGCGCTGCTGGCCTCGCTGCTGGCGCTGGAGCGGCTGTTTCGCGACGACCTGCAGGACGGCAGCCTGGAGCAGCTGATGCTGCTGCCGGTGCCGCTGCCGGCGGTGGTGCTGGCGAAGGTGCTGGCCCACTGGGCGGTGACCGGCCTGCCGCTGATTATGCTCTCCCCGCTGGTGGCGCTGCTGCTGGGGATGGACGTGTACGGCTGGAAAATCATGGCGCTGACGCTGCTGCTCGGCACGCCGGCGCTGGGGTTTCTCGCCGCGCCGGGCGTCGGGCTGACGGCCGGCCTGCGGCGCGGCGGCGTCCTGCTGGGCATTCTGGTGCTGCCGCTGAGTGTCCCGGTGCTGATTTTCGCCGCTGCGGCGATGGACGCGGCATCGATGCATTTACCCGCTGACGGCTATCTGGCGGTGCTGGGGGCGCTGCTGGCGGGCAGCGCGACGTTAAGCCCGTTCGCCACCGCGGCGGCGCTGCGCCTCAGCGTGCAGTAGCGCCCCGGCGCGACGGACATTTTACTGGTTTCAGGAGGTCAGGTGACGACTATGTGGAAAACCCTTCATCAGCTGGCGGCGCCGCCCCGGCTGTATCAGATTTGCGGCAGGCTCGTGCCGTGGCTGGCGGCGGCCGGCATCATCGCGCTGGCCACCGGCTGGGTCCGGGGCTTTGGTTTCGCCCCGGCGGACTACCAGCAGGGGGAGGGCTACCGCATTATGTACCTGCATGTCCCGGCGGCCATCTGGTCAATGGGTATCTATGCGGCGATGGCGGTGGCGGCGTTTACCGGGCTGGTCTGGCAGATGAAAATGGCCAGCCTTGCCGTCGCGGCGATGGCGCCGGTGGGGGCGGTGTACACCTTCATCGCGCTGGTCACCGGCGCGGCGTGGGGCAAACCGATGTGGGGCACCTGGTGGGTGTGGGACGCGCGCCTGACCTCGGAGCTGGTGCTGCTGTTTCTCTACGCCGGGGTCATCGCCCTGTGGCACGCCTTTGACGACCGTAAAATGGCCGGGCGCGCGGCGGGCATTCTGGTGCTGGTCGGCGTGGTGAACCTGCCGGTTATCCACTATTCCGTCGAGTGGTGGAACACCCTGCACCAGGGCTCGACGCAGATGCAGCAGAGCATCGACCCGGCGATGCGCTCGCCGCTGCGCTGGGCCATCGCCGGCTACCTGCTGCTCTTTATGACGCTGGCGCTGATGCGGATGCGCAACCTGATTTTACTGATGGAAAAACGCCGCCCGTGGGTGAGCGAACTGATACTGAAAAGGGGGCACCGGTGAGTCCGGCATTTTCATCGTGGAGCGATTTTTTCGCCATGGGCGGGTACGCCTTTTTTGTCTGGCTGGCGGTGGCGATGACCGTGGCGCCGCTGGCGCTGCTGGCGCTGCACACGGTGCTGCAGCGCCGGGCCATTCTGCGCGGCGTGGCGCAGCAGCGGGCGCGCGAGGCGCGGATGCGTGCCGCACAGGCGCAACAGGAGGCCGCGTGAACCTGCGACGTAAAAACCGGCTATGGGTGGTCTGCGCGGTGCTGGCGGGCCTGGGGCTGACCACCGCCCTGGTCCTGTACGCGCTGCGCGCGAATATCGACCTGTTCTATACCCCCGGCGAAATTCTCTACGGCAAGCGCGAGACGCAGCAGCTGCCTGCGGCGGGCCAGCGCCTGCGCGTCGGCGGGATGGTGATGCCCGGCAGCGTCAGGCGCGACCCGGACTCGCTGAAGGTGAACTTCAGCCTCTACGACGCCGAAGGGTCGGTGACGGTGAGCTATGAGGGGATACTGCCGGACCTGTTCCGCGAGGGGCAGGGGGTGGTGGTGCAGGGCACCCTGGAGAAGGGCAACCACGTCCTGGCGCAGGAGGTGCTGGCCAAGCATGACGAGAACTACACCCCGCCGGAAGTGGAAAAGGCAATGCAGGAAAACCACCGCCGCCCGCAACGCGCTGATAAGGACACCTCATCATGATGCCTGAATACGGCCACGCGCTGCTGTGCCTGGCGCTCGGCGTGGCGCTGCTGCTGTCCGTTTACCCGCTGTGGGGCGTGGCGCGCGGCGACGCGCGGATGATGGCGTCGGCCGGGGTGTTCGCCTGGCTGCTGTTCATCTGCGTGGCGGGCGCGTTTTTCGTGCTGGTGCACGCCTTTGTGGTTAACGACTTCACCGTGGCCTATGTCGCCGGCAACTCGAACACGCAGCTGCCGGTGTGGTACCGGGTGGCCGCCACCTGGGGAGCGCACGAGGGCTCGCTGCTGCTGTGGGTGCTGCTGATGAGCGGCTGGACCCTGGCGGTGGCGGTGTTCAGCCGGCCGGTGCCGGCGGATATCGTCGCCCGGGTGCTGGCGGTGATGGGGATGGTCTGCGCCGGTTTTCTGGCGTTCATCCTGTTCACCTCCGGCCCGTTCGCCCGCACGCTGCCGGCCTTTCCGGTGGAGGGGCGCGACCTGAATCCGCTGCTGCAGGACCCGGGGCTGATTTTCCACCCGCCGCTGCTGTACATGGGCTATGTCGGCTTCTCGGTGGCCTTCGCCTTCGCCATCGCCGCGCTGCTGAGCGGGCGTCTGGACAGCGCGTTCACCCGTTTTGCCCGCCCGTGGACGCTGGCGGCGTGGGTGTTCCTGACGCTGGGCATCGTGCTCGGCTCGGCGTGGGCCTACTACGAGCTGGGCTGGGGCGGCTGGTGGTTCTGGGACCCGGTGGAGAACGCCTCCTTTATGCCGTGGCTGGCGGGCACCGCCCTGCTGCACTCGCTGGCGGTCACGGAACAGCGCGCCGGCTTCAGGGCGTGGACCCTGCTGCTGTCCATCTGCGCCTTCTCGCTGTGCCTGCTGGGCACCTTCCTGGTGCGCTCCGGGGTGCTGGTGTCGGTGCACGCCTTCGCCTCCGACCCGGCGCGCGGGATGTTTATCCTCGCCTTTATGGTGCTGGTCACCGGCGGCTCGCTGCTGCTGTTCGCCGTGCGCGGGCACAGGGTGCGTTCGCGGGTGAACAACACGCTGTGGTCGCGCGAGTCGCTGCTGCTCGGCAACAACGTCCTGCTGATGGCCGCCATGCTGGTGGTGCTGCTGGGCACCCTGCTGCCGCTGGTGCACAAACAGCTGGGGCTGGGCAGCATTTCGGTGGGGGAGCCGTTCTTTAACACCATGTTCACCTGGCTGATGGTCCCCTTTGCCCTGCTGCTGGGGGTGGGGCCGCTGGTGCGCTGGGGCCGGGACCGGCCGCGTAACATCAGGAAACTGCTGCTCACCGCCCTGGTCTCCACCCTGGCGCTGTCGGTACTGCTGCCGTGGCTGTTGCAGGACCGCATCGCCGCCATGGCGGTGGCCGGGATGGCGATGGCCTGCTGGATTGCGGTGCTGGCGGTGGCCGAAGCCGTACAGCGCGTGTCCCGCGGCGCCAGGATTTCCCTCAGCTACCTGGGAATGGTGGCGGCGCACCTCGGGCTGGCGGTGACGATTACCGGCATCGCCTTCAGCCAGAATTACAGCGTGGAGCGTGACGTGCGGATGCGGGCGGGCGACAGCGTGACCATTCACGACTACCGCTTCACCTTCCGGGAGGTGCGGGACATCACCGGCCCCAACTACCGTGGCGGGGTGGCCCTCATCGGGGTGACGCGCCACGGCGAGCCGGAGGCGGTGCTGCACGCGGAGAAACGGCTCTACAACACCAGCCGGATGGTGATGACCGAGGCGGCGATTGACGGCGGGCTGACCCGCGACCTGTACGCCGCGCTCGGGGAGGAGCTGGACAACGGCGCGTGGGCCGTGCGCCTGTACTACAAACCGTTTGTCCGCTGGATATGGGCCGGGGGGCTGCTGATGGCGCTGGGCGGGCTGCTGTGCCTGGCGGACCCGCGCTACCGCCGCCGTAAACCATTGCCGGAGGCCGGATGAAACGCAACGTACTGTTATTACCGCTGCTGATTTTTCTGCTGATTGCCGCGGCGCTGCTGTGGCAGCTGGCGCGCAACGCGCAGGGGGATGACCCGACGAATCTCGAATCGGCACTGACCGGAAAGCCGGTGCCGGCGTTCCGCCTGGAATCGCTGGAGACGCCGGGTCAGTACTACCAGGCGGAGGTGCTGACGCAGGGGAAACCGGTGCTGCTTAACGTCTGGGCCACCTGGTGCCCGACCTGCCGCGCCGAGCATCAGTACCTGAACCGGCTGGCCGCGCAGGGTATCCGGGTGGTCGGGCTGAACTATAAGGACGACCGGGCGAAGGCGGTGGCCTGGTTAAAGGAACTGGGCAACCCGTATGCGCTGAGTTTATCGGACAGCGACGGGATGCTGGGGCTGGACCTGGGCGTGTACGGCGCGCCGGAAACCTTCCTCATCGACGGCAGGGGAATTATCCGCTACCGCCATGCGGGCGATTTGAATGCCCGGGTATGGGAAAGTGAACTGAAACCGCTGTGGGACAGATACAGCCGGGAGGCGGCGCAATGAGACTGTTACCGGGCATGGTGATGCTGATGCTGGCGCTGGTTATCTCCGGGTCAGCGCGGGCGACCACCGACGTGATGCCGTTTAAAGATGAAGCGCAGGAGCAGCAGTTCCGCCAGCTCACGGAGCAGCTGCGCTGCCCGAAATGCCAGAACAACAGCATTGCGGACTCGAACGCGATGATAGCCACCGACATGCGCCGCAGGGTGTATGACCTGATGCAGGAGGGGAGGAGCCGCCAGGAAATCATCGATTACATGGTGGCGCGCTACGGCCACTTTGTCACCTACGACCCGCCGCTGACCCCGCTGACGGTGCTGCTGTGGGTGCTGCCGCTGGCCGCCATCGTGGCGGGCGGGTGGATAATCGTTGCCCGCACGCGCCGGCGGGTGCGCCTGCGCCGGGAGCCGCTGCCGGCGGACACCCCGGTTTGCGGCGCGCGCGCCGGGTGGGGCGTTTACGTGCCAGGGGCCGTCATTGCGCTGGCGGTCGGCGCCGGCAGCTACGCCCTGACCGGCAGCTATCCGCAGGTCAGGGCCTGGCAGCAGGCGACGGCGCAGACGCCCGGGCTGCTGGCGCGGGCGCTGGACCCGCAGGCGCAGCCGCTGAATGAAGAGGAGATGGCGCGGCTGGCGCTGGGGCTGCGCACCCGCCTGCAGAATGATGCCGGCAATGTTGAGGGCTGGCTCATGCTGGGGCGCATCGGTATGGTACTGGGTAATGCCGGTACCGCCACCGGGGCGTATGCGAACGCGTACCGTCTGGACCCGAAAAACAGCGATGCGGCGCTGGGCTACGCGGAGGCGCTGACGCGCTCGTCCGACCCGGAGGATAACCGCCGCGGCGGGGAGCTGCTGCGCCGGCTGGTGAGCCGCGACCACACGGATATCCGGGTGTTAAGCCTGTATGCGTTCAGCGCCTTTGAGCAGCAGCGCTTTGATGAGGCGGTGGCGGCCTGGGAGATGATGCTGAAGTTACTGCCGGCGGGTGACGCCCGGCGGGCGGTGATAGAGCGCAGTATCCGGCTGGCGCAGGAGAAATAATGCCCTGACGGCCCGGTGGCGTGGCGCCATCGGGCCTGACTTGTTACTGCATTCCGCGTGTTTGTAAAAATAGAATGGTCGCCGCGACGCGCGAGCGCACGTTTAGCTTGCGAAGCAGATTACGAATGTGCACCTTAACCGTCTGCTCAGAAATATTCAGTACTGACGCAATCTGTTTGTTAGAAAGCCCCTGCGCCAGCTCATGCAAGACATCTAACTCTCGTTCGGTCAGGATACTAAAGGGATCTTCCTGCGCGCCAAACCGTTCGCGCTCACGCAGATATTCATTGACCCGATCGCTAAAGACTTTACCGCCGTTAGCGCCTTTGCGAATGGCCTCCAGCAGCACTTCTGGATCGCTATCTTTGAGCAGATAACCGTCGGCACCGGCGTCGATCAGCGCGTAGATGTCGCTGGCGGAATCCGAGACGGTAAGAATAATAATTTGCGCCGTCACACCATCCCGGCGTAGCGCGTTCAGGGTATCTAACCCGCTCAGACCTTTCATATTCAGATCCAGCAGGATCAGATCGGGCTCAATGCGATTCGCCAGATCGATCGCACTCGCCCCGTCACCCGCTTCGGCAACGACATAAAAAGCCGGATCCAGTTCCAGTAATTGACGAATACCTCGCCGCATAAGTGGATGGTCGTCCACAATAAGCACCTGAAAAGGTGTTACTTCAGGCATGCTATATCTCCTGAGTTTTATTAGAATGATTATTGTTTTCAGCGCGGAAATCGTCCAGATTTGCCACATTGTCAAGCGTGTAAATTTTACCCTAATTAGTGCATGGGTAAGTAGTAAAACCTGTGACAGGCGAGTAATTAGCTGAACGATAGAAAGGATAAAACAACCCGTTGTGAGAGAAAACAGAATACTCCCTGAGGTTGAATACTGGTCTGGACGCTTTTTTCGGACAATGTGACATAACAGAAGTGTGGCATATGTTGCTGCGCCCTTGCACCCGTAAGTCCAGACTATCTTTACTGGTATGAAATTCCTTATTAAAAGTCATGGCGTCTAAAGCTTGTCATTATTAACAAATTATTTTAATTGAATTTATTTATTGTTTTATTAATGTCAATGAAATACATCTGAGCAGAACGAATAAACCGCGACATCTGTTAAATTAAATATCAAGTCAATAGTAGAGATATTTTTATGCGATAAAGAGATTCTGACGATATTCTTATCATAAATGAAAATGTGGTCAGGAATGAGAGTCGTTCACTTATAACTTATCCTGGATGTGCCTGAACAACACTCGCGGCGTTTTGAGCACCCGTTGGGGCGACTCAAGGGGAGATCGTAGTGAGTATGTTTCGATGTCTGCACACAGCCCATGTCCAGCCTGTTTGCATCAAAAATGCTGGTTGGAGTAATTATGAAAATAATATTAATACTGGATGCTATATCAGCCGTTTCTGTGAGCGTAAGCGTGGCGTAGAAAATTTTAAATATATTAGTCGGTTAAAAATAGCTATTGACATTGAAATGGTGATGGAGTGTATATGAAGAGAATATTTATATATATATTATTACTTTGTGCATTCGCATGTTCTGCTAATGATAATGTTTTTTTTGGTAAGGGAAACAAACATCAGATCTCTTTTGCTGGGGGAGAAAGTATAAGGAGAGGAGGGGTTGAGCACTTATATACGGCTTTTCTGACATACAGTGAACCCAGCGATTTTTTCTTTTTACAGGCAAGAAATAATCTGGAGTTAGGAGGATTTAAGGCTAAGGGGAACGATGATTGCAGTAAACATTCTGGCAGCGTTCCCTGCAATAAATATAACCAGGGCGTATTGGGTATCTCGAAGGATGTGGCGCTGGTTCATTTCGCTGGTATCTATACCGGTATTGGTCTGGGGGCTTATATAAAATCTAAGTCGCGAGATGATATGCGCGTCAATTCTGCATTTACCTTTGGAGAAAAAGCGTTTCTTGGTTGGAACTTTGGGGCTTTTTCTACAGAAGCTTATATCCGGCATTTCTCGAATGGATCACTCACGGATAAAAATTCAGGGCATAATTTTGTAGGTGCCTCAATTAGTTATAATTTCTGAAGTTGAATAACAATTAGCGAGTTGCTGGCTGAAGGAGTAGTTAATCGCCGTACGTTGTCTACAAAAACGTGTTGTGACTAGCCGATCGTTATCGACCCTATGGCGACAGGGAGGTTAATTGTTAGTGACAAAGAAGTGGTAAGCCATTTACGTTACCAGAACGTTTTATTATTGCTGCGACAGATTGCTTACTCATTTACCTGCCACTGCAAACATTTCTTCCAGCATAGGGTGTAGATGCGCTTTTTCTGTTTTAGTACAAACATGGTTTACGTTATTTGCCTGCACTGACTTTACTGTGACCACTGCACAGGAAAGATGTCCGATCAGTTCATGCAAAATCAGTTCATGCAAAATAACGTCTCTGGCATCAGCTAACTTTTTAATTGCAGGCATAAAAAAACCAGCCCTGAGAGGCTGGTTTTTAAGGGGAATTTTGGTCGGCACGAGAGGATTTGAACCTCCGACCCCCGACACCCCATGACGGTGCGCTACCAGGCTGCGCTACGTGCCGACTTGTGGGTGCTAATACTACCTCTTTCCAACGCGAATGCAAGGGGAAACGGTGCTAACTGATTTATAATTAATCAGTTAGCGATAAAACGTTTCTCTTCTGTTAGCACTTGCAGCAGCAGACTGAGCTGCGGCTTCTGATCTTTGATCTTCTCGCCGTGTAAGTCATAGGTCTGATAATGACCGTTATTATTGAGCACCAGGGTCATTTGCGGCGTCGTGATTGCCAGCGTACTGCCGTCTGCCGCCGTTACCCAGTTATGACGACGTGGAACGGTAAAGATGTCCTGGCCCTGTGAATATTCGTTCGCTGGCGTGCTGACATGTAACAGGCGTTGCATCAACGTGGTCATCACATCGGTATGATCGGTAAGCACATTAATACGCTGCGCAGGCGTCCCCGGCCAGTGGATCACCAGCGGTACTTGCAGATGACCTTGCGACCAGTCGAAGCGATTTTCTTCCGGCGTCAACGGTATGCCGCGTCCTGCGGTAATGATCACGACGGTATTGTCGAATTTACCGGCCTCTCGCAGCGCGTTCAGAACCCGATTGATTTGCGCATCCACGTCGCTGGCGGCGCTGGCGTAACGCTTAACAAAATTCTTCTGATTACTGTCATCAATGTTAGTACCGTTAAACGATACCCATGAGAACCAGCGGTTATCTTCCTGTGCGTAGCGTCCAAGCCAGTCTATCCACTGGCTGGCCGTTTGCGCATCAGACTGCGTCTGCGCTGCCGGCATCGAGAAATCGGACAGTAATGCCTGACGGTAAAGCGGGCTGGCGAAACCATCCGAAGAAAACAGTCCCAGTTGGTAGCCTTGCTGATTCAACGCGGTAATGAGCGCCGCAGGGGTTCTGGTGGATAACACGCCATCCATATAGCCTGGCGATATGCCATAGAACAGGCCGAAAATACCGTTATCAGTGGTATTCCCTGAACTCATATGACGGGTGAAGTCGATGTTTTGTTCGGCAAATTTAGCCAGCTCCGGCATCTGCTTCTCAAAGCGAGAATAGTTCAGGCCGTCTACGGTAATGAGCAGCACATTCTGACCGGTGCCCATATCGCGATAGTGCAAATTGCTGAGCGGGTACTGAACGGAGACCGCTTCCGGATTGCCTTGCTCTACCAGACGGCGCTGATATTCCTGCGCATCCAGCAGACCGTGTTTTTCAAGAAAACGTCGCGCCGTCATCGGATAAGAGAGCGGCAGGTTTGCCCGCTGCATGGTAATCGGCCGGTAAAAATTAGCGTCTGCCCAGATGTAGATAAGATGCGATGCGATAAAGGAGACGAAAAAGAATGCCGCAAGCGGCCTTGCGAAATGGCGGCGGCGCGTGAGACTGCGCAGCTTTTGCCAACTCCATGTCGCAAATAGCATCTCAATCAATAAGATAACCGGCACGCTAATAAACATAAGCTGCCAGTCGCGCGCCGTTTCGTTCTGGTCAGGGTTGATGACCAGCTCCCAGACAATGGGGTTAAGATGCAGGTGAAAACGGGTAAAGACTTCGCTGTCGATAAGCAACAACGTCATACCCGCGGTCGCCAGAATGGCTGATAAAAACCGCATCAGCCGCTGGGACATCACGATAAACGTGAGCGGAAAAAGAATAAGCAAATAGGTGGCGAACACCAGAAAGCTAAAGTGCCCGACAATGCTCAGGTAGGAGTATATGCGACCCGCAAGCGTTGTCGGCCAGTCGGCGACAAACAGGTAACGGCTGCCGAGCAACGTAGCCAACAGTATATTGAACAGAGCGAACCAGTGCCCCCAGCTAACCATCTGGGAGACTTTTTCACGGTAGCGCTGACGATGAGTTACCATACCTGTCGCTTGTTTCTCCGGAGTCGGCTTTTTAGTGCGCGTTGTCTTCGCTAATCGAAGACTGCAAGGCGCGGGCAAAAGAGTTCGCAATCGCCTGGCGCTGAGCCGGCGCAACGCTGGTGTTGATAAGGTTGGTGACCATATTTCCCAGCACCATCAGGGAAAGATCGGTCGGCGCCTTATGTTTTTCCAGTACACTGAGCAGTTCGCTCAGCAGTTGTTCAACATGTTCATCACTATAGCGGGAGAGTTGTGGCATAAATCAAAATCTGTTTGTTCATGAAAGGGCAACATATTACCGTAGCAACAGTTTTTTTTCTGCATTTTTATCCCCTAAATCATTCGCGTTACGGATAACGCCTGAAATGGCAGGGCGATTGCTTGCGTCTTCCGGCAGGCGGTGGTTGAATACCGCCCGGTCTTAAAGGAGAGTTTATCATGAGTCTGGATATCAACCAGATTGCCCTGCACCAGCTTATCAAGCGCGATGAGCAAAATCTTGAGCTGGTCTTGCGCGATTCATTGCTGGAGCCGACAACCACCGTTGTCGAGATGGTGGCTGAACTGCATCGGGTCTATAGCGCCAAGAATAAGGCGTATGGCCTGTTTAATGAAGAGAGTGAACTGGCGCAAGCGCTGCGGTTGCAACGTCAGGGGGAAGAAGATTTTCTTGCCTTTAGCCGGGCGGCGACCGGACGCCTGCGTGACGAACTGGCGAAATATCCCTTTGCGGACGGCGGCATTGTATTGTTCTGCCATTATCGTTACCTGGCGGTGGAGTATCTGCTGGTTACGGTACTGAACAACCTGAGCAGTATGCGGGTCAATGAAAATCTGGACATTAACCCGACGCATTATCTTGATATCAATCATGCGGATATCGTGGCGCGTATCGATCTTACCGAGTGGGAAACTAATCCGCAATCGACCCGCTATCTGACGTTCCTGAAAGGTCGGGTAGGGCGCAAGGTCGCTGACTTCTTTATGGATTTCCTCGGCGCCAGCGAAGGGTTGAACGCCAAAGCGCAGAATCGCGGCCTGTTGCAGGCAGTGGATGATTTCACCGCAGAAGCGCAGTTGGATAAAGCAGAACGTCAGAACGTGCGCCAGCAGGTATACAGCTATTGCAACGAGCAATTACAAGCAGGGGAAGAGATTGAGCTGGAATCGCTGTCTAAAGAGCTTTCCGGCGTCAGTGAAGTCAGCTTCAGCGAATTTACCGCCGAAAAAGGCTATGAGCTGGAAGAGAGCTTCCCGGCAGATCGCAGTACGCTACGCCAGTTAACCAAATATGCCGGCAGCGGCGGCGGGTTAACGATTAACTTTGATGCGATGCTGCTGGGCGAGCGGATTTTCTGGGACCCGGCGACCGATACCCTGACTATCAAAGGGACGCCGCCGAATCTGCGCGATCAGTTGCAGCGACGCACGTCGGGCGGGAAATAAAGTCGCTTGCCGGATGGGGGAGGAAACGCCTTATCCGGCAAGTGTGATTCATCTTTACCGCGAACTAAATTCCATAAAAAAACCCCGCCGGGGCGGGGTTTTTCTTGTCTATGGAAAACCCCCAGCTAGGCTGGGGGTTCCGGAAAGCTTTCAGCTTTAAGCCAGTTATTAAAACCCCTTTTGATTTGTTAAAACATCTTGCGGTCTGGCAACTGCAAAAGTTCAACAAGAAATCAAAAGGGGGTCCCAATGGGGGACGAAAAGAGCTTAGCGCACACCCGATGGAACTGTAAATATCACATAGTTTTCGCGCCCAAATACCGAAGACAAGCGTTCTATGGAGAGAAGCGTAGGGCAGTAGGCAGCATATTAAGAAAATTGTGTGAATGGAAAAACGTACGAATTCTGGAAGCGGAATGTTGTGCAGATCATATTCACATGCTTCTGGAGATCCCGCCGAAGATGAGTGTGTCGAGCTTCATGGGATATCTGAAGGGTAAAAGTAGTCTGATGCTTTACGAGCAGTTTGGGGATCTAAAATTCAAATACAGGAACAGGGAGTTCTGGTGCAGAGGGTACTATGTCGATACGGTGGGTAAGAACACGGCGAAGATACAGGACTACATAAAGCACCAGCTTGAAGAGGATAAAATGGGTGAGCAATTATCGATCCCTTATCCGGGCAGCCCGTTTACGGGCCGTAAGTAACGAAGTTTGATGCAAATGTCAGATCGTATGCGCCTGTTAGGGCGCGGCTGGTAAGAGAGCCTTACAGGCGCATCTGAAAAACCTCCGGCTATGCCGGAGGATATTTATTCAACTTCCAGGTGATTACGCGCGAACGAAGTCGATGTGAGTCAGCTTCGGTTTGTAAGCGTGACGCTGTACAGCCTGAGCTTTAACTTTTACTTCTTTACCGTCAACAACGAGGGTCAGAACTTCGCTGTAGAATTCAGCTTTAGCTTGCATGTTCATCACCTGGTCGTGGTCCAGTTCGATAGCAATCGGGGCTTCAGAACCGCCGTAGATGATTGCCGGGAACTTGTTAGCGGCGCGCAGGCGGCGGCTCGCACCCTTACCCTGCTCTTTACGTACTTCTGCGTTGATAGTAAACATTTAAATCTCTCTTTAATAATTCCTGCTACAGGCGACCCAGCAACAGGTAAGTGATCTGCTTTGCGTATGCAAAGGCGGGCGGGATTCTATACTCAAATCGCCGTTACATCAATGAAAAGTACAATTAACCACGTAATTCGTGCGCCCGGCGGAAGCGGCCTTCATAGTCGAACACTTTTTCACGCACCTGCCAGTACTGGCCTTTCATCCGCGCGACCACAAAATCGGGATGCCGCAACAGCGCCTGCTGCGCGACAATATCCGCCGCCGTGATCCAGCGTAAAGGAACGCCAGGCGTGCGCGTATGCGGGCGAATAAATAGCTGTTCGAAAGCGGTACGCTGGGCGGGCGTGTGCAAGCGGAAGCGCTCACTGACATCCGCGCCGTCCTCGTCATAGTAAGTGATTTTCAGCCATTCGCCTTTCTCATCCTGCCCATGCTGCATCGTCATTCCGCTACAGCGCAGGACTAACGCATCCTTGAGCCTGAGCGCCGCTTTTAACATATCGTCCGGGTCGACCAGAATGGCGTCACATTCCCGGCAGCGTCGGGCGGCAATATCGTTTTCGGCATTACACTGCGGGCAGTTTTTGAAGCGAAAGCGAAAATCGCACTGCTCGCGATGGCCGTCGTCATCCTCAAACCAGCCCTGGCAGCGACGGCCAAAGTGTTCAATCAGCGTGCCGTCGGCAGTGGTTTTCCCCCAGAAGGTGTTGGCAAAGCCGCAGGCCGGGCAAAATACCTGGACAGGGACGTTATCGCTTTTTCCCTTCGGGCTACCGACCTCCGGGGCATACAGGTCGTGCGGGTTGCCTGCGTAATCAAGAATCAGGCAATCGGTCTTTCCCGGCGCAAGGCGCAGACCACGCCCGACAATTTGTTGGTAAAGACTAACTGACTCGGTGGGACGTAGAATCGCGATGAGATCAACGTGTGGGGCGTCAAAGCCGGTGGTCAGCACCGAGACGTTAACCAGATAGCGAAAACGCTGCGCCTTGAAATTATCAATCAGCGCGTCGCGCTCGGGCCCTGGCGTATCGCCGGTAATCAGCGCCGCGTCGTCCGCCGGAAGCAGACCGACAATCTCTTTCGCATGTTCGACCGTGGCGGCGAAAATCATCACGCCTTTGCGCGTTTGCGCAAATTCCATAATCTGGCTGATGATGTGCGGCGTAATCCGCTGCTGCTTTTTCAGCTCGCGGTTCAGGTCGGCTTCGCTGAACAGCCCATTGCTTTGGGCCTGCAGGCGGCTGAAATCGTATTGGACCACTGGCATATCAAGCCGCTCAGGCGGCGTCAGATAGCCGTGTTTAATCATATAGCGCAGCGGCAGTTCATAAATACAGTCGCGAAACAGAGCGTTGTCGTTGCCGCGCACCATACCGTGATAATGAAATTGATAAATCCAGCCTTTTCCGAGGCGGAAGGGCGTGGCGGTGAGCCCAAGCAGACGTAAGTGAGGATTAACTTTACTCAGGTGAGTGAGGATTTGCTGATACTGACTGTCTTCATCGTCACCGATGCGGTGGCATTCATCGACAATCAACAGCGAAAACTCCTCCTGGAAGGCGTCAAGATTACGCGCCACCGACTGTACGCTGCCGAACACGACTTTGCCCTGACTCTCTTTACGTTTGAGTCCGGCGGCGAAAATATCCGCTTCCAGCCCCAGCGCGCAATATTTGGCGTGGTTCTGCGCGACCAACTCTTTCACATGCGCCAGCACCAGTACCCGTCCGCGGGCGACGCGCGCCAGTTCGGCGATCACCAGGCTTTTACCTGCGCCGGTCGGCAGAACAATCACGGCGGGCGTACGGTGGCGGCGAAAGTGGCTGAGCGTGGCGTCTACGGCTTCTTGCTGGTAGGGGCGGAGTGTAAAAATCATGGTCTCACTACGTTAAACGGTTCCGGGAATAGTATGCCATGAATCATTTCCCTTGAGGGATATAGTTAGCCCGCTATACTGAGCGGATAGCAATTCCCTTTTTTCGGGTAGAATGCCCGATTTCCGTATTATTACAGGCTAAATCACACACATGCGACTTGATAAATTTATCGCTCAGCAGCTTGGCGTCAGCCGCGCTATTGCCGGGCGTGAAATTCGTGGTAACCGCGTTACCGTCGATGGCGACATCATTAAAAATGCGGCCTTCAAACTGCTCCCGGAACATGCGGTTGCGTATGACGGCAATCCCTTAGCGCAGCAACACGGGCCACGCTATTTTATGCTTAACAAGCCGCAGGGATACGTTTGTTCAACCGATGATCCCGATCATCCAACGGTGCTGTATTTCCTGGATGAGCCGGTGGCGTATAAGCTGCATGCCGCAGGACGTCTGGATATCGATACTACCGGTCTGGTGTTAATGACAGATGACGGTCAGTGGTCGCACCGTATTACGTCGCCGCGCCATCACTGTGAAAAAACCTATCTGGTGACCCTGGAGTCGCCGGTGGCCGACGATACGGCAGCGCAATTTGCGAAAGGCGTGCAGTTGCATAATGAAAAAGATCTCACTAAACCCGCTACGCTGGAGGTGATAACGCCTGTGCAGGTCCGTCTGACCATCAGCGAAGGCCGTTATCATCAGGTGAAGCGGATGTTTGCCGCAGTAGGCAATCGCGTTGTGGAACTGCACCGCGAACGGATTGGCGCCATTACGCTGGATGAGAATCTGGCTCCCGGCGAGTACCGCCCGTTGACTGAAGAAGAAATCGCCAGCGTCGGCTAACTATCTCGTTAAATTCAGGAGTTCGATGTGACCACCCGGCAGCACTCTTCCTTTGCCATTGTCTTTATTCTTGGCCTGTTGGCCATGTTAATGCCGCTGTCGATTGATATGTATCTTCCAGCGCTGCCGGTGATTTCTGCGCAATTCGGCGTGCCTGCCGGTAGCGCGCAGATGACGCTCAGTACCTATATTCTGGGGTTTGCGCTGGGTCAGCTTATCTATGGACCGATGGCAGATAGCCTCGGGCGTAAGCCGGTCATCCTGGGCGGGACGCTGGTATTTGCCGCTGCGGCGGTCGCCTGTGCGTTGGCGCAGACTATCGATCAACTGATCGTGATGCGTTTCTTTCACGGTTTGGCGGCCGCAGCGGCAAGCGTCGTCATCAATGCGCTGATGCGGGATATTTATCCAAAGGAAGAGTTTTCGCGCATGATGTCATTTGTCATGCTGGTCACTACGATAGCGCCGTTAATGGCGCCCATTGTCGGCGGCTGGGTGTTGGTATGGTTAAGCTGGCACTATATCTTCTGGATACTGGCCATTGCGGCGATTCTGGCGTCAGTCATGATCTTTGCTTTGATTAAAGAGACGCTGCCCATTGAGCGGCGTCAGCCTTTTCATATTCGTACCACAATAGGTAACTTTGCCGCGTTGTTTCGCCACAAACGCGTACTGAGCTATATGCTGGCGAGCGGGTTTAGTTTTGCCGGTATGTTCTCTTTTTTGAGCGCGGGGCCGTTTGTTTATATCGAAATTAATCATGTTCCGCCGCAGGATTTCGGCTACTACTTCGCGTTGAACATCGTATTTCTGTTTGTGATGACGATTATCAACAGCCGTTTTGTCAGACGGGTAGGGGCGCTAAACATGTTTCGGGCCGGGCTATGGATTCAGTTTGCGATGGCGGTGTGGATGGTTTTCAGCGCGCTGATGGGCATTGGATTCTGGGCGCTGGTGGTCGGCGTTGCGGCGTTTGTCGGCTGTGTGTCGATGGTTTCGTCCAATGCGATGGCGGTCATTTTGGATGAGTTTCCGCATATGGCCGGAACGGCGTCTTCGTTGGCGGGCACTTTCCGCTTTGGTATTGGCGCTATCGTCGGCGCGTTGCTGTCGCTGGCTACCTTTACCAGTGCGTGGCCGATGATCTGGTCGATTGCGCTTTGCGCCGCCTGTTCCATTCTGTTTTATCTCTACGCCAGCCGTCCCAAAAAACGGTGACGGGCGCGCTGTCCCTCAATGGCGACTGAGAATGCGCAGGCGGCGTTGGGGGACGCTATCCGCTACACGATGGCAAAGCCAAACGGCTTTCATAGTTGATGCATATCAATTACCAATTCATCATTTTCCTCATTTATGTTTATTTTATGTAAAATCCATTTATGTAAAAAGTCACATCATTGTAGTTAAAAAGGTTGAGTTAGATCGCAGAAACGGGTACATATAGCCCGCCGCTATCTCCGCGTCGGTAAAACTATTTTAACTCCCGCTTGCTGTAGAGCCACTGACGGAGAGAAGGGCGTTAGCAATCTGTTTAAGGACGGGTTGTCAATGATGTGTTAATATAAATGTAATTAAATTGTGAAGTAATTGTGCTTCCGGGGAAAGAAAGTGAATACATTACAGCTCTCAATTGTTCACCGTCTGCCGCAAAACTATCGCTGGTCGGCGGGTTTTGCGGGGTCAAAGGTTGAACCGATTCCGCAAAACGGGCAGAGCACCGAGAATAGTCTGGTGGCGCTTAAACTGTTGAGTCCGGCAGGCGATAGCGCGTGGTCAGTGATGCATAAGCTCAGCCAGGCGCTAAGCGATATTGAAGTTCCTTGCTCCGTGCTGGAGTGCGAAGGGGAACCGTGCCTGTTCGTTAATCGTCAGGATGAGTTTGCCGCCACCTGTCGGCTGAAAAATTTCGGCGTAGCGATAGCGGAACCTTTTTCTAACAATAATCCTTTTTAGGCGTCAGCTTAACGCGAGTAGCTGACGTGTATAGGCCTGTTGCGGTGCGGTAAACACGCGCTCGCATTGCCCCTGTTCAACCACCTCCCCCTGTCGCAGCACGATAACCTGATGGCACAGCGCGCGTACTACATGCAGATCGTGGCTAATGAAGATATAGGCCAGACGGTGCTTTTGCTGGAGCGATTTCAGGAGGGCAAGAATCTGCGCCTGAACGGTTTTATCCAGCGATGAGGTCGGTTCATCCAGAATAATAAGCGAAGGTTTTAAAATCAGTGCCCTGGCGACGGCGATACGTTGACGCTGGCCGCCGGAAAACTCAGCGGGGTAACGATGCCGCGTTTCCGGGTCCAGGCCGACTTCCATCATGACCGCTTTCACCTGCTGTTCGCGCTGCGCGCCTGAAAGCGTAGGCTGGTGGACGCGCAGGCCTTCTTCGATAATTTGCAAGACGTTTAAACGCGGGTTTAGCGATGAGTTCGGGTCCTGGAATACGACCTGGATACGGTGGCGAACAGGTAAAAGCTGGCGGCGGTTTAACGTATCCAGCGATTGACCGTCAAACACGATGCGGCCTTCGGAGCGGATAAGCCGTAACAGCGCCAGACCGGTGGTACTTTTTCCCGATCCTGACTCGCCGACCAGACCCAGCGTTTCGCCTGGATGCAGGGTGAAACTGATATTGTTAACCACCACATTATGATCCACGACGCGCTTCAGAATGCCTTTGCGGATCGGGAAGGCGACGCGCAGCCTGTCCACCTCCAGCAACGGCGTCTGCCCGGCGGGGAGCGGAACCGGATCGCCTGTGGGTTCGCTGTTGAGTAGTTTTTGCGTGTACGGATGGGTCGGCGCGGAGAGCAGCGTGTCGGCGCGTTGGTTCTCTACGCACTTGCCGTGTTGCATTACCGCCACCGAATCCGCCAGTTTTTTTACAATGCTGAGGTTATGGGTGATAAACAGCAATCCCATATTGAGCTCGCGCTGGAGTTCCCGCAGTAGAGATAAAATCTGCGCCTGTACGGAGACGTCGAGGGCGGTGGTCGGCTCATCGGCGATCAGTAATTCCGGCCGTGTTAACAGCGCCATGGCTATCATGACGCGCTGGCGTTCGCCGCCGGAAAGCTGATGCGGATAATCGCGCAGACGCTGGCTCGCCTGGCGGATACCGACCCGATCCAGACAACCGATCATCTCCGCCCTTGCCGCCTCCCGACGCATTCCCCGATGGAGCGACAGCACTTCATAGAGCTGTTTTTCCAGCGTATGCAGCGGGTTAAGTGAAACCATCGGTTCCTGAAAAATCATGGCGATTTTATTGCCGCGTACGCCGCGTAGCGTCTGCTCGCTGGCATGAAGCAATGATTCGCCGTGAAAGCGAATATCGCCGGAGAGGTAGACGGCGGGAGGGGTAGGCAAAAGACGCAGAATGGAAAGCGCCGTCACGCTTTTTCCTGACCCGGACTCGCCGACCAGCGCCAGCGTTTCCCCGGCGTTCACCTGTAACGAAATGGCGTTAACGACAGGGCGCACGTGCTGTTGCTGACGGAAACCTACCGATAAATTTTCAATCGCAAGCAATGGAGATGTCATCTTATACCGCCTTAGCAGGATCAAAGGCGTCGCGTACCGCTTCGCCGATAAAAATCAGCAGCGATAGCAGAATGGCGACAGACAGAAAGGCGGCGATCCCCAGCCAGGGAGCCTGTAAGTTGTTTTTCCCCTGTAAAAGAAGTTCGCCGAGAGAAGGGGAGCCAAGCGGTAGACCAAATCCCAGAAAATCCAGCGACGTCAGGGTGGTGATGGAGCTACATAAAATGAACGGTAAAAATGTCAGGGTAGCGACCATCGCATTAGGCAACATATGGCGCAGGATAATGTCACGATCGCTGACGCCAAGCGCCTGCGCGGCGCGGATATAGTCAAAATTGCGGGTCCGTAAAAACTCGGCGCGCACCACGCCCACCAGACTCATCCAGCCAAACAGTACGGTTATGGCCAGCAGCCACCAGAAGTTAGGCTGCACTACGCTGGAAAGTAAAATAATCAGAAACAGGGTCGGCATCCCCGACCAGACTTCGATGAGACGTTGCCCCCATAAATCGACTTTGCCGCCATAATAGCCCTGTAGCGCGCCCGCCAGTACGCCCATGACGCTGGAGCAAATCGTTAACATCAGGCCGAATAAAATAGAAATGCGGGTGCCGTACAGGATGCGGGCGAAAACGTCGCCGCCATTCGCATCGGTGCCCAGCCAGTTTTTCGCCGAAGGCGGGGAGGGGAAAGGCTGCGTGGTGGCAAAATTAATGGTATTGGCGCCAAAGCGTACGGGGGCCCACAACACCCAGCCCCGATTCTCAAGCTGCCGTTGTAGCCAGGGGTCCTGATAATCTGCCGTTGTCGCCAGCGGGCCGCCGAAATCGCGCTCGCTGTAATTTTTTACCAACGGAAAATACCACTGGCCTTCATAGCGCACCAGCAATGGCTTATCGTTAGCAATCAGTTCCGCGCATAAGCTCAGGCTGAACACGATCAGGAAAATCCATAGTGACCAATAGCCCCGGCGATTATGGCGGAAACGCGCCCAGCGGGCCTGATTGACCGGGCTTAATCGCGGCATTATCGTCCCTCAAAATCAATGCGTGGATCGACCAGCGTATAGCTGATATCGCTCAGGATATTCAGTAATAAGCCAATCAGGGTAAAGATATAAAGCGTGCCGAACATCACCGGATAGTCGCGCGAAACAGTTGCTTCATAACCCAGCAGCCCCAGGCCGTTGAGTGAGAACATGACTTCAATTAGCAGCGAGCCGGTGAAAAACATACTGATAAAAGTGGCGGGAAACCCGGCGATCACCAGCAGCATGGCGTTACGAAAAACATGTTTCCAGAGAATGTTTTTTTCACTCACGCCTTTAGCGCGAGCGGTAACGACATACTGTTTACGCACCTCGTCGAGAAACGAATTTTTCGTCAGCATCGTCAGGGCGGCAAAACCGCCGATGACGGTCGCCAACACAGGCAGCGTAATATGCCACAAATAATCGGTGATTTTTTGGTACCACGGTAATGTGTCAAAGTTGGCGGAGACCAGGCCACGTAGCGGAAAAATATCGTAGTAGCTGCCGCCGGCAAAAAAGACGATTAATAAAATAGCGAACAGAAAGGCGGGGATCGCATAACCAATAATGATAAACGCGCTGCTCCACACATCAAAGCGACTGCCGTTATGGACGGCTTTGCGAATCCCCAGCGGGATAGACACCAGATAAATAATCAGCGTGCTCCATAATCCCAGGGTAATGGAGACGGGAAGGCTGTCTTTGATTAGCGTCAGTACGGATGCGCTGCGAAACAGACTGTCGCCGAAGTCAAAAGAGAGATAGTCCCGTAGCATCTTGAAATAACGCTCATGCAGCGGTTTGTCGAAGCCGTAGCGATGGGTGATCTCCGCGATCACCTCCGGATCGAGTCCCCGGCCGCCGCGATAATGGCTGTCGCTGATATTGCCGACGCCGGTTTGCGCATGACTGGCGCGAACGCCTTCGCCGCTGGCGCCGGGCAACGCGCCGCCCTGACCAAATTCAATCGCGGCAATCGCTTGATCGACAGGGCCGCCGGGAGCGATCTGCACGATAAAAAAGTTAATGGTAATAATGGCCCATAGCGTGGGGATCACCAGTAACAGACGGCGGATAAGATAGGCGCCCATTGATTCTTACTACCTCCTGGCTGCCGGTAGTTTGGCGGCTTTGTTGACATCATACCACCAGGTATCTAACCCGATGGTATATACCGGGCGAATCGCCGGATGGGAGAATTTATCCCACCAGGCGAGCCTGTCTTGCGCCATATACCACATCGGCAGCATGTAATAGTTCCAGGTCAGCACGCGATCCAGCGCCCGTCCCAGCGGCACCAGTTTCGCTTTATCACCCTGCGCTGCGATAATTTGCGCGATCAGTTTATCCACCACCGGGCTTTGTACGCCGGGAGCGTTATAACTGGAGTCAATGTATTCCGACGCCCATGAGATTTGTAGATCGGAGCTGGGCCAGGGCATCGCCCGCCATAGCCTCGGCATCATGTCATAGTCGCGGCTACGCATCCGGTTGGTGAGTTGAGAATTATCAACCTGACGGATAGTCATCGTAATGCCCAGACGCTGAAGATTATGCTGGAAGGGCAGAACCCACTGGCTATTACTGCTGGCAGGAAGGAGAAGTTCAAACGTCAGAGGCTTACCGGTGACGCTATTGACCCGTTGCTGTCCGTTGATCACCCATCCGGCCTGCGTCAACAAGGCGTCAGCTTTAAGAAGATTTTCGCGATCGTAGCCGTCGCCGTTAGAGACCGGCGGCTGATAGATCTGAGTGAAGACTTCAGGAGGAAGATCTTTTTTCATCGGCGCGAGTAATACCAGCTCATCGGCGTCAGGATAATTTCTGGCGGCGTACTCGGTATTCTGGAAGTAACTGTTGGTTCGGCTCCAGGCATTATAGAACAGCGCTTTATTCATCCACTCAAAATCGAAAGCCAGGGTGACAGCTTCACGTACCCGCCGGTCTTTAAATACCGGGCGCTGAATATTAAAGGCCAGCCAGCGTGTGTCCTGCGCCGACTCGTTTTTCTGCTCTTCTTTAATGATGTAATGATTATCGAAATTTTTACCGATGTAGCGCGTTGCCCAGTTTTTAGCGTCGTTTTCCAGCCGTAGATCAAATGCGCCCGCTTTAAACGCCTCGAAAGCGACATTGTCATCAAGGTAGTAATCGTAGCGGATAGTGTCGAGGTTAAAACGTCCACGATTGACCGGCAGATTAGCCGCCCAGTAGTTTTTGACGCGTGAATAGACAATGTACTGGCCCATTTTCCACTGAGTAATCCGGTATGGCCCGCTGGCTAAGGGCGGCGTTGAAAGCGGATCGCTGAGTTTGTGATTTTTCCAGAATTTTTCGGGCATGATCGGTAGTGAAAACAGACTAAGCATGTCTTCTTTACCAGGCTTCGCCAGCTCAATTCGCACGGTTAAAGGCGCAATCGCCTTCACGGTAGTACCTTTATAGACCAGACGGAACTGCGGTACGCCTTCGGTCATAAACTTATGAAAGGTAAAGGCCACATCGCGGGCGGTAATGGGCGTGCCATCGTGAAAACGAGCACGGGGATTAATCGAGATTTCCACCCAGGAATAGTCGGCGGCATAGCGGGCATGGTCGGCAATCAGCGGATAATAGCTTCCGGGTTCATCATCCGAGGTGGTAAAAAGCGTATCGTAAAGGGCTTCGGTACGTACGCCGGGATTGCCGCGCAGCGAATAGCGATTGAAATTATCGAACGTACCAATGGCGGAAAGCGTCATCTGACCGCCTTTCGGCGCAGCAGGATTCACATAATCAAAGTGATCAAAGTTAAAAGCATACTTAGGTTCGCCGAGTACGGCGAAAGCGTAGCTTTCTTTGATTTCCTGGGCCTGGGCGCCAGCGCTAACCAGTGCGACAAGCAGAAGCATTACGCGCGCAATCATCTGAAGGCGGTTTCCTTATCGTATTGCCCGCTGCAAACCGGCAGGCGTTTCGCTGAATAATAAGTGACGTTGCGTCTGATGTGAATCCGTTAAAACCGTAAGGGGACTACCATTCAGGCACGGAAGGCGCCGACATCCACAGCACGAAATCTTTTAGGGGTAAAGGACGGCTAATCCAGTACCCCTGCAAGTAATTAACCCCATGATCGCGTAGCCAACGGGCCTGCTCCGGCGTTTCAACGCCCTCGGCCACCGTCAGCATATTCAGGCGTCTGGAAAGCGTCAGCACGGTATCCAGAACCGGAGACGTGACGGTTTCCGTGCCGATCGCCTGGATAAAGCCGCGATCGATTTTCAGATAATCTAAAGTAAATCGCTCCAGATAAATCAGGGCGCTATGGCCTGTACCGAAATCATCTATAGCGATTTCAAACCCGGCGGAATGCAGCCATTCGAACAGTTTGGCCGCTTCATACTGCTGGAGCATATCGCGTTCAGTGATTTCCAGCACGATATGAAAATGGTGCGCGGGCAGGGCGTCCCTGAGCCGGTGCATATCCTCTTTAAAACTGTCGCTGTGCAGATGTTCCGGCGCGATGTTAATGCCAAATTTGGCACCGACGGGCATCACCTTCTGTAGCGTGGGCGCGTCGCGGGCGATCAGCTCGAACAGATGCTGCGTTAACGGTACGATAAGTTGCTGCGCTTCGGCATAGTGGATAAAGGCATCCGGCGGAATCTCTCCTGCCGTAGGGTGACGCCAGCGCAGTAAGACTTCAAGCCCGGTGACGTTCAGCGTACGAGTATCGACGACGGGCTGATAAACCACATAAAACTGCTCGTGTTTGATCGCCGTTAAAATCTCTTTGCCCGGTCGCGTCCTGAGGGCATAGATAAAGTAACAGATAAACCCCGCTACGATGCCGCTAATGCAGCCCAGCATCAACGCATACCATAAGTCATTGTAGGTCCAGCTATCGGCATAAAGCTGTATTTTAAGCGGCAGGCCGTTGATAGTTGTCTGTCGTGATGGCGAACCCGGCAGCTCCGCGACGGTCAGCAGACGCGAAGAAAAAGTCGACAGCGCGGTATTGCCGACAATCAGCGCGATGCCGTTAAAATCGTCCTGGCGCGTGGTATAGAGTAAGTAGGGCGTCAGGTTAATATTCAGCGATGTGAATACGCCGCTGTCATTTAATAATGGGTTCCGATACCAAATCACCATTGTCGGTTTGTTGGGCATCATTGGCGTGCCGGGCAGAATCGCCATAGCAACGTCTTTGCGGATATCTATATCCGGTACCAGTTGCTGAAGCGGCATATTCATGGCGCCAGTGGCGGAAGAGCAAAACACTTTTTTATCTTTAATCAATAAGAAGGCGCGGACATTAAGGCTAAAAGCGGCTCTTGAGGTAAGTTCTGCGCCAACCTGCTGACAGGTGTTGATCGTCAACGGCTGAAGAATATCGGTGGTGGCTTTCAGGTCGGCGAAATAGCTGGCCAGGTAATGTTGTACATCAGAAAGGAGCGTATTGTATTTAACATCCCGTTTATGCCACGACAGGAAAAATTGCAGGCTACCAATAAGTAATGCTGCTGCCATCCCCGTAATGATACAGGTAAGCAGGATTTTCCGACCGGAAGAGGAGTCGCGTGTAAGCATAATTCCTGGTGTGACCTGAAAAGGCGGATGCCGGTTAATCTGGTTGATTTATAAGACTATAGCCTGGATTACCCCGGATAGTCATGCTTTTCTGTGATGCGCAGGAAAGCGTATTGTCGCAGTAGGCGTTGGGGGAAACGACCTGAATGCCTGATGGCACTATGTTTATCAGGCCTACGTTCGTGTGTGGTAGGCTGGATAAGAGGCCACACGTCGCTATTCGGCAAAACGGGTTCAGAAGGGATAATAAGCAAAAGCACTGCCGAAGCAGTGCTTTTTATGTCGTCTCATCAGGTAAGCCAAGGGAGGTGCTGCCTGATGAAGATTAACTGCGGCTCAGAACTCGACGTGCTTCATTGTAGCGTTTTTTCCAGTACGGTTCGTTCATACTGGAGATAATGACGCCGCTACTGGTAGACGCATGGACAAACTGGTTATTGCCGATATAAATACCGACATGACGACCAGTGGAACCGGCGCGGAACAGAACCAGATCGCCCGTACGCAGGTTATTGCGTGAAACCGCTTTGCCCATTTCCTGCTGTTCATAGGTTGAACGCGGAAGCTCTAAACCAAACTGTTCACGGAAGGTGCGCTGTACAAAGCTGGAACAGTCGACGCCTTTCTTGGTGCTGCCGCCCAGGCGGTAACGCACGCCTTTCCAGTCAGCATACTGATCCATAATCCGCGACTTAACGTCGAGGTTACGCACCATATTTTCAAATTCATCCTGAGAGGCTTGCAGTGAAGAGCTATCGCTATTGCCCACAGCATGCGTCTCAGAATGCATATTCTTTGCGGTATTGGTGGTTGTGCTACAAGCAGAAAGCAGAACCGCAACTGCAATCGCAGGAATCCCGCGCAAAATATATCTCAAAATCGGTTGAGATTTGACCATGTTGTTTGTTTTCCCTTGAAGTCCTTAACGATAAATATCGTTATAAAAATGCCAAACGTGATGAGACTAATTACCTGCACAGCTTGAGACAATTCTTTGTGCACAAATCTGTGGCGGAACGCACAAATTTATTCGCAATGAGAATAATTATCTGGCGAGGCAAAACGAGTTTGAGATTACCCGATTGTTGCTGTCATTGCGAGCGATTTCGCGTGATTTTTTATAAGAATTTATGATACGAAAAGTGAACTATCAGCACGGGTCAAATTAAGCGCAAATCGTTTAAAAATCGTGCAACCTGTTCATTTTGCAGAGGAATAATATGACCGAAAAATGATGGGCTGGGGGAATATCATCATAAATTACCTTCAACGATGTAAAACTATCGCTGAAGGTAATGTTAATTACATGGGTTATTTGTTTAAAATTTGTTTATTTCCGCCCGGGAGATAATTCTCAAAAAGCGCTATCGCCCGGTCGCTGAGCGGGGTCATCAGCCACCAGGGGAGGCCAATCAAAATAACCGTGAGCGACCCGACCACAATATCGGTGAACCAGTGAGCGCCAATCATAACGCGCGGAAACGCGAAAACCACAAATATAATAAGGGCGATAATCCCCGCCGTTTTGCCGAAATAACGCAGCATAAAGGCGGAAAATATCAGCAGCATCATACCGTGATCGCCTGGGAAACTGTCTTTTGACGCGTCTTTTGTCGGGATGTGCAGCAACTCGCTGACGCGATAAATATGCTCAAAAGAGAGCGTTGGGCTGGCGCGCTTGACGGGGATCAGCGCCTGACCGAGTTGGTTAAGCACCACCGCTGTTAGCAGCATGACCAATCCGATTATCACAATGCGCCGCCGACCCGACGCGTCTTCTTTTAGCCAGAAACTGAGCATCAGTCCGCCCATCGCCAGCAGCGAACACCCATCAAACGCCCGATTATTGGTAATAGCGACCCACCAGAGGAACGCGTGGCTTTCCACCAGTTTCTGGTTAAAGAAGTGGAATATGCCGGAATCAATGGTGAACCAGAAACCGTGATTGACGGGGAGATACCATGACAAAAACAGCGCCAGACCGGCGGCATTAAGCAGAATTATCAAGGAATAGCGGGTTTTCATCGTCATTTCGCCATAGTTTTTAAACGGTGGCAACCTTACGCGTGCGTCGCTAAACGAAGCTTCAACAAGGCCGTCTGTAACGTATTCCAGTCGGTTTCTGTGCTTGAGATAAGTTCAACCCGGCTATCCGGCGGCGCGACACTCTGTGTTTCGATGTGCAGGTCATCGCCCTGGCGATTGATGCGTACCAGCCCCTCTTGTATGCGCATAACGCCTTTCACCCGACCCACCGGCGCCAGACGAGCCCATTCGAGGAGGCCAATGGTGTCAAACACGGTATCGGCATCGAAAATCCAGCCGCAGGCCTGATGACCTTGTCCGCTATTGAGGCTGCGTCGCCAGCGCTGCTGTGCGGGCAGATTTAGCGCGGCGAGTCCTTTTTTACTGGCATGAGTGTGAGAATGCGCGGTGCTGGCTGGCAGTTCCGCCAGATTTTGTCGCGGTAAATCCAGAAGCTTACCGTCTATCTGTCCATGTTCGGCATGAATCAGTTGGCGATCGCCGCCGTACTGTCGCCACCACTGTTGCAGGGCGGCATCGCTCTGCGCCGTGGCGCGATCGGTTTTATTGGCGATGATAATATCGGCTGAGGCGAGCTGATCGCGGAAATTTTCATTGGCGACGCTCTGTTGGTCCAGTAGCAGGCGAGGGTCAAGGATGCAGAGCGTAGCGCGTAAATCAATCCACGGCTCATAAACCGGCGCAGTTAATAAATCCAGAATCTGTTTTGGGTGCCCCAGTCCGGTTGGTTCAATCAGCAACCGGTCAGGTTTGCCCTGGCGTAGCAGCGTGTTGAGCCCCACCTGCATAGGCAATCCGTTGACGCAGCACATGCAGCCGCCGGGGATCTCTTTTAGCAGTGCGCCGCTGTCGGCAAGCAGCGCGCCGTCAATACCCACTTCGCCAAATTCATTGACCAGGACGGCCCACTTTTCAGCCGGATCTTTATGGGCTAATAAATGAAGGATAGAGGTGGTTTTTCCGCTACCGAGAAATCCAGTAATAAGATTGGTTTTGGTCACGTCAGCTCCAGAATATTGATACAACATAACAACTTTAATAATCCTGGCGAATAAACGTGAAAAAGAGAAGCGCTGAGTTGACGAAGTCGTGCTTCTGCCATCTTAAGAGCAGAAAATGTTAAATTTTTAACGTTTCTCTTTCCTGGCGCAGAACAGTCAATAAAGAAAAGGGTCAGGCTGCGCCCCAGGACGCAGCCGAAAAATGCGAAACTTAATCCGCGCGCCCCATATAACGGCGCTCTTCGATATGAATGCGGATTTTCTCACCTGCGCTCAGGTATTCGGGAACCTGAATCACCAGACCGGTGCTTAATGTCGCGGGTTTGTTACGTGCGCTGGCGGACGCTCCTTTAATACCCGGCGCGGTTTCGACGATTTCCAGATCCACGGTCTGCGGAAGCTCTAGCGCCAGCAGTTGGCCGTCCCAGGTCAGAACCTGCATATCCGGCATTCCGCCTTCAGGCATAAACAGCAACTCTTCTTCAATCTGATCTTTGGTGAAGGTATACGGCGTATAGTCTTCTTTATCCATGAACACATATTCGTTGCCATCGACATAAGAAAAGTCAACGCCGCGACGGCTCAGGGTGACGGTATCAACGATATCGTCGCCTTTGAAACGTTCTTCCACTTTCAGACCGGTGCGGACATCAGAAAAACGCATTTTATACAGTGTGGCGGCGCCACGGGCGGTAGGCGACTGAATGTCGATATCTTTCACAATCAGCAATTTGCCGTTGTAGTTCAGTACCATACCTTTTTTGATTTCGTTCGCTCTTGGCATCGAGGAGATCCTGTTGTAGAGATTATCTAAAATATCGCGTAAAACTACTCGCGGCGGGCCGTCCAGGCAAGTGGAATTGTCACTTTTGCTGGTGCAAAAAAGGTGATACTGTTCGCCCGCTTTCCGCCCCGCGTTCAACGAGAATAGGCGATGGCATGTCGCCTGGAGGGGGGAAGTGTGCTGTGTTGTCCCTTCTGTTTCCAGCCTTGTCTTCGGAATGTCTGAGGGCAGGCCTGATCATGATGACGTCCACATTTTAAATCTGGATTTTTCTTTGGACAAATTCTGTTATCTTTCATTTGGTTATAAATAGAGGGGCTGAGCATGGACTGTCGTAGCGGTTGTGGCGCTTGCTGTATTGCGCCTTCAATTTCGTCGCCGATACCCGGAATGCCGAATGGCAAGCCGATGAATACCAGATGCGCGCAGCTTTCGGAAGATAACTTGTGCCTTATCTTTGGCTCGCCTTTACGCCCAAAAGTGTGCTCTGGTTTGCAACCGACAGGGGACATGTGTTTAACGACCCGGGAAGAGGCCATTATTTATTTGCTGGAACTCGAACAGAAAACTTTACCATGAGCTAAGCCGCTTTTGATAAATGCGTAGGGGCTTATGTTATATCCCGAAATAGTCTGCAAAAGCTGCGCCTCAAATTACCTCCTTTTACCATTAAATAGCGTAATACATGATTACCTTATTTCGTGGCTTCTGAAGCGGTAGATGCCGCCGCCCAACCCCGTTGGTGCCTGAATGTGTACCGAACAAACCGTCACATAAAACAAAAACGATCAATTTTATTTATATGATAGCTTTTATCTATTAAAAAGAGGAATTTTGATCGATTTTAATTATTTATAACGATCGATATCATGAATTTGATAGTTTATATCTATCATTGATGTATTTACCGATCGATATAACCAGTGTGAATGTGTTGTTATTTTCCTTTAAAATACTCGAATTCTTATGTGTGGGTTTTATCTTATGAAGAAATATACGTTCGCAGCCAGGGCGTTTATTTTTACGCTGGTGTTGCTTTTTGTTATTTCAGTATTCGGGTTGACTATTAGCGTTTTAAAAGGGATGTGAAATGCGGGGAGAAAATAGTGAAATTGATTTAGTCGACGTTTCCTTATTCCTTATAAGAAAATGGCTAAGTATCATGATCGCTACCTTTATTTTTGTTGCCATTGGCTATGTTTTTGTGAGCGTGCAGCATGATACAAAGGTTGTGAGTATGACAATCAAACCTAATCTGGATACGCCTGCTACCTATGCGTTATGTGGCTATACTAATGATATTCAATGTAAAACAACGGTTATCCTTAACCAGCTTAGCCGTTTCTTGCCTGCGGACTATAAAAATAAAATAAGTTTTGACGCGAAAAATCAGCTTGTCCTTTTTAAGGCGCAGGGGGGGGAAGAAAGCGTCAATAATATTATTTCCACCCTGAAAAATAGTGTCGATAAAATGGCAGCATGGTATATCGATGATGGTGACATTAAACGTTATGGCGTGCATAAAAATATGTTAAAAACGGAAACATATGCAAAGCTATCATTGTTGTCGGAGGCGGTTAAAAATAATGCTAACATTGAAGTGATAGATGTTGCTGTAACACCAAAATATAAGATGCGGCTGGTGTTGGTCCTTTGCGGGCTGATGGGCGTAATTTTCTCAATAACCGGTCTTTTATGTAAGAGGGCGCTTACAGAATATCTTATTGAGAAAAAGACAATGAATGACCGCGCATGAACATTGCGCAGAGATAAACTCTGCGCTGAAATGTGTCGAAGAGTAAAAGTATCAGGCTTGCAAGTTAAACATCTTTAATACGCGCCAGGCAGAACATGGTGGCGACAATCATAACTAACGCAAACCAGAAGACCGCATGATAATTCCAGATTTCTGCAGCGATTCCCGCCAGCGAACCGGCAATGATCCAGCCGACGCGAATGGTATTGGTATACAGCGTGGTGGCTGAACCCGCCTGGCCTGGCATCAGATCCTGAAAATAGAGCATGCCAATCCCGCCAAGAATGCCGATGTAAATCGCGTTCAGCAACTGCAAGCCGAGCAACGTCGCCGGTGCGTGCGCCAGCAACATACCCGCATAAAAGCACAGTCCGGCGACAACGGCGATGCACATTAACAGGCGTTTTCCCAACCGTTTGGCGAAGTAACCTGCAATCAGCATTGTGGGAATCTCCAGCCCGGCGGCGGTGCCCATCATCACGCCTGCAAGTTTTTCCGGAAGATGCAGCTCATTGATGATAAACAGCGGCATATTAATGATATACAGGCTGTTAGTTCCCCACATTAACGTACAGATGACAAACAGCAACAGCGTATCGCGGCGATTACGACGCGGTGCTTCCAGCGTGCCGGTTGCCAGCGGCGCATCTTTGCGCATTGACGGTAAAAAGAACCACACCATGACGCCGCAGACGATAAAAGCTACCGCCGCGCTCAAATACATCACCGTAAAGCTAAAACCCATCGCCAGCGCATAGGCCAGCGGCGGCCCAATGACCCAGGCCAATGAGACCTGGGCGCGGAGGATTGAGCTGAACATCACCGCTTCACGACCTGTACGATCGGCATGTTCACGGGCCAGCGCAAACATCTGCGGGTTGGCGGTAGAGCCGAAGCTACTGAGAAAGACGCCGATGAACAGCAAAATAAAGTAGTTGCGGTTCCAGGCAAACAACACGCAGGCCAACATGCCCAGCACGCAACAGAAAACGATCAGTTTTTTGCGATCGCCTTTTTTATCTGAGCGACCCGCCAGAAACTGGCTCACGATAATGCCGATAACCGCGCTGCCGGTAAAAAAGAATCCCACCATGCCGGGACGGGCGTGAACCTCATCCGTCAGAAAAATACTGAGCGTCGGCGTCTGTAACGCACCGGCAATACCGGTGAGAAAAGCGACGATCAAAAAGGCGGTAGACGTCAGGTCAAATGATTTAGGCGCAGCGGCGGCGGGACTGTTGTGCATGTTTCTATATCAGTGGTGTGAAGAGAGGCGGAGTTTACGCTGCCCGTCAGAAAATAAACAGGCGTCTGAATCAAAATCGACACGAAAAATCAAAATAGCATTCCAATTTGTTACCAGGGTGTGCTGACGCAAGCTGAAAGAAAAAAGCTGAAGCCTTTTATGCGTCAGCTATTGAGGGTCTGTTGGAGAAAAAATGTGCTTCACCTCAAAAAATTGCTACAAAACCGGTAACTTTTCTTGCGTGCTGAAGCAGAAAGATCCAGACTTCTTGAAACGTTTCAGCGCGATCTGGTTTTTTTGATAACTCAGATTGGCGCTTTTTTTCTCATAGTGGCTGAATCGTTTCAATTCAGCAGGAGAGGAGACACATGTTCCAGTTATCGGTTCAGGACATTCATCCGGGCGAGCAGGCCGGAAATAAAGAAGAGGCCATTCGGCAAATCGCCGCCGCGTTAGCGCAGGCGGGGAATGTGGCGGGCGGCTATGTTGACGGTATGCTGGCGCGCGAACAGCAAACCTCGACCTTTCTTGGCAATGGTATTGCGATTCCCCATGGCACAACAGACACGCGCGATCAGGTGCTGAAAACCGGCGTCCAGGTCTTTCAATTCCCGCAGGGCGTTACCTGGGGAGAAGGCCAGGTCGCCTATGTGGCGATTGGTATTGCCGCCAGTTCGGACGAACACCTCGGCCTGCTGCGTCAGTTGACGCATGTGCTGAGCGATGACTCCGTGGCTGAACAGCTGAAATCCGCGACAACGGCGGAAGAGCTGCGCGCATTGCTGATGGGCGAGAAGCAAAGTGAACAATTAAAACTTGATAACGAGACGATGACGCTGGATGTCATCGCCAGCTCGCTGGTCACATTGCAGGCGCTAAATGCGGCGCGTCTGAAAGAGGCGGGAGCGGTTGATGCGGCATTCGTCGCAAAAACGATTAACGACAGTCCGATGAATCTGGGACAAGGTATCTGGCTGAACGACAGCGCGGAAGGCAATTTGCGCAGCGCTGTTGCGGTAAGCCGTGCGACTCAGGCGTTTGACGTAGAGGGTGAAAAAGCAGCCTTATTAGTCACTGTCGCGATGAACGACGAGCAGCCGATTGCCGTGCTAAAACGCCTCGGCGACCTGTTGCTGAACAATAAAGCCGATCGTCTGCTGAGCGCCGACGCCGCGACGCTGCTGGCGTTGCTGACCAGTGATGATGCGCTGACGGATGACGTACTGAGCGCGGAATTTGTAGTGCGTAATGAGCATGGTCTCCATGCCCGTCCGGGCACCATGCTGGTGAATACGATTAAACAATTTAACAGTGAAATTACCGTGACAAACCTTGATGGAACCGGCAAACCGGCAAACGGACGTAGTCTGATGAAAGTGGTGGCATTAGGCGTGAAGAAAGGCCATCGTCTGCGCTTTACCGCGCAGGGTGAAGATGCTGAACAGGCGCTGAAAGCGATTGGCGATGCGATCGCCGCCGGTCTCGGGGAGGGCGCATAATGAGCAGGCGTGTTGCCACCATTACCCTTAATCCGGCTTACGATCTGGTTGGGTTTTGCCCTGAAATCGAACGCGGCGAAGTGAACCTGGTGAAAACCACGGGTCTGCACGCGGCGGGCAAAGGCATTAACGTTGCCAAGGTGCTGAAAGACTTAGGCATCGACGTCACCGTCGGCGGTTTTCTCGGTAAAGATAACCAGGACGGTTTTCAGCAATTGTTCAGCGAACTGGGCATCGCTAACCGCTTTCAGGTGGTTCAGGGCCGGACCCGCATCAACGTGAAGCTGACGGAAAAAGATGGCGAAGTGACCGACTTCAACTTTTCCGGCTTTGACGTGACCCCCGCAGACTGGGAACGCTTTGTTAACGACTCCCTGAGCTGGCTGGGTCAGTTCGATATGGTCTGCGTCAGCGGTAGCTTACCGGCTGGCGTGAGTCCGGAAGCGTTCACCGACTGGATGACGCGTCTGCGCAGCCAGTGTCCATGCATTATCTTTGATAGTAGCCGTGAAGCGTTAGTCGCCGGTCTTAAAGCTGCGCCGTGGCTGGTGAAACCGAATCGCCGCGAACTGGAAATTTGGGCGGGTCGTAAGCTCCCGGAAATGAAAGATGTGATTGATGCGGCGCACGCGTTACGCGAACAGGGTATCGCCCATGTGGTGATTTCGCTGGGGGCGGAAGGCGCGCTGTGGGTTAACGCCTCAGGAGAATGGATCGCTAAACCACCGGCAGTTGACGTGGTAAGTACCGTCGGCGCAGGCGATTCCATGGTTGGCGGATTGATTTACGGCCTGCTGATGCGCGAGTCCAGCGAACATACGCTGCGTCTGGCGACGGCGGTTGCCGCGCTGGCGGTCAGCCAGAGCAATGTGGGTATTACCGATCGTCCTCAGTTGGCCGCAATGATGGCGCGTGTCGACTTACAACCGTTTAACTGACAGCAGGAGAGGCATAATGAAAACGCTGCTGATAATTGACGCTAATCTCGGCCAGGCTCGCGCTTACATGGCGAAAACCCTGCTTGGAGCGGCGGCGCATAAAGCAAATCTGGAAATTATCGACAATCCGAATGATGCTGAACTGGCGATCGTGCTGGGCGAATCTCTGCCGAACGACAATGCTCTGAACGGCAAAAAGGTTTGGCTGGGGGATATTGGTCGCGCCGTCGCGCATCCGGAACTGTTTCTGAGTGAAGCCAAAAGCCATGCGACCCCTTACAGCGCTGCGGCTGCTCCTGCGGCGAGCGGCGGTCCGAAACGCGTGGTCGCGGTAACGGCCTGCCCGACCGGCGTCGCTCATACTTTTATGGCGGCTGAAGCCATTGAAACAGAAGCGAAAAAACGCGGCTGGTGGGTAAAAGTCGAAACGCGCGGCTCCGTGGGGGCCGGCAATGCCATCACCCCGGAAGAGGTGGCGGAAGCGGATTTAGTGATTGTGGCGGCGGATATCGAAGTGGATCTGGCGAAGTTTGCCGGTCTCCCGATGTACCGCACGTCGACCGGCCTGGCGCTGAAAAAGACGGCGCAGGAGCTGGATAAAGCCGTAGCGGAAGCGACGCCGTATCAACCGGCGGGTAAGGCATCGCAAGCGGCGACCGAAGGGAAGAAAGAGAGCGCTGGCGCATACCGGCATCTGTTGACGGGCGTTTCTTACATGCTGCCTATGGTGGTTGCCGGGGGACTGTGTATTGCGCTTTCCTTCGCCTTTGGTATTGAAGCCTTTAAGGTGCCGGACACGTTGGCGGCGGCGCTGATGCAGATTGGCGGCGGTTCGGCGTTTGCGCTGATGGTGCCGGTACTGGCGGGCTATATCGCTTTCTCCATCGCGGATCGCCCAGGCCTTACGCCAGGTCTGATTGGCGGTATGCTGGCGGTTAGCACCGGTTCCGGTTTTATCGGCGGGATCATTGCTGGCTTCCTTGCCGGGTATATGGCGAAGCTTATCAGTACCAAACTGAAACTTCCGCAAAGTATGGAAGCGCTGAAGCCAATCCTGATCATCCCGTTAATTTCCAGTCTGGTGGTGGGGCTGGCGATGATTTACCTGATCGGTAAACCGGTTGCCGGGATTCTGGAAGGGCTCACCCACTGGCTGCAAACCATGGGGACGGCAAACGCGGTGCTGTTGGGCGCGATTCTCGGCGGGATGATGTGTACCGACATGGGCGGCCCGGTGAACAAAGCGGCGTATGCGTTTGGCGTTGGTCTGCTGAGTACGCAAACTTACGCGCCGATGGCGGCGATCATGGCCGCAGGTATGGTACCGCCGTTAGCGCTGGGTCTGGCGACGATGGTGGCGCGTCGTAAGTTTGACAAAGCGCAGCAGGAAGGCGGTAAAGCGGCGTTGGTGCTGGGGCTGTGCTTTATCACTGAAGGTGCTATTCCGTTTGCGGCGCGCGACCCGATGCGTGTACTGCCGTGCTGTATCGTTGGCGGCGCGTTGACCGGGGCTATTTCTATGGCGGTAGGCGCAAAATTGATGGCGCCGCATGGCGGTCTGTTTGTTCTGCTTATCCCAGGCGCAATTACGCCGGTATTGGGATACCTGCTGGCAATTGTGGCCGGTACGCTGGTGGCAGGGCTGGCTTATGCCGTCCTGAAACGTCCGGAGACGGAAGTCGCGGCAAAAGCGGCGTAAGAGAAACACGCTAAAAAAGGCAGAGCGCGCTCTGCCTTTTTTATTGCCTGAAGAACATTGAGCGTCAGGCCACCGCTTCGGCAATTTGCTGGGCTTTTAACCACGCAATCTCTTCCGCCCAGATATCAGGATTGATGGTCTCCAGTATCAGCGGAATACCGTCAAAACGCGCATCCTGCATAATCCAACGAAACGCATCGTGGCCGATATTGCCTTCACCCAGACTGTGATGGCGGTCAACGCGGCTACCGAAGGCGCTTTTGGCGTCGTTCAGGTGCATTCCGCGCAAATACTGAAATCCGACAATTTTCCCGAATCCGGCGAACGTTTTTTCGCACGCCTCTGGCGTACGCAGATCATATCCGGCGGCAAAGGCATGGCAGGTATCGATACAGACGCCAACGCGCGACTTATCTTCCACGCCGTCGATGATGGCGGCTAACTGTTCAAACTCAAACCCCAGATTACTGCCCTGACCGGCTGTATTTTCGATAACCGCCGTAACGCCCTCGGTCTGCGCGAGGGCAATATTGATGGATTCCGCGATCCGCGCCAGGCAATCCTCCTGTGCAATCTGCATCAAATGGCTACCGGGATGAAAATTAAGCAAGGTTAAGCCGAGTTGTTCACAGCGTTGCATTTCATCGAGAAAGGCATCACGTGATTTTTCCAGTGCTTCACTGACCGGATGGCCCAGATTAATCAGGTAACTATCGTGGGGAAGAATTTGCGCCGCCGAGAAATGATACTTTTCACAGGCGATTTTAAAGTCATCAATGACCTGGGGAGTAAGGGGGGCGGCACGCCACTGACGCTGGTTTTTTGTGAAAAGCGCAAAGGCCGTTGCGCCAATTTCAGCCGCGCGGGCAGGGGCGTTAGCCAGACCGCCAGCAGCGCTGACGTGCGCTCCGATGTATTTCATAAAAGACTCCTGTTAAACCCGCTAACGGTTCATTACGAACGCTATGATAACGGGTTAACAGGCGTGAAACGTAATAATTTATGCGATAAGGCTATGGATTAGGACGTTAATGGCGCCACCGCCAATAATCAGCCAGGCGAATAATGCCAGCGCCATCAGCAGCGGTTTCGCCCCCGCTTTTTTCAATGCGCTAACGTGAGTGGTCAGACCCAACGCCGCCATCGCCATCGCCAGCAGTACCGTGTCCAGCGTCACCAGCATATCCACCACGGCTTTCGGCAGCAGGTGGAAAGAGTTGAAGATCGCCACTACGATGAAGAAAATAGCAAACCACGGAATGGTAATTTTGCTTTTTTCCGCGCCGGTCGCCGGGGAAAGCTGTTTAACGCGTGCTGCCAGAATGATCAGGAACGGCGCCAGCATCATGACACGCAGCATCTTAGCGATAACTGCCGCATTTTCTGCATCCGGGCTAACGGCGTGACCCGCTGCGACCACTTGCGCGACTTCATGCATGGTTGAGCCGATATAGATGCCGTAAGTTTCCGGGCTGAACCAGTGCGCCAGCAGCGGATACATTGCCGGGTAAAGGAAAATAGCGATGGTGCCGAAAATAACGACAGTCGCGACGGCTACAGTAACCTTACTGGCTTCCGCTTTTACCACCGGTTCTGTCGCCAGTACCGCCGCCGCGCCGCAGATACTGCTACCGGCGCCAATCAGCCAACTGGTGTGCCTGTCCAGACCAAAGACTTTTTGGCCTAAGAAGCAGGCCAGCATGAACGTGCTGGAAAGCGTTAATACGTCAATCACAATACCGCTAATGCCCACATCGGCGATTTGTGAAAAGGTAAGGCGGAAGCCGTAAAGGATAATCCCTAAACGCAGCAGATGTTGTTTTGCAAACAGCACGCCGCCGTCGCATTGTTTCCATATTTGTGGATAGACGGTATTCCCGATAACCATACCCAGCAGGATAGCCAGGGTCAGGGCGCTGAACCCCGCGCCTGCAACGGCAGGGATAGCGCCGCCCCACAGGGCGACTCCTGTAATGACGGCGCTCAGAGCGAGCCCCGGTATAAAATGCCACATTGTACGACGATGATTCTGCAAGGTGAGTTCTGTCATAACCTTCTCCTGTATATGGACAATAAGGTTACGGTGATCTGGTTTAAAAATAAAATTGATTATATATTTATAATTAATCTTTATAAGTGGTAAGTGAAACGCTATCGGTGGGATACGACTATGCATATTACGCTACGACAACTTGAAGTGTTTGCTGAAGTACTGAAAAGCGGTTCAACAACCCAGGCGTCGGTCATGCTGTCATTATCGCAGTCCGCCGTTAGCGCCGCGCTCACCGATCTGGAAGGTCAGCTCGGCGTACAGTTGTTTGATCGGGTGGGGAAACGGCTGGTGGTCAACGAACATGGGCGCTTGTTATACCCGCGCGCGCTGGCATTGCTGGAGCAAGCGGTAGAAATTGAGCAGCTATTTCGTGAAGATAACGGCGCGATACGGGTTTATGCCAGTAGCACCATCGGCAATTACATTTTACCCGCCATGATTGCCCGCTATCGCCAGCATTATCCGGCCTTGCCGCTGGAACTCAGCGTGGGAAACAGCCAGGACGTGATTAACGCGGTGCTGGATTTTCGGGTTGATATCGGCCTGATTGAAGGACCATGTCACAGTACAGAGATTATCTCTGAGCCGTGGCTGGAAGATGAGCTGGTGGTCTTTGCCGCGCCGTCCTCGCCGCTGACGCAGGGGCCGGTGACGCTGGAACAGCTTGCGGCATCCCCATGGATTTTACGCGAGCGCGGTTCCGGTACGCGGGAAATTGTCGATTATTTGCTGTTGTCGCATTTGCCGCGCTTTCATATGGCGATGGAGTTGGGGAATTCAGAAGCGATCAAACATGCGGTGCGTCACGGACTGGGGATAAGCTGTTTATCGCGCCGGGTGATTGCTGAACAACTCCAGGCGGGAACCCTGGGCGAAGTCGCGGTGCCGTTACCGCGCCTGGTGCGCACGTTGTGGCGTGTTCATCATCGGCAGAAACATCTTTCTAACGCGTTGCAGCGTTTTTTGAGTTACTGTGAATAAAGGTGAAGAGGAGGGCTGCCCGGGCGGCATCGCCATTTTTAGTATCCGCTTACGTATACGTTATTCTCTGCTTTACTTATAATCCGTGGCCGGTCATGAAGGTCTCTTATAACCGCGCATTTGTGTCGGAAGGATAGTATTTCGTCTGTTACAATCGCGCCTCATTTTTTAGATGGATAGCATTTTCACATGGGTTCCAAAACTAAAACCACAGAAGCGCCCGCGCTACGTCGCGAATTAAAGGCGCGTCACCTGACGATGATTGCCATTGGCGGCTCCATCGGGACAGGTCTTTTCGTTGCATCTGGTGCGACAATTTCTCAGGCGGGGCCAGGCGGCGCGCTGTTTTCTTATATTCTGATTGGTTTGATGGTCTACTTCCTGATGACCAGTCTTGGCGAGCTGGCGGCCTATATGCCGGTATCTGGCTCGTTTGCGACATATGGTCAGAACTATGTGGAAGAAGGCTTTGGTTTCGCGCTGGGCTGGAACTACTGGTACAACTGGGCGGTGACTATCGCTGTTGACCTGGTTGCCGCACAATTGGTGATGGGCTGGTGGTTCCCGGATACGCCGGGCTGGATCTGGAGCGCGCTATTCCTCTGCGTCATTTTCTTGCTGAACTACATTTCCGTACGCGGTTTTGGCGAGGCGGAGTACTGGTTCTCGTTAATTAAAGTCGCGACCGTTATTATCTTCATCATCGTTGGCGTAGCGATGATTATCGGCATCTTTAAAGGTGTCGAGCCGGTCGGCTGGAGCAACTGGACGACGGGCGATGCGCCTTTTGCTGGCGGTTTTGCGGCAATGATTGGCGTCGCGATGATCGTGGGCTTCTCTTTCCAGGGAACTGAGCTGATTGGTATTGCCGCCGGGGAATCTGAAAACCCGGAGAAGAATATTCCGCGCGCGGTGCGTCAGGTGTTCTGGCGTATTCTGCTGTTTTATGTTTTCGCGATTTTGATTATCAGCCTGATCATTCCTTATACCGATCCAAACCTGCTGCGTAACGACGTCAAAGACATTAGCGTCAGTCCGTTTACCTTAGTGTTCCAGCATGCGGGCTTGTTGTCTGCGGCGGCGATAATGAATGCGGTTATCCTGACGGCGGTACTGTCTGCGGGCAACTCCGGAATGTATGCCTCGACCCGTATGCTCTACACCCTGGCCTGTGACGGTAAGGCCCCGCGTATTTTTGCGAAATTGTCCCGCGGCGGCGTACCGCGCAATGCGCTTTATGCCACCACCGTGATTGCCGGTCTTTGCTTTTTGACCTCAATGTTCGGCAACCAGACGGTCTATCTGTGGCTGTTGAACACCTCCGGTATGACGGGCTTCATCGCCTGGCTGGGGATTGCCATTAGCCATTATCGCTTCCGTCGCGGTTACGTGATACAAGGGTATGATGTGAATGATTTGCCGTACCGTTCCGGGTTCTTCCCGCTGGGGCCGATTTTCGCCTTTGTACTGTGCCTGATTATTACGTTGGGGCAGAACTATGAAGCGTTCCTGAAAGATACCATCGACTGGGGCGGCGTCGCGGCGACCTATATCGGTATTCCGCTGTTCCTGCTTATCTGGTTCGGCTACAAGCTGATAAAAGGCACGCATTTCGTGCGCTATAGCGAAATGCACTTCCCGGAACGCGTTAAAAAGTAACGCGGTATTCTCGTCATGGCCGGATAGGCTTTATGCCGCTATCCGGCACGGACTGCCTGAACCTGACCCTTCTAACCCTCTCATTCGAGAGGGTTTTTTGTTTTTTCTTCATGATTGGTTCAAATGACATAATTATTAACAATTAAATTGATAATTATTATCGTTTGCTTTATCGTTACGCTCGAAATCAGAAAGGATGAAGATTCGGGCGCGACCGTCACTCATGAGCCCGACTCGCCTGCATAAAAAGAGTTCGCCGTGATAACCGTTATCGCAGGCGAAACGTAATGCGTTGTGAGCGATAACCGATTTTTTTGTCGTATTTACCTCATGGAGAAATGGAATGTTTAGGTTTAACCCTTTCGTTCGGGTAGGGCTTTGTATGTCCGCAGTTACGTTGGCCTGGCCGGTTGCCGCGGCAACGGATGATGGTGAAACCATGGTCGTTACCGCGTCCGCCATCGAACAAAATCTGAAAGATGCGCCAGCAAGTATCAGCGTCATTACCCAGCAAGATTTACAGCGCAGGCCCGTGCAAAACCTGAAAGATGTCCTGAAAGAGGTGCCGGGCGTACAGCTCACTAACGAAGGGGATAACCGTAAAGGCGTGAGTATTCGTGGTCTGGACAGCAGTTATACGCTGATCCTGATCGACGGTAAGCGCGTTAACTCCCGTAACGCGGTCTTCCGCCATAATGATTTTGATCTGAACTGGATACCGGTTGACGCTATCGAACGCATTGAAGTGGTGCGTGGCCCCATGTCCTCGCTGTATGGCTCCGATGCGCTGGGCGGCGTGGTCAACATTATCACCAAAAAAATTGGTCAGAAATGGCACGGCAGCGTCACGGTTGATTCCACTATTCAGGAACATCGCGACCGTGGCGATACCTATAACGGCCAGTTCTTTACCAGCGGTCCGCTGATCGACGGCGTGCTGGGAATGAAAGCCTACGGTAGCCTGGCGAAACGCGAAAAAGACGAGCAGCAGAGTTCCGCCACCACCGCTACGGGTGAAACTCCGCGCATTGAAGGATTTACCAGCCGGGATGGAAACGTCGAGTTTGCCTGGACACCAAACGAAAATCATGACGTTACCGCAGGCTACGGTTTTGATCGCCAGGACCGGGACTCCGACTCGCTGGATAAAAACCGTCTGGAACGGCAAAACTATGCGTTGAGCCATAACGGACGTTGGGATCTCGGCAATAGCGAGCTCAAATTCTACGGCGAAAAAGTGGAAAACAAAAACCCCGGCAACAGTAGCCCTATCACGTCAGAAAGCAATTCGATTGACGGGAAATACGTTCTGCCGTTAGCGTCTGTCAACCAGTTCCTCACCTTCGGCGGCGAATGGCGTCACGATAAACTGAGCGATGCGGTCAACCTGACCGGCGGTTCCAGTACTAAAACCTCCGCCAGCCAGTATGCTCTGTTCCTTGAAGATGAGTGGCGCATCTTCGAACCGCTGGCGCTGACCACCGGTATTCGTATGGATGACCATGAAACCTATGGCGATCACTGGAGCCCGCGTGCTTATCTGGTTTATAACGCAACGGATACCCTGACGGTGAAAGGTGGGTGGGCCACGGCCTTTAAAGCGCCGTCGCTATTGCAATTAAGTCCGGACTGGGCGACCAACTCCTGCCGTGGAGGATGCCGCATTATCGGTAGCCCGGATCTGAAACCTGAAACCAGTGAAAGCTGGGAGCTCGGCCTTTATTACCGTGGCGAAGAAGGCATACTGGAGGGTGTGGAAGCGAGCGTTACTACGTTCCGTAACGATGTGGACAATCGCATCAGCATTAGCCGTACCGCTGACGTTAACGCCGCGCCCGGCTATTCCAACTTTGTCGGTTTCGAAACCAACAGTCGGGGACAGCGCGTTCCGGTCTTCCGTTATTACAACGTGAATAAAGCGCGTATTCAGGGTGTGGAAACCGAGTTGAAAGTTCCGTTTAACGAGGCGTGGAAACTGTCGTTGAATTACACCTATAACGACGGACGCGACGTCAGTAATGGCGGGAACAAGCCGCTTTCCGATCTGCCGTTCCACACCGCGAACGGTACGCTGGACTGGAAACCGGCGCAGCTCGAAGACTGGTCATTCTACATATCAGGGAATTATACCGGGCGTAAGCGGGCCGACAGCGCAACGGCGAAAACGCCGGGTGGGTACGTGGTCTGGGATACCGGCGCGGCATGGCAGGCGACGAAAAATGTTAAACTGCGTGCGGGCGTTCTGAACGTGGGCGATAAAGATCTCAAACGCGACGACTACGGTTACACCGAAGACGGACGTCGTTACTTTATGGCGGTGGATTACCGTTTCTGACAGAGACTGGCGACAGCCGCGTTTTGCCGCTGTCGCCAGAATGTTATAACCGATGCAGCCTGGAGAGCAGCGCCAGCGACAGAGTCGTTAACAGAATGGCGATTAACGCATAGATATAAACGCCCGACCACGCCCAGCTATTTTTCACCATAATTACCGGCACACCGGCCATTGCCGCGCCGACATAGCTGAACAATCCCCGAAAGCCGGTAATCGATCCCGCCGCATCCTTATGGGTCACATCCAGACAGCCGACGGCAAAAAGCATATGCGGTCCGTATAAGGCGAAGCCCATGATGGTGAACAGAATCGCGGTGAGGGTGTAAGAGGTATCCTGAACCAGCGGCACCAGCACGATGCATATGCACAGCGCTAACGCGAAGATTAATCCGGTCATCCAGCGGTTACTTTTGAACATAAAGTCAGACAAGTAGCCTGCCAGCAACCCACCTGCCAGTCCGCCCGCCTCAAACCAGGAAATAATCGAGTTCGCTTTTATCAGGCTCCAGCCGTGAACCTGCGAATAGTAAATCTGCGGCCAGTCGTTAAGGATGGTGCGCGCAATATAAACCGACATATCGCCGATAATAATGATCCATACCAGTGGATTGGTCAGGATATATTTCACAAAAATCTGCCAGAAGCTCAGGTTGACCGGGCTGGCCTTGACCTGGGCCAGTTCCGTCGGGTCGTTACGCCACTGCCCCACGTTGGGCAAACCTAACGTACCGGGACGATCTTTAATGGTAAATAGCGCCACTATCCCCATCAGCAGCGAAATGGCGCCGGGAACATAAAACCCCATTTTCCAGCTACCGCTAAAGGCGATAGCAAAACTGGTCAGCAGCGGCGCGAGGCTGCCGCCGATATTGTGCGCCGCTTCAACGATAGCCCACCAGCGTCCCCGTTCGTTTTTCGAAAACCACGAGGCCATAATTTTCGCCATCGGCGGAAAGCTGGTGCCCTGTAATATCGCGTTGAGGCTGTACAGTACGTAGAATGCCGCCACGCTATCGGAAAAGCCGAACAGAATATTTACAATCCCCACGCCAATCAGCACCGGGCCGGTCATGGCTTTCGGGTTAATTTTATCGACCAGCATCCCGCCGACAAACTTCATCGCGCCATAAAGAATGTAAAAAATAGAAGACATAATGGCGAAGTCTTCTGCGGTCAGCGACGTTTGCGTCAGCATGGCCGGCATCGCGGCGGAGAAGTTTTTACGGGTAAGATAAAAGACGGCATAAGAGATAAAGACCGAGGCGATAATCTCAAAACGAAATTTTTTATAGGTCTGGTCTATCTCTTTTTTCTCTTTTACAATCGGCTTATCGGGCTGGCTGAAAATAAATGTTTTTATACTCATTTTAAAATTCCCTTCCGGCGAGGTGAGTCGCGTTATAATTCATCTTCAATAAGAAAAAGAAGCAATTCGAAACCGTGATAATTAATCTGATGGTGGATTTTTTCCCGAACAACCGGCTTCGCTTTCCAGGCAATACCGGTGCCAGCATGTTCTAACATCGGCAGATCGTTGGCGCCATCGCCGCAGGCAATAATATTCTCCGTGGCAATATTTAACCGGGCAGCCAGGTCAACCAGAGTCTGTTTTTTGTTTGCGGCATTCATAATCGGTAAGGTAATGTTATCCGTCAGAACGTTATCGCGTATTTCAACCGTATTCGAAAAGGCATAATCCAGTTGATACCGTTCTTTTAGACGCTGGGTGAATATATCCAGTCCCCCGGAGATAATCGCGGTTTTAAATCCTTTGGCCTTGATGACTGGCAGAATAGTTAACAGGCCTGGCGAAAGGGTCATGCGATCGCATACGGCGTTCAGCACTGCTTTCGGTGTGCCTTTCAACATTCCGATACGTCGGGTAAAACTGGCGTTAAAATCAAGCTTGCCCTCCATCGCCTGTTGGGTAATGGCGGTGATTTGCGTCGACATGCCAAGCGCGCGGGCAATTTCATCCACGCCTTCTTCCGCAATAAATGTCGAGTCCATATCAAACGCGATAATACCGTTAGCAGGCAGTGGCTGCGGCTTAATAAAAAAATCAAACTGCCATTGTAATGAGAGTTCGCGTAAATAGCGATAAAATTCAGGCGTCAGACATTCCGTTGGCAGCGTAAGCTTTAAATAAGCGGTATTGATAAGCGCGGCATAACGTTTATCAAATAATAGCGGAAACGGCATGGTGACGGCATCAAATAACGTTTCCTGTAATTTTTTCTGAAATGTATCGATATCCTGTGTGGTAATAAAATAAATAATGCTCATATGATAACTCCCTTAATTTACGGGTATTATAATGGCTCTTTTGCGGCGTGGAATCTTGTGCTATCACAGATATCACAGCCAGAAAAGGGCTAAAAAAGCGTTGTTTTTGATACCAGGTAAAGTTCAGACACAAAAGGTATCACTTTTGATATGCCAACTGTGCGAGGATGTTATTTATTACTGAACGCGAATGACACTGAAAGGATTGATATAACGATGGAGAGTTGCCTTGATATATTCAAAATAGTAATAGGTCCATCCAGCTCACGTACCGTAGGGCCGATGCGCGCCGCCTGTCACTTTATTTCATTGCTCAGAGAACAAGAGACGTTGCCGCTAATTCGGGAAATTGAAATCGAGCTGTATGGCGCGTTATCGTTAAGCCGCAAGTGCCACAATGTGGATACCGCCCTTTATCTTGGGCTGCTGGGTTGCCAGCCGGAGAATGTCGATCTCCGTTCGCATATGGCGGTGATTAAGCGTGCGGAAAATGAAAACAAAATCGAACTCCCGCTCTCCGACGCGGGCGGAATCACGATAAAAGTCAAGATTATCGCCAATCACCAGGCGCATCCAGGCCATCCTTATGCCATGACGTTTCGCGCCAGAGATGATTATTTCACGGTGTATGAAGAGACCTGGTTTTCGACCGGCGCCGGGCAGGTCCGCAAACATGGCGAGCCGCTGACGCCATCGCTTCCTTTGCGTACAGTGTCGCCCTTTGAATTTAGTCATGCCGCGCAGTTGCTGGCGCTATGTCGGCGTAACGGCCTGTCCGTGGCGGCGCTGATGATGAAAAATGAGCTGTGCCGCCACTCGCCACAGACGTTGCAGAATTATCTGGCGCAAATATGGGACGTGATGCAGCAGGCGGTTTATCGCGGCCTGCATACTGAGGGGGTATTACCCGGTCCCTATCAGGTACCGCGGCGCGCCTGTGCGTTACATAAGACGTTACAGGCTAACCGTTCCGCCAGCGATTTTTTAACCGCGCTGAACTGGGTCAATGCCTTCGCGATTGCGGTAAGCGAAGAAAATGCCAGCGGCGGACAGATTGTTACCGCGCCAACCAATGGCGCGTGCGGCATCATTCCGGCAGCGCTCTGCTGGTATGATAAATTTGTCACGCCGCTGGAGCCCGGTGCTCTGACCCGTTTCTTCCTGACCGCCGCCGCTATCGCGATGTTGTTTAAACAAAACGCCTCTATTCTGGGATCTGAAGTTGGCTGTCAGGGGGAAATCGGCGTGGCGTGCTCAATGGCGGCGGCGGGCCTGGCTGAACTGATGGGCGCATCCGTGGAGCAAACGCTGAGCGCCGCTGAAATTGCCATGGAACATCATCTGGGATTGACCTGCGATCCGCTGGGCGGGCAGGTACAAATTCCCTGCATAGAGAGAAACGCCATCTCTGCCGTGAAAGCGATAAACGCGGCGACGATGGCGATGAGTCGCGTAAGCGAACCCTGTATTTCGCTCGATGAGATCATTGCTGCGATGTACGAAACCGGTAAAGACATGAGCGCTAAATACCGTGAAACGTATCATGGTTCGCTGGGGAAAATTCAGCCGCGCAAGAGAGGGTAACAGCGTGAAATACAATACGATGAATAACGACGAGATTATCCTGTCGTTGTGCGCTCGCTTAAAGGAGACGCGTCTGTCTCTTTCGATGACCCAGCAGCAGCTTGCCGATCGCGCGCACGTTGGCATCGCCACCATCAAGCGTATCGAGAAGGGGGGAGGGCTCAATCTTGATACGTTAATTTCTCTCCTGCGGGCGCTGGATAAGTTGCATAATCTTGATGCGGTGCTGTTTGAATCCGAGCTGCGTAATTTTCACGAAAGTTATGAAGGCGGAGAGGGCAGCGGCCGCCTTCAGGTACGCCAGCAGGCCGCGGATTTAAATAATAAATCTTCCGCGCCGCAGTCGGAGGAGGTGAATTACAGCGCGGCGCTGGAAAATTCATTATGTTGGTGACGTCTCACGCTCGCCCCGTAAATACCGGGCATGAAAGCGCAGATGGTCCTCGATGAAGGACGCAATAAAATAATAGCTATGATCGTAACCGGGCTGGATTCGTAGCGTCATCGGCCAGGCGGTTTGCCGCGCGGCTTCCGCCAGTACGGCGGGCTGAAGCTGATCGGCGAGGAACTGATCGCTGTCGCCCTGATCGATGAGCACAGGAATGGCGTCCTGCGGCTGGCTGGCCAGCATTAATTCGCAGCTATCCCACTCAGTCCAGGCTGATTCATCTTCGCCGAGATAAGCGGTAAGCGCTTTGATTCCCCACGGCACGCGGCTGGGGTTGACGATGGGCGCAAAAGCAGAGACGCTGGTATATTTGCCCGGATTTTTCAGCGCCATGATTAACGCGCCGTGGCCGCCCATCGAGTGCCCGCTGATGGCGCAACGGTCGCTGACGTTAAACTGTGTCTGGATGAGCGCCGGAAGCTCATCGCGCAGGTAATCGTACATGCGATAATGGCTGGCCCAGGGCGGCTGTGTGGCATTGAGATAAAACCCGGCACCGTGGCCTAAATCGTATCCGCTATCGTCGGCGACCTGTTCACCGCGTGGACTGGTATCCGGCATCACCAATACAATGCCCAGTTCTGCTGCGATACGCTGCGCGCCTGCTTTGGTGGTAAAGTTCTCATCATTGCAGGTCAACCCGGACAACCAGTACAGTACCGGAGGCGGTTCATTATCCTGAGTCGGCGGAAGAAAAATGCTGAATGTCATGGCGCAGTTTAGCGTGGCGGCATGATGACGCCAGCGCTGCTGCCAGCCGCCAAAACATCGGTGCTCTTCGAGCATTTCCATGCGGGGGCTCCTTTTATAGTGAACCTGATAAGGTATGCAGATTCTTCATAATACAGATTATTCACCGCGTTGTGAGTAACTTTCACTTCCGTAATACATAAACATGCTTCATCATTTAAATAACGTTGCGTTAACAAATATGCCCTTTGTCCTGCCAGCATTCTCGCACCGGAAAAGATGTCATGAAAGGCAGCGACAATTTCAACAATTATGGGCGTGAATACTGGATTATGTGCGCTACCTCACGCACAATAATCACACTGTCACAATATTGACAAACTTTGCCCCATGCAGGGCAGAGGCGCCACACCTGCAGGAGAACACGATTAATGCCATCACTCAGTAAAGAAGCGGCCCTGGTTCATGACGCGCTGGTTGCCCGGGGGCTGGAAACGCCGCTGCGCCCGCCTATGGATGAACTGGATAATGAAACGCGAAAAAGCCTTATCGCAGGGCATATGACTGAGATTATGCAGTTGCTGAATCTCGATTTGAGCGATGACAGTCTGATGGAAACGCCGCATCGTATCGCTAAGATGTACGTTGACGAGATTTTCGCCGGCCTCGACTACGCCAATTTCCCGAAAATTACCCTCATTGAAAATAAAATGAAGGTGGATGAAATGGTCACCGTCCGCGATATCACGCTGACCAGCACCTGTGAACATCACTTCGTGACCATTGATGGCAAAGCGACCGTCGCGTATATCCCCAAAGATTCCGTGATCGGCCTGTCGAAAATTAACCGTATCGTGCAATTCTTCGCCCAGCGTCCGCAGGTTCAGGAACGTTTGACCCAACAAATTCTGACGGCGCTGCAAACCTTGCTCGGCACCAATAATGTAGCGGTATCGATTGATGCGGTGCATTACTGCGTGAAAGCGCGCGGTATTCGTGACGCAACCAGCGCCACGACGACGACATCGCTGGGCGGATTGTTTAAGTCCAGCCAGAATACGCGCCAGGAGTTTCTGCGTGCCGTTCGCCATCATCCATGATTAAGGCGGAGACGATGGAGCGTAATGTCACGCTGGATTTTGTACGTGGCGTCGCCATCCTCGGTATCCTGCTTCTTAACATTAGCGCCTTTGGATTGCCGAAGGCGGCTTATCTCAATCCCGCCTGGTACGGCGCGATCGTTCCCGAAGACGCCTGGTCCTGGGCGATTCTCGATATTGTGGCGCAGGCTAAGTTTCTTACGCTGTTCGCGTTGTTGTTTGGCGCGGGGCTACAAATGCTGCTTCCGCGTGGTAAACAGTGGATTCAGTCGCGCTTAACGCTATTGGTACTGTTAGGTTTTATCCATGCGTTATTCTTTTGGGACGGCGACATTCTGCTGGCCTACGGTCTGGTCGGGTTAATTTGCTGGCGACTGGTACGCGACGCGCCTTCGGTAAAAAGCCTGTTCAATACCGGCATACTCCTTTATCTGGTCGGGATTGGCGTGCTACTGCTGCTGGGCGTGGTATCGAGTAGCGAAACCAGCCGCGCCTGGACGCCGGATGCGTCGGCAATATTGTATGAAAAATACTGGAAGCTGAACGGCGGCATGGAGGCTATCAGCAACCGGGCAGAGATGCTGTCGAATAGTTTACTGGCGCTCGGCGCGCAGTATGGCTGGCAACTGGCGGGTATGATGCTGCTGGGCGCCGCGCTAATGCGTAGCGGCTGGCTGAAAGGTCAGTACAGTCTGCGGCACTATCGCCGTACCGGGATTCTGCTGGTGGCGTTAGGGCTAATGATCAACCTGCCTGCGGTCATCTTACAATGGCGGCTGGACTGGGCGTACCGCTGGTGCGCCTTCTTATTGCAGGCGCCGCGCGAACTGAGCGCGCCGTTGCAAACGCTGGGCTATGCCGCGCTGATGTTTGGCTTCTGGCCGCAGCTTAGCCGATGCAGACTGACGCTTGCCATTGCCTGCGTAGGGCGAATGGCGCTGACCAATTATCTGCTGCAGACGATCATCTGTACCACACTGTTTTATCAGTTTGGCTTATTTATGAAATTCAATCGACTGGAACTCTTGTTCTTTGTCGTTCCGGTATGGGCAATAAACCTTCTCTTTTCCGTCATCTGGCTACGTTTCTGGCGACAGGGACCGGTCGAGTGGTTATGGCGTCAACTCACGTTGCGCGCGTCAGGATCGCTCAGATAACGATCTGGATCACATTCATTAACAAAATGGCTGTAACCGTTTCCATCCCTGTGATGTTTCTCACGCAGCCCTGGGCAGGGTGCTGACAAAATAGCCGCCTGCTAACGGGGCATTTGTGAGCATTTTTGAACTCAAACAGGGCAGTGAATATGATCACCATTCGTGATGTAGCGCGCCAGGCTGGCGTGTCTGTAGCGACCGTTTCCCGCGTACTGAATAACAGCGCGTTGGTCAGTCCCGACACCCGTGACGCCGTTATGCAGGCCGTCACCCTGCTGGGATATCGGCCAAATGCGAATGCGCAAGCGCTGGCCACCCAGGTGAGCGATACCATCGGTGTCGTGGTCATGGATGTTTCCGATGCCTTTTTCGGCGCTCTGGTGAAAGCCGTAGATCTGGTCGCGCAGCAGCACCAGAAATATGTTCTCATTGGCAACAGTTATCATGAGGCGGAAAAAGAGCGTCATGCGATTGAAGTCTTGATCCGTCAGCGTTGTAACGCATTGATTGTTCACTCAAAAGCCTTAACCGATCGCGAGCTGAGCGACTTTATGGATCAGATCCCTGGTATGGTGCTGATTAACCGTATCGTGCCGGGTTATGCGCACCGTTGTGTCTGTCTCGACAATGTGAGCGGTGCCAGAATGGCGACCCGAATGTTGCTGAATAATGGACATCAACGCATCGGCTACCTGGCCTCCAGCCACCGTATTGAAGATGACGCGATGCGCAGAGAAGGGTGGTTACACGCGCTGCAAGAGCAGGGGGTTGCTGCGTCGGAGAGCTGGATTGGCACCGGCACGCCGGATATGCAGGGCGGCGAGTCGGCAATGGTTGAGTTGCTGGGACGCAATCTGCAACTGACGGCGGTATTTGCCTATAACGATAACATGGCGGCGGGCGCGCTGACGGCGTTAAAAGATAACGGCATCGCCATTCCCTTGCATCTGTCTGTCATCGGTTTCGATGATATCCCTATTGCTCGTTATACCGATCCTCAGCTGACTACCGTGCGCTATCCTATTGCTTCTATGGCGAAAATCGCGACCGAGCTGGCGTTACAGGGGGCCGCAGGCACCCTGGATATCACGGCGACGCACTGCTTCATGCCGACACTGGTGCGGCGCCATTCGGTGGCGTGGCGACAGAATGCGGTACTGATCACTAACTGATTACGCACCGCATGTAACCGTTTTCAATCTGTGAGTAAATTCACAGTTTATTAACATTGTGATAGCTATGATGACAACGTTTGTCGCACTGTAACTAATGTGTAACAGTTAGTTGTCAGTTTTGCTGGGGTATTTCGCTTATAAAAACCGTTAACACAATATCCCGCGACTACCGGACAAAAATAAAGAGTTGAATAAGAGCCTATCCCATTAGGGCTATTTTACTTGCCATTTTGGACCTGGGCAGTGCTCGCCAAAACGCGTTAGCGTTTTGAACGCCGCTAGCGGCGGCCCGAAGGGCGAGCGTAGCGAGTCAAACCTCACGTACTACGTGTACGCTCCGGTTTTTGCGCGCTGTCCGTGTCCAAACTGGCTGCGCCAATAACGCCTGGTGGGATAGGCTCTAAATACGCTTCGGCGTTCAGTAACACGCGTTAACGTGCTGAACAGCCGGGCATTTTTTTACGCTATACCCTACATAATAAAACCGGAGCTACCATGAATAAGAAGGTACTGACCCTTTCTGCCGTGATGGCAAGTCTGTTATTCGGCGCGCACGCGCACGCGGCTGATACTCGTATTGGCGTGACGATTTATAAATATGACGATAACTTTATGTCCGTGGTGCGTAAGGCTATTGAAAAAGATGGCAAATCCGCGCCGGATGTTCAGCTACTGATGAATGACTCGCAAAACGATCAGTCCAAACAGAATGATCAAATTGACGTTTTATTGGCGAAAGGGGTTAAAGCTCTGGCGATTAACCTGGTCGACCCGGCAGCCGCCGGTACGGTGATTGAGAAAGCGCGCGGGCAAAATGTGCCGGTGGTGTTCTTTAACAAAGAGCCTTCCCGCAAAGCGCTGGACAGCTATGACAAGGCGTATTATGTCGGGACTGACTCTAAAGAATCCGGTGTGATTCAGGGCGACTTGATTGCCAAACACTGGCAGGCGAATCAGGGTTGGGATCTGAATAAAGACGGTAAAATTCAGTATGTTCTGCTGAAAGGCGAGCCGGGGCACCCGGATGCGGAAGCCCGTACGACGTATGTGGTGAAAGAGTTAAATGCTAAAGGTATTCAGACCGAGCAACTGGCGTTAGACACCGCCATGTGGGATACCGCGCAGGCAAAAGATAAGATGGATGCCTGGCTGTCTGGCCCGAACGCTAACAAGATTGAAGTGGTTATCGCGAATAACGATGCGATGGCGATGGGCGCGGTAGAGGCGCTGAAAGCGCATAATAAATCGTCGATTCCGGTCTTTGGCGTCGATGCGTTACCGGAAGCTTTGGCGCTGGTGAAATCGGGCGCGATGGCCGGTACGGTACTGAATGACGCCAACAATCAGGCGAAAGCGACATTCGATCTGGCGAAAAACCTCGCCGAAGGCAAGGGCGCGGCTGACGGCACCAACTGGAAGATTGAGAATAAAATCGTGCGCGTGCCTTATGTCGGCGTGGACAAAGACAATCTGAGCGAATTTACCCAAAAATAACTTTTCCGTCTGTGGGCGCAATTTTGTTGCGCCCTGAAACCGTGGAAGGGTGACGCGCCGCGGACCGGATAACGTATTTCTTTTGCCATCCGGCGCGGATAGTCATAATTAAAAAGGCCGACAGGGTATCATTATGGGCAGCACGATCTCTCCGTCGTCGGGTGAATATTTGTTGGAAATGCGTGGCATTAACAAATCATTTCCCGGCGTGAAAGCGCTTGATAATGTCAACTTAAACGTTCGTCCGCACTCTATTCATGCATTAATGGGCGAAAACGGCGCAGGCAAATCAACATTATTAAAATGTCTTTTCGGTATTTATCAAAAAGATTCCGGCAGCATTGTATTTCAGGGGAAAGAAGTGGACTTCCATTCGGCGAAAGAAGCGCTGGAGAATGGGATTTCGATGGTACACCAGGAGTTAAACCTGGTATTACAACGTTCGGTCATGGATAACATGTGGCTGGGGCGTTATCCCACCAAAGGTATGTTTGTCGACCAGGATAAAATGTACCAGGATACCAAAGCGATATTTGATGAGCTGGATATCGATATTGACCCGCGCGCGCGCGTGGGAACGTTATCCGTTTCGCAAATGCAGATGATCGAAATTGCGAAGGCGTTTTCCTATAACGCTAAGATCGTTATTATGGATGAACCGACCTCATCGTTAACTGAGAAAGAGGTTAATCATCTGTTCACCATTATTCGCAAGCTGAAAGAACGCGGCTGCGGTATTGTTTATATCTCGCATAAAATGGAAGAAATTTTTCAATTGTGCGATGAAATTACTATTTTGCGCGACGGTCAGTGGATTGCCACCCAGCCGCTGGAAGGGCTGGATATGGATAAGATCATTGCGATGATGGTCGGGCGATCCCTGAACCAGCGCTTCCCGGATAAAGAAAATAAGCCGGGCGACGTGATTCTGGAGGTACGTAACCTGACCTCGCTGCGCCAGCCTTCCATTCGCGATGTCTCCTTTGATTTGCACAAGGGCGAAATTCTGGGCATTGCCGGCCTGGTTGGGGCAAAGCGTACCGATATCGTCGAAACGCTGTTTGGCATTCGTGAGAAGTCGTCCGGGACAATCACTTTACATGGCAAGAAAATTAATAATCACACTGCGAACGAAGCGATTAACCACGGTTTTGCGCTGGTGACGGAAGAACGTCGTTCCACCGGAATTTACGCCTATCTGGATATCGGATTTAACTCATTAATTTCGAATATCCGTAATTATAAAAATAAAGTGGGGTTATTGGATAATTCCCGGATGAAAAGCGACACCCAATGGGTCATTGACTCCATGCGGGTAAAAACGCCGGGGCATCGCACGCAAATTGGTTCGCTTTCCGGCGGCAATCAGCAAAAGGTGATCATTGGTCGTTGGCTATTAACGCAGCCGGAAATATTAATGCTGGATGAACCGACCCGTGGCATTGATGTCGGCGCAAAGTTTGAAATTTATCAGCTTATTGCGGAACTGGCGAAAAAAGGCAAGGGGATCATCATTATCTCTTCTGAAATGCCGGAGCTGTTAGGGATTACCGATCGTATCCTGGTGATGAGTAACGGTCTCGTTTCCGGCATTGTCGATACTAAAACAACAACGCAAAACGAAATTTTGCGTCTTGCTTCTTTGCACCTTTAAGATCAGGGGCTCCTTATGAGTGCGTTAAACAAGAAAAGCTTTTTGACCTGGCTGAAAGAGGGCGGAATTTACGTCGTTCTTTTAGTGTTGCTGGCGATTATTATTTTCCAGGACCCGACTTTTTTAAGTTTGCTGAATTTAAGTAATATTCTGACGCAATCTTCGGTACGTATTATTATCGCGCTGGGCGTGGCGGGACTCATCGTCACCCAGGGGACAGACCTGTCGGCGGGGCGTCAGGTAGGGCTGGCGGCGGTCGTGGCGGCCACATTACTGCAATCAATGGAAAACGCCAATAAAGTGTTTCCGGAAATGGCGACCATGCCGATTGCGCTGGTCATCCTGATTGTCTGCGCGATTGGCGCGGTGATTGGCCTGGTGAACGGCATCATTATTGCTTACCTGAACGTGACACCGTTTATTACCACGCTTGGCACGATGATTATCGTTTATGGGATCAACTCCCTTTACTATGACTTTGTCGGCGCTTCGCCCATTTCCGGCTTTGACAGCGGCTTTTCCACCTTTGCGCAGGGCTTTGTGGCGATGGGCAGTTTCCGGCTCTCCTACATCACTTTTTACGCCCTGATTGCGGTAGCGTTTGTCTGGGTGCTGTGGAATAAGACCCGTTTTGGTAAAAACATTTTTGCTATTGGCGGCAACCCGGAAGCGGCAAAAGTTTCTGGAGTAAACGTGGCGCTGAACCTGCTGATGATTTATGCGCTCTCCGGCGTGTTTTATGCCTTCGGCGGCTTACTGGAAGCAGGGCGTATTGGTTCTGCCACCAACAACCTCGGCTTTATGTATGAACTGGATGCGATTGCCGCGTGCGTTGTCGGGGGCGTATCGTTTAGCGGCGGAGTGGGTACGGTCTTCGGCGTGGTGACCGGCGTCATTATCTTTACCGTCATCAACTACGGCCTGACCTATATCGGGGTAAACCCGTACTGGCAGTACATTATCAAAGGCGGCATTATCATTTTCGCCGTGGCGCTGGACTCGCTGAAATACGCGCGTAAGAAGTAGTTTTCCAGACCTGTTGCCTTGCTTATCAGATAACCCGGCGCAGCGAAACTGCGCGCCGGGCTTCATACCGCGAGCTACAGCGTTAACGCGTGCTCTTTTTCGCCTTTTTTAAATTTGACCTCGCCTAAATCAATACAGGCGACCGGGCAGACATGACCGCACAGCAGACAACCGACGCATTTTTCCGTATTGCAATGCGGCGTGCGGCTGTGTTCATCCCACTCCATCGCCTGATGGCCGCCGTCATAGCAGGAGATATAGCAACGTCCGCAGCCGACGCATTTCTCCTGATTAATCCGCGGATAGACGATATAGCTGCGATCCAGGTCTTCCGCCGGGATAATATTGCCATTCGCCAGCCCGATCATCTCCTGTAATGAGGCAAATCCCTGATCGGCCAGATAGTGGCTGAGGCCGCTCGCCATATCTTCTACAATGCGGTAACCGTATTGCATAATGGCTGTCGTCACCTGTAGGGTCGCCGCGCCCAGCAGCAGAAATTCGGCAGCGTCTTCCCAGGTTTCAATGCCGCCGATACCGCTAATCGGGAAATCGCGCAGTTCAGGGTGCATTCGCAACTGCTGGATAAAACGCAGCGCAATGGGTTTCACCGCTTTTCCTGAATAACCGGAGATGCTGGATTTACCGTTAACCACCGGCATCCCGATTTTGCGGTTCAGGTCGATGTTAGTAATGGATTTCACGGTGTTGATGGTGGCGATACCGTCGGCTCCGCCGCGTTTGGCGGCCAGCGCGACTTCGCACATATCGCCAATATTCGGCGTCATTTTCGCCAGCATTGGCAAAGATGAACCGTGTTTTACGGCGCGACAGTATTTTTCAACCAGCTCCGGGCTTTGCCCTACATCGCTTCCCATGGCGTGCGAGGTCATCTGCGGGCAAGAGAAGTTACACTCAATCATATCTGCGCCGGCTTCTTCAACCAGACGCGCCAGTTCCTGCCACTGCTGCTCATTTTCCCCCATGATGGAAGCAATCAGCACCTTATCCGGATAATCCTGTTTTAGCCGTCGAATGGCGGCCAGATTCTCTTCCAGCGGATGTTCAGCAATTTGCTCCATGTTTTTGAAACCAATAAAACCGGTATCTTCTTTCGTCAGGTGATCAAAACGTGGAGAGACTTCGTTGGCAATAAAAAAACCAATGGTTTTAAAAACGATCCCGCCCCAGCCGGTATCATAGGCTTTGGCGCACATCTCATAACAGTTGCCTACCGGAGAAGAAGAAAGACAAAACGGATTGGGAAACTTAACGCCGCAAAAGGTAACAGACAAATCTTTTGTTAACATGAGCAGGCCTCCTCTAAATAATGATGAATAGCCTGAGCGGCTTCTTTTCCGGTTTTTACCGCATAAACGACGGTCTTATCGCCTTTAACAATATCGCCAGCGGCAAAGATCGCCGGGTCGTCGGTTTGATAATTGTGCGTGTCGATAATATTATGCTGCGCTTTTATCTCCGCAAAGGTATCCAGTCGCGCGTGCTGCCCCACGGCCAAAATAATATTTTCCGCTTCCAGCGTCAGTTCTCCTGAGTGGCGTACATGGTGGAAGGTCACTTTATTTCCGCTGACGGCGACAGGCGTAAAACCATCAATAATCGATACGCCTAATGCCTGCGTGCTGGTAAATTCTTTTTCGCTGGCGGGGAATTCGGCTAATTCTTCCCGCGCCACGCAGGTGACGGAAGGACAGCCGAGAATTTTTAACGTACTGGCGACATCCATCGCTACGTCGCCGCCGCCAATAATTAATGCGCTACGCGGAACGCTAATATCGCCGTCGGCCTGACGGGCGCGCTGTAAAAAATCAACGGCAATCTCTACGTGACTGGCTTGCTCAAATAACGGTAAATCAGATCCATAGGACATCCCGATGGTCATCAGCACGGCGCGATATTCGGCTTTGAGTTGCGCAAGCGATAGCGACCCGCCCACGTCACAATTACATTTAATATTGACGCCCATTTCTACAATGCGGGCAATTTCCTGATCGAGTACGCTTTGCGGCAGACGAAATGCCGGGATGCCGTGACGCAGCCATCCGCCGGGCTGCGGCTGTTTTTCGTAAATGGTGACGTCATAGCCTAAATGCGTTAGCGTCACGCTTGCCTGCAAACCTGCCGGACCCGCGCCAATAATCGCGACTTTCCCGCGTGTTTTACTCCCGGGCTGATAAATCTGCATGGCAGTCTGCTGTTCAAAATCGGTAATAAAACGTTGCAGGCGTGCAATATCAATAGGTTTATCTATTCCGGAACGTGTACATCCGCGCTGGCACAATTTTTCCGTCGGACAGACTCTGGCGCAGACGGCGCCAAGCGCGTTATTTTCCCGGATAGTTTCCGCTGCGCCTTTAAAATTGCGAAAGTAAATAGAACGAATAAATTTCCCCGGATCGGTTTGCGCCGGGCAAGCCTGACTACAGGGCGCATCGTGACATAATAAACAACGGGAAGCCTCTTTTATTGCCAGTAATGGCGTAAAACCAGGCGTGAGTTCATCCAGATAATTTTGTTGCGGCATATAATCTTCCTTAATGCTTGAATAAATTAAGGCGAAACGCAAATAACGCGTTTTAATGATCCAAAATCTACCGCCAGCCTAAGCATTGAAAGAAGGGTATTCTGTGAAAGAATTCACAAAAAAATGAAACCAGAATGCAAAACAGCATTTGTTCCTTATATCATAATAATAACTATTCTCAATTTTAAAGGAGTAATAAATAGATTAACGATAAAAAAGAAGATAAATAATCATTCCAGTAAATAAAAAACCGCAACCGGTATAAAGAAAAAGATAAGACCAATATTGTACGGGATCGGCATGGCGATAAACATAAACCGGTTTTCGCGCATTTTTGACAACTTTATCTACCGCGCCGGTTCGCCAGCCTTTCCAGGCCTCACGGAAGCAAAAAAGCGGGAGTAGCAGAAAGGCTAATATGACAAATATCGTCTGTACATCCATGATCATTTCCCTTTTTTCTTTTCCAGTTCAAGCAATTGTTCCGGCGTAACGGCCGGATACCCCTGGGCGTCATTCGGCACCTGATGCTGCGTGGGAATAGGTACCAGCGGGCCTAAAAAACGCGGTTCGCGTTTAAAAATATAGAGATCCGCCAGCGCGCTAAAGCGGGCGCCAAATTCGCGCAGGCGCACTGTCAGCATATTTTTGGGCGAAGGTACCGCGTAACACTGCGCCTGAATGCCCATATGCAACGCAATAAACAAGGCGCGTTCGCAGTGGAAGCGCTGAGTGATGATAATAAAGTCGTTGGTATCAAACACTTTGCGGGTACGCACAATGGAGTCAAGCGTACGGAAGCCAGCGTAATCAAGCACAATGTCCGCAGGATCGACGCCCGCCGCGATAAGGTCTTTGCGCATGGTCATCGGTTCGTTATAGCTTTGCAGGGCATTGTCGCCGCTGAGCAGCAGGTAATTGACTTTACCGCTATTGTAAGCGTTTAACGCGCCCTGGATACGATAACGATAGTACTGATTAATGACACCCTTGCGATAGTATTTGGCTGTCCCTAACACGACGCCAACCTGGCGGTAGGGGAGATCCTGTAGCTCGTCATAGATATAGGGCGCTGTTTTCCAGCTCATCCACCGATCGAGGCCAAGCACCGTCAACAGCAGCAAGCCTACCAGGACCAACAGGCTGTAAAACACGCGCTTTAACATGCAGGAAACTCGATACCAGGATGAAAGTACGATCAGGCTACTGTACCCGAAGACGTAGCGCAAGAAACCGCCGTCTGATTGCGGAGATTTTCAGCATGATTTCCCTTGTATCGGGTCGCGGGAGAGGAGAGTCAGGCCGGATAAGACGCCAGGGCGTCGCTATCCGGCACATTTGCTTAGCCGAGAAGCACGCGGTCAATATTATGGCAACCTAACGCTTTCAGCGTTGCGGCGGTGGCATCCCATTGAATTAATGCCGCATCGCCTTTTTCCGCCAGAATCGCGCGCTGAATATCCGCATAGTCATAGCCATTGAGACTCAGCAGGTTTAGCGCGCCTTGCAGTGGGGGAAGCGTAGGGTTAAAGGCGGCGTTTTCCGCATAGCTGCCGGTGAAAATACGGCCATCTTTACATTCCAGCGCCACGCCGCTCGGTGAGTGGCTATAAGGCATATGGCTCTTATTGGCTGCCGTAATCGCCGCTTGCGTTAGCGTATCGCCCGTTAACGTAAAGCCATGATCCTGCTCGTCCATCAGCAGCGTTTTGATCTCCAGATCTTTTGGCCCGAAAGCGTCAGGCAGATAATCGCGTAACGTATGCGGCGCGCGGCCCGGCAGATGAATGCGCAGATCCAGACCGCTGTTCAGCTCGTTCATAAACTGGCGACAGTGGCCGCAAGGCGTGTAGTTAACGGTGACGGCGGCGAGCCCTTTTTCGCCGCGTAGCCAGGCATGGCTAATCGCGCTTTGTTCAGCATGCACAGTTTGTTGCATGGTGGCGCCCAGGAACTCCATATTCGCGCCGAAATACCAGTTGCCGCTGACGCCGCGCGCAATCGCGCCGACGTTAAAATGGGACAAATCGGTACGGGCGCAGGCCGCCGCCAGAGGTAACAGTGCGAAAGCCAGCGCGTCTTCGTCCAGTCCCGCCGTATTTTTAAGCGTCGAGACCTGCTCTGCGGTTAGCATGGCGGGAAAATGGTGGTCCGCCAGGATAGGGGCCAGCGCTGATTGCAAATTATCCGCAAGCTGGGCAAAAGCAGTTTGAAAACGTGGATGCATGGCGTTGCCTCATAACAATGTAATGGAACCGTAGTTTACGGGCCTGCTATGTCTTAATATGTGATCTAAATCTCATTGCTTATGCAACTTGTGAAACTTAAATGAAAAATGCGCGACGTATCGCAAATTTTAACCCGGTCTTTTGTCCCGTCGTTAGCGCATTACCGCCAGAATGAGCGGAAACAAAAAGGGCGCTACCAGCGAGGTAATAATGCCGCAGATCACCAGCGCCAGGGAGCTAAACGCGCCTTCCTGGTAATCCAGCTCGGCGCAGCGCGCAGTACCGAGCGCATGTGAGGCGGTCCCCATTGCCAGCCCGCGTGCGGCCTTAGTACGGATGTGCATCGCGTTTAACAGCGTGTGGCCAAACACCGCGCCCAGAATACCGACAAAAATTACGCATACCGCGCTGATCGCAGGGATGCCGCCGATGCTGCCGCCCACCGCCATCGCGATAGGCGTAGTCACGGATTTAGGCAGTACCGATGCCGCGATTTCAGGCGTTGCGCCCATCAGCAAGGCAACGGATGTCCCGGTAATCATCGCTACCAGACTGCCGACAAAACAGATGCTAATAATGGATTTCCAACGCGCGCGAATCTGGTGCAACTGTTCATAAAGGGGATAGGCCAGCGCCACCACCGCCGGTTGCAGCAGATCGTTAAGTACTTCGCTGCCTTTGAAGTAGTGCTCGTAGGGAATACCGGTCAGCAACAGAAAAGGAATAATGACTACCATTGCCACCAGCAGCGGATTCAGCAACGGCATTTTAAAATGCGCCGCCAGTCTGCGGGCGGCGAAAAATACCGCCAGCGTCAGCGGTAACGACCACCAGATATATGTCATCATTTTTTCGTTCCCTTCTGCCCAACCACTTTACGCTCACCGTGTATCAGATGTGAACTCCAGCTTACGACCACAAAAACGACCAGCGTACTGATAGCGCAAGAGACCACCACCGGGCCGAATTGCGCGCGCAGTAAGTCAAAATATTGCATGACCCCAACGCCAATCGGCACAAACAGCAACGCCATATAACGAATCAGCACATAACAGCCGGGGTTAACCCACTTTGCCGGCAGAATTTGCAGCGCCAGCAACACAAACAGAATTAACATCCCGATAATGCTGCCGGGAATAGTGATAGGAAGCAGTGATGCAAGAAAAATGCCTGCGTACAAACAGGCATAAATCAATACAAAAGCGCGTATATATTGCCAGATAATATTCAGTGACTTACTCATGTTTAAAGCCCTTGATGAGATGGATTCATCATACAATTAAACGTTAAAACGTGCTACCGATCACATCATGAATTCTTAGCATAGTGGGTATAGACAGCAGGAACATCGGGCAATGCCCCTGGTCGGCGGCGTTAAACCTGGGCTAAAAAATACAAAAAGCGACTCAGGGCCAAAGACGGCGTCTCATTCTTACGCCAGAACATCCCTACGCTGCCTTTTTGCTCAATTTTTGGCAAGTTTAAAATCGCCAGTTGCCCCTGGCTGGCATAGCGTTGCGCCAGCCGTAAAGAAAGAATAGAGATCATATCGCTGCTTTGCAGCAAATTGGTGCTGACGTTCATTGACGCCGATTCAATAGTGTTTTCCGGGAGCATGACGCCGTTATCGACGAGGGCGTTATCAATACTGATGCGAATAGGGGTGCCGGTTGGCCAGACTATCCACCGCCAGTGCGCCAGATCGCTCCAGGCGATCTGCGCTCGCGCGGCCAGCGGATGGTGCGGACGCGCCACAAAGCAGACCGGTTCGGTATAAAGTACCTGATAATTAAGCGGCAGTTGCAGGGCGCGGCCGCCGACACGCCCTACCACCACATCCACCTGACCGGCAAGCAAATCGTGCAGCAGCGGCGTCATTACCTTCTCTTCAATATTCAGATGCAGCGTCGGCATTTCGTTAAGCAGGCTCAGAATCGCCTGTGATACGCAGTCAGTCGCCACGGGCGAACAGCCGATCTTCAGGCTGCCAACCAGGCCGCCCTGCTTGAAACGGGCGATTTCATACTGTGAACGCTCCAGATCGTTAATTAGGCGCTGGGCGTGCTGGAGCAGTAATTTACCGCCTTCCGAGGGCCGTAGCCCTTTACTGTGGCGCTCAAAAAGCGTGATGCCTATCTCATCTTCGAGTTGAGATAACCACTTCGATAGCGCCGGCTGGGAGATATTCATCATCCGGGCGACGTGCGTCAGGTTGCCCTGTTCGCCCAGCGCAACCAGCGTTTGCAGGTGATGTAATTTCAATTTCTGCGCCCAGTTCGCCATTCGCTATAACCTCCAGGTTATGTCTCTGCCTGAAAAGCCATTGTACATTTTATCGCTCACTCTACAAACTCGTAACATAGCAAACATAAAAACAACATCTATCTCCCTGCACTGAGGCATTAGCTATGACTCAACGACGTGATCTACAAGCCCTTATTGATGCCGCGCCCGTCGGCAAAATGCAGTGGCGCGTTATCATCTGCTGTTTTCTGGTGGTTATGCTCGATGGTTTCGACACCGCCGCGATTGGCTTCATCGCCCCGGATATTCGTACCCACTGGCAGCTAAGCGCCAGCGAACTTGCGCCGCTGTTTGGCGCAGGGCTGCTGGGGCTTACGGCCGGCGCGCTGCTATGCGGGCCGCTGGCGGATCGCTTTGGCCGCAAGCGGGTCATTGAGCTTTGCGTGGCGCTATTCGGCGCATTGAGCCTGCTTTCCGCTTTCTCGCCGGATATAGAAACCCTGGTGTTGCTGCGCTTCTTAACCGGTCTGGGACTGGGTGGAGCGATGCCGAATACCATCACCATGACGTCGGAATACCTTCCCGCTCGTCGACGCGGAGCGCTGGTCACGCTGATGTTCTGCGGTTTTACCCTGGGGTCGGCGATGGGTGGGATTGTGAGCGCGCAACTGGTGCCGCTGATTGGCTGGCACGGAATTCTGGCGCTAGGCGGCATCTTGCCTTTGATGCTGTTTTTCGGCCTGTTGTTCGCGCTGCCGGAATCTCCCCGCTGGCAGGTACGTCGCCAACTACCGCAAGCCGTTGTCGCCCGGACGGTCAGCGCCATTACCGGCGAGCGCTATCACGATACGCACTTCTTTCTGCATGAGACGGCAGCCGTCGCCAAAGGCAGTATTCGCCAGCTTTTTGCCGGGCGACAGCTTGTCATTACCCTGATGTTATGGGTGGTGTTCTTTATGAGCCTGCTCATTATCTATCTGCTTTCCAGCTGGATGCCGACGTTACTTAACCATCGCGGTATTGATCTGCAACAGGCGTCGTGGGTGACTGCCGCATTCCAGGTTGGCGGCACGCTTGGCGCGCTGTTACTCGGCGTGTTGATGGACCGGCTTAACCCGTTCCGGGTACTGGCGGTGAGCTATGCGCTGGGCGCGGTTTGCATTGTCATGATAGGCCTGAGCGAAAACGGCCTTTGGCTGATGGCGCTGGCGATTTTTGGTACCGGCATCGGTATTAGCGGTTCCCAGGTAGGGCTGAATGCTCTGACGGCGACGCTGTACCCCACCCAAAGCCGGGCGACGGGCGTGAGCTGGTCGAACGCCATTGGACGCTGCGGGGCGATTGTCGGTTCGCTCTCCGGCGGCATGATGATGGCCCTCAATTTCTCTTTCGATACGTTGTTTTTTGTCATTGCTATTCCGGCGGCTATCAGCGCGGTAATGCTTACCCTGCTGACGGTGGTTGTCCGCCTTTCGATTTCTGTACCTGACGACCTGCCGCGTGCCAGCGTCGTAAACGAATAAGGAGAATCTCCATGTCTGAAATAAATCAGAACGTAAAAGATAGCCGTCAGCAGTATTACCAGCATATTTCCGGGCAGAATCTGACGCCGCTGTGGGAATCGTTACATCACCTGGTACCGCAGACGCCAAACGCCAACTGCGCGCCGGCCTACTGGAATTATCAGGAAATTCGTCCGCTACTGATGGAAAGCGGCAATGTCATTGGCGCGAAAGAGGCGATCCGCCGGGTGCTGGTGCTGGAAAATCCGGCATTGCGCGGTCAGTCGTCGATCACGGCGACCTTATATGCTGGTTTACAGCTGATCCTGCCCGGCGAAGTCGCGCCGAGTCATCGCCATAACCAGTCGGCGCTGCGTTTTATCGTCGAAGGTAAAGGCGCATTTACCGCGGTGGACGGCGAGCGCACGCCAATGCATACCGGCGATTTTATCCTGACGCCGCAGTGGCGCTGGCACGATCATGGTAATCCGGGGTCAGAGCCGGTGGTATGGCTGGATGGTCTGGATCTGCCGTTAGTCAACCTCCTGGGCTGTGGGTTTGCGGAAGACTATCCCGAAGATCAGCAGCCGGTAACGCGAAAAGAGGGCGATTATCTGCCGCGCTATGCAGCGAATATGCTGCCGCTGCGCCACCAGCGCGGGAATTCGTCGCCGATTTTCAACTACCGTTACGACCGCAGTCGCGAGGCGCTGCACGATCTGACCCGTATGGGCGATCCGGATGAGTGGGAAGGTTACAAGCTGCGTTACGTTAATCCCGTCACCGGCGGTTATCCGATGCCGTCAATGGGCGCGTTCCTGCAACTGCTGCCAAAAGGCTTTGCCTCGCGTGTGGCGCGGAGCACCGACAGCACTATCTACCACGTCGTTGAAGGGGCAGGGCAGGTCACTATCGGCAACGAAACTTTTCATTTTTCCGCAAAAGACATTTTTGTGGCGCCGACCTGGCATGAGGTGTCGTTTCGCAGCAGTGAAGACACGGTGTTATTCAGCTTTTCGGACAAGCCGGTTCAGGAAGCCCTGGGGCTGTTCCGCGAAGCACGTTATTAATTAGGGAGAGAGAACATGACCAAATATGTATTCCAGCCGCAGGCCCCGGTGACAGTACCAGTGGCGGGTAGTGATGAGCAGTTTCCGGTACGTCGCGTTTACTGCGTGGGTCGCAACTATGCCGCCCATGCCCGTGAAATGGGCTTTGATCCCGATCGCGAACCGCCGTTCTTCTTTTGTAAACCAGCGGACGCTGTCGTCCCGGTAGCGGCGGGGGATACCCTGGAACTGCCGTATCCGGCGCAGACCGATAACTACCATTATGAAATTGAGCTGGTGGTGGCGATTGGTAAAAAGGGGAGCGATATCCCGCTGGAAAAAGCCCATGAATATGTCTGGGGATACGCCACCGGTCTGGACATGACGCGTCGCGATCGTCAGATGGAAATGCGTCAGATGGGACGCCCGTGGGAAATTGGCAAAGCGTTCGATCTCTCCGCGCCCATTGCGCCATTACACAAAGCCGCTGAAACGCATAATGTGGATAACGCCCCTATTTGGCTACAGGTTAACGGCGAAGACCATCAGCGCAGCGATATTCGTCATCTGATTTGGTCGGTGAATGAAACCATCAGCTATTTGTCCGGCTTCTTTGAATTGCAGCCAGGCGATTTGATTTTCACCGGTACGCCAGAGGGGGTGGGCGCAGTGGTGAAAGGGGATGTCATCACCGGGAACGTAGAAGGTCTGACGCCGATTGCTGTGAAAATTGTCTGAGGTGAACGATGAAGCTGTACAGTTTCTTTAATAGTTCGGCGTCTTATCGTGTACGTATTGCGCTGGCGTTAAAGGGGATTGATTACCAGACGGTGGGCGTCAATATTCGTATCGGCCAGCAGAATGCGCTGGCCTACCGACGGATGAATCCGGTAGGCCTGGTGCCGACGCTGGTCACTGATGACGGCGAATCGTTGGGGCAATCACTGGCCATCGTCGACTGGCTGGACCGACATTTTCCGCAAACGCCGCTGCTGCCGACGAGCGACCCGGCGCGCAGCCAGGCGCTGGAAATTGTCTACGCTATCGCCTGCGATATACACCCAATCAATAACATGCGCGTGTTGCGCTACCTGACCGATGAGCTGAAGGTTAGCGAAGAGGATAAAAAACGCTGGTACGCCCACTGGATACAGCAAGGGTTAAGCGCGGTAGAGCAGCTATTGCGTAAAAGTCAGTCCGGACGATTCTGCGTGGGCGACGCGCCAGGCCTTGCGGACTGCTGCCTGATTCCGCAGTGGGCGAATGCGCTCAGGATGGGCTGCGATTTATCAGGCTATCCGCGCTGTAAAGCCGTTTATGACGCCTGCGTACAGCTACCGGCGTTTATTGCCGCCGCGCCGGAAAATCAACAAGATAAAATCCCGGCCTGAAAAGGAGAATGACCATGACTCACGTGACAAGCGCAATTATTGTAGGTGGCGGAATCGGCGGCGCGGCGACCGCGCTGTCGCTGGCGCGCCAGGGAATAAAAGTCATGCTGTTGGAAAAAGCGCACGAAATTGGCGAGATTGGCGCGGGTATTCAGCTTGGGCCGAACGCTTTTTCGGCGCTGGATAGTCTCGGTGTGGGCGATGTTGCCCGCCAGCGTGCGGTGTTTACCGATCACATTACCATGATGGATGCCGTGAATGCCGAAGAAGTGGTATGCATTGAAACCGGACAGGCGTTCCGCGACCATTTTGGCGGGCCGTATGCGGTAATTCACCGGGTAGATATTCATGCAACGGTATGGGAAGCGGTGCTGACGCACCCTGGCGTGGAGTATCGTACCTCGACCCATATTGTCGATATCCGCCAGACGCCGGATGACGTTACGGTGTTTGATGAGCAGGGAAATAGCTGGACGGCGGATATTCTCGTGGGCTGCGACGGCGTTAAATCGGTCGTGCGGCAAAGTTTACTCGGCGATGCGCCGCGCGTAACGGGGCATGTAGTTTATCGGGCGGTGATTGATTGCGACGATATGCCGGACGATTTACGTATTAACGCACCGGTGCTGTGGGCAGGCCCGCATTGTCACCTGGTCCATTATCCGCTGCGCGGAGGCCAACAGTACAATCTGGTGGTGACATTCCACAGCCGCCAGCAAGAAGAGTGGGGCGTGAAAGACGGCAGTAAAGAAGAGGTGCTCTCTTATTTTGCCGGTATTCATCCCCGCCCGCGCCAGATGCTGGATAAGCCGACCTCCTGGCGCCGCTGGTCGACCGCCGATCGCGAGCCGGTCGCGAAATGGGGAACCGAGCGTATCACTCTGGTGGGCGACGCCGCGCATCCGGTGGCGCAATATATGGCCCAGGGGGCCTGTATGGCGCTGGAAGACGCCGTCACGCTGGGCAAAGCGCTGGAACGCTGCGACGGCGACGCGCAGCAGGCATTTGCGCTGTATGAGTCGGTGCGTATTCCCCGCACGGCGCGTATCGTCTGGTCTACCCGCGAGATGGGGCGTCTCTATCACGCCGCCGGGGTGGAGCGTCAGGTACGTAATCTGTTGTGGAAAGGAAAATCGCAGGAGGCGTTTTATCGCGGTATCGAATGGCTGTACGGCTGGAAAGAAGATAACTGTCTTGAGCCGCGTTGAGCGCTTTACGTGACGTAGCGTGGCGTTTGCGCCGCCACCCGGCAAAAAGTTTTGCTCATCGCAGAGAGGCGTTATGATAGCGCCTCTTTTTTTGCTGTGGATACCGATATGCGTGTTTTACTGGCGCCGATGGAAGGCGTGCTCGACGCGTTAGTGCGCGAGCTGCTGACCGAAGTGAATGATTACGATCTCTGCATCACCGAATTTGTGCGCGTGGTGGATCAGCTGCTGCCGGTAAAAGTGTTTCATCGCATCTGCCCGGAGTTGCATCACGCCAGCCGCACGCCGTCCGGCACGCCGGTGCGTATTCAGCTTCTGGGCCAGCACCCGCAGTGGCTGGCGGAAAACGCCGCGCGGGCGACGGCGTTGGGATCGTATGGCGTGGACCTGAACTGCGGCTGTCCGTCAAAAGTGGTGAACGGCAGCGGCGGCGGCGCGACATTGCTCAAAGATCCCGAACTCATCTATCAGGGCGCGAAAGCGATGCGGGCCGCGGTACCGTCGCATCTGCCGGTGACGGTAAAAGTGCGTCTCGGCTGGGATAGCGGCGATAGAAAATTTGAAATCGCCGATGCGGTGCAGCATGCCGGCGCCAGTGAACTGGTGGTGCATGGCCGTACCAAAGCGCAGGGCTACCGCGCCGAGCATATCGACTGGCAGGCGATCGGCGAAATACGCCAGCGTCTGACTATTCCGGTTATCGCGAATGGCGAAATCTGGGACTGGCAGAGCGCGCAGGCATGTATGGCGGCCAGCGGCTGCGATGCGGTGATGATTGGCCGTGGGGCGTTAAATATTCCTAACCTGAGCCGGGTGGTGAAGTATAACGAACCGCGTATGCCGTGGCCGGAAGTGGTAACGTTATTACAAAAATATACCCGACTGGAAAAGCAGGGCGATACCGGTTTATACCATGTCGCGCGTATTAAACAGTGGTTGGGATATTTACGTAAGGAATATATTGAGGCGACGGAACTCTTTCAGTCGATTCGGGCGTTAAACCGTTCGTCCGAGATTGCGCGGGCGATTCAGGCTATTAAAATCTAATCTCTACAGCGTCCAGAACGTGTGCCGGACAGATACTATCGCTGCCCGGCGCAGGAATCAGAAAATCATCTTAAACACGCCCGTTACCACCAACAGCCCAATCAGAAAAATAATTAAGATTGCCCATAGAAGAATTTTCATTGTTTGTCCCTTTATTGGTAAATACAAACAAAGTATAGGAAAGTATTAAGCCATCTGCTGCTTTGTTGGGCACGGCGACGTTTAACTCATGAAGGCTGCTGGCGCGTATTGCAGCAAAATCGTTCATTTATTAACGGGTTAATGGGACTTTACATTGAATCATTACATCAAAAAATGTATCAGATGAAATTATTTGCTAATCATATAAATTTCAAAATATGTCTTTTGTTGTCTGATGATGTATTGCCACGCGTAACTAAAAAATAGATCGTCGTAAGACGTACTCTCTGCGCACCTTTTTTTATCAGAACACCTCCATGAATCGTAATTCTTTCCTTGCCGCGACAGCGAGCTTACCGCTTTTTATTTTGCTGGCGGGCTGCGCCCCAATGCACGATACCCGCCAGTCGCTGACCCAGCAGACGCCCTCTTCTCATGTTGATTCCAGCCTGCCGGCGGCATTGAAAAACGGTTGGCCGGATAGCCAGTGGTGGAAGGCGTATCACGATACGCAGCTTGACGCGCTGATTGATAATGCCATACAGCATTCGCCGGATATGCAGGTGGCTGAACAGCGTATTCAACTGGCGGAAGCGCAGGCGAAAGCGGTTGAGGCGCAGGACGGCCCGCAGCTCGACTTTTCTGCCGACATTGAGCGCCAGCGAATGTCCGCAGAAGGACTGATGGGGCCATTCGCGATTACCGACCCCGCGGCGGGAACGACCGGGCCGTGGTATACCAACGGTACATTCGGCCTGACGGCGGGCTGGGATCTGGATTTATGGGGGAAAAACCGCGCTGAAGTTACTGCGCGGATCGGGGCGGTCAAAGCGCGCGAAGCGGAGCAGGAGCAGACCCGACAATTGCTGGCAAGCGGCGTGGCGCGACTCTACTGGGAGTGGCAAACACAGGCAGCGCTGAAAAATGTGCTGATGCAAATCGAGCATGAGCAGCAAAACGTGGTGACGGTAAACCGGGAGCTGTATCAACACGGCATTACTTCTTCTGTTGAAGGGGTCGAGACCGATATCGACGCCAGCAAAACCCAGCAGCAGCTGAATGACGTTAACGGTAAAATGAAGGTGATTGAAGCGCGGCTCAGCGCGTTAACCAATACGCAATCGGCGGCGCTCAAGCTGCGTCAGGTGAGTCTCCCCGCCGTTGAAAGCCAGTTACCGTCGCAACTGGGGTATTCGTTGCTGGCGCGCCGGGCGGATCTACAGGCCGCGCACTGGTACATTGAATCCTCGTTGAGCAGCATTGACGCCGCGAAGGCCGCGTTTTATCCCGATATCAATCTGATGGCTTTTTTACAGCAGGATGCGTTACATCTGAGCGATCTGTTCCGCCATTCCGCACAGCAATATGGCATTACCGGCGGGCTGACGCTGCCGATTTTCGACAGCGGCAGGCTGAATGCCAACCTCGATATCGCCAAAGCGCAAAGCAACCTTTCTATCGCCAACTACAACAAAGCGGTGGTAGATGCGGTTAATGATGTGGCGCGCGCCGCCAGTCAGGTAGAGACGCTGGCGCAGAAAAACCAGCATCAGCAGCAGATTGAGCATGATGCGCAGCGTGTGGTCGGTCTGGCGCAAGCGCGCTTTAATGCCGGCATTATTGCGGGTTCCCGCGTGAGCGAGGCCAAAATCCCGGCACTGCGCGAGCAGTGTAACGGCTTGCTGTTGCAGGGCCAGTGGCTGGATGCTTCTATTCAGCTTACCAGCGCGCTGGGCGGCGGTTATCATTCCTGATTTTTCCGAATGATTCAGACAGGGTTCCTATACTTAGGCTGTGTATGAATCATCCGGAGAGGAATATGACCAAAGTCGCAATTGTAACGGCATCAGATTCGGGAATTGGCAAAGCGTGTGCGTTGTTATTAGCACAAAACGGTTTTGATATTGGTATCACCTGGCATTCCGATGAACGCGGCGCGCAGGAGACGGCGAAAAAAGCGGTGCAGTTTGGTGTGCGGGCAGAGACCATTCATCTTGACCTGAGCCAGTTACCCGAGGGCGCGCAGGCCATTGAACATCTTATCCAGCGCCTGGGGCGCGTTGACGTGCTGGTCAATAATGCCGGGGCGATGACCAAATCCGCGTTTATTGATATGCCGTTTACGCAGTGGCGGCAAATTTTTACCGTGGATGTCGATGGCGCATTTCTCTGCGCGCAGATCGCCGCCCGGCATATGATTAAACAAGGAGAGGGAGGGCGTATTATCAACATCACCTCCGTCCATGAGCATACGCCGCTTCCGCAAGCCAGCGCCTATACCGCGGCGAAACATGCGCTGGGGGGATTGACTAAATCCATGGCGCTGGAACTGATTGAGCATCATATTTTGGTCAACGCCGTCGCGCCAGGCGCTATCGCCACGGCGATGAATGATATGGATGACAGCGATATTGAGCCGGGATCGGAACCCTCGATCCCTATCGCCCGACCGGGTTCTACGCATGAAATAGCCAGCCTCGTCGCCTGGCTGTGTTCGGAAGGCGCAAGCTATACCACCGGTCAGTCGCTGATTGTCGACGGCGGGTTTATGCTGGCGAATCCGCAGTTCAACGCAAAATAAACGCCGGGGCCGGATGGCGGCGTTATGCCATCCGGATACCATCGGGTTTAACGGGCCTCCGCTTTGCCGCGTCTTTTCAGCCACCAGCGCACGCCCACCACCAGGACGATGGCCAGAATCAGCCAGACCCCGTGCCTGAGATGCTGATCGAGGTCGTGCAGCCATGGCGCGATCACCTCGCCGCCAAGATATCCCAGCGTGGTAAACAGCAGCGCCCAGATCAGCGCGCCTACAATATTCAGCGGCAGAAAAATTTTAGGCGGCAGGCGGCTGGCGCCAATCAGCAGCGGGCCAACCACCCGGAAGCCGTACATAAAACGCGTGCCGATCACAAACAGATACGGATGGCGTTGGATCATTTTCTGCGCGCGACGAATCTTCGTATGATAACGTGGGAAACGACGCAGGATCTTCCCGCCATAGCATCGTCCTAACAGGTAAAGTAGCTGATCGCCCATCATCCCTCCCAGCGCGACGGCCGCCGCCACCAGCGGAAACTTGAGCAATCCCTGATGCGCCGCGACGCCCCCCAACAGGGTAACGGTTTCACCTTCGGCCATACTGCCGATAACCAGCGCCGCATAGCCATAATGCGTAATAAGCGTGTTGATATCCATGCGTAAACCACCTCCGGCATTAAGCATACACCCTGGCAAGAGGCGTGCGTGGCAAAGCCGACGTTTTGCCGGAGACTATTTCACTGTTGTTCATAAAATAACCAGAAACTGAATTATACTTGAACATACTGGCATCTGAGGCAGCAGAAGGGGGCAGTATGAACCATGTATGGGGGCTTTTTTCCCATCCCGATCGGGAAATGCAGGTGATCAAAAGCGAAAACGAAACCGTTTCGCATCACTATACGCACCATGTTTTGCTGATGGCGGCGATTCCCGTCGTCTGCGCCTTTATCGGCACGACGCAAATCGGCTGGAATTTTGGCGACGGCAACGTGTTACAACTCTCGCTGTTTACCGCTTTTGCGCTGGCGGTCTTGTTCTACGGCGTGATGCTGGCGGGCGTCGCGGTGATGGGACGCGTCATCTGGTGGATGGCGCGAAACTATCCGCAACGGCCATCGCTTGCGCGCTGTATGGTTTTTGCCGGCTATGTCGCGACGCCGCTGTTTTTAAGTGGTCTGGTGGCGCTCTATCCCCTGGTATGGCTATGCGCTTTGGTCGGCGCTGTCGCGCTCTTTTACACCGGCTATTTGCTGTATTTGGGTATTCCGACTTTCCTTAACATTAATAGAGAGGAAGGATTAAGCTTCTCCAGTTCGACGCTCGCTATCGGCGTGCTGGTCCTGGAGGTGCTACTGGCGATCACCGTGATCCTGTGGGGATACGGCTACCGCCTGTTCTGATGCGAAAAAGGGCTGGCGCAAAAGCCAGCAATGCAGCATTTGCTGACGATTCTTCTGTAGCGGCAACGCTGGCGTGCCGCTATGATGCCACTGCTAGCTTGAGTATAATCTTAGCTCAGGCGGTGTGCGTTACGACGCGCGTGAATCATTATCAGAAATCTCATCATGCTGAAATTCCGAGCTTCATTCCTGAGCCTTGCTCTGATGTTGGCCGTACCTTTTGCCCCGCAGGCTGTGGCGAAAACGGCAGCGACAACCGCGGCGTCTCAACCTGAGATTGCCTCCGGTAGCGCAATGATTGTTGATCTCAACACCAATAAAGTGATCTATTCGAACCACCCGGATCTGGTGCGTCCGATTGCTTCAATAACCAAATTAATGACGGCGATGGTCGTGCTCGACGCGCGATTGCCGCTGGATGAAATACTGAAGGTCGATATCAGCCAGACGCCGGAAATGAAAGGGGTTTACTCCCGCGTGCGCCTGAACAGCGAAATTAGTCGCAAAAATATGTTGCTGCTGGCGTTGATGTCATCCGAAAACCGTGCGGCGGCAAGCCTGGCGCACTATTATCCTGGCGGTTATAACGCGTTTATTAAAGCGATGAATGCGAAGGCGAAAGCGCTGGGCATGATGCATACCCGCTTCGTTGAGCCGACGGGGCTGTCGATTCATAACGTCTCGACCGCGCGGGATTTAACAAAACTGCTGATTGCCACGAAGCAATACCCGCTGATTGGCCAGCTAAGCACCACGCGCGAAGACATGGCGACATTCTCGCATCCGGCGTATACGCTGCCGTTTCGCAATACCAACCATTTGGTCTACCGTGATAACTGGAATATCCAGTTAACGAAAACCGGCTTTACCAATGCGGCGGGGCATTGCCTGGTGATGCGTACCGTGATCAATAACAAACCGGTCGCGCTGGTGGTCATGGACGCGTTCGGCAAATATACTCACTTTGCGGACGCCAGTCGCCTGCGTACATGGATTGAAACCGGTAAAGTCATGCCCGTTCCGGCTGCCGCGCTGAGCTATAAAAAGCAAAAAGCCGCGCAAATGGCGGCAGCCAGCGCCAGCGCCGGAGCGCAAACCGCACAGAACGATTAAGTCGCCGCAGGCCCGGCAGGCATCGCGCCGCCGGGCATTCACGGTAAACCGCACGGTGTTAATGCGTTTCGTCGGGCGTATTTTCCTGCCAGAATTTCCGCTTACTCGTTTTGCCGATACCGGGGTTCATACTGTTGGTCGGGTCATTTTGCCGATAAAAACGCGTCAGCGTTTCCGGCGCTTTATACAGATGTCCCACGTTGTGCTCCGCCGGGTACTGCGCCCCGCGCGCCTGCAATAGCTCCAGCATTTGCGCTTTCAGCGCATGGACGTCGACGCCTTTCTTCACGATATAGTCCTGATGAAAAACGTGGCACATAAAGTGACCGTAATAGAGTTTATGTACCAGTTGGCTGTCGATTTCCGGCGGCAGATGCTCGAACCAGTCGGTATCGTTGCGGCGCAGAGCGATATCCAGCGCCAGGATATCTTCCACTTCATCAGCGTGTACGGCCTGATAACGAATCGCCGCGCCAGCAGCGGCGAAGCGGTGCAGGAAGGCTTTGCTGCCTTCTTCCGGCGTACAGGTGAAGAAACCGCCCTCAGCGGATTTAAAAAATTCATTCAGCCAGCGTTGCGCTTCTGCGACGCCGTCTCCCGCCATTTTTAACAGCAGATGATGCTCATATTTATCGCGCCAGTTTTTCATTCGCGGCGGCAGATGGCTGGGAAACAGGTGGCCGAATTTCTGCATCGCGCGGTCGGTGAAATGCGGACGGAAAAATTTTACTTTTTCCAGCATCGCATCGGTTCGGCCTTTTAGCGTGAAAAAGAATGGCATCTTGTCGGTGCCGAGTTTATCGATCATCAGAAAGGTATCTTTACCGTACTGCTCCGCAATATCGTAGATATCGCGATGCATATATTCTCCCGCCACTGGCAGATTGTCGAAGTTCGCCAGAATATGCCGACGGATTTCAGTCAGTACCGCGGGCTGATTGGTGCCGATATAAAAAACCTGCTGATTTTTTTCCGCTGCAAAGGTATCAAGGCGAACGGCAAAAACCGCCAGTTTTCCGGCGCAGCCGGAAGATTCAAACAAACGGTCCGGGTCGGCGTTATAGCGGGCGGGCGTATCGGCGTTGATATCTCGTACCCGCGTCACGTAGTCGTGATCGTGCGCATGACGACCATCGTGACGCACATCCTCATCTTTAATCCGTTCATCATCCAGCTTGCTCAGGATCTGCTCCGGGGTATGCCCAAGATCGATACCCAGATGATTGACCAGTTGCAGTTTGCCTTGCTCGTCAATACGGGCAAAGAGCGACATCTCGGTATAGGCCGGGCCGCGTTGCACCAGCGAGCCGCCGGAGTTATTACAGATGCCGCCGATGACCGACGCGCCGATACACGACGAACCAATCACCGAGTGCGGTTCACGGCCCAGCGGTTTAAGCGCTTTTTCCAGCGCATAGAGCGTCGTACCGGGCCAGGCCAGAACCTGTTGGCCGTTATCCAGTAAGTGCAGCTTATCCAGCCGCTGGGTGCTGATAATCACAATATCGCGATCGTAGTCGTTGCCGTTCGGCGTGGAGCCTTCCGTCAGACCGGTGTTGGCGGCCTGCATCAGAATAATTTTGTCAGCGTTAACGCAGGCGTTGAGCACACGCCACAGTTCCAGTAATGAACCCGGGAAAACAACGGCCAGCGCGTCGCCCTGACCGGAACGGAAACCCTTGCGATAGCGGGCGGTTTTGGCGGGGTCTGTCAGCAGGTGAGAATGGCCTACCAGGCGGGCCAGCTCATTCAGGAACGTTTTATTATCAGTCATTGTTATGGAAGACATTCTCCACTCCTTGTGGTGGGGCAAAATATCAGCGTTAAGCATAGCGCTTTGTATGACAATACGCTTTCTCATTCAAATTGTCTCTGTGTTGGTAGTATTCATTTGCCGCCTTGATACCATTTGCTGGCGGTTGCGTATTCGACTGTGCGGAAAATTAGGAGAATAACCTTCGCTTTCTTCTCCTCTCGCGTTTAGGCTTATGGCAAACTGCGGTTTTTATTCTGTTTTTACCGCCTCGTCGGGATAAAGATAAAGAGAGACTCAACATGAAATGGTTATGTTCAGTAGGTGTTGCTGTGAGTCTGGCGATGCAGCCAGCATTGGCGGAAAACCTGTTTGGCAATCACCCGCTGACGCCCGAAGCGCGCGACGCGTTCGTCACGGATTTACTCAAGAAAATGACTGTCGATGAAAAAATTGGTCAGTTACGTCTGATTAGCGTCGGCCCTGATAACCCGAAAGAAGCGATTCGCGAGATGATCAAAGACGGGCAGGTAGGGGCGATTTTCAATACCGTCACCCGCCAGGATATCCGTCAAATGCAGGATCAGGTGATGGCGTTGAGCCGCCTGAAAATTCCTCTCTTTTTTGCCTATGATGTGGTACACGGCCAGCGAACCGTCTTCCCGATAAGCCTCGGTCTGGCTTCTTCTTTTAATCTGGATGCGGTAAGAACCGTAGGACGCGTATCGGCGTATGAAGCGGCGGACGACGGTCTGAATATGACCTGGGCACCGATGGTGGATGTCTCCCGCGATCCGCGTTGGGGGCGCGCCTCCGAAGGCTTTGGCGAAGATACATATTTAACCTCCATCATGGGCGAAACCATGGTGAAAGCGATGCAGGGCAAAAGTCCGGCGGATCGCTACTCGGTGATGACCAGCGTGAAACATTTTGCCGCCTATGGCGCCGTTGAAGGCGGTAAAGAATACAACACCGTGGATATGAGTTCCCAGCGTCTGTTTAATGACTATATGCCGCCTTACAAAGCGGGGCTGGATGCGGGGAGCGGCGCTGTGATGGTGGCGCTGAACTCGCTGAACGGCACGCCTGCGACGTCAGATTCCTGGCTATTGAAAGATGTCCTGCGCGATGAGTGGGGCTTTAAGGGAATTACCGTTTCCGACCACGGCGCTATTAAAGAACTGATTAAACACGGCACCGCGGCCGACCCGGAAGATGCGGTGCGCGTGGCGCTAAAGGCAGGGGTGGATATGAGCATGGCGGATGAGTATTACAGCAAATATCTGCCGGGTCTGATTAAATCGGGCAAAGTGACGATGGCGGAACTGGACGACGCGACGCGCCATGTGCTCAACGTAAAATATGACATGGGATTGTTTAACGACCCCTATAGCCATCTGGGGCCGAAAGAGAGCGACCCGGCGGACACCAATGCCGAAAGCCGCCTGCATCGTAAAGAGGCGCGGGAAGTGGCGCGGGAAAGTGTGGTACTGCTGAAAAACCGGCTGGAAACGCTGCCGCTGAAAAAATCGGGCACCATTGCCGTTGTTGGGCCGCTGGCCGACAGTCAACGTGATGTCATGGGGAGCTGGTCTGCTGCTGGGGTCGCGAATCAGTCGGTGACGGTGCTGGCGGGTATTCAAAATGCCGTCGGCGACGGGGCGAAGATCCTCTATGCCAAAGGGGCGAATATCACTAACGATAAAGGCATCGTCGATTTCTTAAACCTGTATGAAGAGGCGGTGAAAATCGATCCGCGCTCACCGCAGGCGATGATTGATGAGGCGGTACAGGCGGCGAAACAGGCCGATGTGGTGATCGCAGTGGTAGGCGAGTCGCAGGGGATGGCGCATGAAGCCTCCAGCCGTACCAATATCACCATTCCGCAGAGTCAGCGCGACTTAATCACCGCTCTGAAAGCCACCGGTAAGCCGCTGGTACTGGTATTAATGAACGGCAGACCGCTGGCGCTGGTAAAAGAAGATCAACAGGCCGATGCGATTCTGGAGACCTGGTTTGCCGGGACGGAAGGCGGCAACGCCATTGCCGATGTGCTGTTTGGCGATTACAACCCGTCAGGCAAACTGCCGATATCCTTCCCGCGTTCGGTGGGACAAATTCCGGTCTATTACAGCCATCTCAATACGGGACGCCCGTATAATCCTGAAAAGCCAAACAAATACACCTCACGTTATTTTGACGAAGCAAATGGACCGCTCTATCCGTTTGGTTACGGTCTGAGCTACACCACATTTACGGTGTCTGACGTCACGCTCTCCTCACCGACAATGCAACGCGACGGCAAAGTCACGGCCAGCGTAGAGGTCACGAACACCGGTAAACGCGAAGGGGCTACGGTCATCCAGATGTACTTACAGGATGTCACGGCGTCAATGAGCCGCCCGGTGAAGCAATTAAAAGGCTTTGAAAAAATCACCCTCAAGCCCGGCGAAAGTAAAACCGTGAGTTTCCCGATTGATATCGAGGCGTTGAAGTTCTGGAATCAGCAGATGAAATATGACGCGGAACCCGGCAAGTTCAACGTCTTTATCGGCGTGGATTCCGCTCGCGTTAAACAAGGATCGTTCGAGCTACTGTAAGCCTGCCGTCAACAGGGCGCGATAGCAGCGCCCTGTCTGGCAATGACTTTTCCTGTCCCCCCTTTTATTGCCTGCCACGTCACTTAAACTGCCGGAAAATCCCAGGTTAAACGCAGACTTTTCAACTATGCTTTTTTCTCAAGTCTCTGAAAAAGGCCGTAAAAGGATGAGGAAAGCATCATGACGATCTCAAAGCTATGGGTAAGTTCGCTGGCGTTGCTGGCGACGGTGAGTTTACCTCTACAGGCGGCATCGCCCGTGACGGTCGGGTCAAAGATTGATACCGAAGGCGCACTGCTCGGCAACATGATTTTGCAGGTACTGGAAAGCCACGGCATTAAAACGGTCAATAAAATTCAGCTCGGGACGACGCCAGTCGTTCGTGGCGCGATTACCGCCGGAGAGCTGGATATCTATCCGGAATACACTGGTAACGGGGCGTTCTTTTTTAAAGATGAAAACGATCCGGCATGGAAAAATGCAAAGCAAGGCTTTGAGAAAGTCAAAAAACTGGATGCGGAGCAGAATAAGCTGGTCTGGTTGACGCCTGCGCCGGCCAATAACACCTGGACCATCGCGGTACGCCAGGACATCGCGGAAAAAAATAAACTCTCCTCGCTTGCCGATCTCAGCCGTTATCTGAAAGAGGGCGGCACTTTTAAACTGGCGGCGTCTGCGGAATTTATCGAACGGGCGGATGCGCTGCCGGCATTTGAAAAAGCCTATGATTTTACCTTGAATCAGAACCAGCTCTTGTCGCTGGCGGGCGGCGATACGGCGGTCACGATCAAAGCCGCCGCGCAACAAACATCCGGCGTTAACGCCGCGATGGCGTATGGCACCGACGGCCCTGTCGCCGCGCTGGGTCTGCAAACCCTGAGCGACCCGAAAGGCGTCCAGCCTATCTATGCCCCCGCGCCGGTAGTGCGTGAATCGGTGTTACAAGCCTATCCGCAGATAGCCGACTGGCTGCAGCCCGTTTTCGCCAGCCTTGATGAGAAAACGCTGCAACAGTTGAACGCCAGAATCGCCGTAGAAGGGCTGGATGCGAAAAAAGTCGCCGCAGATTACCTCCGACAAAAAGGGTGGGTGAAGTAATCTGTGAGTGACGCTGCCAAAAAAATTACGGTTAATCGTGTGCTGTTGCTGTTGGTTGTTCTGGCCCTGCTTGCTGTCGCGCTACCTTTCATTAATTACGCCCCGAATCGTCTGGTGAGCGGCGAGGGGCGCCAGTTATGGGAGATCTGGCCGGCGACCATCTGGATGCTGACTGGCGCGGGATGCGCGCTGTTTACGTTGTGCTTTGTACCCGGTAAACGCGGTAGTGTACTGACGCTGATGATGGCGCAGACGCTTTTTATTGTCATGCTGTGGGGAGTCGGCAGGGCGGCGACCCAGTTGGCGCAGGAGGGCAGTCCGCTGGCGCGTACCAGTCTGGGAAGTGGATTGTGGCTGGGCCTCGGTCTGATGCTGCTGGCCTGTAGCGATGCGATCCGCCGTATTACCACTGGGCCGCTGTGGCGCTGGTTGCTGCACGCGCAAATTGTCATTGTCCCGCTGGCGCTGCTGTTTTCAGGCACGTTCGACAACCTCTCGCTTCTGAAAGAGTATACCAATCGCCAGGATGTTTTCGATGCCGCGCTGGTGCAACATTTGATGTTACTGGCGGGCACGGTGCTGCCGGCGCTGGCGATCGGACTACCGTTGGGCGTCTGGTGTTATTTTTCCGCCTCACGCCAGGGGCCGGTGTTTACCGTGCTGAATGTGATCCAGACTATTCCTTCGGTCGCGCTGTTTGGCCTGCTGATTGCGCCGTTGGCCGGGCTGGTGAAACAGTTTCCGTGGCTTGCCGCATTCGGCGTCGCGGGAACCGGCATGACGCCTGCGCTGATAGCACTGGTGCTCTATGCGTTATTGCCGCTGGTGCGCGGCGTGGTCGCCGGGCTCAATCAGGTGCCGCGCGATGTGCTGGAGAGCGCAAGAGCAATGGGAATGAGTAGCGGCCAGCGCTTCAGGCATGTGCAACTGCCGCTGGCGCTGCCGGTCTTTTTACGTAGCCTGCGGGTAGTAATGGTCCAGACAGTGGGAATGGCCGTCGTCGCCGCGCTGATTGGCGCGGGAGGTTTCGGCGCGCTGGTGTTTCAGGGGCTATTGAGCAGCGCCATTGATTTAGTCCTGTTGGGCGTCATTCCGGTGATTGCGCTGGCGGTAGTGATCGACGCGCTGTTTGATTTATGGATCGCGTTTTTGAAGGGAGCAACCGATGATTGAATTTAACCATGTCAGTAAAACCTTCGGCGATCAACAGGCTGTTAGCGACCTCAATTTGCACTTTAGCGAAGGCAGCTTTTCGGTGTTAATTGGCACCTCCGGCTCGGGAAAATCGACCACTCTGAAGATGATTAACCGGCTGGTAGAGCATGATAGCGGAACGATCCGTTTTGCCGGGGAAGAGATCCGCAGCCTGCCGGTGCTTGAACTGCGCCGTCGCATGGGCTATGCCATTCAGTCTATCGGTCTTTTTCCCCACTGGACGGTGGCGCAAAATATCGCCACCGTACCGCAACTACAAAAGTGGTCGCGTGCGCGGATTAACGATCGTATTGACGAACTGATGGCATTATTGGGTCTGGAAAGCGCGCTGCGCGATCGCTATCCGCATCAGCTTTCCGGCGGGCAACAGCAGCGGGTCGGCGTTGCGCGGGCGCTGGCTGCCGATCCGCAGGTATTGCTGATGGACGAGCCTTTCGGCGCGCTTGATCCGGTAACGCGCGGCGCATTGCAGCAGGAGATGACCCGCATTCATCAGCTACTGGGACGCACCATCGTACTGGTGACGCACGACATCGACGAGGCGCTACGCCTCGCCGACCATCTGGTGCTGATGGACGGGGGCCACGTTATCCAACAGGGATCGCCGCTTTCTATGCTGACCTCGCCGGAAAATGATTTCGTGCAGGCGTTTTTTGGCCGCAGCGAGCTGGGCGTAAGGCTGCTTTCGTTACGTAGCGTAGGCGATTATGTACGCCGGCATGAACAGCTCAGCGGCGACGCGCTGGTGGAAGAGATGACGTTACGCGATGCGCTATCGATGTTTGTCGCCCGCCGGTGCGACGTCCTGCCGGTGGCGAATCAGCAGGGCGAGCCCTGCGGTACGCTCCATTTCCGCGATCTGCTTTCGGAGACGTCCCCCCGTGAAACGACTGTGTGATCCGCTTCTCTGGCTTATTGTTCTGTTCTTGCTTCTGCTGTTTGGATTGCCTTATAGCCAGCCGTTCTTCGCCGCGCTGTTTCCCGATTTACCGCGCCCGGTCTACCAACAGGAGAGTTTTGCCGCCCTCGCGCTCGCCCATTTCTGGTTGGTGGGCATCTCAAGTTTGTTTGCCGTCGTGGTGGGCGTCGGCGCAGGGATTGCGGTCACGCGAGAAAGTGGGAAGGAGTTTCGTCCCCTGGTGGAGACTATCGCTGCCGTCGGGCAGACCTTTCCGCCGGTCGCGGTACTGGCGATCGCGGTACCCGTCATGGGTTTTGGTCAGCAACCGGCCATTATCGCCTTGATCCTGTATGGGGTGTTGCCCATCCTGCAGGCGACCCTGGCCGGGCTGGGCGCGGTGCCTGCCAGCGTGATGAGCGTTGCCAGCGGTATGGGAATGAGCCGTCGCCAACAGTTGTATCAGGTTGAGCTGCCGCTGGCCGCGCCGGTGATTCTGGCGGGCATCCGAACCTCGGTGATTATTAATATTGGTACGGCGACCATCGCTTCAACGGTGGGGGCCAGTACGTTAGGCACGCCGATCATTATCGGGCTTAGCGGCTTTAATACGGCCTATGTTATCCAGGGGGCGCTGCTGGTGGCGCTGGCGGCGATCATTATCGATCGCCTGTTTGAAAGGCTGACACGCGCGCTTACCCGGCACGCAAAATAAAACTGTAACCTGCCAGCATCACGCCGCCGATACCGCCAATAGCCATCAGCAGGAAAAGGGCGATCACCCCGATTTTCGCTACGCGCATTATGTACTCCTTATGTTAATAAAAGGAGTATACATTAAAGCGAATTTGTTAGCTGCTGTTTAAACGCCAAGGGGATGAATGTCGCGTCCCTGGGCGCGCCAAGCCAGGAGTTGCTGCTGCTGCGCCAGCGTCTGGTTTTCTCCGCACCATACCAGTAACGTCTTGCCGTCAAACAGTTCCGGGCGGAACTGGCTAAGCGAGTGCGCCAGCACGTCGATTCGCCATCCCTGTTGGCTGGCGACCCAACCTTCCAGCCACAGGCGGGTGGTATCATGGATATTCCAGCCGATCACCAACGCATCTTTTCCCTGTTTCTTACGCGCAGACGCCAGGCAGAGCGCAATATAGTTGATCAGGATACCGTCAAGAATGCCGAGCAGCGCCTGAAGGGCAGGTTGTTGGCACTGTAACCGTCGCCGCAGCGGGACGAACAGGTTCGTGGTCAATGTTTGGGCTGGATAATCCTGACCGCGTTCTTTGACCCATAACCGTAAACTGTGCAGATTACTGCTTTGCAGGTAGTGCAGCAGGATCTCCTGCTGTTCGCGCCAGCCGTTAGGTTGTTCGCTACTGTCGCTACTGAGCAGCACTTTGACTTTGCTGACCTGGACGCCGTTATCTATCCAGCGCTTGATTTCGCGGATTCTGTCGATATCGGCATCGTTAAACAGACGATGACCGCCATCCGTTCGCTGTGGTTTTAAAAGTCCATAACGTCTCTGCCACGCGCGCAACGTGACAGGATTGATATCACAAAGCAAAGCCACTTCACCAATTGTGTAAAGCGCCATCGTTTCACCCTTGCTCGCGAGGTCCCGGTTTAACTTTAGACGCTCTTTTAGGAACCAGGAAGTTTTGCCTGTTTTTTATGCATTAAAACGCGAAGTAGCGGGTTGCGGCGCGGCGTTTAAGTGATCGTATTCACGAATTCATATTTTTATGCAACAGTTCAAAGAAAGTTAATCGTACTCAATGTATGTTACGCGCTTTTAATTGAAGTGTGGTTTGCGGGTATGTACGAGTTTAATCTGGTGTTGCTGCTGCTTCAGCAGATGTGCGTGTTTCTGGTCATTGCGTGGCTAATGAGTAAAACGCGCCTGTTCATCCCGCTTATGCAGGTCACGGTTCGTCTGCCGCACAAGCTTCTGTGTTACGTCACGTTTTCTATCTTCTGCATTATGGGCACTTATTTTGGGCTGCATATCGAAGATTCAATTGCCAATACCCGCGCGATTGGCGCGGTGATGGGCGGCCTACTCGGCGGGCCGGTCGTCGGCGGGCTGGTCGGTCTGACCGGTGGGTTACATCGGTATTCTATGGGCGGCATGACTGCGCTGAGCTGTATGATTTCCACCATCGTCGAAGGGCTGCTGGGCGGGTTGGTACACAGCGTTCTCATACGTCGCGGACGCCCGGACAAAGTGTTTAGCCCGCTGACGGCGGGAGCAATTACGTGTGTTGCCGAACTGGTGCAGATGCTGATTATTTTATTGATAGCCAGGCCGTTTGACGATGCCCTGCATCTGGTCAGTAATATTGCCGCGCCGATGATGGTGACGAATACCGTTGGCGCCGCGCTGTTCATGCGTATTTTGCTCGATAAGCGCGCCATGTTCGAAAAATATACTTCGGCATTTTCTGCTACCGCGCTGAAGGTCGCCGCGTCAACGGAGGGGATTCTGCGTCAGGGATTTAACGAAGTGAACAGTATGAAGGTGGCGCAGGTGTTATATCAGGAGCTGGATATCGGCGCCGTCGCCATCACCGATCGCGAAAAACTGCTGGCTTTTACTGGTATTGGCGACGATCACCATCTACCGGGCAAACCCATTTCATCAGGTTATACGCTGAAAGCAATTGAAACCGGAGAGGTGGTTTATGCCGATGGCAACGAAGTGCCGTATCGCTGTTCGCTACACCCGCAGTGTAAACTCGGCTCAACGCTGGTGATCCCGCTGCGTGGCGAAAATCAGCGAGTCATGGGCACCATTAAATTGTACGAAGCGAAAAATCGACTGTTCAGCTCAATTAACCGCACCCTGGGAGAGGGTATTGCGCAGCTTTTATCCGCGCAGATCCTGGCCGGGCAGTACGAACGGCAGAAGGCGTTGCTGACGCAGTCAGAGATCAAGCTGTTGCACGCGCAGGTGAATCCGCATTTTCTGTTTAATGCGCTCAATACCATTAAAGCGGTGATTCGCCGCGACAGCGAACAGGCCAGCCAACTGGTGCAGTACTTGTCGACCTTTTTTCGCAAAAATTTAAAACGCCCGTCGGAAATTGTCACGCTGGCGGATGAAATTGAACACGTAAACGCTTATCTGCAAATTGAAAAAGCGCGTTTTCAGTCGCGTCTGCAGGTACAGCTTGATGTTCCATCGACGCTTTCACGTCAGAAATTGCCTGCGTTTACATTACAGCCGATTGTTGAGAACGCCATTAAACATGGCACGTCGCAACTGCTTGATACCGGCAACGTCGCTATTCGCGCCCGGCGCGAAGGGCAGCATTTGATGTTAGATATTGAAGATAATGCGGGACTGTATCAGCCTTCCGCCGGCAGTAGCGGGCTGGGGATGAGTCTGGTGGATAAACGTCTGCGCGAACACTTTGGCGATGATTATGGTATTAGCGTGGCCTGCGAGCCGGACTGTTTTACCCGAATTACATTACGACTTCCACTGGAGGAGGACGCATGATTAAAGTGCTGATTGTGGATGATGAGCCGTTAGCGCGGGAAAATCTGCGGATTTTGCTCCAGGGGCAGGATGACATTGAGATTGTGGGAGAGTGCGCGAATGCGGTAGAAGCGATTGGCGCGGTACATAAGCTGCGACCTGATGTGCTGTTTCTGGATATTCAGATGCCGCGTATCAGTGGACTGGAGATGGTAGGAATGCTTGACCCGGAACACCGCCCATATATCGTTTTTTTAACCGCGTTTGACGAATACGCCATCAAAGCCTTTGAAGAACACGCTTTTGATTATCTGCTCAAGCCGATAGAGGAGAAACGGCTGGAGAAAACGTTACATCGTCTGCGTCAGGAGCGCAGTAAACAGGATGTTTCGTTGTTGCCGGAAAACCAGCAGGTGCTTAAATTCATTCCCTGTACCGGACACAGCCGGATCTATTTGTTGCAAATGGATGATGTCGCCTTTGTCAGTAGCCGTATGAGCGGCGTTTATGTGACCAGCAGTGAAGGTAAAGAGGGGTTTACCGAGCTGACGCTGCGTACGCTGGAAAGCCGGACGCCGCTACTGCGTTGTCATCGTCAGTTTCTGGTGAATATGGCCCATTTGCAGGAAATTCGGCTGGAGGATAATGGGCAGGCAGAGCTGATTTTACGCAACGGCCTGACGGTGCCGGTAAGCCGTCGCTATCTGAAAAGTTTAAAAGAGGCGATTGGCCTGTAAAAGACTGTTAGAATATCGTTTTGCCATAGAAACGACCGAAGGCCTCATGCTGAGTAACGATATTCTGCGTAGCGTGCGCTACATTTTAAAAGCTAATAATACCGATCTGGCGCGTATCCTGGCGCTGGGTAACGTTGATGCTACGCCGGAGCAGATAGCAATCTGGTTGCGCAAAGAAGAGGAAGAGGGGTTTCAGCGTTGCCCGGATATCGTGTTGTCCTCATTTCTCAATGGCCTCATTTATGAAAAACGCGGCAAAGATGAGGCGGCGCCTGCATTGACAGCGGAACGTCGTATCAACAACAATATTGTGCTGAAAAAGCTGCGTATTGCCTTTTCGCTAAAAACAGATGATATCCTGGCGATACTTACCGATCAGTTGTTTCGTGTCTCGATGCCAGAGATCACCGCGATGATGCGCGCGCCGGATCATAAGAACTTCCGCGAATGCGGCGATCAGTTTATGCGTTATTTTCTGCGCGGTCTGGCGGCCCGTGAACACGCGGCGAAGTAATTCTGCGGTATTGTTCCCGGCAGCGTCCTGTCTGACCGGGAAAACGCATTATTATACTAATTGATTCTATGATACCCGCTCTCTTCCAACAGTTTCTGCGAGCGAATCATTGACAGATAGTGCGCGGAACAGTTGTCAATTGATGATCCTGGCAATTTACAGAGGTCGCTCATTTTTGCCTGGGTAAAATCAATATTCACATATTCCGTAGCATAGCTATCATAATAGTCGATTCGCTCAGTCAAACCCGGTATACCCTGATAAGAGTCGCTGACTTGACTTAGCATTTTTTGTGCTTCTTCTTTATTATTGGCTTTCAGGGTTTTATAAAGTATTTTATTTTCAGATGCTTGACGTAAAACGATATCCCCTTTGTAGTAATAGGTTAACTTGATTTCAATACCGTTGAGATTACCTACATAGCGTTGTGTTTCCTCTGACTCTTTGTTAGCGGCTATCTTTTTGATAAACGCTGTCATGTTATTTTGCTTTCCCTGGAAAGTATCGTTTTTCTGATCGCAGCCAGTTATGCTAACCGATAGAGAGAGCGCGAATAGTGGCAGCGCCATAAGGCGTAGAATCCGCATAACAATTCCTTGTCGTTAAGTATTGGTGTAGCCAGGAATTCAGGGATTATAGGCTTTGGCGAGGGGACTTACAGCGAGGCTGTCTTTTTTCGGAATTCATAAAGAAAAGACGCTGCCGAAGCAGCGCCCTGAGCGACTTTACCAGTCGATGCAATACATTATGCCTGCCAGTTATTTCGCTTCTTTAAAACCAGCAGCTTCCAGCAGCGTCTGGGTTTGTTTCATGCTGATACCTTTGCTGGTATCGCCGGACACCATTGTCCCAGAGATTCCCTGTAACGCTTTAAAGTCCACTTTTTCCATATCCACAGAGACGTTTTCCTGGGCATAGGTATCTTCATAGGTTAATTTTTCTTCTACTCCGGCGATATTTTTATATTTCGCGCTCAGCGGATCGAGAATTTTGGCGGCATCTTCTTTCGTTTTAGCGCCTACAGTGGCATAGCTGATTTTACTTTCAGACGTCTGCTTAATGATTTTGTCACCTTTATAGGTGTAAGTAATTGAAATTTCTGTCCCCGCCAGGTTTGCGTTAAAGGTCTTTGATTCTTCTTTATCGCCACAGCCAGCAAGAGAGAACACCAGTACGGAAGACAAAGCCGCGGACAATAACTTGCCAGAAATTTTCATCTAAAACTCCATTTTATATAATGATTGGGTTTTTAAAATAATTTCAATGAATTAATTTAACCCAGTAATAGCAATGTATCAGGGAGGGATAGAATATGACTTTTAGCCGTTATTTAGCAGTCCGGATATGGAGTCTTAGCGCTATTGCTTATTAAGGAAAAAGTTAAAACGTGCGGAGGGGGCGATATGCCAGTCAGGATTAAGCGGTTAAAAAAGCCGGAGCATGCTCCGGCTTGTTGCTTATTTCACCTGCTGGCCAGGCTTCGCGCCCTCATCAGGGCTTAACAGGAAGATATCTTTCCCGCCAGGTCCTGCGGCCATCACCATTCCCTCGGAGACGCCAAAGCGCATTTTGCGCGGCGCGAGGTTGGCGACCATTACCGTCTGGCGGCCAATCAGCGCCTGCGGGTCCGGGTAGGCGGAACGAATGCCGGAGAAGACGTTACGCTTCTCGCCGCCCAGATCCAGCGTCAGACGCAGCAATTTGTCAGAGCCTTCCACAAACTCGGCATTTTCAATCAGCGCCACGCGCAGATCGACTTTCGCAAAATCGTCAAAGGTGATGGTTTCCTGAATCGGGAAGTCGGCTAACGGGCCGGTAACCGGCGTGGCTGCGGCTTTCACCTCTTCTTTAGACGCTTCAACCAGCGCTTCAACTTGCTTCATGTCGATGCGATTGTAGAGCGCCTTAAAGGTGTTGACCTTGTGACCGAGCAACGGCTGTTCAATAGCATCCCAGTTCAGTTCGCTGTTCAGGAAGGCTTCAACGCGTTCAGAAAGCGTCGGCAGTACCGGTTTCAGATACGTCATCAACACGCGGAACAGGTTGATGCCCATTGAGCAAATGGCCTGCAGGTCAGCGTCGCGGCCTTCCTGTTTAGCCACCACCCACGGCGCTTGCTCGTCAACATAACGGTTAGCGACGTCGGCCAGCGCCATAATCTCACGGATAGCTTTGCCGAATTCACGGCTTTCCCATGCTTCGCCAATCACCGCAGCGGCGTCAGTAAAGGTTTTATACAATTGCGGATCGGCCAGTTCAGCCGCCAGCACGCCGTCGAAACGCTTATTGATAAAGCCTGCGTTACGGGATGCCAGGTTGACTACTTTATTGACGATATCGGCATTGACGCGCTGGACAAAGTCTTCCAGGTTCAGGTCTATGTCATCAATGCGTGAAGAAAGCTTCGCGGTGTAGTAGTAGCGCAGGCTGTCGGCGTCAAAGTGTTTCAGCCAGGTGCTGGCCTTAATAAAGGTGCCGCGAGACTTAGACATCTTCGCGCCGTTCACCGTCACGTAACCGTGAACGAACAGGTTGGTCGGCTTACGGAAGTGGCTGCCTTCCAGCATGGCAGGCCAGAACAGGCTGTGGAAATAGACGATGTCTTTGCCGATAAAGTGGTACAGCTCGGCGTCGGAGTCTTTCTTCCAGTATTCTTCAAAGCTGGTTGTGTCGCCGCGCTTATCGCACAGATTTTTGAAGGAACCCATATAGCCAATCGGCGCGTCCAGCCAGACGTAGAAATATTTGCCCGGCGCGTTCGGGATTTCGAAACCAAAATACGGCGCGTCGCGGGAAATGTCCCACTGCTGGAGGCCGGATTCAAACCACTCCTGCATTTTGTTCGCCACCTGCTCCTGCAGCGCGCCGCTGCGGGTCCACGCCTGCAGCATTTCGCTGAATGACGGTAGGTCAAAGAAAAAGTGCTCGGAGTCACGCATTACCGGCGTCGCGCCGGACACCACGGATTTCGGCTCGATAAGTTCGGTCGGGCTGTAAGTTGCGCCGCAGACTTCACAGTTATCGCCGTACTGGTCCGCGGATTTACATTTCGGGCAGGTGCCTTTCACAAATCGGTCCGGCAGGAACATGCCTTTTTCCGGATCGTAGAGTTGAGAGATAGTGCGGTTCTTAATAAAACCGTTCTCTTTCAGGCGCGTATAAATCAGCTCGGACAGCTCGCGATTCTCGTCGCTGTGCGTTGAGTGGTAGTTGTCGTAGCTAATATTAAAACCGGCGAAATCGGTCTGGTGCTCCTGGCTCATTTCACCGATCATTTGCTCCGGCGTAATACCAAGCTGCTGCGCTTTCAGCATGATCGGCGTGCCATGAGCGTCATCGGCACAGATGAAGTTAACCTCATGGCCGCGCATTCGCTGGTAACGGACCCAGACATCAGCCTGGATGTGCTCCAGCATATGGCCGAGGTGGATAGAGCCGTTGGCGTACGGCAGCGCGCACGTTACCAGAATTTTCTTCGCGACTTGAGTCATAGTGGGTATTACTTCTTCTGTTGTAAAAAAGGGCTTTGATAGTACCAAAATGGTAATTACTGCGCCAAGCGATAAGGGCATTTATCCGTAAATGAATAATTGTTACCGCTGGAGTAAACTACAAAGTTACAATCGTACTTTTCAGAACTACAAAAGGAGTCGGGATGAACGAACAATCCCAGGCCAAATCACCAGATACCCTGCGAGCGATGGTCGCCGGGACGCTGGCGAATTTTCAGCACCCAACCCTGAAGCATAACCTCACCACGCTTAAGGCGTTGCACCACGTCGCCTGGATGGATGATACGCTGCACGTTGAGCTGGTCATGCCGTTCGTCTGGAACAGCGCGTTTGAGGTCTTAAAAGAGCAATGCAGCGCCGATCTGTTACGTATTACAGGCGCAAAAGCGATCGACTGGAAACTGTCGTACAACATTGCGACGCTGAAACGCGTCAAAAATCAGCCTGGCATTAATGGCGTGAAAAACATCATTGCCGTGAGCTCCGGTAAAGGCGGGGTGGGTAAATCGTCCACTGCGGTAAACCTGGCGCTGGCGTTAGCGGCTGAAGGCGCAAAGGTCGGGGTTCTCGATGCCGATATTTACGGCCCGTCGATCCCAACCATGCTTGGCGCAGAAGATCAGCGCCCGACATCGCCAGACGGTACGCATATGGCGCCGATTATGTCTCACGGCCTGGCGACCAACTCGATCGGCTATCTGGTGACTGACGATAACGCGATGGTATGGCGCGGCCCAATGGCCAGTAAGGCGCTGATGCAGATGTTGCAGGAGACGCTGTGGCCGGATCTGGATTATCTGGTACTGGATATGCCGCCGGGAACCGGGGATATTCAGCTAACGCTGGCGCAGAACATTCCTGTAACCGGCGCGGTGGTGGTGACTACGCCGCAGGATATCGCGCTAATCGACGCCAAAAAAGGTATCGTGATGTTCGAGAAGGTGGAAGTGCCGGTGCTCGGCATTGTGGAAAATATGAGTATGCATATTTGTAGCAACTGCGGCCATCACGAACCGATCTTCGGCACGGGCGGCGCGCAGAAGCTGGCGGAAAAATACCATACTCAGCTTCTGGGTCAGATGCCGCTGCATATTAGTCTGCGCGAAGATCTCGATCGCGGTACGCCGACGGTGGTTAGCCGTCCGGAGAGCGAATTTACCGCGATCTATCGCGAACTGGCCGATCGCGTTGCGGCACAGCTTTACTGGCAGGGTGAAGTGATTCCGGGAGAAATCGCCTTCCGCGCGGTGTAATCCTCCTGACGTATTCTAAAGAGAATATGGCATTCACTGCATTAATATATATTGATGCAGTGAATGTATTAATAAAATAATAGCCCCCGCATTGTTAATTCCTGCTTAAACAGACAGGTGTTTATCTGAAATAATCGGCAAAAACATTATTTGAATTGATCATACCTATCCTACTGATTTATTTTTTCAATTGGTTTTAAGGTATCGATACGTTCATCCTGCTCATCAGGACGGCCTGCATACTGTTTGACGTTCACCAGAGGAACAATTGCTCACTATGAAAAAATATTTTCTGATGGGAATTATAGTTTCGGCTTATGGGATAAGCGTACCCGTTTTTGCCTCCGACACCGCAACATTAACCATCAGTGGAAAAGTGACCGCGCCAACGTGCAGTACAGAAGTGGTAAACGCACAGTTGCAGCAGCGTTGCGGCAACACTATCCACGCTTCAACGCTGCAAACACCCGCCGCTACGCCGATGAGAGGTGTGACAACGCAGCTATACACGGTGCCTGGTGATAGCACCCGACAGATTGTTGTTAATCATTACGACTAATTCTTATTAATTTCGCAGGCCCATATCATTGATATCAATGATATGGGCTTTTTTATTCGTTGTTTTTATATGTAAGGGCAGTAAATTTCGGAAATTAATAAGTTTACAAAATAATGATAAGCAATGATTATTTGTTGCAATTATATTGCAATCTGTAAATTGTTTTAAATCAACAAAACATCGTGTTTACATTGCGATAACTTCCTGTCTGTGAGAATTTTCTTTGCAAGGGTTAATAACTCTTAACAAATAGAAATTACTTCATTAAGGAAGAGATTATGAAACGTTCACTTATTGCTGCTTCTGTATTGTCTGCTGTATTTATGAGCGCTGGGGCTTTTGCTGCTGATGAAGATATGGGTGAATTAAAAATCAACGGAGAAGTGGTAGGAACATCCTGTACGTTCGAAGGCGCAAATAGCGCGACTATTGAATTATCCCAGGTAGGTGTTGATAGATTGACTGACTTAAACCCTGGCGATATATATACAGGATACACTAGTCCAGAAGCGATTTTAAAAGTAAAATGTTCGAATACAGCTAATCCACGAATTAGTTTTAACCGTTCTCAATTTGTGGATAATATGCAAATCACCAAAAATAATGCTACTAATAATGGTGCGGGCTTCGCTGTTTATCTTGATGGTATTCAGGTGAAACCTGATGAGTCGGGGAATTACACTCTGAATTCAAGTAAGTTTGAAAATGGTGTATATACCCTGAACTTTTCTGCCCGCTATGCCGCCGTTGAAAATACTGTAACACCAGGTTCTGTTGAATCTGTACTGACAATGACGGTATTAACTGATTAACAATCTTTTTTTGGCGGCTAAGCTTTTAGCCGCTTGTATCTCTTTTATAAGGTTATCGGCCATGAAACGGATGATTGCATTATGCCTGGCTTGTGCCGCTATGCCTGCGTGGAGCGGCATTTATATATATGGTACACGTATTATTTATCCGGCGCAGAAAAAAGATATTACCGTACAATTAATGAATGACGGTAAACGAAGCTCACTCATCCAGGCGTGGATTGATAACGGTGATACCAGCCTGCCGCCAGAAAAATTACAGGTTCCATTTATTATGACCCCACCTGTAATTAGAGTCGCGGCAAATTCAGGTCAGCAATTAAAAATAAAAAAACTCGCTAATAACTTGCCTGGCGATCGTGAAAGTCTTTTCTACCTAAATGTACTGGATATTCCACCAAATTCAGACGAGAACAAAGATAAAAACATTATTAAATTTGCGCTACAAAACCGGATAAAGTTGATCTATCGCCCACCGGGGGTACAGAAAGTCGATAAAGCAACATTTTCCCGCTTGCAGTTGCTTCGTGCGCCAGGGAGTATTAGCGTGAAAAATAATTCCGCAAACTGGCTCACTATTCCAGAAGTTAAAGCAAAAAGTAAAGTAAATAAAGAAACCTTATTACTGGCTCCATGGTCATCGCAGAGTATCACCACAACGGCAGTTGTAAATAGTTATACCGTGACGCTAATTGATGATTCTGGGAATTATTTAAACGAGACTATCAAAATAGAAAATTAAAAGCGGGGAATTAACCTAAGGATAGATAATGGAAAAGTTAAACGCCATCACGCTGTCACTTTTTGCAGCGTTGCTTACTTCACCCGCCTGGGCTGAAGAAGAAACATTCGATACTAACTTTATGTTCGGTGGGTTGAAAGGTGAAAAGGTGTCCCGTTATCAGATTGATAGCACCAAACCCATGGCTGGCGTTTATGAGATGGACGTTTATGTCAATAAAGAATGGCGTGGAACTTATGAGGTTAATATTCAGGATGACCCCGATAGTACCTGTATTTCTCCGGATCTGATCGCCAGCCTGGGAATTAAATTTACCCCGCAGAGTACAACAGTAGAAAATGAATGTATTGCGCTGAAAACGGTGGTTCATGGAGGTAGTGTTTCTTATGACACTGCCGCTTTTAACCTTTATCTGAGCGTCCCTCAGGCTTATGTGTTGGAATATGAAGCGGGCTATGCGTCTCCAGAGACATGGGACCGTGGAATTAACGCTTTTTATACATCGTATTATGCCAGCGAATATTACAGCCATTATAAAAGCGGCGGTAGTGAGAAAAATACTTACGCAAATTTTGTCAGCGGATTGAATCTGCTTGGATGGCAATTACATTCTAACGCTAATTTTTCCAAAAGTGACAATTCAGCTGGCAAATGGCAGAGCAATACTCTGTATCTGGAACGTGATTTCCCGGCGGTACTGGGGACAATGCGTCTGGGGGAACAGTACACTAGCGGGGATATGTTTGATACGGTGCGCTTTCGCGGGGTGCGCTTCTGGCGTGATATGCAAATGCTGCCGCACTCTAAGCAAAATTTCGCTCCGGTTGTGCGTGGCGTGGCGCAAAGTAACGCCCTGGTGACGGTTGAACAGAATGGCTTCATTGTTTATCAAAAAGAAGTTCCGCCTGGCCCCTTTGTATTTGAAGATCTTCAGCTGGCAGGGGGGGGAGCCGATCTGGACGTGAGCGTTAAAGAGGCTGACGGTACTGTTTCACGGTTTATTGTTCCGTATTCTTCCGTTCCCAATATGGTGCAGCCCGGCGTAGCAAAATATGATTTCGCCGCCGGACGAAGCAGAATTGAAGGAGCCTCTCAGCAAACTGATTTTCTCCAGGGAACCTATCAGTACGGGGTCAATAACCTGCTAACGTTGTATGGCGGAACGATGTTAGCCAGCGATTATCGCTCATTTACCCTTGGCACCGGGTGGAACACGCTGATTGGCGCGGTATCTGTCGACGGTACGTTGTCTCATAGCAAGCAGGATAATGGCGATGTTTTTGATGGGGAAAGCTACCAGATTGCCTGGAATAAATATCTCCCGCAATCAGCCACCCATTTTTCTCTGGCAGCATATCGCTACTCATCACGTGATTATCGCACTTTTAACGATCATGTCTGGGCTAATAACCGGGACAACTATCGTCGCGATGATGACGATATTTATGATATTGCAGATTATTATGAGAATGACTTTGGGCGTAAAAATACTTTCACTCTCAATATTAATCAGACGCTACCCGATGGGTGGGGATATTTTACTGCCAGCACCCTGTGGCGCGACTATTGGGGGCGTAGCGGTACAGGCAAGGATTATCAGTTAAGCTACAGTAATACCTGGCAGCGGCTCAGTTTTACGCTATCGGCAACCCAGACTTATGACAGCGATAACCGTGAAGATAAGCGCTTTAATATCTATTTATCGATTCCCTTAACATGGGGAGTAAAGGAGAATGGGGGAAATCGTGATATCCATTTATCGAATTCCACCACCTTTGACGATCAAGGTTATGAGGCGAATAACACCAGCCTTAGCGGCACGTTCGGTAATCGCGATCAGTTTAATTATACGACTAACCTCAGCCAGCAGCGACAGGAACACCAAACGACATTCGGGGGATCAGTAACCTGGAACGCCCCGCTGGCGACGGTCGGCGGCAGTTACAGCCAATCCAATCAATATCATCAGGTGGGCGGAAATATTCAGGGAGGGCTGGTTGCATGGGCCGATGGCGTGCATTTAGCCTCTCGCCTTAATGATACTATCGCGATTATTAACGCGCCGTACCTGGAAGGCGCGGCGGTGCAGGGGCGTCCCTATTTACGTACCAATGCAAAAGGTTATGCCGTATTTGAAGCATTGACGCCATACCGGCAAAATTTTATCTCTCTTGATGTCTCCGAGAGTGAAAGTGATGTCGCTCTGCTGGGAAACCGTAAAGTTACAGTGCCTTATCGCGGAGCCGTAGTGGTGGTTGATTTTGAAACAGAGACCAGTAAACCTTTTTATTTCCTGGCGCGGCGCGCAGATGGCGAGCCTTTAACGTTTGGTTATGAAGTGGAAGATGACGAGGGAAATAATGTAGGACTGGTAGGTCAGGGGAGCCGGGTATTTATTCGTACTGAAAAGGTTCCCGTTTCGGTAAAAGTCGCAACAGATAAACAACAGGGTCTTTTCTGTAAGATCACTTTTGATAAACAGATTGATGAAAATAACGTTTATATTTGTCGGTAATCTTTAGGTGACGCCATGAAAAGACTACTATTTTTATTAATAATGATGCAGTTTACGCAGTTGGGTTACGCGGCGTGTAATGCGACCTTAACCAACACGAAGGATTATACGATTCAATCCGATAGCTTAATGCTGGGGGGGGAGGAGTCAGCCATTATTACAAATGGTTTCACTGATGCCAATTGTTCTAATAGTGATGTTGTGACTAAATTAGAGACATCCGATCATATTATTGGTATGGGGCCGAATGATAGTGTTAAGTTAAAATTAAAAGTTGAATGGCAAAGCAGTAGTGCGATAAATATGCGCAACCAAAACGGTGTAATTGAAGCCCCCTATAAGATAACGATTTCAGAAATAAACTCACTGGAGGCGGTGACTGTGTCTGCCAGGGGGGGATACTCGGTTACGATAGATAATATAACGGTGATGTCGGGTGCAAAGAATCAATGGAGCGGTAGCGATTGGGTGGTATTTATTTTAAAATATATTGGCTGTTGGGGGAATAGAGAGTGTGTTGCGAACGTTATCACTGATCTGAATGGGAAAGGCGTTTATAAAGCCAATTTAACGATAAATTACAACCGTAAAGAAACTACCTGCGCTCCCCAGAATCTCACCATCACGTTGGACCCGGTGCCTATGACTAAACTCCGCACTAAAGGAGAGGTTAGTGAATTTTCTAAGCAGGGTGATATTATTCTGGATTGCAAAAATCAGGTACGGAATGCGATGCTGACATCACGGCAAATAGCGGTGAATCTACGTAGTGATTTAGTCTGGGATGAGAATGAAGCAGTCCTGAAACCGGATAACGATAATGGCGTTGGGTTTATCTTAAGAGATTCAAATCGGAGCCTGCTTAAAATAAACAAAGGAGCAGCGATAAACAGTATTTTCAAAACCTATGCCAAAGGCAGTGCAGTGAATTCGGTGGAAGCTATTCCTGTCTTTGCCACATATTATGTTCTTGATCCTGCAAAAGTTAAAGCGGGGCCATTACAATCGAAAGCATTAATCGTGGTATCTTATAATTAATTTTATGCTGTACGCACTCTTTATACAAAGAGTGCGTATATCATTATCGATGATAAAAAATCTCGCCATCATAGGCTTTGATGATTTTTCCATCGGTATCGTTAATCAGTACATACGCGCCGCCCATATAGGTCCAGTGAGTACCGGCATCTGGCGCGGGCAGATTACGTAATTTCCACTGTTTAATATTATACTCATCGGTGCGGTACATCTGCGGAACGGTATCGCCGGGCTTGAAGTGGGTGAAGTCGGCGATAAAACTTTTTAACTCATATTGATCAATGCCCGTTGTCGCGGGGGCGGCCCATGCAAAACTGGTTGCAAGCAACAGCGCGCAAGGCAGCAACTTACTTTTCATACTTTTACCCTCCACATATGCGGGTCAGTTAACATCGTGTGTATCATTTCTGCTGGTGGCGTATCTGACAAGCGCTATTTTGTTATCTCACGCCCCTTTTCGTAAAAAGTGTAAACGAAAGCGTCGTGCAGCAACATATCCGCCAGCAAGTTTGCCAGAACCGAATAGGTTTTGAGAACTATCTGATAACGCTGAAATTATCGTCCGCCGCTGGCTGTAAATTTACATTGTCTGGCGCAGACAGTATGCTTAATAGCGAAACCCCGCTTAACACGGCGGGGCTTGACGACTCGGGGTGCCCTTCGTTGTGAAGGCTGAGAAATACCCGTACCACCTGATCTGGATAATGCCAGCGTAGGGAAGTCTGACACTGCTCGTGTCCCTTCTTCACGCGGGCAGGAGCTGAACCATGCAGCCTGACCTGCACTGCCGCACGCTTGCGGCGCATACGTTAAAACACTTTCGCGCGCTCTCCCCGCTTACGCACTGTATGACGAATGACGTCGTACAAACGTTTACCGCCAATACGTTGCTGGCGCTGGGCGCTTCACCCGCCATGGTGATTGATCCTGTCGAGGCCAGACCGTTTGCCGCCATCGCCAACGCCTTGCTGGTTAATGTCGGAACATTAACCGCCTCACGCGCTGAAGCGATGCGTGCGGCGGTAGAAAGCGCTTATGATGCCAAAACGCCGTGGACGCTTGATCCTGTCGCAGTAGGCGCGCTGGAATTTCGTCGGCGATTTTGCCTGGATCTCTTGTCCCTGCGCCCGGCGGCAATACGCGGCAACGCCTCGGAAATCCTGGCGTTATCCGGCATGGCGCTGGGCGGACGCGGCGTAGATACCACCGAGGCGGCGTTGGCCGCACTGCCTGCGGCGCAGGCGCTGGCGCGTCAGATAGACTGCATCGTGGTGGTCACCGGCGAGGTAGATTACGTCACTAACGGTCAGCGCACGCTGAGCATTCCCGGCGGCGATCCGTTAATGACTCGCATTGTAGGCACCGGCTGCGCGTTGTCGGCGGTCGTCGCCGCCAGTTGCGCGTTACCGGGCGCCGCGCTGGACAATGTCGCGTCGGCCTGCTGCTGGATGAAACTGGCTGGACAGACCGCGGCAGAGCGTAGCGAAGGACCGGGCAGCTTCATCCCGGCTTTTCTTGATGCGCTCTATCATCTGGATGTAGAGGCGGCCAATGAAGAGAATTAACGCGCTGACGATTGCCGGTACCGATCCCAGCGGCGGGGCCGGTATCCAGGCGGATCTCAAGACCTTTTCCGCGCTGGGCGCATATGGCTGTTCGGTCATCACCGCGCTGGTGGCGCAAAATACCTGTGGCGTACAGTCGGTGTACCGGATAGAGCCGGACTTTGTCGCCGCTCAACTTGATTCCGTGCTCAGCGATGTGCGCATTGATACCACGAAAATCGGGATGCTGGCGGAAACCGATATTGTCGAGGCCGTGGCGGAACGACTACAGCGCCATCATGTACGTAATGTGGTGCTGGATACGGTGATGCTGGCGAAAAGCGGCGATCCGTTGCTCTCGCCCTCTGCGATAGAAACATTACGCGTCCGGCTGTTGCCGCAGGTATCGCTGATTACGCCTAATTTGCCGGAAGCCGCAGCGTTGCTGGATGCGCCCCATGCGCGTACGGAACAGGAGATGCTGGCGCAGGGGCGGGCGTTACTGGCGATGGGGTGTGAAGCGGTATTGATGAAAGGCGGGCATTTAGAGGATGCGCAAAGCCCGGACTGGCTCTTTACCCGTGAGGGCGAGCAGCGTTTTAGCGCGCCGCGTGTGAACACCAAAAATACGCATGGGACGGGCTGTACGTTGTCGGCGGCGCTGGCGGCGTTACGGCCCCGGCATCGCTGTTGGGGAGAGACGGTAAACGAGGCGAAGGCATGGCTTTCGGCGGCGCTGGCGCAGGCGGACACGCTGGAAGTGGGGAAGGGCATTGGTCCGGTACATCATTTCCACGCGTGGTGGTAGTATACTGCCTACAGACCCGTCGTCAGGAAAGATAAATGGAACAAGCGCATACCCGGCTCATCGCGCAACTGAATGAACGAATTTCAGCGGCGGATAATACGCCGCTATACATGAAATTCGCCCAGACGGTAAAGGATGCCGTGCGCAGCGGTATTCTTGAGCACGGTAATATTTTGCCTGGCGAACGCGATCTCAGCCAGCTTACTGGCGTCTCGCGCATCACGGTACGAAAAGCGATGCAGGCGCTGGAAGAAGAGGGTGTCGTCACGCGCGCCCGCGGCTACGGTACGCAAATCAATAATATCTTTGAATATTCCCTGAAAGAGGCGCGGGGATTTTCTCAGCAGGTTGTCTTGCGCGGCAAAAAACCGGATACGCTATGGGTTAACAAACGCGTGGTAAGTTGTCCGGATGAGGTCGCGCAGCACCTGGCGATCCCCGCAGGCAGCGACGTCTTTTTACTCAAACGCATTCGTTATGTTGATGAGGACGCGGTATCGATTGAAGAGTCCTGGGTGCCCGCGCATCTGATTCATGATGTCGACGCGATTGGCATTTCGTTGTATGACTATTTTCGTCGCCAGCACATTTACCCTCAGCGTACCCGATCTCGCGTCAGCGCCCGGATGCCGGATGATGAGTTTCAGTCGCATATTCAAATGGATGGTAAAGTGCCGGTGCTGGTGATTAAGCAGGTGGCGCTCGATCAGCAGCAGCGGCCTATTGAATACAGCATCAGTTATTGTCGTAGCGACCTATACGTTTTTGTGTGCGAGGAGTAGCGCCTCGCGCGTGGGCGCGCAGTCGCCGCCGCGATGCCCGACCACCCAGCTTGCCACCGCATTTCCCAGCAGTACGGCATCCGCGAGCGACCAGCCTGACGCCAGTCCTGCCAGCACGCCGCCAGCATGGCTGTCGCCCGCGCCGATGGTATCCACCACGGTTGCCGGAAACGCTGGCACAACGCCGGAAGATTGCGCGCTAAAATACCACGCTCCGTCTTTATCGTGGCGCACCACCAGCGGCGCGGAAAAGCGGTTTACCCATGCTTCGCCGAAAGTGCGCGTATCGGTCGCAAGCCCGGCGCGTTCCGCGGCGATGATGCCTTCCTGGCGATTGAGGGAGACGATGGGTCGGCAGGCCATAATGCGCGCCATTGTATCGTCTGTAATATCACCGATTCGTGGGCCAAAATCGATAAAAGGCGTTACATCGTCGACGGTTTCCAGCCACTGGATCAGTGGCTCGCCACAGGACGAGGCCAGTTGATAGCCAGACAGGTAGACAAGACTGCCCCGCGGTGTCCTGAGCTGCGACAGCCAGTCCGCATTCCACTGGTTTTCCACGCCGCTAAAAGACATAAACGTGCGTTCGCCATCCGGTTCGACTAACGCCAGACACCAGCCGTTATCCCCTTCAACCGCGTCAATCACGCTGGATAATCCCTCTTTTGCCAGACGGCGGCGAATCCTCTCCGCCCACACGCCCTGGCCCAGCGGCAGCGCATTGCTGGCGTCAATCCCCAGTCGTTTCAGCGCCACGGCAATATTCAGCGCACAGCCGCCGACATTGACGCTCTGTTGTTGCAGTTCAATATCGCCTCCGCGACGCGGCAACGTCCAGGCGTCGGCAATGATATCGATCACTGCCGCGCCGATAACGGTGAGCGGACGCCGGGTATGCAGGGTCGGTAATAATGTCTGCAACCGTGCGCCGTTCATAGTGCCTCCCGCCGTTGACGATAACTCGCCAGCGCAACGGCATAGCGCGCAAAATCCAGCTGATTAACCTCGTCCAGCGTTTGCTTTAACTGGGGGTTAATGGCGCTTACCCCGTGCAACGCGCCGCAAATGGCGGTAGCCATCGCGCCGATAGTGTCGGTATCGCCGCCGAGGTTAGCGCACAGCACGGCACAGCGGTTAGGATCGGTATTCGCCAGTTCCACCATGGCGATAGCGCAGGGAACCGATTCAATGGTGCTGGTTCCCGCGCCGATGATCTGATAGAGCTGTTCGCTGGCAGATTCGACGCCGTCGGCGCGGCGGACAATGTTTAGCGCCAGTTCCAGACGTGCCGATAGCGAGGCGCTAAACGTGGTAATACGCGCTGTCTGCGCCTGATGGGCGACGGCGGGGAGCGAGTCGGCAATACTTTGCCACGTGTCGCCGTTAACCGCTCGCGAGACGGCCCAGGCGACAACCACGGCGCCAGCCACCGCCAGATCGGATTTATGCGTCGGGCTGGAGGCTAACGCTACTTCTGCTATAAAGGCTGTCAGGTTAGTTGGCGGCAACAGGCAGCCCAACGGCGAAACGCGCATGGCCGCGCCGTTAGTCACGCCGTTATTTTCCAGCGCCGCGATGGGTTTGCCGTCGCGAATCGCATTCAGCGCAATTTTTGACGTCGGGCCGAGTACATTTTTATTGAACGCATCAAAGCGTTCCGCCCAGGCGAGGATGTTACGTCCAATAATCTCGGGATCAATGTTGCCTTCGCATTCGAGTAGCGCGTCGGCCAGGCAGAGCGCCATTGCGGTATCATCCGTAAACTCCGCGCGGTTAAAATAGCAGGCGGCATTATTCTCTTTTGGCCCGGGCAGAAAGCGGTCAATCCAGCCGAAATGCGCTTTGACGCGCGTTCTCGGCCACAGCTCAGAGGGCATTCCCATCGCATCCCCTAACGCTTGCCCGTAAAGAGCACCGAGAATACGTTCTGCTTTCATTTTACTTCCCCTTGTGTCAACGCAATATCGCGATCGTCAATAGCAGTGATCTCTTTGTCCGATTCGCGAAAGAAAATCATAAACAGTAGCGCGATGACGGCAATCATCACTGCGCCAAACGTCCACATGCCCGCCCAGTTGAATGTCAGACCGTTAACCGGTTGCGGATAAGCAAACATTTTTTCCATCATCACGCCGCCGAGACGATACCCCAGCAGGCTGCCGAATCCCTGACAGCAGAGGGTGATAAGCCCTTGCGCAGCGGTACGCATATGAACCGGCGCTTTTTTATCGACATAAATGTAGGCGGTGACGTAGTAGAAATCGTAACTTACGCCGTGCAGCAAAATACCGAGGAACAGCAGGGCGTAAGTGAAGTACGTCTCCGCGCCGCCATAGACAAAAAAGCCGTAGCGGATCGCGGCGGTAATAAGACCAAGCAATAATACCTTTTTAATACCAAAGCGCTTAGTGAAAAAGGGCAGCGCCAGCATAAAGAAGATTTCAGAGAACTGGCCGAGCGTCATCCAGCCGGTGGCGTTTTTCATTCCCACTTCTGTCAGATAGCCGTTAGCGAAGATGTAGTAGAAGGCCAGCGGCATCGCAAACAGGAAGGAGCAGATGAAGAAAACGAGAAAGTTTTTATCGCGCAGCAGGATCAGCGCATCCAGCCCCAGCATCACTTTAATATCCATCTTGCCGGTGCTTTTTGGCGGCGTGTCTGGCAGACAGGACGCAAATACGCCCAGCAATGCTGAACTTGCGGCGGTTATGAGCAGTGGAATGTTGGTGGGGGAAATATCGTTATAGCCTAACATTTGCGGCAGGAATCCACAGGCGAGGCCGGAGGCAATCCACCCAATGGTTCCCATAACGCGAATGCGTGGAAAATCGCGTTCAACGTCCGGTACGTTAGCGAAGGCAATGCTGTTTGTCAGCGCGATGGTCGGCATATAGGTCAATGAATAGGCCAGAAGCAGCGGAAAGAATCCGGCAAAGGTGGTTTGCTGCGCCGCGAAATACATCAGTACGGCCCCCGCAAACATCAGTACCGCCAGGACTTTTTGCGCCGAGAAAAAACGGTCGGTAACGGAGCCGACCAGAATCGGCGACAGGATCGCCGCAATGGCGGTACAGGCATAAGACCAGCCTATTTCACCGGCGGAAAACCCGCTTTTATTTAGCCATAGCCACAGGGGGACGAACCAGGCGCCCCAGATAAACCACTCCACGAACATCATGAACGACAGTTTAAAGGTCGTTTTCATTTTTGAATCCTTCATGACAGGTAAGGTACGCCACGACAATACCATTTAATAATACCTTTTAAATACCATTGAGCATTAATTTTGACCGATCTAACACTTTTTCGGACGTGAATCGAGTCAGCAGATAGCGCCGAAAAAATGCGCTAAAGTTGGCAAAAATGGTCGGTCAGTACCAGGCTTATTGCGACCCGCAATCTGCGGGGCAGGACTATTCACCTTCCGATACCCTATCGGAACTTACGGGAGCATAGCTATGACTGATATTGCGCAGTTGCTTGGCAAAGACGCCGACAGCCTTTTACAGCATCGTTGTATGACCATTCCTTCCGATCAGCTTTATCTACCCGGCAAGGATTACGTTGACCGGGTGATGATTGACAATAATCGTCCACCAGCCGTTCTGCGTAATATGCAGACGCTCTATAATACTGGACGCCTGGCGGGAACAGGATACCTTTCGATACTGCCCGTCGATCAGGGGGTGGAGCACTCCGCCGGCGCTTCTTTTGCGGCCAACCCGCGCTACTTTGACCCAAAAAATATTGTTGAATTGGCGATTGAGGCCGGCTGTAACTGCGTGGCCTCTACCTACGGCGTACTGGCCTCGGTTTCACGGCGCTATGCGCACCGTATTCCGTTTTTGGTCAAACTGAATCACAACGAAACATTGAGCTATCCGACAGAGTACGATCAGACCCTGTACGCCAGCGTTGAGCAGGCGTTTAATATGGGCGCCGTGGCGGTAGGCGCGACGATCTATTTCGGTTCGGAACAGTCTCGTCGCCAGATTGAAGAGATCTCCGCCGCTTTTGAGCGTGCGCATGAGCTGGGTATGGTGACCGTATTGTGGGCTTACCTGCGTAATTCTTCCTTTAAAAAAGACGGCGTCGATTACCATGTATCCGCTGACCTGACGGGGCAAGCCAACCATCTGGCCGCAACGATTGGCGCGGATATTGTGAAACAGAAAATGGCCGAGAATAATGGCGGTTATAAAGCGGTCAACTTCGGCTATACCGACGACCGCGTGTACAGCAAACTGACCAGCGATAACCCGATTGATTTGGTACGTTACCAGTTGGCGAACTGCTATATGGGACGCGCCGGGCTTATCAACTCCGGCGGCGCGGACGGCGGCGACACTGATCTCGGCGACGCGGTTCGTACCGCGGTGATCAACAAACGAGCCGGTGGAATGGGGCTAATTCTGGGACGTAAAGCCTTTAAGAAATCGATGGCTGATGGCGTGAAGTTGATTAACGCCGTACAGGATGTCTATCTGGATAGCAAAGTCACCATCGCCTGAGTTCAACGAAGAAAAGCCGGATGTGAGCGCATCCGGCCAGCGACAGGTGTTATTAACGTAGCAACGGGCAGTCTGGCGGCAGCCGACAGCGTAATGCGCCAGGTAGCACCTCAATATGAAATTCTTGTCCGCTGAGTGGTTCGCCATCCAGATTAAACGTGATTTCATGCGGTGCATGAATATCAAACCACGCCGAGGCGCCGTCAATAATATTCGGATTGTCATCTGACTGCGTGAGTGTGGAAAACAGCGCCGGCAGCAGCTCTTCGCCGGTAAAAATCCGTAGCTGTAACAGCCCGTCGTTAATCAGCGCGGTGGGACATAATTGCTGCCCGCCGCCGGCCTGACGACCGTTGCCGATGCCGATCACCAGCGCATCTCCCTGCCAGTGAAAGTTTTCGCCACGTATTTCGCAGCGGTCAGGGGTCAGCGTATCCATTCTCATCAGACCGTGGATAAGATAGGAGACGCCGCCCAACGCGGCTTTGAGTTTTTCCGGCGTTTCAGTGGTAATGCGGGTGCCAAAACCGCCCGTCGCCATATTGATAAAACAGGTTTTATCATTGACCCTGGCCATATCAATTTCCATCGCGTTTCCGGCAATCGCCAGTTTCAGCGCTTTGTCCAGCGCTTCAGGAATACCGGCGCTGGTGGCAAAATCGTTGGCAGTGCCGAGCGGCAAAAGGCCCAGTGCAGGGGCTACGCCGTCGCGGATCTGGATGAGCGCGGTCGACACTTCATTAATGGTACCGTCTCCGCCGCCGGCAATCACCGTTTCAACGCCCAGTCTACGGGCTTCATCAACGTAACGCTGCGCGTCGCCTTTTTCCCAGGTTACCCGAACGTGAATCTGTATGCCTTCGTCGCGAAGGAGAGTAATGGCCTCACGTAGCGGCTGGTTATCAGCGCTTTTGCCATTGAGGATCAGTAAGCTGGCGGGAAAGTTAGCCATCCGTTATGCCTTAATAGGTTGAACAACAATCTCCAGAAAGTGTATAGCAGAAATGAAAAAGCGAGGTCAGAACAGGATGAAAATTGAAATGTTGCGCACTTATTGCTTTACCGTTTTTCTTCCTGCTGTACGCAGCGGTAAGAGAAGCATAGTTTAAGGCAAATGGCGACAAGAGAGATGCCGGTATGCGCATTGAGTAGCGCTTGTGAGGGTGCAGGGAAACCACAAGGGGGAGTCAGACGCTTTCCGATATAGCGCCTTTAATAACGAAACGGAGGATTAACAAGACGAACATACGTCAGTTATCAGTATTAATTTCAAACACCATAATATCAGATAAAAACCTGATATTTATTACCAAACATAATTTTTAATAGCATAAAATCGAAATGTTCTTTAGACTGCTTTGGCAGGAACAAGGCGCACTATTAGCAGTACACTATTCTTGTTATCAAATAAAACCTATTTAGATGATGACTTAGCGCGGTGTCTTATAGTCGTGCCTGAGGTACCGCTTTTCTCATAAACATAAACAGGCATGTGCATGAAGAGGTTTATATGAATGTCACTTCAGGCGTGAATGCGCAAACGCCATTGCTCCCTCCTTCTGAACGGGGTAATGACGAAAAACCAGTAGCTGAAATCGTTGAGTTTAACGCTTACGGCAATAAACCCAGATGTTTAATGTGCCTGGGAACCACGGCATTGTTTACAGGTGTTTTCAGTGGGGTATGCTCAGGGGCTGTCGCCAGTGTCAGTAGTGGTGCTGCATATACTACCGCTCTGACGGTTTTAGGCGCATCGTTTGGCATGGGGGGAATTGGTATGATGGGAATATGCGCCGGACTATACCTTAGCGCAAATGGCATCAGAACCCGGCCAGCCTGGCCATAAATGAGCAAACACAGCAAGTCATAGGGAAAAGATGAATTCCGACGATGACACGGGGTGTTAAGCGTCCAGACAAGAGGCTTATGACTTATATAGAAACTCTTTAAATAGAGTATGGGGTGTTATGTATTCAAGAGCCGATCGCTTATTAAGACAGTTTTCACTAAAATTAAATGCCGATTCAATTGCCTTTGACGAAAACAGATTATGCTCATTTATTATAGATAACCGTTACCGTATCTTACTAACAAGCACTAATAGCGAGTATATAATGATATACGGTTTTTGCGGAAGACCTCCGGATAATAATAATCTTGCTTTTGAATTTCTCAATGCTAATTTATGGTTTGCAGAGAATAATGGGCCACATTTGTGTTATGATAATAACTCACAATCATTATTACTGGCTCTCAACTTCTCACTCAATGAAAGTTCTGTAGAGAAACTTGAATGTGAAATTGAGGTAGTTATTAGATCAATGGAGAATCTGTATCACATTTTACAGGATAAAGGAGTAACTCTGGATACCGATTATACGTGACGGTGGGAAGGGCGAGTAAAACAAGGCTATCATGATTTCCTCCACGAGCTGGTAGTTAAACTGCTTGTGTTCATAATGATATTTTCGTGTTTAAATTCAATAAAATCACAAAATGTGTTATAATCTTGCGTAACAGAACCTTCAAAATAATGTCTCAACCCTTTACTGAGCCAATCATTATACGGATCGCCATAAGGTTTACTGTGCATAATTTCGAGTCCTTTTATTAATGCTGGATGCTCGCTGCGGTTAACAGCAATAATCCCATTTTCAAGGCTAACATGATTATCTTTACGACTTACATGGATAGCGATACCATCAGGTAAATACAAAGTACCGAGTTTATCAGTAAGTAACATATCTGCATCAAGATATATGTACCCACTGCCTGGTTGCAGATGATGACAACCAGGTTTACCAGCTTCCAGAAAGGCATCGCTTCCTTTTAGCAGGAAAAGATTTCTGTAGAAGTCAAACCATAAGTGACCTTTGTCTTTATTATGAGATGAAATAAGCGTTTCCTCCGGATTGTTTTTCAAGACATCTTCCAAGCTTTTTTTTACCCCGTTAAGCAAGGCCTCATCTCGTTCACTTGCTGACTGAGCTTCCAGTTTGGTGATGTTTTCTAAATAAATCGTCGTTAACTTTTTATCATACATGCTATAATTAAGGTCAGAATTATAAATAACCTTTATGTTTCTATAATTTTGTTCCAATTTTGCCAATGCTTTTCTTTGTCCCTTGCTAAAATCGCCATCAACGAAAATACCAATAATTCTTTCTTTTTCTATTATAGCAGCATTGATAATATTATTAAGATAAGGGTTTTTCTGCGTATTGATAATGGGAATTTCGTTTTGACCAAATCTATCTGGATTGCGTTCAAACCACTGAAAAACGAGCGGCGTTTGGTGATCTAGTGGTAATAGAGGATAATCAACCCCAGCAAAACTTACATGGCCTGATGAAGGTAGACTGAGCGTAGGTGCGATGGTTTGAGTATTACTTTGACATGAAATCAAACCTCTAATCCGGGAAAACATTATTTTAATCCTTGTAAAAACGGCATTAAAACGTGCCATATTTTTACACGCTTAAATTATCAGTTTTTAACCTTAATTTAATAACCTGGAAACTTTTTGTGTAAGTCCGCACAAAGCAGTTATTGATTTAATTCACTGATGTTAAACGTAAACGTCAGAATGCTAAGTCCTGAGTCTGACCGGATGCGGGAGGATTGTGACTTGCTGGCTGGCCATGAATAGTGGAGGTCTGTAAACCTAAGCGCCCATTTGCGCTTTGGTTAGTGTGGTCAATTTTTGGATGTGGCGGAAAGTACCACTTTTTTATTGATTATACGCAAAAAATAAGCCTGCGTAAGGGAGATTACGCAGGCCAAGGAGGTGGTTCCTGGTACAGCTAGCATTTATGGGTTATGTTTTTCAGCGCGTTGAATAATACCCGCATTGAGCGAAGCGGTATGTGATCAATTTCTAAGAATCTTCCCGCCATGAAAAAATAACCGCAATTAACTACTTAGCATGGGGGTTACGCGTTGATTCGCCTGAGAAATTACGCATCAATAGTGCGTAATCCAGCGTAACGTCCTGCGGGACGGGCATCCAGACGGTATAGCCATCGCCAGGCGCCACCGGCATAGCGTCGCCTTTGGCGTTCTCCATCTGTTCCAGGGTGAAATTGATATTTCCCTGCGGTGTCATCAGCTCCAGACTATCGCCAACGGAGAATTTATTTTTCACCGCCACGGCCGCCAGTTGGCCTTTACGCTCGCCGGTGAACTCGCCGACAAATTGCTGGCGTTCGGAAACGGAGTACCCGTACTCGTAATTCTGGTAATCGTCGTGCGTATGGCGACGCAGGAAACCTTCGGTATAGCCGCGATGAGCCAGACCTTCCAACGTTTCCAGCAGCGTAGGGTCGAAGGGTTTACCCGCGGCGGCGTCGTCGATGGCCTTACGGTAGACCTGCGCGGTACGGGCGCAGTAATAAAAGGATTTGGTGCGGCCTTCGATTTTCAGCGAGTGGATGCCCATTTTCGTCAGGCGCTCCACGTGGGCGATAGCGCGCAAATCTTTTGAGTTCATGATATAGGTGCCATGCTCGTCTTCGAACGCGGTCATGTATTCGCCCGGTCTTTGGGCCTCTTCTATCATAAACACTTTATCCGTCGGCGCGCCGATACCGAGCGTCGGCTCAACGTTCTGTACCGGAATCGGTTCGTGCTTATGCACGATGTTGCCGACAACGTCTTCTTTTCCTTCCTGCACGTTATATTCCCAACGGCAGGCATTGGTGCAGGTGCCCTGATTCGGATCGCGTTTATTGATGTAGCCGGAAAGCAGGCAGCGGCCAGAATAGGCCATGCATAGCGCGCCGTGGACGAAAATTTCTATTTCCATATCCGGCACCTGCTGGCGAATTTCCTCAATCTCTTCCAGCGACAGCTCGCGGGAGAGAATCACACGGGTCAGCCCCATCTGCTGCCAGAATTTTACCGTCGCCCAGTTTACGGCATTAGCCTGTACCGACAGGTGAATCGGCATTGCCGGGAAGTGCTCGCGTACCAGCATAATCAACCCTGGATCGGACATGATCAGCGCATCCGGGCCCATCTCGACGACGGGTTTCAGGTCACGGATAAAGGTTTTGAGCTTGGCATTATGCGGGGCGATGTTCACCACCACGTAGAATTTTTTTCCGAGCGCGTGGGCTTCGTTGATGCCAAGCTGCAAATTTTCGTGATTGAATTCGTTATTACGCACGCGTAAAGAGTAGCGTGGTTGGCCCGCATAGACGGCATCGGCACCGTAAGCGAAAGCGTAACGCATATTTTTCAGCGTTCCCGCCGGCGAAAGAAGTTCTGGTTTAAACATCATTTTCTCGTTCTGATGACAGGTCAGATCCGCCTCACCTGATGAGGCGGCTGGAGGAGAGTCCTCACTTTAAGGGCGGGCATTGTAGCGCCGTGGGAGAGGGGAGTAAACCACCTTACACCATTGAGTTGACCTGTCCCGGCAGCTCTGAATTCGGGATGCGGACGGTATACCAGGCGAAACGAAAGCGTTTCCAGAAAGAATCGAAATGCAGGTGGTCCAGGCAGTCTATAACGATTTCATTATCCGGATAAAGCGTGAAGGCAAAATGCGCCCAGCGTGCGCTTAGCTTCATATTAAACAGCGTTCGATCGTGTTTATTACCGTGCAGGCGCGATAGGGTCACCATAGCGTGTAGCGTGCCTTTGTTGGCCTCTTGTTGCACCAGTTCCAGATGCTTATGCGCCAGCGTAATATCCTTCACTTCAAAAATATTCAGCAGGAACAAGCCCCAGGCCTCTTTATGTCCGAACTGATGCGCCAGCCAGAGATTATCGAGTAGTTCTTTTTCATAAGCGGAACGTTTTTCGGTATCAAATTCTTGTTTACTCAGACGCTGGTTGCAGACGCCGATGCTGAAATGAATATTTTGCAGGTCATTTTCATAGTCGGTATAGCCTCCGTTATCTATTAATTTGTACGGGGTGCTCTCGCACAGAGCTAACTGCCGGTGCAAAATCTCCGCCGCGCGCTGAAAATACCCTAACGCGATGGCAGGATCGTAAGGTAGTAGGCCGTTGTTCTCTTTATTATTGTGTTCAAGGCCCAGCAGGTTTAGCGCGGCGGGTATATTTCTTTGTGCGCCCAGCTCTGCCAGCGGCACGAAATGTTCCGGGAGCCCGAACCAGTTGAAATTTTTAATCGCCGCCCGCCAGTGATGGTTATATTTAATGTCGGAGACGCTATCTAGCCAGGCAAGGCTTTGTGCCTCATCCTTTTCGAAACCCAATAGCCCGGCGTACTGAAAGTAGCCACGACGGATTTTCGGCACTGCGAATTCCGTTTGCTGCGCATTCTGACAGAGAAAATTATAAATCCACCAGGTGTCAGGAAAATCGCGCAGGGCGAACTTTATCGTGCCATCAGAGAAGTAATTGTTGAGCTTAACTTTTTCCACGATCGAACGCTGAAGGGTTCGCCAGAGCGCGTCATTATCGTCCAGATCGCTATAGCAGACCCGCAGCCACTCCAGCGCGTTGTGGCGAGATTCCTGGATATGCGCTCGCAGGCTAATCTCTTCGGCTTTGGCGATAATGCGTTCCTGTTCTGCCGGGGAGTCAACCTCTTTAATGCGCAGATCGCGGTGATCGTCCCACCAGATTAATAGCTCCAGATGTTCACGTTCTGCGGCAGAAAGGTGATCGCATACGCTTGATTCCAGAAATTCGCGGATTTCCTCGTGAGACCCTCCCCAGCGCGGCATACGAAACGGGATATATTCATCCAGCACGTAAAATGCCGTCGGGAAAATAGCCAGGCAGACGGCGAGCCAGTATTTTTGCCCGGCATCGTCATCGCACTCCGGCAATACGGACGGGCGCGGCAAATTTGGGCAAACCGCGTCGGCAAACGACAGCCCGGAATGGGCCATCAGCGCGTCCACCTCCTGCGGTGAATGGCGATGATATTCAGCCAGATCTTCCATTAATGGCTGCCCGGCAACATTCGCGCCCACAAGGAACTCAACCAGCCAGCCGGGCTGGTCGAAGACTTTTGAGTTGGTGCTGGTCAGGGCCGCGGCCATCCACTGGCGCGGTTCACAGTCGATAGCATTGAGCACGGCGATGACCATCCGTTCGTTGCAGGCGGCAGCGCAGATCCACATCGCTCGGGTGGTTTCTCTCGCCCAGCCATAGCTGCGATACAGCCACGCACGGTGATTCCAGTATTGCGCCTCGGCAAGCCAGGCGTGAGTAGAGCGGGGGCGGGCGCGCTGCCAGTTTTTGATCAGTGCTAATCCTTGCGGCCCGGCCTCAACCAGCGTGTCCATATCGTAAAAAGGGTTGTCCATTTGATTCCAGGCGAAGAAATAGCGCTTTTCCGCTTCGCGGCTGGTAAAGCTCTCCGTCAGCGCCTGGTTGTAGCGTTCGTCCAGTTCGTCATAGCGTTCTTCGCGCAGCAGGCCGGAAATATCGGCGATATGCCACTCTCGTTGCCCGTCATTGAGGGGATTTTTGTGGTTGCACATCTCAAACATAGCGTTGAGCAGACGATCATCCTGTTCCATAAAGCGTCCTTTAAATCGGCTCGAAAATTTTGAATTCATTCCACGGCAGTTGTCGCCAGCGGCTGACAGGGTCTTGCAGATAATGGGTGGCTTCCTGTAAATCCCGTCCGGCAGGCGCTGTTGGCGTGTCACGTAGCGTGAGCCATACCCGGCGGGCGCGAACGTAGGCGGTGGCGTAATCCTCCCAGGAATCAAAACAGTCCTGAGCGCGCTGGGCGTTAAGTAACAACACCAGCCAGGCCTGATGTACGTCGCACCAGCCGAGCCCGGCGATACAGCGGGTCAGAAAGGCGGTGCGCATGCAGTCGAAGGCCAGCGCGTCGCGGACCTGGCCCTGGGCCGCCAGATGATGATAAAACGTGCGCGGCGAGCTGCCGATGCCCGCAGGCCAGCGGCGTAAGATATCCTCAACCTTGTGGCGTAACGCCGCGCCGTCGAGGTTTTCGCTCAAGCCCAGCTCTTTTTTTACCTGCTGCGCCAGATAGCGGCGTTTGTCATCGTCAAGTTTGAAGACCAGCTCAACGCCTTTGATCGGTAGCCCGTTGCGCCGGGCAAGGATATCAGCTAGCGCCAGCGCCCATTGACGCCGCCGGGTATCGCGACGCAGATCCTTCAGGCGATCTTTTTCTTTCTCCTCGGCGATACGGGACGCAATCAGCGGTTTGTTTTTTTTGTAGTTGCGCCAGCTAAAAAATAGGGCGGCAATAATAAGAACAATCCAGAACATTAGCGCTCCTCCCTGGTTGCAGAAAGATAGCGCGTGGTTTGTAGCGTCAGGCTTTCAATTTCGAAAGGTTCACTACTGGTGTTTTTTCCGGCAAGCGTAGGGTGCCATTCATGCCGTGGAAACAGCATTTCCGCAGCCGTCGCCACGTTAGGATCAACAACCTGAAGATAGCGCAGCGCCTCCGGGGCGCTGTGCAGCAGCAGCCACTGTAAAGCCACCGGAGGCGTAGGGAAGTGCTCCATTAAATGAAAATTGTCATGCAGCACATTGAGCAGAAAATTGAGGTCATGAATATGAGTAATAAATTTCCAACCTGAATATTCCGGCGTTGCTTCATAAACTATTCCCATCTCTTCGCAATCGGCGTGGCGCTCAGGAAGTGGTTGCAGATGGCGTAACAGAGATAAAACATCGTTAGCATATTTCTTAATAGGATGGCGATTTTGCTTACCTTTAATCTGATCAATGCTCAGGCCGTTATTACCAACCACCAGGCTTATTGTGACGTGGGGAATATTATTGCCGTCGCGCAGGCTGAACAGGCGAAGTTTTTGTTGTTCAATTTGCCGGGCGTAGTAATCGCCGTAGCCGCCGGAAAGCGCACCTTTATTATCAAAATCTCCGACGCAGTGTTGCATATGCCAGGATTCATACGCCATCTCACTGCGCAGGCCGGGGTTTGTTGCATCAAGCTCAACCAGCACGCCGTTATTCACCGTCATCACCGGTTTTAGCGCCTCGCTGTTGGAGGGATACCAACCTTGTTCACGCAGGCGCTGCATTTTTTGATGCTCCGCTTCGCGCATTGCCAGCACGGTAAAGCAGTTGATGCGCTGTAGTTTAGTTTCCAGCCGCGTTCCTTCCTGACGCGAAAGAAATTCCACTAAATCTCTTTCCATTGCCACAAGTTGCGGGTGCTGAACGTTAAGGTAGTAAAAGCGCTCATCGCCACCCAGCTTTGGCGCCAGCCAGGCGGGGACTTCTGTATCAGCGCTAAAATAAACGGCATAATCGGCGACGGAGCGCACAGGATAAACATGAGGAAAGTCACCAATGATCCAACGATAAAAATGGTTGCTTAACCAGCGCTGGATAATTTCGCTGTCGCCGCGTTGTTGGCTCCGGGAAAAAATAGATGATTTTACATTTGGCGCATTTATTATATTGCGTGGTTTATAGCGGTGAGATGACGTTTCTGTCATAAAAATCCATGTATAATTAAGCTGGTATTATGTTTATGTATTTTTAGATTCACTTAATGAATTAATGCGCAATAAGTTTAAAAAACTACTCACAGTATATCGGTAAACTAAAAAGAGCGGCCAAATAATTTATTGTCTCCGATCGCGTTCGTTGTGGTTTTCGGGATACCGCTCGGCCAAAGGAAAGAGGGCAGTGTGTTAATTCCGCCAGAATAGCGTTGGCGGAAAATATCGTCTTACGACCTTGTTATTGTTATGCCAATAATCATTATACCAGGCGACACGCATCCGCTTCCCAGCGATATCCCACCCCGTAGACTGCGCGTATAAATGACTGTTCGGCATCCAGCGATTCCAGTTTACGGCGCAGGTTTTTAATGTGGCTGTCGATAGTACGATCGGTCACCACACGGTAGTCGTCGTAGAGGTGGTTTAACAACTGCTCGCGGGAAAAAACTTTACCCGGTTCAAGCGATAAGGTTTTTAGCAGGCGGAATTCAGCGGGGGTTAAATCCAGCGCTTTACCACACCAGGAGGCCTGAAAGCGGCTTTCATCAATCATTAACGGGCTTTCGGCATCCTGCTGCTGGAGTTCGCGCTGCGGTTTACAGCGGCGCAAAATGGTTTTCACGCGGGCCACGACTTCGCGCGGGCTGTAAGGCTTACAGATATAATCATCGGCGCCGATTTCCAGCCCAAGCAGCCGGTCGATCTCTTCGATTTTGGCCGTGACCATCACAATGGGGATGTCGGAAAAACGGCGAATCTCCCGGCATAGCGTCAGACCATCGGTACCCGGCAGCATCAGATCCAGCAGGATCAGATCCGGCGGCGTTTGACGCACATACGGCAGTACCTTGTCGCCATGATTGATGAGCGTGGGGGCGTAACTTGCCGCGCGTAAGTAGTCAATAAGCAGCTGTCCCAGCTTGGGTTCATCTTCAACAATCAAAATGCGCGGCGTGTTTTCATCAATGGGTAATTCAGTCATACTTCTCTCTGTAAATCGCGATCCAGCGGTAACTCTACTGTAATGCTAACCCCGCCAAAAGGCGAATGAGCGGCGTGAAGATGACCGTTATGCGCGTGTACAATATTGACGCATATCGCCAGCCCCAGTCCAGAACCGCCGCTGGCGCGGTTACGGGACACTTCCGTGCGGTAAAAACGGTCAAAAAGCTTTTGTAACTGTTCATCGCTGACGCCCGGTGCAGAATCGGCAAAGGTCAGGAATAATGATTTATCGCGTTGTTCGGCGGAAATATGCAGGCCGCCGCCGCTGTCGGTGTAGCGCAGACTGTTTTCCAGCAGATTATTAAACAGTTGCATCAGGCGATCCGGGTCGCCGAAGACGGTCATGCTATCCGGCAACGCGTAATGTAGCGTTAGCCCCCGGCTGGTAAAGCGTTCTCTGAACGCGCCGCCAGCGACTTCCAACAGGGGAACAAGATCGACGGTCGTTTTTTGGTAAGCCAGCGCGCCCTCGTCAGACAACGAAAGCTGATGCAGGTCGTCAACCAGTTTGGTAAGCGTACCGACTTCCGCCTGTAGGGAGGTAACCGATTCTGGCGTGAACTGGCGAACGCCATCCTGAATGGCTTCCAGTTCGCCGCGCAATACCGCCAGCGGCGTGCGCAGTTCGTGGGAAATATCCGCCATAAAGTCGCGGCGCATCTGCTGATTTTTTTCCAGCGTGCTGGCAAGCTGGTTAAAGTCCTGCGCCAGTTTTCCCAGCTCATCGGCGCTGGTTGGGGTCACGCGCGTGGTAAAATCCCCCGCCGCCAGTCTGTGCGTACCCTCGACCAACCGTTTGACCGGGGCGAGCAGGCCACGCGCCAGCAAAAATGTCGCCAGCGCGGCCAGCAACGTTGATAATGCCACGATCATCCAACTGGCGCGCCGCTGCTGCATATCAAAATTAATATCCGTATTGCGCGTCAGCCGCTCGACAGGAGAGGCGATAATCGCGCCGACTTCGACGCCATTGACCAGAATGGGGCGGCGAGTACCGTCATGCGGCACCGGACCGCGTGGGCCGACCAGCACCCGGCCATTTTGATCGACGACCCAGAACTGGGTGCGCCAACCGTGCGGCGGCATACCGGGGCCGGGTTTATCCCGGTCGTTGTCATGCTCAAATGAACGCAGAATCTGGAAAACGAAGCGATCGTTGTTGCGTAAAAAACGCCAGTTGCCGTGTTGCTGGTACTGGTCGCCCAGCGCATCGCCCAGCATTTGTAGCCGCTGCTCGTTGCCGTGTTTGATATAGTCAATAAATCCGCGTTCAAAACTGACGCGCACGGCCCAATGCATACTGATCAGCAGCACGATGCAGGTGGCGAAAATCGCCAGAAACAGCTTGCCGGTGATTCCGGGCCGCCAGACTTTCATTACAGGCTCCTTTTACGCCGTGAAATGACCATGTTTTGCTGTGTATCGTTCGGCACGCGGGCAAAAATTATCGCCGGTAGCGCGATAATAACCGCCATACATAACCAGGTGTACATAAAGACGTGATGTGTGGCGCTACTGTCTATCCCGATATGCTGTTGGCCAAACATACCCAGCAGCATTCCGGCAATAGTGACGCCAATACTCATCGAGAGCTGCATAATCATCGATAATAAGCTATTGCCGCTGCTGGCCAGCGTATCGGGAAGGTCTTTTAGCGTTAAGGTGTTCATGGAAGAAAAGCGCGCCGAGTTCACCATTCCCTGCAAAAGCAGTACCAGCGGCAGGAGATAATACCAGCCGAGCAGCGCGACCGACATAAACAACAGGCTAACCAATGCCAGTCCGAGCGTGGTCGCCACCAGAACCCGACGATAGCCAAAACGGTTAACTATCTGCACCACAATCCGCTTCATTCCCATGCTGCCCAGCACCATGGGGATCATCATCAAACCGGCATGAAACGGTGAAAAACCAAGACCAATTTGCAAAAAGACCGGCGTCATAAACGGCAGCATACCGCTGCCGATACGCCCGGCAAAACTGCCCAGCAACCCCAGTGAAAACGTGGGCGTGCGGAACAATCGCAGGCTGAATAACGCGCCTGAGTTTTTTTTGGCATGGAGGAGATAGAGCAGAATGGCTGCCGCGCCGCCCGCAGCAAGTCCGGCTAATGTCCAGGGCGAAATCCCCATGCTTTTACTACCATCCAGCGCCAGCGTGAGTACCGCCATGCCGATAGCTAACAGCAGGAACCCCGGCAGATCAAAGCGCCGGGTCTCTATGGTGTAGTTTGGCATCAGCATAAAGGTTGCAATAGCGCCGACAATTCCCACCGGGATATTGATCAGAAAGATCCAGTGCCATGAAGCATATTCCACCAGCACCCCGCCCAGCGCGGGGCCGAGTAACGGCCCGATCTGTCCCGGTAGGGTGACGAAGGTCATCGCCGCCATATATTGCGCGCGCGGCACGATTTTCATGACCGTCAGGCGTCCGACCGGTACCATCATCGCGCCGCCTACGCCTTGTAAAACCCGCGCTAATACCAGTTGATTAAGCGTGCCGGAGAGGGCGCAAAACAGCGAACCCAGCGTGAACAGCACAATGGCGGCAAAGAAGATATTACGCACGCCGATTTTATCTGCCAGCCAGCCGCTGGCGGGGAGCATTACGGCGACGGTAAGAACATATGACACCACTACCATGTGCATATGCAGCGGGCTTTCCCCCAGGCTTTTCGCCATGGAGGGCAGCGCAGTGTTGACGATGGTGGTATCCAGCGACTGCATAAAAAAGCCGAATGCCACAATCCAGAGTTGCCAGCGGGTGTTGTCAGGAAGTTCTGTCATATTTCTACTACCGGTTTGCTATTTTTACGCGAAAAACGCAGCCGCAGACGATCGAAAAAGAGGTACACCACCGGCGTGGTATAGAGCGTCAGGAGCTGGCTCATGACCAAACCGCCGACAATGGTTATCCCCAGCGGCTGCCGTAATTCCGAACCGTCTCCGCCAGATAACACCAATGGCAGTGCGCCGAACAGCGCCGCCAGCGTGGTCATCATTATTGGACGGAAGCGTAACAAGCAGGCCTGGAAAATGGCTTGTTCCGGCGTCAGGCCGCCGCTTCGTTGCGCTTCAAGCGCAAAATCGACCATCATAATGGCGTTTTTCTTCACAATGCCAATTAATAGCATGATCCCTATCAGGGCGATTAGGCTGAAAGGGGCATTGAAGAGTTCCAGCGCCAGAAGCGCCCCAACGCCCGCCGATGGCAGAGTAGAGAGAATGGTCAGCGGATGGACGTAGCTTTCGTACAGTATCCCCAGCACAATGTAGACGGTAGCGATCGCCGCCACTATCAAAATAAGCTGTGAATTCATGGTCTGCTGGAAGACTTGCGCCGTTCCGGAAAAACTGCCGCGTACCGTCGGGGGGACGCCAAGCTGCGTCATTGTGCGATTAATGGCCTCCGTCGCCTGCGATAACGATGTGCCGGTCGGCAGGTTAAAGGCAATCGTGGACGCCGCGGAAAGTCCCTGATGGTTCACCGACAACGGCGCATTGGCGGGCCGCCATTGGGCGAAATAAGAGAGGGGGATCGCTTTTCCGTCGCGGTTGATAACAAACATTTTCTCCAGCGCGCTGATATCCTGGCTATAGCGCGGATCGACTTCCATCACCACTTTATACTGGTTCATCGGCTGATAAATGGTGGAAATTTGCCGCTGGCCGAAAGCATTATTTAACAGACTGTTTGCGGCCTGAACATCAATGCCCAGTCGTGACATGGTGTCGCGGTCGTAGATAAGGTTCATCTCCGCGCCGTTATCCTGCTGGTCGGAGTTTACGTCCGCCAGTTGCGGCAGGGCCGAGAGCGCTTTGCGTATTTTCGGCTCCCACTCGCGCAGCGCCGCCAGAGAGTCAGACAGCAACGTATATTGGTAACTGGCGTTAGCCTGCCGCCCGCCGACGCGAATATCCTGTACCGCCATCAGAAACAGCCTGGCGCCGGGTTCTTTTGCCAGTTTGACCCGCAGTCGATCAATGATTTGCTGCGCCGTCTCTTTGCGTTCGCCGCGCGGCTTCAGCGTAATAAACATCATGCCGCTATTCACCCGCGAGCCGCCGGTAAAACCAGTGACATTATTCACCGCCGGATCGTCGCGAATAATTTTCATAAAATCCTGCAGCTTGCCGCGCATGGCCTGGAAAGAGATGCTCTGGTCAGCCTGAATACCGCCCATCAACACGCCGGTGTCCTGCTCCGGAAAGAATGTTTTAGGAATGGCGATATAAAGCCAGATGTTCAGCGCAACGGTGCCAAGAAAAACCACACCGACAAGACGCGTATGGTTAAGCACCCATTTTAATGACGTGCCGTAACCCTGTTGCAAGGCGACCAGCAAACGGCCAACGCCCCGTTTACGCGGTTGGGTGCGCGGTTTGCTTGATTTAAGCATCCAGCCGCACATCATCGGCGTCAGTGTGAGCGAGACCACCAGCGAAATGCCAATCGCCACCGAGAGGGTAACGGCGAATTCCCGTAATAATCGCCCTGGCAGGCCGCCCATTAACAGCAGCGGCAGAAATACCGCCACCAGCGACAGACTCATGGAGATGACCGTAAACCCGACTTCCCGCGTACCCTGTAATGCCGCCTGCAAAGGTTTCATTCCCGCCTCCAGATGGCGGGCGATATTTTCCAGCACCACAATGGCATCATCAACGACAAATCCGGTTGCGATAGTCAGCGCCATCAGCGACAGATTGTTGAGGCTGAAGCCGCACAGATACATGGCGGCGAAGGTGCCGATGAGCGAAACGGGAACGGCGACGGCGGGGATTAGCGTGGCGCGCCCGGAACGCAGGAATAAAAACACCACCAGGATCACCAGCGCGACAGAGATAGCCAGCGTCTCTTCTACCTCTTGCAGCGACGCGCGAATCGTCGGCGAACGATCCTGGGCGATTTGTAAATCGATAGCGGCGGGGATCATTGCCCGCAGTTCCGGCAGTTTTGCCCGGATGCCGTCGACCGTCTGAATAATGTTGGCCTCCGGCAGCTTGCGGATCATCAACAAAATAGCGGGTTTAGCGTTCGTCATCCCGGCGTTACGGACATCCTGCACCGAGTCGATGACGCTGGCGATGTCGCCCAGGCGTACCGCCGCGCCGTTGTTATAGTGAATAATCAGCGGCTGGTATTCGGCGGCGGTTTTCAGTTCGTCGTTGGTCTGGATTTGCCAGCGGTGGACGCTATCTTCAATTGCGCCTTGCGGTCGGCGTACGTTGGCGCTGTCGATCGCTTCGCGGACCTCATCCAGCGAGACGCCCTGGTTAAAGAGCGCCTGCGGGTTTAAGCCTACACGTACTGCGGGCAGGGAGCTGCCGCCGACGTCAACATCGCCGACGCCGTCAATTTGCGCGATGGTTTGCGCCAGTTGGGTAGAGGCGAAATCATACAGTTTGCCCTGTGACCAGCTCTCCGAGGTGAGCGTTAAAATCATAATCGGCGCGTCGGATGGATTGGCCTTGCGATAAGTCGGGCGGCTGGGCATTCCGCTTGGCAACAAGCTTTGCGCGGCGTTGATGGCGGCCTGCACGTCGCGCGCCGCGCCGTTAATATCACGATCGAAATTAAATTCGAGAATAATGCGCGTACTGCCGAGCGAGCTGCTGGAAGTCATTTCATTGACGCCTGCAATGCGTCCCAAAGAACGTTCCAACGGCGTCGCCACCGACGAAGCCATGGTTTCCGGCGAGGCGCCCGGCAGCGAGGCGCTAACCATAATCACCGGGAAATCGACCTGCGGCAGCGGGGCGACCGGCAACAGACGAAAGCCCAGAATGCCGCACAACGTAATGGCGGCGGCAATCAAAATGGTGGCGACCGGGCGGTAGATGAAAAGGGCGAAAAAGCGCATCTACGCCTCCTCTTTATGGCGCGGAAAGCGACTTTTCACGTACAGCGACAGGCGGTCAAACAGGAGATAAATCACCGGTGTGGTAAACAGAGTTAATACCTGGCTGACCAGTAGGCCGCCCACCATCGCGATCCCCAACGGGCGACGTAATTCCGCGCCAACGCCGGTACTCAACATTAATGGCAATGCCCCGAGCAACGCCGCCAGCGTGGTCATCAGAATCGGTCGAAAACGCAGCAGACAGGCCTGGAAGATAGCGTCGCGCGGACTCATCCCCTGTTCGCGTTCGGCGGCGAGGGCGAAGTCAATCATCATGATGGCGTTTTTCTTCACGATGCCGATCAGCAAAATAATGCCGATAATGGCGATAATATCGAGCTCGCTACCAGCGATGATCAGCGCCAGCAGCGCGCCGACGCCCGCCGTAGGCAGCGTTGAGAGAATCGTGATCGGATGGATAAAACTCTCATACAGCACGCCGAGCACGATATACATCGCCACCACGGCGGCGACAATAAGCCAGACGGTGCTGCCCAGCGCCGCCTGGAAGGCGAGCGTACTGCCCTGAAACTGCGTTGTAATATCCGCTGGCAGGGCGAGCGTTTTTTCCGTATCGAGAATCGCCTGCACCGCATCGCCGAGCGAATAGCCCTCCGGCACGTTAAACGAAAATGTCGTGACCGGGAACTGATCTAAATGATTGATGGAGAGCGGAGCGAAGCGCTGCTCAATGCGGGCAATCTCGCTAAGCGGTACGGTGCCGCCGTCGCGGCTCGTCAGGCGAATCGTCTCCAGCGCCGCCAGTCCCGGCGTGCTGGCGGTATTATGTTCCAGCACGACGCGGTACTGGTTCGCCTGGGTATAAATCGTTGAAATCAGGCGTTGCCCGAACGCGTTGTAGAGCGCGTTATCCACATCCGCCATGCTGATACCCAGACGGCTGGCGCTGTCGCGGTCGACATTCACCCAGGCCGCTAATCCTCGATCTTGCCAGTCGCTGCTTACCTCAGAGAGCTGTGGTAACGACTGTAGCGCGTTCTGCAGTTTTGGCACCCAGTGGCTGAGCGCATCGAGCGTCGTGGCCTGCAGGGTAAACTGATACTGCGTGCGGCTGACCTGCGTGTCGATGGTTAAATCCTGCGTCGGCTGGAGATACAGCGCTACGCCGGGAATCGTCGCCACGGCGGTTTGCAGCCGGGAGATCACTTGCTGCACGCGGTCATCACGCGCATCCAGCGGCTTGAGGTTAATTTGCAGGCGCGCGCTATTCAGCGTGGGGTTAGCGCCGTCTACGCCAACAAAAGTCGTCAGGCTTTGTACCGCCGGGTCCTGTAATATCCGCTCCGCCACCTGACGCTGACGTTGCGCCATACTGGCATACGATGACGATTGTGGTGCCTGCAGCGTCCCCTGGATAATGCCGTTATCCTGTACCGGAAAGAATCCTTTCGGGATGACTATCCACAGCATAACGCTGAGCAGGAGCGTGGCGAATGCCACGCTCAATGTAAGCCACGGATGGTTGAGTACTTTCGCTAATCCGCGTCCGTAGCTGGCGATCACGCGGTCAAACATCCGCTCGCAGGCGCGGGAAAAGCGGTTTTGTTTACGCAGAGACTGCTGGCTGAGCATACGCGCGCACATCATGGGCGTGAGCGTCAAAGAGACGACGGCGGAGATTAAAATCGCTACCGCCAACGTCACCGCAAATTCGCGGAACAGTCGACCAACAATATCGCCCATAAAGAGCAACGGGATCAGCACCGCAATCAGTGAAAAGGTGAGGGAAATAATGGTAAAGCCGATTTCGCCCGCGCCTTTGAGCGCCGCCGCCAGCGGTTTTTCTCCTTTTTCGATGTAGCGCGAGATGTTCTCAATCACCACAATCGCATCGTCCACCACGAAACCCGTGGCGATAGTGAGCGCCATCAGCGTCAGGTTATTAATGGAAAAATCCAAAAATACCATCACCGCAAAGGTGCCGATAAGCGACAGCGGTACGGCGACGCCGGGAATAATTGTGGCGGGAATATTACGTAAAAACAGATAGATAATCATGACGACCAGCGCGATCGCCAGCATCAGTTCAAACTGGGTATCGCGCACGGAAGCACGAATATTGGTGGTGCGATCGGACAGGACCGTGACCTTCACCGATTTCGGCAGGCTTTCGGTAAGTTGGGGCAGCATCTGGCGAATGCTGTCCGCTGTCGCAATGATATTGGCGCCGGGCTGGCGTTGAACGTTCATCACGATAGCCGGCGCTTGATTCGCCCATGCGCCGAGCCAGCTATTTTCCGCCCCCTGTTCGACGGTGGCGACATCGCCCAACCGTACCGGCGCGCCGTTTTGATACGCGATGATAAGCCTGCGGTATTCGTCGGCAGACTGCATCTGATCGTTAGCAGAAAGCGTCACCGCCCGTTCGGGGCCATCCAGACTGCCTTTCGCCGAGTTGACGTTGGCGCCGGTAATTGCGGTACGGACCGTTTCGCTGGTCAGACCGAGTGCGGCGACAGCCTGAGCATTCAGTTTTACGCGTACCGCAGGGCGCTGCCCGCCGGCAAGCGTCACCAGTCCGACGCCGGAGACCTGCGAGATCTTCTGCGCCACGCGGGTTTCTACCATGTCTTCTACTTGGGTCATCGGCATCGCGTTTGAGGTGACGGCAAGCGTCATAATCGGCGGGTCCGCCGGGTTGACTTTGCTGTAAATCGGCGGATTCGGCAGGTCGGAAGGCAATAAATTGGTGGCTGCGTTAATCGCCGCCTGTACTTCCTGCTCGGCAACGTCCAGCGGCAGCGTCAACTGAAACTGTAGCGTTACCACCGATGCGCCGCCGGAGCTTTGCGACGACATCTGCTTAAGTCCCGACATCTGGCCGAACTGGCGCTCAAGCGGCGCGGTGACGGCGGAGGTCATGACATCCGGGCTGGCGCCAGGGTAGAGCGTAACAACCTGAATAGTGGGGTAGTCGACCTCCGGCAAAGCGGCGACGGGCAGGAAGCGATAGCCGATAATCCCGGCGAGTAAAATCGCCGCCATCAGCAGAGTGGTGGCCACGGGGCGCAGAATAAACAGACGCGAAGGGCCGCCCGTGCTGCCCGGAGGTAATACCTGCATCAGGCGCGTGCTCCTTTTTGACCTTCATGGCGGGAAGGGGATTTTTCATCCGCCACGGTGGTTTGCGGCTCAACGACCTCGACTTTTGCGCCTTCCGTCAGCCGATCAATACCATCGGTAACGACGCGATCGCCTGCCGACAAGCCTGCGCTGATCACCACGTTTCGGTTATCCTGAATACCGATTTTTACCCGCTTCTTGCTGACGTTATTTTCGTCGTTCAGCACCCACACAAAGTGGCCCTCATTGCCCATTTGCACCGCCGCGGCAGGCACCACAACGGCATTTTGTTCGGTATCGACCAGCATCCGGGCGTTCACAAATTGATTGGGGAACAGCGTATCGTCCTGATTGGTAAAGCGCGCTTTAATTTTGATCGTTCCCGTCGTGGGATCAATCTGGTTGTCCAGACTGAGCAACACACCTTCGCTCAATTTGTGCGAGTTAGTCCGATCCCAGGCTTCTACGACCAGCGCTTTCCCCGCTTTCTGTGCCTGAACTACGGTCGCGATATCGCTTTCCGGCAGAGTAAAAATGAGATCAATCGGGTGCGTTTGCGTAATGACGACAATACCGGCGGTATCGCTGCTGGAAATCTGGTTGCCGACATCCACCTGTTTCAGACCCACGCGTCCCGAGACCGGGGCCGTGATACGACTCCAGTCGAGCTGTAACTGCGCGCTGGCGACATTGGCTTCATCCGCTTTAATGGTTCCCTGGGTTTCGTTGACCAGCGCCTGTTGCGCATCCAGTTCCTGACGGGAAACCAGATTGGTTTTTGCCAGTTGCTGATAGCGCGCCAGATCACGACGCGCATTCGCCAGCGTAGCGTTATCTTTCGCCAACTGTCCCTGAGCCTGCGCCAGGGCGACCTTAAACTGGCTGGGATCGATTTGCGCCAGCAGATCGCCTGCGTTGACCTGCTGACCTTCCTGAAAGTGCAGGGCGATGAGTTGACCATCCACGCGGCTACGCACCGTAACGGTATTCGCTGCGGTCACGGTACCCAGCCCGCTCAGATAGCGCGGTACGGCTTGCGTGGTCGCGGTCGCGGCCTGTACCGGCGCCAGAGGGCCGTCGCGCATACCGCGGCGACCTGCGGCGGCGGTATGCGGCGCTTGCGCGGCGACGCCCGGCGCGGCGGTCGGGCTTTCGCTACGGTTATGCCAGAACCAGAATGCGGCGGCGGCTACTACAACCCCAATCGCTATTGCCCAGCGGAAAGTATTACTGCCTTTCATCGGTATAAGTTTCTCATCCTGAAACGTTTTGCGGAATGTTGCTCCCTCTATTGTAGTCAGCAGGGAAGGGAGAAAAATGGAGGAATTATGGAACACGGTCGGGATTATTCTGAATGGCGGCCCGCTTTGCGAGGCGCTACGCAACTCTCATCGGTGAAAATCGTTAGCGTGCCGGAGTGCGGTAAAGTGGCGGCACGGCAATGAAGGTAAGCCACCGATTTCAGCAGGACGCTGAAACGGAAAAGCCCCTCCTGAGGAAGGGGCCAAAATAAGGAAAGGGTTATGATGAAGGTAGTCATCATACTGGTGATACTCTTAGTGATTAGCCTACCAGCTTACTAAGACACCAGGGGGAGGAGGAATCCTCCCTTACCCTCACTCCTGACGTTAAGCCACATCAAGAATAATGTCAATCCATCAGCACTGAGCTTGCGAGGCGCTTAGCGGAAAACAACCTCCGCCCAGCGCGCCAGTCCTGCGGTGACGGAGCCGAAATCATCGCCGCCAGCGACGGGTATGCCCGGTAGCTGTTCGGAAAGCGCTTTTTTAATCAATGGCGAACGGGCGCTGCCGCCGGTCAGATAGATGACATCCGGTTTTTCCTGCGCGCTGTCCAGCGCCAGTTGCACCTGTTCCAGAATACGCGCCAGCGGTTGATCCAGCGCCGCTTCCAGTCCTTGCTGGCTGATAGCGACCGCCAGGTCGTCGCTGATAAATGGCAGCCTCGCCGTAATATCCGCCTGGCCGGAAAGGGCGATTTTGCTCTCTTCCGCGCAGCGTACCAGGCGGTAACTAAGCCGCTGGCGCCAGACCTTGAGCAGCAACGCGACCTTGTCTGCTTCACGCGCGTTGCGAACCAAATCGTTCAACAGACGACCATTCGCGCTACTGTAAAAATCGCTTTGCGCCGGGACGTCGTTAATCGCCACGGCGTTCCACCACGGCAGCACCGGCAGGGCGATGCCTTTTTCGGTTTCGCCGCCCATGCCCAGCAAAGGCATCAGATTTTTAAAGGCCAGCGCGATATCCAGATCGTTTCCGCCCACGCGGCAACCGCTGTGCCCCAACAGGCTGTTTTCACGATCGGCGCGCTGACGCCACTGCGGCCCCATCAGCAGCATGGAGCAGTCGGTGGTGCCGCCGCCAATATCCACGACCAGCACACGCTTCTCTTCCCGCAGCGTAGCTTCGTAGTCCAGGCCCGCCGCAACCGGTTCATACTGGAATACCACCTCCTGAAAACCGGCGCGTTTTGCCGCCCGCTCCAGAATACCCTGCGCCTGGCGGTTCGCGTCATCGCCGCCGAGTCCCTGAAAGTTGATCGGGCGACCGATTACCGCCTGGGTAATGGCCTCCGGCAATTGGCTGTGCGCCGTATGACGAATATGTACCATCATGGCGCAGACCAAATCTTCAAACAGCGCGACCTGCTGCGGTTTCAGGCCGCTGGCGCCTAAAAAGGATTTCGGCGATTTGACAAACCAGACCTCCTGGGGATCGTCAATATAGTGCGCCAGCGACGCCAGACCAAACTGTACGCTTTGCGCGCCAACCTCAATATCTTCCTCGCGGTTGTAGCGTATCGCGCGGCGCAGCAGCGCCTGGGTTTCTTCATCCGTTGCCGGCACATCATGATGGCGATACAGCCACTCGCTCACCGCCTCGCGCGTCGGCGCGCACAGCATAGACGGCAGTAATGCGCTGTTATTCTCCATTGTCAGCAACTGTGGATGCCCGTCGCGCATAATGGCGACCGAGCAGTTTGCCGTACCGTAATCAAATCCTATAAACACCTTAAAATCCCCATGCCAGTGAAGAAGGGGCGTGACTTTAGCGAAATGTCGTCGCGGCGACAACTGGAATATGAAAGCAAGGCGTTACGTGCGATTAGCGTTTATGCTGAAAGGTCAAATAAAGGAGAAAAGTATGTTTACCCTGAGCTGGCAGCCGCCTTACGACTGGTCGTGGATGTTGGGCTTTCTTGCCGCGCGTGCGGTGGACGGCGTGGAAACAGTAGGCGAGGGCTTTTATGCGCGCAGCCTGGTGGTGGGCGAGCATTGCGGACTGGTCAGCGTGAGGCCCCATCTGCCCACCCACACTGTGCAGGTTAGCGTGAGCGCCGGATTACTTCCCGTCGCGCCGGCGTGTCTGGCGAAGGTTTCGCGTCTGTTTGATCTTGACTGCCAGCCCGCGCAGGTTGCCGCCGTGCTGGGGCCACTGGGCGAGGACAGACCGGGGCTGCGTTTACCGGGATCGGTTGATACGTTTGAACAAGGCGTGCGGGCGATACTGGGGCAACTGGTGAGTGTCGCGATGGCGGCAAGGTTGACGGCGAAAGTGGCGCGCCGCTATGGCGAGGCGTTGCCGGATGCGCCCGATTATGTCTGTTTTCCCGGTCCGGAAACGCTGGCGTTGGCCGATCCGCTGGCGCTTAAAGCTCTGGGGATGCCGCTGCGGCGCGCCGAAGCGCTGATTCATCTGGCGCAGGCGACGCTGGCGGGAAAACTGGCGCTCGCCGCGCCGTCGGATATTGAGCAGAGCGTTAAAAATTTACAAACGTTTCCGGGAATTGGCCGCTGGACGGCGAACTATTTCGCCCTGCGCGGTTGGCAGGCAAAAGATATCTTTTTACCCAATGATTACTTAATTAAGCAGCGCTTCGCCGGGATGACGGCCGCGCAGATCCGTCGCTACGCGGAGCGCTGGAAACCGTGGCGTTCCTACGCGCTACTGCATATCTGGTATACCCACGGCTGGCAACCGTCAATGGATAGCGAAATAGCTGGTATTCAGTAACAAATCCAACGGTTGCGCTTCGGCGATAGTGTCGCCATAAATCAGATCCACGCCAATACGGGAGAGCGTATCCAGCACCTGTGGGTTTTGTACCGGCCCGGCGAGCGTTTTGATGTCCAGATGCTGGGCGTGTCCCTGGATGATCGAGGTCAGCATTTCATCCATTAAATTCTCATGAACGTTGGCGATAAGGTCGCTATCCAGCAGTAAATAATCAGCGATATGCGGGGTCAGTAAATTAAACAGCTGTAAATCGCGCCCGACATGGCTGAGAATCACCTGGCAGCCGCGTTGCCGCAGTTTTCGCAGAGTCGCAGCGGCGGTCTGCGCCTGCTTAACGATAACGTCAGCCGGGATAATCAGGTGTAATAACCGTGGCGGCAGTGGGCTATGCTCCAGTTGTTCCAGCAGCTCATCAATGAGGGTCGCGCTGTATAATCCTGCGGCGGACAGCGGCAGCGCAACGCTTAATCCCTTGCTGGCGACGGCGGTCGCCGCATGGTGGAAAAACTCATGGAATACCCGTCGGTCAAGCGCGTGATGCAGCGCGGAGTCGGCTAATCCTGCCCGGAACGCGCGCTCTTCCATCACTTCCCCTTCGCTGGTCCACAGCCTGAGTGAGACCAGCCAAAAGCTGGTGGCCTCCGGCGTACGCGGCGGCGCGACGTTTCTGGCAAGCATCAGCAGGTGGTTATTTTTAATCATATGCCACTGTTCTTCCAGCGGCATCATTCCCTTTGAGGAGGTTAATGCGTGCTGCGGTTCGTACACGGTCAGACGGCCGCGACCGCTATTTTTCGCGGCGTAGCAGGCAATATCGGCCTGAGACATGACCTCTGTGAGCTGGCAGTTATGTCCATTTATCATTGTGATCCCGGCGCTGGCACCGATCCGATGCAGGCGGCCTTCCCACATAAAGTGATATTCATTAACGGCGTTGATAAGCCGCGTCACGATAAAGCGCGCGCTGTCACTATTACAATCCGGTAGCAACAGGCCAAACTCATCGCCCCCCAGACGGGCCAGGAGATCGCCGGAGCGAAGCATACTGAGCATCAGTGACGCGAGCTCGCGCAATAAGGCATCGCCAGCGGCATGTCCCGCGCTGTCGTTAACCGCTTTAAAACGGTCCAGATCGATAAACACCAGCGCATGATGTTGAGGTGATTCCTGTATTGTTTGCAGGCGCTGTTGAAGCTGTTTTTCAAAACTGGCGCGGTTGGCAAGATGGGTGAGGGCGTCATGCGTTGCGCTGTAGCTGAGCTGGCGTAACATTTTTCGTGATTCGGTAACGTCCTGGATAACCAGAACCGAACCAATCTTATCGCCGTCAAGCGTACTGAGCGGCGTGATACTGTAATGAATATCGTAGCTACCGCCGTTATGACAATGGAGCACTATCTCCTGTTCCATGTCCGATCGCGACCTGTCGGCGCGATAAATATCCTCCAGCAGCGGCCCCTTATTACCTGACGTAATGCGCAGAACCGTTAATAATGGCGCGCCTAAAGCATCCTCTTGCCGCCAGCCGCTCATCTTCTCGGCGATCGGGTTCATAAAGGTGATATTCATCGCGACATCAATACACACCACCGCTTCTCCGATAGAGTCAAGCGTGATGTGCAACCGTTCTTTTTCCTGAAACAGCGCGTCGTTCGCTTGTGTAATACGTTCCATCAACCGCTGGTTTTCCTGCTCGCTTTGCTTGAGATCGTTAATATCTTCAATCTGAGCAATAAAATAGAGAGGTTTATTGTCTTTATGACGAACCAGCGAGACGGCCAGTAGCGCCCAGACGACATCGCCGTTGCGGGTGTAGTAGCGTTTTTCCATGGAATAGCTGTTGATGTCGCCGCGCACCAGCATGTTTAGCTGTTCAAGGTCGTTATTCAGGTCTTCCGGCCAGGTCAATTGCTGAAATGTCATCGTGCGTAATTCATCCTGGCTATAGCCAAGAAAATGGCTCAGAGATTTATTGACCTGTAGCCACTGACCCTCCGTACCGACCAGCGCCATACCAATGGCGGAATACTCCATCGCGTTGCGAAAGCGGGATTCGCTCTCGGTGATATGTTTGCGTTCCGTGCGAAACGCGTACATCACCATCGTCATCATATTGGCAGGCAGCAGGATCATTAAAAAAGGTAGCCACGGCATATTAACCATCACGTCGGTTTTCGGCGTGGCGAGCAGCGTGGGGTCATTGGCCAGCATGAGCGAGACCACGATAACGGTAGCTAAAAAAATTAAAAACGCCTCCATTCGCGGCAGGCGCACCGCACTCCACATCAACAGGACGATAACGCACGTAAACGGCCACGGAATATAGCGCATAGCGAGCCAGCTTAGCGCCAGCGTAATGACCAGCGTCAATAGCGTTTCCAGCAACAGATGCGGGTCGCGATGACGCAACAGATAGTGTGGTTTAAACAGTAAACCTAACGGCACCAGCGTCAGCGCGCCGATGGCTTCCGATAATACCCAAATCAGAAACGCTTTCGAGGCGACCGCTTCCGGCGCTATCAGCCAAAATAACAGGCCGCCGAGTAGCGGCGGAATCACGGCGCTGCCGATAGCCAGACGAAACCAGTCATTCAAATTTTGTAAGGGGTTGTAGCTGGGGAGCAGTTTTCGCAGCAGTATCGCGCCAGTGGCCGCCTCGATAATATTTATTGCCGTCCAGCTAAAGTTAAGCGAGGCGGCAGGAAATAAAGTCAGTGAGGCGCCGATGCTGCCGAGCGAGCAGGCGACCGCGATCCCAGGCCACAGACGGCCCGCATGGCGGTAAAACGCGACCATCATAATGGAGGTGGGGAACCACAGCGGCGCGAGTTGGGTGCCGACACGCGATAATACGAGCGAAAAGAGCGTAAAGACAAACGCGACCAGGCCTAAACTGACCAGACGCAATAGCGGGTGGGGGACGGTAACGAAAACATGTTGGGATGGTTTACTCATTACCACTCTATCCGAATCGCCGGTAACGTCGCGGAATACCGGACGCGTCAGTTTACTCTGTGATTATGCTAGTATAAACGCGTAATGATTTATACGCTGGCTGAATATAAATTGTGGCTCCCGGCGTATTCCTCCTCCAGACGGGTCGATAAATCCGCTGTCCGCGTTAAAACTGAACGCTTTTACGTCGCGACGTCGAATGCGCCGCCAACAAATTCACCGTGGCATAGCGCCGGACTGGTATCGCGCTGCTGAAATCCCTATAATTGCCGCGTTTGGCGTTTCGGCGCCCCCCTTCCTTACATCCAGGTTAATCAGGTCGCTAAATTTATGACTGATCAGTCTCATCAGTGCGTCATTATCGGTATCGCTGGCGCATCGGCTTCCGGCAAGAGTCTTATTGCCAGTACCCTTTACCGCGAATTGCGTGAACAAGTGGGTGACGAACATATTGGCGTTATTCCCGAAGACAGTTATTACAAAGATCAAAGCCATCTGTCGATGGAAGAGCGCGTAAAAACCAACTATGACCATCCGAATGCGATGGATCACAGCCTGCTATTTCAGCATCTTCAGGCGCTCAAGCGCGGTTCGGCGATTGAATTACCGGTATACAGTTATGTTGAGCATACCCGTATGCAGGAAACGGTTCGCGTAGAACCGAAGAAAGTGATTATTCTTGAAGGTATTCTGTTACTGACCGACGCGCGTTTGCGTGAAGAGATGAACTTCTCTATTTTTGTCGATACGCCGCTGGATATCTGTTTGATGCGCCGTATCAAACGCGATGTGAACGAGCGTGGTCGCTCAATGGATTCGGTGATGGCGCAATATCAGAAAACGGTGCGTCCGATGTTCCTGCAATTTATTGAGCCTTCCAAACAATATGCGGATATTATCGTGCCGCGCGGCGGTAAAAACCGCATCGCTATTGATATTCTGAAAGCGAAAATCAGCCAGTTCTTTGAATAAATCTGGCGAATTGTGTACCGTTCAGTGATAACCTGGTTAGCCCTTGATGTGCTTGATTTAAGGGCTTGATGCGCGAAAGGAGAAAGTGCCATGCGTTTATGCGACCGAGATATTGAAGCCTGGCTGGATGAAGGCCGTTTGTCTATCACCCCGCGACCTCCCGTAGAGCGCATTAACGGCGCGACGGTCGATGTACGTCTTGGCAATAAATTTCGAACCTTCCGTGGCCATACGGCGGCGTTTATCGATCTGAGCGGGCCGAAAGATGAGGTCAGCGCGGCGCTGGATCGCGTGATGAGCGATGAAATCGTTTTGCCGGACGGCGAGGCATTTTATCTGCATCCGGGCGAGTTGGCGCTGGCCGTCACCTTTGAATCCGTTACCCTGCCGCCGGATTTAGTGGGCTGGCTGGATGGCCGTTCCTCGCTGGCGCGTCTGGGACTGATGGTGCATGTGACGGCGCACCGTATCGATCCCGGCTGGTCGGGCTGCATTGTGCTTGAGTTTTACAACTCCGGGAAGCTGCCGCTGGCGTTGCGTCCGGGTATGCTCATCGGCGCGCTGAGCTTTGAGCCGCTGTCCGGCCCGGCGGCGCGGCCTTATAACCGCCGTCAGGATGCCAAATATCGCGATCAGCAGGGCGCTGTTGCCAGCCGGATTGATAAAGACTGAGCCATTCGGCGCAATACTGCCGGTCCATTGAGGGTAGCATGAGACGATTTCTGACGACGCTGATGATTCTCCTGGTCGTGCTGGTGGCCGGATTCTCTGCGTTGGTATTGTTGGTCAATCCGAATGATTTCCGCGCCTATATGGTGCAGCAGGTTGCCGCGCGTAGTGAATATCAGTTGCAACTGGACGGGCCGCTGCGCTGGCACGTATGGCCGCAACTCAGCATCCTTTCCGGGCGAATGACGCTAACGGCGCGAGGCGCCAGCGAACCGCTGGTGCGGGCTGACAATATGCGCCTGGATGTCGCTTTATGGCCGCTGTTGAGTCATCAGCTTCATGTTAAGCAGGTGATGCTGAAGGGCGGGGTGATTCAGCTGACGCCGCAAACGGAAGCGGTACGCAGCGATGATGCGCCGGTCGCGCCGAAAGATAATACCTTGCCGGACGTAGCGGAAGATCGCGGCTGGTCGTTTGATATTCGTAGCCTGCGCGTTGCCGACAGCGTGCTGGTTTTCCAGCATGAAAATGATGACCAGGTCACGGTGCGCGATATTCGTCTGAATATGGAACAAGATGCCGAGCATCGCGGCACGTTTGATTTTTCGGGACGCGTGAACCGCGATCAGCGGGATCTTGCTTTATCATTCAGCGGAACGGTGGATGCTTCCGATTATCCGCATAATTTAACCGCGGGTATTGAGCAACTGCGCTGGCAATTGCAGGGCGCGGATCTACCGGCGCAGGGGATTGAGGGGCAGGGACAATTGCAGGCGCAGTGGCAGGAGGCGCAAAAACGTCTTTCATTTAACCACTTAAATTTAACGGCGAATGACAGTTCTCTGACCGGGCATGTTCAGGTAACGCTGGCGGAGCAGCCGGAATGGCAAATTGACCTCCAGTCCAGCAAGCTTAATCTGGACAACCTGTTGCCGCATCATAGCACCGTGGCACAGACGGGCGGCGCGGTGTCGCAGGGGCAAAATACGCTCCCCCTGACCAGGCCAGTTATCGCGTCGCGTGTTGGTACGCCGCCTTATCAGGGGCTGCAAAGCTTTACGGCGGAGATTGCTTTACAGGCGGATTCAGTTCGCTGGCGGGGAATGGACTTTACCCAGGTTTCGACGAAGATGTCTAATCAGGCCGGATTGCTGGATATCACCGAGTTGCAGGGGAAACTGGCCGACGGAGAGATGTCGCTGCCCGGCACGCTTGACGCCCGCACCGCCAGTCCGCGCATCGAATTCCACCCTCGCCTCAACCATGTTGAGATTGGGACTATCCTGAAAGCCTTCAATTATCCGATTAGCCTGACCGGTAAGATGTCGCTGGTTGGCGATTTCTCCGGGGCGGATATTGACGCGGAGGCGTTTCGCCATAGCTGGAAAGGAAAAGCGCATGTTGACATGAGCAATACGCGCCTCGAAGGAATGAATTTCCAACAACTGGTGCAGCAGGCCGTAGAGCGAAGCGGCGGCGACGCGCAGCAGTCGCAGGAAAATATGGACAACGCGACCCGACTGGATCGCTTCACGACCGATCTGACGCTAAATAAGGGCACGCTGACGCTCGACGACATGGTCGGGCAATCTTCTATGCTGGCGTTAACCGGCAGCGGAACGCTGGATCTGGTTAAGCAGAGCTGTGATACGCAATTTAATCTGCGTGTGCTGGGCGGATGGAACGGCAATAGCAACCTGATCACCTTCCTGAAAGAGACGCCGGTGCCGCTGCGCGTCTATGGCAAGTGGCAGGAGCTGAACTATACCCTGCAAGTGGATCAGTTATTGCGCAAGCATTTACAGGATGAGGCGAAGCGTCGGCTCAACGACTGGGCGGATCGCAATAAAGATACCCGTAACGGTAAAGATGTGAAGAAACTGCTGGATAAGCTGTAGTTTTTGGCCAAAGAGGAGTGCCGGATGGCGAGGCTAACGCTCCTCCGGCCTGCCTGGTAAGCAGGCCGGGGCAGGCGAACAGACGTTACATCTCCGGGTCTGGCTCGCCGTTATGGAGCGGAATTAACTGCACTTTCTGCACTCGATGGCTTTCTACCTGCAATGTTTTCAGCAAATAATCGCCTACCTGAACCTCTTCACCGGTTTGCGGTATGCGCTGCAAATATTCCATCAATAATCCGGCAATCGTATGGTATTCCCGTTTTTCATCCAGCGGCAGCGGCACGTACTGCACCAAATCCTCCAGCGGCATATGGCCGTTTGCTGTCCAGGAACCGTCCGGGTTCTTCTGAATATCGTGGCGGGCGTCAATTTCCTCGACTTCATTCGGCAGATTACCGGCGATAGTCTCCATGACATCGCTTAATGTCACAATGCCTTCAACCGAGCCAAACTCATCTACGACAAAGGCAAAATGGGTTCTGGCGTTACGGAACTGCTCCAGCGCAGGCAGCAGCGGCAATGTTTCCGGGAAAACCAGCGGTTGGCGAATCAGCGCCCGCAGGTTGAGCGGTTCGCCGCGCAGCGATTGTTGCAACAGATCGATGACGTGGACGACGCCGAGTAAATCTTCCTGTTCATTTTCACCCGTCACGACCAGACGCGTATGCTGGTTCTTTTCCAGCAGAGCGCGGATTTCCGCTTCCGGCGCGTTGAGATCGATATGCTCGATATCATGACGCGACGTCATGATGCTACTTACGGTGCGCTGGTTGAGATTTAGCACCCGCTCAATCATCCTGCGCTCCTGCGGATTAAAAATCTGGCTGTCGTCATGGTCTGCCAGCATCGCGGCGGTTTCCGCATCCAGTTCGGCATCCTCTTTTTTACCGCTAATCAGCCGCATCACGGCCTCCGTTGTGCGCTGGCGCAGCGTATGGTTAGCGGAAAGAAAACGGCGGCGGTTAAAAATAGCCAGTTGGTTGAGCGCCTCGATCATCACCGAGAAGCCGATAGCCGCGTACAGATACCCTTTCGGAATGTGGAAACCAAACCCTTCCGCCACCAGGCTAAAGCCGATCATTAGCAGGAAGCTAAGACACAAAATGACAATGGTGGGATGGTTGTTCACAAATCGGGTCAGTGACTTGCTGGCGAGCAGCATCAGGCTAATGGCGATTATCACTGCCGCCATCATGACCGCCAGGTGATCGACCATCCCCACGGCGGTAATCACGGAGTCGAGAGAAAAGATAGCGTCCAGCACCACGATTTGCGCGACCACCGCCCAGAATTTCGCCCCCTTACGCTGGGTAGGGTTGGCGCTATCTTTCCCTTCCAGCCGTTCGTTGAGCTCCATGGTGGCTTTAAAGAGCAGGAAGAAGCCGCCGAACAGCATAATCAGATCGCGGGCGCTGAAGCTTAACGTCTGTACGCTAAAGAGCGGCTTAGTCAAGGTGACCAGCCACGAGATTGACGCCAGCAGCAGCAGGCGCATGATCATCGCCAGTATCAGGCCGGTAATGCGCGCGCGGTCGCGCTGCCCCGGCGGTAGTTTTTCAGCGAGGATGGCAATAAAGACCAGGTTATCAATGCCGAGAACAAGTTCGATAACGATTAACGTTACCAGTCCGGCCCAGATTGACGGATCGGCAATCCATTCCATAGTAAGAGCAATACCTTCTGTAATATGACAATTGTCACAATTCGATCATGGATAATACGGCGGAAAAATGCAATGCCGCAGAGCAATTTATCTTTGTTACGCGGCTATAAAATAACTTTAAAATAGCCGTAATGTTTCTGTCGGAAACTAAATAATGTCAAGAATATATTTAGGAAATATCGCAGGTGGAGTGGAGTAAATAAATATTGTCAACATCAATAAAATCCTAAAATCATCTGTTAATTCATTTAATATTAATCTTAAAAATATAGAATGGCGGGTTTGTTACCTTGCCTGTCATTGGGTTAGCTGCAACAATTCTTGCAGGATTAAGATAGCGCGCTTAAATATCCTGTCACGACATCGAGAAAACTATTAATACGTAACCTTTATTTCGCTGAAGATTTTTATCTGAACGAGGATGAAATCGGAGGGGAATGCGAAAATTTAGAATAATCAGTGTATTGGTAGCTAAGAAGCCAGGGGCGGTAGCGTGCCTGAAAGCCTGAATATAAGCCTTTATTATTCTGTCAATAGCCTGCGGATGAATTGATTTTTTTTCAGAATGATGCCAGTTAATTTTCTCTGCCATTAACTGCAAGGTAAATGTGCACGGACGAAGCCGCTATTTAAATTGCACAGGATAATGACTCTGCCAAAGTGATAAATAATCAATGATGAAATCCAAAATGAAATTGATGCCATTATTGGCGTCGCTCAGCTTGATAAGTGGTTGCACAGTACTTCCGGGCAGCAATATGTCTACGATGGGGAAAGATGTGATCAAACAGCAAGACGCTGACTTTGATCTCGACCGGATGGTCAATGTGTATCCGCTGACGCCACGGTTGGTTGAGCAATTACGCCCGCGGCCCAATGTCGCGCAACCGAATATGTCGCTGGACCAGGAGATTGCCAGTTATCAGTATCGCGTCGGGCCTGGCGATGTGCTGAATGTCACCGTCTGGGATCACCCGGAATTGACCACGCCAGCAGGCCAGTACCGCAGCTCAAGCGATACCGGCAACTGGGTTCAGCCGGACGGCACCATGTTTTATCCCTACATTGGCAAGGTTAGCGTCGTCGGTAAAACTTTGTCAGAGATTCGCAGCGATATTACCGGGCGTTTAGCGAAGTACATCGCGGACCCGCAGGTGGATGTCAATATCGCCGCTTTCCGCTCGCAAAAAGCGTACATCTCCGGCCAGGTGAATAAATCCGGTCAGCAGGCCATTACTAACGTACCGCTAACCGTCCTGGATGCGATTAACGCTGCGGGCGGCCTGACCGATATGGCGGACTGGCGCAACGTCGTGCTGACGCACAACGGCAAAGAACAGCGCATTTCGCTACAGGCGCTGATGCAAAATGGCGATCTTAGCCAGAACCGCTTGCTCTACCCTGGCGACATTCTGTATGTGCCGCGCAATGACGATCTGAAAGTCTTTGTCATGGGCGAAGTGAAAAAACAGAGCACCCTCAAAATGGATTTCAGCGGTATGACGCTCACCGAAGCATTGGGCAATGCGGAAGGCATCGATCTGACCACCTCCAACGCCAGCGGCATTTTTGTGATTCGTCCGTTGAAAGGCGAGGGGGGACGCGGCGGCAAGATCGCCAATATCTACCAGCTTGATATGTCTGACGCCACGTCATTGGTGATGGCGACGGAATTCCGACTTCAGCCTTACGATGTGGTGTACGTCACGACCGCGCCGGTTGCTCGCTGGAACCGTCTGATCAATCAGTTGCTGCCGACCATTAGCGGTGTCCGTTATATGACGGATACGGCCAGCGACATTCATTCCTGGTAATCGTTATGTTTAACAAAATTTTAGTGGTCTGTGTGGGGAATGTTTGCCGTTCCCCGACGGCGGAACGTTTGCTAAAGCGCTTTCATCCCTCGCTGACGGTTGCGTCCGCCGGATTAGGCGCGCTGGTCGGCAAAGGCGCCGATCCTGCGGCGGCGAGCGTGGCGAGCGCCCACGATCTGTCTTTGGAAAATCACTGCGCAAGGCAAATTTCCGCGCGTCTGTGCCGGGAATATGACCTGATTCTGACGATGGAGAAACGTCACATCGCCGCCCTGTGCGACATTGCGCCGGAAATGCGCGGCAAGGTAATGCTGTTTGGTCACTGGGACAGCGAGCGTGAAATACCGGACCCGTATCGCAAAAGCCGCGATGCGTTTGAGGCGGTGTACACATTACTGGAAAGGTCTGCCCGCCAGTGGGCGCAGGCACTGAATGCAGAGCAGGGAAAACCATGACAGAAAAAGTAAAACAATCTGCGGCGGTTACGGGTAGCGATGAAATCGATATCGGGCGTCTGGTCGGAACGGTGATTGAAGCGCGTTGGTGGGTGTTGGGGACGACGGCCATATTTGCGCTGTGCGCGGTAATTTATACGTTCTTCGCCACGCCCATCTATAGCGCCGATGCGCTGGTACAGATTGAACAAAACGCCGGTAATTCGCTGGTACAGGATATCAACAGCGCATTAGCGAATAAGCCGCCGGCTTCCGATGCGGAAATTCAGCTCATTCGATCGCGCCTGGTGCTGGGGAAGACCGTTGACGATCTGGATCTGGATATTGCCGTCACCAAAAACACCTTTCCGCTGTTCGGCGCCGGGTGGGAGCGGCTGATGGGGCGTCACAATGAAATGGTGAAAGTCACGACATTCACCCGACCAGAGACGATGAGCGGACAGATCTTCACCCTCAAAGTGCTGGGCGACAAACGTTATCAGTTGGTTAGCGACGGCGGATTTAGCGCGCAGGGCGTTGTGGGCCAGCCACTCAATAAAGACGGCGTGACGATGCGGGTAGAGGCGATTGACGCCCGTCCTGATACAGAATTTACGGTGAGTAAATTCTCAACGCTTGGCATGATTAATAACCTGCAAAATAACCTCACCGTAACGGAAACCGGCAAAGAAACCGGCGTTCTGAGCCTGACGTTCACGGGAGAGGATCGCGACCAGATCCGCGAAATTCTCAACAGTATTACCCGTAACTATCTGCAACAGGATATTGCGCGGAAATCTGAAGAGGCGGGGAAGAGCCTGGCGTTTCTGGCAAAACAACTGCCGGAAGTCCGCAGCCGTCTGGATGTGGCGGAAAACAAGCTAAACGCTTTCCGCCAGGATAAAGACTCGGTGGATTTACCGCTGGAGGCGAAGGCGGTGCTCGATTCGATGGTTAATATCGACGCCCAGTTGAATGAGTTGACGTTTAAAGAGGCGGAAATTTCCAAGCTCTTTACCAAAGCGCATCCGGCTTACCGCACCCTGCTGGAAAAACGTAAAGCGCTGGAAGATGAAAAAGCCAAACTGAACGGGCGGGTGACGGCAATGCCGAAAACCCAGCAGGAGATTGTGCGTTTGACCCGTGATGTGGAGTCCGGCCAGCAGGTTTATATGCAACTGCTTAATAAACAGCAGGAGCTGAAAATCACCGAAGCCAGCACCGTTGGCGACGTGCGCATCGTTGACCCGGCGATTACCCAGCCGGGCGTGCTGAAGCCGAAAAAGGCGTTGATTATTCTCGGCAGCATTATTCTGGGATTAATGTTATCGATTGTCGGCGTGCTGCTGCGCTCGCTGTTTAATCGCGGTATCGAAAGCCCGCAGGCGCTGGAGGAGCACGGGATCAGCGTCTATGCCAGTATTCCGCTGTCGGAATGGCAAAAAGCGCGCGATAGCGTCAAAACCATTAAAGGAATTAAGCGTTACAAGCAGAGCCAACTGCTGGCGGTGGGCAATCCGACCGATCTGGCGATTGAGGCGATTCGCAGCCTGCGCACCAGCCTGCATTTCGCCATGATGCAGGCGCAAAATAATGTACTCATGCTCACAGGCGTCAGCCCCTCTATCGGCAAAACCTTTGTTTGCGCCAACCTGGCGGCCGTCATCAGCCAGACGCATAAACGGGTATTACTGATCGACTGCGATATGCGCAAGGGCTACACCCATGAACTGCTCGGCACCAATAACGTGGACGGCTTATCTGACATTCTGGCGGGCAAAGGCGAGATAGCCTCCTGCGCGAAACCTACGGCGATCGCTAATTTTGATCTTATTCCGCGCGGTCAGGTACCTCCTAATCCATCGGAACTGCTGATGAGCGAGCGCTTCGGCGAGCTGATCGCCTGGGCAAGCAGCCGCTACGACCTGGTATTAATCGACACGCCGCCGATTCTGGCCGTGACGGACGCCGCGATTGTGGGTCGTCACGTCGGGACGACGCTGATGGTGGCGCGTTATGCCGTCAACACTTTAAAAGAGGTGGAAACCAGTCTGAGCCGTTTTGACCAGAATGGCATTCAGGTCAAAGGCGTCATTCTCAACTCCATTTTCCGCCGGGCGACGGGCTACCAGGATTATGGCTATTACGAGTATGAATACCAGTCAGATTCCAAATAAAAAATAAGGCGTGCCGGATGGCGCGGCCTGTGACTGTAGGCCGGGCAAGCATAGCGCCATGCGGCAAAACTATCTGGGGAATAAGCATGACAACAGACAATCCGCTGATCTCAATTTATATGCCAACCTGGAACAGGCAGCAGTTGGCTATCCGGGCGATTAAATCAGTACTACGTCAGGACTACCGCCACTGGGAGATGATCATCGTGGATGATTGCTCCTCGTCTTATCAGCAGCTACAACAATTTGTTGAGGAGCTGAACGACCCGCGCGTCCGTTATACCCATAACGCCAGGAATACTGGCGCCTGCGCGGTTCGCAACCAGGCCATTATGCAGGCGCAAGGGCATTACATTACCGGTATTGATGATGACGATGAATGGACGCCAAACCGTCTGAGCGTGTTTCTGGCCCATAAACACCAGTTGACTACGCACGCCTTTTTGTATGCCAACGACTATGTGTGCGAGGGCGAGGTCTACTCTCAGCCTGCCAGCCTGCCGCTGTATCCGAAATCCCCTTATTCGCGCCGCTTGTTCTACAAGCGCAATATTATTGGCAATCAGGTTTTTACCTGGGCCTGGCGTTTTAAAGCGTGTTTGTTCGATACCGAACTCAAGGCGGCGCAGGACTACGACATTTTTCTGCGCATGGTGGTGGAGTATGGCGAACCGTGGAAAGTCGAAGAGGCGACGCAAATTTTACATATCAACCACGGCGAGATGCAGATTACCTCTTCGCCGAAAAAGTTCTCCGGCTATTTCCATTTTTATCGTAAGCACAAAGATAAATTTGATCGCGCCAGTAAAAAATACCAGCTTTTTACCCTGTACCAAATTCGCAATAAGCGAATGACCTGGCGCACGTTGCTGACGTTGCTCTCCGTGCGTAATAGCAAACGCCTGGCGGCCGGGCTGCGGGGGCGATAACGATGCTGGAAGACTTACGCGCGAATAGCTGGAGCTTACGCCCTTGTTGCATGGTGCTGGCCTACCGTATCGCTCATTTTTGTTCCGTCTGGCGCAAAAAGAATGTGCTGAATAATCTGTGGGCCGCGCCGGTGCTGGTGCTGTATCGCGTGATCACGGAATGCCTGTTCGGGTATGAAATCCAGGCCGCCGCGACCATTGGTCGGCGGTTCACTATCCATCATGGTTACGCGGTAGTGATCAACAAACATGTCGTCGCCGGTGACGATTTTACCATTCGCCACGGCGTCACCATTGGCAATCGCGGCGCGGACAGCCTGGCTTGTCCGGTGATTGGTCACGGCGTTGAGCTGGGGGCGAATGTCATCCTGCTTGGCGATATTACTATCGGTAATCACGTCACGATTGGCGCGGGTAGCGTGGTGCTTGACAGTATTCCGGACCATGCGCTGGTGGTGGGAGAAAAAGCACGGGTGAAGGTCAGCACATGAATATTCTGCAATTTAATGTACGGCTGGCGGAAGGCGGCGCGGCGGGAGTGGCGTTGGATCTCCATCTGCGGGCGCTGCAAAAAGGGCTGACGTCGCGTTTTATCTATGGTTATGGCAAAGGCGGAAAAAAAAGCGTCAGTCACCACCGCTATCCGCAGGTGATAAAACAGACGCCGCGCGGCACGGCAATCGCCAATATCGCGCTATTTCGTTTCCTGAATCGCGATCTGTTTGGCAATCTCGACAATCTTTACCGCACGGTTATCCAGACATCCGGCCCGCTGGTGCTGCATTTTCATGTTCTCCACAGTTACTGGCTAAACCTGGCGGACATCGTGACGTTTTGCGAAAAAGTCAAAGCGCAAAAAGCGGACGTCACGCTGGTCTGGACGCTGCACGATCACTGGAGCGTCACCGGGCGTTGCGCCTTTACCGACGGTTGTGAGGGCTGGAAAAGCGGCTGCCAAAAATGTCCGACCCTAAGCAATTATCCGCCGGTCAGGGTGGATCGGGCGCACCAGCTTATTGACGGCAAACGTCAGCGCTTTCGTGACATGCTGCGGCTGGGCTGCCGGTTTATTTCGCCGAGCCAGCACGTGGCCGAGGCCTTTAACAGCGTTTATGGCGCGGGGCGCTGCCAGATTATTAACAACGGTATCGATCTGGCGACCGAGGCGATTCTCGCGCAGCTATCACCTGTGCCGCTGAATCCGGGAAAACCGCGAATTGCCATTGTGGCGCATGACTTGCGTTATGACGGCAAAACTGACCAGCGTCTGGTACACGACATGATGGCGCTGGGCGAAAAAATTGAACTGCATACCTTCGGTAAATTTTCGCCTTTTACTGGTCAAAACGTTGTTAATCACGGTTTTGAAACCGATAAGCGCAAATTAATGAGCGCGCTCAATGAGATGGATGCGCTGGTCTTTAGCTCGCGGGTCGATAACTATCCGCTGATCTTGTGTGAAGCGCTCTCGATCGGCGTACCGGTGCTCGCTACCCACAGCGAGGCGGCGCAGGAGGTGCTGGCGAAATCCGGCGGCCAGACCTTTGCCGCTACAGATGTACTGCGCCTGGCGCAGCGGCGTAAGCCAGAGATTGCTCAGGCGGTATTCGGCGCAACGCTGGACGCCTTTCGTATGCGTAGCCGCGTCGCGTACAGCGGTCAACAGATGCTGGAGGAGTATGTCTCGTTCTATCAGAATCTGTAGCTATCTGCTGCTGCCGCTGATCTACCTACTGGTCAATGTCAAGATTGCCCAACTGGGGGAAAGCTTTCCCATTACCATCGTCACTTTTTTACCGCTGTTGCTGCTGTTATTTGTGGAACGCATTAGCGTAAAAAAATTGATGATCGCCTTAGGCATCGGCGCGGGGCTTACGGCATTTAACTTCCTGTTCGGCCAGTCGCTGAATGCTGGTAAATATGTCACGTCCACGATGCTGTTTGTCTATATTGTGGTCATTATCGGGATGGTCTGGAGTATCCGATTCAAAACCATTTCCGTGCATAACCACCGAAAGATTTTGCGTTTTTTTTATCTGGTGGTGGGTATAGTGGTCGCGCTCGCCGCGGTTGAGATGGCGCAAATTATCCTTACCGGCGGCAGCAGTATTATGGAAGGAATTTCGAAATATCTCATTTACAGTAATAGCTACGTACTGAACTTCATAAAATTTGGCGGTAAGCGTACCACTGCGCTTTATTTTGAACCGGCATTTTTCGCTTTGGCACTAATCTCAATTTGGCTGAGCATCAAACAGTTTGGTATCAAAACACCGAAAAGCGATGCTATGATTCTGGCAGGGATAATATTATCAGGATCATTTTCAGGGGTAATGACCTTTATCCTGTTTTATCTTCTGGAGTGGGCGTTCCAATATTTGAATAAGGATGCGATAAAGAAAAAACTTCCACTGGCGCTGGTCTCATTAACCCTGTTTTTGGTTGGGGTAATTATTGCATTTCCTTATATCGCGACACGACTTGGCGATTTAGGGACGGAAGGCTCATCTTCTTATTATCGTATTGTGGGCCCGTTAGTCATGGTCGGATATTCCTTGACCCATATTGATGGTGTAGTCAGATTTGGCTCACTTTATGAATATGTTGCATCATTCGGAATCTTTAACGGTGCGGATGTCGGGAAAACCATAGACAATGGATTGTATCTGCTGATTATTTATTTTTCCTGGTTCGCAGTGCTAATGACGCTGTGGTATATGGGGAAAGTTTTAAAAATGGCGCTAAATGCGTTTGGCGATAATCGTAATTTTCGGGTGCAGCTCTATCTTTTTACGCCGGTGTCGCTGTTTTTTACCGGTTCAATATTTAGCCCGGAATATGCTTTTTTAATCGTCTGTCCGTTCATTTTGCGCAAGGCGTTAAAAATTTCATAACGGGGTGGTTGCATGTTTTTAAGCGTCGTTACCGTCGCCTTTCGCAATTACGAAGGGGTGGTAAAAACCTGGCGCTCGCTGCGCAATCTGGCGCGCGATCCGGGCCTGTCATTTGAATGGATCGTAGTGGATGGCGGTTCGGAGGACGGCACGCGCGAATTTCTGCAAAAACGTCACGGTGAGTTTAACCTGCGTTTTATCAGTGAAAAGGATCGCGGTATTTATGATGCCATGAATAAAGGCATTGCGCTGGCGCAGGGGCGCTATACCCTGTTTCTTAATTCCGGTGATGCGTTCCATGATGATGCCGCGCTGTTTGTCCGCCAACTGGCGCGACAAAAGGGCGAGGCGATGTATATTGGCGACGCGCTGCTGGATTTCGGCGGCGGGCATAAAATACGCCGGAAGGCTAAACCCGGGTATTATATCTACCATAGTTTGCCAGCCAGCCATCAGGCGATATTTTTCCCGACGGCAGCGTTAAAAAAGTATCCTTATGATCTGCAATATCATGTCTCTTCAGATTATGCGCTGGCGGCCCGTCTCTATAAAGCAGGCTATCCTTTTCGGCGAATTAACGGACTGGTATCTGAGTTTTCGATGGGCGGCGTGTCAACCTCGAATAATCTGGAATTATGTCAGGATGCAAAAAACGTACAGCGAAAAATATTACGTGTGCCAGGGTTTTGGGCGCAATTATCCTATTTATTACGTCTGAAAACGACGGGTAAAACAAAAGCGCGATATAACAAAGTCTAATCACCGGGAGTTATTATGCAGGATCTTAGCGGCTTTACGGTGCCGAAGGGGTTCCGCGGTGCTAATGCGCTAAAAGTACAATTATGGTGGGCGGTACAGGCGACATTATTCGCTGGGTCGCCGCAAATATTGTATCGCTGGCGAGCCTTTTTGCTGCGTCTGTTTGGCGCCAAAATTGGAAAGAATGTGGTTATTCGACCGTCAGTAAAAATTACCTACCCGTGGAAATTAACCGTCGGCGATTATGCCTGGGTAGGCGACGACGCTGTGTTATATACGTTGGGTGAAATTAATATTGGCGCACATGCGGTTATTTCACAAAAAGGGTATTTGTGTACCGGTAGCCATGATTATACCAGCGCTCATTTCGATATTAACGCCGCGCCGATTGTTATTGGCGAAAAATGTTGGCTGGCGACCGATGTTTTTGTCGCGCCCGGCGTGACGATAGGTCATGGCACCGTCGTCGGCGCGCGCAGCAGCGTATTTAAATCATTACCGGCAAATGCGATTTGTCGGGGCAATCCCGCAGTGGTAACGCGCCAGCGCGTTCAGAAAGTTACTCCCTAACGGGACTATTTGAGGAAATGAAAATGTCAAAAGTCGCTCTCATTACTGGCGTAACCGGACAGGATGGGTCTTACCTGGCAGAATTTCTGCTGGAAAAAGGGTATGAGGTGCATGGTATCAAGCGCCGCGCGTCATCGTTTAATACCGAGCGCGTGGACCATATTTATCAGGACCCGCACAGCTGCAACCCGAAATTTCATCTGCATTATGGCGACCTGACCGACGCCTCCAACCTGACCCGCATTTTACAGGAAGTGCAGCCGGATGAGGTCTACAACCTGGGCGCGATGAGCCACGTGGCGGTGTCGTTTGAGTCGCCGGAATATACCGCCGATGTGGATGCGATGGGCACGCTGCGCCTGCTGGAGGCGATCCGCTTCCTCGGTCTTGAAAAGAAAACGCGGTTCTACCAGGCCTCCACCTCTGAACTGTACGGTCTGGTGCAGGAAATTCCGCAGAAAGAGACCACGCCGTTCTACCCGCGTTCCCCCTATGCGGTAGCGAAACTGTACGCCTACTGGATCACCGTCAACTACCGTGAATCCTACGGTATTTACGCCTGTAACGGCATTCTGTTTAACCATGAGTCCCCGCGTCGCGGCGAAACCTTCGTCACCCGTAAGATCACCCGCGCCATCGCCAATATCGCCCAGGGACTGGAGTCCTGCCTGTATCTCGGCAACATGGACTCGCTGCGCGACTGGGGTCATGCGAAAGATTACGTGCGAATGCAGTGGATGATGTTACAGCAGGAGCAGCCGGAAGATTTCGTGATTGCCACCGGCGTGCAGTATTCCGTACGCCAGTTTGTGGAGCTGGCGGCGGCGCAACTGGGGATAAAACTGCGCTTTGAAGGCGAAGGCATTCATGAAAAAGGGATCGTGGTATCCGTTACCGGACACGATGCGCCGGGCGTGAAACCGGGCGATGTGATTGTGGCCGTTGATCCGCGTTATTTCCGTCCGGCGGAAGTGGAAACCCTGCTGGGCGACCCGTCCAAAGCGCATGAGAAACTGGGCTGGAAACCGGAAATCACCCTGTCGGAGATGGTCTCCGAGATGGTGGCGAACGATCTGGAGGCCGCGAAAAAACACTCACTGCTGAAATCTCACGGATTCGATGTAAATTTATCTTTGGAATGACCATGACCAAGCAACGAATTTTTGTGGCGGGCCATCGCGGGATGGTGGGCTCCGCCATTGTACGGCAGCTTGCGCAGCGCGGCGACGTGGAGCTGGTGCTGCGCACCCGCGATGAGCTGGATCTGCTCGACGGGCGCGCGGTACAGGCGTTCTTTGCCGGGGCGGGTATCGACCAGGTTTATCTGGCGGCGGCGAAAGTGGGCGGCATTGTCGCCAACAACACGTATCCGGCGGATTTTATTTATGAAAACATGATGATAGAGAGCAACATTATTCACGCCGCGCACCTGCACAACGTGAACAAACTGCTGTTTCTCGGTTCGTCCTGTATCTATCCGAAACTGGCAAGGCAGCCGATGGCGGAAAGCGAGCTGCTGCAGGGAACGCTGGAGCCGACCAACGAGCCGTATGCCATCGCCAAGATCGCCGGGATTAAACTGTGCGAGTCCTACAACCGGCAGTACGGTCGCGACTACCGTTCGGTGATGCCGACCAACCTGTACGGCCCGCATGACAATTTCCATCCGGACAATTCACATGTGATCCCGGCGCTGCTGCGCCGCTTTCATGAGGCTGCGCAGAGCCATGCGCCGGAGGTGGTGGTGTGGGGCAGCGGCACGCCGATGCGCGAATTTCTGCACGTTGACGATATGGCGGCGGCCAGTATTCACGTGATGGAGCTGGCGCGCGAAGTGTGGCAGGAGAACACCGCCCCGATGCTGTCGCACATTAACGTCGGCACTGGCGTGGACTGCACCATCCGCGAGCTGGCGCAGACTATCGCAAAGGTGGTGGGTTACCAGGGCCGGGTGGTGTTCGACGCCACGAAGCCGGACGGCACGCCGCGTAAATTGCTCGACGTCACGCGCCTGCATCAGCTTGGCTGGTATCACGAAATTTCACTGGAGGCAGGGCTTGCCGGTACTTACCAGTGGTTCCTTGAGAATCAGCAACGGTTCCGGGGGTGACAATGTTTTTACGTCAGGAAGATTTCGCCGCCGTGGTGCGGACCACGCCCCTCATCTCCCTCGATTTCATCGTGGAAAACGGCCAGGGGGAAATTTTACTGGGCCAGCGTCTCAACCGTCCGGCGCAGGGCTACTGGTTTGTGCCGGGGGGGCGGGTGTGCAAAGACGAAACGCTGGAGGCCGCCTTTGCACGCCTGACGCAGGCGGAACTGGGCGTGCGTCTGCCGCTGGCGGCAGGGACGTTTTATGGCGTCTGGCAGCACTTCTATGACGACAACTTTTCCGGTGAGGATTTTTCAACTCACTACATCGTGCTCGGCTTTCGTCTGCGCGTGACGGAGAGCGATTTACGCCTGCCTGACGCGCAGCATGGCAGTTACCGCTGGCTGACGCCGGAACAGCTTCTGGCAGGCGATAATGTTCATGAGAACAGTCGGGCCTACTTCTCTCCTGACGCGCCGGCGGTGGGCCTATGAAGATCCTGGTCTATGGCATTAACTATTCGCCGGAACTGACCGGTATCGGCAAATATACCGGCGAAATGGTGGCGTGGATGGCGCGGGAAGGCCATGAGGTGCGGGTCATTACTGCGCCGCCGTACTACCCGCAGTGGAAGGTCGGCGAGCGCTATTCCGCCTGGCGCTATCGCCGGGAAGAGGGCGAGGCTACCGTCTGGCGCTGCCCGCTGTATGTGCCGAAACAGCCCTCCACCTTAAAACGGTTGCTTCATCTGGGGAGCTTTGCATTGAGCAGTTTTTTCCCACTGATGGCGCAGCGTCGCTGGAAGCCGGATCGGATTATCGGCGTTGTACCGACGCTCTTTTGTACGCCGGGAATGCGTCTGCTGGCGACACTCTCCGGCGCGCGTACCGTACTGCATATTCAGGATTACGAAGTGGATGCCATGCTTGGCTTAGGAATGGCGGGAAAAGGTAAGCGCGGCAGCGTAGCGCGGTTAGCAACGGCCTTTGAACGTAGCGCGCTGCGTAACGTTGATAATGTTTCGACCATCTCTCGCTCCATGATGAATAAAGCGCGGGAAAAGGGCGTCGCGGCGGAAAAAATCCTCTTTTTTCCGAACTGGTCGGAAGTGGCGCGCTTTCAGGACGTTAATGACGCTGACGTGACGGCTTTGCGTCAGCAGCTTGGCTTGCCAGAGGGTAAAAAAATCGTGCTTTATTCCGGCAATATCGGCGAAAAGCAAGGGCTGGAAAAGGTGATTGACGCCGCGGAACGATTACGCGATCGACCGTTGATTTTTGCGATTGTCGGCCAGGGGGGCGGCAAGGCGCGGCTGGAGAACATGGCCCGCGAACGCGGCCTGCCAAATATTAAATTCCTCCCGCTGCAGCCTTACGACGCCTTACCCGCGCTGCTGAAAATGGGCGACTGCCATCTGGTGGTGCAAAAGCGCGGCGCGGCGGATGCGGTACTGCCCTCCAAGCTGACTAACATTCTGGCGGTTGGCGGTAATGCGGTGATTACCGCTGAGCCGCACACCGAATTAGGACAACTTTGCGCGCGCTATCCGGGCATCGCCGTTTGTGTGGAGCCGGAGTCGACCGACGCGCTGGTCAACGGGATTAGCCAGGCGCTCGCCATGCCGAAAAACAACACGACGGCACGTGAATACGCCGAACGCACGCTCAATAAAGAGAACGTGCTACGCCAATTTATTGCAGATATTCGGGGATGATAATGCGTCAGACAAAACTTTACCCGGTTGTGATGGCCGGTGGCTCCGGTAGCCGATTGTGGCCGCTTTCTCGCGTGCTTTATCCAAAACAGTTTCTGTGCCTGAAAGGCGATCTCACCATGCTGCAAACCACCATTTGCCGTCTGAACGGCGTGGAGTGCGAAAGCCCGGTGGTTATCTGCAACGAACAGCACCGTTTTATCGTCGCCGAACAGCTCCGCCAGCTCAATAAGCTGACGGAGAACATTATTCTTGAGCCCGCCGGGCGCAATACCGCGCCGGCGATTGCGCTGGCGGCGCTGGCGGCGACGCGCCAGCATACGGACTGCGATCCGCTGATGCTGGTACTGGCGGCGGATCATGCGATCGCCAATGAAGAGGCCTTCCGCGACGCGGTGCGCGACGCCATGCCCTATGCCGACGCGGGCAAACTGGTGACCTTCGGTATCGTGCCGGATCTGCCGGAAACCGGCTATGGCTATATCCGGCGCGGTGATGTCGTGCCGGGCGCGACGGATGCGGTGGCTTTTGAGGTGGCGCAGTTCGTTGAGAAGCCGGGGCTGGAAACCGCTCAGGCCTACGTCGCCAGCGGCGATTACTACTGGAACAGCGGCATGTTTCTGTTCCGCGCCGGACGCTATCTGGAAGAGCTGAAAAAGTTCCGCCCCGATATTCTGGCCGCCTGTGAACAGGCGATGCGCGGCGTCGATCCGGATCTTGACTTCATTCGTGTGGATGAAGAGGCCTTCCTCGCCTGTCCGGAAGAGTCCATTGACTACGCGGTGATGGAGCGGACGGCGGACGCGGTGGTGATGCCAATGGACGCGGGCTGGAGCGATGTCGGCTCGTGGTCCTCGCTGTGGGAAATCAGCGCCCACACCCCGGAGGGAAACGTCCACCACGGCGACGTCATCAGCCATAAAACGGAAAACAGCTACGTTTACGCCGAATCCGGCCTGGTGACCACCGTCGGCGTGAAGGATCTGGTGGTGGTGCAGACCAAAGACGCCGTGCTGATTGCCGATCGCCACGCGGTGCAGGACGTGAAAAAGGTGGTGGAGAAGATCAAGGCCGACGGACGCCATGAGCACCACATGCACCGCGAGGTTTACCGCCCGTGGGGCAAATACGACTCCATCGACGCGGGCGAGCGCTATCAGGTGAAGCGCATTACCGTCAAGCCGGGGGAAGGACTGTCGGTACAGATGCACCATCACCGCGCCGAGCACTGGGTGGTGGTGGCAGGGACCGCCAGAGTCACCATCAACGGCGAGGTTAAGCTGCTCGGTGAAAACGAGTCCATCTATATTCCGCTGGGGGCGACCCACTGCCTGGAAAATCCGGGAAAAATACCGCTCGATTTAATTGAAGTGCGTTCCGGCTCGTATCTCGAAGAGGACGACGTGGTGCGGTTCGAGGACCGTTACGGGCGGGTCTGACGCCTGCAACGGTGCCCGGTAAGCGCAACGCGCCATCCGGCAATGAACAACAAGAACGATGTTGGCCATTTATGGTCAGGGCTAACTGTTGCCTGAAGAAGGGTAAGAACATGACAAAATTAACCTGTTTCAAGGCCTACGACATTCGCGGCAGGCTGGGCGAAGAGCTCAATGAAGATATCGCGTGGCGGATTGGCCGCGCTTACGGCGAATATTTAAAACCGAAAACCATCGTGCTGGGCGGCGACGTGCGTCTGACCAGCGAGGCGCTGAAGCTGGCGCTGGCGAAAGGGTTACAGGACGCGGGCGTCGACGTGCTGGATATCGGTATGTCCGGCACCGAAGAGATTTACTTCGCCACCTTCCACCTCGGCGTGGACGGCGGTATTGAAGTGACCGCCAGCCATAATCCGATGGACTACAACGGTATGAAGCTGGTGCGCGAGGGCGCCCGCCCGATAAGCGGCGACACCGGTCTGCGCGACGTTCAGCGTCTGGCGGAAGCGGGCGACTTCCCGCCGGTGAACGAGGCCGCGCGCGGCAGCTACAGACAAATCAGCCTGCGCGACGCCTACATCGACCACCTGCTCGCCTACATCAGTGTTAACAATCTCACCCCGCTGAAGCTGGTGGTGAATTCCGGCAACGGGGCGGCGGGGCCGGTCATTGACGCCATCGAAGCGCGTCTGAAGGCGCTGGGCGCGCCGGTGGAGTTCATCAAAATCCACAACACCCCGGACGGCACCTTCCCGAACGGCATTCCCAACCCGTTGCTGCCGGAGTGTCGCGACGACACCCGCAAGGCCGTTATTGAACACGGGGCGGACATGGGCATCGCCTTTGACGGCGACTTCGACCGCTGCTTCCTGTTCGATGAGAAAGGGCAGTTTATCGAGGGGTACTACATCGTCGGGCTGCTGGCGGAAGCGTTTCTGGAAAAACACCCGGGGGCGAAGATTATCCACGACCCGCGCCTGACCTGGAACACGGAGGCAGTGGTGACGGCGGCGGGCGGGACGCCGGTGATGTCAAAAACCGGGCACGCCTTTATCAAGGAGCGGATGCGTACGGAGGATGCCATTTATGGCGGGGAAATGAGCGCGCATCACTATTTTCGTGATTTTGCCTACTGTGACAGCGGAATGATCCCGTGGCTGCTGGTGGCGGAGCTGGTGTGCCTGAAGGGACAGTCGCTGGGTGAACTGGTCCGCGACCGGATGGCGGCGTTCCCGGCGAGCGGGGAAATCAACAGCAGGCTGGCGGAGCCGGCAGCGGCCATCGCGCGGGTGGAAGCGCACTTCGCGGAAGAGGCGCAGGCGGTGGACCGCACGGACGGACTCAGCATGTCGTTCGCCGACTGGCGTTTCAACCTGCGCTCGTCGAACACCGAACCGGTGGTGCGCCTGAATGTGGAATCACGCGGCGATATTCCGCTGATGGAAGCGCGAACACGCACTCTGCTGGCGCTGCTGAATCAGTAACGTCAGATCTCCCCTTACCGCCTGCGGGTAAGGGGCCAATCACAGGAACAACGATGACAAATCTAAAAAAGCGCGAACGAGCCAAAACCAATGCATCGTTAATCTCTATGGTGCAACGCTTTTCAGATATCACCATCATGTTTGGCGGGCTGTGGTTCATCTGTGAAGTCAGTGGACTGCCATTCCTGTACATGCACCTGTTGGTGGCGCTGATTACGCTGGTTGTTTTTCAAATGCTGGGCGGGATGACCGATTTTTATCGCTCCTGGCGCGGCGTCAAAATGTCGACAGAGTTAACGCTGTTACTGCAAAACTGGACGCTGAGCCTGATCTTCAGCGCCGGTCTGGTGGCGTTTAATGATGACTTTGACAACCGCCTTGCCACCTGGCTGGCCTGGTATGCGCTGTCCAGCCTGGGCTTAGTGTTATGCCGTTCATTTATTCGTTTCGGCGCGGGCTGGCTACGCAATCGTGGTTATAACACTCGCCGGGTCGCCGTCGCCGGAGATTTGCCTGCGGGCCAGGCGTTGCTGGATAGCTTCCGTAATGAGCCGTGGCTGGGTTTTGAGGTGGTGGGCGTCTATCACGATCCCAAACCGGGCGGCGTCTCTGCTGACTGGGCCGGGAACTTCGAGCAGTTAATTGACGATGCGAAAGCCTCGCGAATTCACAATGTTTATATCGCCATGTCAATGAGCGACGGCGCCATGGTGAAAAAATTGGTGCGCGAGCTGGCCGACACCACCTGCTCGGTGATCCTTATTCCCGATGTGTTCACCTTTAATATTCTCCACTCGCGCGTGGAGGAGATGAGCGGCGTTCCGGTCGTTCCGCTGTATGACACGCCGCTGTCAGGGATTAACCGTCTGCTTAAACGGGCAGAAGATATCGTGCTGGCGTCGCTGATTCTGCTGCTCATCTCACCGGTACTGTGCTGCATTGCGCTGGCGGTCAAATTGAGCTCGCCCGGGCCGGTGATTTTCCGTCAGACGCGCTACGGGATGGACGGCAAGCCGATCAAAGTCTGGAAGTTCCGCTCAATGAAGGTAATGGAGAACGATAAGGTCGTTACCCAGGCGACGCAAAACGATCCGCGCGTCACCCGGGTAGGTAACTTTTTGCGTCGTACCTCGCTGGATGAATTACCGCAGTTTATCAACGTATTAACCGGCGGGATGTCTATCGTCGGTCCTCGCCCGCACGCGGTGGCGCATAACGAACAGTATCGTCAGTTGATTGAAGGTTACATGCTACGCCACAAGATGAAGCCGGGCATCACCGGCTGGGCGCAAATTAATGGCTGGCGCGGTGAGACCGATACGCTGGAGAAAATGGAAAAACGCGTGGAGTTCGACCTGGAATACATCCGCGAATGGAGTATTTGGTTCGATATCAAAATCGTTTTTCTGACGATTTTTAAAGGGTTTGTGAATAAAGCGGCGTATTAAGAACCTGACCCACAAGGCTATTTTACTTGCCATATTGCACCAGGGCAGCGTGTACGCTCCGGTTTTTCCGCGCAGTCCGTGTTCAATCTGGCTGCGCCAATGATGCCTTGTGAACAGGTTCTGGAGAAAAGAATGAGTTTACGACAAAAAACGATCAGCGGCGCTAAATGGTCGGCTATCGCCACGATAGTGATTATCGGTCTGGGGTTAATTCAGATGACGGTGCTGGCGCGGATCATCGACAACCACCAGTTTGGCCTGTTGACCGTCTCGCTGGTGATTATTGCGCTGGCCGACACGATCTCGGACTTTGGCATCGCGAACTCGATTATCCAGCGTAAAACGATTGGGCATCTGGAGCTGACCACGCTCTACTGGCTAAACGTTGGGCTTGGGATTGTGGTATTTGCGGTGGTCTTTTGGCTGAGCGATGCGATTGCCCATGTTTTGCATAACCCGGATCTCGCGCCGTTAATCAAAACGTTGTCGCTGGCGTTTATCGTGATCCCTCACGGGCAGCAGTTCCGCGCGCTGATGCAAAAAGAGCTGGAGTTCAATAAGATCGGCATGATCGAAACGACCTCCGTGCTGGCGGGGTTCACCTTTACGGTGATTAGCGCCCATTACTGGCCGCTGGCGTTAACCGCGATTCTCGGCTATCTGGTGAACAGCGCGGTGCGAACGCTGCTGTTTGGTTACTTTGGCCGCAAGATTTATCGTCCGGGGCTGCATTTTTCGCTGGCATCGGTGTCCACGAACCTGCGTTTTGGCGCGTGGCTGACGGCGGACAGTATCGTCAATTACATCAACACGAATTTATCGACGCTGGTACTGGCGAGAATTCTCGGCGCAAGCGTCGCCGGGGGATATAACCTCGCGTACAACGTGGCGGTTGTGCCGCCGGCGAAGCTTAACCCCATCATTACTCGCGTGCTATTTCCGGCATTCGCAAAAATCCAGGACGATACCGAGAAGCTGCGCGTCAACTTCTATAAGTTGCTTTCCGTGGTGGGAATTATCAATTTTCCCGCGCTGTTGGGCCTGATGGTAGTGGCGAACAATTTTGTGCCGTTAGTGTTTGGCGAGAAGTGGAACAGCATTATCCCGATCCTGCAATTGCTGTGCGTGGTGGGGCTGCTGCGCTCGGTCGGCAACCCGATTGGTTCGCTGTTGATGGCGAAAGCGCGCGTGGATATCAGCTTTAAATTCAACGTCTTTAAAACGTTTCTGTTTATCCCGGCAATTCTCATTGGTGGCCATCTGGCGGGGGCGATTGGCGTGACGCTGGGGTTCCTGGTGGTGCAAATCATCAACACCATTCTGAGCTATTTCGTGATGATTAAGCCGGTACTCGGCTCCAGCTATCGTCAGTATATTCTCAGCCTGTGGCTACCGTTTTATCTCTCATTGCCCACATTTATTACCAGCTACGGCGCAGGAAAGCTGGTCGACGGCTATTTACCGTTGTCAGGGGTATTCGCGCTACAGGTTATGGTCGGTATTTTGAGTTTTATTTTAATGATTATTTTTTCACGCAATGCGCTGGTGATGGAAATTAAAAATCAGCTTGTTGGCAGTGCAAAACTGAAAAAGTTATTACGTGTCGGATGACGGGGATATAAGAGGCTATTTATGAAATTATTAATTTTAGGCAACCACACATGCGGCAACCGTGGTGATAGCGCCATTATGCGCGGTTTGCTTGATGCCATCCGTCAACAGGCGCCAGAGGCGGAGATGGATGTGATGAGCCGTTTCCCGGTGAGTTCCTCCTGGTTGCAGGGGCGCCCGATTATTGCCGACCCGCTGTATCAGTTAAGTCAGAAACAGCAGGCGGCGGCAGGACTTAACGGTCGGGTGAAAAAAGTATTACGCCGTCGTTTTCAGCATAAAATTTTATTGTCTAAAGTCGCCCAGGAAGGATCGCTGCGTAATTTTGCTATCGCGCCGGAATTTGCCGAATTCGCGCAATTTATTGCGCAGTATGACGCCGTCATTCAGGTGGGCGGTTCAAACTATGTCGACTTATACGGTTTGACTCACTTTGAATATCCGCTGTGCGCGTTTATGGCGAACAAACCAATTTATATGGTGGGACATAGCGTCGGCCCTTTCCAGAACCCTGACTTTAACCAGCTCGCCAATTATGTTTTTGGACGCACCAGTGCGCTGATCCTGCGTGAAACCGTCAGCCGCGATCTGATGACCGCCGCGCAGATCGATACCCGAAAAGTAGAGCAGGGGGTGGATACTGCCTGGTTAGTCGAACGCCGTCACGACGAGTTTGTCGCCAGTTATGCTGTGCAGCACTGGCTGGACGTCACCGCGCGCCGCAAAACCGTCGCGATTACGTTGCGCGATCTGGAGCCGTTTGATAGACGCCTGGGCACCACTCAGCAGGCCTATGAGCAGGCATTTGCCCAGGTCGTGAATCGCCTGATTGCGGACGGTTATCAGGTACTGGCGCTGTCGACCTGCACCAGTATCGATCGCTATAACCGCGATGACCGGATGGTTGCGTTACGGATGGCGAAGTATGTAAACGACTCAGAGCATTTCCATATCGCGATGGACGAACTCAATGACGTGGAAATCGGAAAGATCCTCGCCTCCTGCGTACTGACCATCGGGACGCGCCTGCATTCCGCTATTATCTCCATGAATTTTGGCACGCCCGCTATCGCCATTAATTATGAACATAAATCCGCCGGGATTATGCAGCAGCTAGGCCTGGCGGAATTGGCTATTGATATCCGTCACTTGCTGAACGGTTCATTACAAAGCGTGGTGGCCGATACGCTCAATCAATTGCCTGCGCTAAAGGCAAAAGTGGCTAACGCCGTCACCGAGGAGCGGGCGAAAGGGTTCACGATGATCAAATCCGTTCTCGACAGAATTCGGGAGGCGCAATGAAAGTCAGCTTTTTTCTGCTGAAATTTCCACTCTCATCGGAAACCTTTGTGCTGAATCAGATTACTGCGTTTATTGATATGGGCCATGAGGTGGAGATTGTCGCGTTACAAAAAGGCGATACCCAACATACTCACGCCGCCTGGGAGAAGTATAGCCTGGCGGCGAAAACCCGCTGGTTACAGGATGAGCCCCAGGGACGGCTGGCGAAACTGCGCTACCGGGCATGTAAAACGCTGCCGGGGCTGCATCGGGCGGCGACCTGGAAAGCGCTCAATTTTACCCGCTATGGCGATGAATCACGCAATTTGATCCTTTCCGCGATTTGCGCGCAGGTGAGCCACCCTTTTGTGGCGGATGTGTTTATCGCACACTTTGGTCCGGCGGGCGTGACGGCGGCCAAACTACGCGAACTGGGCGTGCTTCGCGGCAAAATCGCGACTATTTTCCACGGGATTGATATTTCCAGCCGCGAAGTGCTCAGTCATTACACGCCGGAGTATCAGCAGTTGTTTCGTCGTGGCGATCTGATGCTGCCCATCAGCGATCTGTGGGCCGGTCGCCTGAAAAGTATGGGCTGCCCGCCGGAAAAGATTGCCGTTTCGCGCATGGGCGTCGACATGACGCGTTTTTCCCATCGTCCGGTGAAAGCGCCAGGGATGCCGCTGGAGATGATTTCCGTCGCGCGCCTGACCGAGAAAAAAGGACTGCATGTGGCGATTGAAGCCTGTCGGCAACTGAAAGCGCAGGGCGTGGCGTTTCGCTACCGCATTCTGGGGATTGGCCCGTGGGAACGTCGGCTGCGCACGCTCATCGAGCAGTATCAGTTAGAGGATGTCATTGAGATGCCGGGGTTTAAACCGAGCCATGAAGTGAAGGCGATGCTGGATGACGCCGACGTTTTTTTGCTGCCGTCGATTACCGGTACGGATGGCGATATGGAAGGTATTCCGGTAGCGCTGATGGAGGCGATGGCGGTAGGGATTCCCGTGGTATCTACCGTGCATAGCGGCATTCCGGAACTGGTGGAGGCCGGCAAATCCGGCTGGCTGGTGCCGGAAAACGATGCGCAGGCGCTGGCGGCCCGACTCGCTGAGTTCAGCCGGATTGACCACGACACGCTGGAGTCGGTGATCACGCGCGCCCGTGAAAAAGTGGCGCAAGATTTTAATCAGCAGGCGATTAATCGCCAGTTAGCCAGCCTGCTACAAACGATATAAACGAGGTGGTATGCCCGCGAATAAATTCTCCCGACGTACCCTCCTGACGGCAGGTTCCGCGCTTGCTGTTCTTCCTTTTCTGCGCGCCTTGCCGGTACAGGCGCGTGAACCTCGGCAGACCGTCGATATTAAGGATTATCCGGCGGATGACGGTATCGCCTCGTTCAAACAGGCCTTCGCCGACGGACAGACCGTGGTCGTACCGCCAGGATGGGTGTGTGAAAATATCAATGCGGCGATAACGATTCCGGCGGGAAAAACGCTGCGGGTACAGGGCGCGGTGCGTGGGAATGGCCGGGGACGGTTTATTTTGCAGGACGGGTGTCAGGTGGTGGGGGAGCAGGGCGGCAGTCTGCACAATGTGACGCTGGATGTTCGCGGGTCGGACTGTGTGATTAAAGGCGTGACGATGAGCGGCTTTGGCCCCGTCGCGCAAATTTTCATTGGCGGTAAGGAACCGCAGGTGATGCGTAATCTCATTATCGATGACATCACCGTTACCCACGCCAACTACGCCATTCTCCGCCAGGGATTTCATAACCAAATGGACGGCGCGCGGATTACGCATAGCCGCTTTAGCGATTTGCAGGGGGACGCCATTGAGTGGAATGTCGCGATTCACGACCGCGACATCCTGATTTCCGATCATGTCATCGAACGCATTGATTGTACCAATGGCAAAATCAACTGGGGGATCGGCATCGGGCTGGCGGGTAGCACCTATGACAATAGTTATCCTGAAGACCAGGCAGTAAAAAACTTTGTGGTGGCCAATATTACCGGATCTGATTGCCGACAGCTGGTGCACGTAGAAAATGGCAAACATTTCGTCATTCGCAATGTCAAAGCCAAAAACATCACGCCAGATTTCAGTAAAAAGGCGGGTATTGATAACGCAACGATCGCAATTTATGGCTGTGATAATTTCGTCATTGATAATATTGATATGACAAATAGTGCCGGGATGCTCATCGGCTATGGCGTCGTTAAAGGCAAATACCTGTCAATTCCGCAAAACTTTAAATTAAACGCTATTCGGTTGGATAATCGCCAGGTTGCTTATAAATTACGCGGCATTCAAATTTCCTCCGGCAACACCCCCTCTTTTGTCGCCATCACCAATGTACGGATGACGCGTGCTACGCTGGAACTGCATAATCAACCGCAGCACCTCTTTCTGCGCAATATCAACGTGATGCAAACTTCAGCGATTGGCCCGGCGTTAAAAATGCATTTCGATTTGCGTAAAGATGTCCGTGGTCAATTTATGGCCCGCCAGGACACGCTGCTTTCCCTCGCTAATGTTCATGCCATCAATGAAAACGGGCAGAGTTCCGTGGATATCGACAGGATTAATCACCAAACCGTGAATGTCGAAGCGGTGAATTTTCCGCTGCCGAAGCGGGGAGGGTAAGTACCACTATTTTTACGAAAATTCCTGGGAAAAAGTTGTTCATACTTAATGTTATGGTGCCGACTAAGACGTAATGTAGAGCGTGCCATCATTATCCCTGGCAGCAGAGTAATTCATGCTGGCGAAAACAAGCTAAAGAGCTATAATTCAGCAACCATTTTACAGGTGGAAGAAACAATGATGAATTTGAAAGCAGTTATACCGGTAGCGGGTTTGGGTATGCATATGTTGCCTGCCACCAAGGCAATCCCAAAAGAGATGCTACCGATCGTCGACAAGCCAATGATTCAGTACATTGTCGATGAGATTGTGGCTGCAGGGATCAAAGAAATCGTACTGGTGACTCACGCGTCTAAAAACGCCGTTGAGAACCACTTCGACACCTCTTATGAACTTGAATCACTTCTTGAGCAGCGCGTTAAGCGTCAGCTTTTGGCGGAAGTGCAATCTATCTGCCCACCGGGCGTAACGATTATGAACGTGCGCCAGGCGCAGCCGTTAGGGCTGGGGCACTCTATTCTGTGCGCGCGTCCGGTTGTGGGCGATAACCCTTTCATTGTGGTACTCCCGGATATTATTATTGATGATGCTACCGCCGATCCGCTGCGCTATAACCTTGCGGCGATGGTGGCGCGTTTCAATGAAACGGGTCGCAGCCAGGTGCTGGCGAAACGCATGAAAGGTGATTTATCGGAGTATTCCGTTATCCAGACGAAAGAACCTCTGGATAATGAAGGCAAAGTCAGCCGGATTGTGGAGTTTATCGAAAAACCGGATCAGCCGCAGACGCTGGATTCCGATTTGATGGCGGTAGGCCGTTATGTGCTTTCAGCCGACATCTGGGCGGAACTGGAAAGAACCGAACCGGGCGCCTGGGGCCGCATCCAGCTCACCGATGCCATTGCTGAACTGGCGAAAAAACAGTCGGTTGACGCGATGCTAATGACGGGTGACAGCTATGACTGCGGTAAAAAAATGGGCTACATGCAGGCATTTGTGAAGTACGGGCTGCGCAACTTGAAAGAAGGAGCGAAGTTCCGTAAGAGCATAGAGCAGCTTCTGCATGAATAAGTATTAACAACCGTGATAAATGGTTGGTGATAAACATAATAACGGCAGTGAACATTCGAAGCGGCAAGTTGGCTGAAACGAGTGTTGACTGCCGTTTTAGTTTTGTATAAAGGGCTTAAGTAACAAGGGGTTATCTGGAGCATTTTAATGCTGATTTTATAAGATTAATCCTTGTTTCCGGATGCAATTAATAAGACAATTAGCGTTTAAGTTTTAGTGAGCTTTGCCCTGCTGGGCGAGGTTTGTAACAAGTCGATATGTACGCAGTGCACTGGTAGCTGATGAGCCAGGGGCGGTAGCGTGTATTTCAATTTTTAATTGAAAGGTGCGGATGATGATATTAGTCACTGGTGGAGCTGGTTATATAGGATCGCATACTTGTTTAGCGCTTATTGCCAAAGGGCACGACATTATTGTTATTGATAATTTAAGTAATTCCTCTTATGAGTCGATTAGGCGCGTTGAGAATTTAACCAATAAAAAAATAAAATTTATAAAAAGTGATATAAAAGAACGACATTGCCTGGATGAAGTGTTTAATAATTATTCGATAGAAGCAGTAATACATTTTGCAGCATTAAAATCAGTAAGTGAGTCTGTTGAAAAACCATTGGTTTATTATGATAATAATATCACAGGTACCTTGACTCTACTGGCTGCAATGCAAAGTGCAAATGTAAATAATTTGATTTTTAGTTCGTCTGCCACCGTATATGGTTCTTCTTCGATTGTTCCAAATAAAGAGAACGATACAATTGGGGGGACTACAAATCCCTATGGAACATCAAAATATTTTAGTGAGATTATTCTGCAGGATTTTTGTAAATCTAATGAGTTATTTTCCGCAGTAAGTCTTCGTTATTTTAATCCTACTGGTGCTCATAAATCAGGTATGATTGGGGAAGATCCTAATGGAATACCAAATAACCTCATTCCATATATATCACAAGTTGCCACTGGAAAACTTAAATATTTAAATGTATATGGTGGTGATTATGACACAATTGATGGCACTGGCATGCGAGATTATATTCATGTAGATGATTTAGCTGAAGGACATGTCAAGACATTAGAATACATGTTATCAACAAAAGTAGGTTATGATGTTTTTAATTTGGGTTCAGGTCGAGCATATAGCGTTTTGCAAATCATTAAAGCTTTTGAGCGCGTCACTAAAAAAGAGATTCCCTATAATATTGTCGCGCGAAGAAATGGTGATTTAGACAAATCTTGGGCTGATACTGAAAAAGCCAGAAACCTCCTGGGGTGGGAGGCAAAATATGGAATAGAGGATATGTTGCAAGATGTTTGGAACTGGCAATCACACAATCCAAATGGTTATAGAGTTTAATAATCAGTATCGTAACCGGAATTTTATAAAAAGAATATGAAAATATTAATGATTGGTACTACGGTGCAATCTTTATTAGGATTCAGATATGAATTACTTAAAGATTTAGTTAGCGCAGGACATGAAGTATATGCGTTATCTGTTGATTATGATCACAAATCGAAGCAGACATTGATTGATATCGGTGTCGTACCGATAGATTATACAATAAGTCGCTCAGGAATTAATCCCTTCAAGGACTTTGTTAATTTTATTTTTTTATATAAGCTAATAAAAAAAATAACACCAGACATCGTTTTTTCTTATTTTACTAAGCCTTGTATTTGGGGATCGCTTGCCGCATATTATGCTGGTGTTCATAAGATTATCGCGATGCTTGAAGGGTTAGGTTTTTTATTTACCGAACAACCATCTGGGATTCCCCAAAAGACAAAAATCCTAAAAAGAATACAGATTCTGCTCTATAGAATAGCTTTTAAGAAAATTAATACACTTATTGTACTTAATGAAGATGATAGGAATGATTTACTTAACGCTGGTTGTATAGAAGATGGAAAAGTATATGTATTGGGGGGTATTGGAATAAATTTAGAGCATTACAAGTATTCACCAGCACCACTTGAACCAATTTCTTTTATTTTCATTGGCCGATTGCTCAGAGAAAAGGGGATTTATGAATTTATCGCTGCTGCTAAAAATATAAAGGAAAGATTTGAAGGGGTGACGTTTAATGTGCTGGGTAATATTGATCCAGCAAACCCTGGTAGTCTAAAACAAAATGAGCTTGATACAATTATTAAAGAAGAAATAATTAACTATGTAGGATATGTGAATGATGTTTCTCATTGGTTAAGTAAGAGCAGTGTTTTCGTTTTACCTTCTTATAGAGAAGGGTTTCCTCGAAGTACACAGGAGGCTATGGCTATAGGAAGGGCTGTAATAACTACCGATGTTCCTGGATGTAGAGATACTGTTGTTAATAATTCTAATGGTTTTTTAATACAACGGTGGTCTAGCGATGCTCTTGCAGAGGCGATGGAAAAATTTATTTTATCTAAAGAATTGATTCGCGACTGTGGTAAAGAAAGTGCCAGGATAGCTAAAGAAAAATTTGACACCCGAATTACCAATAAGAAAATAATTACTATATTATTGTCTTAACTTAATATACCTACTTTAAATTAAATTTATATGTATTAGGAATTACTATGAATAAAGTCGCTCTTATTACTGGCGTAACCGGACAGGATGGGTCTTACCTGGCAGAATTTCTGCTGGAAAAAGGGTATGAGGTGCATGGTATCAAGCGCCGCGCGTCATCGTTTAATACCGAGCGCGTGGACCATATTTATCAGGACCCGCACAGCTGCAACCCGAAATTTCATCTGCATTATGGCGACCTGACCGACGCCTCCAACCTGACCCGCATTTTACAGGAAGTGCAGCCGGATGAGGTCTACAACCTGGGCGCAATGAGCCACGTGGCGGTGTCGTTTGAGTCGCCGGAATATACCGCCGATGTGGATGCGATGGGCACGCTGCGCCTGCTGGAGGCGATTCGCTTCCTCGGTCTTGAAAAGAAAACGCGGTTCTACCAGGCTTCCACCTCTGAACTGTACGGTCTGGTGCAGGAAATTCCGCAGAAAGAGACCACGCCGTTCTACCCGCGTTCCCCCTATGCGGTGGCGAAACTGTACGCCTACTGGATCACCGTCAACTACCGTGAATCCTACGGTATTTACGCCTGTAACGGCATTCTGTTTAACCACGAGTCCCCGCGTCGCGGCGAAACCTTCGTCACCCGTAAGATCACCCGCGCCATCGCCAATATCGCCCAGGGACTGGAGTCCTGCCTGTATCTCGGCAACATGGACTCGCTGCGCGACTGGGGTCATGCGAAAGATTACGTGCGGATGCAGTGGATGATGTTACAGCAGGAGCAGCCGGAAGATTTCGTGATTGCCACCGGCGTGCAGTATTCCGTGCGCCAGTTTGTGGAGCTGGCGGCGGCGCAACTGGGGATAAAACTGCGCTTTGAAGGCGAAGGCATTCATGAAAAAGGGATCGTGGTATCCGTTACCGGACACGATGCGCCGGGCGTGAAACCGGGCGATGTGATTGTGGCCGTTGATCCGCGTTATTTCCGTCCGGCGGAAGTGGAAACCCTGCTGGGCGACCCGTCCAAAGCGCATGAGAAACTGGGCTGGAAACCGGAAATCACCCTGTCGGAGATGGTCTCCGAGATGGTGGCGAACGATCTGGAGGCCGCGAAAAAACACTCACTGCTGAAATCTCACGGATTCGATGTAAATTTATCTTTGGAATGACCATGACCAAGCAACGAATTTTTGTGGCGGGCCATCGCGGGATGGTGGGCTCCGCCATTGTACGGCAGCTTGCGCAGCGCGGCGACGTGGAGCTGGTGCTGCGCACCCGCGATGAGCTGGATCTGCTCGACGGGCGCGCGGTACAGGCGTTCTTTGCCGGGGCGGGTATCGACCAGGTTTATCTGGCGGCGGCGAAAGTGGGCGGCATTGTCGCCAACAACACGTATCCGGCGGATTTTATCTATGAAAATATGATGATAGAGAGCAACATTATTCACGCCGCGCACCTGCACAACGTGAACAAACTGCTGTTTCTCGGTTCGTCCTGTATCTATCCGAAACTGGCAAGGCAGCCGATGGCGGAAAGCGAGCTGCTGCAGGGAACGCTGGAGCCGACCAACGAGCCGTATGCCATCGCCAAGATCGCCGGGATTAAACTGTGCGAGTCCTACAACCGGCAGTACGGTCGCGACTACCGTTCGGTGATGCCAACCAACCTGTACGGCCCGCATGATAATTTCCACCCGGACAATTCACATGTGATCCCGGCGCTGCTGCGTCGCTTTCATGAGGCTGCGCAGAGCCACGCGCCGGAGGTGGTGGTGTGGGGCAGCGGCACGCCGATGCGCGAATTTCTGCATGTTGACGATATGGCGGCGGCCAGTATTCACGTGATGGAGCTGGCGCGCGAGGTGTGGCAGGAGAACACCGACCCGATGCTGTCGCACATTAACGTCGGCACTGGCGTGGACTGCACTATCCGCGAACTGGCGCAGACTATCGCAAAGGTGGTGGGTTACCAGGGCCGGGTGGTGTTCGACGCCGCGAAGCCGGACGGCACGCCGCGTAAATTGCTCGACGTCACGCGCCTGCATCAGCTTGGCTGGTATCACGAAATTTCACTGGAGGCAGGGCTTGCCGGTACTTACCAGTGGTTCCTTGAGAATCAGCAACGGTTCCGGGGGTGACAATGTTTTTACGTCAGGAAGATTTCGCCGCCGTGGTGCGGACCACGCCCCTCATCTCCCTCGATTTCATCGTGGAAAACGGCCAGGGGGAAATTTTACTGGGCCAGCGTCTCAACCGTCCGGCGCAGGGCTACTGGTTTGTGCCGGGGGGGCGGGTGTGCAAAGACGAAACGCTGGAGGCCGCCTTTGCACGCCTGACGCAGGCGGAACTGGGCGTGCGTCTGCCGCTGGCGGCAGGGACGTTTTATGGCGTCTGGCAGCACTTCTATGACGACAACTTTTCCGGTGAGGATTTTTCAACTCACTACATCGTGCTCGGCTTTCGTCTGCGCGTGGCGGAGAGCGATTTACGCCTGCCTGACGCGCAGCATGGCAGTTACCGCTGGCTGACGCCGGAACAGCTTCTGGCAGGCGAGAACGTCCACGAGAATAGTCGAGCTTATTTTCAAAATGAACCCCATTCTGTCATTGGTTTAGACAAAAAGGACGTCAAGTATGTCTGATGTACCCTTAATTGCTGTTGTAATGGCTGGTGGTACAGGGAGCCGTCTTTGGCCTCTATCTCGAGAACTTTACCCAAAACAATTTTTACAACTTTCTGGAAAAAATTCCTTATTACAGACAACCCTGCTTCGGTTGTCGGCACTTGCATGTAATGAACCATTGGTTATAACAAACGAGCAGCACCGTTTTATTGTTGCGGAGCAGTTACGGCAAATAGATCAACTACATAATAATATCATTCTTGAACCGTATGGGAGAAATACAGCTCCAGCGATTGCTCTTGCTGCATTATCAGCGCTTAGACGTAAGGAGCAGGAGGATCCTTTACTTTTAGTTCTTGCAGCCGATCATATTATCGCTAAAGAAGAAGTTTTCTGTAATGCCGTTAAGAAAGCAGTCCCCATTGCCGAAAACGGCAATATTGTTACATTTGGTATCATACCTGAATATGCTGAGACTGGTTATGGCTATATAGAGCGTGGTGTGCCTTTCTCTGTAAATGCAAATTCAACTGAAACAGATTTTTATCATGTGAAAAAATTTGTTGAAAAGCCGGATAGATTAAAAGCAGAGAAATATATTTCAACAGGGGATTATTTCTGGAATAGCGGCATATTTATGTTTAAAGCCACTGTTTATCTGAATGAGTTAAAAAAATTCAGACCAGATATTTATAGCGTTTGTGAGCAGGTGCTTTCTTCTTCATATCGCGATCTTGATTTTATTCGCCTTCCAGAAACTTTATTTAAAGATTGTCCTGCAGAATCTATTGATTTTGCTGTTATGGAAAAAACGGAGCGTTGCATTGTCTGCCCGATTGATATTGGTTGGAGTGATGTTGGTTCTTGGCAGTCTTTATGGGATATCAGCGAAAAAACAGATGAGGGAGATGTTTGTAAGGGCGACATTCTGACATACAACACTAAAAATAACTACATATACTCAGAGTCAGCATTGGTTGCTGCTGTAGGTGTTGAAGATATTGTTATTGTACAAACAAAAGATGCCATACTTGTTTCTAAAAAATCTGATGTCCAGGATGTAAAAAAGATCGTTGAGATGCTAAAGGCTCAAGAGCGTACAGAGTATATTGCCCATCGTGAGGTTTTTCGTCCATGGGGTAAATTCGACTCAATAGACCAGGGTGAGCGATATAAAGTTAAAAAGATCATCGTCAAACCAGGAGAAGGGCTTTCCTTGCGTATGCATCATCATCGTTCAGAACACTGGATTGTGCTTTCTGGTACGGCTAAAGTTACGCTGGATGATAAAACGATGCTAGTTACTGCAAATGAATCAATTTATATTCCTTTGGGGGCTACTTATAGTCTGGAGAATCCAGGAGTTATTCCACTTAATCTTATAGAAGTCAGTTCAGGAGATTATTTGGGAGAAGATGATATTGTTCGGCAGAAAGAACGTTACAAAAAAGATAATTGAATCATGAATAAATTAACCTGTTTCAAAGCCTACGACATTCGCGGCAGGCTGGGCGAAGAGCTCAATGAAGATATCGCGTGGCGGATTGGCCGCGCTTACGGCGAATATTTAAAACCGAAAACCATCGTGCTGGGCGGCGACGTGCGCCTGACCAGCGAGGCGCTGAAGCTGGCGCTGGCGAAAGGGTTACAGGACGCGGGCGTCGACGTGCTGGATATCGGTATGTCCGGCACCGAAGAGATTTACTTCGCCACCTTCCACCTCGGCGTGGACGGCGGTATTGAAGTGACCGCCAGCCATAATCCGATGGACTACAACGGTATGAAGCTGGTGCGCGAGGGCGCCCGCCCGATAAGCGGCGACACCGGTCTGCGCGACGTTCAGCGTCTGGCAGAAGCGGGCGATTTCCCGCCGGTGAACGAGGCCGCGCGCGGCAGCTACAGACAAATCAGCCTGCGCGACGCCTACATCGACCACCTGCTCGCCTACATCAGTGTTAACAATCTCACCCCGCTGAAGCTGGTGGTGAATTCCGGCAACGGGGCGGCGGGGCCGGTCATTGACGCCATCGAAGCGCGTCTGAAGGCGCTGGGCGCGCCGGTGGAGTTCATCAAAATCCACAACACCCCGGACGGCACCTTCCCGAACGGCATTCCCAACCCGTTGCTGCCGGAGTGTCGCGACGACACCCGCAAGGCCGTTATTGAACACGGGGCGGACATGGGCATCGCCTTTGACGGCGACTTCGACCGCTGCTTCCTGTTCGATGAGAAAGGGCAGTTTATCGAGGGGTACTACATCGTCGGGCTGCTGGCGGAAGCGTTTCTGGAAAAACACCCGGGGGCGAAGATTATCCACGACCCGCGCCTGACCTGGAACACAGAGGCAGTGGTGACGGCGGCGGGTGGGACGCCGGTGATGTCAAAAACCGGGCACGCCTTTATCAAGGAGCGGATGCGTACGGAGGATGCCATTTATGGCGGGGAAATGAGCGCGCATCACTATTTTCGTGATTTTGCCTACTGCGACAGCGGGATGATCCCGTGGCTGCTGGTGGCGGAGCTGGTGTGCCTGAAGGGGCAGTCGCTGGGTGAACTGGTCCGCGACCGGATGGCGGCGTTCCCGGCGAGCGGGGAAATCAACAGCAGGCTGGCGGAGCCGGCGGCAGCCATTGCGCGGGTGGAAGCGCACTTTGCGGAAGAGGCGCAGGCGGTGGACCGCACGGACGGCCTCAGCATGTCGTTCGCCGACTGGCGTTTCAACCTGCGCTCGTCAAACACCGAACCGGTGGTGCGCCTGAATGTGGAATCGCGCGGCGACCAGTATTTGATGAGGGAGAATACTTATAGAATTTTAGAATTTCTTAGAGATAGCTAAATGGAAAAGCGTATTTATATAAATACCATTGCTAATTTATGTGGGGTTTTTTGGCAGGGAGCTATAATTCTTTTAATGGCTCCTTTTTACCTGAAGTTATTAGGGAAAGAACAATGGGGTATGGTGGCTGCGTGTTTATCCTTACAAGGGATATTATTACTGCTTGATGCAGGAATGTCACAAGTTATGCCAAGGGACTTTGCACAAAAAAAACAGAATATTAAAGAGATATATTCAAACTATATAGCTTTATATTTTTTGATTGCGCTTTGTGCTGTGTTTTTCTTGTATTTTTCTGCAGAGGCTATTGCTGAAAAATGGTTTAGATTGGATGCTTTTTCTGCAAAGCAACTTGAACTCGCTATAAAAATTTTTGCAGGGCAGTTTTTTTTCCAGTTTTGCAATAACGTTAATTTGGCATATTGGAATGGGAATGAAGAGCAAGTAAAAGCAAACTTATCGCAATGTATATTCATTTCTTTGAAAAATATTACAGCAGTAATTTTAATTCTAAACGTTAGCCGGCAAACATATATTTATGTATTATCTTTCTTCCTAATTGCTATGATTGAGTTTATCTGTAATTTTTCTTTTATCGTATCAAGGATAGGAGCGTGTAAACCGTCATGGGGAAAAATCAAAAGAATTATTATTACTAACTATAAAATATCCTTAGGGATTCTGTTAGGCGTTTTTTCTTCACAATTAGATAGAATATTTATGTCAAGGTTTTTAAGCATTCAAAACTTTGGCTTGTATGTTATGACTATGCAATTTGGACTTGCGTTATTGCAGTTACAGTATCCAATGGTTAAAGCAATATTACCTCATATCGCAAAAATTGGCGATACAACTAAGTTGGGATTATATAAAACAATAGCTTTTTTTTGTGTCTTAATGCCATCTTGCATATTATTTTTTTGGGCAAAAGACATACTTTGGTTATGGAGTCATAATATTGAAGTTGTAGAGTATGGAGTTATTATTGTCAAAATTTTGAGCGTTGCTGTGCTGATAAACTTTTTTTATAACTTTATTCACGTTAAGTTAATTGTTGAAAATAGAGGTGGGGTGATATTTATTTCGCAACTTTTGATTATTATTATTAACTCTATTTTCCTAATATTCTTTTCCCCAAAAATTCATGAGGTGGCTGGAGCATTATCATGGATGATTAATTTTAGCATAGTCTTATTATGTGGTTTGTTTTTTCTCCATAAAGGAAAAAAAAGATAATTAATGCATATTGGAAAAGGTTGGGAATTTAGTATCACATTTGCTTCGAAAACTAAATAATTAGATTTATTTTTAATCATATACAAATTATATTAAAAAATAAAATCTTAAAATAAGCATGATATGAGATATTTTTATCTCCGAGGTGATAATGAGAGAAATAATAATACCTAAAAATGATGACTTCAGAACTGTATTTAATCCTGTTATTTTAATAACTGTTTCTGTTGTGCTTAATACCATTTTTCAAATAAAAACAAGCGAAGAGGTATGGAATTCTTTTAATATATTTAATTTTAATCCTGATAATAATGTTCTAATCATTACCTTGTTTTTTTTCTTTTTCTTTTTAATCGGTGCGTTTTCATCGTATTGCTTTCTTTATAATAAGATAAATTCCCCCCCTAGAAATGAGTATATTATTTATAACTTTAAAAAATATGATGTCTTTTTTAAAGTTATCCTCTTGATGAATGTTATTACATTTTTAATAACCCAATATTTCATGGGGAATGCAAATATAATAAACATCTATATATTAGGAGGGGTTAACGCTCAGCTTATAGAGTCAAAAATAGCTTCCTCACCACTAGGCATACATGGTATCTCTTTACTTCTTGGGTATTTCGGAATTCTAATGTATGGTATGGCAAGATTATTGAATGATAAAAGGCCAATAGTCTTAATTAGTCTTATTATTATTATTATAAAATTTATTAGTTACGCCAAGCTACAATCGTTACTTTATGTTTTCTTAGGGCTAATGTTATATTCTCCGAAAAAAATATCTTTTACAAAAGGAAGTTGTGTTGCGATTTTTACCATCATACTTTTTTCGGTTACGAGAATTATTAGAAATCCTGATCAAGATTTATCGTTTAACTTTGAATTTATATTAAGATTTATTGGTGGTTTTTATTTTGGTTCTCCTATAGTCAACTTTAGTTATATTGTACAAAATAATATAAGCGACATTTTTTATTTTTTTAATTGGTTTTTACCTCAAAAAATAATACCTGCCTCAACTATTAGTTTATATTTTCCTGATAGTACATCTCCTATTGGTCTTGTAGGAAGTTCCTATGTATCATTAGGTTTTTTTAGTTTCGTTTATGCTTTTTTTATTGGTTTTATAGCACAGTATATTTTCCTGAAAAGAAATAGAACACCTTTTTCATATATATTCCAGCCGTTCTTGGTTATGGCGTGTTTATTTTCGATGATGTATAATAATTTTGTCAATATGAATTTTTTTATACTTCCGTTAATTTTTACTGTTTTTTTAGTTAAAAGAATTTTACGTGCTAAAAGGATATAAATTGGCATGATATCAGTTATTATGTGTGTTAATAGGTTTGATTTATATGTAATGCCTGCAATTAATAGCATATTGAATCAGACTTTTAGAAACTATGAATTAATTATTATTGCTAATGGTAAGGATGCAAGTGAAATAGCTACTACTTTGAAAGAAAAGATAAATAGTAATCAACAAGTTAAAATAATTGAAACATGTATCGGGCAACTAGGTTTCTCTCTAAATCTTGCAATATCGCGATCAAAGTATGATATTATAGCAAGAATGGATTCGGATGATATATCTCATCCTGAGCGTTTAGAGAAACAAATAACATATCTTGAAAAGAATAATCTCGATTTAGTTGGTACGGCAATCAATTTAATTGACGAGAATGATACTTTCTTAGGTCTTAGATCCTATCCTCAAAAAAATGCGATCTTCAAAAAGATAATTTTTAAAAACCCCTTTGCTCATCCTTCGGTAATGTTTAGAAAAGATTTTTTCCTGAAACATAGAGGTTATAGTGGAGGGTTTAATTCTGAAGATTATGATCTTTGGTTAAGGATGCGGGATTCAATTCCACGTTGGGATAATATGGATGAGCCTTTATTAAATTATCGCATACATTCAAACTCGACCCAAAAATCGAAACTTGCATATTATGAATGTGCGAGTTATTCGTTACGAGAATTCTTAAAGAACAGAAAAATGATTAATTTTATTGCCTGCATTTATCATTTCTCTAAAGCCCTAATAAAATAAGGATTTAACTGTGTATAGCTGTCTTTCTGGTGGTTTAGGTAACCAAATGTTTCAATATGCAGCTGCTTATATTCTTAAGCAATATTTCCAGAGCACTACATTAGTGTTGGATGACAGTTATTACTATTCTCAACCGAAAAGGGATACTGTACGATCTTTAGAACTGAACCAGTTTAACATAAGCTATGATAGATTCAGTTTTGCGGATGAAAAAGAAAAAATTAAGTTGCTTAGAAAATTTAAAAGAAATCCATTTCCTAAGCAAATATCAGAAATTTTATCCATAGCTCTCTTTGGGAAATATGCTCTCTCTGATAGAGCTTTTTACACTTTTGAAACAATAAAAAATATTGATAAAGCATGTTTATTTTCATTTTATCAGGATGCAGATCTACTCAATAAGCATAAACAGTTAATTTTACCTTTGTTTGAACTACGGGATGATCTTCTAGATATCTGTAAAAACTTAGAGTTATATTCCTTGATTCAGAGAAGCAATAATACAACTGCGTTACACATTCGCCGTGGAGATTATGTAACAAATCAGCATGCGGCTAAATATCATGGTGTGCTGGATATAAGTTATTACAACCATGCTATGGAATATGTAGAGCGTGAGCGAGGTAAACAAAATTTTATTATCTTCTCTGATGATGTTCGATGGGCACAGAAAGCCTTTTTGGAGAATGATAATTGTTATGTGATAAATAATAGTGACTATGATTTTAGCGCCATAGATATGTATCTTATGTCTTTATGTAAAAACAATATTATAGCAAATAGTACCTACAGTTGGTGGGGAGCTTGGCTGAATAAGTATGAAGATAAATTGGTTATTTCACCTAAGCAATGGTTTTTGGGAAATAACGAAACATCTTTAAGAAATGCGAGTTGGATAACGCTTTAATTAAGGCGTAACTTAATAAATAAGGCGGGAATTTGTAACTGTAATACTATTGATTTTTAAGTTAACATCTAAGCCACATTTCAAGCCGCGCTCTCGTCGCGCGGTGACCACACCTGACAGGAGTATGTAATGTCCAAGCAACAGATCGGCGTCGTCGGTATGGCAGTGATGGGGCGCAACCTCGCGCTCAACATCGAAAGCCGTGGTTATACCGTCTCCGTTTTCAACCGCTCCCGTGAAAAGACCGAAGAAGTGATTGCCGAGAATCCCGGCAAAAAGCTGGTGCCTTATTACACGGTGAAAGAGTTTGTTGAATCCCTCGAAACGCCTCGTCGTATCCTGTTAATGGTGAAAGCGGGCGCAGGTACTGATGCAGCTATCGATTCGCTGAAACCGTATCTGGAAAAAGGCGATATCATTATTGATGGCGGTAATACCTTCTTCCAGGACACAATCCGTCGCAATCGCGAGCTGTCTGCGGAAGGTTTTAACTTTATCGGTACCGGCGTTTCCGGTGGTGAAGAGGGCGCGCTGAAAGGGCCATCTATCATGCCTGGCGGTCAGAAAGATGCCTATGAACTGGTGGCTCCGATCCTGACGAAGATTGCTGCCGTGGCGGAAGATGGCGAACCGTGCGTGACCTATATAGGCGCCGATGGCGCGGGTCACTACGTCAAGATGGTCCACAATGGTATTGAATATGGCGATATGCAGCTTATCGCTGAAGCTTACTCCCTGCTGAAAGGCGGCCTGAACCTCAGTAATGAAGAGTTGGCGAACACTTTTACTGAGTGGAATAACGGCGAGCTGAGCAGTTATCTGATCGACATCACTAAAGACATCTTCACTAAAAAAGATGAAGACGGAAACTACCTGGTGGATGTCATTCTTGATGAAGCCGCCAACAAAGGGACCGGTAAATGGACCAGCCAGAGCGCGCTGGATCTGGGCGAACCGCTGTCGCTAATTACCGAATCCGTCTTTGCGCGTTACATCTCTTCGTTGAAAGCACAACGTGTTGCCGCATCTAAAGTGCTCTCCGGCCCGAAAGCGCAACCGGCAGGCGACAAAGCGGAATTTATCGAGAAAGTGCGTCGCGCGCTGTATCTTGGCAAGATCGTCTCCTATGCGCAGGGCTTCTCGCAGCTACGCGCTGCGTCTGATGAATATCACTGGGATCTCAACTACGGCGAGATTGCTAAGATTTTCCGTGCGGGTTGTATCATTCGCGCTCAGTTCCTGCAGAAAATCACCGATGCTTACGCAGAAAACGCTGGTATTGCCAATTTGCTGTTAGCGCCTTACTTCAAGAAAATTGCTGATGAGTACCAGCAGGCGCTGCGTGATGTTGTGGCTTACGCGGTGCAGAACGGCATTCCAGTGCCGACATTCTCTGCGGCAGTTGCCTACTATGACAGCTATCGCGCCGCAGTACTGCCAGCTAACTTAATTCAGGCGCAGCGTGACTACTTTGGTGCGCACACCTATAAACGTACTGATAAAGAAGGTGTTTTCCATACCGAATGGTTGGAATAATTTCTGCAAAAATGTTTAAGCCCGGTTTAATACCGGGCTTTTTTTATCTCTATTCTTATTGATTTATCGCTTTTACTTAATATTAACTTAATAATCTGTGTTTATCGTAATGAAGATAATCTGAATTGTTTTCGTCTGCGTTGCACTTTATATACTCAGGCGTTAAAACTTTAATATCTTATCAGGATGCGAAATACATCATGATTCATAATTAAGTTAATTCTGAGAGCGAATAATGAAAATCACGATATCCGGGACGGGTTATGTTGGCTTGTCTAATGGTTTGCTTATTGCACAACATCATGATGTGGTGGCGTTAGACATTGTTCCTTCCCGTGTTGAACTGTTAAATGATCGGATATCTCCGATTGTTGATAAAGAAATTCAGCAATTTTTAAAGGAAGATAACATCAGATTCAGGGCAACGCTGGATAAGTTTGATGCGTACCAGAATGCAGATTACGTCATCATTGCTACGCCTACGGATTACGATCCCAAAACCAACTATTTTAATACGTCCAGTGTGGAATCGGTCATTCAGGATGTGATCAGCATCAACCCCGCAGCCGTGATGATTATTAAGTCTACGGTGCCGGTTGGCTTCACGGCGGCAATGCGTCAGAAGTTTGCGACAGAAAATATCATTTTCTCTCCGGAGTTTTTACGTGAAGGTAAAGCCCTTTACGATAACCTTTATCCCTCCCGTATCGTGATTGGGGAACAGTCTGAGCGCGCCAGAGAATTTGCCGCATTACTCCAGGAAGGCGCTATTAAACAGGAGATTCCGACGCTGTTTACGGACTCCACTGAAGCGGAAGCCATTAAACTTTTCGCCAATACTTATCTCGCTATGCGAGTCGCTTATTTTAATGAATTAGACAGCTATGCTGAAACGTTAGGATTAAATACCCGACAAATTATTGAAGGGGTGTGCCTCGATCCGCGTATTGGCAATCATTATAATAATCCCTCTTTTGGTTATGGCGGATATTGTTTGCCAAAAGATACCAAACAGTTGCTGGCTAATTATCAGTCGGTGCCTAATAATATTATCTCCGCTATCGTTGAAGCAAACCGTACGCGTAAAGATTTTATTGCCGACGCTATCCTCGCCAGAAAGCCTAAAGTGGTGGGCATTTATCGCCTGATTATGAAGAGTGGCTCCGATAACTTCCGCGCCTCATCGATTCAGGGGATTATGAAGCGCATTAAAGCGAAAGGCGTAGAGGTCATCATCTATGAGCCGGTAATGGAAGAAGATACTTTCTTTAACTCACGTCTTGAACGTGATTTGCACTGCTTTAAACAGCAGGCGGATGTCATTATTTCCAACAGGATGGCGGCAGAGCTTTTGGATGTTGCTGAAAAAGTGTATACCCGCGATCTTTTCGGTAGTGATTAATAAGGCAATCGGGGCTGATGAGTCCCGATGATTTATTGACCAAATGGAAATAATGTCTGATTTTTATCATTAATCCTATGGCATATATTTGCTTTATGACTACACTGTCTCCAGCTTCATCCTTTTTTTAGTTAGGGTATCTATGACAGTGGATAGTAATACGTCTTCCGGGCGTGGGAACGATCCGGAACAGATTGATTTGATTGAGTTATTGCTACAGTTATGGCGTGGGAAGATGACCATTATTGTAGCCGTTGTTATCGCCATTTTGCTGGCCGTAGGCTACCTGATGATAGCCAAAGAAAAATGGACATCCACGGCGATTATTACCCAACCTGATGCCGCGCAGGTTGCCACCTATACCAACGCGCTCAACGTCTTGTATGGCGGGAATGCTCCCAAAATCTCTGAAGTGCAGGCGAATTTTATAAGCCGCTTTAGCTCTGCGTTTTCCGCATTATCGGAAGCGCTGGATAATCAGAAAGAGCGGGAAAAGCTCACCATTGAACAGTCGGTAAAGGGGCAGGCGCTGCCACTCTCGGTTTCTTATGTGAGTACTACCGCTGAAGGGGCGCAGCGTCGGCTGGCGGAATATATCCAACAGGTGGATGAAGAGGTCGCTAAGGAACTGGAAGTTGACCTGAAAGATAACATCACGCTGCAAACCAAAACGTTGCAGGAGTCTCTTGAGACGCAGGAAGTTGTGGCGCAGGAACAAAAAGATCTGCGTATTAAGCAAATCGAAGAAGCGTTGCGCTATGCGGATGAGGCCAAAATCACGCAGCCGCAGATTCAGCAAACCCAGGATGTTACCCAGGACACGATGTTCCTGCTGGGCAGCGATGCGCTGAAATCGATGATACAGAACGAAGCGACGCGTCCACTGGTCTTTTCTCCGGCCTATTACCAGACGAAGCAGACACTGCTGGACATTAAAAATCTGAAAGTGACTGCCGATACGGTGCACGTCTATCGTTATGTGATGAAGCCGACGCTGCCGGTCCGTCGCGATAGCCCGAAAACAGCCATTACCCTCGTGCTGGCTGTGTTGCTGGGTGGGATGATCGGCGCCGGGATTGTGCTAGGGCGCAATGCGCTACGTAGCTATAAGCCAAAAGCCTTGTAAGCTTCTTTGCCGGATGGTGGGTTGGCTTCGAAAGGTAAAATTTCTCACTAAAAAACCGGGCATTGCCCGGTTTTTTTATGCTTATTGATGACGCTTACGAAGATTGTCGATCACGGCGGTGAGGTTGAGATCCTGATCCTGCAATAGCACCAGCAGGTGGTACATCAAGTCAGACGCTTCATTGGTTAATTCAAAACGATCATTGACGGTGGCCGCCAGCGCGGTTTCTACACCTTCTTCGCCAACTTTTTGCGCAATACGTTTGGTACCGCTGGCGTACAGTTTCGCCGTGTAAGAGCTGGCCGGATCGGCGGTTTTGCGCTCTGCCAGTAGCTGCTCCAGTTGATACAGGAATAACCATTGATGGCTGGCGTCGCCAAAGCAGCTACTGGTACCTTTGTGGCAGGTCGGCCCGACAGGGTTTGCCAGCACCAGCAGTGTATCGTTGTCGCAATCTGGCGCAATGCTGACGACATTCAGCACATGGCCTGAGGTTTCGCCTTTGGTCCATAAACGCTGTTTCGTGCGTGAGAAGAACGTAACATGGCCGGATTCAATGGTTTTGTCCAGCGCTTGTGGGTTCATATAGCCCAGCATCAATACTTCGCCGGATACTGCATGTTGCACGATGGCTGGCATCAGGCCATCGGTTTTTTCCCAGTCCAGCTCGCGGCGTTGTTGCTCTGTTAACATATCCTGATCTCCACGCCCTGGCCTGCCAGGTACGCTTTTAATTCGCCAATATTGATGATTTGCTTGTGAAAAACGGAGGCGGCAAGCGCGCCGTCGACATCGGCATCACGGAATGCCTCAAGAAAGTGTTCCATCGTGCCCGCGCCGCCGGAGGCGATCAGCGGCACGCGGCAAACGTCACGGACTTTTTTCAACTGCGTCAGATCATAACCGTTACGCACGCCGTCCTGGTTCATCATATTCAGGACGATTTCCCCCGCGCCGCGCTGTTGTACCTCTTGCACCCAATCCAGCGTCTCCCACTGCGTCACGCGGGTACGGTTTTCATCGCCGGTATACTGGTTAACATGATATTTCCCCGTGGCGTCGTCAAACCAGGTATCAATCCCGACGACAATGCACTGTACGCCAAAACGGTCAGCCAGACGGGTAATCAGCATTGGGTCAGCCAGTGCCGGGGAGTTGATAGAGATCTTATCCGCCCCGAAAGAAAGAATTTTGGCGGCGTCGTCAATTGACCGGATACCGCCCGCTACACAAAACGGAATGTCGATCACCTCGGCAACGCGCGCCACCCAGCTTTTATCGACTACGCGACCATCGCTGGAGGCGGTAATGTCATAGAACACCAGTTCGTCCGCGCCTTCGTCGGCATAGCGTTTGGCCAGCGGAACGATATCGCCAATGATCTCATGGTTGCGAAACTGTACGCCTTTCACCACCTGACCATCACGAACATCCAGACACGGAATTATACGTTTTGCCAGCATTGGATGGCCTCCTTAACGGTAAATTTCCCTTCTAACAGCGCGCGCCCGACAATCACGCCGCGCACGCCGGTGCCGCGCAGGGCGGCAATATCATCGATATCGCCAATACCGCCGGAGGATTGAAAGGCGATCTGCGGATATCTGGCGCATACTTCTTCGTACAGCGACACGTTAGAGCCCGCCAGCGTGCCGTCGCGAGAAATATCGGTACACAGTACATGTTTCAGGCCGACGGGGAGATAGGTCTCCACCAGTTGTTCCAGCGAGACGCCGGAATTTTCCTGCCAGCCGCTAACCGCCACCTGCTTGTTGCCGTGTTCGTCTATGCGAACGTCCAGCGCCAGCACCAGCGCCTGCGCGCCAAAACGTTCAAACCAGCCTTTCACCACGTCAGGGGATTTCACCGCCGTTGAACCGATGACCACACGGGCAACGCCAGCTTTCAGTAATGCCGCAACGTCTTCTTCGGTACGCACGCCGCCGCCGACCTGAACAGGCACGTTCACGCCCGCGACCAGGGTTTTAATCAGCGGTATCTGTCGCTTAGCCGGATCTTTAGCGCCGGTCAGATCTACCAGATGCAGCACCCCGGCGCCCTGGGCGGCGTAATCCTGCAAACGGGGCAGGGGATCGTTACCGTAATCCCGCTGGCGGGCGTAGTCACCCTGGTGGAGACGCACCACGGTGCCGTCAATTAAATCTAATGCCGGAATAATCATTACATCTCCAGGAAATTTTTTAGCAACTGTGCGCCCGCCGCGCCCGAACGTTCCGGGTGGAACTGTACGCCGAAGAAATTATCTTTCTGTACCGCTGCGGTAAACGGCTCGCCGTAATTGCACTGGGCGATAGTCCACGGGTTGACCGGCATCGCGTAGCTGTGCACAAAGTAAAAATAGGCGCCATCTTCAATGCCCTGAAACAGTCGGTTGCCCGCCTGCGGATACACGCGATTCCAGCCCATGTGCGGCAGCGGTAGACCAAAGTCGGTCATTTTCGGCACATCTTGTTCGATAATGTTCAGCAGATCCACGCCGCGCGTCTCTTCGCTGCGACGACCCAGCAGTTGCATCCCTAAGCAGATACCCAGTACCGGCTGAGTACACGCTTTAATTAAGTCGATCAGTTCACGTTCGCGCAGTTGATCCATAGCGGCCTGCGCCGTGCCGACGCCGGGCAGAAAGAGTTTGTCAGCGCGTAATACGATTTCCGCTTCGCGGCTGACCACCGGGGTGTAACCGTGGCGCGCCACGGCGGATTTTACCGAGCTTAAATTGGCGCAGCCGGTGTCAAGGATGACGACGTTCATCACAGCACTCCTTTCGAGGACGGTAATGTATCGCCCTCCACGCGAATAGCCTGGCGTAGCGTTCGACCAAAGGCTTTAAACAAACTTTCGACACGGTGGTGATCGTTCTTACCCTTAGTCTTGAGATGCAGAGTGACGCCCATCGTGTAAGAGAGTGAGCGGAAAAAGTGTTCAATCATCTCTGTGCTCAAATCGCCCACACGCTGGTAGGTAAATTCAGCTTTATATTCCAGATGCGGACGACCGGAAATATCCAGCGCGCAGCGCGCCAGACATTCATCCATCGGCAGTACAAAGCCAAAACGGCAGATACCGCGCTTGTCGCCGAGTGCCAGTTTTAATGCTTCACCGAGCGCCAGTCCGGTATCTTCTACCGTGTGGTGATCGTCGATATAGAGATCGCCCTTAACGGTAATCTCCATGCGAAAGCCGCCGTGGGTGGCGATTTGATCGAGCATATGGTCAAAGAAGCCGACGCCGGTATTAATCTTGCTGTTGCCTTCGCGATCCAGCCAGACGCTGACATCAATCTGTGTCTCTTTGGTGTTGCGGACCACATGCGCATAGCGATCGCGTTTCGTTAGCTGTTCGCCAATCATCGTCCAGTTCAGCGTTTCACGGTGATAGCGTAAACCAGTAATGCCCATATTATCAGCGAGCTGGATATCGGTCGCACGATCGCCGATCACATAGCTGTTGGCGCTATCCATCGCTTGTTCCGCAAGATAACGCTCCACCAGCTTTACTTTGGGCTTGCGGCAGTCGCAGTCGTCTGCGGGCAGGTGAGGGCAGATCAGCACCTCATCAAAGCATACGCCCTGAGAAGTGAAAATCTGCATCATCAGGTTGTGCGGTCCGTCGAAGTCCGCCTGCGGGAAGCTTTGCGTGCCAAGTCCATCCTGGTTAGTGATCATCACCAGCTTAAAACCGGCTTTTTGCAGCTTCAGCAATACGGGAATCACCTCTGGCTCAAAGGCCAGTTTATCAAAGCGGTCTACCTGAAAATCGCTTGGCGGTTCGGAAATCAAGGTTCCGTCCCGGTCGATGAAAAGATACTTCTGACTCATACTGGCTCCGCACGTAAGGCGTCAATGACGCGCTGGTTTTCCTGGCGGGTGCCAACAGTAATCCGCAGGCAGCCGCTTAAAGAAGGTTGTTTATTCTGATCGCGTAAGATAATGCCCTGATCCCATAAGGATTTAAACACGCTGCTGGAGGCAGTAAATCGCGCCAGAATATAGTTGGTTTCAGAGTCAAAGACGTGTTCTACGCAGGCGGTCTGTTGCAGGGCATTCACCAGATACTGACGTTCCTGCACTGTCTGCGCCACGCGATCGCGCATTGCGTTTATTCCCTGCGGACTCAGCGCCTGGGCGGCGATATCCGCCACTGGCGTAGAAAGCGGATAAGGGGCGATCACTTTTAACAGCAGGTTGATCACCTCTTCATTAGCCAGCGTAAAGCCGCAGCGCAGACCCGCCAGTGCAAAAGCTTTCGACAATGTACGCAGGATAACCAGATGAGGATATTCAACCAGCCAGCCTGTCAGCGTGGCCTGCGGGCAAAACTCAATATAAGCTTCGTCGGCGACGACTATCGCTTTACCGCGTGTCAACTCCAGCAGCGTGCGCAGATCCTGCGGGTTGATAAGTTGCCCGGTAGGATTATTGGGGCTACAAACGAACACCACTTTTGCGCCGTCAAGGTTGTCGGAAATCCCCTGTAGATCCAGCTGCCAGTTTTCAAGCGCGGGAACCGTCCGGCGCTCTACGCCAATAGTTTCGGCGCTGACGCTGTACATACCGTAAGTGGGCGGACAGTAGAGAATGGCGTCTTTCCCCGGTTCGCAGAAGGCGCGGATCACCAGCTCGATCCCTTCATCCGCGCCGCGGCTGACCAGCACCTGCTCCGGCTTTACGCCAGCATATTGCGCGTAGTTTTCAATCACGGCCTTTGGCTGGCATTCCGGGTAGCGGTTAAGCGTTTGTTGGGTGAGCTGAAACTCCACCGCTGTCGGGAATTCATTCGCGTTCAGCCAGACATCGCCGTTACCGCCCAGACGGCGGGCGGACTGATACGGTACCAGGTTGCGGACATTTTCACGGGCTAAGTCAGCGACGCTGAGAGTGTTTTCAGTGCTCATGCTTGCTCCTTGAGGGCGTTTACGCGCAGGGTCACGGCATTTTTATGGGCGGCCAGACGTTCTGCCGCCGCCAATGTTTCAATGGTTGATGCCAGAGCGGAAAAGCCCGCTTTCGACAGTTCCTGAACGGTCATCCGTTTCTGGAAATCCGCTAACCCAAGGCTGGAACAGGTAGCAGTATAGCCATAGGTCGGTAAAACATGGTTGGTTCCGGAAGCGTAATCACCGGCGGATTCCGGCGACCAGTCGCCGAGGAATACCGAGCCTGCGCTGGTAATCGCATCCACCAAATCGCGCGCATTGCGCGTCTGGATAATTAAGTGTTCCGGCCCATACTGATTAGAGATGGCGACGCACTGCGCTAAATCTTTGGTCACAATCAGACGACTGGCGCTCAGGGCCTGCCGGGCGGTGTCCGCGCGCGGCAGCTCCGCCAGTTGACGTTCTACCGCCTCCGCCACCTTGCGGGCAATGTCAGCATCAGGCGTCAGCAGGATCACCTGCGAATCCGGACCGTGCTCAGCCTGGGAGAGCAGGTCAGAAGCGACGAAATCCGGTGTTGCGCCGCTGTCGGCGATCACCAGTACTTCAGACGGCCCGGCTGGCATATCGATAGCCGCGCCGTCGAGGCGCTGGCTGACCTGACGCTTGGCTTCGGTTACAAAGGCGTTGCCGGGGCCAAAAATTTTATCCACTTTCGGTACGGACTCGCTGCCGAAGGCCAGAGCGGCAATCGCCTGCGCGCCGCCGACGTTAAAGATTTCCTGCACGCCACACAGTTGCGCCGCATAGAGGATTTCATCAGCGATGGGCGGCGGCGAGCACAGAACCACGTTCTGACATCCTGCAATGCGCGCCGGCGTCGCCAGCATCAGCACCGTTGAGAAGAGCGGAGCCGAGCCGCCGGGAATATACAGACCGACAGACGCGACGGGACGCGTAACCTGCTGGCAACGCACGCCTGGCTGGGTTTCTATATCTACTGGCGGTAGCGTCTGCGCGGAATGGAACGTTTCAATATTTTTGACGGCCGCGGCCATCGCCTGTTTTAGTTCGTCGCTCAGACGCGCGCCGGCGGCGGCGATCTCTTCAGGGGTAATGCGTAGCGCTGTCACTTCTGTTTTATCAAATTTAGCGCTGTATTCACGCAGGGCATCGTCACCGCGTGTTTTTACATTATCCAGAATATCGCTGACCGTCCGGGTAATACTGTCAGAGGCGGAAATCGCCGGACGCGTCAGCAGCGCACGCTGCTGCTCAGGGCTACAGCTGTTCCAGTCAATCAGGGTATTGAAGCTCATGGTCTTTACTCCATCACAGGGTTCCGCCTTATCCGGCCTACTGAACCCAAAATATCAACGCATTACGTAGGCCTGATAAGCGCAGCGCCATCAGGCGTCAGATCACTCCATCATCTTCTCGATCGGCAGTACCAGAATCGAGCTGGCGCCAAGCGCTTTCAGTTTCTCCATGGTTTCCCAGAACAGCGTTTCGCTGCTGACCATGTGCATCGCCACGCGCTGTTGCTCGCCCGCCAGCGGCAGGATTGTCGGCCTTTCAGCGCCAGGCAGCAGGGCGATAACCTCTTCCAGGCGTTCACTTGGCGCGTGCATCATGATGTATTTCGATTCGCGCGCCTGAATCACGCCCTGAATACGGGTCAGCAATTTATCGATCAGCTCTTGCTTGCTCTGTGCCATCTCACCGTCGCGCTGAATCAGACAGGCTTTAGAGCGGTAGATAACTTCGACTTCACGCAGGCCGTTAGCTTCAAGCGTCGCGCCGGTAGAGACCAAATCGCAGATAGCGTCGGCCAGCCCCGCGCGCGGCGCGACTTCGACAGAACCATTTAACAGACACGATTTAAAAGAGACGCCTTTCTGATCGAGGTAGCGTTTGAGGAGGTGCGGATAAGAGGTAGCGATACGTTTACCGTCCAGCGCGGCCGGGCCGTCCCAGGCTTCGTCAACCGGCGTTGCCAGCGATAAACGGCAGCCGCCGAAGTCAAGACGGCGCAGGGTAAAATAGCGCGGATCTTCGCCCTGCGCGCGGCGGTTGAGTAGTTCTTCTTCCAGCACGTTCTCGCCGATAATGCCGAGATCGACCACGCCATCCATCACCAGACCCGGAATGTCATCATCACGCACGCGCAGGATATCAATCGGCATGTTTTCCGCCATCGCAATCAGGCGCTGAGTGTGTAAATTAATTTTTATGCCGCAGCGGGCCAGCAATTCTCGTGAATCATCGCTTAAACGGCCTGATTTCTGAATAGCTATGCGTAAGCGGGTGTTGTCTAACATTCTGCGTTCCTCTTTATCCTGTCTGAACCGGTCTGTATCGCGCGCCAAAAAAAAGCCCCCGGAAGATGATCTTCCGGGGGCTTTCTCATGCGTTCATGCACCACTGGAAGATCTGAATGTCTTCCAGCACACATCGCCTGAAAGACTAGTCAGGATGATGGTGATGATGGTGGTGTTTAAATTGAACGCGTATCATAAAAATTCCGATGAATGCTTATTCATTTGATACCTTTTAACCTAAACCACTTTTACGCCTTAAAGCAAGCGCTTTTTTCATTTCGCATTTATAGTATGAATTGTCAGTCACGGCGGGCTGGCGTAGCCTTATGTATAAGGCGTTAAAGTCAGGAGAAAATGGATGAAAAAGGTCGCAATTGTCGGTTTAGGTTGGTTAGGCATGCCGCTGGCAATGTCGCTGGCAGCGAGAGGCTGGCAGGTTACCGGCAGCAAAACCACCCTTGACGGGGTGGAAGCGGCCCGTATGAGTGGAATTGAAAGCTATCCGCTGCGTCTGGAGCCGGAGCTGGTCTGTGAGGCGGACGATCTTGACGCTCTGCTGGATGTCGATGCGCTGGTGATAACACTGCCCGCGCGCCGTAGCGGTCCGGGAGAGGATTTTTATCTGCAGGCGATGCAGGAACTGGTCGACAGCGCGCTGGCTTATCGTATCCCGCGTATTATTTTTACCAGTTCGACGTCTGTTTACGGCGATGCGCAAGGCGTGGTGAAAGAGAATACGCCGCGTAATCCGGTCACGGCCAGCGGGCGTACCCTGAAGGAACTGGAAGATTGGCTGCATAATCTGCCGGGCACGTCAGTGGATATTCTGCGGCTGGCGGGGTTGGTCGGGCCTGGACGCCACCCCGGACGTTTCTTTGCTGGAAAAACCGCGCCGGATGGTCAACACGGGGTCAATCTGGTGCATCTTGAAGACGTGGTTGGCGCAATTACCCTCTTGCTACAGGCGCCAAAAGGAGGGCACATCTATAATATATGTGCGCCGGCGCATCCAGCCCGCAACGTGTTTTATCCGCAAATGACGCGCTTGCTGGGAATGGCGCCGCCGCATTTTCGTGACGCACCGGACAACGGCAAAGGGAAGATTATCGACGGTAGCCGGATTTGTAATGAGCTGGGATTTGAATATCAATATCCCGATCCGCTGGTGATGCCGATGGAGTGAGTCGCTGTCCAGCAGGTGGTCGCCATATAGCGCAAGGGGACGAGTATGAAACCACTGCTGGACGTTCTGGTTATTCTTGATGCGTTAGAAAAAGAAGGCAGCTTCGCGGCGGCGTCGGCAAAATTATTTAAAACGCCGTCCGCCCTCAGTTATACCGTTCATAAGCTGGAAAACGATCTTAATATCCAACTGCTCGACCGTAGCGGGCATCGCGCGCGATTTACGCGAACCGGTAAGATGCTACTGGAAAAAGGCCGTGAAGTGCTGCACACCGTTCGCGAGCTGGAAAAGCAGGCGATTAAACTGCATGAAGGCTGGGAGAACGAACTGGTCATCGGTGTGGATGATACCTTTCCCTTTTCTCTTCTGGCCCCGCTTATCGACGCTTTTTATCAACGCCACAGCGTGACGCGCCTTAAATTTGTTAATGGCGTTCTCGGCGGTTCATGGGAGACGCTGACGCAGGGAAGGGCGGATATCATCGTTGGCGCCATGCGCGCGCCGCCGCCTGACACCGGCTTTGGCTTTGCAAGACTGGGCGATCTTGAACTGGTGTTTGCTGTCGCCCCGCATCATCCGCTGGTTCATGAAGAGGAACCGCTTAGCCGCCAGACGATCAAACGTTTTCGCGCGATTGTGGTTGGCGATAGCGTCCATTCCTCGCGATCAATAGGGTCTGAACTGCTCGACGCTCAGGAAGCGATTACCGTGTTTGATTTTAAAACCAAGCTGGAGCTGCAAATTAGCGGCCTGGGATGCGGCTATTTACCGCGTTATCTGGCGCAGCGATTTTTGGAAAGCGGCGCGCTTATAGAGAAGAAAGTTGTGGCGCAAATCGTCTATGAACCGGTGTGGGTTGGCTGGAATGAACAGACCGCCGGGCTGGCCAGCGGCTGGTGGCGGGATGAAATTTTAGCAAATAATGCTATTGTTGGGGTGTATGCAAAATCGCCGGTTTAAAAATCAATCGCTTATGAAAAATAATTTTTTGAACGCGCTCGCATTCTCTTGTCATTTCACTTCAATTTAGGGCAGAATACGCCGCTTGCAAAAAATGACACTAACCGACGTTTTAATACGCGTCGGTTATTTTTTTGCTTCAAACACATCATTCAATACCAAGAGGCCGGGCTTCGTACCGGATAGATACTTACTTAAAAATCGACAGTTGTTGTCGCTGAGGAATCCAGAAAATGGGGCAATTTTTTGCTTACGCGACGGCATTCGCCGTAAAGGAGAATGACCATGTCGCATAACGTTACTCCAAACACCTCTCGCGTGGAATTACGTAAAACGCTTACGTTAGTTCCGGTTGTAATGATGGGTCTTGCCTATATGCAGCCGATGACGCTGTTCGATACATTTGGTATCGTTTCAGGCCTCACTGACGGTCACGTACCGACGGCGTATGCATTCGCGTTAATCGCGATTCTGTTTACGGCGTTGAGCTACGGGAAACTGGTGCGTCGCTACCCTTCCGCGGGTTCGGCGTACACCTATGCCCAGAAATCCATCAGCCCGACCGTTGGCTTTATGGTGGGTTGGTCTTCTCTGCTCGATTATCTGTTCGCGCCGATGATCAACATTCTGTTGGCGAAAATTTATTTTGAAGCGCTGGTGCCCTCCATTCCGTCATGGGTGTTTGTCGTGGCGCTGGTGGCCTTTATGACGGCCTTTAACCTGCGCAGCCTCAAATCGGTCGCTAACTTCAACACCGTGATTGTAGTGCTACAGGTGGTGCTGATTGCGGTCATTCTGGGCATGGTGGTTTATGGCGTATTTGAAGGCGAAGGCGCCGGTACGCTGGCGAGCACCCGTCCGTTCTGGTCCGGCGATGCGCACGTTATCCCGATGATTACGGGAGCGACGATCCTGTGCTTCTCCTTTACCGGCTTTGACGGCATCAGTAACCTGTCGGAAGAGACCAAAGATGCTGAACGCGTGATCCCGCGTGCGATTTTCCTGACCGCGCTGATTGGCGGCCTGATCTTCATCTTTGCAACCTATTTCCTGCAATTGTACTTCCCGGATATCTCTCGCTTTAAAGATCCGGATGCGTCTCAGCCGGAAATCATGCTGTACGTGGCGGGTAAAACCTTCCAGGTTGGTGCGCTGATCTTCTCTACTATCACCGTGCTGGCTTCCGGTATGGCGGCGCATGCAGGCGTAGCGCGCCTGATGTACGTAATGGGGCGTGACGGCGTATTCCCGAAAAGCTTCTTCGGTTACGTTCATCCGAAATGGCGTACGCCAGCGATGAACATCATCCTGGTCGGGGCGATCGCGCTGCTGGCGATTAATTTTGACCTGGTGATGGCGACGGCGCTGATTAACTTTGGTGCGCTGGTCGCGTTTACCTTTGTTAACCTGTCGGTGATTTCGCAGTTCTGGATCCGTGAGAAGCGTAATAAAACGTTGAAAGATCACTTCCAGTATCTGTTCCTGCCGATGTGCGGCGCGCTCACGGTTGGTGCGTTGTGGGTTAACCTGGAAGAGAGCTCAATGGTACTGGGCCTGATCTGGGCGGGTATCGGGCTGATTTATCTGGCGTGCGTAACTAAAAGCTTCCGCAACCCGGTTCCACAGTACGAAGACGTCGCGTAATCGCGCGTATTATCGGCAATAGTAAAACCGGAGGCAGTGCCTCCGGTTTTTTGTTTGTCATCCAGCATGTTTACCGGATGGCGGCGTCACTATTTATCCGCTCTGGATTAACAATGCCCGTCAGGCATTGGTCAATTACACAATCTCAGTTGCGTACTGCCACAGTGATTTCAGCAACCCCAGCTTCGTTTTATCTTCCGCATACTGCTGAGAAAGCATCTGCAATTCGTTGGCATACTGTTGTAAAAACTCCGGCGTCAGCACCTGACGGCGATGCTCCAGCCAGCGCTGCTGCTCTGCGTCATCCAGCGTACCGGGAAAATTGCGTGCGCGGTAATTAAACAGCAGCTTCTCAATGCGCTTATCGACAAAGGTAATATCCAGCGCGGGCAGGTTACGCGGCTCGGTTTCGAGTACGATTTTCATGGCTGCGCGATCGGCATCGCTGAAAAAACCATCATAGAGCTGGGCATCAACGTTATCCGAGGCGGCAAAAGGTTCGGCTTCGGCGAAAATCGCCACCACTTTGTCGCGGACCTGCGGGTTTTCACGCAACACTTTCAGGTTATCCAGGCAGTGCTGGCGGTTAATTCCCAGCCGGTCGGCATCCTCCGGGCGCAAGGTATTCGCCTGCGCCAGTACCGGACATTTATTGATATGCACCAGCTTTACCGGCACTGCGGCGTGATCGCCAAGATCGGTTTTGGCCGTATAAAGCCGCTCGCGAAGGGTGTCGCTGTCCAGCTCAAGAAGAGGAGAAATATCGCCTGCTAAATCGACCATGATCACCGCGTTACGGTTTTCAGGATGCCACGCCAGCGGCGCGACCCAGCTTGTATTACCGCGCCACGCGCCAAACATGCCGGAGACATGTACCAGCGGCTTCATTTGCGGAACGTCAATCAGCGCCGCCAGTTTATGTTTACTGCGGTGGCTATAAAGATAATCAAACAGCCGCGGCTGGCGTGTTTTCACCAGTTGCGCCATCGCAATAGTGGCGTAGACATCCGCCATCGCATCATGCGCGTTGCTGTGTTCGATCCCGTTCGCCTGGGTTAAATGTTCCAGACGAAAGCTGGGCAGGCCGTCGTCGTTTTCCGGCCAGTTAATTCCCTCCGGGCGCAGCGCATAACAGGCGCGCATGACATCCAATAGATCCCAACGTGAATTATCATGCTGCCAGCTCCAGGCATAGGGATCGTAAAAGTTGCGATAAAAAATATTGCGCGTGACTTCATCATCAAAGCGCACATTGTTGTAGCCCACAACGCAGGTTTTAGGAACGGTAAACAGCGCATGAATGCGTCTGGCGAAAGCGGCTTCGTTTTCTCCTTTCTCACGCGCTTCCTGCGGCGTGATGCCGGTAATCAGCACTGCGCCGGGCTGCGGTAGATAATCATCGGCGGGTTTGCAATAAAACACCTCCGGCTCGCCAATAACGTTGAAGTCGTTATCCGTACGGAGCGCGGCGAATTGCGCAGGTCTGTCGAGGGCCGGATGCGTACCGAAGGTTTCGTAATCGTGGAAGAGGAATGTGCTCTGTATGCTGTCGTTTTTAACTGTCACTTGATGTACACGCCTGATGTTATATGTATATGAAATATTTTATTCTTTTATTTTGTCGTTGATGGATTGTATTTGTACACCAATTGATATTGTTGCTAATGTTCGTACATGCGATGGTGAGTACAAAATACTAAAATGACCATCAGCGACACTAAGCTACGCTCCCTCTATGGTAAACCATATTCCGGTTCATCTGAAATTACTGATTCCGATTTAGTACTGTATGGAATTTAGGCCAGGGTCAATCTGGCCGGGATCTCAAAAAATGCATGGACTAAAACGGGTCTATTTACAGAGGGACACAACGCTGTGTCCCTTAATTCCATGCGGGTTAAGGCTGGACTACGCCCAGGCCAGTGGCAGGATGGATGACAGAACACTCGGGAAATATTTTCTGGCATGACGTTGCATACTATCCGCCACAACGCTGGTACAGGTAAAGGCGCCATGGAGGCCGTGAAAACGGTCGGACCAGTCGGTAAACTGTTCGCTGGACGGGAAGATCGCCGGAGACAGCTCCCAGGCTTTCTGCATCAGCGCCTCCGCATAGCCTCTCAGGGCCGGCGGAGAGTCATGCTCAGTGCCGAAAATGGCGCTGGAGGAATAGCGTGCGAATGCGGTACTGAGACAGAACAGGGTTTCCGCCTGCTTCTGTGGGGTGGCGTCAGTCAGGTGATAAGCACTGAGGATGTGCTGGTAGTGTGCCGGGCTGAGTTTGCCTTCAGGAAGCAGGGGGTCAAAAATGGTGTTCAGACGCGACACTGAGGCATCATCAATCAACTTCACGGTGGAATGTTTCTGGTTCGTGGCGGCAATAAACTGCTGGTTCAGCTCCCCGTGCTCTTCAGTGCTGAGGATGATATCAATCAGTTCCCCAAAGCGTCGCTGCACGGCCTGCTGATTAAATGCGGCGAGAAACACCGGAAAGTCATGACGGAATAACTCTACCGGAGAGATTTGCGCGGTGGAAACGTTCTCTCCGGCTCGCAGCAGGTAAAAGTTGTCCCATGCAGTGTCAGGAGTAGGGTTTAGCATTGTTAACAGCGTGTCAGTGGAGAGCATCATCGCCGTGTCTGAATCTTGGGAGGAAAGCAGCAGGAAATTATCTGCCGCGCGGGTTGTCCAGTCCGGGCTGCCGTCATAATTGCCGAAGAGCCCATTATGGATGTGGGGAGACACCGCCGGGTGAGCAAGATACTGTTCATAAAGCGCTGCAGCTTTCTGGCGGATGCCATCAGTGCAGTCCACGCCTGTCATACAGTGTAAAATCACCTGATTAAAGAGTCCGCTGTGAGTGGTCATGGCGGCGCTGTTCCTGTCAAACGAATCCAGCAACACAGGCAGTATGCGCTGCTGATAATATGTGTCAGGAGCCGGCAGGGGAACGTCATTATAGGTCTGGCACTGGTGGGCAAAAAAACGTTCCTGAACAGGCCTGATCCACTCGCTGATAAGCGCACTTTGCGTATAGGGGGGGTGGGCCAGTACGCTCACCAGCGAGCTTTCAACTGGCCGGATACGTGCCTCTGTTAAGCGGCCACTCCGAAATGACTTTACCAGATCTTCCATTGCCCGGACTTTTTCCTGTCTGTATTTATCGGGCAGGTTGTTAATGGTCATCAGAATACTTTTACCATTATTATGTTCATGATTTAAAAATCCATCCACAGCGTTCTCAGTCCAAAGGAGTGGCATTTGCAGCCAGATATCACCTAGACGAATAAAATTTCCGCCCCCTGACACTGACGGAGGTGATGAATTATCCGGTTCATTTAAAATAACGTCGGAGAGGTTGGCTTTGTGAGGTATAAGCGTATTTTTTAAGGTTGTATTAATAAAAGAGGGCTGTTGTTGTGTAGTAATTGAATACAGTAAAGACACTTCATTCATGTCTGAATTACTAAATTTCGTATTACTGCAGACTACATCATTCAGTGTCGAATAAGTGAATCGGCATTCGTCAAAATGTAAATGAGATATATCAGAATAAGTAAATTTTGAATTTGAAAAGTTGAACCCCTTGATAATATCGCCGTCTCGCTTCATGAAGTTGGGGGGCAATATTTTGCTGAATTTAATATTACGGAAATCTGCGTTTGAAAAATCGCGATCTGCGGTCGTAAGGGGTTCTCCGGCTTGCTGTCGTAAAACTGCATCCGTGAGTTTCTTAGCCCAGTCGGCAGGTGATGACGGGGAAGACGTAGCCTGAAGTGAGAGGGAGGGGGATACTGGTGGTGTTCTACCTTCAGAAACCGTTGGCCTGTTATTGGCTGATACAGAGACTCCACCGGGGAGCGGGGCCGCACCTGTCACTCTGTAATTATAATCACGTGATTGATTTGCTATATGCTTACGCATGAATGCTGCAGTCATTTTTGAGGCATCTTCTTCTGAAATATTTTTCTTACCTGTATTATTTGTATCTTTAATATTTTTAACAGTAATCAATGTTTTGTTTAAGGTGTTTTTATCTTTCGGCTGAAAGAAGTCTTTTATTTTTTGTGGTAACGTGAACTCAATCGGTGAGTCCTTTCCTGTTTTAAATTTTTCATTTAAAGATGTATGCGTGTTTTTAACACTGGTTATTTTTGAGGCGAGCCCGTTTTTCGTATGTTCACGAATAGAGGTAATTAATTTTTTAACCTGGTTAGGAATAGTAGAAAAATTAATTGTGCCTGATGATATTTTCATTAGAATTCCTTATCAACATCATTATGGAAAAACGGTCTGGATTTTTAACGCCTTAGAAGTAAGTTTCATATGTCGGTATGGCGATGGAGATCACAATTCACCATGTTATCTGGCAGGTTTCTTTCAGAAAGTGTCCATCCTGCCATCATGTCACCGTATTGTGGGATGCTGACGTATCTGAGGAAAAATCCATGCATAAGAGAGCGGGTCGGGTAACGAAGCCTATAAGTGCGCAAAAGTAAACCCGCTTTGATGCTCAATCAGCGTTTTTTCGCCGGCATTCGGGATATCGTCGGCGGACGGTCCGGCGCGTATGAGAAAGAACTGCGAAAAGCCGCGCGAAATCGTTTTTCAGGAACTAATCGTTTTTTTTAAAATATTATTACGTGTTATTGGAGTTGTATCATTTTTATAATTAACAGTGGGTTGTTTGATAATTCTGCTGATTATTCAATGACAGTCCATGTGCGTGTTCAGAAAATATAAAATTTTTATAAAACAAAAGGTTTATCGTGTCGGCATCTTCATTTTAACAACTATTTCAAATTGTGATTGAAGCCGACATTTCATAATACAAATTAAATATAATCTTCAGCTATATCTAATAACAGGAGGTTATATGAGCATTAGTCGTCGTTCTTTTTTGCAGGGGGTAGGCATCGGCTGCTCTGCCTGCGCGCTGGGCGCTTTTCCGCCCGGGGCGCTGGCGCGCAACCCGATTGCCGGCATTAACGGTAAAACCACGCTAACGCCAAGCTTGTGCGAAATGTGTTCCTTTCGTTGCCCTATTCAGGCGCAGGTAGTCAATAACAAGACCGTTTTTATCCAGGGCAATCCTTCTGCGCCGCAGCAGGGGACGCGCATATGCGCCAGGGGCGGGAGCGGCGTCAGCCTGGTCAATGACCCGCAACGGATTGTAAAACCTATGAAACGCACCGGGCCACGCGGCGACGGTGAATGGCAGGTGATTAGCTGGCAACAGGCTTACCAGGAAATCGCGGCGAAAATGAATGCCATCAAAGCGCAGCATGGCCCCGAGAGCGTGGCTTTCTCTTCCAAATCGGGCTCGCTCTCCAGCCATCTTTTCCATCTGGCTACGGCCTTTGGTTCGCCTAATACCTTTACTCACGCCTCAACATGCCCTGCCGGGAAAGCCATTGCGGCAAAAGTGATGATGGGCGGCGATCTGGCGATGGATATCGCTAACACGCGCTATCTGGTTTCGTTTGGCCACAATTTGTATGAAGGGATTGAAGTTGCCGATACCCATGAGTTAATGACCGCGCAGGAGAAGGGGGCCAAAATGGTGAGCTTCGATCCGCGTTTGTCGATATTTTCCAGCAAGGCGGATGAGTGGCACGCTATTCGTCCCGGGGGGGATTTAGCGGTTCTGCTGGCGATGTGCCACGTCATGATTGATGAACAACTCTACGATGCGTCTTTTGTTGAGCGTTATACCAGCGGATTTGAACAGTTAGCACAGGCGGTAAAAGAGACGACGCCGGAATGGGCCGCCGCGCAGGCCGATGTCCCAGCCGACGTTATTGTCCGGGTGACACGCGAACTGGCCGCCTGCGCGCCTCACGCTATTGTCAGTCCTGGTCATCGCGCGACGTTCTCGCAGGAAGAGATCGATATGCGGCGTATGATTTTTACGCTTAATGTACTGCTCGGTAATATTGAGCGTGAAGGCGGGCTATATCAGAAAAAAAACGCGTCGGTTTACAACAAACTGGCCGGAGAAAAGGTCGCGCCAACGCTGGCGAAACTCAACATTAAAAATATGCCGAAACCGACGGCGCAACGCATCGATTTGATCGCACCGCAGTTTAAATATATCGCCGCTGGCGGCGGCGTGGTGCAAAGCATTATTGACGCGGCGTTAACCCAGAAGCCTTACCCGATAAAGGCGTGGATTATGTCGCGGCATAATCCTTTCCAGACCGTCACCTGTCGTTCGGACCTGGTAAAAACCGTTGAGCAACTGGATCTGGTGGTCAGTTGCGATGTCTATTTGAGCGAGAGCGCGGCATATGCCGACTATCTGCTGCCGGAATGCACCTATCTCGAACGGGACGAAGAGGTATCGGATATGTCGGGACTGCACCCGGCTTACGCTCTGCGCCAACAGGTCGTAGAGCCGATTGGCGAGGCGCGTCCGAGTTGGCAAATCTGGAAAGAACTTGGCGAGCAGTTGGGATTAGGGCAGTACTATCCGTGGCAGGATATGCAGACGCGCCAACTCTATCAGTTGAACGGCGACCATGCCTTAGCGAAGGAACTGCGACAGAAAGGGTATCTCGAATGGGGAGTTCCGCTGCTATTACGCGAACCAGAATCCGTTCGCCAGTTTACGGCGCGTTACCCCGGCGCTATCGCGACGGACAGCGACAACACCTATGGCGAACAGCTTCGCTTCAAATCGCCCTCCGGCAAAATCGAACTTTATTCCGCAACCCTGGAGGAATTGCTCCCAGGCTACGGCGTTCCGCGCGTTCGTGACTTTGCGCTTAAAAAAGAGAATGAGCTTTACTTCATTCAGGGCAAGGTGGCCGTGCATACCAATGGCGCGACGCAGTACGTACCTTTACTCAGCGAGCTAATGTGGGATAACGCGGTCTGGGTCCATCCGCAAACGGCGCAAGAAAAAGGCATTAAGACCGGAGATGAGATCTGGCTGGAAAATGCTACGGGTAAAGAGAAAGGTAAGGCGCTGGTGACGCCCGGTATCCGTCCGGACACGCTTTTTGTCTATATGGGATTTGGCGCTAAAGCTGGGGCCAAAACGGCGGCGACGACACACGGTATCCACTGTGGCAATTTACTGCCGCACGTGACGAGTCCGGTATCCGGTACGGTAGTGCATACCGCAGGCGTGACGCTGAGCCGGGCATGAGGGAGGAGGGAACCATGAATCATTTAACGAATCAGTACGTCATGCTGCATGATGAAAAACGTTGTATCGGCTGCCAGGCGTGTACCGTTGCTTGCAAAGTGCTTAATGACGTACCGGAGGGATTTAGCCGCGTACAGGTACAAATTCGCGCCCCTGAACAGGCATCCAACGCACTAACCCATTTTCAATTTGTCCGCGTCTCCTGTCAGCACTGTGAAAATGCGCCATGTGTCAGCGTTTGTCCTACCGGAGCGTCATATCGTGATGAAAACGGGATCGTGCAGGTGGATAAATCGCGCTGTATTGGCTGCGATTATTGTGTTGCCGCGTGTCCTTTCCATGTGCGCTATTTGAATCCGCAAACCGGCGTCGCCGACAAGTGTAACTTCTGTGCCGACACGCGGTTGGCGGCTGGCCAGTCTCCGGCGTGCGTATCCGTTTGCCCAACGGACGCGCTGAAATTCGGCAGACTGGATGAGAGCGAGATCCAGCGCTGGGTCGGTCAGAAAGAGGTCTATCGCCAGCAGGAGGCGCGTAGCGGCGCGGTCAATCTGTACCGTCGTAAAGAAGTCCATCAGGAGGGTAAAGCATGAATACTATCTGGGGAGCGGAACTACATTATGCGCCAGATTATTGGCCGCTGTGGTTAATTTACGCAGGCGTCGTGGTGCTGCTCATGCTTGTTGGGCTGGTTATCCATGCGTTATTGCGCCGGATGCTGGCGCCAAAAACGGCGGGCGGCGAAGAGCATCGTGACTATCTCTACTCGCTGGCGATTCGCCGTTGGCATTGGGGAAATGCGTTACTGTTTGTTTTATTACTGTTAAGCGGTTTATTTGGTCATTTTTCTCTCGGCCCTGTAGCGCTAATGGTACAAGTGCATACCTGGTGTGGTTTTGCCTTACTGGCTTTCTGGGTCGGGTTTGTGCTGATCAACCTCACCACAGGTAACGGGTGTCACTATCGGGTAAATTTTTCCGGACTGGTGACGCGCTGCATACGCCAGACGCGTTTTTACCTTTTTGGCATCATGAAGGGGGAAGCGCATCCGTTCGCGGCAACAGAGCAGAGTAAGTTCAATCCACTGCAACAACTGGCATATCTGGCAATTATGTACGCGCTGGTACCGCTGTTAATCATCACCGGTTTGCTGTGTCTCTATCCGCAGGTTGCGGGTCTGGGCCCTGTGATGCTGGTGCTGCATATGGCGCTTGCTATCATCGGCTTACTGTTTATTTGCGCGCATCTCTATCTGTGTACTCTTGGCGACACGCCGGGACAAATTTTCCGTAGCATGGTTGACGGCTATCATCGTCATCGTACCGCGCCGCGCGGGGATAAGTCCGCCGTCTGAGCGTATCCATAAAATAAAGTCAGCAAGAAAATGTGCCTTGTGTCACATTTTCTTGCAATTTATCCATGTTTGTTTAACTGAACTTCCGTAAAAAGAACGGCAAATAGAGACCATCCTGAGGACATGCTGTTGAAACGCCGTTTGTTTATTGCCGCTTCTTTATTCGCGATGCACCTTTCTCCTGCGCTTGCGGCCGATGCCGTAAGTTTTGCTCCCCAACCGCCAGCCATTGATGCAGGCGCCTGGGTGTTGATGGATTACACTACGGGACAGGTTCTTACCGCCGGTAATGAACACCAGCAACGTAATCCCGCCAGCCTTACCAAGCTAATGACGGGCTACGTCGTCGATCGCGCCATCGATAGTCATCGTATCAGCCCTGACGATATCGTCACCGTTGGGCGCGACGCCTGGGCGAAGGATAATCCGGTGTTTGTCGGCTCCTCGTTGATGTTTTTAAAAGAAGGGGATCGCGTGTCGGTGCGTGATTTAAGCCGTGGCTTAATCGTGGATTCCGGTAACGATGCCTGTGTGGCGCTGGCGGATTATATCGCGGGCGGGCAGCCGCAGTTTGTGGCGATGATGAACAGCTATGTGAAAAAACTCAATTTGCAGGATACCCATTTTGAAACCGTCCACGGTCTGGATGCGCCGGGACAACATAGCTCCGCGTATGACCTGGCCGTACTCTCCCGGGCGATTATTCACGGCGAGCCTGAATTCTATCACATGTACAGCGAGAAAAGCCTGACCTGGAACGGCATCACGCAGCAGAACCGTAACGGCTTGTTATGGGATAAGACCATGCATATCGATGGGCTTAAAACCGGACACACATCGGGGGCGGGATTTAATCTTATCGCATCGGCGGTGGACGGGCAGCGTCGACTTATCGCTGTTGTGATGGGAGCGAAAAGTTCGAAAGGCCGTGAAGAACAGGCGCGAAAACTGTTGCAGTGGGGCCTGCAAAACTTTGCGACGGTGCAGATTTTGCACAGCGGTAAAAAAGTGGGCAGCGAGCGAATCTGGTATGGAGACAAAGAAAAGATTGCGCTGGGTACGGAACAGGATTTCTGGATGGCGCTGCCTAAAGCGGAAATTCCGCATATCAAAGCAAAATATGTGCTGGATAGAAAAGAGCTGGAGGCGCCAATCGCCGCTCATCAACAGGTAGGTGAAATAGAGCTCTACGATCGGGATAAACTGATCGCTCAGTGGCCGCTGGTTACTCTGGAATCGGTGGGTAAAGGCGGTATGTTCTCTCGTCTGAGCGACTATTTTCAGCATAAAGCGTAAGCCGTTGTCACACACCGTTCACCGCCATCTGAGGTGTCAAAAGGGCGGGATTGCGAGGTTGCTCACAAAATGATCACGCAGTCCTTGTGACCGTAAAAGGCTGTAATTATACTGTACATTCATACAGTATAGTAAAGTGACGGAGGCAGCATGGATTACGAAATCAGGCAGGAACAAAAACGCAAGATAGCCGGTTTCCGCATGGTCGGTCCATGGGAACACACCGTGAAGCAGGGTTTTGAACAACTGATGACGTGGGTGGATCGACAGCGGATCGTGCCAGTTGAATGGATTGCCGTCTATTACGACAATCCAGATGTCGTACCTGCGGAAAAACTCCGCTGCGATACCGTGGTGTCCGTGGCAGAGAATTTCATCCTGCCGGACAATAGCGAAGGCGTAATCGTGACCGCCATTGAAGGCGGCGAATATGCCACTGCTGTCGCGCGTGTGGAAGACCGTGACTTTGCGAAGCCGTGGGAACGGTTTTTTGACGTCCTGGAGCAGGATAGCGCTTATCAGATAGCCTCTGCGCCCTGTTTTGAAACCTATCTGAATAACGGCATGGAAGATGGATACTGGGATATTGAAATGTATATTCCGGTACAGCGGAAGTGATCGACTGGTTTCCTGGCTGAAAAGAGCGGACGGATAATGTGTTCCGTCCGCCAGTGCGCTATTTTTGCTATAAAGCAGGTACAATGCATTTTTTGCCATTCCCGTAAGGAGCGCAAGCGTGCGTGCCGATAAGTCATTAAGCCCTTTTGAAATACGGTTGTACCGTCATTATCGCATCGTGCATGGCATACGTATCGCCCTGGCGTTCATTCTTACCTTTCTGCTGGTTCGTCTGTTTTCTATTCCCGAGGGCACATGGCCGCTAATCACATTAGTGGTGATTATGGGGCCCATCTCATTCTGGGGAAATGTAGTGCCTCGTGCTTTTGAGCGCATAGGCGGTACGATCCTGGGCGCGGCGTTAGGGCTGGTGGCGCTACGCCTGGAGCTCTTTTCCTTACCGCTGATGCTGGTGTGGTGTGCGATAGCGATGTTTTTGTGCGGCTGGCTGGCATTAGGGAAAAAACCGTATCAGGCGCTACTGATAGGCATAACGCTCGCCGTTGTTGTCGGCGCTCCCGCTGGTGATATGAATACGGCATTATGGCGTGGCGGGGATGTGATTTTGGGGTCGCTACTGGCGATGTTGTTTACCGGCGTCTGGCCCCAGCGCGCCTTTTTGCACTGGCGCATCCAACTGGCGCATTGCGTCACGGCGTATAATCGGGTGTATCAGGCAGCGCTGTCGCCGAATTTGCTGGAGCGCCCCCGGTTGGATAAACATTTGCAACGGTTGCTGAACGATGTCGTCAAAATGCGCGGGCTGATAACGCCCGCCAGTAAAGAAACCCGGATACAAAAATCTATTTTCGAGGCCATTCAGACCATCAACCGCAATCTGGTTTGTATGCTTGAATTACAAATCAATGCCCACTGGGCGACGCGCGCCAGCCATTTTGTGATGCTTAACGCGCACACATTGCGTGAAACCCAGCAGATGACGCAGCAAACCTTGCTAACGATCGCCCACGCGTTGTTTGAAGGCAACCCGCAGCCGGTACTGGCAAACACCGGTAAACTGAATGATATTGCTGCCGAGTTGCGGCAGCTAATGAACGAGCAGCAGGGCGACGCGGTGGCTGAAACCCCCATCCACGGCTATGTTTGGCTAAGTATGGAAACGGCCCGACAGTTGGAACTGCTTTCGCATTTGATCTGCCGGGCTTTGCGCAAATAAAAAGCAGATGGGGCGAATGAATTTGTTGCTGCTTCGATTCAGCAAAGATTAAGAGTATGATACTAATATAAGGATAAAATGAGTGCTACTGGCAACGATTTTATCTCCGAACCTTCAGGTTTCCCCAGACGGCGACGTAACGGTGTTTCCTCTGGCGGCTTGAAGTATGACGGGGATAAACGTAATGTTTATCCACTAGCAGTTGCTTAACGAATCCGAATCTCACATTATCAGGGGTGTAAAAATGGAAACAACCAAGCCTTCTTTCCAGGACGTGCTGGAGTTTGTTCGTCTGTTCCGTCGCAAAAATAAACTGCAACGTGAAATTCAGGACATTGAGAAGAAGATCCGTGACAACCAGAAGCGTGTGCTGCTGCTGGACAACCTGAGCGACTACATCAAGCCAGGTATGAGCGTTGAGGCGATTCAGGGTATCATCGCCAGTATGAAAAGCGACTATGAAGATCGTGTTGATGACTACATCATTAAAAATGCCGAAATCTCCAAAGAGCGTCGCGACATTTCCAAAAAGCTGAAAGCGATGGGCGAAATGAAACACGCCGATGTAAAAGCCGAATAATGCGCTACGGCAGTGGGAGCGTATATCAGGCTCTCACTGCAGTTTGACCCCGCCTGTGACCATCTTGAGTAAATGTTGTTTTGGCCAGTGTCGGGTAAGTTTTTTCTCTGCCAGCTTACCTTTCAGACGCGCAATATCATGACGTTTCCGGTCCAGCATCAGACCCACCACGCTACCGCTATGCGCCACGTTCAATCCGTATAAATCACACTCTTCGACCAGCGACAGCAGGGCGGTAAAGCCCGGCTTAGGTAACAGCGTCTGGCTGGCGATAGCGCTAAGCGTAGCCGCCTCACCCAGTCGGAGCGGATTTTGCGTTATACAGGCTTCCTGCACCAGATTCCAGGCCTGCTGCAAGGTTGCTGAACTTGCTATTAATTTCTGCTGGCGAGGGAGACGGTGGTAATCTTGCGTGCGCAGTGTGACCGGGCTTTCCAGTACCAGCAAATCGATTGGCGGCGGTGGCTCGCAGGCGATTTGCGTGGCCGCATTATTATGATCAAACAGCGTTAACTGATGAAAAACGGTGCTATCAGTGGGTTCGATTGAGACGCAAAGCTGTGCAAGGGTGGTTTCATCCAGCGAATGGCCAAGATGATGCGCCGTTGCCACCGCCGTAGCGGCGATATCTGCGGTGCTGCTGGCCATGCCTTTGGCAACGGGAATTGACGAACGCACATCGACGCGAATCTCGTTACTCCAGTGCGCAGGATACTGCCAGTGCGCCAGAACGCGCTCCACCATCGCCCGCGACAATGGACGCTCGTTTACCAGCGGCGGCGCAGCCGTGACTGCTACGGTGCTGTACCAGTCAACAGGGCAGGAGACCAGTTTCTCACTGCCCAGAATCCATCCCTGGATAAGTTCCCCGCATGAGGCGGGGCATTGCGCAACAGCCACGTTATCACCTTTCAGGTACAAATAGTGTGCGCGCATAGTGTCATGGTAAAAGCGTTATTACCATGACTTGCCGCAATGCGTCGTATAACCCTCTCAGGCTGGTACACAAAGCCCTTCCGTGGCAGGTAGCGCAACGCGCATAACGTCTTGTGCGATCATTAACTCTTCGTTGGTGTTGATGACGGCGACTTTCACCAGGGCGTTCTCCGTCTGGATAAATGTCGCATTACGCTGATTTTTCTCTTCATCAACGGCTAAGCCCAAAAATTGCAAATTATGGCACACCGCCGATCTGGCGCGCGCTGAGTTCTCGCCAATGCCCCCAGTGAATACCAGCGCATCCAGTCCTCCCATTTGCATAATATAGCTGCCGATGGTGGCGCGAATGCGTTCGGCAAACAGAGTGAGAGCGAGTTTAGCCTGCCGGTTACCGGTATTGGCTGCCTGTTCGACATCGCGGTAATCAGACGACACGCCAGAAACGCCCAGCAAGCCTGACTCATTATTTAATAACTGATTCAACTGTTGCGGCGTTTTGTTTTCGCGCTGGGCTATCCACGGCAGAATAGAGGGATCAATATCTCCGCTACGAGTGCCCATCATCACGCCTGACTGCGGCGTAAAGCCCATCGACGTATTGACCGAACGCCCGTTCTTGATAGCGCAAATGCTGCTACCGTTTCCAAGATGACAACAAATCACCCGTAATGCGCTGAGTGGTACGCCCAGCTTTTCAGCCAGAACGCCGCTGACATACTTATGGCTGGTGCCATGAAAGCCATAACGGCGAATCCCCAGTTCAGCGTAATAATGCCAGGGAAGCGGGTAAATATAAGCGGGTTCATCCAGCGTCTGGTGAAATGCCGTATCAAACACGGCTACGGAAGGGGCATCAGGCAACAGTTGACGAAAAACGTGAATACCCAACGCGTTTACCGGGTTGTGAAGCGGAGCCAGTTCGGCAAGACGTTCGATTTGCGCTAACGTTTCATCCGTGACCAGCGTCGAGTCTTTAAAAAACTCACCGCCGTGCGCCACACGATGGCCCACCCCGTCAATGTCCCGCAGACTGTTAATGATTTGATAACCCAGCAGCTTTTCCAGAAGCAGCGTTACCGCATCGCGATGATCGGCAACGGGGACGGTTTCCTGCCATTTTTGGCTGTGCGTCTTAATTGTCACCTGCGCATCCGCCATACCGATACGTTCAATCAGCCCCTGACAGAGCATGTCGCCCTGCGGCATCTCCAGCAGCTGGAATTTTAACGATGAGCTGCCGGCGTTAATGGCCATTATTTTGTAAGACATAAAGGTTCCTTCGAATTCAGAAAATCCAGCACGGCGTCGAGACCCGAATTATTCAACGCGCTGGTAATAAAAATCTGCCGGGCGCCAGCCTGCGTAAGCCATTCCGCAACCAGCGAAATACGCTGCGGCTCGGCGAGATCGGCCTTGGTGACCAGGCCAATCGTCGGGCGGTTCATCGGGGCGGTAAACCCCGGAGAAAAGGGCGACCACTGGGCGTCGGCATTCAGCACCAGCGCGATGACGTCGGCCTCGCAGGCGCTGGTTAGCAGGGCGCTATACAGGCAGCGGTTCTCCAGATATTCGCCCGGCGTATCGATAGTCATCGGAGACCATTCAATGGCCTGAGTTTTCTTATAATGGAGCGCTTCGCCGCGCAGGCTTTGGGTCAGCGAGGTTTTCCCGCATTGGCTGGGGCCGATAAACATCAAACGCTTCATGACGTTACGTCCGGGTGATCGAGCAAGTGGTGAACTGCATCATCTCGCCCAGGGTGCGCGTCACCTGTTTAAGGGCATATTCCACGGCGGAAACATCGCCAGTCAGCACCACCGCGCCGGTAAAGCGGTCAAGAAAACCAATCTCCACCGCGCCGGATTTGGTAGCAATATCGCAGGCGATAATCGACGCCTCGCTCGGCGTGATGGTAAGGATGCCAATCGCGGAAACCGCATCCGGCAGGCCCAGCTTCTTAAAGAGATCTTTCCCCGGATTGGCAATCAGGTGCGCGAGGGTGACCTGTTTCCCGGGAACGTACTCCTGAATCATGCGATCCGTTGTTGGCTGTCTTTCCATTATCCCTCCACCATCTGTCGCCACATGGCTTCATGCGGGCGCGGGATCACCGAGCGGTAAACCAGCAACCCTTTCTCGCCCGCGCTTTCGCTGGCAACCGTCACGGCGTTATTGACGTCAGAAACGTCGCCCGCCACCACCATGTAGCATTTACCGCCGATGCCGAAGGCCATATGCACCCGCACCAGGGTGACGTTTGAGCCTTTCACCGCCCGGTCTGCGGCGCTAATGCAGGCCGCCACGCTCCAGGTTTCGACGATACCTACCGCCTGGCGCTTATCGACGCTGTTCAGGCCGCTGATGGCCGGAAGTACGCTGGGATGAATATTCGCCAGCACCAGGCTGTCGACGAGCATCTCGCCGGCCTGCGACGTACCGGTTTCAATAGCCTGCTGGACAGCGCCAATATCGCCGCCAAGCATCAGTAAAAACTTCCCCGGGCAGATGGTCTTGCTGACCAGCAGATTAACGTTGGCGCTTTTCAGCATGGCATCACCAAGCTCCATGCCTTTGGCGATGCTGGTGAGTTCTAAAATTCCTATAGCCTGAGACATGGTTAACCTCTTACAACCGTGATGGCCTGTTCGCTGATGGCCGAAACAATGCCGTCGATGCTGGCGTGAATGGGGGCGCCGAGCGCGCCAGTCGGGACATCGGCAACGCATTGCCCGCGCGTCACGCGTTCTCCCACCGCAACGTTCGCTACCGCGCTGGCACCAATATGCTGGCGCAGCTGCAAAGTGACTTTTTCTACTGACGGCTCTTCTTCAACCAGCGGTGCCTCCTGGTACCAGGGGCTTAGTCCCAGTTTGGCGATCAGCCGCTTCACCGGCACCAGGCGATATTTCGCCATTTCGTCGGCTGGATTCAGCGGCCCTTCGTAGCGCTGGTTTTGCGCCCGCAGCTCGCGTTTTAACATGCGGTTGATGCGCATCGGCGAGATCCCCACCGGGCAGGCCACGCTTTCGCAAACGTTGCATTCCGAGCAGGTAAGGGCGCTCAGCAGCAACTGCGGCGTGGCAGCCTGATGAAAGTTCACCGCCCGCACCAGCAGGTGCGGGGAGAGTTCGTGGCCGATCAGGTGTCGCGGACAGAGATCGGTACACAGTCGGCACTGTTCGCAGACGGTACGCGCGACGGAAAGCACCGTGCGCTCGTCCTGCATTCTCCGCTGGATAAGCGGATGGCTTTTTGGGAGCACCAGCAGGCCGCCGGTAGTTTTCGTCACCGGGTTATCAAGAGAGGTAATCAGGCCACCCATCATCGGGCCGCCGTTAATAAAACCAGGGTCGTCGACCGTTGCGCCGCCCGCCAGCGCCAGCACTTCATGCAGTGACATGCCGACAGGAACGGTAACGGTCAACGGTCTGGCGACCGCGCCGTTCACGGTCAACGTGCGACGAGTGACCGGAAACTGCTGCTCGACCGCCCGGGCAATATTCAGCACCGTTTGCACGTTATTGACGACCACGCCGACGCTGGCCGGTAGCGCAGCCGGGGCGACCCGGCGGCCGGTTGCCATCCAGATAGTCAGCACCTCATCGCCCGCAGGATAAACATCCGGCAGGATATGCAGGCGGATACCGGCTGGCAGCTGTGGGGTAAGGGCATCGATGGCCCGGCGGTATTTTTCTTTCAGGGCTATCACCCCTTCGCGCGCGCCGGTTGCCGTCATCGCGTACTGCACGCCGCGGACAAGACGCGCGGCCTGCTGCCACATCAGTTGCTGGTCAACTTTGAGCATCGGTTCACACTCGGCGGCGTTCACCAGAAAAATCTCTACCTGCGCCTGTAGTTTGACGTGAGCGGGAAAACCTGCGCCGCCCGCGCCGACAACGCCCGCTGCGCGGACGCGCTCGCGAATTTCATCAGCGCTATGAGACATTTCAACGACGTTGACGGCGGTACTCATAGCAGTTCCTCCAGCAGTTCCCGAATTTCCTCGGCGCTGGCCGGGCGCGGGTTGGTGCGCAGCGTAACGTCAGCCAGCGCAGCCTGCACCATCGCCGGAATGCGTGCGGAAAAGTCGGATCTTCCTTCTTTAAGCGCAACGGCCAGTGAGGGAAGGGCACAGCGTTGCTTAAGCAGTTCGATTTGCTGAATTAGCGCATTGATTGCCGCAACGTCATTGGCTTCTGCCGGGCAAAAGCCGCAGGCTTTGGCCATTCGCGCGTAGCGTTTGGCGGCGCGCGGAACTCCGGCGTTAAAACGGATAACCGTGGTTAACAGCAGGGCGTTGGCCAGGCCATGCGGAAGATGAAACTGCCCACCAAGCTGGTGGGCGATAGCGTGGTTAAGCCCCAGCCCCGCCTGGCTGAAGGCCATCCCGGCGAGCGTTGAAGCGTTGTGCATTTTCCCGCGCGTCGCCACGCAGTCGCCTTTTTCCACCGCCGTGGGCAGGTACTGAAACACCAGTTTGGCGGCTTTTTCCGCCAGCGCGTCGGTAAAGTCGCTGGCGTGCGGTGAAACCCACGCTTCCAGGGCGTGGGTCAGCACGTCCATGCCGGTGTTGGCGGTAATCTGCGGCGGTACGCTGACCACCAGCTCCGGGTCGAGGATCGCCATATCCGGATACAGCGCATTGTTGAACAGCGGATACTTAATGCCTTTATCCGGGTCGCTAATTACGCAGGCGCTGGTGACTTCCGAACCGGTGCCGCTGGTGGTCGGGATCGCCACGCAGGTTTCGATATTGATGCCGCTTTGCTGGCTAAACCAGACAATCGCTTTCGCCGCGTCCATTGCCGAGCCGCCGCCAAAACCAATCACCACCTGCGGCTGCAGGGCCTGCATTTGCGCAATGCCCTGCACCACGGTATGGATGGTGGGGTCCGGCGTTATCTCGCTAAAGACGCTGATGCGGTTATCTGCGGGCAGCGCGTTACGCAGGGTATCCAGCAGCGGAGAGCGAGCCAGAAAGCCATCGCAGATTATCCAGATGTGCTTATTGGTAAAGCGCTTGAGCACCGCCAGGCTGCCCTGACCGCTGTACAACCGCGTTTGTAGTGAGAAGGTATTCATCGCGACCTCGGTTAGCGAATAGAAAAGCCGTTGGTCAGCACGCAGCGCCGGGAGCGGGCAAAAGTACGCGCTGACGTGGTCCCTTCACCGGTTGGCGTGGCGATAGTGAAGGTGGTAAAGCCTTCGCCGCCGACGCCGATCCCGGCATAAGAGGGGCCGTTTTTGACGAATATCGAGGTTTGCAGCGTGCGGGCCGCGAGGTTCAGGCGCGACACGTTCTGCGAGTGCATAATGGCGGTATGATGCAGCCCCTCTTCAACCTTCAGGGCCAGCGCCAGCGCGCTATCGAAATCGCTGACTTTTACCACCGGCAGCATCGGCATCAGCTGTTCGCTGGTGACCCACGGATCGTCAGCGCTAACCAGAGCAATCAGCAGACGCGGCGCTTTTGCAGGGACAGCGATCCCGGCGGCTTCCAGCATGGCCGATGGGCTCTTGCCGACCAGTTTTTTATTGGCCTGACCTTCAGGCAGGCAGACGGCGCGGAGTTTGTCGGTATCGGCCGGGCTTAGCAGCAGCGCGCCGAAGGTTTGCATTTGCTGCACCAGACGTTCGGCGACGCTCTCCACTACGATCAGGCTCTTTTCGGCAATGCAGGGCAGGTTGTAATCGAATGACGCGCCGTTAATGATATCTTCCGCCGCTTTCACCAGGTCTGCCGTTTCATCGACGATGCAGGGCGGGTTACCCGCGCCAGCGCCAATCACCTTCTTACCGCTCTTCATGCCCATTGCCACAATGCCCGGGCCGCCGGTAATGGCCAGTACTGCGATTCGCGGGTGGGCCATCATCTGCTGGGTCGCTTCGAAGGTGGGTTCAGCCACGGTCACCACCAGATTGCGGATGCCGCAGCAGCGGAAGGCAATCTCTTCAATCAGGCTAATCAGCTTCAGAGAGACCTTTTTCGCGCCCGGATGCGGGCTAAAGTAGACGCTGTTGCCCGCCGCCAGCATGCTGATGCTGTTGTTGATGATGGTTTCCGTCGGGTTGGTGCTTGGCGCGACCGAACCGATAACGCCAAACGGTGAGTATTCAAAGAGTACCATGCCGCCGTCACCGGTCAGCGCGGTGGTGGTGAGATCTTCTACGCCCGGCGTGTTGTCCAGCGCAGCCTTGTTTTTGAGGAATTTATCTTCTTTGTTGCCCATTCCCGTTTCATTGGCGCTCTCTTCCGCCAGGGTCGCCAGCAGCGGCGTCAGCTCCTGACGCATCGCGCTGATAATGGCGCTGCGGGTTTTTAGCGGGCACTGCTGATAACGTAAGAACGCCTGGTGCGCGGCATCGATGGCCTCGCTCACGGACTGGAAAATCCCTTTGCCCTGAGGCTGGGCCGTAGTTTGCGCCGGCGTTGTTAATTGCTCGCTAAGAATGGTGCGAATCAGGGTTTCGAGTTCAGAAGTATTCATTGATGAGTTCCCACGTTAATAGCCGCGATGGCGGTCTGTGCTATGTCCATGTCCTGCTCAACGCTGCCGCCGCTGATGCCAAGACCCCCAATTAATATGCCGTCGCGCCATAGGGCGTAACCGCCGCCAAAGGTGACCACTTTTCCCTGTAAATGACTTTCCAGGCCATAAAGCGCCGCGCCTGGCTGAACAACATCGCTCAGCTCATGGGTCGCCGTTTTCATTGCCACTGCGGTCCATGCCTTTTTCGGCGCCAGTTCGCTGCTGACCAGCAGGGCGTCCGGCATCCGCCAGGTCACAGTTTCCGTACCGTGCGCGTCAACGATGCTGACGACTACCGGAACCTGCAGTTGCTGCGCGCGTTCAACGGCGGCGCGGGTGAGCTGGTGCAGATCGTGGAATGAGAGAGCCACGGGCGTTGTCTCCTTGCTGCGGGTCGGCTGGCTGGCAGCCAGATAGCGCTTGCTAACTTCACGGATGATGTTGGCCTGGTGCGCATCGCTATCTTCCGCGCGGGCCAGGGCGTACAGGCAGTCCGATAAGCGGTTGATGTAGCGCATCAGCACCTGACGTACGTTGACTTCCGCCGCCAGCTCAACCAGACGGCGTTCGGCGCGGCGCGCCAGCGTGCGGGCAAAATGTAAGCGGCTCGCGGCTTCGCAGCGTCCGGGTAAAATAAAGCTGTGCAGCGGTTCGACGCGGGCCATTGCCCGATCGATAGCGGCTTCCAGGGCCGAAATCTCTTCGCTGCTGATGTAGCGCTGTTTGGGCGACGGCTGCTCGCTGTCGCTGGCCAGCTCTGCGCTAAACCAAAAAAGTTGCTGCTGGATGGCCTCGAGTAAGGTGCGGTGATTTTCATCCGCAGCGGCGCAGGCGCACAGGCTCAGCGCGGCGTTCAGCTCATCCAGCGTGCCGTAGGCTTCAACCCGCGGGTGGGTTTTGCTCACCCGCTGGCCGGTAAACAGTGATGTGGTGCCAGCGTCACCTGTTCGGGTATAAATCGCCATAACCGCCCCTTAACGCGAAAGCGTATCTACAATGCCGACAACGGCGAGGTCGATGGCCTCATTTGGCCCGGAAAAAACGTGCCTGGCGCTGGAGCCGCCGCTGAGCAAAACCAGTTCGCCGACGCCTGCGCCGACGGAGTCCACGGCCACTTCATCGCCGGAGGTGGGCGAGGCGGGGAGTTCGCCATCGGCGCTGACCCGACGCACCAGCAGCAGCTTTTTCCCAATCAAAGAAGGTGATTTTTGCGTGGAGACAACCGCGCCCGTGACTCGTGCCAGATGCATGATTTACTCCTGCTTAATTAATTGAATATTCCGCGCATTGGCCGCGTCACGCGCCATGGCGGTCACGATGCATTTGCGGTGGACAACCACACGCCCCCGGCTTAGCAGCGCGACATCGCGATAGCTCAGCACCGAACCCGCATGCAGAACCAGCGGCAGTCCGTGCTCATCGGTGAATACCAGCGGCAGACGAGCCAGTTTTTTTACCGGGATAACCGGCAGCAGCTGGCTGTGCAGGCTGAGCTGTACGCGGATGCCAAACGCCAGCGCGTCGTGAATTTTCCGGGCTGCGGCATCGTCGGTTTCTGCATCCGCAAGCTGACCCAGCAGCGGCAGGTCGACGAGCAGGATGCGTAGCGACGCGTGCTGACAGAACAGCGCTGGACAGTCGGCATCGCGAAGTTGCGTAACGCTCAGCGTCGCCGTGCTCTGGGCACGGCGCTGCAGCCGGGAGACAATCTCCTCGACAATGCGCTGCAGGGTTTCGCCGTTCATCGCGGGCCTACCAGCCGGGCAAAGGCCTGCGGGTTATCGGCACCAGCGGCGTTGGCTTCATCGGTATCAATGTGCATTTCGAGGCGCATGTCCGGTGAAACGCGAATCGCCACGTTGTTGAAAATCAGCCCGCGATCGTCGCCTTCAATCGCCACTGAAACCATATCGCCGTGGGAAACCCGCAGGATCAACGCATCAAGCGGCGATATATGGATATGCCGCTGCGCGACGATAACCCCGGAAGGTAGCTCCAGTTCGGCAAAGGGGCTGACCAGGCGGATGCCCGGTGTGCCCTTCAGGTTGCCGGACATTCTCAGCGGCGCGGCAATCCCCAGCGCTCTCGCATCGGTACGCGAAATTTCCACCTGGCTTACCGAGCGCAGCGGACCGAGCAGGCGCACATTTTTGAGCTGTCCTTTCGGCCCTACCAGGGTGACGGTTTGTTCCGCAGCATATTGTCCCGGCTGCAGCAGCGCTTTTTTTTCGCTGATGGGATGGCCAGGAAATAGCTGCTCATAATCCTGCGCGGACAGGTGGATATGACGGTTTGAGACGCCCAGCGGAATAGGCCGCTGGCGCATCTCGTCGAGAACTTTACGGACCGTTGATTGCAGAAGCTCTTTATCCATTACGCTTCACCTCGCTTGCCGGAATGAATGCAAAGCGTACGAGGTTCGCCCTTCTGGCGCGGACATTTTGGATCCAGACACAGATTGCAGCTGACCAGTTCTGATTCCTGCGGGGCCTCTTCGGATGGCGCTTCAGAAACGACATCGGCCATCTCTGACGCTTCAGGCTCAGGTTCAATGACGGAGGGGGAGGGAGCCTCTGCGAGCAGGAGCCCTTCTCCGGGCCTGGCGATAACCTTGTGGGCCACCAGGCCATTCCGCTGTTCGGCGAAATGCGCACCGGTGATGATAGCCGCCTGCACGGAGGCCACATCACCGGTAATTTTAATCACCATCCAGCCTGAACCATTGGTCTTTTCGAGGGCGAGCAGCGTGATAGAAGCGGATTTCGCCATGATATCGGCGCAGCTGATAGCCAGTGCCAGACCACAAACTTCAAGTAATCCCAGTGATTGCTTCACGCGGTGCTCCTTATTTGCCATCGATTAGGCTGATTTCGGTAAAATGGCCTCAACATCGCTGTGCGGACGCGGGATAACGTGGCAGGATTTCACTTCACCCACTACGCTTGCCGCCGCGCTGCCTGCATCTACGGCTGCTTTAACCGCGCCGACGTCGCCGCGAACCATGACGGTAACCAGGCCAGAACCAATTTTTTCGTAGCCCACCAGCTGTACGTTGGCGGATTTAACCATTGCATCGGCGGCTTCAATGGCGCCGACCAGCCCTTTTGTTTCAACCAGTCCCAGTGCGTTATTCATACTGCAGTTCTCCTGTTGCTTAGCTATTCAGATCCCGGAAAGGGATCCCTTTGACCAGCCGTGCCGCGTTATTACCGGTGTTGCGTTGGGCCTGACTGTCCTGATGATGCATCAGCGTAAAAAGCGGCGCCGATGCGGGTAAATTCTTGTAATGCACGACCAGCGAGTGTCGATCGCAGGCAATGCCAACCAGCAGCGGCGAGCTGCGCGCCGCCTGCCAGGCGCTGTCAACGACCTCTCCTGCCGGATGATGCTGAAGCAGGAAAGGGATGCCTTCCTCTTCAATGCCCAGCAGCACTTCGTGCCAAAGGCTGGCGCAGTCGCTGATAACGGTAATGACGATGGCCGGGGCGCTGTGATTACTGTCCATGTGCAAACTCCTTATGCCAGGAGAGAATCAGGCCGGTGGCTACCGCGTTTCTTGGGCCTTCGCTGCCGCGAATATTTCCTCGCCCGGCGACCAGGCGGTAGTGCGCCAGCGCATCGGTGACCAGCTGCGGAACTTCGAAATCCAGCGACGAGCCGCCGACCAGCACCACGAACGGAATATCGCGAATGTTGCCGGTTGGACTGACCTGACGCAGCGCGCGCAGGGCGTTGGTGACAAAGACGCGCTCTTTGGCGCTGCGGCGAATGGCGCGCACTTTTTCCAGCACTAAGTCGCCGGGAAGCGGCACCAGTTCGTCCGGTTTCACCACGCAGACGCGGGCGAACACGGCGGGAGGCAGCGGCGTCGGGAAGAACTGGACGCTGCCGTCCTCGTGGCGTAAGTGGAACAGGCTTTCGACCTTAGCCAGCGGGTATTTTTTGATCTCTTCCGCCAGATAGCGGTCTTCCAGCCCCAGTTCGCGGGCAATAATCATCGTGACCATGTCGCCTGCCCCGGCGAGATGGGTGGCGATGATTTCGCCTTTAGGGTTGATGATGGAGGCATCGGTGGAGCCCGCGCCGAGGTCGAGGATCGCCAGCGGTCGGGTGGTACCCGGCGTGGTCAGCGCGCCCAGAATGGCGGCTTCAGCCTCAGCGCCGCCGATCTGCACGTCGATATTAAGCTTCTGTTCGATTTGGCGGGCAATCATTGCCATTTGCAGACGGTCTGATTTCACCATCGAGGCGATGCCGACGGCCTGCTCCAGCGAGAACTCCCCGGCCAGACCGCCGGTGACGCTCACCGGAACCGAGGTGTCAACGGCCAGAAGATCCTGAATGAAAATCTCGCTGCTGGGCTTATTGGTTAGCTCGGCCATGGTCTGGCGTACGTGCTCCAGCATGCCGCCGATATTGGTCCCGGCCTCGCCGGTGACGTTGTCGAGCTTGCCGCAGCCGTCCACCGCTTTCATGATAGCTTCGGCACCGGCGGCAACATCCACGCGCACGGTACGACCCTGAGCCTGCAGCTCCAGGTTACCGGCGGGTATTGCGCGCGCTTTGACGTCTCCGGATGGCGTTTTAACCACCACGGCGGAACGGTTGCCAATCAGCGCGCGCGCCATCGGGACGATGTTTTTCGTCTCATCGGCGTTGAGATTAAATACGGTGGCGATGCCGTAAGGGTTAGAGAGGGTTTCGATAACCTTTCCCGGCACGGCGACTTCAATCGCCGCCAGCATCCCCAGCGGAATGCGGTCGATGTACAGAACTTCATCGACAATCGGTAGCGATTTTTCCAGCCGGTTGCTGACCAGTACGCCATCGTCGCGCTGCAAAATGACGCCGGTAATCTGGTATCCGGCGCGCATTGAGGCGTTGATAACATTGGCGATATCGGCAAAATCAAAGGCTGACGATACCACCAGAATATAGGACGAGTCCGCCGGGCGGGTTAACAGCTCCTCCGGCGTAATCGTGATACCCACACCAAGGCCTACTCCACCCGGCGTTTTTGGGTTATGGCCGATCATTGTCGATTCGGTGATGATGGTTTCGGTAATGGTTTCCATCGCCACATCGCCAATCACCGGCGTGGCTTCGTTAATGCGGATGAGCGAAATATCGCTGACATTGATCCCCGCGCGCTTTGCGACGAGGGCGAGCGCTTCCTGAATGCCGAACACGTTACGCAACGTGCCTTTGATCCCGGTCGTTTCCGCCAGCGCGCTGTGCGTAATCGTCAGTGCGCCAGTCTCATCTTGCCGCGCCAGCGCGACTTCCGTCGATGAGTTACCGATGTCAATGCCAGCTATATATCGCATCGTATATCCTTTTTCTCGTCGTACTTCAAACTGCCTTTTTGTTGGCTGCGTTCTTTCACCCGAATCACTTACTACAGTAAGCTCATCGGGGTTATGAGGGACATCCCTGTCCCTCACTAAAGCCAGCCTATGGCTGTTCAAATTCGTTCCAGACGAATTTGTCACTCACTTGCCGCCTCAATGCATCTCGAATTACTTAGAGAAAGCTAATCGTCGCCTTTGAGTTTTTTACGCTCAACGTACAGCCCTGCCGCTTCACGAACGAAAGCTGCGCAAATCTTTGCCTGATAACGGTTTTCGAGATCGTCGGCGATAGCGAGCAGCTCTTCTTTCGTTGAACGATACGGACGAAGGGCGTTGTAGATTTCAAGAATGCGATCGTCCGGTACCGCGGTCAGTTCGGCGGCGCGTTCGAAGTTCATCGCCAGCCGGTCGCGGCCCGCATCTTTGGCGATAGACGCCTGTAAGCGCAGGGTTTCCGGGGTAATACGCATATCCTGAGCGGTGACTTTATTGCTCAGCACGTTTTCCAGCGTAAAGTCGTCCAGCGTTTTATTGGTGGCGGTTTTCACCCATTCCGGGTGTTTGTTCGCCAGCGGGTAGTCGCTGACCTTTGCGCTGCGGGACGTGCCGCCTGCCGCAGGAGCCGCTGCTGGCGCATCGCCCTGCAGGCTGTTCATGCGGCTCAATACGTCCCGGACCATCGATTCAATTGCGTCGGTATTCATGGAGTTATCCTTTATCAAAGCGCCACGCGCAGTTCCTGCGGGTTTTTGCCAGTCACGACGTACTTGGTCTCTTTAATGTGCAAAATGGCCGACTTTGCCTGGTACTTCGGGCGTGCCATCTGGTCATTGAGCGTAGGGACCGGCTGCGGTGATTCGCGTTTCGCATAGCGGGCGGCGTTTTTACCAATCTGACGGTAGGTTTCCAGCGTCAGCAGCGGCGCCTGCGGGAACAGCTCCAGGTTAGAGAGCGGCGGTAGCCCCTGCTGGTGGATAACCGTAGTACCTTTCGACTGGATGCCGATGGAGATGCCGGAGCCACTCAGGCGGTTACCTTCCACGGCGACGAACGCCACGTCGGAAGATTTAAAGCAGCGAATCACGCGCGCCTTGATGCCTTCTTCTTCAATACCGGCAATGACTTCGCGCAGAATGCTCTTATGCGGTAAGCCCACGATATTGACGGTTTGCGCCAGGCCAAATGCCGGGCCGACGGCGATAATGACTTCGTCCTGCTGAGTGCCCTGGCGCGCTTCGCCCACTTCGGTCAGAAAGCCGTCGCCCGCAGGCGCAGCGGTCTGTGGTGCTGTGGATGCCGCAGGCGCATTAAACGAGACGGGTTTATCGCTGCCCTTCATATCGCGGAGCACGTCTTCAATTATCTGGCGCAGCAATTTTTCATTAATTTCCATTTCTCACCCCTTAATCAATCTCGTTGGGATCAAGAGCGCCAGGGATGTTTTTAATCTCTTCCCAGCGTTCTCCCTGCAGGCGATAACCTGTTGCCGGACCGGCATAGTCATTGACGTCATTAACCGCAGAGAGCACTTGTCCGTCGCCGACGATAATGGCGGAGGTGTGCAAATAGTCGCCGGTTAGTTTGGCTTTCTGGATGTTGAGCATGTCCTGGGCCACGTCGGTAAACCCGCCCTGCGCCAGCGCTTTAACGACTTCCAGACCGTTGCGGTTTTTATTGATGATTTCCTGGGCGAACTTGATGTCTTCGACGATGTTACGCTCCGGCATATCTTTCGAACCGTGGGCATAGGTCGCGGCTTCAACTTCTTCATCGGTAATCGGCGGTAGTCCCATTCCGGCAAACACGGCCTGCAGCGCGCGGGCGGCTTTGTTACGGATGGCGATAACGTCCTCTTCGCGAACCGGGCGCAGACCGCCGTCCACTTTCAGGTCACGCTGGATAACGTTGTAGTCGTCAAAGTCTTCCGCATCTTCGTTGGAACCGGCGAACATGTTGTCGTAGTTCGGCACCGCGGAATAACCAGAGGAGATAAAGTCGGTACCCGGCAGGAACTGCATCAGCAGGCGCGCGGTACGACGCATATCGGAGTGGGTGAAGGTCTGGTCGTTACTGGAGGCGCATTCCAGATCCAGCGACGAGCAGATCAGGTTTTCCGCCAGCACGGCACGAATGCCTGACGGCACGGCAGACGGTACGCCGATGCAGCTTACGGAGCCGTTTTGCAGACCCTGAACGCCAGCCGCTTTGGTGATATAGATGCAGCGCGCTTCCAGATACAGCATGGATTTGCCTTCGGCGTAGCCCATCTGCACTTCGGATCCGGAGCCGGAGGTGAAGCGCATTTTCAGGCCGCGAGAGGCGTAGGAAGAGGCTAAGAAGCCCTTCGACCATGGTGTATCGTCACCGTCGGTGAAGACCGGCTCGGTGCCGTAAACGGAGATGGTTTCGGCGTAGCAGGTGTGGCCCAGCATGCCGAGCTTAAGCTCGGTGGCTTCTTCCAGGGAGCACTGCGTCAGTACACCCGGACGACCAACCTGAGAACCGACCAACAGCGCGATGGCGTTGAACGGCGCGTAGCGTGCTACCGCAACCGTGGTTTCTTGTTCGTCAAACCCGCGCCATGCGCCTTCGGCGGCATCGGCGGCAATTTGCACCGGGTTATCCTTGACGTTGGTGACGTGCGCCTGCTGAGATGGAGTGCGGCGGGCGCGCATTTTCTGCATCGCCATCATCATCTCAACCACGTTCATATGCGAAACCACTTCAACAATTTTCGCCGGGGTCATGGCGGTGGTCAGCGGAACGATTTCGCTGCGCTTGACGTTAGGATCGCACAGCATATTGGCAAGCTTGACCGAATCCATCGCCATCACTTCTTCGGCGCGGTTCAGGTTGATGCCGTAGCGGGCGATAAAGTGGTCGATCAGGTCGAATTCGCTAACCGGTTTTCCGTCCAGCTCGGTCACCGCGCCGTTAACGATTTTTATCGACGGTTTCGGGTCGTTCGGGCTTTCCATTGCGATAAAGCCTTCTTCGATCCACTCCTTAACAAAGCCGTCCTGATTCACAGGGCGTTTCGCCAGTGCTTCAAATCTTTTCGATCTCATGAATCAGCCTCGTGGGTATCAGATGTAGGACGGGCGATCGTTTTTCGGTTCAGAACCGAGGGTCGCAAGGACGGTTTTGCCGATTTCGCGGGCGGAGGTCACCGCCTGACGGACCGCGCCGGAGTCGCCGGAAATCACCAGAATGGCTTCGTTACTAAAGCTGGTGCCGTGCGCCGGAGAGCTGTACGCCACGACTTCAACGTTGGCTGACTTCAGGGCGGTATCGGCCATCAGTACGCCGACGGAAGCCGGAGCGCCGACAATGACGCCGCAGGCACGGCCAATCGGCGCGCCGAACGCTTTTTCCAGCGCGTAGCTGGCGCGAGCGGTGTACTGCAGCTCGATATGCCCGGCTTCGTTGCCGTAAACATCACCGAAGGTGCGGTCCAGCTCTTTCAGCGCGACTTCGATACCGCGCTTGACGTCGGATACATCGTTACCGCCTAAAATAATCAGCGAACCGTGGCCCGCTCCGCCTTTGGTATCGCGCGGCAGCTCAATGCTGACCACTTCGGTGTTGGTGGCTTTCACCGCTTCGTCCGCCGCCATAATGTGCGGGCCTGCGCCGGTGCGGGCGCCGAGAATGCCGATGGAACGATAGCGCTTCTCAAGTTTCATCGCGTCCAGCAGGGCGGTATCGACGTTGGCGATAACCAGGCCCAGGGTATCGCCAATGGCGGTCCCGACAAATTCCGTTAAACTGCAGCTTTTTTCTGCCATAGCCGTCTCTCGTATAGGTTGGGGTTGACCAGGGATGGCCTGTTGTTCCGGCGTTGCCACACGGGCAATCACCTGCGCCATGATCTGTTCCACCAGCTCATTGCTGCTCATTGGCTAATTCCCTTCGGTAAGATTTTTTCTACATCGGTGTGAGGGCGTGGGATGACGTGTACGGCTTTCACTTCACCCACGTTGCGTGCGGCTGCGGCACCTGCATCGGTGGCCGCTTTGACCGCGCCAACATCGCCGCGCACGATGACGGTTACCAGCCCGGAGCCAATCTTTTCATAGCCCACTAACATCACATTGGCTGACTTAACCATTGCATCAGCGGCCTCTATGGCTGCGGTTAAGCCTTTGGTTTCTACCATTCCTAGTGCTTCTTGTTGCATAAAGACCTCGCATGGAGTGTTCCGATAGTGGGGACTATAAGAAGATGCGAGGAAAAAGAATGGCTGACTTGCTATTGAACATCAGAAAATAATGGGAAAGCAATATGATTAAATTGCCTTTTATTTTTATAACTTATTGATAAATTACATTTAATTTATTATTGTCTATATGATTATTTTGTTTTTATTATTTCATTTTTACATTTTTGTTAGTGACGAGGGTATTTTTATTTGATATGGCGAAAGACGCAAAATGTGATGCTTATTCGAAATTGATAAGTTGGCTTGTGCAATATTTTATTATTTCCACAGGCGTATTTTATAGCTCAAATTTCCCGTGTGATGGGCTGATAAAAATATCGGAAAAGCAAAATTTTGCTATCGCAACACGATTTTTCCGGGAGACAGGTCCGCAGGTTGCCAACAATTTACAGGCGGCACTTTTTATAGTGAGGTTAGCTGTACTCTACTGCCAGCCGAAACTTGCGCTGGCCAGGACACGAACTTTGCTCAGAAGGTGTCACATGAATGATTCTCTAAAGGCGCAATGTGGTGCGGAATTTTTAGGCACCGGACTCTTTTTGTTTTTTGGTATCGGTTGTTTGAGTGCGCTCAAAGTCGCAGGCGCCAGCCTCGGATTATGGGAGATTTGCATTATTTGGGGGCTTGGAATTTCACTGGCCGTTTACCTTACGGCCGGAATCTCCGGCGGACATCTTAACCCTGCGGTGACGATTGCGCTGTGGCTGTTTGCCTGCTTTCCCAAACAGAAAGTATTGCCTTATATTATTGCCCAGTTTGCCGGCGCTTTTGGCGGCGCTCTGCTGGCGTATGTGCTTTATAGTAGCCTTTTTACTGAATTTGAGACTGCGCATCATATGGTGCGCGGTAGCGTCGAAAGTTTGCAATTAGCCAGCATTTTCAGTACCTATCCGGCCGCAGCGCTAAATGTATGGCAGGCTGCGTTGGTGGAAGTGGTCATTACGTCGATTCTGATGGGCATGATCATGGCATTGACGGATGATGGCAATGGCATTCCTAAAGGGCCGCTTGCGCCTTTGCTTATTGGGATATTGGTTGCCGTTATCGGCGCGTCTACTGGACCCCTTACCGGTTTTGCAATGAACCCGGCGCGTGATTTCGGTCCCAAACTGTTCACATGGTTAGCGGGGTGGGGGAACATGGCGATGAGCGGTGGGCGAGAGATCCCTTATTTTATCGTGCCGATTGTCGCGCCTGTTATCGGCGCCTGTGCCGGAGCAGCCATATATCGCTATTTTATTGGTAAGAATTTACCTTGTAACCGCTGTGAACTGTAAGAAAATGCGAACCAGATTCACAGCAATGATGTATCGTAAAAACAGGTGAGATAATTTCGTGATCTGCTTTCACGAACTGATCAAAACGTCTCCCAGCAATGGGAGACTTTTGATATTGTCATTGTACTTTTTATCAGGGCCAGGATAATGCTAATAAAAAGTGAATGTAAATAATGTGTTTTGTTTATAACAATAAATTAACTGAGGGGTTTTATCATGATTTCTGCGAGCGCTCTGAACTCAGAACTCATTAATAAAATCGCACAGGATTTTGCACAAGCCACCGGTCTGGCGGTTGTGGTTGTCAATATTCATGGTGATGAAATATCTGAGCTATTCAATTTCACGCCGTTTTGTCAGTTGATGCGGCAGCATCCCCAGCATAGTACACGTTGTCGTATGAGCGATCGCTGCGGGGGACTGGAGGCATCGAAGTCCGATCAACCCTGTATTTATCGTTGTCATGCCGGTCTAACGGATTTTTCTATTCCGCTGGTAATCGCAGGGCATTTAGTTGGCTTTGTTTTATGCGGGCAGGTTCGTTTAAGTAATGACGTGGAGCTGGTAAACATTCTTAATGTCGACGATCGCTGGCAGGCTGACCCTGAGCTCTTGAATGAATTTCGGAATGTGCCAGAGATGGACTATTCACGCGTTATCGCTTCTGCCGATCTCCTTAAACTGATTGTTGAGAATTGCCTGAAAAAACAGCTCAATTTCGTGGTTATCAAAGACAATCCGCAGCAATCGGAGGCAAATAAAGCCGCTCGTGGTCCCACTCCGCATGACAGTAAAATGAAAAAAGCGCTTCGCTATATTGATGCGCATTTGTCCGACGATCTTCGTCTTGAGGATGTCGCCTCACATGTCTATCTCAGCCCCTATTACTTCAGTAAGCTATTCAAGAAATATCAGGGAATCGGATTTAATGCGTGGGTGAACCGCCAGAGAATGGTTAGCGCCAGAGAATTGCTTTGCCATAGTGACTGGAGTATTGCCAGTATTGCGCGTAATTTAGGCTTTTCGCAAACCAGCTATTTTTGTAAAGTCTTCCGCCAGACCTATCAGGTTACGCCGCAGGCTTATCGCCAGCAGATAAATGAGAATTCTCATCCTCCATCGTTATGAATAGCAATATTTTGCTATTGCCGATTTTTGATAGTGTTTTGTATCTTAATCATTTCAGAAAGAAAATTTATCTGGTGTAACAATAAATTGTCATAGCGCAACAAAATAATAAAATTTAGGGCATAAACTGCACCAGTTTTTATTTTTGTGATGAAGTACAGTGTCAGGAAAGATAAGTTTTATTACGCTTTGTCGATACGTTTTATCGTCAATATACCGGTAAGGATGAGTAGATTAACGTCAGATGAGCAACCGCTCAGGTTATTGCTCACAGAAATGTAAAACGTAGCACATTATTAATTGCCGTTATGGGTGTGCCGTACAGCCATAACGTAAACCAACAGGTTTGCCACATTTGTGGTAGGGAAGGGGGTGAAAATCCCCCGCAGCCCCCGCTGCTGTGATGCTGACGACCCCGTAAAGACCACTGATCGCAAGATTGGGAAGGACGGGCGAGGAGGACGCTAAGCCAGAAGACCTGCCTGTCGGTGATAACCAACAACTTCGGTGGGAAGTGGGTTGCGAAGACGCGTACAGTCGAAAGACTGAACATGCGCGTACCTGTATACCCCTACCACCCTGAACAGGATCAGGGTAATGGCGGCAAGGCATCACGCATTTATTCTTGCAGGCACAGGAAGCGGTTGCGGCAAAACCACGGTGACGCTTGGTTTGTTGAGGCTGCTGCAAAAACGCGCGCTGCGCGTACAGCCGTTTAAAGTTGGGCCAGATTACCTTGATACCGGCTGGCATACCGCTATCTGTGGCGTGGCGTCCCGTAATCTTGACAGTTTCATGCTTCCTCCTCCTGTTCTCAACGCCTTATTTTGCGAACAAATGCGGCAGGCGGATATCGCCGTCATTGAAGGGGTCATGGGGCTGTATGACGGCTATGGCGTCGACCCCAATTATTGCAGCACAGCCGCAATGGCGAAACAGCTTGGTTGCCCGGTCATCCTACTGGTGGACGGCAAGGCTGTTTCAACGTCGCTTGCGGCTACCGTTATGGGATTTCAGCACTTCGACCCGACCCTCAACCTCGCGGGCGTGATTGTGAATCGCGTCACTAGCGACGCCCACTATCAGCTCCTCAAAAATGCCATTGAACATTATTGCTCACTGCCGGTACTGGGGTATGTCCCTCCTTGCGACGGCGTCGCATTACCTGAACGCCACCTGGGGTTGATTACCGCCAGAGAATCCCTCGTCAATCAGCAATCATGGCATGATTTTGCCGCCACGCTGGAACAAACAGTGGATGTGGATGCGTTACTCTCGCTGAGCGTGTTATCAGCGCTTCCGGCGGGAATGTGGCCTGAACGCCCCGATAACACAGCGGGGGCAGGGCTGACGCTTGCTCTGGCGGATGATGAAGCCTTTAACTTTTATTACCCCGATAACATCGATTTGCTGGAGCGTGCCGGCGTTAACATTGTGCGTTTTAGCCCACTGCATGACCGCGTATTGCCTGATTGTCAGATGATCTGGCTGGGCGGTGGATATCCCGAATTATACGCCGCAGAGCTGGCGGCAAATACGGCGATGTTAAAACATTTGCGGGCGGCGCATCAGCGCGGCGTGGCGATTTACGCGGAGTGTGGCGGTCTGATGTATTTGGGGAGCACTCTGGAGGATAGCGGCGGGGAAATTCATCAGATGGCGAATATTATCCCCGGTCACAGCAAAATGGGTAAGCGACTTACCCGCTTTGGTTACTGTGAGGCGCAGGCTATGCAGCCAACGCTATTGGCGGTGCCTGGTGAGATAGTGCGCGGCCATGAATTTCACTACTCAGATTTTATCCCCGAAACACCCGCCGTTATGGCCTGTCGTAAGGTTCGCGATGGTCGCGTGTTACAGGAATGGACCGGCGGCTGGCAGACAGGCAACACGTTTGCCAGCTATCTGCACGTCCATTTCGCCCAGCGTCCGGAAATGTTGCAGCACTGGCTGGCGGCGGCGAGGCGCATATTATGACGATCCTTGCCTGGTGTGTCGCCTGGGTGCTGGATTTTATCATCGGCGACCCTCAACACTGGCCCCATCCGGTACGCTGGATAGGCCGTTTAATCACGTTTGTGCAGCGTATTGTGCGTCGCTATTGTCCCGGCGATAAAGCGCTGCGGATTGGCGGCGGCGTAATGTGGGTTGTGGTTGTCGGGGCGACCTGGGGCGTGGCATGGGGCGTACTGGCGCTGGCGCAGCGGATTCACCCCTGGTTTGGCTGGAGCGTCGAAGTCTGGATGATCTTTACCACGCTGGCCGGACGCTCTCTGGCCCGCGCCGCGCAGGAGGTTGAGCGACCGTTGCGGGAGAACGACCTTGTGGAAAGCCGAATAAAACTCTCCTGGATCGTCGGGCGCGATACGTCGCAACTTCAGCCAGCGCAGATCAATCGCGCCGTGGTGGAAACGGTTGCAGAAAATACCGTTGACGGCATTATCGCGCCGCTCTTTTTCCTCTTTCTCGGCGGCGCGCCGCTGGCGATGGCCTACAAAGCCGTCAATACCCTGGATTCAATGGTGGGCTACAAACATGAAAAATACCGGGCGATTGGTATGGTCAGCGCCCGTATGGACGACGTAGCGAACTATCTTCCCGCCCGCCTGAGCTGGCTGTTGCTGGGCATTGCGGCAGGACTGTGTCGCCTGAGTGGTTGGCGGGCGCTGCGTATTGGCTGGCGTGACCGTTATAACCACAGTAGCCCAAATTGCGCCTGGTCGGAAGCGTGTGTGGCCGGCGCCTTAGGAATCCAGCTCGGCGGCCCAAATAACTACTTTGGCGAGCGTGTGGACAAGCCCTGGATCGGCGACGCGCAGCGCGATATTTCCGTGGACGATATTTCTCGAACGATTCGATTGATGTGGGTCGCTTCAACCCTGGCGCTGGCGCTGTTTATTGCGGCGCGGTGCGGGTTATCTGGTGTGGCCTGAGGACGACAGTATGCATTATATCCAGCAGCCCCAAACCATTGAGGCCAACAGTTTCACCATTATTAGCGACATTATTCGCGAAACGCGTCCTGATTACCGTTTCGCCAGTCCGCTCCATGAGGCCATTATCAAGCGGGTTATTCATACCACCGCCGATTTCGACTGGCTGGACATTTTGTGGTTCTCTGCCGATGCGCTGGAGCAGCTTTGTGATGCGCTACGTCAACCATGCATTATTTATACCGATACCACGATGGCGCTGTCCGGCATTAATAAAAGATTACTGGCGACGTTTGGTAGCGAGTGTCGCTGTTATATCAGCGATCCGCGCGTGGTGCGCGCCGCAAAAACGCAGGGGATTACCCGTTCAATGGCCGCCGTCGATATCGCTATCGCCGAGGAGGAGAAAAACAAGCTCTTTGTTTTCGGTAATGCGCCGACGGCCCTGTTCCGTTTGCTTGAACATAACGTGACGGTGAGCGGCGTGGTGGGCGTACCGGTGGGCTTTGTCGGCGCGGCGGAGTCCAAAGAGGCACTCACCCATAGCCATTTCCCCGCGGTTGCCGCGTTAGGGCGTAAAGGCGGCAGTAACGTGGCTGCCGCTATCGTCAATGCGCTGCTCTATCACCTCCGGGAGGCCTGATGAGCGAGCTTTCTTTTGACGCGCCGGTCTGGCACCACGGTAAAGCGTTACGTAAAGGATATACCACCGGTTCCTGCGCGACGGCGGCGGCAAAAGTCGCCGCGCTGATGGTATTGCGTCAACATCTGATTCATCAGGTCTCCATCGTCACGCCGTCGGGCGTCACGCTATGCCTGAACGTGGAGTCGCCGCACATTGAAGGCCAGCAGGCGATAGCCGCAATTCGTAAAGATGGCGGCGATGACGTGGATGCCACGCACGGGATGCTGATTTTTGCCCGTGTTACGCTCAACGACAGCGGTGAGATTACGCTCACTGGCGGTGATGGCATTGGTACGGTAACGCGTAAAGGGATTGGACTGCCGCTCGGGAGCGCCGCCATCAATCGTACGCCGCGCCATACCATTGAGTCAGCGGTGCGCGAAGCGATAGGCCCGGCGCGTGGGGCCGATGTGGAGATTTTTGCCCCGGAAGGCGAAGCGCGGGCGCAAAAAACATATAACTCGCGGCTTGGCATTCTTGGCGGCATTTCCATTATTGGCACTACCGGCATTGTGACGCCGATGTCGGAAGAAAGCTGGAAACGCTCGCTATCGCTGGAACTGGAGATCAAACGGGCGTCAGGATTAACGCGGGTGATACTCGTGCCGGGCAACCACGGCGAACGGTTTGTTCGCGAACAAATGGGCGTCGACACACAGACGGTCGTCACCATGAGCAATTTTGTCGGCTACATGATTGAAGAGGCGGTACGGCTGGGATTTTGCCAGATAGTGCTGGTGGGTCATCCTGGAAAATTGATCAAAATCGCCGCCGGGATCTTTCATACCCACAGCCATATTGCCGATGCGCGCATGGAAACGCTGGTCGCGCATTTAGCTTTACTGGGCGCGCCGCTGGAGTTACTCACCCTGGTCAGCGATTGCGATACCACCGAAGCGGCAATGGAGCACATTGAAGCATATGGCTTCGGGCATATCTATAACCATCTTGCCAGGCGTATTTGTTTGCGAGTCATGCAGATGCTGCGTTTTACCAAAACGCAGCCTGTCTGCGACGCCATCCTGTTTTCTTTTGATAACCATATTCTCGGCAGTAATCGTCCCGTCGACGAGATTGCTAAGGAGCTGCAATGCTAACGGTCGTGGGAATGGGGCCCGCCGGACGGCATTTGATGACCCCTGCGGCGCTGGAAGCGATAAACCATGCCGATGCGCTGGCAGGCGGTAAACGCCATTTGGCGCAGTTTCCGACGTTTGGCGGCGAACGATTTACGCTGGGCGCGGATATTGGCGCGTTGTTGTCCTGGATTGCCGCCCGTTGGGATAAAGGGATCGTGGTGCTGGCCTCCGGCGATCCGCTGTTTTATGGCATCGGTACACGCCTGGTGGCGCATTTTGGTATCGAACAGGTTCGCATTATCCCTGGCATCAGCGCCGTACAGTATCTGTGCGCACAGGCTGGAATTGATATGAATGACATGTGGTTGACCAGTAGCCACGGTCGTTGCGTCAGCTTCGATCAGTTAGCGAACCATCGCAAAGTGGCGATGGTCACGGATGCCCGCTGCGGGCCGCGAGAAATCGCGCGGGAACTGGTCGCGCGGGGCAAAGGGCATCGCTTAATGGTGATTGGTGAAAATCTGGCGATGGAAAATGAGCGGATCCACTGGCTACCCGTCAGTGCGATCAACGCCGACTATGAAATGAATGCAGTGGTGATCCTGGATGAAAGATGAGCTTTTTCTGCGCGGCGAGAACGTACCGATGACCAAAGAGGCGGTACGGGCGCTGGCGCTGTCGAAACTTGAGCTCCACCGCGCCAGTCACCTGATTGACGTCGGGGCGGGAACGGGAAGCGTCTCAATTGAAGCGGCGCTGCAATTTCCTTCTTTGCAGGTGACGGCTATCGAGCGTAATCCTGCCGCGCTACGGCTGCTTGATGAGAATCGTCAGCGCTTTGCCTGCGGCAATATCGATATTCTCCCCGGCGAAGCGCCAATGACCATAACCGGGAAAGCCGATGCGGTGTTTATGGGCGGCAGCGGCGGTCATCTGACGGCGCTGATTGACTGGGCGATGGGCCATCTGCATCCCGGTGGCCGTCTGGTGATGACCTTTATCTTGCAGGAAAACCTTCATAGCGCGCTGGCGCATCTTGCGCACATCGGCGCATGTCGAATGAACTGTGTACAGCTTCAGCTTTCATCGTTAACGCCGCTGGGGGCGGGACACTATTTCAAACCGAACAATCCTGTTTTTGTTATCGCCTGTCAGAAGGAAGAAAACCATGTCAGAGACATTTGATCCACGCTGTGTATGGTTCGTCGGCGCCGGGCCGGGCGATCGCGAGCTGATCACGCTTAAAGGCTACCGCCTGCTGCAACAGGCGCAGGTAGTTATCTATGCCGGTTCGCTGATCAATACCGAACTGCTGGATTACTGCCCCGCGCAGGCAGAACGCTACGACAGCGCCGAACTGCATCTTGAGCAGATTATCGAGCTGATGGCCGCGGGCGTGAAAGCGGGAAAAACGGTGGTGCGGTTGCAAACGGGCGATGTCTCGCTGTACGGCTCCGTGCGTGAGCAAGGCGAAGAGTTAACCCGCCGTGGTATCGACTGGCAGGTAGTGCCTGGCGTCAGCGCGTTTCTCGGCGCTGCGGCGGAGCTGGGTGTGGAATATACCGTACCGGAGGTATCGCAGAGTCTCATTATTACCCGTCTGGAAGGGCGCACGCCAGTACCGGCGCGCGAACAACTGGAGGCGTTCGCCAGTCACCAGACGTCGATGGCGATTTATCTTTCCGTTCAGCGTATTCATCGGGTGGCGGAACGTCTCATTGCCGGCGGTTATCCGGCAACTACGCCTGTCGCAGTGATCTATAAGGCTACCTGGCCGGAAAGTCATACCGTTCGCGGCACATTAGCGGATATTAGCGACAAAGTACGTGATGCTGGCATCCGTAAGACGGCGCTAATCCTGGTCGGGAATTTTCTGGGTAAGGAGTATCACTACTCAAGACTTTATGCAGCGGACTTTAGCCATGAATACCGTAAAGCCTGAATCCATTGCGTTGTTTTGCCTGACGCCCGGCGGCGTGGCGCTGGCAAAGAGACTCGCCGCGATGCTGCCGTTAACCTGCTTTACCAGTGAAAAACTGCGGGAAGAGGGATTTATTCCCTTCGATGGCGGATTCGCTAATACCGCCCGGCAGGCTTTTACCACTTATACCGCGCTTATTTTTATCGGCGCGACCGGCATTGCCGTTCGTGTCCTGGCGCCGTTAGTGAACGACAAGTTCAGCGATCCGGCGGTGGTCGTCATTGATGAACGTGGTCAGCATGTCATTAGCCTGCTTTCCGGTCATGCGGGCGGGGCCAATGCCTTGACGCGCTACCTGGCAGGAATGTTAGGCGCCGATCCGGTGATTACCACGGCAACGGATGTCAATGAGATGTCCGCGTTGGACACCTTAGCTTTCCAGCTTAACGCCCGTATGACCGATCTTCACACGGCGGTAAAAACCGTTAACCAGATGTTGGTCAGTCATCAACGGGTGGGGTTATGGTGGGATGCCGAACTAACGGAAGAGATCGGCCAGTGCGATATTCGCGGTTTTATCCCTGTTGATGATTTGCAGCGGTTGCCTGAGCTGGATGCGCTTATCTGCGTCTCTTTGCGTAATGACCTCCCTGAGCTTCCCGTACTGCACTGGAAACTGGTGCCCCAGCGTGTGGTGGCGGGAATTGGCTGTCGCCGCAATACGCCATTTCCCCTGTTAGCGACATTACTGGCGCGCCAGCTTGAAGCGCAGAAACTCGATCCGCTGGCGTTAAAAGCGATTGGCAGCGTCACGCTCAAAAAAGGGGAGCCGGGGCTTATTCAGCTCGCCTCCTGCTGCCGCGTGCCTTTTAAAACCTTTACCGCCGAAGCGTTGCGCGAATTCGAACACCATTTTCCCGGTTCTGGCTTCGTCAGAAAAACGGTGGGCGTTGGCAGCGTATCCGGCCCGGCTGCGTGGTTATTAAGCCAGGGACAATTGTTAGGCGAGACCCTGCGAGAACAGGGCGTCACTATTACTTTAGGAGTTGCACACTGATGTTGAGCGTAATTGGTATTGGCCCCGGTTCGCAGGCAATGATGACGATGGAGGCGATTGAGGCGCTTCAGGCGGCGGAAATCGTCGTGGGCTACAAAACCTATACCCATCTGGTTAAAGCATTTACCGGCGATAAACAGGTGATCAAGACCGGCATGTGTAAGGAAATTGAACGCTGCCAGGCGGCTATTGAACTGGCGCAGGCCGGGCATAACGTCGCGCTCATCAGCAGCGGGGATGCGGGAATTTACGGCATGGCGGGTCTGGTGCTGGAACTGGTCGGCAAGCAAAAACTGGACGTCGAGGTGCGGCTCATTCCTGGCATGACCGCGAGCATCGCCGCCGCCTCTTTACTGGGCGCGCCGCTGATGCATGACTTCTGCCATATCAGCCTCAGCGACCTGCTGACCCCGTGGCCGGTAATTGAAAAGCGCATCGTTGCCGCCGGAGAGGCAGACTTTGTTATCTGTTTTTACAACCCGCGCAGCCGCGGGCGCGAAGGGCATCTGGCGCGCGCGTTTGACCTGCTTGCCGCCAGTAAAAGCGCGCAAACGCCGGTTGGCGTGGTGAAATCCGCCGGACGTAAGAAAGAGGAAAAATGGCTGACTACGCTCGGCGATATGGATTTTGAACCGGTAGATATGACCAGTCTGGTCATCGTCGGTAATAAAACGACCTATGTTCAGGATGGGCTGATGATAACGCCGCGAGGTTACACGCTGTGAATGAGGGGGAAGTGCTGGTGGTGGGCGGCACCAGCGATGCGCGCGCGTTATGCCGACAACTGGATGCGGCGAACGTCGCATATACCTTATCCGTGGCGACGCCAGCCGGAAAAGCGCTGGCTGGCGACATTAAAGGACAGGTGCGCTGTGGTCGTCTGGAGTACGGGCAGATGGTCGCCTGGCTAAAAGAAAACCGTACTCGCTGGGTAATAGATGCGTCGCATCCTTATGCAGAAATGGTCAGCCATAACCTCCTTCGCGCCTGTGAAACGGCAGGCGTGTTGTTAAGTCGTTATCAGCGTCCGGAGCAGCTTAGCAATCTGACGCATCCGCTTCTCTATACGGCGCGCAGTATTGCCGATGCCTGCGAGATAGCGAGGCGTTTTGGTCCGCGCGTGTTACTGACGACCGGCAGTAAAGATCTGGCCGTCTGGCGTGCCGGACTGGCGGAAAAAACGTTGCTGGCGCGCGTACTGCCCGTGGCGGAGGTGATTCAACGCTGCAGCGAACTGGGGTTCGGCGTTGGAGAAATTTTCGCACTGTGTGGGCCGTTCAGCGCTGATTTTAACGCCGCGTTTTACCACCAGTGCCGGGCCGACGTGGTCATTACCAAAGCGTCCGGCGCGGAGGGGGGATATCAGGAAAAAGTTCAGCCCTGTCTGGATGCGGGCATTCCCTGCATCGTTATTGCGCGCCCGACGCCGCTTGTGACGGGTGATGAGTTACTGGAAAGCCAGGCCGCCTTTGCGCAGCGTTTATCGCGCTGGCTGGCCGCAGCTAAGGAGTAAAAATGAAAAAAGCGCTTCTGGTGGTCAGTTTTGGCACCAGCTATCACGACACCTGTGAAAAAAACATTGTGGCGTGCGAACGTGATCTGGCGGCGTCCTGTCCCGATCGCGACCTGTTTCGCGCCTTCACTTCCGGAATGATCATTCGCAAGCTTCGCCAGCGTGACGGTATCGACATCGATACGCCATTACAGGCTTTGCAAAAGCTTGCCGCACAGGGATATCAGGACGTGGCGATTCAGTCGTTGCACATTATTAACGGCGACGAATATGAAAAAATTGTCCGTGAAGTACAACTCTTGCGTCCGTTATTCACTCGCCTGACGCTGGGCGTGCCGCTGCTGAGCAGCCATAACGATTATGTGCAGCTAATGCAGGCGTTGCGACAACAGATGCCATCGCTCAGACAAACGGAGAAAGTCGTTTTTATGGGCCACGGCGCCAGCCATCATGCATTCGCAGCTTATGCCTGTCTCGATCATATGATGACCGCGCAGCGCTTTCCGGCGCGCGTCGGCGCCGTAGAAAGCTACCCGGAGGTCGACATCCTGATCGACAGCCTGCGTGACGAAGGCGTCACCGGCGTACATTTGATGCCATTAATGCTGGTGGCGGGCGATCACGCCATTAATGATATGGCTTCAGACGACGGCGACTCATGGAAAATGCGCTTTAACGCGGCGGGCATTCCGGCGACGCCGTGGCTGAGCGGGCTGGGAGAAAACCCGGCTATCCGGGCGATGTTTGTCGCGCATTTGCACCAGGCGCTGAACCTGGCGGTAGAGGAGGCGGCATGAACGGTAAATTATACGCATTAAGTACCGGGCCAGGCGCGCCCGACCTGATAACCGTCCGCGCAGCGCGGATTCTTGGCTCGCTGGACATTCTGTATGCGCCCGCCGGTCGTAAGGGGGGCGATAGTCTGGCGCTGTCGATTGTGCGCGACTATCTCGGCGAGCAGACGGAAGTACGTTGTTGCCATTTCCCTATGAGCGCTGACGGCGCCGAGAAAGAAGCGGTCTGGAACGAGGTTGCCGCCGCGCTTACCGCAGAGGTGGAAGCGGGTAAACAGGTCGGTTTTATTACCCTGGGCGATGCGATGCTATTCAGTACCTGGATTTTTTTACTCCAGCGAATCGGCTGCCCGGAGTGGCTGGAGATTGTCCCCGGCGTCACGTCCTTCGCCGCGATAGCCGCCCGCGCGAAAATGCCGCTCGCCATAGAACGGCAATCGCTGGCGGTTATTTCTTGTACCGCGCCGGAAGCGGAAATAGCCCAGGCGCTACAACAGCATGATAGCCTGGTGTTGATGAAAGTGTATGGCCGATTCGCCCGTATTAAAGCGTTGCTGGCGCAGGCTGGCCTGCTGGAATGCGCCTTAATGATGTCCGAGGCCACGCTGCCCGGCGAGCAGTGCTGGCGCCATCTCCACGAGGTCAACGATGATCGACCGTTGCCCTATTTTTCGACCATTCTGGTCAATAAACAGTGGGAGTATGCAGAATGAAACTTGAACAGCAGCTTAGACAGTTGTCTTTCAGTGGACTGGCTGCAGCGCTATTGCTGATGGTTGTCCCGCAACAGGCGTTTGCGATGCATATCATGGAGGGTTTTTTACCGCCAGTGTGGGCGCTGGCCTGGTGGTTACTGTTTTTACCCTGCTTGTGGTATGGGCTGGTGCGCTTACGGCGTATTGTGCAGGAGGATAATCATCAGAAGGTACTGCTGGCGCTGTGCGGCGCGTTTATTTTTGTCCTGTCCGCGCTCAAAATTCCGTCGGTAACGGGGAGTTGTTCACATCCGACCGGCGTTGGTCTGGCGGTTATTTTGTTCGGGCCCGGGGTGGTGGCGATTCTCGGCGCGGTTGTGCTGTTGTTTCAGGCGCTATTGCTGGCGCACGGCGGCCTGACGACGCTTGGCGCAAATGGAATGTCGATGGCGGTGATTGGCCCGGTTGTCGGTTATCTGGTGTGGAAAATGGCCTGCCGTGCCGGACTGCGCCGCGATGTCGCCGTTTTTCTGTGCGCGATGCTGGCGGATTTGGCGACCTATTTTGTGACTTCAGTCCAGCTTGGCGTTGCGTTTCCCGATCCCCATGCCGGAGCGACAGGGTCTGTTGTGAAGTTTATGGGGATTTTCTGCCTCACACAGATTCCTGTCGCCATTGCCGAAGGTTTATTAACCGTCATGATTTATGATCAGTTAACCAAACGGCAAGTGATTACCGTACAAGGACATTAAAATGAAAAAAACGTTGATGTTGTTAGCGATGGTGGTGGCGCTGGTGATTCTGCCGTTTTTTATTAATCATGGCGGTGAATATGGCGGTTCAGACGGCGAAGCGGAAAGCCAGATTCAGGCTATTGCGCCGCAGTATAAACCCTGGTTTCAGCCGTTATATGAACCCGCCAGCGGTGAAATTGAAAGCCTGCTGTTTACCCTTCAGGGCTCTCTTGGCGCGGCGGTGATTTTTTATATCCTGGGGTATTGCAAAGGTAAACAACGCCGTGATGACCGGGCTTGATCGACTCAGCTATCAAAGCCGCTGGGCACACGTTGCGCCGCAGCGCAAGTTTTTGCTGTGGCTGGCGATGATGATACTGGCGTTTGCTCTGCCGCCTGTAGGGCAGGGCATTGAGCTGCTGATCATTGCCGGATTGAGCTGTTGGCTATTGCGCATATCCCTCTGGCGCTGGTGTCGATGGATGGCGATACCTTTTGGATTTTTGTTGGTCGGCGTGATAACGATTATCTTCAGCATCAGCCGCGAGCCGCAAATGCTGCTGGCTGGCATCTCTGTCGGGCCATACTGGATCGGGATTACCCGTGCGGGCGTGGTTACGGCGAATGAAACGTTCTGGCGTAGCCTGACGGCGCTGTCCGCGACGTTGTGGCTGGTGATGAACCTACCGTTTCCGCAGTTAATTAGCTTGCTTAAGCGCGCGCATATTCCACGCCTGCTTACTGAGCAAATCCTGTTAACGTGGCGCTTTCTCTTTATTCTTCTGGATGAGGCGGCGGCAATTCGTCGCGCGCAAACGCTGCGTTTTGGTTATTGCAGCCTGCCGAACGGCTATCGATCTCTGGCAATGCTGACTGGACTCCTGTTTACGCGGGTGTTAATGCGTTATCAGCAAATGACCACCACGCTGGATATCAAACTGTATCAGGGTGATTTTCACCTGTAAGGACTATTATGCTTGCCACTTCAGACCTGTGGTTTCGTTATCAGGATGAGCCGGTACTTAAAGGGTTAAATCTGGATTTTTCGCTTTCGCCTGTTACCGGTTTGGTGGGTGCGAACGGCTGTGGGAAGTCTACGCTTTTTATGAACCTGAGCGGCCTGTTGCGTCCGCAAAAAGGGGCCGTGTTGTGGCAGGGAAAACCGCTGGATTACAGCAAGCGCGGACTACTGGCGCTGCGCCAGCAAGTTGCGACGGTTTTTCAGGACCCTGAACAGCAGATTTTTTATACTGATATCGATAGCGATATTGCGTTTAGTTTACGTAATTTGGGGGTGCCGGAAGCGGAAATCACGCGCCGCGTCGACGAGGCGCTAACGCTGGTTGACGCCCAACATTTTCGCCATCAGCCCATTCAGTGTTTGAGTCATGGGCAAAAAAAACGTGTGGCTATCGCCGGAGCGCTGGTGCTACAGGCGCGCTATCTATTGCTGGATGAACCCACTGCTGGTCTCGATCCCGCAGGGCGCACTCAGATGCTTGCTATCATCAGGCGGATTGTGGCGCAGGGCAATCATGTCATTATCTCCAGCCATGATATCGATCTTATTTATGAAATTAGCGATGCCGTATACGTGTTACGTCAGGGCCAGGTCCTGACGCATGGCGCGCCTGGCGAGGTTTTCGCGTGTACGGAAGCGATGGAACAAGCGGGGCTAACCCAGCCCTGGCTGGTCAAACTTCATACTCAACTGGGACTGCCGCTGTGTAAAACAGAAACGGAGTTTTTTCATCGAATGCAAAAGTGCGCATTCAGGGAGGCGTCATGACACAGGCAGTTATGTTGCAGGGGACGGCATCCGACGTCGGCAAAAGTGTGCTGGCGGCGGGTTTATGCCGCATTTTTTATCAGGATGGTCTGCGTACCGCGCCGTTTAAATCGCAAAATATGGCGCTTAATTCTGGTATTACGCCGGATGGCAAAGAGATGGGGCGGGCGCAGATTTTTCAGGCGGAAGCCGCGGGGATCACGCCAGATGTGCGTATGAATCCGGTGCTGCTCAAACCGACCAGCGATCGCCAGGCGCAGGTCGTGCTGATGGGGAAAGTGGCGACCAATATGGATGCGGTTAGTTACCATGACTATAAACCGCGTTTGCGTGAGCAAATCCTTGCGGTCTATAACAGCCTGGCGCAGGAATATGACGTTATTGTGCTGGAAGGCGCTGGAAGCCCGGCGGAAATCAATCTGCGCGATCGTGATATCGTCAATATGGGAATGGCGGAAATGGCCCAGTGTCCGGTTATTCTGGTGGCGGATATCGACCGGGGCGGCGTATTCGCCGCTATTTATGGCACGCTGGCGCTGTTGCATAAACAGGAGCGTGACAGAGTAAAGGGCGTCATTATCAACAAATTCCGCGGCGACGTGGCACTACTCTATTCCGGTATCGAACAAATCGAATCGCTTACCGGCGTCCCGGTCCTGGGCGTGATGCCGTGGCTGGATGTGGATCTGGAAGATGAGGATGGCGTCGCGCTGCAAAACGATAAATATCGCGGTAACGCCCCCCGTGATATCACTATTGCCATTGTGCAACTGCCACATATTTCTAACTTTACGGATTTTAACGCTCTGGCGGCGCAGCCGGATGTGCGCATACGCTATATTCGCCGCCCGGAAGCATTGACTGACGTTGATCTGGTGATCCTGCCGGGCAGTAAGAATACGCTGAGCGACCTCGCCTGGCTGCGCGAAAGCGGGATGGCGGATGCGGTATTGCAGACACATCGGCAGGGCGTGCCGGTGATGGGAATTTGCGGCGGCTACCAGATGCTGGGCGACACCATTGTGGATGAGGTGGAGTCGGGGCTGGGTACGCAGCCGGGCCTGGGGCTGCTTAATACGATCACTCGCTTTGCACAGGATAAAACCACGACGCAGGTTAACGCGACAATGTCAGACGAGCTGCCCGGCTGGCTGGCTGCCGCAGCGGGGCTACCGGTACGCGGTTATGAAATTCACATGGGGGAAACGGTGCTGCAGGAAGGATGCTGTACGGCCATGACGTTACAGAAAAATGGATGCTCTGTGGCGGATGGTGCGGTCACCGCCGACGGACTGGCGTTTGGCACTTACCTTCACGGCCTGTTTGACAGCGATGCGTTTACCCGTGCGGTGGTCAATGGGTTACGGGCACGAAAAGGGCTTGCGCCGTGGGAAACGACTTTTTGTTATGCGGAGCATAAAGCGCGGCAATTTGATCTGCTGGCGGAAGCGATGCGGCAACATATTGATATTGATAAAATTTATACCATCATGCAACAATATCAGGAGCCGGTATGATGATTCTGGTGACGGGCGGGGCGCGTAGTGGTAAAAGCCGTCATGCTGAAACCTTAATTGGCGATGCGCCGCAGGTACTGTATATCGCCACCTCGCACATTCTTGATGACGAGATGGCGGCGAGAATTCAGCATCATAAAGATGGCAGGCCGGCACACTGGCGGACCGCAGAATGCTGGCGGCATCTTGATACGTTGATTACCGCGGATCTTGCCCCTGACGACGCGATTTTACTGGAATGTATTACCACCATGGTGACGAATCTGCTGTTTGCGCTGGGAGGAGAAAACGATCCCGAACAGTGGGATTACGCGGCGATGGAGCGCGCCATTGACGATGAAATTCAGATTTTAATTGCAGCCTGCCAGCGCTGCCCGGCGAAAGTGGTACTGGTGACAAATGAGGTGGGAATGGGGATCGTCCCGGAAAATCGTTTGGCGCGCCATTTTCGTGATATTGCCGGTCGGGTCAACCAACGACTGGCGGCAGCGGCGGATGAGGTCTGGCTGGTGGTCTCAGGTATTGGAGTCAAAATTAAATGAGTAAGCTGTTTTGGGCCATGCTCGCTTTTATTAGCCGCTTGCCCGTGCCATCACGCTGGTCGCAGGGACTGGATTTCGAGCAGTATTCGCGTGGGATCGTGATGTTTCCCTTTATCGGGTTGATTCTGGGGGGCGTAAGCGGCCTGATTTTCATCCTCCTGCAATCCTGGTGCGGTATTCCGCTAGCGGCGTTGTTCTGTATTCTGGCGCTGGCGCTGCTGACCGGTGGTTTTCACCTGGATGGGCTGGCCGATACCTGCGATGGCATTTTTTCCGCGCGCCGCCGTGAGCGAATGCTGGAGATTATGCGCGATAGTCGTCTGGGAACCCATGGCGGGCTGGCGCTTATTTTTGTGCTACTGGCAAAAATTCTGGTGGTCAGCGAACTGGCGTTACGTGGAACGCCAATGTTGGCGGCGCTGGCGGCGGCCTGTGCGGCTGGGCGTGGCAGCGCCGTTTTATTGATGTACCGTCATCGCTACGCCCGTGACGAGGGGCTCGGCAATGTATTTATCGGTAAAGTCAGCGGACGGCAAACCTGCATTACTCTGGGATTGGCGGTAATCGTCGCCACGGTATTACTGCCTGGTATGCAAGGACTGGCCGCAATGGTGGTCACACTCGCGGCGATTTTCATCCTTGGCCAGTTGCTTAAACGTACGCTTGGCGGTCAAACCGGCGATACGCTGGGCGCGGCGATCGAACTTGGCGAACTGATCTTTCTGCTGGCTCTGTTATGAGCCGATTATTACGGACGAGACATCTTATGCAGACACTACACGCTTTACTCCGTGACATTCCTGCGCCGGACGCCGAGGCGATGGCGCGTGCGCAGCAACATATTGACGGCCTGCTCAAACCGCCGGGCAGCCTGGGCAGACTGGAAGCCTTAGCCGTTCAGCTCGCGGGAATGCCGGGGCTTAACGGTACGCCGCAGGTAGGTGAAAAGGCGATGCTGGTGATGTGCGCCGACCATGGCGTCTGGGATGAAGGCGTAGCGGTTTCGCCCAAAATCGTGACGGCGATTCAGGCGGCGAATATGACGCGGGGAACAACCGGCGTATGCGTGCTTGCCGCTCAGGCCGGTGCGAAGGTGCATGTCATTGATGTTGGTATTGATGCTGAACCTATTCCTGGCGTAGTTGATATGCGCGTCGCGCGCGGCTGCGGAAATATTGCCGTTGGCCCGGCGATGAGTCGCTCGCAGGCTGAGGCGCTTTTGCTGGAGGTTTCCCGCTACACCTGCGACCTGGCGCAACGCGGCGTGACCTTATTTGGCGTAGGGGAGCTGGGAATGGCGAACACCACGCCAGCCGCCGCGATGGTCAGCGTTTTTACAGGAAGTGATGCAAAAGAGGTGGTGGGGATTGGCGCGAATCTTCCGCCTTCCCGCATCGATAATAAAGTGGACGTCGTGCGGCGGGCGATTGCGATTAATCAGCCCAATCCGCGCGATGGCATTGATGTGTTGTCGAAGGTGGGTGGTTTCGATCTGGTCGGGATGACCGGCGTGATGCTTGGTGCGGCAAGGTGTGGCTTACCCGTATTGCTGGATGGCTTTCTTTCCTACTCGGCAGCGCTGGCGGCCTGTCAGATTGCGCCTGCGGTGAGACCTTATCTGATCCCGTCGCACTTTTCGGCGGAAAAGGGTGCCCGCATCGCGCTCGCGCATTTGTCTATGGAACCCTATTTGCATATGGCGATGCGGTTAGGTGAAGGAAGCGGCGCGGCGCTGGCGATGCCGATCGTGGAAGCCGCGTGCGCCATGTTCCACAACATGGGGGAGTTGGCGGCCAGTAATATTGTCCTGCCGGAGGGGAACGCAAACGCAACATAACCCGGGCGCACAACACCAGCCATGTGAGAAAAAAGCTATACTTAACGCACACCTGCCGCGACAAAGGAAGGGATATAATGCGTCGTATCACACCTTTTTTTCCGTTTTTCGTCTTGTTGGTAAGCCATTTCTCGCTGGCTATAAGCTATCCGTTGCCGCCCGAAGGCAGTCGTCTGGTAGGACAGCCTGTCACAATCACCGTACCGCAGAACAATACTCAGCCCTTAGAGTCATTTGCCGCCCGCTACGGTCAGGGGCTGAGTAATATGCTTGAAGCGAATCCCGGCGTGGATGTGTTTTTACCTCAGTCTGGTTCCACACTGGTGGTGCCGCAGCAGTTGATTCTGCCTGACACCGTTCGTGAAGGTATTGTGGTAAACGTCGCCGAGATGCGCCTTTATTATTATCCCGCAGGCACGAATACGGTTGAGGTGCTACCTATTGGTATTGGTCAGGCTGGCCGTGAAACGCCGCGCAACTGGGTAACTGCGGTTGAACGCAAACAAGATGGCCCGGTTTGGGTGCCAACGGCTAATACGCGTCGGGAATATGCTAAAGAGGGAAAAACGCTGCCCGCGATGGTGCCTGCGGGGCCGGATAACCCTATGGGGCTATACGCAATATATATCGGCAGGTTATATGCCATCCATGGCACTAATGCTAACTTTGGCATTGGCCTTCGCGTCAGTCAGGGCTGTATCCGTTTACGCAATGACGATATTAAATATTTATTCGACCATGTTCCTGTAGGAACCCGCGTTCAGATTATCGACAGGCCCGTTAAATTTTCGGTAGAGCCGGATGGCAGTCGTTGGCTGGAGGTACACGAACCGCTTTCTCGTAACCGTGCTGAATTTGAGTCAGACAAAAAAGTTCCATTGCCCGTTACGCCAGTGCTGCGCACGTTTATCAAAGGGGATGACGTTGATACTTCGCGGGTTAATGAGGTGCTGGAGCGCCGTTCCGGAATGCCGGTCAACATTAGCGCAGGCAGGTCTGGCCTTTAAATATCCTGCCACATTGCTGGTTTTCATGGGCTGGAGTATCTGTATTAGTAGTGAGTGTCATGGCAGGGGCTCCATTTCTCAGCGAACCGTGAGGCCCCCGATTAAGCTCAAAGTCATAAATCTTTTCTCCGGCATCGCCGGAGATTTTTCATATGCGTTTGCAAGGCCCTCTTATCCACCGCGCCGAGTATTCTTTTCGGTCGAAATGATATTTGAGATACCAGAGGCGGGAACCGCCCGGACTGACAAGCAGAAACAGACCGTGAGAAGCGGTCAGTTTAAAGGGGTTATCAGCAGGCTTGATACTGCGGCTTTGTTGCGTTGGTTAAAGACACAGGATGGTCACTCCATTATCGAACTGAAGTGACCCTAAGTTTCGCCGGATGCGCAGGGAAAACCAGATGCGCATCGGGAGAGATCTTCACGCTAACATCTGTCACAGAAAACCATCATGACAGGCTGCTCGATAAACCGGATCTCAGAAGTGCGATGAAATATTGGCACAGGCAGGCGTCATGTATCGATTTAAGGGGCGTGTATTCCCCCATTCGTTACGCTATGCGTGGGCACAGGATGCAATAAACCATTATCTGGCGCAGGGATTCAGCGAGAAAGAGGCGTTGGCGCAGACAGCAATATGACGACGGACGCGGGCGTTATGTGGCACAGGTTTATGGATGGAAAGGGAATGACTATTGATAATGCGGGTATCCGTCCTTTTCTGGCGTAGAGAATTTCTACGTAGAAATTTTTTGCCCCATTTCCTGTTGATTCAGAGCTATTCATCGATTTAACCAATCCAAATCTTTGCAGGGGCACATGGCATCTGTCATCTATTCTTGTTACTGCGTAACAGTTCCAGCGTTAACGCCAGATATCTATCGCATACTTTATCGTCCATAAGCTGCCACAAGAGAGCCTCTACCAGCATGTTGCTCTGGTCCCGAGTGTAGCGACTTTGTGCGGTTATGCTGGTATTAATGCACATATATGAGAGCTTTTTGGGATAAACCCTGCCGACTATATATATGGTCTTAGCGGGTTGTATCAATGGATATCATTTATGCTGATAGCTGAATCAAAAAATACAAATATTCATCCGGGAAAGCTGATGGCATATTGAAGTTGCATATAATATTCTATGAGGAAACTTTAATGAATGCCAAAATTGTTAAAATGAAAGAGAATACACCTGTTCTGGCAGGGCTGAAAAGACTTTGCCATAGGAAAATGTATTCATTCCACGCTTTGCCTATTTCGAGTCATGGTCAGAGTGATATTGTTGGCGATACCAGAGAATTTCTTTCTGAATGTCTGGAGGGGTCAGCAACTGGTGAACTCTTCGATAATTTCTTTTTCCCTCATGGGATTATTGCTGAATCACAAAAATTGACAGCAAAGCTTTATAATGCTGACGCATCATTTTACATCACCAGTGGAACAAGTACATCTAACCAAATAGCGATCACTGCTCTTTTTGAAAAGGGTCAACGCATTTTGATTGATAAAAATTGTCACCAATCAATTCATTTTCATGCACAAGCAATTGGTGCTGAAGTTCGTTACCTTTGTCCTGATTTGCAGACAATGGATCAGGAAATAAGTGCATGGTCATATGCACACTTAGAAAATACACTCTTATCATTACAGAATGAAGGTAAAGGGTGTGATATTGTGATTCTGACAGCACAGTCCTATGAGGGCATCATTTATGATATTCCACAGGTATTGGCCCATCTTTTGTCAGCTGGTGTGCAGGCTCGAAAATTTTTTATTGATGAGGCATGGGGGAGTCTGAATTATTTTAGTGAAGATACGAGACAGCTAACAGCAATGAATATAGACTCATTGCTCGAGTTATATCCTGACCTCGAAGTGATTTGTACACACTCAGCCCATAAATCTCTCTTTTGCCTTCGTCAGGCCTCAATAATTCATTGTCGTGGAAAAAAAGAACTGGCAGAGAAGATAGAAACAGCTAAATATAGAATCCATACAACTTCTCCTAGTTACCCAATACTGGCTTCTTTGGATGCTGCGCAAGCAATGATGTCAGTAAAGGGGGAAATACTTGCTACACATACTCGCGAGTTAGTTCATGAATTTATTATGGGGGTATCTGATATTGCTGGTCTGGGTGAAAAATCGATTTGCAGGGAGGTATTCAATACACATTGGCATATTCAGTATGACCCAACCAAAATTATGATCGATGTCAGCGCGTTAGGGACAGGTCAAGAAATAAAAACATTGCTCAGCGAACATGATATATATCTAAAGAGATTCATCAATAATTTCATTCTTTTGAATTTTCATATTGGTATTAATAGGGAAGCAATCCGCTGTCTTCTTTCTTCGCTAACAAAAATTAGCAAAGATAATAAGAACAATAAAGAAGAGAACGCAGTTGCCAATAAATTCATTATATCTTACCCACCAGGTGTTCCTCTTGTTTTTCCTGGGGATGTTATTAGCAAAGACGTTAGAAATAAAATAAATGAATGTAAACGGAATGGCTGCCTAATTATTGCTGCCTGATTATATAATTTATACTATCTAAGGAATATCTAAAATGATTACTCTTCGCAGACTGAATGAAATAGCCATTACTCGAGGTAATGATATTTGCATTATTGATAAAGAACGACAATATACGTGGTATGATATTATTCGCCGTACTGAGTCTCGCATTGTCTTTCTCCGTCGGGCATTTAACCCTGAGCAGTTACGGTCTGTTTGCTATTTATCAAAAAATAGTGTCGATCTAATTTGTTGGTTGGCTGCTTTTGCTACTTTAGGAATTCCTGCAAACGGTCTTGACTACTCATTACCTATTGAGACCTTGAGAGGGTTGCTAATTAAAATTAATCCGGGACTAATGTTAGTCTCTTTTAGCCTTTACTCTCCGGATGAACTCAATAAGTTGCATGTCCGTACTATAACCATGCTGGCAGTCGATGCTCCAACTGATCCAGTTATTGGCAGTATAGGTGAATTTCATCACCCTGAATTGGAAAGTCTACTTGCGACACATATTCCTGCACCATTTCGCTCAGTTTCACTAACTTCAGGAACCAGTTCAGCACCTAAAATCGTATTACGCTACAACTCTTTTGATGCCCGGCGTTTCGACTGGTTTACTCAGCGATTCAACTTCACGCACCACGATGGTTTCCTGCTTATCTTACCCCTTTATCATGCAGCAGGAAATGGCTGGGCAAGGATGTTTATGGGGCTTGGGGCTTCTTTACATTTGGTGGATCAGGATGATGAATCTGCTCTTATTCAGGCACTTTCTCTCAACTCCGTAAAGGCTACAGTGATGACACCTAATCTGGTTTCCCGTCTCACTAAACTCGCCAGTGAAACAGTTTTACATCATTACTTGCGTTGGGTTTTGGTTGGTGGAAGCTATTTTCCAGTAAAAAGCAAAATAGCTGCATATACCCACTTGGGACATATTTTTAACGAGTATTACGGGTGTACCGAAACTGGGGTGAACGTTCTTTCTGAGTCTTCAGATATGTTTGAGTGTCCAGGTAGCGTGGGGAGAGCCTTTGACGGTAATAAAATCAGAATATTGGATGAGGATAATGTACCACTGAAAGCAGGCAATAGGGGAAGAATAGCTGTAGCCAGTTATATGCTTATGGATGAATACGGTGATGGCAGTAGGCCTTTCATTGAAATAGACAGTGAACGCTATTTTTTGATGGCTGACTACGGATATCTTGACGATAATGGACGACTATTCTTGATGAATCGTAATAGTGAAATAAAGTGTGAGCAAGACATTTATCATATTGAGGAACATTTACGTGCACTCCCCTGTATTACAGATGTGGCACTCATACCAATAAGACAACAAAATAAAGATCATATCAGGTGCATATTTAGCGCTAAACATATAAATGAAGATGATGTTTCTTTTATTATGGATGAAATAAAAAATAAAATTAATCATATCGGGGTGACTGATTTCACCGCACATATGGTTGATAAAATACCTTATAGCCCGAGTGGGAAAGTCCGTTTCAGCGAGATAGTCCAAACTCTGACAGCAGCATAAGTATCCGATATCATAATTTCTTATATAGATATCAATATTAACGAATGGCTATTTTTGAAGTGTTGTGAAAATGTAAGATACAACATCCATGATAACTATCTTTTTAATGTAAGGTGAAAAATATGAATTCATATCTGAAAGGGTTACTCTGTTGCTTATTAGCTACAGTGTCATGGGGGGGGATGTTCCCGGTAATGACACATGCTCTAACTTATATTGATCCGTTTAATTTTACTACTTTTCGCTATGGGATTGCGGGTATTGCCTTTGCATTGTTATTGCTATTTCGTGAAGGCCAAAATTCATTCCGGTTAAAAGGAGAGCGCTGGGGGTTGGCTTGGTTGTTTGGTACGCTGGGTTTTGCTGGTTTTGGTTTTCTGGTCTTTCTGGGCCAGTCGCTTGCGGGGCCCGGGGGGGCACTTACTGCATCCATTATGATGGCTACTATGCCGATGTTAGGGCTTCTGACTATCTGGGCTCTGAAGAAAGTACGTCCTCACGCCAGTACTATGTCTTTTATCCTGCTGTCTTTTAGTGGTGTCGTCCTGGTTATTACCAATGGTGATGTCTTTGCCGTCCTTAATTCACCTATTAGCCTTGCTGCAAATCTGCTACTTATCGCTGGAGCATTGTGTTGGGTACTGTATACCATTGGTGGAAGCTATTTTCCGGGCTGGAGCCCGTTACGTTATACAACTATGACCACGCTGTTGGGGATGATTAGTGTTGTATTAATTGATTTGTTTCTGGTTGGATCGGGTGCAATTTCTGTACCGAGTGCAGCGTCGATAATAACTATTGTTCCTCATCTATTTTATATGGCTCTGGTGGCTGGTCTGGTGGCCGTGCTGTGCTGGAATGTTGGTAATCGCATAATTACTCCAACAAATGGTGTGCTCTTTATGGATGTTGTTCCCATTACCGCTTTTATTGTTTCAGCTCTAAATGGCGTTGTGCCAACAAACATGCAAATTATCGGGGCCGTAATCACAGCTATGGCTCTTGTACTCAACAACCTGAACCAACGTAAACTCGCGATGTTGGCAACCCAGGCTAATACCCTGAAGGCATCGACTAGTCACTAATAGAGATATTGCACCTTTTTTTGAAGAGCTGGTGCAATTATAAGTCTACAGATGACATTTTATTTACTGATAAGTAATGGATGAATTATGGCTATTAAAGTAGGTATTAATGGTTTTGGGCGTATCGGTCGCACGGTTTTTCGTGAAGCGCAAAAACGCTCTGATATAGAAATTGTGGCAATTAACGATCTGTTAGATGTTAACTATATGGCGTATATGCTGAAGTATGACTCCACTCATGGTCGCTTTGATGGCACTATTGAAGTAGATAATGGTCAGTTAATTGTTAACGGTAAAATAATCCGTGTTACCACTGAACGCGATCCGAATAACCTGAAATGGGGTGAGATCGGTGTTGATGTTGTTGCTGAAGCAACCGGTATTTTCCTGACCGATGAAACTGCTCGCAAGCATATCACTTCTGGTGCAAGGAAAGTTGTTCTGACTGGTCCGTCAAAAGACAATACTCCAATGTTTGTGAAGGGAGTAAACTTTGACAAGTATAGAGGGCAGGATATTGTTTCGAATACATCATGTACAACTAACTGTTTGGCTCCACTGGCCAAAGTCATCAACGACAACTTTGGAATCATTGAGGGGTTAATGACCACCGTCCACGCAACCACGGCGACCCAGAAAACCGTTGACGGCCCGTCTCATAAAGACTGGCGTGGTGGTCGCGGTGCGGCTCAGAACATCATCCCTTCCTCTACTGGTGCAGCTAAAGCCGTAGGTAAAGTTCTACCGGAACTGAACGGAAAATTGACGGGCATGGCGTTCCGCATTCCGACTCCTAACGTTTCTGTTGTTGATCTGACTGTTCGCCTGGAAAAAGCGGCTTCTTATGAAGATATTAAGAAAGTAATCAAGGCTGCTTCTGAAGGCTCAATGAAAGGCATTCTGGGTTACACTGAAGATGACGTTGTTTCTACAGACTTCAATGGTGAAGTTTGTACTTCCGTGTTCGATGCAAAAGCAAGTATTGCTTTGAACGACAACTTCGTAAAACTGGTTTCCTGGTATGATAATGAAACTGGTTACTCAAATAAGGTTCTGGACTTAATCACCCATATTTCCAGATAAGCTAAGATAACCAACGGTTCTAAAAAGGCAGCTTCGGCCGCCTTTTTAGTTCTTATAATATAATTCATATTCCTGAGAGTCAGACTACTTTCTCTTACCCTGGCCTGATGTTGCAATGTTATCTTCAATATGAATTGAAGTTATGATAATCAAGCTGGCACTTGCCAGATATCTTTCACCGTTGCAATTAGTGCAGATAAGACAGAAGATTTCTCTTTTTCACGATCCCAAAGGAAACAAAGCTGGCTCACTGTCTTTTCTCCCGGCCAGATATAAATCTCCTCATTATCCTGAAGAGCTAGAGCGATATCTTCTCTCATCAGAGTTATCCCTGCTCCCATTGCTACCAATTCAGCTAGCGTTTTTTCCTGATCAACTATAATGGATGCCTTTACAGTGACATCATGTCGTTCAAAGAAAGACTTTGTTATAGCAGTAAAGGAGCATTTTTCTGGGGTAGCAATCCAGGGTAACTCCTGTAGTTGCTCCCAACCTGCTTTTTCAAGCTGGGATTTCCAGGCCCATGGACCTACAAGGCAGAGCGTTACAGAAGAAACAGGAATAATCCCTAACTGAGAGTCATTAACTTCCCCAATGACAAAGCCAGCATCGAGCTTACCGTTCTTAATGTCTTCAATAATATACCCCGAAATATTCTGCTGGATCGTCAAACTGACATTCTGGTGCCGCAGCCGTAGTTGTGATAGTACTAATGGTAGATTAAGGATTACTGGAACTGAAATAGTGCCTAAGGCACAGTTCTCTATATTATGAAGTGTACGGGCTTTATTTACAAATTTGTTTGCGGCATCAAGTGCAAGACGTGCTTCATCTCTCATGATGAGACCTGTAGAGGTCAGCTCCATGCCTCTGGGGGTGCGTTTGAATAGCTTTACATTGAACTCGGTTTCAAGTTGCTTTATATGGGCGCTTACCGCTGGTTGACTTAGGTAGAGAAGTCCTGCTGCGCGAGTCAGGCTGGCGGTTTCCGCAACGGTAACAAATGTTTTAAGCTGGTTAAGATCCATTGTATCCTCCGTTCGAATCGGCAGGAAAAATTACTGCTTCTTATTAATATGGATTTTATAGTAATCTTTATTTATCGGCTTTCCTATATCTTCGTTAAAATTTATATAACCATTTGAATTTGTTAAAAAATAGTGTCTAATGACTTGGGTGATGCAATACGCAATCGTTTAATTCGATCGTTTCCTTAGATCGTCGCTTATATATTTATATGATTTATATTTTATATAGTTTATATTTTCTGTGATTAAATAAATCACATGTATTTATTTAAAGTTATAGAGAAGACCAGATTTTAGGCAGATCTCATTCCTCTCTAATATTGGGTGTAATCTGGTGCAAAAAAACCGTATTGATAGATAAACACCTGAAAATATTCTACCAGAATAATTTTAGGCATCTACTGACTAATTTATACGAGAATAATTGGCGAAGGCTATTTTTGCCGTAGGATGCAGACTGGCATACGTCAGGAAAAAGGCCAGGAATCTAAAAGGCTAAAAGCCAAAAGGTCAGAACTGGCGCAGTTCAGTGATGTTGATTCATCGTTAAAACCTCAGATTATTACCGCTGTAATAATCTGAGGTTTTGACTGTCAATAAGTGTACTTCCGGAGGCAGTCTGCAAAAAAGTCACCTGAGTGTTGAGCACAGGTGACTTTGTTTTCAGTAAGTTAACGATTACACCGTAATCGCCACTATATTATGACTCCCGCTTTTGTTGTCGGGTATAGATATAGGGTGCAACACAGCCTTCACGATTAGCGTCCAGGTAATCCGACCACCATTGCATCATCGCCTTACGTGCATCGAGGTGTTCCGCTTTGTGAATATAGGCCGCCCTGACGCTGCTACGCTCCTGGTGGCTCATCTGCCTCTCCACTGCGTCGCGCGACCATCGCTCAGATTCCACCAGTGCGCTACAGGCCATAGCCCGCAAACCATACCCGCAGATATCAGTTTTTGTGTCATAACCCATCAGACGCAATGCCTGGTTGATGGTGTTTTCACTCATTGGTTTATGCGGGTTATGGTCGCCGGGAAACACCAGATCCAGATGGCCGGAGATTTCCTTTATCTGCTTCAGAATGGCAAGCGCCTGCCGGGACAGCGGCATAATATGCGGAGTACGCATTTTTGCGCCACGCCCGGCGTAACGTACTTTGTCGATCGCCTCACGGGTGGCGGGGATGGTCCAGATTTTGTTTCTGAAATCAAGCTCACCTCAGCGGGCAAAACGCAGCTCGCTGGAGCGGATAAACAGATGCAGAGTCAGCTTCACTGCCAGCTGGGTTAATTCCCGGCCCTGCTGATAACCATCAATGCACAGGAGCAGTTCAGATAACGGCTCCAGCGGCAGAGCGGGATAGTGATTTTTAACCGGAGGAGTGGTGACGCCTTCCAGATTCAGAGCTGGATTGTTTTCAGTCAGCCCCTGCTGCACGGCGTAACGCATGATGTTACAAAGTTGCTGCCGGGTACGGGACGCGACTTCCAGAAAGCCTTTATCATCGATAATTCTCAGTAACGCAGTGAAATGCTGAGTTTTCAGTAGAGTGGTGGGCAGATGGCCGATAGCCAGAAAAATGTGGTTGTTCATGCTGGCGAGCAGACGGGCGGCATAATCCGCCGACTATTTTTTATTGCTCTTATGCCAGGCCAACGCCACGGCTTTAAAACATTTATCCGGGGAGCTGGTAATCCGTGCGTCGGTTCGTTGCTGAGCGGGGTTAATTTTCCGGGCCAGAAGTTTACGGATACCTTCGCGCCGTTGTCGGGCATCGGAAAGGGAAGCCTGAGGGTACGGGCCTAACGCAATGCGGGATTCTTTTCGATTTTGAGATACCAGAGGCGGGAACCGCCCGGATTGATAAGCAGATACAGACCGTGTGAATCAGTCAGTTTAAAGGGTTTATCAGATGGCTTGATACTACGGATTTTCGCGTCGGACAGGGACATATGGTGGTCACTCCATTATCGAACTGAAATGACCCCAAATCAGACCACCAATTTCGCCGGATGCGCAGGGAAAACCAGATACGCATCGGGAAAGATTTTCACGCTAACTTATTGAAATCTAATTAAATAGGAATTTATAAGCACGCCTGAAAACAGGAATTTGGCTCCTCTGACTGGACTCGAACCAGTGACATACGGATTAACAGTCCGCCGTTCTACCGACTGAACTACAGAGGAATCGTGTGGGGTCGTATATTAGCGGCGGAAAAATTTTTGTCAAACCCCATTTAACCCCTTACAGATTCGATTGCGGGTTATCTCATCACTTTGTTGCATTTGCAGACATTTTTTCTGCAAAAAGCTTTGCAGCCTTACGATTTCTCGCTCATTATTGAAATGTGGTTTCAACTCTCTTCTTTAAGGTCCATTTTGAACGTCTCCACTGCCTTACGCCAGGTTGTCGTCCGTACGCCCTGGTATGCCAAACGCAAGAGCTACAAAGTGTTGTTCTGGCGTGAAATCACCCCACTTGCTATCCCCATTTTTCTGGAAAATACCTGTGTTTTGCTAATGGGCGTGCTCAGTACTTTTCTCGTCAGTTGGCTGGGCAAGGAAGCAATGGCGGGCGTGGGGCTTGCCGACAGTTTTAATATGGTAATTATGGCTTTTTTTGCGGCTATCGATCTTGGTACTACGGTGGTGGTCGCCTTTAGCCTCGGCAAGCGCGACAGGCGACGGGCAAGGGCGGCGGCGCGCCAGTCGCTGGTGATTATGACGCTATTTGCCGTTGTGCTGGCAGTGGTCATTCATTATTTCGGCAGTGAAATTATTAATATTGTCGCAGGCGAGGCGACGCCAGAAGTAAAGGGGCTGGCGTTAACGTACCTTGAACTGACGGTGCTGAGTTATCCGGCTGCGGCAATTGCGCTAATCGGTAGCGGCGCGCTGCGTGGGGCAGGGAATACGAAAATCCCGTTGATGATTAACGGCGGGATGAACATTCTCAATATTATCATCAGCAGCATCCTGATTTACGGGGCTTTCTCCTGGCAAGGGCTGGGTTTTGCCGGCGCGGGGCTGGGATTAACCATTTCGCGCTATATCGGCGCGGTAGCGATTATTTGGGTGCTGATGATTGGTTTTAATCCGGCGCTGCGCATTCCGCTGAAAAGCTATCTGAAGCCGCTGAATTTCGGCATTATCTGGGAAGTGATGGGTATCGGTATTCCGGCGAGCATTGAATCAGTGCTGTTCAACGGTGGCAAGCTACTGACACAAATGTTTGTCGCCGGAATGGGCACTAACGTTATTGCGGGTAACTTTATTGCCTTTTCCGTGGCGGCGCTTATCAACCTGCCGGGTAACGCCCTTGGTTCGGCGTCGACTATTATCACCGGTAAGCGTCTTGGTACCGGACAAATTGGTCAGGCAGAGCGTCAACTGCGCCATGTATTCTGGATGTCGACTATCGTACTTACGGCAATCGCCTGGGGGACAGCGCCGTTCGCGGGTCTGTTTGCCTCATTTTATACCCAGGAGCAGGACGTAAAAGAGGTAGTGAAAGTTCTGCTCTGGCTTAATGCTGCCTTTATGCCAATTTGGGCGGCCGCGTGGGTGTTGCCGTCGGGTTTTAAAGGCGCGCGCGATGTGCGATTTGCGATGTGGGTATCGATGCTGGGGATGTGGGGCTGTCGCGTTGTGGCAGGGTATACGCTTGGTATTGTGCTGGGTATGGGGGTTGTAGGGGTTTGGCTGGGGATGTTTCTTGACTGGGCCGTGCGCGGCGCACTGTTTTACTGGCGTCTGGTAAGCGGGCGCTGGCTGTGGAGATACCCGCGCGTAAAGAGGGAGTAAGCGCTTTTTGCTGTGAAAATCATCAGGAAACGGTGAATTTTAACCGAAGTGTGGAATAAAACAGCAAACGAACTTTTTTTGTGAAAACAGGCTTTGACAAGCCAGGGGCACCTCGTTAATATTCGCCCCGTTCACACGATTCCTCTGTAGTTCAGTCGGTAGAACGGCGGACTGTTAATCCGTATGTCACTGGTTCGAGTCCAGTCAGAGGAGCCAGATTTTAGTTTCGGGACATCCTGGTGAGTCCGGAGACGTTTAAAAAACAAGAAATTATCTTTACCCGGTTGACCTGAGAAGGTTTGCCGGGTTTTTTGACATCCATAGTTTCTTGAGGGCTTAATCGGAGGCTTCACGGTTCGTTGGAAAAATGGAGCCCCCGCCGATGGCATTAACCGATACCGCTATCCGCAAGATCAAACCCGTATCAGTATGCTGACATATAGATGTGTTCGGTTCAAACGGAGCGATCACACAAGCTTGCCAGGTGATGCCCCTGGTGGGAATCGCGACTGTCTCTTTCATCTGATTTCAGATATTTTCCGTGATCTTGATCCGTTCTTTCCCAAAAGATTGATTTCTTTCATTCGAAACAAGGCTGTACAATAAGTAAACCAAAATAGCAGCTATAGAGTTTCTAATGGATACAGTAGAAGAACTAAATGGAACATACTTCTATGCAGGAAAATCCAATCTGAATGCTGCCGAACTTCTGTTTATGATTTTTTGTGAGAATACCGCAAGCCAGTTTGGGATTGGTGTTGCAGATTTCGGGGCCGTTGTTGCTCTGGTATCAGGTCGCAATAATCTCTGGACAAGGGCGAAACCCGCTGGAGCGACTAAAGGCACATCATACGCGTCCAGGACTGCACGTGCAGTGTTTAAAAAGTCAAAATTTCCCTTTGGAATATCCCTTCCGACATGGTTAGGGCGGTTACACCCCGTGGACAGCCAGACGTGTTATGGTTCGTAACATTGCGCCGTTTGTTGGACGTTCCATTCCTTTGATCGGGGAAATTATCCTTGCCGCAGATGTGTCACAAATAACATATCGCACTATACGCGACTACAATACCATTGCTCGGGGCAATGATAAGTTATGGTAGACAATATTGAACAGCAAGTTTACGAGCTTGTACGGCCTTATGTTGGCACATATCTGTTCAACATTAAGCAAGTGGAATTAACACCAGAGATTGACCTTGATACTGATCTGAGCATTGATGAACTTGAAGCCGAAGATCTCATGAATAAATTCTTCGAGAAACTCAATGTCGAGCGAGGTAACTTCAGAATAGAAACCTATTTTCCTAATTACCCTTTTTCATGGCATCCGTTCAAGAAAACGGAGCCTGTACCCGTCCCAGATTTCACTATCAGCATGCTGATCGAGTCAGCAAAAGCCGGGAAATGGTTATATGACTAATTGTAATGAACTTAACAAATGGCTGTACCAGTACCCTTCTTTTTGAGCGATGATGGTGGCGCTAAGATAGTTCTCTTTTCTTTTTAAAGGGTTCATGTTTACTGCCGCCGCCCTTACGCTAACCCTTTTAGTTTCTTCCTTTGCTGTCATACTATCGAATGACGTGCCTCACCTGTGAACGCTAAGGAGAATAATATGGAAAATAAAGGCACAAACCTGACGCCCGAGCAGGCGCTGGATCGCCTGGAGGAGCTGTACGAGCAGTCGGTTAACGCGCTCCGTGAAGCCATCGCTGACTATGTTGATAACGGCACGCTGCCCGATCCCCATGCCAGGCTTAACGGACTGTTTGTTTATCCTTCGCTGTCTGTAAGCTGGGATGGCGCGACACCGAACCCGCCTAAAACACGCGCTTTTGGACGCTTTACTCATCCCGGCTGTTATACCACTACCGTTACGCGGCCTGCGCTATTTCGCGCTTATCTTCTGGAACAGCTTAACCTCGTTTATCATGATTATGGCGCGCATATTGCGGTGGAGGCCTCGCACCATGAGATCCCGTATCCTTACGTGATTGACGGCTCAGCTCTGACGCTGGATCGTTCTATGAGCGCCGGGCTAACGCGCCATTTTCCTACCACAGAACTGGCGCAGATTGGCGATGAGACGGCAGACGGTCTGTTCCACCCCGGCGAATTCTATCCGTTATCGCACTTCGACGCGCGTCGTGTTGACTTCTCGTTGGCCCGGTTACGGCACTATACCGGTACGCCGGTTGAACATTTTCAGCCCTTCGTTTTGTTTACCAACTACACCCGCTATGTCGATGAGTTTGTGCGCTGGGGATGCAGCCAAATTCTTGATCCTGACAGCCCCTATATCGCGCTTTCCTGTGCCGGCGGAATTTGGATCACGGCAGAAACGGAAGCGCCGGAAGAGGCTATTTCCGATCTGGCCTGGAAGAAGCATCAGATGCCCGCCTGGCACCTGGTAACGGCAGATGGGCAGGGGATTACGCTGGTAAATATTGGTGTCGGCCCTTCAAATGCTAAAACGATTTGCGACCATTTGGCCGTGTTGCGGCCTGACGTCTGGCTTATGATTGGGCACTGTGGAGGGTTACGAGAAAGTCAGGCGATTGGCGATTATGTGCTGGCCCATGCCTACTTACGCGATGATCATGTGCTGGATGCTGTTCTGCCGCCTGATATTCCTATTCCAAGCATTGCGGAAGTACAGCGTGCGCTGTACGACGCTACCAAAGCGGTTAGCGGAATGCCCGGCGAAGAGGTGAAACAGCGACTGCGCACGGGAACAGTCGTCACCACGGATGATCGTAACTGGGAGCTTCGTTATTCCGCATCGGCGCTGCGATTCAACCTTAGCCGCGCGGTTGCGATTGATATGGAGAGCGCGACGATTGCAGCCCAGGGCTATCGCTTTCGTGTGCCTTACGGCACGTTGCTTTGTGTTTCTGACAAACCTTTACACGGTGAAATTAAACTGCCCGGGCAGGCAAACCGGTTTTATGAGGGGGCTATTTCAGAACATTTGCAAATTGGTATTCGTGCTATTGATTTGCTACGCGCAGAAGGTGATCGTTTGCACTCACGTAAATTACGCACGTTTAATGAGCCACCGTTTCGCTAACGAAATGAGCTGTCGCCTGCTGTTGGACAGGAGCGGAAGAGGCGTATTTATATGATATGGAAAGTGGCTGAATGAAGCCTTAGCGGGAGGCGATTCCGCATCCCGCTAAGGCCTTATTGTGCCGCGAGCTTCATCACCATCGCCGGAGACCTGTCGCCGATAATCACGTCTACGCCAGGAAACGCGCCGGAAGGCGAAAACATTGCGCCACACTTCACGCTCCTTGAGCGCCTGACCCACAAGCCCGGATTGACAAGCAGATACAATCGTGTGAATCGATCAGTTTAAAGGGGTTATCAAAAGGCTTGATACTGCGGATTTTCGTGTCGGACAGGAATATAGGGTGGTCACGCCATTATCGAACTGAAATGGCCCCAAATCAGACCACTAATTTCGCCGGATACGCAGGAAAAACCAGACACACATCGGGAAAGATTTTCACGCTAACTTATTGGAACCTAACTGAATAGTGACTTATAAGTACGCCTGAAAACAGGAATTTGGCTCCTCTGACTGGACTCGAACCAGTGACATACGGATTAACAGTCCGCCGTTCTACCGACTGAACTACAGAGGAATCGTGTGAACGGGGCGCATAGTAACGATGTGCGATCGGCTTGTCAAAGGGGGAAATAAGATTGCGCGTTTGTTTGCTGACAAAAACAACAAAGCGTTGAAGTTTTGATCTAATCCCTGCTTTGCCCCGGCATGGCGCAACTTTGTCTGTAATTACACAAGTCAAATTCTCCTGACGGACTTTTTCATCAGCCTGTTTTTGCGTTCGGGTCAATCCCCTGAGCCAGCTACCTTTTAGCCTCGTCACGGCGTTATCTGGCATCGGCAAGCGATACAGCAGGGTAAACCCCAATGGAAAACACCTCCTGATTGCCATAATAGCGGTAGCCCAACAGCCAGTATTTCGAACCGATAGAGGCCAAACCCGTCAGTGAGCTTGACAGCCTTTTCCGCTGGTCTGGCATTTTTTACTTTGGTATCAGTCAGTGACATGACGGTTCCCTCGGCGTACCGATAAAACGCAAATCGAACCAGCTTTACCAGCAAAAGGGTATGGCTTCGAATGATTTTTAGTGAACGAGGGTGAACCTGAAGAAGGAGATAACCAGTTGATATAAATGCAGAAAGCAGACGTCAGTGAACGTCTGCTTCCCTAAATTTGGCTCCTCTGACTGGACTCGAACCAGTGACATACGGATTAACAGTCCGCCGTTCTACCGACTGAACTACAGAGGAATTGTTTCAACGAGGCGCATAATACTGGGCCCGCTATAACGTGTCAACAGTAAAATTAACGCGCCAATTCAATTGGTTAATTAACCCACAAAGTGAGGAATTAATGTTCGGATTCCTCGCCGTAGTCGCCTTCGGCAGCGTTTACCCGTAAGCGCTGAGAAGGATCCTGGCGATAGAACTGGCAAAAACGCTGCCATAGCGCCGGGAAACGTGGAGCAAACAGTTCTGGCGCGCTGAAAAAATACTCTGACAACACGGCAAAACATTCTGCAGGGTCGGTGGCGGCATAGGCATCTATACTGGCAGCGCTTTCGCCAACAAGATCGATTTCATCCTGAATATTATTCATTGCCGCGTGGAGATCGTGTTCCCAGCCAGCCACATCGCGCAACGGGATGAAAGGGATGCCGCTGGCGCGATCGCCATTACGCATATCCAGTTTGTGCGCGACTTCATGAATAATGAGGTTGAAACCTGAAGCATCGAACGAGTCCTGGATATCCAGCCAGTTCAGAATGATGGGCCCTTGTTGCCAGCTTTGCCCCGACTGTACGACACGCTGGCTGTGCACCAGACCTATGTCATCTTCCCATTCATCATCTACCACAAAGGGCGCGGGATAAATGAGCACTTCATGAAAACCATCAAGCCACTCAATACCGAGCTCCAGGATCGGTAAGCAAAAAATTAACGCAATACGTGCACTTTTTAACGAGTCGAGCTCAAATCCCTGTAGCGCTACCAGTCTTTTCTGCTGCAAAAAACGTTCGGCTAGCGCAATAAGCCGAGCCTGTTCTTGCGCGGTGAGGTTTACCAGAAGAGGTATAGCCAGCGCATCATCCCACGGCCAGTCTTCGTTCTGGGTTATTTCTTGTGCTTTCCAGGGCCACTTAATCATCGTTTTGCTCGTAAACTCGTCACTTGAACAAAATTACCCGAATAGGGTCTGTTAAAATGCCAAATTACCTGGCATCATTGCAATATACGGAGAGATGCCGGAGCGGCTGAACGGACCGGTCTCGAAAACCGGAGTAGGGGCAACTCTACCGGGGGTTCAAATCCCCCTCTCTCCGCCACAATTCAAACACTTAGCTCGTCTTCTTTCAGCGATCAGTCTCACACTTAGAATACACTTAGAATATTACGTGAAAAACGTATCGCCATCTTGTGCTTTTTCTGCCAGAAGAGGGGGCCAGGGATAGTGTTATTTTTACTTTTCGATCATAAGTCAACTCCTGGTTTTCTGCCCCCGCTCTTTCGCCGTACCCCATCTGGATTAATATTGATGTCACTAGCGGCGATTTAACGCCGTCGTCCTCGGTAATCGTCGCACCCGGCCTGTTGCCCGAAATGTTCCCCTGTAGACATGGGCGCAGGGCGAAAGATTAATTGCTGTCAGGGAAACGCGCTGGCGCGTGGCGATAACTTACGCTGCGGGGCTGTCGACGCTGTACAGAAAATGTGGCCTCCAGACTGGCTTAAATATGCACACATGACAATACAACCGGAAAATTTACAAAACCCATAATTTGAACTGAGAGAGAAACTTACAAACGAAGCGACGAAGATTTAAACAGCCGTAGTGACTCCGGTATCTTGCGCACATGTTTAAATAATACTACTGTATATAAAAACAGTATTCGAGGTATGGATTATGGAATTTTTCAGACCTACAGAGTTGCGCGAAATTATTCCTCTCCCATTTTTCAGTTACTTAGTGCCGTGTGGATTCCCCAGCCCCGCAGCGGACTACATTGAGCAGCGTATCGATCTTAATGAGTTGCTCGTTTCTCATCCCAGCTCAACATATTTTGTCAAAGCCACGGGTGATTCAATGATTGAAGCAGGCATCAGCGACGGCGACCTGCTGGTGGTGGATAGCTCACGGAACGCTGACCACGGTGACATTGTAATTGCGGCAATTGAAGGAGAGTTCACCGTAAAACGGTTGCAGTTGCGCCCGACAGTGCAGCTAATCCCCATGAACGGCGCCTATCGACCTATACCTGTCGGCAGTGAAGACACGCTCGACATATTCGGGGTGGTGACCTTTATCATTAAAGCGGTCAGTTGATTATGTTCGCGCTCTGCGATGTTAATAGCTTTTACGCCTCCTGCGAAACGGTCTTTCGTCCTGATTTATGTGGCCGACCGGTGGTGGTGTTATCAAACAATGATGGCTGCGTTATCGCGTGTAGCGCCGAGGCGAAACAGCTTGGTATCGCACCAGGTGAGCCATTCTTCAAACAGAAAGAACGCTTCCGGCGATCCGGTGTTGTTTGCTTCAGCAGTAATTACGAGCTTTACGCTGATATGTCGAACCGGGTAATGACCACACTCGAGGAGATGGCGCCGCGGGTAGAAATTTACAGCATTGATGAGGCTTTTTGTGATCTGACGGGAGTACGAAACTGCCGGGATCTGACAGATTTCGGGCGCGAGATAAGAGCGACGGTCCTGAAGCGCACGCACCTGACTGTCGGTGTAGGCATTGCCCAGACGAAAACCCTTGCCAAGCTGGCTAATCATGCTGCGAAAAAGTGGCAGCGCCAGACCGGCGGGGTGGTTGACCTGTCGAACATCGATCGCCAGCGTCGGCTGCTGGCCCTGATACCCGTAGAGGATGTCTGGGGTGTCGGCAGGCGTATCAGTAAGAAGCTCAATGCCCTGGGCATCAAGACTGCTCTCGATCTCTCTGAACAAAGTACCTGGATCATCAGGAAACACTTCAATGTCGTGCTGGAGCGTACCGTGAGAGAGCTTCGCGGAGAGCCATGTCTGGAGCTTGAAGAGTTTGCGCCGGCAAAGCAGGAAATCGTTTGTAGCCGCTCTTTCGGCGAGCGGGTCACAGACTATGAGGAAATGCGCCAGGCTATTTACAGCTACGCTGCGCGCGCGGCAGAAAAACTCCGCGGCGAGCACCAGTACTGCCGTTTCATCTCAACATTCGTCAAAACATCCCCCTTTGCCCTGAACGAGCCCTACTACGGTAACAGCGCCGCGGTGACGCTTCTCACCCCCACGCAGGATTCACGCGACATTATCAATGCGGCTGTGAAATGCCTGGATAAAATCTGGCGCGACGGCCATCGCTACCAGAAAGCGGGGGTGATGCTGGGTGACTTCTTCAGTCAGGGCGTAGCGCAACTCAACCTTTTCGACGATAACGCGCCGCGCGCCGGTAGTGAGAAGCTGATGGAAGTACTGGACCATCTTAACGCAAAAGACGGGAAGGGGACACTGTACTTCGCCGGGCAGGGGATGTCGCAACAGTGGGCTATGAAGCGAGAAATGCTTTCGCCTCGGTACACCACAAGATACTCTGATCTACTGCGTGTTAAGTAACTTGTGCGATCAATGCATGAGATAGTTGCCAAATCATCCCCGTTCTCTAACCGGTTTTGGTCACACGAGATCACAGGAACCTCTCACGATGATGCGCATGTATTCTGGTTTACGACATCAGAAAATGTGGCGCGTTTATTGCCAGGTAGGCGTTGGGAGACGTAACTTATTTACGCCAGGTTTCAGCCGTAGCGACGGGCATGGATAAAAAGAGTATGGCAATCAGCGTGATAATGCTAAAAAACAATTAATATTTTTTTAACAAAACTAAAGCTTGCTATGTGCAGTTAACCATGCGTTAATGGTTGTGCGGTTTGATACAAACTTATCTGAAGTAGTGATTGTAATATTTCTCATCATTTGTTCCTCTTGAGATCTCCTTTAGGTTTTTTTCTCTCTGATAATTTTCTTCAGGCCATTTTGCCCAAGGGCTCATTCAAAAGGTAACAATATTATGACGACGAAAATCACTGGTTTAGTAAAATGGTTTAACCCTGAAAAGGGCTTTGGTTTCATTACGCCTAAAGATGGCAGCAAAGATGTGTTTGTGCATTTTTCCGCCATTCAAAGTAATGAATTCCGCACTCTGAATGAAAATCAGGAAGTGGAGTTTTCAGTAGAGCAGGGACCAAAAGGTCCATCAGCGGTCAACGTTGTGGCGCTTTAAGGTATCTGATATTACTAATAAAATTCACTTCCGGTGTCCATGTTGCCATGGTTCACAATACAGAACATCGACATTTGATGTTACTGAGCAAAACCCATTTGGCGCGAAATGTATTTTTTGTAAGTCAACCATGATCACTTTTGATAATGTTGGATTATACATTCGCTCAGGACAGGTTCCGCCAGATTTTAGAAAATAATTCATATCAGCTCCGTACAGGAGCTTTTTTTATGCCCGGATGATTATCATCTATAGACGCTGGCATCCATCATCTATAGTGGCATTTTCCTTTCCCCAAAAGTGTTATTTCTCTTGCAGACAGCGCCTGAAAAGAGCGAAATTGTCCTCATCTATCCGATGAAACCAGGTCACCTGTCTTTGCGCCGTTATCCGTTATTTAATTCTTGCCCTATAATAACAAGCCCGCGCTAAGCACGGGCTTGAATAACATAAAGCGTCTTAGAACTGGTAGACCAGACCAACACCTACGATATCATCGGTTGCAATACCGTTGTTTGCGTAGAAGTCATCATCTTCGTCCAGCAGGTTGATTTTATAATCAACGTAGGTGGACATATTTTTGTTGAAGTAGTAAGTCATACCGACGTCAACATATTTAACCAGATCTTTGTTGGTGTAACGCCAGTTGCCACGATGGACTTCCTGACCGCCTAAATCTTTGCCCTTAGACTGCAAGTAGGCGATGGACGGACGCAGACCGAAATCGAACTGATACTGCGCAACCACTTCAAAGTTCTGAGTTTTGTTAGCAATACCGCCATTATCTTCGCCATTGCCGCCGCCATAATAGGTCATGTTGCGGGTTTCAGCGTACATCGCCGCCAGGTAAACATTGTAGGCGTCATATTTGGCACCTACAGTCCAGGCTTCAGCGGTTTCACCACCAGCATAGTTGTTGCGCTCATTCATGCCGTCGCCATAACCACGAGCAACCTGATTGTCCGTACGGTCAGAGGAAGAGTAGGCCGCACCCAGGCTTAACCCGAAGTCAAAGTCGTAGGAGGCAGACATACCGAAACCGTCGCCGTTTTCACGGGCCAGTTTGCGGCTGCCGCCGTTACCTGTACCTTCACCAGCACCGCCATTTTCATTATTACCCTGGTACTGCAACGCGAAGTTCAGGCCTTCCACCAGACCGAAGAAGTCGGTATTACGGTAGGTAGCAACGCCGTTGGTTCTGCCCAGCATATAGACATCGGTCTGGGTATAAGTATCACCGCCGAATTCCGGCAGCGCATCGGTCCAGGCTTCAATGTCGTAGATAACACCATAGTTACGGCCATAATCGAAAGAGCCGTACTCGCCGAATTTCAGACCGGCAAAGCCCAGACGAGTCCAGGAGTTTGCACCTTCGCCTTCGGTGGTGTTTACCTTAATGTTGTATTCCCACTGACCATAGCCGGTCAGCATATCGTTAATCTGCGTTTCGCCTTTAAAGCCAAAACGGGCGTAGGACTGGTCGCCGTCGTCGCCTGCATTGTCAGAGAAGTAACGCAGACCATCAACTTTGCCGTACAGGTCGAGTTTGTTGCCATTTTTATTATAAACTTCAGCCGCATTTGCTGCGCCTGCCACTAATAACGCCGGGACAAGCAGTGCCAGAACTTTTCTGTTCATTATGTATTCCCTTATGATAATAATTTATATGAATATGTAGCCACTTCAACAAAACTACAAATTGATACTATTCTATGAAGTTCATGGAATTTAAAAAATAACATGTAACAAAGGTATTTAAAATATTTCAATTTGTTTCTGTTTGGTTTTTTATAATACAGACTATATAAGTAACTAAGAATATATATTCTATAATTATCATTTTTTTATCAATGGGTTATGTGTTTTGATTTGATGTTTTTTGGCGTGAATATAATTTGTTTTTTATATGTATTTCATGATTTGATTATGAAAAAGCATAAAAAAAACCGGCATAAATGCCGGTAATGTGGGTAATGATAAAATAAATGATAAAAGGCTAATAACCGAATCATTCTGACATTTAATGCTAATAAAATAAAACGCTATCGCGGTGCGTAAAAATAAGTTGTTCTGGTTATGGGTTATTCTGCATGAGAGTGCGATTCAATCACCATTCCCTTATTTAACAGCAGGTTCAGCGCCAGGCGTAACATTAACTGAGAATAAACTATTTGTGGAATGAATAACCAAAACAGGTGGATAAGGTATTCTATGGTCGAAATGTGACTAATGTCACATTATAATGTAATTAATGTCATATGACTTACATCACAAAAGCGGAGTAAAGTTTGAGTACCAGGGAGGACAACGCCACCCGTAGCATGGGTGGCAAATTAGCGTTATGGGTTTTTTATACCTTTTGCGGCTACTTCATCTGGGCGATGGCGCGTTGCGTGTGGCTGATGTCCGCCATACAAACCGAGCCGGTTCTCGGCCCAATCAGCACTCCTGGCAGCACAACGGAAAAATGGCTTAACGCGCTTTCGCTGGGCGTCGTCTGGCTTATTCTGGGGAGTATTGCCTGGTATACCCGGCCTCGCAAAAACAGGGCTTATCCCGCCGACACTCAGCCAGAAACGCGCAAGCAAGCAGGGATGTAAAGTGGTGGCGGATATGTCAGGATAGCGAACCCTGTGCTCAGGCATGTAATAAAAATGGTCTGCTATAAAGAGAGGGCGTATGGACTCAGGATACTGGCAATCGCAGTTTGAAGACTGGCTACGTCACCACCATCAGGAACAGGATGCCGCCCATGACATCTTCCATTTTCGTCGTGTTTGGGCAACCGCGCAAACGCTGGGGGAAAACAGTCCTGTCGACTGGCTGGTGGTGCTATCGGCATGTTATTTCCATGACATCGTCAGCCTGGCGAAAAATCATCCGCAGCGGCATCGTTCTTCCATTCTGGCGGCGGCAGAAACCCGGCGTATTTTTCTGCGGGATTTTCCTGACTTTCCGGCAGAAAAACTGGCGGGCATTTGTCATGCTATCGAAGCGCATAGTTTCAGCGCAAAAATTGCGCCCACCACGCCAGAGGCAAAAATCGTGCAGGATGCAGACAGGCTGGAGGCGTTGGGCGCCATTGGTCTGGCGCGGGTCTTCGCGGTCTCCGGCGCGCTGGGCGTCGCGCTGTTTGATGCCGACGATCCCTTTGCCGACAGACGGCCTCTTAACGATAAACAATTCGCGCTCGACCATTTTCAAACCAAACTGCTGAAACTGCCGCTGACGATGCAGACCGAACGGGGCAAGTACCTGGCGCAGCGTAATGCGGATTTTCTGGTGTCGTACATGGCGAAACTGAGCGCTGAGCTGAAAGGCGACTATGAAACACGGGATGAGGCGGTCATCCAGATGTTTGCTACGCATCAGTAACCCCTGCCGCTGAAACGTAAACCGCGTCATTTTATGTTAGTCTGTCGGCAATTATTTTTGGCCGGTTAAATGTATGCAGGAAAATATTTCAGTAACACACGCCCGGAACCTCATCGCCGACGACGCCGGAAGCGAGATCCAGGCGATGCTGAGTCAATTGCTGGAAATCTACGATGTTAAAACGCTGGTGGCGCACCTTAACGGCCTGGGCGAGCAGCACTGGAGCCCGGCCATCTTAAAGCGCGTAATGATGAACGCGGCATGGCATCGTTTGAGCGACAATGAACTCACCTGTCTTAAAACAGGGTTGCCGACGCCGCCAGCGCATCATCCACATTACGCCTTTCGTTTTATCGATCTCTTCGCGGGCATCGGCGGCATTCGCCGCGGATTTGAAGCGATAGGCGGACAGTGCGTGTTTACCAGCGAATGGAATAAGCACGCGGTACGGACATATAAAGCGAACTATTTTTGCGATCCGCTGCAACATCGCTTTAATGAAGATATCCGCGATATCACGTTGAGCCACCGGGAAGGGGTCAGCGATGATGAGGCGGCGGAACACATTCGCCAGCATATTCCGCAACATGATGTCCTGCTGGCGGGCTTTCCCTGTCAGCCATTTTCTCTGGCGGGCGTTTCCAAGAAAAATGCGCTGGGCCGCGCCCACGGCTTTGCCTGCGAGACTCAGGGGACGTTATTTTTTGATGTCGTAAGAATTATCGACGCTCGCCGCCCCGCGCTGTTTGTGCTGGAAAATGTGAAAAACCTTAAAAGTCACGACCAGGGCAACACCTTCCGCGTTATTATGCAAACGCTCGATGAACTGGGATATGACGTGGCGGATGCCGCTGACAATGGCCCGGACGATCCGAAAATTATCGACGGGCAGCACTTTCTTCCTCAGCATCGGGAACGTATTGTGTTGGTGGGATTCCGCCGCGATTTAAACCTGAAAACCGATTTTACGTTACGCAATATCGCCCGCTGTTATCCACCGCGCCGTCCGACGCTGGCAGAACTGCTGGAGCCCGTCGTCGAAGCCAAATATATCCTGACGCCGGTGCTGTGGAAATATTTATATCGCTACGCGAAAAAGCACCAGGCGCGGGGAAACGGTTTTGGCTATGGCATGGTTTATCCTGACAATCCGGAAAGTGTGGCGCGCACGTTATCTGCTCGCTACTACAAAGATGGCGCCGAAATTCTGATCGATCGTGGTTGGGATATGGCGAAAGGCGAAGTGAATTTCGACGATGCTGGCAACCAACAACATCGTCCCCGCCGACTCACGCCGAGAGAGTGCGCGCGTTTAATGGGATTTGAGGCGCCGCAAACGTACCAGTTCAGGATACCTGTCTCGGATACGCAGGCCTATCGCCAGTTTGGCAATTCCGTGGTGGTGCCGGTATTTGCCGCGGTAGCAAAGCTGCTGGAACCCAAAATTCACCAGGCGGTGACGCTGCGTCAGAGAGAGACGGTAGATGGCGGACGTTCACGATAAAGCCACGCGCAGTAAAAATATGCGCGCGATAGCGACCCGCGATACGGCTATTGAAAAACGTCTTGCCGGCCTGCTAAGTGCGCAGGGGATTACGTTTCATACTCAGGACGCGACATTACCAGGCAAGCCGGACTTTGTGGTGAATGACTATGATTGTGTGATTTTTACTCACGGCTGCTTTTGGCATCATCACCACTGTTATCTGTTCAAAGTACCGGCCACGCGAACGGCTTTCTGGCTGGAAAAAATCGGTAAGAACGTTGAGCGCGATGAGCGCGATATTCAGCGTTTACAGGCGCTTGGCTGGCGGGTACTGATCGTCTGGGAGTGCGCCTTGCGCGGGCGAGCGAAATTGAGCGACGCGGCGTTGGCGGAGCGCCTGGAAGAGTGGATCTGCGGCGGCGGCGCCAGCGCGCAGATTGACACCCAGGGGATTCATCTACTGGCGTGAATCTTCCGTTTTACACGGCGTGACCACCGCCCTGGCGGGAAACAGGTACTTACCCAGAGTCACCAGCACTACGGCAAACACAATCACACCCAGCGCAGCCCATTCAACGGGCGATAACCTCTCACCGCCCAGGCCGGTGCCAAGCAACACGGCGACAACCGGATTCACGTAGGCGTAGCTGGTCGCCAGCGCCGGACTGACGTTGCGAATCAGGTACATATAGGCATTAATGGCGATAATAGAACCGAACAACGCCAGGTAGCCGACGGCCATAAACCCCGATAAACCAGGCAGCGTGGCGAGCTTTTCGCCGGAAAGAAACGCCGCGCAAAGCAATACCACGCCCGCCGCCAGCATTTCAATCGCACCCGCCATCATGCCCACAGGAAGGGCGATGCGCGAGCCGTAAACGGAACCAAATGCCCAGCTCATCGAACCTATCAGGATCAAAATCGCGCCCCACGGATTGCCGCTTAAGTTGCCGCCACTGTTCAGCAGAATAATCCCGGCAAGTCCAATGGCAATCCCCACCCATTCTAATTTGCGCGTTTTAATACCAAAAAAGTAGCTAAAGCACAGAGTAAATAGCGGGACAGTGGCGACCACGACGGCAGCAATGCCCGATGGCACGTTTTGATGCTCCGCCACCGTCACCAGACCGTTACCCACCGCCAGCAGCAGTAGACCAATCAGCGCGGCGTTGATGGTCTGGCGCAGCGGCGGAAGTTTTTCGCCGCGCAGCAGCAAAAACGCCATGAGCAACATCCCCGCCGAGAGAAAACGTACGCCTGCCATCATCAGCGGCGGCCAGCTTTCAACGCCTATGCGGATAACAAAATAGGTAGACCCCCAAATGATGTACAAGGCAAAAAGCGCGCCAAAAAGAGGTAATAACTGCCGGAAACGCATAATCACTCACGGTGAAATAAAAAGGGTGGATATAGTAAACGTCAAAATTATTATGCTGGCGAGCATTATAATTGTCCTTTTGGAATAAAAAGGCGTTGACCCGCGCCGCCGGTTTCGGCATTGCGCGTTTTGCTACATACTTAACGTCTTAGAAGAAAAGACCGAGGAAATCATTTTGGCAGGAAGTAGCTTACTGACATTACTCGACGATATCGCCACGCTGCTGGACGATATTTCGGTAATGGGCAAATTGGCCGCGAAAAAAACCGCGGGCGTACTGGGGGACGACCTGTCGCTCAATGCACAGCAGGTGACCGGCGTTCGCGCTAATCGCGAGCTGCCAGTGGTATGGAGCGTGGCGAAAGGATCATTAATCAACAAGGTTATTCTGGTGCCGTTGGCGCTGCTGATAAGCGCATTTATCCCGTGGGCCATTACGCCTTTATTAATGTTAGGCGGCGCGTTTCTCTGCTTTGAAGGGGTAGAAAAAGTCCTGCATACCTTTGAGGCGCGAAAACACAAAGAAGACCCGGCGGAGCGGCAAAAACGTCTTGAGGCGCTGGCTGCGCAAGATCCTTTGGCCTTTGAAAAAGATAAAGTAAAAGGGGCGGTCCGTACCGATTTCATTCTTTCCGCTGAAATTGTGGCAATTACCCTGGGGATTGTCGCGCAGGCGCCGCTGCTTAATCAGGTGTTGGTACTGGCGGGGATTGCGTTGATTGTGACCATTGGCGTGTATGGCCTGGTGGGTATTATTGTCAAACTGGATGATATGGGGTACTGGCTGGCGGAAAAGCGTAGCGTGCTGGCGCAGGGCGTCGGTAAAGGATTGCTGATTATCGCGCCCTGGTTAATGAAAGCATTATCCATTGTCGGTACGCTGGCGATGTTTCTGGTCGGCGGCGGGATTGTCGTACACGGTATTGCGCCGCTACACCATGCCATTGAACATTTTGCGCAGCAGCAGGGGGCTTTCATGGCGCATACGATCCCTGCGGGGCTGAATCTGGTGCTCGGCTTTATTATCGGCGCCATTGTGGTGGCGCTGGTGAAAGGTGTGGCGAAAATTCGCGGTGTTTCGCACTGATTTTCTACAATGAATTATGCAAAATTGCCCATCCTCGTCTAAGGTGAAAACGTTTCATCTGATACAGGAGGCAGGTATGGTCTTTTCTGTCAGTGAGGAAGTTACCGTGAAAGAGGGTGGGCCCCGGATGATCGTCACCGGTTATTCCAGCGGAATGGTAGAGTGTCGCTGGTATGATGGTTTTGGCGTAAAGCGGGAGGCATTCCATGAGAATGAGCTCGTGCCAGGCAAGGAAAGGCGCGTGCGGGACGAAGCCCGATGACAAAACGCCCGGTTAATGCCGGGCGTTTTGCTGTGGAGAAAAAGAGTCGTCGCGCTGCGACATGCTGCTACCTGGTTATGCCAGGATTGAGTGGTATCCCTTGATGAGGTCTGGCTACCGTAAGCCATCAGGGGGCGTTGTATCAATAACCAGGAGTTACCAGGGTGCCGCACGAAACACTGTTAGATAATCAAGGCTGGTTTAAAAAGCTGGCGCGGCGTTTTGGTCCCGGTCATGTCGTCAACACCTGCTTTCTGATCGTAATGCTGTTCTCGACGCTACTTACCTGGCGGGAAGTGATGATACTGAAAGACGCGTATGTCGCCAGTCAGCGCAATCATCTGGGGAGCGTCGCGAATGTCCTTGACCGCCAACTGCAATTCAACATGGACAGGTTGATCTTTTTACGCAACGGTATGCATGAAGCGCTGGTGGCGCCGCTGGCTTTTTCCGCATTGCAAAGCGCGGTGACGCAGTTTGAGCAACGACGCGTCAGACATTTCTGGCAACTGGAGCTGGATAAGCGGCGGACATTGCCGTTATATGGCGTTTCCGATCAATTTGTCGCCCGGACGACGCTTCTTTCGCGGGAGAGTCGTGACCTGGCAAATGAATTAACCGCCACTCTGGAGTTAGGGTATCTGGCGCGTCTGGCGCGCTCATCCGCCATGCTGACGCTGGAGACGATGTATGTTTCTCGCTCAGGGTTTTACCTCTCAACTCTCCCTACGGCGTACGGTAGCGATATTGTCTCCCGTTACTATCAGTACGTGACCCAGCCCTGGTTTATCGAGCAAAGCCAACGGCGTAACCCACAGCGCGGCGTGCGGTGGTTTACCTCCGCACAGCCCTATGTTGCTGACGAGCAGAAAAAAGTGACAGCCAGTCTACCGCTGGATCACGATAATTACTGGTATGGCGTACTGGCAATGGATATTCCCGTCGCGTCATTACAGCGGTTCCTGCGCGATGCGGCCGAAAAGGATATTGAAGGGGAATATCAGCTATACGATAACCATCTCCGTTTGTTGACGGACTCCGCGCCGGAACAACAAACCGCGAATACGTTAAATGACCGTGAGCGCGCCTTACTGGCGCGTGAAATAGAAAAAGATACCCTGGGCGGGCTGCGTTTAGGAACGCATTATGTAAGCTGGGAGCGGCTGGATCATTTTGATGGCGTCCTGCTGCGCGTGCATACATTACGTGAAGGCATACAAGGGAATTTTGGCAGTATTAGTATCGCGCTGACGCTGTTATGGGTGCTTTTTACGGCGATGCTGTTGATCTCCTGGGGCGTTATTCGACATATGGTCAAAAACATGTTTGTTCTGCAAAATTCGCTGCAATGGCAGGCATGGCACGATCCGCTGACCCGGCTATATAACCGTGGCGCGCTGTTTGAAAAAGCGTCCAGGCTGGCAAAGCGCTATCGGGAAGCCCGCCAGCCATTTTCTGTGATACAGCTGGATTTAGATTATTTTAAAAGCGTTAACGATCGCTTTGGCCATCAGGCAGGCGATCGCGTGTTGTCCCATGCCGCTGGGCTCATTGGCAGCACCATTCGAGCGCACGACATCGCCGGACGGGTAGGGGGCGAAGAGTTTTGTATCGTGCTGCCCGGCGCGACGAAAGCGCAGGCGCTGCAGATTGCCGAACGCATACGCCAGCGCATTAATGACAAAGAGATTCTGGTGACGAAAAGCACGACGCTTCGTATCAGCGCGTCAATGGGGATCAGTAGCGCGGAGGAATACGGCGACTATGATTTTGAGCAGTTGCAGTCGCTGGCCGACAAACGGCTTTATTACGCCAAACAGTCCGGACGTAACCGTATTTGCGCCAGCGACGCGACTCAGGAGCGGGAAAAGAAATAGTCCATTCCTTCGCGCCAGCCATCCGGCCCTTCGTTCTGGCTACGGTAGACGCGCTGAGGATCGTCGTTACGCAAATGTACGCCCTCCCGGTTTAGCCCTTTGACGACAACCGCATAATCCATCACATCCAGTAAAGGCGCATCATTGGGGCCGTCTCCTAGCCCCAACGTCAGAGGACGCGCGCGCCACTGCCGACGATATGCTTCTATCAGCCAGTTAGCAGCCTGATCTTTACCGGCGGAGGCGTCCAGCACATGCCAGAAACGGGCACCATGGACAAATTGCAGTCCCAGGTCATTTAAACGGGCGACAAACTGCGTCATGCGTTCATCGCTATCGCGCCAGATCAGCGACACCGACGCTTCATGCAGACGGGTTAGGGCAGACTGTGCCCGGTTTAGGCCCGTCCATTCGCTTATCACCTGATCGTCAACGTCATCAAACGTGGTGAACTTAAACTGTTCCTTTTCACGCAATTTATGCAGGACGAGGCGGATTTCGTTGTGAGAAATACCGGCTATCAGACGGGGATAGTTGGGATGGTCTTCCCAATGAACGTCCAGTTGGATCACCGCGCCGTTTTCCGCAATCAGCGGCAGTCCCTGTAGATTTAACGTCGTCTGGAGCTGGAGCATTTCAGCCGCGGTTTTACTGCTACAGAGGATCACGGGCACGCCGCTTTCATGCAGGCGAGTAAGCCAGGGGGCCGCGGGCTGCCACTCAAAAGTGTGGCTGTTCAGCAATGTGCCGTCCAGATCGGTAAAAATCAGCAAGGGGTCATGGATTGAGAGCATTTTTTCCTCATTTTCCGTTGCAACGGCGGGCTTATTTCCAGGAAAAGTCCTAAAGCACACCCGAAAGAAGTCGAACGCTAACTGGAACCGATCCCGTCGCTTCCAGGCAGCACATGCGTTGTCACACTTTTGCTACCGAACTATTAGCGTGCTTAATCATTCATGTAAAAAATATTTACTTGTCATGCAAAAAAATTGCAGATAAGGTAAATCTCACATCAGATTTCCTGGTGTAACGAATTTTCAAGTGCTTCTTGCATAAGCAAGTTTGATCCCGACCCGTAGGGCCGGGATTTTTTTCGGCCATTTTTAACGGTTTACTTCTGTTACACTAAAATCATGAATATCCAGCTCGAATGCTTCAGCTAATTCATGCCATGTATGATATTCCCGTCCGTCTACGCTCACCCGCTCAGGATCTTCCTGGCTACGGTGAACCTCGCTTTCGCTGATTTCATTGATGGCCGCCAGTAGCGCATCTACATCGACGCTCACTTCGCGCTTGGCCGTATCACTGTACTCTTTTGCCGTTTTCATCTTCACTACCTCACGGGTTCCTGACAGCCTAAGTATAGACCGTTGAGAAAACCAGCAAACACGTCGGCAAGGCGCTGTCAGACGCAGAAAATTGTTCTACACTGGCACAAAGCGACAGGAGGAAAATGATGAAGGTGAATGATCGGGTAACCGTTAAAACGGACGGCGGTCCCCGCCGACCGGGCGTGGTACTGGCAGTGGAAGAATTTAGTGAAGGCACAATGTACCTGGTTTCGCTGGAGGATTACCCGCTCGGCATCTGGTTCTTCAATGAGTCAGGTCACCAGGATGGTATTTTTGTCGAGAAGGCGGAGCAGGACTAATTGAGCCGGACTGGAGGTACATTGCCAGTCCGGATGTCTCAGCGCATGTTAACAAAAATGCCGTTAGTGACGTTATCTGTCAGCCGTACTACATGATAGATCACTTGTTTATTATGCGTTTTTATCTTTCTTTTTATATTCCCCTTATGGGAGGATACTGTTTTTGCTTTAATATTCATTCTGTCAGAAATCTGAATGGTTCCCTGACCTTCCATCCACATTCGCAACATGCTGGATTCAGTTCGACTTAACGATAATGTTGGTAAATTTATGGTTCCTGAAATACCCGACTCTTTTTTCAGAATATCGCCAAGAATGGTATCCAGCGAGTCAGGTTTAATCGATTTCGAGCTAATCAATAAGTTTTTTCTTACTAATAAATATTCATCAAAATGCACATTAGCAATTGCCATAAAAACAATAAATAACGTGTCAGGATGTTGATTAATGATTTGCTTTATTTGTTGACTGTCTGAAGGCGTATGAATGAAACAGTCCTCATTAATAAACACCACCGAAGGCTGATGCGCGCCACAAGCGATAGCGAGTTCGTCAACGGTTTCGATGTCGTTGATTTCCCTTTTTTTCACCCCTCTGCTGACCAGATACCCGCTTAACCCTAGCCGGGTGTAACTGCATAAATCCATAATAATCGTTGACATGGCATACCCTCACTCAATGCGTAACGATAATTCCCCTTACCTGAATAACTCACCATAATCAGACGGAACACGAATAGTCACCTTAGACAACGCTTACGCGGTTTTTCAGGCGAACTTACTATCCCGTAAAGTTACATATAATTTGCCAGGAATCATCTTAAAGTAAAGTGAATGTTGCGTTATGTGAGTGAAGTAAAAACAAATAAGGGGCAGCGGATATATCCTGGTGAATGTTTTTTAAAATTTATTTTCGGATAAACCTTAGTAAAACAGGATAAAAATTATGGGTTATTATTTATCGGCATCTCGCTAACAATATCAGCAAGCAAATTGAAAATTTCGCTGAATAAATGTTCGCAAAACGGCGCAATTAATGGCATTAGCGCGGCCATCAGCATAATGCCGACGGTGAGGGTAAGCGGGAAACCGATAACAAATATCGAGAGCTGCGGCGCCATGCGGTTTAATAGCCCCAGCGCCAGGTTGAGCGTAAGCAGGAGGGTAATGACCGGCAATGCCAGCATCAGTCCGTTTAAGAAAATGAGTCCTCCGGCCCTGGCGAGCGCCATAAATGCATTACTGTTCACCGGGTTACTACCGATGGGCAGAGTGTGGAAGGTATCGACCAGCAGCGAAATAAGCCACAAATGGCCATTAAAGGTGAGAAACAGTAGCATGGCGAGCATATCCATAATACGCGCCAGAACCGGCATATTCAGGTGGCTGCCCGGGTCGACGAAGGTGGCAAAGGAAAGCCCCATTTGCAGACCGATAAACTCACCTGCGGTACGCACCGCCGCAAAGGCGAATTGCATGGTAAATCCCAGCGCAATACCGATCAGAATTTGTTGCATCGCCAGCCATAAGGCGGCAATAGAAAAAAGCGGCGTATCGTTTGCCGGTAGCGACGGCGCGATAACAAGGGTAATCATTATTCCCAATCCCAGTTTTACCCGCTTGGGAATAGCGCGCTCGCTGAGAATTGGCGCCGTTGAAATCAGCGCCAGTACGCGCAGCAAAGGCCAGAAATAGAGATGCAGCCAGTATAGCCATTGCTCGCTTGTAACCTGTATCATCGTTCTGTTTATCCGATGATATAAGGTAAATTGCTGAACAGAGTGCGCACGTAATCCAGCAGCAGGTTGAGCATCCACGGGCCGGCAACGATAATTGCGATGAATACCGCGACGATTTTAGGGATAAACGACAGCGTCATTTCATTAATCTGAGTCGCGGCCTGCAAGATGCTGATAATGAGGCCGGTAATCAGCGCGACGAGTAACAGCGGCGCAGCCAGGGCGAGAGCGACTTTCATCGCCTCGGTGCCCATCATCATGACGGATTCAGGAGTCATTTTGCGCCTCTAACTGTAAAAGCTTTGGGCCAGCGACCCCACAAGCAATTGCCAACCATCGACCAGCACAAACAGCATCAGCTTAAACGGCAGGGCGATTGTCGCTGGCGGCACCATCATCATCCCTAACGCCATCAATACGCTGGCGATCACCAGGTCGATAATCAAAAAAGGGATGAAAATCGTAAAACCGATCTGAAACGCCGTCTTTAATTCGCTGGTGACATAAGCGGGCAGGAGGATACGCATCGGTACTGCTTCCGGTCCCTGTAACGGACCGCTATTGGCCAGACGGGCAAACAGCGCCAGATCGGCTTCGCGGGTTTGGCGCAGCATGAACGCGCGTAACGGTTGCGCGCCTTTGTCCAGCGCTTCCTGCATAGAAATTTTCTGCTCGCTAAACGGCTGGTAAGCATCCACGTAAATCTTGTCAATGACGGGCGACATAATAAAAAAGGTCAAAAACAACGCCAGTCCGAGTAACACCTGGTTTGGCGGTGCCGAGGGCGTGCCCAGCGCGTTACGCAACAGGCCAAAAACAATGATGATACGCGTGAAGCTCGTCATCATCAGTAAAATCGCCGGCAGAAACGTCAGCGAGGTGATGAAAACCAGCGTCTGGACGGATAATGACCAGCTTTGGCCTCCGCCCGCTAATGGTTGGCTGATAAGCCCCGGCAGTTGCGCAGCAGCGGCGGGACTAAAAAGCCACAGACCCGCCAGAGAAAGGAATAACAAACGGCGCATCAGGATCTCCCGGAACGCTTGAGTAAGCTCTTCATCATGTTCTGGAAATCCGCTGGTGGGGCAACGGGTGCTTCCGTGCCATTCTCCGCGGGCGGGAGGGTGTGCAGCAGGTTGATCTGCGAGGCGGTCACGCCCAGTACCAGACGCGCATTTTCGACCTCGACAATCACCACGCGTTCGCGCGGGCCAAGCGAGGCGCTGGCTGACACCTTGAGTCCCCGGACGCTATTTCCTTTTGGTACGAATCCCATACGCTTAATCACCCAGGCCGCCGCCAGAATGAGCGCAATAATGCCAATTAATGCGCCGCTCACCTGCATGAGCGGCGATCCGGCTGGCGCGGTGGGCTGAGAAACCGTGGCCTCTGTTTTCATCATTAACGACTCAAACGACGCATACGCTCGGATGGCGTAATAATATCGGTGATACGTACGCCGTATTTATCCGCCACGACGACCACTTCACCCTGGGCAATCAGGTAGCCATTAATCAGGATATCCAGCGGCTCGCCCGCCAGCCCGTCCAGCGCGACGACCGACCCCTGCGTCAGACGCAACAGTTCTTTAATGGTCATTCGCGTGCGGCCCAGCTCTACGGTCAGTTTGACCGGGATATCCATAATCAGATCGATATCCTGCATAGCACCGCTGACATCGCCGCCGCCAAGCTGTTGGAAAACCGCGTCGGCGGCGCTTTTATTGGTGGTCGCTTTTTGCTCGTTTAACGCGTCAGCCCACAGATCATCCAATGCGCCAGTATTCTCATCGGACGGATTATTCATGTCACTCATTTGGGCTGTTCCTCATTCAGCGAATTCAAAATTGGGTTGATCAAATGTTCTACGCGTAGCGCATACTGTCCGTTTACGGTGCCATATTGGCTGGTGAGTACCGGAACGCCGTCCACATGAGCAATAATGCGGTCGGGTTTTTCAATCGGCAGTACATCGCCGGGTTTCAGCTTCAAAATCTGGGAAAGACGTAACGGAATATCGGCAAAATTGGCTACCAGCTCCAGTTCAGAGTGCTGAACCTGGCGCACCAGGTTATCACGCCAGTTCTGATCTTCATGGCGCGAGTTTTCCAGCGGCGGATTCACCAACAGCTCACGCAGCGGCTCGATCATGCTAAATGGCAGACAGATGTTAAATTCACCGGTCAGATTGCCGATCTCCACATGAAACGGCGTATTGACGACGATATCGTTCGGCGAGGTGGTGATATTGGTAAATTTCACCTGCATTTCGGAACGCACATACTCCACTTCCAGCGGATTAATGGCTTTCCATGCGTCGCTATAGCCTTCCAGCGCCAGTTTCAGCATACGGTTGATGACACGCTGTTCCGTATGGGTAAACTCGCGGCCCTCGACTTTGGTCGGAAAACGACCGTCGCCGCCGAACAGGTTATCGACGGCAATAAACACCAGACTCGGCGAGAACACCACCAGCCCGGTGCCGCGTAGCGGCTTCAGGTGGATCAGGTTCAGGTTGGTCGGTACCGGCAGGTTACGCGCAAATTCGTGATACGGCTGAATACGTATGGCGCCCACGGTAATATCCGGGCTGCGGCGCAGCAGGTTAAATAATCCCATCCGGAACTGGCGTGCGAAACGCTCGTTAATAATCTCCAGCGCCTGCAAGCGTTCACGCACGACGCGACGCTGGGTATTGGGATCGTAAGGGCGAATATCGCTATCGCTTGCGATACCGGGAGTGGGTTCGTCTTTGGTGTCGCTGTCGCCGTTCAACAGCGCATCGATTTCAGCCTGAGAAAGAATACTATCGCCCATATCGTTACCGCAGAATAAAAGCTGTATAAAGCACGTCAGTGACGACCTGTTTTGGTTGTCCGGCAACGAGCGGCGCGGCCAGCGTCTCTTTAATGGCGGCAATCAGTTTTTGTTTGCCAGCTTCTGTTGAGAGCTCGGCGGCATTCTGGCGGGAAAACAACAACAGCAGACGGCTGCGCACTTCCGGCAGATATTCATTTAATCGCGCGCGCGTCGCTTCGTCTTTCAGACGCAGGGTCACGCCGATATACAACACGCGATCCGCATCGCCCAGATTGACGGTAAACGTATCCAGCGCAAAAAATACCGGCGCAGGCGGCGGAGCCGGTTCTGCTTTAGCGTTCGTGGTCGGTTGCTGCTGCATACGCCAGTAGCTATAACCGGCGGTCGCGCAGGCGGCGAGGGTAATCAACACCAGCAAAGGTATCCAAATCGAGCGTTTGCTCTTTTTGTTAATCGCGGAGTCAGTCATCTGATACGGGCTTCCTGTTTCGGTACTGCTTATTGGCTGATTATCCCGTGTCCTGTCCACGACAAAGCGTGGAAAAGACGCGGATAATCATGCTACCTCTGGCGTTAGGCGAAGATATCCACTGCGCCATTGCCGCGCGCGGCGGCCTGAAGCGAGGCCGGCGCCGCTAACGCTATGTCATCTTCAGCGCCAAACGCGTCCGTGTGTTGGGCGCGGCCAGACTGTTGTTGCGATGAAGACTGCTGCTGTCCGGCAAAGCTTTCGCTACTGATACTGCTTTGTCCCAACTGAATGCCGCTTTCCGCCAACTGAGTGCGTAACATGGGCAGGGCGGCTTCCAGCGCGGCGCGGACGTGGCTGTGCGGCGATACCATCTGGAGCTGCGCCTGATTGTCATCCAGCTTGAGCGAAATATGCACCTGACCTAACTCTTCCGGATGCAATCGAAGCTGCGCGCTTTGCTGTCCCTGACGCGTAAATAACATGACCTGCTGACTGAACGTTTGCTGCCATTCATGGCTGCCTAACGGCGCGCTGAGTACCGGGGCTGAGGCGACAGGTAGCGGTTGCGCCGTGGCGCTGCTGAGCGTCGGCATTGCCGCGCCATGCGTTACTGGCGCGGACGGGCTATCCACCTCCACTTTCGCGCTGGTCGCGGCGGCAGCGACCACCAGCGGCGTCAGTGCTGGACCCGTGGCGCGATCATCGCTGGCGCGCGCAAGCGACGCCTCGGTTTTCCCTTTTTCATGCTCGCTAAAAGAGAGCGTATGTGTCTCTTCCTGCGGCGCCGATGGCATGTCGCCGCGCAACAGTGACGGCAAGGCGATGTGATTTTCAGCCGGCGTCTCTCCGGCGACAGGCGTCGCGACAGGTTGTCCGGGCAGCATGGCGAATAAGGCGCTCAGACTGGCAAGATCCTCATCGCTCAGCGCGGGCGTTTTCTCATCATGCTGCGCCGTTTTACTCAATGCGGCCAGAGCGCTGGTTTTCAACGATGGCGTTAGCGTAGACAGTAGATGCTGCGCTTGTGTTAGATCGGTAAGCGTTTCATCCGTCGCATTCGCTTTTTGCGCCAGCAGGTCGGCAAGCTTCACCGCCTGGCCCGGCTCGCCATGTTGGGTCAGTAGCTCTTTCGATAACTTGCCGCCTGCCGCCTGTAAATCGGCCAGCGTGATGCGGGCGTCTTTGCCCTGTGCGCCGTCTGCGCCTAACGCGCCCGCCAGGAGCGCCAGAAAGTCCTCGGCTGAACCGGTGGTTTTTCCTGACGTCAGACCCGCGGTCATGTCGGTATCGGTGGTGATCAGTTGGGGCAGGGTGATCATTCGGGTTTCCTCATTGCTGCACGCTGAGCAAATTCATCCATCTTTTTCTGATCCATGCGGTTTTCAGCTAACAGCGCTGCCGCGGTTTGTCGGTCCTGTAAGGTTTGCCAGGCCTGAAGTCGCTGCTTTTTCTCACGCCAGCTCTTCAGCGCCAGGTCGACTTTTTGCGTCCACTGCGTAAGCTGGAGGCGATGCTGCTCTATCGCCTTTTCCAGTGTCTGAATAAACTGCTGATAGTTAATCCAGCGATTACTGGCGATGCCGTTGCCCATATCGGTGTTCAAATTACTGCGATACTCATTCTGATAATCGATCAGCATTTTGAGCTGTTCTTCCGCCTGTTGGCAGCCGCGACGCATTTCGCCCAGTAAACGCGCCGCGTCATCTACCTCTTTTTCGGCCAGATCTTTGAGTGTTTCCAGAGCGCCATGTTGTGCCATGATCGTCGCCCTCCTGCTTTATCACACCGTCGGGAAAATTAAATCGAGCGCCTGCAGAGAGTCTTCCCAGTCGGCCCGTTCAAAAATGCCTTGCTGTAAAAACGCTTCCAGTTGCGGCCATAAGGTAATGGCTTTATCGAGCATCGGATCGCTGCCTTTGGCATAAGCGCCGACGCTGACCAGATCGCGGTTACGCTGGAAACTGGAAAGCAACTGTTTAAATAGCCGTACCCGCGCATAGTGCTGCTCGGTAATGAGCGCGGTCATCGCCCGGCTGATTGACGCCTCGATATCAATGGCCGGATAGTGCCCGGCCTCCGCCAGACGGCGGGACAAGACAATGTGCCCGTCGAGGATTGCGCGTGCCGAGTCGGCAATGGGATCTTGTTGGTCGTCCCCCTCGGTCAACACGGTATAAAACGCGGTGATAGAGCCGCCGCCATGGATACCATTACCGGCACGCTCGACCAGCGCCGGTAGCTTTGCGAACACCGAGGGCGGATAACCTTTGGTGGCTGGCGGTTCGCCGATTGCCAGCGCAATTTCACGCTGCGCCATCGCATAGCGCGTCAGCGAATCCATAATCAGCAACACATGCTGTCCGCGATCGCGAAAGTCTTCGGCGATGCGGGTGGCATAGGCGGCGCCCTGCATTCGCAGCAGCGGCGAAACATCCGCCGGGGCGGCAATCACCACCGAACGCGCGCGACCGTCGGGGCCGAGAATATTTTCGATAAAATCTTTAACTTCGCGGCCACGTTCGCCGATAAGTCCCACGACAATCACGTCCGCCCGCGTGTAGCGCGCCATCATGCCAAGCAGAACCGACTTACCGACGCCGGAACCAGCAAAGAGTCCCATACGCTGACCGCGCCCTACGGTTAACAACGCGTTGATAGCGCGTACGCCGGTATCCAACACATGTTCGATTGGCGTTCGCTGTAGCGGGTTAAACGGCGGCGTGATTAACGCGCCGGTTTCCAGCGTATCCGGCGCAGGCAGTCCGTCGAGCGGTTTACCGCCGCCATCCAGCACTCGACCAAGCAGGGCCGGGCCGAGCGGTAGCTGTTTGCCGCTTTGCAGACCGTCGCCATGCCCGTTACGGGCGTAAACGCGGGCACCGGGCAGAATGCCTTCGACCTCTTCCAGCGGCATTAAAAACAGACGCTGGCCGTTAAAACCGACGACTTCCGATTCCACCTCTTTGGTTTCAGGGCCGTCCTGGCGCTCAATAATGCAGGTGGCGCCCAGCGGAAGCTGGAGACCGGTGGCCTCCAGTACCAGGCCCGTGGCGCGGGTTAAACGTCCATAACGACGCACCGCCGGCAATAACGCCATTTTTGCTTCAAAGTTGTCGAGCGCGGTAAGCCAGCGGGTCAGGCGCGTGGTCATCAGAGCACTCCCGGCGCCGCCAGGCGACACAACTCTTGCCAGCGAGTAGCGACGCTGGCGTCCAGATCGCCCTCATCGGCAGAGACTTTACACCCGCCGTGATGCAACGTTGGATCCCCGCGCAACCGCCACCCGTGAAGGCTGAGCGTGGCGCCCAGCATCTCTTCCACCCGCTGTAAGTCGTCCGGATGCACGCGCAACTGCGGCTTGCCGCTAAAGAGCGGCTCTTGCTGCAACAGTTGTTGGATCTGTTTAATCAGTGCTGAGTTGTCCACCGCCGGCGTTTGGCCGATGACCTGACGCGCAGCCTCCAGGGCCATTTGCATCAGCCGTGAGGCGATAACGCTATCGAGCGCGTCAAGCGTGTTCTGAAACTCGCTCACTAACTGCTGCATACGGGCATGAATCGGCGCCTGCTGCGTCTGCGCCTGGGCTTGTCCTTGCTCCAGCCCCTGCGCTAACCCTTCCTGGTATCCCTGCGCGTGTCCTTTTTGCCGTCCCTCCGCCAGCCCGGCATTATAACCTTGTTCATGGGCCTGTATTTTTAGCTGCGCCAGCTCCTGCTCCAGCTGCTGTTCGGCAGTGAGTTCGGGCTCCGGCGTATCGTCTGTCAAGGTCACGTTATCAGCCTCAACCGGCACAAACGTTTCTGGCGGCGGGGCGAGATCGTCGGGGGTCCAGACTTGCCACGGCAATTCATTAGACATAGGTATCCTCGCCGCTGCCAATCACCATTTCGCCGGTTTCCGCCAGACGACGCACAATAAGCAGAATCGCTTTCTGCTCGTTTTCCACCTGAGACAGACGAACCGGGCCACGGTTGGCAAGGTCGTCGCGCAGGATATCGGCGGCGCGCTGGGACATATTGCGCAGGAACTTCTCGCGTAATGGCGGTTCGGCGCCTTTCAGAGCGATCAGCAGCGATTCGGAATCCACTTCCTGCAGCAGACGCTGGATACTGCGATCGTCCACATCCACCAGATTTTCGAACAGGAACATCTCGTCGATGATTTTCTGCGCCAGTTCGCCGTCGAATTCGCGCACAGCGGTAATAACCGCTTCTTCCTGCTGCGTTTTCATCAGGTTGATAATTTCCGCCGCGGTTCTTACGCCGCCCATTTTGCTGCGTTTCAGGTTCTGACCGTCGAGCAGGCCATTCAGCACTTCGGTCAACTCCGCCAGCGCCGCCGGCTGTACGCCGCCAAATGTCGCGATACGCAGCATCACATCATGACGCAGACGTTCGTCAAACAGCGCCAGAATATCGGCGGCCTGACTGCGTTTGAGGTGGACCAGAATGGTGGCGATAATCTGCGGGTGTTCATCGCGGATCAGGTCGGCGGCACTCTGCGGTTCCATAAAGTTGAGCGTTTCGATACCGCTGGTGGTATCGCGCGTTTCCAGAATATCTTCCAGCAGGCTGGAGGCGCGTTCTTCGCCCAGCGCTTTAACCAGTACGGAGCGCAGGTATTCGTTGGCGTTAATATTCAGTGCGGCGAACTGCTCCGCTTCTTGTTCAAACTCTGATAGTACGTCCGTCAGTTGTTTGTTGGAGATCTGACGCACGTTAGCCATCGCCGTACTTAGCGCCTGCACTTCGCGGGTGGAGAGGTGTTTAAACACCTCTGCCGCCCGGTCTTCGCCAATGGTCATCAACAAAATGACGCTTTTATCGGTACCGCTAAGATTACTCATGATCGTTACTCATCCACTGGCGAATGACCAGCGCCACCACGCGCGGATCGTTGTCTGACATTTCGCGAATACGCTGGCTCATCACCTCAGCGCCCAGACGCTGGTTAGCCCGGCGTTGCTGGAGCTGCTCGTCTTTGCTAAGGCGTACTTCCACGGCTTCTTCGGTTTCCTGGCGAACCTGCGCCTGTTCCTGCGCCGCTTTCGCTTCTTCAACACGGCGCGTCAACTGCGGACGTACCGCTTTGCGCCACAGAATCCAGGCCACCACCAGCACCAGTAACCAGCGACCTGCCGCGAGCAACTGATCGATAAAGGACTGCTGTTGCCAGAAGGGCAGTTCGCCGCCGGTGTTATCCACTGCGCTAAACGGTGAATTCACCACGTTTAGCGTATCGCCGCGTTTATCAGAAAAACCCATCGCTTCACGCGTTAAATCCTCGATCTGTTTCATCTGATCGGCGGTCAATGGCAGCGGTTTACCATCCGCCAGCGTTTTGTAATTCACCACGACAGCTACGGAGAGACGCTCAATATCGCCCACATTCATTTTGGTGTGACGAATGGTGCGGTCCACTTCGTAGTTACTGGTTTCATTACGCTGCGTATTGCGCGGGCCAGCACTGTTACTGTTGGTACTGGTGCTGGTTTGTGGCGTATTCTGCGCGTTTTGTTGATTAGTCGGCGGTGTGGCGATCGGCGCCTCGTTAGGCGGCGCTGGTTGGTTCGACAGCGCGCCAGGCACGCCGCCGGGATAGCCCGCGCCTACCTGTTCGCTAATATTCAACTGACGTGAACGCAGGGTGGCCTTCGACGCATCGCCGTTCGGGCTGTAGTGCTCTTCCGTCTGTTCTTTATTGGCAAAATCCAACTGGGCGGTTACCTGAGCGTGAACATTACCGTTCCCGACGATAGGCGACAGAATGGCTTCGATACGGCGTTGGATGCGGCTTTCCACATCATTAGCAAATTTTAATTGCGCGTCATTAAGGTCGCGACCGCTGGTATTGGATTGCGTGAGCAGATGACCGGATTGATCGACCAGAGTGACGTTTCCTGGCGGCAAACCGGCGACAGCGCTGGAAACCAGATGTACCACGGCGCTAATTTGTCCTTCATCCAGCGCCCGTCCCGGTTCCAGTGTGACGGTGACGGAGGCGGAAGGGGATTTTTGTTCCCGCACAAATAGCGACGGCTTTGGCATCGCCAGGTGAACGCGGGCGCTTTTTACCGGACCCAGCGTCTCGATCGTCCGGGCCAGTTCACCTTCCAGCGCGCGCTGATAATTCACCTGCTCGCTGAACTGACTGATACCGAATTTTTCCTGATCAAGCAGTTCAAAGCCTACCGCGCCGCCTTTAGGCAGCCCCTGCTGCGCCAGACGCAGACGCAGTTCATGCACTTTGTCGGCGGGCACTTCAATCGCGCCGCTGCCATTGGCAAAGCGATAGGGGATATTCATCTGGGTCAACTGCGCGACGATCGCGCCGCCGTCCTGATCGGAAAGGTTGCTAAATAGCGTGCGGTAATCGGGCGTTTTGGCCCACAGCACCATCGCAACGATGATCGCCACGGCAGCGGAACCCGCTACAATTAACGGAATTCGGGGATTCGCGCGTAGGCGATTAAGCCACTCGAGAGGTTTAGGTTGGGTTGCAGTCGATGCAGTCGCACTCATCTCGCACCTCGTGACTGATCGTGGACGGCGTTTTTTGCAAAGTGGAACAAGACTCACTCCCGGGTCAGCAAACTCGAAAAATTGACGGTCTCATTATTTGTGGTTTCGAATTTTTCTATGCGCTAAAAACCGAGGTTTTTTATCGTTATTTAACGCCTTTATCTTATTGACAAACTGGTAATCTCTGCTGCGTAAAAAATCATCCAGGGGAATAGCATGGCAGCAATACAGGGGATTGAAGGGGTTATTAGCCAGTTGCAGGCGACGGCGATGGCCGCGCGCGGGCAAGACACGCACTCGCAGTCGACGGTGAGTTTTGCCGGCCAGCTACATGCTGCGCTGGATCGTATTAGCGACAGACAGACGACGGCGCGCGTTCAGGCGGAAAAATTCACTCTGGGTGAGCCGGGCATTGCGCTTAATGACGTGATGGCTGATATGCAAAAAGCGTCCGTCTCCATGCAAATGGGGATTCAGGTGCGCAATAAGCTGGTCGCCGCGTATCAGGAAGTCATGTCCATGCAGGTTTAAGCCAGGGCTGAAAACCCATCCGCAACGAACTCCCGGGCGCTTACCTAGGTCAGCGGCGGGGGACGCGACGCCCATGCAACCAGTGCGTGATTATGTGGGCTTGTTTTTTGCGAGGCGCGCTCATTTTATTGATAAGCGGGTTGCACATTGTTGCAGGGACTTATTAAAAATAGGGTACGCCTGTTTACTGACGCCATTCATTCCTACTATTCGTTCTGAGGCTATTGTCATTGAGTTTGCAATCCAGAATGTTCCTGCAATATATGCGCCGTTGCGATAATACACGGTAAATTCTTTACTAATGCCTGGAATATCTGTTTCATGGAGATCCAGTATATACCCATACGGGGACAGATTATCAGCGAGACAGTGGGCAATGGCGCTCGGATGTGCATTGACCACTGTGACGGGTGAGTAACGGGCAGCGGCAAGACAGACGACTCCAATAATGGAGATGAAAATAATTTTTATCATTTTTTTGGCTTCTGCTGTGCATAAATAAATCATCACCTGATAATGTCAGTGAGTAAAAATATAAATACCTGATAGTCTTTTATGACGTAGAGGGAAAATAATAATTATTTTATGTTTTGCTTAAAATAGTCATGGGTTTTTCATCGACTCAGACAAAATTAAAACGGTATACGTTATATAATAGATTTATGCCACGGCGCACAAGACGACCTTGTCTGATTTCTTTTATGCGTTTTAGATTTTTGCCGGTTACGCCGTAAAAGGTCTCCCGCCGTAACGTACAGCGGGAGCATGCGTTTATTTTTGAATCAGATAACGAATTGTCGGGCCATCCTGCTGGATATCCAGCACCGTATAGCCGTGATTGCGCGCATCCAGTGGAATATTATTAATGGACTGCGGACAGTCGCTCACCACCTCCAGGATCTCCCCTTTTTTTAGCTGCGGCATCGCTTCCAGAGTGGCGACCGCCGGGTACGGACAAGGTTCGCCAACCATATCCAGACGGTAATCAGGGACGATATTTTTCATACAGATTCCTTAGCAGGCGTCAGCCCCGCACGGCGGAAAAAACGTTTTTCCCAGCCGATAATTAACATCAGCGCGGCAAATAATAACAGGTAGGTGACCAGCAGACCGCCCAGCGGACCAAAGGTATTCAGCAGGTTAACTTTATCCCAACTGGTCGCCAGCGCGGGCGCGAAATCATCCCAGTAGTAAGCCAGGATGGTCGAACCGATGACATTGCCGAGGCCCACCCACCAGTAATGCACCTGGCCTTCTACGGCGCGGTACATCCAGCCGGTTTCGCAGCCGCCCGCCAGCACGATGCCAAAACCGAACAGCAGTCCGCCAATGACCGCATTCGGGCCAGCCCACATAATTTTAGGTGCAACGCCCAACTGCACGTAGCTGAAAATACCAATGGCGCTGACCGCCATGCCGAAAATAATCGCTTTCGCCATATGGGCGCGTCCGGAGATCCACAGATCGCGAAAGGCCGAGGTAAAGCAGATTTGCGCGCGCTCGATCAGCAGCCCAAACCCGACGCCGAACAGCATCGCCAGCCCCAGTTTCGGCTGATGCATTGCCGTTAATAACGCCCAGCCAATCATGCCGATAAAGACCAGCATACCGAGCCTGAAACGCCGTCTTGCCTGATCCGGTTTCTGCGTCAGTGGTGAAGCCGCGGAGACCTTCTGCATTTTCACCGGTATGCGAAATATCGGCAGCAACGTAAAGCGGGCGCCGAACCAGGAGCCGATAGCGGTCGCCAGCGCAAAGAACCACGCGTGTAGGGAGAACTGCGGGATCCCGGTAAAAAAGGCGGCCAGGTTACACCCCATCGCCAGACGCGCGCCGAAGCCAGCGATCATGCCTCCGACCACCGCCTGTACGATACGGATTCGGCTGCGCGGCATACGCAGTTTTACGTTGTTGGCCCACAGCGCCGCGGCGAAACAGCCGCCGAACATGCCGAGGATCATCATGCCGTCGATACGCGTCAGCGGCGTACCTTCCAGATGAATCAGCTTGTAGTAGCCCCACTGTTCGGCATGAACGCCAAAAAGCTGCAAAATTTGCCCGCCCCAGCGGGTAAATTCGCCCGTCACGGCCCAGAACGTGCCGGTGATGCCAAAATAGTAGGTAGAGAGAATACCGGCTGCGATCACCGCAGGGGCCGGCGCCCAGAATTTAATTAACCAGGTTTGCTTGAAGTGTTGCCATGACATGTGTTTAGCCTCTGAACTCAGAAGGTGTGAAACAAGAAGTGCGCATACTACACCGATCACAGAATTTGCCTACACCTAATAAGCGGTAATACCGACTGGATCAAATTGCGGTCAGCGCCTGGAAAGGCTGGCGGCGTCAGGGCTTTAATGCCACAATTCCTCTTTCTTCTGATGCAGGATGAATGATGAAAAAAGTAGCGATCGTTGGCGCATTGCTGGTTCTGGCCGGATGCGCCGAGGTGGAAAACTATAATGATGTGGTGAAAACGCCCGCGCCGGCCGGTCTGGAAGGGTACTGGCAGTCAAAAGGCCCACAACGTAAGCTGGTGAGCCCTGAAGCTATCGCCAGCCTGGTGGTGACTAAAGAAGGCGATACGCTGGACTGCCGCCAGTGGCAGCGCGTTATTGCTCTGCCGGGCAAGCTGACCATGCTCTCCGATGACTTAACCAATGTTACGGTTAAGCGAGAGCTCTATGAGATTGAGCGCGACGGGAATACCCTGGAATATGATGGCATGACGCTGCAACGGGTCGCTCGTCCGACGCCGGAATGCGCCGCCGCGTTAGAAAAAACGCCGCTGCCGACGCCGCTGCCGTAATTTCGCTTCCCGGCAGCGCTCTGCCGCCGGGAACGCTCATCACACGTCCTCAATGACCCACACGCTGACGCTACCTGCGTTGCAGAAGAACGTCGCTTCGCCTTGATCATTAGTTACAACATGCTCACTGCGGTTTCCCAGAAAATCACGCCAGGTCTTGTTAGCGTAATTGTCGCCGAGCAGGAGGGTTTTTTCACCGTCGTCGCCATTGGAAAGTACAACCACACAGCCCGGATTCTCTTCAGTACCGCTGCGACTAAAGGCGATACAGTTAGGATGATCGAAAAAGAGAGTTTGTATACCGTGCGCAAAACGCTGACGAGCGAGGATCAGCCGATCCAGTTGGTTAATCACCGGCATGTCGACCCGACAGGTCTCGCCATTTTCGCCGCTATCCTCATAGCTGGCGCCGTATAAATCGGGATAAAACACCGACGGCACGCCGTTTTCACGCAGCAGGATCAGCGCATAGGCCAATGGTTTGAACCAGGGTTCTACCGGCGCTTCCAGCGCCTGTAACGGTTGTGTATCGTGGTTAGCGACCAGCGTCACCGCATGAAAAGGGTCGGCTTCTACCAGCGTGCCGGTGAAAATGTGGCGCATGTCATACTCCGCGCCGTGGCGCGAGGCTTCATGAAATTTCATCTGCAACGGCGCGTCGAACAGCATGGTTTTCCCGTCGACCTGATCGATGTACGTTTGCAGTTTATCCACTTCATGCGACCAGTATTCTGCGACAATAAACAGCGGTTTTGGTGCAACCGCCTGTACATGCTCAATCCATTCTTTATAAAACCATGCGGGTATATGTTTTACCGCGTCCAGGCGAAAGCCGTCACAGTGGGTTTGTTCCATGACCCAACGAGCCCAATATTTAATCTCTTCCGTAACCGCGTGATTGCGAAAATCGATATTTTCCCCCATCAGATAGTCGAAATTACCCATCTCATCATCAACCTGATCGTTCCAGCCATCGCCGGTATAGTCATTGACGATCTTAAAAATGCCGTCTTCGTCGGGATTCTCGATGTGATCAATGCCGCTGAAACAGTGATAGTCCCAAATAAAGTTGGAATACTGGCCCGCGCGGGCAGGGAAGGTGTAGCGCGTCCAGCCTTCGCATTCGATGATGTTGTCATCGATTTGCGTGCGGTCATCCTGATTCACGCGCTGAACGCGAATACGTTCTTTTTCGTCTGCGCCCATTTTGTGGTTCACGACGACGTCGAGCAGCACCGCAATATTATTTTTTTTGAGCGCGTCTATCGCCGTCAGTAACTGGCGTTTATCGCCGTACTTTGTCGTGATAGTTCCTTTTTGGTCAAATTCGCCGAGGTCAAACAGGTCGTAGCTATCATAGCCTACGGAATAGCCGCCGGAGGCGCCTTTACAGGCAGGCGGTAGCCAGACCATATTGATACCGATATCGTTCAGCCCATCAGCACGTTCCGCCAGCTCAGACCAGAGTTTACCGCCGTCGGGATAATACCAGTGGAAGTACTGCAATAACGTGGGGTTTTTCATCTTCCGTGCTCCAGAAGTCGTTTAGCCGACCTCTGGAGTATGGAAGAATTTTCATACGAGACGGGAAAATATTATGAGGCGCCAGGCGCGTCTGGCACGAGTAACATACCGGAGAGACGGCCATAAGCGTTGTTGAGTGATTTTTGGCGGGTGGATTGTCCGATCAAACTACTGAGTTCATCCAGTCGCTGTTGCAGCAGCCCTTTCAGGAGCTGCTCATTATCCAGCGTTTGTTTGATGTATCCGGCGACCATATCCTGAATACTTCGCGTAATGCCCGGTGGAGTTTGCTTTTCCATCACCGTTTCAATACTTTGCAGATAGGAGACCTCTTGTTGCAGTAAGAGATCCCATTCACCTCGCTGCGCAAGTTCAAGCAGCGATTGACTGAGCAGCGCAATACGCTGCCAACGGTTGATAAACTCCACGGTTGAGGTCATTAACGAGACTCCTGGAAAGATGCTTTCGGTGAAATCTGTTTCCAGGCTTCTGCAATATTGCTGAGTAACCCTTCCACTTCTTCGATGGCCTGAGCGTCGTTACGCAAATTAGCCTGCAGTAAACGGCGAATCATATAGTCGTATAGCTCGGAAAGATTCGTCGCAATCTCACCGCCTTTTTCCTGATCGAGGCCGGCTTTCAGCCCGTTATCGATAATATTGATGGCTTTGCTTAACGCTTCACCTTTCGCGACAACATCGCCTTGTTCTAAAAACAGGCGAGCGCGCACCAGAGCGCTATTCGCGCCATCAAACAACATTTCAATCAACTGATGCGGGCTGGCGCTCATCACGGCGCTTTCCACGCTGACTTGCGCATAAGCTTTGATACCGCTCGCGGTGTACATGGTGACCTCTGTTATCAGGACTTGTTCATAGCTGTAAATTGCTGGGTCAAATAACTACTGGTGTTATTCAGTTTACTCATCATGGTATCCAGTTGGGTAAACTGGGCCTTGTAACGGGCAACGGTTTCATCGATGCTATTGCTAACGGACAGGTACTGTTTTGTCAGGCTTTTCAGCGTGGCGTTAACGTTGTCCTGCGCATTATCAATAATGCCGTCATCCGCCAGATAACTTTTCACTTCGGTGGCAATTTTGGTGGTGATACCCGTTTCTTTACCATCGCCTACCAGCAGCTCACGCGCTGCGGCTGTGTTATCTTTCAGTACCTTGGTCAGCTTATCATCATCAATCTTCAGTTTGCCGGAAGTCCCATCCTGGGTGATGCCAATTTCCGCCATTGTTTTGAACGCAGAATTACTGCCGCTATTGGCAAATTGTGCCCGAATCCCGGTCTGGATAGTACGAACCACACTATCGCCTAACAGCGCGCCGTTTTTATCGCTGGCTTCTTCGCCCGGCTCAACGGCGGTATATTTAGTTAATGAGCTAAAGGTATCCACCAGCGAGTTATAGGCATCCACCCAAGATTTAATCGCCTCTTTCGCCTTGGTATCATCTTTCGTTACCGTCACGGTCGCGTCGGTCACTTTCTTCGTCAGGGTGAGCGTAAGCCCCTGAGGGGCGTCGGTTACGGTATTGCTCTGACGCTCAATGTCGATGCCGTTTACGTTCAGCTTCGCGTTTTCTGCTTTCACCAGCTCTTGCATATTGCCGGTATTGGTGGTGCTGTCATAAGCGAGTAGATCGTTAAGTTTTGTATCGCCTTCCACCGTGATCTTCATCGTATTGTCAGTACCGCTATTGGCGGTAAGCACCAACTGGAATTCGTTCTCTTTGACCTTAACGATACTGGCGGCGATACCGCTGTCGGCGTCATTGATGGCGTCACGGATCGCCTCCATGGAGGTGTCGCCTTTATCCAGCTTAATTTCCAGCGGCTCTTTACGTCCCGGCTGTTCAATTTTAATTGTCCGGGACGTGACCGACGTATCGCCCAACTGCTCTTTGGTGGTCGCGAAGGTGGTTTTTGTCGCCAACGACTGTGCGGCGGCAAGCTGGGTTACGCTAATCTTATAAGTCCCTGCGGCAGCGCCAGCGGTAGTACTGACTTTGAGATCCTCCGTCGTGCTGGACGCCACGGTAGACTTAAATAAATCCGCTTTATTTAACGCGGTATTTGCCGTCTGGAATTTTTCTAATGCGCTTTTCAATGTGCCATAGGCGGTTAGCTTTGCCGAATTCGCGCTCTGCTGTTTGGTAATTGGCGTTAAGCGTCCTTTTTCGTTCTTTGTCAGGTCTGTCAACAACTGGTCTAACGGTAAGTTTGATCCCACACCTAATGATGAAATTGAAGCCATGCCTTCTTCCTTTTTGATTGCAAACAGTAGTTAAGCGCGTTATCGGCAATCTGGAGGCAAAGTTTAATGATAATTTTGCAAAAATAATGCGCGGAATAATGATGCATAAAGCGGCTATTTCGCCGCCTAAGAAAAAGATCGGGGGAAGTGAAAAATTTTCTAAAGTTCGAAATTCAGGTGCCGATACAAGGGTTACGGTGAGAAACCGTGGGCAACAGCCCAATAACATCAAGTTGTAATTGATAAGGAAAAGATCATGGCACAAGTCATTAATACAAACAGCCTGTCGCTGTTGACCCAGAATAACCTGAACAAATCCCAGTCCGCTCTGGGCACCGCTATCGAGCGTCTGTCTTCCGGTCTGCGTATCAACAGCGCGAAAGACGATGCGGCAGGTCAGGCGATTGCTAACCGTTTTACCGCGAACATCAAAGGTCTGACTCAGGCTTCCCGTAACGCTAACGACGGTATTTCTATTGCGCAGACCACTGAAGGCGCGCTGAACGAAATCAACAACAACCTGCAGCGTGTGCGTGAACTGGCGGTTCAGTCTGCTAACGGTACTAACTCCCAGTCTGACCTTGACTCTATCCAGGCTGAAATCACCCAGCGTCTGAACGAAATCGACCGTGTATCCGGTCAGACTCAGTTCAACGGCGTGAAAGTCCTGGCGCAGGACAACACCCTGACCATCCAGGTTGGTGCCAACGACGGTGAAACTATTGATATTGATTTAAAAGAAATTAGCTCTAAAACACTGGGACTTGATAAGCTTAATGTCCAAGATGCCTACACCCCGAAAGAAACTGCTGTAACCGTTGATAAAACTACCTATAAAAATGGTACAGATACTGTTACAGCCCAGAGCAATACTGATATCGAAACTGCAATTGGCGGTGGTGCAACGGGGGTTACTGGGGCTGATATCAAATTTAAAGATGGTCAATACTATTTAGATGTTAAAGGCGGTGCTTCTGCTGGTGTTTATAAAGCCACTTATGATGAAACTACAAAGAAAGTTAATATTGATACGACTGATAAAACTCCGTTAGCAACTGCGGAAGCTACAGCTATTCGGGGAACGGCCACTATAACCCACAACCAAATTGCTGAAGTAACAAAAGAGGGTGTTGATACGACCACAGTTGCGGCTCAACTTGCTGCTGCAGGGGTTACTGGTGCCGATAAGGACAATACTAGCCTTGTAAAACTATCGTTTGAGGATAAAAACGGTAAGGTTATTGATGGTGGCTATGCAGTGAAAATGGGCGACGATTTCTATGCCGCTACATATGATGAGAAAACAGGTACAATTACTGCTAAAACAACCACTTATACAGATGGTGCTGGCGTTGCTCAAACTGGAGCTGTGAAATTTGGTGGCGCAAATGGTAAATCTGAAGTTGTTACTGCTACCGATGGTAAAACTTACTTAGCAAGCGACCTTGACAAACATAACTTCAGAACAGGCGGTGAGCTTAAAGAGGTTAATACAGATAAGACTGAAAACCCACTGCAGAAAATTGATGCTGCCTTGGCACAGGTTGATACACTTCGTTCTGACCTGGGTGCGGTACAGAACCGTTTCAACTCCGCTATCACCAACCTGGGCAATACCGTAAATAACCTGTCTTCTGCCCGTAGCCGTATCGAAGATTCCGACTACGCGACCGAAGTCTCCAACATGTCTCGCGCGCAGATTCTGCAGCAGGCTGGTACTTCCGTTCTGGCGCAGGCGAACCAGGTTCCGCAAAACGTCCTCTCTTTACTGCGTTAATCCGGCGATTGATTCACCGACACGTGGTACACAATCAAGGCAGCGAAAGCTGCCTTTTTTAATTCCGGAGCCTGTGTAATGAAAGAAATCACCGTCACTGAACCTGCCTTTGTCACCCGCTTTTCCTGTTCTGGCTCGGCCTGCCGCGACCACTGTTGTAAGGGCTGGAAAATCACGCTGGATAAGACGACGGTTAAAAAGTATCTCGCCAGTAAAGACGCGACGATTCGTACCATCGCGCAAGATAATATTATTCTGCTGAAAAAGAACAACAGCCACTGGGGCGAAATTAAGCTGCCTTCGGCGCTGGGGAATTGTCCCTATCTGGATGAGGACCGTCTGTGCCGGGTACAAAAAACGTTAGGCGCAAAGGCATTAAGTCATACCTGTTCCTCTTTCCCGCGGGCGCACCATACCTATAAAAATGAGGTACGTAACTCCCTGAGTCTTGCCTGCCCGGAGGTGACGTCCCGCATTTTAAACGATCCTGAAGCGATGGCGCTCGGCGAAAAAACTATCATTCAGCAGACATTCAATACTGCGCCGTTATTCCCAGCGCAGCAAAAGTTACTCAATCTGTTTTGCCTGAGTCTGATCAACCATGCCAACAGCAGTACGGAAGCCGCGCTCTATGCGTTGATTAAATTTGTCATGTATACGCAGAAATTTGCCAAAATAGATGATGCCGCGCTGGGCGAACTGGAACAGGTGTATGCCGCGTTACTTGAACAGTTGCAGACCGGCGTGCTGGCGCAGGAGTTAATGAATATCGCGCCGGACAGCAAGGTAAAAACCTCGCTGGTATTGCAGATGCAGGACTATTTCCGCTCGCTCCCGCTTAGTCGTGGCAGTGTTATCCTCGATCACTATATCCAGTGCCTTCTGCGGGTGCTGACGGCGGAAGAGGGCGTCTCAATGGAGCAGAAGGTTAGCGATATTGAGTCCTCATTAGCGCGCTGTTTACAGGCGGATGAGCAGCAGAAGAACTGGGCTTTCAGAAATTTAATTCTCTATAAAATTTGGGAAAATAATTTCCCCAACCAGCCGAATGTCGACCCGTTACGCGCGCTGTATATTATCGTGGCGGAATATGCGTTTATTAAGCTATTAACGGCAGCCAGCGTGTATGAGCGCGGGCGGCTTGAGTGGGATGACGTTACCAATATTGTGTATAGTTTTCACTCCCGCAGCCAGCATAACAGCGAGGTGGCGGCGAATTTTCATCGCCATATAGAAACGGTGCGTACTGGCGACGATCTGTCGATGATTCATCTTCTGACATAGTTTTGTTCGGGGTGGGCTTTTGCGCATCCCGTTTATCCTATCTGGCTGATTTTATTCTGCTCTTTGAACCGCTAAAAAGGCGCTACAGGTTACATAAGTGAAATAACCCTTCTTTTATAGCCTTATTCCTTCGATAGAACCCTCTGTAGAAACGGATAATCATGCCGATAACTCATTTAACGCAGGGCTGTTTATCGTGAATTCACTGTATACCGCTGAAGGTGTAATGGATAAACACTCGCTGTGGCAGCGTTATGTACCGCTGGTGCGTCACGAAGCATTGCGCCTGCAGGTGCGATTGCCGGCGAGCGTGGAACTGGACGATCTGCTACAAGCGGGCGGCATCGGGTTATTAAATGCGGTCGACCGATATGACGCTTTGCAAGGAACGGCATTTACCACTTACGCAGTGCAGCGTATTCGTGGGGCGATGCTGGATGAATTACGCAGCCGCGATTGGGTGCCGCGTAGCGTCCGGCGTAATGCCCGCGAAGTGGCGCAGGCGATGGGACAACTGGAGCAGGAACTGGGGCGTAATGCGACGGAAACCGAAGTGGCGGAACGTCTTGGCATCCCTGTTGCGGAGTATCGTCAGATGTTGCTCGATACCAACAACAGCCAACTTTTCTCTTACGATGAGTGGCGGGAGGAGCATGGCGATAGCATCGAACTGGTGACTGAAGAACATCAACAGGAAAACCCGTTACATCAACTGCTGGAGGGCGACCTGCGACAGCGGGTAATGGATGCGATTGAATCGCTGCCGGAACGCGAGCAACTGGTGTTAACGCTGTATTACCAGGAAGAACTCAATCTCAAAGAGATTGGCGCGGTACTGGAAGTCGGCGAATCGCGGGTCAGCCAGTTGCATAGTCAGGCCATCAAACGATTACGCACCAAACTGGGTAAGTTATAGGTCGCGCATGGTCGCACCCGAAAAGTGCCGCACAACGTATAGACTACCAGGAGTTCTCATGACGGTGCAGCAACCTAAAAGGCGGCCCTTGAGCCGCTATCTTAAAGACTTTAAACACAGCCAGACGCATTGCGCGCATTGTCACAAACTGCTCGACCGCATTACGCTGGTTCGCCGTGGCAAGATCGTTAATAAAATCGCTATTTCACAGCTGGATATGCTACTTGACGACGCTGCCTGGCAGCGGGAGCAGAAGGAGTGGGTGGCGCTGTGTCGCTTTTGCGGCGATTTGCACTGCAAAAAGCAGAGTGATTTTTTCGATATTATCGGTTTCAAGCAGTATTTGTTTGAACAAACCGAGATGAGCCATGGCACGGTGCGGGAATATGTCGTGCGTTTACGACGTCTTGGCAATTACCTCAGCGAGCAAAACATTTCCCACGATCTGCTGCAGGACGGTTTTCTCGATGAAAGCCTGGCGCCATGGTTGCCGCAAACCAGCACCAATAATTACCGTATCGCACTGCGTAAATACCAGCAATATAAAGCGCATCAGCAGATTGCGCCCAGACAGAAATCCCCCTTTACCGCCAGTTCTGATATATATTAAAAAAGCATAAGATGTAGCAGAGTCGTGTTGGTGAAACGTGGCAAACCTTCTACATTAGGCTGAGTCCCCCAAAGGTTCGCGAGACGTGACGATGCGCCATGGCGGGACACAGTCTATGGTCATTAACGGCAATATTCGGGGTTACTATGAAATTAGCACTGCTGGGACGTCAGGCACTGATGGGAGTAATGGCTGTAGCGCTGGTGGCGGGAATGAGCGCGAAGAGCTTTGGCGATGAGGGTTTGCTGAACAAAGTTAAAGAACGCGGCACGCTGCTGGTAGGGCTGGAAGGTACCTATCCGCCGTTTAGCTTTCAGGGCGAAGACGGCAAATTAACCGGTTTTGAAGTCGATTTCGCCGAGGCGTTGGCAAAACATCTGGGCGTTAAAGCGTCGCTGAAGCCGACCAAATGGGACGGAATACTGGCGTCGCTGGACGCTAAACGCATTGATGTGGTGATAAACCAGGTCACGATTTCAGACGTCCGCAAGAAAAAATATGATTTCTCTACGCCTTACACTGTCTCCGGCGTTCAGGCGCTGGTGAAAAAAGGCAATGAAGGCACGATCAAAACGGCGGCCGATCTGCAGGGCAAAAAAGTTGGCGTTGGGCTGGGGACTAACTATGAAGAGTGGCTACGTCAACATGTTCAGGGTGTGGATATCCGTACTTATGACGATGATCCTACAAAATACCAGGATCTGCGCGTAGGCCGTATTGACGCGATTTTAGTCGATCGTCTGGCGGCGCTGGATCTGGTGAAAAAAACAAAAGGTACGCTGGCCGTCACCGGTGATGCGTTTTCGCGTCAGGAGTCCGGCGTTGCGTTACGTAAAGGCAACGAAGACTTGCTGAAGGCGGTAGATAACGCCATTGCGGAAATGCAAAAAGATGGCACCTTAAAAGCGCTCTCTGAAAAATGGTTTGGCGCTGACGTGACCCAATAATGTTCTACGTTGCCCGGCAGGCAGTGCGCCGCCGGGCAATATCAACCTCATACTATGTTAGCAAACGGAGGCGCGTGAATCGGCGCCTTTTTTATTTCCGTTAGATCAACGTGCATAATAAAAAGAACACACCACAACGTTACTGGAGGCTCAATGCCACTACATCACTTAACGCGCTTCCCTCGCCTGGAGCTTATCGGCGCGCCGACCCCGCTCGAATACCTGCCGCGATTGTCTGATTATCTTGGCCGTGAGATTTACATTAAGCGCGATGACGTTACGCCCATTGCAATGGGCGGCAATAAACTGCGTAAGCTGGAGTTTCTGGTGGCCGACGCGCTGCGAGAAGGGGCGGATACGCTGATAACCGCAGGGGCGATTCAGTCGAACCATGTCCGTCAGACGGCGGCGGTCGCGGCCAAATTGGGGCTGCATTGCGTCGCTTTGCTGGAAAATCCAATCGGTACCACCGCGGAAAATTACCTGACGAATGGTAATCGCCTGTTACTGGATTTATTTAATACACAAATTGAGATGTGCGATGCGCTAACCGATCCGGATGCGCAGTTGCAAACGCTGGCGACGCGCATTGAAGCGCAAGGGTTCAGGCCCTATGTGATTCCGGTCGGCGGCTCCAGCGCGCTGGGCGCAATGGGATACGTAGAGAGCGCCCTGGAAATCGCCCAGCAGTGTGAAGAAGTTGTCGGGCTCTCTTCGGTAGTGGTGGCCTCCGGCAGCGCCGGAACGCACGCCGGGTTAGCTGTCGGGCTGGAACATCTGATGCCGGATGTCGAACTGATTGGCGTGACCGTTTCACGTTCTGTCGCCGAGCAGAAACCCAAAGTGATTGCCTTGCAGCAGGCTATTGCCGGTCAGCTGGCGCTGACGGCGACGGCGGATATTCATTTATGGGATGACTATTTTGCCCCGGGTTACGGCGTGCCAAATGACGCGGGGATGGAGGCGGTGAAACTGCTGGCGAGCCTGGAGGGGGTGCTGCTGGATCCGGTATATACCGGCAAAGCGATGGCGGGTCTGATAGACGGCATCAGCCAGAAACGCTTTAACGATGATGGGCCGATTCTCTTTATTCACACCGGTGGGGCGCCTGCGCTGTTTGCCTACCATCCTCATGTATAACCTCCAGGTAATCAACGCGAATGCAAGAAAGTATCCAACTGGTTATTGAATCGCTGCCGTATTTGCTTAAAGGCGCCGTCTTTACCCTGCAACTGAGTATTGGCGGTATGTTTTTTGGTCTGCTGCTGGGATTTGTGCTGGCGCTGATGCGGATGTCTCCGCTATGGCCGGTTCGCTGGCTGGCGCGCTTTTATATCTCGATTTTTCGCGGTACGCCGCTTATCGCCCAGTTATTTATGATCTATTACGGCCTGCCGCAATTTGGGATTGAGCTGGACCCTATCCCGGCGGCGATGATTGGTTTATCGCTCAATACCGCGGCTTACACGTCCGAGACGCTGCGCGCGGCAATCTCGGCTATCGACAAGGGACAATGGGAAGCGGCGGCGAGCATTGGCATGACGCCGTGGCAAACGCTACGTCGCGCTATTTTGCCGCAGGCGGCTCGCGTCGCGCTTCCGCCGTTGAGCAACAGTTTTATCAGCCTGGTGAAAGATACGTCGCTCGCCGCGACGATTCAGGTGCCGGAGTTGTTCCGCCAGGCGCAGTTAATTACCTCGCGAACGCTGGAGGTGTTTACCATGTATCTGGCCGCGTCGTTAATCTACTGGGTAATGGCGACCGTCTTATCGGCACTGCAAAACTATTTTGAAAACCAGCTTAACCGCCAGGAGAGAGAGCCAAAATGAGTGCGATCGAAGTCACTAACCTGGTCAAAAAATTTCATGGTCAAACGGTGCTGCACGGTATCGACCTTGAGGTGAAGCCCGGAGAAGTCGTCGCCATTATCGGCCCGAGCGGCTCAGGGAAAACAACGTTATTACGCTGCATTAACCTGCTGGAGCAACCGGAAGCGGGCACCATTAAAGTGGGAGATATTATCATCGATACCGCCCGCCCATTCAGCCAGCAAAAAGGGTTGATTCGCCAGCTACGCCAGCATGTCGGCTTTGTCTTTCAGAGTTTTAATCTGTTCCCGCATCGTACCGTGCTGGAAAATATCATTGAAGGTCCGGTGATTGTAAAGGGAGAGCCGAAAGCCGAGGCGACGGCGCTGGCGCGGGAACTGTTAGCCAAAGTCGGGTTGGCCGGTAAAGAGACCCGTTATCCGCGCCGCCTGTCGGGCGGGCAACAGCAGCGCGTGGCGATTGCGCGTGCGCTGGCGATGCGCCCGGAAGTGATTCTGTTTGATGAGCCGACGTCGGCGCTTGATCCTGAATTAGTTGGCGAGGTGCTTAATACGATTCGCCAGCTGGCGCAGGAAAAGCGCACGATGGTGATCGTCACTCACGAAATGGGCTTTGCGCGTGACGTGGCTGACCGGGCAATATTTATGGATCAGGGGCAAATCGTCGAGCAGGGGCCGGCGAAAACCTTGTTCGCCGATCCTCAGCATCCGCGTACCCGCCAGTTCCTTGAGAAATTTTTAGTGAAATAATACCTTTTCAACGCTCGCCCGAATTAGCCGCGCCTCGGGCGAGCGCAATGAATAATTATGAAGTCATTCTGCCAGATTATTAACCTCGCTCTCAGGCGGAAGCCAAAAAACTGTAATGCCGCTCAAGTATTCTACGATTCGTCCGATATTTCTTATATATAAACACTATTTATGTGTTAATTTAAGTCATTCATAATAATGATTATCAATATCAAAGGCGTGACCATAAAATATGCAGGAAAATGATTTCTTCACCTGGCGACGCGCAATGTTGTTACGCTTTCAGGAGATGGCGGCAGCAGAAGATGTTTATACTGAATTGCAATATCAGACACAGCGGCTGGAATTTGATTATTATGCCCTGTGTGTTCGTCATCCCGTTCCCTTTACCAGGCCTAAAATATCGCTTCGTACCACTTATCCTCCGGCGTGGGTAACGCATTATCAGTCCGAAAACTATTTTGCGATCGATCCGGTATTAAAGCCGGAAAATTTCAGGCAGGGTCATTTACATTGGGATGACATGCTATTTCATGAAGCGCAGGCGATGTGGGATGCCGCCCAGCGTTTCGGATTACGCAGAGGCGTAACCCAGTGTGTGATGTTGCCGAACCGGGCGCTGGGCTTTTTATCTTTCTCCCGAAGCAGTTTACGCTGCTCCTCGTTTACCTACGATGAAGTGGAGCTGAGGTTGCAACTGCTGGCGCGGGAGAGTCTTTCGGCGCTGACAAGATTTGAAGACGACATGGTGATGGCGCCTGAGATGCGTTTCAGTAAACGTGAGAAAGAGATTCTGAAGTGGACGGCGGAAGGGAAGACCTCATCGGAGATCGCCATTATTCTGTCGATTTCTGAAAATACCGTTAACTTCCATCAGAAAAACATGCAGAAGAAATTCAATGCGCCAAATAAAACACAGATTGCCTGCTACGCTGCGGCGACAGGTCTGATATGACGTGCTGACGATGCTTCGCGCCAGACGCGAAACCGGCTGAAAGCGATGCTAACAGCCGGTTTTTTACTACTGGCGGTAAGCTTGTTTAATTTGCTTAACCGTACTGGAAAATACCGCCGCTTGTGCTTCATCATCCATCTGCGCGATCTGTTTTTCCATTTTAAGAATCACGCGCCCTGCATCGGCCTGGCCCATCGCCTGCAGCATCAGCGTTAACATGGCTTTCAGGCAGTTGACTTCAGTAGCCAGTTCTTGATTATTCTCAGCGGTGGAAAAATCAGGCGTACTCATTTATTTTCCTCGTTATGTTTCAGTGAAAATGTGCGATAGCAGATGTTAAGGCGGCGGAGTATACCATAAGCTACGCTAAAAATAGCAGTGGTTGTTTTTTGATCAAAAAGGGGAAGGTTTACCCACAAAATAAACGTTGCCGCGTGATGCATATATTTTCTTCATTCTTTGTTTATTACGCGTATTTCACTCGTTAATTATTGTTACAAAGTTGATTCTCTAATTAGTGTTTAGACAGCGGAACGTGAAATTTTTGTCACCATTATGAAATAGCAGCGCGGGACAGCGCCGCCAGAAGGGGCTACAACGTTGGCAGTTGCCACATGACGTACAACATAATTTCCAAAAACGAGAGCAAAATCGAATACCCGGTGTTTTTTTACGTTTCAAAGTTGAGATAAAACCAGCTAATATAAGGACGATTAACTATCAGTAGCGTTATCCCTATTCTGGAGATATTCCTTTGATCAACGTTCTTCTTGTTGATGACCACGAACTGGTGCGCGCAGGGATACGACGCATTCTTGAAGATATAAAGGGCATTAAAGTTGTCGGTGAAGCGTGCTGCGGAGAGGATGCGGTAAAATGGTGCCGTACTAACGCCGTTGACGTCGTGCTGATGGATATGAACATGCCCGGTATTGGCGGCCTTGAGGCGACGCGTAAAATTGCCCGATCGACAGCGGATATCAAAGTGATCATGCTGACCGTCCATACGGAGAACCCGTTGCCCGCCAAAGTGATGCAGGCTGGCGCAGCTGGCTATCTCAGCAAAGGCGCTGCGCCTCAGGAGGTGGTGAGCGCTATTCGTTCGGTGTATTCCGGACAACGTTATATCGCCTCCGATATCGCTCAGCAGATGGCGCTCAGTCAGATCGAGCCTGCAAAAACGGAAACGCCGTTCGCCAGTTTGTCTGAACGCGAGTTGCAGATTATGCTGATGATCACCAAGGGTCAGAAGGTCAATGAGATTTCAGAACAGCTGAATCTCAGTCCTAAAACGGTGAACAGCTATCGCTATCGTATGTTCAGTAAATTAAACATTCATGGTGATGTTGAGCTGACTCACCTGGCAATCCGCCATGGCCTGTGTAATGCGGAGACGTTAACAAGCCAGTGAGTGAAATATTTGACGCAAAGGCGTTTTTGAAAACCGTTACCAGCCAACCCGGTGTCTATCGTATGTATGACGCCGGCGGTACGGTTATTTATGTCGGTAAAGCAAAAGACCTGAAAAAGCGTCTTTCCAGCTACTTTCGCAGCAACCTGGCTTCGCGTAAAACCGAAGCGCTAGTTGCGCAAATTCAACACATTGATGTCACGGTAACGCATACCGAAACGGAAGCGCTGCTGCTTGAGCATAATTACATCAAGTTGTATCAACCGCGTTACAACGTGTTGTTGCGTGATGATAAATCCTATCCTTTTATTTTTCTGAGCGGCGATACCCATCCGCGTCTGGCGATGCACCGTGGCGCCAAACATGCGAAAGGCGAGTACTTCGGCCCATTTCCTAATGGCTATGCCGTGCGGGAAACGCTGGCGCTGTTACAGAAAATTTTCCCTATCCGCCAGTGCGAAAACAGCGTATATCGCAACCGCTCGCGTCCCTGCCTGCAATACCAGATTGGCCGCTGCTTAGGCCCCTGCGTTGCAGGACTGGTCAGCGAGGAGGAGTACACGCAACAGGTGGAGTATGTCCGGTTGTTTTTGTCCGGTAAGGACGACCAGGTCTTAACACAGCTGATTGCCCGGATGGAAAAGGCCAGCCAGGATCTGGCATTTGAAGAGGCGGCGCGTATTCGCGATCAGATCCAGGCGGTACGCCGGGTCACGGAAAAACAGTTTGTCTCCAATGCGGGCGACGATCTCGACGTGATCGGTGTGGCTTTTGATGCGGGTATGGCCTGTGTGCATGTGCTGTTTATTCGCCAGGGTAAGGTGCTGGGCAGCCGCAGCTATTTTCCAAAAGTACCTGGCGGTACGGAACTGGGCGAAGTGGTGGAAACCTTTGTCGGGCAGTTTTACCTGCAGGGTAGCCAGATGCGCACGCTACCGGGCGAGATTCTACTCGATTTTAATCTTAGCGATAAAACGCTGCTCGCCGATTCGTTGTCGGAACTTGCCGGACGGCGTATTCATGTCCAGACAAAACCGCGCGGCGATCGCGCCCGTTATCTCAAGCTGGCGCGGACCAACGCGGCAACGGCCTTAGTCACTAAACTCTCGCAGCAGTCCACCATCACGCAGCGTTTGACTGCGCTGGCGGCGGTATTAAAACTTCCTGCTATCAAGCGGATGGAGTGTTTTGACATCAGCCATACCATGGGGGAGCAAACGGTCGCATCCTGTGTGGTATTTGACGCTAACGGGCCGTTACGCGCCGAGTATCGTCGTTATAATATCGCGGGCATCACGCCGGGTGATGACTACGCGGCGATGAATCAGGTGCTACGTCGGCGTTATGGCAAGGCCATAGAAGAAAGTAAGATTCCGGACGTTATTCTGATCGACGGCGGAAAAGGGCAGCTCGCCCAGGCGAAAGCCGTTTTCGCTGAGCTGGATGTCCCCTGGGATAAGCATCGCCCTTTGTTGCTCGGCGTCGCCAAAGGCGCAGACAGAAAGGCCGGTCTGGAAACACTCTTTTTTGAACCGGAAGGAGAGGGGTTTAGCCTGCCGCCGGACTCGCCGGCGCTGCATGTTATTCAGCATATTCGCGATGAGTCGCACGATCACGCGATCGGCGGGCACCGTAAAAAACGCGCGAAGGTTAAAAATACCAGTACGCTGGAAACTATTGAAGGCGTTGGGCCTAAACGTCGCCAGATGCTGCTGAAATATATGGGCGGTTTGCAAGGACTACGTAACGCCAGCGTAGAAGAAATTGCAAAAGTGCCGGGTATTTCGCAAGGTCTGGCAGAAAAGATCTTCTGGTCGTTGAAACATTGAGGCCACTGTAGCAACATAGGGGTAATTTCACTGACAACAGATAGTTACCCGTCACTATGCAATTTAATATCCCTACGTTGCTCACGCTGTTTCGCGTCATCCTGATTCCATTCTTTGTCGTGGTGTTTTATTTGCCGTTCGCCTGGGCGCCGATGGTCAGCGCGCTGATTTTCTGTATTGCCGCGATTACCGACTGGTTTGACGGCTTTCTGGCGCGACGCTGGAACCAGAGTACGCGTTTCGGCGCTTTCCTCGACCCCGTCGCCGACAAGGTGCTGGTGGCGATCGCCATGGTGCTGGTTACCGAGCATTATCATAGCTGGTGGGTGACGTTACCTGCGGCGACGATGATAGCCCGCGAAATTATTATCTCTGCTCTGCGTGAATGGATGGCGGAGCTGGGCAAACGCAGTAGTGTAGCGGTCTCCTGGATCGGTAAAGTCAAAACTACCGCGCAGATGGTGGCGCTGGCGTGGCTCTTGTGGCGTCCGAATATCTGGGTAGAGTATGCCGGGATCGCGCTTTTCTTTGTCGCAGCGGTGCTAACATTGTGGTCCATGTTGCAATATTTGAGCGCTGCACGTGGAGATTTGCTTGATCAGTGATCGTTTCGCCGCAAATTTCAGCAAACGATCGTGAGTGACGAAAAATATCGTTGACTCAGTGCGTCAGGTAAGTAGAATGCAACGCATCGAACGGCAGCACTGATTGCCAGACGATAACAAAATCAAGTGATTAACAAAGTTGCTTGATACTGCGGGAATAGCTCAGTTGGTAGAGCACGACCTTGCCAAGGTCGGGGTCGCGAGTTCGAGTCTCGTTTCCCGCTCCAGTTTAAAAGCATTGGCGTAAAGCGGATGCTGGCTGAAAAGCAAAAAAAATTTGGCGCGTTAACAAAGCGGTTATGTAGCGGATTGCAAATCCGTCTAGTCCGGTTCGACTCCGGAACGCGCCTCCAATTTTTCCCGAGCCCGGATGGTGGAATCGGTAGACACAAGGGATTTAAAATCCCTCGGCGTTCGCGCTGTGCGGGTTCAAGTCCCGCTCCGGGTACCATGGGAAAGACAAGAATAATCAAAGCAATAAGCAGTGTCGTGAAACCACCTACGGGTGGTTTTTTTGTGCCTTCAGTTTGTATGCCGACCGCGAGCGTGAACTCTCCAGTGCGATATACAGTAAAAAACATCGGTAGCGGCATTTCTGCCAGTACAACAGTTATGTGCTACCGACCCGCAAGAACTTATGCCTGGTAAATACTAAACGTCGGGTAAATCAGCCGATAAAATCCATTAATCTCTATAAAAAATGCTGATATGTTTTATGCCTGCTTTATTAAAGAGAGTAGGTCTGCCAGTGAAATATACCGATAATGCAAAATTATTTATTAGCTTCATTAATATTGGGATTGTAGGTTGCGCTTTTTTACTTTTTTTTATTTTGTATGAGCCTGAGAGTGCAATCGTAACCTACTTTCTTCCCGGTGAGCTTTCCTCTTCGACATGTGATGCGCGTAATTTTATTGGCTACGTCGATGAAAATGACTTTGCAGAGTATATAAAAAAAGTAGAACTGACGCGCTACAATATGTATTGTCTGAAAAAAACAGGGGCGGGCCAGTGGAGTATTTATGCAAATTAAACGAGTATATAACTGTTCAGGGGTGTTTTCTGCACAATTTAATTAAAGGTAGATAGCGAACTAATATTCATCACTAGGTAATGTGATCCGCTTCATGCTTTAATCACGTTTTGCAATATTGTCTTAATAACAGGTCAACTACAGATAATTTCGGGTTTTCGTGAATGGCGGTTTTGGTCAGTCTCTATATTATGCTTTCCCCGCTTTACGGAGATGATGATGCAAAAGAAAACCTGGGCCGTTTTATTGATACCATTGTGCCTCACCGCTTGCCACCAGACGACCTACCGATCAACAGCCAAAGATGAAATTGTCGCAGGGAGCTATATTGACCCGACAAAAACACGCTTTCCGCTAGCGGATTATTCACAGTCGGTTGATAAATGGATACCTCCGGACTCGGCTGATTACACTATTCCGGTTATTGATAGTGCTACCCAACAACGCTACTTTAGCGCACTAAAATCTCATTATTTTGGAATGGACAGTGAAGCGCACTCGCCGTGGAATGGTTTTTATATTACCGCATTGCTGAAAAAAAACGCAGCACAGGCCCGGGATGCCAGTATTAAGCAGTTTCTTAGCGACGGCAGTGCTTATTGGGGGGAAAACTTCAGACTTTATACCTCTCGCTGGAAAGAGGGGGTTAGAGGGAATACGGATACGCAGATTGACAATATCTATAATGCCTCCCGGCGAGGCATTATGGTCAGGGAAAGTTTAGTCAGAGCGCTGCCAACGGACGACCCGCTCTTTAACGATCCCCGTCAGGCGGGCGAGGGGTACCCGTTTGATAATTTACAAATGTCTTCGCTGCGTCCCGGTACGCCGGTCTATACGCTGACGAAGAGCAAAGACCAACGCTGGCAATATGTCGTTTCACCAGCGGTAACTGGCTGGGTTCATAGTGAAGATATTGCCAGTGCGGATCAGAAATTTATAACACAGTGGGTTTTGCTTGCTCATAAGCAACTGGGGGCATTTATCAACGCGCCGGTTTCTGTCCATGCCGCAGGCGTCTATTATTTCACCGGGCGACCGGGCACTATTTTACCGTTCCGACATCAACGGGCGGGCCAGTTCCTGATTGCGGCGCCAGTTCGCGATAGCAATGGTCGTGCGTTTATCCATTGGGTCTGGCTAAGCGGTAACGAGTTTACGGCTATGCCGTGGAAAATGACGCCGGAAAATATCGCCGTGCTAATGAAAGCAATGCACGGCGCCCCCTACGGTTGGGGAAATTTTAACTTTTATAATGATTGTTCAGCCGAAGTCCGCAGCCTGTTAATGCCGTTTGGCATATACCTGCCCAGACATTCATCCGCGCAGGTAGAGTCTGCTGGACGGGTGGTCGATCTTAGTCATAAAAATCCCCAAATGCGGATCGATTATCTCACCAGATACGGAAAACCGTTTACTACGTTGGTCTATATTCCAGGGCATATTATGCTGTATATCGGTAACACAACCATGAATGGGCAGGTCGTGCCGATGACTTATCAGAATATCTGGGGATTGCGCCCAAACCATGCTAATAGCCGGAGCATTATCGGTGAGGCGGTATTTTTGCCGTTACTGCGTTTTTATCCTGAAAATCCTGAGCTGATATCGCTGGCTGGTAAGGTTCTGTTTAAGCTTGGTTATATAGAATAGGTTGACAAACTGTGTTATCGCGGAAGACATGATTAAGGCAACCGTGCGCGTGGATATAAAGAGAGTATCCCTGTAAACTGTGTCTGAAAAAAGTATGCGCTATAGTGCGGGCTGTTTATTTGAAATACTATCTGGAGCTGATTCTGGATGTGATTATGTGCCTCACACATTGAAGTGAGAGTTATTGTTGGCGGTATCTGGCTGGAGGCTGGGTGGTAAAAAGACGTAATTTATTGCATTTTAATAACGGTGCCCGGTCAGAGCGCGATCTTGGGGATCTGGTCACTAAAGTTTTTGAGAAAGCGGCGAAAAAAGAACCGCAACCGCTATACACATTTAGCCTGCCGTTGCTGAGTGTGCAGGATGAGATCCGTGTTTACTGTAAGAAAAAAAATATCAAAATAGGGTACGATACGCTGTTTATGGAAATAACCTTTTCTGCTGACAGAGAAGCGGTAGACGAACTCATTAAACACTTTTTTACTGAAAATAAGCTCTATTTGAGAGGGCGGTTTTATCTGTCCGCGGCGGTGGTATAAGTTAGCATGAGTATAATATAGCGAGAAACCCATCTCTCGCTTTTGTGTGGGGCGAGCGTTTCCTGGCGGAAAATCTGCGCCCTGATCCTCCTTTTGTGCGTTAACTTCCGGAATCCTCCTCATTTCGTGTTAATCTGGCCCCTGATGGTTGCCATCCAAACTGCCTGCAAAAAAATTATTTTTATCCGCTGCAATGTAAGAGGCCTACAGGCGGAAGTCATCACTGAGGAAAAGCGTTATGAAAATGGAACCATTAAACGAGAACGAGCTGGAATGGCTGGATGATGTGCTGACGAAATACAATACCGATCAGGCCATTTTGGATGTCGCGGAGCTGGACGGTCTGATTACTGCGGTACTAAGTTCTCCGCGTCCCATCGAGCCGGAACAGTGGCTGGTCGCGATATGGGGGGGACCCGCGTACGTACCGCGCTGGACATCTGAAAAAGAAATGACGCGATTTATGGATCTGGTGTTCCAGCACATGGCGGACACAGCCGCCCGGCTTGAAGACTATCCAGAACAGTTCGAGCCGCTGTTTGGCCTGCGAGAAGTTGATGGCCATGAATTAACGATTGTTGAAGAATGGTGCTTTGGTTACATGCGCGGAGTGTCGCTGTCCGACTGGTCTGACTTGCCGGATACGCTAAAACCAGCACTGGAAGCGATTGCCTTACACGGCACTGAAGAAAACTTTGCGCTGTTGGATAAAATGAGCCCGGAAGCGTTCGATAAAAGCGTTGACGCTATCCGTATCGCGGCGCTTGAGCTGCATGCCTGGTGGATGGCGCATCCGCACACGACGCCGCTACAGATGCCGATAAAAGCAGAGGTGAAAGTGGGGCGTAACGATCCTTGCCCATGCGGGAGCGGCAAAAAATTTAAGCAGTGCTGCCTGCATTAATGGCTCGTAAACGGCCATAGCGTGATGATTATCGAGCCTGGACGGCTTCCGGGCCCGGTAATCTTTGCCTGGCATTAACCTGGATCGGGCAGGAACCCCAGTGCGATCGAAAACTGGACGCCAATCACGACAATGCCGCAGATAAACACCAGCGCCAGCGCTGGCGTGCCGCCTGCCACACGATATCCCGCCTGAGGGCTCTGTTTACGGCATTGCCAGACCAGCATGGCAGGGATGAGCAGTGCCAGCACTGCCAGCGCTACGCCGGCATAGCCTAATGCCATCACAAATCCACGTGGGTAGAAAAGCGCAAACGCCAGCGGCGGCAGAAAGGTAATCAGCCCGGTTTGCAGACGTCCGGACACCGTACTGCGGCGCTGGAATAGATCGGCCAGGTAATCAAATAATCCTAGCGCTACGCCCAGAAAAGAGGTCGCCAGCGCCAGATCGGCGAACAGGTGGACCGCCAGTTCGACATGTGGCGAAGCGACCACTTCTCTGAGCGCCTGCAGCAGGCCATTTAACCCGGCATGGCTGGCCAGTAGCCCTCTGAATGTCGGCGAGTCGATACTTCCCAGCGTGGCGAGCTGCCAAAAAATATAGGCCACTAACGGAATGGCACTACCCGTCATAAAGACCCAACGCAGCCGGCGAATGTTGCCGTTCATATAACTCACAATACTCGGTACGCTTCCGTGAAAACCAAACGAGGTGAAAATGACCGGTATGGCGGATAACGCCAGCCCCTGCTGTAAAGGAAGCGTAAGAAGATTTACTTTATGAATATGTGGCGTGAGCAACGCAAGCATGATGACCAGAAAAATGATCTTTGCGCTAAACAGGAAGCGGTTAAAAAGGTCGACCAGCGAGGTGCCCACACACACCACCCCACCGGCAACAAAGGTGAACAGCAGCACCCCGGCAGCGGGCGAGAGCGTGGCGCCAAGCCAGTTATTAATACTGGATGCCAGTAATTCTCCGGCTCCGGAAATGTAGGCGGCGGTGAGCGCATACATTAAGAACATCATACTGAATCCCGTAAGCCACTGTCCGTAACGTCCAAGATAGCGTTTTGCCAACGAGCCCAGCCCGGTATCTGCCGGAACGTGTTGATATACCTCCAGTAATAGTAGCGCGGTATAACACATCAGCGCCCACAGGCCAATCAACAATCCCAGCGTGACGCTGAAACCAACGCCAGCCGCTGCCAGCGGCATTGCCAGCATCCCGGCGCCGATAGTGGTGCCTGCCACGATAAAAATACTGCCCAGAGTTCTGTTTTTCACGCTTTCTACTACCCCGGTAACAAAGAACGGTGATATCCGCGGCGCAGGGTAAGGCATTACGCTATTTTCGTCAAATGGTCGTTACAATTGGTGTACTGTAAAATTTACAGTTCCGGGCATAAAAGCGAATATGGGAAGAGACGCGGACAACCGCCGCAAACCTGCGCTAGCGCAAAGTCGCTCGCACACGGACACATTAGGCTACGAGTTTTATTCAGGAGGGGTTATGGATTCCATTCACGGTCACGAAGTACTCAATATGATGATTGAGTCTGGCGAGCAGTACACGCATACCTCGCTGGAGGCGGCAATAAAAGCGCGCTTTGGCGAGCGGGCACGATTTCACACCTGTTCAGCGTCAGATATGACGGCGGCGGAACTGGTCGCGTTTCTGGCGGCGAAAGGAAAGTTTATTGCCGTGGAGGACGGTTTTTCAACGCATGAGAGTAAAATCTGCCGCCACTAATACGCCACGGTGAGAGCTCGTCTCACCGTGTAAGGACGTGTTGGATTAATTTTGCGTATCCAGAGTGGAGAGTTCTTTATCAATGAAATAAAGCCCTTCGCCGCTTTTTCCCGCCAGCGTTAATTTATCAATAATAGATTTGAACAGTTTTTCTTCTTCATGCTGTTCTGCCACATACCACTGCAAGAAATTAAATGTCGGATAATCCTGGCTGGCCATTGCGGCATGAGCCAGTTCATTAATTTTTTGCGTAATAAGCTGCTCATGCTCATAGGTCGCGCGGAACAGCTCATCCAGTGAGGTGTACTCAGCGAAGGGCGAAGAAACGGTATTAATGCGCGGCAGGCTTCCGGTATCGGTAAGGTAGTCAAACAGGCGCTGCATATGCGTCATCTCTTCTTGCGCATGGCGACGAAGAAATGCGGCCGCGCCTTCAAAACTGTGATAGCTGCACCACGCGCTCATTTGTTGATAGAGCAGGGAGGAGTACAACTCCAGATTCATTTGCTCATTCAGTTTGTCGATCATTTCTGTTTTCAGCATGGTTCCGCTCCACAAATAGCAAAAGATATACAGTAATGTGGCGCCACTATAATTTGTTATTTTATTATTTGCAAAAGGTAAAATATTAAATTTAATTATTAAAAATACGAATGGGAATAAAACGCATTAACGTCAGTGTATAGCGTATAAAAATAAAGGAAAGCCAGCACCTTCATGCTGGCAATAGCGACCCTGCACTCTCCTCCATTGTACATGGTGTCGGCGTTAAGCCAGCCGCCTTAATAATAAAGCGGCATGATTTGCGGGACGGCAACGCCCCGGCACTGCCAGGAGAGGGTAAATCGGGTGTTCAGACACAACGAGCCCGCATAAATGCTACAGGTTCCTACCGGCTGACCAAACGAAACAGCATCGGCATAGCCCATCTGCTGGCATTCGCGTGTTGCGGTCCCGTGAGATACATAGTCATCTGTCCGTGAAGTAAAAAATAGCGGCTGGTTATACGTCAGGCGCACGATGCCGCTTATCGGGCTGGCTTCGCTGACCTGCGCTTGTCGAGTAATGGTGCATCCCGTCAGGGCTAGCAGTGAAAGAGTAAAAATAAGAGGCTTCATAAAATCGCTCCGACAGTTCGGTATCAGACCATGCTACCTCGTGTCTTGCACCGTCAATGGCTGGAATAACTTACGGATTCGCCTTGATTAAAGGTAACGGCAGGGATTTACAGCAGGAACAGAAAATGTGTGAGCGCCTTTTCATTTAATGAAACCTCATTTCATTAAATTTGAATGTGTGTTCGCAAATGTGTAGTGTGGGCAAAACGTCATGATTTACGCAGGCAAGACCGTCTGCATTCAGAAGGAACAGGATGAAAATTGCACTGATGATGGAAAATAGCCAGGCCAGCAAAAATGCCATCATTTATAACGAACTTAGCGCCGTAGCCAATGAAAAGGGATTTCCCGTTTTTAACGTCGGCATGTGCGACGAAAATGACCATCACCTGACGTACATTCATTTAGGCATCATGGCGAGTATTCTGCTTAATGCAAACGCGGTTGATTTTGTGGTTACTGGCTGTGGCACCGGTCAGGGCGCGCTGATGTCGTTAAATATTCATCCAGGTGTCATTTGTGGCTATTGCATCGATCCGGCAGATGCTTTTCTGTTTGCGCAGATCAACAATGGCAATGCGTTGTCCCTGCCATTTGCGAAAGGCTTTGGCTGGGGCGCTGAGCTGAACGTGCGTTTCATCTTTGAAAAAGCGTTTACCGGGCGTAAAGGCGAGGGGTATCCGCCTGAGCGCAAAGCGCCGCAGGTACGCAATGCGGGCATTTTGAACCAGGTTAAGGCCGCGGTCGTCAAAGAGAATTATCTGGATACACTGCGGGCTATCGATCCTGAACTGGTTAAAACGGCGGTTTCAGGGCCGCGTTTCCAGCAATGTTTGTTTGAAAACGGACAGAATAAAGAAATAGAAGCGTTTGTACGTGAGATGCTGGGGTAATGCCCGGACAAGCCAGAGACGTTTCGCGCCTGTCGGCTGGCATGATGTGCCGATAATACGCCAGTAGCGACAGGCGCCACCTCTGGCAAACAGATCAGAAACGGTGTAGGCCGGATAAGCTGATTCGCGTTGCTATCCGGCTAATAACGTCTCAATATTGTCGCTCGGGGTGCCGCTATCAGTGATGCTGATAGGTCACGACGTTAAGGAGATGCTGATCGGTTTGCGCCAGGCATAACCCTGCTCGTTTAGCGCTGCGAACTTCTTCGAGAATAGTTTGTAAAAGTACGCCATCCTGCTGCTGCTCTTTTTCCAGGGTATGGAGAAAATCGAGCGTTGAGGCATCATTCAGCGCTTTCGCTTCATCTGCCAGACGCGACAGCGTGCTGGCGCGTTGCTGATAATCCTCCAGGGTTTTCTGGAACAATTCTTCCAGAGAGCAGAGCTCTTCACCCGGAACGTCAATGGCTTTAACGATAGGGGTGGCACCGGCGTTTTTCATAAAATTAAACATGCGCATCATTTGCGTCACGTTGCCTTGCGCCTGGGTACGAAGAAAGGTGGCGGTGCCTGTTAAACTGTGTTCAGAACACCATTCGCTTAGATGGAGGTAAAGATTTGATGCGTAAAACTCAAGGTTCATTGGCGTGTTGAGCTTTTGAACCATTCCTACAGCTGCCATAACAATATCCTTATTTCCAGAAAGTGTTGATGTGCATGACAGACGAGAATGCAACGGGCCGTTGTCACTTTCTTACATCTATCATCTATGCACAATAAATACTCTTAGCAGAAGAACTCCGTTCCGCCAGTCCCTTATGCGATCTCATTTCCTGTTTATCGATCGGTAATGAGAATAGCGCGTCAATAAAAATAAGAAAATCCTTAAATGCAATTGTTTATCTTTTTTTACATTTTCAGCGGTGTGATTTTTTCAGGTGTAATGATTTTTGGTGTGGAGCGGTTGCAACTGTTTGAAAGTTAAATGATATTATATGGATTTCTAATTTATGAAACATTGTTTCAGATCATGAGGTGGGCCTTTCAAGTATGGTAATTTCAATAAAATAAACATTAGCCAGTCTGGATATCACACGCATAAACGGTTGAGAGCAAATATGCCTGTTTTTATAAACTAGCCGATTTTGCGGTAGATCATTTTTAATGTCATTAATCATACGAGCACGTTATTCGGTTGAGCGCAGTTTTGATGGGTGACTCGTTAACAAGGAGCAGTCAATGAAAAAGGTCGCGGTGCTGTTGGCACCAGGATTTGAAGAAGCAGAGGCCATTGTTACTCTTGATATTCTGCGACGTTTGCATATCGACGTCGAAACGCTGGCGTGTGCTGAATCACGGGCGGTGGTGAGTTACCATGATATTCCTATGGTTGCGGACAGCACGCTGAGTGAACGCCAGCAGGCGCTTTTCGATGGGGTAGTGCTGCCGGGCGGTCCGCAGGGGAGCGCTAATCTGGCGGCTAATCCGGCGGTGATCGCTTTCGTTGCGCGTCATGATGCGGCAGGCAAATTAATTTGTCCTATCTGTTCCGCGGCGGCAAGGGTGCTGGGTGCTCACGGATTGCTGAAGGGGCGTCGTTATGTCTGTTCCGGCGACCTGTGGAAAGCGGTTCCGGAAGGTGTCTATGTGGATGCGCCCGTTGTTGAAGATGGTAATTTAATTAGCGGCAAAGGCTTGGGGCATGTCTTTGATTTCGCGCTAACCCTTTCCGCCAGACTGCTGGGAGACGATGTGCCGGTTCGCGAACAGGCTGAACATATCTATTATTCCTGGTAATCGTTATTCACCCAGGGCCGTAAGGATTAGCTGGCTGATGTTATGGATTAATGTGCTGGCTTTCCTGCCTTTTGGCTGATGAATTCGCTCTGGGTTATGTCATTTTTCGCTAAAACTATTCCTGCCATCAGCATTTATCTAATGAATGAAAGATAGTGCACCGTTTTACGTCTTCTCTAACAAGAATCGTTTGACTTTACCCTACATAAAAAACGCTAAAGCTGGTCAATGACTTCCCTGGGTTATGAGTTAATCGTTATTTCTGCGTGTGTCTTAGGGGAGATTCCTGAAAGGCGGCCTCGGAAAAGTCTCATATGTGGTGGCGAGCGTACTGATATCAGGAACGGTGGAGAACGCGATGAACCTGTTCAACATTTCACCTTTTGCACAATACGTGGTTCGCGGCTGAATCCTTCTGGCAGCAGTTATCTTCGACCATTATAAGCAAAAAGCGAAGCGTACGATTTGATGAATTAACACTCAACTAAACAGTATAGCTTCACGTCATCGCCAGCCGCTACCCCGGCTGGCGATGGTCTTTCTAAATGGCGAGCAGCGTCACACTGTCTATACTTACATGACTAATGAGACCGTTTGTGAGTCTCAATATGATGATAAGGAGGAGACCAGGGTGGCAGAACCGTTAACCGTATCCCCCGAACTCACTGCGAACTATGCGTATTTTTTTGACCTTGATGGCACATTGGCAGAGATAAAGCCTCATCCCGATCAGGTAGTGGTACCGCATAAAATCCTTCAGTTGTTAGACCGTCTCGCGGCGCACAACGCAGGGGCACTGGCATTGATTTCAGGGCGTTCAATGACTGAGCTGGATGCTTTGGCGAAGCCTTTTCGCTTTCCGCTCGCTGGCGTTCACGGGGCAGAGCGTCGTGACATCAATGGTAAAACCCATATCGTGCGCCTTCCTGAAGCGGTAGTCCGTGAGGTGGAGGCGTTATTACGTTCGACGCTTGTAGCGCTGCCCGGAACGGAGCTGGAGACGAAGGGGATGGCGTTTGCGCTGCACTACCGTCAGGCTCCGGAACATGAAGCGGCGCTGTTGGCGCTTGCGCAACACGTTACGCAGCACTGGCCGCAACTGGCGTTGCAGCCTGGTAAATGTGTTGTGGAAATCAAACCTAAGGGAACTAATAAAGGCGAAGCGATTGCCGCCTTTATGCAGGAGGCGCCCTTTGCGGGACGGATTCCCGTTTTTGTGGGCGACGATTTGACCGATGAGGCTGGCTTTGGCGTGGTGAATCACGCTGGCGGAATTTCCGTAAAAGTGGGCGTCGGGGCAACCCAGGCGGCATGGCGGCTGGAAAGCGTACCCGATGTCTGGCGCTGGCTGGAACAAATCAATTATCCACAACAAGAACAACAAGTAATGAATAACAGGAGAGATGGCTATGAGTCGTTTAGTCGTAGTATCTAATCGAATTGCCCCCCCGGATAATAAAGGCGGCGCCGGCGGCCTCGCCGTTGGCGTGCTTGGCGCGCTAAAAGCGGCTGGCGGGTTGTGGTTCGGCTGGAGTGGCGAGACAGGTAACGAGGATGAGCCATTAAAAAAGGTGACAAAAGGTAATATTACCTGGGCATCGTTTAACCTGAGTGAACAAGATTACGAAGATTATTACTGTCAATTTTCCAATGCGGTTCTCTGGCCTGCGTTCCATTATCGTCTGGACCTGGTACAGTTTCAGCGTCCTGCATGGGAAGGCTATATGCGGGTGAATGCGTTATTAGCGGATAAGTTATTGCCCCTCATTAAAGAGAACGACATCATTTGGGTGCATGACTACCACCTGTTACCGTTCGCCAGCGAGCTGCGTAAACGCGGCGTGAACAACCGAATTGGTTTTTTCCTGCATATTCCATTCCCGACCCCGGAGATTTTTAACGCTTTACCGCCGCATGATGAACTGCTGGAGCAGTTGTGTGACTTTGATCTGCTCGGGTTCCAGACCGAAAATGATCGCCTGGCTTTTCTGGATAGCCTTTCGAGTCAAACGCGAGTCACGACTCGCAGCGGCAAGCAGCATATCGCGTGGGGTAAAGACTTCCAGACAGAAGTGTATCCTATCGGTATTGAGCCCGATGAGATTGCTCTGCAGGCAGCCGGGCCGTTGCCGCCTAAACTGGCGCAGCTCAAGGCGGAACTGAAAAATGTGAAGAATATTTTTTCCGTTGAGCGGCTGGATTATTCGAAAGGGCTGCCGGAACGCTTTCTGGCGTATGAAGCGCTACTGGAAAACTACCCGCAGCATCGGGGAAAAATTCGTTATACCCAAATTGCGCCTACGTCACGCGGCGAAGTACAGGCATATCAGGATATTCGCCACCAGCTTGAGACGGAAGCAGGCCGGATTAATGGGAAATATGGACAATTGGGCTGGACGCCGCTCTATTATCTGAATCAGCATTTTGACCGTAAACTGTTAATGAAGATATTCCGTTATTCAGACGTCGGGCTCGTCACCCCGTTGCGTGACGGGATGAACCTGGTGGCGAAAGAGTTTGTCGCCGCGCAGGACCCCGCTAATCCTGGCGTATTGGTACTGTCACAGTTTGCCGGCGCGGCGAATGAACTGACGTCGGCGTTAATCGTCAATCCTTACGATCGGGATGACGTGGCGGCGGCGCTCAATCGTGCGTTAACGATGCCCCTTGCCGAGCGTATTTCGCGCCATGCGGAAATGCTGGACGTGATCGTTAAAAATGACATTAACCGCTGGCAGGAGCGTTTTATTCATGACCTAAAGGAGGTCACGCCGCGTAGCCCTGAGCGTCAGCAGCAGAACAACGTGGCGACGTTCCCTAAGCTGGCCTGAAATATTGCGAGCGGCGACTAGTCGCCCGCTAACGGCACCAGCAACACATCTACCTGGCTGGCGCTGACGACACTTTTTGCCGAGCAGGACGCGCGCGAAAAGAAACTGTGGTTATGGTTGCCGCAAATGACCAGATCAACATGGTGTTTGCGGCACACAGCTAAAATATGCTGGCTTAACTCACCTGATGCGATGAAAGTTTGTTCAATCGGATAATCCGCCTTTTCCCCCAGCATCTTAAGAAAATTCTCGGTCTCCTCATGCATAACCGCGCGTAAATCCTCCATCATGGGCGCGGCGAACTGGTTATACAGTTCGGGATCGGAAGCGAGAGTAATCAGGCTTACTTTCGCCTGAACAGGGCGGGCGATAGAGACCGCTTTAGCCAGTAGCTGGTGACTTTCCGGGGTGACGGCAACGGCGACAAGAATATGGGTGTAGCTCATAACTCGCTCCTTGATTGCAAGAATATGAGATTGTGCTTTAGCTTTACTCTGTTTAGCGCATTTCTGCAATGCGCTAATGCCACATTAATGTGAAGGACATCATAATTAATCATTAATTATTCTTATGTAAAGAATCGTGGCATAAGACACTTTTTACACACCACCAGGATGCTTTATTTAAACGGGTGAACAAGGAAAGCTAAAAGTTAAATCAAATGAGCTTATTTTTAACAGAGGAGGGCGTATGCTGTGACGAGATTAATTAATAACGTTTAATATTTAAGCCACTGTTTACTAAAGGTAAAATAGAATCGTTTCTAAAATAGAAATAATAGCCTGTTATCTATTATCCTGGCGTTATTTTAACAGAGAGAAACAAAAAAGAATTTGGTGTTGACGTACCCCTATTCAGCAGTGTGGAATAGAAAAAGTGAACATTAGGTTATTAATTAAACAAAGTAAAAGCCATGCTGATGGTTTTATAGTAAGTATTCTGTTAAATTATGTGATCTACATCACATATTTTCTAAAATCGCCGTCCCGCTCCGTTGTATGTCACGAAGCTGACGAGTAGAGTTGCGTCGAATTAGGAAAAATCTTAGGCATTTGTAAAAATTGATGTAAACGTGTAAGGCGAATCTCAGTGGGAAGCTGCGTTATACGTCACAATGTCCACAATGTCTGAGCGCTGCTATGCATTTGACCTTTTTGCTTCTTTTACCGGGCCTTCCCGGCGACATCACGGGGTGCGGCTACGTCGCACAAAAATAAAGTTGGTTATTCTGGATGGGAACAATGCATACATCCGAGTTGCTAAAACACATTTATGACATCAATTTGTCATATTTACTCCTTGCACAGCGTTTGATCGTCCAGGACAAAGCATCTGCGATGTTCCGCCTCGGTATCAACGAAGAGATGGCAAACACACTGGGCGCGTTGACCTTGCCGCAGATGGTCAAACTGGCGGAGACGAACCAGTTAGTTTGTCATTTCCGGTTTGACGATCATCAGACGATCACCCGTTTGACTCAGGATTCGCGCGTCGATGATTTACAGCAGATTCACACAGGTATCATGCTTTCAACGCGTCTGCTCAATGAAGTGGACGATACGGCGCGTAAGAAAAGGGCATGATAATGAGTGAAAAAAGCATTGTTCAGGAAGCTCGCGATATCCAGTTGGCGATGGAGTTGATTAATCTTGGCGCTCGTCTACAAATGCTGGAAAGCGAAACACAGCTCAGCCGTGGTCGCCTCATCAGGCTGTACAAAGAATTACGCGGTAGCCCGCCGCCTAAAGGGATGCTGCCATTTTCGACAGACTGGTTTATGACCTGGGAGCAAAATATTCATGCCTCCATGTTCTGCAACGCCTGGCAATTTTTACTGAAGACCGGCTTATGCAGCGGTGTGGATGCGGTGATTAAAGCTTATCGGCTTTATCTTGAGCAGTGTCCGCAACCGCCTGAAGGGCCGTTGTTGGCGCTGACTCGCGCATGGACGCTGGTGCGTTTTGTTGAAAGTGGGTTGCTTGAATTGTCGAGCTGTAACTGCTGCGGTGGGAACTTTATTACCCATGCGCATCAGCCCGTGGGCAGCTTTGCGTGTAGTTTATGCCAGCCGCCATCCCGCGCAGTAAAAAGACGTAAACTTTCCCGAGATGCTGCCGATATTATTCCACAACTGCTGGATGAACAGATCGAACAGGCTGTTTAACCGAAACGGTGTGGACAAACACTCCAGCAGCGGTAAGTCATTACCGCTGCTTTTTTTTGCCTTGCCTTCGCGTTAATCGCCCGACTGCGCATCCTGTCATAGTCAACAGCGGAAGGATGATGTCGTGCTTATCTTATTAGGTTACCTGGTGGTTATCGGTACAGTTTTCGGCGGTTATGTCATGACCGGCGGACACCTTGGGGCACTCTATCAACCTGCTGAACTGGTCATCATTGGCGGCGCGGGGATAGGGGCGTTCATTGTCGGCAACAACGGGAAGGCCATCAAAGGCACGATGAAAGCGATCCCGTTGTTATTTCGTCGTTCGAAATACACGAAATCTATGTACATGGATTTGCTGGCGTTGCTCTATCGCCTGATGGCCAAATCACGCCAGCAGGGGATGTTCTCCCTTGAACGCGATATTGAAAATCCGAAAGAGAGTGAAATCTTCGCCAGTTATCCGCGTATTCTGGCCGATGCGGTAATGCTTGATTTTATTGTCGATTATCTGCGCCTGATCATCAGCGGCAACATGAATACGTTCGAAATTGAAGCGTTGATGGATGAAGAGATTGAAACCCATGAAAGCGAGGCGGAAGTCCCGGCCAACAGTCTGGCGATGGTGGGGGATTCGCTGCCTGCCTTTGGTATCGTCGCGGCGGTAATGGGGGTGGTTCACGCTCTGGCTTCAGCCGATCGTCCGGCAGCGGAGTTGGGGGCGCTGATTGCCCATGCCATGGTAGGTACGTTCCTCGGTATTTTACTGGCTTATGGATTCATTTCACCGTTAGCGACCGTTTTGCGCCAGAAGAGCGCCGAAACCACCAAGATGATGCAGTGCGTAAAAATTACACTGCTGTCTAATCTGAACGGCTATGCGCCGCCGATTGCCGTGGAATTTGGTCGTAAAACGCTTTATTCCAGTGAGCGTCCATCGTTTATTGAGTTGGAAGAACACGTTCGCGCAGTGAGAAACCCAAACCAGCAGCAGACGACTGAGGAAGCATGAAAAATCAGGCTCATCCCATTGTCGTCGTAAAACGCCGCAGGCACAAACCGCACGGCGGCGGGGCGCACGGTTCCTGGAAAATTGCCTACGCCGATTTTATGACGGCGATGATGGCTTTTTTTCTGGTGATGTGGCTGATTTCCATCTCCAGCCCTAAAGAATTAATTCAGATTGCCGAATATTTTCGTACGCCGTTGGCCACCGCGGTAACGGGGGGGAACCGGATTGCCAATAGCGAGAGCCCGATACCAGGCGGCGGCGATGATTACACCCAACAGCAGGGTGAAGTGGAAAAGCAGCCGAATATCGACGAGCTGAAAAAACGGATGGAGCAGAGTCGCTTAAACAAACTGCGCGGCGATCTGGATCAACTGATCGAATCCGATCCCAAACTGCGCGCGTTACGTCCGCATCTGAAAATTGATTTGGTTCAGGAGGGGTTGCGCATCCAGATTATCGACAGCCAGAACCGCCCGATGTTTAAAACCGGCAGCGCCGAAGTTGAGCCGTATATGCGCGATATCCTGCGTGCGATTGCGCCAGTGTTAAACGGTATACCTAATCGCATTAGCCTGGCCGGCCATACCGATGACTTTCCCTACGCGAACGGCGAAAAAGGCTATAGCAACTGGGAGTTATCCGCCGATCGCGCCAATGCCTCGCGTCGCGAACTGGTCGCTGGCGGGCTGGATAACGGAAAAGTATTACGGGTGGTTGGCATGGCCGCCACGATGCGGCTGAGCGATCGCGGTCCTGATGACGCCATCAACCGCCGTATAAGCCTGCTGGTGTTAAACAAACAGGCGGAACAGGCCATTTTGCATGAAAACGCTGAAAGCCAGAATGAGCCGGTAAGTGTATTACAACAGCCTGCGGCAGCCCCGCCGGCAAGCGTACCCACATCGCCAAAAGCGGAACCGAGGTGATAGCGTGAGCATGGATATTAGCGATTTTTATCAGACATTTTTTGATGAAGCTGACGAGCTGTTAGCTGATATGGAGCAGCATCTGCTGGATTTGGTGCCGGAATCCCCGGACGCTGAACAACTGAACGCCATTTTTCGCGCGGCGCACTCCATTAAAGGCGGCGCGGGCACATTCGGCTTCACTATTCTGCAGGAAACCACGCATTTAATGGAAAACCTGCTGGATGAAGCCCGACGCGGTGAAATGCAGCTCAATACCGACATTATCAACCTGTTTTTGGAAACGAAAGATATTATGCAGGAACAGCTCGACGCCTATAAAAACTCCGAAGAGCCGGATGCCGCAAGCTTCGAATATATCTGCAATGCGCTACGCCAGTTGGCGCTGGAGGCGAAAGGCGAAACCACGCCGGCGGTCGTAGAAACCGCGGCACTAAGCGCGGCGATCCAGGAAGAGAGCGTAGCCGAAACCGAATCGCCTCGTGACGAGAGTAAACTGCGCATTGTACTTTCACGGTTGAAAGCCAATGAGGTCGATCTGCTTGAAGAAGAGTTGGGCAATCTGGCTACTCTGACGGATGTCGTCAAGGGAACGGATTCACTGTCGGCAACTCTGGATGGCAGCGTCGCGGAAGATGACATTGTCGCGGTGCTCTGTTTTGTCATCGAGGCCGATCAGATCGCTTTTGAAAAAGTGGTCGCCGCGCCGGTTGAAAAAGCGCAAGAGAAAACCGAGGTAGCGCCGGTAGCGCCTCCGGCAGTCGTTGCGCCAGCCGCCAAAAGCGCGGCGCATGAACATCATGCGGGGCGTGAAAAACCTGCGCGTGAACGCGAATCCACCAGCATTCGCGTGGCGGTAGAGAAAGTGGATCAGCTTATAAACCTGGTCGGCGAGTTAGTTATTACCCAGTCAATGTTGGCCCAGCGTTCTAACGAGCTGGACCCGGTAAACCACGGCGATCTCATTACCAGTATGGGTCAGTTACAACGTAACGCCCGCGACTTACAAGAGTCGGTGATGTCGATTCGCATGATGCCTATGGAGTACGTCTTCAGCCGTTTCCCGCGCCTGGTACGCGATTTAGCGGGTAAACTGGGCAAGCAGGTAGAGCTGACGCTGGTGGGGAGCTCCACTGAACTTGATAAAAGCCTGATCGAACGCATTATCGACCCGCTGACGCACCTGGTGCGCAACAGTCTCGACCACGGAATTGAAATGCCGGAAAAACGCCTTGAGGCGGGGAAAAATGTTGTCGGCAACCTGATTCTTTCCGCAGAGCATCAGGGCGGGAATATTTGTATTGAAGTGACCGATGACGGCGCGGGGCTTAACCGTGAGCGTATCCTGGCGAAGGCCATGTCGCAGGGGATGGCGGTGAATGAAAACATGAGCGACGATGAAGTGGGCATGTTGATCTTCGCGCCGGGATTCTCAACTGCGGAACAGGTCACGGATGTCTCCGGTCGCGGCGTTGGCATGGATGTGGTGAAACGTAACATTCAGGAGATGGGCGGTCACGTTGAGATCCAGTCAAAACAAGGCTCCGGCACCACGATTCGTATTCTGCTGCCGCTGACGCTGGCCATCCTCGATGGGATGTCGGTTCGCGTGGCGGGGGAAGTTTTTATCCTGCCGTTGAATGCGGTGATGGAGTCGCTGCAACCGCGTGAAGAGGATCTTCATCCGCTGGCGGGCGGCGAACGGGTTCTGGAAGTTCGCGGCGAGTATTTGCCGCTGGTCGAATTGTGGAAAGTGTTTGACGTGGACGGGGCGAAAACCGAAGCCACGCAGGGCATTGTTGTGATCCTGCAAAGCGCGGGACGCCGTTACGCGCTGCTGGTCGATCAGCTCATCGGTCAGCACCAGGTGGTGGTCAAAAATCTGGAAAGCAATTATCGCAAGGTACCGGGGATTTCCGCCGCGACGATCCTGGGCGACGGCAGCGTCGCGCTGATTGTTGATGTTTCCGCATTGCAGGGTTTAAACCGCGAACAACGTATGGCGATCACAGCCGCCTGATTGAGTGAGAAGGGAATAATATGACCGGTATGAGTAATGTAAGCAAACTGGCCGGCGAGCCGTCAGGTCAGGAATTCCTGGTGTTTACACTGGGAAATGAAGAGTACGGCATCGATATCCTGAAAGTGCAGGAGATCCGTGGCTATGACCAGGTGACGCGTATCGCCAATACACCGGCCTTTATAAAAGGGGTGACTAACCTGCGCGGCGTGATTGTACCCATTGTCGATCTGCGCGTGAAATTCTGTGAAGGCGACGTTGAGTATGATGACAATACGGTAGTGATCGTACTGAATCTGGGGCAACGCGTCGTCGGGATAGTGGTAGACGGTGTGTCTGACGTACTGTCGTTAACGGCGGAACAAATCCGTCCGGCGCCAGAATTTGCCGTGACCTTGTCAACAGAATATTTGACGGGATTGGGCGCGCTCGGCGAGCGTATGCTGATTCTGGTGAATATCGAAAAACTGCTTAACAGCGAAGAGATGGCGCTGCTGGATATCGCAGCATCACACGTCGCGTAATAACGTTGCCGGATGGCGTCGCGCCATCCGGCAATATTCACCGTTATGCTTCCGCCAGCGGTGAGAGTGCCTCTTCATCGCCCGCGCCCAGCCCCTGCATTTTGCGTCGGCATCGCCGCTGCGACACTGTTATTGTCAATGTCGTCTTCCGGAACAGCGTATTTCCTTTTTGCAAAAGTAAAGTTATCACCGCAGGTGCCGATAACGTTGATAACTCGTTATCAGGAAGGTGCCTTATGTTTAACCGTATCCGCGTTGTCACAATGCTGATGATGGTGCTGGGGGTTTTCGCACTGCTACAGCTTGTTTCCGGTGGTTTGCTGTTTTCTTCATTACAGCATAACCAGCAAGGTTTTGTTATTTCTAACGAATTACGCCAGCAACAAAGCGAACTCACGTCGACATGGGACTTAATGCTGCAAACGCGCATTAACCTGAGCCGCTCCGCCGCACGCATGATGATGGACGCTTCTAACCAGCAGAGCAGCGCCAAAACGGATTTACTCCAGAATGCAAAAACGACCCTCGCACAGGCGGCGGCGCACTACGCCAATTTCAAAAACATGACGCCATTGCCAGCGATGGCGGAGGCCAGCGCGAACGTCGATGAAAAATATCAGCGCTATCAGGCCGCATTAACCGAACTTATTCAGTTTCTGGACAATGGCAATATGGATGCCTACTTCGCCCAGCCAACCCAGGGAATGCAAAACGCGTTGGGCGAGGCGCTGGGCAATTACGCCCGGGTGAGCGAAAACCTGTACCGCCAGACATTTGATCAAAGCGCTCATGACTACCGTTTTGCGCAATGGCAACTGGGGGTTCTTGCGGTCGTGCTGGTGCTGATTTTGATGGTGGTTTGGTTCGGCATTCGTCATGCCCTGCTTAACCCATTAGCGCGAGTGATTACTCATATCCGTGAAATTGCCAGCGGCGATCTGACGAAAACGCTCACCGTCTCAGGACGTAATGAAATTGGCGAACTGGCGGGAACGGTTGAACATATGCAACGCTCGCTGATTGACACCGTGACGCAGGTTCGTGAAGGTTCGGATGCGATTTATTCCGGCACCAGTGAAATTGCCGCCGGTAATACCGACCTCTCTTCCCGTACCGAACAACAAGCCTCCGCTCTGGAAGAGACGGCGGCCAGCATGGAACAACTGACGGCCACCGTGAAGCAAAACGCCGATAACGCCCGTCAGGCTTCGCAACTGGCGCAAAGCGCCTCCGAGACCGCGCGTCATGGCGGCAAAGTGGTCGACGGCGTAGTAAACACTATGCACGAAATTGCCGACAGTTCGAAAAAAATCGCTGACATTATCAGCGTTATCGACGGTATTGCCTTCCAGACTAACATTCTGGCGCTGAACGCGGCGGTAGAAGCGGCGCGCGCGGGAGAGCAGGGGCGCGGTTTTGCGGTCGTGGCAGGCGAGGTGCGTAATCTGGCCAGCCGCAGCGCCCAGGCGGCGAAAGAAATAAAAGCGTTGATTGAAGATTCCGTCTCGCGTGTCGATACCGGTTCTGTGCTGGTGGAGAGCGCTGGGGAAACCATGACTGACATCGTCAATGCCGTTACACGCGTCACGGATATCATGGGCGAAATCGCCTCCGCCTCGGATGAGCAAAGCCGGGGTATCGATCAGGTCGCTTTGGCCGTTTCCGAAATGGATCGCGTAACGCAACAGAACGCCTCGCTGGTTCAGGAATCCGCAGCGGCCGCCGCCGCGCTGGAAGAGCAGGCCAGCCGTCTGACCCAGGCGGTATCGGCTTTCCGCCTGGCATCGCGACCGCTGGCGGTAAATAAACCTGAGATGCGTTTGTCAGTGGACGCTCAGTCCGGCAATACGCCGCGGCCCTTAGCCGCCGGGGATGATGCGAACTGGGAAACCTTCTGATCGACGTGCGCTGTCGGTTATCGATTAATTTGCGAACCCGCCGATCCCTTTCGTCTGGTTCGCATAGATAAAAGCAAAAAATGTGTAATACGGGAAGCATGGCGCTGCCGCAGGGCGCGCCCGTTGTATTTTGAATGTGATTAAGAAGGCGCTATGACATCATCTCTGCCCCCCGGGCAAACGTCAGTATTGTTACAGATGACACAGCGCCTCGCGCTGTCCGACGCGCATTTTCGTCGGATATGTCAATTAATCTACCAGCGCGCAGGGATCGTGCTGGCCGACCATAAGCGGGATATGGTTTATAACCGCCTGGTCCGTCGGCTGCGTGCCCTGGGACTGGATGATTTTGGCCGTTATCTCAGTATGCTGGAGGCTAACCAAAACAGCGCTGAGTGGCAGGCTTTTATCAACGCTCTGACTACCAACCTGACCGCTTTTTTTCGCGAGGCGCACCATTTTCCCATCCTTGCGGAACATGCGCGTCGCCGCCACGGCGAGTACCGCGTCTGGAGTGCGGCGGCATCGACAGGAGAAGAACCTTACAGTATCGCCATTACGCTGGCGGATGCGTTGGGGATGGCCCCCGGTCGCTGGAAAGTATTCGCCAGCGATATTGATACTGAAGTGCTGGAAAAAGCGAGAAGCGGTATTTATCGCCTCAGCGAACTGAAAACGTTATCGCCGCAGCAGCTACAACGTTATTTCATGCGCGGTACGGGGCCGCATGAAGGACTGGTGCGCGTGCGTCAGGAACTGGCCAATTATGTTGAATTTTCCTCCGTTAATTTGTTGGAAAAGCAGTACAACGTACCTGATCCCTTTGACGCGATTTTTTGCCGTAACGTCATGATCTATTTTGATAAAACGACTCAGGAGGACATTCTGCGCCGTTTTGTTCCACTCCTTAAACCTGACGGACTGTTGTTTGCCGGTCACTCAGAAAACTTTAGCAACCTCGTGCGCGAGTTTAGCCTGCGCGGACAGACGGTGTATGCGCTAAGTAAGGATAAAGCATGAGTAAAATCAGGGTATTGTCAGTTGATGATTCCGCGCTAATGCGCCAAATCATGACTGAAATTATTAATAGCCATAGCGACATGGAGATGGTGGCGACTGCGCCGGACCCGTTGGTCGCCAGGGATCTCATCAAAAAATTTAATCCGGACGTATTGACCCTGGACGTTGAGATGCCGCGTATGGACGGCCTCGATTTTCTGGAAAAACTGATGCGCCTGCGACCGATGCCGGTGGTGATGGTCTCTTCGCTGACCGGTAAAGGTTCCGAAGTGACGCTACGGGCGCTGGAGTTGGGGGCCATCGATTTTGTCACTAAACCGCAGCTTGGCATTCGTGAAGGTATGCTGGCGTATAGCGAGATGATCGCCGAAAAAGTGCGTACCGCCGCGCGGGCCCGCATCGCCGCACATAAACCGGTGGCGGCCCCGGCAACCTTAAAAGCCGGTCCGCTCCTCAGTTCGGAGAAACTGATTGCTATCGGCGCTTCAACGGGCGGTACTGAAGCTATCCGACATGTGCTGCAACCGCTGCCGCTTTCCAGTCCGGCAGTGATTATTACGCAGCATATGCCGCCTGGCTTTACCCGCTCGTTTGCCGAGCGCCTGAATAAACTCTGTCAAATCAGCGTGAAGGAGGCCGAGGACGGCGAACGCGTATTGCCAGGTCATGCCTACATTGCGCCCGGCGACAAGCATATGGAGCTGGCGCGTAGCGGGGCGAATTATCAAATCAAAATTCATGATGGCCCGCCGGTAAACCGGCATCGGCCTTCCGTGGATGTGCTGTTTCATTCGGTGGCGAAACACGCGGGGCGCAACGCCGTAGGCGTCATTCTTACGGGGATGGGCAACGATGGCGCCGCTGGAATGTTAGCGATGTACCAGGCTGGCGCCTGGACCATTGCGCAAAACGAAGCAAGTTGTGTGGTGTTCGGCATGCCGCGCGAGGCCATCAATATGGGTGGCGTAAGCGAAGTGGTCGATCTTAGCCAGGTAAGCCAGCAGATGCTGGCGAAAATCAGTGCCGGACAGGCGATACGTATTTGAACCAGGAGTAGTATTTTATGGCGGATAAAGAGCTTAAATTTTTGGTTGTGGATGACTTTTCGACCATGCGTCGTATCGTGCGCAACCTCTTAAAAGAGCTTGGATTTAACAATGTGGAAGAGGCCGAAGACGGCGTCGATGCGCTGAACAAGCTCCAGGCGGGCGGCTTTGGTTTTATTATCTCCGACTGGAACATGCCGAATATGGATGGCCTGGAGCTGCTGAAAACCATTCGCGCCGATAGCGCCATGTCGGCGTTACCCGTGTTGATGGTCACGGCGGAAGCCAAGAAAGAGAATATTATCGCCGCCGCACAGGCTGGCGCCAGCGGTTATGTCGTAAAACCGTTCACCGCAGCGACTCTGGAAGAGAAGCTCAACAAAATCTTTGAGAAACTGGGCATGTGAGGATGCGATGATGATGCAACCATCTATCAAGCCTGCTGATGAAGGCTCAGCAGGAGACATCATTGCGCGCATCGGTAGTCTGACCCGAATGCTGCGCGACAGCCTGCGTGAACTGGGGCTGGACCAGGCGATTGCCGAAGCGGCGGAGGCGATCCCTGATGCGCGCGACCGTCTGGATTACGTCGTCCAGATGACGGCGCAGGCGGCGGAACGCGCGCTAAACAGTGTCGAAGCTTCGCAGCCGCATCAGGATGCGATGGAAAAAGAGGCGAAAGCGCTAACCCAACGTTGGGACGAGTGGTTTGACAATCCGATCGAGCTTTCCGACGCCCGTGAACTGGTGACGGATACGCGCCAGTTTCTCAGGGATGTCCCGGGCCATACCAGCTTTACTAACGCGCAACTGCTGGACATCATGATGGCGCAGGATTTCCAGGATCTGACGGGTCAGGTGATCAAACGCATGATGGACGTGATTCAGGAGATTGAGCGCCAGTTGTTAATGGTGCTGCTGGAAAACATCCCGGAACAGAGCGCGCGACCAAAACGCGAGAACGAAAGCTTACTCAACGGCCCGCAGGTGGATACCTCGAAAGCTGGCGTCGTCGCCAGTCAGGATCAGGTGGACGACCTGCTGGACAGTCTTGGCTTTTAAGCTTTTTTGACCTGATGGCGCTGCGCTTATCGGGTCCGAATCCGTCAACCAGGCCGGATACGAGACTTTCTTATCGTATCCGGCTATCTCTATTAACGCCATAAACCCCGCCTTTTTTACCGCTTACTCTGCCCATTGGCGTAAAGCGGTTCTGGCATCATTCTCGCTTATCAATCTATCCAGGGTTTGCTGCGTGGCAGAAGAGAGCGACGACGACAAAACAGAAGCCCCCACACCCCACCGACTTGAAAAAGCGCGGGAAGAAGGGCAGATCCCCCGTTCCAGAGAACTGACCTCACTGCTGATATTGCTGGTGGGCGTTTGTATTATTTGGTTCGGCGGCGAGTCGTTAGCGCGGCAACTGGCGGGAATGCTCTCAGCAGGCCTGCACTTCGATCACCGTATGGTGAACGATCCTAACCTGATCCTGGGGCAGATAATTTTGCTGATTAAAGCGGCGATGATGGCACTGCTACCGCTCATCGCGGGCGTGGTGCTGGTGGCGCTTATCTCGCCGGTCATGCTTGGCGGCCTGATTTTTAGCGGTAAGTCGCTACAGCCAAAATTTTCTAAATTAAACCCGCTGCCGGGAATTAAGCGCATGTTTTCGGCGCAGACTGGCGCGGAACTGCTAAAAGCGGTGTTGAAATCCACGCTGGTCGGCTGCGTTACCGGCTTTTATCTCTGGCATAACTGGCCGCAAATGATGCGCTTGATGGCGGAGTCGCCGATCGTCGCAATGGGGAATGCGCTGGATCTGGTTGGACTCTGCGCGTTACTGGTGGTACTGGGCGTGATTCCGATGGTGGGATTTGACGTGTTTTTCCAGATCTTTAGCCACCTGAAAAAATTACGCATGTCGCGACAGGACATTCGCGACGAATTTAAAGAGAGCGAAGGCGATCCGCATGTTAAGGGCAAAATTCGCCAGATGCAACGCGCCGCCGCGCAGCGCCGCATGATGGAAGATGTGCCGAAAGCGGACGTCATTGTCACTAACCCGACGCACTATTCCGTGGCGCTGCAGTATGACGAAAACAAAATGAGCGCGCCGAAAGTGGTCGCGAAGGGGGCTGGATTAATAGCGCTGCGCATTCGCGAGATCGGCGCTGAACATCGGGTTCCCACTTTAGAAGCGCCGCCGCTGGCGCGGGCATTATATCGCCACGCCGAAATCGGTCAGCAAATTCCCGGGCAGTTATATGCTGCCGTTGCGGAAGTGTTGGCCTGGGTCTGGCAGCTTAAACGCTGGCGGCTTGCGGGCGGGCAACGTCCTCCACAACCTGAGAACCTTCCGGTGCCAGAAGCGCTGGATTTTATGAACGAGAAGAATACTGATGGCTAATCTGGTCGCGATGCTGCGCCTGCCCAGCAACCTGAAATCGACGCAATGGCAAATTCTTGCCGGGCCGATCCTCATTCTGCTGATTTTGTCGATGATGGTGCTGCCGCTACCTGCTTTTATCCTCGACTTATTGTTTACCTTTAATATTGCGCTATCGATTATGGTGCTGCTGGTGGCGATGTTTACCCAGCGTACTCTGGATTTTGCCGCGTTTCCGACCATTCTGCTGTTTACCACGCTACTGCGTCTGGCGCTTAACGTAGCCTCAACGCGCATTATTTTGATGGAAGGGCATACCGGCGCGGCGGCGGCGGGAAAGGTGGTGGAGGCGTTTGGTCATTTCCTGGTCGGCGGTAACTTCGCGATCGGGATTGTGGTTTTTATCATCCTCGTCATTATCAACTTCATGGTCATCACCAAAGGCGCCGGACGTATTGCCGAAGTCGGCGCGCGCTTTGTGCTGGACGGTATGCCCGGCAAGCAAATGGCGATTGACGCCGATCTTAATGCCGGTCTGATTGGTGAAGACGAGGCCAAAAAACGGCGTTCGGAAGTCACTCAGGAAGCCGATTTCTACGGCTCGATGGACGGGGCAAGTAAATTTGTGCGCGGCGACGCCATCGCCGGTATTCTCATCATGGTCATTAACGTGGTAGGCGGGCTGCTGGTCGGCGTATTGCAGCACGGAATGAGCATAGGCAGCGCGGCGGAAAGCTACACCCTGCTGACCATTGGCGACGGCCTGGTCGCCCAGATCCCGGCGCTGGTTATCTCCACGGCGGCGGGCGTCATTGTGACCCGCGTCAGTACCGATCAGGATGTAGGCGAGCAGATGGTTGGCCAACTGTTCAGTAATCCAAGGGTGATGCTGCTGGCGGCGGCGGTGCTGGGGCTGCTTGGCATGGTGCCAGGAATGCCTAACCTGGTATTTTTACTCTTTACCGCCGCTTTGCTCGGCCTGGCATGGTGGCTGCGCGGGCGTGAAGAAAAAGCGCCGGAGGAGCCGCAGCCGGTAAAAATGCCGGAAAATAACTCGGTGGTCGAAGCCACCTGGAATGACGTACAGCTTGAGGATTCACTGGGGATGGAAGTGGGCTACCGCCTGATCCCGATGGTGGATTTTCAACAGGATGGCGAATTGCTCGGACGTATTCGCAGTATTCGTAAAAAATTCGCTCAGGATATGGGGTTCCTGCCGCCGGTTGTCCATATTCGCGACAATATGGATTTACAGCCTGCGCGCTACCGTATTTTGATGAAAGGGGTAGAGATTGGCAGCGGGGACGCCTATCCGGGACGCTGGCTGGCTATTAACCCTGGCACGGCGGCGGGAACGCTACCGGGCGAGAAAACCGTCGATCCAGCTTTTGGCCTTGATGCCATCTGGATTGAAAGCGCCCTGAAAGAGCAGGCGCAAATTCAGGGCTTTACCGTTGTTGAAGCCAGTACCGTTGTGGCGACGCACCTTAACCACTTGATTGGCCAATTCTCCGCCGAACTGTTTGGCCGCCAGGAAGCGCAGCAACTGTTGGATCGTGTCTCTCAGGAGATGCCTAAACTCACGGAAGATCTGGTCCCCGGCGTCGTGACCCTCACGACTTTACATAAAGTCCTGCAAAACTTACTGGCGGAAAAAGTCCCGATTCGCGATATGCGCACCATTCTGGAAACGCTGGCGGAACATGCGCCGTTACAAAGCGATCCGCATGAATTAACCGCCGTGGTACGCGTGGCATTAGGACGAGCGATTACGCAACAGTGGTTCCCCGGTAATGAAGAAGTGCAGGTGATTGGCCTGGATACCGCGCTGGAGCGTTTGCTGCTTCAGGCATTGCAGGGCGGCGGTGGACTTGAGCCGGGGTTGGCGGATCGCCTGCTGGCGCAGACGCAAGAGGCGCTTTCTCGCCAGGAAATGCTTGGCGCGCCGCCGGTATTGCTGGTTAACCATGCGCTACGTCCATTATTGTCCCGCTTTTTGCGGCGCAGTTTACCGCAGCTGGTGGTGTTGTCGAACCTTGAGCTTTCCGATAACCGTCATATCCGCATGACGGCGACCATTGGAGGAAAATAATGCGTAAATGGCTGGCGTTGTTGCTCTTTCCCCTGACGGTTCAGGCCGCAGGCGAAGGCGCGTGGCAGGATAGCGGTATGGGCGTAACCTTAAATTACCGGGGCGTTTCCGCATCGTCTTCGCCATTGTCGGCGCGTCAGCCGGTTTCCGGTGTGATGACGTTGGTCGCCTGGCGTTATGAACTGAATGGCCCGACCCCCGCGGGCTTACGGGTACGTTTATGTTCCCAGTCCCGTTGCGTAGAACTTGATGGTCAGAGTGGCACGACCCACGGTTTTGCTCATGTTCCCGCAGTCGAGCCGCTCCGCTTTGTCTGGGAAGTCCCCGGCGGCGGCCGACTTATCCCGGCGTTAAAAGTGCGGAGCAATCAGGTGATTGTGAACTACCGCTAACCGCCCCTTTCTTTGCCAGGTAGCAGACCTGACTCTCTTTTTGAATAAATAGAAACGCTGTTTTATAAAATGGTGAGGTAGATTGCCGGACTCTTTGCGTTTTTGCCATTTACGCTCTGGCAATGGCAGAAACAAAAAGGTTTCCGCCCAGCTTAGCTTTTACTGTAGCGAATCGACTGCGTCGGCGGTAAAACTGCACGCAGCACTGAATTCGACATTACACAGAGGTTAAGCAAATGATGGTTTATCCAGTCAAACACAGTCCGCTATTGCGTCAGCCTGAGCATTTTATCGCCAGAGATGAACTAAAAGCCCTGGTGCAAAAGGTGACGCATAACCTGGTCAATATTAAAGATGAGACAGGCGAATTTTTATTGCGACTGGACGACGGACGCGTGATCGATACTAAAGGCTGGGCCGGATGGGAGTGGACGCACGGCGTGGGCCTGTACGGAATGTATCACTATTACCAACAGACCGGCGACCAGACGATGCGTAAGATCATTGATGACTGGTTTGCCGATCGTTTTGCGGAAGGCGCGACGACGAAAAACGTTAATACGATGGCGCCATTTTTAACGCTGGCGTATCGCTATGAAGAGACGCGTAATCCAGCGTATTTACCGTGGCTGGAAACGTGGGCCGAATGGGCGATGAATGAAATGCCCCGAACCGATCACGGTGGAATGCAGCACATCACGCTGGCGGAGGAAAATCATCAGCAGATGTGGGACGACACGCTAATGATGACGGTGCTGCCGCTGGCGAAAATCGGTAAGCTGCTGAACCGGCCGGAATATGTGGAAGAGGCAACCTATCAGTTCCTGCTACACGTGCAGAATTTGATGGATAAAGAGACGGGGCTGTGGTTCCACGGCTGGAGCTATGACGGTCATCATAACTTCGCTAACGCTCGCTGGGCGCGCGGCAACAGTTGGCTGACCATTGTGATCCCGGATTTTCTTGAACTGCTGGACTTGCCGGAAAATAATGCCGTGCGCCGTTACCTGATCCAGGTACTGAATGCGCAGATCGCCGCGCTGGCGAAATGTCAGGATGAAAGCGGTTTGTGGCATACGCTGCTTGACGATCCGCACTCTTATCTTGAGGCGTCGGCGACGGCGGGTTTTGCCTACGGTATTCTTAAAGCGGTGCGCAAACGCTATGTCGAACGGCACTATGCGCAGGTGGCGGAAAAAGCTATTCGGGGGATAGTGAAACATATCTCGCCGGAAGGCGAACTGCTGCAAACGTCATTTGGCACTGGCATGGGCCACGATCTCGATTTTTACCGTCACATTCCGTTGACCTCTATGCCTTACGGGCAGGCGATGGCAATGCTGTGTTTGACGGAATATCTGCGTAACTATTTCTGATGTATGCGGATATTCCGGGCGTATCCTTGTCTGATGGCGCTTTGCTTATTTGACTATGGCACCTGACCTGGCTGCGTGGTATCAGCCTGTGGATCAAACAGGTGGTCAAGGATTTTTCGCATGATGGGCGCGGCGGTAACGCCGTCGCTTCCGCCGTTTTCCAGAATCAAGGCAATAGCGACCTTAGGGTTTTTATACGGTGCAAAAGCGGTATAAAACACATGATCGCGCAGGCGAATGGGGATCATTTTCGCGTTGTAGGTCTGATTTTCTTTCAGGCTAAATACCTGCGACGTGCCGCTTTTGGCCGCAATGCCGTAGGGCGCTGTGTGAAAGAACTTATAGCCCGTTCCGTTGGGTGCATTCGCCATGCCATACATCGCCTGACGCACCAGTCCCCAGTATGGCGACGCCGGATCGGCTATCTGTGCCGGTGTTCCTGAAGGGCGATACGGAACCACCGTTTTGCCGCTCTCTTCATTGAGTAACAGGTGAGGGGCAATCACCTTACCGTTGTTGATGAGCGCCACCATCGCTTTTACCATCTGGATGGGGGTGGCAATCCAGTAACCCTGGCCGATGCCGACAGAGATGGTATCGCCCTGATACCAGGCTTTTTTATGGACCCGCTGTTTCCATGCGCGGCTGGGAAGCAGCCCGTCATACTCTTCATTAAGGTCGATGCCCGTCGGTTTGCCATAGCCGAACTGAGACAACATCGTGTCGATACGGTCAATACCCATCATATAAGCGACCTGATAGAAAAAGGTATCCGCAGATTCCTCAATCGCTTTAGTGACATCCAGCATACCGTGTCCGGTTTTTTTCCAGTCCCGGTAATGCCGCTGCGTGCCGGGAAGCGTCCAGGTTGGCGCGCCAAAGAAGGTGGTTTGCGGCGTAATAATCCCGCATAACAGCGCGGACATCGCCATATAGGGTTTAACCGTTGACGCCGGGGGATAAAGCCCTTGCGTCACGCGGTTGATCAGCGGCAGATTTTTATCGTGCAGCAGTTTGCCGTAATCCTGATAGCTAATGCCTTTTACAAAGGGGTTCGGGTCGTAGCTGGGCATAGATACCATCGCCAGCACTGAACCATCGTGCGGATCTTCAACCAGTACGGCAGCACGCTGCCCGGCCAGCAAACTTTCAATGTACTCTTGTAAATGGAGATCCAGCGCCAGGTGAATATTCTTACCCGCGATGGGAGGAACGTCTTTCAGCAGGCGGACAATACGCCCGTGATTATCCACCTCGACCTCCTGATAACCGGTTTTGCCATGAAGATCGTTTTCGTAGTAACGCTCAATCCCCTGTTTACCGATGTTATGGTCCGCCGCGTAATTCTCTGCCAGCCCTTTTTTATCCAGCGCTTTAAGGTCGTTATCGTTTATCTTTGACACGTAACCGAGAACATGCGCCAGCTCCGCGCCGTAAGGATACTGCCGATCCTGATAGCTATTGATCGTGACGCCGTTGAAATGAAACTGATTGACCGCAAAGCGTGCGATTTCAACATCCGTTAGCGCGTTTTTGAGCACCACCGGACGATAGCGGCTACTGGATTTTAGCGCATGGCGAAAGTCGGCGATATCGTCGGGGGAGAGATCAACAATAGGGGTGAGCTGTTTTAGCAGCGCATCCATATCGGCAATTTTATAGGGCGTAACCGCGATATCATACCAGGTTACGTTACGCACCAGCGGAATGCCGTTGCGATCGTAAATGATGCCGCGCGTGGGCGCGACGGGTAGCATCTTGATATCGTTCTCATTCGAACGGGTTGTGTAGTAGTGGTGCTGGCGGATTTGCAAGTTATAGAGGTTAAAGATCAGGATACCAAAGCAGACAACCACTACACCAAACGCCACAATCACACGTCTCAGGAAGAGTTTCTCTTCCGCATCAAAGTCTTTAAAAGTCATTACCTGTACCTGAACAATCCGCCGCCTAATGATACGGGGCGGTCAGCGCCAGCACAGGTAAAAGATGTTCCATCTCTCTATAGAAATGTGTCATTCCTTGTGATTTGTTACAGATATACCGCTGTGGCAATAAAAAGGCCTGAGTCCGTTCCCCGGAATCAGGCCTGATGATGTTAACGACGACGCGTTTACATGCGTTCTACGGTTTCGATACCCAACGTATCCAGACCCAGTTTCAGCGTCTTCGCCGTCAGTTGCGCCAGTTTTAGGCGGCTATTGCGAACCGCATCATTCTCGGCGCTGAGAATAGGGCAGTGCTCGTAGAAGCCGGAGAACAGCCCGGCGACGTCATACAGATACGCGCACATGACGTGCGGCGTACCTTCACGCGCGACCACCGTCAGGGTTTCTTCAAACTGCAGCAGACGGGCAGCGAGTTGCGCTTCGCGATCTTCGCTAATGATAACCGGCGCGCTCGCCAGCGCCTGCTCGTCGATGTCCGCTTTACGGAAAACAGACAGCACACGCGTATAGGCATACTGCATATAAGGAGCGGTATTGCCTTCGAAAGCCAACATATTATCCCAGTCGAAGATATAGTCAGTGGTGCGGTTTTTTGACAGATCGGCGTATTTCACCGCGCCAATACCGACGGCGTTAGCCAGTTTTTCCAGCTCGTCAGCCGGCATATCCGGGTTCTTCTCCGCCACCAGACGACGCGCGCGCTCCAGCGCCTCATCCAACAGATCCGCCAGTTTCACCGTACCGCCCGCGCGAGTTTTAAACGGTTTACCGTCTTTACCCAACATCATGCCGAACATGTGGTGTTCCAGCGGAACGGAATCCGGCACATAACCGGCTTTGCGCACAATGGTCCAGGCTTGCATCAGGTGCTGGTGCTGACGGGAGTCAATGTAGTAGAGCACGCGGTCGGCGTGCAGCGTTTCGTAACGGTATTTGGCGCAGGCGATATCGGTAGTGGTATACAAATAACCGCCATCTTTCTTCTGAATAATGACGCCCATCGGGTCGCCTTCCTTGTTTTTAAACTCATCAAGGAAAACCACCGTTGCGCCTTCGCTTTCAACCGCCAGGCCTTTGGCTTTCAGATCGGCGACGATGCCCGGCAGCATCGGATTATACAGACTTTCGCCCATCACATCGTCACGAGTCAAAGTGACGTTCAGACGATCATAAGTGATCTGGTTTTGCGTCATCGTGATATCAACCAGCTTACGCCACATCTCACGGAAATAGGCATCACCGCTCTGCAATTTGACGACGTAGTTACGCGCGCGCTCGGCAAACGCTTCATCTTCGTCATAATGCTTTTTCGCATCGCGGTAAAATCCTTCGAGATCCGCCAGCGCCATGTCGCCCGCGTTTTCCTGCTGCTGTTTTTCCAGCCAGGCGATAAGCATACCGAACTGGGTGCCCCAGTCGCCGACGTGGTTAGCGCGAATAACATGATGGCCCAGAAACTCCAGCGTGCGCACAGCCGCATCGCCGATAATCGTGGAGCGTAGATGACCAACGTGCATCTCTTTCGCGACGTTGGGCGCGGAGTAGTCAACGACAATCGTCTGGCGAGTCGGCTGAGAAACGCCCAGACGATCGGAGGCCAGCGCCTGCTGCACCTGTTCAGCGAGAAAAGCCGGTTCGAGGAAAATATTGATAAAGCCAGGGCCGGCGATTTCAACCTTGCTGGCGATGCCGCTGAGATCCAGATGAGTCAGCACCTGCTCTGCAAGTTGTCGGGGGGCCATACCCAGTTTTTTCGCAACTGCCATCATGCCGTTGGCCTGATAGTCGCCGAACTGAACTTTGGCTGACTGACGAACCTGGGGCTCGCAATCTGCAGGCGCGCCTGCAGCAATCATGGCCTGACTAACTTTTTCTGAGAGAAGAGCCTGAATATTCACCGGAATACCTTACGTTTATGAAGCGGACTGTATTGCCCGCGCCAGTTTAAGAATTAGGGCGGGAGTATACTGCAAATGCCCGTTGGCGTCAGCATTGCGCGCGCGGCGCGTCGCCTGAAATATACGCAACAATAATCTGCATAAGCATTCAATAAACGCCCAATCAAATCAAAGGTTGGTTGCCGGGGCGCAACAGCGTAAATTAGCGGTTTTCACAGCAAGAAGAGCGTCCTGATATGGCGAACTGGCAACACATTGATGAACTGCATGATATTTCCGCAGATTTACCGCGATTCACTCTGGCGTTCAGAGAACTTTCCACTCGCCTTGGTCTGCAGATTAGCGCCCTTGAGGCCGATCACATTTCATTGCGCTGTCACCAGAATACGACGGCGGAGCGTTGGCGTCGCGGTTTTGAACAATGCGGCGAGCTACTGTCGGAAAATATCATCAACGGCAGGCCGATTTGTCTGTTTAAACTGCATGAACCGGTATGTGTGGAACACTGGCGGTTTTCTGTTATTGAATTACCGTGGCCGGGAGAAAAACGCTATCCACACGAAGGGTGGGAGCATATTGAAATCGTGCTGCCCGGCGAGCCGGAGACCTTGAACGCGAGGGCGCTGGCGTTGTTGTCGGATGAGGGGCTTAGTCAGCCGGGGATCGTGGTTAAAACCAGTTCGCCACAGGGCGAGCATGAACGTTTGCCAAACCCTACGCTGGCCGTGACCGATGGCCGCATCACGGTAAAATTTCATCCATGGTCGATTGAAGCGATTGTCGCCAGCGAACAGGCGGCCCATTAACCTGCCGAGCGGAGTGAATATGGCGTTACTTGAGGTCTGTTGTTACAGCATGGAATGCGCGCTCACCGCGCAGCGAAACGGCGCGGATCGTATCGAACTGTGCGCTGCGCCGAAAGAAGGCGGGCTTACGCCTTCGCTGGGCGTCTTACGCAGCGTGCGCGAGCATATTACGATTCCCGTACATCCGATTATTCGTCCTCGTGGCGGGGATTTTTACTACACTGACGGCGAATTTGCCGCCATGCTGGAAGATATCCGCCTCGTCAGAGAGTTGGGGTTTCCTGGGCTGGTTACTGGCGTGTTGACCGTTGATGGGGATGTCGATATGTCGCGAATGGAAAAAATAATGGCGGCGGCCGGACCGCTGGCAGTGACATTCCACCGCGCCTTCGATATGTGCGCTAATCCCTTCAATGCGCTAAAGAATCTGGCTGACGCAGGCGTATCAAGAGTACTGACTTCCGGGCAAAAAGCCGATGCGGCGCAAGGTTTATCAATAATTATGGAACTTATTGCCCAGGGGGATGCTCCAATCATTATGGCTGGTGCGGGGGTTCGTGCAAATAACCTGCAGAATTTCCTCGATGCCGGAGTACGGGAAGTACACAGTTCCGCCGGAGTCTTACTGCCTTCGCCGATGCGCTATCGCAATCAGGGGTTATCGATGTCTGCCGATATACAGGCGGACGAGTATTCTCGCTATAGGGTAGAGGGTGCGGCGGTCGCTGAAATGAAAGGAATCATTGTTCGCCATCAGGCCAAATGATTTTTACCGTTGCATCATGTCGCCCAATATGATGCTTGCTCGTACCAGGCCCCTGCCAATTCAACAGGGGCCTTTTTTTGTCTATGGAAAACCCCCAGCTAGGCTGGGGGTTCCGGAAAGCTTTCAGCTTTAAGCCAGTTATTAAAACCCCTTTTGATTTGTTAAAACATCTTGCGGTCTGGCAACTGCAAAAGTTCAACAAGAAATCAAAAGGGGGTCCCAATGGGGGACGAAAAGAGCTTAGCGCACACCCGATGGAACTGTAAATATCACATAGTTTTCGCGCCCAAATACCGAAGACAAGCGTTCTATGGAGAGAAGCGTAGGGCAGTAGGCAGCATATTAAGAAAATTGTGTGAATGGAAAAACGTACGAATTCTGGAAGCGGAATGTTGTGCAGATCATATTCACATGCTTCTGGAGATCCCGCCGAAGATGAGTGTGTCGAGCTTCATGGGATATCTGAAGGGTAAAAGTAGTCTGATGCTTTACGAGCAGTTTGGGGATCTAAAATTCAAATACAGGAACAGGGAGTTCTGGTGCAGAGGGTACTATGTCGATACGGTGGGTAAGAACACGGCGAAGATACAGGACTACATAAAGCACCAGCTTGAAGAGGATAAAATGGGTGAGCAATTATCGATCCCTTATCCGGGCAGCCCGTTTACGGGCCGTAAGTAACGAAGTTTGATGCAAATGTCAGATCGTATGCGCCTGTTAGGGCGCGGCTGGTAAGAGAGCCTTACAGGCGCATCTGAAAAACCTCCGGCTATGCCGGAGGATATTTATTATTAGCATTCGAACGGTTATCAAAATAATTTATCAAAACTTCCTCAATTCAGACCGCAATAGTAATCTATCCTTTACCCCGATCGTCATGATAACCTGAGATTCCCTGAAAATTGATAGTTACCGATTTTGATTGTAGTGGTTTTCTTTATGATGTGTGGTTTGGCTATTTTTTGAAAGTGCCTTATCAGATTTGTTGTTATTATCAGGGTATTATTTCAATAAAAGGTGATAATTTATTGCCTGCAATAGTGGGTAGATTAAGCATTTTATGAAATTAGTAGTGTCTTTATTTGCACTTCTACAAGGCTGTTAAGAGGTGTTGAAATATCAGCCTGGTAAAGAATACGTCAGCGAAAGTGAATGCTATATTAGTCATAAAAATTCAGGAGACATATGCTCAAACCTATCTGCTACAGTGGAAGTGTGAAGGCTCCGGAATATCTGGAAACAGATAAGGAAAAAAATGTCGGACGTACTCCTCTGTCTTCAGACATTCAGCAAATTAAAAATGTTGTTGAAGATGTTCCGCCATTTCCAGAAAGCAGAGCGGCGAGAGGTTCTGTAAGCGCAGCGTACAGGCTTTCTTTTGACGAAGTATTTTGCGGTATCAGCAATGAAGAGCGTAAAAAGGTGTATGGTCGCCTTTTTGGAAAACAAGTACTTGCGCATATTCATTCCAGGTGTCAGCGCGACGCTGACATAATAAGAGAAAAAGCGCTCAGGCGGATAAGTCGTGAGTGTGGTGCCGAAATAGATTGCGCTCTCTTACTAAATAAGATGGTGGATGTTTTACAAAATGCCCGGCTGACAATAAATTTTAATGCAGCAAAAATTGACTTTGTCTCTCTCTTAAAAAATAAAGAATATCTGAACTCTTATGCATTAGGTTGCAGACCGGGAGATTTACCTGCTTATAATGTCGGGCGTGATTCAGTTGAAACTAAAGCATTTGAACTGGAGAAGCTTGCCGATTCACCTTATGCCCCATATGCTCAGACAGGCGGTTTTTCCGTAGCATATACTCCCAACAGTAAAACTTTTAGCCCTACAAGCAGACCAATTTATGCTGCACTGGACTTTCTGAACGGTGAAAATGGAGGTGCCAGCGCCTATGGGAAATCATTTTTTGAATTAAATGATAATGTGAAAACAAATTGTACATTCTCACCTTTTGATATCTACGGCCACAGATTTGGTCTGGATACGAGTAAATTATCTACATTTTGGCATATGGAGAACCTGATTGCATCCTGTCAAAATGATTTTTTTGGTTATAATTGCTTTAAGAGTTTGGTTAAAATGGCTAAGGGCGAAAAGTTTTTAGCTCACTCTAATTATGGTACAGGCTATGAAGGGAATTATATAGAGGCTCATATCCATGGTGATGTATGCTTATTTAGAGATATAAAACACGTTTATTTGTCTTTGCAAGAAAATTCTTACTCGAAAAGTCAACTATATGATTATGCAAAACAAATAAACCAGGCGCTTAATAGAGACTGCATAATATTATATTGACAAGCTTATTATCAGGCTCTTTAAAAGAGCTTTAAATGATCATGAGTGCATACTCCTTGAGGTAGGCAGTAGCTGCTATCTGTTTATATTTATTAGCTTAGGAACAATCTGGCAGATACCTGGGTGGCGCTCCAGTATGGCCTGGCAAAATAGAGGAATATGGACCAGCAGAAGCGCCTGCTGGCTACTTTTCACTTAAATCGCTGAACTTCACCGGCGCTACAGATGAAGCTACCTTCACAGTCATCAGGTGGCCTGCATTACCACAGGAGTGATTTACTGGCTATCGATATTCCTGCTCATATCAATGACAGTATTGCGCTCTTTCCCGTACATTCCTCTCCCGACCTGTCGCATGGTCCAGTACATGGCAGTCCTCTTCCACTTCGCTACGTCTAATTTTTTGTTTTTAAGTTGCTCTGTTTTATTACGCTGAATTTGTACCTCAAAACAATAATTTCAAATACTTATTTGAATATTTTTTTTATGATTTTTTCACGAAATGAGTAAAAAACAAAATGAAGAATGAGATACATAATTAATGCAATAAAAAAGGATATCACACCAATTGATGGTCCTGTTTTGTATACGAATAACATGCATAAAAATATAGCAAATAGATCAAGGGAAATATTCGCGATGAAATCAGTAATTATTTTGAAAAAATTCTTCATATTACCTCTTTAAAATATCTATCTTATTCGTCATTTTTAGGCCGGGCAGTGCTCGAAATTCTCACGTACAACGTGTACGCTCCAGTTTCTGCGCGCTGCCCGGCCTTACACTGGCTCCAACAAGTACGCCCACTGGACCAGGTTCCTGGCGTCACATAACTTCACCTGGTTATCCACAAAAGGCTCAATAAATAAACATCTTGAATTCGAAAAATTACAGTGTCAGAGAATGAAATGGCGATTCGCTGTCTTCAGGCAGTGCTTTAGTACCTGGCACGCGTTCTTTCGCGCTATAATTTTTATCAATGTTTGTATCGCCTGCTATTTTTTAAATGTCTGCTGTATTTCGTTCATCTTTTCAGCTGCTTTTTTACGCTGACTTTCAATGTCTTTTCTCGATTGTTCAACAAGTTGCTGTGCTTTTTCGGCTTCTTTTTTGGGGTCGAAAGGTTCTTTGGTCTCATATCCGGCAATAGAACCATCCTTATTTAAGGTCATTACCGCACGTCCTGTATTTTTAGCAGTAATGGTAATGTCGTAGACAAATTCGCCATTATGAGCTATCTCTGCTCGTACAACGATATCGCTATCTTCCGTAACGGAAATGATGCCTCTGGCATTAGCGCGTTTAATTGTTTCCTGAATACGCTCTGGTATAATGCTGAAATTGATTGAGTCGAATTTGAATAAAGCCTCTTTTAGTGCTTCTTGTTTTTGCTCCTCTGTTATAGTGCCAAAGATGGTCAAGTTGACAGGCGAAGGTCCCCCCCAGTAGCCGTTGTTAAATTTAAACATCTCTACTTTAGCAGGGGTGTTAACGCTTTGTCGAATGAATGAATACCCGCCCTTGAAGAAACGGGCTTCAATAATCGCAAGATTGGCTCCACCTTTTGCGTTGATATTGGCAATAGCTTTTTGCATTTCGGCTTTGTCGTAAAAGAACATTGATTGCTGGTGCTCTTTTTGCTGGATTTCTTGCATGTATTTTTCTTGATTTTTTTCAGCTTCCACCATGGCATCTTTATCGTTATCACAGGCGCTAATTAGAGTTGCTGCGATGAAGGTAATCGGAAGTAAGAGATTTTTATATGTAACATGTATTTTATTCATGTGAAGTATTTCCATTATTTATATAAAATAGATGCCTTAACTAGTCAAGGCTATCCTGGAAACATAGTAATAATACGTATGCATCTCTGCAGTAAGTTTTAGTCATGCTGGTTTTATTTCAGATTTTTACCTGTTACTTTTTGTTCGTAAATAGATATTTTACGTATTGATGATCAACTTAGAACCTATCCCAGTAGGCATAATCGTTAAAGCCAGTTTGGCGAATAAAAGTGACCTTGGCCCAAATTCAGTAAGTGCTAAATCAGAGATCTTCGTCTTTCCGGAGACTTCGGATAAATTCAGCCGGAGTCATGTCATTTAATGATGAATGCGTTCTCTCATGATTGTATTCCCTGCGCCAGTTGCCGAGTTTTTCCTGCGCATCTTCCAGTGACAGGAACCAGTGATTGTTCAGGCATTCATCCCGCAGACTGCCGTTAAATGATTCAATAAACGGGTTATCTGTCGGCTTTCCGGAGCGCGAGAAGTCCATTGTGACGCCGTGTTCATACGCCCATTTATCCAGACTTTTTGAGATAAACTCGCTGCCGTTATCCGTCTGGATTCGTACCGGCAGCCGCTTATCCGGCACCCGCAGTGCCTCCATTATTCTGACCACATCCTCGCCTCTTAACGATTTTCCGGCATGGATCGCCAGGCATTCCCGACTAAAATTATCCACTACAGTCAGCGCCCGAAAACGCCGCCCGTTAAACAGATTATCTGGCACAAAATCCATACTCCAGCACTGATCGACATGCGTCAGGACCAGGCGCTGCTGACGGCGTGCTGCACTGACATGTCTGCGGGGGGCGTTTTCTGCGCAGATTCAGGCCTTCCGGACAATAAATCCGGTGGGTTTTCTTGTGGTTAACAGGCCATCCCTCCCGGCGCAACTGAATATGAATACGCGGGCAACCGTAGCGTATCCGGGTTTCCGCTATTTCCCGGATACGCAGGGTTATCGCCCGATCGTCACGCCGGCTCTGCCAGTGGTAAACGGTTCTGCTCTGCATCAGCAACCAGCATCCCCGCCGGACGCTGATTCTCATCCTCCAGTTGCCGCAGACGCCGCAGCTCCGTCACGCCCGGCCCGGCAAATTTTTTCTTCCAGTTGTAAAATGTGGCTTCAGAAATTCCCATCTTTCTGCAGACTTCCCCGACGCGGGTGCCAGTTTCAGCCTGTTTCAGGGCAAATACAATTTGTTCTTCGGTATAACGGGTCTTTTTCATGACAATGCGCCTTTCTGTGAGATGGAAGAAAGCCCGGAAACTTCAGTTTAGACTGGTACTGTTTACAGGGGGAAGGTCAACAATAGGTTGACTAAATTGCCAGACACTTTACCTGGAGGGTACAGACAGATTACGCGGGTAGGATCACTACACCGGAAAAAGATTGCCAGTTAATAAGATGTCGTCCATGATTCAGTTGGATGATAATGATTTATTCCCCACTCTTTGATCCTACAATAGTGATCTGATAGTTATCCAGAACGTTCTTGCAAAGAACGGGCTTGTTAAATTATCGTCAATTTCTTAATGAGTTATGTCCTGCTTTGCTGAAAATGAAAACCAGTAGACAGACGACGGCGATCAATACGAGCCGGAAGTACCTGTGTTATTACCGTGGCAGGAATTCTGTAACTGATAAAACAGGTGTGCTTATTATCAGTGATGAAATTTTTTATATATGTATTAATTGCTATTCACAAGTAATTTGAGTGTTTGTTGTGGTTGGTAACATTGTGTTGAAGTAAATCATGATAGACTGGATTTAGATGTGATGAGATATAATAAATTTGTGCTTTGTTAATTATTTTAAATGTACAGGAGAGTAGTATGTATATAAATAAGTTTGTGCCTGTTTATACATTATTAATTCTCCTTTATTCTTTTAATGCCAGCGCTGAGTGGACAGGAGATAAAACGAACGCCTATTACTCAGACGAAGTTATCAGTGAAATACATGTTGGTCAGATAGATACTAGTCCTTATTTTTGCATAAAAACGGTTAAAGCTAACGGTAGTGGTACACCAGTTGTTGCATGTGCGGTATCAAAGCAGAGCATATGGGCACCCTCCTTTAAAGAACTTCTTGACCAGGCAAGATATTTTTATAGTACAGGGCAATCCGTAAGGATTCATGTTCAAAAAAATATCTGGACCTATCCGCTTTTTGTAAATACCTTTTCAGCAAATGCTCTTGTGGGACTATCATCGTGCAGTGCGACACAATGCTTTGGACCCAAGTAAGAGGGGAGAAGAAATAATGAAAAAGTTAATACTCTTAACCTTATCTATAGTTAGCTTTAATAACTATGCAGTAGATTTTGTGTATCGTGTGGACTCAACCCCGCCGGACGTTATTTTTCGCGATGGGTTTTCACTACTTGGGTATAACCGTAACTTTCAGCAATTTATCAGTGGAAGGTCATGTAGTGGCGGAAGTAGTGACAGTCGCTATATTGCAACAACCTCAAGTGTTAATCAAACATATGCTATAGCCAGAGCGTACTATTCTCGTTCAACATTCAAAGGTAATTTATACAGATATCAGATTCGTGCAGATAATAATTTCTACAGCTTGCTCCCATCCATCACCTATCTGGAAACGCAAGGTGGTCACTTTAATGCTTATGAAAAAACGATGATGCGATTGCAAAGAGAGTATGTTTCCACATTATCTATTTTACCCGAGAATATTCAAAAGGCCGTGGCGCTTGTTTATGATAGCGCAACAGGTCTGGTAAAGGATGGTGTAAGCACAATGAATTCCAGTTATTTAGGTTTGAGTACTACGTCTAATCCTGGCGTGATACCTTTTCTTCCGGAACCGCAGACGTATACCCAACAACGAATTGATGCATTCGGCCTATTAATAAGTTCATGCTTTTCAATAGGTAGCGTATGTCAATCACATCGAGGGCAAAGAGCTGACGTATACAACATGTCTTTTTATGATGCAAGACCTGTAATAGAACTTATACTTTCTAAATAAATGAAACTTACCTATGTTGCCTATTAAATTAAACAGACCGTTTATTAGTGCTCTGGTTAATATTGTTTATTAAGTTGGCTATCCACTTAAATATAAATGTTTATATACTTCAATAAGTTTTTTATCAGATTCATTGCATTATCAATCATAGCATTCAGGTACGTATTTTATTAATATTAGAAGGAGTCATTATGACTAAAGATGAAATCTTTGCAGCTATCCTTAGTAGAGAAGGCGGTTACGTTGATCACCCTGACGACAGGGGGGGACCAACGCATTGGGGTATAACCCTGACGACGGCCAGGGCTAATGGCTATATGGGGGATATGCGGAATCTTACCCGTAATCAAGCATTAAAAATCCTTGAGGCAGATTATTGGTATGGTCCACGACTTGATCAGATTGCCATTATCTCTCACTCTATCGCAGCTGAGCTTTGTGATACTGGTGTGAACATGGGACCCTCAATCCCGATTAAGTACTTCCAGCGTTGGCTTAATGTTTTTAATGATCAGCAAAAAATTTATCCGGATTTGATAGCAGATGGTCAGATTGGGCCACGAACGCTTTCGGCACTAACATTTTTTCTCTCTCACCGGAGAGTTGAGGGCGAAATGATACTTATCCGGGCATTGAATTGTAGTCAGGGACAACGCTATCTGGAGTTAGCTGAAAAGCGCCAGGCGAATGAGTCATTTGTTTATGGATGGATAAAGGAACGGGTAAGGTTGTAATTCCCTTACTTACCACTATGGCGGTTTGTGATGATAGCATATAATGATATATTCACACAGAGAACTGGTGAAAGCCACTAAGTCTCATTATTACTATATTAAGGCGTCAGGTTTTTCTATAGTTCTTTGTGTGTTAAAAACGAGAAATTAATTATGTTGTATGGTATGAGAATGATAGTATTTCCAGCCAAATATTCTTACGGCTAAATACATTATTATCCTTTTCCATTTTGGCACGCCCAGAACTTTCATTCCATCCAGGAATATGAGATCGGACTCTTTTCTGTTACGTAATGGATAATGATACAGGTAGTCATGAATGATTGCCGCTTTGGCATATTCACCATCCGGTGGCAATAATGACCAGAAAATACGCGGAACAGTGGCAAGGTCGGTAACGAATCCTACCGGTACTTCAATGACATCATTTTTATCTTCACTGAGATAAAACCTGAATGGCTCATAAACACGCCATTTATAATGACCTAACATTTCCATAATTGCTGGACTGGTAAAACAACTCATAATTTTACCTTACAATAAATATATATTCTGCACCTTACGCTCAAAGTACATGTCGTCAACGCTATTTACTCATTAACAGCTTCGTGCCAAAAAGGCTACGGGATAATGATCAGAAGCGAGTTGTGGATTACGTAATGCTTCAACCCTTTGTGAATAAGGTGCTCGATCGACAATGACCCCATAATCTAAAATACCACCGCCAATTTGCGTGGGTTCTGTAGGTGCGAGTACGGCTACAACTCGTTCCAGATGCTCAGTCATCAGGTCATTTTCAAGTCTGTCTGGGCTGCGATTAAAATCCCCGGCAAGAAACCAGGATAAATGCCGCATCTGAGGTTGTCTAAAAAAATTAATGGTAACCCTGACAATAGCTGCAGCATCCGGACCTCCACTAGCCAGTGCGTGCGCTGTCAGAAAAACATCATTACCCAGTCCGATGCCAATGACGGGGCGAGATGCGACAGTTGTCGGACGCAAGACATAAACATTATCCGCTCTTTGTCTGGAAACTATTGCCAGATTAACACGGCGCGCTCCAACATCAATAGCCGAGTGGTAGATATATCTTATATCCTGACGGCTGGTGGTTCCGAGATTCCAGGTGTATTCATCAATGGGAATACCCACTCCAAAAGGCTGAATATGTCGTCCGGTAGGAACCGCTGAGGTGGGAACAGCACCGGCCTCCTGTACCATAAGAATATCCACACCGGCAGTACCACTTAAAAGCTGTCTGACATTGACATTCCATTTACTTTCTGTAGATGCTGAAGAGCCCTGAAGATTCCAGGTCATAACTTTGTAGTCACTGATATTAGCGCAGGCAAAAGAAATATAGCTGCAGATGATCATGGTCAGAAGGAAAAAAACAGGTTTTTTCATGATATCTACTCTCCCGATTATTACTTCTTTATCTGAATGATATATGTGTTCATAACCCATTGTTTCATGACGTTGATTTTATTCTGGCAATGCCTGACTTGTTTCTGGTTCTATGTCTTGTGCAGATAGTAAGATACATAGTCTAACGTCAATAAAACTAAAATAGATGTCTATTACAGAGGTAAAGTGATAGTTTATTCAGTACAATCAATTAATTATTGTTAATACCAAAGAGACAACTATAGATAAACAACTAACTGAATTTAAAACTACATTCACTTATCTCATTGTAACTGTATTGGGTTGATTTATATGCGGAAATAGAGATTCGATATCATTAGTACTTTATAAGTAAACATAAATTTTTAATTACCAGAATTATTATATCCCTGTGTGGAAGGTAACATTTCATCTATTCTCATTCTTGTAGTGACACAGTAAATTTGGTCACCTGATTAAAGGTGATATTCTCACCTCAACACAAAACAGGTGACTTAATGAACAAGAAAACCGGACAAATTAATGGATACATCTTGAACGACTACAATAGCGTCACACCTCACCATTATAACGGTGCACTGATGCCGGAAGAACCTGAGAACAGGTACCGTTTTTACTGTAAAACCGTGACCAATAGTGTCGATGCGCAGCAAAACGTATAATCCGTTGATAGGGCGTACAGGTGTGGCACTGGGCAAAACGTTCAGTGGCAAGGACTGGAGCTGGCGGCATTTGGCAAATAGAATGTTGACCATGCGATAAACGCCACTTCCGCTACATGTTCTGAGTGGTGGCGTTTGCGTTATATCGTCACAGACAGCGCCTCAGGGCGCTGTTTTCGATCGGATATGTCGCTTTCGCAGGAGGGGACGTTATTCGGCGACCAGCCACATATCAGCCTCTTCAAACATCTCTTCCAGCATACGGTGCAGCCGTTCTTTCTCGGTTTTTGTACAGTCACTGTTTAATGCGTTCGCCTGCATTGGCTTAACTTTCACTTGCGCATCGGGAAAAAGTTGATGTACACGTTTTGTGAGTTCATTGAGGATGATTTCGCGTGCGCCTGGCAAACCTTCAACATTTCGCTTGTCATAAACGAGTTCGACGAACATCGCCATTTCCTTTTTACTGGTTGGATGACCAGTATTTAAGCTGGGTATATAACTGGTGTCAAGGTTTAGCCGCCGTTTTGTCATCCTGACGTTGCGGGCGTAAAGTAAATTGACCGCACGTGGAAGTAAAGGTCGCTAACCTGTTGTCGTGTCATGAGGTTAGCGACTCTCTCTTCACAGCGGTGTCCTGCTACCTGATGGTAAATTCCAGGGCACGACTAAAATCGCAATCGGCCAATACAACAGGGTCGCCTTTTCTGACAATAATGCTATTTGTGCCCAGGCATTTTCGGCTCTGTTTCCCCTTAATTTTGTTATCATCAGTGAGCCAGCGCTGGTTATCATTACCCGTGCATGAATAAAGAATGATTGGCGTGCCTTCTTTCGTACCCTGTCCTGCAGCATCCAGACATTTCTCACCCTGCATGATTCTGTCTCGGTGAAATGAGAAAAGCTGAGATTGCACATGCTTACACTCCCGCAGCGTCAAACGATTCTGTTGATCTGGGCCTGTATCAAGGCACAGACCATCAGTTGTCCGAATTTGTTCCGCGTCATTTATGTAATAACCACCGGAATTAATTTGGTTTTGTGTAATGACCGGGAACGACAAATTAATACTATAAGGTGCGGGTAAGCCGTTCGTCGTACATCCAGATAAAATAGAGGAGAGGCAGAGAACCAGTGTAGTTTTTCCTGAAAGCAAAGTCATTCAATTATTACCCTAAAAATAAATAGCGTTACAACTATATTGGCGATTTATACCCACTGAATATGACGTAGCATTGAGCGGCAATAGAGATAATTCCGATAGAATCACATAAATACTTCGGTTAAATGCGCGCAGCCAGCCACTCCTGTGACGATGGGTATATAGCGTTAAATACTTTTGCAATATTAGATGCTATCACAGTGAAAAACGGCTGTACATTTCTTCACGTTAAACAAAGTGAGAAGGGGGCTGACACCCGATATATGATAAGAGAGGTCACGGGAGTCATCAGCAAAATAAATCCTTTAGATTTTCGCCACTGAAAACATTCTGCAGCCTTTCAGACAAAGCCTCATAGCAGACTGCGGAGGTATACGGGCTCGCTAAATTTTTCTGAAAAAATGCCGAGGGACGAATTATGAAAGATAAACGTTGGCGGCGGTAGGTCCGCGGAGGCCATTAATACGACAAAACTCAACGCGTATACCGGGGATAAGCGCTTCTGTTTCGTGTTGGCTAAATGCTGAAATGTGGACCTGAACATCTTTGCGTCCATCGGAGGGGGTGATGAGACCTTTACCGCTCTTACAATCAAAGGTTTTGACAATTCCTGTCATTTTACGAGACAAACAAATTCCTTAATGGGGATAACGGGGCGCACTATACACGTCAGGAAAAATAATGCCAGCTATATTTGATGGCAATCAAGATTTCCGGATGGCTAAAAGTAGTCGTTCGGCACCATTGTAGATAAATAACATTATGTTCTGGAGAAAGTATTCCCTTTCCTGGCGTCGTTGGTTGGTGCGGACATCATGGGTTTTGCCGTCGGGCAGGATGGTGAACTAATCTGCCTGGCTTGCTTTTTATCGGTATTTGCAGGCGGTTGCGGGGTTTTACTACCAAAATCGTAGATAAAAATTTCCCATGATGTCTGTTGTAAACCAGAACAATGGCCTGAACTGGCCAAAACATGGAATGAAAAAATAAGTAATGTCCAAAGCATAAAAGCATGATGTCTCATAACACCTCCTGTTATATGTAATGACTTGTGAAGTTCATCTAATGAATTATGGAACGTCATTGGCATTTTTTATTCAACGAAGAGTTAACCACTCTTAATAATAATGGGTTTTATAGCGAAATAGACTTTTTTATCGCGCGTTCAATATTTGCGTCTGTTATTATTTTTCTGGAATGTAAATTTTCTCTCAACACGGGTGATATTTATGTTGGAATTGTGGTGTTGATTCTATTCTTATAACAAGAAATGTTGTAACTGATAGATATATTAAAAGATTAAATCGGAGCGGGAATAAATCGTGCTAAGCATTATCGTGAATATGATTACAGCGCCTGCGATGACATATAACGGTATTGCGGCTGGAGCGTCACGTGAGGACTGTGAAGCACAATGCGATATGTTCTGGTTATATGGCGAGTTTGCTTAATGACATGTTTTTAGCCGATCGGCGTCAGGTTTCTTAATGTGGTTGTGATGGTTTTTCTTTAAATATCAAATGGTTGTATGGCGAGTTTGTTGTTCTATAGTGGCTAAACACTTTATGGTTTCTGTTAAAAATATATGCGTGAGAAAAATTAGCATTCAAATCTATAAAAGTGAGATGACATTGTAGAACCGGTTACCTTAAGGAGCGATAGAGAACTTCGGTAGTAAAAATCTCTTTCAGGAAGTAAACGTATCAGGAGCGATAGTGGTGAATTATTCGTGGTTTTGTCGATTCGGCATAGTGGCGATAACTGAATGCCGGATCGGTACCGCAGGTGTTTAAACACACCGTAAATAATAAGTAGTATTAAGGAGTTGTTATGAAAAATATTATTTTATCCACTTTAGTTATTACTACAGGCGTTTTGGTTGTAAATGTTGCACAGGCCGATACTAACGCCTTTTCCGTGGGGTATGCACAAAGTAAAGTTCAGGATTTCAAAAATATCCGAGGGGTAAATGTGAAATATCGTTATGAGGATGACTCTCCGGTAAGTTTTATTTCCTCGCTAAGTTACTTATATGGAGACAGCCAGGCTTCCGGGTCTGTTGAGTCTGAAGGTATTCATTACCATGACAAGTTTGAGGTGAAGTACGGCTCTTTTATGGTTGGGCCAGCCTATCGATTGTCTGACAATTTTTCGTTATACGCGCTGGCAGGTGTCGGCACGGTAAAGGCGACGTTTAAAGAACATTCCACTCAGGATGGCGATTCTTTTTCTAACAAAATTTCCTCAAGGAAAACGGGATTTGCCTGGGGCGCAGGTGTACAGATGAATCCGCTGGAGAATATCGTCGTCGATGTTGGGTATGAAGGAAGCAACATCTCCTCTACAAAAATAAACGGCTTCAACGTCGGGGTTGGATACCGTTTCTGAAAAGCATAAGCTATGCGGAAGGTTCGCCTTCCGCACCGCCAGTCAATAAAACAGGGCTTCTTTACCAGTGACACGTACCTGCCTGACTTTTCTCTCTTCGTCATACTCTCTTCGTCATAGTGACGCTGTACATAACATCTCACCAGCATAAGCACAGATAAAGGATTGTGGTAAGCAATCAAGGTTGCTCAGGTAGGTGATAAGCAGGAAGGACAATCTGGTGTAAATAACGCCAGATCTCACAAGATTCACTCTGAAAAATTTTCCTGGAATTAATCACAATGTCATCAAGATTTTGTGACCGCCTTCGCATATTGTACCTGCCGTTGAACGACTACTGAAAAGTAGCAAGGTATGTATCTTATCCAGGAGAGCACCTTTTTTGCGCCTGGCAGAAGTCCCCAGCCGCCACTAGCTCAGCTGGATAGAGCATCAACCTCCTAAGTTGATGGTGCGAGGTTCGAGGCCTCGGTGGCGGTCCAATGTGGTTATCGTATAATGTTATTACCTCAGTGTCAGGCTGATGATGTGGGTTCGACTCCCACTGACCACTTCAGTTTTGAATAAGTATTGTCCTGCAATACTGTTACAGAATAATTTCATTTATTACGTGACAAGATAGTCATTTATAAAAAATGCACAAAAATGTTATTGTCTTTTATTACTTGTGAGTTGTAGATTTTTCTTATGCGGTGAATCCCCCTTTGCGGCGGGGCGTCCAGTCAAATAGTTAATGTTCCTCGCGAGCCATATTGACTGTGGTATGGTTCACCGGGAGGCACCCGGCACCGCAATTTTTTATAAAATGAAATTCACACCCTATGGTTCAGAGCGGTGTTTTTCTACATCAGGTGGGCAAGCATAATGCAGGTTAACGTGAAAGATACGAGCAATAGCAGAAACCAGTGATTTCGTTTATGGCCTGGGGATTTAACCGCGCCAGAGCGTATGCAAGACCCTGGCGCGGTTGGCTGATAATCGTTCAATAGTGCGAATATGAATGGTTACCAGCCGCTGTGAATTCTACCTGGGCCACTTAATAAAGCAAAACATTTAAACGCTCAACAACGACAATTAAGACAGTTCGAACTTTTCTTTAAAAATAGGATTAGCCATGTTTAAAAGTGGTTACTAATTAGCCATTATTTTATTGTAGTGATTCACATATTTTTTAACGTTACGTTACAGGAAGGTTGAAGTGGAAATGCCTGATGAGCCTTCAGGCATTTCTGAAGGTTAGTTAGCTAAGGAACAGTTACTGAGAACAGGTTTATCATCACCTTCCACTAGTTCAGCCGTTTTGCCTTTGGTATAAAGTTTATAAGTATAATTTTTGTCTATGGCTTCGTAATTTGCTCCGGAGGCCATTTTCATTAACCGCATCGGGATCATCTCGTTTACCTGACTGATAATCGCATAGGCGTTTCCAGCCTCAGTGTTGACGTAAATCACCTCCATAACCTGGTTATCATTACAGGTGTATATAGATTTAGAAATCTCCTGCGAAGCTGCTATAGAGGTGGTACTGGCGCTAAGCGCAGCGAGAAAGAGGGTAAATGGGATCAATTTACGTTTCATCATTAGTATCCTTTGTGCATAAAATTGTCGTTAATTCCCTGAAGAACGGGAGATAAAGCGGCATCAATACGATGAATGCTGTAGTATTCCTGTTACTGACGAAAAATGCGCCAGAAAAGCGTATTATAATTTATCCATCACTGACATATGTGATGAGTAGACAAATCTTAAAATCATAAACTATAGGCTGCAAATCATTATGGCGCGATAGAAAATGATTGTCACCACTGCTCAATACTATGGCATAAAAACCGAAGAAAACGGTACTGTTCACTGTCTCGTTTCATACGGTATCTGTCAGTGAAACTATTTCTTCAAATGATGGTCTTTTTATTATCGATCAGATAATGGCATCAACAGGGGTTATTCAGGAGTATATGTGAAAAAGTGGCTTATAGGAGGGATATTGATCGCAAGTTTTCTGACCGGTTGTCTGATGTGGCACAACATTGATAAATGGTTTAATAAAGATATCGAATTTTTCTACGCCGGAGACGATGACTAAAATTCCTGTCAGCTGGCAACGGGTGTCATATCTTCAGGTATGGCGCCCGGAGTAGCCGGGCGCAAATTGTAGATGTATAAATGTCATTTCAAATGTCATTTCATTAAAATTTTAGCGACAACATGGACAGCCACTATCGCGTGCTAACGACCCTCTGAAGTCACAAGATGAATAAGCCAGTTTTTTGTTTCAGCGGTGACTGAAACATATTTTGTTCCTGGTGGGCTTACCGCCAGTTGCTGAAAAAGACAACGATGATGTAACTGTTGCAGAGACTGATGAATACGACGACCGTGAATTTTATTTTTGGCGACCATATTTCCTCCCAAAAGGCCGCCCGAAGGCGGCGCTGGGTTTGATAATGGAGAAGGGCGTTGGTCACTGCCATAACCAACCTGTATACATTAATGCAATTGATAATCATTATCAATTGGACTGGTGAAGAAAAATTGTAAAGATGAAGGGACTGCGGAAATGGCAATGAACGGGATGAGATTTTTCGTTAACCACTTAAATTTGTGACTAAAAAAAGGCTTTTATAGGCTTGAAAATGTTTTTTCCGTCCCTATGTAGTCAGTGGACAAGCAATGCTTGCCTTGATGTTGAACTTTTGAATAGTGATTCAGGAGGTTAATGATGGCACTCAGAACCTTGTCAGCACTTCCCGTGTTTGCTGATTCTCTTTTCTCTGACCGTTTCAACCGTATTGATAGACTTTTCAGTCAATTAACAGGAGATACGCCAGTCGCTGCGACGCCAGCTTACGATCTGCAAAAGCGCGATGCGAATAACTATCTGCTTACCGTGAGCGTTCCTGGCTGGAAAGAGGAAGAGCTTGAAATTGAAACGGTTGGCGGCAACCTGAATATTACGGGTAAACACACTGAAGATACGGTAGAGGATCAGACGCACTGGATTTATCGGGGTATTCGTAAGGCGGATTTCCAGTTGAGTTTTTCTTTGCCTGAACATGCTAAGGTGAATAATGCGAAACTGGAACAGGGCCTCTTGTTGGTAGAGATTTACCAGGAGATCCCTGAAAGCGAGAAACCGAAAAAAATTGCCATAGAAAGTAAACCAAAGGCGATTGAACACAAATCATAATCGCGTTAATGGAGGCCCGTTTAGACGGGCCTTCATTGCCTGTAGCGAAAAGTATCCCGTCATGCTTGTAGGCACAGATCGCTAAATATTATAACCCTGACCTCTATATTATCCCGTGCCACTGACCTCGTCGCCATTGGACGGCGGTAAGTTGGAATTATCCGCGAGGTCAGTCCAATTTTTGTCCACTCTCGACATTCTGCCTGTTATGGGCGCGATATCTGAACATAAATTCGTATAGCGGTTCATCATTTTCACCGCGTTGATGCTATTTCTGCTAACACTACTTTCATACGTAAAAAAGCTGATGCTTTTTACCTTATTTAATCGAGGCAGGTATGAAATTAGCGCTCGTCAATCGGCAGGTCATTTTACCGGAAAGCAGAACCGAGTCCTTCCAGTGCCATGCCTCTACGCTTGTTCGCTTACCGTGCGGTACGCTCGTGGCCGCATGGTTCGCGGGGTTGCGCGAAGGAAGCGAAGATACAGCCATCTGGCTATCTCGCTATGAACATAATATCTGGACAACACCGCAGCGAGTGGCGGCACGCGAGGGGGAAGCGCACTGGAATCCGGTGTTATTTTACCCGTCGGATAAATTGTGGTTATTTTATAAAGTAGGCAGTGACGTACACGTGTGGAAAACCTGGTTTATCATCTCCAGCGATCGAGGATTTACCTGGAGTACGCCAGCTCCGTTGGTTAACGATGATATTTTGCCGCGCGGTCCCGTAAAAAATAAACTCCTGCTGGCATCAAATGGCGCCTGGATTGCGCCAGGGTCGATTGAAAGTCCTGAACGGTGGAGGGCATTTGTGGATCGATCCTCTGACGAAGGAAAACACTGGAATATCTCTTTTGTTCCGCTGGAGCCTGATAACGCTATTTCCGGGACAAACGTAGCGTTGTGGGATGGTGTAAAAAAGGGGATGTTGTGGGAATGTTGTCTGGAAAACCTCCTGCGCTGGGATGGCGTTATTCAGCCTACGCTGTGGGAGTCTTCTCCGGGGCATATCCATATGTTGTTACGAAGCACACGCGGGGCAATTTTTCGCAGTGATTCAATCGACTATGGCGCTACCTGGTCTGTTGCCCGCGCGACATCTTTACCGAATAATAATAGTGGTATCGATCTGGTTAGTATGCAGGATGGTACGCTGATTCTTGCGTTAAATCCGGTCAACGGCAACTGGGGAAAGCGCTATCCGCTTTCACTGATTGCTTCCCAGGATAATGGCGAATCATGGCTACCGCTACTGGACCTGGAAAGTGACCACGGTGAGTATTCTTATCCCGCTATTATTAGCGAGGGCGGCGTCGTACATATCACCTACACGTGGAACCGGAAAAATATCGTATATTGTCGATTACAAACGGTATAAGGCGCTATCAGTCGAAACCGATAGCGCTGGAATAATAATGCCTTGCCCGGCGTGCTCTCTCACGCCGGGATGGCCGAAATAGTCATGATTTACCGGGTAACATCCTTGAAAATGTATCGTCTTTTTGTATGTAATGGTGAAACAACGCCGCTGCTGCATGCATGGCAATCAGGAAATAGCCGATATTGGCCAGCATTTCATGAATACGCTTTATATCCGATTTTAGGGTGCTATCTGGCGTCAAAAATACCGGTACAGTAAAACCAAAAAAGCTCCAGCTTTTCCCGCCTGACGCCATCATCGCGACGCCCAGCAGCGGTAAGGCGAGAAAAGTGAAATAAAGCGCGATATGCATTAATTTAGCGGCTACGTGCTGCCAGTGAGGAGGGGGAGGCGTAATGACCGGATCCGGGTATTTGTGTTTAAGATATAACCGTAAAAACATCAGCGCCCAGACCAGAACGCCCATATCATAGTGCATGTCTTTCATAAACAGGTAAACGCTGGAGCCTTTTGGCGCCCACCCCCGTAACTCAATAGCAGCATATGCGATGCCTGTCAGGAGCAGTGTTAACCAGTGAAGCGTTATTTGCAGTCTTGAGAAATGTGCCATTATTATTATCCTTTATTAACAACTGCTTGTAGAGTATGCGTAAAATCTTAACAGAACCTTAAAGCGGGGGCTGAGTCGCAAGGAACAGACAGAGATAGCGGCACGTAAAATGGGATAAAAAGCCGGCGGCATCGCCGGCTTACTGTTGTTATTGTCCTCTTACGACAACACAGGTTTTACCATAAAACGGATATGAGCCCGTAGTTTCATAATCAACACTCGACACTAAAGAAATATCGCCCGCTTTTTTCGCTGAATCAATAGATGCGTCGCCGGTATTTACAATACCCAATACCGTTTGCGCACACGCTTTACCGGTTTTGGTTGCCGGGAGACTCGTGGCAGTAATTGGCCCTTTAACATCCGTATATAAGCCAATCCCTGTCGGTGATGGTCCTGTAGCACACCCCGTTAAAAGAGAACCAATAAAGATAATTGAAAAAATGTGTTTTTTATTTGTCATGGGATTAGTCCATTATAAATTAATAGAAAATTTACCGTCCGAAAATGTCCGGACAGTCATTTAAAAAGTGGTGTATATTAAATATGCGATATTACTCTTTGCACCCTCCTGTTGATGTCGTACCTGATGGACAAATATCCGTTGAAGCCGGATATATTCCCCACGCCGTGTTTTTATAACTTGCGCATCCTGTCAGTAATGAGAACAGTACGGCTAAAAAAATCATCACGAGCCCTGGCGGCGTTAACATTTTTCGGTTGGACTCCATAGCATGTCATTTCATCGGGTTGCCATATGACTGGCGTTCTGCCGGTAAGTTTCATTAACGCCCGGTTCGTTTAATATTGGTTTAGGTTTAAAGCCAGGAGGCGCTAATTACGATACCTTCTTACGTTTCAGCACTAACTAATAACGTTGAGAAAATGAACAGCGTCGGATGGGAAGACGTAATACAGAATAGAAAGGAAATAAGAGAATAAGATGGCGTTAATTAACCCGGTATTCCTGGCATCATTTCTCTTGCGTTTTATCCCCATCAAAAGGGGCCTTTAGCCCACGTTGGCGCTCCCGGCGTTTGTGCGTATGATGTTTTTAAAAGATCGTCATACTTTCTGTTCTGCATCAATTTTTTCATTACAAATGCTCGCCATAATGCCGTCCTCAGGAGGCCTCCCGACGTTTATGCTGCGCCGGGAGGAACAAAAACAACGTATAATCTGGGGTAAACTGATGATTAAAGGCAAACTGGCGCTCATAACGTGCGCGATGGCTCTGGCATTCACCTCGCCGCTTTTCGCTGCGTCGGACACGGCAGATGGCCATACCTTAAAGCTGGCCATTGGCCCTGAGCCAACGGAAGGCTTTGATCCTATGCTGGGCTGGAGCCACGGCAGTTACTTATTGCTTCATGCGCCGTTGCTCAAGCAAAACGCCGATATGAGTTGGGGTAATTTACTGACGGAAAAAGTGGACACCAGCCCCGATGGTAAAACCTGGATACTGACCTTAAAACCCGATCTGAAATTCTCCGATGGCTCGCCATTGACTGCCGAAGATGTCGTTTTTACATATAACAAAGCGGCGAAGAGTGGCGGTAAAATTGACATGGGCAACTTTAGTCATGCGCGAGCGCTGGATGCGCGCCGAATTGAGATGACGCTGAGCCATCCGCAGAGCACCTTTGTGAATGTACTCGGGTCGTTAGGGATTGTTCCTGCCAGCCGTTATGATGAAAAAACGTTCGCCCGCGAACCGGTAGGCGCCGGTCCGTACCGACTGGTCAGCTTTCAGCCGGGTCAGCAACTGATCGTTGAAGCTAATCCCTGGTATGCGGGTAAAAAGAATGACTTTAACCGGCTGGTTTTTGTCTTTCTGGATGAAGATAATGCTTATGCCGCCGCGCGCAGCGGACAGTTGGGACTGGTGCGCATTGCCCCTTCTATGGCGGTGGCTCCGCAGCAGGATAATCTTAAACTCTGGGTACGCGATAGCGTTGAAAACCGGGGCATAGTCTTCCCGATGGTGCCAGCCGGTAAAAAGGATGCTAACGGTTATCCTGTCGGCAACGATGTGACCGCTGATGTCGCTATCAGACGCGCAATTAACTATGCCATTAATCGTAAGCAACTAGCGGAACAGGTGATGGAAGGCCATGCGATACCCGCCTATAGCGCGGTGCAGGGATTGCCGTGGCAAAATCCTTCAGTGGTATTCAGCGATGGCGATATTGCAAAAGCGCGCGCCATCCTGGAAGAGGCTGGCTGGAAGATAAACAGTGCGGGCGTGCGTGAAAAAGCAGGTAAAGAAGCGCGTCTGACCTTATGGTATGCCAGTGGCGACAGCACCCGGCGGGATCTGGCCGAGGCGGTGCGCGCCATGTTGCAGCCTTTAGGCATTGTCGTCTCGTTGCAATCGGGAAGCTGGGAAACCGTAGAGCGCCATATGCACGCTAACCCTACGCTGTTTGGCTGGGGAAGTCTGGACCCGATGGAACTCTTCCATCACTACAGCGGGAAAGCCGCTGGTGTGGAATATTATAACCCGGGCTATTACAGCAACCCTGCGGTAGAAGCACATCTGAAACAGGCTATAGATGCGCCTGACTGGCAAAAGGCGATTCCTTTCTGGCAGCAGGTTGAGTGGGATGGAAAGCAGGGCGCGGGCGTCCAGGGCGATGCGGCATGGGCATGGCTGCTTAATATTCAGCATACCTATCTGGCCAACCCCTGTATTGATCTGGGAAAAGGCGCGCCAGAAATCCACGGTAGCTGGTCGGTGTTAAACAATCTTGATGACTGGACCTGGACCTGTCGGTGATGAAATTGTTCTTCAGTCATTTTTTGCGGCTGATTATTCTGTTGGTGCTGGTGGCTGCCGGCACCTTCATTTTGCTTAGCTTTTCGCCCGTTGATCCTATCCGCGCTTATATTGGCAACGATCTGCTCCATGTTCCGCCAGAACAATATGCGCGGATTGCGGCGCGCTGGGGGCTTGACCAGCCGCTGTGGGAGCGTTTCGGTCACTGGTTTTGGCGTTTGCTCCAGGGTGACATGGGGTATTCCATGCTGTTCAACATGCCTGTCGCCAACGTGATCCGGGAACGTTTTGCAACGTCATTCGCGCTGCTGGCAGGCGCCTGGCTATTGTCTGGTGTGTTGGGCGTGACATTGGGTTTTCTGGCCGGACGTTTTCTCCACCGTTGGCCGGATAAGATGATTTGCCGTATCAGCTACTTATTGTCATCGTTGCCCACTTTCTGGATAGCAATGCTGCTGCTGGCGCTGTTTGCCGTCCGCTGGCCGGTATTACCTGTTTGTTGCGCCTGGGACCCCGGAAATAATGCAGGAACAGCTCTTTTATCGGAACGTTTACGCCATCTTGTGTTGCCGGTATGTGCGTTAAGTCTGTTGGGCATGGGGCAAATTGCGCTGCATACGCGAGAAAAAATAGCCAGCGTAATGAAGAGCGAATTTATTCGTTTTGCACGCGCTCAGGGGGATAAAGGATGGTCGCTGTTACGTCACCAGGTGTTACGTCATGCGATTACCCCAGCACTCTGTTTACAGTTTGCTTCTCTGGGCGAACTGATGGGGGGGGCGTTACTGGCAGAAAAAGTCTTTGCGTATCCGGGGCTGGGACAGGCCACTATCGATGCCGGCCTGCGTGGCGATGTCCCGCTACTCATGGGGATCGTTTTATTCTGTACGCTATTAGTGTTTGCCGGAAATACGATTTCAGCCTGGCTTGTGGTGGTGCTTAATCGATCGCTGGAGCGTCCCGATGCTCTATAATCCTGCCCCGACATTGCTTCGTCTGATCCTCTCCGTTACCTGCCTGCTGTTTATTGCCGGATACGGTTATGCCACGTTGAGCCAGCCGCCAGAGGTTAATCTGCTTGCCCGGCATCTGTCGCCTGATATCCAGCACTGGTTTGGCACCGATAATCTGGGGCGCGATGTATGGCTTCGTTGCTTTCAGGGGGCCTTCACCAGTTTACAAATTGGCGTTGGCGCCGCGTTGTGCAGCGGCGTTATTGCGCTAGTGATGGCGGCAGCGGCGCGTATTCATCCCCGGCTGGACCTCCTGATGCGGCTGATAACCGATGCCATGCTCGCCATGCCACATTTACTTTTGCTGATCCTTATCTGTTTTACGCTCGGCGGCGGTAAAAGCGGCGTCATTGCGGCCGTGGCGTTAACGCACTGGCCCCGTCTGGCGCTGATTCTGCGCGCCGACGCGGAGCGGGTAGCGCAGAGTGACTACCTGACATTGACCTATCGTCTGGGGCATGGACACCTTTATTGCTGGCGATATCACTATTTTCCGGCGCTATTGCCGCAATGGTTGACGGGAACGTTATTGATGTTTCCTCATGCGGTATTGCACAGCGCGGCGTTAAGTTTTCTGGGGTTTGGGCTGGCGCCGCATGAGCCTTCGCTGGGGCTGTTGCTGGCGGATGCGTTACGGTTTATTAGCCATGGAAACTGGTGGCTGGTGCTGTTTCCCGGCCTAATGTTATTCACGCTGGTGATGCTCTTCGATCAGTTTGCGCGCGCCATTCAGCGGCTGTGGCTAAGGAGTGACGTATGCTGAGTTTACAACAGGTTACGCTGGAAAGCGCGCGTTATCGCTGGTATGGCGCGAGACGCTGGTCGCCGTTATTACAGAATGTCTCTTTTGATATCGCGCCCGGCGAAATGGTGGCATTGGTTGGCGGCAGCGGGGAGGGCAAAAGTCTGCTGCTGCAATGCCTGCTCGATCTGCTGCCGGAAAATTTACGCTTTCGGGGGGAAATTACGCTTGATGGCAACCGGCTGGACAGACATACCATCAGGCAGCTTAGGGGCAATACGTTTAGCTACGTGCCGCAGGGGGTACAGGCGCTTAATCCCATGCTGAATATCAGAAAACATTTGAACAGAGCATGTCATCTGACCGGACACGCCTGGGATGAGACGCAGATGGTACAGCTATTGCAGCAAAGCGATCTCGAACCGACAGTCCTGGAACGCTTTCCTCGCCAGCTCTCCGGCGGGATGGCTAAACGAATTCTGGCGTGCCACGCCTCGCTCAGCCAGGCTCGTTATATCCTCGCGGATGAGATCACCGCCTGGCTTGATACGGCACTGGCAAACCAGTTGCTTGAGCACTTGCGAGGTCTCTGCGAGCGGGGATGCGGCGTGCTGTGGGTGACTCATGACCTGCTGCTGGCGGCGCGGTATGCCGATCGCATTGTGGCGCTGCATCAGGGTTATATCACGGACAATATTCGCCGTGAACGATTACAGCCGGAAGAGATGAGTGAGCCGTTAAAACGACAATGGCAAGCATTGCCTGAACTAAACCCGTTATTTATGCCGACCGGAGAGGGAATAGAATGCTAAGTTGCCGCGACCTCGTTATTCGTCAGGGTGGGAAAGTCTTATGGCAGAACCTGACGTTTACGATTTCTGCCGGTGAACGGGTAGGAATTCATGCGCCAAGCGGAACGGGGAAAACAACGTTGGGGCGCGTCCTGGCCGGATGGCAAAAACCGACGGCGGGCGACGTTCTGCTGGACGGTAGCCCGTTACCCCTGCATCAGTATTGTCCGGTACAGCTTGTCCCCCAGCATCCTGAACTGACGTTTAATCCCTGGCGAAGCGCCGGAGACGCTGTGCGTGATGCCTGGCAGCCTGACCCGGAAACGATGAGGCGTTTGCATGTGCAGCCCGAGTGGCTGACGCGTCGGCCAATGCAGCTCTCAGGCGGGGAGTTGGCGCGAATTGCGATACTGCGCGCGCTTGACCCGCGAACGCGTTTTCTGATTGCCGACGAAATGACGGCGCAACTCGATCCGTCTATTCAAAAAGCGATATGGGTATACGTGCTTGAGGTGTGTCGCAGCCGTTCATTAGGGATGTTGGTGATTAGTCATCAGTCTGCGCTACTTGATCAAGTCTGTACCCGCCATTTACAGGTGGAATAGCCGCAAGTCGTTTCTCCGCATTGCCGTGTCGCCGTTAACGCACCGGGAACCCATGGGTTCCCGGTATTGCCGGCAGAGATTTTACTGCATGACGCGTTTATCTGCGTTTTTTGCATCAGCGGTATTACTGTAGTCCCTGGCCTCTTCAACCTGTACAGGGGCTCTGACGACCAGACTTGGCAGCGCCAGTTCGATATCATTCTCAATGAGTTTTTCAATAATACGGATATTTATCTCTTGCTGAATATCCATGTATTTATTGTAATCCGCGGTATTGACGATATGCACCACCTCATAGGTCAGCCGATCCTGACCAAAGGCCAGTAGATGGGCGCGGTCGAATTGTGTTTCGCCGACATCGGTAATAATCTTTTTCACCATATCGCCGATGAGGCGTAACTTTTCCGGCGGTGTCGCAGTGGCGACGCCAAAAGTAAACACGATACGACGCGTTTGCATCCGCTTATAGTTGTGTATGGTTTGCTGCAACAACTGCGCGTTTGCACAAACGATCTGTTCGCCGCTGAGGCTACGGATGCGGGTGGTTTTCAAACCGATATGTTCAATCGTACCGGCTACATCATTAAAGACGACGAAATCGCCGATCTCGAAGGGCTTATCGAAACCAATCGACAGCGAAGCGAAGACATCGCTCAGAACGGTTTGTACCGCCAGGGCAATAGCAATACCGCCCACGCCGAGGCTTGCTACCAGTGCAGTAATATCCACGCCGACGTTCGCCAGGATGGAGAGCAGCATCATAGACCAGACGAGCACGCGCAAAATCATACCAAGAATGACTAACGTCACCGGGTTTTTATTGGAGCCTGGGGCATACAGTAAATGACGCATCCATGACTGTACGCCCTGATCAAGCCAAATCGCCATTTGAATCGCAACCACTAAAAACCAGGCGTGAGAGAGGGTAGAGAATAACCGGTCGGGCAGGGCGACAAAGCGCAGACTAAAGAGAAATGCGGCAAAAAAGATTAGCATTTTACTGGTCTTTTTCAGCATCTCGAAAACAATAGGCCGCAGCCGCCCATGAGCGTCATCCTTTTTATCCGGGCGTTGTAGCGCTTTATAGACCACATTAAGTAGCCAGTTGATGAGCCAGTAAGTAATGAGGGTGACGAAAAAAACGACCGCCAGATTGATCCAGAACGTCGTTGACATCAGCATCGCAACGATATTTAGTCGTGCTAAATACTCCATTTTACCTCCGATGAAAAGCAGATGAACATTACAGTATAGACGTCACATCACGGAGGCCGATTTCCGGCTTTACTATTGCTGTTTTATTCAGCACTTTTGTTCAAAAAGCATGAAAAAGAGGGGTAGCCGTTTGGCTATCCCGGCGTTTCTGTGCAGACTTATCTACTCCTCTTAATAAAATAAGGAGTCATTTATGCAACAAGAACATCGTGAGTGTATTGAGCAGTGTTATGAATGCGCGGCGGCGTGTGATATCTGCGCCTCTTCTTGTCTGCGTGAAGATAACGTCGAAATGATGAAGCACTGCATCCAGTTAGATATGCAATGTGCGGCCATTTGTCGCCTGGCGGCGCAATTTATGGCATTGGAAAGCGAGTACTCACAAAAATTATGCCGCCTGTGCGCGGATATCTGCAAAGCCTGCGCCGAAGAGTGCGCAAGGCACGATCACGACCATTGCCAGAATTGCGCGCGGGCATGCAGCCAATGCGCAGACGCCTGCCTTAAAATGGCCGCGTAATTTTTCTTCCGCCATTAGCTCAACCGGATAGAGCATAGAGCTTCTACCTCTAAGGTTCGGGGTTCAATTCCTCGATGGCGGACCAGTTGATATCAAAAAAGGCCACCTGCGCGGTGGCCGCTGAGTTTTTGTTGAAATAAATGTAATGTTATAATATAACAATCATCTTTCTAAGAAAGATGAGGGTAACGTTTTGGTGATTCATTTAAAAAAACTGACAATGCTTCTGGGAATGCTGTTGGTAAATAGTCCTGCCTTCGCGCATGGTCATCATGCTCATGGCGCGCCGATGACGGAGGTTGAGCAAAAAGCGGCAGCGGGCGTGTTTGATGACGCTAATGTACGCAATCGCGCGCTCACCGACTGGGATGGTATGTGGCAATCCGTCTATCCTTATCTGGTCAGCGGCGAGCTGGACCCTGTCTTCAGACAAAAGGCGAAGAAAGACCCGGAGAAAACGTTTGAGGATATTAAAGCGTATTATCGCAAAGGATACGCGACGAATGTTGAGACTATTGGCATTGAAAATGGCGTTATAGAATTCCATCGCAACAATAACGTTGCATCCTGTAAATACAATTATGCCGGTTATAAAATTCTGACTTACGCATCGGGTAAAAAAGGGGTGCGCTATCTGTTCGAATGTAAAGATGCGAATAGCAAAGCGCCTAAATATGTTCAGTTTAGCGATCATATCATTTCCCCGCGCAAATCGGCGCATTTCCATATCTTTATGGGAAATACCTCGCAGCAGGCATTGTTGCAAGAGATGGAAAACTGGCCTACCTATTATCCTTATCAGTTAAAGGCGAATGAGGTCGTTGACGAAATGCTACATCATTAAGTCTGATTACAATGTTAAAAGCTCGCTATTCATAGCGAGCTTTTTTTCTGCCGTTATGCCATATTTCTGGCAATCAATATAAAAAATACCTGCGCCCCGGAGCAATGATGACGCTGTCCATACCGCCCTCGATTCAATGCCAAACGGATGCGGCGTGTCGCCTGATTACTCGTGTCACAGGCGATACGTTGCGTGCTATTCATTTATATGGTTCCGCTGTCGCGGGCGGTCTGAAGCCAAACAGCGACATTGATCTGCTGGTGACAATATGCCAGCCGCTGACGGAGACCCAACGCGCAACGCTGATGCAGGAATTGCTGGCGCTTTCATCGCCGCCGGGGGCGTCGGCAGAAAAACGCGCTCTGGAGGTCACTGTCGTGCTTTATTCGCAGCTGGTTCCCTGGTGTTTTCCACCTTCCAGGGAAATGCAATTTGGCGAGTGGCTAAGAGAGGACATTTGTCAGGGGATTTATGAACCAGCGCAGCAGGACTGGGACATGGTGTTACTGATAACCCAAATTCTGGAAACCAGTATACCGCTAAAGGGCGAACGCGCGGAACGGCTGTTCACGCCAGCCCCTGCGGCGCAGTTGCTGAAGGCCTTGCGTTATCCCCTCGACCTTTGGCAATCCACGGCAGATGTGCAGGGAGATGAGTATCATATCGTTTTAACCCTGGCGCGTATCTGGTACACCCTTTCTACCGGGAAATTTACCTCTAAGGATGCGGCGGCTGACTGGCTGTTACCTCAGTTGCCAGAAGATTATGCTGCTACGTTGCGTGCAGCGCAGCGTGAATATTTAGGTCTGGAGCAAAAGGACTGGCATATTTTGCTGCCTGCGGTCGTACGCTTTGTGGATTTTGCCAAAACGCACATCCCCACGCAGTTCACATAAGATGCCCCAGGACGTCTGTCAGGTTGCGCAAACGGCGTTCCTCAACTACTACTTAATAGGTTCTCATCGCTGAAGTAAGCAGATGATCTTATGCGGGCCATCGAATGGATATTCCCACATGGCTCTCGTTTTGTTGAGGTGGATATGACTGGTTCCGCATCATCTGTTTTAAAGACAGATACAAGGTTATTGAGCGAAAACCTGTTTCTTAATTATGGTCTGGAGTCCTTATTTAAGGACGTCGCAATAATAGCTGGCAACGTAAATTATATTATTTTTGATATCGACGATTACTACACCGTACAGCATTATATTACTTCCACATTTAAAACGGTACTCATTGGGATTGTTACCCATAATGAATATAACTTTATTGATGAACATCATGCCATATATCGAATAAAGGTCGATGCCTCTATAGCTGAGTGGCGTGAATTACTGATTTTGGCCGCTGCTGGTCAATTTTTTCCCAGGTCAGAGAAAGTCAGATTAACGGCGAATGAAAGAAATGTTTTGGCGATGCTTGTTAAAGGAATGGATATCCGACAAATAAGCTGTGAGCTGAATGTACATTTAAAAACTATTTACTCAGTACGCTACCATGTTCTGACTAAATTAGGTTGTAGAACAGTTCTGGATTATCAAATACTGTCCGTCTCTAAAGCCTTTACGCACTGGCTGACAATAAATAATGTCGATAATGTAATTTCACGTGTAAATAGTAAGGTCATTGCTTAATAATGATTTGCTTCTGATGGCGTTTAGGTTCACTATGCTTTCTTACATCATCATGAGGCCAGACAGGCATGGCTACTTTTAGTATTAGCGCAATGGCGGCGCAGTGTGGTGTCACAACAGCAAATATCAGGTCCTGGGAACGCTATGGCCTGCTTCAACCTACCAAAGATGAAGCTGGCAATCGTTTTTATTGCATAGAAGATGCTATCAGAATACAGCATATTATCGACGCGTTAAGCAAAGGCTTTTCATTAAAAGAGATTAAACCTGCCCTCTATGGTGAAGAAACGCATTGCCGCTCGGGATGGTTATTCTACCAGGAAGAGATTTTAGCGCAGTGTAGAAAATTCGAACCCGCCAAATTGCGAAAATTACTCTGGCGTTATGGTCGGGAAATTCCGCCGTGTATCGTAATTGAGTCAATACTGCGTCCTTTACGGCTGTGGTTGTCCGCAGGCGATGATGATGCACGCCGATTTGAAAAGGCATTACTGGATACTGCGATTATTGAATACGCCACGTTCCAGCTAAGTAGCGTACGAAAGGCGCCAGCAGGCACAATGCTTATTGCTGCGTTTTCGCTGAACGACCCCATTGAGCTATGGCTGGAAACGATTAAATATTGTAGTGAAGGTATGCGAGTTGAAGTCATCCCCTGGCAGGCGCCGATGCCCGATCTTTTATCAACGTCTTTCGAGCATATTGTTCTGTGGCATGATGAGACATTAACTCCCGCCCAGGAAAATCTTATTCAGGCGTTAAAAGAATCGGGTAAATTTAGTCTTCATGTGAAAAATGGCTCAGGCTTAACATTACTGCCAGCCGTATACCGGCAGCATGAGATGCCAGAAAGCATGCAGCATGTTGCACCGCAAATCCATGCAAACGGCTACGAAAAATCAGGTACCGCACGTTGAGGCATCTGCATTATTAACGAACAGGGGAGGAGTAACCCCCTCCCTTGTTTATACCCTTCATACTTCAAGTTGCTTATGTGTTGGCTACGGATTACTCGGCCCATCCATGGGCCTCGCCCTGACGGGCCGTCGCACGCGACGTTCAAATCTGCTCCCGGCAGATTTGTCGTTCACCCCAGTCACATAGTTATCTATGCTCCTGGGGACTCACTCCCTTGCCGCCTTTAAGCAACTCGAATTATTTTGGGTATATATTAGATGTCGTCAGGTGTCTGAAACAAAACGGCTTCTAAGGCATTACGGTAAATATCAAGCTGCACTACGTCTTTTTCTGTTTCCAGTTTTTCAATAAGTTTGGCGATGATATCCTTATTTGAGACATGCTGCTGCGATTGCAATAGTTCGTAAGTAATTTCCTGAATAGCTCGCTGTTCACATAACATATGTGCAGAAAAAGGATTGCCAGTACTATTTTGTTCGTTGACTAGTGTAATGGTAGTCATATTTCACCATATTCGATGTAAATTGAAGCCGATCTCCCTGAGCGGGGGAGAGAAATTAGTGACCTATTAAAATTAGACCTATATCATAAAACCGTAATAAAAAATCATAAAAACGTGATGTGCATCACATTTGTGTGATTTGTTGTATATTTTATACACTTTAAGTGAAGGTGAAGATTCCGTAGAATCAACGGCCTGTTCTTTTTATCACTCCAGTTTAAACGAATAAGCATTAATACCCATCTGTAATAATTACTTAATGTTATCTTAATAAAGGTAAATTACTGTCAGGCCTCCGTAAAAGGAGGTTGATTAATGATTCGTCATATCGCCATTTTTCTTTGTTCTTTATTGATGTGCAGCACCACTTTTGCCGATTCGGTAACGTCGGTATCGCTTGGCGCACTCTTAACCGCGCTCAATGAACGCATGTTATTAATGAAAGATGTGGCTGCTTATAAAATGAAGCACCATCTGCCGATAGAGGATTTCACGCGTGAACAAAATGTTTTTGCCGAGGCTGAAGAAGAAGCGAAAAATAACGGTCTGGACCCGCATTCGATAACCCCTTTTATTCGTTCGCTAATGGATGCCAGTAAAGCGATACAGTACCGCTATTTAGCGCAGTGGCGAACCGGCCCAGAACCCTCCTTTCCTATACAAACCTTGTCGGTCACCCGGCAACGTATTCGACAACTTGATAATCAAATGTTGATCATTATCAGCCAGCGCCTGATGGTCGGCGCTTTCAGCCATGAGGATATGGTGTGGCTGAGAACGCACTTTAATGCGCCGAATCTGAATGAGAGCGATATCAGTGATGTGTTGGCATCTCTGTCTTTGGTGCGACGCGCGCGTTAATTCCCCATGAGGAAACGTGGGCCAATACCTGGTGATTGCCTGCGGGGGGCGCGATACAAGAACGTTTTTGGGTGATGTGGATATAAGCGTGGCGGAATAGCGGCTGGAGGGACGTGGTTTCGCTTCCCATCTTCCGGTGCATTCGTTAGCATACTGTTTCGCAGCTAAGCGTAAATGTTTTCAGGAAGAGGTTAATGTGTTCGCGGAGTATGGTGTTCTGAATTATTGGACGTACCTGGTTGGGGCGATTTTTATCGTTCTGGTACCGGGGCCGAATACGCTTTTTGTGCTTAAAAACAGCGTGGGACGCGGGGTTAAAGGAGGATATCTTGCCGCATGCGGCGTGTTTATCGGCGATGCGATATTAATGTTTCTGGCGTATGCGGGCGTGGCGACGCTGATCAAAACAACGCCGGTTCTGTTTAATATTGTTCGCTATCTCGGCGCGTTTTATCTGCTCTACCTTGGCGCAAAAATCCTTTACGCCACGCTGACCTCAAAGGGGCGTGCGGCGACGGAAACGGTAGTTCCTTTTGGCGCTATTTTTAAGCGTGCTTTAATTCTTAGCCTGACGAATCCTAAAGCCATACTTTTTTATGTTTCCTTTTTTGTGCAATTTATTGACGTTACTGCGCCGCATACTGGGGTGTCATTTTTTATTTTGGCTACCACCCTTGAAATCGTCAGTTTTTGCTATCTGAGCTTTTTAATTCTTTCTGGCGCTTTTGTAACCCACTATATTGGTACCAAAAAGAAACTGGCAAAAGTGGGCAATTCGTTGATTGGCCTTCTTTTCGTCGGGTTTGCCGCCCGGCTGGCAACGCTCCAGTCTTAACCCCCTGGACCCGTCGACAACGGCGGGTCATTGCACTCCTTTCGGTTTTATTGCGTGGAAAACAGCAAAATAGTAACCAATAAATGGTATTTAAAATGCTGTTTTGGGAGCGTAACCTTTTTACGACAGCGATGAGACTATCGCTGAGTAACCTGCGGGAAGAGGGAAGCAAATGCGGCAAATTCCACAAAATCATATCCATACACGTTCCACGCCATTCTGGAACAAAGAGACGGCGCCTGCCGGAATTTTCGAACGCCACCTTGATAAGGGAACGCGACCCGGCGTTTATCCTCGCCTCTCGGTGATGCAGGGGGCGGTCAAATATCTCGGATACGCTGATGAACATTGCTCTGAGCCGGAAGAAATCATGGTGATCAATGCCGGCGAGTTTGGCGTGTTTCCTCCGGAAAAGTGGCACAATATTGAGGTCATGACGGATGATACCTATTTTAACATCGACTTTTTTGTCGCGCCGGAAGTACTGATGGAAGGGGCGACCTCACGAAAAGTCATTCATGCCGGGAGAGAATAATAATGGGAAAAGCTACTTATACCGTCACGGTCACGAATAATAGCAACGGCGTCTCTGTGGACTATGAAACGGAAGCACCGATGACGTTGCTGGTACCTGAAGTTGCAGCAGAAGTTGTGAAGGATTTGGTCAATACCGTGCGTTCCTACGATACCGAAAACGAACACGACGTTTGCGGTTGGTAAAGATGCTGTAGTATCTATTTGATATAAAATGATTTTTTAAATGAGAAGCCGCATCGCGCGTCGCCAGCGTGATGCGGTTTTTGCGTATTGAAAAGCGCTGTTTATTTACATCAGACATGGGTTGAAAAGAAACATTAAGAAAACATTAAGAATAGCGCATTGTTTGCTAATGAGAGCGTATTCATAAAACTTATGATTGGGTATTAAAAACCAGAAGAGTCTTATGATCATGAAACTCGATACCCGATTAACTTCGTCAGCACTTACTCTTGCGCTTGCCGCTGTGGTCATCCCGTTTACGGCGGACTGGCAATTGCCTTTGCTTAACGGCGTGGTGGTCCGATGGATTGAAAACGGACAAGCGTTATGGTTACTGTTTGGGGCGCTATTTACCGCCTGGTATATACGGCCACTTTCCCGTCCCGAAGGGGCAAAGCAGTTTTGGCTATGGGCTGTTGTCTGGTGGCTGGTACTGCTGGGTAGAAGCACCAGTTGGGGGCGTGACTATTTCCCTGACGAGCCACGTATGCTGTTCAGAACGATTTCAGTGCTATTAATTGCTGCGTTGGTATTGCCAGTCCTGTTTTCTGCCGGGCTACGTAAGGAGATTGTTCGTCGTCTGCGGGACGTTTCTCTGCCACTGTGGCTGTTTGCCGTGACGGCATGTTCATATCTGATTTCCGACACTGTCGAGCATCATCGGTGGTTGTCGCCGATATTCCTGCATAACGCGCGTTACACAGATTTGATTGAAGAGCTTTATGAAGTGCCATTTATGATCGGTTTGTTTATGGTGACCATGGGGTTTATGCAGCAGGACAAGCAGGATGAATGTACGGCGCTGGAGATGACCCCGTATCACGCAAAATAGCGCGGCTGAAAAAGACCATGAATTCGACATGGGATAGATAGCGGTTAGCAAAAAAAGCCCGCACTCGGTGAGGCGGGCAAATAATACTGGAAGCAATGTGAGCAATGTCGTACCGAACAGGTGGGTTATAAACTCAACCACTCGGTGTTGATAAAGATAATCGTTATCATTAATGATTGCAACCCTGATATTTATGCGCTTTTATCCACGACGCTAAAAGGTGATGGATATCACAAACTTCACTTTCCTGACGATGTGCTATTCTTTTTAACGGCAAATAAACCGCTAACGTTAAGACATAAGTGAGGAAAAAATGGGCATTCTTTCATGGATTATTTTTGGACTTATTGCGGGTATTTTGGCTAAGTGGATCATGCCAGGTAAAGATGGCGGCGGATTCTTTATGACGATCATTCTGGGGATCGTTGGTGCGGTAGTCGGAGGATGGATCAGTACGTTCTTTGGCTTTGGCAAAGTGGATGGTTTCAACTTCGGCAGCTTTGCAGTCGCGGTGATCGGCGCGATTGTCGTGCTGTTAATCTACAGAAAAATCAAAAGCTAAACGCAGAACTTTCAGAGATAATAAAGGCTACGACAGGTAGCCTTTATTATTCAAAATGAATTTACCACCAGCCCAGTTCGGTACCCGCCGCCGCAATTAGCGCGATGCCCATCAACACCATCGTTGTTTTCCTCATGGTTATGCTCCCGGCGCGGCGTAACCGCCAATAAAAAACCATGCCAAAAATAATATTGCCGTAATGAAAATGACGACAGGGAAGAGGATACCCACTCTCATGCTATTACCTTCACTGTTCAGGGGGCGCCAGAATAGCAGGGTTTTCTCAGCGACAAAAGGTCGGTTACTGTGTGACAGGGCGTGGCTATTACTGACTTAACCCGGGATAAACACCCGCTAAAGCGCTGACAGAAAGTATGGAAATAGCGTACCCGCCAGGTTATCCTGGACAAAATATCGCTTTAAGGAGTCGTTATGAAATTTACGTGGATTGCGTTGCCAGGCGTATTGCTGCTGAGCGCTTGTTCATCGTCGCAACCCAACGCCCCCAGGCCGCCGCGCATTGGGATGCCTAATCCGGCAGCCGTCTACTGTGAGCAACAAGGCGGTACGCTGATGCCGGTGCAGACCCCACAAGGCGTGCGTTCCGATTGCAAATTGCCCAATGGCGAAATCATTGATGAGTGGACATTATGGCGCAGAGAGCACCCTGATACGAAAAAGTGACAACCTGCGGTCCGACGGGATATGATTAAGAACAATCTGATAATGAGTTTCATGCGGCGCAAGAAAATATGTTTCAGTTAAAGCCGGGCGCGTTGGCAATAGTTATTGGCGCTAAAACACCCGCCGGACGGCGGAATATAGGTAAGTCGGTTGAGCTATTTTGCCTGTGTCAACCCGGAGATGAATTCATTAACCCGGTAAATGGACACGTTACCTTACTGCCGAAAGAAGCGCCTCGGGCGCTGTGGCTGGTTACGGGCGACGTAGCCTCCGCCGATGGTCAGCACGGTTTTGCCTGGGTGCGGGCAGAACATTTGATGCCGTTGTCCCCGGACAGACAACCAGGCCAGGCGGCGGCACGACAATCACAGCTCTCGTAGCCACTCCGCCAGCACAATGGCATGGTTCTGGCGAGTATCTTTAGCGGCGTATAGCAACGTTAGCGGTTGGTGTCGGGCAATATCCGCCAGCCGTTTGCCTTCTTGATGCTGTTGCGCAAGTTCTGCCCGGTATTGCTGCGCGAAGTGGTTAAAATCAATCACTTCGCTATGAAAGGCTTTGCGCAATTCGGTGGAGGGCGTAATGGCCTTATTCCATTCATCATAGACCAGCGCGGATTTTTTAATGCCTCGCGGCCATAGCTTGTCAACCAATACCCGATAACCATCGTCTTTTTCCGCCGGGAAATAGACGCGCTTACACTGGATTCGCATTTTTCCCTCCTGTGATGGTGTCGCTTACGGTACTTTTGTCGGATAGCGGTAATGATTTTAATGGATCAGGCCTGATAAACGAAGCGTCATCAGGCATTCAAGTGGGTATCAGGTTTATTTATGACGCTATCTCTCGATCGCGTCCGGCGTAGAGGCCGAAAATCGCCATGATGATAGCCAGAACCGTCACGCCTGATAGCGGCAGATACCAGCTACCGCTGGCATCATGAAGTTTTCCCATGACGGGCGGCCCACATGCCGCCAGTAAATACCCGACCGACTGCGCCATGCCGGAAAGCGCCGCCGCCTGATGCGCCGAACTGGCACGCAGGCCGATAAACGTCAGGCCGAGGATCATTGTCGCGCCTGAACCGAAGCCGAACAGTAGCGTCCAGATGACCGCCTGGCCCGGCACAAACCAAAGTCCCGCCGCGCCCAACGCGCACAATAGTGAGACCAGCGCGGCAATCCAGCGTTGATCGTTAAAGCGATGCAAAATAAGCGGAATGGCTAACCCAGGCGCCGCGGTCGCCAGTTGCAGCAGGCCATGTAGCGATCCTGCCTGTGCTTCGCTGTAACCGTGGCTGATGAGTATTGTTGGTAACCAGCCGATAATCACATAATAAATCAGTGAGTTAAGTCCCAGAAACAACGTAACTTGCCAGGCTAAAGGCGAACGCCAGATACCGCGTTCATGTAATGCCCGGGAGCTACTCAGGTTAGCTGTGCGAGTAGTGCGCCACTGCGGCAACCAGATAAGAAACGCCAACAGCGGAAACAGCATTAGCATTAACAGCGCGCCGCGCCAGCCAAAACCGTGCAACGCCAGCGGAACCACCAGCGCAGACCCCAACGCGGCGGCGGCGCCCATCGTCAATGAATACGCGCCCGTCAGCCTGGCGACATGTTGTGAAAAATCGCGTTTAATCAATCCTGGTAGCAGCACATTACCCAGCGCGATCCCGCACCCAATAATGGCAGTTCCGGCAAACAACAATGCAGCGGAGGGTAGGGAGCGGAGGGCAATACCCGCGCAAATCAGCAGCATTGCGGCAAACAGACTGCGTTCCATCCCAAACCGGCGGGCAATACCGGCCGCCAGCGGCGAAACCAGTGCAAACGCCAGAAGCGGCAAGGTTGTTAGCAGGCCCGTCTGGGCGGTGGAAAGACCGTAATCCGAACGGATTGTCTCCAGCAACGGTGCAGCGCCGGTAAATGTTACGCGCAGCGTAGTGGCTATCATCAAAATACCGGCAATCAGTAAAGCGCCCTGTTTGCCGCGTGGTGAAAGGGCTGTCGTCATCGTTTTCTCATCTCGTCAGGCGAGGCGATACCTTAACAGTTTTTACTGTTTGGATGAATCAAGCTAAAATGACAATTTATCGCTAAAATCGGACAATATAATGATTGGCCTGAGACTGGACGGTTACGATCCCGACCTTCACCACGATGCCGCTGTGGCCTTTTGTATTCGCGCCAGGGATGATGAACTGTTTAGCCCTCGCCATCAGCATCGCAAGGGACAGTTGATCCTCGCTCTGCACGGCGCGATTACCTGCGAGGTGGAAAATGCGATGTGGATGGTTCCGCCCCAGTATGCCGTCTGGCTCCCCGGCTCGCTGCCGCACAGTAATCATGTGACCGCAGGGGCGGAGCTGTGCTTTTTATTTATTGAACCTGCGGCGGTCGTCATGCCGGAGCGTTGCTGTACGCTGAAAATTTCGCCGTTATGCCGGGAGTTGATTTTGTCGCTGGCGCGCAGAACCGATTTCGAAAGAGCGCAAATGCCGACGCAGCGCCTTATTCAGGTGTTGTTTGATGAACTGCCGCAGCAGCCGCAGGAACAATTGCAATTACCGGTATCGGGGCATCCGAAAATTCGCCAAATGGTTGAGACAATGGCGCAGGAGCCCGCGCGATGGAATACGTTAGGGCAGTGGGCCAGCGTATTCGCGATGAGCGAGCGTAACCTTGCCCGGCTGGTCGTCAAAGAGACGGGGCTAAGCTTTCGTCGCTGGCGTCATCAGTTGCAATTAATTCTGGCGCTACAAGCGCTAATCGCGGGACGTAATGTACAGCAGACGGCGCAAATGCTGGGTTATGATTCCACCACGGCATTCATTACGATGTTTAAAAAAGGCCTGGGGCAGACCCCAGGCCAGTATCTGACGGGCGAGTTACTGCTTCCCCACAATTAAAGAGACCAGCCCCGCCGCAATCAGTGGGCCGACCGGCACGCCGCGAAACAGCGCGACGCCAAGTACCGTACCGACCAGCAGCCCGGCGACGAGCTGCGGTTGGTTTCCCATCAGCGTAATGCCGCGACCGCCCAGCCAGGAGACGAAAACGCCGACGGCAATCGCGACCAGCGATTTCCAGTTCACAAAAGAGTGGATCAATGTGGAGGGCGGTAGGGTTCCGCTGGCGATGGGGGCCATCACGCCGATGGTCAGAATAATAATCCCGACGGTGAGTCCCTGTTTTTCAATCCAGGGAAAAAAGGTATTCAACGGGGTTACGCGGACAATAATCAGCACCAGAATTGAGACGGCGACAGTGGTGTTGTGGCTGATAAATCCCAGAGCTGCCAGTCCGAGCAGGATCAGCAGAGTGACATCAAACATTATGGTTTCCTTGCCAAAAAGTAAGCCTGACTACTTTACGCCCAAACGGCAAAGCGCACAGGCCTTTTTAACGATTGATGCGGATTTCAGGCAACTGCCTGAAAGACAATCTCTACGTGAAAAACGGCGTTGTCATTAAATTGCCATCAACGCCGCGTATTGCTAACAGGTGAACCGTCATTGTTGTCTTCCTGAGGATACAATTATGTACGATCCACCGTTTCTTGAAGCGCTGATGATAACGGCGTCGTTTTTCGCCATTTTTATCATTATCGTTGTGTCTATATTGCTCCTTGAAGAGGGAGAGGACTAAGAGCCTATCCCATTAGGGCTATTTTACTTGCCATTTTGGACCTGGGCAGTGCTCGCCAAAACGCGTTAGCGTTTTGAACGCCGCTAGCGGCGGCCCGAAGGGCGAGCGTAGCGAGTCAAACCTCACGTACTACGTGTACGCTCCGGTTTTTGCGCGCTGTCCGTGTCCAAACTGGCTGCGCCAATAACGCCTGGTGGGATAGGCTCTAAGCTGTTGGCGATGACTGAAAGCGGCGGAAGACTGCCAGTTCTGGTCGGGCGATGCGCAGATAGTCCTGTGTATTCATAATGACTGATTTTTCCAGCAGGCCGGCATTAAAAGCAATTTCATCGAAACGCTCAAACAGGAGCGGATCGGCGACCAGTTTCAGATTGGGGTGAAAAGTGAAAGGCGGGATCGCGCCAAAAACGCAGCCGGTCAGCATATCGACTTCCGCCGGGCTGGCAAGGGAAGCGCGTAAGCCGCCCAGATGTGAAGCAAGCTGAGAGAGGTCGGCTTGCTGATCGGCCGCCAGAATAGCAAGAACGTGCTGGTTGACGCCGTTGCCTTTGACTTTACAGACCAGCGCTTTTGCGCCCTGGCCCAGCGCAGTACCGCGTATTTCAGAAACCGCTTCGCATTTTCCTACCGCTTCATGGCTCACTACACGATAGCGTGCGTTCTCCTGGGTTAATAAAGCCACTAAACGTTGGTGTGTAGCGACACCCTTCGCGACTTCAGTCATTTCGGCCATTTCTCACTCCTGGTGCAATATGAACATTTACTGCGAAGCACTATGATGAACGATGTTGTTTTTGTTGTTTGTTCAGATAGAGCTGCGCATCGGAAGCCTGGTAGGCATCATTAATCGTATCATTGGGCTGCATATTATAAATCCCGGCAGAAAAATGCACTGTCTTATCCGGTGCGATAATTTGCAGGTTACGAATAATACGCTCCGGCAGATGGATAGCCAAATCCGCCGCGTAATCAACAAGAATAATACAGAACTCATCGCCGCCGAGGCGAATGGCGTAATCGCTTTTACGAATCGATGTTTTAATCGCTTTCGCCAACAGGGTAATAATTCGGTCGCCTTCCTGGTGCCCCTGGGTATCGTTGATCAGTTTTAACCTATCGCAATCAATAGCGACAAATGTCACCGGCGTCCCGGCATTGACCAGGCGTTGCAGTCGCTGTTCCAGCTCCGGTGTTAATATTTTACGGTTGTAAAGCCCGGTCATGGCATCGCTAATATTTTCGCGTGTGACGTTGCGATAAAGCCGAAAGTGCATCCGTACCATATTAAGCAGGAGCGCCGTTGCCAGTAAGTAAAAGGCCAGCGCCTTCCAGGACGAGACAAGGAAATAGGTAAAATCAAGGGACAACGAAACGCGCAGCCCACCAGGGATATCATGGCTATAATTCACATATTGAAACAGATTATTTTTGCTTTGATTAATAATAATTTCTTTTCCGGAATCCAGATCCTTTAGTGTTACGTTAAGATAACGCCAAACCAGAGGACGGTCCTGGGTATAAAAAATATTTTTTAAATTATCCTGGTTAACATCCACCATCACGATACCTTTTAACGTTCCCGCCAGATAGACTGGCGTTAAAAAGCTCATGACGTTTTCCTGGGTAATATCATCCATGTAAATACTTGAAATAACCGTACGGCCGGTAAAAAGTTTATCTATATCTTTTCTGTTAATACCCATTGTACCTTTTTGTAAAAAAGTCCAACGATGCATGGCGAAGCGCCGTGAGTTGATTAAATCATAGAAATAGACATAATGTTTATTTAAATCAACGTAATAACGGAATTTAAGCTCCAGTGTGCCCAGCCCGTGACTGTGGTCGTCCTGCGAACGGTTGATGCTTACCGCCTGATCAAACGCAGGCAGTAAAAGGGCGTCATCAAGATTATCGGTACACTGTGTAGCGGCGGTTTGCAGAGTGCCATGTAGCGCCGGATAATTATGCCGGGTCAGGTTGACGCCGTGCGTACCGTTAATAGCCTCAAAGGCGTCGCAAAACGCGCGGCGTTTTTCTGCGGTGACGGGGTCTCCCGGCGCTTCAAAAGTTCGCATCAAATGTGCGGCGATGCTTTGATTCTGGTACTTATCGTACAAAAACGACGAATCGGCTCTCTCCATGATATAACGCATATAGGCATTCATTGCCCTGTCGCTGGCAATAAGTTCGTAAATCAGGAAGGACGATGTCAAAACGATGACGCTTGCCGAGATAAAGTGCCTGAGCGCTTTATGATGCAAATTCATGATGAACTACAGCCCTGAAAGTCGGATGCGTTAGTTTACCATAGCGATGAGAATTCCTCTAATAGACTGTTTAAAAATAAAACGTGTTGATGTTATGGAATAAAAATCATTCTCGATTTAATAAACCAATTAATACGCTGTGTTTATATTTTCGTGTGTGACTATTGTGATAAAAACTAAATTTTTAACCAACAATACTGATCTATTTGTGACAAAAAGAAAATAACCTTTATTATGATGATGAAAGGAGTGTGAAGTGGTAAGGATAATAATGTACTTCCGTTCGGAGGCACTATGAAACGATTTAAAGAGATGGCTGTGATTTTATTTTTTGCATTACTGGCAGCAGGTTTTACGTCGTCGGCGATGGCGGATGATCCTTTTTCACATGTTCTTGATCATGTTTTTGATAAAGTCCCTGCCTGTCACATTCTTCCTCCTGGAGTGGGGCAACCAGAACATCTTGGATATCAGCCTTGGCCTTGGTGTTGGTGATATTAACATGATGGAATTCTATTAATGGGTTAAATTACCCGATATGCCGGAATACCTTCATTCAGACTATTCGTGGGTAATTGCTTCAGTCATAAAAACCGAACACCAGGTTTATTAAAATCCGCCCGACATATGAACGGGCGGGTTTATTTATACGTTTTGATTGGCGCTCTGTTTCTGAAACAATTCGCGGAATACCGGATAAATATCCTCCTGATCGCGAATATGCTGCATGGCGAAGTTATCGAACGTCGCCTGCAGATGTTCATACTCGCGCCATAAGGTCTGGTGGGCGCGGCGGGTAATCTCGATATAGCTGTAATAGCGCACTACCGGCAGCAGCTTTTTCGCCAGAATCTCATGACACAGCGGTGAATCGTCGGCCCAGTTATCACCGTCTGACGCTTGCGCCGCATAGATGTTCCACTGCCCCGGGTCGTAGCGCTCTTTAACCACTTCATCCATGAGTTTAAGCGCGCTGGAGACAATCGTCCCCCCGGTCTCTTGCGAATAAAAGAACTCATGTTCGTCCACTTCCTTCGCCTGGGTATGGTGGCGGATATAAACCACTTCTACGTTCTTATACGTTCGGCTCAAAAACAGATAAAGCAGAATGTAAAAACGCTTGGCCATATCTTTGGTTGCCTGGTCCATCGAACCCGAGACGTCCATCAGACAGAACATCACCGCCTGGCTGGAGGGCTCAGGCCGTTTTTCATAATTTTTATAGCGTAAATCAAAGGTGTCGATAAACGGCACTCGCTCGATTTTAGCCCGTAGTTCGGCAATCTCCCGACGTAACCGCTCCTCTTCAAGCAGTTGCGCTGGTTCGCTATGGCTGATGGTCTCCAGTTCCGTTTCCAGCGCGTGCAGTTCGCGGCGTTTTCCTGCCGTCATTGCTGTACGGCGCGCCAGAGAGTTTTGTAGCGAACGTACCACGCTGATATTGGCCGGCACGCCGTTTGAGGTGAAACCGGCGCGGTGAGTTTTATACTCGTTAAGCTGGCGATGCTGGTTTTTCTTCAGATTAGGCAGCGCTAAATCTTCAAAGAGCAGATCCAGATACTCATCTTTTGAAATCTGAAAAACAAACTCATCCTGGCCTTCGCCGTCCTGGCTGGCCTGACCTTGACCGCTGCCGGAACCGCCGCCGCCACCGACTTGCGGACGCTCAATGCGATCATTCTGGATAAAGTGATCGTTACCCGGATGGACGCGATGGCGCAGACCGCCGCGCCCCTGATGAAACATCGGTTCGCTAATATCATCGGTTGGAATAGAGACGGACTCTCCGCTGTCGACATCGGTCACAGAGCGTTTATTAATCGCTTCGGAAATTGACTGCTTAATTTGTGCTTTATAACGACGCAAAAAGCGCTGGCGATTCACCGTGCTTTTATTTTTGCCGTTAAGACGTCGGTCTATGAACCAGGTCATATGCCCCCCGTACTGCCAACTGAGCGCCTGTTCTGTCAGTGCCGGATAGCGCTAACGCTTAGCCAGTCTACAGAACATTACTTTGTAGGCCCGGTAAGCGCAAGCGCCACCGGGCATTAACATCACGACGATTTACGCACGCGCAGGTACCACTCGCACAACAAACGAACCTGCTTACGGGTATACCCTTTCTCCATCATCCGATCGACAAAGTCGTCATGCTTTTTCTGCTCGTCAGTCGACGTTTTGGCGTTAAAAGAAATGACCGGCAACAGCTCTTCAGTATTAGAGAACATTTTTTTCTCAATCACCGTGCGCAGCTTCTCGTAACTGGTCCAGTTTGGATTACGGCCGCTATTGTTGGCTCTGGCGCGCAGGACAAAGTTTACTATCTCATTACGGAAATCTTTCGGGTTACTGATACCCGCTGGTTTTTCAATTTTTTCCAGTTCGGCGTTCAGCGACTCGCGATCGAACAGTTGACCGGTATCCGGGTCGCGATACTCCTGATCCTGAATCCAGAAATCCGCATAAGTCACGTAACGATCAAAAATGTTTTGCCCGTACTCAGAGTAAGATTCGAGATAGGCCGTCTGGATCTCCTTGCCGATAAATTCGGCGTATTTCGGGATCAGATAGCCTTTCAGGAACTCCAGATAACGTTCAGCCTGCTCCTGCGGGAACTGCTCACGCTCGATTTGTTGTTCCAGAACGTAGAACAGATGTACCGGGTTTGCCGCCACTTCCGCATGGTCGAAGTTGAATACGCGGGAGAGGATCTTAAAGGCGAATCGGGTGGAGAGACCGTTCATCCCTTCATCCACGCCCGCGTAGTCGCGATACTCCTGGTACGATTTGGCTTTGGGGTCGGTATCTTTCAGGCTTTCACCATCATAAACGCGCATTTTCGAGTAAATACTGGAATTTTCCGGCTCTTTCAGGCGAGAAAGAATTGAGAAACGCGAAAGCGTTTCCAACGTGCCCGGCGCGCAAGGCGCATGAGCCAGCTCGCTATGATTAAGTAGTTTCTCGTAGATTTTGATCTCTTCGGAGATTCGCAGGCAATAAGGCACCTTCACAATATAGACACGGTCAAGGAACGCTTCGTTATTTTTATTGTTACGGAAAGTCACCCATTCAGATTCGTTTGAGTGGGCAAGTATGATGCCATTAAAGGGCAGGGCGGAAATACCTTCCGTACCATTGTAGTTACCTTCCTGAGTTGCGGTCAGCAAGGGGTGCAGCACCTTAATAGGCGCTTTAAACATCTCGACGAACTCCATGATCCCCTGGTTAGCGCGGCACAGCGCGCCAGAGTAACCATACGCATCCGGATCGTTCTGGGCGTGGTGTTCGAGTTTACGAATATCCACCTTGCCGACCAGCGCCGAAATATCCTGGTTGTTTTCATCGCCGGGTTCCGTTTTGGCGATGGCAATCTGCTCCAGAATGGAGGGCCAGACTTTCACCACGCGGAATTTAGTAATATCGCCGCCAAACTCATGCAGGCGTTTGGCCGCCCACGGGGACATAATCGTACCGAGATAGCGGCGCGGAATACCGTACTCTTTTTCCAGAATCTGCGCGTCTTCCTGCGGATTAAACAGGCATAACGGATGATCGTTGACCGGGCTACGCTCGCCGTTGGCGCTTAAAACATAAATTGGCACGCGCTGCATTAGCGATTTCAGCCGTTCAGCGAGCGATGATTTGCCACCCCCCACAGGTCCCAGCAAATAGAGAATTTGTTTCTTCTCTTCCAGCCCTTGCGCCGCATGTTTCAGATAAGAGACAATCTGTTCAATCGCGTCTTCCATGCCGTAAAACTCTTCAAACGCAGGATAGCGAGCAATAACCCGGTTGGAGAAGAGTCGGGAAAGTCGGGGTTCCTGGGCAGTGTCGACCATATTAGGCTCGCCGATAGCCATTAATAGCCGCTCTGCCGCGTTGGCATAAGCACTGCGATCTTGCCGACAAATGGTAAGAAAATCCTGCAGTGTGAACTCTTCGTCCTTGGCAGCTTCGTAACGCTGGCGATAGTGATCGAATATATTCATGATATGCCATCCTTTCGTTTTTTCGCACATGTTAAGAGCCGTTCATATGAATAGTAGAGGCTCCCGGAAGAGGTAGACTGAACGCCGTCTCTGCTAAGGAAAAAAAAGCAACTCTCATGCCATTTTATTGGCCAGAAGATCAACGTGTCCGGTGATACACCTTCTTAACATTAAGCGTAGATGGCATTTGCAAAACTTGCCTGTACGCGTCAGTGGATTTCGATGACATATCAATAACTCATCAGGTAGAAAAGGCTGGTGGATATCAGAAAAAGCGTTCCCGGTCACATAACGATCATCAACCGATCATCTGAAAATAATCGGTGATGGTGATATTAAACGGTTACATTGTGTAAAATAGTTGGGCTTACAGGTATTGGCGGTTACACTTTTGCCGCAGAACATTTAAATAAGGAATTATGGATTGTGACCAAACTTAAACTTCTGGCTCTTGGCGTGTTTATTGCAACATCCGCCAGCGTCGCGCACGCTGAAAGCAACCTGACGTTGGGCGCAGGCGTTGGTGTGGTTGAACACCCTTATAAAGATTACGATAGCGATGTTTATCCGATACCGGTCATCGCTTATGAAAGCGAAAACTTCTGGTTCCGTGGTCTGGGCGGCGGCTACTACTTGTGGAATGACAATGCCGATAAGTTGTCAATCATGGCATACTGGTCCCCGATGTACTTCAAACCGGGCGACAGCGATGACCATCAGTTGCGTCGTCTGGACAGGCGTAAAAGTACTATGATGGCGGGCGTTTCTTACGCGCATCACACCCAATATGGATTCCTGCGTACCTCACTGGCAGGGGATACGTTGGATAACAGTAACGGTATTGTCTGGGATCTGGCCTGGCTTTATCGGTATACCAATGGCGGGCTGACCTTAACGCCAGGTATCGGGGTTGAATGGAATAGCGAGAACCAGAACGATTACTATTACGGCGTATCACGTAAAGAATCTTCGCGTAGCGGCCTGCGCGGCTATAACCCGAACGATAGCTGGAACCCGTATCTTGAACTGAGCGCTAACTATAATTTCGCCGGTAACTGGAGCGTATATGGTACTGCGCGCTACACCCGCCTGTCGGATGAAATTACCGACAGCCCGATGGTGGATAAATCCTGGACCGGTATCCTTTCTACTGGCGTGACCTATAGATTCTGATTGATTGAATTTGCCGGAAAAACCATGACAAAGCCTGCGTTATGCAGGCTTTGTGCTGACTGAAACGCGAACATGGCGGCTTGCATAAATGCGCTGTTGACCGGGTATGGCGCAGCCTTATGTGATTTATACTTTGTTACATCAATTTAAAAAACTAGCCTTTTATATGAAAAATCCAGGTGATTACAACTGCGCTAACAATTAGCGTAATAATTGTTGCAATGCTGGCTGATATCGCCCTGTCACGTCCCGCTTATGCTATACCCATTCTTCACAGCGAGTAAGACGAATGAGCATAGTATTCAATACCGTAGCCAAGCCCAGCGGCAGTCTGTGTAACTTATCCTGCAAGTACTGTTTCTATCTTGATAAACCCCGGGGCCAGCGCGTCATGTCTGACGATGTGCTGGAGACGTATATCCGCCGGGTAATTGATGATACGCCATCCTCAGAGGTCTCGTTTTGTTGGCAGGGGGGAGAGCCGACGCTATGCGGTCTTTCTTTTTACCAAAAAGTGGTGCGCTTGCAGCAACGCTATGCCAACGGCAAAACTATTTACAACAGTCTGCAAACCAATGGCGTATTAATCAATGAAGAGTGGGCGGCTTTCTTTGCGCAGCACCAGTTCCTGATTGGTATATCGATTGATGGGCCGCAAGTCGTTCATGATAATTACCGGAAAACGCCGTCAGGGCGGGCGTCTTTTTCCCGTGTCGTTAATGCTATCCGCCTTCTGCAGGCAAATGATGTCGAGTTCAACACGCTCACTGTCGTGAATGATGTGTCATGCCGTCATGGCAACGCTATTTATCATTTTTTGACGCAGGAACTGGAAAGTAAACACCTGCAATTTATTCCCATTGTTGAGCCGCTCGCGCAAAAAGCGCAGCGTTCTTTGACGTTATCTGACAATGAGGATTCGCCTTCGCTGATGCCCTTTTCCGTCACACCTGAAGGGTGGGGGGCCTTTATGTGCGATGTTTTTGATCAATGGATACGTCACGATGTCGGACGCATATTCGTACAGCTTTTTGACAACTTACTTGGCGTCTGGATGGGGGAGCCCGCCACGCTTTGTACGATGCAGTCGACCTGCGGGCAAAGTTTGCTGGTGGAGCAGAATGGCGACGTGTTTAGCTGTGACCATTTTGTTTTTCCCGCCTATAAACTGGGCAATCTGCAGCAACACACTTTAGAAGAAATGGCGGCTTCTTCTTTTCAGCAGCAGTTTGGCGCGGCTAAAGCAAACCTTTCCTCACGCTGCCAGAACTGTACGTGGCGCTTTGCCTGTCACGGCGGTTGTCCGAAACATCGAATTTGCATGGACGGCGGCGAACGGCAAAATTATCTCTGTAAAGGATATCTGGAGTTCTTTCAACATGTGACGCCCTATATGAATGTGATGCGTCAATTATTACTGAATCAGCGACCCGCCGCGCATATTACCCGCATCGTCGACATGATTGCGGATGACGTTCGTCAGTGACAAGAAAACCGCTCCCTTGCGCGGTATGATGCCGGACATTACCGTAGGGTCTAAGAGTCCTGTATTGTTTTACCGTCGTGTGACATTGAAAAGGAAATGAAATCAGTGAAAAACGTAACGTTTTGCGGGCAGGTGACGCTTCCTGCCATTGGACAGGGAACATGGTATATGGGCGAGCGCGCGGATCAACGTCAGCGCGAGGTTTCGGCGCTGCGCGCGGGGCTGGATTTGGGGTTACGCCTTATTGATACGGCGGAAATGTACGCCGACGGCGGGGCGGAAAAGGTCGTGGGCGAGGCGCTGGCAGGGCGACGCGATGAGGCATTTCTGGTGTCAAAAGTGTACCCGTGGAACGCTGGCGGCCAGAAGATAGTTGCCGCCTGTGAGGAAAGCCTGCGTCGTCTGAAAACAGATTATCTCGATCTCTATCTATTGCACTGGGCCGGAAACTTTTCATTCGAAGAGACCGTTGAAGGTATGGAGCGGCTAATCGCGCAGGGGAAAATTCGCCGTTGGGGAGTCTCTAATCTTGATTATGACGATATGCAGGCGCTGTGGCGCATCCCAGGGGGACAGCAATGCGCGACAAATCAGGTGCTCTATCATCTGGCGTCACGCGGTATTGAGTATGATTTATTGCCGTGGTGTCAACAACAGCGAATGCCAGTGATGGCCTATAGCCCGCTGGCGCAGGCTGGCCGATTACGTAGCGGTTTACTGAATCATCCGGTGGTGAATGAAATTGCGCAAGCGCATAACGCTACGGCGGCGCAAATCTTACTGACGTGGGTGATTGCGCATCCGAGCGTGATGGCGATCCCGAAAGCCGGAAGTACAGAACACGTGAAGCAAAATGCGGCGGCGCTTGAGATCGCCTTGTCAGCAAACGAACTTGCCTTACTGGACAACGCCTGGCCTGCGCCAAAAGGGAAAACCGCGTTGGATATGGTGTGACGCCGGATAAAATGTGTAAGCGCCGCCATCCGGCAGGTCATGCCTGATGGCGGCTGACGCCTTTCAGATCCTATAGCAACGCCGTTATCCATTCACTTTTAGCGTTTAGCGACGCAGATAGTCTGCGCCAGACGAGAGGGTTTTTCTTCTGTGGCTTGTTGCGGCGCAGTAGCATAAGCCGTTTCAACGCAGACAAACGTTTTATAGCCGTCATCCGGCATGTCGCCCATGCTGACGGACAACGCCGGGCCAGGGTTCCAGCCTACGACGTTAAGGTGATGATGGTGGACCACATCAATCGTGCGGTTTAATGTCGCATCGTGGATCACGCTACATGCTTCAGGATTGAGGTAAACGCGATCGGTACGGTCCGGAAAGGTTTGCATACCGTCGGTCAGGACACCTTCTTTAGCGTCGTTAACTTTATCAATAAACCGATCGCCGAGTCCGCTGACCTTAACGTTGGCGATGTCGCCAACGTTAAAATAGCTGTGGAGCGCGGATGTGGTTGCAAACTCGCCATGCGCTTCCAGTTCAATTTCACAGGTTTTGCCCACTTTAAAACGTGCCAGCAGCGTGAAATCGTGCGGCCAGTATTTCCGGGTGGCCTCACTGCTTTGCAGCTCAAATGTCAGCATTACGCCATTATCATCTTCATTATGCGCTTTTAGCGCCCACGGTAGATTACGCGCAAAGCCGTGTGACGGCAGACCTTGTTGAGCCGCAGGTCCAAACCAGGGCCAGCAGATCGGTACGCCGCCGCGTAGCGCCACGCCGGTTTTGAAAGGCGTATTATTACTGAGCCACAATACCTCTTCCTCGCCAACGGGTTTCCAGGAGAGAAGGTGCGCGCCCTGTAATGCAAAAGAGGCTTTAACCTGCGGATGGTCAACGACGATCAGATCCAGGTCATCAAGCTGACGACGGGAAAGGACAGGGGTAAGCTGTTCGATAACCGGGAGGGCAAAAATTTTATTAATCATTACGCAATCCTCTTAACCCTAAATAATTCGAGTTGCATGACAAGGCGCTTGTGCCTTGATCAGTGCTTGCGCTGGCCCGTAGAGGCGAGGCCGCAGGCCGAGTAACGCGGCAAGTGAACGACAAATTCATCGGGAACGAATTTGAACAACCGTAGGTCATCTCCGGCCAGGGACATGGACATCCCTGATTCATCCCGATAAGTTCGACTTCCGTCAGTGATTCGGGTGAGAAAGCATAGCCAACACACCTGCAACTTGAAGTATGACGGGTATATCTTTAAGCAAAAAAAAGAGCGACCTGAGTCGCTCTTACCAATGACTGTGTCATCTCAACTTATTTGGAGATGTGAGCAATCAGGTCCAGTACTTTGTTGGAGTAACCGGTTTCGTTATCGTACCAGGAGACCAGTTTCACGAAGTTGTCGTTCAGCGCGATGCCTGCTTTAGCATCGAACACGGAAGTGCATACTTCGCCGTTGAAATCGGTAGATACAACGTCGTCTTCGGTGTAACCCAGAACGCCTTTCATTTCGCCTTCGGCAGCAGCTTTAACAGCAGCTTTGATCTGCTCGTAGGTAGCCGCTTTTTCCAGACGAACGGTCAGGTCAACAACGGATACGTTCGGAGTCGGAACGCGGAACGCCATACCAGTCAGTTTGCCATTCAGTTCCGGCAGTACTTTACCTACCGCTTTAGCAGCGCCAGTAGAGGACGGGATGATGTTCTGAGATGCGCCGCGGCCGCCGCGCCAGTCTTTGTGAGACGGGCCGTCAACGGTTTTCTGGGTTGCGGTAGTCGCGTGAACAGTAGTCATCAGACCTTCGATGATGCCGAAGTTGTCGTTGATAACTTTAGCCAGCGGCGCCAGGCAGTTGGTGGTGCAGGAAGCGTTGGAAACGATGTCCTGGCCTTCGTATTTGTCAAAGTTAGCGCCTTTAACAAACATTGGAGTGTTGTCTTTAGACGGACCCGTCAGAACCACTTTTTTCGCGCCAGCGGTGATGTGTTTACGCGCGGTTTCGTCAGTCAGGAAGATACCGGTAGCTTCAGCCACTACGTCAACACCAACTTCGTCCCATTTCAGGTTAGCCGGATCGCGTTCAGCGGTAACACGGATTTTTTTACCGTTAACGATCAGATGACCGTCTTTCACTTCAACAGTACCGTCGAAACGGCCGTGAGTGGAGTCATATTTCAGCATGTATGCCATGTACTCTGCGTCTAACAGGTCGTTGATTGCAACGATCTCGATGTCAGAACGTTTCTGAGCAGCACGGAAAACAATGCGACCGATACGGCCAAAACCGTTGATACCTACTTTGATAGTCATATATTCCACCAGCTATTTGTTAGTGAATAAAAGGTTGCCTGTAAAATTACAAAAACCTTACGCAGCGTCAAGCGGAATCGTGTCAATCATTGCGACAAATCAATCCTCTGCACAACCTTTGCGCGGCTGATTCGCCTCACTCTTCCTTTCGGCTTGAAACCACATGGGGGCGCCGCCCCGAATTTTAAAGGGCAACCGAGATAATAATGTGACATCAGTCACGATTCGTGAGCCGCCATTTCGCAATGATCAAGTTTAGAACAAAAGTTGGTACTGAGGTGTTAATGTTTTGTTAGAATCGGTCAGGCAATGTGAGCACGTTTAAAGTGAGATGTGAGCAAATGGCTAACCAACCTTCAGCAGAAGAACTCAAGAAAAAATTGTCCGAAATGCAATTCTATGTGACGCAGGATCGTGGCACAGAACCGCCATTTACCGGACGCCTGCTACATAATAAACGCGATGGGGTTTATCACTGCCTGGTCTGTGATACGCCGCTTTTTCACTCCCACACCAAATACGATTCAGGCTGCGGCTGGCCTAGCTTTTACCAGCCTGTCAGCGAAGAGGCGATTCGTTACATAGACGATTTTTCTCATGGAATGCAGCGTGTCGAAATTCGTTGCGGAAACTGCGATGCGCATCTCGGACACGTTTTCCCGGATGGTCCGCAGCCAACCGGTGAGCGCTATTGCGTTAACTCGGCCTCGCTGGCCTTTTCTGACGAGAAAAACGGCGATCAACTGAAAGGCTGAAAAAACGATTCAGCAAATTATTCCACAGGAGCGGACACATCATGAATCTTGATGAGATCATTAACAGCATGACGCCGGAAGTGTATCAACGTTTATCCACCGCCGTTGAGCTGGGTAAATGGCCGGATGGCGTGGCGTTGACGCCGGAACAGAAAGAAAACAGCCTACAGCTGGTGATGCTATGGCAGGCGCGGCACAATACCGAAGCGCAACATATGACGATCGATACTCACGGTCAGATGGTGATGAAAAGCAAGCAGCAGCTCAAAGCGGATTTCGGTATTACGTCAAAGCCGATTGCGACATTGAAAATGCAGTAACGGGGAGCCGGATAAGAGGTAGTCGCCATCCGGTGGTTTCATTGCCAATGCGTTGTGCTTACCGGGCCTGCTCATTGCTGTCAGGCACAGGCCCGCCATATTTTTACCCATTAACGCTTAATGTCCAGCGAGTCCGCCAACTGTGTCGCTAACTGATTATTGTCATCGGCGGCCTATTCCCGGAACATTGTGCCGGCCAGCCCGCGCTTTTTAATCTGGTCCGCGTTGATCGCCACCGGCGCGGATTTTCATAAGAGAGGGCAAACAGCGTTTTCCCCCGGCAGACTTTACTGTTAGCAGCAGGCCAGGCGTTTGAGTCATACGGATTGGCGTTGAAATACTGCGTGCCATAGGGCCATGTCGTAAGTCATCAGATTGATAAAGTCGAGCTACGGGGCTATAGCTTTCACGTCCAGCCAGCTTTTCGGATTTTCCGCATTCGCGCCGACGGCGAGGGTGACCCGCTTTTGGGGCTCATTACCTGACGAAGCGCTTTTAAATGCGACGTTAACCGAATATTCCCAGTCAAGAGCGATCCCATCGAGACCATATTTGTCGACAATCTCCTGCGCCGATTTAATAAACACCGCGCGGGCTTCTTTAACGATCCTCTTTGACATCTAAAACAGAAACACGCCACAGAATGGAGTGACGAAAAAATAACCGCAGCAGATTAGCGTCTTCATCCATGGAAACCTGCGCAGGCGTTCACGCCGTCTTTCGCGATACGGCTTCCATCTTTTTGGCTTTATCGCCGTTTGTTTCGTTGAGTTTGTGATCTTGGTTGGCAAATGCAGATCATTATCTGTGTTTTAAAGATTTATCGTTGACCTTAAAGATTTTATGGTTAAGTATGATGAGCATTGATGCACACCAAACACAAAGGAAGATGCAATGAAAGCACTGGCGAGATTTGGCAAGGCCTTTGGCGGCTACAAAATGATTGATGTCCCGGAGCCGGTATGCGGTCCGGAAGACGTGATTATCGAAATCAAAGCAGCGGCGATCTGCGGCGCGGATATGAAGCACTATAACGTTGATAGCGGATCCGACGAATTTAACTCCGTTCGCGGTCATGAATTCGCCGGACGTATCGCACGGGTGGGCGAAAAAGTGAAAGACTGGAAAGTCGGCCAGCGCGTGGTTTCTGACAACAGCGGACACGTTTGCGGCGTTTGCCCAGCCTGTGAACAAGGCGATTTTCTGTGTTGTACAGAAAAAGTGAATCTGGGGCTGGATAACAACACCTGGGGCGGTGGATTCTCCAAATACTGTCTGGTTCCGGGAGAAATCCTGAAAATCCATCGCCATGCCCTGTGGGAGATCCCGGAAGGCGTGGATTACGAGGAAGCCGCAGTTCTGGACCCTATCTGCAACGCCTATAAATCTATCGCCCAGCAATCCAAATTTTTACCCGGCCAGGACGTGGTAGTCATCGGCACCGGTCCGTTAGGTCTGTTTTCGGTCCAAATGGCCCGCATTATGGGGGCGGTAAATATCGTGGTGGTTGGCCTGGATGAGGATGTTCCTGTCCGTTTCCCTGTGGCCAAAGAACTCGGCGCGACGGCGTTTGTTAACGGCTCCACGGAAGATGTCGTCGCACGCTGCCGGGAGATTTGCGGCAAAGACAACCTCGGTCTGGTGATCGAATGCTCCGGTGCCAACATTGCGCTTAAACAGGCCATCGACATGCTGCGGCCAAATGGTGAAGTGGTTCGCGTCGGTATGGGATTTAAGCCGCTCGATTTCTCCATCAACGACATTACTGCGTGGAACAAAAGCATCATTGGGCATATGGCCTATGACTCCACATCCTGGCGCAATGCGATTCGCCTGCTTGCCAGCGGCGCTATCAAAGTAAAACCGATGATCACCCATCGTATCGGTCTTTCTCAGTGGCGCGAAGGGTTTGACGCAATGGTCGATAAGACAGCCATTAAAGTGATCATGACCTACGACTTTGATGAATAACCCTTCTGCTAAAGGAACGTTATCGCATGGAACAGATAACAAAACCGCACTGCGGCGCCCGGCTGGATCGCCTGCCGGATTGCCGCTGGCATTCATCAATGTTTGCCGTCGTCGCCTTTGGTCTGCTTGTTTGCTGGAGTAATGCCGTCGGCGGATTAATTCTTGCCCAGCTCAAGGAGTTAGGCTGGACCGATAATTCCACGACAGCCACCTTCTCCGCCATTACCACAGCGGGGATGTTTCTCGGCGCGCTGGTGGGCGGCATTATCGGCGATAAAACCGGGCGCAGGAACGCCTTTATTCTTTATGAGGCAATCCATATCGCCGCGATGGTGGTTGGCGCATTCTCACCGAATATGAGCTTTCTGATCGCCTGTCGTTTTGTGATGGGCGTGGGATTAGGGGCACTACTGGTCACCCTGTTTGCTGGTTTTACCGAATATATGCCGGGCAGAAATCGGGGAACCTGGTCGAGTCGTGTTTCGTTTATTGGCAACTGGTCATATCCATTGTGTTCCCTGATTGCAATGGGGCTGACGCCGCTAATTAGCGCGGAATGGAACTGGCGCGTGCAGTTACTGATCCCGGCTGTGCTGTCGCTGATTGCTACTGTGCTTGCCTGGCGATACTTCCCTGAATCTCCCCGCTGGCTGGAATCGCGCGGGCGTTATCAGGAAGCCGAAAAGGTCATGCAGGCCATTGAAGCAGGCGTCGAACGTCAGACAGGAAAACCGCTGCCGCCGGTTATTATTGAAAGCAGCGGCAAGCCGCCGCGTTCCGTACCGTATTCAGCGTTGCTCACTGGCGTATTACTGAAACGCGTTATTTTGGGTTCCTGCGTGCTGATTGCCATGAACGTTGTGCAATACACGTTAATTAACTGGCTGCCCACCATCTTTATGACGCAGGGCATCAACCTCAAAGATTCGATCGTTTTAAATACCATGAGTATGTTCGGCGCACCGTTTGGCATATTTATCGCTATGCTGGTAATGGATAAAATTCCGCGCAAAACCATGGGTGTCGGTTTATTAATTCTGATTGCCGTGCTGGGATATATTTATTCACTGCAAACCAGCATGTTGCTTATCACCTTAATTGGCTTTTTCCTGATTACCTTTGTCTATATGTATGTCTGTTATGCCTCGGCGGTCTATGTGCCGGAGATCTGGCCAACAGAAGCGAAACTTCGCGGTTCCGGCCTGGCGAACGCTGTCGGCAGAATCAGCGGTATCGCTGCCCCCTATGCAGTGGCGGTATTACTCAACGGTTATGGCGTGACGGGCGTTTTCGTCCTGCTGGGCGCTGTCTCGATTATCGTCGCTGTTGCAATAGCGACTATCGGAATCGAGACCAGGGGTGTTTCGGTCGAAAGTCTGGGCATTGATAAGGTCACGAGTAAATAAAGGAATAAAAATGAAAAATTCAAAAGCGATATTAAAAACGCCTGGCACCATGACAATTATGGCGGCTGATATTCCAGTACCAAAAGAAAACGAAGTATTGATCAAAGTGGAATATGTCGGTATTTGCGGTTCAGATGTTCACGGTTTTGAATCCGGGCCATTCATTCCGCCGAAGGATCCAAATCAGGAAATTGGTCTCGGTCATGAGTGTGCCGGAACGGTCATTGCGGTCGGCAAGCGGGTAAGCAAATTTAAGCCAGGCGATCGGGTTAATATCGAGCCGGGCGTGCCGTGCGGCCACTGCCGCTATTGTCTGGAAGGAAAATACAATATTTGTCCGGATGTTGATTTTATGGCGACGCAGCCGAATTATCGCGGGGCCTTAACTCACTATCTGTGCCATCCGGAAAGTTTTACGTACAAGCTTCCGGACAATATGGACACTATGGAAGGTGCGCTGGTGGAACCCGCTGCTGTTGGAATGCACGCGGCAATGCTGGCGGATGTTAAACCGGGTAAGAAAATCGTCATTCTCGGCGCGGGCTGCATTGGTTTAATGACCCTGCAAGCGTGTAAGTGTCTGGGGGCGACCAATATCGCGGTAGTAGATGTACTGGAAAAACGGCTGGCAATGGCTGAACGACTGGGAGCGACAACCGTTATCAATGGGGCGAAAGAAGATACTGTCTCGCGCTGCCAGCAGTTCACCGACGATATGGGCGCCGATATTGTGTTTGAAACCGCCGGTTCCGCCGTCACAACTCAGCAAGCGCCGTATCTGGTCATGCGCGGCGGGAAGATCATGATTGTCGGCACTGTCGCGGGAGATTCAGCGATTAATTTCCTCAAAATTAACCGTGAAGTCTCCATCCAGACGGTATTCCGCTATGCCAACCGCTATCCGGTGACTATTGATGCCATCTCCTCCGGGCGTTTCGATGTGAAATCAATGGTGACGCATATTTACGATTACAAAGACGTGCAACGTGCATTTGAAGAGTCGGTGAATAACAAACGCGACATTATTAAAGGCGTTATTAAAGTTTGCGATTAATAAAAAACGGGAGAAACAGCGATGTTGGCAGATATAAAATATTGGGAAAATGATGCACAAAATAAACATTACGCGATTGCGCACTTTAACGTGTGGAATGCGGAAATGTTGATGGGAGTGATTGATGCGGCGGAAGAGGCAAATTCGCCGGTTATTATCTCCTTTGGTACCGGATTTGTGGGCAATACTTCATTTGAAGACTTCTCTCATATGATGGTTTCCATGGCTAAAAAAGCCTCTGTGCCGGTAATTACCCACTGGGATCATGGACGTAGCATGGACATTATCCATAATGCCTGGACGCACGGCATGAACTCGCTGATGCGTGACGCTTCATCCTTTGACTTTGAAGAAAATATTCGCCTGACCAAAGAAGCCGTTGATTTCTTTCATCCGCTGGGTATTCCGGTAGAGGCGGAGTTAGGGCACGTAGGGAACGAAACGGTGTATGAAGAGGCGTTGGCGGGGTATCACTATACCGACCCGGATCAGGCGGCGGAATTTGTAGCGCGCACCGGTTGTGACTCGCTGGCGGTCGCCATCGGCAACCAGCATGGCGTGTACACCTCTGAACCAAAACTGAATTTTGAGGTCGTGGAGCGCGTGCGCCAGGCAGTTTCCGTACCGCTAGTGTTACACGGCGCTTCCGGTATTAGCGACGCGGATATCAAAAAAGCCATTTCGCTGGGCATCTCGAAAATCAATATCCACACCGAATTGTGTCAGGCTGCGATGGTAGCGGTAAAAGAGAATCAGGATCAGCCGTTCCTGCATCTGGAACGCGAAGTACGCAAAGCGGTAAAAGCCCGCGCGCTGGAAAAAATCAAACTGTTTGGTTCAGATGGTAAAGCGGAATGATGATATGGACGAAATCGAAGTTCTTTGCATAGGGGCGGCCATTGTCGACATTCCTTTGCAACCGGTTAGTAAAAATATCTTTGATGTCGATTCGTATCCATTAGAACGAATTGCCATGACCACAGGGGGAGATGCGATTAATGAAGCCACGATTATTTCGCGTCTCGGGCATCGCACTGCGCTAATGAGTCGCGTTGGCGACGATGCGGCAGGATATTTTATTCTCGACCACTGTCGGAAGGAGAATATCGATATTCAGAGCCTGAAGCAGGATGCTGATATTGATACCTCAATTAATGTTGGGCTGGTGACTGATGATGGTGAGCGCACCTTTGTCACTAACCGTAACGGCAGCCTGTGGAAGCTAAATATTAACGATGTCGATTTTGACCGTTTTTCTCAGGTCAGGCTGTTATCACTGGCAAGTATCTTTAACAGCCCGCTGCTGGATGGCAAAGCATTAACGGCTATTTTTACGCAGGCGAAAGCGCATCAACTGATTATCTGCGCTGACATGATCAAACCGCGGCTGAATGAAACTCTGGGCGATATTCGCGAAGCGCTAAGTTTTGTCGATTATCTGTTTCCTAATATTGATGAAGCCAAAAAACTGACCGGGAAAGAGACGCTGGATGATATTGCCGATTGTTTTTTGCAATGTGGCGTAAAAACGGTGGTGATTAAAACTGGCAAGAAAGGCTGCTTTATCAAACGCACCGATATAAAAATGGAGGTGCCTGCGGTGTCAGGCATTACCGCCATCGACACTATTGGCGCCGGCGATAATTTTGCATCGGGATTTATCGCCGCGCTGCTGGAGGGAAAAACGCTGCGTGAATGCGCACGGTTCGCCAATGCGACGGCCGCGATATCGGTACTCAGCGTGGGCGCCACAACGGGCGTGAAAAACAGAATGCTAGTGGAACAACTCCTGAATGAATACGAAGGGTAATAGCGGCAGATGAAAATGATACCTTTAGGTAATACAGATATAGCGCTTTCCCGTATGGGACTCGGCACCTGGGCTATCGGCGGCGGCCCGGCATGGAATGGCAACCTCGATATGCAGGTCTGCATCGATACTATCGTTGAGGCGCACCGTTGCGGTATTAACCTGATTGATACGGCGCCGGGCTATAACTTTGGTAATAGCGAAGTGATTGTCGGCCAGGCGTTGAAAAAATTACCGCGTAACGAGATGGTGGTGGAGACCAAATGCGGGATCGTCTGGGAGCGGGAAGGGAGTCTGTTCAATAAAGTCGGCGATCGCCAGCTCTATAAAAATCTTTCTCCGGACTCTATTCGTAAAGAAGTCGATGCCAGTCTCCAGCGACTAGGGATTGATTATATCGATATCTATATGACCCACTGGCAGTCGGTACCGCCGTTTTTTACGCCGATTGCGGAAACCGTTGGCGTGCTCAATGAGCTGAAAGCAGCGGGGAAAATCCGTTCTATCGGGGCGGCCAATGTAGATGTCAGCCATATCCGCGAATACCTTAAACATGGCGAGCTGGACATCATACAGGCGAAATACAGCATTCTTGACCGGGCGCTGGAAACGGAGCAGCTGCCGCTATGCCGCGAGCACGGCATCGTGGTACAGGTTTATTCGCCACTGGAGCAGGGATTGTTAACCGGCACCATTACCCGTGACTATGTTCCCGGCGGGGCGCGAGCGAATAAACTCTGGTTCCAGCGTGAGAATATGTTGCGGGTCATTGATATGCTGGAGCAGTGGCAGCCATTGTGCAACAAATACCATTGCGCTGTCCCGACGTTGGCTCTGGCGTGGATATTGCGACAAAGCGAGCTGATTTCGATACTGAGCGGCGCCACGTCGCCGGAGCAGGTACGAGAGAATGTCGCTGCGCTGTCCATCACCTTAACAGATGACGATGCGTTATTGATGAGACAAATGGCGGAAGCACTGGACAATCCATAAGCAATACATTACACCTCTTTTTTGGCGAAATGCAGATAAAATCTGTTATTCAAACGGCTTATTTTGAAAGTAAACATAGTCTGTGAGATACTCAACGTTTATCATGACGTCGAAAACAGAGGTGTAATCGTGGCGGCGAAAGACAGGATTCAGGCGATCAAACAGATGGTCGCTAATGATAAAAAAGTAACAGTCTCTAACTTGAGTTCAATTTTTCAGGTAACCGAAGAGACAATTCGACGCGATCTGGAAAAACTCGAAGATGAAGGCTTTTTGACTCGAACTTATGGCGGTGCGGTATTAAATTCGGCAGTGCTGGCTGACAATATCCATTTTTATAAGCGTGCAAAATCGTTCTATGAAGAGAAGCAAATTATAGCCCGTAATACGCTTCCGTTTATTAAAAACAAAACAACGATGGCCGCCGATTCCAGCAGTACGGTAATGGAATTGCTAAAACTTCTGAAAGACCGAAATGATCTTACTTTGTTAACTAATTCAGCGGAAGCTTTCCATGAACTGGCGCAATCGGACATTAATCTTGTTTCTACGGGCGGTGAGTTAAATAAAAATACGCTATCGCTGCAGGGGCGTATCACTAAAGAAATAATCAGCCGTTATCATGTTGATATTATGGTAATGAGTTGTAAAGGGCTGGATATGGCGAGCGGGGCGCTTGATTCTAACGAGGCGGAAGCTGAAATCAAAAAAACGATGATTCGCCAGGCCACAGAGGTGGCGTTATTGGTGGACCACTCAAAATTTGATCGTAAAGCGTTCGTGCGGTTGGTTGATTTTAGTCATATCCATTACCTGATAACGAATAAAACGCCAGGTGATGAATGGATCGCATTTTGCGATAAAAATAATATCCAGCTTGTCTATTAATCGATAGATTATCCTTGACTGGATTGTTTTCGCCTGGACTATGCCAAAAAAAACGGCAGATGATAGCAAGTGCGGCAAATACCCCTTTGCCGCGAGACAATAATTTATTATTTTGCTGCGTTAGAGGCCATCCAGATGGAAGACAATGATCATATCGGCGCCAGACTAGACCGCTTACCTTTATCCCGGTTTCATTTTCGTATTTTTGGAATAATTAGTTTTGGCCTGCTATTAACGGGGTTTTTGAGTTATTCAGGAAATGTGGTTCTGGCCAAATTGATAAACAATGGTTGGTCGAATAATTATCTTAATGCCGCGTTCACATCGGCACTGATGCTTGGCTATTTTATTGGTTCGCTTACCGGCGGTTTTATTGGGGATTACCTGGGGCGTCGAAAAGCGTTTCGCATTAATTTGTTGCTTGTGGGCATCTCCGCAACGGCTGCCGCATTTGTTCCCAATATGTACTGGCTGATTTTCTTTCGTTGTCTGATGGGGACAGGCATGGGGGCATTGATTATGGTTGGATATGCTTCTTTTACCGAGTTTATCCCTCCCGTTGTACGAGGAAAATGGTCCGCGCGTCTCTCTTTTGTAGGGAACTGGTCACCGATGCTGTCTGCGGGGATTGGCGTAGTGGTCATTGCGTTTTTAAGCTGGCGGATGATGTTTCTTCTTGGCGGGATAGGGATGCTGCTGGCGTGGTCTCTTTCAGGAAAGTACTTTATCGAATCGCCCAGGTGGTTAGCAGGTAAAGGGCGGCAACGCGAGGCTGAACAACAGCTTCTCATGATTGAATCGCAAATAGAAAAAGAAAAAAGTATTATTTTGCCGCCGCATCAGGAAAGCAATAAATCCATGGAATCGCGCTTTGAAAACGGTACATTCTGGCTCTTATTCAAAGGGCAAATGTTGCGGCGCACGTTAGTGGCGATCACTGTATTGATTGCGATGAACATTTCGCTTTATACCATTACGGTATGGATCCCGACAATTTTTGTTAATTCAGGAATTGATGTTACAAAATCCATTTTCATGACCGCCATCATTATGATTGGCGCGCCGGTGGGCATATTTATCGCCGCGCTCATTATTGATCATTTCCCCAGACGGTTATTTGGTTCGCTGTTGCTTATCGTTATTGCGGTAGTAGGATATTTTTACTCAATACAGACTGAGGAATGGGCCATTCTGGTTTATGGACTAGTCATGATTTCCTTTCTGTATATGTACGTCTGCTTCGCCTCGGCGGTTTACGTTCCCGAATTATGGCCTACGCACCTTAGACTACGTGGATCGGGTTTTGTGAATGCGGTAGGGCGGATCGTCGCTGTCTTTACCCCCTACGGCGTGGCGGTTTTATTGACCCGCTATGGATCTGTCACCGTTTTTGTTGTGCTGGGTATGCTGCTGGCGGCGTGCGCGCTGATATTATTTTGTTTTGGCATTGAAACGAGAAGAGTTTCGTTAAAAGCGCTCTCCAGCCTGCGTTGAGCTTTGCCTGGTAGCGGCGCTGACGTGACGTATCCGGCCCAAAGATCTATGCAATGGTCTCACCGTTGCGTGATGTATTGACCGGATACGATACCTGCTCCGCTACCTGGCGACAGCCTGGCCCTGCGTCTCTTCCCAGTCTGCCAGCGTATACAGCGTCGCGCCTGCCGCCGCCATCTCCATAAACGCGTGTGCGCTATCCTGCGGGTGAATATTCACGCCGCGACAGCCATCGGTGATAACGTTAACGGCATAGCCCAACTCTAGCGCATCCAGCACCGTAAATTTTACGCAGTAATCGGTCGCCAACCCCATCACGATAAGCTCGGTAACGTCATGCTCGCGAAGCCAGGTATCAAGGGTAGTTTTCTGCCGATGTTCGTTGTCAAAAAACGCGCTGTAGCTATCAATCAGCGGGTTTTCACCCTTATAGATGCAGGCGTCAATCGCATGTTGGTTAAGCAGGGGATGTAACGCCGCGCCGTCGGTATGTTGAACGCAGTGATCCGGCCAGAGCGTTTGCGGCAGCCCGTCCAGCTTTCCCTGACTATAGGGTTCCGCCTGATGCTGGCTGGCGAAGCTGCCATGCTGCGCGGGATGCCAGTCCTGGCTGGCCAGCACCGGAATCTGCCGGGGCTGGCACCAGTCAATAAGAGCGTTGGCGATGTCGATGGTGCTGTCGCCTTCCGCTACAGCCAGCGCGCCGCCGGCGCAAAAGTCATTTTGCAAGTCGACCAGTAATAAGGCCCGGTTTGTCATTATCTTCTCCTTGTCGTCGGGATTTTTTAATCATCCGGCGTCAATTCACCACGCAAGTTTTGCGCCATCGCGCTACGAATCGCCTGAGTGTCCAGACCCTGGCTTAACAAATAATGCAGTTTGGTTAAGGTGGCTTCGACGGTCATATCGGCACCGCCAATCACGCCAGCGTGCGCCAGTGCATTACCGGTAGCGTACCCGCCCATATTGACTCGCCCTGACATGCATTGCGTCAGGTTAACCACCACGATGCCGCGCGAACTGGCCTCTTTCAGCTCCTGTAAAAACGCTTTATTTTGCGGCGCGTTGCCTACGCCATAAGAGCGCAGAATCAGCGCTTTTACCGGCTGACGCAGAAAGTTACGTACTACCTCGGCGGAAATCCCCGGATAAATCGTCACTACGCCTATCGGCTGCGGCGTAATAGGGTGAACGATTAATTCACCAGAACCGTAGGGCGCGGGAGGCGTATTTAAACGGCGAATGTGAATTCCTGCTTCCAGCAAGGGCGGCAGATTAGGAGAGGCAAAAGCGTCAAAACCATCCGCATGGGCTTTGGTTGTGCGATTGCCGCGGAACAGACGATTATTAAAAAACAGCGTTACTTCATTAACAGGATAGTTGGCGGCGACATAAAGCGCATTCAGCAAATTAATTTGCCCGTCGGAGCGCAGCTCAGCCAGCGGAATTTGTGACCCTGTCACAATAACTGGTTTACCCAGATTTTCCAGCATGAAAGAGAGCGCCGATGCGGTAAACGCCATCGTGTCGGTGCCGTGCAGAATAACAAAACCGTCATACTCATCGTAGTGCGCTTTGATATCTGCAGCGATATGCTGCCAGTCTTCCGGCGTCATATCTGATGAATCCATCAGCGGGGCATATTCATGGATGGTAAAATCCGGCATCTCCGGGCGGTGGAATTCCGGCATCAGCGCCAGCTGGCGCTGAAGGTGCCCGGACACCGGGATATACCCTTTATCTGAGCGCTGCATACCGATAGTACCGCCGGTATAGGCAACGTAAATTGATTTCTTTTGCATGATAATGTTCAGTCGTGTCGCGAAGGACGTATTAATGATTATCGGATGGCGGCTATGAGCAGACGCCGCCATCCGGTATGGCTATTGATGAAGCATTAGCGAACGTTCGCGCAAGTCAAACAGAACGCATAACGGTTTTGCGGATCGTTAAATGCCGCCAGTTTATCCCCCTCGGCCTTCACCGTGTTGGCGGCGGAAACGAGCGGCGCCGGGAGCATCGCCTGAATGGCCTCCGGCAGCATGGCGCGTACTGATCCGGTCATACTGTCCATGACCATATCAAGGACCGTCGGTTCGTCCTGATAGTAATCAAGATGCCACTGTTTCAGTTTCGCCAGCTCCGCCGCTTTGGCGACGGCGTCGTCAAAGTCGCCGAGACTGTCCACCAGACCATTGGCTTTCGCGTCTTCTCCGGTCCAGACATGGCCTTGTGCGATTTTATCAATCTGCTCCGGCGTACGCTTACGCGCGTCTGCCACCAGCGTGATAAAGCGTTTGTAGCCGTACTCAATACTGAGTTGCATCATCTGCTGCACTTCCGGTGACAGCGCTTTGGTCATCGAAATATCCGCCAGCGGCGAGGTGGAAACGCCGTCGCTGTGTACACCAATCGACGACAGGCTGTTTTCTACCGTATTGATGACGCCGAAGATGCCAATTGAACCCGTCAGCGTGCTGGGGCTGGCCACGATATAGTTTGCCGGCGTAGAGATCCAGTAACCGCCGGAGGCCGCCATGCCGCCCATTGAGACCACCACCGGTTTGCCGGCCGCTTTTGCCGCCGCCAGTTCGGCGCGGATAACTTCGGAGGCGTTGACGCTCCCGCCTGGGCTATTGACGCGCAGCACAATCGCTTTCACTTTAGGATCAAGGCGTGCGTCGCGGATCTGCGATGCCGTAGTGTCGCCGCCGACATTCCCTGGCGTTTCTTCGCCATCCATAATCGCGCCATTGGCGAAAATAACCGCAATAGTACCGCCGGTATCCGCAGGCGTTTTCAGCGAATAATCGTAATAGCTGATCGCGCGATAGTTATTTTCAGTTTTGCTCCAGCCAAACTGCTTCGTCAGCGCTTTTTCAACATCTGCGCTGGAGGCGAGGGCGTCCACCAGTTTATGGTCGAGCGCATATTTGGCGGTGTCACCGCCCACGCTGGTTAACCCGTCGATAATAGCCTGGGCGCCGGGGAAGAGTTGTTGCGGCGAAATCTGGCGATTGGCGGAAACGGTATGCAGGTAGTTCTGCCACAGTTCGCCTATCCAGCGGCTGTCGGCCTCGCGGGCGGCGGGCGACATATCGTCGCGGATAAACGGCTCGACGGCGGATTTATAGGTGCCGACCCGGAAAACGTGGGTAGAGACTTTCAGTTTATCCAGCAGCGTTTTGTAGTACAGGCCATTCGTAGCGAAGCCGTGAAGATCTACCTGACCCTGTGGGGAAAGCCAAATTTTATTGGCGAAACTGGCGAGGTAATACTGACCCTGGCTGTAGTTTTCACCCACGGCAAAAATCGGTTTGCCGCTGTCGCGGAATTCGCGCAGCGCTTTACCGATATAGCGCATTGACGGCTGATCGGCGCCGGTGAAGTTTTTCAGATCCAGAACGATACCAGTGATGTTACGGTCATCTTTCGCCTGACGAATAGCGTTGACGATGTCAAACAGGGAGTTTTCCTGCAGACGGTCGGAGCTGGCGCCAAATAACTGGCGACCCAGCGCGCCCAGACGGTGATTGGTGGACGGTTTATCCACAATGACGCCGGAAATATCCAGCAGCAGAGCGCCGCGCGCGGTTTGCTCACTGTTGCTGCCGTTACCGATCTGCATCCAGATCCCAACGCCCACCAGGACCAGAAAAATAAAGAACAGGTTGAGTACCATTTCACGGACGAAGTTCAACACTCGCCACGTCCATTTAAAAAATCCGGCAATAAATCGCCACAGGGTTCGCATGTATTCTCCCTATCTGAGTAACAACGCTTATACCTTGGTGAGGATAAAGCATTAAGATGTGGCTATCGTAATGACCCATCAGGCAGTTGTCAGCAGGAATCACTGCCTGCGCTGTAACAAAATCCGCTCCCGTGTTAATTTTGTGAATAAATATCATTGCTGGAGTTAATCAAATGGATGCACTAGAACTGCTGATCAACCGTCGTAGCGCCTCTCGTCTCGCAGAACCGGCGCCTGTCGGAGAGCAATTACAGAACATTCTGCGGGCGGGAATGCGTGTTCCCGATCATAAATCTCTACAGCCGTGGCGTTTTTTTGTGATTGAAGGAGAGGGGCGCGACCGCTTCAGCGCCGTGCTTGAACAAGGCGCTGTCGCTGCCGGGGGCGATGAGAAAGCGAACGAAAAAGCGCGTAACGCGCCGTTTCGTGCGCCGCTGATCATTACCGTGGTGGCGAAATGCGAAGAAAACCATAAGGTTCCGGTGTGGGAACAGGAGATGTCTGCCGGATGCGCGGTGATGGCGATGCAAATGGCGGCGATTGCGCAAGGGTTTAATGGTATCTGGCGTAGCGGCGCATTAACGGAGAGCGCTATCGTGCGGGAAGCCTTTGAGTGCCGCCCTCAGGATAAAATTGTTGGTTTTCTCTATCTCGGCACGCCGCAGCTCAAAGCGTCAACGACGATCAGTACCCCCGACCCCACGCCGTTTGTGCGTTATTTCTGACGCTGAGGGATAAAACTGTCTGGATTCTGAGCAAAGGCGCGGTAATTCAGACAGTGATACTTACCACATCAGGGAATGAGCGCTACCATAGCGCGAATGCAATGACAGGAGATGTCCATGAGCGAGCAAGCCATTCGTTTAACGCAATACAGCCACGGCGCTGGTTGCGGTTGTAAAATTTCCCCTAAAGTGCTGGAGACTATCCTGCATAGCGAGCAGGCGAAGTTCGTCGACCCGAACCTGCTGGTGGGTAATGAAACCCGCGATGATGCGGCGGTTTACGATCTGGGTAATGGCACCAGTATTATCAGCACCACCGACTTCTTTATGCCGATAGTCGACAACCCGTTCGATTTTGGCCGCATTGCGGCAACAAACGCCATCAGCGATATTTTTGCGATGGGCGGCAAACCGATTATGGCGATCGCGATCCTTGGCTGGCCGATTAATACCCTGTCGCCCGATATTGCGCGTGAAGTGACCGAGGGGGGGCGCTTTGCCTGCCGTCAGGCCGGTATCGCGCTGGCGGGCGGACACTCTATTGACGCCCCGGAGCCGATCTTTGGTCTCGCGGTCACAGGCGTAGTGCCGACCGAACGGGTGAAGAAAAACAGTACCGCGCAGGCGGGATGCAAACTCTTTCTGACCAAACCGTTGGGGATTGGCGTGTTGACCACCGCCGAGAAAAAATCGCTGCTTAAACCTGAACATCAGGGGCTGGCGACGGAAGTCATGTGTCGGATGAACGTTGCTGGCGCGGCGTTTGCCAATATCGATGGCGTAAAAGCCATGACTGACGTTACCGGTTTTGGCCTGCTGGGGCACCTGAGCGAGATGTGCCAGGGCGCAGGCGTGCAGGCGCTGCTTTGCTATCAGGACATCCCTAAACTGCCGGGTGTGGAAGAGTATATTGCCCTGGGCGCCGTACCGGGCGGCACAGAGCGCAACTTCGCCAGCTATGGTCATCTGATGGGCGACATGTCGCGTGAAGTTCGTAGCCTGCTGTGCGATCCGCAAACGTCAGGCGGTCTGTTGTTGGCGGTAACGCCGGACGCCGAAGACGATGTTAAAGCCACCGCGGCGGAATTTGGTATCGATCTGACCGCGATTGGCGAACTGGTCGAGGCCCGCGGCGGTCGCGCTATGGTTGAGATTCGTTAACCTGATGCGGTTGTTTATTGCCGAAAAACCGAGTCTGGGGCGCGCCATTGCGGATGTGCTGCCAAAACCGCACCGTAAAGGCGATGGTTTTATTGAGTGCGGAAACGGGCAGGTCGTCACCTGGTGTATTGGTCATTTGCTGGAACAGGCGCAGCCGGATGCGTATGACAGCCGTTATGCGCGCTGGAATCTGGCTGACCTGCCTATCGTGCCGGAAAAATGGCAGCTTCAGCCTCGTCCTTCCGTCACCAAACAGCTCAATGTGATTAAGCGCTTTTTGTATCAAGCCGGTGAAATTATTCACGCCGGCGACCCGGATCGCGAAGGACAGCTTCTGGTTGATGAAGTGCTGGATTATCTCCAGCTTCCTGCCGAAAAGCGCCAGCAGGTACGGCGTTGTCTGATAAACGACCTTAACCCGCAGGCGGTCGAGCGTGCTATTGACAGGCTGCGGGCGAACAGCGACTTCGTGCCGCTGTGCGTCTCCGCGCTGGCGCGAGCGCGAGCGGACTGGCTGTATGGCATTAATATGACCCGCGCTTACACGATCCTGGGCCGTAATGCCGGCTATCAGGGTGTGTTATCCGTGGGACGCGTACAGACGCCGGTACTGGGGCTGGTGGTGCGGCGAGACGAAGAGATTGAGAACTTCGTCGCCAAAGACTTCTTTGAAGTGAAGGCGCACATCGTTACGCCTGCCGACGAGCGTTTTACCGCTATCTGGCAGCCGAGCGAGGCGTGCGAACCTTATCAGGATGAAGAGGGGCGCTTGCTTCATCGTCCGCTGGCGGAGCATGTGGTGAACCGAATCAACGGTCAGCCCGCGCTGGTAACCAGTTATAATGATAAACGGGAATCAGAATCCGCGCCGCTGCCGTTTTCGCTCTCGACGCTACAGATTGAAGCCGCCAAACGCTTTGGCCTGAGCGCGCAAAACGTGCTTGATATTTGTCAGAAGCTCTATGAAACCCACAAACTGATTACCTATCCGCGTTCCGACTGCCGTTATCTGCCGGAAGAACACTTTGCCGGACGGCAGGCGGTCATGAACGCGATTAGCGTCCACGCCCCGGATTTACTGCCGCAGCCTGTGGTTAATCCTGATACGCGCAATCGCTGCTGGGATGACAAAAAAGTGGATGCGCACCACGCGATTATCCCGACGGCGCGCAGTTCTTCTGTCCATCTGACGGAAAACGAAGCGAAAGTGTACACCCTGATTGCGCGTCAGTATCTGATGCAGTTCTGCCCGGACGCGGTGTTTCGTAAATGCGTTATTGAACTGGAAATCGCCAAAGGAAAATTTGTCGCCAAAGCGCGTTTTCTGGCGGAGGCCGGTTGGCGGACGTTACTGGGCAGTAAAGAGCGCGACGAGGAAAACGACGGTACGCCGCTGCCGGTTGTCGCCAAAGGTGATGAGTTGCTGTGTGAAAAGGGGGAAGTGGTCGAGCGCCAAACCCAGCCGCCGCGTCATTTCACCGATGCGACATTGCTTTCCGCGATGACCGGAATTGCCCGCTTCGTGCAGGATAAAGATCTGAAAAAGATCCTGCGCGCGACCGATGGGCTGGGGACGGAAGCCACGCGCGCCGGGATTATTGAGCTGCTGTTCAAACGTAGCTTTCTGACCAAAAAAGGGCGCTACATTCATTCTACCGATGCTGGCAAAGCGTTAATACATTCGCTGCCGGAAATGGCGGCCCGTCCAGATATGACCGCGCACTGGGAATCTGTTTTGACGCAAATCAGCGAAAAGCAGTGCCGTTACCAGGATTTTATGCAACCGCTGGTCGGCACGTTATATCAGCTGATCGATCAGGCTAAGCGCACGCCGGTGAAGCGCTTCAGAGGGATAGTCGCGCCAGGCGGTGGAGACAAGAAAAAGAGCGCGCCGCGTAAGCGAGCGGGCAAAAAAAGCCCGCCTGCTGAGGAGACAGGCCGTCAGACCGAATAAGCGTAAAGCCATCTGGCCTGACGACGGGATTAAATGACGCCCTGCGCCAGCATGGCGTCGGCGACTTTCACGAAACCGGCGATGTTGGCGCCCTGAACGTAGTTGGTATGCTTATTATCGCCGCCGTACTCGACACAGGCGTGGTGGATATCCAGCATAATGTGATGCAGACGGGCATCCACTTTCTCGGCTTTCCAGCTCAACCGCGCGGCGTTCTGCGCCATTTCCAGCCCTGATGTCGCCACGCCGCCCGCGTTGGCGGCTTTACCCGGCGCAAACAGTACGCCCGCTTCAAGGAAGAGATCGGTCGCTTCAATCGTGGTTGGCATATTTGCCCCTTCCGCCACGGCTTTTACGCCATTGGCAATCAGTACGCGCGCGGCGTCAACGTCCAGTTCGTTCTGCGTCGCGCATGGCAGGGCGATATCCACCGGTACGCTCCAGGGCTGCTGGCCTTCCAGATAGGTTAAGCCAAACTCACGGGCGTAGTCAGCGACGCGACCGTCACGGCTGGCTTTAATTTCACACAGACGCGCCAGCTTCTCTGGCGTGAAGCCACTTTCATCAACCACTGTCCCGCTCGAATCCGACGCGGTAACCACGCGCGCGCCAAAGGCCATCGCTTTCTCAATGGCGTATTGCGCTACGTTGCCGGAGCCGGACACGGCGACGCGCATCCCTTCGAAACCGAGACCATGACGTTTAAGCATCGCTTCGGTGAAGTAGACCAGGCCATAACCCGTTGCCTCCGGGCGAATCAGACTGCCGCCGAAGGAAAGCCCTTTGCCGGTGAAGACGCAGGCGCTGTTATTGGAAAGCTTGCGCATCATTCCCGCCATAAAGCCCACTTCGCGCCCGCCCACGCCGATATCCCCGGCAGGCACGTCGGTATCCGGCCCTAAATGACGATACAGTTCAGTCATCAGCGCCTGGCAGAAACGCATCACTTCGCCTTCGCTTTTCCCTTTCGGATCAAAATCGCTGCCGCCTTTACCGCCGCCCATCGGCAACGTGGTGAGGGCATTTTTAAAGGTTTGCTCAAAGCCGAGGAACTTAAGGATGGAAAGGTTTACCGAAGGATGGAAGCGCATACCGCCTTTATAGGGGCCGATAGCAGAGTTGAACTGCACGCGCCAGGCGCGATTTACCTGCACCTGGTTTTTGTCGTCCAGCCACACTACGCGAAACTGAATTACGCGCTCTGGTTCAACCAAACGTTCCAGTAAAGACATGTGGCGGTAACGGGGGTTTTGTTCAAGAAACGGCCACAGGGTGGTCATGACTTCACGGACGGCTTGCGCGAACTCGGTTTGATGCGGGTCGCGCTTTTGTACATGGTTGAGGAACGATTCCAGAGAACATGTCTGATCCATAGATATAAAAACCTCTTATATATTAATGTGGTTGTATTTGCGTTTTATCAGAATATGTATTTGCAGTTTTCGACTATACCATCAGCAATGTGACGGTAAGCAAGAAAAAAATGACGCTGCTAAGTAAATTCATAACGGGGCGAGGGTCATAACTAAAAGCGATGACAAAAGAGGATTAAAGTTTTCACGGCGGCTTACCGTTATACTGAGAATATACTTAGAAAAATAAGGAAATCCTATGCGCCGAAGCCTCGTGGTCGCCGTGATGGCGATAATGCCAATGGTCGGGCTGGCAAACCAGAACAGTCGTCCTGATATTCAGGTGAATGTCCCGCCGGAAGTTTTCAGCACGCGCGGTCAGTCGTCCCAGCCATGCATTCAGTGCTGCGTTTACCAGGATCAGAATTACTCCGAAGGCGCGGTAATAAAAGTGGAAGGCGTCTTGCTCCAGTGCCAGCGTGACGAAAAAACCATCAGCACGAATCCGTTAGTCTGGCGTCGCGTAAAGCCATAAACGCCTGCAATAGCGGAATATCCGCCGGGGCGAGGGGGTATTCCAGCGCCTCTTCCGGCGTACACCAGGCTAATGCCTGATGTTCCAGCGCACGTATCAGGCCGTTAAACGCAGGCACATGCCAGGCGTGCAAATGAATTCGTCGGCCAGACACGTCGCGTTGATGGCTGGCGATATAGACGCCGGGCGTGGCGTCAATCCCTAACTCTTCGCGTAGCTCGCGGATAAGCGCCTGCGGCTGGGTTTCGCCGGGTTCGACTTTACCACCGGCAAACTCCCATAAACCGGCTTGATCCGCATGAGCTGGGCGCTGGGCCAGCAGAATTTTGCCGTCGCGTTCAATGATGGCGGCAACAACATCGAGTTTTTTTATCATTGTCGTTAAGGTCGTTATTCCTGCCGGGAAGCGTCGCGCTATCCCGGCCTTACGGTTAATCAGAAAGCGGAATCAAACACGAAACGTCGCCCAGACCGGCGCATGGTCGGAGGGTTTTTCCATACTGCGAATGTCGTAGTCTATACCGGTTTCTGCGCAACGTTCCGCCAGCGGAGCGCTTGCCAGCAAGAGGTCGATACGCAGCCCGCGATTATCCACGAAACCTTTTGAGCGGTAATCAAACCACGAAAATTTATCCATCGTTTGCGGATTCGCCTGACGGAACGTGTCCACTAATCCCCACTTCAGTAACCGCGACATCCATTCACGCTCCTCCGGCAGGAAGGAGCATTTACCGGTACGCAGCCAGCGTTTGCGGTTCTCTTCGCCGATGCCAATATCCAGATCGGTCGGGCTGATATTCATGTCGCCCATAATTAATACCGGATTATCGCACTTGAGTTCCGTTTCAAGATAGTTTTGCAAGTTCTGATAAAACTGCGCTTTCGCGGGGAACTTCAACGGATGATCCCGGCTTTCCCCCTGCGGGAAATAGCCGTTAATGACGGTAATATTACCCAGCGGCGAGGGGATTTCCGCCATGATAATGCGGCGTTGCGCCTCTTCGCCATCATCCGGGAAACCGCGTCTGACGGAAATGGGCGTGGCTTTTGTTAGCAGCGCGACGCCGTAATGGCCTTTTTGTCCATGATAGAAAACGTTATAGCCCAGCTTCGCGACCTCTTCGAGCGGGAACATTTCGTCGTGGACTTTTGTCTCCTGTAGACCGATCACATCGGGCTGGTGTTTTTCGACAATCGCTTCAAGCTGATGGGGACGGGCGCGCAGGCCGTTGATATTAAAAGAGACAAATTTCATAGTCACTGCCACTTTGCAAGGTGAATCGTGTTGGGATGGTAACAGAAATTTTACCGGGTGACTGCCACTCATCGTCAGATTCGGCCAATGGAAGCGTATGGTGTTTTCTATAGCGCGAAAATGGCACGGTTTGCGTGCAGATGCGCCAGAACGGGGCGGTAATTTCCAGTAAATTTCGTATAAGATCACAATTCCAGAATTATATTTGGCAACTGAATAATATTTCGCTTTTTCCTCTTTTTAGCCACCGATTATGCGGAAATATTCACTTTTCATGCAGTAAAAGTGAATATCGCTACGCTGTAACCCATTGATTTACCGTTTATCACTTCTGTTTATGCAATGTTAACGCTGGCTGGCACGAATACTGCAATCTACATTTACAGCGCAAACACTCATATTAATTAACATATAAATAACTTTATTTTTACCAAAAGAGGTCGCTATGTCTCTGTCAGTTACGCGTGAAAACTTTGATGAATGGATGGTGCCAGTATACGTTCCCGCGCCTTTTATTCCTGTACGCGGAGAAGGCTCACGCCTGTGGGATCAGCAGGGGAAAGAGTACATTGATTTTGCTGGCGGGATCGCGGTCAACGCTTTGGGACATGCGCATCCGGCGCTGCGCGAGGCGTTAAATGAACAGGCGAATCGCTTCTGGCATACCGGGAACGGTTACACCAATGAACCGGCGCTGAGACTGGCGAAAAAACTGATCGACGCGACCTTCGCCGAACGCGTTTTCTTTTGTAATTCAGGCGCTGAAGCAAATGAAGCAGCATTAAAACTGGCGCGCAAATATGCCCACGATCGTGTCGGCAATCATAAAAGCGGCATTGTGGCCTTTAAAAACGCGTTCCATGGCCGCACGCTCTTTACCGTCAGCGCTGGCGGTCAACCCACCTATTCACAGGACTTTGCGCCGCTGCCGCCGGATATTCGTCATGCAGCCTATAACGATCTGAACTCCGCCAGCGCGCTAATTGATGACAATACCTGCGCCGTGATCGTAGAGCCTGTGCAGGGCGAGGGCGGCGTGATCCCCGCCACGAAAGCTTTTTTGCAGGGGCTGCGTGAATTGTGCGACCGGCATCAGGCGTTACTGATTTTTGATGAGGTGCAGACGGGCGTCGGACGTACCGGCGAACTGTATGCATATATGCATTATGGCGTTACGCCCGATATCCTGACGACCGCTAAAGCGCTGGGCGGCGGCTTCCCGATCGGCGCGATGCTGACCACGCAAGACTATGCCAGCGTCATGACGCCAGGCACGCATGGCACCACCTACGGCGGTAATCCGCTGGCAACGGCAGTTGCCGGAAAAGTTCTGGATATCATCAATACGCCGGAGATGCAAAACGGCGTCAGACAGCGCCACGATGCGTTTATTGAACGTCTAAATACCCTTAATGTACGTTTTGGCATGTTCAGTGAAATTCGCGGGCTGGGGCTACTGCTTGGCTGTGTGCTACAGACGGAGTTTGCCGGAAAAGCCAAACTCATCGCTCAGGAAGCGGCAAAAGCCGGCGTGATGGTGCTCATCGCCGGCGGCGACGTGGTGCGTTTTGCGCCAGCGTTAAATGTGAGCGACGAGGAGATAGCCACCGGGCTTGATCGTTTTGCCCTGGCGTGCGAACGCCTTCAGACGGGAGGCGCATCATGCGGGTGATTCGTCCTGTCGAACATGCGGATATCGCCGCGCTGATGCAGCTTGCAGGCAAAACGGGCGGCGGCTTAACCTCGCTACCGGCAAATGAAGCGACGCTGGCGGCCCGCATTGAACGCGCGCTAAAAACCTGGTCCGACGAGCTGCCAAAAGGCGAACAAGGGTATGTATTCGTTCTCGAGGACAGTGAAACGGGTGAGGTCGGCGGGATCTGCGCCATTGAGGTCGCGGTCGGTCTTAACGACCCCTGGTATAACTATCGTGTCGGTACGCTGGTTCATGCCTCCAAAGAGCTGAATGTATATAACGCGTTGCCAACATTATTCCTGAGTAATGATCATACCGGCAGCAGTGAGCTTTGCACGCTGTTTCTCGATCCCGAATGGCGTAAAGAGGGTAACGGCTACCTGTTGTCAAAATCGCGCTTTATGTTTATGGCCGCGTTTCGCGATAAATTCAATGAGAAAGTGGTGGCGGAAATGCGCGGCGTCATTGACGAGCACGGTTATTCTCCCTTCTGGCAAAGTCTCGGCAAACGCTTTTTTTCTATGGATTTCAGCCGGGCGGATTTTTTATGCGGTACCGGGCAAAAAGCGTTTATCGCCGAGCTGATGCCCAAACATCCTATTTATACCCACTTCTTATCTGAAGAGGCACAGGCCGTAATTGGCGAAGTCCACCCGCAAACGGCGCCAGCCCGCGCGGTGCTGGAAAAGGAAGGCTTTCGCTATCGCCACTATATCGACATCTTCGACGGCGGGCCGACGCTGGAGTGTGATATTGACCGCGTGCGGGCCATTCGTAAAAGCCGACTGGTGGAAGTCGCGGAAGGGCAACCCGCGCCTGGCGACTATCCGGCATGTCTGGTCGCCAATGAAAACTATCACCACTTTCGGGCCGCGCTGGTGCGTGCCGATCCGCAGACTTCACGACTTGTACTTACCGCCGCGCAGTTGGATGCGCTGAAATGTCGCGCGGGCGACCACGTTCGGCTGGTACGCCTTTGCGCTGAGGAGAAAACCGTATGACGCTATGGATAAACGGCGACTGGATAACCGGTCAGGGCGAACGCCGCCGCAAAACGAACCCGGTGAGCGCGGAGATACTTTGGCAGGGGAATGACGCTAATGCGGCACAGGTCGCCGAGGCCTGTCAGGCGGCGCGCGCGGCGTTTCCTCGTTGGGCCAGAGAGCCTTTTGCGGCACGACAGGCTATCGTAGAGAAATTTGCCGCCCTGCTGGAGGCGCATAAAGCCGAGCTCACGGAGGTCATCGCGCGTGAAACCGGTAAACCGCGCTGGGAGGCGGCAACCGAAGTGACGGCGATGATCAATAAGATTGCCATCTCGATTAAGGCTTACCATGTCAGAACAGGCGAACAAAAAAGCGAACTTGTCGATGGCGCCGCGACGTTGCGCCATCGTCCTCACGGTGTGCTGGCGGTATTCGGCCCTTATAACTTTCCCGGCCATTTACCGAATGGCCATATTGTGCCCGCGTTGCTGGTAGGCAATACGCTGATTTTCAAACCTAGCGAGCTAACGCCATGGACCGGGGAAACGGTAATAAAACTCTGGGAACAGGCGGGGCTACCGGCAGGCGTTCTTAATCTGGTGCAGGGCGGCCGGGAGACCGGACAAGCGCTGAGTTCGCTCGACGATCTCGACGGACTGCTGTTTACCGGCAGCGCCAGTACCGGATATCAGCTTCATCGCCAGCTATCCGGCCAGCCGGAAAAAATCCTGGCTCTTGAAATGGGCGGAAACAACCCGCTCATTATTGAGGATGTGGCAAATATAGATGCGGCGGTACATCTGACGCTGCAATCGGCGTTTATTACCGCCGGACAGCGCTGTACCTGCGCGCGACGCCTTCTGGTAAAACAGGGTGCGCAGGGAGATGCATTTCTGGCGCGGCTGGTTGACGTCGCCGGACGTCTGCAGCCCGGCAGATGGGACGATGATCCGCAGCCGTTTATCGGCGGACTGATTTCAGCGCAGGCGGCACAGCATGTGATGGAGGCCTGGCGTCAACGAGAGGCATTAGGCGGTCGCACGCTACTGGCGCCGCGGAAGGTCAAAGAGGGAACCTCTCTGCTGACGCCTGGCATCATTGAGCTGACGGGCGTCGCGGATGTGCCGGATGAAGAGGTGTTTGGTCCGCTGCTGAGCGTCTGGCGTTATGCGCATTTCGATGAGGCGATTCGTCTGGCGAATAATACCCGTTTTGGTCTGTCGTGTGGGCTGGTGTCGACGGATCGCGCGCAGTTCGAACAGCTCTTGCTGGAGGCGCGGGCAGGGATCGTTAACTGGAATAAACCGCTCACCGGGGCAGCGAGTACTGCGCCGTTTGGTGGTGTCGGCGCGTCTGGCAACCATCGGCCCAGCGCCTGGTATGCCGCCGATTATTGCGCCTGGCCGATGGCCAGTCTGGAATCTCCCGAACTGACGTTGCCTGCGACATTAAGCCCCGGCCTCGACTTTTCTCGCAGGGAGGCGGTATGACGGCGCATGAAGTTAATTTTGACGGTCTGGTGGGGCTTACGCACCATTATGCCGGGCTATCCTTCGGCAATGAGGCATCGACCCGCCACCGTTTTCAGGTGTCGAATCCTCGTCTGGCGGTAAAACAGGGGCTGCTAAAGATGAAAGCTCTGGCGGATGCCGGCTTTCCCCAGGCGGTGATCCCGCCGCATGAGCGACCTTTTATTCCGGCGTTGCGTCAGCTCGGCTTCACGGGTAGCGATGAGCAGATTCTGGATAAGGTTGCGCGTCAGGCGCCACGCTGGCTTTCCAGCGTGAGTTCCGCGTCGCCAATGTGGGTTGCGAATGCGGCGACGGTTTGCCCATCGGCAGACGCGCTGGACGGGAAAGTTCACCTGACGGTGGCGAATTTAAACAATAAATTTCATCGCGCTCTTGAGGCGCCTGTTACCGAAGCGCTGCTACGCGCCATATTTCGCGATGAAAGTCAGTTTTCAGTGCATAGCGCGTTACCGCAGGTCGCATTATTGGGAGATGAAGGCGCGGCGAATCATAACCGTCTTGGCGGCGAGTATGGTTCGGCAGGCGTGCAGCTTTTTGTCTATGGGCGCGAAGAGGAGAATGAAATACGACCCGCTCGTTATCCGGCGCGCCAGAGCCGCGAAGCCAGCGAGGCCGTGGCGCGTCTTAATCAGGTGAATCCGCAACAGGTTATCTTCGCTCAGCAGAACCCGGAGGTCATCGATCAAGGCGTATTCCATAATGATGTCATCGCCGTTTCGAATCGACAGGTATTGTTTTGCCACGAAGCGGCGTTTGCCCGGCAGAAAGTGCTCATTAATCAGTTGCGTACGCGCGTTGACGGTTTTATGGCGATAGAGGTGCCCGCCGGAGAGGTTTCTGTATCAGATGCTGTGGCGACCTACCTGTTTAATAGTCAGTTGTTAAGCCGTGACGACGGCTCAATGCTGTTAGTGTTGCCGCGGGAATGTCAGGATCATGTCGGCGTCTGGCGCTATCTGAATAAGCTGGTGGCGGAGGATAACCCCATCAGCGCGATGCAGGTGTTTGATTTGCGAGAAAGTATGGCTAACGGCGGCGGGCCGGCCTGTCTGCGATTACGCGTGGTGTTAACAGAAGAAGAACGACGGGCGGTGAATCCAGCGGTAATGATGAATGACGCTCTGTTTACGGCCCTTAACGCGTGGGCGGATCGTTATTATCGCGATCGCCTGACCGCCGCCGATCTGGCCGATCCGTTATTATTGCGAGAAGGCCGGGAGGCGCTGGATGTGTTAACGCGTCTGCTGGATTTGGGGTCGGTTTATCCTTTCCAGCAAACGGGGGCGGCTGATGGATAACTTTCTGGCGTTGACGCTAAGCGGCACGACACCACGGGTGACGCAGGGGAAGGGCGCGGGTTTTCGCTGGCGCTGGTTAGGCCATGGTCTGCTTGAACTCACGCCCGATGCGCCGGTCGACCGCGCGTTAATTCTTTCTGCGGGGATACACGGCAATGAAACCGCGCCGGTCGAGATGCTGGATAAGCTGCTGTCGGCGCTGTTTTCAGGCAGCTTGATGTTAACGTGGCGAGTGCTGGTGGTACTCGGCAATCCGCAGGCGCTGGCGGCGGGAATACGCTATTGTCACAGCGATATGAACCGTATGTTTGGCGGGCGTTGGCAGTCCTTTGCCGAAAGCGATGAAACGCGGCGGGCGCGTGAGCTGGAGCTAAGTCTGGAGACCTTCTTTTCCTCTGGTCAGGCGCGGGTACGCTGGCATCTGGATCTGCATACCGCCATTCGTGGCTCGCATCATTTGCGTTTTGGCGTATTGCCGCAGCGCGACCGCCCGTGGGAGGCGGATTTTCTGGCGTGGCTGGGCGCGGCAGGACTGGAGGCGTTGGTATTTCATCAGGCGCCAGGCGGTACGTTTACGCACTTTAGCTCTGAACATTTCGGCGCGCTTTCCTGTACGCTGGAGTTGGGAAAGGCGTTGCCGTTTGGGCAAAACGATCTGACGCAGTTCAGCGTAACCTCGCAGGCGTTGTCGGCGCTGCTGAGCGGTATCGAAACGTCAACCTCGTCTTCGCCGCCGCTACGCTATCGGGTGGTGTCGCAAATCACGCGTCACAGCGACAAGTTCGCGCTTTATATGGATGCGCAAACGCTGAATTTTACTGCCTTTGCGAAGGGAACGTTGCTGGCCGAGGAGGGGGATAAGCGTGTGACGGTGACGCATGACGTTGAATATGTTCTCTTTCCTAATCCCTCTGTCGCCTGCGGATTGCGGGCTGGATTAATGCTGGAAAGACTGCCCTGATAAATGTCCCTGTAAGCTCACGTTAGGATTACAGGGATGATTTGGGACACATTTTCATGCTATTACGGATTATTCCTGGAGAATTGCTTTATTAATAAGCGTTGCTGCGTTATAGTTCTGCATAATTTCTGCTATATCATGCTGTTGTATATTTCTCTTTCAACTCTGCGCAATTTATTCTTTTTTTCTTCACAATTGGCGAAAAAGTGTTTTTTATACTTTCATTGTTTTACCGTTGTTATGACTAATTGACGCTAAGACGGTTAAAGTTAATCACGACAACACGGCGCTGTTTTAAATATGCCGTAAAAATAACTGAAAGGAAGGATGGAAATATGCGTAAACTGACTGCTCTATTTGTTGCCTCTACCCTGGCGATGGGTGCTGCGAATCTGGCTCATGCCGCTGAGACTACCACCGCCGCGCCAGCGGATGCGAAGCCAATGATGCAGCATAAAGGTAAATTTGGCCCACATCACGATATGATGTTTAAAAACCTGAACCTGACAGACGCACAGAAGCAACAAATTCGCGACATTATGAAAGCGCAGCGCGAGCAAATGAAACGTCCGCTGCTGGAAGAGCGTCGCGCCATGCATGATATTATTGCCAGCGATACCTTCGATAAAGCCAAAGCCGAAGCGCAAATTACGAAAATGGAAGCGCAGCGCAAGGCCAATATGCTGGCGCATATGGAAACCCAGAATAAAATTTATAACGTTCTGACGCCGGAGCAGAAAAAGCAATATAACGCTAATTTTGAGAAGCGTCTGACAGAACGCCCGGCGCAAGAAGGTAAAATGCCTGCTGCGGCAGAATAACTTTCCACATAATTTAAGACCGCCGGTCTTGTCGACAACACAATCGTTGAGGTGGACAGGATCGGCGGTTTTCTTTATGACTGGCGACAGTCGGTGTGCAGTTCAATGATCTCATATTGACCTGACATTAGTGGCTTACAGAGAATTTTATAGCCATCCTGATCAAAGCCCGCAGGGGTGCGCACCAGGGTGGCGGCCTCATCCAGCGAGGGGACCGCCCCCAGCCATAACCAGTTGTTGATAATATGGAACTGGGTCATTTGCGGGCGGCTCTCTTTTAACGCGATAGCGCCTTTCCAGGGCCAGCAAACCACACGTAACCGTTCCAGCGAGGCCTGCAGACGAAGAAAATGCGCCTGCGGGGTTTCTTGCCCACAGCACGCGCCAGCGCAGCGCTTCAGAGCGAAACGAAAACAGGCGCGCCCACGGCTTACCGGTTCAAGCCCCAGCAGGCCATAACACAATTTTTGTTCATCGGCGAGGTTCTGTAAGCTTTGCAGCGCCGCCCGACGGTTGGCGAAGAGCCCAAACAGGTTCGGCTCATGGGAAAAATCGACGCTGCGGGCGGAAACGACCTCAATCTTTTGTTCGCTCAACTGTAGAGAGCAAAGCTGGCGATTACGCCGTAACCGCTTGTTAAACAGCGGCTGTTGTTCTTTGATCAGCCGCGCCTCCAGCAGCAACGCGCCCATTTCCCCAGCGGTGCAGATCCAGCTTATCCGCCGCGCCTGTCGCAGCATAGCGGCCTCGTCAGGCGTTCGCAGATGTGAGAGCACCCGGCTGCGAATATTTACGCTTTTACCGATATAAAGCGGCAGCGTATCGCTTTCGCTATGAAATATATAGACGCCCGGTAAGGCTGGCGCTTCGCTGAGGAAAGGACGTAAATGTTCTGGATATTCGTAAATGGCCGCCGCTTCAAACTCAAGGCGGGGGGCTGATTGACGCCGTACCACAGTGATCTCCGTTAACTGGTTATTCATCCAGTATAACAGCGGATGGGTGATTAAAAAAGAGGCTGGGAAGAGAGGAGGCCGGATAGACGAGCGATATCCGGCGCAACAGTAGAAGTACGCTTACTTTTTCCAAAAGTCGTCGAATACCGTAATCGGTAAACGGCGCTTATGTTCAGTTTTTACATACCAGCCTTCGATAGTTTTAGCGATGGCGGGGTCCAGCGTTTTGCCTTCCAGGTAATCGTCAATATTGTCATACGTTACGCCCAGCGCGGCTTCATCAGGTAGTGAAGGGCGGTCGTCTTCCAAATCGGCGGTGGGGACTTTTTTATACAGATGCTCAGGACAGCCCAGCGCTGCGAGAAGCTGTTTGCCCTGGCGTTTGTTAAGGCGATGAAGCGGGTTAATGTCGGTACCGCCATCGCCATATTTGGTGAAGAACCCGGTTATCGCTTCCGCCGCATGGTCGGTGCCCACCACGACGCCGTGAGTCATACCGGCGATGCTATATTGCGCTTTCATTCGCTCACGCGCTTTTTCATTGCCGCGAACAAAATCGCTCAGCTCAATTCCCGCTTCGCGCAGCGCCTGTTCGCTGGCGAGGACGGCGCCTTTAATATTGACGGTGAGTACTCTGTCCGGCTGAATAAAAGCAATGGCGTCCTGGCAATCCTGTTCATCGGCCTGCACGCCATAAGGCAGACGAACGGCGATAAACTGCAGCGCATTATCACCGGTCTCTTCCCGCAATTCGGCGATAGCCATCTGGCTAAGTTTCCCGGCCAGCGTCGAATCCTGCCCGCCGCTGATGCCTAACACCAGCGATTTCAAAAAGGGATAGGTTTTCAGGTACGCTTTAAGAAAATCCACGCTGCGGCGAATTTCTTCTTCAGGGTTGATATGCGGTTTCGCGCCAAGCGCCTGGATTATCTCTTGCTGCAGAGTCATTTAACCCCCTTCGACATTAAAAAAATGAATCTTTACCCTGTTAAAGCTAACCCTTCGCCGCTGAAACGACAAGGTTTGGCGGGCTAAGCGGTGTTTAAAACAACATATCGCTGCGTTAGAGAATTTTCCGAAAGGCTTTTTGTGGCGGGTCGCGGCTTGAAAAATATTCTGATGTATTCCAGGCTTACATAACACGCTGATAAACAAGAGGACGGAAAATGAACAAGAACGTAGCAGGAATTTTAAGCGCAGCGGCGGTAATGACTATGCTGGCAGGCTGTACGGCGTATGATCGTACAAAAGACCAATTTGTTGAGCCTGTCGTTAAAGATGTTAAAAAAGGAATGAGCAGGGCACAGGTTGCGCAGATTGCGGGCAAACCGTCATCTGAAGTGAGCATGATTCATGCGCGCGGTACCTGTCAGACCTACATCCTGGGTCAACGTGATGGTAAAGCGGAAACCTACTTTGTTGCGCTGGATGATACCGGGCACGTGATTAACTCCGGCTACCAGACCTGTGCGGAGTACGACACTGACCCACAGGCGCCGAAGCAGTAACAACTGTACATTGCCTGAACATTCAAGGAAACCGGCCTGCGAGCCGGTTTTTTTGTGCCTGCAATAACCTTATTTATTATCGCGAATTATTTGCCCGAAATGTGAGGGGGGTCATAACGCCAGGTCAATGAGAGACAATTTAGTGGGTCAAGGAAATACCATCCGGCGGTCCGATCCCGTATACTCATTTCAGCCACCTAAAAAAGTAAATCCGGTTACGCAAGTCGCCCAGAGTATGGATGCAGGTTGAGGCTTGCGGCGTATCTGGTTGACAGATAATCGCACATGAGGAAGGTTTTTATGGAAAAGAAACACATTTATCTGTTTTGTTCTGCGGGCATGTCAACATCGTTACTGGTATCAAAAATGCGCGCTCAGGCTGAAAAATATGAAGTACCGGTTATTATTGAAGCATTCCCTGAAACCCTGGCCGGTGAAAAAGGCCCGGCAGCGGACGTCGTGTTATTAGGCCCGCAAATTGCTTATATGCTCCCCGAAATTCAGCGTTTATTACCCGGTAAACCGGTAGAAGTCATTGATTCAATGTTGTACGGCAAGGTAGATGGTTTAGGCGTGCTTAAAGCTGCGGTAGCGGCAATTAAAAAAGCCGCCGCGAATTAATTATTTTTTAATTTTTCCCGTCAAAGAGTTATTTCATACACTAACCGCAATATTTTATTGCGGTATTTAAGGGTATTTTTCTATGAGTAACGTCATTGCTTCACTTGAAAAGGTACTCCTTCCTTTTGCTGTAAAAATAGGAAAGCAGCCACACGTTAATGCAATCAAGAACGGCTTTATTCGTTTAATGCCATTAACCCTTGCGGGGGCGATGTTTGTATTAATTAATAACGTTTTCCTGAGCTTTGGGGAGGGGTCGTTTTTTTATTCCATGGGCATTCGGCTTGATGCCTCAACCATTGAAACACTTAATGGATTGAAAGGCATCGGCGGGAACGTCTATAACGGCACATTGGGCATTATGTCGCTCATGGCGCCATTTTTTATCGGCATGGCGTTGGCGGAAGAGCGCAAGGTTGATGCGCTGGCCGCCGGACTGCTCTCCGTGGCGGCATTTATGACCGTAACGCCGTATAGTGTCGGCGAGGCCTATGCCGTAGGCGCAAACTGGCTGGGCGGCGCGAATATTATCTCCGGTATTATTATTGGCCTGGTGGTCGCGGAGATGTTTACATTTATTGTCCGGCGCAACTGGGTGATTAAACTACCGGACAGCGTACCGGCTTCGGTGTCTCGTTCATTCTCAGCATTAATTCCCGGCTTTATTATTCTCTCTATTATGGGGATTATTGCCTGGGCGCTGTCTAATTACGGTTCTAACTTCCATCAGATTATTATGGACACTATCTCTACGCCGCTGGCATCGCTGGGTAGCGTGGTAGGGTGGGCATATGTCATTTTTGTACCGCTGCTGTGGTTCTTTGGTATTCATGGTTCGCTGGCGCTGACCGCGCTGGACAGCGGCATCATGACGCCCTGGGCGCTGGAAAACATCTCTATTTACCAGCAGTATGGCTCCGTCGATGCGGCGCTGGAAGCCGGTAAAACGTTCCATATCTGGGCGAAACCGATGCTGGATTCTTATATCTTCCTCGGTGGTAGCGGCGCAACGCTGGGTCTGATCATCGCTATCTTCCTCGCATCTCGTCGCGCGGACTATCGCCAGGTGGCAAAACTGGCGCTGCCGTCAGGTATCTTCCAGATTAACGAACCCATCCTGTTTGGTCTGCCGATTATTATGAACCCGGTGATGTTTATCCCCTTTATTCTGGTACAACCGATTCTGGCGGCGATTACGCTGGTGGCTTACTATTTGGGTATTATTCCGCCGATTACCAATATTGCGCCGTGGACCATGCCAACCGGGCTGGGGGCGTTCTTTAACACCAACGGCAGTGTCGCCGCGTTGCTGGTTGCGCTATTTAACCTGGCGGTCGCTACCCTGATTTATCTCCCCTTCGTGGTGGTGGCTAACAAAGCGCAGAACGCCATCGAGCAGGAAGAAAGCGAAGAAGATATCGCTAACGCACTGAAATTCTAAACTCCGCGCCGGCATGGGATGCCATGCCGGGCTGAATCAGAGGAAAGACTATGTTTGATCTTGAAAATGTTGTAGATAACCAGACAGCGGCTGAGGAACTCGAAGAAGTCGTTATGGGGCTTATCATCAATTCTGGTCAGGCGCGCAGCCTGGCATATGGCGCGCTCAGAAAAGCGAAAGAAGGCGATTTTGAGGCGGCGAAAGCGATGATGGACCAGTCGCGCATAGCGCTCAATGAAGCGCATCTTGTGCAGACAAAACTCATCGAAGGCGATCAGGGCGAAGGCAAAATGAAAGTCAGTCTGGTCCTGGTTCACGCTCAGGATCATTTGATGACCTCAATGCTGGCTCGTGAACTGATCGCTGAGTTGATTGAGCTCCATGAGAAACTGAAATAACAGGGGGCGGATGATGCAGCTACAGGTTAACGCAACGGAAATCAAAACGGTTTATGAGCAGCAGCTCTTCAATGGCAAAAATTTCCATGTGTTTATCTATAACAAGACGGAAAGCGTCACCGGGCTGCATCAGCACGACTATTATGAATTTACCCTGGTATTAACCGGACGTTATTACCAGGAGATTAACGGGAAGCGTGTGCTGCTGGAACGTGGAGATTTTGTTTTTATCCCGGTGGGGTCGAACCACCAAAGTTTCTATGAGTTTGGCGCAACGCGTATTCTGAACGTAGGAATTAGTAAACGTTTTTTTGAACAGCATTATCTTCCGTTACTGCCGTTTTGTTTTGTGGCATCGCAGGTATACAGGGCGAATAGCACCTTCCTTACCTATATTGAAACGGTGATTGCGTCGTTGAACTTTCGCGGTAATGGGCTCGACGAATTTATTGAAGTGGTGACATTTTATATTATAAACCGCTTACGTCATTACCGCGAAGAGCAGGTTTATGATGATATTCCACAATGGCTGAAAGCAACCGTGGAGATAATGCATGATAAAACGCAGTTTGGCGAACATGCGCTGGAAAATATGGTGCGCCTGTCGGCAAAATCCCAGGAGTATCTGACGCGCGCCACCCGACGTTATTACAGCAAAACGCCGATGCAAATCATTAATGAGATTCGCATTAATTTTGCCAAGAAACAGTTGGAAATGACCAACTATTCGGTTACGGATATTGCTTATGAAGCCGGGTATAGCAGTCCAAGTCTGTTTATTAAAACGTTTAAGAAGATGACCTCATTCACGCCGAATAGTTATCGGAAGCGATTGACGGAAATTAATGAGTAACGGTTTGCATTGCTCGATTAATTACATTTCACGCTTGCCCCAATAGCGCGGGGAACGTCACGCTATTTCTTACGAGCGGGCATAGCGTAATACATATCAGTGTCATACACTGAAGGGAGATATTATGAGCCAGAAATTAAAAGTCGTCACTATTGGTGGCGGGAGCAGCTACACCCCTGAATTACTTGAAGGCTTTATTAAACGCTACCATGAATTACCTGTCACTGAATTATGGCTGGTTGACGTTGAAGACGGGAAAGAGAAGCTGGACATTATTTATGATCTCTGCCAGCGAATGATTGATAAAGCAGGCGTTCCGCTAAAATTGTATAAAACGCTGGATCGCCGGGAAGCGCTGAAAGACGCTAATTTTGTCACTACCCAGCTGCGCGTTGGTCAACTCAAAGCCCGTGAACTGGACGAGCGTATCCCGCTTAGCCACGGCTATCTGGGGCAAGAAACCAACGGCGCTGGTGGTTTATTTAAAGGGTTGCGCACCATTCCGGTTATTTTTGACATCATTAAGGATGTTGAGGAATTATGTCCGAATGCGTGGGTCATTAACTTTACTAATCCGGCGGGGATGGTGACGGAAGCGGTTTATCGCCATACCAACTTTAAAAAATTCATCGGCGTATGTAATATTCCTGTCGGCATGAAAATGTTTATTCATGACGTGCTGGCGCTGAATGAGAATGACGATCTTTCCATTGACCTGTTTGGTCTAAACCATATGGTCTTTATTAAAGATGTGCTGGTGAATGGCACCTCACGGTTCGCAGAATTACTGGATGGCGTGGCGTCCGGTCAGTTGAAAGCGTCAACCGTAAAAAATATCTTTGATCTGCCGTTTAGTGAAGGATTGATTCGCTCGCTGAACATGCTGCCGTGCTCTTATTTGTTGTATTACTTCAAGCAAAAAGAGATGCTGGCGATTGAAATGGGCGAATATTACAAAGGCGGCGCGCGCGCTCAGGTCGTACAGAAAGTGGAGAAACAACTCTTCGACTTGTACAAAAATCCTGAGCTAAACGTGAAGCCGAAAGAGCTTGAACAACGCGGCGGCGCTTATTATTCCGATGCCGCTTGTGAAGTCATTAACGCTATTTATAATGACAAGCAGACTGAGCATTACGTTAATATTCCACATCATGGGCATGTCGAGAATATCCCGGCGGACTGGGCGGTGGAAATGACCTGCATTCTGGGACGCAATGGCGCGACGCCGCACCCGCGTATCACCCGTTTTGACGAAAAAGTGCTGGGGCTTATCCACACTATTAAAGGATTTGAGGTCGCGGCCAGCAATGCGGCGCTGAGCGGAAACTTTAATGATGTGCTGCTGGCGCTTAACCTGAGTCCGCTGGTGCATTCCGACCGCGACGCAGAAGTCCTGGCGCGTGAGCTCATTCTGGCGCATGAAAAATGGCTGCCTAATTTTGCCGCTTGCATCGAAGCGCTTAAAGGTAAGCACCACTGACAGAGGTAGGCTATGGAACGCGTGTTGATTGTGAATGCCGATGATTTTGGCCTGAGTAAAGGGCAAAATTACGGCATTGTTGAAGCATATCGCAACGGCGTTGTGACCTCCACGACGGCGCTGGTCAATGGCGAGGCTATTGACCATGCGGCGCAGCTTAGCCGCGAGCTGCCTGCGCTTGGGGTGGGAATGCATTTTGTTTTGACGTTAGGCAAACCGGTGTCAGAGATGCCGGGCCTGACGCGAGACGGCCTGTTGGGGAAATGGATCTGGCAAATGGCGGAGGAGGATACGCTTCCGCTGGATGAAATTGCGCATGAACTGGCGTGTCAGTATCAGCGTTTCATCGACGTATTTGGCCGCGAGCCAACGCATCTCGACAGCCACCATCATGTGCATATGTTCCCGCAAATTTTCCCCATCGTCGCCCGCTTTGCGGCGCAGCGCGGGATTGCGTTACGTATTGACCGCCAGACGGTGTTGAACGCCGACGATCTGCCGTCGGATTTGCGCAGCACTCAAGGATTTAGTAGTGAATTTTACGGCGAGGAGATCACCGAAGCGTGCTTTTTACGCATTCTGGATGCCTCGGCGCATCGAGGAGAAGCCTCTCTGGAGGTGATGTGTCATCCGGCATTTGTGGACAACATTATTCGCCAGAGCGCCTATTGTTACCCCCGCTTAACTGAACTGGAGGTGTTGACGTCTGTGTCACTCAAGGCAGCGATTGCAGAACGTGGATATCGTCCTGGCAGTTTTCTTGATATTTAGCTCCTGAGTTTGCGGCGCAAGAATGCGCCGCATTTTTTGCCGTTTATGCAGGAATCGCGTTAATTTTCCCCGCACGCGACCAGACACGGTGTGCCGCCATCAACGTCAATAGAGTGTCCATAAAGTGGTGGTCAACGTTATCTGCCTCAACAAGTCCTTCTTCCCCCTGGCTATCAATGTTTAAAAGCGCCTTAAACCGTCGGGCGTCGCCTGCCAGTGCGATGGGCTTCAGATGTTTGTAGGCTTCCAGAAGGTAGTAACGGGCATCGCCGCAACTCTCGATATCGGCAATATTGCCGCACGGTACTATTACCGCATCGACCGTTAGCGACGGCGCGCCGGCAAAGGTTGCCGCAATAGTTAATGTTGAACCGTCATCAGCCGTTACTTCACCCATCCGTGAATAGAGCAGTTTTGCGTGGACGCCTTTAGCTTTTAAAGCCTGCAAAATGGTCAGCAGATCGGCGGCGTTAACCTTGTCGTTCAGCAGGATAGCGACCACGCGGCCTTTAACATCGCCGTCCGGCACCGCATACAGGCTGAGCGCCGGATCTTTTTTCAGACCGTTGACATCAGGAGGCGGGGCAATTTGCGTTTGCTCATGGGTGAGTGCAAAACCGAGATTATGCGCGACGCCCTGAGCCAGCGTGACATCAATATGCGCTAACTGATCGACCACCCGCTCCCGAATATACGCGCGGGCGACTTTACCCAGTTCAAAGCTGAACGCGTCAATAATATGCTGCTGCTCTATCGGCGTCTGACTGAGCCAGAACAGGCGAGGATGCGCGTAATATTCACCAAAAGAAGGGCTGCGTTCGCGGATTTTATTGCCATCCACGCGTTCCTGGTATGATTCGAAGCCGCCGCGTTTTGGCGCTGGCGGCGTTTCGCGCGGCCAGTTGTCATTAATGGAGTTCGGTTCATAGTTCGCCGGATTGGTGTCGATATCCATCCGGTGCATACCGTCACGCTGGAAGTTATGGTAGGGGCAGGTAGGGCGGTTAATCGGAATTTCGTGGAAGTTTGGCCCGCCCAGACGGCTGATTTGCGTGTCGGTATAAGAGAACAGACGCCCCTGTAACAGCGGATCGTTGGTAAAATCAATGCCGGGAACAATATGTCCAGGATGAAATGCCGCCTGTTCGTTTTCAGCGAAAAAGTTATCCGGATTACGGTTTAACACCATTTTGCCGACGCGTTGTACTGGCACCAACTCTTCCGGGATCAGTTTGGTCGGATCGAGCAGATCAAAATCGAATTTAAATTCATCCTCTTCGGCAATGAGTTGTAGGCCCAGCTCGTATTCCGGGAAATCGCCCGCTTCGATGGCCTCCCACAGATCCCGGCGGTGAAAATCCGGATCGCGACCGGTCAGTTTTTGTGACTCATCCCATACCAACGAGGCTTTACCCGCCAACGGTTTCCAGTGGAAACGGACAAAGGTCGCTTTCCCTTGTGCATTGATCAGACGGAAGGTGTGAATGCCGAACCCTTCCATCGTCCGATAACTCCGTGGAATACCGCGATCCGACATTGCCCACATGACGTTGTGCAGCGTCTCAGGCTGTAAGGAAACATAGTCCCAGAAGGTGTCGTGCGCGCTCTGCCCTTGCGGAATAGCCCAATGTGGTTCGGGCTTAACGGCGTGCACAAAATCCGGAAACTTATGCGCATCCTGGATAAAAAAGATCGGCGTGTTATTGCCGACGAGATCGAAAATTCCCTCTTCGGTATAAAATTTGGTCGCAAAACCGCGGATATCACGTACGGTATCAGCAGACCCCGCGCCGCCCTGTACTGTCGAAAAGCGAACAAAGACCGGGGTAATTTTCTGTGGATCGCACAGAAACGCGGCTTTCGTGATGTCGCTCAGGTCTTTATATGGCTGGAAATAGCCGTGTGCTGCAGATCCGCGGGCGTGAACGATCCTCTCCGGGATACGCTCATGGTCAAAGTGGGTAATTTTCTCGCGCAGAATAAAATCTTCCAACAGCGTAGGGCCGCGGCTGCCGGCGCGAAGAGAATTTTGATCGTCGGCGATGCGCACGCCCTGATTGGTGGTCAGCGCATAATTTTCGCTGCCTTTACGAAAGGCGTCGAGGGCGGTGAGCTTATCATTCGCGGTCTCGGGCGCTTTTAAGCTGCCGGGGGCCGTTGGTTGTGCGCCCGGCGGCGTCGGTTCTGGCGTGGGGCGATGTGAACCGTCTGACGGCGCCAGGGAGTCCAGGCCGGGCTGTGATTCACGGGTATCATGCACGGGGGACTGATGGGGGGATTTTTCATTATGCGACATTGAACTCGTCTCCTGCTTTCATCACTGAAATGGGCGTGGTAGTAGTCAAAATCACTCTAACTATAGAACATTTCAGCAATTATGCCGGGGGAGAGCGGAACGGCAGACAGGGTACAACGGGGAAATCGCACGCGCGGAACAGGACGTCGGGGGCGAAGATCGGCTAAAATAGTGTTTTTCTGATTTTTAGCCTTAGCCTCTTTTAGTGAAGCATTAATGATGAAACCTCTTCGCCAGCAAAATCGCCAGATTATTAGCTATATTCCGCGCGTTGAACCCGCGCCGCCGGAACATGCGATAAAAATGGATACGTTTCGCGACGTCTGGATACTGCGCGGTAAATATGTTGCCTTTGTTCTGACGGGGGAGTCATTTCAACGGTCGCCCGCCTTTAGCGTGCCAGAATCGGCGCAACGTTGGGCGAATCAGGTTCGCCAGGAAAACGAAATCGCTGACTAAGAAAAAAACAAAACGCCGGTACTGGAGACCGGCGTTTTTAGTGACAGACATTTTGAGTTGCCGATCGTCGTGTCTCAGACGATGTGAACGCCCGATAATGTATTATCGATGCGCCAGTTCAGCGTCTTCTTCGCTATCGAGAATGGTTTTATCGGTCTGCTTCAGCCACTGGCTGGTCAGCGTACCCGCGGTCATTGAGCCGCTCACGTTCAGTGCGGTACGGCCCATATCAATCAACGGTTCGACGGAGATTAACAGCGCGACCAGCGTGACCGGTAAGCCCATGGCAGGCAGCACTATCAGCGCGGCGAAGGTCGCGCCGCCGCCAACGCCGGCAACACCCGCCGAACTTACGGTAACGATACCCACCAGCGTGGCTATCCATACGGGGTCTAAGGGGTTGATGCCGACCGTCGGCGCAACCATTACCGCCAACATCGCAGGATAAAGACCGGCGCAACCGTTTTGGCCGATGGTCGCGCCAAAAGAGGCCGCAAAGCTGGCGATGGACTCCGGCACGCCCAGGCGGCGGGTTTGCGCTTCCACATTAAGTGGAATGGAGGCGGCGCTGGAGCGGCTGGTAAAGGCAAATGTCAGCACCGGCCACACCTTGCGGAAATATTTCAGCGGGCTAATCCCGTTCACGCCCAATAGTATGCCGTGAACCACAAACATTATCGCCAGACCAAGATATGACGCTACCACGAAGCTTCCAAGCTTAATAATGTCCTGCAGATTGGAGCCGGCAACCACTTTCGTCATCAGCGCCAGTACGCCGTAAGGCGTAAGTTGCATCACCAGACGCACCAGCTTCATCACCCAGCTTTGCAGGGTATCGATAGCAACAAGCACACGCTCGCCTTTTGGCGCATCATCTTTCAGCAGTTTAAGCGCGGCCACGCCCAGGAATGCGGCGAAAATCACCACGCTGATAATAGACGTAGGATTTGCGCCAGTCAGATCCGCAAATGGATTTTTCGGTACAAAAGACAGCACCAGTTGCGGCACGCTGAGATCGGCCACTTTGCCGACATAGCTCGTCTCAATGGCATTCAGACGCGCGGTTTCCGCGCCGCCCTGAACCAGACCTTCCGCCGTCAGTCCGAACAGATTGGTGACCAGCACGCCCACCAGCGCTGCGATAAGGGTAGTAAACAGCAGCGTGCCGATAGTCAGAAAACTGATTTTCCCCAATTGAGAGGCGTTATGCAGTCGTGCCACGGCGCTTAAAATAGAGGCGAATACCAGCGGCATCACAATCATTTGTAGCAATTGTACATAGCCGTTGCCGACAATATTGAACCACTGAATGGAGTCTTTTAACACCTGACTGTCAGCGCCATAAATGGTGTGCAGGGCCAGACCAAAGACCACGCCCATCACAAGGCCGACAAGCACTTTTTTAGCCAGACTCCACTGTTTATGACGGGCCTGCGCCAGTACAAACAGCAGAATGACGAACACCGCAATGTTCGCAATTAATGGAAAATTCATCCCCGTTCTCCTGATTTTTTTATTATGAAGCGCTGTGTTTTAGCGATTCTGTTCGCGCAAGATTAGCAGAACTGTGAGCTGGCTCTTATATTCAAATGGAATGGTTTATACCAAAAATGACTTTGGCGTTGATTTACTAATCAATCTGGTGATTTATAAAACGATTGAACTGCATTTGCAGGATAGTGATCATCTGCGAAGACCAGCGTATGACGTTGTTTTCCGGCATGGACTGCGGCATCCACACCGCCCAGGCAAACAACGCCATACATAAAAATCGCTCCAGTTGATTGCCTTTGCGCGGCGCCAGAATAGGCAGGCGGAAACGCCAGCGGCACGGCCACAGTAAGGGAACGCCTGCTGGGGTGAGCATATCCGCGACGATATGGCTTAAATAGCCGAGTACCATGCCTTGCAGCGCATCCGCCGGGATAATCCACGTATCCGGTACCTTGAGATAAAAGGTCGCCAGTAGGGCAAAGACCGCCAGCAGACTATGGGTAAACCCCCGGTGACCGAATGCGCGGGCGATCGGTTTCGATACCCATTTCAGGCGCTGACCAAGAAAAGATTTGGGGTGGTCGATATCCGGCAGCAGACAGGTCAAAATAGCCGAAGGAATAATATGCCACCAGTCGCCGTGTGCAAGGACGGGCGTTAACTCGGCATTCTTGGCGAAAACCGCGCTGGCTATAGAAAAAAGAAGATGTCCTTCCGCCGTCATGATAAAACCCATTAAACTGTCAATTCATACAGTATAGGGTTTTTATACAGTAGGCGGAAGTGGTGACGTTGTAACTCTTTGTCTCTGTCAAAGCCGCTTGCCGTCTGGCTCAGCGGCTAATTGCCCGTTGACTTTGTTTCGGAAACATCTTAACCGAGTAGATGCGCCGCCGTCAGCTCTGTCAGTGAGTTAAGTTTGACATTCGCCAGCGCAAAGCGCGGATCATGCTGGTTTTCTTCTGCTGGCACCACAATGGCGCGCATTCGCGCCGCCTTTGCCGCGATTAGACCATTCACCGAATCCTCCAGCGCCACGCAGGTTAATGGATCAACGCCTAATTTGGCCGCACAATCCAGATAGACCTGCGGATGCGGTTTGCTGTAGGGCAATTTTTCCGCAGAGGCCAGCGCGTCAAAACTGTCGCGCAGCTCAAACATGGTGAGCACTTTTTCCAGCATATGCAGCGGCGATGCCGAGGCAAGCCCCACTAATAGCCCCTGCGCTTTACACAGCGCCACGGCCTCGCGCACACCCGGTAAAAGAGGGCGCATCTCTTCGATAAGCGTAATCGCGCGGGCAATAACACGGTTTGTCACTTCCTGGCGATCGGGGCCGTTCCACGGTTGCTGCGCAAACCAGAGATCGACAACCATATCAATGCGTAGCCCAAGCGTGTCTGGCAGTTCATGGCGCCGAGTAATATCTACGCCTAAACTTGCCATCACGTCCAGTTCAGCGCGATCCCAGAGCGGTTCGGAATCGATCAGTAGTCCATCCATATCGAAAATTGCAGCAAGAATTTGACGTGGGGTTGACATCACAACCTCTCCTGTTGAGATTAAAAAATAACGAATTAAGCGTTCATTATGACCATGTTCTTAGTATATCGCCCTTAAAGATCAGGCGAAAACGGGAATCAACAGGTAGACTTAGGCCAAAACGACGCGTCTTTATCAAGGGGAACTCATGACGTATCAACAAGCTGGACGCATTGCAATCCTAAAAAGAGTTGTTGGGTGGGTTATTTTTATTCCGGCACTGCTTTCCACGCTCATTTCAGTCCTTAAATTTATGTATGCGCACAGTGAAAAGCAGGAGGGGATAAATGCGGTAATGCTGGATTTTACCCACGTAATGATAGACATGATGCGCGTGAATACGCCGTTTCTGAATGTTTTTTGGTACAACTCGCCGACGCCGAATTTTCAGGGAAGCCTGAATATCGGTTTCTGGCTCATTTTTATTCTGATTTTTGTCGGGCTGGCGATGCAGGATTCCGGCGCCAGAATGAGCCGCCAGTCACGTTTTTTGCGTGAAGGCGTGGAAGATCAGTTGATTCTGGAAAAAGCAAAAGGCGCGGAAGGGCTAACGCGTGAGCAGATAGAGTCACGTATTGTGGTGCCGCACCATACCATCTTTTTACAGTTTTTCCCGCTCTATATTTTGCCGGTCATTATTATCGTGCTCGGCTACTTTTTCTTTTCCTTGTTAGGCTTCATGTAAACTGAAAAATGCCGGATAGCCCGTATCCGGCATGGGCTGTACCTATACCGCAAGCAGCCGATCCATCGCTTTTTGCGCAGTAGCCAGGTGCTGACCGCCAAACAGCCTTGCCCGATTAAGCAGGGTGTAGAGCTGGTAAATCGGCTGCCTGTCGAGAAAATCCAGCGGTAGCGGCGAAACGGACTGATAGCCATCATAAATCTGCGGTGGCTGATCGGTATGCAGCGGCAGCATCGCCAGATCGCATTCTCTGTCGCCCCAATAGCAGGCTGGATCGAAGATATAGGGGCCGTCAGGGCCAAGCGCGCAGTTCGCCGACCATAGATCGCCATGCAAAAGAGAAGGCTGCGGTTGATGCGACGCCAGACGTTGCTGAACATGTTCAACAATGGCGTCAATATTACCAAAGGTAATGCCTTTTTCCGCAGCGAGTTCAAGCTGCCAGCCAATGCGCTGTTCGGCGAAAAAAGTCGACCAACGGCGTTGCCAGGTATTCGGCTGCGGCGTGGTAGAGAGCGCGTTGTCAAAATCGAGACCGAATTGAGGTTGGTCGCTCCATTGGTGCAGGCGCGCCAGCTGTTGCCCAAGAATAAACGCATTATGGGCATCCAGCGGGCGGGGCGAGAGGTAGTCCATGACTAAAAAGCTGTAATCCCGATCCGAACCTACCGCCCATACCTTAGGCACAACAACGGTTTTACTGCGGGAGAGCAGCTCCAGCTGATCGGCTTCAGCGGTAAAACCGCGAAGCATTTCTCGTTCATCGCACTTTACGAAAAAATCATGGCCTGCATAACGTAAATGCCATGCGGCATGAACTTCTCCGCCTGGCAGTTCATTACGCAGTTCGATTTCGCCTTCACCGACTTGCTCGCTTAAAAGACGACTGATAGCTTGCCACATAATGTCTCTCCCCACGTTGTCTGCCAGATCATAAGGTTAGCGCAAAAATGCGGTTGAAAAATACGAACTAACGCACATCGCGGACGCGCCGCGGCGGGAATGGCACTTATTGTGCGTTTTTACTCCACGCCTCCCAGGTCGCCACGGTAATGTCGACATCCTTATCTAACGCGCTTTTCGCAAGTCCGGCGACAAGCGCTTTGATTTCATCAGCGCTCTGAGCGCTAACAAAGCCAAACGTATTGGTGCCGAGCTCATGCACATTCCCTTCATCGTCCGTTAATGTCAGCAAAAAACCGCTGCGCGTCAGATGATTATTGAGTTCGTTAATCTCGGTCAGGGAATCTTCATGGAAGGTTACGGTAATAACATAACGGGTAATATCGCCACTGGCCATCGTTCACCTCGTTGGGAGCAACTGTGTTTTTAACAGCGGCGGATGCGCCGCCCGTTAACCGATTTTCCGGTATCCCCCTCGGCGAGGGGGAAACGATTATTGCGCGGAAAGATAGGCGTATATTTTTTGGGTATCGTCACGAGAACACAGACGCGTACCTTGATTGAGCGTAGCAGCGCTGCCTGCCGCCACACCGAAGCGCACCATCTCTTCCAGCGACGCGTCTTGCGCCAGTTTTAACGTCATCGCGCCTACCATACTGTCGCCTGCGCCAACAGTACTTTGACTTTTCACCGGGGGAGGAACAACCTGGATGCAATTCTCACTGTCTATGCCCAGTGCCCCTTGCGGCCCCAGAGAGACCACTACCCGGCGAGCCTTGCCGCTTTGCACTAATTCCTGGGCCGCTTTACGCACATCATCAGGTTGCGTCAGATCGCGATTAACCAACGCGCTCAATTCTTTCAGGTTCGGTTTCACCAGTTCGATATCGCCAAGCGCCAGCGCGGCGGTGAGCGCGTCGCCAGAGCTATCAATAATGCAGCGAATGCCTTGCTTCTGCGCGGCGGAAATCAGTTGCGTGAGTTTCTCGACCTTAACGCCGGGCGGAAGGCTGCCGCTGATAACCAGAATTGCCCCGGATTCAATTTCCAGTACCTGTTCTTCAAGCTGGCGAAATTCGTCATCGTCCAGCGTAGCGCCGGGCATAACAAAACGATACTGTTCGCCGCTGGACTCGACGTGGACGTGCAGGTTCTGACGCGTCCAGTCTTTCGCATCGACGGTAGACACGGGGACATTTTCGTCAGCCAGTAGTGCGACCAGATGTTCGCCGGTAGCGCCGCCAGCCGGGAAAATTGCGGTCGCGGCGCCGCCAAGATGCGCAATGGCGCGAGCGACATTAATACCCCCGCCGCCGGGTTCGAATACCGGCGCGGAGCACCGCAGTTTACCTTCGGGATAAATTTGCGGCGTGATTGTTGCGCTATCGAGAGAGGGCGCAAGCGTCAACGTATAGATACGTACCATCGTTACCTCCTGTTAGGCTGATTTCAGTCTGGCACTTAATCCCCGGAAAGTGAAGGAATTAACAATATGATTTTCCGGATCTTTATTTAAAGAAGTACGATGTAAAGTTATATAAATAAATGAATGCTTCGGGAGGGTTCTTATTCAAAAAATGAAATAGTAATTGATTGCTATGTTATTCGGGGCTTCTTATAATTCGCTACCTTTCCAGGGGCGTTTGTCATTGATCCCTATGAAAGTTTCCGGGACCGTCGTGGTCTCTTTTTTAGTTGTACGGACTCTATATAAATGAAGCTTTTGAAGGCAGTACCCGCTGTAGTTATGCTGGCGGGTGGCGTGTTCGCGTCTCTGTATGCCGCCGCCGATGATTCCGTTTTTACTGTCATGGATGATCCCTCCACCGCGAAAAAACCTTTTGAAGGTAATCTGAATGCGGGCTACCTTGCTCAGTCAGGCAATACTAAAAGTTCTTCCTTAACGGCTGACACGGCGATGACCTGGTATGGACAACGTACCGCCTGGTCATTATGGGGCAATGCCAGCAATACCTCCTCTAATGATGAACGCTCTTCAGAAAAATATGCGGTAGGCGCGCGTAACCGTTTTAATATGACGGATTATGATTATACCTTTGGCCAGGCCAGTTGGCTGACAGACCGTTTCAACGGTTATCGTCAGCGCGACGTACTGACCGCCGGTTACGGGCGGCAGTTCCTTAATGGTCCAGTGCACAGCTTCCGTTTTGAATTCGGTCCAGGGGTTCGCTATGACGAACATACGGACGATACCACTGAAACGCAGCCGCTGGGTTATGCTTCCGGCAGCTATGCCTGGCAGTTAACTGACAATGCTAAGTTTACACAGGGGGTGTCAGTATTTGGCGCAGAAGACACCACACTAAATTCGGAAACAGCCCTCAATGTCGCCATTAACGAACATTTTGGTCTAAAGGTGGGGTATAATTTAACGTGGAACTCGCAGCCGCCTGAATCAGCGCCTGAACATACCGATCGCCGCACTACGGTAACGCTGGGCTATAAGATGTAATATTGTACCGGGTTACGTTACGTAACCCGGTTATTCCGCGGTGACGCCTCAGAAGAAGAAGGTGATGTCGCCGTTGATATAAGAATAGTCGTCTCCGGTGCGAAATTCCGACGTGACTTTGTTTAAAGAAAGAGAAAATGCGACGGGAGAATAGCCGATGGTGGCACCGACGCGATATTCATCCACGGTTTTATTAATATCCACCGTTTCCATTTTTGTTTGCAGCGTTTTCCCCTGTAACGTGTAGTTTTTATCAACTTCCCTGCGCTCAACGCCAGCAAATACCTTATAGATCAATCTCTCTTTTTGAGTGTGTATTAACCCTCGGCGGGACAGTAACCCAAACCCATTATCAGAGTTGAAGGTCTTATCATTTCCCAGCGCAACGGTTGCGCCGTACCCTAAATACTGGAAGAGATTGCCGCCGACAGCAGAGACTTCTGGATAGAAGCCCACATTGACGCCCAGAATATCAATAGCTGGCGTAAGGGACACCATTCCTTTGGCCGTATAACCATAACGGTTTTCAATTTGATCCTGCCAGGCAGGGTATTTTTCTGCGCCTATTATTCGATGCGCCCGATTCTGAACCTCCTGACCACCTGCGTCAGGACCAATAACGCCGATATCGGTACCTAAACGATAACGTAACCAATTGGTGGCTAATGAATTCCACTCCAGTCCGGTATGAAGAAAGGCGCTGAACGCGCGGTCGCCTTTGACGGCTTCAGGCTTTCTCTTGTTAGCGCCTGATGGAGAATAAATATCTTGCGCGATATGAAAAGAGAGTTGACTGGCGTCAGTGAGATCGTGGCTGTAGCCTAAAAAGAGCCCGGCAGTATAATCACCCCGGTCTGCAGCCTTGTGCCCATAAAGGGCATTTAAGGATGGTTGAAATATACCTGCATCATCATTCGCCACTGAAATAGCAAGGCTACTGGCATTGGCCATTGTGGTCGTACTGAGTATGGCGGCAATCATCGTTGCGCAATAGCTGTATTTGTTCACTTTTTACCCCTGAATATGAAAGTGAATACTCTTATTTTTACAAAGTAATAAGCACAGCAGCATGATGCGCAGTGCTTATTAAACCTTTAAATATAACTAAACTCCTGCCAGCAGCGAGTCATTGAGAGGATACGTTGCCTTAATGTTGAAAAATGGTGTTGAAAAAAATGCGTCAGATATTATTGAATATCCATTTTTCATTCGCTATCTGAGTGCGAGAAATTATTGGCTTCACGATTATGCATATAATACGATGTTTTTTGGTATCAACATGAATATCACGTTGTATTCTTTTGAGCTCATTTTCTATGATGACTTCGATGTTTATCTGTTATTAATTTTTACCGTGATAGTGTTGTCTTTAATGATGAGAGTATCTAACGGCTGGTAGGGTAATATAACCAAATTATTACTATCTGAATTATTAGGGCAGTTATTATTAAGGAAGCAAAAGTGAATAAGACCATTAATCTGCTAAAATTACTGCCCGTAGTATTATTAAGCGCATGTACTACATCGTATCCTCCCCAGGATACAACATCGGCACCCGAGTTACCCCATCGTAACGTACTCGTTCAACAACCTGATAACTGTAGCGTTGGCTGTCCTCAAGGAGGAAGTCAACAAACAATCTATCGCCATGTCTATACGCTCAATAATAATAGCGCCACGAAATTTGCCAACTGGGTTGCCTATAGCGTGACAAAAACCAGCCAGGCAAGCGGTCGCCCGCGGAACTGGGCGCAGGACCCCGATTTACCGCCCTCGGATACGTTGACCCCTTCCGCCTATAAAAATGCCCATACGCTATTAAAAGTCGATAGGGGACACCAGGCGCCGTTGGCAGGATTGGGCGGCGTATCGGACTGGCCGTCGTTAAATTATTTATCGAATATTACGCCGCAGAAATCCGCCCTGAATCAGGGAGCATGGGCTGCACTGGAAAACCGGGTGCGCGAACTTGCCAAACAGGCTGATGTATCTGTAGTGCACGTAGTGACCGGCCCCCTTTTTGAGCGGCATATCGCCACATTGCCAGAAGATGCGACGGTAGAAATTCCCAGCGGGTACTGGAAGGTTTTATTCACCGGAACGGCGCCGTCAAAAAGTGAAGGAAATTACGCTGCGTTTATTATGGATCAGAATACGCCCCGTTCGGCGAATTTTTGCGACTATCAGGTTACCGTGGACGCTATCGAACATAAAACGAAGCCAGTGCTGACGCTGTGGTCTGCCTTGCCTGAAGCGGTAGCCAGCGAGGTGAAAACAACAAAGGGGAGTCTGGCGCAGAAGTTAGGTTGTCGATGAGAAGCGCTATACGGCGCGTAGAAAGATAACGGAGAAATCCTGTCAAGGGTCTTGATTTGCTACAGAGTGATGCCATCTCCCTTTTTTTAGTGTTACCATCGTCATGCCGGACGAAAATAGCGATTTTCGTCTGTGTCGAAGGTTGTGCGCCAATTTAGCAATGGTTGGCTAGATGGATACACAACTCACTGTCAATAAATTCATTTTCTCTTTGTATGTGATCTTGCGTATGGGTCACCACTGCAAATAAGGATATAACATGCCTGTTATTACTCTTCCTGATGGCAGCCAACGCCATTATGACCACCCTGTAAGCCCGATGGATGTTGCTCTGGACATTGGTCCTGGCCTGGCGAAAGCCACCATTGCGGGCCGTGTGAATGGCGAGCTGGTTGATGCTTCCGATCTGATTGAAAATGATGCGACGCTTTCCATCATCACCGCAAAAGATGAAGAGGGTCTGGAGATCATTCGTCACTCTTGCGCGCATCTGTTAGGTCACGCTATCAAGCAACTTTGGCCGCACACGAAAATGGCGATCGGCCCGGTTGTCGACAACGGTTTTTACTATGACGTTGATCTTGACCGCACGCTAACTCAGGAAGATGTCGAAGCGCTCGAAAAGCGGATGCATGAGCTCGCCGAGAAAAATTACGACGTTATCAAGAAGAAAGTCAGCTGGCACGAAGCGCGTGAAACCTTCGTGAAGCGTGGTGAAAGCTACAAAGTTTCCATTCTTGATGAAAACATTGCCCATGATGATAAGCCAGGCTTGTACCATCATGAAGAATATGTCGACATGTGTCGTGGTCCGCACGTGCCGAATATGCGTTTCTGCCATCACTTTAAACTGATGAAAACTGCTGGCGCATACTGGCGCGGTGACAGCAATAATAAGATGTTGCAGCGTATTTACGGTACGGCATGGGCAGATAAAAAAGCCCTGAACGCTTATCTGCAGCGCCTGGAAGAGGCCGCAAAACGCGACCACCGTAAAATTGGTAAGCAGCTCGACCTGTATCATATGCAGGAAGAAGCGCCGGGCATGGTGTTCTGGCATAACGACGGCTGGACTATCTTCCGCGAGCTGGAGGTCTTTGTTCGTTCTAAACTCAAAGAGTACCAGTATCAAGAAGTTAAAGGCCCGTTCATGATGGACCGTGTGCTGTGGGAAAAAACCGGGCACTGGGACAACTATAAAGATGCGATGTTCACCACATCCTCAGAAAACCGCGAATATTGCATCAAGCCGATGAACTGCCCGGGCCACGTTCAGATCTTTAACCAGGGTCTGAAATCCTATCGTGATTTGCCGCTGCGTATGGCGGAATTCGGTAGCTGCCACCGTAACGAGCCATCAGGCGCGCTGCATGGTCTGATGCGCGTACGCGGCTTTACGCAGGATGATGCGCATATCTTCTGCACCGAAGAGCAGATCCGCGATGAAGTTAACGCTTGTATTCGTATGGTCTACGATATGTACAGCACCTTTGGCTTCGAGAAGATCGTCGTCAAGCTTTCCACTCGTCCTGACAAGCGTATCGGCAGCGATGAGATGTGGGATCGTGCTGAGGCGGATCTGGCGGTTGCGCTGGAAGAAAATAATATCCCGTTTGAGTATCAACTGGGTGAAGGCGCATTCTACGGTCCGAAAATTGAATTTACCTTATATGACTGCCTCGATCGTGCATGGCAGTGCGGTACAGTACAGCTGGACTTCTCCTTACCGTCTCGTCTGAGCGCCTCCTATGTAGGCGAAGACAACGAGCGTAAGGTGCCGGTAATGATTCACCGTGCGATTCTTGGGTCGATGGAACGCTTCATCGGTATTCTGACCGAAGAGTTCGCTGGTTTCTTCCCGACATGGCTCGCGCCTGTTCAGGTAGTCGTGATGAATATTACCGATTCGCAGTCTGAATACGTTAACGAATTGACGCAGAAACTACAAAATGCGGGCATTCGTGTAAAAGCAGACTTGAGAAATGAGAAGATTGGCTTTAAAATCCGCGAGCACACTTTACGTCGTGTCCCTTATATGTTGGTCTGTGGTGATAAAGAGGTGGAAGCAGGCAAAGTTGCCGTTCGCACCCGCCGCGGTAAAGACCTGGGCAGTCTGGACGTAAATGACGTGATTGAGAAGCTGCAACAAGAGATTCGCAGCCGCAGTCTTCAACAACTGGAGGAATAAAGTATTAAAGGCGGAAAACGAGTTCAAACGGCGCGTCCGAATCGTATTAATAGCGAAATTCGCGCGCAAGAAGTTCGCTTAACAGGTCTGGAAGGCGAGCAGCTTGGTATTGTGAGTCTGAGAGAAGCTCTGGAAAAAGCTGAAGAAGCCGGAGTAGACTTAGTCGAAATCAGCCCTAACGCCGAGCCGCCGGTTTGTCGTATAATGGATTACGGCAAATTCCTCTATGAAAAGAGTAAGTCTTCTAAGGAACAGAAGAAAAAGCAAAAAGTTATCCAGGTGAAGGAAATTAAATTCCGTCCTGGGACAGATGAAGGCGACTATCAGGTAAAACTCCGCAGCCTGATTCGCTTTCTCGAAGAGGGCGATAAGGCCAAAATCACGCTGCGTTTCCGCGGCCGTGAGATGGCCCACCAGCAAATCGGTATGGAAGTGCTTAATCGCGTGAAAGACGATTTGCAAGAACTGGCAGTGGTCGAATCCTTCCCAACGAAGATCGAAGGCCGCCAGATGATCATGGTGCTTGCTCCTAAGAAGAAACAGTAAGGCCTTCAAGTAACAATTCTGTGAAGCCTTCGGGCTTCACAGGTTTTGTTCGCCTATGTTTCGTTTATTAACAATGCGAAGTGGAAGTTATTAAAATGCCAAAAATTAAGACCGTACGCGGTGCTGCTAAGCGCTTCAAAAAAACCGGTAAAGGTGGTTTTAAGCACAAGCACGCTAACCTGCGTCACATTCTGACCAAAAAAGCGACTAAACGTAAACGTCACCTGCGTCCGAAAGCCATGGTTTCTAAAGGCGATCTGGGCCTGGTTATCGCGTGCCTGCCGTACGCATAAGCCGTTAACGTTTTTAACTTTTTAATTAGAATAGATACAGGAGAGCACATATGGCTCGCGTAAAACGTGGTGTAATTGCACGCGCACGTCACAAGAAAATTTTGAAACAAGCCAAAGGCTACTACGGTGCGCGTTCTCGCGTATACCGCGTTGCCTTCCAGGCAGTTATCAAAGCTGGTCAGTATGCTTACCGTGACCGTCGTCAACGTAAGCGTCAGTTCCGTCAACTGTGGATTGCGCGTATCAACGCAGCAGCACGTCAGAACGGTATTTCTTACAGCAAATTCATCAACGGCCTGAAAAAAGCCTCTGTTGAAATCGACCGTAAGATCCTGGCTGATATCGCCGTATTCGACAAAGTCGCGTTCACCGCGCTGGTTGAAAAAGCGAAAGCAGCTCTGGCATAAGCCAGTGAAAAGAGGGAGCCTGGCTCCCTCTCTTTTATTTACTGTTCAGTGAGTTGACAATTGACCTGTAACCCTTTTCAATAAAGGATATTCGGTTTTACCACATAAGGTAACGCAAGCATGAACGCTGCTATTTTCCGTTTCTTTTTTTACTTTAGCACCTGATCCCAGGAGGCTAGCGCGTGAAAAACGAAACGAAAAACAGCGCAAAAAAGCCTCCTGATGGAGGCTTTTTTTGTATCTGAAATCGAGAGATTACGTCCAATGAACCGGTGTCTTCACCGACACAATGAGGAAAACCATGTCACATCTCGCAGAGCTGGTTGCCAATGCAGCGGCCGCCATTAACCAGGCGTCAGATGTTGCCGCGTTAGACAATGTACGCGTCGAATATTTGGGCAAGAAAGGGCATTTAACCCTTCAGATGACGACCCTACGCGATCTGCCGCCGGAAGAGCGTCCGGCAGCCGGGGCAGTCATTAACGCCGCGAAAGAGCAGGTACAACAGGCTCTTAACGCGCGTAAAGCCGAGCTGGAAAGCGCAGCGCTTAACGCCCGTCTGGCCGCTGAAACCATCGATATCTCCCTGCCGGGGCGCCGTATTGAGAACGGCGGTCTGCATCCGGTCACGCGTACCATTGACCGTATTGAAAGTTTCTTCGGCGAGCTTGGTTTTACCGTGGCGACTGGCCCGGAAATCGAAGATGACTACCATAATTTCGATGCGTTAAACATTCCGGGTCATCATCCGGCCCGCGCCGATCATGATACCTTCTGGTTTGACGCGACCCGTCTGCTGCGGACCCAGACGTCTGGCGTCCAGATCCGGACGATGAAAGCGCAGCAACCGCCGATCCGTATTATTGCGCCGGGCCGTGTATACCGTAATGACTACGACCAGACGCATACTCCGATGTTCCATCAGATGGAAGGTCTGATTGTTGATACCAACATCAGCTTCACCAACCTCAAAGGTACGCTGCACGACTTCCTGCGTAATTTCTTTGAGGAGGATCTGCAGATTCGCTTCCGTCCTTCTTATTTTCCGTTTACCGAACCTTCTGCGGAAGTGGATGTGATGGGTAAAAACGGCAAATGGCTGGAAGTGCTGGGCTGCGGGATGGTGCATCCGAATGTGCTGCGTAATGTCGGTATCGATCCGGAAATCTATTCTGGCTTCGCTTTTGGTATGGGGATGGAACGTCTGACCATGTTGCGTTACGGCGTCACCGACCTGCGTTCATTCTTCGAAAACGATCTGCGTTTCCTTAAACAGTTTAAATAAAGGCAGGATAAAACAATGAAATTCAGCGAACTGTGGTTACGCGAGTGGGTTAACCCGGCAATTGATAGCGATGCGTTGGCTAACCAGATTACGATGGCTGGCCTGGAAGTAGACGGCGTTGAGCCGGTCGCGGGAAGCTTCAATGGCGTTGTGGTTGGGGAAGTGGTTGAGTGCGCCCAGCATCCGAACGCTGACAAATTGCGTGTAACGAAAGTCAACGTTGGCGGAGAACGCCTGTTGGATATCGTCTGCGGCGCGCCAAACTGTCGTCAGGGGCTGAAAGTAGCGGTGGCTACCATTGGCGCTATTCTGCCTGGCGATTTCAAAATTAAAGCGGCAAAACTGCGTGGCGAACCGTCTGAAGGGATGCTGTGCTCCTTCTCCGAACTGGGGATTTCCGACGATCACAGCGGCATTATCGAACTGCCGGCGGATGCGCCGCTGGGTACCGATATCCGTGAATACCTGAAGCTCGACGACAATACCATCGAAATTAGCGTCACGCCAAACCGTGCGGATTGCTTAGGTATCATCGGCGTTGCGCGTGATGTGGCGGTACTGAACAAAGCGCCGCTCCAGGAGCCTGAAATGGCGCCGGTTACGGCAACCATCAGCGATACGCTGCCGATTACGGTAGAGGCCGCTGATGCGTGTCCACGCTATCTGGGCCGGGTGGTAAAAGGCATCAATGTTAACGCGCCGACGCCGCTGTGGATGAAAGAGAAACTGCGTCGCTGCGGTATTCGCTCCATCGATGCGGTGGTTGACGTCACCAACTATGTGTTGCTCGAACTGGGTCAGCCAATGCATGCTTTCGATAAAGATCGCATTGATGGCGGTATTGTCGTGCGGATGGCAAAAGAGGGTGAAACCGTCGTCCTGCTGGACGGTAGCGAAGCGACGTTAAATGCGGACACGCTGGTGATCGCCGATCACCATAAGGCGCTGGGGATAGCCGGTATTTTTGGCGGCGAACATTCCGGCGTGAACGGCGAAACGCAAAATGTGCTGCTGGAATGTGCGTACTTTAATCCGCTGTCTATCACCGGTCGCGCTCGCCGCCACGGTCTGCATACCGATGCGTCTCATCGCTACGAGCGCGGGGTAGACCCGGCGCTGCAATATAAAGCGATAGAGCGCGCTACTCGTCTGCTTCTTGATATCTGTGGCGGTGATGCGGGTCCGATAATTGATGTGAGCAACGAAGCAACGTTGCCGAAACGCGCCACCATTACGCTGCGTCGCAGTAAACTGGATCGCCTGATCGGGCATCATATTGCGGATGAGCAGGTCAGTGATATTCTGCGTCGTCTGGGCTGTGAAGTGACCGAAGGGCAGGACGAGTGGAAAGCCGTGGCGCCGACCTGGCGTTTCGATATGGAAATTGAAGAAGATCTGGTGGAAGAGGTGGCCCGCGTTTACGGTTATAACAATATTCCGGACGAGCCAATCCAGGCCGGTTTAATCATGGGGACGCACCGTGAAGCCGATCTGTCGTTGAAGCGGGTTAAAACCATGCTGAACGACAAAGGCTATCAGGAAGTGATTACCTATAGCTTTGTCGATCCTAAAGTACAACAGCTTATCCATCCAGGCGCAGAAGCGCTGCTGCTGCCAAACCCTATCTCCGTTGAGATGTCGGCGATGCGTCTGTCTCTGTGGAGCGGATTGCTGACGACGGTGGTCTATAACCAAAACCGCCAGCAGAATCGCGTGCGTATTTTTGAAACCGGTTTACGTTTCGTTCCGGATACACAAGCCAATCTGGGTATTCGACAGGATCTGATGCTGGCTGGCGTGATTTGCGGCAACCGCTATGATGAGCACTGGAACCTGGCAAAAGAGACCGTTGATTTCTATGATTTGAAAGGCGATCTGGAAGCAGTACTGGATTTAACCGGCAAACTGGGTGATATCCAGTTTAAGGCGGAGATGAATCCGGCTCTGCATCCGGGACAGTCTGCGGCGATTTATCTGAAAGATGAACGTATTGGTTTTATTGGGGTTGTTCACCCTGAACTGGAACGTAAACTGGATCTGAATGGTCGTACGCTGGTGTTTGAACTGGAATGGAATAAGCTCGCAGACCGTATCGTGCCGCAGGCGCGGGAGATTTCACGCTTCCCGGCCAACCGTCGCGATATTGCGGTTGTTGTTGCAGAAAACGTTCCCGCAGCGGATATTTTATCCGAATGTAAGAAAGTTGGCGTAAATCAGGTAGTTGGCGTAAACTTATTTGACGTGTACCGCGGTAAGGGTGTTGCGGAGGGTTATAAGAGCCTCGCTATCAGCCTGATCCTTCAGGATACCAACCGTACACTCGAAGAAGAGGAGATTGCCGCTACCGTCGCCAAATGTGTAGAGGCATTAAAAGAGCGATTCCAGGCATCATTGAGGGATTGAACCTATGGCGCTTACAAAAGCTGAAATGTCAGAATATCTGTTTGATAAGCTTGGGCTTAGCAAGCGGGATGCCAAAGAACTGGTTGAACTGTTTTTCGAAGAGATCCGTCGTGCTCTGGAAAACGGTGAGCAGGTGAAACTCTCTGGTTTTGGTAACTTCGATCTGCGTGATAAAAATCAACGTCCGGGGCGTAACCCGAAAACGGGTGAAGATATTCCTATTACAGCACGGCGCGTGGTGACCTTCAGACCCGGGCAGAAGTTAAAGAGCCGGGTCGAGAACGCTTCGCCCAAAGAAGAGTAATCAGATCCAGGCATAACATCCATCAGGGTGTGTTGCGGCAGATACGCTGCCATCCCGAAAGTAGATCAGCGGGATGACAGCGTATCTGTTAGCCTGAAAGATGACTCGTATAACTAAAAAGGCCGCATTGCGGCCTTTTTTCTTTCAAGTAAAGGATACCCACCGTAAAATCACGCTACCTCTTTTCAGCTGAATGGATAACATGCTGACTTTTGCCCGCCAACAACAGCGACGAAACGTTCGCTGGCTTCTGAGCCTGTCACTGCTGGCGCTACTGGCTACACTTCTGAGCTTATGCGCAGGCGAACAGTGGATTGCCCCCGGTGACTGGTTAAGCGCCCGGGGGGAACTGTTTGTCTGGCAAATTCGCCTTCCCCGCACGCTTGCGGTATTGCTGGTTGGCGCTGCGCTGGCGCTATCTGGCGCTGTGATGCAGGCGCTGTTTGAAAACCCACTTGCTGAACCGGGTCTGCTCGGCGTTTCGAATGGGGCCGGTGTTGGGCTTATTGCCGCCGTCTTACTGGGGCAGGGGCAACTGCCAGGATGGGCGCTGGGGCTGTGCGCTATAGCCGGCGCGCTCATTATTACGTTAATCCTGCTGCGTTTTGCGCGTCGCCATCTCTCTACCAGCCGCTTGTTGTTGGCGGGCGTCGCGCTGGGCATTATCTGTAGCGCGCTGATGACGTGGGCTATCTATTTTTCCACCTCTTTCGATCTGCGGCAATTAATGTACTGGATGATGGGAGGATTTGGCGGCGTTGACTGGCAGCAGAGCTGGCTAATGATTGCGCTCATCCCGGTACTGATCTGGATATGTTGCCAGTCGCAACCGCTGAATATGCTGGCGCTAGGGGAAACCTCGGCGCGGCAGCTTGGCCTGCCGCTGTGGTTCTGGCGCAATTTGTTGGTCATCGCCACCGGCTGGATGGTGGGCGTCAGCGTGGCGATGGCGGGGGCGATTGGTTTTATCGGTCTGGTTATTCCGCACATCCTGCGCTTATGTGGTTTAACCGATCACCGGGTTTTACTTCCCGGCTGCGCGCTGGCCGGGGCTATCGCCCTGCTATTGGCTGATGTGGTCGCCCGACTGGCGCTGGCGTCGGCTGAACTGCCTATCGGGGTGGTCACCGCCACATTGGGGGCGCCAGTGTTTATCTGGCTGCTGCTCAAATCCGCGCGTTAGCGCATCGGTAAACAACTGCTTTCATCATTCGCAGTCTATGATTAAAGGCTAACGATGAAACCCGCTATTCTACCGACATCAGGGAGACACCATGCAAAACTCGCTTCTTAATACTCACGTTACGACGATTGATGGAGAGGTCACTACACTTGAAAAATATGCCGGAAAAGTGCTGCTCATTGTAAACGTCGCCTCCAGATGTGGCCTGACGCCGCAATATGAACAGCTGGAAAATATCCAGAAGGCGTGGGCAGATCAGGGGTTTGTCGTGTTGGGTTTTCCCTGCAACCAGTTTATGGGGCAGGAGCCAGGCAGCGAAGAAGAGATTAAAACCTATTGCGCCAGCACCTGGCACGTCACGTTCCCGATGTTCAGTAAAATTGATGTGAATGGCGACGCGCGCCATCCGCTGTATCAAAAACTGATAGCCGCTGCGCCAACGGCAGTCGCGCCGGAGAAGAGCGGCTTTTACGAACGGATGGTAAGCAAAGGGCGTACGCCACTCTATCCGGATGATATTCTGTGGAATTTTGAAAAATTTTTGGTAGGCCGGGATGGTCAGGTAGTACAGCGTTTTTCGCCGGATATGACGCCTGAAGATCCTATTGTGATGGAAAGCATAAAAATCGCGTTGGCAAAATAATGTCTCAATTGATGCAATTAAAGGACGTCGCCGAGAGCACCCGCCTGGGGCCGCTTTCCGGCGAAGTAAGCGCAGGAGAGATCCTTCACCTTGTCGGGCCGAACGGCGCCGGAAAAAGCACGTTGCTGGCGCGTATGGCGGGGTTAACCTCAGGCGAGGGGAGCATCAGGTTTGGCGGAGCGCCGCTGGAGGCATGGGCGACGGCAACGCTTGCCCAACACCGCGCTTATCTTGCGCAACAGCAAAATCCGCCGTTCGCCATGCCGGTCTGGCATTACCTGACATTGCATCAACCTGATAAAACGCGAACCGGGCAGCTTAACGAGGTGGCCGATATGCTTGGATTGGGCGACAAACTGGGGCGAAGCGTGAATCAGCTTTCCGGTGGCGAGTGGCAACGTGTTCGCCTTGCTGCCGTTGTACTACAAATTCATCCCGACGCTAATCCGGTCGGTCAATTATTGCTGCTTGATGAGCCGATGAACAGTCTCGATGTTGCGCAACAAAACGCTTTGGATCGGGTATTACATCATTTGTGTCAGGCAGGAATCGCGATTGTGATGAGTAGCCACGATCTGAACCACACGCTGCGCCATGCGCATAAAGCCTGGTTACTAAAGCGCGGTAAACTCATTGCCTGCGGCCGCCGGGAAGAGGTGCTCACCCCCTCTTATCTGGCGCAAGCCTACGGTCTGCGCTTTCGACGACTCGACGTTGAGGGGCATCCAATGCTCATTTCGGCCACTTAAGTAAAATCGTTTCTTGAAAAGCAGGTAATTTCGACGCTAAATTAATACCAAAATAAAAACAGAGGATTGTTGCGGCATGCGTTTTTGGCTTCTTGTTATCACAGCATTGTTCCTGGCAGGATGCAGTACTCATCGGGCACCGGCGCCAAACGCCAGATTATCAGATTCCATTACCGTCATTGCGGGTCTGAACGATCAGTTGCAGTCCTGGCGCGGTACGCCATACCGTTACGGCGGCATGAGTCGCAGAGGCGTGGACTGTTCCGGCTTTGTGGTAGTCACTATGCGCGACAAGTTTGATTTGCAGTTGCCTCGTGATACGCGTGAACAATCAAAAATCGGCACCAGAATCGATAAAGATGAATTGCTGCCCGGAGATTTGGTTTTCTTTAAAACCGGTTCGGGCGAAAGTGGTTTACATGTTGGTATTTACGATACAAATAATGAGTTTATTCATGCCTCTACCAGTCGTGGCGTGATGCGTTCATCGCTGGATAATGTGTACTGGCGAAAAAACTTCTGGCAGGCACGGCGAATTTAACCTCGCAGACGATATAAATTTTATAGTCTATTTTTAACATACCGTCGGTTGAACTTATGACATCTGTTGTCATCATATATAATGATATAACCGTAGCATTTACAAACGTACTTTTATTAAAAACGGGCGTGCTCACGCCCTGTTAAAAGTACAACATTGGATATTGGTTTATAATCAGAGTAAGTTAAAAAAAGGAACCGGTTTACCGGTAAACAAGAAAAATGATGACGCTTCAATTAGTATCTGAAGTTACGTCTGTTTCCGTCCGTAGTGACTGGATGGCGAATAGCGCCCTAACCATGGGACTGGCGTAATGATTGCTTCACTTGATGAGCTTTACCATTCCGAACTCTTTTTCCTTCCCGTCATGGATGAAAACGCTCGGCTTGTTGGTTTAGAGATTATTGCAACGTTTGCCGCTGAAGACGGCGCCGTGCGGATGCCGACTGAGTTGGTAGCGCCTCGCCTTTCGGTGGAGGAACAATACTGTCTGTTTGTTGAAAAACTGGCGTTGTTAGAAACCTGTCAGCACTTTTTTATTCAGCATAAACTTATTGCATGGCTTAATTTACCGCCTGCAATTAGTGACTTATTATTAGATAGCGAACTTTTTTCCCGGGCAGCACGCTTTCCGTTTCTTGAATTAGCTATAAATGAGAATTATCCTGGGTTAAACCAGGGCAAAAACAATGAAACGTTAGCTAATCTGGCAATGCATTTCCCATTAATGCTGGCAAATTTTGGGGCAGGCGAGGCGTCGACTAAAGCTATTTTCGATGGACTTTTCAAACGAGTCATGTTGGATAAAAACTTTATTCAGCAGCGTGCTGAAATGATCTCATTCGAACCATTCATGCACGCTATCGTTGCCCAGATCTCCTCCAGCTGCGAGTCGCTGATGATTGCCGGTATTGATACTGAGGCGATGTTTGCGCGCGCAGCGCCATTGGGGTTTAGCGCATTCCAGGGCGGACTATGGCCTCCGGTGCCGGTAAACCAGCTCATTAAACTCGTTCAGCGATAACCTTTCTGTTTGCCGGTGTTTAACCGGTGATTAACCGTCTACACTGAAGACAGGAGGCCCTATGACCCTGTCTTTTACTGCCCGTTGGCGCGATGAACTGCCAGCAACGTATACCGCGCTTTTACCCACACCGTTAAAAAATGCGCGACTGATTTGGTATAACGACGAACTGGCGCAGCAGTTAGCCATTCCCGCGTCGTTATTTGACGTTACCAATGGCGCTGGCGTTTGGGGCGGCGAAACCTTATTACCCGGTATGTCGCCTGTCGCGCAGGTATATAGCGGGCATCAGTTCGGCGTCTGGGCGGGACAACTCGGCGACGGACGCGGTATTTTGCTGGGCGAACAGCTCCTGGCGGATGGCTCGACCCTCGACTGGCATCTGAAAGGCGCCGGATTAACACCCTATTCGCGAATGGGGGATGGACGCGCCGTCCTGCGTTCAACCATACGAGAAAGCCTTGCCAGCGAAGCCATGCATTATCTGGGTATTCCCACTACGCGCGCGTTATCTATCGTAGCCAGCGATACGCCGGTTCAGCGAGAGACGCAGGAAACGGGCGCCATGTTAATGCGTCTGGCACAAAGTCATATGCGTTTTGGTCATTTCGAACATTTCTATTACCGCCGTGAGCCGGAAAAAGTTCAGCAACTGGCTGATTTCGCTATTCGTCATTACTGGCCGCAATGGCAGGATGTCCCGGAAAAATATGCTTTGTGGTTTGAAGAGGTGGCGGCGCGTACCGGAAGACTTATCGCCGAGTGGCAAACCGTCGGTTTTTCGCACGGCGTTATGAATACGGATAACATGTCGATTCTGGGGCTGACCATCGACTATGGCCCCTTTGGTTTTCTCGATGACTACGATCCCGGCTTCATTGGTAACCATTCCGATCATCAGGGACGTTACCGCTTCGATAATCAACCGTCGGTGGCGCTGTGGAATTTACAACGTCTGGCGCAGACGCTAACCCCTTTTATTGAGATCGACGCGTTAAACAGAGCGCTGGATCGTTACCAGGACGCGTTGTTAACGCACTATGGGCAGCGAATGCGCCAGAAGCTGGGCTTCTTTACCGAGCAAAAAGACGATAACGCTTTACTGAATGAATTGTTTAGTCTGATGGCGCGCGAAGGGAGTGACTATACCCGTACATTTCGGATGTTAAGCCATACGGAGCAACAGAGCGCTTCCTCGCCGTTGCGGGATACGTTTATCGATCGCGCGGCGTTCGATGCCTGGTTCGACCGCTACCGGGCGCGATTGCGCACAGAGGCGGTTGATGACGCGCTGCGCCAGCAGCAGATGCAACGCGTGAATCCTGCGGTTGTGTTGCGCAACTGGCTGGCGCAACGCGCGATAGATGCGGCTGAACAAGGAGACATGGCGGAACTGCATCGGTTGCATGAAGTTTTACGTCAACCTTTTACCGATCGAGATGATGACTATGCCAGCCGACCACCGGAGTGGGGAAAGCGGCTGGAGGTCAGTTGTTCAAGTTAGCCTGACGCCAGCAGCATCGTCTGCTGGCGGAGCGTTATTTGGTTAACAGTAGCTTACCAGCCTGAGTTTTACGCAACAGATACTCCTGACCGTTGTGATCGATAATGACTTTGCCGTCCGGACCTAATAGCGCCTGACTGTTGACGCGCCGTTCAGCGGCAGGGAGAAGCGTTTCATTGTCTATTTCCTTAGGGTGAGGCAGCTCGGTGTTATCCATACGCGACATGTTATTTATTAATAATCAAACTCACAATGATTATTATTATCAATAATTAATGCGATAACAGCAAGTGCTAATTCTGTGGAGTGATATACGCGCGCGGAGAGAAAAGGGCGGGTAAAGCATCGAAGAAACGCCCATCCCGGCAGGATGGGCGAGCTATTAAAAGCGGCTATCTACCGCCGCGGCCAGTTTTTCCAACAGAACTTCCGTATCTTCCCAGTTCAGGCAGGGATCGGTAATGGACTGACCATAGATTAATGGTTGACCGCTGATAATTTTTTGCGTGCCTTCCCGTAAAAAACTCTCGGCCATAATCCCGGCAATTGCCGTGGAGCCATTACGAATCTGCTGGCAAATATCATCACATACCTCCAACTGGCGGCGATGCTGTTTTTGACAGTTGCCGTGGCTGAAGTCGACGACCAGATGTTCCGGCAGATCAAATTCATGCAACGTGTCGCAGGCGGCGGCAATATCTTCAGCGTGGTAGTTCGGTTTTTTACCGCCGCGCATGATGATGTGCCCATACGGGTTGCCACTCGTCTGGTAGATGGTCATCTGTCCGTCTTTATCCGGCGAGAGAAACATATGGCTGGCGCGGGAGGCGCGAATAGCGTCAACGGCAATGCGGGTATTGCCATCCGTACCATTTTTAAAGCCGACCGGACAAGAGAGCGCAGAAGCCATTTCCCGATGGATTTGGCTTTCGGTGGTACGCGCGCCAATCGCTCCCCAACTGATCAGATCGGCAATAAACTGGCCGGTGACCATATCAAGAAACTCTGTGGCGGTCGGTACTCCCAGTTCGTTCACCTGCAATAGCAAGCGACGCGCCAGTTCAAGCCCATAATTGACGCGGTAACTTCCATTCAAGTCAGGATCGGAAATCAGGCCTTTCCATCCCACGACGGTGCGCGGTTTTTCAAAATAGGTGCGCATGACGATTTCCAGACGCGCCTGATGCTTTTGGCGTTGTGCCTGGAGCTGCGTCGCGTATTCCATGGCAGCATTCAGATCGTGAATCGAACAGGGGCCAATGACGACCAGTAGCCGTGGATCTTCACCATTTAAAATCTTTTCTATCCGGCGTCGGGAGTCGGTAACGTGACTGGCGACGGAGGACGATACAGGATACCGCTGCGCGAGTTCGGTCGGTGTTACCAGGCTGTCGATACGCGCAGTACGGAGTTCGTCGGTTCTGTTCATTACAAGTCTCAGAAATTTGTTGCTTCAACGGCAGGACTACCGGGAAGTGATGGGCATCACGATAAACCAATCCCTGCTGATTTCAAGTGCGAGGCGTGTCACACCTCGCAGGCAGAACAGCATGATAACAAAAACCAAACCATTAAACTAGTTTGCTAGTACATTCTGCGGTTAAGCCCCATAATATCGAGAATCTTGGTGGCTATCTCTTCAACGGAATAATTGGTGCTGTTCAGGCAGGGGATCTGATTCTTACGATACAGCGCTTCAACCTCCGCCACTTCCATGCGGCACTGACGCAACGAGGCATAGCGACTGTTTTCACGGCGTTCTTCGCGAATAGCCGCCAGGCGTTCAGGGTCAATTGTCAGGCCGAACAGTTTATGTTGTAGCGGTTTTAACGATGTGGGCAGTGTCAAATTATCCATATCATCGGCGATGAAAGGGTAGTTAGCCGCACGAATACCGAATTGCATCGCCAGATAGAGGCTGGTGGGCGTTTTTCCACAGCGCGAAACGCCAAGTAAAATGACCTGGGCCTGATCGAGGTTGCGCAATGAAATGCCATCATCATGCGCCAGGGTATAATCGATAGCGGCAATACGGGCGTCATACTTGTTCAGGTTACCCGGATTAAGCCCATGAGTACGATGAGCGATCGGCGTCGGATCCAGTTTCATCTCCTGCTGAAGCGGCGCCACCAGCGCCTGGACGATATCCTGGCAGAAACCTTCGCTCTGTAAGATGATGGCGCGAATTTCAGGTAAAACAATCGAGTAAAATACCAGCGGGCGAACGCCGGTTTGCTGATAAATGGCGTCAATTTGGTCTTTGACGGCGCGGGCGCGACTTTCGTTTTCCACGAATGGCAGCGTGATGCTGCTGATCGTCACCGGAAACTGCGACATAACCGCGTGACCCAGGACCTCGGCGGTGATGGCGGTACCATCAGAAATATAGAAAACATGGCGATCAACAACATTATCCATTCTGTTCATCCTGAAGAGTAAACATAATTATCTGAAAGCATAAATTAAAAGTAACGGGAAACGTATAACTTGTCGCTTATTTTATAAAATGACAGACACTTTTTATAATTAATGAAAAGTGTGTTTCATTTCCTGGAAACGCAGTTTATACCGGGGGTTATTCAGGGAATGCCGTGCTATGCGCGGGTTTGCGCAACTACGTAAACAATCTGAAAAAATGAAAAAATAAATTTGCTTGAACGATTCACCGTTTTTTTCGCGGGTTTAAGTATGCCAGGATAAATACGCAACTATGTGTTTCTTAAACTCGTTCATTTATCACAAAAGGATTGTTCGATGTCCAACAATGGCTCGTCACCGCTGGTGCTTTGGTATAACCAACTCGGCATGAATGATGTAGACAGAGTTGGGGGCAAAAATGCCTCCCTGGGTGAAATGATTACTAACCTTTCCGGCATGGGCGTATCCGTTCCGAATGGTTTTGCAACCACTGCCGATGCGTTTAACCAGTTTTTGGATCAAAGCGGCGTAAACCAGCGCATTTATGAGCTGCTGGATAAGACAGATATTGATGATGTCTCCCAGCTGGCGAAAGCGGGCGCGCAGATCCGCCAGTGGATTATCGACACTCCTTTCCAGCCGGAGCTGGAAAACGCCATCCGCGATGCCTATGCGCAGCTTTCGTCGGATGATGAAAATGCCTCTTTTGCCGTGCGTTCCTCCGCCACGGCGGAAGATATGCCAGATGCTTCGTTTGCGGGTCAACAGGAAACGTTTCTTAACGTTCAGGGCTTCGATGCGGTTCTGGTGGCAGTGAAACACGTATTTGCTTCTCTGTTTAACGATCGCGCCATCTCTTATCGCGTTCACCAGGGATATGATCATCGCGGCGTAGCGCTTTCCGCTGGCGTGCAGCGGATGGTTCGCTCCGATCTCGCCTCGTCAGGGGTGATGTTCTCTATCGATACCGAATCCGGTTTTGACCAGGTGGTCTTTATCACCTCGGCATGGGGACTGGGTGAAATGGTGGTGCAGGGCGCGGTTAACCCGGACGAATTTTATGTCCATAAGCCAACCCTGGCGGCAGGCCGTCCGGCCATCGTACGCCGCACCATGGGGTCGAAAAAAATCCGCATGGTTTACGCCGCCACCCAGGAGCACGGCAAGCAAGTGAAGATTGAGGATGTGCCGCAGGAACAGCGCGACATTTTCTCGCTCACCAACGAAGAAGTGCAGGAGCTGGCGAAACAAGCGGTGCAGATTGAGCAGCACTATGGTCGTCCGATGGATATCGAATGGGCGAAAGACGGTCATACCGGTAAGCTCTTTATTGTGCAGGCACGTCCGGAAACCGTGCGCTCTCGTGGCCAGGTGATGGAGCGTTATACGCTACATGCGCAGGGGAAAATCATTGCCGAAGGTCGCGCCATTGGGCATCGTATCGGCGCGGGTACGGTAAAAGTTATTCATGATATCGGCGAAATGAACCGTATTGAGCCTGGCGATGTGCTTGTCACCGATATGACCGACCCGGACTGGGAACCGATCATGAAAAAAGCGGCGGCGATTGTCACTAACCGTGGCGGGCGCACCTGTCACGCGGCGATTATCGCCCGCGAATTGGGTATTCCGGCGGTAGTCGGCTGCGGCGACGCCACCGAACGCATGAAAGATGGCGAAAAAGTAACCGTCTCCTGCGCAGAAGGTGATACCGGTTATGTTTATGCCGACATGCTGGATTTCAGCGTAAAAAGCTCCAGCGTAGACACCATGCCAGAGCTACCGCTGAAGGTCATGATGAATGTCGGCAACCCGGACAGGGCATTTGACTTTGCCTGCCTGCCGAATGAAGGTGTAGGTCTGGCGCGACTGGAATTCATCATTAACCGTATGATTGGCGTTCACCCGCGTGCGCTGCTGGAGTTTGACGACCAGGATGCCGCGCTGCAAAACGACATTCGTGAGATGATGAAAGGGTTTGACTCGCCGCGTGAATTTTACGTTGGTCGACTGACGGAAGGGATCGCGACGTTAGGCGCCGCCTTCTACCCGAAACGCGTTATCGTTCGTCTGTCTGACTTTAAGTCCAACGAATACGCCAACCTGGTCGGCGGCGAACGCTATGAGCCGCATGAAGAAAACCCTATGCTGGGCTTCCGCGGCGCGGGCCGTTACGTCGCAGAAAGTTTCCGCGATTGTTTTGCGCTGGAATGCGAAGCGGTGAAACGCGTGCGCAACGATATGGGCCTTACCAACGTCGAAATCATGATCCCGTTCGTGCGGACGGTCGACCAGGCGAAAGCGGTCATCGAAGAGCTGGCGCGCCAGGGGCTTAAACGCGGCGAGAACGGGCTGAAGATCATCATGATGTGCGAGATCCCGTCCAATGCCTTGCTGGCTGAACAGTTCCTCGAATATTTTGATGGCTTCTCGATTGGTTCTAACGACATGACGCAGCTGGCGCTGGGGCTGGATCGCGATTCCGGCGTGGTGTCTGAACTGTTTGACGAGCGTAACGACGCGGTGAAAGCGCTACTGTCGATGGCGATCCGCGCGGCGAAAAAACAGGGCAAATATGTTGGAATTTGCGGTCAGGGTCCGTCCGACCATGAAGACTTTGCCGCCTGGCTGATGGAAGAGGGGATCGACAGCCTGTCGCTGAACCCGGACACCGTGGTTCAGACCTGGCTGAGTCTGGCGGAACTGAAGAAGTAGTGTGATACCGGATGGCGGCGTTAACGTCGCCATCCGGCAATTTACTCCGGGGTGTGCTCCTGGCGCAGCCGCTCAATAATATCCTGCCGCAACAGAAACTTCTGCACTTTGCCAGAGGCGGTTCTGGGCAGTTTTTCTACGATGACGATCCGTTCCGGATATTTATACTTCGCTACCCGTTTTCGACTGAAAAAAGCGGTCACTTCTTCCAGCGCCAGCGAAAGGTGCGGCGGTTTTAAGACCACATACGCGCATGAACGTTCGCCTAAGCGTTCATCAGGCATAGCAACGACGCAAGCATCGTGTATGCGAGGGTGTTGTAATAAAATATCTTCGACTTCGCGACTGCTGATATTTTCACCTCCACGTATAATAATATCCTTTTTGCGCCCGGTAATTTTGATATAACCGTCTTCATCCATGCGGCAGAGGTCGCCGCTGTAATACCAGCCCTCATTATCCAGTGCGCGGGCGGTAAGTTCCGGCTCGTCCAGGTATCCCATAAAAACGTTCGGCCCGCGCGAGGCTTCTTCGCCTTCGTGGCCTGCTGGAAGCGTATTGCGATCTTCATCCACGATTTTAATTTCTACACCGGTGGCGGCATAACCATCGGTATTCATCATGCGTGAAGTCGAATCACCCAGATTAACCATCGAGTGTGGAGAACTTTCTGTAGAACCGTAAATACTCAATAATTTGATACCGCGCTGCTGGCAGTCGCGGGCAACCTTTTTGGGAATAGTCGTGCCGCCGCATAAGAAGAATCGCAGTGAGGAGAGGTCGGCAGGCTGTTGCTCAACGGCACAAAGCAGATCGTAAATAAACGGCGTCGCGCCTGACATACAGGTACAGCGTTGCTGCGCTAATAAGGTAAGGCAGGCTTCTGGGGTAAAGATGTCCAGCAATACGCTACGCGCCCCGATTAAAAAGGGTGCGGTGACGCCGTGTAAAAATCCGGTGGCGTGGCCCAGTGGCGCAGGCATCAGGAACACATCTTGCCAGGTTAAATTCAACCGCGCGCAATACGCCCGTTCGCTGGCAAGAATATTATTGTGGGTCAACATCACCCCTTTCGGCATTCCTTCTGTGCCGGAGGTAAACAGCACTGCCGCCAGTTCATCACCGTGAATGTTAATGTCTGACTGCAACGTTTCGCTGCGGTCGATGATTTGACTAAGCGCAAGCGCTGTGGTGGCAGGCGCCAGTTTATCCACGCCGACAATATGCGTTAGATGGCGCAGCTGATTTTGTAGCGGAAGGATAAGATCGACCGGTCGATTCTGTTTGAACACGGTGGGGGCGAAGAATATTTTAGCCTGACATTTGTTCAGCACCCAAACCAGCTCCGCTTCTCGCCAGGCGGGAAGTAGCGGGACAGATACCGCGCCCGTTTTCAGGCAGGCCAGATAAATGAGAGTAAACTCACACCAGCCCGGAAGCTGAAAGGCCACGCGATCGCCCGGTTGAATCCCCTGAGACAGCAACCAGTTTGCCAGGCGGCTTGCCGCGCAGTCGAGTGCGGCGTAGGTCCAGGACGCGCCATGATTATCGACCACGGCGATTTTATCGGGTACGGCGCGTGCGGTTTGCCGCCAGTAGTCGCCCAGTGAAGCATCGCCCCAGTAGCCGGACTCGCGATAGGTTTTCCGCCGCGCGGCGTCAAACGTTAATGTAACACTCATTGACTTGTTCTCTATTAATACAAATGACGTAATCTCCGGGGGCAAGCCGAATAAGACGCCGTAGCGTCGTTATCCGGTGTTTCAGAGCGTCAGCCGTAGCGAAACTCAACGCCGAACGTTCCCGCCGGGTATTCCCATTTTTCGAGAAGAGTATTGCCGCAGAGAACCCTGCAGGTCCCGCATTCCAGGCAGCCCGCGGAGTCAAAATGAATATTTCCCGCATCGTCCAGCTTATAGAGTCCGGCAGGGCAGGCTTTTATTAATTTATTAAACTCCTGCATGTCAGGCGAGGAGCGCAAAATGATATGTGGGTGTCCTTCATCTACGTAAAATTTATTTACGCCCAATTTGACGTCAACATTCACCTTATTGTCCGAACTCATAATGCCGTAGCCCCTTTTATGCCGTCTTTTAATAGGTTTACCAGTCCAACTTTTTTCGCATGTGACAGGATAGTTTTACGCAACGGTGGGATTGGACCGCCATCAACGGTGAACAGATCGCCCACAATGTTTGCCGCCATTCGCGGGTACTCGGTAAAAAGCCGTGGGTTTTCCATTAATCCGGGGAGTTTGCGGAAATGCCGCATATCGCGTAACACGCCGTTTTTCTCCAGCGCGCGTTTGTAACCGGCAAGACTCGCGGCGGAAAAATCTTGCCGCGCTTTAGCGTCAATGGCGGTTTGAGCGGCCGCTTGCGCGGACGCGATGGCTAAATCCATGCCGCGGACGGTATAACCGAGATTCAGGCAAAGACCGGCGGCGTCGCCGACAATCATCACGCCGTCATTTGCCAGCTCCGGCATCATTGCTATGCCGCCTTCGGGCACCATATGAGCGGAGTATTCAAGCAGCGTTCCCCCCTGAATCAAAGGGCGTATTGTCGGATGCTGTTTAAAATCTTCCAGCATTTGCGGTACGCTTTTGGTCGCGTGAGCAATGTCGCCCAGGCCACATACCAGCCCCAGAGAAACCGAATCGCGGTTGGTATAAAGAAACCCGCCGCCCATGAGCCCGTTGGAGGGCGCGCCAGCGAATAACCAGGCGGCGCCTTCATGGGACGCCAGATTAAAGCGCTCTTCAATAAGTGCCGGAGAGAGCCCAATCAACTCTTTTACGCCGACGGCATAGTGATGCGCAGAAGAGGGAGGCACCATGTCCAGTGAACGGCCCAGCATGGAATTCACGCCGTCCGCGAGAATCACAATATTCGCATCAAGAATATCATCCCCGGCCTGAACGCCAGTGACGCGATTGCCTTCACGTACCAGAGCGTCGACCCGTACACCTGGGATAAACTGCGCGCCAGCCTGCTCCGCCTGCGCCATTAGCCACGGGTCCAGTTTGTTGCGCAGTACGGTATATGACGTAAGGGGCGGAGTAGGGGGCGCGCGGTGAAAATCAAGTGTGACGGCGCTTTCTTCGGTTAAAAAGGAGATTTTTTCACGGGTAACGACGCGTTCGATGGGGGCGGACGTTGCGAATCCCGGCATAATACTTTCGATACTGTGAGCGTAGAGCCGGCCACCGGTCATATTTTTGCTGCCCGCGCTGTTTCCGCGTTCAATAACCAGTACATCCAGTCCCGCTTTTGCCATCACATACGCGGCGACCGTTCCTGCTACGCCTGCGCCCACCACAATAGCGTCAAATTTATCATCCGACATGCTTTATGCTCCTTTCCCGCCGTATCGACGACGGGAGATGTGCGTTGAAAAAGGAATTAGTGGCTTAACTGGTCGATGAGGGCAGGAACAACCTTATAGATATCGCCCACCAGACCATAATCGGCATAATTGAAAATGGGCGCGTTTTTATCTTTGTTAATTGCGACAATAATTTTTGCGCCGTTTCCACCCACCATATGTTGAATTTGGCCGGAAATGCCCAGCGTCAGATAGAGATCGGATTTCAACAGAACGCCGGATACGCCAATATAACGCTCGCGTTCCATCCAGTTTTCACCTTCCGCAATGGGGCGGGAACAGCCCACTTCTGCGCCGAGGACGGTCGCCAGTTTATGCACCATATCCAGATCGCTTTGCGCCGCCAGGCCTCGTCCTACGCCGATGACCCGTTTGGCTTTGCTCAAATCGACGCTGCTTAACGATTTCGCGCGCCGCTGCTGGCACAATACCTCGTGGCGTGGGGCAATATATGCCAGCGTGGTCTGCGGGCAGGTATGACCGGGGAGAGGGGCGGCGGGTTCCAGCACGCCGGGTGCCAGCGTAATAATCGCCTGCGGACTGTTTAATTTCTCTTTGCCGAAAGCAAGTCCGCCGTACATGCGATGCTCTGCGTGTAGCGTCCCGTCGAGGAGGTCAATAGACGTCGCGTCGTTCACCATCACGGCGTCAAGCTGGATGCTCAGCCGGGCGCCCAGCGCTTTGCAGCGCTTGGTCGCCGCCATGAGCAGTAGCCCATTTTTGTCGCCTAATAACGAGGCCAGCGTTTCGGCATAGTTTTCCACGCGCTGCAAATCCGTATGCGATTCAAGAATGACTATCTCATCAGCGCCAAGCGCTTTAACGTAGTCGATCTCCGTGTTTCCTTGCACGATGGCGTAAACTTTTTCTCCCCACTGCCGCGCGCCGGTCATTAATTCGGCATAACGCTCTACGTTATCGCTAAATACCCATACGTTAGCTAAATGATTCATGATAATTTTCTCCGTTGGGTTTAGTTCAGGGATTTTTTCAAATGGTCGGCCAGTGCGGTAATGGCTTCCGGCGAATCGTTATCGAGAATGATATGCTTGCGTTCTGTCTGCGGCGGTACCGAGATGGCGACCAGTTCCGCCAGTGGCGTGGTTGGGGTCCAGTGGATATCGCTCGCCAGCCACGACGTAACGGCTTTTTTCCCGGCACCGAGAATGGCTTTCATTGACGGGATGCGTGGAACGTTAATATCTGAAGTCACGCAAAGCACCGCGGGCAGCGTGAGCTCGATAATTTCAACGTCTTCTTCCAGTGTGCGTTCAACGATGATTTTGTCGCCGTCGCGTTGAATATGGCTTACTGCGTTGATGACGGGGAGTTTCAGGAGTTCGCCAGTCAGCAGGCCCACCTGTTGGGCATAAATATCGCCGGAGCCCTCTCCAAAGAGCAGCAGGTCAAAGCCGATTTTCTCCGCCGCGGATGCTAGCGCCAGCGCGGTTTCTTTGGGCAGAGCGTGCTCCAGTTGCGCATCCTGAACCATAAAAAGCGCATCCGGCCCGCGGGATAACACATCTTTGCGGACTTTTGAATTTTGTAACAGAGAGCCGCCGACGGTGAGCGCGGCGATCTCGTCGCCATCGGCAGCTAACTGCGCGGCGGCCTCAATTGCATTTAAATCAAACTGGCTGATTTTGGCCTCGGCACGATCAAAATTGAGCGAATGCTCCGGGGTCACGGTAATGTCCTGTTCTTCAGGCACCAACTTAAAGCAGGTTATTATTTTCATTGCATCTCCAGTGAGTCGCGTGCGGATAAGTAACGTAAATCTGACTGAAAATAGTCTGCGGCAGTCTGAAGAGGTTTACGATGGGTCAATCTGTTTTCCTTGCCAACAATCTTGCACGAAAAATCTGCGAACAGAGAATCGTTAGCAAACATCTGAAAAGGGCGTCATAAAAATATAAATACGGTAGTGAGAATAATAAGTGCGAAGCATATCATCATTTTTTAACATGAAACGTGCGATGTTGTTTCTGTGAGGTTAAAAGAAAACATCAAAGATATGTCGGCTATGTATTTTTGTCTGATAATACGCTATCGACAGGTAATCTGAGCTGTCTGCAAAAGAACATAATATCTTGCATTCGGAACGAATAATCTTGTTTTGCTGGTAATCTCCACGGTTGTACAACACTGACGCTCGCTTTATTTTATCCTGGTTATCTTTTTAAACCTGACAGAGGTTATTATGTATCAGCGCTGTTTTGACTCCGCCGCGGAGACGATTTTTGAACAGGACAAGACCCCTCGATTTTCACGTTTTGTCATTAGCGATGATCCAAACTGGGAGTCTGGCCATCATATGCATGATAATGAAACAGAGCTTATTTACGTCAAAAAAGGGATAGCCAGGTTAATTATTGACTCTTCACTCTACGTCGCGCATGCGGACGATATTGTCGTCGTTGAGCGGGGGCGGCTACACGCTGTAGCATCCGACAGCAATTCGCCGGCTACCACCTATACCTGTGCGCTGTATGGGTTTTGTTTTCCAGGTTGGGAAGAAAACCAACTATTGCAGAGTCATTCCTGTCCGGTGGTTTCCGTGGTTCAGGGGAAAGAGGTCATTAAAAGTATCTTTAATGAATTAAGCGTGTTACTTCCGCAGGGGAAAAATGTATTGGCTTCCTCTGTATACGATGCATTTGCTTACACTCTGACCGCACTTTACTATGAAAATTTTAAAAATGCCTATCGTTCTGAACAAGGTTACATTAAAAAAGATGTATTAATTAAGGATGTGCTTGTTTATCTCAATAATAATTATCGTGAAAAAATCACGCTTGACCAGCTATCGAAAAAATTTCGCGCCAGCGTCAGTTATATATGTCATGAATTTGCCAAAGAATATCATATATCCCCTATCAATTATGTTATTCAACGACGTATGACCGAGGCCAAGTTTGCGCTGACAAACACTGAGTCGCCACTGGCAGAAATTTCATGGCGGGTAGGATATGAAAATGTGGACCATTTTGCCAAATTGTTTATGCGGCATGTAGGATGTTCTCCCAACGATTATCGTAAGCAATTTAAAAATAGTCTGGTTGAGCAGGCGTATTTGCTGCCAAATACCTGACGGCGAAATTTATCTGATTTATCCGGCCTGATGCCGTAAAGCGGTCAGGCCGAATAAGACGTTCCGGTACGATCCTTACTTGTTCTGATAGTCTTTCAGAATCTGGCGTCCTGCCACATAGATCATAATTTCATCCGTGCCGCCACCGATACGTTCGCAGCGAACATCGCGCCAGAAGCGGGAGACACGGGCTTCGTCAGTATAACCAAGCCCACCCATAATCTGAATCGCATCGTCAATCACTTCCATCGCTGTGCGTGCGCAGTACAGCTTAGCCAGCGCGGCGCTGGTACGCAGTGACTCTTCCCGATCGGCCTGCCAGGCGACTTTCAATACCATATTGCGCATGTTTTCGATTTTGATGGCCATTAACGCCAGCTTTTCCTGGATCATCTGGTTATGGCCGATGGGTTTACCAAAGGCGATACGCTGGTTGGCGTAACGGGCGGCATCTTCAAATGCGCATTCGGCGAAACCTGTACTGCGCGCCGCATTAATCAAACGCTCCATCTCAAAATTGTACATGACATTGAGGAAACCCATGCCTTCCTCACCGACCCGGTCGCTTTCGTCAACCTCGACATTATCGAGATAAACTTCGCATGTACTCAACATGTGCCAGCCAATTTTATGCAGCGGATTAATCTTTATGCCCGGTTTATTTGAGTCCACCCACCAAAGCGTGAACGCTTTTTTAGGATCTTTTGGCTCCGTATCGCGCGCCAGAACCAGCATGTAAGGATATTCTTTTGCACCGGTGATAAACGTTTTTTGGCCGTTAAGATAAACCTTGCCGTTTTTACGCGTCCAGGTTGTTGTGGCGCTATTATTATCAGATCCCGCGCCAGGTTCTGTTAAGGCGAGCGCATATGCTGGATCGCCGGTGGCCAGAGTGCTTTCTGCTGTTTTACGCAGTTGTTCTGCGGAACCAAAACGGCGCATACTGTGAATGCATTGGCCGTTGGTAATCAAAAAGGCCGGAGCGCCGCATTTTGAGATTTCCATCAGCGCCAGCATTTGCGTTACATAGTCAGCCGGAATGCCGCCAAATTCTTCTGGGACGCCCAGCATCGAAATACCGTTTTCCGCCAGCGCCTGCATAAATTCTCTGGGATAGGTGCCCGTTTGATCGCAGGTACGGAAATACTCTTCCGGAAAATTGCTGGTGATTAACTCGCGAATACTGGCCAGTAATAGTTCTTGTTCTTCAGTTAATGAAAAATCCATATTTGTACTCCTTTTAATGTGTTGCGTCAGGAAGCGTGAATCCCATAGTGCTATCGGTAAATAATCTTGTGTCCATCAGTTTTAAATCTGGTGAGATAACCGGTGAAAAATCCATCTTGTCAAGAATATCCCGCTGCAGATCGACGCCAGGCGCAATTTCAATTAAATGCAGGCCATCTTGTTTGAGAGTGAAAACCGCACGTTCAGTGATGTAACGCACGTCTAACCCGCGCTCAAGCGCAATTTTTCCACTGAACGTAATTTCCGGCAGTTCGCTGACGAATTTTTTCACGCGACCTTCCTGGAGAATATTTAATTTGCCATCGGTAATTTCAGTTTTTAAACTTCCGGCCGTCAGAGTTCCGCAGAAGATAATTTTTTGCGACGTTGCGCTAATATCGATAAACCCGCCGGTGCCCATAATTTTTCCGTTGAATTTATGTACACCGACATTACCGTGTTGATCCACTTCGGCAAAACTTAAATAGCAGACATCGAGCCCACCGCCGTGATAAAAATCAAATTGTGAGGTCATATCGAGGATCGCGCGGGTATTGACATTGGCGCCGAAGGCCACGCCCTGAGAGGTAATACCGCCCACCGGGCCGGTTTCTACGGTCAGCACGAAGTCATCGGCGCAGCCTTCCTCGCGAGCGACCAGACCAATACCGTCGGCAATGCCTACGCCCACATTGCCTACCGCGCCTTTACGCATTTCAAACAGCGCGCGTCGTGCTACCAGCTTGCGCTGATTAAGGGGCAGGGTAAGCTGGGTATTATCATCAAGAGTAAAATCCCCGGAGATAAATCGGTTCACCGGCGCGCCGCCATACAGTTGCGTCTGGTCGGCATCGACAACCACAATATCCACCAGATAGCCGGGAATACGCACGGATTTTGGATGCAGCGTGGCTTTTTTTACCATTTTCTGCACCTGCATCATTACAATACCGCCATTATTATGAACGGCCTGGGCGATCACCAGCGCATCAAGATACATCACCTCATCTTCAAATGATGCATAGCCTTCGCTGTCGCAGGTAGTGGCGCGGATAAAAGCCACATTAGGCGCTATCGCTTTATAATAGAGATATTCTTTATTATCGATCTCTACCAGCTTAATGAGATCTTCTTTAGTCACGTCGTTTAATTTTCCGCCCTGTTGGCGAGGGTCGACAAAGGTACCAATACCGATATCGCTCAGAATACCCGGCTGGTGTGCGGCGCTGGCGCGCAGCGTCTGGGTTAATACGCCTTGTGGGTAGTTATAGGCGGCGATTTTATTTTGTTCAGCCAGTTCAGAAATACGGGGAGATTGCCCCCAATGTCCGCATAGCGCCCATTTTACCAGTCCCTCCTGCGCCAGCGGGCTAATGCCGCGAGCGGCGCGGTCACCTAATCCGGTAGGGCTAATAATAGATAAATCTCGTGGTGACTGGGTTGTTTGATATTTATCTGCCAGTGCGGTAATTAATGTTGTCGCTTCGAGAATGCCGCCGCCTGCGCCCAGAATACATAAAGTGGCCTCGTCTGGAATATAATTTACTGCTTCTTGTGCAGAGAGCACGGGAACGCGGCCATTAATGCGTGATGGCTTATTGATTTTCATATTTACTCCACTATTATCCCTGAAAGCAATATCGATATAACTGTGTTAAAGTAATAAAGACAGCGGCTTTCAATGAATATGGAACATATTCATGTCAGATAACTATTTATTTTTATTGTGGCAGAAAGAGAATATTCCGCCACACGATAAAGTATTACGCCTGGTGCAATATAGTTAATACGGTACGCAGATCGGCTACCGATATTTGTCCCGGCGCAGATGCTTTTTTCACCGCGCCAAACGTTGCTGCAGAACCGAACACTTCGCCGGCAAGACGAGATATTACCCCGGTTTTCGACATCGACATGGTAATAATCGGACGATCCGCATAGCGCTCCTGCATTTCTACAGTGGCGGTAAGTAAGGTCAGAACATCGGCTTTAGTCTGCGGCATGACGGCGATCTTCGGAATATCGGCGCCCAGTTCCTGCATTTTACGCAGACGCTGAACAATCTCTTCCGCTGCGGGCGTTTTATGAAAATCATGGTTAGACATGATCACCGCAACATTGTGTTGATGAGCATAGCCGACGGTGGCTTTCACCTCATCGTCGCCGGTAAAAAGCTCGAGATCGATCATATCGACCAGACCGCTGTCAACCGCTGCACGATTCAGAGCGATATACTGTCCGGTGGTTAGCGCCTGTTCGCCGCCTTCTTTCGCGCTGCGGAAGGTAAATAGCAAGGGTTTATCGGTAATAATCTCCCTGATGGCGCCGGCGGCCTCAAGTACGCTTTCCGTCGTCGTCACGTTGGCAAAATGGTCAACACGCCACTCCAGAATATCGAAATCCGCTTCACGGTAGGCGAGTGCTTCCGATTTCACATCGGTAATGGTTTTTCCCATTAGCGACACAATGATCTTTGGCGCGCCTTCGCCAACCACGAGATCTCTTACAGTTACGGTTTTCATTTGGTACCCTTCATTATCATTCGTCGCAATTATAATTTTACCGGTCAGGCTGTGAATCCCATCACCTGCTTCACATAGTCCAATGGAAATGCTTTTCCTGTCCACAGTTCAAACTGTTCGGCTCCTTGCCATAACAACATGCCGTAACCATCAATTGTTTTGCAACCAGCTTGTTGCGCCTGCTGCAATAACTTTGTCATATGCGGATTATAAACACATTCGGTGACCAGCAATTCAGGGCGGAGCAGGGAAACATCGCCGATCAGGGATTCGTTCTCCAATGGTTTCATGCCAACTTTGGTGCCGTTCGTCAGAATATCTGCGCTGGCAAGCGCTTCAGTAAAAGCGTGCTGATCGGCAAGATCGATGACGGTAACGACGCAATCGGTGTTTTCATTCACCCGCTTCGCAAAGGCAACCGCTTTTTCGAAAAAGTCATCTTTACGGTTAAACAGTTTAATTTCCTTAATGCCTTCAATGGCTGCCTGGGCGCCAATGGCGGTAGCCGCGCCTCCCGCGCCGAGCAGCACCATGGTTTTTCCCCGAATATCGAAACCGCTTTCTTTAATTGCCCGAATATGGCCCGTACCATCCGTATTGTAGCCGCGTAGATAGCCGTCATCGTTAACAATGGTGTTGATAGCGCCAACCAGTTTTGCTGCTGGCGTTAATTCATCAACATACTCACACGCGAGCTGTTTGTTTGGCATGGAGACGCCCGTACCGCGCATTTTTAATGCTTTCAGTCCTTCAATGGCGCTGGCAAACGTCGTGTTATCCACTTCGAAAGCCATATAGGTATAGGGTAGCCCCGCTTTTTCTAACGCTTTGTTTTGCATTTCGGGCGATAAGCTATGACGGATAGGATACGCCATAAGACCAATTAACTCATATTTTGCGGTAACATCCATTTTATACTCCTTAATAAGTGGGCAGTGCAGAGCAGGGCGCATGCCTGTTGCGCATAGTTAACATTTTTACTGGAAATAACGCTCGCCAAATCGGACATCATTTTGCGGGATCTTAAATACGCGATAATAGCGAATAAATACAATAATGGCGGTGATAAATGTCAGTAGTGCAAAGGCAAAATCTAATAAAATGATATATTGTAGGCCAATGGTAGAGAGATAACCGGTGATCAGTGGGATAAGAAAGTTAGCTACGCCACCCATCATCATATATATACTGGTGACTTTAGCTTTACTCTTAGGGAAAAATTCCGACATTACCGATACGCCTAATTGTAAAATACCTCCAGCAGCGGAAAAACCAATCACGAAGGCGCCAGCATTACAGATCAGTGGCGAGGGATACAGGTAAATTGCCGCAGCGGTGAGTGTCGCCAGCCCGGCATTGAAAACATTGGCCCAGATGGGGCGAACCATTTTTTTCAGCAATGCGGCAAAAATAAACACGCAAACCAACGATCCCATACTGTAATAAGAGATGGTTTTCAGCGCGTCGGATTCCGCCATTCCGGCGAAGGCCATCGCATATTTAGGCATCCAGACCACAATCACATAGAAGGTTGAGAACGCGGCGACGCCAAATAAAACGGAAGCTACGCCTTCCAGCCAGACGAGGGGAGTACTGTTCATCTGGGGTAATTCTTTCGCAATACTGGCATCGACAAGTTGGCTGGGAAAGCGGCTTTTCAACAGCATCAACGTGATGAGGACGAAAAGGATACCGGGGATTACCACCGCGTAGCCGTACCAGATATGGTTGACTAACAAGGCGCTGACAATAAGGGGATAAATCATTTGCCCAAAAGAGACCATCGCTTTAACCAGAATAACTGCCGAGCCCGATGCTTTGGGAAAACACTCCATTAATGCAGGGTATCCGCCGGTATCCAGCGCGGAGTTCGCCACGCCGACACACACCGCTAATATGAAAGCGATCATCAGGTTAGGACTGGCGGGAATACCGAAGAAAAACAGCATATATAGTACGGCGCCAAGCAGTATTATTGCCCGACGGCCAAATTTATCGGACAGTACGCCAAAGAATAAAATACTGACCAGACGGCCAAGACCAATGCCAGAGATTAAATAGGCGATACCGGCACTATCCGTGGAGAATTTCTGTGCAAGGGAAGTCATGTTCTGGGCTAGTGTAATAACACTCATGCCGTGGAGAAAGTAACTAAAATAAATGCAGATAACAGCCAGCAAATATGGCATGTTGCGAGCCTTGTTCTGAGACATTTGTTCACAGCTCCTTGCTGATGGTTTGATTCAATGTCCTGTTTATTACTGCTTTACTACATGCAGCGATTGTTCAGTAACACTATAAGTCGGTACTATCGTTATATGTACATAACATGGCGTTTAAAATGCCAGGTTTATTGCATTGATAGCATTTCATTTGTTAGCCATGAAATATAAAAATTGCTGCGAATTTGTTGTTTAACACATATAACTCGTGATGCTCATCGCAATTTTTCTGATAAGTGTGAAGATAATGAATAATAATTAACACGAAAATTACATTTTTTGTTTCCCGGTGATAATAGCTAACGTTTTATTTTGCATAGCAAGGCAATAATATTGCAGCTGGCACGCTAACTTTTATTGCGCAGTCGACGCTGCTTCAGCGTGGTGTTGTGATTCAGCCCGACTTCGGTAACCGATGAATAGCGCGAGGAGAAATCCCGCTGCGGCGATACCGGTATCAAACCACATAATATGTGCAATGCTCATTTCTGAAATCCGCGCCGTGATCAACGGAATAGTGAACGTCGCGATACTGCCGGCGCTGTAATAGATGCCGGTCGCTTTACCTTTCTCCCGTGGAAAACGGGCCGCCATCAGCGTCAGGCCGATTTGTACTACGCCACCGGCGGAAGAGAATCCAATGACGAATGCGAAGATCATAACAACATAGACCTGAGGATGCAGGCAGACCGTCAGAAGCGAAATAAAAGAGATAAAGGTATAAAACATCAATAATGTGGTAGAACGAATTGTTTTTCTGACCAACGGAGCGGTAATAAAAACGCACAGTAGCGATCCGCAGGTATAAATACTTAACAGTTTGATGGATTGGGTATACGACATGCCTGCGACGAACTGTCCATACTGCGCCAGCCACTGGCTGATAAGATAAAAGGTTGCCATCGAGATATAGCCATAAAGGGTGTAGCTGATAAGATCGATGAGGGAGCAATGATGTGCGCCTGCGACAGGCGCTTGCGAGATTTTAGGCTTCAATATCCGACCAGGATAGGGTGGAAAAGGGCAGCGTAATAAAAACAGAGCATTAATAAGCATGATCGCCCCGGCAAGCAGGAAGGACCAGCCAAACCACATATTAGCCCAGACTAATAAACTAATAATAATGGGCAACAAGAATTGTCCGCCAGAGACAAATGCTTTGATCAGGATATTTGCCGTACTGGGGGAGCGAGGGAAGGCTTCCATCAAACTGGGATAGGTACCTGCATCCAAAAAACTGTTGGCCATACCTGCTAAAAAGCCACAGGCATAAGCGACACAAATCGTCTGAGCATAAAGAATGCCAATGAAAAAAATCAGGTAACAGGCGATCCCCAGAATGATAAAAGGACGGCGACCAAAGCGATCGGAAAGCATACCGGCGATTAACAAAACGCTTAACCGGCCAATACCAAGCGAAGAGATCACAATAGATACGCCAGCGGCACTGGTATGCCATTGCTGTTCAAGCGATGACATGTTCAGGCTCATCAGGATAACCCCCATGCCATGTACAAAGTAATTAAAATATAACCCTACAGCGGTAGGGAAATAACGATTTTTCATATTATCTGACTCAGAGATGCCGCCTGACATTACAGTGGTATACACAGGCAGGAAGCATATTGGATAGGGTGACAAGTCAATGTCGTGATTGTGTGGTTTTCTATCCGGTATCAATACGATGCGGCGATAAAGTTTACGTCTAACACAGCCGCTCCAGATCATGTGCGAAAAGTTCGGCAGCAACAGATTGATAAATTTTCCACTCGATAAAATCACCCTCTGTATAAATGGACTGAAAAGAAGATAAATCAGGGAAGTAACGCATTGTATTATTGCCGATCCGGTTATTGATTTTGTCCACAATGGCGTTAATTCGTCGCTGTCTCTTGGCTTTCATTTCCTTTAGCCTGGCAATGATTTCTGGAGAGATGGGAGTGTCGCCAGCTTCCCATCGTTGCCAGGTTGTCGAATTATTATCCTGGGTGATATAGATTGTGCATTCTTCAATCGTCATATCAAAAATACGCCGTAGTGCTTGTAGTTCTAACGCGTTCATCATTTTTTAGGCTTTTATATGAAAAAAGTGATGCTATAAATAGCACCACCGACACCGTTTCGACTTGAACAGAATCACACTATTTTGTGCAATATTATTTATTCGTTGCAGATATCGCGGTGTTGAAGGAAAACGGGAGCTGGCTTATGTAACAATGCGGCGAAAAAAGTTAAAAAAAAAGCCCATCGTAGGAGACGGGCAAAGACTACACACAGCAATTCGTTGTTTCACTCAGGGGATTTCCATGCTTATAAATCAATGTGTTGATTTATAACCGTGTGCTAATAGTAGGCATGAGCACTTTTTGCGTCGATCAGATTCGTCTCAATAGTTTAAAAACTGTAACGGATTTGCGACAGAAATGAGATGCGGCGGGGAACAGACGGGCGAATCAAAATGGGGTGTGCGTTGAATTGATAAACGTCGCTAAAGCATCGGGCGGCAATGCCGCCCGACGGGATTATGACTGCTTGTTGGCTTCCTCGATGTCATCCAGCTCTTCAAGGATCTCCTCTGGTTCATTCGTCGGCGCCGGAACTTCATGTACCCATGCGGAGAACAAACGCCAGGTCACGGCCAGAAGCACCGGTCCAATAAACAGACCAATCATACCGAATGCAATCAGGCCGCCGATTACCCCGGAAAGGATCAGAAGCAGCGGTAAATCGGCGCCCATGCGGATGAGTACCGGGCGAATCACGTTATCCAGAGTGCCGACGACGGCGCTCCAAACCAGCAGCACGGTGCCCCAGGTGGTGTCGCCTGTCCAGTAAAGCCAGATAATGGCTGGAATCAATACCGGCAACGGCCCCAACTGAACCAGACACGAAAGGATCATCACTACCGTCAACAGGGTAGCGTAAGGCACGCCGGAAATCGCCAGCCCGACGCCGCCAAGTACCGCCTGTACCAGCGCGGTGACCACCACGCCAAGCGCCACGGCGCGGATCGCCTGGGCAGCCAGCAGAACCGCCGCATCGCCGCGTTTAGCTGCGAGACGACAGGCAAAATGGCGTATACCCATCGCCACTTGTTCGCCGCGCCAGTAAAGCAGGGCGCTAAACAACAGCATCAGGGCGCAGTGCATCATAAAGCGTCCGATATGCGCCGCCTGACCGACAAACCAGGTCGTGGTTGTGCCGATATAAGGCCGCACTTTCGCCATAATAGCGCTACCGCCCATATCCAGCAGGCTATGCCATCCGGCATACAGTTTGGCGCCAACCAACGGAATATTATTTAACCATGCCAGATCGGGTAGCGTCATATCGCCGCCAGTCACTGCATGGATGAGCGGGCCGCTACCGTCGACAATGCTGTTCACCAGCAAGGCGACGGGAATAACGAAGAGCAGCACTAACAGCAGCGTCATGACCAATACGGCAAGCGAGCGGCGGCCCCACAATATTTTTTGTAATTTCAGCAAAACGGGCCAGGTCGCGATAACAATCGTACCTGCCCATGCAAACCCCAAAATAAAAGGCTGTACTATCCACAAACAGGCCACAATCATGATGGCTAAAAACAGCACCGATAGCAGCACTTGCGCAATATCCCTGGGCTGACGAACATTTACCATAAATACTTTTCACCTTTGTCTTTGCGCCAGAACGTTGGCGCGACGTGAACATGCAAACCACACCCTATAATGATGAGCAATTTCAGCGGTTTTTAACAGGCCGATTCTGCATGTAATTCTGTTGGGCGCACAGGAAAAAAATGTGATACAACAAATAACGCAACACGCAAACGATTAAGCATCCCTTCCTGTGCGTAGACCGCTCGCGCTCGCCGGGTTGGGCGCCACCGTTCACAACATAGACCGCAGGAAAAGGTCAATATAATGATTCCACAAATTTCTCAGGCACCCGGCGTCGTTCAGCTGGTGCTCAATTTTTTGCAGGCGCTGGAGCAGCAAGGGTTTACGGGCGATACGGCAACCAGCTATGCCGACCGTCTGACAATGTCGACCGATAACAGTATCTACCAGCTTCTTCCCGATGCTGTTGTGTTTCCCCGTTCTACGGCGGATGTCGCGCTTCTTGCCCGTCTGGCGGCGGAGCCGCGCTTTACGTCGCTGATATTTACCCCGCGAGGCGGCGGTACTGGCACGAATGGCCAGGCGCTAAACCAGGGCATTATTGTTGATATGTCCCGCTATATGAACCGCATTATTGAAATTAATCCTGAAGAGGGATGGGTGCGGGTAGAGGCGGGAGTGATAAAAGATCAGCTTAATGAGGCGTTAAAGCCGTATGGCTATTTTTTTGCGCCGGAACTTTCCACCAGTAATCGCGCCACGCTTGGCGGTATGATTAATACCGATGCCTCTGGTCAGGGTTCGCTGGTCTATGGAAAAACGTCAGATCACGTCTTAGGCATACGGGCCGTATTGTTGGGGGGTGATATCCTTGACACACAATCGATGCCCGTAGAGCTTGCCCGGACGCTGGGTGAAAACACGACGACGCCAGGCCGCATCTATCAGACCGTCTATCAGTCCTGCCTGGAAAACCGTCAACTTATCCTCGATAGCTTTCCAAAGCTCAATCGCTTCCTGACAGGCTACGATTTACGCCACGTCTTTAACGATGACATGACCCGCTTCGATCTTACCCGCATCTTAACGGGGTCGGAAGGGACGCTGGCGTTTATTACTGAAGCCCGGCTGGATATTACCCCGATACCCAAAGTCCGCCGTCTGGTGAATGTAAAATACGACTCCTTTGATTCCGCGCTGCGTAGCGCCCCTTTTATGGTTGATGCGCGCGCCTTATCCGTCGAGACGGTCGATTCCAAAGTCCTTAACCTCGCGCGGGAAGATATTGTCTGGCACTCCGTTAGCGAATTGATTACCGATGTGCCGGATAAAGAGATGCTTGGCCTGAATATCGTGGAATTCGCGGGTGACGATGAAGCGCTTATTGACGGGCAGGTCGAGGCGCTGTGCCACCGGCTGGATGGCCTGATGGCGCGAGCGGAAGCGGGCGTGATCGGCTGGCAACTTTGTACCGATTTGACGGGTATTGAGCGTATTTACGCGATGCGTAAAAAAGCGGTAGGGCTGCTGGGTAACGCGAAAGGCGCTGCCAAACCGATTCCTTTTGCGGAAGATACCTGCGTGCCGCCTGAACATCTGGCCGATTACATCGCCGAATTTCGCGCCCTACTGGATGGTCATGGCTTAAGTTACGGCATGTTCGGCCACGTGGATGCCGGGGTGCTGCATGTGCGTCCGGCGCTGGATATGTGCGATCCGCAGCAGGAACTGTTGATGAAACAGATCTCCGATGAGGTCGTCGCGCTGACCGCCAGATACGGCGGGCTGTTGTGGGGCGAGCATGGAAAAGGTTTTCGTGCGGAATACAGCCCGGCCTTTTTCGGCGAAGTCCTGTATGGCGAGCTGCGCAAAATAAAAGCGGCTTTTGATCCGCATAATCGACTTAACCCGGGTAAAATCTGTCCGCCGCAGGGGATAGAGGCGCCGATGATGAAGGTGGATGCGGTAAAACGCGGCACCTGGGATCGGCAAATCCCGCTGGCGGTGCGGCAGACCTGGCGCGGCGCTATGGAGTGTAATGGTAACGGCCTGTGCTTTAATTTCGATGCGAAAAGCCCAATGTGCCCGTCGATGAAAATTAGCCTTAACCGGATCCACTCGCCGAAAGGGCGGGCGACGCTGGTGCGGGAATGGCTCCGACTATTGGCCGATCGCGGCATCGATCCGTTGAAGCTGGAAAAGGAGCTGCCGGAAAAACGCGCCAGCTTACGCACGCTGATTGCCCGCACCCGGAATAGTTGGCACAAACGCAAAGGCGAGTATGACTTTTCCCATGAAGTTAAAGAGGCCATGTCCGGCTGTCTGGCATGTAAAGCCTGTACGACCCAGTGTCCGATTAAAATCGATGTTCCGGAGTTTCGTTCACGTTTCTTACAGCTTTACCATACGCGTTATCTGCGTCCGGTACGCGATCATCTGGTGGCGACGGTCGAGACCTACGCGCCGCTGATGGCGCGTGCGCCAAAGACCTTTAACTTTTTTATTAACCAACCGGTGGTTCGTAATCTGGCGAAAAAACATATCGGTATGGTGGATTTACCTCTGCTTTCTGCCCCTTCATTGCAACAGCAACTGGTGGGCCATCCGTCCGCTAATATGACGCTTGAGCAACTGGAGCGCATGAGCGCCGAGCAAAAAGCGAAAACGGTACTGGTGGTTCAGGACCCGTTTACCAGCTACTACGACGCCCGGGTCGTGGCGGACTTTATCCGCCTGGCGGAAAAACTGGGCAGGAGGCCGGTATTGTTACCGTTCTCGCCGAATGGTAAGGCGCAGCATATTAAAGGTTTTCTTAATCGCTTTGCGAAAACGGCGAAAAAAACCTCTGAGTTCCTTAATCGGATCGCCGCGTTGGGGATGCCAATGGTGGGCGTCGATCCGGCGCTGGTCCTGTGTTATCGCGACGAATACAAACTGGCGCTGGGCGAACAGCGCGGCGATTTTCATGTGTTGCTGGTGAATGAATGGCTGGCGCAGGAAATAAATGCAAGACTGTCCGTCGAGGTGAGCGGCGAACCGTGGTACTTTTTTGGTCATTGTACGGAAGTCACGGCGTTACCCGGCGCGCCTGCGCAGTGGGCCGCCATCTTTGCCCATTTTGGCGCGAAGCTGGAAAATGTCAGCGTAGGCTGCTGCGGTATGGCGGGCACTTATGGACATGAACTCACCAATCATAAAAATTCGCTGGGAATTTATGAGCTATCCTGGCATCAGGCGATGCAACGTCTACCGCGAAACCGCTGCCTGGCAACCGGCTATTCCTGCCGAAGCCAGGTTAAACGCATTGAAGGTACGGGCGTGCGTCACCCGTTGCAGGCATTACTGGAGATTATAGGTTGATCTGGAAACGTGAAGTGACCCTCGATGCGCTTAATGCGATGGGGGAAGGGAATATGGTTGGCCTGCTTGATATCCGCTTTGAGCGTATTGGGGACGATACGCTGGAAGCGACAATGCCCGTCGATCATCGCACCAAACAGCCGTTCGGCTTGCTGCATGGCGGAGCGTCTGTGGTGCTGGCGGAAAGTATCGGCTCGGTCGCAGGCTATCTGTGTACGCAGGGGGAGCAAAAGGTGGTGGGGCTGGAGGTGAATGCCAACCATGTACGGTCGGCGCGTCAGGGGCGCGTACGAGGCGTCTGTAAAGCGTTGCATACCGGGGCTCGCCATCAGGTCTGGCAGATAGAGATCTTTGATGAACAGGGACGTCTGTGCTGTTCTTCGCGTCTTACTACGGCGATTGTGTGACGTTGTCACCATAAAAGTGTGATGCATATTGCTTTTGGTCAAAATGTGCGCAGAAAAAGGTGATATACTGTGCACGTTTACACATAAGCGAGGATGATATGTCTACTGATTTAGACCCAACCCAACTGGCGATTGAATTTTTACGCCGTGATAAAACCGAACTTTCTCCCGCGCAGTATTTGAAGCGTTTAAAACAGCTGGAGTTAGAGTTTGCCGATCTCCTCACCCTCTCTGCAACCGAACTGAAAGAAGAGATCTATTTCGCCTGGCGGTTGGGCGTGCATTAATAAAGTCTGTGTAGGCCGGATAAGGCGTTAGCCGCCATCCGGCTATGTTACCAGGCAATCTCACCAGACCCTGTCCTCAGGTAATAGATAATCCTCTTGATTTTGTTTAAAAAAAATACAGATCGCCATTTGTGCTAAAAAGGCGCGCTCTCTTTATGAGATTATTCTTATGCCCCTTCAAGAGCTAAGCCATTAAGAGTGCCGGAGATAAGCGCCGGATGGGGCCGGAACCCTTAAGCCTGTATTGAACAGACTTAAGGGTTTTTCTTTTCCTAGCGCGTAAAAAACTAAGGTCTGTCAATAACCGCTGGCATGTCGTCAGCCGTATGATTATTCAAAATACGGTTAGCCAGCACACCTGACATCATCGATCCGTTAACGTTCAGTGCCGTGCGGGCCATATCAACGATAGGTTCGATGGCAATAAAAATACCGACCAGCGCAACGGGAAAATTCAACGTCGACAGGACAATCAGCGCCGCGAACGTACCACCGCCGCCGACGCCGGCTACGCCAATAGACCCTAGCGCAATGGCAGGTAACATCGCGGCCAGAAAATGCAGCGAGAGCGGATCAATGCCGATGGTGGGCGCAATCATCGCTACCATAATAGCCGGATAAATCCCGGCGCAGCCATTTTGCCCCATACTGGAGCCAAACGAGGCGGAAATATTGGCAATGGTGCTTTGTACGCCAAATTTTTCCTGGGCGGAAATGGCCAGCGGGATAGAGGCTGCGCTGCTGCGGGAAACAAACGCAAAGGTTAAGACGGGCCACACCATTCTGAAATAACGCGCTGGATTATTACCGCTGAGGATCAGCAAGATGGCGTGCACGATAAACATCATGAAAATCGCGATGTAACAGGCGCCGATAAAACCAAGTAAGCTGGCGAATTGTTCAAGGCGGTATGATGAAAATACGGTGGTCATTAATGCCATGACGCCATAGGGCGTTAATGCAATAACGATACGTACCATCTTCATGACCCAGATCTGAATAGCGTTAATGCCTGCGCTTAATTTCTGACCTTCTTCCGGCGCCTCTTTTTTGACCTTTAACAGAGCGATCCCCGCTATTAGCGTGAAGATAACGATGCCGATAACGGAAACACTTCTGGCCCCCGTAAGATCAAGAAAAATATTAGTCGGAATCAGCGATGTCACTAACTGGGGAATCGACACCGCGGCAGTCTTATTGACTTCTTCTGTAGTTAACATTGACGGCATGTGCACAAAAGCGCTGGCGTCAAGCCCCAGCACATGAGCGGTCAGTAATCCGATAAAACCGGCAATCATCACCAGGCATAACATGCATCCGACGATCGTCAGCGACATTTTTCCGATGCCAGCGCTATTTTCCAGTTTATTGATGGCGGAAAGAATAGAAATAAAAATTAGCGGTATAGCGACCAGTTTTAACAGGTGGACGTAACCATTGCCGACGATGCTGTACCATTCGATAATAGTTTTAGTGTGATTTGCTGAAATAAAATGCAGGGATAAACCAATAACAGCCCCTAAAAAGATAGCGATAAAAACGCTTTTCGACAGGGAATCGCTTTTTTGATTAATTCTTAAGATGACCCACGAGAAAACCAAAAAAAGTGCGATATACGCGAGCGTAACAACCATATTTTAAGCCTCTTGCCTCATTCAGCACCTGAAATGCCGGAAAGAGTTTACATAAACCTATAGCTCAAACTGAGTTATAGAACCGCAGCGGATTATAAAGAGCGCAACGCCAGGTATCCATACAAAAAATGGGGTTCTGACCTCGCCACCCGGCAATGTCGACAGCCTATTAATTAAATAGTCATTTTCTATACATCTTTTCGTTTTTGACCTGTCAGAAAGGTTAACATCTTATAAATCGTTAATTATCAAAATGTTAAGTGATTTTTTGTCTATCGTATGACCTGGCGGACAGGGTCTATGCTTAATAAAAGGCGCTCAATATGACCATTTGTTGGAAAGCCCCTGCGGTTAAGGGGTTGAAGTGATAATCATTATCACTAACATGCTGTTATATCCTGGTGATTTAGAACGCGAGGTAACTCTATGGAATTGCATTCAGACACGTTTAACCCGGAGGACTTCCCCTGGCAAGGGCTGACGCTAACGCCAGCGGCGGCAGCGCACATACGTGAGCTGGCAGAAAAGCAGCCGGGCATGTTGGGCGTGCGGTTAAGCGTAAAACAGACGGGATGTGCCGGATTTGGCTATGTTCTGGATACCGTTCGGGAGCCGGATAAAGACGATCTGGTTTTTGAAGCCGAAGGCGCAAAGCTTTTCGCACCGTTACAGGCGATGCCTTTTATTGACGGAACAGAAGTGGATTACGTACAGGAAGGGCTGAACCAGTTATTTAAATTTCATAACCCCAAAGCCCAGAATGAATGCGGCTGCGGCGAAAGTTTTGGGGTATAGGCGGTACTATGTCTCGTAATACTGAAGCAACGGAAGAGGTCGGCATCTGGACAGGCGGACGCCTTAATTACAAAGAAGGATTTTTCACGCAACTACCCACTGATGAACTGGCAAAAGGCATCAGCGAAGAGGTGGTGCGCGCGATTTCCGCAAAGCGTAACGAACCTGAGTGGATGCTGGAATTTCGTCTCAATGCCTATAGAGCCTGGCTGGACATGGATGAACCGCACTGGCTGAAGGCGCACTACGATAAACTGAACTATCAGGACTACAGCTATTACTCTGCGCCATCATGCGGAAACTGCGACGATAGCTGCGTTTCCCAGCCGGGAGCCGTACAGCAAACGGGCGCGAATACCTTTTTGAGTAAAGAGGTTGAAGACGCCTTCGAGCAACTTGGCGTTCCGGTTCGCGAAGGGAAAGAGGTCGCCGTCGATGCGATTTTTGACTCGGTCTCCGTAGCGACCACATACCGTGAAAAACTGGCGGAACAGGGCATTATTTTCTGTTCTTTTGGCGAAGCGATACACGATCACCCTGACCTGGTCAGGAAATATCTTGGCACCGTCGTGCCGGGGAACGATAACTTTTTTGCCGCGCTGAATGCGGCAGTCGCTTCCGATGGGACATTTATCTATGTTCCCAAAGGCGTGCGTTGCCCGATGGAGTTATCCACCTATTTTCGCATTAACGCTGAGAAAACCGGTCAGTTTGAGCGCACGATTCTGGTGGCGGATGAAGGCAGCTATGTGAGTTATATCGAAGGCTGCTCCGCGCCCGTACGCGACAGTTATCAGCTCCACGCCGCGGTAGTGGAAGTCATCATCCATAAAGATGCTGAAGTAAAATATTCCACCGTACAAAACTGGTTCCCGGGCGACAACAACACGGGCGGCATTCTGAACTTTGTGACTAAGCGGGCGTTGTGCGAAGGGGAAAACAGCAAGATGTCGTGGACCCAGTCGGAAACCGGTTCGGCGATTACCTGGAAATACCCGAGCTGTATCCTGCGCGGTGATAATTCTATCGGCGAGTTCTATTCCGTTGCGCTGACCAGTGGACATCAGCAGGCTGACACCGGTACCAAAATGATCCATATCGGTAAAAACACGCGCTCAACCATTATCTCAAAAGGCATTTCCGCCGGCCACAGCCAGAACAGCTACCGTGGGTTGGTAAAAATTATGCCGACGGCGACCAACGCCCGAAATTTCACCCAATGCGACTCCATGTTGATTGGCGCGGACTGCGGCGCGCATACGTTCCCGTATGTTGAATGCCGCAATAACAGCGCGCAGCTGGAGCACGAGGCGACAACATCACGCATCGGTGAAGATCAGCTTTTCTATTGTCTGCAACGCGGCATCAGCGAAGAAGACGCTATTTCGATGATCGTCAACGGTTTCTGTAAAGACGTTTTCTCGGAACTGCCGCTGGAGTTTGCCGTTGAAGCGCAAAAACTGCTGGCGATTAGCCTTGAGCACAGCGTCGGTTAATGATGAAGGAAAACCCATGTTAAGCATTAAAGATTTACAGGTCAGTGTGGAAGAAAAAGCGATTTTGCGTGGCCTGAATCTGGAGATTCGCCCCGGCGAAGTTCACGCCATTATGGGGCCGAACGGTTCCGGGAAAAGCACGCTCTCCGCCACCCTGGCGGGACGTGAAGATTACGAGGTCACCGGCGGCTCGGTTACGTTCAAAGGTAAAGATCTGCTTGAACTGTCGCCGGAGGAACGGGCGGGCGAAGGGATTTTTATGGCCTTCCAGTACCCGGTAGAAATCCCCGGTGTCAGTAACCAGTTTTTCCTGCAAACCGCGCTGAATGCCGTGCGCGCCTACCGCGGGCAGACGTCGTTGGATCGCTTTGATTTTCAGGATCTGATGGAAGAAAAGATCGCATTGCTGAAAATGCCGGAAGATTTGCTGGCCCGTTCGGTAAACGTCGGTTTTTCCGGCGGGGAGAAAAAGCGCAATGATATTTTGCAAATGGCGGTGCTGGAGCCGGAACTGTGCATCCTTGATGAGTCGGACTCCGGACTGGATATCGATGCGTTGAAAATTGTGGCGGAAGGCGTCAACGCGTTACGCGACGATAAACGCGCTTTTATTATCGTGACCCACTATCAGCGCATACTGGACTACATCAAGCCTGATTACGTCCATGTCCTCTACCAGGGGCGAATTGTCCGATCCGGCGATTTTACTCTGGTCAAACAACTGGAGGAGCAGGGTTATGGCTGGCTTACCGAACAGCAGTAAAGCGCTACAGCAATGGCAGCATCTCTTTGAAGAAAAAGGAGAAAGTCGAACTGAGCAGGCAAGACAACATTTACAACAGATGTTACGTCTGGGATTGCCGACGCGTAAACATGAAGACTGGAAATACACGCCGCTGGAGGGCTTAACCCATAGCCAGTTTATCCAGCAGTGTGCGACTATCAGCGCCGCACAGCGTGATGCGCTGGCGCTGCAAATCGATGCCGTGCGACTGGTGTTTGTCGACGGACGGTTTATGCCAGAGCTTAGTGATAGCACGCAAAACAGCGGATTTGACGTTAGCGTCAGGGATGAGCGCCAGACGCTTGCCGCGCCGGTACATCCCGAGGTTTTTCTGCATCTGACGGAAAGCCTGGCGCAATGTGTCACGTATATACAGGTACGGCGAAATCAGCGTCCGACCAGGCCGCTACTGTTAATGCATATCACGCAGGGCGTGGATGGCGACGAGCTGAATACCGCGCATTATCGCCACCATCTGGCGCTGGCGGAAGGCGCGGAAGCGACGGTTATTGAGCATTATGTCAGCCTTACAGCGGCAAAACATTTTACCGGCGCGCGTCTGACGATGAACGTTGCAGACAATGCGCAACTGCGTCATATCAAACTGGCGTTTGAAAATGCGTCCAGCTATCACTTTGCGCATAACGATCTTCTGCTGGCGACAGACGCCTCGGCGTTTAGCCACAGTTTTCTGCTGGGCGCCGCAGTACTACGTCACCACAGCAGCTCACAACTGAATGGCGAAAACGCGACGCTTCGACTGAATAGTCTGGCGATGCCGGTGAAAAATGAAGTCTGCGATACGCGGACATGGCTGGAACATAACAAAGGTTACTGTAACAGCCGCCAGTTGCACAAGACCATCGTCAGCGACAAAGGACGCGCGGTCTTTAATGGCCTGATTAACGTGGCGCAACACGCCATTAAAACCGACGGCCAGATGACCAATAATAACCTGTTGTTGGGGAAACTGGCTGAAGTCGATACCAAACCGCAATTGGAGATCTATGCCGATGACGTGAAGTGCAGCCACGGCGCGACGATCGGGCGTATTGACGATGAGCAGATGTTTTATCTGCAATCACGCGGCATCAGGCAGCAGGAGGCGCGGCACATGATTCTTTACGCGTTTGCCGCAGAGTTAACGGAAGCTATCCATGATAGCGCCCTTAAACAGCAGGTGCTGGCGCGAATCGGCCAGCGACTGCCCGGAGGCCTGGTATGACATTTCCTGTAGAAAAAGTACGGGCGGATTTTCCCATACTGCAGCGTGAAGTTAACGGCCTGCCGCTGGCTTACCTGGACAGTGCAGCCAGCGCTCAAAAACCCAATCAGGTGATTGACGCTGAATCTGCCTTCTACCGTCACGGCTATGCTGCGGTACATCGAGGTATCCATACGTTAAGCGCACAGGCGACCGAAAGCATGGAGAATGTGCGTAAGCAGGCGTCGCGGTTTATTAACGCCCGCTCCGCAGAAGAACTGGTGTTCGTGCGCGGTACGACGGAGGGCATTAACCTTGTCGCCAACAGTTGGGGAACGGAAAATATTCGCGCCGGGGATAACATTATCATCAGCGAGATGGAGCATCACGCTAACATCGTTCCCTGGCAGATGCTGTGTGAGCGCAAAGGCGCTGAACTGCGCGTGATCCCATTGCATCCTGACGGTACGCTGCGGCTGGAGACCTTAGCTGCGCTGTTCGATGACCGGACCCGACTGCTGGCCATTACCCACGTTTCCAATGTGCTGGGGACGGAAAACCCGCTGCCGGACATGATTGCGCTGGCGCGCCAGCATGGGGCGAAAGTGCTGGTGGATGGCGCCCAGGCCGTGATGCACCATGCAGTTGACGTCCAGGCGCTGGACTGCGATTTTTACGTTTTCTCCGGCCATAAACTTTACGGGCCGACCGGCATCGGCATTCTGTATGTTAAAGAGGCGTTGCTGCAAGAAATGCCGCCGTGGGAAGGGGGCGGGTCGATGATCTCGACCGTCAGCCTGACGCAGGGAACGACATGGGCGAAAGCGCCCTGGCGTTTTGAGGCGGGAACGCCGAATACTGGCGGCATCATCGGTCTGGGCGCGGCAATTGACTATGTGACGTCGCTGGGACTGGATAAGATTGGCGATTATGAGCAGATGCTGATGCGCTATGCGCTGGAGCAACTGGCGCAGGTGCCTGATATCACGCTGTATGGTCCGGCACAGCGGTTGGGCGTCATCGCGTTTAATCTGGGTAAACACCATGCTTACGACGTCGGCAGCTTTCTTGATAATTACGGTATCGCGGTACGAACGGGGCATCACTGCGCGATGCCGCTCATGGCCTGGTATGGCGTGCCGGCAATGTGCCGGGCTTCGCTGGCGATGTATAACACCCATGAAGAAGTGGACCGACTGGTGGCAGGATTAACGCGTATCCACCGCTTATTGGGATAACAGTGAGGTTTTATGGCTGCGCTACCGGATAAAGAAAAATTGCTGCGTAACTTTACGCGTTGCGCTAATTGGGAAGAGAAATATTTATATATTATTGAGTTGGGGCAGCGCCTGGCGGAGTTAAATCCGCAGGATCGCAATCCGCAAAATACGATTCATGGCTGTCAGAGCCAGGTGTGGATCGTGATGCGGCGAAACGCCAACGGCATTATCGAATTGCAGGGCGACAGCGACGCGGCGATCGTTAAAGGCCTTATGGCGGTGGTATTTATTTTGTACCACCAAATGACGGCGCAGGATATTGTGCATTTTGATGTCCGGCCATGGTTCGAAAAAATGGCGCTTACGCAGCACCTCACGCCTTCTCGTTCTCAGGGGCTGGAAGCAATGATTCGCGCAATTCGCGCTAAGGCCGCCACTCTTAGCTAAACTGTACAGACAGCGTTCTACCTGATGTCAAATCCTTTGTCGGACGGCGACGTCGCTTTATCCAGAGTGGATAGAGCGTATATTTTGTTGTTCTGATAAGCGAAGCGCTATCAGCCGTCGCAGAGGACATCACCAGGAATACAGGAGGTTTGGTATGAAACGTGCGTCTTTCATTACTCTAGCTATTATCGGCGCGTATAGCGCGCTACAGGCAGCCTGGGCGGTTGATTATCCATTACCGCCCGAAGGCAGCCGTCTTATTGGTCAGAATCAAACCTATACCGTACAGGAAGGTGATAAAAACCTGCAGGCTATCGCCCGGCGTTTTGATACGGCGGCGATGCTCATTCTTGAGGCGAACAATACGATTGCGCCGGTGCCTAAGCCCGGTACGCTAATTACCATTCCCTCGCAGATGCTATTGCCGGATGCGCCCAGGGAAGGCGTTATCGTCAACCTCGCGGAGCTACGGCTGTATTATTACCCGCCGGGAGAAAACCGCGTTCAGGTGTACCCCATCGGCATCGGTTTGCAGGGACTGGAAACTCCCGTCATGGACACCCGGATAGGGCAAAAGATCCCCAACCCGACGTGGACGCCGACGGCGGGCGTACGCCAACGTTCGCTTGAGCGGGGGATCACGCTGCCGCCGGTGATCCCTGCCGGGCCAAATAACCCGCTGGGACGCTATGCGCTGCGTCTGGCGCACGGTAATGGGGAATATCTCATTCATGGCACCAGCGCGCCGGATAGCGTGGGTCTACGCGTGAGTTCCGGTTGCATTCGCATGAACGCGCCGGACATCAAGGCGTTATTTGCGCAGGTCAGAACGGGGACGCCGGTAAAAGTGATTAACCAGCCGGTGAAATTCTCTGTCGAGCCGAATGGCATTCGTTATGTAGAGGTACACAGGCCGCTATCGCCGGAAGAAGAGCAAAACGTGCAGACGATGCCCTACGTGTTGCCTGCGGAATTTACCGCGTTCAGAAACGCGCAAGGGGTGGATAGTCGCCTGGTCGATAAGGCGCTATACCGGCGAGCCGGGTATCCTGTCAGTGTGAGCGCCGGGCAGACGCCAGCGGTAAATACGACCGCAGTCGAATCCGCTCAGAACGGTTTTGTCGGGGAAGAGGGGCAAACGCGCGCGACGCAGTAGCCTTCGCAGCAAACGACGGACAAAAAAATGGCGCACGATGTGCGCCATTTTATATTGTGCGTCAAATTATTTACAGATGTGGGATACTTTGTTGTCCAGACGCTGGTTCGCGCGAGCAGCATCGTCTTTAGCAGCCTGAACGTCGGAACGCATTGCATTTACGTCATTACTCAGTTGCTCAACTTTAGCGCTCAGCGTCTGTACATCGGAAGACAACTGATCGATTTTAGCGTTGCTTGAACAACCTGCCAGTAACGTGGAACCCAGAACTACTGCACCTAAGATCAGCCTGTTAGTACGGTTCATAATAATATCCTTATATTATACGTGGTTATATGTATAAAGAAATGGCGCACGATGTGCGCCATTTTATATCGTGCGTCAAATTATTTACGGACGCGGGATACTTTGTTGTCCAGACGCTGGTTAGCGCGAGCAGCATCATCTTTAGCAGCCTGAACGTCGGAACGCATTGCATTTACGTCATTACTCAGTTGCTCAACTTTAGCGCTCAGCGTCTGTACATCGGAAGACAACTGATCGATTTTAGCGTTGCTGGCACAACCTGCCAGTAACGTGGAACCCAGAACTACTGCACCTAAGATCAGCCTGTTAGTACGGTTCATAATAATAACCTTATATTTTGTGTGGTTATATATGTAAAAAAAATGGCGCACATCGTGCGCCATTTTTATTACGCAGGTACTATTACTTACGGTATTTAGTAGCCTGGTTGTCCAGACGCTGGTTAGCGCGAGCTGCGTCGTCTTTAGCAGCCTGAACGTCGGAACGCATTGCGTTCACGTCGTTGCTCAGCTGGTCAACTTTAGCGTTCAGAGTCTGAACGTCAGAAGACAGCTGATCGATTTTAGCGTTGCTGGAGCAACCAGCCAGCAGAGTAGAACCCAGGATTACCGCGCCCAGTACCAGTTTAGTACGATTCATTATTAATACCCTCTAGATTGAGTTAATCTCCATGTAGCGTTACAAGTATTACACAAACTTTTTTATGTTGAGAATATTTTTTTGATGGGAATGCACTTATTTTTGATCGTTCGCTCAAAGAAGCATCGAAATGCATGAAAGTCCCTAAAAAACCGAAAGAAAACAGGGGGCTTCCATCGGATTCTTCTTAGATAATCCGCAATTAGATAGTAAAATCCGATTTGATTTTTTTATTAATAGTGGCTATCGATTAAATAAAAAAAGCGCCGGAAGGGCGCTTTTTTAAACAAATTAATTCACACAACAATTATTACAGTACGTGAACAGAGGCGGTGTTAGTGGTGCCGCTTGGAACCAGCGCGCCGGAGACCATCACTACGACGTCACCTTTCTGGGCGAGGCCGCTTTGCAGGGCGACATCTTTGCCCAGACGGTAGAAATCATCAGTAGAATTGATTTCTTTCACCAGCTGCGATACCACGCCTTTGCTCAGTACTAACTGACGGGCGGTCACTTCATTGGTGGTCAATGCCAGGATGGTGGCGTCCGGGAAGTATTTACGCACGGCGCGAGCGGATTTACCGCCCTGGGTCGCTACCACGATCAGCGGCGCTTCCAGTTTTTCGGCGGTTTCTACCGCACCGCGGCATACCGCTTCCGTAATGCGCAGTTTACGGCTGTCGTTGTTGTAGTCCAGACGGCTATTCATGACACGGTCGGTACGTTCGCAGATGGTCGCCATGATAGAAACGGCTTCCAGCGGGTATTTCCCTTTTGCGGATTCGCCGGACAGCATAACCGCATCCGTACCGTCGAGGATGGCGTTCGCAACGTCGCCTGCTTCTGCACGGGTCGGACGCGGGTTTTTGATCATAGAATCCAGCATCTGAGTCGCGGTGATCACGACTTTACGTGCGCGGATACATTTTTCGATCATCATTTTCTGCGCAAAAATCACTTCTTCAACCGGGATTTCTACGCCCAGGTCGCCACGCGCAACCATGATGCCGTCGGAAGCTTCGAGAATTTCATCGAAGTTGTTCAGGCCTTCCTGGTTTTCGATCTTAGAGATAATCTGGATGTTTTCGCCGCCGTGGGCTTTCAGATGCTCGCGAATTTCGACAACGTCAGAACGTTTACGGATAAAGGACGCTGCAACAAAGTCAACGCCCTGTTCGCAACCGAAGATCAGGTCCTGTTTGTCTTTTTCAGCCAGCGCCGGCAGAGCAATAGAAACGCCCGGCAGGTTAACGCCTTTGTTCTCGCCCAGATCGCCGTTGTTCAGCACCTTACAAATTACTTTATTGCCTTCGATGGCGGTCACTTCCATACCGATCAGACCATCGTCAACCAGGACGGTGTTGCCAACGCTCAGGTCGCTGGTGAAGCCTTCATAGGTGACGGCAACGATTTCATTATTACCGACCACGGATTTGTCGGTGGTAAAAGTGAAGGTTTGACCCGCTTTCAGCGAAACGTCGTTACCGCCTTCCAGTTTAATGGTGCGGATTTCTGGTCCTTTAGTATCAAGCAGAATAGCGGCTTTTTTACCAGTTTTGCTCATCACGTTGCGCAAGTTCTGGATACGCTGACCGTGTTCTGCATAATCGCCATGAGAGAAGTTCAGACGCATCACGTTCATGCCCGCGTCCAGCATTTTGCTTAACATCTCTTCGGATTCGGTTTTCGGACCGATAGTACAAACAATTTTCGTCTTTTTCATGACAGTCTTAGTCTTTAAGTTGAGGAGGATATGGAAATCTGGCTTCGGGCGCGCACGGCCCGGAAGCTAAGCCTGTGTTGCTAAAGTGATGATGCCTCGCTCTAAGGATAGGTGACATCGAAAGAGCGTGCAGAGGAATGTGTGCTCGCGTTTCAGCCCAACGGGAAGGGGATAATTTTAGTCGTTGAGTTTTACAGTCCAATGCGCTGAAACCATTCAAGAGACAATTGGCGCGCATTATACGCTGAAATTTACAAAAAAGGAAAATGAAAACCCTGTTTCAAAAGACATCTGTGCAGATCCACAACGGTTTGTTATTACGCTGTTTACGATGTCGCTGGCGATGACGCCGCCCGAACAGGGGCGGCGTTGCGCAACAGCAGGTGTTGTTGCGCATAATGTCAATCGAGCAACTTTTTGCCTTCCAGGTCGATGGCGATGTTTTGGTTGTGTGCTTTTCGGTAGCACAGTATCGCTATCCCGATCGCCGCCCAGCTAATTCCGAGTATCAGAGCGTGAATGTTCATGTTTAAACAGACGTAGCCGATGACGATCATCCCCATGATCGGCGAAATGACATGGGCGAAAATGCGCCGCTGGGCTTTCATCCGGAAATTGAACAGGATAAACACACATAGGTTCACGACAAAAAAAGCGAAAAGCGCGCCAAAGTTCACCAGCGTGGAGATAGATTCAATCTTGCCGGAAAACAGGTAGCTGAGCAGCAGGGTGACGCCGCCGGTAAACAGAATGGCATAATCCGGCGTTTTACGCGTGGTATGGACGTGAGCGAGGAAGGCGGGCAACATTCGGTCGCGCCCCATTGAAAATAGCACTCTGGACACCGCCGTTTGCGCGGTAATAATGTTGCCGACGGCGCACACAAACGCCACAATGATGGAAAACGCCACTTTGAGCCAGATACCGCCAACGTTGCCGGCAATGGTGAAAAATGCTTCATTCGTCGCATTACCTTCCGCGAAGCGGTCGACATTACCGGTGGCGAACGCCGCAAACGCCACAACGATAATAAACAGTACCGTCGCCAAAACTAACGCCAACAGCGTTGCTTTACTGACGGCGCGTCCCCCGCCTTCGCTTTCTTCACTTAATGTACTGATAGCGTCAAAGCCGAGAAAGTTCAGCGCCGCCACCGAAATCGCCGTCGCGATGAGCCCAGGAGTGAACCACTGTGAATTGAAAAAAGGCCGGAAGGAAAGCGTTATCTGACTACTGTCCAGCATCATCAGACGGACAATGAGTAGCACGAAAATCGCCAGAATACCGAGTTGAATAAAGACCAGTAACTTATCGAATTTCGCCGTTTGCTGTATCCCGAGATAGTTGACTCCGGTGCCAATAGCCACATAAATCAACGGCCAGACCCAGACAGGGATTTGCGGTAAAATAGCGTGGACCGCGACACCGCCCAGCACAGCTACGAGCGTAGGGAACAAAAGATAATCCAGCAGTAATATCCATCCGGTCAGAAACCCTACGGCGGGATTAATGCATACGCCAGCATACGCATAGGCCGAACCCGACGAGGAGATATGCTGCGATAAGGTAGAGTAGCTGTACGCGGTAAAAAACATCGCGATCGCGCCAATAATATAAACCAGCGCAACCATACCGTGCGAAAGATTATAAACGACGCCATAAAGAGAGACTGGCGCGATAGGCACCATAAACACCAGACCATAAAGCACTAAATCGGTAAGAGACAATTTTTTGACTTTTTTCATGATAAATACCTTAATGGCTTTTTATGCCAGATCGCGTAAAAACGCGCTTACCGCTGCGAGGCAGGGCGCGATATTTTCTTCATGCGGGTTATGGCTGCTGCCGGGAATAGTGACCGCGCGGCAGTCTGAAATGTGAGAGAGAAGCGGAGAGACGACGCGCTCGGTTGCCTGATCGTTTTCGCCGCGCAGTACCAGAACAGGACAGCGTATCTGGCACAAATGGGGCGTAATATCCCAGTCGGCAAGTTTGCCATTTGCCGCCAGTTCATTGGTTCCCCATAAAATGTGATAACCCGTAGGGTCGGCGGCGAACTGCGCATTAGATCGCTGAACATGAACGGCTTCTTCCGCGAGGGTATAAACGTGTCTGGCATAATAAGCGACCAGCTGTTCCGGTGGGTTTTGATAAATGACGGCGGGCATAATGACGTTTTTGATATCGTCATCGGACATTGGCGTCAGAGCGTTAAAGAGCCGTATGGCTTCCTGTTGCCACAGGGCGATACTGGCCGGCGAACTGGCCAGTATCGTCCCGCGAAGCCCGGCAGGCTGTAAGCAGGCGTGCTCTGCGGCAAGCATTCCGCCCCAGGAATGTCCCAGTATCGAATACCCGTGCCCAATACCCAGGTGATGAATTAATTGGGTTAATTGACGGAGATAACGCGCAATAGTCCAGAAAGACGCGTCGGCATGAGGAAAATGCGTTGAACGACCGCAGCCATATTGATCGTAAAATATTACCATGCGCCCGTCATCAGCCAGATGGCGATAATTTAATAAATAATCAAAGCCGCCAGAAGGGCCGCCGTGAAGGATAATGAGCGGCGTGAGTAATGATTTTCTGTCTCCATAAATCCGATAGCTTGTCAATATGTTTTCAGAAAACATTTCGCCATAGAGATAAGTATCATTCATATTCTTAATGACTCAGTGTGTGGCAGGGCAGGCGAAATTTATATTCGCCTGGGTAATATTATTTTTTTATTGTGTGTAAAAGATTACACCAGAAGGTGGCGTAATGTTCCCATTGCAGAAACTGCGGGCTTCCCCAGTGCGGCGAACAATCACTGGCAAAGCAACATACTTTCCCTTTATGGTAAGTACCCATAACTAACAGTGGATCGCCATTAATTTCAGCAAGGACCTGACTATTTTCTTTGGCGATAAGCTTGTTATAGCCCAATAGCGGCGGCCATTCGCTAAATGGCTGGGTAATAACATGTTCTACCGCAGTATTTACTGCTTTACATCCTTGCGGTAGTTCTACGCGGTCATCTACATCCAGCATATCAACCGGCAATACCTCCGCCAGAACCGTATTTTTATAATTGGCTTTTGCTTCTATTCCCGTAAAGGATAAATACCCGCCGATCATCAACAGACCGCCGCCCTCAGCAACATAATCGGCGATAAGTTGTAATGCATCAGGAATAATGTCCATATTATAAAACGTTCTGTTTTGTAGCAGGAACGTATTGCTACCGATATCACTGATGACGATCGCATCATAGCAGGCTAATGCTTCGGCGGTTTGTGGAAAACGAGTTTGCACAATATGGGCAGGCATGTAGTCCACATCGATATTACTCTGGCGTAAGCAGGATAATAAATAGTCTGCGCCTTCTTCATATTTGCTCGATGTAAAGCTATCAAAACCTTTAGAGTGAATCATATGAATGTGCCAGGATTCGCCAATAAATAAAATTTTCATTATGTCACCTGTTAATTAATGTGAATGACTTTATTAGATTGGGTACGCATTCGATGTAAAACCTGCAAGTGCTGAGGCATACTCGACGCACCGACTTGTTCCACCGCCAGAGAAGCGAAAGCGGAGGCATATTGAATGGCTGCGACCATGTCTGCTTGTCGCGCCAGCGCGGCGGCTAAGGCGCCATTAAAAGCGTCACCGGCCCCGGCGGCATCTTTTACCACGGCGCTCCACGCAGGAATATACAATGTGCGGGCGTGCTCACAGAGCAGAGAACCACGGGCGCCAAGGGTAATGATGACTTTTTTCACCCCGGATTGCAGAATAATATTTCCGGCTTTTTTCGCATCATTAATATCAGTAATGGTTACGCCGGATAAAAAAGAGGCTTCAGTTTCATTCGGCGTGATGATGTCAATATCAGATAATAAATGCGTCACCTGTTTCGTATAGGGGGCAGGATTCAGCATGATCATTTTATTTTCTTGTTTTCCCAGGCGAATAAATTCAGTCAACGCTTCAATGTTCGTTTCGAGCTGCATTAACATAACGTCAGACTCGGCGATATAACGGTGTTGCTCGTTAATCTCTTGCGTGGTGAGCATCATATTGGCGCCAGGGTAGATGGCGATAATATTATCGCCATCCACGGCGGAGACATAGATCAATGCGCTACCGGTGGGCGCTTTATCTGTTCGATACGCGCTGTATGAGGTGATGCCTGATTGAATAATATGATTCATAGCAAATGCGCTGAACTGATCTTTGCCCACTTTAAAAATAAAATGTGCCGCAGCGCCGGCATTGTTTGCCGCTAAAGCCTGGTTGGCTCCTTTACCGCCAGGATAGAATCCAAATTGACTGGCCAGAATGGATTCTCCGCTTTGTGGAAACCACGGCACGGTTGCTGAAACATCAATATTGAATGAGCCTAAAACACACACCTTGCCTGTTTTTTTTGTGTTTTCCCGGCGCAGTTTTGCATCCTGATGGATTGGCGTGGCGATAGTGCTGGAGATATCAATCTTATTTTCAGTGATAAGCTTACTCAGCGCGTCACGGTTTAAAATCCCTCCGCCATAGCAACGCTGAAGCATACCTGATTTCTGGAAATAGCGTAGATCGGAACGAATAGTCTCCTGGCTAACCTTATAAAGGTCTGAAAGTTTACTGACGCTAACACTATTATCCTTTATCAGTAAATTAATGATGGCATGACGTCTTTCTTCTTTAAACATATTGCCTCCGGGTAGTGAGTTGAATTGTATTTATGGCAATGTTGTCATGCGGTGAATTCAATCACAGATTATGCGGTCAACCGGAAGTAACCCCAAATGAATGTCAATAATCAGAAGCGCAGCCAATGTGTTAAATATTAATTGCTTACAGAAGGGGAAAATAGTTTTGTGAGTGTTGTCATATATTTTCTATGTAATATGGCGGGGTGAACGTAAAATAGTTGGGCTTGCACGATTCAGTGAGTATATGCAGCCGGACAGCGTTCGCTTATCAGTCGCTACCCTCGACGAAATAAGACGATATCGCTCTCCGGCCCTGGGGTTATATACGCTCGATTTTTGCCGGCAGCCCCTGACGTACTGCCGCGCCAGAAACCCAGTCGAGCCAGGTATTGGTAATGGTTCTTGTCGGATCGGCAAAGCCCAGATCGTTAAGATTTATGCCTGCCCTGATTTGTGGATCATACGGCATAGGCACGCCATCCAGAGAGTGCTGCGTTGCGCCCATCTCGCGGTGACCATATCCGTGTTCGATGGCGATGACGCCTGGCATCACGCCATTTAACAAACTGATTTGCGCCACGACCTGACCACCCGGCGTAATGATCCGTACCCGATCGCCATGTTGCAGTCCATAACGTTCGCCGTCTTGCGGATTCAGCGCCACCAGGTTTGCTGGCTTCACATGGTGTAAGCGCGGGATGACGGCTGTTGAGCTGGACATGGTGTTTGATTTAAATGAAATCAGTTTCAGCGGCCACTGTCCAATGGGAAACTGGTCGTCAATCGCACGACCATCTGACAAACGCGCCGGATACCAGACCGGGCAACCGCTGAAGCGCTCCCCGGTGATGGCGTGACGGTGGGCGGCGACATCTGCATTCCAGATCTGTAAGGGTTTTTTCCACGCGTTACCTAACCGTTGCTCCGTATAGCCGCTATCCTCGGGCGCAAACCGGCCGCCACGCGAGTAGATAAACGCCACGCGACCAACCTCATCAGCTTTAAGCGTGTGCTGAATTGCTGGCAGAATGCGGCTGACGCCGGTAAGCGAAATATCTTCCTGATTTGCCAGCGCGACCGGCGTCTTGCCCATAAAGGCGATATTAGCGGCTACGCGCAGATAGAAGTCTTCCGCCCGGTTCAGTGGAAAAGTATTGCCCTGCGGATCGGTTATCGCCCGGTCGCCGAAGCCGGGCAGATGGAGCCGTTTTGCTACCGCAATACAAAATGCTTCCATTGAGACAGGTTGCCCGTCCGCCGTTCGGTGAGTGGCGGGGGCGACAACCGGCCAGCGGGCGGTAGTGGCTTTACTGGCTACGCCGCCCCAGGGCGCCGTAAAGCCCCAGCTCTCAAAATTGTGCGTATCCGGCACAATGTAATCCGCCAGCGCCGTCGTTTCATTCATAAAGGCGTCAATCGCGATAAAGAGCGGCAGTCGGCGAGGGTCTTTTAGCTTTTCTTCCGCCACGGCGCGTAGACCGGGAACACCGTAAAACGGGTTGCTCATATTGGAAATCCAGGCTTTAAGCGGATAAGGATAGCCTTCGAGCGCGGAGGTCAACAGTTCGGTAAGCTGGCCTGCCACAAAGGGATACCACGGCGCTTTGGCTGGATAAGGGGATTGCCCGCCGGCAATTTTGTCGCGGTATTCTTCCGATGCTTCATAAGCGGTTTTGCTACGGGCAATACTTAACCCGGACGGTTTCACTTTTCCGGCAAAACTGTTCATGTTGTAGCGGGGGCCGTCGCTAACGCCGTTGAATTTGCCGCCGCCGACAAAGACGCCGCCGGACAAGCTGAGGTTGCCGATCAGCGCGTTAAGCATCATGACCGACCAGGCGTTATAAAACCCATTGCCGGCCATCATGCCGCCGTGACTGATGACCGCGGCTTTACGTCCGTGACCGGTAAAGGTTTCCGCCAGCGCGATAATTTGCGCTTCCGGCACGCCGCACTGTTCGCTGTATTGCGCCAACGAGAGCTTTTCTGCCGCCTCTTTCAGGCGTTGCAACCCGCTCTTCACCGTGACCCGTTGGCCGTCGGCGAGCGTAACGTACTGCGTCACGAAAAGCCGTGCCTGTCGGCAAGTGGACGCATCGACCAACTCGCCGTCGGTATTCAGCACGACGGGGGTCTCTTCGCCATCGGGCGTAAGATGGCGCAGCGTCAGGTGTTGTCCGGCAAGCGTCGGCAGTTCATCCGCAATGACCAGGTGCGTGGCGTTGGTCCAACTTTGCTCGCCGGCCTGCTGCATCGCTTGTACGCCGGGAATCGCCAGATAATCAGCATTATAACGTTGATTATCCATGATCCAGCGGATCATCCCCATTGCCAGCGCCGAATCGCTGCCGGGCATGACCGGTTGCCAGCGACCGCGAGGATCGGCGAGCACCGTTGATAAGGGCAGGGCAGGGGCGACCACGACGTATTGAAAATTCTCACGCAGCCGGGCGCTCGCCAACTGACGCGCCTGGCGTTTAAACGGATTGCCGGACTGTGCCGGGGAGGTGCCCATAAAGAGCGCAAACTCCACGTTTTCCCAGTCGGGTTTGACATGCGGGTTTTTATCCAGATCGCCCATCAGCGCCCCGGAGCCGGCCCGGTAAGCAAGTCCACAGTAGGCGCCATGCGCGCCGAAATTTTTGCTGCCGAAGCTATTTAGCGCAAAACGACGCAGAAACGCATCGCGGCCTTCGTCGCTGGTATTCGTGACCAGTAACTGATTGGTTTTGGGCCCGAAACTGGGGTGCTTTGCGTCAATTGGCGTATCCGGCGCATGAATCGCGCGCAGTCCGTCCACATGACCTTCACCAAACAGATCGCCGCCTTCCACGACCTCTTCAATAAGCTGCTCAAAGCTGATGCGCTGCCATTTCCCTTCGCCGCGTTTACCCACGCGTTTCATCGGTTCAAGCAGTCGCAGCGGACTGTACAGGCTTTCCAGCAGCGTGGCGCCGCGCGCGCAGGCGGTTGAGCGGGCGTCAAGACCGCTTTCTCCCGCCAGTTGCTCCATGGCTTCGCTAAAAGGGACGGACGAGTCAATCGGGTGTTCCTGCGACAAGGGGTGATAGGGATTGCCGGCGATGCGTATCACTTTGCCATCGGCATTAACCCGGGCGCGGATACCGCACTGTGTCCAACAACCGAAGCATTGCGTCATGGCGATGGTTTGTTGTGGATTTTGCTGCCAGTGCGTTTGCGCCTGCGCCTCCGGAATTAACGCATTGCCAAAGATGCGGTCGCGCGTTACCTTGCCGGACGTCCCGTTTAACAGGCCATCAATTGCGCGTTTCGCCACATCACGGTAGCTCAGACCAAAAGTGACCATCCCACCGACGGCGAGACCGACTTTTAGCCACTGACGACGGGTTAAATTAGCCATGTTGTAATCTCCTGGTGAGTCCGTTCAGCGTTTCACGAATAATAATCAGTAGCGCTATCCACAGGCCGAAGGTGCCGAGAATAGCCAGCCAGCCATCCGTTCCGCCTGGTAACGAGTAAGGGTTAAATTGCGCGTTGAACTTGGGTACGGTTTGTACCTGAATCAACAATGTCCAGCGCATCAGCCAACATAGCGCCAGCGCGCTCAGAACCAGCAGGACGCGTCTTAGCTGCGATAATGGATGACGTAGCGCCAGGCTACAGAACAGCAGCGTGAATACCCACAGCGCTAGCCAGCCGACAGCGTAATATTTGGCTGACAGGGCGACGGAAATCCACTGACGGATTGCCGTGCCGGAAAGCGTATCGCCGCTGACCCACATGGCCACGACCAGCCCCAGCGCCGCCAGCGTCCAGATTTGTCCCCACAATATTTTTGGCAGCCTTACCGAGTCGCGTCGGGCGGCGACAATCATCAGCGCGAAGAACGCCTGTAAGGCGCTAAGAAACATCGCCACGGGGAAGGCGTAGCTAAACCAGATTGGGCGCGCCAGCACAACGGAGACTTCGCGGCCGGTATAAATCAACAGGCCCACCGCGCAAAGCGCGCTGGCTAACGCCAACCATTTAGTGACGTTGTAACTTTTATTGAATAATCGTTTTATTTGCTGCGCCAGGAACCACAGAGCGAGAAATCCGGTAAACAGCGGCAGGAACAACGCTCCCCAGGGCATCCACGACCAGGGCGTCGGCCAGGCATAGAAATGCCAGACGCGGGCGGTCTGGTGCAGATCCGCCGTCAACGCCAGCGGTGCGGTAATCGCACAGGTAATGGCAATCAGTAATGCCCGATTTTCTTCTGTTGCGGCGTCTTTTTTCCGCCAGTGAAGATAACAGGCAAACAGTGCGGCGCAGGCGGCAATGCCAATAAAAAAGAAATATTGTACCGCCCACGGCAGCCAGCTAATGTCCTGCGGGTGAGCCAGCACTTCTTCAATGATGAGTGAATGCGTCATTCAGACCTCCTGCCAAAGCGCGGGCTGCGCACGGCCCATTAATGGGGTGACAAAGGCGTCGTCCAGACCCAGATAGAAAACATGGGGCGACGTGCCGTTTTCCGGCTTTAATACCTTGATAGCGTCGCGATGTTGATGAAGCATGGTGGAGATGCGGCTATGGGGATCTTTGATATCGCCAATAATACGCGCACCGCCGACGCAGGACTCTACGCAAGCGGGTAACAGCCCGGCTTCCAGACGATGGACGCAAAACGTGCATTTATCGGCAGTTTGCGTTTCATGATTGATAAATCGAGCGTCGTAAGGACACGCCTGGACACAATAGGCGCAGCCGACGCAGCGTTTGTTATCCACCACCACAATGCCGTCTTCCCGCTGAAAGGTGGCTTGTACCGGGCAGACCGGCACACAGGGGGGGTTATCGCAATGGTTGCACAGACGCGGCAATAGCACATTCGTGACTTCCTGACTACCTTCACGCTGGACCTGGTATTGGTTCACCATCGTACGAAATGCGCCCTGCGGCGTTTGGTTTTCAATAGTGCAACTTACGGTACAGGACTGACAGCCGATACAACGCCGCAGGTCGATAAGCATGGCGTAACGGTGTCGGGGAGAGCCTTCATGCCGCTCCGGCGAAAAAGGAAATTTCGCTTCAGCCAGCGGAACCAGCGAGGCGCCAGCGGTCAGGACGCCGAGTTGCTGGAGAAATAGCCGTTTACTGCTGTCCATATTGACTCCCGTCCACATTGCCAACAATGAAACATTTGTCACGATGTTGGTTCATGTGTAATGAATAAAAAATGTTGATGATTTACAGTGTAAAAATCGAGACGGGGTGCACTCTATTGTGGTTAACCACATACCCGGCTTGTTGTTGATCTAAAACAACATAATTGACAGGGATATTGGGGTGAGAGGTAAAACCGTAAGGCGCCTGGCGGTGTTGGCGGCAGTAGGGCTACTTTGTCATGGCGCGTGGGCAGGGACGTGGAATATCGGTATTTTGGCTATGCGCGGCGAGGCGTCTACGCGTAGCCACTGGCAACCGTTGGCAAAGACATTAAGCCAACAGCTTCCAGGCGAAACCTTTCACATCCAGCCGCTGGATCTGCATCAAATGCAGGAGGCCGTTAACCAGGGAACCGTGCAGTTTGTGATAACCAACCCGGCGCAATTTGTCCAACTGAACAGCCATGCGCCGCTGCGCTGGTTAGCTTCCCTGCGCTCCACGCGCGATGGGAAAGCGGTGAGTAATGTTATTGGCAGCGTGATTTTGACCCGGCGCGATAGCGGCATCACCACGGCGCATGATCTCATCGGTAAGACCGTCGGCGCGATTGATGCTCAGGCATTTGGCGGCTATTTATTAGGCTATAAAGCGCTCAGCGACGCGGGCTTACGCCCGGAGCGCGACTTTCATCTCCGTTTTACCGGATTCCCTGGCGATGCCTTAGTCTATATGCTGCGCGAAAAAGCGGTGCAGGCGGCAATTGTGCCAGTGTGCCTGTTAGAAAATATGGATCAGGAAGGCTTGATTAATAAAAAGGACTTTATCGCGCTGCTTTCCCGACCGACGCCCCTGCCTTGCTTAACCAGTACGCCGTTATATCCTGACTGGTCGTTCGCGGCGCTACCTGCGGTAAGCGATGCGTTGGCGGATCGCGTAACGAGAGCGCTATTCAACGCGCCCGCCGCCGCGTCATTTCACTGGGGCGCGCCAGCGTCGACCAGTCAGGTGGAAGCGTTGCTGCGTGATGTTCGTCAGCACCCTCAGCAGCGTCGACTGTGGCTGGATGTCAAAAGTTGGTTAATCCAGCACCAGCTAATGGTCGGCGGCGTGATTCTGGCGTTCCTGTTGCTCACGCTCAATTATATTTGGGTCATGCTGCTGGTGCGTCGACGTGGAAAGCAACTGGAACGTAATAGCGTAGTTCTTCATCAGCATGAGCGGGCGCTGGAAACCGCCCGGCAAATGAGCGTGTTGGGTGAAATGACCTCCGGGTTTGCCCATGAGCTTAATCAGCCGCTTTCCGCGATTCGACATTATGCCCAGGGGTGCCTGATTCGACTGCGCGCTGCAGATGAACAGCATCCCTTGCTGCCGGCGCTGGAGCAGATTGACCAGCAGGCGCAACGCGGTGCGGATACTCTGCGTAACCTGCGTCACTGGGTCAGCCAGGCGCAGGGCAACCCGGTGCTAACCGAAGCGTGGAAGGCCATAGCCATTCGCGAGGCGATTGATCATGTCTGGCAATTGTTGCGTATGGCGCAACAATTTCCGACAGTGACTCTGCATACCGAGGTTAGCGCTGCGCTGCGCGTAACGCTGCCGTCAGTGCTGCTGGAACAGGTGCTGGCGAATATCATTCTTAATGCGGCTCAGGCGGGCGCCACCCATTTATGGGTCGTTGCTGAACGCACTGAAAACGGCATCAGTATTGTTTTACAGGATAACGCCGGGGGAATCGATGAGGCACTATTACGTCAGGCGTTTCAGCCGTTTATGACCACCCGTAAAGAGGGGATGGGCTTAGGGCTGGCGATTTGCCAGCGGCTGGTGCGGTATGGACGGGGCGATATCAGCATCAGGAACCAGACCGCGCCGGACGGTCTGTCGGGAACGGTGGTCACGATACATTTCTTACATGAACATGGGGGCAGGGATGGCGACAATTCATCTACTGGATGATGATACGGCGGTCACTAACGCGTGCGCGTTTTTACTGGAAAGTCTGGGATATGACGTAAAATGCTGGACGCAGGGGGCGGATTTTTTGGCGCAGGCCAGTCTGTATCAGGCCGGGGTCGTATTACTGGATATGCGAATGCCGGTACTGGATGGGCAGGGCGTTCATGATGCGTTGCGCCAGTGCGGAAGTACCCTGGCGGTTGTTTTTCTTACCGGGCATGGCGATGTACCGATGGCCGTGGAGCAGATGAAACGCGGTGCCGTCGATTTTCTGCAAAAACCGGTATCGGTAAAACCGCTACAGGCGGCGCTGGAGCGTGCGCTGACGGTTTCATCGGCAGCGGTGGCGCGCCGTGAGATTATACTTTGTTACCAGCAGTTGACGCCGAAAGAGCGTGAGCTGGCCAGCCTGGTGGCAAAAGGATTTATGAACCGTGAAATTGCGGAAGCGATGAATATCGCGGTGCGTACCGTAGAGGTGCACCGCGCCAGAGTCATGGAAAAAATGCAGGCCGGTAGCCTGGCGGAACTGATTAGGCGTTTCGAAAAAATGGCCTCGCCAGAGACCAGAATACGAACAACGTATGAGCCATGAATAATAAACTATGTTATTTCTTTGATTTGCATCAAATTTTGTTTAATAGAGAAGACTGTTATATTCTGTTGGTTTGATCTGGCGACGAGTAAAACGTATGACAAAACCGACAAAAGATGACGAGCTGTACCGCGAGATGTGCCGGGTGGTGGGCAAGGTCGTGCTGGAAATGCGCGATTTGGGGCAGGAGCCTAAATATATTGTTATTGCGGGCGTGCTAAGAACCGCGCTGGCGAATCAACGCATCCAACGTAGCGCGTTAGAAAAACAGGCTATGGAAACCGTGATTAACGCTCTGGCGCGGTCATAGCCGTTATCAGGGTGGAAACAGTCTGTTGGCAATAACGAAATCGCCTTTGAATTGTCGCTATTGTCACCATGGCGGGCAGGTTGCCCGCCGTTAGCGATGCGCAGGGTTATCAGTTGATGGCTAAGCGCAGCCCTAATGTATCAGGGTACGGCTCAAAATAATTCTGGCTGCGTAGATAGTCATCCGGATGTTCCGCCAGATAGTGCTTCAGCAGCGTTAACGGTGCCAGGATAGGTAGTCGGCCCGCCCGGTAGCCGAGAATCACCTCGCGTAATTCCGCGCGTTGCCTGCTGTTCAACGCGCGGTGAAAATAGCCCTGGATATGCATCAGCACATTGGTGTGATTTTTACGTGAAGCGGGATGGCGCAGGATAGCCATCAGTTTTTCTCTGTATCGGACAAAGAAGGCATCCAGATCGTCCCACTCATGCAGACGCGCGACGAAAGGGCCAATTTCGCGGTAGCCGGCCTGGTGGTGGGCGAGAAGCTGAAGTTTGTATCGGCTATGAAACGCGAGCAAACTATGACGACTCAAGCCCTGCGCGCGTAGCGCATTTAATTCATGTAGCGCGAAGATACGTGCGATGAAATTCTCGCGTAGTACCGGATCGTGCAGGCGACCATCTTCCTCTATCGGCAGCCAGGGATATTTGTCCATCATCGCGGCGGTAAACAGCCCCGTGCCAGCTTTGCGGCCCCTGTTACCCTTTTCATCATACAGGCGAACGCGCTCCATTCCGCAACTGGGCGATTTTGCACACACAATAAACCCCGCCAGTTCGCCTATTGTTGGCAGAAACCGATCGGTAAAGGCATTCATTCGCTCGGTAACGTCATCGTGCGGGGCATGGCTATAACGCATCCGAATGTCGCCACAGGTCGTCTGGATAAGACGCAGCGCAGGGCGAGGCACGGGCAGGCCGATCGCCACCTCCGGGCAGATCGGTTTGTAGTCCACCCACGGTGCCAGAGAGTTCATGACAAAATCCATACGCTTATGTCCGCCATCAAAGCGTACCGCGGCGCCAGTCAGACATCCGCTAATGCCGACTACGGGTTTGTTATTCATGATTGCCCCTTATTGAAAGTACGACGACTGACGCCAATGGCGCAAAATGTTATCTCACGCTGATTTAAAACTTACACAACTTTGTTTTTTTGTCTAAGTTTTCGCGGGAATTTTTTTGACGTAGTTAAATATCAATAAGATAGAATAAGGGGAAGAAATCTATTTCAGCGCTTATAGTGTGATAACCTCCAGCGAAGCGACCACGTTGCGCCACTGGGCAAGCTGTTTTTTCTGCCCGGTAGTGAGCTTTCCGGTGGTCACCAGGAACCATTTTCTCTGGGCGAACAGCTCGGGCGCCAGCATGGCTGGTGGAGAGGGAAGCACATTGAGCCGCAGCTCTTGTCCGGTACGAGTCAACGCTTCCAGCCAGATTTCACAGTGATCCGAGAGATGCCATCCGCTAATAAAGGCATTGTTGCCAGGCGCTTTTCTGTCGCCTTCAAGGCAAAAAGAGGTGTAGGCAATAATGATGCCATCCAGTATTTCGCGCAGCGTCATCACGGCGGGAAGATGCGCGGACACTTTGCTGCGCAACGGACGCAATAAATGGGTCACCAGTTCTGCGCGAGGATATTCCCGGCCACAGTCATAAATCAACTGCCGCAGCGCGTCAATTCGCCCTTCGTGGAGATGTTGAAGCATCGTCTCCTGAATCGTTATCCAGTTATCGCCCAGGCGAATGACCGGACGCGATAGTAAGGGTTTGACCTGGCTTATCGGTACGCCTTTTCTCACCCAGTCGAGGATGCTAAGCGCTTGTCGAATATCGTCATCGCTGTATAAGCGATGCCCGCCATCAGTACGCTGCGGTTTCAATAAACCATAGCGTCGCTGCCATGCCCTTAGCGTGGCGGCATTGATACCGCATAGTCTGGCAAATTCGCCGATAGAATACGACATGGTAAAGCCCGTTAAATAAGGGGATTCTACTATATCATGATTAAATGAAGACTAAGGTAGTGATAAATGGTGCGGCATACCAGGGCATCCGTATGGATTTTGTCGATGATGAGCAATACTGCGTGGCGTAAGGCTCATCAAAATATGACCAATGCTTAATACCATCGGATGCCCCTGGTTAATACTCTATTAACCTCATTCTTCGGGCGCAGTTAAGTAACTCTGTCACTTTATGAACCTGTAGCTTTCTCATCATATTCATCCGGTGTGTTTCGACGGTTTTTATACTGATATGTAGCTTTTCGCTGATCCCATGATTGGTATACCCCTCGTCAATAAGTTTAAGAACCTGACGTTCGCGCAAAGTAAGCAGTTGATGATTGGTCGTGTCAGCGTTTAATTCAGCCAGGATAGCTTCCCGATTCAACGTCGGGTCAATGTAACGCTTGTTTACTGCGACTGTTTGCAATGCCGCTAACAGAACTTGCTGACTACTGCTTTTTAAAACATAGCCATTAGCACCTGCGGCTAAAGTTTTAATGGTCATATACTCTTGTTGGTATGCTGTGTAAACCAGAATATTCATTGCTGGCCAACGCTGATGTAATTGGGGAATGATATCCAGGCCATTGATGCCAGGTAAGCTAAGATCAAGGATAAGTATGTCAGGCTCGTATGCGCAACAGGCATTATAAACCTCAAGACCATTTTTAACATGTTCTACAATTTTAAAATGAGGCCAGGGTAGTAAGGCATTCATAATGCCGTTAATGATGATTTCATGATCGTCTACTAATAAGATCTTATATTCTTTCATTTTGCTGCCCTCGCGAAAATTAAGATAATATTAAGTAATGGTGTAGTTTTTGAAGATTATACGTATTTTCTGGCGTAAGTCGGTTAGTTCCTCCAGCGCGATGATTTTCCCCATTTTTACGCGATTCTCAATGTCTATGACATAGCATACCAATTCAGTCTGCCCTATTTGACCTAAACAGCCTTTTAATGTGTGAATTAACTGATCGATTTTTTTTCCAGCCGATACGGCATTTTCAATATCAGCCAGCAAGAGGTCCAGTGATTGGAAAATCTTGCTATTAATGACCATATCATCTGTCGCCAGTAGCGCTGAGCAGCGACTCGGATCCTGCTCCTGTAGCTCTATATTTCGCAAAAGTTGATATTCTGCGGCAATACTGATATAGCGAGCTAAGGTAGCCAACGTCACTGGTTTGGTAATGTAATGATGAATCCCATTTTTTTTACAACGATGAATATCTTCTGTCGCTACGCTAGCGGATAGCGCCACAAACATGCAGTCAGGATCTAAATTATTCGGCTCATCGTGCCATAATTGTACACATTCAATACCATCTATTTCTGGCATTCTAATGTCAATCAGTACTAAATCGAATCGCTGCTGTTGTGATAAAGTCAGAGCCTCGTTACTACTGGCGGCAATAGTGACGTGTTGGCCCAGGCTGACAAGCATTTTGCCGATGATATCCCGATTAATATCGGCATCATCAACCAAAAGAATCTGCAACTGCCAGGGTGGTAACAAATTATTTATTACTGGTATATTTGGTGTACACAATATTAACTGTTGCGCCAGGTCGTAAAGTTTTCCGGGGAAATACAAAAGCTCTGCGTTGAGAAGCGCATTTTGCTGGTGGGGTGGCTCGCCGCGTATTCCCCAGCAAGCCAGTTGGCGATGCAGGCAGAACGGCGCTGACAGTGTCCCTTTAATTGGTTGAGGCGGCTGGTATTCTTGTAAGGGTAATACTAGCGAGACACAGGTTCCAACCCCGGGGACACTTTTTAGTGTCAGATTACCGCCCATCATTTTAGCCAGGCTTGACGCAATAGTCAGTCCAATTCCTGTACCTTGCGAATTTGTGTCTGCTTGATAAAAAGCAGTAAAGATTTGAGACTGCTGCTGTATTTCAATCCCTTTACCGCTATCGCTAACCAGAAATATTAATTGTTCCTCATGACGCTTGACCGTCAGACGTATCCCTCCGGTTTCGGTAAATTTTACCGCGTTCCCGAGTAAATTAACCAAAATTTGCCGTAAACGGATACTGTCGGTATGAAAATAGAGAGGGACATGTTGACCGACAAAAGTACGTAATGACAGTTTTTTGCTTTGCGCCGGCCCCTGGATGGTTTGCATTGCCTGGTCCAGTAACGGCAGTAACGCTGTTTCTTCCATATGTAATGTGAAATGACCAGACTCGATGCGTGAAAAATCCAGCAGATTATTAATAATAGCTAACAAAGACAGTGTACAATTCCTGGCGGTATCAGCTAATCCTTGCTGCTCTATGTTTAAAGGGGTGGTTTGTAATAATTCAATCGCACCGAGTACGCCATTCATCGGAGTACGTAACTCATGACTTATTACCGTAAGATGAATGCTTTTACGTTTGTTAGCTTGCTCAGCGCGTTTTTTTGCTTCATTTAGCGCCTGGGTGCGCTCTGCGACTTTGTTTTCCAGATTGTCGTATTGGACTTGTAGAGTATCAAGCAGTTGGTTAAAAGCACCGGCAATACTATCTAATTCATCCAGTCGTTGTGCTGGTAAACGTGTGCTCAGCGGTGCAGTTGCGGTTTTATTAATGACATCGACAAAACGCCATAACGGTTTGGCCAGTGAGCGATGTAGTAACCAACAAAAAGCCGACGTCATCAACACCAATGCTGTTAATGTAAAGGGGATTTGTTGAAGGATAATTTTTAAGATGCGATTATGTAGATTACCGTATGGGTACAGCGTAACCAGACTCCATCCGGGGCCATGCAAGGTTGTGCGTAATATCAGAAATCCGGGAATTTGCTGCCATCCATCATGCAGCGTTACATTTTCTAACTGTGTACGTATTTTTTGCGGGATGTATGAAAACGGCAATAAGTGGTTGTTTTGATCCAGCCATACTCGAATACTATCATCTAATGGCAGGTGGCTCTTAGTAATGAGATCAGGAAGTTTAACCGTCACCCCAAAAAATACGCCTTGCTGATCGGCAACCGCAACGGAAGCGTGCCATCCTTTGCCGTTTATGTATTCTGGTTCACTCCAGTAAAACCCGGCATGGGTTGGGTATAAAGGAAAGCTTTTTCGCGTTAAAGGCTGTAGAGTTGAATAATCTGAAGGGTTATCAGTAGATAATAACGAAATCTCATTTTTATGGTTAAGAATAAAACTATCGCGACGAAAGCTTTTTTCATCGATATCAGAGGACTGCAGAAAGATACGGTGCTTCTCTCCGTTTAGCGTCGGCGTGCAATTTGAAGGACCGACAGAAAGATGCCGGCTCACCTCAGGGAAAATATCGTTATGATGAATCTCAGTCGCTAATGAGCATTGATACATTAAGTTTTTAGCGTCACGCTCAGCCTCTTCAAATCGTTGATTGCTTAGTACAATATTCATCTCGGATAGAACAGATAAGTCCTCTATTATATGCTGCCGTTTCTGAACCATTGATATATAAGCTGCAATAAGCACAGATAGCAGCCAAATAATTATTGTTGTTAATAAAAATAAAAAAGTTAGCCTGATTACTAAAGATGTTTGCAGCGTATTCTTGAGATTGAGCAAATTCATAATGCTTTCCTTCAGTTGCCTGTTGCAAAATCTTTGGCACTTGATCACTATCGCAGTACATATAGTTTCATCAGAAGATTAATCGATGGTGTTATCATTAGGAAGGTAAATTTCTTCATATATAACCCAGTCGATGACTACAATTACTTTTTAATAAAGCGGCGATGTAAAAACATCGTAACAGTTTATTTAATAAATAATTTTTCAAATTGTAATTTTTTATGTCAATACTGAAAGTGTAATTGTGAATTTATCGGAAAATCCGAATGATAGAATCGCCTGTCACAAGGTGTATGTAGACAGCATCTTGATATTGTACAAGAAGAGTATAGTCGAAATAAATGTGAATCAGGCTTTTTACGGATGTGGTTGTGAGCGAATTTGATAGAAACTCTCATTTATGTCTGAGGAGGGATTCATGCTGGCAGTTTTAAAAGGCATTCCATTAATTCAGGATATCAAGGCCGAAGGTAATAGCCGATCCTGGATAATGACTATTGATGGGCATCCTGCCAGAGGAGAAATTTTCTCAGAAGCATTTTCTATTTCTTTGTTCTTAAATGACCTGGAAAGCTTACCTAAGCCTTGTCTTGCCTATGTGACACTACTGCTTGCAGCACACCCGGATGTCCATGATTATGCTATACAGCTCACAGCGGATGGGGGATGGTTAAACGGTTATTATACCACAAGTAGTAGCTCTGAGCTTATTGCTATTGAGATAGAAAAACACCTGGCTTTAACTTGCATTTTAAAAAATGTAATACGCAATCACCATAAACTTTATTCGGGTGGGGTATAAAATGGTAGTAAATAAACGTTTAATTTTAATTTTACTATTTATACTCAATACGGCAAAGAGTGATGAGTTATCATGGAAAGGTAATGACTTCACCCTTTATGCCAGACAAATGCCATTAGCAGAGGTTTTACATCTGCTCTCAGAGAACTATGATACGGCTATTACTATTAGCCCGTTGATAACAGCTACATTTAGTGGAAAAATTCCGCCTGGACCACCGGTCGATATTTTGAATAACTTGGCAGCACAATATGATTTGCTTACCTGGTTTGATGGTAGCATGTTATATGTATATCCTGCATCGTTATTAAAACATCAGGTTATCACTTTCAATATTTTATCTACTGGGCGGTTCATTCATTACTTACGCAGCCAGAATATCCTTTCATCACCGGGATGCGAGGTTAAAGAAATTACCGGTACCAGAGCTGTGGAGGTGAGCGGTGTTCCCAGTTGCCTGACCCGTATTAGTCAATTAGCTTCAGTGCTGGATAATGCGTTAATCAAACGAAAAGACAGTGCGGTGAGTGTAAGTATATATACGCTTAAGTATGCCACTGCGATGGATACCCAATACCAATATCGCGATCAGTCCGTCGTGGTTCCTGGGGTCGTGAGTGTATTGCGTGAGATGAGTAAAACCAGCGTCCCGGCGTCATCGACGAACAATGGTTCACCCGCTACACAGGCATTGCCCATGTTTGCTGCCGACCCACGCCAGAATGCAGTGATCGTTCGTGATTATGCGGCCAATATGGCCGGGTATCGGAAACTCATCACAGAATTAGATCAACGCCAGCAGATGATAGAGATTTCGGTGAAAATTATCGATGTTAATGCTGGCGATATTAACCAGTTAGGCATCGACTGGGGAACGGCAGTGTCGCTGGGTGGCAAGAAAATTGCGTTCAATACAGGTTTGAATGACGGTGGAGCTAGCGGTTTTTCAACGGTAATCAGCGATACCTCAAACTTTATGGTGCGTTTGAATGCCCTGGAAAAAAGCTCTCAGGCTTATGTACTTTCCCAGCCATCTGTGGTGACTTTAAATAATATCCAGGCTGTGCTGGATAAGAATATTACTTTCTATACCAAACTGCAGGGAGAAAAAGTGGCTAAACTTGAATCCATCACTACGGGTTCTTTGTTGCGCGTTACACCTCGCTTGTTAAATGACAATGGCACGCAAAAAATAATGCTTAATCTTAATATTCAGGATGGACAACAAAGTGATACGCAAAGCGAAACAGACCCGCTGCCCGAAGTGCAAAATTCTGAAATTGCTTCGCAGGCCACATTATTGGCCGGACAAAGTCTATTGCTGGGAGGATTTAAACAAGGTAAACAAATCCACTCGCAAAACAAAATTCCTTTATTGGGCGATATTCCTGTCGTAGGTCATTTGTTTCGCAATGATACGACTCAAGTACATAGTGTAATCAGGCTTTTTTTGATTAAAGCCTCAGTAGTAAATAATGGCATATCTCATGGTTAATCCAAAGAGTTCATGGAAAATACGTTTTTTAGGTCACGTTTTACAAGGCCGGGAAGTATGGCTGAATGAAGGTAACCTGTCACTGGGGGAGAAAGGATGCGATATTTGTATTCCGCTTACTATAAATGAAAAAATTATTCTGAGAGAACAGGCAGATAGTTTATTTGTTGATGCCGGGAAAGCCAGAGTTAAAGTTAACGGCCGCAGATTTAATCCAAATAAGCCGCTACCATCCAGTGGGGTTTTGCAGGTTGCGGGAGTGGCTATCGCGTTTGGTAAACAGGATTGTGAACTTGCTGATTATCAAATACCCGTTTCCAGATCAGGGTACTGGTGGTTGGCTGGCGTATTCTTGATTTTCATCGGTGGAATGGGGGTCCTGTTAAGTATTGGCGGTCAGCCTGAAACGGTAAATGACTTACCTTTGCGGGTTAAGTTTTTATTAGACAAAAGCAATATTCATTATGTGCGGGCGCAATGGAAAGAAGATGGCAGCCTGCAGTTGTCCGGTTATTGCTCGTCAAGCGAACAGATGCAAAAGGTGAGAGCGACTCTCGAATCATGGGGGGTCATGTATCGGGATGGTGTAATCTGTGATGACTTATTGGTACGAGAAGTGCAGGATGTTTTGATAAAAATGGGTTACCCGCATGCTGAAGTATCCAGCGAAGGGCCGGGAAGCGTGTTAATTCATGATGATATACAAATGGATCAGCAATGGCGTAAGGTTCAACCATTACTTGCAGATATTCCCGGGTTATTGCACTGGCAGATTAGTCATTCTCATCAGTCTCAGGGGGATGATATTATTTCTGCGATAATAGAGAACGGTTTAGTGGGGCTTGTCAATGTTACGCCAATGCGGCGCTCTTTTGTTATCAGTGGTGTACTGGATGAATCTCATCAACGCATTTTGCAAGAAACGTTAGCAGCATTAAAGAAAAAGGACCCCGCTCTTTCTTTAATTTATCAGGATATTGCGCCTTCTCATGATGAAAGCAAGTATCTGCCTGCGCCAGTGGCTGGCTTTGTACAGAGTCGCCATGGTAATTACTTATTACTGACGAATAAAGAGCGTTTACGTGTAGGGGCATTGTTACCCAATGGGGGAGAAATTGTCCATCTGAGTGCCGATGTGGTAACGATTAAACATAATGATACTTTGATTAACTATCCATTAGATTTTAAGTGAGTGGAAAATGACAACTCTGACCCGGTTAGAAGATTTGCTGCTTCATTCGCGTGAAGAGGCCAAAGGCATAATTTTACAATTAAGGGCTGCCCGGAAACAGTTAGAAGAGAACAACGGTAAGTTACAGGATCCGCAGCAATATCAGCAAAACACCTTATTGCTTGAAGCGATCGAGCAGGCCGAAAATATCATCAACATTATTTATTATCGTTACCATAACAGCGCACTTGTAGTGAGTGAGCAAGAGTAAAGTAAAAATATCTTAGAGCCTATCCCACCAGGCGTTAATTGGCGCAGCCAGCCTGGACACGGATAGCGCGCAAAAACCGGAGCGTACACGTAGTACGTGAGGATTTTGAGCACTGCCCAGGTCCAAAATGGCAAGTAAAATAGCTCTAATGGGATAGGCTCTTAGTTAGCACGTTAATTATCTATCGTGTATATGGAGGGGAATGATGATAAAGAAAAAGGCTGCGTTTAGTGAATATCGTGATTTAGAGCAAAGTTACATGCAGCTAAATCACTGTCTTAAAAAATTTCACCAAATCCGGGCTAAGGTGAGTCAACAGCTTGCTGAAAGAGCAGAGAGCCCCAAAAAGAGCAGAGAGACAGAGAGTATTCTTCATAACCTATTTCCACAAGGCGTTGCCGGGGTTAACCAGGAGGCCGAGAAGGATTTAAAGAAAATAGTAAGTTTGTTTAAACAACTTGAAGTACGACTGAAACAACTTAATGCTCAAGCCCCGGTGGAGATACCGTCAGGAAAAACAAAAAGGTAAAGCATAATGTCTTCAGGAAACATCTTATGGGGAAGTCAAAACCCTATTGTGTTTAAAAATAGTTTCGGCGTTAGCAACACTGATACCGGGGGGCAGGATGACTTATCCCAGCAAAATCCGTTTGCCGAAGGGTATGGTGTTTTGCTTATTCTCCTTATGGTTATTCAGGCTATTGCAAACGATAAATTTATTGAAGTCCAGAAGAACGCTGAACGTGCCAGAAATACCCAGGAAAAGTCAAATGAGATGGATGAGGTGATTGCTAAAGCAGCAAAAGGGGATGCTAAAACCAAAGAGGAGGTGCCTGATGACGTAATTAAATACATGCGCGATCACGGTATTCTCATCGATGGTATGACCATTGATGATTATATGGCTAAATATGGCGATCATGGGAAGCTGGATAAAGGTGGTCTACAGGCGATCAAAGCGGCTTTGGATAATGACGCCAACCGGAATACCGATCTTATGAGTCAGGGGCAGATAACAATTCAAAAAATGTCTCAGGAGCTTAACGCTGTCCTTACCCAACTGACAGGGCTTATCAGTAAGTGGGGGGAAATTTCCAGTATGATAGCGCAGAAAACGTACTCATGAAAAAAGACCCGACCCTACAACAGGCACATGACACGATGCGGTTTTTCCGGCGTGGCGGCTCGCTGCGTATGTTGTTGGATGACGATGTTACACAGCCGCTTAATACACTGTATCGCTATGCCATGCAGCTTATGGATGTAAAAGAGTTCGCCGGCGCAGCGCGACTTTTTCAATTGCTGACGATATATGATGCCTGGTCATTTGACTACTGGTTTCGGTTAGGGGAATGCTGCCAGGCTCAAAAACATTGGGGGGAAGCGATATACGCCTATGGACGCGCGGCACAAATTAAGATTGATGCGCCGCAGGCGCCATGGGCCGCAGCGGAATGCTATCTCGCGTGTGATAACGTCTGTTATGCAATAAAAGCGCTAAAGGCTGTGGTGCGTATTTGCGGCGAGGTCAGTGAACATCAAATCCTCCGACTACGTGCAGAAAAGATGTTACAGCAACTTTCTGACAGGAGCTAAAAATGAATCGAATTCACAGTAATAGCGATAGCGCCGCAGGAGTAACCGCCTTAACACATCATCACTTAAGCAATGTCAGTTGCGTTTCCTCGGGTTCGCTGGGAAAGCGCCAGCATCGTGTGAATTCTACTTTTGGCGATGGCAACGCCGCGTGTCTGCTGTCAGGGAAAATTAGTCTTCAGGAGGCAAGCAATGCGTTGAAGCAACTGCTTGATGCCGTACCCGGAAATCATAAGCGTCCATCATTGCCTGACTTTTTGCAGACCAATCCCGCGGTTTTATCAATGATGATGACGACATTAATACTCAGCGTTTTTGGTAATAACGCTCAATCGTTATGCCAACAGCTTGAGCGGGCAACTGAGGTGCAAAATGCATTACGTGATAAGCAGGTAAAGGAGTATCAGGAGCAGATCCAGAAAGCGATAGAGCAGGAGGATAAAGCGCGTAAAGCGGGCATTTTTGGCGCTATTTTTGACTGGATTACCGGCATATTTGAAACCGTGATTGGCGCCTTAAAGGTTGTGGAAGGTTTTCTGTCCGGTAATCCCGCAGAAATGGCTAGCGGCGTAGCTTATATAGCCGCAGGTTGTGCAGGAATGGTTAAAGCCGGAGCCGAAACGGCAATGATGTGCGGTGCTGACCACGATACCTGTCAGGCGATTATTGACGTGACAAGTAAGATTCAATTTGGTTGTGAAGCCGTCGCGCTGGCACTGGATGTTTTCCAGATTGGCCGTGCTTTTATGGCGACGAGAGGTTTATCTGGCGCAGCTGCAAAAGTGCTTGACTCCGGTTTTGGCGAGGAAGTGGTTGAGCGTATGGTTGGTGCAGGGGCAGCAGAAATAGAGGAGTTGGCTGAAAAGTTTGGCGAAGAAGTGAGCGAAAGTTTTCTCAAACAATTTGAGCCGCTTGAGCGTGAAATGGTTATAGCGAATGAGATGGCAGAGGAGTCTGCCGAGTTTTCTCGTGAGGTAGAAAATAATATGACGCGAAGCGCGGGAAAAAGCTTTACGAAAGAGGGGGTGAAAGCCATGGCAAAAGCAGCGGCAAAAGAAGCCCTGGAAAAATATGCGCAAGAAGGGGAAAAATTTCTGTTAAAAAATTTTCGTAAGAAAGTTCTCTGGAATATGTTCCAAAAAATCCTGTATGCCTTACTGAGGGATTGTTCATTTAAAGGCTTACAGGCTATCAGATGTGCAACCGAGGGTGCCAGTCAGATGAATACTGGCATGGTTAACACAGAAAAAGCGAAGCTCGAAAAGAAAATAGAGCAATTAATAACTCAGCAACGATTTCTGGATTTCATAATGCAACAAACGGAAGACCAAAAAAAGATAGAACAAAAACGCTTAGAGGAGCTTTATAAGAGTAGCGGTGCCGCGCTTAGAGATGTATTAGATACCATTGATCACTATAGTAGCGTTCAGGCGAGAATAGCTGGCTGTCGCGCTTAATCTGAGGATAAAAATATGGAAGCGAGTAACGTAGCACTGGTATTACCAGCGCCTTCCTTGTTAACGCCTTCTTCCAGTCAAGCTCCCTCCGGGGAGGGAATGGGTACTGAATCAATGCTTCTGTTATTTGATGATATCTGGATGAAGCTAATGGAGCTTGCCAAAAAGTTGCGCGATATCATGCGCAGCTATAACGTAGAAAAACAACGGCTGGGCTGGGAACTGCAAGTCAATGTTTTACAGACGCAAATGAAAACAATTGATCAAGCGTTTAAAGCATCAATGATTACTGCGGGTGGCGCAATATTGTCGGGAGTGCTGACGATAGGATTAGGGGCTGTAGGCGGGGAAACCGGTCTTATAGCGGGTCAAGCCGTAGGCCACACAGCTGGGGGCGTCATGGGCCTGGGGGCTGGTGTAGCGCAACGTCAAAGTGATCAAGATAAAGCGATTGCCGACCTGCAACAAAATGGGGCCCAATCTTATAATAAATCCCTGATGGATATTATGGAGAAAGCAACTGAAATTATGCAGCAAATCATCGGCGTGGGGTCGTCACTGGTCACGATTCTTGCTGAAATACTCCGGGCATTAACGAGGTAAACATGGTGCAAGAAATAGAGCAATGGTTGCGTCGGCATCAGGTGTTTACTGAGCCTGCATATTTAGGGGAGACCGCCATATTACTTGGGCAGCAGTTTATATTATCGCCTTACCTGGTGATCTATCGTATTGAGGCAAAAGAAATGATTATTTGTGAGTTCAGGCGCCTGACGCCCGGGCAACCTCGACCACAGCAATTGTTTCACTTACTGGGACTTTTACGCGGGATATTTGTGCATCACCCGCAGTTAACATGTTTAAAGATGTTGATAATCACCGACGTTCTGGATGAAAAAAAAGCCATGCTACGCAGGAAATTATTGCGCATCCTGACAGTAATGGGAGCGACCTTTACACAGCTTGATGGCGATAACTGGACAGTTTTATCCGCCGAGCATCTTATCCAGCGACGTTTTTAAATGACCTTCCTGACGTAAATCATTATCACGTGAAAATAACAATCAATAGGTATGATGATGAAAGAAGATCAGAAAAATAAAATACCCGAAGACATTCTGAAACAGCTATTATCCGTTGATCCGGAAACCGTTTATGCCAGTGGTTACGCCTCATGGCAGGAGGGGGATTATTCGCGCGCCGTAATCGATTTTAGTTGGCTGGTGATGGCCCAGCCATGGAGTTGGCGTGCCCATATTGCATTGGCTGGCACCTGGATGATGCTTAAAGAATACACGACGGCCATTAATTTCTATGGACATGCCTTGATGCTGGATGCCAGCCATCCAGAACCGGTTTACCAAACGGGCGTCTGTCTCAAAATGATGGGGGAACCCGGGTTGGCGAGAGAGGCTTTTCAAACCGCAATCAAGATGAGTTATGCGGATGCCTCATGGAGTGAGATTCGCCAGAATGCGCAAATAATGGTTGATACTCTTATTGCTTAAATAACAGAACGAAATATGAAAATTCATATTCCGTCAGCGGCAAGTAATATAGTCGATGGTAATAGCCCTCCTTCCGATATACAAGCGAAGGAGGTATCGTTTCCTCCCCCTGAAATTCCAGCCCCAGGTACCCCCGCAGCCCCGGTGCTGCTTACGCCTGAACAAATAAGGCAGCAGAGGGATTATGCGATACATTTTATGCAATACACTATTCGTGCGCTGGGTGCGACAGTCGTGTTTGGGTTATCGGTTGCTGCAGCGGTAATTTCTGGCGGGGCAGGATTACCCATTGCTATTCTTGCGGGGGCGGCGCTCGTGATTGCTATTGGGGATGCTTGCTGTGCGTATCATAATTATCAATTGATATGTCAGCAAAAGGAGCCGTTACAAACCGCCAGTGATAGCGTTGCTCTTGTGGTCAGTGCGCTGGCCTTAAAATGTGGGGCAAGTCTTAACTGCGCTAACACCCTTGCTAATTGTCTTTCTTTATTAATACGTTCAGGAATCGCTATTTCTATGTTGGTTTTACCCCTACAGTTTCCACTGCCCGCCGCTGAAAATATTGCGGCCTCTTTGGACATGGGGAGTGTAATTACCTCCGTTAGCCTGACGGCGATAGGTGCGGTACTGGATTATTGCCTTGCCCGCCGCTCTGGCGACGATCGGGAAAATTCTGTTGATGAACTTCATGCCGATCCCAGTGTGTTATTGGCGGAACAAATGGCATCGCTCTGTCAATCTGCTACTACACCTGCATTAATGGACAGTTCTGGTCATACATCTCGGGGAGAACCATGAAACCTGTTAGCCCAAATGCTCAGGTAGGAGGGCAACGTCCTGTTTACGCGCCTGAGGAATCACCTCCATGTCCCTCATTGCCACATCCGGAAACAAATATAGAGAGTGGTAGAATAGGACCTCAACAAGGAAAAGAGCGGGTATTGGCCGGACTTGCGAAACGAGTGATAGAGTGTTTTCCAAAAGAAATTTTTAGTTGGCAAACGGTCATTTTGGGCGGACAGATTTTATGCTGTTCCGCTGGAATAGCATTAACAGTGCTAAGTGGTGGAGGCGCACCGCTCTTAGCCCTGGCGGGAATTGGCCTTGCTATTGCCATTGCGGATGTCGCCTGTCTTATCTACCATCATAAACATCATTTGCCTATGGCTCACGACAGTATAGGCAATGCCGTTTTTTGTATTGCTAATTGTTTTGTCAATCAACGCAAAAGTATGGCGATTGCTAAAGCTGTCTCCCTGGGAGGTAGATTAGCCTTAACCGCGACGGTAATGACGCATTCATACTGGAGTGGTAGTTTGGGACTACAGCCTCATTTATTAGAGCGCTTTAATGATATTACCTACGGACTAATGAGTTTTACTCGCTTCGGTATGGATGGGATGGCAATGACCGGTATGCAGGTCAGCAGCCCATTATATCGTTTGCTGGCCCAAGTGACGCCAGAACAACGTGCGCCGGAGTAATCGTTTTCAGGTATATACCGGATGTTCATTGATTTCTAAATTTTGCTATGTTGCCAGTATCCTTACGATGTATTTATTTTAAGGAAAAGCATTATGGATATTGCACAATTAGTGGATATGCTCTCCCACATGGCGCACCAGGCAGGTCAGGCCATTAATGACAAAATGAATGGTAATGATTTGCTCAACCCAGAATCGATGATTAAAGCGCAATTTGCCTTACAGCAGTATTCTACATTTATTAATTACGAAAGTTCACTGATCAAAATGATCAAGGATATGCTTAGTGGAATCATTGCTAAAATCTGAAGTTATTAGCGACGATGTTCGACGGTTGCTGCTGGAAATCATGTTTGCGGGCGTTAACCATAGCCTGATTTCCCAGGTACATGCGATGTTACCAGCGCTAACGGTTATTGTTCCGGATAAAAAATTACAGTTGGTATGTCTGGCATTATTGTTGGCGGGTTTAAATGAGCCGCTAAAAGCCGCGAAAATTTTATCGGATATTGATTTGCCAGAGGCTATGGCGCTGCGTCTGTTATTTCCTGCACCAAATGAGGGGTTTGAAAATTGAATATTTCTGATATGAGCGTAGTGCCTGTAAGCACTCAATCTTATGTAAAGTCCTCTGCAGAACCGAGCCAGGAGCAAATTAATTTTTTTGAACAATTGCTGAAAGATGATGCATCCACCAGTAACGCCAGTGCTTTATTACCGCAGGTTATGTTGACCAGACAAATGGATTATATGCAGTTAACGGTAGGCGTCGATTATCTTGCCAGAATATCAGGCGCAGCATCGCAAGCGCTTAATAAGCTGGATAGCATGACATGAAGGTTCATCGTATAGTATTTCTTACTGTCCTTACGTTCTTTCTTACGGCATGTGATGTGGATCTTTATCGCTCATTGCCAGAAGATGAGGCGAATCAAATGCTGGCATTACTTATGCAGCATCATATCGATGCGGAAAAAAAACAGGAAGAGGACGGTGTTACCTTACGTGTCGAGCAGTCGCAGTTTATTAACGCGGTTGAACTACTTAGACTTAACGGTTATCCGCATCGTCAGTTTACAACGGCGGATAAGATGTTTCCGGCTAATCAGTTAGTGGTATCACCCCAGGAAGAACAGCAGAAGATTAATTTTTTAAAAGAACAAAGAATTGAAGGAATGCTGAGTCAGATGGAGGGCGTAATTAATGCAAAAGTGACCATTGCGCTACCGACTTATGATGAGGGAAGTAACGCTTCTCCGAGCTCAGTTGCCGTATTTATAAAATATTCACCTCAGGTCAATATGGAGGCCTTTCGGGTAAAAATTAAAGATTTAATAGAAATGTCAATTCCTGGGTTGCAATACAGTAAGATTAGTATCTTGATGCAGCCTGCTGAATTCAGAATGGTACCTGATGTACCCGTGAAACAAACATTCTGGATTATGGACGTGATCAACGCCAATAAAGGGAAGGTGGAGAAGTGGTTGATGAAATACCCTTATCAGTTGATGTTATCGTTGACAGGACTGTTAATAGGAGTGGGCATCCTGATCGGCTATTTTTGCCTGAGGCGCCGTTTTTGAGCCGACCTGATCCCGAGGTGTTGCAACTTTATCGTTATTTCTGGCAACCTGCTCGTTACGCTGTACCGGAATGGCTTGATAAGCTGGGTTTTCATCTTTCAAACTGCTGGCGTTATGGCGATCGGCCCGAGTTGGATCGTCTTCTTGACAGAGCGTTAAATAGACTAAGGGGAAGCTCTGTTATTCCAGCCTGTTTAAATGACAGGCAAAAACGGCAGGTTCGTCTTGCGCCGCGTATATCGGCATTTGCCTTTGGGCTGGGATTATTCAAACTCAGGTGCAGTGACTATTTTATGCTACCAGAGTATCGGCAATTGCTTCTACAGTGGTTTAGCGAGGATGAGATCTGGCAGCTATATGGTTGGTTGGGGCAAAGAGATGGCAAATTACTTCCTCCGCAAGTGATGCAACAAACTGCATTGCAGATCGGTACCGCCATTCTTAATCGGGAAGCGCATGACGATGCGGTTTTACATGCGCTATTAGTATTATTACCCCCTCCGCAGCGTATACTTTGGCCGAAGACTTCTCTTACCGAGATTATCTTCATGGAGCATTTGCTATGAGTTTCACTTCACTTCCACTGACGGAAATTAACCATAAGCTACCCGCTCGAAATATTATTGAGTCACAGTGGATAACATTACAATTAACTTTATTTGCACAAGAGCAACAAGCTAAGAGAGTTTCACATGCTATTGTGAGCTCCGCTTACCGTAAGGCTGAAAAAATCATCCGAGACGCCTATCGTTATCAGCGTGAACAGAAAGTTGAGCAGCAACAAGAACTAGCGTGGTTGCGTAAAAATACGCTGGAAAAAATGGAAGTGGAATGGCTGGAACAGCATGTAAAACATTTACAAGACGATGAAAATCAATTTCGTTCATTGGTCGATCAAGCAGAGCATCATATTAAAAATAGTATAGAACAGGTTCTGTTGGCCTGGTTCGACCAACAGTCGGTAGACAGTGTTATGTGCCATCGTCTGGCACGCCAGGCTACGGCTATGGCGGAAGAGGGAGCGCTTTATTTGCGTATTCATCCTGAAAAAGAGGCATTGATGCGTGAAACTTTTGGCAAGCGGTTTACGTTGATTATCGAGTCTGGTTTCTCTCCCGATCAGGCTGAACTTTCCTCAACACGATATGCCGTTGAATTTTCACTTTCTCGTCATTTCAACGCGTTACTGAAATGGTTACGTAATGGTGAAGATAAAAGAGGTAGCGATGAATATTAAAATTAATGAGATAAAAATGACGCCCCCTACAGCATTTACCCCTGGCCAGGTTATAGAGGAACAAGAGGTTATTTCGCCTTCAATGTTAGCTCTCCAGGAGTTACAGGAAACGACGGGGGCAGCGCTCTATGAGACGATGGAAGAAATAGGAATGGCGCTGAGTGGTAAACTGCGCGAAAGTTATAAATTCACTGATGCTGAGAAACTGGAGCGCAGACAGCAGGCTTTGCTGCGTTTGATAAAACAAATACAGGAGGATAATGGAGCAACGTTGCGTCCGCTTACCGAAGAGAATAGTGATCCTGATTTACAGAATGCGTATCAAATTATCGCTCTTGCAATGGCGCTTACTGCCGGCGGGTTGTCAAAAAAGAAAAAACGCGATTTGCAATCGCAACTGGATACGCTTACAGCGGAGGAGGGATGGGAACTTGCCGTTTTTAGTTTACTGGAACTTGGCGAAGTGGATACCGCTACGCTGTCCTCGCTGAAGCGTTTTATGCAACAGGCGATAGACAACGATGAAATGCCCTTATCGCAGTGGTTCAGACGCGTGGCAGACTGGCCGGATCGCTGTGAACGGGTCCGTATTTTGCTAAGAGCGATAGCCTTTGAACTTAGCATATGCATCGAACCCTCGGAGCAAAGTCGTTTGGCCGCAGCATTAGTACGTTTGCGTCGTTTGTTGTTATTCCTTGGCCTTGAAAAAGAGTGCCAGCGTGAGGAGTGGATTTGCCAGTTGCCGCCTAATACATTACTGCCGCTACTACTCGATATTATTTGTGAGCGCTGGCTTTTCAGTGATTGGTTGCTTGATAGACTTACCGCTATAGTTTCTTCATCGAAGATGTTCAATCGGCTACTCCAACAACTTGATGCGCAGTTTATGCTGATACCCGATAACTGTTTTAACGACGAAGATCAACGTGAACAAATTCTCGAAACGCTTCGTGAAGTAAAGGTAAATCAGGTTTTATTCTGATACCTGGCTTTCAATATTTAGGTAAATTGGCGTTCTGGCTCATCATGAGGCGGCAGGATGGATTGGGATCTCATTACTGAACGTAATATTCAGCTTTTTATTCAATTAGCAGGATTGGCTGAACGGCCTTTAGCAACCAATATGTTCTGGCGGCAAGGACAATATGAAACCTATCTAAACTATCATAACGGTCGTATTCACTTATGTCAGATACTCAAGCAAACCTTCTTAGACGAAGATCTGCTTTTTAAAGCCTTAACTCACTGGAAACCTGCAGCGTTCCAGGGTATTCCTCAGCGATTATTTTTGTTGCGCGACGGGCTTGCAATGAGCTGTTCTCCTCCTCTTTCCAGCTCCGCCGAGCTCTGGTTACGATTACATCATCGACAAATAAAATTTCTGGAGTCGCAATGCGTTCATGGTTAGGTGAGGGAACCAGGGCGCAACAGTGGCTCAGTGTATGCGCGGGTCGGCAGGATATGGTTCTGGCGACGGTGTTATTAATCGCTATTGTGATGATGCTGTTACCTTTGCCGACCTGGATGGTTGATATCCTGATTACTATCAACCTTATGTTTTCAGTGATCCTGCTCTTAATTGCTATTTATCTTAGTGACCCTCTCGATTTATCGGTATTTCCGTCTTTATTACTTATTACTACATTATATCGTTTGTCACTCACAATCAGCACATCACGGCTGGTACTGTTACAACATAATGCCGGTAATATTGTGGATGCTTTCGGTAAGTTTGTCGTAGGAGGAAATCTCACCGTTGGGTTGGTCGTATTTACCATCATTACTATCGTGCAGTTTATTGTCATTACAAAAGGTATCGAGAGGGTGGCGGAAGTTAGCGCACGTTTCTCGCTTGATGGGATGCCAGGCAAACAAATGAGTATCGATGGCGATTTGCGTGCCGGAGTTATTGATGCAGACCATGCCCGTGCATTAAGACAGCACGTCCAGCAGGAAAGTCGTTTTCTCGGTGCGATGGACGGTGCGATGAAATTTGTTAAAGGCGATACGATTGCCGGTATTATTGTTGTTCTGGTGAACATTATCGGCGGTATTATTATCGCTATCGTACAATATGATATGTCGATGAGTGAGGCTGTTCACACTTATAGCGTACTGTCAATCGGAGATGGTTTATGTGGGCAAATTCCATCGCTGCTGATTTCCCTTAGCGCGGGAATTATTGTCACCCGTGTTCCGGGTGAGAAACGCCAGAACCTGGCGACAGAGTTGAGTTCTCAAATTGCCAGACAACCTCAGTCGCTAATATTAACCGCTGTGGTTTTAATGCTCCTCGCCTTAATTCCTGGCTTTCCTTTTATCACTCTCGCTTTCTTTTCAGCGTTGTTAGCATTGCCAATTATCCTCATTCGTCGCAAAAAGTCTGTGGTTTCCGCAAATGGCGTCGAAGCGCCGGAAAAAGATAGTATGGTTCCCGGCGCATGTCCTCTAATCTTACGTCTTACCCCGACGTTACATTCTGCCGACCTGATTCGTGATATTGACGCCATGAGATGGTTTTTATTTGAGGATACAGGCGTCCCTCTCCCTGAGGTGAATATTGAGGTTTTGCCTGAACCCACCGAAAAATTGACGGTACTGCTATATCAGGAACCCGTATTTAGTTTATCTATTCCCGCCCAGGCGGATTATTTATTGATAGGCGCGGACGCCAGTGTGGTGGGTGACAGCCAGACGTTACCGAACGGGATGGGGCAGATCTGCTGGCTTACAAAAGACATGGCCCATAAGGCGCAAGGTTTTGGACTGGACGTTTTCGCGGGCAGCCAACGTATCTCTGCCTTATTAAAATGTGTCCTGCTTCGGCATATGGGAGAGTTTATTGGTGTTCAGGAAACGCGTTATCTAATGAATGCGATGGAAAAAAACTACTCTGAGCTGGTGAAAGAACTTCAGCGCCAGTTACCCATTAATAAAATCGCTGAAACTCTGCAGCGGCTTGTATCAGAGCGGGTTTCTATTAGAGATTTACGTCTTATTTTCGGCACCTTAATTGACTGGGCGCCACGTGAAAAAGATGTCCTGATGTTGACAGAATATGTCCGTATCGCGCTTCGCCGTCATATTCTGCGTCGTCTTAATCCGGAAGGAAAACCGCTGCCGATTTTGCGGATCGGCGAAGGTATTGAGAACCTCGTGCGTGAATCCATTCGCCAGACGGCAATGGGGACCTATACTGCGCTGTCGTCTCGTCATAAGACGCAGATCCTGCAACTTATCGAGCAGGCGCTGAAGCAGTCAACCAAATTATTCATTGTCACTTCTGTCGACACCCGACGTTTCTTGCGAAAAATTACAGAAGCCACCTTGTTCGACGTACCGATTTTGTCATGGCAGGAATTAGGAGAGGAGAGCCTTATACAAGTAGTAGAAAGTATTGACCTTAGCGAAGAGGAGTTGGCGGACGATGAAGAATGAATTGATGCAACGTCTGAGGCTGAAATATCCGCCCCCCGATGGTTATTGTCGATGGGGCCGAATTCAGGATGTCAGCGCAACGTTGTTAAATGCGTGGTTGCCTGGGGTATTTATGGGAGAGTTGTGCTGTATAAAGCCTGGAGAAGAACTTGCTGAAGTCGTGGGGATTAATGGCAGCAAAGCTTTGCTATCTCCTTTTACGAGTACTATCGGACTTCACTGCGGGCAGCAAGTGATGGCCTTAAGGCGACGCCATCAGGTTCCCGTGGGCGAAGCGTTATTAGGGCGAGTCATTGATGGCTTTGGTCGTCCCCTTGATGGCCGCGAACTGCCCGACGTCTGCTGGAAAGACTATGATGCAATGCCTCCTCCCGCAATGGTTCGACAGCCTATCACTCAACCATTAATGACGGGGATTCGCGCTATTGATAGCGTTGCGACCTGTGGCGAAGGGCAACGAGTGGGTATTTTTTCTGCTCCTGGCGTGGGGAAAAGCACGCTTCTGGCGATGCTGTGTAATGCTCCAGACGCAGACAGCAATGTTCTGGTGTTAATTGGTGAACGTGGACGAGAAGTCCGCGAGTTCATCGATTTTACACTGTCTGAAGAGACCCGAAAACGTTGTGTCATTGTTGTCGCAACTTCTGACAGACCCGCCTTAGAGCGCGTGAGGGCGCTGTTTGTGGCCACCACGATAGCAGAATTTTTTCGCGATAATGGAAAGCGAGTCGTCTTGCTTGCCGACTCACTGACGCGTTATGCCAGGGCCGCACGGGAAATCGCTCTGGCCGCCGGAGAGACCGCGGTTTCTGGAGAATATCCGCCAGGCGTATTTAGTGCATTGCCACGACTTTTAGAACGTACAGGAATGGGAGAAAAAGGCAGTATTACCGCATTTTATACGGTACTGGTGGAAGGCGATGATATGAATGAGCCGTTGGCGGATGAGGTCCGTTCACTGCTTGATGGACATATTGTGCTATCCCGACGGCTTGCAGAGAGGGGGCATTATCCTGCCATTGACGTGTTGGCAACGCTCAGCCGCGTTTTTCCAGTCGTTACCAGCCATGAGCATCGTCAACTGGCGGCGATATTGCGACGGCGCCTGGCGCTTTACCAGGAGGTTGAACTGTTAATACGCATTGGGGAATACCAGCGAGGAGTTGATACTGATACTGACAAAGCCATTGATACCTATCCGGATATTTGCACATTTTTGCGACAAAGTAAGGATGAAGTATGCGGACCCGAGCTACTTATAGAAAAATTACACCAAATACTCACCGAGTGATCATGGAAACTTTGCTGGAGATAATCGCGCGGCGTGAAAAGCAATTACGCGGCAAACTTACCGTACTTGATCAGCAGCAACAGGCGATTATTACGGAACAGCAGATTTGCCAGACGCGCGCTTTAGCAGTGACTACCAGACTGAAAGAATTAATGGGCTGGCAAGGTACGTTATCTTGTCATTTATTGTTGGATAAGAAACAACAAATGGCCGGGCTATTCACTCAGGCGCAGAGCTTTTTGACGCAACGGCAGCAGTTAGAAAATCAGTATCAGCAGCTTGTCTCCCGGCGAAGCGAATTACAGAAGAATTTTAATGCGCTTATGAAAAAGAAAGAAAAAATTACTATGGTATTAAGCGATGCGTATTACCAAAGTTGAGGGAAGTCTTGGGTTGCCATGCCAGTCTTATCAGGATGATAACGAGGCGGAGGCGGAACGTATGGACTTTGAACAACTCATGCACCAGGCATTACCCATTGGTGAGAATAATCCTCCTGCAGCATTGAATAAGAACGTGGTTTTCACGCAACGTTATCGTGTTAGTGGCGGTTATCTTGACGGTGTAGAGTGTGAAGTATGTGAATCAGGGGGGCTAATCCAGTTAAGAATCAATGTCCCTCATCATGAAATTTACCGTTCGATGAAAGCGCTAAAGCAGTGGCTGGAGTCTCAGTTGCTGCATATGGGGTATATAATTTCCCTGGAGATATTCTATGTTAAGAATAGCGAATGAAGAGCGTCCGTGGGTGGAGATACTTCCAACGCAAGGCGCTACCATTGGTGAGCTGACATTGAGTATGCAACAATATCCAGTACAGCAAGGGACATTATTTACCATAAATTATCATAATGAGCTGGGTAGGGTGTGGATTGCAGAACAATGCTGGCAGCGCTGGTGTGAAGGGTTAATTGGCACCGCTAATCGATCGGCTATCGATCCTGAATTGCTATATGGAATAGCTGAATGGGGGCTGGCGCCGTTATTGCAAGCCAGTGATGCCACCCTCTGTCAGAACGAACCGCCAACATCCTGCAGTAATCTACCACATCAGCTAGCGTTGCATATTAAATGGATAGTTGAAGAGCATGAGTTCCATAGCATTATTTTTACATGGCCAACGGGTTTTTTGCGCAATATAGTCGGAGAGCTTTCTGCTGAGCGTCAACAGATTTATCCTGCTCCTCCTATTGTAGTCCCTGTATATTTAGGCTGGTGCCAGCTTACATTAATTGAACTTGAGTCTATCGAAATCGGCATGGGCGTTCGGATTCATTGCTTTGGCGACATCAGACTCGGTTTTTTTGCTATTCAACTACCAGGGGGGATCTACGCAAGGGTATTGCTGACAGAGGATAACACGATGAAATTTGACGAATTAGTCCAGGATATCGAAACGCTACTTGCGTCAGGGAGCCCAATGTCAAAGAGTGACGGAACGTCTTCAGTCGAACTTGAGCAGATACCACAACAGGTGCTCTTTGAGATCGGACGTGCGAGTCTGGAAATTGGACAATTACGGCAACTTAAAACGGGGGACGTTTTGCCTGTAGGTGGATGTTTTGCGCCAGAGGTGACGATAAGAGTAAATGACCGTATTATTGGGCAAGGTGAGTTGATTGCCTGTGGCAATGAATTTATGGTGCGTATTACACGTTGGTATCTTTGCAAAAATACAGCGTAAACCTGATAAGAAAAATAATATGCGAACAATATAATAGCGTTCCAGGTCGTGTCATGAGAGATACAGTATGTCTTTACCCGATTCGCCTTTGCAACTGATTGGTATATTGTTTCTGCTTTCAATACTGCCTCTCATTATCGTCATGGGAACCTCTTTCCTTAAACTGGCGGTGGTATTTTCGATTTTACGAAATGCTCTGGGTATTCAACAAGTTCCCCCAAATATCGCACTGTATGGCCTCTCGCTTGTACTTTCCTTATTCATTATGGGGCCGACGCTATTAGCTGTAAAAGAGCGCTGGCATCCGGTTCAGGTCGCTGGCGCTCCTTTCTGGACGTCGGAGTGGGACAGTAAAGCATTAGCGCCTTATCGACAGTTTTTGCAAAAAAACTCTGAAGAAAAGGAAGCCAATTATTTTCGGAATTTGATAAAACGAACCTGGCCTGAAGACATAAAAAGAAAGATAAAACCTGATTCTTTGCTCATATTAATTCCGGCATTTACGGTGAGTCAGTTAACGCAGGCGTTTCGGATTGGATTACTTATTTATCTTCCCTTTCTGGCTATTGACCTGCTTATTTCAAATATACTGCTGGCTATGGGGATGATGATGGTGTCGCCGATGACCATTTCATTGCCGTTTAAGCTGCTAATATTTTTACTGGCAGGCGGTTGGGATCTGACACTGGCGCAATTGGTACAGAGCTTTTCATGAATGATTCTGAATTGACGCAATTTGTAACGCAACTTTTATGGATCGTCCTGTTTACGTCTATGCCGGTGGTGTTGGTGGCATCGGTAGTTGGTGTCATCGTAAGCCTTGTTCAGGCCTTGACTCAAATACAGGACCAAACGCTACAGTTCATGATTAAATTATTGGCAATTGCAATAACCTTAATGGTCAGCTACCCATGGCTTAGCGGTATCCTGTTGAATTATACCCGGCAGATAATGTTACGAATTGGAGAGCATGGTTGAATGGCACAACAGGTAAATGAGTGGCTTATTGCATTGGCTGTGGCTTTTATTCGACCATTGAGCCTCTCTTTATTACTTCCCCTATTAAAAAGTGGCAGTTTAGGGTCCGCGCTTTTACGTAATGGCGTGCTTATGTCACTTACCTTTCCCATATTACCAATCATTTACCAGCAGAAGATTATGATGCATATTGGTAAAGATTACAGTTGGTTAGGGTTAGTCACCGGAGAGGTGATTATTGGTTTTTTAATTGGGTTTTGTGCGGCGGTTCCCTTTTGGGCCGTTGATATGGCGGGGTTTCTGCTTGATACTTTACGTGGCGCGACAATGGGTACGATATTCAATTCTACAATGGAAGCTGAAACCTCACTTTTTGGCTTGCTTTTCAGCCAGTTTTTGTGTGTTATTTTCTTTATAAGCGGCGGCATGGAGTTTATATTAAACATTCTGTATGAGTCATACCAATATTTACCACCGGGGCGTACTTTATTATTTGATCGGCAATTTTTAAAATATATCCAGGCAGAGTGGAGAACACTTTATCAATTATGCATCAGTTTTTCTGTTCCTGCCATAATATGTATGGTATTAGCCGATCTGGCTTTAGGTCTTTTAAATCGGTCGGCACAACAATTGAATGTATTTTTCTTCTCAATGCCGCTCAAAAGTATATTAGTTTTACTAACGCTCCTGATCTCATTCCCTTATGCTCTTCATCACTATTTGGTTGAAAGCGATAAATTTTATATTTATCTGAAAGACTGGTTCCCATCTGTATGAGCGAGAAAACAGAACAGCCTACAGAAAAGAAATTACGTGATGGCCGTAAGGAAGGGCAGGTCGTCAAAAGTATTGAAATAACATCATTATTTCAGCTGATTGCGCTTTATTTGTATTTTCATTTCTTTACTGAAAAGATGATTTTGATACTGATTGCGTCAATAACTTTCACATTACAATTAGTAAATAAGCCATTTTCTTATGCATTAACGCAATTGACTCATGCTTTGATAGAGTCATTGACTTCTGCACTGCTGTTTCTGGGCGCAGGGGTAATAGTTGCTACTGTGGGTAGCGTGTTTCTTCAGGTGGGGGTGGTTATTGCCAGCAAGGCCATTGGTTTTAAAAGCGAGCATATAAATCCGGTAAGTAATTTTAAGCAGATATTCTCTTTACATAGCGTAGTGGAATTATGTAAATCCAGCCTAAAAGTTATCATGCTATCTCTTATCTTTGCCTTTTTCTTTTATTATTATGCCAGTACTTTTCGGGCACTACCGTACTGTGGGTTAGCCTGTGGCCTGCTTGTAGTTTCTTCTTTAATAAAATGGTTATGGGTAGGGGTGATGGCTTTTTATATCGTCGTTGGCATACTGGACTATTCTTTTCAATATTATAAGATTAGAAAAGATCTAAAAATGAGTAAAGATGACGTAAAACAGGAGCATAAAGATCTGGAGGGAGACCCTCAAATGAAGACACGGCGTCGGGAAATGCAGAGTGAAATACAAAGTGGGAGTTTAGCTCAATCTGTTAAACAATCTGTTGCGGTAGTGCGTAATCCAACGCATATTGCGGTTTGTCTTGGCTATCATCCCACCGATATGCCAATACCACGCGTTCTGGAAAAAGGTAGTGATGCTCAAGCTAACTATATTGTTAACATCGCTGAACGCAACTGCATCCCCGTTGTTGAAAATGTTGAGCTGGCCCGCTCATTATTTTTTGAAGTGGAACGTGGAGATAAAATTCCTGAAACGTTATTTGAACCCGTTGCAGCCTTGTTACGTATGGTGATGAAGATAGATTATGCGCATTCTACCGAAACACCATAAATGCCTTTGGTATGCTTCTTCAGGCCACTGCGAAGGTTAAGAGGGTAATAGCGTATAGAGCAGCGCGTTGATTTGTTTGACGATAAAGATGAGAGACTGAAAATAATCGCTTTTAGCCTGACACAAGCACCAGATAGCGTATTATAAAATTAAACAAGATAATGGATTGGTGCGTCTGAATGGACTCGAACCATCGACCCCCACCATGTCAAGGTGGTGCTCTAACCAACTGAGCTACAGACGCATTAAAATGATGGTGCGTTCAATTGGACTCGAACCAACGACCCCCACCATGTCAAGGTGGTGCTCTAACCAACTGAGCTATGAACGCAACGTTGTAGGTGACAACGGGGACGAATATTAGCGTCACAACTGCAATGAGGCAAGAGGGAAATCGCAATTTTCTTCCTGAAATCACCTGATTGCGGTGGAAATATGCAACATGTCGAGAAAATAGCCGCCATGCGACGGCTATCGTCGTATTATCGCGCAGCGCGCTGCAAAATGATGGCGGACGGCTGACGTTGTAGATAGCGCATCCGTAGCATCATTAACACCGCCGCCGAGGTCAGGCCGATGATGAACCCCATCCAGAAGCCTGCCGGTCCCATACGATCCACCACCAGATCCGTTAACGCCAGGATATAACCGCTGGGTAAACCTAACACCCAGTAGGCGGTAAAGGTGATAAAAAAGATGGAACGCGTATCTTTATAACCGCGCAGAATACCGCTGCCGATCACCTGTATAGAGTCGGAAATCTGGTAAACCGCAGCGAGCAGCATTAATTGCGCGGCAAGCGCCACGACCTCAGGGTTGTCATTGTAGAGCAAAGCAATATGCTTACGCAGAGTAACGGTAAAGATCGCGGTAACCACAGCCATACAAATGCCGACACCTAAACCGGTGCGCGCTGCGGTTTGCGCATCCAGCGTCGAGCCCTGGCCCAGACGATAACCCACTCGAATCGTTACCGCCGCAGCCAGCGACATCGGCAGTACGAACATCAGCGAGCTAAAGTTAAGCGCAATCTGATGACCCGCGACATCCACAATACCTAATGGCGAAACCAGCAGCGCAACGACCGCAAACAACGTCACTTCAAAGAACAGCGCCAGCGCAATCGGCAACCCCAGTTGAATCAGGCGCTTCATGACGACGCTATCGGGTTTGCCAAAGCCTGTTTCATTACGAATATCACGCATTGAACGCGCGTGTTTAATGTAAGAAAGCATGGCGATAAACATCACCCAATAGACCGCCGCGGTCGCAACGCCGCAGCCGATACCGCCGAGTTCAGGCATACCAAAATGGCCATAGATAAAAATATAGTTCACCGGAATATTCACCAGCAGGCCCAAAAATCCCATCACCATACCCGGTTTGGTTTTGGCAAGACCTTCGCACTGGTTTCGCGCTACCTGAAAGAAAAGGTATCCTGGCGCGCCCCACAGTAGCGCGCGAAGATAACCCACGGCTTTATCGGCCAGCGCCGGATCAATATTATGCATAGAGCGGATAATGTATCCGGCATTCCACAGGACGATCATCACCAGCACGGAGACAAAGCCCGCCAGCCAGAACCCTTGTCGAACCTGATGCGCGATACGCTCACGACGGCCGGAGCCATTGAGTTGCGCAATCACAGGCGTCAAGGCCAGCAGTAAGCCGTGACCAAACAAAATGGCGGGAAGCCAGATAGAGGTGCCGATAGCGACGGCAGCCATGTCCGTAGCGCTATAGCCTCCTGCCATGACGGTATCGACGAATCCCATTGCGGTCTGTGCCACTTGCGCAAGGATCACCGGTATCGCTAACGCTAATAACTGACGCGCTTCACTGGTATACTTCTGCACGTATTCACCTTTTATTTTGTTGTTATATGAAAGACTAAAAAGCCGCCGTAGTGGCAGCCAAAAGAAATAGCAGGGGAAATTTCAGTCTATTGTAGCGGGGTATTACTATTTCTCCAGCGAAAAAACAGTTGTTAACGGCGCATTGCTGGCAAGCTGTTTTTCCACCTGCTATTGTGCTGAACAGTTCTGCTTTTATTTATTTCAGGAGTTGAAGATATGTTTACGGGGATCGTACAGGGTACCGCGAAACTGGTATCGATTGATGAAAAACCCAACTTTCGCACCCATGTGGTGACGTTACCGGACTACATGCTGGAGGGGCTGGAGACGGGGGCGTCGGTAGCGCATAACGGATGCTGTTTGACGGTGACTGAAATAAACGGCAACCAGATAAGCTTTGATCTGATGAAAGAAACGTTGCGCATCACCAATCTGGGCGCGTTGAGGGTAGGTGATGAGGTCAACGTAGAGCGCGCCGCCAAATTCAGCGATGAAATCGGTGGTCATCTGATGTCAGGGCATATTATTACGACGGCGGAGATCGCGAAAATCCTGACCTCCGAAAATAACCATCAGGTGTGGTTTAAAGTGCAGGATGCGTCCCTGATGAAGTATATCCTGTATAAAGGCTTTATCGGCGTCGACGGCATCAGTTTGACCGTCGGCGAGGTAACGCCAACGCGCTTCTGCGTGCATCTCATTCCGGAAACGCTGGAACGTACTACGCTTGGCAGAAAAAAACTGGGTGAGCGTGTGAATATCGAGATCGATCCGCAAACGCAGGCGGTTGTTGATACCGTAGAACGCGTACTGGCTGCACGAGAAAATGCGGTCAGAAATCAGGCCGACATTGGCTAACGGAAAATAAGATTCCCCCGCATGAAATGCGGGGGAGATGATTAGCGAGGAACGCGCAGACCGTTTTCAACGCCGCGCGTAAATACCACCTGCCAAAGCTGGATATCACGCGCGCGAAACGCACCCGCGCAGGCGTTGAGATAATAGCTGAACATACGTTTAAAGCGCTCGTTATAATTGCCCGCAATCTCTGGCCAGGCATTGATAAAGCGCTCATGCCACGCCATCAGAGTCGTGTCATAGTCGGCGCCAAAGTTATGCCAGTCTTCCATTACAAAGTGTGATTCGCTGGCCTCGGCGATTTGACGAACAGACGGCAAACAACCGTTGGGGAAAATATACTTATTGATCCACGGATCGACATTATGATCGGTTTTTTTAGAACCAATAGTATGGAGCAGGAAGAGACCATCCGGTTTTAAATTCCTGTCAACAACCTCAAAATAGGTGTTGTAGTTTTTTGGCCCGACATGTTCGAACATACCGACGGAGACGATTCGGTCAAACTGATCGTTAAGGTCGCGATAATCTTCCAGGAGAATGGAGACATCCAGACCTTCGCAACGCGTCTGCGCCATTTTTTGTTGTTCAGCGGAGATCGTTACGCCCACCACGCTAACGCCATAATGGGTCGCCATATATTGCGACAGGCCGCCCCAGCCGCAGCCGATATCCAGCACACGCATCCCGGGTTGTAGCTGTAGCTTTTCGCAAATTAATTTCAGCTTGGCTTGCTGTGCCGCTTCCAGCGTATCGGCATCTTTCCAGTAGGCGCAAGAATATTGCATATAGGGATCGAGCATACGGGAAAAAAGGTCATTACCAAGATCGTAATGTTCCTTGCCGACAATCCAGGCGCGTTTTTTACTTTGTAGATTAATCAGACGCGCGCCGAGGATACGGAGCGTATCTTTAACATGGTGGGGGAGTTGATTTTCAAGACCGGCACGTAAGACTTTGCTGAAGAAAATATCCAGACGCTCGCATTCCCACCAGCCATCCATGTAACTCTCACCTAACCCCAACGATCCTTCCTGAAGGACGCGTTTAAAAAAATCGGGATTCTTAACACGAATGTCAGACGGGGCGGAACCATTAATTGTAATATCCGCGCGACTTAACAATTCGTTGGCGATTCGGTACCAGTTATCATCCGGTACGCTGACTTCTTCTATACACGATGAACTCATAGTTTCTCCATCACTGGACGGTGATCAGAACCTTAAAACAGCGTAGACGCTTTTTTGGCTTTGTGAGAAATCCCACGGGCAATTCCGTGAGCCAGTTATCCGACGTAGAACAGAGGAAGGGAGGAACCCTTGCCGAAAAGGCCATCCATGGTGAATCGGGAACGCTCCGGTTCCCGTTAATGCCTAATAATTATCGTAATATAAACAACCGTGAATCAGTATAGGCCGCAATTTTTGATGATTCAACCGAAAATTGTTAGCGTGCTAATTACCAGCGGTTAACAGGCTTTTAGTGAGACTTGTCGTGGGCGACATTGGCATGGTGAAATTCGGCCTCAGCGCACTCTGCATGAGACTGCATTTTGTAACCTAACGCCGCCAGAACAACGGTAGAGAGCATTACGCTGGTGGTGGTCAACAGCGGCGTGCTGATGAGCCATGAAACCACCAGGCTTGCCAGGAAACATAACCCCAGTTGCAGCGTATTTTGTAGCGCCGCAGCGCGCCCCGTGGCTTGAGGGAAAGGGCGTAACGCTTGCGCGACGACGATAGGGTAGATGGCGCCATTAGCAATCGCCATTACGCAGAAAGGAATCAGGATCTCCACCAGTGAGGCATTATTCAGAAGGCCCGCTCCCCAGGTGGCGATAACGCTCAGCGCGTACAGCCCTAACAGCCACGGAAGCAATTGGTAGCCCTGCCATTTTTGTAGCGCCGCGCGGCAACCATATCCGCCAATCAGAAAAGCGATGGTTTGCGGAACATAGCTTAGGCCAATCACTGCCGGGCTGTAACCCATCGCGCTGAGAATAAACGGGGATCCTGTTAGCCACGCAAAAAAGCTGGCGGAACAGGCGGCATAAATCAGCACATTACCGCGATAGGTTTTAGAGCGTAACAACGTCGCGAAAGTGAGTTTATCCTGTCCTTCGGTACGCGCTTTTACCGATGGTTTTAAGCGCAGCGCCGGCAACATCAGCAACAACGTAATCACGAACAGGGTGGCGAAAATCGCCTGCCATGAGAAATGCGTCAGTATCCAGCTTCCCAGTAAGGGCGCAAGCGCCGGGGATAATCCCACCAGTGGCATGATCGTGGCGAAGATACGGTTAATTTTTTGCGAAGGATAATAATCGGTCACCAGCGCTTGCCAGATTACCGTTGCCGCGCAAACGCCGACGGCCTGCACAAAGCGCAGCGTCAGCAGTGCTGCCGCGCTTTCTACCCACAGCATCCCCAGACTTCCGAGTGCAAAGATAGATAACCCCAGCAGTAAAATCGGTTTACGGCCATAACGATCCGATAGCGGTCCCCAGAGGAGTTGCGCGACGGCAAAGCCAGCTAAAAACAGGCTGAGGCTGGCGCTGACCGCGGCGGCAGGCGTTTGTAAATCCGCCTGTATGGCGGCAAACGCGGGCAGGTACATGTCCGTAGCCAGAAACCCCAGCACGCTAAGGCCGGCTAACCAGACTAAAAAACCTTTTCCAGGTTGCATATTTGTTTCTCTTTCTTATCAGACAGACATTGTCGCAGAGTGTAGGGAGTGAAATTACGGTTGTGAAACGTTAATATTTGTCCAGTGAATTCAAAATTTTTGTAGGCAAATTATGTGGTCGGAATACTCGCTTGAAGTGGTTGACGCCGTGGCGCGCAATGGCAGTTTTAGCGCGGCGGCGCAAGAACTGCACCGTGTGCCTTCAGCAGTCAGTTACACCGTTCGTCAGTTAGAGGAGTGGCTGGCCGTACCGCTTTTTGTACGACGTCACCGTGATGTTGAACTGACGCCTGCTGGCGTCTGGTTTTTAAAAGAAGGGCGTTCTGTTATCAAAAAAATGCAGATCACTCGCCAACAGTGTCAGCAAATTGCTAATGGTTGGCGCGGGCAGTTAGCTATTGCGGTGGACAATATCGTCAGACCAGAACGTACCCGGCAGATGATCGTCGATTTCTATCGCCATTTTGACGATGTGGAACTGCTGGTTTTTCAGGAGGTGTTTAACGGCGTCTGGGACGCGCTCTCCGACGGGCGTGTCGAACTGGCGATTGGGGCGACGCAGGCGATTCCGGTAGGGGGGCGTTACGCTTTTCGGGATATGGGGACCCTGAGCTGGAGCTGCGTAGTGGCAAGCGATCATCCGCTGGCGTCAATGCCTGGGCCGTTAAGCGACGATACCCTGCGCAACTGGCCGTCGCTGGTCAGGGAAGACACTTCGCGAACTTTACCGAAACGGATAACCTGGCTGCTGGATAACCAAAAAAGGGTCGTCGTACCGGACTGGGAGTCATCGGCAACCTGCCTGTCGGCAGGACTATGCGTGGGAATGGTGCCGACGCATTTTGCCCGACAGTGGATAGACAGCGGAAAATGGGTGGCGCTGACGTTAGAGAATCCGTTTCCCGATGCGGCCTGTTGCGTGACGTGGCAACAAAACGAGGCCTCGCCCGCGCTGGCATGGCTGCTGGACTATTTGGGCGATAGCGAAACGTTGAATCGGGAGTGGCTGCGGGAGCCAGAAGAGGCTCCCGACTGCGGGGATTAACGCCGATAGTCGCGGAACGGGCCGTCAGCGACCGAGCGACGCTCAACCAGGCGTGGATGAACTTCAATAGACTGTGACTCTTCACGCTTATTGACGATGCGATCCAGTAGCATATTAAATGCGGTTTCGCCTAAAGAGTCTTTGGGCTGGTGAATCGTCGTCAGCGCCGGGGTAAAGTAACGGGCGTTACGCACATTGTCATAACCGATCACCGAAACATCCTGCGGTACGCGAAGCCCCATTTCGTCAGCCGCGCAAAGCGCGCCCATCGCCATAATATCGCCGCCGCAGAAAACGGCGGTAGGGCGATGTGACTGCGATAAAATTTGCTGCATCGCGTGGTAACCGGATTCCGGCTCGAAGTCGCCCTGAACAATCCAGTTGTCCGGCACGTTGATCAGCGCCTCCTCCATGGCTTTCATGAAGCCTGCCAGCCGGCCCGCGCCGGTGTTGCGCTCCAGCGGGCCGGGAATAACGCCAATATCCCGGTGGCCGCGCTCAACCAGATAACGACCCGCCATATAGCCGCCTGCAAAGGCGTTATCAATCACCGTGTCGGTAAAATCGGCCTTCGCCTCACCCCAGTCCATCACCACCATCGGAATATGGCGATACTCTTCCAGCATGGAAAGCAGAGGTTCTGGATACTCAGAACACATCACCAGCAGGCCATCCACGCGCTTTTGCGCCATCATGGACAGGTAGGCGCGCTGTTTTTCCAGGTTATTCCAGGCGTTGCCTAAAATCAGCGTATAGCCTTTCTGGAAACAGTTTTTTTCAACCGCCTCGATAATTTCGGCAAAATAGGCCGCTTCGCTGCTGGTCGCCAGTAAGCCTATCGACTTGGTATGGTTAACCTTCAGGCTACGCGCGACGGCGCTGGGAGAGTAGTGCAGCTCTTTAATTGCCGCCCAGACCGCGTTACGCGTTTCTTCAGCGACAAAACGCGTTTTGTTGATTACGTGTGATACAGTTGTAGTGGAAACGTTTGCCCGTTTCGCTACATCTTTAATTGTTGCCATTACATTTCACTCCAGACCCTCGCTAAGCTCCTGAGAAACGCCAGGTAAACGTTTGCCTACACACACCCTAATCGCAACATCAGGGTTGCGGCACGCCGGAAAAACGACACGGAACGTCAGGAAGGGGTCAATGGCCGTTACGCTAATTCAGTAAGCCTGGAATTTTGTCTGATCTTGAGGAAAAGGGGAAGCGTTAAAAACAGTTATCAATATAAAACATGAGAGATTTTTGTGCGGGAATGTGCAAAAATGCGCTATATCACTTTTTGTGTGGGAATAAAAAGGAGAAAACTTGATGAGTACCGACCTGAAATTTTCGTTGATTACTACGCTGATTGTTCTGGGCGTGATTGTCGCAGGTGGATTAACGGCCGCTCTGCACTGATTTCCTCTCTTCTGAGGGTGGGCGTCTCCTCTATTCTATCCCTCTCTAAAACGCAGAAGGCGTACCTTCTGCGTACTCAGACTTATGCGGCGAGATTTTTCGCAACAAATTCCCAGTTAACCAGCGCCCAGAAATGCTCCAGATAGTTTGGACGGGCGTTGCGGTAGTCGATGTAATACGCGTGTTCCCACACATCAACCGTCAGCAACGGCGTTGCATCCGTGGTCAGCGGCGTACCGGCATTTGAGGTAGAAACGATAGCCAGTTTGCCATCAGCGCTTTTTACCAGCCATGTCCATCCGGAACCAAAGTTTTTGATAGCGGCATCGGTGAACTGCGCTTTAAATTCCGCGAAGCTGCCAAAAGATGCCGCGATAGCATCAGCCAGTTTCCCGGTCGGTTCGCCGCCAGCGTTTGGCGCCAGGCAGTTCCAGTAGAAGGTGTGGTTCCATACCTGAGCGGCGTTATTAAAGATACCGCCTTCGGAGGCTCGCACGATCTCTTCCAGCGATTTGCCTTCAAACGCCGTGCCTTTGATCAAATTGTTAAGATTGGTCACGTAAGTCTGATGATGTTTGCCATAGTGATATTCCAGCGTCTCAGCAGAAATATGCGGTGCCAGAGCATCTTTGGCATACGGTAATGCAGGTAATTCGAACGACATTGCTTCTCTCCTTATTATTAATATTGCGCACGCACAATAACCCTGGTGCGCGTAAGGATAGGGTAGCAAATTGAGAGGTGGCGCAAAAGAAGAAGTTATCCTGTCGTTAAACGACAGGATAAAATATTAGCGAATTGTTTTAGGCGTCATCACCCGACGGGCGCCGACATAATGACGCTGCCAGTACTCTTCGTTCAGTGAGGTGATCTTAATTTCCTGACCGCTGCGCGGAGACTGGATAAACTTACCGTTGCCGACATAGACGCCAACGTGATCGGCGGTGCCGCGCCCCTGCGTACGGAAGAACACCAGATCGCCGTTTTTCAACTCGCTACGCTCAATGGGCGCCGCGTCACGCAGGTGATACATCTCATTCGCCGTTCGGGGGATACGGATCTTCACTAAATCTTTATAGGCATAATACACCAGACCGCTGCAATCAAAACCGGTGCGCGGCGACGCGCCTCCCCAGTGATACGGTTTACCAATCTGATTCATGAGTTTGGACATCGCGGTTTTCGTCGCTTTTTGTACTTTTGCACGATGCGCATCGGCAATAGAGACCGGCAATGTTCCTTTCCCCTTCACGCAGTGCGGCTTACGGCCTTTACGCGTCGTGCATTTTTCCGTTACGTCGAGGGCGGCGATTGACGTGGGCGCGGTTCTGTTACGACGATGCGTCGTATGACGAGATTTCGTGGAGGCGGTGGTACGTTTTGGCGTAGAAGCGGAAGAAGAACGGCTGGTTTTTGAGGTTTTTTTTACGTTTTTTTTGTTGGTCTTACTGATCTTTTTCGTTGTGCTTTTCTTTTTATCTGCCGTTTTCGTGACATGAGAAACAGCAGGCGTCGCTTTGGCTTGCCTGGAAGCATGGGCCATTGGCGTAAAAGGGAGAGTAGTAAAAAGTAAAGCACAGAGCGTGATCGAGATTTTGTTTATCCGCGCCACTGAGCAATCCTCTGTTAAAGGCAGGCGATTCATGCCTGCGTATGATTTACAAAACCTGATAATTCTAATCTACAAAAGCACAGATTGGTAATTGCTTTTGGTTTCTGAAGCTGTGTTTCGTTAACAGATGTAAAAAAAATAGCAATTAATGCTAAACACGAACGCGTTATCTACAAATCACAGCGTGGCAACCCGCTTAAAAGATATTTTGTATACAACTTATTCCCGCAGACGGTAAAATAATAAGGCATGATGAAAATGTTATTTTCCGTTGCCAGCCTGACCCGTTACAATGACAGGCTTCAGTCGTAAAAGTAGTTTAAGGAAGCGAGACAATGAGCACCACTATCGAAAAAATTCAGCGCCAGATCGCTGAAAACCCGATTCTCCTGTATATGAAAGGTTCACCGAAACTGCCAAGCTGTGGTTTCTCTGCGCAGGCCGTTCAGGCGCTTTCAGCCTGCGGGGAACGTTTTGCCTATGTTGATATCCTGCAAAACCCGGATATTCGCGCTGAATTACCGAAATACGCCAACTGGCCGACATTCCCACAACTGTGGGTGGACGGCGAGCTGGTCGGCGGGTGTGATATTGTGATTGAAATGTATCAGCGTGGTGAGTTGCAGCAGCTTATTAAAGAAACTGCGGCAAAATATAAAACTCAGGAGCCGGACGCAGAGTAATCTGTGAAAGGAGAAAGCGACCTGTAAAGGTCGCTTTTTTACTGCCATCGTGAGCAAGAGCGGCGTTGTTAGCCTCGTTATTTGTCCGTCGGCAAAGGTAACGGCCAGCCGCCCAGGCGCTTCCAGCGATTGACGATTTCACAAAACAGCACCGCTGTCCGCTCGGTATCATACAAAGCGGAATGGGCCTTTTCGCCGTCAAACTCCATACCTGCCGCCAGGCACGCTTTTGATAACACCGTTTGTCCCAGCGCCAGTCCGCTCAATGCCGCAGTATCAAAGGTGACGAACGGATGAAACGGGTTACGTTTCAGCGAGGCGCGCTCTGCGGCGGCCATCATAAAACTGTGATCAAAAGTGGCGTTATGCGCGACCATAATGGCGCGGCTACAACCGCTGTCTTTGATACCTTTACGCACCATTTTGAAAATAGCGTGTAGCGCCTCATATTCACTCACCGCGCCGCGTAGCGGGTTAGAGGGATCGATACCGTTAAACGCGAGCGCTTCCGGCTGTAAGTTGGCTCCAGCGAATGGCTCCACATGGAAATGCAGCGTCATGTCCGGCATCAGCCAGCCTTGTTCATCCATTTTCAGCGTGATGGCGGCGATTTCGAGCAGCGCATCGGTTTTAGCGTTAAATCCTGCAGTTTCAACGTCAATGACGACAGGATAAAAACCACGAAAACGGTCGCACAGACCGGAAAGTTGAGCGTTATCGGACATCTGAGTCTCTTAATACGAAAAAATGCAGCGCGTATTATGGCAAATTTTACGCCGGGATGCAGTAAAACAACGGGCGCAGTGACCTGCGCCCGGCGGGGGATCAGTTACCCAGACCGCGGCCTGCGTCTTTAGCTTCAATCAATTCGATTTTATAGCCATCCGGATCTTCAACGAAGGCGATGATGGTCGAACCGCCTTTTACCGGCCCCGCTTCACGGGTCACGTTGCCGCCGTTTTGACGAATGCGTTCACAGGCTTCAGCAGCATTGTCAACGCTCAGCGCGATATGCCCGTACGCATTGCCCATGTCGTAGCTCTCAACGCCCCAGTTATAGGTTAGTTCGATGACCGCTTCTTCCGTTTCCGGACCATATCCCACAAAGGCCAGCGAGTATTTGTATTCCGGATTCTCACTGGTACGCAGCAATTTCATGCCCAGAACGTTAGTGTAAAAAGCGATGGAACGCTGCAAATCGCCGACGCGCAGCATAGTATGCAATAAACGCATTTTCGTTGTCCTTAAAATAGTCAAGATATTCAAAGTATAGCGGCGATGTGAGGCCGCTATCAATGAAATTACAGAGTAGGGTAGTCAGTGTAGCCTTCCGCGCCGCCGCCATAAAAACTTTCGGGACGCTGTGGATTGAGTTTCGCTTTACATTGCAGACGCGCTACCAGATCCGGGTTAGCGATGTAATCGCGACCAAACGCCACGGCGTCAATCAGCCCTTTTTCGATCAGATCTTCCGCTTTTTCTGGCGTATAGGCGCCAGCGCCGATGATGGGACCGTGGAAACGTGCGCGCACTTTTTCACGGAACGCGTCGCTGTACGGTTCGCCGCCCGCCCAGTCTGGTTCAGACATATGCAGATAAGCAATGCCGCGTTTGCCTAACGCTTCAATCAGATAAAGGGCGTCAGCTTCTTCATTCGGGCCGTTATCGACATTCTGGAAAGTGCCGACAGGAGAAAGGCGGATGCCGATACGGTCCGCGCCCCATTCCTTAATGCCGGCATCAACCACCTCCAGCACCAGACGGGCGCGATTCTCTACGCTGCCGCCGTACTGATCGGTACGGTGATTAGAAGACGGTGAGAGGAACTGGTGCAGCAGATAACCGTGCGCGGAGTGCAGCTCCACCAGATCGAAGCCTGCCTCTCGGGCATTGGCGATAGCCTGGCGGAAATCGTTGACGATCCCGGGGATCTCGTGAGTATCCAGCGCGCGCGGCGTGGAAGTCTCTACGCGGATGGCCTGGCCGTTTTCGTCACGCAAAGAGGTGCGGGTTCCCGCATTGATAGCGGATGGCGCGACGGGCGCTTGTCCGCCTGGTTGCAGGCTGGCGTGTGAAATACGGCCCGTATGCCACAGTTGCACCGCCATATGGCCGCCCTGGGCATGGACTCCCTGAGTGATTTTTTTCCAGGCGGCGATCTGCTCATCGCTGTGTAATCCCGGTGCGCCGGCATAGCCTTTCGCCTGTGCGGAGATTTGTGTGGCTTCGCTGATGATCAATCCGGCGCTGGCGCGTTGACGGTAATATTCCGCCATTAACGGCGTAGGAATGTCGCCCGGTTCAATACTCCGCAAACGCGTCAAAGGCGCCATAAATACGCGATTTGTCGCCGTGATGGCACCCACCTTGAGGGGGGTAAACAATTTTGCTGATGGCATAGTGGCTCCTGATATAAGTAGACCGGTCGTCTTGTAATAAAGGAAATAAAAACGCCTGTTACTGCTCAGGCGTTGCAATGATGGTCTTAACATGCGCCAACGCATTTTCCAGCGGCGCGGCGCTACGGGATATTTTGGCCTGCAAATTGGCGCCCAGCCACAGGGCATAAAGTACCTGCGCCTGTGGCAACGGCTGGCCGGTGAAATGTAAACAGTGGCTATTACGGCCATCTTCCAGCGCGCGTGCAAGCAGTGCCATGATCTCCTGCGCCCCTTTATCCATCGTAGAGCGCATATCCTCCGACAGATCGCAGACTTCCGCTGACAGTTTCACCGTCAGGCAACCGCTGATGGTGCCTTGCTGGCAAAACTGCTTTAACGTTTCCTGATACCAGGCGAGAAGACGATCGCGATGATTACCGGGACCGGAGGTGAAGTGCGCCGTAAGACGCTGATGATAGCAGGCGTAATGTCGTTCAAGCATGGCGACGCCGAAGGCTTCTTTCGAGCGAAAGTAGTGATAAAACGACCCTTTAGGCACCTGGGCGGTTTTGAGCAACTCGCTAAGCCCCATGCCGGTAAAACCCCGTTGCATACAAAGCTGCTCGCCGGTGGCCAGCAGATGTTCGCGGGTATCGTGTTCGGTTTGCTTATTCATGACAGGTAGTATAGTAGACCAGTCGGTCTACTGCAAGCAGAGTTGCCATAATGTCAGTTAGCGTCTTCAATAGTCATAAGCGCCAAACGTTGAGGAGGGGATGTGGCCGAGCAGTTGGAGTTTTTTCCTGTAGCAAGCCCATGTCGCGGTATCTGCCAGTCTGATGAGCGTGGCTTTTGTCGGGGATGTATGCGCAGCCGCGACGAACGCTTTAACTGGCAAAAAATGAGCGATGCCGAGAAACAAAATGTACTGCGGCTTTGTCGCCAGCGTTTCTTGCGTAAAATACGCGCAAACAAGCCTCTCCCATCGGAAGATCCTCAACAACCTTCACTCTTTTAAACGCAGAATTGCGTATACTCAACCTCATTATTCTCTATGAGGAATCTGTTATGGTTCAGCGTGTCACCATCGCTCCACAAGGCCCGGAGTTTTCGCGTTTTGTCATGGGTTATTGGCGTTTTATGGACTGGAATATGTCCGCGCGTCAGTTAGTGAGTTTTATCGAAGAACATCTGGATTTGGGCGTCACTACCGTTGACCATGCGGACATTTATGGCGGTTATCAGTGCGAAGCGGCGTTTGGCGAGGCGCTAACGCTGGCGCCGCATTTGCGGGAAAAACTGCAAATCGTTACCAAATGCGGTATTGCGACCACCGCCAGAGCGGAAAATAGGCTCGGTCATTATATTACCGATCGCCGGCATATTATTCTGAGCGCCGAACAGTCATTAAAAAATCTGGCGACAGATTATCTGGATATGTTGTTAATTCACCGTCCCGATCCGTTAATGGATGCGGATGACGTCGCCGAGGCGTTTCAACATCTGCACCAAAGCGGCAAAGTACGCCATTTTGGTGTTTCTAATTTTACGCCAGCGCAATTTACGTTGCTGCAATCGCGCCTGCCTTTCACTTTGGCGACCAACCAGGTGGAGATCTCGCCGGTTCACCAGCCTTTGTTGCTGGACGGCACATTAGATCAATTACAACAACTGCGTATTCGTCCGATGGCCTGGTCATGTCTTGGCGGCGGTCGGCTGTTTAATGATGAGGCTTATCAGCCGTTGCGCCAGGAACTTTCCGTTATCGCGCAAGAACTCAACGCCAGTTCTATTGAACAGGTGGTCTATGCCTGGATTTTACGTTTGCCGTCGCAGCCGCTGCCGATTATTGGCTCGGGTAAAATCGAACGCGTACGCGCTGCACTAGAAGCGGAAACGCTGTCATTATCGCGTCAACAGTGGTTCCGAATCCGCAAGGCGGCACTGGGTTATGACGTGCCGTAATCGCCAACTCGTTGACTTTCCGTTCATGTTTTCGCCAGTGGTTTACACTTAACAGGCGACCACATGTAACGGAGGTTTTATGAAGCGATTAAGTTTAGCGATGGTGACGCTGTTGGCCTGTGCGGGTGCGCAGGCCGCCAGCGAGAAAGTAGAGATGAACCTGGTGACGGCGCAAGGCGTAGGACAGTCTATCGGCACCGTCGTCATCGATGAAACCGAAGGCGGCTTAAAATTTACCCCACACCTTAAAGCGTTACCGCCGGGCGAGCATGGTTTTCACATTCATGCCAACGGTAGCTGCCAGCCCGCGATTAAAGACGGCAAAGCAGTTGCCGCAGAGGCCGCTGGTGGTCATCTGGACCCACAAAATACCGGCAAGCATGAAGGACCGGAAGGCCAGGGGCATCTGGGCGACCTCCCGGTGTTAGTCGTTAATAATGATGGTATCGCCACCGAACCGGTTACTGCGCCGCGTCTGAAGTCTCTTGATGAAGTGAAAGATAAAGCGCTCATGATCCATGTGGGCGGCGATAACATGTCCGATCAGCCGAAACCGCTCGGCGGCGGCGGAATGCGTTACGCCTGCGGCGTCATTAAATAACCCGGAGACAGTGTTCCCTGCGCTGGAGCCTGTTCCAGCTGCGACAGCGAACAGTGTAAACGCCAGATAATCGCCGCCAGCTCATGCGCGGCGGGCTGATGATGATGTGCGAGCGTGTCGCAGATACGCTGTAATTCCTGTAGCGTGACGGCAAGCGGGCGTTGCTGCACGCCGCGCTCGCTCATCACATCACGCAGCAGGGATATACAAATATCCCGCACCCGGGAAAGCGGATCGGAACGCGACTCCCAGGCGCGCAGCTGCCACACCACATGCGAGCAGTTCAGCAGTACCACTCCCCAACGTAATAACCACCGGCGCGCCAGCGCATCCTGGCTATTGCTGAGCTGACTGACGTGATGATAGGTCAGCGATTCAAACTCGCTTTCGCTATGGGAAGGATGACGGCTAAGCTGATCGACGAAATCCCGGCGTAGCGCGCGGATATGGCGGCGACTTTTTACGGCATCGGAACCGGGGCGCAAAATCGCAAACGCCAGCCAGGAAATCGCGACGCCGACGATCTTGGCGGTATTATCGTTAAGGAAGTCGGCGAAGTCGTACACCGGCGGGTTGGTCACGGCGATGAATGAGCCCATAAAAACGATAAGCTGCCCCCACAGTCCCGCCAGCTTAGGCATCTGCAGTTTAAGCAGTTGCATCGTGACGAACAGCGGAAAAAGGAAAAGTAAGAATTGCCACAGATCGGTGATTTGCACCATCAGGCCAAATTTCACCACGAAGCTGAATAAGGACAGCAGCACTAAAGTACGCATCAATAAGGTGAGCGACTTAAACGGCGTGGCGACGATGGAGTAGAGAACGCAACTGATCGCCGCCAGGGTTAATGCGCCGGGTCCTGATTCCCATTGTGCGCCAATACTCCAGGCGCCAATTACCGTGAGCGTGCAAAAGGTACGCACGCCGCTCCAGATGGCCTCTGCGTTATCCGTATGCCGCGCAAGGCCGGGAGTGCGGCGGATATGGATTTGATCCACCGGCGCGCCGCTTTCGATCAGATATAACTGACGGCTGCTGCGCAGATATAAGTGGCAAAAATAGCGTAATCGCTGCCAGAACGCGAGGTGACGATAATCCTGTTCATCCTGCGGGCGTAGCGGCGCAATAATCCGCGCCACGGTGTAGCTGTCCGCGCGCGGTTTTGCCAACTCAGCTAAGAGTTGTTCAATGACTTCGCGGCTGTTTTCCGGCGGCGTCGGCCAGTTTAAAAGCATTCTACGCAGACTGGAGATCACGCTGGTTAGCCGTAATTGCTGGTGTAACAATGCATTTAGCAATGCATTCTGGCGGCGAAAACGGTAGTGACTCCAGAAGGCCTGAATACGCAGCAGGTTCATGGTCAGGATTTGCCCAATGACCCCCTCATGCGCGGAGCGGATAGCGTCGGTAGTCTCCGGCTGCCACAGTAGACTGGCATGTTCCAGCAAGCGCGCATGCATGTTTTTCAACGCGGTGAGCAGGGCTGTGCCATCCGATGTGCTGGGTAGGATCATCATCATCATGCCGCCACAGAGGATGCCGACGATAACTTCACATACACGTGCCTGGGCGATATCCCACAACTGCGTGATTTCTACAATATTAACCATCGGGAACGCGATGATCGCCGCCGTGTAGCCGGACAACTGGAAAGCATAAGCGGCATTATTGGTAAAATGCGCGCAGGCCCAGGTACAAAAACCGATCCAGGCGGCCATGCTAAACAAGAACAACCAGGGCTCATTCAGCGTATGGCCGGCAATAATCAGCGCGGCGGTCGCGCCGAGTAAACTCCCGGCAATACGCCCCAGACTTTTACTGATTACGCCGCCTACGGTCGGAAAGCTCACCACTGCGGCCGAAGTCATCGCCCAGTAGGGCTCATCCAGATTGAGATAATAAGCGAATGTCAGCGCAAGACACATGGCAATGGTATTGCGCAACGCGTAACGCCACTGGCCGGAGGTCGCTTTAAACCAGGGCGTATTTCGCAGTGCCGGCAGGGAGAGTTTCATTACCGCTGCCCAATGGCTACGCTGCAGGTAGTGCCGGAGACGAGCGTGATATCCTGCGGCAAAGCGTCAAATTCGATACGTACCGGTACGCGTTGCGCCAGACGTACCCACGGTACGTTGGGTTTGATATCGGGCACTAAACCGGAGTCACTTTCCACGCTTTGGTCGTAAATAGCGCGCCCGATACTGCCAACGTGACCCTGTAACTTAACATTGCCACTATACAGTGTTATTAATGCAGGCTCACCTTCGCGGATATGGCGTAGTTTGGTTTCTTCGAAATATCCCATTACATAAAATGAATGGCTATCTACCAGGGCGAAAAGCGGCTTACCGGTACTGGCATAATCACCGGTACGCGTGGAAAGGTTGGTCACCCAGCCGGATACCGGCGCTTTTACTTCCGTCTGGCTAAGCTGCCACTGCGCCTGTTTTAACGTCGCCAGTGCGACATCTACGCTGGCCTGCATCGCTTTAACATTCAGATTGGCGCTATCCAGATCTTCAGCAGAGATGTAGTTACGCGATAAATGTCGACGTCGATCGGCTTCATTATTCGCTTTCGCCAGATCGGACTGCGCTTTGGCCAACTGCGCCTGCGCGTTAAGTTCTGCAATATGGAAGGGCGTTTTATCAATGACAAAGAGAACGTCCCCGGCGTTGACGAACTGATTATCTTTGATATTGAGTTGGGTAATGCTGCCAGAAACCTGCGGCGTTACGCTGACCTGTTCCGCGCGGATTTTACCATCGCGCGTCCATGGCGATTGCATATAGTAATTCCATAACCACCACGCGGCCAGAACGGCGACAACGGCGACAATGAGAGTAGAAAAATATTTTATTGTTTTTAACGACATATTTACCACACGATCAGTAAAACGAGGCCCAGACATACGCAAAGCGTAAAGAGGGAGAGATCCATTAACAGGGGATGCCAGATTTCATCAGAGTATATCCGGTCACGCAGGAGTCGGTGAATAAACAACCAGATAACGAACCCAAGCGCAAAGGCTTTAAAGAATGGCGGAAAGTAAACAGATGCTCCCAACATGAGATCTTGTAAGGGCAATCCTGTGGCGTTGAGTATACACTTCACAAGCAATGTTCCTTTGCGTCAGACATCGATGCTTTAGTTTTAGCCAAAACCGAAGCTACAGGTGCCAGGTGCGCACTATGTCTGAAAAAATGTCTATTGGTAAGCAAATTTAGCAATACATTTGTTTTGAGAATACAAATACTGCACACTATTCTAAAATCAGCATAATAACTTAGCAAGCTAATTATAAGGAGATGAAATTGGAATCGCCACTAGGTTCTGATCTGGCACGGTTGGTGCGCATTTGGCGTGCTCTGATTGACCATCGCCTCAAGCCTCTGGAATTGACGCAGACACATTGGGTCACGTTGCACAATATTCATCAATTGCCGCCTGACCAGTCGCAGATTCAATTGGCTAAAGCGATAGGCATTGAGCAGCCATCGCTGGTACGCACGTTGGATCAACTTGAAGATAAGGGGCTAATTTCGCGGCAAACCTGCGCCAGCGATCGTCGCGCTAAGCGGATTAAACTGACCGAAAAAGCGGAGCCGCTGATCGCTGAGATGGAAGAGGTCATTCATAAAACGCGCGGTGAAATTTTGGCTGGGATTTCTTCAGAGGAGATTGAGCTTCTGATTAAACTTGTCGCTAAACTTGAACACAATATTATGGAATTGCACTCTCACGATTGAGGTGCAGGGGCATACGTGTGGCCATGTGACCACACGTAAAGCCTGGTTTAGCGTGGAGAGACGGTAACCTGGCTGCCGTTGCTGGCCAGCACGACACGCTGACCTGCCGAGAAACGCGTATTTCCTTGTTTCTGCACAACCATAATGGTGTTGCCATCGTCTTTACGAATTTCCAGTTCCACACCCTGGGTTTTATTCATTGCGCTCTGGACGCCCTGGCCCGCTACGCCGCCAGCCACCGCGCCTGCCGCGGTCGCCAGTGAACGACCCGTACCGCCGCCGATAGTGTTGCCGAGGAATCCGCCCAACACCGCGCCGCCGATAGCGCCAATCACGTTAGAATCATCACCGCCCTGAATTTGAACCGGACGAACGTTAACGATAGTACCGTACGTTACATTCTGAACTTGTTTAGCCTCGGATGCGGTATAAACATCACCCGAAAGGCTATCATTGTTAACACACCCCGCTAGGGATAACCCCATCAGTGAAACGGCCAGTACACGTTTAATCATTTACCCATCTCCTGTTCTTCACGAAACGCTATTTCAGCATCCCTATAGCTAAATTATATGGCATTTATGCAGTTAAGGTCATATCTTCTGCCGAAAGAATGTAAAAATCATAATCAGAAGTTAATTAACTAATCTTAAACGAAGTGGGAAGCAAGAAAAGATAGGTTATTGATATCCGTGGACGGCACGGCAAAAAACGTGACGCGGGCATCGCATTGCAAAATACGTTATGCCGAGTGTTAAGGCTTAACCCAGCTTAATAAGGAAGAGGTATGAAATCGGGCCGTTTTATTGGCGTTATGTCCGGGACCAGCCTTGATGGTGTGGATGTTGTACTGGCGGCAATTGATGAAACCATGGTTGCGCAACAGGCAAGTCTCACCTGGCCCATTCCCGTTCATCTGAAAAAAGGCATTCTCGATATTTGCCAGGGACAACCGCTTACGCTCTCGCAACTCGGCCAGCTGGATACCCAGTTAGGCCGGCTTTTTGCACAGGCGGTTAATGCGCTGTTAGCGCAACAACGTTTGCAGCCGCGGGATATCGTCGCCATTGGTTGTCATGGGCAAACGGTCTGGCATGAGCCGACCGGCGAGGCCCCGCATACGCTGCAAATTGGCGATAATAATCACATCGTCGCCCATACGGGGATTACAGTGGTCGGCGATTTTCGGCGGCGGGATATTGCGCTGGGCGGACAAGGCGCGCCGCTGGTGCCCGCTTTCCATCACGCGCTGTTGGGACATCCGACGGAAAAACGTATGGTCCTGAATATCGGCGGCATCGCCAATTTATCTCTGCTTTTCCCCGGACAGGCGGTGCGCGGGTACGACACGGGGCCGGGTAATATGTTGATGGATGCGTGGATTTGGCGACAATGCGCGCAGCCCTACGACAAAGACGCGGCATGGGCGAAAGAAGGTCAGGTTATTTTTCCATTGCTGCAAAAGATGTTGCGCGATCCGTACTTTGCTGCGTCGGCGCCCAAAAGTACAGGACGCGAATATTTCAACTATGGCTGGTTAGAGCGTCATCTTACGGCTTTCCCTGGCGCAGACGCTCGCGATGTACAGGCCACGCTGGCGGAGCTGACGGCGGTCTCCATCGCCCAACAGGTGCTGCTCAACGGCGGCTGCGAGCGGCTGATGGTCTGTGGCGGCGGAAGCCGGAATCCGTTAGTGATGGCCCGTCTGGCGGCGCTGTTGCCCGGTATCGAGGTTTCGACCACCGATAAGGCGGGGATCAGCGGCGATGATATGGAAGCGCTGGCCTTTGCCTGGCTTGCCTGGCGAACGCTCGCGGGCCTGCCGGGAAACTTACCTTCCGTGACGGGGGCTACAGAAGCCAGTGTTTTAGGCGCTATTTACCCGGCTAACCCAATAACTCAGAGTTAACTGAATTTTTCCCGGACCCTATATCGGTAAACTAGCAAGGTCAGGAAGGGGCGTTTGCCCTTCCAGAAGCAGGAGAGCTTTCGGGATATGCCTATGAAAAAGATCGCAATAATGTGTTTACCTGTGCTGCTGACCGGCTGTAGCGTTTATCAACAATTTGTTGAACGTATGCAAACGGATACGCTGGAATACCAGTGTGATGAGAAGCCGCTTACCGTTAAAGTCAATAACCCGCGTGAAGAGGTCAGTTTTGTTTATGACAATAAGCTGCTGACCCTGAAGCAAGGAATCTCGGCCTCGGGCGCGCGTTATACCGACGGGATTTATGTTTTCTGGTCGCAAGGCGAGAGCGCCACGGTCTATAAACGAGACAGAATTGTGCTTAATAACTGTCAGTTACAAAATCCGAAGCGTTGAGATTTTCAGTATGGGGGCGCACAATAGCGCCACCCACTGATTATTTCTGATCAACGCCATGTCTGATAACGACCAATTGCAGCAGATCGCGCATCTGCGCCGTGAATACACGAAAGGCGGCTTGCGTCGCCGCGATTTACCCGCTGAACCGTTAACCTTATTTGAGCGCTGGCTTGGGCAAGCGTGCGACGCCAGACTGGCCGATCCGACGGCAATGGTCGTGGCGACCGTAGATGACAAGGGGCAACCGTACCAGCGTATTGTATTGCTCAAGCATTATGATGAAAAAGGCCTGGTCTTTTATACCAACCTGGGAAGCCGCAAGGCGCATCAAATTGAGCACAATCCGCGTATCAGCCTGTTATTTCCCTGGCATATGCTTGAACGCCAGGTGATGGTGACAGGCAAAGCCGAGCGTCTCTCCACTCTTGAGGTGGTGAGGTATTTCCACAGTCGTCCGCGCGACAGCCAGATTGGCGCATGGGTCTCTAAACAATCCAGCCGCATTTCCGCGCGCGGTATCCTCGAAAGCAAATTCCTGGAGCTCAAGCAGAAATTTCAACAGGGCGAAGTGCCGTTACCCAGCTTCTGGGGCGGTTTTCGCGTGAGTATCGAACAGATGGAGTTCTGGCAGGGCGGCGAACATCGTCTGCACGATCGCTTTTTATACCAACGCGACGACGGCGCATGGAAAATCGACCGTCTTGCGCCCTAAAGATGCAAAAATCTTGTTTTAAGCACTGGTGCGGATGAATCCGCCGTTTTATGCTATGTCTCTTTCGCGTCTGGCGAAAAGTCGTGTACCGGCAAAGGTGCAGTCGTTTTATACATGGAGATTTTGATGGCAAGCAGTAACTTGATTAAACAATTGCAAGAGCGGGGGCTGGTAGCCCAGGTGACGGACGAAGACGCGTTGGCAGAGCGACTGGCGCAAGGCCCGATCGCGCTCTATTGCGGCTTCGATCCTACCGCTGACAGCTTGCATTTGGGGCATCTGGTTCCATTGTTATGCCTGAAACGCTTCCAGCAGGCAGGGCACAAACCTGTTGCGCTGGTAGGCGGCGCGACCGGTCTGATTGGCGACCCGAGCTTCAAAGCCGCCGAGCGTAAACTGAACACTGAAGAGACCGTTCAGGAGTGGGTGGCGAAAATTCGTAAACAGGTTGCCCCATTCCTGGACTTTGATTGCGGCGAAAACTCCGCTATCGCGGCCAATAACTATGACTGGTTCGGCAGCATGAATGTGCTGACTTTCCTGCGCGATATCGGTAAACATTTTTCCGTTAATCAGATGATCAACAAAGAAGCGGTGAAGCAGCGTCTGAACCGTGACGATCAGGGTATCTCTTTCACGGAGTTCTCTTATAACCTGCTACAGGGGTACGACTTCGCTTGTTTGAATAAACTGCACGGCGTTGCCTTACAGATTGGCGGTTCTGACCAGTGGGGGAACATCACTTCCGGTATCGACCTGACCCGTCGCCTGCACCAGAATCAGGTATTTGGTTTGACCGTTCCACTGATCACCAAAGCTGACGGCACGAAATTCGGTAAAACCGAAGGCGGCGCTGTCTGGCTGGATCCGAAGAAAACCAGTCCGTACAAATTCTACCAGTTCTGGATTAACACCGCAGATGCCGATGTTTATCGCTTCCTGAAATTCTTCACTTTTATGGACATTGAAGAGATCAATGCCCTGGAAGAAGAAGATAAAAACAGCGGGAAAGCGCCGCGCGCGCAGTATGTGCTGGCCGAGCAGGTGACGCGCCTGGTTCATGGTGAAGAAGGGCTGGTCGCGGCGAAACGGATCACTGAATGTCTGTTCAGCGGTTCACTGAGCGCGCTGAGCGAAGCTGACTTTGAGCAGTTGGCGCAGGACGGCGTACCGATGGTTGAAATGGAAAAAGGCGCCGATCTGATGCAGGCGCTGGTAGACGCCGAACTCCAGCCGTCACGTGGTCAGGCGCGTAAGACTATCGCCTCCAACGCTGTCACTATCAATGGTGAAAAACAATCCGATCCTGAATACATCTTTAACGATGAGGACCGTCTGTTTGGCCGCTATACCTTATTACGTCGCGGCAAAAAGAACTATTGTCTGATTTGCTGGAAATAAGGCATTAAGTAACAGGGAGTGAGAAATCACTCCCTTATTTTTGATGTTCAGGTAAAAAAATGAAGAATATCCTCGCTATCCAGTCCCATGTTGTTTTCGGACATGCGGGCAACAGCGCCGCCGAATTTCCCATGCGCCGTCTTGGCGCGAATGTTTGGCCGCTGAATACCGTTCAGTTTTCTAACCACACGCAATATGGTAAATGGACCGGCTGTGTCATGCCGCCCAGCCATCTGACTGAGATTGTCCAGGGGATTGCGGACATTGGCCAGTTAGCGCACTGCGACGCCGTACTTAGCGGTTACCTGGGATCTGCCGAGCAGGGAGAACACATTCTCGGTATTGTGCGCCAGGTTAAAGCAGCAAATCCGCAGGCAAAATATTTCTGCGATCCCGTGATGGGGCATCCGGAAAAGGGCTGTATCGTGGCGCCTGGCGTCGCAGAGTTCCATGTGCGTTATGCGCTACCCGCCAGCGATATTATCGCGCCTAACCTGATTGAACTGGAAATTCTCAGCAAACATAGCGTGAATAGTGTGGATGACGCCGTGCAGGCGGCGCGAGAACTGATTGCTCAGGGGCCAGAAATTGTACTGGTAAAACATCTCGCCCGCGCCGGTTACAGTTCAGAACGCTTTGAAATGCTGCTGGTGACAGCGCAGGAAGCCTGGCATATTAGCCGTCCGCTGGTGGATTTCGGCTCACGTCAGCCGGTTGGCGTTGGCGATGTCACCAGTGGTTTATTGCTGGTCAAACTTTTGCAGGGCGCGACGTTGCAGCAGGCGCTGGAGCACGTTACGGCGGCAGTCTATGAGATTATGATCGCCACCAAAACGATGCAGGAGTACGAACTGCAGGTCGTGGCGGCCCAGGACAGGATCGCTAACCCTGAACATTACTTCAGCGCAACGCGGCTGTAATTATTGCTGCTAAAAAGAGGCCGGATGGCGCTACAGCGAGCTATCCGGCAACATGACATTAATTCAGTCCTTCCGCTTTAAGCGCTGCCGCAACGGTCGGTCTTTTTGCGACACGCTGCATATAACTTTCAATATGCGTTAACCCGTCCATATTCAGTTTTACGCCATAGGCCCAACGCAATACGGTAAACAGATAAGCGTCTGCAATGGTAAAACGCTGGCCGCAAATCCACTGGTCGTCTGAAAGCGACTCATCCACATACTGCAATTTCTTTTCCAGACCGGCGCGAACGGCGGGTTTAAGTGTTTCCGGCGTGTCAGGGCGGAACAGCGGGGTAAAGCCTTTATGCAGTTCCGTTGCAATATAGTTGAGCCATTCCAGCGTATGATAGCGAGCAAGACTACTTACCGGCGCCAGAAGCTGGCGGTCGGGAACGCTGTCGGCGAGGTACTGCATAATGGCGACGCCTTCAGTCAACAGTGTGCCGTCATCCAGCAGCAGAGCCGGAACCTGTCCTTTAGGGTTGACTGCCAGGTAATCATCACCGTTTTCCAGGCGTTTTTTTGCGAGATCGACGCCATCAAGCGTAAAGTCTTTGCCAATTTCGCGCAGGGTAATATGGGAAGCAAGAGAGCAGGCACCCGGTTTGTAGAACAGTTTCATCGGTAACTCCTTTTTGCTGAGGTTTAAAGTATGGTAGTGCGGGGACGAGCAAAAAAAAAGCCGCTAACGCACAGTTAGCGGCCTGAATGTTGTTTCCCGGAAAATTAAACTGTAGCGGCTTTAGAGCCTTTTTCAGCGTTATCATCGTCCTGGGTCATACGGTTCAGCTTAGGCGCTGTCAGCAGCATCAGGATGGCGATAACGGCGGTTGCTATGCCAATCTGCATAAATACGCGACCATAGACTTCCAGGGACATCAGTGGGTCAGTCACGTCGCTCGGCACAGCCATCAGGTTGGCGACATAACCGCCGATGATGTTAGCGCCTGCCGTTGTCAGGAACCAGCTACCCATGATGAAACCCATCAGACGCTGCGGAACCAACTGTGCGACCATTGCCAGTCCCAGACCGGAGATCATCAGCTCACCGATACTTTGCAGGCCGTAGCTTGCGATCAGCCAGTTTACGGATACGATGCCGGCATCGTTCGCAAATTTGGCGCCCAGCGGCAGAATCAGGAACGCGCCGGAACACAGCACCATACCAATGGCGAATTTCATCGGCATCGGCAGCGTATCGCCCATCCTGTTATAGATAGCGGCCAGAATCGGGCTGCCGATAATGATCCAGAATGGGTTCAGCGCCTGATACTGTTCCGGTTCGAACGCGATACCGAGAATAGAGTGCTCGACGTTACGAATGGCAAAGAAGTTCAGCGACGTCGGCATCTGGCTGTACAGTACGAAGAAGATAATCGCCTGCAGCATCAAAATAAAGGCGACGATCATTTTACGGCGAGCCGCGCCGTGCATGGAAAACGCTTCTTTACCGAAGATAATGACGATGCCAAGAGCGATTACGCCCAGCACCATACGCGCGATGTCCTGGTTGTGCAGCAGCCAGGTGGCGACCGCAATCAGAACGACAATACCCACGATTGTCAGCAGCAGATTACGGAAGTTGATCGGTTCAAAGTCGGGTTTGGAACCGTAGCTTTTCACCCAACGCTGGCAGAAAGCAAAGTTAACGACGGTTATCAGCATACCGACGACGCTAAGCGCAAACGCGGTGCTCCAGCCATAACGCGCCGCCAGCCACGGCGTCGCCAGCATAGAGAAGAAGGAGCCGATGTTGACGGACATATAATACATCGTAAATGCGCCGTCGAGACGCGGATCGTCCTTCGCGTAACAGGTAGACAGCAGGGAAGACGGGTTAGCTTTAAACAGACCGTTACCCACAGCGATAGCCGCCATGCCCATATAGACGATGCCAGCGTCATGACCAGACCATGCGACCAGCGCATAACCGATAGCCAGCACCACGGCACCCAGCATAATAACGCGTTTGGTGCCCAGAATTTTATCACCTAACCAACCGCCAATGGCGACCAGGCCGTACACCAGCGCACTGAAGGAAGAGAAAAGGGTGATGGAATCCGCTTCTGACATACCCAGTTGTTTTACCAGGTAGACGGCCATAATGCCTTGCAGGCCGTAATAACCAAAACGCTCCCATAACTCTATCGAGAAGATGAGATAGAACGCCTTCGGTTGTTTGAAAGCGTTCAAACTGACGCTCTCAGTTGGTTTTTTGTTTGCAGTAGACACTTTTACCTCTTTTTTACGCCCCGTATTAACAGGGATTGTCTGGCGCGTGATGAGTCAGACTCATCCGTCCGATTGTTATATTGGAGGGGAAACGGCAGGTAATGTTCACTATCTTTCCTCTCCAGACAAGAGCTTTGTAATAATCTGTTACATATAACTCTTCTGGTTGAATCGTCCGATGTCAGAAATGTTATCCAGCGTTAAATTTCTTCATTTGAAGAATGGCAGATTTTTACACTGCAAAAAGGCCATTGGTTTGGGTGAAAGGCGATATCTTCTGCTATTTAAGGTGAAAAGCAGTGATATAGGCCATTATCTGAAAAAATGGCAGAGTAATATTTTGTAGTGAAAACGGGGCGTCAGTCTATCCGGTTGTAAATGTAACCTTAGATGTCATTAAATTTCACATGAAGTTATCAAAGTGATCCTGATCACGGATAGATAGAAATTTTTGCGATTAAAAAAATGATTAACCTGACGTGGAGGGAAAACGAAAGCACATTACATCAGAAAAAGGACAGAGACTGGAATGATTGATGGCTAAAATAGATCCAGGCCGAAGGTGGGAGCGCGCTGGCGTGACGGACGCGCTCCGAGCATATCAAATATCGACTTTTTCTTTGTATTCGCAAAGGTCTTCAATGAGGCAGGAGCCGCAGCGGGGTTTTCGGGCGATACAGGTATAGCGGCCATGCAAAATTAACCAGTGATGGCAGTCCACTTTGAACTCATTCGGCACCACTTTCAGTAACTTCTCTTCTACCTGCTCGACATTTTTACCCGGCGCGAACTGTGTTCGGTTGCATACACGAAATATATGCGTATCAACGGCGATGGTCGGCCAGCCGAAGGCGGTATTTAGCACCACGTTAGCGGTTTTACGCCCCACGCCGGGAAGCGCTTCCAGCGCCGCCCGATCCTCCGGCACTTCGCCATTATGCTTGTCCAGTAAAATACGGCAGGTCTTAATCACGTTTTCCGCTTTACTGTTAAATAAACCGATGGTTTTGATATAGGATTTCACGCCTTCTACGCCCAGTTCCAGCATCGCGGCTGGCGTATTGGCGACCGGGTAAAGTTTGGCGGTAGCCTTGTTCACGCTGACGTCGGTTGCCTGCGCGGAAAGCAACACGGCAATCAGCAACTCAAACGGCGACGTGAAATTGAGTTCCGTTGTGGGGTGCGGATTGTTGTCGCGCAGGCGCGTCAGAATTTCCAGCCTTTTTGCTTTGTTCATCAGACTTTCCCTGTTTCACCTGCCGGAACAGCGGAAGGCGCGGTTTCGGCGCGGCGTTTCTTCATTTTTTCATCAATAAGATATTTTACCGCCAGCATGAGCCCCAGGCCGATAAACGCGCCTGGCGGTAGCATCGCCAGCAGGAAAGGCGAGTCGGTGTGAAATATCTCGACCCGTAATACTTTTGCCCAGCCTCCCAGCAGGCTATCCGCGCCATCGAAAAGCGTACCATTCCCGAGGATCTCGCGCAGCGAACCCAGCACGAACATCGCGCCTGTCGCGCCCATGCCGATGGAAAAACCGTCCAACGCGGAAAGCCACGGTCCTTTTTTCGCGGCAAACGCTTCGGCGCGACCGACAACAATGCAGTTCGTTACAATCAGCGGAATAAAAATCCCTAAAGACTGATATAAACCGAACGCATACGCATTGATCAGCATCTGTACTGCGCTTACCACCGAGGCAATGATCATAACGTAAATCGGGATACGGATTTCTGCCGGCGTCCAGCGACGTAGTGCGGATACCGTAAGGTTGGTCAGCGTTAATACCAGCGTTGTGGCCAGACCCAGCCCCAGAGCGTTGGTTGCCGTAGACGTCACCGCCAGTAAAGGGCACAGGCCAAGTAGCTGCACCAGAGCAGAGTTATTTTTCCATAACCCCTGAACAACAATGTCTTTTATTTCGCTCATGGCTATTCTCCACAGGCGGTTAAATGGGGGAGCTGAGCGGGCAGTGATTCGGCGTACAGCCCGGCGCGTTTAACCGCATTCACCACGGCGCGCGGCGTTATTGTCGCCCCGGTAAATTGATCAAAATCACCGCCATCCTTTTTCACCGCCCAGTGCGTATCATTTTCACCGCTGATGGTTTTACCGCTAAAGTGGGTAATCCAGTCAGACAAACGGCGCTCAATTTTATCACCTAACCCTGGCGTCTCATGATGTTCCGTCACGCGCGTCCCCAGGACGGTACCGTTGAAATCTGCGCCAACAATAAGCTGGATAGCGCCGGAATAGCCATCTGGCGCGGTGGCCTCAATGATGGCCGCTACGGGTTTATCATCCTTGCGAGCGATAAAAACACGATGCGTGCCTTTGCCGAGGGCGGGCGCATCGACCAGATAACAGCTATCTTGCAGATTATTATTGTAACGATCTGGCGGCAATACCTGATCGAACAGGGCATGCTGTTGTTGCAGCGCTTGTTCGTGGATGGTTGATTTTGTCATCTGATTAATCACCGCGGTCAATCCCGTAGAGCCTGCGGCAAAAAGCGCCAGTGTAATACCGTGTTTACGAATCGTTTTCAGCATGGTTTATCCTTTGCGATGTCCATAGACGCGGGGGCGCGTGTAGTAGTCGATCAGAGGAACCGTGATATTCGCCAACAGGACAGCAAAAGCAACGCCGTCCGGATAGCCGCCGAAGCTACGAATCAGCCACACTAATACCCCAGCCAGCGCGCCGAAAATTAAACGTCCACGGTTGGTCGTGGAGGCGGTAACCGGATCCGTCAAGATAAAAAATGCGCCCAGCATGGTGGCGCCTGACAGCAGATGAAGCTGCGGCGAGGCCAGCGTAGCGGGCGAGAAAAGCCAACCTAACGCGGCGCATAGCGCCAGCGTCAGTAGAAAACTGACCGGGATATGCCAGCGGATAGCTTTTTGCCACAGCAGGAATACGCCGCCGACAAGCCAGGCGAGGTTAATCCACTGCCAGCCCACGCCAGCCAGCGCGCCGCTGTATATCGGGTACTGCATGATTTGCTCAACGGAGTGCCCGGCGCGCAAGGACGTTTTAAACGTATCCAGCGGCGTCGCCTGGCTGATACCGTCAATACCAATACGTAGCAGTGTCATATCGCCGCCGCTGGCGGTATGCCCGGTAAAAATCATCCGCAACGTGTCCAGCATATCGGGCGTTGTTGCGGCTATTTCATAAGGCGGCAACCAGCTTGTCATTTGCACCGGAAAGGAGATTAAGAGCACCACGTAACCGATCATTGCCGGATTAAAGGGGTTTTGTCCCAGCCCGCCATATAACTGTTTAGCGATAATAATGGCGAATCCGGTTCCCAGCACGACCATCCACCAGGGCGCGAGCGGAGGGATGCTGACCGCCAGCAAAAGCCCCGTCAATAACGCGGAATAATCCTGTAGGTGACTGGCGACCGATTGTTTGCGCAGTCTAAGGACAATGGCTTCCGCGACGAGCGCCGTGATGGCAGCCAGAACGATCTGGAAAAGCGTTCCCCAACCAAAAAACCACGTCTGCGCGGCAATCCCCGGCAGAGCGGCGATTAATACCAGCAACATGATTCGCGATGTCTGGCGCTGGTTATGGGTATAAGGCGAGCTTGCGATTCTGAATACCATTTAATCCTCGTTAACTACCTGCTGCTGTGCTGCTTTTTTTGCCTGAACGCGGGCGATCGCCGCAGCAACCGCGGCTTTACGCGGGTCGGCCGGTTCGGCAGGTTCGCTTCCGGCCTGCTGCTCCTGTTTACGAGCTTTGGCGCGGGCGATGGCCGCTTCCACCGCAGCTTTACGCGGATCGACCGGTTCGGCAGGTTCGCTTCCGGCCTGCTGCTCCTGCTTACGGGCTTTGGCGCGGGCGATAGCCGCTTCCACCGCGGCTTTGCGCGGATCGACCGGTTCGGCAGGTTCGCTTCCGGCCTGCTGCTCCTGCTTGCGGGCTTTGGCGCGGGCGATAGCCGCTTCCACCGCGGCTTTGCGCGGATCGACCGCTTCGGCAGGTTCGCTTCCGGCCTGCTGCTCCTGCTTATGGGCTTTGGCGCGGGCGATAGCCGCCTCCACCGCGGCTTTACGCGGATCGACCGGTTCGGCAGGTTCGCTTCCGGCCTGCTGCTCCTGCTTACGGGCTTTGGCGCGGGCGATGGCTGCCTCCACTGCAGCTTTACGCGGGTCGTCGCCGGGTATCGCGCTGTCAGCCATCGGATGAGCGGCTTGTTTAGCGCGCGCTTGCGCTTTACGCGCTTCACGGGCCGCGATGACGGCGCTATTGTCTGGCAGACTACCCGCCTGAATAACCACCGGTTGCGTGGCCTGCGCCTGTTTCTCTTTTACCCGCGCCAGCGCAGCGGCAATGGCATCCTGATCTTTTGCCGCTGGTTGTACCGCTGCGCTCTTATGACGTGCAAGGCGGGCGGCTTTTTCGCGCTCCAGTCTTGCCTGACGAGCCTCAAAACGTGCTTTGGCTTCGGCGGCGCGTTTTTCTTCAAGCCTGATCGCATTAATCTCCGCTTTTTCCTGACGGAAATATTGGACGAGCGGAATATTACTGGGGCAGACCCAGGCGCAGGCGCCGCATTCTATACAATCAGCAATATGGTGAGCGGTAGCCTTGTCATGCTGCTGCCCTTTGCTGAACCAATAAAGCTGCTGCGGTAAAAGGTCGGCAGGGCAAGCGTCAGCGCAAGCACTGCAACGAATACAGCTTTTCTCTTCCTGAGGCGCTCCCATTTCAGTCACGGATGGCGCCAGCAAGCAGTTGGTGATTTTTACGACCGGTACGTCAAGCCAGGGAAGGGTGAATCCCATCAACGGGCCGCCCATGATGACCATCTGGTCAGCGGAAGGGCAGAACCCGGCATCGTTAAGCAAATGACGAACGGGAGTGCCGAGCCGCGCCCAGACGTTACCCGGACGGCTTACCGCTTCACCCGTTAAGGTGACAACGCGTTCTGTGATCGGTTCGCCGTCAACCACGGCGCGTTTAACGGCATAAGCCGTACCGACGTTTTGCATCAGCACGCCAATATCAGAGGAGCGCCCGCCGTGGGGAACCTGTTTTCCCGTCAGTATTTGGGTGAGCTGTTTTGCGCCGCCGGAAGGGTATTTGGTTGGGATAACACGTAACGAAATATCGTGGGCGTCAGCCAGTACGGCGCGCAGCATGGAAATAGCCTGCGGTTTGTTATCTTCAATGCCGATTAATACCTCACGCGGTTGCAGAATATGCGCCAGGATGCGAATACCTTCCACAATCTGCGCGGCGCAGTCCTGCATCAAACGATCGTCCGCCGTAATGTAAGGTTCGCACTCTGCGGCATTGATAATAAGCGTGGTGATTTTATCGCCGCCGCCCTGCAATTTAACGCCGGTGGGAAACCCCGCGCCGCCAAGCCCGGCAACGCCATACTGATGAATGCGTTCAATGAGCGCTTCACGGCTGTGGGCGCGGTAATCAGACCAGCCCTCGCGTTCAATCCAGCGGTCCTCGCCGTCGGCATCAATGATGACGCTTAACTCCGCCAGCGCCGAAGGATGTGCCGTCGAGTGGGGGGCAATAGCGATAACCGTCCCGGAGGTGGGCGCGTGTACCGGCAGCATTCTCCCACGTCCACGGGTAAGCGCCTGGCCGCGTAGCACGCGATCGCCGACGCTAACGCACAGCTCGCCCTCAGCGCCAATGTGCTGTTTTAAGGGGATAACGAAGCGCGGCGCTAAAGGCACCTGGCGCAGCGGCGTGCCGTTTGACTGGGTCTTCATTTCGGGCGGATGAATACCACCGTCGAAATCCCAGATTTTATCTTTTCTGAAAGCGGAAAATAGTTTAAGCATGTTGTTCCACGGGAATGATGCGAACGGGAATGGTGTTCAAATCCCATTTCCAACTGTCGGGCGTCTCATTCACCGGACGTAATTCGATGCAGTGCGTCGGACACGGATCGACGCACAGATTACAGCCAGTACAGAGATCGCTCATGACCGTGTGCATGGCGCGCGTTGCGCCAACGATGGCGTCAACCGGGCAGGCCTGAATGCATTTTGTGCAGCCAATGCAGTTATTTTCATCAATAACTGCCAGCATACGTACTGGCGCAGCCTGCTGTTCTTCACCATCGCATGGTTGCGGCTCTACGTTTAGCAGCTCTGCCATTTTCAGCATGACGGCTTCGCCGCCGGGCGCGCAACGATTGATTTTCTCGCCCTGGAGACCCACGGCTTCGGCGTAGGGGCGGCAGCCGGGATAGCCGCACTGACCACACTGGCTCTGCGGCAAAATCGCATCGATTTTTTCAACAACCGGATCATCTTCAACCGCGAATCGGCGGGAGGCATAACCCAGAATGGCGCCGAACACCAGGCCCAGAAGGGTCAGGGCGCCAACGGCAATCCAGATAGTATTCATTACAACTTCACCAAACCACTAAAGCCCATAAAGGCCAAAGACATTAATCCTGCGGTAATCAATGCTATCGCGTTACCACGAAAAGGGGCGGGCACATCCGCCACGGCAAGGCGTTCGCGGATGGCGGCAAACAGAACCATCACTAATGAAAAACCGACGGCGGCGGAAAATCCGTACAGCGCCGACTGAAGAAAGTGATGACCGAGATTAATATTCAGTAACGCTACGCCCAGAACCGCACAGTTAGTGGTAATCAGTGGTAAGAAGATGCCTAACAAGCGGTATAACGCCGGGCTGGTTTTCCGTACAACCATTTCGGTAAATTGCACGACCACAGCAATGACGAGGATAAAGGCCAGCGTCCGCAGATAAATCAGATCCAGCGGAATAAGTATCCAGGTGTCGATAAGCCAGGCGCATATCGACGCCAGCGTCATGACAAAGGTCGTCGCGAGGCCCATCCCCATGGCGGTTTCCAGTTTTTTGGATACGCCCATAAAGGGACAAAGGCCCAGGAATTTGACCAGTACAAAGTTATTGACCAGTACAGTTCCGACAAAGAGCAGCAGGTAATCAGTCATGTTTCGGCCTGAAATAAAAAAGCCGCCTATTATCTGTCAAACTACCACAGGCGACAACAGGTTAACTGTAGGGTTATTACGGATTAACAAACGTTGTTTTAACGCGCGCTGAACGTTTGAGATAAGGCACAATGAGCGCCGTCGCCAACAGTGGGAAGAGTAACTGACGCACGGCAAAGGCATCTGAGACGGGCGAAAAGGCAAATGCTTTAACCGCCAGTAACACCGACACCAGCAGCCAGATAATGTAATGCTTCGGCACGCAGCGTCTGCGCTTGAAGAATGCGATCGTCAACCACAGGGTATAGTACCACATGGCGATAGCGGTAATAAATGAAATGCCCCATAGCAGTAAATTACCGGTTTCCTGTCCGCTAAGCGTCTTGAACGTTTGCGGTGTGGCAAGCGCCATAACGTAGAGTAATAACGCCAGCGAGGCGCTCAACAACGCGACTAACAGCCAGGCTAACGGGCCAAGAAGCCAGCCTCCAATTCGTTGTGGCGGTGTTGTAGTCATATCTTCTCCGGGGTTACGCGCGTTAACGGTCATGCCGCTCATTTTGGGGCAAATATTATAAGGTTTTTGATGTTAAACGCTACTCTCTTTATTGCACATAGCGCCAGACGGATTGCGGGACCTGACCTACATCAAACAGGCGTCCTCCGGAAACCAGTTCGGCACGGCGGTGATCTGCAGCGCGATACATATTAACAATGTCCATGTCATCAGTAAGGGTATAGTTAAGGTGGTCGAACAGTTTTTCCAGACTTTCGAGCGAACTAATTTTGCGGAATTTTAATAGATAATCCTGAACAGTCATATAAAGTTGATCCATATTTAATATAATGCCAACGGAGTAGTCACTGATAAAAAATAAACAAAACCGCACCAGTGAGAGGTCAGGGGTGCAGGTAAAAAGGGAATATTCTTACCGGTAAAGAGTCAGGCGCCACAGGGCGCCTGGGGCGAAAGGTTAACGCGCTTTCCTACAACAGGCAATAAACGTCAGACCAGATAGGACATATTTCGTTTTTTTTGCCGGTTTTTGACTTTCTTTGCACCCCCCGGGGCGCCGCTTACCGTACCACGCGAAAATGCCTTTACATTATCTGACGCTTACTTCTTCTGGACGGAAGCCGTGGGCTCTGGTGGTTGGTAATTGTCAATATGGTTGGCAATACCTAAAAGAATGACTGAGATAACGAGAACTATCCACCCAGTTAATTCAATAAGACGATTCATTATTGACGACATTTGCTTTGATTTATCCAGAGGGTAAATGTTACTTTCCTGGCGAACGGTCGGCAAGAGGGAGGGAAACGATTTCAGCCTTTGTTCTGTAACAAGTTAATCATTTGATGCTACGTTGATGGTCAGGACGCTATTGCGGCTAGTCGCACGATGGTGTGGAATAGCGATATCTAAAACCGGAGGCAGTGAGATGAATGACAAAATCCGCGTTGGGTTAATCGGTTATGGCTACGCCAGTAAAACCTTTCATGCGCCCTTAATTATGGGAACGCCAGGGCTAGAGCTTGCGGCGGTATCCAGCAGCGATGAAACAAAAGTGAAAGCAGACTGGCCGGCGGTCTCCGTGGTCTCTGAGCCCCGACACTTATTTAACGATCCGCATATCGACCTGGTCGTGATCCCGACGCCCAACGATACCCATTTCCCGCTGGCGAAAGCTGCGCTGGAAGCCGGTAAGCATGTGGTGGTTGATAAACCTTTTACCGTGACACTGTCACAGGCGCGAGAATTGGATGCGCTTGCGCGGAGTACTGGCCGGGTACTTTCCGTCTTCCACAACCGACGTTGGGACAGCGATTTTTTGACGCTGAAAGCCTTGCTGGCGGATGGCGTGCTCGGCGAGGTGTCCTTGTTTGAATCCCACTTTGATCGATTCCGTCCCCAGGTGCGCGACCGCTGGCGCGAACAAGGCGGGCCGGGAAGTGGTATCTGGTACGATCTGGCGCCGCACTTGTTGGATCAGGCCATTCAACTTTTTGGCCTGCCCGTCAGCATGACGGTGGATTTAGCGCAACTGCGTCCGGGCGCGCAATCTACAGATTATTTCCACGCGATTTTATCCTACCCCCAGCGCCGCGTCATTTTGCACGGTACGATGCTGGCCGCGGCGGAATCCGCGCGATACATCGTTCATGGTTCGCGCGGTAGCTATGTTAAATATGGCCTCGATCCCCAGGAAGAACGGTTAAAAAACGGCGAGCGTTTACCGCAGGAAGACTGGGGATACGACATGCGTGACGGCGTATTGACCCTGGTTGAGGGAGAGACGCGCAAAGAAGAGAACTGGCTTACGTTGCCGGGTAACTATCCGGCATATTATGCCGCCATCCGCGATGCGTTAAACGGTAACGGTGAAAATCCCGTGCCGGCAAGCCAGGCGATTCAAATTATGGAGTTGATTGAACTGGGCATGGAATCGGCAAAACATCGCGCGACGCTGTGTCTTGCCTGAGATGTCGCATTTCTCCGCCTGGGATAGCATTAAACCGCAGGCGGAGAAGGGCGTTAGTGTCAATAAAGCAATCTTACGCCGCGGCCACTTTTTCGCGCAGCGCACGTTTTTCGTCATCGCTCAGAAAGGCGATTTCCAGACCGTTAATCTGCGCCTGGCGAATCTGTTCGCGGCTCAATCCTGCCGCTGGCGCGGCGACGTGATATTCATGGATAATATCTACGCCCTGAACAGCCGGATCGTCCGTATTAAGACTGGCGAGAACGCCATGCTCAAGGAAGGTTTTGAGCGGATGATCTGCCAGCGATGCGACGGTACTGGTCTGAATATTCGAGGTCAGACAGGATTCAATACCGATACGCTGCTGTGCAAGAAAATCCATTAACGCGCGATCTTCGACAGCTTTTACGCCATGTCCGATACGTTCGGCCCCCAGTTCGCGAATCGCCTGCCAGATACTTTCCGGCCCTGCGGCTTCGCCAGCGTGAACGGTAATATGCCAGCCCGCATCGCGCGCCCGATTAAAGTGCGACAAAAACAGACTGCCGGGAAAGCCCAGCTCATCACCGGCTAAATCCAGCGCGGTGATTTTCTCTCTGTGCGCCAACAGCGCATCAAGCTCCTGTAAACATGCCGCCTCGCCGAAGGTACGGCTCATAATGCCAATGAGTCGCGCCTCGACGCCAAACGTGTTACAGCCGTCGCGTACTCCGTCGATAACGGCTTCAACCACGCCTGCGATCGGTAACTGATGCGCCATCGCCATATAGCCGGGCGAAAAGCGAAGCTCGACGTAATGCATGCCGTTACGTGCGGCATCTTCAATATTTTCAAAGGCCACACGGCGGCAGGCGTCAAGCGATGCCAGGACTTTTACCCCCCAATCGAGCTTCGTGAGAAAGCTTACTAAATCGGGTTCGGTTGAGGTGACCTGGACATGCGGAATCAGCGTTTCCAGCGTTTGGGCGGGAAGGGCGATGTTGAACTGCCGACCAAGATCCAGAATTGTTTGGGCGCGAATGTTGCCATCAAGGTGGCGGTGGATGTCAGTCAAAGGAAGCGTAATATCAATCATGGGCGCACTCAATTTTTAATAAAAGTGCGCACCATTATACTACAGATTGATAATGCTCTGGAAATTTTGCAAAAACGGAGCCATTACGTTGCAACTTCGCGAGAGCGCGGGAGAAATTTTGTATCATTCTCTTTAACGCGCCCCGGTCAGCTCACGGGGGTTGTCTCTGTTATCGCATCTTAGGATAAAGGGTCAACACCCCGTTTGTAGACGGTATCAGCGAACGGTGCGGATAGCGTTAATCAATCCGTTGACGCCTTTTTCAAGTTTCAGGCGAGGGCATCCGGCATTCAGACGCACAAATCCCCGGCCTTCTGCGCCATAGGTATCGCCGGGCATAATGGCGACTTTCTCCTGATGAATGAGCGTGTGCTGTAATTTTTGATCGTCAATGCCGAGTGAACGAAGATCAATCCAGGCCAGATAGGTCGATGGCGGCGCTTGCCAGTTCAACGTCGGAAAGGCGCCATTCAGCGCCTGCTCAATATAGCGCATATTAGCCGCCAGCGAGGCGCGTAACGCATCCAGCCACGGCGCGCCGTGCTGATACGCGGCAATATGCGCCGTGAGCGAGAGCACCGCTGGCGAAGAGAGGCCGTCGCGCCCTTTTAAGGCGACCAGGTAGCGTTCACGGCTTTCACTATTTTCAATGATTCCATAAGCGCCGGTTAATGCCGGAATGTTGAAGCTTTTCGAGCCGGAGGAGAGCAGCGCCCAGTCTCCGCGCGCGACATTGCTCCAGGGAATATGCGGCTGGTTTCCCCATACCATATCCATGTGAATTTCATCGGAAATCACCCGTACGCCATGGCGCTCGCACAGCGTTGACATCGTTTCCAGCTCGTCACGCGTCCACACTTTACCGGTGGGATTTTGCGGACTGCACAGCAGCAGGATTTTGCTTTCCGGACGCGCCAGCGCCGCCTCCAGTTTGGCCATATCGCAATACCAGGCGTTGCCTTCTTTCTCCAGCGGGACGGGAGTGACGATGCGATGGTTGCCTTCAATCGCTTTATAAAAAGCATCGTAAGCGGGGGTATGAACTACCACGCCATCGCCTTCGTTGGACCACTGGCGGATAAGCGCGGACGCCATATAGATAACGGAGGGGCCGTATACGAGGGAGTGGGCATCTATCGTGGTCTGATGGCGTGTCGCAAACCAGTGGGTAATCGCCCCTAAAAACGCCTCATTTTTCCAGCGGCTATAGCCCAGCACACCGTGGGAAAGGCGCTGGTTTAGCGCCTCCAGGATACACGGCGCGGTGGCAAAATCCATATCCGAGATCGTAAAGGGGAGCAGATCGGCTTCGCCAAAACGATCGGCGACATAATCCCACTGCGTACACCATGTCCCGCGACGGTCAACTTCCTGTGAAAAATCGAACATATCTCTTCCTTATGCCTGAACGGTATTCATCAGACCAACCATTTCATCTTTTACCGACTGAACCTGCGGGCCGATAACCACCTGCAAATTATGCTGATTGAGCTGTACGACGCCTATCGCACGATTGTCCTTCAATGCCTGGACATCGACAAGCGACATATCTTTCACGGACAGACGTAGGCGGGTGATGCAGTTGTCCAGACTCACGATGTTTTCCGTGCCGCCTAATGCCGCCAGGATAGCAGGCACGTTGTAGCCGGATTTTCCTGGCGCGCCAGCGATCGCTTTTTCAATGCTGGTGGCGATCTCCGCTTCGCGCCCCGGTGTTTTGAGGTTAAAGCGTGTAATGGCGAAGCGGAAAATGAGGTAGTAAACCGCAAACCAAATCGCCGCCACTACCGGAACCAGATACCATTTTGTTGACAGACCATGCAGGATGCCAAACACCACAAAGTCAATAATATTGCCATCCGTATTGCCGATAGTGACGCCGAGAATAGCCATGATGGTGAAGCCCAGCCCGGTCAGCAGAGCATGAATAACGTACAGCACTGGCGCTACGAACAGGAACAGGAATTCCAGCGGCTCCGTTGTACCGCCGACAACGCAGGCGATTAAACCGGAAATCAATAATCCTTTAATTTTAGGGCGGTTTTCTGGACGGGCACAGTGGTACATTGCCAGCGCGGCGCCCGGCAACCCACCGAGAAACGCCGGCATTTTGCCTTGCGATAAGAAACGAGTGGCGCTTTCAGAGAAGCCGTGCGTCGTTGGGCAACTGAGTTGGGCCTGGAAAATAGTCAATGCGCCGCTCACGGTATGCCCGCATACCTCTTGCGTACCCCCCGCCTCGGTGAAGCGAATCAGCGCTACCAGAATATGGTGCAGACCAAAAGGCAACAGCAGGCGCTCGCCGGTGCCGAAAATCATCGGTCCAAAGTCGCCGGCGCTATTGATGATATGACCCAGTCCACTAATTCCCATCGCAAAAACCGGCCAGACGAGCGGGATAACCAGGCCGACAAGCCCCATCACAACGGCGGAAACGATAGGTACAAAACGCGTACCGCCGAAAAAAGCCAGCGCATCCGGCAAACGAATGGTATGAAACCGTTCATGCAGCATCCAGACAATAATACCAGCGATAACGGCGCCGAGGATGCCGGTATCGATAGAGGGGATGCCCAGAATATTTTGTACGTTATTGGCTTTCAGCACCGCCGCATCGGTGGTCGGCAGAATGCCTTTTGCCGTGAGCCAGAAGTTGACTGCAAGGTTCATGACCGCATAACCGACAAACCCGGCAAACGCGGCGACGCCTTTGTTTTCCCGCGCCAGACCGAGCGGAATCGCGATACAAAACATCACCGGCAGGAAGCTAAAGGCAAAAGAACCTACTTTACTCATCCAGGTGAAGATAGCCTGTAGCAAGGGATTACCCAGCACGGGGAGCAGGGTGATAACGTCGTGGCTACTGAGCGAGCTGCCGATACCGAGCATAATGCCGCAGAACGAGAGCAAGGCGACGGGCAACATAAACGTTTTGCCCAGTTGCTGGAAAAATTCCCATAGCGTTATTTTTGGCGTGGTTTTCGTCGTCATCTAACGACTCCTTGTTAATAAAGGCCGGTGTCAGGTTATGATGGCGAAAAGATAAAACGTTTTATCAAATTTTAGTGCGGCATTAATCACATTACTGACCGATAATAACGCGTATAAAGATAACGGATAGGTAAAACGTTTTATCTGTCAGATTCTGGAGCGATTTGTTGACATGGCTATCGCCAAAAAAATCACTATCCACGATGTTGCGCTGGCGGCTGGTGTGTCGGTGAGCACCGTTTCCTTAGTGCTGAGCGGCAAGGGGCGAATATCGGCCGCGACCGGCGAGCGCGTGAACGCGGCAATTGAACAACTGGGTTTTGTGCGTAACCGCCAGGCGTCCGCGCTGCGTGGCGGGCAAAGCGGCGTTATCGGTTTGATCGTGCGTGATTTATCGGCACCCTTTTATGCCGAATTGACCGCCGGGTTAACGGAAGCGCTGGAAGCGCAAGGCCGTATGGTTTTTCTCCTGCACGGGGGGAAAGATGGCGAACAGCTAAATCAGCGTTTTACCATGCTGCTTAATCAGGGCGTGGATGGCATGGTGATCGCCGGTGCGGCGGGTAGTAGCGAAGCGCTGAGAGCGCAGGCCGACGCACAAGGAATTCCGGTGGTGTTTGCGTCACGCGCCAGCTATCTTGATGATGCGGATACCGTTCGGCCTGACAACATGCAGGCGGCGCAGCTCCTGACGGAGTACCTTATTCGTCAGGGCCATCAGCGCATCGCCTGGCTGGGAGGACAAAGCGCATCTTTAACCCGTGCGGAGCGCGTGGGCGGCTATTGTGCGACGTTGTTAAAATACGGTCTACCGTTTCACAGCGAGTGGGTCGTGGAATGCGCTTCCAGTCAGAAACAGGCAGCAGAAAGCATTACTGCGCTGTTGCGATACAATCCGACCATTAGCGCTGTCGTTTGTTACAACGAAACCATTGCGATGGGGGCGTGGTTTGGCCTACTGAGAGCCGGACGACAGAGTGGCGAGAGCGGTGTCGATCGTTATTTCGAGCAGCAGGTGTCGCTGGCGGCGTTTGCTGATGTGGCGGAGAACGCCCTCGACGACCTGCCGATTATCTGGGCCAGTACGCCGGCGCGAGAAATAGGCTATACCCTGGCCGAACGAATATTGCAGCGTATTGCTCACGACGAGCACCATGTGCGGAGTCAAACGATAGCCGCTCGCCTGGTAACGCAAAAGTAGAGGCTGCGCGTCGTTCGGCGCAGACCGGGTGCAGCGTCGCGACACCCGGCAAGGCGATTATTGTTGAGGCAGCGCCGGAACGTCCGGAACGGAAAGCGCCGGCATTCCAAACAGGCCGACAAAGTCTTCCAACGGCATTTTTTGTCCGTTGAGCGTGATCTGGCCATTGGCGTACTGCAAACTGGAGGCGATAGTATTATCCTTCAGCGTTGTCAGTCGGAACATCTGACCCATTGCGGACAGCCCCTGCACCTGCTGTTTTGCCAGTTTTTCCGCATCATCCTGCTGATAGCCTTCCAGTTTTGCTATCTGCGTCATAAACTCGACCGCCATGTCCATCGGAATTGCCAGTTTCGCATCCAGCGATTTCACGGAGCGGTCGACTTCCTGCGCCAGCGTTTGTGGTTGTGCCGTTGTGGTTGCCGGATCTTTGAGGAACAGCGACAGATTCAGCGTGGTTTCCCCTTTGGCGTTTTTCCAGCTAAGCGGCGCCAGAGTCAGTACCGGATCGCCTTTTAACAGCACGGGGAGAGCGCTAAAGAACGCTTCAGTGACTTTTTGCTGATAAAGCTCAGGATTCTGCGCCACGTCCGGCTGATTCAACAGCGCCTGCGTTTGCGCATGATATTGCTGACTAAACTGGTGCCAGGCTTCGCCGTCGATTTGACCGACTTTCAGCGTTAATTTACCGCTGCCCAAATCCTGATTCTGCACTTTCAGGCTGTTAAGCGAGTAATCCAACTGGCTGTTAATGGTTTTTCCGTCGTTGACGAGATCGGACTTGCCGGCAATTTCCATCCCTTCCAGCACCGCCATCTCTTTACCCTCAATGGCGATGGACAGTTTATCCAGCGTTAACTTTTGATCGCCTACACGCTCGCCAAAGCTTGCCAGCTTACTGGTACCGTCTGTTTTCAAATTATTAAAGGTGAGTTGTACCTTCTGATTATATTCGTTAACGGCATCGACCAGGCCGCTCTGCGCTTTGCCCGACAGCGAAACCACATTACCGTCTTTGTCGGCGTTAAGCTGGAACTCGCCGCCGCTAAAGGCGACCTTTTCACCGGCATTCTCGTAGTTTAACGGCTTGAGAGAGATATCGGAGCGGGTATCGCCGCCATAACCAATGCGGGTATTGATAACAAAGGGCGTGTCGCCTTTCGCGATATCAAAGAGGGGTTTTGCCGCATCGTTATTCACCAGGGTGGTTTTTACCGACGCCATAGAAGGGATCAGATTGAGCGTTTTAAGCTGGGCGAGCGGGAAGGGGCCATGTGAAACGGACTCGTCCAGCACAATGCTTTGCCCGGGCTTCAACCAGGTATTGTCTGCGCCGGCAACCGGTTTGACAACCAGTTGCAGATGGCTACTGAACACGCCACGCTGGTAGTTTTGATAACTTAATTCGACACCGGCCTCCGGCGCAGTACGCTTGAGCTGTTCATTGGCCTGAGTCACCATTTCTGAAAGATGGTTCTCCAGCTTTTTCCCCGTATACCAGGCGCCGCCTGTCCAGACGATGCCAAGTGCAATCACTACACCTGCAGCTACCAGTGTTTTTTTCATATCAATTGTCCATAAAAATGAAACCAGGCGGATTAAACCGCCTGGAGGAGTTTTACGTCTGTTATAAGCTTAGCAAGAGTTGTTAAAAAATTCAGTACGTTGCTACAGCTTGTTATAAACACGCGCTAAACGGCCCGTGCCGCTGGCGTTAACCGGAGACTCATCCGCGCCGATAAAGGCCGATTCACCCGGCTTCAGTACCAGACGCTGTTCATCTTTACGTAACACCGCCTCACCCTCAACGCAGAACAGAATCGCGGCGCTGTGTTGGCCGATGCTCGTCTCCTGAAGCGCCAGGTCGTGCAGTGAAAAAGCAAAATCGTCAACCGGAATTGGGAAGTCCAGCTCCGCGCCGCTTTTCACCGGGGCCGTCAGCAACTCGCCGGCAGGTTTAGGTTCGAACTTCACGTTCGCGACTAGCTCAGGGATGTCGATATATTTTGGCGTAAGGCCAGCGCGCAGAACGTTATCGGAGTTCGCCATGACTTCCAGCGCAACGCCCTGCAGATAAGCATGAGGCGTTTCGGCAAACAGGAACATCGCCTCGCCGGGATTCAGTTTGACCACATTCAGCAACAAAGGAGAGAAAAGCCCGCTGTCGTCAGGATAATACTCTGAAATCACGCGGATCGTTTGCCACGGTTCGCCTTGCTGGCTGTTAAGCGCCGCTTTGAGTACGGCTAACGCGCGGGATTTTTCTTCGCCTTGCATATTCAACAGGCTGGCGAAAAGCTGGCTCAGACGTTCAGCGTTTGGCGCCTGCAAAAAGTGGGCGATAGCGGAATGCGCGCCAGCGACAGGTTGCAGTAAAGAGACAATGTCAGAAAATTCGCGGAACGCGTTCATCGCCAGGAAAGGCGTCAGGGCAAAAACCAGCTCTGGTTTATGGTTAGGATCTTTATAGTTCCGCTCTGCGGCATCCATGGGGATACCCGCCGCATTTTCTTTCGCGAAACCGATTTCGGAGTTGCGTTTATTCGGGTGCACCTGAATAGAGAGCGGCTGCGCGGCGCACAGTACTTTAAACAGAAACGGCAGTTCGCCGAAACGGTTGGCTACCGCTTCGCCCAGCATGGCGGTTTTATTCTTTTCGATGGCGTCACGCAGGGAGACGGTTTCGCCGTTGGCGGTGGTGATTCGCGAGCTGCTTTTGGGATGCGCGCCCATCCAGAGTTCAGCCATTGGCTGCTGCTGCGGATTGGCGATGCCATAAAGTTCCGTTAACGCAGTTTTACTTCCCCAGGCATAGTTTTGCACTGAGTTAATGAGTTTTTGCATTATCAAGCCCTGTTTCAATGTGGAGATTAATGGGAGGTATTAAACCAAGAAACCCGCATGAAGTAACCTCCGGGCGTAAAAAGTCGTACTTGTCTCAGTTTTTGTTAAAAAATTGTGTAGGATAGTGTTACTCGCTTTGAGTCGGGCAATGGAACACCTGCCCAGAGAATAACCATACCGAGCGGTAAGTGAGAGCACAATGTCAAACAAACCCTTCTTTTATCAAGACCCTTTTCCCCTCAAAAAGGACGATACCGAGTACTACTTGTTGACCAGCGAACATGTTTCCGTCGCCGAATTTGAAGGACAAGAGATCCTGAAAGTCGCGCCGGAAGCGCTAACGCTGTTGGCGCGTCAGGCCTTCCACGATGCGTCTTTTATGCTACGTCCCGCGCATCAGCAGCAGGTGGCGGATATTCTGCGCGATCCGCAGGCCAGTGAAAACGACAAATATGTCGCGCTGCAATTCCTGCGAAACTCCGATATCGCGGCCAAGGGCGTGTTGCCCACCTGCCAGGATACCGGTACGGCCATTATTGTCGGCAAAAAAGGCCAACGCGTCTGGACTGGCGGAGGTGATGAAGCGGCGCTGGCTCGCGGCGTATATAACACCTATATCGAAGATAACCTGCGCTATTCGCAAAACGCGGCGCTGGATATGTACAAAGAGGTCAATACCGGTACTAACCTGCCGGCGCAGATCGATCTCTACAGCGTCGATGGCGATGAATATAAATTCCTCTGTATCGCTAAAGGCGGCGGATCGGCGAATAAAACCTACCTCTATCAGGAGACAAAAGCGCTTCTGACGCCGGGTAAGCTCAAAAATTATCTCGTTGATAAGATGCGTACGCTGGGCACCGCCGCCTGTCCGCCGTATCACATTGCGTTTGTCATTGGCGGCACCTCGGCGGAAGCGAACCTGAAGACCGTTAAGCTGGCCTCGGCAAAATACTATGATGCGCTACCGACCGAAGGCAATGAACACGGGCAGGCCTTCCGCGATATTGAGCTGGAAAAAGAATTGTTGCTTGAGGCGCAAAATCTTGGCTTGGGCGCGCAGTTCGGCGGCAAATATTTCGCTCACGATATTCGTGTCATCCGATTGCCGCGCCACGGGGCATCGTGTCCGGTAGGTATGGGCGTGTCCTGCTCCGCGGATCGAAATATTAAAGCGAAGATCAACCGGGAAGGGATCTGGATCGAGAAGCTGGAGCGCAATCCCGGTAAATATATTCCCGAGGCGCTGCGCCAGGCGGGAGAGGGCGAGGCGGTGCGCGTTGATCTTAACCGTCCCATGAGCGAGATACTGCAACAACTGTCGCAGTATCCGGTATCAACGCGCCTGTCGCTGAACGGCACGATTATTGTGGGCCGCGATATCGCGCACGCTAAACTGAAAGAACGGATGGACAGAGGCGAAGGTTTGCCGCAGTACATCAAAGATCATCCTATCTATTATGCGGGGCCGGCAAAAACGCCGGAAGGGTACGCCTCCGGGTCGCTTGGGCCGACTACCGCAGGACGGATGGACTCTTATGTTGATCAGCTCCAGTCGCAGGGCGGCAGTATGATCATGCTGGCGAAAGGCAACCGCAGCCAGCAGGTGACCGATGCCTGTAAGAAACATGGCGGCTTCTACCTGGGCAGTATCGGCGGCCCGGCAGCCGTTCTGGCGCAGGGCAGTATCAAGCGCCTGGAGTGCGTGGAATATCCTGAACTGGGTATGGAGGCTATCTGGAAAATTGAAGTGGAGGATTTTCCGGCCTTTATTCTGGTGGATGATAAAGGCAACGATTTCTTCCAGCAGATTCAGTCATCGCAGTGCGCGCGCTGCGTTAAGTAATGTCGCCGCCCTGCGGGGCGGTAACATGATTCGCTATTTTGCCGGAGAACGGCGCAAGCGCCTTATCCGGTCTACACCGTTGTGTTGTTATCGTTAATACTCATAAGACCGCAAACATGTGAGCAATGTCGACACATGATCTCATCAACTTGAGTAAGGAGCAGGTAATGGTAACGGTACGCCGCGAGAAAGATTCAATGGGCGCGATTGAAGTCCCGGCAGATAAACTGTGGGGGGCACAGACTCAACGTTCGCTGGAGCATTTTCGGATTTCCACGGAGAAAATGCCCGTCTCGCTCATTCACGCTCTGGCGTTGACCAAGCGCGCCGCTGCGAAGGTCAACCAGGACTTAGGGTTGTTGGCGGCGGAAAAAGCCAGCGCGATTATCCAGGCGGCTGATGAAGTGCTGGCGGGAAAACATGCTGATGAGTTTCCGCTGGCGATTTGGCAGACCGGGTCCGGTACGCAAAGCAACATGAATATGAATGAGGTGTTAGCGAACCGCGCCAGTGAAATTTTGGGCGGCGTTCGCGGTATGGAACGCAAGGTGCATCCCAATGATGACGTCAATAAGAGTCAAAGCTCAAACGATGTGTTCCCAACCGCCATGCACGTGGCGGCGTTACTGGCGTTGCGCGAACACCTTATCCCGCAATTATCCGCATTAACGGATACGCTTCGCGATAAATCCCACGCTTTCGCCGATATTGTCAAAATTGGCCGTACTCACCTGCAGGACGCGACGCCGCTCACCTTAGGCCAGGAGATTTCCGGTTGGGTAGCCATGCTGGAACATAACCTCAGGCACATTGAGCACAGTTTACCGCACGTCGCGGAACTGGCGCTCGGCGGAACCGCAGTAGGGACAGGGCTTAATACCCACCCGGAATATGCCCGGCGCGTGGCCGAGGAACTGGCGACGATTACCGCAGCGCCGTTTGTTACCGCCCCGAATAAATTCGAAGCGCTGGCGACCTGTGACGCGTTGGTACAGGCGCATGGCGCATTAAAAGGACTGGCGGCCTCGCTGATGAAAATCGCCAACGATGTTCGCTGGCTGGCGTCCGGCCCGCGCTGCGGCATTGGCGAGATTGCTATCCCGGAGAATGAGCCAGGCAGTTCCATTATGCCTGGTAAAGTGAATCCGACCCAGTGTGAAGCGGTAACGATGCTATGTTGCCAGGTGATGGGTAACGATGTGGCCATCAATATGGGGGGCGCATCGGGCAACTTTGAGCTCAACGTCTATCGTCCGATGGTTATCCATAATTTTCTGCAAACGGTGCGCCTGCTGGCCGATGGCATGGCGAGCTTCAATCAACACTGTGCGTCAGGAATCGAGCCAAACCGCGAGCGTATTACGCAGTTGCTGAATGAGTCGCTGATGCTGGTCACTGCGCTCAATACGCACATCGGTTACGATAAAGCGGCGGAGATTGCGAAGAAGGCGCATAAAGAAGGGCTGACGCTCAAAGCCTCAGCCGTGGCATTAGGATACCTTAGCGACGAGGAGTTCGACGCCTGGGTACGTCCGGAGTTAATGGTTGGCAGTATGACGCCGGGACGTTAATCCGCCACATACAGGTGCAGTCGCGGAATAATCAGTCGCAGCGGTTGCGCCTGTGGTTTAAAACGGTGCTGAATATTATCGGCGTCATAGTTTTCCAGCCCGCCAATATCCGGCACGCCAGCGCCGTTGTCCGTGTTGATTAATGCGATAATCGGCGTGGGGCAGGCGTGTTGCACCTGTTTCTGCTGGCCTTTATACCAGATGCGGGCGATCGGCTGTACTTTAACCGGACGCTTAATCTTGAGTCGGGCCTGCTGCGGTAAGGCAGCGATATCCTGATATTCCCGTTCCAGCTTGAATTGCCATTGTTCGCGCGTCCACGGCGGGACGCTGCGCGGCGACGCGAGGCTTTTTTTCAACTGGCTCAGAACCTCATCCCGGCTTAAATTTTTAATAATATGTTTATTTGCCCAGCCGAAACGTATAGTGGCGGGGTTATTGATAAGCGTCAGCGTGCGGTAAGCGTTCAGCGTAATTAAGCCGGGTAGATGCCGATGCACCCACTCAAAACGTGCCGCTGAGGGAAGACCGGACTCTACCGTAACCATCTGCTCGAAGGTGGTTTTCAACTGGTTAATGCGCTGTACCTGATTTTCCAGATCTAACTGTGTCGCATTATCCACTTGATAGCATAAGACGCCAGGCAGGCGGACGGCGGCTTTACTGCTGCGGTTTTCGGACTGCTGTTGAATAAACAAATGGCGATAGTGACGTAGCGCCAGCGTTTCGGCCTCTTTCCCCAGATGTTGCGTTACCTCGATAGTGTCCAGCGGCGCATGTTCCGCCTCTTTGGTCACCTGCGGCAGTGAAAAGACTCGGGCGATAAGTAGCGAATGCTGCTGTAGATTATCCGTCAGCGCCGCCAGGTGTTGTTCTATCTGGCGAAAAGTGCCATTCAGGCGTTCAACGAGATCGTAGCGGGACATGGTATCACTCACTTTAGTTACAACATACTATCTGTATAGCACAGTTCCCGCCACTCAACCAGCGTGCAAAATACGTCAGGCAGCGGTCATGTCGGGCATCGCGTGCCAGACCGGCCAGTGAAAGCTAAATTTTGCGCCGCCCAGTTCGCTCTCGTCACAGACGACGCTACCGCCCATCGCCAGGGCGATAGAGTGTACGATGGCGAGTCCAAGCCCGCAGCCGCCTGTCGCCCGGTCTCTACTGGGGTCGAGTCTGACAAAAGGTTCAAATACGTGCTCTCGCGCATCCGCTTCAATGCCGGGGCCATCATCTTCGACTATCAACGTTGCCTGACTGCCGTCGAGTAACAGACTGACCTGAACGGTGGTACGACTGTAGCGCAACGCATTATTCAGCAGGTTATCCAGCACTCGCGACATTAACCGCATATCAAGCGCGCCATAATCGCCAATTACAGATGTGAGAAGGTTTACGGCACGTTCCGGGTTCACGCTCTGCACATCCTGCAAATGCGCTAGCAACCAGGCGGGGAGGTCGGGTTCGGTCAACATCAGTTCATTTTGCGGTCGGTCAAGGCGCGCATAGGTGAGCAGTTCTTCAATCAGCGCTTCCAGTTGACCAATATCGCGATTGAGCGCCTGTGATTCCGGCGGTGTCAGATTTTCACTCATTTCAAGCCGATAGCGTAAACGTACCAGCGGCGTGCGAAGCTCGTGGGCGATACCGTCAATCAGCTGTTTTTTACTGGCGATCAGAGCATTAATGTTATCCGCCATCTGGTTGAACGCGACACCCAGACGTTCGAAACTGGAGCCATTATCGAAGTGCAGGCGTTCAGTCAAGTGACCCTCGCCAAAGCGCTGCGCGGCGGATTCGAGCCTGAGCATTTCTTGCCAGTGCGGGCGCATCCAGATAAACACAGGAAAGGCGAGAGAAAAGGCAATGAGCGCCATTAAGGCGATATCCAGCAGTCGCATTTGATGCAGGAAATAGAGATAGGGAACCGGGCCAACCGCCAGGACGTAATGGCTGCGCGGGATACGCTGAATAAAGGTGTATTGATCATCAAGCGCGACGATATCGCCTTCACGCAGTCGCTGCGTGGTGGCGGCATCAAGCTTATAGTGATTTAACGGTTCAACGCGTAAATCGAAAGAGAGGTTCAGGTCCATCTCTTTTAACGTTTTCCCCCATTCACGCGGCGGAATTTCCCGCAGTTCGCTGCGCATCAGATAGAGCGAACTTTTCATCAGATCGTCGAGCGATTGCCTGCCCGCGCGTTCGGCAGTGAATTTGTACACCAGTCCGACCAATAAGGTCATGACCAGAAAACAGACGAACAGCAAAAGGTAAAACTGCACAAACAGCTTTTTCATCAACGCCCACCGGATCTCAATACATTAGCTCTATCGCGCGCTGACGAAAAAGATTTCCTGTCAGCGCCGCTGGTGGGTTATAAAAGCAGGCTTTGCGTCAACTGACAACCTCATTGTCCGGCGTTAAGTTCCGGACTTTCGTGAACAATGCGTCCATCGACAAGCGTCAAAACAGCGCGAATGGTATCAATTCTGTCTTCCGGCATCGTCATAAATGGCTGATTGAGTACCGCCAGATCGGCCTGTTTTCCGACGCTAAGCTGGCCCCGGTGTTGTTCGGCAAAGGCGAGCCAGGCGGCATGACGTGTATATAACGTTAGCGCTTCCAGACGCCTGAGCCGCTCGCTGGCGGGTTTACGCACGGAACCGCCTGACGCTATACCGGTGATATGATATTCGATAGCGTGCCAGACACCGGCAATGCCAATACGCGTCGAATCGGTACCGCCAGCCACGACAAGCCCTTTATCCAGCGCCAGTCGAACCGGCGGCGAATTGTCCGTCGCGCCGGGTGGATTGGCGTCACGGATGGCAAGCCCCTCAAAGTAAGGCCCCATTTGCACAGTGTATGCCAGACCCAGCTTACGCATTCGCTCAAGCGTCTGTGGCGAACCGGTATTCAGATGCGCAATAGACCAGCGGAGAGGGCGCAGATCGTACTGCTGCGCTACCTGCTCAAAAATCGTCAATATCGCGTCGGCGCTGTCATCGGTATAGGCGTGGATCTCAAGCGGTATTCCCCGTTTTGCCGCAAATGTCGCGACCTGGCGAAGCGCGGTTTTGTCCTGCTCTGAGGAAGAAAATCCTGGGGCCATCCGCACGCCGTCATTCATTCCGGCCACCAGGCTTTCCCCCAGGCCAAGAAATGCCAGTTGCCCGTCATCGGCACGCGCCGGGCGAAAGGCCATCAGGTTGCTGAACCACTGCGCTTCATGACCTTTCGCTTCTGGCTGTACCGGAATGCGATACCCCACGCGCAGCGGTAAATCCCCCTGGTTTCGCATTGCAAATAAAGGCTCATAAGCGGCGGCAGGCCCGGCAGAGGGGTCAATGATGCCGGTCACGCCGCGAGCGTTCATATCAGCGAAAAATTGCCGCAGGCCGCCCTCGCGATCGGCGTTACTACTTATGCTGGCAAAAAGCTGATTGAACGCGGCGATGTCACCAAATAATTTCCCCGTGGCGCTACCTTTTGCGTCGCGCTCTACGCGGATTCCCGCTAAATCAGGAGGAGGGGTGTCGTTAAGGCCAAGTACGTCTATACCGCGCTGATTCACTAACGCATAGTCGTAAAGATACTGAATATAAGCCGGATGATCGGGAAGGGCGTGGCTTAGTTCGGCTACCGTCGGCGCCCGGTTTTCTGCAAATTGCGCCGGTATCCACGATCCCACTACGGCTACCCATTGATCGTGGGGACGACGGTTAGCGTCGGCGCGTAATTTATCCAGCGCGTCTTTAAGCGAAGGGCTGTCGTACCAGTAGGTTTCGAATGTCCAGGTTTGTCCGCCGCGAATGGCGTGGATATGGGTATCGGTCAGACCGGGTATCACGGTTTTACCCTGTAAATCGATGGTACGGGTATGGTCGCCGCGCCATTCATCTGTCGCCGTATCATCGCCAATCGCCACAATCCGCGAGCCGAAAATCGCCAGCGCGCTGGCCTGCGGCTGGGCATCATTCAGAGTGATGATATTACCGTTATGCAAAATAATATCCGCTGCCGGGCGGGCGGCGGTGGCTGCGCCTGTGGCCGTGAGCAGAAAGAGAAGCGCGGTTCTGGAAAGCAGAGGCGGGACGAGACTGATCATTAGCATGTTCCTTTTGTCGGGCGATAAGCAAACCATAGAGAGCGAACAAGAATTGTTCAATCTGTGCCCAGGGAACAGTGCGTTCTGTTTTTAGAACGGTGGTGATAGAAAAAGAAAAGCCCGCCGAAACGGCGGGCTTGAGAAGAATTAATGAATAATTAGAACTGGTAAACCATACCCAGCGCGACGATATCATCAGTGCTGATACCGGCATCTTTATAGAACGGGTCGTCATCATCCAGCAGGTTGATTTTATAATCAACATAGGTGGAGAAGTTTTTGTTGAAATAGTAGGTAGCACCTACATCAGCATATTTAACCAGGTCTTTATCATCGCCATTAACGTTGTTATAGGTCAGATCTTTACCTTTAGACATCAGGAAAGAAACCGCCGGGCGCAGACCGAAATCAAATTGATATTGGGCTGTAACTTCGAAGTTTTGCGTTTTGTTTGCTACGCCGCCAGCATAACCCGGGTCCGTTTTACCATAAGGCGTCATATTACGGGTTTCAGAATACATAGTCGCTAAATAGATGTTGTTGGCATCATATTTCAAGCCAGCTGTCCAGGCATCCGCTTTGTCGCCGCCAGCAATCGTGCCGCCAGCATTGACTTGCTCATTAGTACGATCGGAAGTGGTATACGCAGCGCCTGCGCTGAAGCCCATGCCAATATCATAGGTAGTAGAAATACCGAAGCCATCACCGTTATCGTAACGAATATCGTCGCCATTATTACGGTTATTGGTACCGATATTTACATCGTCAGCGCTTTGGCTTTCATTTTTACCCTGATATTGCAACGCGAAGTTCAGACCGTCTACCAGACCGAAGAAATCAGTGTTACGGTAGGTGGCCACACCGTTAGCACGACCGGTCATGAAGTTGTCAGCGTAAGTGTAGGAGTCGCCGCCGAACTCAGGCAGCATATCGGTCCAGCCTTCTACGTCGTACAGGACGCCGTAGTTACGACCATAGTCGAATGAGCCGTAGTCGCCGAATTTCAGGCCGGCGAATGCCAGACGAGTCCAGGAATTAGCGCCTTCGCCTTCGGTAGTGTTAGCCTGAACGTTATATTCCCACTGGCCGTAACCGGTCAGTAGGTCGTTAATCTGCGTTTCGCCTTTAAAGCCGACACGCATATAGGTCTGATCGCCATCTTTAGAAGAGTCATCAGAGAAATAGTGCAGGCCGTCTACTTTCCCGTAAAGGTCCAGTTTGTTGCCGTCTTTGTTATAAATTTCAGCGGCGTGTGCTGCGCCAGCAGCCAGCAGAGCCGGGATGACAAGTGCCAATACTTTTCTTTTCATTTTTTTATCCTTAACAACTTAACTTATTTGCAAAAGATTGAACTTCTACAGATTCGTTGAATCAAAGGCATCCTAATCTGAATAATATTATTTCAGCAAATGCTAACTTTTCTTATATGTTATTAATTAATACAAAAGTTACTGTCGGAAATGCATATATTTATGGTGAATGTATTTGTTGTTATATATTCATGATTATGATTTGTTTGATTTCACAATTTGCGAAAAAAGACGGCAATATAGCGCCGGTCAGACATTCTGTTATCAATTTTGTGAACTGACTTCGAGTTTTTTTAATTTAATTTTCTTGGGAGAAAAAGACGTAATGAAGAACCGCAACGCAGAGAAAACGGTAATAAAGGGACCGTTTCGACTAATAAAAATAGCATTCATGTATACAATGTCTGTTTTTTGAACAGTGGCGGTGATGAGCATCGCCACTATGATTTGATAAAGGCAGGTAAAATCTGCAGCTAATTTATCCCGTCGTTTCGTCCCAGGCATGAGGGGCAAAAAGATAGCCTTTATTGCGAATGGTCTTTATACGATAGGGCTCAGCAGCGCTATCCAGCAGTTTCTTACGCAGGCGGGAAATCGCCACATCCACGCTGCGATCCAGACCATCATAATTGACGCCGCGCAGCGTTTTTAGCAACGCGTCGCGATCCATAATTTGTCCGGCGTGTGTCGCCAGTTCCCAGAGCAATTCAAAATCGGCGGTGGAGAGCGATATGAAATCGCCGTTGAGCTGGACCGCCCGGTTAAGGGGATCGATGGTTAACGCGCCAAAACGCAGCGCTTTATGCGGCGTAAGCGCGCTCTCCTGAAGACTTTTTGCCTGTTGCGTTTGTTCGCTTTGCCGCAGGTGTAAGCGCAGACGCGCCAGCAAAACGGCCGGAGGCGTGGTTTTGAGGATGTAGTCGCAGGCGCCCATCTCCAGCGCCAGAATATGATTCATATCACTGTCCAGCGAGGTGAGCAGGACAATCGGGCCTTGCCAGCGGTGGCGTAAATCGCGGCATATCGTCATGCCATCTTTACCTGGAAGCATAATATCCAGTAAAACCAGATCGGGCTGAGTAGTGAGGATAAGATCCTCCGCCCGGTCACCACGCGGCTCAACAATGACATCAATATCATGTTTCGCCAGATAAGCGGCAATGAGAGAACCCACTTCAGCGTCGTCTTCAACAAATACAATGCGGTTCATATTATAAATGGAGAATAGAAAACGCCAACATACACCGCCTCTGTTTTCCCTTCCATAAATCTTTTCTAAACGAGAGCGGTTCCGTTATGCTACACGCTGTTGTTATTAGCGTGTTAAGGCAAGGTAATGGGACTCGTGATTAAAGCTGCCCTGGGGGCGCTGGTCGTCGTATTGATTGGTCTGCTGTCAAAAACGAAAAATTATTATATCGCCGGATTAATTCCTCTGTTTCCAACGTTTGCGCTTATCGCGCACTATATCGTGGCCAGCGAGCGGGGCATCGACGCGATGCGTACCACCATCGTCTTTAGCATGTGGTCGATCATTCCTTATTTCATTTATCTTGCAACGCTATGGTATTTCAGCGGCGTGATGCGCCTGCCCGTCGCGCTTGGCGGTGCGGTGGTCTGCTGGGGGCTAAGCGCGTGGCTGCTGATTTTTTGCTGGATTAAATGGCATTAATATTGGCACAGACCGTGGTTTCCCCATCGTAATACATACGGATATTACGATGGGGAGGTTGTTAACCCACCAGCATCCACGTAGCCGGAACCGCCGCGACCAGCAATAAACCAATCAGCACGACTTCCTGACGATTTAATACGTTGTCATGCTTGTGCGTCCGACGCGCATACAGGAAAACCAGTAATCCAGGCGCGTACAGTACGACGGACAGCAACAGGTGCATGGGACCCGACGCATATAATAACCATAAGCCATAAATACAGGCTCCGATACCGACCGCCCGATGGAGGGGACGCGTTGCAATCTTCAGCAGAAATGCGCCGACCAGAAAGTAGGGCACCAGAATCATTTCTGACGCAATCGTCAATAGCGTGTTGTAGTCTGAACCGGTAAGCCAGATCAGTACCAGACAGATTTGCACACAGATATTGGTGAGCCATAACGACGCAGAAGGCGCACCTTGCGCATTTTGTCGCGCGAAGATGCCCGGGAAGGATTTATAGGCTGCCGCCAGAAATGGCACCTCCGCCGCCATGATAGTCCAGCTTAGATAAGCCCCGCAGACAGACACAATCAGTCCCGCCGCAATAATAATTTCTCCCCACGGCCCCATCATTTTCACCATCAGACCGGCCATCGACGGGTTACGCATCTCCGCCAGTTCCGGACGCGCAAGAACGCCAAGAGAAAGCAGCGTGACCAGGAGATATATTCCCAGCGCTGCGAGTACCGCCAGTAGCGTGGCGCGGCCTACATCGCGTTTATTTTTCGCTCGGGCCGAGACGACGACGGCGCCTTCAACGCCAATAAACACCCACAGCGTAATAAGCATGGTGTTCTTGACCTGTTCCCATACGGGAATACCGAGCTCAACACCGGTGAAGTCCAGTGTGAAGGTATCTAGTTTGAACATCATGATAGCCAGCACAATAAACGCGCCGAGCGGCAACAGTTTCGCCAGAGTCGCGACCAGATTGATGCTGGCTGCCGTTTGTACGCCGCGCAGGATGAGGAAATGGACAATCCAGAGCAGGACTGAAGCGCCGACAATAGCCTGCCAGGTATTACCGTCGCCAAACAGACGCAGCGCAGGCGTATCGGTAAAGAAACTCAGCGCTGAAAAAACGATAACCAAATAGGATACGTTGGCGATGACCGCGCACAGCCAATAGCCCCAGGCAGAACAAAAGCCAATCAGTTCGCCGAAGCCTTCGCGGGCGTAAGTAAAGATACCGCCGTCAAGCTCGGAGCGAATGCGCGTGAGGATTAACATGGCGAATGCCAGTAAGAGTATCCCCACGCCGGTAATGGCCCAGCCAATTAACAACGCAGCCGGACTGGCAACGGCGGCCATATTCTGGGGCAGACTGAAAACACCTGCGCCAAGCATTGAGCTTAAAACCAGCGCGGTCAGCGCGCTCAGTCCCAGTTTTTTTTCCATTGGTATCCAGCTATAAAAATGAAATTGGAAGAATAATTATTATGGCAAAACGCATAAAAATGGTGAAAGCCACTAAGGCGCGGGATTTTACGGAGAGAAGGGACCGCATGCAACGGCCTGGATAAGATTTATCGCCAAAAAAGCGAAAAGTGAGATTCATCGCGATATTTGACGGAACTGGCATCCCGCGAGAAAGTGCCTGATGGCGGCTTATCAGGCCTGCCGTTGAACGATCGTGTAGGCCTGATAAGGCAGGTATGCCGCCATCCGGCGAGAAGCCTGATGGCGACGCGCGCCTTATTTATAGAGGTCGGCGCTGATGGTGATGTTATTGCCGCGCTCCTGCCACTGACGCGTAATATGATAATACTTAGCGCCTTTCTTCGCCGCGCGTTTGGCGACCTGGTAGGAGATTTCTGTCATATTGCCGTAGTTGCCGGTGAACTTAACGCTGTCGAAAGGCACCATCATCGCAGCCGTCGCTTTATTCAGCTCCTCAACTTTTGTGCCATCCGGAAGTGTGACAGTGTAACGCCCACCTTTGGTGGATTGCGTTTCGAAGAAACGGCCTACTTCGGCGCTCGGCGAGGCTGACGTAGCGACGCCTGGAATTTCGACTTTCTTCGCAGCTTCGCCGCCCTGAGCCAGCGCGGCGCGGCCAGCTTCAGAGTCCGCCGGAATAGCGTCCGGGCTCTGGACGATGCGTTTTTTTGCATCTTGTTTATAGATAAATGCAGTGATGCGCTGGTTTCCGCCCTGATTCGCATCCACCTGACGAACAATATAGAAAGCGTATGCGTCTTTCTGTTTCGCCGCTTTCGTAATGGCATCGTTAACTTCCGGCTGGCTACGGTAGAAGCCCTGAACGGTGACGGTGTCATACGGTTCTAATTGTACGGCCTGGTCTTTCGGTAATTCCACGATGCCATTAATGACACGATTTTTGGGCGCGTCGGCTTTCGGCGCGTCGGCTTTATACACGTCCGCCACAACACGCCAGTTACCACTGTTGCCGAACTCCGAGGTGTCGACAACATAGAAGGAGGCTGCGCCTTCTTTATCTGCGCGGCGGGACACGGCGGAGACCGCATCGCCAATAGCATTAAAACGACCGGTAATAACGATGCGGTCATAAGGTTTTAGTGCAGCCGCTTGCTCCGGCGTCAGTTCTGTTGCTGCATGGACAGAAAAAGCAGCCGCAGAAAGCAGTGCCGACGCCAGGAGAGTGTTCTTAAGCTTCATAAAAATAATCCTTCGCCTTGCGCAAACCAGGTACTGGTATTGTTATTGACTAGAAACGTGGCTGATTATTGCATTTAAACCATATGGATGTCTGCGGGATTTTTCACGCATCGTGTCATGTATCCTATCTTTGATGATAACATTTGCCGATATGTCGAAAAAAACGGCGTCCGGGTGGCTAAGCTAATGAAGCGCATAAATTTAATAAGTTAATTTAATGTTAATTTCTTGATCCCGGCAGAGGTTTAATGATGTTTTACTGTCAAATTTGAGCGAATTATCAGCCCTCGCAGGCCATTTTCAAGGCATTATGGCTGCTTAGTGGCTGAATCGTTCATGTTTTGCAAATTTGATAAAAAATTCTGTTTTTTGGCGCTAGATCACAGGCGTTATTTTCAGTAGGTTATAGAGAGTTTGTAACGGTTTTATTCTGCAGGGGTAACATTTACCTCAAACGCGGGCAGGCGTACGCTTCTCGCGCTTACTGACAAACCATCATCAAAAATACCGATGGAAGGGAACATTTATGCGAATTGGCATACCAAAAGAGCGGTTACCCAATGAAACCCGTGTCGCTGCGACGCCGAAAACGGTAGAGCAGCTACTGAAGCTGGGGTTTAGCGTCGCTATCGAAAGCGGGGCGGGTCAACTGGCAAGTTTTGACGACAAAGCGTTTGCGCAGGCTGGCGCGGATATTGTAGACGGCAATGCTATCTGGCAGTCGGAAATTATTCTCAAGGTTAATGCGCCTGAAGAAGATGAAATCGCTTTACTGAACCCCGGGACTACGCTGGTCAGTTTTATCTGGCCTGCGCAAAATCCTGGGTTAATGGAGAAACTTGCCGAACGTAAGGTTACGGTGATGGCGATGGACTCCGTGCCGCGTATTTCCCGCGCGCAGTCGCTCGACGCGTTAAGCTCAATGGCGAATATCGCGGGTTATCGCGCCATTGTAGAGGCCGCGCATGAATTTGGGCGCTTCTTTACCGGGCAAATCACCGCCGCCGGGAAAGTGCCGCCGGCGAAGGTGATGGTGATTGGCGCGGGCGTAGCCGGTCTTGCGGCTATCGGCGCGGCAAACAGCCTGGGGGCGATTGTCCGCGCGTTTGACACTCGTCCTGAAGTCAAAGAGCAGGTCCAGAGTATGGGGGCTGAGTTCCTCGAACTGGATTTTAAAGAGGAAGCCGGTAGCGGCGATGGTTACGCCAAAGTGATGTCCGAGGCGTTTATCAAAGCGGAAATGGCGCTCTTTGCCGCCCAGGCCAAAGAGGTCGACATCATTGTTACCACCGCGTTGATTCCGGGCAAACCAGCGCCGAAGCTGATTACCCGCGATATGGTCGATTCTATGAAGGCCGGCAGCGTGATTGTCGACCTGGCCGCGCAGAATGGCGGTAACTGCGAATATACCGTCGCCAATCAGGTTGTGACGACGGACAATGGCGTGAAAGTGATTGGCTACACCGATTTACCGGGGCGTTTGCCGACGCAGTCATCCCAACTTTATGGCACCAACCTGGTTAACCTGCTGAAGCTGCTGTGCAAAGAGAAAGACGGCAATATTGACGTGGATTTTGACGATGTCGTGATCCGTGGCGTGACGGTGATTCGCGACGGCGACATTACCTGGCCTGCGCCGCCAATCCAGGTTTCCGCACAGCCACAGTCCGCGCCTAAAGCAGCACCTGCGCCAAAAGAGCCGGAAAAGCCCGCTTCACCCTGGCGGAAGTATGCGTTAATGGCGCTGGCGATCATTCTTTTTGGCTGGCTGGCCGATGTCGCGCCAAAAGAGTTCCTCGGCCATTTTACCGTGTTTGCTCTCGCCTGCGTGGTTGGTTATTACGTGGTGTGGAACGTGTCTCATGCGCTTCATACGCCATTAATGTCGGTGACCAACGCAATTTCAGGGATTATTGTTGTCGGGGCATTATTGCAAATTGGTCAGGGCGGCTGGGTCAGCTTCCTGAGCTTTATCGCGGTGCTTATCGCCAGCATTAATATTTTCGGTGGCTTCACCGTGACTCAGCGTATGCTGAAAATGTTCCGGAAAAACTAAGGGGTAACACATGTCTGGAGGATTAGTTACAGCTGCATACATTGTTGCCGCGATCCTGTTTATTTTCAGTCTTGCCGGGCTTTCAAAGCATGAAACGTCCCGCCAGGGGAATAACTTCGGTATTGCCGGGATGGCGATCGCGTTGCTGGCGACCATTTTCGGGCCGGATACCGGCAACGTGGCATGGATTCTGGTTGCCATGATTATTGGCGGCGCGATTGGCATCCGCATGGCGAAAAAAGTTGAGATGACCGAGATGCCGGAGCTGGTCGCGATTCTGCACAGTTTCGTGGGCCTGGCGGCGGTACTGGTTGGCTTTAACAGCTATCTGTACCATGACGCCAGTCTGGCACCGGTGCTGGTGAATATCCATCTGACCGAAGTCTTCCTCGGTATCTTTATTGGCGCAGTCACTTTCACTGGATCGATCGTAGCGTTTGGTAAACTGCGCGGCAAAATCTCTTCTAAGCCGTTGATGTTGCCTAACCGTCACAAAATGAACCTGGCGGCGCTGGTTGTTTCTTTCCTGTTGCTGCTGGTTTTTGTTCGTACCGAAAGCGTGGGTCTACAGGTACTGGCGCTACTGCTGATGACCATTATCGCGCTGGCGTTTGGTTGGCATCTGGTCGCTTCTATCGGCGGGGCGGACATGCCGGTGGTTGTTTCAATGCTGAACTCCTATTCCGGTTGGGCTGCCGCGGCGGCTGGCTTTATGTTAAGCAACGATTTGCTGATTGTGACCGGCGCGCTGGTCGGTTCGTCAGGCGCGATCCTGTCTTACATTATGTGTAAAGCGATGAACCGCTCTTTCATCAGCGTTATTGCCGGTGGGTTCGGTACTGACGGCTCCTCAACAGGCGACGATCAGGAAGCTGGCGAACATCGCGAAATCACAGCGGAAGAGACTGCTGAGATGCTGAAAAACTCCCACTCCGTCATTATTACGCCGGGGTACGGGATGGCGGTGGCGCAGGCGCAGTATCCGGTGGCGGAAATCACCGAAAAACTGCGTGCGCGCGGTATCAACGTGCGTTTCGGCATTCATCCGGTGGCGGGGCGCTTGCCGGGGCATATGAACGTGCTGTTGGCGGAGGCGAAAGTGCCTTATGACATCGTGCTGGAAATGGACGAAATCAATGATGATTTCGCCGATACCGATACCGTGCTGGTGATTGGCGCGAACGATACGGTGAACCCGGCGGCGCAAGACGATCCCCGCAGCCCGATCGCCGGTATGCCGGTTCTCGAAGTGTGGAAAGCACAGAATGTCGTGGTCTTTAAGCGTTCAATGAATACTGGTTATGCTGGTGTGCAGAACCCGCTGTTCTTTAAAGAGAATACGCAAATGCTGTTTGGCGATGCCAAAGCCAGCGTGGATGCAATTCTGAAAGCGCTTTAATCTTTTAAACGTGCGGCGGCCTCTTCGGAGGCCGTTTTTATACACTTCATCCTTTAAGCTGCCTCTTTGTTGGCTGCGCTCAGAAACTCCGGTCACATCGTTATCTATGCTCCAGGGGATTTCTTCCCTTGCCGCCGCGATGCATCTTGAATGATTTTGTGTATGTATTGCATTTTATCTTTTGTTTAAATCGCTAAGCAGAACGGCGATACTCTGCCCGCCGGTGGTCTGTTCGAGGGCGATTTTGACAATGATGGTTAACGGAACGGAGAGCAACATGCCCACCGGACCTAATAGCCAGCCCCAGAAAATTAACGACAAAAATACCACTAAGGTTGAAAGGCCTAAACCACGTCCCATGATACGTGGCTCAAGGATATTGCCGAAGACCAGATTAATCAGCAGATAGCCTGCCAGCACCAGCAGCGCATCATAAAACCCGTTAAATACCAGCACCTGAATAATGGGCGGCAGGGCAGCGAGCACCGATCCAATATTAGGGATATAATTCAGCGCGAAGGCCAGTAGACCCCAGACAAAGGCGAAGCGGACATCCAGCGCGGCCAGCATTCCCCATGCGACCAGCCCCGTCACGATACTGATCGCTGTTTTTAACACCAGATAATGGGAAACGCTATCAAGCGCGCGTTGAATTGCCGCCATGCCTTCCACCGGACGGCTCATCATCTGCTGCAGTTTTTCAGGCAATTGTGGAACCTCCAGCAGCATAAATACCACGGTCAATAACAATAAAAAGATGGACGACATGGCATTGGACAGCTGGGTGAGCAGGTTCGTTACCAGAGTCATGGCGGCGTTTGGATCGATATATTTCGCCAGCTCATCAACCGACACGCCAATGCCTGCTCGCTGTAACCACGGTTCAATACGTTGCAACGGTATCACCAATGAGGAGCGATATTGCGGTAGGGTACGAGCCAGTTCATTTAATGATGTCCCCAAATAGGCCAGTAGCAGTACCATTAACATAACAATAATCACAATGAGCAATGATACGGCGATAACGCGCGGAATTCGGCATCGGGTCATCCGTTGCACAACGGGATTGAGAACGACTGCAATAAATAACGCCAAAATAAAGGGAACAATGATATCTGCGGCGAAGCGGATACCGCTCAGAATAACCACCAGCATTCCCAGCATAATGACGATTTTTAGACCATTGAGCGTGATGATCGGTTTTGCCATATCAGTCCCTGTTTTCTGATGCCGACACGAATAATAATGTGATGTCGGTCGACCTGTTCTGGTTAAAATCAAACACTTCAGGTAAAGAAGTGAAAATATTTTGAGTTAATTCCTGGCTTATGATACAAATCAGGCGTGTTCAACTACCGAGGACAATTATCATCCGCGATGACGAGAAGCAACACTGCGGATAATTGTAATATTATGGACAATATGTTCAGCGCTTTTTTCTCCACGCAAACGCATCTTCACTCTACCTCCTTTTTCCTGCTTATCGGCGAGCAGCACTGGCGTAACGCACTTTAGTCTCTCACTTCTGCCTGAGCTGGCGCAATGCGCTGTGCTAACTGATTTTATTTTTTAGTTTGCTGCGTGCAGCAGACTCGAAAGAGTATATTCTCATGCAGGAGAAGTGTCATGTTTTACTGGATTTTATTAGCTCTGGCTATCGCGACTGAAATTACCGGCACGCTCTCAATGAAATGGGCTAGCGTGGGTAATGGCAATGCGGGTTTTATTTTAATGCTGGTGATGATCACGCTGTCATATATATTTCTTTCTTTTGCGGTAAAAAAGATTGCCCTGGGTGTAGCGTATGCCTTATGGGAAGGGATCGGCATTTTATTTATTACCATTTTTAGCGTGCTGCTATTTGATGAAGCATTATCAACCATGAAGATTGCCGGCTTGCTGACGCTGGTCGCCGGCATCGTATTGATCAAATCAGGGACGCGTAAACCCGGCAAACCGGTGAAGGAGGCGACTCGTGCAACAATTTGAATGGATACACGGCGCCTGGCTTGGGCTGGCAATAATGCTGGAAATCGCGGCTAACGTACTGTTGAAATTTTCGGACGGCTTTCGCCGTAAATGCTATGGCATCTTATCGCTTGCCGCTGTTCTGGCCGCCTTCAGCGCGCTTTCCCAGGCGGTTAAAGGGATAGACCTGTCGGTGGCGTATGCGCTATGGGGCGGTTTTGGTATTGCCGCCACGCTGGCGGCGGGCTGGGTGCTCTTCGGCCAGCGCTTAAATCCCAAAGGCTGGGTTGGCGTGATATTGCTGCTCGCCGGAATGGTCATGATCAAATTTGCCTGAGACGATCGCTGCCGGTCAGGCAGCGATTCCCGCATTAATCCTGCGCCAGAGCTTTCAGCTTATCGCGAAAGCCGGTGACGGATATGGCGCGGTTATCGGCGCGCCAGCGATCTTTAGCCGCAGGGGCGGAGCTTTGTACGCCAATGAGCTGCCATCCGCTATCCGTGTGCAATAAGAGCGGCGAGCCGCTGTCGCCAGGTAACGTGTCGCACTGGTGTGAGAGTACGGCATTCTGCGCCCAGCCGGTCACGACGCAATCCTGATGGGAATAGAGCGCATTCAGATGATCTTCCGGATAACCGGACTGCGTGACTTTTCGGTCTGCGGCTTTCAACGCCGCAGTGAGCGCCGCTTTATCGCCGGTAAATAAAGGCACTGGCGTGATACCGGAAGGTGGGTAGCGCAATATTACCAGACCAAAATCCCAGCTTGCCGCGGCAGGCGGAACAATCCAGCCATCGCCATCCGCTTTCAGGCGTCGGCCCAGCGACGGTTCAACGCGGCCTTCAATGCCGTGGATTTCATAGCGCCATACTCCTTTTCGCGCCACAAAACGCAGCGCAACCGCCTTGTCTGGTTTTCCTTTCGGTGGCGTTAGCAGGCAGTGACCTGCTGTCAGGGCGATATGCGGGGAGATAAGCGTTGCCGTACACAAATTACCGCTGGCGGTCTCTAGTTGCCCGATGGCATCCCACGGCGATTGGGTAGGATCGGCGACGGGCACCCGATCGTCATGGTTAAAAAAAAGCGTTTTAACGTCGCTGGCATCCGTGGCGTCTGTTTCAGCCTCCCCGGCTTTCGCCATAATCGGTAAAAAACACACTATGCCCAGTAATACAGCAATGGTTTTATGCATATCACACTCTGGTGGGTAATTATGATTATTAACAACAAACCCTCAGTACTACTATAGACGTGACGGTAAGAAAGTGGGAGTAAAATCAGATAACTACACTCAGGAAAGATAGAAATGCGTGGCAATAACGGCGCATAAAATAAGCACGATAAGAATGAGCTCAAAGCGGTAGCGAGACACTTTTTTGCCCTCCCGGAAGGCGGCGCTAAACCAGAACAATTTAGCGCCGTAAAAACGGGCGCGGGGGCGCGCCGCAGCATGTTACGACTTACGCAGCCGGTTGAGTAGTTGGTTTTGACGTGGTTTTGGCTGGCGCTTTACCACCTTTTTTCTGGTGCTTTTTAGCCGCCTGCGCTTTTTGCTCAACGGTTTTCTTATGCTGCTTTTTGTGGTGCTGGGTGGTCTGGGTTGTTTTGGCAGGCGTTGCGGTTTTCGCAGGCGTTGCAGTCTCAGCCGCGAATGCTGCGGAAGAGAGACCCATTGCAGCGGCAACAACCAGAGCTAATACTTTTTTCATTTTGATACCCTCGATTTGGTTTTCATTCAACCCCACTGCGGGGCCGGTGAAATGACTATATCGCTGTTATCAAAAGGCTTCCGTGAGTGATTGGTTTCGGCATGTAACGCTATGTACAATCCCCCGGTAACGCGATGTCAGCCCCCACCATAATAGGTAGCTTTACGTTACCGGCCGTTATTTTTGGTTGCAGAGTCGGTAATATTCGCTCTCCAGAATAACAAGTACACCGTATATGAATCCGATAATCTGGGTGGTATTTACGCTTCTGGCGCTGGATGCAATCAGAGAAGTCATGGGAGTATCAAGCTTGACAGGTCTGTGGTAAACAGTGAGTCGTGGCGTGAAACCAGCCCGGCGATAGCGCACGTTGCTATCGCCGGATTATTTCTTTTCAGGCGTGAAGACGATGATGTAACCGCGTCCCGACCAGGATGGCCAGCACCAGCATTAGCGCGATAAAACCGCCTACGCCGTTCCAGCCGTAACTATGCCAGAATACGCCGCCTAGCGTCCCGGCGATACTGGACCCCAGATAATAGCTGAAAAGATAAAGTGACGAGGCCTGTCCCTTCGCCCGGCGCGCACGCGGGCCAATCCAACTACTGGCCACGGAGTGCGCGGCGAAAAAGCCGGCGGAAAAAAGCAGCATCCCGGCAAAAATCAGCCAAAGCGAGGTAAAAAGTGTCAGTAAAAGCCCGCCCAGCATTACTGCGATAGAGAACAGCATCACCGGCCCCCGGCCATAGCGTGAGGTCATTGCGCCAGCTTTCGGCGAGCTCCATGTGCCGGTGAGATAGGCTACGGATAACAGTCCGACCACGGCCTGGCTTAATTCCCAGGGGGAGAGCATCAGGCGATAGCCAATGTAGTTAAACAGGGTGACGAATGCGCCCATCAGTAAAAAGCCTTCCACAAACAGCAGAGGTAACCCTCGATCGCGCCAGTGGAGACGGAAATTAATAAATAGCGTTTTAGGCCGTAGCGATGTAGGACGGAAATGTTGCGAGGCGGGTAAAATCTTCCAGAACATCAGCGCGGACGCCAGCGCAAAGCATCCGATGGCCGCCAGCGCGATGCGCCAGTTAAAAAAGTCGGTCATGACGCCGCTTAATAAACGCCCGCTCATCCCGCCGATGGAATTACCGCTAATATAGAGCCCCATAGAGAAAGCGACAAAGCTGGGATGGATTTCTTCGCTCAGGTAGGTCATTCCCACTGCGGCGACGCCGCTTAACGACAGACCGATCAGCGCGCGCATAATCAGAATACCATGCCAGCTGGTCATCATGGTTGATAACAATGTGCAGCAGGAGGCTAATAACAAGGCTGTGACCATCACCGGTTTACGGCCTATCGCATCAGAAAGCGGGCCGGTAAAAAGTAAGCCGATAGCCAGCATGGCGGTAGAAATAGAAAGTGAAACGCTGCTGCTGGCTGGGGAGACGCCAAACTCTTGGGAAAGTACCGGTAATATAGGCTGAACGCAATAAAGGAGCGCGAAAGTCGCCAGGCCCGCGGAAAAAAGGGCCAGCGTGACGCGCATGAAAGGCGCTGTACCGCGTTTAATAAATTGAACCGGCTGAGAATGGCGTTGTTCATCGATATCGCTCGCCGTGGCGTCATCGAGAATAGTTGTACGACTCACGTTAAATCCTTGCTTTACATCTCCGTCAACAGGAGACGGGTATAACCGACATGTAAAGCATAGAAAAAGCAAAATATTCTGTCTAATATATTAATTGTCTCAAATAAGACGTTAAAAATATGAATATCGAATTACGCCATTTACGTTACTTTGTGGCGGTAGCAGAAGAACTGCATTTTGGTCGCGCCGCCGCGCGCCTCAATATCTCGCAGCCGCCGCTCAGTCAGCAGATACAAATTCTGGAGCAGCAGGTCGGCGCGCGATTACTGGCGCGGACCAACCGCAGCGTAGCGTTAACGGCCGCCGGGCGACAGTTTCTGGTGGATAGCCGACACATCCTGAGTCTGGTAAACGACGCCGCCGCTCGCGCCGAGCGGTTGCATCAGGGCGAAGCGGGTGAAATCCGTATTGGCTTTACGTCTTCAGCGCCTTTTATTCGGGCGGTATCGCATACCTTTTCGCTGTTCCGCCAGTCCTATCCGGGAGTGCATATGCAAACGCGTGAAATGAATACGCGTGAGCAAATCGCGCCGCTCAACGAAGGCGTACTGGATATTGGCTTGCTGCGGAATACGCCGCTGCCCGACACACTTAATCGCGAGGTGATTTTGCATGAGCCGCTTATGGCCATGATCCCGCGCGAACATCGGCTGGCGCAAAAGCCGGTCGTCAGTCTGACAGAGCTGGCGGAAGAACCTTTCGTCTTTTTCGATCCGCATGTCGGGACGGGCCTCTACGACGATATTCTCGGCCTGATGCGGCGCTATAACCTGTCGCCGACCATCACGCAGGAGGTTGGCGAGGCAATGACCATTATTGGTCTGGTGGCGGCGGGACTGGGCGTCTCGATTCTGCCGGCATCCTTTAAGCGTGTACAGATGAGCGAGATGCGCTGGGTTCCCCTGGCTGAAGAGGACGCCGTATCTGAAATGTGGCTGGTATGGCCAAAGCATCATGAACAGAGTCATGCCGTACAGCGGTTTTGCCAACTGCTATTACTGGCTGCCCGACGGGATTAATTACGCTTAAAAAGGGTGAAAATGTGCAGTTAATCACACGGCTAAGCAAAAAGTTGACGGCGAGTATTGAAGTGTTTCACCATAGCACACAGATTATTTCGGAGCGCGAAAATAAAGGGAGTGAGCGGTGGTTGCTGATAGTCAGCCTGGGCATATCGATCAAATTAAGCAGACCAATGCTGGCGCAGTGTATCGCCTGATTGATCAGCTCGGACCGGTATCGCGAATTGACCTGTCTCGTCTGGCGCAGTTGGCGCCTGCCAGTATTACGAAAATTGTTCGCGAAATGCTGGAAGCGCATTTGGTTCAGGAACTTGAAATTAAAGAGGCGGGCAGTCGTGGACGTCCCGCCGTCGGGCTGATGGTGGAAACAGAAGCCTGGCACTATTTATCTATTCGTATTAGCCGTGGCGAAATTTTCCTTGCGCTGCGCGATCTTAGCAGCAAACTGGTGGTAGAAGAGTGTCTGGCGCTGCCGTTAAACGAAGCCACGCCGTTGCTTGAGAGAATTATTACGCACGTTGATCGGTTTTTTACCCGCCATCAGCAGAAACTGGAGCGTCTGACCTCCATTGCCATTACGTTACCGGGCATTATCGATACCGAAAACGGCGTTGTGCACCGGATGCCGTATTACGAAGATGTCAAAGAGATGCCTTTGGGAGATGCGCTGGAGCGGCACACCGGCGTACCGGTTTACATCCAGCATGATATTAGCGCCTGGACGATGGCAGAGGCGCTTTTTGGCGCCTCACGCGGCGCGCGCGACGTTATCCAGGTGGTGATTGATCATAATGTGGGGGCGGGCGTTATCACCGACGGTCATTTGCTTCATGCGGGCAGTAGCAGTCTGGTAGAGATTGGGCATACCCAGGTCGATCCTTATGGTAAGCGCTGTTATTGCGGTAATCATGGCTGTCTGGAGACCATAGCCAGCGTCGATAGCGTGCTGGAACTTACGCAGCTTCGGCTTAATCAGTCGATGAGTTCAATGTTGCACGGCCAGCCGTTAACGGTAGATTCACTGTGTCAGGCGGCGATGCAGGGAGATCTATTAGCAAAAGATATTATTAGCGGCGTTGGCGCGCATGTCGGACGCATTCTGGCTATCATGGTGAATTTATTTAATCCGCAAAAAATTCTTATTGGTTCGCCGCTAAGTAAAGCGGCTGATATCCTTTTTCCGGCCATTGCTGACAGTATCCGTCAGCAGGCGCTGCCCGCCTACAGTAGGAATACGGTAGTGGAAAGCACGCAGTTTACCAACCAGGGCACGATGGCCGGGGCGGCGTTGGTAAAAGACGCGATGTATAACGGCTCTTTGTTGATTCGTCTATTACAGGGTTAACATTTTTTAACTGTTGTACAAAAATTTGCGCTAACTCAAGCTGATTGCCCTTGCCATATCTTAGACTTTCTCCACTGTATTATTTTCCTGGCTTATATTTTCGAAGCATAACGGTGGAGTTAGTGATGCTGAAGCGTTTCTTTATTACAGGTACAGACACTTCTGTTGGGAAGACGGTGGTTTCCCGCGCATTACTACAAGCGTTAGCGTCGGGTGGTAAGAGCGTCGCAGGGTATAAACCTGTCGCTAAAGGGAGCAAAGAGACTGCAGAAGGGATGCGCAACAAAGACGCGCTGGTATTGCAAAGCGTCTCTTCGCTGGAGTTGCCGTATGAGGCGATTAATCCGATCGCGTTAAGCGAAGAAGAAAGCAGCGTCGCGCATAGCTGTCCTATAAATTACACCTTGCTGTCCAACGGTCTGGCGAGCCTGAGCGATAAAGTGGACCACGTGGTTGTGGAGGGTACTGGCGGCTGGCGTAGTTTGATGAATGATTTACGTCCATTGTCCGAATGGGTGGTACAGGAACAGTTACCGGTATTGATGGTGGTAGGGATTCAGGAGGGGTGCATTAATCATGCGCTACTGACTGCGCAAGCTGTCGCTAACGATGGACTGCCATTAATTGGTTGGGTGGCGAATCGTATCAATCCTGGCCTGGCGCATTATGCTGAAATTATTGATGTGCTTGGGAAAAAACTGCCAGCGCCGCTGATTGGCGAGTTACCGTACCTGCCGCGCGCCGAGCAGCGTGAGCTGGGGCAGTATATTCGTTTATCAATGCTCGGCAGCGTGCTGGCGGTAGATAGAATCATGGCGTAACGTTCGCGAGAGCACTGACGCGACTACACAGGCAATCAGCAGACCGGGGAGTAACTGATACTCGCCGGTCATTTCACAAATCATCAGGGTGGACATTATCGGCGCATGGGTTGTCGCCGCCAGTAGCGTCGCCATACCCGCCAGCCCCAATAAAATTGCTATTTCATCCGAGCCTGGCAGCCAGAATCCCCATATCCGACCCAGAAACATTCCAATTGATAATCCGACAAATAATGTTGGCGTAAAGACGCCGCCCGGCGCGCCAGACCCGCTGCTGGCGAGCACCGCCAGGATTTTGCACACAAAAATTCCGCCAATCAGCGAGAATAGCGGCGGGGAGAGCAAAAATGATTGTACGACGCTATAGCCGTTTCCCCATACCGTGGGCGTGAGTAACGACAGTAATCCGACAATAAGCCCGCCCAACGCCAGTTGCCAGGGCGGGGACAGTTTTAAACGTAAGAAACTATTATGACTGGCCGTCATCAGCCACATCAGCAATGGGCCGCACAGACCGGCGACCAGGCCGGTACTGACTATCATGACGTACTCCCGCGCGTGGAGATCAACGGTCAGATGTACGGTATAGAGTAGTGAATCGCTACCGTTTAATACATGGGTGGTTAGCAGGGCGACGACGGCGGAAACGACAACCGGGCCGAGGGAAGCCAGCATTAAGGTACCGAACAGGATCTCCGCGATAAACAGGCTGCCCGCCAGCGGCGCATGGTAAGCGCCCGCCATGCCCGCAGCGGCGCCGCTGGCGATCCATAATTTCCATTCCTCACGCGGCGTGAAGCGTCGGGCAAAGCTGGATGCCGCCAGCGCGGCGAGGAGGATCATTGCGCCTTCGCGACCAATTGCGCTGCCGCTGACCACGACCAGCAGCGAGGCCAGCGATTTCACCAGACTGGCGCCAACGTCAAATTGCCCGTCGGTTTGCAATGCTTCCATATAGTCAGTGGGCGCATGGGGGCGCTGTTGGTTCATTTTTTGCCACCCCCACAGCAACAGACCAGCGGCCAGGCCGCCAAGCGCCGGCGTAATCAGCCGTCGCCAGGGCGAAAGCCCCTCAGCCGCATTCACCAGACTGCCGGTGTCATTACTCAGGAAAATCCACTCCAGCAATTGCATCGCATGACGGAAGGCGGCGACAGCCAGCGCCGCGAGAATACCGATGAGCGTAGCGATCAGCAGGCGACGAAACATCGCGCGCAGATCCGGGTAAGCGTGTAAACGATGCATGAGCAGGTAAACAGGGAGTTTCAGGATAGCCTATTCTGCGGGGAAATGGCGTCAGACGCAAAAGCACTATGTGCGATATAATATTGCGTACAATAATGATACTGCCGGATAGCGAGAGGCCATCCGGCGGCAACGTTAGCTGCTTTCGTGAATATTTAGCGCCCGACGCGTGCGGCCTGAGCTGAGATAGTCGGCGATGTAATCCTGAGAGATTTCACCGTTATAGCGTCCGTCTTCATCAACGATCGGCATCCAGCTAGTATTACTTTCGTACAATCTGGACAGCACAATACGCAGATTATCTTCCGCTTTGCCCGTAATACGGAAAGGATGGGTGATATCGGCGCAGATTCCGCTGGCGTTCCGAGCCTCCCGGCGCTTCACAAATCCCAGTGGCTTACCGTCGTTGTCAATGACGGTAATGGCGCGAATATCGTGATCATCCATAATGCCGAACGCCTCGCTTAACGGCATGGAAGGCCGCGCGGTAATGGTTGGCTGTTGGTCGGTCACATCGCCCGCGGAGACCAGTAGCAAACGCTTTAACGTTCTGTCCTGACCGACAAACGACCCGACAAACTCGTTAGCCGGTTTGGCCAGCAGTTCATCAGGACTGGCGCACTGTACAATTCGCCCCTGACGGAACACGGCGATACGGTCGCCGAGTTTTAGCGCTTCGTCGATATCATGGCTGACCAGCATCACGGTCTTTTTTAGCTTACGCTGCATATCCAGAAACTGGTTCTGGATCACTTCGCGGTTAATGGGGTCCACCGCGCCGAAGGGCTCATCCATCAGCAGTACCGGCGGATCGGCGGCCAGAGCGCGGATCACGCCAATGCGCTGCTGCTGTCCCCCGGACATCTCCTTTGGATAGCGATGCAGAAATTTTCTGGCATCCAGCGCCACCATGTCCATCAACTCTTCGGCGCGTTGCTTGCAGCGTGCTTTGTCCCAACCCAACATGCGCGGCACAACGGTAATATTTTCTTCAATCGTCATATTAGGAAACAGGCCGATTTGTTGGATAACATACCCAATATTGCGGCGTAGCGTTACCGTATCCATATCGTTGGTATTCTCGCCGTTGATAAGAATATTACCGCTGCTGGGCGCGATCAGCCGGTTGATCATCTTTAACGTGGTGGTTTTGCCGCAGCCGGAGGGACCGAGTAAGACGCACATTTCGCCTTCCGGCACGTTCAGGTTGACGTTGTCGACGGCTTTTAGCGGCTGACCCTTTTTCTGTACAAATTGTTTGGTGAGATTTTCCAGTTTTATCATTATCGTATCCCCTTAGGTGTCAGTACGACTTGCAGACGATGCAACAGCCAGTCAAGCACAATCGCCAGTAGACAGATCATCAGCGCGCCGGCAATTAACATGCGAATATCGCTGCCGCTAATGCCGTTTAACAGTAGCAGCCCCAGACCGCCAGCGCCGATCACCGCGGCAATCGCCATTACGCCGATATTCATCACTACCGCGGTGCGGATACCCCCGAAAATAACCGGTAGGGCCATTGGGATTTCGACCCAGCGCAGCCGTTGCCAGAAAGTCATACCGATGCCGCGTCCCGCTTCACGCAGACCGGGCGGCAAACTATCAAGCGCAGTATGGGTATTACGGACAATCGGCAGTAAAGAGTAGAGAAAAACGGCCGTCACGGCGGGCAGAACGCCAATACCATGCCCGATCAGCGAAAAGAGCGGGATCATTAATCCAAACAGCGCGATAGACGGAATGGTAAGAAGTAGCGTGGCGGCGCCCAATACCGGCGTTGCCAGCCATTTGTGGCGTACAATCAAAACGCCTAACGGTACGCCGATGATAATCGCCAGACCGACGGCCAGCGCGACCAGCCAGAGATGCTGAAAGGTAAGGCTGGCGAGATAGCCTGCGTTATCCAGCATATAATGTATCGTATCCATAGGCGCTCCTTACAGCAGACCTTTGTCCTGCAAAAATTGATGGGCTACCTGTTGCGGCGTGCGATGCTCGATATCGACCTGGGCGTTTAGGGTCGATATCACATCGTTATTGAGCAGGCCGGAAAGGGTGTTTAAGGCGTCATCAAGGCCAGGATTGGCTTCCAGCACCTCTTTACGCACCACGGGCGTGACAGCGTAACTTGGAAAGAAGCCTTTATCATCTTCCAGCACTTTCAGATCAAACCCTTTCACCCGTCCGTCGGTGGTATAGACCAGCCCGGCGTCAACCAGCCCATCCCGAACGGCGTTATAGACCAGCCCTGGATCCATCTGTCGTATTTGCGGGCGATCAAGCTGCATCCGGTAGGCTTGCTGAAGGGGCTTCATCCCGTCGCTGCGCCCGGCAAATTCCAGATCGAGGCCGAGCATCCAGTTGTGGTCAGGATCGTTCTGCCGGACCTGTTCGATTTTTGCCACCATTTGCGAGATGGTGGTGATATTTTCCGACTCGGCGCGTTTGCGCTGCATCGCGAACGCGTAAGTATTGTTCATGTCAGCCGGTTTGAGCCATACCAGGCCCAGCTTCGCATCCAGGCGTTTTACCGTGTCGTAGGTTTCCTGTGGACTCATGCGCTTATCGATACGGTTGAAAATAATCAGCGATGTACCGGTATATTCCCAGGTAATATCAATTTGTTTATTCACCATCGCATTACGTGAAATCACCGCGGCGATATTGGTTTGCGGCTGAACCTGAAAGCCTTTCTTCTGCAAATACTGAACGGTCATAGCGGAAAGAATATGCTGCTCGGTAAAGCTTTTGGTGGCGAGAACCAGCGGCGCGGCCTGCGTCTGGCTACTGAACAACAGCGTTGCGGCAAGCCATCCCAACAGGTGTTTTTTGAATCTCATTTAACGCTCCTTATTGTTATTTATGCGTTCAGACGGTATGAGGGCTAAGGCGTCGCCCAAACCAGGCAAGCAGAGTGTCAAGAATCAGCGCGAATAACGCCGTGGCCGTTGCGCCGAGGATCAACGTCGGAAAATCGTTGAGATAAATTCCCGGGAAAATCAGCTCGCCGTAGCTGCTGGCGCCGATCAGAAAGGCCAGCGGCGCGGTGCCGACATTGATGGCGGTCGCGATGCGAATACCGGACAGCATCACTGGCCACGCATTAGGTAGCTCTACCTGGCGAAGCCGCTGCCATTTTGTCATCCCAATCCCGTTCGCCGCTTCAATCAGTGAGGCGGGAACGGAACAGAGGCCCGCATAGGTATTGCGGACGATAGGCAGAAGGGAGGCCAGAAATAGCGCGACAATGGCGGGCGTATCGCCGATCCCGATAATCACCATCGCTAAGGCCAGAACGGCTAGCGGCGGCAAGGTATTACCAACATTAAAGATTTGCATGACATATTCAGCAAATCCTTTTGCCGCAGGTCGGCTGAGTAAAATCCCGCTCGGGATACCGACCAGTAAAGCAAAAAACATGGACGTAAAGACCAGCATCAAATGCCGTTGTCCGAGATACAGCAGATCGACCTGACGCGCTTTCAGCGTCTCCAGACCGATTCCCCAGATAAACAGCGCCAGTAACAGCAAAATGACGATAGTGAACCCAAGTACACGTTTTAGGGTGAGGGTGTGCATTGCGGTGTGTCTCCCTGTTTGCATGTGTTATGGCGACGTTAAGAGTCGCGTGTTGTTATGCCATGTTCCGGCAGGGTGCTTTGAGCTATAGCAACAGGTTGGGAAGGATTCCAGCGGAGCGTGATGTTTAACACTGTTAAACATCTATTAACAATTATGTTTTGCCCTTATGCGGCTTAGGGTGAACATTCACGATAAAGAATTATCTTAAAAATAGAAGCGTTGTGTGACGCTGTCACTTTTTGTAGATAAAAATAGGCCGCAATGGGAGAAAAGGCAGGTAAAATCCTGCCTTTTGTGGGGATTAACGGAATAACGGTTTTACAGCGACGGGAATAATGAGTTGAGCTTGCCATTGCGCCAGCGTCAGACGCGCCAGTTGCCCCAACGCCTGATAAAACGGATGCCCGGCATGATCGATAAATACGTCCAGAAAGCGGGACGACCACGGAAACAGATGCCAGGCCAGGAGTTGTTCGCATTCATGATGACGGTCATTCTCGGCAAGCCAGGCCGCCAGCAGCAACAGCGACCCAAAATGATCTTCTGGCTCGTTTTGTTGCATTTCAAACTGAATCCCGTTTTCGCGCATCCACTGACGTAGCGCCAGCGTAGAATCGCCAAATAATACGCTCTCACGATCCAGCCAGACGGAACCCCACGGCGGAGACGGCAGAGCGTAAGGGCCGATAAACAGACGCTGCCAGGCCTGTGGCAACGACTCTTCGCTGTGGGTCTTAAACATAGCCGCCACAGGCGCAAGCGCCTCGGCATCAAGCGGCCACTGCGCCTGCCAGTCGTCGGTTAATAGCGCCTGAACCAGAGGAGCGGTTTCGTGGCTTTCCGGCGAATAATAAAACAACGCGCCAAGAACACGCGCCGTTACTGCAAAATCATCACGTTGTAAAAAAGTGGTCATTCAAACAATCCCGAAAGGTGCGGGTCGCCCCGCACGCATAAATTAACCTGCGACGGCCATACCTACGGTCATATGCAGGCCATAAAAAAGTCCGCGGCCAATAATTTCGCCTGCCAGCACCAGCACGACACCGAGCAGCAAGCCAACGGTATGCGGTTCGCGGCGACGGATTAGCGGACATAGCCAGCAGCCTAATCCGGCAGCAAGCAAGACAATGCGCCAGACCTGTAGCATACCGTAATCCGGTGCGAGATGGCTGGCCTGTTGCACGGAACTGTGAATGGTTGAGAGAGACAGCCCTTGTAGTACGATGACCGCCACGCACACCACCAACGCCAGGCCGCTAATACTGGCAAACGTCACGCTGCAAAATGGGACGCGCGCGATGCGTAGCAGTAGCGCCGCAAACACCGGGCCGCACAGGAATGCCGTGAGGAAAAAGGCCAGCGTGGTGTAGCCATTATACCAGGTTGGCACGGTATCTATCTGATAAACGAGCGTCATTGCCCAGATGAATGCAACGCCGAGCGCCATACTGACCAGTAGCCACACTTTACCCAGCGCCGGGGGCATTTTACCGAGTACCGCCACCAGCCACCAGATGCCGCCTACGGCAAAGAACACCGATCCTGCGGCGATTTCATTACTCAGTGCGGAAGCGCCTACGCGGTTAAGCGAGTTAAACGCACGCATCGGCGAGCCGAGATGCATAATCGACGCGAGGAATCCCACTCCCATCACCAGCCACAGAAAAAACATGCTGCGCACGATGCGCTGACGGGCGATGGTATCGTCTTTTGCCGTCAGCCAGCCCAGTCCGCTAACGATTAACGCGCCGACCACGCACTGACCAAAGACCGTGAAGATCATCAACGGCCATTCATGCCATCCACTTCCCATCTTATACCTCCTTCGGATTGGCCAGATAACCGGTAGTGTCCCCGGTCGGGCGGCTGTTGGCGTTGGGTTTAATCACAATATTCGGCTTCGTGAAATGCGCGCGCGGCAGCGGCGCGACGGCAGCCAGCTCACCGTGTTTTTTGCGCAGTTCGTCGATAGGACCAAAGTCCAGCGCCCGCAGCGGACAGGATTCGACGCAGATAGGCTTTTTGCCGTCGGCGACGCGATCATAACAGCCGTCGCACTTGGTCATATGACCTTTGGCCGCGTTGTACTGCGGCGCGCCGTACGGGCAGGCCATGTGGCAGTAGCGGCAGCCGATACAGACCTCTTCGTTCACCACCACAAAACCGTCATCGCGCTTGTGCATCGCGCCGCTCGGGCAGACTTTGGTACAGGCCGGGTCTTCGCAGTGGTTACAGGAGATGGAGAGATAGTAGGCAAAGACGTTCTGGTGCCAGACGCCGTTATCTTCCTGCCAGTCGCCACCCGCATACTCATAAATGCGGCGGAAGCTGACATCCGGGGTCAAATCTTTGTAGTCCTTGCAGGCCAGTTCGCAGGTTTTGCAACCGGTGCAACGGCTGGAATCAATAAAAAATCCATACTGGGTTGTCATGGGTTACTCCTTACGCCTTTTCAACCTGAACAAGATTACTGTGTGACGGATTACCTTTCGCCAGTGGGGAAGGCCGGTGCGACGTCAGAATGTTAATGGAGCCGCCGCGATCGACTTTGTCGCCAAACATGTCGGCATTTAACCAGGCGCCCTGGCCGATAGCGGTGACGCCAGGCAATATGCGCGGCGTGACTTTTGCCGGAATGAGCATCTGTCCGTTCTGGTTAAAGACCCGCACGGTGTCGCCGTGCTGAATGCCGCGCGCTTGCGCATCAATCGGGTTGATCCAGATCTCCTGCGGACATGCCTGTTGCAGGACGTCGATATTGCCGTAGCTGGAGTGGGTACGCGCTTTATAGTGGAAGCCGGTTAGCTGTAGCGGGTAGCGCTGACGAAGCGGATCGTCCCAACCGTCAAAGCCTGGCGTATAGGCGGGTAAAGGATGGATAATCTCATCTTTCTTCAGCTCCCACGTGTTGGCGAGGGTTGCCAGACGCTCGGAATAGATTTCGATTTTACCGGACGGCGTTTTCAGTGGGTTGGCGGCAGGGTCTTCGCGGAAGGCGCGGAAAGCGACGTAGTGCTCCTCCGGGCATTTTTTCTTGAAAATCCCTGTCTGTTTCATCTCTTCGTAATCCGGCATTTCCGGGTTACGCGCTTTGGTTTTTGCGTGCAGGTATTTGACCCACTCATGCTGCGTGCGGCCTTCTGTGAAGGTCTGGTATACGTCCGGACCAAGCCGTTTAGCCACTTCACTGAGCGTCCAGTAAATGGGCTTTCTTTCAAATTTCGGCGAGGTGGCGGGCTGACCAAGAATGACATAGCCCATATTGCCTGCGGATTCGTGGGAAATCAGATCTTCCTGCTCGGTCGGCATTAAATCAGGCAGCAGAATGTCGCAATATTTTGCCGACGCGGTCATAAAGTGCTCGATGCCGACGATCATTTCACATTTACTGTCGTCCTGAAGCACCTCGTGGGTGTGGGCGATATCGCCATGCTGATTGATCAGCGTATTACTGGCGTAGCACCACAAAAATTTGATCGGCACGTCGAGCTTGTCTTTTCCCCGCACGCCGTCGCGTGTGGCGGTCATTTCCGCGCCATGATCGATAGCGTCGGTCCAGGTAAAGACCGAAATCTGGGTTTTTACCGGGTTCTCCAGCATAGAAAACCATTCGACGCCCAGATCCCAGGTGCCTTCGCGCACGCCGGAATTACCGCCATTTATGCCGACGTTACCGGTGAGTACAGACAACATGGCGATTGCGCGTGCGGTCTGCTCCCCGTTAGAGTGGCGTTGCGGTCCCCAGCCCTGGCAAATGTAAGCCGGTTTCGCCGAGCCGATTTCCCGCGCCAGTTGAATGATTTTTTCCGCCGGAATACTGGTAATCTGCGCGGCCCATTGCGGCGTTTTAGCAATACCGTCTTCGCCCTGACCCAAAATATAGGCTTTATAGTGCGCGTTACGCGGGGCCGAGGCGGGCAGAGTGGTTTCGTCGTAGCCGATGCAGTATTTATCCAGAAACGGTTTATCAATAAGATCTTCGGTAATCAGCACCCAGCTGATTGCCGCCGCCAGCGCGCCATCGGTACCTGGGCGAATCGGCAGCCACTCGTCTTCGCGGCCGGCGGCAGTGTCGTTATAACGCGGGTCAATGACGATCATCCGGGCGTTGGAGCGTTCGCGCGCCTGTTCGACATAGTATGTCACGCCGCCGCCGCTCATACGTGTTTCCGCGGGGTTATTGCCAAACATCACCACCAGTTTTGTATTGGCGATATCATCCGGACTGTTGCCGTCGTTGCCGCCGAACATATAGCTCATGGCCGCGCTGATTTGGGCGGTGCTGTAGCTACCGTAACGGCTGAGATAGCCGCCGCAGGCGTTCATCAGGCGATACGGTACGTTAGAATTGGTGATATTGCCGCCGTCCACGCCGGTACCGTAAAGCACATGTACCGCTTCGTTGCCGTAGTCCTTGAGGATACGTTTCAGGTTATCGCCGATGGTATCCAACGCTTCATCCCAACTGATACGTTCGAATTTGCCTTCTCCACGTTTACCAACGCGTTTCATCGGATATTTCAGGCGATCGGGGTGGTTCATCCGGCGACGAATGGAACGACCGCGCAGGCAGGCGCGTACCTGATGGTTGCCATATTCATCGTTGCCCGTGGTATCTGATTCAACCCAATATACGGTGTCATCTTTTACGTGCAGGCGTAGCAGACAGCGGCTGCCGCAGTTAACGGTACATGAACTCCAGACCGCTTTTTCTGCCACATTGCCAGATGCGAGGTCTGCTGCGGCGTGGGCGATGCGGGAGAACGGAAGGGTGAAAGCGCTACTGGCAAGCGCAAGGCTACCGATAGCGGAGGTTTTCACCAGGCTTCGTCGGCTGATACTGGCCGCCATTAATGCCTCAGGGTTGGTGATTTTCATAACAGCTCACTATGCTTATCCAAAAAAGAGTTTTAAATGTTGTTGTGTTCGCAAAACGGGGAGCCCCGGGCGCGTAAAAACGTCCCGGAGCAGGCGGCTTAGATTTTTTCGATTTCCACCAGATTTGTATGTTGAGGATTCCCTTTTGCCAGGGGGGAAGGACGCAGCGTCGTGAGCGTATTGATGCAGGCGCCGTGGTCAATTTTATCGCCAGCCATATCCGCATTATGCCATGCGCCCTGACCCATCGCGCTGACGCCGGGCAGAATACGCGGCGTGACTTTGGCGGGTAGACGCACCTCTCCACGATCGTTAAAGACGCGAACCTTATCGCCATTCGCGATACCGCGTTTTTGCGCATCGAGCGGATTTATCCACACCTCCTGGCGACAGGCGGCCTGCAGAACATCAATATTGCCGTAGCTTGAATGGGTACGGGATTTATAGTGAAAGCCAAACAGCTGTAGCGGGAAGGTGTTCCGTTTCGGATCGTCCCATCCTTCAAAAGTAGGGGTATAAATCGGCAGTGGGCTTATCACGTCGCCTTCCGCCAGCTCCCAGGTACTGGCGATGTGAGCGAGTTTGCTCGAGTAGATTTCGATTTTGCCGGACGGCGTTTTTAACGGATTGGCCTGCGGATCTTCACGAAATTTTTTATAGGCGACAAAATGGCCGTTGGGATCTTTGCGTTTATAGATGCCCATTTTTTTCAGCTCGTCATACGCGGGCAATGCCGGATCTCTTGCCTGCATTTTGGCGTACAGATATTGCAGCCATTGCGCCTGTGTTCGGCCTTCGGTAAACCGCTGATACACATCGTCGCCGAGGCGTCTGGCGATTTCGCTGAGTACCCAGTAGATGGGCTTGCGCTCGAACTTAGGCGTCGTCGCCGGTTGGATAAAAATCAGATATCCCATATTGCCGGCGTAATCATTGGGGATGATATCTTCCTGTTCGACGGTCATGAGATCCGGCAGTAAAATATCGGCGTACTTCGCGGAAGAGGTCATAAAATTGTCGATGACCACAATCATTTCGCATTTCGCTTCATCCTGAAGAATTTCATGGGTTTTATTAATATCCGAATGCTGATTAATCAGGGTGTTGCCAGCGTAGTTCCATAGAAATTTGATCGGAACATCCAGTTTATCTTTGCCGCGTACGCCGTCGCGCAGGGCGGTCATTTCCGGACCGCGCGCAATGGCGTCCGTCCAGCTAAAGCAGGAGATGGCGGTTTTAACAGGATTCTCCAGGACCGGCAGACGTTCAATGGTAATGGTGTAAGTGGATTCGCGTGCGCCGCTATTACCGCCATGAATGCCGACGTTGCCGGTCAGAATCGGTAACATGGCGATGGCGCGAGCGGTTTGTTCACCGTTCGCCTGACGCTGCGGCCCCCAACCCTGACAGATGTAGGCCGGCTTGACGCTGCCTATCTCGCGCGCCAGTTTGATAATCCGATCGGCGGGGATGCCGGTAATATGCGATGCCCACTGCGGCGTTTTGGCGATACCGTCATCCCCCTGGCCCAAAATATAAGCCTTATAATGGCCATTGGGGGGCGCGTCAGCCGGAAGGGTCTTTTCATCGTAGCCGATGCAATAGTTGTCGAGAAAAGGCTGGTCAACGAGATTTTCGTTAATCAATACCCAGGCAATTCCCGCCACCAGCGCGGCATCGGTGCCGGGGCGAATTGGTATCCACTCGTCTTCACGTCCGGCAGCGGTATCGGTATAGCGCGGATCTATCACGATCATGCGCGCATTTGAGCGTTCACGCGCTTGCTCCAGAAACCAGGTAATGCCGCCGCCGCTCATGCGTGTTTCAGCCGGATTATTGCCGAACATGACCACCAGTTTACTGTTTTCGATATCAGACGTGCTATTGCCGTCGTTGGAGCCATAGGTGTAGGGCATGGCGCAAGAAATTTGCGCGGTACTGTATGAGCCGTATTGATTCAACGAACCGCCGTAGCAGTTCATCAAACGCTTCACCGGCGAGGCGGCAGGCGACGAGCGGGTTATGTTGCCGCCTACGATGCCGGATGAATAGTGGATATAGACGGCTTCATTGCCGTAGGTCTCTACGGTCTTTTTCAGGCTGGCGCTAATGGTGTCCAGCGCTTCCTGCCAGCTAATGCGTTCAAATTTGCCTTCGCCGCGGCGGCCAACGCGTTTCATGGGATAGTTAAGGCGATCCGGATGGTTAATGCGCCGACGGATTGAACGGCCCCGCAGACAGGCGCGAACCTGATGATTGCCGTAGACATCGTCGCCAGTGTTATCAGTTTCAACCCACCAGACTTCATTATCTTTTACATGCAAACGCAGGGCGCAGCGACTGCCGCAGTTGACCGAACAGGCGCCCCAGACGATTTTATCTTCTTCGTTGCGCATGGCCTGCTGCACCGCCGCGGCCGCGGTACGCATCCCAAACGGTAAAGATACGCCTCCGGCAGCCAGCGCCAGTGAGCCAAGCGCCGCTGATTTCACTAACGTCCTGCGGCTAACGCCTGTTTGTTGCTTTTCTCCGGGCATCACTCACTCCATTGTCGTTATTATTTCGCTATATATTGATAACTATAACGAAATTATTAACATGCTAATGATGTAATGAGTTTACCCCTTTGGGAGTAAGGATTATTAATCCATGTCAAAGAGCGTTACCCTCCGGACCCGGAGGGCAGGAGGAGATTATTGCGGTTCGGCGGATGAACCGTCCTGAGCGGGAGAGGTATTGGCTGGCGCATTGCCGCTGCTGGTGCGGGTATAAAGAATTTTATGCGTGTCGTTCGCGCAATGGCCCACCACCTGTGAGTCGGGCTGATCGGCCTGGTCGTTAGGAACGATAGTGAGCGTAAAATTATCCGCCGGCACGCCGTTATTGATGATACGTTGTTCAATATCGCTTTTTACTCTCTCGCACGATCCCGGTGCCGCCATCACCAGCGAGGGGGCGCTGACTAACGCCAGAGCGGCTATTGCAGTTGCGATTTTCATCATGAACTCCTGTGATTAATGACGATGTTCTAAGCTTAGCATTTTTCGTGTAAATAACTGTATTTGCTAATATGATGATAAATATCTTTTCATCCTGGTGACACGCGTGAAGAAACCCCTTTTACTGACGTTATTGTGCATGATACTGGCAGGTTGTGATAACCCGAAATCCCTTGAGTCTTTTACGCCGGAAATGGCCAGTTTTTCGAACGAATTTGATTTTGATCCATTACGTGGTCCGGTAAAGGATTTCAGCCAGACATTGATGAGTGAGAATGGCGAAGTGGCGAAGCAGGTCACCGGTACGCTTTCACAGGAAGGCTGTTTTGATACGCTTGAGTTACACGATCTGGAGAATAATACGGGGCTGGCGCTCGTGCTGGATGCCAATTATTACCGGGATGCTCAGACGCTGGAAAAAAAGGTGCAGTTACAGGGGAAGTGCCAGCTGGCGGCGTTGCCTTCGGCGGGCGTGACCTGGGAAACGGACGACAACGGTTTTGTGGTATCGGCGACGGGCAAAGAGATGAAAGTCGAGTACCGCTATGATAGCGAAGGCTATCCGTTAGGTAAGACAACCATAAACTCGCAGAATACGCTCTCTGTGACGGCAAAACCCTCCGCGGACCCGCGTAAAAAGCTGGACTATACGGCAGTCAGCCGGGTGGATGATCGACAGGTTGGCAATGTCACACAGAGCTGCGAATATGATGCGTACGCGAACCCTGTTGACTGCCGGCTTGTTATCGTCGATGAGAGCGTTAAGCCGGCAGTGTCCCACCATTACACCATTAAAAATCGTATCGATTACTACTAAACCGGGCGCGGTGCGACTCTCCGTGACTACTGCGCCACGTTTACTGCGCGGTGGGTTTCAGGAGCGTAGAACCGGACGTTTTATGTTCATCCAGATACTGCTGCTGGAAGATACACATGCGGATGGTGTTACGGTATTCGCCGTTAATGAAGAACTCATGAATCAGCTCGCCTTCTACTCTAAACCCGAGTTTACGGTAGATGTGAATCGCTTTTTCATTCTCTTTATCGACGATCAAATACAATTTATAGAGATTGAGTACGGTAAATCCGTAATCCATCGCCAGTTTGGCCGCGCGTGACGCCAGGCCTTTTCCCTGGTACTCCGGCGAAATAATAATCTGAAATTCCGCCCGCCGATGCACATGGTTAATTTCCACCAGTTCTACCAGCCCAGCGTTTTCACCATCGCATTCGACGACAAAGCGCCGTTCGCTTTGGTCGTGGATGTGTTTGTCGTAGAGATCCGACAGTTCGACAAAAGCCTCATACGGCTCTTCAAACCAGTAACGCATAACGCTGGCATTATTATCAAGCTGGTGGACAAATCGTAAATCTTCACGCTCAAGCGGGCGCAGTCTGACCTTGTAGTCACTTGTCATACTGTATCCTTACACTTCCTTTTAGTTATCCTGCATTAGGGCGTAATAACGCGACCTGTACGACGATCCAGACACCGCAGCGTATTGGGCTCCCAATAGGCGTTGATGTTGGCGCTTTGCTCGCATTTATCGCGGTTATCAAAGGCGGCATCGGCTTTGTCCCACTCTTTTTCTGCGCGGGTATTCACTTTCTGACGCAGACTGCGAGTGTCGTTCCATTGTTCCTTTTCCATCGCCGCTTCCTGACGACTTTGTGCGCTATCTCCCGATTCAATCACCAGTTTACTGGTTTCAGCGAATGCGGAAGTAGTATATACAACGGCCGCCAACGTAAGCATTGCCGTCAGGCACAGGCGTTTGCTCAGCGTATTGTTCATCACAACATCCTTTCATTAGAGGGGAAAAAGCGGTAAACCACCTGTAAATTCTACACCAATCCTTATGCCTGGCATATACACAAGAATGGCCGGATAACCGTAACGATATTCTGTTGTATTATCACTTATCATTTCGTAACCAAATGAATCTCATGCTAAAGACGACTCTGCTTTTCTTTGTCACCGCCCTCTGTGAAATCATTGGATGTTTTCTTCCCTGGCTATGGCTTAAGCGCGGCGCCAGCGTGTGGTGGCTTCTGCCCGCCGCCGCGTCACTTGCGTTATTCGTCTGGCTTTTGACCTTGCATCCGGCGGCGAGTGGGCGGGTTTATGCGGCTTACGGTGGGGTATATGTCTGTACTGCGCTCCTGTGGTTACGTGTTGTCGATGGCGTCCGGCTCACGGTTTATGACTGGTGCGGCGCGCTGATCGCGCTGTGTGGAATGCTGATTATCGTCGTCGGATGGGGACGTACGTAACATTGCCGCGCGACCAGAACATTTTGTGATCTGGCAGCGTTTTTTACATTAATATACTTGTATGGTAGTAGCTCAGTTGGGTAAATTTCCTGCATCCCATAATGCGATGTAAGGAATAAACATGAAGATTGTAGGGGCTGAAGTTTTTGTTACGTGTCCAGGGCGTAACTTCGTCACCTTAAAGATAACCACGGAAGACGGGATCACCGGTCTGGGGGATGCCACCCTGAACGGACGCGAGCTCCCGGTGGCCTCGTACCTTACCGATCACCTGTGCCCACAGCTCATCGGGCGGGATGCTCGCCGCATCGAAGATATCTGGCAGTTCTTCTACAAAGGCGCGTACTGGCGCCGTGGCCCTGTCACCATGTCCGCCATTTCCGCGGTTGATATGGCGCTATGGGATATTAAAGCCAAAGCCGCCAATATGCCGTTGTATCAGTTACTCGGCGGCGCTTCGCGTGAAGGCGTCATGGTGTATTGCCATACCACAGGCCACACCATCGACGATGTGCTGGAAGACTACGCGCGTCATAAAGAGCAAGGGTTCAAAGCAATCCGCGTGCAGTGCGGCGTTCCGGGGATGAAAACCACCTACGGCATGGCGAAAGGCAAGGGGCTGGCCTATGAGCCCGCGACAAAAGGCCAGTGGCCGGAAGAACAATTGTGGTCAACGGAAAGGTATCTCGATTTTACGCCAAAGCTGTTTGACGCCGTGCGTAATACGTTCGGTTTTAATGAACATCTTCTGCACGATATGCATCACCGGTTGACGCCTATTGAGGCTGCCCGCTTTGGCAAATGTATTGAAGACTATCGTTTGTTCTGGATGGAAGACCCGACGCCGGCTGAAAATCAGGCGTGCTTCCGCCTCATCCGCCAGCATACGGTCACGCCGATTGCGGTAGGCGAAGTCTTTAACAGTATCTGGGATTGCAAACAGCTCATTGAAGAGCAATTGATTGACTATATCCGCACCACGCTTACCCATGCCGGTGGTATTACCGGGATGCGCCGCATTGCCGATTTTGCCTCGCTCTACCAGGTGCGTACCGGTTCGCATGGGCCGTCCGATCTGTCGCCGGTTTGTATGGCCGCGGCATTACATTTCGACCTGTGGGTGCCTAACTTTGGTGTGCAGGAGTTTATGGGCTACTCCGAACAAATGCTGGAGGTTTTCCCGCATAACTGGACGTTCGAGGGCGGCTATATGCATCCGGGCGACAAGCCAGGACTGGGCATTGAGTTTGATGAAAAACTGGCGGCGAAATATCCGTACGATCCAGCCTATTTGCCGGTGGCCCGCCTGGAAGACGGCACACTGTGGAACTGGTAAGGAGCGAAAAATGAAAAGCATCGTAATCGAAAAACCGAATACATTAACCATCGAAACGCGCGCGCTTCCGCAGCCTGCGCCGGGCGAAGTTCGTATTAAAGTGAGACTGGCGGGTATCTGCGGTTCCGACAGTCATATTTATCGGGGACATAATCCCTTTGCAAAATATCCCCGTGTCATAGGCCATGAATTTTTCGGTGTCATCGACGCGGTAGGCGACAACGTCAATCACGACCGGATAGGAGAACGGGTATCCGTCGATCCGGTGATCAGTTGCGGGCATTGTTACCCTTGTTCAGTCGGTAAACCCAATGTGTGTACCTCGCTGGTGGTGCTGGGCGTGCATCGTGACGGCGGTTTCAGCGAGTATGCGGTGGCGCCGGCCCGTAATGCTCATCGCATACCGGACAACATCGCAGATCATCACGCCGTCATGGTTGAGCCGTTTACCATTGCGGCAAATGTGACGGGGCAAGTGAATCCGACCGAGCAGGACGTGGCGCTTATCTATGGCGCAGGCCCGATGGGACTGACGACCGTACAGGCGCTGAAGGGGGTTTATCAGGTTAAAACGGTCATAGTCGTTGATCGCATTGAAGAGCGTTTAGCAATGGCGAAGCAGAGCGGCGCTGACTGGACCCTCAATAATGGTCAACATTCACTGGCGGAATTTCTACAGCAGAAGGCGCTAAAACCGACCTTGATTGTCGATGCCGCCTGTCATCCCGCTATCCTGCAAGAGGCGATTACCCTTGCATCGCCTGCGGCACGCATTGTCCTGATGGGATTTTCCAGCGACCCGTGTGAGATTGTACAGCAGGGTATTACCGGAAAAGAGCTGGCTATTTATTCATCGCGTCTTAATGCCAATAAATTCCCGGTCGTGATTGACTGGCTGAATAAAGGGCTTATTGATCCGGATAAGCTGATAACGCATACATTTGATTATCAACATGTCACCGACGCGATTGAGCTTTTCGAGAAAGACCAGCGTCAATGCTGCAAAGTCTTACTCACGTTTGCGAAATAATATAAATAATTGCGAGTAAGTGGTACGCATCTTACCTCTTAGAGATTGCCTATATGACACAAATAAAGCATGAACGATCGACTCAGGATTTAGTGCGCGCTGCCGTATCTGGCTGGTTAGGCACCGCGCTTGAATTTATGGATTTTCAGTTATATTCACTAGGCGCGGCTCTGGTCTTCCATGAGATATTTTTTCCGGAACAGTCTGCCGCGATGGCGCTTATCCTGGCAATGGGCACCTATGGTGCAGGTTATATAGCCAGAATCATCGGCGCCTTTGTTTTTGGTAAAATGGGCGACCGCATCGGACGAAAAAAAGTGTTGTTTATTACCATCACCATGATGGGGATCTGCACCACGCTGATTGGCGTACTGCCGACGTATGCGCAAATCGGCATTTTTGCGCCAGTATTACTGGTGACATTGCGAATTATACAGGGGCTGGGCGCCGGGGCGGAAATTTCCGGCGCGGGTACCATGCTGGCCGAGTATGCGCCGAAAGGAAAGCGTGGCATTATTTCCTCGCTGGTTGCTATGGGCACCAACTGCGGTACGTTGAGCGCGACGGCGATCTGGGCGGTGATGTTCTTTGCGCTTGAACGCGAACAGCTGATCGCCTGGGGATGGCGTATTCCTTTCCTGGCGAGCGTCGTTGTCATGATATTCGCGATCTGGCTGCGAATGAATCTGAAAGAAAGTCCGGTATTCGAAAAAGTAAGCGAAGGCGAAAAATCGCCAGCGTTAACGCCTGCGTCAGAAAATACATTGGGCGCGATGTTTACCAGCAAATCTTTCTGGCTGGCCACCGGTTTACGTTTTGGACAAGCTGGGAATTCGGGGCTTATTCAAACCTTCCTTGCCGGATATTTAGTTCAGACGTTATTATTTAACAAATCTATCCCAACCGATGCGTTAATGATAAGTTCCGTAATTGGTTTTATCACTATCCCACTCTTGGGGTGGTTGTCCGATAAATACGGTCGTCGGCTGCCGTATATAATATTGAATATCTCCGCGATTATTCTCGCCTGGCCGATGCTGTCTATTGTGGTAGATAAAACGTATAGCCCTGGCGTAATTATGGCGGCGCTCATTGTTATTCATAACTTTGCCGTGCTGGGATTATTTGCGCTGGAAAACATCACCATGGCGGAAATTTTCGGATCGCGTAATCGCTTCACCCGGATGGCGATTTCAAAAGAGGCAGGGGGGCTGGTGGCGGTCGGTTTTGGCCCCGTCCTCGCAGGGATCTTTTGTAACATGACCGATTCCTGGCTGCCCATCTTAATTATGCTGGTGCTCTACTCGTGTATTGGTCTGATTTCTGCGTTGTTGATGCCGGAGGTCAGAGATCGCGATCTGAGCTTGCCTGAGGATGCGGCGGAAGCGACAGCGGCAGAGAAGTTACGCCACTCCGCAACCCAGACGAGTTAAATCGTGTCGACGGTATGGCCGGAACGCTAATGCGGTTTCGGCCATGCTGCCCGGTCACTTTTGTTTAATTAGCGTAAATCCAAATGTACCAGGGCAGGCGTTACTCTGCGACTGTTCCGCTTTCAGAATATAGAGGTTATAAAATGCAAAACAGGCTTTTATCGGCAAAGGCGACGCTTCCTGATTACGATCGCGCGGCGCTGGTGGCGCGGATGGTCCATCTCGGTTTTGGCGCGTTTCATCGCGCGCATCAGGGGGTTTATACAGATATTCTGGCTGCGGAGCAGCATAGCGACTGGGGCTATTATGAGGTTAATCTTATTGGCGGCGAACAGCAGATTGCCGATCTAAAGCAGCAGGATAACCTCTATACCGTGGCGGAGATGTCGGCGGAAGCCTGGACGGCGCGTGTGGTGGGCGTCGTCAAGGCGGCGTTGCATGTCCAGGTTGATGGTCTGGAACGTGTGCTGGCGGCGATGTGCGAACCGCAAATAGCGATTGTGTCTCTGACCATTACCGAGAAAGGGTATTGTCATTCGCCAGCCACGGGCCAACTTCTGCTGGAGCATCCCATGATTGCCGCCGACCTGCAAAATCCGCATCAACCGCTAACGGCACCGGGTATTATTGTCGAAGCGTTAGCGCGTCGTAAAGCCGCAGGCTTACCGGCATTTACCGTGATGTCCTGCGATAACATGCCGGAAAATGGGCATGTGACGCGTCAGGTTGTGACGGCTTACGCCCGGGAGGTGGATGCGGAACTGGCGATATGGATCGAGCAAAACGTGACATTTCCGTCAACCATGGTTGATCGGATTGTCCCTGCGGTCACGCCGGAGACGCTGGATAAAATCGAACAACTGACCGGCGTGCGCGATCCGGCGGGCGTCGCCTGTGAACCGTTTCGCCAGTGGGTGATAGAAGATACGTTTGTGGCGGGTCGTCCGCAGTGGGAAAACGCGGGCGCGACGTTGGTCGCCGACGTGGTTCCGTTTGAAGAGATGAAACTGCGAATGCTTAACGGCAGTCATTCATTCCTGGCTTATCTGGGGTATCTTGCCGGCTATCAGCATATTAATGACTGCATGGCTGACGACAACTATCGTCTGACCGCGCAGGCGTTAATGTTACGCGAGCAGGCGCCAACGCTGAAAGTCCAGGGGGTAGATTTACAGCGTTATGCCGATCAGTTGATTGCGCGTTACCGTAATCCGGCGCTGCGTCATCGTACCTGGCAGATTGCGATGGATGGTAGCCAGAAACTTCCGCAGCGTATGCTGGACTCCGTTCGCTGGCATCTTGCTAATCATAGCGATTTTGATTTGCTGGCACTGGGCGTGGCGGGGTGGATGCGTTACGTTGGCGGCGTGGATGAGCAGGGCAAGGCGATCGACATTAGCGATCCGCTATTGCCGGTTATTCAGCGCGCCGTGGCAAACAGTGAAGAAGGCGCAAGTCGTGTTAAGGCGCTGCTGGGAATGGCTGAAATTTTCGGCAACGATTTGCCGCAGGCGGCGCGGTTTACGCAAAAAGTGCAAGAAGCCTATGACAGTTTACTGACATATGGCGCGAAAGCGAGCGTGGCGGAATATGCCGAGCGGTTGAAGTAGCGCAACAGAGACCCGGTAGCATTATGCTACCGGGAAGGCCGGAGCGGTTCTTAGCGGCCAGTGGTATCAGTTCATGCCAAGACGGATCAGTTCGACCGGCGCGAATTTACCTTCACAACCTTCGACAATCACCGTTTTGCCGCGGCGAATTTGACCTGCATCCAGACCTTCGCTCTCAATGGCTTTGATAATCCCGGTATGACCCGTGCCGCTTATCATGACCCGGCTACCGGTAGTGATTGCGTTACGGTTACGATCGTATGTCATCATGGTGTTTTCTCCTTTCAAACTTACAGCCAAAGCCCGCAGGTTTCCCCGCATGACGGGCGACATATAAATACGCTTATCGTTGCGAATTTTTTTTGTTTTTGATCAAGCTCACGGCTTTTTAGGCGGGAATGTGCAGGGTGAGAAAGCGGAGAAGGCGTCTCACCCCGACGTTAAAGGGGGTTAGTCTTCGCTAAACCAGCCGCTGTTTTCCTGACGGATAAGCTGGACGGATTCGCTAATTTCCTGCAAATGCTGGGTCATTGCGCTCTCAACCGCATTGCCGTCACGATTTTCCAGCGCGGAGAAAATATCATGGTGCTGGCGCAACAACATCTCCGGCGGAGAAACATGATCCAGACTCATATAGCGAACCCGGTCGATTGTCGCTTTGATATTTTCAATGGTATCCCACGCTAACTGGCAATCGGCGATCTGCGCCAGCTTTTGGTGGAAATCGTCATCAAGCTGGAAAAAATCATCAATCTGTTTGCGCTCGATGGCAATATGTTGCAGGTGCAGGTTTTGCGCCAGCTGATAGCACTGGTTGTCGGTGATCATCGCCGCCGCACGGCGGACCACCGCGCATTCGATCGCCTGCCGTACAAAACAGCCATTCTGTACCTGAGAAAGCGAAATCTTATTCACATAACTACCGCGCTGAGGGCGGATCTGAATCAACCCATTTTCCGCCAGCTTTATAAAAGCCTCGCGCACCGGTTGACGCGAAACGTTAAAACGGGTTGAGACCTCTTTTTCTGATAGCGGCGTGCCAGGCGGGATAAGACAATGCACGATATCACGCCGAAGAATACGGTAAATTTGCTGGTTGACAGGCTGTGTAGGGTTAAGCTGCGTTTCGACGGTCATTCATTCTTACTTTTTAGGCGGTTGACCCGGATACTCTACCACTTTTCCGTGGTGGTCTATACCGATCATGTTTCTGGTTGCAGATACGTTTGCCAGGGATTACCCGGCCCGCAGACCGGGTATAACCCCTTAGCTACGGTGGACGCTGAGCCCTGCGAAGGATTGGGTAACAGGCATCATTTCAACGGTATTAATATTCACATGCGCGGGGAGTGTGGCCACCCACCATACCGCTTCGGTAATGTCTTCTGGCGTGAGCGCGGTGGTATTTTCGTAGGTTTTACCCGCTTTCTCATCGTCGCCTTTGAAACGGACGCTGGAAAACTCGGTACCGCCAACCAGACCCGGTTCAATGTCGGTCACGCGAACCGCCGTGCCGTGTAAATCCGTGCGCAAATTCAGGCTAAACTGGCGCACAAAGGCTTTCGTCGCGCCATAGACGTTGCCACCAGCATAAGGCCAACTGCCGGCGGTTGAACCGATGTTAATGATATGACCGCGATTACGTTCGACCATTCCTGGCAGCACGGCGCGGGTCATATAAATTAAGCCTTTATTATTAGTATCGATCATAGTTTCCCAGTCTTCTACGCTGGCTTTATGCGCCGGTTCAAGACCCAGCGCCAGACCGGCGTTATTGACCAGCACATCAATATCGCGCCACTGCGCAGGCAGAGAGGCCATCATCTCTTCGATGGCCGCGCGGTTGCGCACGTCCAGTTGGGCGGTCAATACGTTCTCGCCAAGCTCATCTTTTAACGCTTGCAGGCGTTCATGACGACGTCCCGTGGCAATGACTTTATGTCCATTCTCAACAAAACGGCGTGCAATGCACTCGCCAAACCCTGCGGTTGCTCCAGTTACTAAAACGATCATCACACAGTTCCTCAACGCTTTTTGTGTTGTATTACCATAGCACGCGGCGTTTATGAAAGGGTAATCCTGGTTAACACGGTTGCGGTCAGCATAGGGGGAAGCTTACTCTTATGATCAACCTATTTTCAGGAGTGAAAAATGTCGACGAATCCTTTGTTAGACCAGAGTATGTTGCCTTATCAGGCACCGCGTTTTGATCGGATCAAAGATTGCCATTATCGTCCTGCTTTTGATGAGGGCGTGCGGCAAAAACGCGTGAAAATCGAGGCCATCGTCAATCATCCGGCGGCCCCTGATTTTACGAATACGCTTCTGGCGCTGGAGCAAAGCGGGGCGCTTCTGTCACGCGTCACCAGCGTTTTTTTCGCGATGACGGCCGCGCACACTAACGATGAACTCCAGCGGTTGGATGAGGCCTTTTCTGCCGAGCTGGCGGCGCTCTCCAACGATATTTATCTGAATAGCGCGTTATTCGCTCGCGTGGATGCCGTCTGGCAACAGCGTCACTCACTGGGGCTGGATGATGAGTCGCTACGGTTGGTCGATGTGATCCATCAGCGTTTTGTGTTGGCAGGTGCGCAGCTTGCCGAAGAGGATAAAGCGCGACTGAAGGTATTGAATACTGAATCCGCGACCTTAATGAGTCAGTTTAATCAGCGTCTGCTGGCGGCAAGTAAAGCGGGCGGGCTGGCGGTCGATGACGCGCATTGCCTGGCAGGATTAAGCCCGGAAGAAATGACCGTCGCTGCTGAAGCGGCGCGTGAAAAAGGCCTGGAGGAGCGCTGGTTCATTCCGCTCCTTAATACGACGCAACAGCCTGCGCTTGCTACACTGCGCGATCGCCAGACTCGCGAAAATTTATTCGCAGCGTCATGGACTCGGGCGGAAAAAGGAGATGCCCACGATACCCGCGCTATCGTTCAGCGTCTGGTAGAGATTCGTCGCTGTCAGGCAAAACTGCTGGGTTTCCCCAATTATGCCGCATGGAAAATGGCCGATCAGATGGCGAAAACGCCGCAAGCCGCACTGAGCTTTATGCGTGGCATTGTGCCGCCAGCGCGTCAGCGCGTACTCAATGAACAGGCGGAAATTCAGAACGTCATTGATGGTGAGCAGGGCGGCTACACCGTTCAGGCCTGGGACTGGATGTTCTATGCCGAACAGGTACGGCGGGAAAAATATGCGTTAGATGAAGCGCAACTGAAGCCCTATTTTGCCTTAAATACGGTGTTACAAGAGGGGGTTTTCTGGACCGCCAACCAGCTATTCGGCATCACCTTCGTCGAGCGTTTTGACATTCCGGTGTACCACCCTGATGTTCGGGTGTGGGAGATTTTCGACTCCGATGGTGTCGGCATGGCGTTATTTTATGGCGACTTCTTCGCGCGGGACTCGAAAAGCGGCGGCGCGTGGATGGGGAATTTTGTCGAGCAATCCACACTCAACGAAACCCGGCCCGTTATATACAATGTTTGTAACTATCAGAAACCGGTTGATGGGCAGCCTGCATTACTGCTTTGGGACGACGTTATTACGCTCTTCCATGAGTTTGGTCATACGCTACATGGTTTGTTTGCCGTCCAACGCTATGCCACGCTTTCAGGTACCAATACGCCCCGCGACTTTGTTGAGTTTCCCTCCCAGATTAATGAGCATTGGGCGAGCCATCCGCGTGTGTTCGAACGCTACGCGCGTCATGTCGACAGCGGTGAAAAAATGCCTGCTGATTTACAGGAAAGAATGCGCAAGGCGAGTTTATTTAATAAAGGTTACGATATGACTGAATTGCTCGGCGCCGCATTGCTGGATATGCGCTGGCATATGCTGGAGGAGAGCGTAGCAGAGCAGTCTGTCGCTGAGTTCGAGCAGCAGGCGCTGGCCGCCGAGCATCTTGATTTACCGGCAGTGCCGCCCCGCTATCGCAGCAGTTATTTTGCCCATATCTTCGGCGGCGGCTACGCAGCGGGATACTACGCCTACCTGTGGACGCAAATGTTAGCGGATGACGGTTATCAATGGTTTGTAGAGCAGGGCGGCCTGACGCGTGAAAACGGGCAGCGTTTTCGTGATGCTATCCTTTCCCGGGGGAATAGTACTGATTTAGAAACGCTTTATTCAGCCTGGCGTGGACATGAACCGCATATTGACCCCATGTTACAATATCGTGGGCTCGATCGCTAAGCTGATACGGTTGTTCGGCACTGTCGAACAACCGCCTGAAAATGAATCCTGCACTTCTGATGACAGCCAGTTAAATTTATGGGGTTAAATTGTCTGAATATAACAAGGGCGTGCATTCGGATTTTTCTACTTATTTTTTCGTGGTGGCTTGATTGCCAAAGATTTATTACCGCTTCGCTGTTGATGTTTTCAAAAAATATATTTTCCGCCATGTATCGGCGTTATGTAAATAATGCAGAAATGAATTTGACACTGCGCACAGGGCGACTAGATTTAGAACTGTATCACATGATATGAGAAGACATATCATATTTAAAACGCAACATCATCATGAGGATTATATTATGGCAGAACATCGCGGCGGTTCCGGTAATTTTGCAGAAGATAAAGAGAAAGCCTCAGAAGCAGGTCGTAAAGGCGGCCAGCATAGCGGTGGGAACTTTAAAAACGACCCACAGCGTGCATCTGAAGCGGGTAAAAAAGGTGGCCAGAATAGCCACAGTGGCGGACGGAAATCCGGCAATTAATTTTACTCCTGATATTTCGTAAATATATTCTGAAATATTGCGCATACGATGCGGGCCATAGGCTCGCATTTTTTTATTCTGACCGGGAGTTATTCTGACCGGTCAGATGAAATTATTTTTTATGCTTTCTTCGTTAACAGAAAAAGCAATTCAGCGAGGGCGAAGCGTACGCATTTTTCCAATACTTCCTGACAATCTCCGTTGAAATGTTGTCGGCTTGTAAAAGTTGTATTGTTAATATTCCAGGCAAACCAAACGGTGCCCGCCGGCGTGCCATCTTCGCCGCCTTCCGGACCGCCATAGCCGCTGATCGCTATGCTGATATTGACCTCAGCCTGATCCTTAGCGCCCTGTGCCATTTCAGTAACGACCGCTTCGCTGACGGCGGTATGTTCGGCAAGACTGTGGCGTTGTACGCGCAAGATTTTTGCTTTGGCTTCATCAGTAAAGGTGACATAACCCACACCGTAAAATGAGGGCGTATCTTCTGCTGCGCACAATGCTGAAGCCAGTTTCCCGCCAGTGCAGGATTCTGCAGTGGTCAGACGGAGTTTCTGGTTAACCAGTAAATGACCAAGTTTTTTTGTCAGGCTATCGATGGTTTCGGCTTCATCAAGGGTGACAATATCGTGCTGTTCTAATCTCATCGTTTATTTTTCCGTTACAGAGACAAATGAAATATGTTCGTTCTTCTCAAGTATGGCATATTTATTTTATGACATTGTCAGTGAATGATTATTTTATCCAGTTACCAACAAACCCGCTGTTGCATAACTTGCTTACTTTTCTGCGGCGATGACTGTCATTGATTATGCGTAAGGCCATTATCCTCAAAAAATAAAGCCGATTATTCTGAATTGCTATCAAGACGTTGATGCATATGACTTCAGCGATGTGGCGAGTTAACTATTACGCCGTTACGCTTTCGTGCTCACCGGCGCTGATATCGGTTGCATATTAATCCGGATGGGTTGATTTTATTGCTTAATATCCTGCGGGTAAATTCATGTTTGTAAAAACTAAAAATAGCGGCCAGACTTAATACGTCAAATAGACGTTATTAAGGAGAGAGCATGAAACTACCGGTGGCTGCATTTTTAAGTTTGCTGATAATGCCTTACGCGCTAGCGGATGATCAAGGGGGATTAAAAAAAGACGTGGCGCCGCCGCCGCCTCATGCTATTGAGGATGGTTATCGCGGTACGGATGATGCAGAAAAAATGACCATCGAACAGGCAAAAACCCTGCATGATGGCGCGACCGTTTCGCTGCGCGGCAACCTTATTGATCATAAAGGCGACGATCGCTATGTATTTCGTGATAAATCCGGCGAGATTAACGTGATAATTCCTTCCGCCGTATTTGATGGGCGGGAAGTTCAGCCGGATCAAATGATCAACATTAACGGTAGTCTGGACAAGAAAGCGAAGGAACCGCTTGTTCGCGTGAACCGACTGCAAAAATAACGCGCGCTAACCGGCAATCTCCAGGTCAGCCATACGAGGCACGCGGCTGGCCTGATACCATGGGTCTTGTAAAAGCGCCTGGGGGACAAAAAGATCCCATAATGTCTTATTCAGGTCTGGTTGCGTATCGTTTAAGCTTCATTGATATTGACGGTGCTACAGTCGTTAGCGATCCGTTATCCTCGCAAGAATTTGCCCGGTAGCGTATAAGCAAAACACAAATCTATCCATGCAAGCATTTACCGCTGGTGAACCGGCGGTTTTTTTTTGCCTGCCATCCAGACAAAAGCGGCCCCTTGCGCAACGATGCAGCAAGGGGCCGGCTCTGCGAGGGATTATCTCCGTTCATTAATCATCCCATTTGTGACTGAACCAGGCGGCCAGAAATCCGGAAAATAAAATAATTCCTAATACAACGATAAAAAGGTTAATACTGCCTAACATCTCGTTTCTCCTTATTTTAGCGTGCATCCTCTTTTTTAAAAAACCTCGTACAGACTATAGTACTAATTTATACTTAAGCAAGTCTGGATTGCGTATTTATTTTACTGGAAGGGTAAAGCATTAGAATATTTTCGTCAGCGCCCAGGAATATTCCTGAATTATCGCAGTGACAGCAGATAATTAGCCTGCAATATATAGGGTTAACCCAGTGCGCCAGAAACAGCGCACATGACTGGCTGCAGATAATTAACAGGTGATAGCCTGTTGCGTAGGGGTAATCCGCATTCCTTTTAACATCAGTGCCCAGGCGAACACAATGGCGATTATCAGGACAACGAAAAGCGACCAGGCGGGAAGCGTCGTCAGGATGACGCCGCTGGCCAGCGGGTTTACCGCCGCACCCAGCCAGCCCAACGATTGCGCTGAAAAATAGCTGGCTTTCATCCCGGCAGGCGCAATGTTGTCAATTAACATATATTCGCCGGGGGCATAAATAATTTCGCCAATCGTGAATACTGCCGCTGAAAGCCCCCAAAAAAACAGATTGTCGCCTGAAAAAATAAATCCGATGAGCCCAGCGATAAAAAAGACGGTGCCGGTCGTCATCATTGGTCGAATATTGACGGCGGTAAGTCGACGGCCCACGGCGTATTGCAAACTGACCACAATAACCGCATTAACCGGCAGGACGACGGCTACCACTTTTTCCGCGAAGCCGCTATCGGCAACGACCATAACGTACTGTGAAATACAGGACGCAAAGGCGCCCCCCACAAAGGAGGCCAGAAATGCCGAAAGCGTAAACCACAATAATGCTTTGTCGCGCAGCAGAACGGAGGGAGACCAGATAGTGGCATTTTTCCCCTCGCTGGCGGCAACCGAACGTGTCACCCATACCTGAATAAAGACCAGCGGAAATGCGGAACAGATAGCGGCAAGCCAGAAGGGTAAATTGATGCTTTGCATCACCAGCAGCGTGCCGAGCGGCGGGCCAACCGTCCAGCCGATATTGAGTACGGTATAGTTGAGCGAAAAAATCCGTGTTTTTGTTGTCGCGGTGAGATTATCGGCGAACCAGGCCTTCAGGACGGTAGAAAAAACCGAATAGGCGCAGTTAATAAGCGCAAAAAGCAGGACAACCAGTACGACATTATGCACCATTGGGATGGCGATAAATCCGCAGGCGAAGGCGATAATCGCGAGTAACATGTAGCGCTTTTTATCAAACTTGTCCGCCAGAATCCCAAAGCCAAGACTAAAAATGACGCCAATCGTTAACGCGCTGGTCAGCGCGTAGCCAATCAGATCCACGCCTAAACCGTACTGACGGTTAAGATAGATGGTCATAAAGGGGAGCGTGGCGCCGCGTCCAATTGTCAATAACAGCGATGAGGCGAGTAGAGCCAACGTCGAACGTCTCAATCCTGGATTCATTTTTCCTGCCTGAAATGGAGGTTACGTATCGGGACGTTTTAATCTACCGTGCCCGCAAAAGCATGATGTCTATACGCTATAGCGTAGTCTTAACATACCATAACGCAGGATTTTGCCCATCGTGTGTTGTTCAATGCCATGCTCACGGTAAAAAGAAAAGTCCTGTTATGGCGCACTGATTTCCGATAACTTACCTTTTTACAAAATTTTAATAATGACAGGGGCCGATGATGTCGCGTAAAGACGGTTTTTTGGCGTTACTGGTGGTTGTCGTATGGGGGCTCAATTTTGTTGTCATCAAAGTAGGCCTGCACCATATGCCGCCATTATTGCTGGCAGGATTACGATTTTTACTGGTGGCGTTTCCGGCAATTTTCTTTGTCGCCCGGCCTAAAGTCCCGCTTACGCTGTTGCTGGGCTATGGGCTGACGATAAGCTTTGGGCAGTTCGCCTTTCTCTTTTGCGCGATAAAGTTTGGTATGCCCGCAGGACTGGCGTCGTTGGTATTACAGGCGCAGGCCTTTTTTACCATGGCTTTGGGGGCGTTTGTTTTTAGCGAGCGGTTACAACGTAAGCAGTTGGCGGGAATCGCCCTGGCGATTATAGGTGTTCTGGTATTGATTGAAGCCAGTCTCAACGGACAACATATAGCGATGTCGGGATTTATGCTGACTCTGGCGGCGGCATTTAGCTGGGCCTGCGGCAATATCTTTAATAAAAAAATTATGCAACATAGTCCGCGCCCGGCGGTGATGTCGCTGGTGGTCTGGAGCGCGCTGATCCCGATCCTGCCGTTCCTGCTGTCATCGCTGCTACTGGAGGGGGCGGATCACATTACGCAAAGCCTTATTACCATCGATATGACGACGATATTGTCGCTGCTTTATCTGGCTTTTGTCGCCACTATACTTGGCTACGGCATCTGGGGCACGTTACTGGGGCGCTATGAGACCTGGCGCGTGGCGCCGTTATCATTGCTGGTGCCGGTAGTCGGGCTGGCGAGCGCTGCGGTGTTACTCGGGGAAACGTTGACCGGGATGCAGCTTGCGGGCGCAGTACTGATTATGGCTGGACTCTATATCAATGTGTTTGGATTTCGTGTGCGCCGTACTGCGCGCGTCAGGGGATGAGGCATTATGTTACTAAGAAGACAAACGCTAATTTCAGACTATGCCGCGAGGTAATAGCGACGAACTCGTATAGCCAGACGGTACTAAAAAAATGCCCCGCAAAACGGGGCAAAGAGGTTAAAGGTGTTGGTCGTTATAATAGGGCACGCCTAATTCATCTGACTTATCGCTGTTCACGCTCACGGGGTGAAGGTCATTTGGCGGATCGCCCACACAGGGCAGCAGCATCACATCGCGGCTATTTTGCGCCACAGGTAACAAAGTTTGTTCTGCAATGCCATATCCGGAGGCGATAAGTAACAGACCCGGCAGGGCGGGAAACAGCATTTTCATGGTGCTCTTCGCGTGGCGCATAAACAAACTAGTAGTTGCCATGGTTCAGCGGCAGCATATACCGTGATTCGCCATGCATATTGGTGATCCGGTATTTGTGTGGCGGCACATCAAAATAGTTTTTGAACGTCCGGGTCAATGTTTGCTGTGACTCAAAGCCATAGCGTTCCGCCAGATAGAGAATGGGCTCGTTGCTCTCTTTTAATTTTTGCGCGATTTCCGTCATTTTACGGCTGCGGATGTATTGGCCTAATGAATGACCGGTCTCTTTTTTAAACATCCGTTGCAGGTGCCATTTGGAATATCCTGAACGCTCAGACACTTTTTCCAGTGAGAGCGGCGACTCCAGGTTATCCTCGATCCAGTCCAAAATGCTATGAATAGTAATAGCGTCAGTGTTGCGTCTGGACATCGTCATACCTCTTTTTTGTCTACGGCAGAATTTTCTTGAGCAAATACTCAAGCGTTGCCACTTCGTCCGCCGTTAAGTTTTTTGTTAATTCCTGATGCAGGTCTTGCCCTGGTCGTTGATGACATTGCTCACAAATTGCCGCGCCGTCCGGCGTTAGCTTCACCAGTACGCCGCGTTTGTCATTAGGATTCGGCAGTCTTTCGATCCAGCCTTTGCACAGCAGGCGATCGAGCATCCGCGTCAATGCGCCGAGATCGACAGACAGCACTTTTTTAAGTTCAACCGGGGTAATACATCCCGCGCAGCGTATCGAGCACAGCACTTTAAACTGTGTTGCGGTGATATCCAGCGGGGATAAATAGTTATTTAACAGGCGATCTTTTTTTTGATTTACCATGTAGATCAAGCGACCCAGCGGAATGATTTCATTGAACAGATCACTGGTGCTTTTCAAAATGGTTGCCCCGGCAAGTAATTAATTTCGTCAGATACTATTGCCTAGGCAAGTATAAGTCAACTAAATGAATTGACCGATGCCACGATTTGCTAAAAGGCGTCCGGAGTATTGTGTTGTGATAACTTGTAACTAATTGATAATTACAGGTTATATGTTGTAGAGGATATTAATTTGCACACTGGCGAAATGGCGCGCCTGGGCAATTTCACTTTATACTTCCGGTTCATGAAACGCTGATGGGTAAGAGATAGTATTATGATGGATTTGTTTAAAGCGATTGGATTGGGGCTGGTCGTACTGCTCCCGTTAGCCAATCCGCTAACCACCGTGGCGCTGTTTCTTGGCCTTGCGGGCAATATGAATAGTGCGGAACGCAACCGGCAGTCCTATATGGCTTCGGTTTATGTCTTCGCTATTATGATGGTGGCGTACTATGCCGGGCAGTTAGTCATGAACACCTTCGGTATTTCGATTCCAGGGCTACGGATCGCCGGGGGGTTAATCGTGGCGTTTATCGGCTTCAGAATGCTTTTCCCGCAGCAGAAGGCGCATGAGTCGCCGGAAGCGAAAAGCAAATCGGAGGAGCTGGCAGACGAACCGACGGCCAATATTGCGTTTGTTCCACTGGCTATGCCAAGCACCGCAGGACCGGGGACCATCGCAATGATCATCAGTTCCGCTTCCACGGTGCGTCATGGCGGCGAGTTTCCCGACTGGGTCATTATGGTCGCGCCGCCGATTATTTTTCTTGCCGTGGCGGTGATCCTGTGGGGATGTTTACGCAGTTCTGGCGCTATTATGCGGCTGGTGGGTAAAGGGGGGATTGAAGCGATCTCCCGCTTAATGGGATTCCTGCTGGTGTGTATGGGCGTGCAATTTATTATCAACGGCGTGTTGGAAATTATTAAAACGTACCACTAAGGCGCATTTTCGTCTGCCGGAAACCTGTTCCCGGCAGACGAATGTCTTAATGCGGTTGTTCTTCCAGCGTCACTGGCCATTTGCGGAATATGAGCACAGCCCATACCAGCGCGGCACAGGCGGGTATGGCGCCAATATAGCCGATGGCCGACATTGACCAGTGCAAACTCACCTGATTGCCTACCAGCGCGCCAGCGCCAATACCAATATTAAAGATGCCTGAAAATAGCGCCATTGCGACATCGGTCGCGTCCGGGGCCAGCGCCAGTACTTTCACCTGCATACCGAGCCCTATCACCATAATCGCGATGCCCCAGAAAATGCTCAGTATGGCCAGATGCGCTTCGCTATTCGCCGCAGGCAGCAGCAGAAGCAGACAGATAACCAGCAGGGCAATAGCGATACTGACGAGCGACGAGGCATGGCGATTACCCAGTTTACCAAACACAAGGCTGCCGATGATCCCGGCGCCGCCGAGGATCAGTAACAGGACGGTAGCAAAATTCGCACTGAGCCCGGCGACATTCTGAACGAACGGTTCAATATAGCTATAAGCGGTGTAATGCGCAGTCACCACAACGACGGTCAGTACATAGAGGCTCATCAGCGCCGGGCGCCGGAATAGCAAAGGTAAACTTTTTAGTGAGCCGGAATGCTCGCTCGGCAATTTCGGTAGAAGCTTAATCAGACATAGCAGCGTAATTAATGCGCCCATGCCGATGGCAAAAAAGGTGGTGCGCCAGCCAAAATACTGACCAACAACGCGACCTATCGGCAGCCCAAGCACCATGGCCAACGCGGTGCCGGTCGCTATCAGACTTAATGCCTGCGCGCGTTTCCCGGCAGGGGCCAGGCGGATCGCCAGCGAGGCGGTTATCGACCAGAAAATAGCGTGGGCGAAAGCGATACCAATACGGCTAATGACCAGCACGGTAAAGTTCCATGCCAGAAAGGAGAGCACATGGCTGGCAATAAACAAAACAAACAGACAAATTAGTAGCTTACGGCGCTCCATTTGACTGGTAAGAAGCATAAAAGGCAGCGACATGACGGCAACTACCCAGGCGTAAATGGTTAGCATGATGCCGACCTGCGCGGTTTGCATATGAAAGCTTTCAGCAATGTCTGATAGCAAACCAACCGGCACAAATTCTGTGGTATTGAAAATAAAAGCGGCAATAGCAAGCGTAACTACCCGTAGCCACGCGACCTTGCGGGAAACTGGATTGATTGTCATAAAAATATTTCGGGTTAGTTGCGAGAAGGTGAGACCGCGATCTTAAAACGTTTACTGGCGAAAAGACAATCATTTTGTGACCTGCTTCTCATTTACTTCGCAGGCCGTTTCGTCTTCAGTCGACGCTCGCCAGTTGGGCGTTAAGTAACTCGATAAAGGCCTCAAGCTGGCGCGTCATCGCCCCGCGCCGCCACATTAGCCAGGTGCTAAGCCAGCGCCACTTCTCCGCCAACGGCCAGGCCTCCACCTGATGATGTCCTGGCATACTGTTGAGCATACTTGCTGGCATCAGCGCAATACCTGCGCCGGCAATTACGCACGCCAACATTCCATGATATGACTCCATTTCGTGAATCGTACCGGGGGTCGCGCCATCGGCATGAAACCAGCTTTCGAAATGCCGTCGGTAAGAACAGTTGGCGCGAAAAGCATAGATGTTGCAACCATTCACCTCGCTGGCCCGCGAAACGACGGAATGGCCGTGTGGCGCGACGATCATCATCTCTTCCTGGTAAGCCGGTATACCTTCCAGCCCCGGATGCATTAGCGGGCCATCAATAAAGGCGGCGTTCAGCTTTCCTTCGAGCACGCCATCCAGCATGGCGCCGGAAGGACCGGTCGTTAACGCGAACTGAATTTTAGGGTAACGCTGGTTATAACCCGCCAGCAGCGCGGGGATACGTACGGCGGCAGTACTTTCTAACGCGCCGAGTGAAAACAGTCCTTGCGGTTCCTCTCCGGCAACCACCATGCGGGCTTCATCGACCAGCGCCAGGATCTGCTGGCTGTAACGTAAAAAGTTATGCCCGGCTGGTGACAGCCTGAGTCGCTGTTTTTCGCGAATAAACAGAGAGACGCCCAGGTCGGCTTCAAGCTGACGTATACGCGTGGTCAGGTTGGACGGAACGCGGTGTACTTTTGCCGCCGCCTGCGTAATGCTGCCCGTCAGAGCGACAGCGTTAAACATTTCCAGTTGCGTCAGGTCCATGGTTTTCTCAATTCGTGAATAGTCTGGTTAATATTATTCATTTTTCAGAAACGGTAAAGGGCGTCATGATGGTACAACTCCCCTGATAACGAGAGAAAGAACATGACCATGATGACTGCAACACAGGCGTTATCCGTGAATCCTGCGACCGGCCAGACGCTGGCGGCAATGCCCTGGGCTAACGCGCAAGAGATTGAACATGCGCTGAGTCTGGCGGCGAGCGGTTTTAAAAAGTGGAAAATGACATCGGTAGCGCAACGGGCGCAAACATTACGCGATATTGGTCAGGCGCTTCGCGCTCATGCAGAAGAGATGGCGCAATGTATTACGCGTGAAATGGGTAAACCCATAAAGCAGGCGCGTGCGGAAGTGACGAAATCCGCCGCGTTATGCGACTGGTATGCGGAACATGGCCCGGCAATGCTGAATCCTGAGCCTACGCTGGTAGAAAATCAGCAGGCGGTGATTGAATACCGTCCGCTGGGCGTCATTCTGGCGATAATGCCGTGGAATTTTCCTTTATGGCAGGTGTTACGCGGGGCAGTGCCGATACTGTTGGCGGGGAATAGCTACTTGTTAAAACATGCGCCCAATGTCACGGGTTGCGCGCAGATGATAGCCCGAATCTTGACGGAAGCCGGTACTCCTGCTGGCGTCTATGGATGGGTGAACGCCAATAATGAGGGCGTGAGTCAGATGATTAACGATCCGCGAATCGCGGCGGTGACGGTGACCGGTAGCGTGCGCGCCGGCGCGGCGATTGGTGCTCAGGCTGGGGCGGCGCTGAAAAAGTGCGTACTGGAACTGGGTGGCTCGGATCCGTTTATTGTACTCAATGATGCCGATCTCGAACTGGCGGTAAAAGCCGCGGTTGCAGGACGCTATCAAAACACCGGACAAGTCTGCGCCGCCGCCAAACGTTTTATTGTCGAAGAGGGCATTGCGCAGGCGTTTACCGATCGTTTTGTGGCGGCTGCCGCAGCATTAAAGATGGGTGATCCTCTGGTTGAAGAGAATGACCTGGGGCCGATGGCGCGCTCTGATTTGCGTGATGAACTCCATCAACAGGTGCAGGCTTCCGTCGCCGAAGGCGCACGGTTACTGTTGGGCGGGGAGAAAATCGCCGGGGAGGGCAACTATTATGCCGCGACCGTTCTGGCGGATGTCACACCTGACATGACGGCATTTCGTCAGGAACTTTTTGGGCCTGTTGCCGCCATTACCGTTGCAAAAGATGCGGCGCACGCCCTCGCGCTGGCGAATGACAGTGAGTTTGGCCTGTCGGCGACGATCTTTACCGCCGACGATACGCTGGCCGAGGAGATGGCGGCGCGTCTTGAGTGCGGCGGGGTATTCATTAATGGGTACAGCGCCAGCGATGCGCGTGTGGCATTCGGCGGGGTGAAGAAAAGCGGCTTCGGTCGCGAGCTTTCGCACTTTGGTTTACACGAATTTTGTAATGTGCAGACCGTCTGGAAGAACCGCGTCTAATCGCCCTGACGTCGCGTGGCGCCCTCTGCTATACTCGCAGGCCTTTTCAGACCTGCGAGCAAGGAGCATGTTGTGGCCAGGGCCATGGATAATGCAATTTTAGAGACGATTTTACAGCGCGTTCGCCCCCTCATTGGCCAGGGCAAAGTCGCTGACTATATTCCGGCATTAGCGTCCGTCGAGGGTTCAAAGCTGGGGATAGCGATTTGTACCGTGGACGGGCAGCATTATCAGGCGGGCGATGCGCACGAACGCTTCTCTATTCAGTCTATTTCGAAAGTGCTCAGTCTGGTGGTGGCGATGCGTCATTATCCGGAAGAGGAGATCTGGCAGCGCGTCGGAAAAGATCCTTCCGGCTCGCCGTTCAATTCGTTGGTTCAGTTAGAGATGGAACAAGGCATCCCGCGTAATCCATTTATTAATGCGGGCGCGCTGGTGGTATGCGACATGTTGCAAGGGCGGCTTAGCGCGCCGCGTCAGCGGATGCTGGAAGTTGTGCGCGCGCTTTGCGGCGTATCGGATATTACGTATGACGCTACGGTCGCGCGCTCTGAATTTGAGCATTCCGCCCGTAACGCCGCTATTGCCTGGCTGATGAAATCATTCGGTAATTTTCATCATGATGTGCCTACCGTGTTGCAAAATTACTTTCACTACTGTGCGTTGAAAATGAGCTGCATGGAACTGGCGAGGACGTTTGTCTTTCTGGCGAATCAGGGCGAGGCGTTTCATCTCGACGAGCCGGTAGTTACCCCCATGCAGGCCCGGCAGATTAATGCGCTAATGGCGACCAGCGGTATGTATCAGAATGCCGGAGAGTTTGCCTGGCGGGTGGGATTGCCCGCTAAATCCGGCGTGGGCGGCGGTATTGTCGCCATAGTGCCGCATGAAATGGCGATTGCCGTCTGGAGTCCGGAGCTGGATCCTGCGGGAAACTCTCTGGCAGGTATCGCCGCGCTTGAGCAATTAACACAAACGTTAGGACGTTCGGTATATTGATGAATGCGCTTGAACCGCTCTTTGCCCGCCTGGCGCGATCGACATTTCGTTCGCGTTTTCGTCTCGGGATAAAAGAAAGACAATATTGCTGGGATAAAGGCGCGGAGGTGATTGATAAACACGCCGCCGATTTTATCGCCCAGCGACTGGCGCCAGTTCACCCGGCGAATGATGGTAAGCAAACGCCGATGCGGGGCCATCCGGTATTTATCGCGCAACATGCGACGGCAACCTGCTGCCGCGGGTGCCTGGCGAAATGGCACCAGATTCCTCAGGGAGAACCGCTGAGCGAAGCGCAGCAACAGTATATTGTCAGCGTTATCCATTACTGGCTGGTCATACAAATGAATCAGCGGTAGAGCAGCGCGTCGTTGCTGACGCTTTCCCTGATAAATCACCCTATACCACTGATAGCAGCCGTTGACCGTCATATATCTCATGTGCTGAAGTGTCTTTTTAGTTACAACATACATATAGTTGTTTTTTTTCAACGCCTGTCAGCACTGTGCAAAAAAATGTTCTACAGGGCAGGGGAGCCGTGTATCACCAGAAGCTTGCAACCTTGATCTGGATCACGTTTAATGACAGTGCTTTTTTACCTGCTGAAGATAATCATGATCGTTAGACCACAACAGCACTGGATTCGCCTGATATTTGTCTGGCATGGTTCCGTGTTATCTAAAATCTTTTCACGACTGCTCCTTAACTTTCTTCTTTCTATCGCCGTTATTATCATGCTGCCCTGGTACACAATGCTGGGTATTAAGTTTACCCTTGCGCCGTTTAGCATACTGGGCGTCGCTATCGCCATTTTTCTGGGGTTTCGCAATAATGCCTGTTATGCGCGTTACGTCGAAGCCCGACATTTGTGGGGGCAGTTGATGATCGCTTCACGCTCAATACTGCGAGAGGTGAAAACAACCTTGCCTGATGAACGCGGTATCGAGGATTTTGTTCGGTTACAAATCGCTTTTGCCCACTGTTTGCGTATGACATTGCGTCGACAGCTTCAAACGCAAGTTCTGGGAAACTATCTTGACCAGGAGGCGTTACAGAAAGTTGTCGCTTCCCATTCGCCCGCTAATCGTATCTTATTGCTGATGGGAGAGTGGCTGGCGATTCGCCGCCGCAGCGGAAAGCTTTCCGATATTTTATTTCATAGCCTCAACAACCGTTTAAATGATATGTCGTCAGTGTTGGCCGGCTGTGAACGCATCGCCAACACGCCGGTGCCTTTTGCCTATACGTTAATTTTGCATCGTACGGTTTATCTTTTCTGCATTATGTTGCCATTTGCACTGGTGGTTGATCTGCACTATATGACACCGTTTATTTCGGTGCTTATTTCTTATACGTTTATCGCGCTGGATGCGTTGGCGGAAGAGTTGGAAGATCCGTTCGGTACTGAAAATAATGATTTACCGCTGGATGCGATATGCAATGCGATAGAAATCGATTTACTGCAAATGAATGATGAAAGGGATATTCCGGCAAAACGGATACCGGATAAGCGCTATCAACTGACCTGAGATCGTCTTAACTGGCGCAGAATGTTCATCTGCGCCATAACCTGAAGAGCAAAGCTTAATAGCCTTCTCCAACGCCGGTTTTGGCTGGACCGGAGTAGTGGACATGAACGATTCGCCATCCTGTGTTTGGTATCTTCGCCCACACCTGGCTTTCGCGGCCTGTCGTGTGTTGAGTCTGCCCATTATCACGGCGTACCGCGGTAAAATGCCAGTCGAACTCTGCAACGGCGGCATTGCCATACACATGAATAGCCGGGGGAGCGTCCAGTTTTAATGTGCGTTTGCTGAAGGTTTTACCCATAGTGGTGCCATAAAAATTTTCAGCGATCTGCGACCATCCGCGTTCGTGACCGCGTGGATGAATAAAACTGGTTTCTGGTGAAACATAAAAGAGCTGCTTGCCTAACGTTGGGTCTGCCTTATCTATTGAATAAAGGTAACGGTTAATGCCTTCTGTAATTTCTTGTTTAACGGTCGACGTAGCTTCATTTTCTGCGGCGGTTGGCGTTGCCGCTGATGCCGATGACGCCATCAGAGTTAACGTTATCGCGGCGGCCGAAAACAATAGTGACGTTTTTTGCATAATAGTTATACCCATATGGTCTGTTTTTGAGACGCTTTATCTTTCCTGTTACGTTCACCTTTATACTAAAGGAGCATGGCTCACGAACAATAAAAAACATCCTTCTATAAAATTATCCCGAAAAGGGAGTAGTGCAATTAAGAATATCGTATTTGTTTGTAACGGCATGACTCAAAATATCAACATTTAGAGTTTCAGTATTGTTGTTGTCCCTTGACTTACTTTTATGTTTATTACCACTGGTAAATAGTTAACCTTATGAATAGTGATACACAAATGACCGTTTGCGCTATGTGATAATTAACCATAGTAAAAATACACGAAGCGAAGAAGTGCTATTTCAGTAGTACTGATATTTTCATAACGCTAATTTAAAAATAAATGTAAACGTAACAAATTATACACAAAAATAAGAAGCACTGTGGCCTCAACTGACTTGATTATGATTCCGTCTTACCGAATGTCAGCCGAGTGTTCAGTGCCATTCTCGCCCTGGCATCCCCGACCGTAAGCCTGTTCTCTACTGGTAACCCCCTTGTTATTACAGCAGAAAACAGGGCATATCATTGATGTAGTCATGCTTAACTTGCATTTTAACATCACTAATACATAGCAAGCTAATATTACACTTTGAAACTTAACGCACGGTAATTGTTAGTGATATTGTCCTGGACAGTTCCGCGAGCAGGTTTTGCGGAAAGTCCAAAAATAAGACAAATAAGGCATATAAAATGAAAAAAGTAGTGGTGTTATCTGCGGTAGCCGCAGCCGTAATGATGGCTGGAGCCGCCAACGCAGCAGAAATCTATAACAAGGATGGCAATAAACTGGATTTGTATGGCAAGGTCGACGGCCTGCATTATTTTTCCAGTAATCATAGTACGGATGGCGATCAATCTTATATCCGTATGGGTATTAAAGGCGAAACTCAAATTACCGATCAACTAACCGGTTTTGGACAGTGGGAGTATCAGGTCAACGCCAATCGTCCGGAAGATGGTGACTCCAGCGGTTCCCCGCAAAGCTGGACGCGTCTCGGTTTTGCTGGTTTAGCATTTGCCGATATGGGGTCTGTTGATTATGGTCGTAACTATGGCGTGTTATACGACATTGGTTCATGGACTGACGTACTGCCTGAATTTGGTAATGATTCGTATGAAGCTTCCGATAATTTTATGACCGGACGCGCGAATGGCGTTCTGACTTATCGCAATAATGATTTCTTTGGTCTGGTTGATGGTCTGAATATTGCGTTGCAGTATCAGGGTAAAAATGACGGCCTGTCGAAAGAAGGTGATCCTTTAAGTAATAATGCCAGAAAAAGTATCGCGTACCAGAATGGCGATGGTTTCGGGGCATCAGCGACATATGATTTGGGCATGGGGGTGAGCCTGGGGGCAGCCTATACCAGTTCCAAACGCACGCTTGATCAGATGACGCAAGATAAATACGACAATGGTAACCGCGCTGAAGCCTGGACTGGCGGCGTGAAGTATGATGCCAATAATATTTACCTGGCGGCAAACTATACCCGTACTTATGATATGACCTATATGGGCGATACATTGGGCGGCTTTGCACATAAAACCGATAACTGGGAAATGGTAGGGCAATATCAATTTGATAATGGCTTACGCCCGTCACTGGCGTTCCTGCAATCCAGAGCCAATGATGTTGATGGACTGGGTTCGTTCGACCTTGTGAAATATATTGATGTGGGTTCCTATTACTACTTCAATAAAAATATGTCCGCGTATGTTGACTACAAAATCAATCTGCTAAAAGATGGCAACCCATCGAATCCTAATACAGACAACACCGTGGCGCTCGGCTTAGTCTACGAGTTTTGATAAAACTTGCTGATTAAGACAGTTTAGGGATACCCTCCTTTTCCCAAAACTGTGTCACTGCTTAACCTTTATTATTGTTAATTTATTCTTTTATTATTTCAGGACGCTTCTGGCGTCCTTTTTTATTGACTATTCGTTGACTATTCGACTTCGATCTCGCGAATGCGCATTCTGCTACTGTCATCTATCTGCACTTTGCCTGAATGACAAAAGGGGCAACAGAGTGTGGATGTTTGAGAGGTGAAGGGTTGATTACAGGACAGACACCAACCTTGCGCCGGTGCGATAGTAATATGGAAACGCGCATTGTCAGCAAGGGTATGACGAGCGGCGACGTCCAGGCCAAAATGCAGCGCCGGCACCTCAACACAGGCCATAACGCCAATCTCCAGCCAGACTTGCTTTACCTTGCTGAACTGGTGATTTACTGCCTGTTCCTCCAGCAATTCGATAATATTTTGCGCCAGGGCTAATTCATGCATGGGCCAGCTCCTTCATTCAACAATATTTACGGCGACACAAGGATCAATTACCTGTAACTGTTGCGACCACAATGAGAGTGGGATAGTGGCCAGTTCGCGAGCAATGACGCCGTCAGATTGGGCGTGACGTGTGGTAGGCGAGATAATACGGTAATCAAGAATATTGCCTGACGTCGTCAGTCTGGCCTGATGAACTAACCATCCTCGCGCGGTTTCCACTACCGCTATTTTCCATTCGCCATCATCAAAACGATTCCAGCGCAGGGTAGGAAGGGCGCTCAAACTTCGGGCGAGCGTAATGCAGCGGGCCAGCAGACGTAGCGCAGTCGTTTTTCCGCTAAGACAACAGGCTGACAGTAGCGGATATTCGATAGCCAGAGGCGAGACATCCAGGGGACCAGGGGTTATTAACGTATGGTCCGGGGATGACGCCATCGGTAGTGTAGGTGTAATGATATTCTGTAATGTCGCCAGCCAGCGGGCGGTTTCAGAACGTTCTTGCAAAAACCAGGCTTCCCAGCCCTTTACGCCAGCGGCAAGCCAGGTCTGAGGATCATCGTCAAAAAAGATTGTGCTTGCCAGCGGGGATAACTCTCCGCGACGTAACAACGCCCATTCTTCAGCGGTTGCCTGTCGGTGGCTAAACAGGGGGAGCCAGTCGGTCAACGCGCGACGGAGCGTTTCTCGCGCCAGCTCTTGTTGTGCGGCCTGCATATCTGGCTTCTCTTCAGGAAACAACAGTAAAGCCGCCGCTGCGCTGTGTGCCTGAGCGCACAACGTAAACAAACGTGAAATAAGCGTCTTCGCGTATACCGACGTTGCGCCCTGTAACAAACGACCGATCGGCGCCTCCTGCCAGATAATCCGTAGCGGGTGAGAATAGACGGTCAATCTTTGCACGAATTATTACCTTCATCGATCACCATAAACCCGGACTTACTGGTTTCGCAAACCGGACAGCACCAGTAATCAGGTAACTGGTTGAAGGGCACGCCGGGTGGAATTTGCCATACATCATCGCCCAGCGCAGGGTCGTAAACCCACCAACATACTTTGCACTCCATGCGCACCACTGGCTCATTTTCTGTGACCGGGTATTCTTTCAACCATTCCAACGTATTTTTTAGCCCCGCGTAGGCATCTTCGATATCGTCGATGCCTGCAACGGCGATATCAGGAATGTCCGCTATCTCAATCATATCTTGCAGTAATGTGTTCATATCATTGAAATAGTTGACCCGCCATACGCCGGGAAAATGCGTGCTTACAATCCGGCATTTACCATATCCGCGTGAAAAAATAGCGCTACAGCCTTCGCCTAAAAAATGCTCCAGATACTCGCGATCGGCATCGTTTACTGGCAACAGCGTTAAGTTAATGATATGCGGCTCTTTTACCGGCTGTTTTACGCGCTCGGCTATTTCATGCGCGATAAAGGCGCCATTCATCAATCCCGCCGGTTGTGGCGGCAATTCTGGCGTAATCGGCGGCTGCGGATGCGTCTGCCAGATGCTCTCCGGGATCGGGCCAATGATAATTTCATCGGCAACCCGTTGCTGGTCAGCGTTATATTCACGTACACGCCAGACGCCCGTAAAAACCGTCTCCTGAATACGCTGTTCTTTTCCATCGGATAATAGTACCCGGGCGGAGATTTCACCTTCGCCGAGCAGTTGATCCAACAAACCGCTATTCTGTTGCTCAGTGGCATTCAGCTTATAGCTCAGGGGAAATGGGAGCGTTGCCACCGGGTTATCCATATCGCGAATAAGCGTAGTCAGGACGTGTCTGGCAACACGAAGCTCAGCGGGCAGCGCCTGTTCCGGTAAAACCGGCGTCAGTGGGAGATTAATGCCGGCGGGGATGGGAAGAAAGTTAAAGTCTTCCTCTTCTGGCTGCGAGCCTGGTCCGGCAATATTAACGACTGGAATAGTTCTGGAATGATTCACGTGTGTTACCTTTCATTCTATTGCGTGATAACGGGAATATCCTGACGATAGCCCGGTGTGGTCAGCAATGCGACCACCCGCTGAGAGTATTCTTGCCAGCTATATAATCCCGCCAGACTGCCGACAAAACGGTGCTGGCGAAAGAAAAGCAGCGCCGGATATTTCAGAATGCGATACTCCCGGGCGATCAGTTCACTCTGTTCGCTATCCGCAAATGCCGCGGTATAAGACGTCGCCGGAAATTGCTTGAGGATCTCCGGGATAATGACCCAACTGTCGGCGACTTCCGGATGTTTGTTGGGGTCGCTTTGCAGCAAAACCAGCAGAGTCGGATGCGTATTAATCAACGACGGGAGCGTTTGCGCATCGGTAACCAGAAAGCCTTTATCCGCCAGTGGACAAACAGGATTTTGGGGTGAGATAGTCATTTTTTTAAATGCTCCGGTAATTCAGGCGTGCGAGACAATAAATCGGCAAAACCGGTCAGCGGATCGCTTTGCGTGAGCATGGCCTGTTCCAGTGAGTCCAGCGCCGCCAGTACCTCAGCGGCTTCCGCTTCGTCCATTTCTCGTCGTGCTGCGCCGCCAAATGTCAGCAGCCATGCGCCTGCTAAGGGGGGAGTCACAAGCCGAATATCAACGTCGATAAGCTCGCCGTGTCGGTCGCGGCATTTGGCGAACCACTGACCGGGTGAAATAACCTGCACAGGAACGCCGATACACATTATGATTTCTCTCTCTGTAGCACCCGAATATCGCCGACCCGGCAAGCGCTTTGCGCATCTGGCCGTTCATCTTCGTAGCGTTCCATACACAGGCTGTAATGATTGAGTCTCTCAGTGGGCAAGTCCGTTGAAGAGGCGGTGATACCCCATTGCGCCAGCACTTCCTGCGCGAGATAGACCGCAGGCATCAGTTGCGCCTTTACCTGCGGCGTAAGACTTCCACCATAGTCATCCAGACATTCCGGCTGCACGCCAATCAGCACAATCTCCGATAACTGGCCGCCGGTTAATTGCAGCAATGCCAGCACTTCAGAAAAACTGGTCTGATGTAAACTGAGTTTTTTCGCCGTCAGATAGGCGGGAACCTGTTCATCACGAAACATCGCCAGCGAACCTGGCGCCATACCAAAATCGATAGCATCCATGATTAACAGTTTTTCGGTCTGTTGCAGCCAGGGCAGCAGCGCCAGCCCCTGCGTACCGCCATCAACAACGTCAACTTTCTCGTTATCGGCATACTGTTCAAACAGCTTTTCCGCCGCTCTGACGCCGAACCCTTCATCTGCCCAAAGCAGGTTGCCAAGCCCTAAGATTGTTACTTCTGCCATTGTTATCACCTGAACCAGCGCCAGCCGCTTATCATGACGGAAATCACGCTTTGTCGGCTCATAATGTCTTCGCGGATAGCGGTATAAACATGCGCAATGACGAAGGCGATAATGAACCACATGCCCAGCCGGTGCCAGAAATGTAGCGCGAGGCTATCGTTGCCAGTCAGGCGAATCATCCAGCCAAACCATTGATACGCCCAACTGTCTGTTCCAAGTCCTTCGCCATAGAGCGCAAAGCCGCTACACACCATCAGTACGGACATCCAGAAATAGAACATTACCGCCAGTCCTGCTACCGGATTATGTCCATAGTAACGATGGGCCTCTTTTTCGAGGAAAAAATACCAGCGGATTTCGCTGATAACGCCTTTGCGCCAGGCGCGGCGCCAGAACGGAACCAGAAACATCTCCCTGGCGTACTCATTGCCGACACATGCCCAGTAAATACGAAACAGCAGCGCGACAGTAAAAATATACGCCGTGGTAAAATGGATCAGTCGTATCCAGCCCATCCAAAACATAAAGGTCGCTTCACCTTGAATCGATGGCAGGGGGCGGCCAATGAAATATCCTGTAACAGCCAGGACGACAATGGATAACGCCGTGATCCAGTGCCATAAACGGACCGGCGCTTCATAGATATAGTACCCCTGGCTGGTTATTTCTTTGAGATGCATTGAGACCTCCGAATCGTCGTCATCGTACCTGAACCCTGACCAGCTCCCCTCCATGATTATCAATAACATGGGTGGAGCAGGCCAGGCAGGGATCGAAGCTGTGCAGAGTACGTAAAATCTCCAATGGTTGATCGGGAACGGCGAGTTTAGTCCCCATTAACGCCGCTTCGTACGCGCCAATTTGACCTTTATCGTCACGTGGCCCGGCATTCCAGGTTGTCGGTACCACACACTGATAGCTGTCGATTTTCTGATTTTCAATTTTTATCCAGTGCCCCAGCGCGCCGCGCGGCGCCTCGCTGAAACCAACGCCTTTTGCCGATGTAGGCCAGGTATCGGGTTCCCAGAGCGTGACGTTTGCCGTCGCCGTATCGCCGGACTTGAGGTTACGCATCAGACGATCGAAGAAATACTGCAGCGTATTGCCTGCCCATACGGATTCCAGCGCACGCGCGGCAGTACGTCCTAATGTAGAAAAGAGCGCTTCTTTAGGCAGCTTTAATACACTAAGCAGTTGATCCACGGGTTCTTTAAATTCCGGTTTATTTTGATGATATCCAATCAGATAACGCGCCAGCGGACCTACCTCCATCGCATGTCCCTTCCAGCGCGGCGATTTAATCCATGAATATTTAGCGGACTCATCCACCTGTTCGATAAAGGTTTTTGTGCCTTTATAGTGTTCGCCCATGACCAGTTGCGGTTCGGTCAGACCATCCCACGGATGCAGGCCCTTATCGTTATTGCCGTTACCATAGGTATACCAGGAGTGAGTGACAAACTCCTGAATCTCATCGGGGGCGGTTAAATCGACAGGATGAATTTCGTCGAAACGACCGTTAATGATAGCCCCACGCGGAAGCAGAAGATTACTGGCGGAATAATCGTTAGGGTTATCCGGAAACTCGCCATAAGCCAGCAGGTTCATGCTCGATAACCCGCCGCCGATTTTTGCCCAGTCTTTGTAATAACTGGCAATCAGCAAGACGTCCGGAAGATAAACCTGTTCGCAGAACTGGCGAGCTTTTTGGATGATGGAACTGACAAGGTTCAGGCGTTCCATATTCACTGCGCCGACCGCGCCCGTTTCGTCAAGGTTGATGGCGCAAGGAACGCCGCCCACCAGCCAGTTAGGATGCGGGTTTTTACCACCGAAAACGGTGTGAATTTTTACGATCTCTTTTTGAAAATCGAGTGCTTCAAGATAGTGGGCGACCGCCAGCAAATTGGCTTCCGGCGGAAGTTTCATCGCCGGGTGTCCCCAGTAGCCATTACGGAAAGGGCCAAGTTGACCGGACTCGATAAACCGCTTCAGTCGATTTTGCAAATCGCGGAAATATCCCGGCGAGGATAGCGGCCATGCGGAAAGGCTTTGCGCGATGGCGGAGGTCTGATGCGGGTCGGCTTTCAGGGCGGCAACCACATCAACCCAGTCCAGCGCGTGCAGATGATAAAAATGCACCAGGTGATCGTGAACGTGTAGCGTAGCCTGCATCATATTACGGATACAGTTTGCGTTGTCCGGAATCGCGATTCCCAGCGCATTTTCTACGGCACGGATTGAGGTCAGAGCGTGTGTACCGGTGCAGACGCCGCAAATGCGTTCAACGAATGCCCAGGCGTCTCGCGGATCGCGACCTTTCAGGATAACCTCAAGGCCGCGCCACATGGTGCCGGTCGACACGGCGTTAGTAATGACATTATTACTGTCGATATTCACTTCGCAGCGCATATGCCCTTCGATGCGAGTAACCGGATCGACCACAATTCGCCGTCCGCTATTGTCCAGCGTAAAACCCTGAGTCTGATAAGGATATGCCATAATTATTTTTTCTCTTCCGGAGCGTTTTCTGATGACGTGTTGTTTTTATTACGGGCATGTTTTATGGCGCTCACCGTGGCGTGAGCGATGGCGGCAGCGCCCGCGACGCCAGCAACGCCCAGTCCGATTTTATCGGCGGTAGCCTCAATGCCGGTTTGCGGAATGCCCGTTGCCCGGCTGTAAAAAGAACCGTAATCCCAGAATCCATCTTCCGAACATCCGAGGCATCCATGACCCGACTGGATAGGAAAAGACACGCCATCATTCCAGCGAACGGTTGAACAGGCGTTATAGGTGGTCGGGCCTTTACAGCCCATCTTGTACAGGCAATACCCTTTTCTGGCGCCTTCGTCATCCCACGCTTCCACAAACTGACCGGCATCGAAATGCGCGCGTCGGTAACATTTGTCATGAATTCGCTGGCCATAAAACATTTTTGGTCGTCCAAGACGATCAAGGGGAGGGATGCGATCAAATGCCAGCATATAGGTGATAACGGCGGACATCACTTCAGGTATAGGCGGGCAGCCTGGCACTTTAATAATGGGTTTATCGGTAATTAATTTGTGAACCGGCGTGGCTTTAGTTGGGTTGGGACGGGCTGCCTGCACGCAGCCCCATGATGCGCAGGACCCCCAGGCGATAATCGCTTTAGCATCCGCGCTGACGCGTTTTAACTTCTCCAGGAACGGCTCGCCAGCCAGTATGCAAAACATCCCATCTTCATTCAGCGGCGCGTTACCTTCCACGGCAACGATATAATTTCCTTTGTACTCGCGCATCACATCCGCCAACGCCTGCTCGGCTTGTTGCCCTGCGGCGGCCATAATGGTGTCGTCATAATCCAGGGAAATGAGCGACAAAATGGCATCTTTTGCCAACGGGTGCGCAGAGCGAATGAAAGATTCGGTACAGCAGGTACATTCAAGACCATGCAGCCATATCACTGGCGTACGCGGTTTATTCTCCAGGGCATAAGCTATCTGAGGAATCATCGAACTGCTCAGGCCTAAAGACGTTGCGGTAAGGCTGCAAAACTTGAGGAAGCTACGCCTTGTCACGCCGTGTCTACGCATAACTTGATAAAATGTATCTTGTGTTTGCATAACGTTTATCCCAAACCACTATAGTTAGTGTGGGCATCATATGTTGCATTTCTTGTCTTTCTCAACGTGTTTTAGTAGCAATTATGTTTCTAATTCGTAACAACCGATTACATGTGTGCTACTCACATTACTCAAAAACATAAATTAATTTAATGTTATTGGTGATGTGGAGTAAATATAGCGTTGTGATGGTATCTCTTAATGTTGATAAGAAACCGTGTTTTTTATTTATAACATGATGGGATTTTTTAAAATGGTCACACGGATAACGCGTTTCATGCTAGTTCGCTGTGTTTAACTCTCCTTTAAACCCGTCAGTTAAATTTATTAGCTTGTAAAATAAGATCACAATTAATTACGTGCTGCATAACCATTGATAGGTTTAATTTAATATATTCATCCAATCCATTTTACAAACAAGGAGAGCATGATGAAAAAAAGTAAAGCAATGTTATTTATCGCTCCGGCGCTGTTTTCATACGCCCTGGCTGCACAGGCCTGCACAACCCTTGCTATTCAGGATAAACAAGGCGATATTTTTCATGGACGTACGCTGGAATATATGCAGGATTTACCCTCGTGGTTAACGTATTATCCGGCGGGAACGCAGTTTGATAAAAAAACGCCGGATGGCAGTCAGGGAGTGAGCTATCAGGCGAAATATCCGATACTGGCCATTACTTCCACCATTACTGATGGCGATAGCAGAGACATACTTGAAGGCATGAATAGCGCGGGATTGTCATTTAGTGAAAACATGATCATGAATGCGCAGTTGCCGCCATTGCCCGCGAATGAATATAAACAGGCAATTCCTGTCACCTCGTTGGGAGAATGGGCGCTGGCCCGTTTTGCTACTGTCGGCGAGGTAAAACAGGCAATAAAAGAGGGCAAATTCTGGTCACCGGAACTGCATCGGTTTGGCGATCTGAAATCGCCATTTCATTATGCGTTTTACGACAAGAAAGGAGGAAGCATTGTCGTTGAAGTGGAAAATGGCAAATTCCATGTCTATGACAATCCCACTCGCGTGATGACAAATGGTCCCGCATTCCCCTGGCATCTGACAAATCTGAATAACTATACGCAATTAACCAATGTGGACCGCTCTTCAGGCACACTGGGCGGGATAAAAGTGATGCAGCCTGATAGCGGGATTGCTATTGCAGACTTGCCATCGTCCGATACGTCGGTTTCCCGTTTTATACGCGGCGTTTATTACACCACATATGCGCCGCAAGCGACATCCGCCCACGATGCAATGAATACGCTTGCGCATATTATGAGCCGTTTCGATCGTCCGAAAAATATTACAGTTGATTATATGGGGAGTGAAGGGGAAGGCAACGCCACCCGCAAACCGGTCTCAGAATATACGGTCTGGACAACGCTGTCTGACTTAACGCACGGTGAGATGATGGTGCGCGGCTACAATGATATCAACTATAAAACCTGGTCTCTTTCTCAGTTTAAGAACGCGACTGCGCCCGTGTTCGAGAAAATCCACGTTAAAGGATAAATCGCTCGTCTCGGTTTAGGTTCCCCGGTAGTCTCAGCGAAGGTAATGGAGACTACCGGCGGTTGCTTCTCTTTATCATGCACGGTAATTAATTATCACGATCACCAGCGCCAGGATGGTATGCTAAATCCATTCAAAATCCCCTGGATATGGATTGGAGGGCGCATGGTTATACCTGAGGTCAGGCAGGAGAGGCTCTATCAGAAGATAGCCAACCTCATCATTAAGCTGATCAATGATAATATTTTTCCACCGGGAACTTTTTTACCGCCAGAACGCGAACTGGCAAAACAGCTTGGCGTGAGCCGCGCCTCCTTGCGAGAAGCCCTTATTGTACTGGAGATCTCCGGATGGATCGTGATTCAGTCCGGTAATGGGGTTATCGTTTCAGATAAAAAACACCTTGCCAGCGACTATACCATCGAAGAAATTCTCTCTACTCGCGAGCTGGTTGATAGCCATTGCGCGCGCTTAGCCGCACAAAACGATAACGTTGACGTCATCAACCAAATTGAGGCGATTTATCATCGTATGGATCAAGCCATTAACGATAATAACGTCCACGGTTTTTACTCGCTGGATAAAGAGTTTCACCTTGCGATCTCTGAGGCCAGCCGTAATCGGGTGTTGTTCGATATGTCCCGTATGTTATGGGAACAACGGATTAATATCCCTTATGCCGGGCTTGATGAGCAGTCTGGAGACAGAAATGTTTTACTTAATCTCAACAAACAACATAAAGCGATAGTGGATGCGATGCGCCAGTCTGATGCTGACAGCGCCTATGAGGGATCTCTGGAACATTTACGCTATGTGAGAAAGATTGTCGGCGGCTAAGTTTGTCGGTAAATAACACCGCATGGCGGTCATGCCATGCGGTAGAACTTGCCGTAAATCAATGGAAAACAGCATTAATCTTTAAGTAGCGCTCCGGATAGCGATCAAGTTCTTTAACTGCATCAGGGATCTCATCAAGATTGACGACCTTACTGACAACATCTTGCGGATTAATCTCCAGCGTAGACAGCATACGTAATGCCTCATCAAATTCACCGGCACTGGTGCGGGAGCCGCGTAAATCCAGTTCTTTATAGGTGATCAGGTTCGTCGGCAGCGACGTTTCCTGTTTTGGCCATCCGGTAAACGAAATACGACCAGCAAACGATGCTAAATCAAGCGTATTTCGAATAGCGCTATTTGCGCCGGAAGCTTCTATCACGACCTGCGCCATGGTGCCGTGGGTGATATTTTTAATAGCGTCGATAACCTGATCGTCAGCGGCGTTCAGCACATAAGGAACGCCAAGCTTTTGCGCATAGCGTAGCCTTTCTTCCACAATATCGATCAGAATAGGCGTTGCCTTGTAATGTCGCGCGCTTAATGCCGCCATAAGACCAATGGCCCCCGCGCCGATGATGGCAACATATTCCCCGGCCTTAACGTTTGCCCGGTGCAGCGCGTGCAGAGCGATGGTCAGCGGTTCTGCCAGCGGCGCCATTTCAGAAGGCACGTTATCTGGTATTTTATGAATTAAATGTGCGGGATGAGTCACCACCTCCTGCATTGCGCCATCGACATGCACGCCAATGACGTTTAAATTTTCACAACAGTTAGTTCTGCCGACAGAGCAAGGGTAGCAGTGACCACAATAAATATAGGGGTCAACAATCACGCGGTCGCCTTTTTTAATATTGTCCGGCATTCCGGCGCCTTCCTGAAGAACAATTCCGGTCACTTCATGCCCAATAATTCTTGGGTAAGTAACCAGTGGGTTCGTTCCACGAAAAGCCCCGATATCCGATCCGCAAATGCCTGCAGCATCAACCTTAATTAATACTTCATTTTCTTTCTTATGGGGATAATCCACCCAGCGGGTTTCAACTTCACCAGGCTTATTAATGAACACAGCTTTGACTTTCATTGGCTTTGAATCCTTTACTTTTTACAAACACGAAGACCAACAGGCTTGAAACGATAGCGATAGCACCAGCCAGATAGAACGCATAGTCATATTTACCACTAAATTGAACGATAAAACCGGTGACAAGCGGACCGATAATGCCAGATATATTAGCCAGGCCATGCATAGCTCCGCCGACGCTCCCTACCTTATCTTTATGAACAACATCCTGAATAACCGCCCAATAAATTGGGCCCGTTAAATAGAGCAGGAAGAGTGAAACTGACATGAGCGTAATTGCGCTACCGATAGTGCTAACAGTACCAGAAACGGCAACACATACCGCCGCGCCTGCCAGGCATACGCCCAGAATAAGTCGACGTGAGAGCAGAGCATTACCGGTAATCCGATAAATTACATCAGAACAGACGCCGCCGAGCACCATACCAATGGCGCCGATGACCCAGGGAATTACCGTGGCGATACTAATTTCTTTAATATCGAGATGTAACGAATGGTTCAGGTAACTTGGGAACCAGGTCAGGAAGAAAAAAAGAATATAGTTGTAGCTGAAAAAAGCCAGAGTTGTCGCCCACACCATTGGTTGTTTCATGTAATAGCCGAGTGAAGGTGTAGCCCGGCCATCATCAGATAAAATAACATCCTCATGATTTTCAAAATCAATGCGTTCTTCCGGCGCCAGGCGTTTACTCATTGTTGGCTTATCGCTAACGATAAAGTACCACAGTAGTACCCAGACCAGGCCAAATAAGAAAATAATGCCAAATGCGGGGCGCCAGCCTAAGGATAACGCCAACAGGCCCACTATCGGCCCGGACACCGCGCCGCCGAGCGGGGAACCGGCGCTAAAAATTCCGATCGCCGTGGCAGACTCCTTTCGGGAAATCCAGTTATTGATGATTTTATTTCCGGCAGCGCTGACCGGTCCTTCAGCCATACCGAAAAGAACGCGCACGATAAGCATTGTCCACAATCCGGTGACTAAACCAGTTAAGCCACAAAATACAGACCATAGTAACGCTGCGATGAGAAAAACCGTTTTTGGCCCAACTTTATCGCTGGCCCAGCCACCAATAAAATTAAACAGGGCGTATCCGATAAAAAATGCGCTGAAGATCATTCCCATCTCCGCGGCGTTAAATCCTAACTCCTTTTCGATCAAGGGGGCAGTTATCGACAATGCTGAACGATCCATATAGTTGAGCATGTAAACTATAAATAGAAGAAAAACGATAAGCCATCCCATTGTTTTTCTTTTCATGATTAATCCTCTTATTGTGGTCTAGCGGCCTGACCACAATATTTTAAGGTTATTTTCAAATCACCTCTCTTGTGGTTAGAACGTGATCAATATAACAAAAATTTATCGCAGAGGATTTTTATCCATCGCAAGCGTGATGGATAAAATTATTTAAAATCAGACAATTACTTGAAAATTCAATCGGGGGTATCGTTTTCCCCTAATCCACGCCCCGGTAACGTTTGACATGCGGCGTTAACGGAAGGTGGTGCTGTCTGGGGGTATTTTTCATCGGGCGTAATATAAACCTGACTCGTGGCGACATAGCCATCATTAAAAGTGGCTTCGATATAGGTAGCTTCCCAACCTGTCTTCGGTTCATTTAACGTAATACTGATCTTATTGTTGGCGGGAATATCTATTGTAAGTGGCTGATAGCGGATGCCACAGGCATAACGAAAATCACGCGCATTTGGATTGTTGGCTGTCCAGCGAACGACTTTTACCGGCGCTTCTGAGAAATAGACCGTAAGAAGATGGTGGTGAATAAGGCCGATCAACTGTGGTAATGTTTTTTTACTTTGAAACCTATTAATAAATGGAACGAGGCTTTCTTCAGCGAACTGGTTAATTGAGTAGTGGTTCATATTAGGCACTATACGTAATGATTTTACGCCAGGAAGTTTGCTATAATAAAAGCGAGTATTGTCTGGTACGAAAAAATCATCGCCACTTGCATTAATAATATATTTCGGTATTGCAAGGCGGGGTTGATAAATAGTGTTGAGATATCTTAACGGATCTATTATTTGCCTTAGCTGGGTAAATGTGGGGGATTTTATTTTCTCATCTATGCCTTGCTGGTAGTAGGGGTAGAATGTAATGGGCCAATTTCCACCGTATGATTGATAAATATGCTCAAGTGAAGCATCAATATCAAGTAGATCAATGGCGAAGGGAACAATTGCTTCAACATCAGGATCGGCAATAGCTGACAACCAGGTAGTCCACCCACGCTTTGAAATACCTGTAATGATAAAGGAATTTATATTCCATTGCGTTAACTCCTTTTTTGCTAATCTCATCGCTTGCGATAGGGCAGTGACCATAGGAATATTTAAGGGCATTAACTCACGTTGCTCCGGCGCTTCCATAAATAATGCCCAGCTTCGGGAAACGCTCTCGTCCTCTTTCAGTGGTTTTTTATCATCCTGAAAGGTTAAATATTGGTTAGGTATATCACTCACTGATATTACGATGGTATTCGTATCACGGGCGATGCTTGCCAGTGTTTCCTGGGGGAAATCACCGGGTTTACCAGTGATTTGTACGCCTTTATCATAATTAATTCCGTTGTTTACAACCACCAAAGCATGGTGCTCTTTTGCCGTTTCAGGGATATAAATATCAACGTTATGTCGCCATTGCGCAGGGGTTACCATGTCATCTGGCGACCAGTGTTGCGATAATAATTCATAGTGTCTGACTACAACCTGTGCTAATGGAGCTGTACTAATCAAGGTATATTTTAGCGGTGTGCCTGAAATCTTCTCCCGGTAGTCGGGGAGAACATGAGACAAATCACACTCCGGGCTGTTTCGACAAAAGAAGATGTTGTTATGAAGTAGTGTATAAACTTTTGTAGAAATAAAAAACAGTACGATAACAACGAGATATATTTTTTTCATGCTTTCCCCGCGCTTTACAAGGGCAAATGCCAACCAGCATAATTTCCATAAATACCTCTTAAACATTCAATATAAGTACAATACTTTTGATAAATAAGGGAAGAAGGGAGTAATAATGCTTGTGACGTTGTCACATTATTCTGTTTCTGGTTTCGCTATTAGCACTGAACTTTTTGAAAGGTAAATCATTGCCGTCACCAGACCAATAATGGCGACAGAGATAGCTATACCGATCCAGACACCATACAGGGCATAACCCAGGACAAATCCGCCCAATACGGGGGATATAAAATCAGCGATTGCGATTAATGCCTGCGCCGTTCCGATGACGATACCTTGTCGGGCAGGCGATACATGGACGGACAAGGCGGCAAGATAAGTGGGTTTGGCTAGCGCATCAGCGATACTAATACAAACGATAGCAAAAATAAGTACTGGTATGGTCGTGGCGATACCCGCAGTGAGAAATCCAGTACAAAGAAGGGCGAAGATTAGAATAATTAGCTTTCGCTCCGAAAAATATTGGCTCACCCAACCTAACAGAAATAGCTGAACGAAAATATTAATAACCCCGTCCGCCATTAACAGGTAGCTTAACGCTTTTGGCCCAAAGGGAAGCCCATTCCAGATGAAGGTGTCAGAAAGAAAAACAGGTAATTGTGAAGAGTACATGCCATAGGCGAAGAAATGACAAAGCATTACGATGATTAAGACGCGAAGGACTGGCATCTTTAAAATAGCGCGGGCAGAGAACGCCGCTATTTTATCTGCGGTACGTGATGTTGTGGACGGGTCTTTTAACCCCCAAATCGCGACCAGGGCAGACCCAAGGACAAGTATAAAGGCGGCGTAGATCGGCGCGCTCAGACTGATACGCGATAGCCACCCTGAAACGCCTGCCCCGACAATACCGCCTAAACCAATGCAGCCTGTGAGGATACCGATTGCCTGGCGCCGATTTCTGACGTGCGTACAATCGGCAATATAAGCTGCGGCGGCTGACAAATTCCCGGCGCTAATGCCAAAAAGCGTGCGGGCGAGCAGGATAAACAGGATACATTGCGCGTTGGCGAGTAATAGTAAACTTATCGCCGCAATAGCCAGCGTGACAATCAGTATTCGCTTGCGGCCAACGCGATCGGAAAGGTGGCCAATCAGGGGCGCTGCACAAAATTGGCTAAAAGCCTCAGTGGCGATGATGATTCCAATGATAAGCGGCGAACCGCCCATCTCGCGGATATAAAAAGGCAGTACCGACATCACTGCCGCTGTACTGGCGGCGTAAAGGCCGACAAGCAGGAAAACAGGCAAAATACGCCGCTTGTTGAGCGGGGTGATAGTTTCGCTGTCGGTGTTCTCATAGACATTAGTATTCATCTTTAATCCCTATGGCAAAACGAGAGAGATAATTTTCAATATCGTTGCACTGTTTGCTGTGAAAGAACGCGCCGACATAGCCATCGGGTCGGATCAGCACGCATTGACCCGGCGCCAGTTGATAGGACTCCCGGAAGTGCCCCAGGGTATCGATGAGCTCGTCCTGCTCGCCAATGTGATGAATACGCAGACCTCGCCGCGCATCGATGACCTTACCGTGGGTTTCGTAGGCCAACAGATTCCAGTCCGGACCTTGTAGTAACTGAAATAATCGTAATGATTGGCCGCCGGCGCCCAAAAGAGGAGCATCCGGCGCTCTTTCTCCCGCTTGTAACCCATGCTGACGTTCGGGCAACGTGTGGGCTAAGGGGGAGTTGGTATACTGGATGTCAAGTTGTTGAACGTCGCGTTCTCGTTTGATGCCGCCCTGTTTTTGAGAGTCAAGTAATCGGGTAGAAAGGTGGAGCAGTGATTCGGCTACCGGGCGGCGTTCCTGTTCATAGCTATCGAGAAGCTCTTCTCCTGCGCCCCGCAGCGAGGCTGCCATTTTCCATCCCAGGTTATAGGCATCCTGGATGCTGGTATTTAACCCTTGCCCACCCGTCGGCGGATGCACATGAGCGGCATCACCGGCTAAAAATACCTTACCCACACGGTAATGTTCCGCTATGCGCGCATTCATCTGGTACTTCGATACCCAGGGAATCGAATGGATGCGAACATCCGTCCGCCCGATTCGCTCAGTAAGAAAAGCCGTGAGCGTGTCGGCTGAGAAATTCTGCGAGTCGTCCGGGGCCAACAACGCCTGGATTTGAAAGAGCTGCGTGCCGGCGAGAGGGCAAATCATTATCATCCGCGCCATATCGCCACCGTTAAAATGGTGCCATACATCCCGGTTCAGACCGGAAAGTGAAGCGTCAGCCACAAGCGCATGGATTCCCAACGTATGGCCGGGGAAGCTGACGCCTAATTTCTTTCTGACAAAGCTTCCGCCGCCATCCGCGCCTATCAAATAATGAGCGATGATGACCTCTTCTCCAGCCGGCCCGGCAACATACGCGGTGACCGTGCGTGGGGTTTGCGCAAAATGTCGTAACTCGCAGCCGAACTCCACCCGATGTCCCCACGCTTTTAATTGCTCTCGCATAATCGTTTCTGTCACGTTCTGTGGAACCATCAATGGCAGATGGTAGGGTTCGGCGTGGGTCGGTTTTGTATGATGCGCAATATCTGAATCTACATAGCTTCCGTCGTGACGGTAGGTTCGTAATCGGGGATAGAGCCCGCCGGCGGCGACCACTTTATTGAGTATTCCAAGATCCTCGAAGATTTCTTGCGTTCGCGGCTGAATACCTTTACCGCGGGAGCCGATAAAAGGCGTCGTTCTTTTCTCAATCAGGCGAAATGAGACCCCGTGACGCGCCAGTTCGATGGCTAAAGTAAGCCCGGTAACGCCAGCGCCGCAGATCAGTACATCTGTAGTGGTGTATCTTGTCATCGTCTCTCCGATATGTGTATTATGCACATAAGAGGAGACATGCTATGTCAGAAAATAAAAATGTGCAAGATACACATATTTCCGAGCAAATGAAGGCGCTTCACGGTGCGTTGATTCGCGTGGTGAGCGCGCTTAACCGGCCTCGTAATGATGAGAAATTAATTGCAGAGGCGGGGATTCAACTCGATCGTGCGCTATTTTCGATCCTTATTAGTATCGAACGTTTAGGGCCGATTGGCGTTGTTGAGTTAGCCGAACGTGCTGGTCGTGATTATACGACGGTAAGCCGACAGGTCGCCAAACTGGAGAAGCTGGGGTTGATAATACGGCAGCATAATGCCATCGATCGTCGTATACGCGAGGCCGTTATCTCCCGGACAGGAAAGGCGATGACGGAGCGTATAGACGCTGCGCGAGAGCAAATGGGCAAAGTTGTTTTTAAAGACTGGCCTCAGGATGAACTTGATGTCTTTGTTCGGTTAATGCAAAAGTTTGCCGATGCAATGGATAGCGATGCTTCAATGCCGGAATAAGCAAAAGAAAAGGGCGGTCAAATCCGATCGTCCAGCTTAATATCGATATCTGACATTGATTAAATAGCCAGCAAAGTAAATATAACAACAACATTTATCGAGTTAATTTTCACCCTTTGAAAGCCCAACGTATACTGCAGAATACGGCTATATAACAATCGCCGTATCAATGGTTTTTCAAAGGGTAAATATATGCTTACCGAAAAATATGATTTTCGCATTACCGATCAGATGACTATCCCACTCAGACCTCATTGGATAGCCAATGATTCATACAGGGAAAAGTGTAAAATGCTTGTCCTCAACCGGAGTAAAGGGGAAATTCATAAGGTAGACTTTAGTAAAGTAACAGATTATATCAAAGAAGGTGATGTAATCTGTTTTAACGACAGTACTATAATAAACCATATGTTTATCTGTAAAACAAGATGGAATAGATTAATTAAAATTGTTTTAGAGGGGTTTTTACCAAATAATAGAGTAATTATTTCCGGACTTTTAAAAGAAAGGCTTAACGCGTATGATGTTTTCTATTTGGTTGATAACCCTGAAATTTCCATTAAGGTAGAGCAAAAGTTTAGCGAAGAGAGCCAGTACCGAGCCGTCGTAGAAAATCATGAGGCCTTAATTTGCTATTTAGCCAGTCATGGTGAGCGTCTTGATGAGTATGTGGACTCCAGCTTGTTTTATAAATATCCAGATGCTTACCGTTCCGTTTTTTCTAAAAAGTATGGTTCTTTGGAAATACCTTCTGCCGGCATTCATTTTACCTGGGATCTTATCCAAAGAATCAAAGATAAAGGTGGGTTAATATCCTTCATCACTTTACATGTTGCATCAACAGAAATGTTGTCCAACAGAAAAATACAAACAAAATGTGTAGAGGAAGTGACTATCAACGAAGAATACTACGAGGTTCCACAAGCTACAGCGGATATCATTAATACTGCGAAGCAAAATGGCGGACGTATTTTTGCCGTAGGAACTACCGTTACACGATGTCTGGAATCTGCGTATTCGAGGGAACACAATTGCCTCAAAGCAAGTTCTGGCTGGACTGCGCTTTATATACATCCAGGCTATCAACTGAAAGTGGTTGACTGCCTGCTAACGAACTTACATCAGCCAAAAACGACGCATATGGTGTTAACCGGTCAGTTTGCTGGGGTTGATCTACTCATGAAGGCCTATGCCTCAGAAGATATCCAGTCATGTCAGTTCGATATGTTTGGTGATTGCATGTTAATCATACAGGATGAAGGGCAGGGATGAATAAAATAAAACCGGTACACATAATGCTACCGGTTTTACCGAGAATAAGCATCAGGGGATTCGGGCAATAACCTTTATTTCGAAATCAAAGCCGGCCAGCCAGGTAACGCCAACAGCGGTCCAGTTAGGATAAGGGGGATGGGCAAATATCTCCTGTTTCACCGCCATCACGTCGTTAAGTTGTTGCTCTGGATCGGTATGGAAGGTGGTGACATCCACTATGTCATCGAATGTGCATCCTGCTGCAGTCAGTGTTGCTTTCAGGTTTTCAAAAGCAAGCCTCACTTGTTTTTGAAAATCAGGCTCCGGCGTGCCGTCTGTGTGACTGCCTACCATACACAACGTAGGCCATAGTTTCATATACGTGACATATGTCAAGGTGCAGTCACATAAAAGAACTGAGCCTGTTTGTCGTATCGCTTGACGGGGAAAGAGAGCATTTCCTGAGTGATTAGCTTCTGTGTTGTGTCACTTTGTAGACGGCATCATTTTCACGCTTTCCAACACCAATGACAGTTACCGTGATAATTTCATCTTCGACGCTGTACACCAGTCTGTATCCTGCACCACGCAGCTTAATTTTGTACTGATCCTTTCTTCCATGTAATTGAGAAGCCGGAACCCGAGGGTTTTCAAGCCGTTCCCTTAGCTTTTTTTTAAACTGTTCCTGTATGGTATGACCCAGTTTTTTCCACTCTTTTAGTGCTGATTCGTTAAATGCCAGCTTATAAGTCATCAATGTTGACCTCAATGACGCGTTCATTCGCACGCTCATCGATAATACGACCGAGTTCTTCATCCTCAAGAATATCCATAAGATGAGCATAAAGTGCCGGAGGCACACAGTAGAAAGCCGGTTCATTACGGTTAAGAATGGCAACTGGAGCGCCATCTCCGGCATTGAAAGTTCCCATTGGATCACGTTTCAGTTCTGTAATGCTTGCTGCAGTAGTCGTTAAAATTTGAAATGCCATAATTTACCTCCTGGTTGATGACTAAATATAGCACCTTTAATAGTACTAATAAAAGCATCCTTCACGAAGGGGATTCAGCTCCAGCCCGGTCAGTGATGCGGGCAGCTGACGGTTTTTTCAAGGCTAAGTTCAGATGTCCAGAACCTAACTTGTGACCACTGAAACCGGCGTTAATAACTCGCCAACCCTTATCAAGCGTGATGTAACAACCGAAGTCAGCCTTGCAGATGGTGATATTATTTTACTTGGTGGCCTTGCTGAACAGTCGGATGGATTATTCTGGCCTCTGACGTGTCGCAGATTGCATATCGTACAGGCAGGGATTACAACCGTATTGCCAGAGGAAGCGATAAAATATGGTAAGTGATGCTCTTGAACAGCGGATTTATGAACTGGTAAGAAGCCATGATGGAATTTACCTCTTTAAGAAAAAAGAACTGACACCGTCAACAGATTTGGATTCAGATTTACGGTTGGAAGATGATGAAGCACTGGCATTGATGGATGATTTTTTTACGACATTCAATGTAGATAAAGGGAATTTCTCGATCACAACATACTATCCGCCAGAACCACCGCTAAAGCATTTGCTTAATCCGTTTCGCAAAAACGATATTCCTCAGGTGCCGGAGTTCACGATAGGTATGCTCATTGCGTCTGCCAGGTCTGGTCGCTGGTTGTATGACTGATTCACGCTGGGGGGCTGCTTTTCGCCCTCTGCTATTCTAATGCGCATAATGTATATTATGTTAAATGCACCAGAACATTTAAAAGACATGTTAAGGCGGCTGGATTCGTGCATGTCAAAAAACTTCTGGCCCATAAGTTTGATCCCTTCCCTGCCGTGACGCTGAGCGAATTCTGTTGATTTGCACCCGCTATCCTGCACACGATTTCACGCAGCACACGCCGCTCAGGCATAAAAAAACCGGCCATTGTGACCGATTCGTCACTGTCAGTGTGTCAGTCCAGGATGAAATCGTCGCGCAGCGTATCAGCGAGCGCCCACGGCATTTCAGACGTAAAACTCTTTTCATCAAGGCCTGTTTCACGCGCTGCAGATAACACGGCATCGCCGTAGGACTCAACAGCCATTTCCGACAGTTCCCGTTTTAATGACGGGCTTTTTTCCATGCGCTGACATGGGCTAAAAAATCAATGGGAACCTCATTTCATGAGGTTTGATTATTCACTGTCTGCCAATGTCTTGCATTCACACTCGCCACCTACACCGGCGGCGGTCAAACATAATCGGTTCGTATATTAACGTCGCGCCTGGCATGACCTGCACATGCGTAACCGTATCGCCTGGCCTGTTTGTTTTTGTATACGACGCCGCCGAACATCCAAAAAGGTTGCGAAGAATTGGTAGCGATTTTACAAATGACATGTCTTACCTCAACCACCCGGTAAAAGTCATATATCGATAGCAGTATGTTACTCCAGATAAAACAATCAGCTCAGAAAGGGATATGTTCCAGCAGACAGGAATGTTATAAGGAGCTTCTCCCTTCGACACAAATAATGGTTGAGGACTAAGAACAGATGCAGCTGAATATGCTGGAAGCCATGAATATTTATGTCAATGTGGTAGAGCAAGGGAGCTTTATCCGCGCGGCGGAGGTGCTTGAACTGCACCGCCCTGCTGTTACCCGCGCCGTTCAGAATCTGGAACATGATCTGGGCGTTAAGCTCCTGCATCGTACAACACGACAGGTCAGTATGACGGATGAAGGGGAAGAGTTTTACCAGCGTTGCCTGTCGCTCTTAAGTGAGCTGGACGACGTCCGGCGATTATTTTCCCGCACGCAACCGCCGAAAGGTCGCCTGCGCCTTGACGTCCCTATTACACTCGCCCGGGCAGTCATCATTCCGGCTCTTGGAGATTTTCAGAACCGATACCCGGATATTGAGATTGTACTTGGTACGTCCGATCGCAAGATTGATTTGATTGCCGAGCGTGTGGACTGCGTCATCCGACTTGGTGAGCTTAATGACTCCAGTTTTGTTGCCAGACGTCTGGGAACGGCAGCCATGGTGACCTGTGCTGCGCCATCTTATCTTGCGAAGCATGGCACGCCGCACTCTATCGATGAGCTGATGACGTCCCACCGGGCTGTAAATTTTTTCAGTAATCACAGCCTGCAGATAATGGAGTGGAAATTCACGGTTGATGGCAGTATTGCGTCAATAAAAGTTCCCTCCAGCATCCTGGTAGACAATTCAGAAGCGTTTCTTTCATGTGGGCTGGCGGGGTTGGGGATTCTACACGGATTGCGTCCGTCGCTTGCACCCTTTATTGCCAGTGGAGAGCTGACAGAGATCCTCACTGATTTCCCGCCCCCGCCAAAACCGGTTTCACTGCTTTACCCGGATCGTCGGTATCTGGCACCTAAAGTTCGTGTATTCATCGACTGGCTGTGCGAGGTTTTTGGTCCGGATGCACATCTCTGATAACGCTCTTTCGTGCATATCCGACCTGGCTATTGTTACTTTATCAGTAATTCTGTTTTAAAGATTGGATGGTTTTTCGTAACAATAAAGAGGCTTAAGATCTTCTTCAGATTAATTAACTACCACAGTCGCCTAAAAGGCTGGCTGAAAATTTGTTCGAAGGAGATTACGTCATGAAGTACAACCGTATCTGCCAGATTCTGGGTATCGAAAAACCTGTTATACAAGGCCCATTGTCCTGGCTTACCGATGCAAGACTGGTTGCAGCCGTAAGCAACGCCGGTGGTTTGGGTGTGCTTGGCCCAAATGCGGGCTTAACAGCGGAAACTGCTGTATCAACGCCTGAAGAAACAGCAGAAAAAATGCGTGAAGAAATTCGTAAAACCAAAAAACTTACCGAAAAACCATTCGGGGTGAACCTTATTCCAACCCCTGAAAACGACATCTGGACTCCGCCTATCCTACAGGTAATAAAGGAAGAGGGAGTAAAAGCTGTTGTTTATACCGGTTACGGAGAAGGAGCTATTATCACTTCGCTGTTTAATGAACTAAAAGCGTCGGGTATTGCAATTATTTACCGCGATATTAATCCGACACCTGAAAATACACGTTTAGCGGAAAAAGCCGGCGCCGACATTATTGTTGCAACAGGTTTTGATGAAGGTGGCACATTGCCTGGTACCGCGCTTGGCACCTTTTCGATCGTGCCGCTGATTGCGGACTCGGTGAAGAGTGTTCCCGTCATGGCTGCAGGCGGGATTACCGATAGCCGTACCGCCCGTGCTGCCCATGCGCTGGGAGCAGAAGGTGTCTTTGCTGGTTCGGTGTTTATTGGGACAGAAGAAAGCCGTGTACCACAGTCAGTAAAGGATAAAATCATTAATGCTAACGGCCTGGATTTGCTGCTTTTCCGTACCCTGCCAGATTACTACCGCTCACTTCCTGGCAAGCTGGCTGACAAGCTCGTGTCGATGGATAAAGCTGGTGCAAGCAATGAAGAACTGGCCCAGACGATGGGAGGTTTACGCGGGTTGCGTATCGGCATGCTGGAAGGTAATACAGATGAAGGATACATTGCGCTGGGCACGGGCATTGGAAATATCCGCAGCATCAAGAGCGTAGCTGAGGTCGTGAACGAGCTGGCCATTTGTTAAGGGCAGAACACTGCAAAAATAATCGAACTTTGCGAAACGGCCTGGCGCGCAGCGGCCCTCTGACACAAGATGTGGTAGTGTTTTCAGACATTGAAACGCCATAGGCTGTATTCCTCCCCTACCCTGTGACTACCGGCTCACCACCGGACAAGCCGCTGTGCTTATCAGCAAAGCCGAAATGATTGTTTGAGTAACTTTACGACAATTGCTTCAAAAACTGACTTCCGCTACCAGACGGTATACACAGTATGACTATTTCTTTTTATATGCCCCATACAAAAGCGATACGGGTGTTTTTTCTAATATCTGGATTTCATTTTTATGTGCTTTATGTTCACTAAAAATATCTGCCAGACTTTTACCTCCAAAGGCCAGGCCAATTCCCGTTGCTGCTGCTGAAAGTAATGTCAATTGCGGCATGGCAAGTGAAGCTATACCTAACGTGGCTGTTCCTGCAAAAATTAATCCAGATGAGATCTTTTTTTTCTTTGAATTCTTAATGGCTGATTCATGCGACTTTCCATACTCTTCGACCACATTGATTAAATGTTTTGAAAAATTATTTGCCGCATCTTGCATTTGATCTGGTGTTTTTCCTTGCAAGTCATGCCTCGAGATTCTTAGTTCATGCCTTAAGGATTCCAGTTGACCTCTTTCTCTAATCTTTTTTAATTCCAGATCGGAAAGCGCAGTAAGGAATTTTACTTCCGCGGCTGAAAGGCCCATTGTAATCGCTTGCTCTTCAGAAGAAAGAGGATTTAATTTACCATAATCCTTGACCAACTGCTCCGTAGTCCATTCATGTAAAAACATATGGTTACTATAAATAACTGGATCAATGCCTAATAGTGTTGCCGATAATTGAGTTGATCGCTGTGCATAAATTGCACCTTCAACCTTACCCAGTAAGGTTCCTATAGCTGACGGCAGATCGTAATCCAGAAGATCTACCTCTCTTGTTGTAAAACTCTTTAAATCTGTATCGTAAACCCAGACTTCTTTTTCGATGTTATTGAAATTATTAAGCAATGTTTTTAATAATTCTTTATTTATTAGGATCTTCTGGAACGTTTCTTCATTTCTCCCAAAGTGCTCAAGAAACGCTAAATAAGTAGCGTAATCCATTTTTCTATCTTTAAAAAAGAGCTGACTTAGAAAAGCGGCAGATTGTTCATGATTGCGTTCTTTATCAAAATCTAGTAATTCAGGAACGATTAGAAAAATTGGATAATCATCATCAATAGTCATAAATGGGATGGCGCGAAATAGATTGGAAACATGTTCAAGTAATACCAACCTGCGCATGCGGACATAACTATTATCTGGTGGCAATGACAAAAATGAATGCAGAGAGCTAAGAGAAGGAAAATGTAATGGATCAACCATTATGATGCTATCAAAATAAATTCCCAGAGATCTAAGGTGATTAGATATGTTATAACCAAACCGTTGAATCGGAAGTAATAATCGATAACTTTTAGACGCCCGCACTTCTGTTATAAGCGCCGCAGCGTGAGTATCCCAAAATTTATTTAGCAACACCATTAGGTTTGTAAGTTGATTATCTAACTCGGGAGAGCTAATTAGCTCTTTCAGGATGAATCTACGTAATTCTTTCAGTTCTAAATTTCTAAATGCATATTTATATTTTTCAGAAAAAGCGTTTTCCATCAATAAAACATATTCATTCTGTATGCTTTTTGTAATACTACTCATCATCTATCTCCGAACCACCACGCAACGATTTCCCAGTGTAGTGGTTCTTATCATGTGTATATTGTTAGTCATGTTATCGTAGAAAATTCAGTGGTCAATAACTCATTGAGGTAGCTACTAAAATTTGCAGTTACCAGGATTTAGGATGATTTTAAAAATGTTTATAAATTCAGGCTGCGCCGCAGCGATTGCACTGATTTCCACATAACATGATAATCAATGGCTTTGATACCCTTTAAACGAACAAATACGAGCTTAACATGGCGACAATAAAGGATGTTGCATCCATGGCCGGTGTATCAACCGCGACGGTATCACGCGTCATTAACCAGACCGCGTGGGTTGAACCCGTCACGCGCGAACGTGTAGAGAAAGCCATGCGCGATCTCAATTATCGCCGGAATGCCGCCGCTATCGCGCTGGCGAAACGCAGCGGCGATATGCTCGGATTGTTAACCGGCAATCTGGCCGATCCTTTTTTTGCCCGCCTTGCTCGCGGCGTAGAAGATGTTTCTCGTAAGCAGCAGTATCGCTTGATGGTATGTAGCGGCGGCCACGACGAAGAAATGGAAAAAGCGGGACTGGATTTTCTGGTTAATCAAGGCTGTGAGGCTATTGTTGTACACGCCAGCCGATTACCGGATAAAGAGCTGCTGCGCTACGCAGCCCATTTTCCAGCGCTGGTTGTTGTTAATCGTTATATCGCCGGTATGGCCAACCGGTGTATCTGGCTGGAAAATCGCAGCGCCGCCAGGGAAGCGACCCGATATCTCCTGGCGAACGGGCATCGGCGCATTGCCTGTGTGACATCTGACTTGCCAATTATCGATCGTCAGGAACGCCTTGATGGTTACCGTCAGGCGCTGGAAGAATATGGTATTTCTCCAGACCCTCGCTGGGTGATTAGCGTTCCGTTTAACGAAGAAGGCGGCGAGCGGGCCGCGCATCAACTTATCAATAGCGGGCTTCCCCTTACGGCTGCGGTCACGTTTAACGATGTGATGGCCGCTGGCATTATGCGTATTCTTCATCAACGCGGCGTTCAGCTTCCGCAACAGCTCTCTATTGTCGGCTTTGATGATGTGGTGCTGGCCCGGTATCTTTATCCGGCGTTAACAACAATGCATTATCCGGTCGAACAAATGGCGCGTTGTGCCGCGCAACTGGCGATACAGTTATACCACGGCATTACGCCGCCGCCCAGCAGCAATCATTTCAATGCCGAACTGGTGATCCGCGATTCTGTCGCGCCCTATTTTTCACGATGAATGCGTCGTCAACAGTAAAAACTGTGATGACTATCAAATTAACCCTTCTCATGTAATCGGTTACATGGACGAAAGTAATGGATCACAGTAGTGAGAAGCGTATCCCCCTACCCTTGAGCTACCTTACTGACCGGAGCTCCATTATGAGTGCATCACAAAACAAGAAGAAAACGCTGTCATTGGGTTTAGCGCTAATCCCAGTCATCTCCATGTTGTTATTGTTGATTATCGGTTACGGCATCATGGGGCTACGTATCGAACCGCTCCTTCTGTGCTCTGCGGCGGTAGCGGCAGGCATTGCATGGTGGCAAGGATACTGTTGGGAAGACATCATCAACTCAGTGGTGGATAAGCTGGCTAAAGCAATGCCGGTTATCATGATCCTGATCTGCGTGGGCGGTTTGATTGGCACCTGGATGTTTAGTGGCACCATTCCCTACATGGTGTACTGGGGGCTAAAACTCATAAGCCCGGAATATATTTTGATTGCAGCCTTCTTTTTAACCAGCGTGGTCTCCGTCTGTACCGGTACATCGTGGGGATCCGCCGGGACGGTTGGCGTTGCGTTAATGGGGGTTGCCGCCGGGCTGGACGTGTCTCTTGCAGCAGCAGCTGGCGCCGTCGTTTCTGGCGCTTATTTCGGCGACAAAATCTCACCGTTGTCCGACTCGACTAACTTTGCCGCGATTGTCGCAGACACTACTCTGTTTGAGCATATTCAGCATTTACTTTGGACGACCCTGCCAAGTTTCCTGCTTGCCGCCGTGGTTTATCTTATCGCCGGACACAGTAATATGCTGGGCGAGGTGGCCACGCCGCAGCGCGTTACGGACATCATCCACTCGCTGGAGTCGCTATACCATTTTAATATTGTTCTTATTTTGCCGCCGGTGATCGTACTGTGGGGCGCAATTCGCAAGAAGCCTGTCATCCCATTAATGTTAAGCGCCTGCGTACTTGCCTTATTCCTCGGCGTCATCATGCAGGGACTGAGCATCAAACAGGGACTGGACGCTTTCATTGATGGATTTGATATCGCCATGTTCCCACAAGGCGCTGAAGGTGTCGTGGCCGATGTTCCGCGCCTGCTAAACCGGGGCGGAATGTTCTCGATGATGGGAACAATACTGTTAGTTTTCTGCGCTTTTTCATTTGCCGGAGCGCTAACGTTAACCGGCGCGTTAACGATCATCATTAACCGGCTGCTGACTATTATTCATAGCGTTGGTCAGCTCATTGCCGCCACTATCGGCACCACAATTTTGGTCACAGGAGCGACCAGCGACGGTAAACTGGCATTGTTAGTTCCCGCCGAACTGTTTAAAGATGCCTATCGTCGTATGGGGCTGGATACTAAAAACCTTTCACGGACGATAGAAGATGCCGGTACCGTTATCGAACCTCTCCTGCCGTGGACCTCGGCTGGTGTCTACATGGCGACCACGCTGGGCGTTAGCACGCTTGATCTTCTGCCCTGGGCTATCCAGTGCTATGCGGCGATCTTCTTCGCATTAATTTATGGTTTTAGCGGAATTGGTATTGCCAGAACTGCCTCCGCTTCAGAAAAGTCGCCGCAAGCGTCAGTGACGAAATAATAAGGAAACAAGATGGATTTTAACCAGATTATCAATCGCAACAATACTGGTTCGGTAAAGTGGGATTTTATTGAGCGTCACTTTGGCGACGGCGCTGGAAAACTGCTGCCGATGTGGGTTTCTGATTTCGATTTTGCCTGCCCGCCTGAGGTTCAGGCGGCATTGCATCAGCGAATCGAGCACGGCGTATTTGGCTATAGCGAACGCGATGAGGCCTATTTTAACGCCCTGCTTCACTGGTTTTCATCACGCCACCAGCTCACGTTAAAACAAGAATGGGTATGCAGCGTGGAAGGCGTCGTACCAGGGTTGGCGCTCTTAGTGCAAATGTTGACGCATCCAGGCGACGGCGTAGTGGTACAGGGGCCATACTATGGCTCCTTCGCCAAAATAATCACGCTTAATGGTAGAAAACTGCTGGAGAATCCCCTTAGCGAGTCGCCGGACGACGGTTACCAGATGGATTTTTGCCAACTGGAAAGGCTGTTTCGCCATGAGCGCCCTCCGCTGATGATTTTGTGTAATCCACATAATCCAACCGGGCGTTGCTGGTCGGCCAACGAACTGGAGAAACTGCTTTTATTATGTGAAGCTTATGATGTCACTCTCATCTCGGATGAAATATGGGCCGATCTATTGCTGCCCGGCGAAACCTTTACCTCGGTACTGCATTTAGGGGAGCGCTGGCATAAACGGGTCATCTCCGCCACTGCGGCCAGCAAAACATTTGGCTTATCGTCGTTGCGAATTTCTAATTTTCTCATTCCCGATCCTACGCTTCGCCAGCGTTTTCTGTCTCGTCTGGACGCTCATGGGCTGGACGTCTTTAACGCCCTCTCCGTTCAGGCGGCGACTACCGCATGGAATGAAAGCAGACAGTGGCTGGATTCGCTACTGGATTACCTGGCGGAAAACCGCCGCTGGTTTGTTGAACAAGCGACAGAGCACCTTCCCTGGGCAAGAATTGTCCCGGCGCAGGGAACCTATTTATTATGGATGGATTGTAAAAAACTGGGACTGGATGACGAACAGCTAAAATGGGTAATGGCGGATGTCGCGGGTATTGCTCCTTCAATGGGCAGCGGCTTTGGCCCGGCGGGCAGCGGATTTATCCGTTTAAATCTGGGATGTCCACGTACCTACCTTGAAATGGCAATAGACGGCCTGAAGCGAATATCGGTGAAGACAATTAAAGGAATACCAACAGGCGGATGAATTTTTCGGGCGATAAACTGACAACGGTGTTATTTCTGCGGCATGATATCGCCTGAGCGCCAGTAAAAAAACCGGCCATCAAGGCCGGTTGGGTCCGGAGCGCGGTTTCACTATCAGGGGCGTCTGAATAACACGATGCTGCGCCCGGCCAGATCGAAATCCATTTCTTCGGTAATCCGCATTCCCTGCTGCGCGTTATCGGCAGTCGTCAGTTCAAGTACCCAGCCGCCTTCTCCCCACATCGGAATACGGAACGGTACGCTGCCTTCAAACGGATTGAAAAGCAGTAAGGCGTCGTGCCAGATCCCCGCTTCCGGCTGAAGATCGGGTCGACTAATACATACGCCTATCGTCGATCCCTCATCCCATTGTTCGGATTGCTGCGCCCCTCCGCCGGCGTTAAACCAGCGGATCTCCAGACCGTCACGCCAGCTCTCCCGGCGCAGCAACGGTTGCGTGGCGCGCAGTTGAATCAGATGACGGGTAAACTCTCGTAGCGCATTGGCGGTTTCCGGCAAATTATCCCAGTGGACCCACGATATTTCACTGTCCTGACAGTAGCCATTGTTATTGCCCATCTGACTGCGGCCAAACTCATCGCCCGCTAATAACATCGGCGTGCCGTGCGAGAAAAGCAAGGTGGTCAGGAAATTACGTTTCTGTTGCTCGCGTATCGCATTGATGCCCTCGTCGTCGGTTGGCCCTTCTGCGCCATAGTTACAGGAGCGGTTATCATTATGCCCGTCATTATTATCTTCGCCATTGGCTTCATTATGTTTGTCGTTATAAGACACCAGATCGTTCAGCGTGAAGCCGTCATGGGCAGTAATAAAGTTAACGCTTGACCAGGGGCGACGGCCGCGCAAATCATAGAGATCGCCGGAACCCAGCAGGCGTGCAGCGAAATCATTTGTGACGTTGTCACCTTTCCAGTATTCGCGCACCGTATCGCGGTATTTATCATTCCATTCGCCCCACCCTGGTGGAAAACCGCCAACCTGATAGCCGCCCGGTCCGATATCCCAGGGTTCGCCAATCAGTTTCAGTTTTGCCAGTACCGGGTCTTGCGTTACCGCATCAAAAAAGCCGCCTCTCTGATCAAAGCCTTCCGGCTCACGACCAAGAATGGTGCCCAAATCAAAACGAAAGCCGTCGACATGCATTGACTCCGCCCAATAGCGAAGCGAATCCATCACCATTTGCAGTACCCGTGGATGAGAGGTATTGACGGTATTACCTGTCCCTGTATCGTTAATGTAATAGCGATGCTGATCGGGCATGGTGCGATAGTAAGAGAAGTTATCGATACCTTTAAATGACAGCGTGGGACCAAGCTCATTCCCTTCTGCCGTATGGTTATAGACCACATCCAGTATCACTTCGATGCCGGCATCATGGAAAGCGCGCACCATATCGCGGAATCCCTGAATACCTTTTGGACCATAGTAGCGCGTCGCCGGTGCAAAAAAGCCCAGCGAGTTGTATCCCCAGAAATTTTTCAGTCCTTTATCGAGCAGATGCTGATCGTCCGGGAACCAGTGAACGGGTAAAAGCTCGACGGAGGTAATCCCCAGACTTTTAATGTAATCCACGCTGGCTTTATGCCCCATGCCCTCAAACGTACCGCGTATAGGCTCAGGGATCGCGGAATTAAGCTGGGTAAAGCCTTTTACATGCGTTTCATAAATAATGGCGTTCGACCACGGTATGGAAGGCCGTTGTCTATCCTCCCAATTCGCCTCAGCCGGATCAATCACCCGGCATTTAGGCGTAAATGGCGCGCTATCCTGGTCATCAAAGGTCAAATCTTTATCGTCATGAAGTAATTGATACGCGAAATGCGCATCGTTCCACTGAATATCGCCCACCAGCTCACGGGCATAAGGGTCAATAAGCAGCTTATTGGGGTTAAAACGATGACCATTTTCCGGGTCATAAGGACCGTAAACGCGGTACCCATACAGCGCGCCGGGCTGCAACTTCGGGACATAGCCGTGCCATATTTCGTCGGTATATTCCGGTAACTCCAGACGAGCGATTTCATGCTCCCCGCTCGGATCGTAAAGACAAAGCTCGACGCGTTCCGCATGGGCGGAAAAAATAGCGAAATTCACGCCTTCGCCGTCATAATTCGCGCCAAGCGTATGGCTGTATCCTGATCTGATTTCAAAAGCCCTGTTTGTTGTCATTCTCTTTCTCCACCCACGGTAAACGTTGTCCTGTCACGGCACATCAACACATAAACTCAGTCGCTCATTAAAACCAGTACGCCGCCCTGATGTGAGGCCAACGACAGGCGTTCACCAGGCATTAACCTCTCCCGGGTAAGCACATTGCGATAACGATGCTGATTAAGCTGTCCGGGTATAATAATGTCGGTTCCTGCCCAGAAACCGCTATGCGATTGTGACAATAAGCCGTCACATTCGGCGAACACCAGTCGGGGCGCAACAACAATCAGCGCATCATCATGATTGACTCTGGCGTAAGCGATGACCTTGTCGGCACGCTGACCAATAGCCCGCAGCGGTATATAGTCGCCAAAACGGAAGAGCTCATGATTCTGCTGACGCAGACGCAGTAAGGCGGCGGTGGCATACTGATTCACCTGCCCGTTCAGCCAACTCTCTTCGCACGAGAAAACTCCCGGCGTTAGCTGGTCTAACTGCTGCGCCAGCGTGGCGAAATCCGGTTCGCGGCGGTTGTCGGGATCGACAAGGCTAAAATTCAACGCCTCGCTTCCCTGATAGATATCAGGTACTCCCGGCGCGGTTAATTTGATAACGGTCTGCGTCAGGCTGTTAACCAGCCCTGCGCGGATGAAGGATTGCAAGGAACGATAAAAATCCTGCAAAAATGTCTGATTATCCGGCGCCAGTAAATAACGGGCGTAATCAAGCATTGCCGTTTCGTAAGCCTCATTACTGTCCACCCAATCGGTACGTAGCTTCGCTTCGCGTAGCGCTTTCTCCACAAAGGCTTCAAAGCGTATTTTCAGCGCGTTTAAACCTTTTTCGTCCTGTGGTTGTAGCATCGGGGGCCAGACGCCGGTCAGCGCCTGATATAACATCCACGTATCCGCCGATTTTGGCGCAGTGCCATCATTCAAAAATTTGACATGGGTCTGGTTCATCTGCCGCCAGCGGGCAAGGCATTCGCTCCACTGTTCCGGCGCTTCGGTAAGCGTATACAGCCGTGCTCGCGCATCCTCGCCTCGCTTGGTATCGTGGGTCGACGTACCGGATAACGCGTCAGGCTGTCGCGCCTGTCGGGTTTTCATCTCATGGTGAAAGCGTTCAATGGAGAAGTGATGCGTGACGGGCTCGGCGCCGACTTCATTTAACGCCAGTCCCATGTTTTGACGAAAGAAAAGCGTATCCTCTACCGATTTCGCCATCAGCGGACCGGTGAGTTGTTGGAACCGAACGCGAAACTGTGTCGCCTCCTCCAGGCTGGAGGTGGGAACATCGCCGGTAAGAAGGCGGCTCAGAAATGTAAGCGCTTCTGGCTGCGGAGGGTTTTCAAGCGTCTTTACCCGTTCCACAATACGGTGTAACAGGCAAATATCGGTCGGCGGTAGCCCTTCTGCCGTGCCGTAAGTGCGATATACGGGAAAGGCAATTAATAACTCGCGTAACGCCTGCCGAACGACGCTCTCTTCCTGTGCGATCTGTAGCTCGCTGGCAATCGATAGCGCAAGCGCGAGCAGCCGGGTAAATTCCCCCTCGAAATTGCGATCGACCATCAGCAATTTAGCTGCCCGTAATTCCGCCCGCATATCCACTGGCGCGCCTTTAACGGTCTCGTAAGCCTGGCGCAGATTGTCTATCTGCTCATCGTCAACCAGCACCTCCGCCAGTGAGGCGATAAATTCATAGCCTGTGGTGCCGGAAACCGGCCAGTCATCAGGAAGTTGCTCGCCTTTAGCGAGAATTTTTTCCACGGTGATATAGCACGCCGGCCCCACTTCCTGACGTAAACGCGCAAGATAGGCTTTCGGATCGGCAAGGCCGTCGATATGATCGATACGTAAACCGTCAACCGCCCCCGTTCTGACCAGCTCCAGAATCAGCCGATGTGTATCGTCGAAGACGGTTTTATCTTCCACCCGCATTCCTACCAGCCCTGTGACCTCAAAGAAACGCCGATATGAAAGCGAGCGAGCAGCATCGCGCCAGGACATTAATTTCCACGGCTGGCGCTCATGCAAATCAGCAATAGCGGCTTTATCGGTAAGCGCCAGTATTTCGGCCTCGCGCCCCTGCCACGTCGCCGGCGCAAGCGGATAATAGTTATCATAATAGGCGAACGCGGGTTTACCCGTAGCGGGATCGGGCTTGATCGCAATTTCTCCGTTTTCCAGCACGGCGTCAAACGTGTCGCCTAAAAAAGGCAGCGTCAGTCGGCGCGACCAGTCAATATCGAAATGGCGCGCGTAACGGCTCTCCTTGCCATATTCAAGCACGTCGCGCCACCAGGCGTTTTCTAGCGAGCTGGCCATGTGATTAGGCACAATATCGATGATCAATCCCAGACCTTGCGCTTTAAGTTCAGCCACCAGTCTTTCAAATCCTTCGCGCCCGCCAATAGAAGGCTCAATCTCATTCGCATCGGTGACATCATAACCATGCGTTGACGCTTTGGTGGCGGTAAAGATGGGTGAGGCATAAAGATGGCTGATACCCAGATTTTTAAGATAAGGCACCAGCGCCGCAGCGCGATCGAAGGTCATGCCATTGCGAAACTGAAGGCGATACGTTGCAGTTGGGATCATGATGCAGACTCTCCCTGGGCTAAGCGGACAATAAGAGAATGTTGGGAAAGCGACCCGGTGGATTCATTCGGCCAGGCGAAGAGAGTCTTACCCGGTAAATCGGGCAGTAATACCGTCGTGGCGCTAATATTCAGCGCCAGTGACAGTGTTCCTCCCGGAAAACGCCAGCTAACGGCAATAAACCCGGGCGCGGTTTGCAATACCGTTCCTGAGCTCTCACGGGCAGCGGACAACAGCGGTACGATATGCTTCTGGCGCAAAAGCAGTAGTTCGCGGGTAAACGCCAGCCACGCTTTACCCTCTTCACTGTGCTGTTGCTTCCAGTTAAGTTTTGAGCGTTGAAAGGTCTCTGGCGCATTCGGGTCCGGAACATTTTCCCCTGCATGATCGGCAAACTCTTTTGCGCGACCTTCACGAACGGCGCGGGCTAAATCCCCATGGAAATCGGTAAAAAAAAGAAAAGGACGGCTTTCGCCATACTCTTCGCCCATAAAAAGCAGCGGAATATGCGGTGAAAGCAGCAACGTGGCGAGCAATACTTTTGTTCGTTCAGCACCTGCCAGGGTTATCAGTCTGTCGCCCTGGGCGCGGTTACCGACTTGATCGTGATTCTGAATAAAATCCACAAAGGCGACCGGGGGTTGTCCGGTACTTTTTACGCCGCGAGGTTCGCCGGTTTGTGGTGAAATTTCTCCCTGATAAGCGAATCCTTCGGCCAGCGCTCTTGCGAGGTGTTTTTCCGGGGCATCAGCAAAATCGTTGTAGTAGGCCTGGGTCTCTCCGGTCGCAAAAACGTGGACGGCATTATGAAAATCGTCATTCCATTCGGCGGTAAACAGCGGCGCATTGCCACCCTGATCACGGGGATGCAGAGAAATAATATTGCGGCTATCTTCGGTAGTCAGATGAATGGGTCTGTCGGTAATGTCTTCCCGAATACGTTGTGCGATTTCAACCAGCACATGCTTTGCGCTACTGTCTTCAATCTGATCGATAGCGTCAAAGCGTAAGCCGTCGAGATGGTATTCTGTCAGCCAGTATAACGGCGCCTCGATGATATAGCGCCGCACGGCGTCGACATCATAGGCGATACCATTTCCCCACGGCGTCATGCGCTCTTTGTGGAAAAACGCCGGCGCCAATAGCGGTAAATAATTTCCCTCCGGGCCGAAATGGTTCAGCACAATATCCAGGACGACGGAAAGACCATACCCATGCGCGGCGTCAATAAACGCTTTGAAATCATCCGGCGTCCCATAGGCAGAATGCGGCGCGTAAAGCAGTACGCCGTCATAGCCCCAGCCGCGCTCGCCGCCAAATTGCGCAACGGGCATCACTTCAATAACGGTAACGCCGAGTTCAGCGAGATAAGGCAGCTTCGCTATTGCGGCGCGGAAGGTGCCTTCCGGAGTGAACGTGCCTGTATGCATCTCGTACACCACGGCCTGCTCCCAACGGCTACCTTTCCACCCGGTGTTGCGCCACGCGTAGCTGCCTGGATCAACCACATATGACGGACCGTTGACGTCAGTTTTTTGGGCGCGGGAAGCCGGATCGGGGACCACCATGCCATCGCTGAGTACAAAATTATACTCCGTACCTGGCGTCACCCCGGAGACGTCCAGCGTAAACCAGCCGTCACCGCTCGCCTGCATTTCCTGGTCTTTACCCGCAAGCCTGAGCATAACCTTTTGCTGACCGGTGGCCCAAAGACGAAAGCGGACAACATCAGCGGCGATATATTCAGCCCCCCAGCTTTTGCAAAAAATTTTTGAACTCATTTATCGCTCCGTTTAACCCATAACCTCTACAGCATCCGAAGAACAAGCATAGACTATGGGGCTAATCTTTACGTGACACTGTCACTTAACAGGCGTTCTTTTTCGTATCTGCGTGTAAAAGCGTGGAATTATTGTCGGGATTGCTCAGATGTACCGAAGTGCGCGGTATCGCCTCGCCCGTGTTCGCCAGCGCCCTGAACACGCTGTAGCTGGATAACCTCTCCCTGCTCCCAGGCGTTAGCCCCCTTGATAACGGGATGTTCAGGCAGATCCTGCCGCTCGCGTTTAATGGCCTGGGTATCAATTCCCAGACGGCGATCCCGATCGGCCAGCAGCGCGGGGTCAAGCTGCCCGTCGCCAGTAAAGCCCATCATCAGCGCAGGGATACCCATTGGCAGGGTTTTATCCCGGTCGGTATGCCAGGTGTGCCAGGTCTTGCCATAGGTATTAACAATCTTACTCATCAACGCCTTATCAGCGACCTGCGGTAAGCCAGGCGCCACCAGGCTACCGGATTTCACCTCGTACTGGTGGCTGTGCCACAGTTTTTTCTCCTCGGGAGGAAGCGTTTTAAATAAACGTTCGCTGATAATGTACTCCACCCCCATCAGGCGCGCGTTTTTCGTATTGCCGTCGTAAATCACCGCCTGCATGACATCTTCGTTCAGGACGGTAACGTAATGGTGCGCTTCCATCTGTCCGTTTTTATCACCGCTATAAAAATGGAACCCGTCAAGGTAGGTACTGATGGCATCGACAGGTGGTCTGGATTGAATAGCCGCCGCGCCTGTTTCCAGGGTACGTAATTTGGCAGATGTTTTTTCCCCGGGAATAGGCGTTTGCGGCGGCGTATTATTGGCGCCACATCCGGCCAGAAAAGGAATGATAAAGAGTGCCAGCGGTAAAATTTTCATTAGGTCTCCATATAGTGAAAGGGCTCTAATGAAAATAGTGCAATACCACGTGATTGGTAGAAGAAATGGAAGATGTTATTTGTGACGGTGTCACAAATAGTAAAACCCGACACACAGGCCGGGTTTTGATATCAGTTTACTCTTATTTTGAGAGTTCTTTCTTGATTTCGTCTTTTATTTTGCTTAATTCACTCTGCGGGTTTTTCTTACAAAGCTCAACGGCTAGCGGCACTGCTGTCGTCTCAGTTTCCTGGAAATCAACGTAGTCCCCGCCTTTAAAATCTTCATCTTCATTCAGCACCCAGAAAGCGACTGGCGCCATAGTCTGCGGATTGAGGTCAACAAACTCCTGGCAGCTCATACCTTTAGGCGTAACGTTTGTTTTAGTAGTATCTGTTGCCGCATTCACGCTAACACTGGTTACCAGCGCTGCCACGATAATACCTGCTGTAGCAAGGGAGAATTTATTCATTGTTGTTGCTCCAATAATTATATAAATAACCTCTACATCTGCGCGTTAACCCGTTAATGTAGAACGCAGAAAATAATACCCCTCCTCTCTCAGGAATAAAGATCACCCTCCGTGATATGGCTATTATTGATATTTACGTTGACTGATTTTGATGTTTGATGAATAAAGCAACATGGCGAGCAGATTTTAGGGCGAAAAAGTAGACCACGACAATAGCAAATGACGTGGTATGCACTACGTTGAGCTGATGAAAGAGAACTTCGCTCTGACATGCTGTCGCAATCGCGCCAGCCAGACACAAACGGTGGGCAGAACAAACATCGTAAACAGATTGCCTGTCAGCATTCCGGAGGCAACCACCAGCCCTGGCCAAAACGGCTTGCGGCGTCTACGCCGCTGGCGAACCCTATCAGGGCTAAACCAACCACTATTGCCCCGGTAGTCATCAGCACCGGGCGCAATCGGATCTACAATACAATTTCATAGAATTTACAGATAGTCGGACAATTTCAGGTTTCCGTAATCATAAAAAACACCTTTCGTACACAAACTGTATACTTCCAGTAGATTTATTGTTATTTAGCACTATAACTGCAAGCAGTTGAATCCAAAGGGTAATAATTCAGGCATTATTGGAAGGGTAATTTACATTATTAAGATAAATAAATGCTTATCGGTGAAGTGAGCGACGTTTAAGTTTTGTTGTAACCACGGCTTTATACTTTTTACGAGTGCTATTTTTTTTGGCTAATTAAAAGGTAAAGTTAATGAAACTATCCGTAACATTGGCGTTTTTCGGTTACATGATGGCATCCAGTTTAGCACAAGCTAGCGATATCAATATGTGGCGTGAACCCAAACCTGTTGTGAAAGAGGGTAAATATTACAGCTTAATCATGGATCGTGGCGAGTTGCAGAAAGCAGTAAAAAGCAGCAATAACAACTATCTCTTTTCCGAAAAAGGTGCAGGAGTGAAACCGCTGGTATTGATCGGCTCTCCGGTAGAGATTAGCGAATTTATGTTGCAAAATAAAACTCGCAGTATTGAAAACCACATTAAAGGTCTACCTGACATTTATATGGGAGTGACAAAATATAAACCCAAACAACGTTTTACCGGCTTATTTCCGCTGCAGGATATATTGACTCAAACTGTTGATCAGGTATCGAAATTTGTGCCCGGTACCGATATCACCGATGCGGTGGGAATCCCCGCCGACCTAAAAGCATTACAGCAAGCTATTTTGGCTATGAAGCCAAAAGATAAAACCAGCAACAATATACTGTACGTCAAATTTAGCTACTTACCGGAAGATGGGATGGTGAAAGTAGGAAGCAAAACAGTTTCTTTTGGTCGTATTCTGGAGAAAATGCAGCAGAGTAATCGTACCCTGCGTAGATAAGCAGGAAGCTGGCAGTATTTCCAGCTTCTGGAATGTTAACTTAAGCTACAAAAGCTGTCTGGAGGTAATAGGTAGAAATAAGTTATAAAACAATAGCTTAATTGCAATTTATATATTTAAAAGAGGCAAATGATTATGACCGGAATATTTGCAGAACAAACTGTAGAGGTAGTTAAAAGCGCGATCGAAACCGCAGATGGGGCATTAGATCTTTATAACAAATACCTCGACCAGGTCATCCCCTGGAAGACCTTTGATGAAACCATAAAAGAGTTAAGCCGTTTTAAACAGGAGTACTCGCAGGCAGCTTCTGTTTTAGTTGGTGATATTAAAGTTTTGCTTATGGACAGCCAGGACAAGTATTTTGAAGCGACACAAACTGTTTATGAATGGTGTGGTGTCGTGACGCAATTACTCTCAGCGTATATTTTACTATTTGATGAATATAATGAGAAAAAAGCATCAGCCCAGAAAGATATTCTCATCAGGATATTAGATGATGGCGTCAATAAACTGAATGAAGCGCAAAAATCTCTCCTGGCAAGTTCACAAAGTTTCAACAACGCTTCCGGAAAACTGCTGGCATTAGATAGCCAGTTAACCAATGATTTCTCGGAAAAAAGTAGTTATTTCCAGTCACAGGTGGATAGAATTCGTAAGGAAGCTTATGCCGGTGCTGCTGCAGGCATAGTCGCCGGTCCATTTGGATTAATTATTTCCTATTCTATTGCTGCGGGCGTGATTGAAGGGAAATTGATTCCAGAATTGAATAACAGGCTAAAAGCAGTGCAAAATTTCTTTACTAGCTTATCGGCTACAGTGAAACAAGCGAATAAAGATATCGATGCGGCAAAATTGAAATTAGCCACTGAAATAGCAGCAATTGGGGAGATAAAAACGGAAACCGAAACAACCAGATTCTACGTTGATTATGATGATTTAATGCTTTCTTTACTAAAAGGAGCTGCAAAGAAAATGATTAACACCTGTAACGAATACCAACAAAGACACGGTAAGAAGACGCTTCTCGAGGTTCCTGACGTCTGATACTTTTTCATTCGCTCCGTGTACTTTTAACGCCCGATAGCGTGAAGGAAATGAGAGAGGGAGAAAAAGCGATATTCAACAGCCCGATAAACAAGAGTCGTTACCGGGCTGGCGGAGTTATCAGGCGTTAAGCTGGTAGTCGAGGGTGATTTCCGCATTCAGAACCTGCGATACCGGGCACCCGGCTTTTGCTTTCTGGATGATTTGATCGAAAGTTGAAGCATCAATATCTGCTACCGCGACTTTGCTTTGTAGCGCAATTTTGGTAATGGCGAAGCCCGCCTCCACCTTATCAAGCGATACGTCAGCGGTGGTGTCAATGGATGTCGGCGTAAATCCAGCCTCTCCCAGCATGAGTGATAGTGCCATGGAGAAACAGGCCGCATGTGCGGCGCCAATTAACTCTTCCGGGTTGGTCCCCTGCGCGCCTTCGAACCGGGTATTGAATCCATACGGTTGTTGATTAAGCACGCCGCTTTCTGTTGATACGGTACCTTTACCCCGTTTGATGTCGCCTTCCCAGTGTGCCTGACCTTTCTTATGGATTGTCATTTTTGCTCTCCTGTTGGCTCAAAAAATAAAGTATAGACCATGCTGCTAATCTGCGTTGTCCATGCCGATGGATGTAGCATGTTGTCAATTACCCGCACTTCAGATATAGAAAATAGTTGTATGCTTTTTCAGTGATGGATATTAAATCAACAGGCCTCCCTTTCTTTAAAGAATATATCCCTTCTTTTATCCTTACGTTTTCTTCCGGAAGCGTATTCCACTATGTATATTTTTATTCAAATTAAGATTTGTCTTATCTCGTTGTAATAAAAGATAAAAATCGCAATAACTAGCCTTTTAAATGTATATTAATTGACCACTATTTGTATGAGGATATGTAATTGGCAAACGTAATATATTTTCTTCTGGGGTAAACAATTAGAGTTCCGCCTTGCGTTAAAATAACTCCAGGACTAATCTTAACCACAGCCGCAAAAATATTTGCCATGCTGAATACGAATTAATTTTCTGCGAGCCGTACTAAATAAATACATGTTCACGGAGGCATTATATGTTTACTTATCACTCAGCAAATACCTCAGCAGCACAACCGGCCCTGGTCAACGCGATTGAACAAGGATTACGCGCGGAGTTAGGCGTTGTCACTGAAGATGATATTTTAATGGAGCTGACCAAATGGGTTGAGGCTTCCGACAATGACATCCTCAGTGACATCTACCAGCAGACCATCAACTATGTGGTAAGCGGGCAGCACCCTACTCTGTAAAACCTGCTATGCTGTATCGGCAACCTTAGGGGTTACGTTTCTTTCGCGTAAGCGAATTTGTCCTTAAAACTAGCAGCAGGATTGAGGAGTTAACATGAAATCGAACCGTCAAGCTCGTCATATACTTGGACTGGATTACAGAATTTCCAACCAGCGTAAGGTTGTTACTGAAGGCGACACCAGCAGCGTGGTGAATAACCCAACCGGCAGAAAGCGCCGCGCCGATAGCCAAAAGTAATCGTACAGTCCTGAAATGACGTTAAACACCATTGCATCTGCAATGGTGTTTTTGTTTATAGGAATGACCTTAACGTCTCACAATGCTTTATACTCAGGGTCGGTTCCCTGGTGGAAGGCAATATATGATGATAAACGACGGTGCCAGGGACAGTTATTCGAAAAAGAGTGAGTAACATGGAAACTACAACCAAGAAAGCACGTTCCCTTTATATCCCTTACGCTGGCCCTGTATTGCTGGAATTCCCCCTGTTAAACAAAGGCAGCGCTTTTAGCGTAGAAGAGCGCCGCAACTTCAATTTGTCAGGGCTGCTGCCAGAGGTCGTCGAGTCGATTGAAGAACAGGCCGAACGCGCCTGGCTCCAGTATCAGGGGTTTAAAACAGAAATCGATAAGCATATTTACCTGCGTAACATCCAGGATACCAACGAAACGCTCTTTTATCGACTGGTGCAAAACCATCTTGAAGAGATGATGCCGGTTATCTATACCCCGACCGTGGGCGCGGCCTGTGAGCGCTTCTCTGAGATTTATCGCCGGGCGCGCGGCGTATTTATCTCTTATCCGAACCGTCACAATATGGACGACATTTTGCAGAATGTGCCTAACCACAACATTAAAGTTATTGTGGTGACGGATGGCGAGCGGATTCTGGGGCTTGGCGATCAGGGCATCGGCGGGATGGGGATCCCTATCGGTAAGCTGTCATTATACACCGCCTGCGGCGGCATTAGTCCGGCCTATACCCTTCCCGTTGTGCTGGATGTCGGCACCAACAATCAACAGTTACTCAACGATCCGCTTTACATGGGCTGGCGTCATCCGCGCATTACCGACGATGAGTATTATGCGTTTGTCGACGAGTTTATTCAGGCCGTTAAGCAGCGCTGGCCAGATATCCTGCTACAGTTCGAAGATTTCGCGCAGAAAAACGCAATGCCGCTGTTGACGCGCTATCGTGATGAGATTTGCTCCTTTAACGATGATATTCAGGGCACCGCAGCCGTGACCGTCGGTACGTTGATCGCCGCCAGCCGCGCTGCCGGCAGTCAGCTTAGCGAGCAGAAAATCGTTTTCCTCGGCGCGGGTTCCGCCGGATGTGGAATTGCTGAACAGATCATCGCGCAGACTCAGCGTGAAGGTTTAAGCGAAGATGCCGCTCGACAGAACGTTTTTATGGTCGATCGCTTCGGCCTGTTGACGGACCGGATGCCTAATTTATTGCCGTTCCAGGCAAAACTGGTGCAGAAATGCGACAATCTCCAGCACTGGGATACCGAAAATGACGTGCTGTCGCTGCTGGATGTGGTGCGTAACGTGAAGCCGGATATTCTGATCGGGGTTTCCGGCCAGACCGGGCTCTTTACTGAAGAGATCATCCGCGAGATGCATAAGCATTGCCCTCGCCCGATCGTCATGCCGCTCTCTAATCCCACCTCTCGCGTGGAGGCCACGCCACAGGACATTATCGCCTGGACGGAAGGCAACGCGCTGGTGGCAACCGGCAGCCCATTCTCGCCGGTCATCTGGAAAGATAAGGTTTATCCGATCGCACAATGTAATAACGCCTATATTTTCCCCGGCATCGGCCTGGGGGTTATCGCTTCCGGCGCATCGCGCATTACTGATGAAATGCTGATGTCAGCCAGTGAGACGCTGGCGAAACATTCTCCGCTGGTGAATAACGGCGAAGGATTAGTGTTGCCAGCGCTTAAAGACATCCAGGTCGTGTCGCGCGCTATCGCTTTTGCCGTAGGCAAAATGGCGCAGCAACAAGGTGTAGCGGTGAAAACCTCTGCGGAAGCGCTGCAACAGGCGATTGACGATAACTTCTGGAAACCGGAATACCGCGACTACCGTCGGACTTCCATTTAATACGTACCCGGCGGTGAATGCCGCCGGATATCACTTTCTTCTTTAGTTTTGGCGAGTCTGTCGACACCCCTGAATTCCTTTCCCTGCTTATTTGTCAAGCTACTAATATTAGCCACCTTTATGTATTGAACGGGGATTTATCAGGATAATCCTGGCTAAACTATTACATTGTATTTCTGCCGCCTTGCATAACTCATCAGAAATATTAATCCTAAAGAGGTAATAGCACCTTACCTGCTATTACCTGCTATGCAGTTCACTATTAATAAAAGGAGAAGGTTATGAAAGCTGCTGTTGTCACACAAGATCATCAGGTTGATGTTACTGAGAAAACGCTGCGTCCCCTTCGCCACGGTGAAGCTTTGCTAAAAATGGAGTGCTGCGGCGTATGCCATACCGATCTACACGTGAAAAACGGAGATTTCGGTGACAAAACCGGCGTCATTCTGGGACACGAAGGCATTGGCGTCGTGGCGGAAGTCGGTCCTGGTGTCACCTCGCTGAAACCCGGCGATCGCGCGAGTGTCGCGTGGTTTTATGAAGGATGCGGACACTGTGAGTATTGCAATACGGGCAATGAAACCTTATGCCGCAACGTGAAAAATGCCGGTTACACGGTAGATGGCGGCATGGCCGAAGAGTGTATTGTCGTCGCGGATTATGCGGTGAAAGTACCGGAAGGTCTGGACTCTGCGGCGGCAAGTAGTATTACCTGCGCGGGCGTTACCACGTATAAAGCGGTGAAGATTTCTCATATTAAACCTGGCCAGTGGATTGCCATCTACGGTCTGGGCGGTCTGGGTAATCTGGCCTTGCAGTACGCGAAAAACGTTTTCAATGCGAAAGTGATCGCCATTGATGTCAATGATGGACAGCTGAAACTGGCCGAGGAAATGGGCGCAGATCTGACCATTAATTCACGTACGGAAGATGCGGCTAAAATTGTGCAGGAAAAAACCGGTGGCGCGCACGCAGCGGTGGTTACCGCGGTCGCTAAGGCGGCGTTTAATTCCGCAGTAGATGCCGTTCGCGCCGGAGGCCGCGTGGTGGCAGTCGGGCTGCCGCCAGAAGCCATGAACCTTGATATCCCTCGCCTGGTGCTGGATGGCATTCAGGTTGTCGGTTCGTTGGTGGGGACACGTCAGGATCTGACCGAAGCCTTCCAGTTCGCGGCGGAAGGAAAAGTCGTACCAAAAGTCGCTCTACGTCCGCTTGAAGATATCAACGTTATTTTTAAAGAGATGGAACAGGGACAAATTCGAGGCCGTATGGTCATCGATTTCCGTCGTTAAACGATTTGCTGTAGTCGTCTGAGTATACAGACAGCAGATGAAAACAAGGCGCTACCAGGATAGCGCCTTGTTTATCAGATCGCGAAAGAATTACTGAATACCTTCTTCGCTCTCTTTTTTTGCTTCCGCCTTCTCGATTTCACGATACCAGCGTGGATGATGTTTCTTCGCCCAGCGACGGCTGACCTTCCCTTCGATCATGCCTTTAATCGAGCCTTTCACCCAAAATGCCATATACATATGGATGAGGATCGCGTGCATTAAAATAATGCCCGCCGCCGCATGAATTAACAGGCTATAACGCACCACCTGCATGGGGAAATACTGCGCGAAATACGGACGCCAGATAATCACGCCAGTCACCAGCAGCACAAAAATCATGCTCATAATGGACCAGAACATCATCTTCTGTCCGGCATTGTATTTGCCGACATCCGCCACCTTATGCTCATTGCCTTTCAATACTTCGACAATATTTTTCAGCCACGGAATATCTTTTTTATCCGGGATGTTGTGGTGGACGAAACGCACGAACATAAACATCAGCGCGATGAAAATGGCAATACCGAAGAACGGGTGCAAAATACGTCCCATCTGCGGCGTGCCGAAGGTTTGCGTCAGCCATTGTAGCGTCGGGAAGAAAAATGAAATCCCCGACAGCGCTACCAGGAAGAAGCAGATCACCACCGTCCAGTGACAGGCGCGGTCGACAAATTTCGTGCGCACAATCATTTTCGACTTACTCATGATGATCCTCCTCATCGTCGTCCGTTTCTTTATTCGGGCCAATACCGATGTAGTGGTAAATCAGACCGGCGAAAGTGGCGATAAAGCCCGCTGCGGCCAGCGGTTTTAGCGCCCCTTTCCACAGATTGATTGAGGTATCGATCTGCGGATCTTTCGGCAAGCCGTGGTACAACTCCGGCTGGTTGGCATGGTGCAGCACATACATGACGTGCGTACCGCCGACGCCCTGCGGGTTGTAGATACCGGCATGTTCAAAGCCACGCGCTTTTAACTTCTCCACGCGTTGCTCACCCAGTTCCAGCATCTCTTTTTTGGTGCCGAAGTGAATAGCCCCGGTCGGACAAGTTTTGACGCAGGCCGGTTCCTGGCCCACACTGACGCGATCGACGCAGAGCGTACATTTATAAACGCGGTTGTCCTCTTTGTTGAGGCGCGGAATATTAAACGGACACCCGGCGATACAGTAACCACAGCCGATACAGTGTTCAGATTGAAAATCAACAATCCCGTTCGCGTACTGGATGATAGCCCCGGCAGATGGACAGGCTTTAAGACAGCCTGGATCTTCACAGTGCATACAACCATCTTTACGAATCAGCCACTCCAGCTTGCCGTTCTGCTCGGTTTCGGTAAAGCGCATCACCGTCCAGGACTTGGCGCTGAGATCGGCAGGGTTATCGTACACCCCGACACAATGACCAACGTTATCGCGAATATCGTTCCACTCAGAACAGGCTACCTGGCAGGCTTTACAGCCGACACAGGAGGAGACGTCGATCAGTTTCGCGACTTCGGCTTTGTAATCACGCGCCTGTGGAGGCGGCGTGATGGCGTTTGTTGCGGACCGTTTAATAATGTCCTGCGTTTCCATAGACATATGTTCGCCTCCCTTACGCCTTCTCGATGTTAACTAAAAACGCTTTGTATTCCGGCGTTTGCGAGTTGGCATCACCGACATTTGGCGTCAGAGTATTGGCGATATAGCCTTTGCGTGCGACACCCTCAAAGCCCCAGTGAATCGGGATCCCCACCGTTTCAACCTGCTGACCGTTGACATGCAGGGTGCGAAGACGACGAGTTACCACCGCGACCGCGCGAATAAACCCGCGTTTACTGCTCACCTTCACATAGTCGCCGTTAGCAATACCTTTCGCTGCCGCCAGCGTCTCACTGATCTCCACAAACTGTTCCGGCTGAGCGATAGCGTTAAGTAGCGCATGTTTGGTCCAGGTATGGAAATGCTCTGTGAGGCGGTAAGTCGTGCCCACGTACGGAAACTGCTCCTTCTTACCCATGCGCAGCGCATCTTCTTCATACAGACGCGCCGCCGGGTTCGAGACCACATTCGGGTGCAGCGGGTTAGTACCCAGCGGCGTTTCCATCGGCTCGTAGTGCTCAGGGAACGGTCCTTCCGCCATCTTATCAATAGCAAACAGACGTCCCAGCCCTTCCGGCTGCATGATAAACGGATTGGTCCCGCTCCCCGGCGCCGCGTTGTTAAAGTCCGGAATATCGTTCCCTGTCCACTTCGCGCCGTTCCACTGGATCAGCATCCGTTTTGGATCCCACGGTTTACCCTGCGGATCCGCCGAAGCGCGGTTATACAATACGCGACGGTTTAGCGGCCACGCCCACGCCCAACCCAGTGTATTGCCAAGCCCTGACGGGTCGGCGTTATCACGTCTGGACATCTGGTTGCCCTGCTCCGTCCAGCTACCGGTATAAATCCAGCAGGAGGAGGATGTCGTACCGTCATCGCGCAGTAATGCAAAACTGCTCAACAACTGGCCTTTCCTGGCAAGCAGTGTACCGTTGGCGTCATAGAGATCTTCCAGCGCATAGCCGTTGTTCTCTTTCGCCACTTCTTCCGAATGCGGTTCATCCGGCTGCTTGTAGTTCCAGCTCATCTTCAATAGTGGCTCGGCGCCTTTACCGCCTTCTGCGCGATACATTTCACGCAGACGATGGTAAATACCGGCCAGAATCTCGCCGTCGTTACGCGCTTCGCCCGGCGCGTCCTGACCTTTCCAGTGCCACTGTAACCAGCGACCGGAGTTAGCGATAGAGCCATCCTCTTCCGCAAAACAGGTAGACGGCAGACGGAAGACTTCGGTCTGAATCGTTGTCGGATCAACATCATTAGATTCGCCGTGGTTCTGCCAGAACGTCGACGTTTCAGTCACCAGCGGATCGATAACGACCAGATACTTCAGTTTGCTTAAGCTTTGCACCACTTTGTTTTTGTCCGGGAAGGACGCCACCGGGTTAAAGCCCTGACAGAAATAGCCGGTGACTTTCCCGCTATCCATCATGTTGAAATATTTGATCACGTCATAGGACTGATCCCACTTAGGCAGCCAGGCAAAGCCCCAGTCATTCTCTTTCTGCGCCGCATCGCCATAGAAAGATTTCATCAGGCTGACGAAGAACTTAGGATAATTACCCCAGTAGTTGACCTGATCGGCCAGCGTCGCTTTGGGGGTATTCGCGGCCAGATAAGTTTGCAGATCGGCCTGTTTTTCTGACGGTAGCGTCAGGTAACCCGGCAGGCTGGTGGAGAGCAGTCCTAAATCCGTTAAGCCCTGAATATTAGAGTGGCCGCGCAAGGCGTTCACACCGCCGCCAGCCATCCCCATATTGCCGAGCAGCAACTGGATCATCGCCATGGTACGGATGTTCTGCGCCCCGACGGTATGTTGCGTCCAGCCCAGCGCATACAGGAAGGTCGTAGTGCGATCCGGAGCGCTGGTAGAGGCCAACACCTCACACACCTTCAGGAAGTCCGCTTTCGGCGTACCGCAAATGTTTTCCACAACGTCCGGCGTATAGCGCGAAACGTGCTGCTTCAGCAGATTCCACACACAGCGTGGGTGCGTCAACGTTTCATCACGTTTGGCATAGCCGTTTTCATCGAACTGGTAGTTCCAGGAGGATTTATCGTACTGACGCTTTTGGGCGTCATAGCCGCTGAAAAGACCGTCATCAAAGGCAAAATCATCCCGCACCAGCAGGCTGGCGTTGGTGTAATGCTTAACGTACTCAGCGTTGATTTTGTTATTTTCGATCAGGTACAGCAACACGCCGGACAGAAAGGTAATGTCTGTACCGGAACGTATTGGCGCATAGATATCCGCCACCGACGCCGTACGTGTAAAGCGTGGATCAACGACAATCAGCGTCGCATCGTTATTGTTTTTCGCTTCCATCGCCCAGCGGAAACCCACCGGATGCGCTTCTGCGGCATTGCCGCCCATCACCATAACGACGTTGGCGTTTTTAATATCCACCCAGTGGTTGGTCATCGCACCGCGACCAAATGTTGGAGCAAGACTTGCTACCGTTGGTCCGTGTCAGACGCGCGCCTGGTTATCTACCGCCAGCATACCGAGAGAACGGGCAAACTTCTGCGTCAGCATACCCGTTTCATTGCTGGCCGCCGAGGCGCACAGCATCCCGGTAGAGAGCCAGCGGTTAACCGTGACGCCCTGCTCATTCTTTTCAATAAAGTTGGCGTCACGGTCGGCTTTCATTAATTTAGCAATACGAGTGAAAGCGTCATCCCAGCTAATGCGCTGCCACTTGTCGGAACCCGGCGCGCGGTATTCCGGATAGCGTAGGCGATCTTCACTGTGAACATAGTCCAGCAAACCGGCCCCTTTCGGGCACAGCGCGCCACGGCTTACCGGATGATCCGGGTCGCCTTCAATATGGTAAATCGCTTCTTTCGCGTTTTTTGCCCCATCTCCCAGGCTATACATTAATAGCCCGCAACCTACGGAACAGTATGTGCAGGAGTTACGGATCTCTTTTGCGCGCAACAGCTTATAGTTTCGCGCCTGAGCCAGGGCCATTTTAGGGGTAAAACCCAGTGCGGCCACCGTTGTTCCCGCCATACCGCCCGCGCAGATTTTAAAAAATTGTCTGCGGCTGACGTCCATTGCTTTCCTCTTTTTTCCACGGATGCACGCCTCCTTCGAACTGCATCAAAACCTCAGTCCAGGATGCGTGTATAACTTCGCGAGGAAACTAACAGCAAAATCGATAACTTTTTTGCGTCAAATCAATATTGAAACGGTTCCGCTATTAAATAGCCCTATTTTTAAACTGCAATAACTCCAGGGAGGTACTAAAAAATGACACTGCATGGCATCGCCCTCGGAAAAAGTGCTATAAGTGGCAGTTTATTTTGCGCGGTATTCAGGATAGCCACAAAGCATGACATCACAAAAAGCAACGCTAATAGGGCTTGTTGCCATCGTTCTGTGGAGCACGATGGTTGGGTTAATTCGCGGCGTCAGCGAAGGTCTCGGACCGGTAGGCGGCGCAGCCATGATCTATTCATTAAGCGGCCTGCTGCTGATTTTTACCGTCGGATTACCTGATATCCGCCGTTTCCCGGGGCGATACCTCATCGCAGGCAGCGTACTGTTTGTCAGTTATGAAATATGCCTGGCGCTTTCTCTCGGTTATGCCGCCACTCGCCATCAGGCTATCGAAGTCGGCATGGTTAACTATTTATGGCCCAGCCTGACCATTCTGTTTGCCATTCTTTTTAACGGGCAAAAAACTAACTGGCTTATTGTGCCTGGATTGCTTATTGCACTTACTGGCGTTTGCTGGGTTCTGGGGGGCGAGAATGGTCTTAATCCAGGAGAAATTATCAGCAATGTCGCCACCAGTCCGCTAAGTTATTTACTGGCATTTCTTGGGGCGTTTATATGGGCGACATACTGCACGGTCACCAATAAATATGCGCGTGGTTTTAACGGTATCACCGTCTTTGTGTTACTCACCGCCGTGGCGCTGTGGTTCCACTATTTTCTTACGCCGCAACCTGCCATGATATTTAGCCTACCGGTGATTGCTAAACTTTTTACCGCGGCATTAACGTTAGGGTTTGCCTACGCCGCATGGAATGTGGGCATACTTCATGGCAATGTGACTATCATGGCCGTAGGGTCCTATTTTACCCCCGTCATGTCCTCTGCTCTGGCAGCGCTGTTACTCAGCTCACCACTGTCATTCTCCTTCTGGCAAGGCGCAGTCATGGTTTGCGTAGGTTCGCTACTTTGTTGGCTGGCAACGCGGCGGCGCTAATAGCGACGGGCGGGCCGATGTTGATATTAAATCGACCCGCTGCACCTTGACACTCTTCATAACACAACTACGCTTTTATCTATCGCCTGTGTGTATTTGACGATTTTTCATTTTCACGTGCTCCCCCTGCGCCATACCAGGATGCGCTGGTAAAAAATACGGATTTTATAAAATCGTTAAATATGTTAATGTGATGATATAATTTTATTAACAAATATATAATTAACGCTAGCTGGCAACTGTATTAGTGCATATAATAATCAGTCGTTACTACCAAAAATAAAACCATAAACAGCCCAATAGTCCCCTCCGAAAATATATCTTATTAGACAGTCCCTATTTGAATTAATACTCTCAAATGTATTAAGGAGATCTCGATCACACAAATTAAAATAATTTGTAATCTTATGAAACTTATTATTGAACTTATGCCACTCCGTCATTTAAAAATAGTCTGCCATTGACAAACGCCTCGTTTAACAATGGTTGAGGAAACACGCTAAGAAAATTATAAGGATTATTAAAATGAAACTTAAGTTAGTGGCAGTGGCAGTGACTTCCCTGTTGGCAGCAGGCGTTGTAAATGCAGCCGAGGTATATAACAAAGACGGCAATAAACTGGATCTGTACGGTAAAGTTCACGCTCAGCATTATTTCTCTGATGATAACGGAAGTGATGGTGACAAAACTTACGCGCGTCTGGGCTTTAAAGGCGAAACGCAGATCAACGATCAGTTAACCGGTTTTGGCCAGTGGGAATATGAATTCAAAGGCAACCGTACTGAAAGCCAGGGCGCTGACAAAGACAAAACCCGTCTGGCGTTTGCTGGTCTGAAATTCGCTGACTACGGTTCTTTCGACTACGGTCGTAACTACGGCGTTGCTTACGACATCGGCGCATGGACCGACGTTCTGCCAGAGTTTGGTGGCGATACCTGGACTCAGACTGACGTCTTCATGACTGGCCGTACTACTGGTGTTGCCACCTACCGTAACACTGACTTCTTTGGCCTGGTTGAAGGTCTGAACTTTGCCGCGCAGTACCAGGGCAAAAACGACCGTGACGGCGCATACGAGTCTAACGGCGACGGTTTCGGTCTGTCCGCAACGTATGAGTACGAAGGTTTTGGCGTAGGTGCAGCCTATGCGAAGTCTGACCGTACTAACAACCAGGTGAAAGCAGCGAGCAACCTGAATGCTGCGGGTAAAAACGCTGAAGTCTGGGCTGCTGGTCTGAAATATGATGCGAACAACATCTACCTGGCGACCACCTACTCCGAAACGCTGAACATGACCACCTTCGGTGAAGATGCAGCGGGTGATGCGTTTATCGCGAATAAAACCCAGAACTTTGAAGCGGTTGCTCAGTATCAGTTCGACTTCGGTCTGCGTCCGTCCATCGCTTACCTGAAATCCAAAGGTAAAAACCTGGGTACTTACGGCGACCAGGATCTGGTTGAGTACATCGATGTCGGCGCAACCTATTACTTCAACAAAAACATGTCCACCTTCGTTGATTACAAAATCAACCTGCTGGACGACAGCGATTTCACCAAAGCGGCTAAAGTGTCTACCGACAACATCGTTGCTGTTGGTCTGAACTACCAGTTCTAATTTTGTTGTAGTCTGAATACAAAGCCAGTCCTTTCAGGGCTGGCTTTTTCTCTTGATGTAGACTCGGTCATAAGGAGTATGCCGTGCAGACGTTCACTGGTCGTTGTCTTTGCGGACAGAGCCATTTTACCGTTGACGTCGAAATGCTGGATGTCTATGCCTGCCATTGTACGCTGTGTCAAAAATGGTCGGGTGGAATAGCCATGTATCTGGAAGCCTGCGGGCAACCACAGCTAGCCCCCCTTTCCCCGGAACCGCCATACTTTTCATCCTCTTCACGCGGCGAACGCTACTTCTGTTCCGGCTGCGGGTGTCCGCTGTGGTTTCGGCTTACCGATACCGATCGCTATTTTATTCCCTGGACCTTACTGGAACTGAACGAAGTTGATCGCCGTCGGCTGATTCTGGCTGCGGAAATTTATACCGAAACCCAGCCTGCCTTCTGGCGACTGACGGGGCAATACGCACGCCTCAGCGGTAAAGAGGTTGAGGAAATGGACTCCCCCTGCCAGCTAGCGCATTAAGCGCTTATCTCATCAGGCGTTATGTTATCGGCGTTGGGCTTTTGCCAGGCTGAACCACATCCCTACCGCCAGCAAAAGAAGCATACTCCCGGCGCTGCTTAACGCCACACTATGCGACCAGATAAAGGCCTGTCTGGCGGCGTCCAGTATTGCCTGCCCCAGCGTGGGCGGCAGGCTATTCGCCAACTGCACGGCTTCCCCCATTGAAGATGACGCTCTGGCAATCTCTTGCGCCTCAAGCCCGGCAGGCAGACGGATAGACGCGGAGAAGCTACGGCTTAACAACAGACCGAAAATGGCGATGCCCAGTCCCGCGCCCAGTTCATAAGCCATCGTTTCTATCGCGCCGGCCGCCGCCGCTTTTTCTGCCGGCGCAGCGGCCATAATTGCCGACGTGGAAGCCAGCAATGCGCTGGCGGCGCTAAATCCCAGCAGCGCCATCAGCCCCCAAGCCTGCCATTGTTGGGTGCTGAAATCCGTCATCGCCAGGCCATAAAAACTCAGCGCGCTTAACGCCATGCCGCCCGTCGCGACCAGCCGTAGTCCCAGACGCGAGACCAGCGCGCCCGCAATCGGCCCGCTGAATCCACTGGCGACCATCACCGGCAGCATAAATACCCCGGCCTCATAAGGCGATAGCCCGTGAACAAACTGCAGCTCTTGCGCCATCAGCAGCTCAAAACCCACCAGAGTGATCATCGCGGTCATCGCCATCACGACGCCGCTCAGGATAATGCGATGGGTAAATAGTCGCATATCAATCATCGGACGCGATGTCGCAAGCTGTGTGCGGATAAAGAGTCCCAGGAGCAGCGCGCCGGTAAGCAGGGTAAACGAGATGACCCACAGCGACAGATGCCCTTTCAGCGCGGTTTTAGCGCTATAGACTAACAGCAAAATAGCAACAATCAGCATCACCGCATGGCCAAGATTGAGCGGTTGATCGCGACGGCCCGCCTGGCGAGGAACATAGCGGGCGGTTAAGCCCATGACGACCAGCACAATCGGCACGTTGATCAGGAAAACCGATCCCCAGTAAAAATGCTCTAATAATATGCCGCCGATGAGCGGCCCAAACGCCGCTCCGCCCGAACCTACCGCTGCCCAGACGCCCAGCGCCATGTTGCGATGCTTCTCTTCACAAAAGGTGGCGCGTATCCCGGCCAGCGTCGCCGGTACAATCATCGCCGCGCCAATAGCCAGTAATACCCTGGTGGCAATAAGCCAACTGGCGGTATGCGAAAACGCTGCCGCCAGTGACGCCAGGCCAAAGAGCGTCCCGCCCAGCATCAGCAGGCGTTTAAAACCGATACGATCGCCAAGCGCGCCCATCGGCAACACCATGCCAGCCATAACCAAAGAATAAATATCAATGATCCACAGCAGCTCGTTGCCGCTGGCCCCCAGTGTCATACTCAGTGTCGGGGCGGCGACATGCAAGACCGTGGCATCAATGGCGACAGGAATATAGACCAGCACAATAATGACTAACGTTAACCACTGACGAAACATAACTCTCCCTTCAAAAACTCAAATTTGGACGCTTGTCCAGCTTCAGGATCCTACGGTAAGTTGAACGAATGTCCAGCTTTTTGTTACACTGCGCGCATTGGCTAATGTGGGGAAAATATGAGTTACCTTAACCGGGATGAACGCCGCGAAGTGATCCTGCAAGCGGCGATGCGCGTGGCGCTGGCAGAGGGGTTTACCGCCATGACGGTGCGACGAATCGCATCAGAAGCCGATGTCGCCGCCGGCCAGGTGCATCACCACTTCAGCTCGGCGGGCGAGCTCAAAGCGCTGGCCTTTGTCCATTTGATCCGCACCCTGCTTGATGCCGGGCAAGTTCCGCCGCCCGCCACCTGGCGTGCACGGCTTCACGCTATGTTGGGTAGCGAAGACGGCGGCTTTGAGCCTTACATAAAATTGTGGCGAGAGGCGCAAATTCTGGCCGACCGGGATCCGCACATCAGAGATGCTTATCTACTTACGATGCAGATGTGGCATGAGGAAACGGTCACAATTATTGAGCAGGGCAAACAGGCAGGAGAATTTACGTTTACTGCTAACGCCACGGATATCGCCTGGCGGCTTATCGCACTGGTGTGCGGGCTGGACGGTATGTATGTGCTGGGTATTCCGGAAATGGCCGATCCCGCGTTTAAATACCATCTGGATCGGATGATTACGCTTGAACTCTTTGCGTAAAGTTACAAATAATTTAATAAAAATAACTTTTAATTTACAAATAGTAACAATTAAGAAGCATCATATCTCCTCTTCGCGCCGCGCTGGCCTGGTTTTTTATCTATTCTTTCACTCAATATTCTAAAAAAACTTCAATAAGTTCTCAAAAGAGCGCGTGACGCTCTGTCTCTTTTTTGTGTTTTTTCTCAAATGATATGCGCATGTGAGGGGTAAAATGACACGACAAAACGAGAATTATAACCGTTATCTCTTGAGTGACTGGCGACCCGAAAATCCAGCCTTCTGGGAGAATAAAGGGAAAAGCATCGCCAGGAGAAACTTATGGATTTCAGTAAGTTGTTTGCTCCTGGCATTTTGCGTCTGGATGTTGTTTAGCGCTGTTGCCGTCAACCTCAATAAAATTGGATTTAATTTTACCACCGACCAACTCTTTTTATTAACCGCATTACCTTCTCTTTCCGGCGCAATATTACGCGTTCCCTACTCCTTTATGGTGCCACTGTTTGGTGGGCGTAAATGGACCGTATTAAGTACCGTAATATTGATTATTCCCTGCGCCTGGCTGGGATTCGCCGTGCAAAATCCTGCCACCCCTTTCGGGGTATTTATGCTCATAGCTCTGTTGTGCGGTTTTGCGGGAGCAAACTTCGCGTCCAGTATGGGCAACATCAGCTTTTTCTTTCCAAAAGCCAGACAAGGTAGCGCGTTGGGTATTAACGGCGGCCTGGGAAACCTTGGCGTCAGTGTGATGCAGTTGCTTGCGCCGCTGGTTATTTTTCTGCCGATATTTACTTTTTTAGGCGTCCGGGGCGTGCCGCAACCTGATGGTTCCCTGCTCGCCCTCACTAACGCCGCCTGGATCTGGGTGCCGTTACTGACTGTCGCGACGCTTGCCGCCTGGTTTGGTATGAACGATATCGGCAGTTCAAAAGCGTCTGTCGCCTCGCAATTGCCGGTGCTAAAACGTCTGCACCTGTGGCTGCTTAGCCTGCTGTACCTGGCGACATTCGGGTCATTCATCGGCTTTTCCGCAGGTTTCGCCATGCTCGCCAAAACGCAATTTCCCGACGTAAATATTCTGCAACTGGCGTTCTTTGGCCCCTTTATCGGCGCGCTGGCGCGTTCGGCAGGCGGCGTGATCTCCGATAAATTCGGCGGCGTTCGCGTAACGCTCATTAATTTTATCTTTATGGCGCTGTTTACCGCCCTGCTATTCCTCACGCTGCCAGGATCCGGCGCAGGCAGCTTTAGCGCGTTCTATCTTGTTTTTATGGGCCTGTTTTTGACAGCGGGTCTCGGCAGCGGTTCTACCTTCCAGATGATTGCGGTGATCTTTCGTCAGATCACGCTCTACAACGTCAAACTGCGCGGCGGGAGCGATGAGCAGGCGCAGCGCGAAGCGGTGACGGATACCGCCGCCGCGCTCGGGTTTATCTCCGCTATTGGCGCTGTGGGCGGCTTCTTTATTCCAAAAGCGTTTGGCACCTCTTTGGCATTGACCGGCTCGCCGGTGGGCGCCATGAAAATCTTTTTGCTGTTTTACATCGCTTGCGTCCTGCTGACCTGGCTGGTCTACGGGCGTCGTAAGCCTAAACAACAATAACAACATACACACCTGTAGGACGGCCATCCGGCAATGGTTTAACGCCAAATCGACAGGATGGCGGAAAATTTATCGAAGCAGGAGAAATGTCATGAGTAAACTGTTGGATCGCTTTCGTTACTTTAAACAAAAAGGCGATACCTTTGCCGACGGCCATGGTCAGGTGATGTATACCAACCGCGATTGGGAAGACAGTTATCGCCAGCGCTGGCAGTTTGATAAGATCGTGCGCTCAACCCACGGCGTCAACTGCACGGGCTCCTGTAGCTGGAAAATTTATGTCAAAAACGGTCTGGTGACGTGGGAAACTCAGCAAACCGACTACCCGCGCACGCGTCCCGATTTGCCGAACCATGAACCGCGCGGCTGCCCGCGCGGCGCCAGCTACTCCTGGTATCTCTATAGCGCCAATCGTCTGAAATACCCTCTGGTGCGTAAGCGGCTGATAGAACTGTGGCGCGAGGCCCTTTCCCGGCACAGCGATCCGGTACTGGCATGGGAATCGATAATGAACGACCCGCAGAAATGCCAAAGTTACAAACAGGTGCGCGGACATGGCGGCTTTATTCGTTCGAACTGGAAAGAGCTGAATCAGCTCATTGCCGCCGCTAACGTCTGGACAATCAAAACCTATGGCCCGGATCGTGTGGCGGGGTTTTCACCTATTCCAGCAATGTCGATGGTTTCTTACGCCGCCGGAACACGTTATCTGTCATTGCTTGGCGGTACTTGTCTGAGCTTCTATGACTGGTATTGCGATCTTCCGCCCGCGTCGCCAATGACCTGGGGCGAGCAGACTGACGTGCCGGAGTCCGCCGACTGGTATAACTCAGCCTACATTATTGCCTGGGGCTCTAACGTGCCGCAGACGCGTACCCCGGACGCCCACTTCTTTACCGAAGTGCGCTACAAAGGCACCAAGACAATCGCCATCACCCCGGACTATTCCGAAGTCGCTAAACTGTGCGATCAGTGGCTGGCGCCAAAGCAAGGTACAGACAGTGCGCTGGCGATGGCCATGGGTCACGTCATTTTGAAAGAGTTTCATCTCGATAATCCCAGCGACTATTTCCTTAACTATTGTCGCCGTTATACCGACATGCCAATGCTGGTCCTGTTGGATGAGCGCGCAGACGGCAGTTATGTACCGGGGCGTATGATGCGCGCGTCGGATCTGGTGGATGGACTGGGAGAAGCCAATAATCCGGAATGGAAAACCGTCGCGCTCAACAGTACGGGCGAACTGGTCGCGCCCAACGGTTCTATCGGTTTTCGCTGGGGCGAAAAGGGAAAATGGAACCTGGAACCGGTGGCGGCGGGCGTCGAAACTGAACTGTCGCTCTCTTTACTCGGTCAGCATGATGACGTGGCGGGTGTCGCTTTCCCCTATTTTGGCGGCAACGAAAACCCACATTTTCGCAGCGTACGGCAGGAACCGGTGCTGGTACGTCAGTTACCGGTGAAACGCCTGGATCTGGCGGACGGTAGCGAGCGGATGGTCGTCAGCGTTTACGATCTGGTGCTGGCTAATTATGGGCTGGATCGTGGTCTGGATGACTGCCATAGCGCCAATAATTATAACGACGTAAAAGCCTACACGCCGGCCTGGGGCGAACAGATTACCGGCGTGCCGCGTCGACATATCGAAACTATTGCGCGTGAATTTGCCGAGACCGCCCATAAAACTCACGGTCGCTCAATGATCATCCTCGGCGCGGGAGTGAATCACTGGTATCACATGGATATGAATTACCGTGGGATGATTAACATGCTGGTGTTCTGCGGTTGTGTTGGACAAACCGGCGGCGGCTGGGCGCACTATGTCGGCCAGGAGAAGCTGCGGCCGCAAACCGGCTGGCTGCCGCTGGCCTTCGCGCTGGACTGGAATCGCCCGCCGCGTCAGATGAACAGTACCTCGTTTTTCTACAACCATGCCAGCCAGTGGCGCTATGAAAAACTGACTGCGCAAGAGTTGCTGTCGCCGCTGGCCGATCCGGCTAAATTTTCCGGACACCTGATCGATTTCAACGTGCGCGCGGAACGTATGGGCTGGCTACCCTCGGCGCCGCAGCTTAATCTTAACCCGCTCAGCGTGAAAGCGAGCGCCGATAAAGCCGGGCTGTCTGCGGCGGATTATACCGTGCAAGCGTTGAAATCAGGCGCTATCCGTTTTGCCTGCGAACAGCCTGACAGTGGTCATAATCACCCGCGAAATTTATTTGTCTGGCGCTCTAACCTGCTCGGCTCCTCCGGGAAAGGTCATGAGTACATGCTCAAATATCTGCTGGGCACCGACAGCGGTATCCAGGGCGAAGCGCTGGGCTCCAGCGAAGGAATTAAGCCTGAAGAGGTGGAATGGCAGTCCGCCGCGATTGAGGGCAAGCTCGATCTGTTGGTCACGCTTGATTTCCGTATGTCCAGTACCTGTCTGTTTTCCGATATCGTTTTGCCGACTGCCACCTGGTATGAAAAAGACGATATGAATACCTCGGATATGCATCCGTTTATCCACCCCCTTTCCGCCGCGGTCGATCCTGCCTGGGAATCCAAAAGCGACTGGGAAATCTACAAAGGTATCGCCAGCGTCTTTTCTGAGGTGTGTGTCGGACACCTCGGACAGGAAACCGATGTGGTGTTACACCCGCTCCAGCATGATTCCCCGGCGGAACTGGCGCAGCCATTTGATATTCTCGACTGGCGTAAAGGCGAGTGCGAACTTATTCCGGGCAAAACCGCCCCCAATATCGTCGTGGTTGAACGCGATTATCCGGCCACCTATGAACGTTTTACCTCGCTGGGTCCCCTGCTGGATAAATTAGGCAACGGCGGTAAGGGGATTGCCTGGAATACGCAAGATGAAGTCGATTTCCTCGGTAAGCTCAATTACACCAAACACGATGGCCCGGCGAAAGGACGTCCGCGCATCGACACCGCGCTGGATGCTTCGGAAGTGATTCTTGCCTTAGCGCCGGAAACCAACGGCCAGGTGGCGGTGAAAGCCTGGCAGGCGCTGGGCGAGATGACCGGGCGCGAGCACACCCATCTGGCCATCAATAAAGAAGATGAGAAAATTCGCTTTCGTGATATCCAGGCGCAACCACGCAAAATTATCTCCAGCCCGACCTGGTCAGGACTGGAAAGCGAGCATGTCTCTTATAACGCCGGATATACCAACGTACATGAACTGATCCCGTGGCGCACGTTGTCGGGGCGGCAACAACTCTATCAGGATCATGCGTGGATGCGCGCTTTTGGCGAAAGCCTGGTGGCATATCGTCCGCCGATTGATACCCGCAGCGTCAGCGAAATGCGAGAAATTCCGCCCAACGGTTTCCCGGAAAAAGCGCTTAACTTCCTGACACCGCACCAGAAATGGGGAATTCACTCCACCTACAGCGAAAACCTGCTGATGCTGACCTTGTCGCGCGGCGGGCCGATTGTCTGGATCAGCGAAGCCGATGCCCGTGAATTGGGTATTGAAGATAACGACTGGATTGAAGCCTTCAACGCTAATGGCGCTCTTACCGCTCGTGCGGTGGTCAGCCAGCGCGTTCCGCCGGGTATGACCATGATGTACCACGCCCAGGAGCGGATTATGAACATTCCGGGTTCGGAAGTGACCGGGATGCGCGGCGGGATCCATAACTCCGTGACCCGGGTCTGTCCAAAACCGACGCATATGATCGGCGGCTATGCGCAACTGGCTTACGGCTTCAACTATTACGGAACCGTGGGTTCGAATCGCGATGAATTCATCATGATCAGGAAGATGAAAAACATTAACTGGCTGGATGATGAGGGCCGGGATCAGGTACAGGAGGCGAAAAAATGAAAATACGCTCACAGGTTGGGATGGTACTGAATCTCGATAAATGTATTGGCTGTCACACCTGCTCCGTCACCTGTAAAAACGTCTGGACCGGACGTGAAGGGATGGAATACGCATGGTTCAATAACGTCGAAACTAAACCGGGTATCGGCTATCCCAAAAACTGGGAAGACCAGCAGGAGTGGCAAGGCGGTTGGGTTCGTGATGTTAATGGCAAGATAAGGCCCCGTCTGGGCGGCAAAATGGGGGTAATTAGCAAAATTTTCGCCAACCCGGTGATTCCGCAAATCGATGATTACTATGAACCCTTTACCTTCGATTATCAGCATTTACATAATGCGCCAGAGAGTAAGCATCAGCCCACTGCCCGCCCTCGTTCACTGATTGACGGAAAACGGATGGACAAGGTGATCTGGGGGCCAAACTGGGAAGAGCTGCTCGGCGGCGAGTTTGAAAAACGCGCCCGCGACCGTAACTTCGACAACATACAAAAGGAGATGTACGGTCAGTTCGAAAACACCTTCATGATGTACCTGCCGCGCCTGTGCGAACACTGCCTGAACCCCAGTTGTGTCGCCACCTGCCCAAGTGGCGCTATTTATAAGCGTGAAGAAGACGGCATCGTACTAATCGACCAGGATAAATGCCGGGGCTGGCGTTTGTGTATCAGCGGCTGCCCGTACAAAAAAATCTACTTTAACTGGAAGAGCGGCAAGTCTGAGAAGTGCATATTTTGCTATCCGCGTATTGAATCCGGCCAGCCGACCGTTTGTTCGGAAACCTGCGTCGGGCGCATTCGTTATCTTGGCGTTCTGCTCTACGACGCCGACAGGATTGAAGAAGCGGCCAGTACCGAACACGAGACAGATTTGTATGAACGTCAGTGCGATGTGTTTCTCGATCCGCACGATCCGGCGGTCATCGAAGAGGCGCTTAAACAGGGCATCCCGCAAAACGTCATCGACGCCGCCCAACGGTCGCCGGTGTACAAAATGGCGATGGACTGGAAGCTTGCGCTTCCGCTGCACCCGGAATACCGTACCCTGCCGATGGTCTGGTACGTACCGCCGCTGTCGCCCATCCAGTCATACGCTGACGCGGGCGGGTTGCCACACAATGGCAATATTCTGCCGGCGGTGGAGACGCTGCGTATTCCGGTACAATACCTGGCCAATATGCTCAGCGCGGGCGATACCGGTCCGGTCATTCGGGCGCTAAAGCGGATGATGGCGATGCGCCACTACATGCGCTCGCAGACGGTTGAAGGCGTGACGGATACCCGCGCCATTGAGGAAGTCGGTCTGAGCGTACAACAGGTTGAAGAGATGTATCGCTACCTGGCGATTGCCAATTATGAAGATCGTTTTGTCATTCCCACCAGCCACCGGGAAATGGCGCGCGACGCCTTTCCGGAGCGCAACGGCTGCGGCTTTACTTTTGGCGACGGTTGTCACGGCTCGGATACCAAATTCAACCTGTTCAACAGTAGCCGTATTGATGCCATCAATATCACCGAAGTACGTGATAAAGCGGAGGGGGAATAATGCAAATCCTCAAAGCGATTGGCCTGTTGATGGAGTATCCGGACGACGAGTTGTGGGAATGTCGGGATGAAGCGCTTGCCCTTATCCAGCACGATGCGCCAATGCTGGCCGACTTCACTCGCGAGCTGCTTTATGCGCCGTTACTGGATAAACAAGCAGAATGGTGTGAAGTGTTTGACCGAGGGCGCGCCACTTCATTGCTGTTATTCGAGCATGTTCATGCGGAGTCCCGCGATCGCGGCCAGGCGATGGTCGATTTGTTAAGCCAGTATGAAACCGTGGGCCTCCAGCTCAACTGCCGCGAACTGCCGGATCACCTGCCGCTCTATCTGGAGTACTTAAGCGTGTTGCCGGAAGCGGAAGCTCGCGAGGGATTACAGAATATTGCCCCTATTCTGGCGCTGCTGGGCGGTCGTCTGAAACAGCGAAGAGCGCCGTGGTATCAACTGTTTGACGCCCTGCTGACGCTGGCGGGCAGTACGCTTACAAGTGACAGTGTCACCAAAAAAGTTATTCAGGAATCGCGGGATGATACCCGTCAGGCACTGGATGCCGTCTGGGAAGAAGAACAGGTGAAGTTTATCGAAGATAACGCCACGACCTGTGACAGTTCACCGTTACACCATTATCAACGACGCTTTAGCCAGGACGCGGCGCCGCAGTACGTCGACGTCAGCGCGGGAGGCCCGAAATGATACAGTACCTGAACGTCTTTTTTTACGACATCTACCCCTATATTTGCGCCACGGTATTCTTCCTTGGCAGTTGGCTGCGCTATGACTACGGACAATATACCTGGCGCGCGTCGTCCAGCCAGATGCTGGATAAGCGCGGGATGGTGATATGGTCGAATCTGTTCCATATTGGCATTCTGGGAATCTTTTTTGGCCATCTGTTCGGGATGCTGACGCCACACTGGATGTATGCCTGGTTCCTGCCGATTGCGGTAAAACAGCAGATGGCGATGATCCTCGGCGGCGTGTGCGGCGTATTAACGTTGATCGGCGGCGCGGGATTACTGTGGCGTCGTCTGACCAATCAGCGTGTGCGGGCGACATCCACTACACCTGATATTATCATCATGAGCATTTTGCTGATTCAGTGCCTGCTTGGCCTGAGCACTATTCCGTTTTCGGCGCAATATCCGGATGGCAGCGAAATGATGAAGTTGGTGGGCTGGGCGCAAAGTATTGTCACCTTCCGCGGCGGGTCTTCGGAAATGCTGAGTGGTGTGGCGTTTGTTTTCCGCGTTCATCTGGTGCTGGGAATGACTATTTTCCTGCTCTTCCCGTTCACCCGTCTGGTTCATGTCTGGAGCGCGCCGTTTGAGTATTTCACCCGTCGCTACCAGATTGTTCGTACCCGCCGCTAATTCTCTTTGCCCGGGGCGTACGCTTACCGGGCAAAGAAAAACGCATGGGCGTCGTCATTCGGCAACGCGCAGGCTATGATGATTCTTCAGCCAAAGGAGAACATCAATGAAACCGCAGATTTACCATGTTGACGCCTTCACCAGCGAACCCTTTCGCGGCAACTCTGCTGGCGTTGTCTTACATGCGGATACGCTAAGCGACGCGCAGATGCAGCTGATTGCCCGTGAACTTCGTCACTCGGAAACCGCCTTTTTGCTAAAAAGCGAAGAGAGTGATGTGCGCATACGCTATTTTACACCGACAGTAGAAGTCCCCATCTGTGGTCATGCCACCGTGGCCGCGCATTATGTTCGGGCAACGGTACTGGGATTGGGAAACACCACCGTCTGGCAAACCTCGTTAGCGGGCCGTCATCGCGTTGAAATTCATGCCGAACACAACGACTATCGCATCACGCTGGAACAAGGTCAGCCCTCTTTTGAACCACCGCTAGTCGGAGAGATTCGGGCTGCCATCATCACCGCACTGAACCTGACTGAAGATGATATCGTGCCGGGAGCGCCAATTCAGGTGGCTTCAACAGGACATGCAAAAGTGATGATCCTGCTCAAACCAGACGTTGATATTGATGCCCTTTCTCCTAATCTGGCAGCCCTGACGGCAATCAGCCAGAAAATTGGCTGTAACGGCTTTTTTCCTTTCCAGATTCGTCCGGGAAAAAACGAAACCGATGGGCGAATGTTTTCTCCGGCGATAGGGATTGTGGAAGATCCGGTAACGGGAAACGCCAATGGCCCGATGGGGGCATGGCTCGTCCATCATGGCCTGATGGCGCATGACGGTAAAACGCTGCAGATTCAAGGCCATCAGGGGCGCGCTTTAGGCAAAGAGGGTACTGTTGATGTTACCGTCACCATTCGCGATAACCAGCCGGAAAACGTCACCATCTCCGGCCAGGCGGTCATTCTGTTTCATGCCGAATGGGCCATTACTTTTTAATCGTTGTCAGGCCCGCAAATCCTCGCGGCAAAAAACTATTTTCCCGCCTCCGGATGGGTATCAAATGCAGCCATTACCGCGGCCAGCTCCGCCTCGGTAAAACCGTGCTTTACATCATTTACGCCGAGACCAAACTGCTGCTGAAGTAACTGATACAACGACGGTACATCCGGTACATTGACCTGTTCAACGGCATGTCCCTGGTGGTAACGCGTGAAGTGGAAATTCGTTAATGTCAGCTTGCCGCCATCAGGCAAATGGCGGCACATCAACAAATGATGACGAAAATGGGATTGCGGCCAGTGAGCCGACCAGAAATTGCCCATCACATGATCGCTCTGCTGCTGCACCCCCAGATCAAAACAGTACATCGACTGCCAGTGCTCATGGTGGCGGAATTGTAAAATCCATGTGCTCCCCTCCTGCATCAGGCGGTATTCGCCATGCGGCGTTTGCTGAGCAATTTCAGCCTGCAGACGAAGCGGCGCGGTTAGCGTTTGGCCGCCAAACCCCACGTCCGCGATCCACTGCTCGTCCTCAACATCAACCAGCAGCAAACGGTGCGTGCGCGGCGGTAAACTGGCGGGATGAGACAGAATGACCCGCCCCAATAAGCTTCGGACGTTAAAACCGATGTCGCGTAACGCACGTTCAAACAGGCCATTCAGTTCAAAACAGTATCCACCACGTCGGGCATAAAGCAGTTTCTCCTCTAATGCCGTCTCATCGAGCTGTATTTCACGAGGCAGTAGCACATCCAGATTTTCAAAAGGAATCGCGCAGTTGTGCGCTAAGTGAAGCGTTCTGAGCGCTTCAACCGTAGGAACCCCCAACGGCTGACAATGTAATCGCGTAAAATAAGCATGTAAAAAAGAGGTCATCTGAGGCTTCCATTAACATTAATGCTTGCGTTCGGCACACAGGCTGAGGCGGATATCGCTGCGCAACAGGATACCCTATCCGTGGAATAGCGTTGGATACTTTTGAAAAAAATAAGACAGGCCGACTGTCGCACCGGAGGTACGTGGAATTTTGGCGTACAAACGGAAATCGGGTTCTGAGAATCGCTTTGCGACACGCCGCCAAAATAGCGGCGTGTTAAAATTTTTAACGCCAGCTCAGCGAGTCTGATTTCTAACAAAACTGGCTAAACATAAGCGCTTTTTAATACTTGTCTAAATAGTTATGGTAACGATCTTTTATGTCGGCCGCCCGTTGCGCTTTCGCCTCCGGCATGTCGCTGGCCCGAGCGATATAATGTTCTAAACTCGGAATGGCGCCTAATGCCTGAGGTAAGGCATTATATGCTGCTATTCGTTCTCTGACGGTTTTATGGTCTTTATCAATATCATAATGATAGTACGCTGGCGCTTCTAAAAAGCCCTCTTCCAGTCTCATACAAATATCTTCAAAGGTTCCCTCAACCTCAACGGAATGTTCGCCATCCGATATCCTGACGATTGGCTTACCTCCAGCTATCAGCGAGAGTTGTTCGAATATTAACCTCCGACCATCAGAAAGCTCGACATCTATAGCATACAGTCCATCACATACAGCATCAGCAAGGTGATCATGGATATTCCCTGCATTGGCACAGAACTCCTCAACTTTAGGCGTAACATTGCAATAATGTTCAATTACTCTTGTAAATCCGTAGGCCAGTCCTGCGGTAAGCACATACAAGATGCCTTTCATGATTTTTGTTGATAATTTATTTTCATAATCTCCTGCAGCAACATGAGGTAGCTTATTTCCTGATAAAGCTCTGGCATAGGTAGAAACTGATGTATGTGGCATATCCTACTCCTTCAAATTTTGCTCAATAGCTTTATATGTCCTACTCCTCTCTCATTATGACGATATGTCAATCAACAAAATTGCTCAAAGGCATACATTTTCAGGAGAAAATGAGAATAACAGGCGCAACGGCCTTATCTTATGCTGCTTCAATATCGTCAGGTGGTTTATCGTTCGAGGTCATATCTATGACCATAAATCCCACCAGGGATTAACGCTGGTTAATTATTGCGCAACGCAATCACTGCCGATTTGTGCTGAAAGCTTATCTGGCTGAATCGTGACCACACCGCACCACATCTGACCACAAAAATAAACTCGACATCCTCATTTTGTTCTTTCCGTATGTTTTGCGTCATTTAACAATTGCAGGTAGGATGCTCCGCCGGCGGTTTTATCCCTGTCACAGAATCAGGGAAAAGCGGCATTCGCCATTGCAGGCAATCGATTGGTGAGCGCCCGTCGCGGCATAAGGAATTTTTCTGTCAGGACAGGCTATAACAGGTAACGTAATGAAAACACAGACTACGCACGCCGCAGAACAACATGCGGCGAAACGACGCTGGCTGAACGCCCATGAAGAGGGGTATCACAAAGCGATGGGGAATCGTCAGGTTCAGATGATTGCTATCGGCGGCGCGATTGGCACCGGTTTATTTTTAGGTGCAGGCGCCCGATTGCAAATGGCCGGACCGGCACTGGCGCTGGTCTATCTGATATGCGGCATTTTTTCTTTTTTCATTTTACGCGCGCTGGGCGAACTGGTATTGCATCGCCCTTCCAGCGGGAGCTTCGTCTCCTACGCCCGTGAATTTTTGGGTGAAAAAGCGGCCTACGTCGCAGGCTGGATGTACTTTATTAACTGGGCGATGACCGGGATCGTCGATATCACCGCAGTGGCGTTATATATGCACTACTGGGGCGCATTTGGCGACGTTCCGCAATGGGTGTTCGCGCTCGGCGCGTTAACCATTGTCGGTACCATGAACATGATCGGCGTAAAATGGTTTGCCGAAATGGAGTTCTGGTTCGCGCTGATAAAAGTACTCGCCATTGTTATCTTCCTGGTGGTAGGCACGATTTTTCTCGGTACCGGTCAACCACTTGAGGGTAATGCCACCGGTTTTCACCTGATTACAGATAATGGCGGCTTTTTCCCGCACGGCCTGTTGCCCGCGCTGGTACTGATTCAGGGCGTGGTGTTCGCTTTTGCTTCGATTGAACTGGTCGGTACCGCCGCTGGGGAGTGCAAAGATCCACAGACGATGGTGCCAAAAGCCATCAATAGCGTGATCTGGCGTATTGGTCTTTTCTATGTAGGATCGGTCGTATTGCTGGTTTTGCTGCTGCCGTGGAACGCCTACCAGGCGGGGCAAAGTCCGTTTGTCACCTTCTTTTCTAAACTTGGCGTGCCTTATATCGGCAGTATTATGAATATCGTGGTGTTAACCGCCGCGCTTTCCAGCCTGAACTCCGGGCTTTACTGTACGGGGAGAATTTTACGTTCAATGTCGATGGGGGGTTCCGCGCCGAAATTCATGGCGAAAATGAGCCGTCAGCATGTGCCCTATGCGGGTATTCTGGCGACTCTGGTGGTTTACGTGGTTGGCGTGTTCCTGAATTACCTGGTCCCCTCCCGCGTGTTTGAGATCGTTCTTAATTTTGCCTCGCTCGGCATTATCGCATCGTGGGCGTTTATCATGGTGTGCCAGATGCGTTTACGCCAGGCGATAAAAGAAGGCAAAGCCGCAGACGTCAGTTTTAAACTGCCCGGCGCGCCTTTTACCTCCTGGCTAACGCTGCTGTTTTTATTAAGCGTGCTGGTTCTCATGGCGTTTGACTACCCGAATGGAACTTACACTATCGCCTCGTTGCCGCTGATCGCCATTCTGCTGGTCGCCGGCTGGTTTGGCGTGCGACGTCGTGTGGCGGAGATCCATCGCACTGCGCCAGTGACGGCGGATTCGACAGAGAGTGTCGTATTGAAAGAAGAAGCAGCGACATAACATTCCCCTTCCCCGGCAGTCCCAGGCCTGCCGGGTTTAATGCGCGTTGCCGCCAACACCGCATCGCGCCCAATGCTTAGTCAGCCTTAATCAACTGCGCCACATCATTGCTGTTAATTTCCCGCTGGTTGCCTTCCTGATCGGTATAACTGGTCATCCCCGTCTCTTTATCTAACTGCGGCTTACCCTGAGTTACGATCGTTTGCCCATTTTTCGTCGTCATCACATAGTTGGTTGTGCAACCCGCAAGCATAAAAAACATCATGCCCAAACCTGAGCATATAAATAACTTTTTCATATTTTCCTCGTGAATATAATGAGTTAACTACAGCAAAAAGGCAGTGTAATTCTCACAGAATCATCAGGCTATCGGCGGGGTGTAACGAGGCGTATCGGTGCGTTTAAAGAGATGACTGGAGGGGTTTCCCCCTCCATACCCTATTTACAGAGCAATGCGAATAACATCATCCGGCTGCGTCGCTTCCTGTTCACGTGTCGATTTCTGCTTCACGCTGACGTAGAGCGTTTTACCGTCTGCCGATAGCGCCAGACTATTCGGGTACGTCGGCGTATCGAACGTTTTAACAACGTTATAGGTCTTCGCATCGATCACGCTGACCTGCCCTGCCTGACGATGTGTCACATACGCCTCGTTACGTGTCGGGTTAAACAGGACGGCCAAAGAAGCAGGCGCCGCGATTTTGGCAAGAATATTGCCATTACGGGTATCGACAACCAGAACCTCAGTCGCCTTCGAGTCGGTGATAAACGCGCGATGACCTGCGGTATCGAGACTCAGGTTAATAAAGAAGTGTTCTTTACCGTCATCCAGCAACTTCTTACGACTGAGAATTTTATTGCTGGCGGTATCGATGGTGATAAATTCGCCATCCGCATTGGTGGTGTACAGGCGTTGCGCTTTACTGTCGAGCGCCAGACCCGTACTCATTTTGCCGGTATTTTCGATCGTCGTTTTCAGTTTGATGGTTTCGCCATCCACTACCCAAATAGCACTCTCTTTACCAACACCGCTAATGTAGATCGTGTTGGTCGCCGCATCGGCAACCAGCTCACGGGGCTGTAACGGACGAACCTCTTCAGTACGTTTGCGCGCATCAAGTACCAGACGACCTTTTACATCACCCGTTTTGGCATCAATCGCGGTAACAGCGCTGTTAATGGTATTGCCAAACCACAGCGTTTGGGTCGCAGCATTGATGGTGGCGCCGAACGGCTTGAGATCGTTATGAATCGCTTGCGTGATTTCCAGCGTCACCGGGTCGAGACGATAAACTACGCCGCCTTTATCCAGTTTACGGCTTTGCGATGTAGCCAGCCAGAGCGCGTTTTCTTGCTGACTCCAGGCCATCTCATAAGCGCCTTTGCCTACCGCTTTACGCAGCATGTCTTCCGCCGCCAGCGTGCTAAATGAGGATGCGACGAGGAGCGAACCTAACAATAAAGAACCACGCAGGCGCGGCGAAAAAAGATGACGTAAGTGCATGACGACTCCCTTTGATCAAAACGTGTATAGCTGCTTCACACTACTTCACTGCGCGGGATCTTCGTTCCGCACTTATTATAAGTTGAGAATAATAATCATTATTTATCAGAAAGTGGAGCTTTTCCTCGCCTGCGAATGTCATGGCTCTTAAATACCGCACATTTTCTTAACTTAATGTGCGATTAAAATTTCAAAACTTTACATATTGACTACCCTTAATGTCACGTTTTCCGTTGATACGCTTACATTTATCCGGCATTTTCATGAAAATTATTTCCGTTAGACAGCGACTTTATCCCGCCCTCTTATTGCCTCTGACCTTCTCCCCGGTTCTTCAGGCCGCCAGCGCGCCCAATGAACAAACCATGATAGTCACCGCAACGCCGCAAAGCGTATCCGAACTGGATACACCTGCCGCCGTTAGCGTCATTGAGGGAGAAGACATGCGTCTGGCGACGCCGCGCGTCAATTTATCTGAGTCTTTAACCAGCGTCCCGGGATTGCAGGTGCAGAACCGGCAGAACTACGCGCAGGATCTGCAAATCTCTATCCGTGGATTTGGCTCGCGTTCCGCCTTTGGCGTGCGCGGCATTCGTCTGTATGTTGATGGCATTCCCGCCACCATGCCGGATGGACAAGGCCAGATTTCGAATATTGATATTAACAGCATACAAGACGTTGAAGTGTTACGCGGCCCCTTCTCAGCGCTATACGGCAATGCTTCCGGCGGCGTAATAAATGTCACCACCGAAACCGGGAGACAGCCGCCCACCCTTGAGGCCAGCAGCTACTACGGCAGTTATGGAAGCTGGCGCTATGGGCTAAAAGCCACGGGCGCGATGGGTGACGGCACACAGCCTGGCGACGTGGATTACACGGTATCGACTACCCGTTTCACCACCCACGGCTACCGCGATCACAGCGGCGCGCGAAAAAATCTGGCTAATGCCAAACTGGGCGTGCGCCTTGACGATGTCAGTAAACTCTCGCTGATTTTTAATAGTGTGGACATTAAGGCGGACGATCCCGGCGGACTCACCGAATCTGAATGGAAAGCCGATCCGCAACAGGCGCCGCGCGCTGAACAGTACAATACGCGTAAAACCATCAAACAAACTCAGGCAGGATTGCGTTATGAACGTCAGCTCAGCGCGCAGGATGATATCAGCGTGATGGCCTACGCCGGAGAGCGGGAAACCACGCAATACCAGTCTATTCCCCTGGTGGCACAGCTAAAACCAGCCCAGGCTGGCGGCGTAATTACACTGCAACGCCACTATCAGGGCATTGATTCCCGCTGGACTCACCGGGGAGAATTAGGCGTGCCAGTCACCTTCACTGGCGGATTAAATTATGAAAATATGAGCGAAAACCGCAAGGGTTACAATAACTTCCTTCTCAACAACGGCACCCCTGAGTTTGGGCATAAAGGCGATTTACGCCGGGATGAGCGTAACCTGATGTGGAATGTCGATCCTTATCTGCAAACCCAGTGGCAGCTTACGCAAAAACTCTCGCTGGATGCTGGCGTGCGCTACAGTTCCGTGTGGTTCGATTCTAACGATCACTATATCGCGCCCGGCAATGGCGATGACAGCGGCGACGCCAGCTATCACCACTGGCTACCCGCTGGATCGCTAAAATATGCGTTAACTGACGCCTGGAATCTCTATCTTGCTGCCGGTCGCGGATTTGAAACTCCCACTATCAATGAGCTTTCTTATCGCACTGACGGCCAAAGCGGGTTCAACTTTGACCTCAAACCGTCGACCAATGATACGGTGGAAGTCGGCAGTAAGACGCGGATTGGCAATGGCTTGTTGACCGCCGCGTTATTTCAAACCGATACCGATGATGAGATTGTCGTCGCCAGTAGTATGGGAGGACGCACTACCTACAAAAACGCGGGCAAAACACGCCGCCAGGGCGCAGAACTCTCGTTGGACCAGCGCTTCGCCGGCGACTGGCGGGTGAAAGCATCATGGACCTGGCTGGATGCGACCTATCGCAGTAACGTTTGCCAGGGGCAAAACTGTGATGGAAACCGGATGCCCGGCATCGCCCGTAATATGGGATTCGCCTCATTAGGTTTTATCCCGGATGAGGGGTGGTACGCCGGAACAGACGTTCGCTATATGGGCGATATCATGGCCAATGATGAAAATACCGCCAAAGCGCCTTCGTATACCGTTGTTGGACTAAATACAGGGTATAAATTTAATTACAGTCAGCTTACCGTCGATATTTTTGGGCGGGTAGATAATCTATTTGATAAAGAATATATCGGTTCGGTGATCGTTAATGAATCTAATGGCCGATATTATGAGCCAGCGCCAGGGCGTAACTATGGCGTGGGGATTAATCTGGCATGGCAATTTGAATAAATATCCGGCAAATATCCGGCAATAGCGGGGAATCCCCGCTATTGATAAGCCATAGTTACATGACGTACTGATTTTTAATCGTCGCTACGTTTTGTTGCAAAACGTTCTGTAGGCAGTGGCGACTGGCTTCTTTATCACCAGTCACTAACGCATTAAGCAATTTTCTGTACAGATTAACGCCGTTTTGATAATCATCAAGTTTAAAATTATCATATAAAAAATGCAGGCTTGGCCCCAGGCGTACCCATAATTGCTCGATCATGGCATACAGCGTTGGCATATCCGCGTAGTGGTAGATCTCAAAGCGGAATGCGCGGTTGGCCAAAAGAATTTTCTCCATAACGCCACTTTCCAGCGCCTGTTGAAATTCATCTAATAGCGCATTCAGCGTCTGCTCGCGATCCGGGGTAATCTTACCCGCAGCGGCGACCACCGCCATCTCCTCCAGGGCAGTACGAATCGTATTAATTTCCAGCAAACTTTCCAGCGAGATCTCCGGCACCATAAACGCCTGTGCTGGCGCCACCGCCAAAGCACTGGAAGAGACCAGCCTTAACAGAGCCTCACGCACCGGCGTAATACTGACGCCTAACTCTTGAGCGATATTTTTAGTGATAAGCCTTGCGCCTGGTTTTAATGCGCCAATAGACAATTGATGCTTTAACCGATTTTCAACCTGTGTGGTCAGGCTTATATGTTGTGTTTTTTCCGTACCCGGCATTTTCCTTCCTTCACCTCTTGGCAGAACAACATCGCAATCGAGTCCCGAAGAAGTTTCGGAACTTAATTGTAAAAAAGATAATCCAGGCCTGAACGGCCAAATAAATAAAAGTGATAATTTACTTGCGTGATATTCTCATCTTTTACAACAATACAGGTTTCTTTATGGCAACCGTTTTATCTCCGTCATTCCTTCATGTATCGAGATTTTTGACCGGTTCAGGCCGCTGAGGGAGATAAGCTGCCCCACCGCGATCTGAATGATGAATATAAGTAAAGCCGGAATTTTAAAATTTGCACATTTTTATGGCGACATAATGCCGCCATTTTTTCTTTACGCATCGTCCGCTAAACGTATCACGACTTTGCCAAAGTTCTTCCCCGCCAGCAGCCCCATAAACGCTTCTGGCGCATTTTCCAGCCCATCAGTAATCTGCTCCCGGTAATGTATTTTCCCTTCTTTGATCCAACGCCCCATTTCTTGCTGAAACTCATGTATCCGGTGACCATAGTCCTGGTTGATGATAAAACCTTGCAGGCGAATACGCTTTTTAAGTAATGTTGCCATCAGCAGAGGCAGTCTGTCTGGACCGTCCGGCAACGCTGTCGCATTGTAGCCGCTGACCAGACCGCAGAGCGGAATCCGCGCCGACGTATTCAGTAGCGGTAAGACGGCGTCAAAGACTTTACCACCGACATTCTCATAATAGATATCGATACCCTGCGGGCAGGCCTGCGCAAGCTGTTGTGGGAAATTATCAGCGTGATGATCAAGGCACAGATCAAATCCCAGAACGTCTGTCGCATGACGGCATTTTTCCGCGCCGCCAGCAATACCCACGACCCGGCAGCCCTTCAGCTTGCCAATTTGCCCAACCGTTGCGCCTACGGGGCCAGTGGCGGCGGCGACAACCAGCGTTTCGCCCTCTTTCGGCTGGCCGATATCCAATAACCCCATATAGGCGGTAAACCCCGGCATTCCTAAAATACCCAGCGACCAGGAAGGATGTTGCGGATTATCACCCAGCTTTACCAACCCTTCGCCATCTGAAATGTCATAATCCTGCCAACCATTGTAACTCAACACCCATTCGTCTGGTCGGTAATCAGGATGGTTTGACGCGACAACGCGACTAACCGTACCGCCAACCATAACGCAGCCAGGTTCAACAGGCGGCGCATAAGAGGGTTCATCGCTCATGCGGCCACGCATATAAGGGTCGAGTGATAAAAAAACGGTACGCAATAGCACCTGCCCTTCACCGGGCGTCGCGACGTCATCTTCTTCGAGGCGGAAGTTATCCATCTGCGGCGCGCCGTGGGGACGCGAGGCCAAAACCCAACGACGATTTCGGTTGGTCTGTTGCTTCATTCTATTCTCCTCATGCCTGGCATAATCCATCAATAATAGTCGAACATTAGCTTTCTGAGGGAGTTAAACACTCTCAGATATCAGGCTGTGCGCTTTTATGAACGACTTTCCCCCCCTCCTCGCTAAACATGAATTCTTGCGCTAATTCGTTGATTTATGCCGCCTTCAATAGTATTTCTAACACTATCGTAAACATTCCCTGGGGTTCCCTATGACGATTCGCTTTGCCGATAAAGCAGACTGCGCCGCGATTACCGAAATCTATAACCATGCGGTATTACATACTGCGGCCATCTGGAACGATCGGACGGTCGATACGGATAACCGCCTTGCCTGGTATGAGGCCCGTCAATTGCTGGGCTATCCGGTGCTGGTAAGCGAAGAAAATGGCGTGGTGACTGGCTATGCATCATTTGGCGACTGGCGCAGTTTCGACGGTTTTCGCTATACCGTCGAGCACTCGGTTTATGTTCATCCGGCGCACCAGGGGAAAGGACTGGGGCGAAAACTGCTCAGCAGACTGATCGACGAAGCCCGACGCTGCGGCAAGCATGTGATGGTGGCCGGTATTGAGTCACAGAATGCCGCCTCGATACGCCTGCATCATTCGCTGGGATTTACCGTCACCGCGCAAATGCCGCAGGTCGGCGTAAAATTTGGCCGTTGGTTAGATCTTACGTTTATGCAGCTCCAGCTTGATGAACACGCCGCGCCGGACGCCTGCTGATGAACCAGTCGCTGACGCTTATCTTTTTGATCGCCGCCGGCGTCGGGCTGGTGGTACAAAACAGTATTATGGTGCGTATTACGCAGACATCATCGACGATTCTGATCGCTATGCTGTTGAACTCGCTGGTAGGGATCGTTTTATTTGTGACGATATTGTGGTTTAAGCAAGGCGCTGCGGGTTTCGGCGAGCTGGTCGCCAGCGTTCGCTGGTGGACATTGATCCCCGGTCTGCTGGGGTCATTTTTTGTATTTGCCAGCATTAGCGGGTATCAGAACGTTGGCGCCGCGACGACTATCGCGGTACTGGTCGCCAGCCAGTTAATCGGCGGACTGGCGCTGGATATCGCGCGTAGCCACGGCGTCACGTTACGCGCAATGGTCGGGCCGGCGTTTGGCGCGCTGTTGCTGGTCATTGGCGCATGGCTGATTGCGAAGCGCCAGTTTTAATGGGTTACAGGATCGTGCCGCCTTTGGTGAGCTGCTCGCGGCGCGCGTCCCGATCTTCTTGATATTGCCTGCCGTGATGCGCGATAGCCGTGCGTAAACGCTGCTGCTGCACATAACGATCTTCGCGACGTAATTCAGCGTCATCGCTCAAGGCAATCAGCAATTCATTCATATGGGCAATTACGCTCTCCGCGATGGCGGCATCCACGCGGGCGCTCACTTCCTCCAGGTGCGACATAAGCTCTCCTACTCTTTATTCTGTAACAGCATGATTCGCCTATTATACGCGTTATTGTCGCCCGATGCGGTAATTCGCCGCCGCCCTCCTGATTTAACTTACGTCAAGTGAAAACACGGGGCTTAATAGACCGAGAATTCGCGCCTTTTTGCCTTTCTTCCGCCGTTTGCTTGCGTATAGACCCCGTAAAGTAGACGCGTGAAGAAGTCTAAGGGATAACAACGTGGCAAAATCTCTCTTGCGCAGCGGCAATCTGGATGATTATCAGGCCGTGGGCGGCGGCGGTCAGGCCGTATTTGAATCAGCATTGCAAATTCGCGAAACGCTTCGTCTGCGTAAACAGCAGGCGATGGTTGACTGTCTGGCGATTCCGCAACTTAACGATAATGGCGATCGGGTTGACTGGTATTCGCCGATTGAAGGTCAGGCGATAGCGTGGAAAGCGGCTGACGAAGAGACACGTTCTCGGGCTTTACGTTATTTAGCCAGCACTTTTGAAAGCGCGGCTGCACTCAGTCGCAAAAGTCTGCAATCCGGTAAAACAGCGCTTCAGCTATTTGGATCGCTACTTGAGAAAGCGACGCAATTTCCCGGCGAAAATCATGTTTTCCTGGTTAACGGCAAACCGGTTATCACCTTCTGGGGATTCGTTAATCTCAACGAAAATACACGCGATGATGTGCTGGACTGCCTGCGGATAACCGAGGCAATCCCCGACATCCCTCTGGTCGAGCCGGAGCCGGAGCCCGAAGAAAAGCCGCTGGTAGAGGCGGCGTTTAGTCAGGCGGATGAACCCTTGTTAACGTCTGTCATTGAGCCGCCGAAAATGCCGGAGGAACCTGTTGCGCCGCCCGTTATCGTTAGCGAGCCGAAGCCGGCCACACCCATCCCGGTTGCTGAGGCGAAAAGAGCTCGCCGTCTACCGCTGTGGAGCTTACCTGTCGCTGCCGTGGTTATCGCCGCCGTCGCCACGCCTTTTTTCTGGCCATCTTCATCCGTTGACGGGGCCTCTCCTGTTCGCGCCGCGCCTGTCGCTACCGCGAAAACTGACGTTACCCCATTGCCTGAACTCACCGCGCATTTGCCGCTGCATCGCGCTGAGGTGACGCCCGCCCCCAAAGCGGCGCCGTTGCCGGAAGCGCCTGTTATTATTGCCGCTATCCCCAAAGACGCACTGGTGATGGACAGTACGCAGATGAAGCTTGGAACCACGCGCTTTTTAAACGGTAGCTGGCGGGTCAGCGTGGATGTCAAAGATCCGATTACCGGCAAGCCGCCCTCTCTGCGTTATCAGATCCAAAATAACAAAGGTATCGCGCGCGTAGTACATGGCGATAACGTGGTTTGTCGGGCGGAAATTTTCTCTGGTCTGCATCAAACGGGCGAGCTGATGATTAAAAGTCGCGGCAATGCGCGCTGCACCGACGGTTCACGTTATCCGATGCCGGAAATTACCTGTAAAGCAGGCGTCAATGACGTCGCAACCTGTACCGCCCGTTATGGCGACCACGCGGCAATTCCGTTGACGTTTAAAAAGATAGGTGCCTGATTTTATGTTGGTCAATCTGTGTGATTACAAACAGAGCGTCACGCTCATTGCAAACAGCGGCGTCCAGTTTCTTGATTTTGGCTTAACGCCGCAAGAGTCGGCCCACTACGGACGTTTTGTGCGCAAAACGGCAAACGGTCCGCTACTGCGCCTCGATTTTGATCTGACCAGCGGGCGCTACACGTTGCCAGGACGTGCTGGCGGCCAACCCGAAGTCGTGAAACCGGAAAGCACTCAGACGCTGCACTATTCTCTGGATGTACTCGACGGAATCTGGCTCCCCCTGCCGTTCCTGCGTTTTAATCCGCCGCGTACCTTTATTGACGGGCCGGATAACTGGGCGCGCATTCAGGTACGTAAACTCAGCGAGCCAGATAGCGCCGGAAACACACACCGCATCACCCTCGCCTTCGACAGTCAGCTGGCAAAAAATATGCCTGCGGCGTTGGCGCCTTGCGAAAACGATCTGCTCAATGGCACACGTTTTGCGCTCGCCTGGCGCGATGAAGAAGTTGCCGATTTTCTTGACCAGACATGGATTGACGGCTGGCTGCGCGAGTCGTTTCTTCAGTATGCCTCACAGGTGGAAAACCGTTCGGAACAGGCCATACAACAAGCGCTGCGTAGCTTTGAGTATCAGGCGCACTGGTTGAATTTACTGACGCTGTTAGGCGAACAGCTTACGGTGCCGGAAGTAAAGTTTGTGACACATACGTTAAGCACGCCCGCAATCCCGGTCGATCTGATTCTGGATGTCGGCAATACGCATACCTGCGGCGTCTTGATCGAGGATCATGGCGATGCGAATGACGGGTTACGCCAGACGGCAGAGCTTCAGGTGCGTTCTTTAAGCGAGCCGCAGTATCTGAACGATCCTTTATTTACCAGCCGGGTGGAATTCTCAGAAGCGCGCTTTGGCAAGCAACACTTTTCTGTCGAAAGCGGACGAGACGACGCCTTTGTCTGGCCTTCCATTGTGCGTGTGGGCGACGAGGCTCGCGCCCTTGCTATGCAGCGTGTGGGCACCGAAGGCAGCAGCGGCATCTCCAGCCCGCGCCGCTACCTGTGGGATGAAACCCCCGCCTTGCAGGACTGGCGTTTTAGTCAGATCCACGGTAAAACGCAGCGCGAACCGCTTGCCACCGCGTTTCCGCTGATGAATCTGATGAACGACGACGGACAGCCGTTATTCCGCCTGCCGCATGAAGAAAGGCTACCGGTTTTTTCGCCGCAATACAGCCGTAGCACCTTGATGACGCATATGTTGTGCGAAATTCTGGCTCAGGCGCTGGGGCAAATTAACAGCGTCGCCACCCGGCTGCGACTCGGCTTTCCCGCCTCGCCGCGCCAGCTACGCACCCTGATTTTAACGCTGCCTTCCGCTATGCCGAAACAGGAGCGAGAAATTTTCCGCCAGCGAATGTTTGAAGCGCTGGCGCTGGTCTGGAAAGCCATGGGCTGGCATCCGCAGGATGAGGATTTCACCACGCCTAAGCAGCGTGAAAAAAGCGTGGTGCCGGTACCAGAAATACAGATGGAATGGGACGAAGCAAGTTGCGGCCAACTGGTATGGCTTTATAACGAAGCCATTTCGCATTACGCCGGGCGTACCGAATCCTTTTTTAATGCGCTGGCCAGACCGGATCGCCAACCTGAACCCGGCGTCGTCCCCGGACGCGCGTTGCGCGTGGCATCGATTGATATCGGTGGCGGCACGACGGATATGGCGATCGTTCACTATCAGTTAGATGACGGCGTGGGGGCCAATGTAAAAATTACGCCTCACCTCCTGTTTCGCGAAGGTTTTAAAGTCGCCGGGGACGATCTGCTATTGGATATCATTCAGCGCTGCGTACTCCCTTCCCTGCAAACGGCGTTGCAACGAGCAGGCGTTACGGATGCCGCCGCCCTGCTGGCGACCTTATTTGGCGATTCGGGACGAATTGATACTCAGGCCATTTTGCGCCAGCAAACGGCGCTGCAATTATTTATGCCGCTGGGCCATGCGGTACTTTCCGCCTGGGAGCAAAGCGACATTAACGATCCGTTTGCTGGTTTACATGCGACATTTGGCGATCTGCTGATCCGCCGCCCAACGAGCAACGTGATGAACTATATCCAGCAGGCGATCGATCATGCCTTACCGTCTGGTTCGCCGACATTTGATATATTCAATGTGCCGTTGCAAATCCAGTTTAGCCAGCTTCAGGAGGCTCTGCTGGCCGGTCAGTTTACGCTGACAACGCCGCTTCATGCGGTCTGCGAAGCGATCTCCCACTATCACTGCGATATCTTGCTGGTGACGGGGAGACCGACCTGTTTACCCGGCGTACAGGCGCTCATCCGGCACTTACAACCGGTGCCGGTTAATCGCATTGTGTGGATGGATAAGTATCAGGTACATGAATGGTATCCCTTCAGTCAGCAAGGGCGTATCGGCAATCCAAAATCCACTGCCGCGGTAGGCGCGATGTTATGCAGCCTGGCGCTGGACTTACGTCTGCCGCGTTTCAATTTTAAAGCGGCTGATATCGGCGCGTATTCGACTGTGCGTTATCTTGGCGTACTGGATAATACCGTTAATACGCTTCGCGATGAAAATATCTGGTATCACGAGATCGATTTGGATAAACCCGGCGCAACGCTGGACGCTCGCCTGCATTTTCCGCTACGCGGCAACGTGACGTTGGGCTTTCGTCAACTGGCGAACAGTCGCTGGCCGGCAACCCCACTCTATTGCCTGAGCATTAATTCCGCTGAACTGGCGAAAACCATCGCTGGCGACGGCGTACTGAATGTGCGACTGAAATTACGCGGCAGTAGCAAAGATAGCGCCCCGGAATCGTTCATATTAAGTGATGCCTGGCTCCAGGACGGGACGCCGGTCGCCGCCGATGCGCTGACATTAAAATTGAATACGCTGGCTGACCGTCGCCACAGCGGCAGCCACTACTGGATAGATAGTGGGAGTGTATACCTGAAATGACAAAACCGTTAAACACCACCCAGGCTGTTATCGAGTGGGTTAACAACACGCGCCGTTACGCAACGCGACTGGATGACGAAGCCGACGCTCTGCTGGCGCAACTTACGCTTGCCGCGGCGGATGAGTCAGCGCTCAACGCCGCCTGCGCATCACATGGCTGCGTTGGTCTGTACGGGTATGCGCAATCCGCAAAAGCGCATCTGTTAACGACGCTATGCGGTAACGAGAATGGCAAGCTGGAAATTATCACGCCGGACCGTGACTATGATTATTTCAGCCACATCAATCCGGGTCATGCGCCAGCGAATATGGCTATTCGCTTTACGCGCGACATTTTTTCAAACGAGAACAGCTGGCCGTTGCGCCTGCGCTTGATCAGTGAAGCCGAACTGGTGCAGATCTTTATTGCCTGGACCAGCTCGTCCCACATTTGTCGCCAGGTCGAAAAATCCATTATCACATCACGCCTGGAGAAATGGCAATCGCTTCGCCAACCGCAGCCCGTCCCCGGCGTTACCGCTGAAGAGGTCGCGACCATCGCGAGTTTCTGGCGCTCTTGTCTTCCGTCCGCCAGACAACATATTGATGATGCGACATGGCAACACTTTGCCTCGCTCTTGCCTGCGCTGGATCTCACGACACGGGCGCACGCCTGGGCATTACTGTGGGGAGAGCAACCGGAGATCACCCAGCAATGGCTGGCGCTGGCGCATATGTTGCAACAAACCAGCCATGCCGGGGAACTGGCGGCGCCGCTCAGCCTGCTGGTCGATCATTTTGGCTTACCGGCGGAAAACTTCCTGACGCAAATGGCGCTAACCGCCAGCGATACGCAAAGCGATGTGGTGGTGCATCCGGTTAAGGAAGGCCGACTGCTCAATGCGGTCAGCCTTTCGCTTGATTCTCTGGCGCTGCTTACCCGCGAACTGGTGCTAACCGTTGAAAACAGCGTACTGGATAATGTTGATTTACTGGATATTCCGGTCGCGCCAGACAGTCATCCTCATCCGTTATGGCGGGCGAAATTAGGCTGGATGCTGGCCCATTACCGTCAACAGGTACAGCCCGATGTTCTGGTGATTTGCAATGCTCTGGCATCTCGCTCGCAAACATCCGCCGCCGCCCGTCACTTACTGGAGTGGGTTAACGCCACGCAGCCGCAGCATGAATCAGCGTTACCCGGCGTCGTCTGGGCTATTACTCCACAGGATGCCCGTTTTGCCACCCAGCAAAATCTGGATGAAGCCGTCCAGCAGTTGATGGGTAAACCTGGCGTGCATTGGGGAACGTTGCAGGCGCTGGATAAACACAGTATGCAGCGTTTGGTGGAGTGGTTATCGCAGGCGACATCGGCACCACAGCGACAGGCGCGCTTACAGGCGTTACGCGAACAACTGCGAGGCCGCGTGCGCGATCTGTTACCGATGTTTGATGACGCGCGGCTACCGGTTGAAACCGTGATCCGGCGTCTTCAGGCCCAGGCCGCCAGACATGGCGACCTGCTGGCCGGGCTGTTACCGCCGGTACAGAACTTCGAAGCGTTGCTGCGCACCCGACAGTCGCGAGAAGAACAGGTCAGCGGTTTATTTAATGACGCGATCGATCTCTTTGCCGACGAACCAACGCGCGCTTCAGCGTCAGAAGGTCATGAAACAGGCTACCAGGCGCACAAAATGTGGATCAATCATCTGCGCCAGTGGGCCCACTGCCGGGATAATGCGCAGCGTCTGGGACTGGAACCGCAGATGCTCAACGCCGTGGCGGAGATTTTAATTACCGCCAGCTATCGCCTCGGTTTACCTCAGCAGTTACAGAAAACCATGCAGCGCGAGGAGGTGAGCGGCGCGCAGCTTCATGCCATCATTGGTAACTTCATCGCCTGGCTCGGCTACACAAATATCGAGGAGGCCCAACGCCCGGCCAGCCGCGTTCAGAAAGGCGCAGCCATTTTCGCCGCAACGCCGCGTTCGACAATGTTGCGTCTAACAAAGCTTGACGAACAGCCCGTTCACGCCGCCAGCCGCTATGTCTATGACTGGCTTGTTGCGCTGTATACCCTGGCCAATGAGAACGCAGGATATCGGCATCCGCAGGACGTTACCGACGTAGACAGAGAGCAATTAATTGCCCTGATAGCCTGACCTGGCGGAAAAACCATGCCCGGTAACCTGTATCGGGCTTGAGGTCAGAAAAGCGAAAACAGCAACGCGACGGGGAAACTTATCGGCCATGTCGCGCCAACCAAAAAGGCGCTCAGGAAACGAATTCGTTTTTTGTCATGAGTCAAAAACCAGGTGATCAGGGATGATATCACCGCCATGACGGCGTAAAAAATTAATATCTTTTGAAAGAGGGTCATATCAGGCATCCGCGCCAACCAGAGGAAAAACGCGCGCAATATGCTCTTTTTATTTGACACACATCAAGGTTTGTCAGCCTTAACAGCAAAACGTTCTCAATGCACGGCTCCGCTCACAGAATATCCTGTTTACGTATTATTGCGGATCTCGCCAACCCGTACTATACCCATAGGGGTTATGATGAAAGGTGGCGAAAATGAATGTTTCCAGTAAAACCGTCGTGCTGATTAATGTCTTTGCTGCTGCAGGACTTTTGGGTCTGATCTCGTTGAGATTCGGCTGGTTTGCTTGAGGTGTTCAACCTTTGAGTACTTGCTGCGCATGTTGGCGGGGAGGTCCCCCTCTCCGCCAACACCCGCCTATTTTTTCATGATTTTTCTGAACAGTAAATGATCCTTAATGCTTAACCATGATGTGGCGGACAAGAGTGTAGTCTTCCAGACCATACAATGACATATCTTTGCCGTATCCCGACTGTTTTTGCCCTCCATGCGGCATCTCGCTAACCAACATGAAATGGGTATTAATCCAGGTACAGCCATACTGCAATCTGGCGCTAAGCCGGTGCGCCCGCCCGACGTCCTGAGTCCAGACGGAGGATGCCAGACCATAGCGAGAATCGTTGGCCCACCTCAGAACCTGATCTTCATCATCAAAGACGGTTATACTGACCACCGGGCCGAAGACCTCGCGTTGCACGATGGCATCTTCCTGTTTTGCGTCTGCCAGCAACGTCGGAGCGAAATAGTAACCTTTACCTTCCGTTTGACTTCCGCCAGTAATCACACGGATATGGCTGAGGGCCTTCGCCTCCTCTACAGCCGCTGTGACGCGCTTCAGGTGCGCCAGCGAACTTAACGGCCCCAGCTCTGTCGACTTATCCTCCGGCGCGCCCATTTTCAGGCTGCTCACCGCGTTCCCTAGCTTTTCGACCAGCGCATCATAGATACCGCGCTGCGCATATATACGGCACGCCGCAGTACAATCCTGTCCGGCATTATAGAAACCAAAAGTCCGGACGCCCTGCGCCACCGCATCCAGATCGGCGTCATCAAAAACAATCACCGGGGCTTTACCACCGAGTTCCATATGCGTACGTTTTATCGCTGGCGCAGTATGGCGCAGAATATGCTCCCCGGTCGCGATAGAACCGGTTAAAGAGACCATGCGTACTTTTTCATGGCCGGTCAATACATCGCCAACAGTCTGCCCTCGTCCGAACAGGACATTGAGCACCCCCGGCGGAAAGATATCCTTCGCCAGCGCGGCAAGTTTAAGTGCCGTCAGCGGCGTGATTTCAGAAGGCTTAATCACCACGCAGTTACCTGCCGCCAGCGCTGGCGCCAGCTTCCAGGCCGCCATCATGAGCGGATAATTCCACGGCGCGATAGAGGCAACTACGCCAATCGGATCCCGGCGGATCATCGACGTATGTCCTTCCAGATATTCGCCCGCCGCCAGCCCACTCAAACAACGGGCCGCGCCGGCAAAAAAGCGAAAGACATCCACGATTGCCGGAATTTCATCATTAATTACGCAGTGCAAAGGCTTACCGCAGTTTTGCGATTCAAGCCGGGCGAACTCAAGGGCGTTTTGCTCGATGCTGTCCGCCAGTTTTAACAGACATTCCGCCCGTGCTTTGGGTGTGGTCTGCCCCCATTCGGCAAACGCGCTATCGGCGGCCAGCACTGCGGCGTCAACCTGCGCGGGCGACGCTTCCGCAATCTCAAGTATGACCTCGCCTGTCGCCGGGTTATAAACAGACTGCCTTTCTCCCTCGCCGTCCACCAGCACGCCATTAATCAGTAATTGATATTGCATAGCATTTTCCCATATCGTCATTAATCGATTTCCGGCGAACGGGCCGCCGCTTTCCTAAAAATAGACGGCGCGCCAGATGCTCACCCGGCACACTCGGGAAATTTAGTCAGGTTGTGAGCTGACACGCATTCCACCTCACACAAGGCTTTTAGCGCTCAGCATCTCGCGAATCAGGCTGCCAAGCTGTTTTACGGCCTGTTCTTCCCGTTCTCCCCAATGCCATGCGGTGTTAAAACGAAAGAAACGCGTCCAGGCGCCGGACGTTGAAAACATTTTCCCCGGCGCGATACTGATAAGGTGTTCAAGCGCTTTGGCGCTAAGTTCACCGGCATCAAGCTGCTCAGGTAGCTCCAGCCAAAGAAAATAACCGCTATCGTTATGGTGAATTTTTACTTCCGCCGGGAGATGGCGCAAAAGGGTTTGCCAGGCTTGCTGTTTACGTTCGGCAAGCTGCCTTCGCAATCGACGCAGATGCGCGTCATATCGACGTGTCGAGAGATAATCCACTAACGCCAATTGCATGGGGGAACTGGTGGATAATGTGCTCATTAACTGCAAACGCTGAATTTGTCTGGCATGGCTTCCTCCCGCAACCCAGCCAATGCGAAAACCGGGAACCAGACATTTGGAAAAAGACGAACAATGCAACACGGTATCGTCGCGATCCCATGCTTTGGCGGGCAGAGGTTTCTCGCGGCCAAAGTAGAGTTCGCTATAAACATCATCTTCAATTAGCATCACGTTATGGTGCGTGAGTAACGCAACCAGCCGCGCTTTTTTCTCAGCGCTCAGCGTGAACCCTAACGGATTCTGGCTGTTGGTCATTAACCAGCACGCTTTAACCGGATATTCCTGTAACGCTTGTTCCAGCGCCATAAGATCGATACCTTCTTTAACATCGGTGGGTATCGACAACGCTTTCAGGCGCAATCGCTCCAGGGCCTGTAGCGCACCGTAGAAACAGGGGTTCTCCACCACCACCCAGTCTCCCGGCGCCGTCACTGCTTGTAAACTAAGATTCAACGCTTCCAGCGCGCCAGCGGTAATGACGATCTCGTCAGGAGAAACGGTAATCCCCTGCTGCGCGTAACGGCGTGCTATTGCATAGCGCAATTCAGCATTACCTGGCGGCAAATTTTCGATGACGCTCATTGCCGTCGCGGTTTTACTGACCTGCGCCAGAGATCGGTTCAATTGCGGCAAGGGAAACAGACGCGGATCGGGAAACGCTGAAGCAAAAGGCACCACTGAGGTATCACGGCTGGCCTGCAGCATCTCAAAAATATAGGTATTGATATCTACGGCTTCATCCCGAATAACGTGCGCTGCCGTCGCGACTGACCGACAAACCGGATGCGGCGCGACATAATAACCGGATTGCGGACGGGCGATAATCCGTCCCTGACTTTCCAGCAACTGGTACGCATGACCGACAGTCATAAAACTCATGCCGCTACTGGCGACCTGCTCCCTCAGCGAGGGTAATCGATCGCCGGGCTGCCAAACGCCAGAGGCGATTTGTTCTCTAATTTGCTCCGCCAGACGTTGATATTTTTTCATTATTCGTTCTCATTGAGCGCTGCTTGCAGGTGGCAACCGCAGTGTATATCAGTTGTTAAAATTAACAATGATTTGCTAACTGTTATGGTGCTTTCCAACAGGCGTAATGATTAGATTTCGCAACAAAACGCCGTTTCAGGGTCTCTGCTTAACGGGAAAGTCAAACCAGGTGTTCGGGTATGGTTCATGAGTAAGGGAGAAGTGCCACCATTCGGTATCCAGTGGCGTAAAGCCCGCATCACGCATCAATGTTTGTAATAACAACCTATTTGCGCGTTGCTGAGCGGTAAGCATGGCATTATCGGGATGGGATAACGGACTAAAACAGTCAAAGCCGGTACCAAAATCCAAACTATTATCTGGCGAGCGTTGCGCCGCGGACGCAGTACAATTCACCAGTGGTCGTCCGGGATGGTATATCGGTATTTTACTGTCGAGTGGAACAATTGTTAGATCAAGCGTACTTCCCCGACTGTGGCCGGATCTGGCGGCAAGATAACCTTCCTCAAACAGACGCTTTTTCTCTACTTGCGGATAAAATTCGTTTTTCATTTGGTTTTGAGAAGGATCTTTGGCCCACGCGATAAAGTCATTCACTGCGCTTTGCGGACGGTAGCAATCATATATTTTTAAGGTAAGTCCGAAGGGGCGTAAACGATCGGCGACCTGCTTCACTGCGTTCGCGGCTGGTCGTGTTAACAGGCAAACAGGCGCGTTATAGCCTTTAATGGGGCGACCAACAAAGTTATGGGAAGTGAAGTATCGCATGTCTACCTGTACGTCGGGGGCGACCGTAGTAATATCGACAAAGTCTTTTGGCTGGTGGAGATCAATATGGTTTTCAGCTGACATTGCCTGAACGGACAACAGGCTGAACAGGAGGAAAGAAGATACGCATTTTACCATATGTTACACCTCGCGAGAGTCACAGGGGTGATTATGTATTTGAGCAGGTAAAGATTAGCGGACAGCGCTTAAACAGATGGTTAAAATAAACATCATTCCCCCCTGTAATCTGTGCCTTATCACAAACGGAGAGGTTATATTTTGCTTATATGACCATTACGCCGCCTGTTCTATACCCAAAATAATTCGAGTTGCTTAAAGGCGGCAAGGGAATGAGTCCCAGGAGCACAGATAACGATGTGTTTTCACAAAGGCGAGTCTACCTGACCAGAAAGGTTATTTGATAATCAGTAGTACAGTTGTTGTCGCCTTCCATAACTAAATAACATTGTTTCGCCAAAGATAAGACCACTATATAGTCAGGAAGGCAATTAGTGAGGAACGCGTCGATTGTCGGCGATAATGCATCTGAAATTACGATTCACCGCAGTTGTTCAAACACATAGAATCCCCCTCGAACCGAGATAATTCGGTCTGCTGCTCATAGCCATTATTCAGTAAGAACGCAGGTTGCAGCGGCGGATCACGGGCGTGAAGAAAAATCCTGAGCCCCAAATTTTTTGGACAAGCGCTGAACCTGCCGTATACTTTTACTTAACGTACACTCCGCCATAAAAATAAACCCTGCGATGATACCGTAATGCCATAGGCATAACTTAAGGATATGCCATAAATCAAGCGAAGCATGATTTAACTTCTCAGTGATTGCGATAGTCTGTACAAATATTATGGGATGAAATAATAAGACGCCTAACAAAAATATCCCTGCTACGATCATGGCGAGTAACTGAAAAAAAGCCCATCCGATAACGAAACGGTAAAGTAACAGCAATAATAGCCGTCCACATTTTCTTAGCCATTCTGACTGCAAAATGCCCCAGGATGCTGTCTTTTCGTGAATTTCACCATCTGATTTCTTCATTTTGAGCCTCCTCGCAGGTTTTTATAATTTTATCGCCCAACTGGAAATAAATCCGTCAGCTAATCGTTACAACAAATATAATTAAGACAGAAACTAAAGAGTAAGGCATTTATATCATAAGTGCTATCAGTATTGGCCTTCTGCCCTACCGCTAAATATCTCATTGTTGTTAGCCTAATAATACTTTCAGTTTAACTTCTTATAAGAAAATTTCTACACGGTTGAGCAACAATTTACTTTATCTAAAAATAATATAGTGTGTAATTAATCATTACTTATGGTACATGATGATATGAAAATTAAGAAAACCGTTTTAGTTTCATTCGTTTTACCTGACATACTTCATGTCCAGGAGGCGTGGGCATGACTAAAACTACGGGTCAATTTGAACGTTCAGGACAAAGCAAAAATCAGGTGTTTCACCGATAGGCAAACCGATGGGCAACATGGGATAATATTTTGAATACCACCTATTCCAGTAATGAAGTATTTATAATCACTAGTGGTCTAAACTATGCCAATTACTATCGGGAGAGGGTTTTTAAAGAGTGAGATGTTTTCTCAAAGTGCCATCTCTCAACGTTCCTTCTTTACGTTACTATGGGAAAAGATTAAAGATTTTTTCTGTAGCACGCGAAGATCCGCTGCCGATCAATATATAAAGGAATTATGTGATGTTGCCTCTCCGCCTGATGCGCAACGTTTATTTGATTTATTTTGCAAGTTATATGAATTATCATCACCATCATGCAGAGGAAATTTCCATTTTCAGCACTATAAAGATGCTGAGTATCAATATACAAATCTCTGCATTAAAGATGACGAAGATATTCCGTTATGCATTGTGATACGTCAGGATCACTACTATTATGAGATAATGAATAGAACAGTGCTCTGTGTTGATACTCAGTCTGCCCACCTGAAAAGATATTCTGATATTAATATAAAAGCTAGCACTTATGTTTGTGAACCACTATGTTGCTTGTTCCCTGAGCGGTTACTACTCTCGCTATCCGGCGGTATAACATTTTCCGTTGACCTAAAAAATATAAAAGAGACGCTTATCGACATGGCAGAAAAGGGTAATTTATGTGACTGGAAGGAACAGGAAAGAAAAGCCGCCATCTCCTCCAGGATTAATCTGGGCATCGCCCAGGCAGGTGTACCACCTATTGACGACGCTATTAAAAACAAAATAGCCGCAAAGGTTATTGAGAATACTAACTTAAAGAATGCAACATTTCATGCAAATCATACACAAAGCTCAGTTACTCAACTAGTTTATTCATGTTTGTTTAAGAATGAGATATTAATGAATATGCTTGAGGAAAGTTCCTCTCATGGCCTGCTATGTTTAAACGACCTTGTTGAATATGTAGCGTTACAAGTTCATAACAGCCTTTTTTCTGAAGATTTATCTTCACTCGTTGAAACAACAAAAAATGAGGCTCATCACCAGAGTTGACCACACCATAAATAGTATGGCTTACAATCCCCTGGCAATACCAAAACCATCTAATACAATACCTTTAAAATATACTTCCAGGAAATAATGAATTTCGCATGGAACGAATTGGCTCGTTATTTTTATAATTGAGATACTGAGTATAAGTATATTTTCTCATACAACTTATCGCACTTATTGACAAACCGTTTTCGCTAATTTGAAGTGTTGAATAATAACTCAAAGAAATTATTGGCATCATAGCCTCACGACGTAACTGGAAGGTGGTATGATGTTTACAAAAACGTTATCAGTAGTTTTACTGACCTGTGCGCTGTTTTCAGGCCAGTTACTGGCGAAACAGCAAGACCACGCATTCGTATGGTTTGCGACGGGAGGGCACCAGCTTAGACACGAAGCCGACAGCGATGAATTACGGGCGGCAGCGGAAGAATCAGCGGAAGGCTTGCGCGAGCACCACAACTGGCAGAAATCGCGCAAACCAGAGAGCTATTTTCGTTAATTAAACGCCCCTGCGCTTCGGCAGCGTTTTCATCAGCGCTTCAGGGCTCACTGAAGCGACAACGCTGCCGGGCTGGGGCATTTTTAAGATATGGTTTTTAATTTTGCCAATGACATGCATTTCGCAAGGGCGACAGTCGAATTTTAGCGTCAGTACCTCATCGCCATGCACCAACTGCATCGGCGTGGCTTTCCAGCTCTTAATATTTCCTTTCGCCTGCTTAGGACAAAGGTTGAACGCAAAACGCAGGCAGTGTTTGGTGATCATGACCGGTACCTCGCCCTTCTCCTGATGCGCCTCATAGGCCGCATCAATCAATTGTACGCCGTAACGGTGATAAAATTCCCGCGCTTTGTGGTTGTAGACATTAGCGAGAAAGCTGAGATGCGTTTGCGGATAGACCGGCGCAGGCTGCGCCACGGGTTTCCGACGACCTCGTTGATAATGGGCCAGCCGCGCCGCGTCAAGCATATCAATCGCCTCCCGACGGAACTGATTGAGCAGGCTATTTGGCACGAACAACGCCGCCGGTAATGTCACCTGCATATCACGCGCGTAGTAAGGCGTCTGTCCCAGCTTCGCCAGTCCGGCTTTTAGGTTATTCAACGCTTTTTCAGAGTTATTGGCTTCCTCAAATACCCCGTCAAGCGTATGCGTGATGCAGACACCGTCTTCACTGGTCAGCGTCAGAATAAGCTGTTCCTGCCAGCCGCCCAGCATGATATCAACCGCCACACGGCGCTCACTGGAGGTTTTTGTCAGCGCTTGCTGCCAGTTATGATCCAGATTACGATTCAACGGATGATGCGGACGGACTTTATGCAGATCGGCAGGCATATCATTTGGCCAAACGCGGTAGCGGTTATGACCGGTTTTCTCCACCGTATTGGCGCGAAAACCCACCACTTCACGCTTAATCAACACGTTAAGACCATCGCCATTCGCCAACGGCTCCGTAGCTTCTACGTCGAGATAATCCTTCGCCACATTCAGCACCTCGCCTACCGGCAAGCCAATAAATTTTGGTGAATCAAATGCGCCAATATCACCTTTACGCGCGTTAACAAAATAGTCGGTGCTGCCGCGATGGAATGTTTTCTCCGTGGAGGGAACAAAAAAGTGTTCGGTCCGACCAACCGACGCACGCGCCAGATCGCCACGTTGCTCGATAATCGCGTCCAGCATCTGACGATAATGCGCGGTGATGTTTTTGACATAGCTCATGTCTTTGTAGCGCCCTTCAATCTTGAAGGAACGTACGCCTGCATCGATCAACGCGCCGAGGTTAGCCGTTTGATCGTTATCTTTCATCGATAGCAAATGTTTTTCGTAAGAGACCACCCGCCCCTGATCGTCTTTTAACGTATACGGTAAGCGACAGGCCTGCGAACAGTCGCCCCGATTGGCGCTGCGCCCGGTTTGCGCATGAGAGATATAACACTGCCCAGAATAAGCGACACACAGCGCGCCATGAATGAAGAACTCAATCGTGGCGTCAGTAGCCTGATGAATAGCCGCTATCTGACTCAAATTAAGCTCGCGCGCCAGTACAATCTGTGAAAAACCGACATCGGCAAGAAATTTCGCTTTTTCCACACTACGAATATCACACTGTGTACTGGCGTGAAGCTCAATCGGCGGGATATCCAGCTCCAGAATGCCCATATCCTGCACAATCAGCGCATCCACCCCGGTGTTGTACAAATCGGTGATTAACCGCTGCGCGGGCTCCAGCTCATCATCATGCAGGATAGTATTCAGCGTGACAAAAATCCGGGCGCCGTAACGGTGAGCAAACGGGACCAGATCGGCGATATCGCGCAGACTGTTACTGGCGTTATGACGCGCGCCAAAACCGGGTCCACCGATGTAGACGGCATCTGCGCCATGCAAAATCGCTTCGCGAGCAATTGCGGCGTCACGGGCCGGACTTAACAATTCGAGATAGTGAGTTTGCTGGCGCATACAGTCTTTCTTATCCAATAGCAGCGAAATGGCGGCTATTGTAGTCAGAAGCGCAAACTAACGAAATAGTTTTCCCGCTTAATCACGCGGGTAATGGATCAGCGAGTGAAAATGAACCGTCTGGTCACTACTGTTGCGATAGGTATGCGCCATATCACCGGCAAAACGCAAACCTTTACCGGCGTCTATGGTTTGCCATACCCCACCAGTACACATGTCCAGCCGCCCCTGAATCACCACCACATGTTCGATAACGCCGGTTTTATGCGGCGTTGATTCGCTGACCGCGCCTGGCGCCAGCAATAGGGAAAAATAGTCAAAACAGAGTTCAGGGTCCCACGGAAACAGCGGTGTGATTACCATCGCTTGCTGCTGGGGATCGAAGGTCGGAGGAAATTCGGCCTGCGGAGGCGAAATAAACATTGAGAATGGAACGTTCAGGCCCGTCGCAATTTTCCACAGCGTTGCGACTGTCGGGCTGGATTCATTACGCTCTATCTGCCCCAACATGGCTTTTGAGACGCCGGAGATCTCCGCCAGACGCGATAAACTCCAGCCTCGCTGATGGCGTAGCGTTCTTAACGTGGTCGCCAGATAGTGTGTCAGGTTATCCATTTTTCCCCCCTGTAAGGCCATAGCGTATCACTTGTACGCTATAACGCACAATGCTACATTGACTGACCGTTATAACGCACAAGAGGCGATCATGCGTCTGTTATCACTGCCGTTACCTACTGTATTATCTGGTCTGGTCGCCGTTCTGGTCGGCTATGCAAGTTCCGCCGCCATTATCTGGCAGGCGGCGCTCGCCGCTGGCGCAACACCCGCAGAGATCGCCGGCTGGATGACCGCCCTCGGTATAGCCATGGGCATAAGCACACTAACGTTAACCTTGTGGTATCGTGCGCCGGTTTTAACCGCCTGGTCAACGCCTGGCGCCGCTCTGTTGGTAACAGGGCTTCAGGGATTATCGTTGCCAGACGCGGTGGGCATATTCATTGTCGCCAATGCCCTGATTGTGCTGTGCGGCGTCACGGGATTGTTTGCGCGTTTGATGCGGATAATCCCCCATTCTCTTGCCGCCGCAATGCTGGCGGGAATACTGCTACGCTTCGGCCTGCAGGCGTTCGGGACGCTCAACGGAGAGTTTGTCATGTGCGGCGGTATGCTATTGGCGTGGCTACTCTTTAAAGTATTCGCGCCCCGCTATGCCGTTATTGCTGCCATGGTGATGGGAATAACGGTGGCGCTCATCCAGGGTAAGGTGGCGATGAGCGGTATTCATTTCGCGCCGGTGTGGCCCACCTTCGTTCCCCCCCACTTTTCATTCGCGCAAAGCCTGAGCGTCGCGGTACCGCTCTTTCTGGTGACGATGGCATCGCAAAACGCCCCCGGCGTCGCCACAATGAAGGCGTCTGGCTATCAGCTTCCTGTCTCTCCGTTAATGATTTTTACCGGATTGCTGGCGCTGCTGCTTTCGCCATTTGGCGTTTATTCTATCTGCATTGCCGCCATTACAGCCGCCATTTGTCAAAGCCCGGACGCGCACCCCGATCCAACGCGTCGCTGGTTAGCGGCCGCCGCCGCAGGCGTTTTTTATTTACTTGCCGGGTGGTTTGGCGGTTCGATAACCGCGCTGATGGTCGCCCTGCCGGTTAGCTGGGTGCAAATGCTGGCTGGTCTGGCACTGTTAAGTACGATTAGCGGTAGCCTGTATCAGGCGCTTACTCACGAAAATGAGCGTGACGCGGCAGTTATCGCATTTCTCGTCACCGCCAGCGGGCTAACGCTGATGGGCATCGGATCGGCATTCTGGGGGTTGATCGCTGGCGGGATAGGCTACGCTGTATTAACGAGAACGCGCCGCCCATCGTTGTCTGGCTGATGGCGACCGCTAATCTGCCGGGGTTTGCGCCATCTTGCGATGGCGCCGCAGAACTATTTTTTGTTAACGTCAAACATAGAGGTATCCGTCGCCATATCATCCACGACCTGTTTCAACGTCTCAAACGCCATTGGCGTACTGGAATTACTCAGGTCTTGACCTTCACCCTGGCGCACTACCTTGACGACCGGCTTGTTGGTCGCGGCATCTATCAGCTCACCCTCAAAATAAAGGTGGGTATCCATGGTTCGGTGGCCCGTCGCCATTTGCGTGCCCGCCACAATCAGCGCTACAGGGATTACCTCATAGAATTGTAGCCCTTCTTTGCTGGTATCCACGCCCGTAATCGCCCCGCGGAAAATCAAACTGCGCGGCCCTGGCGTCGTGACCAGCGGTTTGCGCTGTTCAATTGCTGATTTTACTTTACTGTTCGTATAAGCCAGCAGTTTATCAAGAACTTGCTGCCCGACCTGGGTCGTTGGCTTGGGGACGGGATAGTACGTTATCGGATTGTAAACAATATTGTCATAGTTAGAGTCATTGAAATGTGGATCTACCCAGCGCAACACCGGTTTTCCCGTGGCGGAGGTAGTTTCCTGCAGGTCCGAATAATTTTTTAAGAATCCAGAATACTTATCCGGCTGTGTGACTTTGGACGCACAGCCGGATAACGCCAGCAAGCCAGTAAGCACTGCAACTTTAAATAAAGTATGAGTACGCATGAAACGATCCCTTTAGTCTTCGCAATGATGCAAAGGAAATAATAGCAAAACGAAATCATTCTGGATGCACTAAAAATGGTAACGACAGCACAATTTGAACGCGGCGCCCGACAAAAAAATGCCGAACGCAGCGAGACTTACAGAACTTGCATCGGTCAGGCCGGTTTTCTCGCCAGCATCGTAGCAAAGCGCAGTTTGATACGGTTGCCGTTTTCGTCCGTGCGGTGAAGCTCGCCGACATCTTCGTTGTATTTCAGCATGTCCCATCCTTCGTAATAGCGGCGTAATTCGCCTTCTTTAAAAGCGAACGGGAATCCCACCGTACAGGGAAAGTCCGGCGTATCCATTGCCGCAACAATCAAATTATACCCGCCGGGTTTTGTGCAGCGTTGCATATTGGCAATTAAACCGGGAATGGTTTGCGCCTCAAGAAACATCATAACCACCGTCGAGAGAATAAAATCGTACTCGCCGTCAAAGGTCAATGTATTCAGATCGACAATGTCGGTTTGCAGATTATCCAGCCCTTCTGCCGCTTTAATACGCTCAAGGTTAGCCATACTGGCCGGATTTTTATCCCATGCGGTAACGTCATAACCGTTCGCGGCCAGATACAGACTATTGCGGCCATTGCCGCATCCCAAATCCAGCGTTCGGCCCGGCGCGACAACCTTTGCCGCCGCCAGCACATCCGAATGCGTGCGGGTTAATCCATATTTCTCAGTAAAGTAATTTTCGTCACGAACGGTCATTTTTTTCCTCCGTTTTCAACAGTGCAGCGCGCTCAGTGCGAATAAGCAACGTCCCCTGCACCAGCAATAGAAATGTACGAACCAGCAATAAGGCGATAATAGCGTTAGTGAAAATAAACAGCGGGACGGCCAGAATATGGAAAAGCCCTGATTCACTACCGTGACCAAGATGTAACCCCGTGGTCGCCAGCGCGGAAACGCCGAACGAAAAACTCCAGAAAGAAGCATTAAACGGTTGTGATAAATACCAGGGCATTAATCGCAGCATAAATAAAAGTTGTAACAGACCGTAGCCGAATAGCATTTTCGCCAGCGTGTCGCCCTCCCCGCCATTGACGCTCAGCCAGGCGCTACAGGCGACCAGCGCGGGCGCCAGTTGGATACCCAACGACGTACGCAGTACCGCCGGTAATTCGCCGCAGCTACGCAGTCGCTGCAAAATAACCGGTTCCAGACTTAACCACGAAAAAACGCCTGCGCCTAAAAACACCAGTCCGGCATCATTGTAACCGAGCGCTCCACAGGCCATGGCGCTGATAAAATTATTCGCTACCGTGGGCAGATAAAGCCCCGGGGTTGTCGCTTCTTCCGGATGCGCTCCGCGCCAAAGTCCCGCCGTCTGCCAGGCGGCATACGCCAGTTGTATGACGACCCCCACGCTGAATAGCGCAACGGCCAACGGGCGATACCAGGGAACGAAACCGATCGCGACCAGCATCGTGGTGGCGGGAAACAGGCTGACAAAACTGCTCATTACCGGATGTCGCACTTCAGCCATCACGCTATGGGGAAAGCGCACAAGACGGCTAAGGAACGCCAGGGTCAAGAGTGCCCAAATAATCATCGCCAGGATCACCATGATGTCGCCGGGCCAGTGGCTTATTGCCCATATCTGGCTGGCATAACGCCAGGCGAATCCCATACCGATAGTGCCAAGGACGATGCCAAAATAGCCCGCAGGCAGATTGAGCACACGATCGCTCTGCTTGTGATTACGCATTTTGTTTAATTTATAAAGTATATTTTAAATGCATTTTATGGAATTTCTGGTTGTTTCGCCAGTACCTTTGCTACGGTTATCTTAATCGTTCACACGGAATTTCCCTATGACCAAATATCGACTGAGTGAAGAACCTCGTGCTTTTACTTATCAGGTAGACGGTGAGAAGAAAAGCGTCTTATTACGACAAGTTATTGCCGTAACGGATTTTAACGATGTTAAAGCCGGAACCTCCGGCGGCTGGGTTGATGCCGATAATGTGCTGTCACAACAGGGGGATTGCTGGATTTATGATGAAAACGCGATGGCCTTTGCGGGCACGGAAATTACGGGTAATGCGCGTATCACGCAGCCGTGCACGCTCTACAATAACGTGCGAATAGGCGATAACGTCTGGATTGATCGCGCTGATATCAGCGATGGCGCACGGATAAGTGACAACGTCACCATTCAGTCCTCTTCCGTGCGCGGAGAGTGTGCGATTTATGGCGATGCCCGCGTGTTAAACCAGTCAGAAATTCTCGCCGTTCAGGGACTAACGCATGAACATGCGCAGATTTTACAAATTTACGATCGCGCCACCCTGAGCCATTCGCGGATTGTCCATCAGGTACAGCTTTATGGCGACGCCACTATCACACACGCTTTTATTGAGCACCGGGCGGAGGTCTTTGATTTCGCGCTCATCGAAGGCAACAAAGACAATAATGTCTGGATCTGTGACTGCGCCAAAGTCTATGGCCATGCGCGGGTTATCGCCGGTACAGCGGAAGATGCGATCCCTACCCTTCGCTACAGCTCGCAGGTAGCGGAACATGCGTTAATCGAAGGCAACTGTGTGTTAAAACATCATGTGCTGGTAGGCGGACATGCTGAGGTACGCGGAGGCCCGATTTTACTGGACGACCGCGTGCTGATTGAAGGCCATGCCTGTATACAGGGCGAAATTCTGATTGAGCACCAGGTCGAGATTAGCGGACGGGCGGCGGTGATAGCGTTTGACGGCAATACTATTCACCTGCGCGGCCCAAAAGTGATCAATGGCGAGGATCGTATTACGCGTACCCCCTTAGTCGGTTCCCTTTAATCCGCATCAATAATGCGGGCATACATATTAACGTCGTGATAGTCGCCGTTAAGATACTCGGCCTGTTTCATACAGCCTTCCAGCGTAAAATGGTTGCGCCGTGCGACCGCATTACTGGCTTGATTATCAACGCGGCATTTAATGACGAAGCGCCGAATATCGCCGCGCCGGGCATAATGTGTCATCAGCGCCTGTAATGATTGCGACATTATCCCTTGTCCCTGGAGGGACTCATCCAACCAGTAACCGATATAGGCGGCTTTGTTTATCGGTTCGATGGCATTAAATGAGAGTACGCCCGCCATCTCATTCTGGCAGAAAATCAGGTACATTTTGGCGTAACCACGCTGGTGCAACAGTATATTACCCTGCACATGCTTACGCGTTTCCTCCTGCGACGTGACATATTGCGGCCAGTCGAGCGACTGTTGTAGCCACGCTTTGTTTTTGAGTACCAGTTGGTGCAGCGCCGGAACATGACTTTCATCTGCCGCTTGCAGTTCCAGCGTCGTGCTAACAGGAATAATTTCCACCATCGCGTTGCCCTTCTTCGTTGTTGGTCGTGATCACATAAATAGCCTGGTTTACCGATAACCCGCAGGTGATATGAGCGTTTTTATTGTATCGCCATCACATTATTTTTTATTGGCCCTATTTAGCGTATTTCCGCGTGACACATTTCACACTTATCCAACCATTCTCCGCCTATAAAACGCTCAACGACTGATTGTTTTATCACCACGGAGACGCCAATGACCTTTTCTGTGCAGGAAACGCTTTTTTCTTTACTGCGGCTAAACGGGATTTCAGGACATGAAAGCAGTATTGCAAACGTTATGCAGCACGCGTTTGAACAGCAGGCCAAAGACGTCTGGCGGGATCGCCTGGGCAATGTCGTCGCCCGTTATGGCAGCGATAAATCCGACGCGCTTCGCCTGATGATTTTTGCGCATATGGATGAAGTGGGTTTTATGGTACGCAAGATCGAACCCTCCGGTTTTTTACGTTTTGAACGCGTGGGCGGCCCGGCGCAAATTACTATGCCCGGTTCGATTGTGACGCTTGCCGGACGTTCAGGCGATATCATGGGCTGTATCGGTATTAAAGCATATCACTTCGCGAAGGGTGACGAGCGCACCCAGCCTCCCGCTCTCGATAAACTCTGGATTGATATCGGCGCAAAAGATAAAGCGGATGCCGAACGAATGGGTATTCAGGTGGGGACGCCAGTAACCCTTTACAACCCGCCGCACTGTCTGGGCAACGACCTGGTATGCAGTAAGGCGCTGGATGACAGGCTGGGGTGTACGGCGCTACTGGGCGTCGCCGAGGCCCTCGCCTCCACACCGCTCGATATCGCGGTATTCCTGGTCGCGTCGGTGCAGGAAGAGTTCAATATTCGCGGCATTATTCCCGTTTTACGACGCGTGCGCCCCGACCTGGCGATTGGTATTGATATCACCCCATCCTGCGACACGCCTGACCTGCAGGATTACTCGGATGTGCGGGTCAACCACGGCGTCGGCATCACCTGTCTGAACTATCACGGACGCGGTACGTTGGCGGGACTGATTACGCCGCCGCGTTTGCTGCGGATGCTGGAGACCACCGCGCACGAAAATAATATTCCCGTACAGCGAGAAGTCGCGCCAGGCGTCATCACCGAAACCGGCTACATTCAGGTTGAACTGGACGGTATTCCCTGTGCCAGTCTTTCTATTCCCTGCCGCTATACCCACTCGCCAGCCGAAGTCGCCAGCCTGCGCGACCTGGCTGATTGTATCCGTTTACTGACTGCGCTGGCCAATATGTCGCCAGAACAGTTTCCCATTGAGCCTGAAACAGGCGCTACACAAGAGGCACGACCATGATGAAAAAGATCCTTGTGGCATGTGGTACCGGCATGTCGACATCAACCATGATTGCACAAAAACTGCAGGACTTTCTTGCGGAGCAAGGCATTGCGGCAACCACGGCGCAATGTTGTCTGAATGAGATCCCGTTGAACTGTAACGGTATGGATCTCATCGTAACGTCCATGCGTACGCACAGTGACTATGGCATCCCGACGCTCAACGGCGCCGCCCTGCTGACAGGCATCAACGACGACGCATTAAAACAAGAAATCAAGGCGCTGTTAACACAATAAAGGGGGCATTATGTTTGATTACATCCTGTCTCTCGGCGGCACCGTCTTTGTGCCCATCATTATGATTATCATCGGTTTAATCTTTCGTATTCCCTGGCTGCAGGCGGTGAAAGCCGGGGTGACGGTCGGCATCGGTTTTGTCGGCATGGGGTTGGTGATCGTCATGGCGATCGACAGTCTCAGTCCGCCGATTAAAGTGATGATTGAGCGTTTTGGCCTGACGCTGCATGTGTTTGACGTCGGCGCCGGGCCCGCGTCCGGCGTCGGCTATGCGACGGCCATCGGCGCTATGATCATTCCCGTTATCTTTCTGCTCAACGTCGGTATGTTGGTGACTCGTCTGACCAAAACCATGAACGTTGATATTTATAACTACTGGCACTACGCCATTACCGGAACGATCGTCCAGTTGATGACCGGCAGTCTGATTTATGGCGTACTGGGCGCGATTTGTCACGCCGCCTTGTCGTTGAAAATGGCCGACTGGACGGCGAAACGAGTACAGAACATTGTGGGTCTGGAAGGGATTTCTATTCCGCAAGGGTATGGCTCCAGTTCCGTGCCGTTGTTCGTATTGCTGGATGCGATATACGAAAAAATACCGTTTATGAAAGGACGCAATATTGACGCTCAGGAGATCCAAAAACGGTATGGGATGGTCGGCGACCCGGTGATCATTGGCGTTGTTCTCGGGCTGATCTTCGGACTTGCCGCAGGCGAAGGCTTTAAAGGGTGCGCAACCTTAATGATTACCGTGGCGGCGATTATGGTGCTGTTTCCGCGCATGATTCGCCTTATCGTTGAGGGATTAATGCCCATTTCCGACGGCGCGCGTAAGTTCTTCCAGAAACACTTTAAAGGGCGCGAAGTCTTTATCGGTCTGGATACCGCAGTGACGTTAGGCCACCCGACCACCATCGTGGTTGGACTGCTGTTAATTCCCATCATGTTAATTCTGGCGAGCATACTGCCGGGCAATAAAGTCCTGCCGTTGGCTGATTTACCGGTTGCGCCGTTTTTTATCTGCATGGCCACGGTTATTCATCGCGGCGATCTGATTCGTACTCTGCTCAGCGGCATCATTGTCATGATTACCGTTCTGCTGATCGCCACCCAGTTCGCACCGTACTTTACCGATATGGCGCTCAAAGGCGGCTTTAGCTTCGCCGCTGAAAACGCGCAAATTACCGCGCTGTCGGTGGGAAATATGTTTGGCTGGTCAATATCTGAATTGATGTCGCTGGGCATGATTGGCGTGGTTATTGTGGTCGGCATTGTCGCCAGCATCATACTTGTCTTACGTAAACGTGAACTACCGGAATAAGGAGCAACCCAGAATGAGTTGGCTAAAAGAGGTAATAGGAACAGAAAAAGCCGTTATCGCCATGTGCCATTTACGGGCGCTGCCGGGCGATCCCGGGTTCGATACCAGGAAAGGCATGAACTGGGTAATTGACCGCGCCCATGACGATTTAATGGCGCTACAAAATGGCGGCGTGGATGCGGTGATGTTCTCCAACGAATTTAGTCTGCCTTATTTAACGAAAGTCAGACCGGAAACGACCGCCGCGATGGCAAGAATCATCGGTCAGTTAATGAGTGAAATCCGCGTACCGTTTGGGGTAAACGTGTTGTGGGACCCTGTGGCCTCGTTTGATTTGGCAATGGCGACCGACGCAAAATTTATTCGCGAAATTTTCACCGGCGCTTACGCCAGCGATTTTGGCGTCTGGGATACGAATGTCGGCGAAACCATTCGCCATCAGCATCGCATCGGCGCAGGCCACGTGAAAACGTTGTTTAACATCGTGCCGGAAGCGGCGGTGTATCTGGGAAACCGAGATGTCTGTTCAATTGCGAAATCGACCGTATTTAACAATAACCCCGATGCTCTGTGCGTCTCAGGGCTGACGGCGGGCGCTCGCACGGATAGCGCCATACTGAAGCGGGTAAAAGAGACCGTCCCCGACACGGTCGTGCTGGCGAATACCGGGGTGTGTCTGGAAAACGTCGAGGAGCAGCTCTGCATTGCCGACGGATGCGTAACGGCAACCACGTTTAAAAAAGACGGCGTCTTCGCCAACTTTGTTGACCAGGCGCGCGTGGCGAAGTTTATGGAGAAAGTACGCCATATCCGACAATAAAATGGGGATAAGCAAAACGCTTATCCCCTGCAGAGAGCGATAACTCTTCTGCCGATCTCCGTCGCCTTCGCCAAAAGACACGCCGGGGATCGGTTTCAGAGTAACCCGAACCGGCAAGGAGTCAACGATCGATGATTAATGATGTTAAGTGGGTTCAGGCGCAACGCCATGCCAGCGACTGGCGACACGCGCTGGATATCGCCGTTCGTCCGCTGATTACCTTCGGCGCGGCGGCCCCCTGCTACCTGGACGGTATTATTGAGAACACCCTTAAATGGGGGCCATATTATCTTATCGCGCCGGGGATTGCGCTGCCCCATGCCAGACCGGAGCAAGGCGCCAACCATAATCAAATCAGCGTCACTACGTTATCAACGCCGGTCGCTTTCGGCAATGCGGATTGCGATCCCATCTGGCTGTTGCTTTGCGCCAGCGCCACGGATGCTGAAGCACATATTCGCACCATTCAACGCATCAGCCAGTGGCTCGACTCGCCGGAAAGCGTCGCGATGCTGCAAGATGCGCCAAATGACGCCGCGCTTTTCGCGCAATTAACCGCATTGCGCTGATGGAGGTTCCGATGATCCTGCACCCTTCACTGGCCTCCGCCGATCCGCTGCGCTATGCCGAGGCGTTGACCGCTTTACACGATGCGCCTCTCGGCTCGCTGCATCTGGATATCGAAGATACCAGTTTCATCAACAATATTACCTTCGGTATGAAAACCATTCAGGCAGTCGCACAACACACTCGCCATCCGCTCTCATTTCACCTGATGGTCTCATCACCGCAACGCTGGCTACCCTGGCTTGCAGCTATCCGCCCCGGCTGGATTTTCATTCATGCCGAAAGCGTGCAAAACCCCTCGGAGATTCTGGCGGATATTCGCGCTATCGGGGCGAAAGCAGGACTGGCGCTTAACCCGGCAACGCCGCTATTGCCTTATCGTTATCTGGCATTGCAACTGGATGCGCTGATGATCATGACCAGCGAACCCGACGGGCGCGGGCAGCAATTTATCGCCACGATGTGTGAAAAAGTGAGCCAAAGCAGAGAGCATTTCCCTGCTGCGGAATGCTGGGCGGACGGCGGTATTACACTTCGCGCCGCACGGCTGCTTGCCGCCGCAGGCGCACAGCATCTGGTGATTGGCCGGGCGTTATTCACGACGGCGAACTATGATGTGACGTTGTCACAATTCACCGCGCTATAAAGGAGTCATATGCTGATGAGCCAACAGCGCCCCGACCGTATCAAACAGATGTTGCATTACCTTTGGCAACACAGGCACCTCTCAACACAACAAGCTATTGAGCTTTTTGGCTATGCAGAGGCAACCGTGCGCCGGGATTTTCACTATATCGCCAGCCGTTATCCCGGAATGGTTCGCGGCCATGGTTGTATTGACTTCGACGACAGTACGGAAGATAAAGAATATGTTTTTGACGTTAAGCGAACGTTACAAAGCGAGGCGAAACGCGAAATCGCTGCCCTCGCCCGCACGTTCATCAAGGATGGAGACTGCTTTTTTCTCGACTCCGGCTCCACCTGTCTGGAACTGGCAAAATGTCTGGTTGACGCCAAAGTAAAAGTCATTTGCAATGACATCAAAATCGCTAATGAACTGGGTGGCTTCCCACACGTAGAGAGCTACATTATCGGCGGACTGATCCGCCCCGGCTACTTTTCGGTGGGCGAGAGTCTGGCGCTGGAGATGATTAACGCCTTTGCCGTTGAACGCGCCTTTATCTCCTGCGATGCGCTGTCGATTGAAACGGGCATCACCAACGCTACCATGTTTGAAGTGGGCGTTAAAACGCGCATTATTCAGCGCTCACGCGAGGTCATATTGATGGCCGATCACTCAAAGTTTGATACTGTAGAACCCCATGCGGTGGCGACGCTGTCCTGTATTACTACCATTCTTAGCGACAGTGCGCTCCCGTCTGCTATCGCCCGACGTTATCAGCAGGCGGGATGCCGTCTCATCATGTCAGACCCCTCATCAGGAGCGCGTTAATGGACATCAGGCACATGAACAAAACCCATCTGGAGCACTGGCGCGGATTGCGAAAACAGCTCTGGCCTGGTCACCCGGACGACGCCCATCTGGCGGACGGCGAAGAAATTCTGCAAACCGATCATCTGGCATCATTTATTGCGATGGCAGACGGGGTGGCGATTGGCTTTGCGGATGCCTCAATCCGCCACGATTATGTCAATGGCTGTGACAGTTCGCCCGTGGTTTTCCTTGAAGGTATTTTTGTTCTCCCCTCGTTCCGTCAACGCGGCGTAGCGAAACAATTGATTGCAGCGGTGCAACGATGGGGAACGAATAAAGGGTGTCGGGAAATGGCCTCCGATACCTCGCCGGAAAATACAATTTCCCAGAAAGTTCACCAGGCGTTAGGATTTGAGGAAACAGAGCGCGTCATTTTCTACCGGAAGCGTTGTTGAGGGAAATCATACAGGAAAAGGTCGGGTATAGTACCCGACCTTTATATTACTGGGGCAGCTCTTTTTCAGTTAACAAGCGTGTCGTTTTCACTTGTTCAATATTCCTGGCGCCACCCAACATCATGTTAATTGTCAGCTCTTTGTTTAGCTGTTCAATCACTGATGCCACACCCTGAGCGCCGCCAAGATTAAGACCGTATAATACAGGCCGGCCAACCGCCACAATATCCGCTCCGCTGGCTAACGCTTTGAATACGTGCGAACCACGGCGTACTCCGCTGTCAAAAATAACAGGCACTCGCTTGTTGACAACTTTTGCAATCGCAGGAAGCATATCGAATGAGGACGGCCCGCTGTCTAATTGACGACCACCATGATTAGAAACCCATATTCCTGCGGCCCCGGCCTGGATAGCAATTTCAGCATCCTCCGGCGACTGAATGCCTTTTACGATAACCGGCAGACCGGAAATACGATGTACATAGGCAATATCCTCCGGCGTAAAGGCTTGTTTAGCCTGCGCGTAAATTTCACTTATCCCTGCCCCTTTGCCGGTTTTTGAACCATCGTCATTTTTTCTGGCGAACATTTCCAGGTTTGCAAAGCCCAACGGGAACTGGAAGTTATTTTTAATATCTTCTTCCCGATAGCCACCGACAGGCGAATCTACGGTCAGAATAATCGCTTTAGCGCCATGCTTTACCGCTTGTGCAAGAATAAATTCGTTAAATTGATTATTCTTACTCATATAAAGCTGGAAGAAGAACGGATTTTTCCCGGAAACGTTAGCCACCTCTTCGATGGTCTTGTTGCCATAAGTACTCAACGAGAAAATCGAACCGACCTGCGCCATGCCTTTCGCCGTCGCCAACTCTCCGGAGGCGTGGGCCAGGCCCTGCGCTGCCATCGGTGCCTGGATTATAGGCGTTTTAAGCGGAATACCCAGTAGCTGCGTTGATAAATCGATCTCTTTTAACTCAATGCCCTGTAATACGCGCGGCATAATATATTTTTTGTCAAAGCTTTCGGTGTTGCTGCGAAGGTTATTCTCATCTTCGGCTCCACCGCGAATATAACCAAATGCCCCTTTCTCCATTCTGGCCTGAACGCGCGCTTCCAGAGAGGCTACGTTCGTCATTTTTATTGCTTTTTCGTCCGTGCTGGCTTTGTACTCTTCAGCATAAGCCAGGCCTGACGTTGCTAACATCGCCAGCGAGGCCACTACCCGAATGAGGTGATTAGTTTTCATCATCATTCCCTTTATTGCTTAACCGCTTCTGCCTGGATTTTTATATCGACAACTTTCGTCATCCCCATATCGACCAGATAATCTACACCCCACTGGGTGCGATCTATTTGCGTGACAAAATCACCACCGCAAACCTGCGCCTTGAATATCGGGCTCATATAACAGCCAAACTTGGTGGTGGTTAAGGTAACGGGCTTAGTTACTCCCTTCATTGTTAGCAAACCGTCAATAGAAACCGGTTTATTATCTTCAAAATGCCATTTTGTCGATTTAAATACTATTTCTGGATATTTTTCCGCATCCAGAATATCACTACTGCGGATATGGTTATCAAACGCATCCACCCCGGTATTTAAGGCGCTCACAGGAATCGTCACACGCATCTCTGCGACTTGCTTTTCCGGCTGATATTTCAGTTCGCCGCTAATAGCATAAAACCCGCCATGATTGGTTGAGGTCTGGAAATGATCGATATTAAATACCGCATTAGTATGCATATTATCAAATTTATATACATCTGCATGAGCAGCACTTAATAAACCCAGAGACAGGACAGCACCAAGAAAACTCTTTTTCATTATATTCACTTTATATCTTAAATAAGGTGAAGCTATCTTAATGTTCCCTGTCCGCAGGATCGAGAGGGATAAACAGGAAGGACTGTTGCAAAAATAGAACGATGGAAAGGCCGTGTCACAAAAACAGCGGCTCACGAATGGGTTTATGCCAGGGCAATTTCCGCAACCTGTACCGCCCTTGTGGCGGTACAGAAGGCAAACTGACTAACGCATGATACGATCGTCGACATAACGACGCTTATCCGGCGCGGGCGGGAAATACTGATACAGCCATGTTTCGCTGATAGCCTCCCCCTGGCAGCGCAGGAACATACGCATATCCACCGGTGCCGTAGAATCCGAGGTCGGATACCAGTCAAACTGGATACGATAACCGTCGAAAGGCTCTACGTAGAGGATCTCAATCTGCTTCGCCTCGCCACTGGAGAGCGTAATTACCGGCTCAATGCCTTTTGGCGCGGCCGCTTTCAGATCGCCGCCGACAAAATCAATAGCAAAACGGCGCGCCCATTTATCCGGGTAATGTTCGCCCGGTGCCCAACCTTCGGGAAATCCGCCCATCCCTGTACGGGTCGCCATGACCCGTGCAAGCGGCGATTGTACCGGCGGCTGCGCGCTCCAGTACAAACGATAATGGAACGCCAGCGCATCCCCGGCTTTGATCGCTTTTTCCGGCTGCCAGAAACAGACCACATTATCCAGAGTTTCGCCAGTGGTTGGGATCTCCATCAGGCTAACCGCGCCTTTCCCCCACTTACTGCGCGGCTCCACCCACAGGCTCGGACGTTTGTTGTACCAGCCCATCACATCCTGATAATGCGAGAAATCGCGATCGAGTTGCAGCAGGCCGAACCCTTTCGGGTTATCGTCCATATATGCATTGAACTGCAATTTCTGCGGATTATTCAGCGGGCGGCAAATCCACTCGCCGTTACCCCGCCACATCGCCAGCCGATCGGAATCGTGAATTTGCGGATGAATGGTGTCGCATACCCGGCGTTCATTATTCCCACAGCTAAACATACTGGTCATCGGCGCAATGCCAAGTTGCTTAATATCTTTACGGGCGTAGAGATGGTTTTCTACATCCATGATTACCTGCGATTTTTCGCAATGAATCACAAATTTATACGCGCCCGTCACGCTGGCGCTGTCCAGCAGAGCGTAAACGGTAAACGTAGTATCGCCCGGCTTCGCGGTGTCAAACCAGAATGCGGTGAAGTCAGGGAACTCTTCCTGACCGTCAGTATAGGTATCTATCGCCAGCCCGCGAGCCGACAGGCCATACTGATAAGTATCATCTACCGCCCGGAAATAACTGGCGCCCAGGAAGGAGACGACATCGCGCCGCGCCAGTTCCGGCGCTTTAAAGACACGGAAACCGGCGAAACCGAGATCGCTCTGCCCTTCCAGTTGCGTCGTATCGACGCCGGCATCGTTGTATTTAAACAGTTCCGGGCGAAAATGAATCTCGCGAGCAAGATGCGTCGTCGTATCAACGGAAAACATGCGTACGCGACGACGAAAGCCCATCCCTACGTGGAAAAACTGAATATCGAGCTGCCGGTTGGCAACACCGTTCCAGAGTGAATGCGCCGCGTCATACTGAATGCTGTTATAGGCCTGCGGCGTCAGATTGGCGAGCGTATCCGGCAAGGGGCCCGGCGCGCCGCCCCAGGGCTTTTTCGCTAACGCCTGGGCCATTGATTGCAGACCAGCAAAATCAAAACGGACAATTTTACCATCCGCAATATCGGATTCCGCGGCAAACGCCGCCTGAGAAAAGAGTGAAGCAATACCGCTGGAACCGCACACGGCGGCCATTGCCATTGAACCTTTAATAAATCGTCTACGATTCATACCTGAAAATGAGTCCTTCTGGTCTTGTGAATGGTCCCGCGCTGGTTTTTTCAGCAGCAAGAATGTGCCCGTTTCTGACCGCTCACTCTAGACAAAATTCATTAATAATCCAATTGTTGGTCGCCTGGAAACTGTGCAAAAGCGTAAATATTTTATGTCGATAAGAACCGACCGAATCGGATGTAAACCTCACGCAGCATTCTTCAGGTTATGAAAAGTTTATTCCAGACTAACGTGATGTTTCATGACTCGTTTAAACAGCGCCAGACGCGCACGCATAAAGCGGTTTTCCACTTTAAAACCGGCAAGTTTGTTCAGCCCCATCCGCAACAGACGATCTCGCCCCCGAATGCTGGCGGGCCAGCGAACCGGGCCGTGCAGCACGTCGCGCGTGCGGCTGGCATGACGAGCGAAATTCACCCAGTAATCCGCCACCTGCGAGGCAAAGGCCAGGTCATTCTCATTCACATAATGGCATGTGGGCTCAGCCCGCGTTAACGTATCGAATACATACGGTATTTCATTGCCATGACAGGCGCCATTCGCGTAGGTGTTATGCTCCGCTTCGGCGACATAATCAAACCAGTAACGCCAGCACGGTTCGCCGATCCGCTGCTGCGCTTGCATGACGACATAACCCAACGTGGTAAATACCATATCCCGACAGACCTGCCGCCCTAGTGCTTCGTCGCCTTTCACTCCAGGATAAAGCAGCCGGATTAACCCCAGGCCAACACGCCGCTCACGGCGCATTTTTTGAATTTGACCGGCAATATCGACGCCAAAAACTGCCAATACGCTGGCTTCATCGCTATTCGAGCCGATCATCACCGGTATCGGATGCTGTTTCGCCGCAAAGAAGGTTTCCAGCATCGGATGCGGCAGCACGACGTCGCCGGAAATCGGCGTCGGCGCAATTTTAAAAGGCGCGTCCAGCGGCCAAAACGTCTCTGCCGGTAAAGCGCGTAGCTGTTCGGCAGTGGCATGGGCTAAGCCAAGATGTTCTGCCAGCGCAACGCCTTTTTTAGCGCCACCTCGCGGGGCGTATCCGGCAGCGTATAACCACTCTGAATAATCGCTTTATGAAAAAGCCCCTTCGCCAACGGCGAAGCCATCAACGACAGCACGCTGCGGACGCCGGCGGATTCGCCAAATAACGTCACATTCTGCGTATCGCCGCCAAATGCGGCAATATTGTCCTGCACCCAACGCAGCGCAGCGATTTGATCGAGTAAAGCGAAATTATGAATACACTCCGCCTCTCCGCCTTCCAGCGCCGGATGCGCGAAAAAGCCCAGATGGCCAAGCCGATAATTGACCGTCACCACGATCGCGCCGCGCTTCGCCAGCGCATGTCCGTCATAGGGCGGCAAACTCCCCGCGCCAATAGTGTAACCGCCGCCGTGTAGCCAGACCATGACCGGCAACGGTTCATGACGCACGGCGGGAGCCCAGACGTTCAGATAGAGGCAGTCTTCGGAAAAATTTCCCGGATCGCCGCCGCCGAGTTCACGACACCAGGTAATATCCTGCCAACTGGCGCAGGAGAAACAATCCGCCTGGCGCACATCCTGCCAGGGCGTAACAGGCTGCGGCGCACGCCAGCGTAGCTCCCCTGTTGGCGGCGCGGCATAAGGTATACCGCGCCAGATATGGATTTCTTCCTGTACGACGCCCACGATTTTACCGTGACGCGTCGCCACCAGCGGGATGGAGGGATTCAACATAACGCCTTCCTTTTACAGTATCCTCACAGCCTGTGAAGCTTACCGCTTTTAAAGCAGACCGCAACGGCGTTTACTGCGTTCTTCCGCTTCCTGATATAACGAAAATTCATCCCGTACTGCACATCCCAGCGCCTGTTCAAAGGCGTCGCGGCTGGCATTACCGTGCCTTCTGGCCAGCGTTTCATTTCCCAAATTCGACTGAAAAATGCCGGCTGCGCTGACCGGAAGAAAATCTTCATAGGTAATCGGCTGCGCGATCACCCAACCGCGCTCAATAAGCGGCTGCGGATCGTCGCCAGGATGAATCGCCTGACGATGCGCCTCGCCGGAAGGCGTTAAGCGATAGCGGAACCAGGCAAGCCCCTGCTGGCGAAGCAGAAATTCGCTATCCGGAAAGGCGTTAAAGACCTCCTGCAAATGGAGTTGATGCGTGAAGTTATCCTTACCCGTTCCCGCCTTGTGCAATAGTTCATCATATAATCGACGACCTTTTGGCGTCAGCGCGACGCCACGTTGCTCAATTTCGCCGAAGCGCGCCGTGTGCGTACCCTGCTTTTCATCAACGAAGAGCACCTGCTCTTCCAGGGCTTTGAAACTGGTTTGCCGCAACAGAATAGGCACTTCGCGGCGAGGCGGACCTTCGATAAGAATTTTAGGCGTAATGCCGCACTCCGGCATCATGGCCTGTACCCGGTCGATATCCAGAGTACGCGGCGTCAGATGGTTAATGTGACATCCCGGAAAACAGACCACATCGGCAATTAAACGATGCTCACGATGCAGGCTGCGGTACGTTTCTTCATCAACGGTAGCCTGACGATGCCAGCGAAAAGTCTCCAGCGTTTCACGGACGAACTCTTCGACCTGAGCAGCACTAAAACCGCCCTGCTCGTCGTACTCATCCAGCAATTGTCGGCAGCGCGATGTAAAAATATCCCGCTGCGATAAGATTTCCGCCGCCCGCTGGCGTAATGCCGCGTTTTCAATGAGCTCCAGGCGTAATAGCGAAGTGAACATGCGAAAGGGATTACGCGAGAGCGAAGCCTCGTCAATGGGACGAAATGCCGTGGAGTGCACAGGCACGCCCGCCTGAGAGAGATCGTAATAACTTACTGGGTACATCCCCATGATGGCGAATATCCGACGCAAGGTAAAAAGTTCTTCTGCGGTTCCAACACGAATGGCGCCATGTCGTTCCACGTTCAATCGCGCCAGTTCATCGGCATTAGCCAACTGCTCATGCAGTTTGGGATTATTTTCCAGCACCGCCAGATTCACGTCAGCCACAAGTTCCAGTAACGTACCGTACTGCGGAACTTCCTGCTGGTACATTGCCGACATTGCCTGCGAAAAGTGTTCCCGAATCTCATCTGCCGTGATGGTGTTCGCCATAATGTCATGCCTCCAGTGAATGTTACCTGGAGTGTAGAAAACCTCATCCATTCCGGGGAGAAGAATTTACAAACTGTGATCCGGCCTGAATTCATTGTGTAGGACGGATTGACATGAGCTGGCGTATCCCCAACCAGATCGCGGCTTAACACGCTTAACGGCAGTTGAATCATCAGTAAAATAAAACAGTTGTAACTTGAAATGGTAAAATGTTAATAATATTTTGCTATCAGGTTATCAAAAACAAACAACTTTACTTGTCACCCGCACGGCTCTGTTTTTAACATCGCTTATGGAAAAAAATGGTCTGTTTAGTCAGCGCATTCGGTTGCGCCACCTTCATACATTTGTCGCCGTTGCGCAACAGGGAACGCTGGGGCGCGCGGCTGAAACCCTTAACCTGAGCCAGCCAGCGCTTTCTAAAACGCTGAACGAACTGGAACAACTCACCGGAACCCGTCTGTTCGAACGCGGGCGACTGGGCGCGCAATTAACGGTTCCTGGCGAACAATTTTTGACTCATGCGGTAAAAGTATTAGATGCATTGAATACCGCCGGGCAGGCGCTGAATCGCAAAGAGGACGCCAGCGCCGATGTGGTGCGTGTTGGCGCGCTCCCCACCGCTGCGCTGGGTATACTCCCGGCGGCTATTGGGCGGTTCCATCAACAGCAAAAATCGACCTCGTTACAGGTCGCGACCATGAACAATACGATGTTGCTTGCGGGTCTCAAGTCAGGCGAGATCGATCTGGGTATTGGCCGCATGTCAGACCCGGAATTAATGGGCGGTTTAAATTACGAACTGCTGTTTTTAGAATCGCTTAAATTAGTGGTACGCCCCGGTCATCCCCTGTTACAGGAGACGATCACGCTCAGTCGGGTTATGGAATGGCCGGTAGTCGTCTCGCCAAAAGGCACGGTACCGCGCCAGAATGCGGAAGCCCTGTTGCAAAGCCAGGGGTGTAAAATGCCTGCCGGATGTATCGAAACGCTATCCGCATCGTTATCACGACAACTGACCGTAGATTACGATTACGTCTGGTTCGTCCCCTCTGGCGCGGTTAAAGAAGATCTTCGCCAGGCAACGCTGGTCTCATTACCCGTGCCGACCCAGAGCGCAGGCGAACCGATAGGTATTCTTACGCGAGTTGATATCCCGCTCTCAACCGGGGCGCAAATGCTGATTGCGGCGATCCGTAAATCGATGCCGCTGTGATAGCGGCTGTCGGGCATTAAACGCGCCCGCGGCTAAAATAGCCCGCTGGCGCGAGGCTCATTAAAGGAAGGATGATCGCATCGTCGCGCCAGTATCCTGTAAATGAAACGCATCAACGGCTTGCGTCAAGCGGGCGGCCTGTTCTTCAAGCGAAGCCGCCGCCGCGGACGCCTCTTCGACCAGCGACGCGTTTTGTTGCGTAACCTTGTCCATCTCAGAAATCGCCTGACTGACCTGAACAATACCGCGACTTTGCTCATCAGAGGCTGCCGCGATATCGAGCATAATATCGGTGACGCGTTTGACGGCATCCACAATCTCATTCATGGTGCTCCCCGCAGCGATAACCTCTTCAGATCCTTGTTCAATCAGGCTGACCGATGCGCCGATCAAGCCTTCAATCTCTTTTGCCGCCTGCGCGCTGCGACTGGCGAGGGTACGAACCTCACTGGCGACCACCGCAAAACCGCGTCCTTGTTCCCCGGCACGTGCCGCCTCGACCGCCGCGTTCAGCGCCAGTATGTTGGTCTGGAAAGCGATACTGTTAATGACGGCGGTAATTTCCGAGATTTTTTTCGAGCTGGTGGAAATATTCCCCATCGTTTGTACGACCCCGGAAACCATCTGGCCTCCGCGACTGGCTTTACCGGAAGCATCTTCCGCCAGTTTGCTGGCGTGATGCGCATTATCCGCATTCTGCTTAACGGTTGCCGTCAACTGTTCCATACTGGCCGCGGTTTGTTCAATGGCGGCAGCCTGCTGTTCAGTACGAGAAGATAAATCCGTATTACCGGCGGTAATTTCGCTGGTGCCTCGATAAATTTCCTCCGCCCCCTGACGCACCGCCCCTACCGTTTGTTGCAACGCATGCTGCATCTGCTGAAGATGATGACTCAGACGACCAATTTCACTGCGTCCTGTGGGCTCGTCAGCCATGGTCAGATCGCCCGCCGCAATGCGTTCGATACGTGACGCAGACTGCTGCAAGGGTTGTATCACCGTGCGACGCAGCACCATGAAGGTCATTAACGTCAATACCAGCGCCAACGTAAATGCGCCAATCATAAACATCATACCGAGCCGGGTACGTTGGTAAGCCTGCTCGCTAAGTAGTCTCGCCCGCTCGGTGCGCAGTTCAATCGCTTTCAACAGGACATGGTTATATGCGGCATCCAGTTGTTTTGCCTGCTCGTTTTCATGATTAATGATCGCTTCGAACATGCCATTTTTGGCAAATTTCAGCATCGGTTGCAGGCCGTTGATATAGGCGGTGTAACGGGCGTTTAACTCGTTATCCAATGCATCATCGGCGGGTGTTTTCACCGTTCTGGACATATAAGCGTTAAAGCCGTCCTGAGACTGCTTGATCCGCGTTTCCGCAGCGGCAATATTGGCTTTCATTTCATCCATTTCAGCAATCCGGCTCGCCGCGCCAGCGTGGATCATATTGATACGTGCGGTACGTAAGTGGTTAGCGCTGTTGGATAATCCCATCCGTACCTGAATCTCGTCCGTGACATCACGCTGATCGCGATCGGCCTGTAACAGAAAATAGCCTGCCAGCCCGGCGCTCAAAGCAAAAAGAAGAAGGATGCCACCGAGAATGGAGGAAAACAGCGGAACCAGCCGAATATGATGCAGGAAGCCCAGTTTATGCGAGGCTTGCATCGAGAATGTGTTGCCCATGACCGTCGACTCTCTTGTAAGTTTTATGCGTAAAACACGCCCGTTAGATAGTCATCGGCACTTCGTGACGTTTGCTTATCGCGAAAAGCATCGCCTTCGTCACATTTTCACAACATTCATTCCAGAAAATTCAGAAAAGCGCCAGCGGAAAATCCGCTGGCGGATGAATCAGTTATCGCTAAAGTGGATAACAGTACGGATGGATTTACCCTGATGCATCAGTTCAAAGGCATCGTTAATCTGCTCCAGCGGCAGGCGGTGAGTAATAAAAGGATCTAAACGGATTTTACCGTTCATCGCATCTTCGACCATCCCTGGCAGCTGCGTGCGCCCTTTCACGCCGCCAAAAGCGGAGCCACGCCAGACGCGACCAGTCACTAGCTGGAAGGGACGGGTTTTGATTTCCTGCCCTGCCCCCGCTACGCCAATAATAATGCTTTCGCCCCAACCTTTATGACAACATTCCAGCGCCGCTCGCATCACGTTAACGTTGCCGATACATTCAAAACTGAAATCTACGCCGCCATCAGTAAGCTCAACAATAACGTCCTGGATCGGTTTGTCGTAATCATTCGGATTAATAAAGTCCGTAGCCCCCATTTCGCCCGCCAGCGTAAATTTTTCCGGATTCGTGTCGACAGCTAAAATACGCCCGGCTTTAGCCTGAACCGCGCCCTGAATAACCGCCAGCCCAATACCGCCTAAACCAAAAACGGCAACGGTGTCGCCCGCTTTCACTTTAGCGGTGTTATGGACGGCGCCAATACCAGTCGTCACGCCGCAGCCCAACAGACACACTTTATCCAGCGGCGCCTGCGGGTTCACTTTCGCCAGAGAAATTTCCGCGCAAACGGTATATTCGCTGAACGTGCTGGTTCCCATATAGTGATAAACGGGTTCGCCGTTATAAGAAAAGCGGGTAGTGCCATCCGGCATCAGCCCTTTTCCCTGAGTGGCGCGTACGGCCTGACAAAGGTTAGTTTTACCGGACTTACAGAACTTACACTCGCCGCATTCCGCCGTATACAGTGGAATAACATGGTCGCCGGGTTTCAGGCTGGTGACCCCCTCGCCGACCTCGACTACCACGCCGCCGCCTTCGTGACCCAGGACTGCCGGGAATACGCCTTCCGGATCATCGCCGGAAAGGGTAAAAGCATCGGTATGGCAAACGCCGGTATGGGTGATTTTGACCAGAACTTCGCCTTTTTTCGGCGGCGCAACGTCAATCTCGACAATTTTTAGCGGCTGACCGGGACCAAAAGCAACTGCTGCACGTGATTTCATATATCTCTTCCTGTTACGGTGAGGGAAATTGTTATTTTAGATAAGCGCGAAGAAGATGGCCGATTTCCGCCATCCGAACCGCGCGCTGATCTGGCGTAGTTTCCCCGCTGACCAGCTCATCTTTCAGATGGATCTCAACCATTTCACTCATCAGGCCATTAGATGCGCCGCGCACGGCGGCAATTTGTTGCAGAATAGCCAGACAAGGTTCGCCAGACTCAAGCGCCCTCTCCAGCGCTTCAACCTGCCCGCGTATGCGACGAACGCGGGTAAGGATACGTTTTTTATCTTCAGGTGAATGCGGCATTCGACCTCCATATACTATAGGGGGGTATACTATCAGAATTTTATATTTATGTAATTGTAAAATTACACACAATATAAAAATCAATAGCTTATAGCTTTCCGGCATAGACCATCAAGAATCAGTTCACATTCAGCATATTCAGCTCACGGGAACTTTTTCAGGCTACAGACAATAAACGCCAAAGCTTCTTTTATATGCTGCAATGTTCTGCCCGACTGGGCACAGAGGTAATGCCGGTGAATCCAGCCCCATTCCCCAGAAGTAAATATTTGCTCAATAGTTTTTATTTACTCACCAGGGGGTAATGAATAAAGGTTATGATATGCAGATGTCAGTCTTGTAAGAACGTAACATCACAACTGCAATACACCGCCGACGGGTAGCGAAAATATCTCAATCTTGTATCTTTCCAGACTTAGTTAATAGTGGACAAAAAATCAAATGAGCGTTATTTGAAAGATTTTTAATACCCAAAAGCGTCATCATTATTGTTAATTTGAAATCAATCTCAGGTAATGATCCATGCCTATTTCGATTTGTAAACATGGTGCTCCTTTTGTTGTTCAACATGAAAATCGGTACGGTTCCGGTGCAAGTCAGTCATCATCACTTTTCAAATCAATCCGCCATATTAGCAACTCTCATGAGGCAATAAACTTTATAAGTTGCTATAGTGCAAATGGAAGCTGTTTTTCCAATGCACAGATGCTAGCCAATGCCTCAGGGAGCCCTGTTATAGGCTACTTTGGGAAAATAAATAAGTTAACAGCCAATCTGGATAATAGCGGTCGTATATTCCGCCCACAGCATAAGCTTGCGGCCAGGATTTGTTATGTAGGTAATCGGCTTCTGAGCGGTCCAATTCAACTTGGGTTTGGCCTGAAACATCTGCTAAACTGCCACTCAGATGGTAATGTCAGATAAAGTGTCATGCCATGCCCTTCCCGGCATTGCTATTCCACAGCCGGCGCTCACTTCTTTCTCTAATCTCTGCCATGGGAAGCTCTGGCGTCATTTCACGCTCTTGCCAACCAGTATTTTATTAAAGTCTGACTTTTACCAGGGTAATTTCATAAGAGTGTCCATCTTCTGGTCTAAAAATAATAAATCTATTGTTATTTTTAGTAAAGGATTTCGACAAAATAAAACTATCATGATACCTGGCCAGGACGTAGTACCAGCCTCCATCATACAATATCATTTCGTATTCTTTCTTTAATTGTGGCTTATAGATCCCAACAAAAAAAGAAAATATAAAAAAATATATAATAAAACCAATCATAACTATAGTGAAACAATGTCTTCGCACCCAACTGAGTTGCGTAAAACAAATCACTGGCATCAATTTACTATAAAAACGCATCCCCACCGATAGGCATAAAGCCACCAGTAAAATGATAAAAAAAAGCTCCCACAAAAACGATTCTGTTAAGAGAGAAAACTCGATAACAATTGGAATAAAGAACAAAACCGCTGCCAAAAAAAGGCGTAAGAAGCTAAGGTCGTGAATACGTGCTTTTTGCTTTACTAAAAAAAATAATAGAATACCCACTCCCCACGCTATTATGAATATAGCCATCAGGCTAATCGCATGGAATAGACTTCGGGCAATGTTGTCAGGGCCGACGCCTACATACCACCACGGGAAACCATAGTACGCGGAGACGCCCCAGCCATAAAAATAGGCGCTCCCCCATCCCAGACCACCTAAATAGGCCAAAAGCATTGAAGAGTTTTTAATAATTGAATCATCACTCATTATAGTTAACTCACTTAAGAAATATTTAATATGAAAATAGAAATCAACACGTTATATAAAACACCACCCCCTTGGAAATAATAGCTTGATGATAAGCTTACCTAATTTTCCTGAGTATCAAGCCAGCTCATACCCACGCCAGCACACTAAAATCAGGAGTGGCTACTTTTTTTAGAGGTTTGCCTTAACCAGACGCACAGTCAATAATGATAGCAGTCAGATAATATGTACCCGGCATTAACCTCACGTTGTTGATGATATATTTACTTCGTTGAAAAATAATAAATATTGCATGTGTTTTTTTGGCGGCGACAAACTGTTAAAGAAGCGCAATTCTATATACACCATTTACCTGATTACTTTTCTTGCTAATATTTGTTAATTAATGTTTTGCTAAAGCGTGATTAATTAGTAAGGAGGACACTATGCCATTGAGTGTTGGACAGGGTTATTTCACATCATCTATCAGTGCTGAAAGATTTAATGTGATAAAAGAAAGCGCACGCCCTCCGGAATTAAGTTTATGGGAGAAAATCAAAGCATATTTCTTCACCACTTACCATGCAGAGGCGCTCGAATGTATCTTTAAACTTTACCACTATCAGGAACTGAATCTAACACCGGTACAGGTTCGCGGAGCCTACATCAAACTTCGAGCCTTAGCGTCTCAGGGATGTAAAGAACAGTTTATTATAGAATCACAGGAACACGCCGATAAGTTGATTATTAAAGATGATAATGGTGAAAATATTTTATCTATTGAGGTTGAATGTCATCCGGAAGCTTTTGGTCTTGCCAAAGAAATCAATAGATTACATCCCAAGCCAAAAAATATTTCTTTAGGTGATATTACCAGACTGGTATTTTTTGGCGACAGTTTATCTGACTCCATGGGGCGTATGTTTGAAAAAACACATCATATCTTACCCTCCTATGGTCAATACTTTGGCGGAAGGTTTACTAATGGATTTACCTGGACTGAGTTTTTATCATCTCCACACTTCTTAGGTAAAGAGATGCTTAATTTTGCTGAAGGGGGAAGTACATCGGCAAGGTATTCCTGCTTTAATTGCCTCGGTGACTTTGTATCAAATACGGACAGACAAGTCGCATCTTACACCCCTTCTCACCAGGACCTGGCGATATTTTTATTGGGGGCTAATGACTATATGACACTACACAAAGATAATGTAATGATGGTCGTTGAGCAACAAATTGATGATATTGAAAAAATAATTTCCGGTGGAGTTAATAATGTTTTAGTCATGGGGATTCCCGATTTGTCTTTGACGCCCTATGGCAAACATTCTGATGAAAAAAGAAAACTTAAGGATGAAAGCACCGCTCACAATGCCCTGCTAAAAACTAATGTTGAAGAGTTAAAAGAAAAATATCCCCAGCACAAAATATGCTATTTCGAGACTGCCGATGCATTTAAGATGATAATGGAGGTAGCCAGTAATATTGGTTATGATACGGAAAACCCTTATACTCACCACGGCTATGTACATGTTCCCGGGGCTAAAGACCCTCAGCTGGATATATGTCCGCAATACGTCTTCAATGACTTTGTCCATCCAACCCAAGAAGTCCATCATTGTTTTGCCACAATGTTAGAAAGTTTTATAGCTCATCATTATTCCACTGAATAATGTTCCATCGGCTGCGGTACGCCTTGAGCAAAACACCGCTCAATATCATAGTGCCGGTGGCATGAAAATATGAGGTTGTCTTTGCTGCCGGTTGGTCAATAAGTGATCCATACTCTATGTTCAGTAGGACAAAAATGGATAGAGTCGATAGATCGCCACCGTAACTACAATACTCACTATCACACTGACGATAAAGTATGTTTTGAATGGCTGCTTTTGCGTTTTATGACGGAAGAGTTGTTGACCAACAATCGCACCAGGCCACCCACCGACAACCCCAAACACCAACAAAGTGGATTCCGGCACTCTGCGCCAGGTTTTACGTGCCGCCGTTTTGTCTATACCGTAGATCGCCAGCGTTAGCACGTTGGCGAGCAGGAACCACATCGCGACGGGATGCGATGTAAAAATGCTTCCGACCGCAGCGGAGATCAGGAGTAAATAACAAAAGCGGTTAAGATACATATCATTATGTCATAGCAATAATTAGGGGCATCGGAGCCCATTATACGCGATACATGCGCCTATGTGATGTAGAATTTTTTTTCACTCAGCCAACGAGTCATTAAGGATTCATTTTTAATTACCATGATAATCATAAGGTAATTAACGTATTGTGAACACGATTAAAATGGGTAAAGCCACCGAAAATGTTACCACCTTAACCGTTGCCAGGATAACTTAATGAAGAACCCTCTTTATTGCTGTTTGTTATCCGGTTGGCAGTCTCAGTTTTGGATTTATTTATCGTATTTATATTTATTACATAAGATGTACGATGTTAATTTGAGAATTTTATCTCGACAACCGCATATATTAAGATATTTCTGAATTAAGATTATTATCGATTAAAACAAGTTAACGTTTTGATAAACATAACAACATTGTCAGAACTCCTGATTTGTTGTCGCTTGTTCATAAGACAAATAATTTATATGCTTGCAAATATAAATAGCACGCAAATCAACTTAGCTCAGAAAATGTATTTGACAAGCAAAGATAAGTCTTTATATTGGCCCTGGATAGAGTGGTAAGATGATACTTAGAGACATTAAATACACCGTCACTGAAGCATTTATCTGCTTATCATGTAAATATGTATGCGTAAATGGAGCATAAACTATGTCCAGTATACTAATGTCTATGGTATTTTTACATTTTCACCTTTCATGGGGTCGCTGCACTCATATCCAGTTGATATCTCATGGTATATTCAATCCATTCCCTTTGATGATTCCTGTCAAACCTCCTGATTAAATTAGTTAACAGCGATGGAATACATAACGTTAAGTACTTTACGCCTGCAAATGTCAGGTTCACGCCCTAATGCTTAATTTATAATACACATTACCTTACTACAGGAAATAGATAGCATGTTATTCAAAAAAATTGGCTTATCGATGATAGTGTTGGGAATAATGTCGTCTTCAGCTTTTGCTGATAGCATCGTTGAAGGGAAAACACTCAATGTCGCAGTATCACCGGCCTCTCCCCCTATGTTATTTAAAAGTGCTGATGGCAAATTGCAGGGGATAGATCTGGAGCTTTTTTCGTCTTACTGTCAGTCACGGCATTGTAAGCTAAACATCACCGAATATGCCTGGGATGGAATGCTTGGCGCAGTGGCGAGTGGTCAGGCAGATGTCGCATTTTCGGGAATTTCAATCACAGATAAACGTAAGAAAGTTATTGATTTTTCTGAACCTTATTACATCAACTCTTTTTATCTGGTCAGTATGGCTAATCATAAAATAACGCTCAATAACCTCAATGAATTAAATCAATATTCTATTGGATACCCTCGAGGAATGGCTTACTCCGACCTTATCAAAAACGATCTGGAGCCCAAAGGATACTACTCGTTAAGTAAAGTAAAATTGTATCCAACCTATAATGAGACGATGGCTGATCTAAAAAATGGCAATCTTGATCTGGCTTTTATAGAAGAGCCGGTTTATTTTACCTTCAAAAATAAGAAAAAGATGCCGATAGAAAGCCGTTATGTTTTCAAGAATGTTGATCAGCTTGGCATTGCCTTTAAGAAAGGCTCTCCCGTGCGCGATGATTTCAACTTATGGCTTAAAGAGCAAGGGCCACAAAAAATATCTGACATCGTCGATAACTGGATGAAATAGTAAGCTATGTCATCAGGTAATATGCTGGCTATCTTTTATTTCCTATTGGAAGGGATTGGTAATACGCTGCTTGTAACCTTTACCTGTTTTCTCTCAGCGTTTTTTACCGGGCTTACAGTCGCCGTATTACGGCGACTATCCCCCCTTCCACTACAGAAGATACTCGACGCAATGGTCTTTATTCTTCGGGGAATTCCAATACTTATTGCTGTTTTTCTTGTTTATTTTGGATTGCCATCGATTGGCATATATGTTTCACCTCTGGTGGCCATGAACCTCAGCGTCGGCTTAATCAGCGGGAGTTATCTTGCCGAGGTGTTCAGAGGGGCGCTTAAATTAGTTGAGCCATTCGAAATCACGGTAGCGAAAGTAGCAGGAATGCGTCAATTACAGGTTATAGTAAATATTGAACTGCCACAGATGTTGCGATTTTCTGTGCCCGGTATTATCAATGAGTTTTCTTCTGTATTAAAAGCGACGCCCTTTGCTTATACTGTCGGCATCGCTGAAATAACGAAGCAGGCAATGTCACTGACAGCCATCACGCTGAACGGGTTACAGATTTATACTCTTGCCGGGGTATTATATTTCATTATTTATAAATTTTTTACTCTTCTGGCCGGAGTGTTTGAGAAAAAATATCGCATCAGTTGAAGCATAAAAATAGAGGTGATACTCATGGCTTTACTGGAACTAAAAGAGATAAGTAAGGAATATTCAGGAAAAAAGGTTCTTGATACGGTTAGTCTGAAAATTCAATCGGGAGACATGAAAGTAGTCATGGGGCCATCGGGTTGTGGAAAAACGACGCTTTTACGCTGTCTGCTTCGATTAGAAGAGCCTGATTATGGTGATATTTATTTTCACGGGAGAAATATTTATGACAAGGAATTTACTATTCTTGAGTTCAGAAAAAAAGTTGGTTGTGTCTTCCAGAATTACGCTTTGTATCGCCATCTTAACGTTATGGATAACATTACCCTTGCCCTATGTAAAGTGTTTGGCATGCCGGGACAACTAGCCCGGGAGAAAGCCTTACATGAGCTACAAAAACTTGATATGGCCTCGCATAGCGCGAAATACCCTTCGCAATTATCGGGCGGCCAGCAACAGCGCGTCGCCCTGGCCCGAACAATGGTCACCGACCCAGAACTCATTATTTTTGATGAGCCGACGTCTGCGCTTGATCCGCTCATGACTCGTGAAGTCGGAATGTTGATCAAGCAACTTCACGACAATGGCGTCACTATATTATGCGTCACTCATGATATTCGCCTCGCCAGATTACTAAGCGATAACGTAACGTTTCTTAATCATGGCAAAATTCGTGCAGAAGGCGCTTTTACCGATCTTGCTTTACGAGAAACGGATCCAGATATCCACTGTTTTTTTAGCGAGGCACAACGATGATCGCTGGCTGGTCTCTCTTCTTTAATGACCTGACTGAACAACTGCCACTTGTTGTGGACGGTATTAAAGAAACCTGTAAACTTGCGCTGATTGTTTCCATCACCGGTTTTTTGTGGGGAATTATTATTTTCTTTCTGAGCCTGAGCCATCGCCCCGTGGTAAAAGCCATAACTCGACTGTACATGGATTTCTTTATCGGTACGCCACTCATTCTTATTCTGTTTGTTATCTATTATGGTTTACCTCAATCTGGCATTCACCTGTCCTCTTTTACCGTGGCGGTTACAGGGTTTACTTTAAACGTCGGCGCATATAATGCCGCGTACATGACAACGGCCTATAACGCATTGAATAAATATGAAACGGAGGCCGCAGTCGTTCAGGGGTTGAATAAACGGCAGGTCTTTTTGTGGATTATACTGCCTCAGGTATTGCTGTCTTCCATTCCAGCCTTAACGAATCAGGTGATTAATAACCTTAAAGACAGCACCATCGTTTTTCTTATCCAATATACTGAGTTTTTCGCGCGAATTCAGGAGGTTGCTGCAACCAGCTTTAAATTCTTCCATGCTTATCTTTTTGCCGCCATAGTGTATCTTATTGGCGTTACCTTTATTGTCGGTTTGACCCGGTTTTTAGAGCATAGACTGCTTCGCCATTACGGTCAGGATTACTGAGTTGCACCGCACTATTCTGATTAATTCATCGCTGACATTATCAAAGTTATTTTTATTTAGTGTTGGTTAAGATTTTAACCTTCATTATTGCGTCAGGTGTCCATTCTGGTCTAAATCTTACTCCATTGAGGATATTATGGCGCTACCACAACTATCAATATGGCAGCCCGGCGATGGGTTAAGAAAAATAAAGTATAAATATCATGTTTGTCTCATTGTCATATTCTCCGTCCTTATACGGTTGCTGTTTTTAACTGACCGCTACCTTTGGTGTGACGAAGCGTCCAGCGTGCTGATTAGTCGACATAGCGTAGATAATCTGCTCTTCCATGCCGCTTTTGACGTGCATCCTCCGCTTTATTATCTGTTACTGCATGACTGGATCATATTATTGGGTGATAGCATTGCAGCGGTACGCTCTCTCAGTCTACTCTTTGGGATCCTGACAGTTGTGCTGGTTATCGCGCTTACGCGATGGCTGGCAAATGAGCGTACAGCCTTATTGGCGGGATGGTTCGCCGCCTTGATGCCGATGGCAGTCCATTACAGTCAAGAAACGCGCATGTACGCGTTAATGGGAATGCTAACGCTCGCTGCCGCGTTAGCATTGATGATGTGGATAAAAACACCCACCCATAATCGCTATCTTGTCGCGTATGCTTTGCTTATGACGTTCAGTTTTTACACCCATTATTTCACCCTGTTTGCACTTATTGCCCACTGGATCGCAGTAACAATATTATCCTGCCAAAGCCATAAAACGGCCTGCTACCTTAAACTTCCTGGCTGGTGGTTTGCTAACCTGGCGATTGCTGTCGCTTATCTCCCCTGGTTGCCCGTATTGTTTAATTTACTGACTCATCTGGCGCAGTTGAGAGCCGGTAATGATATCGGTTGGATTCCCCCCGTAACATGGCGTGATCTGCCTGCAATGTACTGGCATTTCTTTACCGGAAACAACGGACAGGGTTTTCCGTCGATCATTCTGTGGCTGGCTGTGGGAAGTTTTATCGGTACTGTGGGGCGAATATCTTTATGCAACGGAGAATATGAAAGATATCAGCTGATATTATTTTGTAATCTGGTCATCCCTGTAATGCTGGTCTTCATCATTTCCTGGTGGATGCCGTTATTTATCGATCGTTATTTCTTCTTCTCATCGCTGAGCATTCCTCCCCTGCTCGCGGTATTACTTACCCGCGCAAAAAAAGCGGTTTGTGGCTTCGGTTTTATCTTATTCACCTTATTATTCGGCTATGGTTCATATCATAATAATCCTGAGCACATAGACGAGTTTAAACCATTGGTAAACTATATTAATACCCGTCACCAGCCTAATGATGCCGTGGTAGTCAGTAAAATGTTCGATTATTTAAGTTATGTGTATTATAATAAGCGAGATTATCGTGCGTTTCTTTATACACCACCTAACGCACACGGAACATCAGGCAGACCGAATGCCTATGGCTTTGGTTCACTGTTTTATGCGCAAGCCGACCAGACATATATTGATACTCTGACAACGCTTTCAAAAAGTCACCATCGTGTCTGGTTGATAAGCGGCGGTAACTTTAGTCAGGATTACCCCTTGCCGTCAGAATGGCAAAATATCGCAAACTTCAGAAGTGGTAGATTTCAGGTACAATTATTTGTAATACCGACTCAACAGGCGCATCAAATGCAATGATTACCGTTTTTTATCCAGTGCAGTGATAAACAGTACTGCCACTGCCAGACCGCCTAAAAGTAAGGTCCAGCCAAACGCTTCAAAAACCTCAATCATATCGCCTCCGGGTAGGTGATATTAAATCAAGATGGCTATCTCATCGTAACATTTAAATATCAACTAAAGTGCAATAATCGCTTTATGTGTATGAATAAATATTGTTCCTCATGTATTTAATTGCATTGCTATTATCATAGGACTTAATATGTGTATATCAACGATTATTAATTATCAGCTTATAATAATATGAATGTCCAATTCATTTATCAGCTATTATTATCCTCTACCTTCTTTAAGATAGCCGCTTAATTCATAATATCGCCTTTATTCGTCGCATTAAATTACTCACTCACCTGATTAATGCTTGCCTAACGATTGCTTCGTTGTTTTAATTCCAGCGCGAAATTATTTAGTGAGAGAACAATGAAGCATACACAACAATCAGGCGCAAAAGTCTATAACCCATTCACGCTTAGCTTATATGACTGGTGGGTACTCAATATCTCAAACAAATATGCCTGGAAGTGTCCTACTGATACGCGACTACTTCCTTTCTTCCTGCATCACATGGGCGAGACTCACCTGGATATTGGCGTAGGTACAGGTTATTACCTGAAACATGCACCTGCGACTCATGCCATTTCGCTGATGGATTTAAATCCGGATAGCCTGAAAATAGCCGCCAGCCGAGTGGGTAATACGAAAATCCGCGCCACACTACAACACGATGTTTTCGACACGTTCCCGGCGGACTGGCACGGGCGCTTCGATTCCGTTTCGATGTACTATCTTCTGCACTGCTTACCTGGTGAGATGACAACAAAAGCGAAGGCAATTAAAAATGCCGGTATGGCGCTTAAACCCGGCGGCACACTTTTTGGTGCCACGATTCTGGGCAAAGAGGTTCCTCACAATGCTTTTGGCAAGAAATTGATGGCTGTTTATAACAAGAAAGGAATATTCAGTAATACCAATGATTCAGCCGATACGTTACGCAGCGTGTTGGACGAACATTTTGCTAAGGTGACTTTGGAGCAACATGGCGCCGTTGCGCTATTTTCCGCCACTACGCCACGTTCATCGTAAGTGTAGGCACTCCCGAGCGGTCGGGCAGCGCGATCATGTGGGTTTAACCCGTTGATTAAACATTGGATTACGGAATAGCAATTGCTTATTTTATTTGTCATACAAATAAGTATAATACCCGCTTCCGATGTAGACCCGTCCTCCTTCGCCTGCGTCACGGGTCCTGGTTAGACGCAGGCGTTTTCTGTATGGAATACGCCATCCCCTCTGATAGATGCCTTGTTTGCCTAAAGCGGTTAACCCCGCCTGCGACAAACGTCATACAGGACGGTCAGTCACGCTTACGCGGCATCATCCGTAACAGCGTATTGTCTTTCCAGAAATAGTGATGCATCAAAGCAGCGATGGCATGAAGTCCAATAACAAAATAGCCCAGATTCGCCAGCGTGACGTGCCAGGATTTCAGCATATCTACGCGTTCAAAGTTAGCTTCGGCGGCATGGGGCATAGTAATGCCAAATGCGACCCAAGGATTGCCGCGGTTATACATCATGACCAGACCAATAACAGGCAGCACGATAAATAACAGGTAAATCACCAGATGTCCTAAATGCGCCATTCCGGTCATCATCGGTTTTGGACGAGGAACAATGGGCGGCGTGGGATATTTCAGCCGAATAAACAAGCGTGCCACCATTAAAAGCAAAATAGTGATACCACATGAAACGTGCGTCATATTAAACCAGGGCCGATAACTACGCGGCGCAAAACCGCGTAGCTCCATCGCGGCGTAAGCCACAATAACCAGAAAAAAGACTAACCAGTGAATACCAATTTGCAGGCCGGAATACTTATTGCCCATAGCGCGTCCTGAATGAAAACCGTAAAGCGACAACATAACCAGCTTTTATAAATAATTCATCAAATTTATGAGATGGTGGTCGCACTTGCCCGTTCACCCTCGCAAACGGGCGATTTTTAGCGTAAAGCTCTCTGTTCTAACGCACTGCGCAGCGTAGTATCTGCCTGCAATACCTGCCATGCGTTTTCAATATCACGTGGGATATCAACGTGAATGATAAAATCTTTACCACGCGGTCCATACCCTGTTTCATCGTCACGCAAACGTGGCAGCTCGCCGGCAATCAGAGACAGATAACGCTCCACCGTCCAGATGCCCTCTTCAACATTGGCAAAACGTGTACCGTCATTAAGGTGGCGCAGTACCGGAACAAAGCCAGGAAAACTCAGCCAGCGTGGCGCATCGGTGTCGTCGTTTGTCACGCGCCGAAACGCCGCGATAGTGCGCCGCTGCATGGTGGGGTCTTGCACAACGATAGCCGTGTTAATGTTTTCTTTCGCCTGACGGATCAGTGCGCAGGAGAAACGGGCATTTTCGCCGCAATTAGTTGACCGATCTTCCAGCCAAATTTTCTCAGCCGGAATATGCCAGAACTGGTTCGCGATATCCGCGAGGATAGCGGCTTCAGCGCGTCCGCTTGTGCGAATAGTGTGGTAGCGCGGATGCCGGGCAATCACGGCGTACAAAAACGGCGTCGAATGGCCTATACCGCCGCTAATCAGTAAAGGAACGCCTTGCGCTTTGGCGATGCGACAGGCCGCGTCGATAGTGGGGATCACCGCATTGCCCGCCAGGACGACGCAATCCGACGAATAAGGTTGTTCGCCGGAAAAATCATTTTGCGCCAGCCACTGTCCGACGGTATTCACCGCCAGCAATGTTTCCGCAGAGAGCGCCGGAAATGGCGTTGTATTCATAATTCCTCCTTTTTGTTCCGAACCTGTACCGGATCTCTTTGAAAGACGTCGTCGCTTGGCTTTTTAGGCCGTAATCTGATCCATGGCCTGTAAAATACGCTTATCGGAAATAGGATAAGGCGTACCGAGCTGTTGGGCGAAATAACTGACACGCAGTTCTTCAATCATCCAACGGATCTCTTTAACATCATCATCTTCGCGACGCGCTGGAGGCAATTTATTTATCCATTGTTGCCACGCCTGCTGGACGCTTTCGACTTTCAGCATTTGCGCCCGATCGCGGTGCGGATCGACAGCCAGTTTCTCCAGCCGCTTTTCAATTGCCTGCAGATAACGCAGCGTATCGCCGAGACGTTTAAAGCCGTTGCCAGTCACAAAACCACGGTATACCAGACCGCTCATCTGCGCCTTGATATCGGAAAGCCCCAACGCCATGCTCATATCCACCCGCCCTTTCAGACGCTTATTGATATTGAATACGGTCGTCAGGATCCGCTCAACCTGCTTCGCGATATCCACCACAGTATCATTCAGCTCGGCGCGTACCTTTTCGTGCAGCGCGGTGAAACCTGCTTCGCTCCACACCGGTCCGCCGTTGGCATCTATCAGTTTATCTACCCCGCAGGCAATACAGTCATCAATCAACTCCAGTACTTTGCCGTACGGGTTAAAGTACAGCCCCAGCTTGGCTTTATTCGGCAATTTCTCATGCAGATACTTAATCGGTGAAGGAATGTTGAGCAACAGCAGACGGCGTAAACCGCACCACATCGCCTGTTGTTGTTCCAGCGGATTATCAAACAATTTGATAGCGACGCTGTCACGCTCATCCACTAACGCCGGCCACGCCTTCACTTTATAATTACCGCGTTTCTGTTCGTAGCTTTCCGGCAGCTCGCCGAAACTCCAGATATGCAGCCCGCTCTGCTCGATGCCGTCATCCGCCACCGCCGAGAGCGTCTCCTGCACTTTGCCTTTCAGCGCATTTTTAAGCTCGGCGAGCGAACGCCCTTCCTGCAGTTTCTTGTTTTTGTCATTCACCACGCGAAACGTGATTTTCAGATGCTCGGGCACCTGATCCCAATGCCAGTCTTCCCGGTCGACCGTGACGCCGGTCATCCGGCGCAGTTCACGCTCCAGAGCGTCCAGCAGCGGCAGCTCCAGCGGCGTTACGCGACCTAAAAACGCTTCAGCATAGTTTGGAGCCGGAACAAAGTTGCGACGTACCGGTTTTGGCAACGATTTAATCAGCGCAATAACTAATTCACGGCGCAGTCCTGGGATCTGCCATTCAAAACCGCTCTCATCAACCTGGTTAAGTAGCGGCAACGGAATATGGACGGTCACGCCGTCAGCATCCGCGCCCGGTTCAAACTGATAGCTCAAACGCAGCTTGAGATTGCCCTGGTGCCAGAAATTCGGGTAATCCAGTTTGCTGATTTTTTCCGCGCCTTCTTTAATCAGCATACTTTTTTCAAAGTTGAGCAGATCCGGCGTCTCGCGGCTGATTTTTTTCCACCAACTATCAAAGTGGCGGGCGGAAATAACGTCATGGCTAATACGCTGGTCATAAAACTCAAACAGGGTATCGTCATCCACCAGGATATCGCGGCGGCGAGATTTGTGCTCAAGTTCCTCGACTTCCGCACGCAATTTTAGATTCTCACGGAAGAAGGCATGACGGGTTTGCCAGTCCCCCTCCACCAGCGCATGGCGGATGAACAACTCGCGACACAACGCCGGGTCAATCTGGCTGTAATTCACCTTGCGCGCGGCGACAATCGGCAGACCGTAGACAGTAACCTTTTCCGTCGCCATCACCGCGCCTTGCGCCCGCTCCCAGTGCGGTTCGCTATATGAACGTTTAATCAGGTGCTGGGCTACCGGTTCCACCCATTCTGGCTCAATGCGGGCAGCGATACGCCCCCACAAACGGCTGGTCTCCACCAGTTCTGCGACCATTGTCCATTTCGGCGGTTTTTTGAATAAACCGGAACCGGGGAAAATAGAGAATCGGGCGTTACGCGCGCCGGTGTACTCTTGTTTATCGGCATCTTTCATCCCGATATGCGACAACAGCCCCGTTAACAACGCAACGTGAATTTCCCGGTACTCTGCGGGTTCGCTGTTTACCGGAATCCCCAGTTCTTTGACCACCTGACGCAGTTGGGTATAGATATCCTGCCACTCACGCACGCGTAAATAGTTCAGATAGTCGGTGCGACACAGACGGCGGAATTGATTCGACGACAGGGCCTTTTGTTGCTCGCCGAGGTAATTCCACAGGTTAACAAACGCCAGAAAATCGGACTCCTTATCATGGAAGCGCCGGTGTTTCTCATCGGAAGCCTGCTGCTTGTCCACTGGGCGCTCGCGCGGATCCTGAATAGAGAGTGCGGAAGTAATGATCATCGCTTCGCGCACACAGCCATGCTTTTGCGCTTCCAGAACCATACGCGCCAGGCGCGGGTCGACCGGCAACTGGGATAATTGTCGGCCCAGCGGCGTCAGCTTATATGCCGTTTGCTGTTCGTCGGCGGTAATCGCCCCCAGCTCTTCCAACAAACGCACGCCATCCTGAATATTGCGCTTATCCGGCGCTTCGACAAACGGGAAGGCAGCGATGTCACCCAGCCCCAGGGCGGTCATCTGCAAAATAACCGACGCCAGGTTGGTACGTAGAATTTCCGGGTCGGTAAATTCCGGACGTGACAAAAAGTCATCTTCCGAATACAGACGAATGCAGATCCCTTCCGATACGCGTCCGCAACGCCCTTTACGCTGGTTGGCGGAAGCCTGTGAGATCGGTTCAATCGGCAGGCGCTGCACTTTAGTGCGGTAGCTGTAGCGGCTGATGCGCGCAGTGCCAGGATCGATCACATACTTGATACCCGGCACCGTCAGCGAGGTTTCCGCCACGTTAGTCGCCAGCACGATACGGCGTCCGCTGTGCGACTGGAAAACGCGGTTCTGTTCGCTGTTCGACAAGCGTGCATACAGCGGCAACACTTCGGTATGCCGTAAGTTCAGCTTGTTCAGGGCGTCGGCGGTATCGCGGATTTCCCGCTCTCCGCTCATAAAAATCAGAATATCGCCGGGACTTTCACGCCCCAGTTCATCAACAGCGTCGAAAATTGCCTGTAGCTGATCGCGTTCAGTGTCGTCAGCCTCTTCCACGATGGGGCGATAACGAACTTCTACGGGATACGTTCGGCCAGAGACTTCGATAATCGGCGCGTTATTAAAGTGGCGCGAGAAGCGTTCCGGGTCGATGGTCGCAGAGGTAATAATCACTTTCAGATCGGGGCGACGCGGCAGAAGCTCTTTCAAATAGCCGAGCAAGAAGTCAATATTCAGACTGCGTTCATGCGCTTCATCAATAATGATGGTGTCATACTGCATCAATAGCCTGTCCTGCTGGATTTCCGCCAGCAGGATACCGTCCGTCATCAGTTTGACCATGGTGTTGCTACTGACATGATCGCTGAAACGAACTTTATAGCCGATGCAGCCGCCAGGCTCCGTTTGCAACTCTTCGGCAATGCGGTTAGCAACGGTGCGCGCCGCCAGGCGACGCGGCTGAGTATGTCCAATAAGTCCTTTAATTCCGCGTCCCAGTTCCATACAAATTTTCGGCAACTGGGTGGTTTTACCGGAACCGGTTTCCCCTGCCACGATCACCACCTGATGATCGCGGATCGCTTCCAGAATGTCCTGTTTTTTCTGGCTAACAGGTAAATTTTGCGGATAAGTGATTGAGGGGCGCGCCGCTTCGCGTAGAGCGACCTGCGCCGCAGCCTGTTCAATTTCTTTCGCCATCGTCTGGAAAATAGCCTGTTGCGCATCAGGATTTTTTACTTTCTTTACGCCATGCAGGCGGCGAGCAAAGCGCTGTTTGTCGCGCAGCATCAGTGCATCCAGCCGCTGCTGTAACACCTGAAGCGTCAACGTAGATTGTTCAGTCATAAAGCTCTTGGGCAGCATTCTGCCTGTTTAAAATCGTTTTAAATGATAGGTATAGAGTACCACATTGGGGCTTTTTTTGTGTTGTTCAATAATTTCGAACAAAGGGTTCGATATATTGCGCTATCCCTGCGACATATTTGTGAATAAAGTGTCAACAAGCAACGGGGCCCGCCCCTTCAAACACATAAAAGGAAACACCCATGAGCAAGGTATTAGTTCTTAAATCCAGTATTCTGGCAGGGTACTCTCAGTCTGGTCAGTTGACTGACTATTTTATTGAACAATGGCGCGAAAAACACGTCGCAGATGAAATTACTGTCCGCGATCTGGCGGCCAACCCTGTTCCGGTGCTGGATGGCGAGCTGGTGGGCGCGATGCGTCCGGGCGATGCGCCTTTAACGCCACGTCAGCAGGAGGCTCTGGCGCTGTCTGATGAACTCATTGCTGAACTGAAAGCCCACGACGTCATCGTTATTGCGGCACCGATGTACAATTTCAATATCCCGACGCAGCTGAAAAACTACTTTGATCTGATTGCCCGCGCCGGTATCACTTTCCGCTATACCGAAAAAGGCCCGGAAGGTCTGGTAACCGGTAAACGCGCGGTGGTTCTCTCCAGTCGCGGCGGTATCCATAAAGACACCCCGACGGATTTGATTGCGCCTTACCTGAAAGTGTTCCTTGGTTTTATCGGTATTACCGACGTGAATTTTGTCTTTGCCGAAGGCATCGCCTACGGGCCGGAAGTGGCGGCTAAAGCTCAGGCCGATGCAAAAGCCGCGATTGACAGCGTAGTGGCCGCTTAAATATTTTTGCCTCCCGTTTCGACGGGAGGTGACTTCTTCGGTTCGTAGCGCAAATATCCTACCACGCCGCTACTGCCGCCATCGCTGGGATGCGTTACCCCATCATTGACTTCAACGCAGGCGAAATCAAAAGGCGACACATTTTCGATGCACGCCACATTGACCCCATATTGATCGGGATTGGATCGACGTTGATGAAAAGTATATATCCCGCATACCGAACAGAAAAAATGCACCGCCTTGCCCGTATTGAAGCGATATTCGGTAAGCTTATCCTGCCCTTTTAGCACTTTAATACCCGATAGCGGCGCAGACACTGCCACCGCTCCGCGCATCCGGCAAAACGAACAGTTGCAGCGCCTGGCGGTATGAAAGCCATCGCTAAGTTGAACGGTAAACACGACGCTGCCACAATGGCAGGCAGCAGATAATTTTTCAGACGTCATACCTGGTTACTCTCGCGAATAGTGATACCAGTCAACAGTATAGAAATGGCGTTTCCGGTTCGCCTAATGTAAATACGACCTCCGTATTCAAAAATTACCAATATAAAAATGCATTTTGCGGTAAAAAAATTGTCGGGAAGCGGTTATTTACGCATCCATTTGCCATTAATTCCCTGGACATATTCTCCCGGCCTGGCGCGCTCAACCAGTTTTTGCCCTGCCATCTTCGCCACCTCATCTACGGGAAGATGATTGCTATCCGCTAACTGCTGATAACTGGCGCGACGGGCATGATTGATATCAAGCACCAGCTTCTGGGTTTCGGCATCATTCTTTAAGGCCACCAGATAGCCATTCAGCGTTTCCCCGACCCGGCCCTGCGTGCGCGCTTCGTCCAGGGTTAAGGCCCATACAGAAGGTGTGAGCAAGCTCAGCGTCAGCACCCATAGCATTAAATACTTTTTCATTATGGCCTCAGAATAGATCGCTGCGTGATTTCAGGAGTTCTTCAACATCTTTATCGACTTTGATATGTATTTCATGCTCGATCTTTACATTCATGTTGATGGTAATCGGCTGTTCCGGCGCGGCGACTTCAATACGTGGCGTGCACCCCACCACGATAAATGACGCAAGCGCTGACAGCATGGCAATACTCATTTTCATTATTTATCCTCACAGTCCTTGTCTTTCCGGCAAGGAGGTTGCGGCAACGCTGTATTTTGTTCAAGCCATGCCTGTAAATTGTCGCCAAAACGCAAACTGCGCCACAGCGTAAACACATTTTCTTCATGGGTATAGTTCAAGTTAACGATCGCGGTTTTACCATCTACCCGGCTTTTGCCGGTAATAGCCGCCTGCATCGTTAGTACGCCCAGGTTATCAACGTTAATTTTCGTCCACGAATGCGTAATCTCCATATAACGTAGCCAGTTAATCGCCGAGCCTGCCGTGACATTATCCTTCACCACCGCATCCGCAGTATCTTTATCGATGCGCAATGTCATTGGCCCAGGGTTGGTAAGCCAGCCATCTTTGATTATCCATTTTTCATTGTTCAGCCACAGCGGCAGCGCGCCGCTAACCGGACCAGACATGGCGAATTGCTTTGGATTTATGGCGCTAATCAATTCGCTGGATGAAATATTTTGCACCCGCAAAAGCGCCGGGTCGTGCTGCGGCATTCGCAACTGTTTCATAATGATTTGACCGCCCAGCACGTCTACGCTGACATCGCTTAGCAGTAATGGATTCGACTCGCTCCAGGGATAACCGCCCTGTAAATCAGCAGTGATATTTTTCGCCGTGACCTGGTTGACTATCCCGGCAATACGCAGCGAGACGGGCCCGCGCGTCCCCAATTGCCACGCGCCGTTGTGGAAGCGAAATGGCAGAATGAAATCGACGCCGTTGATTTTGTTATCCGGCATCCAGGCGCTACCGCCTTTTAACACGCCGTGTCCACCTGCTTCAAACCCCTGCCCCTGTGCGGCGGAAAAAGCCACCTGCGCATACAGTGAGCCTTCGCGCAGCGTCATTTTCCAGTCTGGTGGAAGCAACGGCTGGAAAACGATAAGCGACTGCTTCGGCCACCAGGCCTGTCCGCGAAGGCGTTCGCCATCCCAGCGCCCATTCAGCCGTACCGGCCCTATCGCCCCCGCCCGAAGGTCGCCTTTAAACTGGAACAGGGTTGGCTCGCGCCCTTCAACGCTAAAATTAATGGTAGAAGGCGGCAGCACGCTCCCGCTGGTAAATACGGTTTTTCCCGCCTCCAGAGACAGCGCGCCCTGTAGCGACGGCGTTGTGGCGTCGCGAACCCAGACAATAGGTTTATTCAGCGCCAGTCTTGGCGATGTGACGGTCATTGCGCCATAGTGCAACTGATCAAAGCCGGTGGACAAACTGGTCAACCTGATGGTGTTATCATGCCATTCGCCCTGTCCGGCAATATCCCAGCGGGCGCGCATTGGTGTAAAGCTTCCTTGCCCCCAATAGCGCCAACGCCAGCGACCAGCATCAGGGAGAAAATCATTCGCCAGGCCATCAAGATGAAGAACGAAATCGCCCATCTCATTTTCGTGCGCCCGTAAAATAGCCTGTAATCGACCATCAACGCCGCGCGGCGTCACCTTAACGCCCGCCAGCGGCCAACGAATTTCATCAATATCTAACGCATCAATCACCCGTCCGCGCGAGCGTAGCAATGCGCCAGGTGCAAAGGTGAGCTGCGGATCGGCCAGACTGCCGCGGAACATAGCGGGCAATACGGCATAAAAGATTAAATCCTTCTGTTTAGCCTCGCCGGTAAGCTGTAGAGGCATCTCACTGCTGTCCATGCTGAGTTTTCCCGGGCCGATAGTCAGTACAGCGTTCGCTTTACCGGCATCGCCCTGGGTCAGAATATTCAGGCGTCCGCTGACTCGTGCATTATCCGGCCCGGCTTGCCAGTTATCGATATTAAAAGCCAGACGTCCGCTCAAGGGGAATCCCTGATATGGCCAGTTCCAGCGGCCATCGCTGATGGTAAGCCGCTGACGCGTTACCGCCCAGGGGAGATCGAGAATCGGGTCAGGATTACCTCGCGCCATCACGATGAGCTGTCCGGCGTTATCACGCCACTCCAGTTCCGCATCCACCAGCGACGGCTCCTGCGGCAGACGCAAGGTCGCTGCCGCATGACCGCTGACCGGCAGGCCATCCGGTACCAGCGGCAACATAAACTCCCCCGCCAGGCTAACGGGAGGCTGGTTGGCCAGCGCGGCGATCTCCAGTTGGCTCACCGTCAATGCCTGACCGCGTAACTGCCCTTGAAATTTTACTTTTTCGCCCTGATAACGTATCTGCTGAATGAGCGGCGTCATGGAGATCGCCAGCTTGCCCTGCCATTCCGGCCAGGGCGCGAGAATGACATTATCAATGTTAATCCAGGTATTGGGCAGCATTGACTGCCACTGCGCCAGCGTACGCGGCGCGGCGGGAGAAGCTTCCGAAGCGGGCAGTTTCGCCAGGCACGCGGCATCCAGTTTAAGGCTTTTAATATTCAGCAACCAACGGCTGGGATGCGTCAGTTCCGCCTGGGTAATATGCGCTAACGAACAATCATTGACCAGATAGCGAAGATCGGGAATCACTAACCCATGACGTGTCAAGCGTGGACTTTGTTCCAGAGCGATACGGGTACCGACCGGTAGCCAAATTCCCGCCAGAGTGGGAACCCACAGCCCGAGGGTCATCAGTAGCGTCAGAGGGACAAGAATCAGCAGTAATAGTAGCGCAAGGGCGGCTTTATATTTACCCTTCATGGGCCATTAATTTCCTGATTTAACGAAAAATTCAGTCGGCTATCTCTTTATTTTGGCATGATTGCCCGTACATAGCCTAATAGTTCATGTTGCAAGCGGGTGATGCGTTATGCATGTTGCAGGGGCGCCCTCCGGCTATTTGAGGCGTTGTGGAGAATGATAACCTAAAATTATTCATTATATGTATGACTATCAATTATTTTTGATTTTTTGTAAGATAATTTTAAGCATATTTGTGTGATTCTAACATCACTGGAGAAGGTCATATGAAACTCGCCGTCTATAGTACCAAACAGTATGACAAGAAATATCTACAGCAAGTGAACGAAGCGTTCGGTTTTGAACTGGAGTTTTTTGATTTTCTGCTGACCGAGAAAACGGCGAAAACCGCCAATGGATGTGAAGCAGTTTGTATCTTCGTGAATGACGACGGGAGCCGACCGGTACTGGAAGAGCTGAAAAAACACGGCGTGAAATACATCGCGCTGCGTTGCGCCGGATTTAATAATGTCGACCTGGATGCCGCTAAAGAGCTCGGTTTGCAGGTGGTGCGCGTACCGGCTTATTCTCCGGAAGCCGTCGCTGAACATGCGATTGGCATGATGATGACATTGAACCGCCGTATCCACCGCGCTTATCAACGCACCCGCGACGCTAACTTTTCCCTTGAGGGACTGACCGGCTTTACCATGCACGGAAAAACCGCTGGCGTCATTGGTACCGGTAAAATCGGCGTCGCCGCGCTGCGTATTCTGAAAGGCTTCGGAATGCGTTTACTGGCGTTTGATCCTTATCCCAGCACCGCCGCGCTTGATCTCGGCGTAGAGTATGTGGATCTGCAAACGTTGTTTGCCGAATCGGATGTCATTTCCCTGCACTGCCCGCTCACGCCGGAAAACTACCATTTACTGAACCATGCGGCATTCGATCAAATGAAAAATGGCGTTATGGTCATTAATACCAGTCGTGGCGCGCTGATTGATTCCCAGGCGGCTATCGAAGCTCTGAAGAATCAGAAAATCGGCTCGCTGGGGATGGATGTGTATGAAAACGAACGCGACCTGTTCTTTGAAGATAAGTCAAACGATGTTATCCAGGATGATGTTTTCCGCCGTCTGTCGGCCTGCCATAACGTACTGTTTACGGGGCACCAGGCATTCCTGACCGCAGAAGCGCTGATCAGCATCTCTGAAACCACGTTACAAAACTTAAGCCAGCTTGAGAAGGGCGAAGCCTGCCCGAACGCGCTGTTCTAATCCTGTCGCTCCCCTGCGCTCAGGGGAGCATTTTCGGATAACCCCTGAAGATCTATCCGGTCATATCATTACTATAGTCAGTGTTAACTATCAGATTACAGAGAATATCAATGAAGAAAATCGTCACGCTGGTCGCCCTGAGCATCATAATGACGGGGTGTGTGAGCAGTGGAAAAGTGTCCGTCAAACGCGAGCAACTGGAGCACCACCGCTTTGTTCTGGAAAGCGTAAACGGTAAAACGGTCACCGGCCCGGAGCTCAGCTTTGGCGAGGACATGACGGTATCCGGCAAAATGTGCAATCAATTCACCGGCGAAGGAAAACTGTCGGACGGCGAATTAAAAGTGAAAAATTTAGCGATGACCCGAATGATGTGCGCCGATCCGCAGCTTAATGCGCTGGACGGTACCCTCAGCGAGCTCTTCAGCAAAGGCGCACAGGTCGATTTAACCGCGAACCAATTAACGCTGGCGACGGCAGAAACAACGCTAATGTATAAACTGGCGGATTTAGCGCACTAAGCCATTAAGTGAAAAGTTATACGCGTCAGGCGAAACGCCACGCTTAATAACTCCCGCAGCTTCCGGCGGCAAGCGACTGTTCGCTACAACGTTTGCCGTTGGGTAGCGCGCACATACCAATTACTGAACCATCAAGCTGCCGGGCCGCTGAAAGCGAACCGCCAATCATAGCGCAATTCGCTTCGCCGGCGCTGGACATCGCCGCTTTCATCCCTGGCGAAACATGCGCCGCGGTTGCCTGCTGAACAGGTTCGCTACTGCAAGCCGACAATAATAACGCGGCACATCCCACCCAAAACGCTGCGCGCATTTCTCTCCCCTCTGTTTATTCATCCAAACGACACCGCCCTAAATAATAGGCAGCAGAAACTGACGCGTCGAGAGGCAAAGCGCGCATTTATGCGCTTCATTAACATTTATTGGCAATTTTTTACGTCTTTTCGGCAAGAAATCGCCATTCTCCTCCCGCCAGGGACACAAAAGCGAAAATGGGGCTTGAAGGGCTTTGCTAAAATAAAAGGATAACTACAGGATGCGCTCACGATTATGCGTGTCCCTCTTTTTTGCGCAATGTAAGGGTGTCATATGCAAACAATTGACGGTAATGGCGCGGTAGCGTCGGTGGCGTTCCGTACCAGCGAGGTTATCGCCATTTACCCGATTACGCCCAGTTCAACAATGGCTGAACAAGCGGATGCCTGGGCCGGTAATGGGCTTAAAAATGTCTGGGGCGATACGCCGCGTGTGGTAGAGATGCAGTCGGAAGGCGGCGCGATCGCCGCCGTTCACGGTGCGTTACAAACCGGTTCGCTTTCCACGTCATTTACATCATCGCAGGGGCTGCTGCTGATGATTCCAACGCTGTATAAACTGGCGGGGCAGCTCACGCCGTTTGTACTGCACGTTGCCGCGCGCACCGTCGCCACACACGCGCTTTCTATTTTTGGCGACCATTCCGATGTGATGGCGGTCCGCCAGACAGGCTGCGCGATGTTATGCGCCGCCAGCGTTCAGGAAGCGCAGGATTTTGCGCTGATCGCGCACAGGGCTACGCTGAAAAGCCGCGTTCCGTTTATTCATTTTTTTGATGGCTTCCGTACATCGCATGAAATCAACAAAATTATACCGCTAACGGATGAAACCATTCTGAACCTGATGCCGCAGGCGGAGATCGACGCTCACCGCGCCCGCGCGCTGAATCCGGAACATCCGGTGATTCGTGGAACTTCAGCGAATCCGGACACCTACTTCCAGTCTCGCGAAGCGACCAACCCGTGGTACAACGCCGTTTATGATCATGTTGAAGAGGCGATGAAGGCATTTGGCGACGCTACGGGCCGTCAGTACCAGCCATTTGAATATTATGGCCATCCCCAGGCTGAACGCGTCATCATTATGATGGGCTCCGCCCTCGGCACCTGCGAAGAGGTCGTGGACGAGCTACTGATACGCGGAGAAAAGGTCGGCGTTCTGAAAGTCCGTCTGTTCCGCCCCTTCTCCGCCAAACATTTGTTACAGGCATTACCGGAAACCGTTCGCGCTATCGCCGTGCTCGATCGCACTAAAGAGCCAGGCGCGCAGGCCGAGCCACTTTATCTGGACGTGATGACCGCACTGGCGGAGGCCTTTAATAATGGCGAGCGCGAAACATTACCGCGCACCATTGGCGGCCGTTATGGGCTATCATCCAAAGAGTTCGGCCCGGCGTGCGTACTGGCGGTCTTTAATGAACTCAGCCGCGCGAAACCCAAACCACGGTTTACGGTGGGCATTTATGATGACGTCACTAATCTCTCGCTGCCATTACCGGAAAATACCCTGCCCGGCAGCGCTAAACTTGAAGCGTTATTTTACGGTCTGGGAAGCGACGGCAGCGTATCCGCCACGAAAAATAATATTAAAATTATCGGTAATTCTACGCCGTGGTATGCGCAAGGTTATTTCGTTTATGACTCTAAAAAAGCTGGCGGGCTCACGGTATCGCACCTGCGCGTCAGCGAAAAACCCATTCGTTCCGCTTACTTAATTGCTCAGGCGGATTTTGTCGGCTGCCATCAATTACAGTTTATCGATAAATATCAGATGGCGGAACGTCTGAAGCCAGGCGGAATCTTTCTGCTTAATACGCCGTACAGCGCCGACGAGGTCTGGTCGCGTCTGCCGCAAGAAGTTCAGGCGGTGTTGAATCAGAAAAAGGCGCGTTTTTACGTGGTTAACGCGGCGAAAATCGCCCGCGAATGTGGACTTGGCGCCCGCATCAATACCGTCATGCAAATGGCTTTCTTCCACCTGACGCATATTCTTCCGGGCGATAGCGCCCTGGTTGAGCTGCAGGGCGCGATTGCCAAAAGCTATAGCAGCAAAGGTCAGGATCTGGTTGAGCGTAACTGGCAGGCATTGGCTCTGGCGCAGGAATCGCTGGCGGAAGTGCCGTTGCAGGCGGTTAATCCGCACAGCGCGCATCGCCCGCCGGTCGTCTCCGACGCCGCGCCGGATTTCGTGAAAACCGTTACCGCCGCCATGTTGGCGGGCCTCGGCGACGCACTGCCTGTTTCCGCCCTGCCGCCGGACGGAACATGGCCAATGGGCACCACCCGCTGGGAAAAGCGCAATATCGCCGAAGAGATTCCTGTCTGGAAAGAGGAGCTGTGTACACAATGTAATCACTGCGTCGCCGCCTGCCCTCACTCGGCGATTCGTGCGAAAGTCGTTTCCCCGCAGGCGATGGAGAACGCGCCAGCCAGTCTGCATTCGCTGGACGTGAAGTCCCGCGATATGCGCGGCCAGAAATATGTGCTGCAGGTCGCGCCGGAAGACTGTACTGGCTGTAATTTATGCGTAGAGGTCTGCCCGGCTAAAGATCGGCAAAATCCACAGATCAAGGCGATTAACATGATGTCGCGCCTTGAGCATGTGGAAGAAGAGAAAGTGAATTATGACTTTTTCCTCGACTTACCGGAAATCGATCGCAGCAAACTGGAACGGATTGATATCCGCACGTCGCAGCTCATTACACCGCTGTTTGAATATTCCGGTGCCTGTTCCGGCTGCGGTGAAACGCCGTATATTAAACTGCTGACTCAGTTATATGGCGACAGAATGTTAATCGCTAACGCCACGGGGTGTTCCTCTATTTACGGCGGTAATTTGCCCTCAACGCCTTATACCACCGATGCCAACGGACGCGGCCCGGCATGGGCGAATTCGTTATTTGAAGATAACGCGGAATTTGGTCTCGGTTTCCGTCTGAGCGTGGATCAGCACCGGGCGCGCGTCATGCGTTTACTGGCGCAATTCGCCGATCGCATTCCGGCGGAATTAAACGATGCTCTGCATACCGAAGCAACGCCTGACGTTCGGCGTGAACAGGTCGCCGCATTACGCCAACATCTGAAATCGGTTGCGGGCGCAGAGGAACTGTTAAAGGATGCTGATGCGCTGGTAGAAAAATCAATCTGGCTGATTGGCGGCGATGGTTGGGCATACGACATCGGCTTTGGCGGTTTAGACCATGTGTTAAGCCTGACGGAGAATGTCAATATTCTGGTTCTGGATACGCAGTGTTATTCCAATACTGGCGGCCAGGCGTCGAAGGCGACGCCGCTTGGCGCTGTCACTAAGTTTGGCGAACATGGCAAGCGTAAAGCCCGTAAAGATCTTGGCGTCAGCATGATGATGTATGGTCATGTTTATGTCGCGCAAATTTCGCTGGGCGCGCAGTTAAACCAGACGGTGAAAGCCATCCAGGAAGCCGAAGCCTGGCCAGGACCGTCGCTGATCATTGCCTATAGCCCCTGTGAGGAACATGGTTACGATCTGGCGCTAAGCCATGACCAGATGCGCCAGTTAACGGCGACCGGTTTCTGGCCGTTATACCGCTTTGATCCCCGCCGTGCGGATGAAGGCAAGCCGCCGCTGGCGCTGGACTCTCGGCCACCGTCTGATGCCCTGGCGGAAACGTTGCTTAATGAACAGCGTTTCCGTCGCCTGAATGCGCAACAGCCTGAAGTAGCTGAACAATTATGGCGAGATGCCGCATTGGATTTGCAAAAACGCTATGACTTTCTTGCCTTGCTGGCAGGAAAAGCGGAAAAATCCGGCGCAGATTAAAAAATATTCTAAGGATTAGCCTGGAAACAAATAAATATCCTCCGGCATAGCCGGAGGTTTTTCAGATGCGCCTGTAAGGCTCTCTTACCAGCCGCGCCCTAACAGGCGCATACGATCTGACATTTGCATCAAACTTCGTTACTTACGGCCCGTAAACGGGCTGCCCGGATAAGGGATCGATAATTGCTCACCCATTTTATCCTCTTCAAGCTGGTGCTTTATGTAGTCCTGTATCTTCGCCGTGTTCTTACCCACCGTATCGACATAGTACCCTCTGCACCAGAACTCCCTGTTCCTGTATTTGAATTTTAGATCCCCAAACTGCTCGTAAAGCATCAGACTACTTTTACCCTTCAGATATCCCATGAAGCTCGACACACTCATCTTCGGCGGGATCTCCAGAAGCATGTGAATATGATCTGCACAACATTCCGCTTCCAGAATTCGTACGTTTTTCCATTCACACAATTTTCTTAATATGCTGCCTACTGCCCTACGCTTCTCTCCATAGAACGCTTGTCTTCGGTATTTGGGCGCGAAAACTATGTGATATTTACAGTTCCATCGGGTGTGCGCTAAGCTCTTTTCGTCCCCCATTGGGACCCCCTTTTGATTTCTTGTTGAACTTTTGCAGTTGCCAGACCGCAAGATGTTTTAACAAATCAAAAGGGGTTTTAATAACTGGCTTAAAGCTGAAAGCTTTCCGGAACCCCCAGCCTAGCTGGGGGTTTTCCATAGACAAAAAAGCCCGAACATCCGTTCGGGCTTGTCAATTTATACGCTGGAAAGCAAAGGTTAACGCAATGGCCCAGCGACAAAATGAATATGTGACAATAAAGGCATATAACAGGCGTAGAATATCGTAACCGAATGATATTGTATAATTTTTATTTCGTATAATACCCCCAAAAGCATTCGTATAAATTATATCTATTTCACTGCGAATTATTTCATTAATTATTGAATTAAACGGTAACATCTCTTTTTAGGTCTTTCCTGACAAGGCAGAAATAACGTTTTAACGTCAACTCGCTGATTATTTACGTGGAATACGCGTAATATTACGCCGTCCTCCCCTGTTGGTAGTCCCCGCAGAGTATCGTGGAGCAGCACCTAAAATGTGACGTATGTCATTGTACATAAAGTGCCTTTAGGGAGTAGAATTTCAGTGGATACTTAAACAGGAGGTTTTATGAACAGAACGATTCTTGTACCCATCGATATTTCAGATTCAGAATTAACTCAACGCGTGATTTCGCATGTTGAAGCTGAAGCAAAGATTGACGACGCTAAAGTGCACTTTTTGACTGTAATCCCGTCTTTGCCCTATTACGCTTCACTGGGACTGGCTTATTCAGCAGAGCTTCCCGCAATGGACGATTTGAAAGCCGAAGCCAAATCTCAACTGGAAGCGATTATCAAGAAATTCAACCTTCCTGCGGACCGCGTGCAGGCTCACGTTGCAGAAGGCTCTCCTAAAGATAAGATTCTGGAAATGGCAAAAAAATTACCGGCCGATATGGTGATTATCGCCTCGCATCGCCCGGATATTACTACCTATCTGTTGGGTTCCAACGCCGCAGCCGTTGTGCGTCATGCGGAATGCTCCGTACTGGTGGTACGCTAAATACCCGAGCCCGCATAAGAGAGTGCGGGCTCAAATCAATCATCATCGCCTAGTGACTGACACTTTTTGAAAACAGATTGATTACGATTACGCCGCAGATGATAAGCAACATGCCAATAATAGCCGGCATATCCAGTTTTTGGCCGAGAAATAACCATCCTATCAATCCAATAAGAACAATCCCTACCCCAGACCAAATAGCATAAATGATACCCGCAGGGATGGTTCGCATTGGGATGGTAAGACACCAGAACGCAATACAATATCCGATGATAGTAACGAGGCTCGGTACCAGACGCGTAAAACTATCTGATAATTTTAATGAGATCGTGGCGATAACTTCTACTACGATGGCGATAAATAGAAAGATTACAGCTTCTTTAGTCATACATCTCTTCGTTCCAATATTTTTCGGGTCGTGATGATATCTTAAGTAATACGGATGACAGAATAAAGACGCTTTTGAACCATTGCGTATCTCGCCATAACATACTTCAGGTTGCATGTGCTGCGGCTGCGTTCCCTTACCCCAGTCACTTACTTGAGTAAGCTCCTGGGGATCCGCTCGCTTGCCGCCTTCCTGCAACTCAAATTATTTAAAGTATAAAAGCAATCTTTCATACACGAGAGATAAAAACAATAAACTTGTTCAGGATTTATGATTACTTAGAAGCGTTTGCCTGCCCCGTATTTTCTGCTTTACCATATGTCCTGTCAATTATACCAACAGGGTCCACTGGTGTTTTTTTTGGCATAACCCAGCCGCTTTCACTGACGCTACCTCGTGTAAGATATTTGACTTTTGCCCTAACGATAATAAGATAATGCTCCCTGCTGAACCTGTCTGCAACACTAAGATCCGTGGTATATTCAGGTACGATTCTTCCACTTCGAACCTGCTCTTTGGCTATTTCAGCAGAGACAGGCAATACCTCTGCATCGCCCCCCTCAATACCACCTGCCGTTTTAAAACTAACAATATTTTCAGCCTGCGGACCTATTGTACCTCGGCATAATACAACTTCGGTCTCCCCTGCTGCAGCATCCCCACTCTGGTATTTCTTATAAATACCTTGTACATTTTCTTCTGATGTAGGGTATAAATCTTCTGACAGGGAGGCCAGTATGTCTTCCAGTAGGGGGGAATCATCCGTAATATCCAGAAGTTCTTCATCATAACCCGCGTCTCCTTCTCTTAACTCTGAATAAGGCTTATCAATATGGCGAATAAGCCCCCCACCTTTCAGCCCAGACGCCTGATAAAATCTTCCATCAGAAGATCGGTAAAATGTCATGGCTGAATCTTTTCCGCTATCCGAATAGGTTGCCCGATACGTTTCTGAACCGGGTTCTTTAGTTAAAACGAGCTCTCTGTCGCCATATTTTATCGTATTAGGCGCTTCCGATGACAGCGGTGGATATGAAGCTTGTTTCCTGTAAAAGCCTTCTCCTGACGGTTTGTAATAACCATACGTTTGTTTATCAAAACCTGTAGCGCGATAGAGCCCATCGTTTCCCGCTGGACCTAACTCAAGAACTTTCTGACTACTCTTTTGATAAATAAAATCTGTATTTTCTATTGACTCTATAGTTTTATAATTACTCCCCTTTTGAATCGGCGCCCGTACTACACCTCTTTGTATTTTATCTTCAACAAATCGGAGGCCCGTATACTTTGCATTTGCCGCTCTTTCTGTGAACTTCGCTCCAGCAACAGGAACAGCCTCCATACCGATACGTACAATATCCTGTACGTAACCGCATACATCCGCAGAGTTTTCCACAACAGCCCGGTTAAGAATACTGCTGGTACCAGCCAGAGCGTTAAAACCAGGGACAAGACCCATTACAATATTCCAGACCGTTCCTAAGAGGTGAAGTCCTGCCCTTGCAGCCGGACTTAATGAGGAAGTTGTGCGATGATGTATAGTATCATCAAGATCAAAACTCAGCTCAATTAATCCTCCCAACCCCTCCTGAATAATCTTATTAAATGCATAAACGAATTCTTGCCCGCCATTCATGGAGGAAAGCTTCTCCTTGAACGATTCGAGAGCCTGAGCCTGTCTCTCATGTTGTTCTTCTAATGTCAGCCAGCTGCTTTGCGCAATATCACTGATCTCGTGAATAAGCCCAACAACGGCCTCTCGCACCATTTTGTTGGTGTCCATTAGTCCTAAAATGTCACACTCCTGCATATGTTCCTTCATATGAGTCTCTGCTCGATAATATTTCTCCGCCCAGTTTAGCTGCTTATTGATCGCGGCTTTCATTAACGAAATTAAAGGATCGTTGCTTTTGGGAAGTATTGATTTAACACCGTTAGAAAATTTATTATTAACCACAATTTTTCTTGCTATTGCGTTTATTTTTTTATCGTTAATTGGCCCCGTTATCTTTGCACACCAAAAAATAATATGGCGCATAATAATAAAATTATTTTTTATGCCTTCAGGGCTAAGCAATACTCTATCACCACCATTGCTGGATAAATGGTGTATCACTAATTGAACTAGCTTATAAAGATGACTCATCCTTTTTTTATTAAAAGCGCTTTTTCCTCTTTCTTGTCTATCGAAAGATACTATTTCTAACGCTGTAATAATAGCTTCCTTACCATAGAAAACCTCAAAGCTTGAACCAGAAATGTCAGGAAACTTTTCATACAGGACTTTCGTATAATGGCTTTCCATTGTCCATAAAGGCCTGTCTATCATGGGTGGTGCAGACTCAGTGCTGAAATGCAAAGGATGAACCAGCATATCACGCGCTATTAGCTCATATATTTTATATTGGTGTTGGATGTTTTCTCTTACAAAAGATAAAAAAGAAACGAAACTTCCCTCACCGAGAATAATGAGTTTATCACTTAAATGAACTAAAAGACCTTTAAACATATATTCAGCAGCAATAGCTCTTCCATCATGCGTCCACTGCCCAGTTTGAGAAAATGCAAGTAATTCATGATAGCCTCTTTTATAACTATTTGCCTCTTGTTCTTTTCCAAGTAGTTTGAGTACTGCGACAAGGTGTCCTCCTGCAACAGATGTATAGTGATCAAATAGACCATCTAACACCTTACCCAGCGGATGAGGCTCCGTATTTGGGGCAGGATGATCCTCCGGGAGAGCCCTTTCATATCTTTGTAATTCTTTAACGGGTAAAAAATCATTCTCACCTTCTGAATTACCATTTTTTATCCTATAATCACCAGATGTTACTGCTAATCTTGATGATAATAACAAACTAGTTACTGCAATATTTTTAATACTCCTGTCCATTTTATGAATGATTACTGGCTGAAAATGATTGCCGCTATGAGAAGATAAGAAAATTTCCCTTTGAATTTCCTTTCCCTCAAATATAATTTGCTCAGTACTTTTAGGTGGAACAGTTACGCTATCCACATTAAATAGCTCATGTTCACCACTCATCGTTACCTGAGAAAAACACGACGATGCATGTGCAATTGCAGCGGAATCAATCTCTTTATAAATAACATTGGCGTAAACGTTTGTAACTTCACCGTTTGCATTTAAATGATCGTGCAAAATATGTTTTAGAAATAGATCTAACAACAATTTTTCTGATGTAATTCCATTTAGACAGTTGTGAAAGTCAGGGGGAATTGGATAGCCGTACTTATCAAATGGAAGCGATAAATATCCTCGTCCCCCATCAATATTTTCGTAACTGTAATTTAGAGATATTTTTACCTCGCATTTATTGGTGTCTACATCGTCATTGATACTGCGCTCTACTTTATAATTAACCAGCCTACGGAAGGTTGCGCTATTTGAATAATAAAAATCCAATGTTGATTGGATTTCTTCACATACAATTTCATGTGTTGGCTCAAAGAAGAAGTCATAAATATTTAAGCTGTTCTTTCCTTCATCTTTGGCCATCTCATCCAGCTTAATATATTCTTTTGGTAAATTAGACACTTGCTCATGAAAGGTATCGTCCTGATAAAGACCATCCAACATTGAAAGGTACGGTATGGTATCCCAACTTTTGATAGCTTGTATCTGTACCGTCTGCTGTGATTCTCTGGTTGATATATCACTTACTGTTATACGCATTACGTTCTCCAGCCAGAATTATGGTATACATCATAAGGTGTAGATATCAGGTAGCAATTCTCATCGCAAATAATTTGTCTGAACTGTACATATGATACAGGCTATTTTTAATTCAATACGACCACCAGAATAAACAAGAAAATTTTAAATAGTATACGGTAAACTGATCTTACCCAACGATAATTAAACACTCTGCACTATCTTATTAGATAATAAAATACTGATACGTTATTTTATATCACCAATAAAAGAGCAAAAAGGGTGTGCCGAATATCATTTTACACCTGTCCCGGTTCACCCCACGGAACCACTTGAAACGTACCATCATCAGGACGCAGCAGCGCCTGAATTTCAGTTGAGCCCGTCACTTCTTAACGGACCTGGCTGCATGATGTATACAGTTGACAATATCCGAAGGTACTATCTCTATTAAAACGTGCTGGCATTCGTCGCCGTAATCCGTACCATACGCGACATACTTTTGCCTGCTGGCTGTTGACGGCAGGAGCGAACCCGGCATTTATAGCCGGCCAAATGGGGCATGAAACTGCGCAGATGGTGTATGAAATTTACGGTATGTGGATTGATGACATGAACGACGAACAGGTAGCGATGTTGAATGCGCGGTTATCGTAGTTGCAAAGTTTGCCCCCAATTTGCCCCATTTAGTACCAGAGAACTGAAATAATGCAAGAAATTCAAAAGAATACAAAGAAAGAGCAATACAACCTCAACAAGTTGCAAAAGCGCCTGCGCCGTAACGTTGGCGAAGCGATTGCCGATTTTAATATGATTGAAGAAGGCGATCGCATTATGGTTTGCCTTTCTGGCGGCAAAGATAGCTATACGATGCTGGAAATTTTACGTAATTTGCAGCAAAGCGCCCCGATCAATTTTTCACTGGTCGCCGTCAACCTCGATCAAAAGCAGCCAGGTTTCCCGGAACATATCCTGCCAGCCTACCTTGAGCAGCTGGGCGTAGAATATAAAATCGTCGAAGAAAACACCTACGGCATTGTGAAGGAGAAGATTCCGGAAGGAAAAACCACCTGCTCGCTGTGCTCGCGTTTGCGTCGGGGTATCCTGTATCGTACGGCGACTGAACTGGGCGCGACTAAAATCGCCCTGGGCCACCATCGCGACGATATTCTGCAAACCCTGTTTCTGAATATGTTCTATGGCGGAAAAATGAAAGGGATGCCGCCGAAGCTGATGAGCGATGACGGCAAACATATCGTGATCCGCCCGCTGGCTTACTGCCGCGAGAAAGATATTATCCGTTTTGCTGAGGCCAAATCCTTTCCTATCATTCCTTGTAATCTGTGCGGTTCGCAACCCAACCTGCAACGCCAGGTGATTGCCGACATGCTACGCGACTGGGATAAACGCTATCCTGGACGGATCGAGACGATGTTTAGCGCCATGCAGAATGTCGTGCCGTCTCACCTTTGTGACACTAACCTGTTCGATTTCAAAGGGATCACTCACGGTTCCGAGGTCGTCGACGGCGGCGATTTAGCGTTCGATCGTGAAGAGATTCCATTGCAGCCCGCTGGCTGGCAGCCGGAAGAAGATGACACCTCCTTAGAGGCGTTGCGGCTTGATGTTATCGAAGTGAAATAATCTGCAGGCGTCTCAGCACCCGCTGAGACGCCATGCTATCGATCATTTTAATAGCCGTACCCGGCATGACTTGCCTTTGATCTTCCCGTTTTGCAACTGCTTCCAGGCTTTTTGCGCTACTGCTTGACGTACGGCGACGTAAACGTGCATGGGATGCACGTTAATTTTGCCAATATCCGCCCCGTCTAATCCAATATCGCCGGTCAGCGCGCCCAAAATATCTCCCGGACGCATTTTCGCTTTTTTGCCGCCGTCAATGCATAGGGTAGCCATCTCTGCGGCCAGAGGGAGTAACGGCTGCCGGGCGGGCGCATTCAGCCAGTTCAGCTTGAGTTGCAGCATTTCTGAAAGAATATTCGCCCGCTGCGCCTCTTCCGGCGCGCAGAAACTGATCGTCAGGCCGCTACTTCCCGCGCGCGCCGTACGGCCAATACGGTGGACATGCACCTCTGGATCCCAGGCCAGTTCATAGTTAACCACCAGTTCGAGCGATTTAATGTCTAATCCTCGCGCGGCAACGTCGGTGGCAACCAGAATGCGCGCGCTACCATTTGCAAAACGCACCAACGTCTGGTCGCGGTCGCGTTGTTCCAGATCGCCGTGGAGCGCCAACGCGCTTTGTCCTACCGCATTAAGCGCATTACAAACAGCCTGACAATCTTTTTTGGTATTGCAAAACACCACGCAGGACGCTGGCTGATACTGGCTAAGCAACGTTTGTAGCAGCGAAATTTTTTCATGCGCAGACGTTTCGAAGAACTGTTGTTCGATAGCCGGTAGCGCATCTAGCGTATCGATTTCAATACGTATTGGCTGCTGCTGTACACGACCGCTAATCGCCGCAATGGCCTCAGGCCAGGTTGCTGAAAACAATAACGTCTGGCGCGTCGCAGGCGCAAAGTGGATCACCTCATCAATGGCGTCACTGAATCCCATGTCCAGCATTCGGTCTGCTTCATCCATTACCAGAATGTGCAGCGCATCCAGCGATACGGTTTCTTTTTGTAAATGATCCAGCAGGCGCCCCGGCGTCGCGACAATGATATGCGGAGCGTGCTGAAGCGAGTCGCGCTGTGCGCCAAAGGGTTGCCCGCCACACAAGGTCAGAATTTTGGTATTTGGCAGAAAACGGGCCAGGCGACGTAACTCTCCGGCAACCTGATCCGCCAGCTCCCGCGTCGGACACAGCACTAACGCCTGTGTCTGGAACAGCGTGACATCAATTCGATGCAAGAGCCCAAGACCAAACGCCGCCGTTTTGCCGCTACCGGTCCTGGCCTGCACACGCACATCATTTCCCGCCAGAATGACGGGTAATGCTGCGGCCTGAACAGGCGTCATCTCAAGATAGCCCAGCTCAGTAAGGTTATTGAGCTGGGCGGCGGGCAAAACATTCAGGGTTGAAAAAGCGGTCACAATTTACTCTCGCGGTAACGACTCATAGTCAGCAGGCGCGTATCCTCGCAGATCCGCGCGTTTGATGCGACATTTTAATCGGTTCTTCGTCCGGCGGCGGGTCGGGCATCGGCTGAGGACGGGGAAGCGGCTCAGGAATGGGAACAGGGTCAGTGGGAATCGGGTCCGACAAGGACGAGTGTAGATATAATAAGGTCAAAAGACAGCTCATATTACCCTCCAGAATGTCATTCAGACTCTTAAAGGGTAGACGCAGATATTCTACAGGCAAAAAAAAGCCGACTAATCTAAGTCGGCGTCGTACGAATCAATTGTGCTATGCAGTAATTCAAAAAAGGAAGTAAGACAATATGGAGCGCAACGCCCATCGCTTGACGTTGCATTCACCTGCGAGAGAGATATTGCCCCGAATAGGTAGATGGTTTATTGACTTCGCTCAAATTTCTCGGCGTTTTTTCATACGAAATGGTCTGAAAAGCGCTTTTGTTACAACCATTTACTGCGATGCAACCATAAAGTAACACCACCGATCAGGACAACTAACAGAATACAAAACAGAGAAAAGCCGAACCGCCATCCGCCGCCAGGAATACCGCCCAGGTTAACGCCAAATAACCCTGTTAAAAAGGTGCTGGGCAGAAAAACCATCGCCATAAGCGACATGGTATAAGTTCTGCGCGCCAGAGACTCCTGCATCACCTGGGCAATTTCATCCGCCATGATGCCAGTACGCGCGATACAAGCGTCAATTTCATCCAACCCCCTTCCCAGCCTGTCGGCGATATCCTGCATTCTGCGCCGGTGATCGTCGCTCATCCACGGCAGCCGTTCACTCGCAAGCCGGGCATAGACGTCGCGCTGCGGCGCCATATAGCGACGCATAACAATTAGCTGTTTACGTAGCAATGCGAGGAAACCGCGCGGTGGGATTTGCTGGTCGAGAAGATTATCTTCCAGATCGATAATTTTATCGTGTAGCTCTTCAATAAATTCACTGGCGTGATCGGTTAACGCATCGCACACATCCACTAACCAGCCGCCGCAATCTACGGGCCCGGTGCCCTCCTGCAAATCACTGACCACATCGTCCAGCGCCAGAACCTTTCGCTGACGGGTAGACACAATGAATCGCTCGTCCATATATAAACGCATTGCCACTAATTGATCCGGGCGTTCGTCAGTACTGCCATTAATACAGCGCAGCGTAATGAGCGTCCCTTCCCCCATACGACTTACGCGCGGGCGCGAGCTTTCACCAGCCAGCGCATCACGCACGTTATTGGGGAGTAAAGGCGTTGAAGCCAACCAGCGGGCGCTGTCCGGGTGGGTATAATTAAGATGTAGCCAACAGGGATGCTGACTATCGATCACATCATTATCTTCGAGCGGTTTTACTCCACCACGACCATCCAGTAGCCATGCGAAAACGGCATCCGGCACGTTCACATCCGATCCCTTAATGGCTTCCACAGCGCCTCCACGTTACAACTCTGATGCCGTTAGTCTAGCTTTCGGGAAAGGTTAAGCAATCTCTCATTTTCTCATTGCGCAAAAAGAATGACGGGAACCTGCGAAAAAAGCGCCTTAGCAACAGGCGCTTACCAAACATGTATTATCAGGCCTGGCCGCGCCTGGTGATGGTCGAAAGAGGTGATACATGAGAGCGCGACAGCGCATGTTCACTGTAACCCGGCTGGCTTAAACGAAATTTGTCGGTTTTAGTCTGTAACTCGATCACCTGCGCCTTTAAAACATCCGAAGAAGCAGATAGCGCTTCAACCATTAAGACATTGCTATGAGTTGCGCTTTCCAGATCGCTCAACGCCAGGGTTATCTGGTTAATGCCCTTTTCCTGCTCCCGCGTGGTGGTGGAAATTTCATTCATCAGCACGTTTAATTGCCCGGAGCCGCCAACAATCTCCTGCATATTTTTTTCAGCCTCCTGCACTATGGCGGCCCCCTGCCGCACATTGTCATGCGTAACGTCGATCAGCGCCTTGATACTTTTTGCCGCCTCGGCGCTACGATGCGCCAGATTACGCACTTCCCCGGCCACCACGGAGAAACCTTTTCCATGATCGCCCGCCCGCGCAGCCTCTACCGCCGCATTAAGCGCCAGAATATTAGTCTGGAATGCGATACCGTCAATCAATGAAATAATCTCCGTCATCTGCGAGGCACAGTCGGTAATAGAACGCATATTTTCTGTAACCCGCCCCATTAATTCGCCGCCTTTACGGGCGCATTGGGTTGCACAATCCGCCTGTATGCTCGCCATTCGGGTATTATCCGCATTGTTTTTGGTACTCGCCGCCATTTCATCCATACTGGCGGCAGTTTGAATTAACGAGGCCGACTGCTGTTCCGTCTTTACGGATAGCGACATACTGCGCGCCGCCAGTTGTTCGGAAAGGGTCATTGCCGTTTGCGAAGAGGATCTGATTTCACGTACCAGCGCGGAAATATTCTCCGACAGGCTATTAATCCCGGGGATGAGTCGTCCGGCGCAATTATTGCCAAATTCGGAGATATGAATAGACAAGTTTCCTGCTGCGACCTCTTCAATACTTTTCTTCACGGTATTAATCGGCACTACCAGATAGCAGGTCATATACCACCAAAGCAGTAATGCCGAGATCAGATAAATGATATTACACGTAATTAAAATAGGGAGATCGTGCAGAAAAGCTATTTGTAAAGTATCCACCAAAAGAAACGTACATACCATAAATAGAATAATGCATGTCCTGACGCTGATATTTCTCAACATTTTTGACGGCCTACAACCAGGATAGGAGACAGGTTTTATTTTTATAGCATTTCAGATATCTATTGCCATTCGTTTCTTTGACATTCTCCATATTCAATACCAGACCATCGCCATTTCCCTTAGTGCAACAGATAAAATTACCTATATTCGCTATGCCAGGATATTCATCCATCCATATTGACAAGTGATGTACTTATCACCATTTTCTGCTTAATAGTTAAGTCGAAAGCCAGTATATTTTAATAGACGCTTAAATAAGCGAATGACTGTTTCTGCGTGTTATTACCGCGGACAGCGTTATCGCCCGTTCTCTTGCAGAATCCTTAGCGTTTGGATGAGGCGTTATATCAGGCATAAAATCGGGTTCGCGCGAGCTTGCGCTGGCGGTCCTGCCCGCCAGCGGCAACGATTTACCGACTACGCTTCGCATGGCGCTCCCAGTTATCCTGTTTAGCCTGCACCGTTTTACGTAACGCGACATAACATGCCCCGCCGCCGCCATGGTGCGGCAGCGCCGAACAATAAGCCTGTACATCCTCAAACTCTGTCAACCAGCGGGCCACATAGCTTCGGACGATATTGGCATGCGACTTCGCCTCTCGCCCTTTACCATGAATGATCAGGACATTACGCAACCCCTCCTTTTGCGCCTCCAGGATAAAACGAAACAGCATCTTTCGGCACGTTTCGACCGGCTGGCGTAACAAATTGAGGCTGGCCTGCTGAGGATATTTCCCACTGCGTAACTTGTCGATGACACCCTGCTGCAATCCTTCCCGACGAAACTCCAGCGGTTCATTCAGCGGCAGAATATCCAGAAAGCCCGTCGTCAGGAAATTATCAAGCTGAAGCGTGTCGATACGCTGGGGCGTTTTAAGATTACGCGTTGGCTGCCAGTGTACATCAGTATGGCGTTTCAGCGGCTGGACATCCTCCATGGCGTCAAGAAACAGCGCTTTATCGTCAAGGTTCATGGTTCATCCTCCAGCGTTTTTGCGACTGCCGTTATCATAACCGTGCCCTGTTATACCGACAACGGTTTACAGTTATTTCCAATAACAGCGACAATGTCAGGCAATTAACCGCCTCGCCCGGCTCCCTTTTTCTCCGCCAACGATATTACTGTCGCTAAATGTGTTATCCCTGACTATCTTTTAAGGAGTATGGTTGCGGGTATTCCTGGCATGATATCTTGTCTCTTACGTTAGATTAAGACGATGTGAGAGAACGGATGCTGAGATTACTTGAAGAGAAGATAGCCACGCCATTAGGACCGTTATGGGTGGTTTGCGATGAGCAGTTTCGACTGCGGGCCATTGAGTGGGAACAGTACCGCGATCGTATGGAGCAACTGCTAAATATCCACTACCGTCACGAAGGCTATGAACGCCTTTCTGCGACTAACCCCGGTGGACTCAGCGATAAGCTTGCAGATTATTTTGCAGGCAATCTCGCCGTAATTGATACCCTGGAAACCGCAACGGGGGGCACACCTTTTCAACGGGAAGTATGGCAGGCGTTGCGCGCTATCCCCTGCGGGCAGGTGATGCACTATGGTCAACTGGCGGCGCAACTGGGACGACCGGGCGCCGCACGCGCAGTCGGTGCTGCGAATGGCGCTAACCCCATCAGTATTGTTGTTCCCTGCCATCGCGTCATCGGGCGTAACGGCACTCTGACCGGATACGCCGGTGGCGTGCAGCGAAAAGAGTGGCTATTACGCCATGAAGGCTATCTTTTATTATGAATATACAGGCAAAAAGTGCCTTATCGGTCACACTTTTATGTAAAGCAACAACAAATAAATTACGTATTTTCAAATAGATAAAAGTATTCATCAAACTTATACTTGAATTATTCCTTCTCCGGGATAGCTCAGACTTACGCGCTCACCAAAAAGATGTTAAAATTGACAAATATCAATTACGGCTTGAGCAGACCTATGATCCCGGAAAAGCGAATTATACGGCGCATTCAGTCTGGCGGTTGTGCTATCCATTGCCAGGATTGCAGTATCAGCCAGCTTTGCATCCCGTTCACACTTAACGAGCATGAGCTTGATCAGCTTGATAATATCATCGAGCGCAAAAAGCCCATTCAGAAAGGGCAAACTCTGTTTAAAGCAGGTGATGAATTGAAATCGCTCTATGCTATCCGCTCCGGAACGATTAAGAGCTACACCATTACCGAGCAAGGCGATGAGCAGATTACTGGATTCCATTTAGCAGGCGACCTGGTGGGTTTTGACGCCATTGGCAGCGGTCATCATCCGAGCTTTGCACAAGCGCTGGAAACCTCAATGGTATGTGAAATACCCTTTGAGACACTGGATGACCTGTCCGGCAAAATGCCTAACCTGCGTCAGCAAATGATGCGTCTGATGAGCGGTGAAATTAAAGGCGATCAGGATATGATCCTGTTATTGTCGAAGAAGAACGCCGAAGAACGTCTGGCTGCGTTTATTTACAACCTGTCCCGCCGCTTTGCGCAGCGTGGTTTTTCACCGCGTGAATTCCGCCTGACGATGACCCGCGGCGATATCGGCAACTATCTTGGCTTAACGGTCGAAACCATTAGCCGTCTGCTGGGGCGTTTCCAGAAAAGCGGTATGCTGGCGGTGAAAGGTAAGTATATTACTATTGAAAACAGCGATGCGCTGGCGGCCCTCGCCGGTCATACCCGCAACGTCGCTTAAACGTCAGCTAAACCATTGATGTTATCTTCTGCCATATCGTTAAATTTTTCTCATTTATTGATCTGGCAGAAGCGCTTCCTCTGTTTCATTCACCATATTTGAGTTACTCTTTAGTTACAAACTGCGATGACAGTTGTAAGGAGACCCTGTATGGCTATGTATCAAAATATGCTGGTGGTCATCGATCCCAATCAGGACGACCAACCCGCATTACGGCGAGCAGTTTATTTGCATCAACGGATTGGCGGCAAAATTAAAGCTTTCCTGCCTATTTACGATTTCTCGTATGAGATGACGACCCTGCTTTCTCCTGACGAACGCACCGCAATGCGTCAGGGCGTAATAAGTCAACGCACAGCCTGGATACGTGAGCAGGCGAAATATTATCTTGAAGCCGGTGTCCCCATTGAAATTAAAGTGGTCTGGCACAATCGTCCCTTTGAGGCCATCATCCAGGAGGTTATCGCCGGCAGTCACGATCTGGTGTTGAAAATGGCGCATCAGCACGATCGACTGGAAGCGGTCATTTTTACCCCTACCGACTGGCATTTGCTGCGTAAATGCCCAAGCCCCGTGTGGATGGTCAAAGATCAGCCGTGGCCAGAGGGCGGCAAAGCCCTGGTCGCCGTGAACCTGGCAAGCGAAGAGCCCTATCACAATGCTCTCAACGAAAAGCTGGTAAAAGAGACCTTACAATTGGCGGAGCAGGTTAATCATACCGAAGTACACCTGGTCGGCGCCTACCCCGTTACGCCAATCAATATTGCCATTGAGCTGCCGGAATTTGATCCCAGCGTGTATAACGACGCCATCAGAGGCCAGCATTTACTGGCGATGAAAGCGCTGCGCCAGAAATTCAGCATCGATGAAAAAGTTACGCATGTAGAAAAAGGTTTGCCGGAAGAAGTTATCCCGGATCTTGCCGAACATCTCCAGGCGGGGATCGTTGTGCTTGGCACCGTTGGACGTACCGGACTCTCAGCCGCGTTTCTGGGGAACACGGCCGAACAGGTCATTGACCATCTGCGCTGCGACCTGTTAGTCATTAAGCCTGATGAGTATCAAACACCGGTTGAACTGGACGACGAGGACGATTAATCCCTCTTCCGTCCTGCCGGATGGCGCTGCCATCCGGCCAATACCTCATTCCTGTTACTCATCTCCGCCGAGGAAATAGATCCCCAAAGGAATCGCCAGCAGAATAGTGAACACCAGACTGTAAACGAAAATCATTGCCGACTGAATGGCATACATAGAGCTTGTCCACTCGGACAGTGGAATATGATACTGCTCAATCACACCGCCGATAGTCGCGCGCGTTACCACCGATGCCGCAACGATAAACACTGCCAGCAGGCATAACAGAAATTTTTTCCCCTTCGCCGATTTCAGCTTCATCATGATCATAGTATTGTCCTTTACAGATGACTTTGTTACCTGATAGCAACAATACCATGACAATCACGCGATGTCTGCTCCATAAAACGTGACATTGTATTTACATAAAAAGTAAACCGCTGAGATTAAAGCTGATAGCACTATTTCTTCTTTTTACTTATCGATGATCTACGCGTTTATCCTGGGTAAAATACCTGTTAATCAGGTCATTCTGAGCTGTTATCGTAGGAAGGAGCGGAAAACAATAATGTTCACTGAATTTTTTCTCAAAAACGCATTTAATCTGGCGATACTTTTCAGTTGCGGCATGGCGTTGCTGGTAGTGAGATTTTGGCTCAGTCGTAACGTACAGTGGAAGAAAGGATTCACGTTCCATGCGGCACAGTTTTTTATTTACGCGATTATTATTGGGACCATCGGGAGCATCCTGAATAATGCTATTGAAGATTATAATTTGCGTTTTATCTCTTCCGGGGTCATTGATTTTATCTGCACCTCGCTCATTGCGCTTATTCTGACGATAAAACTTTTCCTGATTATTAACCAATTTGAAAAAGCACAGGTCAATAAAGGTAGAGATGTCACCAGTACCCGTATTCTGGCACGGGTCATAAAAATAACCATTATTGTCGCGATTGTCTTACTGTATGGCGAACATTTTGGCATGAGTCTGTCCGGTCTGCTGACCTTTGGCGGTATCGGCGGTATCGCTGTTGGTATGGCGGGCAAAGATGTCCTGAGCAATTTTTTCTCCGGTATTATGCTCTATTTCGATCGCCCCTTCAGTATCGGAGACTGGATTCGTTCTCCTGACAGAAATATCGAAGGTACGGTCGCCGAAATCGGCTGGCGAATTACGCGAATTAACACATTCGACCACCGCCCGTTGTACGTGCCTAATTCCGTCTTTTCATCCATTAGCGTTGAGAATCCGGGACGGATGACCAACCGTCGAATAAAAACGGTTATTGGATTACGTTACGAAGATGCCGACAAAATTGGCCTCATTGTTGACGCTATCAGAAACATGTTGCAGGCGCACAGAGATATCGATCAGAAACAGACGCTGTTGGTCTATTTTAATGAATTCGCCGACTCTTCGCTGAATATTATGGTGTATTGCTTTACCAAAACAACAGTATGGCAGGAATGGCTTGCCGTACAGCAGGATGTTTACCTGAAAATTATTGCGATTGTCCAGGAAAACGGCGCTGACTTCGCCTTCCCAAGCCAGACGCTCTATATCGATGACCCGGAGGCCGCGCCTGCGACAAAATAAAAGATAGCCGGTGCCCGATAAGTGTTATCGGGCACCGAGGCTTCCCTGTCCGGATGGCGGGTTGTTAGCGCCTTACGGTGATCAACGGCTCTTTTCATTCACCGTCATGGTAAATTCAAGCACCTCATTAGTGTCATTAACGTAGGCATGAGGCATGTCGGTTCTGGCTACAGCGGAGCAGCCCTCCCGAATAATAAAGCGTCTACCGTTGACTGTTAATGTCAGTGTTCCCTGATTAACAAACAGTAATTCACAGGTGTCTGCCGGATGCCCTGCCGATTCAAACTGTTCACCAGGATGCATTATCCATTGCCAGAGTTCCAGCATATCTGGCCCGCTGGTTCCCGCCATCAGTTTTGCGCTGCCGCCTTTCTCGCCGCGCCACAACACCGGAATAGCATCCCGGTCGATAAGATGGACCATCGGCTCGCTGGCGACGTTGACAAAATCCGCCACGGACACTCCCATTGCCGCCGCGATCTTACATAACAGCGCAATGCTTGGATTGGCTTTACAGCCTTCAATTTCCACCAGCATTCCTTTACTGACGCCGGAACGCCGCGCAAGCTCATCCAGTGACATCTTTTTTTGGCTACGAAATTGTTTGATACGTTGGGAAACAGCTTCATTTATCGTGCTGACGTCGGCGCCCGCCGTGGTCGATAAGTTGACTTTTTTGGTCATTGGTCGATATCATAGAAGAAAATAGTCATTACAGGATTATGCGATGTCTTCTATGTTACCGTCAATCAGCCCGGAACTGGCCCGTATCGCTCCCGGCTTTCGTGCATTAAGTATTAATGTTATTGCCGCTCCGATTCGCGATGCGCAGGTCGGAGAAATCGCGTTAAAAGAGGCCTGTCAGGCCGTAATCAACGGACAACCGGCGTGGGCACAGGCGCATATAGACGCCTGGAATGCGGTGTTTAAAGCATTCGGCGCAAAACCAAAGCGCACCCCCTGCTCGGCTGAAGCGCTACGAAAACGCGTGTTGAAGGATGGAACAATGGCGGCGCTGGACCCGGTCGTTGATCTTTATAACGCCGTGAGCCTGCGCTATGCCGTACCGGTAGGCGGCGAAAATAGCGCGGCTTATTGTGGATCGCCGCGGCTGGTTTTCGCAGACGGAAGTGAAACATTTGATACCCTGAAAGAAGGACAACCCGTCACCGAGTCGCCAGAACCGGGCGAAGTTATCTGGCGCGATGACAGAGGCGTCACCTGTCGGCGCTGGAACTGGCGTCAGGGAGTACGTACCCGACTAAGCGCTTCAGATAAAGCGATGTGGTTTATCCTTGAAAGCTTGCCGGAAATGCCGGTTGATGAATTGTACGCGGCAGGAAACATGCTGACTGACGGCCTTGAAAAAATGATGCCAGGTTTACGTTTTGAATCCACGTTGATGGGTGTTTGATTGATATTGCGTAACAGGAGAAATACCATGTCGCTGTTTCTGACAAGTTTTATTTTCGAAAAAAAAGAGTACGACGAAGAGTTTTATCAACTGGATGGCTGGATTGAGCGCTATACGCAGTCTATTGATGGCTATATTGGGATGGAAAGCTATACCGATGCCGCCAGCGGAAGAATGGTTAATAATTATTACTGGCAGACCCGCGAATCAATGGAGCTATTGATAAATAATTTACAGCACCAGCAGGCCAAATCACAAAGTCATAAGTGGCTTTCCGGTTACCAGACGATTATTGCAGAAATTCAGGGGTGCCATAACGTTAACCTGCCCCATCCGCTGGCATCATTTTCAGTTCCTTATGCGTGATGCAATAGTATATGTATTAAATGTGGGGGCACACAAGAGAATGCCTGCGCCCCTGCATTGCCGGTTATTCGGTTCTCTGTGCAGGGGCGTGCTGATATAAGTGATTAGTAAACAGGAAGATGAGTGATATCTCGTGGTACACTAACACGCGTAACCACATTGTTTTCATCGCACTCTATCAACGCTCTGGCAAAAATACTGAGCTCATTAATTTTCAGCCCGGAATTATCCAAAAACTGGCGGCAAGCGTAGTCAGAAAAAAAGGTTATGCCGGGATGAATATCATGTTCCCGAATAAAACGGGCCTGAGCAAATGGCGTATCCATACTCAGCACATATACCGCCCGGTTTGAGTGGCTACCCGCTGATTTAAGGCGGTCACTATAGTCTTTTACCTGCCATTCACAAACCGGCGTATCCAGTGACGGGACGACAATAATCCGCTTTTTTATCCCCGGGATACAGTAACCCGGTAATAAATTATGGCTCACCAGCCCCTTTGTGCAGGGTAATGGTTTGCCTTCAGCCAGTATACCGGGTTTGAGGGTCAGCTGCGTTTTGCCAAAGGTGACAGCGTGTTCCTGACCCAATGAGATATAATCTTGTGTTGTTGCTGGTGTCATAAAAAGTTCTCCTTTTAACGTTTGTATTATTTTAGCCATAATAATTATTTAGCAATCTACTAAAGAACCAAGTCAGCATCCATAATAAGAGCAGTGAAATAAAAGCCAACCCATTATTCATTGCTGTTTTTACTCTACTTTTTTATTGTCCCGGAGATAGTAAATTTATCTTTAATCAATTCCCCAAAATATTTATATGTCAATTTCAACTCTCCATTTGAACCTCCATTATAAGTTACCGTCTGAAGATACTCTCCGGGATTACCCCCGGCTTTGATATCGCATCGACTATTCCAACTTCCTGTTGAAAAATGCCCACACTGGAGATTGAGATTAGATATGGGGTTATTATTTATATCTTTAACAATAATTTTCACAACAGCACTCTCTCCTGGCATCAGTAAAGATTTATCTGCACTAATGACAGATAAATCTTTACTCAATTTAACTATACGTTTTGTTTCAATAGAATGGAGTTCAGAAACCATCGGCACAGGCGTATATCCTGATGCTGAGACCATATCTGTTTCGTTATAATGCTCAATTCTTATCTTCGAACCTACATTATCCTCGCTGATAACAATTTCATATTTACACGGCTTTTCACGTAGAAGCTCATGCTGTGAGTCATCTTTCTCAACGCGATAATACGTACATACTGTGGTAGCCGTTTCATTAGCTTGATATTTTTCAGAATCAAGATCACTGACTCTCCCAACCATTCTTGCTTTTAAAAGCATGCCTGGTATAGGTATATATGATTCAAAATATCCATAATCCCCATTCAATTCCAACCCATAATCACTCAACGGCGAACTAGGCCTGTGCCCAACGCTCGGCGCCGTAGGAGGAGAAAACATCCCGACGGTTGCCGCGGACGTTGTCGACGAATCCGCCAAGACGCTTATCGGCGCAGCCGCCAGAAGCAGGCTATAGATAATAAGATTATGTTTCGACATACGCACTGTTGATCCTTTTTAAAACATTAATTCGCATCAGATGCTGCGGTAGAACTCTTAGCATTTTCTTTATCAGAAATAATTCTGACGCGAATATATTTATTCTGTAGCGATTCCCCGTTAAGGCTATAAGGGATAAGCCAGGTGGCTTTTGTCGCCCCCGGTACGGATTGCCAGGATTTCATTTCATCCGAGATTTCCCACTGATAATTAAACGCATCAGTACAGTCCGTGTTATTTATACAAAGCGTTCTGGCTCGCATTTCCGTTCCGACGACTGGCGCGGTAACGCTTCCGTTGGCTTCTTCAGTACCCGGCGTAAAAAGCACCTCCACAGAAGTGACCTTCTGCGCAATACTGTCTGACTGCGCTTGTAGTAGTACGGTACCCTTCACCGGATGTTTATCGTCTGGTCCGCTTGCTTCAATATGTAATTTGAGCGAGCGGGCATCGTCACCGATATGGGTCACCAGAACCCGTTCAACCCAATGGCCGTCACGCTCTGTACCACCGAGCGCTTTAAATGCCAGACCCGGCATATCTGATTGATACTTAATATGACGTGGTTTGAGCGATGCCCACTCCTCTTCAGAACGCTCGCGCACGTAGTGCCACTCAATAACCTTCCCCTCTTCTCCGGCAGGAAGCGGCGTACTGATAACAAAGTTGCCGTCCTCAACCTGAACATCGTCATTGATAACATTTATCCAGGAACGGAAACTGGTCTCATCCTGTGTCACCCTTACCGGGATACGCTCGGAGGTCACACGAGTACCCCGGCTGTCAGTCACCGTTAAATAAAGGCTATACTCCTGACCGTCGGTCGCCGTCAGCGGAAGTTGTGGAAGGATAAGGCCGCTGCCCAGACTCCCCTGAAGCTGGAGCCCGGCGAGAAGCTCCGCATCACCCGACCACTCAACCTTCTCAATCGGGTAACGGCTATCTACCGTCGCCATTAATGTCACCAGCGTCCCGGACAGGCCTGACACTGGCATTGCCGTAATGCGGATTTTACTGGCCTGCTCCCGATACGCCATGACGATATCGTAATTACGATCGACAAAGGCACGCCGATTAGTCGTATTTGACGGCGCCCCAACGTTGCGGTAATCAAGCTGTTCATGTAACGGCGTACCGAAGGAATAGTTGACTCTCAGACCGCCCTCAGCCTGCGATCCGCCGTTACCGGCGTCCCGATATCCTGCTCTGACCTCAAGCAAGGGGACAGGATTCCAGACCAGAGCCGCACCTGCGGCGCGGGGATTCCGGCTTAATGTACCGTTACCCAATAGATCAACTTTATCCCCGTAATACTGTTCATATGTCAGCTCGCCACTGAACCAGGGAAAATCGGGAAGCGTGCCTTTTGTTCGCAGATCAAAGCCATATGCCGGACGCTCATCATGTAATTCATGAACTGCTGACGTTTTCCAGCCGGTGAGAGGGAAATAATAGTTGCCGGAAAAGGCCAGACTGTCTTTATAAACTTCCCCGCCAATGCCGCCACGTAAGTGGGAATAACGGATGTCGGCATCCAGAAATGTATTGACGCCGAGCAGCCATCCATTGACCTCCTGGCGATAACCCACACCAACGTTAACATAGGTGCGGCCATCGAAACTGCTGCTGTCGTGGTCGCGAAAGCCAAGCTGGCCAAAGAGTAAAGACGATGTCGTTTCCTCGACGGGAATAAACATATCGAACTCTGATGAGCGATATTTCGCGCCGTCTTCAAGATTGACGCCACCACGGAAAATAATCTCCGGAAAAGCGCTCTTCATCCCCTCGTTCACCAAATGATTAGCGGCTTGCCCTGGTAATGCCTTTATTTTTTCTTTGGCATAATCCTCCAGCGTCCCCTCCTGCAGATGCGGAGAAATAGACGATGCCGTCCCCGCAATCCACGACTGAATTTCATTATCGCTATCAGCAATGACCGGGAGTGAAATTTGACTGGTAACAATGGCCCAGGTTATATATTTAGTAATGGGTTTTTTAGAAAAAACCACTTTATTGTCTCCTGCTATATCCCCCTGCCTGGCAGAGGGAGTATTTAAATAAGAGGTTTATTTAGCGATAACCATCAGCGACGGATAGCGCGTTTATTCTCCGGCGTGGTTTTCGTCGTTTTAGGCGTAACGTGGACACGGAACAGTTTATTCTGCTCAGTTCCCTTAATAATATATTTATGCTTTTCAGCGTTGGTATTATTCAGATCGGTGAACTTATTTGGTGTCCCGGCATCCGCTATCTGCCAGGTAAAGTTATAATTACTGACCTCACACTCAGCCGCCGCTGTGGCGGCACATTCCAGTACCGCTTCAAGGGTGCCGCCCACCACTGGAGTGTTGGCGTCATTGGTACCGTTGAGTTCATCAGTCGGTTTACCACTTTCATTCACCACATTGATAGTGACAGAACGTAGCTTATTAGAAATCGTACCGTCTGCGGCGGAGTCGCCGCCCACGCCAGAAGATGAAGAAGTTAATAAGACAGTGGCAGGCAAGAATGCACTATCCGGCGTCCCCGTTGCCGTCTTAATCCGGTAAACGATTTTAATTTTTTTACCGCCTGCATCAGCAGGAATGGTAAAAGCCGTCCCGGTTGCCGCCGGGGTTCCAGAAGGATCGGCAGCCTCATTATCCACCAGGTACCATTTAATATCGTCGGCATTATTCATTTTATCCAGCGATAAGGGATCCCCATCCTCATCCCTAATAAAAACATCCGCTATCTGGAGGGTTGAACCGGTCGTCAGTTCCCCAGACACTTCTATCTTTTTTGCATTAGTAGTTGCCACAGGACGGTGACCAACAGAAGCAGGTGTAGCAGAAGAAGCCATATCATTGGCTCTGGTATTCGCCACCGCCTCTACTGAGACCACGGATGCACAAATCGCTAACGCTAATAAAGATTTTTTGAAGTACAAAACAATTCCCTTTTATTAAATCATTAGAAATAATTACGAGATTTATAATCTCACGAGCTAAAAATTCAGGGTTATTCAATCATTTTAACCCCCTGTGAAATTATGCCCTTCGCCATGCTAATTACTTAGCTTTACTGGCAAAAACCGATCTCCAAGTGTAAAGTTTATTCAAAAACGTCAAGCAATTTAAATATTTCTTGTTTTGCCAGAAAAGCTAACAATCCCACTAGTTTAATAACTCAGTATGTCAAATACCTTAAATGTTTATATTTTCGGCTTCAATAAAGAGGAATGATGATGAAAAAAGCCATAATAATCTCAGTATTAGAGCAAATAGAAAAAAATCTTGAAGAGAGGATTGATATTGAAAAGCTGGTTGTTATAACAGGTTATTCGCGAAGGAGTTTGCAGGATTTTTTTAAAGAAAAGTGTGGAGTCTCTATCGGAAAATATATCAGACAACGCAAGTTGAGCAGAAGCGCCACTCTGCTAAAGCTGACCTCTCAGTCGGTCACAGATATCGCGTTCAGAATGGGGTTTGATTCAGTGCAGTCCTATAGTCGAGAGTTCAAAAAAACATTTGGTGTCAATCCCAATAACTATCGCAAGGCTGATTTCTGGGATCTCAGAAACCTACGGCCTCCCTACTGGCTTGACTGTGATGAGCATTATCAGTTCGAAATTTGTCAGCTTACGTCAAAAGAAATTTTCGGATTTCAAACATCTCATCAGATCGCAACAAATGACCTTCCTAAAAAAGCGTCGCCTATAAAATGGAAAATCATTCATGAGACGCGCAGAACGTGGGGCGAAAATGTGTATTGTCTCTCGTCTTTTAAGCCGGATAATACCAATGACCAGGTCATCGCCGTAAGCAGTTTTTTTGGTATGGAACATAATTCCGTCGATGGAGGCAAAATACCCATGTCGAGGGTAATAAAATGTGGTAAATATGCAAAATTCCATTTCGTTGGTCATAAGGAAAAATATCAACAATTTTCCAATACAATATATATGTGTATATTGCCAAAACTGAATCTTATCAGGAGAGAAGGAGAAGATATTGAATACTTCCATTTGGCATCCGTCCAAAAGCAACAGAATAATGAATCCATTGTCGATCTTTATTATTATATCCCTGTACTGTAATGACTTCGTACCATCCACGTATTTCATCTGAAAAGCCTTCTCTTTTCAGAGCGGTAATAAAACTCTCAGTATTGATTCTGATAAAATAAGTGACTATTAAATAAGTTAACATTTTGAAAGGATTGAGAAAATAACTTGTTGTCACGCAACACCGGAGCCAGGTTTCTGACAGTACTGTACGGTGTAGTGATCAGGTAATATTGGCTACAGTTTACGGTAAAAGCAAAGTCCATACTTTAACTATTAATGGGAGTATGCTGGCCGGGCGGCCTGCGGGGCCTTCATACTCCCACATCTATAATGTTGGTATGATTACATTCTCTCTATACTTTCCTGTGCTAACCTTTTATCTCGTTGAGATAACGTTTAATTAAAATGTTCTCTTTTTGATGTACATTATAAGAGGAGACATTATTCATATTTTCGAAATCAGGGCAGACGATATGTATACAACCATCAGAAACTCAGCGCTAGCAATGGTAGCTTGTTTTTCGTATATCGCACATGCCAGTACCCACCCTCCTCTTATTATCACCAGGGGAGCCGGAGGAGACGCCTCCGGAGCCACAGTCATTCATGATAATTGGCGGCATGGCACTCCTGACCTGGTCAATCTTACCGATATCCCCATAGATAAAATCAGACCAGAAAAATACAGTTGCGTACTGATTATTGGGCAAGGAGCTATAAAAGAAATGCTTCTTGCGAACAATGCCTCAGCAATACTTTCCGGAAAAACTGTTGGTCTGTATACTCATCTGATCGATCAGAACACGCTCAGATTACTTCGGCAATTGCAGAACAAAGTGAGATTCAATCTCTTTTTTACCCGTTCACAGATAACTCTACTAAAACTAAGGAACATTTCAGAATATAATTTTTTGAGTTCTAAAATAAATAATGTCTGGGGACAAGACTCACTAGCAATTGAAACGGTGGCACCTGACAGGGGTAATATACCGGAAAAAGCCCTTCCCCTCAAAACAACAGATTATGTGATCTGGCTGGGTGGAAACTATACTACCTCCTTTGGTACGCAGCGTATCTTCACAAACGATCAGATTGTTGTAGCCCTGAAACCACTACATAATGTTATTTCATCAAACGCATCGATTGCTATTATGCTTTCACCACGTTTTTTTGATAATAGCATGAGTAAAGAAGCAAAAGTTAAACGACTGAAGGCAGTGCTTAACACCTTTTCGCGAAACAGGGTCACATTTTATATGAGTAAGGAGATGCTTGCTAATCTGAAAGAATTTGATTTGCCTGTTCAACTATCCCCTTCTTACGCGGAGCTGATGCGAATGCCCTGGGCCAGCGCTACCCAGCATTTTGCTTCTGTGGATCAATATAACCTGTTTGCTGATCTCATACCTAAAGTCACGCCGTTTCTTCTTGAACCGAATGATGCCGATCAAGCTCTCTATGCGACGGATTATCTTAATACCCGGCGTGTAAGTCTGACCCAAAATATTCTTAACCACGGTTGTGACTAAATAAAACGCGCAGAATCCGGGATAGTTAACAATCCAAAACAGACCGTTAGCCATGAGTACTGTTTACCTTCAATATACAGGGAACAACCAAATAACTGACGACACAAATCAAGCTGAGACCCGGAATTCGGCTATACAGGCACTCTATTCAATTCAGGCCCAGAAACTGTCCGGTACCCATACAGGACACGGCCTCCCAACTGCTTTAGCGCATTACCAGTCCAGTTTCGATGCGCCTTCTGTCGTCTGCACTATTTCACTGGTTTTAATGACGCGATGATAACCATAAGCATCAGCGTATTTCGTCATTCCGGTTGCGGTGTCAACCTCCGGCTTACCCTGCGTTTCAATAATCTCTCCCGTCCGGGTCGTCATGGTATAGGTCGTTGTACATCCGGCTAGCATCAACACTGATAAGCTAAGTACCGTAATAAGACTACATTTTTGTATTTCTTGTTTCCCTGACACCTCTATTTTTGATGTACTTTACCGAATACCGCAACAGCAAGATGGATGATTAGGGCTATTGCTCCATGTTTGCCCATATCTGATTGACTCAGGTTTTTTGATGCGCTGCGTTAATCCGGCAGTAATCGCTCCAGCACATCTCCAGCCAGAAGTACGCTCTCCTGAAGACGCTCCAGGCTATACCCCGCTCGCGCCTTGGCGGAAAGTCCCGCCATTAACGTCCCCATAAAGTCCGTCGTCCGGTCAGCCTCTTGCGGATACCGCATGGCGACATAAGTGCGAATCAGGTTTTCAGCAGCGATGTAAAACTCGCAGGCGGCCTCTCGTGCCGGTTTATCGTTACAATGAGCGCCCTCCAGAACCAGACATCCGGTGGCATCAGGATCGGCAACGTAACGTCTTGCCGCTTCCATCAGCACATCAATAAGGCACTTCGCGGTCGGGCGATCGTGACGCAGAAGCGCCCCGAGCGGAATCGCGTCGGTCATCCTGTAACGCTTTAATACGCGGGTATACAGCCCCAGCTTGCTGCCAAACGCCGCATAGAAACTGGGAGGATTGATCCCGAACGCTTTTGTCAGATCCGCTACGCTCACCGCGTCGTAGCCGCGCGAATGAAATAAGTGTTGAGCGGTTTCAATGGCTTGCTCCGGATCGAACTGGCGAGGACGACCCGGCGTTCGACTATGTTTTGTAGTCATTACTACATAACTCCTTGACGGCATGATTTCATTACGCATATTGTAGTGGCTACTACAATATCATAAAGGACATCCTGATGATGCTATTTCGCAACAAATCTGTACTGGTTTTAGGGGGAAGTCGTGGTATCGGCGCGGCTATTGTACGACGCTTTAGCGCTGACGGCGCATCGGTCGTTTTCAGCTACGCCGGATCGCGCGAAGCCGCCGAAAAACTGGCAGCGGAAACCGGAAGCACCGCCATCCAGACGGATAGCGCCGATCGGGATGCCGTCATCAGCCTCGTGCGTGAGTACGGACCACTGGATATTCTGGTCGTCAATGCGGGCGTGGCTCTCTTCGGCGATGCGCTGGAACAAGATAGCGATGCGATAGATCGTTTGTTCCGTATTAATATCCATGCGCCTTACCATGCGTCAGTCGAAGCAGCCCGCAACATGCCGGAAGGTGGACGCATTATTATTATCGGTTCCGTGAATGGCGATCGGATGCCCGTACCGGGAATGGCCGCGTACGCCGCCAGTAAATCAGCCCTGCAAGGGCTGGCGCGCGGCCTGGCTCGTGATTTTGGCCCCCGCGGGATTACGATAAATGTGGTGCAGCCAGGCCCCATTGATACCGACATCAATCCGGAAGATGGCCCCATGAAAGAGCTGATGCACAGTTTCATGGCGATCAAACGACACGGAAGACCTGAAGAAGTGGCTGGAATGGTGGCATGGCTTGCCGGCCCGGAAGCCTCTTTCGTCACCGGCGCGATGCACACCATCGATGGTGCCTTCGGCGCCTGACGGCCAGGCGAATATCACACGGTTGCCGTCTACGCTCCGGCAACCGTGTTAGAAGCTGTTCATGCGAGAAAACATCTGCAAGCGCCGGGATCAATCGTGGATTTTAACGCCAAGACAACCGCGAACAAATTCAGGATTAAAATGCTTCACCGCTTCGCCAACGTAGCCTAAATCAAGAGCGTTGATTTGAGCCATTTCGTTATCCGTTAGTGAGAAATCCCAGATGGCAAAGTTCTCTTCAATACGTTCCTGTCGAGTGGATTTAGGAATAACCGTGACGCCACGCTGCACGTTCCAACGCAGGACAACTTGCGCGATGGTTTTTTGATGGGCATCGGCAATCCTTTGAAGCATGACATTTTCATACGGTTTATGTCTCCCGCCGCCTAACGGCGCCCACGCTTCAGGCTGAACGTTATAATGCTTCATGGTTTCCAGCGCGGCGGGTTGTGCAAAGTATGGATGCAATTCGACCTGGTTTACCATTGGCGTAATTCTGACGGTTTCACAGAAGTTGGCTAACACATGCGCATAGAAGTTGGACACGCCAATGGCTTTTAGTTTACCGGCTTCATAAGCGTCTTCCAGCGCGCGCCACGCACTAAAATAATCGCCCATTGCCTGATGCAATAAATAGAGATCAAAATAATCTAACCCGGATTTTTTCAGCGACGCTTCAATACCTGCTTTGGCCAGATCGTAGTTAGCCATATCTTGCACCCACAGTTTAGAAGTAATAAATAACTCCTCACGGGTACACAGGCCTGTCGCGATGGCTTCACGAACAGCGTCACCAACGGCATCTTCATTGCCGTATACCGCAGCGGTATCGATAAGACGATAACCACTGCGAATAGCGCTTAACACTGACTGCTGACATTCTTCTTTGTCGGTTACCTTAAAAACGCCAAAACCCACCATAGGCATTTTAAGGTTGTTACTTAATATTGAATATTCCACGCTAAAGCACCCTTTCGTTGTAAAGACGCCATGATAAGAGCAAAAGACAGGTACAATGAGTATTGTTAAATCCGATTATTTTTATACAAAAAGTTCATTAATAACAGTTGTACAGATTTTTTATTGCATCCAAACGTTCAGTGCTTGCTATATCCTCGCCGTGTAGCACCTGTTTGATAATGCCTTTTACTTATGCGTCAAAACCAGTACCGTCATTTTGACCGTCTGTGAAAAAGTTTTCTAAACAGGCAATGCGATATCCGGAATAATATTTTTTAGCGAAGAGACTCCGGCTGGCTCAGCGCCGTTTTGCACCAGTCATAAAAAGCGCGTACCGTAGGCGGCAGAAACCTGTTTTGCGGATAGACCAGCGCAAGCGGCAAATCATAAGAATGGTTGTCCATGCAGGTCACCAGCGCCCCACTGTGCAGATACGGCGCAACCAGATAGCTGGCGACGCGAATTAACCCCAGCCCCTGTATTCCGGCCTGAATATAAGCGTCCGTATCATCGACAACCAGCGTCTCCTGCACCCGCATCGCGTAATCCTTCCCCTCACGCGTAAAAAACCAGTCGGTGGTACGCCCAGTGCGGTGGTTCAGGTAGCCGACCGCATGGTGTTTTTGCAGATCATCTAAATTTTCAGGGCTACCGTAACGCTCAATGTAAGTGGGCGATGCTGCTATCACCCAGTTAAAGCTGGCAAGTGGACGGGCAACCAGCGTGGTGGAATCATCGATCCTGCCGGCCCGAATCACGCAGTCATACCCTTGCAGGATAATATCCTCCACGCTATCGCTGGAACAAAGTATCAGCTCCAGCTCCGGATACTGGCGCAAAAAGGCCGGGAGCGTGGGAATAATGCAATGCCGGGCGAGAGATTGCGGCATCCCTACTTTAAAACGCCCTTTGGGTTGTGCCGCCCGGCCGGGAAATGACGACTCCATGGCCGCGATATCTGCCAGTACTCTTTTGCACTCTTCGTAGTAACGCCGCCCCTCTGCGGTCACGCTAAGTTTGCGGGTTGTACGTTGCAAAAGCTGAATCTTAAGCCAGGATTCCAGTTCTTTAACCACCCGCGATACCGTTGAGCGCGGCACGCCCAGCACTTCGGCGGCTCTGATAAAACTATGGGTATCCACTACGCAAACATAGACCTGCATCGCTTCCAGCTTGTCCATTTTCCCCCCGCCAATTATCCCATTTATCAGAACAGTCTAACCCGTCTTCGGCGTCTTATCGAACGCAGAACCCTGACGTAATCTTTAATCTACAGGTGAACCAACACAGAGAGGTGCAAATGAAACAATCCAATAATCAGGTGGGTGAAAAAGTATTGGTGCTGGGCGCGGGACAACTGGGGGCGTCAGTGCTGGCGTCGTTGGTTCCGGCGGTCACACAGCGTAATGGTTCCGTTAGCGTTATTGTGTCAGGGCAATCCAGGGATAAACAGAGCAAACGACGTTCCAGCATTCATCAACAACTGGCGGATGCCGGTGCGCGGTTTATCCCGGTCGACATCGCGGGCAGTTCGGTTGCAGCGTTAAAAGATCAATTCCGCGGTTTTGATACGATCATCAATTGTATGGGGTTTGTCGCCGGTGCGGGTACCCAGATAAAAATCACCCGCGCGGTACTGGAGGCGGGCGTTAAGCGCTATTTCCCCTGGCAGTTTGGCGTGAATTACGATGTGGTCGGCAAAGGCAGTGGCCAGCCGGTGTGGGACGAACAGTATGACGTCAGGACGCTTTTGCGCGAGCAAAACGTCACAGAGTGGGTGATTGTTTCAACCGGTATATTTACCTCTTTTCTCTTCGAACCGGCCTTTGGTGTGGTCAACTTAGCCCAAAAAACCATCAATGCCCTCGGCGGATGGGAAATGCAGGTCACCGTCACGTCGCCTGCGGATATTGGTCGCCTGACCACTGAAATTTATCTGCATCAGCCGCGTATCACTAACGAAGTCGTCTTTGTCGCGGGGGAAACGACCTCTTATGCAAAACTGGCGGAAACGGTCGAACGCGTGACGCAGCAAACTTTTACCCGAGGCGTATTGACGCTACCTGACTTACAGGAGCAGCTCCGTTTACATCCGCATGACCCAATGCTGCGCTATCGCGTCGCCTTCGCGCGTGGTGACGGTATGTGGTGGCCGATGAGCGACACCTGGAATGCACAACATCATCTGCCGACACAGGATATTGCCGCCTGGCTGAAAACACACCAATGAGAACGGCGGCATCAGGCGGCGGGCGTGGTTACCTTTCATCAAAAGGTAACCAGTACGCATCAGTGCTTCACAATATACATTGTACGGCTATAGGCCACATCTTCCGGGTTAGTAATGGGGTATCCCTTTACCCACGGTTTAATTAACCGGCCATTGGTATACTGATAAATAGGCGCTATAGGCGCTTGATCCGTTAAAATTTTCTCCGCTGCATTGTAATCCGCGTTACGCGCTTCGGCGGTATTTTCCATCGTCGCTTGCGTCAGGATTTTGTCATAAGTCGGATTAGTAAAGCGTGAAATATTCCCCGTATGCGTGGACGTTAATAAGGATAAGAAAGCCGACGGTTCGTTGTAATCACCCACCCAGGAGGCGCGAATAACATCAAAATTACCGGTATTCCGGCTGTCGATATACGTTTTCCACTCCTGGTTTTGCAATTTCACATCCACCCCCAGATTTTTCTTCCACATTGACGCCACCGCAATCGCGATTTTCTGATGGTTTTCTGAGGTATTGTAAAGCAGGGTTAATTTAAGCGGCTTCTGCGATCCGTAGCCTGCTGCACGCAGCAATGTTTTCGCCTGGGCATTAAGTTCTTCCTGGCTCATTTGTTCAAACGGTGAAGGATCGGGCTTAAATCCTGCCGTGACATCCGGTGTAAAATGCCAGGCCGGTTTTTCACCGGTACCTAAGACTTTTTCCGCCATCAAACGGCGATCAATGGTCATACTTAGCGCCAGACGAACGCGGGAATCCGCCGTCGGCCCTTTCTGCGTATTAAACGCATAATAATAAGTCCCTAATTGCGGCGGCGTATAAACTTGCCCTGGAATATCCTTCAATAATTTCTGGTACATATTTTTAGGGAAAGATTCGGTGATATCAATATCACCGGCAAGATAACGTTTCGTCGCAGCCGACTCCTGGTTAATGGGTAAAAATGTCACTTTTTGCAGTACCGTTTTCGCGTTATCCCAGTAATGCGTATTAGGCACGACCACCAGTTTTTCATTTACCACGCGCTCTTTAAGCACATACGCGCCATTGCCGATCAGTTTTCCCGGCTTCATCCAGTCTTTACCGCTTTCAACATTCGCTTTTTGGACCGGATAAAAGGCAAAACTGGCGGTCAGACTGGCAAACCAGGGCAACGGCTTGTCAAGCTGAATACGCAAAGTGTGCGCGTCCACGGCACTGACGCCAAGCTGATCCGGCGTGGCTTTACCGTCGATAATGGCTTGCGCATTAGTGATGCCAGCCAGAGCGGCAAACCAGGCGAAGGGGGAAAGCGTTTTGGGATCAACGAGACGTTGCCAGCTATAGACAAAATCCTGGGCGGTCACCGGCGTTCCATCGGCCCATTGCGCATTATCCCGCAACGTAAACGTCCAGATACGATTATCATTGCTCTTCCACTGGCTGGCGACGCCAGGGATAATTTCACCCTTTTCGTTCTGGTTAACCAGCCCTTCAAACAGATCGCGGATCACCTGAATTTCAGGCAGCCCAACGGCTTTCGCTGGATCTAACGAAGCGGGCTCATCTTTGATATGACGCACCAGTTCTTGTTTCTCTGCCAGTACCGTTCCGCCGGGAACATCCGCAGCATATGCCAGGGAAAAGCTGCTAACCAACAGCGCACAACAGGTTACTGAAACAGAATGCCTCATAGAAGTTCCTCAAAGATGAGTTAAATGACAACGTAATTATTTGTTTCAGCAGAAAGAAATGCAATTATCTTCCGCCAGAAAGTTGATATCGCGCCATACAAGAGGGTAAATAGAAACCATTTGATAATCGGCGGGTTTTACACAACACTACGATGATTACCCTACTGGTCTCAGCTTCGGGAAACATGTATGACTGTCACCCGCCCCCGTGCCGAGCGCGGCGCATTTCCGCCAGGCACTGAACATTATGGACGTTCGCTACTAGGCGCACCGCTAATCTGGTTTCCGGCGCCTGCCGCCGATCGCGAAAGCGGCCTGATACTGGCTGGCACCCACGGGGATGAAACCTCATCCGTGGTGACGCTCTCCTGTGCGTTACGCACCTTAAATCCTTCCCTTCGCCGTCATCATGTCGTACTTGCCGTTAATCCTGATGGCTGTCAACTAGGATTAAGGGCAAATGCAAATGGCATTGATTTAAACCGTAACTTTCCCGCCGCCAACTGGAAAGCGGGTGAAACAGTTTATCGCTGGAATAGCCGCGCGCAAGAGCGTGATGTCGTGCTGCTAACCGGCGATCATCCCGGCTCAGAACCGGAAACCCAGGCGCTTTGCCAGTTAATACATCAACTCCAACCCGCCTGGGTCGTCTCTTTTCACGATCCCCTGGCCTGCATTGAAGATCCACGTCGCAGCGAGCTAGGCGAGTGGCTGGCCGATGCGTTTGCGTTGCCGCTGGTGACCAGCGTTGGTTACGAAACGCCCGGTTCGTTTGGCAGCTGGTGCGCCGACCTCAACCTGCACTGCATTACCGCCGAGTTTCCCCCTGTTTCTGCCGATGAAGCCAGCGAAAAATACCTGCTGGCTATGTCGAATCTGCTCCGCTGGCATCCTAAAGATGGAGTTGACCCGTCGTAAAGCGTAGCGCGGGCTCAACATCAACCGCCAGCCATGTTGGGCCATCAAGATCGGCGAAGCTCACCTGCGGCATAAGCGGCAGCGCGGCGCTAATCGCTCTTGATGTACAGAGCATACAGCCCAGCATCAGGCCGAATCCTTGCTCCCGCGCCTCCGTTGCCAGCGCCAGCGCCTCGGTCAGACCGCCGGTTTTATCCAGCTTAATGTTAATCATATCGTAGCGCCCCGTCAGGGCTTTCAGACTACTGCGAGTATGGCAGCTCTCATCTGCACAGATGGGCAACGGATGAATAAAATTTTCCAGGGCGGCGTCATCCTGCGCGGGCAGCGGCTGCTCCAGCATCGCGACATTCAGATCCGCCAGTAACTGGCAACGCGCCGCCAGCCCCTCCGGACGCCACGATTCATTGGCGTCCACAATGAGCGTCGCCTCCGGCACCGCCGAGCGGATCGCCACCATACGTTCGCTAATCAGACGAGCATCGAGTTTGATTTTCAGCAACGTTGCCCCTTTTTCCCATAGTGCCGCCGCACTGGCCGCCATCTGTTCCGGCGTGCCTATCACTACCGTTTGCGCGGTAGTAAAAACCGGGGCCAGCGTCACGCCGAGCAGCCCGGCAAGGCTTTGCTGCCGCTGGCGGGCCTGCAAATCCCATAAGGCACTGTCCACCGCGTTGCGCGCCGCGCCTGCCGGTAACAGTTTCTGCAATGCTTCGCGAGTCAGTCCGTTTTCCAACTGAGGCACAATACTCATGATTTGCGCCATGACCGAGGCATCACTTTCACCATAACGTGGATATGGCGTACATTCCCCGATGCCTTTTACGCCCTCTTCTTCCAGTTCGACAACGACAACATGCGCTTCGCTTCGGCTACCACGCGCAATAACGAAAGGCGTATGCAACGGCCAGGTTTCCTCATATACCTTAACAGATCTCATCTCTTCCCCTCTGATAGCGCCGGACGCGGCTTGCTACAAATAGTATTTGCCGTGTTAATGAATAATGACTTAAACTGGATTTCGACGTTAACTATAAGTAAATAGGAACATAATTATGTCACAGACTGTACATTTCCAGGGTAACCCGGTCACCGTTGCCAACGTTATTCCGCAGGCTGGTAGCAAAGCACAGACTTTTACTCTTGTCGCAAAAGATTTGTCTGACGTTTCCCTCAGCCAATATGCAGGCAAACGCAAAGTGCTGAATATTTTCCCAAGCATTGATACTGGCGTATGCGCCGCATCAGTTCGTAAGTTTAATCAACTGGCCACAGAAGTGGAGAATACCGTCGTATTGTGCGTTTCTGCTGACCTGCCTTTTGCACAGTCGCGTTTTTGCGGCGCGGAAGGCCTGAGCAATGTTATTACGCTTTCCACTCTGCGTAATAACGAGTTTCTGAAAAACTACGGCGTCGAAATCGTTGACGGCCCGCTGAAAGGTTTGGCGGCGCGCGCAGTCATCGTGCTTGACGAAAACGACAACGTTATTTTCAGCCAGTTGGTGGATGAAATCACCCACGAGCCGGATTACGACGCCGCGCTTAATGTCCTGAAGGCATAAGCCAGCGACTGCTGGCGCTACGTTTGTCAGTGCTACAGGCGGTGCTCTTTTGTCACAAGAAGGCCTCTATCCAGAGGCCTTCTTTTTTTCTACTCTTCACCCTTCTTCTGGCTCAGACCATATTCACGTAGCTTATTGGCAATCGCGGTGTGCGATACCCCCAACCGTTTCGCCAGTTTACGCGTACTCGGATAGCTACGATAAAGCTGGGTCAGGACAGAACGTTCAAAACGACTGGTAATGTCATCCAGCGAACCTTCCATCGCATCTTCGCCGACTGCCACCGTCGCGGCATCGTAGTCAGGCAGCAGGATATCCTGCGGACGCAGCTCATACCCTTCCAGTTGCGTCAGCGCCCGGTAAATCGCATTTTTAAGCTGGCGAACGTTACCCGGCCAGCCGTAACGAGTGAGGACCGTACTCAGATCGGCAGACAGTTTCGGTCGCGGAACGCCCTGTTCGTCGGCAAAACGCGCCACGAACAGTTCGGTCAACGGCATAATATCCTGCGGACAATCGCGCAACGGCGGCAAATTAAGCGTCAGAACGTTAAGTCGATAATAGAGATCTTCGCGGAACAGTCCTTTTTGCACCAGCTCCACCAGATTTTTCTGCGTGGCGCAGATAACGCGGACATCAACATGAATTTCGTGATCTTCGCCGACGCGACGGAACGTACCATCGTTGAGAAAACGTAGCAGCTTCGCCTGCATACGCGGCGACATTTCGCCAATTTCATCCAGCAGCACCGAACCGCCATTCGCCTGTTCAAAAAAGCCTTTTTTACCTTCCGGCGCATGGCCAAATAGTTCGCTTTCTACCGCATCTTCCGGGATTGAAGCGCAGTTGAGCGCCAGATACGGCTTCGCTGAACGAGGGCTTGCCTGATGACAGGCATAGGCGAAAAGATCTTTGCCGGTTCCCGTATCGCCGGTAATCAGCAGCGGCGCGCTGAGCATCGCCAGTTTGCGCGCCTGCTCAACGACGTGCTTCATCTTTGCGCTCACGGCAATAATCTGACTAAACGCGCTCAGATCCTGCGTGGACAAATTCTGTAGCTGCTGCCCCATACGAATCGTGGAACGCAACATCACGACCGCCCCGGTCAACACGTATTCGTCATTTTCGTTTTGTAAATGTACCGGCGTAATCTCCATCAGGAAGTTTTGCCCGTTGATCACGACATGTTCGTTATGGGAGCTTTGCGGGTTACCGTCCAGCCAGCGCTGAAAATTGAAGCCGTTGATTAATTGTGCGGCGGTATGGTGCCGCATTCGCTCCTGGCTCTGGGCAAAAAGCTGACAACTCGCCGGGTTCGCCATCTCCACTTTACTCTTCATATCCAATGAGAGCACCGGCTCCGGCAACGCCTCAAGCAGCGCGCTCAGGGCCAGATGTTCACGCTCGGACGGCATCCAGGGAACGGTACGGACATCCGTTACGCCGGAAATACGGCGGATTTCGGCCATCAGGCTGCTGAAGTCGGTGAATTCCAGCTCAGCAAAATTAAGATAAATTCGCCCAATGGGATCAATCTCGATTCCGCGTAAATCAATGCTACGTAACACCAGTAAATCAAGTAATTCGCGGGTCAGACCAAGTCGGTCTTCACAAAAGACTTCCAGACGCATGGGAACCTTCACCTGAATAATGAACCATTAAATAGATGATAAGCCACTATTCGGCTGGCAGGAAGGATTCTGTCAACAAATATTGACAGCATGGCGGAAAAACGGGCGCTGCGGCGTAAAGCCAGGCAGTCAGCGCCCTGTGGAAGGTCATTTCTCAGGCGACGACTTACTCTTTTGTAACGTCTCTTTTAGCTGACCGATAAGCTGACGACGAAAATCACCGAGACGTGGTTTATCGTTATCGATCCACGGCAATGGTCGACATAGTTCCATCGCTTTTATTCCCAGTCGAGCGGTAAGGAGACCTGCGCCAATCCCCTGTGCCGCGCGCGTGGACAGGCGTGCGGCCAGATCCTGAGACATCCAGTCCATACCGACTTCACGCACCAGCTCACTGGCTCCCGCGAACGCGATATTCAGCAACACCAGACGGAACAGACGAAGGCGGCTGTAATAACCAAGTTCAATGCCATACAGCGTTGCGATACGGTTAATCAGGCGTAAATTACGCCAGGCAATAAATGCCATATCCACCAACGCTAACGGGCTGACGGCGATCATCAGAGTCGATTCCGCGGCGAAACGGCTAATCTCACGTCGCGCCTGCGCGTCAAGTACCGGCTGTACCAGATGCGCATACAAATTGACGATTTCCCTGTCGTTTTGCGTTTCGTGAATAGCGGCATACCAACGTTGTAATGCCGGATGTGATTGATCAATCCCCGCCTGCTGCGCCAGTTTTTCGCAAAATGCGCGACCTTTCCCGACGCTATGGCTATGTAACAGCTCACGCGCTTCATCCCGCTCATGCGCCCGCTGGCGCAAGCGCCATAATCGCCGCCACTCCGTGACCACCGATCCCACGCCAGCGCCAACGATCAGCGCGCCTGCGGCACAGCCGCCTAAAGCGACCCAGTCCTGAGTTTGCCAGGCATTCATTGTCCACTGTACGCCTTGCCCGACCACGCTCGCGCCAAACAGCGCCAGCCCTCCCATCACCATTTTACGCCACAGGCTGCGTTTGGGACGCAGCGCGGCATCGACCGCCGCTTCTGCCACGCCTTCGTCTTCCGGGCGCTCATCGATAGCTGCAGGCGCAAATGTACGCGACTCCGCTTCGCTGAAAGTTTGCTGCGCTTTGAAGGCCGACGTAGGCTCCTCCTTTAGCGGTTCTGCAAAATCAATACGCGGTTTTAACGGTTCGCTCATCGCAGCTTATCTCCTATTAAAAACTCCAGCGCAGCGTCCAGACGAATATGCGGTAACGGTTTATCAACATCCATCACCTGCGGACGAAAGGCTTCGAACTGAAAACCCTGACTATCCCAAAACGCTTGCCCCGGCAAACGCGAAGGCACTTCGCCGGGGTACACGGTTAACGGCGCGCCGTCACTCAAACGGTTTCCACGTAAAGCCGGGATTTTTTCACCGTTGACCTCAATCACGCCGCTGGTGGTCGCCTGTACCGACGCCAGCCCCAGGCAATCCATACTAATGCCTTCAAACGCGGCATTTTGCCAGGCATCCTGAATAAGCTGCTGGAGCAAGGCCACCATATTGGCATGTTGGTCGAGGGTGACATGGTCGGCTTTCGTCGCGGCGAACAGCAATTTGTCAATCACCGGCGAAAACAGGCGGCGAAACAGAGTTCGCTGACCATAGTGAAAACTTTGCATCAGCTGCGTTAAAGCGAGACGCATATCATTAAACGCCTGCGGCCCGCTATTAAGCGGTTGCAGACAGTCGACCAGCACAATCTGGCGATCAAAGCGTAGAAAATGATTTTTGTAGAACCCCTTGACCACTTTTTCGCAATAGTAGTTAAAGCGTTCGCGCAGCATTCCAGCGTTGGTCTGCTTATCCACCTGCGCCAGTTTTGACTCGCCGAAGGCGTCCACATCCGGCCACGGGAAAAACTGCAACGCTGGCGCACCCGCCATATCGCCCGGCAAAACAAACCGTCCAGGCTGAATAAAGTGCAATCCCTGCGATTTACACTGATGCAAATAATCCGTCCAGGCGGCGGCAATCTCCGCCAGCCGGTTTTCATCGGCGGGCGCCAGCGGATCGAGTCCGTCGCAAAGTTGCCGCCATTTTGCGGCCCACTCAGCGCGTTGTCCTTGTAACAAGCCGTTCATCTGACGGGACCAGCTTAAATAATCCTGAGCCAGCATGGGCAGATCGAGTAACCATTCCCCTGGATAGTCCACAATCTCCAGATACAATGTCGAGGTATCTTTAAAATGGCGCAGCAGCGAGTCGTTTGAGCGATAGCGCAACGCCAGCCGAATCTCACTCACGCCGCGCGTCGGTGTGGGCCAGGCGGGAGGATTGCCATAAAGCTGAAGTATCCCCTCGTCGTAGGTAAAACGGGGAATACCAAAATCACGTTGAGGCACGCGCTTTACGCCAAGCAGGCGTTCTTCGCGTACCGCGCTGAGCAACGGTAAGCGCGCGCCCGCGTGGACATTAAGCAACTGGTTAACCATCGCCGTGATAAACGCCGTTTTGCCGCTGCGGCTCAACCCGGTTACGGCAAGTCGCAAATGCCTGTCTACCCCACGATTGACCAGCGCGTTGAGTTCAGTTTTAAGTCGCTTCATTGACATCCTGTTGAGCCTGAAGAGAAGAAAAAAATAATAACGAGCCTGCGTTATAGATATGTGCAAAAACGTTATTATCAACTACCCGGAGAGATCAACAACGGCGCATTAAGCGCCGCGGTTAGTATGAGTATTGAGCAATAGATTATCTATTTTTTTACTTTCGGCATATCAAGACGACTGATGCCGCCCATATTCATCGCGTGCGTATACCCCATATCAAGCAACATTTGTTTTGCCATGCCCGACTGTCGCCCGGAGTTGCAATATAACTTTACCGTATCGTTCCTGTCTGGAACTACCGTTTCGATATGAGATTTAATCTCCTTCAATGGGATATTAATCGCGCCCTGAATATGCTCTCGTTGATATTGTTCCGGAATGCGGACATCTATCCAGTATTCTGCGGCATAAAGCGGCATGGCTATGAATAACGCTAACGCAAATATTCCTTTTTTCAACATACTCCCGTCCTGACACGTAATGTATTTCGCACACACTATACGCCAGAGCTTAACGAAATATTATGACCAGACTCGCTATTTGTAACGCTGCGAAATTTTATTCGCCGCCTTACGAAGTACTGGCTCCAGCGCAAACGCCAGCAACATTTTTAGCGGACGACGGGCGACGGATTTTACCGCCCATCCCGCCACGCCGGCAGGCCCGTAGCGTAACGCGGTCAACAGAACCAGCTTACCTGCTATTTTGAAGCCGGGCTTCACCTTCTGCCCGGCGCGTTGCCAGCGAGTATTCATCTTCACCTTCCCGATATAACACTTAAAGTTGACGGAAACGACTACGCAGTGTGAACGTATCTGACGTGACGTAGCGTTCCATTTCTCGCAAACGCTTTTCGCCTGCGGCAAGCTCTCTGTCTACGGTATCCAGCAGTTCGCCGCTGGTCGGCTGCGGTTTGCCTGCGGCCAGATTATCCGGCATAGGGTCCAGTACAAAAGACAGAACGATATAGGCCACTACGGTAAAAAACGCCAGCCCAAAGAAAATCGACAGCACGACCAGAATACGCACCAGTTTTACCGGTACATCAAGGTAGTCGGCGATCCCAGCGCAAACGCCACGCAACATGCCCTTTTGCGGCATACGCCATAGTTTTTTATTCAGATTGATTCCACCCATTAGCGCTCTCTCCAGTTCGGATGCTCTGCATCAAGAATGTCTTCCAGCGCCTGAATGCGCTCGCGCATACGTTGCGCGTCGTCTGTGAGTTGCAGTAAGCGTTGCTGCTCGCTTTGCGACAGTTCTCCCCGACCGGCGCGGTTGCTGTAATGCAGCCACAGCCAAATCGGTAACACAAACAACACAAAAATGGTTAACGGGATGGCCAGAAATAGCGCGCTCATGCGTTCTCCTTACACCTAAAGCTGATGAGCGACGGCGCGTATCGGCGCCGCCATTGTCATTATTGATTATCTTGCTTCATTTTGGCTTTCAACTGCGCCAGCTGCTCGCTGATTTCATCATCGGCTTTCAGGTTGGCAAACTGTTGGTCCAGCGATTGCTGCTTACCAAAACGATGGCTTTCCGCTTCCGCTTCCATTTGATCGATACGACGTTCAAAGGATTCAAACCGCGCCATGGCTTCATCCAGTTTGCCGCTGTCAAGCTGACGACGGACATCACGGGAAGAACTCGCCGCCTGATGACGCAGCATCAGCGCCTGCTGGCGAGCGCGTGTTTCGCTGAGTTTGTTTTCCAGCTCGCCAATCTCTTTCTTCATGCGCGCCAGCGTGTCATCCACCAGCGTGACTTCCTGTTCAAGCGTAGCAATTAAATCGGTCAGCTTTTGTTTTTCAATCAATGCGGCGCGCGCCAGATCGTCTTTATCTTTGCGCAGAGCCAGTTCCGCTTTTTCCTGCCACTCGGTCTGCTGAGCCGTAGCCTGTTCAATACGACGGGATAACTGTTTCTTTTCCGCTAAAGCACGCGCGGAGTTCGAGCGAACCTCCACCAGCGTATCTTCCATCTCCTGAATCATCAGGCGCACCAGCTTCTGCGGATCTTCCGCTTTTTCCAACAACGCATTGATATTGGCGTTCACGATGTCGGCAAAACGAGAAAAAATACCCATAATTCAATCCTCACATAATGTTCTGATAACGGGCGATGCCCTGCTACATGATTAATACAATTTGCGTGCCAACTTTTCATATCACTGATAATAAAGAAATTGTTTCGTTTTACCTCGCCAGCAAAAAAGGATAAAGTGGTGAAAAACACTAACAAGTGGCGATTTTCATCATGGCTGAATTTAAAGATAACCTGCTCGGCGAGGCAAACCGTTTTCTTGAAGTACTGGAACAAGTCTCCCGGCTCGCGCCGCTGGATAAGCCAGTGCTGATTATTGGCGAACGCGGTACGGGTAAAGAACTTATCGCCAATCGCCTGCACTATCTCTCTTCACGCTGGCAGGGGCCGCTTATCTCGCTTAACTGCGCGGCGCTTAACGAAAATCTGCTGGACTCCGAACTGTTTGGTCATGAAGCGGGCGCTTTTACCGGGGCGCAAAAACGTCATCCCGGTCGCTTTGAACGCGCCGATGGCGGCACGCTGTTTTTGGATGAACTGGCGACAGCGCCGATGCTGGTACAGGAAAAGCTGCTGCGGGTGATTGAATATGGCGAGCTAGAGCGCGTCGGCGGCAGCCAGCCGTTACAGGTTAATGTGCGATTAGTATGCGCCACCAATGCCGATTTACCCGCCATGGTGAAGGAAGGGACATTTCGTGCCGATCTGCTCGATAGGCTGGCTTTTGATGTTGTACAACTGCCGCCGCTGCGCGAACGCCAGAGCGATATCATGCTGATGGCCGAGCATTTTGCTATTCAGATGTGTCGTGAACTACGTCTGCCCTTATTTCCCGGTTTTACCGATCGGGCAAAAGAAACGTTGTTGCATTACGCCTGGCCGGGTAATGTCCGCGAGCTGAAAAACGTAGTCGAACGTTCAGTGTATCGCCACGGCAGTAGTGAACATCCTTTGGATGAAATTGTTATCGATCCTTTTCAACGCCATCCCGCCGAACCGCCCGCGCCCGCCCTGCCATCGGCAACCGCCACGCCCGACCTGCCGCTCAAGTTGCGGGAGTTTCAACTGCAACAGGAAAAAGCGCTGCTGCAACGTAGCTTACAGCAGGCGAAATTTAACCAGAAACGAGCCGCCGATTTGCTGGCACTCACCTACCACCAGTTTCGCGCCTTGCTTAAAAAGCATCAGCTTTAGCTATTTCTCCGGCTAATTGACGACATTTACGCCAGTTATCCACCGACATTTTTACGTGGCGGGCCGAAGTGCGATACACTTTGCAAATTGAACTTCAAAAACTTAACTATTATGCGCCTGGTTTTATCGTCTCTGATCGTGATAGCGGGTCTACTGAGTAGTCAGGCTACGGCTGCGACTGCGCCCGAACAAACTGCGAGTGCAGATATTCGCGATAGCGGCTTTGTGTATTGTGTCAGCGGGCAGGTCAACACCTTTAATCCGCAAAAAGCGAGCAGCGGCCTCATCGTCGATACCCTGGCCGCCCAGTTATATGACCGCCTGTTGGATGTCGATCCCTATACTTATCGTTTAGTCCCAGAGCTGGCAGAAAGCTGGGAGGTGCTGGATAACGGGGCAACGTACCGTTTTCACCTGCGCCGCGACGTTTCCTTTCAAAAAACCGCCTGGTTTACGCCGACCCGAAAACTCAATGCTGATGATGTTGTCTTTACCTTTCAGCGGATTTTCGATCGTCGACATCCGTGGCATAACATCAACGGCAGTAGCTTCCCCTACTTTGATAGCCTACAGTTCGCCGACAATGTAAAAAGCGTGCGTAAGCTGGACAATAACACCGTTGAGTTTCGCCTGACGCAGCCAGACGCCTCCTTTTTATGGCATCTGGCCACACACTACGCTTCCGTTATGTCCGCTGAGTACGCCGCGCAGCTTAGCCGAAAAGATCGTCAGGAACTGCTTGACCGCCAACCGGTCGGCACCGGGCCTTTCCAGCTTTCGGAGTACCGTGCCGGGCAGTTTATTCGTCTCCAGCGCCACGATGGTTTTTGGCGCGGCAAACCGCTGATGCCGCAAGTAGTAGTGGATTTAGGCTCCGGCGGTACCGGGCGTTTATCAAAATTACTGACCGGTGAATGCGATGTTCTGGCCTGGCCCGCCGCCAGCCAGCTAACTATTTTACGCGACGATCCGCGTTTGCGCCTGACGTTGCGCCCGGGGATGAATATCGCCTATCTGGCCTTTAACACCGATAAGCCGCCGTTGAATAATCCCGCAGTGCGCCATGCGCTGGCCTTATCGATCAACAACCAGCGCCTGATGCAGTCGATTTATTACGGCACGGCAGAAACCGCAGCCTCCATTTTACCGAGAGCCTCATGGGCTTACGATAACGATGCCAAAATTACGGAGTACAATCCGGAAAAATCGCGCGAACAGCTAAAAGCGCTGGGCATTGAGAATCTTACGCTGCATCTCTGGGTGCCGACCAGTTCTCAGGCCTGGAACCCAAGTCCGCTAAAAACGGCGGAGCTTATTCAGGCGGATATGGCGCAGGTTGGCGTAAAAGTGGTCATTGTACCGGTTGAAGGTCGTTTTCAGGAGGCGCGTCTGATGGATATGAATCACGATCTGACCTTATCCGGCTGGGCCACGGACAGCAACGATCCGGATAGCTTTTTCAGACCGCTGTTAAGCTGTGCGGCCATCAATTCGCAAACCAATTTCGCCCACTGGTGTAACCCTGAATTTGATAGCGTGCTGCGTAAAGCACTGTCGTCGCAGCAGTTGGCTTCGCGCATAGAAGCGTATGAGGAAGCGCAGAATATCCTGGAGAAAGAGCTGCCGATACTGCCGCTGGCATCATCACTACGCCTGCAGGCTTACCGCTACGATATTAAAGGGCTGGTGTTAAGCCCGTTCGGCAATGCGTCTTTTGCCGGCGTCTCCCGCGAAAAACACGAAGAGGTGAAAAAACCATGATTATCTTCACCCTGCGTCGGTTATTGCTGTTGCTGGTGACGCTATTCTTCCTGACCTTTATCGGCTTTAGCCTGAGCTATTTTACGCCGCACGCGCCGCTACAAGGCGCATCATTATGGAATGCCTGGGTTTTCTGGTTCAATGGTCTGCTGCACTGGGACTTTGGCGTGTCCAGCATTAACGGCCAGCTGATCTCCGAACAGCTTAAAGAGGTGTTTCCCGCCACGATGGAGCTGTGCATTCTCGCCTTTGGTTTTGCGCTGATGGTCGGCATCCCGGTCGGGATGCTGGCTGGCGTGACGCGTAGCAAATGGCCGGATCGTTTTATCAGCGCGCTGGCGCTATTAGGTTTCTCAATTCCGGTTTTCTGGCTGGCGCTTCTGCTCACACTGTTCTTTTCGCTCACGCTGGGGTGGCTGCCGGTATCCGGGCGATTTGACCTACTTTATGAAGTTAAACCGGTTACCGGTTTCGCCATCATTGACGCCTGGATTTCAGATTCGCCGTGGCGCGATGAAATGGTGATGAGCGCCATACGACATATGGTTTTACCGGTGCTCACGCTTTCCGTCGCGCCGACCACAGAAGTGATCCGCCTGATGCGAATCAGCACTATTGAGGTCTACGATCAGAACTACGTTAAAGCGGCGGCCACGCGCGGCTTGTCGCGCTTTACGATTTTACGCCGTCACGTGTTGCATAATGCGCTGCCGCCGGTCATTCCCCGTCTTGGCCTGCAGTTTTCAACCATGTTAACGCTGGCGATGATTACCGAAATGGTTTTCAGCTGGCCAGGGCTGGGACGATGGTTAATTCACGCCATTCGTCAGCAGGACTATGCCGCTATTTCCGCTGGCGTGATGGTCATTGGGTCGCTGGTTATTGTGGTCAATGTGATTTCCGATATTTTGGGTGCTATGGCTAACCCTCTGAAACATAAGGAATGGTATGCCTTACGATAAGAAACAATAAAAATATCATTAAATCAAAAAGTTATGCTTTTATTTTTGTGATAAGTTCGTTTTTTAGTACACAAATATATACACTTTGTTTTCTACTTTCTCCGGCAGTCCATGCTTCGATGATGATTGCCGGAGATTTATCTTCTGTATCAGCGCCTCCGGGTTTCACTACGTATCGCTACCTGCTGTCGCGGTACGCCAGCCCCAATCAAACGCCCGGCCTGCGCCTATTGTTCCAATGTTAGTTTCGGTCGTCGGCCACCATTACACCCCCTCTCCCTTGTCGCTTCCAGTCCAGCGCGGGTTCTTTCCACAATCAATTCACGTTCCATTTCATCGAGTGTGCCCATGACATGAAAGAAGAATCGCCCCATTGGCGTCGACGTGTCTATGCTGCTGTCGGTCAGGCTGTGGAAATTAACGCCGCGTTCGCGCAATTCTTCTACCAGAACGACCAGATGACGCATACTGTGACCCAGGCGATCAAGCTTCCATACAACCAGTGTGTCCCCTTCTGATAACGTCCTGACTAAAAGGAGCAGGCTTCACGGGCTGGATTTATCCAACAAAGCGCGTAGTGAGTGTTTCCCGTGAGGCTGAATACGAAAAAGGCCACGTAAATGCGCAGCCTTTATGGTGAGAGTTCTAATCTTAAGAGGCACTCCATCAAACAAACCACCCACAATTGTCAGAAGCTTGAAGGAGTGCTTTGGGGTGACAGTATCTGCGGCATTGTTGCCACGAACAACGTTCCCGCAAATGCTCAAAATACAATCCCAAAATCCGCTCCAGTAAACAGTCTAAATATCGTTGCCCCACAGATCGCTACAGCCATACAGGAACCTGATAAAGGTTCAGACCGTCTCACCAACAAGATTAAGCCTGTTCTTTAGAGCGTTTAATACCCAGCAACATTTAATTTGTCAACATAGGCCCCATACAATAACTTGATGAGCTACAAGTAGTTATCGCAATTAATTCCCTGGAAGAGAATGCACTTTTGAAATCGGGGTCGCGCCAAACATTCTCTTTATAATATATCCTTACATCCCCCCCTGTTGTATAATAATACTTTGCTATATTTAGCATGTTATCAAACCCCTGTTTATGATTCCCGTACACATCCACTTTACACATGGCATTGACACTAATAGCCTCACTCCCGCGCTTCAGTTCGATACAAAAAAACTGAGTTTCCTTATCCCCTGACGTATACACACCATAAGACAGGTTTTTAATCTGAACATTACTCACATACGTATCATAATCAGCCATAGCTGCATAACAAACACTGGATAATGACGCAAGAGCAAGAGTCAGAACCTTTAATTTCTTTTTCATAATCCACTCCAACAATATTTACCATACTTGCATTTCTCTCGTAAACAAGCTCAACTGCTTCATGGATATTTTCAATTGGGATAGAATTTACAGATACATACTCACTTTGTAACCGCATCATCACTCGCTCAAAATGACCAAACTGGATACCACATAACTCAATATAAGCAACAGACGGCGGAAGGCTGTAGAAACTATTGTCTGCACGGATTCTGTATCTGTACAACCTGCCGCTAAATGTTGCTCTGGAGTAATATAATCGTGCTATATTATAAGACTCATTAATATCTGAGATAGTCGCAATATAGTACTGTCTCGACTACCGGATGCACAGGAGTCATCTCTTATATGTTGCTGAAGATTCCTGTTATTACCGTGCGAAGCAAAACCATCCCGAAAAATCACATCTGAAGGTCTCGAGTCAACACGATATACAAAATCAACGGCACTTGCATAATCAGAAAAACACTAAAAATAATATTACTTTTTTATCATACCCCCTCCCACAGAAACTATCAGGCAAACCACCTAATGTGTTAAACCGAGTGCTAACCATAGCTCAGTCATACTTTACGTCTCGCTGGATAAAATTAGAAAAACAAACCTCCCTGGTTTACGGGCACGAAAATCCCCGTAATCACACAATGCCTATCCTTAAACTGCGGCGTTCGCCTGGCGTTCGGCTTTATCCGTCTGGTATTTATCCCTGATACGCCTGGCACGCAGTTCCAGCGCGTAGATAGCGCCATGTTCAGGACAGCACCAGACAACGTTGCTGTAAGCAGGAGAAAACCATTCCCGGCAAACTTTGCATTTACGGCGCGGTAATTTAGCCATGCTCACCTCAGACCCGGTTACGGATATAGCATCTAATAACGTTAGATTATGCATGCGTAATAATTCATAGCATATTTATATTAATGTAAATAAAATACAGTCAACAGATTTCTCCAATTTTATTATATATAAACAGAGGCTTACGTTGAGTAATAACAAGATCATACAATCCCGCACCAGTAAAATTAATGTAAAAATAGGCGTAATCATGTATTAATATTGACTGGACAGCAGGTAAGTGATAACAAATAAATATTAAAAAGTAAATATCACATAATAACCATTATCACTACATGAGAGGTGAATATGATGAAACCTATTTCTGCCGCGATTCTCAATATTAGAGGGACAGCCCCCGGCACTGCCACTTCGGAAATGGCGCAACTAACCTAGCCAAAGATATTATTAGGGTAGCTAATATTGCTTATAATATTTCACAGGTTGAGCAAAAAAGTGGTTTCTTGTTAGTAATGGGAGAGAAAGGCTTCAACAAATCGGCTTGCCTGCATATGCTGGGACAACAAATATCCAGAGTTTTTTCTGGGAAGCACTTATATCCTGGTGTTTTTATAAGTAAAGACGCAGCGTCCGAATTTGAAAAAACAATCAGCACTCATTATAAAACTCTTTCGAGTCACATTGATCTGCAACAATACACTAATGATGTAAATTGCGGAGCAGCTGTAGGTATTGTTGCACGGCAGCAAGAAAACCTCATACTAGATGAGATCACATTAAGTGCGTTTAAAAAGGTCTATATTACCGGTCATGGTGCAGCAGGCACTAATGTTCTAGCCAGTGGCGACTCTGTTTTTTCTGCAAAACAACTGGTTGATATTCTGGTTGCTAATAAAGTTTTAGAGGTTATAAAGGATATAAGGATTAGTAGTTGTTATTCCGCAGATAAAAGAGAGCCTAATAGTTTTAAAAAAGAGGACATAGATAAAGCGAATAGAAATGCTGGTTTCTTTGAACGAATGGTGTTTGGAGAACGTGATACTTTTATAGAGAGGGTTGCTAATGAGATCTGGAGTAGAGGCTACATAGATGTCAAAGTTTCTGGTTACCATGGTGCTGGTGTATTTTATGCTGGTGAAATCCCATTTACACATCTTAGAAGCACGACGATCCCGCCAACTATCACTGTAAAAAGAAAGTCCGTAAGAGTAACGCTGGAAAGTCCTATAGATTAAATCATAAACTCAGCTCTATTACTTTTGGGTAGATCAAGGGGTTATCATCAAAATTATATTTTTGTTAATGTTTTTGCGATATTGTAAACTGACAGTTACTGTATAAATAATCGGTAACTGTCAGCTCACATCTGAGCTAATAAATATAATTCCCCCTGCTGACCCGCTGCAGCGGTTTAAGACGCAACACCCCATGCCGGAGTATTCCGATCTGTCTTATTGTGAACCTCCCAGAGACTAATACCGCAACATCCTGATCGCGCCATACTCCGAACTGGCGCCAGCCGCCACTGTCGGTCTTAATGACCCTGGCCCAAATTCCGTACAGTGCTAAAACTTCTCCCAGTAGTCGTATGTTCTTTTACGGTTAACGCTTCTGTTTTTTTCTTCTTCTCCAGTACCATCTGGCGACGAGGATCGAGTCCCTCAGTTAACCATGATCTAAAGTACTGACGGCGTTCCCTGGCATGAGATAGTGATATGGTTGGATAATCGCCAATCGTCAGTTGAGCAGCGTTCCCGTTCCATCTGTATCGGTAAAAGAATGTTATACTGCCGGATGTAGAGAGCCTGACATTGAGACCATGAGCGTCTGAGATGACCTTGATTTGGTCTCTTTTTTTGCAGGAGCCTTTCTTAATTTTGTATCGGCAAGCAATGTGTACACTCCATGAGAGGATATGCACATTAGTTTACACATTTTGCATAATTGATAACCTCAAAGTGCACAAAATTAAAACCCCAACGCTCGATAACTAATTGATAATGTTTTAAAATTTCAAAAGACATAAAGCATGGTAAACAAAAATAAAACGAGTAAATATGCCTTACGATAGCGTCTACAGCGAAAAGCGCCCGCCAGGCACCCTGCGTACTGCCTGGCGCAAATTTTATAGCGACGCGCCTGCGATGGTGGGTCTGTATGGATGCGCCGGTCTGGCGTTGTTGTGTATTTTTGGCGGCTGGATCGCGCCCTATGGTATCGATCAGCAATTTTTGGGCTATCAGCTACTGCCGCCCTCCTGGTCACGCTATGGCGAAGTCTCCTTTTTTCTGGGGACTGACGATCTGGGGCGCGATGTGCTGAGCCGCCTGTTAAGCGGCGCGGCGCCCACGGTCGGCGGCGCGTTTATCGTAACGCTGGCGGCTACGCTATGTGGATTAGTCCTCGGCGTAGTGGCAGGCGCGACGCACGGTTTACGCTCTGCCGTACTGAACCATATTCTGGACACGCTGCTTTCCATCCCTTCGCTCTTGCTGGCGATTATCGTCGTGGCATTTGCCGGCCCACATCTGTCACACGCGATGTTTGCCGTCTGGCTGGCCCTGTTGCCGCGAATGGTACGTTCTGTCTATAGCATGGTGCATGATGAACTGGAAAAAGAGTACGTCATTGCCGCCCGTCTGGATGGCGCGACAACGCTGAATATTCTGTGGTTCGCCATTTTACCGAATATTACCGCCGGTCTGGTCACCGAAATTACCCGGGCGCTGTCGATGGCGATTCTGGACATCGCCGCGCTGGGATTTTTAGATCTCGGCGCGCAGCTTCCCTCTCCTGAATGGGGCGCCATGTTGGGAGATGCGCTGGAGCTAATCTATGTCGCGCCGTGGACCGTTATGCTACCCGGCGCGGCGATAACGCTCAGTGTTTTACTGGTAAACCTGCTCGGAGATGGGATTCGTCGTGCGATTATTGCGGGGGTGGAATAATGCCGTTACTGGATATCCGCAATCTCACCATTGAATTTAAAACCAGCGAAGGTTGGGTAAAAGCGGTCGATCGCGTCAGTATGACATTAAGCGAAGGTGAAATTCGCGGCCTGGTAGGTGAATCGGGTTCCGGAAAGAGCTTGATTGCTAAAGCTATTTGCGGCGTCGCGAAAGACAACTGGCGAGTCACTGCCGACCGTATGCGTTTTGATGATATCGATCTGCTGCGCCTCTCCTCTCGTGAACGGCGTAAGCTGGTCGGGCATAATGTGTCGATGATCTTCCAGGAGCCGCAGTCGTGCCTTGATCCTTCCGAACGCGTCGGCCGCCAGCTAATGCAAAATATTCCCGCCTGGACCTATAAAGGCCGCTGGTGGCAGCGTTTAGGCTGGCGTAAACGGCGTGCTATTGAATTACTGCACCGGGTGGGAATTAAAGATCATAAAGACGCGATGCGCAGTTTTCCCTATGAACTGACCGATGGCGAGTGTCAGAAAGTCATGATCGCTATCGCGCTGGCGAATCAACCGCGACTCCTGATCGCTGATGAACCCACCAACTCAATGGAACCAACGACGCAGGCGCAAATTTTTCGCCTGCTGACCCGACTGAATCAAAACAGTAATACCACCATTCTGTTGATTAGCCACGACCTGCAAATGCTGAGTCAGTGGGCTGACAAAATCAACGTTTTATACTGCGGCCAGACGGTAGAAACCGCGCCAAGTAAAGATCTGGTGACGACGCCACATCATCCTTATACGCAGGCGCTTATCCGTGCGATTCCGGATTTTGGCAGCGCGATGCCGCATAAAAGCCGTCTGAATACGCTACCGGGCGCGATCCCGCTACTGGAGCAGTTACCGATAGGTTGTCGTCTGGGGCCGCGCTGCCCTTACGCGCAACGAGAATGCATTATCACGCCACGCTTAACCGGCGCGAAAAATCATCTCTATGCCTGTCATTTTCCGCTGAATATGGAGAGAGAGTGATATGGTGGAAACTCTGCTTGAAGTGCGCAACCTGAGTAAAACCTTTCGCTACCGGACAGGATGGTTTCGCCGCCAGACCGTCGACGCCGTGAAACCATTAAGCTTTACGCTTCGTGAGCGTCAGACCCTGGCCATTATCGGCGAAAACGGTTCCGGCAAATCCACGCTGGCAAAGATGCTGGCCGGCATGATTGAACCCACCAGCGGCGAGCTTCTTATTGACGATCATCCCCTGCATTACGGCGACTATTCGTTTCGAAGCCAACGTATTCGAATGATTTTTCAGGACCCCTCAACGTCACTGAATCCACGTCAACGTATTTCGCAGATCCTTGACTTCCCCCTGCGCCTTAATACCGATCTGGAGCCGGAACAGCGGCGCAAACAGATTGTCGAGACGATGCGTATGGTGGGGCTATTGCCCGATCACGTGAGCTACTACCCGCATATGCTGGCACCGGGGCAGAAACAGCGTCTGGGCCTGGCCCGCGCGCTGATTTTACGCCCTAAAGTCATTATCGCGGACGAAGCGCTGGCTTCGCTTGATATGTCCATGCGCTCGCAGCTCATCAATCTGATGCTTGAATTGCAGGAAAAGCAAGGCATCTCCTATATCTATGTCACGCAGCATATCGGCATGATGAAGCATATTAGCGATCAGGTATTAGTGATGCATCAGGGGGAAGTGGTTGAACGCGGCAGCACCGCCGATGTGCTCGCCTCTCCGCTACATGAGCTTACCCGCCGTTTAATCGCAGGCCATTTTGGCGAGGCGCTGACCGCTGACGCATGGCGAAAGGATCGCTAAGCGAAACAAATACCCTCAGTTCGATTCTCTGAGGGTGTTCATGCGACTGCCCAACAGCAATGTTTCAACCTCTTCTAACGCAACGGAAGGAAATAACGTGCCCTGGGTTGCCCAAATGCCTGCCGTTTTTAACACCGGCAAATAGCGTGTGTTTTCCTGGCCCCCCACCACGATCTTGTCACAATAACGCCGGATATGTTTGACAAGCAGCGGAAACGTCATTTTTTCAATTTGTGAGACAAAAAAGCTGCGATCAAGTTTTACGCCGCTAAAACACCCGCAAACTAATGGCGCAGCGGTTGCGTTCCCTACGCCCAGGTCGCCCAGCCATAATGGATTAGGTTGTTTATGAAGCGCGTGTATTAAAGGATCGACTAAGACGTTATCTTGACATGAAAAATGTTCAGCGACCTGCAGCTCCACAAATAGCATGGCGTGTAGTAATGCGTGAATATCTTTGTCCTGAAGGACAAGCTGCGCCATACCCCGATCGATATTTACGATACAGAACAGGCCGTGGCGTAGAAACCAGCCATGTTTGGCCGCGATTGTCCGCAACAGATCAAGCAGAAAACGGCGCTTCTGCGAATTGTCCCATGACGAGATAACAAACTCAGGGTGTAGCGGACGAGCGGGCGACGATGCAAAATGGGTAATAATTTCGACACCCAGTAAATCCCCCTCCATTGCCCTTATCGGCTCTGCCATAAAAAAATAGCGCATGTGACCACTCCACTTGATCTTAACTCCCTGATAATGCGCTTTTAACGCAAATCAATCAATAAAAACGATCAATATATAAAAAATGATCGAAAAAAACAATATATGTTAACTTCATGATAACTTGCTAATTTTATGTTTTGAGAATGTTCTTCTATTGCTATAAGGAAATTTACATACTACGCCAAACAACGCTAATACGACGGCAAGAGACCATCCGTAAAGCCGGGGTCTTCTTGCCAGGTAGAGGGGAAAAATCAAGGCGAGTTAATGTTGTTGCACCATCGCGAGGCATTTCATCCACTATGGCGGCGCGGCATCACCAACCGTACTTGCGAGTTGCATCTCCGCTGCAGGCTGTCCAAATCCCCTGAACGACCTTTAAACGAATAGCAACTCTCAATAATTGATCGGCAAATCTGTAGCGAATGAGCCCCGGCGATTCGCAGAAAAGAACGGAACTAAATGCTATTTTTTTAATTCATCCTTTAATACTTTAGCCACAAGAGTCCCTTCCTCCGGCGCGGCTAGTTTAAAACGTCTTCCTGACGCAGGTGTTTGTTCTTCCTCTCCGATTAACTCATCAAGCTCTGTAATAAGTGACTTATAATATTCAATATCTTCAGTATTTCCTTCGGTCTCGGCCTGCTTTAATTTTATCAGGTAACGGGCCTTAATTTGCTCTTCCAGTTGCCTTGTTGCAAGAGAAACGCTTCGCTGTTGCCGGGATTCTTGTGACAGCACGATTTGATCGCCATCCACAAAGAAAAGTACCCCCTCTTTAACCAGAATATTACCTAAGTTATCTATATCATGCATATAAACCCCCCGGGATTCAAGAAGCGCCTCCGCCATTCTATAGTTATCTTCATCTTCAATATCGAACTCCTGACCTTCAATATATTTTGAAACTAAAACCGTAACGTCTTTACCATTAATATTCATGATGGCCGAACGAGAAAAATCCTTGTCGCCATTGGCCATGTTCAAATACTTACTGACACGATCAGGATGACAATTACGATGTTCCGGAGAGTTAACATCCACTTTTATTCCCCGCTCATTAATTGGAATTTTAACAACAAAGTCTTCATGTAACCGATAGACTGTCCCATAACTTCCGCTACCTATTTTATTTTTTTCAATATCACGCATGCGAATATTTTTCTGAAACTCCGGCGAGTTAATAAACGCCTCTATTGCCGCTGGTTGTGATGCATCCGTCTGATCAGTAGCGCAGCTCTCATCACCAGACGCCGTGGCGGGCGTGGTCAGGAAGTCTATCAAACGATGCTCAAAAGCCTCATAGATCCCATTACTACCTGCTTCGCTCGGCGGCTGGTTATCATTATCTAAAGCGGCAAGCGTAATTTCCCCATTATTATAATTAAACATCGTTTCTTTTAAAAAATCGACGCAACGCTCAGAACACTCCGTCTCGGTCACTAATACTCCATCGTAAAACAGTTTTAGTAGTAACGTATTTTCTTGATACGCTAATACCTCTACAGTGTATTTATCTCTTGTTTCAGGTCTGGAGGCATCAATCAGTTTAATATATCCAAGAAGGGGGCGCCATCGTGTACAGTCTTCATCTCGCCTCGAAAATGGTCGTAGCGAGAAAGGCTTCGTAATATCGGGACGCTCGTTTTTTTGGCACAGTAGATTATATATCTCTTTATAATCAGAAATTAAACTTCGACTGGTAAATATATTCCTGAAAAAATCTATGAATTTCTCATACGTTGAAAAAACATGCTCTTTTTTATTATCGATGATATCTCTTAAATACCTTTCTGATATCTGGCAACTATGATTTCCGATCTGAAATGTAAACGGCATATGTCTCATCCTCTGAAAATTTATTATAATACACATGCAAACATATAAAAACCCGATTTGTAACTACTGTAATCACCTGATTTCCAAAATTTTTCATATTAAGTATTACTCTGCATCAATAAATAGAGAAAACCTTCAGCACCTAAAAAAGAAATTATTTTTGTTAAGCATTTGATGGTTAAAATTACATGTCCATAACATCGCTAATAGGTGAGGTAAACCATTCGGATGAATATTCAGGCTTCCTACAGAACCTTTATTTGTCTGGTGGAAGGTGCATCGCTATGCGTACTTGCTATCCGTCCCGGTGTCTCTGGTTGGATGAGGCGAACCTTACACCAGCTGGTATACTGCAGCGTAGGGCCTGTCCCATTAGACTCTATGATTTGCCAGTTTGGCCCTGGGGAGTGCTCAAAATCCTCAGGGACTTCGTTACCGTGTGGTTTTAGAACGTCACCAGCTGGAGATAGCAGCGGAAAAATAGCGTGACACACGGGGCCAGGAGTGGGATATAATTTCAGACTAATTTCGAATAATGTTGAAAAGTTGCTGTTAACCATTGTTCGTAAAAGCAAAAAATAAGCAATGACTATAAGGATTAAAGCTATGGGTTTTCTTTCCGGTAAGCGCATTCTGGTCACTGGCGTGGCCAGTAAACTGTCCATCGCCTACGGTATCGCACAGGCGATGCACCGCGAAGGAGCTGAACTGGCGTTCACCTACCAGAACGACAAACTGAAAGGCCGCGTAGAAGAATTTGCTGCCCAGCTGGGTTCCAGCATCGTTTTACCGTGTGATGTCGCTGAAGATGCCAGCATTGACGCTATGTTTGCAGAGCTGGGTAACGTTTGGCCGAAATTTGACGGTTTTGTACACTCGATCGGTTTCGCGCCTGGCGATCAGCTGGACGGCGATTATGTTAATGCGGTTACCCGCGAAGGCTTTAAAATCGCTCACGATATTAGCTCTTACAGCTTTGTTGCCATGGCGAAAGCCTGCCGCACCATGCTGAATCCGGGTTCTGCGCTGTTGACCTTGTCTTATCTGGGAGCGGAGCGCGCCATCCCGAACTACAATGTCATGGGTCTGGCGAAAGCCTCTCTGGAAGCCAACGTGCGTTATATGGCAAACGCTATGGGACCGGAAGGGGTTCGCGTCAACGCCATCTCTGCGGGTCCAATCCGCACGCTGGCGGCGTCCGGTATTAAAGACTTCCGTAAAATGCTGGCGCATTGTGAAGCCGTTACGCCAATTCGTCGCACCGTGACCATTGAAGATGTGGGTAACTCAGCGGCGTTTCTGTGCTCCGATCTCTCGGCAGGCATTTCTGGCGAAGTCGTCCATGTTGACGGCGGGTTCAGCATTGCGGCAATGAATGAACTGGAACTCAAATAAGCGCATTAAGTTTATTAGCGGGCAGCACGGCTGTGCTGCCCCATTCCCCTCACTCACCACTCATCTCGTTATATAGCGTTCTGATATTTGTTATCACCTAACAATCTTTCATCCCTTTCCCGCATACGCCAGGATAATCCAGCATAAACGATCCGACGCCGAATCATTATCGATCGCCATTTCATCCTCGGGAAACCCTATGGAACAATGCCGAAAAGCGGGTAAAAGCCACTGGTATCATGAAACACAATCCACTATGTTGTCACAAACCCCGCTTTCGCTGATGCCGGAAGCCGCGTATGTTAACGATCGATTTTTACTGGATTTAGCGGTAGCAAAAACCGCGTTGACGCCTTTTGAATCATGGTTAAAGCCAGCTCGCCAGTTGGCGGATGTCTTATTTCCCCGCACGGTTCTCAACGACCGGCTTCATACGTTTAGCGCCTATGAACGTATGAGCACCGCGCTGACCGCCGCTCAGGTATTTGGGGTTCAGCGTTTGTGCCGCTATTATGCCGCGCGTCTGGCGCCGCTACCCGGCCCTGATGCCTCAAGAGAGAGCAATCAACGGCTGGCGCAAATTACGCAATACGCTCGTCAGCTTGCCGGCTCCCCCTCCGTTATCAATACGCGGGCCCGCGAACAACTTGCAGAGGTGGGATTAACCACCCGGGATACCGTACTCATCAATCAGATCATTGGGTTTATCGGTTTTCAGGCGCGGGTAGCGGCGATATTTCAGGCGTTTTGTCGTCTGCCCGTGCGCGAACTGCCCGGCCAGGAGATGCAGCGCTTTGCCAGGGCCGCGCGGTTTCAAAACCCCCAGACGACATGGCAGCCCGCCGCCAGTCTGGTAGAATATCCTCCCGCCCATACCAAAGTTCAGCGGCAATATTCGTCTTCACAATGCCAAATGATGGCACCGGTACTCATCTGCGATCCGTCTTCATTCGCGTTACTCGAACGCATACTGACCAGCACATTACACACTGCGTCGCCCCCCTCTTTACTTCCACTTATCACGCTCCTCACATCACGTATCAACGGCAGCGCCGCCTGCTTTAACGAACAGGCAACCCAACCTGGCGCGTGGCGTCGCGCTGTCATCACGTTACGCCAGGAAGACGACGACATCGCTCGTTGGGAACTTGAGCCTGCGCTGACACAGGCGATACAATGGCTCACCAGAGCGCCCGATCGCTTTAGCGCCGCGCATTTTTTCCCGCTACTCACCAGGGGTGTTTCATCGGAGCAGGCCATTAACATGTTAGGCTGGTGCGGCGTGTGCGGATGGTTAAATCGTTTAAAAATCGCGTTGGGCGAAACCTATTAACTCATCCATTACAGAAAGAGCGCTTGCTGCGCCAGGCAGAATCGCGTAAAACTGTCAGCCGCTCTTTTGGCTACGAAAATAGACGAATATGTTTCAGGACAACCCGCTGCTAGCGCAGCTTAAACAGCAACTGCATTCCCAGACGCCGCGCGCTGAAGGGGTCGTAAAAGCCACGGAAAAAGGCTTTGGCTTCCTTGAGGTTGACGCGCAAAAAAGCTATTTCATTCCTCCGCCGCAGATGAAAAAAGTGATGCATGGCGATCGTATCGTCGCGGTCATCCACACGGAAAAAGAACGGGAGTCTGCCGAGCCGGAAGAACTGATCGAACCGTTCCTGACGCGCTTTGTGGGAAAAGTTCAGGGTAAAAATGACCGCCTGTCCATCGTGCCGGATCATCCGTTGCTGAAAGACGCGATTCCCTGCCGCGCCGCGCGCGGCGTTCAGCATGAGTTCAAAGAAGGTGACTGGGCGGTTGCCGAAATGCGCCGCCATCCGCTTAAAGGCGACCGTTCGTTTTACGCCGATTTAACGCAGTACATCACCTTTGCCGACGATCACTTTGTTCCCTGGTGGGTTACGCTTGCCCGCCACAACCTGGAAAAAGAAGCACCGAACGGCGTAGCGACGGAGATGCTGGACGAAGGGCTGGAGCGCCAGGATCTTACCGCGCTGAATTTCGTCACTATCGATAGCGCCAGCACTGAAGATATGGATGACGCGCTTTATGCTGAGGAATTAGCAGACGGCAGACTCCAGCTTACGGTGGCTATCGCCGATCCTACCGCCTGGATTGCCGAAGGCAGTAAGCTGGATAACGCCGCGAAAATTCGCGCCTTCACCAACTACCTGCCGGGCTTCAATATTCCTATGCTGCCGCGTGAGCTGTCTGACGATCTGTGCTCGCTGCGCGCCAACGAAGTGCGTCCGGCGCTCGCCTGTCGCATGATAATCGCCGCAGACGGCACCATTGACGATGATATCGCCTTTTTTGCGGCCACGATCGAATCGAAGGCCAAGCTGGCGTACGACAATGTCTCCGACTGGCTGGAAAATAACGGCACTTGGCAGCCGGATAACGAAGGCATTGCCCAGCAGATTCGTCTGTTGCACCGTATTTGTCTAAGCCGCAGTGAGTGGCGTCATCATCATGCGTTAGTCTTTAAAGACCGCCCGGATTACCGCTTTGTGCTTGGCGAAAAAGGCGAAGTATTGGATATTGTGGCGGAACCGCGCCGTATCGCTAACCGTATCGTAGAAGAGTCGATGATCGCCGCTAACCTTTGCGCCGCGCGCGTACTGCGCGATAAGCTCGGTTTCGGTATTTACAACGTACATACGGGCTTCGATCCCGCGAATGCCGACGCGCTGACCGCACTGCTGAAAACGCATGGTCTGCATGTCGATGCCGAAGAGGTGCTGACGCTGGAAGGCTTCTGTAAACTGCGTCGCGAACTGGATGCGCAGCCCTCCGGTTTCCTTGACAGCCGCATTCGTCGCTTCCAGTCTTTTGCGGAAATCAGCACCGAGCCGGGGCCGCATTTCGGTCTTGGTCTTGAGGCTTACGCCACCTGGACTTCTCCCATCCGTAAGTATGGCGATATGATTAACCATCGCCTGCTGAAAGCGGTCATCAAGGGGGAAGCTATTGCGCGTCCGCAGGAAGATATCACCCAGCAAATGGCGGAACGCCGTCGCCTGAACCGTATGGCGGAGCGCGATGTCGGCGACTGGTTATATGCACGCTTCCTTAACGATAAGGCGGGGACAAATACCCGTTTCGCGGCAGAAATTATTGACGTCAGCCGCGGTGGTATGCGTGTGCGACTGGTCGATAACGGCGCTATCGCCTTTATCCCTGCCCCGTTCCTGCACGCCGTTCGCGATGAACTGGTATGCAGCCAGGAAAACGGTACGGTACAGATTAAAGGTGAGACGGTTTATAAAGTGACGGATGTCATTGATGTCACTATTGCGGAAGTTCGCATGGAAACCCGCAGCATTATTGCCCGACCGGCAGCGTAACCACGCTTAGCTCGCTCAACGGCCTTTGCTGAGAAGGCAAAGGCCGTTTCTTTTCTTCTTCTCCCTTCCGTCATGCTCTGCGTTTAATCTTATTCAAGCGCCCCATTTCTTGTTATTTTTAGCTGGCGACTATGCTTTTTCCAGAATCTGGATTACATATGAATACATAGATAAAACAATACGTTCAGCCATAATTACCCTTATTTATAACATGGCTAACCTTTCTTTTCGGGCACCTGGCGCTTAAATGGGATGGTATGCATGATGAAACAGATTCAGGAACAAACGGCGCTAAGTCCCCTTCACTCTCACTGGCGTCTGGCTGATGACCGCAATGTGCTGTATCTATCCCCGACAGGTGAAACGGATGCAGAAAAAACGGTCGAGCTATCGCCGGAGCAAGCCGGGCGTATCCGGGAAATAACGGCGATTACGTCCAGTCTGCTGATAACGTTGTTGATAGAAAAACAGGTTACCGCAGTACACCTGGTAGGCCGTAAGATTAATAACCGTGAATGGGCTGGCAGCCTGGCAACCTGGCCTGATACGCCTGCCGTCACACCAACGCAGGCGCAGGAACTCTCTTTTGCCGAGCAAATCGTATCAGAAGCCAACTCAGTCATTGCGATACTGGATAGTCGGGGAAAAATCTGTCGATTTAATCGGTCATGCGAAGAGTACACGGGCTTAAAAGAGCGAGATGTAATTGGTCAAAGCGTCTTTAAATTATTTATGAGTCGCCGGGAGGCGGTTGCCTCCCGGCACTACATTGAGAATTTTTTTCGCAATGGCAATGCCTATGAAATCGAACGCTGGATAAAGACCCGTAAAGGCCAACGCCTGTTCTTATTTCGTAATAAATTCGTCCATAACGGTAGCGGAAAAAACGAAATTTTCCTGATCTGCGCAGGCACGGATATCACCGAAGAAAGGCGGGCTCAGGAGCGTTTACGCATACTGGCGAATACAGACACCGTCACCGGCCTGCCCAATCGCAATGCTATTCATGAATTTATTAATCATGCTATTGCCTCGGCTGGCGAGTCGCAAGTGGGTATCGTTTATCTCGATCTGGATAATTTCAAGAAAATTAATGACGCCTATGGGCATATGTTTGGCGATCAGCTCTTACAGGCCGTTTCGCTGGCGCTGTTGAGTTGTCTGGAGGAAGATCAATTGCTGGCCAGACTGGGGGGAGATGAATTCATTGTTCTCGCTGCCCATACGTCTCAGGCCGCGCTGGAAGCAGTAGCCTCACGAATTCTTACCCGTCTGCGGCAACCGTTTCGTATTGGACTCATTGAAGTTTACACGGGATGCGCCATTGGCATTTCGTTGGCCCCCCGGCACGGACAGGACAGCGAAAGTCTCATTCGCACTGCCGACACCGCAATGTATAACGCCAAAGAAGGCGGCCGCGGTCAGTTCTGCGTTTTTTCGCCGGAAATGAATCAGCGCGTATTTGACTATCACTGGCTGGATACAAACCTGCGAAAAGCGCTGGAAAACGACCAGTTACTTATTCACTATCAGCCCAAAATTACCTGGCGCGGCGAAGTACGTAGCCTGGAAGCGCTGGTACGCTGGCAATCGCCGGAACGCGGATTAATTCCGCCGCTGGAGTTCATCTCATACGCCGAAGAGTCAGGACTCATCGTCCCGCTGGGCCGCTGGGTGATTCTGGATGTGGTTCGCCAGATTGCGAAATGGCGCGATAAAGGGATTAACTTGCGCGTAGCCGTTAACTTTTCGGCGCGACAACTGGCCGACCAGACGCTTTTTACTGCGCTTAAACAGGCTTTGTACGATCTGAATTTTGAGTATTGCCCGATCGATGTCGAGCTAACGGAAAGCTGCCTGATTGAAAACGACACGCTGGCGCTATCGGTTATCCAGCAATTTAGTCAGCTCGGCGCCCAGATTCATCTGGATGATTTTGGCACCGGGTATTCTTCGCTTTCTCAACTCGCCCGGTTCCCTATTGATGCCGTTAAACTGGATCAGGCTTTCGTCAGAGATATCCATAAACAACCGCTGTCGCAATCTCTGGTTAGGGCGATTGTCGCGGTGGCTCAGGCGCTAAATTTACAAGTGATTGCCGAAGGTGTAGAAAATGCTAAAGAAGATGCCTTCCTGACAAAAAACGGCGTCAATGAACGACAGGGCTTTTTATTCGCCAAACCTATGCCCGCCGTTTCTTTTGAACGCTGGTACAAACGTTATCAGACGAAAAAAATGCGTTAATGGCGGCGATAATAGGGAGAACAGCCTGTGCAGACAGGCGTAACCCTATTTTTCTCTTCTCTTTTCAGATTAATTTCTGCATCATGAATTGAAACCTTTTCTGACATTAAGGATGACAAACATGTCTGATATCGAAGCACAACGAATTGCCGCACGCATTGATACCGTGCTGGATATCCTTGTTGCTGGCGATTACCACTCGGCCATCAATAACCTTGAAATATTGAGAGCAGAGCTGTTAGATCAGGTTAAAGACGGTATCTCGCCATCCCAGGCGCCCGGATCGCCCTGGGAAATCTGATAGCGATAATTTGTCCGGGATGGCCGTTAGCCCTTCCCGGCTCTCTGACTGTCTGTTGACTCCTCTTAACGTATAAAATTAATACTATGAACTCCCGACAACAATCAATTTTGCAAATGGTGGTTGATAAAGGCCAGATGAGCGTTGCTGAACTGGCGAAAATTACCGGCGTATCTGAAGTCACGATTCGTCAGGATCTGAATACCCTGGAAAAGCAGAGCTATTTACGCCGTGCGCACGGTTTCGCCGTTTCGCTTGAGAGCGATGACGTAGAGACTCGCATGATGACGAACTACACGCTAAAACGCCGACTGGCGGAGTTCGCCGCCTCGCTGGTCAGTCCAGGGGAATCCGTTTTTATTGAAAATGGCAGCAGCAATGCGCTATTGGCCCGGACGTTGGCGGAACAAAAAGATGTCACGATCATCACCGTGAGCAGTTATATCGCGCACCTGCTCAAAGAAACTCCTTGCGAAGTCATTCTCCTCGGTGGAATCTATCAGAAAAAAAGTGAAAGCATGGTAGGGCCGTTGACGCGACAGTTTATCCATCAAGTGCATTTCAGCAAAGCATTTATCGGTATTGATGGCTGGCAGGCTGATACCGGCTTTACCGGACGCGATATGATGCGATCGGATGTGGTTAACGCTGTTCTGGAAAAAGGCTCAGAAGCGATTGTCCTCACCGACAGCTCCAAATTTGGCTGTGTGCATCCCTATCCCCTGGGCCCGCTCTCTCGCTTCCATCGTGTCATTACGGATTCCAGAATTTCCGCCAGCGATCAAATGCAGTTAGAACATGCAGGGCTGCTAGTCAATGTTATTGGCTCATCCGTTTAAAATATTTCCCGATGGTTTGCCCTATGGCAAATCATCCTCTCTCTAAGACTTTTCTGACATCCCAATTAAGACTATTTACCTGTTGTAACGAGCGTAACGTCGTAAAATTAATATTAGCGAAATAACAGGAAGTGACTATCACCTGCGTGATATACCCCTGCGCAATCAGGTTTTGCGGAAAATCTCTTAACAGGTTTTATTTTAACTATAGTTATAGTGAGCTTAATTCCGTGAATCGTTAATTCAGGAGAGAGTATTATGTTTATGACGAGCAAAAAAATGGCCGCTGCTGTGCTGGCAATCACCGTAGCAATGTCTCTGAGCGCCTGCTCAAACTGGTCCAAGCGCGATCGCAACACGGCTATTGGCGCAGGTGCGGGGGCGTTAGGCGGCGCAGTGTTAACGGACGGCAGTACATTAGGCACCCTGGGCGGCGCGGCGGTCGGCGGCGTGATTGGTCACCAGGTTGGAAAATAATCCAGACGTTTAAATATTGAACGGCTCAAAATAATACGTTTATTCTTTTCAGGTCTGGATTACAAAAATAGACAAAGTTGACTTTTACGCCACGGTAATTTACAACCGTGGCGTTTTCATTAGCCGCCAGCTAATTTTACTTTCATTCCTTTAGCTTCCAGCAATGATTTTATCAAGTCGCGTTTATCACCCTGAATTTCAATAATCCCTTCTTTTACTGCCCCGCCACAGCCGCATTTTTTCTTCAGTTCAGCCGCCAGTTTGGTTAATTCCGCATCATTCATCTCGATACCGGTAATCAAACATACGCCTTTACCCTTACGGCCACTGGTTTGACGCTGAATGCGAACGATACCATCCCCTTTGGGACGAACCGGCGCCGTTTTAGGTTCTTCAATGCGCCCCGTCTGTGTTGAATAAACCAGACGACTATTGGAATCGCTCATTATGCCTCCCGTTTCAGTGACGCGTTAATATCCTTCAGCGTTTGCGCCGGATCTACCGATTGCGTAACCGGGCGGCCAATCACCATATAGTCGACGCCGGCGGATAATGCCTGTTCGGGCGTCATAATGCGTCGCTGATCGCCTGCCTCGCTGCCTGCGGGCCGAATGCCCGGCGTCACCAGCTTAAATGCAGCGCCAAAGGCCTGTTTAAATCTGACCGCTTCCTGAGCGGAACAGACCACGCCATCCAGCCCGCATTGCTGCGTCAGGCGCGCCAGCCGCTCCGCATGTTCCGCCGGTGACAACGTCACGCCCAGATCGCGCAGATCGCAGGTTTCCATACTGGTCAACACGGTCACGGCAATGAGCAACGGCGCATCTTTACCGAATGGCGCCAGCGCGTCGCGCGCTGCGGCCATCATTCTCGCCCCGCCAGACGCGTGAACGTTTACCATCCAGACGCCCAGGTCTGCCGCTGCGGCGACTGCCCGGGCCGTGGTGTTGGGAATATCATGAAATTTTAGATCAAGAAAGACATCAAACCCACGCTGCTGGAGATCCCGAACGAGCTGTGGACCAAACAGCGTGAACATCTCTTTGCCTACTTTTAAGCGACAATCGCGAGGATCGATTTTATCGACAAACGCCAGGGCTTTATCGCGTTCATGGTAATCCAACGCCACAACGACAGGCGATTCAGTAATAGCGCAGGAAGAAGATGAAGCAGTAAACGTCATGACCAGACCTTCTTGATGATGGGCACCGGAAGTGGCGCAAATTGGATAAACGGCGTGCATTCTACCTGCGGCGCAGGGAAATTAACAGGTTCGATTGACAACCTGATAAGCCCTGGTCGCCGATGCCAGCGTTGTTTTTAGTTTTACATCATTAAGTATGTTGTAACTAAAGTGAAGCTTTTTTATATACTACTGCCCATCAAGTCCGCGAATAGGTTTAATGGTCGACCATGCCCGGCAGGACGGACAGTGCCAGTACAAGGTATAGGCGGTAAAACCGCATTTCTGACAACGATACCGCGGTTTACTGCGCACCTGCTCGCCAACCATATCACGCAGTACCATCAGGCTTTCTTTCGCTCGCCCTTCTTCCGCCTCGTTGAGATGGTAATCCATCAGCTTATGGAACACCCGCATGGTAGGATGTCGCTGTAGCTGACGTGTGATATAGACTTGAGCTGCGTCACTACCTTCACGCGCTTCCAGAATATCGGCAAGCATTAACTCAGCGCCAGCACCGGTATTCTCCTCAACGGCGCGACGTAAAAACTCCGCCCACTCGGCATTTTTACCGAGCTGTTGATAACAGGTTTGCAGCATCTCCAGCGTTTCGCTGACCAGCTCTTTATCCTGAACGATCACACGTTGCAGGCTTTCGACCGCTTTGGCGTAATCCCCTCTCGCCATATAAACGCGACCCATCATGATAGACACCCGGGCGCTATTTTTATCTGCGGCGGCACCTTTTTTCAGCAACGCCATCGCGCGATCCATGTCGTCGTTGCCCATCTGCTGTAACGCTAACTCACAGTAAAAATGGGCGATTTCAATACGTTGTTTATCTTTGCCTAGTTTCACCAGCCGTTCTGCTACTTCGATCGCCTTTTGCCAGTCGCTGGTTAGCTGATAGATTTGCAAGAGCTGCTGTAACGCGCCTACGCGAAATTCCGTTTCGTCGGTAAGTTGGTTAAACATATCTTCCGCGCGGTCATATAAACCGGCGGCCATATAGTCGCGCCCCAGTTGCTGAACAGCCAGTAAACGCTGTTCATAGGTCAATGAAGCGCTTTCCATGAGCGTTTGATGAATACGAATGGCGCGATCGACTTCGCCGCGAGAGCGAAACAGATTACCGAGAGTGAGATGAGCCTCAACGGTGCCGGTATCCTCTTTAAGCATATCGAGGAACAGATCCACCGCTTTATCTTGTTGGTTACTCAGCAGGAAGTTAACCCCTGCGACATAATCGCGCGACAGGCGGTTAGCTTCATCCTGTTTTGTTTGTTGCGCACTTCTGCGACCCATATACCACCCATAGGCAGCGGCTACAGGCAACAACAGAAATAACAACTCCAACATAAATGATTATTCCTTTACAACCGACGAATCGGCAGGGACCGCAACGTCGGTTGCTGGCGAGAGCTTGTTTTCCAGTCGTTTAATTTTACGTTCAGCGCGGGCAAGGGAAACGCGGACCCGCAGCCAGAACAGGCCGCAAATCAGCCAGCCAATCGCAAAACCGACGGCGAACAGCACAGCAAGCAACGTGGAGATACGATACTCCCCTTGCGCCAGCAGGTAGTTAAACGTCACCTGTTGATCATTCTGCGCGCCCAGCGTCACCGAAATAACAAAAATCGCCAATACCAGTAAGAAAATGAGTAAATATTTCACATTACTTCCCGTTATGTGGTTTGCGCGAATAAATCGTGTCCAACTTACCGCATCCAGCCTTCTAAATTACCATTTTCCCGCCTCGCGCGAAATGGAAATGCGCCCGCCATCAGATGATTTAAGGGCAATAGTCAGAAAATCAACCGTTGTCAGCTTTCCTGCTCGCGTTCAGCAATTTCTTGCGCTTCTTCACGAGGCGGCATAAGCGGCCCGCAAATTCGCTGCGCCAGCCAGGTCGCCAGGGTAACTAATAGCCAGGAGATGAGCGTGGCGACCACTAAATCTCGCGGCCAGTGCATTCCCAGAAGTAAACGGCTGCCCATTACGCCGGTCGCCCAGACTAACAAAAACGCGATGGTGAAAGTCCGTCTGCGCGGCCATAACAGACCCACGGCCAAAAGCGCCCAGCTCGCTGCAAACATGGTGTGTCCGGAGGGAAACGCAAAGCCCGTCTCTTTTTGCCAGTGCTGACGCAGGAAAACGGGGATGTTCTGTTGCCCGGCCAACTGCTCTTTCACTAAATGTCCGCGTTCTGTACGCTTTAAAGTGTAGAACTCATCGACGGGAATATGGTGCGTTTTTTCAAGCCAGACCACAAATGGCCGCGGCTCCTGTACGCGCTCCTTTACCCATGACTTCACGCCCTGCCCGACGATAATCGCCCCACCGAGAATCGCAAACAGCATAATGGCGGCGCGCAGGCGAAATCGCAGGCACCATAAGAACCATCCACAAAGAATCACATGCGTGATAACGCCCCAGGGTTTGGTCACGGTTTCCGTTATCCAGAATAGCGTTTTTAGCCACCAGACCTGATGTCCTGGCTGCCACTGCCAGCCTGATACCCATACGGCAAGCGGCATGATAAGCAACAGGGCGGCGCCTGCCGCGGTGCGCTTCGCAATTGAAAGCATGGATGCTCCTTTTATAAGTAAGTATCACAATCATAACTGAAAATTCTCGCCGGACTGGAAAATTGACAAATTTGTGCCATTCCTGAGCAATTACGTGGTAGTGATTAGGTGATGACCGCCGCCTTATGGCAAAATAGCGGGATACAATCCAACAGGCGACGACACCGCAGGCGTCAGCATAATCTGGAGAAATACATGCAGCTTAAACGTGTGGCAGAAGCCAAACTGCCAACCCCATTGGGTGACTTTCTGATGGTGGGATTTGAAGAACTGGCAACCGGACACGACCATGCCGCGCTGGTTTTTGGCGATATTTCAGGTAAAACGCCGGTACTGGCTCGCGTTCATTCCGAATGTCTTACCGGGGACGCGCTTTTTAGTCTGCGCTGTGATTGTGGTTTTCAACTGGAAGCCGCGCTGACGCATATTGCGGAAGAAGGACGCGGAATTCTGATATACCACCGTCAGGAAGGCCGCAATATTGGCCTGCTTAATAAAATTCGCGCTTATGCATTACAGGATCAAGGCTATGACACGGTGGAGGCCAATCATCAGCTCGGCTTTGCCGCCGATGAGCGTGATTTCACCCTGTGCGCGGATATGTTCAAATTACTGGGCGTGGATGAAGTTCGCCTGCTGACCAATAATCCGAAGAAAGTCGAAATACTGACCGAGGCGGGAATTAATATCGTGGAACGCGTTCCGCTCATTGTGGGTCGTAATCCAAATAATGAGCATTATCTCGATACTAAAGCGGCCAAAATGGGTCACCTGCTAAACAAGTAAGCCACCGGTATTAAAGCGCGGGCCTGCCTGTTTACGGCAGGCCCGATAAACGGCTTTAGTTCAGCATATTTCTAATGACATAGTGCAATATGCCGTCATTCTGGTAGTAAGTCAGCTCGGTGGCGGTATCAATGCGACAGCGACAAGGTACCGTTTCTTTGCTGCCGTCCGATCTCGTTAACGTCACCGGAATGGTCGCGCCAGGGCGCAGGTTTTGCAGATCCGCGATATCAATCACCTCTTCCCCGGTCAGTCCCAGCGTTTTACGCGTTACGCCCTGTGGAAACTCCAGCGGCAGGATCCCCATCCCAATCAGGTTTGAGCGGTGGATACGTTCGAACGACTCGGCGATCACCACGCGGATACCTAACAGCCGCGGACCTTTTGCCGCCCAGTCACGGCTCGATCCCGACCCATACTCTTTCCCGGCAATCGCCGCCAGCGGCGTTTTTTCCTGCTGGTAGAGCATCGCGGCATCATAAATCGACATCGCTTCCGTACCCGGCAAATGCCGCGTCATCCCACCTTCGACGCCGGGCAGCATTTCGTTGCGAATACGAATATTGGCGAACGTACCGCGCATCATCACTTCATGGTTACCGCGCCGTGATCCATAAGAGTTAAAATCCTTCCGCTCAACGCCGTGATTTTGCAGATAGCGTCCGGCGGGACTGTCCGGCTTGATACTGCCGGCCGGGGAAATATGGTCGGTCGTCACCGAATCACCCAGCATCGCCAGGATACGCGCGCCGTGGATATCTTTGACGGGCGCAGGCTGGGCCTGCATTTCATCAAAGAAAGGCGACAGGCGAATATAGGTTGAATCCGACTGCCAGCCGTAGGTATCGGACGATTCAACCTGAATCGATTTCCATTCGTCCGTGCCCTCAAATACTTCCGCATACTCTTTACGGAACATATCCGATGATACCAGTTCAACGGCGCGGGCAATTTCCTGCGCTGAAGGCCAGATATCCTTCAGGTATACCGGATCGCCTTTACGATCGTACCCCAGCGGGTCTGTCGCGAGGTTAATATTCATGTTTCCGGCCAGCGCATACGCCACCACCAGCGGCGGCGACGCCAGCCAGTTCGTTTTCACCAGCGGATGGATACGCCCTTCAAAATTTCGGTTACCGGAAAGCACGGCCCCTACCGTCAGATCGCCTTTTTTAATCGCGGTCTCAATAGGCTCCGGCAACGGACCGGAGTTCCCGATACAGGTCGTACAGCCATAACCGACCAGGTTAAAACCGAGTTCATCCAGATAAGGCGTAAGTTTGGCCTGCGCCAGATAGTCAGATACCACTTTTGACCCCGGCGCCAGAGAAGCCTTGACCCAAGGTTGACGCTTCAACCCCAGCGTTACTGCCTTTTTCGCCAGTAATCCCGCAGCCATCAGCACGCTGGGATTCGAGGTATTCGTACAGGAGGTGATGGCGGCAATGACGACAGCGCCATCAGGAAGCTGATATGGCTGTCCGTTCATCGTATAGTCAACCGGCTGGCGATCTCTTTGCGCGGTATTCAGCTCCAGCTCGGCGCTGGCGGCAAAGGCTTTCGGCACATCGCCTAACGCCACGCGATCCTGCGGGCGTTTCGGCCCGGCCAGACTGGCCTCGACATCGCCCATATCCAGTTCCAGAGTACTGGTAAATACCGGTTCGTCTCCGGGATTGCGCCACATTCCCTGCGCCTTCGCGTAGGCTTCAACCAGCTCGACCAGATCGTCGCTACGTCCGCTTAATCGCATATATTCCAGGGTGATGGCGTCAATAGGGAAGAAACCACAGGTTGCGCCATATTCCGGCGACATATTAGCGATGGTCGCGCGATCCGCCAACGGCAGCGAATCCAGACCATCACCATAAAATTCAACAAATTTACCCACGACGCCATGCTTACGCAGCATTTGCGTGACGGTTAGCACCAGGTCAGTGGCAGTGATCCCCTCCCGAAGTTTACCGGTTAACTTAAAGCCGACGACATCCGGGATAAGCATCGACACGGGCTGACCAAGCATCGCCGCTTCCGCTTCAATACCGCCCACGCCCCACCCCAATACGCCCAGACCATTAATCATGGTCGTATGGGAGTCAGTCCCCACCAGCGAGTCCGGGTAAGCAATCCACTCCCCGTCCTGTAATTCGCTCCAGACGGCTTTACCCAGGTATTCCAGGTTAACCTGATGGCAAATGCCGGTTCCGGGTGGCACCACGCTGAAACGACTGAATGCCTGCTTTCCCCATTTCAGGAACATATAACGCTCATGGTTACGTTCCATTTCCAGCCGCACGTTTTCTTCAAACGCATCGTCATCGCCGAAATGATCGACCGTCACAGAGTGGTCAATAACCAGATCAACCGGCGATAACGGGTTCACTTTCGACGTATCGCCGCCGAGGCGTTTAACGGCTTCACGCATCGCCGCCAGGTCGACAACGGCAGGCACGCCGGTAAAGTCCTGCATCAGGACACGGGCGGGCCGCCAGGCAATTTCACGATCGGCATGGGCATTTTTAAGCCAACCGGCCAGCGCCTGAATATCTTCATCAGTCACAGATTCGCCGTCCTGCCAGCGCAACAGGTTTTCCAGTAACACTTTAAGTGATTTGGGCAAACGGGCGATATCGCCCAGGGATTTGGCAGCCAGCGGCAGACTGTAGTAATGATACGTTTTATCTTTGGCCTGCAATGTATCCTTACTGGCTTCTCGTAGGGTTGACGACATAGCTCCTCCTTAAATGACAGGGTTGCGTTACCCTGATTCTCCACAGGGTTGTATTAAAGATAACACAAACAAAATGTAACGTTTTGGTAACAACCCAAATTGCTAAAAGAGGAGAAACCTAACAGGCGAGGAGCGAAGATGAAAAAGCCCGATAAATAGCGCATTATCGGGCTTTGACGAGATTAGACGGCAATCCAGATTAACTCGGCCCAGAACAGTAGCGATAATATAAACGCGCCAGTCCATGACCAATACTTTATATTTGACGTTAACATAGGCGACACCAACTGTGTTTAATCAATACTGAGAGGCGCTCAGCACACGGTTGCTGCGGTGTAATAAGACAGCGTTAATAAAACAGTAACGCCAATAAAAAGACGAATATTATTTTTGTGACACCTCGTCAGCAAAAGCATCAATAAATGCCCGCTGCTGCGGTGTGAGCGTCCAGTGTTGCGGAACAGACCGGAAAACGGTCGTATCCGGGGTGTTATCATCGTCACAAGATTGAATCGGGGGCGCGACCACGCGCTCGCGTTCCGACGTAATGCTCACTTAGCCCCACCAATGCCAGATAACAAGCGCTACCACTACCCAGAACAACGCAGAACCCACAAAAACCGCCAGCCATGCTTTACGTTTGAGCTCAGGGTCGCGGCGCGGTTCCTGGTTTTCAGAAGGCATTACTAACCTCATGCTATCGGTATCACTTATCATTTCAGCACCAAACAATCGGTACAATTAATCATCAGATGAGACAAATCCTAAATAAACTTTAGTCAAAAATCCAGTCAATTTACGAATCGTTGCCAGTGAATAAATCAATCTTTTGACTCAAGATAACTATTTGGAAAAAGAAACTGGCGGGACGGGTAATTCAACACTATTTTGCTGATCATTACCCGTAATACTTTGAGGGATATTGCAAAAAGCGGCTTTGTCTGCCATGCCACTACGACACAAACCGACGGTGCTATTACTTTTCAGGCAGCTTTATATCCTGAAACATCGCTTCAATTTCTTCATTAGAACGCAACGCCACCGCCGTATCCACCACATCACGCGTCAGATGCGGCGCAAAACGCTGGATAAAATCGTACATATAGCTGCGTAAAAAAGTACTACGGCGAAAACCAATTTTTGTGGTGCTGTGGCTAAAAATATCGTGCGCGTCAATCCGCACTAAATCAGGATCGGCAAGCGGATCGACCGCCATGCTGGCAATGACGCCAACGCCCAGCCCCAACCTGACATACGTTTTAATCACATCCGCATCGGTTGCTGTAAAGACGATCCGCGGCGTTAACCCTGCGCGATTAAAAGCGGTATCCAGTTCGGAACGCCCGGTAAAGCCGAAGGTATACGTCACCAGCGGATACTTCGCCAGCGCTTCAATCGTTACGGAAGACGTTGCCGCCAATGGATGATCCGGAGTCACCACTATCGAACGGTTCCAGTGATAGCATGGCAACATCACCAGATCGTCATATAAATGCAGCGCTTCCGTGGCAATCGCGAAATCGGCGTTCCCTTTCGATACCGCTTCCGCAATCTGCGTTGGCGACCCCTGGTGCATATGCAGCGAAACGCGCGGATAACGCTCGATGAAGCCTTTAATCACGCCTGGCAATGCGTAACGCGCCTGAGTATGGGTAGTCGCAATATAGAGCGAGCCTTTATCCGGCCAGGTGTGCTCGCCGGCGACCGACTTAATGGCATCGACTTTGGAAAGCACCTCACGCGCAATACGAATAATCTCCTGTCCTGCAGGCGTCACCTGAGTCAGATGCTTACCGCTGCGGGCGAAAATCTGGATGCCAAGCTCATCTTCCAGCATCCTAACCTGCTTGCTGATCCCCGGCTGGGAAGTATACAACCCCTCAGCGGTAGAGGAGACGTTAAGGTTATGATTAACCACTTCAACAATGTAACGAAGCTGCTGCAATTTCATAATACATCATCCAGATTAGCGCCATCAGGCCATCGTTTATCTGCAGACTTAATCGGGCTGCTAATACGATTTAATAATAAAAAAGGTGTTAACTATAACCACTATATCATTTATATCTGAACTGTATAGCCAGCGCGATAAAATAATAAGGCCGCTATACCCAAAATAATTCGAGTGCTTAAAGGCGGCAAGAGAGTGAGTCCCCAGGAGCATAAGGTGACTGGGATGAGCGACAAATCTGCCGGGAGCAGATTTGAACGTCGCGTGCGACGGCCCGTCAGGACGAGGCCCATGGATGGGCCGAGTAATCCGTAGCCAACACATAAGCCACTTTAAATATGAAGGGTATATAAAAAAGGGCCGCTTACGCGGCCCGCTTGACTATAGTGACGACAGGCAGGGGTTATTTCTTGCCTTCAACCCACTTGCCGTCGACGAAGAACGCTGACCATCCCGTCGCCTTCCCGTCTTTTTCCGCCGCAACGTACTGCTGTTTTGTTTTGCGGCTAAAGCGAACAACGGTTTTATTGCCTTCCGGATCCTGCTGCGGCGCATCCGCCAGATAACGCAGTTTTTCCGGCAGGCGATCGCGGAACCGGTATAGCTCCTCGACTAATGGCGCGCGCGTTTCGCGTGATTTCGGGAACGTATTGGCCGCCAGGAATATCCCTGCGGCACCATCGCGCAGCACAAAGTACGCGTCCGATTTTTCACACGGCAGTTCCGGCAATGGAACAGGATCTTCCTTCGGCGGCGCAACTTCGCCGTTACGCAAGATCTTACGGGTATTTTTACATTCGTCGTTAGTACAGGCCATGTACTTACCAAAACGCCCCATTTTCAGGTGCATTTCGGAACCACATTTCTCACACTCAACGATCGGGCCGTCATACCCTTTGATGCGGAACTCGCCTTCTTCAATCTCGTAGCCGTCACAGGTCGGGTTATTACCACACACATGCAATTTACGCTTCGGATCGATCAGATAGCTGTCCATCGCCGTACCGCACTTCTGACAGCGACGTTTGGCGCGCAGGGCGTTGGTTTCGGCGTCGTCGCCTTCCAGCACGTTCAGAACTTCATTTTCCGGCACCAGGTTAATGGTCGTTTTACAACGCTCTTTCGGCGAAAGCGCATAACCTGAACATCCAAGGAAAACCCCCGTACTGGCAGTACGAATTCCCATTTTACGGCCACAGGTTGGACAGTCGATGCTGGTCAGCACCATCTGGTTAGGGCGCATCCCCCCTTCTTCCGGATCTTTCTCGGCTTTATCGAGCTGCTGAGTAAAATCGCTGAAGAAGTTATCCAGTACCGCTTTCCACTCGGCCTGGTGATTTGCAACCTGATCCAGACTATCTTCCATCTGCGCGGTAAAATCGTAGTTCATCAATTCGCGGAAGTTTTCTTCCAGCCGATCGGTGACGATTTCACCCATTTTTTCCGCATAGAAACGACGGTTTTCAACGCGAACATAGCCGCGATCCTGAATGGTCGAGATAATCGACGCATAGGTAGACGGACGACCAATACCGCGCTTCTCAAGCTCTTTAACCAGAGAAGCCTCGCTAAACCGGGCTGGCGGTTTAGTAAAGTGCTGAGCAGGCGTCAATTCAAGTAGCGTCAGCGCATCGCCCTTATTCACGGCAGGCAATGTGCGATCTTCATCGCCTTTACGCAGCGCCGGCATCACTTTTGTCCAGCCGTCAAAGCGCAAAATACGCCCACGCGCTTTCAGACGGAATTCGCCTGCGCCAACGGTAAGCGTAGTAGAGTCATATTGCGCTGGCGTCATCTGACAGGCGACAAACTGACGCCAAATTAGTTGATACAACTTCTGCGCGTCAGCCTCCATGTCTTTCAGCGACTCCGCCATGACAGCAACGTCGGAAGGACGGATCGCTTCGTGCGCTTCCTGAGAGTTTTCTTTGCTGGCGTACTGGTTCGGGTTATCCGGCAGGTATTTCTTGCCGAAATTATCGCCAATATAACCACGCACCATGTTGACCGCATCCTGACTCAGATTGGTGGAGTCGGTACGCATATAGGTGATGTAGCCCGCCTCATACAGACGCTGCGCCATCATCATGGTTTTCTTCACGCCAAAGCCCAGCCGGGTGCTGGCCGCCTGTTGTAGCGTGGAGGTGATAAACGGCGCGCCAGGTTTGCTGCTGGTCGGTTTGTCTTCACGCTCCAGTACGCTATAGCGCGCTTTTTCCAGCAAGCTGACGGCGGCAAGCGTCTGTTCGCGATTTACCGGCCGGAATGGCTTGTCGTTCTGATGCGTGACCTGTAGCGGTAGCGCCTCGCCAGACGGCGTCGTCGTATTGGCGTCAATTTCCCAGAACTCTTCCGGAACAAACGCTTTAATCTCGCGCTCGCGTTCAACGACCAGACGGACCGCGACAGACTGAACTCGACCTGCCGACAAACCACGGGCGATCTTTTTCCACAGCAGCGGCGAGACCATATAGCCTACCACGCGATCCATAAAGCGGCGCGCTTGCTGGGCGTTGACCCTGTTAATGTTCAGCTCGCCCGGCTGTTCAAACGCCTGGCGAATGGCATTTTTGGTTATTTCGTTAAAGACTACGCGACTGTAGCGCGCGTCATCGCCGCCGATCACTTCCCGCAGGTGCCATGCAATGGCTTCCCCTTCGCGGTCAAGGTCGGTTGCGAGATAGATGTGGTCGGCTTTTTCCGCCAACTGTTTCAGTTCAGAGACGACCTTCTCTTTACCGGGCAGCACTTCATAGTGCGCATCCCAGTTGTGCCACGGATCAACCCCCATACGGTTGACGAGAGCGCCACGTTCATCCTTTTTGGGCTTTTTAGCCGTTTTGGTGGAGGTAGAGTCGGCGCTCTTTTTAGCTGCTGAGCCACTGGTCGGCAAATCACGGATATGACCCACGCTGGATTTCACCACGTAGTCATTACCCAGATACTTGTTGATCGTTTTGGCTTTTGCCGGGGACTCAACGATGACAAGAGCTTTACCCATATTCACCTTTACCTAAGTTGATTCTTCCAGGAATGCGTCGCACGTTGATTCACCTTCCACTGGCGACGAGACAACGATATATGGTCTCTGCGTCTGCGGATATCAACCCCTTGTACTGGCTTTGTGTACGAAATGTAACCCTCAGGTGACTGAGTTAACAGGCTTTTTTGCACACACGCGCTATAGCACGACGGAATTTTGGTCGAATGTCAAGCAATTCTGTTGCCAGATTGACGAAAGCGTCACACTGTACCTGATAAAATTCGATACGCAACTTTATTAGCATGCAAAAACAAATCTTGCCAGTGAACGCAACATGACAAATCCATCAATTTCCTGTGAGAATATTTGCCCATCAGAAGTGCTCAGCGTAGACTAATCTCCTTGTTTAAGGAGTAAAAAATGCATAAAGAGACGCAACCTATCGATCGCGAAACACTGTTGCTTGAAGCCAACAAAATTATTCGGGAACATGAAGACACGATGGCAGGTATTGTCGCCACCGGCGTAACGCAGAGAAATGGCGTGCTGGTTTTCAGCGGCGATTACTTTTTAGACGAGCAAGGGTTACCGACCCCTAAAAGCACCGCGGTGTTTAACATGTTTAAACACCTGGCGCATGTGCTGTCTGAGAAGTATCACCTGGTTGATTAATCCATGCCGGATGGCACTGAATGCCATCCGGCAATAGCGGTTTACATCAACGGCTTTTGTCCACGCTGCCACCAGCGCAGCAGCAGCCGATCCGCGCTTTCCGCCGCGCTGCCGGTAACACGATCGATCAGTTTTTTACGCTGCATATAGCGCACATTCAGCACCTCGCGCCCTTCCATCAGGCCGAGAATAACCTCATCGCTGGTGTTAATCTCATCAACCAGCCCCTTCTCCAGCGCCTGCTGACCGTACCAGTGTTCGCCCGTGGCGACCTGTTCAATGTCCAGAGCCGGACGCATCCGTTGCACAAACTCTTTGAACAGATGGTGCGTTTCGTTGAGATCTTCACGAAACTTCTGCCGCCCTTCTTCCGTATTCTCGCCTAACAATGTCAGGGTACGTTTGTACTGCCCTGCGGTATGCAGTTCAATATCAATGTCTTTACTTTTGAGAAAGCGGTTAAAGTTCGGAATTTGCGCGACAACACCAATTGACCCCACAATAGCGAACGGCGCCGCAATAATTTTTTCCGCCACGCAGGCCATCATGTAGCCTCCGCTTGCCGCGACTTTATCCACCGTCACGGTCAGCGGAATATTTTTATCGCGCAGGCGCTGCAATTGCGATGCCGCCAGGCCATAGCCATGCACAACGCCGCCGGGGCTTTCCAGACGCACAACCGCCCGATCGCCGGGTTTCGCCACTGCCAGCACCGCCGTGACCTCTTCGCGTAACGCATTAACTTCGTGAGCGTCCATACTGCCTTTGAAATCTATCACCCATACGCGCGGTTTGTCCGATGTCGCAATGTCCCCCAGCTTCGCTTTCGCTTTGGCGGCTTTCGCCTCCTGCTTATGCTTTTTTTTCTGCGCTTTATGCCACAGTTTTTGCTGATGGCCATCCATCAACGCCGCAGCAAGGTCATCCTTCATCTCCTGATACTGCTCGCTCAAATTGGTCACGCGCAGCTCGCCGCGCTGACGTTTGCGTTGCGTAGCATTCACGATCAGCAACACAATGACGGCAATGGCCACCACAACGGTGACGATTTTTGCCAAAAATAAGCCATATTCAGACAACAATTCCACGACTCCCACCTTGATTAAATAACGCGACTTGCGCTCAGTGTACAACAGGCATCGAAGCCAGTCTCTCTTCATCCGTATGCCTGTTGAGGAAGAAAAAGTATGACAAGACGTTCATTTTACGGCGTTATCGCCCCTGTCTGATTGAAAAAAAAGGCGCTTTCAGGCATAAACCCGAAAAGTTAACGCGAAGATAAGACAACCTGGCAGGACGGTGTACCACGCCGTTGAGGAGTAGCCATGCATTACCAACCGAAACAAGATCTATTGCAAAACCGCATTATTCTGGTCACTGGCGCCAGCGATGGCATTGGGCGGGAAGCCGCGCTCACGTATGCGCGTTACGGCGCAACGGTGATTCTGCTGGGACGTAACGAAGAGAAACTGCGTCGGGTCGCGCAGCACATTGCTGACGAGCAACATGTTCAACCACAGTGGTTTACGCTCGATCTGCTGACCTGCACCGCTGAAGAGTGCCGGCAAGTGGCCGACCGCATCGCCGCGCACTATCCCCGCCTGGATGGCGTCCTGCACAATGCCGGGCTACTGGGGGAAATCGGTCCAATGAGCGAACAAGATCCGCAGATCTGGCAGGATGTCATGCAGGTAAACGTTAACGCCACCTTTATGCTCACCCAGGCGCTGTTACCGTTATTGCTGAAGTCCGATGCCGGCTCGCTGGTCTTTACGTCATCAAGCGTTGGCCGTCAGGGACGCGCCAACTGGGGCGCCTATGCCACCTCGAAGTTTGCTACTGAAGGAATGATGCAGGTGCTGGCGGACGAATACCAGAACCGTTCTCTGCGTGTTAACTGCATTAACCCGGGCGGCACGCGCACCAGTATGCGCGCCAGCGCCTTTCCGACGGAAGATCCACAGAAATTAAAAACGCCTGCCGATATTATGCCGCTTTACCTGTGGCTTATGGGCGACGACAGTCGCCGTAAAACCGGTATGACCTTTGACGCCCAACCGGGCCGTAAACCAGGAATCGCCCAATGAGTGATGAACGTTATCAGCAGCGCCAGCAGAAGGTAAAAGATCGGGTTGACGCCCGTGTCGCCCAGGCACAGGAAGAGCGCGGTATTATTATCGTGTTTACTGGCAATGGTAAGGGCAAAACCACGGCGGCTTTCGGGACTGCCGCCCGCGCCGTAGGACACGGTAAAAACGTAGGTGTGGTGCAATTTATTAAGGGCACCTGGCCCAACGGCGAGCGTAATCTGCTGGAACCGCATGGCGTCGAATTTCAGGTGATGGCAACGGGATTTACCTGGGAGACGCAAAATCGCGAGGCAGACACTGCAGCATGTATGGCCGTTTGGCAGCATGGTAAACGGATGCTGGCCGATCCGCGGCTTGATATGGTGGTACTGGATGAGCTGACCTATATGGTGGCGTATGACTATTTGCCGCTGGAAGAGGTCATAAGCGCGCTAAACGCGCGCCCTGGTCACCAGACGGTGATTATTACAGGTCGCGGCTGTCACCGGGATATTCTTGATCTTGCGGATACCGTCAGCGAACTGCGTCCGGTTAAACATGCTTTCGACGCGGGCGTAAAAGCCCAGATGGGAATTGATTATTAACCGTAGGCCGGATTAAGGCGTTTGCGCCGCCATCCGGCACAAACCCTCTTGTCTGATGATTCTCAGCCTATAGACCGCGGTAGAGATTACCCGTTGTTATTACGCCCACCGGAGCGGCGTCCGCCAGCTATCTGGCTGTGGCGTTTTACCGCCCGACGGATCTGGTTCGCTTTCATACGACGACGGTCTTTTTCGACGGCAACCTTCGACGAGGTTTCCGGCGGGAGCTCTACCAGACCACGCAGATAGTTCGTTTGCGCGAGGTCGAGCTCAGTCCAGCCGCCGCGCGGCAGGCCTTTCGGCAGCGGGATATCGCCGTAACGAACGCGGATCAAACGGCTGACCTGAACGCCTACCGCTTCCCACAGTCGGCGAACTTCGCGGTTGCGTCCTTCCGTCAGCGTCACGTTATACCACTGGTTAATGCCTTCGCCGCCGCTGAATTTAATGGTCTTAAATGCCGCCGGACCATCTTCCAACTGTACGCCACGGCTTAAATCACGCAGTTTCGATTCATCCACCTGACCGAACACGCGCACGGCATATTCACGTTCAACTTCACGACTAGGGTGCATCAGGCGGTTCGCCAGTTCACCGTCGGTGGTAAATAACAATAGCCCGCAGGTGTTGACATCCAGACGTCCTACCGCAATCCACCGCGCGCCGCGCAGTTTCGGTAAGCGATCAAAAACGGTTGGCCGCCCTTCAGGGTCATTGCGGGTACACAGTTCACCTTCTGGTTTGTAATAGGCCAGAACGCGGCAAATTTGTTCCGCCGACTCTTTCACCGAAATCAGGTGACCGTCGATACGGATTTTCAAACCGGGAGTGACTTCAACACGATCGCCAAGCGTGGCGATTTTACCGTCAACGCTGACACGTCCCGCTTCAATAATGGATTCGATTTCACGGCGAGAGCCGTGGCCAGCGCGCGCCAGCACTTTTTGTAACTTTTCGCTCATAGAGCTTCCTTCAGGTGTCGCCTTCACAGGCGTCGAACAGGAGAATGAACGGCGCGTTGCCGCGCCATTTTAAGGCCGCGTAGTATACAGACTTACGCCCTTATAAGAAAGGTGTAACGTCGCCGACGCCTTCGCGCAGCACCACCGGGGAGTCATTGGTCAAATCGATTACCGTGGTAGGCTGTTGACCGAGGTAACCGCCGTGGATGATCAGATCCACCTGCTTCTCCAGCCGATCTTTAATCTCCTCCGGGTCCGACTCGGTAAAATCGCTGCCAGGCAGCATCAACGACGTCGAGAGCATTGGTTCGCCCAGCGTATCCAATAACGCCAGCGCAATCGGGTTTGACGGTACGCGCAGGCCGATGGTTTTACGCTTTTCCTGCAACAGACGGCGCGGCACCTCTTTTGTCCCCTTCAGGATAAAGGTGTAATTACCCGGCGTATTGTTTTTCATCAGACGAAACGCCACGTTGTCGACGTAGGAATAGGTCGACAACTCGGACAAATCGCGGCACATCAGCGTGAAGTTGTGGCCGTCCGGCAGATGACGGATGCGGCAAATGCGCTCCATTGCGCCTTTGTCTTCAATTTTACAACCAAGGGCATAGCCGGAATCGGTTGGATAAACAATAACACCGCCTTTACGCACAATGTCGACGGCCTGATTAATCAGCCGTTGCTGTGGGTTATCCGGATGGATATAAAAAAACTGGCTCATACTTCCCTCACTGTGATATTTGCGGCTGTTCCCATGTCTGCCATACGCCTTCAACGCCAGCGGGCAGCCAGAGTTTACGCCCCAACTCAATCCACGGGCAGGGCTGATGGAAATCAGATCCAAGCGATGCCCATAAATGATGCTGGCGCGCAAGCGTCGCCAGTTGGGTGCGTTCATTGGGCGATTGTTGGCACTGCGCCACTTCCATCGCGTCGCCGTGATGGTCGGCAAAATGCGCCACTAATCTTTTCAGCCACTTAGCGCTAAGGTCGTAGCGTCCCGGATGGGCCAACACCGCCTTACCGCCAGAATGATGAATGACATCAATAGCTTGTTCTATTGTACACCACTGCGGCGGAACGTAACCGGTTTTCCCACGCGCGAGATATTTTTTAAAAACATCCGCCATGGTCGCGGCTTTGCCGCACTCCACCAGAAAGCGGGCGAAGTGGCCGCGCGTCACCGCGCCGCCATTGGCCAGTCTCAATGCCCCTTCCCACGCGCCGGGAATATGGGCTTTCTCCAGACGCTCCGCAATGAGCCGACCGCGTGCCTGACGCCGCTGTGTCTGCTGCGCCAGAAAATCGCGCATTGCCGGGTGCGCAATATCAATATTCAGACCCACAATGTGAATCTCATGATTCTCCCAGACCGTTGAAATCTCCACGCCGGGAATAAGATTCAGGGCCAGCCCGGAACGTGAAATTTCTTCTCTTGCCGCAGGAATCGCGGCTGTGGTGTCATGATCGGTAATCGCCAGCGTGCCGACTCGCATCTCTACCGCACGGTGTACTAATGTTTCTGGCGTCAACAGTCCATCGGACGCCGTGGTATGACTGTGCAGATCGTAAATCACTGCGTAATTCGTGTCGCTCAAGGCGGCTCCCATAGAGATAAAGGTATGTCATGTACATCATAACGGTTCCGGCAAATATACTGAAATAGGTGTTGACATTATTCCATCGAACTAGTTAACTAGTACGAAAGTTCACATGAAGAGGGTATCTAAAATGGCAGCGACATTTGCATTACACGGTTGGTGGCGCACTTCCTGATAGCGGGCGGTGTATGAACAGCTGTAATCAGCCAAACGATACCCGGCCCGCCTGTTAAGCGGGCTTTTTTTTGAACAAAATAATGAGAATAACCATGCAAACACCAAAACCCACGCTCGAACTGTTGACCTGCGATGCCGCCTACCGGGAAAACCCAACGGCGCTTTTTCATCAGGTCTGCGGCGATCGCCCGGCAACGCTGCTGCTGGAATCCGCAGATATCGACAGTAAAGACGATTTAAAAAGCCTGCTGCTGGTAGATAGCGCGCTGCGCATTACCGCTTTAGGTGACACTGTCACTATTCAGGCGTTATCTGATAATGGCGCCTCGTTATTGCCGCTACTGGATACCGCCCTGCCCGCTGGCGTGGAGAACGAGGTCCTGCCTGCCGGTCGCATTCTACGCTTTTCGCCCGTCAGCCCATTATTAGATGAAGACGCCCGTTTATGCTCTCTGTCGGTATTTGATGCGTTCCGCCTGTTACAGGGAGTGGTGAACATACCGACGCAAGAGCGGGAGGCTATGTTTTTCGGCGGTCTGTTTGCCTACGACCTGGTCGCTGGCTTTGAAGCACTGCCACACCTTGAGGCTGGCAATAACTGCCCGGACTACTGCTTTTATTTAGCGGAAACGCTGATGGTGATAGATCATCAGAAAAAAAGCACCCGTATTCAGGCCAGTCTGTTCACCGCCAGCGACCGGGAAAAACAGCGTCTGAACGCCCGCCTGGCGTACCTTAGCCAACAGTTAACCCAGCCTGCGCCGCCGTTGCCGGTGACGCAGGTGCCGGACATGCGCTGCGAATGCAATCAAAGCGATGACGCGTTCGGCGCGGTGGTACGCCAGTTGCAAAAAGCCATCCGCGCGGGGGAGATATTTCAGGTGGTGCCGTCGCGCCGCTTTTCACTGCCCTGCCCGTCGCCGTTGGCTGCCTACTACGTGCTGAAAAAGAGCAACCCCAGCCCGTATATGTTCTTTATGCAGGATAATGATTTCACGCTTTTCGGCGCGTCGCCGGAAAGCTCGCTGAAATATGACGCCACCAGCCGTCAGATTGAAATTTACCCCATCGCGGGTACCCGTCCACGCGGTCGCCGCGCCGATGGTACGCTGGACAGAGATCTCGACAGCCGTATTGAGCTGGACATGCGTACCGACCATAAAGAGCTTTCCGAACATCTGATGCTGGTCGATCTGGCGCGCAATGACCTGGCGCGCATCTGTACGCCGGGCAGTCGCTACGTTGCCGATCTGACAAAAGTTGACCGCTATTCGTACGTGATGCATCTGGTTTCCCGGGTGGTGGGCGAACTGCGTCACGATCTCGACGCGCTGCACGCCTATCGCGCCTGCATGAACATGGGCACCCTGAGCGGCGCGCCGAAAGTACGCGCCATGCAGTTGATTGCCGATGCGGAAGGACAGCGCCGCGGCAGCTATGGCGGCGCTGTCGGTTACTTCACCGCCCACGGCGATCTGGACACCTGTATTGTTATCCGCTCCGCGCTGGTGGAGAACGGTATCGCCACCGTACAGGCGGGCGCCGGAATCGTGCTGGACTCTGTTCCGCAGTCTGAAGCCGATGAAACCCGTAATAAAGCGCGCGCCGTATTGCGTGCTATCGCCACCGCGCATCATGCACAGGAGACCTTCTGATGGCTGATATTCTGCTGCTCGATAACATCGACTCGTTTACCTGGAACCTGGCAGATCAGCTACGGACCAACGGTCATAACGTGGTGATTTACCGTAACCATATTCCGGCGCAGACGCTTATCGATCGCCTGGCGACAATGAAAAATCCGGTGCTAATGCTCTCCCCCGGTCCGGGCGTTCCCAGCGAGGCAGGCTGTATGCCGGAGCTGCTGACCCGACTACGCGGCAAGTTACCGATCATCGGCATTTGTCTGGGGCATCAGGCGATTGTCGAAGCTTACGGCGGTTATGTCGGTCAGGCGGGAGAAATCCTGCATGGCAAAGCCTCCAGCATTGAGCATGACGGTCAGGCGATGTTCGCCGGGCTGGCGAATCCGCTACCGGTCGCGCGTTATCATTCGCTGGTCGGCAGTAATGTTCCTGCCGGGCTAACCATTAACGCCCATTTCAACGGCATGGTGATGGCGGTACGTCATGATGCGGATCGCGTTTGCGGTTTTCAATTTCATCCTGAGTCCATCCTGACGACGCAGGGCGCGCGTCTACTGGAGCAAACATTAGCCTGGGCGCAGCAAAAGCTGGAGCCGACCAACACCCTACAGCCGATTCTGGAGAAACTCTATCAGGCGCAAACTCTGACGCAACAAGAGAGCCATCAGTTGTTTTCGGCGGTCGTCCGCGGCGAACTTAAGCCTGAACAGCTCGCTGCCGCGCTGGTGAGCATGAAAATTCGCGGCGAGCATCCCAATGAAATTGCCGGCGCCGCCACTGCGTTGCTGGAAAATGCCGCCCCGTTCCCGCGCCCGGAGTATCTGTTTGCGGATATCGTTGGTACCGGCGGCGATGGCAGTAACAGTATCAATATCTCTACCGCCAGCGCCTTTGTCGCGGCGGCCTGTGGACTGAAAGTGGCGAAACACGGCAACCGCAGCGTGTCCAGCAAATCGGGGTCATCCGATCTGCTGGCGGCATTCGGTATTAATCTGGATATGAACGCCGATAAATCACGTCAGGCGTTAGATGAACTGGGCGTCTGTTTCCTGTTCGCGCCGAAATATCACACCGGATTCCGTCACGCGATGCCGGTTCGCCAACAGTTAAAAACGCGAACCCTGTTCAACGTACTCGGCCCGCTGATCAACCCGGCGCATCCGCCGCTGGCATTGATTGGCGTCTATAGTCCGGAACTGGTGCTGCCGATTGCGGAAACCTTAAGGGTACTGGGCTATCAGCGCGCGGCGGTAGTACATAGCGGCGGCATGGATGAGGTTTCGCTCCATGCGCCGACGATTGTCGCGGAGCTGCATGACGGCGAAATTAAAAGCTATCAACTTACGGCGGAGGATTTTGGCCTGACGCCTTACCATCAGGATCAGTTGGCTGGCGGCACGCCGGAAGAAAACCGTGACATTCTGACGCGGTTATTACAAGGTAAAGGCGATGCCGCGCATGAGGCCGCCGTCGCCGCCAACGTGGCGATGCTGATGCGTCTGCATGGTCAGGAAGATCTCAAAGCCAACGCGCAAGCCGTGCTTGATGTTCTGCGCAACGGCACCGCATATGACAGAGTCACCGCACTGGCGGCAAGAGGGTAAATAATGCAAACCGTTTTAGCGAAAATCGTCGCAGACAAGGCGATTTGGGTAGAAGCCCGCAAACAGCAACAGCCGCTGGCCAGTTTTCAAAATGAGATCCAGCCAAGTACACGCCATTTTTATGATGCGCTCCAGGGCGCGCGTACCGCCTTTATTCTGGAGTGTAAGAAAGCATCGCCATCAAAAGGCGTGATTCGCGATGATTTCGATCCGGCGCGTATTGCCAGTATTTATCAACATTACGCCTCGGCAATCTCGGTGCTCACCGACGAAAAATATTTTCAGGGGAGCTTCGATTTTCTGCCGGTCGTTAGCCAAAGCGCGCCGCAGCCGATTCTGTGTAAGGATTTTATTATCGATCCCTATCAGATCTACCTTGCCCGTTACTATCAGGCCGATGCCTGTTTACTGATGCTCTCGGTTCTAGATGACGAACAGTATCGCCAACTCTCCGCCGTCGCGCACAGTCTGAAAATGGGCGTGCTCACGGAGGTCAGTAATGACGAAGAACGGGAGCGCGCGATAGCGTTAGGCGCAAAAGTGGTAGGTATCAACAATCGCGATCTGCGCGATCTGTCGATTGATTTGAATCGCACCCGCCAGCTGGCGCCAAAACTGGGCCACGGCGTGACTGTCATCAGCGAGTCCGGGATTAACACCTATGGTCAGGTACGCGAACTGAGCCACTTCGCCAACGGTTTTTTAATTGGCTCCGCGTTAATGGCGCATGACGATCTTAACGCCGCCGTCCGTCGCGTGCTGCTTGGCGAGAATAAAGTCTGCGGCCTGACCCGCGCCCAGGACGCTAAAGCTGCCTGTGACGCTGGCGCAATATATGGCGGGTTGATTTTTGTACCCTCATCTCCGCGCGCGGTGAGCGTTGAGCAGGCGCGAGAAGTGATAAGCGCCGCGCCATTGCAGTATGTCGGCGTTTTCCAGGACGCTGATATCGCCGATGTTTGCCAGAAAGCTGCCGTCCTGCCGCTTTCTGCCGTACAGCTACATGGCAGCGAAGACCAGGCGTATGTCAACGCGCTGCGCGAGGCGTTGCCCAAACAGGTGCAAATCTGGAAGGCGCTGAGCGTTAGCGATGCCCTTCCCGCACGCGATTACCACCATGTCGATAAATACATTTTCGACAATGGGCAAGGCGGCAGCGGGCAGCGCTTCGACTGGTCACTGCTACAGGGGCAACCGCTGGATAATGTGTTACTGGCGGGCGGGCTGGCGGCCGATAACTGCGTCCAGGCGGCGCAAGTCGGCTGTGCCGGTCTCGATTTTAATTCAGGTGTGGAGTCACAGCCGGGCATCAAAGATGCTCGTCTTCTGGCCTCGGTTTTTCAGACACTGCGCGCATATTAAGGAAAAAACATGACAACACTTCTCAACCCCTACTTTGGTGAATTCGGCGGCATGTATGTGCCGCAGATCCTGATGCCTGCGCTGAACCAGCTTGAAGAGGCCTTCGTCAGCGCGCAAAAAGATCCTGAATTTCAGGCGCAATTCGCCGATCTGCTAAAAAACTACGCGGGACGCCCCACCGCGCTGACGAAATGCCAGAACATTACCGCCGGTACGCGTACCACGTTGTATTTAAAGCGCGAAGATTTACTGCACGGCGGCGCGCACAAAACCAATCAGGTACTGGGTCAGGCGCTGCTGGCCAAACGGATGGGTAAAAGCGAGATTATCGCTGAAACCGGCGCCGGTCAGCACGGCGTCGCCTCTGCGCTCGCCAGCGCCCTGCTGGGTCTGAAATGCCGTATCTATATGGGCGCTAAAGACGTTGAGCGCCAGTCGCCGAACGTCTTCCGTATGCGTCTGATGGGCGCTGAGGTCATCCCGGTTCATAGCGGCTCCGCTACGCTAAAAGATGCCTGTAACGAGGCGCTGCGCGACTGGTCCGGTAGTTACGAAACCGCGCACTATATGCTCGGCACGGCAGCGGGACCGCATCCCTATCCCACCATCGTTCGCGAGTTCCAACGCATGATTGGCGAAGAGACGAAAGCGCAAATCCTCGACAAAGAGGGCCGTCTGCCAGATGCCGTTATCGCTTGCGTCGGTGGCGGCTCAAACGCTATCGGGATGTTTGCGGATTTTATTAATGATACCAGCGTCGGGCTAATAGGCGTTGAACCTGGCGGTCACGGTATTGAAACCGGCGAGCATGGCGCGCCGCTTAAACATGGTCGCGTTGGCATCTATTTCGGGATGAAAGCGCCGATGATGCAAACAGCGGACGGGCAAATTGAAGAGTCCTATTCCATTTCCGCCGGGCTCGATTTCCCGTCCGTTGGGCCGCAACATGCGTACCTGAACAGCATCGGACGCGCGGATTATGTCTCCATTACCGATGATGAGGCGCTGGAAGCCTTCAAAACGTTGTGCCGCCATGAGGGAATTATCCCGGCGCTGGAATCCTCCCACGCGTTGGCGCACGCTCTGAAAATGATGCGCGAGCAGCCGGAAAAAGAGCAACTGCTGGTGGTCAATCTCTCTGGCCGCGGAGATAAAGACATCTTTACCGTACACGATATCCTGAAAGCGCGAGGGGAAATCTGATGGAACGCTACGAAAATTTATTTGCACAGCTCAACGATCGCCGGGAAGGCGCTTTTGTCCCCTTCGTGACTCTGGGCGACCCTGGCATTGAACAGTCACTGAAAATTATCGACACACTGATTGACGCTGGCGCCGACGCTCTGGAACTGGGGGTTCCCTTCTCCGATCCGCTGGCCGATGGCCCTACTATCCAGAATGCGAACTTACGCGCCTTCGCCGCTGGCGTCACGCCGGCTCAGTGTTTTGAAATGCTGGCGCTGATTCGTGAAAAACACCCGACCATTCCGATTGGCCTGCTAATGTACGCGAATCTGGTGTTCAATAACGGCATAGATGCGTTCTATGCCCGTTGTGAACAGGTTGGCGTAGATTCCGTGCTGGTCGCAGATGTCCCGGTTGAAGAATCGGCCCCCTTCCGCCAGGCGGCGTTACGGCATAATATCGCGCCGATCTTCATCTGCCCGCCAAATGCGGATGACGATCTTCTGCGCCAGGTCGCATCTTACGGCCGCGGTTACACCTACCTGCTTTCGCGTTCGGGCGTCACCGGCGCGGAAAACCGTGGCGCATTGCCGTTGCATCATCTCATTGAGAAGCTTAAAGAGTACCACGCCGCGCCTGCGTTACAGGGCTTCGGTATCTCCTCGCCGGAACAGGTGTCTGCGGCCGTGCGTGCCGGGGCGGCTGGCGCTATCTCCGGCTCAGCCATTGTCAACATTATCGAGAAAAACCACGCGTCTCCCGAACAGATGTTGGCGGAGCTCAGGTCCTTTGTCTCAGCGATGAAAGCCGCCAGCCGCGCATAACGGGTTAAGCCGTCAGCATAACGCTGGCGGCTTAATGAGAGGTTGGCGCCGAACCAGAATCACGATTCAGGCGTACATCATCAATCTTTTTGGTGTTATTCCCTGTCCAGCTTTCAAAAAGTCTGAAGTCAATTTTTGCTAAGAAAACTCCTAATCACGCCGAAAAATTTAGCGTTTTCACGTCAATTTCCCCCGCCTTTATGTAAAGAAATGTCAATAAACAATGCATTAACGTTTCTATGGCCGCAGATAGTGACGCTTGTTATTAATAGCAATGCAAAGCATTTTCTGTTAAATCGCTTATTCTAAAAGAAAATATAGAATATATTATCCCTAAACCATTTTTTGTGCGTTATTTACGCGGTAAATCACAACTATTTCCGTCAATTTGACTAATCGGTTTAACCAACTAATTTTAATAGGGTGTCGACACGGTTAAAACCGTTTTTTTCAGCAAGCAACGAGACAGGAGAAATAATATGGCCGAACATCGTGGTGGTTCAGGAAATTTCGCCGAGAATCGTGAAAAAGCATCTGAAGCGGGCCGCAAAGGCGGTCAGCATAGCGGCGGGAATTTCAAAAACGATCCGCAACGAGCTTCTGAAGCCGGTAAAAAAGGTGGTCAGAATAGTCACGGCGGACGTAAATCCGATAATTCCTGATTTACTGTAATGTAAATATAACACATGCTTTTATCAAGCAATCTGCGAGTCTTCTGGCTCGCAGTATTTTGCCCAGGAGAATTAGATTTATGAATATTAAAACCGTTGAAGACCTTTTTATCCATCTACTTTCAGATACCTATAGTGCAGAAAAACAATTAACCAAGGCTCTTTCTAAACTAGCCAGAGCCACGTCCAATGAAAAATTAAGCCAGGCCTTTCAATCTCATCTTGAAGAAACCCAGGGTCAGATTGAACGTATTGATCAGATCGTCGAATCTGAATCTGGCATTAAACTGAAAAGAATGAAATGCGTCGCTATGGAAGGGCTGATTGAAGAAGCCAATGAAGTCATCGAAAGTACGGAGAAAAACGAAGTACGCGATGCAGCGCTTATCGCCGCGGCGCAAAAAGTCGAGCATTACGAAATCGCCAGCTACGGCACGCTTGCCACCCTGGCCGAGCAGCTCGGCTATAGCAAAGCATTAAAACTGCTCAAAGAAACCCTCGACGAGGAAAAACAAACTGATTTAAAACTTACCGATTTAGCAGTCAGCAATGTTAATAAAAGTGCTGAACGCAAATCGAAATAATATTTTTAATTATCAGCTTGCATGATTCCGATTTTATTATCGGAGCAGATTATCACGCATTGAGGAATGTAAAATGAATTATACTGAACATTATCATGACTGGCTTCGTGACGCCCATGCCATGGAAAAACAGGCAGAATCGATGCTTGAATCTATGGCCAGCCGTATTGAAAATTATCCTGATATAAAAGCCAGAATTGAACAACATATTAGTGAAACCAAACATCAAATTACCATGCTCGAAGAAGTATTGGACCGTAATGGCATTTCTCGTTCGGTGTTGAAAGACTCCATGAGTAAAATGGCAGCAATGGGGCAATCTATCGGTGGCATGTTCCCTTCCGATGAAATTGTCAAAGGCTCAATTAGCGGTTATGTTTTCGAGCAGTTCGAAATTGCTTGTTATACCTCCCTGCTGGCGGCGGCAAAAAAAGCTGGCGACACTGCCTCAATTCCGACGATTGAAGCCATTCTGAAAGAAGAAATGCAAATGGCTGACTGGCTTATCAAACATATTCCGCAGACAACGGAACAATTTTTACTGCGATCTGAAGCAGATGGCGTTGAAGCCAAAAAATAAATAATAAGCAGGAGGCAATATGTTTCGACACGTAAAACAACTTCAATATACTGTGCGAGTGAGCGAACCTAATCCTGGATTAGCGAACCTGCTGCTGGAACAGTTTGGCGGCCCGCAGGGCGAACTGGCGGCCGCCTGCCGCTACTTCACGCAAGGTTTAAGCGATGATGATGCCGGTCGTAGAGAGATGTTAATGGACATCGCCACCGAGGAGCTGAGTCATCTGGAAATTATCGGCTCACTGGTAGGAATGCTTAATAAAGGCGCTAAAGGCGAGCTGGCGGAAGGCACCGAAAGCGAAGCGGAACTTTATCGCTCGCTGACGCAGAATGGTAATGACAGCCATATCACCTCTCTGCTGTATGGCGGCGGCCCTGCGTTGACAAACTCCGGCGGCGTACCGTGGACCGCGGCTTATATTGATACTATCGGCGAAGTCACAGCCGATCTACGCTCAAACATCGCGGCAGAGGCGCGAGCGAAGATCATTTATGAACGCCTGATTAATCTGACCGACGATCCTGGCGTAAAAGACACGCTCAGTTTCTTAATGACCCGTGAAGTCGCGCACCAGCTCTCTTTTGAAAAGGCGCTGTATTCGATTCGTAACAACTTCCCGCCGGGTAAATTACCGCCAGTAGAACAGTATACCGACGTGTACTACAACATGTCGCAAGGCGACGATCCGCGAGGTAGCTGGAATAGCGATGAGAACTTCAACTATGTCGCAGAACCGATGCCTGCTGTTGATGGCGGCGATGGCCTGGCGACAGTGAAATTGCCGCGCGAGCAGTTGGCGCTGCTCAAAGCGATGGCAGAAAGAACGAAATCGGACCCCACCGTTGATCCTCTCACTGGCGCAGAACTAGGCTGCGGCGAACCGAAAGAAGACAAGTGAGTTCCGACAAGTAAAATCCGTGTGTCATGTCCTTTTTTGACCCCGCCTGGCGGGGTCTTTTTTCGTCACAACATCATGCGATTAGAAACGATAGCCTGCCGAGAACATAAATACCCATGGGTCCAGACGCACGCTGTCATGCTGCTGCACACCGCCCATTTTATAATTGGCGGTAGTATCAATATCCATGTACCAGACAGAGGCGCCAATTAACCAGTCGCGGTTAATCAGGTAATCTACCCCAACTTGCCCTGCCGCGCCCCAGGAATCCTTAAAGCTCAGATCGGACAGCCCGGCATTTTTACCATTATCGTTAAAGTCGTTATCGAAGAAGGTGGTGTAGTTCACCCCTACGCCGACATAAGGACGCACTTTGCTGCTGGAATCGCCGAAGTACCACTGCGCCATTAACGTTGGCGGTAACAGGTGGACCGTGGCGATATCGCCCGTCGCGCCCGTACCCACCTTATGGCGGAACGGCGTGGCCGCCAGCAATTCAACCCCGATATTGTCCGTCGCCATGTAAGTGAATGTCAGGCCGAGTTGCGTGTTATTACTCACATCAAACCCGTTTAAATGCCCCAGCGTACCACCCGCCCCTTCTGTAGGTCTGACGGTTGCCGGACCTGCACGCATAAAGAATTCTCCGGCTTCGTGCGCGAACGCGCTGCCTGAGAGAAGAGTTGTTAACGCCAGTGCCGCCACTGTAAATTTTTTCATACCCGCTCCATCGTTATGGTTATAAAAGCGTGATGAATATACCCACAATGAAGTAATAAGTGATCTAACACAGATCACATTTGTTCTTATAATTTAACATTTATTGATCCAGATTAATTTAGAACTTGTATTGAAAATCCTGGTTATAGGAATTCAGATCAATTTTGACATATTCACGTTATGCAAATATTTGTCTGCTCTGTTGCCCTGGCGATAAAGGCTGGCTAAGGTAATCAATGTCCCGCAATGGCGCGTGGCGTTAAGATTCGCGAACACTGCGGGACAGATTAATTTCCGTTGTAATCTATTGATACGTGAGTTTTTTGCAGGTGAATCATGAGCGTTCTTAACCCATGCATGACATGCGGTGCCTGTTGTGCCTATTTTCGTGTCTCCTTTTATTGGGCTGAAGGCGACGATGCCAGCGGACGCGTTCCGGCGTCATTAACCGAGCCCGTTACCCCTTTTTTACGTTGTATGGCCGGTACCAACCAAAAACAGCCGCACTGTAAAGCGCTAATTGGCACGCCGGGTGAAAACGTCAGTTGCGCTATTTATGAAAACCGCCCTTCAACCTGTCGCGAATTTTCGATATCGGGCGAAGGAGGCGAAGTGAATGAGGCGTGCAATCGCGCCCGCGCGCGATACGGATTACCGCCGCTTTACAAAGATATGCTTTTCCATACAACTGCTGATGCTGCCACTGTAGAGTTATCCAGGGTACAATTGCCCGCAAATTAACACCTGCAAAACTCAAGGAGAGTGCATGTCTATCACGGCGAAGTCCGTTTACCGTGACGCCGGAAATTTTTTCCGAAATCAATTTATTACTATCTTGCTGGTTTCGTTGCTGTGCGCATTTATCACGGTGGTCTTAGGTCATGCCTTTTCACCCAGCGATGCGCAAATCGCGCAACTCAGTGAAGGAGAACATCTGGCAGGCAGCGCTGGCCTGTTTGAGCTGGTACAAAATATGACGCCGGAGCAGCAGCAGATCCTGTTGCGCGCCTCTGCCGCCTCGACGTTTTCCGGGCTTATCGGCAACGCTATTCTGGCCGGCGGTATCATCCTGATGATTCAATTAGTTTCAGCGGGACATCGGGTTAGCGCGCTGCGCGCTATCGGCGCCAGCGCCCCTGCATTGCCTAAACTGTTTATTCTTATTTTTCTGACTACCCTGTTAGTGCAAATCGGTATAATGCTGATTGTCGTTCCGGGGATTATTATGGCCATTGTGCTGGCGCTTGCGCCAGTGATGTTGGTTGAAGAGAAAATGGGCGTGTTTGCCGCAATGCGCAGCAGTATGCGTTTGGCCTGGGCTAACATGAGACTGGTCGCGCCTGCGGTGATAGGCTGGTTACTGGCTAAAACATTGCTATTGCTGTTCGCGCCCAGCTTCGCTGTACTGACCCCAAATGTAGGCGCTGTACTGGCGAATACGTTGAGCAATCTGATTTCCGCAGTATTGCTTATCTACTTATTCCGCCTGTATATGTTGATTCGCCAATAATCCGCAATGCGCCGTTACGCGGCGCATTCGACGCTCGTTGATGATGGAATCGAAGAATGAAGCAGTTTCTGGATTTTTTACCGCTGGTTGTCTTTTTTGCGTTTTATAAACTTTATGACATCTATGCGGCGACCTCCGCACTGATTGTCGCGACGGCAATCGTGCTGATTTATAGCTGGGTGCGTTATCGGAAAATAGAGAAGATGGCGCTGATTACCTTTGTTCTGGTTGCCGTCTTCGGCGGTCTGACGCTCTTCTTCCATAACGATGAATTTATTAAATGGAAGGTGACGGTTATTTATGCGCTGTTCGCCGGCGCGCTGTTAATAAGCCAGTGGGTGATGAAAAAACCGTTAATCCAACGTATGTTAGGTAAAGAACTGGCGTTGCCGCAGCAGGTCTGGTCAAAGCTGAACCTGGCGTGGGCGCTGTTTTTTATTGCGTGCGGTCTGGCTAACATTTATATCGCCTTCTGGTTGCCGCAAAATATCTGGGTCAACTTTAAGGTCTTTGGACTCACGGCGCTGACGCTCATTTTTACCCTGCTGAGCGGCGTCTATATCTACCGGCATCTGCCACAGGAAGATAAATCATAACCCTCCCGTGACTTATCATCGCCAGACTGCGAACGCCTGGCGATATTTTCTCCACCTTTACGCCCTGCGCTTTCCCGTCAGTACCTTTATTCCCTCTATTCTCCACACAAAATTCATAGTAGCATCGCGGCTGTAATTTTTTCTGATAGTCGGTTTTACAATGACAACAATGGATAATACTCCTCAGGGCGAGCTGGTTTTACGTACATTGGCCATGCCTGCCGATACCAATGCGAACGGCGATATTTTTGGCGGCTGGCTGATGTCGCAAATGGATATTGGCGGCGCGATACTGGCCAAAGAGATCGCGCACGGTCGGGTTGTAACCGTACGCGTGGAAGGAATGACATTTCTGCGCCCCGTCGCGGTTGGCGATGTCGTATGCTGCTACGCGCGCTGCGTTAAACGCGGTACGACGTCTATTAGCATCAATATTGAAGTCTGGGTGAAAAAAGTCGCGTCAGAACCGATTGGACAGCGCTACAAGGCCACCGAGGCGCTGTTTATTTATGTTGCCGTCGATCCGGACGGTAAACCTCGCCCGCTCCCGGTTCAGGGTTAAGTATGCCCGTCAGGTAACATACTTACGCCGCCAGCAGGTGATGGTATATTCCTACTGGCGGCGCCAGAGATTACTCAATCTGCGCCGTACCGTTCAGACGGAAGATAATATTGACCACCAGCCCGGAACCCGGCTTGCCTGCTTCATAGCGCCATTTGCGCATCGCATTCTTAACTTCACGCTCAAACATATTGGCCGGCTGCGCGGACAGAATCTGTACATTTTCCACTCGCCCAGCAGAGGTCACGTCAAACTTCACCTTTACGCGGCCTTCAATACGTAACGCCTGTGCTCGCGCCGGATACTGCGGCTGGTTACGGCTCAGAGCGCGAGGCCCAGTGGGCACGCTCACCGCCGGCTTGCTGGTCGCCGACGCGGTGCTGCTTGTTGGCCGCGCCGGGGCGCTATTTTCAAACGGTGAGGCAGGACGCGGCTCGGCCGGTTTGACTTCGCGCTTCGGCTGCTCTTCAACCTTTTTCACCGGTTTCGGTTTTGGCTTGGGTTTTGGCTTAGGTTTGGGTTTCTCAATCACCACGGGCGCTTCTTTAGGCGGTTCAGGGATCGGCTCTGGCTCCGGTTCGGGTTCAACCACTGGCTCCGGCGGCGGCTGAACCGCCTGGGGCGGCTCCAGGTCAGCGGGTGAAACCATTGTCACCGTGATAGGCTGCGCTGGCGCAGGCAATTCAATAACCTGATGTACCGAGGTATAGAGCAAACCTGCCACTACAGCACCATGAATGCCTACGGAAAGGAGTGTCGGCCAGGGAAAGCGACGAGGTAAATCAAGGGTCATTGAAGTCATAATCGTTTCAGTTGAAAAACCAGAGCTGAATTTTAAATGCAAATAGCAATCATATTCAATAAGGCATTGCCGATAGCGGCATTTAAAAGATGATATCGCACAAAAACACCACACAAAATGTGCATGTTTAACAAAGTCGGTATCTTTACATTGCAGTTAAATGCCCTTTCCAATAACGTAATCAGCAACTTTTGCCGATTAAGGAGCTCTACCCGTGCTGTATGTTATTTACGCTCAGGATAATGCCAACTCGCTTGAAAAACGCCTCTCGGTACGGCCCGCGCATCTGGCGCGCCTGCAACTTCTACATGATGAAGGGCGATTATTAACTGCCGGGCCGATGCCCGCAGTGGACAGTAACGATCCTGGGGTAGCCGGATTTACCGGGTCAACGGTGATTGCTGAATTTGAATCTTTAGAAGCGGCGCAATCCTGGGCTGATGCGGACCCCTACGTCGCAGCGGGCGTCTATGCGCAGGTTTCGGTCAAACCATATAAGAAGATCTTTTGAAAAGGATGGCCTGTTGGGCACCGCATACGGTGCCCTTTCTGGCTCACACACCGTGAATCGCAAAGAGTAATGAATTACGCTGACGATTAAAGATGCATTTCCTGATGGTATGGATACGCATATTACGGCGTGATTGCCCTTCAAGCCAACGCGCTTTACGGCGGCTCGCCTGACGTAGCATTCGCCAGCGCCCCACTTCCGTTCTACTACGCTTCATGTTTACGACTCTCACTGTAACAGAAGCGCCATTATACCCCCTCGCCGGATGCAGACCAGCGCTTTTCCCGTGTTTTTATTTGCCATGTGAATCCTGACGCGTAAACTCTTAACAACACGCTTTCTAAAGGATTTTTAAAGTTATGACAACCTTCTACACCGTGGTGAGTTGGCTGGTCATTTTGGGATACTGGGTTCTCATTGCCGGCGTCACATTACGTATTCTAATGAAACGGCGCGCAGTTCCCTCCGCAATGGCCTGGTTATTAATCATCTATATCCTTCCGCTGGTCGGGATCATCGCCTATTTGTCCGTGGGCGAATTGCATTTAGGCAAACGTCGCGCCGAGCGTGCCCGCGCCATGTGGCCGTCTACCGCCAAATGGTTGAATGACCTCAAAGCCTGCAAACACATTTTCGCGCAAGAAAACAGTAGCGTCGCATCGTCCTTGTTTAAGCTGTGCGAACGACGTCAGGGGATTGCGGGCGTCAAAGGCAACCAGTTGCAATTGCTTACCGACTCCGATGATGTCATGCAGGCGCTTATTCGCGATATCCAACTGGCGCGGCATAATATCGAAATGGTATTTTACATCTGGCAGCCAGGCGGCATGGCGGATCAGGTCGCTGAATCGTTAATGGCCGCCGCCCGCCGCGGCATCCACTGCCGGCTTATGCTGGATTCCGCGGGTAGCGTCGCTTTCTTCCGCAGCCCCTGGGCGGCCATGATGCGTAACGCTGGCATTGAAGTCGTAGAGGCGCTGAAGGTGAATCTGATGCGCGTCTTTTTACGCCGTATGGATCTTCGCCAGCACCGTAAAATGGTGATGATTGACAATTACATCGCCTATACCGGCAGTATGAATATGGTGGACCCGCGTTTTTTCAAACAGGATGCCGGCGTTGGGCAATGGGTCGATTTAATGGCGCGGATGGAGGGCCCCGTGGCGACAGCAATGGGGATTGTTTACTCCTGCGATTGGGAAATTGAGACGGGTAAACGCATTCTGCCTCCCCCGCCGGATGTGAATATTATGCCGTTTGAGCAGGCCAGCGGGCATACCATTCATACCATTGCTTCCGGTCCTGGTTTTCCGGAGGATCTCATTCACCAGGCACTATTAACCGCCACCTATGCTGCGCGCGAATATTTAATTATGACCACGCCATATTTCGTCCCCAGCGACGATCTGCTGCACGCCATTTGTACCGCTGCGCAGCGCGGCGTGGATGTCAGTATTATCCTGCCGCGTAAAAATGATTCACTGCTCGTCGGCTGGGCCAGTCGCGCCTTTTTCAGCGAGTTACTGGCGGCGGGCGTGAAAATCTATCAGTTCGAAGGCGGGCTGTTGCATACCAAAAGCGTGCTGGTCGATGGCGAACTGAGCCTGGTCGGTACCGTGAATCTCGACATGCGTAGCCTGTGGCTTAATTTCGAGATTACGCTGGTCATTGATGATACGGGTTTCGGCGCCGATCTGGCTGCGGTACAGGACGATTATATTTCGCGCTCCCGCCTGTTAGATGCGCGTTTGTGGGTAAAACGTCCGTTATGGCAGCGTATTACCGAGCGATTGTTTTACTTCTTTAGTCCATTGCTGTAAAACGTGACCAACATGAGTAAACAGGTAGTCACTATGGAAATGGATCTGAACAATCGCCTGACTGAAGACGAAACGCTTGAGCAGGCTTACGATATTTTTCTTGAGCTGGCGGCGGATAATCTTGATCCGGCTGATATCATTCTGTTCAATTTGCAATTCGAGGAGCGCGGTGGCGCGGAGTTGTTTGATCCCGCTGAAGACTGGCAAGAGCACGTCGATTTTGACCTGAATCCAGACTTTTTTGCCGAGGTGGTGATTGGCCTGGCGGATACCGAAGACGGCGAAATTAACGACATTTTCGCCCGCGTTCTGCTGTGCCGGGAAAAGGACCACAAGCTGTGCCATATTCTCTGGCGCGAATAAGCGGTTCAGGCCGGATGGCGTTTGATTGCGCCCTCCGGCAAGCCTGTTTAATCCGGTAGCTTACTGCCGCATCGGTTACAATATTGCGCGCTATGTTCATGCTGGCTTTGCTGGCACTGCGGACATTTTCGCTGCCAGTGACGTTTTTGAAACGCGCTGCTCATGTGCGTGGTAATCAGTCCTGTAGGAATCGCAATCACCGAATAACCAATCAAAATAAGCACCGACGCGACAATACGTCCCAGCGGCGTATGCGGCGTAATATCACCATACCCCACGGTTGTGACTGTCACTATCGCCCAATACACCGAGGCATTAAGCGTCGTGAAGCCATATTTCGGTCCTTCAATAAGATACATCAGGGCACCGAAAATAATCATCACGATCGCAATAAATGAATAGAACAGAATAAGCTGATGACGCGCGCTAATAATGGCGCTCCAGAATACGCGCAGAGATGGCATAAAGCGTAGCAGTTTAAGAATACGCAGCACGCGAATCGCTCGCATAGCACGCCAGGCAAACATATAGTTCAGGCTAATTTCCGGCCACAGCCACATGACGTACAGCGGCAAAATCGTCACCAGATCAATAAATCCCCAAAAACTAAAAACGTATTTTGTCGGGTCGGGCCAGCTAAACAGTCTGAGCAAGTATTCACCGGTAAATATCAGGGTAACGCAGAGCTCCAGCCAGACAAAAATATGCCATTCATCAAATGTCAGGTGATATTCCGTTCCTACGCCTGATTCAACAAAAATGACCAGTACGCTAAGCAGCGCAAACAGCGCGCATAACCCTTCAAAACGGCGACCTGAGCGCGTAGTCAAATCGAACAGATTATGATAAAGACGACGGCGAACCGACGACAAAGAAAGTGACACGGTAACCTCACCTAAAAGAAGGGCTGACGAATTGTCAGCCCTTGCGATTATAACGGGTCTACTTTAAGGCAGGAAACGGCATGGCGAAAACTCCCTTCCAGCACCGGTCGCGTTTGCGCGCATTCTGGCCCGGCTAGCGGACAGCGTGTACGGAACACGCAGCCGGAAGGCGGGTTAATGGGCGAAGGTAATTCGCCCTCCAGCAATTGTATCTTCTTATTTCGCTCCAGATCGGGATCGGGAATCGGTACCGCCGACATCAGCGCTTTGGTATAAGGATGCAGTGGGTTATGGTACACCTCATCATAGGTGCCCAATTCTACCGCATGACCGAGATACATCACCAGGACACGATCGGATATGTGCTTTACGACCGCCAGATCGTGCGCAATAAAAATCAACGACAGCCCCATCTCTCGCTGTAACTGCTGGAGCAAATTCACCACCTGCGCCTGAATAGAAACGTCCAGCGCCGACACCGGCTCATCGCAAATAATAAGCTTAGGTTCCAGGATCAACGCCCGGGCGATACCGATGCGCTGGCACTGCCCCCCGGAAAATTCATGGGGATAACGGTTAATGAGATTCGGCAGCAGCCCCACTTTCAGCATCATGGCTTTCACGCGGTCACGCACGTCCTGGCGCGAAAGTTTAGGATGATAAGTGCGCAGCGGTTCAGCGATAATTTCGCCAATCGTCATTCGCGGGTTGAGTGACGCCAGCGGGTCCTGGAAAATCATCTGGATATCGCTGCGCACCTCGCGCCACTCATCCGCTTTCATGCCCAGCAGATCTTTTCCCAGCCAGGCGACTTTACCGTCTGTCGCCTTCACCAGACCAATAATGGCGCGCGCAAACGTCGACTTGCCGCAGCCGGATTCCCCCACCACGCCCAGCGTTTCGCCTTCATACAGGCGTAGCGTAACGCCGTCCACCGCTTTCAGAGTTTTCGGCGGTTGCCAGAACCACTGCTTCCCTTCTTTGATATCAAAATGTACTTTTAGATCGGCGATTTCGAGGAGAACTTTACGTTGTTCAATCACAGCATTCATAGCAGTTCCTCCACCGGTTTAAAACAGGCGCGCAAGCGACCAGGACTGAACGCTTCAAGTGGCGGCGCATTATTGCAGATCTCCATCGCATGAGGACAACGCGGCTGGAATGGACAACCTTTAGGCAAACGCAATAAATTGGGAGGATTGCCCGGAATCGTCAGCATTTCCGCCCCCTCGCTATCCAGACGCGGCACCGCATTAAGCAGGCCTATCGAATACGGATGAACGGGCTGATAAAAGACATCGCGCGCCTTACCGTATTCCATGGTACGCCCGGCATACATTACCAGGACCTTATCGCAAATACCCGCGACCACGCCCAGATCGTGGGTAATCATGATAATGGCGGTATTAAATTCGCGCTTTAGCTCATTAAGCAAGGTCATAATCTGCGCCTGCACGGTAACATCAAGCGCGGTGGTAGGCTCATCGGCAATAAGCAGTTTCGGCCTGCACAACAGCGCCATCGCAATCATCACACGTTGACGCATTCCGCCGGAAAATTCGTGCGGATACATTTTCATCCGTTTGCGCGCTTCCGGCATTTTTACGGCATCCAGCATTCTGACGGACTCTTCAAAAGCTTCCGCTTTGCTCATCCCTTTATGCAGCATCAGGACTTCCATTAACTGCTCCCCAACGCGCATATAAGGATTTAGCGAGGTCATCGGGTCCTGAAAAATCATCGAAATCTGTTCTGCGCGCAGCGTATTCAGTTCGCGCTCAGGTAGATTAAGAATTTCACGTCCGTTAAAGGTCGCGGAACCGCCGATTCGACCATTCGTCGCCAGCAGTCCCATTAATGCGAACGCCGTTTGCGATTTCCCCGATCCAGACTCGCCAACAATACCTAACGTTTCTCCAGCGCGAAGCGTAAAGTTCAGATCGTTGACCGCCGTCACATCACCATCAGGCGTAGCGAACGTAACACGAAGATCGTTTACCTCCAGCAGTACATTCGCCGATTGCGGCGCCTGAGTTGCGGTTTCTGATAAGCTCATGGCTGTACTCCTTAACGATCTTTCGGGTCGAGGGCATCACGCAGGCCATCGCCAATAAAGTTAAAACAGAATAACGTCACCACGAGAAAGCCAGCCGGAAACAGCAGCAGCCACGGTGAGACTTCCATTGAATTTGCGCCATCGCTCAACAACGCTCCCCAACTGCTTAACGGTTCCTGCGTCCCAAGCCCCAGGAAACTGAGGAAAGACTCAAACAGAATCATGCTGGGCACCAGCAACGATGCATACACTACCACTACGCCCAGGACGTTAGGCACAATATGGCGGATCACAATGCTGGCGGTCGACACACCACCCACCTGCGCGGCTTCGATGAACTCTTTACGTTTAAGACTTAGGGTTTGGCCACGCACGATACGCGCCATATCAAGCCAGGAGACCATGCCGATGGCGACGAAAATCAACAGAATGTTCTGCCCAAAAAACGTCACCAGCAAAATCACAAAGAACATAAACGGGAACGAGTTGAGGATCTCCAACAACCGCATCATCACAGAATCAATTTTGCCGCCCAGATAGCCGGACAGCGAGCCATACAGCGTTCCAACAATGACCGCCACCAGCGCGGCGGCAATCCCGACCATCAATGAGATACGCCCGCCGATGGCAACGCGCACCAACAGATCGCGCCCGGAAGAGTCAGTGCCGAAATAGTGACCGGACGCCATATCCGGCGCGCTGGACATCATGCCCCAGTCGGTATCGAAATAGGTAAATTGCGACAGCATAGGAGCCACTGTCACGAATAAGGCTATCAGAAACAGGACAATAAGACTGGCCACCGCCGCACGGTTATGCATAAAGCGCCGACGGGCATCTTGCCAAAGGCTGCGACCTTCCACCTCCAGCTTTTCACTGAAATTTTCCAGCGTCTCGCTGTTTTTCTTACTTAACATCATCGCGAGCTCCAGTATCAATAGCGAATTTTCGGGTCGATAACGGCATAGAGCACATCGACAATGGCGTTAAACAATATGGTCAGAGCGCCGACTAAAATGGTCAAACTTAACACCAGCGAGTAATCGCGGTTGAGCGCGCCATTAACGAAAAGCTGCCCAATGCCCGGTAAGCCATAAATAGTTTCAATCACCATTGAGCCGGTAATAATGCCGACAAAGGCTGGCCCCATATAGGATAAAACCGGCAGCAGCGCAGGTTTTAACGCATGGCGGAAGATGATTCTGCGCATCGGTAATCCTTTTGCCCGCGCGGTACGAATAAAGTTCGAATGCAGAACTTCAATCATTGAGCCGCGCGTAATACGAGCGATGCTGGCAATATAGGCCAGTGAAAGCGCGACCATCGGCAGGATCATAAATTTTAACGCCCCGCCGTTCCAGCCGCCGCCAGGCAGCCATTGCAAGGTTATCGCAAAGACCATCACCAGTAGCGGCGCTACCACAAAACTGGGGATAACGACGCCGGTCATGGCAAATCCCATCACCGTATAATCCCATCGCGTATTTTGCTTTAGCGCGGCAATCACGCCAGCGCTGACACCAATAATGACCGCCAGTAAAAAAGCGGCGGCACCAAGTTTCGCCGAAACGGGGAAGCTGGCGGCAACCAGATCGTTGACCGTGTAATCTTTGTATTTAAACGATGGTCCAAAATCGCCATGCGCCAGCTGCTTCAGGTAGCTGAAGTACTGCGTCATGATGGGATCGTTCAGATGATATTTTGCTTCAATATTGGCCAGCACTTCCGGCGGCAATGCGCGCTCGCCGGTAAAAGGACTCCCCGGCGCGAGGCGCATCATAAAGAAAGAGATGGTAATAAGAATAAACAGCGTCGGAATCGCTTCCAGACAGCGGCGTAAAATAAATTTCAACATTGCCCGTACCTTCTGGCCTGTGCCTTTACTTCCCGGACGTGACAAACAGATCCGCCAGGGAACGTTATAGTGCGATGAAAAAAGACACCATGGGACAACCTCAGTTGTCCCATGTCTTGCCATTAATGTTTGATAATATATAAGTTTTTCACATAAATATTATCCAGCGGGTCTTTACCGGTATACCCGCCCACCCAGGGTTTCACCAGGCGCGCGTTAACGTAGTAATACACCGGCACAATAGCCGAGTCTTTATCTAACTGCTGCTCCGCTTTAGCGTAGAGTTCGCTGCGCTGCGTATCGTCCGCTACTTTCAGCGTGTCGGCAATCAGCTTATCAAACGCCGGGCTCTTATAATGCGCGGTATTATTTGAACTGTCGGACAACATGGTATTCAGGAACGAGGTCGGTTCATTATAATCTGCGCACCACCCGGCTCTGGCGACATCAAAGGTGCCCTGATGACGGGTGTCCAGGAAGGTCTTCCATTCCTGATTCTCCAGATTCACATTGACACCCAGATTTTTCTTCCAGATAGACGCCACGGCAATGGCCAGTTTTTTATGCAGATCGGAGGTGTTATACAGCAGGTCGAATGTTAAGGGCTTATCCGCCGTAAAGCCGGCTTCAGCCAACAATTTCTTCGCTTCTTCATTACGCTTTTGCTGGGACCATTTGAACCACTCAGGCTCTACCAGTTTTGCGCCATCGGTATACGGCGGCGTGTAGCTATAAGCGGGTAAATCGCCCTGATTTTTAACCTTATTAACAATAATGTCGCGATCTAACGCCAGTTTCAGCGCGGTACGCACGCGGACATCGTTAAACGGCGCTTTTTGATTATTAATTTCGTAATAATAGGTACACAAATAAGGGTCTACGCGGACTTCATTCGGGATCTCTTTTTTCAGTTTCTGGAATAATTCGATCGGCATATTGTTATAAGTCATATCGATCTCGCCGCTGCGGTAGCGGTTCACATCCGTCACCTCCGAAGAGATAGGCAAATAAGTTACCTGATTGATAACGGTTTTGGCGTTATCCCAGTATTGCGGGTTACGCTCCAGCACGATACGTTCGTTCACCACCCAGTTTTTTAACTTATAAGCGCCGTTAGTGACAATATTGGCTGGTTGCGTCCATTTATCGCCAAATTTTTCGACCGTTGATTTCGGTACAGGAGACACTGAAGGGTGGACCAACAATTTGTAGAAATAAGGCACCGGCTCACTTAAGGTCACTTCAAAGGTGTGATCATCAAGCGCTTTTACCCCCAGATCGGTGGCGGGTTTTTTACCGGCGATAATGTCATCGATATTAGCGATATGACCGTATTGCAGATAGCTGGCGTACGGCGATGCCGTATTAGGATCGGCCAGGCGTTGCCAGCTATAAACGAAATCATGGGCGGTGACAGGCGTACCATCTGACCATTTCGCATTTTCACGTAGATGGAATGTCCAGACTTTAAAATCTTTATTTTCCCATTTTTCCGCGACGCCCGGTGAAGGATGCCCCTCGACATCACTAATTAATAAGCCTTCAAAGAGATCACGGCTGACGTTCGATTCCGGCACGCCTTCAATTTTATGCGGGTCGAGAGACTGCACTTCTGATCCATTATTACGTACCAACGTTTGCTTGTCGGCTAACTGAACACCGGCGGGCACGTCTGCCGCAGTCGCGGCGCTGGCGGCGATGAGCGCAGTGAGTATTCCCGCTGCAATCAAACTTTTTTTCGTGATGTTAGACATTGTGTTTGTACTCCACTCATTATAATTACTGGTTTTTACCAGCCTGTTTAATCCCGTCAGGGCTCCTGTACAGCACTGGTGGTGTACTGCCAGGTCTGTCACTGCTTTTGCTATCACCGACTTTATTTATTCTGACGATTCGTTCGATCGCCTTTCGTCGATTCGGTATACGACGTACCTGCCCACGTCGCACGTTATTTCTGACAACCATGTAAATGAAAATAGTTATCAACAATGTGAAATCTTCTGCAAAATGTTTGGCCGAAAAGTATCAAATGCGTTTCTGAACCGCCAATTCATTTTACAATTTTGTTAACCAATTCTCTTTTATGGAAAATTTCCTGCCCAGAAAAACAGTTAAAGAATGTTAAAAAGCTTTAATTTATTATTTATAATCAATAAATTGAAAGAAAACCACCTCGCTGTCACATCGTAGGATATACCTGCGCCAGAAAACACACACAAATTTAACAAATGCTCATTATTTAGCACATTCATCTACGATGGAGCTGAAACAACTAATAACATTTCAATAATCCTTCATCAAGCCCCAGAGTATGGTGTGAATAAAATAACAGACCTACCGCTTCTCACGGACTCAGTAATGTTGATAATAGTTTGATTAATAAAAATAAATATCGTTAGATTATATTAGTATTTTTTATCATTAAAACGCTGAATGCTTATCAAAGTAAGAAGTGTTACGTGGGAATGTCACTGGAAATGTCACAAGGCGGCTCCCTTAGGGCACCGCCTGTAAATCAACAGGTGGGAGTTTAGTTGAGCAAGCCGGGGAAAATGCCTTTTATTCCTGTGACAATAAATTCGATGCCGAGCGCCATTAACAACAACCCCATGATTCGGGTAATAACGTTGATACCGGTTTGCCCCAGCAAACGAACCAGCCACGGCGCCATACGGAACACGCCCCAGCAGCAAAGCGCAAAAAGCGCAATAGCAACTGAAAAACCAAGCAAATGCGCGATACTGTGATAACGCGTCCCCCAGACGATAGTGGAGCTAATCGCCCCTGGCCCCGCCATTAACGGCAGCGCTAACGGCACAACGCCAATGCTCTCGCGTATGGCCGTCTCTGACTTTTCTTGCTTGTTTTGTTTATCTTCCCCCAGCTTCCCGCTGATCATCGACATTGCAATGGTGACAACCAGGATACCGCCCGCAATTCTGAACGAGTCAATAGAAATACCAAACAGCTGCAGGATGCCATCGCCGAGGAATAAGGAACTCCACAAGATAATCGCAACCGACAGATTCGCGGTGAGGTTAGTTTTATTACGCGCCGTGGCCGTCTGGTAGCTGGTCATGCTGATGAAAACGGGGATAATCCCCACCGGGTTAACCAGCGCAAAGAGCCCGATAAAAAACTTAAAGTAAACAGGAAAATCAAAAAGCGGTTGAATCACGGTTAGCTCCGAAGCGTTAGCCGGATGAAGTCAATGTTCGTTAATGATCAAAACGCGCAGAAGATACGCCTTTTATTCGCATAGTTCACCTCTTATCTACACCTAATTTCATCCATTCATCGCTGTTATTTATATGTACTCGTTATGCTAATCCACTCACTCTTCATGACAACGATTTCTTAACAATTTACATAAAAGGCTAAAATGGCCTGCTGAAAGGTGTCAGCTTTGCGTAATCTTGATTTAGATCACACAATCGCTACTCAGAAGTGAGTAATCTTGCTTACGCCACCTGGACGTAACGCGTTAGAGTTAAATGATACTAACGCAGAAGCTCTTTTAGTAAATCAGAGCGAAACGGACGTTAAGTAACCACCTGAATTTCAGGCATTTATACAAAGTATCGTCGATCTGTCTATACTCACGTATCGCGCAGATGATTTACTAAAAAAGTTTAACATTATCAGGAGAGCATTATGGCTGTTACTAATGTCGCTGAACTTAACGCACTCGTAGAGCGTGTAAAAAAAGCCCAGCGTGAATATGCCAGTTTCACTCAAGAACAGGTCGACAAAATCTTCCGCGCCGCCGCTCTGGCAGCCGCTGATGCCCGCATTCCGCTGGCCAAAATGGCCGTCGCCGAATCCGGTATGGGTATCGTGGAAGACAAAGTGATTAAAAACCACTTCGCTTCTGAATATATTTACAATGCCTATAAAGATGAAAAAACCTGCGGCGTGCTGTCTGAAGACGACACCTTCGGGACCATCACCATTGCTGAACCTATCGGCATTATTTGCGGTATCGTTCCAACCACTAACCCGACCTCTACCGCGATCTTCAAATCGCTGATTAGCCTGAAGACCCGTAACGCCATCATCTTTTCTCCGCATCCGCGCGCTAAAGAAGCAACCAACAAAGCGGCAGACATCGTTCTGCAAGCGGCTATCGCTGCCGGCGCGCCGAAAGATCTGATTGGCTGGATCGATCAACCTTCCGTAGAACTGTCTAATGCGCTGATGCACCACCCGGATATTAACCTGATCCTTGCGACGGGCGGTCCAGGCATGGTTAAAGCAGCATACAGCTCCGGTAAACCTGCTATCGGCGTAGGCGCAGGCAACACCCCGGTTGTCATTGATGAAACCGCTGATATCAAACGCGCTGTGGCGTCTGTTCTGATGTCTAAAACCTTCGATAACGGCGTAATCTGTGCTTCTGAACAGTCTGTTGTCGTTGTTGATTCCGTCTATGATGCCGTTCGCGAACGTTTCGCCAGCCACGGCGGCTACATGCTGCAGGGCCAGGAGCTGAAAGCGGTTCAAAACGTTATCCTGAAAAATGGCGCTCTGAACGCCGCTATCGTCGGTCAGCCAGCCTACAAAATCGCTGAACTGGCAGGCTTCTCCGTACCAGAAACCACCAAGATTCTGATCGGTGAAGTTACAGTCGTTGATGAAAGCGAACCGTTCGCACACGAAAAACTGTCTCCGACTCTGGCGATGTATCGTGCGAAAGATTTCGAAGAAGCGGTAGAAAAAGCAGAAAAACTGGTCGCTATGGGCGGTATCGGTCACACCTCCTGCCTGTACACTGACCAGGATAACCAGCCAGAACGCGTTGCTTACTTCGGTCAGATGATGAAAACTGCGCGTATCCTGATCAACACCCCGGCCTCTCAGGGTGGTATCGGTGATCTGTACAACTTCAAACTCGCACCTTCCCTGACGTTGGGTTGTGGTTCCTGGGGTGGTAACTCCATCTCTGAAAACGTTGGTCCGAAACACCTGATCAACAAGAAAACCGTTGCTAAGCGAGCTGAAAACATGTTGTGGCACAAACTTCCGAAATCTATCTACTTCCGCCGTGGCTCTCTGCCCATCGCGCTGGATGAAGTGATTACTGATGGCCACAAACGTGCGCTCATCGTGACTGACCGCTTCCTGTTCAACAACGGCTATGCAGACCAGATCACCTCTGTGCTGAAAGCGGCTGGCGTTGAAACCGAAGTCTTCTTCGAAGTTGAAGCCGACCCGACGCTTTCCGTTGTTCGCAAAGGCGCTGAGCTGGCTAACTCTTTCAAACCAGACGTGATCATCGCGCTGGGCGGCGGTTCCCCGATGGACGCCGCGAAAATCATGTGGGTCATGTACGAACATCCGGAAACTCACTTCGAAGAACTGGCGCTGCGCTTTATGGACATCCGTAAACGTATCTACAAGTTCCCGAAAATGGGCGTGAAAGCGAAAATGATCGCCGTCACCACCACTTCCGGTACCGGTTCTGAAGTCACACCGTTTGCGGTTGTGACCGACGATGCAACCGGTCAGAAATATCCGCTGGCTGACTATGCCCTGACCCCGGATATGGCGATTGTCGACGCCAACCTGGTGATGGATATGCCGAAGTCCCTGTGTGCGTTCGGTGGTCTGGATGCGGTGACTCACGCCCTGGAAGCTTACGTTTCCGTACTGGCTTCTGAGTTCTCTGACGGTCAGGCTCTGCAGGCTCTGAAACTGCTGAAAGAAAACCTGCCGGCGTCTTACCACGAAGGGTCTAAAAACCCGGTTGCGCGTGAACGTGTTCACAGTGCAGCGACTATCGCCGGTATCGCGTTTGCCAACGCCTTCCTCGGTGTATGTCACTCCATGGCGCACAAACTGGGCTCTCAGTTCCACATTCCGCACGGTCTGGCGAACGCCCTGCTGATTTGTAACGTTATCCGCTACAACGCGAATGACAACCCGACCAAGCAGACCGCTTTCAGCCAGTACGATCGTCCGCAGGCACGCCGCCGTTACGCTGAAATTGCTGACCACCTGGGCCTGAGCGCGCCGGGCGACCGTACCGCCGCTAAGATTGAAAAACTGCTGGCATGGCTGGAAAGCATTAAAGCTGAGCTGGGTATTCCTAAGTCTATCCGTGAAGCAGGCGTACAGGAAGCTGACTTCCTGGCACACGTTGACAAACTGTCTGAAGATGCCTTCGATGACCAGTGCACCGGCGCTAACCCGCGTTATCCGCTGATCTCCGAACTGAAACAGATTCTGCTGGATACCTACTACGGTCGTGATTTCACCGAAGGTGAAGTTGCAGCGAAGAAAGACGTCGTTGCCACACCGAAAGCAGAGAAAAAAGCGAAAAAATCCGCTTAATTCGTTATCTGCTTTAGCATGACAATAACGGCCTCAATTGAGGCCGTTTTTTTTATTTTACCTGTTTATCTGATGCCTGAAGGCGCTATGCTTACCATCTGACCTACGCGCTCACGGCACGCCCTTCGTCAGGAGGCCTGAATAATGACCTCCAAAGCGCTACAGGGCGTTTTATAAGCCGATCTTTACCTCAGTATCATATGTGCCGATGACGCTCCTGAATCGCCGTCAGTGAGCCCTCCTCCAGCGCGTCCTTATAATGCTTACGGCAAACTGAAACGTAGCGTTCATTCCCGCCAATAACCACCTGTTCGCCTTCGTTATAAGGCCTGCCGTCCTGATCAAGTCGCAGAACCATACTGGCTTTACGACCGCAGAAACAGATAGTTTTTAATTCCACCAGCTTATCTGACCATGCCAGCAAGTATTGGCTGCCGACAAAGAGCTCCCCACGAAAGTCTGTTCGTAGCCCATAGCAGAGTACTGGAATATCTAATTTGTCGACAACCTCGGATAATTGATAAACCTGCTGGCGAGTCAAAAACTGGCTTTCGTCGACTAACACGCAATGTATTGTCTGCCGCGCGCTCTCGGCACGAATCTCTTCAAACAAGGATGTATTTTGGTTAAACAATTTTGCCGGCGACGACAAACCGATACGAGAGCTGACTTTGCCTGCGCCGAAACGATCGTCGATTTCCGCCGTATATACGACGGTACGCATCCCGCGTTCCTGATAATTGTATGAAGATTGCAGCAGTGCAGTCGACTTACCCGCATTCATTGCCGAATAGTAGAAATATAGCTGTGCCATTGGTCGCAGGACCTCACCTGAGTGAAATAAAGATTGGCGGGATTGTACCATAATTTACCGACGCGACGGCGCGGCTCGCGCTCCGGTGAGTATTAAGAATTGTACAAACATCGCTCACTATACCCAAAATAATTCGAGTTGCTTAAAGGCGGCAAGGGAGTGAGTCCCCAGGAGCATAGATAACTATGTGACTGGGGTGAGCGAGCGTAGCCAACACATAAGCAACTTGAAGTATGAAGGGTATATACACATTCCTTCACAAATTATGCCGTTAAAATTCATCAACAATGCTTATCATCACCCGCCAATATGAAAACCTTGTACTTATTGTTACCGTTACTCATACCCGGTGCAAAGTAATAGGGTTTTCTTGTAAGGAAAGCTAATACAAGAGATTGATATCTCAGCAATGAGATCGTATTTCATCATGATAAAATGTGACCTGACTCCTAAATTTTTAGCGACAAACGGTGAGTATCCCCCCTGCCAATAAGCTCTTTTTTGTGCGGCGCCTCAAGGAAAATTTAAGTTGAGATAATTAAAACGTGTGCTTAATAAAGCGTAATTTTGAATTCCTTACATTCCTGGCTATTGCACAACTGAATTTATCGCTCTATTATTAGCTCAACAAACCACCCCAATATAAGTTTGAGATTACTACAATGAGCGAAGCACTTAAAATTCTGAACAACATCCGTACTCTTCGTGCGCAGGCAAGAGAATGTACTCTGGAAACGCTTGAAGAAATGCTGGAAAAATTAGAAGTTGTCGTTAATGAGCGTCGTGAAGAAGAAAGCGCTGCTGCTGCTGAAGTGGAAGAACGCACTCGTAAACTGCAACAGTATCGTGAAATGTTAATTGCCGACGGCATTGACCCGAATGAACTGCTGAATAGCATGGCTGCCGCTAAATCCGGCACCAAAGCTAAACGCGCAGCTCGTCCGGCTAAATATAGCTATGTTGACGAAAACGGTGAAACTAAAACCTGGACTGGCCAGGGTCGTACACCGGCTGTAATCAAAAAAGCAATGGAAGAACAAGGTAAGCAACTGGAAGATTTCCTGATCAAGGAATAATTTACTTCCTGGATGCTTAAAATCCCGCCGCTGGCGGGATTTTTTTTGCCTGAGTTCTCCGCTGACAACCCCAGGCATAAAAAAAGCGCCGGATTTACCAGCGCTTCTGTTAAAAAATTTATAACGTATCGTTACTTCTTAATACCCATTTCTTCTTCAAGCCAGGCTTTAAATTCAGCACCCAGCGAATTATGACGGATGCCATATTCAACGAATGCCTGCATATATCCTAACTTATTACCACAGTCATGGCTTTTACCCTTCATGTGGTAGGCTTCAACCGTTTCTTTTTCGATCAGCATATCGATAGCATCGGTCAACTGAATTTCATCCCCGGCGCCCGGAGGGGTTTTCGCCAGCAACGCCCAGATATCCGCGCTCAACACATAACGCCCGACAATCGCAAGGTTAGACGGCGCGACATCCGCTTTTGGTTTTTCAACCACGCCAACCATCGGCACACTTTCGCCCGGTGCCAGCTCAACGCCTTTACAATCGACCACGCCGTATGCAGTCACATCTTCTACTGGCTCAACCATAATCTGGCTATTGCCGGTTTCGTCGAAACGGCGGATCATTTCAGCCAGGTTATCCTGAGACAGGTCGGACTCATATTCGTCAAGAATAACGTCTGGCAGAATAACAGCGACAGGTTCGTTTCCGACAACGGGATGCGCGCACAATACGGCATGGCCCAGGCCTTTTGCCAGCCCTTGACGTACCTGCATAATAGTGACATGCGGAGGGCAAATAGACTGGACCTCTTCCAGAAGCTGACGCTTAACGCGTTTTTCCAGCATCGCTTCCAGCTCAAAACTGGTATCAAAGTGGTTTTCAATAGAGTTTTTAGACGAGTGCGTAACAAGCACGATTTCAGTAATGCCAGCAGCGATACATTCGTTCACGACGTACTGAATTAATGGCTTATCAACCAGCGGCAGCATCTCTTTCGGGATAGCTTTGGTCGCTGGCAGCATCCTGGTTCCCAATCCCGCGACCGGGATAACGGCTTTTTTGACTTTCGAATTAAGGGCAGCCATTTAAAATTCTCCTGGACTGTTCATGTATTGAACGTGTTCATTAATCTGTATCGTGTTCCAGTATATCAGTACCAGAACAAGCCTCAGGTCCAAAAAGGACTTATATTGGTATAATTAAGACAAATACTTATAAATCTGCCGCAGATAGTAACACTCGTCGGGAAAGGCCGGTAAAGCAATTTCCGCTCACTCTTCCGTTTGGTCATTCCGCAGACAACATCAATCGCAGACGCCCTCCTGCGCCCCATATTTGACACTGCCATGAGTCGCAACGCTGGCTTAATTGGTTAAGGTAGGCGTTACCCAATGTTCCTAGCGGCACGCCGCTGCTAATTTGAACCTGATGAGCGCCCGTATTTAAGGTGGCGTTCAATCCGGCGGAGACGAGAATCAAATTTTTGAGCTCACTGTGATAGTAGCCGACAAATAGTGGGAATTGCCCAGGTAAATTGGCTTGTCTGAGCAGATGATTTACCTGTTTTAATAGCGCGCCTAACTCCGGTAAACGGTGCTTTTGTTGGCCGAGCTGATCCTGCAATAAGCCGTTAAATAGCGCTCGCAGCAACAATGCGGCTAACACGCCGTTATCACCCGCCCGGGTGACATCCAGGCAATAAAATGCCAGTTCGTTATCAGATAGCGGCGCAATATCCAGCACCAGTCCAGGCTGATCGGCGGAGACGAGCTGCCGGTAATTAATGCGGCAATGAGAAATCACCTGCTGTACCGGGGGCTGCAATTCCTGCAACAATTGCGCTGCGGCGGTCGGATTACTCACCATTGCATCCCAGTCACGAAACAGGCGTTCTTCTTCTTCAACCCGCGAGTTAAACATATTAGGGTATAAGCAAGCGAATACGGTTTCCCGCAAGCGGTTGAGATCTTTTACCGGCTTCAGCAAGACATCTTCAACCCCAAGGCGTAACGCTTTGGCGATATCCGCCATATTTTCTGTTGCGGAAATAACCAGAATAGGCGTCTGGTCTCCGCGATTACGTAAGTTTTCTACCAGTTTGAGACCGTTCATTCTCGGCATAGCGATATCACATATCATGAGATCAGGGGTAAAACGCCCCATCAACTCCAGGGCATCCACCCCGTCGCCTGCCAATGCCGTTGTCGCTCCCAAAGAGGAAAACCACGAATCCAGAAGCGAGCGAAATACAGGCTCGTCTTCAACAATAAGAATCTGTTTTCCGACCAATGGCTGCGTCATGTTCTCTCCCCTGACTGGCTTTAATCAATAGTGGCATGGTATTGCCGCTTGCGCCTGTCAGAATTTGCTTAAGTGATCGTAAAAGGTACATTAAACGTCGGTACGCACCAAGGGTATAAGTTCGTCCATCTTTTTCTCTACGGCTAACTGACCCGCCGCAATAGCGGCATGGGCGCGATGAAAATCCAGCGTAGAGATTTGCGGACAGAATGGTTGAATGAGAATATCAGGCGGATCGCCAGCCATACGGTTACGTTTAAGACGATTTTCCAACACCTGAATGGAGGTTGTCATGATTTCCATTGCCCCAGGCGAACTCACGCCACGGCGTGAAGTCAGGCTACTGAAACGTTCTTTTAAACGCTTATGCCAGGGCAGCGCATCATCGCTCTCTTCATTTATATTCCCGACATTTACAGAGAGCAAATCTTGCTGCATGAGGTGGGCATCATGTTGCAGATCTACCGCAATAACGATATCAGCCCCCAGCGCCCTGGTTAACGAAACAGGTACCGGATTAACGACTGCGCCATCTACCAGCCAGTAACCGTTATGTTCAACCGGAGACATCAGCCCTGGCATACTGCACGACGCGCGTACGGCAAGGTGTAGATCGCCTTCAGTAAACCATAGCTCTCGTCCCGTGCTAAGATTCGTCGCGACCGCGCCAAAACGTCTTGAACAATGGTCAAAATCCGTGACGGGCATAATATCCCGATAGTGATTAAATACGCGTTCGCCGCGAAGCAACCCTCCTCTGCCCCAGGATACATCCATCAGGCGTAAAACATCCCAGTAGCGGAATGAACATACCCACTGTTCAAGCGCCGATAATTTATTACAGGCATACGCGGCGCCGACCAGTGAACCTATTGAGCATCCCGCAACGATATCAATATCAATGCCTGTTTGCTTGAGGGCTTTGATGACCCCAATATGAGACCATCCTCTCGCTGCGCCAGATCCCAGCGCCAGCCCTATTTTCATTTTTCTCATCGTACTTAACGACTTCCCCTGGCTTCAAGACGTAGCAACATCGCCACTGCTCAGTTAACATAATGCCACCCTGGCGTTCAACGCCGTTTTTTATATTCAGGGAGATTATTGTGTCTCAGCCTTGTCCCTGTGGTAGCGCTGACGAGTATAGCCTATGTTGTGGTCGTATTGTGTCCGGAGAACGAGTAGCACCCGATCCGTCACATCTCATGCGCTCTCGTTACTGCGCTTTTGTGATGAAAGACGCAGATTACTTAATTAAGAGCTGGCATCCAACCTGCAATGCGGCCGCGTTTCGCGATGATATCATCGCCGGATTTGCCAATACCAGGTGGCTCGGCCTGACTATTTTTGAACATACCTGGTCAGACGCAGAAAATACAGGGTATGTTAGTTTTATCGCGCGCTTTTCCGAACAAGGGAAAACCGGGGCGATTATCGAACGCTCTCGTTTTATCAAAGAAAACGGTCAGTGGTATTATATTGACGGTACCCGCCCGCAGTTGGGTCGAAATGATCCCTGCCCGTGCGGTTCAGGCAAAAAATTTAAAAAGTGCTGCGGCCAGTGATGCCTGACAGTATCGATACAACAAACACTCTCAACAGGATTTTTCCGGCAATGCAATCACTACAACGTAAAGTTCTGCGTACTATTTGTCCCGATCAAAAAGGCCTTATCGCGCGGATTACCAACATTTGCTATAAGCACGAGCTTAATATTGTGCAAAACAATGAATTTGTGGACCATCGCACCGGTCGCTTTTTTATGCGGACCGAGCTGGAAGGCATCTTCAATGATTCCACTCTTCTGGCCGATCTGGACAGCGCCTTACCGGAAGGCTCTGTTCGTGAACTCAATCCCGCCGGACGCCGTCGGGTAGTGATTCTGGTTACCAAAGAGGCGCATTGTCTGGGCGACCTGCTGATGAAAGCCAACTATGGCGGGCTGGATGTTGAAATCGCCGCGGTCATTGGCAACCATGAAACGTTACGCTCGCTGGTTGAACGTTTTGAGATCCCTTTCGAACTGGTCAGCCATGAGGGATTAACGCGTGAAGAGCATGACACGAAGATGGCGGACGCCATTGATGCCCATCAACCGGACTATGTGGTGCTGGCCAAGTATATGCGTGTTTTGACGCCAGGTTTTGTGGCGCGCTTCCCGAACAAAATTATCAATATCCACCACTCATTCCTGCCGGCGTTTATCGGCGCGCGCCCTTATCATCAGGCCTATGAGCGCGGCGTGAAAATCATCGGCGCTACCGCGCACTATGTGAATGATAATCTGGATGAAGGCCCAATCATTATGCAGGACGTGATTCACGTCGATCACACCTACACCGCAGAAGATATGATGCGTGCCGGGCGCGACGTTGAGAAAAACGTATTAAGCCGCGCGCTGTATCAGGTTCTGGCGCAGCGGGTCTTTGTTTACGGCAATCGGACGATTATTCTTTAATCGTCAGTAATATGAATTGATTAGCTTTAATCCGTTACGGATGAAAAGTACGCAAACAGTTCATTTCAGGCAAAGGAATGCTTTACAGCGGCGTGTCATTTGATATGATGCGCCCCGCTTCCCGAAAGGAAGCGGGCCAGTATTAAGCATTACCCCGTGGTGGGGTTCCCGAGCGATCATAAGGGAGCTGACTGCAAATCTGCCGTCATCGACTTCAAGGTTCGACTCGAGCAATAGTGAGAGAACGTTGCCGCAGGCAACGGCCCGAAGGGTGAGGAGCTTTAGCTCCGAATAATCCTTCCCGCTATAGAATGCAAGCAGCATAATGAATTTACCCCATGGTGGGGTTCCCGAGCGGCCAAAGGGAGCAGACTGTAAATCTGCCGTCATCGACTTCGAAGGTTCGAATCCTTCCCCCACCACCATCTTCAAGCTTTACCTACAATTTGAATTACCCCTGGTGGGGTTCCCGAGCGGCCAAAGGGAGCAGACTGTAAATCTGCCGTCATCGACTTCGAAGGTTCGAATCCTTCCCCCACCACCATCACTCCCGTCGCGTATCTTATCCCCGTTAAGCATAGTGTCTCATATCTCTCCGTACGGGGAAGGATGAGAAGCTTCGAATAAGGTTCGATTCGAGCGAAAGCGAGAAAGCGTTGCCGCAGGCAACGACCCGAAGGGCGAAGCGCGCAGCGCTGAGTAATCCTTCCCCCACCACCATCACTCTCGTCGCGTATCTTATCCCCGTTAAGCACAGTGCCTCATATCTCTCCGTACGGGGAAGGATGAGAAGCTTCGACTAAGGTTCGATTCGAGCGAAAGCGAGAAAGCGTTGCCAACGGCAACGACCCGAAGGGCGAAGCGCGCAGCGCTGAGTAATCCTTCCCCCGTCATCCGCTGCTGAACACATCTATTCCAAATCACGTCATTCACATCCGAAAACCGCTGCCTTCAGATCTTTTTCAACACCTACCCCCAATTTCCTCACTACAAATGCATAAAGGCTATTGCTATGAATTCACGCATTATCATTACTGGCGGGCCCAGCGCGGGTAAAACTACGCTGATTACGGCTCTGGAAAAAATTGGTTTCCACTGTCAGCCCGAATCCGGGCGTGCTGTTATCAAACAACAAATGGACATAAACGGCGATGCGCTGCCGTGGCGTTCTCCGGCGCGATTTGCAGAAGCCATGCAGGCAATGGATATTAATGCCTGGTATCAGGCCGAACAGTCCGATCGTCCCCTCTTCTACGACCGTGCGCTGCCGGATATTGCAGGCTATCTCACGCTGGTGGGCGAACCAATACCCAACCGGTTACATCGTGCTATTAACCAATTTCGCTATGCCACTGACGTTATTATTCTCCCGCCATGGAAAGCGATATATAAGCAGGATAACGAACGAACACAATCGTGGGAGGAAGCGGTACGGACATATGAGGCAATGAGAGAAATATATCCACGTTATGGTTATCGGCTCCACTTGTTGATGCCTGCATCAATTCAGGAGCGCGTAAATCGGCTTCTGGGGCTTATTAACGTCATATTACCCAGCCGAAAATAAGGCACCGAGCGGTTCAACGTGTGCTTATCCCCGCTCACGCAGGGAAAAATGGGCAAGAAGTGCGAAAAAACGGGCAGGAAGTCAGCCTCCATGCCCGTGCTATTTTTTTCTGCTATATTGCTGAATACATCTCAGTATTACAGTGACTTAAGCTTGTCAATGCACAATCAGTGACGCGCACGTACAATCTGGTATTTGCGGGTCAGGTACTCGACCGGCACGCTCCAGATATGCACCAGGCGCGAGAATGGGAATAACAGGAACAGCGTCATCCCCAGTACCAGGTGCATACGGAAGATAAAGGCTACACCGTCCAGATGTGCGGATGCGCCACCGTGGAAGGTCACAACTGACTGCGCCCACCCGACCAGCTTCATCATTTCACTCCCGTCCATATGCTGGGCGGAGAACGGAATGGTCAGCAGACCCAGCGCGCACTGAATCACCAGCAATGAGAGAATCAAAATATCTGCACCGGTAGTGGTGGCGCGGACACGTGGGCTGAACAGACGACGCTTGAGCAGTAAAATACCGCCAACCAGCGTCAGCACTCCGCAGGCGCCGCCGGCAATCATCGCCATCTTCTGCTTCACGTCGACCGGCAGAAAAGCTTCATACATCCAGTGCGGCGTTAACATGCCCAGGAAGTGACCGGCGAAAATACCCAAAATCCCGATGTGGAACAGGTTTGACGCCAGGTTCATTCCTTTGCGATCCAGCATCTGGCTGGAGGCCGCCCGCCAGGTGTACTGGCCGTAGTCGTAACGTAACCAGCTACCGATCAGAAATACCGATCCGGCAATGTACGGGTAGATATCAAAGAAGAACATATTCAGGAAGTGCATTAGTGCTGTCCTCCGGTGGTGATATTCAGATATTGCGGCGCCACGGCACCGGCAAAACGACGCTGGTGAGCGGAGATCTCCGACTCGCCACACCCCTGATCGGCGAAGAATTTCACCTGCTCTTCTTCCCAGACAGCATCCAGCGCCTGTGGGGTATCATCACGTACTTCATTCGCAATTTTTTCAGCCACTTTACCGCTATCGATAACGGTATTCGCCAGTTTTAACAGCAGATCGAACAGCACCGCATAACGGCTGTCACGCTGTTGCAAACGTGCGCTGAGCAGCGCCAGAATCGGCGCGATATCCTGTAACCCTCCTAACGCTTCGCTTTTCGGCAACTGCGCAAGGTATTCCAGATACAGCGGCAGATGATCGGGAAGTTCGCGGCTGTCGAGCTGCAAACCGTGCTGCTCATACTGTGCCATCAGGTCAACCATCGCCTGACCGCGGTCACGGGATTCCCCGTGAACATGTTCAAACAGCAGCAGCGATGTGGCGCGACCACGGTCAAACAGTTCACTGTAGGCGGCCTGTACATCCAGCATGTCCTGCGCGGTTAAATCGCGCAGGAAAACGCCCAGAGTCTGGGCATCCTCTTTATCCAGGTTCTCAGATGACGCGAGCGCATCGAACAACTCCTGCTGATGCTGCCACAGGGCAGCATCCGGGTACTCGAGCAGACGCGAAACAATGACGAGTTCAATCATGCGTGCGGCTCCGTTTTGCTGGTCACATCAACAGCGTCGATGCGGCGGCTGTTGAACAGATTGAATTTGGTATCAGACCCGTGGCAACCATCGCCGAAGGTAAAACCACAACCGCTTTTCTCCGGGAATGCGTCACGCGCCAGTTCACGATGGCTGCTCGGTACCACGAAACGATCTTCATAGTTGGCAATTGCCAGGTAACGATACATTTCCTGCGCCTGGGCTTCGCTTAAACCCACCTCTTCCAGCGCGCGGGTATCCACTTTACCGTCTACGGTTTCCGCACGTTTGTAGTGACGCATCGCCAGCATCCGTTTCAGTGCCAACAGTACTGGCTGAGTGTCGCCAGCGGTCAACAGGTTCGCCAGGTACTGTACCGGGATACGCAGACTGTCTACATCCGGCAGAATACCGTTGCTACCCAGTTCACCCGCGTCGGCGGCAGACTGAATCGGCGACAGCGGCGGCACGTACCAGACCATCGGCAACGTGCGGTATTCCGGATGCAGCGGCAGCGCCAGCTTCCAGTCCATCGCCATTTTGTACACTGGCGATTGCTGCGCCGCATCGATCACGCTCTGCGGCACGCCGTCCTTCAGCGCCTGTTCAATGACAGCCGGATCGTTCGGATCGAGGAACACGTCCAGTTGACGCTGGTACAGATCTTTTTCGTTTTCCGTACTGGCGGCGCTTTCAATGGCATCTGCGTCATACAGCAGTACGCCAAGGTAGCGGATACGCCCCACGCAAGTTTCCGAGCAAACGGTCGGCTGACCGGCTTCGATACGCGGGTAGCAGAAGATGCACTTCTCGGACTTGCCGCTCTTCCAGTTGAAGTAAATTTTCTTGTACGGGCAACCGGTGATACACATCCGCCAGCCGCGGCACTTGTCCTGGTCGATCAGCACGATGCCATCTTCTTCACGCTTGTAGATAGCACCGCTCGGGCAGGTCGCCACGCACGCCGGGTTGAGACAGTGCTCGCACAGGCGCGGCAGGTACATCATGAAGGTGTTTTCGAACTGGCCGTACATCGCCTTCTGCATGTTTTCGAAATTCTGATCTTTGGCGCGTTTTTCGAACTCGCCGCCCAGAATCTCTTCCCAGTTTGGCCCGCTGGTAATTTTGTCCATCCGCTGGCCGGTAATCAGCGAGCGCGGACGCGCGATCGGCTGATGTTTGCTTTCCGGCGCGGTATGCAGGTTCTGGTAGTCGTAATCAAACGGCTCGTAGTAGTCGTCGATGCCCGGCAGATGCGGGTTAGCGAAGATTTTACCTAGCAGCAGCGCCCGGTTGCCCATGCGCGGCTGTAGTTTGCCGTTGATTTTGCGGATCCAGCCGCCTTTCCATTTTTCCTGATTTTCCCAGTCATTCGGAAAACCAACGCCAGGCTTACTTTCTACGTTGTTGAACCACGCGTATTCCATACCTTCGCGACTGGTCCAGACGTTTTTACAGGTGACTGAACAGGTATGACAGCCGATGCACTTATCGAGATTCAGCACCATGCCGACTTGTGAACGAATTTTCATTTTACGCTCTCCTGTACCTGGTCATTGCCTTCGCCATCCAACCAGTTAATGTTCTTCATCTTACGTACCACCACAAACTCATCGCGGTTGGAGCCGACGGTACCGTAGTAGTTAAAGCCGTAGGCTAACTGCGCATAGCCGCCGATCATATGGGTCGGTTTCGGCGTAATGCGCGTCACCGAGTTATGAATACCGCCGCGCTGCTGGGTAATTTCCGACCCCGGCAGGTTTACGATACGTTCCTGCGCGTGGTACATCATGGTCATGCCCGCCGGTACACGCTGGCTGACCACTGCGCGTGCGGTCAATGCGCCGTTGCTGTTGAAGACTTCGATCCAGTCGTTATCTTCAATGCCCAGCTCTTTGGCGTCGGTTTCGCTCATCCATACAATCGGGCCGCCACGCGACAAGGTCAGCATCAACAGGTTATCGCTGTAGGTCGAGTGGATACCCCATTTCTGGTGCGGCGTCAGGAAGTTGAGCGCCTTCTCCGGATTACCGTTGGATTTACGCCCCATCACCGCTTTCACCGAGCGGGTGTCGATCGGTGGACGATACACCAGCAAACTTTCGCCGAAGTCGCGCATCCACTGGTGATCCTGATACAACTGTTGGCGACCAGACAGCGTACGCCACGGGATCAGCTCGTGAACGTTGGTATAACCGGCGTTATAAGAAACGTGCTCATCTTCCAGACCAGACCAGGTCGGGCTGGAGATAATTTTGCGCGGCTGGGCCTGAATATCGCGGAAGCGGATTTTCTCTTCTTCTTTATTGGTTGCCAGATGCGTATGGTCGCGACCGGTAAACTCGCTCAGCGCCGCCCAGGCTTTCACCGCCACCTGACCGTTGGTTTCCGGCGCTAACGTCAGGATCATCTCTGCCGCGTCAATCGCCGTGTTGAGCATCGGCTGACCTTTCGCCGGACCGTCCGCTTTGGTGTAATTGAGCTTACGCAGCAAGTCCATTTCGCTCTGCGTGTTCCAGGCAATCCCTTTCCCGCCGTTGCCGATTTTCTCCATCAGCGGGCCGATAGAGGTAAATCGCTCATAGGTGGCCGGATAATCGCGCTCGACGGTCATGATGTGCGGCGCGGTTTTCCCTGGAATCAGGTCGCATTCACCTTTTTTCCAGTCTTTCACGTCCAGCGGCTGCGCCAGTTCAGCGGCAGAATCGTGCTGGATCGGCAGCGTCACGACGTCAGTCTCTTTACCCAGGTGGCCTACACAGACTTCGGAGAATTTCTTCGCAATGCCTTTGTAGATTTCCCAGTCGCTTTTCGATTCCCAGGCCGGATCTACGGCGGCAGACAGCGGATGAATAAACGGATGCATATCCGAGGTATTCATATCGTCTTTTTCATACCAGGTGGCGGTCGGCAGTACGATATCGGAGTACAGGCAGGTGCTCGACAGGCGGAAGTCCAGCGTCACCACCAGATCCAGTTTGCCGTCCAGGCCATTGTCACGCCACTCCACTTCTTCCGGCTTCACACCGCCCTGTTTACCCAGATCCAGCCCCTGAATACCATGCTCAGTACCCAGCAGATATTTCAGCATGTACTCATGGCCTTTACCGGAAGACCCAAGCAGGTTAGAACGCCAGATGAACAGGTTACGCGGGTGGTTTTTACCGTTTTCCGGCTGCTCGGCGGCAAAGCGAATCGAACCCTCTTTCAGGGATTTGACGATATAATCTACCGGCGTCATACCGGCTTTTTCCGCTTCACGCGCAATGTACAGCGGGTTGGTGCCTAACTGCGGTGCCGACGGCAACCAGCCCATACGCTCGGCGCGCACATTGAAGTCAATCAGATGCCCGCTATAGCGGGATTTGTCCGCCATCGGCGACAGTAACTCCTCGGCGGTCACCGTCTCGTAGCGCCACTGGCTGGAGTGGTTATAGAAGTAAGAGGTGCTGTTCATGTGACGCGCGGGACGCTGCCAGTCAAGGGCAAACGCCAGCGGCTGCCAGCCGGTCTGCGGACGCAGTTTTTCCTGGCCGACGTAGTGCGCCCAGCCGCCGCCGCTCTGACCAACGCAACCACAGAACACCAACATATTGATCAGCCCGCGATAGTTCATATCGAGGTGATACCAGTGGTTCAGCCCGGCGCCAACGATAATCATTGAACGCCCGTGCGTTTTGTCCGCGTTATCGGCGAACTCCCGTGCGATACGGATGATCTGCGCCCGCGGCACGCCAGTGATCTGCTCGGCCCATGCTGGCGTATACGCTTTGGTATCGTCATAACTGGCGGCACAGTTTTCATCGTTCAGGCCGCGTTCCAGACCATAGTTCGCCATGGTCAGATCGTAAACGGTGGTCACCAGCGCGGTAGAACCATCGGCCAGTTGCAGACGTTTTGCCGGCAGTTTATGCAGCAGGACGTTATCCAGCGCCACATGATTAAAGTACTCTGAACCTTCGCCGCCGAAATATGGGAAGCCCACGTCAGCAATCTCATCCTGGCTGCCCAGCAAGCTGAGCTGCAATTCAGTTTCTGCACCGGTAGTCCCGTCGCGCTGTTCGAGGTTCCATTTGCCTTTTTCGCCCCAGCGGAAACCAATTGAACCGTTTGGCGCCACCATTTCACCGTTGCTGTTAATGGCGACGGTTTTCCATTCCGGGTTATTTTCCTGCCCCAGCGAATCAACGAGATCGGCAGCGCGCAGCATACGACCTGCGGCATAATAACCATCACGCTCTTCAAGCATCACCAGCATTGGCATGTCGGTATAGCGACGGACATAATCGGTGAAGTACTGGCGCGGGTTGTCGAGGTGGAACTCGCGCAGCATGACGTGGCCCATCGCCAGCGCCATCGCCGCATCAGTCCCCTGCTTCGGCGCCAGCCACAGATCGCACAGTTTGGCGATTTCAGCATAGTCCGGCGTCACCGCGACGGTTTTGGTGCCTTTGTAACGTACTTCGGTAAAGAAGTGGGCATCCGGCGTACGGGTTTGCGGCACGTTAGAGCCCCAGGCGATAATATAGCTGGAGTTGTACCAGTCAGCGGATTCCGGCACGTCGGTCTGCTCGCCCCAGGTTTGCGGGGAGGCTGGCGGCAGGTCGCAGTACCAGTCGTAGAAGCTCAGGCAGGTACCGCCAATCAGCGAAAGATAACGTGCGCCGGAAGCGTAGGAGACCATCGACATCGCCGGGATGGGTGAGAAGCCCGCGACGCGGTCAGGGCCATAGGCTTTCACGGTGTACACGTTGGAGGCGGCGATCAGCTCGTTCACTTCCTGCCATGAGGAGCGAACAAAGCCGCCACGACCACGCGCCTGTTTGAAGCTTTTGGCTTTATCGGCATCTTCAATGATGGAGGCCCATGCCTCTACCGGATCGCGATGCAGTTTTTTCGCCTCGCGCCACATCTTCATCAGACGTTTGCGCATTAGCGGATATTTCAGTCGGTTAGCGCTGTAGAGATACCAGGAGTAACTTGCCCCGCGCGGGCAGCCGCGAGGTTCATGGTTTGGCATATCAGGACGGGTGCGCGGGTAATCGGTTTGCTGTGTTTCCCAGGTCACCAGACCATTTTTGACATAAATTTTCCAGCTACAAGAACCGGTGCAGTTCACCCCATGGGTTGAGCGCACAATTTTGTCATGCTGCCAACGTTGGCGGTATCCGTCCTCCCAGTCCCGGTTTGTTTCGAGAAGCTGGCCGTGCCCATCGGCAAAGGTTTCGCCCTTCTGCTTGAAGTAGCGAAACCGGTCCAGGAATTTACTCATCGGGTTTCTCCTGTGTGGAACCTTACGGCTCTCTGATAAATCGACATTGCTTAACTAAGGGCGAAGGTAACGCGCTGAATGGGCGTGAGAATTGATAACGATCAAGGCGGACAGGGATGCAAATGGTGCGCAAACCTCCTGCATACTCCTTTTGGATGAGGAGTTTTATTTATATATATTACTGATTTAATTACATAAAATTAAATTTACGCACGACATAAATGTTAAATTTTCAACAAGTGGGTATTAAGGGGTATCCCCGTGGATGACCGATAAAAATGTGCGTGGTCAGCCCTGTCGCGCCTCTCTTCTTGACTATAAGTATGTTGTAACTAAATGCGGGTAAAAAAAAGCGCGGTCTAACGCCGCGCAAAGGATAATCAAAAGTTACTTTTTATTTTTAGAATGACGTCCATATACCGCCCAGGTAATAACGACGCAGGCGATATAGAAAATAAGAAAGACCTTCATCGCGCCGACTGGCGAACCGGTTAATGCTAAAGATGAACCAAATGCTTTCGGAATAAAAAAGCCGCCAATCGCGCCAATCGCGGAAATAAAGCCCAGCGCCGCCGCCGTATCGGTCGCCGCTTCACGCATGGCTTTTTCTTCCGACCCGCCTTCCGCTTTTACCCGGTCCATCGTCAGTTTACGGAAGATAACGGAGATCATCTGGAAGGTAGAACCACTCCCCAACCCAGCCGTCAGGAACAACGCCAGAAATACCCCGTAGAATGCGATAAAGCTACCGCCAACGCCGCCAGTAGGTAATGTCAGGAACAGCAGACCGCTGAAAATCGCCATCAGGACAAAGTTGATAAGCGTGACGCGGGTCCCCCCCAAACGGTCAGAAATTGCGCCGCCTGCCGAACGCGCCAGCGCGCCGATAAACGGACCGAAAAACGCATAATGCAGGATCTGCACATCCGGGAATTGCGTTTTAGACAGCATAGCGAACCCCGCGGAGAAACCGATAAACGATCCGAAGGTCGCCAGATACAGCAGACTCATGATCCACAGATGACCACGTTTGAGCACCGGCAGTTGCTCTTTTAGCGAGGCCTTAGACGTCGCCAGTTCGTTCATGCCGAACCACGCCGCCAGCGTAAAAATGGCTAGGAAAGGCACCCAAATCCAGGCTGCGTTCGCCAGATAGAGCTGAGAACCGTCCGGCTGCTCTACACCGTGGCTGCCAAAGGCGGCAAAGATAGAGAGCGAAACCACCAGCGGCGCAACCAGCTGCATCACGCTCACGCCCATATTGCCCAGACCGCCGTTCAGACCCAGCGCGCCGCCCTGCTTTTGTTTAGGAAAGAAAAAGCTGATGTTCGCCATACTGGAGGCAAAGTTCGCGCCGGCAAAACCACACAGCAAGGAAATAATAATGAAAGTGCTAAATGGCGTACTGGTATCCTGAACGGCAAAGCCTAACCATACGCAAGGCACGATGAGGATACCGGTACTGAACGCTGTCCAGCGACGTCCGCCAAATAGCGGCACCATAAAGGAGTAAGGCACCCGTAGCAGCGCGCCGGAAACAGATGGCAGCGCAGTCAACATAAAGAGCTGATCGGTCGTAAAATTAAATCCCACTTTCGGCAGGTTTACCGCCACTGCGCTAAATAGCATCCAGACGCAAAACGCCAGCAGTAAACACGGGACAGAAATCCACAAATTACGGCTGGCGACACGATGGCCGCGCTGCTGCCAGAACGCCGGATCTTCCGGACGCCATTCCGTGATAACAGCGCCAGTTGCCCTTTCCGGGGCGGATGAGTGACTCATAGACACCTCTGATTCTTGATTTGATGTCTGCCACATTAGGGTTTACTGCCGAAGGTAAGTTGATATAAATCAAAGGAAAAGTCGTCATCACCGGCGACTAAAAATAGTTATTACCCTTAATGAGTAGGCTATTTTGGTAAAAAAGCTGTGGTTTTTCACCATGCTGTGTCTGCCTACTCCTTCCCGTCGCAGATACCTCTCTACGGCGGCAATTAAGGAGTAACTCGTTATAGGTATGGGTATACTCCGCTGTATCGTTGAGAATAGCGGCACAGCCGATTGACGCCCCTTTTTTGCTACGTTTTTTCGGCGACATTACCCCGAAGAAAGAAGGTAACATGTTTAAACGGTGTTTCTCTCCTCTTACGCTGGTTAACCAACTGGCGCTGATTGTCATGCTCTCTACCGCTATCGGCGTGGCGGGGATGGCGGTTTCCGGCTGGCTGGTTCAGGGCGTACAGGGTAGCGCTCATGCGATTAATAAAGCGGGCTCATTGCGTATGCAAAGCTATCGACTACTGGCCGCTGTCCCGCTGGATGCTAAAGATCAAAAGCTGCTGGATGAGATGGAGCAAACGGCATTCAGCCCTGAACTGACCCGCGCCGCTGAGCGAGACGGGCAGCAGAAGCAGCTTAAAGCGTTGCAGGATTACTGGCATAACGAACTCTCGCCAGGGCTACAGCACGCGCAAAACGCGCACGCGGTCGCAGAAGATGTCACGCGCTTTGTGGCGGGCCTGGATCGCCTGGTGACGTCGTTCGACCATACTACTGAATTGCGTATCGAACGCGTGGTATTAGTTCACCGGGTAATGGCGATCTTTATGGCGCTATTGCTGGTATTTACGATTATCTGGCTACGTGTTCGCCTTTTGCAGCCCTGGAAACAGTTATTATCAATGGCGCGCGCCGTCAGTCAGCGCGACTTTACCCAACGTGCCAATATCAGTGGACGCAATGAGATGGCCGCGTTGGGTTCTGCGCTCAATAATATGTCTGAAGAACTGGCCGAAAGTTATGCGGTACTGGAACAGCGCGTACAGGAAAAAACAGCCGGTCTGGAACATAAAAACCAGATTCTCTCGTTTTTGTGGCAAGCCAACCGCCGACTGCATTCACAGGCTCCGCTATGTGAGCGTCTTTCACCGGTACTGAATGGCCTGCAAAATTTAACCCAGTTGCATGATATTGAGCTGCGGGTCTATGACCTGGAAGATGAAGATAATCACCAGGAATTTACCTGTCAGTCGGACATCAGTTGCGATGATAAAGGCTGCCACCTTTGCCCACGTAGCGCCCTGCCGATGATTAACGGCGGCACCACCTTAAAATGGCGGCTCACCGACTCTCACACCCAATACGGTATTTTGCTGGCGACGCTGCCCTATGGACGCCATCTCAGCCACGATCAGCAACAGTTGGTGGACACGCTGGTTGAACAGCTTACCGCGACTCTGGCGCTCGACAGGCATCAGGAGCGCCAGCAGCAGTTGATTGTCATGGAAGAGCGTGCCACCATTGCCCGCGAACTGCATGATTCTATTGCCCAGTCGCTCTCTTGTATGAAGATGCAGGTGAGCTGCCTGCAAATGCAGGGCGACGTGTTACCGGAAAGCAGCCGTGAGTTACTCAGCCAAATTCGCAATGAGCTAAACTGCTCCTGGGCGCAACTGCGCGAACTGTTAACCACTTTCCGGTTACAGTTGACGGAACCCGGGCTACGTCCGGCGCTGGAAGCAAGCTGCCAGGAGTTCAGCGCCCGGTTTGGCTTTACGGTAAAACTGGATTATCAGCTTCCCCCCCGCCTGGTGCCTTCACACCAGGCGATACACCTGTTGCAAATTGCCAGGGAAGCCCTCAGCAACGCCCTTAAACACTCTCATGCCGACGATGTGGTGGTGACAGTGACGCAATGTGGCAAACAGGTCAAACTAAAAGTGCAGGATAATGGCTGCGGCGTCCCGGAAAACGCCGAACGCAGTAATCACTACGGCATGATCATCATGCGCGATCGGGCGCAAAGTTTGCGCGGCGATTGCCAGGTACGCCGACGCGAGACTGGCGGAACAGAGGTCACTGTTACTTTTATTCCAGAAACAAACTTCACAGAAACCCAGGGAGATACCCATGAATAATCAGGAACCGGCAACTATCCTGTTAATTGACGACCATCCGATGCTACGCACGGGTGTAAAGCAGCTTGTGAGTATGGCGCCCGATATCAGCGTGGTCGGAGAAGCCAGCAACGGTGAGCAGGGTATTGACCTGGCGGAATCGCTCGATCCCGATCTGATCCTCCTTGATTTGAATATGCCGGGAATGAATGGTCTCGAAACGCTGGATAAATTACGCGAAAAAGCGCTGTCAGGACGTATTGTCGTTTTCAGCGTATCCAACCATGAAGAAGATGTCGTCACGGCGCTAAAGCGCGGCGCGGACGGTTATCTGTTAAAAGACATGGAGCCGGAGGACTTGCTCAAAGCGTTACAACAGGCCGCCGCCGGCGAAATGGTATTAAGTGAAGCGTTAACGCCGGTACTGGCGGCCAGCCTGCGGGCCAACCGCGCCACCACCGATCGCGATGTAACGCAACTCACCCCGCGTGAGCGCGATATTCTGAAGCTCATCGCGCAGGGGTTACCGAATAAGATGATTGCCCGGCGTCTGGATATCACCGAAAGTACTGTCAAAGTGCACGTGAAACATATGCTCAAGAAAATGAAGCTGAAATCGCGCGTGGAGGCCGCCGTCTGGGTGCATCAGGAACGTATCTTTTAATTATTGCTCCTGGAACGGTTGCCAATGCGGATTATCGTCCGGCATCGTGATAAACGGTTCAGTCAGCGCGAGCGTGATCTCATTGGAAGAGACACGCTGACCTTTTTCATCCTCAACCACCACCGATAAACGCCAGCGATTTGCCGCGCCTTCGCGGTGATCCCAGGCCGGCATAATGATTGTCCAGCCCTCGGTACTGCGGGTGTCCGTTCCTGCCGTCAAACTTAATGCCTGTGTATCGCCCTGCCAGCTCAAATGACGAATACCGTGCACGCTGCGCACCTGCAATTTTAACGCAACCGTCTCACCAGGCGTAAGATCCCAGGGCGGCGTCGCCAGAAAAACCGTTAGCGTTTTACGCTGCCGATACTCCATTGTCGGCAGCGAGTTACGTTGCGGCGTATCATAGCGGCTACCGCGTAATGACTGGCTTTGCGCCACTTCACTGGCGGCAAGCTGCTTTTTGAGCGACATGCCGAAGCGGTAGTTAAGCGTCAGTCCCAGGTTATTCTGACTGACCCCGCTCTCGCCCTGTTTGTGCTGGGCGGTCACGGTAAGCAAAGGTACTGGCGTATAGTTGAGACCCAGTTTTAACGCGACAGGATTGTGATACCCCGTTCCGGAGTCAAACAGATCCACGCTATCGCCAAAGTACTGCTCCAGGCTAACGCTGGTATTGATATGCTGGTAAAACGGCAGCCGCATTTGCGCGTTGATATCATATCCGCGCGCCATTCGCTGTTCTAAGGTCGCCGTATGCGTCTGCCAGTCGGCAAAGGGCTGATAATAGTTGGCGGATAAACGCAAATATTCTCCCCACGCCTCCGCGCCAAAGCCGGCGCGCTGCAAATTTTCATCCAGCAGATTATCGTAAAAGGTATTATAGCCAAGAAGCCAGCCATCCTGCGCCCAGCGCTGTCCTACGCCAATGTTGCTTACCAGTCCGTCAGTCTGTTGCGTAAGACCAAGCCGGCTCCAGGTCAGATAGCGCTGTTTATCCTGTAAAGGGATAAACCAGTTTCCGCGACTGCCGTTAAAATGACCTTCGTTATCGACGTTAATATCCACGCTGGCGCTGCCCCAGGCTGATAGCCAGCTTTCAAGCTGCTGGTTAACCTGCTCGCTGACCACATCGCGTACCTGTCCGAAAGCGAATTGCCGCGCCTGTTCACCAGTATCCAGATCGTTATTTTTCATGCTGGCTTCGCCAAACGCTTTGGCCATCTCGGCAAAATGCTTTTCCCCTTCGTGGGATTCCGGCATCATGCCTAAATCCGGCAGACGGTTTTGATCGAAAGGATCTTGCGCCTGCGCACAGATCGTACCGCTGGCAGTCAGCAAGAGAAGCGAGAGTGAGAATGAACGAAAAACAATACGGCTCAACGTGTCGGCAACTTCTACAACAAAAGATAAGAGGAATGGCATCAGAGTAAACCATAACGTGTCCGGACAGGTTTTGCAGCCTTTTCTCGTGCTTCCAGGAATATCCTTATTTTTTCCGCAGAGCGTCCCGGGATTTTATCCACGCATTTGGCGGCACCCGGTTCCCGAGGTAACATAACGCCATTGCCGACAAAATTTCTCGAGGAGAAGGGTTATCCATGCAAAATATCGTCATTATCGCTAACGGCGCCGCCTACGGCAGCGAATCATTATTTAATAGCCTGCGTCTGGCCATTGCGCTGCGCGAGCAGGAAAGCCATCTCGATTTACGCCTGTTTTTGATGTCAGATGCCGTAACCGCAGGGTTACGCGGTCAAAAACCAGCCGAAGGCTACAATATTCAGCAAATGCTGGAAATTCTGACCGCGCAAAACGTACCGGTAAAATTATGCAAAACCTGTGCGGACGGACGTGGTATCACTCCCCTGCCGCTGATTGACGGTGTGGAAATCGGAACGCTGGTCGAGCTGGCGCAATGGACGCTGGCGGCGAACAAAGTGCTGACATTTTGAATCTGTACGCGGGAAAAGCTCCCGCGTCAGGATAGACTTCCGGCAAGAAAATCAGGCTAACGCGTGAGTAATACCGCGTTTATTTTTTCTTATGCCATTTATCATCCTCGCCTTTTTCATAATCGTTTTTAACCGCCGCCCAGGCGACTTTGTGTGCGGTTTTCTCGCGACTGGCGTCATCACGACGATCGGCTTTATCTTTATATTGCTCCCAGGCGCTATTAAACGCTTCTTTGTAAATGTCCTGGGCATGGGCTGGAAGAACATTCCGTACATTATCGGGTAAATCACTTTTGGCTTTATACGGCATCAGCACCTCCGTCTTCAGGGAAAACATTAAGTGTGGTAAACAATGCGTTATTACGCCAGTCGAGGAGGATTTTTGCTTTTTACGGAAATTAACTTTTTGTTATTTAAACACTGTTAAAACAAGATGCTTGTTTTACTGACCTTGAAAGAAAAAAATCGTCTACGCCGTAAAACTACGTAAAAAACCACTAAAAAAATACAAATTTCTGCTATTTTTACCTTCTTTACTCTTTCCAAAATATTAACACCTGCACAAGGGAGACCCTCATGACACATGCCTGTGAGGCGGTGAAAACCCGCCATAAGGAGACTTCGCTTATTTTCCCGGTTCTTGCGCTGGTAGTGCTGTTCCTTTGGGGAAGCAGCCAGTCACTACCAGTGGTTATTGGCATCAATATCCTTGCACTTATTGGTATTTTAAGCAGCGCATTTAGCGTGGTCCGTCATGCCGATGTATTAGCGCACCGACTCGGCGAACCCTACGGATCGCTTATTTTAAGCCTGTCCGTCGTTATTCTTGAAGTGAGTTTAATTTCAGCGCTGATGGCCACCGGCGATGCTGCGCCAACGCTTATGCGTGATACGCTCTACTCTATTATTATGATTGTCACCGGGGGACTGGTCGGTTTCTCGTTGTTGTTGGGCGGGCGTAAATTCGCAACGCAATATATGAATTTATTCGGGATTAAGCAGTATCTTATCGCGCTGTTTCCGCTGGCGATTATTGTGCTGGTTTTTCCAATGGCATTGCCACAAGCCAATTTCTCTACCGGTCAGGCATTATTGGTCGCGTTAATTTCTGCCGCGATGTACGGCGTATTTTTGTTGATTCAAACCAAAACGCACCAGAGCTTATTTATCTATGAACATGAAGATGAAGGCGATGATGACAATCCACACCACGGTAAACCCTCCGCGCACAGTAGCGGCTGGCATACGGTCTGGTTACTCATTCATTTAATTGCGGTCATTGCCGTTACCAAAATGAATGCCAGCCCGCTGGAGGCGTTGCTGACCAGCATGAACGCGCCGGTCGCCTTTACCGGTTTCCTGGTCGCGCTGTTAATTCTCTCGCCGGAAGGACTGGGCGCGCTGAAGGCGGTACTGAATAATCAGGTTCAACGGGCAATGAATCTGTTCTTCGGATCGGTGTTGGCGACGATTTCATTAACCGTGCCGGTCGTCACGCTCATCGCCTGGGCGACAGGTAATGATCTGGTGTTTGGTTTAGGCGCGCCGGAAATGGTAGTGATGGTAGCCTCGTTAGTGCTGTGCCATATTTCGTTCTCTACCGGACGCACCAACGTGCTAAACGGCGCGGCGCATCTGGCTTTATTTGCCGCCTATCTGATGACGATTTTTGCCTGATATAAAAAAGCCGGATAGTATCTTATCCGGCCTACACAAGCTAAAAACCGCAATCAGTTCTCGGTATCCAGCTCGTCGAAGCTTTTCACCAAATCATCAATCGCTTTTATCTGGGTCAGGAACTGCTCCAGTTTCGCCAGCGGCAGCGCGGAAGGACCGTCGCACTTCGCGTTAGCCGGGTCCGGATGCGACTCCAGGAACAGGCCCGCCAGACCGACAGCCATACCGGCGCGCGCCAGCTCGGTCACCTGACCACGACGACCGCCAGAGGCGGCGCCAAATGGGTCGCGGCATTGCAGCGCATGGGTAACGTCGAAAATCACCGGCGAGTTGCCGGAGACCTTTTTCATCACGCTAAAGCCCAGCATATCCACCACCAGGTTGTCATAACCGAAGTTCGCGCCGCGGTCGCACAGAATCACCTTATCGTTACCGCCCTCATGGAACTTATCCACGATATTGCCCATCTGACCCGGGCTTACGAACTGCGGCTTTTTCACGTTAATCACAGCGCCGGTTTTCGCCATCGCTTCCACCAGGTCGGTCTGGCGCGCCAGAAACGCCGGGAGCTGAATCACGTCAACCACATCAGCCACAGGCTGCGCCTGGCTGGCTTCATGGACGTCAGTGATCACTTTTACGCCAAATGTCTGTTTGAGTTCCTGGAAGATTTTCATCCCTTCTTCCAGACCCGGCCCACGGTAAGAGTGAATAGAGGAACGGTTGGCTTTATCAAAAGAGGCCTTGAACACGTAAGGAATACCCAGCTTCTGGGTAACGGTTACGTAGTGCTCACAAATGCGCATTGCCAGATCGCGAGACTCCAGCACGTTCATACCGCCAAACAGCACAAACGGCAGGTCATTTGCCACCTTAATGTCGCCAATGTTAACCACTTTTTGTTTCATAGGATCGCCTTACACTTATAGGTAAAATGTCGGTTAATTAATGTAGAACAATTTGCTTGTGCGCAATGGTGTTGATCTGCGCACGAATCATTTCGCTGATCGGGTCTTCCGGACACTGTTCAACGAAGTAGCTTAAATCAGTCAGCGCAACGTGTTCACACTCAAGCTGCGCGTAGATCAACCCGCGGTCACGGATTTCGTAAGGATCTTCCGGGTTAAATTGCAACAATGCTTCGCTAACGCGCAGCGCCAGCTCCATTTGCCGTTCCTCCATCAGCGAGGATTTCAGCGTATCCAGTAGCTTACGAATCACTTCGGCGTTATCCGCCTCGTCCAAATCTTCGTTAAACAACTCGGCGACCGGACTAATATTGCCTTTTAACCAGACTTCCAGAGTATGTTCATCAAGCGTTTCACCGTTGAACGGGTTAATCAGCCACATTTCCCCTTCCTGCGATTCAATACGCAAAATCAACTGCGTTGGGAAGATAACGGGCACCAACGGCAAATCAAGACGGTTTGCTATCCATAATAAAATAGCGCCCAACGATACCGCGCTACCCTGGCGTTTTTTCAGGACTTTATCGAGCCATAAAGCATCAGAAAGACGGTAGACGCCACGGGAATCCGTGAACCCCCACTCGCCGTAAAAAAGTGCCAGCAATTTTTCCAGTTGCTCATCCTGAGACAGGAGCTGGCTAATTTCTTCCTGCGCCAGACTGACCAGACGTTCCAGTTCGTCGTAGACAAACTGCGTGGGAAAATCCAGGCGAATCATCTCTGATGCCAGGATCATGCCATCACACAGCGGCGCATTGTTAAATTCGAAATCAGCTAACGACCTCATGACTTACCCCAGTAACGGTATTTTTGTGGTGGCGAGTTTAATGATGATGTACAGCACCACCAGCGCCAGCGGAAAAGCGATAAAACGCGCCTGCTGGCTGCGCGCCTGACGATAATCAAGCGCAATAAAACCCAAAACGATGTAGATGATAACGCCAAACAGTTTTTCAGTCAGCCATGAGCCCGACTCCGTGAATGGCAGGATGTGCGTTTTAACGATTAACCCAATACCGCTAAGCAGTAACAGGGTATCTATGACGGGAGGCACGATTCGTGTCCAGCGCGCGGCGGCCAACGCATGGCCGCAATAGCGCCACCAGTAACGAGCGACAAACAAACTGACGGAAAGCGCAACACAGATAAGATGAAGCGTGAGCAACATTACAATTGTCATGGCGTAAAACGTCCGCAGGTCACGCGTTCATTACCACCATAATCACGACACGTTTCTACATCCGAGTAACCAGACCGCCTGAAAACCGCTCTTACCGCTTCGCCTTGCTGCCAACCGTGTTCCAGCAGCAGGAAGCCGCCGGGCGTTAACATCTGGCGAGCGTTATCGATAATATGCGTAAGATCCGCCATACCGTTTTCGTCCGCTACCAACGCCGAGCGCGGTTCAAAGCGTACATCGCCTTCGCTAAGGTGCGGGTCCTGCGCATCAATGTAGGGCGGATTGCTGACAATCATGTCGAACTGCTGCCCCGATAGCGCGCTGAACCAACAACTTTGCAGTATACGCACATTCCGGATAGCCAAATGTTCCGCGTTGCGTATCGCCAGCGCAACCGCATCAGGCATACGATCGACCGCAGTCACCTCACAATCCGGTCGCTCGCAGGCCAGCGCCAGCGCAATCGCGCCAGTTCCGGTGCCTAAATCCAGAATACGACAGGTTTTGACCGGCAATCGCGCCAACGCCTGTTCCACCAGACATTCGGTATCCGGGCGCGGGATTAGCGTGGCGGGAGAAACGAAGAGCGGCAGCGACCAGAATTCGCGTAAGCCCGTCAGGTACGCAATGGGTTCGCCCTGTTTACGCCGCTGCAGCAGATCCGCGAGCTGTTGTTGCTGGACGTCAGTAAGCGGCGTTTCGCCAAAGGCCATGATATACGTCCGCCCCTTGCCCGTAACGTACTCAAGCAGGATCTCGGCGTCGCGCCGGGGGCTGTCGCTGTCCCGGAGCTGGTTTACCGCCTCATGCAGCCAGTGCTGAAAATCCATTATTCCTGCTCGGACAACGCGGCTAACAGGTCAGCCTGATGTTCCTGAACAATCGGCTCAATCAGCATATCCAACTTACCTTCCATCGTTTCATCAAGGCGATATAACGTCAGATTAATACGATGATCGGTCACGCGCCCCTGCGGGAAATTATAGGTCCGGTTACGATCGCTGCGATCGCCGCTGCCAAGCAGGTTGCGGCGCGTTGACGCCTCGGCCTGCTGGCGTTTTGCCGTTTCGGCGGCGTGAATACGCGCCCCGAGCACCGAGAGCGCTTTCGCTTTGTTTTTATGCTGCGAACGCTCGTCCTGGCATTCCACCACGATGCCGGTCGGCAAGTGGGTAATACGGATAGCGGAGTCGGTGGTGTTAACGTGCTGACCGCCCGCGCCGGAAGAACGAAACGTATCAATGCGCAGATCCGCCGGGTTAATATCCGGCAGCTCGGCTTCCGGCAGCTCCGGCATCACGGCGACGGTACAGGCGGAGGTATGGATACGCCCCTGCGACTCGGTCGCCGGAACACGCTGTACGCGGTGTCCGCCGGACTCAAATTTCAGTCGGCCATACACGCCGTCGCCGCTGATTTTGGCGATGATCTCTTTATAACCGCCATGCTCGCCTTCGCTCATGCTCATGATCTCCACGCGCCAGCGGCGCGATTCGGCATAACGGCTGTACATGCGGAACAGATCGCCGGCAAACAGCGCGGCTTCATCGCCGCCGGTGCCGGCGCGAACCTCAAGGAACGCGTTTCGTTCATCGTCCGGATCTTTCGGCAGCAGCAGTACCTGTAACTGTTGCTCCAGTTGTTCGCTTTTTTCTTTCGCTTCGCGCAGTTCTTCCTGCGCCATTTCTCGCATTTCAGGATCGTCGAGCATCATCTGAGCCGTCTCGATATCGTCCTGAACCTGTTGCCAGTCCGTAAAACAGCGAGAAACGTCGCTTAATTGCGCATATTCGCGCGACAATGCGCGAAAGCGGTCCTGGTCGGCGATAATTCCCGCATCGCCCAGCAACGCCTGAACTTCCTCATGGCGTTCGTGCAGGGCTTCCAGTTTGGCAACGATAGAAGGCTTCATAGGCGTAAATTCACCCTGTAAAAAAGTGTGGTGTGTGCTGCTACTCCAGCCCGAGGCTGTCGCGCAGAATATTCAGGCGTTCGTCATCCCCGTCACGGGCAGCCTGTTGAAGTGATTTCGTTGGCGCATGAATCAGGCGGTTGGTCAGTTTCCATGCCAGATCCTGCAAGATGGCTTGCGCATCGCCGCCCTGTTGAAGGGCCGACAGCGCTTTGGTAGTCAGTTCGTCACGAATCTGCTCCGACTGACTACGGTATTCCCGAATGGTCTCGCTGGCCCCCTGGGCGCGTAGCCAGGCCATAAACTCGCTGGCTTCCTGCTCAACAATCGTTTCCGCTTCCACCGCCGCAGCCTGACGCTGCGCCAGATTGTGCGAAATGATGCTCTGTAAATCATCGACGCTATAAAGATAAGCGTTCGCCAGTTTGCCGACTTCCGGCTCAACGTCGCGCGGTACGGCGATATCCACCAGCAGCATCGGCTGGTTGCGACGGCTTTTTAATGCGCGCTCCACCATGCCTTTACCGATAATCGGCAGCGGGCTAGCGGTCGAACTGATGATAATATCGGCATCCTGCAAACGGGCGTCGATATCGCTGAGCGAGATAACCTCAGCGCCTACTTCATCCGCCAGGGCTTGCGCGCGCTCGCGGGTTCGGTTGGCGATAATCATCTTTTGTACTTTATGCTCGCGCAGGTGACGCGCCACCAGTTCAATAGTTTCGCCCGCGCCAACTAACAGTACAGTGACCGTCGAGAGCGATTCAAAGATTTGGCGGGCGAGCGTACAGGCGGCAAACGCGACGGAGACGGCGCTGGCGCCGATATCGGTTTCAGTCCGCACTCGCTTGGCGACGGAAAAAGACTTCTGAAACATTCGCTCCAGCGCGCTGGCGTTAAGGTGGCCTTTTTGCGAATCCGCAAACGCTTTTTTCACCTGACCGAGGATTTGCGGTTCGCCCAGCACCAGTGAATCCAGACCGCTGGCGACGCGCATCAGGTGGCTGACGGCGTCATTGTCCTGATGCCAGTACAGACTGTTGCGCAGATCGTCCTCGTTCAGGTTATGGTAATCACATAACCAGCGGATCAACGCTTCTTGCAGGTTATCCTGCTCTTCCACGCTCAAATACAGCTCTGTACGGTTACAGGTTGACAGCACGACCCCGCCCTGCACCATTGGCTGCGCAAGCAGGCTGTCCAGCGCCTGATCAAGCGTGTCCGGCGAAAACGTTACGCGTTCTCGCAGCGATACAGGTGCCGTTTTATGGTTAATACCGAGCGCTAAAAGGGTCATGTCTGCGGGAGTAGTACCAGCGTTGATATGGTTAGTCTGCTTGCATCATACAGGATGCGCGTGGTCAATAAAAGAGAGAGCCCCCTTTTGGAGTAATTGGCAGCGCTCGCTAATTTGATGATTTAAGACAACTTGAAAGTAGACGATGTCACCAGGCGGCGCTAGCATTAAAGGCTATAACTGTAACCGATAGCAAAAATTTGCCGAATCGCGGCGCGAACGTTTTTATAGCCTGCAGGTTCAGTTTTCAGGCCTGATAAGCGTAACGCCATCAGGCAATTATTGCACCGTATCACAAGGATTCGTCATCACTATGACCCTGCCCGATTTTCGCCTGATTCGTCTACTGCCGTTAGCAAGCCTGGTTCTCACCGCCTGTACGCTTCCTGGGCATAAAGGCCCGGGCAAGAGCCCGGATTCCCCTCAGTGGCGCCAGCATCAGCAAGAGGTGCGTCATCTGAATCAATACCAGACGCGCGGCGCCTTTGCTTACATCTCAGATGATCAGAAAGTCTATGCGCGCTTCTTCTGGCAACAGACCGGACAGGATCGCTACCGCCTGCTGCTTACCAACCCGCTGGGCAGCACCGAGCTGGAGCTTAACGCCCAGCCGGGCAACGTCCAGTTGGTGGATAACAAAGGCCAGCGTTATACCGCCGATGACGCCGAAGAGATGATCGGCAAACTCACCGGGATGCCGATTCCGTTAAACAGCCTGCGGCAGTGGATCCTCGGCCTGCCTGGCGATGCCACCGACTACAAACTGGACGACCAGTACCGCCTGAGCGAAGTGAACTATCGCCAGGATGGTAAAAACTGGAAAGTGGTTTACGGTGGCTATGACAGCAAAACGCAGCCTGCCATGCCTGCCAATATGGAGCTTTCAGACGGCAGTCAGCGCATTAAGCTGAAAATGGATAACTGGATTGTGAAATGATGACCCATTGGCCTTCTCCGGCAAAATTAAATCTGTTTTTATATATCACCGGACAGCGAGCAGACGGCTACCACACGCTGCAGACGCTGTTTCAGTTTCTGGATTATGGCGACACACTCCACATCGAACCGCGTCACGATGGCGAAATCCATTTATTAACGCCGGTTAACGGCGTTGAAAATGAAGACAATCTGATCGTCCGCGCCGCTCGGCTGTTGATGAAAGTCGCCTCGGAGAGTGAGCGCCTGCCCGCCGGAAGCGGTGCGGATATCAGCATTGAGAAGCGCCTTCCCATGGGCGGCGGTCTGGGCGGCGGCTCATCTAACGCCGCGACCGTTCTGGTGGCGCTCAATCATCTTTGGCAATGCGGGCTTTCCATTGATGAACTGGCGACGCTCGGCCTGACGCTCGGCGCCGACGTCCCGGTCTTTGTTCGTGGCCACGCCGCGTTTGCCGAAGGCGTAGGCGAAATATTAACGCCGGTGAATCCGCCGGAAAAATGGTATCTGGTCGCGCACCCTGGCGTAAGCATTCCCACACCGGTTATCTTTAAAGATCCTCAATTGCCGCGTAATACGCCAAAAAGGTCAATAGATACGTTACTAAAATGTGAATTCAGCAATGATTGCGAGGTTATCGCAAGAAAACGTTTTCGCGAGGTTGATGCGGCGCTTTCCTGGCTGTTAGAATACGCGCCGTCGCGCCTGACTGGGACAGGGGCCTGTGTCTTTGCTGAATTCGATACAGAGTCTTGTGCTCGCCAGGTGCTTGAGCAAGCCCCGGAATGGCTCAATGCTTTTGTGGCGAAGGGTGTCAACCTCTCCCCATTGCATCGAGAGTTACTCTAACGCATTCGGGTTTCAGGAAGATGGCGAAATGACGAGTCGCCGGTCATATATGCCGTATTTGACCGGTGTGAGGCATCGATACCAGCGCACATGAAACGTGAATGAAGACGAGTAAGCCGGGCAAGCTGAGCTTCGGTGACAACGTCACCTTGTTCCAGACGTTGCATCGCGCTCTTTAATACACCGCCTGGATAGGATTTTGCCTGGCCCGCACAGTTTTCGGCAAATCTTTTCCACCAATGGACGCATGCCTGAGGTTCTTCTCGTGCCTGATATGAAGCTTTTTGCTGGTAACGCCACCCCGGAACTAGCACAACGTATTGCCAACCGCCTGTACACTTCTCTCGGCGACGCCGCCGTAGGTCGCTTTAGCGACGGCGAAGTCAGCGTACAAATCAACGAAAATGTACGCGGTGGTGATATTTTCATCATCCAGTCCACTTGTGCCCCAACCAACGACAACCTGATGGAATTGGTCGTTATGGTTGATGCCCTGCGTCGTGCTTCCGCAGGTCGTATCACCGCCGTTATCCCCTACTTTGGCTATGCACGTCAGGACCGTCGCGTACGTTCCGCCCGTGTGCCGATTACCGCAAAAGTTGTCGCTGACTTCCTGTCCAGCGTCGGCGTTGACCGCGTTCTCACCGTAGATCTGCATGCTGAACAGATCCAGGGCTTCTTTGACGTTCCGGTTGATAACGTGTTCGGTAGCCCAATCCTGCTCGAAGATATGCTGCAACTGAATCTGGATAACCCGATCGTGGTTTCTCCGGATATTGGCGGCGTGGTTCGTGCCCGCGCTATCGCTAAGCTGCTGAACGATACCGATATGGCTATCATTGATAAACGTCGTCCGCGCGCGAACGTTTCTCAGGTGATGCACATCATCGGCGACGTCGCTGGCCGTGACTGCGTGCTGGTTGATGATATGATCGATACCGGCGGTACTCTGTGCAAAGCAGCAGAAGCATTGAAAGAACGTGGCGCTAAACGCGTGTTTGCCTACGCGACGCACCCGATCTTCTCAGGCAATGCGGCAAACAACCTGCGCAACTCCGTCATTGATGAAGTCGTTGTCTGCGACACCATTCCGCTGACCGACGAAATCAAAGCGCTGCCGAACGTGCGTACCTTGACCCTGTCAGGTATGCTGGCCGAAGCGATTCGCCGTATCAGCAACGAAGAATCGATTTCCGCCATGTTCGAGCATTGATCGAACCCGGATCTGAAACCCGCTGCGGCGGGTTTTTTTGTCTGTAACACCCTTTTGTATGACTTATGCCTCCTTCACCTGCCATTTAGTTGACAGATGATGCGCTCATGGATGAAACATTATTGTGAACAAATTATTTTCCTCACATGTGATGCCTTTCCGCGCTCTCATCGATGCTTGCTGGAAAGAAAAATATACCGCCTCCCGGTTCACCCGCGATGTGATAGCCGGGATCACCGTCGGGATTATTGCTATCCCGCTGGCGATGGCGCTGGCAATTGGCAGTGGTGTTGCGCCGCAGTATGGCCTCTATACCTCCGCTGTCGCCGGGATCGTGATCGCGCTAACCGGCGGCTCGCGCTTTAGCGTTTCCGGCCCTACCGCCGCGTTTGTGGTGATTTTGTATCCGGTATCGCAACAGTTTGGTCTGGCAGGCCTACTGGTCGCCACGCTGATGTCGGGCTTCTTCCTGATCCTTTTCGGCCTGGCGAGACTGGGGCGATTGATTGAATATATCCCGGTGTCGGTCACGTTGGGTTTTACCTCAGGGATTGGTATTACCATCGGTACCATGCAGATTAAAGATTTTCTTGGTCTGCAGATGGCCCATGTGCCAGAGCACTATTTGCAGAAAGTCGGCGCGCTGTTTATGGCGTTGCCCACCGTCAATATTGGCGATGCCGCCATTGGCGTGGTGACGCTGGGAACGTTGATTTTCTGGCCGCGTCTCGGTATTCGTCTGCCGGGACATCTTCCCGCGCTGCTGGCCGGTTGCGCCGTGATGGGGATCGTTAATCTGCTGGGCGGTAATGTCGCGACTATCGGTTCACAGTTCCATTACGTTCTGGCTGACGGCACCCAGGGCAACGGCATCCCGCAGCTCCTGCCGCAACTGATGCTGCCGTGGAGTCTTCCTGGCTCCGATTTCACGCTAAGCTGGGATTCACTGCGCGCGCTGCTGCCAGCGGCCTTCTCGATGGCAATGCTGGGGGCAATCGAATCATTGCTCTGCGCCGTCGTGCTGGACGGCATGACCGGCACCAAACATAAAGCTAACAGCGAACTTATCGGCCAGGGGCTGGGGAATATGGTCGCGCCGTTCTTTGGCGGCATCACCGCCACCGCCGCGATTGCCCGCTCTGCCGCCAACGTCCGCGCTGGCGCGACCTCTCCCGTCTCAGCGGTAATTCACGCTATCCTGGTTATTCTGGCACTACTGGTCTTAGCCCCGCTACTCTCCTGGCTGCCGCTTTCCGCGATGGCGGCGCTACTGCTGATGGTGGCATGGAATATGAGTGAAGCCCATAAAGTGGTGGATCTGTTACGCCATGCGCCGAAAGACGACATCATCGTTATGCTGCTGTGCATGTCATTAACGGTTCTGTTTGATATGGTCATCGCCATCAGCGTGGGGATTGTCCTTGCTTCCCTGCTGTTTATGCGCCGTATTGCGCGAATGACTCGACTTGCGCCGGTCAATGTCGATGTGCCTGATGATGTGCTGGTGCTGCGTGTTATCGGTCCGCTCTTTTTCGCCGCGGCGGAAGGGCTGTTTACCGACCTTGAGTCACGTATTAAGGGCAAACGTATCGTCGTTCTGAAATGGGACGCAGTACCAGTGCTGGATGCAGGCGGGCTTGATGCTTTTCAGCGTTTTGTGAAGCGTCTGCCGGAGGGTTGCGAATTGCGTATCAGTAACCTGGAGTTCCAACCGCTGCGCACAATGGCGCGTGCCGGTATCAAACCTATTCCCGGGCGTCTGACCTTCTTCCCGAACAGGACGGAGGCGTTAGCGGATTTACTCAGTTAATGGACAATGCCCGGTGGCGATAACGCTTACCGGGCCTAAACCGGTTAGCTATGACGACGATTGTCGTTACGGCGGCAACGTTTGTCATAATGACGTACCCACCAATATTTGTCGCTCACCTGCTCATGCCCCCCTACACGAGCCCCCGCCAGCCAAAGAACTGCACCGACAAAAATGCTCAGTATTGCGCCATGCGCAAAAAATTGCGGCAAATTAAACTGCGGCAGTTGGTTTAAAATAGAGTAACCCACGCCGACAACCATCACGACCAGCCCCAACCCCATCAGCACGTTACCGAATAACGAAGCGTTTTTGCGTTTCATATGTCACCTCCGGAACTTTTGGGTTGTTTTTAGGAAATCCCCCTAAACTTTATGTGTAAAGTATAGACAACACTTTCGTTTGTAAGTGCGGCTGTGATCACAAATGTAAAGTTTCATTTAACAAAACTTTACAAATAACACACTGAACAGTTTACATTTTTAATAATCAATGCTGGCAATTATTTAATTTACTTCAGAGTGTCGCTGTGTTTTGTCAAGCGGGCAGACAGACAGTAAACTACGCGCCAGTTATGGATCTACTCAGGACAAAAAACGTGGCAATTAAATTGATTGTTGGTCTGGCGAATCCCGGCGCGGAATATGCCGCGACGCGACACAATGCAGGCGCATGGTACGTCGATTTACTGGCGGAGCGCCTGCGTGCGCCATTGCGTGAAGAGCCTAAATTCTTTGGCTATACCTCACGCATCACGCTGGAAGGGGAAGATGTTCGCCTGCTGGTACCCACCACGTTCATGAACCTCAGTGGTAAAGCAGTTGGCGCAATGGCCAGTTTTTACCGTATTCAGCCGGACGAAATTCTGGTCGCTCACGACGAGTTGGATCTCCCTCCGGGCGTCGCGAAATTTAAACTTGGCGGCGGCCACGGCGGCCACAATGGTCTGAAAGACATCATCAGCAAGCTGGGCAATAATCCCAACTTTCACCGCTTGCGCGTTGGAATTGGTCATCCAGGCGATAAAAATAAAGTTGTTGGTTTCGTGCTGGGTAAACCCCCTGTTTCTGAACAAAAATTAATTGATGAGGCCATTGACGAAGCGGCACGCTGTACGGAATTGTGGTTCAAAGAGGGTCTGGCCAAAGCAACAAGCCGTTTGCATACCTTTAAGGCGCAATAACCAGTGATGTGCGGCATTTTTGCCGCACGCCGTGTATAATAGGCGAAGTTATTTCCATTTCTGCAATCTGTTTTCTATAACAGGTTGATTATTAAGATATTAAGGTGAGTTAAATCATGGGATTCAAATGCGGTATCGTCGGTCTGCCCAACGTCGGGAAATCCACCCTGTTCAACGCGCTGACAAAAGCCGGTATTGAAGCGGCAAACTTTCCGTTCTGCACTATCGAACCGAATACCGGTGTCGTGCCGATGCCCGATCCGCGTCTGGACCAGTTGGCTGAGATTGTTAAACCGCAACGCATTCTACCAACCACGATGGAGTTCGTGGATATCGCCGGTCTGGTAAAAGGCGCGTCCAAAGGCGAAGGGTTGGGTAACCAGTTCCTGACCAATATCCGTGAAACCGAAGCTATCGGTCACGTGGTTCGCTGCTTTGAGAACGACAATATCATCCACGTGGCGGGTAAAGTAAATCCGGCAGAAGATATTGATGTTATCAATACCGAACTGGCGCTGGCTGACCTCGATACCTGCGAGCGCGCTATCCATCGCGTACAGAAGAAAGCCAAAGGCGGCGATAAAGACGCCAAAGCGGAACTGGCCGCGCTGGAAAAATGCCTGCCGCACCTGGCCGAAGCGGGGATGCTGCGTTCGCTGGACCTGACGGACGAAGATAAAGCGGCTATCCGTTATTTAAGCTTCCTGACGCTGAAGCCGACGATGTATATCGCTAACGTCAATGAAGACGGTTTTGAAAATAACCCGTATCTCGACCAGGTTCGCGAAATCGCCGCCAAAGAAGGTTCGGTCGTGGTTCCGGTGTGTGCCGCCGTCGAAGCTGATATTGCTGAGCTGGATGATGACGAGCGCGACGAATTTATGGCTGAACTGGGTCTGGAAGAACCGGGGCTGAACCGCGTTATTCGCGCAGGTTATCGCCTGCTGAACCTCCAGACCTACTTTACCGCCGGGGTGAAAGAAGTTCGCGCATGGACCATTCCGGTTGGAGCAACCGCGCCGCAGGCGGCAGGTAAAATCCATACCGACTTCGAAAAAGGCTTTATCCGCGCCCAAACTATCGCCTTTGACGACTTTATTACCTATAAAGGTGAACAAGGCGCGAAAGAAGCCGGTAAGATGCGAGCGGAAGGCAAAGATTACATCGTTAAAGATGGCGATATAATGAACTTCCTGTTCAACGTCTAAATAAAATTTGTTGTCTCATGAGGTTTCACTGAATCTCATAACAACGGTAAAACTCTATAAAATCCACGCAATTGCGTGGATTTTTCATTTCATAGTATCTCAGATGAGAGCGTAGAAACGCGGCTAAAAATGAGCATTCCGGTGAATACAATAAGCAGCTATTTTCACGCGTGATAAGTCCGCCCACTCAAATTAGCTGAGCATCCAGAAGCTCACTACAGTTAACGTTTTCAAAATGGCAGTGAATTGTCTGAATGACTGGTTCCAGAACAGATAGACTCGTCACCAACGACTACATAATTTAGGAAACAATGTTCACGAATTGTATATCTACACCAAAAAGATACGATATTTTCTATCAATGGAATATCTATGAGGTGAATTTTTACCACCATTATCACCCATATTATAAATATTAGGAACTTCAGTATCGGTAGATTTCTAAAAGCACCTTCTAACAGGCTTCAAAACGGTGTCCGCCCCTGCATTCTTTAGGGCCCCGAAGAATTTACTGTCCGTTGAAAGGGAAATTTCATTCGATTTTCGTATATCAGCATTGGTAAATATTAATATTTGGTCACGAATTTAACAACCAACCATAATAGCTATCACAGCGTTGCGAAACCATAAAGTATTTTAAACATATCATTTATAACTATTCAGATTGATATTATTCATCAATTTTATGCAAGCTGAGAATAGATTAATTCAAGCAATCTAATCACCACTGAGTGCAGATTAACGATAATTATATTGATTATTATCAAGCTACAGTAATATCCTGTGGTAAACTGCATATGTTCATTATAATGTATCATAAAAGAACATTTCATTTTTCAGCTAAATTTTACTACAAGGTTTAAACATCTAAGCTTAAGGAGCACATATGCCAAGAGGACTAATCTCAGGCCGAGACTATTCGGAATGCGATATCTTTGACCATACTTTATATCCAAGAATGAAGGAGGAACCTCTTCTTAATGAAGATGACTGTATTGTTGTCCCTGTAAGAAATGAGATTACTCCCCATTTCAGAAGAGTAGGAAATCCATCTTTCGGCAAGAGGTTAGGTAGAGCCGAAGATAATCCAACTCACGATAATTGCGTAAATTATTTATATGATGAGTTAAATGATAAAAATATTGAAGCTGTTAAGTTCTCTACATATGTTTTTGCAGAGGATCGAACATATGAAGAGCAAGTAATTTTTAGTCCGCTGAAAGATAGTGATTTTGGGTGGTATAAAGAAAAGGACGCACGTATTGCATTTCATGAGGATTCTTATATTCAACCCGATATTGGAGGAAGGGATAGAAACAAATTTTTCCCCCACTCAGCCTATCCAAACATTATCATTGAAGTAATTCGTACTCACTACCCAGAAAGGGATACCTTTCAGAAACTCCTTGAGCTTTCAAAAACAAATCACCACGTTTATTTTTATTTTATAGATGAAGGAAACAAAAAATCAAAACTAAATAGTCTTTCTATTAAAAATGGCATATTGACATTAAGAGTATCTCACTATCTAATTGGTGGTCAACTCTATAAGAATGGTAATTGCTATGCGCCAAAAGGTGAGGATGAATCTTTCGAGCACTGGTATCAATATCTTGAAAATAGTTATTTTACAAATGCTATGGAAAGAGCTTAACAAGTTCAGACAGCATTTTATGATGCATAAAAGAGTATGAAAAGTGCCTGTTATCAGAGGTTACTAGTAATTCTCTGTAACTGCCTGCTTTCTTGAAGGTGATCGTTCAGACGGTCACCAAACTCCGATAATAAAATGGTTCTTCGCCAGCACTCCAGAGCAACATACTCCATTTTTCGACGCATCCTTGATCGCCGGATAAATAATCTAGCCTCCGTCAGAAATACTTTGCGTTTCTCAAAGGCTGTCCATAGCGATTCGACAGCGCCTATAGCTTTTAAGGGCTTTAGCAACTTTCGTAGCGAGCCGCAGAATTTTAATTCATCCACAAGCTGCCTGACTCTGTTGTTGGAATACACATATCAAAAACAGACAGATGTGCAATTTTAATTACAGTCTATTTTATAATAGCCTCTAATGTCTTTCATTCATCTGTAAAATCAATGCGTTAAATTAACGCGGAGCTAACAGGGTAAGTTCTTTTCTTAATTACCAGTCGACATTCACTGTATGATTATAAAAAGGATGCTGATCCTTTAGCGGCGTCTCATAACTTGGGATCGCATCATAATGATCTTTTCCCTGAACGGAATACCCTCCCGCTTCGATATCAAAACGATGTTTGAGCCATCCCGCAACATGACTTGCGAAAGCTTGTTTCCTTCTTAATGGCCAATCAACAGAAGCCAAATTAACATCTAATAAGTACCGCCCTTCTTTATTAACCTTGATCATTCCAGCCTGCAGTAACGCCCGTACCACCTGGGATTGGTTATCATGAATCCAGACCCAGGCATTTCCAAATTCCATTGCATAGCTATCATTTAGAAAATCTTTTTTTGAATATAATTCACTTACATAATCATTGATAGAGTCAGCATAATTTTTTACTTTAGATGCAGATAAATCAAAAAAAGCTTCAAATCCGAAAGTATTATCATTAATACAAGTCAGTAACGCGCCCGGTTCCGAGAGCTGGGTCCATGATTGTAAACTCTCTACAGCTATAATGAATTTGAAAGTATTTCTTCCAATGATACCCCGGTCAATTAAAGTTAAAATATCGTGAGCTACGGTAGGAATATCTTCTACAAATGGGACGATTATTCCCGCACCACTTATTTCGCTTGATTTAAAATCAAACCCTGGGGTGCTTTCAATGTTTTCCGGAATACCATACTCTTTAATATGATTAAGGAAATTTTTAATATCGCCACGATATGGCCATCGCCATTCGCGTTCATGTGTCCAGTCAATCTTACCTGGAACATAAGTAACATATCTATATTGTTCAATCAAAGGAAGAGCCGTTTCATCAAGAATACGTTCCCCGTTTCTGCCTTGCGAGCATCGAGCATTGTTATGCTCATCCAACCCATATATGACTGGCCTTGCCCCATAATTAAACATTTGCTCTTTAGGTAAAACGATTGCATATAAACCGATTTTTTCTTTTCGTTCTAATCGGCGAACACCAGTTTCTAAATAAGCTGCAATCGGCATATCTGTAAAGCATACCACCGGGGAGTCACCATATACGGTTCGTTGCCCATTTCGGTATGACCAGGACGAGAAAATTTTATGACTGCGTAAAGATAATCGAAGTAAATATTTAGCATCAATGAAACATGCGTGGTGCTGATTATTAAAACCACAGTGTTCAGGCAAATAAATATGGCTACCGGTCTCTAAATCAACGTCCCGAAAAAAATGAATCAAATAATCGGACAAGTCAAATCTGATGTTATTTTTCATGGGACGCCCTCTTTCAAACGGTCTCTTTTTTGCATTCCTTTAAAACCAGCATCACTATTTTATATAAAAATCTTCACGAAGTATGCTTCTTTTAACGATGACATCAAATCCTCCCTCCTTTTGCGTCAACTTACGTATCCTGAAATGGCGAGACCAGGCTAAATCTACCCGAGGTCACTCGCTGAAACCTCATCCTGGAACAAGCTCAACCGTCCTTCCCCGCCACGGCCCTTTCGCCGAAAAACCGATAATGGGTATAAATATACCGCTATAAGCTATACCCACACACTTCACATTGTTTCTTATCGTTAATCCGATACGCTTTTTTCACATTATTTCTGGCGATATACGCCGGTGCAAAGTGAATCGGGCTCGTTTCCGCGCTCGCGCGTAACACAATGATTTGCCTTGCTGGCGGAACGTCAACGGACCCGCAAAAGCGCCTTATGCCCCTGGCGGAGCGTGGTGCAAAAAGGAGAAAAAATACGCGTTATGAATAACGAGGAGACCTTTTATCAAGCCATGCGTCGTAAGGGAGTGACCCGACGCAGCTTTCTCAAATTCTGTAGCCTTGCCGCCACATCGCTGGGACTGGGCGCCGGAATGACGCCAAAGATCGCCTGGGCGCTGGAGAATAAACCGCGGATTCCGGTGGTCTGGATTCATGGACTGGAATGCACCTGCTGTACCGAATCCTTTATCCGTTCCTCGCACCCGCTAGCCAAAGATGTGATCCTCTCGCTGATTTCCCTCGATTATGACGACACCCTGATGGCCGCCGCCGGCGCACAGGCCGAAGAAGTCTTTGACGATATTACCACTCGCTACGCTGGGAAATACATTCTGGCGGTGGAAGGCAATCCACCGTTAGGAGAACAAGGGATGTTCTGTATCAGCGGCGGTCGCCCGTTTATTGAAAAACTGAAGAAAGCCGCCGCGGGCGCCAGCGCTATTATTGCCTGGGGAAACTGCGCTTCCTGGGGTTGCGTCCAGGCCGCCCGCCCCAATCCGACCCAGGCAACGCCTATCGATAAAGTGATCACCGACAAGCCGATCGTGAAGGTCCCTGGATGTCCGCCAATCCCGGATGTCATGAGCGCCATTATCACCTATATGGTGACGTTTGATCGTCTGCCGGAACTCGATCGCATGGGCCGTCCACTAATGTTCTACGGTCAGCGTATCCACGATAAATGCTACCGCCGCGCCCATTTTGACGCCGGTGAGTTTGTCGAGAGCTGGGATGATGACGCCGCCCGCAAGGGATACTGCCTGTACAAGATGGGCTGTAAAGGACCAACCACCTATAACGCCTGCTCCTCCACACGCTGGAATGACGGCGTCTCCTTTCCTATCCAGTCCGGTCACGGATGTCTGGGATGTTCAGAAAATGGTTTCTGGGATCGCGGCTCGTTTTATAGCCGCGTGGTGGATATTCCCCAGATGGGTACCCATTCAACCGCCGATACGGTGGGGCTGACCGCGCTGGGCGTGGTCGCGGCGGGCGTTAGCGGTCACGCTGTCGCCAGCGCGCTCAACCAACGTAAACGCCACAAACAACAGTTAGCGCAAGCCGAACAACAGCCGGACAATGAGGATAAACAGGCATGAGTAACCAGTATCAAACCCAGGGTTATACCGTTAACGACGCCGGCCGTCGTCTGATCGTGGACCCGATTACCCGCATCGAAGGGCATATGCGCTGCGAAGTGAACATTGATGAGCAAAACGTCATTACCAATGCCGTTTCCTGCGGCACAATGTTCCGCGGGCTGGAGATCATTCTGCAAGGCCGTGACCCGCGTGACGCCTGGGCGTTTGTTGAACGTATTTGTGGTGTCTGTACCGGGGTACATGCTCTGGCATCGGTGTACGCTATCGAAGATGCGATTGGTATCCAGGTGCCGGATAACGCCAATATTATACGTAACATCATGCTGGCTACGTTGTGGTGTCACGATCATCTGGTCCATTTTTATCAGTTAGCCGGTATGGACTGGATTGATGTTCTGAATGCGCTGAAAGCCGATCCGCGCGCCACCTCGCAGTTGGCGCAAAGCCTTTCCGCCTGGCCGATGTCATCGCCGGGCTACTTCTTTGACGTACAAAATCGATTAAAGAAATTTGTCGATGGCGGTCAGCTTGGGATATTCCGTAACGGCTATTGGGGACATCCACAGTACAAACTGTCGCCAGAGGCTAATCTGATGGGTTTTGCCCACTATCTTGAAGCCCTCGACTTCCAGCGCGAGATCGTCAAAATCCATACCATATTTGGCGGTAAGAACCCCCATCCTAACTGGATCGTCGGCGGGATGCCGTGCGCGATCAATCTCGATCAAAGCGGCGCGGTCGGGGCTATCAATATGGAGCGCCTCAACCTGGTGCAGTCGATCATCACCCGCACCGCCGACTTCATTAACAACGTGATGGTTCCGGACGCGCTGGCTATCGGCCAGTTCAATAAAGCATGGAGTCAAATTGGCACCGGTCTGTCGGATAAATGCGTGCTGAGTTACGGCGCATTTCCGGACATTGCCAACGACTTCAGCCAGCAAAGCCTGTTAATGCCGGGCGGCGCGGTGGTCAATGGCGATTTTAAAAATGTCATGCCGGTAGATTTGGCCGATCCGCAGCAGATACAGGAGTTTGTGGATCACGCCTGGTACCGCTATCCGGACGATCGGCTGGGTCGTCATCCTTTTGACGGCATTACCGATCCCTGGTACAACCCGGGTGATGTCAAAGGCAGCGATACGCATATCCAGCAGCTCAATGAGCAGGAACGTTACTCCTGGATTAAAGCGCCGCGCTGGCGGGGTCATGCCATGGAAGTCGGCCCGCTTGCCCGAACGCTTATCGCGTACCACAAAGGGGATGCCGCCACCATAGAGTCGGTAGATCGCATGATGTCCGCCCTTAAACTGCCGCTCTCCGGTATCCAGTCTACGCTTGGTCGTATTTTATGCCGCGCGCACGAAGCGCAATGGGCCGTCGGTAAGCTGCAGTATTTTTTCGACAGGCTTATGACCAACCTGAAAAACGGCGACCTGGCCACCGCCAATACCGAGAAATGGGAACCGGCCAGTTGGCCGCAGCACTGCCGCGGCATCGGTTTTACCGAGGCGCCTCGCGGAGCGTTGGGACACTGGGCGTCAATACGCGATCAGAAGATTGAACTCTATCAGTGCGTGGTTCCCACCACCTGGAACGCCAGCCCGCGCGATCCTAAAAAACAGATCGGCGCCTATGAAGCGGCATTGATGGGAACGCAAATGGCGATTCCCGACCAACCGTTAGAAATCCTGAGGACGCTGCACAGCTTCGACCCCTGCCTCGCCTGTTCAACCCACGTGCTCGGCGACGACGGCAGCGAACTGATTGCCGTCCAGGTACGCTAAGCGTTAAGGAAAAGAACGATGACTGGAAAGCTATCTCCACGCGTCGGGGAGGCGCGTGATACTGCCGTCAGCCACTATGTGTTTGAAGCGCCGGTACGCCTGTGGCACTGGCTAACGGTGGCCTGCATGTTGGTACTGATGGTAACAGGCTACTTCATTGGCCGACCGCTGCCGTCGGTGAGTGGCGAGGCGACCTATCTGTTTTACATGGGCTATATCCGGCTGATCCACTTTGCCGCCGCGATGATCTTTACCGTGTTACTGCTGGGGCGAATTTATTGGGCCTGTGTCGGCAACCGCTATTCGCGAGAGCTGTTTATCGTCCCGGTCTGGCGTCGCAGTTGGTGGCAAGGCGCTTTCTCCGTGGTCCGCTGGTATCTGTTTCTGGAGAAAAAACCGGGGAGCGACATCGGACATAACCCTGTCGCGCAGGCCGCGATGTTCGGCTATTTCCTGTTATCGGTATTTATGATCCTCACCGGTTTCGCTCTGTTTGGCGAGCATAGCCAGTACGCCATCTTTGCGCCGTTCCGCTATGTAGTTGAATTTTTCTACTGGACCGGCGGCAACTCCATCGATATTCACAGTTGGCACCGACTGGGCATGTGGCTGATCGCCGCCTTCATCGTCGGGCACGTTTACCTCGCTATCCGGGAAGACATTATGTCCGACGATACGGTGATCTCCACCATGATCAATGGCTATCGCAGCCACAAATTCCCCAAACCGCACGACAAGGAGCCCTCATGAATGCGCAACGCGTAGTGGTGATGGGGTTAGGAAACCTGCTGTGGGCCGATGAAGGATTCGGTATCCGGGTCGCGGAGCGTTTGTATGCCCGATATCACTGGCCTGAAGAGGTAGAAATTGTGGACGGCGGTACGCAAGGGCTAAACCTGTTAGGTTATGTAGAGCAAGCCAGCCATCTCCTGCTCCTTGACGCGATCGATTATGGCCTGGCGCCGGGCAGCCTGCGAACCTATGCCGGCGAGAAAATCCCCGCGTATCTCAGCGCCAAAAAAATGAGCCTGCATCAAAACAGTTTTTCCGAAGTTCTGGCGCTGGCCGACATCCGCGGGCATCTGCCCTGTCACATTGCGCTGGTCGGCCTGCAACCGGCGCTACTGGACGACTACGGCGGTAGCCTGAGCGAAATAGCTCGCAGCCAGCTACCGGCGGCGGAACAGGCCGCCCTGGAGCAACTGGCCGCCTGGGGGATCGTACCGCAGGCAAACGAGGTCGCACGCTGCCTGAACTATAAATGCCTGTCGATGGAAAATTATGAGGGAGTGCGCATACGTCAGTATCAGACACGTCTGGAGGGCAAAAGAAGTGGCGAATGACACCCCGTTCTCTGCGCTATGGCAACGCCTGTTAACCCGGGGATGGCAACCGGTAGAGGCTTCCACGGTAGACGACTGGATCAAACTGGTTGGAGATGGCGTCATCCTGTTAAGTAGCGATCCGCGGCGTACGCCGGAAGTCAGCGATAACCCGGTGATGATTGCCGAACTCCTGCGTGAGTTCCCGCAGTTTGACTGGCAGGTGGCGGTGGCCGACCTTGAACAAAGCGAAGCTATCGGCGATCGCTTTAATGTTCGTCGGTTTCCGGCGACGTTGGTTTTTACAGACGGCGAGTTACGCGGCGCGCTCAGCGGCATTCATCCCTGGGCTGAACTGCTCACGCTGATGCGTTCGATGGTTGACACTCCCGCAGCGCAGGAGACAGCACAATGAGCAACGCCTTTTTTCATCTGCTGGGGCCAGGTACGCAGCCTGATGACGCCAGTTTCTCGATGAATCCCTTACCGCTCACCTGTCAGGTCAATGGCGACCCAAGTATGGCGGCGCTGGAGCGCTGCGCTCACAGCCCGGCGGTAATGGCATTGTTGACCGATCTGCGAGGTCAGCTTGCCCGGCGCATTCCGGAAGTCGGCGACGTGCTGGGATGGGAGTTATCTCCCCTGAATGCCGATGATCTCTCATTCCTCAATACGCTATTGGGCGAAGGCGAAGTCTCGGTACGCATTCAGCATCCGGACGGGAGTGAAAGCGAGATCCAGGAGACCATCTTCTGCGGCCTGTGGCGGGTACGCCATCTGCATAACCGACGTCTGCTGACGGATCGTCTGGAAGCAGGTAGCGCGCCCCTGACATTATGGCAAGCGGCTACCGCCGATACGCTGCCTGACGACTCTCTACTGCCTCCGCCTGTCGCTGGCCTGATGAATGGACTGCCGCTGGCCCATGAATTATTGGCGCACGTACGCGATCCGGCGTTGCAACCTCACAGCATCAATTTGACCCAACTGCCGCTCAGCGAGGCCGATCGTCTTTTTCTGGCGCGTTTATGCGGACACGGGAACATCCAGATTCGCATCTCCGGGTATGGCGAAAGCCAAATCAACGCCACAGCATTGCGCCATCTCTGGCATGTGCGCTGTCTGGACGCCCTTAAAGGGCCGTTGCTCGATAGCTATGAGATTTGTCCTTTGCCGGAGCTGGTACTGGCGGCCCCGGAAGATCTGGCCGATTCGCGCCAGCGCCTGGATGAAGTCTGCCGATGGCTGGAGACGCGCTAACGCTCTCAACAGGAACGTCACCGGTGTCCGGTACTGATTAGCTTTTTACTCTCTTTCTGCCTACAGGAGTTAGCATGTGGGATGTCATTGACTTATCGCGCTGGCAGTTTGCGCTGACCGCGCTGTATCACTTTTTATTTGTTCCTCTTACGCTTGGGCTGATTTTTTTGCTGGCCGTCATGGAGACGATCTATGTGGTGACGGGGAAAACCGTCTACCGCGATATGACGCGTTTCTGGGGCAAGCTCTTCGGGATCAATTTTGCTCTCGGTGTGGCTACCGGCCTGACCATGGAGTTTCAGTTCGGGACTAACTGGTCGCTCTATTCCAACTATGTGGGCGATATTTTCGGCGCGCCGCTGGCGATGGAAGCGTTACTGGCCTTCTTTCTCGAATCCACTTTTGTCGGCCTGTTCTTTTTCGGCTGGCAGCGGCTGAATAAATACCAACACCTGCTGGTCACCTGGCTGGTGGCCTTCGGCTCCAATATTTCAGCATTATGGATTCTGAATGCCAATGGCTGGATGCAGTATCCTACCGGCGCTCATTTCAACATCGATACGTTACGGATGGAAATGAGCAGCTTCAGCGATCTGGTCTTTAACCCGGTGAGCCAGGTGAAATTCGTCCATACCGTCATGTCCGGTTATGTCACCGGCGCCATGTTTATTATGTCCATCAGCGCCTGGTATCTGCTACGTGGCCGCGAGCGTGAAGTGGCCTTGCGCTCGTTTGCTATCGGCTCAGTATTCGGCACCCTGGCCATTCTGGGAACCCTGCAACTGGGGGACAGTTCGGCCTACGAGGTCGCCCAAATTCAGCCGGTGAAACTGGCGGCGATGGAAGGCGAATGGCAAACCGAACCCGCGCCCGCGCCGTTTCATCTGATTGCCTGGCCGCAGCAGGAACAGGAGCGTAATGCGTTTGCCGTGAAGATCCCCGCTCTGCTGGGTATTCTGGCCACCCATTCGCTGGATACGCCGGTTCCGGGGTTAAAAAACCTGATGGACGACACTCTGCCGCGCCTGAAGCGTGGCCGGGAGGCCTGGCTACTCATGCAGGAGATAGCGCAAGGCAATCGCTCGCCGCAGGTACTGAATGCGTTTCACGCCGTTGAGGGCGATCTGGGGTACGGCATTCTGCTGGCGAAATATGCCCCGGATATGAACCATGTGACGCCGGAGCAGTATCGTGCGGCCCAGCGTGGCGCTATTCCTCAGGTGGCGCCGGTGTTCTGGAGTTTCCGTATTATGGTCGGCTGCGGTTCGCTGCTGTTAGTGGTGATGTTGATTGCGTTGATACAGACGCTACGAATGCGTATCGACCAGCATCGCTGGGTATTGCGTATGACGCTCTGGAGCCTGCCGTTACCGTGGATTGCCATTGAAGCCGGTTGGTTTATGACGGAGTTTGGCCGTCAGCCCTGGGCGATTCAGGACATTCTGCCGACCTGGTACGCTCACTCCGCGCTGACGCCGGGCCAGTTGGCCTTCTCAATGGGACTTATCCTCGGACTTTACACCCTGTTTTTAATCGCGGAAGTCTATCTGATGCAGAAGTACGCGCGTCTTGGGCCGAGCGCCATGCAACATCAACAACAAGCGCAACAACAGGGATAAAGGAGACAATCATGTTGGATTATGAAACGTTGCGGTTCATTTGGTGGCTGCTGATCGGCGTTATCCTGGTGGCATTTATGGTAACTGACGGGTTTGATATGGGTGTCGGTTGCCTGCTCCCGCTGATAGCGCGCAACGATGACGAACGCCGGGTGTTGATCAATAGCGTCGGCGCCCACTGGGAAGGAAACCAGGTATGGTTGATTCTCGCGGGCGGGGCATTATTCGCCGCCTGGCCACGGGTCTATGCCGCCGCGTTTTCCGGTTTTTATGTGGCGATGATCCTGGTGCTGTGTGCCCTCTTCTTTCGCCCGCTGGCCTTTGATTATCGGGGAAAAATCGCCAATGCCCGCTGGCGCGCGCTGTGGGATACCGGTCTGGTTATCGGCAGCCTGGTTCCCCCAGTCGTATTCGGTATCGCGTTCGGCAACCTGTTTTTAGGCGTGCCGTTTGCCTTCACGCCGCAGCTTCATGTTGACTATTTTGGCACCTTCTGGCAGTTACTCTCGCCCTTTGCCCTACTGTGTGGATTATTGAGTCTGTCGTTGGTGATTATGCAAGGAGGCGTCTGGTTACAGTTGAAAACGGAGGGCGTTATTCGTCAACGGGCTCTGTCGGCCACCCGCCACAGCGCGCTGCTGATCGTGATCTGCTTCCTGCTGGCCGGTTACTGGCTGTGGGCCGGCGTTGATGGCTTTGTCTTACTCACGCAAGATGCCAACGGCCCTTCCAATCCGCTCTTAAAAGGCGTGGCGATACTCCCTGGCGCATGGATGAACCACTTTATACGCTCGCCGCTACTGCTCATCATCCCGTTGCTCGGTATGATCCTGCCGATTCTGGCTTTCTATGCCTGCCTTCGCGGTCAGACTATTCGTGGATTTCTGTTCGCTTCCCTGACCCAGGCCTGCGTCATCTTTACCGCCGGCATAACGCTATTTCCTTTTGTGATGCCGTCGAGTGTTAGTCCTCTCTCCAGCCTGACGGTGTGGGACAGCACCTCCAGCCAGATGACGCTCGAAATCATGCTGGTGATTGTGCTGATTTTTCTGCCGATCGTACTGCTCTATACGCTGTGGAGCTATTACAAAATGTTGGGGCGTATCAACCTGGAGACCCTCCGCCGCAACGATCATGAACTTTATTAGGGAGCGGAAGCGATGTGGTATTTACTGTGGTTTGTCGGCATTCTGCTGATGTGCTCACTGTCGACACTGGTGTTGGTATGGCTTGAGTCGCGTCAACAATAAAGAGGTAAACCGGGGTCAGCGCCGTCTGACTCCGGTTATTTTTATCTTTTTACGCGCCTGGTGAAGACGTTTCCCCGCCGACAGGACGACATAACATTGATACATGTCGTTATCATAATGTTTACTTTTAGAGGTGCGTCATAATTATGACAAATAGCCGCCTTGCACATATTACGCATATTTAAGCAATTAATTGCATAATTAGCGATATATCACCTCTTATATAGGATAGTTAACCACTTCCCATCCAAAATCATAACGAAAATCCAACTGCCTGCCATTTTTGATCTGAGTTAATTGTTTAAAAAAGTGTTAAATTTATCGCTACATGGTGTGATCTACTATGTACCACGGTCAATTAAAGAACATATTACTTTTATCACTAAGGTTTATCATGGATAAGTTATCTTACGCTTCAGATAGCAGCACATCTGCCTGGAATACCTACCTGCAACAAATCGAGCGTGTGGCCCCTTATCTGGGCGAGTTATCCCCCTGGGTGGATACTCTGCGCCACCCAAAACGCGCTCTGATCGTCGATATTCCGGTACAAATGGATGATGGCACTATTCGTCATTTCGAAGGATATCGCGTGCAGCACAACCTCTCCCGAGGTCCGGGTAAAGGCGGTGTTCGCTACCATCCTGACGTTGATCTCAATGAAGTGATGGCCCTGTCAGCATGGATGACCATCAAATGTGCCGCGCTGAATCTGCCGTACGGCGGCGCCAAAGGCGGCATCCGCGTCGATCCGTTCTCGCTGTCGGAAGGTGAACTGGAGCGTTTGACCCGCCGCTATACCAGCGAGATCGGCATTATCATCGGGCCGCAGAAAGATATTCCTGCGCCGGATGTCGGCACCAACGGTAAAGTGATGGCCTGGATGATGGATACGTATTCCATGAATCATGGCACGACGGTCACTGGCGTCGTCACCGGTAAGCCTATCCATCTTGGCGGTTCGCTGGGCCGTGAAAAAGCGACGGGGCGCGGCGTTTTCGTCAGCGGGCTGGAAGCCGCGCGTCGGGCGAATATCGCCGTTGAAGGCGCTCGCGTTGCGGTTCAGGGTTTTGGTAACGTCGGCAGCGAAGCCGCGCGTCTGTTTGCAGGCGCTGGCGCCCGTGTCGTGGCGATTCAGGATCATACCGCAACGCTGTTTAACGCCACCGGTATTGACATGAAGGCGCTCACGGCATGGCAGACAGAACACAAACAGATAGCCGGTTTCCCGGGCGCGGAAACTATCGCCAGCGATGCGTTCTGGCGTCTGGAGATGGATATTCTGATCCCGGCGGCGCTTGAAGGCCAGATAACTCGTCAGCGCGCGGAAGCCCTGACGTGTAAGCTGGTGCTGGAAGGGGCTAACGGCCCGACCTATCCGGATGCTGATGATGTTCTGGCCAGCCGTGGTATCCTTGTGGTGCCTGACGTGGTCTGTAACGCAGGCGGCGTAACCGTCAGCTACTTCGAATGGGTACAAGATATGGCCAGCTTCTTCTGGAGCGAAGAAGAGATCAACGCGCGCATGGACAAAATCATGACCGACGCGATCGTCCATGTCTGGGAGAAAGCGACTGAGAAATCCTGTTCTCTGCGCACCGCAGCCTATATTGTCGCCTGTGAGCGCATTCTGCTGGCCCGTAAAGATCGCGGTATCTATCCAGGTTAAGGCGACAAATCATTGCGCTAAAATCCACGTCCCGGCGTGGATTTTTTGTCTGTATACCCCGTTTTCCACGCGCGCGCCGATAAATTCTGTCTCAATAAAATGTCTGTTTGTTCGCAAAATAGCGGTTCAATCACGCGTATCTGGTCATCGTAGACTAAGGTTTTGTCATGGTAAATGCCGTTGGCTTTGGCTCACCGCTAAGGAGATAACTTGATGATACCCCCAGAGATTCGCCGTTCTGTTCTACTGCAGAAAGCCATAAAACTGGCGCTGGCAGGGACGCTGCTGACGTTTGCATCGTTTTCGGCGACTGCCGCAGACCCGTCTTCCGACACTGAAACTCCGCAGCCGCCGGATATTTTGCTTGGCCCGCTCTTTAATGATGTCCAGAATGCAAAACTCTTCCCCGACCAGAAAACCTTTGCTGACGCCATACCTAATAGCGATCCGCTCATGATTCTTGCGGATTATCGTATGCAGCGGAACCAGTCCGGCTTCGATTTGCGTCATTTTGTTGATGTTAACTTCACCCTGCCGAAAGCGGGTGAAAAATATGTCCCACCTGCCGGGCAGTCATTGCGTGAACATATTGATGGCCTGTGGCCGGTGCTGACCCGTTCAACTAAAAACGTCGAAAAGTGGGACTCGCTCTTGCCGTTGCCTGAATCCTATGTCGTGCCGGGTGGGCGATTCAGAGAGATTTACTACTGGGACAGCTATTTTACGATGCTGGGGCTGGCGGAAAGCGGGCACTGGGATAAAGTGGCGGATATGGTGGCGAACTTTGGTTACGAAATTGACGCCTGGGGGCATATTCCCAACGGCAACCGTACCTACTACCTGAGTCGTTCGCAGCCGCCTTTCTTTGCGTTTATGGTTGAGTTACTGGCGCAACATGAAGGTGACGATGCGCTGAAAGAATACCTGCCGCAACTGCAAAAAGAGTACGCCTACTGGATGGAGGGCGTTGAGACATTGCAGCCAGGGCAACAAAACCAACGCGTCGTCAAACTGGAAGACGGTAGCGTTCTCAACCGCTACTGGGACGATCGGGATACGCCCCGCCCTGAATCCTGGGTTGAAGATATCGCTACCGCCAAAAGCAACCCCAACCGCCCGGCAACGGAGATCTATCGGGACCTCCGCTCTGCCGCCGCCTCCGGCTGGGATTTCAGCTCCCGCTGGATGGATAATCCGCAGCAGCTCAGTACCATTCGTACCACCACGATTGTCCCTGTCGATCTTAACGCTCTGCTGTATCAGCTGGAGAAGACCCTCGCCCGCGCCAGCGCTGCGGCGGGCGATCGGGCCAAAGCCTCGCAATATGACGCGCTGGCCAACGCGCGGCAAAAAGCCATTGAAATGCATCTGTGGAATAACAAAGAGGGTTGGTATGCCGACTACGATCTGCAGAACAATAAAATCCGCAACCAACTCACCGCTGCCGCGCTGTTCCCGCTCTATGTAAACGCCGCCGCGAAAGATCGCGCCGCGAAAGTGGCGGCGGCGGCCCAGGCGCATCTGCTACAGCCTGGCGGGCTGGCTACCACCTCGGTTAAAAGCGGACAGCAGTGGGATGCGCCAAACGGCTGGGCGCCGTTACAATGGGTCGCTGCCGAAGGATTGCAAAATTATGGGCAGGATGACGTGGCAATGGAAGTCACCTGGCGCTTTTTAACCAATGTGCAGCACACCTACGATCGCGAGAAAAAACTGGTCGAAAAATATGATGTCAGCAGTACCGGAACCGGCGGTGGCGGCGGCGAATATCCCCTTCAGGACGGCTTTGGCTGGACCAACGGCGTGACGCTGAAAATGCTCGATCTGATTTGTCCGCAGGAAAAACCGTGTGATAGCGTACCGTCTACTCGTCCGGCATCGTTAAGCGCAACGCCGACAAAAACGCCGTCTGCAGCGACGCAGTAACGCGTGTTTATAGTAGGTTGACCCGGTGCTGACCGGGTCAACGCTTAAACGTTTGCAGCGGTTAGCCGCGTCGCAGAAGGCGGAAAATCACCAGCACCACGATCGCGCCCACCACGGCGACCAGGAAACTGTGCAGATTAAAGCCGCTGATACTGCCGCCAATACCAAACATCGTCGCCAGCCATCCGCCAACGACCGCCCCGACGATACCGAGAATACAGGTCAGGATAAATCCCCCACCATCGCGCCCCGGCATAAGCAATTTGGCGATAACGCCGGCAATCAAACCAAAAACAATCCAGGCGATAATTCCCATTTGCAAACCCTCTTTCCAGTAAAAACGTTTTAAGTATAGGCAAAGTCGAGCGTCGCATTTCTGAACACTGATTTATCTCGCGGACATAAAAATTTATTTATCGCTATTAAGTTCTTTCTACCGATGCCGATAACCCAACGATAGTCTGCGTATCAGGGGTTATTTCGTGTGAGTGGTTACAATGAGCAGTTCCTGAAAAAAAATCCATTAGCGATATTAGGCGTGCTACGGGATTTAAATAAAAATCAGGTTCCACTGCGTATTTCATGGGCGCATGGTCAATTCATCAGTAAAATTTTGGCGGTAGACCCGGAAAAACTCATCGTAGATTACGGCAGCCAGGAATATGAAAATAGCGCCGTATTACGTGCCGGGCAGGTAGCCATTATCGCAGAAACGCAGGGCGCAAAAGTCGAGTTCACGTTGCCGCAACTCGTTACAGGTGAATATCAGCGGCTGCCGGCCTTTATCACGCCCCTGCCGTCGTCACTGTGGTTTGTCCAGCGCCGGGAGTATTTTCGCATTGGCGCGCCGCTGTATCCGCCTTATTACGGCGTCACCACGCTACCGGACACCCGTACGTTACGTTTTCGCCTGTTTGATCTTTCCCTGGGCGGCATGGGCGCGCTACTGGAATCCGCCATCCCCGACGGGCTAACAGAAGGCGCGCGCTTTTCGCAGGTTGAACTGAACATGGGGCAATGGGGGATTTTTCACGTTGACGCCCAGCTTATCGCCATCAGCGAGCGTAAGGTGATTGATGGGAAAAATGAAACGATCACCACTCCCCGCCTGAGCTTTCGTTTCCTTAACGTTAGCCCGGCGGTGGAGCGGGAGTTGCAGCGGATTATTTTTTCGCTTGAGCGCGAGGCCCGAGAAAGAGCGAATAAAGTGCGAGAATAATCTTCATGCTAAACTACATGGCGTCCAGCGCCTGCTGAAGCTTCCAGATATAGCGCGGCGCCTGCGGCGCGGGATGATTATCAACAACATGTTCAAAAAACTCGTCCGCATCCAGATCGTTAATTTTTTCTATCGCCTTCTTCCTGTCGGATGAAAAAGTACGCAATAACGCGCCTGCGCCGTTAGCATAAGAGACGACCAGCGCATATTGCATCACCTGCGGATCTTTGATGCCGGCCAGCGGCCCATTTTCCAGAATGCTCAGATACGCCGCGCCCATTGAGATGTTACGCTCAGGGTTTTTCAGCTCGCTGGTGGTCGGTTCGCCACGCCAGCCCATGCGACGGTAAACGTCGCGCCCGGAGGTCGACGCCTTTAACTGCATCAGGCCAATCGCATTGGACTTACTGACCGCGTTAGGGTTGCCGCCGGATTCAATGGCGATAATCGCGGTGATTAAATGCGGATCAACCCCCCATGCCGCCCCGGCTTTTTCACTGATGGGCATCCACTGCATCGCACGCTTTACAGGCACTTCGGCATTCCACGGCGGATTCCTGTAATCCTGTTTTGAGCTACAGCCAGCGAGTATTACTACCAAAAAAGCAAACCATCTTAATTTCACGTCATCTATCCTTATAGCCGTAACTTATCTGCCGAAGAGGTCATACCGCCCCGGCCAGGTACTTAGGTTGCCTCCCTGGTGCGCATCCAGAAACGTCGCACAACGAGGGACATCGCCTAATATATGCGGCATGATATACATTTGCATTCTATTGTCAGCAAGGAATTACCATGTCTCTGTTTCATTTAATCGCCCCCTCGGGCTACTGTATTAACCAACAGGCCGCGTTACGCGGCGTTCAGCGCCTGACTGACGCGGGCCATCAGGTGGAGAATGACGAGGTGATTCGTCGCCGCTATCAGCGTTTTGCCGGTACGGACGCGGAACGGCTGGCCGATGTTAATTCGCTGGCCTCGCTAACTTCGCCGGATACGATTGTCATGCCGGTTCGCGGCGGCTATGGCGCCAGCCGCTTGCTGGATCGTATCGACTGGCAGTCGCTCGCCTCCAGGCAACAGCGCAATCCCTTACTGATTTGCGGTCATAGCGATTTTACGGCGATTCAGGCTGGACTCCTGGCGCAGGCCAATGTCATCACCTTTAGCGGTCCTATGCTGGCGGCAAATTTTGGCGCCGAAACGCTGAATACGTTCACCGAGCAACATTTCTGGCTGGCGCTACGCAAGGCGCAATTTACCGTGGAGTGGCAAGGCGACGGCCCTCAGTGCGACGCACAGGGCACCTTATGGGGCGGAAATCTGGCGATGTTGATTTCCCTTATCGGTACGCCCTGGATGCCGACTATCGATAAAGGAATTTTAGTGCTGGAAGATGTCAATGAGCATCCTTTCCGGGTGGAGCGTATGCTTTTGCAACTGGAGTACGCCGGAATTCTAAACCGTCAGAGCGCCATCGTTCTCGGCAGCTTTAGCGGCGCGGCGCCCAACGAGTATGACGCCGGCTATTCTCTGGAGAGCGTCTACGCGTTTTTACGTTCCCGTCTGTCCGTTCCGCTGATTACCGGTCTCGACTTCGGGCATGAACAGCGTACGGTGACGCTCCCTATCGGGGCAAATGCGACGCTTAAAAATACGCGCCAGGGGACTCAACTCACTTTATCTGGTCATCCTACGCTGCAATTGTAAAAAAAGTCCCCGACAGGCTAAGTAAAACGCTGCCCTGGCCGTTATTATGTTAATGTTAAATAATACGAAGTCGTGTGAGTCAGGAGATATAAAACGTTGGATGCTGCAACAATTATTAGTCTATTTATTTTAGGTTCCATCCTTGTAACCAGCAGTATCCTGTTAAGTTCATTCTCATCGCGACTGGGCATCCCGATTCTGGTCATTTTCCTCGCCATTGGGATGTTAGCGGGTGTGGATGGCATTGGCGGTATTCCTTTCGATAATTATCCTTTCGCTTATATGGTCAGTAACCTGGCGCTGGCGATTATTTTACTCGATGGCGGCATGCGCACCCAGGCCAGCTCTTTCCGGGTAGCGCTGGGCCCCGCGCTGTCGCTGGCGACGCTCGGCGTACTGATCACGTCGGGTTTAACAGGTATGATGGCCGCCTGGCTGTTTCATCTGGATCTTATCGAAGGTCTGCTTATCGGCGCGATAGTCGGTTCCACTGACGCCGCGGCGGTCTTTTCTCTGCTTGGCGGCAAAGGGCTAAACGAACGTGTAGGCTCCACGCTGGAGATCGAATCGGGAAGTAACGACCCGATGGCCGTTTTTCTGACCATTACATTAATTGAGATGATCCAGAAACATGAAACCGGTCTGGACTGGATGTTTGCCGTCCATATTATCCAGCAGTTCGGTCTCGGTATTGTTTTTGGTCTCGGCGGCGGTTACCTGCTACAGCAGATGATCAACCGCATTTCTCTGCCCAGCGGCCTGTATCCGATGCTGGCGCTCAGCGGCGGTATTCTGATTTTTGCTTTGACGACCGCGCTTGAAGGCAGCGGTATTCTCGCGGTCTATCTGTGCGGATTCCTGTTAGGAAACCGCCCGATTCGCAACCGTTACGGCATCCTGCAAAACTTTGACGGACTGGCCTGGCTGGCGCAGATCGCGATGTTCCTGGTCCTGGGGCTGTTGGTGACGCCTTCCGATCTGTGGCCGATTGCCGTCCCTGCGCTCATTCTCTCTATCTGGATGATTTTCTTCGCCCGCCCACTGTCGGTGTTTACCGGCCTGCTGCCATTTCGCGGCTTTAATCTTCGGGAGCGCATTTTCATCAGTTGGGTCGGACTGCGCGGCGCGGTGCCGATTATTCTCGCCGTTTTCCCGATGATGGCCGGGCTTGAAAACGCTCGCCTGTTCTTTAATGTCGCTTTCTTTGTGGTACTGGTGTCACTGCTCCTGCAGGGAACATCGCTGTCATGGGCGGCGAAAAGAGCCAAAGTGGTCGTGCCTCCGGTTGGCTGGCCAGTATCGCGCGTGGGGCTTGACATCCATCCTGATAATCCGTGGGAGCAATTCATCTATCAGTTGAGCGCCGACAAATGGTGCGTCGGCGCGGCGTTGCGCGACCTGCATATGCCGAACGAAACCCGCATTGCCGCGCTATTTCGCAATAATGAACTGTTTCACCCCACGGGCAGTACTCGCCTGCAGGAAGGCGACGTACTCTGCGTGATTGGCCGGGAGCGCAATCTGCCAGCGCTGGGCAAATTGTTTAGCCAGTCGCCGCCGGTTTCGTTAGATCAGCGTTTCTTTGGCGATTTTATCCTCGAAGCGAATGCGAAATTCGCCGACGTGGCGCTTATCTACGGGCTGGAAGAAGGAACGGAATACCGGGATAAACAACAAACCCTCGGTGAAATCATACAGCAACTGCTGGGCGCTGCGCCGGTCGTCGGCGATCAGGTGGAGTTTGGCGGCATGATTTGGACGGTAGCTGAAAAAGAAGATAACGTGGTACGCAAGATTGGGGTACGCGTCGCCGAAGACGAAGCAGAATAAGGTCGCCTGGCAACGTCGACCCGCCCCCGGTGGACCGGTCGACGCCTTAGCCTGAATTAGGTTACGTTGTCACAAACGGCACGCGCGGCGCTACAGCGCACAGTAGCTCATAGCCCAGCGTGCCTGCCGCAGAGGCGACATCATCGACCTTAATTTCTTTGCCCCATAATTCAACCGGCGTGCCGATTCCCGCCTGCGGACACGGCGTCAAATCCACCGCCAGCATATCCATTGAAACGGTGCCTACTGTTCTGGTACGGATACCGTCCACCAGCACAGGCGTCCCGGTCGGCGCATGGCGTGGATAGCCATCAGCATAACCCGCCGCGACGATGCCAATGCGTTGTTCCTGAGTCACAGAATACCCTCCGCCATAGCCTACCCTTTCACCCGCGCTCAGCGTCTGCACGCCAATAATTTCGCTACTCAGCGTCATCACGGGTTTTAGTCCGGTATCGGCAATATCCCGCCACTGTCCTGACGGCGACGCGCCGTACAAAATAATGCCCGGCCTGACCCAGTCATAATGCGCCTGGGGATGCCACAGCGTCGCTGCCGAATTTGATAACGAGTATGCACACTGCAGGCCTTCTGTCGCCAGCGCAATACGTCTCATCGCCTCCCCGATACCTTCCGGATGATCGGCCTGAGCAAAATGTGACATCAGGGTCATTTCACCGACATTGCGCATTGCCCGCAATTGCTGCCAGACGGTCTGCGCCCGCTCAGGCTGAAAACCGAGTCGGTTCATGCCGCTGTTGACTTTGACATAGATATCCAGCGGCGCGTTAAGCCGCGCATTTTGCAGCGCTTTCAACTGCCAGTTACTGTGGATGCAGGTGGTCAGCCGATAAGTGTCATACGCCTCCAGGTCTTGCGCATGGAAAAACCCCTCCAGCATCAATATCGGCCCTTTCCACCCGCGCTCACGCAGGGTAATCGCCTCTTCAAGGTTGAGCATAGCGAAACCATCTGTGGCGCCCAGCGCGCTCCAGACGCGTTCAATACCGTGGCCGTAGGCGTTGGCTTTCACTACCGACCAGACGCGCGCCTCCGGGGCCGCCCGGCGCACAATAGCCAAATTTTGTTTCATTACCTGTAAATCAAGGCTGGCCTGTATAGGGCGGGTCATTTCACTTCCTTTATCAGTTATGCGCGCTATGCAAACGTTGCGGGCGGGTGGGCGTAAAATCGGAACGGTATCGCGCCACGCTCAGATCGTCGTAGGGTATCGCTGGCGTACGACCCGACAAGATATCGCTTAACAACTGGCCTGAACCGCAGGCCATCGTCCAGCCTAAGGTGCCGTGTCCAGTATTAAGCCACAGATTTTTATAACGGGTACGTCCGACTACCGGCGTGCCGTCCGGCGTCATGGGGCGCAGGCCGGTCCAGAATGTGGCCTGCTCAATATGACCGCCGCGCGGAAAGAGATCGCGCACAACCATCTCCAGCGTCTCGCGGCGCGGTTGCAGTAAGTCGGTATTAAAGCCCACGATTTCCGCCATTCCCCCCACGCGAATACGCTTATCAAAACGCGTAATAGCGATTTTGTAGGTTTCATCAAGAATCGTTGATACCGGCGCGCCGTCTGGCTCGACGATTGGGATGGTTAATGAATAGCCTTTCAGCGGATACACCGGGATATCAACAATGCCTTTAAGCATCGCCGTCGAATACGATCCAAACGCCATAACATACGCATCTGCTTTAATGATCTCATCGGCGCATTTCACGCCGTAAATCTGATCATTTTCGTACAGTAATTTTTCCACGGGAGTATTAAAGCGAAAGGTTACGCCCGCCTGCTCCGCCATGCGCGCCAGACGCTGGGTAAAGAGCTGACAGTCCCCGGTTTCATCATTCGGTAAGCGCAGTCCGCCGGTTAATTTATGCGCAACCTCAGCCAGAGCGGGTTCAACTTCCGCCAGTCGGCTGGCTTCCAGGAGCTGATACGGCACCCCGGCATCTTCCAGCACGGCGATATCACGGGTGGCGTTCTCATACTGTTGCGCGGTGCGAAAGAGTTGCAGCGTTCCCCCCTGGCGGCCTTCATATTCGATACCGGTCGCGGCGCGTAGCGTTTTCAGACAGTCGCGACTATATTCCGCCAGACGCACCATGCGGCCTTTATTTTCCATATAATGCCGGGTATCGCAGTTACGCAGCATTTGCCACATCCACTTCAGTTGAAACGGGGTGCCATCCAGACGCACCGCCAGCGGCGCATGGCGCTGGAACATCCATTTTATCGCCTTCAGCGGTACGCCAGGGGCCGCCCAGGGCGCCGCATATCCCGGTGAAATTTGTCCGGCATTCGCCGCGCTGGTTTCTTGCGCCGGGCCGGATTCGCGATCGATAACGGTGACATCATGCCCCGCCTGACTCAAATACCAGGCGCTGGTCACGCCAACTACGCCACTCCCCAGGATGACAACTCGCATAGCCACTCCGTTAATAGTAAAAGAACAATCTTCTGATTACATCTTGATAACCCAGATGAAAATATTATTCAACATATGACTTTTTTATGGTGACGTGCTTCACATATACCCTAAAGACAAGCGATCCCACTGGTTTGGGATCTCCTGCTACGCGGCATGGCTATACAGCATAAAATGATGCCAATACCCGTTTTTTTGCCGTTCAGAGTGGAGGAAATCGCAAAGAAAAGTTTTCACGATCAAGTCGTTTTTTAACATGGTGTTCTATGCTTGAAAGGAGGCGCTCCATACAGAGAGCGTCGCCAACAATGAGGGTGCGCGAATGGCAACGATTGATTCCATGAACAAGGACACCACACGTTTGAGCGATGGACCCGACTGGACATTTGATCTGCTGGATGTCTATCTGGCAGAGATAGACCGCGTGGCGAAACTCTACCAACTGGATACTTACCCGCACCAAATTGAAGTCATCACTTCCGAACAGATGATGGACGCCTACTCCAGCGTCGGGATGCCGATCAACTATCCGCACTGGTCGTTTGGCAAAAAGTTCATTGAGACGGAACGTCTGTATAAGCATGGTCAACAAGGACTGGCTTATGAAATTGTGATCAACTCTAATCCCTGCATTGCCTACCTGATGGAAGAAAATACCATCACCATGCAGGCGCTGGTCATGGCGCACGCCTGTTACGGACACAACTCCTTTTTTAAAAATAATTATCTCTTCCGGAGCTGGACGGATGCCAGTTCTATCGTCGATTATCTGATTTTCGCCCGAAATTACATTACCCGCTGTGAAGAACGCTACGGAGTGGATGAAGTAGAAAAACTGCTCGACTCCTGCCACGCGCTGATGAATTACGGCGTCGATCGCTATAAGCGCCCGCAGAAAATCTCGTTGCAGGAAGAGAAAGCGCGACAAAAAAGCCGGGAAGAGTATCTACAAAGCCAGGTGAATATGCTGTGGCGCACGCTGCCAAAACGCGAGGAAGAAAAAACGGTCGCCGAAGCACGCCGCTTTCCCGCTGAACCGCAGGAAAACCTGCTCTATTTTATGGAGAAAAACGCCCCGTTGCTCGAGCCGTGGCAGCGCGAAATTCTGCGCATCGTGCGTAAAGTCAGCCAGTATTTTTATCCGCAGAAACAGACGCAGGTCATGAACGAGGGCTGGGCGACCTTCTGGCACTACACCATCTTGAACCATCTCTATGATGAAGGCAAAGTGACGGAACGCTTTATGCTGGAGTTTTTACACAGCCATACCAATGTCGTATTCCAGCCGCCCTATAATAGCCCCTGGTATAGCGGAATTAACCCCTATGCGCTCGGCTTTGCCATGTTCCAGGATATCAAACGTATTTGTCAGTCGCCCACGGATGAAGATAAATACTGGTTTCCGGATATTGCCGGTTCCGACTGGCTGGAAACGCTGCACTTCGCCATGCGCGATTTTAAAGATGAAAGCTTTATCAGTCAGTTCCTGTCGCCAAAAGTGATGCGTGATTTCCGTTTCTTCACGGTACTTGATGATGACAGGCATAATTATCTGGAGATCTCCGCCATTCATAACGAAGAAGGTTATCGGGAGATTCGATCAAAACTGTCGTCACAGTATAACCTGAGCAACCTGGAGCCGAATATTCAGGTCTGGAATGTGGATTTACGTGGCGACAGATCGCTAACGTTGCGTTATATCCCGCATAACCGCGCGCCGCTGGATAAAGGCCGCAAAGAGGTGCTGAAACATGTGCATCGGTTATGGGGCTTTGATGTGATGCTGGAGCAACAAAATGAGGATGGCAGCGTAGAACTGCTGGAGCGTTGTCCGCCGCGCATGAACATGCTGTAATCGAGATGCTGCCCGGTAGTGTTTGCGCTTACCGGGCATCGCGGGATTATCGTCCCTGAATCGCTAAATCGCCGGGCAGATTTTTCTGCATCCGATGCCAAATCTCGCCGCTGTCATGCCCGTAACGCCGCACCGTTTCATACACCTGGTCGTGCGCGCCCTGCTCGCATAACGACGATAATTTATGATAGAAACCCAGTGCCAGACTGCGCGCTTCCGGATTGGCGAAATAGTGGCGACCAATGCGGGTGTATAACCCTTTCATGCCGTTCAGGATCAAGCCGTAAATAGGATTGCCGGAGGCGAATGCCAGACCACGAAAGATGTTATAGTCCAGATCGGCGAATGCATCGGCATGGTCGGCCACTTCGTGGGCTGTGGCCAGCACTTCCTGCGCCTTATCCGGGTGTTGACGCAACGCGGTACGAATAAAGATAGTAGAAATATTGGTACGCACCGACAACAAATTGTCGATCAGTTGCGGAACGCTTTCATGATCAAGGCGGGCCAGCGTTTCAAGGATATTCAGCCCTGACGTTTCCCAAAAATTATTAACCTTTGTCGGTTTGCCATGCTGAATGGTCAGCCAGCCATCTCGCGCCAACCGCTGTAACACCTCGCGTAATGTCGTGCGCGTCACGCCGATCAGTTCGGAGAGTTCTCGTTCTGCCGGTAAGATAGTGCCAGGAGGAAAGCGGTTATTCCAGATACTTTCAATAATATACTCTTCCGCGAAACCCGCCGGGCTCTGCGCCTTAATGACCATAGTGAGATTTCCATTACACAGCAAAACATAGTTGCACTCATCATACCAGACGGGCGTAACACCTGATAGCGGACGCAATGAAGAAAAAGGGGATCAAGGCACCATTTCTGATATCGCCTGCCAATATCGTTAAGGACTTGCTTGCATTCGTCGCGCTCGCTACTCTCTGTGTTTAAACATAAAAACGCTATTTCATTTTTCTAGGTAAGGAAAAATTTCATGGAGATCTCATGGGGTCGCGCCATGTGGCGCAGCTTTTTAGGCCAGTCGCCCGACTGGTACAAACTGGCACTACTTGTCTTTTTAATTATTAACCCATTCATTTTCTTAGCTAATCCCTTTATTGCCGGTTGGCTGCTGGTGGCAGAGTTTATCTTCACCCTGGCGATGGCGTTAAAGTGTTACCCCCTGCTGCCCGGCGGGTTACTGGCCATTGAAGCCGTCATCATCGGCATGACCAGCGCCGCCCATGTACGTGAAGAGGTTGCCGCCAACCTGGAAGTCTTGCTGCTGCTGATGTTTATGGTGGCAGGCATCTACTTTATGAAGCAGTTATTGCTGTTTATTTTTACCCGTCTGTTACTCAGTATTCACTCGAAGATGGTTCTGTCGCTGGCCTTTTGCGTCGCCGCCGCGTTCTTGTCGGCTTTCCTTGACGCGCTTACCGTCGTCGCGGTGGTGATCAGCGTCGCCGTCGGTTTTTACGGGATTTACCATCGTGTGGCCTCATCGCGCGGCGAAGAGAACGATATGCTGGACGACAGCCATATCGATCCGCATTACAAAACGGTGCTGGAGCAATTCCGCGGATTCTTGCGTAGCCTGATGATGCATGCGGGCGTGGGGACGGCGCTGGGCGGCGTCATGACCATGGTCGGGGAGCCGCAAAACCTGATCATCGCTAAAGCGGCTGGCTGGCATTTCGGCGACTTCTTTTTACGGATGTCGCCTGTCACCGTCCCGGTACTGATATGTGGACTGTTAACCTGTATGCTGGTCGAGAAAATGCGCTGGTTTGGCTATGGCGAAACGTTGCCCGAAAAAGTCCGCGACGTCTTACAGCAATTCGACGATCAAAGCCGTAAGAAGCGCACCCGCCAGGATAAAATTAAACTAATAGTCCAGGCAATTATTGGCGTCTGGCTGGTTACCGCCCTCGCCCTCCATCTCGCGGAGGTGGGGCTGATTGGTCTGTCGGTCATTATTCTGGCCACCGCGTTAACGGGTGTCACCGATGAACACGCCATCGGCAAAGCGTTTACCGAGTCGCTGCCGTTTACTGCGCTGTTAACCGTTTTCTTCTCCATTGTGGCGGTTATTATCGATCAACATCTTTTCGCGCCGATTATTCAGTTTGTCTTGCAAGCCTCTGAACACGCGCAGCTAACGCTGTTCTATCTCTTTAACGGCCTGTTGTCTTCCATTTCGGATAACGTCTTTGTCGGCACTATTTATATCAACGAAGCGAAGGCGGCAATGGAAAACGGCGCTATCAGCTTAAAACAGTTTGAGCTGTTAGCTGTGGCCATCAATACCGGTACTAACCTGCCATCGGTAGCGACACCAAATGGTCAGGCGGCATTCTTATTCCTGCTGACCTCCGCGCTGGCGCCGTTAATCCGTCTCTCCTATGGCCGTATGGTCTGGATGGCGTTACCGTACACTATCGTACTGACCCTGATAGGGCTACTGTGCGTCGAATTCACTCTTGCGCCGGTCACCGAATGGATGACTCAGGCAGGATGGTTAGCAACGCTTTCGTAACGTTTGGCCGGGCAATACACCGCCCGGCTCCGATTTTTGCCTGATAATTATCCAATTACACATTATTTCATTTCCCGCTAGTGGCGCACGAATTGAATTGGTTTACACTGCGGTCTCTACGCATGTTGCAGGGAAATTATTATGTTGCGATTTTTAAACCAGTGCTCACGGGGTCGGGGCGCATGGTTACTGATGGCGTTTACCGCCCTGGCGCTGGAAATGGTGGCGCTGTGGTTCCAGCACGTCATGTTACTTAAACCTTGCGTGCTATGTATTTACGAGCGTTGCGCCCTGTTTGGCGTGATGGGCGCGGGTCTGGTCGGCGCAATAGCGCCGAAAACGCCGCTGCGATACGTGGCAATGGTTATCTGGATTTACAGCGCCTGGCGGGGTCTACAACTGGCGTATGAACATACGATGATTCAGTTGCATCCCTCGCCGTTCATGACCTGTGACTTTATGGCGCGCTTTCCAGACTGGTTGCCGTTGGGTAAATGGCTGCCGCAGGTGTTTGTGGCATCCGGTGATTGCGCCGAACGCCAGTGGTCGTTTTTAACGCTGGAGATGCCACAATGGCTGTTGGGGATCTTTGCCGCTTACCTTGTGGTGGCGATAGCCGTCGTCATAGCCCAGGCATTTAAGCCTAAAAAACGCGACCTGTTCGGTCGTTGATACACACGCTCCTTCGGGAGCGTTTTTTTTTGCCCGAAGCGTTGTTTGCCAGCGATTAAAAGGTGTATATTAAATGCATCTTTTAATCACCACATCAGGGAGATGTCTTATGTCCCACTTACGCATCCCGGCAAACTGGAAAGTTAAACGCTCTACCCCCTTTTTCACCAAAGAAAATGTTCCGGCGGCACTGCTCTCTCATCACAACACAGCGGCAGGCGTTTTCGGACAACTCTGCGTGATGGAAGGCACCGTGACCTACTATGGCTTTGCGAATGAAACCGCGACAGAACCCGAAGTGAAAGTGGTGATTAATGCCGGGCAATTCGCCACCAGTCCGCCGCAATACTGGCATCGGGTAGAGCTGAGCGATGATGCGCGGTTCAACATTCATTTTTGGGTAGAGGAAGACCATCAGGGCGAGGAAATGTATCAACAGAAAAAAGCCTGACATCGGTAAACCAGTCACCACTGGGCGGCGTCCCGCCCAGTAGCCAGGTAATTGATGGCGCTAATTAAACGCTAGAGTAGTTTAATTTTAACGTGGTATCCCTCAAGCCCTTTCATCGTTTCTCGCGGCGCGAACTCTATTTCGGAAACCTCTTGCCCGGTTTTCTTCCGTAGTTCGGCGACCTTTTTGCTAATGAGTGCCGCGATTTCCTCTTCTGCTTTATGTGTCAACTCTTCGCTGTTCATTGATTTCCTCCTTTGAACTCGCAAACGGCTAAGCGCAAATAAGACAGTGTCGTCATGGACGCGCTACTATTTTAACGTACAAAAAATTATAGGCTATCTTTCTGAGGATTATCAGGATGTTTCGCTTTAGAAGATGCAAAAAACCGCCTGGCACAGACGGTGCATCAGGCGGTTGGTTAATAGCACAAGACGCTATCTACGAGGATCTTCAACCTCATTCTGGGTATCCGGGTCGAGAGGATCGTCTCCCTCTGGTGTATCCGGAATATTTTCACCAGGAAGCGGCTCATCCTCTGGTAATGGATCGACTAAATCAGGACGTTCAGACATAAAGCCTCCAACGAACCATAGTTATTAAAGATACCCTACAGCACTACTTTTGGTTTTTCTTTGGATTTTTTCCTTCGTCTTCGGGTGTCTTATCAGGCTTCCTGGGCTGATCCTTTGAAACGCGCAACGGTTGGTTATTCATGGGGTAACTCCTCAGGATAGGCAGCGATATACTGCTTTGAAAGTATAGAGTCGCCGCCATACGTGCGCGAGCGCAGCGACAAGGCGCGTCAGGGAAGAATAGAAGGCAGTGATAACGCCAGGTGACGGAATTTGCACGCAATTCCTGATTTCAGGGGCCGCCCGGCGTAAATTAAAGAATTGTAAACAATCAGCCGTTTTGCCGAAGACTTATTCTGCCCACGACGGTTTATTTAAAATATGATCCTGCCAGTCCCGTACTTCGGATTCTTTAACCGCGATATGACGGACAGAAATTCGCTCGCCATGCATAGCGGCTTTCGATCCAGTCAGCAGCGGATGCCACGTCGGCAAGGGCTTACCTTCCGCCAACAAACGGTAGGCGCAGGTCATCGGCAACCATTCAAAGTCTGGCAAGTTTTCGCGAGTGAGTTTGATACAGTCGGGTTCAAATTCAAAACGGCGTTCATAATGACGGCACTGGCACGTTTTGATATTTAATTGCCTGCACGCCACGTTGGTGAAGTAGATTTCATCTGTATCTTCATCCATCAGCTTATGCAGGCAGCATTGACCGCAGCCATCGCACAGCGACTCCCACTCGGCATCGGTCATTTCATCCAGGGTTTTACGTTGCCAGAAAGGTGTATCGCTCATTAAAGTATCCGCCATTGCACTAAAGCTGCACCTTATAACCAGTCTGGCCTGCAGATGCAAGTTTTACCGCCGCTGAAGGCGGCAAGCAGATTTTACAGAACGCGGGTAGACAACGTTTCGCCATTAAAACGAATGTCCAGCTCATCGCCGCTTAATAATGGCCCCACGCCTGCCGGCGTGCCGGTTAGCACCACGTCCCCGGCTTTGAGCGTAAAATAGCGGCTCATATAGGCGATAAGGGGCACAATAGGATGAATCATATCCGCGGTCGACCCTTGCTGGCGAACCTCGCCATTAACGTTAAGTCCGATAACCGTATTTTGCGGATCGCCGCAGAAGGCCGCGACAGGGATGAAGCCTGAAATCGGACATGCGTTATCAAAACCTTTGGCTTTTTCCCAGGGCTGTCCGGCCTTTTTCATTTTCCCTTGAATATCGCGCAGGGTTAAATCAAGCGCCACGCCATAACCAGCTATCGCTTTACGTACATGATCTTCGGTCGCCTGGCGGAGCGTTGCGCCAATCAGCACAGCAAGCTCAACTTCATGATGAACAGCGCCCATATCCGCCGGAATCGCCAGCGGCTGGCGAATATCACACAATGCGGTTTCCGGCTTGATAAAAAGCACGGGTTCTTCCGGCGTCGCGCTGCCCATCTCCTTGATGTGATTTGCGTAATTACTGCCCACGCAGACCACTTTACTTACCGGGTAATCAAGCAAGGCACCTTGCCAGTTACGATGTTGATACATATTTTCCCCTAAGATCATGATGGAATTCAGGCGCGGCGCCGAATACCGTTTAACGGTCAGCGTGCGACGTATTTTGTCCCACCGAAGAAAGATGTTGTTTCAGCAAATCTTCCGGCGGCGGCGGCAATTGTAAATAATAGCCCTGCTCGCTTAACGCCTGTTTTACTTTTTCGAGCTCGGCATTGACTAATTTTTTACGTCCATCAAGCGGCAGCATCATCGCTAACTGCGGCTGACCGAATCCTTTCATCAACGCTTCAGGCACCCGCGAAAAATCGTCTTTTTTTTCGACATACAAATAGGTTTGATCGCGCTTGCTACTTCTATAGATCACACAAAACATACTTTTACTCTGAATTAACGGGATGGTGACTTGCCTCAATATAATACTGACTATAACATGCCTTCTGGACTTCGGAATATCACTCCGTATCGGAGATGATAAATAGCAAATTGAGTAAGGCCAGGATGTCAAACACGCCAATCGAGCTTAAAGGCAGTAGCTTCACCTTATCAGTGGTTCATTTGCATGAAGCGGAACCAGAGGTTATTCGTCAGGCGTTAGAAGACAAAATAGCGCAGGCTCCTGCGTTTTTAAAACACGCCCCTGTCGTTATTAACGTTAGCGGTCTTGAAAGCCCGGTAAACTGGCCGGAACTGCATAAGATCGTGACCTCAACCGGCTTACGCATTATCGGCGTGAGCGGCTGTAAAGACGCCAGCCTGAAAGTAGAAATCGATCGGATGGGTCTTCCTTTACTGACTGAAGGTAAAGAGAAAGCGGTTCGGGCTGCGCCCGTTGAGCCGGCAACGCCCAGCGAACCGCCGCAAAACGCTAATCCCATCACAAAAACGCGATTAATTGATGTTCCGGTTCGTTCCGGTCAGCGCATTTATGCTCCACAATGTGATCTGATTGTTACAAGTCACGTCAGCGCTGGCGCAGAGCTTATCGCTGACGGCAATATCCATGTCTATGGCATGATGAGAGGTCGCGCGCTGGCAGGAGCGAGCGGCGATCGGGAAGCGCAAATTTTTTGTACCCATCTGACGGCAGAACTGGTCTCTATCGCAGGTGTTTACTGGCTGAGTGATAAAATCCCGGCAGAATTTTATGGCAAAGCGGCGCGCCTGCGTTTAGCAGACAACGCTTTGACAGTTCAACCGTTGAATTGATCCCTTTTTAACAAGGAATTTTTATGGCACGCATTATTGTTGTTACTTCGGGTAAAGGGGGCGTTGGCAAGACCACCTCCAGCGCGGCCATCGCTACAGGTTTGGCCCAGAAGGGAAAGAAAACTGTCGTCATTGATTTTGATATCGGACTGCGTAACCTCGATCTGATTATGGGGTGCGAACGTCGTGTCGTTTACGATTTTGTAAACGTCATTCAGGGCGATGCGACACTGAATCAGGCGCTGATCAAAGATAAGCGTACTGAAAATCTCTTCATTCTTCCGGCGTCGCAGACCCGGGATAAAGACGCGCTAACGCGCGAAGGCGTCGCTAAGGTACTGGATTCACTGAAAGCAATGGACTTTGAGTTCATTGTTTGCGACTCGCCGGCGGGTATCGAAACCGGGGCGCTGATGGCGCTCTATTTTGCCGATGAAGCGATCATCACGACCAACCCGGAAGTCTCTTCTGTCCGTGACTCGGACCGTATTCTGGGTATTCTGGCATCGAAATCTCGTCGCGCAGAAAATGGCGAAGAACCGATTAAAGAACATCTCCTGTTGACGCGCTACAATCCAGGCCGCGTCAATAAAGGCGACATGCTCAGCATGGAAGATGTACTGGAGATTCTGCGTATTAAACTCGTCGGTGTGATCCCGGAAGATCAATCCGTACTGCGCGCATCGAACCAGGGCGAACCGGTGATTCTTGACGCCACTGCGGATGCGGGTAAAGCCTATGCAGATACCGTAGATCGTCTGTTGGGAGAAGAACGTCCTTTCCGCTTCATTGAAGAAGAGAAGAAAGGTTTCCTCAAACGCCTGTTCGGAGGATAAATTATGGCATTACTGGATTTTTTTCTCTCGCGGAAAAAGAGTACCGCTAATATTGCAAAAGAGCGGTTGCAAATCATTGTCGCGGAACGTCGCCGTAGCGATGCCGAACCGCATTATTTACCGCAGTTACGTAAAGATATTCTTGAGGTCATTTGTAAATACGTACAAATCGATCCGGAAATGGTTACCGTCCAGCTTGAGCAAAAAGATGGTGATATCTCCATCCTTGAACTTAACGTAACGCTGCCGGAAGCCGAAGAGTCAAAATAAGCTCTTTTATGGGAAAATTCCTGGATTAAAAAAGGCAGAAGAATCTGCCTTTTTTATTTTTTTACATTATTCCGAATACGGACATTTATTTCACTGGCCGTTTTCCCGGCAATTACCGTCGTTAACGCGGATACTCCTGCAACAGAAGAGTTAACTTCTCCGCCATCAGTTCGGCGCGCCAGCCGGAAATCAATTCCGGTTGCCCATTTTGCGGTTTTAATTTCCAGTGCCAGTTAAGTAACTGATTAATCTGCCGACGCGATGCCAGTAGCTCGCCGCTGACGTGATGCGACGCGCTCACCTCCGCCACCAGCGCTTTGATGGCCTTAAACGCTTTGCGATAGCCCGGCATGTCCATCAGATTCAACAGGGGCTCCGGCAATGCCTCTTCCGGTAACGCCTGTGCTTTCGCCACCAGCGATATCAACGTCTTGCCGTGAAAACGAATCTCGCTGCCGGAAAGCCCCAGGCTATCCAGCTCACCGAGACTGCCCGGCATATAACGCGCGACCGCCCACAGGTTTTCTTCACGCACAACAAAGTTCACCGCCATATCGCGCTCACGCGCCTTACGTAGCCGCCAGTCAGCTAAAAGTTGCAGACAGGCTAACTGGCGGGTACGCAGTTGCCAGGCATTAGTGATATCCCGCCATGCTTCTTCCGGCGCCTGAATCTCCTGACGACGCTGCTGCATCAATCGGCATTCATCAAGCGCGGCAGGCAGCCATCCTGCGGCTTCAGTTTCAATCATCAGCTTTTTGGCGATCGGTAACAGATACCAGACATCCGCCGCCGCGTATTCACACTGACGTTCGCTTAAAGGCCGGGCTAGCCAGTCGGTACGAGACTCGCTTTTATCCAGCGCCACGCCCGTATACTCTTCTACCATCGCCGCAAAACCCCACGACAGCGGACGCCCGCAAAACGCCGCCAGAATTTGCGTATCAATCAGGGGTTCCGGCAGTTCACCAAACGCATTCAGAAATACTTCCAGATCTTCGCTACCCGCGTGCAGAAATTTGGTGATTCCCGTATCGCGCAGCACCGCTTTTAACGGCGACCAGTCGCTGATGCCGAGCGGATCGATCAGGGCGACATTTGCCCCGTCAAATAACTGGATTAATCCTAACTGCGGGTAATAGGTGCGGGTACGGACAAATTCCGTATCTAAAGCAATAGCCGGACATGCGCGGACAGCTTCACACAGGCTCGCCAGCGCATCGTCCGTTTCAATCATTTGGTAATTCAAATCGTGTTCTCTTTGGTTCGCGCCAAAAAAAACGCCGGCTTAACCGGCGTCTCTCGTTAGCTGACTTAACGCTCAGGCTTTATTGTCTACTTTGCCACGGGCTTCGTCACGCAGTTCTCGTCGTAAAATTTTCCCAACGTTAGATTTTGGTAATTCCTCGCGAAACTCGACCTGTTTGGGCACCTTATATCCGGTCAGATGGCGACGGCAGAAGGTGATCAACGCATCGTCAGTCAATGCCGGATCTTTCTTAACCACAAAAAGCTTCACCGCTTCGCCGCTACTACCGGAAGGCACGCCAACCGCCGCGACTTCCTGCACGCCAGAATGCTGCATCACCACATCTTCAATTTCGTTTGGATAAACGTTAAAACCAGAAACCAGAATCATATCTTTCTTACGATCGACAATCCGCAGAAAGCCGTCTTCATCCATAACCGCAATATCGCCCGTATGCAGCCAGCCATCTTTAATGATTTCATCCGTCGCGTCAGGACGCTGCCAGTATCCCAGCATAACCTGCGGGCCTTTCACGCAAAGCTCTCCGGCCTCACCCGGCGCGACTTCGTTGTCATCGTCATCCACCAGTTTGGCTTCTGTTGACGGTACTGGCAGGCCGATACTGCCGCTGTGATAATCAATATCATGCGGGTTGACGCTCACCAGCGGGGCGCACTCGGTCAGCCCGTAGCCTTCCAGCAGGTATTGCCCGGTCAGCTTTACCCAACGTTCCGCAACGACATTTTGCACCGGCATCCCGCCGCCGGCTGACAGATGCAGCGAAGAAAAATCCAGCTGTTGAAACTCTTTATTATTGAGCAGAGCGTTGAATAGCGTATTAACGCCAGTCATCGCCGTAAATGGATATTTCGCCAGCTCCTTGACCAGGCCGGGGATATCACGCGGATTGGTAATCAGCAGGTTTTGCCCACCCAACTCGATAAAAAGCAGACAGTTCATGGTTAAGGCAAAAATGTGATACAGCGGCAGCGCGGTCACTACCAGCTCTTTCCCCGGGTGCAGCAGCGGCCCATAGGTCGCTTTCACCTGCTCCAGATTCGCCAGCATATTGCGGTGGGTCAACATCGCGCCTTTCGCTACGCCCGTCGTACCGCCGGTATATTGCAGGAAAGCCAGATCTTCAGCGACAACCTCGGGTTTGACATACTGCATACGGTAGCCATGCTGTAGCGCGCTGCGAAACGAGATCGCATCTGGCAAGTGGTATTTTGGCACCAGACGCTTGATGTATTTCACGACAAAGTTAACAACCGTACCTTTGGCGGTAGAAAGCTGGTCGCCCATCCGCGTCAGAATAACGTGCTGTACCGACGTTTTCTCGACCACTTTTTCCAGCGTATGGGCAAAGTTAGAAACAATAATGATTGCCGCCGCGCCGCTATCGTTAAGCTGATGCTCAAGTTCGCGCGGCGTGTAAAGCGGGTTAACGTTCACCACAATCATGCCGGCGCGTAAAATACCAAATAGCGCGACGGGATACTGCAACAGGTTTGGCATCATCAGCGCCACACGGTCGCCTTTTTTGAGTCCCAGCCCTTGTTGTAAATAAGCCGCAAATGCCCGACTACGTTCTTCTAATTTACGGAAGGTCATTACCTCCCCCATATTGACGAACGCAGGCTGATCGGCATAGCGCGTCGCCGCATGTTCAAACAGTTCAACCAGGGATTGATAACGGTCAGGGTTGATCTCCGCCGGAACATCAGCAGGATAACGGTTAAGCCAAACCTTCTTCAATGCATCACCTCTAAAATGAGTGTTCGTCGTCATCACAACCCCAGTTAATAAACAAGTCGTTAACATTATATTAACTCAGCGTACCAGTTTATTAATTACGCAACTGAAAGGTTGCGAAGCGCGTCACTATTTATTTTTATTATGTCTCTATGAATGCAGAAACAGCGGACCAGCCGCTGTTTCTTTTATTGATAAAACAAAGAGTTACTCTGTTACTATCGTCTGAACCTCTGCGGGTCCAGGGTTATACCATCCCCAACCGCCATAGCCATAAGGCCAGGCGCGTCCGCCGTAAAACCACGGATCGATCGGCTGTGGAGGCATGACAACCTGCTGAACAAGATGCCAGCGTTTATAGCCGGTAGCCTGCATCAGCATAAATTTATACGGCGTATTGCCGATTTTACCGTCAACCGTGCCAGTTATCGGGCCGACAACGGTAACTAACTGGCCACGGAAGTCCACCGGGTCCAGAAAACCGTTCACATCGGCAAAAATTCTGCCGCGCGAGGCTTCGCCCAGAACAGGACGCGCGCCGCTGTCGAGCGGTACGGTCGCGATTTCAAGCCGGGTTTTTCCCTGCTGATTTTGTACCGCCACAACTTTACCGCCGAAACGCGCCTCTTGCCCGATATAGAGCTGTGGCGCATTCATCACCCGCACCAAATCCTGCTGCGGCGTCGGACTCGAACCTTTAATGGCATCCGGGATAGTCACGCAACCACTCAGCATAAGCGCAAAAGCGCACGCCAGCGCCCCTTTTATTAACCTTTTTTGAACCGCCATGATGCGACTCCTTTTTCTCGACCTCTATTCCACCCCACAGCATAAAGTATGGGGGGTAATAGTAGTGAGAGTCATTCTTTGCCGGGAAGTTTCTTCCACGCCACTTCGTTACGCAAATAAACCGGCTCGGCATGTTCCACGGCAACGGTCTCTCCTGCCGCCAGCTTTTGACTGGCGATGGGCAACATATCTTCCGCTGCCGGGAGCGACACCTCCCCATCATGAAGCGTCAGGCCGCACTCCTTCGCCAGATCGGGCCACGCGGACCAACCCGTTCCTACGGTCGCCCACTCGCCGGAAAGCTGTTTCAACCGCTCGCCGACCCGTTCCGGTTTCAGCACCGCTTCCGTCTCTTCGCCCTGCCAGACGCCCTGCGCATCACGCTGGTATTCCGCCCAGTACACTTCGCCCATCCGCGCGTCAATCGCGGCGAGTACGCGGGTCGCGCCGGTTTTACGCCACGCGCCCTGCGCCATCGTGGCAAGCGTCGAAACACCGATCATCGGCAGATTTGCCCCTAACGCCAGCCCTTGCGCAATGCCAATGCCGATACGCACGCCGGTAAAGCTGCCCGGACCGCGCCCAAACGCCAGCGCATCTATCTCATTGAGCGAGGCGCCGCTGGCGGCCAGAATCTCCTGCACCATGGGCAGGATACGTTGAGTGTGTTCTCGTGGACAAAGCTCAAAGTGAGCATTGATAGTACCGTTGTTCCACAGGGCGACAGAACAGGCCTCTGTGGCGGTATCGATAGCCAGAATTCGCATGAGGTTTCGTGCTTAGATCAATAAAATAGCGCGCATCTTACCATACTCCGTAACAAATTACTCGGCGGATGGAATCGCAAGAAAGCGAACGGCACGGGCGATATCACGCGTGCGCGGCGCAGGAGGCAGGCTGGCGAGAAACGTGGCGCCATAGGGCCGCATCACCAGCCGGTTATCACAAATCACTAACACCCCGCGATCGTCCGCATCGCGAATCAGCCGCCCCACCCCCTGCTTCAGCGTAATCACCGCGTCGGGCAGTTGAACCTCATCAAACGGATCGCCGCCGCGCAAACGACAGTCTTCCATTCGCGCTTTTAACAGCGGGTCGTCCGGGGAGGTAAACGGCAATTTGTCGATAATCACCAACGATAACGTATCGCCGCGCACGTCCACCCCTTCCCAGAAGCTGCTGGTGGCGACGAGCAGCGCGTTGCCGGCGCTAACAAATTGCTGTAACAGTTGGCCTTTACTGGTTTCCCCTTGCAACAATACCGGCAGCGTCATGGTGGCGCGAAACTGCTCCGCCAGCTCGCGCATCATGGCGTGTGAGGTGCACAGCATAAAACATCGCCCGTTATTGGCTTCGATAATCGGCCTGAGCATAGCCGCCAACTGTCGCGCCGCGCCGGGCTGGTTGGTTTGCGGTAGGTTACGCGGTACGCAGAGTAACGCCTGGCGCGTATAGTCGAATGGGCTGGGCAGCAGCATGGATTCTGCCTGTTCAATTCCCAGACGGGCGGTAAAGTGGTGAAGATCATCATTTACCGATAACGTGGCCGAGGTAAAAATCCAGCTACCGGGCTTCTGTTCCATCACCTCTTTGAATTTGTCCGCCACGGTGAGCGGCGTCAGCGCCAGGGTGAAATGGCGCGAGGTGCACTCATACCAGTAGCTGTATCCCGGCTGATTGATCTCTTTTAAGCGTTTCAGCCGTGAGCGGTATAGCGTGGCGCGTTCAAAAGCCGCATCCAGCAGCGCCGAACGGCCCAGCGACAGCTTCGCCACGTCGTAACAAAGCTCCAGCGTATCATCCAGCAGTAAAAATGCCCGTTGGATACGTGGGTCGGCTAACAGTTCACGCAAATTTCCCCGGTAGCCGGGCTCCCCCAGTTGCAGACGAAAATCCTGGGCGCTCTGGGCAAGGCGATCGGCGCATTTTTGCAACTGTTGAGTGTCTTTCAGTTCCGTCCGGTAGGCGATGGTGATGTCTTTTGCTAAATCCAGCAACTGACGGCTGGAGAGCGATTGTCCGAAATACTGGCTGGCGATGTCAGGCAGTTGGTGGGCTTCATCGAAGATCATTACTTCAGCCTGAGGGATAAGTTCGCCAAACCCGCTCTCTTTAACCACCATATCCGCAAGAAAAAGGTGGTGGTTTACAATCACCACATCCGCGTCCATCGCCTTTTTACGCGCTTTCACCACAAAGCACTCTTTATAGAGCGGGCAATCGCTGCCAAGGCAGTTGTCGTTGGTACTGGTGACCAGTGGCCAGGCCTGGGAATCTTCCGCCACGCTGACGCAGGTGCTGATATCGCCATCCCGCGTCTGATTTGACCAGGAGCGCAGCAATATCACGTCGCTTAACGTTTGTACCGGTAAATCGCCGCCCGCCAGCGCTTGTTGTTCCAGCCGCTCCAGGCAGAGGTAGTTTGAACGTCCTTTCAACAGGGCCGTCTTACCGGTAAACGCCAACGCTTTTGCTACCGTCGGCAGATCGCGGCTGTAGAGTTGATCCTGCAACGCTTTCGACCCGGTCGAAATAATAACTTTTTTCCCGGCGCGCAACGCCGGAGCGAGGTAAGCATAGGTCTTCCCGGTTCCGGTGCCGGCTTCAACAACCAGAGGCTGCGCATTTTCAATCGCTTGTGTTACGGCAACCGCCATTTGTCGCTGTGGTTCGCGCGGTTTAAAACCGGTTATCGCTTTGGCCAGTTGGCCATCTGCTGCAAAATCGTCCGTCACACTGCCCCCTGTTAATTTGCACAGGGGATTATGTCAGGGTAGAAAGGCTTACGCCAGTTACAGAGGTGACGGCGGCGCCACATTGTGGCAGTCTTGAGCCATTCAAATGGAAAGCAAATGAGGAATAAGTGATGTCTATCGTGCGTATTGATGCCGAAGATCGTTGGTCAGACGTGGTGATCTACAATAATACGCTGTGGTATACCGGCGTGCCGGAAAACCTGGACGCCGATGCTTTTGAGCAAACGGCGAATACTCTGGCGCAAATTGATGCGGTGCTGGAAAAACAGGGCTCCAGTAAGTCACGTATTCTGGATGCCACTATTTTCCTGAGCGATAAAGCGGATTTTGCCGCCATGAATAAGGCGTGGGATGCGTGGGTCGTCGCAGGCCATGCGCCGGTACGCTGTACCGTACAGGCCGGGTTGATGAACCCGAAATATAAAGTTGAGATTAAGATTGTCGCGGCGGTATAAGCCGGTTATTCGTCTTCATCCTCAAAACGCGCCACTATCCGTTCGCCGGTATGGTTGGCGCGAAGTTCGCCCGCCACCTGGGCAATCGCTTCTCCGCTGCTCATACCTTGCGACATCAATTCCTGGATACGTTCTACGGCTTTTTGCTGTTGTTCATGACTGAGTGAAGGTAAACCTGCAAACATGATTAACTCCTGCTAAATTGTTAGCGCTAATTATTTCACGCTACCCGGCGGTAAGCCAGTAGTGTTGTAACGAGTCAGGAATGATGAAGACGTTATCTCCCACTGTTATCACCTTACCCTGGCGTCCGGACGCCGCTGAACACTATTTTGCGCCCGTAAACCATTTGCCCTGGGCGATGCTGCTGCATTCAGGTGATGCTATTCATCCCTATAACCGCTTTGATATTCTGGTCGCCGATCCTGTCACCACACTGACCACGCGCGCCCAGGAAACCACGGTATGTACTGCGCGCACGACTACCGTCACTCTCGACGATCCGTTACACGTTTTGCAGACTCAACTGGAGGCGCTGCCTTTTCATCCTCAGCCTGACCCTGACTTACCCTTTCAGGGCGGCGCGCTGGGTCTGTTTGGTTATGATTTAGGGCGGCGTTTCGAAATTCTGCCCGATACTGCCGCGCGCGATATCGCTTTACCCGATATGGCGATTGGCCTTTACGACTGGGCGCTGATTGTCGATCACCATAAACAGGTAGTGTCGCTGATAAGCTATCACGATGCAGACGCCCGATATCGCTGGCTCACCGGCCAGCGCGCGCCGACCCGAACGCCCTTCAAGCTTACCTCGGCCTGGCAATCCAATATGACGCGTTGCGAGTATGGCGAAAAGTTTCGTCAGGTGCAGGCCTGGCTGCACAGCGGGGACTGCTATCAGGTCAATCTTTCCCAGCGTTTTCAGGCGAGCTACGAGGGTGATGAGTGGCAGGCTTTCGAACACCTTAACCGCGCCAATCGCGCCCCGTTCAGCGCCTTTCTTCGTTTACATGACGGCGCCATATTGAGCCTTTCTCCCGAGCGTTTTATCCAACTGGAGAATGGTCATATTCAGACGCGCCCGATCAAAGGTACGCTCCCACGGCTTAACGATCCGCAGGCGGATCGTCAGCAAGCGCAGAAACTGGCAAACTCAATGAAAGATCGCGCTGAAAATTTGATGATCGTCGATTTGATGCGTAACGACATTGGCCGGGTCGCCGTGCCGGGTTCGGTGAAAGTGCCGGAACTGTTCGTCGTCGAACCATTTCCTGCCGTTCACCATCTGGTTAGCACCATTACCGCCCGTTTACCGGACTCGCTTCATGCCACCGACCTGCTGCGCGCGGCTTTCCCCGGCGGCTCCATTACCGGCGCGCCTAAAGTGCGGGCGATGGAAATTATCGACGAACTGGAGCCGCAGCGACGCAACGCCTGGTGCGGTAGCATCGGTTATCTGAGTTTCTGCGGCAAGATGGATACCAGTATTACTATCCGCACCGTCACGGCAACGCAGGGCCAACTCTATTGCTCTGCCGGCGGCGGTATCGTGGCCGATAGCAAGGAAGAAGCGGAATATCAGGAAACTTTTGATAAAGTTAATCGTATCCTGCACCCACTGGAGAACTAATACGTGGATACCAGCCGTCTGACGCTCGATCATTTCTTATCGCGCTTTCAGCTTTTGCGCCCGCAGATGACTCATGAAACGTTAAATCAACGTCAGGCCGCCGTACTGATCCCTGTGGTTCGCCGCCCCCAGCCGGGGCTGCTGTTGACCCAGCGGGCTATTCATTTGCGCAAACACGCCGGACAGGTCGCCTTTCCCGGCGGGGCCGTGGACAGTACCGATGCTTCGCTTATCGCCGCAGCGCTTCGCGAAGCGCAGGAGGAAGTCGCCATCCCGCCGCAAGCCGTGGAAGTGATTGGCGTTTTACCGCCGGTAGACAGCGTGACCGGTTTTCAGGTCACCCCGGTGGTCGGCATTATTCCGCCAAACCTCCCCTGGCGCGCCAGTGAAGACGAAGTGTCTGCGGTGTTTGAAATGCCGCTGGCGCAAGCGTTGCAACTGGGTCGATATCATCCGCTTGATATTTACCGTCGCGGCAATTCGCACCGCGTATGGCTCTCCTGGTATGAGCATTATTTCGTCTGGGGCATGACCGCAAACATTCTTCGTGAGCTGGCGCTGCAAATCGGCGTAAAGCCCTGACTGTACACAACGCCATTCACGTTGCCTCAAGGCGGTAACAATCGCCTCCCCCAAAGAGGCAGCCTGAAGGGCAACGTGTATATACTTAACTTTACGCGCGCAAGACACGACTTGAGATTACTGTCGCAATATTAGTAAAAACGCGGTTATTCATTAGTTTAATTCATGTGAATAGTTAAGCTGATGCCAGCGTTCCCTCTTACACTATGCGCAGTTATAACATCGTAACCGGAAGCCCCGGTTGCCCTGTCAGGAGTATTATCGTGATTAGCCTATTCGACATGTTTAAGGTAGGGATTGGTCCCTCCTCTTCCCACACTGTTGGCCCGATGAAGGCCGGTAAACAGTTCGTCGATGACCTGGTCGAAAAAGGATTACTGGATAACGTTACCCGCGTCGCTGTCGATGTCTACGGCTCGCTGTCGCTGACGGGGAAAGGTCACCATACCGATATCGCCATTATTATGGGTCTGGCGGGTAATGAACCCGCTACCGTGGATATTGATAGTATCCCCGGTTTTATTCGCGACGTCGAAACGCGCGAGCGTCTGTTACTGGCCCAGGGACGTCACGAAGTCGACTTCCCGAAAGATGACGGAATGCGTTTTCACAACGGCAATTTGCCGCTGCATGAAAACGGGATGCAGATCCACGCCTGGCATGACGACACGGTCATTTATAGCAAGACGTACTATTCCATCGGCGGCGGCTTTATCGTTGATGAAGCGCATTTCGGCCAGGAAGCGACGAATGAGGTTACTGTACCTTATCCGTTTAAATCGGCGAAAGAAATGCTGGAGTATTGCAACAGCACCGGCCTTTCACTCTCCGGCATGGTGATGCAAAACGAACTGGCGCTGCATAGCAAGAAAGAGATTGAAGAGTATTTCGGTCACGTCTGGCAGACCATGCAGGCCTGTATTGATCGTGGTATGAATACCGAAGGCGTGCTGCCGGGGCCGCTGCGCGTACCGCGTCGCGCCTCTGCGCTGCGTCGTATGCTGGTTTCCAGCGATAAGCTTTCCAACGATCCGATGAACGTCATTGACTGGGTGAACATGTTTGCTCTGGCGGTGAACGAAGAGAACGCCGCAGGCGGCCGCGTCGTGACGGCGCCAACCAACGGCGCGTGCGGTATCGTTCCTGCGGTACTGGCTTACTACGACCATTTTATTGAGTCTGTCAGCCCGGATATTTACACCCGCTACTTCCTGGCGGCAGGTGCTATTGGCGCGCTGTATAAGATGAACGCGTCTATTTCCGGCGCGGAAGTCGGCTGTCAGGGCGAAGTCGGGGTCGCCTGTTCGATGGCGGCGGCAGGCCTTGCTGAACTGTTGGGCGCCAGCCCGGAACAGGTTTGCGTTGCCGCTGAAATCGGCATGGAGCATAACCTGGGGCTGACCTGCGACCCGGTTGCCGGTCAGGTGCAGGTGCCGTGTATCGAGCGTAACGCCATTGCTTCGGTTAAAGCGATTAACGCTGCGCGTATGGCCATGCGTCGAACCAGCGCGCCGCGCGTCTCGTTGGATAAAGTCATCGAAACGATGTACGAGACCGGAAAAGACATGAACGCCAAATACCGTGAAACGTCGCGCGGCGGGCTGGCTATTAAAGTCCAGTGTGATTAAACGCCGTTTCCCCTCCCTTCGCCCATCTGCTACGGATGGGCGAAATTTTTATCTCTTCCTCGTCGACTCCACGTTTCCCCACTACACTTGCTGTGTCGCGGTTGGCTTTTGTCGCCAACGCTTATTGGGCGGCCCGCATGCAAACAGCACAACGGATCATCAATCATTATCGCCGTAATCGTTTCATTGTTTGCACGATTTGTGCACTGGTCACGCTCATTCTTACGCTGAGCATCCGATTTATTTCGGAGCGGAACTTAAATCACCATCGCACGGTTGCATTCGCGAATCATGCCGTTGATGCGCTGGATAATGTGCTGCATCCTCTCCTGGTCGGACGAAACATACTGCTACCCTTACTTGAGCTTCCGTGCGCGACCGCGCATTTGCCGTTGCGTAAGCAAGCCGCCCGCCTGCAAACCATTCGTTCTATCGGGCTGGTAAAAGAGGGAATTCTCTACTGCTCAAGCATTTTTGGCGCCCGTAACACTCCCATACGCCAGCTTCAGCCCGATCTTCCCGCAGCTGGCGATCTGCTGCTACTTTCCACGGACCAATCGTTACTCAAGGGAAGCCCGATCCTCATTCAGTGGTATCCCGCCTCTGCCGATGGCCAGGATGGCGTGATGGAAATTGTGAATATTGACTTGCTGGCGACTATGCTACTTGAGCCGCAGCAGCCGCAAATTACCAGCGCCAGCCTGACGGTCGGCAAACGGCACCTGTTATATGGTCGGGGCGTGGTCGATACTCTTCCGGAATTAAAAAAAGATGAAGAGCGTTACCAGCTTTCATCGCGGCATTTCCCTTTTACTATCAGCGTCAGCGGGCCGTCGGCAGGCGTACTGGCGTTCAAACATCTCCCGACGCAGTTACCGCTGGCCGTATTGCTTAGCCTGTTGATCGGTTATATCGCCTGGCTGGCAACGGCCAGCAGAATGAGCTTTTCCTGGGAGATTAATCTGGCCCTTGCCGAACGGGAGTTTGAGCTATTTTGTCAGCCGTTGCTTAATGCCCGCACGCAGCAGTGTACCGGCGTTGAGATCCTGTTACGCTGGAATAACCCGCGCCAGGGCTGGATCTCACCGGATGTTTTTATTCCTATCGCCGAGGAGCATAACCTGATAGCGCCGCTGACCCGCTATGTGATTGCGGAAACCATTCGGCAGCGGCACTACTTCCCCATCAACCATCAGTTTCATATCGGCATCAATGTGGCGGCAAGCCATTTCCGACACGGCGTGCTTCTCAAGGATCTTAATCAGTACTGGTTTAGTGCGGAACCTGTTCAGCAACTGGTGCTGGAGCTCACGGAACGCGACGCGTTGCTTGACGTTGATTACCGCCTGATGCGCGAGCTGCATCGTAAAGGCGTGAAGTTAGCCATCGATGATTTTGGCACAGGAAACAGCTCGCTCTCCTGGCTGGAAAAACTGCGGCCGGATATTTTGAAAATCGATAAATCCTTCACCGCCGCCATCGGTACCGATGCGGTCAATTCAACGGTGACCGATATTATTATCGCGCTGGGGCAAAGACTGAATATTGAACTGGTGGCGGAAGGGGTCGAAAACCAGACGCAGGCACAGCATTTGCGCCAGCATGGCGTGCAAATGTTACAGGGCTATCTCTATGCGAAGCCGATGCCCATTAGCGAATTTCCACAGTGGCTGGCGGGCAGCGCGCCGCCGCCCGCCCGGCATAACGGACAGATTATGTCCGCGATGCCGCATCTATAGACTTGATTCCTGCGTGTGACGTTATTCCTCTTCGTCGTGGGCAGGCTGTTCTTTAACAATCCGAACCAGATCGACACGATAGTCGTTGGCCTCGACAATGGTGATCCGCAGGGGCGGAACATCAATGACATCGCCTACACGAGGAATATGGCCATTAGCGGCGATCACTAACCCCGCGACCGTCGCAATATCGCCCTCTTCGTTCACCAGATGGTCAACTTCCAGCGCCTGCTGTAGCGCATGAAGATCGGTGCCGCCCTTCACTATCCAGCCCTCGGCATCGGCAACGATTTCCGGCGTTTCATCGGCATCCGGGAACTCACCGGCAATCGCTTCCAGCACATCCAGCGGCGTAACCAGCCCCTGCACCACGCCGAACTCGTTAGTGACGATAACGAAACTGCCGCGCGCGCGACGCAAAACGCCTAACAGATTGATAGGATCAAGCGTTTCCGGCACCACTATCGCCGGAGAAGACGCGGCGATAGCCGCAACGTCCGCGCCCTCTTCCAGCGCCACCAGCAACTCTTTCGCCCGAACGATACCGATAATTTCATCCAGCTCGCCCCGACATACCGGGAACAGGCTATGCGGAGAAGAGAGTAACTGCTGACGGATTTCAGCTACGCTGAGATTCGCATCCACCCAACTAATTTCGCCTCGCGGCGTCATAATGCCGCGCAGGGAGCGCGACGCCAGAGTCAGTACGCCGTTAATCATGTAGCGTTCTTCTTCGGCGAAGGCGCCTTCCGACACCGATATCGCGGCCGGGCTATCCGTCTCATGTTGTGTACTCGCCTGACGTTTACCGCCCATCAGACGCAGGATAGCGTCCGCAGTACGCGCGCGCAGCGGCAACGTGGACTGATGACGAATAAAGTTGCGGCGCGCAATCTGGTTAAACACCTCGATAACGATCGAGAAACCAATTGCCGCGTACAGGTAGCCTTTCGGAATATGGAAACCAAACCCTTCCGCCACCAGGCTCAGGCCGATCATCAGCAGGAAACTCAGACAGAGCACCACCACCGTCGGATGCTGGTTGACAAAACGGGTCAGCGGTTTTGACGCCAGTAGCATCACCGCCATCGCAATCACCACCGCCGCCATCATAACCGGCAGATGGTTTACCATACCTACCGCCGTAATCACGGCGTCCAGCGAGAAGACCGCATCCAGGATGACAATCTGCGTGACTACCACCCAGAAGCTCGCATAGCCTTTACCGTGTCCGGTGTCATGCTCGCGGTTTTCCAGACGTTCATGCAGCTCGGTGGTCGCTTTAAACAGCAGGAATATACCGCCCAGCAGCATAATTAAATCGCGGCCGGAGAAGGTAAAATCCCAGACGGTAAAGAGTGGCTTTGTTAAGGTCACCAGCCACGAAATAATGGACAGCAGCGCCAGACGCATAATCAGCGCCAGCGAGAGCCCGATAAGACGCGCTTTGTCACGCTGCTTTGGCGGCAATTTATCGGCGAGGATCGCGATAAAGACCAGGTTATCGATACCCAGGACAATTTCCAGGACGACGAGCGTGAGTAAACCCACCCAAATTGAGGGATCCATTAATAATTCCATGACAAGCTCCTGCTTAAGGAATGACTAAACGGCGCCCACAACATCTCAAAGGATGCAGGCGGTAACGCAATAAACAAAGTAAGGCTATGGCAAGATATGCCAGATTGACAGGCGCAAAACGGCCAAAGAGTGAAATGACGTCGGTGACGATCCATACAACGGGCTGCTGCCCTATACCCCATTCTAATTAAACGGAAGCTAAACATAACAGAGACAACTGGTTTTTGGCAAAGATTTACCTTCCTTTGCAAAGAGATGTAACCGGGATATTTTACACTTCGAAATTTCTCATTATCGAAAACAAAATTACGGATCTCCATCACACAAAATATTTTTTTCGATATCTAAAATAATTCACGAAAATCATGCGTTTTTCGTTGTAACCCTCATCTGAATCGATTCGCTTGCGGACGGCGATTCAAAAAATACATCTGTCAAGTTGATGTGTTGACAATAATAAAGGAGGTAGCAAGTGACCATTGCTATTGTTATAGGCACACATGGTTGGGCTGCAGAGCAGTTACTTAAAACAGCCGAAATGCTGTTAGGCGAGCAGGAAAACGTCGGCTGGATCGATTTCGTTCCAGGCGAAAATGCCGAAACGCTGATCGAAAAGTACAACGCTCAGTTGGCTAAACTCGATACCAGTAAAGGCGTGCTATTTCTCGTTGATACATGGGGAGGCAGTCCGTTTAATGCTGCCAGCCGCATTGTCGTCGATAAAGAGCGCTATGAAGTTATTGCCGGCGTCAACATCCCGATGCTGGTCGAAACGTTTATGGCTCGTGACGACGATCCAAGCTTTGACGAGCTGGTCGCACTGGCGGTAGAAACCGGTCGTGAAGGCGTAAAAGCGTTGAAAGCGAAACCGGTAGAAAAAGCCGCGCCAGCGCCAGTCGCCGCCGCGCCAAAAGCGGCCACGCCGGCAAAACCGATGGGCCCGAATGATTATATGGTTATCGGGCTTGCCCGTATTGATGACCGTCTCATTCACGGTCAGGTCGCTACCCGCTGGACCAAAGAGACCAATGTCAGCCGTATTATTGTTGTGAGCGATGAAGTGGCGGCGGATACCGTACGTAAAACGCTGCTGACGCAAGTTGCGCCGCCGGGCGTTACGGCGCATGTGGTTGACGTCGCGAAGATGATTCGCGTCTACAATAACCCGAAATACGCTGGCGAACGCGTGATGCTTCTGTTTACCAATCCTACCGACGTCGAGCGCATCGTTGAGGGCGGCGTGAAAGTCACCTCCGTGAACATTGGCGGTATGGCCTACCGTCAAGGTAAAACGCAGGTGAACAACGCCGTTTCCGTCGATGAAAAGGATATCGAAGCCTTTAAAAAGCTCAACGAGCGCGGCATCGAGCTTGAGGTGCGTAAAGTTTCCACCGATCCGAAACTGAAAATGATGGATTTAATTGCCAAAGTGGCGAAATAACCGCCGGCATTTAATTAGCTTTCACACTTAAGATAGCAATAGGAGAAGTACAATGGAGATTACCACTCTTCAGATTGTGCTGGTGTTCATCGTCGCATGTATCGCAGGTATGGAGTCGGTACTTGATGAATTTCAGTTCCACCGTCCGCTGATCGCCTGTACCTTAATCGGCGCCGTTCTGGGGGACATGAAAACCGGTATTATCATCGGCGGTACTCTGGAAATGATCGCTCTGGGCTGGATGAACATCGGTGCTGCCGTTGCGCCTGATGCCGCACTGGCGTCCATCATCTCTACCGTTCTGGTCATCGCCGGGCATCAAAGCATTGGCGCCGGTATCGCGCTGGCGATTCCGCTGGCGGCGGCAGGCCAGGTACTGACCATTATCGTTCGTACCATCACCGTGGCATTCCAGCACGCGGCGGACAAGGCGGCTGAAAACGGCAACCTGACGGCGCTCTCCTGGCTGCACGTTTCTTCTCTGTTCCTGCAGGCAATGCGTATCGCTATCCCGGCGGTTATCGTTGCCATCTCCGTAGGCACCAGCGAAGTACAGGGAATGCTGAATGCGATTCCTGAAGTCGTCACAGGCGGTCTGAACATCGCCGGCGGCATGATCGTCGTGGTTGGTTATGCGATGGTTATCAACATGATGCGCGCAGGCTACCTGATGCCGTTCTTCTACCTCGGTTTCGTCACCGCGGCTTTCACAAACTTCAACCTGGTCGCACTGGGTGTCATCGGCGCAGTGATGGCTATTCTTTACATCCAGCTGAGCCCGAAATACAACCGTGTAGCGGGCGCGCCTGCAGCGGCTGCTGGCAATAACGATCTCGATAACGAACTGGACTAACAGGTGAGCGAAATGGTTGATATGACTAAAACTACCACCGAGAAAAAACTCACTCCGAGCGATATTCGCGGCGTATTTCTTCGTTCTAACCTGTTCCAGGGGTCATGGAACTTCGAACGTATGCAAGCGCTGGGCTTCTGTTTCTCTATGGTGCCAGCGATTCGTCGCCTGTATCCGGAGAATAATGACGCGCGTAAACAGGCGATTAAACGTCACCTAGAGTTCTTTAACACCCACCCTTACGTTGCGGCGCCGGTACTGGGCGTGACCCTGGCAATGGAAGAAAAGCGTGCGAACGGCGCAGAGATTGACGATGGTGCTATCAACGGTATCAAAGTCGGTCTGATGGGACCGCTGGCAGGCGTCGGCGACCCTATCTTCTGGGGTACCGTCCGTCCGGTATTCGCGGCGCTGGGCGCAGGTATTGCAATGAGCGGCAGCCTGCTTGGTCCGCTGCTGTTTTTCATCCTGTTTAACCTGGTGCGTCTGGCGACCCGTTATTATGGCGTGGCTTATGGCTACCGCAAAGGCGTCGATATCGTTAAAGATATGGGCGGCGGCTTCCTGCAAAAACTGACTGAGGGGGCGTCAATCCTCGGCCTGTTTGTCATGGGGGCATTGGTTAACAAGTGGACGCATGTGAATATCCCGCTGGTGGTCTCCACCATCACCGGTCAGGATGGTCAGACACGCGTTACCACCGTGCAAACCATTCTCGACCAGCTGATGCCGGGTCTGGTTCCGCTACTGTTGACCTTTGCCTGTATGTGGCTGCTGCGTAAGAAAGTTAACCCGCTGTGGATTATCGTGGGCTTCTTCGTCATTGGTATCGCCGGCTACTCCGTAGGACTGCTGGGCCAGTAAGGCTGTTGTACACTACCGGGGCCAAACGGCCCCGTTTTTTTATTTCTCTGGAGGATAAATGACTATCACGGACCTGGTGCTGATTCTCTTTATTGCCGCATTATTGGCTTACGCTCTCTACGATCAGTTCATCATGCCCCGTCGCAATGGCCCCACGCTGCTTTCTATAGCCCTGCTTCGCCGTGGTCGCGTAGACAGCGTTATCTTCGTTGGGCTGGTCGCCATCCTTATTTATAACAACGTAACCAGCCACGGAGCGCAGATGACCACATGGTTATTAAGTGCGCTGGCGTTAATGGGGTTTTATATATTCTGGATCCGCACGCCACGGATCATCTTTAAACAACGTGGCTTTTTCTTCGCCAATGTCTGGATAGAATATAACCGTATTAAAGAGATGAATTTATCGGAGGACGGCGTACTGGTGATGCAATTAGAACAACGACGCTTGCTTATCCGTGTACGCAATATCGACGATCTGGAAAAAATATATAAGCTTCTTATTGAAAATCAATAACATAAGATATAGCCTCAACTATGTTTTTCGAATTTTATTTCGAATCATAATATAGCTAAGGCTATATTTTCTATTGACCAATTGTTATTTAATTTAACGTTTTATTGATGAATAAATCTAAATGAAAATCGTTTTCAATTAGAAGACAAATAATATTTTATCGCTGTTGTTTTATATTCTAAAAATATGTTAATGTTGCGCCGTCAATTGGGGAGTAGCCGATTTCCAGACTCCGGAAATGTACGCGTCAACATACTCGTTGCAAAACGTGGCGCGTACGGACCAGCCGCCGCTGGTCAGGCGAGACCATAGGCGCATCAACTGCTGTGTATTTCGTCACAGAACGGCGACATGCATGTTTGCTGGGGGCAGTGATGTGTTTAATGGATACCCCGGTCAGGACGTTGTCATGCACTTTACTGCTACTGTTCTTCTCGCTTTCGGCATGTCGATGGATGCTTTCGCGGCATCAATTGGCAAAGGCGCCACCCTACATAAACCCAAATTCTCAGAAGCGTTGCGTACCGGCCTTATCTTTGGCGCGGTTGAAACGCTGACCCCGTTAATCGGCTGGGGGCTGGGGATATTGGCGAGTAAATTCGTTCTGGAGTGGAACCACTGGATAGCCTTTGTTCTGCTGATCTTTCTGGGCGGACGCATGATCATCGAAGGTATCCGCGGCGGTAGTGATGAAGACGAAACACCGTTACGCCGCCACAGCTTTTGGCTATTAGTCACGACGGCTATCGCGACCAGCCTCGATGCGATGGCGGTTGGCGTCGGTCTGGCGTTTTTGCAGGTAAACATCATCGCTACCGCATTAGCTATCGGTTGCGCCACGCTTATCATGTCCACCCTCGGAATGATGATCGGTCGCTTTATCGGCCCAATGCTGGGTAAGCGTGCTGAAATTCTCGGCGGGGTCGTACTGATAGGAATTGGCGTCCAGATCCTCTGGACGCATTTTCACGGTTAACGGTTACGCTGCCAGAGATGAAGGTTGAAATCCGTCTGGCAGCTAAGTCCGGTGCTGGCAGCCAGTTGTTCCCACACTTCTGGCCTGGCGCGCCAGGCAAATGGCGTCATTTGCAACAGTGCTACAGCCGCTTTGGCGGTGAGCTGCATGTGATAAGCAAGGCGGGTACTCTGCTGCAATGTGAATCCGTCGAGCTGCTCGGTATACGGCGCATGTAAACGCACCTCATCATAAATGAGCCCTTTTAGTTCCATCAGATGATGCGGCCCCGGCGTGGCGGTAACGACCCAACCACCAGGTTTCACCACACGCGCCAATTCCTGCGCCTTACACGGGGCATAGATTCTGATCACCGCATCCATTGACGCATCGGCAAAGGGCAGTCGATGGCTTGACGCCACACAAAACTTCACCTGCGAATAGCGCTTCGCCGCCGCTTTGATCGCCGTTTTAGCAACGTCCAGTCCAAACGTGGTGACTTCCGGCAACGCCTCGGCAAAAGCGTGAGTGTAATACCCCTCGCCGCAGCCAATATCCAGAATCGCCGTGGCCGACTGATCCAGCCGCTCGCGCAACAGGTTAATCACGGCATCGCGCAGCGGCTGATAATGGCCCGCATCAAGAAACGCTCTCCGCGCCTGCATCATTTCGGCACTGTCGCCCGGATCGCGCGAACGTTTATGCTGTACCGGCAGCAGATTGATGTAGCCCTCTTTCGCCACATCAAACTGATGGCGCTGTGGACATATAACGCTGTTATTAATCTGCGTAAGCGGCTGATGGCAAAGCGGACAGGTAAACGACATGACAACTCCGGACTGGGGCGCTAAAGGGCGCAAGTGTAACGCGAATTGCGCCCCGGGAAAATCCTTTACGAGCCCGGAACCGCAACGTGGCTGCCATGCATCACCAGAAGGTGATCTGAATCGGCTGGCATACCATCTGGCTCAACATTTTCCAGCCGCAGCACATCGCCCATGATCTGGCTGAATACGGGCGCAGATACCGCGCCGCCATAATAAGCCCCATTTTGCGGATTATTAATCACCACCACCAGCGCAAATCTGGGGTTACTTGCCGGCGCGACGCCTGCGGTATATGCCACATACTTATCGACGTATTTACCATCATCGCCAATTTTTTTCGCCGTCCCGGTTTTGACCGCAATACGGTAGTCTCTTACTGCGGCTTTTGTTCCGCCGCCGCCAGGCAACGCAACGCTCTCCATCATATGTTCCACCTCGTGCACCAGTTCTTCCGGCATTACCCGCGTGCCGATCACGGGCGGATCAACTTTGGTGATCGATAACGGACGGTAGATACCAAAGCTGCCAATCGTGGCATAAACATGCGCCAGTTGCAGCGGCGTCACCATTAATCCATAGCCAAAAGCGAAGGTAGCGCGATCTAAATCACTCCAGTAACGGCGTTTCGGTAATAACCCGCTGCTCTCTCCGGTGAGACCCAGTCCGGTAGGCACGCCGAAACCAAAGCTTTTATAAGTATCCATTAATTTCTGCACCGGCATCGCCAGAGAAAGGTGAGAAACGCCGGTATCGCTGGATTTTTGCAAAATGCCGGTTAATGTCAGTTCCGGGTAGTAACCGACGTCGCGGATACGGTGTCCATCAAGAGTAAAAGGATGGGTATCGATCACGCTGTCCGGCTGCACGATGCCCTGCTGTAACGCAGTCATAATGACCAATGGCTTCACAGTAGAACCGGGTTCGAAAGTATCGCTAATCGCGCGGTTACGAAAATCGTCCAACTGCGCGCCTTCACGGTTGTTCGGGTTGAAATCCGGGTAGCTCGCCATTGAGAGAATTTCACCCGTTGGGATGTTAATCAATACGGCAGCGCCGGATTCCGCTTTGTTCCAGATGACTGCGTTATCCAGCGCATCTTCGGTAACCGTTTGCAGACGTTCATCAATGCTAAGCTGAAGTTCATGAGCAGGAACCGGATTCACTTCCGTAATGTTCTCAATAACGTGACCAAATTTATCTTTACGCACCAGTCGGGAGCCCGGTTTTCCCGTCAGTTGCGCGTTAAAGCTCTTTTCAATACCTTCTATTCCCTGCCCGTCGATATTGGTAAAGCCGATCAAATTGGCCGCTACGTGTCCGGCAGGGTAAAAACGGCGCGACTCTTCCCGCAGGTTAATACCCGGTAGATTCAGTTTATCTATCCATTCGGCTTGCTGGGGTGAAACCTGGCGCGCAAGGTAGATAAAACGGCCTGCCGGGTTACTGTTTACCCGTTCCGCAAGCGTACTGAGCGACAGATGCAGGGCGCTGGCCAGCGCCTGCCAGCGCTCATTGTAGCCAACGCCGCCTTTGCTTATGATAGTCTTCGGATCGGCCCAGACAGCATTAACCGGAACGCTCACCGCTAAGGGCCGCCCTTCTCTGTCGGTGATCATGCCGCGTGGAGAGGCCGTGGTCACTTCACGAAGCGAGCGCATATCTTCTTGTTTCACCAGTTTCGACGGCGTAACAATTTGCAGCCATGCCACCCGCCCTAACAACAATGCCATACTGAGCAGAATGGCAGTGCAAAGTAGTGCAAAACGTATGGGCGTAAAATTACGGGTATCGCCGTCGCTTTTCTTTTTCACCTGATCTCCAGCCGAATCATTTTTCAGGTGATTGATTTAACGGGAAACGGCCGGAAAAACCAGAAAAAACAATGCTAATAACATCGCGCCTTTGCAACAAATCGCTAACGAGAGCGCATCCAGACACATTTTGAAGGATATTGAATTAAAAAGCCCCGCTTTTAGCGAGGCTTTATATCTGAGGCTGACGCGACAAACGCATCAAATCAGTGGTGTCGATCAGATAGCTGTTACGTTAACAGCAGCCGGACCTTTCTGGCCGTCCTGAATTTCGAACTCAACGTTCTGGCCTTCAGCCAGAGTTTTGAAACCATTGCCCTGGATAGCGGAGAAGTGTACGAACACATCTTTGCTGCCGTCAGCCGGAGTAATGAAGCCAAAACCTTTGGATTCGTTGAACCACTTAACTTGACCTTTAATCTTTGCCATTTGCAAAATTCCTTAGAGTGTTTTCTTTGCCCGTAGGCATAACATAGATAAAACTGAGACATTACTGCTTGAGGCACTAATATAAGGTTCGGCAGAGAAGCGGTATTCAACGTCAACGTGTTTACTCAGGACTTCTTTACTGAAAATGAAAATGCCACACATGAACAGAACTGTACCTCGTTTAACCCAAAGCCTGTTATCACATACAACGTTAATTATGGCAAGCCATTTTTAAACGTGTCTCGATCCGTCGCACAAATTACGAGAACCTTCACAAATTGACAGCACGTTTATGCAACAAAGTTGCGAAAGATATATCCTCACGCGCTGACGGACTCCTGACAACGTCACTGCTGAAAAGCCATTTTTCTACCATAGCTCAATAACTTCGCTTCTTCCAGTGCATCAAATCACATTTAAAAGCTGTATTTTTCATATCACTTTTTATGCTGAGTTATGCATAAATTGTCACAATGATAAAAAACACCTTTTAATCAAAATAATAGAAAAGAAAAGCGATTTTCGACACCGCTTTTTGTGATGTTCTGCGTCTTTACAGAATGCCTTAAAATAATGAACAAACAATGACAATCCATAAAGAGAGAGAAACGTTTCGCTTTTAATAGAGAATGAGCGGTATCACAAAAATGCCATATGTCCTTTTGTTATACATATAAAACTATGTTGCATATAAAGCCATACATTATGTAAGGCGTTGATGCCGTAGTATCAGTTGCAAACGGCAACGCGGAGTGATCCGACGGGGAAATGGGGCGTATGGCACTGGCGCCATTTGCGCCCCGGTAAGCATTATCGTTCAGCAACCAGACGAATGATGTCCTCATCCTCTTTTGGTTCGCTTGCCGCTGTTGCGGGTTCCGCTTCTTTTTCTGGTTCGTTTGCTTCGCAAAGACGGCGTAACAACGCGTTTTGCCGCTTCTGTTGATCCAATAACGCTTCGAGCAATTCTATCTGCTCGTTGGCACGGGAACTTGCCCGGTTGACAAAGAACCAGAGCGCCAGCCCCACCACCAGAACCACCATTGATACTATTAAAGATGCAAGAGAAAACGCACCAGAGTTTAAAACGTCGTTCATTTCACCACCTCGATGTAGAGACGTCATTCTACCACTGCTACACGGGAAGGAAATCTCTGGTGTAAAACGTTTACCAGGGAATAAATTTATTGATGGCGCAAATACCGCTGAAAAATTGTACATCCTGATCGCACATGATATTAAACACCTGCGCCCACAGCAACAGGCATACTACCACCACGATGCCGAGGACGACCCATCGAAATTTTTTCACTCCACTCTCCGATCTTACATCTTATGTCGCTAAATTATCATGAATTACTTAAACCAGGAGTAACTGTAGCGGCATTATATGTTTTTAGGAATGATTCACTTGTTTCAATCAATGTACACGCTACTCTTATTCTAACTAAAAAAGAAAAGAGGTAGTAATGCGTTTGATCATTCGCGCAATTGTATTGTTTGCCCTGGTGTGGATAGGCCTGCTGATGAGCGGCTATGGCGTCCTGGTGGGAAGTAAAGTGAACGCTGCGGGGCTGGGTTTACAGTGCCATTACCTGACCGCACGCGGCACCAGCACGGCGCAATATCTCCATACCAACAGCGGCATTATTGGCTTTTCCGACTGTCCCATTTTCAGAAAAATCGCCACCGTGGTGGATAATGGCTAAGCGGCAATAAATAATTTCACAGTGAAACTATCGCCAATAATTCCCCTATATTGGCTGTTGTTCATAAGTACTGTTAAATAATATTTTAATAACCGTTAAATAAGCCGACAGATATTATCTACTTTTACGATTTCATCCCACCCGATGTTATAAAAAAAGCAGCTACATTTTTCGTAGCTGCTTTTTTTTAACGTCATGCTAATAACGTTGCTTAGAAGGGATAATCGTTGTAACCCATTTGTTCAGAAATTTTACGCGCGGCGGCGTGTAACATAGCCACATATTCCTGTAGGCGTTCTTCTGAAAAACGCAGCGTCGGGAACGAAATGCTTAACCCTGCGATGACTACGCCAAAACGGTCAAATACCGGTACGCCGATACAACGTAACCCTTCTTCCTGTTCTTCGTTATCTTCACCGTAGCCTTGCGCACGCACTTCATCCAACAGCGGCAGCAACGCCTCAGTGCTGGTAATCGTGCGTCCCGTGCTTTGCTTATACTCAACGCCGTCGAGAATCTGCTTAACCTCATCACGGTCGCGCCAGGCCAGAAGCACTTTACCGATGGCCGTACTGTACAGCGGATTACGACGCCCAATACGTGAGTACATCCGCAGATTGTACATAGAGTCAATTTTATGGATATAGACAATGCTGTCTTCATCCAGCGCGCCAAGATGGATAGTTTCTTTTGTCAGACGAGACAGTTCACGCATCTGAATGTCCGCACTGCGGATGAGATCAACATTTTGCAAAGCTCGTGCGCCCAGCTCAAACAGCTTTAGCGTCAGAGAGTATTTTTCAGACTCCCCTTCCTGAGCCACGTAGCCCAGCGTTTTCATGGTTTGCAAAAAGCGATAAACGGTGCTTTTCGACATCATGACGCGCTGCGATAGCTCGGTAATCCCTATTTCACGCTCTTCACCCAGCGCCTGCAGAATGCCGAAAACTTTCAGCACAGAAGATACAGAATCAGGCTGCTTATCCAGATCTGCGTTTGCCATTTATCACCTCATTACGAGCGTTTTATAAAATTCAGAACGAGTTTTTATTATAATTTCACGCCAGGTCGCCCGCAATCCATCTTTGCTTACTTCGTTACAAATCTGCGACATAACAACTCAGTATTAATGCTAACATTATTATTCAGCTCATAATTCCCCTTATTACAAAATACTTATGGAAAAAACACGGGCCGATGGCCTGCCCCTCCCGCAGAGATACGGCGCTATCCTGACGATTATTATCGGTATTTCGATGGCGGTTCTGGATGGCGCAATCGCTAATGTCGCGCTGCCAACCATTGCGACTGATTTACATGCCTCCCCTGCCAGCTCTATCTGGATTGTCAATGCGTACCAAATTGCCATTGTCGTCTCACTGCTTTCCCTGTCTTTTTTAGGCGACATGTTTGGTTATCACCGGATCTATAAATGTGGTTTAGTGGTATTTCTGCTTTCATCATTGTTTTGCGCGCTTTCAGACTCGCTGCAGATGCTGACGCTGGCGCGCATCGCGCAGGGATTTGGCGGCGCGGCGCTAATGAGCGTAAACACGGCGCTGATTCGTCTTATCTACCCCCAGCGTCATCTGGGACGAGGCATGGGAATTAACTCTTTTATCGTCGCAGTCTCTTCCGCCGCGGGTCCGACAATCGCCGCGGCGATTTTGTCCATCTCATCATGGAAATGGCTGTTTCTGATTAATGTCCCGTTAGGTATCATCGCGTTAATTCTGGCCATACGCTTTTTACCAGCAAACATCGCCCATGACACTAAACCGCGCTTTGACTTACCGAGCGCGGTAATGAATGCGCTCACATTTGGCCTGCTGATTACCGCATTGAGCGGATTTGCCCAGGGACAGTCGCTAACGTTGATTGGCGCAGAGCTGCTCGTTCTGGTCGTGGTCGGGTTTTTCTTCGTGCGCCGCCAGCTTTCTTTGCCCGTCCCCTTGTTACCCATCGACTTGTTACGCATTCCGCTTTTTTCACTCTCGATCGGCACGTCAATTTGCTCGTTCTGCGCGCAAATGTTAGCCATGGTCTCGCTACCTTTTTATCTGCAAACCGTGCTGGGCCGTAGCGAAGTAGAAACCGGCCTGTTATTGACGCCCTGGCCACTGGCAACGATGGTGATGGCACCGCTGGCGGGATACCTGATAGAACGTCTTCATGCCGGTTTGCTGGGGGCGCTGGGAATGGTGATAATGGCAGCCGGGTTGTTTGCGCTGGTCATGTTGCCAGCCTCCCCCTCCGATCTGAATATTATCTGGCCGATGATCCTTTGCGGCGCAGGGTTTGGCCTGTTCCAGTCGCCGAATAATCACACCATTATCACTTCCGCGCCGCGTGAGCGCAGCGGTGGCGCCAGCGGGATGCTGGGCACGGCGCGACTGTTAGGCCAAAGTACTGGCGCCGCGCTGGTAGCGCTGATGTTGAACCAGTTTGGCGATAGCGGTACGCATCTTTCGCTGCTCGCAGCGGCGATCCTGGCGACTCTCGCGGCGGTAGTGAGCGGTTTACGTATTACGCAACCACGCGTTCAGGCGTAAAAAAAGCGCGTCATTCGACGCGCTTTTCATACTTGCCAGTGGGCTTATTATTTCAGGTACTCGCCGCTACGCAGCGCTTCAATGCGTTTATCCAGCGGTGGGTGCGTCATAAACAGCTCGCTTAACGATTTCGATTTACCGTTAATACAAAACGCCATCATGCTGGTCGCTTCTTGCGGCTCGTAGCTGGTTTTCAGGCGCTGCAACGCGGCAATCATTTTTTCACGGCCAACCAGCTTCGCCGATCCCGCATCGGCATGAAACTCACGGTAACGGGAGAACCACATGGTGATAATGCTCGCCAGAATACCGAAGACCAGTTCCAGCACCGTCGCAACGGCGAAATAGATTAGCGGATTACCGTTACTTCCTTCGCCCTCATCACGGTTGCCGCCCAGAAAACCAGCGGCAATTTGCGCGATAATGCGCGAAATAAAGATAACGAAGGTGTTAACCACCCCCTGAATCAACGTCATCGTCACCATATCGCCATTGGCAATATGGCTGATTTCATGCGCAATGACGGCTTCCGCTTCGTCAGGGCTCATGTTTTGCAACAAACCGGTGCTCACAGCGACCAATGAGGCGTCACGGCGTGCGCCCGTCGCAAACGCGTTAATGTCCGGCGCATGGTAGATAGCAACCTGCGGCATGGCGATACCGGCCTGGCGCGCTTGCGTTGCTACGGTGTTCATCAACCAGCGTTCTCTTTCATTGCGAGGCTGTTCAATAACTTCCCCTCCTACGGATTTTAACGCCATCCATTTGGACATCAGCAATGAAATAAAAGAACCGCCAAAACCAAACAGCAGCGCCATGATCAGCAAGCCTTGCACGCTGCTCGACTGTATCCCTGTCAGGCTCAGAACCAGCCCGAAAACGACCATCACGGCCAGGTTCGTCAGCAGGAAGAGCGCGATTCGCATCATAATTTTCTTTTAACCTCAATTTAACAAAGCGCACTATGCGATTACCCACATCGTATGGGTCTTATGGCTATTTTCAAGCATCACCAGGCGGTAAGTCACGAGAAAAACACAACTTTACATTTTGTAGCATTATCCTGACGACTTCTGCGCTTGTTAAAAAAAACAGGCACAATTTTTTGTGCCTGTTTAGCGTTACTTATTGGCAGCCGCCTGCTCCGCTGGTTTTTCTTTTTCAAGATGCGCCAGATCCAGAGCAATCTTCACCGTTTCATCAAGGTACGGGTCCGGCTCCTGGTAATCCTTTGGCAGATCGTCCAGTTTCTTCAGCAACGGTTTACCCTCACGTTTAAACCGATCGTTAATACGCGCCAGACGCAGAGCGTCTTCTTCATTGTTCTCTTTCTCACGCTGCGCATAATTCAGAGAGACAATGTTGCGCTTATCCTTCATGGCATTGAAACGTGCGATATCCTTCATGATGTACTGGAACTCAGGATCTTTGGCGATACGCGCGTTGTGTTCTTTCAATAATTCCGGGCCAAACGGGGCCAAATCATCCGATTTCACGTACTTCGCCGCATCAATGCTATCCCACGGCAAGGCGTTATCTTCAAATTTTTCTCCGGTTTCCGTCTCTTCATTGCCAGTCGGCATGATGATATCCGGCGTGACCCCTTTACGCTGCGTACTACCGCCGTTGACACGGTAAAACTTCTGAATGGTGTACTGCACCGAACCCAGCGCAGGCCATTCCGGGCGAAGCATCTGATCGTAAATTCGGTTTAGCGAACGATATTGTTGTACCGTCCCTTTACCGAAGGTCGGCTCACCGACAATCAGCGCGCGCCCATAATCCTGCATCGCGGCAGCAAAGATTTCCGATGCCGAGGCACTGAAACGATCGACCAGCACCACCAGCGGGCCTTTGTAGTAGACCACGCCGTCGGTGTCGCTATCCTCACGCACTTTGCCGTTATTGTCGCGCACCTGAACTATCGGACCAGAAGGGATAAACAGACCGGAAAGCGAAACGGCTTCCGTCAGCGCCCCGCCGCCGTTTGAACGCAGATCGATAACGATGCTGCTAACGTTCTGTTTTTCCAGCTTCTGAAGCTGAACTTTGACATCATCGGTCAAGCCAACATAGAAGCCTGGAATATCCAGTACGCCAACTTTTTCCTTGCCGACGGTTTTCACCGACATTTTAACCGCGCGATCTTCAAGACGAATCCGTTCACGCGTCAGCGTGATAATACGCGTTTTCGTCCCTTTGCCAGCCGGCAGTATTTCCAGTCGGACCTTGCTGCCTTTTGGCCCTTTGATCAGCGCCACCACATCGTCAAGACGCCAGCCAATGACGTCGACCATCGGTTTTCCGGCCTGCCCTACGCCAACGATACGATCGCCGACGCTAATCGACTTACTCTTCGCTGCCGGGCCGCCGGCGACCAATGAGTTAATGACAGTATAATCGTCATCCATTTGCAGCACCGCGCCGATACCTTCCAGAGACAGGCTCATTTCGGTATTAAACTGCTCGGTATTGCGGGGAGAAAGATAATTCGTATGCGGGTCGATTTCACGCGCAAAAGCGGTCATCGCCAGCGAGAACACATCTTCACTGTTGGTCTGCGCAAGGCGACGAATAGCGAATTTGTAGCGACGCGTCAGCGTTTCGCGAATTTCTTTGTCGCTCTTGCCGGTGAGTTTCAGACTGAGCTCATCGAATTTCACTTTACCATCCCACAGCGCATTTAGCTCAGCCTCATCTTTCGGCCAGGGCGCTTTACTGCGGTCCAGGTTAAACGTATCGTTTCCGGTGAAATCCATTGGCCGTTCCAGCACTTTTAGCGCGTACTGGTAACGTTCAAACCGGCGCTTTTGCGCCAGGTTATAAAGATCGTAAAAAACATCCAGCTTACCCGTGCGCAGCTCATCGCCCAACACGGTTTTCTTTTTCGCAAACTGCTCGACATCGCTCGCCAACAAAACGTTGTGGCTATAGTCGAGAAGATTCAGATAGCGATCAAAAATCTTTGCCGAAAATGCCTCATCCAGATCGAACTGGCGATAATGGGAGCGGGTAAAACGCGACGTTACGCGCTCGCTCACCGTCGCATGTTGCGTCTCTTCCTTTAATACGGGAATTTGATCGGCACGCGTAATATCTTCCACGGCGAAGGACTGGCCTGCTAATGCAAGCAGGCCAGCTAACGCGGTAAGCCTAAAAAAAGTGTTCATGCCAGGCCTGGCCTCCGTTTCAGAACACCAGGTGTTCTGCGCGTACAATCAAAGACATACCCGAATTCAGCTGTACACGGACACCATCTTTGGTGATTTCTAATACGGTGGCATCCATCGCATTATTACCCGCTTTCACCTTGAGGGACTGCCCTACGGTCAATACTGAAATATCAGAAACCGGCGTGTGCTTCTCTTCGCGAGGCGCACGCGGCGCTTTCGTCGTCGGTTTATCAGCGCGAGGTTTACGTTCAGCGCCTTCTTTACGACGCGCTACCGGGCGAGGTTTACGCTCGCGTCGCGGCGCGTCTTCTTTTTCGCCAGCCGCCGCGGCAGCTTCGCGTTTTTTCGCTTGCTGCTCTGCGCGCTGCGCCTGAACACGGGCTTTGGCTTCTTCAAGCTGCTTACGCGCATGTTCGACATGCTGTTCTTCCAGCTCGCCGCACGGATTGCCATCAAGGTCGACGCGCGTTGCGCCCGGCTTAACGCCGTACAGGTAACGCCAGCTTGAAGTATAAAGACGTAAAGCGGAACGAAGTTGCGTTTTGCTGAGGTTCATTTCGCCCCCAACTCGCTCTACCAGATCCTGAAAAATACCAATTTTCAGCGGGCGAGCTTCGCCTTCCGCACTAAAACAGTGAGGAAAACGCTCGGCCAGAAACGCGATAACTTCTTTACTGCTATTCAACTTAGGTTGATTTTCCATGAAATTTCCTGATTACAACGGACGTAGCCAACAAGCAGCAGGCATGAACAGGCGTCATTATAATGACGCCATCAGTAATTGCTACGTTATCCGTTGATTATCCTGCGACGCTCGCAAAGAATTTTTTGTAATCCGTCGTTGCAAGCACGGTTTCAAGCTGTGCGACCAGCGTACGCAGGCCGTGTTCATCTTCTTCGGTAAAACGGCCAAACGCCGTGCTATCTATATCCAGCACGCCGATAATCCGTTCGCCAACCGTGACAGGCAGCACAATTTCGGCGTTGCTGGCGGCATCACAGGCAATATGGCCGTCAAACGCATGAACATCATCAATACGTTGAACCTTATTCTGCGCTACCGCTGCGCCGCACACGCCGCGACCAACCGGAATCCGCACACAGGCGATTCGCCCCTGAAACGGCCCCAACACCAGCGTATCGCCTTCGAGGAGATAAAATCCTGCCCAGTTCACCTCGGTAAGACGTTCGAACAGTAGCGCGCTGGTATTCGCCAGCGTGGCCAGAAAGCTGGTTTCACCTGCCATTAACGACTGAAAATCGCGGTTTAACGCCGCGTATAGTTCTGTTTTGCTCATTATATAATCACTTCGTGGTCTTACTCCTAAACACAGGCTATTAAAATAAGCATTAAATGCGTTCTTGCTCAAGATTATTCCTGTCATGAGTTAAGATTACATTATTCTAACACTTTGATTCACGATACATGGCTCTGAATACCTCACACGTCACGCCAACAAAAAAGCTAACGATCAGGTCAATTAGCGAAGCGCTGCCGCGCAGCCACTACCAGCGCTGCCCTGAATGCGACATGCTGTTCAGCTTGCCGGAGATGAGCGCTCATCAAAGCGCTTATTGTCCTCGTTGCCAGGCCAAAATTCGCGATGGGCGCGACTGGTCGCTGACGCGGCTGACCGCGATGGCGGTAACCATGCTGCTATTGATGCCGTTTGCCTGGAGCGAACCGTTACTCCATATCTACCTGTTGGGCGTACGCATTGATGCCAATGTGATGCACGGCATCTGGCAAATGACGCAGCAGGGCGATCCGTTAACCGCCGCAATGGTGCTCTTTTGCGTGGTGGGCGCGCCGCTTATTCTGGTTTTTTCAATTGCTTATCTGTGGTTTGGCAGCCTTCTCGGCATGAATCTGCGTCCAGTCCTGCTGATGCTGGAAAAACTGAAAGAGTGGGTGATGCTGGACATCTATCTGGTCGGTATTGGCGTTGCCTCTATCAAAGTGCAGGACTATGCCTTTCTGCAGCCGGGCATCGGGCTTTTAGCATTCGTCTCGTTGGTGGTTCTTAGCATTCTGACTATGATTCATCTGAATGTGGAGCAACTATGGGAACGATTTTATCCGCAGCGCCCTGCTCAACGTGCGGACGAAAGATTGCGCGTCTGTCTTGGCTGCCACTTTAGTGGCTATCCGGATGCGAAAGGACGATGCCCGCGTTGTCATATTCCGCTACGGTTACGCAGAAAACAGAGCATACAGAAGTGTTGGGCGGCCTTGCTGGCGTCTATTGTCTTTTTGCTGCCGGCAAACCTGCTGCCTATCTCGGTAATCTACATTAATGGCGGGCGTCAGGAAGATACTATCCTGTCTGGCATTATGTCGCTTGCCAGCAGCAATATCGCCGTCGCCGCCGTCGTTTTTATCGCCAGTATTTTGGTGCCGTTTACCAAAGTCATCGTGATGTTTACGCTACTGTTGAGTATCCATTTTAAATGCGAACAGGGACTGCGGACGCGAATTCTGTTGCTGCGTCTGGTGACATGGATAGGCCGCTGGTCGATGCTGGATCTTTTCGTTATCTCGTTAACCATGTCTCTGATTAATCGCGATCAGATTCTGGCTTTTACTATGGGACCGGCTGCGTTTTATTTCGGCGCAGCGGTAATTTTGACTATTCTTGCAGTGGAATGGCTGGATAGCCGCTTACTTTGGGATGCACATGAGTCAGGAAACGCCCGCTTCGAAGACTGAAGCGCAAATTAAAACCAAACGCCGTATTTCACCTTTCTGGCTGCTACCGCTTATCGCGCTAATGATCGCAGGGTGGCTAGTATGGGATAGCTACCAGGATCGCGGCAATAGCGTGACTATCGATTTTATGTCGGCGGACGGTATCGTACCGGGCCGTACTCCCGTGCGTTATCAGGGAGTAGAAGTCGGCACCGTGGAAGATGTCAGTCTGAGCAAAGATCTGCGCAAAATTGAAGTTCGCGTCAGTATCAAATCAGATATGGAAGATGCGTTGCGCGAAGAGACGCAATTCTGGCTGGTGACGCCCAAAGCCTCGCTGGCGGGCGTTTCCGGCCTGGATGCGTTGGTCGGCGGGAATTACATCGGTATGATGCCAGGTAAAGGTAAGCCCAGAGATCATTTCGTCGCCCTGGATACACAGCCTAAATACCGGCTTAGCAACGGCGATCTGATGATTCATCTCAATGCACCGGATCTCGGTTCGCTTAATAGCGGTTCACTGGTCTATTTCCGTAAAATCCCTGTCGGACGGGTGTATGACTATTCGATTAACCCTAACAAACAAGGCGTGACGATTGACGTTCTAATTGAGCGACGGTTTACCGATCTGGTGAAAAAAGGCAGCCGTTTCTGGAATGTCTCCGGCATTGACGCCGATCTAAGCCTGAGCGGCGCGAAGGTGAAACTGGAGAGCCTCGCGGCCCTGGTCAATGGCGCGATTGCGTTTGACTCGCCGGACAATTCCAAACCCGCCGCCCAGGATGACACGTTCGGCTTATATAAAGATTTAGCCCACAGCCAACGAGGGGTAATCGTTAAACTTGAGCTGCCCAGCGGAGACGGTCTGAAGGCGGAATCTACGCCGCTCATGTACCAGGGACTGGAGGTGGGTGAGCTTTCTAAACTGACGCTCAACCCTGGCGGTAAAGTCACCGGAGAGATGACCGTCGATCCCAGCGTTGTTCCGCTGATGCGGGAAAATACGCGTATTGAGTTACGCAATCCCAAACTGTCGCTAAGTGACGCGAATATCAGTTCGTTGTTAACCGGAAAAACCTTCGAGCTGGTGCCGGGCGACGGCGAACCGCGCAGTGAATTTGTGGTGGTGCCGGGTGAAAAAGCCCTGCTGCATGAAGCGAATGCCTTAACCCTGACGCTGACAGCCCCGGAAAGTTACGGCATCGAACCGGGCCAGCCGTTAATTTTACATGGTGTAAAAATTGGCCAGGTCATCGAGCGCAACTTATCCAGTAAAGGCGTGTCATTCACCGTCGCGATTGAACCGCAGCACCGGGATTTGGTACAGGGCGACAGTAAATTCGTGGTCAACAGCCGGGTGGATGTTAAAGTCGGCCTTGACGGCGTAGAGTTCCTCGGCGCCAGCGCCAGCGAGTGGATTGACGGCGGAATTCGTATTTTACCCGGTACGAGCGGGAAGATGAAATCCACCTACCCGCTCTATGCTAACCTGGAAAAAGCGCTGGAAAATAGCCTCAGTGACTTACCGACTACCACCCTGACGCTGACGGCCGAAACGTTGCCGGATGTCCAGGCAGGTTCCGTCGTGCTGTATCGAAAATTTGAAGTAGGCGAAGTCATCACCGTTCGCCCACGCGCCAATACCTTTGACATCGACCTGCATATTAAGCCGGAGTATCGCCACCTGTTAACCAGCAATAGCGTGTTCTGGGCGGAAGGCGGCGCGAAGGTGCAACTTAACGGCAGCGGCCTAACGGTACAGGCCTCGCCACTCTCCCGCGCGCTGAAAGGGGCCATTAGTTTTGATAACCTGAGCGGCGCCAGCGCCAGCCGGCACAAAGGCGATAAACGCATTCTTTATGCTTCAGAAACCTCCGCTCGCGCGGTAGGCGGACAAATTACGCTGCACGCGTTCGACGCCGGAAAACTGGCGGAAGGGATGCCAATTCGTTACCTCGGTATTGATATCGGCCAGATCCAGACGCTGGAATTGATCACCGCACGTAATGAAGTGCAGGCAAAAGCCGTACTTTATCCGGAGTATGTACAGACATTTGCCCGCGCCGGAACACGTTTTTCCGTTATTACGCCACAAATTTCCGCGGCGGGCGTCGAGCATCTGGATACGATTCTCCAGCCCTATATTAACGTTGAGCCAGGACGCGGCGCGGCGCGGCGCGACTTTGAACTGCAGGAAGCCACGATTACCGACTCACGCTATCTGGATGGGTTAAGCATCGTCGTGGAGGCGCCAGAAGCAGGCTCGCTTAATATTGGCACCCCCGTCCTGTTCCGCGGTATCGAAGTGGGAACCGTCACCGGAATGTCCCTGGGGTCGCTCTCCGATCGCGTGATGATCACCTTGCGCATCAGTAAGCGTTACCAATATCTGGTGCGTAATAACTCCGTATTCTGGCTCGCCTCCGGCTATAGTCTCGACTTTGGTCTAACAGGCGGCGTGGTGAAAACGGGAACATTTAATCAGTTCATCCGTGGCGGTATCGCCTTCGCTACTCCACCTGGTACGCCGCTGGCACCAAAAGCGCAAGCCGGTAAGCATTTCCTGTTACAAGAGAGCGAACCGAAAGAGTGGCGTGAATGGGGTACCGCTCTGCCACGTTAAACACCAGGCTCCGGCGTACTCGCGCCGGAGCGTTTTATGCTACACTGCGCGCCTGTTTTTTTGCCGGCGATACACCTGTGGCTCAACACGCTGTCTATTTTCCTGACGCTTTTCTGACGCAAATGCGTGAAGCAATGCCTTCCACGCTCTCTTTTGATGAATTTATTTCGGCCTGCCAACGCCCGTTGCGCCGCAGTATACGCATCAATACGCTTAAAATATCCGTGGCTGATTTCCTTGCCCTAATCGCGCCCTACGGCTGGTCGCTCACGCCAATTCCGTGGTGTCATGAAGGATTCTGGATCGAGCGCGATGATGAAGAGGCATTGCCGCTTGGCAGTACCGCTGAGCATTTAAGCGGCCTGTTTTACATTCAGGAGGCCAGTTCGATGCTGCCGGTCGCGGCCCTGTTCGCCGATGGTAATCATCCGCAGCGGGTCATGGATATGGCAGCGGCGCCTGGTTCCAAAACCACGCAGATCGCTGCCCGCATGGGGAACCGCGGCGCCATTCTGGCCAACGAATTTTCGGCCAGCCGCGTCAAAGTTCTGCACGCTAATATCAGCCGATGTGGAATCGCCAATACCGCACTGACGCATTTCGATGGCCGCGTATTTGGCGCTGCGTTACCGGAGATGTTTGACGCTATCCTGCTGGATGCGCCCTGCTCTGGCGAAGGCGTAGTACGTAAAGATCCTGATGCGCTAAAAAACTGGTCGCCAGAAAGCAATCTGGATATCGCGGCGACACAGCGGGAACTGCTCGACAGCGCTTTTCATGCTTTACGACCCGGCGGCACGCTGGTCTACTCCACCTGCACGTTAAATCGCCAGGAAAACGAAGCGGTCTGCCTCTGGCTGAAAGAGACCTACGCCGACGCCGTTGAATTTTTGCCGCTGGGTGATCTGTTTCCTGACGCTGACCGCGCCCTCACCCCGGAAGGCTTCCTGCACGTCTTCCCGCAAATTTACGACTGCGAAGGATTCTTTGTCGCACGTCTGCGTAAAATGTCATCCCTTCCAGCCATGCCCGCGCCGGGGTATAAAGTGGGGGCGTTTCCTTTTACCCCCCTCAAAGGCCGCGAAGCATTACACGTTACCCAGGCGGCCAACGCCGTCGGACTGCTATGGGATGAAAATCTCCATCTTTGGCAGCGTGAAAAAGAGGTCTGGCTGTTCCCGGCAGAGATTGAATCACTGATCGGAAAAGTCCGTTTTTCCCGGCTCGGTATTAAGCTGGCTGAAAGTCATAATAAAGGCTATCGCTGGCAACATGAGGCGACGATAGCCCTTGCCTGCCCGACTCATGCTCACGCGTTCGAACTTTCTGCGCAAGAGGCGGAGGAGTGGTATCGCGGTCGGGATATTTATCCGCAAACACCCCCTGCCGCTGATGATGTCCTGGTGACGTTCCAGCATCAGCCGCTTGGTCTGGCAAAACGTATCGGTGCCAGAATAAAGAACAGTTACCCGCGTGAACTGGTACGTGATGGCAAACTCTTTACTGGTAATAGTTAAAAGGCGCACAAAAAAACCGCACTTTTTGACTGGCGCTTTTGCGTACGTTGACTACGCTGAAAAATGGACGGCTAAACTGGTCGTACCACAATTAGCGTATTAACGGAGAGCACGATGATGAAAACCAGTGTGCGCATTGGCGCTTTTGAAATCGACGATGCCGAATTACATGGCGAATCGCCGGGGGAGCGAACGTTAACTATCCCCTGTAAATCCGATCCGGATTTATGTATGCAACTGGACGCCTGGGATGCCGAAACTAGCGTTCCCGCCATTCTCAACGGGGAACATTCCGTTTTGTTCCGTAATCATTACGATCCTAAATCTGATGCCTGGGTCATGCGTCTTGCCTGACTCAAAAAGAACCCGTCGCCAGGCGGGTTATTTATTCTTCCTTTTCTCATTTCCCCCCTGCGCTAACCTCTCCTACACTATCGTGTAAAGTAGTTAACATTGAGGATGTAATGTTCGCGCTGGTACTTTTTGTATGTTACCTGGATGGAGGATGCGAGGATATTGTCGTGGACATCTACGATACCGAGCAGCAATGTCTTTATTCGATGGACGATCAACGGATTCGCCATGGCGGCTGTTTTCCGGTAGAGGATTTTATCGACGGCTTCTGGCGACCTGCGCAGCAATATAGCGATTTTTAACCCTGGTCGCTGATACCGCTATTGTATCCGCGCTAACGTCAATTGCCCGCCAAATACCGCGCCCGTATCAATATAGTGTACGTTGGCAAAATCCATGCGCCGGCGCAACGGCGTATGGCCAAACCAAAAATGATCGGCTCCGCTAATCCCGCCACGCTTATTTATGAGCCGTTCGCGGCTCCAGAGAACCTGATGTAAGTCGACCTTTTTTTGCCATTGATAGGTTGACGCTGGATAATCTGCATGAGCGATCACATGCGTGCTATGGCGGCAGCGAACTTCCAGTATCCAGGGCAGCCGCCGACAAAGGATAAAAAGCGCTTCAGCTTGCGCAGCGTGTTCAGCGGTCAGGCGGGTAAACCAGTCGCCACCATTCATCAACCACAGCGTCGACTGCAATGAGGCCCGCGCATCCAGCGCCATTTGTTCATGATTGCCGCGAACCGCCATCATCCAGGACTCACGCAGTAAAGCCAGGCAACCCAGGCTGTCCGGGCCTCTATCAATGAGATCGCCCACAGAAACTAACAAGTCTTGTTGCGGATCAAATCGACACTCACGTAACCTTTTCATTAACATTGAAAAACAGCCGTGAATATCGCCAACCACCCAGACATGCCGCCAATTCTTTGCCTCTATTCGCTGATAAATCTCTTCAGGCCGCATCATGTTTTTCCTGTCATTCATTACCCAGGACAGATATAAAAAGATAGCGTGTGCAGATTTTTTTTGCTTAGTAAACGTGCTCTGTTGTAAATAGCGAATTTCATCAGTAGTGAGTAAATGCTTTGTTATCACCGCACTAAAATATAACTGGCTGCGCCAGGGGAGTATTATCCCCTGGCGCAGCGAGCTACTCACTATCGCCTGTTCACCTTCAATATTCTCCCTCCTTAAAAACATATCGGAAACATAAACCACATATCGACACCACAGGCTTCAGCACACTCTGTAGCTGAGTGAGATGCAAGGCAAACCAGCGCCAATGCAGGTGTCGTTACCGTGGCGACCATCGCCCCCACAAACAGGAGCAGCATAATTTTTTTTAAAGGCGGCATAACCTCTCCTGACAGTTAACAGACCATTAATCCTTATCGAGACATCATCCGTGCGCGGGTATCATAGACTTAACAACACGCAGCGTTACAAAAAAAGCTGTCTGGTTATACCGGTATTTAGAGTAATAACAATTATTTTAAGTTTTAAGGGTATCCATTTGATTTTTATATTAAAATAAATATGACGACGTTTTGTTAAAAGCGTCGCCATAAAAATGAATATATAGTTTCAGAAAATCTGCTATTAATTCATACGGTTAATAGCGGTATTGTGTTTGCTATCTTCAGGAGGCATTCTGAAGATACTTATTCGCAATATTTTCTATAGTTAACTGAAATTGTTGTGGCGTTGGCATCGTCCCCTTATTAAACAGCGGCGTAACTTCTTTCATAACGATTTTCTCAGCATGCGCTTTAAAAGACACCTGCTGATTATGATTTATAAACATATGCGGATATTTAATGCTCGCTGCAGCAATGAGGGGGACGACAAAAGGATTCGCCCCTGCCCCACCTGGAGTAAATACGCCGTTTTTCATCTCTCCAGGTAGCCCCGCATTCTGCGCAGCCTCTCCTATCTCTTTCAGAAATGGGGTAATACTGATCCCTTTACTGATGAGTAATTTACAACATTGATCTTTATTATTACTGTACACGGCTGCTAATATGGCTTCGCATGTCTGACGAGCATAGGCCGGATCTTTACTCGCATTACCTTTGATATCCAGGCTATTGAGCTTTTGCAGCATAAAATCTTTAACAGTTTTACTGGTTAATACTGCCCTCCCCTCAGAGGCGCTCCCACGATGAAAATGGGTAGTCGGTATGTCTGTTTGCAGATGCAGGCTAAAGCGATCTGACAAACTCGTCGACAGGCTGATAAAGCTATTTCTAACGGCAGTAATACTTTTTGCAAAAATGTCCTTCTCCGTTGTTTTTTCTTTTACTGGTTCAATGTCACTTCTATGGATTCTGTAGTGCTGGGTGGATAGTGTTATGTTAGTCACGGTAGTTCTCCTTTTAGATAACTATGCATAGCTACACTTTATTTATATTTCTTGCTTTCAAAAAATAGCCACCTTCTCCACAACCATTTTTACTCATTGATCTTTATAAATTTTATTTTCCTGATGGATTTTGTTCTTTTGTCACTTAGCCTGTTTTTTTTCGGCGCAAGGTGATCGACTTTTATCGAGGAACATTTTTATCGGGACAATCCTGAACAGGCAAAACATCACTTCAATTCAACTGCTGCGTCACACAAAACATTCATGAATATTATTATTTATGCTGATGTTGTTACGATTTTGCCCCCATTCACAGGCTGGCGACCAATTATCCTGCCAGCGAGTTAGCCGCTTTTTCAAAACCTATAAAGTCGCCATGCCAAACCTCTCCGCCACTGTAACCCTTATCTAAATATCAATTAATTAACTGATTTTTATATATTATGACTTTTCATGGCGTTCAGAAAAACTACAAATGAAATGGATTGACTCATCTATTAGTGGTCAAAAAAACGCGCTACGAGAAATAATCAGTAACAATTGCAACACTATTCCAATCATAACGTAAACTATATGATACCAGACGATTATTATTGCTTTTAGGTAACATCTTTGTATGGCTGCTTTTAAGCAACAATACTCTAACACAACATATAACATTATAACTTACAATAGGTTAACAAATGGAATTACAGCTTATGCTTAACCACTTTTTCGAGCGCGTCAGAAAGGATGCAAATTTCAACGCATTTCTAATCGATCTGGAATATAATAATATCGCTTATTACATCTATTTTGTTGCTACCGGTAATGTGAAAATTATCACTCATGCAGGCCACTTCATTTCTATTAAAAGCAATAGAAAGCTGATTAAAGTCAATTCAACACCAAATACGCAATTAATAAAATTGACTTCAGCCAAACACTTTTCGGGGGAACATTCCTATGAAAAATACTGTACCGATCTGGCAACAGCAGGCGTTTTTAAATGGATTGTTGAATTAAACCAAAAAACTCGACAATACTGGTCGAAAGACAACCAATTATTATATATAGAAAATGTGGTCATGCCGCTTTAACAAGCCAGGGTAATAATAGCGTCAGTCGTGACATTCGGCGTGTTACGACTGCGGATTATCCATTTAGAGACCATAATGAGAGTCTGACTACGAGAGTTACCCTGTGCAGTCCGACCGGCGCAGCAACGTTTGACACGATTCCCGACAACAGCATCTCCTGGTGCAGGAGAAATGATTTTCAAAGCGATATCGACTAAAAGCTCAAAATATTTGCCTGCTATTTATATTCTATCTAATTAATACCCTCCAGGAAGTGTGGCATAATTGCAGAATCTGTCAGGATTCCGGGAGCATACCGGAGCGTAATCGAAAAACCATCTGGAGATGTATGAGCACGGATGAAATCAGTTATCAAATTCTTTACCGGTACTATCTGGAAAAGCTATACAGTACCCTTACCAGAAGAGTAGATAACGTGCTGTCATTTGCCCTCGTTTTTCTCGGGGTCGGCGTCACCATAAACGTCGGGAGTCCCTTTATTCTGGGGCCAGGCATTGTGGGTATCACCATACTAAAAAGAGTACTCCACTTCGGTACGCGATCAGCACAGGCCGACCGGCAGTCCCGCGCCTGGCTGAAACTTTTTAATACTCAGCACCGCTTTCCTTCAGATAAGACACTGTTCCTTGCCTTCACATCGCTTGAGCAAGACGCGAGCGAAGTATGGTCCATGCTTATTGGTCCTGCCATCGTCATGACTGAGACCGCCCTCGGAAAAACGCCCATTGAGCCATTGACGGCGGGTGAAAAACTCTGCGCATTTTTGAGTGGCGCGACGAAATCCCAGCCAGCAGATCGCAATTGAACTGTCTTCTAAACGCCTGTGCCAGAAGCGGACGCTGATCATGGTGTGTACAGGCCACCAGTACGATATATTATAAAGCCACCTGATTGCAGCTTTCATAAAACTATGGGTATTCAAATGCAGCAAAGCTATAAACCAGGCTTAATTAAATAATGCCTTTGCGAACCTACTTTAGGAAAGTCCGGTAGCGACATTTGAAGTATATAACCCTGTTTTTCATAAAAAGGGAGAGCCTGGAAGCTAAAGGTATCTACAAGTCCATGAACACAGCCTTTCCGCAAACCTTCTTTTTCGGCCATCTCCATAAGTTTGCTCCCCAGACCGTTGCTCCTTGCAGATTCACTTACCCAAAGATAGTCGATGCAGAGCCACGGACCTTTTCTGTCAGCAATTAATCCGCCTACCATTTCGCCGCTTTCGTTTCTGCAGTAGACCCCAAGCTGCCCATTTTTACTAAAATCGACGAACTGAGCATTGTAGCGTCTTAATCCGGTTAATAGTTCTTCTTTATCAAATTCAGTAACTTGATGTGTAATTTGAATGTCCATACATATCCAATTGAACAAGTTTGCATTTGGAATATAACGTTATAAGTAAGTTAATTAAATGTATCAATAGAAAGTTTATTTTTACTTCTGGGGGCAGGTCACGTCCGCTACTCGCTTCAAGCAGACTGTCAGTTGGAGTCTGAGCTGGTACAATTAATGTGCCACTGGTTAGAAATCAGTAATACGATTTTATCAGGCTGATGCTCTGGCCTGTCAGGATTTGAGGTATCCACCGGTTTACCAGCACCCTGTATTTGGCACCAGTGGAACCCACTTCCCGATCCAGGATATCCAGTACCCACCACCGAACCTCTTTCCCCAAAACATATGAGCAACCTCAAGCGCCTTGTCTGGATGATAACCACGGTATGAAGTTTGATAACACGTGGAATCAGGGCGTTTGGTACGCTCTCCGTTCAGCAACTGGACGCCCTTCTCCCCAGCCTTTCAGCGTTGAAAATTTGCCAGCGCTGGGTGAAGAGTGTAGGCGAATTATGAAAATCACTTCTGCCGTTTATACTTCGAAAAAGACGTTATCAAAAAGGTGGTTCGCAAGCGCGGAGTTATTAAACCTTTACTTAACGAAATACGGTTTAAGTTGCTTGAATTGCAGCAGAAAGAAAACGACGGCTTGCTGATGCTGGACAAATTAAGCGAGCATGGCATCAATGGACTGATACGCCGTCAATAAAAGGAAGGGTGCATGGACGATCTCGTCACATCACCAATCACAACAGAAGAGCACAAAACAACATTTCACAGCGTAAAGGATAAAACACGATGCCATTTTCAATCAAAAACATATGTTCAGGTCCACAAGGACACTACCCAGAAATCTCCAGACCTATACAGAACAAGCCAGTACCGAGGAATTGCACACTGATCTCAACAACATGCAAAATACAGGAGTATACAGTATTCAGCAGATGTTCCTGCAGTTTTGAAATGCGACCACCCGGTACAGAAGAAAGAACCCCACGACTAAAACTCTCAGCAACGGAGCTCTTATGGCTATCTAAAACAATAGAAACAGAGATGCGCAACACAAAAGAATGAGCCTGTCAGTAATTCTGTGTAACTGCCCAGTTATTAAAGGTGATCGCTCAGGCGGTCACCGAACTCGATAATAAAACGGCTCATCGCCAGCCACCAGTTCTGGATCGGCATACTCCATTTTTTTGACGCATCCTTGATTGCCAGATAAATAACTTTTCGTACTGAGTCATCCGTTGGGAACACCTTGCGTTTCTTAATCGCGGCACGGATCACGCAGTTCAGAGATTCGATTGCGTTTGTCGTATAGATGGCCTTGCGGATATCCGGCGGATAACTGAAGAGCGTATTGAGGTTTTCCCGGTGCGCACGCCAGCTTTTGCTGATTTGCGGATATTTATCGTCCCGGACTTTCGCGAACGCATCCATCGCCATCAGTGCCGCCTCTTCGGTCGGGCCTGAGGCCGCTGGTGGCGGCTTTGTAGTCTTTCCAGGACACGTATTTCAGGCAGTTACGCACCATATGGATAATGCATAGCTGGATATAAGTTTGCGGGAAGACGCTGTTTATCGCATCCGGGAAGCCCTTCAGACCATCCACACAGGCAATCAGGATGTCCTGAACATCAGGAAGAAGCAGGTCTTCATAGCGGGTGGTGTACCGGGGCGAAAGCATTTCTCGCTTCATAGCCCACTGTTGCGGCATCCCCTGCCCGGCGAAGTACAACGTCCCCTTCCCGTCTTTTGCGTTAAGATGGTCCAGTACTTCCATCAGCTTCGCACTACCGGCGCGCGGCGCGTTATGTAAAATCACAGATTATCCTGCAATCGTGAAAATTCCCCCTGTCGCCGTCGGCGTATTAGCCGCCGGGGGGAGTAGTCAGGTACCTTTCCACGTCAGCCTGGAATGTGAGTCCGGCGCCGTATCCAGCCCACGTCCAACCATTAGTGCCGCCAATGTCGCGATGGGGTTTGTCGTTAATCAACCCACCGCCGTGGCGGTGGCTCGTCGCTGGGGATACCCGCATCCGCAGGCGGTCTGTCGTGGCTACTGGACCCCCATTATGGCGAACCCGGCGTAGCTTCCGGAGTAGGAATTCGCATCTATAACGATGCCGGTACGCCGATTAATCTGTTGCCCGATCGTATCAGGACGGGCATCGGCAACGCCCGAGGCTGGTATGGCTATAAAGATTTAACCACACGGGTATCATCCGGTTCAGTAGAAACCTACAGCGGTGATTTTACTGCCTCACTTGAGGCGATCGGCGGACAAACAGTAACAGCAGGAAGCGTTAATGCGCAATTACAGGCATCGCGTCGTAGTGTGTCTGGCATCTATGTTACGTTATAAACTGTTTTGCTCTGGTAACCCATTATGTTCTGCGGCTACGTAATGGGTTTTACAAGCTCTCGTGATGAATCTGACTCAGAACAAATTCTTCCAGGTAGCCGTACGGCCAGGAGAAGTAATTTAGAAGCGGATCACAATTTTGTTAATTGATTAGATTTTATCCCAAATGGCGCCAGTATTAAGGTCGCCATATAAAAACATTCTATTACAACGAGTTATCTCCTCCTGCCTCCGCCCCGGCGCAAAGCTATAGTTTTTTCTATCTCCTTGTGAAACAAACAATTATTCTTGCTATGGCGCTGATTAACAATCGTTCGTGGGCAACGTACATTCAGCGAGTTTCAGAGCTTCCTGACGGAATTCCGCCGGTGCTGTTTCCGGGGCTTCTTACTGGTTGATACAGATCCTGCCTCTTACTTGAGAATTTACTCATTTAGCCGTATGTCCATTATGGGTGGATAAGATCATTTATCATCGTAAGGGTTGAAAGCGATAAGTTAAACTTGTCCTGGCTCAACAAGGGAACCCGACTAATGATGAGCTCTTCATCTTCAAGGCGTTTTATGCCTTCCAGCAAGAATAGACATTAAATCGACAACTGCTGCCAGGTCTTGCTGGCGCAGTGGACAATCGTGTGGTAACAGCCTGAGTCATTTCTTATTTTTCTCATTCAGCATAACTGCGTCTTCTGATAGAGAAATTTTTATCTAAACATATAAAAAACACAGTGAAGAAAACGCTACTTTTTTCTAGCTAAAAAGCTAAATTAATTTTTTTACGGAGAGGATCTTATGCGCAAGGTGTCGATATCTATATTATTCATGCTAGTTTCACTGACCTGGGGGACTACATGGTTGGCTATGCGAATTGCCGTTGAAACTATCCCTCCAGTGTTTGCAACCGGAATGAGGTTTATGTTTGCAGCACCTTTTTTAATCATCATTGCATGGTTAAGAAAAAAAACACTGTTGTTTCCTCCCGGACAACGATTATTCCAGTTTGTGATTTGCATCTTTTATTTTTCTATTCCTTTCTCACTAATGATTTATGGTGAAACCTATGTCAACTCTGGGCTTGCCGCCATTATCTTTGCGAATATGCCTGTGGCCGTTTTGATAGCATCGGTTTTGTTTCTAAATGAAAAAGCGAAACTAATGCAGATCGCGGGCTTAACTATCGCAATCACTGCATTGACGGGGATACTTCTTGAAGAAACGAATACAAGTACAGAGAGTCACTGGCAGGGTATCACTGCACTTATTTCTGCTGTGTTAATCCATGCCATAATATATACACAATGTAAGAAAAGAAGTTGTACTGTCTCTGTTATCACATTTAATGCACTCCCGTGCCTTTTAGCTGGGTTGATACTTTCTGCGACAGGATGGTTTTTTGAAAGACCACAAGTATCAACCTTCTCAGTACACTCAATATTAGCTACCCTGTATCTCGGGGCTTTTGCTGGAGTTTTTGGTATCCTGTGCTACTTTGCGCTTCAGCAAAAGGCTAATGCCTTCCAGGCTTCGCTTGTATTTCTTATCTTTCCGCTGATTGCGGTAAGTCTGGAAGACTATATTTATGGATATGCTATTTCAACACACTCAATGCTGCTTATTATACCATTAGCTATCGGGATATTTCTTACTCTTGTCGCCAGAAATATCCCTGTAACCAGCAGATGCCGGGATAATTCATCACAGAAATAATCGATTTATAATAACGCAAATAATTCCTGATGCCTTACTGAGCTCCAGCTAATGCGGGGTGGATAAGCTGGAATACAGACCCGGTAATACACAGCGATTATATTAACAAGCAATGTAATAAAGGAGTTTTTTATGTTCATGTTTCTGCCATTCTTGCTTGCACTGAGTGTGGCAATGGGAGCCATAAACAGAAAGGATAAAGTCAGCTACATTCTGTGGGCCGTTTTACTCATCGTCACTATTTTATCATTCATCCATCATATGACCAATTCGCTGACTTTGTCATTTTAAGGAGTGTGTATGAAAACGCATCATCATCCAACAACATTTGTTCATCTGATTAATCAGATGGGACTCCTTGGGATATGCGTTGCTCTGGTTGTAGCCTTTTATTATCAACTCGTTAGGCATGAGCTGCCTTGTCCAATTTGCTTATTACAGCGGGCTGGCCTCATCATCGCCGGTTTTGGCTTTTTATTTAACCTCTGCTTTGGTCTACGAGGTATACATTACGGGATGGTAATTATTGGCAGTATCCTGACCGGAGTTATGGCATCCCGGCAAATATGTTTGCATATCATGCCCGGTGACACAGGATATGGTTCTGCATTTTTTGGATTACACTTTTATACCTGGACTCTGATTACGTCAATTCTCATTATTATTGCTGTTGCGGTAGTTCTGGCAATCAGTAGCATGAATGTTGCATTTCGTTCATTGAATATTAATCCGGACCTGTTCAGTATTGTCGGTTGGGTATTTCTGTTACTGATTACTGCCAACCTTATTTCAACTGTACTGGAATGTGGCGGAGGGGAATGTGCTGCTAACCCGGTCACATATAAGCTACTGTCGAAACAGGATATTGCCTTTCTGAAAACAGGCCTCCTGACGAGGACAGTTCTCCGGTTATGACGCACTTTTAAAATGACTGATTGGTAAATATATAGCAAGCACCTGTCTTGTAGAAATTGGAATGGTTATGGGCTAACACGGAAGTTACAGTAACATTGAAATGTTGCAATAACAGGAATCAAACTTACAACCTTCGCATTACGAATTAGTAGAATCACATTTAACTAACTGTTTCAAATACACATTTCCGCATTCCCATTGCTCAACTCAATGGCACATGATGTTAGAAATAGAATGATGCTTCACCATGTTTGACACAAAAATGGCACACCCTATAAAGCATCCACAGCACATATTTGGGTGGCACGCACCGTGGAAATACTGCATTACCCTAACACAGGGAATTTTCTGTACAGCGTCGACAGCCCCGCATCATAAATAATCGCTACCTGCTGTCGCGGTACTCCTGCCCTAATAAGGCACCCTGCCTGCGCCCATTGCTCCGGCGTCAGTTTTGGCCTACGGCCACCAATGTAGTGGCACTGTAGTGGCACACTGGGTACTGAAGCAATGGCCACAACTGGCGCTTGATGCTATCAGCCAGATAACCTTCCAGATGGATAACAAACATAGCAGCTATCCTGCCTGTATCGGAATTGTAAAACCAGACGTTGACCATCTTCATCAAGGTTAAAGGAACAAAGAGCTCTTTAAAGTAACTCTTTGTTCCATTACGATAGTTTAAATATGATGTTCTGAATGGGCCTTCACTACATGAACAGGAAAGGCTCAGGATAACCACTTCTCAGACATTAAAAGCAAATGAGAAAACCAAGGGGGCCTACACCTGCCGCCAGGGAACAAACCTTTGCACATTCTTTAGTGCTACTGATCCTACCCGCGTAATATGGGCACAACCCTAAGCGAGGTTCTGGTTTTCAAATTGTTCCGGACTGAGACCGCCACAGGCACTGTGACGACGCCACCGATTGTAATCACACTCAATATAATTAAACACTGCTGTCCGCATTATTTCCCGGCTGACAAAGTCCTCTCCGTGGATACATTCCACCTTCAGCGTATGCAAGAAGCTTTCCGCACAGGCATTGTCGTAACAACAACCTCTGGCGCTCATACTTCCCCGCAGATTATGGCGTTTCAGTAAGCTCTGGTAATCCGTTGAACAGTACTGACCGCCTCTGTCTGTATGCACGATGACATTTTCCGGACATTTACGCCGCCACAGCGCCATCTGTAACGCATCGCAGGCAAGCTGTGCTGTCATCCGCGAGGACATCGACCAGCCAATGACTGACCGCGACCACAGATCGATAACCACGGCCAGATAAAGCCAGCCTTCACCAGTGCGAAGATACGTGATGTCACCCACCCACTTCTGATTCGGGCCGCTGGCGTAAAAGTCCTGCTTCAGCAGATTCTCTGAGACTGGCAGACCATGTTCGCGGTAACTGACCGGACGGAACCGGCGCGAGGCTTTCGCCCGCAGCCCCTGCCGACGCTGGCTGGCCGCCACGGTTTTCACGTTGAACTGGTAACCCTGAGCACGAAGCTCATCCGTCAGGCGTGGCGCACCATAGCGTTGTTTTGCGTCACTGAATGCTTCCCGGAAGACGTTATCACAGACAAGGTGGAACCGCTGACGCCGGTTTATCTGATGACGACGCTGATGCCAGACGTGCCAACCGCTACGGGCAACCTGAAGTACACGGCACATGGCTTTGATATTGAACTCAGCCTGATGTTTTTCGATGAAGACATACTTCATTTCAGGCGCTTCGCGAAGTATGTCGGGGCCTTCTGGAGAATGGCCAGTTCCTCATCCCGTTCTGCCAGTTGACGTTTCAGACGGGCGATCTCAGCGGACATCTCCTGCTCGCGTTCAGAAGAAGAGAGCTGATTTTGCTGTTTGCTTCGCCAGTTGTGGAGCTGTGATTCATACAGGTTAAGTTCGCGGGCGGCAGCGGCCACCCCAATGCGTTCAGCCAGTTTCAGGGCTTCCTGACGAAATTCAGGCGTGTGCTGCTTGCGTGGCTTTTTGGTGGTTGATGCTGGTTTTGTCATGTAAGTCACCTCTTACTTGAGAGTTTACTCACTTAGTCGCGTGTCCACTATTGCTGGGTAAGATCAAAATCAAGGTTACGAATCTGGTAGACGCCTTCTATTACTTCAAACAAGCCACTGATATTGATTAGTTGGGACTGAAGCCACAGACCAGGGTTAACAGTGTCAGGAGATTTTTCCCCTTCTTTTATGAAAGCGTACTGCTGTGGATTCCAGATGACATTCCCTTGCTCTCCCTTAATCACCTCTTCAGGTAAACCAGCGATAAAGCCTTTATGGGCATTCGTGAAATCGGTGTTATCAGAGAAAGGAAGTTGGTTATAAAGCGCATCGTTAGCTTGCTTCGTTGAAGCAGTGGCACCTTTTGGGGCTTCCTGTGCAAATAAAGGTGTCAGCGCAGTGGAAGAGAGTAGCCCCGCCAGCGCAAAACTTTTAACGATCAACTTAAGTCTCATTTGTACCCCTCATGTAAAAATGTTCTGTATCACTCAGTCTGATCGATTAATTATCTGTTAATTCAAACAATTAAAGTTATTTCTGGCCATTTTCGCTCTTTTAAATATAATCAAAACGTTACATTTCACTATTTATGGATACAAATAAATCGTATTTTACGTCTGCCAGTACATCCTCTTTTAGTAAGTGGGGTAAACTCGCTTCCAGTTTCCGGGAGACACTATAATTCTCCCCCCTACTACAGGAATTGTGACTATAAGTTCGTCACTGTGGAGCAAAAATCATCTCATCAGCCAAAAATGCAGCCCGGCCTGATAGCTTTTCCATTTTTCACCGTGAAGTATCTCCGCACTACACTGGATAGTAATTATTCATTATATGAGGCGATTAAGGATGGGGCAGGATTCAGACGACAGGCGCCGTACCTCCAGTGCTGGAAGGGTATGGCAGGATCATAAAGATATGGTCAGGCAAGCGCTACGTGTAAGTATTCCGTGGTTCACATTTGTGAATATCAGCTTTGCGCTTATCATTTTATTTCGCCACATACTCATCAGTGACTTTGACAAGTCGATCAGTGCACAGACTGGAATACTGCCTTTAATAGACGATATTATGGGCAGTATTATTGTTTTTTCGTTCCTGATACTCCTTTTCATTTATCGCCTTCCGACCAGATTTACTCCTCTTTGTCTGGTGATGCTGCTGATTCTCAGTCTGATGTGGAGCTATTGTAGCTACTGTTTTATTGTCTGGTGGCAGCTGCCTTTTGCCTGGCCTCTCAGTGTCATCCTTATGCTTACCGCGCTGGCTGCGCTTTATTATCATCTGCCAGCGTTGCTACTTTTCATCGTCCCGTTATGGCTGACCGCCCTACTGGCCAGTGTGCAGCTTAACCAGTATGTGAATATCCGGTTTTTATTAGTCTGGCTTACTCTTACCGCCATACTCATTTATGGTCGCTTTATCCTGCAGCGCTGGTTTGATGAAGCCTGGTTGCGTTACCAGGAAAACCGGATGCTTATCGCGCGTCTCGACGTTATGGCTCACCAGGATGCACTGACCGGGACCGCTAATCGACGTTCAATGGAAAGTTTTCTTGGGGATGCTCTCCGCCAGACGGAGCCGTTTGCACTGATCATGCTCGATGTGGACTATTTCAAAAACTATAACGACCATTATGGTCACCAGGCTGGCGATGCCTGTCTGGCAAAGGTGGCCTGTGTAGTGAAGAGGTCGATTCGTACTCCGGCAGACCTGGTGGCACGTTACGGGGGCGAGGAGTTTGTCGTTGTGCTGCCTTCTTCGTCGCTGAATGAAGCAGCACTGGTTGCTCAACGTATTCAGACAAACCTGCGTGAAACCGCACTGCCGCATGCAGCATCTGCGGTTAGCGAAACGGTCACCGTCAGCATGGGCATCACCCTTTCCACAGCCGGTGACACTGTTACCGGCATTATTGCCAGAGCGGACGAGGCCCTTTATCGGGCTAAACAACAGGGACGTAATCGTTGGGTAAAGTAAAACCAGTTGCCCGGTGTTTGATACAGATGATCACCTTGCCATACTCAGATAATTAAAACTGAATATTTGGAAGCAAAAAAGACAGTCGGACTCACGGAATCTTTGCGCTGGTACAGCCTGAATATCAGATAAAATTACGTCCAGCCGCAGACAACCAGTTGACAGTGGAATATTCCTGGTGTTGTGAACAAGGCGACATTCACAACACGACTGTGCTCACGGAATTCAAATGCCGAACGGGTGATTACGATATTCACTACCTCTGCAAAGTTATATTATTCGATTTTCATGCAGATTTCGCCTCCCGGTAATGTCCCGGATAAAATGCCAGTACCCTTTGCATCGTCACGCTGTTCCGGCACTCCGTACAGATAACGTTTCTGGTCCGGTCTTAGGAACTCACGACACCTTCCGGCGTTTTCAGAAAGCGGGTAATCCTGGCATCTTCACGTTTCTGCTTCCAAAGCCGAAAAACCTGTTCCGAAGGGAAAATACCGCTTCTCCCGGCCTGATACAGATCTCCACAACTTTCCGCCTTTTCCAGGTAGTGGCGGGCTGTAAAAATGGTTAACCCTGTTATCTTCCGCAGCACTCCAAACGTCATCCGAGCGTGTGTTCGTATCAGTTCCGTCAGGCGCTTCTGTATTTCAGCTTTCTGCGCCGGTGTGTAATTTCTGCTCATAAGTCCCCCCTGTTAAAGCCTTCCCGCCGCCTTACGCCGTCTGAATTCTTCCATCATCAGTTGTGCCGGGGTTGGCCCTGCCGGATGACGCGGCTCTGCCAGTTGACGGCGTACCGGCGGTAGCCACAACGGAAATCCGAAAAGTTCCGGCGCTGGGTGACTGTGACACCATGAGTTTTGTCAGCGCCATCGTTCAGTATTCCCAGCTTGGGCTGGAACCCGGCGGCGCGCTCGGTCATGCCTATCTGCTGCCGTTCGGAAACAAAAACGAAAAGTCAGGCAAAAAAACGTTCAGTTAATTATTGGCTACCGGGGAATGATCGACCTTGCCCGCCGTTCCGGACAGATTGCCAGCCTTTCCGCGCACGTTGTCCGTGAAGGTGACGATTTCAGCTTCGAGTTTTGCCTGGAAGAGAAGCTGGTACACCGTCCGGGTGAGAACGAAGATGCACCGGTTACTCATGTCTATGCCGTTGCCCGCCTTAATCGATCGCTGCCGACTGGTAAGCCGAACTGATTTCATGATCAGTGCCGGAATCAGGGAAAATAGCCCGACCGGGAATATACACCCGGATGGGCTGACAAAGAGATTTGTAAAAGTAAGAAAAGCCTCCGGCGTTAACTTCAGCAATAATCCACCGGCATTTCACGAGATCCACAGTCTGGCCGGGCGGTTGTACAAAAACGAGCACGGCGAGGTGTTCGCCCAAAAACTCCTGGGCCACACCTCAGAGAACACCACGAAACTCTATCTCGATGAACGCGATAATAAAGCTTACGTGATGCTCTGATTTTGCTGTAAAAGAAATGTTAAACTGGATTTGGATGTGATATAACCAAAAAGACCGGAATACAGAAATTCGAGGAAATTTCGAGGAATTTCGAGGGGAAATACATAACCCATTGATTTATAATCGAAATAAAAATAGATCGAATACGATTCCTGTTTACGGCAACAATTGATTTTTCTCTTTAAATTCATAATATTACATATTAACTAAGTGATTTTAACGATTAGAATACGTTATTTTTGATTCTAATAGATTCAATTAGTTATCACTTTTTATGTTTTAATTCGGACATATTTCGAACCATTTTGCGTATAAATCCTCCGACCAATCAAACTCACTGCCCAATATATCACTCGACCTCTTCCACTGGTGGCCTCCCGATGCCAAATGCCCATGTAGACGAAGGCTTAATAGTGATGCCAACAAAAGCGATCACGAAAAGTTGAACAGATGCCTGGTTTCAGATTAAACACATTGATTAGCCATCCTTAACCAGTAGAATCCGCCGCGACTGGCAACCATTCAATATTCGCACTATCGAACGATCGCCAGTTTGCCGCAGTCCGTTCCTGCATACGACGTGGCTGCGGCACCGATCATACCGGGCAGTCGTCAAACCTCCAGGATCGCGCATCGTCAACGATGCAGGTGATCGTGAACAAGATATAGTTTTCCACAGTTCGTACAGGATAGGCTTCCTTATTGCTGCCTTCGCAGTGACAGTAACTGTCCCTGTGTTTTCACATCCTAACCTAACATGTCCCCGATAAGTTAAGTATATGAGCGTATAGGAGCTTTTCGACCATGGGCACAACCTCTAAATCTGAAGGGAGTTCATCAATAGATACAATAATGAACGTTTATTTAAAGATCTTTGTAGTCAGTCCCTGTTAGGTTGTCATGACATAAGAATATCGCTTAATTTTGAATACAGGAAAATGTAATTGATTATAAATGTTGGACATGTAGCTACAGAAAAATTCGACACAACTGGAGTGAGCGCCTGTAACAACCAACAGAGTACTTCAGTTGATTTATCCTCCTGTATTATTAATGCTGCTTCAGAATGTACCGTTTTTGTCAGAGCAATAATAAAGAAATCGGACAGTTATGATGCTATGCAAATTGACAGGCTTAAAATTGATACGCAGGAAAAATACGACGCTCTTAATTTACAAAGAGAACATCACAAGAAATTTCTGCAAGCTATAAAAGTAAACTCTTTTGACAGAGCTATGGCTGAAAGACCAGAAGACCCAATATCTCTGAGTCTAATATACTCTTCCATTGATTCAATAAAATATAACACAGGGAACTGTGCTGATATGTCGCTAATTTTAGGTGCGATTATTGCAAAATATATACCACAAAGACTAACCGGAATAGGATTTTCGAAAAATAATGTATTTTATGCCAGAATAAGCACATCCCTTATGTATAATAGCGCGTCAGGAGGGAATCATGTGGTCGTTTTTTTGACTTTTACTGATTCAAAAGGAATATCGGAATATATACTTGACCCTTGGCTAGATGCGCGCATTTTCAAAAAGGAAGAGTCATATGAAATTTATAAAAACAATAGCAGTGAATATATTAATGAAAATCATTGCTTCGAAGCACACGATAAATACACTGCTATAATGAATAGCGCTGAATATATAGACGCCATAACAAAGACAATAAATCTTTTATATAGAGTTAATCTTGATGAAATTCAATTAACCAATCCATTTAAGTTTATATAATTAACTCTTATAGCTGATTAAAGGAGTGTTATTTTCCCATGAATGGCATCAAAGGCATGTTACTCGCCGGAAATTTTCTGTACAACGTCGAAACGCCAACATCATAAATAATCGCTACCTGCTGTCACGGTACTCCGGCCCTAATGAGGCGCCCGGCTGCTCCCATTGTTCCTGTGATTATTATTTAATAACGATTACGAAAACAAAAACTCAACTAACTGAATTAAATAGAATTAAACAAAAGTGACATATAAAAATGTACTTAATTATGTACTTTTGAAATCGTCAGCATACGATCTGCTGATCAACATACGACGTTACATCACAATAGTGAACTGTACGACCTATAAACACGATTACAGTCAGTTCTGACTAAACAGCAGGCAGCCTACCAAGGCACGCTCTTGCAAACAACGTGACTGCGGTAATCCATCACATCAGAAATGTGAAAAATCAGGGTGAAAATTTAATTGAAGCTGTCACTTAACCCGAAGCAGGTCTTCATAGCGGATGGTATATCGTGGCGAGAGGATCTCCCGTTTAATATACCACTATTATTGGATTCCCTGCCCAGTAAAGGTTACCGGCGCAATGGAGAGAAGACAATCTCATCTGTAGTCTACTGATCAAACATTAGGGTAAGAGTAATGAAAAAAGTATATTTTATGTTTTTTATCTTGTTGTCACTTTCAAGTATTTATTCCGCGATGGCAAAACCCTGGCAGGAGATTAAAGAAAGCAAAGAGTTACGTGTGGGGGTGCCTGGTGACTATGCTCCCCTCGCATTTCACAACAGACAAAATAAATTAATCGGTTTTGATATTGATATGGCATATTCACTGGGCAAAGCTCTGCACCTGAATATCCTGTTTGTACCTAGCAGTTGGTCTACGCTGTCAGCTGACCTGGCTGCAGACAAATTTGATATTGCAATGGGAGGGATTACAGAAACTCCCGGCAGAAGAAAACAGTTCGCACTTTCTTCTCCGGTACTTAAAAATGGGAAAATAGCGCTGACGCAATGTAACAGGATTAATGACTTCAAATCTCTTGGAGATATTGACCGTAAGGGCGTGCGGATTGTTGTTAATCCAGGTGGTACAAATCAGGACTATGTTGACAAGCATATCAGGTATGCAGATGTTATTCACGAAAGAGATAATGATGCCACTCTGCAGAGGATTCGTGAACGCAGCGCTGATGTCATGTTTACCGACTTGCTCGAAGGTACTTATTACCAGAACAAAGAGCCAGGTGTCTTCTGCGTATCAACCAAGAGTATCCTCCCCGACACTGCCAACAATAAAGTCTATATGACGGCGAAGGATAATCAGTATCTTCTTGACGCTGTAAATAGCTGGTTATCTGATGAAAACAGAATCATACTTGCCAGAAAGTGGCAGATAAATCCAGAGTAGCCGCCACAAAGTTTTGACAAGCACCATTGCCGACTGACGAACAGAACTGGCGCGGGGTGAAAGCAGTGACGACGATAAAGCCAGCCAGGCTAAATGGATGGCTTATATCAGGAAGCTTAAAACGCTGGATTTAACAGGCGTTTCAGATGAGGCCACCTTCACAGTAATCAGATGGTCTGCATTACCACAGTAATACTACTAACTTGCAGTTTTTTAGGCGTTAATTTGGTTCTGGTATCTACACGAGTTCATTCAGATACAAGTAAATTTTCTGTAGAGAATGAAAGTTACCATACTTATTATTCCATTTTAAAAGTAAATACTTGCTTAACAATCAGTAGACAGGCAAGAAAAATTTTCGCCTCTGCTTTATCTTGGTAAAAGGATTGCGGTAAAAGTTAAGAAGGAAGCATAACTCTCAACTATGTGGATAATATTATGAATAAATTTAACAGTGTATTGTTAGCGCTGGTTTTTGCTATATCAGCCATAACATTTTCTTCATCTGCAATGGCCACTGAAAGCGGTAACAAAGGATTCCCGGGCATTTCGTTTCCGTGGTGTAAAATCTGGCCGGCAGGTATATCAATCCCAGAACTACCAGAGGGTAAAATATGCTGGTAAACGAAACAACCTTTTATTAACTTGGGTGATTAATTACCGTGTAAACAAGTAATTTGTGATATATGGATAATTAAAGTACCACAGTAACGACTACAGACTGGCTGGTTTATCCGGCCAGGAGGGGGCAGATATATCCACCCTGTTTACCATTACGCTGTAGAGTTCCCCTGCCTCCAGCCGTTTAATCTCGTCATCTGTGGCAAATCATTCACAGTATTTACGTTCTTTCCCATACATTCCCCTGCCAAACCACCTGACCGCCAGATACATCACAATCCGTTTCCACTTCGGCACGCCAGGCACGGTCATTCCATCAAGGAATATCAAATCGGCTTCTTTTTTCGTGCGCAGCGCATTGTCGTAAAGGTAGTCGTGGATTATTGCCGCTTTAGCGTATTTGCCGTCTGGCGGCATGACTGACCAGAAGATGCGTGGAACGATGGCGAGATCAGTTACAAATCCGGCTGGTACGCTGATTACGTCGCTGTTGTCGTCGCTGAGGTAAAATTCAAAAGGTTCATGTACACGCCAAAGGTAGTGGCCAGGCATTTCAAGAATGGCCGGGGTTGTGAAGCAGCTCATAATACATTTCTTAACGGTTTCCGGCCAGCCAACCACGTAATCCAGTACAGCCTGTGCGTTGGTGAGACTGTTCACTTCGTCCTTCATCTGCCGCTGGCGTTCGTGGATTTTAAAACCCACCAGTACCATGTTTTGTTGCATAGCGGCTTCGAGTTTAATCAGTTCGTCTGCGCTCATTGGCACATCGATGTTATCTGCATCCGTCCAGAAGAATCCTGGCGGTAGCGCTCCCTGTTTTGCCACCGCCGTTACTGGCGACAGTCGGTCCTGCGACGCTTTACCGCAGTCCCAGTGGTGATCATTCAGTGTGAACGGGTAGTTACCGTTTTCCTGCGCATTACGCCACGCATTAATCTCAGCGTATTTCTGACCGAGTACGGTCGCAAGGTCAGCCACCCACTGACCGTTTTCAAATTTATCTATTGGTGATGTGGGGGCCTGTGTGGTGGTGTTCTCCGGTAACGGGCCGGGGTTTGAAATATAAATCGGGTTGCCGGTTTGCGTGTCGCACACTGTTTCGCCGCGATGGTCTTCGTTCAGACTCCACGTTTCGGTTTCAGAGTCAAATACAGCAATATGACTGGCTGGAATATCAGGAGGGGCAATATCGGTACAGTTTGACGGTAATCCGGTATGTGGCGCTACCGTCGGCAATATCCAGTCCGGCAGTGCCTGTCACCATTACCGAAACATTACTGCCTTCACCGGCACTCCAGACCTGCGCGACGATACGGTACTGCTCCTGGATATTTTGTGTCTGCGGTAACAGTGAACAGTCCAGATACAACGAACTCAGTTCCGGATCATCCCCGGTACCGGCGATAATCCCTGTGTTCTGGTCGTTAACACTGGCTGTGATGGCCCTCTCCCTGAAATACCGCTCCACAGCATTCAGCAACCCATCCGGTTTACGGTTACCGATGAATGATTTTCGTGAGGCAATTGTGGAAGGAAGAATAACAACGAATCCGGTTGAGCCAACCCGAGCACCTGAAATTAAGGTTGCCAGGGAACGCTTGCAACTGGAAACGTGTAACGCCACACGGGCGGCAGCAGAGCATATGCCTGCATGGTTCCCTCTCGCGATGGATTTAGCGCTCGTTACTGGTCAACGTAGGGAGGATATCGTAAATATGAAATTTAGTGATATCGTTGATGGTCGCCTACACGTAACCCAGATAAAGACAGGAATGAAGATAGCATTCCCCCTATCCCTGACCCTTGAGGCGCCAGGGTTACGTCTGGGAACGGTAATCGATCGCTGCCGACTGGTAAGCCGCACTGATTTCATGATCAGTGCCGGAATCAGGAAAAATAGCCCAACCGGGAATATTCATCCGGATGGATTGACAAAGAGATTTGTAAAAGTAAGAAAAGCCTCCGGCGTTAACTTCAGCAATAATCCACCGGCATTTCACGAGATCCACAGTCTGGCCGGGCGGTTGTACAAAAACGAGCACGGCGAGGTGTTCGCCCAAAAACTCCTGGGCCACACATCAGCGAACACCACGAAACTCTATCTCGATGAGCGTGATGATAAAGCTTATATGATGCTCTAATACTCCAATTTTCGTTGTGAAATAAATGTTAAATTTAATTTGATTGTGATATAACCAAAAAGACCGGAATACAGAAATTCGGACAAATTTCGGACATTTTCGGACAAGCGTTTTTAATTGTTTGATTTGTAAGGAAAATAAAAAGAGACCGAATACGATTCCTGTATTCGGTCCAGGGAAATGGCTCTTGGGAGAGAGCCGTGCGCTAAAAGTTGGCATTAATGCAGGCTAAATCGCCTTGCCCTTTAAGAATAGATGACGACGCCAGGTTTTCCAGTTTGTGACGAAGGTGATTGAAAAAACCTGGCGTTTTGTCTGTCATCAGAGATAAAAAAACCGTAAGCCTTTTCGTGAAGGTTTACGGTTTTTTATTAAAAATCAGTCAGCTATTGGATGGATCACAAAGCTTTTGCGCACGTTCGATAAACGGCGCCAGACTCATTTTCTCACCGGGCTTCGCCGGGTTATCGATTTGAATGACGGCGATAGGCTGAGCGCGCGTTTTACCCTCCGCTACTTGCTGTTCGGCAATGGCATTCAAGGGATACTGCACCAGCGTACTGGGGTTGATCACATAGAGCGCCTGGCCAGGTCGACAGGTCAACATGACCTCTTCCCGATTAAACGCCCACTTGTCTTTTCCTACTTCAAAACGACTTACGGTAATCACCTGCGGCGCCGCCAACGCTACGCCCGAAGTGGCCAGCAGAAGCGCCGGAAGGAGTATTTTTTTCATTCGTTATGCCAGTCCATCAGAAAGGTTCGAGGGTTGCAAACAGGCTGACGATCGCCAGAACTATGCCTCCAACTCCCCATTCAATTTGCGTCATCCTGACAAACCATAGGTCAGTCCGGGGATTTTCCTGTCGCATACGTGGTACGAGAACATACCGATTCGTCAGCGCAATTGCTACCATAAGCACCACCAGCGCACATTTTAACAAAAGCAACTGTCCATAGGTGGTCTGCCAGATAGCGGTAAATCCCGTGATAAATAGCGTGTTGCCAATGCCTGTGAGCAATACGCCCGCCACAAAAAAGTGACCATAACGAGAAAAACGCATCATGGCGCTAATAGCATGTTGACGCCAGCGTCCCTGAGCCATGCGCATACAATAAACCACTGGCAACAGCCCACCAAACCAGGCTGCGGCACAGAGTAAATGCAGAGCATGGTTAATCTGCTGTAATGTTCCCGCTACACCGTCGCGCATCGTCGCATGTCCAACGCCTGCCAGCAGGATAAACTGAGCAACGGTTAGAATAAGAAGCCGTCGTTGCATTTTTACCGGCGCAATGACTACCACCGCCAGCGTGACCAGCGCGAGGATAATTTGCCATATCCAGACCGCGCCAAAGCGGGTTTGCAGTACCGCGCCCCACACCGAGACGGAAAAAACATCGGGCCAGCCGCCGCCCATCAGTCCGCCCTGAATCGCCAGCATGAAAGCCGCGCTGATAACGCTCCAGGCGGCGGCATGTCGTTGCAGATGTAAAAATCGACGCGTCATCAAACGACGAATTGATGCAGGTGCCAGCCAGGCGCCGTAAAGCGCGCAGCCGTAGACCAGCATCAAACTAGAAAAATGAATAAATCGGAGAGTTATCCAGACGAATGTCAGCATCATTTATTTCACGCTGAAGGTGTATTTCCCTTTTGTTTTATGCCCATCCACCGACACAACGTGCCAGTCTACCGTGTAAGCGCCAGATTTTAACGGCTGCTCAAGCGGGATAATCAACTGCGTTTTATCCTGTTCATTTCGCTTTGCCGGGCGCGTTTTGATGGACTCTTGCTGAGGGCCTGTAATGGTTGCGCCGCTGAACCCTGGCTCAATCCCCTCAGAAAAATTCAGGGTCAGCGCCTGTGGCGAGGCCGTAACGGCAGCATTCGCCGCTGGATACTGATGCGTCAGGTGCGCATGTGCCCAGGCCGCTGGCGTCGCAAATGTCGATGCCAACAGCAGTAAAGCTAAACGTCGCGATGGTGCAGAAGAAGCCATATTCACTATTCCTTTTTGTTATACCTACGTTACAAAGAATAACCTTCAACAATCAATGAGTCGAGGATCATCATTTCCATCTTGCCATTACCGCGGACTCTTAGTACCTTCTGGCGGCAACAAAAAAGGAGACACGTATGAAAACGAATCTGGCTCAGCTTGAACAAGCGGAAATGGATAAAGTCAATGTGGACCTGGCGGCAGCCGGGGTGGCATTTAAAGAGCGCTACAATATGCCAGTTGTCGCGGAGGCGGTCGAACGTGAGCAGCCAGAGCATCTACGCGCCTGGTTTCGTGAGCGGCTGATTGCCCATCGTCTGGCTTCCGTATCACTATCCCGACTCCCTTACGAACCCAAAGTTAAATAAAAATTATATAACGTTACACTTCCTTACATGCAGACGACTACATTATAAGGCGATTCTTAACCTATGCTTTTTAGAATGGCTGTAGAGACTATGAAAAGGAAGTCATTATGTCCTCCTGGAAAATTGCTGCTGCGCAGTATGCGCCCCTGAACGCCTCGCCGGCGGAGCATGTCGCCCATCATCTGGAATATATTGAGCTTGCGGCTCGTCAACAGTGCGAACTGCTGGTCTTTCCGTCACTGTCGCTATTAGGCTGCGACGAAAGAAATAAATCGTTGCCCGCCCCACCTGACGAGGCGCTTTTACAGCCGCTCACTCATGCGGCCGATACTCACCATATGACTATCATTGTGGGTATGCCTGTTGAGCATAACTGCCGCTTCGTAAAAGGCATCGCTATTTTTGCCCCATGGCTAACGTCGCCGCTCATGTTTCACAAAAGTCATGGCGCCTGTATTGCCAGGCAGCGAAGCGCTATCAACGTGGTGGATGAGCAGCCAGAAGGTGGTGATATAGATCCCTCATTTACGTTATTCACAACCAGTCAATGTCTTAACGAACCTGAACTACATGCTTCTACCTCACGCTTACAACGTTTTTCGCATAAATATGCGCTGGCCGTACTGATGGCCAATGCCTGTGGCAGTAGCGCGCTGTGGGATGAAAGCGGGCAACTTATTGTTCGTGCCGATTGCGGTTCGCTATTACTGACGGGTCTGCGCACAACGGAGGGTTGGCAAGGCGATATCATTCCATTACGCTAAGGTCTTTCGGTGAGGAATGAATCATGTTGCGGATTATAGACACGGAAACCTGCGGGCTGCAGGGCGGGATCGTAGAGATAGCCTCTGTTGATGTCATTGATGGCAACATTGTCAATCCCATGAGTCACCTGATACGCCCCGATCGCCCTATTACGCCGCAGGCGATGGCGATACACCGTATTACCGAAGCCATGGTTGCCGATAAGCCGTGGATTGAAGATGTCATACCGCTTTATTACGGTAGTGAGTGGTATGTCGCTCACAATGCCAGTTTCGACAGACGCGTATTACCTGAATTGCCGGGTGAGTGGATCTGTACCATGAAGTTGTCGCGACGCCTGTGGCCGGGAATAAAATACAGCAATATGGCGCTCTATAAATCGCGCAAACTAAGCGTACAAACGCCGCCGGGGCTGCATCATCACCGGGCGCTTTATGATTGCTATATCACCGCCGCCTTGCTGATTGATATTATGCGAACCACCGGCTGGACCGCGGAAGAAATGGTCAATATCACGGGCCGTCCTGCGCTGTTAACCACTTTTCCGTTCGGTAAATACCGCGGTAAGGCGGTATCTGAAGTCGCAAAACGCGATCCGGGCTATTTACGCTGGCTTTTTAATAACCTTGATAATATGAGCCCGGAACTTCGCCTGACGCTTAAACACTACCTGGAAGATGTTCAGGCTGGCGAGCAACGCAGCAATGGAACACCACAATAACCCGCGACGCTCACAAGCCGTTGCGGGCGCGCGTCTATGCGCTATGTAATGTTCCCTGCGCCAGGCCGATTAAAAAGGCGAACTCCAGCGCGACGCCTTCGTAGGATTTAAACCGCCCCGACTTACCACCGTGCCCGGAGTCCATATCCGTACATAACAGCAGCAGACGTTGGTCCGTTTTTAGCTCGCGTAATTTTGCCACCCACTTCGCCGGCTCCCAGTATTGCACCTGGGAATCGTGCAATCCTGTCGTCACCAGCAGGTGCGGATAGTCCTGCGCTTTGACATTGTCATAAGGACTATAGCTTTTCATATAGTCATAATATTCAATATCCTGCGGGTTCCCCCACTCTTCAAACTCTCCTGTCGTTAGTGGGATCGACTCATCCAGCATCGTGGTTAATACATCAACAAAGGGTACCTGGGCAATAACGCCGTGGAAAAGCTCGGGGCGTTCGTTGATAGCGACGCCCATTAGCATTCCGCCCGCGCTCCCGCCCATCCCGTAACACAGCGACGGCGAACCGTAACCCAGTTTTAATAAGGCATCGCAGGCATCAAGATAATCATTAAAAGTATTCCGCTTTTTGAGGAACTTGCCATCTTCATACCACTGCTGCCCCAGCTCACCGCCGCCGCGAACGTGTACAATTGCGTAAACAAAGCCACGATCCAGCAAGCTCAGTCGGCTGCTGCTGAAGTCGGCGTCAATACTGGAACCGTAAGATCCGTAGCCGTAAACCAGAAGCGGATTTTGCCCTTTACGAAAATACTTCTGATGATAAACCAGCGATACCGGCACTTCGACGCCGTCGCGTGCGGTGATCCACAGGTGTTCGCTCTGATAACAGCCAGAATCAAACCCAGGCACTTCCGTCTGTTTAAGTACCCGTCGCTCTCCGGTATCCATATCCAGTTCAAACAAGGTATCTGGCGTCGTCATTGAAGAATAGCCGTAACGCAGCCGGGAGGTCTCAGGTTCGGGATTATAGGCAAGCCACGTCACGTAAGCCGGATCGTCAAAGGCAATGCCTATCACTTCACGGGTTTTACGGTTAATTTGCCGCAGGCTGGTAAGCCCCCGTTGACGCTCTTCGACCACTAACCAGTCGGTAAACAGGGTAAACCCTTCCAGCATAATATGCTCGCGCGGAGGGATCAGCTCTTCCCAGGCGTTTTCATTGCGCACGCGGGTACGGTACAACCCAAAGTTTTTACCGTTCCGGTTAGAACGCAGGTAAAACTTATGTTGATAGTGATCGAGACTATATTCATGGTCTTTGCGACGCGGTAAAAATGAAAACGGCTCGGCATCGGCCAGTTCCGCGTCAAGTAACAGCACTTCGCTAGTGGTGGCGCTGGCAAGATGAATCACCACATAATGCTGCGAAGTGGTTTTATGCAGGCTGACATAAAAGGTATCGTCTTTCTCCTCATATACCAGTTCATCTTGCGATGACGGAGTGCCAATCGTGTGCCGCCAAACCTGATAGGGCAGCAGCGTCTTCTTATGCTTACGCACATAGTAAAGGGTCAGGGAATCATTGGCCCAGACAAATTCAGGCGCAACGTTATCCAGCAGTTCCGGATACCAGTTACCGCTTTCGAGGTTACGAAAACGCAACCCATACTGACGACGGGATAAATAATCTTCCGCCAGCGCCATGATGGTATTATCCGGCGTAATGGCAAGTCCGCCGAGCGTATAAAATTCGCTGTGCGCGGCCCGCTGGTTCGCATCGAGCAAGGTTTCCCACACATCCCACTCTTCGCTTAACGCCGATTGTCGTTGATAGATGGCATATTCGCAGCCGGGTTCATAGATATAACGGTAGCGATAGCCGTTTTTCACATACGGAGCGGAAACTTCTCTGGGCGGGATGCGATCGATAATTTCTTTTAGAATGCGGTCCTGTAACGCCTGCTGAGAGGACATGACCTTCCGGCCATACTCATTTTCCTGATGCAGGTAATCAAGGACTTCCGGCTGCGAGCGAGTGTCATCTCGCAGCCAGTAATAATTATCAATGCGCGTATCGCCATGTACGGTCATGGCATAGGGAATTCGATTGGCTTTTGGCAACATGTCGTTTTTTCTTTTGCGTTAATATTTGTTATATATCACGCGGCAAACACAGCGGCTTAGCATGGTAGTCCCGGTCCGCTCACCTCGGTAAGCGCCTGAGATGTCACTGCTTCGCCGCTATCTTGCAACATGAATGACGTAAACTATCCATCCTATAAGGGTGGCAAAAGACACGCATGATGCAAGCGAAACATGTTACTTAATGGCAGGTTATCAGCCTGGTAGCGCTTGTTTTTGCTGCTGCAAGTCCTGCTCGATACCGTCCCGAACCTCTTGAGGAATTTTTAGCGCGTCTCCTAACGCATTCAGATAGCTACGTTCCATAAAGTGGTCAATATCAATGGCGGCGCAGCTCAGGAAGTAGATTTCCAGGGCTTCTTCTTCATTGCGAACGCCCTGTGCCAGACGTTGTGGATCAAGCGGCTGCTCAATAGCTTTCTCGATAAACACACGCCCTTGCTCTTCTACACCTGATTCTCGCAGTTGGTGCTCAATCGCCGCGCGTTCTTTAGCATCAATATGCCCATCGCTTTTTGCAGCAAAAACCAGCGCCAGGATCAGTCGCTCAGTGCGAACATCCAGCGGCGTACTTTGGCTGCCGAATTGCGGCTCCCCCTGATGCGCAGCGCGTACTTTATCTTTGTACTTATTCCACAATACGGAACCCGCCACCGCGCCGCCGCCCACCAGCAAAGCGCCAGTACCGTATTTGGTTAATAATTTGCGCGAAGACTTATTGGCGACCAACAGTCCAGCCAGACCGCCCAGCGCGCCGGGAACCAGCAGTTTATTTAACCCCTGTTCACCGGAAGGCGATGCGGAAGCGCCTTTTTGCCCAAGAAGTGATTGTAATTGGTTCAACCAGTTAGCCATAGTACCCCTCAAATACAGACCAATAATGGTCAAGCGTACCTGAGGGGATGTCAGGAATTGTCTGTTCCGGCAAAAGAAGCGCAAATTACGCTGCTAGCGGGGCTTATATTCCGCCTTGCCGGCTTTGCAATCAACGATGACCTGATAATGAATATCGGCGCTTTTACCGCGAACGGTTAGCGGAACTGTCCATTTATCATTTTGACCCACAACGTCCTGCACATTAACCCACGCGACCGGGTCAGCCTGCCCGACCTTTTTTTGGTCGTCTGCCCACCGCACGATACGATTTTGCTGGTAGTCGCGCTTCACGCTTGCCGCAATCCCGGCGGCATCCAGCCCTTCGCACTGCGGAAACTTAACCGATTTACTCTCGGTGGATGCCGCAAATGCCGATACGCTGGCGGATAACAACAGCAGGCTCAACAACGCTCCTCTTTTATTCATACTTTTCTCCTTAGCACAATGATTCAGGAAAAGCATGGTACAAAACGCCGGGAGCGCAAGTACGGGTTCAGGCGGCTTGCTTTTTCGTTTTACTCGCGGCGTCCTTTTCAACCGCCTGCGGAGAAGGCAACTTACCGGTTTTGAGGATAGTGCTTAACACCTCTTTATGTTCCGCCAGCCACAGCGACAACGCTTCGCGCTGCCCATCTTCCAGCACGACTGGCGACTGCTCAAGCCAGGTATCAAGAAGATCGGCAGTATCGAGCATTTTGTCCCAGGCGTCGGCTTCCTTTTTACTGGTAAATGACATCTTCTCCTCACCCTCGCGAATGACTACGTATTTAACTTCAACCGCCATTTTGCAGCCCCCTATTTACCTGTGTTTATATACAGTATATTGCAAGGCAGCAAGAAAAGCAATCTATTCGAAAAGACATACGCAAACGTTTTCGTATATACTGCGCGCAGGTAAATAAGGGGACAGAAATATGACGCTATTAGGCACTGCGCTGCGTCCGGCAGCAACGCGGGTGATGTTATTAGGGGCAGGTGAATTGGGAAAAGAGGTGGCGATTGAATGCCAACGCCTGGGGATCGAGGTTATCGCCGTCGATCGCTATCCTGATGCGCCTGCCATGCATGTGGCTCACCGTTCACACGTCATTAATATGCTGGACAGCGAGGCGCTACGTCATGTGATAACAGAGGAAAAACCGCATTATATCGTGCCGGAAATAGAAGCGATCGCCACGGATACGCTGCGCGAGCTGGAGGGCGAAGGACTGAATGTCGTGCCTTGCGCCCGTGCAACGCAGCTCACGATGAACCGCGAAGGGATCCGTCGCCTGGCCGCAGAAGAATTAGGTCTGCCGACATCGACGTATCGCTTTGCCGACAGTGAGGCCAGTTTTCATGATGCGGTAGCCGCAGTGGGTTTTCCTTGCATCGTCAAACCGGTCATGAGCTCTTCCGGCAAAGGCCAGAGCTTTATCCGCTCGGCCGAACAGCTCGCGCAGGCATGGGAGTATGCTCAACAAGGCGGACGCGCTGGCGCGGGTCGCGTGATTGTGGAAGGCGTGGTTAAATTTGATTTTGAAATTACGCTGCTCACCGTTAGCGCCGTCGATGGCGTGCATTTCTGCGCGCCGGTCGGTCATCGTCAGCAAGATGGCGACTATCGCGAATCCTGGCAGCCACAGCAAATGAGCGAACTGGCGCTGAAGCGGGCGCAAGAGATTGCCCGCCATGTGGTACTGGCGTTAGGCGGTCATGGACTGTTCGGCGTTGAACTCTTCGTCTGTGGCGATGAAGTCATTTTCAGCGAAGTCTCCCCTCGCCCGCACGATACCGGAATGGTCACGTTGATTTCTCAGGATCTTTCTGAGTTTGCGCTGCATGTGCGCGCCTTTCTGGGAATGCCCGTAGGCGCTATTCGCCAGTATGGTCCCGCTGCCTCGGCCGTGATTCTGCCGCAGCTTACCAGTCAAAATGTGACGTTTGATAATGTTCACGCGGCGGTAGGGGCCGGAGTGCAGGTACGGCTGTTTGGTAAGCCTGAGATCGACGGCACCCGTCGTCTTGGTGTAGCGTTAGCGACAGGTGAAAACGTTGAAGAAGCGGTGATAAAAGCGAAAAAGGCCGCCAGCCACGTGACGGTAAAAGGCTAATGCGCCATCGCCTGATGGCGACGTTAGCGCATTTTTATCAGGCCTGCCTGATCGCCACTCGTAAGCCCGATAGGCAAGCGCCATCGGGCATTTAACGGCTTACTGCTTCGCGCCTTCTACCGCTTCGCGCGCCAGTTTGGTGATGCGATCGTAATCACCCGCTTCCAGCGCGTCGGCCGGCACCAGCCAGGAACCGCCGATGCACAACACGCTTTTCAGCGCCAGATAGTCACGATAGTTTGCCGGAGAGATGCCGCCGGTTGGGCAGAAACGTACCTGAGAGAACGGGCCGGCAATCGCCTGCAACGCTTTAGTGCCGCCATTCGCTTCCGCCGGGAAGAATTTGAACTCTTTCAGACCATAGTCCATGCCCAACATCAGTTCAGAAACGGTGCTAATACCGGGAATCAATGGGATAGTGCCTGCCGTCGCGGCTTTCAGCAGTGGCTCAGTCAGTCCCGGGCTAATCGCAAACTGCGCGCCCGCTTCCGTCACCTCCGCCAACTGCTGCGGATTGAGAACGGTTCCGGCGCCGACAATCGCTTCCGGCACGTCTTTAGCGATAGCACGAATAGCATCCATCGCGCAGGCCGTACGTAAAGTCACTTCCAGAACGCGAACGCCCCCGGCCACCAGCGCTTTAGCCATCGGCACCGCGTGCTCCAGTTTATTGACTACAATGACCGGGACAACCGGGCCGGTGGTCAGGATTGCTTCTGCACTTGTTTTCCAGTTTTTCATCGGAATTCTTCTCTCGCCTGATTACTAGTGTGTCATCTTAAAAAGTGATACAGGTTGCGCCCTGCTCCGCACCCGACAGCTTTTCGCGCAGCGCGCCAAACAACTCACGCCCCGTTCCGACGCGCGACGCGCTCAGGTCCGGAATATGAGGCTGACGAGCGGCAAGTTCCGCCTCGTCGACCAGCAGAGTTAACTCACCTGTCTGCCCATTCACGCGAATGATGTCGCCATCGCGCACTTTTGCCAGTAAGCCGCCATCGTAGGCTTCCGGCGTTACGTGGATAGCTGAAGGCACTTTACCCGAAGCGCCTGAAAGTCGTCCATCAGTAACTAACGCGATTTTGAAACGGCGGTCCAATAATACACCAAGTGGCGGCATGAGTTTATGTAATTCTGGCATTCCATTCGCTTTTGGTCCCTGATGACGCACGACAACGACACAATCCCGGTCAAGCAGGCCCGCGTCAAACGCAGGCAGCACATCATGCTGACTTTCAAATACCATGGCAGGCGCTTCAATGATCTGGTTTTCAACCGGTACCGCAGACGTCTTCATTACTGCGCGCCCCAGATTACCGCTTAGCACCTTAGTACCGCCGTGAGGAGAGAACGGCTTATCAAAAGAGGCAATGACATCGTTATCCAGTGACCTTTCCGCGCCTTCACGCCAGTCCAGCTCGCCGTTGTTGAGCCAGGGCTCCAGCGTATAGCGTTTCAGGCCGAAGCCTGCGACAGTGTTAACGTCTTCGTGCAACAATCCGGCATTGAGCAGCTCACGCATCAATACCGGTACGCCGCCCGCCGCCTGGAAGTGGTTAATGTCCGCCGGACCGTTCGGGTACAGACGCGCCATCAACGGAACCACTTCCGACAAATCCGAGAAGTCATCCCAGTTGATCAGAATGCCCGCCGCGCGCGCCATTGCAACCAGATGCATGGTGTGGTTGGTGGAACCGCCGGTAGCCAGCAGCGCGACAATGCCGTTCACCACGACTTTTTCGTCGATCATTTTACCGAGCGGCATCCACGTATTGCCGTTGCCGGTAAGACGTGTTACCTGACGTGCGGCAGCGGCAGTCAATGCCTCGCGCAGCGGCGCATCCGGATGCACAAACGAGGAACCCGGCAACTGCATTCCCATAAACTCCACCACCATCTGGTTGGTGTTGGCGGTGCCGTAAAATGTACAGGTGCCCGGCGCATGGTAAGAGGCGGCTTCTGACTCCAGCAGCGCCATTCTGTCTACTTTTCCTTCCGCATATAGCTGACGAATACGGACTTTTTCTTTATTCGGCAGGCCGCTCGCCATCGGGCCTGACGGAACAAAAATCGCGGGTAAATGACCAAAAGAGAGCGCGGCCATCGCCAGCCCCGGAACGATTTTGTCGCATACGCCGAGGAATAACGCGCCGTCAAACATATTGTGAGAGAGGCCTACTGCTGCCGACATCGCTATCACTTCGCGGCTGAGTAATGACAACTCCATGCCATCCTGCCCTTGCGTAACGCCATCGCACATTGCCGGTACGCCGCCTGCGACCTGACCTACCGCATTCACGGAATGCAGGGCCTGACGAATAATTTCCGGATAATGTTCATACGGTTGATGCGCAGAGAGCATGTCATTGTAGGAGGTAATGATGGCGATATTATTGCGCAACATACTTTTCAGCGAGGCTTTGTCCTCTGGCTGACAGGCGGCGAAGCCATGCGCCAGGTTGCCGCAGGCCAGTTGAGATCGGTGGACCGTGGCGGTTTTCGCCTGCTCAATGCGGGCAAGATAGGCTTCTCGGGTCTGCTGCGAGCGTTCGACAATACGCTGTGTTACGCGTAACAAATTAGGATTCATAGAGGCTCCTGAAATTTATCTGTCCGGCTACCGGGTTTACCATGCGTTTCATCAATGTGGAAAGACAGTGAAATACATGATGTCCGGTGATAATGGGGCAAAATCGTTTCAGGCAGTGTAATAAAAAAAGCCTCGCAGGTGAATCCACACGAGGCTTAAAAGTGCAAAAATGATTCTACAATCTGTGTTAGATCATGTTACCGGTAAAATACCACCTAAGAGTGAGTGGCAAATTTACTCAAACTCATTCCACGAACGACCGTCACGGGTAATCATCGCCACGGACGCTACCGGTCCCCAGGTGCCCGCCTGATACGGCTTCGGCGCGTCGTTGTCCATCGCCCATGCTTCGGTAATGGAGTCCACCCACTTCCAGGCTTCTTCCACTTCGTCACGGCGGACAAATAGCGCCTGAATGCCACGCATCGTTTCCAGCAGCAGGCGCTCATATGCATCCGCCAGGTGCGTCTGATTAAAGGTCTCGGAGTAGCTCAGATCAAGCTTCGTGATCTGCAGATTATGCTTATGATCCAGCCCCGGTACTTTGTTAAGCACCTGAATATCTACGCCTTCATCCGGCTGCAGGCGAATCGTCAATTTGTTCTGCGGCAGGTCTTGCCAGGATTCTTTAAAGAGGTTCAGTTCAGGCGTCTTGAAATAAACCACGACTTCAGAGCACTTGGTTGGCAGACGCTTGCCGGTGCGCAGATAGAATGGCACGCCCGCCCAACGCCAGTTATCGATGTCGACGCGGATCGCGACGAAAGTTTCGGTGTTGCTGCTTTTATTCGCGCCCTCTTCTTCCAGATAGCCCGGCACCTTTTGCCCCTGCGCAAAGCCCGCGGTGTATTGACCACGAACCGTTTTTTCACGCACGTTGGAGCGATCAATACGGCGCAGCGATTTCAACACTTTGACTTTTTCATCGCGAATACTGTCGGCGCTCAGGTCAGACGGCGGTGACATGGCAATCATGCAGAGAATTTGCAGCAAGTGGTTCTGGATCATATCGCGCATCTGACCGGCCTGGTCAAAATATCCCCAGCGCCCTTCAATCCCCACCTCTTCCGCTACGGTAATCTCAACGTGATCGATAGTGCGGTTATCCCAGTTATTAACGAATAACGAGTTGGCAAAACGCAGCGCCAGCAGGTTGAGAACCGTTTCTTTGCCCAGATAGTGGTCGATACGGTACACCTGGCACTCTTCAAAGTATTCGCCGACCCGATCGTTAATCTCACGCGAGGTCGCCAGCGAAGTACCCAACGGTTTTTCCATCACGACACGCGCCGGTTTGGCGTTGAGTTTAGCCTCCCCTAACCCTTTGCAAATAGCGCCAAACGTGCTGGGCGGCATCGCAAAATAGTTAATGGTGGTGCGGTTTTTTTGATCCAGCATATCGCCCAGGCGACTAAACGCAGGCGTATCGTTCACGTCAAGATTACAAAAATCCAGACGGCCGCTCAGCGTATCCCACAAGCCTTCATCAATTTTTTCCTTCATGAAGGTTTCCAGCGCCTCACGCACGACGTGGGTATAAGCTTCTTTATCCCAGTCCGCGCGCCCCACCCCAATGATCCGGGTATCCGGATGGATCTGGCCGGCTTTCTCAAGCTGATACAGGGAAGGCAGCAGTTTCCGGCGCGCCAGGTCGCCTTTCGCGCCGAAAATGACCAGGTCACATGCCTGGGCTGTTTGCGTTACCGCCATGTCATTCTCCTCAGTTAATCTCCTGGTACTTTAGCCAGGATATCGTTGTAATTTTATTACACAGCACTGTACTGCTTTTACGAGATTACGGAAACCGTAAACGCCTTTTCATGGGTGAACCAGCGTTTGATTGGCAATATAATCGGCAAAACGCCTAATAAAATTGTCGCTTTTCCACACAAGCTGGAACTTAAAATCCGACGTCGGTCATGTAATGAAAAAAAACGACACCTTTTTTAGCCATTTTGCCCCCTTTGACAGCCGCCAGGAGTAATATCTAACAAAACGCGCTCGGTTTCGCGCATCAGTGAAATCGCTAATACCCATGAGCCTTGCTAATCATGAATATGCTGGAAAAAGTCCAGTCTCAACTGGAACATTTAAGCAAATCTGAACGAAAAGTCGCCGATGTTATTCTGGCCGCCCCAGGCAGATCGATTCACTTAAGCATTGCCATGCTGGCCCAGGAAGCTAACGTTAGCGAGCCAACGGTGAACCGTTTCTGTCGCAGCATGAATACCCGCGGCTTTCCTGATTTTAAACTGCATCTGGCGCAAAGTCTGGCAAATGGCACCCCCTATGTTAATCGCAATGTGGATGAAGATGACAGCGTTGAGGCCTATACAGGAAAAATCTTCGAGTCCGCCATGGCCAGTCTCGACCATGTTCGCCAGTCGCTGGATAAATCGGCCGTCAACCGCGCCGTCGATTTACTGACCCAGGCAAAAAAAATCGCCTTTTTTGGTCTTGGTTCCTCCGCCGCAGTCGCGCATGACGCCATGAATAAGTTTTTTCGCTTCAATGTACCGGTGATTTACTCCGACGATATCGTGCTGCAACGGATGAGCTGTATGAATTGTAACGATGATGACGTCGTCGTGCTCATTTCGCATACTGGCAGAACCAAGAGCCTGGTGGAGCTGGCGCAGTTAGCGCGGGAAAACGATGCGATGGTGATCGCCCTGACCTCCGCTGGAACGCCGCTGGCGCGCGAAGCCACGCTGGCCATTACCCTCGACGTACCGGAAGATACAGACATTTATATGCCCATGGTCTCTCGACTTGCTCAGCTGACCGTGATAGATGTGCTGGCAACGGGATTTACTTTGCGTCGCGGGGCAAAATTCAGAGATAACTTGAAGCGTGTCAAGGAAGCGCTCAAGGAATCGCGTTTTGATAAAGAATTACTCATCAGGAGTGATGACCGCTAAAAGCAATAACAATGTTCTACCCTTTTCGTCATCCGGGGACGTTCATTTTATACCGTTAAGGTTTCAGAACGACCGGATCAATGTTCACGCAACACCAAGTTGTTTTAGTCAACGGAGTATTACATGTCCAGAAGGCTTCGCAGAACCAAAATCGTTACCACGTTAGGCCCGGCAACTGACCGCGATAACAACCTTGAGAAAGTTATCGCCGCGGGCGCAAACGTAGTACGTATGAACTTCTCTCACGGCTCGCCGGAAGATCATAAAATGCGTGCTGATAAAGTCCGTGAGATTGCCGCCAAACTGGGGCGTCATGTGGCTATTTTAGGCGACCTGCAAGGGCCAAAAATTCGCGTTTCCACTTTTAAAGAAGGCAAAGTGTTCCTCAATATCGGGGACAAATTTCTGTTAGACGCTAACCTGGGTAAAGGCGAAGGCGATAAAGAAAAAGTCGGCATTGATTACAAAGGGTTGCCGGCAGACGTCGTTCCTGGCGATATCCTGCTGCTTGACGATGGTCGAGTGCAGTTGAAAGTGCTTGAAGTCCAGGGCATGAAAGTCTTTACCGAGGTCACCGTCGGCGGTCCGCTGTCTAACAATAAAGGCATTAACAAGCTCGGCGGCGGGCTTTCTGCTGAAGCGCTGACCGAAAAAGACAAAGCCGATATTCAAACCGCTGCGCTGATAGGCGTTGACTATCTGGCTGTCTCCTTCCCGCGCTGCGGCGAAGATCTGAACTATGCACGCCGCCTGGCGCGCGACGCCGGCTGCGACGCGAAAATTGTGGCTAAGGTCGAACGCGCCGAAGCGGTATGCGATCAAAACGCCATGGACGATATCATTCTGGCCTCTGACGTTGTGATGGTCGCACGTGGCGACCTGGGCGTTGAAATCGGCGATCCGGAGCTGGTTGGTATCCAGAAGGCGCTGATTCGCCGTGCGCGTCAGCTAAACCGCGCAGTCATCACCGCAACGCAGATGATGGAGTCGATGATCACCAACCCGATGCCGACCCGTGCGGAAGTGATGGACGTGGCGAACGCCGTCCTGGATGGCACGGATGCGGTTATGCTGTCTGCCGAAACCGCAGCCGGTCAGTATCCTTCTGAAACCGTTGCCGCAATGGCGCGCGTCTGCCTGGGCGCAGAAAAAATCCCCAGCATCAATGTGTCTAAACACCGTCTCGACGTGCAGTTCGACAACGTTGAAGAAGCCATTGCCATGTCTGCGATGTATGCGGCAAACCATCTGAAAGGCGTTACCGCGATCATCACCATGACGGAATCCGGTCGTACCGCGCTAATGACTTCCCGTATCAGCTCCGGCCTGCCGATTTTCGCCATGTCGCGCCATGAACGCACGCTGAACCTGACCGCGCTCTACCGCGGAGTAACGCCGGTGCATTTTGATAGCGCGGCTGATGGCGTTGTCGCGGCGCATGAAGCTGTTAATCTGCTGCGCGATAAAGGGTATCTGGTTTCCGGCGACCTGGTGATCGTGACTCAGGGCGATGTCATGAGCACCGTCGGCTCAACCAATACCACGCGTATTTTGACCGTTGAGTAAAACTCCCCCACGCCTGTTCATCAGGTAGTACAGGGTTTGTCAGCATAAAGCCTCTCTTACGAGAGGCTTTATTTATTTGATGGGATAAAGATCTTTACGCTTATACGGCTGAATCTCGCCTGGCTTGCGGGTTTTGAGCAGCTTCAGGATCCAGGTGTACTGTTCCGGATGCGGGCCGACAAAAATTTCGACCTCTTCGTTCATCCGTCTGGCGATTGTGTGATCGTCAGCCGTGAGCAGATCGTCCATTGGCGGGCGAATCTGGATAGTCAGGCGATGCATTTTACCATTATACACCGGGAAAAGCGGTATCACGCGTGCGCGGCACACTTTCATCAGCCGACCAATCGCAGGCAGCGTCGCTTTGTATGTCGCAAAGAAATCAACGAATTCACTATGCTCCGGGCCATGATCCTGGTCCGGCAGGTAGTAACCCCAGTAGCCCTGACGAACAGACTGAATAAAGGGTTTAATCCCGTCATTACGCGCATGCAAACGTCCGCCGAAACGCCGACGCACTGTGTTCCAGATATAGTCAAAAACCGGATTACCCTGATTATGAAACATCGCCGCCATTTTTTGCCCCTGAGAGGCCATCAGCATGGCCGGAATGTCGACGCCCCAGCCATGCGGTACGAGAAAAATGACTTTTTCGTCGTTACGACGCATCTCCTCAATGATTTCCAGACCTTCCCAGTCAACACGCTGTTGGATTTTTTTCGGACCGCGCATCGCCAACTCAGCCATCATCGCCATTGCCTGCGGCGCGGTGGCGAACATCTCATCGACAATCGCTTCGCGCTCAGCTTCGCTACGCTGCGGAAAGCACAACGACAGATTAATTAGCGCCCGGCGACGAGAACTCTTCCCCAGCCGTCCGGCAAAACGCCCCAGCGTCGCCAGCAAAGGGTCGCGGAATGATGCCGGTGTTAATGCGATCCCCGCCATTGCCGCCGCGCCCAACCAGGCGCCCCAATACTGCGGATAGCGAAAGGATTTTTCGAACTCAGGGATATACTCACTATTATTTTTTTTGGTTTCCATGCTTTTCCAGGGTCTGCTGACGCGAAAAGGAATTGTGAATAGTGTAGCGACGTCTGCGTCTCACACAAAACAAAAAAGCCGGCACACATCGCGTACCGGCTCTGTCAGCGCATTTGTTAATCGAAGCGCAGTTGTGGCAGAACCTCTTTCACCTGTGCCAGGTATTCACGACGATCTGACCCCGTCAGACCTTCCGTGCGCGGCAATTTTGCTGTCAGAGGGTTAACGGCTTGCTGGTTGATCCATACCTCATAATGCAGATGCGGCCCTGTGGAGCGCCCGGTGTTACCAGAAAGCGCAATACGATCGCCACGTTTCACTTTTTGCCCCGGTTTCACCAGCAGCTTACGCAAGTGCATATAACGTGTGGTGTAGGTGCGTCCATGACGAATCGCAATGTAGTAACCGGCAGCGCCGCTACGTTTAGCGACCACGACCTCGCCATCCCCCACCGACAGCACCGGCGTACCCTGCGGCATCGCAAAGTCAACGCCACGATGCGGCGCAACGCGTCCGGTAACCGGGTTCAGACGGCGCGGATTGAAGTTGGAGGAGATGCGGAACTGTTTGGCGGTCGGGAAGCGTAAAAAGCCTTTCGCCAGGCCAACCCCGTTACGGTCATAGAATTTACCGTCAGCGGCGCGAATGGCGTAGTAATCTTTACCATCGGAACGCATCCGCACGCCCAACAACTGACTCTGTTCACGCTTGCCATCCAGCATCTCGCGCGACATCAGAACCGAAAATTCATCGCCCTTTTTCAGCTTGCGAAAATCCATCTGCCACTGCATGGCTTTTATCACTGCGCTGATTTCGCTGCTGGTTAAACCGGCCTCTTTCGCGCTGGCGACAAAGCTACCCCCTACCGTACCTTTCAGCAGACTGTTGACCCAGTCCCCCTGCTGCATTTCACTGCTCATTTTAAAACCGTTGGCAGTGCGATCGTAGGTACGCGTTTCACGGCGGGAGACTTCCCATGTCAGACGCTGTAAATCGCCATCGGCGGTCAGTGTCCAGGAAAGCTGTTGGCCAATTTTCAGATTGCGCAGCTCCTTATCAGAAGCGGCAAGTCGGCTAATATCGCTCATATCGATGCCGTACTGATTCAGAATGCTGCTTAACGTATCGCCTGTGGAGACGACGTATTCATGGACGCCGACTTCGCCTGCGGTTTTATCGTCCAGCTCATCCTGAGGAATAGCTTCATCTTCCTGCGCAGCCTGATCAATGGGTTCGCTGGCCTCCGGTAAGAGGGAACGAGCCTCGCTTTTCTCCAGTTCAATAGTTTTAACGATTGGCGCGGATTCTGGGTGGTAAACATAGGGCCGCCATACGGCGACGGCCAGTGTCAGAACGGTAAGTGACCCCAGCATAACGCGGTGGGGTCGGGGCAGATTATTAAATGCCAGGGCGACAGAGCGGGCTATCTGTTGCACGTATTCACTTCCTCGTTAATCTCCTTTCAGGCAGCTCGCATACTGGTTGGCTAATTGGCTTAAAAACGCTGAATAGCTTGTTTTACCCAGTTTAATGTTCGTCCCGAGGGGGTCCAGTGTTCCCATTCGAACGGATGTCCCTCTCGCCACGGCTTCCACGACCGCTGGCCTGAATTGTGGCTCAGCAAAAACGCAGGTTGCTTTTTGCTCAACCAACTGTGTTCTTATTTCATGTAAACGCTGCGCGCCAGGTTGTATCTCAGGGTTCACGGTAAAGTGACCGAGCGGGGTGAGTCCGTAGTGTTTTTCGTAGTAACCGTAGGCGTCATGAAAAACGAAATACCCTTTCCCCTTGAGCGGCGCGAGCTCGTTACCGACCTGTTTATCGGTTGCGGCTAATTGTGCCTCAAAATCCTTCAGGTTGGCGTCGAGTTTGGCTCGACTTTGCGGCATAAGTTCCACTAATTTTTCATGGATTGCAACCGCTGTAGCCCGCGCTATCTCTGGGGAGAGCCAAAGATGCATGTTATATTCGCCGTGATGGTGATGTACGTCACCTTTTTCCTCATCGGCGCCCGTATGCGCATGTTCATCCTCATCATCATCCGCGCCCTTCATGAGTAACGGTTTTACATCGGCAAGTTGCGCAATGGTAACCTGCTTATTATCAGGGATATTCCTGACCGACTTCTCCATAAAGGCTTCCATTTCCGGGCCAACCCAGACGACTAAGTCCGCGCCCTGTAAGCGTTTTACGTCTGATGGACGCAATGAATAATCATGCTCGGATGCCCCATCCGGAAGTAATACTTGCGTATCCGTAACGCCATCAGCAATGGCGGAAGCGATAAACCCAAGTGGTTTAAGCGAAGCGACAACGGCGGCGTCGGCAGCCTGGGTTGCACTCCCCCAAAGCGCGGCGGATAATGCTGCGAAAAGAAGCGTATTTTTCTGTAACATAATGCGACTAATCATCGTAATGAATGTGTGAAATGTGATATTATAACATTCTATCACTTCTGCAAGCCTAAAATTAACATGACAAGTTTAGTTTCACTGGAAAACGTCTCGGTCTCATTTGGTCAACGCCGCGTCCTCTCTGACGTGTCGCTTGAATTGAGCCCCGGAAAAATTTTAACGCTTCTCGGCCCTAACGGCGCGGGGAAGTCAACGCTTGTACGCGTGGTTTTAGGACTGGTAGCCCCTGATGAAGGGGTGATCAAGCGCAACGGGCAACTCCGTATCGGCTATGTCCCGCAAAAGCTCTATCTCGATACCACGCTTCCGCTGACGGTAAACCGATTTTTACGTTTACGTCCCGGCACGCAAAAAACGGATATTCTCCCGGCGCTTAAACGCGTTCAGGCCGGACATTTGATTGACGCGCCCATGCAAAAACTCTCCGGCGGTGAGACGCAGCGCGTACTGCTGGCCCGTGCTCTGCTTAACAGGCCGCAGTTGCTGGTACTTGATGAGCCTACGCAAGGCGTGGATGTCAACGGCCAGGTCGCGTTATACGACCTTATCGATCAGCTGCGCCGTGAACTCGATTGCGCCGTGCTGATGGTGTCGCATGACCTACATCTGGTCATGGCAAAGACGGATGAAGTGTTATGCCTGAACCATCATATTTGCTGTTCCGGCGCGCCGGAAGTGGTGTCTATGCATCCGGAATTTATCTCTATGTTTGGCCCGCGAGGCGCGGAGCAATTAGGGATTTATCGCCATCATCATAATCATCGCCACGATTTACAGGGTCGTATTGTACTGCGCCGGGGAAATGGTCACTCATGATTGAATTATTACTGCCCGGCTGGCTGGCCGGGATGATGCTGGCGTGCGCCGCTGGTCCTTTGGGCTCATTTGTGGTCTGGCGTCGGATGTCCTATTTTGGCGATACGCTGGCTCACGCGTCGCTTCTGGGCGTGGCGTTTGGCCTGTTGCTGGACGTTAATCCCTTCTATGCGGTAATCGCCGTTACGCTGCTGCTGGCCGCCGGTCTGGTATGGCTGGAGAAACGCCCTCACCTCGCGATTGATACCTTACTGGGCATTATGGCGCACAGCGCCTTATCTTTAGGACTGGTCGTGGTCAGCCTGATGTCCAACGTCCGCGTTGATTTAATGGCTTATCTGTTTGGCGATTTGCTGGCCGTCACGCCGGAAGATCTTATCTCGATCGCTATTGGGGTCGTTATTGTGCTGGCCATTCTCTTCTGGCAGTGGCGCAACTTGCTGTCAATGACTATCAGTCCGGATCTTGCCTTTGTCGATGGCGTGAAGTTACAGCGCGTGAAGCTGCTATTGATGCTGGTAACGGCGTTAACCATTGGCGTGGCGATGAAGTTTGTCGGAGCGCTGATCATTACGTCGCTGCTGATTATCCCCGCTGCAACCGCGCGTCGCTTTGCCCGTACGCCGGAGCAGATGGCGGGCGTCGCCGTTGGTGTAGGTATGATAGCGGTTACAGGTGGACTGACCTTCTCAGCCTTTTATGATACCCCGGCAGGGCCATCCGTAGTGCTGTGTGCCGCGCTGCTGTTTATCTTCAGTATGATGAAAAAGCAGGCAAACTAAGCGTGTGTTGCCCGGTGGCGCTGCGCTTACCGGGCCTACAAAATCGCCCAGGCCTGATAAACGCAGCGACTTCAGGCGCTAAGGCATCTCTGGCGGCGTGATCCCGAAATGGTTCCAGGCGCGCACCGTTGCCATACGCCCACGCGGCGTGCGCTGCAAAAAGCCTTGCTGAATCAGATACGGCTCCAGCACATCCTCAATGGTTTCACGCTCTTCGCCAATCGCCGCCGCCAGGTTATCCAGGCCGACCGGTCCACCGAAGAATTTATCAATAACCGCCAGCAGCAGCTTGCGATCCATATAGTCAAACCCTTCCGCATCGACGTTCAGCATATCCAGCGCCTGCGCGGCAATTTCCGCTGAAATAGCCCCGTCATGCTTCACCTCGGCGAAATCACGCACACGTCTGAGCAGGCGGTTGGCTATACGCGGCGTACCGCGCGCCCGACGCGCCACTTCCAGCGCGCCGTCATCGCTCATCTCAAGCCCCATGTGCCTTGCGCTGCGCCCGACGATGTGCTGCAGATCGGGCACCTGGTAGAACTCCAGGCGCTGCACAATACCAAAACGGTCGCGTAGCGGGGACGTTAACGACCCGGCGCGCGTCGTCGCGCCAATGAGCGTAAACGGCGGCAGATCGATTTTAATTGAACGTGCAGCAGGCCCTTCGCCAATCATAATATCCAACTGGTAATCTTCCATCGCCGGATAGAGTACTTCTTCCACCACCGGTGAAAGCCGGTGAATCTCATCAATAAACAGCACATCATGCGGTTCAAGATTGGTGAGCATAGCCGCCAGATCGCCTGCTTTTTCCAGCACCGGGCCGGACGTGGTTCGGAGATTGACGCCCATTTCATTGGCAACGATATTCGCCAGAGTCGTTTTACCTAACCCTGGCGGGCCGAAAATCAGCAAGTGATCTAGTGCATCGCCACGCAGTTTTGCCGCCTGAATAAAGATCTCCATCTGGGAGCGCACCTGCGGTTGGCCGACATATTCCGCCAATAACTTCGGGCGAATGGCGCGATCGGCGATGTCTTCTGCGATCGTGGCGCCTGCTGAAATCAGGCGATCTGCTTCTATCATCCTTTACCTCATAACGCGGCGCGTAACGCGTCGCGAATCAGTGTTTCACTGCTTGCATCCGGACGGGCGATCTTGCTTACCATCCGACTGGCTTCTTGCGGTTTATAACCCAGCGCCACCAGCGCAGCAACTGCTTCTTGCTCAGCATCTTCCGAGCCTGGGCTGGCCGGCGACGTCAATACCAAGTCGACCGCTGGCGTAAAGAGATCGCCATGTAGCCCTTTAAAGCGGTCTTTCATTTCGACAATCAGCCTTTCGGCGGTTTTCTTGCCGATACCCGGCAACTTCACCAGTGCGCCAAGCTCTTCGCGCTCAACCGCATTCACGAACTGCTGCGCCGACATGCCGGAGAGAATCGCCAGCGCCAGCTTAGGCCCGACGCCATTCGTTTTAATTAGCTCTTTAAACAGCGTGCGCTCTTGCTTATTGTTGAATCCGTACAGCAACTGCGCATCTTCACGCACCACAAAGTGGGTGAAGACGATTGCCTCCTGCCCGGCCTCCGGCAGCTCGTAAAAGCAGGTCATAGGCATATGTACTTCATAGCCTACGCCCCCTGTCTCCAGCAGCACGATCGGGGGTTGTTTTTCGAGAATAATGCCTCTGAGTCTGCCTATCACATGACGCTCCTGCGTAAAGGGCTGAAAAGATAATGCACTATCATAAAAAAAGACTGGATGTTTATCCAGATGAAAAACACGTATCCCGATATTTCTCTACTCCGACAACCCGCGATGGTTAACGACGGGTACGCTCCCCGCTGCGTACAAAATAAGTCGTACACACATTGACAACTTTTTGCGTCCTACGCGAATAACTTTTTGCCAACATGCCGTGGCGCACGTTCGGTAGTCTTCAATAATGAGTATCCTGATAACACTAATACTGTATCCAGTACGAATGCCAACAGCGGAATATCGGGCCTCCCAAAAACAGACCCGAGAATAGATGTAATAATATTAACCACTAGCGCTGAATTTAATCGCATGTTGTTTTATCATCGCGCATAACAGATTTTAATTCACCATGACACAATAAATATTGTGCAAACTCATTTTTCATGCCATCGAAACTCACGGCTGGTATCCCTTCTGAATAACTATAATAAATATTCACATACTCTTCGCTACTAAAAAGTGCCTGTCGTTTTGCTGCTAACCCACGGCCTTTTGCTGCAATATACTGGAAGCAGTGGCCGCTGGCGCCACTGCTCCGCCCATCATCAACAATATATATATCGGCAGCGTTAAACAACTGTTCCAGCCAGCACTGGCGAATCGTTCCGGCCGCACAAACCAAAAATAATGATGCGCTAATCATCCACCCGGATTTTTTTACCGATGTCATAGCCAGGAAAGCCATAAAGCACGCTGCCTGCAGGTACAAAACCAGTTCTTTATTGCCGGCAACCAAATGCCACTGGTTAAATACTAAGGTAATGAAAACTGAACTCAATGTTGCCAACAGTCTGGTTCTGAACCGCCTGGCAGGGAGAAGTAAAAATAATAATGAAATCGTCCCTGGCTTTAATAAAAAAACAACGGTATTAGCCTCCGCCATATCAATACTCAAACAATAACAAAAACTAATAAACAGATGAAGGATAATAGCAACAAAAATATAAGGAAAATAAAACACCCAGCCTATTCCATTGGTTTATCATCAACCACGTAATACTCCCTGTCAATATAAGAGATCAGATGATGAGAAATTTACCACCTTAATTCCCCCCCCAGATATATTTACGACATTAATTCCAATAAATGAAATATTCACCATACATATTTCGATGACACTAAGGCTTGTCATTTATCTGGTATAATGCTAACTACCCTGTAGAATAAATAAAAGGAATTTATTTCAAATAATGGAATGCAGAGATGAAAAAACATTATCCTGTCCAATATGAAACCGGGGATATCGTCTTTACCTGTATAGGTGCCGCGCTTTTCGGCCAGATATCCACCGCTTCACAGTGCTGGAGCAACCATGTTGGGATTATTATTGGTCATAATGGTGATGACTATCTGGTGGCGGAAAGCCGCGTCCCCCTCTCAACCGTCACCACGCTGTCACTGTTTATACAACGTTCAGCCGGACAACGTTACGCGGTTCGTCGCCTGTGCGGCGGCCTGACGGTCGAACAGAAACTCGCCATCATGGAACAGGTTCCCGCCCGGCTGAATAAGTTTTATCACACGGGGTTTAAATATGAGTCATCACGCCAGTTCTGCTCGAAATTTGTGTTTGATATCTATAAAGAAGCATTGTGTATTCCGGTAGGCGATATTGAGACATTCGAAGAATTACTTCACAGCAATCCTGATGCGAAACTCGCCTTCTGGAAGTTCTGGTTTTTAGGTTCAATCCCGTGGGATCGTAAGACGGTGACGCCCGCCAGCCTGTGGCAACATCCCAATTTAGAATTAATTAGCGCCTGTGGAATTGAAACCCCTCAACGCGAGGCTGAGGGAGAATGATTTAGCGCAACCTTCCCCGCGCCAGATTGAGTCGGCTCTCGCTCATTTGCATCGCGTTCTGGCTAACGTGGCAATGCGTAATGGCGATAGCCAGCGCATCCGCGGCATCGGCCTGCGGGTTAGCGGGGAGCTTCAGCAACGTGCGCACCATATGCTGAACCTGACTTTTCTCCGCGCTACCAATACCGACGACGGTTTGCTTCACCTGACGCGCCGCGTATTCAAACACGGGCAGTTCCTGATTGACCGCGGCGACAATCGCGACGCCGCGCGCCTGTCCCAGCTTGAGGGCTGAGTCGGCATTTTTCGCCATAAACACCTGTTCGATAGCAAAATAGTCCGGCTGGAACTGCGTGATGATTTCCGTCACGCCTGCGTATATAAGCTTCAAACGAGACGGCAAATCATCGACTTTGGTGCGAATACATCCGCTGCCCAGATAGGTCAGTTGTCTGCCTACCTGGCGGATAACGCCATAACCGGTAATGCGCGAGCCGGGGTCAATACCGAGAATAATCGACACGCTATACCCCCTGCCCGCCGGCGTTTAACAGCACCATTACAGGGTCGCCGCCACCTCATCAGAGATCTCACCGTTATGGTAGACTTCCTGAACATCGTCACAGTCTTCCAGCATATCGATCAGACGTAGCAGTTTCGGCGCGGTTTCCGCATCCATATCCGCTTTAGTTGACGGGATCATGGACACTTCGGCGCTGTCTGCTTTCAGACCCGCCGCTTCCAGCGCGTCACGCACTTTGCCCATCTCTTCCCAGGCAGTGTAAACATCAATCGCGCCATCATCATAGGTCACAACATCTTCCGCGCCGGCTTCCAGAGCGGCTTCCATGATGGTGTCTTCATCGCCTTTCTCAAAGGAGATGACCCCTTTCTTACTGAACAGGTACGCCACTGAGCCATCGGTACCCAGATTACCGCCGCACTTGCTGAAAGCATGACGCACTTCCGCTACGGTACGGTTACGGTTGTCGCTCAGACACTCAATCATAATGGCCGTGCCGCCAGGACCATAACCTTCATAGATGATGGTTTCCATGTTCGAGTCTTCATCACCGCCCACACCGCGAGCGATGGCGCGGTTCAGAGTGTCGCGGGTCATGTTGTTGGCCAGCGCTTTATCTACGGCCGCGCGCAGACGCGGGTTGGCATCCGGATCGCCGCCGCCCAATTTAGCTGCCGTTACCAGTTCACGAATAATTTTAGTGAAGATTTTACCGCGCTTGGCATCCTGCGCAGCTTTACGATGTCTGGTGTTGGCCCATTTACTATGACCTGCCATAAATATTTCCTCAAAAAAAGCGCGCCTTTTCAGGCGACGTTAATGACAAACTCTTCAATCGCTTGCCGGTTACTCCAGGACTTGGTAAGCGCCGCCGCGTCAGGCGCATCAAGCCACTGGTACGTCAGATGTTCAGTGAATATCACCTGCCGCTCATGCGGTAACGCAAGGCAGAACCAGAATTCTGTATTGTGCATGACGCCCGGCGCATAGCGATGACGTAAATGTGAAAAAATTTCAAACTCCACCGTACGTTGGCAGTCGATTAAGGTCAGTTGCTCTGCCGCAACATCAATCGTGACCTCTTCTTTGACTTCACGTACGGCGGCCTGCAACGCGGTCTCCCCTTCTTCTATGCTGCCAGTCACTGACTGCCAAAAATCCGGGTCATCGCGTCGCTGCAACATTAGCACCCGTTTCGTATCCTGCGCGAAAATAACCACCAGGACCGAAACGGGGCGCTTGTACACTTTATCCTTCACGCGACCTCGTTGTTGGCTGTTGGGTGACGCCGCGCATTGATGAGACTCCCCCTTGCGGGCCGCCTCGATATCACGCGAATGATGTCGTGTACATTGTTCATATCAGTTATTCTCGGCTTTCTTCACAACCTGAATCCCCAACTCCGTCAACGCTGCCTGGTTGGCGAAACTCGGCGCTTCGGTCATCAGACACGCGGCGGCGGTCGTTTTCGGGAAGGCGATAACATCACGAATATTGTCGGTGCCGGTCAACAGCATGGTCAGACGGTCCAGACCAAACGCCAGGCCCGCATGCGGCGGCGTACCGTATTTCAATGCATCCAACAGGAAGCCGAACTTCTCGCGCTGCTCCTGCTCATTGATACCAAGAATACCAAATACGGTTTGCTGCATTTCACCGTTGTGAATACGCACCGAACCGCCGCCCACTTCATAGCCGTTAATCACCATATCGTAAGCGTTAGCGACGGCTTCTTCCGGGGCGGTTTTCAGTTCAGACGCCGTCATGTCACGCGGAGCGGTAAACGGATGGTGCATCGCGGTCAGACCGCCTTCGCCGTCGTCTTCGAACATCGGGAAGTCAATCACCCACAGCGGCGCCCATTTGTCTTCGTCGGTCAGGTTCAGGTCTTTGCCCAGTTTCAGACGCAGCGCGCCCAGCGCATCGGCAACCACTTTTTTGTTATCTGCGCCGAAGAAGATCATGTCGCCGTCCTGCGCGCCGGTACGTTCAAGGATGGCCTCGACAATGTCGGCGGTCAGGAACTTGGCCACCGGACTGTTAATCCCGTCCAGACCTTTCGCGCGCTCGTTAACTTTGATATATGCCAGGCCTTTCGCGCCGTAGATCTTAACAAAGTTACCGTAATCGTCGATCTGCTTACGGCTAAGCTGTGCGCCGCCCGGCACACGCAGCGCTGCCACGCGGCCTTTCGGATCGTTAGCCGGGCCCGCGAAGACCGCGAACTCTACCGATTTCAGTAGGTCAGCGACATCTACCAGCTCCATCGGGTTACGCAGGTCTGGCTTGTCGGAACCGTAACGACGTTCCGCTTCGGCAAACGTCATTACCGGGAAATCCCCCAGATCCACGCCTTTCACTTCCAGCCACAAATGGCGCACCAGCGCTTCCATCACTTCGCGCACCTGTGGCGCGGTCATAAAGGAGGTCTCGACGTCGATCTGAGTAAACTCCGGCTGACGGTCAGCACGTAAGTCTTCATCACGGAAGCATTTTACGATCTGATAGTAGCGGTCGAAGCCGGACATCATCAGGAGCTGTTTGAACAGCTGCGGCGACTGCGGCAGCGCGTAGAATTTACCTTTGTGCACGCGCGAAGGCACCAGATAGTCGCGCGCGCCTTCCGGCGTGGCTTTGGTCAGCATCGGCGTTTCAATATCAAGGAAACCGTGATCGTCCATAAAACGACGCACCAGGCTGGTAATTTTGGCGCGGGTTTTCAGGCGCTGCGCCATTTCCGGACGACGCAAATCCAGATAGCGGTACTTGAGACGCGCCTCTTCGGTATTAACGTGGTTAGCGTCAAGCGGCAGTGAGTCTGCGCGGTTGATGATAGTGAGAGAGGACGCCAGCACTTCAATTTCGCCGGTCGCCATATCCGCATTGACGTTTTTCGCGTCACGCGCACGCACGGTGCCCGTAACCTGAATGCAGAACTCATTACGCAGTTCAGAGGCCAGCTTTAACGCGTCCGCACGATCCGGATCGAAGAACACCTGCACAATACCTTCGCGGTCGCGCATATCGATAAAGATCAGGCTGCCAAGATCACGACGACGGTTGACCCAACCACACAGAGTCACCTGCTGCCCCACGTGGGACAGACGTAGCTGTCCGCAATATTCTGTACGCATGAGATATCCCTTAACTTAGCCGCAGGCGGATTGTTGCCTGCCATGCAGGCGACGAAGTCGCAGCTTTAGCTGTATGTCACAACTGGATGAAAAAAGGCGGCTATTATACTGGAAATTCTGCCGCACGATAAGAGTCAATCCAGCATGGGAGCGATAACTTGCCCGTTTCATGCGGTATCGACACTTGGTTCATACTGACTGTACCCGGGTTTTTCACGCGGGTATTGCGTATGCTCACAAAAATTAACAATATTTGTCGCCGCTTTCCTCTTTAATCGCGCTTAAGGTGTAGTGAAATCCGCTATTTTTAGGAGAGTGATTATCATGCTGAAACTCAACGCGACCACAACCGCCCTGGTGGTTATTGATTTACAGGAAGGAATTCTTCCGTTTGCCGGCGGCCCGTATACAGCAAATGAGGTGGTCGCCCGCGCCGCGCGGCTGGCGGAAAAGTGTCGCGCCAACGGCTCGCCCGTGGTTATGGTACGCGTCGGATGGTCTGATGATTATGCCGAAGCGTTAAAACAGCCGGTGGATGCCGCAACGCCTGCGCACGCATTGCCGGAAAACTGGTGGACCTGGCCTACGGCATTGGGTAAAAAGGACAGCGATCTGGAAGTGACTAAACGCCAGTGGGGCGCGTTTTACGGCACCGACCTGGAATTACAGCTTCGCCGCCGGGGTATCGACACCATCATATTGTGCGGAATCTCAACCAATATCGGCGTCGAATCCACAGCGCGTAACGCCTGGGAGTTGGGATTTAACCTTATTATTGCCGAAGATGCCTGTAGCGCCGCCAGCAGTGAGCAGCATCAGAGCAGTATGACGCATATTTTCCCGCGCATTAGCCGGGTACGCAGCGTAGAGGATATTTTAAACGCCTTATGATCTACATTGGCTTGCCGCAATGGTCGCACCCGAAATGGGCGCGGCTCGGCATCACCAGTCTGGAAGAGTATGCCCGCCACTTTAACTGCGTGGAGGGCAACACCACGCTTTACGCGCTACCGAAAGCGGAAATTGTCGATCGCTGGTATGCGCAAACTACGGACGATTTCCGTTTTTGCTTTAAATTTCCCGCCACCATTTCTCACCAGGCCGCGCTGCGCCATTGCGACGATCTGGTACAGGCGTTTTTTACCCGGCTGGAGCCGCTGGAAACGCGTATTGGCCAATACTGGCTGCAGTTGCCCGCCGCCTTTGGACCGCGCGATCTCCCCGCCTTATGGCAGTTTCTTGATGCGCTCCCCGCCACGTTTACCTATGGCGTAGAAGTTCGTCATCCGTGTTTTTTTGACAAGGGTGAGGGTGAACAGCGGCTCAATCGCGGGTTACACGCGCGCGGCGTAAACCGCGTGATCCTGGATAGTCGTCCGGTTCATGCCGCCCATCCCCACAGCGAGGCCGTCCGCGACGCGCAGCGAAAAAAGCCCAAAGTCCCGGTACATGCAGTCGTGACGGCTAGTCATCCGATGGTGCGTTTTATCGGTAGCGATAATATGGCGCAAAACCGTGAATTTTTCGCCGCCTGGTTGCAGAAACTCCCGCAGTGGCGGCAGGCCACCACGCCTTTTCTGTTTTTACATACTCCGGATATCGCGCAGGCGCCGGAACTGGTGAATACGCTTTGGCATGATTTACGCAGCGTCTTACCGGAAATCGGCACTGCTCCGTCCATTCCACAGCAATCTTCTCTTTTCTGAAAATGCCCCCTATCATAGACAGTGCCATCAGCCATTTTAAAAGGGAGTTTGTATGGTAAGCGCGCTGTATGCCGTTTTGGGTGCGTTATTATTAATGAAGTTCTCTTTTAATGTCGTTCGCTTGCGAATGCAGTACCGTGTCGCCTATGGCGACGGCGGTTTTAGCGAATTGCAAAGCGCCATCCGTATTCATGGCAACGCGGTGGAATATATTCCTGTCGCGCTGGTGCTGCTGCTGTTTATGGAAATGAACGGCGCCGAAACGTGGATGGTGCATATCTGCGGCATCATTTTAATCGCCGGTCGGCTGATGCATTATTACGGTTTTCACCACCGTCTGTTCCGCTGGCGGCGGGCGGGGATGAGCGCGACCTGGTGCGCATTGTTGCTGATGGTGCTGGCAAACCTGTGGTATATGCCCTGGGAGTTGGTTTTCTCCCTGTATTAGCGCACAATATGCGCCTTTATTTTTCCCGGATGTATACGTTATGTCTCACCGCGACACGCTTTTTTCTGCGCCTATCGCCCGTCTCGGCGACTGGACTTTTGATGAACGAGTAGCCGAAGTTTTCCCCGACATGATTCAGCGTTCGGTACCGGGCTACTCCAACATCATCTCCATGATTGGCATGTTGGCTGAACGCTTTGTGCAGCCGAACACGCAGGTCTACGATCTGGGCTGCTCGCTGGGCGCCGCGACGCTGTCTGTTCGGCGTAATATCCGCCATGAGCATTGTCGCATTATCGCCGTCGATAACTCCCCGGCCATGATTGAACGCTGCCGCCGCCATATTGATGCATATAAAGCGCCAACGCCGGTTGAAGTTGTTGAAGGCGATATCCGCGATATCACTATTGAAAACGCCTCGATGGTGGTGCTGAATTTTACCCTGCAATTCCTTGAACCTGCCGAACGCCAGGCATTGCTGGATAAGATTTACCTGGGGTTGAATCCCGGCGGCGCGCTGGTACTGTCGGAAAAATTTAGCTTTGAAGACGCGAAAGTGGGCGAGCTGTTATTCAACATGCACCACGATTTTAAACGCGCGAATGGGTACAGCGAACTGGAGATCAGCCAGAAGCGCAGTATGCTGGAAAACGTGATGCTCACCGACTCGGTGGAAACACATAAAGCGCGCCTGCGTAAGGCGGGTTTCGAACACAGCGAACTGTGGTTCCAGTGCTTTAATTTCGGGTCGCTTGTCGCGTTAAAAGCCGGAGTTGCCGCATGATCGAGTTTGGTAACTTTTATCAGCTCATTGCTAAAAATCACCTCTCCCACTGGCTGGAAACATTGCCCGCGCAGATTGCCGCCTGGCAACGCGAGCAGCAGCATGGCTTGTTTAAACAGTGGTCGAACGCGGTAGAATTTTTACCGGAAATGACGCCCTGGCGGCTGGATTTACTGCACAGCGTCACGGCGGAAAGCGAAACGCCGCTCAGCGAAGGTCAGCTAAAGCGTATTGATACATTGCTGCGTAATCTGATGCCGTGGCGTAAAGGCCCGTTCTCGCTTTATGGCGTAGATATTGATACCGAATGGCGCTCCGACTGGAAGTGGGATCGCGTACTGCCGCATCTGTCAGATTTAACCGGCCGGACGATCCTTGATGTCGGCTGCGGCAGCGGCTATCACCTGTGGCGGATGATTGGCGCAGGCGCACATCTGGCGGTCGGCATCGATCCTACGCAGCTTTTCCTCTGCCAGTTTGAGGCGGTGCGTAAACTGTTGGGTAACGATCAGCGCGCGCATCTGCTGCCGTTGGGCATTGAACAACTCCCGGCGCTGAAAGCATTTGATACCGTCTTCTCGATGGGGGTGCTTTATCACCGTCGCTCGCCGCTGGAGCATCTGTGGCAGTTAAAAGATCAGTTGGTCAACGAGGGTGAACTGGTACTGGAAACGCTGGTCGTCGACGGCGACGAAAATACCGTTTTGGTGCCCGGGGATCGCTACGCGCAGATGCGTAATGTCTATTTTATTCCTTCCGCGCCGGCATTAAAAAAATGGCTGGAAAAATGCGGCTTTATTGATGTGCGTATCGCTGACGTTTGCGTCACTACCACCGAAGAGCAGCGCCGTACCGAGTGGATGGTTACCGAGTCGCTGGCCGATTTTCTTGACCCGAACGATCGCAGCAAGACGGTGGAAGGCTATCCCGCCCCGCAGCGCGCGGTGCTGATTGCGCGTAAACCGTGATGGATTGCCGAATGACCGTTACGTATAGCACCGTTTCTCCAAAATAGTTCAAGTTGCAGCAAGGCGGCAACGCAGCAAATCCCCGGGAACGTAGGTAGCTACGTGACCGGGGTGCGCGAGGCGGTCAACGCTATTCAGGACGGGTCAAGGAGAATAAATATCCTCCGGCATAGCCGGAGGTTTTTCAGATGCGCCTGTAAGGCTCTCTTACCAGCCGCGCCCTAACAGGCGCATACGATCTGACATTTGCATCAAACTTCGTTACTTACGGCCCGTAAACGGGCTGCCCGGATAAGGGATCGATAATTGCTCACCCATTTTATCCTCTTCAAGCTGGTGCTTTATGTAGTCCTGTATCTTCGCCGTGTTCTTACCCACCGTATCGACATAGTACCCTCTGCACCAGAACTCCCTGTTCCTGTATTTGAATTTTAGATCCCCAAACTGCTCGTAAAGCATCAGACTACTTTTACCCTTCAGATATCCCATGAAGCTCGACACACTCATCTTCGGCGGGATCTCCAGAAGCATGTGAATATGATCTGCACAACATTCCGCTTCCAGAATTCGTACGTTTTTCCATTCACACAATTTTCTTAATATGCTGCCTACTGCCCTACGCTTCTCTCCATAGAACGCTTGTCTTCGGTATTTGGGCGCGAAAACTATGTGATATTTACAGTTCCATCGGGTGTGCGCTAAGCTCTTTTCGTCCCCCATTGGGACCCCCTTTTGATTTCTTGTTGAACTTTTGCAGTTGCCAGACCGCAAGATGTTTTAACAAATCAAAAGGGGTTTTAATAACTGGCTTAAAGCTGAAAGCTTTCCGGAACCCCCAGCCTAGCTGGGGGTTTTCCATAGACAATAAAAACGGGAACGTTAAGTCCCCGTTTTAGTTTTTAACAATTATCGTTATCACATATTTGCGATAATCGCGTCGCCAAACTCACTACATTTCAGCAGCTTAGCGCCTTCCATCAGGCGTTCAAAGTCATAGGTCACGGTCTTCGCGGCAATCGCGCCTTCCATACCTTTAACAATCAGGTCTGCGGCTTCGAACCACTGCATGTGGCGCAGCATCATCTCCGCAGACAGAATAATGGAGCCTGGGTTGACTTTATCCTGGCCCGCATATTTCGGCGCAGTCCCGTGAGTGGCTTCAAACAACGCGCATTCGTCGCCGATATTCGCACCCGGTGCAATACCGATACCGCCAACCTGAGCCGCCAGGGCATCGGAAATATAGTCACCGTTCAGGTTCATACAGGCGATAACGTCGTATTCCGCCGGACGCAACAGGATCTGTTGCAGGAACGCATCGGCGATAACGTCTTTAACCACGATCTCTTTACCCGTGTTCGGGTTCTTAATTTTCAGCCACGGACCGCCGTCAATAAGCTCACCGCCGAACTCGTCGCGCGCCAACTGGTAGCCCCAGTCTTTAAACGCGCCTTCGGTGAACTTCATGATATTGCCTTTATGTACCAGCGTGACGGAATCGCGATCGTTAGTAATAGCGTATTCAATCGCCGCGCGAACCAGACGTTTAGTGCCTTCTTCAGAACACGGTTTGATACCGATACCGCAGTGCTCCGGGAAGCGAATTTTCTTCACGCCCATCTCTTCGCGCAGGAACTTGATCACTTTCTCAGCGTCTGCAGAGTCAGCTTTCCATTCAATTCCGGCGTAGATATCTTCAGAGTTTTCACGGAAGATGACCATATCGGTCAGCTCCGGATGTTTCACCGGACTTGGCGTGCCCTGATAGTAACGAACGGGACGCAGACAAACGTACAGGTCAAGTTCCTGACGCAGGGCAACGTTCAGAGAGCGGATACCGCCGCCAACCGGCGTGGTCAACGGACCTTTAATCGCTACGCGGTAATCACGAATTAAATCAAGGGTTTCAGCGGGAAGCCAGACATCCTGGCCGTAAACCTGTGTGGATTTTTCTCCGGTGTAAATTTCCATCCAGGAAATTTTACGCTCGCCTTTATAGGCTTTCTCGACGGCGGCATCGACCACTTTAAGCATGGCTGGAGTGACATCAACACCGATACCATCGCCTTCAATAAACGGGATAATCGGATTCTCAGGAACGTTGAGTTTGCCGTTTTGCAGGGTGATCTTCTTACCTTCCACCGGAACAACTACTTTGCTTTCCATTCACCTCTCCTTCGAGCGCTTCTGGTTTGCTCGTCTGTCATCGCGCTGCATGTGCAATGGCGTCCTGCTGCACGACTGCGTTAGAGCAATTTTTTGTTAATGTTTTGTAATGAGCATGTCAATACTACCCTATTGTTTGCCGCCATGAAAGACACTCATTATTGCGCTATAATGCGGCAATTAATAAGTTCTGAAAACACCATGCAAAAAACTTCTTTTAGAAATCACTACGTTAAGCGATTCAGCTCACGACAAGCATCTAAATCACGGAAAGAAAACCAGCCAAAGCGCGTGGTTTTGTTCAATAAACCTTACGATGTGTTGCCGCAGTTCACGGATGAAGCAGGTCGCCGCACGTTAAAAGATTTTATTCCTGTGCAAGGCGTTTATGCCGCAGGCCGCCTGGACCGCGACAGCGAAGGGCTTTTGGTGCTGACTAATGACGGCGCGCTGCAGGCGCGCCTCACGCAACCGGGCAAGCGCACCGGCAAGATTTACTATGTTCAGGTAGAAGGCATCCCGGATAATGCAGCGCTGCAGGCGCTTCGTACTGGCGTCACGCTCAACGATGGCCCTACCCTGCCCGCCGGTATTGAGATTGTCGCGGAACCTGACTGGCTGTGGCCGCGCACCCCGCCGATTCGCGAACGGAAGAATATTCCCACCAGTTGGCTAAAAGTCACCTTATATGAAGGCCGCAACCGCCAGGTAAGACGCATGACTGCGCATGTCGGTCATCCCACTCTACGATTAATTCGTTACAGCATGGGCGACTACACGCTCAACGGCCTCGATAATGGACAGTGGCGCGAGATCGCACAGGAGAAAGACAGATGAAACGGCTTCTCATTGCTTTTGCTTTATTAACACCGTTATCCGTTAATGCGGCCAGCTTCGACTGCCAGAAAGCGCAGGCTGCGGATGAAAAGGCTATCTGCGCGCACCTGACGCTGAATGATAAAGACGTGGAAATGCACACCAAATATCAGTTTCTGAAAGGGTTGTTCGCGATGGGCAGTCGCGGCGCGCTGCAGGACGCCCAGCAGAGCTGGCTTAAACAGCGTCAGCAGTGCAAGGCCGACGTCACCTGCCTGACAAAAGCTTATAACGAGCGTCTGAAACAGCTTGACGCGATCTATGACCACATTGATAAACCGCTGTAATAAGGATGCCTATGTTCAAGCCGCACGTGACCGTTGCCTGCATCGTACATGCCGAAGATAAATTTCTGGTGGTGGAAGAGACCATCAACGGTAAATCGTTATGGAATCAACCTGCCGGACACCTGGAGGCAGATGAAACGCTGGCGCAGGCCGCCGCGCGAGAACTGTGGGAAGAGACTGGCATCACGGCACAACCACAGTATTTTATCCGTATGCATCAGTGGGTTGCGCCGGATAAAACCCCGTTCCTGCGCTTTTTATTCGCCATCAAGCTTGATCATATTTGCGCGACCGCCCCCCATGACAATGACATCGATTGCTGCCGTTGGGTGAGCGCCGACGAGATTCTGAACGCGCCGAATTTACGTTCTCCGCTGGTGGCTGAAAGCATTCGCAGTTATCAAACGGGACAACGTTACCCCTTATCCATAGTGGGCGAATTTAACTGGCCGTTTACAGAGGGTGTCAAGTAAAGGGCTGCGTGATAGAATACGCCGCCTTGAAGTTCAATGTCGCGAGTATTCCAATGTCAGAAAGCCCAAAAAAAGTGATCGTCGGCATGTCCGGCGGTGTCGATTCCTCCGTTTCCGCCTGGCTGTTGCAACAACAGGGTTATCAGGTAGAAGGCCTGTTCATGAAGAACTGGGAAGAGGACGATGGTGAGGAATACTGTACCGCGGCAGCCGATCTGGCTGACGCGCAGGCCGTGTGCGACAAGCTTGGCATTGAACTGCATACCGTCAATTTTGCCGCAGAATATTGGGATAACGTCTTTGAACTGTTCCTTGAAGAGTACAAAGCGGGCCGTACGCCGAACCCGGATATTCTGTGCAATAAAGAGATCAAATTTAAAGCCTTCCTTGAATTTGCCGCAGAAGATTTAGGCGCCGACTATATCGCCACCGGTCACTACGTTCGCCGCGCGGATGTAAACGGCAAAAGCCGGTTGTTGCGCGGGCTCGACGGCAACAAAGATCAGAGCTACTTCCTCTATACGCTTGGCCATGAGCAGATTGCGCAAAGTCTGTTCCCGGTTGGCGAGCTGGAAAAACCGCAGGTGCGTAAAATCGCCGAAGATCTGGGGCTGGTAACCGCCAAGAAAAAAGATTCTACCGGTATCTGCTTTATCGGCGAGCGCAAGTTCCGCGACTTTTTAGGGCGCTATCTGCCTGCGCAGCCGGGGAAAATTATTACCGTTGACGGCGATGAAATCGGCGAGCATCAGGGTCTGATGTATCATACGCTCGGTCAGCGTAAAGGGCTGGGAATCGGCGGCACCAAAGACGGTAGCGAAGACCCCTGGTATGTGGTGGATAAAGACGTTGAAAACAATGTGTTAATTGTCGCCCAGGGGCATGAGCACCCACGCCTGATGTCGGTAGGCCTCATCGCCCAGCAGCTACATTGGGTCGATCGCGAACCGTTCACCGGCACCCTGCGCTGTACGGTAAAAACCCGCTACCGCCAGACCGATATTCCGTGCACGATTAACGCGCTGGATGACGATCGTATCGAGGTCATTTTTGACGAGCCGGTTGCCGCCGTTACGCCGGGCCAGTCCGCTGTCTTTTACAGCGGCGAAGTCTGCCTGGGCGGCGGCATTATCGAGCAGCGACTGCCGCTGACGGTCTGATTATTCAATACACAACATCATTCAAGTCGCCTCAAAGCGGCTTAAAAGATGAAGTGTATTTTATTTGATACAAGGAAGCAGTGATTGTGGCAAAGAATTATTATGACATCACCCTCGCGCTGTCTGGCATTTGCCAGTCGGCACGCCTGGTGCAACAACTGGCGCACCAGGGGCACTGTGATGCCGACGCGTTGCACGTTTCACTCAACAGTGTCATTGATATGAATCCCAGTTCTACTCTGGGCGTGTTCGGCGGCAGCGAAGCTAACCTGCGTCTTGGTCTGGAAACACTGCTCGGCGTGCTGAATGCCAGCAGCCGACAAGGACTTAACGCCGAACTGACGCGTTATACGCTTAGCCTGATGGTGCTGGAGCGCAAGCTGTCATCCGCCAAAGGCGCGTTGAATACGTTAGGCGATCGAATTAACGGCCTGCAGCGCCAGCTTGACCATTTTGATTTACAGTCAGACACGTTAATGAGCGCCATGGCGGGTATCTACGTGGATGTGATTAGCCCATTGGGCCCACGCATTCAGGTGACGGGCTCCCCGGCCGTTCTGCAAAGTCCGCAGGTTCAGGCCAAAGTCCGCGCTTCGCTACTGGCAGGCATCCGTGCAGCCGTGCTCTGGCATCAGGTAGGCGGTGGTCGCCTACAGCTTATGTTTTCTCGTCATCGCCTGACGACTCAGGCAAAACAAATTCTTGCTCATTTAACCCCGGAGTTATGATCTATGGAATTATCCTCACTGACCGCCGTTTCCCCTGTCGATGGACGCTACGGCGATAAAGTCAGCGCGCTGCGCGGAATTTTTAGCGAATACGGTTTGCTGAAATTTCGTGTACAAGTCGAAGTACGTTGGCTGCAGAAATTAGCCGCGCACGCAGCGATCAAGGAAGTTCCTGCTTTTGCTGCCGACGCAAACGGTTACCTGGATACGCTTGTTGCAAACTTCAATGAAGAAGATGCCGCGCGCATTAAAACCATTGAGCGCACCACGAATCACGATGTGAAAGCGGTTGAGTATTTTCTGAAAGAAAAAGTCGCCGCGATCCCGGCGCTACATGACGTTTCCGAGTTTATCCACTTTGCCTGCACTTCTGAGGACATTAACAACCTGTCGCACGCGTTAATGCTCAAAACCGCGCGCGATGAAGTGATCCTGCCTTACTGGCGTCAGGTGATTAACGCGGTTAAAGATCTCGCCACGCAGTATCGCGACATTCCTCTGCTCTCCCGCACCCACGGCCAGCCGGCAACGCCTTCCACTCTGGGTAAAGAGATGGCGAACGTGGCGTATCGTATGGAGCGTCAGTTCCGCCAGCTCAACCAGGTGGAGATCCTCGGTAAAATCAACGGCGCCGTAGGCAACTATAACGCGCATATCGCCGCCTATCCGGAAGTTGACTGGCATCAGTTCAGCGAAGAGTTCGTCACCTCACTGGGCATCCAGTGGAACCCTTACACCACCCAGATTGAACCGCATGATTATATTGCGGAACTGTTTGACTGTATCGCGCGCTTTAACACCATCCTGATCGATTTCGATCGCGATGTCTGGGGCTATATTGCGTTGAACCATTTCAAACAGAAAACCATCGCCGGGGAGATCGGTTCTTCTACCATGCCGCACAAAGTTAACCCCATTGACTTTGAAAACTCAGAAGGCAACCTCGGTCTGTCTAATGCAGTGTTGCACCATCTGGCAAACAAACTGCCGGTTTCCCGCTGGCAGCGCGATCTGACCGACTCAACCGTTCTGCGTAACCTGGGTGTCGGCATCGGCTATGCGCTTATCGCTTATCAGTCCACCCTGAAGGGCGTCAGCAAGCTGGAAGTAAACCGCGATCATCTGCTTGACGAACTGGATCACAACTGGGAAGTATTAGCCGAACCGATCCAGACCGTCATGCGCCGCTATGGTATTGAAAAACCATATGAAAAACTGAAAGAGTTGACCCGTGGCAAGCGTGTCGATGCCGAAGGAATGAAACAGTTTATTGATAGTCTGGCCCTGCCGGAAGCAGAAAAAACGCGCCTTAAAGCCATGACGCCGGCAAATTATATCGGTCGCGCTGTGACTCTGGTCGACGAACTTAAATAATGCCTGCCTCACCCTCTTTTCTTCAGAAAGAGGGTGACTATTTGTCTGGTTTATTAACTGTTTATCCCCAAAGCACCATAATCAACGCTAGACTGTTCTTATTGTTAACACAAGGGAGAAGAGATGATGCGCGTACTGGTTGTAGAGGATAATGCATTATTACGCCACCACCTGAAGGTTCAGCTCCAGGATTCAGGTCACCAGGTCGATGCCGCAGAAGATGCCAGGGAAGCTGATTACTACCTTAATGAACACCTTCCGGATATCGCTATTGTCGATTTAGGTCTGCCGGATGAAGACGGCCTTTCCTTAATACGCCGCTGGCGCAGCAGTGATGTTTCACTGCCGGTTCTGGTGTTAACCGCGCGCGAAGGCTGGCAGGATAAAGTCGAGGTTCTCAGCTCCGGGGCCGATGACTACGTGACGAAGCCATTCCACATCGAAGAGGTAATGGCGCGTATGCAGGCGTTAATGCGCCGTAATAGCGGTCTGGCCTCCCAGGTGATCAACATCCCGCCTTTCCAGGTGGATCTCTCACGCCGGGAATTATCCGTCAATGAAGAGGTCATCAAACTCACGGCGTTTGAATACACCATTATGGAAACGCTTATCCGTAACAACGGTAAAGTGGTCAGCAAGGATTCGCTGATGCTTCAGCTGTATCCGGATGCGGAACTGCGGGAAAGTCATACCATTGATGTTCTCATGGGGCGTCTGCGGAAAAAAATACAGGCCCAGTATCCGCACGATGTCATTACCACCGTACGCGGACAAGGATATCTTTTTGAATTGCGCTAATGAATAAATTTGCTCGCCATTTTCTGCCGCTGTCGCTGCGGGTTCGTTTTTTGCTGGCGACAGCCGGCGTCGTGCTGGTGCTTTCTCTGGCATATGGCATAGTGGCGCTGGTCGGCTATAGCGTAAGTTTTGATAAAACCACCTTTCGTCTGCTGCGCGGCGAAAGCAACCTGTTTTATACCCTCGCCAAATGGGAAAATAATAAAATCAGCGTTGAGCTGCCTGAAAATCTGGACATGCAAAGTCCGACCATGACCCTTATTTACGATGAAACGGGCAAATTATTATGGACGCAGCGCAACATCCCCTGGTTGATTAAAAGCATTCAACCGGAATGGTTAAAAACGAACGGCTTCCATGAAATTGAAACCAACGTAGACGCCACCAGCACGCTGTTGAGCGAAGACCATTCCGCGCAGGAAAAACTCAAAGAAGTACGTGAAGATGACGATGATGCGGAGATGACCCACTCGGTAGCGGTAAATATTTATCCTGCCACGGCGCGGATGCCGCAGTTAACCATCGTGGTGGTCGATACCATTCCGATAGAGCTAAAACGCTCCTATATGGTGTGGAGCTGGTTCGTATACGTGCTGGCTGCCAATTTACTGTTAGTCATTCCTTTACTGTGGATCGCCGCCTGGTGGAGCTTACGCCCTATCGAGGCGCTGGCACGGGAAGTCCGCGAGCTTGAAGATCATCACCGCGAAATGCTCAATCCGGAGACGACGCGTGAGCTGACCAGCCTTGTGCGCAACCTTAATCAACTGCTCAAAAGCGAGCGTGAACGTTATAACAAATATCGCACGACCCTGACCGACCTGACGCACAGTTTAAAAACGCCGCTCGCGGTTTTGCAGAGTACGTTACGCTCTTTACGCAACGAAAAGATGAGCGTCAGCAAAGCTGAACCGGTGATGCTGGAACAGATCAGCCGGATTTCCCAGCAGATTGGCTATTATCTACATCGCGCCAGTATGCGCGGTAGCGGCGTGTTGTTAAGCCGCGAACTGCATCCCGTCGCGCCGTTGTTAGATAACCTGATTTCTGCGCTAAATAAAGTTTATCAGCGTAAAGGGGTGAATATCAGTATGGATATTTCACCAGAGATCAGTTTTGTCGGCGAGCAAAACGACTTTGTCGAAGTAATGGGCAACGTACTGGACAACGCTTGTAAATATTGCCTGGAGTTTGTCGAGATTTCGGCTCGCCAGACCGACGATCATTTGCATATTTTCGTCGAAGATGACGGCCCAGGCATACCCCACAGCAAACGTTCCCTGGTGTTTGATCGCGGTCAGCGCGCCGATACCCTGCGACCAGGACAAGGCGTGGGGCTGGCTGTCGCGCGCGAGATTACGGAACAATACGCCGGGCAAATCATTGCCAGCGACAGTCTGCTCGGCGGTGCCCGTATGGAGGTCGTTTTTGGCCGACAGCATCCCACACAGAAAGAGGAATAAACATTTCTGTGCGTTCTTCCACGCATCTCGTTAAGCATCCGTTATAATCGGTGTCAGATACCAGCCTGCGGATACTTAACATGGAATACCAATTAACTCTTAACTGGCCCGACTTTCTTGAACGCCACTGGCAAAAACGCCCGGTGGTCTTAAAACGTGGGTTTAGCAACTTTATCGATCCGCTCTCGCCGGATGAGCTGGCGGGGCTGGCGATGGAAAGCGAAATCGACAGTCGTCTCGTTAGCCATCAGGATGGCAAATGGCAGGTCAGCCATGGCCCTTTCGAAAGCTACGATCATCTGGGTGAGAGCAACTGGTCGCTGCTGGTACAGGCGGTAAACCACTGGCATGAACCAACCGCCGCCTTGATGCGCCCGTTCCGCGCTCTGCCGGACTGGCGTATCGACGATTTGATGATCTCCTTTTCCGTTCCCGGCGGCGGCGTTGGCCCGCATCTGGATCAGTATGATGTGTTTATTATCCAGGGAACTGGTCGCCGTCGCTGGCGCGTGGGCGAAAAGCTGCAAATGCGTCAGCACTGCCCGCATCCCGACCTGTTACAAGTCGATCCGTTCGAGGCCATTATTGATGAAGAGCTGGAGCCGGGCGACATTCTGTATATTCCGCCAGGATTCCCGCATGAAGGCTATGCGCTGGAAAACGCCATGAACTATTCGGTCGGTTTTCGCGCGCCCAATAGCCGTGAGCTGATCAGCGGTTTTGCCGATTACGTCCTGCAACGGGAGTTGGGCAATACATACTACAGCGATCCGGATATGCCGTCCCGCAAGCATCCGGCGGATATCCTGCCGCAGGAGATGGATAAACTGCGTAATATGATGCTCGATTTGATCAATCAACCCGCGCATTTCCAACAGTGGCTTGGCGAGTTTCTCTCTCAGTCACGCCACGAACTGGATATTGCGCCGCCGGAGCCGCCGTATCAGCCTGATGAAATTTACGATGCCTTAAAGCAAGGCGAGGTATTAGTACGTCTCGGCGGGCTTCGCGTATTGCGTATCGGCGATGAGGTCTATGCGAATGGCGAAAAAATAGACTCTCCGCATCGCCCCGCTCTGGAGGCGCTCGCCAGTCATATTGCACTGACCGCTGAAAACTTCGGCGATGCGCTGGAAGACCCGTCCTTCCTCGCGATGCTGGCGGCGCTGGTGAATAGCGGATACTGGTTTTTCGAAGGATAAGAACATCGCAATGCCCGGCGACCGCCGGGCTGACGCAAACTATCCACAACGATCGCCGCCAGGTTTGGCGAAATCGTTATATTGCGGATCGCCCGGATAAATCGAGTGGGCCATTCGATGGCGAAATGACATTTGCCGATAGCGCCGCGCCAGTACGTTATCGCCAAGACCTTCGGCAATATTAGCCAGTTGCTGTAATCGTTCATACTGCATCTTTGCTGGATAAGCTACGGCATCAAGCGTAAAGGCGCGTTCCGCAAAGTCTTTTGCTTGTTCAAGCTGTTGATTATTCTGATAAAGCAGCGAAATACCATACAACACCATGGATACGTCGGACTGCCGACGTTTATATTCTTCCAGCAATGGGAGATAGAGGGAGGTACTGTCCAGGTCGATGTTTTCGGGCAAATAAAAGCGTAATCGTGATATTACCGTCGCCATTGGCGTTAAACGGCTCTGGTAATACGCGATAAGTTTAAGGTAGAGATCTTTCGCTTCCTTATAATGATGGCCCTGTGCATAAAAGCCAGCAAGATTATTGCTGTCAACCGTCATTTCGCCGAATTCGGCGCCATAAAGCGTTTGCTCAATTTTTAGCGCCTGACTTAGCGCATTAATCGCCTCGCTAATATGCCCTGCATTATAAGCAATATCCGCTTTCTGCTGCAAAAAAGAGGCGACGCGCTCACGATTATCCCAGGTTTTATCCCGTAAAATAACGTTCAGCCACTGCCGCTCCGTTGCGTCTATCTTCGCCAAATAATAGGCTTTACGCGCACTATCACATTCGACATCCCGCTCTTCCAGCGCATCAGAATAAGCATCGCGCATCCTGTTTAAGGTATAAACCAATGCTTCCGTCGATGCCTTTTTGTCTTTAAGACGCCACGTTAATGCCTGCTCTTGCCAGGCTATCCGCTGACGGTAATCAACCTTGATCTCGTATCGCCACTGCTCTGTAGGTGAATACTCTATATGGCGATCGTCACCGTAAACATAAAAGGCCGCCAGGTGTTCAAACATATCGGCCCGATCGCCCGGATAAGTGCCCGCCGAAAATGTTTTCATGATTGCCCGCGCTCGCAGCAGCATTTGCGGCGTTAACTCTGGTTTACCCAGCCATTGATAAATATCGCTTTGTAATAGCAGGCTACGAACAAGCTGTATTGAGCGTTTGCCATATTGCCGCGAGGCCAGCCTCACCGCATCATCAATAAACGTCATGCAGGTTTCATCGCCGGTCATAAAACATGCTGCAGATTGTTGCTGGCGCTGGGACCAGGAAGGCGTATATTCGGCGCTCCAGGCAGAAAAATTGATGGCGGAAAATATCCCGCCATAAATAATAAAACGCTTCACCACAATGCGTAACATTCGCTACTGGCCGCGCTTCGCCGTCAGCTCCGCGATACGTACAATCACCTGTACCGCTTTTTCCATCCCCTCCAGCGTCACAAACTCATGTTTACCATGATAGTTATATCCGCCGGTAAAGAGATTAGGACACGGCAAGCCCATAAACGACAGTTGCGCCCCGTCTGTACCGCCGCGAATCGGTTTCATCTCCGGCGTAATATGACAGTCGCGCATGGCCTGCTGGGCGATATCGAGAATATGCGGATGCTCAACCACTTTTTCGCGCATATTGTAATAACTGTCTTCAATCACCAGTTCGATATAGCAGTCCGGATGCAGCCCCTTACCGACTTTTTTGGCAATCTCCATCATTTTGCGTTTACGCGCTTCAAACTGCTTACGGTCGAAATCGCGAATGATGTAGTGCATTTCGGCCCGGTCAACGGTGCCTTTCATGCTGGCCAGATGATAAAACCCTTCGTAACCTTCAGTGGTTTCAGGCGCTTCATCCGCCGGCACTTCCGCGTGAATCCTCGCCGCCAACGACAGCGCATTGACCATCACACCTTTCGCCGTACCGGGATGCACGTTATTGCCGACGATTTTGATATTCACCGAGGCGGCATTGAAGTTTTCAAACTCCAGTTCGCCCACGCCGCCGCCGTCGACCGTATAGGCCCACTGCGCGCCAAACTCCTCAACATCGAAGTGCTTCGCGCCTTTCCCTACCTCTTCGTCAGGCGTAAACGCCACTTTAATGTCGCCGTGGGGAATAGGATTACCTTTCAGCACCGCCAGCGCGGTCATGATCTCCGCAACGCCGGCTTTATCGTCCGCGCCCAGCAATGTCTTACCATCGGTAGTAATCAGCGTCTGTCCCAGTAATTGATGCAGTATCGGGAACATCACGGGTGACAACACCTCATCGCCAATCCCTAATGCTATATCGCCGCCGCGATAATTCTCGACAATCTGCGGGTTAACGTTTTTACCGCTGAAATCCGGAGAGGTATCCACATGGGAGATAAAACCAATGGCGGGAATATCCCCCTCAACATTGGCCGGGAGCGTCGCCATCAACGTCCCTTTTTCACTTAATGTAATGTTAACCAGCCCCATCTCTTCGAGCTGCTGTTTGAGCAAACGTAGTAACTTCCACTGCCCCTCAGTGCTGGGAACCTGCCGAACACCCGACTTTGATTGGGTATCCAGCGATACGTAGTGTAAAAAACGCTCAAGTAGTTTATCCATGCAGTCACCCTCACTTTTCGTGACAACATTATTAATAAGCAAGAAAAGACAAATATTGCGTCAGGTCACTTTTATCCCTGCAAACAAGAATATTTCACTTTGACACGCTTTCTGACTATAAAGCTAAGTCAGTAATTCGCAACAAGGATTGGCGATCACAGTGGTTTGCCGTAGAATGACCGCCCTCATTAAGAGTGATTAAGGTGGTTAACCACAAACCCCGCAGCGGTCAGCCATCCGTTGCGTTTACATGGGACAGAGTAAGAAATTGAATAATCAACCGCGTTCGCTTTCACCGCTGGTGCTTTTGTCTGGAATTAGCAAAAGTTTCGATGGCAAAGAGGTCATTTCGCAACTGGATTTGACCATTAACAATGGCGAATTCCTCACGCTGCTTGGCCCTTCCGGCTGTGGTAAAACAACCGTTCTTCGCCTGATTGCCGGCCTGGAAACCGTTGATGCCGGGCATATCATGTTGGATAACCAGGATATCACCCACGTTCCCGCCGAAAATCGTTATGTGAACACCGTATTTCAAAGCTACGCTTTATTTCCGCATATGACGGTGTTTGAAAATGTCGCGTTTGGCTTACGGATGCAAAAAACGCCAGCCGCCGAGATAGCGCCTCGCGTGACCGATGCGCTGCGTATGGTGCAGCTTGAAGAGTTTGCACAACGTAAACCGCACCAGCTTTCCGGCGGACAGCAGCAGCGTGTGGCTATCGCTCGCGCGGTGGTGAATAAACCTCGCCTGTTATTACTGGATGAATCGCTCTCCGCGCTGGACTATAAATTGCGCAAACAAATGCAGAACGAGCTTAAAGCATTACAGCGTAAACTCGGTATCACGTTTGTTTTTGTCACTCACGATCAGGAAGAAGCGCTCACCATGTCCGATCGTATCGTGGTAATGCGTAATGGCGTGATTGAGCAAGACGGCACGCCGCGTGAAATCTATGAAGAGCCAAAAAACCTGTTTGTCGCCGGTTTTATCGGCGAAATTAACCGCTTTGACGCAACCGTCATTGAACGGCTTGATGAACAGCGCGTCCGCGCCAGCGTAGAAGGTCGGGAGTGCAATATATACGTCAATTTCGCTGTCGAACCGGGCCAAAAACTGAACGTCCTGCTGCGACCGGAAGATCTACGCGTCGAAGAGATCAACGATGATAACCACATCGAAGGGCTTATCGGCTACGTGCGCGAGCGCAATTATAAAGGTATGACGCTGGAGTCGGTGGTTGAACTGGAAAATGGCAAAATGGTGATGGTCAGCGAATTCTTCAACGAAGACGATCCTGACTTCGACCATTCTCTTGACCAAAAAATGGCCATTAGTTGGGTAGAAAGCTGGGAGGTCGTACTGGCTGATGAAGAACACAAGTAAATTCCAGAATGTAGTGATTGTCACTATCGTCGGTTGGCTTGTGTTATTTGTTTTTCTGCCCAACCTGATGATCATTGGCACCAGCTTTCTGACCCGTGACGACGCCAGTTTCGTCAAGATGGTCTTTACGCTGGATAACTACGCACGCCTGCTCGATCCGCTCTATTTTGAAGTGCTCCTGCACTCTCTGAATATGGCGCTGATCGCCACCCTCTCCTGCCTGGTGCTGGGCTATCCTTTTGCCTGGTTCCTGGCGAAGTTACCGGAAAAGATACGTCCGTTATTGCTGTTTTTGCTGATCGTTCCTTTCTGGACCAACTCACTGATCCGCATCTATGGGCTGAAAATATTCCTGAGCACTAAAGGCTATCTCAATGAATTCCTGCTGTGGCTGGGCGTGATTGATACGCCGATTCGCATCATGTTCACCCCGAGCGCCGTTATTATCGGCCTGGTTTACATTTTGCTGCCGTTTATGGTCATGCCGCTCTACTCCAGCATTGAGAAGCTCGACAAACCGCTACTGGAGGCCGCACGCGATCTCGGCGCCAGTAAAATGCAAACGTTCATCCGCATCATTATTCCATTAACCATGCCGGGCATTGTCGCCGGTTGCCTGCTCGTGATGCTACCGGCAATGGGCCTGTTCTACGTCTCCGATTTAATGGGTGGCGCGAAAAACCTGCTGATTGGTAACGTCATTAAGGTACAGTTCCTGAATATTCGCGACTGGCCGTTTGGCGCGGCGACCAGCATTACGCTGACCATTGTGATGGGACTCATGCTGTTGATTTACTGGCGGGCTTCCCGCTTATTGAATAAGAAGGTGAGTGATATAAGCGATTAATTGCGCAACGCTAACAAATCCACACGCATTCAGGCATGAAGTTTATTTAAGGGTAAACTTCATGCCTCCGGCATAAAAAACGCATGAAAGCAGTTGCCGCCAGTATTGCAAATCTACAGCATCATCCGCGCCAGGCCTTCTTTTATTTTTACCTGTAGCGACGCTATCACAGACAGTAATGCGTTTATACGCGAAGCTCTCAGGTTTTATACTGATTGCCAGTCTCTTTTAAAAATTATATTACATCCGATGCGCCCGCAGTGGAGATAGAAAGGGCCGATTTAATCAATTATGTAGTCATTTTTACTCCAGTATAAGTGAGATTAATATGCCGATTACTATAGGGAATGGTTTTTTAAAAAGTGAAATCCTTACCAACTCCCCAAGGAATACGAAAGAAGCATGGTGGAAAGTTTTATGGGAAAAAATTAAAGACTTCTTTTTTTCTACTGGCAAAGCAAAAGCGGACCGTTGTCTACATGAGATGTTGTTTGCCGATCGCACCCCCACACGAGAGCGGCTTACAGAGATTTTTTTTGAGTTAAAAGAGTTAGCCTGCGCATCACAAAGAGATAGATTTCAGGTTTATAATCCTAATGAAAATGATGACACTATTATTCTTCGCATCATGGATCAAAACGAAGAGAACGAATTGTTACGTATCACTCAAAATACCGATGCCTTTACCTGTGAAGTCATGGGGAATGCTTATTTTTTAATAAAAGATCGCCCCGATATTTTAAAACCGCATCCACAAATGACGGCCATGATTAATAGAAGATATAGCGAAATCGTAGATTACCCCCTCCCTTCGACATTATGTCTCAATCCTGCTGGCGCGCCGACATTATCGGTTCCATTAGACAACATAGAGGGGTATTTATATTCTGAATGGAGAAAAGGAAATTTAGATGAGTGGAAAACGCAAGAAAAGGTAACCTACCTGGCAGCGAAAATTCAGTCTGGGATTGAAAAGACAACGCGCATTTTACAGCATGCGAATATATCCGAAAGTACTCAGCAAAACGCATTTTTAGAAACAATGACGATGTGTGGCTTAAAACAGCTTGAAATACCACCACCGCATACCCACATACCTATTGAAAAAATGGTAGAAGAGGTTTTACTGGCGGATAAGACGTTTCAGGCGTTCCTCGTAACGGATCCCAGCGCCAGCCTAAGCATGTTAGCTGAGATAATCGAAGCCATCTCTGATCAGGTTTTTCACGCCATTTTTAGAATAAACCCCCAGGCTATACAAAAAATGGCGGAAGAACAGTTAACCACGCTACACGTTCGCTCAGAACAACAAAGCGGCTGTTTATGTTGTTTTTTATAAAATCAGACGACGCTTTCTCAAACGTCACGTTCAGGGTTTACTCACGTACTCCATGTTTGCCTACAGAGTAACCTCTTGCCTGGTGCAATAATGCCGCATATGACCGGATCGGATGAGAATAGTCATTTAAATGGCCTTTTTTTCCCGCTCGTCTGGCAATTTGTTGTAAAATTCGCGGCTTCAAGCGGCAGCTTGCTTCTTCCTGGCTGCTGATAACCGCGAGACGTTTTGGAGAGATTTTGGAGAAGAGAAAAAATTGATCATTTTCAATACTCTAAAAGCACCCCATCCTCTGAATAAGAAGGTGGAACTTGAATGATCGGTCGGCTGCTCCGTGGCGGTTTCATGACTGCCATCTATGCGTATCTGTATATTCCCATCATTATTCTGATTGTGAACTCCTTCAACAGTTCGCGGTTCGGCATTAACTGGCAGGGCTTTACCACTAAATGGTACGAACTCCTGGTCAATAACGACAGTCTGTTGCAGGCCGCTCAACATTCACTGACGATGGCGATTTTTTCAGCGACCTTCGCCACGTTGATTGGCTCGTTAACCGCGGTGGCGCTTTATCGCTACCGCTTTCGCGGGAAGCCATTCGTCAGCGGGATGCTGTTTGTAGTAATGATGTCGCCGGATATCGTGATGGCGATCTCCCTGCTGGTGCTGTTTATGTTACTCGGCATTCAACTGGGCTTTTGGTCGTTGCTGTTCTCGCACATCACCTTTAGCCTGCCGTTTGTGGTCGTCACGGTCTATTCGCGCCTGAAAGGCTTTGATGTCAGAATGCTGGAAGCCGCAAAAGACCTGGGGGCCAGTGAGGTAACGATTTTACGCAAAATCATTCTGCCGCTGGCGATGCCGGCGGTGGCGGCGGGCTGGTTGCTGAGCTTTACGTTGTCGATGGACGATGTCGTGGTCTCGTCGTTTGTCACCGGGCCGGGCTATGAAATTTTACCCTTAAAGATTTATTCCATGGTAAAAGTCGGCGTTTCACCAGAAGTGAACGCGCTGGCGACCGTTTTATTGGTGCTGTCTCTGGTAATGGTCATTGCCAGCCAGCTTATTGCTCGTGATAAAACCAAGGGCCGATAAGGCCCGTAATTCAGGGGACGTTAAATGAAAAAATGGTCACGCCACCTGCTCGCGGCGGGCGCCCTGGCGCTGGGTATGAGTGCCGCTCATGCCTCCGACAACGACACGCTCTATTTCTATAACTGGACTGAGTATGTACCGCCGGGCCTGCTGGAACAGTTCACTAAAGAGACCGGCATTAAGGTGATTTATTCGACCTACGAGTCGAACGAAACCATGTATGCCAAACTCAAAACCTATAAAGATGGCGCGTATGACCTGGTTGTTCCTTCTACATACTATGTCGACAAAATGCGCAAAGAAGGCATGATCCAGAAGATCGATAAGTCGAAATTAACCAATTTCCACAACCTCGATCCGGAAATGCTCAACAAACCGTTTGACCCCAACAACGATTATTCTGTTCCGTATATCTGGGGCGCAACGGCGATTGGCGTGAACAGCGATGCTATCGATCCAAAAACCATTACCAGCTGGGCTGACTTGTGGAAACCGGAATATAAAAACAGCCTGCTTTTAACCGACGATGCGCGAGAAGTCTTCCAGATGGCGCTGCGCAAGCTAGGTTATTCCGGTAACACTACCGATCCGAAAGAGATCGAAGCGGCATATGAAGAGTTGAAAAAACTGATGCCGAACGTAGCGGCCTTCAACTCCGATAATCCGGCGAATCCGTATATGGAAGGGGAAGTCAACCTGGGGATGGTGTGGAACGGTTCAGCCTTCGTTGCTCGTCAGGCTGGCACGCCGCTGGAGGTCGTCTGGCCGAAGGAAGGCGGTATTTTCTGGATGGATAGCCTGGCTATTCCGGCGAACGCGAAAAATAAAGAGGGCGCGCTGAAGCTAATCAACTTCCTGCTGCGTCCTGACGTCGCGAAAGAGGTGGCAGAAACCATCGGCTACCCTACCCCCAACCTGGCGGCGCGTAAGCTGTTAAGCCCGGAGGTCGCCAATGATAAGTCGCTCTATCCGGATGCGCAAACCATCAGCAAAGGCGAGTGGCAAAACGATGTCGGCGACGCCAGCGCCATTTATGAAGAGTATTATCAGAAGCTAAAAGCAGGACGCTAATTCAGCCAAAGCGCCTGTCGGGCCTACAGATGAACGTAACGTGAAATGTAGGCCGGATAAGGCGTTACCGGGCAAACAGCACTACAGCCCTTTCAGGAATTTATCAACAAATTCCGGCACAACCTGGCTTGCCGGGCCGTAGTGCTTCTCTTCAAACTCGCTGCCGACCTGGCTTGGCTCAAGATTCAGTTCCACCGTATGTGCGCCGTGCAGTTTTGCTTCATGCACAAAACCCGCAGCCGGATAGACATGACCGGATGTGCCAATGGCGATAAAAATATCCGCCATCGACAGCGCCATATAAATTTCATCCATGCCAAGCGGCATCTCGCCAAACCATACTACGTGCGGACGTAGCGGCGCCGGGAACTGGCAGCAGTGACATTTATCTTCCGGCATCACATCGCCGTTCCATTCCAGAATCTGGCCGCTTTGCGAACAGCGCACCTTCAACAGCTCGCCATGCATATGAATGATGTTGCGATTGCCCGCGCGTTCATGCAAATTGTCGATGTTTTGCGTCACCAGCAAAAAGCGATCGCCAAGCGCTTCTTCAAGCTTCGCTAACGCCAGATGCGCCGCATTGGGTTGTATTTCCGGCTGTTGAAGCTGCTGACGGCGGGCATTATAAAATGTCTGCACCAGACCCGGATTACGGGCGAATCCTTCCGGCGTCGCCACATCTTCAACCCGATGCTCTTCCCAAAGGCCATCCGCCGCGCGAAACGTACGAATACCAGACTCTGCAGAAATTCCTGCACCTGTAAGGACTAATACTCTTGGGTTTTCCATCATTTCCGGCACCACTCTGTCTCTGAAAAAGATCCGCTGGCGCAGACGTTCACGCAACAGACGTTTATTTTTACGAAAGCGGCTTAATCGATGAAACCGACGCGACTGCATAACAACCTCTTTTTTTGATTAGTCGGTAAGATGTAAAAAAGCAGCACCGCGCATCCCACCTGCATCCCCATGCCGCGCACGCTCAATGCGCGGCGCGCGGGCAACAGGGAGGAGATGGCGCGGCAGTCTTTCCGCCAGTTGCGTTGTTATTGCAGTAAAGTTCGATAGTCCGCCGCCGATCACCAATAAATCGGGATCGACAATCGTCAGTATATTCCCCAGACAAACCGCCAGTAAATCCAGATAGCGCTCAACATGCGCGTGCGCCTGCTCATCGCCCTGCTCCCACAACGCGATAATCTCCGGCGCCTGCAGCGATTGATCATAATAATGCTGATATAGCCACGCAAACCCGCGCCCGGACAGATAATTCTCAATGCAGCCCATCTGACCGCATCCACAACGGCGGAGAGGAAAATCAAACCCCATCAACGTTAGCGCGTCAACCGGCAAACGCATATGACCAAACTCGCCGGTGATATAGCTCTGACCGGTAATCGGCTTCCCGTTTAGCACCAGGCCGCCGCCGACGCCGGTGCCGAGGATAAGCCCCATAACAAAAGGATATTGCGTGAATTCATCATCCCAGGCTTCGGACAAGGCAAAACAGTTAGCGTCATTGTCCAGACGCACATCGCGATCCAGTCGGGCGCTGAGATCGGCGCGCAACGGCTTACCGCTGGCTGCCGGGACATTCGCGGCGTACAGCGTGCCGTCTTCGGTTTCCGGCATACCGGGTATGCCAATCCCTACCGACCCTTTTACGCCAAATCGCTGGTCGGCTTCCGCGACCAGTTCGCACACGGCGCCTAAAAAGGCGCTATAGCTGGTATGGGGCGTGGGAACCCGTTTTTCCCACTGTAGCCGCCGCGTTGAGTCAAATACGCCTAACGCAATCTTTGTTCCGCCAATGTCAAACCCGTAATACATCACCGCTCCTTGTTTTTATATTCCGCGATTACTGGCCGCTCAATACTCGCGCAGGGTCAATGTTGCTCGCCCGCCGCGCCGGATACCAGCTCGCCAGTAAGCTTAACAACAACGCCGTGACCAGTACGTAAACAACGTCCAGCCAATGTAATTCGGATGGCAGGAAGTCGATAAAATAGATATCGCCGGACAAAAACTGATGCCCGATCGCCTTTTCAATCCCATTAATAATGGCGGTAAGCTGAAGCGAAACGACAACGCCGATCGCCACGCCAATCAAGCTGCCCAGCAAGCCCGCCAGTAGTCCGTACCAGACGAAAATGGCACGAATCAAACCATCTTTCGCCCCCAGCGTTCTTAATACCGCAATGTCGCCGCTTTTGTCTTTTACCGCCATCACTAAGGTGGAAACGATATTAAAACAGGCCACGCCGATCACCAGAATCATCGCCAGATACATAATGGCTCGAATCATCTGGATATCGCGATACATATAGCCGTAGGTGCCGATCCAGCTCTTAATGTAGACATAGCTGTTAGTCACCTCACCCGCGTCACGCACCAGTTTGTTCGCATTAAACACGTCATGGACTTTAAGCGCGATACCGGAAACGCTGGACCCCATATCCAGATACTGCTGCGCATCCTCAAGCGGGATCATGGCGAAGCTGTGATCGAGCTGGCCGCTCAGTTGCAGAATCCCGATGACATGCAAACGCACGCGTTTGGGCTGGAGCAGCTTATGGTCGGCATTCGCATTGGGGATCATGATGGACACCCAGTCGCCCTGTTTCACGTTCAGCGCATCGGCGACACCTTTGCCGATAATGATCTGCTGTTCGCCCGCTTTGAAATGATCCCAGGCGTGATTTTGCACAAATGACGGTAACGCGCTAAGCTGCTGCTCTTGCTTAGGGTCGACGCCTTTAACCTGAATGGCGCGCAAATTCGCCCCGCTCTCTACCAGGCCGGTAAAATTGATATACGGCGCGGCGGCGGCAATGCCCGGCACCTTCTGCACTTTTGCCAGCGCTTCACGCCAGTTAGTCCACGGCTGATTGACCGCTTCAATCTCCCCGTGTGGAACCACCGCCAGAATACGGTTGTTCAACTCGCGTTCGAAACCGTTCATCGCGCTTAAACCGACAATCAATACCGCCACGCCCAGCGCGATACCGATGGTAGAAATGACGGAAATGAGCGAAACCATACCGCCGCGCCGCCGCCCACGGCTGAAGCGCAACCCAATTAATAATGATAAAGGCGACGCCATTACTCAGCCCCCATCAGGCTCAGTTCCGCCGTCAGGCGACCATCGCGCATCTCAAGCTGGCGGCTCATACGTTTCGCCAGTTGCAAATCGTGAGTCACCACCAGAAACGCGGTTCCCTGCAGACGATTTAACTCGCCCAGAAGCTCAAAAATACTGTCGGCATTACGCGCATCCAGATTACCGGTCGGCTCATCCGCCAGTACCAGACGCGGGTTATTCACCAACGCGCGCGCTATCGCGACACGCTGGCGCTCACCGCCGGAAAGTTCCGAAGGTCGATGGGTTGCGCGATGCTCCAGCCCTACGGCGTGCAGCATTTCTCGCGCCCGAGCGTCAATCTCCGCCGGTTTCTTTTTGCCAATTAATAATGGCATCGCCACGTTTTCCAGCGCCGTAAAATCCGGCAGGAGATGATGAAACTGATAGATAAACCCCAGTTTCTGGTTACGTAATTCCGCTTTTGCCGCAGAAGAGAGTTTGCTCATCGGCTGGCCGCTAAAAATCACATCGCCAGAGGTAGGCGTATCCAGCCCGCCTAACAGATGCAGCAACGTACTTTTACCCGAACCGGAACTGCCGACGATCGCCATCATTTCGCCTTCGCCGATACTGAAGCTGACATCGTGCAACACGTCGGTTTGTACGGTGCCTTCCTGATAGCGTTTGCACAGGTTGTCGCATTGCAACAGGATCTTATTCATAACGTAAAGCCTCAGCGGGTTGAGTGGCGGCAGCGCGCCAGGAAGGACAAAGCGTAGAAAGCAGCGCGATGGCCATTGCCACCAGCGCGATAACGATCACCTGTAATGGCTCTATCGCCACGGGCAACGCAGCGCCATCCAGAAACGCGCCGATGATCGGCATCAGGTTATTTAGTTGGCTGGCAAGCAATGCGCCCAGCGCGGCGCCCAACAGCGCGCCGATAATCCCGGCGCTGGCGCCCTGCACCATAAAGACCATCATAATTTGTCGCGGCGTCAGCCCTTGAGTTTGTAAAATCGCCACTTCGCCCTGCTTCTCCATGACCATCAGGCCCAACGAAGTAATAATGTTAAAAGCCGCGACCGCCACGATGAGACTCAGCAACAATCCCATCATGTTCTTTTCCATGCGCACAGCCTGGAACAACTCGCCTTTGCGTTCGCGCCAGTCCTGCCACTTCGTGCCTTGCGGCAGCGTCTGTTGGCTGAGGGTATCGACTTGCAGCGGTTCATCCAGCCACAGACGCCAGCCGGTAATATTGCCTGCCGGATAGCGCATTAAACGCGACGCGTCCTGAATATTGACCAGCATTTCATAGCCATCGACCTCGCTATTGGCGGCAAATGTGCCAATCACCGTAAACAGACGCTGGCTGGGCAGGCGTCCCATTGGCGTAAACTGGCTGGCAGATGGCACCATTAGCCGAATCTGATCGCCACGGTTGACCCCTAACTGTCCGGCGAGCTGCTCGCCGAGGATGACATTATACTTACCCGGCTGTAATTCGCTTTGCTTCACATTGACCAGATACGGCGTTAACGGATCTTTTTGCGCCGGATCGATACCCAACATCACGCCAACCGCAACGCTACGCGCGCTTTGCAGTACGACATCGCCCGTCGTCAGCGGCGCAATACGGTTAACGCCTTGCAGATTCACCGCTTTTTCCGGCATCTGACTCGGGTTAAGAGAACCATGTTCAGCAGAGAGGATGGCCTGAGGCATCAAACCAAGAATGTTATTTTGCAGTTCGCGCTCAAAACCGTTCATCACCGACAATACCGTGACCAGCGCCATCACCCCCAGGGTAATGCCGATAGTGGAAAGCCAGGAAACGAAGCGACCGAAGCGATCTGCTGCACGCCCGCGCATGTAACGCAGGCCGATGAATAGAGCGACAGGTTGATACATGTAATCCGTCTGGTTGCTGTTAGCAAAGTCCCGAGTATATAAGCGAAAGCGGAATGCGTAAATGTCTGAACCGTAAGAGTTCGTCAGCGTTATTCTGAAAAAGGCCGACAAATCAAGTCACTTACATGTTCATACTTTACCTGTTCGGCGCGTTATCCGGCGGATTCAATTTGCTAATAAACAACGATCGCGGATAATAAAGAACATTGCTTATCAGTCATATGCCCCTGAATACCTGAGTCCTTCATGCTGTCCCGGCGCGCAGCCAACCATGAAGCAGCCTGAAGGGTGACGCGTAGAGTGCGGCGTAAAACAAAAAGAGATACTGACAACCGTTATGCCTGAAAAACAACGTTACACGCTGCCGACAAAAGCGGACGATCAGCGCCAGTTGGGCGAACTTACCGGCGCCGCCTGCGCTACGCTGGTGGCGGAGATAGCCGAACGCCATGCCGGTCCGGTGGTACTCATAGCGCCTGACATGCAAAATGCTCTGCGATTGCATGATGAAATCCGCCAGTTTACCGATCAGATGGTCATGAACCTGGCGGACTGGGAAACGCTACCGTATGACAGCTTCTCCCCACATCAGGAAATTATCTCTTCGCGCCTGTCCACGCTCTACCAGTTGCCGTCGATGCAGCGCGGCGTCTTGATTGTACCGGTAAACACCCTGATGCAGCGCGTTTGTCCGCATAGCTATCTGCATGGTCATGCACTGGTGATGAAAAAAGGCCAGCGGCTGTCCCGCGACGCTCTGCGCGCGCAGCTTGACAGCGCCGGTTATCGGCATGTCGATCAGGTGATGGAGCATGGCGAATACGCGACGCGCGGCGCGCTGTTGGATCTCTTTCCGATGGGCAGCGAACAGCCTTATCGCCTCGACTTTTTTGATGATGAAATCGACAGCCTGCGTCTGTTTGACGCGGATACCCAGCGTACGCTGGAGGAGGTCGAGGCCATCAATTTGTTGCCCGCGCACGAATTTCCTACCGACAAAGCCGCTATTGAGCTTTTCCGTAGCCAGTGGCGCGATACCTTTGAGGTAAAACGCGACGCCGAGCACATCTATCAGCAGGTCAGCAAAGGCACCCTGCCCGCCGGGATCGAATACTGGCAGCCGCTCTTTTTCAGCGAACCGTTACCGCCATTATTTAGCTACTTCCCCGCCAATACTCTGGTGGTGAATACCGGCTCGCTGGAAACCAGCGCCGAACGCTTTCAGGCCGATACGCTGGCGCGTTTTGAAAATCGCGGCGTCGATCCTATGCGCCCGCTTTTGCCGCCGGAAGCCCTCTGGCTACGGGTAGATGAGCTCTTTTCCGAGCTTAAACGCTGGCCTCGCCTCCAGCTTAAAACCGACCATCTGCCGGAAAAAGCCGCCAATACCAATCTCGGTTTCCAGAAATTACCGGATTTGGCTATCCAGGCGCAGCAGAAAGCGCCGCTGGACGCGCTGCGTAAGTTCCTCGAATCTTTCAGCGGCCCGGTGATTTTTTCGGTGGAAAGCGAAGGACGCCGCGAAGCGCTGGGAGAGCTCCTGGCTCGCATAAAAATCGCGCCGAAGCGGATATTACGCCTGGACGAGGCGCAGGATGCGGGACGCTATCTGATGATTGGCGCCGCAGAACATGGTTTTATCGACACCCAACGCAATCTGGCTCTGATTTGTGAAAGCGATCTCCTGGGTGAGCGGGTTGCACGTCGCCGCCTGGATTCCCGTCGCACGATCAACCCGGATACGTTGATTCGTAACCTGGCGGAGCTCCACGTCGGTCAACCGGTAGTGCATCTGGAGCACGGCGTCGGGCGTTATGCCGGCATGACCACGCTGGAGGCTGGCAGCATCAAGGGTGAGTATCTGATGCTCACTTACGCCAATGACGCCAAACTGTATGTGCCGGTCTCCTCATTGCATCTGATTAGCCGCTATGCTGGCGGCGCGGAAGAAAGTGCGCCGCTGCATAAACTGGGCGGCGACGCCTGGTCGCGCGCCCGGCAGAAAGCGGCGGAAAAAGTGCGCGATGTCGCAGCGGAACTGTTGGATATTTATGCGCAACGGGCGGCAAAAGAGGGTTTTGCCTTTAAGCATGATCGTGAGCAATATCAGTTATTCTGCGACAGCTTCCCGTTTGAAACGACGCCCGATCAAGCACAGGCGATTAACGCCGTATTGAGCGATATGTGCCAACCGCTGGCGATGGACAGGCTGGTGTGCGGCGACGTCGGCTTCGGCAAAACCGAAGTGGCGATGCGCGCCGCGTTCCTGGCGGTGGAAAACCATAAACAGGTGGCGGTACTGGTGCCGACTACGCTGCTGGCGCAGCAACACTATGACAACTTCCGCGACCGTTTCGCCAACTGGCCGGTACGCATTGAGATGCTGTCCCGCTTTCGCAGCGCCAAAGAGCAGACGCAAATCCTGGCGGAAGCCGCCGAGGGTAAGATCGATATTCTGATCGGTACGCATAAACTGCTACAAAGCGATGTGAAGCTGCGCGACCTCGGCCTGCTGATTGTCGATGAAGAGCACCGTTTCGGCGTGCGCCACAAAGAGCGAATTAAGGCGATGCGCGCCGATGTCGATATTCTGACGCTCACGGCGACGCCGATCCCGCGGACGCTGAATATGGCGATGAGCGGTATGCGCGATCTCTCCATTATCGCCACCCCCCCTGCCCGTCGTCTGGCGGTAAAAACCTTTGTCCGCGAGTATGATAGCCTGGTAGTAAGGGAAGCGATTCTGCGTGAAATCCTGCGCGGCGGTCAGGTTTACTATTTGTACAATGACGTCGAAAATATTCAGAAAGCCGCAGAGCGGCTGGCGGAACTGGTGCCGGAAGCGCGAATCGCTATAGGCCACGGGCAGATGCGCGAACGTGAGCTGGAACGGGTCATGAACGATTTCCACCATCAACGTTTTAACGTGCTGGTGTGTACTACCATTATCGAAACGGGGATCGACATCCCCACCGCTAACACGATCATCATTGAACGCGCGGATCATTTCGGCCTCGCGCAGTTGCACCAGTTGCGTGGCCGCGTAGGGCGCTCGCACCACCAGGCCTACGCCTGGCTGTTGACGCCACATCCTAAGGCCATGACCACCGATGCGCAAAAACGGCTGGAGGCGATTGCGTCGCTGGAGGATTTAGGCGCCGGGTTTGCGCTGGCGACCCACGATCTGGAGATCCGCGGCGCAGGCGAACTGCTTGGCGAAGAGCAAAGCGGCTCAATGGAAACCATCGGCTTCTCACTCTACATGGAACTGCTGGAAAACGCCGTCGATGCGCTGAAAGCAGGCCGCGAACCCTCGCTGGAAGATCTCACCAGTCAGCAAACGGAAGTCGAGCTGCGAATGCCGTCGTTACTGCCGGATGATTTTATTCCGGATGTTAATACCCGACTGTCATTCTATAAACGCATTGCCAGCGCGAAGAACGAAAACGAGCTGGAAGAGATCAAAGTGGAATTGATCGATCGCTTCGGCCTGCTGCCCGATCCAGCGCGTAATCTGCTGGATATCGCCCGCCTGCGCCAACAGGCGCAAAAGCTCGGCATCCGAAAACTGGAGGGTAACGAGAAAGGCGGAACGATTGAGTTCGCCGAGAAAAACCACGTTGACCCTGCCTGGCTTATCGGGTTGCTGCAAAAACAACCGCAGCATTTCCGTCTGGATGGCCCGACGCGCCTCAAGTTTATTCAGGATTTAAGCGAACGTAAAACGCGTATAGACTGGGTACGCCAGTTCATGCAGCAACTGGAAGAAAACGCTATTGCATAAGCGTCAGGCCGGGCGTCATTACCCTGCGTCCGGCCTAATCTTTACAAATTCTTTGCACTTCCCTGCAGTTCCAGACACAGCCAGCCGCCATAATTCTTATTTCCTCTTTTATAAAAATAACCACATAATAATCATGGGTTTATTATAATGTTCAACAATACGCGACTCTCTCGCTGGTGGGCGTTGTTTGCGCTTACCGCGACCATCATGCTTGCCCTTCCCGCGCAGGCAAATACGTGGCCTCTTCCGCCCCCCGGCAGTCGACTGGTGGGAGAAAATAAATTCCATGTCGTTGAAGACGACGGCGGCTCGCTGGAGGCGATCGCCAAAAAATATAACGTGGGCTTTTTAGCCCTGTTACAGGCCAACCCCGGCATTGATCCTTACGTGCCACGCGCAGGCAGCGTGCTGACGATTCCGCTGCAAACGCTGCTACCGGACGCGCCACGTGAAGGTATCGTCATTAACCTCGCGGAATTACGGCTTTACTATTATCAACCGGGGAAAAATACGGTCACGGTCTACCCTATCGGGATTGGCCAACTGGGCGGCGATACCCTGACGCCAACGATGGTGACGACCATTTCGGATAAACGCGCCAATCCAACCTGGACGCCGACCGCCAATATTCGCGCCCGTTATAAAGCGCAAGGCATCGATCTCCCCGCCGTGGTGCCTGCCGGTCCCGATAACCCAATGGGGCATCACGCGATTCGTTTAGCGGCCTACGGCGGCGTCTATCTGTTACATGGCACGAATGCCGATTTTGGCATTGGTATGCGCGTCAGCTCCGGCTGTATCCGTCTGCGCGACGGTGATATAGAGACATTGTTCCGTCAGGTCACGCCGGGAACCAAAGTGAATATTATCAATACGCCGATTAAAGCCTCGGTGGAGCCAGGCGGCGTGCGACTGGTGGAAGTTCATCAGCCGCTGTCTAAAAATATAGGCGACGATCCGCAGGTGCTGCCGATTGTGCTGAATGGCCCGATGCAGACCTTTAAGGACGCGCCGCAGACCGACGCCGCGGTGATGGAACATGTTATGGAAGTGCGCTCCGGAATGCCGGTGGATGTAACCCGTCAATCAGAGGCGAAACCGCAGTCGCTGTAAGCGTGAATAGCTGACCGACAAAAAAGCCTCGCGATGCATCGCGAGGCTTTCTCTTTTTATTGTGGCAATCGCAGCGGCATTAATGAGGGTTAATGCTTACTTATAGATTACCGCCGTACCGTGAAGGGTATTCGGGCCGGTAACAGAGGTAATACGGAAAGACTTCGCCCCCATCTCCTGCGCTTTTTGCGCCAGCTGATCTTCCAGCGAGCCCAGATTCGTGCCGCCATTCGCGGAAATGGTGCCAAACTTCTGTTGACCTTCTGGCGTTGCCTGAACTTCAACGGCGGCGAAGCTGGCGAATGAGAGCGAACTCAGTACCACAGCAGCGATGAGGGTTTTTACGTTTTTCATAGTGATGACCTTTAGCAGATGAATGGGTGTCGTAAGCATTAACTTAACGATCGATAAGTTAATCATAGATGTGATCTACATCACACGTCAACTTCTTTTTATAATGATCGTTATATAATTTATAAAGATGTTATTTTTCATGTGAATAGAATTGATTTATTTTTCTAATGAATACTCTGGAGCCAGAAGTGGTTTGTTTTTATAATAGAGAGACCGCTCTTTAAACAGGTACAACGGCATCATGACAACGGATACCACGAGTTGCGCGAAGAAAAGCCGTGGCCGACCAAAAGTGTTCGACAGGGAAGCTGCGCTTGATAAGGCCATGACTCTCTTCTGGCAGCACGGCTATGAAGCAACTTCGCTTGCCGATCTCGTAGAGGCTACCGGGGCGAAAGCGCCTACTCTCTATGCGGAATTCACTAACAAAGAAGGATTATTTCGCGCTGTCCTGGATCGCTATATCACTCGCTTTGCCTCAAAGCACGAAGCCCAGCTCTTTTGTGAAGAGAAAAGCGTGGAATCGGCGCTGGAAGATTACTTCACAGAAATTGCCGCCTGCTTTACCAGTACGGACACGCCGGCTGGCTGCTTTATGATTAATACGTCCGCCACCCTGGCCGCCTCCTCGCGCGATATCGCTCGCACGGTAAAATCACGCCACGCCATGCAGGAACAGACGCTCATCCAGTTTTTGCGCCAACGTCAGGAGCGCGGTGAAATTCCGGCGCACTGTAACCCGCAGGCGCTCGCGGAATATATAAACTGTATTTTACAGGGAATGTCGATCAGCGCCCGCGAGGGAGCCACCTTCGAACAACTGATGCAAATTACGCGTACGACCCTGCGCATCTGGCCTGAACTGCTCAAGTCCTGAACGACGCGGCTTCGGATAAAAAAAGCCCCTCAGCCTGAGCGAATGAGGGGCTAACTTGCAGAGTACAGCTTTTTTATGCTTTGTTATCCAGAACCAGTTGACCATTGCCGTCGAGGGGAATTTGCGTTCCGGGGTCTTTATCCATGCGGATTTTGCCCTGCTGATCGCCAATTTTGTAGGTCACGTCGTAGCCAAGCATCTTTTCAGATTTGTCATACACCGTCTTACAGCGTTGCTGCGTGGTAGTATAAGTATCACTTTCCTGCATTGATCCCTGGATTTGATTGCCAGCATAACCGCCGCCCAGCGCCCCGACGACCGTCGCCACATCTTTACCACGACCGCCGCCAAATTGATGTCCAATCACGCCGCCTGCTACTGCGCCAAGCACCGAGCCGGCAATACGGTTTTCGTCCTGAACCGGTCTGCGATGCGTGACCGTGACATTACGGCACTCCTGACGCGGCGTTTTTACCGTCTCTTTAATCGGTTTAGCCGATATCACCTGCGCATATTGCGGACCACGATCAAATACGTTGAGACTGGCCACTGCCGCCACACCCAGCGCAGCCGCTACGCCAATCCCTATACCCGCCAACATTGATTTATTCACGGGAGTTCCTCCTTCGTTGCTATTGGTAACAATTTTGCAACCAGTATGCGAACAAAGCCAATCGGAATGAGGATGAAAAATGCGGGATGAGGCGGTAAAGCTGAAGGATTCGGACAACTCCGAAGCGAGTGATGGAGAAGCGCTCACCGGCGCGAGCAGCCGGTGAGGCGCAGAGAAATTAATGCAGTTTCAGGCGCGGACGAATGACGCGGTTGATACTGCCCACCAGCATCATCAGGCCAGTTTTAAAGTATCCATGCAGCGCTATCTGGTGCATACGGTATAGTGAGATATACACGAAGCGGGCGATACGTCCTTCAATCATCATTGAACCGCGTGTCAGGTTCCCCATCAGACTACCCACGGTAGAGAAGTTGGACAGAGAGACCAGCGAACCATGATCTTTATACTGGTAAGCTTTCAGCGGTTTGCCATTCATCTGCGCCAGAATGTTATTCATCGCGCAGGTAGCCATCTGATGCGCCGCCTGAGCGCGAGGCGGCACAAAACCTCCCTCCGGACGTGCGCAGGAAGCGCAGTCGCCAATCGCATAAATATCAGGATCGCGCGTGGTTTGCAGCGTCGGTTCCACCACCAGTTGGTTAATGCGGTTCGTTTCCAGACCCCCAATCTCTTTCATAAAATCTGGCGCTTTGATACCCGCCGCCCACACCATCAGATCGGCCTGAATATATTCACCTTCTTTCGTATGCAGACCGCCTTCGTCGGCGCTGGTGACCATAGTTTGCGTCAGCACGCGAACGCCCAGTTTGGTCAGTTCATTATGCGCGGCGCTGGAGATACGCGGCGGCAACGCAGGCAGAATACGCTCGCCAGCCTCAACCAATGTCACGTTCAGCGCGTCGTTGGTCAGCCCCTTATAACCATAGCTATGCAGCTGTTTTACCGCATTATGCAGTTCAGCCGACAGCTCAACCCCCGTCGCACCGCCGCCAACGATGGCGATATTGACCTTACCGTTCGCGCCCAGATTAGCCGAATACTTGAGGAACAGGTTCAGCATCTCCTGGTGAAAACGGCGCGCCTGATGCGGGTTATCGAGGAAGATACAGTGCTCTTTCACGCCCGGCGTGTTGAAATCATTAGAGGTGCTGCCCAGCGCCATCACCAGCGTGTCATACGCGATTTTGCGCTCCGGCACCAGCAGTTCGCCCTTTTCATCACGCAACTCGGCAATGGTGATGGTTTTCGCTTCGCGATCGATATCCATCACCGACCCCAGTTGGAACTGGAAACCATGATTACGCGCATGAGCCAGATAGCTCAGCGCATCCACGCCTTCGTCCAGAGAGCCAGTCGCCACTTCGTGCAGCAATGGTTTCCACAGATGGCTGTGATTTCTGTCTACCAGCGTGATTTTCGCTTTTTTCTTGCGCCCCAGTTTATGGCCTAACTGCGTCGCCATTTCCAGCCCGCCAGCGCCGCCGCCGACAATCACGATCTTTTTTAATGGTGTAGTCAACGTGACCCCCTTAAATTTATTAACCAATTGTTAATTAAACGTTATTAGTATAGCCTTTAATTAACAACAAGTTACGTTAATGAGAATAAGCTTCTGATATGAGAATAGCATGAACGGTGCATTGGTCATACCAAAATTGATGTGCATCAAGTTTTCATGCTGAAAAGATAGACAGCTTGCGAGAATTGAGCATAAAAAAACCAGCCGCAAGGCTGGTTATCCGGTCACTGATAACGCCATATTGCCGGGGGCGTTACCCCAGCGTTTTAAACGCTTTGATACGTTGCAAATGCGGCGAAATATTTTTGAATTTGTGAGTCTGTTCCTCATCCCACACAATTTCATAATACGGGTGAAGCGCTTGCGCTGAGCGTTGGCTGTCCAGCGCTTCGTCATGACGCGAGAGGATCACCAGACAACGATCGCGATTTTTTTCGCGAAAGTTGGTCACGCACTTTGTGGCGATGTCCGCATATTCTTCCGGGCGATCGATTTTCCCCTCCATGTTTTCATAGGGGAACAGGTTCGGGTTAAAAACCACCTGACGGATATCGCACAAAAAGCCAATCCGCTCCGCCCAGTAACCGCCCAGCCCCACGCCACAGATTAAAGGGCGCTCGTCCACATTCAACTGCAACATTTTGTCCACTTCTTTCAGCAGATGCTGCATATCGTGCTTAGGATGCCGCGTACTGTAGCTTACCAGCCGAACATCCGGGTCGATAAACTGTAATTGCAACACTTTTTCATGGTTGCCCGGACTATTTGAATCAAAACCGTGTAAATAAATAATCATCTGGCACCCTCACGAAAACTCGAGTTAATGACCTGCTTTTTCTTCCTGCCAGCGTTCATGTAACTGGTTGAGCTGGGCGCTGGCTGTTTTCCAGCGTGCTGAGTCCATGAGCTCCCGGCGTGAAAATGAACCTTTATGATACAAACGTGTAACACGTTCTGCTTTGATCGGCGACAGATTATCCAACACGCTGACTGCGCCTTTACGATTATTGCAGACCAGAATCATATCGCAACCCGCATCCAGCGACGCCTGAGCGCGCTCAGCATAGCTGCCCATAATCGCCGCGCCCTCCATCGACAGATCGTCGGAGAAAATGACGCCGTCAAAGCCTAACTCCTGACGCAGCACCGTTTTCAGCCAGTACGGCGAACCGCTTGCCGGGCGTGGATCGATAGCGCGGTAGATCACGTGGGCAGGCATAATCGCATCCAGTTTATTCTCGCTAATCAGCGTGCGGAACACCGACATATCTTTGCCACGGATATCCGTTTCAGGACGTGGATCGCACGGCGTCTCTTTGTGGGAGTCCGCCGTGACCGCGCCGTGACCGGGGAAATGCTTACCGGTCGTTTTCATCCCGGCGTCATGCATGCCGTCAATAAAGCGCGTTGCCATTGCCAACGCTTTTGCGGGATCGGCATGATAAGAACGCTCGCCAATTGCCGCGCTGATATGCCCGACGTCCAGCACTGGCGCAAAACTGATATCAATATCCATCGCGATCATTTCGCTGGCCATCAGCCACCCTGCCTCCTGCGCCAGTCGCCCCCCCTCTTCCAGCCCATGCAGCGCAAAAAAAGATTGCGCCGCGGGCAGGCGGGTAAACCCGTCACGGAAACGCTGTACGCGCCCGCCTTCCTGATCGACGGCCACCACCAGATGGTTACGCGATGCCGCCCGAATCTGGCGCACTAATTCGCGCAGCTGTTCCGGGTCATGGTAATTACGCGTGAACAGAATAAGCCCGCCAACCAGCGGATGCGCCAGTATCTCGCGCTCCTCCGCATCCAGCTCACATCCTTCGACATTCAACATTACTGGGCCCACACTGCTCTCCTTATCCTTTCATACGTAGCTGGCGCCAGGTTTCATCGGCCAGCCTGATAAATTGTTGCTCGCCGGTTTGTCGCCAGCGGTATTCGAACCACCCTGCTTTTAGCATAATGACCCACGGGTGCCATAATCGTATCTGTCGCCATAGCTGCCGGGCGTCGATTCGCGCGCGCGCGGCATAAGCGTCTGCCAGTTGCCGGTGCTGGCGTTCATCCTCAACCCATACTGCCGCCAGCTCCAACGCAATATCGCCGTCTCCGGCATACTCCCAGTCAATCAGTCTCAACCCGGCGGGCGTTAATACTATATTGTCGCCATGGACATCCATATGCAAAGGCGCGAGCCGCAGCGGGCGAGGTTCTCCGTTTTTTTGCAACTGTTTGAGCCGCCGCAACCAAAACGGCGTACGCCTTGCCGGATCGCAACACGACCAGTACTGCGCCAATAGTGGCGATAGCGCGATACGCCAGCCAAAACGCGGCTGTTGATGCAAATGATACAGTAAGGCCGCCAGTTCGTCGGCATCTGGCAGAGCGGAATTTACCACACCATGCAGATATTCTACCGCCATCCAGCCTGGCGTATAAAAAAGCGCTCGCGGCGCAAGACTGGCCGGCAATTGGGATAAGGCGCGGTAATGACGTAAAAAATGGGCTGGTGGAGCGTCGGGGTCGTGATGACGACGCAGCACGACACGGTGAGTATCGTGGTCAATAATACAGCTCCCGCCGCTTAGCCCCTGCGATGCGGCGACGGCGGGACGATACTGGGGAAAATAGCGCGACAGGATCTCGTCGCGCGTTAAGGGATTATTGTTGTTGGACCGCACCTTTACCTGACCAGATTATCTCGCCCGTTTGCACCAGCATTAACTGCATCTGTAATGCAGGCGCGTTAACGTTACCGGATGCGCTGGAGTAAAGTACATATTGCGCCCCGACATTGCGCGCAATGCCAATAGCTTTACTGCGCGTTCCCAGACTATCCTGCGGAGACAACCCTAACTGTTGTTTTGCCATCGAGAGTTGCTGTACGGAGACCAGCGTAAATTTACCGTTGTTCGCCAGCGCATTACGTAACGTTTCCGTTGCCTCGTTCGCATTTAACGACCCATTTGTCCGGTTATTCACGCTGTCGACAAGCAATACGCTTCCGGCCGTCACGCCATCAGCCTGCAACATTTTGCTGACCAGCGGTTGCATCGCGCCGTTCCAGTCATAGTGGCGCACCTTAGGCGCTGGCTGGCCCGTTTGATCTTCATGTTCGATCGGCCCCGGTTGCTGTGGAATGGTTGGCACAGACGGCACAACAGGAGGCTGTGGTGGCTGCGCGGGTTGTTCTGGCGCTGGTTTTACCTCTTCAACTGGCGCAGGTTGACGTTGCGCCATACACCCGGAGAGAAATATCGCCAGCGCAGCAATGGCAGCGTAGCGATGCATTTTTGTCATCAAAATTCACTCCTCACAAATAAAGATAAAGCCTGACCTTATGCGCCCCCAGATAATTGGCGCTGCCAAATAGCGTTACCGACGAACGCGCGGGTATGGTTACGCTACGCGGCGCCTCCAGCGGATGCATCTCCAGCCCCCGCGCGTCATACCAGTAAAACCGATAATGAACGGTTATGGGCTCTTGCCTTTCGTTATAGACGCGGGAAGAAGCTGATGGCTGGATATCAGACGCCGTCAGTTCAGGCGGCTCTGCGGTGACCCCCGCCGCCAGAACCGTGGACTCCATCACCAGCGACTGCGCGTCGCTTACCGGAATTTCAGGGTGTGACCGGCAGCCGGTAAGCAGCAGCAAGCCCAGAGAAACCGCGATGCATCCTTTGATCATATTTACAAGCCTTTATGCGCCAGCATCGGGCCTAGCGGGCGGCCGCCCAGTAGGTGCATATGGATATGATAAACCTCCTGGCCCCCATGACGGTTGGTATTCATGATTAAACGATACCCATCTTCGGCAATGCCTTCCTGTTCGGCGATTTTCGCCGCCACGGTGATCATCCGACCTAACGCCTGTTCATGTTCCGCCGTCACGTCATTGACGGTTGGGATCAGGATATTGGGAATAATCAAGATATGCGTCGGCGCCTGCGGTGAAATATCACGAAAGGCGGTGACCAGCTCATCCTGATAAACGATATCCGAAGGGATTTCACGACGAATAATTTTGCTGAATATAGTTTCTTCTGCCACGACGTTTTCCTTTTTCATAATAGCCCTTGCAGCGCACATGCTACGCCGAGCCATACTGCGAGTATAGAGTATGAGCGAGTTACCGACGCTCTTTCAACTTTAACCCACGATTTATTAAGCGAAAAATGACTACATGCTGGACTTACCGCCATATCCCCCTGCCATGACGCCTTTGTACGCTTAAAAAATATTTTTAGTTTGCCTGTTTATACCGTTTTACACATTTAATACAAATGCGTATATTTCTCATTTGCATTTTTATGCGCATTAACTAGCAAAGAATGAAAAGGTTCAACGTCATACGTCCTGAACTTACCCCAATAACAAGCAAGGATTTTCAGATGTCTTTCATTCAATACCGCCGGGACAAACACCTTCAGTCCACCGCCGCACCGTCGCTGTTAGCTATGGGTATGGCGATGGCATTTATGCCTGCCGCCTTCGCGGCTGAGGATACCGTTATTGTCGAGGGCGCGACGACCGCTGACGCCGTAAACCGCGAAGAACAGGATTACAGCGTGAAAACGACCGCAGCGGGCACCAAAATGACGATGACTCAGCGCGATATCCCGCAGTCGGTCAGTATTGTCAGCCAACAGCGTATGGAAGACCAGCAGTTGCAAACCTTGGGCGAGGTGATGACCAATACGCTGGGGATCAGCGGAAGCCAGGCTGACTCCGATCGCATCAGCTATTACTCGCGCGGGTTTGAAATTGACAACTATATGGTTGACGGTATTCCAACGTATTTTGAGTCCCGCTGGAATCTGGGCGATGCGCTAACGGATACCGCGCTGTATGAGCGCGTGGAGGTGGTTCGCGGCGCGAATGGGCTGATGACCGGAACCGGTAATCCTTCTGCCTCAATAAATATGATTCGTAAACACGCCACCAGTCGGGAGTTCAAAGGTAACGTCTCCACAGAATACGGTAGCTGGAATAAGCAGCGTTACGTCATGGATCTGCAAAGTCCGCTCACCGCAGACGGCAATGTCCGTGGGCGCATCGTGGCGGGTTATCAGAATAATGATTCCTGGCTGGACCGCTATAACAGTGAGAAAGCGTTCTTTTCCGGAATTGTCGATGCCGATCTGGGTGCAACCACTGGCCTTTCAGCCGGTTATGAATATCAAAAAATTGATGTCAATAGCCCGACCTGGGGCGGTCTGCCGCGCTGGAACACCGATGGCAGCAAAAATAGCTATGACCGCGCGCGTAGTACCGCCCCGGACTGGGCTTATAACAACAAAGAGATAAATAAATTCTTCGTCACGCTTAAGCAGCGTTTTGCCGAAAGCTGGCAGGCGACCCTGAATGCGACCCATACTGAGGTCAAATTCGACAGTAAAATGATGTATATCGATGCGTTAGTCGATAAAGAGACAGGTACGCTAGTGAGTCCTTATGGCGCAAGCTACCCCGTGGTCGGCGGTACGGGCTGGAACAGCGGCAAGCGCAAAGTAGATGCCATAGATCTCTTTGCCGATGGCGCTTATGAGCTGTTTGGCCGTCAGCACAATATGATGTTTGGCGGCAGTTATAGTAAGCAGAATAACCGCTATTTTAGCGCCTGGGCGAACGTCTTTCCGGACGACATTGGCAACTTCAGCGCCTTTAACGGTAATTTCCCCCAAACCCACTGGGCGCCACAAAATCTGGCGCAGGACGATACCACGCATATGAAATCGCTGTATGCCGCTACGCGCATTTCGCTGGCCGACCCGCTGCATCTGATTCTTGGCGCTCGTTATACCAACTGGCGTGTTGATACACTGACCTACAGCATGGAGAAAAACCATACCACGCCGTATGCCGGGCTGATTTATGATATCAACGACAACTGGTCCGCTTATGCCAGTTATACCTCTATCTTTCAGCCGCAGAATAAACGCGACAAAGCGGGTCAATATCTGGCTCCGATTACCGGTAATAACTATGAAGCGGGCCTGAAGTCCGACTGGATGAACAGCCGCCTCACCACCACGTTGTCCGTGTTCCGCATTGAGCAGGATAACGTCGCTCAGGCAACCACTATTCCCATCCCTGGCAATAATGGGGAGTTTGCCTGGAAGTCTACTGACGGAACGGTGAGCAAAGGCGTCGAATTCGAAGTGAACGGCGCAATTACCGATAACTGGCAGATGACTTTCGGGGCTACCCGATATGTTGCCGAGGACAATGAAGGTAACGCCGTGAACCCTAATCTCCCGCGCACCAGCGTGAAGTTATTCACCCGCTATCGTCTGCCGGCGATACCGGAGCTGACGGTCGGCGGCGGTGTGAACTGGCAGAATCGGGTTTACAAAGATACCACGACGCCGTACGGCACTTTTCGCGCCGAACAGGGCAGCTATGCGCTGGTCGATCTGTTTACCCGCTATCAGGTGACGAAAAATTTCTCCGTACAGGGAAACATCAACAACCTGTTCGATAAAACCTACGACACCAATATTGATGGTTCCATTGTTTACGGCGCGCCGCGTAACGTCAGCCTCACCGCCAATTATCAGTTCTGACAGACTGTCGGAGAGCGGCATATAAAGCGCCATTAAAAAAGGCAGCCGAATGGCTGCCTTAATTCTCCCCAACATCATTACTGCTTAGCTGTTACGGATGTACTCATCCATTTCCGTTTTCAGGTTATCGGATTTCGTACCGAAAATAGCCTGAACGCCGGAACCCGCGACGACAACGCCTGCCGCGCCCAGTTTCTTCAGGCCAGCCTGATCCACTTTCGCTACATCGGCTACGCTCACGCGCAGACGCGTGATACAGGCATCCAGGTTAGTGATGTTCTCTTTACCGCCAAACGCCGCAACCAAAGCCGGCGCCATTTCGCTGGTCGCGCCCGCTTTTGCGTCATCAGTAGTGTCTTCACGACCCGGCGTTTTCAGATCCAGCGCTTTGATCAGCACGCGGAACACGGTGTAGTACACAATCGCATAACCGGCGCCAACAATCGGGAACAGCCACAATTTGCTGCTGTTACCGGACAGCACGATAAAGTCGATCAGACCGTGGGAGAATGACGTACCGTCACGCATCCCCAGCAGGATACAGATCGGGAATGCCAGACCAGCCAGAATCGCGTGAATAATGTACAGAATCGGCGCCACGAACATGAAGGAGAACTCGATAGGCTCGGTAATACCCGTCAAAAACGAGGTCAGCGCGGCGGAAATCATGATACCGCCCACTTTTGCGCGGTTTTCCGGTTTAGCAGAGTGCCAGATAGCAATGGCCGCAGCCGGCAGACCGTACATTTTGAACAGGAAGCCGCCAGACAACATACCCGCCGTCGGGTCGCCCGCCATATAACGCGGAATGTCGCCGTGGAATACCTGACCCGCTGCGTTGGTGTATTCGCCGATCTGCATCTGGAAAGGAACGTTCCAGATATGATGCAGACCAAACGGCACCAGGCAACGCTCGATAAAACCGTAAATACCAAACGCGACAACCGGGTTCTGATAAGCCGCCCACTGCGAGAACGCCTGGATAGCCGTACCGATTGGCGGCCATACGAAAGACAGCACCACACCGGTAAAAATAGCGGCCAGACCCGAAATGATCGGCACGAAGCGTTTGCCCGCAAAGAAGCCCAGATACTCAGGCAGTTTGATACGGTAGAAGCGGTTAAACATATACGCTGCGATCGCACCGGAGATAATCCCCCCGAGAACACCCGTATCAGCAAGGTGTTTAGCGGCGATCTCTTCAGCAGGTAAATGCAGAACCAGCGGCGCAACCACAGCCATGGTTTTCACCATGATGCCATACGCTACTACCGCCGCCAGAGCCGAAACGCCGTCGTTGTTGGTAAAGCCCAACGCCACGCCGATAGCGAAAATCAGCGGCATATTGGCAAAAACAGATCCGCCCGCTTCTGCCATAACGTGCGATACAACGGCTGGCAGCCAGCTGAAGTTAGCGGAACCGACACCCAGCAGGATACCTGCGATAGGGAGTACGGATACCGGCAGCATCAGCGATTTACCGACCTTTTGCAGGTTAGCAAATGCATTCTTAAACATAATTGAGAGTGCTCCTGAGTATTTGTGCTTTTCTACGTTCTCACGCATTGGCGAGGGGGGAGAACCCCGCCGTGGACAGGACATCTAAGTGCCCTTTTATTTATTACACAGAGTAAAATAAATACGTCTGATTTTGTTTGACGGCTATCACGTTTCAGCGCCAGATAGCCTAAAAAGTATCACATTCTACCAAAATGAGTTTCCGAATGTTTCTATAAGCTCGCTCACCGCCCCTTTTGTGGCGGTGAACTTTACGCGTTTTGCTTATTAATTACGAGCTTTAAAAAAACTCGTTTAACGGATTGATGACAGGCGAGACGCGTCAATATGGAACAGGCGAGCAAAGTTATCGGTGGTGATCTGCGCCAGTTCTTCAACGGCAACCCCTTTCAATACCGCCATATATTCTGCGACGTCGCGTACCATCGCAGGCTGGTTCTCTTTACCGCGATGCGGCACCGGCGCCAGATAAGGAGAATCGGTCTCGACTAATAACCGATCCAGCGGCACATAGCGCGCCGCATCACGCAACTGTTCAGCGTTACGGAACGTTACGATGCCGGAAAAAGAGATATAAAACCCCAGATCCAACAATTTGCCGGCCGTTTCTCTGTCTTCTGTAAAACAGTGTAGTACGCCGCCGCAATCCGTCACTTTTTCTTCGCGCAGGATAGCCAGCGTATCGGCACGCGCGTCGCGAGTATGGACAATCACCGGTTTATGCAAGTCGCGGCCAATCTGGATATGATGAATAAAAGACGCCTGCTGGCGGATTTTGGTCTCAGGCGTGTAAAAATAATCAAGCCCGGTCTCGCCCATCGCCACCACATCGTCTTCTGCAGCAAGGAGGCGCAGTTCTTCTACGTCATACGCTTCATCCTGATTTAACGGATGCACGCCGCAGGAAAAGACCACATTATCGCGCTTGCCCACCAGCTCGCGCATATGGCGATACCCCGGCAGCGTCGTCGCCACCGCTAAACAGAACTTCACATCGCGCGCGGCGGCTTTCGCCAGCACATCGTCCACGTCCTTATGCAAAGATTGATAATCCAGACCATCAAGATGGCAGTGTGAGTCGACTAAAAACATAATGTCTCTCTCAAAGATGAGGAACAGGCAACAAGGTGCCTGGTTGCAGGTAATGCTCGATGCGGAGAATGAGATCGGTTAATACCAGTTCGCGGTTTAATCCGGTCACATGAAGTAATTGATCACGACAATGGCAAACATCGTTCAGGATTGCCTGAATACGCGCCGGGGATAGCGGCCCCGCCAGCGCGGCAACAACCGCGTCCGCATCAACGTTTGTCAGGTACGACGCGCCGTGCTGACGTTTAAGAGCATCAACCAGCAGCGTCGCCAGCCAGTGCAGGCGCGCCGGGGCTTGCTCATGATTGAGCGCCGTTAATAACGCATACCAGTCGCCCGTATGTAAACTGTCCATTAACGCCTGACACAGCGCCTCACGCAGCGCCCAGCGTTCAGACTGCAACAGCGCCAGCGCTGCGCCGGGCGACCCCGCATTCAGGCGTAGCGCCGTGAGCAATGCCTCTTGTGACGCCGTCACTTCTCGCGACAGCCATGACATCGCATACGATTCGGACGGCGGCGCCAGATGATGCAGCCGGCAGCGGCTGCGTAATGTCGCCAACAGACGAGCAGGCTCCGGGCTGGCAAGGAAAAACCAGGTTTGCTCCGGCGGCTCTTCCAGCGTTTTGAGCAACGCATTGGCAGCGGCGTCGGTTAATAGCGCCGCATCCGCAATCCACACCACCTTCGCGCCGCCCAGACGGGAGTGCTCGTACAATTTCTCGCTGACCTCGCGTACCGCATCTACGCCGAGGCTGCTTTTGCCTTTATCCGGCGTCAGCGTGTAATAGTCCGGATGCGTGCCAGCCTGCATAAGCTGACAGCCTCGGCAATGCCCACAGCTTTTGTGGCCCTCAGGCTGCTGGCATAACAGATAACGGCTCAGCGCATAGCACAGCGCCTCGTCGCCCATGCCAGGTAAGGCCTGAATCAGTAGCGCATGGTGCCCACGTCCCGCCTGGTAACTTTCTACCAGTTTTTCATAGGCGGGCCGTAACCATGGATACCATTTCATGCCGCTTGCTCCTGCACCCACTTCGTCACCGTGGCGCGAATGTCGCGCATGACGGCATCCAGCGGCTGGGTCGCGTCAATGGTGCGGATACGCGAGTCTTGCGCCGCCAGTTCCAGATAGCGCGCGCGAGTCCGGTTAAAGAAATCAAAAGATTCCTGCTCAATGCGATCCAAATCGCCGCGCGCTCTGGCGCGTTTTAGCCCGACTTCCGGCGTGACATCCAGATACAGCGTCAGGTCAGGGCGAAAATCGCCCAGCACGGCATCGCGTAGTGTCGCCAGCATGGTTTGATCAATGCCGCGCCCTCCCCCCTGATACGCCTGGGTCGAGAGATCATGTCGATCGCCGATCACCCATATGCCTTGCGCCAGCGCGGGTTTGATTACCGTTTCGACGAGCTGTACGCGAGCGGCATAAAACATCAGTACTTCCGCTTTATCGGTAATCACTTCGTCGCCTACCGCTCGAATATCCAGCACCAGACTTCTTAGTTTTTCGGCAAGCTGCGTACCGCCCGGCTCACGGGTAAAAATCATGTTACGAATACCCAGTTGCTCAAGGGTCTCCACCACCACGTCGCGCGCAGTGGTTTTTCCGGCGCCTTCCAGGCCCTCGATGACGATATAATTACTGCCCATTTTTTTCCTTAAGCACTTTCAGGTACTCCTGCACTGACCGATTATGGCTGGCAAGATTGGTGTTAAACGTGTGACCGCCTTTGCCGTCGGCCACAAAATAGAGATACGGCGTTTTCGCCGGATGCGCCGCCGCCTGCAATGACGCTTCGCTGGGCGATGCAATCGGTCCTGGCGGCAGCCCGGTTATGGTATACGTGTTATAAGCCGTCGGCTTTTCCAGATCCGCACGCGACAAGTTACCATTATAACTCGTCCCCATCCCGTAAATCACGGTGGGATCGGTCTGAAGGCGCATACCGATTCTCAGGCGATTAATAAAGACTGAGGCCACCTGATCGCGTTCGCTGGCGACAGCCGTCTCTTTTTCAATAATCGAGGCCATTGTCACCAGTTGGTTCTGATCTTTATAAGGCAGCCCCTCGGCCCGGCCTTTCCAGACAGTATCGACAGCTTTCACCATCTTTTGGTGCGCTCGCTTGAGAATAGCGACATCGCTGGTGTTGGCGGTATACATCCAGGTATCGGGCCAGAACCACCCTTCTACCCATTCCGGGTGCGCAAGCTTTAATGCCTGAGCGACAGTGGCGTAGTCATCATCCGGCAATGTATGGCGAATATACGGCGCCTCTCGTAGCTGTTTCAGGTAATCGCTAAGGCGCATCCCTTCCACAAACCGCAACGGGAATTGCGCTTCTTTGCCGCTCTCCAGCAACTCAAGCATCTCCCGTACGGTCATCCCCGGCGTAAAACGGTAAGTTCCCGCTTTAAAGTGCGATAACTCAGGCTCCACGCGCAGCAGCCACTGAAATACCCGGGGGCGATTAATGATTTTTTCATCATAAAGCTGGTCGCCAAGCGCCAGCCGCCCCGTTCCCGCCTTGAGCGTAAAGATAGTCTCGTCTTTAATAAGTAACGTGCTGTTCGCCAGATGGCGAACTTTCCACATCCCCACGCTCGCGGCAATACCCAGCACAACCAACAGCAGAAGGAAAACGCCTGACAATTTTTTCATAACTAATTCGGATGCTCACAAAATGGGGCTAAAAATTGAAACAGTGTTCGCGAAGAATACGACGTCCCGTGATAGGCGCGTATGGGAATAATCGGCATTAGCGCGTTGCAGATGATAACCTCATCCGCCTGCCTGACCGCCTCCTCTCTCGCCTGAACTTCAAGGACCTGGAAAGGAGATTGCGCCAGTTGGCGTAAACAAAATTGTCGCATAATGCCGTTCACCCCGGCCTGATCCAGACGCGGCGTAAAAACAATGTCGCCTGTACGCCAGAACAAATTAGCCGCACAGCATTCCGTAACCCATCCCTCGCTGTCAAGAACCAGCGCCTCATCGGCGTTCGTCTGCTCAAGATGAGAGCGAATCAACACCTGTTCGAGGCGGTTCAGATGTTTTAATCCGGCAAGATAAGGATTGCGCCCAAGCGGTATGGGACTAAGGGTAAGAGTGATGCCCTCGTCTTTCCAGCGGGCGTAGTGGGCAGGGTAAGGCGACACGCTAAGAATCCGTGTGGGTAATTGACAACTGGCGGCGCTGTAACCGCGTCCGCCTGCGCCGCGGGTAATCATCACTTTCAGCACGCCTTCCCGATGCGGTTGTGCCAGGCAGCGCATCTCTTTTACTAATACATCCCAATCGTTAAAGGGGATCGCCAAACGAGAGCACGTTTCTTCCAGGCGAGCCAGATGACGGGAAAACAAGGCAATCTCCCCCGCCGCGATCCGCGCAGTGGTAAAGCAACCGTCTCCGAACTGCACCCCCCGGTCATTCACCGCGAGTCGTTCAGTGGATTGGCCGTTAATCAGATACATTCATCCTCCAGATAACCGCCCATCAGAGTGTCAGGGGAATGGCCTGCGCGCAAGGACTTTGCCAGCAAGATAACACGTTATTTATCAGGTTTTCCTTATTTTAATAAGAAAAGGCATATTTATGTCAACCATAACAAATAAATTATAGCAATAATATTAATCACAGCACCTTAAATGACGAAATTGATTTATTGGACGAATGTATTTAGTAAAACAAAAAACATTAATTAGATATTATTTATAGTCATAACTTTCACATATGGTCAAAATGTAATTGGGTATCGTCTGACGTTACCCTATCATATTTAATACTGCAATTAGAAAGTCATAATTAATATATTTATTACTCAAAGCCTATTTATCGTGCGCTGAGTAATATCTACGTATCGAGTCGACCATGAAAGGACATTTTTAATGAAAGGAAAATTTGCCGCTGCCGTATTATTCACCGCAATGGGGCTTGCTTCGACTGCAATGGCTCAGGATGGCCAGGTTAATTTTACCGGCAAAATCATCGAAGCAGGTTGCAAAATTAACGGCAGTGTCACCAGTTCTCAGGATGTCAAGCTGGGCGAGGTCTCTAAAACAGCGTTTACCGCCGCTGGCTCAACGGCAGCAACCACCAAGTTTTCATTGGTATTAACCGCCTGCCCTGCAGAGCTGCTGGGAAAACCGGTTTCCGTAAAATATGACGGTATGCCGGACACCCTGAATAACGACTATCTGCAAATTACCGGTTACGGTACTACCGGCGTCGCTAAAGGTGTCGCTATCCAGTTGTTGAATAGCGATACCAGCGAACTGCCGCTGGGTACTGAGTCTAAATCCGTTACCATTGCCTCCGATGCGGCAGAAGAAACGAACCTCGACTTTTTCGCCCGTTATATCGCGACAGAAGATAGCGTATCAGGCGGCGATGCCAACGGCGTCGTTAACTTTACCCTGACCTACAACTAATCGCGCGGAATTTATTCTCTCGTTTCAGTAAACCAATAAAGCCGGATGGACCCGGCTTTGCTTTGGAGATACTCCATGAATAAATATAGTTTACTCACTGCCGCCACGCTTATATTCACTACGGCAACCGTACAGGCTGGTGTTATTATCGGTGGAACCCGTATTATTTATAACGGCGATAAAAAAGAAACGTCGATTAGCGTTAAAAATCCGGACAAATCGTCTTATCTCATTCAGTCATGGAGTGACGCCGGGGAAAAAAGCAGCGATAAATCGCCGTTTATGGTCACGCCGCCGCTCTTTCGTTTAGGCGCAGGGCAGGAAAATAATCTGCGAATTCTCCGTACTGGCGGCAATTTGCCGGAAGATCGTGAGTCCCTCTACTGGATGAATATTAAGTCGATCCCATCGACGACAGAAAAGCAGGATAACGTTAACACTCTGCAAATTGCGGTGAAAACCCGCATTAAATTAATTTACCGTCCGCAGGCGTTGACGGAGCAACCGGAAAACGTCACCGCGAAGCTGACCTGGCAGCACAGCGGTAACCGTCTTACCGTGACCAATCCCACAGCCTACTACATGAACTTCAGCACGGTGAAGATAGGAACCAGCACCGTGAAAGACGCTACCTATGTCGCGCCGATGAGTTCCGCCAGCTTTACCGCGCCCGCCGAAGCCAGCGGCGACGTAACCTGGACACTTATTAACGATTTCGGCTCTATCGGGTCTGAACACCACACACGCCTGTAAGACCACACCGAAAGGATATCGGGATGAATGCAGACGCATACAAAAAAATAATGAAGCTCAGTCGAATCGCCTGCTTTATCGCCCTGCAGTGCGCACTGCCAGCCGGTAACACTGCGTTTGCCCGCGAATATTTTAACCCAGCGCTGCTGGGGATCGACGGGCCGGGAAAAGAGCTTACCGATCTTTCCGCTTTTGAAGAAGGCATCGGCCAAATGCCTGGCACCTATCGCGTTGACGTCATTGTGAATAAATCGTCCGCTGGCGTGCATGACGTTAATTTTGTTATGCAAAAAGATACGGCAGGCAACACCACTCTGCAGCCCTGCTTCAGCGTTGACTCGCTGCGCGAGTTCGGTATTCGTACCGACGCGTTTCCAAATCTTGCTGGTCACGGCGACTGCGCTAACCTGGCGGCGATCCCGCAGGCCAGCGCCGAGTTCGCCTTTGAACGCCAGCAGCTACGGCTGTCTATTCCGCAGGCCGCCGTAGACAGCCATGCCCGCGGCTACGTCGCCCCGGAACGGCTCGATGAGGGCATTAACGCCCTGCTGCTCAACTATAGCTTTTCCGGCGCCAACACCGAAGCGCGCCGCGGCGATATGACCGACTCCGACAGCTATTATCTGAGCCTGCGTCCGGGCCTGAATATTGGCCCCTGGCGCATTCGCAACTACAGCACCTGGAATCGCAACGTCAACGGCGATAGCGCCGATGAAAGCTGGGATTCGCTCTACACCTACGCCCAACGCAATATTATCGCGCTGAAAAGTCAGCTAACATTCGGCGACAGCACCGCGCCCTCCGAGCTGTTTGATAGTGTGCCGTTCCGCGGCGCACAGCTGGCCTCCGACGATGATATGTTGCCCGATAGCCTGCGTGGCTACGCGCCGGTGGTGCGCGGCATCGCCCGTACTAACGCGCAGGTAATTATCAAACAGAATGGTTACACCATTTATCAAAGCTATGTTTCGCCGGGCGCATTTGAGATTACCGATATGTACCCAACCGGCAGCAGCGGCGATCTTGACGTCACAATTAAAGAGGCCGACGGTAGCGAACAGCATCAGACGGTGGCCTTCGCCTCTCTGCCTATTCTGCAGCGCGAAGGGCGGCTGAAGTACAGTGTAACCAGCGGCCAGTATCGCCCCTATGAGAGCGATATTGACAAAAAAATGTTTACCCAGGCCACCTTGATTTATGGCCTGCCAGCCGGGTTTACGGTATATGGCGGGGGCCAGTTCTCACAGCACTACAAGTCCCTGCTCACCGGGCTTGGAAAAAACCTCGGCGAGTTGGGCGCCGTCTCGGTGGATGGCACTCAGGCATGGTCAACGCAAAAAGATCAGGATAAAGAGAGCGGCCAGTCCTGGCGCATCCGTTACAGTAAAAATATTCTCGAAACCGGCACCAATATATCCATTTCCGGTTATAGGTATTCAACGTCAGGTTATTACACTCTCCCGGAAGTACTGGATACCTGGCGTGACGACGAGTCGCAAAATAATAACGACCGCCGCCGCAACCGTGCTGAACTTCAGCTTAACCAGAGTATCGGTGCGAGTCTGGGGTCACTGTCGCTCAATGCTATTAGCGAAGATTACTGGAACAGTGACCGGAAGATGCGCTCTCTCGGTGTGGGTTACAGTAATAGCTGGGGCGGCGTGACGTACAACATCAATTACAGCTATAACCGCAATACCACCGACAGTGACGATAGCGACAAAATCTACGATGAAGATCAGGTCTTCTCACTGAGCATAAACATCCCGCTCGACCGCTGGTTAAGTCACAGTTACGCCACCTACAACCTGAATACCAGCAAACGGGGCAATACCAACCATACCGTCGGGCTAAACGGGTCAGCATTAGAAGACAATAACCTGAACTGGAGTCTCCAGCAGAGCGAAACGAATCACGGCGAAGGGAATGGCGGTTACGCCAGCCTCGATTATCAGGGGACCTACGCACGAATGAATGGTGCCTACAGCTATGACAACGACCAGAAACGCGTTAACTACGGCATGGAAGGCGGCATTGTCGCGCACGCGCATGGTGTCACGCTCAGCCAGTCGTTGGGCGAAACCTCAGCACTGGTAGAAGCCCCCGGGGCGAATGGTGTTACGATAAGCAACCAGACGGGTGTAAAAACCGACTTCCGCGGTTACACCGTGGTGCCTTACGTGACGCCGTACCGTGAAACCGCCGTCTCACTGGATACCGAAACGCTGCCTGATGGTGCTGACGTCGACCTGACCAGCCAGATGATTACTCCCACGCGCGGCGCAATTGTACGCGCACATTTTGATACCCATATCGGTAAAAGGGTACTCATGAATTTGTCACGTCCCCCTACGGAGATAGTGCCATTTGGAGCGCTGGCAACGATAGAGGGTCAACCTGCGGATAAGAGCTTCATCGTGGGTGACCACGGGCAAGTCTATCTTACCGGTGCGCCCGAACGCGGAACCTTAAAGGTAACGTGGGGCCGTACGGCGAATGACACCTGTCACGTAACATTCAATTTAACAGAATTGAATGCGACTGATGGTGTGATGGAAACGCAAGAATCTTGTCGTTAATAACGATGACAATAATCGTCATAAGGAAAACGTATTCGTGAAAAAAACAGTCGGCCTTGCGTTGTTAATATCTGTGTGCCCGTTGATAACGTCCGTTGATGCTCTTGCAGGTATCATAAATACAAGCAGTGCGAATACATCAACTTTACCTTATAAATTCAGCTCCTTTACTATGCCGAGTTCGGCCGGAGGGACAACCTGGTTTGACGACTGGGGGGAACACTGGAAATTGCCAATAATAGCTAGCAGCCAAAAAGGTTATATTGATTTTACTGTGAATGGCGAACCGACAGGGGGAACGACTACTAATGACGCAACGGTGTATAAAACCAATAACCCGGGTGTAGGCATTGCCTATCAAATGACTTACACCCCAGCGGGCGTAGTAACCCCGGATAAAGATTATACGGCTCCATTTCGTTTAGACGTCGATAGTAATGTCAACGCATCCGGCGACCTGATTATTCGCTACATGCTGGTGCGTTTAACGGATGAACTACCGGCGGGCCCCATTACTGAGGTGCCAAGCGTTACTGTTTCTTATCATAACCCAGCGGATAGCGGGTATGGAGATGTGACTTTCGTGGCCCGTTCTGGTGTGGCTAGTCAGCCAAAGTATACGGCTTGTGGAATTAACGCACCAACAGAAATTAAACTCAACCCACTTTATGGGAATAGCCTAAAAACGGGCGCACAAAATAGTATTCAGGCGCCGACGATAACGCTCACAAACTGCCCGGGGGCCATCAATGGTATCTCTTATAATTTTTCCGCAGTCTATGGAGCCCACGACGAGGCCAATGGGGTTCTTAATACTGTGACGGGTGATACCTACGCGAAAAATGTTTATGTGCAGATACAGAATACCGATGGTACGCCTCATACAATTAATTCAGCGATCGCGCTCCAGAATTATAACGGCTCCGGGGATTATGTGTTGCCTGACTTTAAAGTGTCTTATTTTATAGATGATGCTGAAAGCGTAACTGCGGGTAATGTCAAAACAGCCATTGAGCTTAAAGTTACTTACAACTAATAGGAATTATATATGATTGTTACAAACAGGAAAAAGACAGTGGCATTCATCATTGCGCTTGGTTGGTTATTTTCCTCATCCAGTCAGGCTGTCAATATTGATATCAGCGGTACCGTTATCGCCTCACCTTGTGTGGTTAACGGCGGCGATGAGTCTCTCGCTATTAATCTGGGGACCGGGATTCAGGCCAATACTCTGGAAACAAGTGGCAGCACTACCCCATGGGTTGAAAAGACATTGACGCTCACCGATTGCCCAGCCTCCACCACCTCATTTAGCGTAGCCTTTGCTGGCACCGCCGACACGGATACAGACTTCTACAAAAATACCGGCACTGCCACCAACCTGAAGCTTGAGTTAACGGATGACAAAAGCGAGCACGCCTATAAAAATGGCGCTGCTCTGAAGGACATCGCAATCCCATCCGACACGCATGCCTATGACCTGAAACTGCGCTCCCGTGCAGTGGCAACAGGCCTCGTGATGCCAGGCACCATCGAGGGCCAAGTACAGGCAACCTTCACCTACCAGTAATCCAGGACGGGACAATGGCGCAACAGATAAATAAACTGCTCCCCGCGTTGGCCTGTCTATGGGCGGTAAGCAGTATTTATTCCGTGCAGGCAACCGATATTAACCTGAGCGGTATAGTAATTGCTTCTGCCTGCATCGTGGATACGGGCACAAAGGAACAGACGGTCACGTTCCAGCAGGCACGCGCCGTTGATTACCTTAAGGTGGGCGATACCAGTGAGTGGCAGGATTTTGAACTGACCCTCTCCTCCTGCCCGCCATCAACTACTCAGGTGACTGCCCTGTTCAGCGGTGATGCCGACACTGACGATGCCACCAAATTCGCTAACAGCCAGGGCAGCGCTACCGGTATGGCACTGGAAATTATGACCCGCGATCATCAGACGGAAATCTCACCGGCGGATACGCTGGCCGTGAAAGTGAACGGCAATGACCACCGGGCCGTTTTCCCGCTCTCTGCGCGCATGTACACACCGACGGGTCGCGTAACGTCAGGGGAATTCAAGACTGTCGTTCAACTGAACTTTACGTACCAGTAGCCTTCAGATCAAGAATACATAAAAAAGCGGAGCGCCTGGCGCTCCGCTTTTTTATTCATAACAGTACTGACTAGATACGTTTGAAAATCAACGAACCGTTAGTACCGCCAAAGCCAAAGGAGTTACACAGAGCGTACTCCAGATCGCTGACCTGGCGCGCTTCATGCGGCACGAAGTCCAGATCGCAACCTTCATCCGGGTTATCCAGATTAATGGTTGGCGGAATGGCCTGATCGCGCAGCGCCAGAATAGAGAAAATAGACTCTACTGCGCCTGCGGCGCCCAACAGATGGCCGGTCATCGATTTGGTCGAGCTCACCATCACTCGGCTTGCGGCATCGCCAAAGACTGACTTAACCGCCTGCGTCTCAGCTTTGTCGCCGGCAGGCGTCGACGTGCCGTGTGCGTTGACGTAGCCAATCTGAGCAGGCTCAATCGCGGCATCACGCAACGCGTTAACCATCGCCAGCGCAGCGCCTGCGCCATTTTCCGGCGGCGACGTCATATGGTAAGCATCGCTGCTCATACCAAAGCCGACGATTTCAGCATAGATTTTCGCACCACGCGCTTTTGCATGTTCGTACTCTTCAAGCACCAACATACCGGCACCGTCGCCCAGTACAAAACCATCGCGTTCTTTATCCCACGGACGGCTCGCCGCCTGTGGGTTATCGTTGCGGGTCGACAGCGCGCGCGCTGCGCCAAAACCACCTACGCCCAGCGGCGTACTGGCTTTTTCTGCGCCACCTGCCACCATCGCGTCCGCATCGCCATAGGCGATGATACGCGCGGCATGGCCGATGTTATGCACGCCTGAAGTACAGGCAGTCGCAATAGAGATGCTTGGCCCACGCAGGCCATACATGATAGTCAGATGGCCTGCTACCATGTTAACAATCGTCGACGGGACAAAGAACGGGCTAATCTTACGCGGTCCGCCTTTTACCAGCGAACTGTGGTTTTCTTCGATCAGACCGAGACCACCGATACCGGAGCCGATAGCGGCGCCAATACGGCTTGCGTTCTCTTCCGTCACTTCAAGGCCAGAATCCTGCATGGCCTGTACGCCAGCGACAATTCCATATTGAATGAAGGCATCCATCTTGCGCTGTTCTTTGCGCGAGATAATGTCATCACAGTTAAAATCCTTTACTAAGCCAGCAAATTTCGTTGCATAGGCGCTAGTATCGAAATGGTCGATCAGGCTGATGCCACTCTGACCGGCAAGGAGAGCTTTCCAGGTAGACTCTACGGTATTGCCGACAGGAGACAACATGCCCAGTCCGGTCACAACTACACGACGCTTAGACACGGTTGTCCTCCAGGGAGGGAAAATGATTCTAGTGGGACAAAAAGATAAAACTCAGGCGGTCGAATGACCGCCTGGAGATGTTCACTTACGCCTGGTGGCCGTTGATGTAATCAATGGCAGCCTGAACGGTGGTGATTTTCTCAGCTTCTTCGTCCGGAATCTCAGTATCAAACTCTTCTTCCAGAGCCATTACCAGCTCAACGGTGTCAAGAGAATCTGCGCCCAGGTCTTCAACGAAAGAAGCATTGTTGGTTACTTCTTCCTGCTTAACGCCCAGCTGTTCGCCGATAATTTTCTTAACGCGTTCTTCGATAGTGCTCATACTCTTAAATTTCCTATCAAAACTCGCTTTCGCGATGGTTTTCGTAGTGTATAAAATGTTGAAAAATTTGCAACTAAATCCCGGCAGGTCTTACCACGATTTTACGTTATTTTGCGGCCTTTCGCCCTAATAACGCAAATATTTTTCAATCGTGATTAAACCATGTACATTCCGCCGTTGACGTGCAGAGTCTCACCAGTGATGTAACTCGCTTCGTCAGAGGCTAAAAATGCAACCGCACTAGCGATTTCCTGAGCGCCGCCGAGGCGACCCGCAGGCACCTGCGCCAGGATACCCGCACGCTGATCGTCAGACAGCGCACGCGTCATGTCCGTTTCAATAAAACCCGGAGCCACAACATTGACAGTAATACCACGGGACGCAACTTCACGCGCCAGTGATTTACTGAAACCGATCAGACCCGCTTTCGCCGCAGCGTAGTTTGCCTGACCTGCATTTCCCATGGTACCAACCACAGAACCAATAGTGATAATGCGACCACAACGCTTTTTCATCATAGCGCGCATTACCGCTTTTGACAGGCGGAAAACGGATGATAAATTGGTTTCGATAATATCGTTCCACTCATCATCTTTCATTCGCATCAACAGATTATCACGAGTGATACCGGCATTATTAACCAGGATATCCACTTCACCAAATTCTGCGCGAATATTTTCCAGAACAGATTCAATAGATGCAGGATCGGTCACATTCAACATCAAACCTTTCCCGTTAGCACCTAAATAGTCGCTAATGTTCTTCGCACCATTTTCACTGGTCGCAGTCCCGATAACTTTCGCGCCGCGGGCAACGAGAGTCTCTGCAATTGCGCGGCCTATGCCACGGCTTGCACCAGTCACCAGCGCAATCTTTCCTTCAAAGCTCATGGTTTTCCTCTTTTATTGCGTAAGTGCCGCAGACAGCGCCGCCGGCTCGTTCAGCGCCGACGCTGTCAGGGTGTCGACAATACGTTTCGTCAGACCAGTGAGGACTTTACCTGGACCCACTTCATAAAGATGTTCAACGCCCTGCGCCGCGATAAATTCCACGCTCTTCGTCCACTGTACCGGATTGTACAACTGGCGAACCAGCGCATCGCGGATAGCGGCGGCATCGGTTTCACATTTCACGTCAACGTTGTTTACTACCGGCACCGTTGGCGCGCTAAAGGTAATTTTGGCTAATTCAACCGCCAGCTTATCTGCCGCTGGTTTCATCAGCGCGCAGTGCGACGGTACGCTCACCGGCAGCGGCAGCGCGCGTTTCGCGCCAGCGGCTTTACAGGCTGCGCCCGCGCGTTCTACTGCCTCTTTATGCCCGGCGATAACCACCTGTCCCGGCGAGTTAAAGTTAACCGGCGAAACAACCTGCCCTTCGGCAGATTCTTCACAGGCTTTAGCAATAGAGGCATCATCCAGACCGATGATCGCAGACATGCCGCCAGTACCTTCCGGAACCGCTTCCTGCATGAATTTACCGCGCATTTCCACCAGACGAACGGCATCAGCAAAGTTGATGACGCCAGCGCAAACCAGCGCGGAATATTCGCCCAGGCTGTGACCTGCCATTAACGCAGGCATTTTACCGCCCTGCTGCTGCCAAACGCGCCAAAGCGCGACGGAAGCGGTTAATAACGCCGGCTGCGTCTGCCAGGTTTTATTCAGTTCTTCCGCTGGACCTTGCTGGGTGAGCGCCCACAGATCATATCCCAGAGCCGAAGAAGCTTCAGCAAACGTTTCTTCTACGATAGGGTAATTTGCCGCCATCTCGGCCAACATCCCAACGCTCTGAGAACCCTGACCGGGGAACACAAATGCAAATTGCGTCATGTTTAAATCCTTATACTAGAAACGAATCAGCGCGGAGCCCCAGGTGAATCCACCCCCGAAGGCTTCAAGCAATACCAGCTGACCGGCTTTAATTCGCCCGTCACGCACGGCTTCATCCAGCGCGCACGGCACAGAAGCCGCGGAGGTATTGCCGTGCCTGTCCAGCGTGACGACGACATTGTCCATCGACATGCCGAGTTTTTTCGCTGTCGCGCTAATGATACGCAGGTTAGCCTGATGCGGCACCAGCCAATCGAGTTCGGAGCGATCCAGGTTATTAGCCGCCAGCGTCTCATCGACAATATGCGCCAGTTCAGTGACCGCCACTTTAAAGACTTCATTGCCCGCCATCGTCAGGTAAATCGGGTTATCCGGATTTACGCGATCGGCATTCGGCAGGGTCAGTAATTCACCGTAACGGCCATCGGCATGAAGATGAGTGGAGATAATACCCGGTTCTTCAGAAGCGCTCAGTACGGCCGCGCCTGCGCCATCGCCGAAAATAATGATCGTACCGCGATCGCCAGGATCGCAAGTGCGGGCTAATACATCGGAACCGACCACCAGCGCGTGTTTAACCGCGCCGGATTTAACGTACTGGTCGGCGATGCTTAACGCGTAGGTGAAACCTGCGCACGCTGCCGCGACATCAAACGCCGGGCAACCTTTAATACCGAGCATACTTTGAATCTGACATGCCGCGCTTGGAAATGCATGCGTTGCTGATGTGGTAGCCACCACAATCAAGCCAATTTGGTCTTTATCGATCCCCGCCATCTCAATCGCGCGATTCGCAGCGGTAAAGCCCATCGTCGCGACAGTTTCATTCGGCGCGGCGATATGGCGTTCACGAATACCTGTACGAGTGACAATCCACTCGTCAGAGGTCTCCACCATTTTTTCCAGATCGGCGTTAGTCCGCACTTGTTCGGGCAGATAGCTGCCAGTACCAATAATCTTCGTATACATGTACGCTCAGTCACTTTTCGGTTATATACCGTTACCTGTAAACGTCTGGCACGCTGGCGGCGCCGGGGAGACAGCGATATTATCTGTGCGCCCGCAGGTTTACGCCTTTGCCATCGTCCAGCGGTTCAAATCCGGCTGGGTATACAGATTCCAGGCGAGCGGCAATTCGCTGAGGAACTTGTCGCTGCACCGCCTGCACTGCCTGTTCAATCGCGACTGCAAATGCTCGCTGATTGGCCGCACCATGACTTTTTATCACCGTGCCGCGCAATCCTAACAGACAGGCGCCATTATACTGGTCGGGGTTGAGGTGACTGAATCGCCTCGTCAGGCTTTTTTGTAACCAACGTTTTAATAACAGCAGCCACCACGACCGTTTTTTCCCTTCGCCCTGTGATTTCAGCAGTGAAAGGAACATTCTGACAACCCCCTCCATCGTTTTAAGTGTGACATTGCCTGTAAAGCCGTCACACACCAGTACATCAGTTTTTCCCGTCAGTAACTCATTCGCCTCAAGGTAGCCGATGTAATTGATGGTTGGAACTGTTTTTAACATTAAAGAGGCTTCGCGAATACTGTCGAGGCCTTTGGTTTCTTCTTCCCCGATATTGAGTAGCGCCACGCGGGGATTTTTGATCCCGACGACCTCTTCCGCCAAAACGGCGCCCATCACGGCAAACTGCACCAGCATGGTACTGTCGCAGTCGACGTTGGCACCCAAATCAAGCACTACCGTTTTGCCCTTTTGCTGGTGCGGTAATACCGTCACCAACGCCGGACGCTCAATCCCCTCAAGAGGCTTGAGCAATAATTTCGCCAGCCCCATCAGCGCCCCGGTATTACCGGCGCTAACGCAAGCTTCGGCTCGGCCTTCTTTCACAAGCTCCAGGGCCACACGCATGGATGTCCCGCGACTGGCGCGGATCGCCTGCGAAGGCCGGGCATCACTGGCAATAACTGACTGTGCAGGGATAATCTGCAGACGCGAACGTTGTTCAAAGTCAGCTTTGGCAAGTAATGGCGTGATAATATCGGGATTCCCGACTAAAAGAAGAGTGAGCTGCGAATTAGCGTTCAGTGCCTGCAATGCTGCAGGCACCGTCACGGAAGGACCAAAATCGCCCCCCATGACATCTAACGCCAGGGTTAGACGTGTCAAGGTATCGTCGCTGCCTGGTTCGGTGTTCTCCGCTTACGCGGAGAAATCCTCACTAAGCTTTATCACGCTTGTACTCTTCGGCTTTTACACCACAGGCACGCCTGTGATGCAAAAGGCATCGAGTATCGCGCGATTACTTAGCGATGACCTTACGGCCGCGGTAGTAACCGTCGGCAGTGATGTGGTGACGCAGGTGTTTTTCACCAGAAGTTTTGTCTACAGACAGGCTGGTGACTGCGGTCAGAGCGTCATGGGAACGACGCATGCCACGTTTGGAACGGGTTGGTTTATTCTGTTGTACGGCCATGGACCTTACTCCTCAATTACGGTTTATCCCTGCGTCCGCGGGGAAGACCTATTACTTACGCTTTAAGCTGGCTAATACGGCAAATGGGTTTGGCTTTTGCGCTTCATCAGGCAGTTCGCCAAAGACCATGTCCGCCTCGGACACTTCACAGTGTTCAGAATCATGCACCGGAACTACCGGCAAGGCGAGGATGATTTCATCTTCAACCGTCGCCAGCAGATCGATTTCGCCGAATTCGTTTACCTCAATCGGCTCATACGCTTCCGGCAGTGCTTCAGCCTGCTCGTCGGAACGGACAGGGCTAAAACAATACGTTGTGTGAACCTGATGGGTAAACGGTTTCCCGCAACGCTGGCATTCGAGCGACACCGTAACGACCGCATCGCCGGTTAAAACGGCGAGACGCTGGTTATCGATAGCGAACGACATGGAGCATTCCACATCACTGTCCACACTGACTACAGACTCGGCAACGCGCTCAACCTGATCGGGGGTATAGATACCCTGGTAATCAAGGCGTTTTTGAGCGGTACGAACCGGATCAAGAGTCAGGGGTAATTTTACCTTTTGCATAGGGCGCGCATATTAACTTCGTAACGTCATATAGTCAAAGAAAAAGGCAGCCTGCGGTTGCCTTTTGCCAATAATTCGCACACATTGCGGGTTACAGACTTATTTTCGCTCAAGACGAGTCAGTATGACAGGCTTGAAGACCGAAGAGCATAGTTTAAGATGGCTCTCATCATTACGCTATATCTGAGGGAAAAAATATGCCCCGTCTCATCCTTGCGTCTACCTCTCCCTGGCGTCGCGCGCTGCTGGAAAAGCTGACGATTCCTTTCGAATGCGCCGCGCCGGATGTTGATGAAACCCCCATGCCGGGCGAAGCGCCGCGTCAGTTGGTGCTGCGGCTGGCGCAGGCGAAGGCGCAATCGCTCGCCGCGCGTTTCCCGAATCATTTGATTATTGGCTCCGACCAAATTTGTGTTCTGGACGGCGAAATCACCGGCAAACCGCTGACGGAAGAAAAAGCGCGTCAGCAATTAGCCAAAGCCAGCGGAAATATTGTGACGTTTTATACCGGACTGGCGCTGTATAACTCCGCCTCCGGGCACTTACAAACCGAAGTGGAGCCTTTTGACGTTCATTTTCGCCATTTAAGCGAAGCGGAAATAGACGACTATGTCCGTAAAGAGCATCCGCTGCACTGCGCGGGAAGTTTTAAAAGCGAAGGTTTAGGCATTGCATTATTTGAACGCCTGGAGGGTCGCGATCCGAACACGCTGATCGGCTTGCCGCTTATTGCCCTGTGCCAGATGCTGCGACGGGAGGGCTTTAACCCGCTACAGCAGTAAACGGCCTACTCTGTAGGCTTTTCAAATACCGCTAAAAGCCGTTTCTGCACGTGTTGGTAGCTATCTCCCGTTTATAGGGGAGCAGTTTCGACCGCTTCCAGTTCTAACCAACTGGAAAGCGCTTGTTGTGAACAATTTAGCGCCTGCCGATCTTCACTCTCTTCGTGCGGGCCCGTTTCCTGGTCAATCCATTCACCGACCAGAAAAAAAGCATTGGCATTACGAACTGATGTACGGTGCGTTTTATCCCATAGGGTATCAACAGCGGTATACGTGCGCGTTAATGAATTCCCCATCTCAGTTCAGTTTTGTAAAAACACGTGTTCTCAATACTCGCCTGACGCGCTCTACGGCGTCAAAAGCGGCTTACGAACTTATTCTCGCGAGCAACTCTCAGAACGTTTACTGTCCTGAAACCTTCCCCTTGCGACTCGTTAAATTCCATCTCGCGATGAGTTTACGCCCCCCTAACATTGCTTCACCTCACGACACATTCCTTTAATTAACGCCGCCAGCATCAGCCGCATCTTGTTGACTATTTATAAATTCAACCATCTGCTGAGTAAGATGGTTTATATCATTCTGCGTAATGAAAAAATTAAATTGTTGATCCTGAAAGTGTTCTTTTGCTGCCAGGTCGGCAAAAACCGCTTTTCCATTCGTTTCAAAGCGGACTTTATTTCCCTGTTTTTGCAGAAACTCGCCCATTGCGACCAGTTGGTCGAGCCGCTTTCCGCGCAGAAAATAATAGCGAGTCATCGTCTCATCCAGCGGTGTTACGGTTTTATTCCACGCAGCGTCAAAGACAAGCTTCACATCAGAGGGGAACTTTAAAGCAGAATGTTTTTTTCTGTTTTCACTACTCACATTTTTCAACCGAAGGATAAATCGATTGTTTACGTCGCGAGCCACACGTAGCTCGTTCAGGAAAACCAGATTATCACGCTCAGACTGAATAACACCGGTGATCTTATCCTCCTGGCCGGTCTCATACACCACAGCAAAGATTTGCCCGTAGGCAGCTAATAGTACATCGTAGTCATCGGCGTAATGACCAAAAGCCTGACGTTGGGCTGGCGTCAACTCACAGACGCCCACCACGGGAGACGTAATGATTTGCGTATTCAAATACTCAACGAAAGCCCGTCGTGAACTATCGCCCTTTCCTTCGCAACCGGTCAGCATCGCGATCACGAGCGGCACGATAACGTATTTTCCCCAACGCTGAGTAAATGAGCGCATCCAGCTAGTATTGGCCATCTGTTCGTCCTTAAACACGCCGAAATCCGGATCGCAAGAATAAACAGTGCACAACGGTAAAAATGCGTCGGATACAGCAAAACAAAAATATTATGAGAAAAGTGAGATTCGGGCAGATAACCTGCCCGAAAGAGGAACTATTTTGCGTTACGCAGCACCTGCAGACAGCGCTTCAGGGCGTTATCCATTGGCGCTTCAATGCGCATGACTTCGCCCGTTCCCGGATGCGTGAACTTCAACGCCGCGGCGTGCAGAAAGAGACGTTTAAGTCCGGTTCCCGCTTCGGTAAGCTGTTGATCAAACTCACGGTCGCCGTAGCGATCGTCGAACGCAATAGGGTGACCGGCATATTGGGTATGTACGCGAATCTGATGCGTACGGCCCGTGACCGGGCTACAGCGCACCAGCGTGGCGAAGGCATAGCGCTCTTCCACCTTGAAGCGCGTTTCTGACGGTTTGCCTTCCTGGCTCACGCGAACAATGCGTTCGCCGCTTTGCAGAATGTTCTTTAATAATGGCGCCTGTACGGTTTTAACGTGCGATTGCCACTGGCCGCGCACCAGCGCCAGATAATCTTTCTGCATTCCCTTTTCGCGCAGTTGCTCATGCAGCGAACGCAGCGCGGAACGTTTTTTTGCCACCAACAGCACGCCGGAAGTATCGCGGTCAAGACGATGCACCAGTTCCAGGAATCGCGCTTCCGGACGCAACGCCCGCAGCCCTTCGATGACGCCAAAACTTAACCCACTCCCGCCGTGTACGGCGGTGCCGGAAGGCTTATTCAGCACCAGAATATGGTCGTCTTCATACAAAATGACGTCCGCCAAGGCCGCCACTTTTTGCAAATGCGGCGACACGGCCTCTTCTTCGCGTTCAGCAACGCGAACCGGCGGAATGCGGACTTCATCGCCCGCTTCCAGTTTGTATTCCGGTTTAATGCGTTTTTTGTTCACCCGCACCTCGCCTTTACGCAAGATGCGATAAATCATACTTTTTGGTACCCCTTTCAGTTGGGTGCGCAAAAAGTTATCAATGCGTTGCCCCGCTTCGTCAGCGGCGATGGCAACAATTTTTACGGATGGCGTTTCTGTTTTCATGGGGGGCGATTCTAAATAGCCTGTGAGATTCGCGCCACACATTTTTCTATGCTTATAGAGACGTCTACGCCAGTGGATGAACATTTTTCACTGCGGTTTTGCTGGTTATTAAAGCGATTGGCTCGCGCTGGTGAAAAAACTGTGAGTAAGCGGGTGATAAATGGTAAAAGTCATCTTGCTATAACAAGGTTAGCAGTGGAATAATGATGCGGTTTCCGCACCGAAACTTGTTAAAACAAAAAGTTTAGCGGAATAACCCATTTTGTCTGACCGATCATCAACGCAGCAATGGCGTAAGACGTATTGATTTTTCAGACAGTTAGCGGGCTGCGGGTTGCAGTCCTTACCGGTAGATAGGATCTTCTCTGGAGAGTAATGCCCAGGCTGCTTCCCTGATAATTGCGCTGTGTTTCCGTATGAAATACAGGCAACCGACACTCTGCGCCTCTTTGAGCTGACGATAACCGTGAGGTTGGCGACGCGAAATAGTCACGAGGCCATCGGTTCATGCCCGGTAAGGCGTCACCATGCCCGCAGCTTAGTCGTCAACGTAAGAATAATGAGTAAGTTACGATGAAAAGAATGTTAATCAACGCGACTCAGCAGGAAGAGTTGCGCGTCGCCCTTGTAGATGGGCAGCGTCTGTACGATCTGGATATAGAAAGCCCCGGACACGAGCAGAAAAAAGCGAACATCTACAAAGGCAAAATTACCCGTATTGAACCGAGCCTGGAAGCGGCTTTTGTTGATTACGGCGCAGAACGCCACGGTTTCCTCCCGTTAAAAGAAATTGCCCGCGAATATTTCCCCGCTAACTACAGCGCTCATGGTCGCCCGAACATTAAAGACGTGTTACGCGAAGGCCAGGAAGTCATTGTTCAAATCGATAAAGAAGAGCGCGGCAACAAAGGCGCGGCGTTAACCACCTTTATCAGTCTGGCGGGCAGCTACCTGGTGCTGATGCCGAATAACCCGCGCGCGGGTGGTATTTCCCGTCGCATTGAAGGCGACGATCGTACCGAGTTAAAAGAAGCGCTGGCCAGCCTGGAACTTCCTGAAGGAATGGGGCTTATCGTGCGTACCGCAGGCGTGGGTAAATCCGCCGAAGCGTTGCAGTGGGATTTAAGCTTCCGCCTGAAACACTGGGAAGCCATTCAGAAAGCCGCTGAAAGCCGTCCCGCGCCGTTCCTGATCCATCAGGAAAGCAACGTCATCGTACGCGCGTTTCGCGACTATTTGCGTCAGGATATCGGTGAAATCCTGATCGACAATCCCAAAGTGATGGAAATGGCGCGTCAGCATATCGCCGCGTTGGGCCGCCCGGATTTTAGCAGCAAAATTAAGCTGTACACCGGTGAAATCCCGTTGTTCAGCCATTACCAGATCGAATCGCAGATCGAGTCAGCGTTCCAGCGTGAAGTGCGCCTGCCCTCCGGCGGCTCCATCGTCATTGACAGTACCGAAGCGTTAACCGCCATCGATATCAACTCCGCCCGCGCGACTCGCGGCGGCGATATCGAAGAAACGGCGTTTAATACCAACCTGGAAGCGGCCGATGAGATTGCCCGCCAGTTGCGTCTGCGCGACCTGGGCGGCCTGATCGTTATCGACTTTATCGATATGACGCCGGTACGTCACCAGCGCGCGGTAGAAAACCGTCTGCGTGAAGCGGTGCGTCAGGACCGGGCGCGTATTCAGATTAGCCATATTTCCCGCTTCGGCCTGCTCGAAATGTCGCGTCAGCGCCTGAGCCCGTCGCTGGGCGAATCCAGTCATCACGTGTGTCCGCGCTGTAGCGGTACCGGCACCGTGCGCGATAACGAATCTCTGTCGCTGTCCATTCTGCGCCTGATTGAAGAAGAAGCGCTGAAAGAGAATACGCAGGAAGTCCATGCCATTGTTCCGGTGCCGATCGCCTCTTATCTGCTTAACGAAAAACGGACGGCAGTTAACGCTATTGAGACGCGTCAGGATGGCGTCCGCTGTGTCATCGTCCCGAACGATCAGATGGAAACGCCGCACTATTCCGTGCTGCGCGTACGCAAAGGGGAAGAAACGCCGACCCTGAGCTACATGCTGCCGAAGCTGCACGAAGAAGCGATGGCGCTGCCTTCTGAAGAAGAGTACGCCGAGCGTAAACGCCCGGAACAGCCTGCGCTGGCGACATTCGCTATGCCAGATGTGCCTCCGGCGCCGACGCCTGTCGAACCGGCGGTTAGCGTCGCCACGGCGAAAAAGGATAATGTTGCCGCCGCGCAGCCTGCCCAGCCGGGTCTGTTTAGCCGCTTCCTAAACGCGCTGAAACAACTGTTCAGCGGTGAAGAAACGAAAGCCGTCGAAACAGCCGCGCCGAAAGCGGAAGAAAAAGCGGAGCGTCAGCAGGATCGTCGCAAGCCACGGCAGAACAACCGTCGCGATCGTAACGAACGCCGCGACACCCGTGATAACCGTGCCGGACGTGACGGCGGCGAGAGCCGCGACGATAATCGTCGTAACCGTCGCCAGGCGCAGCAGCAAAATGCGGAAGCGCGCGATACCCGCCAGCAGGAAACGGCGGAAAAAGTGAAAACCGGCGATGAGCAGCAACAGACGCCGCGTCGCGAACGCAGCCGCCGCCGCAATGATGACAAACGCCAGGCGCAGCAGGAAGTAAAAGCGCTTAACCGCGAAGAACTGCCTGTCCAGGAGACCGAGCAGGAAGAACGCGTTCAGCAGGTTCAGCCGCGCCGCAAGCAGCGTCAGCTTAATCAGAAAGTCCGCTTTACCAACAGCGCAGTGGTTGAAACGGTTGATACGCCAGTCGTCGTCGACGAACCACGCCCGGTTGAAAACGTTGAACAGCCCGTTCCAGCGCCGCGTACCGAATTGGCGAAAGTTGATTTACCTGTCATTGCCGATATCGCGCCGGAGCAGGATGATAGCGTAGAACCTCGCGATAATACTGGTATGCCGCGTCGCTCCCGCCGTTCTCCGCGCCACCTGCGCGTTAGCGGTCAGCGTCGTCGTCGCTATCGTGACGAGCGCTACCCGACACAATCGCCGATGCCGTTAACCGTCGCCTGCGCGTCGCCGGAAATGGCGTCCGGTAAAGTCTGGATCCGCTACCCGATTGTCCGTCCTCAGGAAACGCAGGTTGTTGAAGAGCAGCGTGAAGCAGATCTGGCGCTGCCACAACCGGTTGTCGCTGAACCGCAGGTTATCGCTGCGACCGTAGCGTTAGAACCACAAGCGTCGGTACAGGCGGTAGAAAACGTTGCCGTTGAGCCGCAGACTGTCGCCGAACCACAGGTGCCGGAAGTCGTCGAGGTCGAGACAACGCATCCGGAAGTGATTGCCGCGCCGGTTGATGAACAGCCGCAACTGATTGCCGAAAGCGATACGCCGGTGGCGCAAGAGGTTATTGCTGACGCCGAACCGGTAGCAGAAACCGCCGACGCGTCCATTACGGTGGCTGAAAACGTAGCTGATGTTGTCGTTGTCGAGCCAGAAGAAGAGACAAAAGCGGAAGCGGCTGTTGTGGAGCACACGGCAGAAGAAACCGTTATCGCACCGGCCCAGGTGGTGGAAAAGCCGCAGGACGTTGTCTGTGTTGACGATCACAACCACGCCAGCGCGCCGATGACGCGTGCGCCAGCGCCGGAATATGTGCCGGAAACCCCGCACCATAGCGACTGGCAGCGTCCTTCCTTCCACTTTGAAGGTAAAGGCGCAGCAGGCGGACACAGCGCCACACGTGTCGCCAGCGCCCCGGCGACACGCCCACAGCCGGTAGAATGATGTAAATGCTGATACAAAGCCGACCGCCAGGTCGGCTTTTTTATGCCCCTTACAGGGCGATGCTTCACCCCATGGCGTCTTTTAGTCACTCCAGGCGTTTATGAGATTGGGCGGGATAATACGTACGGATGGCGTCGCTACGGGCGCGACAATATGACCACTAACTCAATGACGACTAAAAAAAATGCCCGCGCCGGGGTGGATGGCGCGGGCAGACAAAACATATCCAGTTTCGTGATATGTTTCAAAAAGAGGCGTTACCGGTTCAACTGGAAAAGCGACATTCCCTGCATGTCGGTAAACGTTTTATAGGACGCCTGTAATGCCGCCTGTTGCATGACGTAGGAGGAGATGACCGAGTTCCAGTCCACATCTACCAGGTTGCTCATCTGCAGCTTCTGTCCCAGCGCACGGTCGCTTCCCAGTGAATCCAGCGTACTGAGTTCGCTCAGTTGCGTTCCCAGTTCCGCACGAACGGTCAGGACGTTATTAAGCGAATTTTTTAAGCCGCGATTGGTTTTATCAATGGCGGCAGCGGCCTTTTCTTTTTCCACGTCATTGCCTTCCACCGGGGTCTTAAGTGCGGCAATTGCCGTATCGAGCATGACAAACAGATTCTTTTCGGAGTCCGAGCCATCCGGTTCCGGCACCGCATTGCTGGTGATGCTATTAAAAATTTGCGCTCCCGTATGGCCAATTACCATCGTGCGTGCGGAATCCACCTGCTGGGTAACACTTTTCTCGCCGCCATGATAACCACCTGTCGCCTGGTCGAATGGCGCTGCTTCCGTTTTATACCCGGCAAAGATATAGCGACCATTGCCGTCAGTGCTGTTTGCCAGGTTCATCAGCTGATCGCGGATGCCCTGTAAATCCGTCGCCAGCGACGCGCGGTCATCGTCGCTTAACGTGCCGTTTCCGGCATAGACGATTTTTTCCTGCGCGGTTTGAATCGCCGTCGTCACCTGACTGAGTACGCTTTCTTCCAGCGACACTTTTTGGGTGGCAAACGTACGCGCCAGGGCGTACTGGCTATTCTGCGCCTGCGCCTGAGAGAGTACTACCGCCTGCGACGCGGCGATCGGATCGTCAGATGGGTTGGTAACGCGCTTACCGGTAGACATCTGCTCGCCCAGCTTCATCCATTCGGCCTGAGAATTAGTGATGCCGCTCATATTTTGTTCGTACATCATCTGGGTACTGATACGCATGTCATCCTTCTCCTTTAGCGAATATTCAGTAACGCATCAAACAGCGCATTCGCGGTCTGCAATACTTGCGCATTCGCCAGATAATACTGCTGATAACGCTGCAAATTGCCGTACTCTTCGTCGAGGTTAACGCCGGAAACCGACTGTTGCTGTTTATAAAGCTGTTTAACCACATTCGCCTGCGTGGTGCTGCTGGTTTTCAGCGTTGACGTTTTGTTACCCACATCGCTGACCAACGTGGCATAAGCATCGTTAAAGGTTTTGTTGCCGCCCACTACATTGCTGTTTTGTAAGTCCAGCAATGCCTGACCATTGCGGTTATCGCTGTCGCCGGTATCCACATCAGGATCGAGTTTTGACTCAGAAGCCATCGCAATCTCGGCTTCATTTGTCACTTTAACGTTCATGTCGACGATAGCATTGCTGACCGGCTTGAGAAGAAAACTGTCGTTTTTCTGTGCGCCGGTCCCTACCGTCACTTTCAGACCGTCAATCTCCAGTTTTCCGTCAGCATCTTTTGTCGCCGTGAAGGTGGTGTTATCCGCAGTGCGAGTAACCTGCCAGTCTGTACCGTCAAAAACAATCTTATAATCCGTCGCCTGAACCTTCGTGCTGTCGACCACCTTAGCGGTTAGCGATACCGTTTTATCGGCATTATTACTGTTGCTATATACCACCGGCGAGCCAATGCTAAAGAAGTCTTTTCCTTTATTGCCGTCGGCGTCATAACCTTTGGTATGCTGCGCGTTAAACGCATCGGCAAACGCCAACGCCAACTGGCCCAGCGTATTACGAGTCTGATCCAGATCCTGAGAACGGAACGTCAGTAGCCCGCCGAGCGAACCGGTGTTCAGCAACTTTTCCGGAATTTCGATGTTACCGGCAGCCTCATCGACATAAGCGACAGTCGTTCGCGTCGGGTCGGCGCTGGAGGGAACCGCCGCCAACTGACGCGCCGTCGACCCCTGCACCAGCGTATAGCCATTGGCCATCGTCAGGTTATAGGTGCCGCCGTCCTGTACGCTCACCTCGACGCCAACGATCTTGTTAAGCTCGCTGACCAACTGATCACGCTGATCGAGCAGGTCGTTCGGCGATGCGCCCGCGCCTACGCCCGTCATACGGGAGATTTGATCGTTCAGGTTAGCTATCTGCTTCGCGTAATTGTTGATTTGCGCCACGCTGGAGCCAATCGCGATATTGACCTGTTTATCCTGATCGCGCAGATACTGATCGGTGGTTTTGAACTGGTTTACCAGCCCTTCCGCTTTACCAATCAGCGCCTGACGCGCCGCAGGATCTTCCGCATTACTGACTAACGTTTGCAGGCTGGTAAAAAAACTCTGCAACGAACCAGACAGTGAGCTGGATTTATCGGCCAGCAGGTTGTCGATTTTCGACATTTGTTCATAGCGCGTGGTTAAGCCGCTGCTCTGATTTTGCGCGCCGCGTAGCTGATTAGTGATAAACGCATCATATTCGCGCTGTACGCCTGAAACGTAAACGCCATTACCTATCCAGCCGCCAGCCCCTAACGTACTGTTTGCCTGCGCCAGAATAGTTGTCTGCCGGGTATAACCCGCAACGTTATAATTGTTGATGTTATTACTGACCGTATTTAACGCGGCCTGCGCGGCGTTAAGTCCGCTCATGGCGTGATTAATCAAGCTGGACATGATGGTTCCTTTTAATCCTTCAATACTCGTTGTTATCGGCAGCGACTACGTGGACTTGAGCAATTTAAAAGAGATTGTCGAGATTCGCGCTGTAGGTTTTGCTGACCTTTTCACTCATCGCTTTCAACTGCTGAATCATGCTGGTCAATTTACGCGCGTAATTCGGGTCAGTGGCGTATCCGGCGTTTTGCAGGGCCACTGCGCCCTGCTCTGCCGTGGCGGCAGTGGTCACGGCAGCGTAGCGTGGGTTACGCGTTAACAGCGCGACATAATCCGATAACGCCTCCAGATACGAGCTATAGACGCGGAATTTCGCTTTCACTTTTTTCGCTTCGCCATTTTCGTATTCAGTGGTGGTGATTTCCGTCACCGGCCCTTTCCAACTGGCGGTCGCTTTCACGCCAAATACGTTATAGCTGGGTTCGCCATTCTCCCGCAGGATTTGCCGTTGCCCCCAGCCCGACTCCAGCGCCGCCTGCGCCAGAATCAGATGATGCGGCACCCCGCTTTGTTCGCTGGCCAGCCTCGCCGGGAGCGAAAGCTGGGCCAGAAAGTCTTTACTGTCGCCGGAGAGTGGCGCATCGCTGCTCTCCGGCGTTTTCGGGATGGCTTTGCGCACCAGTTGGGTCAGCGCCTGATTTTGATAGCTGTTTACCGTCTCCAGGGAGAATTTAAGCGGTACTTGCGGCGCGTCATCCGCAGGCATCGTCTGCCCGCTGGTCATCTGTTTAACCATCATATCCGCCAGCCCCAGTCCCTTGCCGGCGGTCATCTGCTGGGCGATCTGCTGGTCATACATGCTGGTATACAGACGCGTCTGATCGCTGCTGAATAAACCATCTTTGGGTAAAGCCTCGCGCATACTTTTCAGCATCATCTGAACAAACATCCCTTCCACCTGACGGGCCACAGGACGGATATTCGCCGCCGGGTCCTGGCCCGCTTTCGCTTTCAGTTCGTTCAGAGATTGCGCATCCCAGGCCGCGCTGGCCAGCAATTTACCGTCTCCGATCATCAGATGATTTCCAGTTTGGCGCGTAGACAGCCCGCGCTCTGCATGGACTGCAAAATCGACATCAGGTCCATCGGCGTCGCGCCAAGCGCATTCAGCGCGCGCACTACGCTGTTCAGATTGGCGCTGGAACGCACGCTCTGTAGCGATCCGCCGCTCTGACGCAAATCTATCTGAGTCTGTGGCGTCACTACGGTCTGCCCGCCGCCAAATGGCGTATTCGGCTGGTTGACGTTGAGCTGGCGATTGACTGTCACTGACAAATTGCCCTGCGCCACAGCGCAGCTATCCAGCGTGACTTCCCGATTCATGACCACCGAACCGGTACGCGAGTTGATCACGACTTTTGCATCCTGCGGCGTCACGTTGACTTCCATATTTTGAATGTCCGCCAGAAAACGCACCTGCGAGCTGTTGCCGCTGGGCACGCGTACCTGTACCGTTCGCGCATCAAGCGCAGTGGCGCTGCCGTAACCGCGGGCGCGGTTGATGGCATCGGTAATTTGCTGCGCCATCGTAAAATCTTCGTCGTTCAATTGCAGATTAATGGTGTTGCCAGCGCCGAACTGAGTCGGCAACTCGCGTTCGATAATCGCGCCATTAGTGATGCGCCCGCCATTAAGCTGGTTAACCTGCACGCTACTGCCGCCTGCGGAAGCGCCTGCGCCGCCGACCAGAATATTGCCCTGCGCCAGAGCATACACCTGGCTGTCCACCCCTTTTAACGGCGTCATTAATAACGTCCCGCCACGCAGACTTTTAGCGTTCCCCATTGAGGAAACGACGACATCGATCGTTTGTCCCTGTCGCGCAAAAGGCGGATACGACGCCGTCACCATCACCGCCGCCACGTTTTTCAACTGCATGTTGGTGCCAGTGGGGACCGTAATCCCCAGTTGTGACAGCATGTTATTCAGCGTCTGGGTGGTAAATGGCGTCTGGGTCGTCTGGTCGCCCGTACCGTCCAGCCCGACCACCAGCCCGTAGCCGATCAGCGAGTTTTCCCGTACCCCCTGGACACTGGTCAGATCCCGGATACGCTCGGCGTGCGCCAGAGTGGCAACCAGTGCCAGAACGATTCCTGCAAGAGCTTTAAACACATACACCTCGCTTACATCGGCGACAAATTAAGGAAGAAACGTTGCAGCCAGCCCATATTTTGCGCTTCGTTAATATAGCCGTTCCCGACATATTCAATCCGCGCATCCGCCACTTGTGTCGAGGGAACGGAGTTGCTGCCGCTGATGGTGCGTGGATTTACCACGCCGGAGAAGCGGATGAATTCCGTTCCCTGATTAATCGCGATCTGTTTTTCCCCCACGACGTGTAAATTGCCATTGGCCAGAACCTGATCGACGGTCACGGTCAGCGTGCCGCTAAAGGTATTGCTGGCATTCGCGCCGCCTTTACCATTAAAAGAGTTGCCGCCGGAGGCCTCCATATCCGCGCGGGAATTACCGAATAATCCCTGCAGATAACGCGGTACCGTATCAAAACCAAAGCTGGTTTTGCCGTCGCGACTGGCATTTGCCGACGAGCTTTTACTGGCGCTGACGTTTTCCTGTAACACAATCGTGAGCGTATCGCCGATATTACGCGGTCGACGATCTTCAAAAAGCGGCTGATAGCCATAATTAATCGGCTGCGCAGACTGAAATATGGAGCCATTCGCCACCGGTACCGGGCCAGGTATCGGCTGCGCCGTGGTCGCCCCCTGCACGAGCGGTTTAGCGGGTATCCAGGCGCATCCTGTCAGCGTCGCGACCATCAGGGCCATAACTGGGTAAGCGTGAAGCGCGTATTTTTGCATTACCTTCATCTTCAAAATCAGGGAGCCGGTGGCGTATCCCCACCGGCGGCCCCTTAGAGTTGCGTCAGTTTCTGCAGCATCTGATCGGTCGTCGATACTGCTTTACTGTTAATTTCATAGGCGCGTTGAACCTGAATCATGTTCACCAGCTCTTCCGCCACGTTAACGTTCGACGTTTCGACATACCCTTGATACAACAACCCCGCGCCGTTGAGCCCCGGCGTGCTTTCGTTCGGCGCGCCGGACGATTGCGTTTCGATATAGAGGTTCTCGCCGATGCTTTCCAGCCCGGTGTCGTTCATAAAGGTGGTCAGGTTAAGCTGCCCGACCTGAACCGGCGCGGCCTGCCCCTGCTGGGTAACGCTGACCACGCCGTCGCGGCCAATCGTGATGCTTAACGCGTTGGCCGGAATGGTGATTGCCGGCTGCACCTGAAAACCGCCCGCCGTCACCAGTTGACCATTCTGATCCACCTGGAAAGAGCCGTCGCGGGTATAGGCAGACGTACCGTCCGGCAGCATGACCTGGAAAAAGCCCTGCCCTTTAATCGCCACATCTTTACTGTTGTTGGTCTGCGACAGGTTCCCCTGACTGTGCAGACGCTCCGTGGCGACCGGACGCACGCCGGTACCGATTTGCAGCCCGGAAGGCAGCGTCGTCTGCTCGGACGACTGCGCGCCCGGCTGGCGGATGGTCTGATACAACAGATCTTCAAATACCGCGCGCTGACGCTTAAAACCATTGGTGCTGACGTTTGCCAGGTTATTGGCAATCACATCCATATTGGTTTGCTGCGCGTCCAGACCGGTTTTGGCGATCCATAATGAACTGATCATAAAATGTCCTGTATTAACTCATCGACAGCAGTTGGTTAGCTCGCCCTTCGTTCTCATCTACGCTGGTGATAACCTTCATCTGCATTTCAAAACGACGTGCGTTGGCGATCATGTCGGTCATGGCTTCAACCGGCTTGACGTTACTGCCCTCCAGCACGCCCGACATAATGCGAATTGACGGGTCGGCGGCCAGTACCGCCCCGCGTTCAGCCTGTGCCTCGGCGGTAAGGCGGAATAAACCGTCATCGCTCCGCTGCACCTCATTGCCTTCCGCTTTGACCAGCTTCAGTCGCCCAACGGGCGCCACCGTGTTTGGCGGGTCGCCGGGATTGAGCGCGGAGATCGTGCCGTCTGCCGCAATGGTGATTTCCGCCCCTTCAGGAACGGTGATCGGGCCGCCTTCGCCGATAACCGGATGTCCCTGAATGGTTAACTGCCCGGTCGGGCCCACCTGGATATTCCCGTTACGGGTATATCCTTCAGCGCCATCCGCCGCTTGCACCACCAGCCAGCCGTCCTGCTGTAACGCGACATCCAGTGGGCGGGAGGTGTAGTCCAACTGACCCGGGGTCATATCCGCCCCCGGCGTCGACGCCGTAACCAGCGTGCGCGTCGCTAAAGAGAGGCCATCAACGGGCACCGCGCGTAGCACGTTAAGCTGCGCGCGAAAGCCCGGCGTTGAGGCATTAGCCAGGTTGCTGGCCGTTACCGCCTGCTGGTTAAGCGTCTGGCTGGCAGCCCCCATGGCGGTATAAATTGCGTGATCCATTAAGCTATCCCGTCAGGCGCTTAGCGCAGGTTAACCAGCGTATTGAGGATCTGGTCCTGGGTTTTGATGGTCTGCGCATTCGACTGGTAGTTACGCTGCGCGACAATCATATTCACCAGCTCTTTACTCAAATCCACGTTAGAGGCTTCCAGCGCGCCGTTCGTCAGCTTACCGAAGTTGCCGGAACCGGCAGTCCCCAGCAGCGCTACCCCGGAGGCCTGCGTCGCCGCCCAGACGTTATCGCCCTGGGATGCCAGACCTTCGTTGTTGGCGAAGTTAGCCAGCACTATCTGCCCCAGCACCTGCTCCTGCTCGTTGGAATAGTTGCCAACTACGGTGCCGTCGTTGTTAATCTGGTAGCTCACCAGGTCGCCCGGCTTATAGCCGTTCTGATTGGTGGCGACGATGTTGTTAGCCCCGGTGTTCTGCTGCATGGAGTTAAGGAAGCTGAGGGAGAAGGTGGCCGCTGTCGCGCCATTAATCGTACCGGTGGTGATGTTCACCGTACCGCCAGACTCCAGAATCCCGTTTTCATTGAATTTCAGCGTAGTGGACGCCGTTGTTGGCGCTGTGGCTGCAGGATCGCTGCTGTCATGGGTGTACACGGCCCATTCATTATCTTTGGTTTTCACAAAATAGACGTTCATGTCATGGGCATTACCCTGACTGTCATAAACGGTGACGGTGCCTTTTTTGTTATACGAATCCGCATCACTCACGCTAAAGGGCGTTTTAGACGGTACAGGGTCCGTTGAGTTCAGGTTGATCTGCATTGACGCGGTGGTGGTCGATTTCGCCGCCATCAGCGTGTTCGGAATGGTGATCGGCGCAGGATTCGCCCCCTGCTGAATGGTCGGCGGCGTACCGGTGGCCGGATAGCCGGTCAACTGCATCCCCTGCATATTGACCAGGTTACGGTTCTCGTCCAGTTTGAACTGGCCGTTGCGGCTATAGAACACGGAACCGTTGCTGTCTACCAGGCGGAAAAAACCGTTCTGGCTAATCGCGACATCCAGCCCGCGCCCGGTGTTCGTTGTCGTACCGTCGGTAAAATCCTGGGTAATCCCCGCCACTTTTACGCCCAACCCCACTTTGGAACCGGCGAACATATCGGCAAATGATGCCGTACCGGACTTAAAGCCATAGGTGGCGGAGTTGGCGATGTTATTACCGATAACATCAAGGTTGGTGGCCGCAGCGTTCAGGCCGCTAACCGCTTGAGAAAAAGACATGACTGACTCCTGATAAGTGTAAGGGCTTAGATTATTTGCCGAACTTCGTCGAGTGTGGTGGTGCCGTAGGTACCCAGATCCAACAGGTTGCCGTTACTGCCCTTCGTCACGCCCTGTACCAGAGCGAATTGCAGCGGCTGCGCCACCAGTTGCGTCCCGCCATTGCTGGCGGTAATCGCAATGTTGTAAGAACCATTCGGTACCGTTGTTCCGTCCGTTTGCTTACCATCCCAGGTAAAGGTGTGTACCCCGGCTCGCAGCTCACCGATCTCCAGCGTCCGTACCACCCGGCCATCTTTATCGGTAATGGTTGCCGTCACTTTGTCCGCAGGCTGTTGCAATTCCACGCCAAACGGCGTCGTGGACGTCACGGCCCCTTCTTCCGCGCCTTTACCCGCCAGAATTGTGGTGCCAGGCACCATAACGCCATGCCCAATCAGCGTGGTCGCCTGTAGGGACTGACTATTATCGATTTGCCCGGAAATAGCCCCCAGCGTCGTATTCAGTTTTTCAATGCCGCTCACGGTACTGATTTGCGCCAACTGTGTCGTTAACTCATTATTTTGTAATGGGTTAGTCGGGTCCTGGTTCTTCAATTGCGCGACCAGTAAGGTCAGGAAACTGCTTTGCAGATCGGCAGCGTTGCTTCCGGTCATCGACCCGCTGCCGGTCGTCGTTTTGACGCCCGTGTTGGTCGGGTCATTCATATTTACGGCAATAGACATACGCGCCTCCTTTACTGGCCTAATGTCAGCGTTTTAAGCATCATGCTTTTTACGGTATTCAGGACTTCGATATTTGCCTGATAGCTGCGCGAGGCTGACATCGTGTTAACCATTTCGCCGACCACATCGACGTTGGGCATTTTGACGTAACCATTAGCGTCCGCCAGCGGATTGCCTGGCTCATAAACCAGCTTTTCCGGTGCCTGACTTTCAATCACGCTGGCGACCTTTACCCCGCCAGTGGCTTGACCCGGCGCGGCGTCCACCTGAAAAACCACCTGTTTGGCGCGATAAGGCTGTCCGTCCGGGCCGGTGACGCTATCCGCATTCGCCAAGTTACTGGCCGCAACGTTCAACCGCTTGGACTGCGCGGCAAGCGCCGATCCGGCAATATCAAAAATGTTTAACAGCGCCACGAATTAGTTTCCTCCCTGTAGCACATTCATCATGCCTTTGAGTTGGCTACCCAGAACGGTAAGCCCCATCTGATATTTGAGACTGTTATCCGCAAACTGCGTACGTTCCCTGTCCATATCTACGGTGTTACCATCCAAAGAAGGCTGATCGGGTACGCGGTAAAGCAGATCCACTGCGGGAGAAGAGACCGCCTGGGCGGGAATGTGGTGAGAGGAAGTCAACGTTAACGCGACGCCGCCGGTTTCTTCCCGTCCACGCACCATCACCTTTTTTAACTCACTGGCAAAATCAATATCGCGCGCCTGATACCCCGGCGTATCGGCATTGGCGATATTCGCCGCTAATATTTCCTGACGTTGCGCGCGCAGATTTAGCGCTTCCTGCTGAAATCGTAAGGCGGCATCGAGCCTGTCGAGCATATCTCCTCCGCAAATGGCAAAATTCAGCCGACAGCTTAAATGCCTTCACGCGCGCGTTATCGCCGGAATAAACGCAAAATGCGTCGCTATTTATTGCGTTGATGCTTGCTTCACACGGGTAGAATCCTGTCATGACATCAACCAGGGGGAAGTACCATGCAAACGTTAAAACGAGGATTCGCCGTGGCGGCTTTGCTGTTCAGCCCCCTGACAATGGCGCAGGACATCAACGCCCAATTGACCACGTGGTTTTCCCAGCGTCTGGCTGGCTTCAGCGATGAGGTGGTTGTCACGCTCCGTTCATCGCCTAATCTGCTGCCGAGCTGCGAGCAGCCAGCCTTCAGCATGACGGGCAGCGCGAAGCTGTGGGGCAACGTCAATGTGGTGGCGCGCTGCGCCAATGAAAAACGTTATTTGCAGGTGAATGTGCAAGCGACCGGCAATTATGTCGCCGTTGCCGCGCCCGTCGCGCGCGGCGGAAAATTGACGCCGGCCAACGTCACGCTAAAACGTGGCAGGCTGGATCAGTTACCGCCGCGGACGGTACTGGATATCCGTCAGATTCAGGATGCCGTCAGTTTGCGCGATCTCGCTCCTGGGCAGCCGGTACAGCTTACGATGATACGTCAGGCCTGGCGCGTCAAAGCGGGGCAACGAGTACAGGTCATCGCCAATGGCGAGGGGTTTAGCGTCAATGCGGAAGGTCAGGCGATGAATAATGCCGCCGTCGCGCAAAATGCGCGCGTGCGCATGACATCGGGTCAAATCGTGAGTGGAACCGTCGATTCTGATGGGAATATTCTTATTAACCTATAATTGTGTAAAGATTTTGTCGCGGCTGCCGATGAGATATTCAACCATGATGGTAGCTGGCCGCTACAACGTAACCCTCGATGAGGATAAATAAATGAGCATTGACCGTACCTCACCTTTGAAACCCGTTAGCACTGTCCAGACGCGCGAAACCAGCGATACGCCGGTACAAAAAACGCGTCAGGAAAAAACGTCCGCCGCGACGAGCGCCAGCGTAACGTTAAGCGACGCGCAAGCGAAGCTCATGCAGCCAGGCGTCAGCGACATTAATATGGAACGCGTCGAAGCATTAAAAACAGCTATCCGTAACGGTGAGTTAAAAATGGATACGGGAAAAATAGCAGACTCGCTCATTCGCGAGGCGCAGAGCTACTTACAGAGTAAATAAGCGTATGACTCGTTTGTCAGAAATACTTGACCAGATGACCACCGTCCTGAATGACCTGAAGACGGTGATGGACGCCGAGCAACAACAGCTTTCCGTAGGCCAGATTAACGGCAGCCAGCTACAGCGTATTACAGAAGAAAAAAGCTCGTTGCTGGCGACGCTGGATTATCTGGAACAACAGCGCCGTCTGGAGCAGAACGCGCAGCGTAGCGCAAACGATGACATTGCAGAGCGCTGGCAGGCGATTACCGAAAAAACGCAGCATCTTCGCGACCTCAACCAGCACAACGGCTGGCTGCTGGAAGGGCAAATTGAGCGTAATCAACAGGCGCTGGAGGTGCTGAAACCTCACCAGGAGCCGACCTTGTACGGGGCTGACGGTCAGACTTCCGTCTCTCACCGCGGCGGTAAAAAAATTTCTATCTAATCAGTGCCGGATGGCGACGTTGCGCCTTTCCGGCCTGAATGCCTTGTAGGCCTGATAGCACAGCGCTATCAGGCACTGAATTTACGCCGTCCGGCGAACAAACTCTTTCACTTTAAAGCCCAGCACGGCAAGCGCGGCGAAATAGGCCGCGATACCCGCGATCACTACCGCCATCAAACGTAGCAAACGCCATAACATCGACCCTTGCGACCACTCCGGCATAATATGCAACACGCCGAACAATACGGCGGCCATCACCAGTACGGAAATGATCAGACGCATCAGGAACCACATCCAACCCGGTTGTGGCGTAAAGATATTCTGTTTGCGCAGTTGCCAGTACAGCAGCGACGCATTGAGACATGCCGCCAGACCAATAGAGAGCGACAGTCCGGCGTGTTTCAGCGGTCCAATAAACGCCAGGTTCATTAACTGAGTCATGATTAACGTCACGATGGCGATTTTCACCGGCGTTTTAATATCCTGGCGAGAATAGAAGCCCGGGGCCAGCACTTTTACGACGATCAAGCCAATCAGCCCCACCGAATAGGCGATTAACGCCCGCTGCGTCATTGCCGCATCAAAGGCGGTGAATTTACCGTACTGAAACAGCGAGACCGTCAGCGGCTTCGCCAGAATGCCTAACGCTACCGCGCTCGGCAACGCCAGTAAAAAGCACAAACGCAGCCCCCAGTCCATCAGGCGGCAGTACTCATCATGATTGCCGCTGGCAAAGCTTTTCGACAATGACGGCAACAGGATGGTCCCCAATGCCACGCCCAGCACGCCGGACGGGAACTCCATCAACCGATCGGCATAGTACATCCATGAGACCGAGCCGGAGGCCAGAAACGAGGCAAAAATGGTATTGATGATAAGGGAGATCTGACTGACGGATACGCCCAAAATCGCCGGCCCCATCTGTTTGACCACCCGCATCGCCCCGGTGTCGCGAAAGTTAATGCGCGGCAGCACCAACATACCGATCTTTTTCAAATACGGAAGTTGATACACCAGTTGCAGCACGCCGCCGACGGTGACTGCCCAGGCTAACGCCAGCACCGGCGGATTAAAGTATGGCGCGGCGAATAATGCAAAACCGATCATGCTGATATTAAGAAATGTCGGCGCAAAAGCGGGAATAGAGAAGCGATTCCAGGTGTTGAGAATGGCGCCAACCAGTGAAGCCAGCGAGATCAGCAGAATATAGGGAAACGTAATCCGCAGCAGTTGCGTCGTCAGCGCGAATTTATCCGCAGTATCGGCAAAACCCGGCGCGGTTACCATAATCACCCACGGGGCGGCCAGCATACCGGCTACCGTCACGACGGCCAATGCCAGCGTCAACAGGCCGGAAACGTAAGCGACAAAGATCCGCGTCGCTTCTTCACCCTGCTTGCTCTTATATTCCGCCAGGATAGGCACAAAGGCCTGAGAAAAAGCGCCTTCGGCAAAGATCCGGCGTAGTAGATTGGGGAGTTTAAACGCCACAAAAAAGGCGTCGGTCGCCATCCCTGCGCCAAAAATTCTGGCGACAATCGCATCACGGGCAAAACCCAACACGCGTGAAAACATAGTCATCGAGCTGACGGCAGCCAGCGATTTCAATAAATTCATTTCTTTTGTATTCCAGACCCTGGCGTAAAACTCCTGCATGGCTGATCCATCGACCGGATAACGCATTCTGCCGTATCCGGCTGTATCACCGCGCCTGACGGCGACGTCAAAACGTCTTATCAGGCCTTACAGACTCCCCACGGTTTGCCATTATTCACTGTGAAAAGAGGTATTATGTAGAGTGGGCATATATACCCGCCATACTTCGAGCTGCATGTGCGTTAGCTTTTCTGCAACTCGAATTATTGAGGGTATAGTACCTGGATTACGATGAATTACTACCGCCAGATGTTACAGAGGGTTATTCGCTGATGGCGTCCCGCCACAGCGCCTCCACGACGCGCTGGGCCAAAATCGCCTGCTCCCCCGCCGTTTCCGGAACCGTCTGATTTTGTACGCAGTCAATGAAATGCCGCGCGCATCCGACAAAACCACGCTGTTCAAGCGTCGTTTGCCAACCCGGAATGGGTTTGATGAGAATACCCTGCCCGCGCTCTTCGCGCCATTCACGCATATCCGTCACGTCATACAGCCCGCCGTCGGTGACGGCCTGGACCGATTCACGCTGACTTCCGGCGCGCCGGTGCATACTGGTGGTAATTTGTAGTTTGTCGGCGGAAAAATGATGTTCCGCATAGCACATTTCGCCGGACTCGCTGGTGAGCAACGTGCCGCTGGCAAGGCGCGCCTCGCCGCCCGCCAGCCACAGAGCGGTATCCACGACATGCAGATAGTCATCGAGCAAAGTAAAACGTAAGTCGTGCGGCCCGATGCTATCGGTACGATGTTTATCCATACGCAGTGACGCCGCAGTGCCGAGGCGCGTCTTCAGTTCGCGGTACAGCGGCGCGAAACGGCGATTAAAGCCAACCATCAGCGTCAATTTTTTTTGCGCCGCCAGCGCCACCAGCCGTTCGGCATCACGTAGATTTTCTGCCAGCGGTTTATCCACGCAAACATGCACGCCGGCATTGAGAAGTTCGCTGACCACGGCATAATGGCTTGCGGTACTGGAGTGGACGAAGACCGCATCGCAGCCGGACGCTAAATTCGCCAGCGAATCCACATACGGTATGCGCCAGCTTTCGCAGATACGTAAGGCTTTATCCCGCGAAGGAGACCAGGCGCCCTGTAATGTCCATCCGGCGGTGTTGGTTAATACCGGCAGCCAGGCCTTCTGCGCAATACCGCCTAATCCGACAATGCCAATCCGTAATGTTCTCACATTACCCCCCCAGGTGAGCTAACAAAGAATCCAGCCGCTGCTTTAACTCCGCCACTTCGCTTTCCAGCGCTTCGACGCGCGACTGAAGATCGCCCGACGCACTTTCCGGCGCAGACGTCTGGAGAGACAGTTCATCGACGTCGCCGCAAAAAAGGTGCATATAACGGCTTTCGCGCTTACCCGGTTCACGCGCCAGACGGACGACATACGGGCCGTCCTCACGACTGGCAAGCCGTTCCAGCGTGGATTCAACTTCCGCCATATCGCTGAATTCATGCATCCGCGACGCCCGGCTACGCAACTCGCCGGGCGTTTGCGCGCCGCGCAGCAGCAGCGTAGTGACGAGCGCCACTTCCGCCGCGCTAAGTTTCAGATCGCCAAATTCGGAATTACAGAAACGCTGTTCATATTTGGTGACGCGATTGCCAAACCCACTGACCGTACGCAAAAAGTGGCGTTTCACCAGGTTATCGAGTTGTTCTTGTACCTCTTGTTCCGTCAGGTTCATCACCGGTTCACGGTTGGTTTTCTGATTACAGGCTGTCACCACCCCGTTGACGGAAAGCGGATACTGTTCCGGCGTTGTCACCTGCTTTTCCAGCAGACAGCCAATCACTCGCGCTTCAGTGGCGGTTAATTCATATTTCATCGTTTTCTCCCTTTGCCTCTCATTCCGTAAGCCGCTCAACGCCCCGGCGTCCATAACGGCGTGGTTAACGCCGTCAGGACATGGTCGCGCCATTGTCCATCAATCAACAGGTAATCTTTCGCATAGCCTTCTTTTTCAAAGCCAAGCCGCGCCAGCAACGCGCCGCTACGTTTGTTGTGCGGCATATAGTTCGCCATGATACGGTGGATATGCTGAGTGCGCTGCATATAGCGAATCGCAGCGGTTAAGGCTTCAAACATCAGCCCCTGCCCCTGCCACTTTTGCGCAATGGAATAGCCCAGATAACAGGCATGAAAAGAACCGCGCACCACATTGGAAAAATTCGCCACGCCGATAATTTCTTTTTCTTCCGGATCAAGTAGCGCGAAATAGAAGGCGGAGCCCTGTTTGTGAAATTCACCGATCATTCCCAGACGCGCCTGCCATCCTGAAGGATAACAATGACTTTCATCACGGACCGGTTCCCAGGGTTTTAAAAAATGACGATTTTCCGCGTAATAATCGGCCAGACGCCAGGCATCACGCTCATGCACTAAACGTACCACCAGACGATCGGTGGTTAAGCGCACTTTTGGCACGTTACTACGATAGCCAAACATTCTATACCTACTCCTTCCTGTAACGTCTTCAGCACGCCAGTAACATTACTATACCTGCGCAACCAGGCTCTGTGAAAAGCGCAAATCGTCATTTTTTGAATTGCTGCCACATTTTGATGAAAACTCTCGATTAAAAAGGACTTTTGATAAAAAAATATTGTCCCGCTAACGGTAGGAAAAAACGAAACGCCGCCGCAGAATAGAAGACGCTCATCTTTTATTTCCCGGGAGGGGAAATGTCGCGCGTCTCGCAGGCGAGGAACCTGGGTAAATATTTTCTTCTCATCGATAACATGTTGGTGGTGCTGGGTTTTTTCGTCGTATTCCCGCTCATCTCTATTCGCTTTGTCGATCAAATGGGGTGGGCTGCCGTAATGGTAGGGATCGCACTCGGCCTGCGCCAGTTTATTCAACAAGGTCTGGGCATTTTTGGCGGCGCCATCGCCGATCGCTTTGGCGCGAAACCGATGATTGTCACCGGTATGCTGATGCGCGCCGCCGGCTTTGCCACCATGGGTATCGCGCATGAGCCCTGGCTCTTGTGGTTTTCCTGCTTTCTTTCCGGTCTCGGCGGTACGCTTTTCGACCCGCCGCGCTCAGCGCTGGTGGTCAAATTAATTCGTCCGGAGCAACGGGGCCGCTTCTTTTCTCTGTTGATGATGCAGGACAGCGCGGGTGCGGTGATTGGCGCGCTACTGGGAAGCTGGTTGCTACAATACGATTTTCGCCTGGTCTGCGCGACGGGCGCTATTTTGTTCATATTATGCGCCCTTTTCAACGCATGGCTGCTTCCGGCCTGGAAGCTATCAACGGTCAGAACGCCGGTGCGTGAAGGAATGCGCCGCGTCATGAGCGATAAAAGGTTTGTCACCTACGTGCTGACGCTGGCGGGCTACTATATGCTGGCGGTACAGGTCATGTTAATGCTTCCGATTATGGTAAACGATATCGCCGGCTCGCCTGCTGCCGTGAAATGGATGTACGCTATAGAGGCGTGTCTCTCGCTGACGTTGCTCTACCCGATTGCCCGCTGGAGCGAAAAGCGTTTTCGGCTGGAGCATCGGCTGATGGCCGGTTTGCTCGTCATGTCGCTGAGCATGCTCCCCATCGGGATGGTGGGCAATTTACAGCAGCTTTTTACGCTTATTTGCGCTTTCTACATCGGCTCGGTTATCGCCGAACCGGCGCGCGAAACGCTCAGCGCGTCGCTCGCGGACGCGAGGGCGCGGGGAAGCTATATGGGCTTTAGCCGTCTGGGATTAGCCATTGGCGGCGCGATTGGTTATATCGGCGGCGGCTGGTTGTTTGATATGGGTAAAGCGCTTGCGCAGCCTGAACTACCGTGGATGATGCTCGGTATTATCGGCTTCATTACCTTTTTGGCTTTAGGCTGGCAATTTAGTCATAAACGCACGCCGCGCCGGATGCTGGAACCCGGCGCCTGATTTGATACCTGTCGCTATCTCCTCCATACTGGTCAGATACCGACAGTCAAATGGAGGAGAAACGTGAAGCTTTATATTTACGATCATTGCCCTTTCTGCGTTAAAGCCCGCATGATTTTCGGCCTGAAGAACATCCCCGTTGAACTTAACGTGTTACAAAATGACGACGAGGCGACGCCCACCCGGATGATTGGTCAAAAGATGGTGCCCATCCTGCAAAAAGATGATAGTCGCTACCTTCCTGAAAGTATGGATATTGTACATTATGTCGACAACCTCGACGGCAAACCGCTGTTAACCGGGAAACGCAATCCAGCCATTGAAGAGTGGTTGCGCAAAGTTAACGGTTACGTTAATCAGCTACTGCTGCCGCGATTTGCAAAATCCGCTTTCGATGAATTTTCTACCCCTGCGGCGCGCCAGTATTTTATCCGCAAAAAAGAAGCCTCATCTGGCAGTTTTGACAACCATCTTGCGCACTCTGCCGGACTGATTAAAAAGATCGGCGATGATTTACGTTTGCTGGATAAACTCATCGTACAGCCTAACGCCGTTAACGGCGAATTATCGGAAGATGATATTCATCTGTTTCCGCTTCTGCGTAATCTGACGCTGGTCGCCGGTATTCACTGGCCGACAAAAGTCGCGGACTATCGCGATAATATGGCAAAGCAGACGCAAATTAATTTACTCTCCTCAATGGCTATCTAACGCCCGCCAGGCGGCAACCCTTTCTTGCCGCCTTTTTCAGCTTTTTCTCGTGGCGCCATGTCCGCTGGCGCGACATGCTGCTTTGTGTCAAGATTAGGGCACAGGCAACATGCTAAGGAACGCCATGAAAAAGTTTTTTTTTGCCGCTGCGCTGGTAGTTAGCGGCCTGTTAGTGGGCTGTAATCAACTTACGCAATACACCATTAGCGAACAAGAAATCAATCAAGCGCTTGAAAAACGGAATAATTTCTCAAAAGATATTGGTCTGCCCGGCATTGCCGACGCGCATATCGTATTGACTAACCTTGTCAGCCAGATTGGTCGGGAAGAGCCTAATAAAGTCACCCTTACTGGCGATGCCAGGCTGGATATGAATTCCCTGTTTGGCAGTCAAAAAGCGACGATGAAACTCAAGCTAAAAGCCCTGCCAGTCTTTGATAAAGAAAAAGGCGCCATCTATCTTCAGGAGATGGAAGTAGTAGACGCCACCGTGACGCCGGAAAAAATGCAAGCAGTGCTACAAACGCTCCTGCCCTATTTAAATCAGTCTTTACGTAGCTACTTTAACCAGCGGCCCGCTTACGTGTTGCGTGAGGACAGCAGTAAAGGCGAAGCGTTAGCGAAGAAACTCGCGAAAGGCATTGAAGTTAAACCTGGTGAAATCGTTATTCCTTTCACCAATTGATTTCGGAGGGCGCGCTCGCGCCCTTTTTTTACGTGCAAACGAAAACGTTTCCGCTTATCCTTTGTTTCCGGCAAAAAGACTATTCCTCAGCCGGAGCTTATTAATGACTGCACCATCCCAGGTTTTAAAGATCCGCCGCCCGGACGACTGGCACGTTCACCTTCGCGATGGCGACATGTTAAAAACGGTCGTACCCTATACCAGCGAAATTTATGGTCGCGCTATCGTGATGCCGAACCTGGCGTCCCCCATCACGACCGTTGATGCAGCGATCGCCTACCGTCAGCGTATTCTCGATGCGGTGCCCGCCGGGCATGATTTCACGCCGTTAATGACCTGCTATTTAACGGATTCGCTCGATGCCGATGAACTGGAGCGTGGTTTCCATGAAGGCGTGTTTACTGCGGCTAAGCTTTACCCGGCCAATGCCACCACTAACTCCAGTCATGGCGTAACGTCAGTCGACGCTATCATGCCGGTACTGGAGCGGATGGAAAAACTCGGAATGCCATTACTGGTCCACGGTGAGGTGACCCATGCGGATGTTGATATCTTCGATCGCGAAGCGCGTTTTATCGACACCGTAATGGAACCGCTACGCCAGCGTCTGACCGCGCTTAAAGTGGTCTTTGAACACATCACGACCAAAGATGCCGCGCAGTATGTCCGTGACGGCAACGACTACCTGGCGGCTACCATTACGCCTCAACATTTAATGTTTAACCGTAATGATATGCTGGTTGGCGGCATTCGTCCTCACCTGTACTGTCTGCCGATTCTGAAACGCAATATTCACCAGCAGGCGTTACGCGAACTGGTTGCCAGTGGTTTTACGCGCGCCTTCCTGGGGACGGATTCAGCGCCGCATTCACGTCATCGTAAAGAGACCAGTTGCGGCTGCGCTGGTTGTTTCAACGCCCCCTCCGCCCTTGGCAGTTATGCCGCCGTGTTTGAGGAAATGAACGCGCTGGCGCACTTTGAAGCGTTCTGTTCACTCAATGGCCCGCAATTCTATGGCCTGCCGGTGAATGCGGGGTGGGTGGAACTGGTTCGCGATGAACAACAGATACCGGGAAATATCGCGCTGGCTGATGATTCGCTGGTGCCTTTTTTAGCGGGTGAAACAGTACGCTGGTCAGTAAAAAAATAAAAAATGCGCTTACTTGTTGCTATATATTGGATTTAACTGTATATATATCCAGTATATTCAACAGGGGGCCATTATGCGTATTGAAGTCACTATAGCCAAAACGTCACCTCTGCCTGCCGGTGCGATTGATGCGCTGGCGGGCGAACTCTCCCGTCGTATTAGCCATCATTTTCCTGAGAACTTGGGTAACGTCACCGTACGTTACGCTACCGCCAACAACTTGTCCGTCATTGGCGCATCAAAAGAGGACAAAGAACGCATTAGCGAGATTCTCCAGGAGACCTGGGAGAGCGCTGATGACTGGTTCATCAATGAATAAAAAATGATATGCAGTGATGTATGTTTGCCGGGTCGCCCCGGCTTTTTTATTTGCGCAACTGATGAATATTTCGCCTGACCCTCAAAATAATTGCACAACATCCTAAAAAAATATGAATGAACTGCCGCTTTATTGTTCATATAATTCTTAAAAAGAGAAATTTATCCTCCGGTCTCTTTAAAAACGCAGTGAATAGCCTTATTAATTGGTATACTGAAGTTGCTTCAGAAGAAAAACACGCATTGAACCTCGAGAACCGTTGTCTTATAACACGTACCAGGGGGGCATGATGGAAAAGAATAATGAAGTCATTCAGACCCATCCGCTTGTAGGATGGGACATCAGCACCGTCGATAGCTATGATGCGCTGATGCTGCGTTTACACTACCAGACCCCAAATCGTCCGGAACCGGAAGGGACTGAAGTTGGTCAAACGCTCTGGTTAACGACAGATGTAGCCAGGCAATTTATTTCAATATTAGAAGCCGGCATCGCCAAAATAGAATCAGGTGATTACCAGGAAAACGAGTATCGTCGCCATTAGCGTGACGCGCTCCCCCTCTCTCAGGCACCGTAAGGTGCCTCACTTATTTCTGGCTTGTATATCTCAGCGCAGTTATTTACCCTGAAATCATCGCGATAGCAGAGAGAAGCTGATGAAATACGACCTTATTATTATCGGCAGCGGTTCGGTTGGCGCCGCCGCTGGTTATTACGCCACCCGCGCCGGGCTAAAGGTCCTGATGACCGATGCGCATATGCCGCCTCATCAACAGGGCAGCCATCACGGCGATACCCGTCTTATCCGCCATGCTTATGGTGAAGGCGAAAAATATGTCCCACTGGTGCTTCGCGCCCAGGCGCTTTGGGATGAACTCTCCACACACAATGAAGAGCCTATTTTTGTCCGCTCCGGCGTCGTTAACCTCGGCCCGGCCGATTCCGCTTTCTTAGCCAACGTCGCACGAAGCGCGCAACAGTGGCAATTGAACGTCGAGCGCCTGGACGCGACGGCCCTCATGACGCGCTGGCCGGAAATTCGCGTGCCCGATAATTATATCGGGCTGTTTGAAGCTGACTCCGGTTTCCTGCGCAGCGAATTAGCCATTACCACATGGCTTCGTCTGGCCCGAGAAGCAGGCTGCGCACAGCTATTCAACAGCCCGGTAAGCCATATTCACCATGATGATAACGGTGTGACGATAGAGACGAGTGAAGGCTGCTACCACGCCAGCAAAGCGCTGATTAGCGCGGGCACCTGGGTCAAAGCGCTGGTACCGGAGCTGCCCGTTCAGCCCGTACGTAAAGTTTTTGCCTGGTTTAAGGCGGATGGACGTTACAGCACTAAAAACCGCTTTCCGGCTTTTACCGGCGAAATGCCCAACGGCGATCACTATTACGGCTTCCCGGCGGAGAACGACGAGTTAAAAATCGGCAAACACAATGGCGGGCAGCGAATACAGGCTCCGGAAGAGCGCAAGCCCTTTGCCGCCGTTGCCAGCGATGGCGCGGAAGCATTTCCTTTCTTGCGTAATGTACTGCCGGGTATCGGCGGTTGTTTACATGGGGCGGCATGTACCTATGATAATTCGCCGGACGAGGATTTTATTATCGATACGCTGCCTGGCCATGAGAATACGTTTGTCATCACTGGACTCAGCGGACATGGTTTTAAATTCGCCCCGGTGTTAGGAGAAATCGCTGCGGATTTTGCGTTGGGAAAAACGCCCTCCTTTGATCTGACGCCGTTCCGGCTTTCCCGTTTTAGCCAATAATTTGTCGGCCCCGTAAAGGGGCTGTTTATTAAGGTAAGCTATGCGTCGTCTCTTTCATTTTCTGATGAATAATATTCGCGAACATTTCATGCTTTACGTTATTCTTTGGTCGCTGCTGGCGGTGATGGATATTGTTTATCTCCTTTTCTTTTGATTGCTTTTCATTGACGTTAACTGACACTTCCTGAAAGTTCCTCGCTTTTTATTTCATAACGTTAAGCACGGCAATAATGCCAGTTCCTGCCATTGCGCGGTTATCAGGGGGAAATATCTCGAAACTTCTGAAGCTGAACCGCAAACAACATCAAAATTATTGAAATAAAAATAAATATCATTCAAATTCTTATTTATAAGTTGCATTCGGCGCTTTTCCACGCCATTTTCATTCTCTCGTGAAATATTCATTGGTGTGTTTATGCAATTTAAAAATACTCCACAGCGTTATGGCGTGGTTTCCGCCGCGCTCCACTGGCTGACCGCCCTGGTGGTCTATGGCATGTTTGCGTTGGGTTTATGGATGGTCACGCTCAGTTATTACGACGGCTGGTATCACCAGGCACCGGAAATACATAAAAGTATTGGCATATTACTGATGATGGCGCTGATCGTGCGTATTATCTGGCGGCTTTATTCTCCACCACCCGTTGCGTTGACCAGCTATTCCCGTTTAACGCGCGCTGGCGCCGCCGCGGGTCATCTCCTCCTGTATCTCCTGCTCTTTGCGATAATCATTAGCGGCTACCTGATTTCCACCGCCGACGGTAAACCGATTAGCGTCTTTGGCTGGTTTGAGATTCCGGCCACGCTTACGGACGCGGGCGCGCAGGCTGACATCGCCGGAACGCTGCATCTGTGGTTTGCCTGGTCGCTGGTCATTATCTCGCTCTCGCATGGGGTTATGGCGCTAAAACACCATTTCATCGATAAAGACGACACACTGAAACGTATGACAGGAATGTCGTCATCTGACTATGGAGCTCAAAAATGAAAAAAAACCTGCTGGGATTCACCCTCGCATCCTTGTTATTCACGACCGGTTCCGCCGTGGCGGCGGAGTATAAAATTGATAAAGAAGGCCAACATGCGTTCGTCAATTTCCGCATTCAGCATCTGGGCTACAGCTGGCTGTACGGCACCTTTAAAGATTTCGACGGCACGTTTACTTTTGACGAAAAAAATCCGTCGGCAGACAAAGTGAACGTGACCATTAACACCAATAGCGTCGACACTAACCATGCCGAACGTGACAAACACCTGCGTAGCGCGGAATTTCTTAATGTTGCGAAATTCCCGCAGGCAACCTTCACCTCTACCAGCGTGAAAAAAGAGGGCGATGAACTGGATATTACCGGCAATCTGACACTCAATGGCGTGACTAAACCGGTGACGCTGGAAGCGAAGCTGATGGGCCAGGGCGACGATCCGTGGGGCGGTAAGCGCGCGGGCTTTGAGGCCGAAGGAAAAATTAAGCTGAAGGATTTCAATATAACTACCGATCTCGGCCCGGCCTCACAAGAGGTTGAGCTTATCATCTCAGTAGAAGGCGTTCAGCAGAAGTAACGCCTGGCGAAATGCCGGATAGCGGCCTTTACGCGGCTATCCGGCAAAATATTACTCAGCCGGATCGGGAATGCTCAGTTTGCTATTAAGCCGACCACGCGATTTATTAAAAATTTTGTTGCCGTTCTCGCGACCCGCACGACGTCGGCGCTGTTCTTCCTCCGGCAAGGCCAACTCTTCACAGCATTGTTCACTACAGCAGCCGTTAAATTTACTGGCGCACTGCGGACACTGGATAAACAGCAGATGGCAACCGTCATTTTTGCAGTTGGTATGGCTATCGCAGGGCGCGCCGCACTGATGGCAATGCGCGATAACCTCATCCGAGATTCGTTCGCCCATTCGCTCATCAAATACAAAATTTTTGCCGATAAAGCGAACGGGAAGCCCCTGCTCGCGCGCGCGACGGGCGTATTCAATGATGCCACCCTCAATATGCCAGACTTTATTGAAACCGTTGTGTTTCATCCAGGCGCTGGCTTTCTCACAACGAATACCGCCGGTACAGTACATCACTATCTTTTTATCTGCATGTTCCCGCAGCATTTCAACCGCTTTTGGCAACTGTTCACGAAACGTATCCGCCGGGATTTCCAGAGCATTTTCGAAATGGCCGACTTCATACTCATAGTGGTTGCGCATATCAATAAAGACCGCGTCAGGATCGTCCAGCATCGCATTCACATCTGCCGCCTTCAGATAATCGCCGACATTACTGGCGTCAAAAGTCGGATCGTCAATACCGTCAGCAACGATACGGTCGCGAACTTTCATACGCAGCACCCAAAATGACTTTCCGTCATCCTCCAGCGCGATATTTAAACGCAGCCCGTCCAGCGCGGGGTCGAACGTATAAAGCTGTTGACGAAAGGTCTCGAGCTTGCTTTGCGGCACGCTGATTTGCGCATTGATGCCTTCATGCGCCAGGTAAACGCGACCAAAAACGTCCAACGCCGTAAACACCTGATACAACGCGTCCCGCGTCTGTTGCGGCGAGGCGATAGTGAAATATTTATAAAAAGAAATTGTCGTACGCGGCTCGCTTTCCGCCAGCATTTTGGCTTTCAGCTCGTCATTAGAGATGCGGTTGTGTAACACTGGCATGGTGTACGTATCCTGCAATCAGCAAAAAATAAAGTGGGCAGGCATGATAAGGCAAGTCTCGCCAATTTACATCCACACATTTTGCGCTACATTTCCTGCTTTACACTAAATAATTAACAACAATTGTCGATTTAATCGCCACTCTCCTGCTACATATTTTTGCTCAACGCAAAAAGATGCGAGAATACGGGGAATTGTTCGTTGAAAAACAGGATAGAAATGACGAAGTTGCCTAAGTTCTCCGTGGCCTTACTGCACCCGCGCTATTGGTTAACCTGGTTGGGTATAGGCGCGCTTTGGTTGGTCGTGCAACTCCCCTACCCGGTCATCTATAAATTGGGTTGCGCATTGGGCCACCTGGCGCGACGCGTAATGAAACGCCGCGCGAAAATCGCCTATCGCAACCTTGAATTATGCTTTCCGGAAATGAGCGCGCAGGAACGCCACACCATGGTGGTCAAAAACTTTGAATCCGTCGGTATGGGCGTGATGGAAACCGGCATGGCCTGGTTCTGGCCCGATCGGCGAGTGAACCGCTGGATGGAAGCGAGCGGTCTGGAGCATATCCGTGAAGTTAAGGCGCAGGGACTGGGGTTCATTCTGGTAGGAATACATTTCCTTACCCTTGAGTTTGGTGCCCGCATGTTTGGTATGCATAACCCGGGTATTGGAGTTTATCGCCCGAATGATAATCCGTTGCTCGACTGGTTACAGACCTGGGGACGCTTACGCTCCAATAAATCGATGTTGGATCGCAAAGATCTGAAAGGCATGGTTAAGGCATTGAAAAGCGGCGAATTGATCTGGTATGCGCCGGATCACGATTATGGCCCGCGCGCCAGCGTTTTTGTACCATTATTCGCTGTCGACCAGGCTGCCACGACCTCCGGTACCTGGATGCTCGCGCGCATGTCTAAAGCCTGTATTATCCCCTTCGTGCCTCGCCGTAAACCCGATGGGAAAGGCTACGAACTGATCATTCTTCCTGCGGAATATTCGCCTCCGCTGGAGAGCGCAGAAGCGACTGCCGCATGGATGAATAAGATTGTTGAGCAGTGCATTATGATGGCGCCAGAGCAGTATATGTGGCTGCATCGCCGCTTTAAAACTCGCCCTGAAGGCGTACCGTCGCGCTATTGACAGGATTGCAGCCGTCAGGCTGCAATTTTTCCCCTCTTTTAGCTTTAAAAGCTCCCCACATTGCGAGGCTGGTAAGGTCGGCGCATAATTATAATTAGTACGCTCATAATTAAATTGATGATAGCGCAAACCGCGCATCATACTGTGGAACGCTATGTCACCCTCTGATGTCCCCATAAACTGGAAACGCAATCTAACCGTTACCTGGCTGGGCTGTTTTTTAACCGGCGCGGCATTCAGTCTGGTCATGCCTTTTCTCCCTCTCTACGTTGAGCAACTCGGCGTAACAGGCCATAGCGCGCTCAACATGTGGTCCGGGCTGGTCTTTAGTATTACGTTCCTCTTTTCAGCTATCGCTTCCCCTTTTTGGGGCGGTCTGGCGGATCGTAAAGGGCGTAAGATCATGCTGTTGCGTTCTGCTCTCGGCATGGCCATTGTCATGCTGTTAATGGGCATGGCGCAAAATATCTGGCAATTTCTGATCCTCCGCGCGTTATTAGGCCTGTTGGGCGGATTTATTCCCAACGCCAATGCGCTCATCGCCACTCAGGTGCCGCGCCACAAAAGCGGCTGGGCGCTAGGGACGCTCTCTACTGGCGGCGTCAGCGGCGCTCTGCTTGGCCCACTTGCGGGTGGTCTGCTCGCCGACCATTACGGTCTTCGCCCGGTCTTTTTTATTACCGCCAGCGTTTTGTTTATCTGTTTTCTGCTCACCTTCTTTTTTATTCGCGAGAATTTCCTGCCGGTGAGCAAAAAAGAGATGCTTCACGTTCGGGAAGTGGTCGCCTCGTTAAAAAATCCCCGCCTGGTGTTAAGCCTGTTTGTCACCACGCTGATTATTCAGGTGGCGACGGGGTCTATTGCGCCCATCCTGACGCTCTATGTGCGCGAACTCGCGGGAAATGTCAGTAATATTGCGTTCATTAGCGGGATGATAGCGTCCGTGCCCGGCGTGGCGGCATTACTTAGCGCCCCCCGGCTCGGCAAGCTCGGCGACAGAATTGGCCCGGAAAAGATCCTTATCGTCGCGCTGATTATTTCCGTACTGCTGCTGATTCCAATGTCTTTTGTGCAAACGCCGTGGCAGCTCGCGCTATTGCGGTTTCTGCTTGGCGCGGCGGATGGCGCGCTGCTGCCAGCCGTTCAAACTCTGCTGGTTTACAACTCTACCAACCAGATAGCCGGGCGCATATTCAGTTACAACCAATCTTTCCGCGATATCGGCAACGTCACCGGCCCTCTCATGGGCGCCGCAATTTCCGCGAGCTATGGCTTCCGCGCCGTATTCTGCGTCACGGCAGGCGTGGTGTTGTTCAATGCTATCTATTCATGGAACAGCTTACGACGGCGCAGACTGGCAATAGAATGATTTTTGCGCTTTCATACTTGCAATATCACAGAATCAGCTATTCTTTCCCTAAATACCTCGTCAAGTCAAAGGGAGACACTGATGACCATGTATGCCACGCTGGAAGAAGCTATCGATGCAGCCCGGGAAGAATTTCTGGCTGACCATCCAGGCCTCGAACAAGATGAAGCGAATGTGCAGCAGTTCAACGTTCAGAAATATGTACTGCAGGATGGGGACATCATGTGGCAGGTCGAATTTTTCGCCGATGAAGGTGAAGATGGCGAATGTCTGCCAATGCTGAGTGGTGAAGCCGCGCAGAGCGTGTTTGACGGCGATTATGATGAGATAGAGATCCGCCAGGAGTGGCAGGAAGAGAATACCTTGCATGAATGGGATGAAGGGGAATTCCAGCTTGAACCCCCGCTTGATACCGAGGAAGGCCGTACTGCGGCAGACGAATGGGATGAGCGTTAATTACTCATAAGGCCCGTGGTGAATATCGAGCGGCAGCAGCAGTGTATCGAAGATCAGTGAGAAGGGCAGATCGAGGATAGTGATATAGCGCCATGCGGAATCACGCATATCCCACTGCACGCCAGGGTAATACTGGTTGCCGTGTCCTTGTCCGGGGATCGTTCTGCTGATAATACTGCCGCAGCCGCTCAGGGTAATTACCATTATGCTCACCGCGAATATACGCACCTGATACCTCATTTCACTATAAAAATACCGGCATCACGCCGGTATTTTTCACCTCACTCCAGACCTCAAGACCTTATCCCACTGACGATGCTCGTCCCTGCAACGCCTGCGGATTCAGGACGAGAGACTGATAATGGTTTACCCAGGAAGAGTATCTCTCTGGCGCATTCCAGACCCGATAGTGTAAACGCGCCATCGTCACCGGATCGCTGAGCAAAACCAGACGCCGATCGCGGTTCAGTTTCTCCGGCGTTTCGTTTAGCGCCTGCTCCACATGACGATCGCGGGCTATTTCCAGCACCTTACTGGCGCGGTGACGCGCGGTGGCCATCGCGGTCGCCAGCGCATTAAGCGACGGGTTAAATACCGCATGCATAAAGCCATCGTCCAGAATACGGCGGCGATTCATCTCCAGATATTTATCGGTATCGACCAACACCTGAGGCGGCGAATACTCTTCCGGGATCAGGAACAGCTTCCAGCGTTTGGTGCGTAATCCTACCGTTGAACGACTGGAGATCACCGAAACAAATGGCGACAGAATCAGCGAAAAGACAATCGGCGCCAGCCAGAACAGAAAGCGTAAATCCAGCCACGCCATACCCACCGCCCAGACCAGCCCCAGCAGCAGTTGAGAGCCGTGACGCATAAAGGCTTCTCCCCACGGCGTAGAATCATCGTCGCGTTGCGGTGAGTTCCAGACCACTTCCCAGCCGAGGAACGCGCTGACCACAAACACGGTATGAAACAGCATACGCACCGGCGCCAGCAACACGGAGAACAGCACTTCCAGCAACAGCGACAGCGTAACGCGCCAGAAACCGCCATACTCTTTGGTGCCTTTACACCAGATCAGCATAATACTGAGCAGCTTCGGCAGGAACAGCAGCACCATCGTTGACGCAAACAGCGCGATTGCCAGTTCCGGACGCCACTGCGGCCAGACCGGAAAAAGCTGGCGCGGCTGAAGGAAATATTGCGGCTCCGTTAACGCATGAACGACCTGCAGCGCGGTAGAAAGCGCGAGGAACATAAACCATAACGGCGCGGACAGATATGACATTACCCCCGTCAGGAACACGGCGCGATGCACCGGGTGCATTCCTTTCACCAGGAACAGACGAAAGTTCATCAGGTTGCCGTGACACCAGCGGCGGTCGCGTTTAAGCTCATCCAGCAGGTTTGGCGGCAGCTCTTCATAGGAGCCGGGGAGATCGTAGGCAATCCAGACGCCCCACCCTGCCCGACGCATTAGCGCCGCCTCCACAAAGTCGTGGGAAAGAATCGATCCGGCGAACGAACCTTCTCCCGGCAGCGGCGCCAGCGCGCAGTGCTCGATAAACGGTTTCACGCGGATAATGGCATTGTGCCCCCAGTAGTGCGACTCTCCCAACTGCCAGAAGTGCAGCCCGGCGGTAAACAGCGGCCCATAAACACGGGTCGCGAACTGTTGGCAGCGGGCATACAGAGTATCCATCCCCGACGCTTTCGGCGAAGACTGGATAATCCCGGCGTTAGGGTTCGCTTCCATCAGGCGCACCAGACCGCTCAGACACTCGCCGCTCATCACTGAGTCCGCGTCCAGCACCACCATATAGCTGTACTGATTGCCCCAGCGGCGGCAAAAATCGTCAATATTGCCGCTTTTGCGTTTCATACGGCGGCGGCGGCGGCGGTAAAAAATTTGGCCTTCGCCCTGCACTTCCGCAATAAGCTCCATCCACGCCTTTTGCTCCGCCACGCAGATATCCGGGTTATAACTGTCGCTAAGGATATAGACGTCGAAATGCGCGGCGTTGCCTGTGGCTTTAACGGACTCCCAGGTCGCGCGCAGACCGGCGAAAACGCGGCTAACGTCTTCATTACAGATAGGCATGATCAGCGCCGTCCGGTGTTCCGGATTGAGGGGCTCATCGCCAACCGTAGACGCGGAGATGCTGTACTTATCGCGCCCGATAAGCAGTTGCAGGAAGCCCATCAGCGCCGTCCAGAATCCGGCTGACACCCAGCAGAACAGCACGGCAAACAAAATCAGGATACCGGTTTGCAGCATGTAGGGCAGGAGCTGCATAAAAGAGACCCAAATATCCTGCCCCACCATATCCATAGGATTGATGAGCGCCCATCCCTGATAAGGCAGAATGGTCTTCATATACCAGGTCGCGACGACGGTTTGCGCCAGAGTCAAAATTAACAAAATATAGCGGCGTATAGTGCCGACGGTACGCCATTTTTGCTCGCTCGCCTGCTCTTCTTTTGTCAGACGAGAAACATAGCGCGGCGTTACATCCCGCCCACGCAGACGATCCCAGAAACGGCCAACCGGGTTGGTTCGCCAGGGATCGGGAAACATCGAAGAGCGCGTCGCTTTTGGCATAGCCTGCAACTGATCGCGCCCTTCATCATCTTTAATTAACTGCCCCTTCGCCAATGAATCCGGCCAGGCGTGTTCAAGGCGGGCCTTTACGGAACCCTGCGGTGAATCGTCTTCTCGCGAGTAAGTCCGATGCTCGGCATCCAGCGCCTGATGCACGGCGCGGATGTTAGTTTTCGGCAATGCCGCTTTCTCACGTTCAGAAAGCAGCAGTGCGTCAATATACTCAGTTGTTTTATTCATTGGCAGGTAACTGGTAGCTCCAGGTTTCACTTAGCGTCTGATCGGCATTCACCAATGCGGCACGCATTTCCGTGGTTTTCTTCGCGTCTTTGACTTTCACGCGCAGCATTAAACGCCAGCCTTTAGTGACTGGGTTATAGCGTACATTACTGTCAACGATTTCACCGTTATCGCCAATGCTAGTTTGCGCAGCGACGGGCGTATCCGGCGGCAGTTTTTTCATGTCGGCACCAACGAAATCCACCACAAAGGCAATAGTGCCGTCGGGCTGGCGAATCAGATTCGACTGTTTAACGTCGCCCGTTGAGCGGCGTGTTTGCAGCACCCAGGCATTATCCGGCGCATGAAGTTTATCTTCATCGCGGCTGAAGGTCAGAGTGTACTTGAAGTTCATCTCTTTACCCGGTTCCGGCAATTGATCCGGAGTCCAGTAAGCGACGATGTTATCGTTGGTTTCATCATTGGTCGGAATTTCAACCAGTTCAACCTTACCTTTGCCCCAGTCGCCTTTCGGGGTAATCCAGGCGCTTGGACGCAGGTCGTAGCGATCGTCTAAATCTTCAAAGCGCGAGAACTCGCGGCCGCGCTGCAACAGGCCGAATCCCTGAGGGTTTTCCATCGCATAGCTGCTCACCGCGAGGTGTTTTGGATTGTTCAGCGGACGCCAAATCCACTCGCCATTACCCGCATGAATGGATAAGCCGTTCGAGTCATGCAGTTCCGGACGATAGTTGGTCGTCGGCGACGGCTGGTTTGGCCCAAACAGGAACATACTGGTTAATGGCGCAACGCCCAGCTTGCCTACTTTATCGCGCAGATAGACTTTTGACTGCACGTCCACCACGGTATCGCGGCCAGGAATGATCACAAAACGGTAAGCGCCGGTCGCGCGCGGAGAATCGAGTAATGCATAGACGGTCAAACGCTTATCGGTGGGTTTTGGACGCTCAATCCAGAACTCGCGAAAGCGGGGAAACTCTTCACCAGATGGTAAGGCGGTATCAATCGCCAGGCCGCGCGCAGATAAGCCATATACCTGGCCTGCGCCGATCACGCGGAAATAGCTGGCGCCAAGCATACTGACGATTTCGTCGTTCTTATCTTTACTGTTGATGGGGTACAGGACTTTGAACCCGGCGAAGCCTAAATCTTTTACCGTGTCTTTATCATGCTGAACATTGCCAAAATTGAAGTAATCCGGGCTGTATTTGATTCTTTTGACCGTCGTCGCCGTCACTTCGTTAATCTTGACCGGCGTATCGAAGTACATCCCCTGATGGTAAAATTCGAGCTTAAAAGGGGTCTTTAAGTTGTTCCAGTAGGCTTTATCGCTGTTAAACTGGATCTGCTGATAATCCGCATATTTCATGTCGCGGAAAACGGAGGGCAAGTTGCTTTTAGGCGCCTCATAGCCTTTCCCGGCTAAAGATTGAGCTTGTTTTGCCACGTCATCAATACTGAACGCCCAGCTCGATGATGCGTAGAGCGTTAACATAATAGCTGCGCCCAACCAACGCATTTTCATCATTTGTCGTTTATGTTTCATAATAAGTAAGCACTTCCCCCTTTGTGTGCTTATATCGATCCGATCCATTTTAATGGATAATCAGGCATTACGACAACTGAATCCAGGCTTTGTTCAGCGCGCTGGCTCATGGATTAAGCACCTCCCGCGCCTGTTTTCACTTTGCGTGCTTATCCTGGAGACAGGTTGTCGGAGTTGGTGTAGGGTTGCTACCGAATGTAACTATAATTCGCCTTATGGATAAGGTGAAAAATCTGAGAATACGTGACCTTATATGAGCTCTGTACCCGCGCCGCGCGAATATTTTCTTGACTCTATCCGCGCATGGCTGATGTTGTTAGGGATTCCCTTTCATATCTCGTTGATCTATTCCACTCACAGTTGGCATGTCAATAGCGCCGCGCCATCGTGGTGGCTAACCCTGTTTAACGATTTTATCCACGCTTTTCGTATGCAGGTGTTTTTTGTTATTTCTGGTTATTTTTCGTACATGTTGTTTTTACGTTATCCGTTAAAACGCTGGTGGAAAGTACGGGTAGAACGTGTGGGTATTCCCATGCTTACCGCAATCCCTTTGCTTACCTTGCCGCAATTTATCCTGTTGCAATATGTCAAAGAGAAAACAGAGAACTGGCCTACACTCTCTGCCTATGAAAAATATAATACGTTAGCGTGGGAACTCATTTCACATCTGTGGTTTTTACTGGTGCTGGTGATATTAACCACAGTCAGCATCGGGATTTTTACCTGGTTCCAAAAAAGGCAGGAAACAAGCAAGCCTCGTCCCGCCGCTATTTCACTGGCCAAACTTTCGCTTATTTTTTTCCTGCTGGGGATCGCTTACGCCGCTATCAGGCGCATTATTTTCATCGTATATCCAGCAATCCTCAGTGACGGCATGTTCAATTTTATTGTGATGCAAACGCTATTTTATGTGCCATTTTTTATTCTCGGCGCGTTGGCCTTCATTCACCCCGATCTGAAAGCGCGCTTCACCACGCCCTCACGCGGATGCACTTTAGGCGCTGCCGTTGCTTTTATCGCGTATCTGCTGAATCAACGTTATGGGAGCGGCGACGCCTGGATGTACGAAACCGAATCCGTGATTACGATGGTCATGGGGCTGTGGATGGTGAACGTGGTATTCTCACTGGGGCATCGCTTGTTAAACTTCCAGTCCGCGCGTGTCACCTATTTCGTGAATGCTTCGCTGTTTATCTATCTGGTGCATCATCCCTTAACGCTTTTCTTTGGCGCGTATATTACACCGCATATCACCTCCAACCTGATCGGGTTCTTGTGCGGGCTGATATTTGTTATGGGTATTGCGTTAATTCTGTATGAAATTCATTTACGCATCCCGCTCCTGAAATTTCTCTTTTCAGGTAAACCGCCGGTAAAACAAGAAAGCCGCGCCGCGATCGGGTAGTTTTCCGCGCGCGGGTTCACAGCAACCATTCCACAGGTAAAATTGCCGCCAACCGTACCAGAACTCGCTGCCAGAAACGCGTAGCGGGTTCTTTCTTTAACACCTTTTCCTCTTCTTGCTGACGATCGATCCAGTTAATTCGTCCCCAGCGATCCAGCCGCAGTTGCCAGGCCGCATCGCGTTGGCTCTGCGTAAAACGCTTATGAATAAGCGTCGCCAGCGTTTCACTTTCAATGACAAAGCCCATTTCGGTATTTAAAAGCGTTGAACGGGGATCAAAATTAAGCGACCCGATAAACACCTTACTACCATCAATACTGAACGTTTTAGCATGTAAGCTGGAACCTGAGTTCCCGGTGAGTCCGCGATCATGTACGGCGGTTTCATGTTCGCGGGTCGGTTTCAGTTCGTAGAGCTCCACGCCATAGCGCAGTAATTTCTTTCGCCAGCGCGCGTACCCTGCGTGAACGACCGCCACATCGTTGGCCGCCAGAGAGTTAGTTAAGATGGCGATCTTCACGCCCTTCCTGACCAGATTAAGCAACTGCGCCACGCCTGCGCGCGTAGGGACAAAGTAAGCGGAAATAATGTCGATACGCTCAGTCGGCGAGCCCATCACGTCAAATAATCGCTGCGGAAGAAGCGAATGGCGCTGCGCCTTCCCCTCGCCTTTAGAAGGGTCATCGCTAAGTAAGCGTGTTTTTGCCCAAATCAGCGGCAATGTTCCGCGATCGAGATCCGCCATAAACTGACTGGTTTCCAGCTTATGCAGATAGCGGCGGGTGATCTCATCGTTATACCAGGATTCGGGAAGTTCGATACGCTGCGTCAGTTCCTGCTCAGAAAGGGATAATACTTGCTGCAATGTCGACACTGAACTACAGCGCCAGTAACGTTCAAAATCATTGGCGACATCATTGACCACCGGGCCAATGGCCATCACGTCCAGATCGGAAAATAGCGGCTCCTCGCCAGCGCCGAAATAGGCATCGCCGATGTTGCGCCCACCGACCAGCGTCACTACGCCGTCGGCAGTGTAACTTTTATTGTGCATCCGCCGATTCAGCCGCGCAAAATCCGTCAAATATCCCAGCGCGCGTAGCGTACGAAAAGAGAAAGGGTTAAACAGACGAACTTCGATATTAGGATGGCTATCCAGCAAGCGCAACGTATCATCCAGACCAGGCGTATTGTTATCATCCAGCAGCAGACGAACATGAACGCCACGCTTCGCCGCCGACAGCAGTACCGAAAAGAGCAGCCGCCCGGACATATCGTCTTCCCAAATATAATACTGCACATCCAGCGTCCGCGCCGCCATTTCGGTCAGGCGGTAGCGGGCGGCAAAAGCGTCCAGACTGTTATCCAGCGCCAGAATGCCGCACTCTCCGGGATGGCGCGCGCATAGCGGTTCAACGGCACGCTCCAGGCGTGTTTTATCAGGCAGGGTCGTCGCCTTGCTGAGTAAGTAATCTTGCGTAAAGCCGGGCAGTTTCTTCATCATAACAGACAAAGTATACCTGTTCAGGCAGAGCGTAACGGGTAATAAAATCTGAAACCGTCCTGACGGCGACTTCAGCGGCCTGGGCGCGTGGATAGCCATAAACGCCGGTACTGATTGCCGGAAAAGCGATGGAACGAAAGTGATTCGCCTCGGCAAGCAGTAAACAATTCCGGTATGCCGCTTCGAGTAGCTCAGCTTCCTGGTGTTCGCCGCCTCGCCAGACGGGCCCCACTGTGTGAATAACCGCCTTTGCCGAAAGCTTGCCAGCAGGCGTGATAACCGCATGTCCCGTCTGACATTCGCCCTGTTGCTGGCGGATGAGTTTACAGGCGTCCAGCAATGCCGGCCCCGCCGCGCGATGAATCGCGCCGTCTACGCCGCCGCCGCCCATTAATGATGCGTTAGCGGCATTCACAATCGCATCGACGCTAAGTTGAGTGATATCACCCTGTATGACCTGAAGACGTGATGTCATAACCCCCCCCCTTTGTCTCACCTTATCTGCAAAGTGTACAGCAGGGCTTTCAACAGAGTCGCTCTTTTTATATCTATGACACCGCCGTTAACGGTACTCAATATTCATCACCGCCAGGCTTTTTTGCGCATCGAGATAATGCAGCCGCACCGTCGCAATGGACTGAATATCCTGCGGTAATCCAGATGCCTGCCGAAGGTCAATCCGGTGCATTTGCTTTTTACCTTCACGTAGGCAGGTTAAATCAATATTTTCGGCGTGAGTAGAAATATCGCACAGTGGCTCAACAATCGCGCCGCGAAAATGGATAACGCCGCCCTGTACCGTTTGTTGCCCTACCGCAGAATGGATAAAAAAAGCGCAGATACACAGACCTATGGCAGGGATATTTTTCTTGATTACGGACATGTTAACTCCTCAATGATTAGTCATCCTCGAGGGTTCGGCGTTACCTTTTAGCGACATGCCGAGACGATGAGACGCTTTTATCGCCTCTTTATACCCAGGTCAGCCAATCCATTTCCGCCACCATCAAAAACTACTGTGCAGAAGGCGGCCATTGTTGTGATAAATGCAGTGATTGTCCGTCCGAAACAGTAACAATAATTTTAACCGAGTCCTCTGAAGATATATTTACACTAAGACGAGACAACTCAATCGGTTGATTAGCAGGTAAAGATAGCGTTTGTTTTTGCTGTGTATGGCTTTGTCCCCCGACGCCGTCGCGCACAGAGAGAATTTGCACCTGACAGACGCAGGGTTCGTTTAATGTGACCTGAGGGATCACCGTGTAAATATCGCCTTGCTGAGTTGTGGTAAACGTAATCTGATTTGAAAGTGCGGCAAGGAGCAATAAAGTATGCATAATTTCCTCCCGAAAAAAAACAGGGCTTACGCCCTGTTTTTTTATTAGCGCAGACGCTAAATTAATACTGGTTAGCCGTGGCGTTGTTGCCAAAACCAACCTGACGCACCATTACGCTGGAATCAGATGCGGTCTGATTAACCAGCGCGGCGTTATTACCGCCGTATTGGCCGACAGTAATATCGGAGTTTTTAGCGTTCCACTGGTCGATGGTGGCATTGTTTCTGAAACCATTCTGAGTCAGTTCAATAGTACTATTATCCGCACCCTGGCCTACATCGGCGCCGTTACCATAACCGCTCTGGGTAATGGTCGTTTCAGATTTACGGGCATCGCTTTGCAGAGCAAGCGCAGCGTTAGCGGAACCGTACTGATAAATGCTCAACGTTGAGTCCGGGCCGGAACTATTGCCGCCGCCGTTATGATTACCGCCGCCGCCCCATTGTGGAACGACGCCTGCCAGAGCACTGCCAGAAACTACGATTGCTGCGAATGCTGCCACTTTTAAAAGTTTCATGGTAAAACCCCCATCGGATTGATTTAAAAGTCGTAACGGTATTAGCGTTGGGTGACGCGAATAGCCATCTGCGACTGTTTCTGCACTACAACTGCTGTTTTCTGCGTACCGTACTGGGTAATATTGGCCTTATTTCCAGAGCCTTTCTGGATAATAGCCGCACTATTACCGTAAGCGCTTTGCGATATACTGGCATCGTTGGCATTGCCCGTTTGCTCAATATACGCAAAGTTATAATTCCCTGCCTGGTCGACTTTCGCCCGATTATTTCCTCCTTCTTGTGAAATAACGGACAATAGTTTTGATCCTTCCTGGCGTACTCTGGCACTATTATCCGTGCCGACTTGACCAATAATGGCCGCCTGATTAAATGAAGACTTGCTTAATTCATTTACCGCAAAATTATATTCTGAACGAGCCAGATCATAATTTGTCGCGGTTGCAATCCCAGGCGCACCCAGTATTGTCAACATCATAAATAACAATTTGTTTTTCATGCTGTCACCCTGGACCTGGTCGTACATAGCGAAAACTATCTATTGTTTTGTTAGCGACATGCGTTTTTTGTTAACGCGTCGTTACGATGAAGAGTATGTCCGTGGAAACATTTTTAATAACTCACCCACGCGTGGTATTTTGTTATTTAAGCTCATACCAAAGTGCTAATAAAACGATAGCCATGTGATTTTTTATAATTGATTTTTGGCCACAGAAGAGAGTGTATCGCGCACCCAAAAAATGAAGTGTTGGTGTGTGTTATGCCACCATGGGGATGTTCTTATGCTTCCCATGGGGGGCAATACGCACAAGACGTGACACACTTCGTTTTTTTTGTCTTTGTGCTGTCCAGGTTAATGCCACGTCTCAAATTTTAAGAAAAAATAAAATCAAAACATGACTTACAATAATTAAAATGATTAAAAATCAATGAATTATTATAATTTGTATGATTTTTTAAATCTATGCAATAACAGCTAAATGTACAACTTTACTATCAAATCTAAACTTCAAAAAAACCCAAAAACAACATTTTAATATATATTTTTACATCTTGTTACAAGTTTAACACTTGCTTTAAGATTTGTAATGGCTAGATTGAAAACAGTTAAAAGTATTTTCGTAAATATTTTTCTCTTTCTGGATAATGGGCTATTTCAACCCACAGCAGTGCAACATCTGTCAGTACTTCTGGTGCCTTTATTTTATGGGGGCAGCTGTCAGATGTGCGATTAAAAAAAGTGGAGTTTCATCATGTTTAATGAAGTCCATAGTAGTCATGGTCACACACTATTGTTGATCACAAAGCCATCTCTGCAAGCTACGGCATTATTGCAACATTTAAAGCAATCGCTGGCCATAACCGGAAAACTGCATAATATTCAACGTTCTCTGGAAGATATCTCAGCCGGTTGCATTGTTTTAATGGATATGATGGAAGCGGATAAGAAGCTTATCCACTATTGGCAGGATAATTTAAGCCGCAAAAACAATAATATAAAAACATTATTGTTAAATACCCCTGACGATTATCCCTACCGTGAAATTGAAAACTGGCCTCATATTAACGGCGTGTTTTACGCCACTGAAGACCAGGAACACGTGGTCAGCGGATTACAGGGTATTCTGCGCGGCGAATGCTATTTTTCACAAAAATTAGCCAGTTACCTGATTACACACTCAGGAAATTACCGCTACAACAGCACCGAGTCCGCATTACTCACTCATCGCGAAAAAGAGATCCTCAATAAGTTACGTATTGGTGCCTCTAATAATGAAATCGCCAGGTCGCTATTTATCAGCGAGAATACGGTTAAGACACATCTTTATAATCTTTTCAAAAAGATAGCTGTCAAAAATCGCACCCAGGCAGTTTCATGGGCAAACGATAATCTCAGGCGGTAAGGCCATGAAACGCTATCTGACCTGGATTGTAGCAGCAGAGTTACTGTTCGCTACCGGAAACCTGCATGCCAATGAAGTTGAAGTCGAGGTTCCCGGATTGTTAACCGACCATACCGTCTCTTCGATAGGACATGAATTCTATCGTGCATTCAGCGACAAATGGGAAAGCGACTACACCGGCAATCTGACCATTAATGAAAGACCCAGTGCGCGTTGGGGAAGCTGGATCACCATAACGGTAAATCAGGACGTTATTTTCCAGACTTTTTTATTTCCAATGAAAAGAGACTTCGAGAAAACCGTCGTCTTCGCATTAGCGCAAACAGAGGAAGCATTAAATCGCCGACAAATAGATCAAACGCTATTAAGTACGAGTGATTTAGCGCGTGATGAATTCTAAAACATGATTTTTATCCGGAGGCTGTCATGCGTGTTAAACATGCAGTAGTGCTGCTCATGCTTTTTTCGCCATTAACCTGGGCTGGAAATATGACGTTCCAGTTCCGTAATCCTAACTTTGGTGGAAACCCCAATAACGGTTCCTTTTTATTGAATAGCGCCCAGGCGCAAAATTCATATAAAGACCCCGCTTATGATAACGATTTTGGTATCGAACCCCCCTCAGCGTTGGATAACTTTACGCAGGCTATTCAATCGCAAATTCTGGGCGGCTTGTTGACCAATATTAATACCGGGAAACCAGGACGTATGGTGACCAACGATTTTATTATCGATATCGCTAATCGCGACGGACAGCTCCAGCTCAACGTCACGGACAGAAAAACGGGAAGAACCTCGACCATCGAAGTGTCAGGTTTACAAACTCAGTCAACCGATTTTTAAGCTACAGTCACTAAAGGATATAAATCATGCCGCGCTTACTTATTTTGGTTGCCGTTTTATTGTTGAGCGGATGCTTAACTGCCCCGCCGAAACAAGCTGCGAAACCGACATTAATGCCCCGCGCACAAAGTTACAAAGATTTGACGCACTTACCTGCTCCCACCGGTAAGATCTTTGTTTCGGTATATAACATTCAGGATGAAACGGGCCAATTTAAACCTTACCCGGCAAGTAACTTTTCCACGGCTGTGCCGCAGAGCGCCACCGCTATGTTGGTCACTGCGCTGAAAGATTCGCGCTGGTTTATCCCGCTGGAACGACAAGGCTTACAGAATCTTTTGAATGAACGGAAAATTATTCGCGCAGCCCAGGAAAACGGCACCGTGGCGATGAATAACCGTATCCCGCTTCAGTCGCTGACGGCGGCAAATATTATGGTGGAAGGTTCTATTATTGGTTATGAAAGTAATGTCAAATCCGGCGGGGTCGGCGCAAGATATTTCGGTATTGGCGCCGATACTCAGTATCAGCTGGATCAGATTGCTGTCAACCTGCGCGTGGTTAACGTCAGTACGGGCGAGATCCTTTCTTCGGTGAACACCAGTAAAACGATCCTTTCCTATGAAGTACAGGCAGGCGTGTTCCGTTTTATTGATTACCAGCGCTTACTGGAAGGCGAAATCGGCTATACCTCGAACGAACCGGTGATGCTGTGTCTGATGTCAGCCATTGAAACCGGCGTTATCTTCCTTATTAATGATGGTATCGATCGTGGACTGTGGGATTTGCAGAATAAAGCGGACAGGCAAAATGATATTCTGGTGAAATACCGTGAGCTGTCAGTACCGCCAGAATCCTGATGAATACGACAAAGCGTGGGGAAGACCCCACGCTTTTTTTATTTTGTGACCGCCGTATTCGCTGAATGTTGCTCGCGGCGTGATGCCAGCCATAGACCACTATTTTTCATGGCATAGCCAAAAATTAGCCCCAGCGCCAGCGACGGTAATACCAACCGCCAGTCACCCTGCCCTGCAAATGTCGCGCAGGCACCGATAAATGTTCCCGGAACAAAAGAAAGCAATAGCTGCTTTGCCTGGATACACATCAGGAATGCCACGATCCCCGTCAACACGTAACTGACAATTTCCAGATGCGGCGCCAGCGCGCTACCGTGAATAATGACCAGCGCCCACACCATACCGCTTAACAGCGTACAGGCGGAAATCAACAATCCCTTAAAGCCTCCCTGCGGACAGGCGAAATAAGCCGTACAGCCTAAAAAACCGGCCCAGCTTAGTAACCCCAGGGAGACGGCCACCCATCCCCATATTCCAGAAAGGATGCCCGTCGTGATAGCAATAGAAAGAAGTATGTTCATGGCGCGCATCATAGCAGAAAAGCGGCACATTAATGAGATCACGCACACATTTTATGCAATGAAGTAAAACCCGTTGCAGTTAAGGGTGATTTACATCACATTATTCTTCATCTTCTTCCTGAAGTTCATCCCACATGGCCCCTATCGCATCACGCGTTAGCGGCGCCAAAGTGCGCCAGAATGGCGTAACGGCATGGGCTTCAACTTTACCGAGGAAGGTATTGCACCAGGGAAGCAGATAATCGGCAAATAAGGTTTCCAGCGCTTCACTTTCATCTTCGGCAGACTGATCTTCCAGCCAGGAGGCCGCGAGCAATAAAGTACCAATGTGATCGGCAGGCGTATCGGCCAGCGGCATCCCTCGCGACGTTAAAAAAGCGCGCACCTCAGACTCTTCCGCGCCTTCGACCCACGCACTGCGGTATGGCGCTACCGCGCACTCTTCCCCAACAAATAACGCATTGTAATCAGTGGAAATCTGCGTGATATCGCAGCTTTTCTGTAAACGCGCCAGCATATCATCCTGCTCCAGCGGCCAGTTTGCCGCCAGTTTACCTTCACGGATTAACGTAAACAGCGGAACCAGTAAAGGATCTTGCGGTTGGCGGTAATACAACGATCCCAGCACACGGCACAGGATTGAAAACTCATTCATTGATATCTTCCCGTAAATAACGATTAAAGTTCGGCAAATTCCGGTACAGGCGCCATACCGCGTGATTCGAGAAAGGCCAGTAAGCGCTGCGGCGAGACGTTCAGGATTCGATCTTCCGGAAAATTCACCGCATCCAGAATTTTCCGGCATTCGGTGAAATCGCCAAGCGTAAAGGCCGTATGGGAATCAGAGCCTAACGCTACCCAGCCTCCCGCATCGCGTACGGCGGCAGCGACCGCGCGGCAATTATCTTCGCTTCCTTTACGCGAATGCAGAAAAGAAGAGTTGTTGATTTCCAGCGCTACATGGTGTTTCGCCGCCGCCTGCGCGATGGCGTTAACCTCCACTGGATACTTTGGATTTCCGGGGTGACTAATTATATGCACCTTGCCGCTGGCGATGGTCGCGATCATCGCCTGAGTATTGGTTTCTTTATCATGCGGCGCAAAAACGGGCTCATGAAAGCCTGCGATAATCAGATCCAGCGAGTCGAACATCTTTCCGGAGCAATCAATTTCACCGTTAATGTTCTTGATATTCGCCTCAATGCCACGCAGTATCCCCACGCCGTCAACCAGACGCGGCCAGATGCGCATGTTAATAAAATGCCAGTGATGCGGCGCATCTTCCATGTCCGGACCATGGTCGGTAATCGCAAAAAGTTTAATGCCTTTGCGTTTGGCTTCCGCGATATAATCGCTCAAAGTACTGTAGGCATGAGTGCTGGCGACGGTATGCATATGCAGGTCAACGGGATACATTGCTCTCTCCTGTAGTCATTTCCGACAAGGATAGCAGGTATCGCCAGCGTTTTTTAGCGAAACCCGGCCCGCGCCGGGTTGATGTCAATATCCTCTCGCCCGATCCACCTGCCCCGTCACCGGCTCTCCCTTCTCCAGCTGGGTAATTGTGCGGCTAATATAATCGATGGCTTCCGCCGGACGGGTGACTGCCGCAATGTGCGGCGTCATGGCGACTCGCGGATGGCGCCATAATGGACTTTCCTGCGGTAACGGTTCCTGGCTAAAGACATCCAACATCGCGCCTTTTAGCTTACAGCTATCAAGCGCAGCCAGCAGATCAGCCTCCTGAACATGAACGCCGCGCGCGAGATTCAGCACGTAGGCGCCATCCGGCAATTGATCCAACAATTCGCTATTAATAATTCCTACCGTTTGGGCCGTATTCGGCAGCAGATTAATCAGCACCCGCGTCTGGCTCAGGAAAGCGCGCAGCTCTTCACGCCCCACATAACTTTCCACGCCAGGCCAGGATTTGCGGCTACGACTCCAGCAACGTAACGGGAACCCCCACGCCTGTAGACTTTCTGCCACTTTTGCGCCCAGCACCCCTGCGCCCATGATACCGACGCTAAATTCTTCGCGGGTATATTCCGGCAACGGTTTCCATAGCGCCTGATTCTTCAGCGCCTGATAATCATCGAAACGACGGAACCAGTGTAATACCTGGCTGACGGCATACTCCTGCATTTGCAGGCCCATTCCGGTATCTTCCAGACGGAATAGAGGAATGGAGGCGTCCAGCATTTCCGGATGCGCATTTAATTTACTCAGAATTGCATCCACCCCCGCGCCCAGCGCAAAGACGGCTTTTAAGCGTCTTCCGGCCAGCATTTCAACCGGGGGCTGCCATACAAGCGCATAGTCTGCGGGGTTGTTATCACCGACCTTCCATTCACGAACGCGCGCATGTGGGAGAGCCTTCTCCAGCGCATTTACCCACCAGGCGGCGTTAAATGTCGGGTGATAAAAAATTATCTCCATGTTATCTCCTGAGCAGTATGGTGCGGAATGTGATTGCGCCTGTTATCAGCGTTTTCAACGGGATGTGCAGCATAGCAAATTTCCCGGCGCGGGCAAAAAAAGCAGTTTTCGCTTATTAAAGCCACAGATTGGTGGAAGTTTGTATAAACGCGCTTTTTTTTGAAAAAGTTGATTGACGTAGAAAGGATATTTCCCTACATTAGCGCCCGTTCCAGTAATGCTGGAGCGACAATTTGGTGAGGTGTCCGAGTGGCTGAAGGAGCACGCCTGGAAAGTGTGTATACGGCAACGTATCGGGGGTTCGAATCCCCCCCTCACCGCCATATTTAAGTTGAGAGCCTGTACAGAAGTACGGGCTTTTTGCTTATATGTATCCCCCAAACCAAGGGGGGATGAGAACCACCGACCGGGGTTCGACACAAAAACGCCGGGAGCGTTTTTGAACAGAGCTTGCTCTGGCCCCGAAGGGGCGAGGCCCAGGGATGGACTGAGTAGCGGCGCAGCCAGTTGGACAGACGACGAGCCTGCGAGGAGACTGCCCGAAGGGCGAGCGCAGCGAGTCAATCCCCCCCTCACCGCCATATTCAAGAAAGAGCTCGTACGAAAGTACGGGCTTTTTTCGCATTAAGCCCCCGTCCATTGCCGGATGGCGCATAGTTCACAGGTGCCTTATCCGGTCTACATAAGCGCAGCGCCACCGGGTAATAACACCACCATCCGGCTTTCAATTTTAGCCAAGAATTTCAGTGAGTTTTACTTTGCGCCCCTCGTTTGAGGAAAGCGTCGCAGCATCAGCGGTAGCAATGGCATTTGTCGCCGCTTCTCCTGTTAGCAATTTAGCAAACTCCTCGCCTGGCTCCAGACCGTTTATCACATCATGCAAGTACTGCATCTCCAGTTTCATAATTGATGAGAGCCACATCGGCGTACGTTTACCGGGTTTACCATAAGCGATTGCGCCATCCATCTCGCTGGATATGTTACCGTTGCGACGATCGTCATCCTCCGCCTGGCTTTCATGCACAAGAAAGTGTGTTTTTTTGCCCGCTTTTATTAGATAACCAGCCGTATTTTGCATATCAATGAGAATTGCACCTGTCGTGCCCTCAATTAATACATAGTGCTCAGGGTAGTGGAACGATGATCCCCACTGAAGTGTCGCGAAACGACCGCTTTCGAACTCAAGAGTGATTAGGACAACATCATCTTCATCACCAAATTTTTCACCTTTGTGCGCAACATTCCCCGCCGCCATTGAAACCAGGGATGGGGTTTCATCCATGATGAACAGTGTACAATCTAGCTCGTGAATGTGATGGTACAGATGCCCGCCTGACTTTGCGCGAATCTTCTTCCATGAGATCTCATCCTGCACGTCTTCAAAACCATTACGTTTAGTGTGAACTTGTGTAACTTCACCGATTTCACCGGCTTTGATGAGCGCTTTAGCGTGGCGAACCCCGTGAAAAAAGTTCATAACGTGACCCGCCATAAAGGTAACACCAGCTTCTTTGCAGGCATCAACCATATCCTTACAATCCTGGTAATTTAAGGCGATAGGTTTTTCACAAAACACGTGTTTACCCGCTTTAGCCGCCGCAATGACCGGCGCTTTATGTAAGTAATTTGGTGAAGCAATAATTACGCAATCCACATCAGGATGGGTACAAAGCGCCTCCATCGTTGCAGTGGCGACACAGTTCAGCTCTTTCGCTATCGGATCCGCATTTACCGGATCGTAAATCGCAGTGATTTTCGCTCCTTCAACCTTAGACATAAATCGCGCCAGTTCAGCGCCAAAATAACCCGTACCTACAACACCGTATTTCGTCATCATTTATCCTCTATTAAAATTCTTTTGTTGACTGAAAACTTTCACGACGTGCTTTTAGTCTATCCGGTATGGATAAACCAATAATGAGTAGAATTGTTGCGGTCCAGAAAGCAACAATGAACGTTAGCGCAGCGCCTAGCCCCATTGTTATTCCAAGCCAGGTCGCCGCCATTGAATTGAATGTGCCTGATGTCGCAGCAAGATTATAAATCAGTCCGGTACCCAAACCACGAACCTCAAGAGGAAAGTAGTCGTAGAGGAATTTGGGAACCAGCCCGCCAACACCTACGTTAGTCGCCATTAAACCGAATAAACATGCGCCCAGCAGTAAATAATTATCTTGCGGAATTCTGAATAACGGGAAAATGAATAAAAAGGACATGAGAAGACCAATGCTGAACGTTTTCTTCAAACCAATTCTATCTGCGCACAGACCCCAAACGATATTTCCCAATACAGTGCCGAATGCTGCCGCCGTCATTAAATTAGAGACCACGCCCGTATCAAAGCCCTCGCCCGCTAAATATGTAGGCAGTAGACCAAAGATTGGCCAGTTTGCGCCGAAAATAGAGAACAGAACAATAAATACACATAATGTCAGTGGAAATTGAGCTCGATTAAATAGCCCTTTCATTGACAAAGAGAAAACTGACCAGGCACTTTGTGAGAGCTTTCCGAGACCACTGAGTTTGGCTTCTTCCCACTCTTTAGATTCAGGAGCCCTGGCCCGGATGTAGATTACTAAAAGAACGGGTAGCAAACCGACAAAAAAAGCAGCACGCCAACCATACGCTTCGGCAAATGAAGGCATAAAGTAGGCTGCTATGATGTTACCAATACCGAAACCTGAAACCAGAAATGCGCTCGCTTTAGATTTTAAATGCTTTGGCCAACTTTCCACGGCATAAGTAGAAGCGCAAGCATACTCCCCCGCCATCCCCATACCGACAATGAAACGACTAAGCGTCAGCATAATTACACCGGAAGCCAGGCCACTTAACCCTGTACCTACAGAATAGGCAACTATCGACCACATCATTAACGGCTTACGGCCAAATTTATCTGCCAGCAGACCAAATAGCGCCCCGCCAAATGGTCGCCCAATAAAGGCCGCTGTGGCAAGGAATGCGCCCTCCATATCTGTCAATCCTAAGTCAGCCTTGATCAGATACATAATGTAGAAAATCAGCATAAAGTCGAAGCCATCAAAAACGTAACCCAGCCATGCTGAAAATAAAGCATTTTTTTGTGGACGAGTTATCTCGCTATACCACGGGAAGAATTTTGCTATCACAATAAAACCCTTATTTGCTGTTACCGTCTGAAATGCTTACGGAATTAATTTTTAAGTCATATCAATTGCCGAATAAGACACTATCAACCGGCACTTTCCGACAACCGCCTGAGATCGTAGCTATGTAAAGCGTATATTCATTGTTTATCATCCTTATTCGTAGCTACGTTAAGGACGTGAATACTCAAGACAAAGTCTAACGTTCTGTAACGTAGCCACGGGCTATAAGATTATCGATATGAATACTAAGCAAAGATTAGTACAGTAACTCTTTAACCTTTCTCAAAAGTGGTATTGTAATCCAACGCGATAACGGGTCTGTCTCTCATCGGTATTATTTCTCACCGCTACATTTCCGACCTCAACGTATGGTGTAAATGACTTATTCAGTTTCCAGGCTAAAGCCACATTATGCTCATAGTTTGTTTTTTTGTTATCAAATTTAATTTGATCGCTATCCATCCAGGTAAAGTTATATTCTAATTTCAACTCATCAAAAACATAACCTATATAAGTATCAAATCTATTCGTTTTCTCATCATCATTGTAGTTAGCTGTCTTTCTTGCATAGTCATAGCGGTAACGACCAGCCATATAAATACCAGAATCAAAATTATATTGCACCCTTAAATAAGGCTTATAAATTGAAGTGTCTGGACCGCTTTCAAATATAAATCCAGGCTGCAAAACAAAATGGTCCGTAACTTTATAATTATAACTTACGCCCAGTTCTATAGCGTTTGCGACGAGATCGCTTAAATGCTTATCCTGCTCACCATCTACTCCTCCCGATTTAACGCTGGCATCGACATAAAAACCAATGCCGTTAGGAAGTTTTTCAATTATAGCAATACGGTCTTTATTAATTCTGGTTCTATCAGCATATTCATGCCGATAATCAAGGGTTGCCGCTTGTAGATATGATGAAAATGCTATAAACGAAACCATACCCAGAAGATATCTGTTGATTTTCATAAAATACTCCGCTTATCAATTAACTTTATTTTTGTATTTAAAAATTATTTTATTAATAAATTACCATCACGCATGGTAAAGGAGGTTACAGACGAAACAGGTTTCCCTTTAGCATTTTCACCACCGATAAGGAAAACTTCATCACCATAACTTACTGATACACCATAGCCGAGAGGTTGTTTCATTTTACCCATATATTGCCAATGGCCATTAACCAAACCATAGACTTCATCTCGCCATTTTTTATTTATTCCTTCGTGGGAATAAAACTTTCCATTGGTATAATTTTGTTTTGCTCCCGGAAAATTCGCGCCACCACCGACAAGCAGGACACCGTGACTATAGCCCGAAAATGCTCCGGCCAACCCTTCCTGCTGTTGTTCTCCAGGCGATGGCGGTAACTGGCTGTTCTTCAACCATGTTAGCTTATCGTTATCCCACATGGCGCGGTAAATCACATCGGTACGTAAACCCGGTTTGAGCTCACCATTAATCAGCATCAGGAAATTATTTTCCATTACCGATGACGATCCTGCCGTCCCCGCGCCTGGCAGCTCACCGGCATTCTTCCATGTGTTCTCTTTAGCATTGTAGATAAATACGATTTTATTAAAAAAATAATCTTTGGCAGGTTTATTAAAATAATTATAGATGACTTTATTTTTTTCACTTTCATCCGCAGCCGCTATATCAATAAAATACTTATCAAAGATATGCTCATTAACCCCTCCGGTAATAAGTACCATCGTTTCGTTTAATTTTACTCCCGTATGCCCTGTTAATCCAACTGGAGATATAGTGTCAACTTTTTGCCATGTATTTTTCACCGGTGAGTATTTGTACACATCGCTATAAACCTGCAACGGTGATTCACTGTTTTTTTTCCCTACGCCACCAAAAACATAAAGCTCATCATTTAAAAATACCGACACGGATTGCTCACGAGCTCCACCAGGAAACGACTTTATACGCTCCCAGTCTTTATGTTGCTTTTTAAGATCAATTTTATACCAGGATGTCCCTGCGGTACCTAAGCCGACATAAATCACGCCATTATTATCAATAGCGCCAGTACCATTTTTCAGTGGTTCTGGTATATCAGGAAGCGTCGTTGCATATCCTGATGTGGTGATAGCAACTGAGAAACATAGCGCCATTAGCGTCATCATTTTCTTAAAATTTTTCATCTGCATCCCCATGCGAAGAAATACAATTGGAGTAAAGCTTCATCATTAGTGATCTTATGGTGCACAATTTCAACAATGACAATGACAAAATGTGACCAAGCGCTAAAAATAATTACATGGAGTTATCATGTGCGAGGTAAAAGCACCCCATGGTGATGTTAGAAGTGATTATGGGTGATCTGTTATGGCCAAACTCATTAGTGATAGCATTCTGAATAAATACAACAAGAATTATGTGATGCATTTCATACTGGCTATCCCGTGGCGTATAAGCTCCTTCTGAGCATTTTATCTTTATGCCGGAAGCAGTTAATAAAATACAGCATGCTGCCGTCAGAATGAATTGTATTTGTCTTGTAGCTTCAGGTTATAGCCTCAAATCCGCTGGCGCAGTAATTGAATAACAAACATACCTTATGACTGTGTTCACATTTTTCTATCTTTTTGCTTGATGTAGCAACACTCCAAGACATAACATAAAACGGAGCAAAACTTCAAATATATAAGGCGGAACTGGATGTCACTATTAGCCAGGCTGGAACAAAGTGTACACGAAAACGGTGGGCTGATTGTCTCATGCCAACCGGTACCAGGCAGCCCTATGGATAAACCTGAAATTGTGGCTGCAATGGCACAGGCAGCGGCTTCGGCGGGTGCGGTCGCTGTGCGCATTGAAGGCATTGAGAATCTGCGGACTGTTCGTCCCCATCTTTCTGTTCCAATTATTGGGATAATTAAACGTGACCTTACAGGGTCGCCAGTCCGTATCACTCCCTATTTACAGGATGTTGACGCCCTGGCGCAGGCAGGTGCCGATATTATCGCTTTTGATGCCTCATTCCGCTCTCGCCCGGTTGATATTGATAATTTACTGACACGTATTCGCCTGCATGGATTACTGGCGATGGCAGACTGTTCAACCGTGAATGAAGGCATAAGTTGCCATCAGAAAGGAATCGAATTCATTGGTACAACATTGTCTGGCTATACCGGCCCCATCACGCCGGTTGAGCCAGATTTGGCAATGGTGACGCAACTGAGCCATGCAGGTTGTCGTGTTATTGCCGAGGGGCGCTATAACACGCCTGCACTGGCGGCCAATGCTATTGAGCATGGTGCCTGGGCAGTTACCGTTGGTTCCGCTATCACCCGTATCGAGCATATCTGTCAGTGGTTCAGTCACGCAGTAAAACGCTGAACAGGAAAAGAAAATGAACACGCTTACTATTGATATTTATGTCTCAGAGAATAATCCGACGTTAATAATGCTATCGGCAAATACGATACCCAGGCCTGAAGCCTGTTTGAACGCAATATCGGATATCTGCTATTTCAGGTATCCGGCAGGACATACGTCTGGGCATCACCATTGGTGGAGCATAAATGTTCTGCCTTTTACATCTCATGATTACCGTCATTGAGATTAACAAAAACTATTACTTGATCTGAATATCGTATCGTCTGAATGATGGGAAGATAAAAATACACAGACGATGACCGCAACTCTACTCAAAACCATAAGCAGGAAAGAACTATGATTACACATTCTTTCGGCATCGTTAATTATCTTGTATTATTTGGCTACCTCCTGGCCATGATGTTAGTCGGTGTCTATTTTTCCAGACGGCAAAAAACAGCAGACGATTATTTTCGCGGTGGTGGCCGGGTTCCTGGTTGGGCGGCTGGGGTCAGTGTATTTGCTACTACGTTAAGCTCAATTACATTTATGTCAATTCCTGCCAAAGCGTTTACTTCCGACTGGACGTTTATCATTGGTCAGTATCTGGCTATCGCAATTTTACCGCTGGTTTTTTATTTCTATATTCCGTTTTTTCGGAAATTGAAAGTCACATCAGCCTATGAATATCTCGAAGCACGGTTCGATGTGCGCTGCCGTCTATTCGCCAGCATGTCATTTATGTTGTTTCATATCGGACGTATCGCCATTATCACTTTCCTCACCGTGCTGGCCTTGCGCCCCTTCATCGCTATAGACCCGGTGATTTTGGTACTGTTGATTAGCGTGATGTGTATCATTTATACCTGGATGGGTGGAATTGAAGGAGTAATATGGACTGATGTTATTCAAGGCCTCTTACTTTCTGGCAGCGCGATACTGATTTTTATAGTGATATGTCTCAAAGTCCAGGGCGGCATTGGTGAAATTTTTACGGTGACGCAGCAGGCGGATAAATTCTTTCCGGCTACGCAGTTCCACTGGAGCTGGACGGAAAGCACAGTACCTGTATTGATGATTGGTTTTCTGTTTGCCAATATTCAGCAATTTACTGCCAGTCAGGATGTGGTCCAACGCTATATCGTGACTGACTCCATAGAGGAAACGAAGAAAACATTACTTACAAATGCCAAACTGGTTGCTGTGATCCCTGTTTTCTTTTTTGCTATCGGCTCGGCATTGTTTGTCTACTATCAGCAACATCCACAATTATTACCGGCGGGATTCAACACTGGCGGCATTTTACCCTTATTCGTGGTCACCGAAATGCCAGTCGGCATTGCAGGGTTGATAATCGCCGCTATTTTCGCTGCCGCGCAGTCCAGCATCTCCAGCAGCTTAAACAGCATTTCCAGTTGTTTTAATTCCGATATCTATCAGCGTTTGAGTCATAAAAAAAGAACGCCAGAAAACCGTATGAAAATAGCTAAGTTAGTTATTCTGGTCGCGGGCCTGATAAGTAGCGCGGCCTCGGTATGGCTGGTCATGGCCGATGAATCAGAAATCTGGGATGCATTTAATAGTCTGATAGGTCTGATGGGAGGGCCAATGACCGGTCTGTTCATGCTGGGCATTTTCTTTAAACGAGCAAATGCCGGGAGTGCGGTTTTAGGAATTATTATCAGCGTCATTACCGTGCTGGGCGCACGCTATGCCACTGACCTTAACTTCTTCTTTTATGGGGTCATTGGCTCGCTAAGCGTGGTGATCAGCGGCGTTATTTTCGCCCCGTTATTTGCCCCGGCACCGCCATTGACGCTGGATGAAAAACCTGAACCAAAGGTGACATTATGATTTCATGATACCACGCTATACCGACACAGCACACGGTGACGCCAACGCCCGGGGCGACAATACCGGGCCAGGTATAAACCATCCGTCAAATGGCGCGCTATAAACACCGTAAGAGCAAACAGATTACTCTCCAGTGATGTTCTGTCATAAGTTGGCAACGCGATGTAAATATTCCCCCTCCTTTACTTACATCGCGCTTTTTTTCATGCCGCAGACTTGATAGGCTCTGCTCTGTTCGATATTGCAGGCTTTGTGCCGCAATCAGCCCTCAAGAGCAGGAACTATATGGAGCCTCAACCCCCACGTCTTAAACCCGGAAAAATCCTTGACACTCTGGGTGCTATGCAAAAAAGCCTGACACGTGCCTCCCAGCGTATTGCGCAATATATTTTAGCCTTCCCCAGACAGGTGACACAGTCATCTATTGCCGATTTGTCACGCGAAACACAGGCCGGAGAAGCCACGGTTATTCGCTTTTGTCGCACCCTGGGCTATAAAGGTTTTCAGGATTTTAAAATGGACCTGGCCATTGAACTTGCCACTACCGAGTCTGATGACAGTAGTCCTCTACTGGATGCCGAAGTTAGCGAATCCGACGATGCCCACGCCATTGGTTTAAAATTGCAGAACACCATTAGTAATGTATTATCTGAAACGCTAAATCTGCTTGATATGCAACAGGTTCTCGGTGTCGTGGACGCCCTACGTCACTGTCACTCAGTTTATATCTTTGGTGTGGGCTCATCGGGGATCACGGCGCTGGATATGAAACACAAGCTAATGCGTATTGGTTTACGGGGCGATGCGGTAAGCAATAACCATTTTATGTACATGCAGGCTACGCTATTAAAAGCAGGCGATGTCGCGATGGGTGTCAGTCACTCGGGCACATCGCCAGAAACAGTGCATTCACTCCGATTGGCCCGACAGGCTGGCGCCACCACAGTCGCCATTACCCATAATCTGGGTTCTCCATTATGTGAAGAGGCCGATTTTTGCCTGATCAATGGTAATCGGCAAGGAATGTTGCAGGGTGACTCGATCGGTACGAAAGCCGCGCAGCTTTTCGTCTTTGACCTGCTCTATACCCTTCTTGTACAGTCCTCGCCGGAACAGGCCCGAGAAAGCAAATTACGGACAATGAATGCCCTGGACATGACAAAATAATTCCCTTCACGTACAGGCGTCATTTTCCTTTTTTGTCCATGAGTCTGCTGGACGCTTTATAGACAACAAAGCCCGGTCTCCCGGGCTCTGAAAGTCAATGCTATATTAGCTGTATGCGTGGAGCGTTCGCTGACAAAGCGCCGAGCGCACGCAGTCGTCTTTGTTGAAATGCACAATCCCTACCATTTCATCTTCTTCAAAGCGTTCCAACGCATCGCTCAATCCGGAACGCACGCCGCGCGGCAGGTCGCATTGCGTAATATCGCCATTGACAATGACCGTGACATTTTCGCCTAATCGCGTCAAAAACATTTTCATTTGCGCCGCAGTCACATTTTGCGCCTCATCGAGGATCACGACCGCATTTTCAAAAGTACGCCCACGCATATAGGCGAACGGGGCAATTTCTACCTTACCGATTTCCGGGCGCAAGCAATATTGCATAAAGGACGCGCCTAACCGTTTAAGCAGGACATCGTAGACGGGCCGAAAATAAGGCGCGAATTTTTCAGCGATATCACCGGGCAAAAAACCAAGATCTTCATCAGCTTGCAATACCGGACGCGTCACAATGATCCTCTCGACGTCCTTATGAATCAATGCTTCTGCCGCCTTTGCCGCACTGATCCATGTTTTCCCGCAGCCGGCTTCGCCGGTCGCAAAAATAAGCTGTTTACTGTCGATAGCGTTCAGATAATGCGCCTGTGCTTCATTTCGTGCCTTAACAGGCGAGGTATCGCGACTATCGCGCGCCATGCCAATGGCTTCTACTCCGCCCATCTGTACCAGTGACGTGACCGATTCTTCTTCACGTTGCTTATGACTACGCGAATCTCGTCTCAACACACGCTTTGCTTCACGACGAGCTTTGATCACTGCTTTTTGTCTTCCCATGGATAGCACCTTGAGTTGTAGGTATACATCACCCGCGTTCTCTTAAACGCGATTATGCGCACACACATCTGAGGGTTGGCTTCCTTGTAAGCCTTAGCTTGCTTTTTGAAACGACGCCACACACGGCTACGCGCACCACATATGACGTCATGGGTATGGACAGTAAGGGAAATGATGAGAGCTTTTAAGATGACAAGACCACCACCGGAGAGAGAATGTCCGTACAGGGTGTTGTAACTACTGTAAACAATGTGTCCTGGTACGGACATTACCATTCGCGATCTCCATAGTGAGTGGCCATCACTGCCGGGGAACTACCGCTATTACTACTAAGTACAACACAAAACATCAATAATGCAACAATATATTCACCAAACATTAACTAAACATTATTGCGTCATTGTCAGTCTCTTACAGAAAGATTACACGATTATTTCATCGGCAGGAGACTAAAAAAGATAATCATTAGCTACTGCGGGTATTAATGCTGAAAACATCCATAACCCATTGAATATCCAATATATAAAAGGTTAAAACGGAGTAATTAACGTGTCCTCTCTCCCATCGCTAAAACGGCATTATTTATGCAAAATTTTGTACGGCATACTTACGCCAGTAACGCTGACTCGTTTTAATTTTTGTCATTACTCTATTGCGTCAAGGCTATTGGTACCATTAACAGGCGATTTCATATATGGCCAGTTAGTGATTACTCGAGACGTATTACGCCCGCGTTAACGGCGCTCAAGGGCTAAAAATAGTTTGAGAGAGCGTCCTCATTTACCTGAACATCTTCAGTCAATCGGTCCGGGACTTATCAGAGGACCAGGCGGGCGTATAACGCCGCCTGGTAAAATATGTCCGATGGCAATAATGCTATCGGACATGTCGGTTATTCCGCCTGTAGCTTCGACGGCGGCGCGGAATGATAATGCGCGTCCGCTTTTGCAAAGCGTTCCTGCATCGCTGCTGTCGGCGCTTTGCCAAGCAGGCTAAAGATTACGATCCCCAGGCTGCCGAAAATGAAGCCAGGGATGATCTCATACAGATCCAGCCAGCCATATTGTTTCCAGACGATAACCGTCACCGCGCCAATAATCATTCCCGCCAGCGCGCCGTTACGTGTCATACGCGACCACATCACAGAAAACAGGACAACAGGTCCAAATGCCGCGCCGAATCCAGCCCAGGCGTAGCTCACCAGCCCCAGCACACGGTTATCGGGATTCGCCGCCAGCGCAATGGCGATCAGCGCTACCACCAGCACCATCACTCGCCCTACCCATACCAGCTCTTGCTGGCTGGCGCTTTTACGCAGAAAAGCCTTATATAAATCTTCCGTAATCGCGCTGGAGCATACCAGCAACTGACAGCTCAACGTCGACATCACCGCCGCCAGGATAGCAGACAGCAGAACACCGGCAATCCACGGGTTAAACAGGATCTGCGCCAGTTCAATAAATACGCGCTCTGAGTTTTGGTTCACCGCCCCGGCCAGCGCGGGGTTATTGTTAAAGTACGCAATGCCAAAGAAGCCCACCGCCACCGCGCCCGCCAGACACAGAATCATCCAGGTCATACTGATACGACGCGCATGAACAATGCTGTGATGGGAGTCCGCCGCCATAAAGCGCGCCAGGATATGCGGCTGACCGAAGTAACCCAGTCCCCAGCCCATCAGGGAAATAATGGCGACAAAATTCAGCCCCTTGAGCATGTCGACATTCTCGATGCTCTTTTGCTTGATCACCTCCAGCGACTCGCTAAAACCGCCTACGCCGACAATAACCATCACCGGCGTCAGGATTAACGCAAAAATCATCAGGCTGGCCTGAACGGTATCCGTCCAGCTAACGGCAAGAAACCCGCCGATAAAGGTATAAATAATGGTTGCCGCGGCCCCCGCCCACAGTGCGGTTTCATAGCTCATACCGAAGGTGCTTTCGAACAGTCGTGCTCCAGCGACAATACCTGACGCGCAATAGATAGTGAAAAACAGCAGAATGACCAGCGCGGAAATAATACGCAGGACTCGGCTCTTATCCTCAAACCGACCGGTAAAATAGTCCGGCAACGTGAGCGCGTTATTGTTAAATTCGGTATGCACGCGCAGGCGCCCGGCCACCAGCTTCCAGTTAATCCATGCGCCTAACGTCAGGCCAATGGCGATCCAGCTTTCAGAGATCCCCGACAGAAAGATAGCGCCAGGCAGCCCCATTAACAGCCAGCCGCTCATATCCGACGCGCCGGCTGATAAAGCCGTAACAAACGGCCCCAGGCTGCGACCGCCAAGAATATAGTCATCAAAGTTTTTGGTTGAGCGCCAGGCGATAAACCCAATCAATATCATGCCAAAAATATAGACACAGAATGTCACCAACATCGGTGTGCTAATAGCCATCAAGGTTCTCCAAATTTATTTATTGGCACTACCGTAGCGTGCCGTTTTGTACCCTGCCGGAACGTGGCAAGGGTGTTATGTTTACCAGGGCGACCGTATCCTGCCGGAAGCGGTGGTTATTCACAATCGATTTAACACACCATTTACATCAAATTTGATTGCAGAGGGATACTATTTTTCTCCAGGTTGCACTCTCTCACATTTTTTGCGGTTGCACCTTTTAAAAGTGTTAACTACCGCAGAGAAAATAAATCCAGATGGTTTGCCCCGTCAGACTCCCACTTTCTTTTTTTAACAATTTATTCATTTTTAAGCTTGCAACGCAGGTCACATTTAACGCGGTTGCACAAAGTTGCAACATAGTGGATATTTTCCGCTAACTATTGGTTAGCAGATAGAGCGAATAACAGGAGTAGAGGGTATGGGAACCACCACGATGGGGGTTAAGCTGGACGACGCCACGCGCGAACGGATCAAAATGGCCGCCTCGCGTATCGATCGCACGCCGCACTGGTTAATAAAACAGGCAATCTTTAGCTATCTGGACAAGCTGGAAAATAGCGATACGCTACCGGAGCTACCTGCGCTGTTTGCCGGCGCGGCAAATGAAAGCGAGGAGCCGGTCGCGCCGCAGGATGAGCCGCATCAGCCCTTTCTGGAGTTTGCCGAACAGATTCTTCCCCAATCCGTCTCTCGCGCCGCCATCACTGCCGCCTGGCGCCGCCCGGAAACCGATGCGGTGTCAATGCTAGTGGAACAGGCGCGCCTGTCGCCGCCTGTCGCTGAGCAGGCGCATAAACTGGCGTATCAACTGGCGGAGAAATTGCGCAATCAAAAATCCGCCAGCGGTCGCGCGGGTATGGTACAAGGCCTGTTGCAGGAGTTTTCCCTCTCTTCGCAAGAAGGTGTTGCGCTGATGTGTCTGGCGGAAGCGCTGCTGCGTATTCCCGACAAAGCTACGCGCGATGCGTTAATTCGCGACAAAATCAGTAATGGCAACTGGCAGTCGCATATTGGCCGTAGCCCGTCGCTGTTTGTAAACGCCGCCACCTGGGGGCTGCTCTTTACCGGCCGACTGGTCTCAACGCATAACGAAGCTAATCTTTCACGCTCGCTGAACCGCATTATCGGCAAGAGCGGCGAACCGTTAATCCGCAAAGGCGTCGACATGGCGATGCGTTTAATGGGCGAGCAGTTCGTGACTGGCGAAACCATTGCTCAGGCGCTGGCGAATGCCCGAAAACTGGAAGAGAAAGGGTTCCGCTATTCTTACGATATGCTGGGCGAAGCCGCGTTAACCGCCGCCGATGCGCAGGCGTATATGGTTTCTTACCAGCAAGCGATTCATGCCATCGGCAAAGCGTCTAACGGTCGCGGTATTTACGAAGGGCCAGGCATCTCGATTAAGCTGTCCGCCCTGCATCCACGCTATAGTCGCGCGCAATACGATCGGGTAATGGAGGAGCTTTATCCGCGCCTGAAATCCCTGACGCTGCTGGCGCGCCAGTATGATATCGGTCTCAATATCGACGCCGAAGAGGCGGATCGTCTGGAGATCTCGCTCGATCTGCTGGAAAAACTCTGCTTCGAACCCGAACTGGCGGGCTGGAACGGCATTGGCTTTGTGATCCAGGCTTACCAGAAACGCTGCCCGCTGGTCATTGATTATTTAGTCGATCTGGCCTCCCGTAGCCGCCGTCGGCTGATGATTCGTCTGGTGAAAGGCGCCTACTGGGATAGCGAGATCAAACGCGCGCAAATGGAAGGGCTGGAGGGCTATCCGGTTTATACCCGCAAAGTGTATACCGATGTCTCTTATCTGGCCTGCGCGAAAAAACTGCTCGCCGTCCCTAATCTGATCTACCCGCAGTTCGCGACCCATAACGCACACACACTGGCGGCGATTTATCATCTGGCCGGGCAAAATTACTATCCGGGTCAGTACGAATTCCAGTGCCTGCACGGCATGGGCGAACCGCTGTATGAACAGGTCACCGGTAAAGTGGCGGACGGAAAACTTAACCGTCCCTGCCGTATTTACGCGCCGGTGGGAACGCACGAAACCCTGCTGGCCTATCTGGTACGACGCCTGCTGGAAAACGGCGCCAACACCTCTTTTGTCAACCGCATCGCCGATGCCACCCTACCGCTCGATGAACTGGTGGCCGACCCGGTCGAGGCCGTGGAAAAACTGGCGCAGCAGGAAGGTCAGGCTGGCATACCGCATCCGAAAATTCCGCTGCCGCGCGATCTGTACGGCGAAGGTCGGATAAACTCCGCCGGACTTGATTTAGCGAATGAACATCGCCTCGCCTCGCTTTCTTCTGCCCTGTTAAGCAACGCCATGCAGAAATGGCAGGCCAAACCTGTGCTGGAACAACCGGTGGCCGACGGTGAGATGACGCCGGTTATCAACCCGGCGGAACCGAAAGATATTGTCGGCTGGGGACGCGAAGCGACAGAAAGCGAGGTTGAACAGGCATTGCAAAACGCGGTCAATCAGGCGCCGGTTTGGTTTGCGACGCCGCCGCAAGAACGCGCCGCCATTTTGCAGCGGGCGGCGGTATTGATGGAAGACCAAATGCAGCAGTTGATTGGCCTGTTGGTGCGCGAAGCGGGGAAAACGTTCAGCAACGCCATTGCCGAAGTGCGCGAAGCGGTAGACTTCCTCCATTATTATGCCGGTCAAGTGCGTGACGATTTCGATAACGAAACGCATCGCCCGTTAGGGCCGGTGGTCTGTATCAGTCCGTGGAACTTCCCGCTGGCCATTTTCACCGGCCAAATCGCCGCCGCGCTGGCGGCAGGTAACAGCGTTCTGGCGAAACCGGCAGAGCAGACATCGCTGATTGCCGCCCAGGGCATTGCCATTTTGCTGGAAGCGGGCGTACCGCCGGGCGTCGTGCAACTGTTGCCGGGACGGGGAGAAACCGTCGGCGCCCAGCTTACCGCCGATGCGCGTGTACGCGGCGTGATGTTTACCGGTTCCACGGAGGTCGCGACGTTGTTGCAGCGCAACATCGCCACGCGTCTTGACGCCCAGGGCCGCCCTATTCCGTTGATTGCGGAAACTGGCGGTATGAACGCTATGATTGTCGACTCTTCCGCGCTCACCGAGCAGGTGGTCGTGGATGTGCTGGCTTCCGCTTTCGACAGCGCCGGACAACGCTGTTCCGCGCTCCGCGTGCTGTGTTTGCAGGACGATATCGCCGAACATACGCTGAAAATGTTACGCGGCGCGATGGCGGAGTGTCGGATGGGGAATCCAGGCCGTCTGACGACCGATATCGGGCCGGTGATTGATAGCGAGGCCAAAGCCAACATCGAGCGTCATATCCAGACGATGCGCGCCAAAGGCCGCCCGGTTTTCCAGGCCGCGCGTGAAAACAACGATGACGCGCAGGAATGGCAGACCGGTACGTTTGTTATGCCCACGCTTATTGAGTTGGAAAACTTCGCAGAACTGGAAAAAGAGGTCTTCGGGCCCGTGCTGCATGTCGTGCGTTATAACCGTAACCAACTGGCGGAGCTTATCGAACAGATTAACGCTTCCGGCTACGGGCTAACGCTGGGCGTACATACCCGTATTGATGAAACCATTGCGCAAGTCACCGGTTCCGCCCATGTCGGCAACCTGTACGTTAACCGTAATATGGTGGGCGCGGTTGTCGGCGTCCAGCCGTTTGGCGGCGAAGGCCTGTCCGGTACCGGGCCAAAAGCGGGGGGGCCGCTCTACCTCTACCGCCTGCTGGCACACCGCCCGCCCAATGCGCTCAATACGACGCTAACTCGTCAGGATGCGCGTTACCCGGTGGATGCGCAGCTTAAAACCACGCTACTCGCGCCGTTGACCGCCCTGACGCAATGGGCGGCGGATCGCCCGGCGCTACAGACGCTCTGCCGACAATTCGCCGATCTGGCGCAGGCCGGCACGCAGCGCCTGCTACCGGGGCCGACCGGCGAGCGCAATACCTGGACGTTGTTGCCGCGTGAACGGGTATTATGCCTGGCTGATGACGAACAGGACGCGCTGACGCAGCTTGCCGCCGTTCTCGCCGTCGGCAGTCAGGCGCTATGGTCAGACGACGCCTTCCACCGCGATCTGGCGAAACGTCTCCCCGCCGCCGTTGCGGCGCGTGTCCAGTTTGCGAAAGCGGAAACGCTGATGGCGCAGCCGTTTGACGCGGTGATTTTCCACGGCGACTCCGACAAGCTGCGAACCGTGTGCGAAGCCGTCGCCGCCCGCGAAGGCGCGATAGTGTCGGTACAGGGGTTCGCCCGCGGCGAAAGCAATATGCTGCTGGAACGGCTCTATATTGAACGTTCGCTGAGCGTAAACACTGCTGCCGCTGGCGGTAATGCCAGCCTGATGACAATTGGCTAATACTGTGGTTAATTAAGGCTCCGTCAATGGAGCCTTTTTACTCGCGTCAGAGGAGCGTATGAAACGAATTTTCCTTACCTGCGCGGCGTTGTTGTTCAGCAGCCAGGCGTTGGCCGATGAGTGTGCCAGCGCCAGTACGCAGCTGGAAATGAATCGCTGCGCCGCCGCGCAATACCAGGCGGCAGATAAAAAGCTGAACGAAACCTATCAAAGCGCGCTTAAGCGTGCGCAACCGCCGCAGCGCGAGCTGTTGCAAAAAGCGCAGGTGGCATGGATTGCCCTGCGGGACGCCGATTGCGCTCTGATTCGCTCAGGTACGGAGGGCGGCAGCGTGCAACCCATGATCGCCAGCCAGTGCCTGACCGATAAAACGAACGAACGCGAAGCGTTTTTAGCCTCGCTGCTGCAATGTGAAGAGGGGGATTTGAGCTGCCCACTGCCGCCAGCCGGTTAACGCACGCGAATCCCTTCAATAATAATGCGCTGAACGCTTTCGACCGTTTGGTTGAAAAAGGCTTCATCGCGAAGCGTCGCGCCGGTTACCGCCTCAACCTGAGGGGCAAAATCGGCGTAATGTTGCGTGGCGGCCCAAATCATGAAGATCAAATGGTGCGGGGAGACAGGCGCCAGTTTCCCGCTGTGCACCCATCCGGCAATCAGCGCGGATTTTTCATCTATCAACGCTTTTAGATCGCCGGTCAGTTCCTCCATTAAGAGCGGCGCGCCCGCCAGCATCTCCATGCAGAAGAGCCGCGACGCCTGCGGATAATCACGCGAAACCTCCAGCTTGAGACGGATATACTCTTTGATGGCCTCCAGAGGGGAAAATTCTGCGCGAAACGCCTTGAGCGGCGCCAGCCAGACATCCAGGATCTGTCGCATTACCGCGACATACAGCGCCTCTTTCGAGGGATAATAATAAAGCAGATTGGTTTTGGAGACGCCTGCCCGCTCGGCGACCTGCTCAAGACGCGCGCCATGAATGCCATACTGGGAAAAAACAGCAAGCGCGGCGGTTAAGATAAGCTGCCGTTTTGCACCGGTGGCCTGCGAGCGTTTCCCGATTTTTTTCTCTGTGCGTTGCGACATGCGCCCTCTCCTTTTTGTCAGGACGCAAGCATACCAAATCCGGCTTATAAACAAAAAAACCGCCGGAAATCCGGCGGCGGTGGCGCATGACGCTTTTTAGCGCGAAACGCTCAGCGTCTTGCTGTTGTGACGCAGGCTAGCTATTACGGTTACTGCTTTTGCCCCCTTTTTTGCCTGCTTCGGATGCACGCTGCGGGTCATTCTTAAAATTGCCCCCGCTGTGCTGACCACCTTTACGACCTGCTTCTGATGCTCTTTCGCGGTCTTCCGCAAAATTACCGGAACCGCCACGATGGTTTGCCATTACTGACCTCCGTCATAGATTAGACATCATATTGCATAGGTAATGAGGAGTATCTCCTCGCGCAGCGTATGAACGATATCATCAGTAACGCCGCGTAACATTAAGCATAGTGAAAAACGCCGTGGTAGGCCGCTTACCGAAATATTCTGCAACATCAGAAGCCGAATATGCAGAATAATAACCATAAGAAATAAATAAGTTATTCTTATATTTAGAAAAATCAAAGCGCTTAAAAATGTATCATTTTGCAACAAAGGTCGCCAAATTAATTATTGTTATAAATCAAAGAAATGGCGCTGAAATTTGCACTCTTCACAGGAGAGCATATCTTTAAATAGACGTAGCGAATCGCTACACACCTGATTAATCTGAGGAGTAGTACAAATGGCAAAGATTCTGGTGCTCTATTATTCCATGTACGGACACATTGAAACCATGGCGCACGCGGTGGCGGAAGGGGCAAAGAAAGTCGACGGCGCAGAGGTCATTATAAAGCGTGTGCCAGAAACAATGCCGCCTGAAATCTTCGCAAAAGCTGGCGGTAAAACGCAAAACGCACCGGTTGCCACCCCACAGGAGCTGGCGGATTACGATGCCATTATTTTTGGTACGCCAACCCGGTTTGGCAATATGTCAGGCCAGATGCGTACCTTCCTGGACCAAACCGGCGGACTGTGGGCATCCGGCGCGCTATACGGCAAGCTCGGCAGCGTGTTCAGTTCTACCGGAACGGGCGGCGGCCAGGAGCAGACGATCACCTCGACCTGGACTACGCTTGCCCATCATGGGATGGTGATTGTCCCGATAGGCTATGCCGCACAGGAACTGTTTGACGTCTCCCAGGTTCGCGGCGGCACGCCTTACGGCGCAACGACTATCGCCGGAGGCGACGGTTCGCGTCAACCAAGCCAGGAGGAACTCTCTATCGCTCGCTATCAGGGGGAATACGTCGCCGGTCTGGCAGTCAAACTCAACGGCTAATCTTCAACAGGAGGATTCGAATGCCAACTCAAGAAGCAAAAGCGCACCGCGTCGGCGAATGGGCAAGCCTGCGTAATACGTCGCCGGAAATTGCCGAAGCCATTTTTGAAGTCGCTCACTATGACGAGAAACTGGCAGAAAAAATATGGGAAGAAGGTAGCGATGAGGTGCTGATCAAAGCCTTTGAGAAAACGGACAAAGACTCGCTCTTCTGGGGCGAACAAATCATCGAACGTAAGAACGTATAACACAAACGCCCCCGCCTGCGCGGGGGCATACGGCTATTTTGCGGCAGTGTTCATGACGTTATCGAACTTATCCAGCGGACAGAAGCCGTTCGCATCCACCGGACATCCTTTCAGTTCCAGGGTTACCCTTTGCGCGGGCGATTTGAGCGTTAACGCTTCCGCATTGCGTAACTGCCGGGCGCTCTGGTAGACATACTCGATTTTCATCAAATCCCGGTTAGCGTTGCCGTCATGCCAGCGTTGGAAGACAAGCTGGCCGCCAATCGGCGTTCTCTCATACTGGTCATGGAGCTGATAGGGTTTAAAATCCAGCGCCGTCAGCAGCGACGCGATATTGGAGTCATGCCCCACCAGCACGGTCACCTTCGGCGCGCTAACGCGATCGGCAACCAGCACCTTATCGATATATTTCACCAGCGGCGCAGCGACATTGCGCGCCACCGTGGGTGAGGTAAACAGGCTGTCCTGATAGCCGTTTTTCAGTTTTGACAGCACTTTCCACTGCCGATCGGTGTGGATCCCGCCCCAGGCGACCTGATCCATCGGAAACCCTTCGTAATATTGCAGGGTAAACGCATCCACCAGCGAGTTCCCTACTTTCAGCGGCCCCTGCACGCCAGGCTCTTGCTGATAGTTCGCGCTGAAGGTATCTTTCGCGTCGATTAGCGAACACTGATGCTTCTCTTTGCAGGACGGCGAGTCCTGATAATGCGTTATCTGCTCAAGCAGTTTATAACTCTCATCAAGATGTAGCTGACTACGCGCCTTTTCCATCGCCTGTACGGCCTGTTGCCGGAACGCGGCGGAATCATCGGTAATCACCGGATTGAAGGTAGGATCCATAGTGCCCATTTTTTCCTGATGATGAACAGGAATATCACAGCCGGGGAAAGCGCCGGTAATGAAAAATTGCGCGGTGGCGACGGTGCGCTGCAAACTATTCGCATAGGCATATACCGTGTCGGGTGCCGGACATTCTCCCGACGGTATCAGCCCCTGCGCGACCAGCCATTCACGTGTGTAGTGTCCCATATAGACTTCCAGCACGCCGCCTTTCGTCGTCAGTTGCCCGCCGGGAACGTCCCACGCCGGCCAGGCATTCGGCGTCGACTGCGCCAGTACGCTGCCATTATTCGCCAGCGGTGCCCGCAGATTATGGCGGCTCATCATCAGCACCTGTTGTAATTGATAACCCTCCGGCGTTGTCTGCGCCTGTACGGCGGATGACAACAAAACAGCCCCTGCCACAGCAACAGCGAGTAATGATTTTTTCATCCCTATGACCTCTTATTGTTATCAAATCGTTCTGAGTGTGACAGAAATGGATCATTTTTCCGGGAACGATTTCGCAAAACGGGGGTTTTTCTTACAGTAAACGCGTTAGCGCCGGGAAACCCCGGCGCATATTCAGAACGTTTTTGCCCACCACAGCCGAAGCTTCATGCCCCAATAGCTGGTCCAGCCGCTGGTGGTGAACACAACCCGACCTTGTGAAACCACCACCAGCGTTGGCGTCACGCTGATTTCCCAGCCAGCAGATAAGGCGCCATTAGCATCATTGACGACCGGAAAGTCAACGCCCTTGCGCGCCAGCCAGCGGGCAACCTCAGCGTCATCGCCGGAGCGGAGCGCAACGGTCATGACGTTTTCCCCTTCCGCCGCCAGACGAGCGACCGTAGGCGTAGTAAAGCGGCATACCCCGCACCAGCTGGCCCAAAAATAGAGCAGTACGGGGCGTTCTTCGCTCAATGTCGCCAGAGTTGTCGACTCTCCCGTCAGCGTATGTAACGGTGTCGCGGCAAACGCCGGAGGCGCCTGCGGCGCGCGCCAGACGTCCATGACCACCATTATCGCGATGAGGAGCGCCAGAAAAACCGCGGCTTCACGCAGCCAACGCCGCAGTTTACCCGCCATTGGCAGCCGCCAGTTTTTCTTTCACCACCGCTTCCAGCGTATCCCAGGGCACTGCGCCCGGAATCAGCTCGTCGCCAATGATCGTCGCTGGCGTTCCTTGCACGCCGACCAGCCTTGCCAACTGCAAATTAGTGCGTATCGTTTCCATGCTTTTTTCATCCAGCGTCACTGGCGTAGCCCCTGCTTTCTGCTGGGCCTGTTTAATACTGTCATCCGTATGGTAACCGCGCTTTTGCATGAGTTTTTCATGTAGCGCGAGGAACTGTTGCGGATGCTCGCGCCAGGTGGTCAGCGCAATACGCGCCGCCAGTACGGAGCTCTCTCCTTTGAATGGCAGCGGTTTAATAATGACCGCAACGTCAGGATATTTCTGCACAATCTTTTCCAGCATCGGATCGAGCTGTTTGCAGTACGGGCAGTTGTAATCCGTAAAGTTCACCAGCGTCAGCTTAGGGTGTTTAGTGCCTATCCGCGGGCTGGCAGGATCGTTAAACAACGCCGCATGGATCAGATTTTCAATCTGCTTTTCCTGATCCGGCGTAAAAGGAGCAGTTTCTTGCGCGATGCTCAGCGTCGAAAACAGCGCCAGCAGTAAAACAATCATGTATTTCATTGGGTTATTCCTTTCGCTTTTTTCAACGTTTGTAATACCGCATCGCGGGTCAGCAAAGTGGGCAGTGCCTCCCCTTCCGGCAAGCCGGGGCCATATACCTGATTAAACGGCACGGCGACCTGACCACGCGTTTTCAGAAAATCTGTAATGGCATCGGACGGCAGCGTCCAGTCTCCCCGCAGCGCCACAACATCCGGCTGTTGCAAGGCGTCCTGCACATCCTCTTTTTGCAGGACGTTGTATTTATTCACTTTACAGGTAATACACCAGTCCGCAGTAACATCGACAAATACCCGCTTATGCTGCGCCAGCGCCGACTGGATTGCCTGTTCACTCAACGGTTGCCACTGAACCGTGTCTTGCGCGCTCTTTGACGCAGTGAAGCCGAAATGCGGCAGGAGTAACGTCGCCAGCCAGATAGCCGACCCCAGCATCATCAGACCGAGGATCCTGCGCAGGACATTCATCCAACGCCCGGGGCGCGGTAAACGTAGCGCAAGCCCTGGTCGTATCGCGACCAGTAGCCACGGCGCGCTCATTCCCAGGCCAAGCGCAAGGAACAGCCCCCATAGCGTCGGCAACGACGCCGTGAGCGCCACCGCCACCGCCGTACCCAGAAACGGCGCGCTACAAGGCGTCGCCAGCAGCGTGGCGAACGCCCCCTGCCAGAAATGTCCCGACATACCGTTACCGCCGTAAGTGGCCAGTTTCGTGGTCATAGATGAGGGAAGCCTGAACTCAAAAAGCCCGAACAGGCTGGCGCTAAACAACAACATCACCAGAGCCATAAAACCAATAAACCATGCATTCTGGAACTGGACTCCCCAAGCCAGCGCATGGTTTGACAGGCGAAGGAGGGTCATAAACGCCGCCAGCGCCATAAATGACGCAATGATACCGGCGACCGAAGCCAAAAATTGTCGCCTGATGTGAGAGCGGCTTTTTTCCTCTACCAATAAAATAGAGCCAAGTTTCATGCCCAGAACCGGCAGCACGCAGGGCATTAAATTAAGAATCAGTCCGCCGATCAGCGCCATCATTACAACTTGCCAGAAAGGTAGCGCCGCATTGTCCGGCGTTTGCGCTGGCGCAGCGCCAATGGTTTGCGTGCTCTCCTGGGCGATAGCGCCATCGGCTAACACGAGGGTCAGCGATTTGTTGCGCAAATCGGGCGCCTTTTCGCCCCAACTGTCCGTCACCGGCACCGTCGCCTGTAACCTGTCGCCCTCTACGCGCAGGCGAGGCTTCGCAAAATCGACGTCATCTATGGTGTCAAGATAGAGCCCGGGCGATGACCAGCCCGCCGCTCGCGTAGCAGTGACCACCAGTTCTCCCGGGCGATAGCCGACCTCAAGCGAGTCCGTTAGCCCACTGCGGAGCGGAACTTTACCCATCGCCCGCGCATAGTCATGGGCAAAATCGGCATTCTGCACAGTGGGCGTCACGGAAAAGGGGTAATCGGTCAACAGACAAACATTGCTGCAGGTTGATAACGTCAACACGCCGCTCAAGGTCGCCGGCGGCGTACCGCGCACGATCATCGGAAAGGTCACCTCGTCGTGATATCCCTGGGTGGTGATATTCGCCACATCAAAGCGCGAGGGGGTTGGCCAGAACCAGCTTACCTCAGGCATGTCGCCTTTCCAGGCGATAGAGGGTGCCACGCCCCCTTCCCCCGGCGCGCGCCAGTAGGTTTTCCAGCCGTTTTCCAGTTTGACATCCAGCAACAGCCGGGTCTCACCGTTAGCGGACGTATCGGCACGTAGCCGTATGCTGGCATGGTCGTTATCGGGCGAACGCAGCCAGCCGCTTTCCGCCGCCCAGGAGACGGGCAGCCAAAGCCATAACAGGCAGAACAGTATCCGCCTGAACAAAATCATCATATTTTTTCTCCGTGAATGAGTAATTAACCGTTAGCAATAACCGGTCTGTCATTCACGGAAGACACAAAATCGTAGATGTACCCGTAATGTGGGCGGCGAAATAGCCCGTGGAGGCGAAAACGGCAGGCGCATGATCCGGACAGGCGCCAGTAAGGAAAGCAGTAGACAAAGCGCAAGGATAGCGCCTTCAAAGAGTACCGGAGGCGCCGCCAGCAGCGACTTGGCGCTTAATTCACAGGGAGTGACCGGCGAGCCGTCATCTGTCGAAGAGGGAGCGCTCACCACCACTGAAGAGGCCGTCGCCTGCATCTGCAAGGCGTGCAGGCCCGCCATGCGTTGCGCGGTACAAACCATTACCACGACACATGCAAGGCAAAGAAACCACCAGCCCATCCGTTGTTGTTTCGCCATTGCGCCCTCACTGTTTAACGCGAGTTATCTTAGCCACTGGCGCGGTTTTGGCAACCTTTCCCCTGTAAAGTTATGTCGGCGCGCTGCGCAACCTTCTGATAGTCGAACAACGTAATTTATTCTTACTAATGATATAACTGGTGTTTTCATACGCACTTTTCAGGTTTACCCTACACTTAGTGGAGAAACCTTTTTGGGGTCCCTTCTGTATGTATTGATTTAGCGAGATGATGCTATGGAACTTAAGGATTATTACGCCATTATGGGCGTGAAACCGACGGACGATCTCAAGACGATTAAGACCGCCTATCGCCGACTGGCCCGCAAGTACCATCCAGATGTCAGCAAAGAACCCGATGCCGAAGCCCGTTTCAAAGAGGTTGCTGAAGCATGGGAAGTGCTGAGTGATGAGCAACGGCGCGCCGAGTATGACCAGTTATGGCAACACCGTAACGATCCACAATTTAATCGCCAGTTCCAGCAACACGAAGGCCAACCGTATAACGCCGAAGATTTTGATGATATTTTCTCGTCTATTTTTGGTCAGCACGGTCGCCATTCGCACCACCGCCACGCCGCACGCGGTCATGATATCGAAATTGAAGTGGCGGTATTCCTGGAAGAAACGCTGGAAGAGCACCAGCGTACGATTAGCTATTCCGTCCCCGTTTATAACGCGTTCGGTCTGGTGGAGCGGGAAATTCCCAAAACATTGAATGTGAAAATCCCGGCTGGCGTCAGCAACGGGCAACGAATCAGACTGAAAGGCCAGGGCACGCCGGGGGAAAACGGCGGACCCAATGGCGATTTATGGCTCGTTATCCATATTGCCCCGCATCCGCTCTTTGATATCGTCAATCAGGATCTGGAAGTCGTCCTTCCGCTTGCCCCATGGGAGGCGGCGCTCGGCGCGAAGGTGTCTGTGCCAACGCTTAAAGAGCGTATTTTGCTGACCATTCCCCCCGGCAGCCAGGCAGGTCAGCGGCTGCGTATCAAAGGAAAAGGATTAGCCAGTAAAAAGCACACTGGCGATCTCTATGCCATCATCAAAATCGTTATGCCGCCGAAACCTGACGAGAAAACAGCTGCCCTGTGGCAACAACTGGCGGACGCGCAGTCGTCCTTTGACCCACGCCAGCAATGGGGGAAAGCATAATGGCTAACATCACTGTCACCTTTACCATCACCGAATTTTGTTTGCATACCGGCGTGACGGAAGAGGAGCTAAACGAAATCGTCGGACTTGGCGTAATTGAGCCTTACGAAGACGATAACGCCGACTGGCAATTCGACGATCGCGCAGCGAGCGTGGTACAACGCGCGCTACGCTTACGCGAGGAGCTGGCGCTCGACTGGCCTGGGATCGCGGTCGCGTTAACACTGCTGGAAGAGAATTCACGGCTGCGCGAAGAAAACCGGTTACTGCTGCAACGCCTTTCTCGCTTTATCTCGCATCCCTAATCCACGATAAAGGCAATAAACCGAGGGTGGGCTTTCTGCCCGCCCCGGATTTACATGCACCCGGTATAATACCAGAATGCCTCTGACATACTTCCCCCAACGGAAGAAATATAGCCTTTCACCGCGCACAACCCGATCAACGAACCGCCAATGTCAGCCATTAATGCGCCATTGCGAAGATCATCGTTTAAATAAAGACCAGCCACAAGTTCACATTTTTTAGATACGTCGGTTATTTTTACACGTTAGCGATCATTTATTGCCTGAAGAATATATTCTTTCACTGTTTTGTACTCTCTGGTTGATACGTACCTTCTCCCTGTCAATGCCGGGTAAAATGTACCGCTGCGCTTACAGGTTGCAGTATTTATAAATAAGAAATACAACAGTCACTTACAGTTTAATAATTGAGCGTTATAACATCCACTGCCGCCCAATATTTACACCACGTATAAAATACAAAAATGTAATAGAATGTAAACAAAATAAGAGCATAAAATAAATAACTTATTAAAAAATCAATATAAATAGAGTGGTCAATAAAAAACGATCGTTTTCAACGAGTTATGTTTCTCAGATTTTCATCTATCCTGAATAGGCTTGCGGAAAATGTAATTTACACCATTGACTATTTCACTTAAAAGGTTTCTGTAATGGAATGGAAGGTCGTTGATACAGTTATAAGTCCCTCTACCGGAGTATCGTTCTCATGCATACATAGCCTAAAAAATCTTAGATTGACCTTATGGTATCAGGCAGATGTTTACATGCCTCCAGGTAGCATTATCATCCCCTTTAATAAGGGGGTCTTAATAAACGATAAACTTTATCCCGTTACTGTTTACAACGTTACCAGGTTTAATCCTGTTCTATGGAAATCGCTTAAAGAAAATAGCCACTGTCCTGGTAACTGCAATCCTAAACCAGAAGCCTGCAGTTATCCTTTCGAGTGTCTGGTATCCGTTTGTCCATTTGGTTTAACCAGAAATATTCAAATAGATAATAAGAAAGTTTAGGAAATAAAGTATGCATTAGCCATACTACTGATTAAGTGTATTCGCGCACGTTTGCAGTATTTTGCAGTTAAATATGTTTGATATAAAAATTGTACAGTTCGGATATTTTTTGATTCGTTTAATCTAACCTTCACTTTGGCAACGAGGAGCCGGTACAGAGGATATTACTGATGGCCGGCAGACAAAGAAACGCATTGCTTTTAACACTGTATAAATTCCATCCGTGACATTCTTATTTAGTAATATTTCACCAGAGCAATCATCTTACCTTTATTGTGCATAAAAATCAGCAAGTAGTGTTTAGAAAAAATAATGTTTTAGACAAAAGCTCTGCGTGTCATGCTGATCGCCAAAAGCATAACGGGCTGACATCATGTCAGCCCGTGGGTTTACCCCTGCCCTGATACTTACGGTACGCTTATCGTCATATTGTCATGACCGACAATGACAGGGCCCGGGTAATTTTTCATGGCTTCCTGTTGCCAGACGTCATCCGCAACCGTCGCAGGCACCAGATGACTTAACACCAGTTTTTTCACGTGGGCCTCGCGAGCAATCTTACCGACATCTTCAATCGTGGTGTGATGCGACGCAATCGCTTCAGCCAGCGTTTTTCCGTTGCCAATACTATTAGCCAGTTTTGCTACCGAAGGGACATGTACCGCCTCATGTACCAGGATATCCGCCCCTTGGGCAAACGTTGCAAGCGGCGGAAACCAGGACGTATCGCCAGAGAAGACGATTCGCTTACCCTGGGTATCAAAACGGTAAGCAAACGCTTCACCGTCCGGGAAAGGGGAATGAGGCACTTTCAGCGCGCTTATTGTAACCAGTTCATCTTTATAGATGACGCCCTGGCTAATATCGGTCGCCTTAACCAGGTTGCGCGGATCGGGTTTCCCCTCTTCTTCCATGCGTAGCGTGATATCCCTGTCAAAGACCTTCCAGCTAGCCTTCGTCATCGCCTGGGTTCCCGGCGGGCCATACACCTGTATGGTATGGTCTTTCAGACCACTTGCCCAGGCATTCATCAGCAAGGAAGGATAATCCAGTATGTGGTCGCTGTGCAGATGGGTGAGCAAAATAGTATTGATGTTGCGCAGTGGAATGCCGTTTTTCACCAGTTGCAGACTGGCGCCGTAGCCGGCATCTATCAGCCATATTTTATCGCCGATAGTGAGCGCCGTCGCTTGCGGTAGTCTGGCTGTATTGAGCAAAGAAGGCCCGCCTTTGGTGCCCAGTAAAACAATGTTGATCTCTTGAGGCGCAGGAGCACCAGCAGCAATAGCAAGGTGGCTTTGCGCCAGCATACAAACCGCCAGCATAGCGACGCTTTTTTTCATCATGTTTTTACTCTTCTTAGTTGAGAAAAGAGGGAACTTCACGTTGGCGAAACTGCGAAGGAGAACAGCCAGCAAGGCGATTAAAGAAACGGGCGAAATAAGCCGGATCTTTAAAACCTAATTGCCAGGCGATCTCGTTGACAGCATTGTCGGAAAAAAGCAGCAGTCGTTTCGCCTCGCGTAATTGCCGATCAAAAATCAGGCGCTTAGGCGGGCGATTAGCAAAACGTCGGCAAATATCGGTCAAACGAGATTCGGTAATATGCAACTCGCAGGCATAATCGGGCACCGTCCAGTGCTGATGGAAGTGGTTGTCAATTAACAGGGTAAAGCGCTGAAAAAGTTTCAGTTCACCGCGCATCCCGGTTGCGGCGTGATCGTCCAGCTTCGCATTACGCAACAGCAAGGTAAATACCGCCTGCGCCAGTAGCACCAGGGTATGTTCGCAGCCAGCCAGTTGTTCCGTGGACTCCCGCTCAATTAGCTGCCAGTAATGTTTGAGCGCCGCCAGCTCGTTGGGTTTATCCGCCAGCGACAGACAGATCCCCGGCAAGCCGAAGGCCTCTCTGGTGCCGGGATAAAGCACTTCCAGCAGCGGCCAAACCAGCTCTTCGCGTACCGTCAGAACATGACCATCGCTATCCGATTCGGTAATAAAAGCATGTGGCACCGAGGGCGGCGTAAGCACAAATAGCGGCGCCTGCACCGAATAGCGATGATCGTCGAGCTGTAGCTCAATCTGCCCGGTATCAAGAAAGTGCATTTGAAAAAACTGGTCGTGGCGATGCGCCTGCATATCACGACCAAAGAAATCCGCCATACGAGCAAACGACTGATAATGCACATCGTTACTGCCCATGCTTTCGTCATACTCTTTGCTGATATCAATATTGGCGATCGCACGTTGGCACATAGTTTCTCCTCAAGGGGTGGCGCGCGGACGCGATGCTTTCATGGGAATGAGCCAGATAATGGCGGCGCCGACGACTAACAGAGAAGCGACAAACCAGAGTCCGCTATTGAAGCTACCGGTGATATCTTTTAGCCAGCCAATCATAAATGGGCTGAGTGCGGAGCCAATATTGCCGGTGGCATTGATGACCGCAATGCCTATTGCCCTGGCGCGTAAACTGATCGACTGATCCGGCGTGGTCCAGAAGATCGCCATCGCGCTAAAGGAACCCGTGGATGCCATCACGATCCCCAGGAGCTGGATCAGGTTATGGTCGGTCGCCGACGCCAGCAGCCAGCCCGCGGCGGCAAACAGGAACGGCAACGCCGTGTGATGTTTACGCTCCTGATGTTTGTCCGAATGGCGGCTCCAGTAAATCATGCCCAGAATAGTACAAATCTGCGGGATCGCCGCCAGCAGGCCGATGGTGATATTGCTGCTGCCTTCATTAAAACTTTTCAGGATTTGCGGCGTCCAGATACTAATGGCGCTAAGCGTATTGGTAAGGCAAAAATAGGCCAGCGTATACATCAGTACAATTGGCGTGAATACTTCGCGCCACAGACTACGCTGCTGCATGGCGTTATGGCTGATGGCCCCCTCCGGCTGAACCAGCGTCAGGCGGTCATTATCCATCATCTCCTGCAAACATTTTTTATCCTCTGCCGTCAGCCATTTGGCTTTTGCCGGGGTATCATCCAGGTAAAACCAGACCATAATGCCTAACAAAACTGACGGAAATCCCTCCAGCAGGAATAACCACTGCCATCCATGCAGATTGAATATGCCGTCCAGCGATAAAATATAGCCGGAGACAATCGACCCCAACGCGGTAGTGGCCGGCATGGCAATCATAAATAATGCGTTGGCGCGGGCGCGGAAAAATGCCGGGAACCAGTAGGTTAAATAGAGCAATATTCCTGGCAAAAAGCCCGCTTCGGTAATGCCCACCAGCATTCGCAGCACATACAGGCTTTTCGGTCCCACCGCGAACATCGTAGCGGTAGATGCAATGCCCCATAGCACCATAATGGTCGCAATCCAGCGGCGGGCGCCGACGATGCTCAACATCACGTTGCTGGGAATGCCGAAAATGACGTAGGTGGCGTAAAACAGCGTCGTGGCAAGGCCAAACATGGTGGCGCTTAACCCCAGATCCTGCCCCATCGTCAACCCGGCAAAACCGATGTTGATACGGTCTAAAAACGAGAAGATAAACAACACGAATAAAAATACGATCAGTCGGCGGAACAGTTTATTTATGACGGTTTGTTGACCCGTGCTGAGCGCGTTGTGCGAACGGACAGACTCGGGGCTTTCCGGAAGTGCAGATGATGTGTCGCTCATTTTTTTTCCTCTGATGGGAATTTTTGTAGGGTACTACGGTTGCCCGGTAGCGCTACGCTTACCGGGCCAGGCTTAATAGACGCCGGACGCACCGGACAGGTTTTTTTCTGCGCCAAAGCGCGCCGCCAGCGCCTCCGCTCCGCGCGCCAGCAGCGTGGTGTCAACGCCGACGGCGACAAATAGCGCCCCCAGTTCCAGATAACGTTTCGCCAGTGCTTCATTGGCCATCAGAATCCCCGGCGCTTTCCCCGCCGCGCGTATCTGCACGATGGCGTTCTCAATCGCCGCCTGCACTTCCGGGTGCTGCGGATTGCCGGCAAAGCCCATATCGGCGCTAAGATCCGCCGGACCAATAAACACGCCGTCAATGCCATCCACGTCGAGAATTGACGCCAGATTGCTCATCGCCTCACGCGTTTCAATCTGCACCAGTACACACATGGCGTCGTTGGCCTGGTGGAGATAGTCCGGAATGCGGTTCCAGCGCGATGCCCGCGCCAGCGCGCTGCCCACGCCGCGAATACCGGCAGGCGGATAACGCGTAGCCGCCACGGCGTTTCGCGCTTCATCGGCATTCTGCACCATCGGTATCAGCAGCGTTTGCGCGCCGACGTCGAGCAGTTGCTTAATCTGTACCGGATCGTTCCATGACGGACGCACCACCGGCTGGCTGGGATAAGGCGCAATCGCCTGCAACTGGGTCAACACCGTCTGCACGTTGTTTGGCGCGTGTTCACCGTCAATCAGTAGCCAGTCGAAGCCGGCGCCCGCTAACAGTTCAGCGCTGTAACTATTGGCAAGCCCCAGCCACAAACCGATTTGCGGGCGCCCCGCTTTTAACGCGTCTTTGAAAGCATTTTTCATCGTTTTTTCCTTACACAAACCGGCAACTGATCGCGCCCATGTTGCCGTAATCGACATGGAAAGTGTCGCCCTTGCGCGCCGGCACCGGGCGGGTGAACGAGCCGCCGAGGATGATCTGCCCGGCTTCAAGCTGGACATCGTAGGGGGCAAGCTTGTTCGCCAGCCACGCCACGCCGTTGGCCGGATGATTCAGCACGCCTGCGGCGACGCCGGTTTCTTCGATCACGCCGTTGCGATAGAGCAGCGCGGAGATCCAGCGCAGATCCAGCTCGTCTGGTTTGATGGGACGACCACCGAGGATCACCCCGGCGTTGGCGGCGTTGTCGGAAATGGTGTCGAACACTTTGCGCGGGCGCTGGGTTTCCGGGTCGATGTTGTGGCTACGGGCGTCAATCAGTTCCAGCGCCGGAATCACATAATCCGTGGCGTTGTAGACGTCGAACAGCGTGCAGTGAGGGCCGCGCAGCGGTTTCGCCAGCACGAACGCCAGCTCCACTTCAATACGCGGGACGATAAAACGGTCGGTGGGGATATCGCCGCCGTCATGGAAGAACATATCGTCAAGCAGCGCGCCGTAATCCGGTTCGCTGATTTGCGAGCTGGCCTGCATCGCTTTTGAGGTCAGGCCGATTTTGTGGCCTTTGAGCGTGCGCCCTTCGGCGATCTTGATATTGACCCATTCACGCTGTACGGCATAGGCATCTTCAATAGTGATGTTGGGATAATCCAGCGACACTGCGCGAATCTGTTCACGCTGTTTTTCAGCCTGATTAAGTCGCTGGGCGATCAGGGTATGGGTCTGTTTATCGAGCATAGTTGCTTCCTGTTACGTCATTCGGTGCTGCTGCGCCGGGTGGCGACGCGGGTGCGTCTTACCCGGCCTACGGTTCGGTATTGCTTCGTGCATCGTTTTTTTTGTAGGCCCGGTCAGCGCAGCGCCACCGGGCGAAAGAGTGTGCTATTTAAACAGCGCGTGTACGTTGTTTTGTTTGTAATTGAGCGTCGGATGTAGCTCGGCAATCTCAAACGACAGCGCCAGATAGCGGTTCTCCATCAGGTCGGCGAAGTGGGCTTTAATCAGCCCAAACAGCATTTCGCCAACTTCCTGACGGCTCTCCAGGCTGCGCCCGGCGCCGATTTTCAGCGTCATATGCACAAACGCGTAATCATGCTTACCGTCAGCCATCTGCCAGGTATCCAGCCAGTGGGCGCGACTGCGGATACCGCCGATGGGGAAAATCCCGCTGGCGGCCAGCGCCTCGTTTACCTTGCTGAACAGGCCGGGTAAATCAGCCTGCTCGCGAATATTTTCAGTACATTCAGCAATAAAGTGCGGCATAAACACCCCTTACGCAGGCAGCGGGAAAACAGCGTTCACCTGGCCGGTACCGGAGCTGGCGAACAGGTCGGTGATGAACTCCACCTTGCCGTCGTATTTGTCCCAACCCAGCATTCCCAGCAGCATGACCGTGTCGTGCATGTTGCCTTCGCCGTAGCAGTAGTCGGCGTACTCCGGCAACATGGTGCAAAACTCCTTGAATTTGCCTTCGCGCCACAGCTTGACCACGCGCTCGTCCATTTGATGATCGAACTCGCGGGTGTAGCTGTTCATCCCCTCTTCCGCCCGTTGGTCGTCAATAAAACGGTGCGACAGAGAACCACTGGCGAATACCGCTACGGTACCGTCATATTTCTCAATCGCCTTGAGAATGGCTTCACCCAGTCTGCGGCTGTCGGCAAAATCATGCACAGTGCAGAACGCCGAGATGGAGACCACTTTGAAGTGCTTGTCGCTGTTCATGTAGCGCATCGGTACCAGCGTGCCATACTCCAGCTTCAGGCTCGGGATGTTATGCGCTTTAGCGCGCACGCCCAGTTTGACTGCCTCGTCGGCGATCAGATGGCCGAGCTCCGGATTACCGTCATAGTCATAGGTCATGTCGCGAATAAAGTGTGGCAATTCGTTGCTGGTATAGACGCCCTGGAAATGGTCGGCACAATTAATGTGGTAAGCGCTATTCACCAGCCAGTGGGTGTCGAATACGATAATGGTGTCAACGCCCATTTCGCGGCAACGCTTGCCAATTTCAATATGCCCATCAATGGCTGCCTGACGACAACCGTGATTTTTTCCCGGCAGTTCAGAAAGATACATCGACGGCACGTGGGTAATTTTTGCTGCTAACGCTAACTTGCCCATATCAAACTCCCCATTTTGGGATAGGATGGTCGCCCATTGAGATGCAGACGTTTTTCATTTCCGCAAACACTTCGAAGCTATATTCGCCGCCTTCGCGCCCGGTACCGGAGGCTTTCACGCCGCCGAACGGCTGGCGCAGGTCGCGGACGTTCTGGGTGTTGACGAAGACCATGCCGGCTTCAATCCCACGCGCCAGGCGCAACACTTTGCTCACGTCCTGGGTCCAGATATAAGAGGCCAGACCGTATTCCACGTCGTTCGCCAAACGTAACCCTTCCGCTTCGTCTTTGAATGGCAGCAGGCAGGCGACCGGCCCAAAGATCTCTTCCTGCGCGACGCGCATACGGTTGTCGACATCGGCCAGCACGGTTGGGCGCAGGAAGTTACCGCCTTTCAGATGCGCAGGCAGGTCAGTGGGTTTTTCCGGGCCGCCCGCCAGCAGCGTTGCACCTTCTTCAATGCCGAGGCGGATATAACCGGAGACTTTCTCCCAGTGCTGTTGGCTAATCAGCGCGCCGACCTGGGTGTTCGGGTCGGTCGGATCTCCGACACGCAGGCGATTCGCGCGTTCGGCAAAGCGCTTCACGAACTCAGGGTAAATGCTCTGCTGGATAAAGATGCGCGACCCGGCGGTGCAGCGTTCGCCGTTGATCGAGAAGATGGTGAACAGCGCGGCGTCCAGCGCGCGCTCAATGTCGGCATCTTCAAAAATCAGCACCGGCGATTTGCCGCCCAGCTCCATCGAGTATTTTTTCAGGCCAGCATTTTTCATGATATTGCGACCGGTGGCGGTCCCGCCGGTAAACGACACCGCACGCACGTCATGGTGGCGTACCAGCGCATCGCCCGCCGTCGCGCCATAGCCCTGCACCACGTTCAGCACGCCTGCCGGAATTCCTGCCTCCAGCGCCAGCTCGCCCAGCCTGTCGGCAGTCAGCGGCGACAGCTCGGACATTTTGAGCACCGCCGTGTTGCCCAGCGCCAGGCACGGCGCGACTTTCCAGGTCGCGGTCATAAACGGCACGTTCCACGGCGACACCAGCGCGCAGACGCCGACGGGTTGCACCAGCGTATAATTGAGCATTTTATCGTCAACAGGATAGGTCTTGCCGTTCATCTGCTGGCACACTTCGGCGAAGAATTCGAAGTTATGCGAGGCGCGCGGGATCAGCACGTTTTTAGTCTGGTGAATAGGCAGGCCGGTGTCGGCGGTTTCCATCGCCGCGATTTCCGGTACGTTCTGGTCAATCAGGTCACCCAGACGACGCATCAGGCGCGCGCGCTCTTTCATCGGCAGGTTGGCCCATTTCGGGAACGCCTCTTTGGCCGCCGCGACAGCCTGGTTCACTTCTGCTTCACCGCCGGAGGCCACTTCCGCCAGCACGTCACCAGTCGCCGGGTTAGTGGTTTGGAAGTAGTCGTTACCTGCAACATTTTTGCCGTTAATCCAATGATTTATTTTCTTCATTTTGCGCTCTCCTCACTGACGATTCGGTTAACCAGGCGACCCACGCCTTCTACTTCCACGACAACTTCATCCCCCGGCACCACATCGGACAACCCTTTCGGCGTACCGGTGGCAATCATGTCGCCCGGTTGCAACGTCATAAATTCGCTCAGATAAGAAATCAGGAACGGGATGCTGAAGATCAGATCGGCGGTCGTCCCTTCCTGCCGCAGCTCACCGTTGACAAAGGTGCGTAACGTCAGGTTATGCGGATCAGAAACCGCCTCTTTATCCACAATCCACGGGCCTATCGGCGTCAGGCCGTCGCGGCTTTTTACCCGCAGATTTGGACGGTAGTAGTTTTCCAGATAGTCGCGGATCGCGTAGTCGTTACAGACGGTGTAACCGGCCACATACTCCATGGCTTCGGCTTCGCTCACCTTACGCGCCGTTTTGCCAATTACCACGACCAGTTCGGCTTCATAATGCATATATTCGACGTTGTTCGGGCGCACCGACGTTTGATGATGTTCGGTAAAGGTGTTTGGCGCTTTGATAAATACCAGCGGCTCTTTCGGCGGCGTAAATGCCAGCTCGCTGGCGTGATCGGCGTAGTTCAACCCCAGCGCAAATAGCGTTCCCGTTGCTGACAACGGCCACGTAAACGTCTGGTGGCGGGCGAATTCATCTTCTGCGACAACCGGATTTTCCAGAGCGGGTAAACCTTTCGCCAGAATACGCACCCGATCGCCGGGACGCAGCGCAACGCGATTCTGCGGCGTACCGAGTAAGATCGCATCGCCAGGGTTAAGCGTAGCGAACTCACTTAACGCGCTAAGCAGCTGTGCGGCGCTACGCTGTAAATCGGCAGTATTCCAGTGGTCCGCTTCTCGTCCGTTGATTTCAGTGATAATGGTGAGGTTATCCACATCACTCAGCGGCGCCATTTCACCCAGTGGGCAAAAGCCATCGCGACATTTCGCTTTAATCGCCGGGCGATAAAAGCTCTCTTCCGGCAGGCTGACCTCGTTAGCCAACGCATACCCGGCGATATAGTCCGCCGCCGCTTCAGGGCGTATCCGGCTGGCGGTTTTCCCCACAATGAGCGCCACTGTCGCGCCGCTCAGTACCTTTTCTCCCTGCGGATAAGGAATGGGTTCGCCGTGACGAATCACCGTATTACGCGGCTTGATGAACCACACTGCGGTTTTAGGCGGCGCATTATAGGGAGGCTGAGAGAAAGCCTCTTGCCAGGCATCAAGCTGGCTGCGATGGTTTAACGCAACGGCGAAAACAGTACCCTTCATACATAAACTCCTCAGGCCGATTTAACGGGCTGTGATTTCATTAATATATTAATGATTAGATTTATGCTTTCGCTGTACATTTAGCAAGCTGAAGTAAAGTATTTGTGATGTGATTAACAATATTTTCACAAATTTATTATAAAATACATATATATCAAAGAGTTAAATAAAAACCCCTGTTTCTGTTAAACTTTGGACATAAAACAGATGTCATAGCTCACATCGGTAAACATGATTATTCAGGTATTAATAATTCTGCAAAAGAGAAACGCTTATGCATGATTCATTAACCATCGCATTGCTTCAGGCGCGCGAAGCGGCAATGACCTATTTCCGCCCCATCGTTAAAAGCCACAATCTGACCGACCAGCAATGGCGCATTGTGCGAATCCTGGCCGATAGCCCCTCTATGGATTTTCACGAGCTGGCCTTTCGTACCTGCATTTTGCGTCCAAGTCTGACCGGAATATTGACGCGCATGGAGCGAGACGGACTGGTGTTGCGACTCAAGCCGGTTAACGATCAGCGTAAGTTATATGTCATGTTGACGGAGCAGGGACAAACGTTGTACGCCCGTGCCCGGAGCCAGGTAGAAGAGGCTTATCGAAAAATTGAGGCCGATTTCACGCCCGAAAAAACACAGCAATTGATGCTGCTGCTGGACGATCTTATTGCTCTGGGGCGCCAGCCTCCTGATAGCGAAGCGGAAGCATAGTATTCTTTCCTTCCCTCGCCGCCGACACGGGAATCCCCTCCCGCTTACAACGTTGACGGCGATCGCATTTTACTCTTCTTCTTCGACGTTCATCTGAAAAGTACCCGCCGTTGTCCTGAAAGTCTCTTCACAGTTTACGCTTCTGCCTATTCAATTAAACAACAAATAAGAAACATATTATTAACAAAACATTCCGATTAACGAGGAAGAGGCCGCAATGAAACCTGAAGATTTTCGTACTGATAACAAGCGTCCGTTAACGGGCGAAGAGTATTTAAAAAGCCTGCAGGACGGGCGGGAAATTTATATTTACGGTGAACGCGTTAAAGATGTTACGACACATCCGGCATTCCGCAATGCCGCAGCCTCTGTCGCACAACTGTATGACGCATTACATAAACCGTCGATGCAAGATACCCTGTGCTGGAATACCGATACCGGCAGCGGCGGTTATACGCATAAATTTTTCCGCGTGGCGAAAAGCGCAGACGATCTGCGCCAACAGCGTGATGCTATCGCCGAGTGGTCACGCCTGAGTTACGGCTGGATGGGACGCACACCGGATTACAAAGCCGCCTTTGGCTGCGCTCTGGGCGCTAACCCAGCTTTCTACGGCCAGTTTGAGCAGAACGCCCGTAACTGGTACACCCGTATTCAGGAGACCGGCCTGTACTTTAACCATGCTATCGTCAACCCGCCCATTGACCGCCACAAACCTGCCGACGAAGTGAAAGACGTCTATATCAAGCTGGAGAAAGAGACGGACGCCGGGATTATTGTCAGCGGAGCGAAAGTTGTCGCCACTAACTCCGCCCTGACTCACTACAACATGATTGGTTTCGGCTCAGCCCAGGTGATGGGCGAAAACCCGGATTTTGCTCTGATGTTTGTCGCGCCAATGGATGCCGAAGGCGTAAAACTTATTTCGCGCGCCTCGTATGAAATGGTCGCGGGCGCGACGGGCTCGCCGTTTGATTATCCACTCTCCAGCCGCTTTGATGAAAACGATGCCATTCTGGTGATGGATAAGGTGCTGATCCCGTGGGAAAACGTGTTGATTTACCGTGATTTCGATCGTTGCCGTCGCTGGACGATGGAAGGCGGCTTTGCCCGTATGTATCCACTGCAAGCCTGTGTTCGTCTGGCGGTTAAACTTGATTTCATTACCGCGCTGCTGAAAAAATCGCTCGAATGTACGGGTACCGTAGAGTTCCGTGGCGTGCAGGCCGATCTCGGCGAAGTCGTGGCCTGGCGCAATATGTTCTGGGCATTGAGCGATTCTATGTGTTCTGAAGCAACCCCGTGGGTAAACGGCGCCTGGCTACCGGACCACGCTGCACTGCAAACCTATCGTGTGATGGCCCCAATGGCCTACGCGAAAATTAAAAATATTATTGAACGTAACGTTACCAGCGGCCTGATTTACCTGCCTTCCAGCGCCCGCGATCTGAATAATCCGCAAATCGACCAGTACCTGGCGAAATACGTACGTGGCTCTAACGGAATGGACCATGTTGAACGTATCAAAATTCTTAAATTGATGTGGGATGCCATCGGCAGCGAGTTTGGCGGCCGCCATGAGCTGTACGAGATTAACTACTCGGGCAGCCAGGATGAAATTCGTCTGCAGTGCCTGCGTCAGGCCCAGAGCTCCGGCAATATGGATAAGATGATGGCAATGGTCGATCGCTGCCTCTCCGAATACGATCAGAATGGCTGGACGGTTTCGCATTTGCACAATAACGACGACATCAATCAACTGGATAAGCTGCTGAAATAACGCGGCAGGAGGTTCTCATGCAAGTAGATGAACAACGTCTGCGTTTTCGCGATGCGATGGCAAGTCTGGCGGCAGCGGTCAACATCGTAACCACGGCGGGTCACGCCGGACGCTGCGGTATCACCGCAACAGCGGTCTGCTCCGTCACCGATACGCCGCCCTCCGTAATGGTATGTATTAATGCCAATAGCGCCATGAACCCCGTTTTTCAGGGTAACGGCAGGCTGTGCATTAATGTACTTAACCATGAGCAGGAGCTGATGGCGCGCCACTTTGCCGGTATGACGGGGATGGCGATGGAGGAGCGTTTTCACCAGCCATGTTGGCAAAACGGACCGCTGGGCCAGCCGGTACTTAACGGCGCGCTGGCCGGTCTTGAAGGCGAGATCAGCGAGGTACAAACCATTGGCACGCATCTGGTGTATCTGGTGGCGATCAAAAATATTATCCTTAGCCAGGATGGGCATGGCCTGATTTATTTCAAACGCCGTTTTCATCCGGTCAGACTTGAGATGGAAGCGCCTGTTTAACCGTCACTCATGCCCACAAGCGGGATAACCACCGCTTGTGGGAGAAGAGTCGATACGCTGAAGATTTTTATTCCCGCCGCGATGTTTGATCGCCATAAATCGCGGCGATTAATACAATCTAAGAGCCTATCCCACCAGGCGTTATTGGCGCAGCCAGTTTGGACACGGACAGCGCGCAAAAACCGGAGCGTACACGTAGTACGTGAGGTTTGACTCGCTACGCTCGCCCTTCGGGCCGCCGCTAGCGGCGTTCAAAACGCTAACGCGTTTTGGCGAGCACTGCCCAGGTCCAAAATGGCAAGTAAAATAGTCCTAATGGGATAGGCTCTAAATTAGCTCCCGCGATAGGTTGAATAACCATACTGACTTAATAACAGCGGCACATGATAGTGCTCATTCGTTTTGCTGATATGAAACTCGACGGGAATCTCCGGGAAAAACGTATCCAGTTTTTTACTTTCAAAATACTGGCCGGTTTTAAAAATAACGCGATAATCCCCCGGCGCGGCAGCTTTTTCGGGCCACAGTGCTTTAATACGTCCGTCCTGGTCGGTATGCCCGGTATTTAATTGCGTCCATCCGTTATCCTTTTTCTGCTCCAGTACCACCTCCACGCCGGGCGCCGGTTTGCCTGTTTGCTGATCGAGAATATGTACGCTGAGAATATTGTTGCCAGCGGCCAGCGCCATTGCCGGGGCTGCAACAAGAGATGCTATCGCGGTAGCCAGTATATATCGTTTCATGCTTCACTCCTTTACGGTATTGATGCAGGAAAATATATCTGGCGCGTCCAGGATTAACCTTACACGGACATGACAATTATGTCATCTTGTTGGAGATTTACGGATTCGCTACCAAGCCTATGGCATACTGCGTCGATGAAGATTTTATTGATTGAAGATAACCAGAAAACCATTGAGTGGGTACGTCAGGGACTCACGGAGGCAGGCTATGTGGTTGATTATGCCTGTGATGGACGAGACGGATTACACCTGGCCCTTCAGGAACATTATTCTTTGATTATTCTTGATATTATGCTGCCGGGGCTTGATGGATGGCAGGTTTTACGCGCGTTACGCACTGCGCATCAGTCCCCTGTTATTTGCCTGACGGCGCGCGACTCGGTTGAGGATCGCGTCAAAGGTCTTGAGGCGGGCGCTAATGATTACCTTGTTAAGCCTTTTTCCTTCGCCGAACTGCTGGCCCGGGTGAGAGCTCAACTCAGACAGCACGTCCCGGTCTTTACCCGACTGACGATCAATGGTCTGGACATGGATGCCACAAAGCAATCGGTATCACGAAATGGCAAACCGATTTCCCTGACCCGCAAAGAATTCCTGCTCCTCTGGTTACTGGCCTCCCGGGCAGGAGAAATTGTGCCCCGAACCGCGATCGCCAGCGAAGTTTGGGGAATTAACTTTGATAGTGAAACCAACACCGTTGATGTCGCGATTCGTCGGCTGCGCGCCAAAGTAGACGATCCATTTGAAAAGAAGCTCATCATGACCGTCCGGGGGATGGGTTATCGATTACAGGCGGAAACGTCGCAGAATGGTTAAGTTATCAATGACGCTGCGCCTGACAATTTCTTTTATCGCCATACTTATCCTCGCCTGTACCGGCATTAGCTGGACGCTCTATAACGCGTTGAGCAAAGAATTAACGTATCGGGATGATATGACGCTAATAAATCGGGCGGCGCAAATGCAACAACTGTTACTGGATGGCGCCAGACCGGAAAATCTGCCGCTCTATTTCAATCGAATGGTGGATACGAAGCAGGATATCTTATTGATCCATTCAGCAACAGGCCACAAGGTTGCGATTAATCATAGCGGCATCCCCGACCAACGCTTTAACGAGATTCCGCTGGCTAAAAACATCACCCGCGAAACCTTATTTCGCCAGGCGGTACAAGGCACGGAACTGACCGCGGTACGAGTAAACGCCAGAAGCGGCGATGACCCGCTGACCCTTACTATTGCCAGGCTGGCGACGGAAAGACGGCAAATGCTGGCGCAATATCACCGCAACAGTTTGCTGATTAGCCTTATCGCGATCCTCGTCTGTTCGGCGCTCAGTCCATTAGTCATCAGAAACGGGCTGCGGGCCATTACGTCGCTCAGCCGACTCACCGCGGCGACAGATAGCGGCACACTTCGCCAGCCGTTGGCGGAACAGGCGTTACCCGTTGAGCTCAGGCCGCTTGGACAAGCGCTAAATACCATGCGCCAGAAGCTTTCCGACGATTTTGAACGCCTGAACCAATTTGCCGACGATCTGGCGCATGAGCTGCGCACGCCTGTTAATATTTTACTGGGGAAGAATCAGGTGATGCTGAGTCAGGAACGCAGCGCCGAAGAGTATCAACAAGCCCTTGTCGATAATATTGAAGAGCTGGAGGGACTGTCGCGACTGACAGAAAATATTCTCTTTCTGGCACGCGCGGAGCACCAGAATATAGCGGTAAAAAAACAGCCTGTTTCGCTCAATGCGCTGGTCGAAAATATGCTGGATTATCTTAGCCCCCTTGCCGAGGAGAAGCGCATCTGTTTTATAAATCAATGTCAGGGAACGGTATGGGCTGACGAAATATTATTACAAAGAGTGCTCTCAAACCTGCTGACGAATGCCATCCGTTATTCTGATGAAAACGCCGTGATACGTATTGAAAGCGCTTATGATGATAACGTTGCAGAAATTCGGGTCGCTAATCCGGGCAGCCACCCCGCCGATGCGGATAAGCTTTTCCGGCGTTTTTGGCGAGGAGATAATGCCCGCCACACTGCCGGTTTCGGCCTGGGGTTATCGTTAGTTAACGCGATTGCTCTATTACACGGTGGTTCGGCATCTTACCGCTATGCCGATGAACATAATATCTTTTCGGTTCGTCTGCCTGATAGCGGTGATAGCTAAGGTCAGTACAGGTTCTGTTCCCCTTCCCTGCCACAGGGCTGTGGTTATCAATACAACCTCAATAAAGAGAAAATAAAGGATGCCGGCAAAGAATATTGCTGGCTCGATCACTTTCTCGGTTTCCAATCCAGGGTCAATTCATCCCATAACGCGTTATTCAGTGGGAACCTTTATGAAAAAGTATCTTGCATTCGCCGTTACGCTGCTGGGTATGGGTAAAGTCATCGCCTGTACTACCCTTTTGGTAGGCAATCAGGCTTCGGCTGACGGCTCCTTTATTATCGCGCGCAACGAGGATGGCTCGGCAAATAACGCCAAGCATAAGGTTATTCATCCCGTCGCGTTTCATCAACAAGGCGAGTATAAAGCACATCGGAACAATTTTAGCTGGCCGCTTCCGGAGACAGCGATGCGCTATACGGCGATTCATGACTTTGATACTAACGATAACGCCATGGGTGAAGCCGGTTTCAATTCGGCGGGCGTCGGAATGAGCGCAACGGAAACCATTTATAACGGCAGAGCGGCGCTGGCTGCCGATCCTTACGTGACAAAAACGGGAATCACGGAAGACGCCATTGAGTCCGTGATCCTGCCAGTGGCGCAATCGGCGCGTCAGGGCGCCAAATTACTGGGAGACATTATTGAACAAAAAGGCGCAGGCGAAGGTTTCGGCGTCGCGTTTATTGATAGCAAAGAGATATGGTATCTGGAGACGGGAAGCGGTCATCAATGGCTGGCAGTACGACTTCCGGCAGATAGCTATTTCGTTTCCGCCAATCAGGGACGTTTACGCCATTACGATCCGAATGATAACGCGAATTATATGGCGTCACCAACGTTAGTAAGCTTTGCGAAAAAGCAGGGATTATATGATCCGGCCCGTGGCGAATTCGACTTTCATCAAGCCTATTCGCAGGATAACAAAAACGATACCACCTATAATTATCCGCGCGTCTGGACGCTACAACACCAGTTTAATCCGCATCTGGATACGGCCGTTAGCGAAGGAGAAACATTTCCTGTTTTTTTAACGCCAATAACGAAAATTAGCGTGGCGGCAGTAAAAAACGCGTTACGCAATCACTATCAGGGAACGTCGCACGACCCTTATGCCAGTCATAATCCACAAGAACCATGGCGACCTATATCCGTTTTTCGTACCCAGGAGTCACATATTTTACAGGTCAGACCGAAATTACCGCAGGCTATCGGCAACGTAGAATACATCGCCTATGGAATGCCATCTCTTAGCGTCTATCTCCCCTATTATCAGGGAATGCGTCATTATCAACCCGGAGATGATAAAGGAACCGATCGGGCGAGCAACGACTCTACCTACTGGACATTCCGCACGCTGCAAACGCTGGTTATGCAGGACTACAATGCGTTTGCGCCAGATGTGCAACACGCCTGGAAAACATTTGAACAGCAAACAGCTAAGCAGCAGTATAAGATGGAGCAGAGCTATCTGAGATTATATGCGTCGCATCCGAAAGAAGCGCAACGCTTACTGCAAAATTTTGAAGATAAAACGATGCAAAATGCGCAGACGCTCGCCCGTCGCCTGACTAATAATATTATTACGACAATGACTTACCGCACAGATATGAAATATCACTTTTCAAGTACGCAACCATAAATTTAATGACAATCTATTAGCCACTCATACACAATAAGATAAAGCGGCACCAGAATTAGCCAGATATAAAAGACAATAATTATTATGGATTCATAGAGAGGATAGTTTATGACACTCCAGGCAAATATCAGCAGAGAGACAAAAGCGGCAAAAACCCAGGAGGTATATAAGCACGTTGTTCTTTTCAAAATGGCCGCCTCCTCTCGCATAAAACGATAACTACAACTTATGTCCCGTGTTACATAACTTTTCCCGACAGGCCTCTTTTACCCACGCTGAAAAATTCCGCGTCTTTTCAGATTTCAACGCGAATTCTATCTGTTCAAGCATGGAATAGGAAAAACGAATATTCTTCGTCACGGTCTTACTTGTCCGGGGCTTTGCTGGCATACACACACCTGTATAACATTTGATGTAACGCCGTTACTTTACGCAGGAGTAAATCGGTGAATTTGATCTGAGTCAAGAAGGTGGGTTTTCAATAAAAGTTGTGCCCTAAATTGTGAAGTTTGTAGATTTTATGAACATTTGATGCGCCGTTCCCCCCCCATGATCGCCACTACGTATGCACGTCAGGACACCTCCCCGCCTGATCAGAAGCGTTTCCTCATTAAAAAGGACATTTTTTTAAAGTTCCTGGCGCATAAAAGTCACATTCTTTTAAAGGGTTGTTAACCCTGTTGAATGTTCCCACTCCCCTATTCAGGAATATTAAAAACGCTATGCAAATACAGAGCTTCTATCACTCAGCTTCACTAAAAACCCAGGAGGCTTTTAAAAGCCTACAAAAAACCTTATACAACGGAATGCAGATTCTCTCAGGCCAGGGCAAAGCGCCGGCTAAAGCGCCCGACGTTCGCCCGGAAATTATTGTCCTGCGAGAACCCGGCGCGACATGGGGGAATTATCTACAGCATCAGAAGACGTCTAACCACTCGCTGCATAACCTCTATAACTTACAGCGCGATCTTCTTACCGTCGCGGCAACCGTTCTGGGTAAACAAGACCCGGTTCTAACGTCAATGGCAAACCAAATGGAGTTAGCCAAAGTTAAAGCGGACCGGCCAGCAACAAAACAGGAAGAAGCCGCGGCAAAAGCATTGAAGAAAAATCTTATCGAACTTATTGCAGCACGCACTCAGCAGCAAAATGGCCTACCTGCAAAAGAAGCTCATCGCTTTGCGGCAGTAGCGTTTAGAGACGCTCAGGTCAAGCAGCTTAATAACCAGCCCTGGCAAACCATAAAAAATACACTCACGCATAACGGGCATCACTATACCAACACGCAGCTCCCTGCCGCAGAGATGAAAATTGGCGCAAAAGATATCTTTCCCAGTGCTTATCAGGGAAAGGGCGTATGCAGTTGGGATACCAGGAATATTCATCACGCCAACAATTTGTGGATGTCCACGGTGAGTGTGCATGAGGACGGTAAAGATAAAACGCTCTTTTGCGGGATACGTCATGGCGTGCTTTCCCCCTATCATGAAAAAGATCCGCTTCTGCGTCAGGTCGGCGCTGAAAACAAAGCCAAAGAAGTATTAACTGCGGCACTTTTTAGTAAACCTGAGTTGCTTAACAGAGCCTTAGAGGGCGAAGCGGTAAGCCTGAAACTGGTATCCGTCGGGTTACTCACCGCGTCGAATATTTTCGGCAAAGAGGGAACGATGGTCGAGGATCAAATGCGCGCATGGCAAACGTTGACCCAGCCGGGAAAAATGATTCATTTAAAAATCCGCAATAAAGATGGCGATCTACAGACGGTAAAAATAAAACCGGACGTCGCCGCATTTAATGTGGGTGTTAATGAGCTGGCGCTCAAGCTCGGCTTTGGCCTTAAGGCATCGGATAGATATAATGCCGAAGCGCTACATCAGTTATTAGGCAATGATTTACGCCCTGAAGCCAGACCTGGTGGCTGGGTTGGCGAATGGCTGGCGCAATACCCGGATAATTATGAGGTCGTCAATACATTAGCGCGCCAGATTAAGGATATCTGGAAAAATAACCTACATCATAAAGATGGCGGTGAACCCTATAAACTCGCACAACGCCTTGCCATGTTAGCCCATGAAATTGACGCGGTGCCCGCCTGGAATTGTAAAAGCGGCAAAGATCGTACAGGGATGATGGATTCAGAAATCAAGCGAGAGCACATTTCTTTACATCAGACCCATATGTTAAGTGCGCCTGGTAGTCTTCCGGATAGCGGTGGACAGAAAATTTTCCAAAAAGTATTACTGAATAGCGGCAACCTGGAGATTCAGAAACAAAATACGGGCGGGGCGGGAAACAAAGTAATGAAAAATTTATCGCCAGAGGTGCTCAATCTTTCCTATCAAAAACGAGTTGGGGATGAAAATATTTGGCAGTCAGTAAAAGGCATTTCTTCATTAATCACATCTTGAGTCTTGAGGTAACTATATGGAAAGTCTATTAAATCGTTTATATGACGCGTTAGGCCTGGATGCGCCAGAAGATGAGCCACTGCTTATCATTGATGATGGGATACAGGTTTATTTTAATGAATCCGATCATACACTGGAAATGTGCTGTCCCTTTATGCCACTGCCTGACGACATCCTGACTTTGCAGCATTTTTTACGTCTTAACTACACGAGCGCCGTCACTATCGGCGCTGACGCAGACAATACTGCTTTAGTGGCGCTTTATCGCTTGCCGCAAACCAGTACCGAAGAAGAGGCGCTCACTGGTTTTGAATTATTCATTTCAAACGTGAAGCAATTGAAAGAGCATTATGCATAATGTAATACGTCAACATACTTTCTTAATGAGATAAAACGCGATACGTATGCCCTTTACAAGAGACAAAACCAGAATCTTTGGTGGAAATGTAAGGGGCAAACGTTCCTCTTTCTCATTTTGCTCTGTTTGCGGGAGCATTTTTAGTGTGTAAGTATTCCTGCTCATCAGGTTTTTACGCCATCTACGCACATTTATTCTGCTATAAGTTGAAATGCTGCAAAAATATTGGTACTTATTATTTTTTCTTTAAGTAAATTTTCGCTCAACAAACTTAATTGTTTATTCAATGATGATGAAGCGTAAGCTATGCTGGAAATGAAGGAAGTCAATAGCAAGGATAATCTTATTATTCACGGGTGATATTACTTCTGCTTCACCGTTATGGCAGATATCATCGCCTCTTGTCAGATGCCAGACACCTACTCATACTCAACCAAAGCTCTAAATACAAAAATCACCTTATATCTTTTTTTATTATTCCTTGTATAAATGTGACTTGACTCACACCTATAAGGAATCGACTCACTTCCATAAGAAGGAATCAAAATGCCAATAACTAACGCGTCCCCAGAAAATATATTAAGATATTTGCATGCGGCCGGTACCGGTACGAAAGAAGCAATGAAAAGTGCAACTTCACCACGCGGTATACTGGAATGGTTTGTCAATTTTTTTACCTGTGGTGGAGTAAGAAGAAGCAATGAAAGATGCTTTCGGGAGGTAATTGGAAAACTGACCACATCATTATTATATGTAAATAAAGATGCTTTCTTCGATGGTAATAAAATATTTCTGGAGGATGTCAACGGGTGTACTATATGTCTGTCATGTGGAGCAGCATCCGAAAATACGGATCCCATGGTCATTATTGAAGTGAACAAAAATGGAAAAACTGTAACGGATAACGTTGATAGTGAGAGATTTTGGAATGTATGTCGAATGTTAAAGCTGATGAGTAAACATAATATACAACAGCCTGATTCACTTATAACCGAGGATGGTTTTCTGAACCTGCGCGGAGTAAACCTGGCTCATAAAGATTTCCAGGGGGAAGATTTGTCAAAAATAGATGCTTCTAATGCAGATTTCCGTGAAACAACTCTTTCTAATGTAAATTTAGTCGGTGCAAATTTGTGTTGTGCAAATCTACACGCTGTAAATCTAATGGGTTCAAACATGACTAAAGCAAACCTGACTCACGCAGACCTGACTTGCGCTAACATGTCCGGTGTAAACTTAACCGCTGCAATTCTATTCGGCTCAGACTTAACTGACACCAAACTAAATGGTGCAAAATTAGATAAGATAGCTCTAACTTTAGCGAAAGCATTAACAGGAGCCGATCTGACAGGTAGTCAACATACCCCTACTCCACTCCCGGATTACAATGATAAAACGCTTTTCCCCCATCCAATATTTTAGTCGAGATAAAGGGATTTTATAAACAAGAAGTATTCAAACAGAAGCCCCCCTTGTTTTATTAAATAAACCCCGCCCCTAAGTTTCATTATAAATAACATTTTCAGCGTATTTTTACATTGTTGATATGAGAGCGTAGCAGAATAAGCTCTTTGATTAAAAATATCCAGGCTGTGGAGTACCTTATCTCAGGCGCGGGTGGAATAGACCCTGATACAGAAATTGATGACGACACTTATGACGAATGCTACGATGAACTATCCTCCGTACTTCAAAATGCGTATACCCAAAGCGAAACATTCCGCAGACTGATGAATTACGCATATGAAAAAGAACTACATGATGTGGAGCAGCGCTGGCTATCGGGGGCAGGCGAAGCCTTTGAAACTACCGTGGCTCAGGAACACTTCAAACTTTCAGAAGGCAGGAACGTTATTTGTCTCAATCTGGACGATTCTGATGATTCATATACCGAACATTATGAAAGTAACGAAGGACCACAACTTTTTGACATAAAACGTTCATTTATTCATGAAGTTGTACATGCACTGAGCCATCTTCAGGATAAAGAAAAAAATCATCCAGGAGACCCTGTTGTCGAATATACCAACATTATTCTGAAAGAGATGGGGCATCCTTCACCTCCTGGAATGGCCTACATCTTCAATAAATAGACACATCAGGAAACGAAAAGAAACTAAAGACCCGCGTAGTCCGTTTTTTCGGGAAATATTCTAGCAGTATTTTCTAACTATATTCTAAGCGCCTAAAAAAAAAGGGGCTACCTTTCGGTAACCCCTTGTTTAATCTGGCGGAAGCGCAGAGATTCGAACTCTGGAACCCTTTCGGGTCGCCGGTTTTCAAGACCGGTGCCTTCAACCGCTCGGCCACACTTCCGGAATGAGGCGCACTATAAACACCCCGGTGCGTCATGTAAAGACCGAATGTGTTCGTTTGCGTGAAAAACAGGCAAAATTTCGTTAATTGCCTGAAATAGCGGCACATTGACCATTTCTTCAACACAAAAACTGGCTTAATACGTGTTGATCGTCCCCACTGTTTTACCGCTGTGATTATCAATTTTTTATCGGTAACGCGTGGTTGGCGCTGCCGCCTGTTTTATGGCGTAGCGCCAGGCATGAGAAGACCGTTTTAACGACTGTAATCACCTGAAATCTCTTAAGGAAACTAAACGTAAACGAATGCGTAAAGATGGGTAAAACCACTGGGTGACAGTGACTGTTTTTATTATTCTCCTTTATTAATTACATCTGTCATAAGAGAGTGACTAATGGATCGTATCATTACATCATCGCGTGATCGTAGCTCGCTACTGAGTACGCACAAAGTACTGCGCAACACCTATTTTCTGTTGAGCCTGACGCTGGCTTTCTCCGCAATTACCGCGACAGCCAGTACGGTACTGATGCTGCCCTCCCCCGGCCTGATTCTGACGCTGGTCGGTATGTATGGGCTGATGTTCCTGACCTATAAAACCGCCAATAAGCCGGTCGGTATCCTGTCTGCTTTTGCGTTTACCGGCTTCCTCGGCTATATCCTGGGCCCCATTCTTAACGCCTATCTGTCAGCAGGCATGGGCGATGTCATTGGCCTGGCGCTGGGTGGTACCGCGTTAGTATTTTTCTGCTGCTCCGCTTACGTTCTGACCACCCGTAAGGATATGTCTTTCCTGGGCGGTATGTTAATGGCCGGGATCGTCGTCGTGCTGATTGGTATGGTGGCGAATATTTTCCTGCAACTGCCTGCATTGCACCTGGCGATTAGCGCGGTGTTTATCCTGATTTCCTCGGGCGCTATCCTGTATGAAACCAGTAACATCATTCACGGCGGTGAAACCAACTATATTCGTGCGACCGTCAGCCTGTACGTTTCGCTGTACAACATCTTTGTCAGCCTGCTCAGCATTCTGGGCTTCGCCAGCCGCGACTAATCGACATTCCCCTCTTCCAGCCCTGCTTATGCAGGGCTTTATTTTTTGCTACACTGCCGTCCGTGTTGATTACGCAGTGAAACGTTATGTTGATCTTTGAAGGTAAAGAAATCAGTACTGATAGCGAAGGCTATCTGAAAGAGACGACGCAGTGGAGTGAAGCGCTGGCAGTCGCTATCGCCGCCAATGAAGGCATTGAGCTCTCTGCGGAACACTGGGAAGTCGTGCGCTTCGTGCGCGAATTTTACCTGGAGTTTAATACCTCTCCCGCCATCCGAATGCTGGTAAAGGCGATGGCGAATAAGTTCGGCGAAGAAAAAGGCAACAGCCGCTATCTGTATCGTCTGTTCCCGAAAGGCCCGGCAAAGCAAGCGACCAAAATCGCCGGTCTGCCCAAGCCGGTAAAATGTATTTAATACCGAATACTAAAGCCTGTTAGCGTCTCGCGAGGGCTGTGCGGTTCAGTGAGGATTTTGTCCACACGAGCAGAGCGCGGCCCGCCCTCTTTCAGCCACTTGATGAGTTTTTCCACCTGCGCTGCGTCGCCACAGGCCACCACTTCTACGCTTCCGTCATCCATATTCTTCGCATAGCCGGTTAACCCCAGCCGCTGCGCCTCATGCTGCGTGGTATAGCGAAACCCGACTCCCTGAACGCGACCATAAACCCAGGCGATAATGCAGACGTTCGACATGATGGTTCTCCTTTCATAATCAGTGGTGGAGGCTCATACAGGACATACTTAACGTACCTGACTGGGCAGACACCCATAATGTTGGCGGAATCTGGCCGTAAATCTCGACCCCGACAGGTAGCCGCACCGTAGCGCTATTTCGCCGATCGGCAGCGTCGTCGATTGCAGTTGAGAAAGCGCGCAGGACATGCGCACCTCTTCAACAATTTGTCGATAACTCTGCGATTCGCGCTGCAAACGTCGACGCAGCGTCGATGTTCCCATAGCAAGGCGGCGGGCTATCTCCTGGGCTGTCCATAGCTTAGCAGGTGAGAGCATAATCAGTTGCCGCACCTGCTCCGTGAGGGTGTAACGCCGTTCAATAAGCAGCGGTCCCGCCGCGCCATCATGTAAAAGCGCTAACAGTAACCCCATCGCCTGATGTTCCTGTAGCCCAACGGGTAAACCCTGGCGCACAGCATCCAACACGTTCTCCCACATAAATGTCAGGCTACGGCTCATCGGGGTACACAGCGATGTCAGGTTTGCCGGTGGATAATCCTGAACGTACATCGTTTTAAAGCGAGCAATAATCTCCGGTGAAAGTAACAACAGGTCGGAGCGAAAACCGCTCTGCGCAGGCTGATTAATAATCTCCAGCGGCGTGTTCGCCGGGATAATAATCAACTCACCCGGCCCGGCGACAAGGCGGCTATCATCCTGAATGATGACTTTACTGCCCTGCGTAATATGGCAAATAGCGGCGGAAAAAAGCGTAACACGATGCAAACGGTGCAGATGACTGGAACGCACCTCTGCCGTCGTAAGATCCTGATGTCGAATATGCATCTCCTGCACCGTGCCGTCCTCTGTTTTATCTTCCGTATGTGGCCGTGAATTTTGCTTTCGCAATCACATGCGCGTTAAGCATAAATCCTACCAACGCGCCACTCGACTCACTGTCGAGCGGCAGTGTTGCCGTATTCAGCGCCCACACAGTAAACTGATAGCGATGAGGCTTATCGCCCGGCGGCGGACAGGCGCCGCCAAAGCCAGCATAACCGAAATCATTACGTCCCTGCACCACTCCAGCGGGTAACGTTTTTTTATCAGCCCCCGTCGGCAGGTCGTGAATCTGCGCAGGAATATTCACCATCGTCCAGTGCCACCAGCCGCTTCCGGTGGGCGCATCAGGATCGAAGACGGTAATAGCGTAGCTTTTGGTTCCGGCAGGCGGATTACGCCAGCTCAGCTGCGGCGAAATATTTTCTCCGCTACAACCAAATCCTTTAAAGACGTGCTGTTGCGTTAAACGAAAATCCGCCGGAATATCCGCGCTACTGAGGCTAAACGCCGATGCGGCAGATACGCTGCCACTCAATGCCATCATTGCGGCTGCGGTCAAAGAGAAGACTGTTTTCATTGTATTTCCTTCTTCATATAAAGAAATAACACTATAAAAAGCGCCCGCTGAAGAAACTGTGCCTTTACGATTCTATTTTGTGCAGAAACGCTCACCGCCATACGCTGGTGATTGCCTCTCTCATCTGTGCTACCCTACGCGCCATTTCGTTTTCACGGTCCCTGGCTGGAGCTATCATCCGGCTCGCGTCACTGTTTGTGAGAGGTTACTCCGCATGACTGAATCTACATTTCCGCAATATCCCCGTTTAGTCCTCAGCAAAGGGCGAGAAAAATCTTTACTCCGCCGCCACCCATGGGTCTTTTCCGGCGCCGTCTCCCGTCTGGAAGGCAAAGCCAACCTCGGTGAAACTATCGATATCGTCGACCATCAGGGAAAGTGGTTAGCACGCGGCGCCTGGTCGCCAGCATCCCAGATCCGCGCGCGCGTCTGGACATTTGATAAAGCAGAATCCATTGATATTGCGTTTTTCACCCGCCGCCTGCGCCAGGCGCAGCAGTGGCGCGACTGGCTGGCGAAAAAAGACGGCCTGGATAGCTATCGTCTGATCGCCGGTGAATCCGATGGCCTGCCTGGCGTCACTATCGATCGTTTTGGTCATTTTTTGGTGCTGCAACTGCTCAGTGCCGGGGCCGAATATCAACGCGCCGCATTAATTAGCGCTCTGCAAACATGCTATCCGGATTGCGCTATTTACGATCGCAGCGACGTCGCCGTGCGGAAAAAAGAAGGGATGGCGCTGACGCAAGGCCCGGTCACTGGCGAACTGCCGCCTGCGCTTCTGCCAATTGAAGAACACGGTATGAAATTGCTGGTCGATATCCAGGGCGGCCACAAAACCGGTTATTATCTTGATCAGCGCGACAGTCGTCTGGCGACGCGCCGCTACGTGGAAAATCAGCGGGTACTGAACTGCTTCTCTTATACCGGCGGTTTTGCCGTGTCGGCATTAATGGGCGGTTGTCGCCAGGTTGTCAGCGTGGATACCTCACAGGATGCGCTGGATATCGCCAGGCAAAACGTTGAACTGAACCAACTGGATTTGAGCAAAGCCGAATTCGTGCGCGATGACGTGTTTAAGTTGCTGCGCGCTTACCGTGAACACGGCGAAAAATTCGACGTCATCATCATGGATCCGCCCAAATTCGTCGAAAATAAAAGCCAGTTAATGGGTGCCTGCCGGGGCTATAAAGACATTAACATGTTAGCGATTCAACTGCTCAATCCGGGCGGCATACTGCTGACTTTCTCTTGCTCCGGACTGATGACCAACGATTTATTTCAGAAAATCATTGCCGATGCCGCAATAGATGCCGGTCGTGATGTACAATTTATAGAGCAGTTCCGTCAGGCCGCCGATCACCCGGTGATCGCCACCTACCCGGAAGGGCTGTATCTGAAAGGGTTTGCCTGTCGCGTCATGTAACTTGAAAAGTGGAATAGTATCCTCATATAAAGGGTATCTATTTCCCGGGAGGTGACTATGATAGCCAGCAAATTCGGTATCGGCCAACAGGTCCGCCATTCCCTGTTAGGTTACCTCGGAGTGGTCGTCGATATCGACCCGGAATATTCGCTTGATGAGCCGTCGCCTGATGAACTGGCGGTTAACGACGAACTTCGCGCCGCTCCGTGGTACCACGTGGTAATGGAAGATGATGATGGTCAGCCAGTGCATACTTATCTGGCCGAGGCCCAGTTGCGAAGCGAAATGCGGGACGAGCATCCAGAACAGCCATCGATGGATGAACTGGCGCGTACCATTCGCAAGCAGCTTCAGGCGCCGCGACTACGTAACTGATTGTATGTAAAAGGCCGGAGAGCGATATCCGGCCATTTAAACTTTTATTTCGCCAGCCCCAGGCGAGGGATCTCAATCGCCGGGCAGCGATCCATCACCACGGTCATGCCTGCATCCCGCGCCAGTACCGCCGCCTGTTCGTTGATCACGCCAAGCTGTAGCCACAGCGTTTTTGCGCCGATAGCGATAGCTTCCTGCGCAACGCCCCATGCAGCTTCAGAGTTGCGAAAAACATCCACCATATCGACTTTTTCTGGAATGTCCGCCAGCGTGGCATACCCCTGTTGCCCCAGCAATGTCTTACCCGCGACTTTTGGCGCAACCGGAATCACATGGTAACCCTGCTCAAGCAGGTATTTCATTACCCGATAACTTGGACGATCGGGTTTATCGCTCGCACCTACCAGCGCGATAGTGCGAGTGGACGTCAATACATCAGCAATATCGGTCTCTTTCATCATCTTTCTCCTGGCTGTTTTGCAAAGTGTACGACAAACCTGACATAGCAACCATTCATCCCATACCGATGTATGAGAGCAAAACGCCAAAATATGTCTATATGTTAGTAAACATGATCTAAGAAAAATTTCGATACATTATTAGCCAGACGGCCTTTGGACAGGAGAACCTTATGAAAACCGGCGCGCTAACCACCTTCCTTGCTCTCTGTTTGCCGGTGACTGTTTTTGCCACAACGCTCCGTCTGTCGAATGAGGTTGATCTGCTGGTGCTGGACGGCAAAAAGGTGTCCAGCTCTTTATTACGCGGCGCAGAGAGCATCGAACTGGAAAACGGGCCGCATCAACTCGTTTTCCGGGTGGAAAAAACCATCCGCCTGCCCGGTAATGAAGAGCGGCTTTATATTTCTCCGCCGCTGGTGATAAGTTTCGATACCCAACTGATAAATCAGGTCAATTTCCAGCTCCCACGGCTGGAAAACGAGCGCGAAGCCTCGCATTTTAACGCGGCGCCGCGTCTGGCGCTTTTGGACGGCGACGCCATGCCCATTCCGGTAAAACTCGATATTCTGGCCATTACTTCTACGGCTAAAGTGGTCGATTATGAAATAGAGACCGAGCGTTATAATAAATCGGCGAAACGCGCCTCGCTTCCTCAGTTCGCCACGATGATGGCAGACGACAGCACATTACTTTCCGACGTCTCAGAGCTTGATACCGTACCGCCGCAATCACAAACTCTGACAGAACAGCGGCTGAAATATTGGTTCCGACTGGCCGACCCGCAGACACGCCATCATTTTCTGCAATGGGCGGAAAAACAGCCGCCCTCTTGATGAGAGTTGTCCCAGCGCGCAATTTTTTTGTCTTTCTCTTGCAGCATCAAGCGCTTCCAGTAATCTGTAGACAGGTTAACTACGGAATCGAATTATGGAACTGACGACTCGCACCTTGCCGACGCGCAAACATATCGCGTTGGTTGCTCACGACCACTGCAAACAGATGTTAATGAACTGGGTGGAACGCCATCAGCCGTTGCTGGAAAAACACGTTCTTTATGCAACCGGCACCACGGGGAATCTGATCCAGCGCGCAACCGGTATGGACGTTAATGCGATGCTGAGCGGCCCGATGGGCGGCGACCAGCAGGTTGGCGCACTCATTTCAGAAGGGAAAATCGACGTGTTGATTTTCTTCTGGGACCCGCTTAACGCGGTACCGCACGACCCCGATGTCAAAGCGCTACTGCGTCTGGCCACCGTATGGAATATCCCTGTCGCCACTAACGTCTCAACGGCGGACTTTATCATCCAGTCCCCGCATTTTAATGACGCTGTAGATATTCTTATTCCGGATTATGCGCGTTATCTGGCCGAGCGCCTGAAATAACCGCTACGCGGGCGGGATGCTGTACCGCCCGCGCTTTAGGCCTTCCTCGCCACTGGCACATCCAGCTGTTTAAGCGCCTCCACAAAGCGCGAGGGATTATCTTTATTGAAAAGCAGCCAGACCCGCGCACGCGCGCGCGTCAACGCCACATATAACAAACGCCGCTCTTCAGCGTCCGGAAAATCCTCAACCTGAGGAAGAAGCGCACTTTCCATAATGGATTCTCGCGCCGGGGCGGGGAAACCGTCGTTACCCTCCTGCAATCCGACAAGAATCACGTAATCGGCCTGTTGGCCTTTGCTGGCATGGATAGTCATGAAGTCTATCTGTAACTTCGGCCAGCGAGTCGCCGCTTTTTGTAGACTCGCGGGTTTCAGATGATGATAGCGCGCCAGCACCAGGATACGTTCATCTTCCTTCGCATAGCCGGATAATTTATCCAGTAACGCGTCCAACTGGCTTTCATCCAATAACGTCACCGCTTTTTTATCGCCTGGGGTCAGACTATTTAACGGTTTTTTAAGCTGGTGCGGATTCTGCTGTACAAAGCGATTGGCAATATCGCCAATCCGACTGTTAAAACGGTACGTGGTGTCCAGGTGGCAATGCTCGCCCTCGCCGAACGTCTGATGAAACGCCGTCGTTAAGGAGAGCTGCGCCCCGCTAAAACGGTAAATCGCCTGCCAGTCATCGCCAACGGCAAACAGCGTAGTCTGGCTATTCTGCTTGCGCAGCGCCTCTAACAGCGCCGCCCGTTGCGGGGAAATATCCTGAAATTCATCGACCAGAATATGCTTCCACGGGCTGATAAAACGCCCTTTTTCGAGGATCACCATTGCCTGATGGATCAGCCCGGAGAAATCAACGGCATTTTCCGCTTTCAACGCGCTTTTCCAGGCCTTTAGCAGCGGCGCCATCAGCTTAATGCGTTTGCCAAACAGCTCGCGGCACTCCTCTGGCGCGCCAGCGATCATTTCTGCCTGCGCGCCGCCGTGCATACGCATCAAACTGACCCAACGATCCAGGCGAGGGGCCAGACGCCGCTGTAATGTCTCATCGTCCCAGAAATTACCTTCCGGCACTACCCACTGCATCTCCTCTTCCAGCCACTGACGCCAGCCTTTGGCCTGCGCTTTTTTCTCGCTACACTGCTGACGCCAGGTGTGCAGAAATAGCTGATGCCGCGCGGTGGCGTCACTTTCCAGCTTACTGACAACCGGCGCTTTTTTACTGCCTTGCTGAATAATATACAGCGCCAGCGAATGGAACGTACGGGCAGTAATCTCTTCCGTATGTAAGCGCTCGCGGATACGCTCATCCATCTCCTCTGCCGCCTTGCGACCAAACGCCAGTAAAAGAATTTGCCCCGCATCGGCTTGTCCGCGCGCCAACAGCCAACCCGCGCGCGCCACCAGCACCGAGGTCTTGCCGCTTCCCGCGCCCGCCAGTACCAGTAACGATGATTCGCCGTTAACCACCGCCCTGGCCTGGGAAGGATTAAGCGGAGAGGATTCTATCTGCGTAAAAAAGTCGGCATGCGCTTCCAGCATGGCATCAGCATACGCCTGATTATGCTGCTGCCGACTTCCCTCGCTATCCTGTAACCAGCCCAGACACTTACGCCATATCTCGCGACAGTGAGCAAACTCCTCCAGACGTGAGACCGGTAGCGGCAAGGCGGCAAACGTCTGGCGAATTTCGTGTTCCAGCCCCCGAACGCGTTCACGGGTAAGCCATTGGTTTTCGCCCGTTCGCTCACTAATACGCGCCCATTGCTCTTGTAATGCCTGCGCGGCGACATCACTCATCTCCTGGCTCCAGCGACGCCAGTGCGCGTCCAGATAGCGATGGAATTGCTGGGTTTCCGACCACTCGGTACCGTGCAAACGCACGACTTTATCCTCCGGCAGGACAAACTCCAGCTCGCCCCATACCAGCCCACGCTTACAGTGAATCGCCAATAACTGATTGAATGGAATAAGATATTCATGCCTGTCGCCAGACACTTTCACCCCAGCGTTGAGGATCACGGCACGATCATACGGGTGTTGCGCCAGACGTTTTCCAAGAGAAGTTGCTTTCAGTTCCATGACTCAGCGAATCCAGACGTAAAGATGTGCTTATCAGTGTAACCGCCGGAGAAAACGTGCTCCAGTCTAAAAAAACGTTACAATTGCCCGCAGTGATAGAAAACCGGAATGAACTGAGGGTTTATGCGTACCGTTCTGAATATTTTAAACTTTGTACTGGGCGGCTTTGCCACTACGCTGGCCTGGCTGCTGGCGACGCTGGTCAGTATTGTGCTTATTTTTACCCTGCCGTTGACCCGCTCCTGCTGGGAGATAACCAAACTGTCCCTGTTCCCTTACGGTAATGAAGCCATTCACGTTGACGAACTTAATCCGGCGGCGAAAAGCGTATTAATGAATACTGGCGGTACCTTGCTGAATATTTTCTGGTTACTTTTTTTCGGCTGGTGGCTATGCCTGATGCACATTGCCTCCGGTATCGCGCAGTGTGTCACTATCATCGGGATACCTGTCGGTATTGCGAACTTTAAAATTGCCGCGATTGCGCTTTGGCCTGTCGGTCGCCGCGTCGTCTCTGTAGAAACCGCTCGCGCCGCGCGAGAAGCTAACGCGCGCCGCCGTTTTGAATGATCGGGACAAATAGCCTTTATGTTAAGTCCGTTGATTCGCCGTTATACCTGGAACAGTACCTGGCTGTATTACATCCGCATTTTTATCGCTCTGTGCGGCACCACCGCCCTGCCCTGGTGGCTGGGCGACGTCAAACTGACCATCCCGCTCACGCTCGGTATGGTTGCCGCGGCGCTAACCGATCTCGACGACCGCCTTGCCGGACGCTTGCGTAATTTAATCATTACCTTAATTTGCTTTTTTATCGCGTCGGCTTCTGTTGAGCTGCTCTTTCCCTGGCCGTGGCTATTTGCGTTGGGCTTAACGTTATCCACCAGCGGGTTTATTCTGTTGGGAGGACTAGGGCAACGCTATGCCACCATCGCGTTCGGCGCGTTACTCATTGCCATCTATACGATGCTGGGTACCTCTTTATATGCGCACTGGTATCAGCAACCACTGCTCCTGCTGGCAGGCGCAGTATGGTATAACCTACTGACGCTAACCGGGCATCTGCTATTTCCGATCCGCCCGTTGCAGGATAATCTGGCACGCAGTTACGAACAGTTGGCGCACTATCTGGAACTGAAATCACGTCTGTTTGATCCTGATATTGAAGATGAAAGCCAGGCGCCGCTCTATGATTTAGCGTTAGCGAACGGGCAGTTAATGGCGACGCTGAACCAAACGAAAGTGTCGTTGTTGACTCGACTGCGCGGCGATCGCGGTCAACGCGGTACGCGCCGCACCCTCCATTACTATTTTGTGGCGCAGGATATTCATGAACGCGCCAGTTCTTCGCATATTCAATACCAGACGCTGCGCGATTATTTTCGCCATAGCGACGTCATGTTCCGCTTTCAACGTCTGATGTCGATGCAGGCGCAGGCCTGTACGCAGCTGGCGCGCTGTATCTTACTGCGTACGCCGTACCAGCATGATCCGCGTTTTGAACGCGTCTTTACCCACATTGACGCCGCGCTTGAACGTATGCGCGCCAGCGGCGCTTCGTTAGAGCTGTTAAATACGCTTGGGTTCTTATTAACCAACCTACGCGCTATTGATGCGCAACTGGCGACGATCGAGTCGGAGCAGGCCCAGGCAATGCCGCGCAATGAGTCAGAAAACCAGTTGGCTGATGATAGCCTGCACGGGTTTAGCGACATCTGGCTGCGTCTGAGCCGTAATTTTACCCCGGAGTCCGCTCTCTTTCGCCATGCGGTACGCATGTCGCTGGTATTGTGCATCGGTTATGCTCTCATCCAAATTACCGGGATGCGCCACGGGTACTGGATATTGCTCACCAGCCTGTTCGTTTGTCAGCCTAACTATAACGCGACCCGCCATCGCCTTGCGCTCAGGATTATCGGTACGTTGGTAGGCGTTGCGATCGGCCTGCCGATTTTATGGTTTGTCCCTTCGCTTGAAGGACAGTTAGTTCTGCTGGTGATTACCGGCGTGCTTTTCTTCGCATTCCGTAATGTGCAGTATGCCCATGCGACGATGTTCATCACCCTGCTGGTATTACTCTGCTTTAACCTCCTGGGCGAAGGCTTCGAGGTAGCGTTACCGCGCGTCGTCGACACGTTAATTGGCTGCGCTATCGCCTGGGCTGCGGTCAGCTTTATTTGGCCGGACTGGCGCTTTCGCAACCTTCCCCGGGTACTCCAGCGCGCCACCGATGCTAATTGCCGCTACCTTGATGCGATCCTTGAGCAATATCACCAGGGACGGGATAACCGCCTGGCCTATCGCATTGCCAGACGCGACGCGCACAACCGCGATGCAGAACTGGCATCCGTGGTTTCTAATATGTCGAGCGAACCCGACGTCACGGCCGAAACCCGGGAGGCGGCGTTCAGGCTGCTTTGCCTCAATCACACTTTTACCAGCTATATCTCCGCCCTCGGCGCGCACCGCGAAAAGCTCAGTAATCCGGACGTGTTGGGGCTTCTGGATGACGCGGTCTGCTACGTTGATGATGCGCTTCATCATCAACCTGAAGACGAACAGCGCGTACACCAGGCGCTGGAGGGTTTAAAGCAGCGAGTTCAGTCGCTGGAAACACGTCCGGACAGCAAAGAACCTCTGGTTGTTCAACAAATTGGTTTGCTCATTGCCTTACTGCCCGAGATTGGACGCTTGCAACGGCAAATTTCACCGCCGACTTCTACATTAATTACCCAGCCGTAAGCGAATGAGCCCAGTCGGCAAGCTCCTGGCGACGACTCGCCGGGAGCGCCGCTTCATGTACGCCGACAATTGCGCCTTCCAGGGCATACAAAACTTTCACCGTCAGCAAGGGATTGCTTTGTCGCAACCTTAGCCAGCACATTTTCGCGCCCAGTATGCGTAACATATTTTCGTCCTTTATCCCTGACTCATTGAGCAATGTTTCCAGATGGAAGGTCATATTGGGGAGATCTTTGAGTCTGTGCTGTAAAATACGGCTGTGTTTTTCCTTCATTGCCGCGTCAAGAGAATACTTCGATAAACGTACCAGCTGCTGCTGATCGCGCCACAGGCTTTCATCCACCCGGTAATAGTTGAGCATAACGGGACGTCCACATTTCATAAACATGAGCCAGGCGGGAGGATGCTTCACACAGTAGGGTACGCTTTCTTCACAGGCGCGGAGATAAAGCTCACCATTAGCCACCATCGCAAAGACGGTATCCTCCACGGTCAGACTATAGCTACCGAATAAAGATCGATACTGGATCGTCCCCAAAGAGGCCAAATATTCTTGCGATTTATAGATCCTGTCATAAGAGAGTGCTCTCATAAAATTCCTTTTAAATCATAAAGTAAAAGAATGATTTGCAGTAACGGATCCGTTAATGACGAAAATAGGCAACTTATACTCCGCGAGCAAGATGATTTTTATTTTTGACGCCACTAAGAATAAAAATTGCGAGACAGTTTCCGAAAATAGAGTTGATCTTTCATCGCCACAGGGGTACTGTATGAATATACAGTAACTCACAGGGCTGGATTGATTATGTACACTTCAGGTTATGCAAATCGTTCTTCGTCATTTCCTACCACTACCCACAACGCTGCGCGCACCGCTACGGAAAATGCCGCGGCAGGACTGGTCAGTGAAGTTGTCTACCACGAAGACCAGCCCATGATGGCGCAACTCCTGCTTTTGCCTTTACTCCGTCAGTTAGGCCAACAATCACGCTGGCAGCTCTGGCTCACGCCGCAGCAAAAGCTCAGCCGTGAATGGGTACAGTCTTCAGGTTTGCCATTAACGAAAGTGATGCAAATTAGCCAGCTTGCGCCTCGTCATACGCTGGAGTCGATGATCCGCGCTTTGCGTACAGGAAATTACAGCGTGGTAATTGGTTGGTTGACTGAAGAACTGACAGAAGAAGAACATGCCAGCCTGGTTGAAGCAGCGAAGGTAGGTAATGCGGTAGGGTTTATCATGCGCCCTGTACGTGCGCACGCTTTACCCAGGAGACAGCATTCCGGGCTAAAAATTCACTCTAATTTGTATCATTAAGTAAAATTAGGATTTATCCTGGACTTTTTTTTACGCGAACGCATCTCCTTTGAGTGGTAACGTTTTTTTTGCGAGAAAGCTTGCCAGAAGCGGTTTCCGCAATTTTTGCTGTACGATTTATCATCTGAAACTGTTAAATGATGTGTATATCCAGCATGTTTTTTTCACATGTCTGACGGAGTTCACACTTGTAAGTTTCCAACTACGTTGTAGACTTTACATCGCCAGGGGTGCTCAGCATAAGCCGTAGATATCGGTAGAGTAACTATTGAGCAGATCCCCCGGTGAAGGATTTAACCGTGTTATCTCGTTGGAGATATTCATGGCGTATTTTGGATGATAACGAGGCGCAAAAAATGAAAAAGACAGCTATCGCGATTGCAGTGGCACTGGCTGGTTTCGCTACCGTAGCGCAGGCCGCTCCGAAAGATAACACCTGGTACGCTGGTGCTAAACTGGGCTGGTCTCAGTACCATGACACCGGCTTCATTAACAATGATGGCCCGACTCATGAAAACCAACTGGGCGCAGGTGCTTTTGGTGGTTACCAGGTTAACCCGTACGTTGGCTTTGAAATGGGCTACGACTGGTTAGGCCGTATGCCGTACAAAGGCGACAACATCAATGGCGCTTATAAAGCTCAGGGCGTCCAGTTGACCGCTAAACTGGGTTATCCAATCACTGACGATCTGGACGTTTATACCCGTCTGGGTGGTATGGTATGGCGTGCAGACACCAAGTCTAACGTCCCTGGCGGCGCGTCTACTAAAGACCACGACACCGGCGTTTCCCCGGTATTCGCGGGCGGTATCGAGTATGCCATCACCCCTGAAATCGCAACCCGTCTGGAATACCAGTGGACTAACAACATCGGTGATGCCAACACCATCGGCACCCGTCCGGACAACGGCCTGCTGAGCGTAGGTGTTTCCTACCGTTTCGGCCAGCAAGAAGCTGCTCCGGTAGTAGCTCCGGCACCGGCTCCGGCTCCGGAAGTACAGACCAAGCACTTCACTCTGAAGTCTGACGTACTGTTCAACTTCAACAAAGCAACTCTGAAACCAGAAGGCCAGCAGGCTCTGGATCAGCTGTACAGCCAGCTGAGCAACCTGGATCCGAAAGACGGTTCCGTCGTCGTTCTTGGCTTCACTGACCGTATCGGTTCTGACGCTTACAACCAGGGTCTGTCCGAGAAACGTGCTCAGTCTGTTGTTGATTACCTGATCTCCAAAGGTATTCCGTCTGACAAAATCTCCGCACGTGGTATGGGCGAATCTAACCCGGTTACCGGCAACACCTGTGACAACGTGAAACCTCGCGCTGCCCTGATCGATTGCCTGGCTCCGGATCGTCGCGTAGAGATCGAAGTTAAAGGCGTTAAAGACGTGGTAACTCAGCCGCAGGCTTAAGTTTCCGTCTGATAAAAAACCCCGCGTCGCGGGGTTTTTTGCTCTGGTCTGGATGACAACGCCTTTCAGCGTTACTTCTTGCCTAATAACGCCTGTAAATCCTGCTTTAACGTGGTCATTTGCGTGGCATATTTCTCTTTATGCTCCGCGTCTTCTATCAGTTGCACTATCGTTTCGGATAATGTTTTACCGCGTCGCTGCGCAAGGCCCGCCAGACGCTGCCAGACCATAAACTCTAAATCGATAGATTTTTTGCGCGTATGCTGATGTTCCGCATTGAAGTGTCGTTTGCGTCTTGCCCGAATGGTTTGTTTCATCCGATTAAGCAAGGCAGGATTCATATGCCTGTCTATCCAGACATTTACCCGCACCGGTTCATTTTCGAGGGCCAACAACAAATTGACGGCTTCCTGGGCAGCACTGGCTTCCACGTAGCGGGTGATCAACTCCCCTTCGCGGTGCTTTTTCACCAGATATTTCCATTTCCAACCGCTTTCAAGATTTTCAAGTTGTTGATATTTCATTGTGATCCCAATGTTACCGTGTAACTGTTATCAGAATATCAGTTTTTTAGCCATCTGAAGAAAAGAATCTCGAACCTGTGAATGGTTACACGTCTTCATATTACTTTGCATTCGCTTTCCGCGTGTGCAGCGTGACGGGTTAGGCTATAATCCCCCCTTTTACAACAGACTAAAAAACCTCAACTTTGACCATTACGAAACTTGCATGGCGTGATCTGGTTCCGGATAGCGAAAGCTATCAGGAGATATTTGCACAGCCACACGCGACTGACGAAAACGACACCTTACTCAGTGATACTCAGCCACGACTGCAATTTGCGCTTGAGCAACTTATTCAGCCGTGGACCTCATCCTCTTTTATGCTGACTAAAGCGCCTGAAGAGCAAGAGTATCTCACTTTACTTTCAGATGCCGTCCGCGCTCTGCAAACCGATGCCGGACAATTAACCGGCGGACATTATGACGTTTCCGGGCATACTGTTCATTACCGCGCCGCGCAGAATGCGCAAGACAACTTTGCCACCATCACACAAGTCGTCAGCGCGGACTGGGTCGAAGCCGAACAGCTCTTTGGTTGCCTGCGGCAGTATAACGGCGACATTATCCTGCAGCCGGGACTGGTTCATCAGGCGAACGGCGGCGTGCTGATTATTTCCTTACGAACCCTTCTGGCGCAGCCGTTACTGTGGATGCGTCTGAAAGCCATCGTTAGCCGCGAGCGTTTTGACTGGGTGGCCTTTGACGAGTCGCGTCCATTACCGGTCTCCGTGCCATCAATGCCGCTCAAACTGAAGGTGATTCTGGTTGGCGAACGTGAATCACTGGCTGATTTTCAGGAAATGGAACCGGAGCTCGCGGAACAGGCTATCTACAGTGAATTTGAAGACAATTTACAGATAGCGGACGCAGAAGCTATGACCCTGTGGTGTCAATGGGTGACGCGTATCGCTTTACGCGATAATTTGCCCCCTCCGGCACCGGACGCCTGGCCCGTCCTGATACGCGAGGCTGTGCGCTATACCGGCGAACAGGATACGCTGCCTCTTTGCCCACTGTGGATAGCCCGCCAGTTTAAGGAGGCGTCGCCTTTATGCGAAGGCGATACCTGCGGCGCAGAAGCGCTCAGCCTGATGCTTGCCCGACGCGAATGGCGAGAAGGCTTTCTGGCGGAGCGGATGCAGGATGAGATTCTGCAAGAGCAGATCCTGATTGAAACCGAAGGCGAACGCGTTGGACAAATCAATGCGCTTTCCGTCATTGAGTTTCCCGGGCATCCGCGCGCCGTTGGCGAACCGTCGCGAATTAGCTGTGTTGTGCATATCGGCGATGGCGAATTTAACGATATTGAGCGCAAGGCCGAACTTGGCGGAAATATCCACGCTAAGGGAATGATGATTATGCAGGCCTTCCTGATGTCGGAGTTGCAGCTGGAGCAACAAATTCCCTTCTCTGCCTCGTTAACCTTTGAGCAGTCCTACAGCGAAGTGGATGGCGATAGCGCCTCAATGGCGGAATTATGTGCGCTCATCAGCGCGCTGGCCAATGTGCCAGTGAATCAAAACATTGCGATTACCGGCTCGGTCGATCAGTTTGGTCGCGCGCAACCGGTGGGCGGGCTAAACGAAAAAATTGAAGGTTTCTTCGCCATCTGCGAGCAGCGGGAATTAAACGGTAAACAGGGCGTGATTATCCCTGCCGCCAATGTCCGCCATCTCAGTCTTAAATCTGAACTGCTGCAAGCGGTTAAAGAAGAGAAGTTCACTATCTGGGCGGTAGACGACGTGACCGACGCCTTACCGCTACTGTTAAATCTGGTGTGGGATGGCGAAGGTCAAACGACGTTGATGCAGACTATCCAGGAGCGTATCGCGCAGGCGACGCAACAGGAAGGCCGTCATCGTTTCCCGTGGCCATTACGTTGGCTGAACGCTTTTATTCCGAACTGATCGGACTTGTTCAGCGTACACGTGTTAGCTATCCTGCGTGCTTCAATAAAATAAGGTTTACATAAAACATGGTAGATAAACGCGAATCCTATACAAAAGAAGACCTTCTTGCCTCTGGTCGTGGTGAACTGTTTGGCGCTAAAGGGCCGCAACTCCCTGCGCCGAACATGCTGATGATGGACCGCGTCGTTAAGATGACCGAAACGGGCGGCAATTTCGACAAAGGCTATGTCGAAGCCGAGCTGGATATCAATCCGGATCTATGGTTCTTCGGATGCCACTTTATCGGCGATCCGGTGATGCCCGGTTGTCTGGGTCTGGATGCTATGTGGCAATTGGTGGGATTCTACCTGGGCTGGTTGGGCGGCGAAGGCAAAGGCCGCGCTCTGGGCGTGGGCGAAGTGAAATTTACCGGCCAGGTTCTGCCAACAGCCAGGAAAGTCACCTATCGCATTCATTTCAAACGTATCGTAAACCGTCGCCTGATCATGGGTCTGGCGGACGGTGAGGTTCTGGTGGATGGTCGTCTGATCTATACCGCACACGATTTGAAAGTCGGTTTGTTCCAGGATACTTCCGCGTTCTAAGTGTTGAATTAATATTCCGCGCTATCGGTATCATGCTTGCAAAGCCAATAAAGGCGAAACCTCCGCACTGCGGAGGTTTCTTTTTCTAAAGAGACAGAATCAGGCCATTACCGCCCTGTCCTCCATGGCTTGTCGCCAACCTCCCAACCAGTATGACCGTTGATTCAGCGTCTGATAGGGACACATTTCTTTTGATCGTCCGGCGATGCCGGCCTGATATCCACGTTGATGTGCCCGTTCCAGGCGATCTCGTTTTTGTCTCTTCATGCCTCGTTTCCCTCATATTTGTATCTGGTGGAAAAGAAAACAGTGATTACAAAATGTGCAATCACACTACACGAATACCTCTAAATGGATCGCCCGTCAATGCGCAAAATTCACACCAATGTCATATTTGTGAGCTATACGGTAAATCATTTGTACAAAAAATGTGAGCCATAACAACTATTTTTCCGGCGTCAAAAATAAAAAAACCGCCTCAGGCGTACGACCTGAAGCGGTTAAATTTACATTACTTTTATCTCAGGGAAGGCGCTTTATCTCATCTGCGATAGCGGCTGCTTCCTGACTCCATGCGCTTGCCAGTACTTTGACCATCTCATCATAGCCATCTTTCTGCTGGCTGGCTTCGATATGGAAAGGCCGCTTAATCAGTTGTCCGTTGTGGTTTAATAGCCACTCCCCGCTGACGATAACCTTACCATCGTAACGTCCATGGAATCCGGTTACGGTAACGTTTAACGTATCCTGGGTGGTTCCCAACGGCTGGGAAGCGACGACCCAGCCAGGAAGCCGGGCGCTAAGATTCGCCACCAGCGTGTTACGCAATTGCTGATCCAGCGGGCTGGCCCACAGATTGTTATTGGCAATCACATACTGAACATCACTGGTTTGATACACCACGCCGTTACCTGCCAGATAGTCAGGTACGGAAACCTGCTCTACCCATAAGAGACGGTTGCCCTGACTTGCGGTGCTTTGCACACCGCTTTGCGCTATCGGGAGCTGATAATAGCTTTTATTCTCTCCGCCGGAGCTACATGACGCCAGCCAGAACGCCATTATCACGACTAGCCATTTTTTCATTGTTTCGCCCTCTTAGGCTCAGGATCTTTTTTATCCTTCGCTTCAAATACCAGCGCGTTGCTCTTCTCGTTCAGAGTTTTCAACACCGGTTGTAACTCACGAAGCACCTGATCAAGACGCTGCATATCCGCCACCATTTTGTTATACGCCGCCGATCCAGGCTGGAAGCCTTGCATACTGCGGTTAAGTTCGCGTAACGTCGTTTGCATATCCGCCGGAAGCTGCTGCATCGACTGACTGGAGGTAATCTTGTTCATATTATCCAGCGTGGTTTGCAGCCGACGCATAGTACGCTGGCTTTCAGACAACGTATTGGTCGCTTGTTCAATCATCGGATTCAGCGGCAGGTTGTTGATCTTATCCAACGTTTCCACCAGTCGCTGTTGAATTTGCGCCAGGCCGCTGCTGACGGTGGGAATAATTTCATAACCATCAAATTCGCGTAGCCCGGTAATCGGCGGTTCCTTAGGATAAAAGTCCAGATCGACATACAGCGCCCCGGTCACCAGGTTACCGGTTTTAAGCGATGCACGCAGACCGCGCTTAAGCAGCTCCGCCAAATGCGCGGCAACATCCGCATTTTCTCCCAGTTGCGCTTTCAGACGCTCCGGTTCAATGCGCACCAGCACAGGAATACGGTAATCGTCGTTAAACACCTGGCGCATTTTAGACGCAAAGAAAGGCACTTTGCTTACCGTCCCCAGACGAATACCGCGGAACTCCAGCGGCGCGCCAGGTTGTAATCCGCGCACCGAATCTTTAAAGAACATCAGGTAATCGATATGATCGGTGTACAGCGAATCCTGAATACTTTTTTGATCGTCGTAGAGATTAAACGCCGTTTTTTCGGCGACAGGTTGCCCCTGCTCAAGTCCTTCCGGCACATCAAAACTCACGCCGCCGCCAAACAATGTCGTCAACGATCCCATTTCCACGCGCATTCCCGCCGATGTCAGATCCACAGCGATACCGCTATCTTTCCAGAATCGGACATTACTGGTAACCAATCGATCGTTTGGCGCCTTAATGAACAACTGATAACTCATTGTCCGTTTTTGCGGATCGAAAGAGCTGGTTTCAACGGATCCTACCCGATAGCCCCGGAACAGAACGGGATCGCCAGGACTGAGCTGACCGGCCTTTTTGCTGTCCAGAATCACACGAATACCTTTGGCATCGGGCGGTGCCAACGGCGGTGAGTCAAGAAGCTGATAGCTTTCCGGCTGACTGCCCTTACTTCCTGGTTGTAGTTCAATATACGCGCCTGATAGCAGCGTCCCAAGCCCGCTGATGCCTTCACGCCCCACCTGCGGTTTTACGACCCAAAATACCGAGTCTTTATGCAGCAACTTTTCCATACCGGAATGAAGCCGCGCTTTGATTTGTACATGGGTCAGATCGTCAGTCAGCGTCGCGCTTTCAACCACGCCGACATCCACGCTGCGACTTTTGATCGTCGTTTTTCCGCCTTCAATACCTTCCGCATTGGTGGTAATTAAGGTAACTTCCGGTCCCTGGTGGCTGTAGTGATAAAACAGAATCCAGGCTCCGATAAGCGCAGTAACAATCGGGAATATCCAGACAGGCGACCAATTTTTCACCTTTTGTACTTTGGCTTCCCCTTTTTTAGGTTCCATGCTATCAGGACTCCTCATGGCCTGGTTCGTATTCACGATCCCACGACAGACGCGGATCAAAGGTCATCGCAGAAAACATTGTCATTATGACGACTAAAGCAAACATCAACGCACCCATCGCAGGATAAATATTCATTAACCCTCCCATGCGCACCAGCGCAGAGAGTACGGCAATGACAAAGACATCAATCATTGACCAGCGTCCCACAAACTCCACTACTTCATAAATAAAATGCATCCGTTCACTGTCGCGCTTACCGTGGCCTTTCGCATCCCAACAAAGCCAGGCAATAGCGATCATTTTTAGCGTCGGCACCATAATACTGGCGAGAAAGATAACCGCCGCCACCGGATAAGACCCCTCGCTCCACAGCAAAATCACGCCAGCCAGAATGGTCGACGGCATTTTAGAGCCCAGTAAGTCGGTAATCATAATCGGCAAAATATTGGCGGGCAGATAAAGCATGATCGAGGTAAATAATAACGCCAGCGTCCACTGCAAACTGTTTTTACGCCGGACATAGCCTTTCGTATGGCAACGCGGACAGACGAGACTCTCCGCAGGCAGGATCGCCGTGCAGCAGGCGCAAGAACGCAAAGACTGCCGGATACCGGTAATCCCCGGCGTTAGCGGTTGCGTCAGTGCAGGCTGCGGGGCGATATCATCCCACAACCAGCGGCGATCGACACACTGGAACGCCCGCAGTTGAACGAGACAAAATAAGCACCAGGGAATAAAACTGCTGCCGATGCCGATATCGCCGTAGGCCATCAGCTTAACAAAACTGACCAAGACCCCGGCGAGAAATATTTCCGCCATTCCCCACGATTTGAGGAGGAAAAAGATCCTTGCCAGCGTTTTTTTTACCGACAACGGCAGATTGGCGCGGTTGACAAGTAATAGAATGGTCACCAGGCAAAATGCCGGCACCAGTTGGACAAATAATAAAAAGAACGTGCCGAGGCTGGCGTAATCTTCAGAAAACATGACGCCGGGGATTTCCAGAAGCGTGACTTCGCTGGTGACGCCCGCGACATTCATATTCACGAAGGGAAAAAGGTTAGAAAGCAGCAACATAAATAGTGCCGCTAACGCATAGGCGGTAGGACGCTGCCGGGGCGCGTCCCACTCGGTCGTTAACGTTGCGCCGCATCGTGGACATGCTGCTTTTTGCCCATGCGAGAGGCGGGGTAAAGCCACCAGCATGTCGCATTGCGGGCACAATATGTGCTTCGCAGCATGGTGATGTTCACACATAGGCGCTCCTTTCGTTATGCCCCGTTTTTCAGGCCTTCAAGATACTCCCAACGTTCGAAGGCTTGCTCAAGTTCTTGCTCCGCCTGACTTAAATCGGCCAGAACTTTTTGCGTTTGCTCATGGGGTTGGCTAAAAAAGGCCGCATCCGCAACCTGCGCCTGTAGCGCTTCCAGCTTCGCTTCCAGGTCTTCAAGCTGACCGGGTAACAGCTCCAGCTCGCGCTGCAGTTTATAGCTTAGTTTGCTACTGCCACGTTTTACAATTTCTGCTTTAGGGGCAATAACTTCCTCATTTTTTTTCGCTATCGGCTGTTTCGTCGCCAGATGCTGCTCTTGCTGCGCACGCGCATCATGGTAGCCGCCGATATAACGTCCGATTTTGCCGCCGCCCTCGAAAATCCAGCATTCCGTCACGGTATTATCGACAAATTGCCGATCGTGGCTGACCAGTAGTACCGTGCCCTGATAGCCATCAATTAATTCTTCTAATAGTTCCAGCGTTTCGACGTCAAGATCGTTCGTTGGTTCATCGAGAATTAAAAGATTGCTCGGCTTGAGGAACAGTCGCGCCAGCAGCAGACGGTTACGTTCGCCGCCGGAAAGCGCGCGAACGGGCGTCATCGCCCGTTTGGGGTGAAACAGGAAGTCCTGCAAATAGCCCAGTACATGGCGCGGCTTACCGTTTACCATCACCTCTTGCTTGCCTTCCGCAAGGTTATCCATCACGGTTTTTTCCGGATCCAGTTCGGCGCGATGCTGATCGAAGTAGGCGACTTCCAGCTTCGTTCCTACGTGGATGCGCCCGCTGTCAGCCTGAAGCTGTCCCAGCATCAGTTTCAGTAGCGTGGTTTTACCGCAGCCGTTCGGGCCAATTAACGCAATCTTGTCGCCGCGCTGCACCTGAGCGGAGAAATCTTTTACCAGTTGTTTTCCTTCTACCTGGTAATCGACATTCTCCATCTCAAAAACGATTTTACCGGAGCGCGTCGCCTCTTCGACCTGCATCTTCGCCGTGCCCATCACTTCCCGGCGCTCGCTGCGTTCACGACGCATCGCTTTTAACGCCCGCACGCGCCCTTCATTACGGGTGCGGCGCGCCTTGATACCCTGGCGAATCCAGACTTCTTCCTGCGCCAGTTTGCGATCAAATTCCGCGTTTTGTAATTCTTCTACGCGCAGCGCTTCTTCTTTCTCCAGCAGGTATTGATCGTAATTTCCCGGATAGGTGACCAGTTTGCCACGATCGAGATCGACAATGCGGGTTGCCATATTGCGAATAAACGAACGATCGTGTGAGATAAAAATAATCGTTCCGTTAAAGGTTTTCAGAAACCCTTCCAGCCAGTCGATAGTTTCGATATCCAGATGGTTAGTCGGTTCATCCAGTAACAATACGCGCGGATTGCTGACCAGCGCCCGACCCAGCGCGGCTTTACGCAGCCAGCCGCCGGAGAGCGACGACAGCGCGGCGTTAGGATCGAGTCCAAGCTGCGCCAGCACTTCATTAATACGGTTTTCCAGCTGCCACAGATTATGATGATCGAGCTGTTCCTGTACGCGCGCCATTTCATTGAGGTTTTTCTCGCTGGGATCGGTCATCACCAGACGGGAAATCTCATGATAACGCTTGAGGTATTCCGCTTGTTCTTCGATACCTTCGGCGACAAAGTCATAGACGCTGCCCGCAATATTACGGGGCGGGTCCTGTTGCAGACGCGCGACGATCAGATCCTGCTCATAAATAATACGCCCATCGTCCAGACCCTGTTCGCGGTTAAGAATCTTCATCAAGGTGGATTTCCCGGCGCCGTTACGCCCCACCAGACAGACGCGTTCGTTATCTTCGATATGCAACTCTGCGTTATCGAGAAGCGGCGCGTCGCTGAACGACAGCCATGCGCCATGCATACTGATTAATGACATTTACTTTTCCTTTCAGGCGGCGCGGATCAGCCAGCAGTTATGAATCTGACGGTTACGGGCAAAATCCGGGGAAAGCGTTTTTTGCGTAATTTCTTGTGCGGTAAGCCCCAGCTCAGCCAACCCTTCCAGATCCATACGGAATCCGCGCTTATTATTTGAGAACATGATGGTGCCGCCTTTACGCAGCAGGCGTTTTAAATCTTTCATTAACGCGACATGATCGCGCTGAACATCAAACGACTCTTCCATACGTTTTGAGTTAGAGAACGTCGGCGGATCGATAAAGATCAAATCGAACTGTTCATTCGCCTCGCGCAGCCAGCCCAGGCAGTCGGCCTGAATCAGGCGATGCGCGCGGCCGCTCAGTCCGTTCAGACGCAAATTACGTTCGGCCCACTCCAGATAGGTACGGGACATATCCACCGTTGTGGTGCTGCGCGCGCCGCCCAGACCCGCATGTACGCTGGCGCTGCCGGTATAAGAAAAGAGATTCAGGAAATCTTTGCCTTTGCTCATTTCTCCCAGCATTCTGCGGGCAATACGGTGATCGAGGAACAGACCGGTGTCGAGATAATCCGTCAGATTTACCCATAAGCGCGCATTATATTCGCTGACCTCAAGGAACTCGCCCTTCTCGCTCATTTTCTGATACTGGTTTTTTCCTTTTTGCCGTTCACGGGTTTTTAACACCAGTTTATTCGGCGGAATACCGAGCACTGACAAGGTTGCCGCAATAATATCGAACAGACGTTGCCGCGCTTTTTGCGCATCCACCGTTTTCGGCGGCGCATATTCCTGAATCACCGCCCAGTCGCCGTAACGGTCTACCGCCACGTTATATTCCGGCAGGTCGGCATCATACAAGCGATAGCATTCAATCCCTTCCTGGCGCGCCCATTTCTCCAGCTTTTTAAGATTTTTACGCAGGCGATTAGCGTAATCTTCCGCCACCGTCGCCGGTTTACTGTCCGCCGTGGTTTCCGCAATATGATAGTTTTTCTGCACACAGTCCAGCGGGCCATTCTTGGCTTTAAACTGTTTGTCGGCACGCAATTGCAGGCTGCCCAGCAAATCGGGCGAAGCGCTGAACAGCGACAGGTTCCAGCCGCCAAACTGATTTTTCATGGTACGGCCCAGCAGGCTGTGCAACGCAATCAGCGCCGGTTCGCTGTCCAGACGTTCGCCGTAAGGCGGGTTGCTGATCACCGTACCATACGGGCCTTTCGGCAATGGATTACTCAGTTGCGCCACATCTTTCACTTCAAAGGTGATAAGCTCCCCGATACCGGCGCGACGGGCGTTGCTGCGCGCCCGCTCAATGACGCGCGCATCGCTGTCGGAACCGTAGAAATGAGAGGAATACTCCGCCAGCCCCTTACGCGCCCGGGTCTGCGCTTCGGCTTTCACTTCCTGCCAGATAGTCTCGTCATGCTGCGCCCAGCCGCTAAATCCCCAGTGACCACGGTGCAGTCCCGGCGCGCGATCGGTCGCCCACATCGCGGCCTCAATCAACAGTGTCCCCGAACCACACATAGGGTCGAGCAGCGGCGTTCCTGGTTGCCAGCCGGAACGCATAACAATCGCTGCCGCCAGCGTCTCTTTAATTGGCGCCAGCCCGGTGCGATCGCGATAACCGCGCAGGTGCAGGCCATCACCACTGAGATCCAGCGCAATGCTGGCAGTTTCTTTATTCAGCCAGACGTTAATACGGAGGTCCGGTGATTCGCGGTCCACATTTGGACGCGGAAGATTTTTCCGCGTAAATGCATCGACAATCGCGTCTTTAACTTTCATCGCGCCATACTGACTATTACGGATGGTGTCGTTCAGGCCGCTGAAATGCACCGCAAACGTCGCGCCAGGATTAAAAATCTCTGTCCAGTTTATCGCCTGAACGCCGAGGTAAAGATCGAGATCGCTGTAGACCTTGCACTCACCCATCGGCAGGATAATACGCGAGGCCAGGCGGCTCCACATCAGGCTCTGGTAAATAAGCCGCGTGTCGCCCTGAAAATGGACCCCACCCTGAACAACCTGACACCCTACGGCGCCCAGTTTTTCCAGTTCAGTTTTTAACAGCTCTTCCAGCCCGCGGGCCGTACTGGCAAACAGAGAATTCATATTGTCACTTTTACGCTAAGAAAATTGTTGCGCATTATAGCTAATCTCACGCCCATGTCATAAAGTTGAAGGCTTATTTTCATTTGAGGGACTGTACGGTGGCGACGTTATCACGGCTCTTTATTCATCCGGTCAAATCCATGCGCGGCATTGGTCTGACTCATGCGCTGGCAGATATCAGCGGTCTGGCTTTTGATCGCATCTTCATGATAACCGAGCCTGACGGCACATTTATTACCGCCCGCCAGTTTCCACAAATGGTACGTTTTACCCCTTCTCCCTTACACGACGGCCTCCATTTGACCGCGCCAGACGGCAGTAGCGCGCTGGTTCGCTTTACGGATTTCACCCCGCAGGATGCGCCGACCGAAGTCTGGGGAAACCATTTTACCGCTCGCGTCGCCCCGACGGCGATTAATCAATGGTTGAGCGGCTTTTTCTCCCGCGATGTCCAGTTGCGCTGGGTTGGGCCGCAGTTGACGCGCCGGGTCAAACGACATAACGCGGTGCCGCTGGGATTTGCCGATGGCTACCCGTATTTATTGACCAACGAAGCCTCGCTGCGCGATCTGCAACAGCGTTGTCCAGCAGGCGTACAAATGGAACAATTCCGCCCAAACTTAGTGGTTTCCGGCGTAGCGGCCTGGGAGGAAGATAGCTGGAAAGTGCTTCGCATTGGCGATGTGATTTTTGACGTCGTGAAACCCTGTAGCCGCTGTATTTTTACGACCGTCAGCCCTGAAAAGGGGCAAAAACATCCTTCCGGAGAACCGCTGGCGACACTGCAAGCTTTTCGTACCGCCCAGGACAATGGCGATGTGGATTTCGGTCAGAATCTGATTGCCCGCAATAGCGGCGTCATTCGCGTCGGCGATGAAGTGGAGATTCTGGCGACAGCCCCGGCAAAAGCTTATGGCGCCACAACGGTCGACGACAGCGTTACGCCAGATAAACACCCGGACGCGAGTGTAACCATCGACTGGCAGGGGCAAACCTTCTGTGGGAATAATCAACAGGTACTACTGGAACAGTTGGAGAATCAGGGAATTCGTATTCCGTATTCTTGCCGGGCAGGTATCTGTGGTTGCTGCCGGATACGTTTGCTGGAAGGCGAAGTAAGTCCGCTGAAAAAATCGGCTATGGGTGACGATGGTACGATTCTGAGCTGTAGCTGCGTGCCTAAGACCGCGTTACGACTGGAAAATTAAACCGCTTGTTCAAGGCTGAAACTGTGACAGTGAACCTGCGGTTTCAGCCTGTCGTTCATAATTTTAATCGCATCGCCAAGCTGCATGGTTCGGCCTGCTATCACCACGCCCGGCTGGGCCAGCAGACACAACGCGGCATTTTCTCCCGGCTCAACGACCAGCAAATTAACCTGTTCCGCCGTATCGCTTAACCAGACGCTTGCGGCATCGCCCGTTCCCGGGGTCCACATTTCGCCATGCGCCACAAAATGCCAGCTTTTTGGCATCTGCGGTTTGAGATAGCGAATCGCCACCAGCGCATTCAACACCAGCTCCGCGCGTTGCTCTTTAGTTAATTCGAAATCCCGGCATTTTTCTTCAAAGGAAAAATAGAGCGCGGCATCATCCACACAAAAACCGGTCGGGCAAAACGCGTCCGGCGTAAGCATTTTACGAGAGAAGCGCGAGCGAAAAAGCATACCATTGGCGAGATCGAGCATCATACGATCGTGCTCTTCATCATAATACCAGCGCCAGTTATCGTCAGGTTTAATTCGCATTACCTCTCTCCCGCTTTTAAGCAACTCGTAACAGCATTGTCCTTTCGCCGCTTCGTTTATTACCCCAATAATAAAAGCCTAAAATGTCTAAATAAGCAACAGTGGAGAAATATAAAACAACCAGCGCCGGAAATAAAGCCCTGGTTGTCTGATAAAGGGTAAAGTTTAGATGTGCGTTACGATTTCTTTAATCAATGGCGGGCCTTTAAAAATAAAGCCGGAATAAATTTGTACCAGCGTAGCTCCTGCCGCTATCTTCTCGCGCGCGGCGATAACTGAGTCAATGCCGCCGACGCCGATAATAGGCAATTGTCCTTTTAACTCCTGGGATAAACGGCGAATAATTTCTGTGCTTTTTAATTGTAATGGCCGGCCACTTAATCCCCCCGTTTGCTGGCAATTTTTCATTCCTTGTACCAGAGAACGATCGAGGGTGGTATTTGTCGCAATCACCCCATCAATATTATGACGAAGCAGGCTATCGGCAACCTGGATCAATTCTTCTTCACAAAGATCCGGCGCGATCTTTACTGCCACCGGCACATATTTATGGTGGATCGCCTGAAGATCGTTTTGCTTATTTTTAATGGCAGTTAACAGATCGTCCAGCGCATCGCCATACTGGAGCGTACGTAGCCCTGGCGTATTCGGCGAAGAAATATTAATGGCGATATAACCCGCATAAGCATAGACTTTTTCCATACAAATCAGGTAGTCATCTTTGCCATTTTCGACAGGCGTATCTTTATTTTTACCGATGTTAATTCCCAGAATACCATCAAAATGGGCTTTTTTAACATTCTCGACCAGGTTATCGACGCCCAGATTATTAAAGCCCATCCGATTGATCAGACCTTCAGCATCCACCAGACGAAAAAGACGCGGCTTATCGTTACCCGGCTGTGGGCGCGGCGTCACGGTGCCGATTTCCAGGGAGCCAAACCCCATCGCGCCTAACGCGTCGATGCACTCCCCGTCTTTATCCAGACCGGCAGCCAGCCCCAGTGGATTTTTAAAGGTAAGTCCCATGCAGGTAACCGGCTTTGTCGGTACTTTCTGGCGCACCAGCGCTTCCAGCGGCGTACCTGTAATGCGGCGTAATTGTTGAAATGTAAATTCATGAGCGCGCTCTGGATCGAGCTGGAAAAGGGCTTTACGAACGAAGGGATAGTACATGAACTCTCCTGGATTCCCGGTGTGCAAACCGGGGGCGTATTATGGGCGATAACAAAGCAAAAGGGAATTGACCTACGGCAATAAATAGCAATCGTTTTCCTTCATTCTCACTTCACGTTTCGCCAGCGAGCGTCATCGTCCGGCAAAAAAATGCCCGGCAGCGCTAACGCTTACCGGGCATGTCTTACCTCTTTATAGCAGATACTGTCAGGCTAACGCTTTAGTTATCTTCTCGTACAGATCGCCGGAAAGATTCTCCAGTCCTTTTAACTGCTCCAGCGCCGCGCGCATTTTCTCCTGACGCTTATCATCATAACGTTTCAGACGAATCAGCGGTTCAATGAGGCGAGATGCTACCTGCGGGTTACGGCTATTCAGATCGGTCAGCATCTCGACCAGGAACTGGTATCCGCTACCGTCTTGCGCATGGAACGCCGCCGGGTTGCTGCCAGCAAATGCGCCAATTAATGAACGGATGCGGTTCGGGTTGCTCATACTGAAAGAACGGTGTTTGAGCAGGCCGCGTACGGTTTCCAGTACATTTTCCGCCGGGCTTGTGGATTGCAGGATAAACCATTTATCCATCACCAGGCCGTCCTGATGCCACTTATCGTCATACTCCTGCATCAGCATATCGCGGCACGGCAACTGCGCCGCCACCGCAGCAGACAGGGCCGCCAGCGCATCGGTCATATTATTGGCGTCGCGATACTGTTTGCTGACCAGCGTATTAGCCAGCTCCGTCTCACCAAACGCCAGGAAGCGCAGGCAAGCATTGCGCAGCGTGCGCTTACCGATATCGCCGTGATCAACACGATACTCATCCAGATGATTGGCGTTATAGATAGCCAGGAACTCATCCGCCAGTTCTGCCGCCAGCGTACGCGTTAGCGCTTCACGAACTTGCGCAATAGCGATCGGGTCGATGACCTCAAACAGCTCCGCAATTTCATTGGCCGAAGGCAGCGTTAAAATTTCTGCGGCCAACGCCGGATCGATTTTCTCATCCAACAGTACTGCACGGAACGCATCAGCGACATGCACCGGAAGCGATAGCGGTTGCCCCTGCTGATGACGCGCCACATTCAGTTTAATGTATGTGGCCAGCAGGCTTTGCGCCGCATCCCAACGGGAGAAATCATTGCGCGCATGGCGCATCAGGAACGTCAACTGCTGATCGCTCCATTTATATTCCAGTTTCACCGGCGCTGAAAACTCGCACAGCAAGGCCGGAACAGGCTGGAAGTAGACATTATCGAAGGTAAATGTCTGCTCCGCCTGCGTGACGTTCAGCACAGCGTTGACCGGATGACCGCCTTTTTGCAACGGAATGACGTTGCCTTCGTTATCGTACAGTTCGATGGCGAATGGAATATGCAGCGGCTGCTTCTCCGCCTGATCCGCCGTCGCCGGAGTGCGCTGGCTGATGGTCAACGTGTACTGCTCGGTTTCCGGATTATAATCATCTTTTACCGTTACAATCGGCGTGCCGGACTGACTGTACCAGCGGCGGAAATGGGACAAATCGACATTAGAAGCATCTTCCATCGCCTGTACGAAGTCATCACACGTCGCGGCGCTGCCGTCATGGCGCTCAAAATAAAGCTGCATCCCCTTCTGGAAATTTTCCTCACCCAGCAACGTGTGGATCATGCGAATGACTTCCGCACCCTTTTCATAAACGGTGAGGGTGTAGAAGTTATTCATTTCGATTACTTTATCCGGGCGGATAGGATGCGCCATCGGGCTGGCGTCTTCCGCGAATTGTAAACCGCGCATGGTACGCACGTTACTGATGCGGTTCACCGCGCGTGACCCCAAATCAGAGCTAAACTCCTGATCGCGGAACACGGTTAGCCCCTCTTTCAGGCTCAACTGGAACCAGTCGCGGCAGGTGACGCGGTTGCCGGTCCAGTTGTGGAAATACTCATGGCCTATCACGCGCTCAATATCGAGATAATCTTTATCCGTCGCGGTATCGGTTCGCGCCAGCACGTATTTGGAGTTAAAGATATTGAGACCTTTATTCTCCATCGCGCCCATATTAAAGAAATCCACCGCGACAATCATATAGATGTCGAGGTCATATTCGAGCCCAAAACGCGTTTCATCCCATTTCATGGAATTTTTCAGCGAGGTCATTGCCCACGGCGCGCGATCCAGATTGCCACGGTCAACGTACAGTTCTAACGCGACTTCACGCCCGGAGCGGGTGGTAAAGGTATCGCGCAGCACGTCAAAATCACCGGCCACCAGCGCAAACAGATAACACGGTTTCGGGAACGGATCTTGCCACTGAACCCAGTGACGGCCATTCTCCAGTTCGCCCTGCGCAACACGGTTGCCATTGGAGAGCAGGAAGGGATATTTGCTTTTATCGGCAATAATTTTGGTGGTAAATCGCGCCAGTACGTCCGGGCGGTCAAGATACCAGGTAATATGGCGGAAGCCCTCCGCTTCACACTGGGTACAGAGCGCATCGCCGGACTGGTACAATCCTTCCAGCGCCGTATTCGCCGCCGGACTTACCTCGTTGACAATGCGTAACGTAAAACGCTCTGGCAGGTCGCGGATGATAAGCGCGCCCTCTTCTTCCTTATATGCTGTCCACGGCGCATCGTTGACGTGGATAGATACCAGCGTTAAATCTTCCCCATCAAGGCGAAGAGGCGCATCAGGCGCGCCATGACGAACAGCCTGGCTTATTGCGGTGACCACGGTTTTTTCGGCATCGAGGTCAAAGGTCAAGTCAATATCAGTAATCTGGTAATCCGGCGCGCGATAGTCATGGCGGTATTTGGCTTGTGGCTGTTGTGTCATAAAAAACCTTTCGCATCTTTGTGTAGAGTGTCGACTCCAGTCTATTCCTGTTGCGCAAATCGCGCTACGCAGAATGTTCATCTTTTCAGGCACAAACGGCCTCTTTGCTACATTTTTATAACATGGGGCACGAAATGCGCTCGACCCTAAAGACAGCTTATGGTGTGATCGGGGTTCAATAAATCGCTAAACAAGGTATACTCCAGCGGTTTTCTTAGTTGTTTATTGTACTAAACGCTCCCGTGAGAGGACGCTACAGCGCACCTATGACACAATTCGCTTCTCCTGTTCTGCACTCGTTGCTGGATACAGATGCTTATAAGTTGCATATGCAGCAAGCCGTTTTTCACCACTACTATGATGTGCAGGTAGCGGCTGAGTTTCGTTGCCGTGGCGACGACCTGCTGGGTATTTATGCCGATGCTATTCGCGAGCAGGTGGACGCGATGCAGCACCTGCGCCTCCAGGAGGACGAGTTCCAGTGGCTCTCCGGCCTGCCCTTTTTTAAACCGGATTATCTGAACTGGTTACGCGAGTTTCGCTATAACCCAGCTCAAGTCTGTGTCACCAACGATAACGGCAAGCTGAATATTCGCTTAACCGGCCCGTGGCGTGAAGTCATTATGTGGGAAGTGCCGCTGCTGGCTGTGATCAGTGAGCTGGTTCATCACTACCGCTCGCCAAACGCGGGCGTTGATCAGGCGCTCGACGCGCTGGAAAGTAAGCTGGTTGATTTCACTGCGTTAACCGCCAATCTCGATATGTCCCGCTTCCACCTGATGGACTTCGGCACCCGCCGCCGTTTCTCTCGTGAAGTGCAGCAGGCGATAGTTAAACGTCTCCAGCAAGAGTCATGGTTCGTCGGCACCAGCAACTATGATCTCGCGCGTCGCCTGGCGCTGACGCCGATGGGCACTCAGGCGCACGAATGGTTCCAGGCGCATCAACAAATCAGTCCGGACCTGGCGACCAGTCAGCGTGCCGCGTTGGCCGCCTGGCTTAACGAATATCCGGACCAGCTTGGTATCGCATTGACAGATTGCATTACAATGGATGCGTTTTTACGCGATTTCGGCATTGAATTCGCCAGCCGTTATCAGGGGTTACGCCACGACTCAGGAGACCCTGTCGCATGGGGCGAAAAGGCGATTGCCCATTATGAAAAGCTGGGGATTGATCCGCTGACAAAAACGCTGGTCTTTTCAGATAACCTTGATCTGCAAAAGGCGGTCGAGCTCTATCGCCATTTCGCCTCTCGCGTGCAGTTAAGCTTCGGCATCGGTACCCGCCTGACCTGCGATATCCCTCAGGTAAAACCGCTCAATATTGTGATTAAACTCGTGGAATGTAACGGAAAGCCGGTGGCTAAACTTTCCGACAGCCCCGGTAAAACGATCTGTCATGATAAAGCGTTTGTGCGCGCGCTGCGTAAAGCCTTTGATCTCCCGCAGATCCGCAAAGCCAGTTAATTCTTTCCAGGGAGCCTGCCTGGGCTCCTTTTTCAGGTTTATTTCCGAAATCTTTCACTTCAGCTGCGATTTCTACTTGTCTGATTGCAGATGCCAGGTAACATAGGAATACCCCCATTTCGGGTGGACAAGTGTTTATTTTTTCCGACTATTAACAGAGAGAATATTATGAGCGTTGTGCCTGTAGCCGACGTACTCCAGGGCCGTGTAGCCGTTGACCAAGAAGTCACCGTGCGCGGATGGGTGCGTACCCGCCGAGATTCAAAAGCTGGCATCTCCTTCCTCGCCGTTTATGACGGCTCCTGCTTTGATCCTGTACAGGCTGTCATTAATAATTCTCTGCCCAATTATAATGAAGAAGTATTACACCTGACGACAGGCTGCTCCGTGGTAGTAACAGGTAAGGTTGTCGCGTCGCCGGGACAGGGGCAAAGTTTCGAAATCCAGGCCACGAAAGTAGAGGTTGCAGGCTGGGTGGAAGATCCGGATACCTACCCGATGGCGGCAAAACGCCATAGCATTGAGTATCTGCGTGAGGTCGCGCATCTGCGCCCGCGCACCAACCTGATTGGCGCGGTAGCGCGCGTCCGCCATACTCTGGCGCAGGCGCTGCATCGCTTCTTCGATGAGCAGGGTTTCTTTTGGGTCTCTACCCCGCTGATTACCGCTTCCGATACCGAAGGCGCTGGCGAAATGTTCCGCGTTTCAACGCTGGATCTGGAAAACCTGCCGCGTAACGACCAGGGCAGAGTAGATTTTGACAAAGACTTTTTTGGCAAAGAATCATTCCTGACCGTCTCCGGCCAGCTCAACGGTGAAACGTATGCCTGTGCGCTGTCCAAAATCTATACTTTTGGGCCGACCTTCCGCGCGGAAAATTCCAACACCAGCCGCCACCTGGCGGAGTTCTGGATGCTGGAGCCGGAAGTGGCGTTCGCCGATCTGGAAGACAACGCCCGTCTGGCGGAAGCCATGCTGAAATATGTCTTCAACGCGGTTCTGGAAGAGCGTGCGGATGACATGAAGTTCTTTGCCGAACGCGTGGATAAAGACGCTATCGCTCGTCTGGAGCGTTTTGTCTCTACCGACTTCGCTCAGGTGGATTACACCGATGCGGTCGCCATTCTGGAACGCTGTGGTAAGACATTTGAAAACCCGGTGTTCTGGGGCGTCGACCTCTCTTCCGAACACGAACGTTATCTGGCGGAAGAGCATTTCAAAGCGCCGGTAGTGGTGAAAAACTATCCGAAGGAAATTAAAGCGTTTTACATGCGCCTTAACGAAGATGGCAAAACCGTGGCGGCCATGGATGTGCTGGCGCCAGGAATCGGCGAAATCATCGGTGGTTCCCAGCGTGAAGAGCGTCTGGATGTGCTGGATGCCCGTATGGCCGAAATGGGGCTGAATAAAGAGGATTACTGGTGGTATCGCGACTTGCGTCGCTACGGTACTGTACCGCATTCCGGCTTTGGCCTGGGCTTTGAACGCCTTATCGCTTACGTCACGGGCGTGCAAAACGTGCGCGATGTTATTCCGTTCCCACGGACCCCACGCAACGCCAGCTTCTGATTTTTACGTCACACTCAAGGCCAGCTATGCTGGCCTTTTTTTTCGCCTGAATGTCAGTTTTATTATCAATAAGTAAATAAATTTAATTACAACCCTCTGAATTACCACATCTTGTTACTGCATATTTCACAAAAATATTTACACATAAAAATTAATCCGTAATTTTATTGCGGATTAGATTTTTCTGCTCTAATAGCACAATTTTTCACCACAATTTCGGACATCAAGACTTCTAAATGGCTATTTTTATGAACTAGCTCGCCTGCTGCTTTTTCAGGCACAACGGTGTCGCAAACCAATAAATGCAATAAAATCATAGTAATAAAATAAAAATGATCAAATCAAAGCGAGAACTCAGGGGAAGTTTGACGTTGTTCACAAAGTTCCGCGAGAATAACATTTGTTTACATATTTTTTCCTTTTGAAACTAAATCTTTATATTTGTAGCACTTTCACGGTAGCGAAACGTTAGTTTGAATGGAAAGATGCCTGTCAGACACATAAAGACACCAAACTCTCATCAATATTTCTGTAAAGTTTTATTGACGGAATTTATTGACGGCAGTGGCAGGTGTCATATAAAAAAACCAATGAGGGTAATAAATAATGATGAAGCGCAAAATCCTGGCAGCGGTGATCCCTGCCCTGCTGGCTGCTGCAACTGCAAACGCAGCAGAAATTTATAATAAAGATGGTAATAAGCTGGATCTGTACGGTAAAGCCGTGGGTCGTCACGTATGGACAACGACCGGCGATAGCAAAAATGCCGACCAGACTTATGCCCAGATTGGTTTTAAAGGGGAAACGCAGATTAACACCGATCTGACCGGTTTCGGTCAGTGGGAATACCGTACTAAAGCAGACCGCGCTGAAGGCGAACAGCAGAACTCGAATCTGGTCCGTCTGGCTTTCGCGGGTTTGAAATACGCGGAAGTGGGTTCAATCGATTATGGTCGTAACTACGGTATCGTTTACGATGTTGAATCCTATACCGATATGGCCCCCTACTTCTCCGGCGAAACCTGGGGCGGCGCCTATACCGATAACTACATGACCAGCCGTGCTGGCGGTTTGTTGACCTATCGTAACTCTGACTTCTTTGGTCTGGTGGACGGTCTCTCTTTCGGTATCCAGTATCAGGGTAAAAATCAGGACAACCACAGCATTAACTCTCAGAATGGCGATGGCGTAGGTTACACCATGGCATATGAGTTCGACGGCTTTGGCGTCACCGCAGCGTACAGCAACAGCAAGCGTACTAACGATCAGCAGGATCGCGATGGTAATGGCGATCGCGCAGAGTCATGGGCCGTTGGCGCGAAATATGATGCAAACAACGTCTACCTGGCTGCCGTATATGCTGAAACCCGCAATATGAGCATTGTTGAAAATACGGTTACCGATACCGTGGAAATGGCAAACAAAACGCAGAACCTGGAAGTGGTCGCTCAGTACCAGTTTGACTTCGGCCTGCGTCCGGCAATCTCGTATGTGCAGAGTAAAGGTAAGCAGTTGAACGGCGCCGACGGCTCGGCCGATCTGGCGAAATATATTCAGGCGGGCGCGACTTACTACTTCAACAAAAACATGAACGTATGGGTTGACTACCGTTTCAACCTGCTGGACGAAAACGACTATAGCTCCAGCTACGTTGGCACCGACGATCAGGCGGCTGTCGGTATTACTTACCAGTTCTGATCAGCAGACCCCTTTGTTTTATGCCTCAAAAACAGGACTTCGGTCCTGTTTTTTTATCTCTCTTAGAGAAAATGTGCGTCTTTCAAAAACAGGCGGGCTTTTTAGCGCTAACGGTTGGCATTTTGTAAATCTGCCGTTAACCTGATAGCGGATTTCCCTTCTGTAACTATAATGGAACCTCGTCATGTTTGAGAACATAACCGCCGCTCCTGCCGACCCGATTTTGGGCCTGGCCGATCTGTTTCGCGCCGATGACCGTCCAGGGAAAATTAACCTTGGCATTGGCGTATATAAAGATGAAACCGGCAAAACACCGGTGCTCACCAGCGTTAAAAAAGCCGAGCAGTATTTACTGGAAAATGAAACGACGAAAAACTATCTCGGCATTGACGGGATTCCGGAATTTGCTCGCTGCACTCAGGAACTGCTGTTCGGCAAAGGCAGCGCGCTGATTAACGATAAGCGCGCACGCACGGCGCAAACGCCGGGCGGTACCGGCGCGTTACGCATTGCCGCCGACTTTTTGGCAAAAAATACTCCGGTAAAACGGGTGTGGGTGAGCAACCCCAGCTGGCCGAACCACAAAAGCGTGTTTAACGCTGCCGGCCTGGAAGTTCGGGAGTACGCTTACTACGATGCGGAAAATCACACGCTGGATTTTGAAGCGTTACAAGCCAGCCTGAGCGAAGCTCAGGCCGGCGATGTGGTTCTGTTCCACGGTTGCTGTCATAACCCAACCGGCATTGACCCTACTCTGGAACAGTGGCAGGTTCTGGCTGAGCTTTCCGTTGAAAAAGGGTGGCTGCCGCTATTCGATTTCGCTTACCAGGGCTTTGCCCGCGGCCTGGAAGAAGATGCGGAAGGTCTGCGCGCCTTTGCCGCGCTGCATAAAGAGCTCATTGTCGCCAGCTCCTACTCCAAAAACTTCGGCTTATATAATGAACGAGTCGGCGCCTGCACCCTCGTTGCCGCCGATGCGGAAACCGTGGATCGCGCTTTTAGCCAGATGAAATCCGCCATTCGCGCTAACTACTCCAACCCGCCAGCGCACGGCGCGTCCATCGTCGCGACTATCCTGAGTAATGACGCCCTGCGCGCTATCTGGGAACAGGAACTGACGGATATGCGCCAGCGTATTCAGCGTATGCGTCAACTGTTCGTGAATACCTTGCAGGAAAAAGGCGCGAACCGTGACTTCAGCTTTATTATCAAGCAGAACGGGATGTTCTCATTCAGCGGTCTGACCAAAGATCAGGTGCTGCGTCTGCGTGAAGAGTTCGGCGTTTATGCCGTGGCTTCTGGTCGCGTGAACGTGGCGGGCATGACCCCGGATAATATGGCGCCGCTGTGCGAAGCCATTGTCGCGGTACTGTAAAAAGCTGCCGACTGGCGTGACCGATAAAAAAGCCTGCACATTGCAGGCTTTTTCATTCTGCTTACCAGACCGGCATCTCATCTTGCAGGAAGGGATTATGCAGACGCTCGTACCCGAGCGTAGAGAGCGGGCCGTGGCCAGGAATAAAGGTCACATCATCGCCAAGCGGCAATAATTTACGCTTAATAGCGTCAATCAACTGGGTGTGATCGCCGCGAGGAAAATCGCTGCGCCCGACGCCACCTTTGAAAATCACATCGCCGGAGATCAGCAGTTGCGACTGTTCATCAAAGAAAACCACGTGTCCCGGCGTGTGTCCCGGACAATGTAACACCTGTAACGTCACATTCCCCACGCTGACGCGATCGCCGTCGTTCAACCAGCGATCAGGCGTCAGCGGCTGACACTCATCCAGACCAAACATGCGGCTTTGCGCCGGCAGTCCTTGCAGCCAGAACTCATCTTCTTTTTCCGGACCGATAACAGGAACGCCGTAATGCTGCGCCAGTTCACTCGCCGCGCCGACATGATCGAGATGCCCATGCGTGAGTAAAATTTGCATCAACGTCACGCCGCTGGCGTCCACTTCCTGTTTAATTTTTTCCGCGTCGCCGCCCGGATCGACCAGTGCCGCCAGCCGGGTTTGTTCGCACCAGATTAATGAACAGTTCTGGGAGAACGCGGTGACCGGAATAATACGATAGTTCATACTGCTCCTTTGATTAAGCCTCGCTGATTACCAGTGCCGCGCCGGCCCGGTATCAATATGCACAAAGTTACTACGTGGGTAATATCCTACACCACCTGCGCGCATAGATAACGCCGCTTTGCGAATATTGCTCAGCGCCACGCCCTCAATATGAAAATCCATCGCCTGCCCTTTTGTATGGTAGCTTTTTTTCGCTACGCCGCTGCTACGGGCGCGTAATTCATTATTGGTATCAAGAGAACGGTAGCCCGAGATGAGCTGCACAGGTTTACGCGTCCCTAACAGCCCCTGAAGTCGGTAAAGTTGATCAAACAGGCGGGGATCGATTGATCGGACTTTATTCGCGCGATAGTCACGGAAAAAATGGTTTAACTTTGCTAATTCATCCTGAATATAGGCTCTTCCATCGAAAAACTCCGCCTTGATTGACTCTCCGGTATGGAGATTGTTTAACGTCAAAATGCGCGGGCGTGGGGTCGAGAGTGTGGCAAACGCTGGCGCGGGCAGGATGGCGGCGCCGAGAGCGACACCACCAAGCGCCAGCAGCTTGCGGCGATTAGCGTCAAATTTGTCCATGATAATCAGGTCTACAGGTCAATGTTATCGTTAATACACTTCTACCTTTAAGCAGACATGATACCGGCTGGCACAGACTTCTGAACGGCCCGGTCGACTTAAAGGTTGTTGTATATGCACTTCTGGCGCACGAAAGGCACCTTAACTGCCGATAAAGCCCGCGTCAAGATGGCCCTCCCCCAGCCACAACGGGGGTCTACAGCGAAACGCCCCGTTGAAGCCAAACATTAGGACAACATATTTACCAGAACTTCTTCATTTACCTGATTAATTGTTCAACCTTTGGCACAATTTGTGCGCTGGATCGCGCTGTGAGATCGTAATTGTAAATATCTGTACGATATTGCATACGTCCATCTGCGCCGACAAACGCGGTCAGATAGTAAAGATTTACTGGAATGTTCTGCCGGATATTGACATACCGCGTGTCGCCTTGCTTCAGGGCGCCTGAGATCCGCGCATCGTTCCAGCCAGCATCCTGCAAGAGCATATTCGCCAGTTCAGAGGCCTTATTGACCCGCACGCAGCCGGAACTTAACGCCCTGGCGTCACGCTGAAAGAGATTATGGTTGGGCGTATCGTGCAGATAGATAGCATCTGAACTCGGCATATTAAATTTATAACGCCCCAGCGAATTGTGCGCGCCTGGCGCCTGCTGGAAACGGAACGGAAGATTCGATGGCGTAATGGTGGCCCAGTCAACCTGCCACGGATCGATCGCTTCTTTGCTGTTCCAGCCGCGCATCACGGTGTAGCCATGACGCTCCAGATAGCCTGGGTCATTCCACACCTTCGGTAAAATGTCTTTACGCGCAAGCGTGGGCGGAACGTTCCACGGCGGGTTCACCACCACATTATTCAGCGCGCTGCTCATCATCGGCGTTTTACGATCGGGACGCCCGACGATCACCCTCGAAGCCAGCACCTGGTTGCCATTCTGATAGTAGACCAGCGAATAAGCGGGAATGTTTACCATAATACCGGTAGAGAGTTCCGCCGGCAGCAGGCGTAAACGTTGGATATTCAGTGCCAGTACGCCTGCGCGTTGCGCGGGAGTCATATTAAGCCAGTTACGCGTCGCCGGACCAATAACGCCATCCGCCCCCAGCCCTTGCCATGCCTGAAAACGCTTTACCGCCTCGACCAGTTCACGATCGTAGGCGCGTGCCGCCGGAGCCGGCTTACTACGGCGGGCCGTTTGTTCGTCGACCGGCTGCGCCACCGATGTTTCGTCGACCACGGCGGAGGGGCTGACGACGGCGCTATCAGCAGTGTTATCGCCGGGTAAGGCTATCTTTGGACCGCCATCCAGCATCCCCGTACGCTGTAATATTTCGCGCAGCGCAGGCACATCGTTACTCCATTGCCCCGGGCGCAGCGTTGCGGTATTGGCCAACTGCGGCCACGGGCGAGAGTCCGCCACCAGCTTCAGTAGCGCGTCATGCATGGGCGCATACTGTGGATGCTGCGGCGCCAGGCTGGCGACAAACATCGGCAACTGGCCCTCTTCCAGCGCTATTTGCCACTGGTTAATCACCGAGACTGGCGGCGTCGCCAATGCGTAAGGTTTGTTGCTATATAACCAGCGCTGGCCTTTGACGGGGATATTCGCAATGAAATGGAGATAGCCCATCATGGCGTCTGACAACACAACATCGCGCGCCATACCGTTTACGGCGGGATCGGTCAACAATGCCACCCAGGCGGTAAACTGCGGCTGGAATCCGGCAATCGCCACCTCCGCCAACTGTTGCTGGAAGGCTTTCACCGCATCGCGATTATCCCACATGGGCTTCATGTCGCGCGCGGCATACAGCAATGTCAGTTGGCTCATATAGACCGGCGTATAGCCGGAAGGAAGCTGCGACTGTAAATCAGCCCGGACTTTCTCGGCTGAAACGCCCTCCGGCAGCGGCTGAATCCCGGCCATAATCGCCGTCGCGGCGGATTGCTTCTGCGGCCCAGCCTGATCCGTCGCGGCAACGGCGCTATCGCCAGGTATCATTTCAGGCTCATCGGCCTGCGCATTGAACAGTGGAGCGAATGTTACGGCCAGGCATAAACTGATTGCCGACAGACAACGACCACACATCTTATTAAGCAACATCCCTTGCCCCCTGTTTTCGTTATCATACTCCGCATGACTGTGCTGCCCGCAGCGCGGGTCAACCGCAACCAATGCTTTTGTTTAGTATGACGAGTCAGCCTGCTCACTCGTCAGGCTTAACTCCAGTATATAAAGTTCGTTACGTTTTTGCCTAACCTAATGTAAAGAAGTTTAAAGAAAATGCACTACCCGGAGAGATTTTTCAGATAAAGAAAAAGGCGGCTTTCGCCGCCCCAGGCTAATGATAAAGCAGAACTTGTTGCGCCGGATGGCAGCCTAACCGACTTATCCGGCCTTGCCTGATAAGCGAGGCGCCATCGGGCACTTCATTATTTCTGCCGTATTTAACTCGCTTCTGAAGGCGTATCTTCCGTCTGCGTACCGGGAAGCGTTTCCGGAAGCTGCGGCGCAAAGCCACGCAGCCCGACAACATGAACATGCTCAGTATTCTGAAACACTTTACGCACCAGCTTATAGGTCGTGCCCTTCTCCGGACTGATGTTTTCCGGCGCGGCGATGATGAGCTGCATCTGCAAACGTTCGCATAGTTCAAACAGCGTGGCGATAGAGCGCGCATCCAGACGCGCCGCTTCATCGAGGAACAGCAGGCGACATGGCGAAATATCTTTCCCGCGCAGTCTGCGCGCTTCGTCTTCCCAGCTTTGCACCACCATCACCAGAATTGACATCCCGGTCCCGATAGCTTCACCCGTGGATAGCGCGCCGGATTCCGCACGCAGCCAGCCGTCGGACCCACGGTTAACTTCAACTTCCATTTCCAGATAGTTACGGTAGTCCAGCAACTCCTCGCCGATGGTCTGCGGCGTGCGTTGCCCCATATCGATCTGCGGATTCAGGCGCTGGTACAGTTTCGCCAACGCTTCAGAGAAGGTCAGACGATTGCTGTTAAACAGATCCTGGTGCTGCTCCTGCTGTTCTGAAAGCACATCCAGCAAGGTAGCATGCGTTTCACGCACGTTGACGTTTAACCGCACGCTATTCACCTGGCCAAACGAGACGCTTTGCAACCCCTGGTTCAGCATACGGATACGGTTCTGCTCACGCTGGATAGTCTTGCGGATAATGTTTGCCACGCTGCGGGAACTGATCGCCAGCTTTTGCTCACGCGATGTCAGCTCTTCCGTCAGACGGCTCAGCTCAATCTCCATTTGTTCAATGGCTTCAACCGGATCGTCGGTACGAATAATATCCTGACGAATACGTTCGCGCAGATGCTGGTAAACGGCCACAAAGAACTGGATTTTACGTTCCGGGCGTTTCGGATCTTCCGACAGGCGCAATACGTCGCGCAGATGTTCGTTATCCGCGACGGCCAGTCGCAGCGCGCCCAACGCCTTATCCGACATGGAGCGCAGTTCATCCGCCGACAGATAAGCCAGCTCACGACGGTGCAGACGGCGTTCCACGCCATTGTCTTTCACCATCCGCATGACTGCGCACCAGCCGGCTTTCGCGGTCACGACCTGCTCGCGCATTTCATGATAATCACGCTCCAGCTTGCGCAGCTTACGGGTCAGGTTCTCCATCTCCGCTTCGCAGAAGGTGAGCGCTTTCTCAAGCTGATTGCGACGCGAACGGTTATTGCTCAACTGGGCGTGCAGTTCATCGCGACGCTGGCGGGCGCGTTCTTCCGCCCCGCTGTCGGCGCGAACGCCAATATCCTGTAATTCACGCTGCAAATCGTTAAGCAGCTCTTTTTTCGTGTCGTAAGAGCTTTTTAGCGAGGCCAGGACCTGGCTGTACTGACTTAACTGCGCGGCATGGCTGCGCAGCGCTTCGCGGGCGCGGGTACGCTCGGCTTCCGCCTGCTCCAGCCGCTGGCGCAGCTTTTCGTTGAGATCGCTGTTGCCGCTCAACATTTCCGCCGAGTCGGAATAGCTGAAATGCGCCCGACGTTCGACGACTTCAGCCAGCGCAAAAGCCTGCTGGCGCGCGTCGCGCTGCATTTGCTGCGACCATGCATAGTCTTCTTTTAACTGCTCAAACTGTTCCGGATCGCTTTGCAGAACGGAAACCACCGGCTCCAGTTTGGCTAACTGGTTGCCATATTGCTGCACAAATCGCGCCGCTTCCTGCGCCTCATCCAACCGTTCCTGAATTTCATCGACCCGATCGGCCAGCGTTTCATCGGCCAATAAATTCAGCCGCGGCAGCAAACGGTTAAGCGCGGAAACGCCCTCTTTCGCCTGCTCAAACTGAATACGCTGCTGCTGGTTGTCGCTTTCATGCGTCGCCAGCGCGCGCTCCAGCTCGACGCGACGCCCGTTCAGTCGGCGAATTTCCGCTTCCGGATCGTCCTCAAAAGCGACGGAAAGGTGGCTGCCGATAAAACGGCTGAACGCCTGGTGCAAACGCTGGGTTTTCTGCACGTCAAACGAGAGCGTGGCAAAGCGCTCGGAAAGCACTTCCCGTTCCGCATGGAGACTTTCAATACGGTTCTCGCGCGCCGCGCGGCCAAAAATAGGCAGCGACGGGAAACGCGAATAACGCCACTGACGGTCGGCAATTTTCACGACCACCGCCTTTTCCAGCTCGTCAACGCTGAATACGCTGTCATCAAAAGACTGCGGATCGCCTTCGATCAGGTACAGATCTTCCGGGCAGTCGGTCAGACCTTCAAGCTGTTCGGCTATTTGCGATAAATCCGGTACGACGATCGCATGGCGCGACGGGCCATACAGTGCGGAAAAGTACGGCGCATCTTCAAGGCTGACATCATCGTAGATTTCCGACAGCAGTACCCCGCCAAAACGCTCCGCCAGCGCATTCAAACGCTGGTCTTCCGCGCCGCCCGGCTGGCTTAAACGTTCGATCTCTTCATCAACCGCATTTTTACGCGCGCCCACTTCGTCGCGTTCGACAATGGCTTCGCGCTCACGCTCCAGTAGCTGTTGCAGGTATTCGGTCACTTCCTGGCTGGACGTAAACTCCTCACCGCACTGTTCGCTAAGCTGGTTCAGACTGTTTTGCGCCGCCAGCCAGACGGGCGCACGCCGCATCAGATGTTGAATACGCGACTGAAGCTGCTCCTGCTCCTGACGCAAGGCCATGCGCTGTTCGCTGGCTGACGATACGCTATCAGACAAGGACGCGATGCGGGCTTCCAGCTCCTGATGCAGCGCTTCCAGTTCGTCAATATCAAAATTTTTGCCCTGTCGCTTACAGAACTCAGCCAGCAGACGTTCCGCCTCTTGCTGCTCGCGCAGCCGCTGTTCCAGTTCGCTCAGGCGCATCCGCAGCGGCTGTACCTGTTCCGCCAGATGACGCTGGTTCACGCCGTCCCGTAACAGCTCGCGCGCCACGTCCCAGGCTTCGCTACGTGCCAGCGGGCCGTTGATCGCCGCCACCAGCTGATAAGCCTGCTCAAACTGGCTGTGCGCGGTTTGCGCCACGCTCATTTTTTGTTCCAACGACAACAGTTTTTCCGTAGCTTCCTGCTCTTTTGCCTGGAAAGTATCCAGCCATTCGGCGGCGCTTTCCGGCGTTAGATCCGGCAGATGGCAAAGTTCTTTAGCGCGGGCGAGCGCTGATATCGCCTGGTTATACTGAATCGCGCGCGTTTGCTGTACATCCAGCGCCTGCTGGTAATCCGCAAGCTGGCTTTTGAGTTCATCGACTTCCAGCTCGGCGGCTTCGGCACGCGCTTCATTTTCGTCCTGCATTTCGGCGGCTTCCGCCACCACTTCATTTTGCTCTTCGAGTCGAATCTGCAGCTCTTCAAGATCCGCTTCGTAGCGTTCAATTTTTTCCTGCTGGCGCAGCGCGGTTTGCACCAGATTCAGGTGATCGCTCGCCGCCTGATAATCCGCTTCCAGAGAACCTTCGGCGCCGTTATGTTCGCCCAACTCACGGGCCATATCGACGTGCTTGTACTGCTCCGCCGCCAATTGTTTGCGCGATGTGTACAGTTCGCGTCGAAACGCCAACGCCTGATCAAGGTGAACCCGACGCTCATTGGCGTGGCGCATATAATCCGCCGCCACATAATCGGTGGCTTCGCTGATCAAATGCTTAAACAGATCGCGATCGGATTGGGTAACACGAATCGCTTCCAGCGTGAGTCGGTTCTCGCGCAGCGCCGCTTCCATATCCTGGAACGCCTTGCGCACGCCGCTGTTTTCCGGCAATAAATAATCGCGTAGCGATCGGGTAATGGCGCTGGAGATCCCGCCGTACAGCGAGGCCTCTATCAAACGATAGAATTTACTACGATCGGAAGCGGAGCGCAGACGACGGGCGATAATCCCTAAGTCAAACATCAGCGAATGATAATCGGTGATGGAGTTAAACTGCTTAAACTGCACGCCTTCCATCTCGTCAAGCTTGTCTTTCAACTCAGCAAGCGACAGTACGCGCGCCTGACGTTCGTTTAATGTCTCCGTCACCAGTTGTGTCGGCTGTACCGACATCGGCAGCCCCTGGATAGCAAACGGTTTGATGTCCACTTTGCGATCGCGCCCAGCGACCTGCTGCAGACGCACGCCGACCACCACCCGCTGATGGCGGGAATTAATGGTGTCGAGCATGGAGTAACAGACGCCCGCCTTCAGCTTACCGTGCAGACCTTTATCGCGCGAACCGCTGGTGGCGCCGGCTTCCGTGGTGTTACGAAAGTGCAGTAATGTAAGATCCGGGATCAGCGCCGTGACGAACGCCGCCATCGTCGTGGATTTCCCGGCGCCGTTGCCCCCGGATAACGTCGTGACCAGTTCATCCAGGTCAAAAGTACGGGCAAAAAAACCGTTCCAGTTAATCAGCGTTAGCGAGCGAAATTTACCGCGTTCAATCATTATTCTTCCTCTCCACTGTCCGGCTGACTCTCTTCGGTCTCATCATTAAGTTGCAGATGGTTTTCAATGGGCATCGCTTCCCCGTCGCGGATGAGACGACGCTGCGCCTCGCGAGGATCGTCGCCGGTGCGGACATCCGCGCCAAAGCGGAAGACCGATTCGGTAATGCGGAATTTGCTGCTGTCGTGGCCCATAAACCATACCATGCCCAAACGACGCAGGCGGTTTAAAGAAGAACGCACCTTTTCCTGCAGTTTCTGACGATCAACGTCAGATCCCGTCGAGCGGTTATTCACCAGCTTTAGCAGTTTGGCTTCGTCCGCAAGGGTAAGCAGCTCGTCGTACAACTCCTGCTGAGTAAAGATCCCTTCGTTGGCCAGACGCTCCGGGCTAAGATAGAGGTAGCAGAGAATTTTACCGACCATCATATCCAGTTCGGATAACACCGAGCGCGGGATAAGCGTGGTAGAACGCGGACGCAGGTAGAAGAACCCCTCCGGCGCGCGAATCAGTTCCACGTTATAACGCGCGTAAAACTCTTCCAGGTATTCCTGAAAATCCATCAGAAAGGCATGATTATCCAGTTCGTCCAGCCCGATGTGGCGGCCCGAACGTAATGCGCTATCCAGCGCCGGAAATAACGGATTCGCCAGCGCCTGCGCCAGCTTAACCGGCATCACTTGTTCAATATTTGTCAATGACATGCGCCTGTACCTTGGCTCCGTAATCATTAATCGGCTGCCATTTGGCTGGCAGCCCGGTGAAATCTGCTTGCGCTACGCCAAGACGTACCGCTTGATCGATAACAATACGCGCCACGTCGAAATGACGCGCGCGCGGGTATTGCGCCAGATACTCGCGCACCACCAGCCCAAGATCCAGTGGCGTTTGTCTGGTTTTGTAGATAGCCAGCTGTTCTTCAATGATGGCCGCTAACTGCTCGCGGATCTCGTTAAACTCTTCATATTCCAGATCCGGCGGCAACTCCCCGGTGACTTCATCGTCACGCAACGCCATCTCTTCATCGCGCATATCCAGCAGACGATCGGCATTCGCGTAGGTTAGCGCCCACGGATCGTCAAAATAAGTCTGTACGGACTGGCGCAACCGCTGGGCGAAGACACGGTTTTTATCCATATCGATCGCGGTACGGATAAATTTATGCACGTGACGATCGTAGCCGATCCATAAATCAATAGACTGCTGACCCCAACTGATAATGCGGTCGAGTTTACTTTGTAAGTCAAACACCAGCCTGTCGACAAAATGCAGATCGTCGTGCGTCATCGTGGCATCCTGAATGCGCAGCAGGTTAGCCTGCAGCTTATCGCCCGCCGCCTCCAGCGTATCCTGCAACTCGCGCAGCGTACCGGACGTTTCGGAAAGCAGCAGTTCACAGCTGGAAATCGCCGCCCGCCAGTCTTTATTCAGCAGTTGTGCGATATCGTCTTTCACCTGCTGCTGCTGTTCATCCATGATGCGCTGGGTCAGATCGATACTGTCGAAAATCTCCGCCACCGAATATTTCAATGGCGCGTAAACGTTGCGATGCCAGTGGAACTCATCGCCACCCTCCGCTGCCGCATCCGCCGCGCGCTTCAATTCGCCGGCCACAATCGACAACTGCATAGAAAGACGCAGCGTAGAGAATTCGCGTTGACGAATGTAGTAATCGGTGATGCCAATCCCGAGCGGGGTTAATCGGTAAATCGCATTGCCTTCCGCCTGCTCGCTGGTAAAGCGGTTCAGCAGACGTTGACGCACCATATCGTTAATCGCGTTGTTCGCGCGCACGCCGATGGTTTCGCTGGTTTGCTCAAACGCATCACTCACATGGCGGAATGCATCCACCAGCTCGCCTTCACTCATCTCGCCGTCAAGGCGTTCGCCGTTCAACGTGGCGACCGCCAGCAGAAAGGAAAGTCTGTCTACCGGCAGCGAGATGGAAAAGTCGTTTTTTCTGGCCCAGGCAACCAGTTCGGGGACTGTCTGGGAAAATTCACTCATAGGTTATCCTTGCATCTGCGGCTAGCGCCGGGCTTTTAATCGCGGTGACATGAATGTAGCGCCCAAGGCTAATATACGGCTCCTGGCGGCAATAACGCGTTTCCAGTTCGACCAGGGTCTCATAACAGTCACGCTGCTGGTGTTTTTCACGCAGATAATCATGAAACACACGCACGCCGGTTTTACCGGTAATCTGCCAGCCAATCGCCTCCAGCCACTGGTACACCTGCGCGGGGTCGCGCGGGTAGTCAGGCGACAGCGTACGCTTCTTGCGTTTAGGCATCCCCGCCTGCACGTAGTCAAAATTACCCGCCACCATATTGTGCATCAGCAAACCGTTAGCGTTATAGAACATCAACGACAGCGCGCCGCCAGGGCGCAATACTGACCAGAGCGTTTCTAATACGCCGACAGGATCGGCTACCCACTCCAGCACAGCATGAAACAATATCAGATCAACCGGGCTTTCCAAATGCGAAGCGACGTCCTGAGCCGGGCATTGTATAAAATGCATGTCTTTGCTCACACCTTTTGCCTCGGCCGCCTGCCGCGCGCGGGCGATCATTTCGCCAGACAGATCGCATAACGTCACCTGATGGCCGCGTTCCGCCATCTTAATCGCCGTTTGCCCTTCGCCGCCGCCGGCATCCAGTACCCGCAGTTTTCGCCCGCCAATCTCCTCCAGCACGCGATCCAGGTCTTGCCACAGAATGGCTTGCCGTAGTTGTCCTTTGGTCGTGCCGTAAATGTTACGGGAAAACTTTTCAGCAATGTCATCAAAATTGCGATCCTGCATCGGACTCTCCACAGGCTGGCTTAGGCGTTATCTGATAAAACCGCTATTTTGTCACAGCCGCGGCCAGAATGAACCTGTCTGGTGTAATATCACCGTTAATCCTCCGCTATATGGTTAAAAAAGGAACCAAAAAGGATGCTTTTTACGCTAAAGAAAGTGATTGGCGGTATGTTATTGCCGCTTCCGCTGATGTTGCTGATGATTGGCGTCGGCCTGGCGCTGGTCTGGTTTAGCCGCTTTCAGAAGACCGGAAAAGTATTTATCAGCGTAGGTTGGCTGGCGCTATTGCTATTAAGCCTGCAACCCGTCTCTGACCATTTGCTGCGCCCAATAGAAAACCGCTACCCTACCTGGCAGGGTCCGCAAAAGGTGGAATATATTGTGGTTCTCGGCGGCGGCTATACCTGGAACCCGCAGTGGGCGCCGAGCTCCAATTTAATTAACAATAGCTTACCGCGGCTGGCGGAAGGCATTCGGCTGTGGCGTGCGAATCCGGGAGCAAAGCTGATTTTTACCGGCGGCGTAGCAAAAACCAATACGGTAAGCACGGCGGAAGTCGGTGCGCGGGTGGCGCAGTCGCTGGGCGTACCGCGTAACGATATTATTACGCTGGATAAGCCAAAAGATACGGAAGAAGAAGCCGCCGCCGTTAAGCAGGCCATCGGCGACGCCCCTTTCCTGTTGGTAACCTCCGCCTCGCATTTGCCGCGTGCGATGATTTTCTTTCAGCATGCCGGGCTGAATCCGCTTCCCGCACCGGCGAATCAGTTGGCGATCGATTCGCCGCTCAATCCCTGGGAGCGGGCAATTCCGTCCCCGGTCTGGCTGATGCACAGCGATCGCGCTGGGTATGAAACATTAGGGCGACTTTGGCAATGGCTGAAAGGCATATCAGGCAAGCCAGGGGAGTAATGATTTCGCCGCCAGATCAAAATTGGTACGGTTAAAACGTCCGGTATTGACCAATTGCGCAACCTCGTCCCACAGCACATAGAGCCAACGCCGCCAGATGAAGGACTCCGCCACTGGCGCGCGTTGCAGATAATGCCAAAGCAATCCCTCCGCCAATGGATTATCCATCAGGCGAAACAGTTCGAACTCTCTCGGCGCCCACAGCATCAGCCCGGGGCCGACCATCGCCAGAAGCTGATCGCTACGGGCGTCTTTAAGCATACTGCGCAGGCAGAAGTTGCCATGCACCAGTACGCAGTTGTCGTTAAACCCTTCAAATAACGAAGGAAGACATTCTCTGGTACGAAACAGAATGCGTTTGTCCTGCATCGTCAGGCCAGTATTGCTGAACTGATTTAGCGTCGTCCACAGCACCTCCACCCGCTGACGATACCAGGAAGGCCAGATATTCTCCTGAGTATGGTCTACGGCACCCACGCAACCGCGGCTATCCTGCCGATGCCAGGCTAACAGCCCTTCGACAATCTGATCTTTTAGCTGTTCCCAGCGTTCCGGAGTGCGCGCCGGCGCCTCGACCGGCACACCGCGCAGTCGTTCCAGTAGCAGCACATCCGGACCAGGATGCTCTTCATGCGTCAATACGCCATAGATTACCGGCATCCTCACCGTACCGCTACGCGCCAGCATTGAGGTTTTCCATGCCAGTTGCTGCGCAACGCCGGGAGTGGTAAAACTTCGCGCCATCAGCGGCATCGGAATGCCCTGGCTGTCATATAATGACCACAATGCGGAATCCGCTTTCTCATTCACGCACTCTATACGGCTAAGTTTTTCACCCAACAAATGACTGAGTTCGGCCCGCAACTGTTCCATTCCAGATTACCCCCATTAGTGCTACTGCTTTAATAATGAGCGTCGTATGGACAGATGTCACCCGTATCAGATCAAGGGAAGAAAAGAAAAATGAGGAAAATCGTAACGGTACGAGAAAACCGCCACTGATGAGCAAACGTGAGTATTCATCTTTGCGCTATCATACCGCGCTGTTCATGACCGTCTAAGACGATCATGAACAGGATCATGTTAACGCATTTCAGCGCGCACGCGCTCCAGGTCGTCGGCGGTGTCTACGCCCGTGCCGGGCACCGCTTTGGCGACGGCGACATGAATTTTTTCGCCGTACCACAGCACACGGAGTTGCTCCAGCATTTCAATATGTTCCAGCGGGCTGGGTTGCCAGCTCACGTAACGGCGGATAAAACCCGCGCGATAGCCATAAATGCCCAGGTGACGAAGGCAAGTATCCCCTACCGTTTCCAGGCTTTTTGCAAAGCGGTCGCGATCCCAGGGAATCGTCGCCCGAGAAAAGTAAAGCGCATAGCCTTCGGCATCCAGCACAACTTTTACCGCATTCGGGTTAAACGCTTCTTCGGCGCTGTGAATCGGCACCGCCAGCGTCGCCATACCAACCTGGCGCTGCGCCAGATTTTCCGCGACCTGGCGAATAATAACCGCCGGGATCATCGGCTCATCGCCCTGAACGTTCACAATAACGGTATCGTCGCTGAATCCGCACTTCTCTACCACTTCCGCCAACCGTTCGGTGCCGGACTGGTGATCGGCGCGCGTCATGCACACTTCGCCGCCAGCCGCTTCTACCGCACGAGCCACGTCTTCATGATCGGTCGCGACAATAATGCGTTCCGCGCCAGATTCGCGCGCCCGCTCCAGGACATGAACAATCATGGGCTTACCATTAATATCCACTAATGGTTTGCCTGGCAGTCGGGTAGATGAAAAACGGGCCGGAATGATGACGACGAAACTCATGATTTACTCTCATCAGATGTCAGGGAGCGAGCTTCATTTTCCAGCAATACAGGAATGCCGTCGCGTAACGGGAAAGCGAGATTATCCAGTTTGCAAATTAATTCTTGCTTTTCCTGGTTATACCAGAGTTTGCCGTTACATACCGGGCAGGCGATGATTTCAAGCAGACGATGATCCATAGTTCCTCCAGATGGACCGGATTGTGAATCCTTCAATATTAACATAATCGGTTATGATGCAGGGTCTATTTCCCAGCCATGACGCATGGCGCTAAACAGGCCTGGCGGACATTGTCCCAGCGTCACGCGCGATGCCCGTTGCCAGGCAGCAAACGCGCTAATAGCCTGCCAGATTCCTTTTTGCAGACTAACGCCAGGGCGGATATCGTCCTCCAGATACAGCGAGATAACCTCAAGCACCCCCGTTTTACGGTGCATTTTGGCATCCATTCGCCCGACTAAACGGCCCTGGTATAATAGCGGCAGCACAAAATAACCGTACTGGCGCTTCGCCGCAGGCGTATAACATTCCAGCCGATAGTTAAATCCGAAAAGCTGCGCTGCCCGCTTGCGATCCCATACCACAGGATCGAAAGGCGACAGTACTGCGCTATGGGTCGCCTTTAAGGCGTTATTTAGCGCCGGTTCCAGCTGCGAAAGAAGATCGGCATGAAGCCACATCCGCCCCAACGTTTCCACCTCGACCGGAATAATCTGCTGCTGTTCCGCCCGGCTCTCCCGCCATCCCTTCAGGTCAGGACGTTTCAGGCGGTAGTAATCCGCCAGCCACTGTTCACGGAAAATCCCCAGACTGCGCGCGCTATTATCCAGCATCAGACTTTCCGCCTGCGGCTGTGACAGTCCATCGCGTTCATCATCCCAGTGCGGCATCACACGGGGCGTTAAATCATATACACGTTGAAAATTACGCCGCTCAACAACCATGACTTTTCCGGCGGTAAATAAACCCTCAAGGTGGCGTTTATGTGGTTTCCATTCCCACCAGCCGCTGACGCCTTTCCGCGCATGTTCAAAATCGGCAGAACGCACCGGACCGTGCTCCTGAATATGCCGCACTAGCTGTTCTATTTCTTCCGCGTGCTCATGCATCCATGCCGCGCGATATTTCCAGCCCATCTTTTCCGGCGACAGCATACGATGGCGGATAAGTTTAAAGTCGCGGCGTGGTAAGAAACAGGCCTCATGCGCCCAGTATTCCATTAACTCGCCGCGTCGCAGCGCCTCATCCAGCCAGGCCTGCGGGTACGAACCGAGACGGCTAAACAGCACCAGATAGGGGCTACGTGCGACAACATTGATGGTATCAATTTGCAGCAACGCCATGCGTGAGATGGCGGCAAGAACATCGCCAGGCATCGCGTTACGGCGCGGCTTTTTCAATAGCCCCTGCGCAGCAAGGTGAAGACACCGGGCCTGGGAAAGAGAAAGGTACGGCAATGACATTCATGGCTCCATAAATTCATCACTGCCGCTGCATTGGGGTACGCTAGCGAACCAGCGAGGTGATATGTTGAAGCAACTTATCAGGCTGCTCACCGGACAAACGCGCATCAACCGGTAAGAACCACCAGTTATCTTCGGCAAAAGCACGGCATTTCACCGCGTCTTTTTCCGTCATTACCAGGGTCTGCCCTTCACCGACCAACGCCTGAACGTCAGCAGGGGCGAGCGTTTGATGATCGGCCAGCGGGACACACTTTTGCGGATGCGCGCCACAGGCTTCCAGCGTCGCGAAAAATCGCGGCGGATGACCGATGCCCGCCATCGCCACAATATTGCTCAGTTGCGCCACATCGCAACGCGCTCCCGTACGTAAGTTCACCGCCAATCCAGGCGTTAGCTGCATGGGGATTTCGCCCGCCCGGGCGACGCCGCCATTCACGATAGCGGCATCCACGGTTTTCAGGCGACTGGCGCGTTCGCGCATAGGACCGGCAGGAAGCCACCAGCCGTTGCCAAAACGGCGCACGCCGTCAATCACCACAATTTCAATATCTCGCGCTAGTCGGTAATGCTGCAACCCATCGTCGGTGATAATAATCTGCACATTATGCGCCGCCAGAATCGCTTTCACCGCCGCGGCGCGTTCAGGCGCCACCGCGACAGGCGCGCCGGTCCGTTGATAAATCAATACCGGTTCATCTCCCGCTTCTGCGGTTGTCGTCTCCGGCGTCAGGAGCAGCGGATAAGCGGCAGCTTTGCCGCCGTAGCCGCGGGAAACGACCCCCACGCGCACGCCACGCTGTTGCAGCTTTTCCACCAGCCAAATGACTACGGGTGTTTTACCGTTACCGCCAGCCGTAAGATTCCCTACCACAACCACCGGTACCGGCGCTCGCCAGGCGCGTTTAAAACCAAGCTTATAGCTCAGACGAATCGCCCCGCTCACCAGGCCATACAGCCAGGAGAGCGGCAGCAGTAACCGCCATAGCGGGGATTCACCAGACCAGATACGCGCTATCATTGGCCAAATTGCATCTTATGTAGCTGGGCGTAAACGCCGTGTTGTGCCAGCAGCTCGCTATGAGTGCCGCGCTCAACGATAATGCCGTCTTCGACCACAACGATCTCATCCGCCTGTTCGATGGTGGAGAGACGATGCGCAATCACCAGAGAGGTACGGTTTTTCTGCAGCTCATCCAACGCTGCCTGAATCGCACGTTCAGATTCGGTATCCAGCGCGGACGTAGCTTCATCAAGGATCAAAATCGGGCTGTCGCGCAGTAAGGCGCGGGCAATCGCGATACGCTGGCGTTGACCGCCGGAAAGCAGTACGCCGTTTTCGCCGATGATGGTATCCAGGCCATTATCCATCTTGTTGATAAAGTCCATGGCATAGGCCATGCGCGCCGCCTCTTCAATCTGCTCGCGGCTATATTCTTCCGTCCGGGCATAAGCAATGTTATTGGCGACCGTGTCGTTAAACAGATGCACGTTTTGCGAAACCAGCGCCACCTGATTACGTAGAGAGGCCAGAGTGTATTCGCGTAGATCGTGACCATCCATGAGGATGTGTCCTTCATCAATATCGTAGAAACGGGTGATCAGACTGGCGATAGTTGATTTACCCGATCCGGAACGCCCCACCAGCGCCACGGTTTTCCCGGCAGGAATTTTCAAATTGATGTTACGCAATGCCGGCACTTCACGGCCCGGGTAAGTAAACGTCACATTGCGGAATTCGAGATCGCCGGTCGCGCGGTCAATGACACGTTTACCTTCATCTTTCTCCTGTTCGCTGTCCAGAATCGCAAACAACGTCTGACAAGCCGCCATCCCACGCTGGAACTGCGCGTTAACGTTTGTCAGCGATTTTAATGGACGCATCAGCGCGATCATGGAGGAGAACACCACGGTGATGGTCCCAGCCGTCAGGCTATCCATTACACTTGGGAAGCTCGCAGCATAGAGAACAAACGCCAGCGCCAGCGAGGCAATGAGCTGAATGATAGGATCGGAAATTGACGAGGCAGAGACCATTTTCATGCCTTGCAGTCGCATCTTATTGCTGACTTTATCAAAGCGTTTAGTTTCGACTTCCTGACCGCCGAAAATCAGTACCTCTTTGTGTCCTTTCAGCATTTGTTCAGCGCTGGTAGTCACTTGTCCCATCGTGTTCTGCATATTTTTACTGATGCTGCGGAACCGCTTTGAGACAACGCGAATCGCAATCGACACAATCGGCGCTAAAACAACCAGGATGATCGACAGCTGCCAGCTGTAATAGAACATCATGATAAACAATCCGATGATCGATGCCCCTTCACGCACCACGGTAATCAGCGCGCCAGATGAAGAAGAGGCAACCTGTTCTGAATCGTATGTAATACGCGACAGCAGCGTACCGGTAGACTGTTTATCAAAGAAGGCGACGGGCATTCCCATCATATGGCCAAACAGGCGACGGCGCATGGTCATTACCACCTTGCCTGACACCCATGAAATACAGTAGCTGGAGATATAGCTAGTGATGCCTCGTAATATCATCAGCCCAATAACCACCAGCGGCATCCACAGCAACACTGAGCGATCCGTTTTACCGAAACCATCATCCAGTAATGGCTTGAGGAGCGATAGCATGAAGGTATCGCTGGCTGCGTTGAGAATTAACGCTATGCCCGCCACGATCAGACCTGCTTTAAAAGGCGCTATGGTTGGCCACAGTCGGCGGAAGGTCTGCCACGTAGAGAGATCTTTATCGTTATGCATTCAAAAAACCAGCATTTGTTGAAATAGCCGCATATTCTACCCGTTATCCTCGGACACGCCAAACCACTGATGATACCAGCGAGGTAAAATTTGATCCCGCAAGCCTTGTATGCGCCAGCCCTGCGGAGAAAACCGCAGCGAAATTTGCCCCTGGTGGGGTGTATCAAACCACTGATACGCCTGTTGTCGGTAGCGCTGTTTTACCTTGCGGGACGGCAGCCGCCATGCGTTATAGCGCGATGCGGACGCCAGCGCCGCTTCACCATGTACGCGCTGAATAAATGGTAGCGACGACGACGTATTACTACCATGATGTGGCACCTGGATAAACGTCGCCGCAAGATGTCGCCAGTAACGACTTAGCATTTTTTGTTCAGCGCCCGCTTCAATATCGCCCGTGAGCAGGATGCTATGTACACCGTCATCCACTTTGACCACACAGGAGCGGTTATTTCCTCGATCGGCACTTTCGCGTAACGGCCAGTGCGCCTGAAACGTTAGCCCCTGCCATTGCCACTGCTCGCCGCGAAAACAGGGCAAATGTCCCTGCCAGCCTAACGGGCTGCGAATCCACATTGACGGCCAGACCTGCTGTAGCGAACGCAGCCCGCCCCGATGATCCAGATGCTCATGACTCAAAATAACGCCCTCCGGCGTCAGATTATGCCAGCGCAACCAGGGAATAATAACCTGTTGCCCGCTGTCGCCCTCCGGCCATGCCCGACCGGTATCGTAGAGTATTACTTTATCGCCCCTGACGATCGCTATCGCCAGCCCCTGACCGACATCCAGCATATGCACCTGCCATCCGCTGGCGTTTATCGGTCGCCAGAGTGGCCAGCTCATCAACAATAACCCGCATAAACAGACCGCCGGCCAGGTACGCCAGACGTTTAATCGCCACGCGATAAGCATTAGCCAGGGCAAAAACGTCAGCCACTGCCAACGGTTATCAATATTCACCCAGCCCTGCGGTAAAGCATTCAACAGGTAAAATAGCGCGGCTAACGCGCGATCGGTCAGGTACCATACCCACTCTTCAAGAAAAAACGGCCCGGTTAAATGCAGAATCATTCCCGCCAGGATGAGTGGAACCGTCACAAATGTGACCCAGGGTACGGCAAAAAGATTCGCCAGCATTGCGGTAACGCTTATGCCATGAAAAAGCGCCACCTGGAGAGGCAAAAGCAGAAGTGTAATGCCTGCCTGTAGATGAAGCAGGTTAAGCAACCAGCGTAAGCCCCGTGGAAAATTTCCGTTTGGCGCAGGAAACCACTGATACCAGAATAACAGGCCGGCAACCGCAAATGCTGACAGCCAAAGACTTTGTGATATAACCGCCACAGGGTCGGCGAAAATAATCGCGGCCAGACAGCAGCACCAGACTTGCCAGCCGCTCCACTGTCGTCCGCTTAATTTTAATCCTCCCCAGACGCTCAGTGCCGCCACCGTGCGCAGCGCAGGCGGTTGTAAACCGGTAAGCCAGGCATAACATATCGCGCAAAGAATGCCGCCCAGCAATGGCGTCTGCCAACGAATCCATCTGGCCGGCAAAAAGAATTGTCCGCCACGGATTAATCCGGCAGCCAATAACGCGGCAAAAGCGATATGCAGGCCGGAAATCGCCATCAAATGGGCAGTCCCCGTATCGCGCATAACGGCCTTCACCTCCTGCGACACTTCTCCCCGCTCCCCCATTCCCAACGCCAGAATAACCTGTTGCCACGGATAAGGCGCAAGCGTAGCGCGAAGCGAAGCAAGATAGCGCCCACGCAAACTACACTCAGGGTTAATCGCTTTAGCCTGTAGAAAACGCCCGGTCAATGGTTGGTGCTGCGCCAGCGCGTAACGTTGGCTATCAAAACCGCCTTCGTTAAGCTGTCCGTGTACCGCTCTGACCTTCAGCGTCATCGCCCACTGTTGCCCGGCACACACTTCCGTGGGTAAGTACTGGCCATGCAGGACAATCCCTACAGCAGGAAAGAGCGGCTTTCCGCGCAAATGGGTGATTCGCCCATAATGAGTGGTCATATGATCGGTGGCAGTAATGACGACTGTCGCCTCCTGCGTCGCGGCGGGCAGGACGTTTCCCGCCCAGATGGCCTGCCTGGCGGCAAATATCCCCCACATGAAAAAGAGCAAAGTTAATGCCGCGTAGCGCGCATAGTGATGAGGTATGAGGCAAAGCAAACATGCCAGACAAAACAGCACCGCCAGAATCCACGTGTCAGGTAATACTGGCAATATCATGAGCGGAAGTATGCCGCATACTACGCATACGCTGACCGTCGTTATCTTCATAGACACCTCCCTGTGCGGGAAAGTGTGCAGGTTCAGGACGCCATTGTCCGGGGGAGATTTTGTGCTATACGGCGCGGATTCCAGGTTTTTTACCTGATAAATGTAAGACGCAGCAAAAAATGCGAAACGTTTTCCAGTTTTTGGTCGAATAGCGTTTGCGCCTGACGGCGTATTGACTAGTCCTGATATAGGTTGACAGTTTTTTGTCTGTAAAACGCCTGATGAACATCATCGGGCGTTTTGTATTTCAGGTCCAGGTGTGGCCGTTCATGGTTATAAATTGCCACGGACTCTTTTACTATTTCCCGCGCTTGCGCCAGGTCTGCAGGACGCGAGAGTAAAAACTCATTTTTCAGTATCCCGTTTATTCTCTCAGCCAGCGCATTCTGGTAGCAGTCGTAACCATCGGTCATTGAACAGGTTATTCCGTTTCGCTCATGAACTGACTGATAAAGTACCGAACAGTATTGCAGTCCTCTGTCAGAGTGATGTACCAGCGGACCTGTCGTTTTTCTCCGTCTCAGAGCCTGCCTGAATGCCTTTACCACATTTTCTGTCTGCAGGTTTTCCCCGACATGGTAACCCACGATTTTTCTGGAGCAGGCATCGGTGACCAGACTCAGATAGGCCGTGCCGCTGCGTAGTGGAAGGTAAGTAATATCGGCGACCCAGACCTGCTCTGGCTCAAGGGCGGTAACCTGTTCAGGGCCGGGTTTCAGCAGATTAGGATGCCGGTAAAAGCGATGATGGCTGTTGGTGGTTTTGTGATATGCCCGTTTCACGGGTACCAGGAGCCGGTATTCACCCAGCAGATTAAACAGACGGTCCCGTCCGATATTCAGCGTTTTATCGGCCTGCATGTTCAGCATATAGTGCAGTTTACGCGTACCGATTCGCGGCTGACGGCACCGGGTACGGGCAACAAAATCAAGAACCTGAGCATGATGCTCCTGCCGTTTATTACATCTTGTATTGTACTGGTACCACGCCTGTCTGCTGTGCCCCAGGAACTGACATGCACGCGTAACTGTTATTTTGGGGGCCTGACTTTGCGTGAGGACTTGCCGGGCCGCTTTTTTACAACACTTACCCCGTAATCATTTTTCAGGACGTTGATAACGGACTCAAAAAACTCAGCTTTCTGGTTTGCCAGCTCAAGCTGCTCTTCAAGTTCCCTGATTCTTTGCTCGGGTGTCAGCGGGATAGTTGTCTGAGCCACAGGCAGTTTCCTCTTCACCAGGTCAGGAAGTCCGGGTCTCCAGTCAAGCCGGCCATATTTACGCAGCCAGACAAGTACGGTGGAGCGCCCCTGAATGCCATATCGCTGCTGGGCCTGTTTATAGGTCATCTCGCCTTTTTCGACCTGCTCAACGACGGCTATTTTAAAGGATAGAGGATAATCGCGTTGGGTGCGTTTGAACTCAGTCATCATCACGTTCTCCGGATTTAAGTCTGGAACGTGTCAACGCTATTCAGGACGGGTCATATAAATGAAAAAAGCACCCTGAAGGTGCTTTTTTCGGGTTCAAGTTTTGCGTTAAAACTTAACCGTAAATATTGGCGCGATCGCGCAGTTCTTTACCCGGTTTAAAGTGAGGAACGTATTTTCCTTCCAGTTCCACTTTATCGCCGGTCTTGGGGTTACGTCCGGTACGAGGCGCGCGGTAATGCAAAGAAAAACTGCCGAAACCGCGGATTTCAATACGCTCGCCCTGCGCAAGAGTCGAGGCCATATGCTCCAGCATCTCTTTTACCGCGTCTTCAACCGCCTTAGCGGGAATGTGAGATTGCTGGGTTGCAAGTCTTTCAATCAATTCTGACTTGGTCATGATTCCTCCGGTTCCTTAAAGGCAAATTGGCTGCAGCCGTGAGATTGATTAAGGGCGGCCGTAGCCGCCCTTAGTGCTTGATTACAGGCCGAAACCTGCAATCTGTCAAGTAATCTCGTTATACTTCGGACTAAAAGGCCCGAAGTTTCAGAGGATTACTCGCCTTTAGCTGCTTTGAATGCTTCAGCCATTGCGTTGTTAGAGAAGTTTGCATCTTCCTGTTTGTTAACAGTTGCGATGGCATCTTTCTCGTCAGCTTCGTCTTTCGCACGAACAGACAGGCTGATTGCGCGGTTTTTACGATCAACGCCGGTGAATTTAGCTTCAACGTCGTCGCCAACGCTCAGAACCAGAGTCGCATCTTCAACGCGGTCACGGGATGCTTCAGAAGCACGCAGGTAACCTTCAACGCCGTCAGCCAGTTCTACGGTTGCGCCTTTCGCGTCAACTGCAGTGACTTTACCGGTTACGATAGCGCCTTTCTTGTTCAGAGCAACCCAGTTGTTGAACGGATCTTCTGCGAGCTGTTTAACGCCCAGGGAGATACGTTCACGTTCTGCGTCAACCTGCAGAACAACTGCAGCGATTTCGTCGCCTTTTTTGTATTCACGAACTGCTTCTTCGCCTGCAACGTTCCAGGAGATGTCAGACAGGTGAACCAGGCCGTCGATGCCGCCGTCCAGGCCGATGAAGATACCGAAGTCAGTGATAGACTTGATTTTACCTTCAACGCGGTCGCCCTTGTTGTGGGTTTCTGCGAACTGCTGCCACGGGTTAGATTTGCACTGCTTCAGACCCAAGGAGATACGACGACGTTCTTCGTCGATATCCAGAACCATCACTTCCACTACGTCGCCAACGTTAACCACTTTGGACGGGTGGATGTTTTTGTTGGTCCAGTCCATTTCGGAAACGTGAACCAGGCCTTCAACGCCTTCTTCGATTTCAACGAAGCAGCCGTAGTCGGTCAGGTTGGTCACGCGACCGGTCAGTTTGGTACCTTCCGGATAACGTTTAGCGATAGCTACCCACGGATCTTCGCCCAGCTGTTTCAGGCCCAGGGATACACGGGTACGCTCGCGGTCGAATTTCAGCACTTTCACGTTGATTTCGTCGCCAACGTTCACGATTTCGCTCGGATGCTTAACGCGTTTCCAGGCCATATCAGTGATGTGCAGCAGGCCGTCAACGCCGCCCAGATCAACGAATGCACCGTAGTCAGTGAGGTTCTTAACGATACCTTTAACTTCCATGCCTTCCTGCAGGTTTTCCAGCAGCTGATCGCGTTCTGCGCTGTTTTCGGATTCGATAACGGCACGACGAGAAACCACAACGTTGTTACGTTTCTGGTCCAGCTTGATTACTTTGAATTCAAGCTCTTTGCCTTCCAGGTGCAGAGTGTCACGCACCGGACGAACGTCTACCAGAGAACCCGGCAGGAACGCGCGAATACCGTTCAGCTCAACAGTGAAGCCACCCTTAACTTTGCCGTTGATAACACCGGTAACAGTTTCAGCATCTTCGTAAGCTTTTTCCAGCGTGATCCATGCTTCGTGACGTTTAGCTTTCTCACGAGAGAGCAGAGTTTCACCGAAGCCGTCTTCTACTGCATCCAGAGCAACGTCAACTTCGTCACCAACCTGGATTTCCAGTTCGCCCTGGGCGTTTTTGAACTGCTCAGCCGGAATGGCAGACTCAGATTTCAGACCGGCGTCAACCAGTACTACGTCTTTGTCGATAGCAACAACAACACCACGAACGATGGAACCCGGGCGGGTTTCGATTTCTTTTAAGGATTCTTCAAAGAGTTGAGCAAAAGATTCAGTCATGTTTAATCTTCAGGTTTCATATTTAACGTCCACCTGGCTCCGTGCCGGATGGGGTTGTTTAACATACCCGCTGTCAATCCTTTGCAACGGGGGTACTACAAATTCGGTCGCATTTAAGCGAGAGCCAATTTTTGGCGCGCATATTGTAACGCTTTTTCAATCACTTGCTCAATGCTTAATCGGGTAGAATCCAAAACTAATGCATCAGCAGCAGGAACTAACGGCGCTACAGCGCGATTACGATCGCGATCGTCGCGTTCCTTTATCTCGGCCAAAAGGCGTTCAAAGTTAACACTAAAGCCATTCTCCTGCAACTGTAGCATACGTCGATGCGCACGTTCCTCCGAGGAGGCGTCAAGGAAAATTTTTACCGGCGCATCCGGGAAGACCACGGTCCCCATATCGCGTCCATCGGCGATTAAACCAGGCGCTTCGCGGAATGCACGTTGGCGGCGAAGAAGCGCTTCACGCACGCGTGGGAATGCCGCCACCTGGGATGCCGCGTTCGCGACTTCCTGCGTACGAATTTCGCCGCTAACGTCCTCTCCTTCCAGGATAACTTCCAGGTTGCCGTCCGTTGAGACGAAACGCACGTCCAGATGGGACGCCAGCGGCACCAGCGCATCTTCAGAGGCGAGATCGACATGGTGATGCAATGCCGCCAGCGCCAGTACGCGGTATATCGCGCCGGAATCCAGCAGATGCCATTGCAATGCTTCCGCCATTGCTTTGCACAAGGTGCCTTTACCTGCACCGCTTGGGCCATCAATGGTTATTACCGGGGCAATTGCCGTCATCTTTATCTCCTTAAACAGGCGTACCGTTAACGTAAACGCCGCGCATTATACGCGCCAACGCTCGCGACCGTTAACGTTGCGTGCAAAAACCAGTTTTGTCTGTAATCAGATGCGGAATAATTGCGCAATTATAGCGGGCCGGCGAGAAACCAGCCCGAAAGATGACAATGATTTACTTTTTATCTTCGGCAATTCTGTCGCGCATATGCTGCGCGCGATCGGCTGAAGCCGGGTGGGAGTCCATCAATGATTTTGCATGACCTGCGTCCATTGTGGCGAATTTATCGAATGCCGTGACTAAGCCCTGGGTGTTAATCCCACGTTTTTTCAGCAGATCGTAAGAGAAATCATCCGCATCCGACTCCTGACTGCGAGAAAACGCCGAATTAATGACGCCTTCCGCCAGATCGCCCAATTGAGACTGGGAAAGCTGCGCTGCTACACCGCTGGTGGCGGAAATCGCATCGCGAGCCGCCAGCGTGGCATAGGCGGTCTGCATTGCCTTGCGGGAGTGCCCTAAAGAGACATGGCCCAGTTCATGGCCCAGTACGCCTTCAATTTCATTATCGGTCATCAGATCCATCAGGCCGGAGTATACGCGAACGCAACCGTTCGCCATCGCCCATGCGTTGATATCGCTGGTCATATAGACTTTATAGCTAACCGGCGTACCGTCAATGTTGTTACCCAGCGCTTTGGCGATTTTGCTCAGACGTTTGGTGTATTTGCTTTTCGAACCTGCCAGTTGATTCTCGCTGTCCATTTGTTTACAGGCATTATTAGATAATGCCTTAACATCCGCATCGGACAGTGTGGCGGCTTTGTAGGCTGACATGCCGGAACTGGCGATTAAATTGCCATTCACGCCATTTTTACATCCTGCCAGTAGCGTAGCGGAAATCGCCACCGCCAGTAATAATGATTTATTTTTCATACTAATCTTCCGTTGATAACTATTATAAAAAACACATAAATCAATGTGTTAAATCATCAACAAATTAGCATTAGTCATAATTGTAAAAATAGTGCGAATGCGGACCTCGATGCGCCAGCCTGTCGACTGGCGCAACAGAAGGATTAGGCAGGCGTACTCATCCGCGCCAGTTGTTCGAAATAATCAGGGAACGTTTTTGCGGTACATTTAGGGTCCAGGATCGTGACTGGCGTATCGGACAGTGCGACCAGTGAGAAACACATCGCCATACGGTGGTCGTTGTACGTGCCAATATCCGCGTGTTGGAGCTTCGCCGGCGGCGTGATACGAATATAGTCGTGCCCTTCTTCGACTTCAGCGCCCACTTTACGTAGCTCGGTCGCCATCGCGAACAGGCGATCGGTTTCTTTCACTCGCCAGTTATAAATATTGCGCAACGTCGTGGTTCCTTTCGCAAACAGCGCCGTGGTGGCAATCGTCATCGCCGCATCCGGAATATGGTTCATATCCATATCTATGGCGTGCAATTCGCCGCGCGTGCAGGCAATAAAATCATCGCCCCAGGTAATGGTCGCGCCCATTTTCTCCAGCACATCGGCAAAACGAATATCGCCCTGCATACTTTTGCGGCCAATCCCGGTCACTTTTACCGTGCCGCCTTTTATCGCCCCGGCGGCGAGAAAATAGGACGCTGACGAGGCATCGCCCTCGACCAGATAGCGACCCGGAGAGTGATACTGTTGACCGCCCTTCACGACAAATTGTTGGTAGTGATGGTTCGCTATCTCCACGCCAAAGGTTTTCATTAAATTTAGCGTGATATCGATGTAAGGTTTTGATACCAGTTCGCCTTTAACGCGAATAGTTGTGTCTTCAGGCGCCAGCGGCGCCGTCATCAGCAGAGCGGTCAGGAACTGGCTGGAAACGCTACCATCAACCTCAATCTCGCCGCCGGTAAAACCGCCGCGCAGACGCAGGGGCGGATAGTTTTCCTGCTCCAGGTAATCAATATTCGCCCCGCCCTGACGCAGCGAATCAACCAGATGGCCTATCGGACGCTCTTTCATACGCGGTTCGCCGGTTAACACTATCTCATTTTGCCCCAGACATAGCGCTGCCGCTAACGGACGCATAGCGGTTCCGGCATTACCGAGAAACAGTTCCAGAGCGCCTGGCGCACGTAATGCGCCGCCATTACCCGTGATATCACAGCGGGTGCGATCGGCAGAAAGGGTGTAATTGATCCCCAACGCGCTCAGGGCATTGAGCATATGGCGGACGTCATCGCTATCCAGCAGATTCGTCAGAACGGTTTTACCACAAGCTAAAGCCGCCAGGAGCAAAGCACGGTTTGAAACACTTTTGGAGCCAGGTAAATTAATGGCGCCATCGACCCGCGCGATGGGTTGTAACGTCAGGGATTCCATGAAACTCAACTCTCAAAAAACAGAAATAAAAACCCCACAGACTGGCCGTGGGGATGAAAAAAGAAACGTATTAGCCGTGGCGACGCTCAAAATCGATCATGAAATCGGTCAGCGCTTTCACCCCTTCAATCGGCATGGCGTTATAGATAGAGGCGCGCATACCGCCAACAACACGGTGCCCTTTTAAGGCGTGCAGACCGGCGGCGAAAGACTCTTCCAGAAAGACCTTGTCCAGCGCATTGTCCGCTAACTGGAACGGAACGTTCATCCGCGAACGGTTGGCCTGTGCGACATCGTTACGGTAGAAATCGCTGTTATCAATCACACCGTACAGCAACTCCGCTTTTTGCTGATTGATTTTGTGCATCGCCGCCACGCCGCCCTGCGCTTTCAACCATTTGAACACCAGGCCGGAAAGATACCAGGCGAAAGTCGGCGGCGTATTAAACATCGAGTCGTTATCATTCAGGACGGTGTAGTCGAGGATGGACGGGCAACTCTCATGCGCCTTGCCTAACAAATCCTCCCGGACGATAACCAGCGTCAGTCCTGCCGGACCGATATTCTTCTGCGCGCCAGCATAAATTACGCCATAGCGAGAGACGTCCAGCGGCGCAGACAGGATGGTAGAAGAAAAGTCCGCCGTGACGATCACCTCTGGGCCAAAATCAGGCGTTTCATCAATGGCGATGCCGTCAATGGTCTCATTCGGGCAATAGTGTAAATAAGCGGCGTTATCGGAAAGCTGCCACTCGCGCATCGGTTTTACGGCACGTTTGCCGTCCACGGTGATTTTGGCGTCGATAATCTGCGGCGCACAGTATTTTTTGGCTTCTTTGATGGCGCTCGCCGCCCAGTAACCAGCATCGACATAATCCGCCGTGGTTTTATCGCCCAGCAGATTGAGCGGCACGCCAGCAAACTGCCCGCGACCGCCGCCGTGACAAAATAAAACTTTATAGTTGGAGGGGATATTAAGGAGATCGCGAAAATCCTGCTCCGCTTCTTCAGCGACCTGGATAAACTCTTTGCCTCGATGGCTAATTTCCATTACCGACGTACCAAGACCGTGCCAGTCACGCAGTTCCTGTTGCGCCAGTTTAAGTACTTCCGCCGGTAGCATCGCCGGACCTGAACTAAAATTAAAGACCTGAGCCATTTCCCCTCACCACGCTGCATTGTTTCCTGCCTGACAGACATCAGGCAAACGTTATTCATGTGAATATCGGTTTTATCATTCAGTGACACGCGCCGCAATGGGTAAAACAATGCGAGGAGAAAATGCGGCATGCGTCACACAACAGAATCTTCCGGATTAACCGTATAAATCCGATATTTTCGCTGTTAAACAACGCGTTTAGCCCGGCTTGCCTTCGTCCATTCTGGATTTGCGCAGCGCGGACATAATTGCTTTTCCCCGACGTTCATGCGTATCACTTCACTGCAACGTACGCAGGCATAGTCGCCAGCCTCCGGCGCCACGATAAAGCGTGGCGTACAGTGCTCAGGAAGAATGCTTAACCCCGGCTTAACGTCTTTATTTTCAAAGAAATAGACGCTGATTTGTCCGTTTGTCTCCAGGATGGCCAGTCTGACCTGCCCCAGTTGCTCAACGCCATTCAAGCGAAGCTCCATAAAAAACTCAAACTCCGTCATGTTCGAGCGCTGCAGTTTTTCCCACGCCAGTTCGCCGTCTTCAACAATGACTACCGACTTGCCTTCCAGCAGATCTTCCAACTTTTCACTATGCGCCATCAGCCACATGACCAGGCGATAGAGCAGCGCCAGGGTGATGAATACCACCAGAACAGGGAGCATCGGAACGTCATCATAAAACGCGACGTCGCCTGCCGCCGACCCCAATGTCAAAATGATCAGCACTTCAAAAAGCGACATTTGCCGTACGCCGCGTCGTCCTGTCACTTTTAAGAAAAGAAACACCAGAACAAAGGTGTAAAAGCTACGTAGCGCCACTTCCCCCAAAAACGCTACCGGCACGTTATCCAGCGCCATTCGTTGCAAATCAAATGCTTTCATTTTTTATGCTCTTCCTGTGAATTCCAGTGTAAAAGCATAGCCAATACTTTTATTTCCGCCGACGTCCCGGCGAGATAGCGCCCGTCACATAAAACCCGTATCATTGCGCGCTTTCCGTACGACAAAAGTGATTTTCATGACGCAAACATTTATTCCCGGCAAAGACGCCGCGCTGGAAGACTCCATCGCCCGCTTCCAGCAAAAGTTACTCGACCTCGGCTTTCACATCGAAGAGGCCTCCTGGCTGAACCCGGTGCCAAACGTCTGGTCAGTGCATATTCGCGATAAAGAGTGCGCGTTATGCTTTACCAACGGAAAAGGCGCGACCAAAAAAGCGGCGCTGGCCTCGGCGCTGGGCGAATACTTCGAGCGTCTGTCAACCAACTACTTTTTTGCTGATTTCTGGCTTGGCGAAACGGTTGCCAACGGGCCATTCGTGCATTATCCGAATGAAAAGTGGTTCCCGCTGACTGAAAATGACGACGTACCGGAAGGCTTGCTTGATGCCCGTCTGCGCGCGTTTTACGATCCGGAAAATGAACTCACCGGAAGCCAGTTAATTGATCTTCAGTCCGGCAATGAAGAACGCGGCGTCTGCGGCCTGCCATTTACCCGTCAGTCCGATAACCAGACCGTGTATATTCCGATGAATATTATCGGCAACCTGTATGTCTCTAACGGAATGTCCGCCGGCAATACGCGTAATGAAGCCCGCGTTCAGGGACTGTCGGAAGTCTTCGAGCGCTATGTGAAAAATCGCATCATTGCGGAAAGTATCAGTCTGCCGGAGATTCCCGCAGAGGTGATGGCGCGTTATCCGGCGGTAATGGAGTCAATCGCCACGCTGGAAGCCGAGGGTTTCCCGATTTTCGCCTATGACGGCTCGCTGGGCGGTAAGTATCCGGTTATCTGCGTCGTGCTGTTCAACCCGGCTAACGGTACCTGCTTTGCTTCTTTTGGCGCCCATCCTGACTTTGGCGTTGCGTTGGAACGTACAGTGACCGAACTACTCCAGGGACGCGGTCTGAAAGATCTTGATGTCTTCACCCCGCCAACGTTCGATGATGAAGAAGTCGCGGAGCACACTAATCTGGAGACCCACTTCATCGACTCCAGCGGCCTGATTTCCTGGGATCTGTTCAAACAGGACGCCGATTACCCGTTCACGGACTGGAGTTTTTCCGGCACTACCGAAGAAGAATTCGCCACGCTGATGGCCATCTTTGCTGCTGAAGATAAAGAAGTTTACATTGCCGATTACGAGCATCTCGGCGTATACGCCTGTCGTATTATCGTACCGGGAATGTCTGATATTTATCCTGCCGAAGATCTGTGGCTGGCCAACAACAATATGGGTAGCCATCTTCGTGAGACTCTGCTTTCGCTGCCCGGTAGCGCCTGGAATAAAGAAGACTATCTCAATCTGATTGAACAATTGGATGAAGAAGGTTTTGACGATTTCACCCGCGTGCGTGAACTGTTGGGTCTGGCGACCGGAGCGGACAATGGTTGGTATACACTGCGCGTCGGCGAATTAAAAGCAATGCTAGCGTTAGCGGGCGGCGATTTGGAGCAGGCGCTAATCTGGACAGAATGGACGATGGAGTTCAATTCGTCGGTCTTTAGTCCGGCACGCGCAAACTATTACCGTTGCCTGCAAACGCTGCTGCTCCTGTCGCAAGAGGATGCGCGTCAGCCGCTGCAATATCTCAATGCTTTTATAAAAATGTATGGCGCGGAGGCTGTAGAAGCCGCCAGCGCTGCGCTTAGCGGTGAAGCGGCTTTTTACGGGCTACCGGCTGTCGACCACGATCTACAAGCGTTCCCGGCGCATCAGTCCTTGTTAAAAGCGTATGATAAATTACAGCGTGCGAAAGCGGCATACTGGTCAAAATAAGGCCATATGAGTGACTTAGGGTAGGTTTACCCTCTCGGCTGCGTTATATTACGGGGCGCCTTTGCGGCCCCGTTTTATTTATTTTCGCTAAACGGCGAAAAATGTAATAACAAGGTTAAATATTGGTTGTTGATATTAAATTAATTGACATAGTGATGTTACTTTATTTGTTGATTACTCCATATTAATTAACCGTGCAGCAGGAGGAGTCAGGAAAAAATTCAACTCTATTTATAATTTTTAAAATTTATTTTTATTAGGATAATCAAAAAGTTACATCGTAATTGCATAAAAGCCATGCGACTTACGGGCCTATAAGCCAGGCGAGATATGATCTATATCAAATTCTCATCTATAATGCTTTGTTAGTATCTCGTCGCCGACTTAATAAAGAGAGAGTTAGTGTGAAAGCTGACAACCCTTTTGACCTTTTACTCCCTGCAGCAATGGCCAAAGTGGCTGAAGAAGCAGGCGTCTATAAAGCAACGAAACATCCGCTTAAGACTTTCTATCTGGCGATTACCGCCGGCGTATTCATTTCAATTGCCTTTGTTTTTTATATTACTGCGACAACCGGTACTGGCGCGATGCCTTATGGCATGGCGAAACTTATCGGGGGTATCTGTTTCTCTTTGGGACTGATTCTCTGTGTTATTTGCGGCGCTGATCTTTTCACCTCTACTGTTCTGATCGTTGTAGCTAAAGCTAGCGGTCGCATCACCTGGGGGCAACTGGCTAAAAACTGGTTAAACGTCTATTTTGGTAACCTGATTGGCGCTCTGCTTTTCGTGTTACTGATGTGGCTTTCCGGCGAGTATATGACTGCCAACGGTCAATGGGGACTTAACGTCCTGCAAACCGCCGACCACAAAATGCACCACACTTTTATTGAAGCTGTCTGCCTCGGTATTCTGGCGAACCTGATGGTTTGTCTGGCCGTGTGGATGAGCTATTCAGGTCGTAGCCTGATGGATAAAGCGTTCATCATGGTACTGCCCGTCGCCATGTTTGTCGCCAGCGGTTTTGAGCACAGTATCGCAAACATGTTTATGATTCCTATGGGTATTGTAATACGCGATTTCGCTACACCGGAGTTTTGGACCGCAGTCGGTTCGTCTCCGGAAAGTTTTTCTCACCTGACCGTGATGAGCTTCATCACTGATAACCTGATTCCGGTCACGATCGGTAATATTATCGGCGGCGGTTTGTTGGTCGGGTTGACATACTGGGTCATTTACCTGCGTGGTAACGAGCATCATTAATCTGTTGATGCCCATTACACGCAGTAAATAAAAAATCCACTTAAGAAGGTAGGTGTTACATGTCCGAGCTTAATGAAAAGTTAGCCACAGCCTGGGAAGGTTTTACCAAAGGTGACTGGCAGAATGAAGTAAACGTCCGTGACTTCATTCAGAAAAACTACACTCCGTATGAGGGTGACGAGTCCTTCCTGGCTGGCGCTACTGACGCGACCACCAAGCTGTGGGACAGCGTAATGGAAGGCGTTAAACAGGAAAACCGCACTCACGCGCCTGTTGACTTTGACACCTCCGTTGCTTCCACCATCACTTCTCACGACGCTGGCTACATCAACAAAGCGCTTGAGAAAATTGTTGGTCTGCAGACTGAAGCTCCGCTGAAGCGTGCGATTATCCCGTTCGGCGGTATCAAAATGGTTGAAGGTTCCTGCAAAGCGTACAATCGCGAGCTGGACCCAATGCTCAAAAAAATCTTCACCGAATACCGTAAGACCCACAACCAGGGCGTATTCGACGTTTATACTCCGGACATCCTGCGTTGCCGTAAATCTGGCGTTCTGACCGGTCTGCCGGATGCGTATGGCCGTGGCCGTATCATCGGTGACTACCGTCGCGTAGCGCTGTACGGTATCGACTACCTGATGAAAGACAAATTCGCGCAGTTTACGTCTCTGCAATCCGATCTGGAAAACGGCGTAAATCTGGAAGCGACTATCCGTCTGCGTGAAGAAATCGCTGAACAGCACCGCGCTCTGGGTCAGATCAAAGAAATGGCAGCTAAATACGGCTGCGATATCTCTGGCCCGGCGACTAACGCTCAGGAAGCAATCCAGTGGACTTACTTCGGTTACCTGGCTGCGGTTAAATCTCAGAACGGCGCAGCAATGTCCTTCGGTCGTGTATCCACCTTCCTGGATGCGTACATCGAACGTGACCTGAAAGCAGGCAAAATCACCGAGCAAGACGCACAGGAAATGATTGACCACCTGGTCATGAAACTGCGTATGGTTCGCTTCCTGCGTACTCCGGAATATGATGAACTGTTCTCCGGCGACCCGATTTGGGCAACCGAATCTATCGGTGGTATGGGCGTTGACGGCCGTACTCTGGTCACCAAAAACAGCTTCCGCTTCCTGAACACCCTGTACACCATGGGGCCGTCTCCGGAGCCGAACATCACCGTTCTGTGGTCTGAAAAACTGCCGCTGAACTTCAAGAAATTCGCCGCTAAAGTCTCCATCGACACCTCTTCTCTGCAGTACGAGAACGATGACCTGATGCGTCCGGACTTCAACAACGATGACTACGCTATCGCATGCTGCGTAAGCCCGATGATCGTTGGTAAACAAATGCAGTTCTTCGGTGCGCGTGCAAACCTGGCGAAAACCATGCTGTATGCAATCAACGGCGGCGTTGATGAAAAACTGAAAATGCAGGTTGGTCCGAAATCCGAACCGATCAAAGGCGATGTTCTGAACTTCGACGAAGTGATGGATCGCATGGATCACTTCATGGACTGGCTGGCTAAACAGTATGTCACCGCGCTGAACGTTATCCACTACATGCACGACAAGTACAGCTACGAAGCCTCTCTGATGGCGCTGCACGACCGTGACGTTATCCGCACCATGGCGTGTGGTATCGCAGGTCTGTCCGTTGCGGCTGACTCCCTGTCTGCCATCAAATATGCGAAAGTTAAACCGATTCGTGACGAAGATGGTCTGGCTATCGACTTCGAAATCGAAGGCGAATACCCGCAGTTTGGTAACAACGACGCTCGTGTAGATGACATGGCGGTTGACCTGGTAGAACGTTTCATGAAGAAAATTCAGAAACTGACCACCTACCGTGGCGCTATCCCGACGCAGTCTGTTCTGACCATCACTTCTAACGTTGTGTATGGTAAGAAAACTGGTAACACCCCGGATGGTCGTCGTGCTGGCGCGCCGTTCGGACCAGGGGCTAACCCGATGCACGGTCGTGACCAGAAAGGCGCTGTCGCTTCTCTGACCTCCGTTGCTAAACTGCCGTTTGCTTACGCGAAAGATGGTATTTCTTATACCTTCTCTATCGTTCCGAACGCACTGGGTAAAGACGACGAAGTTCGTAAGACTAACCTGGCAGGTCTGATGGATGGTTACTTCCACCACGAAGCGTCCATCGAAGGCGGTCAGCACCTGAACGTCAACGTCATGAACCGTGAAATGCTGCTGGACGCGATGGAACATCCGGAAAAATATCCGCAGCTGACCATCCGTGTATCTGGTTACGCAGTACGTTTTAACTCCCTGACGAAAGAACAGCAGCAGGACGTTATTACTCGTACCTTCACGCAGACCATGTAATGGGTTTGACTGAAATTACGCTATAAAAAGCGTACAAAAAAGGCTCCATGTCAGTGGGGCCTTTTTAATTTTTATAAAAGCATATTTCGACAACCAGAATTTTTACTTATAAATAAAGTGTTATTATGTGATCTATATATTCTTCTCAGAATAGCATCAATTTCTCTTTTATTATTTTGATAATCATCATAATCCTTATTTAATACATCAGAAAACAGCATGGTGTTAGCTTCTGTAAAATCACATGACAATGACGGCATATATCCATGTAGCAGATAGATAAGTGTTGGATGAAACATATCAAACAGGACTTCTCCCTCTAATTCCCAGTAACCTATTTTACAAAATTGGGTAGAAATCTCAAAAGACCCCATTTGAAGACAGCGTAGTTTATCCATCTCATCCTCAGTAAGCGTACCATTCCATTCAACACATGCCATTTTTCGATCTTCTCCAGATCGCATAAGCTTATAAACTTCATCCTTAATTTCATCATCTTCATTAACTTCCTGCCTAAGTTTAAAAGCAAAGTTTTCTAATAATTCTGGATAGCAAGCAATTTTTTCTCCATACTTAATACATACTTTAAAAAACAACTCTTCTTCATCTTCTTCCATCACTTTAAAAATACAGTTTTCTGAAACATTGAGGATACGATGCAAATTACATTTATCAATAACCTTGCCATCAATCTCAAATGAAACTTGTGTCTGACTCATATCAAAACGCATAACAAAGCGGTCTTGTTGAGATGGATTAGCATATTGTTTTAATTGTGCAAAGGCATATATCTTCTCCATGCCGACTGTATCAACATTAAGTTCAGCTTGATTTTCACGTTCACATCCATGGATGAGTGTATATAATACCTCCAGCACCTCTCTTTTTTTGTGTGTTCTGAAGCAGTCCTTAAATCTATCCCATACCCCCATGTATAGCGCTTCTTCTTTGTCAGAACTCATCAAACGGGCTAGCCGTGAATGATTAATTTCATAGTTATGACGATTACCAAAACTTAACGTAACTGGCATAATAACTCCCTTGATTATTTACCGCGAAAGAAAAATCCAATCCGTTGCTCTCATTTTTTTGATTAAAGCCACACTCTATTTAAGAGATTGAATCAGCCTGGGTTTAGAAATGGCATCAGATTTACACCTGATTGCGCGTTGAATGCGACGCCAGGCACTGGACGGGCATAACGTTCTTTGGACACATCTGAATTATGTTGAGAATTATTTTCGTTCTGACCACAACAAAACGGCGCCAACCATTCGAAAAAAGAGGCGGATCATAAACAGCAAAACCAGGGCGCTATGAATGATACACTTACAGTATGTATTGCGGTTGAGGCGTTACGAGCTGATGAATGAGCCAGAATTTCTGGCGGTGCGAGTTATGCAGCATAGATTTGCCGTATATTTTATACTGAATAGAGGTAAAATAGCTCCATTGCAGCACATTCTGGAACAGCCACACATTCTGTAGTCCAAAATTTACGCTCGCAGTACCGCTTTTTTACAGGATGCAACCCCCTTACCAGGGTGCTCAACATGCCCGGAATGTGTCCATAAACCCCATGTTATTTAGAGCTAGCCGAAGCGATATGAGTAACTTAACCGATTGTATTACAAATGAAAGTGTTGCAGTAACTGCTGATAAAAAGCCGGTTATTGGTCGCATTCACTCCTTTGAGTCCTGTGGCACCGTTGATGGCCCAGGCATCCGCTTTATTACCTTTTTCCAGGGCTGCCTGATGCGCTGCCTGTATTGCCATAACCGCGACACATGGGATACGCATGGCGGTAAAGAAATCACCGTTGAAGACTTAATGAAAGAGGTGGTGACCTATCGGCATTTTATGAATGCTTCTGGCGGCGGCGTGACGGCATCCGGCGGCGAGGCCATTTTGCAGGCAGAATTTGTACGCGACTGGTTTCGCGCCTGTAAAAAAGAAGGTATCCACACCTGTCTCGACACCAACGGCTTTGTGCGCCGTTATGACCCAGTGATTGATGAACTGCTGGACGTTACCGATCTGGTGATGCTCGATCTCAAGCAGATGAATGATGAGATCCACCAGAATCTGGTCGGTGTCTCTAATCACCGGACGCTGGAATTCGCTCAGTATTTATCAAAGAAAAATGTGAAGGTCTGGATCCGTTACGTTGTCGTTCCCGGCTGGTCTGACGACGATGATTCCGCGCATCGCCTGGGTGAGTTTACCCGCGATATGGGGAATGTCGAAAAAATCGAACTGCTGCCCTATCATGAGCTGGGCAAACATAAATGGGTGGCAATGGGCGAAGAATATAAACTGGATGGCGTGAAGCCGCCTAAAAAAGAGACCATGGAGCGTGTGAAGGGCATTCTTGAGCAGTATGGTCATAAAGTGATGTATTAATCGCCTGCTATCTTATCCGCTTTTAAACGGCTACCCGTGAGGGTAGCCGTTTTGCTGTCTGGATAACGCTCTTACCGCTAAAATATCCGACTCCACCGTCAGACAGGCCTGGTTAACAATATTGCGCTTACCAGGTATTAAATACAGAGTCGCTTATCTGCTGCTGGGTTGAAGGTCTGACAACTATTGCTGACCCGGTGCCTGTTAATACCATGGTCTCCGCCTGGAACCCAGGCACCTGTGACCTTAAAAGGCGCTCGCCTGACAGGAGCGCCGTGGAAAAGAGCGTCGTTATGTGTTTCTACGCGCCAGCAGTGGGAAAATTAATCCCAACCCGACCAGGACAAAAGGCGTCACGATGTTCAACGTCAGCTGGAATGTCCACTCCGGTGTGAACGCCTCCATTTTGGGGAAAATACCGGTAAGGCAGGCAAACGCGGTGAAGGCAAAACACCATATTCCCACAGTTAACGCCAACGCCCGGTTGCGAATAAACACATATTCGGGTTTGTACTTTTGCGCCAGTCGAATGACAGCAATAAAGGCGACAAATACCCACAGATAGCGCAGCGGCATAACAACTGAGTTGAGATTAAGCAGCCATTTGTACAGGTTGTTCATATCGCCGATGCCAAGCGTTGGCAACATAATCAAGATAGCGACCAACACCAATGTCAGCAAATAACCGTTAACTGGCGTACCTGAAGCGTTAGTACGACATAAGCGCTGCGGGATATATTTACTGTCTGCATCACCCAGCAATACTTTTAGTGGCGCATCAATAGAAAACACCAGCGCGGCGATTTGCCCCAGAGTATTGGCAATGGCATAAATCACCATTAATGAATTACCCATATGGTAATACTCACCCAATTTCTGGAATGCATAATATTGCCCATTGGTCATTAAATCGTCAGGTATATGCCGGGAATCAAACATCATTCCCATCGCCAACGAACCGAGGATAGCGCAGACCGCAACCATGACGGCTAAAAAGAGCATCCCCTTCGGAAATTCTTTTCCTGGATTCCGCGTCTGGTTAACGTAAGGCGAGATCTTCTCTGCCCCACCAACCGCAAAGACCAACATAGAGATGGTGGTGATATAGGTAAAATCGATATGAGGAATAAATGACTGCCAGGTGATGTTAGTGGTCGCAATTTCAACGTTTGTAATTGCTGGCGCGGTCACTGCCATCACAACATATAAAATTGACATGATAAACATGGCAATTCCGGCCACAGATCCAACAACCTTTAGCGATTTCATCCCCCGGGAAGCAACCCACATAAAGAAAACAAACAATGCCAGCGTCAGCCCCTGCAAGGCAACGACGGTATATTCTTTTATCAACGAGCCGTCGCCTTTTAAAGCCCATCCCAATGCAATGAGTATCGCCTGCGGCTTTTGCGCCAGGTAGGGAATATGCACGACCCAATACGTCCATGCCGCAAGGTAAGCCAACCCCGGCCCCATCGTATGCTTAATCCAGGTACTGACGCCCCCTTTTCCCTCTTTGAAGGTTGAGCCCAGTTGCCCCACGATTAAGGCATAAGGAATAAAATAGAGCGCAAAAATAAACACCCAGGAGAAGACAACCACTAACCCCTGGTTAGCATAGTTATTGACAACATTGCCGAATCCCCAAACGGTAATAAACGACATCAGGGCGATGTTGTACCATCGCAACTGTTTTTCCTGCACATTCGGCATAACGTGATCCTTCGTGAACACAATGCTATTACTATAAATGAAGCGGGGAATTATGCGCGGTAAAGACGAAGAGAGAAAATAGAGGAGCGCAAAATTATAACCTTCGGCACATTTTATTTTTCAGTAAAGCAAGAAAATTATGCAGGTCAATTATTTTACGTAAAACATAAACAAAGAGTATGCAAGACTCACGTCCTGCATACGATTCAGAGAACAGTTAGATGTGGGCGACAGGATTAGGCGTCTGGCCGGCGTTACGTAACAGCATCAGCAGATAAATAAACGATACGCTGGCGATCATAATAAACAGCAGATTATCTGAATAATTCTGCATTAACATCGCAGCAAAAGACGGCCCCAACAGGCTCCCTACTGTATAACTTAACAACAGCGCCTGGTTCATTGCCACAAGCTGGTGATGTTCGACTTTTTCACAGGCCCAGGCCATTGCGACGGGATAAAGCGTAAAACCCGCCGCCCCCAGAATAAACAGAGCTGGCGCCATCGCCGCCTGGGTTAACATGGCAATACTACCGAGTATGACAACGAATACCTGTACGCGTAATACCAGCAAGCGACCAAATTTGTCCGCCAGACGTCCCATTGGCCATTGCCCCAAAATACCGGCGCTCACCAGTACCGCCATCCAGAAACCGATGCTGGCGTTAGCCATCCCCTGATGCTTCAGATATAACGGCATCAGACCATATAATGAACCAAGAACAATGCCGGAAATAATACAACCATTCACGCCAAGACGCGCCTGGCGTAGCTTCAGCATGGCGCTAATAGAAGAGGAATGACGTGCCTGTGTTTGCTGATTTACAATCCGGGTAAAGAGTAGCGGCAGAATTCCCGCCAGAATCATTCCGGTCACCCAGGGAAGGACGTGCAGCAATTCACCAGACACTTTACTGACCAATAATTGTCCAAGGAAGGTCCCCATGTAATAGACCATCATATAGGCAGCCAGCAGGCGCCCGCGATTATGCGAGGTTCCGCTGCACATCAACGCGCTTTCGACAACCACCCAAATCATAGCGCAGCCGATACCGGCAATAAAACGCCAGCTCATCCAGCTCCAGAACCCCACCATCACCCCCAACCCGACACAACCCGCGGCGAAGATCAGCGAGGCAAGATAATAGCTACGGTTAAACCCAATGCGTTTAATTAAATACCCGGTAAATAACGTCCCGACCAGATTGCCGGTAAAATAAGACGAGCTGACCATCCCCACCTGCCAGGTAGGAAGGTTTGCCTGAGCAAGCCACAGCGGCACAAGCGTATTCAGTACCGCAATGGCCAGGGTCAACAAAAGTAGCCCGCACAGCAAAAGCATAACGGGACGGGTATAGGTGGACATGAATAAAAACCGTGAGGAAGTTCAAATTTCATGCGCATCATGCCATCGCCAAAAACATTGTCAATCGGCTCCGCATGGGCGATCCGCAAGTTTTGAGACTATCGATTTGATTTACTTATTCTGTACGTGAATATATTGAAAGGCTAAAAATTCATCCCTTTGTTTTTATTGATCTAACCCGCAAAATCGGCGTTTTGTTCAGTCGAAAAATTTCATGGTTCCTTTAGCTTCGTTTTCTTCTCTATGGATTTATATGCGCCTTCTCCACCCCGGTTATATTCCTTAGATTGATGGCGGCTAAAGGCGTATTCGGCCTGCACGTTCTGCAGGCCGAATGCGCGTCAACGCGTTAGCTGGCTACCGCCATGCCCACGGTCATATGCAGCCCATAGAATACGCCGCGGCCAATCAATTCCCCCGCCAGCATCAGAATGAAGGCGACAGAGAGCAACGGTACCGCAGGTTGATACCCTTTTAACTGTGGCACAATCCAGCAGCACAACGCCGCCGCAAGCAGCACCATACGCCAGGCCATCAGCGAACCATAATCCGGTACCAGAGCAGACGCCTGCTGAATGGAACTGTGAATCGTCGCCAGTTCCGCGCCCTGCATGGCCACCATAATGGCAATAACCACCAGCGCCAGCACCGACACCGCAGGCAACAGACGCATCGCCCAACCGTTCACGCCCGCGATGCGCAGCAGCAGATAACCCAGTAGCGGGCCCCCCATAAAGAGCGTCAGGAAGAAGCCCAGCGGCGTCCAGACGCTATACCAGGTCGGTACTGTATCGATGCTGTTATAGACGCGTACCATCATCCAGACGAAGACGACGCCCAGTACCATCGTGATAATCAGCCAGAGTGTGCGCAGTGCCGGCGGCAGCTTTTTCAGTACCGCCAGCAACCAGCCAATCCCGCCGACCGCAAAAAACACCGAGCCGCTGGCAATTTCATTGCTCAGTGCGGAAGCACCTACGCGGTTAAGCGAGTTAAACGCGCGCATCGGCGAGCCCAGATGCAGCATCGAGGCGATAAAGCCAATCCCCATCAGCACCCACAGACCAAACATACAGGCGATCACCCGCTGCTGCGTTTCCGCGCGCAGGTCGCCCTTCATCAGCGCCAGAGCCAGAACAATAAAACCACCGGCCACGCACTGACCAAAGACCGTGAAGATCATCAACGGCCATTCATGCCATCCACTTCCCATCTTATACCTCCTTCGGATTGGCCAGATAACCGGTGGTGTCCCCGGTCGGGCGGCTGTTGGCGTTGGGTTTAATCACAATATTCGGCTTCGTGAAATGCGCGCGCGGCAACGGCGCGACGGCAGCCAGCTCACCGTGTTTTTTACGCAGCTCGTCGATAGGACCAAAGTCCAGCGCCCGCAGCGGACAGGATTCGACGCAGATCGGTTTCTTGCCTTCCGCCACCCGGTCATAACAGCCGTCGCACTTGGTCATATGACCTTTGGCCGCGTTGTATTGCGGCGCGCCGTACGGGCAGGCCATGTGGCAGTAGCGGCAACCGATACAGACCTCTTCGTTCACCACCACAAAACCGTCATCGCGCTTGTGCATCGCGCCGCTCGGGCAGACTTTGGTACAGGCCGGGTCTTCACAGTGGTTGCATGAAATAGAGAGATAATAGGCAAAGACGTTCTGGTGCCAGACGCCGTTATCTTCCTGCCAGTCACCGCCTGCATACTCATAAATGCGGCGGAAGCTGACATCCGGGGTCAAATCTTTGTAGTCCTTGCAGGCCAGTTCGCAGGTTTTGCAACCGGTGCAACGGCTGGAATCAATAAAAAATCCATACTGGGTTGTCATCGGTTACTCCTTACGCCTTTTCAACCTGAACGAGGTTCGTATGTGACGGGTTCCCCTTCGCCAGCGGAGAAGGACGTTGGGTCGTCAGTACGTTAATACATCCGCCCTGATCCACGCGTTTTGCATCCGGGTCATACCATGCGCCTTCTCCCAGGGCGACCACGCCCGGCATCATGCGCGGCGTCACTTTAGCCTCGATATGTACTTCGCCGCGATCGTTGAAGATGCGGACTTTATCGCCATTGTTGATACCGCGTTTCTGCGCATCCATTGGGTTAATCCACATTTCCTGGCGACAGGCGGCTTTCAGTACGTCTACGTTGCCATAAGTGGAATGCACACGCGCTTTATAGTGGAAACCCGTCAATTGCAGCGGGAATTTATCCGTTAGCGGATCGTTATAGTTTTCAAAACCTGGCGTGTAGATCGGTAATGGATCGATCACGTCGCCTTCCGGCAGCTCCCAGGTGGCGGCGATATCCGCCAACGCCTGTGAATAGATTTCAATCTTGCCCGATGGCGTTGTAAGTGGATTCGCTTGCGGATCTTCGCGGAAGTCTTTATAGGCGACATGGTGGCCTTCGGGGTCACGCTGTTTGAAGATGCCTTGCTTACGGAACTCCTCAAAGGTGGGCAGATTCGGAATGGATTTACGCGACTGTTCGTACAGATGACGCATCCACTCTTCTTGCGTCCGTCCTTCGGTAAACTGTTGTTCCACGCCAAGACGTTTCGCCAGTTCGCTGGTCATCTCATAAATCGTCTTACACTCGAAGCGCGGTTTAATCGCCTGGTCAGTGAAGATAACGTAAGACATGTTTCCGCAGGAGGCATCCAGCGCAAAGTCCATCTGCTCAGAAGCAGTGCAATCAGGCAACAGAATATCGGCGTATTTTGCCGACGATGTCATATGACAGTCGATAACGACGATCATTTCGCATTTCTTGTCATCCTGCAGGATTTCGTGGGTGCGGTTAATCTCAGAGTGCTGGTTAATCAAACAGTTGCCAGCATAGTTCCAGATCATTTTGATCGGCACGTCCAGCTTATCTTTCCCCCGCACGCCATCACGCAGCGCCGTCATTTCCGGGCCGCGTTCAATGGCATCGGTCCACATAAACATGGAGATGCTGGTTTCAACCGGGTTTTCTAACGTGGGCATACGTTCAAATGGCAGGGCATAAGACCCTTCGCGCGCGCCGCTGTTACCGCCGTTAATCCCAACATTACCCGTCAGGATCGCCAGCATTGAGATGGCGCGCGTGGCGATTTCTCCATTAGCATGACGTTGTGGTCCCCACCCCTGGCAAATATAGGCGGGTTTAGCGCTGCCGATTTCTCGCGCCAGCTTAATAATGCGATCCGCCGGGATACCGGTAATTTGCGCCGCCCACTCCGGCGTCTTCGCGATACCGTCTTTACCCTGGCCCAGAATATAGGCTTTGTAGTGACCGTTTTTCGGCGCGCTGGCAGGCAAGGTTTTTTCGTCATAACCGACGCAATATTTGTCCAGGAACGGCTGATCGACCATGTTCTCGGTGATTAAGACATATGCCAGACCATTGACCAGCGCCGCATCGGTACCTGGACGAATCGGAATCCACTCATCTTCGCGACCGGCGCCGGTGTCGGTGTAACGAGGATCGATAATGATCATCCGCGCGTTTGATTTCTGCCGCGCCTGTTCAAGATAATACGTTACACCGCCCCCGCTCATGCGGGTTTCGCCAGGGTTATTACCAAACAACACCACCAGCTTACTGTTTTCAATGTCGGATGGACTATTGCCATCCGCCCAGCCGCCATAGGTGTAATTCAGACCCGCTGCGATTTGCGCGGAAGAGTAATCACCGTAGTGATTAAGATAACCGCCGCAGCAGTTCATCAGACGGGCGACCAGCGTTTTTCCTGGCGGCCATGAACGTGTCAAAGTGCCGCCCAGCGTACCCGTGCCATAGTTCAGATAAATGGACTCGTTGCCATACTCTTTGATAAGACGCTGCATATTGGTAGCAATGATATCGTAGGCTTCGTCCCAGCTAATACGCTCAAATTTACCTTCGCCGCGCGCGCCGACGCGCTTCATCGGATACTTGAGCCGATCCGGGTTATAGACGCGACGACGCATAGAACGACCGCGCAGGCAGGCGCGAACCTGGTGCAGGCCATCGTAATCATCGTTTCCGGTATTATCCGTTTCTACATATTTGATTTCGCCATCCACAACATGCATACGTAGCGGACAACGGCTGCCACAGTTTACCGTACAGGCGCTCCAGACGACTTTCTCGCCGGTTTTCGCCGGGCTTATCGCCTCTGCGGCGTTAGCGATGCGGGTAAATGGCAGGGTAAATGCGCTACTGGCCATCGCCAGGCCGCCTATCGCGGTGGTTTTGACTAAACCACGACGGCTCACCTCGGCTGCCAGCACGGCATCAGGGATCTTAGTTTTCATAAGGGCTCACTCTGCTGCTCACAATAAAAAAACAATAAAACGATGTATAGAATTTTATATAGCGATAACGTCGCTATAAAGTCTGATATATATCGAAAAAATAGAAAAATAGCGTTAAAAACTGACCTTCATTCGAAATCAGTATTACCCCTAATAGGGTAGGGATTATTGTCCGGTATCAAACTGGCATAAAAAAAGCGCCCGAAGGCGCTTTTTAGAAGAAGAGAAAGCGAGGATTAGCCGATATATTCCAGTCCGTTCATGTACGGACGTAATACTTCCGGCACTTCAATGCGACCATCAGCCTGCTGATAGTTTTCCATCACGGCCACCAGGGTACGACCTACCGCCAGACCAGAACCATTCAGGGTATGGACCAGACGGGTCTTTTTGTCGGACTTGCTGCGACAGCGTGCCTGCATACGACGCGCCTGGAAGTCCCAGACGTTAGAGCAGGAAGAGATCTCGCGGTAGGTATTCTGCGCCGGAACCCAGACTTCGAGGTCATAGGTTTTGCAGGCGCCGAAGCCCATATCACCAGTGCACAGAATAATTTTACGGTACGGCAGTCCCAGTAGCTGGAGCACTTTTTCCGCGTGACCGGTCATCTCTTCCAACGCAGCCATAGAATCTTCCGGGCGAACGATCTGCACCATTTCCACTTTGTCAAACTGATGCATACGAATCAGGCCACGGGTATCACGACCATAAGAACCTGCTTCAGAACGGAAACAAGGCGTATGCGCCGTCATTTTAATTGGCAGCTGATCTTCGTCGATGATTTCATCGCGTACCAGATTGGTCAGCGGAACCTCCGCCGTCGGGATCAAAGCATAGTTGCTGCTGTCTGCTTCTTCTTCCAGCGGACGGGTATGGAACAAATCGCCTGCGAATTTCGGCAGTTGACCGGTGCCATACAGCGTGTCGTGGTTAACCAGATACGGCACGTAGTTTTCGCTATAGCCGTGCTGTTCCGTATGCAGATCCAACATGAACTGCGACAATGCGCGATGCATACGCGCAATCTGTCCTTTCATCACTACAAAACGGGAGCCGGTCAGCTTAACCGCGGCGGCAAAGTCGAGGCCGGAGTGCATTTCCCCTAAGGTGACGTGATCGCGGATTTCAAAATCAAACTCACGCGGGGTACCCCAGCGGCTGACTTCAACGTTGTCGTTTTCATCTTTACCTACCGGCACTTCATCCGCAGGCAGGTTTGGGATGGTCAGCGCGATATTGCGGATCTCCGCCAGCAAGGTATCCAGCTCGGCTTTCGCCGCATCCAGCTCTTCGCCCAGTTTATTCACTTCCAGGCGTAAAGGCTCGATATCTTCCCCGCGCGCTTTCGCCTGGCCGATGGATTTCGATCGAGAATTACGCTCCGCCTGCAGGTTTTCCGTGTTGACCTGCAAAACTTTACGACGCTCTTCAAGAGCGCGCAGCTTATCTACATCCAGCTTAAAGCCCCGGCGTGCCAGTTTTTCAGCGACTGCGTCTGGCTCATTACGCAGCAGATTGGGATCGAGCATGCTTATCCTGTGCTTATCGAATAATAAAAGGAAACGCGATCAATTGATGATCGCCTCTGATTGTATTGATGAACGTAAACCACGTTTACGTAATAGCGACGTTTTCGCCTTACCTGACCGACGACAGCAACAACGCATCCATTGCGCTATACCTGCGGACCTCATAAGCAACGTGCTATCAGGCATAACGAGATTCATCATCAACGCCATGATACCTGGAGCATCATATTTAGAGATAACCTTACCGCAACGTTTACACTAGCGGTAGCGTTTTGTGGGGCTATTTTGATCCTGTTCAGCCAGCCAGGCGAGCTTTTCGCCAATCTTGCCTTCCAGACCACGATTTGTCGGATGATAATAGCGCGTTTGCGCGATTTCCGGCGGGAAGTACACTTCACCCGCAGCATAGGCATTGGGCTCATCGTGGGCATAGCGGTACTCCTGGCCATAACCCATCTCTTTCATCAGTTTGGTTGGCGCATTACGCAGATGGACAGGAACGTCATAATCAGGACGTTCGCGCGCGTCGGCCAGCGCAGCCTTAAAGGCGGTATAGACGGCGTTGCTCTTCGGCGCGCAGGCGAGATAAACGATAGCCTGCGCGATCGCCCTTTCGCCTTCAGCCGGACCAACGCGGGTGAAACAATCCCACGCGGCAATAGCGACCTGCATCGCGCGCGGATCGGCATTACCCACATCTTCCGAGGCAATCGCCAGGCAGCGACGCGCCACGTACAGCGGATCGCCTCCCGCGGTAATGATACGGGCATACCAATAGAGGGCGGCATCCGGCGCGCTGCCGCGCACTGATTTATGTAAGGCGGAAATAAGATCGTAGAAGCGATCGCCTTTGTTATCAAAACGCGCGCTGCGCTCGCCGGCGATCTCGGTCAACAAGGAGGGCAATAAAACGCGTTTGCCGCTATCATCCGCCTCCGCCATATCGGCCATCATTTCCAGCGTATTTAAGGCGCGCCGCGCGTCGCCATTGACCAGCTCAGCAATCGCTCGCCGTGTCTCATCCGGTAACACGATATCCTGATCGCCGTAACCACGCGTTTTGTCCTGCATCGCCTGGTCCAGTACTTGCTCAATATCGTCAGTGGTCAACGATTTCAGCAAATAGACCCGCGCTCGCGACAAGAGCGCCGAGTTCAGCTCAAAAGAGGGATTTTCCGTGGTCGCGCCGATAAAGGTGATAGTGCCATCTTCGATATGCGGTAAAAAGGCGTCCTGCTGGCTTTTGTTAAAGCGATGCACTTCATCGACAAACAGGATGGTACGGCGACCGGCATTACGATTCTGGCGGGCGCGCTCGATAGCTTCGCGAATCTCTTTTACCCCAGAAGTGACGGCGGAAATACGCTCGACATCGGCGCTGGCGTAGCGGGCGATCACTTCAGCGAGCGTGGTTTTCCCCGTCCCTGGCGGCCCCCATAAAATCATGGAGTGCAGATGCCCGGCCTCAATAGCGCGAGGCAACGGCTTACCTGCGGCCAGCAAATGCTGCTGGCCGATATACTGCGCTAAATTTTCCGGCCGCATTCGCGCGGCCAGCGGTTGAAACGTATTATCAGAAAAATCGAGCGACAGATTGCTCACTCATCGCCTCTACTTACGTTGGTCGTCTATCGTTACCCCTTGCGGCGGAGTAAACGTAAATTTTGACGGATCAATAGCGCCGTTTTGCTGGGATTTTAGCTGATAGGCGCTACGCTGATCGTCTTGTTCTACGGCGCTAAACTGGTGGATAGTCCCGTCGCGTCCCACATTGATGGTGAACTGTTTCAGATTGCCGTTGCTGGCTTTCGGCGTCAGCACAAAATTATCGCCATCCTGCTTAATATTATACTGCTGCCAGTCGCTGGCCTGGTTGCGGGCAATCAGCATAAACGGTGTATTTCCGGTGGCATCTTTCAACCACGTGGCGGTAGCCTGTTCTACAAACGGGTTATAGAACCATAACGTTTTGCCGTCAGAAACCAGAATACTCTCGTCAGGTTGCGTCATATGCCAGTTGAATAGATTTGGCCGCTTAACCCATAAATCACCCTGTCCCTCCTGCACCGCGGCACCGCTGCCATCGGTGACTTTTTGAGTAAAGGTGGCATGAAAGCTGCTCACTTTATCCAGACGGCTTTTCAGAGAGCTGGCGGCGTCAGCCCATACGCTGCTGGCTACAACGCTTGAAAGTAATGCACAGGCGATTGCCATTTTTTTCATCATTATTCCTCAGGTTTCGACACTCCCGACCAGGAGCTCCTTTTGCTTTCTATTCCAGGCCAAAAATCAGCATGAGGAAAGAAGAAAATACTGAATTTTGTTGCCGGATGGCAGCCTGCACAGCGCCATCCGGCTTACAGGTTTACTCAAAAGGCGGCGGAGCCAGCACTTCACGATTACCGTTATGCCCCTGAGCGCTGACAATACCCTGCGCTTCCATCTGTTCGATAATACGCGCCGCACGGTTATAGCCGATGCGGAACTGACGCTGAACGCCGGAAATGGACGCTTTACGCTTCTGGGTGACGAAATTAACGGCCTGATCGAATAGCGCATCTAATTCTTCGCCGCCGTCAAAACCGCCACCGCCACCTTCGCTTTCGCTGTCGGAGGTAATGCCATCCACATATTGCGGACGACCTCGAGCTTTCCAGTCCTGCACCACCGCATGGACTTCCTGGTCACGCACAAACGCCCCATGGACACGTACCGGCATAGTAGAGTTTGGTCCGGAGTAGAGCATGTCCCCCATTCCCAATAACGACTCAGCGCCACCCTGATCAAGAATGGTGCGGGAGTCGATCTTACTGGATACGGTAAAAGCGATACGGGTTGGAATGTTGGCTTTAATTAAACCAGTAATCACATCGACCGACGGACGCTGCGTCGCCAGTACCAGGTGAATCCCCGCGGCGCGCGCTTTCTGCGCCAGACGCGCGATCAGCTCTTCAACTTTTTTACCGACGGTCATCATCAGGTCGGCAAATTCATCAACCAGTACCACGATATACGGCAGTTTTTCCAGAACCGGATGCTGAACATCCATACTGTCACCCGGCTTCCAGTACGGGTCCGGAATCGGACGCCCCATGCGGGCCGCTTCGGCGATTTTCTCGTTATACCCAGCCAGATTACGCACGCCGAGCGCGGACATCAGCTTATAGCGACGCTCCATCTCATTGACGCTCCAGCGTAACGCGTTAGCCGCGTCTTTCATGTCGGTAACAACTTCTGTCAGCAGATGCGGTATACCCTCATAGACCGAGAGTTCTAACATTTTCGGGTCGATCATGATAAAGCGAACGTCTTCCGGCTGCGCTTTATACAGCATACTGAGGATCATGGCGTTAACTCCGACCGACTTACCGGAACCGGTCGTACCGGCCACCAGCAGGTGAGGCATTTTCGCCAGATCCGCCACTACCGGATCGCCCGCGATATCCTTACCTAACACCACGGTAAGCGGCGACGGATTCTCGCGGAATTTGGCGTTATCCAACACTTCGCGCAGATAAACGGTTTGCCGTTTCTTGTTCGGCAATTCCAACCCTACGTAAGGTTTGCCTGGAATGACCTCCACAACGCGTACGGCTACCGTTGACAATGAGCGCGCCAGATCCCGGGAAAGGTTGGAGATACGCGCCGCTTTAACGCCCGGGGCCAGATTCAGTTCAAAGCGAGTAATGACCGGGCCTGGCGAATAGTTCACCACATCAGCTTTAATGCGGAAATCCGCCAGACGCGCTTCAACCAGACGCGCCATTTGCTCCAGCGCAAAGGTATCTACCGGTTCAACTTCGCTCGGCGGCGGCGTCAGAAGATCTAACGAAGGCAGCGGCGTCGTCGGACGCTGTAATGGACGACTGTCGCCGTTACGCATCAACAGCGGGTGAATCAGGCTGTCTTGCGGCGCTGTCGGCTGTTGCGGCTGCTGATACTGCGGCTGCGGCGCTACCGGCTGTTGCGGCTGCTGATACTGCGGCTGCGGCGCTACCGGCTGCTGCGGCTGCTGATACTGTGGCTGCGGCGCTACCGGCTGTTGCGGCTGCTGATACTGTGGCTGCGGCGCTACCGGCTGCTGCGGCTGCTGATACTGTGGCTGCGGCGCTACCGGCTGTTGCGGCTGCTGATACTGCGGCTGCGGCGCTACCGGCTGTTGCGGCTGTTGATACTGCGGCTGCGGTGCTACCGGCTGCTGAACAGGCGTTGATTCGGGCATGACACTCGGCGTGAACAGCGGTTCGTGCGGACCTTCATCAACCAATACTTTCATTGGCGAGAAATCCAGATCGTCCAGTGAGAACGGCTGCGCGCCAGCGGGTTGCTCGCCGGAATATCGCTGCTGTTGCGAAGCGGCAAACTGGCGGGCTAATTCAGCTTCCGCAGCGGTATCGTCATCTTCTGCCTGTTGAGTATCATGCTGATACGTCTCACCATAACGATGCTGCTGCGACTGCGCAAACTGACGGGCTAACTCGTCCTGATGCATTGCATCTATTTCTTCATCGGTTAGCTGCGCGCCCGTCTCGTACTGATTGCGCTCCGCCTCGCGGGCTTTTTCTTCTGCAATCCTCTGTGACGGCAGCTTAATACCGTACGACGCCAGTTCCCGTCGGGTCGGCACGCGAACGCGGTTCGGACGCGGCAGTTGCGGACCAATCCCCTCTTTCACCTGCGGACGCGGCGCGCCGCCGGTAGCCAGACCAAATGCAGGCGCAGCGGCCGCGGCGCCTGCTGCCAGAGCGCCACTCTTAATACCTGCGTCAAGCGACGCGGCGGCGGCTACCGCTTCCACTGGCGGTATGGATGGCGCGACAGATACCGTAGGTTTGACCGGCACGTTCTCTTTTACCGGCTCCGGAATCGGTTGATACCATGCCGCCAGTTGTTCGCGCTCACGGGCGCGTTTCTCTTCCACCTCTTCAAAATAGTAAAGCGGAGGACGGGCGGGTCTGGTCTCTTCTATGACAGGTTCAGGCTCGGTGGCAACCGGCTGTTCGATAACCGGCGGCGGCATGTGGGAAGGTTCAGCCGCTATCGGCTCCGGCTGATAAACCGGCGTCGGCTGATGGGTCGGCTCCGGCTGCCAGTGTTGTTCGGCATCCGGCGCCTGCCATTGCGGCTGTGTTTCCTGCGGCGCAAGAGAGTCATACTCTGCTGCGGTCGCTGGCGTCGCGGCGTATTGCGGCGCGGAAGCGACAGGCACAGGTTGCTGCCACGGCGCACTTTGCGCCTCCTGCGGTTGAGCATATTGCGGATGCGGCTGATACCCCTCCGGCGCAGGCGCGATAACCGGCTCGCCGGTTTGCGGCCCCGGTACGGGCTGCCACTCCACGGTCGGTTGCGCGACAACCGGCTCAGCCCCCGGCATGGGCGGCGTTTGCATTATGGGATCGGCGGACGCTGCCCACGTCTGGGTGACGGCGGTTGCTGCCGCAGCGGCGGCAACCGGTTCGGTGACAGAATGGCCGTTTAACAGCGGATCATATTCATCATATTCCGGCTGCGTCGCACGGTTGCCCGAAAACAGAACGTCGTCGGGATCGGCAGCGACGCCGCGTGCGCTATACTGAATGTCCTCGTCATCATCCATCCGTTTGCCGGAAAAGAGCGCGGCATCGGTCTGACGGCCCCGTGGATTGCTGAATTTTTCAGCCAGTCGCTTACGACGCGCCAACGCGCCGCGCAAAATACGCGCCCGGCGAGATTCACGCTGCACACCGTCGGTTTCTTCATCGTATTCGTCATCATACTCTTCGTCGTCAACCCACGTATCATCACGCCGGGTACGGTTGCTGGCGAAGGTCAGTATATTAAGCAACCAGCCGCCTAATTTTTCGGCGATACTAACCCAGGACCAACCGGTAAAGAGCGTCAGCCCGGCAGCCCAAATACAGAGAAGCATTATCGTTCCGCCGCTACTATGCAACAACGGCTGCAGCGTGGTGCTTAACAGGCTGCCAATTACGCCGCCAGAGGCGAAATACCAGATATCGTCGGCATTAATGGCCGCCAGACCGCAGGAAGTGAGAATCAGCGCCAGCACGCCGATAAGGCGTAGCGACACAGCAAAATAGTCGATGTAATCATCCGTAGACTGATGACGCCACGCAAACCAACACCCGCCGACAATAATGACAGGGATAGTGTAGGCCATTACGCCAAAAATAAAGAACAGTGTATCGGCCAGCCACGCGCCCGGCGCGCCGCCTAAATTATGGATGGGTTCATGCCAGGCGGTTTGCGACCAACTGGGGTCCGAAGGGTTAAAGCTCAACAAGGCCGCCATCAGCCAGACGGCAAAAAGGGCAATAAGTATCAACAACGCTTCCAGAAGTCGGCGCCCGCTGCTTAACTTCGTCAATGTGACGTCTTTGTCTTCAGTATATTCCTGGCTCAAAAAAGGCTCTCCAGGTTCCAGGCTTTTCCCGCCCGATGCTAAAACGGACAACAGCACCGGGTTGCCCCGGCACTGTTGCTGTATGGATTAACAGGAGTGTAATCAAACTACGGCGATTTTGCACCTGTTCCGTGTTAGCGTGTCTTAATAACCAGACGATTACTCTGTTTTACCTCTTCCATCACTACGTAAGTTCGGGTGTCGTTCACACCTGGCAAGCGCAGCAACGTCTCTCCCAATAGTTTTCGATACGCTGACATATCCGGTACACGGGTTTTCAACAGGTAGTCGAAATCGCCGGAAACCAAATGACACTCCTGAATCTCTTCAAGCTTTTGCACGGCGGCATTAAACTGTTCAAACACATCCGGCGCGCCGCGATTTAAGGTAATCTCAACGAATACCAGAAGTGACGCATCCAGATAATGCGGGTTCAACAGCGCCGTATAGCCCTGGATAAACCCCTGTCGCTCCAGCCGACGCACACGCTCAAGGCAAGGTGTCGGCGAAAGCCCTACTCGTTTAGAAAGCTCGACGTTGGAAATACGCCCATCCTTTTGCAGTTCATTAAGAATGTTACGATCGATACGGTCGAGATCTTTGCCAGGGCGCTTCTTGCTATCTACCATTATTATTGTCTCTCTGTATTCCTTCCCTACTCCTGCCTGACTCTACTCACATCACTGTTCAGAGTCGCTGCCCATCACAATAGACCGAAACCCAGAGGGATTAACGGCGCGCAATGCCTGGTCTATGGTGAGAAGACCGTTGCCTCGCGGCAGCTATCGACATCACGAATGGCGTCTGTCCACGCCATGCGTAGATTTCACTAGCCCGGTAAACATGGTATTTACATGCATGATTATGCAGCACATACATAACACAGTTTTTTTCTTCCTCGAATGTTTTCGCAAAACAGCAGGTGATTGTCAAAGCAAAACATCGATTTTTAGTACAACATGCCAGTTATTCATTAGAGAGGGCGGTAAACTGTCATTTCGTCACCTTATAAGTTACCGATTTCAAGTAAAATTTGTGATGATAACGTCGCTGTCCCGGTCGTTCATCGGTTCATGCTATTACACATATTGTTAACAAAATCGTTATGCTCTTTTTTTACGTCTGTAAATTCCCTACAATTCTGCTCATTGTCTGCCAACAACTATGGGGATCTCATGGGCACGACCAAACACAGTAAGCTGCTTATTCTGGGCTCAGGACCGGCGGGATATACCGCGGCGGTGTATGCCGCGCGCGCAAATTTACAGCCAGTACTTATTACCGGTATGGAAAAAGGCGGTCAACTGACTACCACGACGGAAGTGGAAAACTGGCCCGGCGATCCAAACGATTTGACCGGCCCGCTGCTGATGGAACGCATGCATGAACATGCGGCAAAATTTGAAACCGAGATAATTTTTGATCACATCAACAAAGTGGATCTGCAAAATCGTCCGTTCCGTCTGACAGGTGACAGCGCAGAGTACACTTGCGATGCGTTGATCATTGCGACCGGCGCTTCCGCGCGCTATCTGGGGCTGCCATCGGAAGAAGCCTTTAAAGGGCGCGGCGTTTCCGCCTGCGCAACCTGCGACGGTTTCTTCTACCGCAACCAGAAAGTGGCGGTGATCGGCGGCGGTAACACCGCAGTTGAAGAAGCGCTTTATCTGTCCAACATCGCTTCGGAAGTGCACCTTATCCATCGCCGTGACGGTTTCCGCGCTGAAAAAATCCTCATTAAGCGCCTGATGGATAAAGTCGAAAATGGCAATATCATCCTGCACACCAACCGGACGCTGGAAGAAGTGACCGGCGATCAGATGGGCGTCACCGGTCTGCGTCTTCGCGACACGCAGCAGAGCGATAATATCGAGACGCTGGACATCGCCGGACTTTTCGTAGCCATCGGTCATAGCCCAAACACGGCGCTCTTCGAAGGCCAGCTTGAGCTGGAAAATGGTTATATCAAAGTTCAGTCCGGCACCCATGGCAACGCCACACAAACCAGCATCCCTGGCGTATTCGCGGCGGGTGACGTTATGGATCATATTTACCGTCAGGCGATCACCTCTGCAGGTACGGGCTGTATGGCGGCGCTGGATGCTGAACGCTATCTCGATGGTCTGGCCGACGCGAGCAAATAGTTTTTACAAATCAGTAACAAAAGTAAAAAAGGCGACTATAAGTCGCCTTTATTTTTGCGTCGTTGTAACATTGCCCCTGCCTGAAATTCTAATAACTCACCTGCTAAGCGTGCAATGAATAAAACCCGTCAAAAAGAGCTGACCCGCTGGTTAAAACAGCAAAGCGTAATCTCCCAACGGTGGTTGAATATTTCCCGCCTGTTGGGATTCATGAGTGGCGTATTAATTGTCGCTCAGGCCTGGATCATGGCGCGTATCCTGCAACATATGATCATGGAGAACATTCCACGGGAAGCGCTGTTGCTCCCTTTTATCCTGCTGATACTGGTCTTTGTCCTTCGCGCCTGGGTGGTGTGGTTGCGCGAGCGCGTCGGTTTTCATGCCGGACAACATATTCGCTTTGAGATCCGCCGTCAGGTGTTGGATCGTCTGCAGCAAGCCGGCCCTGCCTGGATTCAGGGCAAGCCCGCCGGTAGCTGGGCGACGCTGGTGTTGGAACAGATTGACGATATGCATGACTATTATGCGCGCTATCTGCCGCAAATGGCGCTTGCCGTTTGCGTACCGCTCTTAATCGTGGCGGCGATTTTCCCGTCAAATTGGGCGGCGGCGCTGATTCTGCTGGGCACTGCCCCGCTCATTCCCCTATTTATGGCGATGGTGGGAATGGGCGCGGCTGACGCCAACCGCCGCAATTTCCTGGCGCTTGCCCGGCTAAGCGGCCATTTTCTTGACCGTCTGCGCGGGATGGAAACGCTGCGAATTTTCGGTCGTGGAGAAGCGGAAACCGAGAACATTCGCGCAGCATCGCAGGATTTTCGTCAACGCACGATGGAAGTACTGCGCCTCGCCTTTTTATCTTCCGGCGTGCTGGAGTTTTTCACCTCGCTTTCTATTGCGCTGGTCGCCGTTTATTTTGGCTTCTCTTACCTGGGCGAGCTGAACTTTGGTCATTACGGTACTGGTGTGACGCTCGCCGCCGGGTTCCTCGCTTTGATCCTCGCGCCGGAGTTTTTCCAGCCGTTACGCGACCTCGGCACGTTTTATCATGCTAAGGCGCAGGCGGTTGGCGCGGCGGATAGTCTGAAGACATTTCTGGAAACACCCCTCGCCCACCCGGCGCGCGGCGAAGTTGAGCTGGCGGAAAACGAACCTGTAACCATTGACGCAGTCAATCTTATTATCACCTCGCCAGAAGGCAAAACGCTTGCCGGGCCGCTGAATTTCTCATTAGCGGCAGGAGAACGCGCCGTCCTGGTAGGACGCAGCGGTTCCGGTAAAAGCTCTCTGTTGAATGTATTATCCGGTTTTCTCTCCTATCAGGGATCTTTGCGTATTAACGGTGTCGAGCTTCGCGATCTCTCGCCGGAATCCTGGCGCCAGCATCTCTCCTGGGTCGGACAAAACCCGCAATTACCTGCGGCGACGCTACGCGAAAATGTATTACTGGCGCGCCCGGACGCCAGCGAGCAGGAACTTTATGCCGCGCTTGACGCCGCATGGGTAAGCGAGTTTTTACCGCTGCTGCCGCAGGGAGTAGACACCCCGCTCGGCAATCATGCCAGCAGACTTTCCGTCGGCCAGGCACAGCGTGTAGCGGTCGCCCGTGCGCTACTTAATCCCTGTCAACTGCTACTGCTGGATGAACCGGCGGCAAGCCTGGACGCTCACAGCGAGCAACGCGTCATGCAGGCGTTAAAAGCGGCGTCAAAACGCCAGACCACATTAATGGTGACGCATCAGTTGGAAGATCTCGCCGACTGGGACGCTATCTGGGTTATGCAAGATGGCGCGATTGTCGAACAAGGCAGTTATGCCGAACTCAGCGCCGCCAACGGCGCTTTTGCGACGTTATTGGCTCACCGTCAGGAGGATATTTAAATGCGCGCGCTACTCCCTTATCTGACGCTTTATAAACGCCACAAATGGATGCTAACGCTGGGAATTGCGCTGGCAATCCTGACCCTGCTTGCCAGTATCGGGCTGCTGACGCTTTCCGGCTGGTTCCTGTCCGCGTCCGCTATCGCAGGCTTCGCGGGAATTTACAGTTTTAACTATATGCTCCCGGCAGCCGGCGTGCGCGGCGCGGCCATTACCCGTACCGCCGGTCGTTATTTTGAACGTCTGGTAAGTCATGACGCCACGTTCCGCGTGCTGCAACATCTGCGTATTTACACCTTCAGCAAACTTCTACCGCTCTCCCCCGCGGGTCTGGCACGATATCAGCAAGGTGAACTGCTGAACCGCATCGTTGCCGACGTCGACACGCTGGATCATCTCTATTTGCGCGTCATCTCCCCGCTGGTCGGCGCTTTTGTAGTGATTATGATTGTCACCCTGGGGCTTAGCGTTCTCGACGTGACGCTGGCGATCACGCTGGGCGGCATTATGCTGTTGACGCTGTTTATTATGCCGCCGGTGTTTTATCGCGCCGGCAAAAATACCGGCCAAAATCTGACGCATCTACGAGGTCAGTATCGCCAACAGCTCACGTCATGGTTACAGGGCCAGGCGGAACTCACCATTTTTGGCGCCAGCAAACGCTATCGGGCGCAAATGGAAGCCACCGAATTACAATGGCATGAGGCCCAACGCCGACAGTCTGAACTGACCGCCTTATCGCAGGCGTTAATGCTGCTGATTGGCGCGCTGGCGGTGATGTTAATGTTGTGGATGGCCTCCGGCGGCGTTGGCGGCAATACGCAGCCCGGCGCGCTCATCGCGCTGTTTGTCTTCTGCGCGCTGGCGGCTTTCGAGGCACTTGCGCCCGTTACCGGCGCATTCCAGCATCTGGGGCAGGTTATCGCCTCTGCGCTTCGTATCACTGAATTAACGGAGCAAAAACCGGAGGTGACCTTTCCGCAGGCAGAAACTCCCGCGCCGGAAAAGGTCACACTCACCCTGCGGGACGTTTCGTTTCGTTATCCCGACCAGCCGATTAATGCGCTCAATGCCCTCTCATTACAGGCTAATCCTGGCGAGCATGTCGCTATTCTGGGGCGTACCGGCTGCGGAAAATCAACGCTGTTGCAGCTACTCACCCGCGCCTGGGACCCGCAACAAGGCGAAATTCTGCTCAACGATCTTCCGCTATCCTCGCTGAGCGAATCCGCCTTACGCCGGACTATCAGCGTGGTGCCGCAGCGTGTCCACCTGTTCAGCGCCACGCTGCGTGATAATTTATTACTGGCGGCACCCAATGCCAGCGACGAAGCCCTTTCCGATATGCTGCGTCGCGTCGGCCTCGAAAATCTGCTCGAAGATAGTGGGCTTAATAGCTGGCTCGGCGAAGGCGGTCGCCTGCTATCCGGCGGCGAACTTCGTCGTCTGGCCATCGCCCGCGCGCTGTTGCATGATGCTCCGTTAATGCTGTTGGATGAGCCCACTGAGGGGCTGGATGCGACCACCGAGAGCGAAATGCTGGAATTACTTGCCGATGTGATGCGCGAGAAAACCGTCCTGATGGTGACTCACCGTTTGCGCGGCCTGGCCCGTTTTGATCAAATCATCGTAATGGACGACGGGCGCATCATTGAGCGAGGCACTCATGCAGAATTGTTAGCCGGACAAGGGCGCTATTATCAGTTTAAACAACGTCTGTAAGCTATTATTGAACGATCCGACTTGCGTACTGGAGTTTCGCCGTCATGCGTCTGGTTCAGCTTTCCCGACATTCTATCGCCTTCCCTTCGCCGGAAGGCGCTTTACGCGAGCCTAACGGTTTACTGGCGCTGGGCGGCGATCTCAGCCCTGCCCGGTTGTTAATGGCCTACCAGCACGGGATTTTCCCGTGGTTTTCGCCGGGCGACCCGATTCTGTGGTGGTCGCCCGATCCGCGCGCCGTGCTGTGGCCTGAAAAGTTTCACCTCAGTCGCAGCATGAAGCGCTTTCACAACGCATCCCCTTACCGCGTGACGCTCAATTACGCTTTCGATCGGGTCATTGATGGATGCGCCAATCACCGTGACGAAGGCACCTGGATAACGCGTGGTATTGAGGAAGCCTATCGCCGATTACATGAATTGGGCCACGCGCACTCCATTGAAGTGTGGCGCGATCGGGAACTGGTCGGCGGGATGTATGGCGTCTCGCAGGGGGCGCTGTTTTGCGGCGAATCGATGTTTAGCCGCCAGGAGAATGCTTCCAAAACCGCACTGCTGGTTTTTTGCGCTGAATTTATCCGTCACGGCGGTAAACTTATTGATTGTCAGGTACTTAATAATCATACCGCCTCGCTCGGCGCCATTGAAATTCCACGTCGTGACTACCTCGATCACCTCGCGAGCTTACGTCAACAGCCGCTGGCCTCCCGTTTTTGGGTGCCGCGGACATTATTTTTGCCCCGGAAGTGAATGTTTTCGGCACATTTTTTATTGGGGTGTTATAATTGCTGCCGCAGAATTGGTTTAGCTCATTATCCCGCAGCCCGTTGTCAGGTAACGCCCATCGTTTATTTCACCGTTCCCTTATATGTTGCGCTTATGTCGATACATCAGGCGGTAGTATCAGGGAAAAGGTGTATAACGCGGCGTTGTCGTGTGTCGCGGAATCATGTGCTAAACCTGGTTTGCTGTGTTTTAAACGCACAAATCTTTACTTATCAAAAGAAGTTCGGCATTATCTTGCCGGTTCAAATTATGGTAGTGATACCCCAGAGGATTAGATGGCCAAAGAAGACAATATTGAAATGCAAGGTACCGTTCTCGAAACGTTACCTAATACCATGTTCCGCGTAGAGTTAGAAAACGGTCACGTGGTTACTGCACACATCTCCGGTAAAATGCGTAAGAACTACATCCGCATCCTGACGGGCGACAAAGTGACCGTTGAGCTGACCCCGTACGACCTGAGCAAAGGCCGCATTGTCTTCCGTAGTCGCTAATTGTCTCCTCACGCCCTGAAGGGCGGCTGGATAAAAGGTCGGTTTAACCGGCCTTTTTTGCGTCCATTAAGTCGATGAATGACGAGCAGGTTACTCTTCCACCATCCGCGCATACTCTTCCGTCAAAAAATCGACCAACGCGCGTACGGAAGGTAATAATCCTCGCCGGGATGGGAACACAGCATGAATAACCTCCCGCCGGGGCTCCCACTCTTCCAGCACCGCGACCAGTTCACCGGCGGCCAGTTGTTCTTTCACCATTAAGACAGGTAACTGCACAAGCCCCACGCCCGCCATCGCCGCCTCGCGTAGCGCCAACATGTCTGTAGTAATCATACGCGGGGTAAAATGGACTTCCGCACGTGCGCCCTGCGGGCCGTAAAGTTCCCAGCGGTGGATATGCTTGCCGGATGCAAGACTTAGCCCTGGCCAATGACTCAACTCCGCCGGCGCGGAAGGGATTCCCATCCGTGCGATAAGATCCGGGCTGGCAAACAGGCGATGCCCTCTGTCAGCCAGGACACGCATCACCAGGTCGCTATCTTCAAACGGGCGCGGCCTGACGCGAATCGCCACATCCACCCCCTCCCCTACGACGTCCACCCGACGATTGGTCGCTTCAAGCTGTAGCGAAACATCAGGATAACGCGCCATAAATTTCGCCAGCATTGGGCCGATGTGTACATGCAGCAGCGTCACCGGGCAGGTCAGCTTCACGATACCGCGAGGCTCTACCTGCAATGCGGCAATGGCATCCTGCGCCGCCTGAGCTTCCACCAGCATCGCTTTACAGTGCTCATAGAATGTTTGTCCCACTTCGGTAACGTTAAACTGCCGGGTGGTTCGCTGAATCAATCGCACGCCCAGCCGTTCCTCCAGTTGCGCAATACGCCGGCTCAGTTTTGATTTTGGTTCATCAAGCGCACGCCCCGCCGCGGCAAACCCACCCTCTTCGACCACATGCACAAACCACGCAAAATCATTGAGATCCGTTTTTATCATTACATTGTCCTATTAATGGAACGGTATGAGCCATTTTAGCCACTACCGAACCTTTTGTCATGAATATAAGCTTATTCACATCAAGACAACGCCACTGAGGAGAACACCATGAAACAGATTACAGGCGTCTATACCGCACCTCGCCCGCACTGGGTTGGCGATGGATTTCCGGTTCGTTCACTCTTTTCTTATCAGTCACATGCGCAGCAGTTGAGTCCATTCCTGCTGCTGGATTATGCCGGGCCGCACACATTTACGCCGGGTAATGAAAAACGCGGCGTTGGAGAGCATCCACACCGCGGTTTCGAGACCGTGACGATTGTTTATAGTGGCGAAGTCGAGCACCGGGACTCTACCGGTCGCGGCGGCGTTATCGGCCCGGGCGACGTTCAGTGGATGACCGCAGGCGCAGGCATTTTGCATGAAGAGTTCCACTCCGACGCGTTTACCCGTCGGGGCGGCGAACTGGAAATGGTGCAGTTGTGGGTTAACCTTCCCATGAAGGACAAAATGACCACCCCGGGTTATCAAAGCATTACCCACGATGTTATCCCGACCGTTACGTTGCCGGATGACGCCGGAGTCGTGCGGGTCATCGCAGGGCGTTATGAAGAGACAAAAGGCCCAGCGCACACTTTCTCGCCGCTCAATGTCTGGGATATGCGCCTGCAACGCAATCGCCAGCTTACATTGGCACAGCCGGAAGGATGGAGCACCGCGCTGGTGGTACTGAAAGGCAATATCACGGTGAACGGCACGACGCCGGTCAACGAAGCGCAACTGGTGGTATTGAGCCAGCAAGGGAAAACGCTGCACCTTGAGGCCAGCAGCGACGCCAGCGTATTGCTGTTATCAGGCGAGCCGCTGAATGAACCGATTGTGGGTTACGGCCCATTTGTTATGAACACGAAACAAGAGATCGCAGAAGCAGTCCGCGATTTCAACTCCGGCCGTTTTGGCCAAATCTGAAAACATGAAGGAGAACACGATGTCAAGTCCTGCTAATTTTAATGGTTTGCGCCCGGTAATTGATGTTAACGATTCCGTGATGCTTTTAATCGATCATCAAAGCGGTCTTTTCCAGACCGTAGGCGATATGCCAATGCCGGAATTACGCGCTCGCGCCGCGGCGTTGGCGAAGATGGCGACGTTAGCGAAAATGCCGGTCATTACCACGGCATCCGTACCGCAAGGTCCGAACGGCCCGCTGATCCCGGAGATCCACGCTAATGCGCCACATGCGCAGTATATTGCGCGCAAAGGTGAAATTAACGCCTGGGATAACGAAGATTTCGTTAAGGCGGTAAAAGCGACGGGTCGTAAGACGCTGATCATTGCCGGGACGATTACCAGCGTGTGCATGGCATTCCCGGCCATTAGCGCGGTAGCGGAAGGTTATAAGGTATTTGCCGTGATCGACGCATCCGGCACCTACAGTAAGATGGCGCAGGAGATCACCCTGGCGCGTATCGTACAGGCTGGCGTCGTACCAATGGATACTGCCGCGGTCGCCTCTGAGCTGCAAGGCACCTGGAACCGTGAAGACGCCGCCGCCTGGGCCGACGTTTATACTCAGGTATTCCCGGCCTATCAACTGCTGATCGAAAGCTACAGCAAAGCGCAGGATGTGGTGAAAAACAACGAAATGTTGGATTCACAGCGTTAATTTGCCTCCCCGCGCCAGTTTGGGCGGGGATTATGTCTATTGCATGAGCAAACGACAGTGAATATGTAAATTCTGCTTGACCGTTTTAGCGCAACTCCCTATAGTAGCGCCCCGTTGCCCCCCAAGTGGTCAGGCAGCAATACAATTTGGTGAGGTGTCCGAGTGGCTGAAGGAGCACGCCTGGAAAGTGTGTATACGGCAACGTATCGGGGGTTCGAATCCCCCCCTCACCGCCATATTTAAGAAAGAGTTCGTACGAAAGTACGGGCTTTTTTTTCACATTGACCCGTCCTGAATAGCGTTGACACGTTCCAGACTTAAATCCGGAGAACGTGATGATGACTGAGTTCAAACGCACCCAACGCGATTATCCTCTATCCTTTAAAATAGCCGTCGTTGAGCAGGTCGAAAAAGGCGAGATGACCTATAAACAGGCCCAGCAGCGATATGGCATTCAGGGGCGCTCCACCGTACTTGTCTGGCTGCGTAAATATGGCCGGCTTGACTGGAGACCCGGACTTCCTGACCTGGTGAAGAGGAAACTGCCTGTGGCTCAGACAACTATCCCGCTGACACCCGAGCAAAGAATCAGGGAACTTGAAGAGCAGCTTGAGCTGGCAAACCAGAAAGCTGAGTTTTTTGAGTCCGTTATCAACGTCCTGAAAAATGATTACGGGGTAAGTGTTGTAAAAAAGCGGCCCGGCAAGTCCTCACGCAAAGTCAGGCCCCCAAAATAACAGTTACGCGTGCATGTCAGTTCCTGGGGCACAGCAGACAGGCGTGGTACCAGTACAATACAAGATGTAATAAACGGCAGGAGCATCATGCTCAGGTTCTTGATTTTGTTGCCCGTACCCGGTGCCGTCAGCCGCGAATCGGTACGCGTAAACTGCACTATATGCTGAACATGCAGGCCGATAAAACGCTGAATATCGGACGGGACCGTCTGTTTAATCTGCTGGGTGAATACCGGCTCCTGGTACCCGTGAAACGGGCATATCACAAAACCACCAACAGCCATCATCGCTTTTACCGGCATCCTAATCTGCTGAAACCCGGCCCTGAACAGGTTACCGCCCTTGAGCCAGAGCAGGTCTGGGTCGCCGATATTACTTACCTTCCACTACGCAGCGGCACGGCCTATCTGAGTCTGGTCACCGATGCCTGCTCCAGAAAAATCGTGGGTTACCATGTCGGGGAAAACCTGCAGACAGAAAATGTGGTAAAGGCATTCAGGCAGGCTCTGAGACGGAGAAAAACGACAGGTCCGCTGGTACATCACTCTGACAGAGGACTGCAATACTGTTCGGTACTTTATCAGTCAGTTCATGAGCGAAACGGAATAACCTGTTCAATGACCGATGGTTACGACTGCTACCAGAATGCGCTGGCTGAGAGAATAAACGGGATACTGAAAAATGAGTTTTTACTCTCGCGTCCTGCAGACCTGGCGCAAGCGCGGGAAATAGTAAAAGAGTCCGTGGCAATTTATAACCATGAACGGCCACACCTGGCCCTGAAATACAAAACGCCCGATGATGTTCATCAGGCGTTTTACAGACAAAAAACTGTCAACCTATATCAGGACTAGTCATTAAACCCCCGTCGATTACCGGATGATGACGCAATTTACAAGCGCCTTGTCCGCCTACCGCGAGCACAACACCATCAGGCTAACTATTAGCCGGCATAAAAAAACCGGGCGCTAAGGCCCGGTTTGTACGGCAGTGAAACGAAGATTAATGCGCGGCTTCCGGCTTGTGCTTTTGCGCACTCTGGAAGCCATACGTCAACGCATTTTTCTCTTTATCCAGCGCGACGGTGACCTGTCCGCCGTCAACCAGCGATCCAAACAGCAACTCATTGGCCAGCGGTTTTTTCAGGTTATCCTGAATCACACGCGCCATCGGTCGTGCGCCCATCGCCCGGTCATAGCCCTTTTCCGCCAGCCAGTCGCGCGCTTCCTGACTGACTTCCAGGGAGACGCCTTTCTGATCCAACTGAGCTTGCAACTCGACGATAAACTTATCGACAACCTGATGAATCACCTCGCCAGACAGATGATCGAACCAAATAATGTTGTCGAGACGGTTACGGAACTCCGGCGTAAACACTTTCTTGATCTCGCCCATCGCATCGGTACTGTTGTCCTGATGAATAAGACCAATAGATTTACGTTCGGTTTCTCGCACGCCGGCGTTGGTGGTCATCACCAGCACCACGTTGCGGAAATCCGCCTTACGGCCGTTGTTATCGGTCAGCGTACCGTTATCCATCACCTGCAGCAGCAGGTTAAAGACATCCGGGTGCGCTTTTTCGATCTCATCCAGCAACAGCACCGCATGAGGATGCTTAATCACCGCATCCGTCAGCAGCCCACCCTGGTCGAAACCGACGTATCCCGGAGGCGCGCCGATCAAACGGCTCACCGTATGACGCTCCATATATTCGGACATATCGAAGCGCAACAGCTCAATACCCAACGCTTTTGAAAGCTGTACCGTAACTTCAGTTTTCCCTACGCCAGTTGGCCCGGCGAACAAGAATGAGCCGACAGGTTTATGCTCATGGCCCAGACCCGCACGACTCATCTTAATAGCTTCGGTCAGCGCCTCAATCGCGTTATCCTGGCCGAAGACCAGCATTTTCAGACGATCGCCCAGGTTCTTCAGCGTATCGCGATCGCTCTGCGAGACGCTCTTTTCAGGAATTCGCGCAATTCGCGCCACTACGGACTCAATATCCGCCACGTTGACCGTTTTCTTACGTTTGCTCACTGGCATCAGACGCGCCCGAGCGCCCGCTTCGTCAATCACGTCAATGGCTTTGTCCGGCAGATGGCGGTCATTGATATATTTTACCGCCAGCTCGACCGCCGCACGCACCGCTTTCGCGGTATAACGCACGTCGTGGTGCGCTTCGTACTTAGGTTTCAAGCCGTTGATAATTTGCACCGTCTCTTCTACCGAAGGCTCGGTAATATCAATTTTCTGGAAACGGCGTGCTAATGCGCGGTCTTTCTCAAAAATATTGCTGAATTCCTGATAGGTCGTTGAGCCGATCACTCGGATCTTGCCGCTGGAAAGCAGCGGTTTAATCAGATTTGCCGCATCCACCTGTCCGCCCGACGCCGCGCCAGCGCCGATAATGGTATGGATTTCATCGATAAACAGGATGCTGTTGGTATCCTGCTCAAGCTGTTTCAGCAACGCCTTAAACCGTTTTTCAAAATCGCCGCGGTATTTGGTGCCCGCCAGCAGCGAACCGATATCCAGCGAGTAAATGGTGCAATCGGCCATCACTTCCGGCACATCGCCCTGCACGATACGCCAGGCCAGCCCTTCGGCAATCGCCGTTTTGCCAACGCCGGATTCCCCCACCAGCAGCGGGTTATTTTTACGGCGACGACACAAGACCTGGATCGCGCGTTCCAGTTCTTTTTCACGACCAATCAGCGGATCGATGCCGCCCACACGAGCAAGTTGGTTAAGATTCGTCGTGAAGTTTTCCATACGTTCCTCCCCACCAGCTTGTTCGTCGCCAGTTGGCTGATTGCCGAGATCGGAAGATTGGCTCGGTTCGTCTTTTCGCGTCCCGTGAGAAATAAAGTTCACGATATCCAGACGGCTCACTTCATGCTTACGCAGCAGATAAGCCGCCTGTGATTCCTGTTCGCTAAAGATAGCCACCAGCACATTCGCGCCAGTCACTTCACTACGCCCGGAAGACTGAACGTGGAAGACGGCACGTTGCAGGACACGCTGGAAACTTAACGTCGGCTGCGTATCACGCTCTTCTTCACTGGCAGGCAGTACGGGTGTGGTTTGTTCAATGAAGGCTTCGAGTTCCTGACGGAGCGCCACCAGATCCACGGAGCATGCTTCCAGCGCTTCGCGAGCCGATGGGTTGCTGAGCAGCGCCAGCAACAGATGCTCGACGGTCATAAACTCATGACGGTGCTCGCGCGCTCTGGCGAAAGCCATGTTTAAACTGAGTTCCAGTTCTTGATTGAGCATAGGCACCTCCCCCAATTTTTATACCTGCATTCAGGCTTTTTCCAGCGTACACAGCAACGGATGCTCGTTCTCCCTTGCATACTTGTTCACCATCGCCACTTTGGTTTCCGCCACCTCGGCGGTGAACACGCCGCAGATGGCTTTGCCTTGATAGTGAACCGCAAGCATCAATTGCGTTGCACGTTCTACATCATAAGAAAAGAATTTTTGTAACACGTCAATAACAAACTCCATCGGAGTGTAATCATCATTGACTAATATCACTTTATACATAGATGGCGGTTTTAGCGCGTCGCGCACGCTATCTTCCACCAGCTGGTCAAAATCCAGCCAATCGTTCGTCTTACCCATCGTCAGTCGTCATTATCGGTTACGGTTGTCGGCAGGAAAATCTGCCGCTGACCAGAGTCTATGCACACAATCAATCTACCTCAATTGATAGATAACTAACATCTATCAGTACCATCCGCGACATCTGTCACATTCCCGGCAATAGCGTTAACTGCTTCAAATTTTTGATTCATTTTTACCCGATCCCCCCTGCCTGATGCTTGACGCCTCGCCTGATTTCTCTAAATTGTAATGTCGAGAGTTGGTGAGGTTTTGAACAGCCCCCACTCCGTCACCGGTTCATTCCATCTTACTTATATAAGATTTACGAAGGATGTCGAAGCATGGAAACGGGTACTGTAAAGTGGTTCAATAATGCCAAAGGGTTTGGTTTCATCTGCCCTGAAGGCGGCGGCGAGGATATTTTCGCCCATTATTCCACCATTCAAATGGATGGTTACAGAACGCTTAAAGCCGGACAGTCTGTCCGGTTTGATGTACACCAGGGGCCAAAAGGCAATCACGCCAGCGTCATCGTGCCCATCGAAGCAGAGGCCGTTGCATAGCTCCTCTGTCTCATTGTGTACATCCAGGAGGCAAAATGCCAGCCCGATCGGCTGGCATTTTTATTTAACGCCAGTTCCTGATAGCGACACTGTTACATCTTATCAGGCCGACAAATGACGTCAGCAAGATTACTCCCTTGCCAGCGCATCCACCGGGTCCAGTCGCGCCGCGTTTCTCGCCGGTAGCCAACCAAACAGTATCCCAGTAAACGTCGAACATAAAAACGCGCTCGCCAGCGCAGTCAGTGAAAAACCGATCTCCCAGCCGGGCAGGAAAAGCTGTAGCATAAATGCGATGAACATCGACAAGCTAATCCCCAGCGCTCCCCCAACCAGGCAAACCAGCACCGCTTCAATAAGAAACTGCTGTAGCACATCGCTGGCGCGCGCGCCTACCGCCATACGGATGCCGATTTCACGCGTTCGCTCGGTGACGGAAACCAGCATAATATTCATAACGCCGATGCCGCCGACAACCAGCGAAATGACGGCCACCAGCGTCAGAAATAACTGAAGAGTATAGGTGGTTTTTTCAGCCGTTTTCAGGACGCTGTCCATATTCCAGGTAAAGAAGTCTTTTTTACCGTGGCGTAAGGTGAGCAGGCGGGTAAGCTGCTGTTCAGCCTGATCGCTATCAACGCCATCTTTCACACGAACGGTGATCGAGTTAAGCCATGACTGACCCATTATGCGATCTGACATCGTGCTATAGGGCAACCAAACTTGCAACAGATTGCTATTGCCGTACATGGACGGTTTCTCTTCCGCCACGCCAATAACAATAACCGGCATATTACCCACCAGCACCACTTCCCCTACGACATTCGCTTTATTTGGAAATAGCTGGCGTCGCGTGTTGGCATCCAGCACCACCACCTGCGCGCGATCCTGTTGCTGTACAGCATTGAAGGTGTTCCCCTCCCTAAAAGACATGCCGTAAACGTTAAAATAATCGCCACTGACGCCATTAGCATTTACGGCAATATCAATATTGCCATAGCGAAGACGTAGGCTCTTTGAAACACTGGGCGTCGCAGAGTTAACCCACGGCTGTTTCTGAATAGCCACCAAATCGTCATATTTCAGCGCCTGTCGATACTGCGGGTTGTCGTCGCCAAAATCTTTGCCTGGATGAATATCAATCGTGTTAGTGCCCATAGCGCGGATATCCGCCAGTACCATCTGTTTTGCGGCGTCGCCGACCACCACAATCGACACCACCGACGCAATACCGATAATAATTCCCAGCATGGTCAGTAAAGTACGCATTTTGTTAGCGGCCATCGCTAACCACGCCATCGACAGCGCTTCGCGAAAGCTGCTGGCAAATTGCCGCCAGCCGGGAGCCGTATTAACTACGGCAACGTCAACGCCCTGTTCGCGTTTCTTTTCCTGCGCGGGCGGATTATGGACAATCTTGCCATCGTGAATTTCAATAATCCGCTCCGCCTGGGCGGCAATCAGCGGATCGTGCGTCACAATGATCACCGTATGTCCGCGATCGCGCAGTTGGCGCAAAATCGCCATCACCTCTTCGCCGGAATGGCTATCCAGCGCGCCGGTCGGCTCATCCGCCAGAATCACCTGTCCGCCGTTCATCAGCGCGCGGGCAATGCTGACACGCTGCTGCTGTCCGCCAGAAAGCTGTGAAGGTGGGTAATCGACGCGATCGCTTAATCCCAGCCGCAAAAGCAACTCTCTGGCGCGCGCCTGGCGTTTTTTGCGTTCAATGCCGGCGTAGACGGCGGGGATTTCAACATTTTGCGCTGCCGTTAAATGCGACAACAGATGGTATCGCTGAAAGATAAAGCCAAAATGCTCACGCCGCAGCTGCGCCAGCGCGTCCGGGTCCAGCGTAGAGACGTCCCGCCCCGCCACCCGATAAGTGCCGCTGGTCGGTTTATCCAGGCACCCGAGGATATTCATCAGCGTTGATTTTCCAGAACCGGAAACGCCGACGATCGCCACCATCTCCCCGGCGTGGATTTGCAGGGAGATATCTTTCAACACCGCCACCTGCTCTTCTCCGGAGGGGTAGCTGCGACTCACATTGCGCAGTTCAAGCAATGCCGTCATGGCGTCGCTCCTGGCCTGCTCTCGCCGATGATCACCTCATCGCCCGCTTCCAGACCTTTAACCACTTCCACGTCTGTATCGTTACGCTCGCCAATGACCACTTCGCGCTCACGTTTTTCGCCGTTACGCAACAGCGCCACTTTATAACGATTGCCGCCCACCGGTTCGCCAAGCGCGGCGAGAGGAATAATCAGCACATTTTTGACATCCATGAGTTGAATATAAACCTGTGCGGTCATATCAAGACGCAAGATTCTTTTGGGATTCGGCACTTCAAACCGGGCGTAATAAAAAATAGCGTCGTTGACCTTTTCCGGCGTCGGCAGAATATCTTTTAAAACGCCTTCATAGCGCGTTTGCGGATCGCCTGCAATGGTGAACCATGCTTTCTGCCCCGCCCGAAGATGGATCACGTCCGCTTCCGAGACCTGCGCTTTTACCAGCATGGTGCTCATATCCGCCAGCGTCAGAATATTGGGCGCCTGCTGAGCTGCAATCACCGTTTGTCCTTGCAGGGTAGTGATTTGCGTCACTTCCCCCGCCATGGGGGCAACAATACGGGTATATTCCAGGTTGGTTTTCGCGGTGTCCAACGAGGCCCGATTACGTTTGATCTGGGCATCTATGGTGCCAATACGCGCCTGTTTAACCGCCATCTCCGTCGCCGCGGTATCCAGATCCTGTTGCGATACCGCCTGAGTCTTAGCTAACTGCTGCTGGCGCGCCAGCGTAACCCGCGCCAGCTTTAACTCAGCGGCTGCCTGCTGACGCTCCGCGTTCAGCTCCATCAGGGTGGCCTCGACCTCTTTTATCTGGTTCTCCGCCTGATCTGGGTCAATCACGCCGAGTAGCTGATCTTTTTTAACGTTATCTCCAATGGAGACCAGCAGCGTTTTCAACTGGCCGCTCACCTGCGCGCCGACATCCACTTTACGCAACGCGTCCAGTTTTCCAGTCGCCAGTACACTCTGTTCAAGATCGCCTGGCCGCACGATTAATGTCTGATAAGTTGGCAGCGGCGCATTTATCATTCGCCAGCTAACCATCCCCCCCACTAAAAGAATTAAAATAATGACCAGATAACGCTTTTTAAATTTCTTTCCCTTAGCACGCATAGAAACCCTGACGGCAAAATTTTAACCAGAAAGTAAACCGTATCTAAACAAACCTGACACAATAAAGATAGCGTCGGCTGTATTGACGATTGGTTAATGTTTCCTGTGGTTCAATCTCGACAATCTTATGTCGCGGATTACGATCATGACACAGCTTACAGATAATACCTGGTACACTTCAGATCACATCTCTCCTTTACAATTATTTATTCGTCTGACGCGCGGGCAATTACAGCCAGGAAAATTCTGGCGTAAAGCCAGCTTTCGTCGCAAGTTTTTAATCCGCTCATTAGTCATGCCGCGTGCGACCAGCCAATTACTGACCAATCTCACCCAATGGCCGGAGTTAAATACGTTACTTGCTCGTCAGCCGCGTTTGCCTATTCGGCTACATCGTCCTTATATGGCTGTAAATATTAAACGCGATTTCGCCTTAGATGCGCTGTGTTTTCATTATCAACAGATGCGCCAACTTTTATCGCGGGAACAACAGGTTAGCTATTTAAGTCAGTATGGCCTGAATCTTGCTAAATTTGAAACTAAAACCGGCGAGTTGTTTCAACTTGATTTAGTCAGTCTGGTCTCACTGGATAAAGAAGGTGAAAGCACTATTGTTGTTCGCGACGCACAGTTACGTATTCTGGCAGAGATCACATTTACCCTGTGTCGCTTTAACCAACAACGCACACTATTTATCGGCGGATTACAGGGCGCGGCAAACGACGTTCCTCACGAAATTATCCAGCAGGCGACCAAAGCCTGCCATGGTCTTTTTCCCAAACGCATCGTGATGGAGGCTCTCTGTCAGTTTGCGCAAGTCTTTCAGGCGGAGCAGATTATAGCCGTGAGTAACGATGCGCACGTTTACCGTAGCTGGCGATACATGGATAAAAAGACGCAAATGCATGCCGACTATGACGCGTTTTGGGAATCGTTAGGCGGTGAAAGAATTAAAGGAAATTACTATGCGCTACCGCTGGCGATCGCCCGAAAAAGCGAAGCGGAGATCGCCAGTAAAAAACGGGCCGAGTATCGCCGCCGCTATGCTTTACTCGATAGCGTTGTCGAACAGGTTCCGGCCACATTCAAACGCTAATCCGCCCGGCCCCGCGCCAGCCAAACCACGCGCGAGAACATCTTTCTGAACAGCGGCGGCACGGCGTCAATTCCCCGCCGCCCGGCTTCCATCGCGACTTCAATCGCCAAATCCGGCTTTGACGAGCGGTGGATAGCTTTAGTGATAATTTTCCGGGTATTCATCGGTACATTAGGCGGAAGCTGCGCAACCCGGTGAAAAACATCGGCAAAGCCCTGACGATACATAAAATGTTCCATATCCAGCGCAGGCAGCGCCGTGAGATGTTCGCGTTCTTCTTCCCGATCGTTATTAAGCAGGCTGCGGACCGTCGCGGCATATTTTTTCCCCGCTTCGTCGCCATCCACCAGGACATGCCACTCGATTCCCATACGGCGGGCGAACTTCACCAGCGGTTTCAGACCGGACTGAGCAAACTCAATGACTTTAATGCCCTCCGCATCAAAATGATGTCCACACTGACGCGCCAGCTCATTAATAACCCAGGTTTCCGTCTCGCCTTCCACCAGTAGCCAGCAACGCGCAAACAGCGACGACGCGCGATTAAAGCGGATATGAAAGGCGATGCGCCGTCCATCTTCCGCGCTTAACCCGCCCGGGCCCAAACGCCAGGCGGCGACGCGGGAAGATTCGCGCACCAGCCGTACGACATGCTCCACCGGCGTTAGCGAGAGCAATTCGCCTGAGTTAGTCGTCGCTATCCGCTGTAGCGGTAACAGATTGAGCAATTGCCAGGCGACTGAAAGCATAATGGGATGTAAACGGGTTTCCGGATCTTCCACCAGAAGTAATGGTCGCGCGTCTTTATGTAACCGCAGCGTCCCTTTCGCCTGTAACAGCGTGGAGAAAAGCCCCAGCAGGATCACCCGATGCGACCGGCTGCCCGGTTTGTCGATCATCCGATTAATAATATCCAGATAGCGCCAGCTACGCTGCTCATTTTGCGAACGCCGGCGCATGAGTCGGTGACGCGCCTGTCCTGCGCCCTGCTCTGAGAAATAGTGTTCAAGCAGTTGCACCATCGCGGACAGTCCCTGACGAATCTGCCCGTCGGTTAAATTTTGCGGCCGGGTCGCCAGCTCACGCGCCAGAAAATCCAGCTGTCGGGCCGTGACTTCAACATCCGGCACATTGGGCACCGTACCGTTGCGAATACGTCGCATAAAGCGCGCATCGCGCAAACGTAGCACTGGCATCAGACGAACCAGGTGGCGCACCTGATCGTTAATATTTTCCACCGGCAATGGCTGCCCATCGCTATTAAGAAAACTGCGTAGCGTCATCACGCTGCCATCAGCGCCGCACTCTCCCTCTAGCCGATAAAAAATACGGTGAAAATCATCCTCGCAAGGCGACCAGCATGCTTCCAGCGCTCGATAACGACGTACCCGATGCCGCCCTGGCTGCGTTTCGCGAAAAGTCAGAATAATATGCAGGTGATGCTCGCGTCCTTTTATGTCGCCAGGCGGAAACCAGAAATCCTCACGGACAAAATGGTAGAGATCGAGTTCCGGCGACAATAACAGAGTCAGCGCATCCAGCAGGCTGGATTTGCCCCAGGCGTTTTCCCCAATCAGCACGTTGTTTTGTTCCAGCATCAACGACAGTCGGTTGATACCGCGAAATCCCACTATTTCAACGCGTTCGAGAATCATGCTTCCTCCAGAAAAGCGTCACCACTCCATTAAACTCACCGCAGTATAACGGCAAATGCTTCCGCCTGGCGTGATATTCCCTCCTTTGCCTGAGGCAACTGTATGATAAATGTACGGCTGACGGTGTCGCTTTACTGATAGTCTGGAATTCGGTAGTGTCATGTACGCTATTCAAACAATAAAAAAGGGCCCGGCTGTTCATGTTTTCAGGACTTTTAATCATTCTGGTTCCACTGATTGTGGGCTATCTCATTCCACTGCGACATAAAGCCGCATTACAACTTATTAACCGGCTACTGAGCTGGATCGTGTATCTTATTCTCTTTTTTATGGGAATAAGCCTGGCGTTTTTGGATAACCTCGCCAGTAATCTGGTGGCGATTTTTCATTATTCCGCCGTCAGTATTACGATTATTTTATTGTGTAATATCGCTGCCTTACTGTGGCTGGAACGTATCCTCCCGTGGCGTCACCATCATCAGCAGGAAAAACTGCCTTCGCGTATTGCCATGGCGCTGGAGTCGCTGCAACTGTGCGGCGTAGTGGTATTGGGGTTTGTTATCGGCCTGAGCGGACTCTCTGTTTTACAGCACGCCACCGAAGCCAGTGAATATACGCTGATCTTTTTATTGTTCCTGGTGGGGATTCAGCTACGAAATAGCGGCATGACCTTAAAGCAAATTGTGCTTAACCGCCGGGGAATGATGGTCGCGGTCGTTGTCGTGGCAAGCTCATTACTGGGCGGCGTGATTAATGCGTTTATCCTGGACTTACCGCTAAAAACCGCCCTGGCGATGGCGTCAGGTTTCGGCTGGTACTCTCTTTCCGGTATTTTGCTGACGGAGTCGTTTGGACCGGTTATCGGCAGCGCGGCATTTTTTAACGATCTGGCCCGCGAACTCTTAGCCATTATGCTTATTCCCGGTCTGATTCGCCGCAGCCGTTCAACGGCGTTGGGCCTGTGCGGAGCGACCTCAATGGACTTTACGTTGCCGGTATTACAGCGCTCCGGCGGCGTAGAGATTGTTCCGGCGGCTATCGTACATGGCTTTATCCTCAGCCTGCTGGTCCCCCTCTTAATGGCGTTCTTCTCGGCCTGATACCTCTTTGGCGGTAGGCATCTGCCGCCAAAATTGCGCTAAATCAATCTCCTTGCACATTATGGCAGAAATCCCTTTTATCCCTTTGTTCACAGGCATAACCTTAAACATGTATATTAAATATAACTTTAAAAGGTGTGACCATGTTTTGTGTGCAATGTGAACAAACCATCCGTACACCAGCCGGAAACGGCTGCTCCTACGCGCAGGGAATGTGCGGTAAAACAGCTGAAACGTCCGATCTGCAGGATCTGCTGATTGCGGCTTTGCAAGGTTTGTCTGCCTGGGCGGTGAAGGCCCGTGAATATGGCATCATTAATCACGACGTTGATAACTTTGCGCCGCGCGCGTTTTTCTCCACGCTGACCAATGTTAACTTCGACTCTCCGCGTATCGTCGGCTACGCCCGTGAAGCGATTGCCTTGCGTGAAGCGTTGAAAGCGCAGTGCCTGAGCGTGGATGCCAATGCGCATTGCGACAATCCGATGGCCGATCTGCAACTGGTTAGCGACGATCTGGGCGAACTGCAACGTCAGGCGGCGGAATTTACCCCGAATAAAGACAAAGCCGCCATTGGCGAGAACATCCTCGGCCTGCGTCTGCTGTGCCTGTACGGTCTGAAAGGCGCGGCGGCGTATATGGAGCACGCGCACGTTCTCGGTCAATACGATAACGACATTTACGCCCAGTACCACAAAATCATGGCCTGGCTCGGCACCTGGCCTGCTGATATGAACGCGCTGCTGGAGTGCGCAATGGAAATCGGCCAGATGAACTTTAAAGTGATGAGCATTCTGGATGCCGGTGAAACCACCAAATACGGCCACCCAACGCCGACTCAGGTCAACGTCAAAGCGACTGAAGGCAAGTGCATTCTGATCTCCGGTCACGATCTGAAAGATCTCTACAACCTGCTGGAGCAGACCGAAGGCACCGGTGTTAACGTCTACACTCACGGTGAAATGCTGCCCGCACATGGCTATCCGGAACTGCGTAAATTCAAGCATCTGGTCGGTAATTACGGCAGCGGCTGGCAGAATCAGCAGGTCGAGTTCGCCCGCTTCCCTGGCCCAATCGTGATGACTTCTAACTGCATTATCGACCCGACCGTGGGCAGCTATGACGACCGTATCTGGACCCGTAGCATCGTCGGCTGGCCGGGCGTTAGCCATCTTGAAGGCGATGACTTCGGGCCAGTCATTGCCCAGGCGCAGCAAATGGCGGGCTTCCCGTATAGCGAAATTCCGCATCTCATCACCGTCGGTTTTGGCCGTCAGACCCTGCTCGGCGCTGCCGATACGCTCATCGATCTGGTCAGCCGTGAAAAACTGCGCCACATCTTCCTGGTCGGCGGCTGTGACGGCGCGCGCGGCGAGCGTAACTACTTTACCGATTTCGCCACCAGCGTACCGGATGACTGCCTGATTCTGACTCTGGCGTGCGGTAAATACCGTTTCAACAAACTGGAGTTCGGCGACATCGAAGGGCTGCCGCGTCTGGTCGATGCCGGTCAGTGTAACGATGCTTACTCCGCGATTATCCTGGCGGTGACGCTGGCGGAAAAACTGGGCTGCGGCGTCAACGATCTGCCGCTATCGCTGGTGCTCTCCTGGTTTGAGCAGAAAGCGATCGTGATTCTGCTGACGCTGCTGTCATTAGGCGTAAAAAATATTGTCACCGGGCCGACCGCGCCGGGCTTCTTCACGCCGGATCTGCTGGCTATCCTCAACGAGAAGTTCGGTCTGCGTTCCGTGACCACCGTTGAAGAAGACATGAAGCAATTGCTGAGCGCGTAAGGAGGTCAATGATGACGATGCCAACCTCACAATGTCCCTGGCGAATGCAGGTGCATCACATCCGTCAGGAGACGCCGGATGTATGGACAATTGCGCTATTATGCCATGACTACTACCCTTACCGCGCCGGGCAGTATGCGCTGGTGAGCGTGCGTAATTCAGCGGAAACGCTGCGCGCCTACACCCTTTCGTCTACGCCGGGCGTCAGTGAATATATCACGCTGACCGTTCGTCGGATTGAAGATGGCACGGGTTCACAGTGGTTGACCCATGACATCAAGCGCGGCGATTACATCTGGCTGTCTGATGCAATGGGCGATTTTACCTGTGACGATAAAACAGAAGATAAGTTTCTGCTGCTCGCCGCCGGTTGTGGCGTAACGCCAATCATGTCGATGCGTCGCTGGCTGGCGAAATACCGCCCGCAGGCCGATGTGCAGGTCATCTTTAACGTCCGTTCGCCGGATGATGTGATTTTTGCCGACGAGTGGCAACAGTATCCGGTCACGCTAGTGGCGGAAAATCATGCCACGGAAGGTTTTGTCGCGGGCCGTCTGACCACGGAATTGTTACAGCGCGTACCGGATTTGGCATCGCGCACCATCATGACCTGCGGCCCGGCGCCCTATATGGATTTCGTCGAACAGGGCGTGAAAGCGCTTGGCGTAACGCGCTTCTTTAAAGAGAAGTTCTTCACGCCGGTGGCGGAAACGGCAACCAGCGGCCTGAAATTCACCAAACTACAGCCAGCGCAGGAATTTTATGCCCCGATCGGTACAACGCTGTTGGAGGCGCTGGAGAGTAATAAAGTACCGGTTGCCGCTGCCTGTCGGGCAGGTGTTTGCGGCTGCTGTAAAACCAAAGTCGTTTCCGGCGACTATACGGTGAGCAGCACCATGACGCTGAGCGAGGCGGAGATTGCCAAAGGTTACGTACTGGCCTGCTCCTGCCATCCTCAGGGCGATCTTGTTCTCGCATAATCGGTAAACGTTCCATCGTAGGCCCGGTAAGCGTTAGCGCTACCGGGCGATTTACCACTCGCTTCATCCTTTCGCCCCTCTCTTCGCCAAAGAAAAACGTCATCGTCATCTTCAACTAAACTTGTAACCGTTATCACATTTAAGGAGATGGAGAACCATGAAACAAACCGTTGCTGCTTTCATCGCCAAAACGCTGGAACAGGCTGGCGTAAAACGAATCTGGGGCGTCACTGGCGATTCCCTGAACGGCCTGAGCGATAGTCTTAATCGTATGGGAACCATTGAATGGATGCCAACCCGCCACGAAGAGGTCGCCGCTTTCGCCGCCGGCGCACAAGCGCAGCTTACCGGCGAGCTGGCAGTGTGCGCCGGTTCATGTGGACCGGGCAACCTGCACCTGATCAATGGCCTGTTTGATTGCCACCGTAACCACGTCCCTGTTCTGGCGATCGCCGCCCATATTCCGTCCAGTGAAATCGGTAGCGGTTATTTCCAGGAGACCCACCCGCAGGAGTTGTTCCGTGAATGCAGCCACTATTGCGAGTTGGTTTCCAGCCCGGAGCAGATCCCGCAGGTACTCGCCATCGCCATGCGCAAAGCGGTGCTAAACCGCGGCGTCTCTGTGGTCGTACTTCCGGGTGACGTGGCGCTGAAACCTGCGCCTGAAAACGCCGTCACTCATTGGTACCATGCCCCGCACCCCGTCGTCACGCCGGCGGAGGAAGAGCTAAAAAAACTGGCGCAACTGCTGCGCTACTCCAGCAATATCGCATTGATGTGCGGTAGCGGCTGCGCGGGCGCGCATGAGGAGTTGGTCGCGTTGGCGGCAAAACTAAAAGCGCCAATCGTTCATGCCCTGCGCGGCAAAGAGCACGTTGAGTACGATAACCCTTATGATGTGGGAATGACCGGCCTGATTGGCTTCTCTTCTGGCTTCCACACCATGATGAACGCCGATACGCTGATCCTGCTCGGCACCCAGTTCCCCTACCGCGCCTTTTATCCGAGCGATGCCAAAATCATTCAGATTGACATCAACCCGGGCAGTATTGGCGCGCACAGCAAAGTCGACATGGCGCTGGTGGGCGATATTAAAGCCACGCTTCGCGCCCTGCTGCCGCTGGTGGAAGAAAAAAACAATCGTAAATTCCTCGATAAAGCTCTGGAGCACTATCGGGACGCCCGTAAGGGACTTGATGACTTAGCCAAACTCAGCGACAAAGCCATCCATCCGCAATATCTGGCGCAACAAATTAGCCATTTCGCCGCTGACGACGCTATTTTTACCTGCGATGTCGGCACGCCGACCGTCTGGGCGGCCCGCTATCTAAAAATGAACGGCAAGCGCCGCCTGCTGGGCTCGTTTAACCACGGGTCAATGGCCAACGCCATGCCGCAGGCGCTCGGCGCTCAGGCCACCGCGCCTGATCGTCAGGTTATCGCGATGTGCGGTGATGGCGGCTTCAGTATGCTGATGGGCGATTTTCTCTCGGTGGTACAGATGAAGCTGCCGATAAAAATCGTCGTCTTTAATAACAGCGTGCTGGGCTTTGTGGCGATGGAAATGAAAGCCGGCGGCTACCTTACCGACGGTACCGAACTGCACGACACCAATTTCGCGCGTATCGCCGAAGCCTGCGGCATTACCGGTATTCGTGTGGAAAAAGCCGCAGACGTGGACGGAGCGCTACAGCGCGCGTTTTCCATTGACGGCCCGGTACTGGTTGACGTGGTCGTGGCAAAAGAAGAGCTGGCGATCCCGCCGCAGATCAAACTGGAACAAGCGAAAGGCTTTAGCCTGTACATGCTACGCGCCATTATTAGCGGCCGCGGCGATGAAGTGATCGAACTGGCGAAAACGAACTGGCTAAGGTAAAACAGTGCACATCACCTTTTAAAATCCAGGGATGTGCCATGATTGATTTACGCAGTGATACCGTTACCCGACCGGGCCGCGCCATGCTCGAGGCGATGATGACCGCCCCGGTCGGGGACGACGTATACGGCGATGACCCTACCGTTAACGCCCTTCAGCGCTACGCCGCCGACCTTTCCGGTAAAGAAGCGGCGCTTTTTTTACCCACCGGCACCCAGGCCAATCTGGTCGCGCTGCTTAGCCATTGTGAACGCGGCGAAGAGTATATCGTTGGTCAGGGTGCGCATAATTATCTCTATGAAGCTGGCGGCGCTGCGGTGCTCGGTAGCATTCAGCCGCAGCCTATCGACGCCGCCGCGGACGGTACGCTGCCGCTGGAGAACGTGGCGGCGAAGATTAAAGCGGATGACATCCACTTCGCGCGCACGCGCTTGCTCAGTCTGGAAAATACGCATAACGGGAAAGTGCTGCCGCGCGCGTATCTGAAAGACGCCTGGACATTTACCAGCGAACGTGGACTGGCGCTGCACGTTGACGGCGCCCGAATTTTTAACGCGGTGGTTGCCTACGGCTGTGAGTTAAAAGAGATTACGCAGTATTGCGACTCTTTTACCATCTGCCTGTCAAAAGGTCTCGGAACGCCGGTCGGTTCGCTGCTGGTAGGTAACCGCGACTACATTAAACGCGCGACGCGCTGGCGTAAAATGGTCGGCGGCGGAATGCGTCAGGCCGGGATTCTGGCAGCGGCCGGACTGTATGCGCTGAAGCATAACGTGGCGCGTCTGCAAGAGGACCATGATAACGCCGCCTGGCTGGCGCAGCAGCTTCGGGAAGCGGGCGCGGAGGTCATGCGCCACGAAACGAATATGCTGTTTGTTCGCGTTGGCGAAGCACAGGCCGCCGCGCTTGGCGACTATTTACGGGAACGGAATATCCTGATTAACGCCGCGCCGATTGTGCGTCTGGTGACGCATCTGGATGTCTCTCGCGAACAGCTTGCCGACGTCGTCGCCCACTGGCGCGCCTTTTTAGCCCGCTAAGGAGAGCAACGTGGCGCAACGCATTCTGGTTCTCGGCGCCAGCGGCTATATTGGCCAGCACCTGGTCTTTGCGCTAAGTCAGCAAGGGCATCAGGTGCGGGCGGCGGCGCGGCGCGTCGAACGTCTGGAAAAACAGCGCCTCGCCAACGTCAGTTGTCATAAGGTCGATCTGCACTGGCCGGAAAATTTACCCGCACTGCTTCGCGACATTGATACCGTTTACTATCTGGTACACGGCATGGGCGAAGGCGGCGATTTTATCGCCCATGAGCGTCAGGCGGCGCTCAACGTGCGCGACGCGCTGCGCCAGACGCCGGTTAAGCAACTTATTTTCCTCAGTTCATTGCAGGCGCCGGCGCATGAGCAATCCGATCACCTGCGCGCCCGCCAGCTTACGGCTGACACGCTGCGCGACGCAGGCGTGCCGGTGACGGAATTACGCGCCGGGATCATCGTCGGCGCAGGCTCCGCCGCCTTCGAAGTCATGCGTGACATGGTTTACAACCTGCCAATACTCACGCCGCCGCGCTGGGTGCGTTCGCGCACCACGCCCATCGCTCTGGAAAATTTACTCTACTACCTGGTCGGCTTGCTGGACCACCCTGCGCGCGAGCATCGTATTCTGGAAGCCGCCGGGCCGCAGGTATTAAGCTATCAGCAGCAGTTTGAACGTTTTATGGCCGTCAGCGGTAAACGGCGTCCGCTAATCCCGGTTCCTTTTCCGACCCGCTGGATTTCGGTCTGGTTTTTAAACGTCATTACCTCCGTGCCGCCGACTACCGCAAAAGCCTTAATCCAGGGGTTAAGGCACGATTTGCTGGCCGATGACGCCGCGTTAAAAAAGTTGATCCCCCAAACGCTTATCACCTTTGATGACGCCGTTCGCCGCACGCTGAAAGAAGAAGAAAAACTGGTGAACTCCAGCGACTGGGGCTACGACGCGCTGGCCTTCGCCCGCTGGCGTCCCGAATACGGCTATTTTCCAAAGCAGGCGGGCTTTACCGCGCAGACCCCGGCCAGCCTATCGGCGCTATGGCAGGTCGTAAATCGGCTGGGTGGCAAAGAGGGCTATTTTTTCGGCAATATTTTGTGGCAGACGCGCGCCGCGATGGACCGTCTGGTGGGGCATAAACTGGCGAAAGGCCGCCCGTCGCATACCTTGCTCAAGCCTGGCGATACGGTAGATAGCTGGAAAGTGATCATTGTCGAGCCAGAAAAACAGCTCACGCTCTTGTTTGGTATGAAAGCGCCGGGTCTGGGGCGGCTTAGCTTCACGCTGCACGATAAAGGTCGCTACCGCGAAATTGACGTGCGCGCCTGGTGGCATCCACACGGAATGCCGGGCCTGATTTACTGGCTACTGATGATCCCGGCGCACCTGTTTATTTTCCGGGGAATGGCAAGGCGTATTGCCCGACTTGCAGAACAAATCACAGAAAAATGAGAAAAAGTTGCTGTATTCTTTCGTGTTTCCCATTGCATACCGACGTAATTCACGGAAGAATGCGCACGACGGTTTATTAAACACAGTGGATTGATATGAAGGTACTGGTTACCGGCGCCACCAGCGGCTTAGGTCGAAACGCGGTTGAATTTTTGCGCAATAAAGGCATCAGCGTCAGAGCGACGGGTCGCAATGAAGCGATGGGCAAGCTGCTTGAAAAAATGGGCGCGGAATTCGTCCATGCGGATTTAACCGAACTGGTCTCCTCGCAGGCTAAAGTGATGCTCGCCGGGATCGACACGTTGTGGCACTGCTCCAGCTTTACCTCGCCCTGGGGAACCCAACAAGCTTTCGATCTGGCGAATGTTCGCGCCACCCGCCGTCTGGGAGAATGGGCGGTCGCCTGGGGCGTGCGCAATTTTATTCATATCTCCTCTCCCTCGCTCTATTTTGATTACCACCATCACCGTGATATCAAAGAGGATTTCCGTCCGCATCGGTTTGCCAATGAGTTCGCCCGCAGTAAAGCCGCCGGTGAAGAGGTGATTAATCTGCTGGCGCAGGCTAATCCGCAAACACGTTTTACGGTGTTGCGTCCGCAAAGCCTGTTTGGCCCGCACGATAAAGTATTTATCCCACGTCTGGCGCATATGATGCACCATTACGGTAGCGTCTTATTACCGCACGGGGGCAGCGCGCTGGTCGATATGACCTACTATGAAAATGCGATCCACGCCATGTGGCTGGCCAGCCAGCCGGGCTGCGATCATCTGCCTTCTGGCCGCGCTTATAACATCACTAACGGCGAAAACCGCACCTTACGCAGCATCGTACAAAAGTTAATTGATGAACTGACTATCGACTGCCGCATTCGCTCTGTGCCTTACCCGATGCTGGATATGATCGCCCGCAGTATGGAGCGCTTCGGCAAAAAATCCGCCAAAGAGCCCCCGCTAACGCATTACGGCGTGTCAAAACTGAATTTTGATTTTACGCTCGATACGACTCGCGCGCAGGAAGAGCTGGGCTACCAGCCCATCGTCACGCTGGACGAAGGCATTGAGCGCACCGCCGCCTGGCTGCGCGATCACGGAAATTTACCGCGTTAATCCTGGCCGTACTTCTCCAGTAATGCTTCGGCAATCGCCTGCGTTTCGGCATCTGCGATACCGTTCCATTGCGCCGGACGGAAGTGCATCTGGAACGCCATAATCACCCGCTGCTGCTCGCGCGCCGTCATATCGGCTTTGACTTCATAGCCATAGCGCGAGAGTAACGCAAGCACCGTTGCGGTATCGACTGGCGTATACGGCGCGCGTCCAGCCAGATAAAACGCCACACGCTGGGCGTCAGGCCAGGCGCCAATCCCCTGCGCCGCCAGCTCGCGCCACGGGAAGCGCGGGCCGGGATCGTCTTTACGCTGCGGCGCGATATCCGCATGGGCCACCACATTCTGCGGTTTGATGTTATAGCGCGCGATAATATCCTTCGCTAACGGAATCAATGCCTGAATTTGCGCGGATTCAAACGGCGCGAAAGATTTCACCCCGCCGGACATTCGCCAGCCGCGATTTTCCAGCTCAATGCCAATAGACGTATCATTGAGACGCGTGGCGCCTCGCCAGAAACTGACGCCCGCATGCCAGGCCTGATCCTGTTCCGGCACCAGTTGCCAGATGCGCGGTTTACCGCCATATAATGGCGGGGTTGCGGGAATCAGGTAATGCGAACTGACGTTGCGACCCGTTAACGTCGCCAGCGAAACGTCAAAATTTTCCGCCGTATAGTGAATCACCAGGACTTTAATGCGCGGATAGGCCGCCTGCGCGCGATGTCGGGTATCAAGCTGATATCCCTCTTTATCGATAATTCCTTTTTCGCTCGCGCAGCCTGTTAACAGCAACGCGAGACCCACCAGCCACAGTAGCGCTCTCATCGGCGCGTTTTCACCGCCGTTCCGCTGACGCTGACCATCAGCATACTGCCATCCTTGCCGACAGTTTCGTAATCAATATCGATGCCTACCACCGCATCGGCGCCCAACGCTTTAGCCTGCTCGCCAAGTTCCTGGAAAGCGATTTCACGCGCTTTACGCAGCTCTTTCTCATACGCGCCGGAACGTCCGCCGACGATATCCCGAATGCCGGCGAAAAAATCGCGGAAAATATTGGCGCCTAAAATGGCTTCGCCCGTTACCACACCGCAATACTCCACGATGCTTTGTCCTTCCAGCGTTGGGGTTGTTGAAAACTGCATAGTGAATCTCCCAGGTTAGCTAAGCACACGATCTCAAACGCATTATCAAGCTGATACGCTATCATTGAAAGGATATAATTGATTATCGTAGATCGGTTTTTGCTCGATCGCCTATAAGGAAATCATCATGCGCTATTCTAAACTCTCTTTGCTCATCCCGTGCGCGCTTCTGCTTAGCGCCTGTACGACCGTCACTCCCGCCTACAAAGATAATGGCCCGCGTATCGGCGCGTGTGTGGAAGGCGGCCCGGACAGCGTGGCTCAACAATTTTACGACTACCGTATTCAACACCACAGCAATGATATCGCCGCGCTTCGCCCCTACTTGAGTGATAACCTGGCGAAATTGTTGACCGACGCCAGCCGCGATACGGAGCACCGCCAGTTGATGAGCGGCGATCTGTTCTCCAGCCGCGCTACGCTGCCGGATAGCGCCAACGTCGCCAGCGCATCAACCATTCCGAACCGAGATGCGCGCAACATTCCTCTGCGGGTGGCGTTAAAACAGGGCGATCAAAGCTGGCAGGATGAAGTGCTTATGATTCACGAAGGCTCATGCTGGGTGATTGACGACGTTCGCTATCTGGGCGGAGATGTCCATGCCCCTGCCGGTACGCTGCGCCAGTCGATAGAAAACCGTTAACAGACAGTATTCCCCGCTTTTGCACTCATAACCCCGTAAATTGTCTGGCATTCTGCCCGGGATGCCGACAATTCTTCTTACCTACTATTCCTCCTGCTATTTTGTGCTATGTTTAGGGAAGAATGTGGGATATATTTAACTTTTAACGCATAAATATTGCATAACTATTCTGCGAAAGGTACTATCTGCGGCTTCAATAGCTATCAGACTGCCTGTATACGAGTGTCAATGAGTATTCAATTAAACGGCATTAATTGCTTTTACGGCGCGCATCAGGCGCTGTTCGATATCACGCTGGATTGCCCCGAAGGCGAAACGCTGGTGTTGCTTGGCCCAAGCGGGGCGGGTAAAAGTTCGCTGCTGCGTGTACTCAATCTGCTTGAGATGCCGCGCTCCGGCACTCTGACTATCGCCGGGAACCATTTTGATTTTACGAAAACGCCGTCCGATAAGGCGATTCGTGAGCTACGTCAAAATGTCGGAATGGTCTTTCAGCAATATAATCTTTGGCCGCATCTCACCGTTGTGCAGAATCTGATTGAAGCGCCCTGCCGCGTACTGGGTCTGACAAAAGATCAGGCGCTGGCGCGCGCAGAAAAGCTGCTGGAGCGTTTACGTCTGAAGCCCTATAGCGATCGTTATCCGTTGCACCTTTCCGGCGGTCAGCAGCAGCGCGTCGCGATTGCCCGCGCGCTGATGATGGAGCCGCAGGTGCTGCTGTTTGATGAACCGACCGCCGCGCTGGACCCGGAAATTACCGCTCAAATCGTCAGCATTATTCATGAGCTGGCGGAAACGAACATTACTCAGGTGATCGTTACGCATGAAGTCGAAGTGGCGCGTAAGACCGCCAGTCGTGTGATTTATATGGAAAATGGTCACATCGTCGAGCACGGTGATGCGGGTTGCTTTGCCCACCCTCAGACCGAAGCGTTCAAAAACTATCTCTCTCACTAAGATTCGGGACAATGACAATGAAAAAAGTTCTGATTGCCGCGCTAATTGCAGGCTTTAGCCTTTCCGCTACAGCAGCCCAGACCATTCGTTTTGCGACCGAAGCGTCCTATCCGCCGTTCGAATCGATGGATGCTAATAACAAGATTGTCGGCTTTGACGTCGACCTGGCCAACGCGCTATGTAAAGAGATCGACGCCTCCTGTACCTTTACCAATCAGGCGTTCGACAGCCTGATCCCCAGCCTGAAATTCCGCCGCTTCGACGCTGTAATGGCGGGAATGGATATCACGCCGGAACGTGAAAAGCAGGTGCTGTTTACCACGCCATATTACGACAACTCCGCGCTGTTCGTGGGTCAGCAGGGCAAATACACCAGCGTCGATCAACTGAAAGGCAAGAAAGTCGGCGTACAGAACGGTACGACGCACCAGAAATTCATCATGGATAAGCATCCGGAAATCACCACCGTACCGTATGACAGCTATCAGAACGCGAAGCTGGATCTACAAAATGGCCGTATCGACGCTGTTTTCGGCGACACGGCGGTCGTGACCGAATGGCTGAAAGCCAATCCTAAGCTGGCACCGGTCGGCGATAAAGTCACCGATAAAGATTATTTCGGCACCGGCCTGGGTATCGCGGTACGTCAGGGCAACACCGAGCTGCAGCAGAAATTCAATACTGCGCTGGAAAAAGTGAAGAAAGATGGGACTTACGAGACCATCTATAACAAATGGTTCCAGAAGTAATCTTTGATGAACGAATTTTTTCCTTTAGCAAGCGCCGCCGGGATGACCGTCGGCCTTGCCGTCTGCGCGCTGATCATTGGCCTCGCGTTAGCCATGTTCTTTGCCGTCTGGGAGTCCGTAAAATGGCGCCCGATTGCCTGGATAGGCTCCGCGCTGGTCACTATTTTACGCGGCCTGCCGGAAATTCTGGTGGTGCTGTTTATCTATTTCGGCTCCTCGCAACTCCTGCTTACGCTGTCTGACGGGTTTACCCTCCATCTCGGCTTTACGCAGATCCCGGTGCAAATGGAGATTGAGAACTTTGACGTCAGTCCGTTCCTGTGCGGCGTGATTGCGTTGTCCCTGCTGTATGCGGCCTATGCGTCGCAGACGCTACGCGGCGCGCTGAAAGCCGTTCCGTCTGGTCAGTGGGAGTCGGGTCAGGCACTGGGATTATCAAAGACGGCGATTTTTTTCCGTCTGGTGATGCCGCAGATGTGGCGTCACGCCCTGCCAGGGCTGGGTAATCAGTGGCTGGTGTTGCTAAAAGATACGGCTCTGGTCAGCCTTATCAGCGTTAACGATCTGATGTTACAGACCAAAAGTATTGCCACACGCACCCAGGAACCGTTTAACTGGTACATTATTGCGGCGGCTATTTACCTGGTCATTACGCTGATCAGTCAGTACATTCTCAAACGCATAGACCTGCGCGCGACACGTTTTGAGCGGAGGCCAGACTAATGCTTGAGTACTTACCTGAACTGCTAAAAGGGCTACACACCAGCCTGACGCTGACCGTGGCTTCTATTGCCGTCGCTTTGGTGCTGGCGTTAGTTTTTACCATTATCCTGACGCTAAAAACGCCGTTCGTGGTGTGGCTGGTGCGCGGCTATATCACGTTGTTTACCGGTACGCCGTTGTTGGTGCAAATTTTCCTGATCTACTACGGACCCGGTCAATTCCCGACACTGCAAGAGTATCCGCTACTCTGGCATCTACTGTCTGAACCGTGGCTGTGCGCACTGATCGCGTTGTCGCTAAACAGCGCCGCTTATACCACGCAGCTATTTTATGGCGCGATTCGCGCGATTCCGGAAGGTCAGTGGCAGTCCTGCGGCGCGCTGGGGATGAGTAAGAAAGATACGCTGGCGATTTTGTTGCCCTATGCGTTTAAACGCGCCCTCTCCTCCTATTCTAATGAGGTAGTACTGGTCTTCAAAAGTACCTCTCTGGCCTATACCATCACCTTGATGGAGGTCATGGGGTACAGTCAGTTGCTCTATGGTCGTACCTACGATGTGATGGTATTTGGTGCGGCAGGCGTAATTTATCTGGTCGTCAACGGTCTATTGACGCTGATGATGCGTTTGATTGAGCGTAAAGCCCTGGCGTTTGAGCGGCGCAATTAACCAGGCAGGATAAGGCATTCTCGCCGCCGTTCGACAATGGTCAGATGGCGCTGCGCTTATCAAGCCTACGATGCATAATATTGAATAAACCCGACGGACAAGTGGTTAACTTGTCCGTCTTTTTTTATCCATTTTAAAATATTTAATCATTTTTATTGCATACAAATTCAATTAATGGCATTGTAAATCTATGCCGCAGACACGGCGCATAATCATAAGATTACGGGAGTGACATCATGAAAAAGTTAGTTCTGGCCGCATTACTCGCCTCTTTCGCCACTGGCAGCATCGCCGCTGAAAAAATCAATTTCGGGGTTTCCGCCACCTATCCCCCGTTTGAATCCCTGGATGCGAGTAATAAAATTGTGGGCTTCGATATCGATCTGGCAACCGCATTATGCAAGCAAATGCAGGCAGAATGTACTTTTACCAATCATGCTTTCGATAGTCTTATCCCGGCGCTGAAATTCAGAAAATATGATGCCGTCATTTCCGGAATGGACATTACCCCGGAGCGCAGTAAGCAGGTCGCCTTTAGCAATCCCTATTATGCGAACTCCGCGCTGGTGATTGCCAAAAAAGACACCTATAAAACCTTTACCGATCTAAAAGGTAAGCGTATCGGTATGGAAAATGGCACCACGCATCAAAAATATCTCCAGGATAAACATCCGGAGGTCAAAACCGTGGCCTACGACAGCTACCAGAATGCGATTATCGACCTGAAAAATGGCCGTATTGACGGCGTCTTTGGCGATACCGCAGTGGTCAATGAGTGGCTGAAAACGAATCCGCAACTGGGTCCGGCAACAGAGAAAGTGACCGATCCGCAATACTTCGGTACCGGACTTGGCATCGCGGTGCGCCCGGACAATAAGGCGTTGCTGGAAAAACTGAATGATGCGCTGGCCGCCATTAAAGCGGACGGCACTTATCAGAAAATCAGCGATCAGTGGTTCCCGCAGTAAGACGTATGTGATTAGCCCACCGTGTTGCGAAATGGCAGTATAAATACCTTATTCAGACCACGAAATCATCCTGGCCTGATAAGCGCAACGCCATTGAGCATTCTACAGTTTGTCATCAGTCTCAAACGCCTGCATCAACAGGCGATTCGGACTAATACTTGCCGGGTGACGCTGACGCGTACCCGGCTTATAACATTGTTACGTTTTTAGATAACATCCAGACCCAGACGGCGATACTGCTCCGCCGGAGCATCATTTTCTTTCATCAAACGGATAAGTAAGTTGATCATCCTTGCTTCGATGGCCTCATCATGAATAGAATGTTGCTGTTGCGGATCGTCTCTGAGATCAAACAAGAGATGACCAAAGCTATTCACACCTTTATATTTTTCCCTGGCCGGAATACGTAATACCTGAAGCCCTTTAGTGAATTTAAACGGAGGTGCCAGAGATAATTTTCCCAGTTCATCCACGTCATAACGCGCATTCATCTTGATCGGCATTAACGTGTAGTTCGCAATGTCATGCTCACGCCCCGGCTGCGCGGCCCGCATATAAACATAGCGTCCGTCGGTAACATTAACATGTCCGCTAAACACGCCAAACAGCGCGCCTTCCCTGACGGGTTCATCACTGGCAATGACTTTCGCCAGCGGTTGGCCCTGCATATCTGCGGGAATAGGTTGCTGAAAATAATCCAGTAGCGTTGGCGCCCAGTCAATCATCTGCACCAGCGACTGCCGCCGCGCTCCGCATACCGCGCTGCGCGGGTCCCAGATAAACAGCGGGTTATTAGCCACCTCGTTATAATAGGGCATTTGATTTTTAGCCCACCAACCGTGCTCCCCCAGCAAGAAGCCGTGATCGGTACCGACAATCAGCATCGTATCGCGCCAGAGATCGTGTTCATCCATCAGATCAAGGATACGTCCAAGATTGCGGTCGCACATGGAAACCAGGGCCCGATAACGACAGCGAATATGCGCTATCGCCTCCTCGCTTTCACTGACTTTGCCGCGCGGCCAGTCATAATGCGGGCCTTGCCACTCATCGTCATAGAGCGATAAATATTCCTCGGTGGTATAAAACGGCTCATGCGGATCGAACGTCTCAACCTGCAATAACCAGTTATCTTCGGCATGATTTTTATGGATAAAATCGCACCCGGCGTCAAAAACTTTCGTCTGGGGAAAATCGGCTTCCTGCTGGATGTATTCGCGGTTCGCCCAGTCGTGACGCCATAGCCCGGAAACGCCGCCTCCGGTTTGTTTTTGTGGAACGCGCAATACTTCCGGAATGGGCGGCTCGCCAACGCTCGCCTTCCAGTGATCGCCCTCCTGACCGCGTACTACGTCCCAGGAGCTATAGCGGTTATGGTAGTTACCGCCGCCGTCTTCCCAGTAATGCAAATGATCGCTGATAAGATGGGTGTAGATCCCCGCTTTTTTCAATAATTCCGGCATGGAATCATCAAAGGGTTCCAGCGGCCCCCACTCACGATGCAGGAAATTATAGCGCCCGGTGTGCAGTTCCCGACGGGCTGGCATACAGGGCATACTGCCGACATAACTATTGTCAAAGGTGGCGGCATGTGCCGCCAGGCGTTGAAAGTTAGGCGCTTTCGTTAGCAAATCGCCATAGGGCGGCAAATAGTTTTTATTCAGACTGTCAAACAGCAGAATAATCGCTTTCATGACTCACCCTCATTTGTTGAGCAGGTGCGGAAAATTTTTCTCTACCACATCGTAAATCTGTTTACCTATTGATTCGCCATCCATGATATTTTCAATGGGAATGAGATATTGTCCGTGTTTAGGATCGAGGCTAACAACATCAAGCAATTTTTTCGAAATCGCATAAATATCTGCCCAGTCGGTAAATCCACCGACCTCTCCCGCTGCCGTATGCTCCATATCAAAAGAGAAGTCATATTTTGCTAACGCTTTTTTAACCACAGTCTGTAACATTACGCTACTGCCTACACCATAACCGCATACGAATAAAATATTTACAGAATCTTTCATAATAAAATCCTTTATATAAACCGAATCAATTAAATGGAATAAGGACCAAGATGGAACGTTGAAGCAATAAATTTCAGTAATTCACAAATCGCAGGCCACAGAGTCGCCCAGTCAAATATTCCCGTCCAGCCCACGCCTTCTTTTGCCAGCCCGGTTAAAGGAATGGCCCATACCGTACCGAAAGTCTGAATAATCCCTAACAGGAAAGTACAAATAATAACGGAACGATATCCCCCCATTCGGTTGGCTAATACGCCGATGGGACCGCCGGAAAAGAAGAGCGGAACAAAACCAGGCAATACCATAATAGGGCTATGGATGAGCAGCAGAATGCCCATGGAAAAAATCGTGCCGAAGGTACAAAAGACGAATCCCAGCGTGGCCGCGTTCGGCGAAAAAGGTAATAAAGCAGCAACATCCACAGCCGGTATAGCGTTAGGAATAAAGCGATCCTGCCATCCTTTAAACGAACCGTTAATTTCGCCTACCATCATCCGCACGCCCTGCAGCAAGATGACCATATACATAGAGAATTGCAGGCCCAGATTGATGATATAGATATACCAGGGTTTGCCTTTCGCCATTAACTGTACGTTATCGATTCCTGTCGCCAATAAAAAACCGCCAACGAAGAGCGTCATCACAATGGCGATTGCCGTCACGTTGTGGTTAAAAATGGCTAACCAACCGGGAAGTTTCAGGTTTTCGGCGTCATGCTTTTCCGGATCGCCGAATTTATGCGCGAATTTCGAGAAAAACCACAGTCCCAACATCTGGTTATGCGCGATGGTAAAACCGGCGTTATTGGTCACTTTGGCGATGGGTTTAACAATAAGCGTGGTTGAAAACGCCCAAAAGACCCCGGTCAATACCCCGGCAATCACAATGGATTGTACCCAACCGAACCCCAGCCAGAAGACAATTAACCACAGTACCGCCTGTGAATGTGAGACCCCGGTATTACCAGTAAGAAATATACCTTTTGCGCCAGTATAACGACCAAATAAAACTAATATCAGGTTAGTAAAAAACGCCAGTACAAAAACGTATCCTACATAGCCGAAATTATCGCCCAGCGCTATTTGCGTCGCGGCTTTCATGGCGTATGAATCCATTAAGTATCCATGCACGCCATAAGCCTTGCTGACTGCCTCTGCAACCGGTTTAAAAGTGGCTGAAAATTGAAAGCCGCCAAATAACACCATCATCAAACCGACCATCGCGCTGATCATACCGGTGATAATTTTTATAGGCGTCTTTTTATCCAGCGCATAGCCAACACCGACTAATATCCCAATTAATATTGCCGGTTCAGTTAAAAACGTTTGAATAACATCTATAAATTTGGCAAACATCGTCTGAACGCCCTCCATAAGCGTGCCTATTCGTTGTCATGATTGACCCCTTTACTGACGTTGCGTATTGCTTCGCTGATGCTATTGAAATTTACCCGATAAACCACCTTGTCTAATTTTGCCTTACACGCACTGTAATAATCAAAATTAGTCATTAAAAGATTTAAAGTGATTATTTGTGATTTGATTTGCAAAAATAGGGTAATATATAACCATGATCGATCGGAGTTTTTTATCGATCGATCATGGTTATTATTATTTATGGATAATTAGACAGTTAATATAGATATTTTGTATGTCTGGCTTTTGGCGCTACAGCCTGCAAAGCAATGTTAACACTTCATAATGCGCGGTATGCGGGAACATATCGAAAAGCTGAACACGTTGAATACGGTAGTTCGGCAGATGGCGAATATCCTGCGCCATCGTCTGCGCGTTACAGCTTGAATAAATAATAAAACGCGGCGCCATTTGTGCAAGGTAATCGCACAACGGCTTGCCAATGCCACGGCGGGGAGGATTCACCAACACCAGGTCGGGCGTTTCGCCTTGTGCGGTGGCGAATTGGGTGGAATCCAACGCCTGGAAATGAAGGCGGGTCAATCCCAGCTCGGCAGCGGATTGCTTCGCGCAGGCAATCGCCTCCGGCGCGATCTCAATACCGGTTAATTGCATCTGCGGCGTCGCGCAGTGCAGGCCGAATCCGCCCACTCCGCAAAAAAGATCCCACATATGGCGTACCGGCAGTTGCCCTACCCAATCGCGCGCCGTTGCATATAATCGGCTGGCGACCGTAGGGTTGGTCTGAAAGAAACTTTGCGGACGAATCCACAGCGGCACATCGTTAAAACGTTCCGCCAGCGCCTGCTGATCCGTCAGATAGATTTCCGTCTCCCCTTCCATAATCGCCATATGTACCGGCTGAATATTTGCGGTGATCACCCTGAGCTGCGGCAGTTGCGCACGCAGCCACGGTAACGCTGCGCGAAGTTGCGTAAGTTTGGTTTCTGAACGCAACACGAAGCGTAGCATCATGCCGCCATCGAACTGACTTTCCGTCAGCAACAGGTATTTCAGTTCGCCACGTTTTCGCGCCACGTTATAAGGCGTGAGTCCGGCACGGGCAATAAAAGGTTTTAGCGCGCTGAATACGGGGGCAAAGGAGGCGGGATACAGCGGGCAGCCGCAAAGATCGACTGGCGTACCGTCGCGATGCAGCATCCCGAAGAGCGGTTTTTCTACACTACCGCTCACGACCATTTTCGCTTTGTTGCGGAAATGCTGTTCCGGGCCGCCAATCGACGCGCACCACTGTTCAACAGGCAGCCCGGTCAGCAAACGATGTAAATCGGCTGTTTTTGCGGAAAGTTGTTCATTAACCGACTGCGTAATCCATTGACAGGAACGGCAGCGACCCGCGTCATAGAGTGCGCACTGCATACCAAAAAACCTTCATATTATCCGGGGCGACGATTATACACATTATTGCAGCCGGAAGAACCGACGGCTGGGAGCGGGAATAAACAGCAGAAACAGAATTAAAAGATCGGGGAGTTTTTGCATGACCAGGGAATGCAGGATATCACGCTTCGATTCTCCCGCGATGCTAAACAACTCCGGATACCCGTAGCCTAACGACGCCGCCCACAGATATCCGCTCACAATAATTTGTGTCGCCAGGTACACCCAGCGCGCCCAGCTACGGCCTTTCACCAGCGAAAACGCACAATAAATTTCAACAAAGACCAGCACTAAGCTTGCCAGAAAGACAAGGGTTAAGCTCCACGTCTGTACACTGCGATGAATAAACTCGCCCATCCCGCGTATGCCGAGGGTATTCATAATCATCAGCACATCGAGACCGCGAATCAAAATAATCGCCATAGCCGCAACCTGCACCAGCGTAGGCACATTTAAACGGGCATGTGATGAGGTTGATTGCTTTATAAATCCCAATGAATGTCTTCCCTGAAAATGATGCCGCGACCCGCACGGCAACGCATTGCCATAGTGGAAAATTTTAGTGGCTTCAGCCGCGTCTTGCACGCTGGATATCGCGAATCCGCTGTTTTTCCGCTCGCGCCATCAGGTACCAGGCAATAAATCCGACGATTCCTACCACGCCGAGGATTAACGTCGCCAGCGCGTTGATTTCCGGGTTCACGCCCATGCGCACACTGGAGAAAACCAGCATCGGTAGCGTGGTGGCGCCGGGACCGGAAACGAAGCTGGCAATCACCAGATCGTCAAGGGAGAGCGTAAAGGCCAACAGCCAGCCCGAGATCACCGCTGGCATGATCATCGGTAACGTAATGACAAAAAAGACCTTCAACGGCGCCGCGCCAAGATCCATCGCCGCCTCTTCAATCGAACGATCCAGTTCGCGTAATCGCGAAGCGATCACCACTGCCACATAGGCGGTACAGAAAGTGACGTGCGCCAACCAGATGGTCAGCATTCCGCGATCGGAGGGCCAGCCGATAGCATGACCGAGCGCGACAAACAGTAGCAGCAGCGACAGCCCGGTAATCACATCCGGCATCACCAGCGGCGCGGTGATCATAAACGCAAAGCCGTTTGCGCCGCGAAATCGTCCAAATCGCACCATCACCACCGCAGCGATAGTACCGAGCACCACCGCCATCGTCGCCGCGCAGGCGGCAATTGTCAGGCTTAGTCCCACTGCGCTCATCATGGCGGAATCCCGAAAGAGCTCGCCATACCAGCGCGTCGACCATCCCGCCCACACCGTCACCAGCTTCGAACTGTTAAACGAGTAAATCACCAACATTAACATCGGCGCATAGAGAAAAGTAAACCCCAGCACCAGAATCAGAATGCGCCAGGGCGAGCGAACGACCGGTAAGTTATTCATCCGTGCTCCCCCACACTTTTTTGCTGATGTTTATGGAACCACATGATCGGTACTATCAGCAGCAGCAACATAATAATGGCGACCGCAGAAGCCACCGGCCAGTCGCGGTTATTGAAAAACTCCTGCCACAGGACGCGACCAATCATGATACTGTCCGGCCCGCCAAGCAGTTCCGGGATCACGAATTCGCCCACCGCCGGGATAAAAACCAGCATCGAGCCAGCGATGATTCCGCCTTTGGTGAGCGGGACAATGATGCTAAAAAACGTTTTCAGCGGTCGGGCGCCGAGATCCAACGACGCTTCCACCAGCGAATAATCAATGCGCGTCAACGCGGTATAAATGGGCAGAACCATAAACGGCAGATACGCATAAACAATGCCGATATAGACGGCCAGGTTAGTGTGCAGGATCGTCAGCGGCTGATCGATAACCCCTAGCCACAGCAACACATTGTTCAGCACACCGTTGTTTTTCAAAATGCCCATCCAGGCATAGACGCGTATTAAAAAAGACGTCCACGAGGGCAGAATCACCAACAGCAGCAGGATATTGCGCGTGGAGGGCTTGCTGTGCGCCACCGCCCACGCCAGCGGGTAGCCCAGCAGCAGGCAGCAGATTGTGGAAATACCGGCAATTTGTAACGATTGCAGATAGGCTTCGAAATAAAGCGGATCGTCGGTCAGTTGCAAAAAATTGCCGAGGTTGAGCGTAATCGACAACTGACCGTCAGCCCATTCCAGCAGATCGGTATACGGCGGGATCGCCCTCGCCATTTCCGCCAGGCTTATCTTAAAGACGATAAGAAACGGCAGTAAAAACAGCAGAATGAGCCAGATATAAGGCAAAGCAATAACCAGCTTACGCCCATGTTTCATTTGCATTCGCGCCAACCATAGCGCCGCGCCGCCAGGTTTACTGATGCGTGCCGGAGGTTCAAGTGTGCTCATGTTTCCCCCTTATACCGTCAGGACCACGCAGCTATCCGCTTCCCAGCACAAACGCACTTCATCGCCCCAGGTCGGTAACCCTTTCCGGTAACGGTGCGCATTCTGCAGTTGAGCGCTGATCATCTGCCCGCTTTTTAGCCGCACATGATAAATAGACAGATCGCCGAGATACGCAATATGCGCCACTTCGCCGACGGCGAAATTATAGCCATCGGCAGGCGGCGACTCACACAGCATGATTTTTTCCGGACGTAGCGCCACATATACCGGCACATTATCAACGACAGAGGCATCTGCATCGACTTTTAACGGATGAACCAAACCGGGCGCGTCAATGACCAGACCGTCCTCTTCACGCGCTTTCAGTAAGCCCTCAAAAACATTTACCGATCCGATAAATTCGGCGCTGTAGCGGGTCGTCGGATGCTCGTAAATCTCCTCCGGTTCGCCAATTTGCACAAATTTTCCACGGTTCATGATGGCAATGCGCCCCGCCATCGTCATCGCTTCTTCCTGATCGTGCGTCACCATGACGCAGGTCACGCCGACGCGCTCAAGGATATCCACCACTTCAAGCTGCATCCGGTCGCGTAATTTTTTATCCAGCGCGCCCATCGGTTCATCCAACAAGAGCAGCTTAGGACGTTTCGCCAGACTGCGCGCCAGGGCCACGCGCTGACGCTGACCGCCGGAAAGCTGATGCGGCTTACGTTTCGCAAACTCCTGCATGTGCACCAGACCCAGCATTTCATTGACGCGGCTGGTAATCTCCGCCTTCGGCAGTTTGTCCTGCTTCAGACCAAAAGCGATGTTCTGCTCTACCGTCATATGCGGAAACAACGCATAGGACTGAAACATCATATTAATCGGACGCTGATACGGCGGAACATGCGCCAGATCGACGCCGTCGAGCATAATTTGCCCGCTGCTCGGTGGTTCAAAACCTGCCAGCATCCGTAGCAGAGTCGATTTTCCACAACCTGACGCGCCCAGCAGGGCAAAAATCTCGCCTTTATAGATAGTCAGACTGACATCATCGACAGCATGTTGCCCGTCGAATGACTTCGTCAGGTTGCGAATTTCCAGAAGCGGCGTCAGCGCTTTACGGGTTTTCACCTGCGGGCGGTGGGGGACATCATTCACAAGGCGCTCTCCGGCATAACACAATCAAACGATACAAACGGTGGAATGCCCGATAGCGCACGCTTATCAGGCCATACCGTTAATCAATTACTTACCGCTTTTCACCTTCGTCCATGCGCGGGTGCGGACACGATCAATCTTCGGCTCCTGCACTTTCAGGGTAAACAACTTGGCCCGCACATCCGCCGGCGGATAAATTCCCGGGTTATCGCGCACCTGCTGGCTGACCAGCGCCGTCGCCTCTTTATTCGCATTGGCGTAGAAAACGTGATCGGAAATATGGGCAATCACATCAGGGCGCAACAGATAATTAAGGAACTGGTAGGCCTCGTCTTTATTTTTGGCGTCAGCCGGCATGGCAAACACATCAAAAAATGCCATTGCCCCCTCTTTGGGGATCGAGAAAGAGATATTGACGCCATTTTTCGCCTCTTTCGCCCGGTTAGCGGCCTGCCAGACATCGCCCGCCCAGCCGATGGCCACACAGGTATCGCCATTAGCCAGATCGTTAATGTATTGCGAGGAGTGGAAATAGCGAATGTTTGGCCGTAGCTTCAACAACAGATCGGTTGCCGGGCCGGTGTAGTCATCCGCTTTGCTGCTATTCGGATCTTTACCCAGATAGTTCAGCACGGTGGCAAAAATTTCTTCAGGCGCATCAAGGAAAGAGACGCCGCAGCTTTTTAGCTTCTCCAGATTTTCTGGCTTGAGGACTAAATCCCAGCTATTCACTGGCGCATCATCCCCCAGCACCGCTTTCACTTTATCAACGTTATAGCCAATGCCCGTCGTGGCCCACATGTAGGGCATGGCGTATTTGTTGTCAGGATCGTGCTTCGCTACCAGTTTCAGCAGTTCAGGATCGAGGTTTTTCCAGCCGGGAAGTTTGCTTTTATCCAGCGGCTGAAAAACGCCCGCGGTGAGCTGGCGCTCAAGAAAACTGGCCGATGGCACCACCAGATCGAACCCGGTGCTGCCTGCCATTAACTTGCCTTCCAGCACTTCGTTAGAGTCAAAGACATCATAGATAACGTTAATCCCGGTCTCTTTTTCAAAGTTCGCCACCGTGTCCGGCGCGATATAATCTGACCAGTTATAAATGTGCAGCGTTTTTTGTTCGGCAGCGAGCGTGCCGACAGAGACGACCATCAAAGCACCCGCAACCAGACCCGATAGCCATTTTTTCTTTAAGGCGGTCATCATCGCTTTCCTTCTGAAATCCGTTAACAAATGAACCCATTAGGCGTGGTTTAAAACATGCCTGAAATGTGCATACCTTTTCATTTGATACAAATAAAGAAGAGAGGTCGCCCTCCCTGCCATCAAGCTCGCTATAGAAGCTTCGCAAGAATAACTTTAGCTAAGGTTTGAGGCTATAGCCCAGATTAAAAAACGCCTTTTATCAATTTTTTATGCAGGTTTTGTCTATGTGATAAAGCGAAATGGTCAGAAATGAGGTGAATAATTCTTTAAATAAAGGTTAACTGCAGCATAAAAAAACGTAAACAGCAGCCGCGCTGGCAGCGACTGCCTGATTATCGGGAGGGATCAGTGAAGAAAATGGTCAACCGCGCTGGTTTTTTGCGCGTCTTCTTCCGCGTTAAACAGAAGCTGATGCGCCCCGGCCTCAAGGATCACCATAGAAATCTGCTCTTCACTTTGGCGAACAAACCATTCGAACTGTTCGTAGGTGACGCCTTGCATAACGGATAAAGACTGGCACACAACCAGTTTTGGCAGATTATCATCCTGCATATCGAGAAAGGCTTTTACCGTCAACGAACTGGCGTTGATAGCAGAGAGATCGGCCGCCAGCGGCAGCAACGCGGAAGGCCTGACCTCCGCCATCGCGGAAAAAAGAATGGTGTTGTCCACCAAATCGATTTTAGCATCGTAGACGCCGTCAAAATTCTGCATATGCGGCAAATGCAGCGCCTGGCAGGTATCACATTCGAAGAAATTCATGCCCAGGTCGTCGAGCCATTGACGCAACGTATCCAGAGTGGGAACGACCAGTGATATCATAATAATGTGCTACCTCTTACGATGACGATGAAAAATTACCGGCACAGCTTACGCAAAAAGCGTGCTTCGTACTACGGCGGAATCCACGATTGCGATTAGCCGCCGATTTTAAGGCAAAATTCAGGCGTAGCGTGACGTTCTATCCACTGAATCATTCGCCCCGCGATATCCACGCCCGTAGTCTTTTCGATACCTTCCAGCCCCGGCGAGGCATTCACCTCCATCACCAGCGGCCCGCGCGCGGCGCGTAAAATATCGACACCCGCCACATCCAGCCCCAGCGTCTGTGCGGCTTTGATGGCGATATCCCGTTCACGGGGCGTGATCGTCGCGATGCTGGCCACCCCGCCGCGATGAAGATTGGAGCGAAAATCACCGGCTTTCGCGCACCGCTCAATCGCCGCCACAACCTCATTGCCGACGACCAGACAACGAATATCGCATCCTTTAGCTTCGGCAATGTATTCCTGAACCAAAATATGGGCATTCAGCCCCCGAAACGCATCAATAACGCTTTCAGCAGCCTGACGCGTCTCCGCCAATACCACGCCGATCCCTTGCGTGCCTTCTACCAGCTTCACGACCAGCGGCGCCCCGCCAACCATCTTAATAAGATCGCTGGTGTCATCCGGAGAATGGGCGATCCCGGTAATGGGAAGATCGATCCCCTGGCGCGCCAGAAGTTGTAGCGATCGCAGCTTATCGCGCGCGCGGGTAATGGCGACGGATTCATTCAGCGGATAGCTACCCAGTAGCTCAAACTGACGTAGCGCAGCGGTACCATAAAAGGTAATGGCCGAACCAATACGGGGAATAACGGCGTCATAATGGGGCAGACGACGCCCCTTGTAATGGATCGACGACGCAGCCGGATTAATATTCATATAGCAGGAAAGAGGATCGAGTATCTCGACCAGATGGCCGCGCCGCATCGCCGCTTCGCGCAGACGTTTGCAAGAATAGAGCGTTCCATCCCTGGACAATATGGCAATTTTCACCCTGCACCTCGCTGAAAACCCTGAAAAGCCCGCGTATCATACACTGGCCCGCAGGTTTTAGCGCGTCGCCCAGCCCTGTTTATGCAAATATTCAAGGATAAATGGGCGATTTTCTTTAATCAGGGTGCGACGGATATGATCGCTCCAGGTATCGCGTCGCGTATTACTGCCTCGGGTCAGATAATACTCAGCCAACTGCTCGTCATAGCGCGCCAGCAGCTTTTCATCAAGCGGTTGATACTGGTTCTCATGAACCACAAGCTCTGCAGGCAGGCGCGGTTTCAGATCCGGATTATCCGCAGGCCATCCCAAACACAGGCCAAAGAGCGGCAATACATGCTTCGGCAATTTTAACAGTTCGGTAACAGATTCAATATTGTTACGAATGCCGCCGATATACACGCCGCCTAACCCCAGTGATTCCGCCGCCGTCAGCGCATTTTGCCCCATCATCGCCGTATCGACGACACCGAGCAGCAGTTGTTCGGCAAGCCCCAACTGCGCGTCAGGGCAGATCTGCAAATGACGATTAAAATCGGCGCAAAATACCCAGAACTCAGCGGCCTGCGCCACATGCTTTTGCCCGCCCGTCAGGGGCACTAACGCCTCGCGCAGCGCCCGATCGGTAATACGGATAATAGAGCTGCACTGTAAAAAACTGGAACTGGACGTGCTGCGCGCGGCGGCAATAATGGCCTCTCGCTGCGCGTCAGTCACGGGTTCATCGGTGAAATGGCGAATAGAACGATGGCCACAAAGAAGTTCAATGGTCGGACTCATTATGCTTTTCTCTATCTGAACGGGAAGAAATGTCGGGTGGACGTTTCATCAACTGCGGCGCCAGTAACTGCGCAATACGCCACATCATCGCCACCGCGGCGGGGAGGATCAACACGACGCCCAGGAAAACCATCAATACGCCAGCCAGCGGCGTATTGAACGGCGCGGGCAGCGTAAGGTAATGATTAAGCGATAGCAGAGCAAGCGCCAGCAAAATCATACCGAGGTATTCCAGTATCAGTACGCTTTTGGGTAACACGCCAATCGTGCGCATATCAAGCCTCCCGGTAAACTGACGCACAGTGTAGAACGTTCTGGTCCGGCGTGCTTAACAGATATAGCCCTGGGTTATCAAAGGAACAGGCGTAACCTGCTTTTCATCTGCCGTAAATCGCGGCATGATAACACCTGTTCGCCGTCTGGCTTTATGTTCGAGGAGAGATATGTTTACTGTTATTTTTGGCCGCCCAGGGTGCCCTTATTGCGTGCGTGCAAAAGAGTTGGCGGAAAAACTGAGCAAAGAACGCGACGATTTCAACTACCGCTATATTGATATCCATGCCGAAGGCATTACTAAAGCGGATTTGGAAAAAACCGTAGGTAAACCTGTAGAAACCGTACCGCAGATTTTTGTCGATCAAAAACATATCGGCGGCTGTACAGATTTTGAAGCATGGGCAAAAGAAAATCTGAATCTTTTCGCCTGATTGCTCTGGCAACGCCCTCTACCGGAGGGCGCTACCGGCGTTTTTTTCGCCGGTGGCTAAACAGGCTGCTAATAAACAAATAACAGAGCGCGCCTAACGCACACCAGAATACGGCGCTAAATAACCACGCCAGTTCTTGCCAAAACGATCGGGTAGGCATAAATACCACGCGCATTAACACCAGGCAAAACGGCGCCGCCAGCATCGCCCCGATCAGCGGTCGGATCACCTCGCGTCGGTGAGAACAAAAACTGGCCACCGCACCAGGCAACGTAAAAAATAACAGTCCAATCTCAGGATGCCCTGCCGCGCGAAAAGCGCCTTGTACATGCATAGTTAATGAAAGACACACCACAATAAAGAGTACAAAGCAGCAGACAACGCTTGCCCACCCGTGTTTATGTTTCAATCGTTCCTCCTGACACTCTCTATCGAACACGCTTTCCGCCGTGAGGCATCCAGTCAGATAAAGTCATGTGGCATTCCATGCCAAAAACACACCTGCACGATTCTTATAGCCGTTAGTACGCAATAAGATTAAACTAGCAGGATATATTGTTGTGTTGTTTTTATTTGGATGCTGTATGCAATACGATTGCACCCTTAATTCATGATAAAAACAGTAGCGTAAATTACCATTTCTTTCAACAGCTTACTCGTAAACAAGAAGTTAGTCTCCGTGAATATAAACGTCGCAGATTTGTTAAATGGGAATTACATCCTGTTATTATTTGTGGTCCTGGCTCTTGGCCTGTGTCTTGGCAAGTTACGTCTGGGTTCAGTCCAACTTGGTAATTCCATTGGCGTTTTAGTGGTCTCTCTATTATTAGGGCAGCAACACTTCAGTATTAACACCGACGCGCTAAATCTGGGATTTATGCTGTTTATTTTTTGTGTCGGCGTCGAGGCTGGCCCCAACTTTTTTTCGATTTTTTTTCGCGACGGTAAAAATTATCTGATGCTTGCCCTGGTCATGGTCGGTAGCGCTCTGCTAATCGCCTTAGGCCTTGGTAAGCTATTCGGCTGGGATATCGGCCTGACGGCCGGTATGCTGGCCGGCTCAATGACATCCACGCCCGTGCTGGTTGGCGCAGGCGATACCCTGCGACATTCCGGCATCGCCAGCACCCAACTCTCCTCCGCTCTTGATAATCTGAGCCTGGGCTATGCCCTGACCTATCTGATTGGCTTGGTCAGTCTGATCGTGGGCGCGCGCTACTTGCCTAAACTACAGCATCAGGATTTGCAAACCAGCGCCCAGCAAATTGCTCGCGAGCGCGGTCTGGATACCGATGCTAATCGCAAGGTTTATTTGCCGGTTATCCGCGCCTATCGGGTTGGCCCGGAGCTGGTGGCCTGGACTGACGGCAAAAACCTGCGCGAGCTGGGTATTTACCGTCAGACAGGCTGCTATATCGAACGTATTCGCCGTAACGGTATTCTGGCGAACCCGGATGGCGATGCGGTGCTGCAAATGGGCGATGAGATTGCGCTGGTCGGCTATCCGGACGCGCACGCCAGGCTCGATCCCAGCTTCCGTAATGGTAAGGAAGTGTTTGATCGCGATCTGCTTGATATGCGCATCGTGACGGAAGAAATTGTGGTGAAAAACCACAATGCGGTCGGTCGCCGCCTCGCTCAGCTCAAGCTGACCGATCATGGCTGCTTCCTTAACCGCGTCATCCGCAGCCAGATCGAAATGCCTATCGACGATAACGTCGTGCTGAATAAAGGCGACGTGTTACAGGTGAGCGGCGACGCCAGACGCGTAAAAACCATCGCCGATCGCATTGGTTTTATTTCGATCCATAGCCAGGTGACGGACCTGCTCGCCTTCTGCGCTTTTTTTATCATCGGGTTAATGATCGGGATGATTACCTTCCAGTTCAGCAATTTTAGTTTCGGCATCGGCAACGCGGCCGGATTGCTGTTCGCCGGGATCATGCTCGGTTTCCTGCGCGCTAACCATCCTACCTTTGGTTATATTCCGCAGGGCGCGCTTAACATGGTGAAAGAATTCGGCTTGATGGTATTTATGGCAGGCGTTGGTTTAAGCGCCGGCAGCGGTATCAGCAACGGTCTGGGCGCGGTCGGCGGACAAATGCTGATCGCCGGGCTTGTCGTCAGCCTGGTACCGGTGGTGATCTGCTTCTTGTTTGGCGCTTATGTGCTGCGCATGAACCGGGCGCTGCTGTTTGGCGCCATGATGGGCGCGCGTACCTGCGCCCCGGCGATGGAAATCATTAGCGATACGGCGCGCAGCAATATTCCAGCGCTGGGTTATGCGGGGACTTACGCCATCGCCAACGTTCTGCTAACGCTGGCGGGGACGCTTATTGTCATCATCTGGCCGGGGTTAGGATAAAACTGAAGTTTGCCTTTAAGTGAAAAAATTTTGCCAATAGGTCGAACTTTTCGTTAAAGCATCAGTCATACCTATTGCCACTGCTTTTCTTTGATGTCCCCATTTTGTGGAGCCCATCAACCCCGCCATTTCGGTTCAAGGTTGGTGGGTTTTTTGTTGCCCGACGCAGAGTGACACGACATTGACTCTCCGGCGATTCGCTTTATCATCTGTAAAATCGCTTCACGCGCCAGCGGCGTTCGATCCGTTACAAAATGCAGCGTCATCCCCTCGATAAACGCATCCAGTGCGCGGGCGGTCTGCGCGTCAAACCACTGCGCCAGCGTATTCTGGCTACGCTGCATCCAGTTTTGCATGACTATTTTTAACGCTGGCTTATCGCTGGCATAGGCATATAACTGATACATTAACGCCATATTATCCGGCGTCGTAACCTGCGAGCCGTAAATCATTTCCGTTATCGCCTGGCACGCCCCCTCCGCATCCGTCACCTGCGCAAAAAAGTCCTGGTATTGACGCGACATGTTCTCGGTGAAAAGTGTAAAAGCTTCACTCAATAACGCATCCATACCGGCAAAATAGTAGGTCATCGAGCCAAGCGGCACCTGAGCAATAGCGGCGATTTTCCGGTGCGTCACGGCATGAACGCCATAGGTCTTTACCGCTTCCAGTGTGGCCTGAATTATTTTTTCCCGTCGCTTAGGATCATTGGCGCGTCTTACGGCATTTTCTTTCATGATGAGTTCCACATCTCATTCAGGATGCAGGCTATAGTAACCTGCCGCTTACGCTGAAAAAATAGACAGTAAAAACTGTCTGCACAACGAAGTATGACGACGATATGTACAAATGTACACAAGCTTGCTAATGTTTACCTCTCGCTTCTATTTTCTGGCCTGACGCTATGACCGTCCTCTCCTCACGTAACGCCTTAAAACGCCGTACCTGGGCGCTGTTTATGTTCTTCTTTTTACCCGGACTGCTGATGGCCTCCTGGGCAACCCGAACGCCTGCTATTCGGGATATTCTTTCCGTCTCTACCGCGGAAATGGGGGCGGTCTTATTCGGGCTTTCTATCGGTTCAATGAGCGGTATTCTTTGTTCCGCCTGGCTGGTGAAACGATTTGGCACCCGAAAGGTTATTCGCACAACGATGACCTGCGCAGTAACCGGGATGGTTATTCTTAGCGTCGCGCTGTGGTGCGCCTCGCCGCTGATTTTTGCCCTTGGATTAGCCGTTTTCGGCGCCAGTTTTGGCGCCGCCGAAGTGGCGATTAATGTCGAAGGCGCGGCGGTCGAACGCGAGCTGAATAAAACCGTTCTGCCGATGATGCATGGTTTCTACAGTTTCGGCACGCTGGCGGGCGCTGGTGTCGGCATGGCGTTAACCGCATTAAGCGTCCCGGCTAACATCCATATCATCCTCGCGGCTGCCGTGGCGATCGCGCCCATTTTTATCGCCATTCGGGCGATCCCTGACGGTACGGGTAAAAACGCATCGGAAGATGCTCACCTTCAGGAAAAAGGATTACCTTTTTATCGGGACATCCAGCTTTTGCTTATTGGCGTGGTGGTGCTGGCAATGGCATTCGCCGAAGGCTCTGCGAATGACTGGCTGCCGCTACTGATGGTAGACGGACACGGTTTTAGCCCAACCTCCGGCTCTCTGATCTACGCCGGTTTCACGCTAGGTATGACCGTTGGCCGCTTTACCGGCGGCTGGTTTATTGACCGCTATAGCCGGGTGACGGTTGTTCGCGCCAGCGCGTTGATGGGAGCGCTGGGCATTGGTCTGATTATTTTTGTCGATAGCGACTGGGTTGCCGGCGTCTCGGTCATTCTTTGGGGCTTAGGCGCTTCGCTCGGCTTCCCGCTGACCATTTCCGCCGCCAGCGATACCGGTCCCGACGCGCCGACGCGCGTGAGCGTTGTCGCCACGACCGGCTATCTGGCGTTTTTGGTCGGGCCGCCGCTGTTGGGCTATCTGGGAGAGCACTATGGATTACGCAGCGCCATGATGGTTGTGCTGGCGCTGGTTATTCTGGCGGCGCTGGTGGCGAAGGCCGTCGCCAAACCTGTATCGACTCCGCAACCGGTGATGGAGCATAACGCATGAGTATCAAATTAATCGCCGTCGACATGGACGGCACTTTTCTGAGCGATCAAAAAACCTATAACCGTGACCGGTTTATGGCGCAGTACCAACACATGAAGCGGCAAGGCATTCGCTTTGTCGTGGCCAGCGGCAACCAGTATTACCAGTTAATCTCCTTCTTTCCGGAAATTGCGCACGAAATCGCTTTTGTCGCGGAAAACGGCGGCTGGGTGGTCAGCGAAGGAGAGGATATTTTTAACGGCGAGCTGACAAAAGCCGACTTCCAGACGGTTGTCGAACACCTGCTCACACGCGCCGATGTGGAGATTATCGCCTGTGGAAAAAACAGCGCCTACACGCTGAAACGGTATAACGATGCGTTAAAAGCCGTTGCGGCAATGTATTATCATCGTCTGGAGTTTGTGGATAATTTTAATAATATCAACGATGTCTTTTTCAAATTCGGCCTTAATATTACCGATGAACGGATACCGGAAGTACAGGCGGCGCTGCACGACGCCATTGGCGATATCATGGTCCCTGTTCATACCGGCTATGGCAGTATTGATTTAATAATTCCCGGCGTGCATAAAGCCAACGGCCTGCGTCTGTTACAGCAGCGCTGGGGCATTCATGATAGTGAAGTGGTGGTATTCGGCGACGGCGGCAACGATATTGAGATGCTGCGTCAGGCCGGGTTTAGTTTTGCCATGTCGCACGCCAGCGAAGCGGTCGCGGCGGCGGCGAAATACCGCGCCGGATCGAACAACCAGGAAGGCGTACTGGATATTATCGACAGCGTATTAAACAACGAGCCGCCGTTCAACGTCTAGCGGATGCCTCTCTATGCCTGATAACAGAAAGCTTATCAGGCGTAGCCGCTCTCTCAGACTGTTTGCAAATTCCCCGTCCGCTTATCTTTTAAGAAGACCAGCATCAGCAGTAGCCAAAGAATACCGTTTGCCAGATTAAACAGGCTAAATAGCCCATTGCCGCCGCTTAACCAGGCGTGTTTACTTACTTCAATGCCAACGGTAAAAATCAGCATTTGTAGCATTCCCATCGCCGCCGAGACCGTTCCTTTACTCATATCGCTGGAGAAGAGCGTCAGACGCACCAGTCCAGCATTCGCCAGCCCAATGCCAAAAGCGTATACGCTTAATCCCGCCGTCATCCATAAATAAGCATGGGATGAAACCACCGTCGCCGCCGCGGCGATGATCAGCCCCGCGACGATAGGCCAGCCGCCCATCACGATCAGCGAGCGAACCGTACGTCGGGAGGTTAAACGCGCCAACACCAGATTACCGGCAATGAGCGCGCCAAAAACGGGCACCTGTAGCAGACCATATTCATAGCTGCTGAGCTGTTCGCCGCTAATGATGATAATCGGCGACTGCGCAATCCAGGCCAACAGCGGCAGGCTGACAAATCCCAGCGCTAACGCCCCTGCGACGAACCGCCGGTTTTTTATCACCAGCCGATAATCCCGGCCCAGCGCCTTAAATGACAACGTTTCGCCCCGCCGCGTGGCGGTCTCCGGCATTGCGCGCTGTAGCCCGAAAAAGGCGATAGCGGCCAGTGCGGCAAATAAAATAAACATCCCCTCCCACGGCAGAACATGCACCCATGCCGCCCCAACCAGTGGTCCCAGTAGCGGCGCGATTAACGCCACGTTCGCCATCAGCGCGGTAATTTTTATACACACCGCTTCCTCAAAGGATTCCTGAATCGCGGCATACCCTACAGCGCCGATAAAACACAGGCTAATCCCTTGCAAAAAACGCAGGAATGTAAATTGTTCGATGTTTTTCGCCAGTAACGTCGCCAGGCAGGTGACAATAAACCACACGACGCCCGCCAGCATCACGGGACGACCGCCAATCCGGTCAGACAACGGGCCAAGCAGCCACTGTAAGAACATACCGCCCGCCAGATAAGCGGTCATGGACGTCGGAACCCAGTCCAGGCCCGCCTGATACTGCTCAACCACCGCCAGCATACCCGGCTGGATCATGTCGTTGCCAATATAAGTAGAAAACTCGTACAGCACCAGACAGAGAGGAAAAAGCAGCGCCTGACGTCCCAGCCTGCCGCCTGATTGTAAACGATTCTGCATACCATCTCTTCGCCAATAAAAACCGCGCAGAGTGTAATGAAAGTCGGGGAACTGAGATAGCGAATTATGAGGCTGCAAGGGAAATAGCGCACATTTTTACAGAAAGCCACTTAGCGCTTGCGTACTTTAAGGTTAATTTAAGTTTGCGCCGTTATCATCGACATTATTTTATGCCATTGTCTTAAATCTCTTCATGTTGCCGCCAAATAAGACAATACTGCTTTTCCTCCCTGTTACGCTGCATTTATGCTCAGTTTGCACGGGGATGAGCTGGCTATCCCTTTTGATTTCATTGCTCCGAGCCTGGATGTTATGCTGGAAAACCTTAACAACTCGCTGTTTTATTTTATTAACGCCACGCCTGATTCCGCGCAGTGGACAATTTCGCTCGCTATCTTTATCGCCAAAGATGTCATCAACATCGTCCCGCTCTTAGCCGTTGTACTCTGGCTGTGGGGGCCCCGCGATCGGGTCTGCGCCCAGCGTCAGCTGATCGTTAAAATCGGCATCGCGCTGATTATCAGTCTGGCTGTCTCCTGGACAATGGGACACCTTTTCCCGCACGACCGTCCGTTTGTCGATCATATCGGCTATAACTTCCTGCATCATGCCGCCGATGACTCGTTCCCCAGCGATCACGGTACGGTGATTTTTACCTTTGCGCTGGCGTTTTTGTTCTGGCACCGCCTCTGGTCAGGCATCGTGATGATGGCGATAGCCATTACCATCGCCTGGTCGCGCGTCTATCTCGGCGTACACTGGCCGTTAGATATGATTGGCGCGCTGCTGGTAGCGATGCTTGGCTGCCTGAGCGCACAGCTGATCTGGCAATGGTACGGCGCGCCGCTCTACCAGGCGCTGCAACGTTGTTACCGTTTCTGTTTCGCGTTGCCCATTCGAAAAGGCTGGGTACGTGACTAAACAGCGAAAAAAAGAGTAATATTAAGCGCTCTGTATGGTGCGGAGCGCTTATTTAACTCTCCAGGGGAACTATGGAAACGCGACGCGACGAGCGTATTGGTCAATTGCTGCAGGCCTTAAAACGCAGCGATAAACTTCACCTTAAAGAAGCCGCGACCCTGTTGGGCGTCTCTGAAATGACCATTCGTCGCGACCTGAACCATAAAAGCGCGCCTGTCGTGTTGCTGGGCGGCTATATCGTACTGGAGCCCCGCAGCGCCAGTCATTATCTGTTAAGCGATCAAAAATCTCGTCTGGTGGAAGAAAAACGCCGAGCCGCTCAGTTGGCTGCAGGCCTGGTACAAGCGCATCAGACGGTATTTATTGACTGTGGCACCACCACGCCGTGGATCATTGAAGCCATTGATAATGACCTTCCCTTTACGGCGGTGTGCTATTCACTTAATACCTTCCTGGCGCTGCAGGACAAACCCCATTGCCGCGCTATCCTCAGCGGCGGGGAGTTTCACGCCAGCAACGCCATTTTCAAACCGCTTGATTTCCATGAAACGTTAAACAATATTTGTCCGGATATCGCGTTTTATTCCGCCGCCGGCGTTCATACCAGTAAAGGCGCTACCTGCTTTAATCTGGAAGAGCTGCCGGTAAAACATTGGGCCATGACGATGGCACAGTGCCATGTACTGGTGGTGGATCACAGTAAATTCGGCAAGGTACGTCCGGCGCGGATGGGGGAATTATCACGCTTTGATACGATTATCAGCGACCGCCGTCCCGATGAGGCCTTTGTGGCCTACGCTAAAGCGCAACAAATTACTCTGATGTATTAACCGCCCGTTGCCGGATGCGACGCGCACCCGGCAACGGGGTTATTTTACGAGAACCAACTGCCAAACCACTGATGGAGTTTCATCAGCACAAAATCCCACATCCGGCTGAAAAATCCCCCCTCCTCGACGTTTTCCATCACCATTAACGGGCGTTGCTCAATGGATTTTCCGTTAAGCTGGAAATCGATGGTGCCGACAACCTGCCCTTTCTTCAACGGCGCCGTGAGCTGTGGTTCGTTCAACGTAAAGCTGGCCTTCAGGTTTTTAAGCTGCCCACGCGGAATCGTCACAGACCCCGCATCGCCCGCCCCCAAATTGACCTCAGGCTTATCGCCAAACCAGACCCGTTGCGTCACGAATGTCGCGTCAGGTTTAATCGGCGTGACCGTTTCAAAGAAGCGGAAACCCCAGGTCAACAGTTTTTCTGACTCATTAAAACGAATACGGTCCGTTTTCGCCCCCAGCACGACAGAGATCAGACGCATATCGCCCTGAGTGGCGGAGGCGACAAGGTTATACCCAGCGCCAGCCGTTGTCCCCGTTTTCATGCCGTCGACATGCAGATTGGTGCTCCACAACAGGCGGTTGCGGTTCGGTTGACGAATATTATTAAAAGTAAATTCTTTCTCTTTATGAATGGCGTATTCGTCAGGCACATCGTGAATCAAGGCCTTGCCGAGCAGCGCCATATCGCGAGCGGTACTGAACTGCCCTGGCGCATCAAGACCGTGTACCGTCTGGAAGGTTGTATTGGTTAACCCCAGTCGTTTCGCATAGGCGTTCATCAGGCCGATAAAGGACTCCTGGCTTCCGGCGACGTAGTCGGCAAGCGCGATACAGGCATCATTACCTGACTGAATGATGATGCCTTTATTAAGATCCGCAACAGACACCTGATCGCCTGGCTTCAGAAACATCACCGACGACCCACGTAGCGCCGGGTTCCCCGTCGCCCAGGCATCTTTGCCCACCGTCACCATATCGGTCAGCTTGATTTTCCCTGCCTTCAGCGCCTGGCCCACTACGTAGCTGGTCATAATTTTTGTCAAACTGGCAGGGTCAAGTTTCTCATCGGCATTACCTTCCGCCAGTACTTTACCGCTGGCGTAATCCATTAAGATCCAGGCTCGCGCATCAACGCCCGGCGGCGCGATCGTTTGTTCCTCTGCCTTTACAGGCGAAGCGAAAAGGAATAAGAGAACCGAACCTGCCGCGAGGCTACGAAGGGAAGAAGCGTATTGCGTCATAGTACCACCCGAGTATCCATTCCAAAAACACACGTCACACCACCGTGTAATAAGTGCGGTGAGTAATAACGCACTCACGACGTTAAAGAAACCGTAACTTGGTAAAGTTTTTAAAGTTTATGCAATAACATCCCGTTACGCTTCCTTCATAACGATTTTTTTACAGACCATTGTGTAAATGTTAGGTTTATCTCACGGTAGGCCGATTACTGTCATCATCCTGATAAAACAGAAGGGGTTAATATGATTACGCTGTGGGGCCGGAACAACTCGACTAATGTTAAAAAAGTGTTGTGGACGCTTGAAGAGCTGGAACTGCCATACGATCAAATTCTGGCAGGCGGAAAATTCGGCGTTAACCAGGATGCCGACTATCTGGCGATGAATCCCAATGGGCTGGTGCCGCTGCTTAAAGATGATGAAACCGACCTGTTATTGTGGGAATCCAATGCCATTGTCCGCTATCTGGCGGCGCAATACGGCCAGAACCGGCTATGGGTTGATAATCCGGCGCGGCGTGCGGAGGGCGAAAAATGGATGGACTGGGCGAATCAAACGTTAAGCCCGGCGCACCGTGTGATCCTGATGGGACTGGTCAGAACCCCGCCGGAAAAACGCGACCAGGCGGCAATTGAAGCTGGTATCGAAAAGTGTGATGGCCTGTTTGCGCTTCTTGATGATGCTCTGGCCCACCAGCCGTGGTTTTCCGGGGATAACTTTGGCACCGGCGATATCGCTATTGCGCCTTTCGTCTATAACCTGCTGAACGTGGGTCTGAAATGGACGCCGCGCCCGAATCTGGAACGCTGGTATCAACAGCTTACCGAGCGCCCTGCTTTTCGCAAAGTGGTGATGATCCCAGTCACCTAACGCGTAGCCGCGGCCTCAAGTGAAGGACTTACCTTGAGTAACTGCCCGTCGGACTCATCGGTTAACACATATAAGTAGCCGTCAGGTCCGACACGCACATCGTAGATACGTTGCTTTCTGTCACACAAAATACAGTCTTCTTCCGTCACCGTATTGCCATTAACGCGCATCACAATAACCTCTTTATCTTTTAGCGCGCCGATAAACAGTTTATGCCGTCACGGCACAAAAACGTCGCTGGCATAAAAAGCCATCCCGCTGATCGCCGGAGAATCCTTCCAGTAGTAAACCGGTTGCTCCGTTCCCTCGACAATTTCACCTTTGGCTTCCGGCACTTTCAGACCACTATAGTTGACGCCCCATGTGGCCAGCGGCCAGCCATAATTTTTGCCTTTTTCCGGAATGTTAATTTCATCGCCGCCGCGCGGACCGTGTTCATGCAGCCATAGCGCGCCGCTCCAGGGATTGATGGCCAGCCCCTGCGGATTACGAATACCGGCATTGTACATGGCAAGATCAACAACCTGCCCTTTCATGCCGGGCTGACAGGCGCGGTATTCATAGTCGACCTGAAAGCTGCGGCAACATGCCTGACAGCGGTAATGCTGGTACCCTGCACTCCCCGGACCATACTTTTTAACGGATGCCGTTTGCGCGCAAAACGGGCATTTCACATCGACTTTAACCATCATAAATCCTGCGATAAAAGTCGGTATTCGAAACGATAATCACCGATTGAATACATGATCGTTTTCTGGGGATTTCACTGCATGTCATGATGGTTTACTCCTGCGATGAATAAGAGAACGGCGTTTAACCGTAAAATCAACATGCAGCGGGTCGAGAATAAAGATTATTAACGGAGTGATACCGACTTGAATCCGCCGAGTACTTTTTAGAGTATGTTCCATTCTTCGCGCCGGAATCCCTGAGTAATAGCCTGTCTGATCTAAAATGGAGATCAGAAAAATATGACACAAGCTGTTGCATAACATGGATAAAATGGGTAGTCATGCAAGCGAGATAAGACAATGAATGTATTCATTACTGATGCTGGTCGCTTATCGTGGTTACAGTGTGATCCTTTTTGCTCCGCTGGTAGCACTTGGCGCAGTTCTGTTCACCCGTCCAGTGACGGTCGCCCCGGTTTTCAGTGATATATTTATGGATAAGTTGATCGGTTTTGTAAAACTTTATTTTCCTGTCTTTCTGCTGGGTGCAGTATTTGGCAAGCTGATTGAATTTGCTGGTTTTTACTACTCAATTGTCAGTGCTGTGACCTGTATGGTGGGCCAGAACAAAGCCATGCCGATGATTATTCTTGTATGCGCTTTATTGACCTATGGAGGCGTATCATTGTTTGTGGTGGCGTTTGCCAATCTGTTCTTTACTTGGCTGATTCCACATATTTACGGTGATCAGTTTATGATAAATCTGCCGGGGCTGAAAAAACCGCTGTAAACGGGTTAACCTGATGACCACGGGGAGCAGGTATTAGCATCTACGTTACAACGGTTCCGACAATATGTCTGACCTGACCCCCTGTCAGCGGTCACCAGCGTCCTACCAGATCCGCCCCGGATCATGGTAGGGCGGTGACACCGTCAGCCTACATTTTGTAGTTATCTCGACGTGACAGGAATTCGGATAGGCCGAAATACTCAGTCTGACTGAGTCTATAAAAAAGCAGCACACTGTATTATACGTTAATTATGAGCCACAACGATGCACTTTGATATAAAAGATTTAAAATTATTCCTTGCTATCAGTGAAGAAGGGAGCTTAACACGTGGAGCGGAAAAAACTTACATGTCTGCCGCATCTGGTAGCGTGCGTATACGTAATCTTGAACAGAGTATCAATCTGAGATTGCTGTATCGTAGTAGCAAGGGGATAACGTTATCCTCTGCTGGTGAAACATTTAAACACCACGCCAGCCTTATTGTGAATCAGATGGAAATGTTACGTAGCGATATGCAGGAGCATGTTAAAGGCATCAAAGGACATGTCAGAATATTTTCCAGTATAACTGCTATTGCAGAGTATCTCCCCCCATTGTTGAGCCATTTCCTTACACTATATAACGATGTGAATATTGATCTCAGGGAGTATCCAAGTCCGGAAATTGTACGTTCTGTTATTGAGGGGAAAACTGATCTCGGAATTGTTGCTGGTAATATTACAACAGATAATCTTGAAATACTGCCGTTCCGTACTGATAGGCTAGTGCTTATCACCGCGACAGACCATCCCTTTGCTGACAGAAAAAGCGTGACCTTTCATGAATTAATTCAATATGAACAAATCAGCCTGCCTGAAGGGACAGGAATGTTTGAATTTATCCGAAAAAAGGCAGAACTAGTACCATCTAAACTGAAAATTAGAATACAGGTCGGCAACTTTGAAACATTTTGCCGTATGGTTGAAGCAAAAGTGGGCATTGGTATAATGCCTCACTCTGCTGCATCCCGTTTGCGTCAGTTGCATGAATTTTCGATTATTGATCTTGATGAATTTTGGTCATTAAGAAAATTACAAATCTGCGCCAGAAGCTTTGACAAATTACCCGGCTTCACACAAAAACTGGTTACTATGCTCACAGCTCAGACTGAGTGATAGCGTTACATCCCTGTATAATTTGGTCCGTTGCCACCTTCAGGCGTAGTCCAGGTTATATTTTGTTTAGGATCTTTAATGTCACAAACTTTACAGTGAATACAGTTCTGTGAATTTATTTGCAGACGCATATTTTGTGTTTCACTATCCTGTAAAAATTCATATACTCCGGCAGGGCAATATCGTTCTTCGGGGCCACCATAAATATCCAGATTAATTGATATAGGGATATTCTGATCACTGATTTTCAAATGTACTGGCTGGTCGTCATCATGCCAGGTGTTACTGAGATAGACGGATGACAAAATATCAAACGTCAGTTTACCGTCAGGTTTGTCGTACAGTTTTTTCTGGCTTTTGTTGGCCGGTTGCAGAGTGATATTGTCCGGTCGGTTATTTTTTACACGCCAGGGGATTTTTTTTATACCCATTCGGGGAAGCAGCCAATGCTCAATGCCAGTCATGATAAAACCTATCACACGCCCTTTTTTAAACCAGGGTTTGAAATTACTACCATTTTCCAGTTCCTGCCAAAGCCAGCTCTGTCGCAGTAATGTTTGATATTCTGTCAGTATGTCGTTTTTCCTGTTGTCCAGCAAAGCATTAAATATAGCGTCAGCCGCTATCATGCCACTTTTGATAGCTGTATGGATGCCCTTGATTCTACTTGCATTGAGCGTACCGGCATTACAACCAATCAGCAGACCACCAGGTAAACAGGGATCAGGCATAGACGCAATCCCGCCGTTATTGATTGCTCTTGCGCCATAACCAATACGCTTACCCCGGTCAATGTATTTGCGTATAGAAGGGTGTGTTTTCAGGCGCTGCATTTCCTGAAAAGGGCTTAACCAGGGATTTGAATAATCAAGTCCCACAACCAAACCTAGTGCAATTTTATTATCATTAAGATGATAGAGAAACCCACCCCCAAACGACTCTTTATCCAGAGGCCAACCTGTGGTGTGAATTACAAGCCCCGGGTGGGACTGGTCTGATGGAACCTCCCACAACTCTTTTATGCCTATGCTAAAACTCTGGGGTGCTTTGCCTGTATCAAGATGAAATTTTTTGATCAGTTCTTTAGCCAGACTACCGCGGGCCCCTTCGGCAAAAATTGTATATTTTGCCAGAATTTCTATTCCACTCTGGAACCCCTCTTTCTTGCTGCCATCCCGATGACGTCCCATATCACCAGTTACTACACCGATAATGTTAGTATCCTGATCATACAGTATCTCAGTTGCCGAAAAGCCTGCATAAATATCCACGCCTGACGTTTCTGCCTGACCGGCGAGCCATTTAATGAGATTACCGAGGCTTACGATAAAGTTTCCATGGTTGCGAAAATTATCAGGAATCAATGCATCCGGCAAATTAATACATTTTTCATTCGTCAGTAACAGTAATTTATCCTGAGTAACAGGCTGTTTAATGGGTGCGCCTCTTTCCTGCCAATCAGGAATTAGTTCATTCAGCGCTCGGGGATCCATGACTGCCCCACTGAGAATATGAGAACCAGGCTCAGCTCCTTTATCAAGGACGATAATGGACAGTTCTTTTCCTGCGTCATTTGCCTGTAATTTAAGTTTAAGAGCTGCAGATAATCCGGCGGGTCCTGCTCCCACAATAAGAACATCACATTCTATTGTCTCACGTGATTGCTGGGTATTAGAAAGTGTATCGTTCATTATTAACTCCTTAATTTTTCAGCACCGTAGGAACAGCTATATTATGTAAATAAAATTGCATTCATATTGTAACCAATGAAATAAATATCATAGTGATAAAACAGATGAAATGGTATAGGAATGTTCAACCTTAGAAAAAGGTGCCTATAAGACTATATAGCCAGTTATCAACTATTAAAAAAATGTCGGTGATGATGAAGCATTCCATAACATTTATATTTAGCTTTCTCCCTCAGATGAAAAATAATATACACAAATCATTTTTAAGCCGTTCATCATAATTGCAGGAAAAGTCCCTATTTTCTTGGCATTCTATTATAGTTACCCGCGAGAAATAATCAGCCAACTGTCGGGTACAGAAGGGAGTGGCAATGACATGTTCAATCGAGACTATAATGACTCCGGACAGAGGTAACTGTTTCATAATATTTTTCCAATTGATTTGACATCAGAATGAACGTGGCATCTCCAGCACATGCTCAGCGATATAGCTCAGGATCAGGTTGGTAGATATGGGAGCAACCTGATATAAACGTGTTTCTCTAAACTTTCGTTCGATATCATACTCACAGGCAAAACCATATCCACCATGAAATTGCAGGCAGGCATTGGCTGCTTCCCAGCTGGCTTTCGCAGCAAGGTATTTCGCCATATTAGCCTGTGCTCCACAATCAAGATGCTGATCAAAAAGCTCGCACGCTTTAAAACGCATCAGATTAGCCGCTTCCACTGCAATAAATGCTTCTGCAATAGGAAACTGCACCCCCTGGTTCTGACCAATGGGACGACCAAAAACCTCACGCTCGCAGGTATAGCGGGTAACACGATCCATAAACCAATATCCATCGCCTATACATTCTGCCGCAATCAAGGTACGCTCTGCATTTAAACCATCAAGTATGTAATGAAAACCCATACCCTCTTCACCAATAAGATTTTCTTCGGGAATTTCCAGGTTGTCAAAAAAGAGCTCGTTGGTTTCATGATTGACCATATTGGGAATAGGTCGTACTGTCATTCCATTTTTCATAGCTTCTTTAATATCAACCATGAAAATAGACATCCCTTCGGATTTACGTTTTACATTTGCAAGCGGAGTAGTTCGAACCAGAAGAATCATCCAGTCTGAATGTTGAACACGTGAAATCCAGACTTTTTGTCCGTTTATCACATACCGGTCTTCTCTTTTTACAGCTGTAGTTTTAATTCTGGTGGTATCTGTACCTGCTGTGGGTTCTGTGACGCCCATCGACTGCAGGCGCCATTCACCAGTAGCTATCCGTGGCAGCCAGAATTCTTTCTGTTTATCGGATCCATGACGTAACAACGTATTCATGTTATACATCTGACCATGGCAGGCTCCAGAGTTTCCACCCGATCTATTGATCTCTTCCATGATAATAGATGCTTCAGTTAAACCAAGCCCTGACCCTCCAAATTCCTCCGGGATGAGCGCAGCCAGCCAACCAGCTTTGGTTAGTTTATTAACAAACTCTTCAGGATAGGCTTTTGCTTCATCTATCTTACGGTGATATTTATCATCAAATTCACTACATAATGAACGAACCGCATCACGAATATCCTGATATTTATCCTTTTCAATACTTTTCATAATTTTTTCCTCAATAAACCAGCGCCAACAGGGGGTAGAAAATGACCTTTTATCGGATGACCATCAGCAGATAGATCTGACTGGCGGTCGACAGGAAGAAAATAGAGCCAGTGCCATAATTCTGGCAGAACGCCCCCCTCTTTAAAGATTTTGATGTCTTTATCCAGAGTGGCGGCCAGCAGCTTAGCGGGACCGGGGTTAAGATAATCGGTGTTGCGCAGAATGCCAGGCTGCCAAATTTGAATATCGGTATATTGCATAAAAGTTACCTTTAAGGAGGAAAAAATATGATTTATAATTTATCGATAAGTTCAGGTACAGCTTTGAAAATATCAGCTACCAAACCATAATCCGCAATAGAAAAGATAGGAGCGTCAGGATCCTTATTAATAGCGACAATGACGCCTGACTCTTTCATCCCGGCAAGATGTTGTATGGCGCCAGAAATTCCCAGAGCAATATAAAGTTGAGGCGCAACGATTTTTCCGGTCTGGCCAATCTGATAATCATTTGGTGCATAACCAGCATCTACAGCAGCCCGGCTTGCCCCCACGGCAGCGCCTAATTTATCTGCCAGGTTATCAACAAGTTCTTTGAATGCCTGTGCACTTCCTACTCCTCGTCCACCTGATACTACAACTCTGGCGGATTGTAAGTCTGGACGGTTACTTTTATTAACATGTTGGCTAATAAATTTTACCTGATCTGAACCAAGAACAACCTCTGTAAATTCAATGGGGGCTTTTCCCTCATCTTCCGCAACCGCAGCCGCAGCCGCAAATGAGGTAGGACGAACAGTTATCACTTTATATTCATCATCACTGTGTACTGTGGCAATAGCGTTACCCGCATAGATTGGACGTTCAAAGGTATGTTGATCAATGACACGCGTAATATCACTAATCTGAGATACATCAAGTTTTGCTGCTAAGCGTGGCGCACAGTTTTTTCCAAAAGAGCTTGCAGGAAAAAGAATGGACTGATAATGATTTTTCCCACTATTCAAAAAATAGCTGATCTGTTTTTCCACATTCTCTGCCAGAAGGTGTTCGAATAGTGGGCTGTCAGCAACAAATACAGTGGATATCCCCTGAATATGACTGGCTTTAACTGCAATACTTTCTATACCATATCCTAACATAAGTATATCTATATCACTATTAATGGCTTTTGCCGCAGTGATAGTACTGAGTGTTGAAGGTAAAAGAGTATTGCCGTTATGTTCAGCAATAACTAAAGAAGCCATATTTTTCTCCTTAAATTACTTTTTCTTCGTTTTTTAATTTATCTAGCAGCGTGTTAATATCTGGAACGATTATGCCTGCTTTCCTTCTTGCTGGCTCATCAACTTTAATAATAGTCAATCTGGATGACGGGTTAATACCAAGTGAATCGAAATCTATCTCCTTAACAGGTTTCTTTTTGGCTTTAATAACATTCGGCAAGCTGATATTCCTCGGTGTATTCAGACGTAGATCTGTAGTGAGTACTGCAGGCAGGGATAAATTTAACGTTTCTAATCCTCCATCAACCTCACGAACAGCAGTTAATGAATTATCAGAAATAGTAATTTCACTAACATTAGTGGCTTGGGGAAGATCGAGTAATGCTGCCAGCATTTGGCCTACCTGATTACAATCATCGTCAATAGCTTGCTTGCCTAATAATATAATATCGGGTTTTTCATTCCGGGTAATAGCGGTGATAGTTTTGGCCACAATTAGTGGTGTAAGAGAGTTTTTTGTTAATATGTGTATTGCCCTGTCTGCCCCTGCTGCCAGTGCTGTACGCAATACATCCCCTACACCTGTGTTTCCTATAGACACTACAACAACCTCACTGATTAATCCCCGTTCTTTTAAACGTACTGCTTCTTCAACTGCAATTTCATCAAATGGATTGATACTGAGTTTTGAATCAGAAATATCAACATCAGAATGATCTTGATTTATTCTAATTCTAACGTTATGATCGACAACTTGTTTTACACAAACTAAAGCTTTCATTGGTGACTCCTTCATATATTTACTAAATGCTATGAGCCAAAATCCTTTTTGCTTTTTCCAGTAACGGTTTATCCACCATTTGCCCTTCATGACTAAACGCTCCATGGGGATATTGAGCCAGTCGTATAATCTGGGGAACCCACTCGATTTCTTGTTTTAAATAGCTGAATGCTCTGTTTACATGTGAAATTTGTGGAGGGTGAATACATACCTTGCCACTGAACCCCATTTTACAGGAGTGAATAGCATTTTGTATTGTCAACTCGTTTTTCATAAATTCAGTTGTGATACCGTCAACAGAAGGATATGATCCAGCCAGGCGTGAAGTTATTACAATTTTTGCACGTACAGCAATCAGTACTTTTTCATCATTACTCATGAAATTCAGAGCATTTTCTCTGGCAATTATTTTTTTCTCAGATGACACCGCATTTTCTAAATCAAGGATTACGCTATCAGCACAACTGCTATTTGCTTTTTCAAATCGTTCAGGTTGGTCCCCCGTAACGAAAAGAAAAAACCGTTCTAACGTTTGCATTCTCGTCTCTCATTTGAATGGAGCATCTGATAATTCAATATATCTTAAAAAAATAATTTTCTGAATTAGCTTTTATCTAACCCCCCATTAAAATTGGTTCAGGTTCGCTGATAACAGAAAGAAACATGTAATTTATTGTTACAATAACAAAGATAAAAATAAAATTTAATTATTTGATATAAATAACGTTTCAGAATAGTAAACGGCCGACATTCCGTACCTGTTTCAGGAGTGAATTCGACTATACCGTTCCCTAAGAACATCAACGATTGTCTGGTGAACCGAATTTAGTCACCTTTGGTGGAGAACAGGCTGGCATATAGGAGAGCATGACAACCCGGGTCATTCCCTCCGTGATTTTTTAGTAACACGCTGAAAAAGTATCTGAAACTTCATTCTGCAAGTGAGACTTTCCCCGAAGTCGATCGATACGTTTTATCTTGTGCCTGACCGATGCTACTCCTGACAAATCACGCCCAATACTGAATAAGTGTAAGAGATGCACCGTTAATCACTACACTGGTAGCCTCAATCAGAGATTGACGGCGGTAAAGGTGCAAAGGCTCCAGTATATTTTTAAAGGATTTTTGGCATAATGAACGAGCAGGCATAGTGATGATTTCCTTGAAAGTGTTAGCGCAATCAATTAGATCACATAACACTATGCCTGTCCTGGTTTGCTGGGGATTCCTCAGGAGTCGCCTCCCCCTTATTCAGACCTGTGTAAGCGGTGAATGTGCTTTCAGACTCTGAATACTCAGCGTCAAAGTTGTCAGACAGTTTTCAAGTTTATCTGCGTTGACGGCAATAAAGGTCGGACAATCATGGTGTCCGCTCATTAAACAAACGGCGGCTGCTGCAAGCGCGCCTTCGGCACGGCGCAGCGCGTTCCACTCTTCCTGATCAAGATGCAGTCCCTGCCGTAAAGCGTGATCGTGGAGCTCGCGATTCAGTTCAAAAAAATTGTCACGCAGAGTGTCACTTTCGCTGACTGACATATACCCCTTCGCTTTTCGCAATTGCAGATAAGCGGCAAGATCGATACGCGCGTTTATCAGCTTGTTGAGAAGATCGGTTCTCAGTCTGTCAACGACCATACCTTTTTTCCTCCTCTTTTCTACCAGGGTTCAACTTAATAGTATGGTCGTTTTTTAGACAAAGGGGTGTCAGAGATCAAGAATTTTCTTAGAATTGCCCTTTTTCACCTTTTGCTGATAACCACAACGGTTGATGCCGCCGCTCCCGATGAGATTGCGATACAATTTTTGTTCGGATATCTGTAGAATCCCTGCCCTGACCATTCCAATAAATGAACACTTTTTAAGCTATGAGTAATGTAACCCACCAGCCAAAGATCGGCTTCGTTTCCCTGGGCTGTCCGAAAAACCTCGTTGATTCGGAACGCATCCTGACTGAGCTGCGTACCGAAGGCTATGACGTTGTGCCACGCTATGACGATGCGGATATGGTTATCGTTAATACCTGTGGCTTTATTGACAGCGCGGTACAAGAGTCGCTGGAAGCCATTGGCGAAGCGCTGAACGAAAACGGTAAGGTAATCGTCACCGGCTGCCTGGGCGCAAAAGAAGATCAGATCCGCGAAGTGCATCCGAAAGTACTGGAAATCACCGGGCCGCATAGCTATGAGCAAGTTCTGCAGCACGTACATCATTACGTACCGAAGCCGAAGCACAATCCATTTTTAAGCCTCGTACCGGAACAGGGTGTAAAACTGACGCCGCGCCATTATGCGTATCTGAAAATTTCTGAAGGCTGTAATCACCGCTGCACGTTCTGCATCATCCCGTCGATGCGCGGGGATCTGGTCAGCCGTCCGATTGGCGACGTATTAAGCGAAGCGAAACGTCTGGTTGATGCCGGGGTCAAAGAGATTCTGGTGATTTCGCAAGATACCTCCGCCTACGGCGTAGATGTGAAGCACCGCACCGGATTCCATAATGGCGAACCGGTGAAAACCAGTATGGTGAGCCTGTGCGAACAGTTATCAAAACTGGGCGTCTGGACACGTCTGCACTACGTCTACCCCTACCCACACGTTGATGATGTGATTCCGCTAATGGCGGAGGGCAAAATCCTGCCCTATCTGGACATTCCGCTGCAACATGCCAGCCCGCGGATTCTTAAACTGATGAAACGTCCTGGTTCCGTTGACCGCCAGCTGGCGCGCATTAAGCAGTGGCGCGAAATCTGCCCGGAACTGACCCTACGCTCCACCTTTATTGTTGGCTTCCCCGGCGAAACGGAAGAAGACTTCCAGATGCTGCTCGACTTCCTGAAAGAGGCGCGCCTCGATCGTGTAGGCTGCTTCAAGTACAGCCCGGTGGAAGGCGCAGGCGCGAATGAGCTGCCGGATCAGGTGCCGGAAGAGGTGAAAGAAGAGCGCTGGAACCGCTTTATGCAACTGCAACAGCAAATCTCCGCTGAGCGCTTGCAGGAAAAAGTGGGCCGCGAAATTCTGGTGATCGTCGATGAGGTTGACGAAGAAGGCGCTATCGGGCGTAGCATGGCGGATGCGCCGGAAATTGACGGCGCGGTCTATTTGAACGGCGAAACCAACGTCAAGCCGGGCGATATCGTGCGCGTGAAAGTGGAAAACGCCGACGAATATGATTTGTGGGGCAGTCGGGTTTAACGCCACCTCCCCCGGCGCGGGTGTCGGATGTGTTACCCCACCTGGCGAGCCCGTTCCAGGCCCGCCAGGCGTCAACGCCACCGGGCTGGCTTACCCCTTAATCTTCGGGTCCAGCGCATCGCGCAACCCGTCGCCTAACAGGTTAAACGCCAGCACAGTCAGGAAAATCGCCACCGCCGGGAAGAGCGCTACGTGCGGCGCGATGACCATATCCGCCCGCGCTTCATTGAGCATCGCTCCCCACTCCGGCGTTGGCGGCTGCGCGCCTAATCCGAGAAATGACAGGCTTGCCGCGGAAACAATTGACGTACCGATACGCATCGTAAAGAAAACCACAATTGACGAGACCGTTCCCGGCAAGATATGGCTAAACAAAATCGTCGTGTCGCTGGCGCCGATACTGCGGGCAGACTCAATAAACGTCTGCTGTTTTAAGACCAGGGTATTTCCGCGCACCAAACGTGCAAACGCCGGAATAGAGAAAATCGCCACCGCAACGATCACATTAGCAATACCGCTGCCTAACACCGCCACAACGGCAATCGCCAGCAAAATGCCGGGGAAGGCGAACAGCACATCGCAAATGCGCATAATGAAACGATCCCACCAGCCTTCATAATATCCCGCCAGCAATCCCAGCACCGTGCCGATTATCGCGCCGATAAATACCGCGAACACGCCCGCCGCCAGTGAGATCTGCGCCCCAACGAGAACCCGGCTAAAGATGTCTCTTCCCAGCGAGTCAACGCCAAACCAGTGCTGCAAAGAGGGGCCATTGTTCAGGCTATCGTAGTCAAAATAGTTTTCCGCATCGTAGGGCGTCAGCCAGCGGGCAAAAATCGCCACCAGAATTAACGCCAGTACGAATCCCCCGGCGACCAACGCGACATGCTGGCGGCGAAAACGACGCCAGAACTCCCGCCATGGCGTGCGTATCTGGTCGGGTTTTACCACCGGCATAGCATGTAAAATCGCCTGACGGCGCCAGTTAAATAATCGCATCCTTACTTATACCTGATAGCCGGATTAATGGCGGCATAGAGGACATCCACCACTAAGTTGATAAGAATAAATTCCAGAGAAAACAGCAGCACTTCCGCCTGAATCACGGGGTAGTCGCGCATGTCGACCGAGTCGACCAGTAATCGCCCAAGCCCCGGCCAGTTAAACACTTTTTCGACGACGATCGATCCGCCAAGCAGAAAGCCAAATTGCAGTCCCATCATGGTGACGACCGGGATCATCGCATTGCGCAGGCCATGTTTTAACACCACCCACGTTTCACTGACGCCTTTCGCCCGCGCGGTCCTCATGTAATCCTCGCTCAGGACATCGACAAACGAGGAGCGCGTAAAACGCGCCATGACTGATGCCACCGCCGCGCCAAGCGTCAGGGAGGGTAAAATATAATGTTGCCAGCTATCCGCCCCCACGGTCGGTAGCCAGCCCAGATCCACGGAAAAAATCTGCATTAACAACATTCCCAGCGCAAAAGCCGGGAAAGAAATGCCGGTCACGGCAAGCGTCATTCCTACCCGGTCAGGCCAGCGATTACGCCACACGGCGGCGGCGATGCCGATCGCCATGCCAAACAGAACCGCCCATATCATACTGGTTATCGTCAGCCACAGCGTCGGCAAAAAGCGGCTGGCGATCTCCTCAGAAACCGGGCGGCGGGAAACCATTGACGTACCGAAATCGCCTTGTAAAACATGGGTGATGTAACGCCAAAACTGGACATGAAGCGGCTGATCAAGCCCCAGCTGCTGACGAACCAGCGCGATCACCTGCGCGTCGGCTTCTGGTCCGGCTATCAGCCGCGCCGGGTCGCCGGGCAACAAATGAACAAATAAAAACACCAACACTGCCACAATCAACAGCGTAGGAATTAATCCCAGCAGGCGCTTGAGAACATAGTTAAGCATCACACGAACCTTTTACCGGATGGCGGACAACGCGCGCGCCATCCAGCCCCATCGCATTACTTACTTCAAATCCGCATCGTCAAAGCTGAAACCGGTATCCGGCATAATCCAGAAACCGGTCAAATTTTTACTGTGCGCAGAAACCAATTTCTCCACCACCAACGGTATCCAGGGCGACTCTTTCCAGATAATATCCTGCGCCTCTTTGTATAATCGTGTTTTCTCCTGCGGATCGTTGGTCTTTAAGGCCGCCGCCAAATCGCTGTCGACCTGCTTGTTGCTGTAAAAAGCGGTATTAAACTGCGTCGGCGGCCAGTTTTGTGATGCGAAGAGCGGCGATAACGCCCAGTCAGCTTCGCCCGTCGACGCCGACCAGCCGGTATAGAACATTCGCACGCCGCTCTCTTTTTGCCCTTTGCCCTCAACTTCCGCGGCGCGCTGGCCAGCGTCCATCGCGGTTATCCGGGCTTTAATGCCAATCTGCGCCAGTTGCTGTTGGGTAAACTGCAACACTTTTTGCGCGGTGCTATGGTTGTGCGATGACCACAGCGTGGTACTGAAACCGTCTGGATACCCCGCCTCTTTCAACAGTTCGCGCGCTTTAGCCGGATCATAGGGCCACGGCTGATAGCTTTGCGCATAGGCTATCGACGGCGGCACCACGCCCGTCGCCGGCGTGGCGTATCCGGCAAACGCCACTTTAACCAGCGCCTGACGATTGATAGCGTAATTCAACGCCTCACGCACCTTAGGATTATCAAACGGCTTCTGCGTCACATTCATACTGATATAACGCTGCATAATGGACGGGCTGGCGACCAGTTCGAGGTTTTTATTTTTCGCCAGTAACGCGGCCTGCTCATAAGGGATAGGAAAAGCAAATTGCGCTTCGCCGGTTTGCAGCATCGCCGCGCGGGTATTGTTGTCAGTAACCGGACGCCAGGTAATAGAATCCAGCTTGGGTAAGCCCTGCTGCCAGTAACCGGCGAACTTTTTCACTTTGACAAAGTCGGTCTGATTCCAGGTTTCAAGCTGGTATGGACCGGTACCGACCGGATGAAAACCAATATCCTTGCCATATTTTTCCAGCGCTTGCGGCGAGATCATCGCCGTCGCCGGGTGCGCCAGAATATTAATGAAAGCGGAGAACGGCTGTTTCAGGGTAATTTTTACCGTTGCCGGGTCGACAACCTCCGTTTTTGCGATATTTTTATACAGGTTATAACGCTTGAGGTGGTTATCCGGATTGCTGGCGCGATCGAGATTCGCTTTCACCGCCGCCGCATCAAAATCCGCGCCGTCCTGAAATTTCACCCCCTGCCGTAGGGTAATGGTGTAGGTCAGACCGTCATCAGAAACGGTATAGCCTTTCGCCAGGACGTTTTTTACCTTCATGTCTTTATCCAGGCCAAACAGCCCCTGATAAAATGACTTCGCCACCGCCTGCGAGAGTGTATCGTTGGCGTCATACGGATCGAGCGTGGTGAAATTAGACCCTACCGCCACCACCACATCTTTGGCCGCCAGGGCCGGAAAAGCCGCAATGGATGAGGCCAGTCCCAGCGCCGCCAGCCATTTATGCGTAATAAATTGCGTCATGTTGTTCTCCTGAAACCCTGCCAGTCTGAATGTTATAAGCGCGAGAGCGCATTATCCTGCAGCGGCCGCGCAACATAATGTCCCGGCCCGACCAACTGTAATGAAACGGCGGGCGTCTCTTCGCCACGTTTATGAATATTGCTGGGTATATCATCTGATAGCAGAACGCGCCGCGGCCGGTGTCTGGAAGGATCGGCAACCGGCACCGCCGCCATCAATTTACGCGTATAAGGATGCTGCGGATTTTCAAAAACGGCGCGCCGCGGCCCCATCTCAACAATTTGACCAAGATACATCACCGCCACGCGATGGCTAATTCGCTCCACGACCGCCATATCATGCGAAATAAACAGGTAGGCGATCCCCATTTCCCGTTGTAAATCGAGCAATAAATTAATGATCTGCCCGCGAACGGAAACATCCAGCGCGGAGACCGCCTCATCGGCAATAATCACTTTAGGATTCAATGCCAGCGCGCGAGCTATGCAGATGCGCTGACGTTGACCGCCGGAAAACTCATGCGGATAACGCCAGGCATGTTCAGGACGTAATCCGACACGCTCAAGCAACCAGGCCACGCGCTTTGCCGCAGCGTCCCCCTGCCCCAGGCCATGAATCCGTAAAGGTTCCATAATGGAATACCCCACGGTCTGGCGCGGGTCGAGCGAGGCGTAAGGGTCCTGGAAAATACACTGAATATCGCGGCGCAACGGCTGGAGTTTGCCCGCAGACAGCGAGTCAATGCGCTGGCCGTTAAAGATAATCTCCCCCTGCCGGGATTCAACCAACCGCAGCAACGCGCGCCCGGTCGTCGATTTTCCGCTACCGGACTCGCCCACCAGCGATAACGTTTCGCCCGGCCAGAGATCGAAACTGATATTCTCAACGGCATGAACTTCACGCGTAACGCGGTTAAAGAGACCGCTACGCAGCGGGAATCGCGTCACCAGCCCCCGAACCTGGAGAATAGGCTCGCCTTCCACCACCGTGTCTTGCTCAATCTGCGATTCATAAAGGGCCGGTTCGTCAGCGGAAATCAACGGGAAACGGCGTGGCAGCGAGTGGCCGCGCATCGCGCCAAGCTGAGGGACGGCGGCCAGCAACGTTTGGGTATAAGGATGCGTCGGCGCATGGAAAATCTGCTCTACGCTGCCGGTTTCCACGGCCTCGCCTTGATACATCACCAGCACGCGATCGGCAATATCCGCCACGACGCCCATGTCGTGGGTGATAAAAATCACGCCCATCGACATCTCTTGCTGCAACACTTTGATAAGTTGCAGAATTTGCGCCTGGATAGTGACATCCAGCGCCGTGGTGGGTTCATCGGCAATCAATACCGCCGGACGGCAGGATAGCGCCATCGCGATCATGACTCGCTGGCGCATCCCGCCGGAAAGCTGATGCGGATAACGCAATAAAATCGCCTGCGACTCCGGGATCCGTACCTGATCGAGCATACGTTTCGCTTCCGCCAGCGCCTCTTCGTGGCTGGCGCCCTGATGCAAACGAATAGATTCGGCAATTTGCTCGCCAACGGTAAACACCGGGTTGAGCGAGGTCATTGGCTCCTGGAAAATCATGGCGATATCCGCGCCGCGCACACGCCGCATCTGCGCGTCACTCTGCTCAGACAACTCAATCACCTGGCGATTACGCCGACGCAACAGCATTTCGCCGCAGCGCACGTTCGCGCCCGACTGCTCAATCAGCCGCATTAACGCCAGCGCCGTCACCGATTTTCCCGATCCCGACTCGCCGACAATCGCCAGAGTCTCTCCACGCTTCAGGCGTAATGACACATTACGCACGGCGTCTATCTGTTGCCCTTCGTGGTGAAACGCGATATTCAGGCCACTGACGGACAGAACATCGCAGCTATCCAGTTCATCGCTGTGCGGCACCTGCGGCTCCTTATTCCCGGTAAATTCCTGTGGTAGGGGTATCCCCGGCATATCCCCAGGCGCGATACATCCCTTCGCTGTTAAACGGCAACGCGACATTACCTTCGTGATCAACGGCGATTAATCCACCGCTGCCGCCCAGCGCCGGTAATTTTTCCATCACCACGCGCTCGCAGGCGTCGGCAAGGCTGAGTCCGCCATATTCCATCAATGCGGCGATATCGTAAGCCGCGAGCGTGCGAATAAAGACCTCTCCCGTTCCGGTACAGGAAACGGCGACGCTGGCGTTGTTGGCATAACACCCGGCGCCGACCAGCGGGCTGTCGCCGACGCGCCCGGGCAATTTATTGGTCATCCCGCCGGTAGACGTTGCCGCCGCCAGATTGCCGAATTTATCCCGCGCCACCGCGCCGACTGTACCCATTTTTTTCGTTTCGTCCAGCGGCGCGCCGCTGTGATCGAGCGCCATTTCGCCCGCCGCACGCGCCGCCAGCAATTGCTCGTAACGCGCCGGGGTGGAAAAGATATCCGGCGAAACGCGCGCCATCCCCTGTGAAAAGGCAAAATTTTCCGCCCCTTCCCCCACCATGAGTACATGCGGGCTGCGCTCCATCACCAGCCTGGCGGCGAGCACAGGATGGCGAACATGACTCACGCCCGCGACGGCTCCGGCTTTCAGGGTATTGCCGTCCATCACGCAGGCATCCAGTTCATGAGTCCCGTCTCGGGTATAGACCGCGCCGATACCCGCATTGAAGAGCGGACAGGCTTCCAGCAGGCGCACCGCTTCCGTCACTACATCAAGCGCGCTGTCACCTGCTTCCAGCATCTTTTGCCCGCTTTCGACAATCTCTGACAGCGCCTGGATATAGCGTAGCTCCTGCTCATGGCTCATTTGCGCGCGAGCAATCGCGCCTGCGCCGCCGTGAATCGCAATCACTGCTTTATTCATTTTTAGGGTCCATTAACGGTGGCACACAACTTTTACTATAACTATCAGAATTGTTGTGAGTTATTCATTCGATTTTTGAATATAGAAAGATGCGTAAGGTATGTAAAGGCGCAAGGCCGTCTCTAAGACCGAGGTAGCATACTGCCCGCCACTGTTTTCTGACATAATAGCCGGATTCGATTTTGCCTCGCAGGAGTATGTTCATGGAATTTTCCGCCGGATTGATGCCGCTTGAAACGGCGCTGACCCAGATGCTTTCACGTATTACCCCGCTCACCGCCGTAGAAACGTTGCCGCTGGTGAACTGCTTTGGCCGCATCCTGGCGACCGATATCGTATCTCCCCTTGATGTCCCCGGCTTTGATAATTCAGCTATGGATGGTTATGCGGTACGCGTGGCGGATTTGTCCGCCGATAAGCCGCTGCCCGTCGCCGGCAAAGCATTTGCCGGTCAGCCCTACCAGGGAGAGTGGCCTGCGGGCACCTGCATTCGCATTATGACCGGCGCCCCGGTGCCGACAGGTTGCGAGGCGGTAGTCATGCAAGAGCAGACGGAACAAACCGATGACGGCGTGCATTTTACCGCCGATGTTCGTTGCGGACAAAACATCCGCCGCCGCGGCGAGGATATTCGCCAGGATGCGGTGGTCTTTCCGGCCGGTACGCGCCTGACTACTGCCGAACTGCCGGTGCTGGCGTCGTTGGGAATTGCCGATGCGCAGGTTGTACGTAAAGTGCGCGTAGCGCTGTTCTCGACCGGCGACGAGCTCCAGCTTCCGGGCCAACCGCTGGAGGCGGGACAAATTTATGACACTAACCGTTTAACCATACATTTGATGCTGCAACAGCTTGGCTGCGAAGTGATCAATTTAGGCATTATTCCTGACGATCCTGGTAAGCTCCGCGCCGCGTTTATCGACGCCGACAGCCAGGCCGATGTAGTGATAAGCTCCGGCGGCGTCTCGGTTGGTGAAGCGGACTATACCAAAACCATCCTTGAGGAGTTGGGCGAAATCGCCTTCTGGAAGCTGGCTATCAAGCCAGGCAAACCGTTTGCCTTCGGCAAACTCAGTAATAGCTGGTTCTGTGGCCTGCCGGGGAATCCAGTCTCTGCGGCGCTCACTTTTTATCAACTGGTTCAGCCTTTACTGGCGAAGCTTGGCGGCAACACGGCAAGCGCTGTACCGCCGCGCCAGCGTGTACGCACAACATCTCGCCTGAAGAAAACGCCGGGGCGTCTCGATTTCCAGCGCGGCATCCTGCAACATAGCGCCAACGGCGAACTGGAGGTCACGACCACCGGGCACCAGGGTTCACATATTTTCAGCTCGTTTAGTCTGGGCAACTGCTTTATTGTGCTGGAGCGTGAACGCGGCAATGTTGAGCCGGGAGAATGGGTGGAAGTCGAGCCGTTTAATGCTCTGTTCGGAGGCCTGTAATGGCGGAACTTAGCGACCAGGAGATGCTGCGCTATAACCGACAAATTATTCTGCGCGGCTTCGATTTTGAAGGGCAGGAAGCGTTAAAAGATTCGCGGGTATTAGTGGTCGGGCTGGGCGGACTCGGCTGCGCGGCAACGCAGTATCTGGCCGGCGCTGGCGTCGGGCAACTGACACTACTCGATTTTGATACCGTTTCCGTTTCCAATCTCCAGCGTCAAACCTTGCACAGCGACGCCACGGTCGGGCAGCCAAAGGTAGAGTCCGCCCGCGACGCGCTGGCGCGTATCAACCCGCATATTACCATTACGCCCGTTAACGCGCGGCTGGACGACGACGCCATGACCAGCCTGATTGCCGGGCATTCGCTGGTACTGGACTGTACCGATAACGTTAGCGTACGTAATCAACTTAACGCCGGGTGCTATACCGCGAAAGTGCCGCTAATCTCCGGCGCGGCAATTCGTATGGAAGGACAAGTTACCGTCTTTACGTATCGGGAAAACGAACCCTGTTACCGCTGCCTGAGCCGTCTGTTTGGCGAAAACGCTCTGACCTGCGTAGAGGCAGGGGTGATGGCGCCGCTGATTGGCGTGATCGGTTCGCTACAGGCAATGGAGGCCATTAAGCTGCTGGCGCATTACGGTCAGCCTGCCAGCGGAAAAATCGTCATGTACGATGCGATGACCTGTCAGTTCCGCGAAATGAAGTTGATGCGCAACCCCGGCTGTGAGGTCTGCGGTCAGTAGTCACTTTACGGATAAACATACCGAAGCACGGTTTATGGCCGTGCTGTATCAACAGATAATTACTGTCATCAGACGCAAAGCCAGCTTACCCAAGCTCCGACTGACGATCGGCTCAAGCAGCGCGGCATCATCTTAAACGCCATATCACAGCCTCAAACCGTGATGTTGTACCTCACTTAACGCCTCTTTATCAGAACCTCTCCATTCGTTGACGCACATCAAGATAACTTTCATTCGAAAGTAATTTAATCTTTATATGAAATAAGAGAGGCCGTTTATGATCTTCAATATTCAGCGCTATTCTACCCACGATGGCCCCGGTATCCGTACCGTAGTATTTTTCAAAGGCTGTTCGTTGGGCTGTCGCTGGTGCCAGAACCCGGAAAGCCGCGCCCGCGCTCAGGATCTGTTATACGACGCGCGGCTGTGTCTCGAAGGATGCGACCTGTGCGCGCAAGCCGCGCCGGACGTCATTGAGCGCGCGCTAAACGGCCTGCTCATCCATCGCGAGAAACTGACCGACGCCCATTTTTCCATCCTGGCGCATTGCTGCCCCACACAGGCGTTAACCGTGTGCGGCGAAATAAAAAGCGTGGATGAGATCATGGCGACGGTACTGCGCGATAAACCTTTTTACGATCGCAGCGGCGGCGGTCTTACGCTTTCCGGCGGCGAACCGTTTATGCAGCCGGAGCTGGCGGCAGAGCTGTTTAAAGCCAGCCATGACGCCGGTATTCATACTGCGGTTGAGACCTGTCTGCATGTCCCATGGAAATACATTGCGCCCTCACTGCCTTATATCGATCTGTTTCTGGCTGATTTAAAGCATGTCGCCGACGGGCCGTTTAAGCAGTGGACCGATGGCAGCGCCTCGCGGGTGCTGGAAAATCTCAGGAAACTCGCCGCCGCGGGCAAAAAAATGGTGATTCGCGTCCCGCTGATTCAGGGATTTAATGCCGATGAGGAGGCCATTAAAGCCATTACCGACTTTGCCGCCGACGAACTGCACGTCGGGGAAATTCATTTTCTGCCCTACCACACGCTGGGCATCAATAAATACCACTTACTCAGTCAGCCCTATCATGCCCCGGATAAACCACTGGATGCGCCGGCGTTACTTGATTTTGCCCAGAAGTACGCCTGCCAAAAAGGTTTAACCGCGACCCTACGAGGATAATTATCATGACCCAACTGAAACTGGACACGCTCAGTGACCGCATTAAGGCGCACAAAACCGCGCTGGTACATATCGTGAAACCGCCGGTCTGTACCGAGCGCGCACAGCATTATACCGAAATGTATCAGCAGCATCTGGATAAACCGATTCCGGTACGCCGCGCGCTGGCGCTGGCCCATCACCTGGCGGAACGCACTATCTGGATAAAACACGATGAACTGATCGTCGGCAACCAGGCAAGTGAAGTCCGCGCCGCGCCGATTTTCCCGGAATATACCGTCTCGTGGATTGAAAAAGAGATCGACGACCTGGCAGACCGGCCCGGCGCAGGTTTTTCCGTAAGTGAAGAAAACAAGCGTATTCTGCACGACGTCTGTCCGTGGTGGCGCGGTCAAACCGTCCAGGATCGCTGCTACGGCATGTTTACCGATGAACAAAAAGGGCTTCTGGCGACTGGCATTATCAAAGCCGAAGGCAATATGACCTCCGGTGACGCGCACCTGGCGGTGAACTTCCCGCTACTGCTGGAAAAAGGGCTTGATGGCCTGCGCGATAAAGTCGCCGAGCGCCGCTCACGCATCAACCTGACCGTGCTGGAAGATCTGCATGGCGAGCAGTTCCTGAAGGCGATTGATATTGTGCTGGACGCGGTAAGCCAGCACATCACGCGCTTTGCCGCGCTGGCGCGCCAGATGGCAGGCGAAGAGTCCCGTGAAAGCCGTCGTAAAGAGCTACTTACCATCGCCGAAAACTGCGAGGTGATCGCCCACCAACCGCCGCAGACCTTCTGGCAAGCACTGCAATTGTGCTACTTCATCCAACTGATTCTACAAATTGAGTCTAACGGTCACTCGGTGTCATTTGGTCGTATGGACCAGTATCTTTACCCCTATTATCGTCGCGATGTCGAACTAAACCAGACGCTGGATCGTGAGCACGCCATTGAACTGCTGCACAGCTGCTGGCTGAAACTGCTGGAAGTAAACAAGATCCGCTCCGGTTCGCACTCTAAAGCTTCCGCAGGCAGCCCGCTGTATCAAAACGTCACCATTGGCGGTCAGAATCTCATCAACGGTCAGCCAATGGACGCAGTGAATCCGCTGTCTTACGCCATTCTGGAGTCCTGCGGACGTTTGCGTTCTACCCAGCCCAACCTCAGTGTGCGTTATCACGCCGGAATGAGTAACGATTTCCTTGACGCCTGCGTCCAGGTCATCCGCTGCGGCTTTGGGATGCCGGCGTTTAACAATGATGAAATCGTCATCCCGGAATTTATCAAGTTGGGGATCGAACCGCAGGACGCTTACGATTACGCGGCGATCGGCTGTATCGAAACCGCCGTCGGCGGGAAATGGGGTTATCGCTGCACCGGCATGAGCTTTATTAACTTCGCCCGCGTCATGCTGGCGGCGCTGGAAGGCGGTCGCGACGCCACCAGCGGCAAAGTATTTCTGCCGCAGGAAAAGGCGCTCTCCGCAGGCAACTTTAACAATTTTGACGAAGTGATGGCCGCCTGGGATACCCAAATTCGCTACTACACGCGCAAATCGATCGAAATTGAGTATGTGGTCGACACCATGCTGGAAGAGAACGTCCACGATATTCTCTGCTCAGCGCTGGTAGATGACTGTATTGAACGCGCGAAGAGTATCAAGCAAGGCGGCGCGAAATATGACTGGGTATCCGGTCTGCAGGTCGGTATCGCCAACCTGGGCAACAGCCTCGCCGCCGTGAAAAAACTGGTCTTCGAACAGGGCGTTATCGGTCAACAGCAGCTTGCCGCCGCGCTGGCCGATGACTTCGACGGCCTGACTCACGAGCAGCTGCGCCAGCGTCTGATTAACGGCGCGCCGAAGTACGGTAACGACGATGATACCGTCGATACGCTGCTGGCGCGCGCTTATCAGACCTATATTGATGAGCTGAAGCAGTACCATAACCCGCGCTACGGTCGTGGCCCTGTGGGCGGCAACTATTACGCCGGTACGTCCTCTATCTCAGCAAACGTGCCGTTTGGCGCCGCGACTATGGCTACCCCGGATGGTCGCAAAGCGCATACACCGCTGGCGGAAGGCGCAAGCCCTGCATCAGGTACGGATCATCTCGGCCCGACGGCGGTGATTGGTTCCGTAGGCAAATTACCTACCGGTTCCATTCTCGGCGGCGTGCTGCTCAACCAGAAACTGAACCCAACGACGCTGGAAAACGAATCCGACAAACAGAAACTGATGGTTCTGCTACGGACGTTCTTTGAGGTGCATAAAGGCTGGCATATTCAGTACAACATCGTGTCACGCGAAACGCTGCTGGATGCGAAAAAACATCCGGACCAGTACCGCGATCTGGTCGTGCGTGTGGCAGGCTACTCCGCCTTCTTCACCGCGCTGTCGCCGGATGCGCAGGACGATATCATCGCCCGTACCGAACATATGCTGTAATTTGCCCTGGCGCCATCGGCAATATGTCCGAATTGCCTGATGGCGCTACGCTTAACAGGCCTGCGCAGGCCTGTTAATCAGAAGGGATCGGTGCCGTCAAGCACGGCCTGAATGACGTTGAGCGCGCCTTGATGGTTATTATCATCAGTGTGATAGCGTGAAAGCGCTTTGATATTGTCTGCAGCATTGCCCATGGCAAAAGAGTAATGCGCCATTTTCAACATTTCCGCATCATTACCGCTGTCGCCTATGGCGACGACATTCTGTGGCGACCTGTTCCAGCGCTTTAACAGACGACTGATGCCATTCGCTTTATGCAGTCCCGGGATAATCAGGTCGATAAAACCGAAGCCGCTGGTGACGGGCTTCATGATGCCATCCAGAGATACGTGCAGTTTGTCGATAACCAGCGGAATTTGTTCATCAGGCAAATTCAGGGAGAACTTAAACAGGATATCGTCAATGTCGTGATAATCGTTTACCGGCTGCAGGCGGTGATAATGTTTGGCCATCAGCGCCACGAAAGCCTCGGGAGCGTTTTTGCTGACATAAGCGCTTTTCAGACCACAGGCGACGAAGTTAAGCTGCTTATCCTTCAGCAGTTCGCCAATCACAATACGCGATTCATGCCGGGTTAGCTCCCCGTGAAACAACTGTTTGCCATGTTCATACACCAGCGCGCCATTTTCTGCGACGAAGGAAATTTCGTCTTTCAGCTCGGGGAAGAAGGAGATCAACTGGTAGTACTGATTACCGCTAGCGACCACAAATTCGATATTACGTTTTTTCAGTTCCTGGTATTGCGCCATGAAGCGTACACGATCGTACTGCTTGGCATCGTCGAGAAAAGTGCCGTCCATATCGGTAACGACAACGTTAACGGTCATACTTAAGCTCCTGGCTGTAACTGCGACCAGAAACATTTTAATAACAATGTGAGCAGAACCACAAATTTATTTCGAATGAAAAGTGGCTGAACGAAAGGAATAGCCGCATAAGACATTAAGGCGTCCTGGCCACCTTACGTTTTCCTCTCGCTTCCCTCTTTGTGTTCCCCTGCAATATTTTAAACTTGCATTAACCTTATTTTAACTTAAAGTATCACATGTAACTAATTTTACTTTCGAACGAAAGACGATGAGGTTGATATGACGACTCCTTTTACCCACGAAACGCTGCCCGCCGACCCAAAAGCGGCCATTCGTCAGATGAAGCAGGCGCTACGCGCGCAAATCGGCGACGTACAGGCGGTGTTCGACCGTTTGAGCGCCACCATAGCAGCCCGGGTGGCGGAAATTAACGATCTGAAGGCGCAGGGACAGCCGGTATGGCCAATTATCCCTTTTAGCGAACTGGCGATGGGCAACATTAGCGATGCCACCCGCGCCGAGGTTAAGCGCCGTGGGTGCGCGGTGGTTAAAGGTCATTTTCCACGCGAACAGGCGCTGGCGTGGGACCAGTCGATGCTCGACTATCTGGACAAGAACCATTTTGACGAGGTGTATAAAGGACCGGGGGATAATTTTTTCGGTACGCTGAGCGCCTCCCGGCCTGAAATCTATCCTGTCTACTGGTCGCAGGCGCAAATGCAGGCCCGCCAAAGTGAAGAGATGGCGCTGGCGCAGTCGTTCCTCAACCGTCTGTGGCAGGTAGAGCACGACGGCAAGCGATGGTTTAATCCGGATATCAGCATCATTTATCCGGATCGCATCCGTCGCCGCCCGCCAGGCACCACATCCAAAGGACTGGGAGCGCATACCGACTCCGGCGCGCTGGAACGCTGGCTGCTACCAGCCTATCAGCAGGTATTCGCCAGCGTGTTTAACGGCAACGTCGAGCAGTACGATCCGTGGAATGCGGCGCACCGTACCGACGTTGAAGAGTATACGGTGGATAACACCACCAAATGTTCGGTATTTCGCACCTTCCAGGGCTGGACTGCGCTCTCCGATATGCTGCCCGGTCAGGGGTTGCTTCATGTCGTCCCTATCCCGGAGGCGATGGCGTATATTCTGCTGCGCCCGCTGCTGGATGATGTCCCGGAAGATGAATTATGCGGCGTCGCGCCGGGCCGGGTGCTGCCGATTTCTGAACAGTGGCATCCTTTACTGATGGCGGCGTTAACCAGCATTCCGCCACTGGAAGCCGGGGATTCCGTGTGGTGGCATTGCGATGTCATCCACTCCGTCGCCCCCGTAGAAAATCAGCAGGGCTGGGGCAATGTGATGTACATTCCTGCCGCGCCAATGTGTGAGAAAAATCTGGCCTATGCGCGTAAGGTGAAAGCGGCACTGGAGACAGGCGCATCACCGGGCGATTTCCCGCGCGAGGACTATGAAACCACCTGGGAAGGGCGCTTCACGCTGCGCGATCTGAATATTCACGGTAAACGGGCATTAGGTATGGACGTTTGACGGTCGTACAGCCCTGCCCGCTCAACTGCGGTGTGCCCTTTGCCTGGGCGCACCCGTCTTACCGAACCTACGCGCCAGGATACGTAGGCCCGGTAAGCACCGCGCCACCGGGCGTCAGTGTTTAGCTTTCAATCCCTTTACTACGCAAATAATCGTCGTAGTTGCCGCTGAAGTCCACCACGCGCTCCGGCGTAATTTCAATGACGCGGGTTGCCAGCGAGCTGACGAACTCACGGTCGTGCGAAACAAAGATCAGCGTGCCCTGATACAGCTCCAGCGCCATATTCAGCGATTCGATCGACTCCATATCCAGGTGGTTAGTCGGTTCGTCCATGATCAGGATATTCGGCTTTTGCATCATCAGCTTGCCGAACAGCATACGGCCCTTCTCGCCACCGGAGAGGACTTTCGCGGGCTTTTTGATATCATCCTGGCTAAATAGCAGGCGGCCCAGAATACTGCGCACTGCCTGCTCGTCGTCGCCTTCCTGCTTCCACTGACTCATCCATTCAAACACCGTCAGGTCATTTTCGAATTCATATTCGTGGTCCTGCGCGTAGTAACCAATACGCGCGTTTTCCGACCATTTAACGGTGCCGTGATCGGCGTCCAGATCGCCAACCAGCGTCTTCAGCAGCGTAGATTTACCCACGCCATTGGTGCCGAGTACCACCAGCTTCTCGCCGACTTCGAGCAGCAAATTGACATTTTTAAACAGCGGACCGTTATCAAAACCTTTCGTCAGCGCTTCCACTTCCAGAGCGTTACGGAACAGTTTTTTATCCTGCTCAAAACGGATGAACGGGTTCTGACGGCTGGAGGCTTTCACCTCTTCCAGCTTGATTTTATCAATCTGCCGCGCGCGCGACGTTGCCTGACGTGATTTAGAGGCATTGGCGCTAAAACGGCTAACAAAAGATTGCAGCTCGGCAATTTGCGCTTTTTTCTTCGCATTATCGGCCAACAGACGTTCACGCGCCTGAGTCGCCGCCGTCATATACTCATCATAGTTACCCGGATAGACGCGCAAGTCGCCGTAATCCAGATCCGCCATATGCGTACAAACCATGTTCAGGAAGTGACGGTCGTGCGAAATGATGATCATCGTGCTATCGCGCTCGTTCAGCACCTGCTCCAGCCAACGGATAGTATCAATATCCAGGTTGTTGGTCGGTTCGTCGAGCAACAGGATGTCCGGATTAGAGAATAACGCCTGCGCCAGCAGCACACGCAATTTCCAGCCTGGCGCGACTTCACTCATCAGACCGTAATGCTGCTCCAGCGGGATGCCCACCCCCAACAGCAGTTCGCCCGCGCGCGCCTCAGCGGAATAACCGTCCATCTCGCCGTATTTTACTTCCAGATCGGCGACTTTATAGCCGTCTTCTTCGCTCATTTCCGGCAAAGCGTAGATACGGTCGCGCTCCTGCTTGACTTCCCACAGTTCGCCATGCCCCATAATGACAGTATCAAGTACGGTGAATGCTTCAAAAGCGAACTGGTCCTGACGCAGCTTACCGATGCGCTCATTCGGATCGAGGGAAACATTGCCCAGCGTCGGCTCCAGGTCGCCGCCGAGGATTTTCATAAAAGTGGACTTTCCGCTACCGTTGGCGCCGATCAGGCCGTAACGGTTGCCGCCGCCAAATTTGACGGAAATGTTTTCGAACAGCGGCTTACTGCCGAACTGCATGGTAACGTTGCTGGAAACTAACACAGGCTTATCCTGAAAAAAGATGTGACAAACCGCTTATTATGCCACAAGTCTGAAATAAGATCGCGCCCTGTACAAAGGGCTACACTGAACCGTAAGGGAAAAAAACGTGATTTCGTACACATCTGAATTCCCTGTTTACTGGAATGCACCTATAATGCGCTCCCAACATGACAGAATTCTCAACCTACTAGCCTGCTTGGCACAGAATCTCGCATAACATGAATATGAAATTAACAACGCTTTTCGCGGCGGCTTTCGCTGTAGTTGGTTTTTGTAAAACAGCCTCAGCAGTCACTTACCCGCTGCCTACCGATGGTAGCCGTTTAATTGGGCAAAATCAGGTCATCACCGTTCCGGAGGGCAATACCCAGCCGCTGGAGTATTTTGCCGCGGAGTACCAGATGGGGCTGTCCAACATGCTGGAAGCCAACCCGGGCGTGGATACCTTCCTGCCGAAGGGCGGTACCGTGCTGAATATTCCGCAGCAGCTGATCCTGCCGGATACCGTACACGAAGGCATTATCATTAATAGCGCGGAAATGCGCCTCTATTACTACCCGAAAGGCACAAACACCGTTATCGTCCTGCCGATTGGGATCGGTCAGTTAGGTAAAGACACGCCTATCAACTGGACGACCAAAGTTGAACGTAAAAAAGCCGGTCCGACCTGGACGCCTACGGCAAAAATGCACGCTGAATATCGCGCCGCCGGCGAGCCGCTGCCTGCCGTCGTGCCTGCGGGCCCGGATAACCCGATGGGCCTGTACGCGCTGTACATTGGTCGCCTGTATGCTATTCACGGCACCAACGCCAACTTCGGCATCGGGCTTCGCGTGAGCCACGGCTGCGTGCGTCTGCGCAACGACGATATCAAATTCCTGTTTGAAAATGTGCCGGTCGGCACCCGCGTGCAGTTTATCGATGAACCGGTAAAAGCCACCACCGAGCCGGACGGTAGCCGTTACATTGAGGTGCATAACCCGCTGTCAACGACGGAAGCGCAGTTTGAAGGTAAAGAAGCGGTGCCGATCACGCTTAATAAGAGTATCCTGGCCGTCACCAACGAGCCTGACGTTGATCAGGCCGTCGTACAACAGGCGGTTCAGGATCGTTCCGGGATGCCGGTTCGTCTGAACTGACAGACTCTGCCTGCGAAGCCCGATAGACACTATCGGGCTTCTCTTACGGCATCAGTTGCAATAATCCATATCCCACCAGCGCCGCCCATGCCAGCATCGGCAGTGAATAGAAATGAAATCGCCACCAGATTCGGCGATCGTTCGCCATCCGTAAAGCAATAAGATTTGCCAGCGACCCCGGCAGCAGACCAAACCCGCCGATATTCACCGCCCACGCCAGCAGCGTCGAGGCCGGTACATAGTTCAGCAGGAGAATGGTACTGGGCACATTACTGATAACCTGAGACAAGCCGATAGCGGTTAGCCAAAGTCCCGGGTGAGACAGTGCGCCAACCTGGTTGAAAACGCCCTGCAACGCCGGCAATTGCGTTAGCAGATGGACATCAATAAACATCGCCATAAATACCAGCAGCAGCGTCCAGTCCACGCTGACTATCACCCTGCGCGCCAGCACAATAAACCCAGCCGCCACCAACACCAGTCCCCATAACTCTTGCCTGAGCTCCAGCGCGGTAAGAAAAACGACATATAATGCCAGGCAACTCCACACCAGACGGGGCTGCCACTGCGGCGAACGCGTACCGGTATGATACTGTAACGCCCTACCCGGAAAACAAAACCAGCACAGGAGCAGTAACGTCAGCATCATCATGACGGCAAGCGGCGCCATTTGCCCGCTAAATTCAGCAAAGCTTAAGCCGGAGCGTCCCCACAACAGAATATTTTGCGGATTACCGACAGGCGTCAGCAGCGAACCGGCGTTCACCGCCAACGCCTCAAAAATAATCAATCGGTTGACCGGAATCGCACACAGTTTTTTCAACGTTATCGTCAGCGGCACAACGATAAACAGCGCGACATCGTTTGTCAGAAAGGTCGACAGCACCGCCGCAGCCAGCACCAGGAACATCGCCAGTTGCCGCTCGGTATGAAATCGGCGCGTCATCTTGCGTCCCAGCACATCGAAATAGCCGCTCAGCTCAACGCCTTTAGTGAGCAACATTAACCCACTGAGGGTAATAATGGTGTGCCAGTCAATCGCGCCAGGCCAGGCGCGGGGCGCAAAAGGAACAAACAGGCTTAGCGCCATCCCCACAATGATCAACAACTGAAAAAAACGGTCACGCCGCAGCGCCCGTAAAAAGGCCAGATTCATTCTGCAGATGTTCCATGCTGTTGCGTGAAGGCCAAAAAGGCATCCAATGTCTCCTGGCTGACATGGTGTTCCATCCCTTCCGCATCACGACGCGCGATCTCCGGGCTTACGCCTAATACCAGTAAAAAATTTTCGACAATTTGATGCCGCTCGCGGCTTTCCTGCGCCAGCTTCTCCCCTTCCGGCGTCAGAAAAACGCCGCGCCAGGGGATCATTTGAATAAATCCTAACGATGCCAGGCGCTTAAGCATTTTGGCCACAGTCGGCTGGGAGACGCCGAGCCGCGCCGCCATATCCACCTGACGCGCTTCCCCTACCTCAATAATTAAATCGGAAATCAGCTCAACGTAATCGTCTATCAACTCACGGCGATGCGCCTCTCTGACCTGACGAAATCCTTCAACGTGTTCTTCTACGTTCACCAATTGCGTCACTTTTTTTGTTGTTGGCGTACCTGCGCGACGACCCATTTTGCTTCCTCGTTTCTGTGACGCGTTAACGCGTCAGCTGACAGAGCGCTCATTGTAAACCAGAGTTGTCCGGGCACAAAAAATTAACGTTTTAGCAATAGCTATAAAACATAGCCTGTGCTATATCTGTATGTAATGCAGACATCCCTCACGGATCGATGGGATAGAAACATCAGGAGGTTTATATGAACGAATTTAAGAGGTGTATACGCGTGTTCAGTCACTCTCCCTTTAAAGTCCGGTTAATGCTGCTCTCTATGTTGTGCGATATGATCAACGGCAAACCGGAACAGGATAACCCTTCCACGAAATAACGCGGCGGTGCGGTACGCCGCTTTATTTTGCATCCTCAACGGAAATGGCGCCCATTTCCCCTGTTTTTTTGTGGTTTTGCTATTCTCTTCGCAAAACATTTTCTTTCCGGCGGTTGACCTTCTTACCCGCACGCTCTATCTTCTGGCAGCCCTGAATATTTTGCGACTCGCCGTTGCGAACCCAATACCTTTTTTACGCATAATCAGGCAGGTAATGACCCTTCGCGCCAGGGTTAGCACATGGCGTTTTTGCAATAGTGGCATATGAATTCAACCCTTATCGATTCACTTCTCGCCCGTCGTCGGGCTGTAAGCCCGTGGGCGGGCCTCTACTTTTTACAGTCGCTGCTGATTAACCTCGCGCTCGGCTACCCCTTTAGCCTGCTTTATACCGCGGCGTTTACCTGCCTGTTGCTGCTGCTCTGGCGCTACCTGCCCCGCGGACAAAAAGCGCTGCTCGGCATTTGTTCGCTGGTAGCCGCTTGCTATTTTCCCTTTGGCCAGGCTTACGGCGCCCCGAACTTTAATACGCTGCTGGCGCTGCACTCCACCAATATGGAAGAGTCGAGCGAAATCCTGACCATCTTCCCGTGGTATAGCTACCTGACCGGACTTTTTATTTTTGCGCTGGGTATTATTGCGCTTCGCCGCCGAAAAGAAGAGGTCAGGCCGCGCTGGAATAGCCTCGACAGCCTGTGCCTGCTGATTAGCGTCGCGGCATTTTTCGTCGCGCCGGTACAAAATCTGGCGTGGGGCGGCGTTTTTAAGGTTATTGATACCGGTTATCCGGTTTTTCGCTTCGCCAAAGACGTTATCGTCAATAACAACGAAGTCATTGAAGAGCAGCACCGTATGGCGCAGCTATCCGGCATAAAAGATAGCTGGACGGTTACTGCGGTGAAACCCAGATATCACATCTATGTCGTGGTGATTGGTGAAAGCGCGCGACGGGATGCCATGGGCACTTTCGGCGGCCACTGGGATAATACCCCCTTCGCCAGCCATGTGAATGGCGACTTCTTTATGGATTACATCGCCGCCAGCGGCTCAACGCAAAAATCGCTCGGTTTAACGCTCAATCGCGTGGTGGATAACAAACCGCAGTATCAGGATAACTTCGTCACGCTGGCTAACCGCGCCGGTTTTCAGACATGGTGGTTTTCCAATCAGGGGCAAATCGGTGAATACGACACGGCCATCGCCAGTATCGCCAAACGCGCCGATGAAGCGCATTTCCTGAAAAACGGCGATTTTGAAGCGGATAAAAATACTCGCGACGACGCGCTGTTAAGCATGACGGCGCAGGTATTGGCGACAGAACGCACGCAACCGCAGTTGATTGTGTTGCATTTAATGGGGTCGCATCCCCAGGCCTGCGACCGTACTCAGGGAAAATACGCGACGTTTGTCCAGTCGAAAGAGACGTCTTGTTATTTATACACCATGACGCAAACCGATGATTTACTCCGTCAGCTCTATACTCAGCTTCGTCATAGCGGCGACAGTTTTTCGCTCGTCTATTTCTCCGATCACGGGCTGGCGTTTAAAGAGCGCGGCAAAGCGGTACAGTACCTGGCGCATGACGACAAATTCCAGCAAAACTTCCAGGTGCCGTTTATGGTGCTATCCAGCGACAGTAAAGCGCATCGGATCATTAAAGCTCGCCGTTCTGCGAACGATTTCCTGAGTTTTTTCTCGCAATGGACAGGAATTAGCGCTAAAGAGATCAAAAATCGCTATCGATTTATTTCGGAGCAGAAAGCCGGGCCCGTTTATATCACCAATTTCAAATTACAAAAAGTGGACTATAACCATCTGGGCAGCGATATTTTTTCACTAAAATAATGCACGTTTCAGGCAAAAAAAATCCGCCCCGAAAGGCGGATTTTTCATTTTCACCGACGTGATTAGAAGCGGTAACCCACGCCAGCAATCCAGGTGCCAACGTCAACGCTACGAATACGGCTCTGCTCGTAAGAGAAGTCCAGAGCAACATTTTCCATCGGGTTGAATTGCAGACCAGCGCCATAGGAGAAGCCATAATCGCTGGTGTCATGTTTGTAGGTTGGGTAATCGGTCGTCTGGAATTTACCGTAACCCACACCGACTACACCGTAGATGCTCGCCCAATCGTTCAGACGGTAAGCCGGGCCGGCAGTGATGCCGTAGTACTGACCTTTGTTGTAATCGCCCGCACCGTTAGTACGATCTTTTTCGGTGTAGGTGAAGGAACCGATTACGCCCAGCGGGTTGTCGTCCTGCTCATAACGATACTTCAGGTTAAAACCGCTCATTTTATTCGCTACGCCCTGCGCGTCGCTCTGAGCGTAACCACCGGTAACGGTAGAAGTAGCAGCTACTGCAGTACCTGCGGAAAAAGCCAGAACAGCGGCCAGTGCTGAAAGACATGCAATTTTTTTCATAACCACCTCAAATGTGCTTCAAGTAAGTCCTAAGTTTTAAATATATCAAAAATTAATGGGAAACTCTTTGCGATTCACGGTGTCTAAGGGCGCCTTTCATGTAACAGAACGTTTCCATATCGCGCTATCTTATTCAATTAACATCACTTTTCCGGCTGATTGCACCAATAATGCGCGTGCGGCGCGATACATTCATCCAGATTATTCCTAAACTAACAGTCTATTTATCCATCAATTTAAGTTCATTTTATGGAATCCTGGAAATTTTTTTTCAACGAATCCTCAACCGCCGCGGGGAATTTCCATTACACTGCCACCTTTACTCGTACTGACATTTTTTGACAGGAGAAAGGATGCCGGGGTCAACACGTAAACTACCAGTCTGGTTGCCCATTTTGGTTTTGCTCATTGCCATGTCCTCTATTCAGAGTGGCGCTTCACTGGCGAAATCGTTATTTCCTCTTGTCGGCGCGCCGGGCGTAACGGCGCTTCGTCTGGCGTTGGGAACGCTTATCCTTATCGCCTTTTTCAAACCCTGGCGTTTGCGTTTTGCCAAAGAGCAGCGGCTGCCTTTACTGTTTTATGGTCTGTCGCTGGGCGGGATGAACTATCTATTCTATCTGTCGATTCAGACGGTGCCGTTGGGTATTGCGGTCGCGCTGGAATTTACCGGTCCTCTGGCGGTCGCGCTGTTTTCATCCCGGCGGCCGGTAGATTTTATTTGGGTCGTACTGGCTGTGCTTGGGCTCTGGTTCCTGCTGCCATTAGGGCAAGATATGTCTCACGTCGATCTTACCGGGGCCGCGTTAGCGCTCGGCGCTGGCGCCTGTTGGGCTGTCTATATTCTTACTGGCCAGCGAGCAGGCGCGGAACATGGTCCGGCCACGGTGGCGGTAGGCTCGCTGATTGCCGCCATCATTTTCGTGCCGATTGGCGCAGTTCAGGCTGGCGACGCGCTATGGCACTGGTCGATTCTTCCCTTAGGGTTAGCGGTCGCTGTGCTTTCTACGGCGCTGCCTTATTCACTGGAAATGATTGCGCTGACGCGCCTGCCAACCCGCACCTTCGGTACGCTGATGAGCATGGAACCCGCGCTGGCCGCCGTTTCCGGGATGATTTTTCTGGGCGAAACGCTTACGGGCATACAAATCATGGCCCTGTGCGCCATCATTGCCGCTTCAATGGGATCTACCCTAACGATTCGCCGCGAACCGCAAATTAAACAAGTTGACGTAAAATAGTTTCTTATTCTGCATGATGTGCATAATCATGCAGAATATCACCTCGTTATTCACCTTTTATTATCGCGCTATTACTTCGTCATTTTTTGTCATATTTTTTCTCATTTTTTACATTAAAATGAGAATTATTACCCACCAAACAGCAAACTCGTCTAACTAATTGATTTTTAATCATAATAAATATTAAATCTTGTCTGTACTATTAAAGTGATAGGTAAATTCAAAAAAGCAAAGTTAAAAACCGGTGCTATACTTATTTTCGTTAATTACCTGGGACACAAACATCAAGAGGATATGAGATTATGAGTACCGCTAAACTGGTAAAAACAAAAGCGTCTAATCTGCTTTATACCCGTAACGATGTATCAGAGAGCGATAAAAAAGCGACGGTTGAGTTGCTTAATCGTCAGGTGATCCAGTTCATTGACCTGTCGCTGATCACGAAACAGGCCCACTGGAACATGCGCGGTGCTAACTTTATTGCCGTTCATGAGATGCTGGATGGCTTCCGTACCGCACTGACCGATCATCTGGATACTATGGCCGAGCGCGCCGTACAGCTTGGCGGTGTGGCGTTAGGCACCACGCAAGTTATCAACAGCAAAACTCCACTGAAAAGCTATCCGCTCGATATCCATAACGTGCAGGATCACTTAAAAGAACTGGCCGATCGCTACGCTGTTGTCGCTAATGATGTTCGCAAAGCTATCGGTGAAGCCAAAGATGAAGACACTGCCGATATCTTTACCGCTGCATCACGCGACCTCGATAAATTCCTGTGGTTTATCGAATCCAACATCGAATAAATCTATCTCTACCCTGAATACTTCGAGTTGCAGGAAGGTACAAACGCAGCGAATCCGCAGGAGCCTGACTTCCGTCGGTAACTGAAGCGAACGCACCTGCAACTTGATGTACACAGGTATATAAGTCATCCCTATACCCCTGCCTGTCACAGGGGTTTTGCACTTAAATAGTGCACACGTCTTGTACTCCCCTCCGATAAAAGTGAATTATTTGTAATAATTACATCACACAATCGTTAATTAAAGATTGTTTTAACAACAATTTTTACGCTAAATAGACCCTGTATCTCTACTTTGTTATTCATGCACTAAATCAGTGCCCCGAAACGGTGCGGCATACTGGTTTTGCCCGACTTATTGTGCACAGGAATGATTCATGCTTCTGTTAAAACAATGAGTTACATAATTGGCATGATTTTTTCATTACGCTACATGTTCTCGCAGGGGATCGCCCCGTGGATAGAAAAGGAAATGCTATGAAGTCTCTATTAAAAGTTTCACTGGCTGCACTTACCCTGGCTTTTGCGGTGTCTTCGCACGCTGCGGATAAGAAACTCGTTGTGGCAACCGATACGGCGTTCGTTCCGTTTGAATTTAAACAGGGCGACAAATACGTCGGTTTTGATGTTGATCTGTGGGACGCTATCGCGAAAGAACTGAAGCTGGACTACACCCTGAAACCGATGGATTTCAGCGGCATTATTCCGGCATTACAAACCAAAAATATCGATCTGGCGCTGGCGGGTATTACGATTACGGACGAGCGTAAAAAAGCGATCGACTTTTCCGATGGCTATTACAAAAGCGGTCTGCTCGTGATGGTGAAAGCCAACAATAACGACATTAAAAGCGTTAAAGACCTCGATGGCAAAGTCGTTGCCGTGAAGAGCGGAACCGGGTCGGTGGATTACGCGAAAGCGAATATCAAAACCAAAGATCTGCGTCAGTTCCCGAACATTGATAACGCGTACATGGAATTAGGCACCAACCGCGCAGACGCCGTTCTGCACGATACGCCGAACATCCTGTACTTTATCAAAACCGCAGGCAACGGCCAGTTCAAGGCGGTAGGCGAATCACTGGAAGCACAGCAATACGGAGTTGCCTTCCCGAAAGGCAGCGATGAACTGCGCGAGAAAGTCAACGGCGCGCTGAAAACGCTGCGTGAGAATGGCACCTATAACGAAATCTACAAAAAATGGTTCGGTACAGAACCTAAATAAAACGACCTGATGTTGGCTTGTGGCCCGGTAGTGAGGACGCTCACCGGGCCTACAGCTCTTTTCCGTGACGGATAAGACACTTTCACGCCATTTCCGCGCCGGATAGAGCATTTGACTATTTACACCACGGTAACAGGAACGACATATGCAGTTTGACTGGAGCGCCATCTGGCCCGCCATTCCGCTTTTACTTGAGGGCGCTAAAATGACCCTGTGGATCTCGGTCCTCGGTCTGGCTGGCGGCCTGGTTATTGGACTGGCGGCAGGTTTTGCCCGTACGTTTGGCGGCTGGTTCGCCAACCACATCGCCCTGGTTTTCATTGAAATTATTCGCGGCACGCCCATCGTTGTCCAGGTCATGTTTATCTACTTTGCCCTGCCGATGGCATTTAATGATTTGCGTATTGATCCGTTCAGCGCAGCGGTCGTGACAATTATGATTAACTCCGGCGCTTATATCGCGGAAATTACTCGCGGCGCAGTACTATCCATTCACAAAGGTTTTCGCGAAGCGGGTCTGGCGCTGGGCCTTTCTCGCCGGGAAACCATCCGCCATGTTATTTTACCGCTTGCTCTGCGCCGTATGCTGCCGCCGCTGGGCAACCAGTGGATCATTAGCATCAAAGACACCTCGTTGTTTATTGTTATCGGCGTAGCCGAGCTGACCCGTCAGGGCCAGGAAATTATTGCCGGTAACTTTCGCGCCCTGGAAATCTGGAGCGCCGTGGCCGTCTTCTATTTGATCATTACGCTGGTGCTGAGCTTTATTTTGCGTCGTCTTGAAAGAAGGATGAAAATCCTGTGATTGAATTTAAAAACGTCTCCAAGCACTTTGGCCCCACCCAGGTGCTGCATAACATTGATTTAAACATCCGTCAGGGCGAAGTGGTTGTGATTATCGGCCCTTCCGGTTCGGGTAAATCCACGTTATTACGCTGTATCAATAAACTGGAAGAGATCACCTCCGGCGATCTGATTGTCGATGGTCTGAAAGTCAACGATCCTAAAGTAGACGAACGGCTGATTCGCCAGGAAGCCGGCATGGTGTTTCAACAGTTTTATCTGTTCCCGCATCTGACCGCGCTCGAAAACGTGATGTTCGGCCCTCTGCGCGTGCGCGGCGTAAAGAAAGAAGAAGCGGAAAAACAGGCGAAAGCTCTGTTAGCGAAAGTTGGACTGGCGGAACGGGCGCACCACTACCCCTCCGAGCTTTCCGGCGGTCAACAACAGCGCGTCGCCATTGCCCGAGCGCTGGCCGTGAAGCCGAAAATGATGCTCTTTGACGAGCCAACCTCCGCTCTGGACCCTGAACTGCGCCATGAAGTGCTGAAAGTCATGCAGGATCTGGCGGAAGAAGGCATGACCATGGTCATTGTCACTCACGAAATCGGCTTTGCCGAAAAAGTCGCCTCACGGCTGATTTTCATCGATAAAGGCCGTATTGCCGAAGATGGCAGTCCGCAGGCGTTGATCGAAAACCCGCCAAGCCCACGTTTACAGGAATTTTTACAGCACGTCTCCTGAGATATCGCCCTTCCTGCCCTGCGGCAGGAAGGGCATCATGGAATAGTCCCATTTCATTTTCCCTCCCCTGCGCCATCTATACTTAGTGTTTTGCGTCTCTTTTCTCACTGGAGGAGTCATGCGGTGGACCCTGTTCATCCTTTTTTGTCTACTGGGCGCGCCTGCCCATGCGGTCGCCATACCCGGCGTGACCACGGGGACATCAACCAGCCAGCAAGCAGCGCCAGAGCCCAGTCCTGAACAAAAAAAAGCGGCCTATGCGGCCCTGGCTGACGTACTGGAGAACGAGGCTTCACGTAACGAATTAATAGCGCAACTCCGCGAAGCCTCAACCACGCCGCCGACCGAGCCGGCGCCAGCGCTTGCGCCGCCTGCGGCCAAAGATGAGAAAACGGTACTGGAGAACGTCACCACCGTTACCCGTCAGTACGGCGATGCTTTCGCTACCCGTTTCGCCCAGCTTTATCGCAACATCACCGATGCGCCGCACAAGCCGTTTAACTCGCAAACCTTCACCAACGCGTTAACCCACTTTTTATTTCTGGCCGTCGCGGTATTTGGTTTTTATAGCGTGATACGGCTTTGCGCCCTGCCGTTATATCGAAAAATGGGCCTGTGGGCACGCAAGAAAAACCGTGAACGCAGCAACTGGTTACAGCTCCCGGCGATGATCGTCGGCGCGTTTATTATCGACCTCCTGCTACTGGCGCTCACCTTATTTATCGGTCAGATGCTCAGTGATAATTTCCATGCGGGAAGTCGAACTATCGCTTTTCAGCAAAGCCTGTTCCTGAATGCCTTCGCGCTAATAGAGTTCTTTAAAGCGATTCTGCGGCTTATTTTTTGCCCTAATGTACCGGAATTACGCCCATTCGCGATTCAGGATGCGACAGCGCGTTACTGGAATCGCCGTATGAGTTCGCTTAGCAGTTTGATTGGCTACGGGCTGATTGTTGCCGTTCCGATTATTTCCAATCAGGTGAATGTTCAGGTTGGCGCGATGGCTAATGTGGCGATCATGCTCTGCATCACCATCTGGGCACTGTACCTGATCTTTAAAAACAAAGCGGAGATTACGCAACATTTATTAAGCCTGGCGGAACGATCATTAGCCTTTTTTAGCCTGTTTATCCGCGCCTTTGCGCTGGTGTGGCACTGGCTGGCCAGCGCTTACTTTATCGTGCTGTTTTTCTTCTCGTTATTCGACCCAGGCAATAGCCTGAAGTTTATGATGGGCGCGACCGTGCGCAGTCTGGCGATTATTGGTATCGCCGCGTTTATCTCCGGTATGTTTACCCGCTGGATAGCGAAAACCATCACCCTGTCGCCCCATACGCAGCGCAATTACCCGGAATTACAAAAGCGGCTTAACGGCTGGCTCTCCTCGGCGCTAAAAGTCGCACGCTTTTTGACCGTCTGCGTCGCCGTTATGCTGTTGCTCAACGCCTGGGGGTTATTCGATTTCTGGCACTGGCTACATTATGGCGCGGGGGAAAAGATGGTCGATATCCTCATCCGTATCGCGTTAATCTTATTCTTCTCCGCCGTGGGATGGACGATTCTCGCCAGTCTGATTGAGAATCGCCTGGCCTCCGATATTCATGGTCGCCCGCTACCCAGCGCCCGCACGCGCACGCTGCTGACGCTGTTCCGCAATGCGCTGGCAGTGATTATCAGTACCATAACCATCATGATCGTGTTATCGGAAATCGGCGTCAATATCGCGCCATTGCTGGCTGGCGCGGGGGCGTTAGGTCTGGCTATCTCTTTCGGTTCGCAAACCCTGGTGAAAGATATTATTACCGGCGTCTTTATTCAGTTTGAAAACGGGATGAATACCGGCGACTTAGTCACCATAGGCCCGCTGACGGGGACGGTCGAAAGAATGTCGATTCGTTCCGTCGGCGTGCGGCAGGATACCGGGGCATACCATATTATCCCGTGGTCCTCGATCACCACTTTCGCCAACTTTGTGCGCGGTATCGGCTCTGTTGTCGCCAACTATGACGTGGATCGCCATGAGGATGCGGATAAAGCGAATCAGGCGCTGAAAGACGCGGTAACGGCGCTGATGGAGACGGAGGATATTCGCGGGCTGATTATCGGCGAACCCACGTTCGCCGGTATTGTCGGTTTAACGAACACGGCGTTTACTTTACGCGTGTCATTCACCACGCTACCACTCAAGCAGTGGACGGTGCGTTTTGCCCTTGATAGCCAGGTGAAAAAGCATTTTGATCTGGCCAATGTGCGCGCGCCGGTGCAAACGTATCAGGTTCTGCCCGCCCCCGCCGGCGGCCCGTCGCCTGATTCACTGCCGCCGCGCGAACCGACGATTTAGCGTTTGCGGGTGATAAAACGGCGACGCTGGTCGTCATCCATAAAGGTCCAGGCAATAAAGCGGCTTTGCTTTTGCCCCTGGGCCATCTCTTTTTTCACCACTTTCACCGCGCCAGCCTCCGTCAACGCCCGGTAAAGCGGCGGTAAATTCTCGCCGCGCGACACCAACGTCGTAAACCACAACACCTGACGGCGGAAGGATTGGCTTTCAGCAATCATTTTTTTAATAAAGGCGACTTCGCCGCCTTCGCACCATAGCTCCTGCTGTTGACCGCCAAAGTTCAGCGCATCATCTTTATTCTGCCCCAAATTGCGGCGCTTACGCTCGCTGCCCGCGCGGGCTGCGGCGGCGGAGTCGTGAAAAGGCGGGTTACAAAGCGTTGCGTCATAAAATTCATTTTTATGAATGATACCGGTAAAAATGGCCGCCGGATCTTTTTGCCGACGCAGACGAATGGCGCGGCTTAACCCCGTATTAGCCTGAATGATAGCCTGCGCGCTGGACATCGCTGCGTCGCTGACTTCACTACCGGTAAATCGCCAGCCATATTCATGGACGCCGATAAGCGGATAAATACAATTGGCGCCCACGCCCACGTCCAGAATAGTTGCCTGCGCCGGAATACTCCCTGTCGTTTCGCCAAGCAGATCCGCCAGATGATGGATATAATCCGCACGGCCAGGCACTGGCGGACATAAAAACCCTGGCGGAATGTCCCAGTGTGTGACGGCATAAAAATGCGCCAGCAACGCCTTATTGAGCGCTTTTACCGCTTGCGGATTAGCAAAATCAACGCTCTGTTCACCGGCGGGCGTGCGGATAAGAAAGGACGTCAATTCCGGCGTGGTCTGACACAGTGCGGCGAGATCATAACGGTGTTGATGGCGGTTGCGCGGGTGTAACCCCGATTTCTGGGCGGACATGGCATTCTCCTTTTAGCAGCGGCGTAAGATACCCGTATAACGCCACGGGGTAAATATACCACCGCGAATTCCCTGCCTCGCTCGTTTGATCGGATATCTGAATGACATTGGTTCTGCTCATGGTCTGAAAAGATCGCGCGATGCGATTTTTTCACCTGACGGCGCTACACTTAACCTCAGGTACCCTAAAATCAGGAGAGCGTGATGGCATCCGGCTGGGCAAATGATGACGCAGTGAATGAACAAATCAACAATACCATTGAAGATGCCGTTGCCCGCGCTCGCGGCGAACTTCCCCACGGCGAAAGTCGCGATGAATGCGAATCGTGCGGCGATCCTATCCCTGAAGCGCGGCGTAAAGCCGTACCGGGCGTTCGGTTATGCATATCCTGCCAGCAGGAGAAAGATTTACATAACGCAACATTTTCAGGATATAATCGTAGAGGTTCAAAAGACAGCCAGTTACGCTGACTTTTCTTTACCGAAACCGCCAGTATCATCCATTCCTTTACGCTCATGCTTTTTAGCGTTCTGCGTCGCAGAATGTGCCGTTAACCTCGACTCTGTAAAGCCAGATGACAAGAACGGTAAATTCCACCGTTGAATTAATTAATAATCAATAGGTTATTTGTCATTCAAAAATTTTGAGCAAGGCCGTCAATTCTATTCGATTTTATCTTTCGCAAAAAACCGTGATACTCATCACATCGACGGAACATCGTCCCATAAACAGAATAACCTGCGAGAGATTAATCATGAAAACCATTAAATATGCTGTTGCAGCCATCGCGCTTTCCACCCTTTCTTTTGGCGCTTTTGCCGCAGAACCGGTTAGCGCGTCTCAGACGCAAAACCTGCATAAAATCGGCGTAGTGTCTGCCGACGGCGCCACCACGCTGGATGGCCTGGAAGCTAAACTGGCTGAAAAAGCCGCCGCTGCTGGCGCAAGCGCTTATAACATCACCTCCGCCGTGGGTAATGACAAAATGAGCGGCACTGCGGTGATTTATAAATAATTTACCTGCCCGCCAGATTTCAGGCTGTAACATCGCTGTTGTTTGAATTCTGACGGGTATTACCCTCGTCTGTTTGCCAACAGACCCACTGCTCCAACCCTCATTAACCCTGTTTGTTACCCTTATTTGCCCGTCCGTCACTGGACGGGCTTTTTTTATTCGCTAAAAGCCTGTTCGACGCGCGCAAGCCCGTCTTCTAACGTCGCCGCCTCTCTCGTCGCAACCAGACAACAGGCCATTTGCGTTTTTAATGATTGCGGCACCGGCTCGTGGCCGGCAAGGCAGCGCTCAATCCAGCGCGCGGTGATTTCAGGATCTTTAGTCGCAGGCAGTAAAAGCGGCTCGTCGTGCGTGTCGCTCTGACGCTCATGTAGTACCTGCACGCCACGGCTATCAATCAGGCTGATTTGCGGACAGCGTTGCGGGTTGGCATAGACTTCGCCTTCGGTACCATGCATCAGCAAAGCCCGCCCGCCAATGCGGCTAAAAAAGGTCGCCACACGCGGGACATATTCAGGGTGAGAAACGCTTGATAAACGCAGCGCGGCATCCTCAGCAAATGGCGTCGCCAGCTTGGCCAGTGAATGTGCGCTGTTGCGCACGCCCATCCGCCAGCGCATCGCCAGCTGTTTTTCCAGCGGCGGGCAGAGCGCGCTCACCGGGATAAACACCGGCTGGTGCCCGTCCAGTTTGGCCTGCGCTTGTCCACCGTGTAGAGTGGGGACAATCCCCATCAGCTCAAATATTGTTTCCGTCAGTACACGGGTCGGATCTTCACTGACGCCGTGTACTACGACTGGAAAGCCCAATTTATGCAGCAGGATAGCCAGCAGCGGCGTTAAATTCGCCTGTTTACGCGCGCCGTTATAGCTGGGAATAACGACCGGCAACGGCCTATCTGCGGGCGGTGTCAGTTTGATGGTATGATTCTGCATGGCTTCATAAAAGCCCAGCATTTCGGCTTCGCCTTCGCCTTTAATACGCAGCGCCATCAATATACTGCCCATTTCCAGGTCGGGGATGTCGCCATTCAGCATTCGGGTATACAAACCGCGCGCGGTGTCCAGATCCAGATCGCGGGCGTGATTTTTACCTCGCCCGATCTCTTTGATGATCTTGCGATAATCCATTGAAAGCTCCTTGAAGTGTGCTCACAGCATTAACGCCGTCGGCGGCGTGCAGGTTTTGCTTTTGGTTTTACTATAACGTCTGGCACGGCAGGCTGCTCTATCGGAAAAACAGGTAAGGCATTCAGTAAACGCTGTCCGTAGTTTTTGGTCAACAACCGCTTATCATAAATGACCACTTCTCCCCGACAGGCATGGCTACGGATCAATCGCCCTACCTGCTGAATTAAATTAAAAGACGCGCTTGGTAAGCTTTGTACCTCAAACGGATAACGATTCAGGCTTTTTAGCCATTCGCCTTCGGTGATCACGACCGGGCTGTCGATCGGCGGGAAGGCAATTTTATGGATATGGACCTGCGTCAGCAGCTCGCCTTTAAGATCCAGCCCTTCGGCAAAAGACTGAAGCCCAACCAGCACGCTGCGTTCGCCGCTCTCCACCCGTTTACGGTGCAGCTCCACCAGCCGGTAACGCGGCTGGTCGCCCTGGACCAGGAGGAGTAAGCGCACATCAGCGACATGCTCCAGAAAACGCTGCATCGCCCGCCCGCTGGCGAACAGTACCAGCATACCATGATGTTTTTTGCTCTCCAGTTGCTCACGAAAATAGGCCGCCATTTCGGCAATATGCTGCTCTTCGTTATCAATGGTGGGTTCGTAGCGCATTTGAGGAATCACCAGTTTCCCCTGTTCCACATGATTAAACGGCGAATCCAGCGCCACAAAGCGATCGCCGGCTTTTTCTTTTAAGCCGCTCATTTCCTGCAGGCGCGAAAAGCTATTGAGCGAGCGCAGTGTCGCCGAGGTGACAATAATGTGCGGTACGCTGCGCCATAACAATCTTTCCAGCTGATCGCTGACGCGGATACCGACACAATGGAACCAGACGTGGAGTTGCCCTTCGCGTATTTCACGCGTCGCCCATTTGGACACCGGCGCGCCTGAAGACTGCGCCATCGAAGCCAGTCGCCATAATTTACTTTGCGCCTCGAACATTCCCAGCGCCCGGTTCATCTGTAAAATCACCCGATGCAAACGCACAATATCGTGCGACCCGGTTTTTTCGCTGAGATCGTTGAGAAAGGATTCCGCCAGCCCACGCAGCGTCTCGGTCAGCTTCGCCAGTCGCTGACAGATTTCCATGACCTCATCAGGCAACTCGCCCATTGCAAAACGGTGCTCCGCCTCCTGCGCTGCGGGCATATACAGATTAAGAATGGCATTGAGCGAGGCGATCAGTTCGTATACCTCCTCGCAATGGGCGTTAAGTCGCTCAGGATTCGCTAACGGCGGCGTGGTTTTAGGGCGAAATTGCTCCATGCAGGTCGCCACCAGTTTGCTGAACAGATCCAGTTGCAAGCGATACCAGGAGGCGGTAATTTCCGCGCTCATCTCCAGCGCATCGCGAGCGACATCGGGCAGATGATGACCTTCATCCAGTACCAACAGCAGATGCTTTGGTTCCGGCAGTACGGCTTCACTTTCCATCGCCGCCATTACCAGCGCGTGATTCGCCACCACGACTTCCGCTTCCTGTATTTCACGTCGGGCGACAAAGAATGGACATTCGCGGTAATAGTGACAGTTGCGGTTCAGACAACTGGCTTTATCGGTACTTAATCGCCGCCACAGATCGTCGTCAATAGCAATGTCGGTGTGATCCCGCAGACCATCCCATTTGTAACCGTCAAGATCCCCTTTCAGCCTGGCGCAGCGCTTTTGCTCTTCCTGGTTGTTAGGCGTCAGTTCGTCATCAAGAAAGGCGAGCAGATCCTGCTGCGTAGGCTCGCTACTGGCGAGCGCCGCCAGGTTTCGCGGACACACGTAGCGCCCGCGGCCAAAGGCGGCGGTAAAACGCAGATCGGGGATGATTTTTCGTAGCAGCGGCAAATCTTTGCTAAAGATCTGATCCTGTAACGCCACGTTAGCGGTACTGACCACCAGTGTTTTTTGCTCTTCCCGGGCAATGGCAATACCGGGAATAAGATAGGAGAGGGTTTTCCCGACGCCGGTCGGCGCTTCAATAGCCAGATGTCTCCCTTCTTCCCCGGCCAGCGTTCTGGCGACGTCAGCAATCATCTGCCGCTGCGGCGCACGGGGAATAAAGTCGGGAATCTGGTCCTGAAGCGCCTTATACCAGGCGGCGATTTGCGCTTTCAGCGCAGCGGTCAATGCCATGAGAAAACCTGAAGTACTGTATAAACAGCCACTATTGTGTCACATTTCAGGGGCGGGAAGTACCTTTTTTACCGGTTCTGGAAGGCGGCTCGCAACGCGATGTGTATTTTGCCGGATGGCGGTGCAAGCACCTTATCCGGCCTACGTATTTGCATAGTCCGTAGGCCCGGTAAGCGTCGCGCTACCGGGCATGTTGCCGGATAAAATTTACTGGGCAGGCGTGATTCTGCGCGGGCGACGCGGCGGATGTGCTTTGTCGCCAGCGGGTTTCCCCTCGCCTGTGCGCGGTTTTGGTTTCGCCTTCGCCGCCCCGCTATCCTGACGTCGCGGCTGCTGACTGCGCCCCGCTCCCCCCTGATTTTGTCCGCGACCACGACCGCCGCCGCCGCGCTGCTGACGGCCATTCTGAATCGGCTCCGCTTTAATCGACGGGTCCGGCTCATAGCCCGGCGTCGTAATGCGTGGGATCTCTTTTTTCAGCAATTTTTCGATATCACGCAACAGTTTATGCTCGTCAACACAGACCAGCGACAGCGCCTCGCCAGTTGCCGCCGCGCGACCGGTACGGCCAATACGGTGTACATAATCTTCCGGCACGTTCGGCAGCTCATAGTTGACCACGTGCGGCAGCTCTTCAATATCCAGACCACGCGCCGCAATATCCGTCGCCACCAGCACGCGAATATCGCCGGATTTAAAATCGGCCAGCGCGCGGGTACGTGCGCCCTGCGATTTATTACCGTGGATCGCCGCGCTGCGAATACCGTCTTTGTTAAGCTGTTCCGCCAAATGGTTCGCGCCATGCTTGGTGCGGGTGAAGACCAACACCTGCTGCCAGTTGCCCTGGCCAATCATTTGTGACAGCAGTTCGCGCTTACGTTTTTTATCGACAAAGTGCACGTGCTGCGTTACCTGCTCTGAGGCCGTGTTGCGGCGCGCCACTTCGATTTCCAGCGGGTTGCGCAACAGCTTTTCGGCAAGCGCTTTGATGTCGTCGGAGAACGTGGCGGAGAACAGCAGATTCTGACGCTTCGCCGGCAGTTTCGCCAGCACGCGACGAATGTCGTGAATGAAGCCCATATCCAGCATACGGTCGGCTTCATCCAGTACCAGAATCTCAATCTGATCCAGCTTCACGGCATTTTGATGTTCCAGGTCGAGCAGACGTCCCGGCGTCGCCACCAGCACATCCACGCCGCCGCGCAGTTTCATCATCTGCGGATTGATGCTTACGCCGCCAAATACCACCAGCGAGCGAATGTTGAGATATTTACTGTAATCTCTGACGTTTTCGCCAATTTGCGCCGCCAGCTCGCGGGTTGGCGTGAGGATCAACGCACGCACCGGGCGACGACCTTTAGCATGCGGCTGATGGGTAATCAGATGCTGCAACAATGGCAGGGTAAAACCCGCCGTTTTACCGGTTCCGGTCTGGGCGCTGGCCATCAGATCGCGGCCTTCCAGCACGGCGGGAATCGCCTGTTGCTGAATAGGGGTAGGTTCACGGTAACCCTGCTCGGCAATGGCGCGCAGGATATCAGGGTTTAATCCCAGGGAATCAAAAGACATAACTACTCCGGACCGCCCCGACCGTTGCCGGTGTAGTTTTCAGGGAGATGCTCAAATTTGGAATGACAAAAACCACAATGTCATGAAGGGGCGGAGTGTAGCAGTTTTTGTGATGCGGCGCATAAATTATCCCGGAAGGTGGCAAAGACAAATTAATCGACCACACTGGACAAGTGCCATTATGAGTCATAATCTTAATCAATCGATTGATTAAAAATTAGGGCGTGTGATGAATATTCCCACCACGACCACCAAGGGCGAGCAGGCGAAAAGTCAGCTCATTGCCGCCGCGCTGGCGCAGTTTGGCGAGTATGGCCTCCATGCCACCACGCGCGATATCGCCGCGCTGGCGGGGCAAAATATTGCCGCTATTACTTACTATTTCGGCTCAAAAGAGGATTTATACCTCGCCTGCGCCCAGTGGATTGCCGATTTTCTTGGCGAAAAATTTCGCCCCCATGCTGAAAAAGCGGAACGTCTGTTTAGCCAGCCTGTCCCTGACCGGGACGCCATACGCGAGCTTATTCTGCTCGCCTGCAAGAACATGATTATGCTGCTGACGCAGGAAGACACCGTTAACCTGAGCAAATTCATTTCACGCGAGCAGCTCTCTCCCACGTCGGCCTATCAATTGGTTCATGAACAGGTTATCGATCCGTTGCACACCCATCTGACAAGATTGGTTGCTGCTTATACCGGCTGCGACGCCAATGATACGCGCATGATTTTGCATACCCATGCCTTACTGGGCGAAGTGCTGGCGTTCCGTCTCGGCAAAGAAACTATTCTGTTACGTACCGGCTGGCCGCAGTTTGATGAAGAAAAAGCGGAGCTGATTTACCAGACGGTAACCTGCCACATCGATCTTATTCTGCACGGTTTAACGCAAAGGAGTCTGGACTGATGAAAAAACCTGTCGTTATCGGACTGGCAATCGCAGCGATCGTCGCTGTGATTGCCGGTGGAACCTGGTGGTATCAAAGTCGGCAGGACGATGGGCTGACGCTATACGGTAATGTCGATATCCGTACCGTCAATATCAGCTTTCGCGTCGGCGGCAGGCTGGCGTCGCTGAATGTTGATGAAGGCGATGCCATCAAAGCCGGACAGGTGCTCGGCGAATTGGATCACGCGCCATACGAAAACGCGCTGATGCAGGCGAAAGCTGGCGTGTCGGTCGCGCAGGCGCAATATGATTTGATGCTGGCAGGCTATCGCGATGAAGAGATAGCCCAGGCCGCCGCCGCCGTCAGACAGGCACAAGCCGCTTATGACTACGCGCAAAACTTTTATAACCGTCAGCAAGGATTGTGGAAAAGCCGCACCATTTCCGCTAACGATCTGGAAAACGCCCGCTCATCGCGCGATCAGGCGCAGGCAACGCTGAAGTCCGCGCAGGATAAACTGAGCCAGTACCGTACCGGTAATCGTGAACAGGATATCGCCCAGGCGAAAGCCAGCCTGGAACAGGCAAAGGCCCAACTGGCGCAGGCGCAGCTTGATTTGCAGGACACCACGCTTATCGCGCCTGCCAACGGAACCTTGCTCACCCGCGCGGTCGAGCCTGGCAGTATGCTGAACGCCGGCAGCACGGTATTAACGCTCTCGCTGACCCGCCCCGTCTGGGTGCGCGCCTATGTCGATGAACGCAACCTCAGTCAGACGCAACCGGGGCGCGACATTCTGTTGTATACCGACGGTCGTCCTGACAAACCTTACCACGGCAAGATTGGTTTCGTTTCGCCCACCGCGGAATTTACGCCGAAAACCGTCGAAACGCCGGATCTGCGTACCGATCTTGTCTATCGCCTGCGCATTATCGTCACCGATGCGGACGATGCGTTACGCCAGGGGATGCCAGTCACGGTGAAATTTAATGACGAGGCACGGCATGAGTGAGGCCGTTATTACGCTGCACGGTCTGACGAAGCGCTTTGCGGGAATGGATAAACCCGCCGTCGCGCCGCTCGACTGTACCATTCATTCCGGTTATGTCACCGGGCTGGTAGGGCCGGACGGCGCAGGAAAAACCACGCTGATGCGTATGCTGGCGGGCCTGCTCAAAGCCGATGGCGGCAACGCGTCCGTATTAGGCTTCGACCCGATACAAAACGACAGCGAGCTGCACGCGGTTCTGGGCTATATGCCGCAGAAATTCGGTCTGTATGAAGATCTTACCGTCATGGAGAACCTTAATCTCTATGCCGATTTACGCAGCGTTACCGGCGAGATACGGGAAAAGACTTTTGCCCGTTTGTTGGAGTTTACCGCCCTCGGCCCTTTCACTGGCCGTCTGGCGGGGAAATTGTCCGGCGGGATGAAGCAAAAACTGGGGCTGGCCTGTACGCTGGTCGGCGAACCGAAAGTGCTGCTGTTGGATGAACCGGGCGTTGGCGTTGACCCGATTTCACGGCGCGAGTTGTGGCAAATGGTCCACGAACTGGCGGGCGACGGGATGCTGATTTTATGGAGCACCTCCTATCTGGATGAAGCCGAACAGTGTCGCGATGTACTGCTGATGAATGAAGGCGAGCTGCTCTATCAGGGCGAACCTAAAGCGCTGACGCAAACGATGGCCGGTCGTAGCTTTCTGATAAGCAGTCCACAGGAAAACAACCGTAAGTTACTACAGAGAGCGCTCAGACTGCCGCAGGTGGGCGACGGCATGATTCAGGGGCGTTCGGTACGCCTGATCCTGAAAAAAGAGGCGACCGCAGCAGATATTCGTCAGGCCGAAGGAATGCCGGAAATCACCCTCAATGAGACCGCGCCGCGCTTCGAAGATGCGTTTATCGATCTGCTTGGCGGAGCGGGAACCTCGGAGTCTCCGCTGGGTTCAATCCTGCATACGGTTGAAGGCACTGCCGGCGAAACGGTGATTGAAGCGCAGGAACTGACGAAAAAATTTGGCGATTTCGCGGCCACGGACCATGTTAATTTCGTCGTACAGCGCGGCGAGATTTTTGGCCTGCTCGGCCCGAACGGCGCGGGTAAATCAACCACCTTTAAAATGATGTGCGGCCTGCTGGTGCCGACGTCCGGCAAGGCGCTGGTGCTGGATATGGACCTGAAAGTCAGCTCCGGCAAAGCCCGTCAGCATCTGGGCTATATGGCGCAAAAATTTTCGCTTTACGGCAACCTGACGGTTGAGCAGAACCTGCGTTTTTTCTCCGGCGTCTACGGTTTGCGGGGCCGCGCGCAAAATGAAAAAATTCAGCGCATGAGTGAAGCGTTTGGTCTGAAAAGCATCGCGTCGCATCCCACCGATGCGCTACCGCTGGGCTTTAAACAGCGACTGGCGCTGGCCTGCTCGCTGATGCACGAACCGGATATTTTATTCCTTGATGAACCAACGTCCGGGGTTGATCCCCTCACCCGCCGTGAATTTTGGCTGCATATTAATAGCATGGTGGAAAAAGGGGTCACGGTAATGGTGACGACCCACTTTATGGATGAGGCGGAATATTGCGATCGCATCGGACTGGTTTATCGCGGGAAGCTTATCGCCAGCGGTACGCCGGACGATCTCAAAGCGCAGGCCGCCGATGAGCAACAGGCCGATCCGACGATGGAGCAGGCCTTTATCACTCTCATCAATGACTGGGATAAGGAGCATACGCATGAGTAAGTCTCTCTCCTGGCGCCGCGTGCGTGCGTTGTGCGTCAAAGAGACGCGCCAGATCGTGCGCGATCCCAGTAGCTGGCTGATTGCGGTGGTGATCCCGCTGCTGTTGCTGTTTATTTTTGGTTACGGCATTAACCTTGACTCCAGCAAGCTGCGCGTGGGGATTCTGCTTGAACAGCAAAGCCAGGAGGCGCTGGATTTCACTCATGCGATGACCGGTTCACCCTATATCGACGCGACCATTAGCGATAATCGTCATGAATTAATTGAAAAAATGCAGGCCGGACGCATTCGCGGACTGGTGGTGATTCCGGTGGATTTCGCGCAGCAAATGGCGCGCGACGGTGACAGCGCGCCGATTCAGGTGATTACCGACGGCAGCGAGCCAAACACCGCCAACTTCGTTCAGGGTTATGTTGAAGGCATCTGGCAAATCTGGCAACAGCAGCGGGCGGAAGATCGCGGCGACACCTTTGAACCGCTCATCGACGTCCAGACGCGCTACTGGTTTAACCCGGCGGCGATCAGTCAGCATTTTATTATTCCCGGGGCGGTGACCATTATCATGACGGTAATTGGCGCAATCCTCACCTCGCTGGTCGTTGCCCGCGAATGGGAGCGCGGCACGATGGAGGCGCTGCTCTCAACCGAAGTGACGCGTGTTGAACTGCTGCTGTGTAAGCTTATTCCCTATTATTTTCTCGGTATGCTGGCGATGCTGCTCTGTATGCTGGTATCGGTGTTTATTCTCGGCGTGCCGTATCGCGGTTCGCTGGTGATTCTGTTTATTATCACCAGTCTGTTTTTACTGAGTACGCTGGGGATGGGGCTGTTGATTTCCACCATCACTCGCAACCAGTTTAACGCCGCGCAGGTGGCGCTGAACGCCGCCTTTTTACCCTCGATTATGCTGTCCGGATTTATCTTCCAGATAGACAGTATGCCTGCGGTGATCCGCGCGGTGACCTATATTATTCCGGCGCGCTATTTTGTCAGCACCCTGCAAAGTCTGTTTCTGGCCGGCAATATTCCGGTCGTGTTAGGCGTTAACGTACTGTTTTTAATCGCCTCGGCGGTGATGTTTATTGGCCTGACGTGGCTAAAAACCAAACGACGGCTGGATTAAATATGTGTATGGATAATTGTCGTCGTAGGCCGGATAAGGCGTTCACGCCGCCATCCGGCATTATGCCTGATGCGCTTTGCTTATCAGGCCTACAAACTGGACCGAGAGGACGGACATGTTTCATCGCTTATGGACATTAATTCGCAAAGAACTGCAATCGCTTTTACGCGAACCGCAAACGCGCGCGATCCTGATTCTGCCTGTGCTGATTCAGGTCATCCTGTTTCCGTTCGCCGCGACACTTGAAGTCACTAACGCGACTATCGCCATCTATAACGAAGATAACGGCAAACATTCGGTAGAACTTACCCAGCGCTTTGCCCGCGCGAAAGCGTTTACCCATGTGCTATTGCTGAACAGTCCGCAGGAGATCCAGCCGACTATCGATACGCAAAAAGCGCTGCTGCTGGTACGCTTCCCGGCGGATTTCTCGCGGAATCTGGATACCTTCCAGCCTGCGCCGATGCAACTCATTCTTGATGGACGTAACTCCAACAGCGCGCAAATCGCCGCCAATTATCTGCAACAGATCGTCAAGGAGTATCAGCAGACATTGATGGACGGCAAGCCAAAGCCCAACAATAGCGAACTGGTGGTACGCAACTGGTATAACCCGAATCTGGACTACAAGTGGTTTGTGGTGCCCTCGCTGATCGCCATGATCACCACTATTGGCGTGATGATCGTCACTTCGCTGTCCGTCGCCCGCGAGCGTGAACAAGGCACTCTGGATCAGCTGCTGGTCTCTCCGCTCACCACCTGGCAGATTTTCGTTGGTAAAGCGGTGCCGGCGCTGATTGTCGCGACCTTCCAGGCCACGATCGTGCTGGCTATCGGCATTTGGGCATACCAAATTCCCTTCGCCGGTTCGTTAGCGCTGTTTTATTTCACGATGGTGATTTACGGGCTGTCGCTGGTAGGCTTTGGCTTGCTGATATCATCGCTTTGCGCCACGCAACAGCAGGCGTTTATCGGCGTCTTTGTCTTTATGATGCCAGCGATTTTGCTCTCGGGGTATGTCTCGCCAGTGGAAAATATGCCGGTCTGGCTGCAAAACCTGACGTGGATAAACCCTATCCGCCACTTTACTGATATTACCAAGCAAATTTATCTTAAGGATGCGAGTCTGGGGATTGTCTGGGGAAGTTTGTGGCCGCTACTGGTGATAGCGGCCACCACGGGTTCAGCGGCGTATGCGATGTTTAGACGCAAAGTGATGTAGCTTTTTATCTTTCGCCAGTAGCGAGACTACGGCGGGCCCGGCCAGGATAGCCAGCCCCGCCAGAGCCAGTAAGACATTGTTTTGCAATACGCGGGATAGCAGCCAGAGGACAATCAGCGCGGTGCCGAAGTACCAGGTGGTAGTCAGCTCTTCCAACACATCCGCCACATCGCGCCAGCGTTGCTCATGATGGCGCTGCAACGCCAGCATCAGCAGTACCGTCACGCCATAAAGCACGCATAATCCCAGGCCGACGCGCACTAATGTGCCGCTCATCCAGCCTATTACCAGCATCGCCACTACCAGTAAATGCAACATAATCTGCCAACAACCGAGGCCGGTTGCGACACGAACGCGTTGTTGCCACTTCATGGCTTTTCTCCTGAAGCATTTTTCTCTCATTATTCAGAGTACCGAACTTTACGGAAAATTCCGTAAGACCGCATCTTTTTGTGACGACGACTACACTATTTCAATCAGGATAGTGACGCGGACAGGAAGAAAATGACTCAACACACGCGAAATTTTTCATTCAAAGTGCTCACAATTAATACGCACAAAGGTTTTACCGCCTTTAATAAACGCTTCATCCTGCCGGAGCTGCGCGACGCCGTCAGAACGGTCGGCGCCGATATCGTCTGTCTGCAAGAAGTGATGGGCGCGCATGAAGTACATCCGCTGCATATCGAAAACTGGCCGGACACTACCCACTATGAATTTTTGGCCGACACCATGTGGAGTGATTTCGCCTATGGCCGCAATGCGGTCTATCCGGAAGGCCATCACGGTAACGCGGTTCTTTCTCGCTATCCCATTGAACATTATGAAAATCGCGACGTCTCGGTCGGCGGTAGCGAAAAACGCGGCGTGCTCTATTGCCGCATTACGCCGCCCATGCTCAACCGCCCTATCCACGTCATGTGCGTACATCTCGGCCTGCGGGAGAGTCACCGCCAGGCACAGCTAACCATGCTGGCGGGATGGGTGAATGCCTTGCCGGAATCAGAACCGGTTCTGGTGGCCGGAGACTTTAATGACTGGCGGCAAAAGGCCGGCCCGCCGTTAAACGCGGCCGGGTTGGAGGAGATATTCACCCGTGCCCATGGCCGACCGGCGCGCACATTCCCGGTGAGTATGCCGCTGCTGCGACTCGATCGTATTTACGTCAAGAATGCGAACGCCAGTTCTCCTACGGCGCTACCGCTGCGGAACTGGCGACATTTATCAGACCATGCCCCCCTTAGCGCGGAGATCCATCTATGAAATGCGGCTGGCGTGAAGGTAATCAAATTCAGCTACTGGAAAACGGCGACCAGTTCTATCCTGCCGTGTTTGAGGCTATCGCTCAGGCACAGCAAAAAATCATTCTGGAAACCTTTATCTTGTTTGAAGATGAGGTGGGTAAAAAACTCCATGCCGCTCTGCTAAAAGCCGCACAGCGCGGCGTAAAAGCCGAAGTATTACTCGACGGCTACGGCTCTCCCGATCTCAGCGACGCGTTTGTCGGCGAATTAACCTCGGCGGGCGTGATTTTTCGCTATTACGACCCCCGCCCGCGTCTACTGGGGTTGCGAACCAATATCTTCCGCCGAATGCACCGCAAAATTGTGGTGATTGATGATCGTATTGCTTTTGTCGGCGGCATTAACTACTCCGCCGAACATATGTCGGATTACGGCCCGCAGGCGAAACAAGACTACGCGGTACGGGTCGAAGGGCCTGTTGTGGCCGATATCCTGCAATTCGAAGTCGAGAATCTGCCGGGGCAAAGCCCCGCGCGCCGCTGGTGGAAGCGCCATCACCAGGCTGAAGAAAACCGTCACCCCGGCGAAGCGCAGGCGCTGTTTGTCTGGCGGGATAACGAAGAGCACCGTGACGATATCGAACGTCATTATCTGAAAATGCTGACCCAGGCAAAGCGTGAAGTGATTATCGCTAACGCCTATTTTTTCCCCGGCTATCGCTTGCTCCACGCAATGCGTAAAGCCGCCCGCCGTGGCGTGAGCGTAAAACTGATTGTCCAGGGGGAACCAGACATGCCGATAGTCAAAGTCGGCGCGCGGTTGCTCTATAACTATCTGGTGAAGGGCGGCGTGCAGGTTTATGAATACCGACGCCGTCCGCTGCATGGCAAAGTGGCGCTGATGGACGATCACTGGGCCACGGTAGGGTCGAGTAATCTCGATCCGCTCAGCCTGTCGCTTAACCTTGAAGCTAACCTGATCATTCACGATCGTACCTTTAACCAGACCCTGCGCGATAATTTACAAGGCATCATCGTGAACGATTGTAAGCAGGTCGATGAGTCTATGCTGCCGAAACGCACCTGGTGGAACCTGACCAAAAGCGTGCTGGCGTTCCACTTTTTACGTCATTTCCCGGCGCTGGTCGGCTGGCTACCTGCGCATACCCCGCATCTGGCGCAGGTTCCCCCGCCTGCCCAGCCAGAAATGGAAACCCAGGATCGCGTTGATCCAGAAAATACAGGAGTGAAGCCCTAATGGCTAAATCGCATCCGCGCTGGCGGCTGGCTAAAAAAGTGCTGACCTGGCTGTTTTTTATTGCGGTCGTCGTTCTGCTGGTGGTTTATGCTAAAAAGGTCGACTGGGGTGATGTCTGGACCGTCATCCGCGACTATAACCGCACGGCGCTTTTAAGCGCTGTAGGACTGGTGATCGTTAGCTATCTTCTGTACGGCTGCTACGACCTGCTTGGACGGCTTTATTGCGGCCATAAACTGGCGAAGCGACAGGTGATGTTGGTATCGTTCGTCTGCTATGCCTTTAACCTGACGCTCAGCACCTGGGTCGGCGGGATCGGGATGCGTTACCGACTATACTCTCGCCTCGGGTTGCCCGGCAGTACTATCACGCGCATTTTCTCGCTCAGCATTACCACTAACTGGCTGGGCTATATTCTGCTGGGCGGCATCATTTTTACCTTCGGCGTTGTCCAGCTTCCCGACCACTGGTATATCGATGAAGGCACGCTACGTATTCTCGGTATCGTTTTATTGTTGATTATCGCGGTCTATCTGTGGTTTTGCGCCTTTGCAAAGCGGCGGCATATGACGATTAAAGGGCAGAAACTGGTGCTGCCGTCATGGAAATTCGCGCTGGCGCAGATGGCGATCTCCAGCGCGAACTGGATGGCGATGGGCGCCATCATCTGGCTGCTGATGGGTCAGGATGTGAACTATTTCTTTGTGCTGGGCGTACTGCTGGTGAGCAGTATCGCGGGCGTCATCGTGCATATTCCGGCAGGCATCGGCGTGCTGGAGGCCGTATTCCTCGCGTTGCTGGCGGGCGAACATACGTCGCAAGGCACGATTATCGCCGCCCTGCTCGCGTACCGCGTGCTTTACTATTTTATTCCCCTGTTGCTGGCGCTGGTGTGCTACCTGATCCTGGAAAGCCGGGCGAAGAAGCTGCGGGCGAAAAACGAGCGGGCGATGGCGAAATAAATCTAAGCAGACGCGTTTTCGCTTTCCAGCACAACGCGTTTTATCCGGTAAAAATAAACATATGCTGAGAAAAAAGACGTATTCATCTGTAAGCGGGAAAAAAGCAGCAATGACCAGCTAAACAGCAGCAGGAGCACTTCGTGAAACTCGCCCATGAATACTGATGACAGGGTACAGAACGTTGCCAACGTAACGGAAATAATGGCCAGCAATAGCGCATACCGGTAAATAATGACCCCGTTCATATTCCCATGACAATCCGGTAATGAAATGAGAAATTAGCGCTGGTGGGCATTTCTTATTAAAATCCTCGCCGCCATTTTTAATGGCGCGAGTGACGTCTTTAGCTTCACAAAACGCTAACCAAAATTGTTTGCCACATAATTTACTCATTATACCCATCATCACCAACCTGAATAAAAAACCTGCAACGCCTACGGCCTGAAAGATAATAGTATTTCCAGAATCATCAAAATGATATAACGACACAGCGTAACCACAGCATTAATAATGCCAAGGTAAAGCGTCAGCGCGCCAAATAAAGCGCAACGAGGCAGCGATGAAAACTCGCCGTGGTATAACATGCGGGCATAACCGTGAAGCGTGGATTTTTCTAGCGCTGTAATCAATGTCCACACCAATACCGTCAGCACACTGACTATCCAGACCAGAGTGCTACTGGCCACCAGGCTATTGACAACTATCGCAGCGATGATCCCGCTTACCGCCATAAAAATTAACGGTCTGAATAGACCAGAACTGATATTCAGGTAGAAAATAAATAAGGCATTAAGACTAAACATGATTCCACCAATCACGAAAATGGTCGCGCCACCTGAGAAAAGGTAAGCTAATGACACGCCGGTAAGCGTAATGATGGCAATATATATCAACGTTGCGACAACAGTGCCAAAGCGGGAAAGACAGGTAATGGCCCCATACCCCAGGCCAAGCAAAAGTGCTGATATCCACAAAACAACAACAGGTTGAACGTGAGTTATCAAAAAATGAGTATACAACGTTAACCATATAATGCCGGCGGTACACCATAGTCCCAACGCAGTATACCAATAGGTAAGGGATAACATTGTCGCGGGAATAAATGCTATTTGTCGTATACGTATTGCAGCCAGAGGTCCCACTTGTCATTTATCACTCTTCACATGATCACGGTGATAAGAATGGCAAGCGCAGGAAAACATTTCTAAGATATTTATGCTGTTTCGCCCTAAATATAGTCCTAAAAAAATCCTGGCGCAGGGCCAGGATTTTAAGAGATCGCGATAATTAGCGGCGATTACCAAAAATACGCAGTAACATCAGGAACAGGTTGATAAAGTCCAGGTACAGCGTTAACGCGCCGAGAATCGAATATTTACGCAGATTAGCGCTATCGCGGGTATCTATTTGCTCGCCGATATTTTTCAGTTTCTGCGTGTCATAGGCGGTCAGACCGACAAACACCACCACCCCGATATAGGTTACCGCCCACATCAGCGCTTCACTCTTCAACCAGAAATTGACCAGCGACGCCAGAACGATACCAATAAGCGCCATAAACAGCATATTGCCGAAACCGCTAAGATCGCGCTTAGTGGTGTACCCGTACAGGCTCATGGCGCCAAACATTCCCCCCGTCACCACAAAGGTGCTGGCGATAGAGGAGTAGGTGTAAACGATAAAAATACTGGATAACGTCAATCCGGTTAGCGCCGAATAGAGCATAAACAGCGTGGTCGCCATTCCGGCGCTAAGTTTATGCACCAGTCCCGACAGAACAAACACCAGCGCAAGCTGGGCAATAATTAAGCCAAAGAAGGTGATCTTACTGGAAAAGACAAACATCATGACGGCTGGCGTATTAGCCGCATACCACGCGATAAACGCGGTCAGTAACAGTCCGACCGTCATCCAGCCATACACTTGCGCCATATAGGTCTGCAGGCCGGACCGCGCCTGCACTATTGAATCAGATCGTGGAAATCTGTCCATGATGAACTCCTGTGTGGAAATGATACCCTAAAGCGTATCACATTCTGCTACCAACGTTTCGCCAACTGCTGGTCGCTGTCGCGCGCTTCGACCCAGCGATCGCCTTCCGGCGTGGCTTCACGCTTCCAGAACGGCGCACGGGTTTTCAGATAATCCATAATGAACTGACCGGCATCGAACGCGCTACTGCGGTGCGCGCTGGTGACGCCGACAAACACAATCTCATCGCCCGGCCATAATTCGCCAACGCGATGGATCACCGTGACCCGCCCCAGCGGCCAGCGGGAACGCGCCTTCGCGACGATCTCCGCCAGAGCTTTCTCAGTCATGCCGGGATAATGCTCCAGCGTCAGCGCCTTAACGCTATCGCCCAGGTTATGATTGCGCACTTTTCCGGTAAAGGTGACGACCGCGCCGTCTTCGTCGCGCGCCGCCAGCCAGGAATATTCCTCCCCGACGCTAAACGGCGCAGGGCCGACTACAATTCGCGTTTCGCGCATGTTAGCCCCCCGTGACTGGCGGGAAAAACGCCACTTCATCGCCCGCCGTCAGCGGGTGGTCAAAACTTACCAGCGTCTGGTTGACCGCCGCCAACAGCTTGCCGTCTTCCAGCGCCAGCGCCCAACGATCGCTCTTTGTCGCCAGATGCTGTCGCAACGACTCAACGGTGGAAAAATCTGCTGGAAGATCCAGCGCGTCAGTTCCTGTAAGCTCGCGAACCTGGGCGAAGAAAAGCACCTTAATCATGCGCATCCACCTTAAAATCCCCCGATTTGCCGCCGCTTTTCGCCAGCAGGCGCACCGGACCAATTACCATATCTTTTTGTACCGCTTTACACATGTCGTAGATGGTTAACGCCGCGACGGACGCCGCGGTTAATGCTTCCATTTCGACGCCGGTTTTACCGGTCAGACGGCACAGAGACTCAATACGCACGCGGTTATGCTCCGGCTCGGCCTGAAGCTGAATCTCCACTTTACTTAGCAGTAGCGGGTGGCACAGCGGGATCAGCTCCCAGGTGCGTTTGGCGGCCTGAATACCTGCAATACGGGCGGTCGCGAAAACATCGCCCTTGTGGTGTTTGCCATCAACAATCATCGCCAGCGTTTCACTACGCATGGTAACGAATGCTTCCGCACGCGCTTCACGAACGGTTTCCGCTTTCGCGGAAACGTCCACCATGTGCGCTTCGCCTGCGGCGTTTATATGGGTTAATTGCGACATCGTTATTTCTTTAAATGAGGGTGAAAATTACATGGGCGTGTACGGGCATCCAACTGCGGCGCAATGATATTCTCCCATGCGGTTCTGCACGCTTTTGTGGAGCCCGGCATGGCGAAAATCAAGGTGTTATTCGCCACGCCAGCTACCGCGCGCGACTGCAGAGTTGCGGTGCCGATCTCTTCAAACGAGAGCATGCGAAACACTTCGCCAAATCCTTCCACTTCACGATCGAACAGCGGCAACAGCGCTTCCGGCGCCTGATCGCCTTCGGTCAAACCGGTCCCACCAGTTATCAATACGACCTGCACCTCATCACTGGCGATCCAGGCGGAAACCTGGGCGCGAATCGCGTAACGGTTCTCTTTAACGATGGCTTTCGCCACCACTTCATGCCCGGCCTCCTGCGCCGAATCACGCAGATAATGACCGGAGGTGTCGTCTTCTTCGCCGCGTCGGCTGGAAACAGTAAGAATAGCGATGCGGGTCGGGATAAATTCAGCGCTGACCTGACTCATCTGAAATCTCCTTATTAAGGATTAACCGCCAATGTAAGATAAATTTTGCGTAATACCAGTATTGCTCTGGTGAAGGAAATGGGTCTGCTTTTTCTCCCGCAACGCGTCGGAAATACGTTCCTCAAGCGCGTATTGCTGCGCATCATCCTGTAACAGGTCGCGTAAACTCACGCCGCCGTCGCCAAACAGACATAAATGCAGCTTACCGACGGACGAAACACGCAGGCGGTTACAGGTGGCGCAGAAATCTTTTTCGTACGGCATAATGAGACCGATCTCACCGGCGTAATCGGGATGACAAAAAACCTGCGCCGGGCCATCGCTACGCTGGCGGAGCTGGTGGATCCAGCCGCGCTTAATCAGCTCGTCGCGTAATACCTGACCCGAAATATGATGTTTGCGGAAGAGATCGCTCCCCTCGCCCGTCTCCATAAGTTCAATGAAGCGTAGCTGAATGGGGCGAGGCTGAATCCAGGCAAGGAAGGTATCCAACTGATGGTGATTCACGTCGCGCATCAGCACGGTGTTGACTTTCACCTTTTCGAAACCGGCGTCAAAGGCGGCATCGATGCCCGCCATCACCTGGCGGAATTTGTCCTGACCGGTAATCGCATGGAACTGACGCGCATCCAGACTATCCACGCTAACATTGACGCCCGTCAGCCCCGCTTCGCGCCAGTTCGCGGCATCGCGCGCCAGTCGATAACCGTTAGTGGTCACCGCGATCTGGCGAATAGCATCATTTTCACCTACGGCGGCAATGATGTCGGTAAAATCGCGGCGTAATGAAGGCTCGCCGCCGGTAAGACGCACCTTCTCCGTGCCAAGACTGGCAAAAGCGCGCGTAACGCGACGAATTTCATCGACGGTAAGGAAACCGTTGTTAGTAACGCCGCCAGGTTTGTAGCCATCCGGCAGACAGTAGGTGCAACGAAAGTTGCACACATCGGTAATCGACAAACGCAAGTAGTAAAACTTACGCGCGAAAGCATCGGTAAGTTGTGAAGCCATGTACACCTTTCCAAATACGGGAGGCGGAGTCATTTCTTCCTGCGCCCTGGTGGCAAACGTTAAACGTTGTCACGGCCAAAGCACCATATCAAAAATGACCCAGGTGCAGAGGCTAGAGTGTTTACTGTGGTTACGCCGATACTAGCGTGTAAATGACAATTTCGCCATCACGCTTTCGCTATATAAACATATACATAGCGATATAATCGTGCTATTTAGCGACAGAATACGTGAAAATCACACTTTTACATTGATATATATCATTTAGCCGTGGTAACGCCCTCGCTATAAAGGGGTAGTCGGGAATAATTAATTGTCTTTTAGCCGGTCGGCTAATTGCTGAAAACCCGCGACTTGCGCTACTGTAGCGCTGCTTATTTGACTTCAGGAATTTTTATGCGCAATCGTACGCTGGCTGACCTTGATCGTGTCGTTGCCCTCGGCGGAGGGCATGGATTAGGACGCGTCCTCTCCTCGCTTTCTTCATTAGGTTCGCGCCTGACCGGCATTGTGACTACCACAGATAACGGGGGGTCAACTGGCCGTATTCGCCGCTCGGAAGGCGGAATCGCCTGGGGCGATATGCGCAACTGTCTGAATCAGTTAATAACCGAACCCAGCGTCGCATCCGCTATGTTTGAGTATCGTTTTGGCGGTAATGGCGAACTTTCTGGTCATAACCTCGGAAATTTGATGTTAAAGGCGTTAGATCACCTGAGCGTGCGGCCTCTGGAAGCGATTAATTTAATTCGTAATCTGCTTAAAGTGGACGCGCAGCTGATCCCGATGTCGGAGCTACCGGTAGATCTGATGGCGATTGACGAACAGGGGCATGAGATTTACGGCGAGGTGAATATCGATCAGTTAGCGACGCCGCCGCAGGAGATCATGTTAACGCCGAACGTGCCGGCGACGCGGGAAGCGGTACAGGCCATTAATGACGCGGATCTGATTCTGATTGGCCCTGGCAGTTTTTATACCAGCCTGATGCCTTGCCTGCTGCTTGATGAACTGGCGCAGGCGCTGCGGCGCACCCCGGCGCCAATGGTGTATATCGGCAATCTGGGTCGCGAACTGAGTCTGCCCGCCGCCAGTTTAACGCTGGTCGATAAGCTGGCGATGATGGAGCAATATATTGGCAAAAAAGTCATTGACGCAGTGGTGGTTGGACCGCAAGTTGACGTCAGTGCGGTGAACGATCGGCTGGTGATTCAGGAAGTGCTGGAGGCCAGCGATATCCCCTATCGCCACGATCGTCAGTTACTACACAATGCGCTGGAAAAAGCGCTACAGGCGTTGGGTTAAGCCCGTTTACCGACGACGCTGCGCTTATCAGATGCCTGTTTACACCGAAGGGTAAACAGGCTCTCTCCCCCTTCTGATAAACTGCGTTCAGCTATCGCCAGTAGGCGCTCATGAGCGAGCTCACCTCTTTTTTCAGCAATATATTCTCCATGATCCCAGTAAAGTGGGTCTGATTGATCTCTTCCATTATCCGCATCCCAGCCATGCGCTCTGCGTCAGGATCACCCGCTATTCCTAACGCTTCCAGTTCAGCATTGACCCGGCTCTGATACTCATCCGTTTCAATATACTCAGCCCTTTTAGCCATCATTTCACGCCACTCTTCTGGCGCTATACGCTCCAGCACTTTATGCCACGGCCCCCACAGCGCAAACCATTTGTGAAAATCCCTATTTTCAGCAATTTTTATCCTTAATTCCGCCTCGTCAAGGTCAGACTCAGTGATACCCGAAACGTTATAAAATCGCATATCCTGGGTCATTGTTGTCAGCGACAGCGACTCTCGTAACTGATTCTGAAAACCCAGAAATACTTCGATTTCGTCAATAAAAAACAGCCGTTTTACCTTTTCTCTCGCGAGCGATTCTATTTGCTCCAGCCGAAAGATTTCACGCCCCGCCATAATCAGTTCCGCTAAGTGGCTATCAAAGACGCCTCTTTCAGCATCATGAACCAACGTCGCTTCCTGCATTTGGTGGTATGCCAGTGTGACCCGATCTTCACAGCTTATCGTTGCATCCATCGCTATAATAAATGCGGTTTCTCTTAGTGTGCTATCATCAGCCAGGCGCATTAGCCAGGCGGAGACTTGCTCCTTAAAATCCGAATGTCGGGTGTTCTGCGTATCGCCAAGACGATCCAGAAACATGCTGAAGGCTGCCGCGTTTACTTCCGTCTCAAACGCCCGCCATTGGTTGACGTCTTCCTCCTCGAGATTGGTTAGCCACCCCTGGACAGCTTGATGCAGTGGTCGAGTTACCCGAACAGTTGAAAAGTCGCCCATGGCAAACAATACCCGGGGTCCCTGATAACCCGCAGAGGACATTAGCCGCTGCATATTCTGTATTGTTCGTTCTGAAAAAGGATTACGTTCTACGATTATTCTTGTAGGTTGAGGTCCTTCACCACGAAAATGGGGTAACGACTCCGGGAGACGGACCAGGCGATTGCGAGAGGCCTGCATTATTTGTAATGCCGCCGGGAGGTTTTCCGGTAGATTACTCAATGCGTTACGGGAAACGTCCAGCGTTGTTATCGTGGGAGGTAGTGTTTCAGGCAGAACAGTAATCTGATTTTTACTTACATCCAGGAACTGTAATTCTGGTGGTAACGATGCGGGCAGACTGGTTAAGGCATTTTCGCCGGCCTCCAGATTCTTCAGGCCCGGCGGCAATGTTTCAGGCAGAGCGGTTAACGAATTACTCTGCACATTCAAATGGGTAATCCCTGACGGAAGATGTTCTGGCAGTGTCCTTATGCGGTTATCATAAACGCTCAGGTACCGAAGTTCCTCAGGTAGATTTTCAGGTAAGGAACTAATTTTATTATGGAAAAGATCCAGCGATTGAAGCGCTGAAGGCAAACGTTCCGGTAATTCAGTAATACGGTTAATGCTCAGCTCCATTTTCTGTATGGTATCCGGTAACGTGGCAGGGATACTGGTTAGCCGATTACTGCTGGCATACAGGGTCTTTATATTTCCCTGTAAATTTTCCGGCAAACTTTTCAGTTCATTGTTATCGAGTGTCAGAGTAGTTATCTGCTCAGGAATACAGGCGGGTATAGTGGTAAGCCCTAATATTTTCAGACGGAGTTCCGTCTTATTATTTTTCAGGCAGTCACGCATCCGTTGTACGGCTTCTTCACGATTTGCTGCCTCTTCCGCTGGTGCCTCTTTTACCCACTCAGACCAGATTAACTCATAATTCACAGCAACTTTGGAGCCGGAAGCGCTACTCGCCTGCTCGCTTTCTGTTACACGGGTATAGGTGACTGACTTTCCCCCTCCCTCAACGGTATAGCCCTCTGTATTAAAAATTATAGACAGAATTTCCTGACTATTTTCATTCAAAATACAGTATTGGTCTGTCCCCCCTCTATTACTCTGAATATTATCCACATACGCCGGGAAGGCTAACTCCCTCAAACATTCAAACTTGCTTTTGATCTCTTCTGGCGAGGCGGTTTCAGGTGGATGACAAAGATAAGCGATGCAGCTTTGTGCTTCAACCTGATGTTCTGAAGAGAAAAAGGCACTTATTTTATTCCATATCTCTTCTTTTAAAGGCACCTCTGTTAATGCCTCATTGCTAATACTTTGATGCCTTGCCGTAGATTGTATATTAGTAATATTAAACATATTTTCCCTACCTGATCTGAACGTAACCTAAAGTAACAGATAAGGATATTCTCAACTTTAAACAAGAGGTCATAGTCGTCATTATTTCGGACAAATCATTCAGTATTTGCAGCGCTTGACTTATAAATGCTCGCGCTTCCATCACCTCTTTTTTAAGTAGAATGATGTAATCTGTTGCCATGGCACGCTTTCAACGAACTCACATAAGATTAAAATGACGATCATAAGGATAGCTATACCGATAATACGGGGCGTTTTTTTTCATAGCCGAGGAGAGAGGGAAAATTAGCGTTGGGTTCAGCCTCAACGCTAATTTTCTTCAGTGGTGATTAAACTAGCTACCCCATTGATGTTTTGAGTTTTTCGACAATCTCGTTAGTCAAAGCCTGTCACTGTTTTTCATTCCTGACTGACTTAGCCCTTACTATTGCACTGAAATTCTCAAAAGCGAGCCATGGTAACGATGACTCGCTGGCGATCGACACATTGTCAGGACGCCGCGATAAACAACTCGCGTAACTGATGCAACTGGTCGCGAATTTGCGCGGCTTCTTCAAACTCCAGATTTTGCGCGTGCTGCATCATTTGCCCTTCCAGTTCATGAATTTTCTGCTGCAACGCTTTCGGCGTCATATCCAGTTCGACAATTCCGGCTTTTGCCGTAGAACGGCCCTTGCCTTTCCCCTTCGCTTTGGTTTTCGCAATGTTCTGCCCCAGCGCCAGAATGTCGACCACTTTTTTGTTCAGCCCCTGCGGCGTGATACCGTGCTCTTCGTTGTACTTCTGCTGCTTCTCGCGACGTCGCTCGGTTTCGCCAATCGCCTTCGCCATCGACGGCGTGATTTTATCGCCATACAGAATCGCTTTACCGTTAACGTTACGCGCCGCGCGTCCTATGGTCTGAATCAGGGAGCGCTCGGAGCGCAGGAACCCTTCTTTGTCAGCGTCCAGAATCGCCACCAGCGAGACTTCCGGCATATCCAGCCCTTCGCGCAGCAGGTTAATCCCCACCAGAACGTCAAACTCGCCCAGACGCAAATCGCGGATGATTTCCATGCGCTCCACGGTATCAATATCTGAGTGCAGGTAACGCACGCGCTCGCCGTGCTCTTCCAGATATTCGGTCAAATCTTCCGCCATCCGTTTGGTGAGCGTAGTGACAAGGACACGCTCATTAATAGCCGCACGCTGACGAATTTCGGACAGCAGATCGTCCACCTGGGTCGCCACCGGACGCACTTCAATAATCGGGTCCAGCAGCCCGGTCGGTCGCACGACCTGATCCACCACCTCATCACCAGATTTTTCCAGCTCATAGTTGCCGGGCGTGGCGGAAACATAGATAGTTTGCGGCGCTAAGGCTTCAAACTCCTCAAACTTCAGAGGACGGTTATCCAGCGCCGAAGGCAGACGGAAGCCATACTCGACCAGCGTCTCTTTGCGCGCCCGGTCGCCGCGGTACATGCCGCCTATCTGCGGGATGGTGACATGAGACTCATCCACCACCAGCAGTCCGTCGGCGGGCAGATAATCGAACAAGGTTGGCGGCGGTTCGCCCGGCCCGCGGCCCGACAGAAAGCGGGAATAGTTTTCAATGCCTGAGCAGTAGCCCAGCTCGTTCATCATCTCTAAATCGAACTGCGTGCGCTGGCTTAATCGCTGCTCTTCAAGCAGCTTATTATTCGCCAGCAAGACCTTACGCCTATCCGCCAGCTCATCTTTTATCTCTTCCATCGCCTGCAGAATACGCTCGCGCGGCGTCACGTAGTGCGTTTTGGGATAGATAGTATAACGTGGCACCGTTGACTCTACCTGCCCGGTTAACGGGTCGAACAGCGACAGGCGTTCCACTTCTTCATCAAACAGCTCAACGCGTAGCGCGATATCGTCAGATTCAGCCGGGAAGATGTCGATCACTTCGCCGCGCACGCGAAAGGTACCACGCTGAAAAGCTTGATCGTTACGGGTGTATTGCAATTCCGCCAGCCGACGCAAAATCGCGCGCTGGTCAATCAGCATTCCCACCGTCAGATGCAGCATCATTTTCAGGTAGAGATCCGGATCGCCCAGACCGTAAATCGCGGACACGGAAGCCACCACCACGACATCGCGTCGCTCAAGCAACGCTTTCGTTGCCGACAACCGCATTTGCTCAATATGTTCGTTTACCGAAGCGTCTTTTTCGATAAACGTATCCGAACTTGGCACATACGCTTCCGGCTGATAGTAGTCATAGTAGGAGACGAAATACTCCACCGCGTTTTCCGGGAAAAACTCTTTCATTTCGCCGTAGAGCTGCGCCGCCAGGGTTTTATTGGGCGCAAGCACCATCGTTGGCCGCTGCAAGTCCGCAATGACGTTGGCAATGGTGAATGTCTTCCCGGAACCGGTCACGCCCAATAACGTCTGATGCGCCAGCCCGTCCTCCAGCCCTTCTTCCAGACGACGTATAGCGTCCGGCTGATCGCCAGAAGGTTTAAAAGCGGAATTCAGTTTGAACGGTTTACTCATGAGCGGCTACCTGAAGGAGTGAGCGGGCAGGGGTGTAATTTTACTCTCGACGGTGAATATTGCCAATAAAAAATACTGGATGAAAAAACAGTAACACTCCAGTGTATAATGGCTATCGGCAGATATCCCACGCTATTTAGAGGTAAAACATAGACAGTCGCGGGGTAAAATTCCAGCAGTGTGCTGGTTATCCCCAGACCAGAGTCTTTTTTAACATTTGTCAAGTCGGATGATGAAAGTTTTATGTCAACGTATCCCCCTTCCTTTACAACCATTGATTTTATATAACTTGCTGTCTGAAAAGGGATATTTTCTCAAGCCGTCTTTCGCGCCAATTTAGTCGCAGGCCGCGTCGCCTCTCGCTTACGTTGTGTTTTCTAACTCTAATACACAAGGTTATCCACAGGAATAGTGGATAACTGCTTCCAGCCCGTATCCCCTGCCGCCTGGCAAAATCAGCCCCTGACGTTTTCGCCGGGCGATAAAAAAAAATTATCGCTATTTTTGGCAGATTATTGGCTAACGAGAAGGGAAAAATTGAGGCGTACACGCTCACATTTTGCACATTTTTAGCCTGGCGACGTCAGGAGGGTCTGGCGAAAGAACAGCAGGATCGTCTGATCCTGCAAGAAGGCGGTTTTTAAGCGCGGTCAGGCGCGTTCCAGGGGGCTAAGGTCCAGATACTGTCCTGTCGCCGCCTGCGATGGAGAAACGCCCAGCCACGGGATTTCCCCTAACAGCGGGGCCGGTATGACGCGGCGAAGCGTCGCGAGATATTCACCATGACGCGCGCCCGGCGGCTGTATGTCGTTGGCTATCCATCCGACAAGTGGTAATCCGGCCTGTTCTACCGCCAGCGCCGTCAGCATGGCGTGATTAATACAGCCCAGCTTGACGCCAACAACCAGAATCACCGGCAGCTGCTCCGTCTGTACCCAGTCGGCAAACGTCAGCGTGGCAGAGAGCGGTGTAAACCAGCCGCCCGCCCCTTCTGTCAATACCCAGTCTGCCTGCGCCTCCAGCGTTCGCAATCCGCGTGATAACACCGCCGCGTCTATCGCCCGGCCTTCGTCGGCGCTAACGATGTGGGGAGAGGTAGGCTCGGCAAAAGTATAAGGATTGATAGCGGAATAAGGTTGCGGCAGGCTGCTGTTACGCTGCAAGGCCAGGGCATCGCTATTGCGTAGCCCGTCGGTTGTCATTTCGCTGCCGGAAGCGACGGGCTTATAGCCTACGGTTTGATAACCTAACTGCGTTGCGGCCTGCAATAAGGCGCAACTGGCGACCGTTTTACCGACTTCAGTATCAGTACCGGTGACAAAATAGCGTTTAGTCACGTTCAATCACTCCCATAAAAAGATGGTACGTCAGCGGATATTTCCCCTGCCGCTGCGGCCATGCCAACTGAATCTGTCTAAGCCGGGCGCGGGTTAATACATCCGACTCCCGCCCTTCATGAAGATGGGTGGCGCCAATGCCTTTAAGCGAGCGCATCGCACTCAGGGCATCCTCAAACCACAATGTCATCGCCTGAGTATGACGAGACGCCCGCCAGCCGCGCAGCGCGTGGTCAATTGCCTCTTCCGGCAAAAAGCTATTCGCGTGAGCGCGATTATCGACGGCCTGCCATGCCTGACGCAGCTCCGGCAACGACCCCTGGCACAAGGTGGTAAACGCCACCACGCCGCCGGGCCGTACAACCCGATACAACTCGCTCAACGCATCACGTAAATCGCCGCACCACTGGACCGCCAGGTTGCTCCAGGCCAGGTCAAAAACTTCGGCGTCATGGGGAATCGCTTCGATATCCGCCAGCAAATAGTGATGCGCCGCCTGACGATCGCGCGCCTGTTGCAGCATCGCCAGCGAAAGATCCAGGGCGGTCACTTCGCTCCCCCGCTCTCGCCAGTAACGACTCATACGTCCAGGGCCGCAGCCTGCGTCCAACACACTGGCAAACTGGCGGCCTGCCAACAGCGTCAGCAGCGCATCCGCGCTGTGTTGCTGCAAAGAGGCGTGTTGTTCATATTGCGATGCGGCCCGGCCAAACGCCGCCGCAATAGCCTGCTTATTCACCTGCGCCATGCAGCACCTCCAGCAGACGGTCTATATCGCACGCTTCATGCGCCTGCGTTAACGTTAAGCGCAGGCGCGCCGTACCGACAGGCACCGTCGGCGGACGAATCGCCGTCGCCCAGCATCCTTGTTGACGTAGCGCCTCCGCCAGGCGCAATGCACGGCTGTTATCGCCCACGATTAACGGCTGGATGGCGCTATGGGCATTCAGTAGCGTAAATCGGGACGCGTTAACGCCGGCCCGAAAGCGCTGAACCAGAGCGGCGAGTTTTTCGCGCCGTTCACCACCTTCATCGCTACGGATCACCGCCAGCGAGGCGCTTAACGCCTGCGCCTGGGCGGGCGGCATACTGGTGCTGTAAACCAGATGGCGGGCGAATTGCAGCAGATAATCCGCGACGCTTTCCGAGCAGAGCACCGCTGCGCCGCTGACGCCAAACCCCTTACCGAAAGTCACTACCAGCAACTCAGGCTTCACCCCCCGTTGCCAGCAGGTGCCCCGCCCCTCATCGCCAGTCACGCCGATGCCGTGCGCATCATCAACCAACAGCCAGGCATGATGCCTGCGGGCAATGTGCTGGATTTCCGCCAGCGGCGCGCTGTCGCCGTCCATGCTGTATACACCTTCTGTCACCACCAGTTGCTGGCCCACGCAGGGCGATTGCAGTAAACGCGACAGATGCTGCGTATCGTTATGGATAAAGCGGCGAAGCTGCGCCGGACTCAGATTGGCGGCCTCCAGCAGGGAAGCATGACTCAACCTGTCGGCCACAATCCGGTCATTTTTTTTCATTAAGGCGGTAATGACCGCCTGATTCGCCGCAAAGCCAGAGATAAACAGTAGCGCGCGTGGATATCCTAACCATTGCGCCAGTTCCTCCTCTAACGCCTGGTGCGCCACGGAATAACCGCTGATATGACCCGACCCGCCGCTGCCGACGCCAAAACGCATCGCTGCCTGTTGCCAGGCGCGAATAATCTGCGGGTGTTGACTTAAGCCGAGGTAATCATTGCTGGAGAAGTTAAGATACTGTCGCCCGTTCGCTACCAGCCAGCGTCCGGCACCCTGCGACACCACATAGCGGCGGCGCAACGTATCCGTCGCCCGACGCGCCGTCAGCGCATCGTCGACGCGTTGTTGCCAACTCATAAGGCTGCCGCGTTGTAATAATCATCGGTGTCAGGCGTCATCAGCGTCTGCTCCAGACGTTGCTGCTGCTCGTTATCGCCCGCCAGCACTCTGGTCTGCTGCGGATTCAGCCCCAGCTTACGGAATAACTGCAGATCCTTGTCCTCTGCCGGATTTGGCGTAGTTAACAATTTGCAGCCATAGAAAATCGAGTTCGCCCCGGCCATAAAGCACATCGCCTGGGTCTGTTCGTTCATCTGTTCACGCCCTGCGGAAAGACGCACGTATGAGGTCGGCATCATGATGCGCGCCACGGCGATAGTACGAATAAAATCAAACGCATCCACGTCATCGTTATCCGCAAGCGGTGTGCCTTTCACCTTCACCAGCATGTTGATTGGCACGCTTTCCGGCGGCGTCGGCAGGTTCGCCAACTGCAACAACAGTCCGGCGCGATCGGTAACCGTTTCGCCCAGACCCACAATGCCGCCGGAGCACACTTTAATCCCTGCTTCACGGACTTTTTCCAGCGTGTCGAGGCGCTCCTGATAGGTACGGGTAGTGATGATATTGCCGTAAAACTCCGGCGAGGTATCGAGGTTGTGGTTGTAGTAATCCAGCCCGGCGTTAGCCAGACGCTGCGCCTGGCTCTCGTTCAACATGCCGAGCGTCATACAGGTTTCCAGCCCCATCGCTTTGACGCCCTGTACAATCTGCTCCAGATAAGGCATATCGCGTTCATGCGGATTCTTCCAGGCCGCTCCCATACAGAAGCGGGTCGAACCGGCGTTTTTCGCTTTACGGGCGGAGTCCAGTACCTGCTCTACCTCCATTAAACGCTCGGCTTCCAGCCCGGTTTTATAGCGCGAGCTCTGCGGGCAGTATTTACAATCCTCCGGGCAGGCGCCGGTTTTGATCGACAGCAGCGTACTAACCTGTACCTGCTGCGGATCGAAATGCTGGCGATGAATTTGCTGCGCTTCAAACAGCAATTCCAGCAGTGGTTTTTCAAATAATTCGGTTACTTGCGACAGTGTCCAGCGTGGGTGGCGAGCCATCGGGCTTCTCCAAAATATGTTGTTTGTTTTTGATATGGTGTAGACTCGTAAACCTAAATCTTTTTAATTTGGTTTACAAGTCGATTATGACAACGGACGATCTGGCCTTCGATAAACGCCATATTTGGCATCCTTACACTTCCATGACCTCGCCGCTGCCGGTATATCCCGTTGAGCGGGCCGAAGGCTGCGAGTTGGTTCTCGCCTCGGGCGAACGCCTGATTGAGGGGATGTCCTCCTGGTGGGCGGCCATTCATGGTTATAACCACCCGCAATTGAACGCGGCGATGAAAGCGCAAATTGACGCCATGTCGCATGTCATGTTCGGCGGCATAACCCATCAACCTGCGGTGAATCTGTGCCGTAAGCTGGTCGCGATAACGCCTGAGCCGCTGGAGTGTGTCTTTCTGGCCGACTCTGGTTCGGTGTCGGTAGAAGTGGCCATGAAGATGGCGCTGCAATACTGGCAGGCGCGCGGCGAATCGCGTCAGCGTTTTCTGACGTTTCGCCACGGTTATCATGGCGACACGTTCGGCGCGATGTCGGTGTGCGATCCGGATAACTCCATGCACAGCTTGTGGAAAGGCTATCTGCCGGAGAATCTGTTCGCGCCGGCGCCGCAAAGCCGGATGGATGGCGAATGGGATGAAAGCGACATCGCGCCATTTGCCCGCCTGATGGCCGCGCATCGCCATGAAATAGCCGCCGTGATTCTGGAACCTATCGTTCAGGGCGCGGGCGGGATGCGCATATATCATCCACAATGGCTCAGGCGTATTCGTAACATGTGCGATCGCGAAGGCATTCTGCTGATTGCCGATGAAATAGCCACCGGGTTTGGCCGTACCGGCAAACTGTTCGCCTGCGAGCACGCCGGGATCGCGCCGGATATTCTGTGTCTCGGCAAAGCCTTAACCGGCGGCACCATGACCCTCTCGGCAACGCTCACGACACGCCAGGTTGCAGAGACTATTAGCAACGGCGAGGCGGGGTGTTTTATGCATGGCCCGACGTTTATGGGGAATCCGCTGGCCTGCGCCGTCGCCTGCGCCAGCCTGACGCTGCTGGAAAGCGGCGAATGGCGCCAGCAGGTGGCGTCTATCGAGTCTCAGTTACGCGCTGAGTTAGCCCCCGCGCAAAGTTCGCCCAGGGTGGCGGATGTGCGGGTGTTGGGCGCGATTGGGGTGGTTGAAACCACGCATCCGGTCAATATGGCGGCGCTTCAACGCTTCTTCGTCGGGCAAGGCGTCTGGATCAGGCCGTTCGGCAAGCTAATCTACCTGATGCCGCCCTACATTATTCGACCGGATCAACTGCGCCGTTTGACCCAGGCGGTCAATGACGCGGTACACAATGAAACATTTTTTAGCCATTAATCAGCGGTAAGCGATGCTGCTTCTGGCTACACTTCTGGTGAGTCAAAAGGAGAGCGCATGAAACTTATCAGCAACGATTTGCGCGATGGAGATAAACTTCCTCATCGCCACGTTTTTAACGGTATGGGCTATGATGGCGATAATATTTCGCCGCATCTGGCCTGGGACGACGTGCCGATGGGCACCAAAAGTTTTGTCGTGACCTGTTACGATCCCGACGCGCCGACCGGCTCCGGCTGGTGGCACTGGGTGGTGGTGAACCTCCCGGCGGATACGCGCGTACTGACCCAGGGGTTCGGCTCAGGCCTGGTGGCCGTACCAGACGGCGTCATTCAGACGCGTACCGATTTCGGTAAAGCGGGCTACGGCGGCGCGGCGCCGCCTAAAGGGGAAACGCACCGCTATATCTTTACGGTTCACGCGCTGGACGTCGAGCGTCTTGACGTTGATGAAGACGCCAGCGGCGCGATGGTCGGCTTTAACGTGCATTTCCATTCGCTCGCCAGCGCCTCGATCACGGCGATGTTCAGTTAAACGCTGTGCCGGATGGCGGCGTAAACGTCTTACCCTGCCAACGGGTTGGGTAAGCCGAATAAGCGCCTCGCCATCCGGCAGCATTCACATAAAGTCCGGCACCAGACGCTGTAACGCGCCTTGCGCCATCAGCGCCGTCGCACACTCAATATCGGGTGCGAAAAAACGATCCTGCGTATAGTGCGCCACCCGCTCGCGCAGTGTCTGCCGCGCCTGTTCCAGTAACGGGCTGGAGGTTAACCCTTCCCGTAAATCTATCCCCTGACAGGCAGCCAGCCACTCCACGGCAATGATGCCGCGGGTATTCGCCGCCATTTCCCAGAGTCGCCGTCCTGCCGCCGGGGCCATTGAGACATGATCTTCCTGATTCGCCGAGGTCGGCAGGCTATCCACGCTGTGCGGGTGCGCCAGCGCTTTATTCTCGCTGGCGAGCGCTGCGGCGGTGACCTGGGCAATCATAAAACCGGAATTAACGCCGCCATTTTTCACCAGAAACGGCGGTAACTGCGACATATGTTTATCCATCATCAGCGCGATGCGCCGCTCCGATAGCGCGCCGATTTCCGCTATCGCCAGCGCCAGATTATCCGCCGCCATGGCAACCGGTTCAGCATGGAAGTTACCGCCGGAGATCACCTCCCCCGCATCGGCAAAGACCAGCGGATTATCGGACACCGCGTTGGCCTCAGCCAGCAGTACCTCTTTCGTCTGACGTAACTGGGTCAAACAAGCGCCCATTACCTGTGGCTGGCAGCGAAGGGAATACGGGTCCTGAACTTTATGACAGTGGTGATGTGATTCAGCAATGGCGCTGGTATCGGTCAGCAGATGCCGGAACAACCGCGCGACGTCAATTTGCCCCTTTTGTCCGCGCGCGGCATGAATGCGCGCATCAAAAGGACGGCGCGATCCCAGCACGGCTTCGGTAGTCAGCGCGCCGCAGACAACGGCGGAGGCAAATAACTCCTGTGCCTCAAACAAACCGCGCAGCGCAAAGGCCGTTGACGCCTGGGTGCCGTTAAGCAGCGCCAGCCCCTCTTTGGCCGCCAGCGCGACAGGCTCCAGTCCGGCCTTTTTTAGCGCCGTCTGCGCCGGAAGCCATTCACCCTGCCAGCGCGCTTTTCCTTCGCCAAGCAGCGTCAGCGACAGATGCGCCAGCGGCGCTAAGTCGCCCGACGCGCCAACCGAGCCTTTTGCCGGAATCAGCGGATACACGCCGGCATTAACCAGAGCGATGAGCGCCTCTATCACGCTCAACCGAATCCCGGAAAACCCGCGCGCCAGGCTATTGATTTTCAATACCATGATCAGACGCACCATCGCGTCATCCAGTGGGTCGCCTACGCCCGCGGCGTGAGACAGCACCAACGATCGCTGTAGATTTTGCAAGTCTTCATCAGCGATGCGCGTCTGCGCCAGCAGACCGAAACCGGTGTTGATGCCGTAGGCGGTACGCCCTTCGGCAACGATATCATTGACGCACGCGACGCTGGCGTTAATGCCGCCAATGGCGCTGGCGTCCAGCCGAAGCTGTACCGGATGACGCCAGACATCGTACAGTTGAGAGAGGCTTAACTGCCCCGGAGTGAGTGTTATGGTGTTCATATCAGCCTTTCCCCTGCGTCGCCGCAACCATCGGTAAATTCAGACCTTGCTCAACAGCGCATTCCACCGCGAGATCATATCCGGCATCGGCATGGCGCATGACGCCCGTCGCCGGATCGTTGTGTAACACGCGGCGAATACGCGCGGCGGCCTCGTCAGTGCCATCACAGACAATCACCATACCGGCGTGTTGCGAAAACCCCATCCCCACCCCGCCGCCATGATGGAGCGATACCCATGTCGCCCCGCTGGCGGTATTCAGCAACGCATTTAACAGCGGCCAGTCGGAAACCGCGTCGGAACCGTCGCGCATCGCTTCGGTTTCACGGTTAGGGCTGGCGACAGAACCGGAATCCAGGTGATCGCGGCCAATCACAATAGGCGCGGATACCTCACCACAACGCACCATTTCGTTGAACGCCAGCCCCAGTTTTTGCCGCCACTCCAGACCTACCCAGCAGATACGCGCCGGTAGCCCCTGAAAATGAATGCGCTCGCGCGCCATATCCAGCCAGTGATGCAGATGTTTATCCTCAGCCACTATCTCTTTGACTTTGGCATCGGTTTTATAGATATCCTGCGGATCGCCGGACAGCGCCACCCAGCGAAACGGCCCGATGCCACGACAGAACAGCGGACGAATATAGGCTGGCACAAATCCCGGAAAATCAAAGGCGTTTTCCACCCCCATCTCTTTCGCCATCTGGCGAATATTGTTGCCATAGTCAAAGGTCGGCACGCCCATTTGACTGAACGCCAGCATCGCCCGAACATGCGCCGCCATGGAACGTTTCGCTGCCTGCATCGTCCCGTGGGGATCGGATTGCGCGTTTTTCTGATACTCCTCCCAGCGCCAGCCGGAGGGTAAATAGCCATGTAGCGGATCGTGGGCGCTGGTCTGATCGGTCACCAGGTCCGGGCGCACGCCGCGATTAACCAGTTCCGGCAGGATATCCGCCGCGTTCGCGCACAGGGCGACGGACACGGCTTTCCCCTCGCGGGTGTAGCGCGTAATGCGGGCCAACGCGTCATCCAGCGTGGCGGCCTGCTCATCCACGTAACGAGTACGCAGACGAAAATCGATACGGCTTTGCTGGCATTCAATCGTCAGCGAACACGCTCCGGCCAGCGTCGCGGCTAGCGGTTGCGCGCCGCCCATGCCGCCCAGCCCGGCGGTCAGCACCCAGCGTCCCGCCAGCGTGCCGTTATAGTGCTGACGCCCCGCCTCGACAAAGGTTTCGTATGTTCCCTGCACGATTCCCTGGCTGCCGATATAGATCCAGCTTCCGGCCGTCATCTGACCGTACATCGCCAGCCCTTTCGCATCCAGTTCGTTAAAATGTTCCCATGTCGCCCAGTGGGGAACCAGGTTGGAGTTGGCGATTAATACCCGCGGCGCGTTGTCGTGCGTTTTAAATACGCCGACCGGTTTACCAGACTGAATAAGCAACGTTTCGTCCGCCTCCAGCCGGGTGAGCGCATCAACAATAGCGTCATAGCATTCCCAGTTGCGCGCGGCGCGACCAATCCCGCCGTAGACCACCAGCTCATGCGGATTTTCCGCCACGTCAGGATCGAGATTATTCATTAACATCCGCAGCGGGGCTTCTGTCAGCCAGCTTTTCGCCGTTAATACCGTGCCTCGGGGCGCGCGGATAGTCTGCTGACGATACTTGCTTTCAGGCATAGCAATGACTCCTCATTGTTATCGGTCTGCCATCGCCAAATAACGCTAAAACGCCACTATCAGGCACCGCCGCAGACCCACAGATAAGAATCAGACATATACTTGTCTATACAAGTAAGCACAAGAATAGAATTAACAAAAACGATACAATTTTGTTATATTGTGTCAGCAATCACGTTTTCCGGCAGCAGTCCGCTCAGGAGATAAATCGTCCCTGTAGCCGGTAGCGCGACCCGGGGAAAAGTAAGCGGGCGTGAGAAACAATCCGCGACGCGGACCAGGTTGTACGACGAATGAGCAGACAAGGCTCATGCTCTTTGATAGTTAACCACGCGCACTCTTGCGCCGTGGCGCGCACCGCCTCCACAATATGTTCCCCTTCCGTTAGCGGCGCGATCCGCGACAAATAAGCGTGCGGCGTGGTCTGACGGTAATCTTGCGTCAGGTAATCCACGGCAATATCCGCATTCACGCAGCGATCTTCAATTTGTACCGGCAGATCGTTTTCATAATGCACCATGATGGAATGGAAAATGACATCGCTCTCATTGACGTTGAGAGCGCTGGCCTGGATGGCGTTTGCCCGCACGCGCTCCAGCGTGAGCACCTCACAACGATGCTGATGACGGCGGGCGGCAATCTCCTCGGCGATACTGCGGACTTCAAACAGCGCGGACTGGCCTTTTGGTTCGGCGACAAACGTCCCCACGCCCTGTAAACGCACCAGCCACCCTTCATCCGTCAACTCACGCAGCGCCCGGTTGATGGTCATTCGGCTAAAGCCATACTGGGCGACCAGTTCTGCTTCCGACGGAATGCGATCGTGAGGCTGCCAGACGCCGCCGGCTATTTTTTTACAGATGTCCTGTTTCACCGTTTCGTAAAAAGGCGCAGGTGCAGAACGGGAGCGGGGTGAATACATGCGTGAAGCCTTCCTTATGCGAAGAGTGTTTTCCCGATGACAGATTAACGCCACCAGTGCGCGATTTGCCAGCCAAGCCGCGCCGCCACGCGCGCCGCTGCGCCATCTTCATCAAAGCGTGGATTAAATTCAACCAGATCCGCCGCCTGTAATTTTCCGCTACGGCAAACCGGCTCAATTAAACGCAGAACCTGTATCAGCGGCACGCCCAGCGCTGCGGGAGCGGAGACGGCCGGCATTTCCCAGACAGGCAATACGTCGAGATCGATAGTCAGATAAATTTTATCCACCTTGTCAATAAACTGCGTCATCTGCGCCAGCGCGTCATGGCAGTCCAGATCCTCCACCACGGTAACATTCCGCCACTGCGCTTCCCGCCACAACGCCTGCGTATTCGCCGCACGGCTCACGCCAAAACAGGCATAATGAAACGCGCGGCTCTGCGCGTCGCATAGCTGCGCCAGTTGACGAAACGGCGTCCCGGATGTTGCCCGGTCGGTCTGACGGAGATCCAGATGCGCATCAAGATTAATGATCCCTACGCTTTCCTGCGCAAACGCGTCCAGCACCCCCGCGCCGTGTCCAAACGCGGTTTCATGCCCGCCGCCCAGCACCAGCGTGCGCATCCCGGCCCGCAGACAGCGGCTTACCGCATCGCGCAAGGCCTGCTGCGCGCCTTCCAGATCGGGCGTCGGCGCAACCCAATTGCCTAAATCCACCAGCCGTTCATGTCCCTGGTGGCTGGCCATATTCGCCAGCGCTTTACGCAACGCGTCCGGGGCGCCTGCCGCGCCGGGACGACCTGCATTGCGTTTTACCCCCTCGTCGCAGGCAAATCCCATTAACGCTATCTTTTGCTGCCAGTTTTCGGGGGAAAAGGTCTCGCTGCGCGTGACGGTCTGAAACAGACGCCGCGCATCCGGCGCTTCTATACTGTCATCGCGCCCCTGCCAGAGCGCCGGAGAAGCCGGATACCATTGCGTCATGAGATTTGTCCTCTGTATACCCGCTGATATAAAGGGTTACGCCCCGGCTCATACACAATCTCTACCGGCTGTTCAGCATCCCACACCACAAAATCCGCCCGGTAGCCGGCCCTGAGCTGCCCATGCGTCGCCTGTCTTCCCAGCGCGCGAGCGGCATGGCGCGTAACGCCCGCCCATGCCTCTTCCGGCGTCAGACCAAACTGTACGCAGGCCATATTCATCGCCAGATGCAAACTGCAAAACGGGCTGGTGCCGGGATTGAAATCGCTGGCGACGGCGACAGGCACCTGATAGCGGCGCAGCAGTTCCACCGGCGGGCGCTGCGTCTCGCGCAGAAAATAAAACGCGCCGGGCAACAACACGCCGACAGTACCGCCGTCACGCATCGCCGCGACGCCCGTTTCATCAAGATATTCGATATGATCCGCCGATAAGCCCTGATAACGGCTCACCAACTGCGCGCCGCCCAACAGCGAAAGCTGCTCAACATGGCCTTTAACGGGAATATCTAACGCCTTCGCCGTCTGCAACACGCGCTCACTCTGGGCCACATTAAAGCCGACGCTCTCGCAAAAGAGGTCTACCGCATCAAATAACCCTTTTTGCCAGAGCTGCGGAATCATCGTCTCGCAGACCAGAGTGATGTAGCCGTCCGGGTCGTCACGATACTCCGCTGGCGTAGCATGAGCGGCAAGTAGCGTGGGGCTAATGTCGATAGCGTTTTCGGCGGCAAGTTTTGCAGCGACGCGCAACAGCTTTTCTTCTGTCGCCAGCTCCAGACCATAGCCGGATTTAATCTCCAGCAGCGTAACGCCTTCGCTGGCAAGGCGCATCATGCGTTCGCGCGCCAGCAGGTAGAGCGTCTCCTCCGCACAGGCGCGGGTTGCTGATACCGTCGCGTTAATGCCGCCGCCCTGAGCGCTAATATGCTGGTATGACGCGCCGTTAAGCCGCTGTTCCCACTCTGCGGCGCGGTTACCGGCAAACACCAGATGCGTGTGGCAATCGATAAGTCCCGGGGTTACCAGTCGTCCCTGCATATCATGGATATTGTCCCCACTGACAGGAAGCTGCGTCTCTGGCACGATATCGCAAATATACCCTTCGCGTACAATCAGCGCCTGGTTATCCACCAGCCCATACGGGGCTTGCCGCTGCGGGTCCATTGTCGCCAGCCTGATGTTTCGCCAGACAGTATCGCCCGGTAAAAGTTGCCGCATTCCTGTCGCTCTCTTGCCTGTCATGAGTTGTATAGACATTTATTTTCTTTCTGCTCCGGATTGTCAACTCAAAGCGCGAAAGTTGTTGCTTAATTGTGATAAAACTATCTGATGCTACAGGTGTTTCCAGCCTGAAAAGGAACTTTTTACCTTTTCGCCTTCCCGTTTCGTTCAACTTAGTATAAAAAAGCAGGCTTCAATGGATGTCATTTAACTTTTTCAAGCCCGGAGCAACCTGTGAATACATTATCGGTTTCCCGTCTGGCGCTGGCACTGGCTTTTGGCGTGACGCTGAGCGCCTGTAGCTCTACGCCACCCGATCAGATCCCTTCCGATCAAACCGCGCCTGGCACCGCCTCGCGCCCAATTCTGTCGGCAAATGAAGCGAAAAACTTCGTTGCGGCGCACTATTTTGCCTCCCTGACGCCGAATACCGCCCCGTGGTCGCCGTCGCCGATTACCCTGCCCGCACAGCCTGACTTTGTGGTAGGGCCGGCAGGTACGCCAGGCGTTACGCACACCTCGATTCAGGCCGCGGTCGATGCGGCAATGGTTAAACGCACGAACAAACGCCAGTACATTGCTATTATGCCGGGCGACTATCAGGGGACCGTGTATGTTCCCGCCGCGCCGGGAAGTCTGACCCTGTACGGGACCGGTGAAAAACCGATCGATGTGAAAATAGGGATGGCGATTGATGGTGAAATGAGCGTCGCTGACTGGCGCCGCGCGGTGAATCCCGGCGGGAAATATATGCCTGGTAAACCCGCCTGGTATATGTTCGATAACTGCCAAAGCAAACACGCCGCGACGATCGGTGTGATGTGTTCTGCCGCGTTCTGGTCGCAGAATAACGGTCTGCAGCTACAAAATCTGACCATCGAGAACACGCTGGGCGACAGTGTCGATGCCGGAAACCATCCGGCGGTGGCGTTGCGTACCGATGGCGACAAAGTCCAGATTAACAAGGTCAATATCCTTGGCCGCCAGAACACCTTCTTTGTGACCAACAGCGGCGTGCAGAACCGTCTGCAAACCGATCGCCAGCCGCGTACGCTGGTGACGAACAGCTATATTGAAGGCGATGTGGATATGGTTTCCGGACGCGGCGCCGTGGTGTTCGATAACACCAACTTCCAGGTCGTCAACTCCCGCACACAGCAGGAAGCCTACGTCTTCGCCCCGGCGACGCTGTCCAATATTTACTATGGCTTTTTGGCGATCAACAGCCGCTTTAACGCCTCCGGCGATGGCGTTGCGCAGCTTGGCCGCTCGCTGGATGTCGACGCCAACACCAACGGTCAGGTAGTGATCCGCGACAGCGTGATTAACGAGGGCTTTAACGTTGCCAAACCGTGGGCCGACGCGGTCATCTCGAAACGTCCGTTTGCCGGAAATACGGGAACCGTGGATGACAAAGGCGAGGTGCTGCGTAATCTGAACGACACTAACTACAACCGCATGTGGGAATACAACAACCGCGGTGTAGGCAGTAAAGTGGTGGCAGAACCTAAGCAGTAATCGCCGTTCCGGTTCAGGCTTATAAACGGGCCGCCGCAGCAGATGTGGCGGCCCGTGGTTTTACTGCAAGCGATGTTTATTGAAATTAATCAGGCATCCCGCCGCCCTCCGGCACACAGCGCTTTAGTACGCGTTCACCACAACCCACATTGGCCCCTGGCCGACGGCATAACGACCTTTTTCCGTCAGCAACCCCTGAGTGCCCGTAATTTCATAGACCGCGATATGATGTGATTTTTGACCCGCAGCAATCAGGTATTTTCCGCTATTGTCGATATTAAAGCCGCGCGGTTGGGCTTCCGTCGGCTGGAAGCCTTCAACGCTCAGTACGCTGCCGTCTTCGGAGACACTAAAGACGGTAATCAGACTGGCGGTACGGTCACAGGCATACAAATACCGTCCATCCGGCGTAATATGAATATCCGCCGCCCAGCGGGTATCGGAAAAATCGGCGGGCATCATATCCAGGGTTTGTACGCACTCTATCTCACCATGCGGATTTTTAAGCTGCCAGACATCCACCGAACTGTTCAGTTCATTGACGCAATACGCATATTGTCGATTCGGGTGGAAGACCATATGACGCGGGCCTGCCCCTTCAACTGTATTCACTTCCGCCGGCTCCTGGGCCACCAGATGGCCGTCATCGCTTAGCGTAAACAGACAAATGCGATCCTGTTTTAGCGCAGGCACCCACAAGGTACGGTTATCAGGCGTAATATTTGCCGAGTGGCAGCCATCCAGCCCCTCCACCACATCCACCAGCTCAACCGGCAGGCCATTCTGTAAACGCGTCACGCTGACATTACCGGCGTTATACGATCCGACAAAGACAAAACGACCATGATGATCGGTAGAAATATGGGTCGGGCTACCCGGCAGGGCGGATTCGGCGGCAAACGTCAGCGCGCCATCATCCGGCGCAATACGATACGCCAGGACACGAAACTCCGGGCGCACGCCGACATAGAGGTAGCGTTTATCCGGACTGACCACCATCGGCTGAACCTGACCGGGCACATCCACGACCTGCACCAGCGTCAGCGTCCCTTCGTGGTTCAGGCTCCAGACGTGAATTTGCTGACTCTCAGGGCTGGCGGTATAGACTGTTTGTTTCATGAATACTCCTTTGCATATGGCATGTAGCTGCAATAACAGGACACAGCTTAACGTAGTCGCTTTTGACGGCGAATGCTGAATTCAGACGCAGAATTTTGTCTGCTTACCGTCCCGGTGTACCATGCCGACAGACGGAATTATTACTCTTAATCTGGAAAAAATTATGACTGCACGCGTGATTGCCCTCGATTTAGACGGAACATTATTAACCCCGCATAAAACCTTACTCCCCTCCTCGCTTGACGCGCTATCACGCGCCAAAGAGGCGGGCTTTCAACTTATCATTGTCACTGGTCGCCATCACGTTGCTATTCATCCTTTTTATCAGGCGCTGGCGCTGGAAACACCTGCTATTTGCTGCAACGGCACCTATTTGTATGATTATCAAGCTAAAACTGTCCTGGATGCCGATCCTATGCCCGTGGATAAGGCGTTGCAGTTGATTGATTTACTGGATGAGCATCAGATTCACGGCCTGATGTATGTTGATGACGCTATGCTTTACGAACACCCAACCGGTCACGTCGTGCGTACCTCCCGGTGGGCGCAGACCTTGCCGCCGGAGCAACGTCCGACCTTTACACAGGTCTCTTCGTTGGCGCAGGCGGCGCGCGACGTGAATGCCGTGTGGAAGTTTGCGCTTACCGATGAAGATATTCCCAGGCTACAGCGGTTCGGTCAGCATGTTGAACAGGCGCTTGGCCTGGAGTGCGAATGGTCATGGCACGATCAGGTGGATATCGCGCGCAAAGGCAACAGTAAAGGCAAGCGCCTTACCCAGTGGATAGAAGCGCAGGGAGGGTCAATGAAAAATGTGATCGCTTTCGGCGATAACTACAACGACATCAGTATGCTGGAGGCGGCAGGCACCGGCGTTGCGATGGGCAACGCCGATGAGACGGTGAAAGCGCGCGCTGACGTTGTGATCGGCGATAACACTACCGATAGCATCGCCAAATTTATTTACACCCACCTGCTATAGTCAGGCGGTGATAGAAACGCTTTTCACCTGCGCGTAAAGCCACAGGCCAGGCTTGATATTCAGCTCATCCCTGGCCCACGGGCTTATTCGCGCCCACAGCGTTCTGCCGCCTATCTCAAGCTGGACTTCCACCTGCCCGTTATCGTCATAACAATTCGCCACTTTTGCCCGCAATACGTTGCGGATACTGGTCTGCTGCGGCGGCTGTAGTACCAGCGAGACATCCGACGCCTGTATACGAATACGCAGTGTGGATTGCAGCGGCTGATTGAGTTTATTTACCCACAGGTGCTGGTCGCCAAGCGCCAGAGCGGTCATGGCATAATGCGGGTGATGCTCCAGCACGCTGACTTTCAGAATACTGCTCTGTTGCTCTTTCGGCAGCCACGGGTGCATAACGCTGCTTCCCCAGACTTCTTCCAGCGGGCCAAACGCTTTAACCTGTCCATCCTCCAGCACCATGACTTTATCCGCCAGGTGAAGAATTTCATCGAGAGAATGGCTGACATACAGCATGGGAATATTGATTTCTCGCGCCAGCCGTTGCAGGTACGGCAGTAATTCGCGTTTTCGCGGGATATCCAGCGAGGCCAACGGTTCGTCCAGCAGCAGCAACTCCGGGGCGGTGAGCAATGCCCGGCCTATCGCTACGCGCTGTTTTTCTCCGCCGGACAAGCTCCCCGGCAGGCGATCAAGCAACGCTTCAATTCCCAGCAGCGACACCAGCTTATCAAACTGACCGGTCATGCTTTTCGCCATGCCGTAACGCAAATTGCCGCGTACTTTGTAATGGGGGAACAGGCGCGCATCCTGGAAAACATAACCGATGCGGCGCTTTTCCGGCGTTAAACAGATACCGTTTTCCGCGTCATGCAACACCCGGCCATTCAACGCGATGCGTCCTTTTTGCGGGCGAGTCAAACCGCTGATGGCATTAATCAGCGAGGTTTTTCCCGCGCCGGAGACGCCAAAGATAGCCGTGATCCCACTGGCTGGCAGCGTTTCGTTGAGGGTTAAACAGTGCGTTCCCAGCGTCTGGGAAAAATTAAGCTCCAGCATGGTTAGCGCCCCGTCCGTTCACGGCTAATCCGCGCCAGCCATTCAGAAATCAACAGCGAAATCAGCGCTAATACAATCGAAATCACGCACAGCCTCGCCGCCGCGCTCTCCCCGCCCGGCGTCTGGATCAAGGTATACATGGCGGAAGGTATGGTGCGGGTTTCGCCCGGAATATTGGAAACAAAGGTAATGGTCGCGCCAAATTCGCCAAGCGAACGGGCAAACGCCAGCACCGTACCGACAATAATGCCCGGCAGGGTAAGCGGTAAGGTGATAGTCAGAAAAACGCGCCAGCGCCCGGCGCCCAGCGTTCTGGCGGCCTGTTCAAGCTTGATATCCACCCCCTCCAGCGCCAGCCGAATGGCCCGCACCATCAGCGGGAAGGACATCACCGCCGCCGCCAGCACGGCGCCGCGCCAGCTAAAGGCAAACGTGAGACCGAACCAGTCATACAGCCACTGGCCAATAAACCCGCGTCGCCCCATCGACACCAACAGCAGATAGCCGACCACCACCGGCGGCAGCACCAGCGGCAGATGCAGGACGCTATCAAGTAAGGCTTTGCCCGGAAACCGGCATCGCACCAGTAACCAGGCAAAAAAGATCCCAAACGGCAGGCTAAACAGCACGGCCAGGGAAGACACTTTCAGGCTAAGAAGGACAGCCTGCCATTCTGGATCGGTCAGTATCATTACTTCGTCGTAAATCCATAACGTTTAAAGATTGCCGAGGCCTGCGGTCCTTTCAGGTAATCATAGAACGCGCTGACGGTCGCATTTTTATGCCCCTCCACGATAGCGATGGGGTATTCCACTTTTTTATGTGAATCTTCCGGGAACGTCGCCACCACGTTGACCCCCTTGCTGGCGACCGCATCAGAACCGTATACAATGCCCAAAGGCGCTTCGTTACGTTCGACCAGCGCCAACGCGCCGCGCACATCCTCGCCCGGCGCCAGTTTCGGTTCAAGCGTTTGCCATGCGCCCAACTTTTGCAGCGCTTCTTTGGCATAAATTCCCGCCGGTACGTGTTGCGGATCGCCCACTGCCAGACGTCCGCCGTTCAGCAGACGAATCCAGTCCGTTTTGTTGTCGATGGTAAACGGTTTTTGCTCGCTGGCTTTCGGCGCCACCACCACCAGGCTATTGCCAAGCAATGTTTCGCGCGTCGTGGTATCCACCGCTTTTTTATCGGCTGCGTAATCCATCCATTTCTGGTCAGCAGAGATGAACAGATCCGCCGGCGCGCCCGCTTCTATCTGGCGCGCCAGCGTTGAAGAGGAGGCGAATGAGGAGACCACATCCACATTTTTCTCTTTTTTATATTCTGCCGCAATGTCTTGCATCGCGTTCGTTAGCGACGCGGCGGCGAATACGGTGATCTTGCCTTCATCCGCCAGCGCATGGCCAGCGATGACGAAAGATAATGTCGCCCCTGCGACCAGGCGTAACCAGGAATGCGCCATCTGTAACTCCTTGTGCGTTTCGTTATGTAAACGATAATATAACGATAATCTCAGGGGTTTCCCAGCGGTTATTCATACCCATTAACGATTAAACACAGAAAATATCGGCAGGAAAAGCAGGATCTTGAGTAATAAATATCCTCCGGCATAGCCGGAGGTTTTTCAGATGCGCCTGTAAGGCTCTCTTACCAGCCGCGCCCTAACAGGCGCATACGATCTGACATTTGCATCAAACTTCGTTACTTACGGCCCGTAAACGGGCTGCCCGGATAAGGGATCGATAATTGCTCACCCATTTTATCCTCTTCAAGCTGGTGCTTTATGTAGTCCTGTATCTTCGCCGTGTTCTTACCCACCGTATCGACATAGTACCCTCTGCACCAGAACTCCCTGTTCCTGTATTTGAATTTTAGATCCCCAAACTGCTCGTAAAGCATCAGACTACTTTTACCCTTCAGATATCCCATGAAGCTCGACACACTCATCTTCGGCGGGATCTCCAGAAGCATGTGAATATGATCTGCACAACATTCCGCTTCCAGAATTCGTACGTTTTTCCATTCACACAATTTTCTTAATATGCTGCCTACTGCCCTACGCTTCTCTCCATAGAACGCTTGTCTTCGGTATTTGGGCGCGAAAACTATGTGATATTTACAGTTCCATCGGGTGTGCGCTAAGCTCTTTTCGTCCCCCATTGGGACCCCCTTTTGATTTCTTGTTGAACTTTTGCAGTTGCCAGACCGCAAGATGTTTTAACAAATCAAAAGGGGTTTTAATAACTGGCTTAAAGCTGAAAGCTTTCCGGAACCCCCAGCCTAGCTGGGGGTTTTCCATAGACAACAAAAACGCCCGACTGAGCGGGCGTTTGGGGAAATCAGCGGTTCTGTCTGGACTGGTCTTTCTGACCGATACCGGAAAAAATGTTGAACACCTCACCCAGACCGTAAATCAGACCGAGGATGATGGCCATCACTACCGGTACCATGATGACGGCGAATACCAGACTTTTTAATAACTCTAACATGGGCAACTCCAGATATAGTCCTTTTTGTATTTTAACCGCATCACACAGAAAAGCACTCCCCTTTTGTGCGGTCGGCTTTGCGCTGACGCGCTTTTCAGTCACAATAGTCTTTTTACCAGGAGCTGGTTATGCAGGCCGAAATCCTTCTTACCCTGAAACTTCAGCAAAAGCTTTTTGCCGATCCCCGACGTATCTCTCTGCTGAAACACATTGCGCTTTCCGGCTCGATTAGTCAGGGCGCGAAAGACGCGGGAATCAGCTATAAGAGCGCCTGGGATGCGATAAACGACATGAACCAGCTTAGTGAACATATGCTGGTTGAACGCGCAACGGGCGGCAAAGGCGGCGGCGGCGCGGTATTAACCCGCTATGGTCAGCGTCTGATCCAGCTTTACGATTTGCTGGGCCAAATTCAGCAAAAAGCGTTCGATGTGTTAAGCGACGATGACGCCCTGCCGCTTGACAGTCTGCTGGCCGCTATCTCCCGCTTTTCACTGCAAACCAGCGCCCGAAATCAGTGGTTCGGCACCATTACCGCCCGCGATCGCGATCAGGTGCAACAGCATGTCGACGTGCTGCTGGCCGACGGCAAAACGCGGCTCAAAGTCGCGCTGACGGCGCAAAGCGGCGAGCGTCTCGGCCTGGAGGAAGGTAAAGAAGTGCTGATCCTGCTAAAAGCGCCGTGGGTTGGCATTACCCGGGATGCAGCCGTTGCGCGCGCCGCTGACAATCAGTTGTCGGGAACGATCAGCCATATCGAGCGCGGCGCGGAACAGTGTGAAGTGTTGATGGCGCTGCCGGACGGTCAGACGCTGTGCGCCACGATACCGACTGCGGATGCCGCCACGTTAAAGGAAGGCGATGACGTGATTGCCTGGTTTAATGCGGACAGAGTGATTATTGCAACGTTGTGCTAAGCACATTGACATCCGTTGCCGAAAGACGTATCCCTGTCATTCATCGCTGCAAAAAATGGGATGCAAAATGTCATCGTTGCAAATTTCGCAAGGCACGTTTCGTCTGAGCGATACAAAAACACTTCATCTGGATTCGCTGACGCTCAATGCGGGCGATAGCTGGGCATTCGTTGGGGCTAACGGGAGCGGGAAGTCGGTGCTCGCCCGCGCGCTGGCGGGTGAACTGCCGTTATTAACAGGCGAGCGCCAGTGTCGGTTTACCCGCATTACTCGTCTGTCCTTTGAACAATTGCAAAAGCTGGTCAGCGATGAGTGGCAACGTAATAACACCGATATGCTCAGTCCTGGCGAAGACGATACCGGGCGCACTACCGCGGAAATTATTCAGGATGAAGTTCACCATCCTGCCCGCTGTGCGATGCTGGCGCAGCAGTTCGGCATTTCCGCTTTACTCAACAGGCGTTTTAAATACCTTTCTACCGGCGAGACGCGAAAAGCGCTGCTGTGTCAGGCGCTGATGTCTGAGCCGGAGTTATTGATCCTTGATGAACCGTTCGACGGACTTGACGTGACCGCCCGTCAACAACTGGCGCAACGCCTGACGGCGTTGAACCAGGCGGGTATGACCCTGGCGCTGGTACTCAACCGTTTTGATGAGATCCCGGACTTCGTGCAGTTTGCCGGCGTGCTTGCCGACTGTACGCTGGCGGAGACCGGAACGACGACAGAGTTACTGCAACGGGCGTTGGTCGCTCAACTCGCGCACAGCGAGCGTCTGACCGACGTACAATTACCCGAACCGGACGAACCTTCCGCCCGCCATGCGTTACCTGATGGCGAACCACGGATCGTACTTAACGATGGCGTAGTCTCGTATAACGATCGCCCTATCCTCCACCACCTAAGCTGGCGAGTCAATCCAGGCGAACACTGGCAGATCGTCGGTCCTAACGGAGCGGGTAAGTCTACGTTGCTTAGCCTTATTACTGGCGATCATCCGCAAGGCTACAGCAACGATCTTACGCTGTTCGGGCGGCGGCGAGGAAGCGGCGAAACAATCTGGGATATCAAAAAACATATCGGCTACGTCAGCAGCAGTTTACATCTGGATTACCGCGTAAGTACCACGGTGCGCAATGTCATTCTCTCCGGCTATTTCGATTCTATCGGCATTTACCAAGCCGTTTCAGACAGGCAACGAAAACTGGCGCAACAGTGGCTGGATATTCTGGGAATCGATAAGCGCACGGCGGATGCCCCTTTCCACAGTCTCTCCTGGGGACAGCAGCGGCTGGCGCTGATCGTGCGCGCGCTGGTTAAACATCCGACAGTGTTGATTCTGGATGAACCGCTGCAAGGGTTGGATCCGCTGAACCGCCAACTGGTACGCCGTTTTGTAGATGTATTAATTCGCCAGGGAGAGACCCAACTGCTGTTCGTTTCCCATCATGCAGAGGATGCGCCTGCCTGTATTACCCACCGACTGGAATTTGTACCAGAGGGCGAACGTTATAAGTACGTTTCCGGACGATGCAATAATTAAATGTATTATCAGAATGGCGCCGCGCGCCATTCTGGAACCACTCTCCTTTTATTATGAATAATAATAACGGTCGATAAGCTTACTATCTCTTGAATCACTGACCGCCTCATTGTCATAATAATCCTGAAATTTTCGACAATGATGTCGTATGTGAATATAAGGGATTTATTATGGCTTTTCGTTTTCCACAAATAATACTATTTTTACTGGCAGCCATGTTATTTTGCCCCGGCAGTTATGCTGAGCAAAAGCCGACCGCTGCGCAGGAAGCGCGTAAAACCGCCGTTGAGGTCGCTGTTGAAGGCATGAGTCGCGCCGCCGTTGCGGGTCCGACAAAAATTAGTTTAGGTGATAAAGCCACGCTTAATCTGCCGGAAGGATTTACCTGGATACCCGCAAAAGAAGCGGCGGTATTTATGCGTGAAATTGGTAACTATGTTGACGATGAATATTTTTACGGTCTCGTATTTAAAAAGGAAATGAATGGATTTATTTCTATCGAATATGATGATTCTGGTTATGTAAAAGATGATGATGCAAAAAATTGGGATGCCGATGAATTAATGGATAACCTGCGCAAAGGCACAAAAGAAGCGAATAAAGATCGTATTGCAAAAGGCATTGAGCCGATAGAAATTATTAGCTGGATCGAGAAGCCTACCTACGATGCAACCAATCATCGTCTGATCTGGTCCGCCGCCATCCAGGATATCGGCACCAACGAACCACTGAATGAACAAGGCGTGAACTACAACACCTATCTGCTGGGACGTGAAGGTTATTTTTCTTTAAATCTGGTGACCGTCAGAGGTTCTGTTGACCATGAAATCCCTCTGGCGAAAAGAATTCTCAGTTCCGTCAAGTTCAACCCTGGACAACGCTACGCTGACTTCAACGAATCAACGGACAAAATAGCGGAGTATGGGCTCGCCGCGCTGATTGGCGGTATCGCGGCCAAGAAAGTAGGACTGCTTGCTATGCTCGGTATCGCGTTGCTTAAATTCTGGAAAGTGACCGCCATCGGCGTCGTCGCTGTCGGGGCGCTCGCCAGGAAGCTACTCTCGCGTAAAAAAGACTGACAGCTCCTGCCCCGTCCGTTTCATTCCCAGGCGCGTAACGCGCCTTTTTTTCGGATAAAAAGCAGAAGCATTCTCAAGCCAGATGATTTGTAATCATTTAATTGATATAAATGCGTAAAATCACCAGTGTGTAAACGATTCCACTAATTTATTACATGTCACACTTTTCGCATCTTTGTTATGCTATGGTTATTCCATACCATAGGCTTAACGGAGCGAATTATGAGAGTATTGGTTACAGGTGGTAGCGGTTACATTGGAAGTCATACCTGCGTACAATTGCTGCAAAATGGTCATGACGTCGTCATCCTCGATAACCTCTGCAACAGCAAGCGCAGCGTGCTGCCCGTTATTGAACGTCTGGGCGGTAAGCACCCGACCTTTGTCGAAGGCGATATTCGCAACGAAGCGCTTATAACCGAAATTCTGCACGATCACGCGATTGATACCGTGATTCACTTTGCCGGCCTGAAAGCCGTCGGCGAATCGGTCGCCAGGCCGCTGGAGTACTATGACAACAACGTCAACGGTACGCTGCGGTTGGTCAGCGCCATGCGTGCGGCCAACGTTAAAAACCTTATTTTTAGCTCCTCCGCCACCGTTTATGGCGATCAGCCCAAAATTCCTTACGTCGAAAGTTTTCCTACCGGCACGCCGCAAAGCCCCTACGGCAAAAGTAAATTGATGGTAGAACAGATCCTCACCGATCTGCAAAAAGCCCAGCCGGAGTGGAGTATTGCGCTGCTGCGTTATTTCAATCCGGTCGGCGCGCACCCGTCGGGCGACATGGGAGAAGATCCGCAAGGTATTCCGAATAACCTGATGCCCTATATCGCCCAGGTCGCCGTGGGTCGTCGCGAATCGCTCGCCGTTTTCGGCAACGATTACCCGACCGAGGATGGCACCGGCGTACGCGATTACATTCACGTTATGGACTTAGCCGACGGGCACGTCGTGGCGATGGAAAAACTGGCGGACAAATCCGGCGTACATATTTATAACCTCGGCGCGGGTGTCGGCAGTAGCGTCCTGGATGTGGTCAACGCCTTTAGTAAAGCCTGCGGTAAACCCATTAATTACCACTTCGCGCCGCGTCGCGACGGCGATCTCCCGGCGTATTGGGCGGATGCCAGCAAAGCCGATCGCGAGCTGAACTGGCACGTCACCCGCACGCTTGACGAAATGGCGCAGGACACCTGGCACTGGCAGTCACGCCATCCGCAGGGATACCCAGATTAAGGACGTTGTTATGACCCCATTTAATCCCATCGATCATCCGCATCGCCGTTATAACCCGCTTACCGGCCAGTGGGTTCTGGTTTCGCCGCATCGCGCAAAACGCCCCTGGCAGGGGGCGCAGGAAACGCCGTCTCAGCAAATGCTGCCGGCCCACGATCCGGACTGCTTCCTGTGTGCGGGCAATACGCGTGTCACCGGCGATAAAAATCCCGATTACAAAGGGACTTACGTCTTTACTAACGATTTCGCGGCGCTAATGGCCGACACGCCGGATGCGCCGGACAGCCACGATCCGCTGATGCGCTGTCAGAGCGCGCGCGGCACCAGCCGCGTGATCTGCTTTTCTCCCGATCACAGTAAAACGCTGCCGGAGTTGAGCCTGCCCGCGCTGACGGAAATCGTCAGAACCTGGCAGACGCAGACCGCCGAGTTAGGCAAAACCTATCCGTGGGTGCAGGTCTTTGAAAATAAAGGCGCGGCGATGGGCTGTTCGAACCCGCATCCGCATGGACAGGTCTGGGCCAACAGCTTCCTGCCGAATGAGGCCGAACGCGAAGATCGTTTACAAAAAGCCTACTTCGCCGAGCAGCGCTCGCCAATGCTGGTGGATTATGTCCAGCGGGAACTGGCGGACGGCAGCCGCACCGTGGTCGAAACCGAACACTGGCTGGCGGTGGTGCCTTACTGGGCGGCGTGGCCGTTCGAAACGCTACTGTTACCCAAAACGCATGTCCTGCGCATTACCGATTTAAGCGACGAGCAGCGCGACTCTCTGGCGCTGGCGTTGAAAAAGCTGACCAGTCGTTATGACAACCTGTTCCAGTGTTCCTTCCCCTACTCAATGGGCTGGCACGGCGCGCCGTTTAACGGTGAAGAAAACGCGCACTGGCAGTTGCACGCGCACTTTTATCCGCCGCTGCTGCGCTCTGCGACCGTCCGCAAATTTATGGTCGGCTATGAAATGCTGGCGGAAACCCAGCGTGATTTAACCGCAGAACAAGCGGCTGAACGCCTGCGCGCGGTCAGCGACATCCATTTTCGCGAATCCGGAGTATAAAAATGAATCTGAAAGAGAAAACGCGCGCGCTGTTTGCTGAAATTTTCGGCTACCCTGCCACCCACACGATTCAGGCACCAGGCCGCGTCAATCTGATCGGCGAGCACACTGATTACAATGATGGTTTTGTTCTGCCCTGCGCTATCGATTACCAGACCGTAATTAGCTGTACGCCGCGCGACGATCGTACCATACGGGTGATTGCCGCCGATTACGACAATCAGGTGGACGAATTTTCACTGGATGCGCCGATCGTGACCCACGATAGCCAGCAGTGGTCTAACTATGTGCGCGGCGTAGTGAAACATCTGCAACAGCGTAACAACGCGTTTGGCGGCGTGGATATGGTCATCAGCGGTAATGTGCCGCAGGGCGCCGGGTTAAGCTCCTCCGCTTCGCTGGAAGTGGCGGTGGGCACCGTCTTCCAGCAGCTTTATCACCTGCCGCTGGACGGCGCGCAAATTGCGCTCAACGGACAAGAGGCCGAGAACCAGTTTGTCGGCTGTAACTGCGGCATTATGGATCAGCTCATCTCTGCGCTCGGCAAAAAAGATCATGCGTTGCTGATTGATTGCCGTACGCTCGGCACCAAAGCGGTTTCCATGCCGAAAGGTGTCGCCGTGGTGATCATCAACAGTAACTTTAAGCGCACGCTGGTGGGCAGCGAGTATAATACCCGCCGTGAACAGTGCGAAACCGGCGCCCGTTTCTTCCAGCAGCCGGCCCTGCGCGATGTCAGCCTTGAGGCGTTCAATGCCGTTGCCAGCGAACTGGACCCGGTAGTCGCAAAACGCGTTCGCCATGTATTGAGCGAAAATGCCCGCACCGTTGAAGCGGCAAGCGCGCTAGAGAAAGGTGATTTGCAACGTATGGGCCAACTGATGGCGGAGTCCCATGCCTCAATGCGCGATGATTTCGAAATTACCGTCCCGCAGATAGACACGCTGGTAGACATTGTCAAAGCGACCATCGGCGATCAAGGCGGCGTGCGCATGACCGGCGGCGGCTTTGGCGGGTGTGTTGTCGCGCTGATCCCGGAAGATCTGGTTCCCGCTGTTCAGCAGGCCGTTGCGCAACAGTACGAAGCGAAAACCGGAATCAAAGAAACCTTTTATGTATGCAAACCGTCACAAGGAGCAGGACAGTGCTAAATGAAACGCCCGCACTGGCCCCCGATGGTCAACCGTACCGCCTGCTAACCCTGCGCAACAGCGCAGGGATGGTGGTAACGCTGATGGACTGGGGAGCCACTCTTCTTTCCGCCCGTATACCGCTGTCTGACGGCAGCGTTCGGGAAGCATTACTGGGCTGCGCCAGCCCGGAACACTACCCTGAACAGACGTCGTTCCTCGGCGCCTCTATTGGCCGTTACGCGAACCGTATCGCCAATAGCCGCTATACGTTTGCCGGCGAAACCGTACAGTTAAGCCCAAGCCAGGGCGAGAACCAGCTACACGGCGGACCGGAAGGCTTTGACAAGCGCCGCTGGCAAATTGTGAACCAGAACGATCGCCAGGTATTATTCGCGCTCACCTCTGATGACGGCGACCAGGGCTTTCCTGGCCATCTTTGCGCCACGGCGCAATATCGTTTGACCGATGACAATAGAATCTCCATCACTTACCGGGCAACGGTCGATAAACCCTGTCCGGTGAATTTGACCAATCACGTCTATTTTAATCTGGACGGCGATCGGACTGACGTGCGCCAACATAAGCTGCAAATTCTGGCGGATGAGTATCTGCCGGTAGATGAATCCGGTATTCCACGCCAGGGGCTAAAATCGGTAGCCAATACCTCGTTTGACTTCCGAATGCCAAAAGTCATTGCCAGCGAATTTCTCGCCGATGACGATCAGCGCAAGGTTAAAGGCTACGACCATGCTTTCCTGCTACAGACGCAGGGTGATGGCAAAAAGCCGGCGGCCCGTCTGTGGTCACAGGATGGAAAGCTACAAATGATGGTTTACACCACCGCCCCGGCGCTACAGTTTTATTCCGGCAATTATCTGGCGGGTACACCTTCCCGCGGACCGGAACCTTATGCCGACTGGCAAGGGCTGGCGCTGGAGAGCGAACTGCTGCCGGACAGTCCGAATCATCCTGAATGGCCGCAGCCTGACTGTATCCTTCGCCCTGGCGAGGAGTACGCCAGCCTGACCGAGTATCAGTTTATTCCGTTCTAACGATATGCCGCTACATGCCCGATGACGCAAGCTTATCGGGCCTACGCGCCATTGCCCTGCTCAAACCTCCACCACTTAAAGACAAAATCGCAACTCTGAGTTCACAAGAACCTTACACTGCGCCACTATTTTCGCTATGGTTATGCGTAAGCATTGCCGCCAACACCTCGCGGCAATATAATGAGAATTATTATCATTACATATGATTTATAGGAGTGAGAGTATGGCTGTAACTAAGCTGGTTCTGGTACGTCACGGTGAAAGTCAATGGAACAAAGAGAACCGTTTCACCGGCTGGTATGATGTTGACCTGTCTGAAAAAGGCGTAAGCGAAGCAAAAGCAGCGGGTAAACTGCTAAAAGAAGAAGGTTTCAGCTTTGATTTTGCCTACACTTCCGTACTGAAACGCGCTATCCATACGCTGTGGAACGTACTGGATGAACTGGATCAGGCGTGGCTGCCGGTGGAAAAATCCTGGAAACTCAATGAACGTCACTATGGCGCGTTGCAGGGGCTGAATAAAGCGGAAACGGCAGAAAAATATGGTGACGAGCAGGTTAAACAGTGGCGCCGCGGTTTTGCCGTGACGCCGCCGGAACTGACTAAAGATGATGAGCGTTATCCGGGTCACGATCCACGTTATGCCAAACTGAGCGAGAAAGAGCTGCCGTTGACCGAAAGTCTGGCGCTGACCATCGACCGCGTTATTCCTTACTGGAACGACACCATCCTGCCGCGTATGAAGAGCGGTGAGCGCGTGATCATCGCCGCTCACGGTAACTCATTGCGTGCGCTGGTGAAATACCTGGATAACATGAGTGAAGATGAGATTCTTGAGTTAAACATCCCGACCGGCGTGCCGCTGGTGTATGAGTTCGACGAAAACTTCAAGCCGATCAAACATTACTATCTGGGCAACGCTGACGAGATCGCTGCGAAAGCGGCTGCCGTGGCGAATCAGGGTAAAGCGAAGTAATCACCTTTGCCGGATGGCGGTATAACTGCCTTATCCGGCCTACGAGCAATGGGTAGGCCGGATAAGCGCAGCGCCATCAGGCAATATGTCTTAAACAGCGATCACGCCGTCCAGCACCACCTGCAATTTACCCTGCGAACAGCGCTCCACGCGTCCTCGTACCCGGTACACTTCAGCCAGACGCTCCGCAGTAATCACCGTCTCCGGCGCGCCGCTGGCGACCAGCCTGCCGTCTTTTAGCATCAGTACATGGTCACCATGACGCAGTGCAATATTAATGTCATGCACCACGACTATAGTCACCCTATTTTGCGCCTGGGTATCCCGACGCACGAGCTCCATTACGTGAAACTGATAGTTTAAATCCAGCGCACTGAGCGGCTCATCCAGCAACAGAAGTTCAGGGCGACGAATCAGTGATTGCGCCAGACCCACTAACTGCCGCTGACCGCCGGAAAGCTGGTCGAGATACTGCAACGCCAGATGCGTTATGCCCAATTGCTCAAGGATAGCCAGTATCTGCGATCTGCCCTGCGCATTGTCTCTGCCGCCTGATGCCCGCAGTACCACGATAATCGACTCCAGAACATGCAGATGTACGCCCTGCGGTAATGACTGCGGCAAAAACACAACTTTCTGCGCCCGCTCGGCAAACGATAACGACATGAGATCTTCGCCATCAAGCAGCGCCTCGCCGTCGGCGTTATTCAGCCCGGCCAGCGAACGTAGTAACGTCGATTTACCACAGCCGTTCGGCCCCAGCAAAATGGTAATTTTCCCGCGCGGCAGTAAGGGAACGTTGAGATCTGTAATAACCGGCTGAGTGGAATAGCCGGCGCTAAATGAGCGGAGCATTAACCCGCGCATCAGAGACTCCCCCGATGTCGCAATACAATGCTTAAAAAGAACGGAACCCCGACCAGCGAGGTGACAATCCCCACCGGCACCATGACGCCCGGAACACTATTTTTCGCCGCAATAGAGGCCAGCGATAACACCAGCCCGCCTATCAGCACGCTGCCCGGAAGGTAGAAACGGTGATCTTCCCCCAAAAGTATTCGCGCAATGTGCGGTGCAACGAGACCAATAAAACCAATCGGCCCGACGAAAGCTACCGTCAGCGCTGATAACAAGCTGATACGCAACAATGACAGCAGGCGTAAACGGCGGACATGAATCCCAAAGCTCATCGCCCTCTCTTCGCCCAGACGTAATGCCGTGAGTTGCCAGGCGCTTCGTAACGCGCAAAAAAGCACAGCAATAAACACCACGGCCAGTACGCCCAATTTTTCCCACGACGCACGGACCAGGCTCCCCATCGTCCAGAATACCAGCCCCTGCAGCGTATCTTCATCAGCCACAAACTGCATAATGGCGACCAACGCGTTAAAGGTGAATACCAGCGCAATGCCGAACAACACCACTCCGGATGCGGCGACGCCTGTCCAACGGGTAATACCGTCCAATAGTAACGCGGATAAAAGTGCAAAGATGAACGCATTGGCCGGGATAAACCAGGTGGCTGGAATACCGGGAATACCGATCCCCAACACAATCGCCAGCGCAGCGCCAAAAGCCGCCGCGGACGATACGCCAAGGGTAAACGGCGTCGCCAGCGGATTATTTAAAATGGTTTGCATTTCGGCGCCCGCTAACCCTAACGCCATGCCTACCAGCAGCGCCATCAGGGCATAGGGTAAACGAATATCCCAGACAATAACGTGTATGCCCGCATTCACCTTTTCCGGCTGGAAAAGGGCCTGCCACAGCGCACTGAGCGGTAAACCAGAAGACCCACAGGTTACATCCACCATCAGTGAAGCCATCATCGCCAGCGCAATAGCTAACATGAGCACGGCCCGTTTGCGTATGAGCTGGCGATAGCGCGGAATGACGGGCGTGGAAGCGAGAGCGGGGGCTAAAAGTGATTTGTCCTGACAGGTCATGGTTCGGGCTACGTTATTAATCAGAGGAGAATTATAGCGCCGAATTATTTCGTTATATATTTATTTATATTTCGATTGATGACACGGTGGCCTATCTCACCGGTTTCCAAATAAAAAACCGGCCTTACGGGCCGGTTTAAGACGTAATGAAGATTAACCACGACGGGCTTTTACCGCTGCCGACAACTGACGAAGCAGCGCATCGGTATCTTCCCAGCCAATACAGGCGTCAGTAATGCTTTTACCGTAGGTCAGCGGCTGACCGCTTTCCAGACTCTGGTTGCCTTCTACCAGATGACTCTCGACCATCACGCCAATAATCGCTTTTTCACCGCCCGCTATCTGCTGGCAGACATCGGCGCAAACCTCCATCTGCTTTTGAAATTGCTTACAGGAGTTGGCATGGCTGAAATCGATCATGACCTGCGGCGTCAGTCCCGCTTTGGTGAGGCCTTCTTTCACCTCAGCAACATGTTGCGCACTATAGTTTGGCGCTTTACCGCCGCGCAGAATGATATGGCAGTCGCCGTTGCCGCTGGTATTCACAATCGCCGAATGACCCCATTTAGTGACGGAGAGGAAGCAATGCGGCGCGCCGGCGGCGTTGATGGCGTCAATGGCGACTTTAATCGTGCCATCAGTACCATTTTTAAAACCGACCGGACAAGAGAGGCCAGACGCCAGTTCGCGATGAACCTGGGATTCAGTAGTCCGCGCGCCAATGGCACCCCAGCTCATCAGATCGGCCAGATATTGCGGCGTGATCATATCGAGGAATTCGCCGGCGGCAGGCAGGCCGCTGTCGTTAATATCCAGCAGCAGTTTGCGCGCAATACGCAGACCGTCGTTAATCTGGAAGCTGTTATCCATGTGCGGATCGTTAATCAGCCCTTTCCAGCCGACGGTGGTACGCGGTTTCTCAAAATAGACGCGCATGACAATTTCAAGCTCGCCTTGAAGCTCATCACGTAGCGCCAGCAAACGGGCGGCATACTCTTTCGCCGCTGCCGGATCATGAATTGAACAAGGACCGATCACCACCAGCAGACGATCGTCATTGCCTTTGAGAATTTTATGGATGGCTTTGCGCGCGTGAGCAACGGTATTTGCTGCATTTTCCGTGGCGGGAAACTTTTCCAGCAGCGCGACCGGAGGTAATAACTCGTTGATTTCTTTAATGCGTAAATCGTCGTTCTGATAATTCATGTTTATTCCAGTGTTGCCGTACTTATCCCAATGAATGCAATCCCTCCAATCTATCTCTTCAATTAAATAGTGTAAACGGGCTTTTACACTTTGAACGGAATAATCCTGGAATTCAGGAAAAAAACGCACAAATGTAGCGAAAAATGGGATCTAACCTACACTTTTTAACTGTAACCACTCTGTTTATGAATTATTGCAAGATTCTCTGCTGCGTTAACCCGCGGCGGCGAACGCTTTTTATCCCTTATTTGAGGATTTGACTGACACGTGCACTGTTGGAAGAGGTTATCCGACATATCCACCATAACAGGAGCATCTTATGAAAATGACAAAACTGACTACGCTTTTACTCACCGCTACCCTCGGCCTTGCCAGCGGCGCAGCGTTAGCTGCTGAATCTAACGCGCAATCCAGTAATGGCCAGGCGAACTCGGCGGCAAATGCCGGTCAGGTTGCCCCGGACGCCCGCCAGAATGTAGCGCCGAATGATGTGAATAACAACGACATCAATACCAACGGCAATACTAACAGCACGATGCAGCATCCAGACGGTTCAACCATGAATCATGACGGAATGACCAAGGATGAAGAGCATAAAAATACCATGTGTAAAGACGGTCGCTGCCCGGATATTAATAAAAAAGTGGAAACCGGTAATGGCGTCAATAATGACGTGAATACCAAAACCGACGGTACCACACAGTAATGCAGAAAAAAGTCTGATAACGGGAGAGCTTTCGCTCTCCTTTTTATTTTGTCAGCGAAAAATCAGTATGATGTCTACAGTATTGATGAGAATAACAAAGGAATGACGTTATGGCGCACTCACACTCTCATGCCGATTCACACCTGCCGAAAGATAATAATGCTCGTCGCCTGCTTTTCGCCTTTATCGTCACTGCCGGATTTATGCTCCTTGAGGTGGTGGGCGGGATACTCTCCGGCTCTCTGGCGTTGTTGGCGGATGCGGGACATATGCTCACCGACGCGGCGGCCCTTCTCTTTGCGCTGCTGGCGGTTCAATTTTCCCGTCGCCCCCCGACTGTTCGCCACACTTTTGGCTGGCTAAGACTCACCACACTGGCGGCCTTTGTGAATGCCATTGCGTTGGTGGTCATTACCCTTCTCATTGTCTGGGAAGCGATAGAGCGCTTTTACACGCCACGTCCGGTGGCGGGTAATCTGATGATGGTGATTGCGGTCGCGGGTCTGCTGGCGAACCTGTTTGCGTTCTGGATTCTCCATCGGGGAAGCGATGAAAAAAACCTGAACGTGCGCGCTGCCGCGCTACATGTGATGGGCGATTTGCTGGGTTCCGTCGGCGCAATAGTCGCCGCGCTGATCATTATCTGGACGGGCTGGACGCCAGCGGACCCGATTCTCTCTATTCTGGTTTCGGTACTGGTGTTACGCAGCGCCTGGCGTTTGTTAAAAGATAGCGTCAACGAATTGCTGGAAGGCGCGCCGGTTTCACTGGATATTAATGCCTTACAGCGCCATTTAAGCCGGGAAATCCCCGAAGTCCGCAACGTACACCATGTGCATGTCTGGATGGTCGGCGAAAAACCGGTCATGACATTGCACGCTCAGGTCATTCCGCCACACGACCATGATGCGCTGCTGGAACGTATCCAGGATTTCCTGATGCACGAATACCATATTGCGCACGCTACGATTCAAATGGAGTATCAAGTGTGCCACGGCCCGGACTGTCATCTGAATCAGACGCCATCCGGGCATGTTCATCACCATTAACGGGAAAGAGCGCGCGATCCTCGCTCCCGCGCGCTGTTTATCCACAGGCGGCTACCGTTCACGGCGATAAATGTCAGGATCAGATATTCCAGCGACATCGCATAGACGCCCTGCAAAGCAAAAATCACCACACTGATTACGTTGATTATCACCCACAGGAGCCAGTTTTCGACATATTTGCGTGTCATCAGAATCATCGCCGCGATAGACAGCACCATCATGCAAGAGTCCCAGAACGGGAAAGCGTCCGGTTGCAGTACGGGCATTGTCACCTGTAACCCCAGCATCTGCATAATGGCGACGGCCACGCGCGTCAGGACGGCGAATACGGGATCGATATATCGCGTCATCAAACCGATAGCTATCACACATATCGCCAGCCATGCCATTGCTTTTGGCAACGGCAGCCAGCGGATTTTAAGCTCGGCTTGATTATCCTTTGTTTGCCGCGACCACGCATACCAGCCATAAATATTGGCGGCAAAGAAAAAGAGTTGCAGCAACAGGCTGGCATAAAGCTGGATCTGAAAGAAAATAATCGCAAACAGGGTGACGTTAACCAGTCCAAAAAAGTAGTTGCTGATCTTCTCCAGACTGGCAAGCCAAATACAGAGCAGGCCGGCGATGGTCCCTACCGCTTCGATCCACGAGAGATCGTACCCGCCAGCGCCAATCGGAATATGAATCAGTATGTTGTGCGTACTAAAAAAATCCATTCTCTCCCCCAAAGATTTCCGTCTTTACGCCCGAAGTGTAGTCGCAAAATCCAGCATTCGGTTGAGGGGCAGTAATGCGCCCTCGCGTAGCGCCGCATCAACCTGTATTTCATGCGCCGCGCCTCCCTGCTCCAGCCCTTCAGCAATGGCTTTCAGGCCATTCATCGCCATCCACGGACAGTGCGCGCAGCTACGGCAGGTCGCCCCCTCGCCAGCCGTGGGCGCTTCAAGCAGCTCTTTTTCAGGCACCGCCTGCTGCATTTTGTAGAAGATGCCGCGATCGGTCGCCACGATAAGCTGTCTGTGCGGCAGCGTTTTTGCCGCCTTAATAAGCTGACTGGTGGAGCCCACCGCATCGGCCATCTCGACAATGGACTGCGGCGATTCAGGGTGAACCAGAAGAGCGGCATCGGGATAGATTTTTTTTAAACGGGTCAACGCCTGGGTTTTAAACTCGTCATGCACGATACACGCCCCTTGCCAGCACAGTACATCGGCCCCGGTCTGTTTTTGCACGTAATTCCCCAGGTGTCTGTCCGGCGCCCAGATAATTTTTTCCCCCAAACTATCCAGATGCTCAATCAGTTCTACGGCGATACTGGAGGTCACAACCCAGTCCGCACGCGCTTTAACAGCAGCCGAGGTGTTAGCATAGACCACTACGGTTCTGTCAGGATGCGCATCACAAAAAGCGCTAAATTCGTCTATTGGGCAGCCTAAATCCAGCGAACATTCCGCCGCCAGGGTAGGCATAAGAATGGTTTTTTCCGGGCTGAGGATTTTGGCGGTTTCCCCCATAAACCGTACGCCCGCTACCAGTAACGTGGATGCGGCGTGCTTCGCGCCGAAACGGGCCATTTCCAGCGAGTCGGAAATACAGCCGCCGGTTTCTTCTGCCAACTGTTGAATTTCCGGATCGGTGTAGTAGTGCGCCACCATCACCGCATCCCGTTCGCTGAGGAGTCGTTTGATTTTCTCACGATAAAATTGCTTTTCATCGTCGTTCAATGGCGTTGGTTTCGGCGGGAACGGGTAAATCGTTGCTTGCGGGTCAAACATTACGCTCATCGTGGCTTCTCGTTTTACTGACTTAACGAAATACGCGGTTTAAGGTGTGAATTCACCATCACCACGGAATTATGTTTTATATGCTAAACAAGATAGCCGATTGTGGGAGAAATGTCGTGATGAATTTTGTTCCCTTCTGGAATCGGTGCTTCGCACCGATTCCGCGTGACCCTAATCTATCCATCCGCCAGAATAATGGAGTTGGTAGGCGAGAACTTCGTTCTGCCAGATCTGTTCGTGCCCGCTAAAGAAATCAATATTGCCTGTATAGAGATTGGTATAGTGAAGCCCATTATCTCCGTAAAGAGTCAGCGGCCCTCGGAACGGCGCTTCTAAAGTCGATTTTAATAATGCCTGTCGTAAAAAATCATAGATGATTTCGGGGCTAACTCCTTTGGAACACTTACCGGAATAACTCATCGACCAAACAGAATTCCCCTTTTGGTAAATAACCTCCTGACCAGTGAACTGCAGGGAACCAAAATAGAGATCCCGATAAAACAGCTCACCTTCTTCGTACTCCAGGATTTTTGCTCCGTTAAATGGAGAAACTTTGTTTGTGATGCCACCCGAACTTGCGTAGGTGCATTGTTTCGCCTTCAGAAGAAAACTAAGTAATTGCCGCAAATTTTCTGCCATCAGAATTCCCTCCAACAGTCATGTGTACATGTATATTTGATCAGGTGTTGTGAAATGAACAGAGCCGAAATCGTACCTATTTGGATCCAGGAGAGAGGATGGAATAAAGGAAGAAATGACTGATAGCAAAAAGGCGCCTTTAGGGCGCCTTTTTACACTGGTGGGTCGTGCAGGATGACTCGCTTCGCTCGCCCTTCGGGCCGTCGCCGCAAGCGGCTCCGTTGTCTCACTGCGTGAGACCCAAACCTGCGGCAGGTTCGAATCTTCCATATTGCAGATAGTAAAAAAGCGCCTTTAGGGCGCTTTTTTACATTGGTGGGTCGTGCAGGATTCGAACCTGCGACCAATTGATTAAAAGTCAACTGCTCTACCAACTGAGCTAACGACCCCTTGATAAGGGTTACTGCTTCAATCATTCAGGATGGTGGGTCGTGCAGGATTCGAACCTGCGACCAATTGATTAAAAGTCAACTGCTCTACCAACTGAGCTAACGACCCATACGGGTGCTGCCTGAAAGATTTTACTCAGACCATCTAAAGATGGTGGGTCGTGCAGGATGACTCGGCTTCGCCTCGCCCTACAGGTTGCTGACGCAACGTTATCCTTCACGTTCAACATCTGAGTTTGATGTTAAATTGGTGGGTCGTGCAGGATTCGAACCTGCGACCAATTGATTAAAAGTCAACTGCTCTACCAACTGAGCTAACGACCCGAGTGGTGGGTGATGACGGGATCGAACCGCCGACCCCCTCCTTGTAAGGGAGGTGCTCTCCCAGCTGAGCTAATCACCCGATACTACGCTGGATATTACTGACTAACCGAAGTTAGTGGTGGGTTGTGCAGGATGACTCGGCTTTGCCTCGCCCTACGGCACCGTTGCTGATGCAACGTTATCCTTCACGCTTTATTCTCGTTTCCACCGAACGATTGGTGGGTCGTGCAGGATTCGAACCTGCGACCAATTGATTAAAAGTCAACTGCTCTACCAACTGAGCTAACGACCCACTTTTACGTTGCTTTCGAGTTGTTTAATATCCCGTGGCAACGGCGGCATATATTACTGATTTCAGATTTGAGCGCAACAAAAATTTCGACGCAGGGGGCTCAACTGCTTAGGAATCGCACGACGCGACCAGAAAAAAGGCGTTTTCTGGTCGCATGGTACGCATTACATCGCGTTAAGACGCTTTTGCGCCTGTTTCGCGCCATCAGTGCCAGGATATTTGTTAATCACCTGCTGATAAACCGCTTTCGCTTTTGCCGTATCACCTTTGTCCTGCATGATAACGCCAACTTTGTACATCGCGTCCGCAGCCTTCGGCGACTTAGGATAGTTTTTTACTACCGAGGCGAAATAATAGGCGGCATCATCTTTTTTACCCTTGTTGTAATTCAACTGGCCCAGCCAGTAATTGGCGTTCGGCTGATAAGTAGAATCAGGGTATTTCTTGATGAAGTTCTGAAACGCCACAATCGCATCATCCTGGCGAGACTTATCCTGCACCAGCGCAATTGCCGCATTGTAATCGGTATTCGCATCGCCACTTTGTACCGGCGCCCCTGAGGTTGCCATACCGGCATCCGGAGCGGAGGTCGCAGCGGTTGCCGCCCCACTCTGGTCACCAGCTGCTGGCTGCGCTGCGCCGCCATTATTTAAGCTCCCCAGCTGCAGCATAATTTGCTTCTGGCGTTCCATCACCTGATTAAGTTGATACTGATTTTCCTGGATTTGGCCGCGCAAAGAATCGATATCGGACTGATTATCGGAGAGCTGCTGCTGAAGTTGGGTTAAAAGCTGGCTGTGAGCGTTAGAGATACGCTCAAGTTGAGTGACGCGGTCTTCGACCGAGCCTGAGCCGACACTACTGATTGGCGCCTGAGCAAAAGCGGCCCAGGGGGCCGCTATGCCAACCAGTAACGACAGACTCAACAGGTGATGTCTGAAGTTACTGCTCATGCAATTCTCTTAGTAAACCAGTACAGCGCGACGGTTCTTAGCGTAAGCCGCTTCGTCGTGGCCCAGTACGGCAGGTTTTTCTTTACCGTAAGAAACGATGGAGATCTGGTCAGCGGAAACACCTTTACCCTGCAGGTACATTTTAACGGCGTTAGCACGACGTTCGCCCAGGGAGATGTTGTATTCAGGCGTACCACGTTCGTCCGCGTGACCTTCTACGGTGACTTTGTAAGACGGGTTGCTACGCAGGAAGTTAGCGTGCGCATCCAGCATTGCCGCGAAGTCAGAACGGATATCGTACTTGTCGAGATCGAAGTAAACGATGTTGTTCTGCTGCAGCTGCTGCATCTGCAGACGCGCTTGCTCTTCAGATGACATGTTGCCGTTGCCGTTAGCGTCCATACCAGTGCCGGCGCCGTTCAGCATGCCGCCTTCGCTACCGTCATTGCTGGCGTTCTTGTTGGAAGAACATGCCGCGATTGCCATAACAGGCAGGGCAATCATCAGGCCCTTCAGCACTTTGTTCAGTTGCATTTCTTTAATTCCTTTAGTAATCAATTAATTATTATCACAGATACGGCGACCAGGCAGGCGATTTCACCTGACCATCAGTTGCCGGAAGACGCGCTTTGAAACGCCCATCTGTAGAAACCAAATTCAGCACAGATCCCATCCCCTGAGAAGAGCTGTAGATTACCATCGTGCCGTTAGGTGCCAGACTTGGCGTTTCATCCAGGAACGTTGACGACAGAACCTGTACGCCACCCGTCACCAGATCTTGTTTGGCAATGTGCTGCTGCCCGTTATTTGAGCTTACCATTACCATAAATTTACCGTCGCTGCTGACATCCGCATCCTGGTTTTGCGAACCTTCCCAGGTAATACGCTGCGCCGCACCGCCGTTAATGTTCATTTTATACACTTGCGGACGTCCAGCCTGGTCAGAAGTAAAGGCCAGAGTCTGGCTGTCCGGGAACCAGGTCGGCTCCGTATTGTTGCTACGCCCGTCCGTTATCTGACGAATCTGACCGGAGGCGAGATCCATAACGTACAGGTTCAGACTTCCGGTTTTCGATAACGCGAACGCCAGTTTCGTCCCATCCGGCGAGAAGGCCGGCGCGCCGTTGTGACGCGGGAAGGACGCAACCTGACGCACTGCGCCGTTTGCCAGCGTCTGGATAACCAGCGCGGAGCGACCGCTTTCAAATGTCACGTAAGCCAGTTTTGAGCCGTCCGGAGACCACGCCGGAGACATCAACGGCTGCGGAGAACGGTGCACTACGAACTGATTGTAGCCATCGTAATCCGACACACGCAGTTCATACGGGAACTGACCGCCGTTAGTCTGTACCACATAGGCGATACGAGTACGGAATGCGCCCTTAATGCCCGTCAGTTTTTCAAAGACTTCGTCACTGGCAGTGTGGCCTGCATAACGCAGCCACTGCTTGTTCACTTTATAAGAGTTTTGCGCCAGTACAGTCCCCGGCGCGCCGCCAGTGTCAACCAGCTGATAAGCAACATTGTAGGAACCGTCCGGATTCGGCGTGACCTGTCCAACGACGACGGCATCAATACCCAGCGCAGACCATGCGGTAGGCTGAACTTCCTGAGCGGTGGCTGGCTGCTGCGGCAGTCGGGACCGGTCTAACGGATTAAATTTACCGCTATTGCGTAAATCTGCCGCCACGATGCCGCCGATATCTTCAGGCGCAGCGCCCGGCCCGGCCCATTTAAAAGGCACAACGCCAATCGGTCGCGCCGAGTCCACCCCCTGGGTGATCTCGATACGGACTTCTGCGTGCAGCACCGCCGCCCACAGCATCAGAAAACCAAATGCTACTCGTAATGCCTGCTTCATCATATCTCCCATACCTGGGCCTGCGACCCACGATAATTTAGCAGAATGTTAACAAACTCAAATACACAAAACCACCAGGACCAGTAACAACTCAACTGCTCCAACTTCCATAAAGAAAAGTATCTACAGTTTAAAGTCTAGTTTGGCATCCTTTATTTTCTCATAAACAGCCTGGCTTGGCGGTTTAGGAATTTTCGCGGTTTTTGCCGCCATTAACGCCGCCTGACAAAGCGCCGGATCGCCGCCCTCAGACGTAATGCTTTTTAATGAGCCATCCGGCGCCAGGCTAATATGCAAGACACATTGTTTGCCCTGGTACAGGCTCGCATCATACAGACGGCTCTGAATGGCAACCTGAATCTGTTTCGCGTAGGCGCTGATATCAGCGCCTGTCGCCCCACCGTTAGCGCCCGATGTACCGCTATCTTTCGATGGCTGACCATTCCCTTTCGCGCCGCCGCCGGTTTTCGGCGCATTCTTACCCGAGCTGAGATCGCCAAGCAGATCGTCGACGCCTTCTGCGGCGGCCGCTTTTTCGGCAGCCGCTTTCTTCTTAGCGTCCGCCGCTGCTTTCGCCGCCTCGGCATCCGCTTTCTTCTTCGCCTCCGCTTTCGCCGCCTCGGCCTCTGCTTTCTTCTTCGCATCCGCCGCCGCTTTCGCCGCCTCGGCCTCCGCTTTCTTCTTCGCGTCCGCCGCTGCTTTCGCCGCTTCGGCCTCTGCTTTCTTCTTCGCATCCGCCGCCGCTTTCGCCGCTTCGGCCTCTGCTTTCTTCTTCGCATCCGCCGCCGCTTTCGCCGCTTCGGCCTCTGCTTTCTTCTTCGCGTCCGCCGCCGCTTTCGCCGCTTCGGCCTCTGCTTTTTTCTTCGCGTCCGCCGCCGCTTTCGCCGCTTCTTCGGCCTGTTGCTGCTGCTGTTGCGCCAGTTTTGCCGCTTCTTCAGCCTGCTTTTGCTGCTCCTGAGCCGCTAAACGTTCTTTCTCAAGTTGTTTCAACCGCTCCTGTTCGGCAGCCTGCTTCTGCTGCAGCTCCTCTGCTTGCTGCTGTTGCAGCTTTTTACGCTCTTCTTCCGCGCGTCTGGCGCTGGCCTGTTGATCCTGCTGACGGTTGTACTGCTGCACAACGGCGCCAGGATCGACCATCACCGCGTCGATAGCGGAACCGCCGCCGCCGCCGGCAGAAGCCTCTATATGCTCATCAAACGAACTCCAGATCAGCACTGCAAATAAGATGATATGCAGCACGGCTGAAATAATTATCGCCCGTTTGAGCTTGTCGTTTTGTTCGGTTGCCTTTGACACTCTCGGTTCCCAAAAAACTGTTCGCCTGTTACTCGCCGTCTTTCAAGCCAACGGGACGCAGACTTCAGATTGGCTGCGTCATTAAGCCAACCGATTTTACGCCCGCGCTGTGTAACAAGTTCAGCGCTTTAATTATTTCATCGTACGGCACCTCTTTCGCGCCGCCGATTAAAAAGACTGTTTTCGGATTAGCCTGCAGATGACGCTTTACTTCTGCGATCACCTGTTCAGACGGCAGTTGATCCATTCGATCTTTATCAACCACTACGCTGTATTGCCCTACTCCGGAAACCTCAATAATGACCGGTGGATCGTCGTTACTACTGACCGCTTGCGACTGATTCGCCTCCGGCAAGTCGACCTCCACGCTCTGGGTAATGATCGGCGCGGTTGCCATAAAGATCAGCAGCAGCACCAACAGTACGTCGAGCAGCGGTACAATATTGATTTCGGACTTAAGTTCGCGACGACCTCGTCCACGCGTTCTGGCCATGGCTTACCCCTTGTTGCTTTCGCTTACGGTAAACGCCTGGCGGTGCAGAATCGCGGTGAACTCTTCCATAAAGTTGTCGTAATTCAGTTCCAGCTTGTTCACGCGCTGATTCAGTCGGTTGTAAGCCATAACCGCAGGGATGGCGGCAAACAAACCAATCGCCGTGGCAATCAATGCTTCGGCAATACCCGGCGCAACCATTTGCAGAGTAGCCTGTTTCACCGCGCCCAGGGCGATAAACGCATGCATAATCCCCCATACGGTGCCAAACAGACCGATATAAGGACTGATAGAGCCTACCGTGCCAAGAAACGGGATATGCGTTTCCAGCGTTTCCAGCTCTCGGTTCATGGAGATGCGCATCGCACGCGACGCCCCCTCTACCACGGCCTCCGGTGCATGGCTGTTGGCGCGATGGAGCCGGACAAACTCTTTGAACCCGCTATAAAAGATTTGTTCCGAGCCCGACAGACTATCGCGTCTCCCCTGGCTTTCCTGGTACAGACGCGATAGTTCGATTCCGGACCAGAATTTATCTTCAAACGCTTCCGCCTCACGCGCAGCGGCGTTCAGGATACGCGTTCGCTGGATAATGATGGCCCAGGATGCTATTGAAAAACCAATCAAAATCAACATGATAAGTTTAACCAGAAGGCTTGCCTTCAGGAACAAATCAAGGATATTCATGTCAGTCACTGCTTAAACTCCGCGACAATAGACTTAGGAAGCGCACGAGGCTTCATTTTGAGTGGATCAACGCAAACAATCAGAACCTCTGCTTCATTTAGCAGCGTGTTCTCTGCGTTGACAATGCGTTGCGTGAAAACCAAAGCGGTGCCACGCATTGACGTAATTTCTGTTTGAACTTCAAGCATATCGTCGAGCCGCGCAGGCGCATAGTATTCCAGCGTCATCTTGCGCACCACAAAGGCGACCCGCTCCGCCAGCAGCACCTGTTGGCTGAAGTGATGGTGACGCAGCATCTCCGTGCGCGCTCTTTCATAAAAAGCGACATAGCTGGCGTGATAAACCACACCGCCGGCGTCCGTGTCTTCGTAATAAACTCGAATTGGCCATCGAAACATATACTTATTCATCCCTGCAGCCTCTTTGTTGGCGTCATCCGCTTGCCGCCGTAATGCCTCAAGAATGCCGTTGTATATCGCCTTGTATTCACTTTACATCCCGGTAATGCAACAAAAGTAGAGCTTTTAAACGTTGCTACTATACGCGCGGGAATGAGGCTTGGGAATGGGGGGAAGTTAAGGGAGAGTAAAAATATATGGGCTTATGCAAGCCCCTATATTTTTAAGGAGGTTTCTTATTCACAAGAAGAAGAAAATCAGGCCGACGATAAGGACGATATCCGCAAGGAGCGGACAAAAAATCCCTTGCCAGTGTACGGATTCAGGGCGAAAACCCACGCCGTGGATTATGCCTGCGCAAACCGCCCACATCAGCAATAATCCGTGCCAGATTTCAAGCGTGCTGGTCCTGGCGGCAAACCGTGACGGGTCCCAGAACATACATCCTGCCAGCACTATCGCCATCACGAAGGAAAGCGCCCTTAACGGGCGCTTGTCCATTACCGCATACAGTTTTGCGATAATATGGGTCATTAGCTTTCTTCTTGACCGGTTTTACCCGCTTCAACGTGCTCAAGCGCCAGGGCGGTAATGATCCCGAATGCACAGGCAAGAAGCGTTCCCAGAATCCATGCGAAATACCACATTTTAAGCTCCTTACTTAGTACAGAGAGTGGGTGTTGCTTTCAATATGTTCTTTAGTGATACGACCGAACATTTTCCAGTAACACCAGCTGGTGTAGATCAGAATGATCGGTACGAACACCGCCGCAACCCAGGTCATCAGGTTCAGCGTCATCTGGCTGGATGTCGCATCCCACATGGTCAGGCTGGCATTCATCATCGTGCTGGACGGCATCACAAATGGGAACATAGCGATACCCGCCGTCAGAATAATGCAGGCCAGGGTCAGCGAAGAGAACAGGAATGCCCACGCGCCTTTCTCCATACGGGAAGTCAGGATAGTCAGCAGCGGCAGAACCACGCCCAGAGCCGGAACCAACCACAGGATCGGAGCATTATTAAAGTTCACCAGCCAGGCGCCAGCTTCACGCGCCACTTCTTTAGTCAGCGGGTTAGAGGCGGCATGATGGTCAATCGCGGATGTCACGACATAACCATCAATACCATACATTACCCAAACGCCCGCCAGCGCAAAGCACACTAATGTCACCAGCGCCGCAATCTGCGAGGTGGCGCGCGCGCGCAGGTGCAGTTCGCCAACGGTACGCATTTGCAGGTAAGTCGCCCCCTGCGTGATGATCATCCCTACGCTTACGATGCCCGCCAGCAAACCAAACGGGTTCAGCAACTGGAAGAAGTTACCGGTGTAGTACAGACGCAGATACTCATCCACGTGGAACGGTACGCCCTGCAACAGGTTGCCAAAGGCCACGCCAATCACCAGCGGCGGCACAAAGCTACCGATGAACACGCCCCAGTCCCACATGTTGCGCCAGCGCGGGTCTTCAATCTTAGAACGGTAATCAAAACCGACCGGACGGAAGAACAAAGACGCCAGCACCAGGATCATCGCCACATAGAAACCGGAGAACGCCGCAGCGTAAACCATCGGCCAGGCAGCAAACAACGCGCCGCCCGCGGTGATCAACCACACCTGGTTACCGTCCCAGTGTGGGGCGATAGAGTTAATCATAATTCGACGTTCGGTGTCGTTACGACCGAGGAAACGGGTGAGCATCCCCACCCCCATGTCGAACCCATCGGTGACAGCGAAACCAATTAGCAAAATGCCAACCAGCAGCCACCAGATAAAACGTAGTACTTCATAATCGATCATTTGACGACTCCTGTCTTAGCGTGCCGGCTGAGAAGTCACGGTGGACTGCTCAAAGTGATAGCGACCGGTTTTCAGGCTGCTTGGGCCAAGGCGTGCAAATTTGAACATCAGGAACAATTCTGCCACCAGGAACAGGGTATACAGGCCGCAAATCAGGAACATGGAGAACAGCAGATCGCCCACGGTCAGCGATGAGTTCGCCACGGCTGTCGGCAACACTTCGCCGATCGCCCACGGCTGACGACCATACTCGGCGACGAACCAACCTGCTTCAACCGCAATCCACGGCAGTGGAATACCGTACAGCGCCGCGCGCAACAGCCATTTTTTCTCACCGATGCGGTTACGAATCACGCTCCAGAAGGAAAGTGCGATGATCGCCAGCAGCAGGAAGCCGCACGCCACCATGATACGGAAAGCGAAGTACAGCGGCGCAACGCGAGGAATGGAATCTTTCGTCGCTTGCTGGATCTGCGCTTCGGTCGCGTCAGTCACATTAGGCGTATAGCGTTTCAGCAGCAGGCCGTAACCGAGATCTTTCTTCATGCTGTTGAACTGGTCGCGAACGGCCTGGTCGGTAGAACCGGCGCGCAGCTGCTCCAGCAGTTCATAGGCTTTCATCCCGTTACGGATACGCTCTTCATGCTGAACCATGAGATCTTTCAGGCCAATAACCGGCGTGTCCACGGAACGCGTAGCGATAATACCGAGCGCATAAGGGATCTGAATCGCCAGATGGTTTTCCTGTTTGTCCTGGTCAGGAATACCGAACAAGGTAAAGGAGGCCGGAGCAGGTTGCGTTTCCCATTCAGCTTCAATCGCAGCGAGCTTGGTTTTCTGCACGTCGCCCATTTCGTAACCGGATTCGTCGCCGAGTACGATAACGGACAGTACGGCAGCCATACCGAAGCTGGCGGCAATAGCAAAGGAGCGTTTAGCAAAGGCGAAGTCACGACCTTTCAGCATGTAGTAAGCGCTGATACCGAGGATGAACATCGCGCCGGTGACATAGCCGGACGCCACAGTGTGAACAAATTTCACCTGTGCTACCGGGTTCAGCACCAGTTCAGAGAAGCTCACCATTTCCATACGCATGGTTTCGAAATTGAAATCCGCAGCGATTGGGTTTTGCATCCAGCCGTTCGCTACCAGAATCCACAACGCGGAGAGGTTGGACCCCAGAGCCACCAGCCAGGTGACGCACATATGCTGAACTTTACTCAGACGATCCCAGCCGAAGAAGAACAGACCTACAAAGGTGGATTCGAGGAAGAAGGCCATCAAACCTTCGATGGCCAGCGGCGCACCGAAGATGTCCCCAACATAGTGGGAGTAGTACGACCAGTTTGTCCCGAACTGGAACTCCATGGTCAAACCGGTAGCCACACCCAGAGCAAAGTTGATACCAAACAACTTGCCCCAGAACTTGGTCATATCTTTATAAATCTGTTTGCCGGAAAGGACGTATACCGTTTCCATAATGGCCAGCAGGAACGCCATACCGAGCGTTAGCGGCACAAACAGGAAGTGGTACATCGCGGTCAAGGCAAACTGTAAGCGCGACAGTTCGACTATATCTAACATCATGACTCCTTGCTCATCGCATGAAGACTCCGAGAGTGAACCCCGTTAGAAAGGGTCACACGCATGCCCCAATACAAATTTATTTGCGGCCTTCCATCGTACTATCCCCTCGGGAAGGAAACAGTAATGATGAAAGGTTACAAACATGTTAATAAAAAACCCAAATTGATCCCGCAAATATATTACGCCGTAAAACCCTTACAATAAACAGGTTTTTAGTGGGTCAGATTTGCTTTTTTCGACAGCGATCAATTTATGGCTAATCTATCGCTTTTCAGGGAATTTGATCACGGACAATTTAACCAGTTTTGATGCTCTTTTCCAACATTTAAATATTGATTAAAATCAATTTTTGAAGTTAATGTTAATAATGTTTATTCATTGAATGCATGGTGAATTTTTTGTTAACTTTTTGTTTTTGCAAAGAGTAATTTCAGACCCCCTGTAAAAAGAGGCTTATTCGGTAAGGCTAAACATTTTGTGCGTTTTTTACTGCCCCTCATCCAGTAAAAAACATTCCACATTGATGTTCAATTATTGCTAAATAGCTCACAGATTTTTTCTGTAGGTTATCAACACTTATTATTTTATACATTTAGTCTATTTTTATTTTACTTATAATTAACACCGCAAAGAAACTATCTCATTGCACACGCGCCATCATCCCACCGGGATTACCCTGCCCCAACTTCCCTTTCCCGACGACTAACGGCCAGGATCATCTTGCCAGGTTATCGCCTTAATTATCGCTAATAAGCTTTCCAGATAACCAGAAACAAACATTTTATTCGCTACTTTTTTTTATTTCAATAACACCGTATTTACCTCTCTATAATTATTATAGCGAAGATTCTGTTATCACCTTCACAGATTCACCCTCAATTTCTACGTCACTCATAGTGATAATTCTGTTTATTCGCAGCCATAAATACCCTTTAAACATGATTAATCACGAACGAATAGTGTCAATAAGTTCTTAATAATTTTTAAAGTTAACCTCTTTTAACCAGCAAAAGTTCATATAATTTATTAAACGATATCTTTAATACTTCATGGAAATAATGTCGGTACTCTTATGATTAAAATAGCTGTTTTATTCTGCCATTAAACAAGCAGTCTGTGTAAGCGCGATACATCTGAGGAGACATGTAGTTCGCGCTCAGGCAAACATGCGCGGCCACAGAGTCAAGCGTCAATTTACTATAGAGGTTAGCGTCAACATAGTGTAATGCTGCGATGCGTTTTTTTCATGGCGGAAAGCGCATAATCCGTCTCCAGTGAGGTCGGCAGGTCTTTCACTAAGACAGCATCTGTATTTGCTGAAAAAGAGTTAACCAGCAAACTGAGTAAATTTACTGCCGCTGCCAGACGGTTATTATCAATTATTTTTAGACTCCACCATGTTTTTTTAATGAGGCATCATTTTCCTATAGTTCAATATTTACAAAGCCAATAATTTTATATCCCGGATGCTTCACCCGTACTTTGCCACAAACAATAAAGCCATAAAAAAGGCCACCGTAAAGGTGGCCAACCATGTCGAAAACGGACATTTATCTGTTCCCGCAGGAACAGCGAGTTTTATTTTATAATTGCTTTCAGCGCTTCGCCGATATCGGCCAGGCTGCGAACGGTTTTCACGCCCGCGGCTTCCAGCGCGGCGAATTTTTCATCCGCAGTGCCTTTACCACCGGCAATGATGGCGCCAGCGTGGCCCATACGCTTGCCTTTCGGCGCGGTAACACCCGCGATATAGCCAACAACCGGCTTGGTCACGTGGTCTTTAATATAAGCCGCCGCTTCTTCTTCTGCGCTACCGCCGATCTCGCCGATCATCACGATCGCTTCAGTCTGCGGATCTTCCTGGAACAGCTTCAGGATGTCGATGAAGTTAGAGCCCGGAATCGGGTCGCCGCCGATACCCACGCAGGTGGACTGGCCGAAACCGTAGTCGGTGGTCTGCTTAACCGCTTCATAGGTCAGCGTGCCGGAACGGGAAACGATACCCACTTTACCCGGCTTATGAATGTGACCCGGCATGATGCCGATTTTGCATTCGCCCGGGGTGATCACACCTGGGCAGTTCGGGCCGATCATGCGTACGCCCGCTTCGTCCAGCTTCACTTTCACGGTCAGCATATCCAGCGTCGGAATACCTTCGGTGATGGTGATAATCAGTTTGATGCCTGCGTCGATCGCTTCCAGAATGGAGTCTTTGCAGAACGGCGCCGGCACGTAGATAACGGATGCGGTCGCACCGGTAGCTTCTACCGCTTCGCGCACGGTGTTGAACACCGGCAGACCCAGATGCGTGGTGCCGCCTTTGCCCGGCGTTACGCCGCCGACCATCTGCGTACCGTAAGCAATCGCCTGTTCGGAGTGGAAAGTCCCCTGGCTACCGGTGAAGCCCTGGCAGATAACCTTGGTATCTTTATTAATTAAAACGGACATTATTTCCCCTCCACTGCGGCAACAACCTGCTGAGCTGCATCCGTCAGACTTTTCGCTGCAATAATATTCAGGCCACTGTCAGCCAGTTTCTTCGCGCCGAGTTCAGCGTTGTTGCCTTCCAGACGCACCACCACCGGAACATTCACGCCCACTTCTTCCACCGCGCCGATGATACCGTCGGCAATCAGGTCACAACGGACGATACCGCCGAAGATGTTAACCAGAACCGCTTTCACGTTGTCATCCGAGAGGATGATTTTAAACGCTTCGGTGACGCGCTCTTTGGTTGCGCCGCCGCCCACGTCAAGGAAGTTAGCCGGTTCGCCGCCATGCAGCTTAACGATGTCCATGGTGCCCATCGCCAGGCCCGCGCCGTTCACCATGCAACCGATGTTGCCGTCCAGCGCGACGTAGTTCAGTTCCCACTGCGCCGCCTGCGCTTCACGCGGATCTTCCTGAGACTGGTCACGCATTTCACGCAGATCCGGCTGGCGGAACAGCGCGTTGCCGTCAGCGCCCAGCTTGCCGTCGAGGCAAATCAGATCGCCCTGCTTAGTGATCACCAGCGGATTAATTTCGATTAGCGCCAGGTCGCGCTCAAGGAAAATGGTTGCCAGGCCCATAAAGATTTTGGTGAACTGCTGCACCAGTTTACCTTCCAGACCCAATTTGAACGCCAGTTCCCGTCCCTGATACGGCATCGGGCCGGTCAGCGGATCGAGCGCGACTTTATGGATCAGATGCGGGGTTTCCTCCGCGACTTTTTCGATCTCTACGCCGCCTTCGGTAGACGCCATAAAGACCACGCGACGAGAACTACGGTCAACTACCGCGCCGAGGTACAGTTCTTTGCCGATGTCGGTCGCCGCTTCAACCAGAATCTGGTTTACCGGTTGGCCATTAGCGTCTGTTTGATAGGTCACCAGACGTTTGCCCAGCCAGTTTTCCGCGAAGGCGCGAATCTCTTCTTTGCTTTTTACTACCTTCACACCGCCCGCTTTGCCGCGGCCGCCAGCGTGAACCTGACATTTCACTACCCACGGGCCGGCACCGATTTTAGACGCGGCTTCTTCGGCTTCACGCGGAGTAGTACAGGCATAACCCACCGGCGCCGGTAAGCCATAGCGGGCAAAAAGTTGTTTTGCCTGATATTCATGTAAGTTCATGTGTTCTGTCCATCCTTCAGGTAATCGTTATCTTTAGACCTGTAGGCCTGAAAGCTGCGCGCCATCAGGCATTACACCATCGCCGGATGGCGGCGTGAACGCCTTGTCCGGCCTACAGGTAGCAGGTGATGCTCTTGCTGACTACACGTCCAACAGCAGACGGGTCGGATCTTCCAGCAACTCTTTGATGGTGACCAGGAAGCCCACGGATTCGCGACCATCGATCAGGCGATGATCGTAAGAGAGCGCCAGGTACATCATCGGCAGGATCTCAACCTGACCATTCACTGCCATCGGACGATCTTTGATAGCGTGCATACCCAGAATTGCGCTCTGCGGTGGGTTGATGATAGGCGTAGACATCAGGGAACCGAACACACCACCGTTGGTGATGGTGAAGTTACCACCGGTCAGGTCTTCTACGGTCAGCTTGCCGTCGCGGCCTTTGACAGCCAGTTCTTTAATTTTTTTCTCAATGTCAGCCATGCCCAGCGTATCCACGTCACGCAGGACCGGCGTGACCAGGCCGCGCGGCGTAGACACCGCCATGCTCACATCAAAGTAGTTGTGATACACCACGTCATCGCCGTCGATAGAGGCGTTCACTTCCGGATAACGCTTCAGCGCTTCCACTACCGCTTTCACGTAGAAGGACATAAAGCCCAGGCGGATACCATGACGTTTTTCAAACACTTCGCCATACTGCTTACGCAAATCCATAATCGGCTTCATGTTGACTTCATTGAAGGTCGTCAGCATGGCGGTAGAATTTTTCGCTTCCAGCAGACGCTCGGCCACGCGCTTGCGCAGGCGGGTCATTGGCACGCGTTTTTCGCCGCGCGCGCCCAGAGCGGGTTGTGCTGCAGGTTCAACAACAGGTGCTTTAGACTCGCCTTTCGCCAGATGTTTTTCCACATCTTCACGGGTCAGACGCCCACCCACACCAGTGCCTTTAATGGCGCTGGCTTCCAGATTGTGTTCAGCCAGCAGGCGACGGATCGCCGGGCTGAGCGCATCGTTGTTTTGTTCTTCCAGCGACGCCTGCTGGCGCTGTGCCGGCGTAGACGCTTTCTCTTCAGATTTCGCGCTGGTCTCTTTACCCGCGCTGTTGCCTTCACGCAGGCGACCCAGGATCTGGCGAGAGGTGACAGTCGTCCCCTCCTCTTCCAGAACCGCATCCAGAATGCCGTCCGCTGATGCCGGTACTTCCAGTACCACTTTGTCAGTTTCGATTTCTACCAGCACTTCGTCACGAACAACCGCATCGCCCGGTTTTTTATGCCAGGTGGCGACGGTCGCGTCCGCTACGGACTCAGGCAGGTCGGGAACAAGAATATCTACGCTACTCATTATTTATCCTTTATTTAATCGACGTTCAGCGCGTCATTAACCAGATCTTGTTGCTGTTTCTGGTGAACGGACATATACCCTACCGCCGGAGAGGCGGAGGCCGGGCGACCTGCATAACGCAGAGCGGCCCCAAACGGAATCACTTCACGGAAATGATGCTGACTGCAGTACCATGCGCCCTGGTTGAGCGGCTCTTCCTGGCACCAGACAAAATCATGGACGTGAGCGTATGGTTGCAGCGCTTCCTGCACCGCTTTATGCGGGAACGGATAGAGCTGTTCGATGCGCACGATAGCGACATCTTTCTGGTCGTTTTTGCGCCGTTGTTCCAGCAGGTCGTAATAAACCTTACCAGAACACATTACCACGCGTTTTACGGCTTTAGGGTCCAGCTCGTCAATTTCGCCAATGGCCGGCTGGAAGGAACCGTTCGCCAGTTCATCAAGCGTGGAAACCGCCAGCGGGTGACGCAGCAGCGATTTCGGCGACATCACCACCAGCGGACGACGCATCCCGCGCAGCGCCTGACGGCGCAGCATATGGTAGACCTGCGCCGGGGTGGACGGCACGCAAACCTGCATATTCTGCTCGGCGCAAAGTTGCAGATAACGTTCCAGACGCGCGGAGGAGTGCTCCGGCCCCTGCCCTTCATAGCCATGCGGCAACAGCATCACCAGACCGCACATCCGGCCCCATTTCTGCTCGCCGGAGGAGATGAACTGGTCAATCACTACCTGCGCGCCGTTGGCAAAATCGCCAAACTGCGCTTCCCAGATAGTCAGGGTACGTGGTTCCGCCGTGGCATAACCGTATTCAAAAGCCAGTACCGCTTCTTCAGACAGCACGGAGTCCCAGACTTTAAACTGTCCCTGACCGCTGTGAATATGCTGCAACGGCGTATACGTTGAGCCGTTCGTCTGGTTGTGGATCACCGCATGACGATGGAAGAAGGTGCCGCGACCGGAGTCTTCCCCGGACAGGCGCACCGGAATGCCTTCATCGACCAGCGTGGCGTAAGCCAGATTTTCCGCGCCGCCCCAGTCAAACAATTTCTCGCCTGCCGCCATTGCCTGACGGTCGCCATAAATTTTCGCCACGCGAGACTGCATTTCAATGGCTTCCGGCACGGTGCTGATACGTTTTGCCAGCTCCTGCAGGCGCTTCATTTCTACCTTGTTCGGGTATGCTTCATCCCATTCGTGGTTTAGATACGGCGACCAGGTGAACGAGTGCATATTCATCGGACGCCACTCTTTCACCACGCATTCGCCTGCATCCAGCGCATCGCGATAGAGGTTGACCATTTCGGTGGCATCTTCCAGCGTTGCGACCTTATCAGCTTCCAGTTTGTCGGCGTAGATTTTACGCGGCGTCGGATGCTTTTTGATTTTCTGGTACATCAGCGGCTGGGTTGCGCTTGGCTCGTCGGCTTCGTTGTGGCCGTGACGGCGGTAGCACACCAGATCGATGAACACATCGCGTTTAAAGGTATTACGGAAGTCCAGTGCCAGACGGGTCACAAAAGCGACGGCTTCCGGATCGTCCGCATTGACGTGGAAAATCGGCGCCTGGACCATTTTACCGATATCGGTGCAGTAAGGCGTTGAACGAGCATCCAGTGGGTTAGAGGTGGTGAAACCTACCTGGTTGTTGATAACGATACGTACCGTACCGCCCACTTCGTAACCGCGCGCTTTCGACATGTTCAGGGTTTCCTGAACCACGCCCTGGCCGGTCACCGCGGCGTCGCCGTGAATAGTGATCGGCAACACTTTGTTGCTGCTCGGTTCGTCCAGTCTGTCCAGACGGGCGCGCACGGAGCCCATCACCACCGGGCTCACAATTTCCAGATGCGATGGGTTAAACGCCAGCGCCAGGTGAACCAGACCGCCTTCGGTTTCGATATCTGACGAGAAGCCCATGTGATACTTCACGTCGCCGGTACCCAGATGTTCTTTATGCTTACCGGCAAATTCGTCGAACAGATCCTGCGGTTTTTTACCCAGTACGTTGATCAGCACGTTCAGGCGACCGCGGTGCGCCATCCCCAGCACCACTTCGCGAGTGCCGCTGTTACCCGCATGGCGAACCATCTCTTTCAGCATGGGTATCAGCGCATCTCCCCCCTCGAGCGAGAAACGTTTCGCACCCGGGAATTTGGCACCCAGATAACGTTCCAGCCCTTCAGCGGCGGTCAGCTCGTTCAGGAAGCGTTTTTTCTCGTCAGCGCTAAAGGCCGCGCGACCGGATTCGATGCGCTGTTGGATCCAGCGTTTCTCTTCGGTGCTGGTGATGTGCATATACTCAGCGCCAATCGGGCCGCAGTAGGTCTGTTTGAGCGCGTCGAGCAGCTCGCCCAGCTTCATCGTCTCTTTGCCGCTGGCAAAGGAGCCGACATTGAAGGTTTCCTGGAAATCGGCCTCGGTCAAATCATGGAAAGAAGGATCCAGATCCGCCACGCGTTCTTGTTTCCACAGTCCCAGCGGATCGAGGTTTGCATGCTGATGGCCACGGAAACGATAAGCGTTGATAAGCTGCAGGACTTTAACCTGCTTCACATTGGTGTCAGGGTCGGAAATCGTAGAAGAGTGACGTGAGCCAGCCAACGCCTGCCGCCGGAAATATTCACGTGTTTTTGAATGGAGTTGATCCGGTTTGACTCCGGTACCAGGTAACTGCTGGAACGTCAAACGCCAGTTAGCGTCTACCGAGTCAGGATCGGTTAAGAAGTCTTCATAGAGCTGTTCTATCCAGCTCTGATTCGAACCAGAGAGGTAAGAAGAGTCCAACCAGGCTTTCAAAGCGCTGTTCTGCATCGTGATCCCTTAAGCATCTTTTCTGCTTATTTAATACTCTAAATAGGTCACGTTTCAGGAAGGCGGCAAGCTTGCGAATCCCTGGGAGCTTACATCCAGTAAGTGACCGGGGTGAGCAAGTGCAGCCAACGCACATGCAACGTGATCTATGACGAGTATTTCGCCGTGGATACTAACCACGCATACGCTGTATGCGTGCCGGGGTTCACTTGTTGCGGACTGTCGTGTCATCTGCGTCCGCTAAGGAACCTTTAAAAACTGTCTAATAATCTTCGCTGTTCAGGCTACGACTGCGTTGCGGCCTTCGCTCACTCCGGTCACATAGTTAACTATGCTCCCGAAGATTCGTTCAGACCGCGCCTTGTCTCGCTCTGAACATCTCGATTATTACTAATCATATGGCAGTTTTTAGAGGTTTCCTGCACTTCTATTGCCCGATGGCGCCTGGCTTATCAGGCCTACAGAATACGTAACCCGTAGGCCGGATAAGACGGTACGTCGCCATCCGGCAACTACTACAACTACTTATGCGCTACGCTGCAACAGCATCGACTTAATATGGCCGATAGCGCGCGTCGGGTTCAGTCCCTTAGGACATACACTGACGCAGTTCATAATGCTGTGACAGCGGAATACGCTGAATGCATCGCTCATCCCTTCCAGACGACTGTCGGTCTCGGTATCACGACTATCGATCAGGAATCGATACGCCGCGAGCAGCCCCGCCGGACCGATAAACTTATCCGGGTTCCACCAGAATGACGGGCAGGATGTTGAGCAACAGGCGCAAAGAATACATTCATACAGCCCATCGAGTTTTTCACGCTGCTCCGGCATCTGCAGATGCTCACGAGCCGGTGGATTTTGCCCATTATTCAATAAGTAAGGCTTAATCTTCTCATATTGTGCGTAGAATTGCCCCATGTCTACCACCAAATCGCGGATCACCGGCAAACCGGGTAGCGGGCGAATCACAATCTTCTTACCCGGCTGAGTCAGCGCCGAAATAGGGGTAATACAGGCCAGACCATTCTTACCGTTCATATTCAAACCATCAGAACCACACACGCCTTCGCGGCAGGAACGGCGGAAAGAAAGGCTGGGATCTTTTTCTTTAAGCTGGATTAACGCATCCAGCAGCATCATGTCACGCCCTTCTTCGCCTTCCAGGGTGTAGTCCTGCATACGCGGAGCGTTATCGACATCCGGGTTATAACGATAAATCGAAAATTCGAGTTTCATCATCCTGTCTCCGCAATTAATAAGTACGAATCTTCGGCGGGAACGCCGGACGCAGTTTCGGTTCCATATTGACGCTTCGGCGCGTCATGGATTCCGTTTGCGGTTGATACAGGGTATGACACAACCAGTTGGCATCATCACGCTCCGGGAAATCGAAGCGGCTATGCGCGCCGCGGCTTTCCGTCCGGAAGTTGGCTGATACGGCAGTGGCGTAGGCGGTTTCCATCAGGTTATCCAGCTCCAGACACTCAACACGCTGGGTATTAAACTCGCTGGACGTGTCATCCAGACGGGCGTTTTTCAGACGCTCGCGGATCACTTTCAACTGCTCAAGCCCTTTCGCCATCGCGTCGCCTTCACGGAATACGGAGAAGTTATGCTGCATACACTCCTGCAACGCTTTGCGGATAGCCACCGGATCTTCGCCATTGCGGTTATTGTTCCAGCGATTCAGGCGCTCCAGAGAACCTTCAACGTCAGACTCGCTGGCGTCGCGCAGCACGCCCTGCTCGGCGATGGATTCCTGTAAATGCAGCCCCGCCGCACGGCCAAAGACCACCAGATCCAGCAGTGAGTTACCGCCCAGACGGTTGGCGCCGTGAACCGATACACAGGCGATTTCGCCTACCGCAAACAGCCCCGGAATCACCACATCTTCGCCCTGCTCGTTCACGGTCAGCGCCTGACCGGTCACTTTAGTCGGAATACCGCCCATCATGTAGTGGCAGGTCGGGATAACCGGAATCGGCTCTTTCACCGGGTCAACGTGGGCGAATGTGCGGGACAGCTCCAGGATACCCGGCAGGCGAGATTCCAGCACCTCTTTACCCAGGTGATCCAGTTTCAGTTTAGCGTGCGGCCCCCACGGACCATCACAGCCGCGACCTTCACGGATTTCGATCATGATGGAACGCGCCACCACGTCACGACCCGCCAGGTCTTTGGCGTTCGGCGCATAACGCTCCATAAAGCGCTCGCCGTGTTTGTTCAGCAGGTAACCGCCTTCGCCGCGGCAGCCTTCTGTCACCAGCACGCCCGCCCCGGCGATACCGGTCGGGTGGAACTGCCACATTTCCATGTCCTGCACCGGGACACCGGCACGCAGCGCCATACCGACACCGTCACCGGTATTGATATGAGCGTTGGTGGTGGACTGGTAGATACGGCCTGCGCCGCCGGTCGCCAGCACCGTCGCGCGGGCTTTGAAGTACACCACTTCACCGGTTTCGATGCACAGTGCGGTACACCCCACCACCGCGCCATCCTGGTTTTTCACCAGATCCAGCGCATACCATTCGGAGAAAATCGTGGTGTGGTTTTTCAAATTCTGTTGATACAGCGTATGTAGCAAGGCGTGACCGGTACGGTCAGCCGCTGCCGCGGTACGTGCCGCCTGCTCGCCGCCAAAGTTTTTCGACTGGCCGCCGAACGGGCGCTGATAGATACGTCCATCATCAAGACGGGAGAACGGTAGCCCCATGTGCTCCAGTTCCAGAATCGCTTCCGGTCCGGTCTTACACATATATTCGATGGCATCCTGGTCACCAATGTAGTCCGACCCCTTAACGGTGTCGTACATGTGCCATTCCCAGTTATCTTCATGGGTATTGCCGAGCGCCACGGTGATACCGCCCTGCGCGGAAACGGTATGGGAACGGGTCGGGAAGACTTTCGAGAGCAGCGCACAGGTTTGGCCGCTCTGGGAAATTTGCAGCGCCGCGCGCATACCTGCGCCACCGGCACCAATCACAACAGCATCAAATTCTCTGACTGGCAGTTTCATTACACACCCCACACCACAACAAATCCATAGATGACGTAAACCACCAGCGCAACAACAATAACGAGTTGCAGTATCAGACGCACTGCCAGTGGTTTAACGTAGTCGGTTAACACCTGCCACATGCCGATCCAGGCATGAATCAAGATGGAAAAAAGCGCCAGCAGGGTGAAGACTTTGGTGAAGGCCGATGAGAAGAAACCGGTCCAGGCTTCAAAGGTCAGTTCGCCGCTCGTGGCGAAAAAACCCACCATGTAGATGATGTATAACGTCAGAACGATAGCGGTAGCACGGACCAGGATGAAGTCATGTACGCCATTGCGTCCTAATGCGGAGGCGTTGCTTACCATACGAGGACTCCTGCGAGAAGTGAAAGCACGACAGTGATAACAAAAGAGATTTTGGCAGAGCGTTGACCCGCTTCGAATGTTTCTTCCAGATAGCCAAAATCCATTAACATGTGACGAATTCCCACGATGACGTGATACGCCAGCGCGGTAAGGATGCCCCACATGATAAATTTAACGATGAAGCCGTCCATGATATCGGCGGCCTGCTGGAATCCTTCCGGAGAAGAGAGGCTGGTGCCCAGTAGCCACAGTAGTATGCCGACTGCGATGAAAGTAATCACACCGGATACGCGATGGAGAATGGACGCTATCGCTGTGATGGGGAACCGAATCGTTTGTAGATCCAGATTGACAGGTCTTTGTTTTTTCACATTTCTTATCATGAATAACGCCCACATGCTGTTCTTATTATTCCCTTAAGACTTCGGTTACAGAGGTGAATCTACCTGTAGCCAGAAAGACGACGGGATTTCCTTCCTCCGGTCTGCGTGCGGGTCAGACAGCGTCCTTTCTATAACTGCGCGTCATGTAAAACACTGCTTCCAGTAGCTAAAACGACACGTTACAACGCTGGGTGGCTCGGGATTGCAGGGTATTCCGGAGACCTGGCGGCAGTATAGGACGTTCACAAAATCATTACAATTAACCTACATATAGTTTGTCAGGTTTTATCCTGAACAGTGACACAGGTCACGATAACAACATTTTTTTAATTTTCAATCATCTGATTTGACAAACATTAAACAAAATTGTTACAAACAACACCAGAAAAAGCATATAATGCGTAAAAGTTATGGGGTCACTCTTTCACCTGTTAATAAGTTATGCAACAGTACAATGATATTGACCCATTCTTTCAGGACAGTTATTAGTGATAGACAGGTTACATTACTCGGATTGCTACGCTCCTGATTTGCTGCTAATTCGAAATTAATCAAGCCGTTACCTGCAAGCGCCCATTGCTCTGTACCCAGGTCATCCCCTCTTTCACAGAGCGGCGAGCCAAATAACAAACTGGTAACGGTTGATTGATGCATACACAGAATCTTCCCTGCACTAACGACAAGGAAGATGACGTGGAGAAGGCAAGTCTGAGTTCCGGCAGTCTTAAGCAATAAGGCGCTAAGGAGACCGTAAATGGCTGATACAAAGGCAAAAATCACCCTTACTGGTGACACTGCTATTGAACTGGATGTGCTAAAAGGTACACTCGGTCAAGATGTTATTGATATTCGTAGTCTCGGTTCAAAAGGAGTTTTTACTTTTGACCCTGGTTTCACCTCTACCGCATCCTGCGAATCTAAAATCACCTTCATCGACGGCGACGAAGGCATTTTGTTGCATCGCGGTTTCCCGATTGACCAGCTTGCTACCGATTCCAACTATCTGGAAGTCTGTTACATCCTGCTGTACGGCGAAAAACCGACGCAGGAAGAGTATGACGAGTTCAGAACGACAGTCACCCGCCATACGATGATCCATGAGCAAATCACTCGCCTGTTCCATGCTTTCCGTCGCGACTCACATCCGATGGCGGTAATGTGCGGGATCACTGGCGCGCTGGCGGCGTTCTACCACGACTCGCTGGATGTGAACAATCCGCGCCACCGTGAAATCGCGGCGTTCCGCCTGCTGTCCAAAATGCCGACCATGGCGGCGATGTGTTACAAATATTCCATCGGTCAGCCGTTTGTTTATCCGCGCAACGACCTTTCCTACGCCGGTAACTTCCTGAACATGATGTTCTCCACGCCGTGTGAAACCTATGAAGTGAATCCGGTACTGGAGCGCGCGATGGACCGTATTCTGATCCTGCACGCTGACCATGAGCAGAACGCCTCTACGTCAACGGTACGTACCGCAGGTTCAAGCGGCGCCAACCCGTTCGCCTGCATTGCCGCCGGGATCGCCTCCCTGTGGGGACCCGCGCACGGCGGCGCCAACGAAGCCGCGCTGAAAATGCTGGAAGAAATCAGCTCTGTTAAACACATTCCGGAATTTGTTCGCCGTGCGAAAGACAAGAATGATTCTTTCCGCCTGATGGGCTTCGGTCACCGTGTTTACAAAAACTACGATCCGCGCGCCACCGTGATGCGTGAAACCTGCCATGAAGTGCTGAAAGAGCTGGGCACCAAAGACGATCTGCTGGAAGTGGCGATGGAGCTTGAGCACATTGCGCTCAACGACCCGTACTTCATCGAGAAGAAACTGTACCCGAACGTAGACTTCTACTCCGGCATCATTCTGAAAGCGATGGGCATTCCGTCCTCCATGTTCACCGTGATCTTCGCCATGGCGCGTACCGTTGGCTGGATTGCACACTGGAATGAAATGCACACTGACGGCATGAAAATCGCCCGTCCTCGTCAGCTGTATACCGGCTACGATAAACGCGACTTTAAATCGGCGCTGAAGCGTTAATTGACAACCGGATGGCGACGCAACCCTCGCCATCCGTTACATTTTCCCTTTTTTCTTATCCTCATTATTTTATTCTTACCCCGTTACTCTCTATGATTAATTAAGGTTTCGCTAAATATCATTCAGGGAGCATGGAATGCCGATTCTGCAGTGGTTTTTGTTGTTCCTGTTATCGCTGCTCATTTCCCTTATTTTTCTCTATCTGCACCTTCCGGCGGCGATGCTGCTCGGTCCAATGATTGCGGGTATCGTGTTGAGTTTGCGAGGTAGTACGCTACAACTTCCGCGCGGTATTTTTCTCGCCGCGCAGGCGATTCTCGGCTGTATGATCGCCCAAAATCTAACCGGTTCGATATTGACCACCCTCGCCCTCTACTGGCCGGTCGTGCTTTTAGTGTTGCTGGTGACGCTGCTTTCCAGCGCGATAGTCGGCTGGCTGCTGGTACGCTACAGCTCGCTGCCCGGCAACACCGGCGCATGGGGGTCATCGCCGGGCGGCGCAGCGGCAATGGTAGCGATGGCGCAAGATTACGGGGCGGATATCCGCCTGGTGGCGTTTATGCAGTATCTACGGGTACTGTTTGTGGCTGGCGCGGCGGTGCTGGTGACACGCCTGATACTCGGCGACAGCGCGGCAGCGGTCAGCCAACAGGTGGTCTGGTTTCCGCCGCTTAGCGGTAATGTATTGACGACGCTGCTATTAGCGATCGTGGCGGGCATTGCCGGTCGCCTGATGCGTATCCCTTCCGGCACGATGCTGCTCCCTATGTTGGCAGGCGCGCTTCTCCATTCGCACGGCATCATTGAAATTGAATTACCCGAATGGCTGCTGGCCGTGGCGTATATGGCGATAGGCTGGCGTATTGGGCTGGGCTTTGACAGACAGGTTTTTTTTATGGCGCTGCGGCCATTGCCGCAAATCTTATTGTCAATTTTCGCGCTGATGGCGATTTGCGCCGCGATGGCGTGGGGAATGGCTTACTACATGCAGATTGATTTTATGACGGCTTATCTCGCCACCAGTCCCGGTGGTCTGGATACGGTTGCCGCGATCGCGGCAGGAAGCAGTGCCGATATGGCGCTCATCATGGCAATGCAAACCCTACGGCTGTTCAGCATTCTGTTAACTGGGCCAGCAGTGGCCCGTTTTATATCAACCTATGCGCCCAGACAACCTTTGTAGGACTGATAAGCGTCGCGCCATCAGACAATAGCCGCTCGCCGATGGCGGTTCCGGCTATTTCTGGCAATGCGGGCACCAGTAAAACGGGCGTGAGGAAAGTGTTGTCTTTTCAATAATGCCGCCGCACCGCTCGCACGCTTCGCCGTCACGGTGGAAAACCTTAAAGCGAAACAGTGCGCCATGATGCTTGTTTTCATCCGCCTGACCGCGAGTCGTGTAGGACAGGCGCGGAATATCCAACAGCGCGTGAGAAAGCGCATTCAGTTGCGCCTCGTTGAGATCTTTCGCTTTATGTTGTCCGGTTAACCCTACCTGCCAGAGGATTTCAACGCGCAGATAATTCCCCAATCCCGCCAGAAAGGCCTGATCCAGCAACAGTCCGGAAAATTGTCGGTTGCGAAAACGCGGCGACAGCAATCGAGCTTTAACCTCTTCCGGAGTGAGACGCGCGTCCAGCACATCCGGACCGACTCGCTGTAAAAAGGGGTGCGTCGTGATCTGCTCTGCTGTCAGCATTTCGATATCAGACGCGCTATAAAGCAGAATAGTTTTATCTGCCGTTTGTAGCCTGACGCGCAATATACGCGTGGTCTGCGGTATTTCACCGGTGTCGATCACCCGCCATACGCCATAGAGTTGGTTGTGGCTGTAGAGCGTCAGGCCATTTGAAAAGTGGGTCAATAACGCTTTTCCCCGCGTCTCTATCCGGGTAACAAGTTGACCGGTAAGCTGCGATTCATACGGTTTTAACTGTGCAAAGGCAAACCAGACATCGGTTAAGGGTTTGCCTTTGATTGCCGCCTCCAGATTATCCGCCGCACGACGAATTTCCGGGCCTTCAGGCATGATAATATCCTTTGTTAACAGTTGATTAATGGACTACCCCGCCTCTGACTGTCTGGAATGCACATCGAACGCCATAATGAACATCCACAGCGGATGGACAAACAGGCGGTGGTATCCAGTGATAATAACATTATCGCAGCACGAGACCACTTCCCCGTCAGGGTTAACATGATCGCGCCAGGGCATAATCGACTCAGCCCTTGTCGGGCGAGCGCCCAATAATGATTGTCTGCCTACCGGAATTAAATGACGCTTAGTTATATTTTGCCCAAAATTTTTTTCTGTTGATCCTTTTAAAGCCTTCTTTCCAATAACTGGCATTCAACTCTTTGATATAATTTTCTCCGGGAAAAAGTTTATCCTTTAAAGGCAGTTTCTTGGCTAGCACGATTCTTTCTGCGTTAGATCCCGCGGACTCTGAATGTGTGAGGGAAGATAAGGCGTCCAGTTGAGCGCTTGAGGGTCTGGCTATCAATTCAAAAAAAGGTTCTGACAATACAACACTACTAAGTGCTGCATAATTTCCTTTTTGTATGAGCGGTTTGACGTACTCAAAAAAAGAAATAATCCCTGATTGCAATCTTGCCGCTTTTTTTAAATACTCAATTTCAGAACCACTGCTATCTTCACGTACAGGAATTATTCCATTATCCGTTTTTTTATAGCCAATTGTTGACCCAGTATTATCAGCCATAGCGAACTCCATTATTTCCACCCCTCCTGATAAGAAAAGATCACACTTATCGTGGGGATGGCCATAGTTGGTTAGCCAACCAAACATCTTATTATAAATAGATCGGTTATCATTGGCGCCAACAAAAGTTGCCAAATAAAACCCATGTATTTGTTTTTCTGCCCATTGCGCACCTAAAGAACGAGCAAATACTGATTGAATATTACCCATCCATCCTACATCGATAAGTGCTATATTTTTATAACCTTCACAGGCCGTTTTAAAGTAATCAGCGTAAACTTCCCTGTGCTGAGTATTTTTTAATAAAATATATGGAAATAATTTATTTATAAGCCAGTGAACCTTATGTTCCTCTCCTGAAACAGGAATATATTCCTCGTCAGGAAAACCAACATGATGTATATCTGAAATATGCTCACTCGCATCTAACCCCGCGATAGCAAGTATCTTTTTAATACTTTTCTTATTCTTACCACCAAAAAGATGCCAAATCCTGTGCATCGGCCAATCAGTCATCCCCACCATATAAGCTGATGCGCGGGATATATATAAATATTCACATTTTACATGTTCTTCTGAAAAGTATTCATTATAAATTTTATAGATTAAGTGAGCATCGCGTGCTAAAAAAAGCGCTTTATCAATTTTATGAATCTTTAACTGATTCGCTAACCAGGATACATAACCTAATAATAACGGACCAAATACTTTAAATCCTATCTCATTTAAAGGATCATTTTGATGGAAAGCAGAAACTTGTTTAAGTAATAAAGTCTTACAAATAGATTCACCAATAATATCTTTAGTTTTCCAATGATTAGATACCCCATGATTATACTCTGACCAATCAGCATGGAGAGTATTTATGCCGAGTTTTTTAGCATTCAGAATATCAGCATGAACATTGTCGCCAACATGCATCCATGATGCAATATCTACATTTTCATTTTTCTTGACTATTGAAAATAATTTACCACTATTTTTAGAGTACCGCTCTTCGCCAGATGAATAAACTGGAATGTTACTGATATCATAGCCACATGATGTTAACAACTCCTTTAATATTGCTGATGGAAGGTACATATCACTAATTAAAATGACTTTACAACCATCACTAATAGCCTTTTCAAACAAACAGCTTCCACGCGCATTTTTATATAAAACAATCTTCTCCATTTGTATTTCCAGATCGATTATCTTTTTTACTGTCGCTGGTGAAAGCTGCGGATGCTTTTTTAAAACTTCATCGTATATTTCAGATATAAGTATTTCCGGCTCGCCGCCAAAACGCCTGACCCTATTCTCTCTGGCACTTACTTCCGCCTGAACTCTTATCTCTGGGAAATTATCAATAATACCAATCTCGTACGCTGATATAAAAAATTTCTCAGTTGCTAAAGTTGATTGCATTAATGAAAACAAATCTCTGGGACGGTAAATCCTCCGGCTAACCAATGTATCAAAGATATCAAAGCTTACGGTCTTGTATTTTTTAAAGTTCATATCCATATTTTATTTAATCTTATTTTCAATATAGGAAATTTTATGAAAAAGACTATTGTTAGCAATATTTGAAAGTAACACATTGAGTAATGATGAGTCATCAATACTTCTCATCATTTTATTTTCTGCAATTTTGCATTCTATATCAAATAACTCATTGTTAATTACGGTATAATTGCCAAATTCAAAGTCATCATTTTCTCTGAAATGATAAAATGCCAGTGCTTCAGGTAAGATCCAAACATCATTTTCTGCCAGGTAATGAATAAAAAAAGGCCAGAAAAATGCAGGAGAGGATAATTTATGACTTTCAATCACATCGATAACAGAATTTTTATCGAATAAACACGAGGACAGTGGAATAGAATTCCTGTAATAAATAACATCAAAACTAACAGGGCCAGCATTTAAATAGTGGTTCCATGGTTGCGTTGAATTTATAATTATTCTATTATTTTCCGCAATCTCAGCAACTTTATTTGTATGGCATGCTATTGCATTTACAGATGAATACGTTGACTGTATATTCGCCAAAACACTGAGTAGCCTTGACACATATTCAGGGGCCCAGGAGTCGTCATCATCCATAAAGCATAAATAATTAGATTCAGACATCTTAATAGCATTAAAGATACAGCTTTCGTCGTAGATAACACTATATATATTTGACATTTCTTTCAGATAAAAATCATCCACATTGTGACATTTCAATTCTTCCCCCATGCAGAAAATGATGATATTTATTTTTTTGAACGTCTGGTCATTAATGGATTGCAAGGCCCGCATTAATAGCCGAGTACGCCCAGGTTTATGTCGGACAATAACTAAAAGACTCTTTTCCATATTCTGATTTCGCGTTTTACGGTATATATAAAATTAACACCCTATGAATGAATGCTGACATTGGGTAAGGATTATAATATTTTATTAGACTGACACCAGATAAGGTGTAGCAACAGAACCATACCTAAGATTATCATAGTCATATAATTAAAAAATCGGTATAATTCTCATCAACACCACTTACATCATGTTTAATATTTATCTTCAGATTTTTTATTGAATTTTTTATACCAAAAGAGCTTTGAGGTAAGATAGGGCAAACTATTTTTCATTTCTTTTTTTGCAGATTTAAACCGATAAAAATTTTTGACTGCCGTAAACAAACCATTAATAATAACTTTAAAAAACTCCATTTTTGAGTGGGTAAGTTTTAATAATTTACCATTTTCTATATTTAAATGATAGATAGTAATTCTCCGGAATGAAAACTTAGTAGGGTGATAATGACGATAATCAACCACGATTGGTTTTTTAATTAAAAAGAAAGCTGGAATTAAGTGTCCATTAAGGGTTATGCATCTAAAAAATTTGTAGATGGCTTTTTCTTTACCAGAACATGGGTAATCAACACAACCATTAACAATATCAATACCTTCTACATTGAATTTTTCATTATGAGTTATTGCATTAATTCTTTTTCTTATCTCCAGAAGATCTACATTATCTTCCCAAAACTCCCGCCCAGAAAGACAATCGTTATATGACATAATCATTGCTCTGGCAAGTTCATAGCGGCATGAAAAACTCGCAAGAAAGACTTCCCGCACAAAGAAAACACTTAACAGTAGTGCAGCAAACTTTCTTTTACTAATTAATGCAGGTACAGCAACAGTCCTGAAGTTCAAATAGCTATTTAGAACCGATATTTTTCTTTCAAAATCCATTTGCCACGAAGCCACACCATTAAGTGTGACAATATTATGTTTTTTATGCATATATCCAAATAGCAGGTCATCACCACGAACAAAGAAAGGAAATGAGTAATATTCAATAGCGTTAATATTAAAGGCAAAAAACCACCATCCACCGTAGCCTATTTTTCTTTCATTATCAAAAGTATCTAAAGAATCTATTTCCCGAGCATCCAGATAATGTTTATCCGGGTAATGTAAAAAATCTCTATGCCATATGGCACCAGATTCATGTATGATTGCCGGGTTATCCTCAAAAAGCATACAGCCAGTAACAACTGTATTTTTGTCTTTAGCCATCAGTAAAAAAGCATGAGTTCGACAAATCGATTCAATTTCACATGAGCCGTCGTCATCCATAAATATGACATGTTTGACATCGTTGATTTTCCCTGCCTCTATCAAACCTCTCATAAACCCGCCTGAACCACCGAGGTTTTCATTATTGATAACCATAATGCCGTTTCCTGACGGGTGATTAATCGCCTCGCCATTATTAACGACAATCAATTTAAAACGATCTTTAAATTCGCTCTGGGTTAAGAGTGTTTTATTAATTCTATTGATTGTTTTAGTAACAGCTTCTTTTCTATTATAAGTTGTTATAACTAAAGCCATAGATGATTTACTAACATGATCTTTAGTCAGAAATTCAAATCCATTTAAAACAGAGTCTTCGTCTGATTGCCACTCCACATAGATATATCCGAAATTTATTTTTGATATATCAATCTCAATCTCATCACTAATATTGCATGACGATTTAAAATCAATTTGTTTTAATACTCTAATGACACCATTCTCTTTGTGCCTTACGTTTATAGTTCCGCGACCAATTATATTAACCCGCAAAAAAAGTGATGTTAAGGTTGTATATTTTTTCCATTTCTTAACTGAGAATGCATTAAAAAAAGTATCAAAACATGCAACCTTATGACGCGGAACAAGTAAGTTACGTGAGGTATAGTTATACTTCCCGCCCTGAGTTCTGAAATAAAGCTGCTCTTCCGTGCATAGATCAATGTTTGGTAAAATTACTTTTTGAAGTAAAAAATACATAACGAACCTATAAATTTATATTATCCGGGGTAACGCTATTATAAAATAGTAAATTACTCACCGCGTAGTGATATAAATACTGCAATAAGAATATTAAAATCCGCCTTTGCTAACTATCTCACCGTGCTCAAGCCTGATGAACTTATTACATACAGATTTAGCCAGTTCATCATCGTGAGTGGCCATTACCATAATGCCCGCTTTAGAGATAAAGCTATTTAATCTCATCTCTGCTTTTCTTTTAAAATCACTATCACCCACGCTCATCCATTCATCCATCAGTAAAATTTCAGGATTGATTGCAGTGGAAATAGAAAAACCAAGCCTCAGAACCATACCACTAGAATACGTTCTAACGGGGACTTTAATAAAATCACCTAACTCGCTGAACTCGATGACATCTTCTGTAATATTTTTTATTTCATTTTTTGACAGACCGAGAAATAGTCCTCTCAGTTTTATATTTTCCAGGCCGGTAAGCTCACCATCCATTCCCATCATGGGATCAATGAGGCTGGTGACTCGACCGATACATTCATACTTCCCTGAAGTTGGTTTATAGGCCCCTGCAAGTACTCTCAGAAGAGTTGTTTTGCCCGAACCATTGTGTCCAATAAGCGCAAGACGGTTACCTTCGGTAAGCGTAAAATCAATTTTTTTTAATGCCTCTACTTCAATAATCCCGGTATTCGATGAGCCAATTCGTCCACCTGAAGCAGCCTGTAGAAAAGTTTTTTTAAATGAACGGTGGCTGGAGTTAAATATGGGGAGTATTACGCCAACGTTTTTGCAAGAGATTTTCATTAATTATAACCAGTATACGATTCTTGAGCGATATTTAGTCAACACTAAGGTTGAGACCATCAACATAATAATAGAGGTTATTATTGTGTAAAACCATATAGTTACATCTGGTACAGTTCCCATTAATGGTTTCCTGAGCATCTCCATAAAGTAATAAAAAATATTATAATCAACAAATTCCTTTCTTCCCTTTGGTAATTGTTCCGATGTCCAAATGATGGGGGTTATAAAAAAACACAACGTTACTACACTTTGAACAACCGGTCCCATATCACGATATCTTGTGCAAAAAATGGCGAGAATCATACCTGTAGAAATTAATGAGATGGATGTTATTATAATTGCAGGTATAAAAAGTAGAATATCAAGATTTACCGATGTATTGGTAAAAAAAATCACGAAAGGTATAATGATAAAATTATGCAACATAATCATAAACTGCCGATAGAAAACACGTAATATATATAAATATAGCGGAAGGTCAGATTGTTTAATAATTGATGCGGACTCATTAAATATTCCGCATGACTCATTAATAGTTGCTGATAGAAAGGCCCAAAAGATCATACCTAAAGTAAGATGCATGATAAAATTTTCGGAACCAGAACTGAACAGCGAACCATAAAGAGGTCCCATCGCTGATATGGTGACCCCCATCGAAATCGTTATCCAAAAAGGCCCTAACACCGAACGCCGGTATCGCCCCAGGACATCATTCCAACCTAGCGAAATCCAAAGTTGGTGCCTGGCCAGAGCTTCTTTCAAATCATTCATTGTTTCCGTGTCACCTTTACCTGAAGAACTTATTCTTTAACGATATGAAAATATAACTTATTTATTTTCTATATATTTACATACTATTTATCTAAACACTGACCTACTTCATCAGCACTTTATGGTGTTAGCAACCAATAGTGTCTTTATAAATTTGCAATGTCTTATTAATGACTAATATGCTGGAAAACAATTCCTTTACACGTTTTCTTCCATTCGCCCCCATCTCTAAGCGAATCTGTGGATTTTTTAACAAATACTCTAATTCTACCGCTAACTCCTGAGCTGAATTACTTTTCACGATCAACCCATTATAGTTATGAATAATTAAGCTATCACATCCGCCGGTATCATAAGCAATACATGCGCGTCCTACAGATGATGCCTCTAATAAAAGCCGTGGTACTCCTTCCGGATAAATAGATGGTAATGCAACGATATTCGATTTCTGAATAAGCTCATATACATTCGAAGAGCGTCCCAGCCAGTTAATTAGCCCTTCATGATGCCAGTGATGAATGAGCTCCAAAGGGATAGCATCTTTATCGTCCTCGGCCAATATACCTGCAACATTTAAAACAAAATGGATATTTTTTTGTCTGAGGATCTTTTTTGCTTCAATGAGATCGCCAAGACCTTTACTCCATAACATTCGGCTTGCAAAAAGGACTATCGGTATCTCATGTTTTTTCTCTATAGAGAATTTATAAATATCCGGGTTAATTCCAGCACCTTCGATAACGATAGTTTTATGATAATCAATACCTACTAAACGCGATATTTTTCGTCGATCTTTATCATGTTCAAAAATAAAAACGCTACGCTTATTACCGGCAATGTATTTGTAAACCAAAACGGTTAACGCACGCAATATTCTCATTGGCACGGTATTATATAAAAATATTCGACCAAGTCCGACAAAGCTGATAACAACTGGACTATTACTTCTCCTGGCGTTAACTCCACCAATTAGGCAAGGTTTGAGCGTAATACAATGCAATAAGTCAGGATTAATCTCTTTAATAATTTTCCGAGCGTTAAGGAATGCTCTAAAAAAAACAAAAATATTAAATGACTGAGCAACAAGAGACACATTGTGACAAATAAAACCAAGCGTTTTGAATTTTTTTATAATCTCTTCACCAATAAAATGACTTATGATATGAATTTCATAACCCGCATCCCTTGCCGCTACCGCACGTTCTGTCCAATGTAAATCAAAGTACCAGTCTGAATTTACAAAATAACATAACCTTTTCATCTCTTCGTCCTGCTAATGATATTTCCCACTAATACCTTTAAGTCCATGAAGTATTCCCTGCCAGATAAAATATAGATAACGAAATTTCTTACGCTGCCATGGTAATATGGCGAGATATTTAGAGAGGCGTAATACTATAGAAAGAACACTGAATATCCTGGGAACGGGTAAAAGTTTTCTCAGCAGCAACAAATTTCTACAAAGATAATATACTTTCCATTCGGGGCAGATACACCTTCCATGAATAGAGATATCATGAATAAATTTAATTTCTGGGGAGTAACGAATTTTCTGCCCGGACAATACCAGCTTATAACCAAAGAAAAAATCATCATAATAAAGGAAAAGTTCATCATGGATATCGTTAAGATGGTTATTCAATACCTTTCGATCAATAATCATACCAACGAATGACACAGTTTGAACATCAGTAACCTGAGTTCTTACTGGAGAAAACCTCTCTGGGCGTATCACATAATAAATAGTCTCAAACACCGTAGATGGAACCCTGATGAAAGGCAAATTCATCCGACAAGACCGCCCATAGGTGTCCTGAACTCGCGACGCAAATATACGGTATCTTGAGGTATCTAATAATGAGAAATGCTTTAAAATATTAATTTCCGGGTAAGCATCATCATCATAGAAAAATACCCAATCGGCATTACTATATGAGCATATATATTGACTACCTACTTTAAATCCGCCAGCACCACCAAGATTATCTTTAAGATTAAGTGTCGTGATGCCAGGTTCACTTAATGAAGAAAGCCATTCCCTGGTACCGTCGTTTGAGCCATTATTAACGATAACAATAGAGGAAAAACCCGCCTTAACAGTCTCTCGCACACTTTTTTTTAATTTTTCAAGACGGTTAAAAGTTACGATTAGCGCTGTACACTTCATCAAACGGTAACTGTAAAAGCTGGCATTTCTTTTTGTTCATATAGCGACGTTAAGTATACGTCCGCCGTCTGTAATGCTTCAGCTATCGTGATGTCCATATCGAGATAACGATAAGTGCCAAGACGACCAATGAAAGTAATATTCTTTTCTTTTTTAGCCCGCGACAGATATTTATTCAGTAAATCCATTTTATCTGCCCTGCGAACAGGATAGTAGGGTATATCACCAGCTTCACATTCCCGACTATATTCTTGATAACATATTGAAGCTTCATGTCTCTCCCACGGAGAAAAATATTTGTGTTCAGTAATCCGAGTATAAGGAGTATCTATTGAACAATAATTCATTACTGCGCATCCTTGATAATCACTCTGACAAATTATTTTTTTAAAGTCTAATGTACGATATTCCAGTCGGCCATATTGACAGGAGTAAAAGGCATCCAGCGCGCCACTGAAAAAAACATGATCATAATCTGTCCGCATTTCCTGAGTGAAGGAGCGACATAGTTCAACAGCGATATTTTCGTGTTCGACAATGGACTTGACCATTTGTGTATAACCAAATTTTGGTATTCCCTGAAACTTATGATTGAAATAGTTATCATCATAATTAAAGCGAACAGGGATACGTTTCAATACAGAAGCGGGTAACGCAGAAGGATGAAGCCCCCATTGTTTAATGGTATAACCTTTAAAAAAGGCTTCATATAACTCTTCACCAATGAAACGCAAGGCCTGTTGCTCAAAATTTTGTGGTTCCAGAATGGTGCTATCACATTTTTGAAGCAGTAATTTCCTGGCGTCATCAGGTGAGCAGGCGACACCAAAAAATTGATTGATGGTATGAAGATTGATAGGTAGAGAAAATACCTGACCATTTACTGTGGCCTTAACCTTATTGATATAAGGCATCATCTCAGTGTATTTATTTACATAATTCCATACAGTTTCATTATCAGTATGAAAAATATGAGGACCATAAACGTGCACCATAATACCCGTGTGCTCATCTCGGGCATCATAAGCGTTACCACCGATATGCGAACGTTGATCAATAATATTGACTACATGTCCCTGTTCGGCTAACTGGCGTGCTATTACTGCGCCTGAAAGGCCCGCACCTACAATTAGTATCTTTTTACGTTGCATTATTTTTGTCACTCTGTTCGCAGACACAGATAATATTAGATAGTTTATCCAGAATCATTGTCATTTATATCAGTAGGGTAAAGTGAAATTTACTCAACGCATCCAGATAATTCCACGCTACCGCCACAGCGCGTAAACCCTCGCACTGATTACAGATTCATTAATGTCACACGTTATGCGGTATTTCCGGACAACGATGATTGCCATATTTATTTTGCGAAGATAACTCATTCAGAACGCAACATAACGGGTCTGAATACCGCGCGGCATGATGTAAATATGCTGTCAGCATAAATCCGGTGCGTTACCGGCCCCAGTTTTTACCAACGCACTCTGTTGACTGATGTCCGGGCCGACGTCCGGTATCCTTATTCTTACCGCATCAGATAGCGGTACTCCTGTCGGGATATCCCAGCGTTGTTTCAGCGTCTGCTCCGCGAGCCAGACCTGCCTCACGCCGGTTCCCAGCATACGGGCCGTCATTTCCGGGCTACAGCCTGACAACAGTAATCCCAGCACCCGCCGTCCCTGTTTTGGCAGACGCTCTGACAGTAACCTGACCAGCGTGCGGCTGTTTATCTCCATCACCAGCTCCGGTACGCTCAACGCGTTTTTCATCTCCTCCTCGTAAGGCGATGTCTGTAGTGATGACCATATGGCAAGCTCAGCCATTCTGGCCAGAACCCTTACCGACATAGCGCGTTTAATCAACCTCAGATGGCGGAAATAACCTTCCACGCTGACGTCAACCGGTAAAAACGCGTTACTGCTGCAAAAAACCACTGTCCGCGGATAACGCTGAAAAACCTGTTGCCACAGCAGAAGCTGAGTTGATGGCCGTCCGGCGGATATCACCATCGCGCCGGGCCACCGACGCAACCGATCCAGCAGCCCTTCTGGTGTCCTGAGACGAACGCAGTCCTCCACGCAAAGGCCACCGGTATCCGGAAACTGCGCAGGATTTTCGCCTGACTGACAAAACATAATCAGCCGGAGAGGCGGCAGTACTCTGGTTAACGTCTGCATATCAGTACGTCAGAACCTGGTACAGGCTGAACAACGCTGCGACGGTGGAGACCGACAGCAGGAGCAAAAATATTTTCGCGCCCATACTGTACCGACACTTACTGGTGCCCCCCCTTCCGGTGGACATTTCCGCATATTCTTGCGTCATCAGATTGTTCTCCTCTGGCCATTGCCGACCCGGCACTGCGCCAGCAACGGCAGCTTCGTGTTGTGGAAACAACATGTCCGCACCCTTTCGTGGACCGGGAGCCATTCCATGTCTGTATGAAAAATGACGTCTGGCCCTATCTAAACACAGCACTCTGACACCCTGTCCGGTTCTGCTTTCCGGCTGCACAGGCCGTCAGTCCCCCTGGTAGTAAATGCTCCTGCCGCAGGGTAATTCTGCCCTGTGCGGAGTACAAAATGACAAATAAAAAACACAGTAATCTATTGATTTATATATTTATTATGTAAATCAGCTTTCCCTGAACAGACTTCTCTGTGATTTAACAATATGATTCAAAAAGTTAAATAAAGGATTTAATTCTTTGATATGATGATTAATCAGCATTAAATATTATTTAATACGTTTTTTTAACACTTAAAATTAACATTTTGTGCAGGCAGGACAAAAATGGATACAGCATAGTGCTGGTTGGACCAGGTAAATTTTCCCTTAGTTTTTTTATTGTTATATGGATAACTCCTTAATAAGAAAGAGATTACGATTGCATGACTCTTGTGTGGAAGGGGTAAATCTGAGAGGATGATGAAAGCGCGAAGCGGACTTAACTTTTTGAATCAGAACGTACGGTTATACTCGACGTTTTTTTCGCCATATTCCATGAAAACGCCCGGCGTTACTTGCGGTGTATCTTACGGTGTGCTGGATATTCCTGTGCCCCAGATAGTCCTGTATGAGCCGTGTATCAATCCCTTTATCAGCAAGGGCGTAGCCGCAGGCATGTCGCAGCATATGAGGATGTGGCGCTATCGTTAATTCGGCTAACCGCCCTGCCTCACGAAGTATGTAAAAAAATTGTTGCCTGCTGAGCGGATGCCGTCGCAGCGACAGGAACAGCCAGTCTCCGTCAGCCCCTTTCTCAAGATACTTCCTGGCCCTGAGCCAGCTTTTCAGTACGTTATACTCATCGGGAAGGAGGGGGTGACACGTTGAAAAGCCATTTTTGAGGCGCCGGATATAAAGCTGTCTTCCTGCAAGATCAATATCCGACAAGCGCAGCCCCAGCAGCTCACTGGCCCGGAAGCCGTGAATAAACGCCATCAGGATTAAGCAGCGGTTTCTTTCCGGGAAGGGCATTCTGTCGGTCGCTGACAGCAGTTTTTCAATCTCTTCTTGCGTAAGATATTTTCTTTTCACAAAACAAATCCATCATAACAAAATGAGTAATATACTAAAAAATCACTGATCAGATGAGTTTAATTTTCGCTAAAAAAGTTGCTATGCGTAAACAGCTTAAAATCCATATAGCTGACAATCTGGCACGCTATCCATGACGTGATAGTGAAACAGCGAATCAATCTGGCTTCAGTCTCCTGATAAGTTGTCATGACGAGGAATATAAATGCTAAAAATGAGGCTATCGTGAGGTAAATCAATCAGAAAGGGGTAATAGAGAGTCAGGTAGTTTACCCGCCCCGGAGGTTTGATTAGATGGCGATAGCTAACAATATCATAGTGATTTTCAAAAATTCTGCTGCTAACAGCAATAAGCTCATCATACTGGCTATTACAGCATCACTTGGTTATTTTTAAAATAATATATTATAAAGGGATTTATATAGTATTGAATAAATCCCTCTTCCTGACATTAAGAGGACAGAACACGATAATTTTTAGCAGCCGTAATATAATAGCTTCAATCGTCTGGCTCTCAGGCAATAACGTGTATATTACGCGCATTGAACGCGGCGCGTAGCCTGCGTGCGAATGCAAGCGCATACTCGCCGTCGCCATGAATGCACACCGTTTGCGCCGTGACAGTCGTCCACACACCAGTAACACTTTTCACTCTCCCGGCTTGCACCATATCCAGCGTTTGCGCCAGCGCCTGCTCTTCGTCGTGAATCAGCGCGCCAGGTTGCGTGCGCGGCACCAGGCTACCGTCGGCCTGATAGCCGCGATCGGCAAACACCTCCTGCCGCGTCACCAGGCGATAGCGTTCACCGGCCCGGATCAGCTCACTTCCCGCCAGTCCAACCAGTATCAGTGACGGATCATAGTCGTGTACCGCTTTCGCAATCGCCTGTGCCAGATGGGGATCTTTCGCCGCCTGGTTATAGAGCATACCGTGCGGCTTGACATGGCGCATCACGCCGCCTTGCGCCTGAACAATCGCCCCCAGCGCGCCGATTTGGTACAGCGTCTGGGCGTATACCGTTTCCGGCGGCAAAACCATCGCCGTCCGCCCAAAATTATCCCGATCCGGAAAGCTGGGATGCGCGCCGATCGCCACGCCGTTTTTCAGCGCCTCGCGCACGCAGGTCAGCATGGTTTGCGCATCACCGGCGTGAAAACCACAGGCGATATTGGCGGAGGAGACCAGCGTTAATAATTCGCTGTCGCTGGCGCAACCTTCGCCCAAATCCGCATTTAAATCAATGTTCATGCTGAAGTCGCCAGGTAAGCTGTTCCAGATAGCGCTGACGCTCGCGGCGCGCGTTGAGCGCCTCTTCCAGCGAACATTGCACAAAATGGATCGGTTGCCCTAGCGGGATCTGCGCCAGATGGTACATATCTGCCTCGATGATGCAGGCAATGCGCGGATAGCCGCCAGTTGTCTGGGCATCATTCATTAGCACAATAGGTTGACCGTTGTAAGGCACCTGTACGACACCGGGCAGCAAACCGTGCGACAGCAGTTCGCGATCCGTTGTCCGCGTTAACGATTGTCCCTGCAAACGATAGCCCATGCGATTACTTTGCGGACTGAGTTGCCACGGTGAACGCCAGAACGCTTCTTGCGAGGCGCGATCGAATTCACGGTATTCCGGCCCCGGCAGCGCACGGATGCGATTCCCCCACAGTAACTGCTTCACGCCCTGCGGCCCGCTAAACTGTCGCGATGGTTTACCCGTCGCCAACCGATCGCCATCTTTTAGCAGCCGTCCTTCCAGCCCACCGATACCGGACTTCAGATCGGTACTACACGATCCCATCACCTCCGGCACAGCAATACCGCCCGCCACCGCCAGATAGCTACGCATCCCGTGAAGCGGTCGATGCAGCGTAAGACGTTGACCCGCTTTTACCGGCAATCGCCAGCCTGTCCAGACCGGTTGATCATCCAACTGCGCTTCGCAGCCTGCGCCGGTAAGAGCGAACCAGGTCTCATTTTCAAATTCGACAACCAGTTGACCGAGAGTGATTTCCAGCGCCGGGGCATTCGCATCGTTCCCGACCAGGAGATTAGCGGTCTGAAAGGCGGGTTTATCCAGCGCACCGCAGTGACTCAGCCCCGACTGACGAAAGCCGTGACGCCCGCTATCCTGCACGGAGGTGTAAATCCCCGCGCGAATAATATTCAGCATATTCCCTCCTTTTGCGGCACAAAGCGTACGCTATCGCCAGGGCGTAGCAGAACCGGAGGCTCCCGCATCGGATCGAATAACTTCAACGGCGTGAGGCCGATCAGCTGCCAGCCGCCCGGCGTGGATAATGGATAAATCCCCGTCTGCGCGCCGCCGATGCCGACAGAACCGGCCGGAACCTGCAGGCGCGGCTCCGCGCGTCTGGGCATATGGAGCGGTTCTGGTAAATTCCCAAGATAGGGAAAGCCGGGCTGAAAGCCTAAAAACCAGACGACATACTCAACGGAGGCATGTAGCTCCACGACCTGCTTTTCACTCAAACCGCTGTGCCGTGCCACCGCCGCCAGATCCGGCCCGCCTGCGCCGCCATAGATCACCGGGATCTCAACCGAACGCGAGTCCGGCTCCAGCGCCTCGCTCTCTTCCCACCAGCGCTGCAGACGCTCAATCGCATCCAGCGCCAGGGTTTGCGGTTCCCGCAAGATCACGGTGATATTGTTCATCCCGGGAATGGCTTCCACCACGTTCGGCATATCGACCAGACGCTGCGTCAGACGCCAGATGCGTTTCTGGCTCGCCAGCGTAATCGGCGGTTCAAGTTCCAGGACGACCGCTGTTTCGCCTAACAGATAACAACGCGCTCGCTGCACTTTATTACCTCTCAGTTATGCCGGGTTAGGGATATCAATAAACGTCACATCCAACGCCGTGTTTTCGTTCAACCATTCGCTCAGGGCGCGAATACCGCCGCGTTCAGTGGCATGGTGCCCGGCGGCATAAAAATGCAGCCCCTGTTCGCGCGCGGAATGAATGGTCTGTTCAGACACCTCGCCGGTAATAAAAGCATCCACGCCGAAGCGGGCGGCGCTATCAATAAAACTTTGCCCGCCGCCGGTACACCAGGCGACACGCTGAACATTCTCTGGCCCGGTATCGCCGCACCATAGCGGTTTACGCCCCAGACGCGCTTCAATCCATGAGGCCAGTTCCAGCCCCGGCACCGGCATTGAGAGCTCTCCCCACGGCACCAGCGGCTCAATTTCTCCTTTCACGGTAATGCCCAATAGCGCCGCCAACTGCGCATTGTTGCCCAGCTCAGGATGCGCATCCAGCGGCAGATGCCAACCGTAAAGGTTAATATCATTTGCCAGTAACGTTTTTAAGCGACGGCGTTTCATCCCGCGAATAACCGGAGACTCGCCTTTCCAGAAGTAACCATGATGAACAATGACCGCATCGGCCTGCAAACGCACCGCCTCATCGAGCAGCGCCTGACTTGCGGTCACGCCGGTAACGATTTTCTGTACCGTCTCTTTTCCTTCGACCTGTAAACCATTCGGCGCATAATCGCTTATTGCCGCACTGTTCAGCTTGTCGTTAATCAGTTGTTCCAGCTCGGTGTTTTTCATCATCGCTCCCTTTAACCCACGTTCTACTTTCCCGTTACGGGTTCAGTCTCCGTTAACATAGCCTCCCGTTGGCCGTTCGTCGATAAACATTTGTTTGACACATCAAGAAACAATCACCCCCGGGTTTGGCGCAAATTACTTAGCAAAACACGATCGGTTTCATGTATATTTATGCAATCAGAACGCATATTGCAGAAAAAATCAGTTCTGTATCATGTTGGTAACTTTAAGGAAACACGGCGATACGGCAGGCTTAATAAGCCCACAAAGAAAGGCATTATCTGAGAATGCCGCGTTCTTGCCGCAGCGTCTCTATCCCGGAAATACGATGAATAAACAAGCATCTCAACCCCGCGCTATTTACTACGTTGTCGCCCTGCAAATTTGGGAGTACTTCAGCTTTTATGGTATGCGCGCCCTACTGATTCTTTATCTCACCAATCAGCTAAAATACGACGATAACCACGCCTATGAGTTATTCAGCGCTTATTGTTCGCTGGTCTACGTAACGCCGATTCTTGGCGGCTATCTGGCGGATAAGGTGCTTGGCAACCGAATGGCAGTCATGCTGGGCGCATTTTTAATGGCTATAGGTCATTTAGTGCTGGGCGCCAGTGAGATCGCGCCGACATTCCTTTATCTGTCGCTGGCGATCATTGTCTGCGGCTACGGCCTGTTTAAATCGAATATTAGCTGCCTGCTGGGCGAACTGTACCAGCCGGAAGATCCGCGCCGCGACGGCGGGTTCTCGCTGCTTTACGCAGCGGGCAATATTGGTTCGATCGTGGCGCCTATCGCCTGCGGCTATGTGCAAGAGGAGTACAGTTGGGCGATGGGCTTTGCGCTCGCCGCCATTGGTATGCTGGCGGGGTTAGTGATCTTCCTGTGTGGAAATCGTCATTTCACCCACACCACCGGCGTTAATAAAGCCGTGTTGTGCGCCAGAAACTACCTGCTGCCGAACTGGGGCTGGCTGTTAATTCTGCTGGTAGCGGCGCCGTTGCTGATTACCGTTCTGTTCTGGAAAGAATGGTCTGTCTATGCCTTAATCGTGGCGACCGCGATCGGCCTGGTCGTGCTGGCAAAAATTTATCGCCAGGCGCAAACGGCCAAACAGCGCAAAGAACTGGGGCTGATTGTCACCCTGACCCTGTTCAGTATGCTGTTCTGGGCGTTTGCCCAGCAGGGCGGCAGCTCTATCAGCCTGTATATCGACCGCTTTGTGAACCGCGATATTCTGGGCTATTCCGTTCCTACCGCCATGTTCCAGTCGGTGAACGCCTTTGCCGTGATGCTGTGTGGGGTCGTCCTGGCCTGGCTGGTTAAAGAGAGCGTAAGCGGTAATCGCACCGTGCGTATCTGGGGCAAATTCGCGCTGGGTCTCGGTCTGATGAGCGCCGGATTCTGTATTCTGACCCTGAGCGCACGCTGGTCCGCCGCTTACGGACACTCTTCAATGCCGCTAATGGTGCTGGGACTGGCGGTGATGGGCTTTGCCGAGCTGTTTATCGACCCGGTCGCCATGTCGCAAATTACGCGCATTGACATCCCCGGCGTCACCGGCGTATTAACCGGAATTTATATGCTGCTGTCCGGCGCGATAGCTAACTATCTGGCAGGCGTCATCGCTGACCAGACTTCGCAAAGCGCCTTCGACGCCAGCGGCGCGGTTAATTACGCCATCAACGCCTATGTGGATGTTTTTGAACAGATCACCTGGGGCGCGTTAGCCTGCGTAGGGGTTGTCCTGCTGATTTGGCTGTATCAGTCCTTCAAATTCAAAAGCCGCGCGCTGGCCGTCGAATCCTGATAGCAGAAGGCCCGGTAGTTTGCGCTACCGGGCCTGTATCACGCCCCTTTTCTCGCCGCCTCATAGGCGGAAAGCGTCGCGATTCTCGCCTGTTTGTGCTCCACAATAGGCCGAGGATAATCAAGCACGACTCCCGCTTTTTCCGCCCACCGCCACGGCTCGTGAATCGCTTTTCCAGGGATATCGCGTAATGCCGGTAGCCACTGGCGGATAAATTCGCCGTCGCGATCGAACCTCTCTCCCTGAGTCGTGGGATTAAAAATACGAAAATAAGGCGCGGCATCAGTACCGGTTGAAGCGGCCCACTGCCAGCCGCCATTATTGGCGGCAAGATCGCCGTCAATAAGCTGCGACATGAAATAGCGCTCCCCTAACCGCCAGTCAATTAGCAGATCTTTTACCAGAAAGCTGGCGGTAATCATGCGTAAACGGTTATGCATCCAGCCCGTCGCGTTAAGCTGGCGCATCGCCGCATCGACAATGGGATAACCGGTTTCGCCTTTCTGCCATGCCTGAAAATAGTGCGGGTTCTCCTGCCACGCGACGCGTTTTGTCCAGCGGATAAACGGCTGGTGTTTGCATAAAGCCGGATACCAGGTCATTAAATGACGGTAAAATTCCCGCCAGATGAGTTCATTCAACCAGACGCTTCCCGGTCCGCCGTCCAGAGCCTGCGGCTGCTCCGCCAGTAATCGGTGCAGGCACTGTCGCGGCGACAGTCCTCCCGTCGCCAGGCTGGCGGAAAGCCGACTGGTGCCTTCAACCGCAGGGAAATCGCGCCGTGACGCATACCCGTCTGCGCCCTGCGCGCAAAACTGACGTAGCTGCGCGATAACCGCGTTTTCTTCCACCGGGAAAAGCGCGGCGTCAAACGCCTGTTGCGGGTAGTTAAGCGAGACTGGCGTTAAGGGTGTAGAAAGCGCGCCGCTCACCCGGATCTTCGGGGCCGGAACGCATGGCGGAATATCCTCTTTTAGCCGTTTCAACCAGGCGTTTTTAAACGGCGTAAAAACTTTATACATTTCATGATTGCCGGTCATCACCGCGCCGGGCGCCAGAATCACGCTATCGTCAAAGCCTTCGCAGATGACAGATGGCAGCGTTTTTTCCACCGCCGCATCACGCTGACGCTCGTTAAACTCATACTGATAGTTATAAAACAGATGGCTGACGTCATGCTGTCGGCAAACGTTTTTGACCGTTTCAATACTGGCGTTAAAATCCGCCACTTCATGAAACAGCAGCGGAATCCCTTTCTCTGCAAGGGCCGTCTGTAGCGCGTTGAGCTGCGCGCTGATGAATGCCGCCTGCCGCGGCGCCATATCATGGGCCTGCCACTGCGCGGGGGTGGAAATATAAAGCGCCAGCACCCGCGCGGATGCATCGCGGCAGGCGGCGGCCAGCGCAAGGTTATCCTGTAAACGCAGATCGCGCCTGAACCAGACTAAATGGGTGGGCATACAACTCCTGAAAGATGAAACGTCATGGCGAATAGCGTTAAACAGTGTAGACCCTGGCGCATAAAAAAACCGCCAGCGTGGCGGCTGACGGTTTTTTCAGATGCCCCATTCCCCTTACCAGTTACCGTAAGGGTATTTTTTATCTTTGATAAAATCTTCGGTTTCTTTTATATATTTATATCCACGGCTAAATCTGGTTACCCCCTTGCACATCGCCAGTTTTTCACCGGATACCGTCTCAACCACGATATCTTTGTCCTCCGTTAATCGCGTATTGGGCTTTTTAGTGTTCTCCAGCCAGACTCGCACCCTGCCTTCCGGCGCCAGACCAATCAGCAGATAACGGCGGTACTCCTGTACGCCGGCGTCCCATGGCGACGGGTAAGGGGTCAGCATCATTTCCCAGAGCGGATAACCAAACGTTATCCACGTCTCATACACTTTTTTATCAATTACCGAATCCCAGCAGAAATGCATAGCCTGGGGAGGATTTTTGGCCTTATTGAATGAGGCCATCCCAACGCTAAGATCGTCCTCCCATTCCGCAACCGTCGTTGAGCTGGGTATCGTGCCATCCAGCGCTCTGTACCGATACAGTATTCCATCCGTGTCCAGCAATTCCACATAGGTTACTTTCGCTGGCAACGCATTTGGATAGAAAAAATTGAAATACCACTCATCATAGGGAGCAAGTAGCGAGGTCAGCTTTTTATCCGCCGCATGAACGGGCATTTCTGCGCACAGCAAAAGCGCCAACATCAGTATGGTCGTCACGCCGGATTGTATTTTCATCATCGCTTACCAGTTACCGTAAGGGTATTTTTTATCTTTGATAAAATCTTCGGTTTCTTTTATATATTTATATCCACGGCTAAATCTGGTTACCCCCTTGCACATCGCCAGTTTTTCACCGGATACCGTCTCGACCACGATATCTTTATCCTCCGTTAATCGCGTATTGGGCTTGCCATTATTTACCAGCCAGACTCGCACCCTACCTTCCGGCGCCAGACCGATTACCAGATAACGGTGATACTCCTGTACGCCGGCATCCCATGGCGACGGGTAAGGGGTCAGCATCATTTCCCAGACCGGATAACCAAACGTTATCCACGTCTCATACACTTTTTTATCGATTATCGAATCCCAGCAGAAATGCATAGCCTGGGGAGGATTTTTAGCCTTATTGAAATCTGAATGGATACCCATCACCTCTTCATTCCATTTTCCAACACTGGCTGAACTGGCGTTTGTGCTTCCCAGCATCCTGTACCGATACAGTATTCCATCCGTGTCCAGCAACTCCACATAGGTCACATCTGCTGGTAACGCATTTGGATAAAGGAAATTGAAATACCACTCATCATAGGGAGCAAGTAGCGAAGTTAACTCTTTACTGGTTGCGGTAACCGACAGTCCCAGCAAACCGCCCAGCAGTAACAACCTGAAATTACGCGTCATTTTTGAGAATTCCCTGCCATGTCATAAACGGTCCGGGTCCAGTTTTCATCCGGCCGGTTAACAAAACTAAATGTCTCAGAAGACGAGACCGCAGAGGAAATATTATTTTTCAGATGATAATCAACGGCATTCCAGTTGGCCGAACAGTGAATATACTTGCCGATAGTGTTCAACTCATCTGAAGAAAACTGAAGCGAATTGGCCCCATTAAAGACATTTTTTGCTTGTGATAAGGCTTTCTGGCATATCGCATCCAGTTCCGTCGGCCAGGAATAATCATTATTCTCCTGCATAGCATCAAACACAACGCCAGCCTCTTTGGCGACCTCATACATTACCCGAAGAGCAACTTTAGACCAGTCATTGCTGACAATTCGCTGGAAGGTGACCGCAGCGGCTACGCGCTTTTTCGCATTACCAAGGTGATCCGGCGATACCTTTTCATCCGTATTGGTCTCGACCTTCATAAGGCCTGACGGCAACATGGGCGCCAGCGCAAAGTAATACGGTAAAGTTTCTGCCTGCTGGACCGCCTTCTGGTAGACGCCGGTCGCCTCTGTCGGCACGTCGGCTAATACAGTTTCAACAGCGGGCCGACTCAAAAAAAGATATTCCTCTTCCTGCGGGTTATATCCCCCGCCAATATCGGCATGAGCCCCCGGCAAGCTTAATTCAGGCCATTGCGCTTTGATGCTATTGAGGCAAAAGTTATAACGGCACTCGTGCATCGCCGTCAGGTGAAAAACCTGTTTTGCCACCCCCGGCGGTAAACCTATTTTAACCGCCAGATTATTACCGTCATGGGGGTCAAGACCGTCCAGCATTCCCCCCACGGCTGTGACGGTGTCGAAAAGGCCTAAAAATTGCACCTCACCTGCCGGTTTCCCCTGGTATTCAACGGGCTGAAAAGCGGTCGTGATCGTCCTGACCAACACAGGATCTTGCTCAAAGACGCGGTTGGTAAAGTGGCGAGCGGCTGCGGCGCCGCGGCTGAACCCAAAGACATCAAACTGCAAACTTGCGATCGTAATGTCTTTGCCCCGAAGAGCGCCAACCACTTCCGTCAGTACCCTGCGCAGTTGGATCATCGCGCGATCGGTTTTGGCGATAACCCCGGTATCGTTATTTCCCAGCCCCATCCCCCACAGAGAATCGGCTTTGTTATTCTCGGTGCCAATACCTTCGATATAGATATCGCGTTGAATATTCTTTACCCCATCTTTAAGCTCTGGTTCTTTATGATACAACTTATTCAACCAGTAAATATTCGTATAATAATTCAGATAACTACCTGCTTCCGTTCCGTCAAAGCCCGTTTTCTTTATACAACGCTGGTTAAACTCCGTTAACGTCCGCGCATCAAGGCCATAGTTTTCTGGATTGCATTTCTGCATCCGTAAATTCGTGTTGAGCAGGTTGTTACCCGTACCGTCAAAGAAGACGCCAATGGTTAAGACAATTTCTCGTTTTTTTGCAGGGTTATCAGGTGGTTCAACCACGGGAAGGGTTGCCGGAAAAAGTCGATTGTAGTTTTCTGGCGTTAACAGGACACTGTATTCCGTATTGGCTATCAGATGTTTTGAGCGAATATAATCATAATGTATTGTGATAAGTTCTTCAGGTATCCCCTCTGTTTGGGAATGCATTGAGTATGTTGTAATACCCGCTCCACGAACCTCAATATGATAATACTTCTCCCACCTTCCCCAGCGGTTAATACGATAAAAGCTAAAATCCAGAGAGCAACGCTCATTGTTATTTATTGCCTGGGCAAACAGCGGCGAGCTTTTATCAATCGGCTTACAAAAGCGAATCCCATGATGGTTGACGCCGTCCACAGTACTGCTGACCAGCGCCTGCAGGCTAAAAACAAAAATTTCATTTTCATGTCCGGTCTGGTAACGATTACCGACAGAGGGTTCACTGCCGCAGCCTTCGGATATCATCCCCTGACGTTCGCCGACTATTTTTAAATAAATAATATCGCTCATATATATTTGTCATTTCTATATTTCATGCAGATATTGCAAATAAGAATATAAACAACGCAGATAAATTTTATTTGGCAATAAAAGCGTATTTTTCACCAGAATAGTCGAATTAGTTTCCCGGCATGATAATGCTGGCAACTTTATATGTGCTTTAAATATTTTGAGTTGCAGGATAAAGCGCCAACACCTTTAACAACGCAAAGCATTGGTCCTGAAATTTACACTGTCTTTTCCCACCATATCAAATCTCTGCTGCGGTATTTGAGTCTGAGATCGCCGGATTGCTCATAGACAAAAACCGCCAGCGTGGCGGCTGACGGTTTTTCAGGCTGGTCGCGATTAATAAAAGTCGCAGGTGGCTTTTTCAGCCTGCGCCATCCATACCGGTTTATCACTGGTTTTCGACCAGACACGGTGCAGATAACTATAAAAACGCGCGCGGTCTTTCCAGAAGAGCATCACCGGCAGCGCCAGCACGCCTGCGATCACCGCGAAAGCACGACGGACAAAAATGACATGCGCCGGATAGTCTTTATAGTGTTCCATACGTTTCCCCCCTTTATACCGACGCTACCCGCCCCGGTATAGATTGAATCGGTGAATAGCACCGAAAAATTGAACCTCGTTACCTGATTAAAATAGTACCGCTTTCGGTGTAATTTTACTACTCATCCGACCACTTATTTTCACGCTTTTCCAGCAGATTTACATTCAAAGCGTAAATTAGTTACAAAAAGGTTAAATTAATACTAATCATTAGTTAAATAATGGTCTTTGCCATTTTTATACTTTTTTTACACTCTGCCCGCCAATTTTTGCGAAATCTTTGCAGCCAAAAAATTACCTTTCTCAGGAGTAAAACAATGCCACTGGAGGTGCTCTGTGAGTGCAGGCGTGATAACCGGCATCGTGCTGGTTTTCTTACTTTTAGGTTATCTGGTCTATGCCCTGATTAATGCGGAGGCGTTCTGATGGCCGCGCAAGGATTTTTACTGATCGCCAGTTTTTTACTGATTTTATTGGTACTGGCGAAACCGTTGGGTTCGGGCCTGGCAAGGCTCATCGCCGCCGTTCCGTTGCCGGGCGTGGCTGGCATTGAGCGTATCCTCTGGCGAACTCTTGGCATTACCGACCACGAAATGAACTGGCGTCAGTATTTACTGGCGCTACTGACGCTCAATCTGCTGGGACTGGGCATCCTGTTTTGCCTGCTGTTCTGGCAGGAGTGGCTGCCCTTAAATCCGCAGCGGCTACCGGGGCTGTCCTGGGATCTGGCGCTGAATACCGCCGTCAGCTTTGTCACCAATACCAACTGGCAAGCCTACAGCGGCGAAAGCACGCTGAGCTACTTTAGCCAGATGGCGGGGCTGACGGTGCAAAATTTCCTGTCGGCGGCGACCGGGATTGCGGTGGTTTTTGCACTTATCCGCGCCTTTACGCGCCAGAATGTGCACACGCTGGGTAATGCCTGGCAAGATCTGGTACGCATTACGCTATGGATATTATTTCCTGTCGCGTTAATTATCGCGCTGTTTTTTATCCAACAAGGCGTACCGCAAAACCTGTCGGCTTATCAGCCCATCACCACCCTTGAAGGCGCTAAACAACTTTTGCCGATGGGGCCGGTTGCTTCGCAGGAGGCGATCAAAATGCTTGGCACCAACGGCGGCGGTTTCTTTAACGCCAACTCTTCGCATCCGTTCGAAAACCCCACCGCGCTCACTAATCTGGCGCAGATGCTGGCGATATTTTTGATTCCAGCCGCGCTCTGTTTCGCCTTTGGCGAAGCGGCGGGCGATCGCCGTCAGGGACGCGCGCTACTGTGGGCAATGTCATTCATTTTTGTGGTCTGCGTAGCGGTAGTGATGTGGGCGGAAGTTCAGGGAAATCCACATCTGTTGGCGGCAGGCGCGGACAGTAGCGTCAACATGGAAGGTAAAGAAACACGCTTTGGCGTGCTGGCCAGCAGCCTGTTTGCCGTCGTCACGACCGCGGCGTCCTGCGGGGCGGTAAATGCCATGCACGACTCGTTTACCGCTCTGGGCGGTATGGTGCCGATGTGGCTGATGCAAATTGGCGAAGTGGTCTTTGGCGGCGTCGGTTCAGGCCTGTATGGCATGTTGCTGTTTGTCCTGCTGGCGGTGTTCATCGCGGGGCTGATGATCGGTCGCACGCCGGAATATCTGGGGAAAAAAATCGACGTGCGCGAAATGAAAATGACCGCGCTGGCGATTCTGGTCACGCCGATGCTGGTCTTGTTGGGTTCGGCGCTGGCGATGATGACGGATGCCGGACGCAGCGCAATGCTGAACCCTGGCCCGCACGGTTTTAGCGAAGTGCTATATGCCGTCTCCTCTGCCGCCAACAACAACGGTAGCGCCTTTGCGGGTCTGAGCGCTAACTCGCCTTTCTGGAACTGTTTGCTGGCGTTCTGCATGTTCGTCGGCCGTTTCGGCGTGATTATTCCTGTCATGGCCATCGCCGGATCGCTGGTCAGTAAAAAAGTACAGCCGGCCAGTCAGGGAACGCTGGCGACCCACGGCGCGCTATTTATTGGACTGCTCATCGGCACGGTACTGCTGGTCGGCGCGCTGACGTTTATTCCTGCCCTGGCGCTTGGCCCGGTAGCGGAACATTTCTCTTTACCTTGAGCGATGCGGAGTACATTGATATGAGTCGCAAGCAACTGGCGCTGTTTGAACCTGTTTTACTCGTACAGGCGCTAACGGATGCCGTAAAAAAATTAAGCCCACGCGCCCAGTGGCGTAACCCGGTGATGTTTGTGGTCTGGGCCGGCAGCGTGCTAACCACTCTGTTAACGCTCGCTATGGTAACAGGACAAATAACGGGAAGCGCCTTGTTTACAGGGGTGATCAGCCTGTGGTTATGGTTCACCGTACTGTTCGCCAATTTTGCCGAAGCGCTGGCGGAAGGCCGCAGCAAAGCCCTGGCAAACAGTCTGAAAGGGGTGAAAAAGACCGCGTTCGCTCGCCGTCTGCGCGCCCCGCGCCATGATGCGCAGGCCGATAACGTGCCCGCCGCTGAACTGCGGAAAGGCGACATTGTCCTGGTCAAAGCGGGCGATATTATTCCCTGCGATGGCGAGGTCATCGAAGGCGGCGCCTCGGTGGATGAAAGTGCGATTACCGGCGAATCTGCGCCCGTGATCCGTGAGTCCGGCGGCGATTTCGCTTCTGTCACCGGCGGCACGCGAATTCTTTCCGACTGGCTGGTGATTGCCTGTAGCGTCAATCCTGGCGAAACCTTTCTTGACCGGATGATCGCGATGGTGGAAGGCGCGCAGCGGCGGAAAACGCCTAACGAGATTGCCCTGACGATTTTGCTCATCGCCCTGACCATTGTCTTTTTATTGGCGACCGCCACCCTGTGGCCCTTCTCCGCCTGGGGCGGTAACGCGGTCAGCGTCACCGTGTTGGTGGCGTTGCTGGTGTGCCTGATCCCCACCACCATCGGCGGGCTACTCTCCGCCATTGGCGTAGCCGGAATGAGCCGAATGTTGGGCGCGAACGTCATCGCCACCAGCGGCCGCGCCGTAGAAGCCGCGGGCGATGTCGACGTGTTACTGCTGGATAAAACCGGCACTATCACGCTCGGCAATCGCCAGGCGTCCGATTTTATTCCCGCCCGAGGGGTGGACGAACGCACGCTGGCTGACGCCGCGCAGCTCGCTTCGCTGGCCGACGAAACGCCGGAAGGCCGCAGCATTGTGATCCTCGCCAAACAGCGCTTTAACCTGCGTGAACGCGATGTGCAGTCGCTTCATGCCACCTTTGTTCCGTTTACCGCGCAAAGCCGCATGAGCGGGATTAATATCGATAACCGGATGATCCGTAAAGGCTCGGTGGACGCGATTCGGCGTCATGTCGAGAGCAATGGCGGCCATTTTCCCGCCGATGTCGAGCAAAACGTCGAGAACGTGGCGCGTCTGGGCGCGACGCCGCTGGTGGTCGTGGAAGGCGCGCGCGTACTGGGTGTTATCGCCCTCAAGGATATCGTTAAAGGCGGCATTAAAGAACGTTTCGCCCAGCTACGAAAGATGGGCATTAAAACGGTGATGATCACTGGCGATAACCGCCTGACGGCGGCAGCGATTGCCGCCGAAGCCGGTGTGGACGATTTTCTTGCCGAAGCCACGCCGGAAGCCAAGCTGGCGCTGATCCGTCAATATCAGGCGGAAGGACGGCTGGTCGCCATGACCGGCGACGGCACTAACGATGCCCCGGCGCTGGCGCAGGCTGACGTCGCGGTGGCGATGAACTCCGGCACCCAGGCGGCGAAAGAAGCCGGTAATATGGTGGATCTGGACTCTAACCCGACCAAGTTGATTGAAGTGGTGCATATCGGTAAGCAGATGCTGATGACGCGCGGCTCGCTCACCACCTTCAGTATCGCGAATGATGTAGCGAAATATTTCGCCATTATTCCCGCCGCGTTTGCCGCTACCTATCCGCAGCTAAACGCGCTCAACGTGATGGGGCTGCATTCGCCGAACTCCGCCATTCTGAGCGCGGTGATCTTTAACGCCCTGATTATCATTTTTCTGATCCCGCTGGCATTAAAAGGCGTGAGTTATAAGCCGCTTTCCGCATCGGCCATGCTGCGCCGTAATTTATGGATCTATGGTCTGGGTGGTCTGGTGGTGCCGTTTATTGGCATCAAAGTGATTGATGTGCTACTGACCCTGCTGGGTCTGGCGTGAGGTGTATGATGATCGGTTTACGTCCTGCTTTTTCGACAATGTTATTTCTGCTGTTATTGACCGGCGGCGTGTATCCGCTTCTGACCACGGCGCTGGGGCAGTGGTGGTTTCCCTGGCAGGCTAATGGCTCGCTGATTCATAAAGACAATGTGATACGCGGCTCAGCGCTTATCGGACAATCGTTTACCGCCGCAGGCTATTTTCATGGCCGGCCCTCCGCCACCGCCGATACGCCTTATAATCCACTGGCGTCGGGCGGAAGCAACCTGGCCGCCAGCAATCCCGAACTGGATGCGCAAATTCAGGCCCGCGTCGCCGCGCTACGCGCCGCTAACCCCCAAGCGAGCTCCGCGGTTCCGGTTGAGCTGGCGACAGCATCGGCAAGCGGGCTGGATAATAATCTGACACCCGGCGCCGCGGCATGGCAAATCCCCCGCGTGGCGGCGGCTCGCCAGCTTCCCGTTGAACAGGTCGCGCAACTGGTTGCAGAATATACGCACAGGCCGCTGGCGCGCTTTCTTGGGCAACCGGTGGTGAATATTGTTGAGCTTAATCTGGCGCTGGATGCGCTACAGGGACACAGAGCGAAATGAACGACGAACCCTTGCGTCCTGATCCGGATCGCTTGTTGGAACAAACGCCCCCGCCCCACCGGGGGAAGTTGAAAATTTTCTTCGGCGCCTGCGCAGGCGTCGGAAAAACCTGGGCGATGCTGGCGCAAGCGCAGCGGCTGCGAGCGCAGGGGCTGGATGTGGTGATCGGCGTGGTAGAAACGCATGGCCGTAAAGAGACCGCCGCGCTACTTGACGGGCTGACCATTCTGCCGCCAAAACGTCACTCGCACCGGGGGCGGCAAATCCGCGAATTTGACCTGGATGCCGCCCTCGCCCGGCGTCCGGCGCTGATTTTAATGGATGAGCTGGCGCACAGTAACGCGCCTGGCTCACGCCATCCTAAGCGCTGGCAGGATATTGAAGAGCTGCTGGAAGCGGGAATCGACGTTTTCACCACCGTGAATGTACAACATCTGGAAAGTCTGAACGATGTGGTGAGCGGCGTCACGGGGATTCAGGTGCGCGAAACTGTCCCCGATCCCTTTTTTGATGCCGCCGATGAAGTCGTACTGGTCGATCTGCCGCCCGACGATCTGCGCCAACGGCTCAACGAAGGTAAAGTGTATATCGCCGGTCAGGCGGAACGCGCTATTGAACATTTTTTCCGCAAGGGCAATCTGATCGCCCTCCGCGAGCTGGCGCTACGCCGGACAGCCGATCGCGTGGACGATCAGATGCGCGCCTGGCGCGCGCATCCGGGCGAAGAAAAAGTATGGCATACCCGCGATGCGATTTTACTGTGTATCGGGCATAACACCGGCAGCGAAAAACTGGTGCGTACCGCGGCGCGTCTGGCCTCCCGGCTCGGCAGCGTCTGGCACGCCGTCTATGTCGAAACGCCAACGTTACACCGCTTACCGGAAAAGCAACGACGGGCCATTTTAAGCGCGCTGCGCCTGGCGCAGGAGCTTGGCGCGGAAACCGCCACCCTGTCCGATCCCGCCGAAGAGAAAGCGGTCGTGCGCTATGCCCGCGAGCATAATCTGGGGAAAATCGTCATGGGCCGCCCGGCGTCGCGACGCTGGTGGCGACGTGACGCTTTCGCCGACCGTCTTGCCAGGCGCGCGCCGGATCTCGATCAGGTGATCGTCGCGCTGGAAGAACCGCCTGCCCGCGCGTTGGCGCAAACGCCTGATAACCGACCTTTTAAAGAGAAATGGCGTGGGCAGATTCAGGGCTGTCTGGTCGCCGTGGCGCTTTGCGCCATCACCACGCTTATCGCTATGCAGTGGCTTGTCACCTTCGACGCCGCCAATCTGGTGATGCTCTATTTGCTGGGCGTAGTGGTGATTGCGCTGCTTTACGGACGCTGGCCGTCGGTGGTGGCGACGGTGATTAACGTGGCGAGTTTCGATCTCTTTTTTATCGCGCCACGCGGTACGCTCGCCGTTTCGGACGTGCAGTATTTGCTGACCTTTGCCGTGATGCTGACGGTTGGTCTGGTGATTGGCAATCTTACTGCCGGGGTGCGCTATCAGGCGCGCGTCGCCCGTTATCGGGAACAGCGTACCCGCCATTTATATGAAATGTCTAAAGCGCTGGCCGTCGGGCGTAGCGAACATGATATCGCCGCGACCAGCGAGCGGTTTATCGCCTCGACGTTTCAGGCGCGCAGCCAAATTTTATTACCTGATGCTAACGGTAAGTTGCGGCCTCTCACCCACCAGCAAGGCATGACGCCGTGGGACGACGCAATTGCGCGCTGGAGTTTTGATAAAGGCCAGCCTGCCGGCGCAGGCACCGATACCCTCCCAGGCGTGCCTTATCAAATCCTGCCGCTGAAAAGCGCCGATAAAACATACGGTCTGGCTATCGTCGAACCGGGTAATTTGCGTCAGTTAATGGTGCCGGAGCAGCAACGCCTGCTGGAAACATTTACTCTGCTTGTCGCCAACGCGCTGGAACGACTGACGCTAACCGCCAGCGAAGAACAGGCGCGTCTCGCCAGCGAGCGCGAAAGTATTCGCAACGCTCTGCTGGCGGCGCTGTCGCATGATTTACGCACGCCGCTGACGGTATTGTTCGGCCAGGCGGAAATTTTGACGCTGGATTTAGCCAGCGCAGGATCGCCCCACGCGCGTCAGGCCAGTGAAATCCGCCAGCATATTCTCAACACCACCCGGCTGGTGAATAATTTGCTGGATATGGCGCGTATTCAGTCCGGCGGGTTTAATCTTAAAAAAGAGTGGCTGACGCTGGAAGAGGTCGTCGGGAGCGCGTTACAGATGTTAGAGCCGGGTTTATTGCATCCGATTACATTGTCGCTGCCGCAACAGTTAACGCTTATCCATGTCGATGGCCCCTTATTTGAGCGTGTCCTGATCAACTTGCTGGAAAACGCCGTTAAGTACGCCGGGCCGCAGGCCAGTATCGGCATTGATGCTGCGGTTAAGGACGATCGTTTACAACTGGATGTCTGGGATAACGGGCCGGGTATTCCTGCGGGGCAAGAACAGAAGATTTTCGATAAGTTCGCCCGCGGCAACAAAGAGTCCTCCGTCCCCGGCGTGGGGCTGGGGCTGGCGATTTGCCATGCTATCGTAGAGGTACACGGCGGCACGCTTACCGCCTATAATCGACCGCAGGGCGGCGCCTGTTTCCGTGTGACGCTGCCGCAAGGAAAGCCACCTGAACTTGATGATTTTCATGAGGATATGTGACAAACGTTCTGATTGTTGAAGATGAACAGGCCATCCGCCGCTTTCTGCGCGCCGCGCTGGAAGGCGACGGCCTGCGCGTGTATGAAGCTGAAACATTACAACGTGGTTTACTGGAAGCCGCCACGCGAAAGCCCGATCTGATTATTCTCGATCTCGGCCTGCCGGACGGCGACGGAATCGATTTTATTCGCGACCTGCGTCAGTGGAGCGCAATACCGGTGATTGTCCTTTCCGCCCGCAGCGAAGAAAGCGATAAGATTGCCGCGCTTGACGCCGGAGCTGATGATTACCTGAGCAAGCCATTCGGCATTGGCGAGTTGCAGGCGCGTTTGCGTGTCGCGCTGCGACGGCACGCCGCCAGCCCTTGCGCCGATCCGATCGTCCGCTTTTCCGGCGTGACGGTCGATCTCGCCGCACGGTTGATCCACCGTGGCGACGAAGAAATCCATCTGACGCCGATTGAGTTCCGCCTGCTGGCGGTATTACTCAATAATGCCGGCAAGGTATTAACCCAACGGCAGTTATTAAACCAGGTCTGGGGCCCTAACGCCGTGGAGCATAGCCACTATTTGCGCATCTATATGGGACATTTACGCCAGAAACTGGAACAAGATCCCACCCGCCCACGCCATTTTATTACCGAAACCGGAATTGGCTATCGCTTTATGCCGTGAATAGCCATTCATTATTTTTAAATAACTTCTAATTTTTATGTCATTTATTTTCGGCGTCGCGAATAATTATTTTCGCGGCGATATTATATTTTATGAAGGATATAAAAAACATATAATTAACATTTAAGAAACAATCCGTTATTTCACAGCACGATATGCATAATCGCCGACTAATTATTTTTCAAATGATCGTTTTTTGTTGATCTGGTTCACAGATCGCTGGCGCTCCCTGGATAAAATATCCATGCTTTCAATAAATCAATGAAAGGACCTCAAAATGGAAAATAATAATCGTTTTATGCCCCATATAAGGCGGACAACGCATATTATGATGTTTGCCCACCGTAATAGTTTCGATTTTCATTTCTTTAATGCCCGGTAGTTTTTCTGCTACGGGTACTTCAGCATACAGGTCTTTCCGACCCTTATGTCATTCAGGTCTATTGCCTAAATAACTCGAATTGTTAAAAGCGACAGTACGGTAATTCCTTTACGTCCACCCAGCTAACCATCTGGTTTGATAGAAGAAATTCCGACTCAGCGCAATTTTAGTTATCACGGTTTCTGCCTGTATATCGTAGTACTCAACTCCTTAAATCCTGAATTTCCTGCAACCGGACGGGTTGGGATTTATTACATCTAAAATAAAGCTAATTTACTGATTTTTTTATCAGCGGGATAGCTTTGATTTTTTCCGGAAGAATCAGTTTCTCATGCGAGAAATTGAGGGCCTGCTATTACCTGAAATAAAGAGATGAAAAAATGTCAGAATTAAAAATTGCCGTTAGCCGTCATTGCCCGGATTGTTTTTCTACACACCGTAATATTGTAAATGTTGATGAGAGTCGTTTCATCGACGTGGCTGCCATCGTGTTATCCATCGACGACATTGAACACGGAAAACTCGATGAAATCGACGCAACGGGTTACGGTATTCCCGTGTTTGTCGCGACTCATGACGAAGGGCGCGTACCGCCTGAGTATTTGCCGCGTATCTCTGGTGTATTCGAATATAATGAATCCCGTACTGCCTTCTATGGTCGCCAGTTGGAAACCGCAGCAAGCCACTACGAAACGCAGTTACGTCCGCCGTTTTTCCGCGCGCTGGTGGATTATGTCAACCAGGGCAACAGCGCATTTGACTGCCCGGGGCATCAGGGCGGCGAATTCTTCCGCCGTCATCCTGCCGGTAATCAGTTCGTGGAATACTTTGGCGAAACGCTCTTCCGCTCCGACCTATGCAACGCGGACGTGGCGATGGGCGATCTGCTGATTCACGAAGGCGCGCCTTGCATTGCGCAGCAACATGCGGCGAAAGTCTTTAACGCCGATAAGACCTACTTTGTGCTGAACGGGACCTCCTCCTCTAACAAAGTCGTACTCAACGCGCTGTTAACGCCGGGCGATCTGGTACTGTTTGACCGTAACAACCACAAATCTAACCACCACGGCGCATTATTGCAGGCGGGCGCAACGCCAGTTTATCTGGAAACCGCACGTAACCCGTATGGTTTTATCGGCGGGATCGACGCTCACTGCTTCGAAGAAGATTACCTGCGCGAGCTGATTAGCGAAGTCGCGCCGCAGCGTGCCCGCGAAGCACGTCCATTCCGTCTGGCCGTCATCCAGTTAGGCACCTACGACGGTACCATTTATAACGCCCGTCAGGTCGTCGATAAAATTGGTCATCTGTGCGACTACATCCTGTTTGACTCCGCCTGGGTCGGCTATGAACAATTTATTCCGATGATGGCCGATTGTTCGCCGCTGCTGCTGGAACTGAACGAAAACGATCCGGGTATTCTGGTGACGCAGTCCGTTCACAAACAACAAGCCGGTTTCTCCCAGACCTCGCAGATCCATAAAAAAGATAGCCATATCAAAGGGCAATCGCGCTACGTTCCGCATAAGCGCATGAACAACGCCTTTATGATGCACGCCTCCACCAGCCCGTTCTATCCGCTGTTCGCCGCGCTGGACGTTAACGCCAAAATGCACGAAGGCGTCAGCGGTCGCAATATGTGGATGGATTGCGTGGTTAACGGCATCGATGCCCGTAAATTGATCCTCGAAAACTGTCATCACATCCGTCCGTTCGTACCGGAACTGATTGATGGTAAGCCGTGGCAGTCATACCCGACGTCAGAGATCGCCAGCGATCTGCGCTTCTTCCACTTCGTTCCGGGAGAACACTGGCATGCGTTTGAAGGCTATGCCGAACATCAGTACTTTGTCGACCCTTGCAAACTGCTGCTCACCACACCGGGCATTAATGCAGCGAGCGGCGAATATGAAGACTTTGGCGTTCCTGCCACGATCCTCGCCAACTTCCTGCGCGAGAACGGCGTTGTGCCGGAAAAATGCGACCTCAACTCCATTCTGTTCCTGCTGACGCCGGCAGAAGACATGGCGAAGTTACAACAGCTTGTCGCCCTGCTGGCTCGTTTCGAAAAACTGCTGGAAGCTGATGCGCCGTTAGCGGAAGTATTACCGTCCATCTACAAACAGCATGAAGCGCGTTATGCCGGCTACACCCTGCGTCAGCTTTGCCAGGAGATGCACGATCTCTATGCGCGGCACAACGTGAAACAGCTGCAAAAAGAGATGTTCCGTAAATCGCATTTCCCGAAAGTCAGTATGAATCCGCAAGAGGCCAACTATGCCTATCTGCGCGGCGAGGTCGAACTGGTTCGCCTGCCGGAAGCGGAAGGTCGTATCGCGGCTGAAGGCGCTCTGCCTTACCCGCCGGGAGTGCTGTGTGTAGTTCCGGGTGAAATCTGGGGCGGTTCTGTCCTGCGTTACTTCAGCGCCCTGGAAGAAGGGATCAACCTGCTGCCGGGCTTTGCGCCTGAACTGCAGGGCGTTTATATCGAAGAACACGACGGCCGTAAGCAGGTCTGGTGCTACGTCATTAAACCTCGTGACGCGCAGCGCTCCCTGCTGAAGGAGGAAAAATTATGAGTAAACCTAAATCCAATAAAATGGGTGTCGTGCAGCTCACAATTCTGACTATGGTCAACATGATGGGCTCCGGGATCATCATGCTACCGACCAAACTGTCTGAAGTCGGCACGATATCCATTATCTCCTGGCTGGTCACCGCCGTCGGCTCGATGGCGCTGGCCTGGGCGTTTGCGAAATGCGGTATGTTTAGCCGTAAATCCGGCGGCATGGGCGGTTACGCCGAATATGCCTTCGGTAAATCCGGCAACTTTATGGCGAACTATACCTACGGCGTCTCGCTGCTGATCGCCAACGTGGCTATCGCCATTTCCGCTGTCGGCTATGGCACCGAACTGTTCGGCGCCGCGCTGACGCCGCTCCAGATCGGCCTGGCGACTATCGCCGTATTGTGGGTTTGTACTATCGCAAACTTTGGCGGCGCGCGTATTACCGGACAGATCAGTAGCGTTACCGTTTGGGGCGTCATCATTCCGGTTGTCGGCCTGTGCATCATTGGCTGGTTCTGGTTTAGCCCCAGCATGTACGTAGCGTCATGGAACCCGCACCATGTTCCGTTCTTTAGCGCGGTCGGTTCTTCCATCGCCATGACGTTGTGGGCATTTCTTGGACTGGAATCCGCCTGCGCCAACGCAGACGTGGTCGAGAATCCGGAAAAGAACGTCCCCATTGCGGTACTGGGCGGTACGCTGGGCGCGGCGGTCATCTATATCGTTTCGACTAACGTGATTGCCGGGATTGTGCCGAACATGGATCTGGCGAACTCCACGGCGCCGTTTGGTCTGGCGTTTGCACAGATGTTCACGCCTGCGGTAGGTAAAGTGATCATGGCGCTGATGGTAATGTCCTGCTGCGGCTCGCTGCTGGGCTGGCAGTTCACTATCGCCCAGGTCTTTAAATCCTCCGCTGACGAAGGCTATTTCCCGAAAGTCTTCTCTCGTGTAACGAAAGTCGACGCGCCGGTACAGGGGATGCTGATTATTGTGATTATTCAGACTGGCCTGTCGCTGATGACCATTAGCCCGTCGCTGAATAGTCAGTTTAACGTCCTGGTTAACCTGGCGGTGGTGACGAACATTATTCCGTATATTCTGTCGATGGCCGCGTTGGTTATCATTCAGAAAATGGCGAATGTGCCGTCATCAAAAGCGAAAGTCGCTAACTTCGTGGCCTTCGTTGGTGCCATGTATAGCTTCTACGCGCTCTATTCCTCCGGTGAAGAAGCCATGCTGTACGGCTCAATTGTGACCTTCCTCGGCTGGACGTTATACGGCCTGGTCTCACCGCGTTTTGAATTGAAAAATAAACACGGCTGATGGCGCGCCCGGGCTGCGGTAACGGTAGTCCGGGCATTTTCACACTTTGAATAAGATAATAGAAATGAGTAATCCAGAACGGGAAGTCACTGATATAGCAGAAATACTGGCTATTCTCAGTAAACACGAAGTGTGTCGGATAGGGTTTAACGACAATCTCTGTCCGTATGTTGTCCCCGTAAATTTTGGCTACGAGTATCAGAACGGACGCTGGATATTTTATTTTCACGGCGCACGCACCGGGAAAAAGATGCGTCTGTTACGTAAGAACCCGGCAGTATGCATTGAAATGGACGGCGACCATGCATTACTACGTGCCGATGACCCCTGTGATTATAGCTACGCCTACACCAGCGTTTTCGCCACCGGACTGGCATCGATATTGCAAACACGCGAGGAGATGCGCTACGGCCTGGACGTCATTATGCGTCAGACCGATCCGGGAAAAACCTTCAGTTATCGGGAAGATATGATGAAAGCGGTTTGCGTGGTGCGTATTGAATGCGACGCCCTCACCTGCCGCCGACATCTGGCGACTCAGAGCGAATAAGTCAGATAGCACAAGCGCCTTATCCGGCCTGGAGGCGGTTTACAGGCCTGATAAGCGCAGCGCCGTTAATATAAAAAAGGAGCCTTACGGCTCCTTTTTCTTCCATATCGCCCATCAGGCGTTTTTCAATACTTCGCTAACGATTTCAACGGCTTCTTTCTCAATCTGCTTGCGATGTTCTTCCCCCAGGAAGCTTTCGCAATAGATCTTGTAAGCGTCTTCCGTACCGGATGGACGCGCGGCGAACCAGCCGTTATCGGTCATTACCTTCAGGCCGCCAATCGATGCGCCATTACCCGGCGCTGCGGTAAGACGCGCGGTGATCGGGTCGCCTGCCAGCGTGCTGGCGCTGACCATTTCCGGAGACAGTTTAGACAATGCCGCTTTCTGGGCCGAGGTCGCTGCCGCCTGCAGACGGTTATAGCTCGGCGCGCCAAAACGCGCTGCCAGTTCATTGTAATGCTCTTGCGGGTTTTTCCCGGTAACGGCGGTGATTTCTGCCGCCAGCAGGCACATGATGATACCGTCTTTATCGGTAGACCACGGCGTACCGTCGAAACGCAGGAACGAAGCGCCCGCGCTCTCTTCCCCGCCGAAACCAAAGCTGCCGTCGAACAAACCGTCAACAAACCATTTGAAGCCAACCGGCACTTCTACCAGCTTGCGTCCCAAATCATTCACCACGCGGTCAATCATCGCGGAAGAGACCAGCGTTTTACCGACAGCCACGTCTTTGCCCCACAGCGGACGATGCTGGAACAGATAGTTAATGGCGACCGCCAGATAATGGTTCGGGTTCATCAGCCCTGCAGGCGTCACGATGCCATGACGGTCGTAGTCCGGGTCGTTGGCGAAGGCCAGGTCAAACTTGTCACGCAGCGCCAGCAAACCCGCCATCGCACATTCGGAGGAGCAATCCATACGGATCGCGCCATCTTTATCAAGGTGCATAAAGCGGAAGGTTTGATCAACCTGATCGTTAACTAACGTCAGGTTAAGCTTGTAATGCTCAGCGATACGTTTCCAGTATTCAATACCGGAGCCGCCCAGCGGATCGACACCCAGCGTCAGACCGGCTTTCTGAATCGCCGCCATATCAACGATATCCGCCAGCCCTTCGACAAATGGCTGCACCAGATCTACCGCTTTAACGTGGCCCGAGGCCATTGCCGCATCCAGAGAGATGCGCTTAACGCCTTGCAGGCCATCCGCCAGCAGCGCATTGGCGCGATCTTCTACCACTTTAGTGACGTTGGTGTCCGCCGGGCCGCCATTGGGCGGATTATATTTAATACCGCCATCTTCCGGCGGGTTGTGCGACGGCGTAATGACAATACCATCAGCCAGCGGGCCGCCTTTTTTGTTATGGACCAGGATAGCATTTGACACGGCAGGCGTTGGCGTGAAGCCATTATTTTCCTGCACGATAACGTCTACGCCGTTTGCCGCCAGCACTTCCAGCACGGAAATGAAGGCCGGTTCCGAGAGCGCATGGGTGTCTTTCCCCACATAGCAGGGGCCGGTAATGCCATTCTTCGCCCGCTCTTCAGCAATCGCCTGGGCGATCGCCAGAATATGCGGTTCGTTGAAACTGTGACGACCTGCGCTACCGCGATGGCCGGAAGTGCCAAATTTCACGGCATGTTCTGCATTCCCTGCCTCCGGTTTCAGTACATAATACTGCGCCGTCAGTTGGGCGACGTTAATCAAATCACTCTGTTGCGCGGGTTGTCCTGCGCGGTTGTGGATTGCCATTGCCTGGTCCTTCTAATGCAAGGATTAAATTGTTCCGCAAACCTTTTCAATCAATTCCGCCGGGAATTGCATTGACTGCATGATGTGTTCGATCATGCTGCATTTACGGCCGGTGTTGGTGTTGGTGATCACCCAGTACGGCGTGCCGGGAACGTGCTTAGGTTTAGTTTGATTCCCATTTTTCAGCAGCGTTTGTTCATCCGCCGCAAAATAGACGCGCGTGCGGCCATGCAACGACTCCGTCGCCTCCGCAAACGCGTGGTGATCCAATGAATAGAGTGTAGTCAGAATCAGCATAAAGCGGTTGACCGCTTTTTTCTGCTCGGCATATTCGTCAGACAACAGCAGCTCACGCATCGCGCGAACTTTGTCTTTTACCGGGTTGACCGGTTTCGCTTCGGCAACGGGTTGCGCCGCAGGCGTCCCCTTCACCGCTGAAGTCGTTGGCTGTGTCGTGGCGGAAAACTTCAACATACGCCGTAAAATGTCGGATGCGCTCTCGCCGATATGCTTGGTGTGGCTGGCAATATAGCTATAGAGTTCATCATCAACTTCAATCGTTTTCATCTTAATCCAGTGCGATGTCTTTGCTGAATACAAGTCATTGGGATTATAGGAACAAATCCCAACAGCGGATAGCGTTAAGCCCGGCTGACAAAAAAACTCGGAGTAAACCTTAGAGGTTGCAGCCCAGTGGCAGAATGGTCAACATAATACCCTAACCCGACAGAGCGAAAAAAAGAACTTTGCCATGAAATTAAACATCCGAGCGCAATCTGCACAAAACCTGCACAATAATTCCCCCATCGTTCTCGTTCATGGTCTGTTTGGCAGCCTGGACAACCTCGGCGTACTGGCGCGCGATCTGGTGACCGATCACGACATTATTCAGGTCGATATGCGCAATCATGGTTTATCGCCGCGCGATCCGGTCATGGATTATCCGGCAATGGCCCAGGATCTTCTGGATACGCTTGACGCGCAGCAGATTGAAAAAGCGACGTTTATTGGTCATTCCATGGGCGGAAAAGCGGTAATGGCGCTGACGGCGCTGGCGCCCGATCGCATCGATCGTCTGGTCGCGATTGATATCGCCCCCGTGGATTATCACGTTCGCCGCCACGATCGCATTTTCGCGGCCATTAACGCCGTCAGCGAATCCGACGCGACATCCCGCCAACAGGCGGCAGGGATTATGCGCCAGCACCTCAACGAAGAAGGCGTGATCCAGTTTCTGTTAAAATCCTGGGCTGAAGGCGAATGGCGTTTTAATGTTCCGGTATTATGGGAGCAGTATCCGCATATCGTCGGCTGGGAAACCATTCCGCCCTGGGAATATCCGGCGCTGTTTATTCCAGGCGGTAACTCGCCGTACGTGACCGAAGCGTACCGCGACGCGCTGCTGGCGCAATTCCCTCTGGCGCGCGCGCATGTGATCGCCGGCGCGGGCCACTGGGTACATGCCGAAAAACCAGAGGCGGTTCTGCGCGCCATCCGCCGTTATCTGCACGATAAACGCTAACTGATTAAAAACTCATCGCCTGTGCGCGATTACGCGCGCGGGCGTTGGCGTCGCTTCCTCGCTGATGTATGATGGCGCGCTATCCATCCGGGCATAAGCCTGGCTGATTGTTTCCCCCGAAGTCACCAAAATCATGGCCAAAGAACAAACGGACCGTACGACATTAGATCTGTTCGCGCACGAGCGTCGCCCGGGACGACCTAAAACGAATCCGCTTTCGCGCGATGAACAGTTACGCATCAACAAGCGCAACCAGTTAAAACGCGACAAAGTTCGTGGCCTCAAGCGTGTCGAATTAAAACTCAACGCACAAGCGGTTGACGCGCTGAATGAGCTGGCCGAAGCGCGCAACATTAGCCGCAGCGAGCTCATTGAAGAAATATTAATGAAGCAGCTTATGGCGCTGCGCGGCCAGGGTTTAGTCTGAAAATAAGTTTTGTTTCATATTTCGTGTAGCAGAGCGTGCAGTCCCGCGTGATTGCTGTTTCCGCATATCTGCCTGTTCTGCTATGATTGCCCTTATCCGTGGGCAATTCGCCACCACCATTTCAATAAGTTTCAAGAGGTTATTTTACTCATGGCAATCACTGGCATCTTTTTCGGCAGCGACACCGGTAATACCGAAAATATCGCAAAAATGATTCAAAAACAGCTTGGTAAAGACGTTGCCGATGTGCATGACATTGCAAAAAGCAGTAAAGAAGACCTGGAAGGGTATGACATTCTGCTGCTGGGCATCCCAACCTGGTACTATGGCGAAGCGCAATGTGACTGGGATGACTTCTTCCCGACTCTCGAAGAGATTGACTTTAACGGTAAGCTGGTGGCGCTGTTTGGCTGTGGCGATCAGGAAGACTACGCGGAATACTTCTGTGATGCGCTGGGCACGATTCGCGACATTATTGAGCCGCGCGGCGCCACGATTGTGGGTCACTGGCCAACCGCAGGCTATCATTTTGAAGCCTCTAAAGGTCTGGCTGACGACGATCATTTTGTCGGCCTGGCGATTGACGAAGACCGTCAGCCTGAACTGACCGCCGAGCGTGTTGAAAAATGGGTTAAGCAAGTTTCAGCTGAATTGCACCTCGACGACATCCTCAACGCCTAATCTTATGCGGCGCAGCGTTATATCTGCGCCGCATCAATAGACAAGACCAATCAAAATAATTGCTACAAATTTGTAACTTTCGCACCCATCCCTGTACAATGTCCGGGTGTAATCAGGTGGCGCCAGAATTTGCAGGCAAAACCACAGTTTTATTAACATCTGCGAGAGACTTGCGGTTTTCATTTCGGCATGGCAGTCCTATAATGATACGCATTATCTTGAGTGCAATTTCTGTCACTTCTCTAATGAAGTGAATCGTTTAGCAACAGGACAGATTCCGCATGACTGACAACAATACCGCATTAAAGAAGGCTGGCCTGAAAGTAACGCTTCCTCGTTTAAAAATTCTGGAAGTTCTTCAGGAACCAGATAACCATCACGTCAGTGCGGAAGATTTATACAAACGCCTGATCGACATGGGTGAAGAAATCGGTCTGGCAACCGTATACCGTGTGCTGAACCAGTTTGACGATGCCGGTATCGTGACCCGCCATAATTTTGAAGGCGGTAAATCCGTTTTTGAACTGACGCAACAGCATCATCACGACCATCTTATCTGCCTTGACTGCGGAAAAGTGATTGAATTTAGTGATGACTCTATTGAAGCGCGCCAGCGTGAAATTGCGGCGAAACACGGTATTCGTTTAACTAATCACAGCCTCTATCTTTACGGCCACTGCGCTGAAGGCGACTGCCGCGAAGACGAGCACGCGCACGATGACGCGACTAAATAAGTGTAAATCTTTCGAAGAGCCAACCGCCCGGTTGGCTTTTTTATATCCTCCTCTTTCCTGCCGCTTGATGTTGATTTAATGTAAAAAACGCTATCGCATCTCAGGAGAGCAGGAATGGAGCTTCGCCAGTTACGCTATTTCGTGCGTATTATTGAAACCGGCAGTATGGGTAGCGCCGCACAGGATCTTGATATTGGCGTTTCAGCATTAAGTCAACAGATGTCCCGTCTGGAAAACGAGCTTGCTATCCGTCTGCTGCAGCGCACCTCGCGCGGCGTAACGCCAACCAACGCCGGGCTGGCCTTTTATTCGCAGGCGCAACTTGCCCTGCGTCATGCCGACGATGCGATTCTCGCCGCCAGAGAAGCGCGCCTTTCCGGTCATGTGAGCGTAGGAATGGCCCCCAGTACCGCCTCCATACTGGGTATACCGTTTATCCATGCCATGCAGGAAAACTATGCCGATGTCCGACTGCATGTGGTGGAAAGCTTGTCCGGTAATCTGGAAAGAATGATCAATACCCGCCAGATTGATTTAGCCGTTGTCTTTCAAAAAGATAAAATCCTGCGCTGGAGCGCCAGACCGATCCTTGAAGAACAGCTTTTTCTGATTGGCTCCCATGCCCTGCTGGCGGCGCTTCCTGATAACCCGATCACACCTGAACAACTGGCAGGCATTCCGCTCATTATGCCAAGCCAGGGACACGGGCTGCGCGGCAGGCTGGACGCTGTCTGCCAGGAACATGCGCTTAACGTTGAAATCGTCGCGGAAATTGACGGCCTGGCGTTGTTGATGCGCGCCGTGCGCGACGGTCTTGGCGCCACGTTGCAGCCCGGCGCGGCGATTTCTCATCTGGATAACGACGCGCTACGCGTGATCGGCGTCCATAATCCGGTACTCAGCCGCCCCAATTTTTTAGTCAGCCTGTCGGATGATGAACTGACGCCCGCCGGCCTTGCAGCCAGAGTAGTCCTTACCAAAGTTATGCGTCAGTTAGTCGACGCCGGTGAATGGCCAGGCGCAACCCTTTACGCTTACTAAACCCCTGTTTAGCGCTACCTGATAGCGCGCCGCTTATTTATCCGTATACATTTCAATTACAAATTTAACAAATAGTTAAATGGTACGGGAGTATAAGATGGTTGATGTACTGGTGATAGGCGGAGGCAATGCCGCATTATGCGCCGCCCTGACCGCACGGGAAGCGGGCGCATCGGTTCTGCTGCTGGAGGCTGCCCCGCGGGAATGGCGCGGCGGAAATTCTCAGCACACACGAAACCTGCGCTGTATGCATGATGCGCCGCAGGATGTGCTGGTAGAAAGCTATCCTGAAGAGGAATTCTGGCAGGATCTGTGGCGAGTCACCGACGGCAACACCAACGAGGCGCTGGCGCGGCTGGTCATTCGCACCTCTTCGCAATGCCGCGACTGGATGCGCAAACATGGCGTTAACTTTCAACCGCCGCTATCTGGGGCGCTCCACGTTGCGCGCACCAATGCGTTTTTTATGGGCGGCGGGAAAGCGCTCGTCAATGCCTATTACCGTAGCGCCGAACGGCTGGGCGTACAGATTCGCTATAACACGCCGGTTCACGCGCTTGAACTTCATGACGGCGAATTCGTGGCAGCGCTGGCGGGTAGCGAACGTATTACCGCCAAAGCCTGCGTATTAGCGGCTGGCGGTTTCGAATCAAACCGTGAATGGCTGCGGGAAGCCTGGGGAGAAAACGCCCGCGGCGAATGGCCCGCAGATAATTTCCTGATTCGCGGCACGCGTTTTAACCAGGGCGTATTACTCAAATTTATGATGGATGCCGGCGCGGATATCATTGGCGATCCGTCCCAGTCGCACTGCGTAGCGATTGATGCCAGGGCGCCGCTGTACGACGGCGGTATTTGTACTCGCGTGGATTGCGTATCGCTGGGTATTGTCGTGAATCGCGACGCCGAACGTTTTTATGATGAAGGCGAAGATTTCTGGCCGAAGCGTTACGCCATTTGGGGGCGGCTGGTGGCTCAACAGCCAGGACAAATTGGCTATTCGATTATTGACAGCAAAGCCATCGGCCACTTTATGCCGCCGGTTTTTCCTGGCGCGCAGGCCAATACGCTGGCAGAACTGGCCTGCCAGTTGGGGCTGGACGCGGAAAAATTTACCCATACCGTCACGCAGTATAACCAGGCCTGCCAACCCGGTCATTTTGATCATACCTTGCTTGATGACTGCGCCACCAAAAACCTGACGCCGGCGAAAACCCACTGGGCGCGCCCGCTTGATGCGCCGCCCTACTACGGTTATGCGCTGCGACCCGGCATCACGTTTACCTACCTGGGCCTGAAAGTTAACGAACGTGCCGCGGTGCATTTTGCCGGTCATCCAAGCCGCAACCTGTTTGTTGCCGGCGAGATGATGGCAGGAAATGTTCTGGGCAAGGGGTATACCGCAGGCGTAGGCATGTCTATCGGCACAACCTTTGGCCGCATTGCGGGAATAGAAGCCGCCCGCGCGGCGCACAAGGAGGCGCAGCATGAAACAGCTTGAAAAATTAATCATTGAGGCCACCGTGCTTACCGAACCGGAAGCCGAGGTCGAACGCGTCATGCAAGTGTGTAACGCGTGTCGCTACTGCGAAGGTTTTTGCGCGGTATTTCCGGCGATGACCCAGCGGCTCGAATTCGGTAAAGCCGATATTCATTATCTGGCGAATTTATGTCATAACTGCGGCGCCTGCCTGCACGCGTGCCAGTATGCGCCGCCCCATGAATTTGCCATTAACGTGCCGAAAGCGATGGCGCAAGCCCGCCTGGAGACGTATCAACAGTATGCCCAGCCCGCCGCTTTTGGCGCGTTATACCGCCGGGCGGGGATCACCGTCGCGCTGGCGCTGATAGTCGGTCTGACGCTCTTTTTATTACTGGCGATGGCGCTGAAAGGGTCGCTGATTCATCCACCGCTGGCCGGTGACTTCTATCAAATTTTTCCGCATAGCCTGCTGGCATGGATGTTTGGCTCAGTTTTTGTGCTGGCAATCGGTTTGCTTATGGCGGGCGTAATTCGCTTCTGGCGTGAGATCTCGCCGGGCGTACCGCGTTCGGCGGAGATTGCGGAAGCGTCGCACAATGCGTTAACGCTGAAATATCTCGACGGCGGTCACGGCAAAGGTTGTAACGAAGTGGACGATGCGTTCACGCTGCTGCGCCGTCGCTTTCATCACTTTACCTTCTACGGTTTTATGCTCTGTTTTGCCGCCACGGTCGTGGCGACGGGCTATCACTATGTCGCCGGTTGGGAAGCGCCCTACCCGTTTTTTAGCCTGCCGGTCATGCTCGGCACGCTGGGCGGTATCGGTCTGCTTATCGGCCCGGCCGGGCTACTGTGGCTCAATCTGCGGCGGTCGCCGTTACATGGCGATGCGCGCCAGAAACCCATGGATCGCAGCTTTATTCTGCTGCTGTTCTTAACCAGTCTTACCGGGCTGGCGCTGCTGGCAGGCAGAGACACCAGCGGAATGGGCATACTGCTGGCGCTCCATTTAGGCGTGGTGATGGCGCTCTTTCTCACCCTTCCCTACGGAAAATTCGCCCACGGATTTTTCCGCTGCGCGGCCTTACTCAAATGGGCAATTGAGAAGCGACGCGGAAAACATGCGGGGGATACAGGCAACTGACCCGCAACATCTTACCCATAAAACAATAAAGACAGTGGAGAGCAAACCCTATGGCACAACACACACCTGCAACATCGCGCGCCGGCACGTTCGGCGCAATACTGCGCGTGACAAGCGGCAATTTTCTTGAACAGTTTGATTTTTTCTTGTTCGGATTTTACGCCACCTATATCGCCAGAACGTTTTTTCCGGCGGAAAGCGAATTTGCCTCATTAATGTTGACCTTTGCCGTCTTTGGCTCCGGTTTTTTAATGCGCCCCGTCGGCGCGATTGTGCTTGGCGCCTATATTGACAGAATCGGACGTCGTAAAGGGCTGATGGTGACGCTGGCGATTATGGGCTGCGGTACGTTGCTCATCGCCCTCGTCCCCGGCTACCAGACGATCGGCCTGGCAGCGCCTGCGTTGGTGCTGTTGGGCCGGTTATTACAAGGATTTTCTGCGGGCGTTGAGTTAGGCGGCGTCTCGGTCTATCTGTCCGAAATCGCAACGCCAGGCAATAAAGGGTTTTATACCAGTTGGCAATCCGCCAGTCAGCAGGTTGCGATTGTTGTCGCCGCGTTGATTGGTTATAGCCTGAATATCACGCTGGGACACGACGCGATATCGGAGTGGGGCTGGCGAATTCCGTTCTTTATCGGCTGTATGATCATTCCGCTGATATTTGTTTTACGTCGTTCATTACAAGAAACAGAAGCGTTTTTACAACGCAAGCATCGCCCCGACACCAGGGAAATTTTTGCAACTATCGCCAAAAACTGGCGCATTATTACGGCCGGAACGCTGCTGGTGGCGATGACCACCACAACGTTTTATTTTATCACCGTTTATACGCCGACCTATGGCAGAACCGTGCTTAATCTCAGCGCGCGGGACAGTTTGATCGTCACCATGTTAGTGGGGGTGTCCAATTTTATCTGGTTACCCATTGGCGGCGCGATTTCCGACCGGATTGGCCGTCGCGCCGTGTTAATGGGCATTACGTTGCTGGCGCTGATCACCACCTGGCCCGTCATGCAGTGGCTGACCGCCGCGCCCGACTTTACCCGCATGACGCTGGTACTGCTGTGGTTCTCTTTCTTTTTTGGCATGTATAACGGCGCAATGGTCGCGGCGTTAACCGAAGTGATGCCAGTCTATGTGCGTACCGTTGGTTTCTCGCTGGCCTTTAGCCTGGCGACGGCGATTTTTGGCGGCCTGACGCCGGCCATCTCTACCGCGCTGGTAAAGTTAACCGGCGATAAAAGCTCGCCCGGCTGGTGGCTGATGTGCGCGGCGTTATGTGGACTTGCCGCGACGGCGATGCTGTTTGTACGTCTGAGTCGCGGCTATATCGCGGCAGAAAATAAAGCCTGAATAAATATCCTCCGGCATAGCCGGAGGTTTTTCAGATGCGCCTGTAAGGCTCTCTTACCAGCCGCGCCCTAACAGGCGCATACGATCTGACATTTGCATCAAACTTCGTTACTTACGGCCCGTAAACGGGCTGCCCGGATAAGGGATCGATAATTGCTCACCCATTTTATCCTCTTCAAGCTGGTGCTTTATGTAGTCCTGTATCTTCGCCGTGTTCTTACCCACCGTATCGACATAGTACCCTCTGCACCAGAACTCCCTGTTCCTGTATTTGAATTTTAGATCCCCAAACTGCTCGTAAAGCATCAGACTACTTTTACCCTTCAGATATCCCATGAAGCTCGACACACTCATCTTCGGCGGGATCTCCAGAAGCATGTGAATATGATCTGCACAACATTCCGCTTCCAGAATTCGTACGTTTTTCCATTCACACAATTTTCTTAATATGCTGCCTACTGCCCTACGCTTCTCTCCATAGAACGCTTGTCTTCGGTATTTGGGCGCGAAAACTATGTGATATTTACAGTTCCATCGGGTGTGCGCTAAGCTCTTTTCGTCCCCCATTGGGACCCCCTTTTGATTTCTTGTTGAACTTTTGCAGTTGCCAGACCGCAAGATGTTTTAACAAATCAAAAGGGGTTTTAATAACTGGCTTAAAGCTGAAAGCTTTCCGGAACCCCCAGCCTAGCTGGGGGTTTTCCATAGACAAAAAACCACGGGCGGAAAACATTCGCCCGTGGGTGGCAAGGCAGGGTTTTATTGCACGTTATTATGACTGCGAATTTCCTGCCAGACTTTATCGCAGTCAGCCTTGACCGCCTGATCGTTACCCGTGCGCGTTGCCTGAATGCACTGCTGATAGTCCAGTACCCGCACGCTTTCTTCGTTAGCAAATTGCTGATGTTTGCGCTCTTTTTTAAGGACATTCAGTACGCTTTGGCAGGCCTCTATCTTCTCAGGCGAGCCCTGTGCGGTATTGATACAGGCGCTGTACGCCTCTTTCAGCCGACCATCTTCTTCCGGCGCGGGTGATGACGCACAGGCCGTCAAACCGGCGGTCATGCTGGCGATGAGTAAAATTTTTTTCATAGGTCGTTCCTCAACAGCGCGGCAGACCGGCAGCCTGCCGCATCTGACATCAGAAAATAGTGAATGGCGCAATAACGATAAATTTCACGTCACGTTCATCCTGGAAGATGTTGCCGTAACCACCGCCCCAGCTTGGAATATTGGAGTGGTTGTCATATTCGGTGAAGTGCAGTTTGAACATGGTGCCTTTGGCACGCCCCTCCTGCAGGGTATAGACCGCATCCAGACTATATGAGGACTCTTCGATAGTGCGGTTTTTGTCGTAGTAAGCATCCGGGTTACTTTGCCAGGTTGCCGGTTTAGCATCCCAGGCGTAAACATAAGACGCGCCCACAGCCCAGCCCGGCAGATTCCAGTTTTTCAGGTCATACATCGCGCCGAAGAAAACCGCCTTTTCACCGTTAGCGTTAAAGTCGGAGCGGTTATCCCACCAGATATCCAGACGACCGTTTGAAGAGGCGTAGGTTGGCGTCATACGTTGCAGAAAATAGCCCTGCTGACCGTCCGCTTTCACCCAGGTGCCTTCCAGACGCAGGTCAACCACTTCCGCGACTTTGTAGCCGAAGGTCAACGCCTGCAGCCAGGCCGTACCGTCGTAAATATCATTCACGCTGCGATCGTCTACTTTGTCGCGCGCGCCGTAGAACTGGTAACTGGTGGTGAACGGATTGCCGCCTAAATCAAATTTATAGCTGGCCTTCGCGAAATATTGATCGACATAGCCTTCGGACTGACCAAACGCCGCTTCCAGCACCAGATCATTTTTGAAGTCGTACTTCGCGCCGATGGAGTGGAGATAATCCACATTGGTTTTTTTATCCGCCTGATAAAACTTATCCATTTCGGTATGCCACGGCGCTTTATATTCGTTAGTCCACATGTAGGAAAAACTTAACGCGCCCGCATCGCCATAGTCAAAACTGGCGCCGGCTTCCGCCCCCTGATAAGTACCCGGCATAAAACTCCAGTGCGGCGCTAACAGCGTCTGACCGGTAGGCTGAATATAACCAGCGCGCGCCCAGACCGGGCCATATTTAAATTTCGCGGCGGCTTTATAAAGACTGATACCGCTCTTATCGCCGGAATAGTCTTCGTCGTAGCCTTTATTCTTTTTCGAGAAGGCAATTTCGTTTGGATGACCGCTGTCGCCGTTTTCTGCCATTTCAATCGCGGTAAACGCTGCGATATCCAGACCGAACATATCCGCAGCGTAACCAGACTGAAAATCCAGGTTAGCGTTCCAGGTCGCATGAGAAAGGTTAGTTTTATATTTGTCGCCGTCGGTCACATCTTTGCGATCGCGTTCACGCTGCCAATAATAGATGCCGCCCGTTAACGTGGAGTCGTCGAAAAAGCCGGAGGCTTGCGCCTGCGGAACAACGATCCACCCCGACATTGCTGTGATACCGGCGATAGCCAGAGCCAGCGTACTACGTTTGCCACTAAACGTACGCATAAGTTAATCCTCTTTGACGTATAAATTGCTGCCGACAAAAGCGAACAGCGAAAAAATAAAAATAAAAAGTAGCGCTGAGAAACCTCATTTACTACGTTAAATAGACTATTTTTCGCGATGCGAATTATCAATCTCTTTCTGTAACCAGTATGTAATAATATGAGCAACCGCACATATTTAATTGCTTTCTGTTACATTCAACTGCTGGTGGGGGAAGCAGACCGCCAGAAAGAAAATTGACTTGTTTTCCATAGGCATGAAAATAATTGTCTCCTGTTGACCTGACGCTTATAACATTTAGATTAATAATCATTTATCAGATCAATAATTTTCAGAGAATAATTAATTCGCCTCGCAAAAAAGAGAATCGACTTAGAGCCTATCCCACCAGGCGTTATTGGCGCAGCCAGTTTGGACACGGACAGCGCGCAAAAACCGGAGCGTACACGTAGTACGTGAGGATTTTGAGCACTGCCCAAGTCCAAAATGGCAAGTAAAATAGCCCTAATGGGATAGGCTCTTGGAAATGCAGAGAAAAAACGCCGCAAAACGCGGCGTTGACAAGGTATTTTTACAGCATTCGCCTGTTGGCGCAGTGCTTATTCGCCCGCTTTCGCCCAGGTATCACGCAGGCCCACAGTGCGGTTAAAGACCAGCTTATCGGCCGTTGCATAGCGGCTGTCGAGGCAGAAGTAGCCTTCACGTTCAAACTGGAAAGCTTTCCCTGCTACCGCCGCTTTCAGTGACGGCTCGCCATAACCCTGCTTAATCACTAATGATTCGGGGTTGATAACGGACAGGAAGTCCTCCGCGGCGCCTGGATTCGGCACGCTGAACAGACGGTCGTAGAGACGAATTTCAATCGGCAACGCATGTGCTGCGCTAACCCAGTGGATTACGCCTTTCACTTTACGCCCGTCAGCCGGATCTTTACTCAGCGTATCGGCATCATAGGTACAGAAGATGGTGGTGATATTCCCTTCGGCATCCTTCTCTACGCGCTCCGCTTTAATGACGTAGGCATTACGCAGACGCACTTCTTTGCCCATCACCAGACGCTTGTACTGCTTGTTCGCTTCTTCGCGGAAATCCGCGCGATCGATCCAGATCTCACCGCTAAACGGCACTTCACGGCTGCCCATCTCCGGTTTATTCGGATGGTTAGGCATGGTAACCATTTCGCTCTCACCCTGCGGGTAGTTTTCGATAACCAGTTTTACCGGATCGATTACCGCCATCGCGCGCGGCGCGTTTTCGTTCAGATCTTCGCGAATGCAGGATTCCAGCGACGCCATCTCAATGGTGTTGTCCTGCTTGGTGACGCCGATGCGTTTGCAGAACTCCCGAATAGAAGCCGCGGTATAGCCGCGACGGCGCAGACCGGAAATAGTCGGCATACGCGGATCGTCCCAACCTTCAACGTGTTTGTCGGTCACCAGCAGGTTCAGCTTACGCTTGGACATCACGGTGTATTCCAGATTCAGGCGCGAGAATTCGTACTGGCGCGGGTGAACCGGAATAGTGATGTTGTCCAGTACCCAGTCGTACAGACGACGGTTGTCCTGGAACTCCAGCGTACACAGAGAATGAGTAATACCTTCCAGCGCATCGCTGATGCAGTGAGTAAAGTCGTACATCGGGTAGATGCACCACTTGTTGCCGGTCTGATGATGCTCGGCGAATTTAATGCGATACAGCACCGGATCACGCATCACGATAAACGGCGACGCCATGTCGATTTTAGCGCGCAGACAGGCTTTACCCTCTTCAAAACCGCCGGTACGCATTTTTTCAAATAGCGCGAGGTTCTCTTCGACGCTGCGATCGCGGAACGGGCTGTTTTTACCCGGCGCGGTCAGCGTACCGCGGTATTCGCGGATCTGCTCCGGCGTCAGCTCATCAACGTAGGCCAAGCCTTTATTGATTAGCTCGACCGCATAGGCGTGCAGTTGGTCAAAGTAATCGGAGGAGTAGCGAATATCGCCAGACCAGTGAAAGCCTAACCACTCGACGTCGTTTTTGATCGAATCAACGTACTCGATATCTTCTTTTACCGGGTTGGTGTCATCGAAACGCAGGTTGCACTGGCCCTGATAATCTTGCGCGATGCCAAAGTTCAGGCAGATAGATTTCGCGTGGCCGATGTGCAGATAGCCATTCGGCTCCGGCGGAAAACGGGTATGGACAGTGGTATGTTTACCACTCGCCAGATCTTCATCAATAATCTGACGAATAAAGTTAGTCGGGCGGGCTTCAGCCTCACTCATCGTGGATTCCTCAAAGCGTAAACAACGTATAACGGCATATGATCTTATAAGCCGGACAGACTGACAACCTTTAGTTACTTAAAAAGTGGCTTTGCAGAAAATATTGGGGCTAATTGCGGTAAAAAAAAGCGGCGAAGGTTTCCCTCTGCCGCTTATGTTTTCTGTGATATCGCCGGATGACGTCTTACGCCTTATCCGGCCAGGAAGCGATTATTTGCTCTTGATCTCGTACAGTGGCGTTTGACCCGCTACCACGTGACCATCCGCTTTGATGACCAGAGCGCTGAAGTCATCGCTGTTGCTACAAACAACCGGGCTTATCATGGAACGCGCATTGGCATTCAGGAAGTCCAGATCCAGTTCCAGAACCGGCTGACCCGCCGTGACTTCCGCCCCCTCTTCTACCAGACGCTTGAAGCCCTGACCGTTCAGCGCGACGGTATCGATACCCATATGGACAACGATCTCCGCGCCTTTTTCGGTTTCCAGACAGAACGCGTGGTTAGTGTTGAAGATTTTCACAATAGTACCCGCCGCCGGAGAAACCACGGTTTTATCGGTGGGTTTCACCGCTACGCCGTCGCCGACCGCTTTGCTGGCGAAAGCTTCATCCGGTACCTGATCCAGCGCCACTACCTCACCGGTAATCGGAGAGACCAGTTCAGCGATAGTCACCGCATTCGGCACCGCCTGGGGTTTGGCCGCCGGAGCAGGTGTTGCAACGTGAGCCGCATCAGCAGACGCTGCCGCGACCGGTCCCCGCGCCACCACTTTCTTCATTTCATCGCCAATCGATTCCGCTTTCGCGCCGACAATAACCTGAATGGTCTGTTTGTTCAGTTTCACCACGCCGGAAGCGCCGAGGCGTTTGCAGGCCGCATCGTTGACACGAGCAGAGTCATTCACGGTCAGGCGCAGACGGGTAATACACGCATCGATCGCTTTCAGGTTGTCCGTACCGCCAACCGCAGCAATATAGCTGGTCGCCAGTTGCGTTAACCCTTCTTCGGTGTTGCTGTTGGCTTCTTCCGTTACCATCTCATCAACTTTATCTTCGCGGCCCGGCGTTTTCAGGTTAAACATACGAATAACCACGCTGAACAGCAGGAAGTAGATGATAAAGAATACAACGCCCATCACCAGCAACATCCAGACGTTATTGCTGGCCGCTGGCAGGTTATACATCAGAACATAGTCGATCGCGCCTGCCGAGAAAGAGAAGCCCGCATGGATACCCAGCAACGTCGCGACGAACAGGCTGATACCGGTCAAAATGGCGTGCAGGAGGTACAGCAGCGGCGCCAGGAACATAAACAGGAATTCCAGCGGCTCGGTTACGCCGGTCAGAAACGCGGTGATCGCGACAGACAGCAGCATACCGCCCACCATCGGACGACGTTCTTTCGGCGCGGCGAAATACATCGCCAGAGCGGCGCCCGGCAGACCAAACATCATGATCGGGAAGAAGCCGGACATAAACATCCCCGCCGTGCCGTCGCCAGCATAGAAGCGGTTGATGTCGCCGTGGAATACAGTGCCTGCGGCATTGGTGAATTCGCCAATCTGGAACCAGGCGATGGTGTTCAGTACCTGATGCAGACCGGTTGGGATCAGCAGACGGTTGATGAAGCCAAAGATACCGGAACCCAGCGCGCCTGCGGAAACGATCCATTCACCGCCCGCATGGATGCCATGCTGTACCGGCGGCCAGACGTAACCGAAAATAGCGGCCAGCACCAGACAGAAAAAGCCCGTTGCGATCGGTACAAAACGTTTTCCACCGAAGAAACTGAGAAAATCAGGCAGTTTGATACCAGACCAGCGATTATAAACCGCGCCGCCGACCAGACCGGTAATAATCCCCGCCAGCACGCCCATGTTGATTTCCGGGTTAATCGTCACCATCGCTTTGGTCATGACGAAGTAACCCACGGCTCCCGCCAGCGCTGCCGCGCCTGCGCTATCTTTAGACCAACTGGAGGCCACGCCGATAGCGAAAACCAGCGCCAGGTTATCGAAAATAGACCCGCCCGCTTGCGCGATAAACGGCATATTCAGCAAATCTGGTTGGCCGAATCGCAGCAACAACGCTGCCACCGGCAACACGGCGATAGGGAGCTGCAACGCCCTACCCAGCCGCTGGAAAAAACCTAAAATATTCATCTTATTCCCCCTACGAGACGCCGATATGGCTTCTTTGAAGCCGTTTTTTATTGTGCTGCAAACGTTAAAAACGTGATGTTCTGTAATCGAACGGTGAGATCATCTTCTGCAGAGTGTGTGAAAAATTAATTCGCCTCGCAAATTAAACGGGTGTTTTTTGTGATTATAATCACTAAATATCGTAATTACCCCCACCATCCACTGGCTAACACGGAAAACTTATTTTATGATTCAAAAAATCAGGACGGATTGAACACGAACCCTGGATATCCAGGTTACGCTTAATACGATCCGCCAAATTTTGACATTGATTATTGAGGTGAAGAATGAGACTGATCCCCCTGAGTACCGCAGAACAGGTTGGCAAATGGGCCGCTCGCCATATCGTTAACCGTATTAATGCGTTCAAACCGACCGCCGATCGTCCGTTTGTCCTTGGACTGCCTACCGGCGGCACGCCGCTAACGGCGTACAAAGCGCTGGTTGAGATGCACAAAGCGGGCGAGGTCAGCTTTAAGCATGTGGTCACCTTTAATATGGACGAATATGTTGGCCTGCCGAAAGAGCACCCGGAAAGCTACCACAGCTTTATGCATCGTAACTTTTTCGATCACGTTGATATTCCAGCAGAAAACATCAATCTTCTCAACGGTAACGCACCAGATATCGATGCAGAATGCCGTCAATATGAAGAAAAAATTCGTTCTTACGGTAAAATCCATCTGTTTATGGGCGGCGTCGGCAACGACGGTCACATCGCCTTTAACGAACCGGCGTCTTCCCTGGCTTCCCGTACCCGTATCAAAACGTTAACCCATGATACTCGCGTAGCGAACTCCCGCTTCTTTGACGGCGACGTAAACCAGGTGCCGAAATACGCGCTGACGGTAGGCGTGGGCACGCTGCTGGATGCGGAAGAAGTGATGATTCTGGTGCTGGGCCATCAGAAAGCCCAGGCGCTGCAGGCGGCGGTTGAAGGCAACGTCAACCACATGTGGACTATTAGCTGCCTGCAACTCCATCCGAAAGCGGTTGTGGTATGCGATGAGCCGTCCACAATGGAACTTAAAGTTAAAACATTGAAATATTTCAATGAATTAGAAGCAGAAAATATTAAAGGTCTGTAATGTTGTCTCCGCCCCGCCAGTCAATGCGGGGCGGTAAATTTTTGATATCGGGGGTCGGAATGTATGCTTTAACCCAGGGCCGGATCTTTACCGGTCACGAAATTCTTGATGACCATGCGCTTGTTGTCGCTAATGGCCTGATTGACCGCGTTTGTCCGATGGCCGAACTGCCGCCGGGAATAGAACAACGCTCATTGAATGGGGCCATTCTCTCCCCCGGTTTTATTGATGTGCAGTTAAACGGCTGCGGCGGCGTGCAGTTTAACGATACCGCAGAAGCCGTCAGCGTTGAAACGCTGGAAATTATGCAGAAAGCCAATGAAAAATCGGGCTGTACTAACTTTCTGCCAACGCTTATCACTACCAGCGACGAATTGATGAAACAGGGCATTCGCGTCATGCGCGAATACCTGGAAAAACATCCACACCAGGCGCTGGGTCTCCACCTGGAAGGCCCCTGGCTTAATCTGGTAAAAAAAGGCACCCATAATCCTGATTTCGTGCGTAAACCAGACGCTGCGCTGGTCGATTTCTTGTGCGATAATGCCGACGTCATCACCAAAGTTACACTCGCGCCGGAAATGGTGCCTGCCGACGTAATCGCTAAACTGGCGAATGCGGGCATTGTGGTTTCCGCAGGCCACTCCAACGCGACGTTAAAAGAGGCAAAAGCGGGCTTCCGCGCCGGGATTACCTTTGCGACTCACCTGTTTAATGCGATGCCGTACATTACAGGGCGTGAGCCGGGCCTTGCTGGCGCTGTTCTGGACGAAGCGGATATTTATTGCGGCGCTATCGCCGATGGTCTGCATGTCGACTACGCCAACATTCGCAATGCCAAACGCCTTAAAGGCGACAAACTTTGTCTGGTGACAGACGCCACCGCACCGGCGGGGGCCAATATTGAGCAGTTCATTTTCGCAGGTAAAACAATATACTACCGCAATGGACTGTGTGTGGATGAAAACGGTACGTTGAGCGGTTCGTCCTTAACCATGATTGAAGGCGTACGTAACCTGGTCGCGCATTGCGGCATCGCGCTGGATGAAGTGCTGCGCATGGCAACGCTCTATCCGGCACGCGCTATCGGCGTTGATAAACATCTCGGTAGCATTGCGCCGGGTAAAGTCGCCAACCTGACCGCGTTCACCCACGATTTTAAAATTATCAAGACCATCGTTAATGGTGACGAGGTCGTTGACTTGAGTAAGTGAGAATATGACACCAGGCGGACAAGCTCAGATAGGTAACGTTGATCTCGTAAAACAGCTTAACAGCGCGGCCGTTTACCGCCTGATTGACCAGCATGGTCCTATCTCGCGCATACAAATTGCCGAGCAAAGCCAGCTTGCTCCCGCCAGCGTAACGAAAATTACGCGTCAACTCATTGAACGCGGGCTGATCAAAGAAGTCGATCAGCAGGCCTCTACCGGAGGCCGCCGCGCTATCTCTATCGTCACGGAAACCCGTAACTTCCATGCCATTGGCGTTCGCCTGGGGCGTCATGACACCACTTTAACGCTCTACGATCTGAGCAGTAAAGTGGTCGCTGAGGAGCATTATCCGCTACCGGAGCGCACTCAGGAGACGCTGGAACATGCGCTGCTCAACACCATCGCCGTCTTTATTGATAGCTGTCAGCGTAAAATTCGTGAATTGATCGCTATCTCGGTGATCCTGCCAGGGCTTGTCGATCCGGAAAGCGGCGTGATTCGTTACATGCCGCACATTCAGGTTGAAAACTGGGGACTGGTCGAAGCGCTGGAAAAACGGTTTCACGTTACCTGTTTCGTGGGACACGATATTCGTAGCCTGGCGCTGGCGGAACACTACTTCGGCGCCAGTCAGGATTGCGAGGACTCGATTCTGGTGCGCGTCCATCGTGGTACAGGCGCCGGGATTATCTCCAACGGGCGCATCTTCATTGGCCGTAACGGCAACGTCGGCGAAATTGGGCACATTCAGGTGGAGCCGTTGGGCGAGCGCTGCCACTGCGGTAATTTCGGCTGTCTGGAAACCATTGCCGCCAATGTGGCGATTGAACAACGGGTGCTGAATTTGCTTAAACAAGGGTATCAAAGCCGTGTTCCGCTTGACGACTGCACGATTAAAACCATTTGTAAGGCGGCAAACCGGGGCGACAGTCTGGCCTCGGAAGTCATTGAGCATGTTGGTCGCCATTTGGGCAAAACGATCGCCATTGCTATCAACCTGTTTAATCCGCAAAAAATCGTCATTGCCGGCGAGATCATTGAAGCCGATAAAGTCCTGTTGCCCGCTATCGAAAGCTGTATCAATACGCAGGCGTTAAAGGCATTTCGCAAAAATTTGCCGGTGGTACGCTCCACGCTGGATCACCGTTCTGCTATCGGCGCATTTGCCTTAGTTAAACGCGCCATGCTCAACGGAACATTGCTGCAACGTTTGCTGGAAAGTTGATGCGCTCTTATAGTATCGGATTATTCACAAATTCCCTGGGTAGTTCATGACCATCAAGAATGTAATCTGCGATATCGACGGCGTGCTGATGCACGACAACGTAGCCGTACCCGGTGCGGCGGAATTTCTGACGGGGATTCTGGAAAAAGGTCTGCCGCTGGTGCTGCTGACCAATTACCCGTCGCAAACCGGCCAGGATCTGGCGAACCGTTTTGCTACCGCTGGCGTTAACGTGCCGGACAGCGTGTTTTATACTTCAGCAATGGCGACAGCCGATTTTCTGCGCCGTCAGGAAGGTAAGAAAGCGTATGTCGTGGGCGAAGGCGCGCTTATTCACGAGCTCTATAAAGCGGGTTTTACCATTACCGATGTGAACCCTGATTTTGTCATCGTTGGAGAAACCCGCTCCTACAACTGGGACATGATGCATAAAGCGGCATTTTTCGTCGCCAATGGCGCGCGCTTTATCGCCACCAATCCGGATACCCACGGTCGCGGCTTTTATCCGGCCTGCGGCGCGCTGTGCGCAGGCATTGAAAAAATTTCCGGCCGGAAGCCGTTTTATGTCGGCAAACCCAGCCCGTGGATCATCCGCGCGGCGTTAAACAAAATGCAGGCGCACTCGGAAGAGACCGTTATTGTCGGCGATAACCTGCGCACCGACATTCTGGCGGGGTTCCAGGCCGGTCTGGAGACCATTCTGGTGCTTTCAGGCGTATCAACGATCAATGATATTGACAGTATGCCGTTCCGCCCGAGCTGGATTTACCCTTCCGTCGCCGAGATCGACGTTATCTAAACCTGTCCCCTGCCTGATGACGCATAGCTTTCAGGCCTACGGTTCGAACAACATTGTAGGTCTGATAAGCGAAACGCCATCAGGAAAAACATAATTCAATTAAACCACGATAAAACTGAAGATCCATCAATAAATCCACGCAATACGTAATCATTTTTCACTAATCAACAATGACGATTGCATTTTTCATTTTTCAGACCGTAATCCCCTTGCGCCTTCCACGCCTTTGCGGCATTTTTTAGTCAAGCAAACACAAAAAGTACGACGCAACAGATTAACGGAGAAGGCTATGTGTTCTATTTTCGGCGTATTCGATATCAAAACAGATGCAGCGGAACTGCGTAAAAAAGCCCTTGAACTGTCACGCCTGATGCGCCATCGCGGCCCGGACTGGTCCGGCATCTACGCTTGCGATAACGCGATTCTCGCACATGAACGCTTGTCGATTGTTGATGTTAACGCCGGCGCCCAGCCCCTGTATAACGCCAGAAAAACCCACGTACTGGCGGTGAACGGTGAAATTTATAACCATCAGACGTTACGCGCGGAGTATGGCGATCGTTACGCGTTCCAGACAGGCTCCGACTGCGAAGTTATTCTCGCGCTATATCAGGAAAAAGGGCCGGATTTCCTTGACGATTTACAGGGGATGTTCGCCTTCGCCCTGTATGACAGCGAAAAAGACGCTTATCTGATTGGTCGTGACCATATCGGTATTATTCCGCTCTACATGGGCTATGACGAATTCGGCAACTTCTACGTAGCGTCAGAAATGAAAGCACTGACCCCGGTCTGCCGCACCATTAAAGAGTTCCCGGCGGGCAGCTACCTGTGGAGCAAAGACGGCGAAATTCGTCAGTACTATCAGCGCGACTGGTTCGATTACGATGCGGTAAAAGACAACGTTACCGACAAAAACGCGCTGCGCCAGGCGCTGGAAGAATCCGTGAAAAGCCACCTGATGTCCGACGTCCCTTACGGCGTGCTGCTCTCCGGCGGTCTGGACTCGTCGATTATCTCGGCTATCACCAAAAAATTCGCCGCCCGTCGCGTCGAAGATCAGGAGCGCTCCGAAGCCTGGTGGCCACAGTTGCACTCTTTTGCGGTCGGTCTGGAAGGTTCGCCTGACCTGAAGGCGGCCCAGGAAGTGGCTAACCACCTCGGCACCGTGCATCATGAAATTCACTTCACCGTGCAGGAAGGCCTTGATGCCATTCGTGATGTTATCTACCACATCGAAACCTATGACGTGACCACTATCCGCGCCTCAACGCCGATGTATCTGATGTCGCGTAAGATCAAAGCGATGGGCATCAAAATGGTGCTCTCCGGCGAAGGCTCCGATGAGGTGTTTGGCGGCTACCTGTACTTCCATAAAGCGCCGAACGCCAAAGAGTTACATGAAGAGACGGTCCGTAAGCTACAGGCGCTGCATATGTATGACTGCGCCCGCGCCAACAAAGCGATGTCCGCCTGGGGCGTGGAAGCGCGCGTACCGTTCCTGGATAAAAAATTCCTCGACGTGGCGATGCGTATCAACCCACAGGATAAAATGTGCGGCAACGGCAAGATGGAAAAACACGTGCTGCGCGAGTGCTTCGAGTCTTATCTGCCAGCAAGCGTCGCGTGGCGTCAGAAAGAGCAGTTCTCTGACGGAGTAGGCTACAGCTGGATCGATACGCTAAAAGAGGTGGCGGCGAAACAGATTTCCGATCAACAACTGGAAACCGCCCGCTTCCGCTTTCCATACAACACGCCGTCGTCTAAAGAAGCGTACTTGTACCGGGAAATTTTTGAAGAGCTGTTCCCGGTGCCAAGCGCGGCGGAATGCGTACCCGGCGGCCCGTCCGTCGCCTGTTCTTCCGCCAAAGCCATTGAGTGGGATGAAGCATTCAAAACGATGGATGACCCGTCAGGCCGCGCGGTCGGCGTGCATCAGTCGGCGTACCAGTAAATTAACGATGACGAAAGAGCCCTTAGGGGCTCTTTTTTATAGCAAACCACTTTCGGAAAAACGATTAATAACCAATAATTGCCGAATATTGCGCCACGCTGTTCGCAACCTAACCAAACAGACACTTTCCATCGTTTTTCGATGAAAAAGAGGTTGACGCTTCAAGGCTCAATACGCATAATGCGCCCCGCAACGCCGATAAGGTAACGCGAAAAAAAGATGGCTACGTAGCTCAGTTGGTTAGAGCACATCACTCATAATGATGGGGTCACAGGTTCGAATCCCGTCGTAGCCACCATCTTTTTTGCGGGAGTGGCGAAATTGGTAGACGCACCAGATTTAGGTTCTGGCGCCGCAAGGTGTGCGAGTTCAAGTCTCGCCTCCCGCACCATTCACCGATAAGCGTTGTACGGATGGGGTATCGCCAAGCGGTAAGGCACCGGTTTTTGATACCGGCATTCCCTGGTTCGAATCCAGGTACCCCAGCCATATTTCTTCGAGTTTGCGGTTCACCGCGACGGTATTGGGGTATCGCCAAGCGGTAAGGCACCGGTTTTTGATACCGGCATTCCCTGGTTCGAATCCAGGTACCCCAGCCATCGAAGAAATCATCTGGCTACGTAGCTCAGTTGGTTAGAGCACATCACTCATAATGATGGGGTCACAGGTTCGAATCCCGTCGTAGCCACCATATTCAGAACGCGTCGAGGTATTCGACCGGTTCGAAAATAATTTGTTGGGGTATCGCCAAGCGGTAAGGCACCGGATTCTGATTCCGGCATTCCGAGGTTCGAATCCTCGTACCCCAGCCAGTTTTAAAGACGCTCTGCTAATGAGCGCAAGAAGTACGACAATTGGGGTATCGCCAAGCGGTAAGGCACCGGATTCTGATTCCGGCATTCCGAGGTTCGAATCCTCGTACCCCAGCCACCTTTAAAAAGCTCGCTTCGGCGAGCTTTTTGCTTTTCTGGCAATTCGGACTGCCTGATGGCGCTACGCTTATCAGGCCTACGGGCGAATACAGACCGGGTAAGGTATTACCGCCACCCGGCATAACACAAACTACAACCCCAACGCATACTTCAGCGCCTGACGTTTTAGTACGCCTGCGCGCTGCGCCGCCATCAGCCCCATATTGCGTAAAATACGCAGCGGCGGCAATTCATTGCTGAACCCGGCATAAAACAGATCCATTCCACTTTGCATCATAAAATTATCTGCCATGCGCCGCGTCTGATAGCGTTTCAACACCGAATGGCTGGCCCAGGACTCGCCATAGCTACGGGCACTCGCCAGCACATCAATCAACGCATCAACATCCCGATACCCCAGGTTGACGCCCTGCCCGGCCAGCGGATGAATGGTATGCGCCGCGTCGCCTACCAGGGCCAGCCCCGGTTGTACATACTGCAACGCGTGACGACGGGTTAGCGGAAACGCGCCCGCCGCGACCGGCATCACCGCCCCCAGACGCGCCGGAAAATGCTGGTTAATTTCCACCTGCAATTGCGTCATCGATAAACTCTGTAGCTGGCGAATACGTGCCGGAGCGTCATACCACACCAGCGACGCCCAATCGTCGAACAGCGGCAAAAAGGCGCGCGGCCCCGTCGGCGTAAACTGCTGCCAGGTGCTGTCGCCTGGCGCATTTTCACACTTGACGGTGATAAGCATACACGACTGCGCATATTGCCAGGCATGAATGCCAATTCCCGCCATTTGCCGAACCTGCGAATTCGCGCCGTCGGCGCCAATCACTAACTTCGGCGTTACCCATTCGCCGTCGGCCAGTTCCAGCGCATAACCATCGTGGCGGCGGTGCAATGCCGACAGTGAAGCCGGAACGCGCAGCGTCACGCCGGGGTGCGCTTCCAGCGCCTGCCATAGCGCCTGTTGCAGGACATTGTTCTCCACCATATAGCCTAACAGCGGCAGCTTGAGTTCAGCGGCGTCGAACACCACATGGGCGTTTTCCCACTCCCAGGTCTCCAGTCGCCGATAAGGATGGCTACGCATCCCCTGCACCGCCTCCCAAACGCCCAGTCCCTTAAGCAGCGCCACGGATGCCGCGCTAATGGCCGAAATCCGCACGTCAGGCTGGCTGTCAGCCACAAACGGCGCAGGCGCGGCATGTTCTATTACCATCACCGTAAATCCTTGCTGCGCCAGACCCAGCGCCAGCGCGCCGCCGACCATTCCCCCGCCGACAATGGCAATTTCCGTTGGTTGATTTGTCATGGTCATTCATCCTGTTACGTTTTAGACAAGTTTACAGGATTTTTTACCCATTAGGGCTGACGTCAGTCATACTGGTCACAACCGCGCCAAAGCATTACACTATGCGCCCTGCTTTTCAGCCACTATTTCGCAAGAGCAAGTCGATGACTAAAAAACTCCATATTAAAACCTGGGGCTGTCAGATGAACGAGTACGATTCATCGAAGATGGCCGATCTGCTGGACGCCACCCACGGCTATCAACTGACCGACGTGGCGGAAGAGGCGGATGTGCTGCTGTTGAATACCTGCTCAATCCGCGAGAAGGCTCAGGAAAAAGTCTTCCATCAATTAGGTCGCTGGAGACTGTTAAAAGAGAAAAATCCCGATCTGATTATCGGCGTCGGCGGCTGCGTGGCTTCCCAGGAAGGCGAGCACATTCGTCAACGCGCCCATTACGTCGACATTATTTTTGGCCCGCAAACCTTACACCGCCTGCCGGAGATGATTAACTCCGTGCGTGGCGACCGCAGCCCGGTGGTCGATATCAGCTTCCCGGAAATCGAGAAGTTCGATCGTTTGCCGGAGCCGCGCGCAGAAGGCCCGACCGCTTTCGTTTCTATCATGGAAGGCTGCAATAAATATTGTACTTACTGCGTGGTACCGTATACCCGCGGTGAAGAAGTCAGCCGTCCCTCAGACGATATCCTGTTCGAAATCGCCCAGTTAGCGGCGCAGGGCGTGCGTGAGGTCAACCTGCTGGGCCAGAACGTTAACGCCTGGCGCGGAGAAAACTACGACGGCACTACCGGCACCTTTGCCGATCTGCTGCGTCTGGTCGCCGCCATCGACGGCATTGACCGTATTCGCTTTACCACCAGCCATCCGATTGAGTTCACCGACGATATTATCGAGGTGTACCGCGATACGCCGGAACTGGTCAGTTTCCTGCATCTGCCGGTACAGAGCGGGTCCGATCGCGTGTTGAATCTGATGGGGCGCACCCACACTGCGCTGGAATATAAAGCAATCATCCGTAAACTGCGCGCGGCGCGGCCGGACATTCAGATAAGCTCTGACTTTATCGTCGGTTTCCCTGGCGAAACTACCGATGATTTCGAAAAAACCATGAAGCTTATCGCTGACGTCAACTTTGATATGAGCTATAGCTTTATCTTCTCTGCGCGTCCGGGAACGCCGGCTGCCGATATGGTTGATGACGTACCGGAAGAAGAGAAAAAGCAGCGTCTGTATATTCTGCAAGAGCGTATCAATCAGCAGGCGATGGCATGGAGCCGCCGTATGCTCGGCACGACACAGCGCATTCTGGTGGAAGGCACGTCACGTAAAAACATTATGGAACTGTCTGGCCGTACCGAAAACAATCGGGTGGTGAACTTTGAAGGCACGCCGGAGATGATTGGTAAGTTTGTCGATGTGGAAATTACTGACGTCTATCCGAACTCCCTGCGCGGAAAAGTGGTGCGTACCGAAGATGAAATGGGTCTGCGCGTCGCCGAAACGCCGGAGTCCGTCATTGCCCGTACCCGTAAAGAAAATGAGCTGGGCGTAGGATTCTACCAGCCTTAATCCTGCTGGAAAGGCAATAATGCCCGATGGCGCTACGCCTGTCGGGCTTCCTGGTCATGGCCTGTCGCCCGACGGGCCTTGCAATTTTCTCTCTTCATCCCCATCTTCATTGCAATGCTTGCGCCTTTTCCCTATGGCGTGAATAATTTCCTTAGATGCCGGTAAATGTTCAGCGTCCGGCGATACAGATACAAGAGGAACAGTTTGAATATAGACACTCGCGAAATTACCCTTGAGCCCGCAGACAACGCCCGTCTGTTGAGCCTTTGCGGGCCGTTTGATGACAATATTAAACAGCTCGAACGTCGTCTCGGTATTGAAATCAACCGCCGTGACAATCACTTTAAACTGACCGGTCGTCCGATTTGCGTGACCGCGGCGACAGATATTTTGCGAAGGCTGTATGTCGATACCGCACCGATGCGCGGCCAGACTCAGGATATCGAACCGGAACAAATTCATCTGGCGATCAAAGAAGCGCGGGTGCTGGAACAGAGCGCGGAAAGCGTGCCTGACTATGGCAAAGCGATTAATATCAAAACCAAGCGCGGCGTGATTAAACCGCGTACCCCGAACCAGGCGCAGTACATCGCCAATATTCTCGATCACGATATTACCTTTGGCGTCGGCCCGGCGGGTACCGGTAAAACTTATCTTGCGGTCGCTGCTGCGGTAGACGCCCTTGAGCGCCAGGAGATTCGCCGTATTCTGCTGACCCGTCCGGCGGTGGAAGCGGGCGAAAAACTCGGCTTTCTGCCAGGCGATTTAAGTCAGAAAGTGGACCCGTACCTGCGTCCGCTGTATGACGCGTTGTTCGAAATGCTCGGCTTTGAAAAAGTCGAGAAGCTGATTGAACGCAATGTGATTGAAGTCGCGCCGCTGGCCTATATGCGCGGACGCACATTAAACGACGCCTTTATCATTCTGGATGAAAGCCAGAACACCACTATCGAACAGATGAAGATGTTCCTGACGCGTATCGGCTTTAACTCGAAAGCGGTGATCACCGGCGACGTGACGCAGATTGACCTGCCACGCAACACCAAATCCGGCTTGCGTCATGCCATTGAAGTGCTGGCGGAAGTCGATGAAATCAGCTTTAACTTCTTCCACAGCGAAGACGTGGTGCGCCATCCGGTCGTTGCCCGCATTGTTAACGCCTATGAAGCCTGGGAAGAGGCAGAACAAAAACGCAAAGCGGCGTTGGCGGCAGAGCGTAAGCGTGAAGCCCAGGAGCAGGAACAGAAATGAGCCAGGTGATCCTCGATTTACAGTTGGCCTGTGAAAACCACGCGGGCCTGCCGGATGAAGCTCAGTTTCAACGCTGGCTGGACGGCGTTATTCCGCAGTTTCAGGAAGAGGCGGAAGTCACAATCCGTCTGGTGGATGAGGCCGAAAGCCACGACCTTAATTTGACGTACCGCGGGAAAGATAAACCCACTAATGTTCTCTCCTTCCCGTTTGAAGCGCCCCCCGGCATTGAAATGCCGCTACTGGGCGATCTGATTATTTGCCGTCAGGTCGTGGAGCAGGAAGCGCAAGAACAGAGCAAGCCGCTGGAGGCGCACTGGGCGCACATGGTCGTGCACGGTAGCCTGCATTTGCTGGGTTACGATCATATCGACGATGACGAAGCGGAAGAGATGGAGTCTCTCGAAACGGAGATTATGCTTGCTATGGGCTATGAGGATCCGTACATTGCCGAGAAGATTGCAGAATAGTAGCTTGCCGGATGGCGGCGCTTGCGCCTTATCCGGCCTACATTCATGCCTTTTGTAGCCCTGATAAGCGTAGCGCCATCAGGCAAAACATGCCGTCACAGCTGAGTATACGCATGACGAGCTTTGTATTAACTAACATGAGAACCCATACGACGCCATGAGCGACGACAATTCACACAGTAGTGACACAGTAAACAGTAAAAAGGGATTTTTTTCCCTGCTACTCAGCCAGCTTTTCCACGGGGAACCTAAAAACCGTGATGAGTTGCTGGCGCTGATCCGTGATTCCGGGCAGAACGAGCTTATCGATGAAGATACGCGCGATATGCTCGAAGGCGTAATGGACATCGCCGACCAGCGCGTTCGCGATATTATGATCCCGCGCTCCCAGATGATTACCCTGAAACGCAACCAGACGCTGGACGAATGTCTCGATGTTATCATCGAGTCCGCCCACTCGCGTTTTCCGGTGATCAGCGAAGATAAAGATCACATTGAAGGGATTCTGATGGCCAAAGATTTGCTGCCGTTTATGCGCAGCGATGCCGAAGCCTTCAGCATGGACAAAGTGTTACGCCCCGCGGTTGTCGTACCGGAAAGCAAACGGGTTGACCGTATGCTCAAGGAATTCCGCTCCCAGCGCTACCATATGGCCATCGTTATCGATGAGTTTGGCGGCGTTTCCGGCCTGGTGACTATCGAAGACATCCTCGAACTGATTGTCGGTGAAATTGAAGATGAGTATGACGAAGAAGACGATATCGACTTCCGTCAGCTTAGCCGCCATACCTGGACGATTCGCGCGCTGGCGTCGATTGAAGACTTCAATGACGCTTTCGGCACCCACTTCAGCGATGAAGAGGTCGATACCATCGGCGGGCTGGTGATGCAGGCGTTCGGCCATTTACCGGCCCGCGGCGAAACCATTGACATTGATGGTTACCAGTTCAAAGTGGCGATGGCCGATAGTCGTCGTATTATTCAGGTGCATGTCAGGATCCCGGATGACTCGCCCCAGCCAAAACTGGACGAATAACAGCAATAGTGGACTAAAAATGGCATTTGCCTCGTTAATTGAACGCCAGCGTATTCGCCTGCTGCTGGCGTTATTATTCGGCGCCTGCGGAACACTGGCTTTCTCTCCGTATGACGTCTGGCCCGCAGCGATAGTGTCGCTTATCGGGCTGCAGGCCTTAACGTTTAATCGCCGCCCGCTCCAGTCTGCCGCCATCGGCTATTGCTGGGGACTCGGACTTTTCGGTAGCGGGATTAACTGGGTTTATGTCAGTATCGCGCAGTTTGGCGGCATGCCGGGCCCGGTTAACGTTTTTCTGGTGGTGCTGCTTGCAGCTTATCTCTCGCTGTATACCGGACTGTTTGCCGGGATTTTGTCGCGCCTGTGGCCAAAAACCAACTGGCTGCGCGTCGCTATCGCCGCGCCTGCAATATGGCAAATCACCGAATTTTTACGCGGCTGGGTGCTGACCGGCTTCCCCTGGCTGCAATTTGGCTATAGTCAGGTCGACGGCCCGCTAAAAGGCCTGGCGCCGGTAATGGGCGTCGAAGCGATCAACTTTCTGCTGATGATGATCAGCGGCCTGTTAGCGCTGGCACTGGCGACGCGGAACTGGCGTCCGCTGGCTGTCGCCGTGATTCTGTTTGCTTTGCCCTTTCCGCTACGTTATATCCAGTGGTTTACGCTGGAACCGGCCAAAGCGACCCAGGTATCGCTGGTGCAGGGCGATATCCCGCAGTCGCTGAAGTGGGACGAAAACCAGCTACTGAATACGCTAAAAATTTATCTCAACGAAACTCGCCCAGAGTTAGGCAAATCACAGATTATTATCTGGCCTGAGTCGGCGATTCCGGATCTCGAAATCAATCAGCAGCCTTTCCTTAGTTCGCTGGACGAGATGTTACGCGAAAAAAATAGCACGCTGATCACCGGTATTGTCGATGCGCGTCTCAATAAACAGAATCGATACGACACCTACAATACGATTATTACGTTGGGCAAGGATAATCCATACAGTTATGACTCGCCCAATCGCTACAATAAAAATCACCTTGTACCCTTTGGCGAGTTCGTTCCGCTGGAGTCTATCCTGCGTCCGCTGGCGCCGTTCTTCGATCTGCCCATGTCCTCCTTTAGCCGCGGCCCTTATATCCAGCCGCAGTTACATGCGCACGACTATAAGCTGACGGCGGCAATCTGTTATGAAATTATTCTTGGCGAACAGGTGCGGGATAACTTCCGCCCGGACACCGACTATCTGCTGACGATTTCTAACGACGCCTGGTTTGGTAAGTCCATTGGCCCGTGGCAACATTTCCAGATGGCGCGGATGCGTTCGCTGGAGCTGGCGCGTCCGTTACTGCGCAGTACTAATAACGGTATTACGGCGGTGATTGGCCCGCAGGGCGAAATTCAGGCGATGATCCCGCAGTTCACACGCCAGGTACTGACCACCCACGTCACGCCAACCACGGGGTTAACTCCCTATGCTCGTACCGGCAACTGGCCGCTATGGGTACTGACCGCGCTGTTTGCTTTTGGCGCGGTAGTGATGAGTCTGCGACAACGACGGAAATAATATCTCCCCAGGCCGGATAGCGCTTCATTTATCTGGCCTGAAAATCCTCCTTTTCCCCCCATTCTGGCACGTCTATTGCTTTGTTAAACATGGCAAACCTGTTCTGGCTGCTTGTGCAACCTGGTCGCACCAAAATCGATCATCGGTAGCACCTGAACGGTGCAATGTAGGATTTTTGCCTCTGAACGGTGCGGCGCACTTCGCAAAAATAAACAATATCGCAGCAAAATATTTACAACAAGCCACACTAAATGTTAACAAACACACATAACACTGCACGCGCAAGTTGCAGGCAATAACAACATCACAATAGCTATCAATGCGTCGACGGCGCAGATGATAAAGGAGTTGGATATGCAATTACGTAAGCTAACCACAGCAATGCTGGTCATGGGACTGTCTGCGGGCCTTGCGCACGCAGAAGATGGCGCGCCTGCCGCTGGTAGCACCCTGGACAAGATCGCTAAAAATGGCGTGATCGTCGTCGGGCATCGCGAATCTTCTGTGCCCTTTTCTTATTACGACAACCAGCAGAAAGTGGTCGGCTATTCCCAGGACTACTCCAACGCCATTGTGGAAGCGGTAAAAAAGAAACTTAACAAGCCGGATCTGCAGGTGAAGCTGATTCCGATCACCTCGCAAAACCGTATTCCGCTGTTGCAAAACGGAACCTTCGATTTTGAATGTGGTTCAACGACTAACAACCTTGAGCGCCAGAAACAGGCCGCCTTCTCCGATACGATTTTCGTCGTCGGGACGCGACTGCTGACTAAAAAAGGCGGCGATATTAAAGATTTCCCGGATCTGAAAGGCAAAGCGGTCGTCGTCACCTCCGGGACGACCTCTGAAATTCTGCTGCATAAGCTTAACGAAGAGCAAAAGATGGGGATGCGTATTATTAGCGCGAAAGACCACGGTGACTCGTTCCGCACCCTGGAAAGCGGTCGCGCCGTCGCCTTTATGATGGATGACGCGCTGCTGGCCGGCGAGCGCGCCAAAGCCAAGAAACCGGATAACTGGGAGATTGTCGGTAAACCGCAGTCCCAGGAAGCCTACGGCTGTATGCTGCGTAAAAACGACCCTGAGTTTAAAAAGTTGATGGACGATACCATCGCTCAGGCGCAAACCTCCGGCGAAGCGGAAAAGTGGTTTGATAAGTGGTTTAAAAATCCGATCCCACCGAAAAACCTGAACATGAATTTCGAGTTGTCTGACGAGATGAAAGCCCTGTTCAAAGCACCGAATGATAAAGCGCTTAACTAACTAAAACTAAATGGGACGGGACTCCTGTCCTCTCGATTGTCGCTCAGCACGGACAGACTATAAGCCTGATGGTCGTTCCCCCTCGGGCCTGAAACCGCAAATCGCCGGGCAACAATCTTCGAGGGTAGCACTGCTACCCTTTTTTTTCGGAGTAGATGTATGTCAATAGACTGGAACTGGGGTATTTTTTTACAGGAAGCCCCCTTCGGCAATACCACCTATCTCGGCTGGCTATGGAGTGGTTTTCAGGTCACCGTAGCCCTTTCGATTACCGCCTGGATTATCGCTTTCCTGGTAGGATCTATTTTCGGCATTTTACGTACCGTTCCCAACCGTTTCCTCTCCGGACTGGGCACATTGTACGTAGAACTGTTCCGTAACGTGCCGCTGATCGTGCAATTCTTCACCTGGTACCTGGTGGTGCCTGAACTGTTGCCGGAAGATCTTGGCATGTGGTTTAAGGCGGAACTCGATCCCAATATTCAGTTTTTCCTCTCCTCAATGATCTGTCTGGGACTGTTTACCGCCGCCCGCGTTTGCGAACAGGTGCGCGCCGCGATTCAGTCTCTGCCTCGCGGGCAGAAGAACGCGGCGCTGGCGATGGGGCTAACGCTGCCGCAGGCTTATCGCTATGTCCTGCTACCGAATGCCTATCGCGTTATCGTGCCGCCAATGACGTCAGAGATGATGAACCTGGTGAAAAACTCGGCTATTGCCTCAACCATCGGCCTGGTGGATATGGCGGCGCAGGCAGGCAAACTGTTGGATTACTCGGCGCACGCCTGGGAATCTTTCACCGCCATTACGCTGGCCTATGTGCTGATTAACGCCGTTATCATGCTGGTCATGAGCCTGGTTGAACGCAAAGTCCGCCTGCCGGGCAACGTGGGGAGCAAATAATGTACGAATTTGACTGGAGTTCGATTATCCCCTCACTGCCTTACCTGCTGGCCGGGTTGGTCATCACGCTGAAAATCACCGTCACCGCCGTTGTCGTGGGGATAGTCTGGGGAACCATTCTGGCCGTCATGCGCCTCTCAAGCTTCGCCCCTATCGCCTGGTTTGCTAAAGCGTATGTTAACGTTTTCCGTTCCATCCCGTTGGTCATGGTCTTGCTGTGGTTCTATCTGATTGTCCCCGGCTTTTTGCAAAACGTGCTGGGACTATCGCCGAAAACCGATATCCGCCTGATCTCCGCGATGGTGGCATTCTCCATGTTTGAAGCGGCCTACTATTCCGAGATTATTCGCGCCGGTATTCAAAGTATTTCCCGCGGGCAGTCCAGCGCCGCGCTGGCGCTGGGGATGACCCACTGGCAATCGATGAAGCTCATTATTCTGCCGCAGGCGTTTCGGGCGATGGTGCCGCTGTTGCTTACGCAGGGCATCGTGCTATTTCAGGACACCTCTTTAGTTTATGTACTCAGCCTGGCGGACTTCTTCCGCACCGCGTCGACTATCGGCGAGCGTGACGGTACTCAGGTCGAAATGATTCTGTTCGCCGGCGCCGTTTATTTTGTTATCAGCCTGAGCGCGTCGTTGCTGGTCAGCTATTTGAAGAAAAGGACAGTTTAATGATTACCCTGAAAAATGTTTCAAAATGGTATGGTCACTTTCAGGTGCTGACCGATTGTTCAACAGAAGTGAAAAAAGGTGAGGTGGTGGTAGTCTGCGGGCCATCGGGTTCCGGTAAATCCACGCTAATTAAGACCGTCAACGGTCTGGAACCGGTGCAAAAAGGCGAAATTACCGTTAACGGCATTATTGTGAACGACAAAAAAACCGATCTGGCGAAACTGCGTTCCCGCGTGGGCATGGTATTCCAGCACTTCGAGCTGTTTCCCCATCTGTCGATCATCGAAAACCTGACGCTGGCGCAGGTGAAAGTGCTGAAACGCGATAAAGCCGCCGCCCGCGATAAAGGCCTGAAGCTGCTGGAGCGCGTTGGTCTGTCTGCACATGCCAACAAGTTCCCGGCGCAGCTTTCCGGCGGTCAGCAGCAGCGTGTCGCCATCGCCCGTGCGCTATGTATGGACCCCATTGCCATGTTATTCGATGAACCGACTTCCGCACTCGATCCGGAAATGATCAACGAGGTACTGGACGTGATGGTCGAACTGGCGAACGAAGGGATGACCATGATGGTGGTGACGCACGAAATGGGCTTTGCCCGTAAAGTGGCTAACCGGGTGATCTTTATGGATGAAGGTAAAATCGTCGAAGATTCGCCAAAAGAGGAGTTCTTCGCTAACCCCAGTTCCGATCGCGCAAAAGACTTCCTTGCGAAAATCCTGCACTAATCTTCCCGGCGCGCACGTCAGAGTGCGCGCTATCTCACGCTTTACCGCTTCGCTTCTCGAAACGTATCCAGCCGGGCGTTAACCTTGTCACAAAGTACCGCTTACAAGGAGCCACAATGGCACTGCCCATTATTATTGATTGCGATCCGGGTCATGATGACGCGATCGCCCTCGTTCTCGCCCTCGCCTCCCCTGAACTGGAAGTGAAAGCGATCACTTCTTCCGCCGGCAACCAGACGCCGGAGAAGACCCTGCGCAACGTGCTGCGGATGCTGACACTGCTCAAACGCCCGGATATTCCGGTGGCGGGCGGCGCGGTGAAACCTCTCATGCGCGAACTGATTATCGCCGATAACGTTCACGGCGAAAGCGGTCTTGACGGCCCGGCGCTGCCCGAACCGTCATTCGCCCCGCAAAGCTGCACTGCCGTTGAGCTGATGGCAAAAACACTGCGCGAGAGCTCACAGCCAGTCACCATCGTCTCCACTGGCCCACAGACCAACGTGGCGCTGCTGCTGAATAGCCATCCTGAACTGCATACGAAAATCGCCCGCATTGTGATCATGGGCGGCGCGATGGCGCTGGGTAACTGGACGCCTGCTGCGGAATTTAATATTTACGTCGACCCGGAGGCCGCCGAAATTGTCTTCCAGTCAGGCATTCCGGTGGTGATGACCGGGCTGGACGTCACGCATAAGGCACAGATTCACGCCGCCGATATCGAACGCTTTCGCGCTATTGGCAACCCGATTTCCACCATCGTCGCCGAACTGCTGGACTTCTTTATGGAGTACCACAAAGACGAAAAATGGGGATTTGTCGGCGCGCCGCTGCATGACCCATGCACCATCGCCTGGCTGCTGAAACCGGAGATTTTCACCACCGTTGAGCGTTGGGTTGGCGTGGAAACTCAGGGGAAATACACCCAGGGGATGACGGTGGTGGATTATTATTTCCTGACGGGGAATAAGCCGAATGCAACGGTGATGGTCGATGTAGACCGCCAGGGATTTGTCGATTTGCTGGCGGAACGGCTGAAGTTTTACGCGTAATATTTGCCGGATGGCAGCTTCGCCATATCCGGCCTACGTGAACGATTTTTGGTAGGCCGGATAAGACGCACCGGCGCTCTTCCTCTCACGGCTCAAACGGTCTTCTCTGAAACTGGTCGTGCCCACACTTCGGGCAGCGCGGCAGCACATCCGGCGTATAAACCGCCAGGTGATAATGACACTTCTCGCACACCAGATTCCCCAATCCCACCACTTCGCCACTGTGATACACGCCGTGGTGATTCAAATCCTGAAACACCTCGCGCCATTCCAGCTGGGTTTTGTCGGTAATGTCCGCCAGTTCCTGCCAGAGACTCTCTTTAATCACCCGCAAGAAGACGCTATCTTCCTGGCTCTCTTCGTAGCTCATGGCGAACTCTTCCAGATCGCGTCTGACAGCGCGCGTCAGTTCGTCCACCTCGGTTCGCGTTAACTCCCCTGTTTGCATCACGCGCTGGCGCGCCTGCTCCACCAGCGCATCAATGTCGCGCTCGCCATTGCGTAAACGCTCGCTTAATGAGGCCACCAGTTCACGGTAATATTGAGCAACCTTGTTCATCACTTCACCTCTTGGATCGTTAACTGTCTATAATAATAGACGTTATTTGCGTTACGCTTTGCAAGGCTGCCCACAGAGTCTGTAAATTCTTGTCAGGCCGACTCACGTATCCAGCGCGTCAGCGAGGTACGATCGACATTTAATCGTTTCGCCACTAACGATTTATTATCCCTTTCCGCCTCTAATAATTTTCTCAAAATACGCAGGCGAATCGTTTTATAATCGCCAGCCAGCATCTGGCAGTCGTGGCAGGTACTTGGCTCGCGTCGGCTCCCCTCTTCCAGATCGTCCAGCAAGAGGCGGCCCTCATCCAGCGTTGCCGGGGAGTGATCAATAGAGAGCACCAGCCGTTCGATAATATTGCTTAACTGCCTGACGTTTCCGGGCCAGGCGAAGCGCTGAAGCTCTTGCCACAACGCCGGGGTTAACGTTAGTGCCGGGCGTTTATAATGCTGGCTGAAACTGGTAAGCAGCGACAGGCCGATGGCTTTGATATCCTCCGGACGTTTGCGTAGCGGGATGGTGGTCACTTTTAATACGTTAAGCCGATAGTAAAGATCTTCGCGAAATGTCCCGTCCGCAATGAGCTTCGTTAATGTCTGATTGGTCGCTGCAATCACGCGAATATCAACAGGTATCATCTGGTCTGAGCCCAGCCGCATAATCTGCCGCTCCTGCAATACCCGTAATAAGCGCGTCTGTAGCGGTTTATCCAGTTCGCTAATCTCATCCAAAAAAATGGTACCGTGGTGCGCTAATTCAAACAGGCCTATTTTGCCTTTCGGCGACGCGCCGGTAAATGCGCCGGCGACATAGCCAAAGAGTTCGCTCTCCAGAATCTGAGGGGCCATCGCGCCGCAGTTAATGGCGACAAACGGGCCGTTAACGCGTTGGCTGGCATTATGAATACTTTGCGCCAGCACCTCTTTCCCCGTCCCGCTTTCGCCATTAATTAAGATAGTCGCGTCCGTACCGGCATAATTTTTAATGATCGCCAGACGACGCAGCATTTCCGGGTTTTCGGTAAGCAGATCGTCGAAATGATAGCGGGCGCTCAAGCCGCGGCGAGACAGTTCCTGGCGGCGAACATGATGTTCCGCCCCCTGTAAACTGGAGACGGTTTGCATCGTCAACACTACCCGGCTTAACTGTCTGGCCGCAAATACCGGATACAGATTAACCACCATCGCGCCTTGCGGCGTATCGACGACTTTCGCGCTGACGGTTTTTCCCTCGCGTAATGTATGCCGCTCCTGGTGCAATACCTGTTTCAGGAAAGACGCGTCATAAATTTCACCGGAGGCGTTAACTTTAAAAAGTTGGCTCGCATATTTATTGTAATGCAGTAACGCGCCGGTATCATCAAGCGTGATAACAGCTTTATCAAACTGATCGAGAATCAGCTGCAGATGATGGCGCTCCAGTAATTGGCTGCGAAAAGCCAGATATAATGAGCGGGCTTCTTCCAGAGCTTCGGTTATTGAGGCGGGGCTGGAATCAAGTAAACGGAATTGCGAGCCCAGCGGTGAAAAATAATCCTGACAAACGGTATCGCCAACAATGCAATCTAATGGCGTGGACGCTAATTGCCGCTTCAGGCAAGAAATCGTTTCTTTATCATTTCCCTGTAAGGTAAAAATTTTATAGTTAATATTTAACTGTTCCGCTACGCGCGCGCATCCTTTGATCACACTGGAAAAGCCGACAATACCGACAGTGCCTTTTTGTCCTTTAAAAGGGATAAGCGCATCAAGAATGTCGTAGCCGGACATTTTAATTTCGACTACCGGTAATTTACTGTGCTTTTTTAATATTTCCGCACAGCCGCCACGACTAATCAGTACCTGGTGCCCACGGGACTCTAATAAAGGTAGCTCATCCAGGATACGATTAAGCGTCGTTTGATGAATAGTGACGGCGTAATCCAACTGCGCGACCAGCGCCTCGGCAGCCTTTGCCAGTTGAGGGTAAGGAGAGACAAAACAGAGAGGAGATGCGGCTATATCTTTCGTCTTATTCATCACTCACCATCCTGTTGGTTTATGAACGGGCGAGACCGCCCGTCGTGATTTATTTTCCGCCGAAACGCTAACCGCCTGCGGCGGCTGGGTTCAGTTTACGATCGTAGCGTTTTTTTATCCATACGGTCAGGAAGGGGGCGCACAGAGCGGTAATAATCGTCGAGGCCGCCACCTGCGCCGCCGCCGTCGACGCCAGGTCGGTAAAATGCGGATCGAGCAGCGCGATTGCCGCTGGCGTCGCGACGGCGTTGCCAGAGGTAGTGGATACCGCCGCACCTGCCACGCCGCTGCCTCCCGTCAGACGATCGGCGAAAATATTAAAAAATCCGCCAATCGCCACCGTCATGAGTCCCAGTAAAATGCCTGAAGAACCTGCCGTGATAAGTCTTGCGAAATCAATACCGTATCCTAACCCAAAGGCAAAAAAGGGAATCGTTACCACGCTGCCCTGTTTAAGAAACTTGCGCATGTCCTCATCCAGATTACCCAAAATCATGCCAATGATAATGGGAATAATAACCGCCACCAGATTCATAAAGGGTATCGACACCATGCCTGCCGACCCTAACGCCAGCATGGTGAAAAAGGGACCATCGTTCAACGATATTACCGCAATCGCGCCGCCGTCGGTTTCATCGCCGTACTCCCCCACCAACGCGGCATATAACCCACTGTTCGAGTTGGTCATCGCCGAAATAATCGCTAAAGCCGACAGACCTAATAACCCATCCGGGCCGCAAAATTTTCCGACCAGAATGCCAATAATCACGCCGCTGGCAAATTTCGCAAAGGTGATCGCAGCGCCTTTTTTCAGCGCTTTCGGCGCGGCTTTAAACTGGATATCCGCGCCCATACAGACTAAAAACATGCCTAAAATCGCCATTGCGCCATGCGAAATAGAGGTGACAAAACCGCCTATTTCCAGCGCCTCCGGCGCAAAAGTTTTAAACAATGCGCCGATGATTAGCGGTACAACCATCATACCACCAGGAAAACGTTCCAGTGTTTTTTTAATTTTCATAGCTTATTCCCAGGAGATAACCGGACAGCTGGTGCTGCCCGATTTGGTATCAGAACGTCGGCGCGATCTTATAAATAGAGAATTCGTTATGACCTAAATCTTCTGATTTAGTCGTTTTCCCATTCGCGACGCGTAAAATTTCCTGATAAATTTCCTCGCCCATTTGCGTAATAGAAGCCTCGCCAGACATAATGGCGGACACATCAATATCAATATTGTCCTGCATCATTTCCCACGTTGCTTTATTACCCGTAATTTTTATTACCGGCGCTATTGGGTTACCGGCAGGCGTTCCGCGACCGGTAGTAAAAATAACGATCTGCGCTCCACCCGCCACCATGCCGGAAATAGATTCAATATCCTGCCCCGGGGTATCCATAATCCACAGGCCCGGATGCGTTGGTCTATCGGCATATTCCAGTACGCCCTGTAGCGGCGCATGACCCGCTTTATGCATACAGCCTAACGATTTTTCTTCAATGGTAGTCAACCCGCCTTTAATATTGCCCGGCGTCGGCTGTCCCCCGCGAATATCCTCGCCCAGCGCTTTTGCTCGCACCTCGCAGCCGACCACTAAATCAATGAGCTGTTGACCAACCTCCGGCGTCACCGCACGTTTCGCCATCACATGCTCGGCGCCAATAAATTCCGTCGTTTCAGAAAGAATTGAGCTTCCGCCGCAGCGTATCAGCTTATCCGAGGCAACCCCGCAGGAAGGGTTAGACGCCAGCCCCGATGTCGTATCTGACCCGCCGCACTCCATCGCCAGCAGCAGCTCGCTAACCGGTGCTTGCTGCGGTTTTTGCATGGAGAGTTGTTGCGCATAGTCGCGGGCCAGCGAAATTCCCCTGGCCTGACATTTAAGCGTGCCGCCCTCTTCCTGAATGGTAATGCAGGAGGTCGGTTTGCCAAATGCGGTAATCTCCTCTGCGATGCGTAGCGGCTCCGCGCCTTCACAGCCTAAGCCCACAACCACAATAGCGCCGACGTTGGGATTATTCGCCACATTAATCAATGTTTTTTCCGTCAGACGCGCATCGCCTGCCACCTGGCAGCAGCCAAAATCGTTATTCACCCATGTCGCGCCTTTTACCTGCCGGGCAATATCCTGGGCGACTTTATTCGCACAAACGCTGGTAGGTAAAATCAGTACATAATTACGGATGCCAAAACGGCCGTCAGGGCGGCGGAAACCCAAAAAAGTCTCATTGCTCATAATCATTTTCCCTTGTTTTATATTATTTCCAGTCACCACGTCCGCGTTCGCTTTCCACATTGTGGACGTGCACATAGTCGCCACTTTTTATTTCCTGAGTGGCGCGGCCAATGGATTCGCCATATTTATAGACTTCGCCATGAAAAGGCACATCGCAGATGGCGAATTTGTGGCCAAATGGCACATCCTGATGTAACACAACGCTTATCTCGCGTTCGCCAATGAACATTGTGGCGGTTTCGCCGGCCTTGAGCGCCGTAATAGCCGTCGCGACGCAATCCTGAGGGTGAATCACCACTGCATTTTTTTTCACGATTAACTCCTTTGCTTTAGTCCTGTCTTCCCTAATCAAAAGGCGTGCCATTTTTTAACTGCATGGTTTATATGACTTTATTTTTATGGGCCGATCTGGCGGTGACAGGAACTGCGGTAATTTGCCTCAGTCGTGTCGCATTTTGCGTCACCTCCTCATGAACGCCTGGCGCGACAAATGTTCTACCCCCTGTTTTGACGTGCGTGTTTGGGCTATGCTATGCGGATCTAAACACCACCTCTAAAGCTACATTTGTAGCTGTATCGAAAACAGGACTACTGGCTGCCATGCAAGAGCAATACCGCCCGGAAGAGATAGAATCCAAAGTACAGCTTCACTGGGATGAGAAGCGCACATTTGAAGTGACCGAAGACGAGAGCAAAGAGAAGTATTACTGCCTGTCGATGCTTCCCTATCCTTCTGGCCGACTACACATGGGCCACGTACGTAACTACACCATCGGCGACGTGGTTGCCCGCTACCAGCGTATGCTGGGCAAAAACGTGCTGCAGCCAATCGGCTGGGACGCCTTCGGCCTGCCGGCGGAAGGCGCGGCGGTAAAGAACAACACCGCGCCGGCGCCGTGGACGTACGACAACATCGCGTACATGAAAAACCAGCTCAAAACGCTGGGTTTTGGTTATGACTGGAGCCGTGAAATCGCGACCTGCACCCCGGAATACTACCGTTGGGAACAGAAGTTCTTCACCGAGCTGTATAAAAAAGGCCTGGTGTACAAGAAGACTTCTGCCGTTAACTGGTGCCCGAACGATCAGACCGTTCTCGCCAACGAACAGGTGATCGACGGCTGCTGCTGGCGTTGCGACACCAAAGTTGAGCGTAAAGAGATCCCACAGTGGTTTATCAAAATCACCGCTTACGCAGACGAGCTGTTGCGCGATCTGGATAAGCTGGACCACTGGCCTGATACCGTAAAAACGATGCAGCGCAACTGGATTGGCCGCTCTGAAGGCGTGGAAATCACCTTCGATGTGAAGGGTTACGATAACACCCTGACCGTCTATACCACCCGTCCGGATACCTTTATGGGCGCCACTTACCTGGCGGTGGCCGCCGGTCATCCGCTGGCGCAAAAAGCGGCGGCGAACAACGCCGAGCTGGCGGCGTTCATCGACGAATGCCGTAACACCAAAGTGGCCGAAGCCGAAATGGCGACCATGGAGAAAAAAGGCGTCGACACCGGCTATAAAGCGATTCATCCGTTAACTGGCGAAGAGATCCCGGTCTGGGCGGCAAACTTTGTCCTGATGGAGTACGGCACTGGCGCGGTGATGGCCGTTCCGGGTCACGATCAGCGCGACTACGAATTTGCCTCCAAATACGGTTTGACCATCAAGCCGGTGATTCTGGCCGCCGACGGTTCCGAGCCGGATCTTTCCGAACAGGCGCTGACCGAAAAAGGCGTGCTGTTTAACTCCGGTGAGTTCGACGGTCTGGCCTTTGAAGCGGCGTTTAACGCCATTGCCGATAAACTGGCGGAAAAAGGCGTCGGCGAACGTAAAGTGAACTACCGTCTGCGTGACTGGGGCGTTTCCCGTCAGCGTTACTGGGGCGCGCCGATCCCGATGGTCACCCTGGAAGACGGCACCGTGCTGCCGACGCCGGAAGATCAACTGCCGGTTATTTTGCCGGAAGATGTCGTCATGGACGGCATCACCAGCCCGATCAAGGCCGATCCTGAGTGGGCGAAAACCACCGTTAACGGTATGCCGGCGCTGCGTGAAACCGACACCTTCGACACCTTTATGGAATCGTCATGGTACTACGCGCGTTACACCTGCCCGCAGTATCAGGAAGGAATGCTGGATTCGAAAGCGGCAAACTACTGGCTGCCGGTCGACATCTACATCGGCGGTATTGAACATGCCATCATGCACCTGCTCTACTTCCGCTTCTTCCATAAGCTGATGCGCGATGCCGGCATGGTCACCTCTGACGAGCCGGCTAAACAGTTGCTGTGCCAGGGCATGGTACTGGCGGATGCGTTCTATTATGTCGGCGAGAACGGCGAACGTAACTGGGTTTCGCCAGTTGACGCTATCGTCGAGCGCGATGAAAAAGGCCGCATCGTCAAAGCAAAAGACGCAGCGGGTCATGAGCTGGTCTACACTGGCATGAGTAAAATGTCCAAGTCGAAAAATAACGGTATCGACCCGCAGGTAATGGTTGAACGTTATGGCGCGGACACGGTACGCCTGTTTATGATGTTCGCTTCTCCGGCGGATATGACTCTGGAATGGCAGGAGTCCGGCGTAGAAGGCGCCAACCGCTTTATTAAACGCGTCTGGAAGCTGGTTTACGAACACACCGCTAAAGGTCCTGTCGCGGCGCTGAACGTCGATGCGCTGAGCGAAGATCAAAAAGCGCTGCGTCGCGATGTGCATAAAACCATTGCCAAAGTGACCGATGATATCGGCCGCCGTCAGACGTTCAACACCGCCATTGCGGCGATCATGGAGTTGATGAACAAACTGGCGAAAGCCCCGCAGGAAGGCGAACAAGACCGCGCACTGCTTCAGGAAGCGCTGCAGGCCGTCGTGCGTATGCTTAACCCGTTCACCCCGCACGTCTGCTTTACCTTGTGGCAGGAACTGGGTGGCGAAGGCGATATCGACAACGCGCCGTGGCCGGTTGCCGACGAGCAGGCAATGGTGGAAAACACCACGCTGGTTGTCGTGCAGGTTAACGGTAAAGTTCGCGGTAAGATCACCGTTGCGGTGGATGCCACCGAAGAACAGGTGCGTGAACGTGCAGGCCAGGAACATCTGGTGGCAAAATATCTTGATGGCGTTACCGTGCGTAAAGTGATTTACGTTCCGGGTAAACTCCTCAATCTGGTTGTTGGCTAAGCGCGGGAGGAAGCGTGCGATATCTGGTAACACTGTTGTTATCTCTGGCGGTGCTGGTCACCGCCGGATGCGGCTGGCATCTGCGTAGCACTACGCAGGTTCCGGCTTCAATGAAAACGATGATCCTCGATTCCGGCGATCCGAACGGTCCGCTAAGTCGTGCGGTACGTAATCAGTTACGGCTGAATAACGTAAACCTGCTTGATAAAGACACAACGCGCAAAGACGTTCCGTCTCTGCGGCTTGGAACGGTGACTATTTCGCAGGATACGGCGTCAGTGTTCCAGGACGGCCAGACGGCGGAATATCAGATGGTGATGACCGTCAATGCCTCGGTATTGATTCCGGGCCATGACATCTATCCTATCAGCACGAAAGTGTACCGTTCGTTCTTCGATAACCCGCAGATGGCGTTGGCGAAGGATAACGAGCAGGCCATGATCGTTCAGGAGATGTACGACAAAGCCGCTGAACAGCTGATTCGTAAGCTGACCAGCGTCCGCGCGGCGGATATTCAGGCGACGAAAGAGGAGGCTACCGCCGACAATGAGACGGCGGCGCCCGCCTCTACGCCAGCACGCGTCTCCACTACGCTGAGTAACTAATGATCAGGTTGTATCCTGAACAACTCCGCGCGCAGCTCAACGAAGGGCTGCGTGCGGCATATTTATTATTGGGCAACGATCCGCTGCTGCTGCAGGAAAGTCAGGACGCTATTCGTCTGGCGGCTGCGTCGCAAGGCTTCGAAGAGCACCACGCTTTTACTCTCGATCCCAGTACCGACTGGGGATCGCTTTTCTCACTCTGCCAGGCGATGAGTCTGTTCGCCAGTCGTCAAACGCTGGTGCTGCAACTGCCGGAAAACGGGCCTAACGCGGCAATGAATGAGCAACTCGCCACGCTGAGCGAGCTGCTGCATGACGACCTGTTATTAATAGTACGCGGAAACAAGCTCACCAAAGCGCAGGAAAACGCCGCCTGGTATACCGCGCTGGCAGACCGTAGCGTTCAGGTCAGTTGTCAAACGCCGGAGCAGGCGCAGCTTCCCCGCTGGGTTGCCGCCAGAGCGAAAGCACAGAATTTGCAACTGGATGACGCCGCGAACCAACTGCTGTGCTATTGCTATGAGGGCAATCTGTTGGCGCTGGCGCAGGCGCTGGAACGGCTGTCGCTGCTTTGGCCTGACGGTAAGTTAACGCTTCCTCGCGTGGAGCAGGCCGTCAATGACGCCGCCCACTTTACCCCTTTCCACTGGGTGGATGCGTTACTGATGGGGAAAAGCAAACGCGCGCTGCATATTCTGCAACAGCTACGCCTTGAAGGCAGCGAGCCGGTCATTCTGCTGCGGACCCTCCAGCGAGAGTTGCTGCTACTGGTCAATCTCAAACGTCAGTCCGCGCATACGCCGTTACGCGCGCTGTTTGATAAACACCGGGTCTGGCAAAACCGTCGCCCCATGATCGGCGACGCGTTGCAGCGTCTCCATCCTGCACAGCTTCGCCAGGCCGTGCAGTTACTGACGCGTACAGAAATTACGCTCAAACAGGATTATGGTCAGTCAGTATGGGCAGATCTTGAAGGGCTGTCGCTCCTGCTCTGCCATAAGGCGCTGGCAGACGTATTTATTGATGGGTGATATGAAATCGTTACAGGCTTTATTCGGCGGCACCTTTGATCCGGTGCATTATGGACATCTTAAACCTGTTGAAACGCTGGCGAATCTGATCGGCTTATCGCGGGTGATTATTATGCCTAACAATGTGCCGCCGCATCGCCCCCAGCCGGAAGCTTCCAGCGCGCAGCGTAAATATATGCTGGAGCTGGCTATCGCCGATAAGCCGCTTTTTACGCTGGATGAACGCGAGCTACAGCGAAACGCGCCCTCTTACACTGCGCAAACGTTGAAAGCATGGCGCGAAGAACAGGGTCCCGAAGCGCCGCTGGCGTTTATTATCGGCCAGGACTCTCTGCTTAACTTCCCCACCTGGCATGATTACGACACCATCCTTGATAACACTCACCTGATCGTTTGTCGTCGTCCGGGCTATCCCCTTGAAATGACGCAGGCGCAACACCAGCAGTGGCTGGAACAGCATCTGACCCATACGCCGGACGATCTGCACCAGTTGCCAGCCGGTAAAATTTACCTGGCGGAAACGCCCTGGCTTAATATCTCCGCAACCCTCATCCGCGAACGGCTGGAAAAAGGCGAATCCTGCGACGATCTGTTGCCGGAAAACGTGCTGAACTACATCAATCAGCAGGGGCTATACCGGTAAGCACATTGCGCAGCGCCGACAGCAGACGCTCGTTTTGCGCAGCGCTGCGTATCGCCACACGATAATAGCGGCTGTCCAGCCCCGGGTAGTTAGCGCAGCTACGGATTAAAATCCGCTGCGTCAGCAACCGTCGCTGCAGATCAATATCCTCTCGCTCACAGCGTAGCAACAGATAGTTTGCCCGCCCGGGATAGACCGTCAGCAGGGGGAGCTGACAAAGCGCCTGATAAAACCGGGCGCCCTCCTCCCGTAACCAATGCCAGGTCGCCTGTTGCCAGGCGCTATCCTGTAACGCTACCTCACCGGCAAGCGCCGCCAGCGCGTTAACCGACCACGGCATTTGTTGGCGACGCATCCGCGCCACCGCCGCGTCATCGCTGTTGACGAGATATCCCAACCGCAGGCCGGGAATGGCATAAAATTTGGTCAGCGAACGCAGCACCCAGATATGCGGATTATCTTTAAGAGCAGGAATAAAGCCCGTCTCATGCGGAATAAAATCGATAAACGCTTCATCCAGGATCAGGTTAATGTTCAGCGATTTGCAGCGATCGGCAATGGCCTGTAATAACTGCCGCTCCGGCAGCAGGCCGGTAGGATTATTGGGCGTACACAGAAACAGGCAGTCCAGATCGGGCGTCAACGCCTCAAGAATGGCATCGGTAAGCTGCCAGCCATCCGCTTCGCGTAGAGACCAACGACGAATTTCACAGCCACTTTGCGCCAGCGCCCGGCCATACTCCGCGAAACCTGGCGTGACAATCATTGCACGACGCGGTTTAAGACCGCTCGCCACGGTAAAGATTGACTCCGTCTCGCCATTTCCCGCCAGTATCCACGATGCCGGCACCTGATGATGACGCGCCAGCGCCTGGTGCAAATGAAAATAATCGGCGTCCGGGTAGCGCTCAATGCAGTCCAGATTGTCGATAAGCGCGCGTTTCACGCTGACAGGCATACCCAGCGGATTAATGTTTGCGCTAAAATCCAGTAACTGGTCAGGCGAGATGCCCAACACCGTCGCGGCTTCCCGAATATTACCGCCATGCGCGCTGTTGAATAACGCCATTATGCCTCCGGCCAAAAAATGCTATTTTAGTGAAAAAAACGTTGCGCAATCAGGGGCATTATCATGTTTTGCGCATTTAACCTCATGAGGAATACCATGCGATTGTGGCTGGTGCGTCATGGCGAAACCGAGGCCAATGTCGCCGGGTTGTATAGCGGACATGCTCCCACGCCGTTAACGGAAAAAGGGATTGGCCAGGCGAAAACGCTACATACTTTATTGCGCCACGCGCCATTTGACCGGGTGTTATGCAGCGAGCTGGAGCGCGCGCGCCATACCGCCCGGCTCGTACTGGAGGGCCGGGATACGCCGCAACACATCTTACCTGAGCTTAATGAGATGTACTTCGGCGACTGGGAAATGCGCCATCACCGCGACCTCACCCATGAAGATGCCGAAAGCTATGCCGCCTGGTGTACGGACTGGCAGAATGCGGTTCCGACCAATGGCGAGGGTTTTCAGGCTTTTACCCGGCGCGTAGAGCGCTTTATCTCGCGACTCGACGCGTTCAGCGATTGCCAGAACCTGCTGATCGTCAGCCATCAGGGCGTACTCAGCCTGTTGATTGCCCGTCTGCTCGCGATGCCCGCCGCCTCGCTATGGCATTTCCGGGTAGAACAGGGATGCTGGAGCGCAATCGACATATGCGAAGGGTTCGCCACCCTGAAAGTATTAAATAGTCGTGCCGTCTGGCGGCCTGAGTGATGAATTTTCCGTTTTTTCTCGCCGCAGCGGTTTCGCCCATTGACAGCCCCCGACAGGCTGTTATTCTCCGCAGCCAGGCTTTTTTCACCTTGCAGAGCTTTGCAGAAATTGTTTTACAAAAATGGCGATGCTTTCTGTGACGTGGGATGGGATGATAATCTGGTTTTAAACGCCGATCCGGCGACATAAGTCCCGGTATCGCCGCTGATTCAGGTATACTACACGGCGTCCCGCCGGAAGGTTAGCGTTAACTCGCAACGCCTTACCGGTCCAGCCTGTTGGCCTTTTTTCTATCGTTATAACGCAATTATTCACCCAGGGGGAAAACTTGCAGGGTAAAGCACTCCAGGATTTTGTTATCGACAAAATTGATGACCTGAAAGGTCAGGACATCATCGCCTTAGATGTTCAGGGTAAATCCAGTATCACCGACTGTATGATTATTTGTACCGGCACCTCCAGCCGTCACGTTATGTCTATTGCCGACCACGTGGTGCAGTCGTCGCGCGCGGCCGGTATGTTGCCGTTGGGCGTCGAAGGCGAAAATGCGGCTGACTGGATTGTCGTCGATCTGGGCGATGTGATTGTGCATGTCATGCAGGAAGAAAGTCGCCGCCTGTATGAACTGGAAAAACTCTGGAGTTAATGCGTGAAGCTGCAACTTGTCGCTGTCGGCACGAAGATGCCCGACTGGGTTCAAACGGGATTTACGGAATATCTGCGTCGTTTTCCGAAAGATATGCCCTTTGAGCTGATCGAAATCCCTGCGGGCAAACGCGGCAAGAACGCGGATATCAAACGCATTCTCGACAAAGAGGGCGAGCAGATGCTGGCCGCCGCCGGTAAGAATCGCATTGTTACCCTGGATATTCCAGGCAAGCCGTGGGATACGCCGCAGTTAGCCAATGAGCTGGAGCGCTGGAAACAGGACGGGCGCGACGTCAGTTTGCTGATTGGCGGCCCGGAAGGATTATCTCCCGCCTGCAAAGCGGCAGCGGAACAGAGCTGGTCGCTCTCGGCGTTAACGCTCCCTCACCCACTGGTTCGGGTTCTGGTCGCGGAGAGTTTGTACCGGGCGTGGAGCATCACAACCAACCACCCTTATCACCGTGAGTGATCGTGAAGTCTTGAGAAGATTAAGCAGCGGATGAAACGACAAAATTCTTTTCGTGACTATACGGCTGAGTCCGCACTGTTTGTGCGTCGGGCGCTGGTCGCCTTTTTGGGTATTTTGCTGCTGACCGGCGTACTGATCGCCAATTTGTATAATCTGCAAATCCTTCGTTTTACCGATTACCAGACCCGCTCGAACGAAAACCGTATCAAGCTGGTGCCAATTGCGCCAAGCCGCGGGATAATCTACGACCGTAACGGCATTCCCCTTGCGCTGAACCGCACTATCTATCAGATTGAAATGATGCCGGAAAAGGTGGATAACGTTCAGCAAACGCTGGATGCGCTACGCAGTGTGGTCGATTTAAACGACGACGATATCGCCGCCTTTAAAAAAGAGCGCGCCCGATCCCATCGCTTTACTTCTATTCCGGTGAAAACAAACCTGACGGAAGTTCAGGTCGCGCGCTTTGCCGTCAACCAGTACCGTTTTCCGGGCGTTGAAGTCAAAGGCTATAAACGCCGCTATTATCCATACGGATCGGCGCTGACCCACGTTATCGGCTACGTATCGAAAATCAATGATAAAGACGTCGAGCGTCTCGACAGAGAAAACAAACTGGCAAACTACGCCGCCACCCATGACATCGGCAAGCTGGGCATTGAGCGCTACTATGAAGATATTCTGCATGGGCAAACCGGTTATGAAGAGGTTGAAGTCAACAACCGCGGCCGCGTCATTCGCCAGCTCAAAGAGGTGCCGCCGCAGGCCGGACACGATATCTACTTGACGCTGGATCTCAAGCTCCAGCAGTATATTGAAACGCTGCTGGCAGGCAGTCGCGCGGCGGTGATTGTCACCGATCCGCGTACCGGCGGCGTGCTATCGCTGGTCTCCATGCCAAGTTACGACCCTAACCTTTTCGTGGATGGCATCTCCAGCAAAGATTACTCCGGGCTGCTTAACGACCCGAACACGCCATTAGTGAACCGCGCGACTCAGGGTGTCTACCCACCCGCTTCTACCGTTAAGCCTTACGTCGCCGTATCGGCGTTAAGCGCTGGCGTCATCACCCGTAACACCAGTCTTTTCGACCCTGGCTGGTGGCAGTTGCCGGGGTCTGAGAAACGCTACCGCGACTGGAAAAAATGGGGCCACGGGCATCTGAATATCACCAAATCCCTTGAAGAGTCGGCGGATACCTTCTTCTATCAGGTGGCCTATGACATGGGAATCGACCGCCTGTCAGAATGGATGGGTAAGTTTGGCTATGGGCACTATACCGGAATTGATCTCGCAGAAGAGCGCTCAGGTAATATGCCGACCCGCGAGTGGAAACAGAAACGCTTTAAAAAACCGTGGTATCAGGGCGATACGATTCCGGTGGGCATCGGCCAGGGTTACTGGACGGCAACGCCGATTCAGATGAGTAAGGCGCTGATGATCCTTATTAACGACGGTGTAGTTAAAGTCCCGCACCTGTTAATGAGCACCGCGGAAAACGGTAAACAGGTGCCGTGGGTACAGCCGCATGAGCCGCCGGTGGGCGATATTCACTCCGGCTACTGGGAAATTGCGAAAGATGGCATGTATGGCGTCGCCAACCGCCCTAACGGCACGGCGCATAAATATTTTGCCAGCGCGCCCTATAAAATCGCGGCGAAGTCGGGCACCGCGCAGGTCTTTGGCCTGAAGGCCAACGAAACGTACAATGCGCATAAAATCGCCGAGCGCCTGCGCGACCATAAATTGATGACCGCCTTTGCGCCGTATAACAATCCCCAGGTCGCCGTCGCGATCATCCTTGAAAACGGCGGCGCAGGCCCGGCAGTAGGCACGATCATGCGCCAAATCCTTGATCACATCATGCTGGGCGACAACAACACCCATTTGCCTGCGGAAAACCCGGTGGTTGCAGCGGCGGAGGACCAATAATCATGACGGATAATCCGAACAAAAAAACCTTCTGGGATAAAATTCATATCGATCCCACGATGCTACTCATTCTGCTGGCGTTACTGGTTTATAGCGCGTTGGTCATCTGGAGCGCCAGCGGCCAGGACATCGGCATGATGGAGCGTAAAATCGGTCAGATTGCGATGGGGCTGGTGGTCATGGTGGTGATGGCGCAGATCCCGCCGCGCGTGTATGAAGGCTGGGCGCCCTATCTCTATATCATTTGTATCATTTTGCTGGTCGCCGTTGATGCCTTCGGCGCAATATCCAAAGGCGCGCAGCGCTGGCTCGATCTGGGAATCGTTCGCTTTCAGCCTTCGGAAATAGCCAAAATCGCCGTGCCGCTGATGGTCGCCCGCTTTATTAACCGTGACGTCTGCCCGCCCTCGCTGAAAAATACCGCCATCGCCCTGGTATTAATCTTTATGCCTACCCTGCTGGTCGCCGCCCAGCCGGACCTGGGGACGTCTATTCTGGTCGCCCTTTCCGGTCTCTTTGTCCTATTTTTGTCTGGTCTGAGCTGGCGCTTAATTGGGGTCGCCATTGTATTGATCGCTGCATTTATTCCTATTTTGTGGTTTTTCCTGATGCACGATTACCAACGCCAGCGCGTCATGATGCTCCTTGATCCGGAGACCGATCCGCTGGGCGCGGGCTATCATATTATTCAGTCTAAAATCGCCATTGGCTCAGGCGGCCTGCGCGGTAAAGGCTGGCTCCACGGCACCCAGTCGCAGCTGGAGTTTTTACCCGAACGCCATACCGACTTTATCTTCGCGGTACTGGCGGAAGAGCTCGGTCTGGTGGGCATCCTGATTCTGCTCGCGCTCTATATTTTGCTGATAATGCGCGGTCTGTGGATTGCCGCCAGAGCGCAAACTACATTTGGTCGCGTGATGGCTGGCGGATTAATGTTAATATTATTCGTTTATGTCTTCGTAAATATTGGTATGGTGAGCGGTATTCTGCCTGTGGTTGGAGTACCTTTACCCCTGGTCAGCTACGGGGGCTCCGCACTGATTGTGCTGATGGCCGGGTTCGGGATTGTGATGTCGATCCACACCCACAGAAAAATGTTGTCGAAAAGCGTATAAGGGGTGCGCAATGCGTAAGCAGTTGCCTGTAATCTGCGTCGCGGCAGGGATAGTACTACTCGCGGCATGTACTAATGACGGCGGTCAGCAGCAAACCACCGTCGCGCCGCAACCTGCGGTATGTAATGGTCCGACTGTGGAAATCAGCGGAGCGGAACCGCGTTATGAACCTCTGAATCCGACCGCAAACCAGGATTATCAGCGTGACGGTAAAAGTTATAAAATCGTTCAGGACCCGTCCCGCTTTAGCCAGGCTGGCCTGGCCGCTATTTATGATGCGGAACCCGGCAGTAATTTAACCGCCTCCGGGGAGATGTTCGATCCGATGCAGCTTACCGCCGCCCATCCGACACTGCCTATCCCCAGCTATGCGCGAATCACCAACCTGGCCAACGGTCGCATGATCGTCGTGCGTATTAACGATCGCGGCCCCTATGGCACCGATCGGGTCATCTCCCTGTCCCGCGCAGCGGCGGATCGTCTGAATACCTCGAATAATACTAAAGTACGGATTGACCCCATTATCGTGGCGCCGGATGGTTCGCTCTCCGGCCCGGGGATGGCCTGTACGACGGTGGCGAAACAGACCTACGCTCTGCCCCCGCGCCCTGATTTAAGCGGCGGAATGGGAAGCGCCTCTTCAGCGCCTGCGCAACCGCAAGGCGACGTGCTTCCGGTCAGCAATGCCACGTTGAAAAGTGACGATACCACCGGCGCGCCGGTGAGCAGCAGCGGCTTCCTCGGCGCGCCGACCACGCTGGCGCCTGGCGTGCTGGAGGGTAATGAACCGACGCCGGCGCCACAGCCAGCGCCGGTTTCCGCGCCGGTGACGGCTCCAGCGACTGCGACGCCGGTTAGCGCGCCTGCCGCCACGGCCCCGGTATCTGCCCCGGTGAGCGCGCCTGTCGCCGCGGCGAGCGGCCGTTTCGTCGTCCAGGTCGGCGCCGTCAGCGATCAAACGCGTGCGCAGCAGTACCAACAGCGTTTAAGCCAGCAGTTCAGCGTACCAGGACGCGTAATACAAAACGGCGCGGTCTGGCGTATTCAACTGGGGCCTTTTGCCAGTAAAGCCGAAGCCAGCGCGTTACAGCAACGTTTGCAAACAGAAGCACAATTACAGTCCTTTATCGCCAGCGCGCAGTAACCGATCGCAGGTATCTGTACTGTCAATTTCTGTAAATGACATTAACAAAGTCACGCGGAAAGTCAGATGCCTGCCAGTTATGCTTTTGCTATAGTAGGGCTCTTTTTTTAATTTCATCACGGACGTCGTAGTTCAGACCATGAAGACCACTTTTTCCGCTCGTTTTATGCAGCGCATGGCGCTCACCACGGCGCTTTGTGCCGCGTTTATCTCAACCGCACATGCCGATGACCTGAATATCAAAACTATGATCCCGGGTGTTCCGCAGATCGATGCGGAATCCTACATCCTGATCGACTACAACTCCGGTAAAGTTCTGGCGGAACAAAACGCCGACGAACGTCGCGACCCGGCGAGTCTGACGAAGATGATGACCAGTTACGTCATCGGACAGGCAATGAAAGCGGGTAAATTTAAAGAAACCGACCTGGTTACCGTCGGTAATGACGCCTGGGCCACCGGCAATCCGGTATTTAAAGGCTCCTCGCTGATGTTCCTCAAGCCGGGAATGCAGGTACCGGTCTCTCAGTTGATACGCGGCATCAATCTGCAATCCGGCAATGACGCCTGTGTGGCAATGGCTGATTTCGCCGCCGGTAGCCAGGATGCTTTCGTCGGGCTGATGAATAGCTATGTGAACGCGTTAGGGCTGAAAAATACCCACTTCCAGACCGTACACGGCCTGGACGCCGACGGACAATACAGTTCAGCTCGCGATATGGCGCTGATTGGTCAGGCGTTAATTCGCGATGTGCCTAACGAATATGCCGTTTATAAAGAAAAAGAGTTCACCTTTAACGGCATTCGCCAGTTAAACCGTAACGGTCTGCTGTGGGATAACAGCCTGAATGTGGACGGCATCAAAACCGGCCATACCAGCAAAGCGGGCTATAATCTGGTCGCTTCCGCAACCGAAGGCCAGATGCGATTGATTTCCGCCGTGATGGGCGGACGGACCTATAAAGGCCGTGAAACAGAAAGCAAAAAACTGCTGACGTGGGGCTTCCGTTTCTTTGAAACCGTTAATCCGCTGAAGGCTGGTAAAGAGTTCGCCTCTGAACCCGCCTGGTTTGGTAATACCGATCGCGCCTCGCTGGGCGTCGATAAAGACGTTTACCTGACGATCCCTCGCGGTCGCATGAAAGATTTGAAAGCGAGCTATGTACTGAATACCGCAGAACTGCACGCGCCGCTGCAGAAAAACCAGGTGGTCGGCACCATCAACTTCCAGCTGGACGGTAAAACCATCGAGCAGCGTCCGCTGGTCGTACTGCAAGAGATCCCGGAAGGGAACTTCTTCGGTAAAATCATTGATTACATTAAATTAATGTTCCATCACTGGTTTGGATAAAAATTGAACGCTTGAAAGTGTGATTTTCGTCCCCATATACTATGCATCAGTAAAACTCCCGCCTTGTGGCGGGAGTTGTTATTTTTTTACGTAATGCCGGAGCTGACATGAAAACCAAACTTAACGAACTGCTTGAATTCCCTACGCCATTTACTTACAAAGTAATGGGGCAGGCGTTACCTGAGCTGGTTGATCAGGTGGTTGAAGTGGTACAGCGCCATGCGCCTGGTGATTACTCTCCGACGGTAAAACCGAGCAGCAAAGGCAACTACCACTCGGTCTCTATCACCATTAATGCCACCCATATTGAACAGGTTGAAACGCTGTACGAAGAACTGGGCAATATTGATATCGTGCGAATGGTATTGTAATACATCCAGACGGTTACCCGGTCTTATCCGGGTAACTCCCCGCCTCCCCCGCTGTGATATACTTTCCTCTCTTTTTTCATTCTCTACGGAGATGCCGTTTTGTATCAGGATAAAATCCTTGTCCGCCAGCTCGGCCTTCAGCCCTATGAAGCTATCTCTCAGGCCATGCATAACTTTACCGATATGCGCGATGAAAACAGCCATGATGAAATCTGGTTGGTTGAGCATTACCCGGTGTTTACCCAGGGCCAGGCCGGTAAAGCGGAACATATATTGATGCCTGGCGATATTCCCGTTGTGCAGAGCGATCGTGGAGGACAGGTGACCTATCATGGTCCGGGCCAACAGGTAATGTACGTTTTACTTAACCTGAAACGACGTAAACTGGGCGTGCGTGATTTAGTCACCCTACTTGAACAGACCGTGGTGAATACGCTGGCTGAAATTGGTATTGAGGCGCATCCGCGCGCCGATGCGCCGGGCGTCTATGTGGGTGAAAAGAAAATCTGCTCGCTGGGTTTACGTATCCGTCGCGGCTGCTCATTCCACGGTTTAGCGCTAAACGTTAACATGGATCTTTCTCCTTTCCTACGTATCAACCCGTGTGGTTATGCCGGCATGGAAATGGCTAAAATAACGCAGTGGAAGAAAGACGCTACCACAGATAATATTGCGCCCCGCTTGCTGGCGAATATTTTAGCTCTGCTAAATAATCCACCGTATGAATATATTGCTGCTTAATGCGTAAAATATAATGGCCCAAGAAATTTATGGGTCATTAATCATATATGATTTGAATGCTTTACTTCTCCCCCCGCTTTCTATATTTTCGTTATATCCCTGCTGTAGCCGCCAGGCGGCATGGCCTCTTCAGTCCTCATGATGAGGAATTTTCCGTGAACAAAATCCCGGCCTTGCTGTTACTTATCTTATTGAAATGACTTAAAATACATTCATAAGAGTAATTTTAAAACCAACTCATAAATGCAAAATATACTATTTCATCTATTATTCATAATACGAATGAATTCGGAGCCAGAGCGTGAGTGATAATAATCAGGCAGAAAGACAACCGGCCGATCAACATCTACAAGACAAACCGCAAATTTTCAGAACACTGAGAAATATTGACCTCAATCTGTTGACGATTTTCGAGGCCGTATATGTCCATAAAGGGATCGTCAATGCCGCGAAAATTCTTAACCTGACGCCGTCAGCCATCAGCCAGTCCATTCAAAAATTACGGACTATATTTCCCGATCCGCTGTTTATTCGCAAAGGCCAGGGCGTAACGCCCACGACGTATGCTACGCATCTGCACGAATACATCAGCCAGGGGCTGGAATCTATTCTTGGCGCCCTGGATCTTACGGGCAGCTACGATAAGCAGCGTACCATTACAATTGGCACGACGCCTTCGGTCGGCGCGCTAGTGATGCCGATTATTTACCAGGCCATCAGGCCGCGTTATCCTCAGCTTTTGCTGCGCAACATTCCGGTAGACGATGCCGAAAGCCAGCTTAGTCAGTTTCAGACCGATCTCATTATCAATACCCATAGCTATAACAACCGGAGCATCCAGCATCACGTCCTGTTTAGCGATACGCTTGAGATTGTCTGCCGCCAGCATCACCCATGTCTGGCGAACGCCATTACTGAAGAGAGACTGAACAGCGCGGATCACACCTTTCTGATGCTGGAGGGACAACATCTTTCCCTACTGCGCCAGCGACTGCAGGAGACATTTCCCGATCAGCAAATCAGTTTTAGCAGCTACAATATTTTTACCATTGCCTCGCTGATCGCCAGCAGCGATCTGCTGGGACTGATGCCCACCCGCTTCTACGACTTATTTAGCCGCTGCTGGCCGCTTGAACGCCTTCCCTACGCGCCGGTGAATAGTGAACAGGTCGAGTTCTCGCTGCATTACAATAAACTGAGTCTGCGCGATCCGGTGCTGGAAAACGTCATTGATATCATTCGTGAGGCGTTCTGACAAAAATGTTGCATTCAGGTCACGGAAGATATGGGCAAACAGCACAAAACAACAACTATTTTACATTTTGCCGGGCTGTCAGGCTGCTTTATGGCCCTTATCAATGATATACTGCGTGTCACAAATTCAAAAATAGTTGATAAATACAACTTTCCCTTGAATTGAAACGCTTTCCTTCGTTATTCGCAACTGGAACACGCACGCTATGAGTAAACCCATTGTGATGGAACGCGGTGTAAAATACCGCGATGCCGATAAGATGGCTCTTATCCCGGTTAAAAATGTGGTCACAGAGCGCGACGCTCTACTACGTAAACCGGAATGGATGAAAATAAAACTTCCGGCGGATTCTACCCGTATCCAGGGCATCAAAGCCGCAATGCGCAAAAATGGCCTGCATTCTGTCTGCGAGGAAGCGTCTTGCCCAAACCTGGCTGAATGTTTCAACCACGGCACCGCTACGTTTATGATCCTTGGCGCCATTTGCACTCGCCGCTGTCCGTTCTGTGATGTCGCCCATGGCCGCCCCGTTGCGCCGGATGCGGAAGAGCCGCAGAAACTGGCGCAAACGATCGCCGACATGGCGCTACGCTATGTGGTCATCACCTCTGTCGACCGTGACGATCTGCGTGACGGCGGCGCCCAGCATTTTGCTGACTGCATCACCGCTATCCGTGCCAAAAGCCCGGAGATAAAAATAGAGACCCTGGTGCCAGACTTCCGTGGACGTATGGATCGCGCGCTGGATATTCTTAACGCGACGCCGCCGGATGTGTTTAACCACAACCTGGAAAACGTGCCGCGTATTTACCGCCAGGTTCGTCCGGGCGCCGATTACAACTGGTCGCTGAAATTACTGGAACGCTTCAAAGAAGCGCACCCGGAAATTCCGACAAAATCGGGCCTGATGGTGGGCTTAGGCGAAACCAATGCGGAAATCATTGAGGTTATGCGCGACTTACGCCGTCATGGCGTCACCATGCTGACGCTTGGTCAGTATCTACAGCCAAGCCGCCATCACCTGCCGGTACAGCGTTATGTCAGCCCGGAAGAGTTTGACGAGATGAAAGCGGAAGCCCTGGCGATGGGCTTTACCCATGCCGCCTGTGGCCCCTTTGTACGTTCTTCGTACCATGCTGATCTCCAGGCCAAAGGCATGGAAGTGAAATGATCGTGTAATAGACGCTTACATTTCAGGCAAAAAAAACCGGCAACTTGCCGGTTTTTTTACTCTGCGGAGCAAGCGCATCGCGCTATTACTCTTTGTGCGAGAGTTTTTCAGCCTGAACGCTACCGTCGACGTCTTTCTTAACGCCCGCGTCTTCATCGTTCATTGCTTTCTTGAATCCTTTAATCGCCGTGCCCAGGTCTCCGCCCAGCGTACGTAACTTCTTGGTACCAAACAGCAGAACAACCAGTGCGGCAACCACCAGCAGTTTGGTAATACTAATCTCACCCATAGATACCTTCTTCACTAAAAACAGGCTGCGTAACGCGCCGGATTAACCTGAGAATATTAACGGTCTTTCGACGCGCGCACACAATAGCAATCTGTAACAAGGTGAATCAAGCTTTGCGTAAAAAAACATCATAATAATTGCGGTGGCGCAAATCGTCGTTGCTGCAAAAGAGGAAGTTGCTCCCGCACCTGGTCTATTCGTTCTCTGAATATTTCCGCGACGATCAGCGCCGGACGATCGGCTGCTGCGGCTATCGCTACCCCCAACGGATCGATAATACGACTTTGACCAATATTACGATTACCACACTCCCCGGCCGCAATCATATAGCAGGTGGTATCCAGCGCTCTCGCCGCCAGCAGCGTCGACCACTGCTGCTCTTTCAACGGGCCGCGAACCCAGCCCGTCGGCAGCGCCAATACGTCAGCCCCCTGTAAAGCCAGCGCTAGCGCCATGTCAGGAAAGCGCAGGTCATAACAGGTCATAAGCCCCACCTTAACCCCCTCCACGTCCAGCACAGGCGCGATAGCGGTTCCGGCATCAATACTTTGGGATTCTTGCATCGAAAACGCATCATAGAGATGCAGCTTCGCGTAACGCGCGACAATGTGACCTGCCCGTAGCGCCACCAGCATATTAACCGCCCGTCCAGGCGTTGACGGGACAAGGATAGTGAATATCGTCGTCATATTATTATGAGCGCTTTCTTCCTGAAGCCGCGTCATAAACGCGCCATCCAGCGGCTGCGCGGCGCGAATCGGCAGGTCAAGGTCGATGTCATCTCGCGCTAATATCCCCTCAGGCAGCACCAGAAGCGATACGCCGCGGCCCGCCGCCTGAGCCATTAACGAAACGCAAACTTGCGCATTCTTTTCCCATACAGAACTCACCACAAACTGCCCGGCTGCAACGAACATATCCCCTCCCACACCTCTGTCAGGACTCGCCAATTATGCGTGTTCGGCGTTACACTCCTCCTGTATAGCAATTAAATAAAGGATTCGGCAGTGTTACAGCTTCTTTTAGCAGTTTTTATCGGCGGTGGAACGGGGAGCGTAGCCCGGTGGATGCTAAGTATGCGTTTTAATCCGCTTCATCAGGCGATTCCCATCGGTACGCTAACAGCAAATTTGCTTGGCGCGTTTATTATCGGCATGGGGTTCGCCTGGTTTAACCGCATGACACATATCGATCCGATGTGGAAAGTGCTCATTACGACCGGCTTTTGCGGCGGCCTGACGACCTTTTCTACTTTTTCTGCTGAAGTGGTATTCTTGCTGCAAGAGGGGCGCTTTGGCTGGGCGCTGCTGAATGTGCTGATTAACCTGTTGGGTTCGTTTGCCATGACAGCGCTGGCATTCTGGCTATTTTCCGCCGCAGCGGCGCGTTAAGCGCAAAAAAAAACCCGCCGAAAGGGCGGGTTTTGAAATCTTGCTGTCGGACGTATGCTTACAGAGCAGTTACGTTTGCAGCGGAAGGGCCTTTGGCACCGTTAGTGATTTCGAACTCTACGCGCTGACCTTCAGCCAGAGTTTTAAAACCATTGGTCTGGATTGCAGAGAAGTGTACGAACACGTCTTTGCTGCCATCTTCCGGAGTAATGAAACCGAATCCTTTGGATTCATTAAACCACTTAACGTTACCTTTAATCTTAGACATCAAAATTACCTTTACATGAAAAATAGACACAAATGCTGTGTCGGATACCAGTACAACAATTGTGATGCATTTTGTCCAGTCGAACTTTGCGAAAAAGTGATAAATATCGCGTTAATTTTTAGCTAACCCTGTCTACTTATTGTTTTTTAAGTCTTTTTTATTCACAACTGAAGAATGCCCTTCCCCGTCAAAACTGGAAACGCATCCAGGCGAAATAGACGTTTCCGTTGTTATACGAACCCGGAATGTAGGTCATCTGAAAGGTAGCGGGACCATAGCCTATCGACGCTAAAGGCAACAGTACAGGGATGGGAATATAATTCCAGTTGTCGCGCGCGGTAACGCCTGCGGTAAAGCCCAGTCCCAGACGAAAATTATCGTCTTCCAGCGGTCGCCAGGTTTTTTCCCAGCCATAACCGCCTATGGGTTCCCATTTGTTAAATGAATCTTTAAAGGCCATCATATAGAGGCCATGCCAGTTGCCTTTGTCGTCCCAGCGCGACTGACCAAAACCAACGCCCCACGGCCGCTCGTTATAGCGATCCGTTTTCTCTTTATCGTAGGCAAAGCGCGCATGCCAGGTAATGGCGGGGACATACAAATCATAATGCTCAGGCTGTCGCCACGTTTCTGCGACGTTATCGGTAAACGTGTTAAACCACCCTTTATCCGCCGCAGAGACTGAAGGAATAGCCAGCCATGGCATAACAAGGAGAGCAATAATAAGAAAATACTTTCTGATAATCATCACAACAGCCATACCGTTCAAAAATTCGACCGTGATAATAACAACATTAACCTGAATAAAATCTTAACAGACTATAAACAGAGAATAATCTGAGAAAGTATCGGGTTAACGGCGTTTGATTTAGCACTCAGAACCGTCGCGCTCTCCTTACTAAGTTTTCACAAAAAACACAAAACAAAGCACAACAAACAAAACAATGAAATAACAATAAATTAATACTTATAGCGCTACAGAAAATTCGTATAAGCATATTTCATCTTTAGCGATGACATGAAAAAATAACCGCGCCGTGATTTTAATCAGTAAGGCGCCATCCTTTATTCGGTACATTTTTATACCACTTTTGTGGTTCTTATTTTTACTCTGGGTGTCGATAAGACAGGGGAAACAATGCTAACAGTTATAGAGCTCCTTATCGGAGTCGTCGTTATTGTGGGTGTAGCGCGCTACATCATTAAGGGATATTCCGCCACTGGCGTTTTATTTGTCGGCGGTCTGGTTCTGCTTATTATCAGCGCACTGATGGGGCATAAGGTATTACCTGCCAGCGAAACCAGTACCGGCTATACCGCAACAGATATTGTTGAATACATCAAAATTTTGCTTATGAGTCGCGGCGGCGATCTTGGCATGATGATCATGATGCTGTGCGGCTTTGCCGCTTATATGACGCATATCGGCGCGAATGATATGGTCGTGAAGCTGGCGTCGAAACCTTTACAGTACATAAACTCGCCCTACCTGTTGATGATTGCCGCCTATTTTGTCGCCTGCCTGATGTCGCTGGCCGTCTCTTCCGCGACGGGGCTTGGCGTACTGCTCATGGCTACTCTCTTCCCGGTGATGGTCAACGTCGGCATTAGCCGCGGCGCGGCGGCGGCTATTTGCGCCTCTCCGGCCGCCATCATCCTCTCGCCAACGTCTGGCGATGTGGTTTTAGCCGCAAAAGCGGCGGAGATGCCGTTAATCGATTTCGCGTTCAAAACCACGCTGCCGATTTCCATCGCCGCAATTATCGGTATGGCGATTGCGCACTTTTTCTGGCAACGCTATCTGGATAAAAAAGAGAACATTTCACATGAGATGCTGGACGTTGCGGAGATTACCACCACGGCCCCGGCGTTTTATGCCCTTTTGCCGTTCACGCCCATTATCGGCGTACTGATTTTTGACGGTAAATGGGGGCCGCAGTTGCACATTATTACCATTCTGGTGATCTGTATGCTGCTGGCCGCCGTGCTGGAATTCGTGCGCGGCTTCAACACGCAAAATGTGTTTTCCGGCCTGGAAGTGGCTTATCGCGGCATGGCGGATGCGTTTGCCGGCGTCGTGATGCTGCTGGTCGCGGCGGGCGTTTTCGCCCAGGGGCTGAGCACCATTGGCTTTATCCAAAGTCTGATCTCGATTGCCACTTCTTTTGGCTCCGCCAGCATTATTCTGATGCTGGTATTAGTGATTTTAACCATGCTGGCCGCGATGACCACCGGTTCAGGCAATGCGCCTTTTTACGCCTTTGTTGAGATGATCCCTAAACTGGCGCACTCCTCCGGCATCAACCCAGCCTATTTATCCATCCCAATGCTGCAAGCCTCAAACCTGGGGCGCACGATTTCGCCGGTCTCCGGCGTGGTGGTCGCTGTCGCCGGGATGGCTAAAATATCACCGTTTGAAGTGGTGAAGCGCACGTCCGTTCCGGTCATCGTCGGTCTGTTGATCGTCATTATCGCCACGGAAATTATGGTGCCAGGCGCCTCTTCCGCCGTTACTGGCGGCTGATAGCCGGTAAGCCGGGGCGAGGGAAAACATCGCCCCGGCATCTTAAACCAGGCTTAGCCGCCGTGGTAAATACGCTGCGGCCTGCCCACTTTGCCATGAATAATCTCTGCGACAATCAGGTGCTGACTCGCGCAATATTCCAGGTAACGTCGGGATGTGGTGCGGCTTATCGTTAAGGCCTGCGCAACCGTTTCAGCCGTATGGCGTACGGTTGGATCGGCAAACAGCTTCATCACCGCATTAAGGGTTAAGGCATCAATACCGGTCGGCAAATCCCCTTTCGGTTCGCCGCGCGCATAGGCGTTGAACATTTCATCTATCTGCTTCTGGCTTGCGCTATCCGCGCTCGCCAGCATACGTCTGCGCTGTTGATAGCGGGTCAGCGTCTGTCCCAAACGTTCATAAGCAATAGGTTTGACCAGATAATCAAACGCGCCGCTACGTACCGCTTCCGCTACCGTCTCCATGTCACTGGCGGCGGTCGTAAACACGACGCCGCCGGGATAGCGCGACTGCATTAATTCATGCAGCAGCGTAATCCCCTTCCCATCCGGCAGATAATTATCCAACAGAATTAATCCAGGTTTGAACCGGTCAATCATCATTCTCGCCTGCGCCAGATTGCCCGCCAGCCATATCTGCTTAAAGCCAGGAATATGGCGGATATATTCTGCGTGCATCTCCGCCAGCAGCGTTTCATCCTCAACGATCAATAGGGTTAATGGTTCTGTCATCGTTTTTTTTCACTTTCGGAAGGAATAAAGAAAATAAGGTGCCACAAGGATCATTGTCTTCCAGCGTAATGACCCCGCCACAGCGCCCCACATAACTTGCAATCAGATATAACCCGATACCATGCTCACCGGGTTCGTCGGTTCGGGTACTTACGCCCTGTTCAAAAATTTTTTCCCGCAGCGCTTCAGGAACGCCGCAGCCCTGGTCGGCGACCTCTATCACCACCTCGTCGCCCTCATCGCTCAGGAAAAGTTCGATGGTATTGTCGCCTTCCTGTGTACGTAAACTCGCCTCAAACGCGTTATCCAGCAGATTCCCGACGATGGCGGCGAACTCCGTGCTATCCAGCCCCTCCGGCAGTTGATGTAGCTGGCTGCCGGGAACAATCACCATCTTGAGCCCCAGTTCACGCGCGCGCTGAACTTTGCCAAACAGCAAACCGGCCACCTGACGATCGGCGAAGGCGCCGCGTAAACTATCAATAAGTTGCTGCTGCGCCTGCGACTCACCCTGCACCATCTCTCTGACCCGATCATACTCCTTCATTTGCAGCAGGCCGTTCAGAGTCGACATCCAGTTCAGGTGCTCATGGCGTAGCGTGCGCAGGCTCTCAACATACTGTTTAATCTGGGTTAGCTGCGCGTTCAACGTCGCGATTTCATCTTTGCTGCGAAAACTAATAATAGCGCCCAGCAACTCCTCGCCGGAACGGATAGCTTCACGATTGGCGATGACGCTCAGGCCATTGAAGTTGGCCATCACGTCCTGGCGTCTTTCTGCGATCTGGCAGGTAAAAAAGTCTGCCGGATTGACGACTTCCGCTATCAGCTTGCCCAGCCACTGACGCCCCGGCGACGGCAGCCCCAACATTTTTCTCGCATTGCGGTTAATCGCGGTGATATGTCCCTCCGGATCAACGGCGATCAGCCCTTCATAAACCGAGCTAAACAACGCCTCCTGCTGGCGTACCACGCGCGCAATCTGTTTCGGCTCCATGCCCAGCATTTGTCGGCGGATATGCGCGGCGAAAAACCAGGAAAGCAGCATTAATACCACCAGCAACAGGACAAAAACCCCCGCCATCGGTAATAAGAAGTCCAGCCGCCAGGAGTCGATTTTACTGACCAGATAGCCAATTGAAACAACGCCGATCACGTTGCCTTCGTTGTCAAAGATAGGCGTTTTGGCGCGCATCGCCATCCCTATTGAGCCCTTACCGGTAATGAAATAACTTTCTCCTCTTTCCAGCGCGCCGGGTTTCGTAAACTGCATGGGATAGCCGATTTTTTCCGGATTCGGATGGTAAAGCCGGATCGAGTGGCGATCGCCTATCACCACATAGTCAAAATCCGTCCCGCGCTGCAGTTTATTCGCAATTATCGCCAGGCGTTTATAGTCCCGGTTTTTTACGGCAGCGATAATGCTGTCGTTAGAAGCAATAATTTTTGCCTGATTCATCGCCATATCACGAACATGGGACGCCAGATAATCTTCGAAACTGGCAGACAAATATTGTGCTAACGCTGCCACGATGAAAACAGAAACCACCAGAATGAGCAGAAAAATACGTAACGGAAACGCGAGTTGCCGAAAAAAAGGAAACAGCTTTTTATTTTTCTGATAGGACATTAAGGTTCCTTATGGGTATTTCTCTGCAGATTTATCGCAAATGTAATAAAAATGTTTTGAGCATCTTGAAGCCTATAAAAACCAATCGTTACAGATTCCCCACATTAAATCAATTAAACAACTAAAACCCATCGCCGGAATGGCGATTAAATTAATTAAAAAACTTAAAACCATAAAACACTTAAAAACCATCTAACGCTTTGTGAAATAAATCAAAATTTACCACCAAAATACTCCTTACGATGTATACGTCAGTGAGAAAAAATAAATAACTCGTCATAAAAATAGTCCTACTCTGACTGAAAAGAAAAAGTTATCAAGTTGCAACACAGCGCAACATATACAGAAAAGTGGCAACAAGCATATCACCAGGATATTTCTTACTATGTTTGGCAATAATGTATTCACTCGGGTAAAACGCTCTGAAAATAAAAAAATGGCGGAGATCGCTCACTTTCTCAAAGAGAATGATTTAAGCATCGATACCACTGTAGAGGTGTTTATTACCGTCAGCCGTGATGACCGTCTTATTGCCTGCGGCGGTATTGCCGGAAATATCATTAAATGCGTGGCCATTAGCGAATCAGTACGCGGCGAAGGCTTAGCGTTAACGCTGGCGACGGAATTGATTAATCTCGCCTGGGAGCGGCACTGCACCCATCTTTTTATTTATACCAAAACGGAATACGAAGCGCTGTTTAAACAGTGCAGCTTTTCGACGATAGCCAGCGTCCCCGGCGTGATGGTCTTAATGGAAAATAGCGCGACCCGGTTGAAACGGTATGCGGAATCGCTGGCGACATTACGTCACGAGGGAAAGAAAATTGGCTGTATTGTGATGAACGCCAATCCTTTCACGAACGGCCATCGCTATCTGATCCAACAGGCGGCTGCACAGTGCGACTGGCTGCATCTGTTCCTGGTCAAAGAAGATACGTCACGCTTTCCCTATGAAGACCGACTCGATCTGGTTCTTAAAGGGACCACCGATATCCCGCGCTTAACCGTTCACCGCGGCTCCGAATACATTATCTCTCGGGCAACGTTCCCCTGCTATTTCATTAAAGAGCAGAGCGTTATTAATCACTGTTATACCGAAATCGACCTGAAGATTTTCCGCCAGTATCTGGCGCCCGCGCTTGGCATCACACACCGCTTTGTCGGTACGGAACCATTTTGTACCGTTACCGCCCAGTATAACCTTGATATGCGTTTCTGGCTGGAGACGCCAACGCTTCCCGCCCCACCCATTACGCTGGTGGAAATAGAGCGGCTTTGCTTCCAGGAGACGCCGATATCCGCCTCCTGGGTACGCAAGCTGCTGGTTAAACACGATCTCACGGCTATCGCGCCGCTGGTTCCCGACGCCACCCTGCGCTATTTGCAGGGCATGGTCGAACGCCATCCGGGCAGCGCGGCAGCCCGTCAAAAGTCCCCCGTATTAGCAACAGGTGAAAAATGAAAATAAACCAGCTAGCCGTCGCAGGCACGCTTGAGTCCGGCGATGTGATGATACGCATTGCGCCGCTTGATACGCAGGATATTGACCTGCAAATCAGCAGTAGCGTTGAAAAACAGTTTGGCGAGGCCATTCGCGCCACCATCCTGGAGGTGCTTTCTCGCTACGACGTGCGCGGCGTACAACTGAACGTCGATGATAAAGGCGCTCTGGACTGCATTTTGCGCGCCCGACTGGAAACGCTACTGGCGCGCGCCAGCGGTATTGCCGCTCTGCCCTGGGAGGACCGCCAATGATTTCCGCCTCTCTGCAACAACGTAAAACCCGCACCCGCCGCAGTATGTTATTCGTACCGGGCGCCAACGCGGCGATGGTGAGCAATTCGTTTATCTATCCGGCCGACGCGCTGATGTTCGACCTGGAAGACTCCGTTGCATTACGCGAAAAAGACGCGGCGCGCCGTCTGGTATATCACGCGCTGCAACACCCGCTTTACCGTGACGTCGAAACCATCGTCCGCGTGAATGCGCTGGACTCCGAATGGGGCGTCAACGATCTGGAAGCGGTCGTGCGTGGTGGCGCGGACGTGGTGCGTTTACCGAAAACCGACACCGCACAGGACGTCATTGATATCGAAAACGAAATTCTGCGCATTGAAAACGCCTGCGGTCGCGAACCGGGCAGTACCGGCCTGTTAGCCGCCGTGGAGTCGCCGCTGGGTATTACCCGCGCGGTAGAAATCGCCCACGCCTCTGAACGGTTGATCGGGATTGCGCTGGGCGCGGAAGACTATGTTCGTAACCTGCGCACCGAACGCTCTCCGGAAGGCACCGAACTGCTGTTCGCCCGCTGCGCCATTTTGCAGGCCGCGCGTTCCGCCGGCATTCAGGCCTTCGATACCGTCTATTCCGACGCCAACAACGAAGCCGGTTTCCTGCAAGAAGCCGCCCACATTAAACAGTTGGGCTTTGACGGTAAGTCACTGATCAACCCCCGCCAGATAGAGCTGCTGCACAACCTTTATGCGCCGACGCGTAAAGAGGTCGCCCATGCGCGTCTGGTCGTTGAAGCCGCAGAAGCCGCCGCCCGCGAAGGTCTTGGCGTCGTTTCCCTTAACGGCAAGATGGTCGACAGCCCGGTGATTGAACGCGCCCGTCTGGTGCTCTCCCGTGCAGAACTTTCCGGTATTCGCGAAGAATAAGGCAAAACAATGACGCAGAAAAATGAATCTCAACGCCAGGATCGCGTAGCAGCCTGGAGCCGCCACGCTGAAAGCGAACTGAGCGCTTACCAAAGTGCGGCAAAATTGGATCTACAAGCGCAAAAACCGCGCGACCACAAACTGTGCGCCAGCCTGGAAGAGGCCATCCGCCGTTCCGGTTTACGCGACGGCATGACGCTCTCTTTTCACCACGCGTTTCGCGGCGGCGATCTAACGATTAACCTGGTGATGGAAACCATCGCGAAGATGGGCTTCAAAAACCTGACCCTGGCCTCCAGTTCGCTAAGCGACTGCCATGCGCCGCTGGTTGAACACATTCGTAACGGGGTGGTCAGTCGCATCTATACGTCAGGCTTGCGCGGCCCGCTGGCGGAAGAAATTTCTCGCGGCCTGCTGGCTGAGCCGGTTCAGATTCACTCCCACGGCGGTCGTGTACATCTGGTACAAAGCGGCGAACTCAATATTGATGTTGCGTTTCTTGGCGTGCCCTCCTGCGATGAATTCGGTAATGCTAACGGTTATACCGGCAAGGCCTGCTGCGGTTCACTGGGCTACGCGATGGTGGATGCCGACAGCGCGAAACAGGTCGTAATGCTGACGGAGCAACTGCTGCCGTATCCGCATAACCCGGCAAGCATCGCTCAGGATCAGGTTGATCTGATTGTGCAAATCGAAGAAGTCGGTGATGCAAACAAAATCGGCGCTGGCGCGACCCGCATGACCACTAATCCGCGTGAACTGCTGATCGCCCGCAGCGCGGCGGAAGTCATTGCTCACTCCGGCTACTTCAACGAAGGTTTCTCCCTGCAAACCGGCACTGGCGGCGCGTCGCTGGCGGTCACCCGCTTCCTGGAAGACAAAATGCGTAGCCGCAACATTGTGGCTAATTTCGCGCTGGGCGGTATCACCGCCACCATGGTCGACCTGCATGAAAAGGGCTTAATCCGCAAACTGCTTGACGTTCAGAGCTTCGATCGTAACGCTGCGCAATCTTTGGCCCGCAACCCGAACCATATCGAAATCAGCGCTAACCAGTACGCCAACTGGGGCTCTAAAGGCGCTTCCGTCGACCGTCTGGACGTGGTGGTGCTGAGCGCGCTGGAAGTAGACACCCACTTCAATGTTAACGTGCTGACCGGCTCCGACGGCGTTCTACGCGGCGCGTCCGGCGGTCACTGCGATACCGCCGTCGCGGCGGCGCTGTCCATCATCGTCGCGCCGCTGGTGCGCGGTCGCATCCCAACGCTGGTTGATAACGTCACCACCTGCGTCACACCAGGCTCCAGCGTTGACATTCTGGTCACCGATCACGGTATCGCCGTCAATCCGGCGCGTCCGGAGCTGGCTGAACGCCTGAAAGCCGCGGGAATGAAAGTGGTATCGATTGAGTGGCTGCGCGAACGCGCGCAACTGCTTACCGGTCAGCCCCGCCCTATCGAATTCACCGACCGCGTGATTGCTGTCGTGCGTTATCGCGACGGTTCAGTGATCGATGTGGTGCATCAGGTGAAGGAATAAGCCATGCGCCTGTTTCCTGAACTCGCCACCTGTCACGACGTTTCTATTCCTGAGCTGCTCGCCAGCCGGGATGAGAGACAAGCAAGACAGCGCGCCTGGCTAACGCGCCACGCCACTCCACTGGTCTCCTTTACCGTGGTGGCGCCAGGCCCGATAAAAGACAGCGCGTTAACCCGCCGGATCTTTAATCACGGCGTGACTGCCCTGCACACGCTGGCAGAAGAGTATGGCTGGACCATCCGGGAGCAGGCTGCACTGGCTTCCGCCAGCGGGCCGGAAGGGCTGCTGGCGATTGACGCGCCCGCTCAGGCGCTCAAACAGGCGACCATCACGCTTGAACAGCGTTATCCACTGGGGCGCCTGTGGGATATCGATGTCCTGACGGCGGAAGGCGAAATACTCTCCCGCCGCCATTTCGCGCTTCCCGCTCGCCGCTGTCTGCTGTGCGGGCAAAGCGCGGCTGAATGCGCGCGGGGTAAAACCCACGCGCTGACTGATTTACTGACTCATATGGAGGCGCTGCTGCATGATGCCGATTCCCGCCAACCCGACTAACGCCTCCATTCAGCCTCAGTCGCTGTATGACGCCTGGGCCGATTTGGCCTGGCGCGCTATGCTGACCGAGGTAAATTTATCGCCAAAACCCGGTCTGGTAGACCGACTAAACTGCGGCGCGCACAAAGATATGGCGCTGGCGGATTTTCACCGCAGCGCGGAGGCGATTCGACACTGGCTGCCGCGCTTTATGGAATATGGCGCCAGCTGCACGCGCCTGCCGCCAGAGTCAGTTCTGGCGGGCCTGCGTCCATTGGGGATGGCCTGTGAAGCAGCGATGTTTCGCGCAACGGCGGGCGTCAATACCCATAAAGGCAGCATTTTCTCGCTGGGGTTACTGTGCGCCGCCATTGGCCGCCTGTATCAGCTACGCCAGCCGATCGCCGCAGAAACACTCTGCGCTACCGCCGCCGATTTTTGCCGCGGCCTGACCACGCGCGAACTGCGCCAGAACAACCTACAGCTCACCGCAGGTCAGCGGTTGTATCAGCAACTGGGATTAACCGGCGCGCGCGGCGAAGCGGAAGCAGGCTATCCGCTGGTCATCCGCCACGCGTTGCCGCACTACCGCGCATTGCTGGCGCAGGGGCGCGATCCCGAACTGGCGCTGCTTGATACCTTACTGCTGCTGATGTCGCTTAACGGCGATACCAACGTCGCGTCGCGCGGCGGGGCGGACGGTCTGCGCTGGTTACAGCAGCAGGCGGCTTTCTTATTACATCAGGGCGGCATACGGACGCCTGACGATCTCGTTTATCTCCACCGGTTCGATCAGCAATGCATTGAACGCAATCTCAGCCCAGGCGGTAGCGCCGATCTGCTGATCGTGACCTGGTTTTTAGCGCAAATTTCGCAAGTTAATCATTAACACAATTATAGAAAATATCCTTTCCGGAGAGTCATTTATGTCTTTATCCAAAGATAATATATGGAAGTTGTTGGCCCCATTAGTGGTGATGGGCGTCATGTTGCTAATTCCTGTTCCAGATGGTATGCCGCCGCAGGCCTGGCACTATTTTGCGGTTTTCGTCGCGATGATTGTCGGTATGATCCTGGAGCCGATCCCGGCGACAGCGATCAGTTTTATCGCCGTAACCATTTGCGTTATCGGCAGCAATTACCTGCTATTTGACGCTTCAGAACTGGCCGATCCGGCGTTTAACGCCAGTAAACAGGCGCTGAAATGGGGGCTTGCCGGTTTCTCCAGCACCACGGTCTGGCTGGTTTTCGGCGCGTTTATTTTCGCGCTGGGCTACGAAGTGACCGGGCTGGGGCGCCGCATTGCGCTGTTTTTGGTAAAATTCATGGGTAAACGCACGCTGACGCTCGGCTATGCGATTGTCATTATCGATATTTTGCTGGCGCCATTTACTCCCTCCAATACGGCTCGTACCGGCGGGACTGTCTTCCCGGTCATCAAGAACCTGCCGCCGCTGTTTAAATCGTTTCCAAACGATCCTTCCGCACGCCGCATCGGCGGTTATTTGATGTGGATGATGGTGATCAGTACCAGCCTGAGCTCTTCGATGTTTGTCACTGGCGCGGCGCCAAACGTGTTAGGTCTGGAGTTCGTCAGCAAGATCGCCGGCGTCCAGATTAGCTGGCTGCAGTGGTTTCTCAGCTTTCTGCCGGTAGGGATTATTTTACTGATCGTTGCGCCGTGGCTCTCCTATGTGCTTTATAAACCCGAAGTGACCCACAGTGCGGAAGTCGCAGCCTGGGCTGGCGGCGAGTTAAAAAACATGGGGCGTCTGTCCCGCAAAGAGTGGACGCTGATTGGCCTGGTGCTGCTTAGCTTAGGATTGTGGGTTTTTGGTGGAAAAATCATCAACGCCACTGCCGTGGGTCTGCTGGCCGTCTCGCTGATGCTGGCGTTGCATGTTGTGCCGTGGAAAGACATTACGCGCTACAACAGCGCCTGGAACACCCTGGTGAACCTCGCTACGCTGGTGGTCATGGCCAATGGCTTAACCCGCTCCGGCTTTATTGACTGGTTCGCCAATACCATGAGTACGCATCTGGAAGGTTTCTCGCCGGATGCAACCGTCATTGTACTGGTACTGGTGTTCTATTTCGCGCACTATCTGTTCGCAAGTCTTTCCGCTCACACCGCGACCATGCTGCCGGTTATTCTGGCGGTGGGTAAAGGCATTCCGGGCGTTCCGATGGAACAACTGTGTATTCTGCTGGTGCTGTCTATCGGTATCATGGGCTGTCTGACGCCGTATGCCACCGGCCCTGGTGTGATTATCTACGGCTGCGGTTACGTGAAATCCAAAGACTACTGGCGGCTTGGCGCAATCTTTGGCGTTATCTATATCGCGATGCTGTTGCTGGTGGGCTGGCCGATTCTGGCAATGTGGAATTAAACATTACACCAACGTAGGTTAAAAATGATGCCGTTCAGGTTCACCTGAGCGGCATTTTTTATGATTAAATGGGTAACATTCATAATGTGTATAAATTATCGAATTCATCATGAACACAATATGGCATTACAGTCCGCTGCTGGCTGTCCTCTTAACCCCGATTTTTGCCGCCAACGCCGACGAACTTCAGGCGCAACAGTACGGTGATTTCACTGACTATGTGCTGGCGCTTTCCTGGCAAACCGGTTTTTGTCAAAGCCAGCATGAACGCCGCCATCGGGAACCCGATGAGTGCCGTCTGCAAAAAGAGCCAGCCAACAAAGCAGACTTTCTGACCGTCCACGGCCTGTGGCCAGGATTACCCAAATCTATCGCCGCACGCGGTGTTGACCAGCGACGCTGGCAGCGCTTTGGCTGTGCGACGCGGCCAATCCCGAATCTGCCTGAAGTCAAGGCCAGCCGGAAATGCTCCGCCCCCGCCCCCGGACTTTCGCCTGACATCGCGGTAGCGCTTAAGGAAGTGATGCCCGGCGCGGGGGGGAATTCCTGTCTGGAGCGCTACGAATATGCCAAACATGGCGCCTGTTTCGGGTTTGATCCCAATGCCTATTTCGGCACCATGATACGGCTGGATAAGGCGATAAAAGACAGCGCGCTGGGGCAGTTTCTGGCGGATAATTACGGCAAGACCGTTAGCCGCGCTGAGTTTGATAGCGTCGTCGCACAAATGTGGGGCCAGGATAATGTCAAAGCCGTTAAAGTAAACTGCCATGGCAATCCCGCCTATTTAACAGAGATTCAGTTTTCACTAAAGGCGTCGATGATTAACGCCCCGCTCTCCTCTGCCTCATTTCAGCCGCAGCCGCATCCCGGCAACTGCGGGAAACAGTTTATTATCGATAAAGCCGGTTATTGACGAAGCAGAGGTTTAAAACCGTAGCCACATTTGAGAACACGCCCGAATGTAGACTAAAATTCACTCAAGGCTATGACGTTTGAGGATTTACCCGAATGTGAACTAAATCACTTCAAAGACGGGGGAAGTCTCAGTATCATCATGAGAGTTAAACCCTCGCCGCCAGACGGTGAGGGTTTTCTTTTGGGACCATTTACCTGCACTACTCGCAGTATCGATGACATGGAGTAAGAAATGTCCAGACCCACTATTATCATTAACGACCTTGACGCCGAACGTATTGATCGTCTTCTGGAACAGCCTGCGTATGCGGATCTGCCGATTGCCGACGCGCTCAACGCCGAACTGGATCGCGCGCAAATGTGTTCGCCACAAGAGATGCCGAACGATGTCGTCACCATGAACAGCCGCGTTAAATTCCGCAATTTGAGCGATGGTGAAACACGCGTGCGGACGCTGGTGTACCCCGCCAATATGACGGACAGCAGTACCCAGCTTTCGGTAATGGCGCCCGTCGGCGCGGCGTTGCTGGGACTGCGCGTCGGCGACACTATTCACTGGGAACTGCCGGGCGGCGCCTCCACCCATCTCGAAGTGCTGGAACTCGAATATCAGCCTGAAGCCGCGGGCGACTTCCTGCGTTAAACCCCATCTGCATAAGCGTTAATGCGTTTACACAGAGGATGCCTACGCATCCTCTTTCCGTTAGCCCTTTCATTTCTGCCTGTTTCAGACAACGCCGCCTGGCATCGGGTTGATTACTCCCGTCGCCTGTTTCTGCGCCGCTTGTGCCGACGTCGCTCCTGGCACCAGGATAACCTTCCGGCACTCTTCTTCGCGTTTTTCGAAAATTTCGTAGCCGCGCGCCGCCTCTTCAAACGGCATATAGTGCGTGACAATCTCCTCCGGCTTCAGCAACCCTTTTTCAATAAGCGGTAATAACTCCCCTAGCCACGCGTGAACATGGGTTTGACCCATTTTAAAAGTTAGCCCCTTATCAAAGGCGTCGCCGAATAAAAAGCCGTGAATAAAACCGGCATACACGCCGGGTACGCTGACCACGCCGCCGCGTCTGACCGCCGCGATACATTGTCGCAGCGCTTTGCCGCTACTGCCTTCCAGTTTAAGGTTCGTCAGCACCGTCTCCGTCAAACTGCCTTTCGCTTCAAAGCCTACGGCATCAATTACCGCGTCCACGCCGCGGTGTCCTGCCGTCTGCTCGATGATTTTTTCCGCCGGATCGTTCTCATCATCGAAGTTGATCGGTATCGCGCCATAACGTTCTTCGGCGAAACGCAAGCGCCAGGCGTGGTGATCAACGACGAAGATCTGCTCCGCGCCCAGCAGTCGCGCACAGGCGATAGTCAGTAATCCTACCGGCCCTGCGCCAAAAACCGCCACGCTGGAACCTTGCTGAATCTGGGCATTTTTTGCCGCCTGCCAGGCGGTAGGCAAAATATCAGAAAGAAACAGCGCCTTATCGTCAGATAACAGCGGCGGCACCTTAAATGGACCGACATTACCTTTTGGCACGCGAACATATTCGGCCTGTCCGCCGGGAACGCCGCCATACAGATGGCTATACCCAAACAGCGCCGCCGGTGGCGGGATCTGTTTTTTATTCATCGCCGCGCCGTGTCCGTCGTTAGTGTTTTCACACGCTGAATACTGCTGTAGCCGACAGAAAAAGCAGTCACCACAGGCAATGACAAACGGGATAACGACCCGATCCCCTTTCCGAATATTCTTTACATCATGTCCGGTTTCCACCACCTCGCCCATAAACTCATGGCCGAAAATATCGCCATGTTTTACCTGTGGGATCTTGCCGCGATAGAGATGCAAATCAGATCCGCAAATCGCGGTGGCGGTAACACGCAAAATGATATCGTCAGGCTGCTCAATGCCGGGATCGGGTACGTTTTCAACCTTTACGTGATGTGGACCGTGATACGTCAATGCTTTCATGCAGCCTCCGGGGTAACGGTGAATGTTGCGTTCGACTATAAAAGGGTAGCTATCCCGGAGAGACTGCCGGCAAAACAGGCGGCTTTAGGATTTTTCCTGGAAAATACACGATTTTTTAGCGCCAGGTTGTCGCAATATTTAAAATTGCCAGACAAATAGCAGAAAGAAACATTATTATATGCTTGAATAAATTCAGTATTGATTAACAGGGAGTAACGGGTATGTATAAGACAATCATTATGCCGGTTGATGTTTTTGAAATGGAACTTAGCGATAAAGCCATTCGCCACGCTGAGTTTCTGGCGCAACAGGATGGCGTCATTCATCTGTTGCATGTACTGCCTGGGTCCGCGAGCATGAGTCTGCATCGCTTTGCCGCCGACGTGCGTCGCTTTGAAGAACATTTACAGCATGAGGCGGAAACGCGTCTGCAAACGATGGTGGGACACTTCAGTATCGATCCTTCACGAATTAAAACGCATGTTCGCTTTGGTAGCGTGCGCGATGTCGTCAATGAGATGGGCGAAGAACTGGATGCGGATGTCGTGGTAATCGGTTCGCGTAATCCGTCCATCACGACACACCTGTTGGGGTCTAACGCCTCAAGCGTGGTGCGCCATGCAACGCTGCCGGTATTGGTTGTGCGTTAACTCTGGTGGCTAAAAACTGACACGCCCTGCCAGGTCACGCCTGGCAGGGCTTTTTACTGCATCATCGTTAGTACAAATGCCCGATATTCACAATAGTACTCACCGTGTCGCCAAAAAAGACCAGCCGACTCAGAAATACGCCAACGAATAACAAAACGAACAGGAGTTTCGGGCGCGAATCACCGTGACGGCTGGCGACAAAAGCGAGCGCAAGGCAGACCAGGCTTGCCAGATAAAACGGTGAAGCCAGCCATGAATGCGCCGTCATCTGCATTATCGTTCCCCCGCTTAACCACACCAGCGGCGCCGCGATAAGTACCGCGATACACACCACAATTCCCTGGCGTAACGCAGGAACGGCAGGCCTGAGTTTTAACAGCGGAATCGCCGCGCAACCCATGACCCATACCGTAATAAAAAATAACAGCATAGTAAATCCATTAGCGATAGCCACCATCGCTGGCGCGGCGTAGGTCATCCCCTGCACCGCCACCAGTAACACGCCGAACACGGAGGCGATAAGAGTCATCGCTTTATGTCCCTTTGCCAGGAACGTTACGCCGACCGCTGCGCCAAACAACGTAGCACCAAGGATTTCCCGACTTAACCAGGCATGTCGCAGGTTAATCAGCGCATTATAAGCGCGATCGGGATGCGCCAGATGCAGAATCGCGGCAATAGACGCCAGTGCCAGCACCAGCCCAGTGACCAACCAATAGAAACGCTGGCCTTCCACTTCACCACGCAGCGTACGCCATGTCAGTACCAAAGCCATCCCGACAGACATCTGGCTTAATACCGTAAAAAACACCAGCGGCAGTTCATATTTTTCCATTACTTGTCCTCCGGCTGCTTAGGCTGGCGCGCCAGAATAAAGCGCGTTCCTGGATTGAGCTGTGGCATATGCGGGAACCCTGGCGGATACTGCACCGCATTATCGGGCACAGGATCGGCATCCAAATCGATAATCGACAAGGCGCCCACCGGACAGGCGTTTACGCACGCCGGATTCATACCGATATCAAGACGCTCGTAGCACATACTGCATTTTTCCGCTTTACGCGTCTCTTCATTAAAACGCGGCGCGCCATAAGGACAGTTACGAATACAGTTTTTACAGCCGATGCAGCGCTCAGGGTTATGCACCACCACGCCATCTTCACGTTTGGTATAGGCTTCGACCGGACAGGCGGCGACGCAGGCCGGATGTTCGCAGTGGTTACAGGCCAGCGAGTAAAACGCCCGCTCTTCATGTGGATAGATGTCTTTATCCAACGGATAAACGTAGCGCCAGAAGCGATCCGGCTCCAGTTGGTTAAAGCTTTTACACGCCATAGCACAGCCGCGGCAGCCGATGCACTTATCGCTATTCACTAAAAACGCACGTCTCATGCTACGGACTCCCCTTTACCGATCAATACAACGTCAGCAAACTGACTGTGGATAGCTGCGCCCGGCGCGCCAGTTTTCATCAGCCCCATATCAGCAGGCGTATCAGCCACGACGTTTTGCACGTTGTACTGCCGTTTCGGGAACCAGGCTTCATACATCACCAGAAAATCTTCCGGCACGTTGGTGGTGACTTTTGCCCGCAGCTCAACTTCACCGGTGCCATTGAAAACTTTGACCAGATCGTTCTCGCTGATGCCTTTTTTCTGTGCGGAAGAAGGATGGATATAAACGAACGGTTCCGGGTAGAACACCTGCATCCAGTCCAGGTTGATAAACTGCGAGTGCAGGCCAAACTGCACGTGCGGCGTAAACAGATGGAACGGCAGTTTGCTCTCGGCTTCCGGTTTGTATTCCGGCAGCGCGGTGTGGCCGTTTTTCTCCGCCAGTTCAGATTTAAATTCATACTTGCCTGACGGCGTTTTGAACTTGCGGTCATACCAGGCGGCAGAGCTTGGCAGGATCGCTTTTTTCGGCCCGTCCAGCAGATCGTCCCAGGAAGAGATGCCGAACATTTTCGCCATACCGTCGTTGAACTCCTGATCCAGCCAGCGCTTATGATCGAACTCTTGCGGGAAAGTACAGGAACCCGGCGCCATCTTATTAATGGCGCGCGACAGCATGGTAGCGATTTCAAGGTCGCATTTCGCTTCATACATCGGCTTAATCGCCGGCTGATTAATGGAAAGCCAGTAGTGCCAGTAAGAAGCATCCACGTTCCACTCTTCAAACGCGGTGGTAACGGGCAGCACGATATCAGCGTGTTGCACCGTTTCGTTGAAGAACTGATCGGCGCAGACCACCATTTCCAGTTTTTCAAACGCTTTCTTCATCTTGCTGCGATCGAAATCCTGGGCAAACGGGTTTTTACAGGCGACCCACAGCATACGAACCGGCGGATCGTTGGCCTCCAGAATCCCCTGCGCCGTTTGGTTGATATTCAGAGAGCGATCGGAGTACTGCACGGCGTCGCTGCCAGCGGCAGCCCCGAATTCACTGGTGGTGCCCGCCGCTCCCGGTATGCCAATAGCGCCCTCCGGCGGCTTCTGCAGCATGGCGTTGTAGTTAAAGCCCCAGGTGTGCAGATGACCATAACGCGCGCCGCCGCCTTCGACACCGATGTTGCCGGACATAGCGACAAAGGCATCGATAGCGCGAACGTTGGCGCCGCCGTTGACATGACGCTGCATCCCGTAACCAATCCAGACCGTGGCCGGCTTAACCGCCGTAAACTCTTCTGCCAGCTGGCGAATGACATCCGCAGACAGGCCGCAGATTTCTGATGCCCACTCCACGGTCACATGGTTACGCAGATAGGCTTCAAATTCCGGATAGCCGTGAGCATCGTTGTTGACAAAATCCTGATCCACCAGGCCCTTATCCACCAGGTGGCGCGCCATTCCCAGCGCCAGCGCGCCGTCTGAGCCAGGCCGTACGCGCAGGTAGAGATCGGCTTTGGCGGCAGTCTGCGACAGCAGCGGGTCGATAACCACGACCTTCGCCCCTTTCTCGCGCGCCTGATAGATGTACTTCATGCTGTGCATTGAGCACCAGGCAGGGTTCGCGCCCCAGATAATGATGTATTTCGCTTTCACCATATCTTCCGGGTCGTTACACCACATGTCGCCCATGTCGTAGTTTTGCGCGTCGATACCGGCAGGCCAGCACGGCGTACCGGCGAAACGGGTGGTGTAGCCAAGCGAGGACATCATCCCTTCAACGGCATAGTTCAGCACGCCAAACTTACCGGAATATTTGGTCAGCGCCAGACCGAGCATAGAACCGTCTTTTTTCTTAATCTCCAGCATTTTGGCGGCAATGCGCTGCATCGCCTCTTCCCATGAGATGCGACGCCAGTTGCCGCTACCGCGAACGTCCTGCGCCATGGGATATTTAATACGATCGGGGCTATAAACCCGGCGCGGATAGCTTAACCCTTTGACGCAAGGGGTACCGTGAGTAAATGTTGATTCCGGCGCGCCTTCCACGAAAGTAATGACCCCGTCCTTTACCCATGTCTTGAGGCTACAGGTGTCATAGCAGTTACGCGGACACGCGTTACGATAAATTTTGTACGTTTTAGGGTTAAAGGGAACAGGCGGCTGCGCAAGCGCGCATCGGGAGGTCAGTAATCCTCCGGGTAAAGCCGCAACGGCGCCCAGTGCCACTATCCCCTTTAAAAAAGAACGTCTGTTCAGATGTCCTGTCTCATTACTCATATTGATACTCTCGTTTTAATTCATCAAGCCAATAAAATAAGATGTCCGCCACCGTATATAACGTGGTCGTTTGCGCATGAGTTTTTATTTTTTCGATATATAATGGCACCCACTTTGTTAAATAGTTATTGATATATTGAGTGAGAGTAGTTCGGTATTGTGACGTTTGCCGGATATTAGCCAGTAATAGTGTGGTCAATTCCAGCGCGCAGGAAATATGATCGTCAGGGATATTGCTCTCCTGATTAACCGATAATCCCAACGCTGCCATAAAATCCCGTATCTCCAGCGTCGCCTTTCCCATCACCAGCGCATCGTCCTCCAGATACACTGAAGCGAAAGGCGCAGCCAGCAGCTTGCCAGGACCGACGAATAGCGCATTAAAGTCATACTCCGCCTCCAGCCACGCCCGATCGGTAAGGTTTACCGCAGCAGTGGGATTTAATCTCACGTAGGCAGATTTCAGTGAACGACTATCATGAGAATTAAAAAAATCACGCAATGTAAGCCCTGTTTTTTCTAATTCCGTCAGTGATTCATAGATTGAATCCATGAATAAATAACCTCACATACAAATGCAATATAAATCAAGAAAAAAGAATGGGCATGTTAACGGAAGCGCTTAATCTTTCTTTGATAAAAAAACAGAAAAATTCCCGTTAAATCCGTAGAAGAGGTTTTTATTGTTTCAAAGTTTAAAAACAGAAGACCGTTGAAATAAAAAACCGTCTGTTATTAACAGACGGTTTCAGAGTATTGATAATGAAGAATGTGTTTTAGCTGGCGGCGAGCCCCAGGCATAAACAGCGCAGGCCCGAATAGCTTACACTATCGGGCCATTTACGATGGCCAGTTAACTGACCTTGCAGGTGTGCTTACTTCTTTTTATGAGATTTTGGTGCGAATCAGATAATCAAAGGCGCTCAACGAGGCTTTCGCCCCTTCGCCTGTGGCGATGATAATCTGTTTGTAAGGAACGGTGGTACAATCGCCTGCGGCGAAGACGCCCTTAACGCTGGTTTCACATTTGGCGTCAATAATGATCTCGCCCATGCGGTTACGCTCAAGCGCACCTTCCAGCCAGTGGGTATTCGGCAACAGACCAATCTGCACAAAAATGCCTGCCAACGCGACGCTATGAATATCGCCGCTGACACGGTCACGATACTCCAGCCCCACCACTTTCGAACCGTCGCCCTTCACTTCTGTCGTTTGCGCATTCAAAATGATATCGACATTTTTCAGGCTACGCACTTTGTCCTGTAGCACCTGATCCGCCTTCATCTCCGGCGCAAACTCCAGCAACGTAACGTGTTCTACAATACCTGCCAGATCGATAGCCGCCTCAACGCCGGAGTTGCCGCCGCCGATGACCGCCACACGCTTCCCTTTAAATAACGGACCGTCGCAGTGCGGACAATAGGTGACGCCTTTGGTGCGATACTGATCCTCGCCCGGCACATTCATATTGCGCCATTTCGCGCCGGTGGCGATGATGATACTGCGCGCTTTCAAGACTGCGCCGGACGCCGTTTCAATCTGATGCAGGCCGCCTTCTGTCGCTGCCGGAACCAGTTTACTTGCGCTCTGGCTGTCGATAACGTCAACGTCGTAATCGCTGACATGCGCTTTCAGCGCGCCCGCCAATTTCTGGCCTTCGGTTTTCGGCACCGAGATATAGTTTTCGATATCCACGGTATCCAGCACCTGACCGCCGAAGCGCTCGCCCATCAGACCGGTACGGATACCTTTGCGCGCCGAGTAGACCGCCGCCGCCGCGCCCGCCGGGCCGGAGCCGACAATCAGCACGTCATACGCATCGCGTTTGTTCAGCGCTTCCGCCGCACGTTTTTCTGCGCCAGTATCTACTTTAGCGACAATCTCGGTCAGAGTCATACGTCCCTGGCCGAACTCTTTACCGTTGACAAACACCGCCGGAACGCCCATCACGTTACGTTCGGTAATTTCGTTCTGGAAGGTGCCGCCATCAATTGCCGTATGTTTAATACGCGGGTTCAGCACCGCCATCAGGTTCAGCGCCTGCACTACATCCGGGCAGTTATGGCAGGAGAGTGAATAATAAGTTTCGAATTCAAAATCGCCGTCAATATCGCGAATCTGCTCCAGCAGCGACTGCGCTTCTTTTGACGGATGACCGCCGGTCCACAGCAGCGCCAAAACCAGCGAGGTAAATTCGTGGCCCAGCGGAGAACCGGCAAAGCGCGGCCCCTGCTGAGAACCTGGATTCGTAATCAGGAAAGACGGCTTGCGCACCGGCAGAGTATTGTCTTCTTTAAATGTGACTTTGTCGGACAGCTCGGCGATTTCAGCCAGCAGTTCCTTGATTTCCGCCGATTTAGCGCTGTCATCCAGCGTGGCAATCAGCTCAACAGGTTTGGTCAGTTTCTCAAGGTAAGCCCTGAGCTGGGTTTTCATATTTGTGTCGAGCATTCTTCTTCCCTCTCTGAAAACATCATCATGCAAGCCGACTTCGCGGGACTGCATTAATACAACTTGCGTCATGGTGCTGAAATGAAATGGGCGCGGGTGCGCCCATGACTGAAACAATTTCCAAAGTATTTCACGTCAGAGTAAGGCGGCTAGCCTGAGAATCCCCGGGAGCTTACTGAAGTAAGTGACCGGGGTGAGCAGGCGACGCCAACGCAGCTATGGCGTGAAAGACGACGGAAATTTAAATTTTACCGACCAGGTCTAAAGATGGAGCCAGAGTCGCTTCACCTTCTTTCCATTTCGCCGGGCATACTTCGCCTGGGTGAGCGGCAACATACTGTGCTGCTTTAATTTTACGCAGCAGGTCAGACGCGTCACGGCCGATACCTTCAGCGGTAACTTCGATCGCCTGGATGATACCCTGCGGGTCAACAACAAAGGTCGCACGGTCTGCCAGACCTTCATCTTCACGCATGTTGTCGAAGTTACGGGTCAGGGCGCCAGTCGGGTCGCCGATCATCGCATATTTGATTTTTGCGATAGTTTCAGAGCTGCTGTGCCATGCTTTGTGCGTGAAGTGAGTATCGGTTGAGACGGAATAAACGTCTACGCCCAGCTTCTGCAGTTCTTCGTAATGGTCGGCAACGTCACCCAGTTCAGTCGGGCAAACAAAGGTAAAATCGGCCGGGTAGAAGAAGAAGACGCTCCAGCGGCCTTCGGTATCTTTCTCGGTGACTTCAATGAATTCACCGTTTTTGAACGCCTGGTTTTTGAAAGGTTTGATTTTGGTGTTAATTAAGGACATCTATACTTCCTCCGTGTTTTCGTTGAGGAGTAAGTTAACGAAATTTTGCTGATTCGGCTAATGCGTTTCCATTATCAAATCAATAAGCGTTAACTAACAACCCGATTCGGGCGACATTGTGAACACTGCGCCCTGTCAGCCATCTAAAGTAAAAAGGCCGCCTGACAGGCGGCCCCATTACCTGAACTACCCGTAGGTAACTTCAGAGCCAGTACGACTCGTCTTGCAAATTACAGACGTATTGTCTGCAACTCGAAATCCATAGCGTATATGCTGGCTAAGTGTTGCGCTCTACATTACCTTAACAAAGGCTGTAACAGCGAAAAGGATTACATCACCCCAGCATAGAAAGGGCAATCCCGGCACGCCAGCTCTTACCTATGTCTGTGATAGGCATCATCATTAATACTCTTTTCGCTTTGATCTTAAAAGGAAAAAATATGATTAAACGTACATTGCTGCTTGCTATGCTGCCCATTCTCGCCCACGCGGAAGAACTGCCTGCGCCGGTTAAAGCCATTGAAAAACAGGGCATAACAATCCTGAAATCCTTCGAGGCGCCGGGGGGCATGAAGGGCTATCTCGGAAAGTATCAGGATATGGGCGTCACGATTTACCTGACGCCGGACGGCAAACACGCGATTTCCGGCTATATGTATAATGAAAAAGGTGAAAATCTTAGCAACGCCCTGATAGAAAAAGAGATCTATGCGCCGGCCGGACGAGAAATGTGGCAGAAAATGGAAAAGGCGTCATGGATACTCGACGGTAAAAAAGACGCGCCGGTGGTGCTGTATGTCTTCGCCGACCCTTTCTGCCCCTATTGTAAGCAGTTTTGGCAGCAAGCTCGCCCGTGGGTCGAATCCGGCAAGGTACAATTACGTACGTTACTGGTCGGCGTGATTAAACCGGAAAGCCCGGCCACAGCCGCAGCGATTTTAGGCGCGAAAGACCCGGCGAAAACATGGCATGACTATGAAGCCTCCGCAGGAAAGATGAAGCTGGAGGTTCCGGCGTCCATCCCCCCGGCGCAGATGAAAGTCATTAATCAGAATCAGCAGTTAATGGACGATCTTGGCGCTAACGCGACGCCAGCAATTTATTACATGAATAAAGATAAGACGTTGCAACAGGTTGTGGGTTTACCGGAAAAAGCGCAACTGGACGCCATGATGGGGCAGCCTTAACGCAGAAATTAGCAAGGCAGAAGCTTAACCGTACCACGCCCGATAGCGCTGCGTTTGTCGGGCCAACCTCCTCCAGGCATTAACGCGACGCCAGACCAGCATATCATCCGGCACAGCTTTTTTAGACTAACGGCGTGATTATAAAAGTGTAAGTTATGTTCGTCTTTACTGTGATTATTTACTCGCTAAAATATTCATAACTGTGGTATTTTAGTTTAAATAAACTCTACATTAAGTTTAATAAACATAATTCTGGTAAATTATTGAGATTAAGTCATAATCATGGAAGATACCATGATTATGCCTGGAAGATACTATGGCTAACCTTTACGACCTTAAAAAATTTGATCTTAACTTGTTGGTTATATTTGAATGTATTTATCAACATTTAAGCATTAGCAAAGCGGCAGAAACTCTCTATATTACACCTTCTGCCGTAAGCCAGTCATTGCAACGCCTGCGCACGCAATTCAATGACCCTTTATTTATTCGTTCAGGTAAAGGAATTACGCCTACCGTAACAGGCATTAATTTACATTATCATTTAGAAAATAACCTTAACAGCCTGGAACAAACTATTAATATAATGAATCAGTCCAGTCTGAAGAAAAAGTTTATTATCTATAGCCCACAGCTGTTGATCACCCAATATGTGATGAAATTAGTTGAATATATTCGCAAAGATTCACAGGTTGAAATTGAACATCACGACATTTTGACCACTGACGAACAGCCTGAAGATCTTCTTGCCTACCGCAAAGCAGATATTGTGGTTTCAATGGCCCCACTCAATAATCGTTCTATTGTTTGTACTCACTTTAATAAGGTGGAATGTATCCTGGCTTGCAGTGAAAACCATCCCCGGCTAGGTGAAACCGCAACTATCGACGAAATTCTACAAGAGTCATTTACGCAATTCGTCGCCCGGAAAAACGATATAAAAGATCATCATTCAGTTATCCATGATATGCTGGGGGAAAGAATAATTGGTTTCAGAAGCAAATCGCTGATAACCATCGCCAACGCCATCAGCGCCACGGAGCTTATTGGTTTTTTACCACAATCACTTGTTGACTATTACTCATCCACTATCAAACTTAAAAAAGTCTCCATACCTTTTACCATTGCTCCTGTACAACTCTATCTTATGTATAATAGAGCTTCGATGAATAATAGCGGATTTACTGAGCTCATTGAGTACATTACAAAAAAGCATGAATAAAAAGGTCAGGTAACGGGCATTAACATAAATTCAATCTATATATTTATAGAATGCATTTATTTAGTAAATATAATAAAGCATTGCAAGTTCATCTAATCTGCTTATCCTTTATGTTAATTATTTCGAATATACTGTAGTTAACACATCGGAGACTATCCAGAGATGTCGGTTTATAAAGTTCCGCTTGAGCAAAATGTTCTGGAAGCGGCTCAAGAGCGTATAATGTGGACCCTGGAAACCTTACCCCGGGTCTGCGTCTCATTTTCCGGTGGTAAAGATTCAGGACTTATGCTGCACCTGACGGCAACGTTGGCGCGCAAAATGAATAAAAAGATCCACGTTCTCTTCATTGACTGGGAAGCGCAATTCTCCTGTACCATCGCCTATATTGAATCATTACGTGAATACTACGCGGACGTTATCGAGCGTTTTTATTGGATCGCATTACCCTTAACCACACAAAATTCCCTTTCACAATACCAGCCGGAGTGGCAGTGTTGGCAGCCGGGTGCCGACTGGGTACGACAACCGCCAGAAGATGCGATTACCGATCCGGCCTTTTTTTCCTTTTATCAACACGGCATGACCTTTGAACAGTTCGTTCGCGATTTTGCCGACTGGTTTTCAGAAAAGCGTCCTGCCGCTATGCTGGTCGGTATTCGTTCCGACGAATCCTATAACCGATTTGCCGCTATCGCTAACTCGCATAAGCTGCGCTTTGCCGACGACAAGCCCTGGACCACGTTAGCCCCTAAGGGTCACACCTGGTATATCTACCCCATCTATGACTGGAAAACCGCAGATATCTGGACCTGGTTCGCCAAAACAGGTAAACCATGTAACCCTTTGTATAATTTGATGTATCAGGCTGGCGTACCGCCCCGTTACATGCGTATTTGCGAACCGTTCGGCCCGGAACAACGACAGGGGTTATGGCTGTATCATGTTATCGAACCTGAGCGCTGGGCGGCCATGTGCGCCAGAGTCAGCGGCGTGCTCAGCGGAGGTATTTACGCCGGACAAGACAACCATTTTTATGGCCACCGGAAAATTTTAAAACCCGATCACCTTAACTGGGAAGAGTACGCGCTGCTCCTGCTACACAGTATGCCTGAAGTCACTGCCGAACATTACCGTAATAAAATCGCCGTTTATTTGCAGTGGTATAAGAAAAAAGGCATGAACACCATCCCACAGACGCAGCAGGGCGATATCGGATCACGCGATATTCCGTCGTGGCGACGGATCTGCAAAGTTTTACTGAACAATGATTACTGGTGCCGGGCGCTGTCATTCAGTCCGACAAAACCTAAGAATTACCAGCGTTATAACGAACGTATGAAAGCTAAACGCCAGGAATGGGGGATCTTATGCAACACCGACTCACAACCGAAATAACTCACTTTCTCTCTGAACTGCCTGAAGAAGAGAGAATCGCCGCCATTAATGAATTTAGAATGGCGATACATAACGTTAGTCCTTTTCGCGATGAGCCTGTCGATTGTGTCCTGTGGGTGAAAAACGATCATATTTCGCCTAATGACTACAACCCGAATAACGTTGCGCCGCCGGAGAAAAAACTGCTGCTTAAATCGATTGAACAAGATGGGTTTACTCAGCCGATAGTGGTGGTAAAGGCCGATGCGGAGGAGTACGAGATTGTGGACGGTTTTCACCGTCATGAGCTGGGCAAAGGAAAAACGGTCCTGAAAAGGCGTCTGAAAGGCTACCTGCCGATAACGTGTCTGGACAGAGAACGTCACGAACGCATGGCGGCAACCATTCGGCATAACCGCGCGCGCGGACGCCACCAGATCCACGCCATGTCAGAAATCGTGCGCGAACTTTCTCTGCTAGGCTGGGACGAAAGCAAAATCGGCCAGGAGTTAGGTATGGACGCCGATGAAGTCCTGCGCCTGAAACAGATCAACGGCCTGCAGGAGCTTTTTGCAGACCGTCGATTCTCCAGAGCGTGGACTGTTAAATAACTACAGTTTACACAGGCGCTCTGCGGCGGCCAGCAGCGTTGATTCCTGTTTAGCGAAACATAAACGTATAAGCTGATGCGGGAAAGGGGCGGCGCAAAAGACAGAGAGCGGAATAGCGGCGACGCCGACTTCTTCGGTTAGCCACTGACAAAACTCAACGTCATTTAGCGTCGACACTGCGCTGTAATCGATTAACAGAAAATAGGTACCTTCACAGGGCAGCACTTTTAATCGGCTTTGCGCCAGCGCGTTAACCAGCACATCGCGTTTTTTCCGATAAAAATCGGGTAACGCGCGATAGTGTTCCGGCGCGGCGCGCAGCATATCCGCCAGCGCCAGTTGCGCCGGCGTATTGACGCAAAACGTCAGGTACTGGTGAACTTTGCGTATTTCGGCGCTAATGGCCGCAGGCGCAACGCAGTAACCAATCTTCCATCCTGTCATATGAAAGGTTTTACCAAACGATGAAACGGCAACCGCCCGCTCTCGTAACTGAGGGTGCGCCAATACGCTGGCATGACCTTCGACGGCAAAACAAATATGTTCGTACACTTCATCGCTTAACACATAAATTTCCCGCTCGCCGATAGCCTGCCACAGCGCCTCGATATCCGCCTGACACCAGACGGTAGCGGTGGGATTATGCGGCGTATTGAGGATCACCAGCCGCGTGCGCTCGCTAAGCAACGCCGAAAACGCCTGCCAGTCGACGCGAAAATGCGGCGGCGTGAGCGCTATGCGTTTTAACACGCCGCCGGAAAGCGCCACGGCCGGGGCATAGCTGTCATAACTGGGATCGAAACAGATAACCTCATCCCCTGCCCGCACCAGCGCGGTAATCGCCGCATACAGCGCTTCTGTCGCGCCCGCCGTGACGGTGATATCACTGACGTCATCGGGTCGATAACCATATATTTCCGCCGTTTTATCGGCAATGGCCTCCCGCAGCGCCTGCGCGCCCGTCATCGGCGCATATTGATTCGCGCCCTGCGCGACATGATAAGCCAACCGCTCGTGCAAATAACGAGGACCATCAAAATCAGGGAAGCCTTGCGATAAATTTATTGCCTGATGTTTCTGCGCCAGCGCGCTCATTTGCGTAAAAATCGTGGTGCCAAGATTGGGCAATTTGCTTTTTGGAATCAGTGGGTTATTTCTCATTATCTTCATACCCGCCAGTGATGTGGTTGTTGACACACTATCACAGGGTGTTAGTATTTGGCAATCAAGACGTTTAGATGTCTAAATATAATAACAACGGTGAGAAGACCCTAAGGACAACACAACATGAACCACACTGAAATCCGCGTCGTTACCGGCCCGGCGAATTATTTTTCCCATGCTGGAAGCCTCGGAAGACTGACAGACTTTTTCACGCCGGAACAGCTTTCCCACGCCGTTTGGGTGTTCGGCGAACGCGCGATTGCCGCCGCCCGTCCTTACCTGCCGGAAGCGTTTGAACGTGCTGGCGCAAAACATCTGCCGTTTACCGGCCATTGTAGCGAACGCCATGTTGCCCAACTGGCGCACGCCTGCAACGACGATCGTCAGGTGGTGATAGGCGTCGGCGGCGGCGCGCTGCTCGATACCGCCAAAGCGCTCGCCCGCCGTCTGGCGCTGCCGTTTGTCGCTATCCCGACCATCGCGGCGACCTGCGCCGCCTGGACACCGCTTTCCGTCTGGTATAACGACGCGGGACAGGCGTTACAGTTCGAAATTTTTGATGATGCCAATTTTCTGGTGTTGGTCGAACCGCGCATTATTCTGCAGGCGCCCGATGACTATCTGTTAGCTGGCATTGGCGATACGCTGGCGAAATGGTATGAAGCCGTTGTGCTTGCGCCGCAGCCTGAAACGTTGCCTTTGACCGTAAGACTGGGCATTAACAGCGCGTGCGCTATTCGCGATCTCCTGCTGACCAGCAGCGAACAAGCATTAGCGGATAAACAGCAGCGTCGGCTGACCCAGGCATTTTGCGACGTGGTGGATGCGATTATCGCTGGCGGCGGTATGGTCGGCGGCCTCGGGGAACGCTATACCCGTGTCGCCGCCGCCCATGCTGTACACAACGGTCTGACCGTCCTGCCGCAAACGGAAAAATTCCTGCACGGAACGAAAGTGGCTTATGGCATTCTGGTGCAAAGCGCGCTACTGGGACAAGATGACGTGCTGGCGCAATTGATTGCAGCGTACCGGCGATTTCATCTGCCGGCCCGACTTAGCGAACTGGACGTGGATATTCATAACACCGCCGAGATCGATAGGGTAATCGCACATACCCTGCGCCCGGTCGAATCCATCCACTATTTACCGGTGACGTTAACGCCTGACACCCTGCGTGCGGCGTTTGAAAAAGTTGAATTTTTCAGAATATAGCCTGGTGACGTTGCGCTTATCAGGCCTGGCAACACTCAGCAGCAACGCGCGCCGCCTTTTCCACCATAGCGCGCATCCTGCCGCTCGCGGAAAAATTCTTCATAGGTCATCGGCGTCTGATCCGGATGCGTTATGCGCATATGTTCCACATAGTTGTCGTAGTCTGGCACGCCAATCATCATTTTTGCGGCCTGTCCCAGATATTTTCCGGCTTTCGAAAGCGTATCGAACATCGTTGTCACCTGTCATCCAAATGCCCTCTCCTTATTCTGGAGAGGGCTATTGATGTAAAAAGATTAGTGCGCGCCTTTCGCCTGCGTCACGATCTCATCCACATTTTCCGGCATCGGCTCATACGGCGTTTCATTCGCCGTCGGTTTATCAATCTTCAGAGCGGCCAGCGCCGTCTTAATAGAGAAGACCGCCAGCACCACGACCACCACCATAAAGAAGATGGTTAGCCCGGCATCCAGACGGTTATTGAATACCAACTGCGCAAGCTGCGATTCGGTGTACTGCGGCGGAATATTGCCGCTGTCGATCATCGCCTGGAACTTATTGGCAATGGCCAGGAAGCCGATTTTCGCATCCGGACTAAACGCTTTCTGCCAGCCCGCCGTCAGCGTACAAATCAGCAGCCAGGCCGTTGGCACCAGCGCGACCCACGCATAACGCTGACGCTTCATTTTGAACAGTACCACGGCGCAAAGCATCAGCGCCATCCCCGCAAGCATCTGGTTAGCGATGCCAAACAGCGGCCACAGGGTGTTAATACCGCCTAACGGATCGACCACGCCCTGATGGAGGAAATACCCCCACGCCAGCACGCACAATGCCGTAGCAAGCAGGTTCGCTGGCAGCGAATCGGTACGTTTCAGCCCTGGCGACACTACGCCCAACAAATCCTGCAACATAAAACGCGCCGCACGGGTACCCGCATCCACCGCCGTCAGAATAAACAGCGCTTCAAACAGAATGGCAAAGTGATACCAGAACGCCACATCCATCATGCCGCCCAACGCGCCATGTAAAATGTAGGCCATCCCTACCGCCAGCGTTGGCGCACCGCCTGCGCGGGAGATAATGGATTGTTCGCCGACTTCATTGGCAATCTGGTGTAACGTATCCGGCGTGATAGCGAAACCCCAACTACTGACCACCTGCGCGGCAGAAGCCACGACATCCGCTGTCCCCGCTGGCGCCAGTACCGCCATCGGGCTATTCATCGCAAAGTAAACGCCCGGATCGATAATACAGGCCGAGACCAGCGCCATAATGGCGACGAAAGATTCCATTAACATCCCGCCGTAGCCGATAAAGCAGGCCTGGCCTTCGTTGGCCAACATCTTCGGCGTCGTGCCGGAGGAGATGAGCGCATGGAAACCGGATACCGCGCCGCAGGCGATGGTGATAAACAGGAACGGGAACAGGTCGCCTGTCCAGACCGGCCCTGTACCATCAACAAATTTGGTCAGCGCCGGCATAGTCAGCGTCGGACGCATGATCAGAATCCCGACCGCCAGACCGACAATCGTACCAATTTTCAGGAAGGTAGAGAGGTAATCACGCGGCGCGAGCAGCAGCCAGACCGGCAGTACCGCCGCGACAAAACCATACCCCACCAGCATCCAGGTAAGCTGCACGCCAGTAAAATCAAAGTACGGCGCCCAGGTTGGGCTTGCCGCCACCCATCCGCCGGAAATAATAGCGAAAATAAGGAATACCAGCCCAATGACCGACACCTCGCCGATGCGCCCCGGACGCAGATAACGCAGGTAGATGCCCATAAAAATCGCCAGTGGAATGGTGAACGCAACAGTGTACGTTCCCCACGGGCTATGGGTCAGCGCTTTCACCACGATCATCGCCAGGACGGCCAGAATGATCACCATGATCATAAAGCAGGCCACCAGCGCGATCACCCCGGCCGTCGCGCCCATCTCCTCTTTAACCAGCTCGCCAAGCGAACGCCCATCACGCCGGGTCGAGACGAACAGCACCATAAAGTCCTGCACCGCTCCCGCCAGCACAACGCCCGCCAGCAGCCAGATCATCCCCGGCAGATAGCCCATCTGCGCCGCCAGTACCGGCCCGACCAGCGGACCTGCGCCAGCAATGGCCGCAAAATGGTGACCGAACAGCACTTTTTTATCGGTCGGAACATAATCCAGACCATCATTATGACGTACCGCGGGCGTCATACGCGTTGGGTCAACCGCCAGCACTTTTTTGGCGATATAGAGCCCATAAAAACGATACGCAATAAGATAGACACAGACCGACGCCACCACGATCCATAGCGCGTTGATCTGTTCCCCACGATTTAACGCAATATAGCCCAGGGCAAACGCACCCAATACTGAGAGCGCTGTCCAGACGAGGTATTTCCCTGATTTATTCATAGTTGTTGTCCGTTTGGGTGTTCCAGAGAGATGTTACATTTTGTTTCTATAACACCTTTACCGTAATTAACAACACAACAACATGATAAAACCGGATCGTTACCCATTTTTTACATTACAGTGTTAACCAGATCACTTCCTTTCTTCGTTAACGCTGCAATTGCATTTTACTTTGCCAGAACTATCCCATTACCGCCGTTCCCAGGCGACAGGTGCAGCAGCGCCTCCCCTGCTCGTCAAAGAGCGTAATTTCCCAGCTTTGATTCTGCCGCCCCAGATGCAGCGGCAGGCAAACGCCGCGTACTTTCCCCTGCGAGACGGCGCGGTGGTGGGTGGCGTTTAACTCGGTCCCGACCACGCACTGCCCGTCGCGGGTCATCAGATAACCCGCCATTGATCCTAACGTCTCCGCCAGCGCTGCCGATGCGCCGCCGTGTAGCAGACCAAACGGTTGATGAGTGCGGGCATCGACGGGCATTTCCGCCTCCAGCACGTCATCGCCCAGACGGGTGTAAACAATGCCCAGATGCGCCACCAGCGTGTTCTGACTGGTAGCGTTCAATTCATCCAGCGTTAAATGCCGTTTCCAGATCATCGTCAGGCTCCCAATGTTGAACCACCGTCCACCACGATATCCTGCAAGGTAATGTGGCTGGCCAGATCGGAGGCAAGAAACAAAATGGTATTGGCTATCTCCTGCGGACGGGCGATTTTACCGAGCGGAATACCGAGCTTAAACTGTTCGCCGAAACCGCGGATACGCTGCTGTTCGGCATCTTCACTCACCCATAAAGTGCGCTGCATATCGGTGTCAGTCGAACCGGGCGACACCACATTACAGCGCACCCCGCAGCCCGCCAGCTCCAGCCCTACGGTTAGCGCCAGGCTTTTCAGCGCCGCTTTAGAGGCGCCGTAGGCGCTCATACCGATACGTGGCGTATGCGCCGCATCTGAGGCTACGGTAACAATCGCCCCTCCCTGCTGACGGCGAAACTGCGCCATCGTCTGTGAAAACAGGTTAAATGCCCCGCCCACATTGACCGCAAATGTCTGCTGCCAGTCGTCGACGCTAAGCGCATCGGTCGCTCCCATACGCAAAATACCGGCGGCGTTGACCAGCACATCCAGCCGCGGCGTTTTTTGCAACACACGCTGGCACACCTGCGCAACCTGTGCGGCATCCGCCACATCCATGACTTCGGTAGCAAAGGGATAATTCTCTTGCGTAAATTCACGATCGAAGCCGAACACCCGCGCCCCGGCGTCAACAAACGCCAGCGCCGTCGCGTAACCGATCCCTTTCCCCGCCCCGGTCACCCATACCGTTTTGTCTGAAAAATCAAAGCTGGCCATTACTCTACCCCGCGAGAAAGCAGCGCCCACCAGGCGTCAATGGTCGGATTTTTCGCCAGCATCACGAAGTCGATATCGCCGTGTACTTTACGCCAGCGCGCCGCCAGCCCCATCATGCGTACTGAATCCAGGCCATAATCAATCAGGTTTTCATCATCCAGCGGCTCGTCAGTCTCATCCAGCAACGGCAGAATCAACGCCCGCAGCGCCGCTTTACTGGCAGGAACCGGCGTCGGCAGCAGCGATTCAGTCATGACGACGCGACCGGAACGCCCCGCCACATAGTTCAGCGCCATCAGATGCTCTTCCCGGCTGAAATCCGCCAGCGCATCCGCCACCATAAACGGCTTAATGTCGCGCATAAACGCATCGGTAGCGGTGGTCATACAGCCAATATGCGCATACACACCGGTAATGATGAGCTGATTGCGTCCGGTATCTTTTAACATCTGTTCCAGCGGCGAGCGGTGAAACGCGCTATAACGCCACTTCACCAGCACCGTATCCGCCTCATCCGGCGTTAAGGCTTCTACCACCTTCTGCTGTTCCGGAGAGCGCGTCAGTCCCGGTCCCCACATATCATTGAGTAACGCGCGATCTTCATCGCTTTGCTCTTTCGGCTGAGCGGTGTAATAGACCGGGATATGATGTTCCTTACAGTACTGGCGCAGAGCGGCGATATTGGCAATCACCTGGTCCATCATTGGGCAGTTGCGGCCCCAAAAGCTGACAAAGTAATCCTGCATATCGTGGATGAGCAGCGCCGCGCGCTCCGGCTCAAATGCCCAGTTCACTTTGTTGGTCGGGATATCCAGTGCGGTGGGCAGCGCGTAAGACTGTAGTTTCGGAATGGCCATCTCTCTTTCTCCTTCAGAGCGGTGAACGTGACGCCAACCGCTGGCGTAATTGTTTTTTATCGACTTTACCAACCGGCGTCAGTGGCAGTGACGCAACGCACTCCACGCGATCCGGTAATTTAAATTCCGCCACGCCCTGCTCTCGCAGGAAACGGCGTACCTGTACCGCTCGCAGCGGCTCTTTTACCACCAGATATGCGCAACTTTTTTCCCCCAGCAGTTCATCTTCCATGCTGACCAGCGCCGCATGGATCACCACCGGGTGGCGCAGTAACAGGTTTTCTATCTCTTCGGCGGCTATCTTCTCGCCGCCCCGATTGATCTGATCTTTTTCACGCCCGTGAACGGTGATGTAGCCGTCTTGATCAATGGAGATCAGATCGCCGGAGCAGTAAAAACCGTTGGCGTCAAAGGCGCTGGCATTGTGTTGCGGACTGTTGAAATAGCCGCGAAAAGTATAGGGGCCGCGCGTCATCAGACGACCAATCTCGCCCGGCGGCAGTGGATTCCCGTCGGCATCCGCCACCCACACTTCGTCGTCCGGACACATGGGTCTTCCCTGGGTATTGATAATCCGTTCCGGGCTATCGTCCAGCCGGGTATAGTTCACTAACCCTTCCGCCATACCGAAGACCTGCTGCAACTGACAGCCAATTTCAACCGGAATACGGGCGGCCAGCGTCGCAGAAAGCCGCGCGCCGCCAACCTGCAATAACCTTAATGACGCCAGCGGCGCATTGCCGCCCCACTCCTGGATAGCCTGTAGCCATAGACTGACCGCGGGCGGCACCAGCGCAGTGGCATTAATCTGGTGTTTTTCGATCAGCGGGAAACAGAGCGTGGCGCTGGGATCGGTCGCCAGCACTACCGTTCCTTTGGCGAGAAAAACGCCCAGCGCGCCCGGCGAACTCATGGCGTAGTTATGCGCGGCGGGAATCGCGCACAGAAAACGCGTCTCCTCGTTGAAACCGCAAATCTCATTGCTGCGGCGCACGCTGTAGTAATAGTCGTTATGGGTACGGGGAATAAGCTTTGGCGTGCCGGTAGTACCGCCGGAAAGCTGAAAGTAGGCCACTTCGTCAGCAGGTGATGGCGTGGCGGTGAAATCTTCCGCCGCCTGCCGCATCGCCGCGTCCAGGCTGTGATCGCCGTCGTCGTTGCGCAATAACACCACCCGCACAGAGCGGTGTTCAGCCACAAACGTGTTGAGAAAGTCCTCCCCGGCGAACAGCGTATGTTGGCGATCGGCAATCACCAGCGTCGGCGCGATCTGCATCGCATAGGCGTTAAGTTCGGTACGTTGATGGCTAAACAGCGCCAGAACGGGCGCTACGCCAAGCTTCAACAGGGCGAAAAAGGTGATATACAGTTCCGGTACATTCCCCAGTTGCACCAGAGCGGTTTCGCCAGGTTTGATGCCCTGACGGCGTAAACTGCAGGCCAGATTATCCACGGCCTGGTTGAGCTGGCGATAGCTGAATGCGCGCTCGCCTTCAATGACCGCTGTCTTGTCGCTGTCAGCGTGGCGGGTCAGAATATCGGTCAACGGCACGTCTTGCCAGTAGCCTTTTTCACGATAACGGCGGGCAAATTCATCCGGCCAACGGGTGAAAGGTATACGCATCATCGTTCCTTAATGCAGTCCAAAAACGTTCAACATCGTAGAGAGCTTGACGCCGGTTTCCCGCCACTCGCCGACTGGCGAAGAGGCAGGGACAATCCCGGCGCCGGCGAACAGGCGCACCTGATTACCGTGCAATTTCGCACAACGAATCGTCACTACCCACTCGCCGTTTCCTTCGGCGTCGCACCAGCCGACAATGCCGCCAAACAGTTCACGATCGAACGGTTCCAGTTCAGCAATCAGCTTTTTTGCGACCTGATGGGGGAAACCGCTTAACGCAGGCGTTGGATGCAGTAGACAGGCCAGCGTCAGCGCGTTTTCTCCGGCGTTGGCCTTGCCCTCAAACGGCGTACCGAGATGCCATAGCGTCGGCGTGGTGATCAACTGCGGAGAGGAAGGTAATTGCAGTTCCGTGCTGCGATCGCGCAGGATCTGCTTCATCGCCTGCGTCACCAGCTCATGTTCATGGCGATCTTTTTGTGAAGCCAGCAGTCGGTTTCCCGCCTCGCGATCCAGAACGTCATCCGGCTGTCGGCGTGCCGAGCCTGCTAACGGCAACGAACTAAACCGCTCGCCCTCTTTGCGTAGCAACAATTCGGGGCTGGCGCCCAGCAGAACGCCGCCATCCGCCAGCGGCACATGGAAGTTGTAACTAACTGGATTCTGCGCAACCAGCCGCTCCAGCAATGCTCCGCTATCCACCGCCACATCAGTGGTGATATCTATTAGCCGGGAAAGCACCACTTTATCGACGTCTGGCGTGGCGGTCAGCATAGCCGCGCGTGCGACCATTGCTTCAAAAGCATCCTGCTCCGGAATCGCCTTTCGCGCCGTCACCGTCAGCGATTGATGGTCGGTAAAATAACGCGCCGTGCGCTGCTTTTGCTGGCGGGAAAAGGACTGCCACGCCATCGGGATAAATAGCGACGACGGCTGACGGGTATCAAAGGGGATCGCCCCCACCAGGATAGGGTTGGCGATGCCCTGCGATTTGGCCTCGGCAAACTGCTGGCGCAATTTCTGCTGGAAAGGGCTATCCGGCGAATCTCCGGCAACCGCAGGCTCGGTATAACGGGCGAAGCACCCGGAAGTGGTAAAACTGCGATACGGCGACATGAAGAAAAAGCGATCGGGAGCAAGCGTTGCCATTGTCTCCTGAGCGTCCTCGGCCAGTGACATATCCATATCATCCTCCAATGATAAAGGCTTATATACACTTCATCTTTCAAGCTGCCTCTTTGTTGGCTGCGCTCAGAAACCCCGGTCACACAGTGATCTATGCTCGCGGGGATTTCTTCCCTTGCCGTTGCGATGCTTCTTGAATGATTTTGTGTATAATAATGATTATTATTTCTATTTTTAGTGCGCTAACCTAAGAGTAAAACGTCGCTCTGTCAACTCTGGTCATGAGTTAAATGGCACTAAGGCTTGCATCTCGCTGCCGCTGACATGAAAATGAGAAGCATTAACTTTATTAATAACAGGACGCTATTGTGAGACTCCCCGCCTTTTATCGTTGGCTGCTTTTAGTGGTTGGTTTATCAATTTCAGGAATATCCTTAGCCCAGGACGCCGGTTGGCCCCGGCAAATCCAGGACAGCCGCGGCGTTCATACTCTGGACCACAAACCCGCGCGTATCGTCTCTACCAGCGTGACGTTAACAGGCTCGCTGCTGGCGATTGATGCGCCCGTCGTCGCCAGCGGGGCCACTACGCCGAATAACCGCTTTGCTGACGATCAAGGGTTTATGCGTCAGTGGAGCGACGTAGCAAAGGCTCGCCATGTCGCCCGGCTGTATATCGGCGAACCGAATGCCGAAACGGTCGCCGCGCAAATGCCGGATCTCATTTTGATTAGCGCCACCGGCGGCGACTCCGCGCTGGCGCTTTACGATCAGCTCTCCGCTATCGCGCCGACGCTCGTCATCAATTATGACGATAAAAGCTGGCAGAGTTTGCTCACGCAACTTGGCGAGATCACCGGTCAGGAGAAACAGGCCGCCGCGCGAATAGCGGAATTTGAGGCGCAACTGACGACGGTTAAACAGCGAATCGCCCTGCCGCCGCAGCCGGTTAGCGCGCTGGTGTATACCCCTGCCGCACATAGCGCCAATTTGTGGACGCCAGAATCAGCACAAGGCAAGCTATTGACGCAGTTAGGCTTTACGCTGGCGACATTGCCCCGAGGGCTGCAAACCAGCAAAAGCCAGGGTAAGCGCCACGATATCATTCAGCTTGGCGGTGAAAATCTGGCCGCCGGGTTAAACGGCCAATCTCTTTTCCTGTTTGCCGGCGACAACAAAGATGTCGCGGCCCTTTACGCCAATCCGCTGCTGGCGCACCTGCCAGCGGTGCAAAATAAGCGCGTCTATGCCCTGGGCACGGAGACGTTCCGTCTGGATTATTACAGCGCAACATTGTTGCTTAACCGGCTGGCCGCCCTGTTTTAGCCTTATCGGAGTCTTATCCGACTGACCAGACCGATTTTGTCAGTCGGATAAACGCCTCTTCATCAGCCAGCATCGCTAACCGGCGGCGTCTGGCGAAAACGACGTAGCTCGCCCAGCACTAACAGCAGCAGCAAACCAATAATTACCAGCCCGAATCCACTCACGCTCGCGGACGCGACCGGCGTCATCATTGCGCCAAGACCGCCTAACAGCGCCGCGCCGATAGCGTCTCCCGTGACGTTTTGCGCGGTCCACAGGCCATTCATTCGCCCCAGCATATTTTCCGGCGTCTGGGTTTGCAGCAGGGTATATTGTAATAACGAACTGATGGCGCTAAGCCAGCCAAACAGTGCCAGACAGATAACACCTGCGATCCAGACCGGCATGATGGCGAACAGCCCCACCGCCAGAAAAGAACCCACTGTCGAAACCAGCATAATGAGCCCCGGACGAACGCTATGCGCCAGTTGTCCGCTGGTCAGCGCGCCAATGGCCGCCCCCAGCGGAATTGCCGCATACAGCAAACCGATTTGCGCCGCCGACATCTGCCAGCTCATCGCCAGCGCCGGATAGAGGACGCGTACCGCGCTTGCCATCGTCACCAGGCCGCCAAGCAGCGCAATACCGCCGATAAGCGGACTGGCGAGCAAAAAACGAAATGCCGCCAGTAACGCGATAAATGGATTTTCCCGCGGCTGCGGAGGGACAGGCAGTCGCGGCAGCGTCAGTAACGGCAATAGCGTAATAAACGTCCCGGCGGCCGCCAGCCCATAGTTCCAGGCTACACCGCCGCTGGCAAGCAATATGCCCCCCAACATCGGCGAAATAACCGATCCCAGACGTACCGTCAGCATGGTAATCGCGCCGGCCTGCATCAGATTTTCTCTTCCGACCAGCGCTGGCGTCGCCGCCAGTAACGCGGTCACGCCCAGAGACGCGAAAAAGCCGTCCCACAGGCCAAGGAGATATATCGCCAGCAATGATGGTTCCGGCAGCAGCGCGTTCACGCACAGGCCAATAAAGCCAATACCGCAAGTACCGCGCGCCAGCAGAATCACCTTTTTACGTTCGTAGCGATCGGCCAGTACGCCGCCCACCATTAAGCCAATAAACATGGCGCCGCCGGTTAACGTTACCGACAGCCCTACCTGCCAGGTGGAGTGCGTCATCATTTGGATCTGTACCGGAACCGCTACGCCAAGCAGCCCCAGCGAGACAATAGAGATAAAACGGGCCAGAAATACTGCGCGAAATGCAGGGTGCGTCTTCAACAGGCTGAGATTGAGCAGCCAGGATTGTCGATTCATTACAACGCCTTAATGCGAGTTTTTTAAATATCCATTCAATGGCTGCACATGCTAACATAACCAAATAAGATAGATAACGATAATTACTATCATTATCAAGGAAGTTACTATGTCATGCTCATTTTCCGTGACGCGCGCGTTTGCCGTGCCCGGATTGTTGTTATTACTGAGTCTCGCCGCGGTTTTAAGCCTGGTCATTGGCGCGAAACCGCTGCCCGCCGCCGTCGTGCTGGAGGCGTTCACCGGCGTGTGCCAAAGCGCCGATTGCACCATCGTCCTGGATGCGCGTTTGCCGCGTACGCTGGCCGGATTACTGGCAGGCGGCGCGTTGGGTCTCGCCGGGGCGCTCATGCAAACACTTACTCGCAACCCGCTCGCCGACCCGGGGATTCTGGGCGTTAACAACGGCGCCAGCTTCGCCATTGTACTGGGCGCGGCGCTGTTTGGTTTCTCCACGCCGCTGGAACAGCTTTTCATGGCATTTAGCGGCGCGCTTATCGCATCGCTGATTGTCGCCTTCACCGGTAGTCAGGGCGGCGGCCAGCTAAGCCCGGTCCGCCTGACACTGGCGGGCGTGGCGCTTGGCGCGGTACTGGAAGGGCTGACCAGCGGCATCGCACTGTTAAATCCAGAGGTCTATGACCAGCTTCGCTTCTGGCAGGCGGGATCGCTGGACATTCGCAGCCTGCAAACGTTGAAAGTCGCGCTTGCGCCCGTGGTTATCGCTGGGATCGTGGCGCTATTTCTGAGCCGAGCGCTGAACAGCCTGAGCCTCGGCAGCGATACCGCGACGGCGCTGGGGAGTAAAGTGGCGCGCACCCAACTTATCGGTTTACTGGCGATTACCGTCTTGTGCGGCAGCGCAACGGCGCTGGTTGGCCCTATCGCCTTTATTGGTCTGATGATGCCGCATATGGCGCGTTGGCTGGTGGGCGCAGACCACCGCTGGTCGCTGCCAGTGACGCTACTGGCAACCCCTGCTCTGCTGCTTTTTGCCGATATTATTGGTCGTCTGTTGGTGCCGGGCGAACTCCGCGTATCGGTTGTCAGTGCATTTATCGGCGCGCCGGTACTTATTTTTCTGGTACGCCGTAAATCGAACGGAGGCGGCCTGTGATGTTTCTTTCTCGTCGGCTTATCGTAAGCTGCCTGCTTCTGGCGGCTGGCTGCTTCGCCATTGGTTTATGGAGCCTGCAAAGCGGCGCCGTGCCTCTTGAGACCGGGCAGATTATTGCCGCGCTGTTGGGCGACGCGCCGCGTAACATCACCCTTGTCGTAACCGAATGGCGACTACCGCGCGTATTAATGGCGTTGCTGATTGGCGCTGCGCTTGGCGTCAGTGGCGCGATTTTTCAGTCGCTGATGCGTAACCCGCTAGGCAGCCCTGATGTGATGGGCTTTAATACCGGCGCCTGGAGCGGCGTACTGGTCGCAATGGTCCTGTTTGGCCAGCATCTTACCGCGATCGCGCTGGCGGCAATGGCGGGCGGTATCGTCACGTCATTGCTTGTCTGGCTGCTCGCCTGGCGTAACGGGATTGAAACTTTCCGGCTGATTATCATCGGTATCGGCATCCGCGCGATGTTAGTCGCCTTTAATACCTGGCTTCTGTTGCAGGCGTCGCTGGAAACGGCGCTCACCGCCGGCTTATGGAACGCCGGGTCGCTCAACGGTCTGACATGGGCAAAAACCTGGCCTTCGGCGCCGCTGATTATTGTGATGCTGACAGGCGCCGCGCTACTGGTGCGTCGTATGCGGCTGCTGGAGATGGGCGATGACAGCGCCTGCGCGCTGGGTGTTAGCGTGGAGCGGTCACGCCTGATGCTGATGCTGGTGGCGGTGTCGCTCACCGCTGCGGCAACGGCACTGGCAGGCCCCATCTCGTTTATTGCCCTTGTCGCGCCGCACATCGCCCGCCGTCTTAGCGGCACAGCGCGCTGGGGATTAACCCAGTCGGCGCTGTGCGGCGCGTTGTTACTACTGGCCGCCGATGCATGCGCGCAGCAACTGTTTATGCCTTATCAGCTTCCAGTGGGCGTGGTCACCGTCAGCCTCGGCGGTATTTATCTTATCGTCTTGTTAATTCAGGAGTCCCGCAAAAAATGACCGAATCCGTAGCCCGTTTGCGCGGTGACCAGTTAACGCTGGGTTATGGCAGCTATACCGTCGCAAAAAACCTTAATGTTTCGATTCCGGACGGCCATTTTACCGCCATCATCGGCCCTAACGGCTGCGGCAAGTCAACGTTGCTACGCACGCTAAGCCGTCTGATGACGCCTGTTGATGGCCATGTCTGGCTGGATGGCGAACAAATACAGCGTTACGCCAGTAAAGAGGTGGCGCGGCGCATCGGATTGCTGGCGCAAAACGCCACTACGCCGGGCGATATCACCGTACAAGAACTGGTCGCCAGAGGGCGTTATCCGCATCAGCCGTTATTTACCCGCTGGCGCAAGGAAGATGCCGACGCCGTCGCCAGTGCCATGCGTGCAACAGGTATCACCTCACTGGCGACGCAAAGCGTAGATACTCTGTCCGGCGGCCAACGCCAGCGGGCGTGGATAGCCATGGTGCTGGCGCAGGAAACGTCCATCATGCTGCTGGATGAGCCGACAACGTGGCTGGATATTAGCCATCAAATTGATTTGCTGGAATTGTTAAGCGATCTCAACCGCGAAAAAGGTTATACGCTCGCCGCCGTCCTGCACGACCTGAATCAAGCCTGCCGATACGCCACGCATTTGATTGCATTACGCGAAGGTAGCATTGTCGCACAGGGCGCGCCGAAAGAGATTGTTACCGCTGAGCTTATCGAAAAAATCTATGGGCTGCGCTGTATGATTATCGACGATCCGGTTGCCGGGACGCCGCTGGTGGTACCGCTGGGGCGGCGATAGTCGTTCACACAGATGACAAAGCCGGATAATCGCTATCCGGCTTTTCGTTTAAATCAGACTAACCGTTCATCTATCGCCAGCGCGTTTTCCATTTTACGCGAGACCATCGCGTGACGCAGTAATACGCCGCCGCAGGCCATCATACCGCCAATCAACGCCGCCAGAATAATAATGATCGCTTTACCCGGGCCATCTTTTTTCACTGGCAGAGACGGCGACAGTTGATATTTAAACGGGGTAAACTTCACGTCGCTCACATTCATTGCCGCCAGTTGTTCAACATGGTATTGACGGTTACGCAAATCACCGTCGATCTCGGCCACGTCCGTTACCCCTTTTTCAATTTCCAGTTTGCGGGAAATACCATCCGCGCCGAGAGAAATAGAAAAATCCGGATCATCTTTTACCGCCTGACCATTACTGTAAACCGGTCTCTTAATGCCGGCGGCGTTGGCGATTTCCAGCGAATAATGGAGACGTTGAATATTGGCATCAAGCTGGTTTTTGAGACGCACCCGATCCATCGCCAGCTTTTCCTGCTCATAGCGGGTTTTGATTTCCAGCTGGTTACGAATATTTTCCAGCGTCTCTTTCACGACGATATCAGAGATGTACTGAATATAGCCAGCCAGCACTTTTTGCGCTTCTTCCCGCGTCGGCGCGGTAAAACTCAACGTCCACGACGTGAATAATGATGTTTCATTTTTCTTGCTGGCATTACTGTCCACTGCTTTCATTTTTTCGCTCAGCACGACAATCGCCCGGTGAAGATCCTGCTCGTCTATTTGCGCGCCTTTTAATTGATCCATGACATACGGAGAAGAACGAAGATATTCTTCCAGCAGCGAGGGCGAGCTAAACTTTTTAATAAACAGATTAAAGACGCTGGCCCGATCAACGCTTACCTCCATATCCAACACGCGCAGCGCGGTCAACGTTCTCTCCAGTCCCTGCCACTGTACCGACTCCGCCGGTGTGACAATCGCCTGGCTGGTCCATTTTTGCGGCAGCAAAAAGGACAGAAGTAACCCCACGCACGCAAAGGCGAAAACGGTAGCAAGAATACGACGTTTCGCCTGCCATAACACCTCTATAAGGCTAAACAAATCGATTTCATGACTGTTGGCGGGCGGCAGTGAGTAACCTGCAAGTGACTGATGTTTTTCTTGTTTTACATTAAGAGATGGCATGCCGTATGACCTGAAAACTTTATCCAATGAAAGAACACATTCCTGTCAGAGATTCTAACAGCAAGTCAGAATTATCCGAAACACTCTTTGCGCGCCAGTGCCCGAAAAGCTAAATATTCGGAATTAAACTTGCCTGTAGCATGTATCACTTATGTTAAAAGAATTAATCGTTGCAATAAAAAACCCATAATAATTAGTAATTATTATGGGTTTCAGGATTTAATTTGTTAAAGGCAGAAACAACGCCCGTTATTTATTAATGAGCTCGCTGATGATGGGCCCGATAGTTTCAAAAGCGGAGGGAGAAATAATATCTACATGCGCGCACGGCTGGTGATAAATAGCCAAAGACGCTATCCACGGCGACCAGCTCTGTTCAGGCGATACGCCTTCCGGCACCGTTTTATCCGCCACAAAGAGCGTAGCATGTCCATCAAACGGTACGCTATGCGCCGTCGTCAGCAAACGGACGGCATCCGCATAATTGCCTTCAATGGCGGTAAATAAGGCTTCGGAGGCATTTCCCTGCTGAGCGGCGACAAACGCTGCGCGTTCACGTTCAATTTCCGCCAATACGTCCGGATTGAGGCCATTCGCCTCTTTTTCCCGCCAGTTTTGCGTTTCCGGCGGCCAGGTGTCCAGTAACCCCAAAAACGCTACGGTTTCGCCGCGCGCGCGCAACCGGGCGGCGATCCCTTGCGCCAGCGTCCCGCCCAGCGAATAGCCTAATAAATAATAAGGGCCATGCGGCTGCCGGGCGAGCAAAGTCGCCAGATGATGTTCACATACCTCATCAAGGGTGGTTGCGGTTTGCATAGGGCCAGCGGGGCGCGGCGACTGAATCCCCATAATCGACCACGACGGGCTAAGATAGCGTGATAATACGCTAAATTGCCAGGCGAACCCCGACGCCGGATGGAAACAAAATAACGTTGGACCATCGCTTTCACGCAGCGGCAACAGCGGCCCGAACCCCAGATTGCGCGAGCGTTCGTCATCGTCAGTATCGAGCAGCTTACTCAACTGCGCCACGTCAGACGCCACCATCACCTGACCCGGCGTCACCTGACGGTTAAACGTCTGGCTTAGCTGCGCGGCCAGTTTCATCGCCAGCAGCGAGTGTCCGCCCAGCGCAAAGAAATCACTTTCAACGTCGTTAATCTCACAGCCCAGCAGGCGGGAAAACGCCGCGGCGACAGCAATCTCCGTTGCGGACTGCGGCGCACGCCCTTTCACGCGTGGCGTCAGGTCCGGCAGCGGCAGGGCTTTGCGATCCAGCTTGCCATTAGCGCTAAGCGGCAAGCTGGCCAGTTGCAACAGCACAACTGGCACCATATGCGCGGGAAGTTTTTGGCGTAATTTTTCCTGCAGCGCCGGTAAATCCAGCGGCAAACCGGAGTGCGACACCAGATAGCCGACCAGTTGCCGGGCATCCCCGCCCGTCGCCGCCGCCTGATTAAAGACGCAGGCATGTGCTACCGCCTGTTCAACATCCGGCAGCGTTTGCATGACGCGGTCAATCTCGCCCAGTTCAATACGTTGACCCCGAATTTTGAGCTGATCGTCGCTGCGCCCCAGGTACTCCACCGCGCCGGAATCCAGCCAGCGCGCCACATCTCCGGTACGGTACATCCGTTCGCCTGGCGCAAAAGGATCGGCGATAAAACGGCTGGCGGTAAGATCCGGACGCCCCAGATAGCCCTGCGCCAGTTGGATACCGGTAAGATAGAGATCGCCAGCCACGCCCGGCGGCACCGGCTGCATATGCGCATCGAGAATACGCAAACCGGTATTCCAGACGGGATAACCAATCGGGATACTGTTGCCGTCAACAGCCGCCAGCTCATCGCCACAGGCCGGATACCAGCTCACATCCACCGCGGCCTCCGTTGGCCCGTACAGATTGTGTAGCGGCGCGTTGGTTAACATCTCCCATTCGCGGCACAGCGCCGTCGGCAGGGCCTCGCCGCTACAGAAAACGCGCTTTAAGGAAGCGCAGCTTTTCCCAGCCGACGCTGGCGTGAGCGAGGCAATAAAGGCCGCCAGCATCGACGGCACAAAATGGGTGGTCGTGACGCCGTATTGCGCAAAGAACCGCTGCATCGCGAGCGGGTCGCGGTGCGCTTCCGGTTCAGCCATCACCAGTTTCGCCCCGGCGATAAACGGCCAGAAAAACTCCCATACTGAGACGTCAAAACTGCACGGCGTTTTTTGCGCTACTACATCATCCGCCGTCAACGGATAGTGATCCTGCATCCACAGCAGCCGGTTGACTATCGCCGTTTGTCCCACCATCACCCCTTTCGGCCTGCCCGTCGAGCCAGAGGTGAAAATGATGTAAGCGGTATGATGCGGTAACGACAGCCCCAGCGGAGTGGCGTCACTGACCGGTAGCGGTTGGCTATAACACAAATATTCCATCCCCGGAATATCGTGAAAGCGCGCCAGCTGCGCCTGAGTCGTAATTAAAAGTTTCGGCTGCGCATCTTCCAGCATCATTCGCAGCCGATCGTCAGGATAACCGGTATCCAGCGGCAGCCAGGCGGCGCCCGCCTCGACAATGCCATGCAGCGCTAAGGTCAGGAAAACCGACCGCGGCAACGCCACCGCCACGCTATCGCCAGGCTGAACGCCGCGTTCCCGCAGCGCGTACGCCAGCGCCACAACCTGTTCACGCATTTCACGGTAGGTAAAGCGATAATGCGCATCTGCCAACGCGAAAGCCTCTGGCGTTTTTTGCGCCTGCTGCGCCACCAAATCGCTAAGCGTGGCGGCGGGAATCGTTACCGCCGTATTATTAAGGTGTGCTAATTGCGTTTGTTCTTCCGCCAGCAGCATTTGCGCATCGCCGCAGCGCAGCGCCGGGTTATCCGCAAACTGCGTGATAAGCTCCAGCAACCGTAAGGCATGGCGGGAGAGCGTGGCATCATCGTAACGCTGTGCATTCGCCAGCAATTCAATATCCAGACCGCCGTTTTCATCCGGAAAAAGCGCCAGTTCAAGATCGTTAACCGGCCCCGTCGCCAGGGTATGGGTTTGCGCCTGTATGCCAGGAAGATCCAGATGATAATCAAACACTTTTATATTGAGCACCGGGCCAAATAGCGGCGTCTCCCCTGCGGCTCGCCCGCTATCGCGTACAATCTGTTCGGCGTCGTAACGCTGGTGGCGGCGCATCTTCTTTAACTGCGCCGCAAGACGCTTCGCCAGCGTTGGCAGATCTTCCGTCGCATGAAGGTTCACCGCCAGCGGCAACACGTTAAGGACAGGCCCGGTCGCCGTTAACGCCGCCGAGCCCATCCGCCGCATAAAGATAAATCCGGCGGCATAATCCATTCGCCCGCATAATCGTCCCAGCCACAACGTCACCAGCGCCAGGGCAAGATCCGCTCGCGGTATCTCAGGCATGTGCGCCGCCAGTTGGCGAAACGCCCCCTCCGGCGCGCTCAATTTCATACGCAGAATATCCGCGCTCGCCGACCGCCCCGGCAACGGCGCGGCAGACATTGACGCCGGCGGCGGCAGCTCGCGGCGCTGCTGCGCCCAGAAGGCGCCGTCACGCTGCCAGGCCTCGCTCTGGCGATAGCGCTGATATTCCTCGACCACATCCGCAAAGGGGGTAAAAGGCGACTCCGGCGTAGGGGCCTCGCTCTGCCAGGCGCGATAAATCGCCGCAATCTGGCGGGTTATCGCCGGGAAGCTAAAGCCATCCACCAGCAAATGGTGATAGCGCTGATACCAATACCAGCGGGTATCATCAATGCGGATTAACTGGTGAAAAGCCAGCGGCTTACCGCTATCTGCGCGCAGGTTTTGCCGTAAATCCGCCTGCATTAACGTCAGCGCCGCGTGATGCGGATCGGGCTGGTCGCGTAAATCGGCAATCGGGGGCTCGCCGAAGGTGCGCTCAGGATCTATCCATTGCCAGACCTCGCCGTTCTCTTCGGTAAAACGCATCCGTAGCGTATCCGCCTGTTGCATCCCTACCGCTACCGCTTTTGCCAGCAAGGGGGCATCCAGCTCGCCATTCAGTTCCACGTAGTGCGCCACGCTCCAGGCGGAGGGTAAATCAGAGAGTTTTTCCGCCATCCAGATCCCCGGCTGAGCGGCGACTAATGGTAAACGCTGCGTCATTTCGCCTCCTGCTTATCGGCATAATGCGCCGGATTCAGTGTTGTCCAGCGCGTATTAAGCCACTGCTGGCACGCGTCCTGCGATTGCGGTTCGCATACCACGTCCCATCCTGCGGGAAGCGCGCACGCCGCTGGCCAAAGGCTGAATTGACGCTGCGTATTTTGCAGGATGTAAAACTGTCCCTGCGGATTATCGAAGGGATTACTGAACTCCATACTCAACTCCTGTCATGGACATGTGCCCGGTTAAAGCGTGTCGATAAGCGGCTGCCAAAGCAGCATCAGCCCTTGCGTTAGCCCGCCGCGCCAGCAAAGCGCATCGTGTCCGCCGTCAACCTGACGCCAGAAAATGGACTGCTGCGAAGTATTCAGTTGGGCATAAAGCGCCTGATTCGCCTGAAACACGATCGGCTCACGCACGCCGGCTTCCAGTACGATACGCAGTCCGCGCGCGCATAATGCGCCGGTTTTCAGCCGGGTAATGACTTCCCCCTCCGGCGGGGTGATGCGATGGGGCCACCAGAACGATCCTGACTGGCTTAGTACACAGCCAAAACGCGTCGGCCAGTTCAGGCCGGCATACAGCGCCGACAGGCCGCCAAAACTCTGTCCGGCGACCACCGTTCGCCCGGCATCATCGCTAAAAGGCGTCACGGCTCTGACTTGCGGCAACAGTTCCTGCTGCACCGCCAGCCAGAAGTCGGCATTGCAGGTCAACTCCTGGCTGCGGTGTTGAGTATCAATCGCGTCAATCAGCAGGTAGACGGCACCAGGAAGCAGGCGTTGATGAGTCAGCGAGGCGAGCGCGGGCCAGACGGGCATATTTTCCGCCCAGAATTGACCGTCCAGCAGAATAGCCAACGGTCTTTCCTCCGGCGCCTCGTCTCCGGTCGTCAATATCCATACGCGGCGGGAGTTACCCAGACGTTCGCTATGCCACTGCATCATCAAAGGCGGCGAGTACGGCGTTTCAGGACGATCCCATCCCGGCTGAAGGGGCGCATCCGGCATTTCCAGCGCTGAAACCGCATGACCACGTCCTCCCCGCCAGCTTTGCGAATTAAGCGGGTCGGCAATCGCCTGCGGTAATAGCTGTCGCCAGCCTTCACGCAGTGCGTTCCGATCGGGCGTTTCGCCCGGCGCAAAAGCGGCAAAAACGTCATCGCGTTCGGTAGGAATAAAACAGTAGCTGCCGCGCCAGTTAGCGCTAAGCGCCGTACTCCAGCGCCAGACATCCGTTCCGGCAATACGCGCCATCGTCTGAGGCTGCGCGTTTTGATGATGATCGGTTACGCCAGTGATGTAGACCCAGACACGCCGTATCGGGGAGTGTGTTTCGTTTCCCTGCGGGTCGCGCCACCAAAAAGTGACCCGATAATTTCCGTCTTTTTCCCGTATCCATTCCGGCCCGGTTTTCGTCCTCCACCAGGCCTCACTTCCCGTTGCCAGCGCCTCTTTCATTATAACCCTGTGTTTATTATGAATTTTGTATATAAAAGGTGAAATATATTGATAATATTATTGATAACTATTTGCATTTGCAATAGCGTATTGTCGCGCTATGGGACGCGCGAACACAATTTCACCACCCGGCCAATGCCTTTGACGGGCGCTTTGGCTTATGTGGCTAAAGAAAAGCAGGATATACAATGAACAAGAAGATTCATTCCCTGACCTTACTGGTCAATTTAGGGATTTACGGGGCCGCTCTGCCCGTGATGGCAGAAGAAAAAACCGATAGCGCTGCGCTCACCAATGAAGACACCATCGTGGTGACCGCTGCCCAGCAAAACCTACAGGCGCCAGGCGTATCCACCATCACCGCCGATGAGATCCGCAAAAATCCGCCCGCGCGCGACGTGTCAGAAATCATCCGCACCATGCCGGGCGTGAACCTGACCGGCAACTCCACCAGCGGTCAGCGCGGGAATAACCGCCAAATCGATATTCGCGGCATGGGGCCGGAAAACACCCTCATCCTGATAGACGGTAAACCCGTCACCAGCCGTAACTCGGTGCGCCTGGGCTGGCGCGGCGAACGCGATACCCGCGGCGATACCGCGTGGGTGCCGCCGGAGATGATCGAACGCATTGAAGTGCTGCGTGGCCCTGCCGCCGCACGCTACGGTAACGGCGCGGCGGGTGGCGTGGTCAATATCATTACCCAAAAAGGCGGTAGCGAGTGGCACGGTTCCTGGAATACCTATTTCAACGCGCCGGAACATAAAGACGAAGGCGCGACCAAACGCACTAACTTTAGCCTGAACGGCCCGCTGGGCGGGGATTTCAGCTTCCGTCTGTATGGCAACCTCGACAAAACGCAGGCGGATGCGCGTAATATTAACCAGGGGCATCAGTCTGAACGTACCGGGAGTTACGCCGACACGCTACCGGCAGGACGCGAGGGGGTCATTAACAAAGATATCAACGGCGTGGTTCGTTGGGATTTTGCTCCGCTTCAGTCTCTGGAACTGGAGGCCGGATACAGTCGCCAGGGCAACCTCTATGCCGGCGATACTCAGAACACCAATACGAACCAACTGGTGAAAGATAATTACGGAAAAGAGACGAACCGCCTCTATCGGCAGAACTACTCTCTGACCTGGAACGGCGGCTGGGATAATGGCGTAACCACCAGTAATTGGGTGCAATACGAACATACCCGTAACTCCCGGATGCCGGAAGGCTTGGCAGGCGGCACCGAAGGGATTTTCGATCCCAAAGCATCGCAAAAATATGCCGATGCTGATTTGAATGACGTCACCCTACACAGCGAAGTGAGCCTTCCTTTCGATCTGCTGGTCAATCAAAACCTGACGCTGGGTAGCGAATGGGCCCAACAGCGTATGAAAGACGAGCTCTCCAACTCGCAAACCTTTATGGGGGGAAATATCCCGGGTTACAGCAGTACCAATCGTAGCCCCTATTCAAAAGCGGAAATTTTCTCTCTGTTTGCTGAAAACAACATGGAACTGACCGACAGCACCATGCTGACGCCGGGGCTACGTTTCGATCATCACAGTATTGTGGGGGATAACTGGAGCCCGTCGCTGAACCTGTCGCAAGGTCTGGGGGATGACTTTACCCTGAAAATGGGGATCGCCCGCGCTTATAAAGCCCCGAGTCTGTACCAGACTAACCCAAACTATATTTTGTATAGCAAAGGTCAGGGTTGCTACGCGACTGGCGCGGGTACCGGCATCGGCTGCTATATGATGGGTAACGATGATCTGAAAGCCGAAACCAGCATCAATAAAGAGATCGGTCTGGAATTTAAACGCGATGGCTGGCTGGCCGGCATCACCTGGTTCCGCAATGATTACCGCAATAAGATTGAAGCGGGTACGGTGCCGTTGCAGCGTATCAACAACGGCAAAACGGATGTCTATCAGTGGGAGAACGTGCCGAAAGCGGTCGTTGAAGGTCTGGAAGGCACGTTAAACGTACCGGTTAGCGACACCGTCAACTGGACGAATAACGTTACGTATATGCTGCAGAGTAAAAACAAAGAGACCGGCGAACGCCTGTCGATTATTCCACAGTACACGCTTAACTCAACCCTGAGCTGGCAGGTACGTCAGGACGTTTCTCTGCAATCGACCTTCACCTGGTACGGCAAACAAGAGCCGAAGAAATATGATTATCAGGGCAACCCCGTTACCGGAACAGATAAGCAAGCGGTCAGCCCATACAGTATTGTTGGCCTGAGCGCGACCTGGGACGTGACCAAAAATGTCAGCCTGACCGGTGGCGTGGATAACCTCTTTGACAAACGTCTGTGGCGTGAAGGTAACGCGCAAACCGTCAGGGATACTCAAACTGGCGCTTATATGGCGGGCGCTGGCGCGTACACCTATAACGAACCGGGACGTACGTGGTATATGAGCATTAATACCCATTTCTGATGGCAACCTTCCCTCCCTCATTCGGGGAGGGAATTAGCAAAAAACGATGCGGACATCTCATTTTCCCCTTCCCTTTGCCGGACACAGGCTGCATATCGTCGACTTTGATGCGAGCAGCTTTCACGAGCACGACCTGTTATGGCTGCCTCATCACGATCGGCTACGGTCTGCCGGACGCAAGCGTAAAGCTGAACATCTGGCAGGCCGCATCGCCGCCGTTCATGCGCTACGCGAGGTGGGCGTCAGGACAGTGCCCGGTATTGGCGACAAGCGACAGCCGCTATGGCCGGACGGCCTATTTGGCAGCATCAGCCACTGTACGTCAACGGCGCTGGCCGTCATATCCCGACAGCGTGTCGGCGTTGATATAGAAAAAATCATGAGTCAGCACACGGCGACAGAGCTGGCGCCGTCCATTATCGATAGCGATGAGCGCCAAATTCTCCAGGCGAGCTCGCTCCCTTTTCCACTTGCCCTGACGCTGGCTTTCTCCGCCAAAGAGAGCGTTTATAAAGCCTTTTCAGACCGCGTCACGCTCCCGGGATTCAATAGCGCAAAAGTTACCTCGCTTACCGCCACGCACATCTCGTTAAATCTGCTGCCAGCCTTTGCCGCCACGATGGCTGAACGTACCGTCCGTACAGAATGGTTTCAACGTGGCAATAGCGTTATTACTCTTGTTTCTGCAATAACGCGCTTTCCCCACGACAGGAGCGCTCCCGCTTCTATACTTAGTGCAATACCCCGATAAATGAGATCGCTATGGCGCTGAATGATTTTCACGTTTCTGAACCTTATACGCTTGGTATTGAGCTGGAGATGCAGGTGATCAATCCACCTGGCTACGATTTAAGTCAGGACTCTTCTACGCTGATCGACGCCGTTAAGCCCCAACTTACTGCGGGAGAAATTAAGCACGATATCACCGAAAGTATGCTGGAGATGGCCACGGGCGTCTGCCGCGATATTGACCAGGCGGCGGCCCAACTTTCTGCCATGCAGCACGTTATTTTACAGGCGGCGTCGGAACACCATCTCGGCATTTGCGGCGGCGGTACGCACCCTTTTCAAAAATGGCAGCGTCAGGAGGTCTGTGATAATGAGCGCTATCAACGCACGCTGGAAAATTTCGGCTACTTAATTCAACAGGCGACGGTTTTCGGCCAGCATGTCCACGTCGGCTGCGCGAACGGCGACGATGCGATTTATCTTTTACACGGGCTGTCGCATTTTGTGCCACACTTTATTGCGCTCTCCGCCGCGTCTCCCTATATGCAAGGATCTGACACCCGTTTTGCCTGCGCGCGCCTGAATATTTTTTCCGCTTTTCCCGATAACGGTCCCATGCCGTGGGTCAGTAACTGGCAAGAGTTTGCCGGACTATTTCGTCGTCTGTCTTACACCACGATGATCGACAGCATCAAAGATTTGCACTGGGATATCCGCCCCAGCCCGGCCTTTGGCACGGTAGAAGTTCGGGTGATGGATACGCCGCTCACCCTTGATCATGCCATCAATATGGCAGGGTTGATTCAGACGACCGCGCACTGGCTGCTGACCGAGCGTCCCTTTAAACCGCAGGAACAAGACTATCTGTTATATAAATTCAACCGTTTTCAGGCTTGCCGCTATGGTCTGGAGGGCGTGCTAACCGATGCCTATACCGGCGACCGCCGTCGCCTGGCAGATGATACGCTGCGTCTGCTGGACAACGTTACCCCCTCGGCGCGCAAGCTGGGCGCCGACAGCGCCATTGACGCACTACGTCTGCAGGTGAAAAAAGGCGGTAACGAAGCGCAATATATGCGGGAGTTTATTGCCGACGGCGGATCGCTGATAGGTCTGGTACAAAAACATTGTGAAATCTGGGCGGGACAATAGACAGCATATTTGCCTTACCAGGCGATATCCCGGACAATGGCGTTTTAACTTACGTTTAACAAAGCCATGAAACACCCGCTTGAATCATTGATGACCGCTGCCGGTATTTTGCTGATGGCGTTGCTCTCCAGCCTGCTGCTGCCCGCCCCTTCGCTCGGCCTTGCGCTGGCGCAAAAACTGGTCGGGATCTTTCATCTTATGGATCTCAACCAGCTTTATACTTTGTTGTTTTGTTTATGGTTTCTGTTGCTCGGCGCGCTGGAATATTATGTTATTCGCTTTATCTGGCGGCGCTGGTTTTCGCTGGCCAATTAAACATTTCAATGCGTACGGCCATGATTTTCTTTACGATAAGCGCCTGGCGGCAGGTTGAACGTGCGGGTAAAAATGCGCGTAAAGGTTTGCTGCGAATCAAAACCATACTTTAGACAAATATCATACACCTTCTGGTCGGTGTCGCGCAGGTCGCGCGCCGCCAGTTTTAGCTTCCGTTCACGCACGTAGCGCCCCAGACTCTCCCCTTTGTACTGCATAAAAAGGCGCTGCAGGTGCCACTTGGAATACCCCGCATGACGGGCAATATCATCAATACGTAACGGCTGATTCAAATTATCATCAATCCACTCGACAATCGTGTCGATAACCTGAGCGGAAATGGTCATCGTGCTCTCCCCTCTATCAAACTCGTCAGCGGCTCCCGCACCGCACATTTACGGCAACAGCAATAAGCATAGTAATAACCACACAAATTGTGAGACGGCTTATCGCATGGCCTGCAATATGCTTTTCTACCACTTCATGCGGCAGCCCTTGATTATGAGTGAGTAAGCACTCATTATAGAAAGCAAAGATACGCCGTCAAGGTACTTTTCAAAGGTTGACATTCACCGTTGCGACGCGACAACGGGCATGATTCAATCATGTTTTTCCAGACATAAGGGTAACGTGTAGTGGCTCGTCCGAAGAGTGAAGACAAAAAACAAGCATTACTGGAAGCGGCAACCCAGGCGATAGCGCAATCCGGCATCGCTGCCTCAACGGCGGTGATTGCGCGTAACGCAGGTGTTGCAGAAGGAACATTGTTTCGCTATTTCGCGACCAAAGATGAGCTGATTAACACGTTGTATTTGCATTTAAAGCAGGATCTCTGCCAGTCAATGATAATGGAGCTGGATCGATCCATTACCGATGCCAAAATGATGACTCGTTTTATCTGGAACAGTTACATCAGTTGGGGTCTGAACCATCCCGCGCGCCATCGGGCGATCCGTCAACTGGCCGTCAGCGAAAAGCTCACCAAAGAGACGGAACAACGGGCCGACGATATGTTCCCCGAATTGCGCGATTTATGTCATCGTTCCGTTTTGATGGTGTTTATGTCGGATGAGTACCGCGCCTTCGGCGACGGCCTTTTTCTGGCGCTGGCTGAAACAACAATGGATTTCGCCGCGCGCGATCCCGCTCGCGCTGGCGAATATATTGCGCTGGGATTCGAAGCCATGTGGCGCGCGCTGACTCGCGAGGAGCAATAATGGACGGTCAAACACTGCACGCCTGTGCAAAACGCTTTGCGCTGGAACTGCCTTTTACCGAACACTGCTGGCCTTTCGGCCCACAGTACGATGTGTTTAAAGTCGGCGGCAAAATATTCATGCTTTTCACTGAACATCACTGCCGTCCAGTGGTGAACCTGAAGTCGGATCCCCAAAAATCCCTGGTAAATCAACAAATTTACCCCAGCATTGCGCCTGGCTATCACATGAATAAGAAACACTGGATTTCAGTCTATGCGGGCGAGGATATCACCGTCTCGCTACTCAACGATTTGATAAATGACTCATGGAATCTGGTCGTAGACGGGCTGCCTAAAAGAGAGCAACTGCGCCTGCGACCGCGCTGATGCAATAACCGTTTCCGCATTTTCCTCCCTTATCTTTTTACCGATAACCCGGTACCCTGCTGATGCAAAAGGGTACTAAACCAACCAGGAGCATTTATGGATATCGTTTCTGTCGCCTTAAAGCGCTACTCCACTAAGGCGTTCGATCCCAGCAAAAAACTGACCGCCGAAGAAGCGGATAAAGTAAAAACACTACTACAGTACAGCCCCTCCAGCACCAATTCCCAGCCGTGGCACTTTATTGTCGCCAGTACGGAAGAGGGCAAAGCGCGTGTCGCAAAATCCGCCGCCGCCAATTATGTGTTTAACGAACGTAAAATGTTAGACGCCTCCCATGTGGTGGTCTTCTGCGCAAAAACCGCAATGGATGACGCATGGCTTGAGCGCGTCGTCGATCAGGAAGAAGCCGATGGCCGTTTCGCTACGCCGGAAGATAAAGCGGCAAATGATAAAGGTCGCCGCTTTTTCGCCGATATGCACCGCGTCTCGCTGAAAGATGACCACCAGTGGATGGCGAAACAGGTCTATCTGAACGTCGGCAACTTTCTGCTGGGCGTCGCCGCGATGGGTCTCGACGCCGTCCCCATTGAAGGTTTCGACGCCGAGGTGCTCGACGCTGAATTTGGTCTGAAAGAAAAAGGCTATACCAGTCTGGTCGTGGTGCCGGTCGGCCATCATAGCGTCGAGGATTTCAACGCCGGGCTGCCGAAATCACGTCTGCCGCTTGAAACCACACTGACGGAAGTTTAATCCCCTGCCTAAGCCGGACGCCCGTCCGGCTTTTTTCACCTTTCTGCCAGGTTCCTCAATGATCAATGGCGCGAAGTGCCAGGTTTTACATCGCTAGTGTTAACTTCCTCTTTCAACCTATTGAAAATAAATAATATTTAAAACTGGCACGCCGTTTGCCATATCTGGATACCCCTATCTGGATGAAGGAGAAAACGGCGTGACACCGGTTTGCGCCTACGATGGCGATATTGTCACCACGGGGTTGGTCCTCCCTGGCGTGTCATCAAAATCGGGCGCTAAACCCAACGTTATAACGGGTTTGATTGCCATCGCTTAACCCTGCCGTTTGCGACAGCCCGGCGAAAGCGGACACCGTTGCCGACAGCGGAAAATCTGCGCCAATCGCGATATCAACCCAGTTTTTATCCTGCGCTTTTCCGTCGCGGCTAAACGTCAGCGCGGTCGATTTAAGGCCGCCGTTCGCCACATACGTATCATCGCCAAACTGACGGCGATAATTAATCTGCGCCCAGGAGTGAATGATGCTGTGGCGGAGATCCAGACGCCAACCAGCGCTACCCACCTGCGAATGGGCGTTTTGGTCGCCAAAACGCATTGATGTACTGGTATTGAGCTTCTCGCTATAACCATTAACGTGGCTGTAATCCCATGCATATTGCAGCATCGGTCCGGTCGTTAACCACGGCATCATGACAAAATCATAACCGCTGGTTAACCTCGCGCCCCACAGCCGACCGTTGGTTTCGCCCTCTTCCACCCGTCTTAGCGCACCGAGCGTTATACTGCGCTGGATGTTACTGAATTTAGCGGACAGATAGTGTAAATCGCTATCCAGCCACGCCTGACCGGCGCGTAAATGGCTGAATACGGCGGCCTGAAAACCGCGGGCATCATAACGATAATTATCGTCAGGATGTTGCTTATCCAGAGAACCGGCTATCAGCCCTCCCAGCAGTACCTGCTCGTTAAGCTGATAATCGACGCCAACCGTCAGATTATTATGATTACCGTTCCCGTCGGCCTCATTATTATCATAACGTTGATATCCCCCGCTGTATCCGCCGAACATGCCCAGTGAACCAACAGGATTTTCCCCCTGGCGAAGCTGCTGATAACGGCTGTCAAGCGTGGTACGACTGCCTTGCGCCATCGACTGAACGCTTTGGTTCAGGTATGTCGCCTGTACCGGCGCGGCAATGATCGACTGGATATATTGCGCAATAATGGTATGGACCTGCGGACCGGGATGTAAATGATCGGCAAACAGATAGTCCTGCGACGCATTAAATCCAGGCATCGCCGAGGAGCACGCCGAAGCGGATACGCCTGGCGGGCAGGCCATACCTACGGTATTTGTCAGACCAAACGCCTGCGGGTTGGCAAGAATTTCCTTAAAGAGGCCGTTGATATCGGCACGGGCTATATTGCCGCCGTGTTGCTCCAGCCCCTTCTCTTCCATCTGATTATAATAATCGGTCAGAGCTGACGCCTGCCCTGCCGCCTTTTCATAGCCCGCCAGCAGTTGCTCAACGAGCAGTTGCTGAATAAACGGATTGCTGCTTACCGTTGCAGCCGCCGCCAGCAACGCCTTGCGGATCGCCTGTTGCCGACTGGCGAAATCGGGCGTAGCGCCCTCCGCCAGCGCCTCTAACGCCGCTTTTAGCGCCGGGGGCGCCGCTGCGCCCAGCCCGGCGGTGATTACCGCCTCCAGAAGCATTGGCGTCGCACTAATATCCGGTACGTTTGGCACCACGACCAGCCCGGCGCCGGCATCCAGTAACATCCCTACCTGCGCCGCCGCGCTAGTGGCGCTATTACCGGCTATTTGCTGTGCCATGGCAGGTCGCGCGATGGCCGCCGCCAGATCGTTTCCGCCGACCCAGTGAATATACAAACCGTTGTGGTCGGCTTTTCCCCCTGTTTTGGCAAGCCACTGCCGTACCTGATCCGCGGTATTATCCTGCGGGTTTAATTCCGGGGTCGCCGTCGCGCCGCCGGCGGCATAATTAGAACCGCCATTGTTGGAAGGGCTTAATGCCAGCCCAAATCGTTCGGCCAACTGTTCGTCGTAGAGCTTATTTTGACCACTATCCCAGGTCCAGCGACCGTTATTCCCGGTATCGCTAAGGCTATCGCCAAATACCGTAAGAGAGTCAAACGCACAGGCAGATAATGGCGCGGCCAGCGCCAGCGAGAGTATGCCGTATTTTAGCAGGGTACGCTTTTGGGTCATCCGATGTTCCTTAATGTTATTGTTGAGAGGTACGACGGTGCTAATCATCATCCGACAGAAACATTGCAATCGTTTTAAGCATTCTGGTTAAAATGTTTTCATCCATTGTTGACGAACTGGCGCCTGTTCAAAAAAATGGGGTGGCGTAAAATAACGACGTTTATGGGGCGCTGGATAAAATATAGCGTATGGATAACCCCTGAAGCGCTTTTACCCGTCTGTTGCTGATTATGCCTGAAGCGCGAGCGTCCTGATTTGCATAAATGCCATTCAGCAGTCATCATAGGCTGCTGTTTATAAAGGAGAGATTATGCAGGAATTGATATCCCAGGTAGAAGATTTAGCGGGAATTGAAATGAATCACACCACGTCGCTGGTGGTGATATTTGGTATTATTTTTCTGACAGCAGTTGTCGTGCATATTATTTTGCACTGGATAGTACTGCGCGCTTTCGAAAAACGTGCCAACGCCAGTTCCCGCCTGTGGCTGCAAATTATTACCCAGAATAAATTATTCCATCGTCTGGCTTTTACGCTGCAAGGCATCATTGTCAATATTCAGGCCGCGCTCTGGCTACAAAAAGGCAGTGAGGCTGCGGATATCCTGACGACCTGCGCGCAGTTATGGATTATGACCTACGCCCTGCTGTCGTTATTTTCTCTGCTGGACGTGATTTTCAATCTATCGCAAAAATGGCCCGCCGCCTCTCAGTTGCCGCTAAAAGGAATATTTCAGGGCATTAAGCTCATCGGCGCAATTATCGTCGGCATTCTGATGATCTCACTACTGATTGGCCAGTCACCAGCAATTTTAATCAGCGGGCTGGGCGCGATGGCCGCGGTATTAATGCTGGTCTTTAAAGACCCGATTCTTGGCCTGGTTGCCGGTATACAGCTTTCCGCCAACGATATGCTCAAACTGGGCGACTGGCTGGAAATGCCGAAATATGGCGCAGATGGCGCGGTCATTGATATTGGTTTAACCACGGTAAAAGTACGCAACTGGGATAATACCATCACCACCATTCCCACCTGGTCGCTGGTTTCCGACTCGTTCAAAAACTGGAGCGGCATGTCTGCGTCCGGCGGACGCCGGATTAAACGCAGCATTAATATTGACGCGACCAGTATCCATTTTCTGGATGATGATGAAAAACAGCGGCTGTTAACCGCGCAACTGTTAAAGCCGTACCTTACCAGCCGTCATCAGGAAATCGATGAATGGAATAAACAGCTGGATGCGCCGGAATCAGCCTTAAATCACCGCCGAATGACCAATATCGGGACATTTCGCGCCTATCTGAACGAATATTTACGCCACCATCCGCGCATCCGTAAAGACATGACGCTGATGGTACGCCAACTGGCGCCTGACGATCATGGTTTGCCGATAGAGATCTACGCCTTTACCAATACCGTCGTGTGGCTGGAATATGAGAGCATCCAGGCCGATATTTTCGACCATATTTTTGCCGTGGTGGAAGAGTTCGGCTTGCGTATTCATCAGACGCCGACCGGCAGCGATATTCGCGCGCTGTCAGGGACATTGCGGCATTAATGGATTGCCCGATCGCATGAGCATGGGATCGGGCAAAAAAGTTAATGAGCCTTACGGCGCAAAACTGTAAACGCGATAAACAGGAATACAATCCATACCGGCAGCAAAATCGCCGACAATCGCATATCGTCCATCGTACACATTAACACCAGAATCAGCGCCAGAAACGCAATGCACAAATAGTTTCCGGCGGGATAGAACAGCGCCTTAAATTGCGTCTCGCGCCCTTTACGACGCATCGCCGCGCGAAAACGTAAATGCGCGAGACAGATCATTATCCAGTTTAGCAATAGCGTCGCGACAACCAGTGCCATCAACAGGCTAAACGCTTTTTGCGGCAACAGATAGTTGATCAGCACCACCAGCGAGGTAATCGCTCCGGAAAGTATCAGCGAGTTCACCGGCACGCCGCGATGGCTGACGCGAGTTAAAAATTTCGGCGCATTGCCTTGTACGGACAGGCCGAACAGCATTCGGCTGTTCGAATAAACGCCGCTGTTATACACCGAAAGCGACGCGACCAGAATAACGAAATTCAGCGCCGAAGCCACCACATTACTGTCCAGGTTATGGAAGATCATCACAAAAGGGCTGCTATTGGATTTCACCTCTACCCACGGATAGAGCGCCAGCAACACCACCAGCGAACCGATGTAGAACAGCAAAATACGGTATACCACCTGATTCACCGCTTTCGGAATGCTTTTTTGCGGATCGCGCGCTTCCGCCGCAGTAATGCCGATCAGCTCCAGTCCGCCAAAAGAAAACATAATCACCGCCAGCGACAGAAGCAAACCATGCCAACCGGTAGCGAAGAAACCGTTATAACGCCAGAGGTTATCAATGCTGGCATGTTCGCCGCCGTGGCCGGAGAACAGCAGCCACAGACCAAAACCTATCATGCCGATAATCGCCAGCACTTTAATCAGCGCGAACCAGAATTCCGTTTCGCCATACAGACGAACGTTCACCAGATTCACGGCATTAATGATAATAAAAAACACCGCCGCCCATACCCATGTTGGTACGTCAGGCAGCCAGTACTGCATATAGATGCCCGCCGCGGTCAGCTCCGCCATCCCGACCAGCACAAACATGACCCAATAGTTCCAGCCCGACAAAAAGCCCGCAAACGGCCCCCAATATTTCCAGGCGAAGTGGGCAAACGATCCGGAAACCGGCTCTTCCACGACCATTTCACCCAACTGGCGCATAATGAGAAAAGCGATAATCCCGGCAACGCCATAGCCCAACAAAACAGCCGGCCCCGCCATTTGAATCGCCGGGCCGATGCCCAGAAACAGTCCGGTGCCAATGGCGCCGCCCAGCGCAATTAGCTGAATATGGCGGTTTTGCAACCCCCGTTGAAGCGTCGGTTCATTCTTCGACGCGGCATCCGACACGCTGGCGCCGGATGCAGTTGACGCGTTTTTCACGTCCTACCCCTGTATCGTTTTTATTGAGGGGCACCTTTTAACATTTCGCTCTCGCTGCCGCAAGGCGCAATCGTTTGTCAAGGCTCAACTCCGGACGTTAACGTTATCGTGTAAAAAAAGATGTCGCGGGGAGTAAAAAGAAAAGAGTGCGCGCCGATATAGAACGTTACGGGTGACAGACGCTGGGTATAAAATATGTGAATAACTCTGGACGAAAAGTACGACACCCTACAGAATACATTTAGTATTTTTTCAGTATTTTCAAAAAGGTGAATCAGACCTGGTATCTGTTATCCGTTTTTGAGCCACGCCAGGCATCAACGTCATGAATAAGATCATCAAACGTTTAGAGATCATCAAAAGCGCCATCGAACTTGAGGACGAAGAGATTATCCGTCAGCAGCTCATCTACCTGAAAAATGAGCCGCAGGATGCCGTAATCAGCGCGATTGCCCAGGCGATTGAAGCTCGTCGATTCAGTGACGCCATGCAAGAGATCGCCGCCTGGCTACAGGCTCAACGGGCGCTCTCGACGTGGCAAGATCCCTCTATTGCCGCCAGTAAACTGGAGCTGAAAGCGCTTGAAGCCCAGCTTCGCGATCTGATTGACAAACGAAATGCGCGGGTACAAATCCTCGACGATTTCAACGATCTCTATCATCTGCGTCTCGGGCCGTTGATGAGCCGTATTCTGGAGTTGCGTAAACAGCTCGCGGTGAGTATGCAGCGTAAGCAAGAAGCCGAAATAAAACGCCGGGAAAAGGATTATCAATCCTGCCTGCAATTTATTTCCCAGGCCGTGGATCAACTGGCAACGCTAAAACAGCAGTGGACAGGATTGAATGCCGCCTCGCGCGAAGCGGTGGGCATCCGTCAGCGAATCCAGCAGCAGACGGAATTAATTACCGCGTTGCTGGCGGAAATTCGCGAGCTGGAAGCGGATTTTTCCCATCAGGACGACAGCGCATTCCGCCAGGCGCAGGAAAATGCGGAACAGGACTATCACCAGTACCGGGAGCAGCAGCAGGAAGCGCAATTCCGCTACGCCCGCGATCAACGTTTGTCGGCTGACGAACGCAGTGAATTAAAACGTTTGTGGCGTCAGGCCAGCCGCCTGTGTCACCCGGATGTGGTCGCCGATGAATTGAAAGAAAAAGCGCACCAGATGATGGTACAGCTTAATCAGGCGCGGCAGAATGCCGATCTGGCGGCAATTCGCGCGTTATTGACGCAGCTGCAAAGCGGTCTGGAACCGATGATGGCAAGCGACAGGCTAAATAACCTGGAACATCTGCGCCATAAAATACGCCAGCTCCGCACACAAATCGACGCGCTGTTGAAAGAGATAACGCAACTGGAAACGGAAAACGCCTGGCGGCTCGCCTCTTCCGTTGCGGATAAGGAAGCCTATTTCTCCGAGCAGGAACGGGCGCTAACCGAAATTCGCAATACGCTGGAGGCGCAGGTTCAACAGGTGGAACAGGAACTTCTGTCAGGGTAGTCCATCATTCATCAATAAATTGTCGGATGGCGCAAGCGCCACCCGACGAATCGCGGCATAAAGAGGGTAAGAGGGGCGCTACTGTCGCTGTAAAAGTAACGAACGGGCGGAGTCCGCCATGATCATCACCGCACCTGCCAGCATTAACGTATCTTTTAATACCAGCCGTCCGGCGCCCGATAAATACGGAAAACCATAATGCGCATCGCCCAGCGGCATAACCCAGGCCTCCGGCGTGGTGATTAAAAACGACAGCGTGACAAATGGCGTCAGGAATGCCAGCACGCCGCCTGCCAGCCCTAACCAGCGGCTGACAGGGTTAGCCAGTACCAGCGCCGCGATAATCAATTCCACCACGCCCAGACCATCCGAAAACGCATACGTATTATTGGCCGTTTGCCAGGCGCGTTCCTCCGGTTTTAGTTCGCCCTCATGAGTCAGATGCTGACGATATTCTTCCGGATGTTCATAGAAAAAAGACATAAACGGGCTGTTCGCCACAAACGGGGTAATACTGTCTGCCTCATAGGGCACAAATTTTAGTAGTCCAATCCAGATAAAAACGATGGCGATACTCAGGCGAATTAATGTTAATCCCAGCCGATCCCCCTGACTTAACAGACGAAGATATTTATCCATCTCAGGCTCTCCTTATTTATATAATATCGCAGTGGCGTAACCCGTATTATCAATACGCATTGACGTAATTTTCCATGACGACGCCTGTTTACTTTGCGCCAGTCTGGCAATAGCGTCTTCAAGCATTGACGGCGTTGCTGACACCGCAGAAACGCTGATATATTCAACGTCAGTTAGCGGCTGGGCGGAGACGGAAAACGCCAGCGGCGCAGCCAATAATGAAGCAATAAGTGTGGTAACTTTTAACATCGAGATTTCCAGTCGTGGGTTATTTCAATGGTGTTATAATACGTTACGCCTGACTAAAGCCTTTTCTTTCAGACGCCAGCATATTTGTCCTGGCGTATTTTTATAGCCTGACAGGCAAAAAAAAGCCCTGATTAACAGGGCTACGTTATTTATGTTTTACTTAATGAGAGAGAAGAGATCGTTTAAAGACTCACTCATTGTAGGATGGGTAAATATCTGGTCGCGTAACACCGTATAAGGTAAATCTGCATCCATAACGGTTTTAACGATATTAATCATTTCATGAGAATCAACGCATAACAATGACACCCCTACAATACGCTGCGTATTCACGTCCACTACCGCTTTTAGTACGCCACGAGTATCGTTCATAACACGGGCGCGAGGGATCGCCGCCACCGGTAATGTCACCACCTGCACCGTTGCGCCGCTTGCCCGCGCTTGTTCTTCCGTCAGCCCGACACGAGAGAGCGGCGGCGTCATAAAGACGGAATACGGGACGTTCTGGCGATCGCGGGTACTGCGTTTGCCATCCCCCAATAACCCGTCGCGTACAATACGGAAATCATCCAGTGAAATATAGGTAAACTGCAACCCACCGGTAACATCGCCCATCGCCCAGATATTGTCCGCCGTGGTACGCAGGTAATCATCCACGATGATCCCGCCACGTTCGTTCACCGCCACGCCGGCGTTCTGCAACTGTAAGCCAGCCGTCGCCGGTTTTCGCCCCGACGCCACCAGCAGGGCATCCACAAGATGCGCGCCTTCCGGCGTTTCTACTTGTACCGCGCCCTCCTTTGAGGATACGGCCTGTACGTTGGCGTTTAAAATCAGCTCGACGCCCTTTTCCTGTAAAATGCGGGTAATTGCCTGCGCGATATCCCGATCTTCACGAGGCAGGAATTGCGGCGCTGCTTCAAAGATAGTGACCTTCGTACCGAAGTTGGCGAACATTGAGGCAAATTCAAGGCCAATATAACCGCCGCCTAAAATCCCCAGCCGCGCCGGACGCTGGCTCAGGCTGAGTAGCCCGGTGCTATCGAACACCCCTGCCGTCGTTGTTAAGCCCGTAATAGCCGGGATCACCGACTCTGCGCCAGTATTAATGAAGATCTTTTCTCCCCGTAACACCCGCTCGCCGTCCGCCTGAAATACCCGTAAGGTATGGTTATCAATAAACTCCGCCCTTCCCTCAATCACATCGACATTGTCCAGGTCGGCAAGATTATGAAAATTTTTGTCGCGTAAAAAATTTACGACCGCCGCTTTGCGTTGCATGGCGACAGAAAAATCGCCCTCACGTTCCGCATCATGCACCAGCGTTTTCGTTGGAATACAGCCAATGTTGATGCAGGTTCCGCCGAACATACTGGCGGACTGTTCGATAATCGCCACGCGCCATCCCGTCTTCGCCAGAGTTGCCGCCAACGTTTTTCCTGCCTTGCCAAAACCAATAATGAGCGCCTGATACTGTGTCATCTTCTTTCTCCGCCAAATCACCATCTGTTTGTCAGGACAAGTATAAGTAACGTCAAAAAAGACAGGGTTATCTGCAACGCGTCATTTTTTGTCTTATCGTCTAAATTGGCGGTTAGCAAAAACAAGAGTAGAAATGACATCAAGTCCGAAATATAGTGAAAATAGACAGAAATGGTTATCCCTATTTTTGAAAAAGAATCTGTTCTGGAGTCTATATGTATGCGCTTAGTCGGCTATTGACGCTTAACGCCCCTCAGGGCTCAATCGACAAGAATTGCCCGTTAGGCGGCGACTGGCAGTTGCCGCACGCCGCTGGCGAACTATCGGTGATTCGCTGGCATACCGTTACGCAGGGCGAAGCGCAACTGGAAATGCCTACCGGCGACGCCATGACGCTTACGCCGGGAAAGGTGGTGATTCTGCCGCAAAACTCCGCCCACCGTTTGCGCCAGTCTGGCGAAGCACCGACACATATCGTGTGCGGTAGTCTACGTCTGCACACGACGTCACGTTATTTCCTTACCGCGTTGCCGGAAGTGTTATGTCTTGCCCCGCCGCCGCATAGCCCCGCCAGTATCTGGCTTAACGCCGCCATTTTGCTGTTACAGCAGGAGTCAGAACGCCATTTACCTGGCGCTGAGGTCTTATACAGTCAGCAGTGCGCCACGCTGTTTACCCTCGCCGTTCGCGACTGGCTATCGCAGGCTGGCACAGCGAAAAGCGTGCTCAATTTATTGCTGCATCCCCGGCTGGGCCGCGTGATCCTTCACATGCTGGAAACACCGGCGCATCCCTGGACGGTCGAAACGCTGGCGCAACGGGTACACATGTCGCGGGCGAGCTTCGCCCAGCTATTTCGCGACGTGTCCGCGACGACGCCCTTAGCCGTGTTAACAACGCTGCGCCTGCAAATCGCCGCCCAGACCCTGTCGCGTGAAGCGCTGCCGGTGATGGTGATTGCCGAGTCGGTAGGTTATGCGAGCGAATCTTCTTTTCACAAAGCGTTTGTCCGTGAATTCGGTTGTACACCAGGCGAATACCGCAAACGGGTCAACGCGCTCGGACGATAAACGTAGGCTGAACCCGCCTGCAGTTTGACGCCGCAGGCGGGCGACACACGTTATGCCGCAAGGCGACGATGCCTGCGCAGCCACATCAGCTTGTAGGCTGCCGGAATGATGAACAGCGACAGCAACGGCGCGGTAATACGGCTCATCACCTCAGAACCCGCGCCGGTCCCTCATAAAACAGGTAGCAGACCGGCGATAATCACCGCTACCGTCATGGCTTTTGGCCGCGCCCGGAGCACCGCCCCGTGATAAAGCGCCTCATCGAGCTTTTCTGCCGAAAAGGTGTTGGGAGCTTGCGCTTTGAAGGCCGCGCCTGCTGAATCACCGGCGATCCCATCATGCTGCGCAGAGCGATCAGTAATTTACTCTCTAATACGATGCGCTATACGCCGCCGGGTAAAACCATTACTCTTCGGATAAAAGAAGCGGACGACCAGATACATATTATTGTTGAAAACCCCGGTACGCCAATCGCGCCGGAACATTTGCCGCGCCTTTTCGATTGTTTTTATCGCATTGATCCCTCCCACCAGCGTAAAGGGGAAGGCAGCGGTATAGGCCTGGCAATTGTAAAATCCATCGTCACTGCGCACCGGGGAAAAGTTTCTGTCACCTCCGATACGCGCGCTACTCGTTTTATTTTGACATTACCCAAACACCTCCGTTGAACTGTAGCGATAATGAAAGGCGCTATCACTAGCCAGCAAAATAATCTGACATCATCGTCATTATCCCGTCACACGCCAGACCCAACGACTGTTTTATTATTTCTCTTATTAACCCACACCGGAGAAATAAGATAAATAAGTTTACATCCCTTTTAGCTGTCGTTTTTTTATTTCAGCTGGCGTAAACGCCGCAGAGAAAATGGAATCCCGCCAATTATCCGCCACGGCGCATGAGATGATGAATAACGGTGACGCCTTCGCGCATCAGCAAATGGCTCAGACACAGAAACCCAGCGCCCCGACTACTGTGGAAAATGCGACACCCTTTTCTGAAATGGACGACTATGAAAAAGCAATGGTCATCCATCAATCGATGAATAATGCCCATTCTTTCGCCCACGAGATCCAGGCTGAGGAGCACCATAAACAGATTAAACGCAATTAGTTATTTGCATATTAGCGTCACGTACTGCGGATGGCGCAACGTCGCCGCCGCAGAAGCTTACGGATTAACATAATTTTGAGAGGTTAAATGGCGCGCCCTGCAGGATTCGAACCTGCGCCCCACGGCTTAGATGTTTCTGGAACTACCTGAGCTAACAACAAGTTATCCCATTACTACGGCACTCACACTCGTCCCATCCTCGAAAAACATGCAAAGCCTTGCAAGCCGATGCAAAGCTTTGTGTGTCCCGTTTTTGTCCCAAACCACTTAGCAATCAGTAGCCCCAATTGATCGGTAACAACGATCAATTAATAAGATAACAATAATTTTAAACTATCAAACACCACATTATTGATCGTTTATATCGATCAAAGCAATTTGTAGTGCTACACTTCAGACCTTTCCGAATCCGCTGATTTTCATAATGTTGAAGTTATTCGCTAAGTACACATCGATCGGTGTTCTTAACACGCTTATTCATTGGGGCGTATTTGCTTTTTGTGTGTATGGGATGCATACGCATCAGGCGCTGGCGAACTTTTCCGGTTTTGTTATCGCCGTATCGTTCAGCTTCTATGCCAATGCGCGCTTCACCTTTAACGCCAGCACCACCACGCTTCGCTACATGATGTACGTGGGATTTATGGGAACACTGAGCGCCGTTGTTGGCTGGATGGCTGACAAATGTTCCCTGCCGCCACTCCTTACTCTTGTCACCTTTTCAGCTATCAGCCTGATATGCGGATTCATTTATTCAAAGTTCATTGTCTTTAGGGATGTGAAATGAAAATCTCGTTAGTCGTTCCGGTCTTCAATGAAGAAGCCACGATACCTATTTTCTATAAAACGGTTCGCGAGTTTGAAGAGCTGAAACCGTATGAAGTTGAGATTGTTTTCATCAACGATGGAAGCAAAGATGCGACTGAATCAATAATTAACAAAATAGCTGCATCTGATCCGCTCGTTATTCCGCTTTCGTTTACGCGAAACTTCGGTAAAGAACCTGCTCTTTTCGCTGGTCTCGACCATGCAACCGGGGATGCGGTCATTCCTATTGATGTCGATTTACAGGATCCGATAGAAGTAATCCCCCATCTCATTGAGAAGTGGCAGGCTGGCGCAGATATGGTGCTGGCTAAGCGCTCAGACCGCTCAACTGACGGGCGCATGAAGCGTAAGACAGCTGAATGGTTTTATAAGCTGCATAATAAAATCAGCAATCCGAAAATTGAAGAGAACGTCGGTGATTTCCGGTTAATGAGCCGTGAGGTCGTCGAAAATATTAAACAGATGCCAGAACGTAATCTGTTTATGAAAGGCGTTCTGTCATGGGTGGGCGGCAAGACTGATGTAGTTGAATACGCCCGCGCTGAGCGTATTGCCGGCGATTCAAAATTCAATGGCTGGAAATTATGGAATCTGGCGCTGGAAGGAATAACTTCTTTCTCAACATTTCCGCTCCGTATATGGACTTACATCGGGCTATTTGTTGCAGGAATCGCATTTATTTATGGGGCATGGATGATAATTAATACGATTGTCATTGGAAATCCAGTTAAGGGATATCCCTCACTACTTGTTTCAATTTTATTCTTAGGAGGTATTCAGCTTATTGGTATTGGCGTTCTTGGGGAATATATTGGTAGAATATATATAGAAACAAAAAAACGTCCTAAATATATATTAAAGGGTGCAAAAAAGTGAATTTAAATATTGAAAAATATAAATTAGCAATCTCGCTATTATTTATATATTCCTTAGGTTTTACCATAAATGTTCTGGTTCCGCTAATATCTGATGATTTTAGCTACATGCGCATGGGGCTTGATTTATCAAGTCACTATCAACATTATATGACATGGAGTGGAAGGTTGGAGGCTGATCTGATCAGTTCAACAATACTTCAATTTGACTCAGTTCTAATAAAGTCACTAATAAACACTTTTCCATTGATTGCTCTATGCTATTTTGTATACAAAATAGTTTCATTGTATTCTGAATCGGACCCTCTAATTACACCCCTTATAGCTTTTTCATGTTATTTTTTATTTAACCCTAATCTTGGGCAAACTACTTTTTGGATAGTAGGTTCCGCGAACTATCTTTGGACGACAGCTTTTTGTATTATTTTTACATATTCAATATGCTTATTAACCACATTAGATAAAATTTCCAAAAAAGAAGAAATAATAATATATGCATCTGCAGTTTTAGCTGGTTGCTCTAGTGAGGCAAGCTCGGCTCTAATGGTCTCTGCTTCTGCACTGGCTCTTTTATACAACCACTTCGTAACCAACAAAAATAAACGAATAACAACAATTTCGTTTATGCTTTGTTTAGTTGGATTCCTTGTTTTAGTAGGTGCTCCAGGTAACAAAGTTAGACTTGCTAGCGATGTTTTTAGTGCATGGAGAGACATGGGTTTATTTGAAAAAGTAGAATACCACTTTTCTGAACGCATACCAAGTCTCATGCGTTACCTAAAGTTTGAGTTGGCAATTTCATTGTTCTGTTTTATTTTATTTGTTATTAAAAGCAAGTATAAATTCACGAAATCTACTTTTTATTTATATATAGCCCCGTTTATAGGATTTTCTTTCATAATCCTTATTCTTATATTTTCACCATATACACCAGAGCGTTCTGTTAACATACTTACTGTAATCCTCGCTATTCCTATATGCGCTTCAATAAACAACTTGACAAAATGGATTAAGGTTACAATTACATTTCTAATTGTAATTGTAATGCTTGTAAATTGGTCGCATGTTTATTCCTCATACTCAAGAGTATATATTCAAGATGTCATGAGAAGAGCGTACATTCATGAAATGATCTCGAAAGAAATATATGATATAAAACTTCCACTATATAATTTCTCTAACTTTTTCAAAGAGTTTGATCTCTGGGATTTATTTAGCAATGAATATGAAATTGCAAGATATTTCGGTGCAAAGAAAGTCACTGTCATTCCTGTAAATGTTGATTACTCATATTTATCTACACAGCCAAACTATACTTGCAAGATCGATGAAGGGACTGAAAAAGAAAAGGCATATTCTATTAATTTTTACGTGGATAGCTTTAATGATGTATTACTTATCGGAGAAACGAATAGCAGCAAAGGAACAATCGATGGTTTGACTAAAATTAACACGTCAATTAATACGAATAGTGGAAAGCATCAATATGAACTACCATCAAACAACATTAATATATTTGATCGTAATTTTATCGTAGTAAGAGTGCCATCTGTTGGGATTAATAAATCTAAAGAAATAACTGTTTCCTTAAATGGTTCTGACTGCACAGTAGAAATAAATAGATAGCTAATTAAAGACAGCTCTTAATTTCAGAGCTGTCTTTAGGAACCATTTAACTATGATGTCCATTAACTACAAAAAAAATCGCAAATAGCAGAAGATGTTTATCGTTCATATAAAAACTCGAATCATTTTATTTATCAAGCACTTTGGTTGCTCTCCGCCCTGAAAAAAGTGCCAAGTTAAACTGGAGTATCCGACCTTTATTCCATTTTAGCGGGAGATATCCCCTCCATAAGAAAAGCCCCATTAGACCTAAGAACAGATAGCGTTTGCGCTAAAACAGGTATAAACAGCTCCCCGCATCGGAGAAGCACGCGAGGAAATGTTTTTTTGAGACTACCTTCTATAACTGTAAAAAGATATTTACCGGTCTGGACGTCATGGAACTGCTGATTTGCGGCAGTTAGAGAATGAAAATCAGTGGACGAAAAAGCTGGTCACCGATATGAGTCTGGACAAGGAGATGCCCGGAAGATAACACCGGTCAGAAGCGCTGGGCAATATATTTACTGCGGAAGTCTTATCATATTAGAATACGGATGACCGATGCAGAGAACCGTCTTCCACTGTAAGGCCGACGTGATAACCCGGCAATAACCCTTCGTATAAAGTAGATAGTGGAATCCCGGATACATTACGTTTGCCTACGTATCCATATGCAGTTCCGGCGGGAGGGCTGACTTGTAAACGACAAGAAACCCAATAGATCTATTATTTGGCAAGTCTCAAGCTGCGCAGGAAACACCCGTAGCGGCATTCGCATCGTCAGTAGCATCCACTTCTGCTACGTGTGGATTTCGTATAGGATAGCCTGTTTAGCGGACGGTATTTCAGGGCGCTAACTGGTAGTAAATAATTTTAGTCGGGAATGTCTGATGATCCATGCCGTAAAATCGCTGAAAGGCGGGGATGTGACCAGCTTGATAGAAGCACTGATGGTGTTGGATAAACGTCTGCCGGTACGTATTCAGACGGATAATGGCAGCGTATTTATTTCAAAAAGTCTGGATAAATGGTTATAAACATGATTTGACACTCGACTTCTCTCGCCCCGGAAAACCGACAAATAATCCGTTTATTGAAACAGTAACGGCAGCGTTCAGGATAAATACCTGAACATTCACAGGTTCCTGCCACCAGAAGATGCGTAGGAAAACTCGACAACTGGTGGAAGGAATACAATCATGAGAGGACGCATTCATCATTAAATGACATGACTCTGACAGAATTTATCCAAAATCTCCAGAAAAGCGAAGATCTCTGATTGGGTTCAGATTCATACAAATACATCAGTTTTTGATTTAACTGTTTTAGTTAAAGGAAATTAAACAGCACCCGTAACGACACCTGTTGCGAGATAATGCGCAAATACAGGGATGATTTAAAACTTACCCTGATACTTACACTACAGGAAAATTTTAGATGATAGGTTTTTTGATGTAACTGTTTGATTTATCAATGGCGCGCCCTGCAGGATTCGAACCTGCGACCCACGGCTTAGAAGGCCGTTGCTCTATCCAACTGAGCTAAGGGCGCCTTGTGAAGTGAAGACTTCGTGTAGACGAAACGCGAGAATTATACGGTCAGGCACTCCTGAGTCAATGGCTTTTGTTCTGGTTGCTGACTAAGTGTACGAATATCGTCTTTTCTGGCGCAATGCCAGGTTCCAGGAAATCGCCTGGACACATCTCAGCACGCATAAAGTGGGAATTAAGGCCGCCAGTATTTAGATAATCAATCAGTTTCTTTAATATTTCACCATGATTCACCTGCCGTGTAGGATATTTTTTATGCTGAGTATCGCTATTAAGGAACAAAACAGTCACTTTGAGCATGGTTTGAAAATCATCATGACGCGTCTGGCGAATCAATGGCAGCAGAAAATTGACTTTCTGCCGCCAGAAGAGATAGATAATGCCGATATCGCTTTCCTGGCCCTGGATGATGATTGGTTCAGCGCAGGCTGTTACCAGATACCTATGCATACCCAACATCAGCTACGGGTAATTATTTGTAATAAATGCGATAAAGAAAAGCTCATGTTCAGACCATGTCTGTATATGCTGCCGCATATTTATCGGGAAGATGATGTTGAAGAAATTACCCGGAAAATGATATTGATCTTACATAAGCGAGCGCTTCGACATAGCGTCCCTTCTGGCATTTGCCACTACTGCACGACTCGTCATTTTTCAGTAACAGAACGTCACTTATTAAAACTGATCGCCAGCGGTTATCATTTAAGCGAAACGGCCGCTTTACTTTCGCTTTCTGAAGAGCAGACAAAGTCACTCCGCCGGAGCATTATGCGAAAATTACATGTTAAAACGGAGCAGCAGTTTTTAAAGTATATTAGAGTTAACCTTCATTTCTTACTCAGTAAGTAAACTCACTTAACTTTTTACAAGGCTTACGAAATATCTCACCAATAATTAAGTAACGATACCTACAGGCATTTTTTTAACGCTGCCACAATGATGCCCATAATATCCTGATAGATTCAGGGGTCGAAAATATATGGCTGCATCATAAATGCCTGGAGGAGTGTTTGGTGGCACAGGGTACTTTATTAAAGGAAAGGATAAATCCCCCACACCTGGCATCTTCGCCAACACGCCATTCATATCTCAACAGCGGATTGTTAAAATCTGAGCCAATCGTTCATCTCTCAACTGCGCAATTAATCGGCTATGAGGTCCTGACGCAACTTCCGTCAGAACATGATAGCGAAGTTTTTTTTCAGCAGTTAATGCTGATGGAAAGCATTGAAACATCAGAGCAACGAAGCATTGCTTTTTACGCTGGTGCAACGATGGGACAAGGTTATTTATGGCCAGCCATATTACCAGATATATATTAGAGCAATGGAAAAAGCAGGATGCGCAGCGTACCACGCAGGGAAAGACACCGCCGTTTAAGAAATGCCAAAGACTGCGCCTGCCGTTATCACTCTCCAACGCCGCAGATATTTGATCGCCTTGAGTTACTGGACCAACAGATTAATTATGCCTTGCCGGTTGGTATCATTTCCCAGGCAATAATTACAACTGATAACTACCTCGGCTATTCATTGAGTCACTACTTATTTTCCGGAAAACGTACCGCAGCATTCCGCTCATTAGATGACATTTCTTTGTGGATTGAAAAGGGGTCGCTCAAACAACTGATTGTAGATATGGAGGCGCTACCTGTCTCCTGTATTGAGGCGCTTAACCAGCTACGCGCGCTCAGTTGGCAACAAAGCGATATCCAGATTTACCTGCTGGTATCAGATAAAACCGCCGCTATAACACAGTTTATCCGTATGGCTGGGCGTTTTTTTGTTCTGTCACGACAACAAAATCTGGCCTCAGTACGCGAAGCCTTGTTATCAGCCGACGAACCTCGCTTATCGGAAAGCTTTAGCCGTACTGACTGGTTGATGATTGAAACTTTAGCGCAAGGCGCCTCTTTAAAAGAAATAGCACGTCAGCAAAGCGTACCTTATCATCGTGTAGTTTACCGGCTTAAACAACTTATCACCCTCCTTAACCTTCCCCACAGGCAAAGCTTTCTTCGGCTGATCCAGCAGCTAAACGTTACTTTCCACGACATTTTTTAACGAACTAACGTTTTGGTGAATAAGATTTTTTAAGAAATTACTTATTTTCACTTCCATTAAATGTAAATATTTCACATAAAATTAATATTTACAACTCGTCCTGGTAAGCGATAAAAATTTTTTTCTTACATCGTCCCCTGTCTCTCCTCGTTTTTTGAGGTCTCCAGCGTAAACATCTTTCTGTTATTACATAACAAATACTAAACAATTAGTCTTTCATATTATTTTTATACTTAAAAACAACAGTTTAAACTACTCAATGTCAACTCTAAAGAAAATAGCTCTACCACGAACAAATTTTCTATAACGCCACAGAACATCCTACCCGCTATCCATAATTCGCATTTCGCAAGACTTTTCCGAGAAATCAGACCAGGTATAATCCATATTGTTTTTACTTAATCAGAAATTTCTTTTTTGTTGGTGCGAAATGGATATTCCACATATTTATTACTCTTACGCAAAATAGCCAGTCAACAGGGATGTCTCATTCTTTATTATTGCTCCACTGTGTGGTGTGTAGATCTGGCTATTTCACAATCTTTAAGGTGTCTGACGCTTATTCTAAAACGAAGGACGCATAACAGTCTGAGGCATACAACAATGAAACCTGCATCTGTTATCATTATGGACGAACACCCTATTGTAAGAATGTCGATCGAAGTTTTACTCGGTAAAAATAGCAATATTCAGGTTGTCCTGAAAACGGATGATAGCCGAACAGCGATAGAGTATCTGCGCACTTATCCTGTTGACCTTGTCATTCTGGATATTGAATTACCGGGCACCGACGGCTTTACCTTACTTAAACGAATCAAATCTATCCAGGAACATACCCGGATACTTTTTTTATCGTCAAAATCAGAGGCTTTTTATGCCGGAAGAGCAATAAGAGCGGGCGCAAACGGATTTGTAAGTAAACGCAAAGACCTCAATGATATTTATAATGCGGTAAAAATGATTTTATCCGGCTATTCTTTTTTTCCATCTGAGACGCTTAACTTTATCAGTAATACCCGTCCCCCCAAAGGCGGGCACCATGATATGCCACTTTCTAACCGCGAAGTCACCGTGCTGCGCTATCTGGCTAATGGAATGTCTAACAAAGAAATTGCCGAGCAACTTTTATTGAGTAACAAGACTATCAGCGCGCATAAGGCCAATATATTTTCTAAACTTGGCCTTCACTCTATCGTTGAGCTTATCGATTACGCCAAATCACACGAATTATTGTAAAGGTACTCCCGACGAATTATCGTTCGGGAGCCACAATAACGGACACTAATTGTAATTGATCAGGAAGGTCGCATCCGCGTTAGCAAGTCCGGGCTGCACGCCATCGGCTAAGGCGATATAGTTCGCATAGAATTTCAGGGTAGCATTGCCGTTGTTGTCAATATCAACGGCCTTGCTGGCCTGTTCAAGTGGCAATCGACGTTGATCGCCATCGCGAATTTCAATCGCCAGTTTTTGCGCCATTGCCATATCAGCAAGCGCCAGTAATGCCGTGCCGGGCGCTGGCGTCCCGGAAAACGTTATAGACGCCGACCCCGGCGGGCAACCTTCAAGTTTTAGGCTAAAGGCTACCGGTTGCGTGGCGTCACCGGCGGCGTGAAGCTGTTTTGTCGGCCAGGTGCCGAGGTTAACCGACTTGTTACTGTCGCCCGCCACCACGGCGCAGGTAAAATCCACCACGTTACCGCGCAGTTCAATATTCACTTCGCCCAGAGATGAGGTGGCCTGACTCAGCGGGCTGAACAAAACACAACCGATAGCGATGAAAACGCGCCGAAGGATCATTATGCCTCCTTAATCATAATCGACTCGTAGATAGCCGCGCGCAGTAAACGGCCCTTCCGCCGGTTTATTCCCCGTCACGCTGATCGGCCAGGCGCGAATACCTACGCGAGCGGCGGCGTTATCATCAAGATGAAACGGAATTTTACTCGACAAATTATTGGGTGTGAGCGGCGTACCGTTGCTATTAGCAACCACAAAGCCTAAATCCGGATTATCGGACACCATCGCCTGTCCTGAGGCCTTTTCGGCTTCAAGCCGCATCGATAAATAGGCCTGCGCCGCGACGTTGGTACATTTGATAGCAATGGTTTTCGTTTGCGGCGTGACGCCTTGCGGACGATTACCCGCCCCCGCCTGACTAAATAACGACGCGCCGATATCGCCGAAATCAAACTCCACGACCTGTCCGGCATTCACTTCACAGTTTTGCGGTACTTCCACTTTGCCGCTGTAGCTAATGGTATACACCGGCGTGCTCAACGCGTCGCCGGTAGAGGTCGTCACATAGACGGTAAACATTGTCTGGCGAGGGATCGTCACCATATTAATAAAAGGCCGTATCACTTTTAATTTAAAAACCAGCTTTGAGTCCTGCACGCCAAACGGCATTTGCTGCGACACGTTAGAGTCGACGCCCATGCGAATATAGTTACGGGGCGGATAAAATACGCCAGCGACACTATCGGTGATGCTCATCGCGCCCAGAAGGTAGTCATTCAGTTTGAGGTATTTAAAATTTCCTTCGGTGCTTCGTACCGGTAATTCTGATACATAGCTTCGGTAGGTATAATTTACCATTGTCCCCTCCGGGCACGTCGCGTTTACGCCGACCCAACCTGATTTTTCCGGTAGCGTAACCACCTGTCCCGGCTGATTATTGCCGCTGGTGAAAACATCTGACAGGTCGTAAAAGATATCGGTCGCCGTCCCGTTTGAATTGCGGCAAACCGTCGCCAGCGCGGGATGGGTGAAAAAGAGCGCGGTCCCCGCCAGCAATAGCGCTGAGTATATTTTCATCTCTATTTTTCCTTTTATGACGCCGGACGGATACAGGTCGCGCTGGCTATCGTAATCGCCTGCTTCAGACTATCCTCCGCCAGGGCGTAAGGGGCGATACAACGCGCGTTTTTCCCCTCTCCCCACTGGATGAACAGTTCACCTTTTAGCGGCAAGCCGCTCAGATAAATTTGCCCGTCATCGCCGACCATACTGGTAATGCCGCTGGCGGTTTCTCGTACTATCGCGCCAAACGGTAACGGACGTCCGCCAAGCCTCGCGGTAATGATGGCCCTTACGCCTATCCGCGTATCAAAAGCGGCCCGCACCAGCGCGCCCTCTGTCGGCACCACGCTGCTGACGTTATTCTCGACATCGGTATGGTTGTCCATCGTGTTGGTATCTAATGCGACGCGGTTATAGCGATATACCGTGGCGTAGGGCATTACCGCATAGCCCCGCCAGTCCGTTTTCACGCCGGTCTGGTTTTCGATGCGCACGCCTTTCGCTCCCGGCGCTTTAATCAAGACATTGGTATCGCCCAACGGTTGGCTAAACGTAATACCATCCGCATGACCGACCACGCCGCCGGAAAGTTGCCAGTTATAGTCATGCTGATCGCGATCGTAGTTATATCCCACGCCCAGCGTGCCATACGTCGCCTGCCAGCTAGCGCTGGCGCTGCCGCTATAACCATTGCTACTGCTACGCCCCTGCGTCACGCTGTAGCTCAGATTACGTCCTTCCAGAAGCGTGCCGCCCACGCCGGTCTGCCAGCTATTGTCGCCGTCGCGGTTGCGGTTGGCGTTAAACGTGGCATAAGTACGATCAAGAATAGTGTCGCGCGCATAGCGCCGTCCGGTCAGAATGCTAAACGGAACGGACATATTGAATGCCAGAATGCGGTCGGCGCCTGAGATCCCCACCGACTCGCTCCACGACCATGACAGCGAATAACTTATGCCTTGCCATCCACTGGCGTATCCCAGTTGATACCAGGTATTGGTATCCGCCGTATTCCAGTAATTTTGTTGACTGCCGGAAAGATACAGTGACCCGTAATCCCCCAGGTTTTGCGAAATATTGACCTGAAAGCGGCCTTTTTTGCTGTAACGGAGATTGTGGTAGCTCTGCGCCACCGGCACTTTATGGCGGCGTCCGTCGCTATCGTATTCGTAGTCGTACCCTTCCATACTGCGATATGCCACATCATCCAGGGTGTAAAATCCGCGCGTGGAATAGCGGTAACCCAGCAATTGAAAATTAGTCCCGTAATTATTCAGCGATTTGGCGTACAGAAAACGCAACGATTGCCCCTGATGGGTGCTGTCATCTGCCAGTTGGCTACGCGCATGTGTGACATCGACCGACACGGCTCCCCAGTCGCCCAAATTTCGCCCCGCCCCGACCACCACGGCACGGTAACGATCGGCAAGTTGCGTACCGCCGTAAGCCGTCAGCCCCGCAGGCAGGCCGGCAATCACCGTTCCCTGGAAAAAGAATGGCGAAGACTGCTGACTATTGCCGCTGCGAAAATCCCCGGCCACCAGGTCATACTTCACCCTGCCCTCACGCTGCAATAGCGGAACGGTAGAGTAAGGCACCGTGTAACGTTGTTGGCTACCGTCTTTTTCATCTACCGTCACCTCAAGGTCGCCGCTGGAAGAGGTAGGATTAAGATCGGTAATCGCAAACGCGCCCGGCGACACATAGCTTTGGTAGATAACATACCCGTTCTGTCGTATCGTCAGCTTTGCCGCCGTCCGGGCGATTCCTCTAACCGTGGGGGCGTAGCCCTGCAGGCTATCGGGATACATATTGTCAGAAGAGTACAGCCGCGCTCCGCGAAAGCCGACGCTATCGAAAACATCGTTCCCGGTATTGCTGTCCCCTATGACCAGTTCGCTTTTTAGCGGAATGATGGCGCGCTGTACCCAGGTGCCAATGTTGTTCCAGCGTTGCGAATGATAGCCGTCCCCTTTCGAATAGTTCCAGGCTCCGTTATTACGCAGCCGCCAGGGGCCATAGTTCAAACCACTCAACAGACTCAAAAAATAGCTATCGCTGTCTGTTCCGCGGCTACCGGTAAAACTGTAATTGATGAGTGCGGCGGGTATCCCTTCATCCCACTCTTCCGGCGGGATATAGCCACGCGCGCTGTTGAGCAATGACGCCTGCGGCAAGCTAATATTTAAGCGCATCAACGCGAAATCGAACGCGACCTCCGCGCCCGGGATTTTCTCAGGAAGGTGAATACACGTGGTATCGACGCCTTTATCTGAGACAGGGAACGCCGCGGTATTCACGCCCAGCCGTTTAATCCACTCCGGTGTAAAACAAGGCATCAGGCCGCCGGATTTATCGCCGGCGCCCACGGCGCCCGCCTCAAAACGGATATCCTGCGTCGCTACGAATTCGTCGTTACGCCAGATATCCACCCGGTAAATACCGGGAGGCTGATGATTACCTTTTTCAAAGCGAGATAAATCCGCCACAGACGCGGTATCCGCCGACAAAAACGCAGGGTTGAAATAACTTTCGCCGCGGCTCGTCAGCGGACACAGCGCCGCCAACACCGACAGCACCACGCCGCTTAACGGTGATACATAGCCGGGAAATCGCCCTGCAAACCAGGTTGTCTTCTTCATCGTGTTCTCGTGTGGCTTCACGCGATCTGCTTAACCGAGACTGGCCGTTGTCGCCGACGTCAATGCGCCGTAATCATTGACGGTCTGAAATGTCACGCTGCCCTGCACGCCAGTCGGTAAGGGAATTTGCATGTCGCTTTTTGGCGCGATCATCACGTTATCAATCTTTTTCGCGCCCACGCTGATATTGACCAGAGTGAGGTAATAAGCAGATGGGTTGGTTATCTTGAGATGGTTGCCGATACGGGAAAATTTCAGCAAGGTCGGCGCGTCTTCCGGCGTCTGCGGCAAATTCGCCGGACGCACAAACAGTTTGATGCGCGACAGAATCGCCAGTTGCAGAACGTTTTTTCCCTCAATATGACTTTTATCGACCGACGGGATGGCTTTCACGTTCATCCAGAATAACGACTCCCGATCCCCGGGTAGCGGTTGCCCGGCGTAGATAATACGCAGCGTGTTTTCGCTTTTGGGTTCGCTGACGAATAAAGGCGGCGTAACGATAAACGTTTTTTCTTTCTGCCCGGCGCTATTTTCGATCCATGAATTGACGAGGTAACGTTCTTGAGTATCGCTATTACTGATTGCCAGAGAAGTCTGTTTCGCCGCCGAGGGATAAATAACACGCGTGGCGCCTAATGCAATCCCCCCCGCCGCCTGTACGTTCAGCGAAGTAAATAACGTGAGAAGAACAATAAAGCCTAATTTTATACTATTCAGCATGGTAAAAAATACCTTTTGCATTGAGTCACGTCGGCAAGAAAATTCATGGGTAAACCAGCGTAAACCACACTTCTGAATGAATTCGTCCCGGCGTCATATTTTCTGAAATTGCCCGATAGCGGGCAGTAAAATGCAAAGTCATTTCTGACGTTAAAATGGGCGTGTAATGAAGCGGTAACGTGTTAGGTATGATTTGCCGCTGCTGGTCATCAAATAATGCCAGGCCGATTCCGGCATTACCGATACCCTCGCCGCTGGCCAGAAAAACATGGGGATCTTCCGCAGGCGTAACGCCGGCAAACGCAATGCCGACATGACGCCAGACCTCCGCGCTACAGGAGATTAACCGTAACGAAAATGGAACGCTGACGGGAGCGAAGCTGCCAGGACCGGTAAACGCATTCGTGCGGTACTGTCCCATCAGTACGCGCAAATCCTGGCTTTCTGTGGCGACAGCGCAGCCGCCATTGACCAGTTGTCCGCGCAGGTGAATACGCCCGCTCTCCACCATTACCGGCTGCGCAATAACGGGCGACATCAAAACAAGCCCCACTAGCGCCGCGCCTTTCCTTATCATCTGCTATGTTCTCTTTTATCCCCGATAGCCTCTTCCGTTGAGGCGCCTCCCTTCCCTGGCGTTCCCAGACGGGATTATTCGTATTTCATGATAAAGGTGGCGTCGGCATTAGCCTGGCCTGGCGTCGTGGCGGTGGCGGTTGCCTTATAGCGTGCGGTAAAACGCAGCGTATTGGTGCCTTCAACCAGCGCCTGCTTCGCCGAGAAGGTCGCGCCGTCCGGTTTCAACGGTGAGGAGGTGTTATCAAGAATCTCAATCCCGACGCCGGTTGCGGTAGTGCTATTGTCCGCAGAGGAGACAGCCAGCAAATTAGGGTTGGTGTTATCTGCCTGACCAGAGAAAGCCACGGCAGCGGTAGCCGCCACTTTCGGATCGCAGTCATTCAGGACGATGGAGAAAGGCACCTGCGCGGTCGTATCATCAATCGCCGTAAAGCTGGCGGTACGGTATTGACCCAGCGTCACCGTTTGATCGGCGGATTTAGTGCTAACGGCACAGGCTGCATTAACCAGTTTACCTTCGAAATGAATAGTACCGCCACTCACGCTCACCGGAGTAGGATCAGCCGCAACCGCTGCGCCAGCGACAAACATCAGACTCGCAATAGTAGAGGTCATTAATTTATGTTTCATGGATTTCCCTTGAATTACACACACCCGGTTTCGGCATCCTGTCGGCTCCGTTTGAATTATTATCGACATAGCATGTCAGAAAAGTTATCTCTGCATCCTGTAAAGATAGATATCGCAGATTAATTAGTTTTCTGTTTCTCCCCTGAGTATCAGACGCAGTAATTAATCTTTGCGAATATGACATTTCGTCACGGTAATAAATTAAACATTTCGCTAAATAAAAAATAGCCGCAAACTCTTTTAATGACCTAAGCTAATTCTTATTGGGATATAAGAAGGGTCTAATCTTATTTTGTATAAAATGTCGCATTATGCCGCCCGATGCTATTAACGACGAGGGATTACGGTAACCATAGCCAGGGTGATGAATTGTTTCTTTTTGGTTAATCATGGCGCGCTTACGGGTCACGTCTCAGCATCGGCAACGAACGGGGGAGACGTCGCGTTTGCATCGGAAACACAAACGTTAACTGACAGCGAGGCCCGCTTCTGACAAAATAGCGTCATCCCCTTTGACTTGAAGTAACAGATGGAATCTTCTCTCTGATGGCAGCAAAGATTATTGACGGTAAAACGATTGCGCAGCAGGTGCGATCTGAGGTTGCTCAAAAAGTTCAGGCACGCGTCGCAGCAGGTCTTCGCGCTCCCGGCCTGGCTGTGGTGTTGGTCGGCAGCAATCCGGCCTCACAGATTTATGTCGCAAGCAAACGTAAAGCGTGCGACGAAGTGGGATTCGTCTCCCGCTCCTATGACCTGCCAGAAACCACCAGCGAAGCCGAACTGCTGGCGCTTATCGATACTCTGAATGCAGATAACACGATCGACGGTATTCTGGTGCAGTTGCCTTTACCGGCAGGTATCGACAACGTTAAAGTGCTGGAGCGTATCGCGCCAGATAAAGACGTAGACGGTTTCCATCCTTATAATGTCGGTCGTCTGTGCCAGCGTGCGCCGCGCCTGCGTCCCTGTACGCCCCGCGGTATTGTGACCCTGCTTGAGCGTTACAATATTGATACCTACGGCCTGAATGCGGTGGTCATTGGCGCGTCCAATATCGTTGGACGCCCGATGAGCATGGAGCTGCTGCTGGCTGGCTGTACGACTACCGTTACACACCGCTTTACCAAAGATCTGCGTCACCATGTCGAGCATGCTGATTTGCTCATTGTCGCCGTAGGTAAACCGGGCTTTATTCCCGGCGAATGGATTAAAGAAGGCGCAATTGTGATTGATGTCGGTATTAACCGTCTGGAAAATGGCAAGGTCGTTGGCGACGTCGTGTTTGACGAAGCCGCGACGCGCGCGTCATACATCACGCCAGTACCGGGCGGCGTCGGCCCGATGACGGTCGCTACGCTTATCGAAAACACGCTGCAGGCGTGCATTGAATATCACGATCCACAAGGAAAATAACATGGCGACATTCTCTTTAGGCAAACACCCACACGTCGAGCTGTGCGATCTGCTCAAGCTGGAAGGCTGGAGCGAAAGCGGCGCGCAGGCGAAAATCGCCATTGCCGACGGGTTGGTGAAGGTTGATGGCGCGGTTGAAACGCGTAAACGCTGCAAAATTGTCGCCGGGCAAACCGTTAGCTTCGAAGGCCAAAGTGTGAACGTCGTGGCCTGATACAGAGTGCCGGATAGCGACGCAAAGCGTCTTATCCGGCCTGATTACGCTGTCTTTTCAGATAATCATCCACTTAATCCTCTGCGTTCCAACTGCTAGCATGGCTATTTCCCTGTGAACGATCGCTATGCCTACCGTTATCACCCACGCCGCCGTTCCCCTGTGTCTTGGCGCAGGCTTAGGCCTGAAAGTTATCCCTCCTCGCCTGCTGTTTGCCGGTGTTGTGCTGGCGATGCTCCCCGATGCCGACGTGCTGGCCTTTAAATTTGGCGTCGCCTACGGCAACGTGTTCGGCCATCGCGGATTTACCCACTCTTTACTTTTCGCATTCGTCCTCCCCCTGTTGTGCGTACTCGCGGGACGACGATGGTTTCGAGCTGGGCAGGTGCGCTGCTGGCTGTTTTTAACCGTTTCATTGTTGTCGCACAGCCTGCTGGATTCGATCACCACGGGTGGTAAAGGCGTTGGATGGCTGTGGCCGTGGTCAGATGAACGTTTTTTTGCGCCCTGGCAGGTGATTAAAGTCGCGCCGTTCGCGCTTTCAAGCTACATCACGCCGTATGGACACCAGGTCATTCTCTCAGAATTGCTGTGGGTGTGGTTGCCGGGAAGTATTTTAGTGTTATTTCTAGGGGTACTTAAAACGCATATTAAAAGGAATCAATATGAATAAAATGGCATTCGCCGCCGCGGTCGTCTGTTTCTCATTTTCCCACGCCAGCTATAGCGAAGAAATGTCTGCCACTGGCTGGTATGCGGCATCGTCTGCGGTTGTCAGCGTGGGCAGTTCCGCACTGGTTAGCGGAATTATATTCTCCCCCGTACTGCTGCCGCTCAACCTGAGCATTGGATCTGTTGTCGAAAATAAAAAGCAAAAAACCGCGCTGTTAACCACTAAGTCCCCCGATAACAAAGACATTAAAATGCAAGTTCCGCTACATGTCGTCAAAGAAGGCAACCTCAAAGCAGGTGATAAAGTCACTCTGGAAAAAACGCAGGAAGGCACCGGCGCTTATTTGAAAAAAGAGGGCAAGGTCCTTGCCCATATGGTAAATCAGGACGATGCAGGACTTTCCAGCAACCAGACGGTACCGGCCAAATGAAGCGGTTCGCGTTTGCCCTGTGGCTCAGCGCAATCTCGCTCAACGCTTATGCAGACAGTGCTAACTGTCACCAAAAAGCAAACACGCCGGAGAGCATCGCAGCGACAATGGATCAGGCGTTACAACTCAAACAGCAGCTTAACAGTCAACCCGATCCGGTCGTCATTCTGGTTCGCCAGGGGCAAGATATGTCGAGCCGACATTTAATCTGGTCACATGCTGGCTATGCCATGCGCCAGCCAAACGGAGACTGGCGGGTTTACCATAATCTGAATACTTGCGGAACCGCTGAATCAGCGCTCTATATACAAGGTCTGTATGAGTTTCTGGCTGATGACCTGGTGAATCAGAGCATTGCCGTTTTGCGCCCGCGTTCAGATATCGCGACGGCATTACAAACGCTCTTACATAGCGCTATCAAACTCAATCTCTTCCACAGTCCCCGCTATAACCTGATTGCGTGGCCTTTTTCCGGCCCTTATCAGAATTCGAATGGCTGGCTTCTCGAAGTGTTTGCGCGAGCAAACGATGCGCAGGTTTGGTCACGTAATGATGCCCGCCGCTGGCTGCAGCTTCAGGGTTATCAACCCTCTATCGTTAGTGCTGGCACTTTTGAACGATTAGGCGCAAAACTGTTCACCCCTAACGTTTTCACCGACGATCAGCCAGCAGAATTGCTGCGAAAAGGAGATGTGGGGCTAAACAGCGGCGACAGCGTCATCCGCTTTATTGCCCGTTACAGTCGGGCAATATCCGGATGTGAACATCAGAATCTGGGGGAGTCGGTGTGCGTTTATCTTTCGCCCGGCGCGAAAAAATAAAAAACAGGCCGTTCTATGCCAAATAGAGCGGCCTGTAAAAGCGCTTACTTACGTCGCCAGGTGGTGCCCTGCGGGCCATCTTCCAGAATAATGCCCATTTCAGTGAGACGATCGCGCGCCGCGTCCGCCGCCGCCCAGTCTTTCGCTTTACGGGCATCCAGACGCTGTTGAATCAAGGCTTCAATTTCCGCAACTTCACCGTCATCCGCCTGCGCACCGCTTTGCAGGAAAACATCCGGCTCCTGCTCCAGCAGTCCCAGCACGCCGGAAATCTTCCGCAGATGAGACGCCATCGCATTCGCGGCGGTCATATCTTCGCCCTTCAGACGGTTGACTTCACGCGCCATATCAAACAGGACGGAGTAGGCTTCCGGCGTATTGAAATCGTCATTCATCGCCTCGACGAAACGCGCTTCAAACGCCTCGCCGCCCGCCGGGGCCGCTGATTTATCCGTTCCACGCAATGCAGTGTATAGCCGCTCCAGCGAGGCGCGCGCCTGCTTGAGGTTCTCTTCGCTGTAGTTCAGTTGGCTACGGTAATGCCCGGACATCAGGAAGTAGCGCACGGTTTCCGCATCGTAGTATTTCAGCACGTCGCGCACGGTAAAGAAGTTGCCCAGCGATTTGGACATCTTCTCGCGATCCACCATCACCATACCGGAGTGCATCCAGTAGTTGACGTATTCGCCGTCGTGGGCGCAGGTAGACTGGGCAATCTCGTTTTCATGGTGCGGGAACATCAGATCGGAACCGCCGCCGTGAATATCAAAATGGTTGCCCAACTGCTTACAGTTCATTGCCGAACATTCAATGTGCCAGCCCGGACGCCCTTCGCCCCACGGCGACGGCCAGCTCGGCTCGCCCTCTTTCGACATTTTCCACAGCACGAAGTCCATCGGGTTACGCTTCACGTCAACGACATCCACGCGCGCGCCCGCCTGAAGCTGCTCAAGATCCTGACGGGAAAGCTGCCCATAAGTCGGATCGGTCGGTACATCGAACATCACATCGCCGTTATCCGCCACATAGGCGTGCCCTTTCTCGATTAAGGTGCGGGTGAGCTCGATAATTTCCTGAATATGGTGCGTCGCACGCGGCTCGCTGTCCGGACGCAGAATATTCAGCGCGTCAAAGTCCTGATGCATTTCCGCAATCATTCTGTCGACCAGCGCGACAAAACTTTCGCCGTTTTCATTGGCGCGTTTAATAATTTTATCGTCGATATCGGTAATGTTACGCACATACTTCAGCTTATAACCGAGAAAACGCAAATAGCGCGCGACAACGTCAAAAGCGACAAACGTGCGTCCGTGGCCAATGTGGCAGAGATCGTAAACGGTGATACCACACACGTACATGCCGACTTCCCCGGCATGAATGGGTTTGAATTCCTCTTTTTGGCGCGTCAGTGTATTAAAAATTTTTAACATCGAAGATTCCGTATAGACGTGTGTGGGTAATAATCTCCGTATGATACATATTATTCGTAATCGAAGCAGCACACTTTGCAAGGTGATCGCAGCTTACGGTTATGCTATAACAAGCCCCTATATGTGCCCCATTGCGGGCTAAAGCACCACTCTCTTGGAACAGGATGCAAAAATGGTTACTTTCCACACTAATCACGGCGATATCGTAATCAAGACCTTTGATGATAAAGCGCCTGAAACAGTTAAAAACTTCCTGGACTATTGCCGCGAAGGTTTTTACAACAACACCATTTTCCACCGTGTGATTAACGGTTTTATGATTCAGGGCGGCGGCTTTGAGCCGGGCATGAAACAGAAAGCCACCAAAGAGGCGATCAAAAACGAAGCCAACAATGGTCTGAAAAATACCCGTGGTACGCTGGCAATGGCGCGTACTCAGGCGCCACACTCGGCTACCGCGCAATTCTTCATCAATGTGGCAGACAACGACTTCCTGAACTTCTCCGGCGAAAGTCTGCAAGGCTGGGGCTACTGCGTCTTTGCGGAAGTCGTAGAAGGTATGGACGTGGTAGATAAAATCAAAGGCGTCGCCACTGGCCGTAGCGGTATGCATCAGGACGTACCAAAAGAAGACGTCATCATTGAAAACGTGACCGTCAGCGAGTAATCGTGGCGACACTGTTTATTGCAGACTTGCATCTGCAAACGGAAGAACCGGCGATCGTCGCCGGTTTTCTGCGTTTTTTAGCCGTAGAAGCCCGTCAGGCCGACGCGCTGTATATTCTTGGCGATCTCTTCGAGGCCTGGATTGGCGACGACGACCCCAACCCGCTACATCGTGAAATGGCCGTTGCCATTAAATCGCTGGTTGATTCCGGCGTCCCCTGCTTCTTTATTCACGGTAACCGTGATTTCCTGATTGGCAAGCGATTTGCCCGCGAAAGCGGCATGATTCTACTGCCGCAGGAAAAGGTGCTCGACCTGTATGGCCGCAACGTGTTGATTATGCACGGCGATACGCTTTGTACCGATGATGCCGGTTATCAGGCGTTTCGCGCCAAAGTCCATAATCCGTGGATTCAACGACTGTTCCTTACCCTGCCGCTGTTTATCCGCCGCCGTATCGCCGCCAGAATGCGCGCCGGCAGTAAAGCCGCCAACAGCAGCAAATCGCTGGATATTATGGACGTCAATGCGCAGACCGTCGTCGCCGAAATGGAAAAACACCGCGTACAGTGGCTGGTTCACGGTCACACCCACCGCCCGGCAGTGCATGAACTTTCCGTCAACGACCAGCCCGCATTCCGCGTGGTGTTAGGCGCATGGCATCATGAAGGTTCAATGGTAAAAGTCACGCCGGACAACGTTGAGTTAATCGCCTTCCCCCTGTAAATGTTCGTCGAATCGTCCGTTACGGCGCGCACGCAACCGTTTTCCTTGCCTGATTATCATGCTATTCTCTGACACCTCAAAAGCAGCGTGTCCCGCACCACAGGAGTTTTAAGACGCATGTCTTCCCGCAATAATCCGGCGCGTGTCGCCATCGTGATGGGGTCCAAAAGCGACTGGGCTACCATGCAATTCGCCGCCGAAATTTTTGAAATTCTGGATGTCCCGCACCATGTAGAAGTGGTTTCCGCTCATCGCACCCCCGATAAGCTGTTCAGCTTCGCCGAAACGGCGGAAGAGAACGGATATCAAGTGATTATTGCCGGCGCGGGCGGCGCGGCGCACCTGCCGGGAATGATTGCGGCAAAAACGCTGGTCCCGGTACTCGGCGTGCCGGTACAAAGCGCTGCGCTAAGCGGCGTGGATAGCCTCTACTCCATTGTGCAGATGCCGCGCGGCATTCCGGTGGGTACGCTGGCGATCGGTAAAGCCGGTGCCGCTAACGCCGCCCTGCTCGCCGCGCAGATTCTGGCGCAACACGACGCGGAACTGCATCAGCGCATCGCCGACTGGCGCAAAGCGCAAACCGATGAGGTTCTGGAAAATCCCGATCCGCGGGGGACGCTATGAAGCAAGTTTGCGTTCTCGGCAACGGACAACTGGGCCGAATGCTGCGCCAGGCGGGCGAACCGCTGGGTATCGCCGTCTGGCCGGTTGGCCTGGATGCAGAGCCTACCGCCGTTCCGGTACAGCAGAGCGTCATTACCGCAGAGATTGAGCGCTGGCCGGAAACTGCGCTTACCCGCGAGCTGGCGCGCCACCCGGCCTTCGTCAATCGCGATGTATTTCCGATCATCGCCGACCGTCTGACACAAAAACAACTTTTCGATAAACTGGGACTCGCGACCGCGCCGTGGCAGCTGCTGACCAGCGCCGACGAGTGGTCCGGCATCTTTGACCGTCTGGGCGAACTGGCGATTATTAAGCGTCGCGTTGGCGGCTACGACGGTCGCGGGCAGTGGCGTCTACGCGCGGACGAAACCGGGCAACTGCCGGATGACTGCTATGGCGAATGTATTGTTGAGCGCAGCATCCATTTTTCCGGCGAAGTGTCGTTAGTCGGCGCGCGCGCTCATGACGGCAGTACCGTGTTTTACCCGCTGACGCACAATTTGCATCAGGACGGCATCTTGCGGACCAGCGTCGCGTTCCCACAGGCGAACGCCGAACAGCAGGAGCAGGCGGAATCGATGCTGTCAGCAATTATGCAGGCGCTGAACTACGTCGGCGTAATGGCGATGGAATGTTTTATCACGCCGGAAGGCCTGTTAATCAATGAACTGGCGCCGCGCGTGCATAACAGCGGACACTGGACGCAAAATGGCGCCAGCATCAGTCAGTTTGAATTGCATTTGCGCGCGATTACCGGCCTGCCGTTGCCCGCGCCAGTGATTAACGCCCCGTCGGTGATGATCAACCTGATCGGCAGCGAGCTGAATTACGACTGGCTGAAGCTGCCGCTGGTACATCTGCACTGGTATGATAAAGCGGTACGTCCAGGGCGAAAAGTCGGCCATCTGAATCTGACCGACAGCGATACGTCACGTCTTAGCGCCACCCTGGAAGCGCTCTCTCCGCTCCTGCCGGGCGAATACGCCAGCGGCATTATCTGGGCGCAAAGTAAGCTTAAATAACACATAAAATGCCGGGAGAATGATCTTCCCCTTTCCCGGCTCCTCCCTCAGCGCGTAAAATCTCGCTATTGCTGTTTTGTTTTTCGGGATTACACATGAACGATGGAACGGACTATCGCGCGCTCCTCCTTGCCGATACGCCTTTAATTGATGTACGCGCGCCGATTGAGTTTGAACAGGGCGCCATGCCGGGCGCCATCAACCTGCCATTGATGATGGACGACGAGCGAGCCGCCGTCGGCACCTGCTACAAACGTCAGGGCGCGGATGCGGCGTTAGCGTTGGGGCATCGGCTGGTTTGCGGCGACATTCGCCAGCAGCGGCTTGAGGCCTGGAAAGCCGCGTATCAACGTTTCCCCAATGGGTATCTGTGCTGCGCGCGCGGCGGTCAGCGGTCACATATCGTACAACGTTGGCTGCAAGAAACAGGGATTGACTGCCCGCTTATTGAAGGCGGCTATAAAGCGCTGCGTCAGACAGCAATTCAGGCGACCTGGCAACTGGCGCAAAAACCGATACTTTTAATTGGCGGCTGTACGGGCAGCGGCAAAACGCAACTGGTGCGACAACAGCCCAACGGCGTGGATCTGGAAGGTCTCGCGCGTCATCGCGGCTCCTCTTTTGGCCGCACGCTGAAACCCCAGCTCAGCCAGGCCAGTTTTGAAAACAAACTTGCCGTTGAATTGCTGAAAATTAACGCGCGTCAGACGCTAAAAAGGTGGGTACTGGAAGATGAAGGGCGAACGATCGGCGCCAACCATCTGCCTGAGTGTTTACGCGAAAGAATGGCGCAGGCCCCCATTGCGGTAGTGGAAGATCCGTTTGCGCTTCGTCTGGAACGACTGCGTGAAGAGTATTTCATCCGTATGCATCACGACTTCACCCACGCCTACGGCGATGAAGCCGGTTGGCAGGCGTATAGTGAATATCTTCACCATGGACTGTTCGCTATTCGCCGCCGTCTGGGGTTGCAACGCTTTGCCGAACTGACGGACACGCTGGATAGGGCGCTGGCGGAACAATTATCCAGCGGCAGCACCGACGGCCATATGTCATGGCTGGTTCCGCTACTTAACGAATATTACGACCCAATGTACCGCTATCAACTGGAGAAAAAAGCCGCGAATATCGTTTTTCGCGGCACATGGCAAGACGTTGCCAACTGGCTAAAAGCGCAATAGCTTATTTTTATTGCCGGCTGACGCTACATTGAGCCGGCTTAGTGTCTGTCGCGCTTGTCGGCACGTTTTGCCAGCCAGTCGCCCAGCATCTGAACGACCTGAACCAGCACAATCAGCGCCACTACGGTAACAACCATCACTTCGGTTTCGTAACGGTAGTAGCCATAGCGAATCGCCAGGTCGCCTACCCCGCCGCCGCCGACAATCCCGGCCATCGCCGAGTAGCCGATTAAGCTTACCAAGGTAATCGTCAGGCCGCGCAGCAGCCCTGCGCTGGCTTCCGGCAACAGTACGGTACAGATAATACGCATCGGACTAGCGCCGAATGCCAGCGCCGCCTCAATAATCCCTTTATCGACTTCACGGAGCGCGCTATCCACCAGGCGTGCATAAAACGCGATTGCGGCCACCGACAGCGGGACGGAGGCTGCAATCGGGCCAATCGTATTACCCAGCAAAAGCTGCGTTAGCGGCAGTAACAGCACCAGTAAAATAACAAATGGCACCGAGCGGATAATATTCACCAGAACCGAGGCGACGAGATAAATAAAACGGTTCTGCCAGAACAGATGACGATCGGTGACAAAAATCAGAAAACCGAGCGGTAGACCGCCAAGAATCGCCAGCACCGTTGAAATACTCAACATCTGGAAAGTTTCATTGAACGCCAGCGTTAAATCCGGCAATAAATCATCCACGGATCACCTCCACCTGTGCGGTACGTTGACGGATATGCTCCACGGCGGCGGCCACCGCCGTTGGATTATGCGGCGCGGTTAATTGCACTACCAGAATGCCCAACGCGCGTTCGCCGATATATTCAATCTTGCCATGCAGGATATTGACCGCGACGCCAAACTTGATCGCCACCTCTGACAGTACCGGCTGCTCCGCCGAATCGCCGATAAACAAAATTTTCAGCAACTGCCCGGGCAGGTGTTCCCGTAAACGTTCCGGCAGGGTCAAATTAAGGGTATGAGACACCAGTTGCTGTGTGAAAGCGTGTTGCGGGTGGGCAAACACATCAAACACCTCGCCCGATTCCACAACCTTACCGCCCGACATCACCGCCACGCGATCGCAAATAGATTTGATCACGTTCATTTCATGGGTGATCAGCACAATAGTAATCCCGAGCTGTGCGTTGATCTTTCTGAGCAGGGCCAGAATCGTGGCGGAAGTTTCCAGATCCAGAGCGGAAGTCGGTTCGTCACATAGCAACACATCCGGATGGTTAGCGATGGCGCGGGCTATCCCCACCCGCTGTTTTTGCCCGCCGCTGAGCTGTACCGGAAAACGGTTCGCTTTATCGGCAAGGCCCACCAGCGTTAAAATTTCCGCCACCCGCGGCGCGATTTTGCTGCGTTCCCAGCCAGCCGCTTTCAGGCTAAACGCAACGTTTTGCGCCACTGTCCGGGTATGCATTAAGTTAAAATGCTGGAAAATCATACCAATACGCTGCCGCGCCTGGCGTAACGCTTTTCCGTCCAGCGCCGAGATTTCCACGCCGTTGACGTTGATGCGCCCCTGGCTGGGACGCGTTAAGGCGTTCAGGGTACGCAGCAGAGTGCTTTTTCCTGCGCCGCTGGTACCAACAATGCCAAAAATCTCGCCCGCGGCGATATGCAGGCTCACATCATCCACCGCGCGCGTGGGGGTACCGCGACCGGCGGTAAAATCGACGCAGACTTTTTCTATTTCAATCATATTCACCTCAGAAATTGGGGATGGCTACCGCTGCGATCAGGGTGTCGCGGTCATCCATTCCGGTTTCTGGAAGGCGCTATAAATATTCTTTGGATCGTCGATGACCGCGCGATAAGCCGGCGATTTCACCGCCTCGACAATATCTTTGGCAAACGGCTTATCGGCATCTTCACTGCGTACCGCAATGATATTTTTCAGATTCTCATCCAGGTGTTCCTGCTTAATCGCGCTGGAAAGATCCAGTCCTGCCGCCACCGCAAAGTTTCCGTTAACCAGCGCGCCGGTCACGCCATCCAGCGTGCGCGGTAGCTGTGCGGCTTCCAGCGGTTTGAAAACCAGTCCTTTTGGATTGCTGGCGATATCTCGTTCAGAGGCTTTGGTCGGATCGATATTGTCCTTAATCGTGATCAGCCCCAACGATTGCAGGAAGCGAAGGCCGCGCGCCAGGTTGGTCGGATCGTTGGAGAGGGTAATAATGTCCCCTTTTTTAAGCGCATCCAGACTGTTGATTTTACGTGAATAGAAGCCCATCCCGGCGGTCGGTACCACAATAAGTTTGCTGAGCTTCAACCCTTTGTCAGCGGTGAATTTGTCAAAATAGAGGGTATGTTGAAAGAGGTTGGCGTCAATGCTGCCGTTAGCTAACGCCATATTGGGCTGGACATAGTCGCTAAACTCGCGCACCACGACCTTATACCCTTTTTCTTTTAATGTCGGCGCAATCGCCTGCTTCACCATGTCGCCATACGGCCCTGGCGCGACGCCAAATACGATCGTTTGCGGGGAACTATCGGCATGGGCAAACTGTAATCCGCAGGCCAGTAATAGCGTGCTGGCCGCAATGCGTAAACTCTGACGCAATCCCATAATTTCTCCATTTTAAATAGTGTGATGCTGTGCCGGATGCCGTTCATGCGGCATCGTCTGTTTTGGCCCAAACGAAAGGCTATTTCTTAACATGACACAGATCACAGCCTGCTGTCCTTGAAATTATTTCATGATGTTTCCTGGTGTGTCGTTAAATGTACGAGGCAGGCGCTCAGGCGTGTGTCAGGCGGGAATGGCGTAAAGGGAAATGCCGGATAAGAGGTCTTAACGCCAACATCCGGCAGAGGAAAACGCTTTAGAAATCGTAACGCAGACGCACCAGGTTCATATCGCCCAGATTGTCAGTGCTGGAGGTGAAAACATGTTCATAATCAACGCGGAAACCATAATCCAGTTGGAAGGTGATCCCCACGCCGTTATCGGTGCGCAGATAGTCGCGGCCATTCACATATTCAATGCGGTCGCCCATAAAGTACGGTTGAATAGCTTTCACGGCATACTGACCAATCGGGAAAGCGTAACCGACAAAATATTCCAGACCCCACGCATCGCCGGCAAAGTAATCATTCACAGACACTTTTTTGGTCGTCATAAAGTTCTGATACCAACCGCCGCCTGCGGCAATAGTCCAGTTTTCCGGCGTCCAGCTTAACGCGGTACCGACAATATTTTGATCGTAAGTTTTATTGCCGTTGCCGCGCATCTCCGCACGGGTATAGTTCCATGCCGTCCCCCAGGTCAGATCGTCGGTGAGATGGTAATCCGCGCCTAAAGAACCGCCGCCTTTACGTTTGTAATTCAGGCCGTTATTGGCATTATAATCGTCGCTGAACAGATAAGACGCGTAGAGATCGACATTACCAATGCTTTTCTTATACTTCAATGATTTACGCGTGCGATAAGAACCATCGTAGTCGCCGTTAATCCCGTTGCCCGGCGCCTGACCTATCATGTCGTAATCCCAGATATCGGTTTTTGCGCCCACCACATCGTAATAAATGCTGTTCTGTTGACCGAAGGTCAGCGTTCCCCACGTCGCGCTCTTGAAGCCGGTATACAGCATACGGCGAGTGGTATCAGTCGCGCCCTTCGCATAATGGTTATCCCAGTCAAATACCGCAGGGATATTGACGCCCAGCTCGTAATAGCTAATCCAACTGATATCATCAAACAGATAGTAATCCGCGGCGAAGCGGAAACGCGTCCCGCCATCAAAACCATTACGTTTATAACCGTTCGCGCCGTCATTGCCGGTCATATTCTGGAACTGCGGACGAATACTCCCGCCAACGGTGAAATTGAGTCGGCTGAGTGGATTACCCGCCTGGGGATCTTGTTTTAAAACGGTGATTTCCGCCTGAGTAGCGAAAGGCATGAAAGCCACTGCCGCGCCGATCGATGCCGCCAACGCTGTTATTTTAATTGTCATTATATTTTCCTTGATAGATAGCCAATCCAAATCATTTAGCAGGCAAATAATAACTGTTATAAAACCTTACGTGTTGTGTATTTTTTAATGATTTGTGCTACTAAAAATCAAGGAGTTATCAATTTGTGCGACTAAAAAAGTACGCGCCGTTTTAAAAAACGGCGCGAAATTATTCACATCATGAATCATCCGCTAAACTGGCGGAATAGCGCTTTGCCTTTCAGCAAACGAACGCCAAGCCAGCCGCCGCATACGGAAAGCAGCAGCGCGCCGCAAAACGGCAGTACGCCCCATAAACGCCAGTCCGGCTCCCAGGGGAAATCAAAAACGTTGATTTGTAAGATCGCCAGCGCCGTTTCCGCGCCAATCGCGGCGACCAGCCCGGCAACTAATCCCAGCATGGCGAATTCGCACCAGAGTGTGGTACGCAACAGTTTCTTTCCGGCTCCTAACGTGCGCCACACCACCAGCTCCTGATGACGCTGACGCATCCCGACCTGCACCTGAGCCAGTAATAGCAACATGCCGCAGAGGGTGACTAGCACAACCATCACCTCCAGCGCCCGGCTGACCTGCTCCAGCACCTGTCCCACCTGTTTCAGGATCGCCCCGATATCTAACAGGCTGACGGTAGGAAACTCGCGGTTAAGCTGCGTTAACATGCCGTTGCCATTCTCCCAGCGAAAACTGGTCAACCAGCTTTGTGGTTGCCCGTCCAGCGCCCCGGAAGGAAAAATGAAGAAAAAGTTGGGACGCAGGCTTTCCCAGTCCACTTGACGCAGGCTGGTGACTTTAGCGCTAAATGCCTGGGTATCGCCCATAAAGGTTACGCTATCGCCGAGTTTGACGTTCAACCGCTTCGCCAGCCCCTCTTCCATAGAGACTTCGCCCGGTTTTGGCGGCCAGTGACCGGCGACCAGCGGATTATGCGCCGGGCGCGTATCCTGCCAGGTCAAATTCAGTTCACGGTTGAGCGACTCATCCTGCTGACCTTCCGTCGGATTACCATTTATCCTGGTTAACCGCGCCCGCACAATCGGATAAAACGTCTGCGGAATCACCTGATGTTCCGCCAAAAAGGCTTTCAGCGGCGCGACCTGCTCTGAAGCAATATTGATAAGGAAATAGTTCGGGCTTTCCGGCGGGAGCTGCTGTTGCCAGCGATCAAGGAGGTCGCCGCGCAGCACCAGCAAGAGCGCCAGCAGCATAAACGAAAGCGAAAACGCCGAAAGCTGACTCAACGTTGACCACGGCTGACGCAGAAGTCGGCTGACGGCCAGACGCAGCGGTAGCGACGTCAACGTCATGCCGCGCAGCACGTTAAGCAGCATCCAGCCCACCAGACCGCACAGCAGCGCCAGTATCACTGCACCCGCCAGAACCGCCCACAACAGCATACTTCCGCCCATCAATCCGGCGAGCAGCGCCACCACGACGGCGCAGGCGACAGGCAAATAAATTTTTAACGGCCAGACGCGAGCGACAACATCGCGGCGCAGCACCCGTAGCGGCTGGGTCGCCAGCAACAATCGATAAGGTCGTAAACCGACCAGCAGAGAGATGACCGTCATCGCACCCAGCGCCCACAGCCAGGGCCACAGGCTGGCGGGCGGCAAATCGGCGGGCAATACCGGTTTTAGCAGCACCAGCAATATGTTTTCAAACAGTAACCCAATCGCGCCTCCCGTGACGGCGGAAAGCCCCAGCACCATCAACCACTGTCCGATGATAAGTTTACGCAACTGGGCCCGGCCCGCGCCCAACGTTTTTAAAATCGCCACCAGATCGTAGCGGCTACGGCAGTAATGGCTCATCGCCACCGCGACGGCAGCTACCGCCAGCAGTAGCGTTAATAACGCCGAAAGCAGCAAAAACTGCTGCGAACGTTCGAGCGATTTCCCCAATGCCCCGTCATCCTGCTCCAGTCCGTACCAGCGATGTTCCGGTTTAAGCTGCGGTAACAGCCAGCTTTCATAGCCAGCAAGCTGTTGCGGCGTTCCGCCGAATTTATACCTCCACATCACGCGACTCCCCGGCTGTATCGCACCGGTTTTTGCCACATCGGCCATATTCATCATCAGACGCGGCGCCATCTGAAAAGGGTTAAACCCGGAATCCGGCTCCTGCACCACTTCACCGGCAATACGCAAGGTCACGTCGCCGACATCAATGGTATCGCCCGTTTTCAAATTAAGCAGCGCCATCAGACGCGGCGCCAGCAGTACGCTACCCGGCTGCGGTTTCACTCCGCCTGGACGGGTTTGCAATTCGCCGTACATCGGATAAACGCTATCTACCGCCTTCACGCTGGCCAGTTGCGGCGTATCGCCGGCAAACGTCATGGTCGCAAAGGTTAACTGCTCGCCCACGTTAAGGCCGCGTTTACGCGCCTCTTCAAGCCAGGCTTTCGGTACCTCTCGCGAACTTTGCAGCGTCCGATCGCCTGCCATAAACTCACGGCTTTGCTGACTTAACCCTTTTTCCATCCGGTCGCTGATACTGCCGAGCGCCAGTACGCAGGCCACCGCCAGGCTCAACGCCAGCCAGACAATAATCAGCGACGGCGAGCGCCATTCGCGCCAGAACCAGCGAGCTATCATGCCTCCTCCTGTAACTGACCGTTGACCAACCGCAGCCGCCGGTCGCAGCGCGCCGCCAGCGCCGGGTCGTGCGTCACCAGAATCAGTGTGGTGCCGTGTTCGCGGTTAAGCGAAAATAGCAGGTCGGCGATTTTATCTCCGGTCTGGCGGTCGAGGTTGCCCGTCGGCTCATCGGCAAACAGCACATCAGGACGCCCGTTAAACGCGCGCGCCAGCGCTACGCGCTGCTGTTCGCCGCCGGAAAGCTGTGCCGGAAGGTGGTCAAGCCGTTTTCCCAGTCCCAGTTGTTCGAGCAGCGCTTTCGCCCCCGCCTTACTCTGACCGCTGTTTTCACCGCGTAGCAGGGCCGGTAGCTCAACGTTTTCCAGCGCGTTAAGCGTAGGAATAAGCATGAAGGATTGAAAAACAAAACCGACATGCTGAGCGCGAAGCTGCGCCCGCGCCTCTTCGTCCATCTGGTGAAGCGGTTTCCCCACCAGACTGACCTCTCCGCTACTGCCGTCATCCAGTCCGGCGAGAATCGCCAGCAGCGTAGATTTTCCCGATCCTGATTCGCCAATCAGCGCAATGGTTTCGCCGCGTTTGACAACCAGTTCAACTCCGGTAAGGATGGAAAGCTCATGCTCACCCTGACCGACGGACTTCCTGAGACGATGAACTTCAACACTGTTTTCCGCTGGCATTTGCCCTTCCTGTTTTTGATCCTGTTAACTTTCCGTGCCGCCGCCGCAGACACCTTATTAATTCTGGGCGATAGCCTCAGCGCCGGTTACCGTATGGCCGCCAGCGCGGCATGGCCGTCGCTCCTTAATGATAAATGGCAAAACAAAACGTCGGTCGTTAATGCCAGTATAAGCGGAGATACCTCGCAGCAGGGACTGGCGCGTTTGCCGGCACTGTTGCAACAGCATCACCCGCGCTGGGTAGTGGTGGAGCTTGGCGGCAACGATGGCCTACGCGGTTTTGCGGCTGCGCAAACCGAACAGACGCTACGTAAAATCATTCAGACGGTGAAAGCCGCCGATGCCCAACCGTTACTGATGCAAATTCATCTGCCCGCTAACTACGGTCGCCGTTATAATGAATCCTTTAGCGCCATTTATCCTAAGCTCGCCAAAGAGTTCGATATTCCTCTGTTACCGTTTTTTATGGAAGAGGTATATCTGAAACCGCAGTGGATGCAGGATGACGGCATTCATCCCAACCGCGACGCCCAGCCGTTTATTGCCGACTGGATGGCGAAGCAGTTGACCCCTTTTCTCTCCTGAATAATTCGAGTTGCATGAAGGCGGCACGTAAGAGAATGTCCAGGAGCATAGATACCTATGTGACTGGAGTAAACGAACGCACAGGCAACTTGAAGTATGACGGATATAGTTAACCACGACTCTTAAATCAACGGAGATCCTGACAGGTAAAGTTATGCAAAAATCGGTCTTAATAACAGGATGTTCCAGCGGAATCGGTCTGGATAGCGCGCTTGAACTTAAACGCCAGGGCTTTCAAATCCTGGCGGGCTGCCGCAAACCTGATGATGTCGCCCGGATGAACAGTATGGGATTTACCGGCGTGTTGATCGATCTCGACTCCCCTGAAAGCGTGGATCGTGCCGCCGATGAAGTGATCGCCCTGACCGATAATCGTCTGTATGGGATCTTTAACAATGCCGGCTACGGCGTGTATGGCCCCCTTTCCACCATCAGCCGTGAGCAGATGGAGCAACAGTTTTCCAGTAATTTCTTCGGCGCGCATCAGCTTACTATGCGCTTACTTCCCGCCATGTTGCCGCATGGCGAAGGACGCATTGTGATGACCTCATCGGTGATGGGGCTGATTTCCACCCCAGGGCGCGGCGCTTACGCCGCCAGCAAATATGCGCTCGAAGCCTGGTCTGACGCGCTACGTATGGAGCTACGGCACACAGGCATTAAAGTGAGCCTGATAGAACCGGGGCCGATTCGTACCCGTTTTACGGATAACGTTAACCAGACGCAGCGTGATAAACCGGTAGAAAATCCCGGCATCGCCGCACGTTTCACCCGCGATCCTGACGCGGTAGTAGCGAAAGTACGTCATGCTTTTGCAAGCGATAAACCCAAGCTGCGCTATCCCGTTACGCTGGTCACCTGGGCAGTGATGGCGCTGAAACGCCTATTGCCGGGCCGGATGCTGGATAAAATTTTACAAAGCTGAGTTGAAGCGCGCCCGTCAGCCCCCATGTAAACGTGACACAGACAAAAGAGAGCGACGCCATGTCCGTACAGAACATTGTCAATATTAATGAATCCAACCTGCAGCAGACCTTAGAGCAGTCCATGACCACGCCGGTACTGTTCTATTTCTGGTCTGAACGCAGCCAACACTGTCTGCAATTAACGCCAGTGCTGGAAAGTCTGGCTGCCCAGTACCACGGTCAGTTTATTCTGGCAAAGCTGGACTGCGACGCCGAACAGATGATCGCCGCTCAGTTTGGTCTGCGCGCCATCCCGACAGTCTATCTGTTCCAGAATGGCCAACCGGTCGATGGTTTCCAGGGACCGCAGCCGGAAGAGGCGATCCGCGCTCTGCTGGATAAAGTACTGCCGCGTGAAGAAGAGCTAAAAGCGCAACAAGCGATGCAGTTAATGCAGGAGGGCAACTACATTGACGCGCTGCCGTTGCTCAAAGACGCCTGGCAGCTCTCTTCGCAGAACAGTGAGATTGGCCTGTTACTGGCGGAAGCGCAAATTGCGCTGAACCGCTCTGAAGAGTCCGAAGCGGTATTAAAAACTATCCCGCTACAGGATCAGGATACCCGTTATCAGGGGCTGGTTGCGCAGATCGAACTGCTTAAACAGGCGGCGGATACGCCGGAAATTCAGCAACTTCAGCAGCAAGTCGCGGAGAATCCGCAGGATGCGGCTTTGGCAACGCAACTGGCGTTGCAGTTGCACCAGGTCGGACGTAATGAAGAAGCGCTGGAATTGCTGTTCAGCCATCTGAGAAAAGATCTTGCCGCCGCCGAGGGACAGACGCGCAAAACCTTCCAGGAGATCCTTGCCGCGCTCGGCACCGGCGACGCGCTGGCGTCGAAATACCGCCGCCAGTTGTACGCGTTACTGTATTAATCCTCTCTTGCCTGATGGCGCGCTTATCTGGCCTACCTGTCGTCCTCAGGCCGGATAAGGCGCTTGCGCCATCATCCGGCAACTATCATGATTTCTTGAGCGGCATCACTACCAACTGATGACGCGAATTATAGAACTTCCGGTAGGTTAAATAGCAGGCAATGATGGTAGACAGGCTGGCTGTCGACAACAGCATAAACGTTACCATAATTTGATATTTAATCGCTTTTACCGGATCGATCCCGGCAAAAATCAGCCCGGACATCATCCCCGGCAGGCTCACCAGCCCAACGGTCTTTGCCGAGTCGATCGTCGGGATAAGCGATGCGCGGATGCTATCGCGGATAAGCCCGGCGGAGGCCATTTTCGGCGTTGCGCCCAAACTTAACTTTTCCTGTATTTGCTGCTGCTCGCTATGAAAACGTAGCCCCAGTTGGTTGTAGCACAGCCCTACCGCTACCATCGCATTACCGGCGACCATGCCAGCGATGGGAATCACCTGCATCGGCGCAAATTCAATCGAACCGGTAAGCACCAGTACCGTCAGCGTTAGTCCGGCGCCGACGGTGATGGCGATAAACGAGGAGAGAAATGCCTTATCGATATATTTACTGCGCTTTTGCGCGTTCCAGGCGGCGTTAAAACAGATGAACAGCACCATCAGCAGCGTCAGGGCGGCATGATTAACGCCAAAGATGTATTTCAGTACATAGCCGACAATAATGAGCTGTATCACCGCCCGGCATACGCTCCACAGAATATCTTTTTCCAGCGCCAGCTTTTCCTTGTGACTGATGAGCATCGCGACCACCACCAGCAGCATCGATAACGCCAGCGAGGTATTGGTAATATTATGCTCGTTCATAACGCGCCTCCTGCATCTCTCCGGCAGATGGCGTTAACGTTATCACCTTATCCGCGTGTTGAATTTCATCTTTATCATGCGTTACCCACAAGACAGCGACCTGCTTATCGCGAACATAGCGATGAATAATATCATTCACATTCCGTTTGTTATGTTCATCCAGCGCGCTGGTTATTTCGTCGAGTAACAGTATTTTCGGCAGAAACTGTAGATTACGAATTAGAGCAATACGCTGTTTTTCCCCGCCGGAAAGCGCGGCAATCGGTTTTTGCAGAATCGTCTCCGGCAGTTCAAAACGCGCCAGATCGTCTGCGAAGGCTGTCGGCTGCGGGCGCTGATGGCGAATTTGCCAGGGAAAAATCAGGTTATCGTAAACCGTATCGCCAAATAGCGCTGGCGTCTGAGCGCAATAAGAAACCTGCTGGCGATAGGCTTCCGGACTCAGAGTAGTAATATCCTGCCCCTCAAAAAGAATCATGCCGATATCAGGGCTTATTAACGAGGCCACCATTTTCAACAACGTACTTTTTCCGCAGCCAGAAGGACCGGTAATTAACTTAAATTCGCCGCGTTGCAGCGTAAAACTGATGTTATTCACTATTTTTGTCGTCGCAGTCCGGTAACCGACCTGCTTTAACTCAAGCAACATGCTACGTTCTGTCATTTATTGCGCATCCGTTGTTCATATTTTTATAGCGATAGTGTATCCCTGTAATTAATAAGGGGGGAACATGCTTTACTGAATCAGGTATAATTCGCTTAATTCGTCAGCAAAATCGGTTTATGGACAACGCAACAGGAGGTTTAGCTATGCTCATTCTTATCCCTATTCTCATTTTCGTCGCGCTGGTGATCGTCGGCGCGGGCGTCAAAATCGTTCCGCAGGGATACCAGTGGACGGTGGAGCGCTTTGGACGTTACACCAAAACCCTGCAGCCGGGATTAAGCCTTGTTGTACCATTTATGGACAGAATTGGCCGCAAGATCAATATGATGGAGCAAGTGCTGGATATTCCGTCGCAGGAGGTGATCTCAAAAGATAACGCCAACGTCACTATCGATGCGGTCTGTTTTATTCAGGTTATCGATGCGCCGCGCGCCGCTTATGAAGTCAGTAACCTGGAACTGGCGATCATTAACCTGACCATGACCAATATCCGTACGGTGCTCGGTTCGATGGAGCTGGATGAAATGCTCTCCCAGCGCGACAGCATCAACACGCGGCTGCTGCATATTGTCGATGAAGCCACCAATCCGTGGGGAATTAAAGTTACCCGTATCGAAATTCGCGATGTCCGCCCGCCCGCGGAATTGATCTCCTCGATGAACGCCCAGATGAAAGCGGAACGTACCAAACGCGCCTATATCCTTGAGGCCGAAGGGGTACGTCAGGCGGAAATACTGAAAGCCGAGGGGGAAAAACAGTCGCAGATTCTGAAAGCCGAAGGCGAACGTCAGTCCGCTTTCCTGCAGGCGGAAGCCCGCGAACGTTCCGCCGAAGCGGAAGCCCGCGCTACGCAGATGGTGTCTGAAGCCATCGCCGCCGGGGATATTCAGGCGATAAACTACTTCGTGGCGCAGAAATACACCGAAGCGTTACAGCAAATCGGCTCGGCAAATAACAGCAAAGTGGTCATGATGCCGCTGGATGCCAGCAGTCTGATGGGCGCTATCGCCGGGATCAGCGAGCTGGTTAAGGACAGCGCCAGCGAACGGAAAAAAGCATGATAGCGATGATTCTGGTACATCCGCATATCTTCTGGCTTAGCCTCGGCGGCCTGTTGTTGGCCGCGGAAATGCTCGGCGGTAACGGCTATTTGCTGTGGAGCGGCGTGGCGGCAGTGATTACCGGCTTAACCGTCTGGCTCTTACCGCTCGGCTGGGAATGGCAGGGCGTGCTGTTTGCGGCCTTAACGTTACTGGCGGCCTGGCTTTGGTGGCGCTGGCTGGCGCGTCGCGTGCGGGAACAAAAGCCGACCGACAGCCGCCTTAACCAACGCGGACAACAACTGGTAGGCCGCCGGTTTATGCTTGATGCCGCGTTAGTGAACGGACGGGGTCATATGCGTGTCGGCGACAGCTCGTGGCCGGTATGCGCTGACGAAGACCTGCGCGCAGGTACGCATGTCGAAGTGATCGCCGTGGAAGGCATCACCTTACGCATTCGCGCCGTTTAATCAACGTGGCTTTTGCGCCTTGTGATGACAGCAGCCGGAAAGATTATCAATAATCGGGCAGTCGGCGCTGTCATCGCCGGGACAACTCTCCGCCAGCGCCAGCAGTTGATCGCGCATTGATTGCAGCTCGCTGATATGGCGCTCGATCTCCGCGACCTTTTCCAGCGTCCGCTTTTTCACATCTGCGCTATGGCGTCGCGGATCGTTAAACAGATTGACCAGTTCGCCACACTCTTCCAGATTAAACCCCACCTGCCTCGCCTGTCGCAGCAACGTCAGCTCGTTTAAATGCTTCTGCGTGTAGGTGCGATAACCATTTTCGCTACGTAATGGCGGCGTCACCAGCCCTTTCTCTTCATAAAACCGAATGGCTTTGCTGGTTAAACCGGTTTTTTTCGCCACATCGCTAATATTCATATTTCCCCCTTGACCTTAACCTTGCTGGAAGGTTTAACCTTTATCACAGTGAGTCACTACGATTACTAAGGTCAATGAATTGATGACCAATCATAAAGGAGTTTTTACTATGTCTCAAACTATCGACCTGACCCTGGACGGTTTGTCCTGCGGTCATTGCGTTAAACGCGTGAAAGAAAGTCTTGAACAACGTCCGGATGTTGAGCTGGCGGACGTTACCGTAACCGAAGCGCACGTTACCGGTACCGCCAGTGCGGACGCGTTAATTGAAACCATCAAACAAGCCGGGTATGGCGCGACGTTAAGCCACCCAAAGGCTAAACCGCTGACGGAGTCATCAATCCCGTCGGAAGCACTGGCAGCGGTTCCTCATGAGCTTCCGGTAGCGACGGCCGATGAAGAAAGCCAACAGTTGCTGTTAAGCGGCATGAGCTGCGCCAGTTGTGTCACCCGCGTACAACATGCGCTACAAAGCGTACCGGGCGTCACGCAGGCACGGGTAAACCTGGCGGAACGCACTGCGCTGGTGATGGGCAGCGCGTCCGCCGCTGATTTAGTGCAGGCGGTGGAAAAAGCCGGCTACGGCGCAGAGGCGATTGAAGATGACATCAAACGCCGCGAGCGCCAGCAGGAAACCGCCATCGCCACCATGAAACGTTTTCGCTGGCAGGCCATCGTCGCTCTGGCGGTCGGTATACCGGTCATGGTCTGGGGGATGATCGGCGATAACATGATGGTGACCGGCGACAACCGCAGCCTGTGGCTGGCTATTGGCCTGATCACGCTTGCGGTGATGGTCTTTGCGGGCGGTCATTTTTACCGTAACGCGTGGAAAAGCCTGCTGAACGGCACGGCGACGATGGATACGCTGGTGGCGCTCGGCACCGGGGTCGCCTGGCTCTACTCCATGAGCGTCAACCTGTGGCCGCAGTGGTTCCCGATGGAAGCGCGGCACCTCTATTACGAAGCCAGCGCGATGATTATCGGTCTGATTAATCTCGGACACATGCTGGAAGCGCGCGCCCGTCAGCGTTCCTCAAAAGCGCTGGAAAAATTACTCGATCTCACCCCGCCCACCGCACGCGTCGTGACAGAAGACGGCGAAAAAAGCGTCCCGTTGGCGGACGTTCAGCCAGGGATGCTGTTGCGGCTCACTACCGGCGATCGCGTGCCGGTGGATGGCGAAATTACCCAGGGCGAAGCGTGGCTTGATGAAGCCATGCTGACCGGCGAACCCATTCCGCAGCAAAAAGGCGAAGGCGATAGCGTTCATGCCGGCACCGTCGTCCAGGACGGCAGCGTCCTGTTCCGCGCCAGTGCGGTGGGCAGTCATACCACGCTGTCACGCATTATTCGCATGGTACGCCAGGCGCAAAGCAGTAAACCGGAAATTGGCCAACTGGCCGATAAAATCTCCGCGGTATTCGTTCCCGTCGTCGTGGCCATTGCGCTGTTCAGCGCCGCTATCTGGTATTTCTTCGGACCGGCGCCGCAAATTGTTTATACGCTGGTCATCGCCACCACCGTACTGATTATCGCCTGCCCTTGCGCATTAGGCCTGGCGACGCCAATGTCGATTATTTCCGGCGTAGGCCGCGCTGCCGAATTCGGCGTGCTGGTACGCGACGCCGATGCCCTGCAACGCGCCAGTACGTTGGATACCCTCGTTTTTGATAAAACCGGGACGCTGACGGAAGGCAAGCCGCAAGTGGTGGCGGTAAAAACCTTTAACGGCGTTGAGGAAGCTCAGGCATTACGTCTGGCAGCCGCGCTCGAACAAGGCTCCAGCCACCCGCTGGCCCATGCGATTCTGGAAAAAGCCGGCGACGATAAACTGCCTCAGGTGAACGGTTTCAGAACGCTGCGCGGACTGGGCGTCAGCGGTGAAGCAGAAGGTCATCAACTGCTTCTGGGGAACCAGGCGTTGCTGAACGAACAGCACGTCGCCACGGATGATATGACGGCGGAAATCACCGCGCAGGCCTCGCAAGGCTCTACTCCGGTCCTGCTGGCGATTGACGGTAAAGCGGCGGCGTTACTGGCGGTACGCGATCCATTGCGCAGCGATAGTATTGCCGCGCTTGAACGCCTGCACAACGCCGGATACCGTCTGGTAATGCTCACCGGGGATAACCCAACGACGGCTAACGCGATTGCCAAAGAAGCGGGTATTGATGAAGTGATTGCGGGCGTTCTGCCGGATGGCAAAGCCGATGCGATTAAACGTCTGCAAAGCCAGGGTCGTCAGGTTGCGATGGTCGGCGATGGTATCAACGATGCGCCCGCGCTGGCGCAGGCGGACGTCGGTATCGCGATGGGCGGCGGCAGCGATGTGGCGATTGAAACCGCGGCGATTACGCTGATGCGCCATAGTCTGATGGGCGTGGCGGATGCGCTGGCCATTTCGCGCGCGACGTTGCGCAATATGAAGCAAAACCTGCTTGGCGCATTTATCTACAACAGCATTGGTATCCCGGTGGCCGCCGGTATTCTGTGGCCGTTTACCGGTACCTTGTTAAACCCGGTAGTAGCGGGTGCGGCAATGGCGCTGTCTTCCATTACCGTCGTGAGCAATGCCAACCGGCTATTGCGCTTTAAACCGAAAGCGTAAAAAGTCTATACCCAAAATAATTCGAGTTGCTTAAAGGCGGCAAGGGAGTGAGTCCCCAGGAGCATAGATAACTATGTGACTGGGGTGAGCGAGCGTAGCCAACACATAAGCAACTTGAAGTATGAAGGGTATATATCAGGCAGCATTAGCTGCCTGATATATTATTAAGCCATCAGTAATTTACCGTATCAATATATAAAAATTTAACCGCACATCCTGTAGAAAAATAAAAAACAACATTTTATAATGTTTTTTTTGAATCATAAGGATGTGTTATTTATGTTTAGAAAAGCAGTTACGCTTCTTTTCCTGCTTTCTCCCGCAGTTAGTTATGCAGGGTTATTTGATTCCACTCCAGAGTTAAAATGTGGCAACGATAATGCAGTCACGGCGGCAAAAGAGTGGATCTATAATGAAGCATTAGGTCGTTTACAGCAAAGCTATATTAAAGCGCCCTCCACGCTTTTCTTCGATATCCCCCAGACTCAGTACGAGCAGCAACTCCGGGCTATTCCTGTTCAATTCAGTGATGTAATAACGCAGAACCCTCAACCAGAAAATGCTAACCTACGAACTTGCTCGGCTACCGTCACCATAGATATTCCTCAGCCATTTCTTAAATTAATGAAAGACTTACCAGATACTCTATCCTATATTTCACAAGAAAACAGCCAGGTAATAAATAATACGATGACCTGGAAAGAGGTTAACTACAATATCCAGCTTGCTGACAACAACAAAGATATTGTCGTCACCCCTGTGAAAAAAATTTATAAATTGACGTGGTCTATTTATGTAATGGCAAGAATGACGGTATCTGGTGATAACCTCATAAAGAAAAAAAATAGCTCACTGATTGAAATCGCAGCAAAGAAATTTGAGAGTAGAGATCGCGAGCTTAATCAGGTCTGGAATTCACTACCCGCCTCTGCCCGAACGGCATTAAAACAAGAGCAGCGAGTCTGGGTGACAAAAAAAGAGCAGCAGTGCGGCAAACTTAGCGATGCAAAATCCGAGGCCATACCTGCTGAAAAGCGCATCAGTATTTATACATGCCAGCTTGAAATGACCATCGCCAGAACGGCCTATCTCGACGGCAGCGAATAACCCGACCGATCGTTGACGTCCCGTCAGGGCGCATTGCGCCCTTTTCTCCAACGCGCTAGCATGAGCTTTTTCAAAGGGAGCGCGTATGGAGCTATTAAATCAACTTAAACGTTTATGGCGCGCGCTGCGTGGTACCCCAAATAGTTGGCCTGCTATCGATCTCTCCCTGCCCGGCGGTCGTCATCTGCATCTGGTTGGCAGTATTCATATGGGGACGCGCGATATGGCTCCTCTTCCAGCAAAGCTGGTGAAAAAGCTACGCCAGGCCGATGCGCTGGTCGTTGAAGCGGATATTTCTGGTAACGAAACGCCATTCAGCAATCTCCCCAAATGCCCGCCGTTGGTCGAACGTCTCAGCGCCGGGCAGCTAAGCGCACTGGAAAAACGGGTCAGCGAGTTGGGTATGCCGCTGATCCATTTTGATAATCAACCTTTATGGCAGATAGCTATGGTGCTACAGGCCACGCAGGCGCAACGGCTGGGATTGCGCCCGGACTATGGCATTGATTATCAGCTATTACAGGCTGCCCGCGAAATGTCGCTGCCGGTGCAAGAGCTGGAAGGGGCGAAACACCAGCTCGAACTACTATGCGATCTGCCCGATGGCGGGATGGCGCTGCTCGACGACACGCTGACGCACTGGCACACCAACGCACGGCTTTTGCAGGTGATGATCGGCTGGTGGCTTGAACAGCCGCCGACCAGCGTCGGCGCTTCGCTCCCCAGAACGTTTAGCCAACCGCTGTATGATGTACTGATGGTGAAACGCAATGAAGCCTGGCGCGACGCGCTGCTGGCACTGCCGCCGGGACGCTACGTGGTAGCCGTAGGGGCGCTACATCTGTACGGCGAAGGCAACCTACCGCAAATATTGAAATAAAAAAATGGCCAATATCGCTATTGGCCCGTCAAAGAGGAATTTCATCGTTATTATTATCCCGACGCTTTCGCTTCGGATCTTCAGATTGTCGCTCAAAGTTGCCGCAACTGCCAAGACCTAATGCACAAGATTATACTATTTTTTAGTCCGCTTTCGGGCGTATGCTGATGGCAAATCACGTCTGTAGTAAGAAGGAACGTTATGACACCCGCAGTTAAGTTACTCGAAAAGAATAAGATTCCGTTTAACATTCACACCTACGATCACGATCCGAATGAAACTAACTTTGGCGATGAAGTGGTGCGTAAGCTCGGGCTAAACGCCGATCAGGTGTATAAAACGCTTTTGGTTGCCGTGAATGGCGATATGAAGCAACTGGCCGTCGCCGTGACGCCTGTAGCCGGGCAGCTGGATTTGAAAAAAGTCGCCAAAGCTCTGGGCGCGAAAAAGGTCGATATGGCCGACCCGATGGTGGCGCAACGCACCACGGGATATCTGGTCGGCGGGATCAGTCCGCTGGGACAGAAGAAACGGCTGCCCACGCTGATTGACGCGCCAGCCCGCACGTTTGCCACTATTTATGTTTCCGGTGGTAAACGCGGGCTGGATATTGAACTGGCGGCTGACGATTTGGCCGCCATACTGGGTGCTAAATTCGCTGATATCGCGCGTCGGGATTAAGCCTGCGTAAAATACATTGCCGGATAGCGGCGCAAACGCCTTATCCGGCCTACAGCAGACATAATCCGTAGGCCTTAAGGCTGCGCGCCATCAGGCAGAAATGGCTATCCGTACCGCTACAGCCAGCTCACCTCGCCTTTTGGCGTAAACGCCGCCGCATCCAGCGGTGAATTTTGCTGAATAAACTCTTTCAGCACTTCCGCGTCAATAAACCCGGTATTCACGTATCCCGGTTTGTTATCGATGCGCGGATAACCATCGCCGCCCGTGGCGTTGAAACTCAGCGTCGCCATGCGATAGGTTTTGGCCGGATCAACAGGCTCGCCTTTGATTTTCAGATCGGTGAGCTTGCCCTCTTTGGCGACAAAGCTCACATTGGCGAACTGTGGATAGGCGCCGGAGTCCGGCTTCATCTGCGCTACGGCGGTGAGATAATCAACCACCTCTTTGCCACTCATATCGGCATACACCACAATGTTGCCGAATGGCTGTACCTTGAGCACGCTTTTATAGGTAATATCTCCCGCCTCAATCGAGTCGCGAATACCGCCGCCGCTCATCACGCCAAAATCGGCACCGGTGCGCGCGATCTGCGCAGCCAGAATCACCCGTCCCATATTGGTCTGGACAAATCTGACCTTACTGCGATCGCCTTCAAGAAGGCCATTCACGCTACCAATTTTCACCTCCAGTTGCGCTTTACCTTTATTCTGGAACGGCGTTAATAACGAGAGCATTTGCGGATTTTCGGCGATTTCCGGCGTGTAAAGTACACGCTCGCTTTTCCCGTTATCCCAGGTCACTTTTTTCTTGAGATTTACCGGAATAAGCTGGTAGTTAACCATTTTCATCTCGCCGTTACGGAATTCGAAATCCGCGCGGCCCACATATTTACCCCACTCATGCGCCTGCACGATCCAGATGCCATTTTGCTTATCCGGCGCGCAGGGCGTTCCCGGTACGTAATTCACCTGTTTTTTATTTTCCGACGCCATGCATACCGGGTCTTGTGAGTGACCGCCCACAATCATCGCCAGCGAACCGGCAGGCAGGCTACGCGCCATCTCAACGTCGCCCGGCGCATTCGAACCGTGATCGCCGTTGTCATAATGTCCCATATGCGTGGTCGCGATAATCACGTCCGGTTTTTCATTCATATTAAGTTCCTGAATCACCACCTTTGCTTCTTCAGCAGGTTTACGAAACTCAATATCAGTGAAATATTCCGGGTTGCCTATTTTCGCCGTGTCATCGGTGGTTAAGCCGATTACCGCGATTTTTATATCCTGGCGTATAAAAATAGCCCACGGCTTAAACAGACGCTCGCCGGTACTTTTTTGATAAATATTGGCGGAAAGAAAGGGAAACTTCGCCCACTTTTCCTGCTGGCGCAATACGGTGAGCGGGTTATCAAATTCATGATTACCGACGGCCATAGCGTCGTAGCGAATCAGATTCATCCCGCGGAAATCGGGCTCCGCATCCTGGAGATCGGATTCCGGCACCCCGGTATTAATGTCGCCGCCGGATAACAACAGGACGCTTCCCCCCTCTTGCGCCACCTCTTTACGGATACTGTCCACCAGCGTTTTTTGCGCCGCCAGACCATATTCGCCATATTCGCTGCGCCAGAAGTGACCGTGGTGATCGTTGGTATGCAGGATAGTAATTTTATAGGTTTTATCTTTTTCGTAAGCCTGTGCAGGCTGAGTCGTCAGCGCGAACGCCGCCAGTAACGCCAGCGCCACACCCCGTTTCAAAAATTTCATCTTTCTCTCCCTGACTCAATATCAACCGCAGAAATTACCTTTCCTTGCAATAATAGACAAATATGTTTTCAGAATTGAGACTTCCTTCAAACACATTTCACAGGTATGTTAGGCAAGTAATAATTACACATCCTACTATCTCCAACATCGCATAAAATTTAAGTGACTTTCTATGGCCATGAGTGAACCAACCCAGCCGTTAGCCGGCGCGCCCGCAGCGGCCGCTAAAGCACGTACTTCGTTTGGTATTTTGGGCGCGATCAGTCTTTCCCATCTGCTGAACGATATGATCCAGTCGCTAATCTTAGCCATTTATCCCCTGTTGCAGGCGGAGTTTTCGCTGACTTTCGTCCAGATAGGTTTGATCACCCTGACGTTCCAGCTCGCCTCATCGCTACTGCAACCGGTCGTCGGCTACTGGACGGATAAGTATCCCATGCCGTGGTCGCTGCCTGTCGGCATGTGTTTTACCCTGAGCGGGCTGGTACTGCTGGCAATGGCGGGAAGTTTTGGCGGCGTATTGCTCGCTGCGGCGCTGGTGGGTACCGGCTCGTCCGTTTTTCACCCGGAATCGTCCCGCGTGGCGCGCATGGCCTCCGGCGGACGTCATGGTCTGGCGCAGTCTATCTTCCAGGTCGGCGGAAACTTCGGCAGTTCATTGGGCCCGCTGCTGGCCGCCGTGATTATCGCGCCCTATGGCAAAGGGAATGTCGCCTGGTTTGTGCTGGCCGCGCTGCTGGCGATCGTGGTGCTGGCGCAGATCAGCCGCTGGTATGCAGCCCAGCACCGGATAGCGAAAGGCAAGCCAAAAGCGATAATCGCTAACCCGCTGCCGCGCAATAAAGTCGTGCTGGCGGTCAGCGTGTTATTGCTACTCATTTTCTCGAAATATTTTTATATGGCGAGCATCAGTAGCTATTACACCTTTTATCTGATGCAAAAATTCGGATTATCAATACAAAACGCGCAGCTCCATCTGTTTGCCTTCCTGTTTGCGGTGGCTGCCGGGACGGTAATCGGCGGGCCGGTGGGCGATAAAATCGGCAGAAAATATGTGATATGGGGCTCTATTCTCGGCGTCGCGCCGTTTACCCTTGTTTTACCCTACGCCACGCTGTACTGGACGGGGATTTTAACGGTGATTATCGGCTTTATTCTCGCGTCGGCGTTTTCCGCCATTCTGGTGTATGCCCAGGAGCTGCTGCCAGGACGCATCGGTATGGTTTCCGGCCTGTTTTTCGGGTTTGCCTTCGGAATGGGAGGCCTGGGCGCAGCGGTGTTGGGGCTGATTGCCGACCATACCAGTATCTATTTAGTTTATAAAATCTGTGCTTTCCTGCCGCTTCTGGGGATACTGACCATATTCTTACCTGATAATCGACATAAAGCGTGATTTTATGGCGGTTAAAGGTACGCTTTAACCGCCTGTACATCCTGATGCCATCTTGCTTTGTCCATCCCATACTTATCACTTTTACGTTCCGTGCTCTTTTTGCCTTCAGATCGTATCTTTTTATAAAACACAACCATTTTTTATAAACATCCTGATTGAAATTGTCATAAACTATTACCCGGAGTTTTGGAGTCCAGCAACCAAAGGAGACGGAATGCATCACGCTACCCCGCTTATCACCACCATTGTCGGCGGCCTTGTGCTCGCTTTTATTCTCGGCATGATTGCCAACAAATTGCGTATTTCTCCACTGGTGGGATATCTGTTAGCGGGCGTTCTGGCGGGACCTTTTACCCCTGGTTTTGTTGCGGATACCAAACTGGCGCCGGAGCTGGCGGAGCTCGGCGTGATTCTATTGATGTTCGGCGTCGGGCTGCATTTTTCGCTGAAGGATTTGATGGCGGTAAAGTCTATCGCCATTCCCGGCGCTGTCGCTCAGATAGCGGTGGCGACGCTGCTGGGTATGGCGCTTTCCGCCGTGCTGGGATGGTCATTAATGACCGGCATCGTTTTTGGGCTCTGTCTGTCTACCGCCAGTACCGTCGTCCTGCTGCGCGCGCTTGAGGAGCGACAACTCCTTGATAGCCAGCGCGGGCAAATCGCCATCGGCTGGCTGATTGTCGAAGATCTGGTGATGGTGCTGACGCTGGTCTTGCTGCCCGCCGTTGCCGGCATGGTGGAAAAAGGCGATGTCGGCATAGCCTCGCTGGCAGTCGATATGGGGATAACCATTGGTAAAGTGGTAGCGTTTATCGCCATCATGATGCTGGTCGGACGCCGCCTGGTGCCGTGGATTATGGCCCGCAGCGCCGCCACCGGCTCGCGCGAATTATTTACCCTTTCCGTACTGGCCCTGGCGTTAGGCATTGCGTTTGGCGCGGTAGAACTGTTTGACGTCTCTTTTGCGCTGGGCGCGTTCTTCGCTGGAATGGTGCTTAATGAGTCGGAACTGAGTCACCGGGCGGCGCACGATACGTTGCCGCTGCGCGACGCCTTTGCCGTCCTGTTTTTTGTTTCCGTCGGCATGTTGTTCGATCCGTTAGTCTTGATCCAACAGCCGCTGGCGGTGCTGGCGACGCTTGCCATTATCGTCTTTGGTAAATCGATCGCTGCGTTTTTCCTGGTGCGTATGTTCGGCCACTCGCCGCGAACCGCGCTGACCATTGCAGCCAGCCTGGCGCAAATCGGCGAGTTCGCCTTTATTCTCGCCGGACTCGGCATGGCGCTCAACCTGCTGCCGCAAGCGGGACAGAACCTGGTGCTGGCAGGCGCTATTTTGTCGATTATGCTTAATCCCGTACTGTTTACCCTGCTGGAGAAGTATCTGGCGAAAACCGAAACGCTGGAAGAGCAAACTCTGGAAGAGGCTATCGAAGAAGAGAAGCAAATTCCGGTGGATATCTGTAATCATGCCCTGCTGGTGGGTTTTGGCCGCGTAGGCAGTCTGCTGGGAGAAAAATTACTGGCGGCGGGGATTCCGCTGGTGGTTATCGAAACGTCCCGTACCCGCGTGGATGAGCTGCGCGAACGCGGGATTCGCGCCGTGCTGGGCAACGCCGCTAACGAAGAAATCATGAATCTGGCGCATCTGGACTGCGCCCGCTGGCTGTTGTTGACCATCCCCAACGGTTACGAAGCCGGCGAGATTGTCGCCTCAGCGCGGGAAAAAAGTCCTGATATCGAGATAATCGCCCGCGCGCACTATGATGATGAAGTGAAATATATTACCGAGCGGGGAGCCAATCAGGTAGTGATGGGCGAGCGAGAAATTGCCCGGGCGATGTTGGAACTGCTTGAAACGCCGCCCGCAGGTGAAGTCGTCGCCAGTTAAGGGTTTGCCGGACGGCCCGATGCGCGCAGCGCTATCGGGCAAGCCAGATTAGCGATCCCAGTACGACTCTTCCAGGCTGTCCTCACGCTCCGGCAGCCCGCGTGTCAGACGCGGAGAATGCTGGTTCAGTACCTGATAACTGACACGGTTAGCATATTTACACACCTGCGCCAGCGACGAATAGGTCAGCCAGGTGAATTTGTGCTTACTGGAGTTCGGTACGTTGCTACGATGGTAACTGTTCGCCGTAATATCGTGCAGCAGCGCCGCCAGCGCGCCATCGCCCGCGCCGTTGGTGTTCATGATTTTTTCCGGCCCGCCCATATACGGCGCAATATGCGAATAAACGCGCAGCGGATTAGTACAATCTTTATGGCGCATTGCCCGGCTAAATTCATACTGGTTAAATTCAGCAATAGCCCCCGGCAGCAGAGGATGCTGGGTTTTACGTTTTGCTTCCTCTTCGGTGAAGCCTGCCATATATAACCCTATCGGCCCGGCGGTGCATAACACCAGGTCGACCCAGTCCAGCGCCTTATCCGCCGCCAGCAGCGGGTCGTTTTCGCCGGTCAGCGCTTCCGCTTCTTCTTCATTCATTGCCAGAATCGAGACATTCTCTTTGAGAAACGCCTGCCACCACTGCGGATTATCGGCGATCACAAATTTGGTGCCCAGCGTCATGACAACCGGCACGTTATGCTTTTTCGCGTATTCGATCGCTTTCATCGTCGCGTCAGGCATCGGTTCGCCAGGCTTACAGCGCACCAGATATGAGGTCAACACCAGCGCGGAAGCGCCAGCGATCACCGCTTCCGGAATACTTTCCGCCCGTAGCTGATTCATATGGCCGGGGCTGATAGCGAAGGTACGCTCGCCGGATTCGCCAATCAGCGTGAAACAGCGGCCAATCGGGCCATCTACCGCTTGCAGATAATTCAGGTCGGTACGGCTGGAAGTATTACACAGGTAGCGATAAGCGTAGCTGCCAATCTCAATATTGCTGCACATCACGCCCAGTAACACCGAACGGTCATCCGCCAGTACCGAGTAATTATGCATCGTATTGCCTATGGTGCCGCCAGCAAACTGATGGGTGATCAGATTTTCCCGCGTCAGTTCCTGATACAGCTTCTCCGCCACCTCGTCTTCTATCACCAGAGAATGCCCGGCGCTTAATCCATAGCGTGTAATAAAATCGTCATCCACTTTCGCCTCAATATCCACCAACGTCTGGTCGATACCGACGACCCAGGAGGCGTTGGTTTCCTGTTCTGGCTGAATTTGTTGCAACAACGGGTCACGCGCATTGACGGGAAAATAGTGTTTGGATTTACGTTTACCGGGAAATTTCATGATTGTGCTTACGGATGAATAACGGAGCGCTGCATGGTAGCACATTCCCCCCGCTGCGCGCGACGGACGATGGCGTTTCAATATCGGACGACGAGATCGCAGTTTCTCCAGCCGCGTTTTTTACAATGGTTCACTTTCACAAGGAGCGTTTTATGAAGCCGGAAAATAAAATTCCCGTACTCACCCGACTGTCAGACGAAATGACAGCCGTCGTAAACTTCCAGCAACCAGGCCTTCCCCCCTGGCCTGCCGATGGCGATATTGAGACCCAGCGTCAGTATTATCTTCTTGAGCGCCGTTTCTGGAATGCCGACGCGCCGTCCATGACCACCCGCACCTGCGCCGTCCCTACGCCTTATGGCGATGTAACAACCCGGCTCTACTCGCCGCAGCCGACCAGTCAGGCCACCTTATACTATCTGCACGGCGGCGGATTTATCCTCGGTAATCTGGATACGCATGACCGGATAATGCGTCTGCTGGCGCGTTATACCGGCTGCACCGTGATCGGTATTGATTATTCGCTGTCGCCGCAAGCGCGTTATCCGCAGGCCATTGAAGAAACCGTCGCGGTATGCAGCTACTTCTCTCAACATGCCGATGAATACTCGCTCAATGTGGAGAAAATCGGTTTCGCCGGGGATTCCGCAGGCGCCATGCTGGCGCTTGCCAGCGCGCTCTGGCTACGTGATAAGCACATTCGCTGCGGTAACGTTATCGCGATTCTGTTGTGGTATGGGCTGTATGGGTTGCAGGATTCGGTAAGCCGCCGTCTGTTCGGCGGCGCGTGGGACGGCCTGACGCGTGAAGATCTGGACATGTACGAAAAGGCCTATCTGCGTAACGATGAAGATCGGGAATCGCCCTGGTATTGTCTGTTTAATAACGATCTCACGCGCGATGTGCCGCCCTGCTTTATTGCCAGCGCGGAGTTTGATCCGCTCATTGATGACAGCCGCTTGCTGCACCAGACATTACAGGCGCACCAGCAGCCCTGCGAATACAAAATGTATCCCGGCACGCTGCACGCCTTTCTGCACTATTCGCGAATGATGACAATCGCCGACGATGCCTTGCAGGACGGCGCACGCTTCTTTATGGCGAGGATGAAGACGCCGCGTTAACGGTACGGCGCCGTGAGTTTCAGCATCATATCAATATGTTCCGGCGTCGCGTTCAGCGCCGGAATGTACGCATATTTTTTGCCGCCCGCTTCAAGGAAGATCTCGCGATTCTGTTCCGCTATCTCTTCCAGCGTCTCCAGACAATCCGCGGCAAATCCCGGACACATGACCTGAATATGGCCAGTCCCCTTTTCACCCAACATTTTTAGCGTTTCATCGGTGTACGGCGTCAGCCACGGTTCACGGCCAAAGCGCGACTGGAACGTCATCATTACCTTTTCCGGCGGCAGTCCCAATGCGGAAACCAGTTCACGCGTGGTATCGCGACAGCGCTGCGGGTAGTCATCGCCTTCATCCGCATAACGTTGTGGAATGCCGTGATAGGAGAGCAGAAGCACATCCGGCTCGCCGTGTCTGGCGAACGACTCACGCGCGCTTTTCGCCAGCGCATCGATATAAGCGCCGTCATCCGCGTAATCGCGAATAAATGAGATACCGGGAATACGACGTTTACGCGCCAGTATCCGCCCCAGTTCGTCCCAGACTGCGCCCACCGTTGAGCAAGAGTATTGCGGGTACAACGGCAGCACGACGATATGGTCGACGTCGCTTGCTAACAGTTCATCGACAGCGCTTTCCAGCGAGGGCGAGCCGTAGCTCATCCCCAGCGCGACGGGCGTGTCTGGCAGCCGCGCGGCCAGCGCCTGTTGCTGTTCGCGGCTATATACCATGAGCGGCGAACCGCCATCCATCCAGATAGATTGATAGAGTTTCGCGACGCGCGGCGAACGCAGCGGTAAAATAACGCCACGCAGCAGCGGCCACCACAGCAGACGAGGAGTATCCACCACGCGTCTGTCGCTTAAAAATTGTTTCAGGTAGCGCTTTACCGCTTCGGGAGTTGGGGCATCTGGCGTGCCAAGGTTAGCCAGCAGGATACCGGTTTTCGTCTGACGCATTGCCGCCTCTTATCTATTCAAATTGTTGATAATTGTAGCGGAAAAGTGATAAAGAAGAACTAATTGCTGCGAGAGGTAAGACGAGAATTTGCCGAATGGCGCTAACGATGCCAGTAGGCCGGATAAGGCGTTCAGGCCGCATCCGGCACCGATTGCCTGATGGCGTTACGCTTATCAGGCCTGCGGGATAATGGCAGGCCTGATAAGCGGTTCACTACGCGAAAAAATTAACCGAGGATTTTTTCCAGCGCTGCGCGCACGTCGGCAACGGCCTGCGTACCATCAACTTTAGCGTATTTGGTGTTGCCCGCTTCCGCTTCTTTCTGGTAGTAGCCAATCAGCGGCGCGGTCATCTGATGATATTCCACCAGACGTTTGCGAACGGTCTCTTCCTGATCGTCTTTACGGGTGGTCAGATCTTCGCCGGTGACGTCATCTTTGCCTTCCACTTTCGGCGGATTAAACTTTACGTGGTAAACGCGGCCAGAGGCGGCGTGTACGCGACGACCCACAATACGGTCAACGATCAGTTCGTCCGGTACGTCGAATTCCAGCACGTAATCCACGACAATACCCGCTTCTTTCATCGCGTCAGCCTGCGGGATCGTGCGCGGGAAACCGTCCAGCAGAAAACCGTTACGGCAGTCTTCCTGGGCGATACGCTCTTTAACCAGCGCAATCACCAGTTCATCGGTCACCAGTTTACCGGCGTCCATGATATCTTTCGCCTGTTTGCCCAACTCGGAGCCTGATTTCACTGCGGCGCGCAGCATATCGCCAGTGGAGATTTGCGGAATACCATATTTCTCCATGATGAACTGAGCCTGAGTTCCTTTACCCGCGCCCGGAGCGCCAAGCAGAATAATACGCATTACGAAAATCCCCTCAAAGGTTGTCGATATTTTTTAAAAAGCGCTAAACGATACCACCATCACGCATTTCGCTCAAGGAAGCCGCCTGATGCTGAAACGGTTAACGAAGAGAAATCCAGAAAAGAGAAGGTATTATAAAAAATGCCGGATGGCGCTGGCGCTTATCCGGCCTACAAACAGTACTCGTCCGTAGGCCGGATAAGACGTTTCGCGTCGCTATCCGGCAATCAGATGAGCGTTATCAGGACACCAGCAACTGGTTCATACGGCGGATAAACTGGTTCGGATCTTCCAGCGTACCGCGTTCAGCGAACAGCGCCTGATCCAGCAGCAGCTCGACCCACTCTTTAAACTGCGCTTCATCCTCGGTATCGGCAGTGCGTTTGACCAGCACATGATCCGGGTTGAGCTCAAAGATGTATTTCACTTCCGGCACGGACTGACCGGCCGCGGCGAACAGTTTCGCCATCTGGGTGCTCATTTCATCCGCATCGGTGGTGACAATCGCCGGCGTGTCGGTTAAACGGTGCGTCAGACGCACCTCTTTCACGCGATCGCCCAGCAGGGTTTTGACACGCTCCACGAACGGCTCAAGCGCCTTTTCCGCTTCTTTCGCGTTTTCGTCGACTTCATCTGCCAGTTTTTCGATGGACTCATCGGCTTTAGCGACCGACTGGAATGCTTTACCGTCAAACTCGGTCAGGTAGTTCATCATCCACTCATCGATGCGATCGGAGAGCAGCAGCACTTCGATGCCTTTCTTACGCAGCAGTTCCAGGTGCGGGCTGTTTTTCGCCGCCGCATAGCTGTCTGCGGTGATGTAGTAGATTTTTTCCTGCCCTTCTTTCATCCGGGAGACGTAATCTTCCAGCGACACGGTCTGGGCGGAAGAGTCGGTATGGGTGGAGGCAAAGCGCAACAGTTTGGCGATCGCTTCCTGGTTGGCGTGATCTTCCGCCGGGCCTTCTTTCAACACCAGACCGAACTGTTTCCAGAAGGTTTGGTATTTTTCCGCGTCGTCTTTCGCCAGTTTTTCCAGCATTTGCAGAACGCGTTTGGTCAGGGCGCTGCGCAGATTACGCGTTACCGTGCTGTCCTGCAGGATTTCACGGGAGACGTTCAACGGCAGGTCGTTAGAATCAATCAGGCCGCGCACGAAACGCAGATAGTTCGGCATGAACTGCTCGGCATCGTCCATAATGAATACGCGCTGTACGTAAAGCTTCAGACCATGTTTGTGATCGCGGTTCCACAGATCCCACGGCGCCTGCGACGGGATATACAGCAGGCTAGTGTACTCCTGCTTACCTTCCACGCGGTTGTGGCTCCAGGTCAGCGGATCGGTGAAATCATGCGCGATGTGCTTGTAAAACTCGTTGTACTCGTCGTCTTTAATTTCCGACTTGTTACGGGTCCACAGCGCCTGGGCCTTGTTGATTTTCTCCCAGGAAATCACGGTTTCGCCGTCTTTTTCTTCCCGTTTTTCAATCTCTACCGGCAATGCGATGTGATCGGAATATTTACTGATAATCGAGCGTACGCGCCAGTCATCGAGGAATTCATCTTCGCCTTCACGCAGGTGTAAGGTGATTTCCGTACCACGGTCATTTTTGGTGATATCGGCAACGGTGTATTCGCCTTCGCCTGCCGATTCCCAGAACACGCCATTTTCCGGCTTGTCGCCTGCCGCACGAGTACGTACGGTCACTTTATCGGCCACAATAAACGCGGAATAGAAGCCTACGCCAAACTGACCGATGAGCTGGCTATCTTTCGCCTGATCGGACCCCATTGATTCGAGGAAAGATTTGGTGCCGGACTTGGCAATGGTGCCTAAGTGGTCAATCACCTCATCACGATTCATCCCCACGCCGTTATCGGCAATGGTCAACGTACGCTTATCTTTATCGAAAGAGACGCGCACACGCAGCTCGCCATCTCCTTCATACAGGTCCGGGTTTGACAGAGCGCGGAAACGCAGCTTATCCGCCGCATCTGAGGCGTTAGAGATGAGTTCACGCAGGAAGATTTCTTTATTGGAATAAAGAGAATGGATCATCAGGTGCAGAAGCTGTTTAACTTCTGACTGAAAACCACGCGTTTCTTGTCCTTTCATGTGGATAGACCTCAACAATGCCATTTTTAATGGTAAAAATACGTTGAGGGTGAGATGGGGACAAGCGGGTGTGATTTCAAGCGGAGGCCGCGAATGCCGCCTCCGTTTGTTCAGAAAATAATCTTATGGCGTCCCGCCAGCGAGTGGGACAGCGTCGTACCGTCGACCATCTCCAGTTCGCCGCCAACCGGCACGCCGTGGGCGATACGACTGGCTTCGACGCCGGCCTCCGCGCACAGCTCGGCAATATAGTTCGCGGTAGCCTCCCCTTCAACCGTCGGGTTGGTCGCGAGGATCAGCTCGCTGATTTTTTCTGACGCCAGCCGCTGTTCCAGACGATCGAGACCGATATCATCCGGCCCGATGCCGTCCAGCGGCGACAGGTGGCCCATCAGCACGAAATACCGCCCGGAAAATTGCCCGGTCTGCTCAATGGCGTAGATATCCGCAGGACTCTCCACCACGCAAATCTGGCCGTTTTCCTGACGCCGCGGGTTCGAACAGATATTACAAACATCCTGCTCGGTAAAGGTGCGGCAGTCGGCGCAGTGGCCAATTTCCGACATCGCCCGGGTCAGCGCCTGCGCCAGGCGCATTCCGCCGCTGCGATCGCGCTGCAACAGGGTAAACGCCATCCGCTGCGCCGACTTAGGGCCGACGCCCGGAAGGCAGCGCAACGCTTCCATAAGCTGAGTTAACAGCGGACTGGTTTGCATCAGAATGGCATCTTAAAGCCTGGCGGCAGTTGCATACCGGAAGAGACGGAGGCCATCTTCTCTTTTTGCGTCTCTTCAATGCGGCGCGCCGCATCGTTGAAGGCCGCAGCGACCAGATCCTCCAGCATCTCTTTGTCATCTTCCAGCAGGCTTGGGTCAATTTCCACGCGGCGGCAGTTATGCGCGCCGTTGATGGTAACCTTCACCAGACCCGCGCCGGATTCGCCGGTCACTTCCAGCTGCGCAATCTCTTCCTGCATTTTCTGCATTTTTTCCTGCATCTGCTGGGCCTGCTTCATCAGATTGCCCAGACCGCCTTTTCCAAACATAAGCTCTCTCTCTTGATGGTTCACAATCGCAAGCCGGGCTTACGATCAAATGGGGCGGATACTCTCTTCATCCAGCTCGGCGTCGAAGAATCGACGCAGCGTCTGAATGTTATTATCCGCGATAATTGACTCACGCGCTTGCGCGAGTTTCTCTTCATAAATGGCCTGACGCCATTCCAGCGGCGTACGCACCGCGGGATTATCATCTTCAACGATGGTCAGTTCAACCGTCGTTCCCGTCAGATCGCTGAGCGCTTGCGCCAGCTTTTGCTGCGCGCCGCTGGAATTGAGGTGCCGCTGCGTCGAGCGCAGATGCAGACAAACCGCGTTGCCGTTCTGCTCCTTCCAGGCATTAAGCGCCACCTGCTCCACCAGCTTAGGCAAAGAAAGCTGGCTTACCTGCGCCGCCCACGGATCGCGCTCAATCGCTTCCGCCGCCAGTTTAGCCGCCAGCTCCGGCGTTTTTTCATGCTCCAGAGCTTTCTTAAGCGCTTTTGGCGTAGCCACCACTTCTTTGGTTTGTACTACCGGCGTGGTGGCCTTCCAGCGATAAGCCTCTTTCTTTACTGGCGCCGTTTCCAGCGCAGACGGCGCCGGGCGCGCCTGTACGCGCTCCGAAACCGAGGCCAGCCGCTCCAGCGCAGAGTTATTCACCGGCCGCGCGCGGGATGCGGCTGCCGGTTCACTCTTTTTTGTTTTGGTTACTCCCTGCGCGCGCTGTAGCTGATTGCGCGCCGCCAGCACCTGACTGGTAGACGCCGGCAGCGGCGCTGGCGATGTCTGCGGCGCGGGCGCCGACTGCTGCTGCACCTGTGGCGGCGTCATTACCGCCGTTGGGGCCACGGCCGCAAAAGACTGCCGCGGCGTTTCAGGCTCCGGCAAGGGCATACGCGGGTGAAACGCCAGCGCACGCAGTAACGTCATTTCAACGCCCATCCGCCGGTCCGGCGCCCAGGGCAATTCTTTGCGACCAATCAACAACGTCTGATAATAGAGCTGAAGGTCGCCGGGAGGCACCGTCCGGGCAAGTTCGCGCATCCGTTGCTCGATAGCCGCCATATCGCTGCCTAACGCGGCAGGCGAAAGTTGCACCATCGCAATACGGTGCAGCAGGCTAAGCATTTCGACCAGCAGCGCTTCCCATTCAATACCGCGCGCCGCCGCCTCGTTGATAAGCGACATGACGCGTTCGCCGTTAGCGTCAACCACTGCCTCGACTAATGACAAAGCCTGGTCGTCGTCCAGCGTACCGAGCATGGCGCTTACCGCCTGCGTCGAAACCTGCCCGTCGCCGCTGGCGATCGCCTGGTCAGTCAGACTTAATGCATCGCGCAGGCTGCCGTCAGCCGCACGTGATAACAACTGCAACGCGCGGGGTTCGTGAGCGATATGTTCCTCATTGAGAATATGCTCAAGCTGATGGCGAATCTGTTCAACATCCAGAGCTTTGAGATGAAACTGTAGGCAGCGCGACAAAATGGTCACCGGCAGCTTCTGCGGATCGGTGGTCGCCAGTAAAAATTTCACATGCGCTGGCGGCTCTTCAAGCGTTTTAAGTAACGCATTAAAGCTGTGGCGCGACAGCATGTGGACTTCATCGATCAGATAGACTTTAAAGCGACCGCGCGCAGGCGCGTACTGGACGTTATCCAGCAGGTCGCGGGTGTCTTCGACTTTGGTACGCGATGCGGCGTCAATCTCAATGAGATCGACAAAACGCCCCTGCTCAATTTCCCGACAATTATCGCAAACGCCGCACGGCGTCGCGGTAATACCGGTTTCGCAGTTCAGCCCCTTCGCCAGCAGTCGGGCGATAGAGGTTTTACCGACGCCGCGCGTGCCGGAAAAAAGATATGCGTGATGAATGCGCCCTAACGACAAGCCGTTCGCCAGTGCGGTCAGCACATGTTCCTGGCCGACGACGTCAGCAAAGGTTTGTGGGCGCCATTTTCTGGCTAAGACCTGATAACTCATTGGCAGGCTCTGAAACGCTGGAAGGTGGATTCATAGAAGGGTAATGCTAACACAACCTCGCCGATACAGCGAGGTTGTCTCTCTGGCTAAAATAGCAGTGCGGATAGCCTGAATCAATGCCCTGGAAACGGCACCAGGCTATAACAGGTAATCCCCTGCTTTTCCAGACGCTGCTCGCCGCCCAGATCGAACAAATTGATGATGAACGCCGCATCGGTGACTTTCCCGCCCAGACGACGGATCAGCTTCACGGTCGCCTCAATGGTGCCGCCAGTCGCCAGCAGATCGTCCACGACCAGCACGTTGTCGCCAGGTTTAATCGCGTCGACATGGATTTCCAGCTGATCGGTGCCGTACTCTAATTCATAGGTCTCGGCAATAGTTTCACGCGGTAATTTGCGCGGTTTACGTACCGGAACAAAACCAACGCCCAGCCCAAGCGCAACCGGCGCGCCAAACAGGAAGCCACGCGCTTCGGTGCCGACCACGTTGGTGATACCCGCATTTTTATAACGCTCAACCAACAGTTCAATACTGAGCGCGTAGGCTTTCGGGTCTTCCAGTAAGCTGGTGACATCACGGAAAAGAATGCCCGGTTTCGGGTAATCCTGAATGCTTTTGATGCTGTTTTTGAGAAACTCAAGCTGCTGTGCAGTCGCGGTCATGGATATATGCCTGCTAAGTACGGTGTTACTCACGGCGCAATACTTTTCGGTCAGGGGTAACGCTCGGTTACTCTTTGACCGCCTGCGCCTGTGCTCGAAAACGGTCGAATTTACTGGCTGTGAACGACAATTGCAACAGCGATTCGTGTGCTTCAGCGCTTTTGTTGCTTTTCATCAATCACCGGTATCCGCCACATAAAAATCAGCAGACAGGCCAAAATAACCAACAGCAGCACCCGCACCCACATCATATTCACCAGCCACAGCGATATACCAAAGGTCAGCAATATCAACGCGATCGCTCGCGGTTTCGCTCCCGGCGGCATGGCCCGATAGCGCTGCCAGTGGCGCAGATAACCGCCAAACCATGAACGGTATAACAACCAGGCATGGAAACGCGGCGACGAGCGGGCGAAACACCAGGCCGCCAGTAAAATGAACGGCGTAGTCGGCAACAGGGGCAAAACCACGCCCAATGTCCCTAATACTACCGCCAGCCAGCCAATGATGATTAAAATAGTACGTTGCATAATGCGAATCGTTATCAAACAGAAGGCTACTGTAGCACAGCCTGTCTTATTTTCATCGGGGTGTTGAATTGAAAACCGCTATGCTGTTACAGACGCTGGAAGAGAGGCTGGCGACGCTACGCCAACGCTGCGCGCCGCTGGCGCAACATGCGACGTTAAGCGCGCGCTTTGACCGACACCTTTTCCGTACCCGCAGTACTCTGTTGCAGGGATATCTGGAAGAGGCAGACGCCAATCTCGCCGCGTTGCGTCAGGCGGTAAAACATGAGCAACTGCCGCAAGTCGCCTGGCTGGCGGAACATCTGGCTTCGCAACTGGAGGCGATATCGCGTGAAACCGCCGCCTGGTCGCTGCGCCAGTGGGACGCCGCCGCGCCAGGGCTTGGCCGTTGGCAGCGCAGACGAATACAGCATCAGGAGTTTGAACGTCGACTACTGGCGATGACACAGGAGCGCAAAATTCGTCTGGCGCAGGCGACCGGCCTTGTCGAACAACAAACGCTGCAAAAGGAAGTCGAGATCTATGAAGGACGGCTGGCGCGCTGTCGACATGCGCTGGAGAAAATAGAAAACGTACTGGCGCGTTTAACCCGTTAACCCTGGAGAAAGTATGTCGCTTGAAAATGCCCCTGATGAAGTCAAACTGGCCGTGGATTTAATTGTGCTGCTTGAAGAGAATCGCTTACCGGCACGAACGGTGCTACGCGCGCTGGAAATAGTTATGCGAGATTATGAAAACAAGTTAAAAAGTACGGAAGACGACTCGCAAACAGAGTAATTGCCCTCTGGTTTGTCCTCGTTGTCGCTGACAGAGTGGTCGCTACAGTCAGGCAACAAGGGACGGGTCATGGAACGTCTACCCACCACGCCGCACGATGCGGTATTTCGACAGATGCTGATGCAAAAAGAGGTCGCCCGCGACTTTCTGGCTCTCCACATGCCAGAAGACTTTCTTGCAATCTGCGATCTGGATTCACTGAAGCTGGAGTCAGGGAGTTTTGTTGAAGACAATTTACGCAGCCGCTATTCAGATATCCTCTACTCTTTACATACCCAACACGGCCCCGGGTATGTTTACGCGCTCATTGAACATCAGAGCAAATCAGACCGGCTGATGGCTTTTCGCCTGATGCGTTACGCCATTGCCGCCATGCAGCGTCATCTGGATGCCGGTCATGATACCTTGCCGCTGGTGGTGCCAATCCTTTTTTATCACGGTCCGGAAAGCCCGTGGCCCTATAGCCTTAACTGGCATAATATGTTTGTGAAACCGGATATGGCGAAGGCCTTATACAGCTGCGAATTTGCGCTGGTCGACCTGACGATAATGCCGGATAATCAGCTTTTGCAGCATCGGCGGATAGCGATGTTAGAGCTCCTGCAAAAACATATTCGTCAACGCGATTTAAGCGAACTGCTCGACCCCCTTATCACGCTTTTAACGCAGGATCATTTGACGGACACGCAGCTCAGTGTGCTGATCAACTATATGTTGAAAGCAGGAAACGCCGCAGAACCCGGAGCGCTGATTCGTCAACTGGCGCAGGGCGCGCCGCAGTATAAGGAACAACTGATGACAATAGCGGAATGGCTGGAAGAAAAAGGCCGAACGGAAGGGTTGCAAAAAGGCCTGCAAAAAGGGCTTGAGCAAGGTTTAGCACAAGGCCGTGAGGCCGAAGCGCGCGCTATTGCCCGCAAAATGCTTGCCAACGGGCTGGAACCCGGGCTCATCGCCAGCGTCACCGGCATTACGCCGGAAGAGCTTTCTACGCTTTCGCATTAGCGGCGCCGCGCGCACTCATAAAGCGCGCGGCCCACCGCCTTTTAGCTTGCCGTAGGCGCCAGATCGCCGCCGTTGAGATCGCGCTTCACTTCAGTGACTTCGTCGCCCTTCGCGTTATGCAGATGCACCTCAAGCTGGTTAAAGGCGATATTGATATCATTTTCACGGCACAGTCGATCGATCGCGCGGTTCAGTTCATCCACCGTATGGCTACGATCGCGCAATTCACGCACGTACAGACGCAGTTCATGATCCAGAGTGCTGGCGCCAAAGGTGGTGAAGAATACGGCAGGTTCCGGATCGTGCATCACCTTCGGATGCTCCATCGCCGCCTGTAGCAGGACTCTTTTCACTTTCTCCAGATCCGAGCCATAGGCCACGCCAAGCCGGATCACCAGACGTGTCGTGGTATCGGACAGGGACCAGTTAATCAGCCGCTCCGTCACGAACGCTTTGTTCGGAATGATCACTTCTTTACGATCAAAATCGGTAATAGTGGTGGCGCGAATACGAATCTTACTGACCGTGCCGGAGTAGGTGCCGATCGTTACCGTATCGCCAATGCGTACCGGACGTTCGAAGAGGATGATTAAACCCGAGACAAAGTTACCGAAGATCTCCTGTAGCCCAAAACCGAGACCCACCGACAACGCCGCCGCCAGCCACTGGAGTTTATCCCACGAGACGCCGAGCGATCCGAATACTGTCATCGCGCCAACAGCGATAATGACGTAGTTAAGGATCGTGGTGATCGCATACGAAGCCCCCTGGCGCATATTCAGACGTGAAAGCACCAGCACTTCCAGCAGGCCGGGTAAGTTGCGGATGAGCGCCCAAGCCACCATCGCGGCAATAATGGCGAATAGCAAGCTGCCCATCGTCACGCTTTTCACCACCGCAGCGCCAGCTTCGGAGCCGTTGTAGTGCCACAGCGTGATGCTATCAAGATAGCTGAATACGGTGATCAAATCGGACCAAATCGCCCAGAACATAACGCCGAACAGGGCAAGCATTAGCAGCATCGTGATACGTAATGTTTGCTGGTTAATTTGCTCCAGCGCGATGGCGGGTTCTTCCTGTGGCTCCGCGCCTTCCGCTCCCTCTTTTACCAGGTTCTGACGACGAGCCAGCGCGCGTCGCCAGGCAATCCGGCGCGCCGCTACGCTTAACCCGCGCAGCACCGTTTGATAAAGCAGGTTCCAGATAATGACCAGATAGACGGTTTCAATCCAGCGCCCCGCCAGGCGCAGCGTGGTATAGAAATAGCCGGTCGCCGTTAATACCATTAACGCCACCGGAATGATGGAAAGAATCGTCACGGTCACCAGTCGAATGCCGTGAGATTCTTTATCGCGCCAGCTTTCCCGGCACAGTGGCCACACCAGCAATGTTATGACCAGCAAATTGAGGAAAATAACCGCCTGCCCCAGCACGTCATCCATCAGATTCAGCGGCGACAACTCCGCCACCACAGACCAAAAGTGCAGCGGCAGCAATGCGAGGCTAATGCGTACAATCTGGCGACGCCAGTGGCTGGTCAACTGCGCCGGCATACCAAAATGGCGTATCGCCACGCCCTCTTTTTCCAGCACCTTCCAGCACAGTCCAAAGACCAGCCAGAACATCGCGAGCTTTTTACTAAAGGCCCAGAGCAGATCGCTGATATTTAGCTGCATGGTCAGCAAGATCAGTCCAAGCGCGAGGATAATCAGGCACACCGGCAGCGCGCGGATCAGATCGATCAGAATAGCTTTTGGCGTATTGAGCTGACTATCGTTACGCAGCGATCCCACGGCGGCGGCCAGCTTCTGTTGATACGCTTTTAACCATTTCAGACGCCAGCGGATTAAACCGGCGATGAGCAAGAGCGGCAACCCGGCCAAAAAAGCAATAAATACCGCGGGCCAGGCTTTTTGCCAGTTCACCGTGATTTTCATGGCGCTGAATTGCTCTTTTAACGTTTGGGGGAACGCTTTAAGCCAGTCCCAGTCCATAGGGCGGTTACTGTTCACCCAAAAAATCTGCTGCGTCAGAATGGCTTTCAGATTTTTCGAGACGCTCATCAACTGCTGCTGGTTAACTTGCAGGTTAATCGCCATCATCAGCTGGTTACCCAACTGTTTATTTAGCTGATCCAATAGCTCACGGCGCATCTCCACCACCTGAAGCAACGCATCATGAACTTCATCATTTACCTCGCTGGTATGCCCCTCCTCCAGCTTGTCGACAAAGGCATCGCTTTGGAATAAGGCATCACGCTGCTGGTTGATTTCAAACTGCTCCAGACGCAAATCCGCAATGCGGTTGGTCATATCTTCGAGTTCGTCGGCGGAGGGCAGGGTTTGCTGCTGTTGATAAAGAATACGCGACAGCAACAGGCTGCCTTTTAAGACGGCAATCTGTTCTTTGATATTTCTTTCCGACTGCAGCGCGCGATCGAGCCAGTTTTTCACTTTAATGTTTTGCTGCATCAACATATTGCCGTTTTCGGTCGCGACAATCAGACGCTGGCTGAGTTGATGGTTAATATCCAGTTCCTGTTTTACCAGCGGGTTCGCCTGGATACGCGCCGTTTCGTCCGGCGAAATGGCCTCCTGGGCCGTTTTTTCCGTTAGCGTAAGTCGTTTACTGTTGACCGCCTCCTGTAAAAGTTGAAGCTGATGTTCAAGGCGATTACTGTTGGCCGTCACGTAATCGCGCTGTTTTTGCAGGGTGTCCTGCAAAACGGTATTCCCTTCAAGACTCTTACGTTGCTGGTCGATCTGCGCATTAAGCAGCGCCTGTTTTGCCTGTAATAACACCTGTTGGCTGGGGCGAAGCGCGGCTTCCCCGACGTTATTGCCGTCCAGACGGTTACGGATTTGCTGTATTTGCTGCGAGGCGGTATACATGGCGTTTTGCACGCGCTCAGGCTGGGTCTGTAGCGAAACAAGCTGGCTGTTATAAGCGGCAAGATCGTTTTGCGAATTTTGCAAATCATCCAGTACCTGCGCCACGCGCAGCTCAAGCTGACGTAGCGAAAGCGCACTCAGCGTTTTTCGCATTTCATCATCATTATCGACGTCGCTCAGCGCATTCAACGCAGCCGTCGCCTGACGCATTTTTTCAGGCGCCTGCGCCACCTTCTGCCGTAGCTGTACGGTCTCCTCTTTCACCCGCTCGATTTTCTCCAGCGTAGCTAACGTATCAATAAGGTCCTGCTGGACGAGCTTATCCTGGGCGGAGAGATCTTTTTGCTTATTCAGCGTATCCAGCTGGTTTTGCACATCCGCTTTTGACGGCAGGTCGCCATTCGTTTGCCCCCGGGCAAATGCCAGAGACTGACAGGACAGCAGGATAATAAGGACGCTAATTGTAATAAAAACAAAATGCTGTGAACGTTTATAAAGCTGCAACATAGTCATGAGAATGAAGTGTCTGAACCGGCAAGCAGACCGGAAATAATTGAGTCGCAAGAATATCACGCCTGTAACAAACAGAATAGCGACACAGAAAATGTCCAGGAGTTTTCCTGGAATATTATCAGGGGGAGCCGTTGACCGTCGACGCGCGCAGCGTCGGACACAATTGATACATCTCCAGCAGGATCGTGACGTAGGCGCGAGCTTCTTTTTTTAAATCAAACGATTGCGGAGCAAATAACCAGTTTTCCATGAGCCCTGAAATAAAGCTGCGCATCAGTATCGCCGCACGACGGGTCAGCAGATTTTCAGGCAGCATTTTAGCATTAATACAATGTTTTAACGTTTGTTCAATCCGATCGTAACTTTCCAGACAAAGGCTACGCTGCGCCTGTTGAACCACAACCATTTCTCCGACAAACTCACATTTATGGAATATAATCTCCATCAATAAGCGGCGTCGTTCTTCTGTTACAGTAGCTTCAAGAATATGAACTAAAATTTCTCTTAATACAGATAGTGGATCGTCGGGGAATTTTGCCTGATACTCAATCTCAAGCTCACCAATATTGGATTCTGATAGCTCCCAGATCTCACTGAATAAATCCGACTTATTTTTGAAATGCCAATAGATTGCGCCGCGCGTCACGCCAGCAGCGTTCGCAATCTCCGCCAGCGAGGTTGCCGATACGCCTTGCTGCGAGAACAAACGCAGGGCCACATCCAGGATGTGTTGTCGTGTCTCCAGCGCTTGTTGTTTGGTTTTTCGTGCCATATGTCGGTGAATTTACAGGCGTTAGATTTACATACATTTATGGATGTATGTACCATAGCACGACGATAATATAAACGCAGCAATGGGTTTAAGGACCTTTGACCATTGACCAATTTGAAATCGGACACTCGAGGTTTACATATGAACAAAAACAGAGGGTTAACGCCTCTGGCGGTCGTTCTGATGCTCTCAGGCAGCTTAGCGCTAACAGGATGTGACGACAAACAGGACCAGCAAGGCGGCCAGCAGATGCCAGAAGTTGGAGTTGTCACACTAAAAACGGAACCACTGCAAATCACAACTGAACTTCCGGGTCGTACCGTTGCTTACCGTATCGCCGAAGTTCGCCCGCAGGTAAGCGGCATTATCCTGAAGCGTAATTTCGTTGAGGGAAGTGATATCGAAGCGGGAGTCTCTCTCTATCAGATTGATCCTGCGACCTACCAGGCGACTTACGACAGCGCTAAGGGCGATCTGGCAAAAGCGCAGGCCGCCGCGAATATCGCTGAACTGACGGTGAAGCGTTATCAAAAGCTGCTGGGTACGCAGTACATCAGTAAGCAGGAATACGATCAGGCGCTGGCTGACGCGAAACAAGCGACTGCCGCCGTTGTCGCAGCAAAAGCCGCCGTTGAAACCGCACGTATCAACCTGGCGTATACCAAAGTCACCTCACCGATTAGCGGTCGTATTGGTAAGTCATCCGTAACGGAAGGCGCGCTGGTACAGAACGGTCAGGCGTCGGCGCTGGCGACAGTGCAGCAGCTGGACCCTATTTATGTCGATGTGACCCAGTCCAGCAATGATTTCCTGCGCCTGAAGCAGGAGCTGGCAAATGGTTCGCTGAAGCAGGAAAACGGCAAAGCGAAGGTCGATCTGGTGACCAGCGACGGTATCAAATTCCCGCAATCCGGTACGCTTGAGTTCTCCGACGTGACCGTTGACCAAACCACCGGATCTATTACTTTGCGCGCCATCTTCCCTAACCCGGATCACACCTTATTGCCAGGAATGTTCGTTCGCGCACGTCTGCAGGAAGGGACAAAACCGACGGCATTACTGGTTCCACAACAGGGCGTTACCCGTACTCCACGTGGCGATGCCACGGTGCTGGTGGTTGGCGCTGATAACAAAGTGGAAACCCGCCAAATCGTCGCAAGCCAGGCGATCGGCGATAAGTGGCTGGTGACTGACGGGTTGAAAGCGGGCGACCGCGTAGTCGTCAGCGGGCTGCAAAAAGTACGTCCTGGCGCACAGGTTAAAGTGCAGGAAATTACCGCGGATAACAAACAGCAAGCCGCAAGCGGTGATCAACCTGCTCAGCCCAGGTCTTAACTTAAACAGGAGCCGTTAAGACATGCCTAATTTCTTTATCGATCGCCCTATATTTGCGTGGGTGATCGCCATCATCATCATGTTGGCAGGGGGGCTCGCGATCCTCAAATTGCCGGTAGCGCAATATCCGACGATTGCGCCACCAGCAGTGACGATCTCCGCAACCTACCCTGGCGCTGATGCGAAAACGGTACAGGATACCGTCACGCAGGTTATCGAACAGAATATGAACGGTATCGATAACCTGATGTATATGTCCTCCAACAGTGACTCCACGGGGACCGTGCAGATCACGCTGACCTTTGAATCCGGTACCGATGCGGACATCGCGCAGGTTCAGGTTCAGAACAAGTTGCAACTGGCAATGCCGTTACTTCCCCAGGAAGTACAGCAACAGGGCGTAAGCGTTGAGAAGTCCTCAAGTAGCTTCCTGATGGTAGTGGGCGTCATTAACACCGACGGCACCATGACCCAGGAGGATATTTCGGATTACGTTGCCGCCAATATGAAAGATCCGATCAGCCGTACCTCTGGGGTGGGCGACGTCCAGCTGTTTGGTTCGCAGTATGCGATGCGTATCTGGATGAATCCGACAGAGCTGACCAAATACCAACTGACGCCGGTCGACGTGATTAACGCGATCAAAGCGCAGAACGCCCAGGTCGCGGCAGGTCAGCTCGGTGGTACGCCGCCGGTAAAAGGCCAGCAGCTTAACGCATCGATTATTGCCCAAACGCGTCTGACCTCAACGGATGAGTTTGGCAAAATCCTGCTGAAGGTGAATCAGGATGGCTCTCAGGTTCGTCTGCGGGATGTAGCGAAAATTGAGCTTGGCGGCGAAAACTACGACGTCATCGCGAAATTTAACGGTCAGCCAGCGTCAGGTCTTGGCATCAAACTGGCTACCGGCGCCAACGCGCTGGATACCGCTACCGCTATTCGCGCCGAACTGAAAAAAATGGAACCGTTCTTCCCGCCAGGGATGAAAATCGTCTACCCGTATGACACCACGCCGTTCGTGAAGATCTCTATTCATGAAGTGGTAAAAACGCTGGTCGAAGCGATTATCCTCGTGTTCCTGGTGATGTACCTGTTCCTGCAGAACTTCCGCGCGACGTTGATTCCGACTATTGCGGTTCCGGTGGTGTTGTTGGGAACCTTTGCCGTGCTTGCGGCATTCGGTTTCTCGATAAACACGCTGACGATGTTCGGGATGGTGCTCGCCATCGGCTTGCTGGTGGATGACGCCATCGTGGTGGTCGAGAACGTCGAACGTGTTATGACGGAAGAAGGCCTTCCGCCGAAGGAAGCGACGCGCAAATCCATGGGCCAGATTCAGGGCGCATTGGTGGGTATCGCGATGGTACTGTCGGCGGTATTTATTCCGATGGCCTTCTTTGGCGGCTCAACCGGGGCAATTTATCGTCAGTTCTCTATCACCATCGTATCGGCGATGGCGCTGTCGGTGCTGGTCGCGCTGATCCTGACGCCCGCGCTGTGCGCGACGATGCTCAAACCCGTCGCCAAAGGCGATCATGGCGAAGGGAAAAAAGGCTTTTTCGGCTGGTTTAACCGCCTGTTCGATAAGAGCACGCATCACTACACCGATAGCGTAGGCAATATTCTGCGCAGCACCGGGCGTTATCTGCTGCTCTATCTCATTATCGTCGTCGGTATGGCTTATCTGTTCGTTCGTCTGCCAAGCTCTTTCTTGCCGGATGAAGACCAGGGCGTATTCCTGACAATGGTCCAGCTCCCCGCCGGCGCGACGCAAGAGCGCACGCAAAAAGTGCTGGATGAGGTCACGGATTACTATCTGAACAAAGAGAAAGCCAACGTTGAATCGGTATTCGCCGTCAACGGCTTCGGTTTTGCAGGGCGCGGTCAGAATACCGGTATTGCATTCGTGTCGTTGAAAGACTGGGCCGATCGTCCAGGCGAAAAAAATAAGGTTGAAGCGATTACCCAGCGGGCAACCGCAGCGTTTTCACAAATTAAAGATGCGATGGTCTTCGCCTTTAACCTGCCGGCGATTGTTGAACTGGGCACCGCAACCGGGTTTGACTTCGAGTTGATTGACCAGGCGGGACTTGGTCATGAAAAACTGACCCAGGCGCGTAATCAGTTGTTCGGCGAGGTAGCGAAATATCCTGATCTGCTGGTAGGCGTTCGACCTAACGGCCTGGAGGATACGCCGCAGTTTAAAATCGATATCGACCAGGAAAAAGCTCAGGCGCTGGGCGTGTCTATTAGCGACATCAATACCACGCTGGGCGCAGCATGGGGCGGCAGCTATGTAAACGACTTTATCGATCGCGGTCGTGTGAAGAAAGTTTACGTGATGTCCGAAGCGAAATACCGCATGTTGCCGGATGATATTAACGACTGGTACGTTCGTGGTAGCGATGGTCAGATGGTGCCATTCTCCGCATTCTCCTCTTCCCGCTGGGAATATGGTTCGCCACGTCTGGAACGCTATAACGGTCTGCCTTCGATGGAAATTCTGGGTCAGGCGGCGCCAGGCAAGAGTACCGGTGAAGCGATGGCGATGATGGAAAAACTGGCCAGCAAGCTGCCGTCAGGCATTGGGTATGACTGGACCGGGATGTCCTACCAGGAGCGGTTGTCCGGCAACCAGGCCCCTGCCCTGTATGCTATCTCGCTGATCGTCGTCTTCCTGTGTCTGGCGGCATTGTATGAGAGCTGGTCTATCCCGTTCTCCGTAATGCTGGTTGTTCCGCTTGGGGTTATCGGCGCGCTGCTGGCTGCGACCTTCCGCGGACTGACTAACGACGTTTACTTCCAGGTGGGCCTGCTCACAACCATTGGGTTGTCGGCGAAGAACGCGATACTTATCGTCGAATTCGCCAAAGACTTAATGGATAAAGAAGGGAAAGGTCTGGTAGAAGCGACGCTGGAGGCCGTCCGGATGCGTTTGCGCCCGATTCTGATGACCTCGTTAGCGTTCATGCTGGGGGTTATGCCGCTGGTTATCAGTTCCGGCGCGGGTTCCGGCGCGCAGAATGCGGTAGGTACTGGCGTACTGGGCGGGATGGTAACGGCAACCGTACTGGCTATTTTCTTCGTACCGGTCTTCTTCGTGGTGGTACGCCGCCGCTTTAGCCGTAAAAGCGAAGATATTGAGCATAGTCATTCGACAGAACATCGCTGATTTGCTCACTGTAGATAAGGCCGCGCAAGCGGCCTTTTTTACGCAAAAATCATAAAATACGCTTATTGTTAGATTGATTATTTTTTGCCATATTAATAAAAGGTATAATCCTTACTGCGTTAAAGGCTTTTCTTAGGAAAGTTGGCCATTTCTTAATTCAGCCATTAATTAAGAAATATTAAGAATATTCCTGGCTATTTTCTCCTGTCAGAGTCTATTGTTTTAGCCTGAAAAGCTAAAAAACGTTAACCCAATGATTACACAAACAATAAAACTGGTTCCTTTTTAGGCGACCGACGATCACTGTTAAAATTCGAAAAAGTATGGCAACACGCGGCTTTCACGCAATTGTAATTTTTCGTAATATGACGATGAAAAGTTTTTTAGAGTAGATTATAGTTAAATCATAAGGTGACGTGGGAAGTACCAGGTTAGTTAGTTGTATCCATCCCGAAGGTGTTCGGTTAGTTTAAGCCACTAAAAAGGGGATGCATTATGGACGAATACTCACCCAAAAGACATGATATAGCACAGCTTAAATTTCTTTGCGAAACCCTGTATCATGACTGTCTTGCAAACCTTGAAGAAAGCAACCATGGCTGGGTTAATGACCCGACCTCAGCAGTCAACCTGCAGCTCAATGAGCTGATAGAGCATATTGCAACTTTCGCTCTTAATTATAAAATTAAGTACAATGAAGACAATAAATTGATTGCGCAGATAGATGAATATCTGGACGACACCTTTATGTTGTTCAGCAGCTATGGTATTAATACGCAGGATTTGCAAAAATGGCGTAAATCGGGCAACCGCCTGTTCCGTTGTTTCGTCAACGCCACCAGGGCTAATCCTGTTAGTTTGTCTTGTTAAAAATTATTACAATCATAGGTAGAATTTATGTCTGATAAACCATTAACTAAAACTGATTATTTGATGCGTTTACGGCGCTGTCAGACAATTGACACTCTGGAGCGCGTCATTGAGAAAAATAAATATGAATTGTCCGACAATGAGCTGGCTGTATTTTACTCAGCTGCGGATCACCGTCTTGCAGAATTGACAATGAACAAACTCTACGACAAGATCCCCTCTTCAGTATGGAAATTCATTCGTTAATCACGCTACATTACTTTTTAGAGAACACGCAGGTGTTATCTGCCTCCTCGTTCTGGCTAATAACACAACGGGCTATTATAAAACAGTGATATAGATCACATACCAATAGCAGGGAACGTTCCCTCTAATACTTTATTATTGCTTCTATTGCGATAATATCCACCAAGGGGAGCGCGCGATGAGTGACGAAAAACAAAAAATGATCGCTGGGGCACTGTATTGCCCGACCGATGAAACTTTATGCCAGGATCGACTGCGGGCGCGTCAACTCATCCATCAATACAATTATACTACGCCTGATGAAATAAATAAGCGTCAGGCGATTTTACGCGACCTGTTGGGTCGATGCGAAGACGCCTATATTGAACCTTCCTTTCGTTGCGACTACGGCTATAATATTTTTCTTGGTCACTCCTTTTACGCTAACTTCGACTGCGTCATGCTTGATGTTTGCCCAATTCATATTGGCGATAATTGTATGCTCGCGCCAGGGGTACATATCTATACCGCCACGCACCCGCTGGACGCCGTCGAACGCAACAGCGGCAGAGAATTCGGTAAACCCGTCACTATTGGAAATAACGTCTGGATAGGCGGACGAGCCGTCGTTAATCCTGGCGTAACCATCGGCGATAACGTCGTCGTCGCTTCAGGCGCTGTGGTGACAAAAAACGTACCGCCAGACGTCGTGGTAGGCGGAAACCCGGCGCGAATCATTAAAAAATTGTAGCCAAAATGATAACTGTTATGCTAATTCGGAGCTAATCTGTTACTTTTTTCACGTTACACCTCCCTTTAAAATGGGCTGTTATTACCTCCTATGTCGCAGAAATCATGAAGGCAAAAGATGACAGAGATACAGCGCCTGCTTAGCGAAACTATTGATGACTTAAACGTCCGTGAAAAACGCGATAACAGGCCGCGTTTTAGTATCAGTTTTATCCGCAAGCATCCTGGGTTATTTATCGCGATGTATGCGGCCTGGTTTGCGACGCTGGCGGTCATGCTGCAATCAGAAACGCTGGTGGGGTCAGTGTGGCTGTTAGTGGTGTTATTTATCGCATTTAATGGCTTCTTCTTTTTCGACATCGCCCCGCGTTATCACTATAACGACATCGATGTGCTGGACCTCCGGGTCTGTTACAACGGCGAATGGTACAACACCCGCTTTGTTCCCCCCACGCTCATTGAGACGATTCTTCAATCTCCACAGGTGGATAATGAACATAAAGTCCAGCTGCAAAAAATGGTTGCCCGTAAGGGCGAACTTTCCTTCTACGATATTTTTACGCTGGCCCGCGCAGAAGCCAGCCGGTAATAAAAAAGTGCGCACCCTCCCTGGTACGCACTGCTTTCCCTGAACTGTTGTTTTTTTAACGCCTTTTTTTACGCCCCTGAACCGCCTTAAAACGCGGATTTGTTTTACAAATCACGTATAAGCGTCCTTTGCGTTTGACTATCTGGCAATCCGGATGCCGTTGTTTTGCATTGCGAAGTGAGTTTAACACCTGCATTTCATTTACCCCCTTTTAGCGCCGATAAAATGACCGAAACGTTTCTGGAAGCGTGCGGCGCTACTTTCGCTATCAAACGTTTTCTGTCTACCGGTATAAAAAGGATGCGATTTTGATGACACATCAATAGTGACATACGGATATGTCACGCCGTCCAGTTCGATTTCACGTTCAGTTTTGATAGTTGATCCCACTTTCACATATTCATTTGCGCTGGTGTCGTGAAATACGACGGTGCGGTATACAGGATGAATATCAGGTTTCATTGCGCCCTCTCAATTATGTTATAACATAACAGTAAAATACGCTATCAACGCTCCTTTTTCAACCGGTAAACATTCACGATCTCTTCCTGGCGGCAAAAGCAATGTGGCGTAACGCGTTAGTCTGGCCCCTATATCTGTAAAATCGATAAAATAGCTTTATCATTCGAGGGCGCGATTTACGATCGGATATACTTTCTCTACGCTGTGTTTATAAGGACATCACTGTGACAACACGACATCTGGTCAGCCTGGTAACGGGAGTGCTTATCCTGTCTGTCCTTTTCCCGATAGGATTGAGTCTGTGGCTGGCGCACCGTCAAGTTGAAAAAAGGTTTAACGAAGAGCTGGATATCTTCTCGTCCCGGGTGGCGCTACGTACAGAAAGGGTCAGTGACCAGGCAAAAGCCGCGTTAACGCATATTGCCTCCTTTAAAGGCGAGCCCTGCAGCAGCGCCCATTTACTCGCCATGCGCCGCGTGTCTTATAGCTTTCGGTATGTCCAGGAAGTTCTGTATCTTAAAAATTCGATTCCCGTTTGCTCCTCACTTGAAAAAGAGAGCCATATTCCCGCTTTCCCTCCGCCCATGAAAATCACTCGCGACGGTTATCGCGCCTGGTTTACGGCGCAAAACGATCTGGGTATAAAACGCTATATGGCGGCACTCGGGAGCGACAGCTATATCGTGATGATCGACCCGGCGTCCTTTATCGATGTGATTCCGTTTGGCGCATGGCCGATTGACGTCGCTATTATTGGCCGGGAACGCAATACTGTGGTTGCCAGCAGCGGTAACCTTGACCTCGCTATTCTTCCGCTCATTCACCATGAGACGCCCCTGCGGCTGGAAAACCGAGGCATTCAGTATGCTATTCACCCCTTTCCGGAAATGGGCATTACTATCGTAAGCTGGGCACCGACCGCTCCGCTGGAAAGGAGCTGGTATCGACAGGCATTTATCTGGCTACCGGCGGGCATCGTAACGGGTCTGCTGGCTGCGGCCTTTATTCTGCGTATTTTGCGTCGGCTACAGTCGCCCCGCCACCGTCTCCAGGATGCGATAGACAATCGCGAAATTAACGTACACTATCAGCCTATTGTCTCCCTGAGCAGCGGAAAAATTGTCGGTGCCGAAGCTTTAGCTCGCTGGCAACAGGCGGACGGCACCTTCCTTTCGCCGGAAATTTTTATCGCGCTGGCTGAACAAACCGGGCTCACGGAGCCGCTAACCCGGCTAATCATCGAAACCGTTTTTGAAGACATGGGGAGTTGGTTAAAGTCCCATCCCGAACAACATATTTCAATCAATCTTGAGGCATCCGATCTGGCGTCGGAAACGTTGCCGACGCTGTTAAGCACGCTGCTGAACCGTAGCCAAATTTCTCCGTCGCAAATCGCGCTTGAATTAACGGAGCGCGAGTTCGCCGATCCGAAAACCAGCGCGCCCATTGTCGCCAGATACCGTAACGCGGGACATTCCATTTATATTGATGACTTTGGCACCGGCTATTCCAGCCTCAGCTACTTACAAAATCTGGATGTGGATGTCCTTAAAATTGATAAATCTTTTGTCGATGCGCTGGAATATAAAAACGTCACGCCGCATATTATTGAAATGGCGAAAACGCTCAAACTTAAGATGGTCGCAGAAGGCATCGAAACGATCAGGCAAGAACAGTGGCTACGCCAGCATGGCGTGCATTATGGTCAGGGCTGGTTATACAGTAAACCCCTACCCGCTACGGCATTTATTCTTTGGGCGGAACAGCGGCTATAACGTCGCACAGCAGAAAAGAACAGTGTGGAGAGGCACAAATGGGTGGGGGCCCTGCCAGCTACATCCCGGCACACGCGTCATCTGCCTTGGCTGCTTCCTTCCGGACCTGACCTGGTAAACAGAGTAGCGTTGCGGGAGAACCAACAGAGCCCCCATTGAGAGCGTTGTGAACCAACGCGCAGACGCATTATCACTGCTATATCGTGCAATTGCAACCCATCAGGCATCGGATGCTGGTTTCTTGCGCATCCGGGCTTTCCTCCCCCCTTATTCCAGATTATCCTGAAGCATTAACGCAGGATTCTATTATGGATATTCAGGACACATTTCCTCAACGCGTCTGGCAAATCGTCGCTTCGATCCCGGAAGGGTTTGTCACGACCTACGGCGATGTCGCCCGGCTTGCCGGTTCGCCTCGGGCGGCGCGTCAGGTCGGCGGAGTTTTAAAACGTCTGCCGGAAGGCAGCACTTTACCATGGCATCGGGTGGTGAACCGCCACGGCGCGATATCACTTACCGGGCCGGATCTACAACGGCAACGTCAGGCATTACTGGCGGAAGGCGTGGTGGTGTCGGGAAGCGGACAAATCGATTTACAACGCTATCGCTGGGTGTATTAACCCTCTCCGTAACGGAGAGGGTTGGCGCAGGATTAATACTGGGTAGGCGCAGGAACGGCAGAAGACGGATTGACCTGGGTCGGTGAGGTCGATGGAACCGTCGTCGTCGCACCGCCGCTGGCCTGCACAGGCACCGCCGTTTGCTGTACCGGTACCAGCGTCAGATCCGCTTTAGTGCCGCCATTGTTAATCACCGGTTTCACGCTATCGGTAATAAATACCAGCTTATTATCAACGGTGATGGCCGCGCTCAGGAGAATGCGCGCGTTAGGTTGAATATCTGATGGGTTAAACGGCAACACAAAACTGAAAGGCGCCTGTTTACCTTCGGTACGTACCGCTTTTTGCGACAGCACCTTAGACGGCGCATCAGCCAGCGAAGCATCTGAAAGCGTCACGGTCAGCACCGCATCTGGCGGCAGAGCGACCTTCTGGCGGATCCAGACGGTACCGGAAACATTGGGTTGCTGAATAGTAGACTGGTTAGCTGTAATCGACATGTTAGGGTTTGGCGCAGGCGTCTGGATATCAGCGCTTTTATCAGCGCAGGCCGCCAGAGATATCGCAACCGCTAAACCACTTACGATGTGCACGAGTTTCATTCAATTCTCCTTATCATCAATGCACCAGCAGGCCTTTCCCCCCGCCGGAAGAGTGGTTAACAGAAACATAACGTGATTAAGTGTGGCACATGTCACTCATTTTTGCCTGGAATTGGTCTGTTATTCAGACTTTTGTACCCATCGGACCACTTGCAAAATTGCGTTATACTCTGCCCTACCTCGCTTCGGCATCGTTGTCACCTGGAGAGTATGTATGAGTCAGACACTGAATAATTTGCTGACATTATTGAATCTGGAAAAAATTGAAGAAGGACTCTTTCGGGGCCAAAGTGAAGACTTAGGGCTGCGCCAGGTATTTGGCGGTCAGGTGGTGGGCCAGGCGCTCTATGCCGCCAAAGAAACGGTGCCGGAAGCGCGACTGGTGCATTCATTCCACAGTTATTTTCTGCGGCCAGGCGATAGCCAAAAACCCATTATCTATGACGTAGAAGTGCTGCGCGATGGGAATAGCTTCAGCGCCCGCCGCGTTGCCGCTATTCAGAACGGGAAACCCATCTTTTACATGACCGCCTCATTCCAGGCGCCGGAACCGGGTTTTGAACATCAAAAAACCATGCCGACGGCAGTCGGGCCGGAAGGACTACCGTCAGAAACGGAAATCGCGCAATCGCTGGCGCATTTACTGCCGCCGATTCTGAAAGAAAAGTTTCTCTGCGATCGCCCGCTGGAAATTCGTCCCGTCGAATTTCACAATCCGTTGAAAGGTCACGTCGCCGCGCCTGTGCGTCAGGTATGGATTCGCGCCAATGGCATCGTTCCGGATGACATTCGCGTCCATCAATATTTACTGGGATACGCCTCGGATCTGAATTTCCTTCCCGTCGCGCTTCAGCCTCACGGCATCGGTTTTCTGGAAAAGGGCATTCAGATCGCCACTATCGATCACTCTATGTGGTTCCATCGTCCGTTCAATTTTAATGAATGGCTACTTTATAGCGTGGAGAGCACTTCCGCCTCCAGCGCCCGGGGCTTTGTTCGCGGCGAGTTTTATACTCAGGATGGCGCGCTGGTCGCTTCAACCGTGCAGGAAGGGGTAATGCGTAATCACAATTAAAAAACATGCCGCTATGCGGCGTTAATGGCCTGATGACGCTGCGCTTATCCGGCCTACGGTAAACTGGATAAGCGCAGCGCCATCAGGCATGTTGCGCAATCACGCGTTATACGCATTCTCGCCGTGACTGTTCACATCCAGCCCCTCGCGCTCCTGCTCTTCCGGTACACGCAGTCCAACAAGGATATCCGCCAGTTTGTAACCAACAAACGCGACAACGCCGGACCAGACGACCGTAATAGCAATACTTTCCAGCTGTACCATCACCTGATGTCCCATCGTAACGCCGTCGACAAAGCCAACGCCGCCCAGCGAACTGGCGGCAAAAACGCCGGTCAGGATACAGCCGACTATTCCGCAAACGCCATGAACGCCAAATACGTCGCACGGATCATCTACCCGTAACAGACGTTTAAGCATGGTGACTCCCCACAATCCCGCCAGCCCCGCAATAACGCCGATAACCAGCGCGCCGCCAACACCAACATAGCCACAGGCTGGCGTCACGCCGACCAGACCGGCAATCGCGCCGGAACACGCCCCCAGCAGGGAAGGCTTACCGCGTAGCGTCCACTCGCCGATAATCCACCCCAGAATCGCGGCGGCGGTCGCCACCACGGTGTTCACAAAGGCCAGCGCTGCTATCTCGTTTGCGCTACCAGCAGAACCCGCGTTAAATCCAAACCAGCCGATATACAGAATCGCAGTACCGGTAAAGACCATCGGCAGATTATGGGGTTTAAATGCTTCTTTCCCAAAGCCGACGCGTTTGCCAATTAAATAAGCCCCTACCAGCCCGGCGATAGCGGCGTTAATATGCACCACCGTACCACCGGCAAAATCCAGCGCGCCGTGAGCAGCCAGCAGGCCGCCGCCCCACACCATGTGCGCAATCGGGATATAAGAGAGCGTGAACCACACCACGACAAAAATCAGTACCGCCGAAAAACGAATACGCTCCGCCAGCGCGCCGACAATCAGCCCGACGGTAATACAGGCGAAAGATCCCTGAAACGCGACATGAATATACTGATAAATCGTACCCGTTACCGCCGTCAACGCGATATTCTTCAACATCGCCCCATCGGCATTACCGAAGAAATGATTCCCTTCGCCAAAAGCCAGCGAATAGCCGTACACCACCCATAAAATACAGACCAGCGCAAAGGTGACGGTCACTTGCGTTAACATTGACAACACGTTCTTAGCGCGAATTAATCCGCCGTAAAACAGCGCGATACCCGGTATCGTCATGAACAGCACCAGCGCGGTGCAAATCATCATAAAAGCACTATCCGCTTTATCGGCAACCGCCGGCGCGGCTATCGTTAGCCCAGGCAGCAGCGCCAGTGAAGCCAGTGTGGTTTTTATCATCGCTATCTTCATTTTTTCATTTCCTGTTGCTGTGTGGCGGGTCTTACAGCGCTGCTTCGTCAGCTTCGCCGGTACGAATCCGAATAACGCGCATGAGCTCCGCGACGAAAATTTTGCCGTCGCCAATTTTTCCGGTGTAAGCCGCTTTACTGATGATATCGATCACCTCTTCCAGTTGGTCGTCGGCGATAGCAACATCAATTTTGACCTTCGGCAGGAAATTCACGCTGTACTCCGCGCCGCGATACAGTTCGGCGTGTCCTTTCTGACGGCCAAACCCTTTCACTTCGGTGACGGTCAGTCCCTGAATGCCAATGGAAGAAAGCGCCTCCCGCACATCCTCCAGCTTGAACGGTTTGATAATCACGGTAACCAGCTTCATAGAACCCTCCAGTCAGAATTAGGTAACGGCTGCCGCCGCGCATGGACTCTTCAGAATGGATATTGCAAAGGATGTGCCAGAAGCTGGCGAGCGAGGAAAAGCGCGGTTAGCGGCGCGTCTTTATATTGACGCGCCCCAACATTGAAGCAGGGAAAGAAAAACGCACCACGACGGTGCATGATGGGCGAGGTTTTGCCCTGTGGCGCAAAACCTTACGCCGCAGGGCCGGGTTCTTCGTGTACGCTGGCGGCTAACTCCTCGCCAACTAGCTGTAATTGATACATTTGCCAGTAGCGCCCTTGCGCCGCCAGCAATTGTTGATGCGTCCCGCGCTCCACCGCCTGGCCGCGATGGAGAACCAGAATGGTATCCGCCTCCACGATTGTCGATAGCCGATGGGCAATAACCACCAGCGTGGTGCGCTCGCGAATCGCCGCCAGCGCCTGCTGTATCGCCTGCTCAGTGCCGGAATCGATGCTGGCCGTCGCTTCATCAAGAATTAATATTTGCGGGGCGTCAACCAGCACGCGCGCCAGCGCCAATAGCTGTTTTTGCCCGACGGACAACGTATTTCCCTGCTCGCCGAGATGCGTATGCAGCCCGTCGCTCAGGCCGCGCGCCAGGTCTGCCAGTTGTACCGTTTCCAGCGCCTGCCACACCTGCGCCTCGGAGACATCGCGCCCCAGCGTCACATTAGCCAGAAAGGTATCCGCCATCACTACCGGGTCCTGTTGAACCATCGCCACGCCCTGGCGTAAAACGCGATGATTAAGAGAGGAGATCTCTCGCCCATCCAGCCGAATTTCGCCTTGCGTCAGAGGGTAGTACCCCATTAATAAGCTGGCGAGCGTGCTCTTCCCGCTGCCGGTGTGCCCCACCAGCGCCACAAAGCTACGGGACGGTACTGATAGCGTAATGTCCTGTAAAACAAGATTATCGTCGCGGTAAGCAAACGACAGATGATCAATATCAATCGCCCCGCTTTGTAACGGCCTGTCGTCGCTGCCATAGCGCTGGCGCGGGCGATCCATCAGTTCAAAAACACGCTCTCCCGCCACAACCGCCTGCTGTAGCATGGATTGCTGGGTGGTCAGTTCAATGAGCGGCTCGTTCAGACGTGACAAATAGCTAATGAACGCATACAGCACCCCGACCTCAATCGTGCCGGCAGACGTAAAGCTGAAAAGCATCAACAAACCACACAAAATGAGCGCAGAAAAGAGGCTAAGCAGCGGACGCAATAAAAAGCCGTCTAAGCGTAGCGTCTGCATCCGCGCCATGTAGTGCGAGCGGCTGGCCTCGCCCATGCGTTCGCCGAAGCGCGCCTGCTGGCGAAACTGCTGGATTACGCTCATCCCGTTGATGATTTCGTTAAAGCCGTCGTTAATATCCGCCAGATATGCCCGCACGCGGCGTACAATCGGCGTGCTGTAGCGCTGATAAATGATCATCACGGTCAATACCGCCGGAAAAATCAAAATCGCCACCAGCGCCATCCGCCAGTCAAGGCTGAACATGGCGACCAGCATGGCGCCGATCAACGCCGCGCTACGTAATACCGTCGCGACGACCGTGACGTACAGATCGCGGATGACTTCCGTATCGTTGGTCACGCGTGAAATTAATTGTCCGACAGGCTGCGTGTCGAAGGCGCTTAGCGGCTGACGCAAGGCGGCATCCATGACGTCCGTGCGCAAGGACTGAACCACGCCAACGGCCGCCCGGTTAAATAATAAAGACTGGGCGTAATGCAGACCCGCCGCCAGAAACTGTAGCCCCACATAGGCGGCCGCCAGCCCCGCGACCTTGCCCAACGGTAAATGGTGGCGGGCCACCATGTTATCAATGAAATAGCTGATCAGCAGCGGACCGCTAACCTCCGCCGCTGCCGCAATCCACAGCATCATCACCGCGACAGAGAGCGGTTTTCGCCATGGCGAGCCATACGCCAGCAACCGTTTCAGCGTCGGCCATAGCTGTCCAAAACTACGCATTCACCGCCTCCTCGCCGCGTTCCGGCGCGTCATCCAGAGCGGCCTCCAGTTGCTGATAGCGATACATATCGCGATACCAGCCAATCTGCTGCGCCAGTTGATCGTGATCGCCGCGCTGAACAACATGACCATGTTGCATAACGATAATTTCATTGGCGTCGGTCAGCGCGGATAAACGATGCGCGCTGATGATGACCGTACGCCCTTCGCCCCACTGGCGCAAATTATGCAAAATCTGATGCTCCGTGCGGCCATCTACTGCAGAAAGCGCATCATCGAGAAGCAGAATTTCCGCATTTAACAGTAGCGCTCTGGCAATCGAGATACGCTGTTTTTGCCCTCCCGATAACATGACGCCACGTTCACCTACCTGCGTGTCGTAGCCCTGAGGCAAGCGGAGAATATCCTCATGTACGCTGGCTAAACGCGCCACCTGTTCAATCTCCTCCTGAGTCGCCTCCGGGCGTCCGAGCGCAATATTATTGGCAATAGAGTCCGAGAACAAAAACGGCGTCTGGCTGACGACCGCCAGTCGGCTACGCCAGCTATCCAGTTGCAGATGCGTCAACGGCATGTCATGGAATCGGATCTCTCCCTGCGTCACATCAAAATGGCGCTGGATAAGCGACAATATTGTGCTTTTCCCCGCGCCGGTCGGACCGCATATCCCCAGCATCTGACCCGGTTTAAGACGAAAGTTCACATTCTCCAGCGCCGGATGCGTCGTTTGCGGATAGCAAAACTCACGAATGGCCGCCGTCAGTTCGCCGCGCCCCGCCGGGACCGGCTCTTCGCCATCCTTAACTACCGGCGCTTCCGCCAGCATGGCGCGGATGCGGCTGTAAGCGGCGCTACCCCGCTCCACGATATTAAACATCCAGGCCAGCGCCAGCATCGGCCAAATCATCAACCCCAGATACATCATAAAGCTGGTGAGTTCGCCCAGCGTCAGGCTGCCGTTAACCACCATCCAGCTTCCGCCGCTAATCGCGAGCAGGTTCGCCATGCCAATGGCGATGTAAATGGTTGGATCAAAACGCGCGTCAATACGCGCCACGCGCATATTTTTCTTGCCGGTATCTTCGGCATCCGCCGCAAACAGCGAAGACTGGCGGTCCTCCAGACCAAACGCTTTGATCATGCGGATGCTGGTCAGACTCTCCTGCGTGCGGTCGTTCAGGCTGGAGAAGGCGGCCTGCGCCAGTTTGAAATAGTCATGCAGCCGATCGCCGTAACGTTTGATCATCAGCGCCATAATCGGCATCGGCAACAGCGCTAATAGCGTTAGCTGCCAGCTAATTTGCGTCGACATGACAATCAGTACCGCGCAGCCCATTACCAGCGAGTCAACCAGCGTCAGAACGCCCTCGCCCGCCGCAAATACGACGCGATCCACATCATTCGTCGCACGCGCAATAAGATCGCCCGTCCGATGGCGCTGATAAAATTCAGGATGCTGACGACTCAGCTGGCGATAATAATCTTCACGCAGTTCGACGGCTAATTGATAAGAAGCGCCAAATAGCAGCACGCGCCAGACATAGCGCAACAAATAGACCACTACGGCGATCAGGGCAATGGTGCCAATCCACATCGCTATTCGGCCTGGAGTAAAATGCTGTGCGGTTACGCCATCCACGACAATCCCCACCACTTTGGGCGGGATTAGCTGAAGCATCGCAATAAGCATAAGCAGGGCCACCGCGCCAAGATAGCGACGCCATTCCCGGCGAAAGTACCAGCTTAATTGAGCAAATAATCGCACGCGTTATTTCCTGATATGATTTCCGGCAATACCGGGAGAATTATTCAATGGGCAGAGAGGTGGTGTACTTAATCTGTTCCATCGCAAAACTGGAGGAGACGTCTGACAGTCCTGGGACGCTATTGACCAGACGTTTATAGAAGTCGTCATACCGCTTCATGTCGGCCACCTGAACTCGCATCAGATAGTCGTATTCCCCCGCCATCCGCCAGAAGCCAAGCACTTCCGGCATCTCAGAGACGACGGTCACGAACCGACAGTACCATTCACTGCTGTGGTGCTGCGTTTTTATCAACACAAAAGCGGTTAACCCCAGCCCCAGTTTTTCCGGGTCCAGCAGCGCGACCCTGCCAAGCAGGATACCGTCATCTTCCAGGCGTTTAAGCCGCTTCCAGCAAGGCGTTGTCGTCAGATTAACGGCATCCGCCAGCGCCTGCAAAGAGAGGGTACAGTCCTGCTGCAATAAGCAAAGCAGTTTACGGTCAATTTTATCTAACATACCCACTCCATAGAGAATATTTTTCTCCTTACATTGTAATTTAAAGGCCAAATAGCAACAATTTTTTCCGTACTTTTCGCTACTCTTGGCACAAAATGATAAATGGATATTAATGATGAGTAGCAATTGGGTTAAAAATGCCATTAATGAAATTAACGCTGACCACCAGCGCTCGGCGGATACGCATCTTATTCGTTTGCCCCTGTCGGCATTTCCAGGTATCCAGCTTTACCTGAAAGACGAAAGCACGCATCCCACCGGTAGCCTCAAGCATCGTCTGGCGCGCTCGCTGTTCCTTTATGGGCTGTGCAATGGCTGGATTAAAGAAGGCACTCCGATTATTGAAGCGTCATCAGGCTCAACGGCGATTTCCGAAGCCTGGTTCGCGCGTTTACTGGGACTGCCGTTCATCGCCGTCATGCCCGCCTGTACCGCAAAACGTAAAATCGAACAGATTCAATTTTACGGCGGCCACTGTCATTTTGTGGAGAGCGCCTGCGAAATTTATGCCGCCTCCGAGCGGCTGGCGCATGAACTGAACGGTCACTATATGGACCAGTTTACCTACGCAGAACGAGCTACCGACTGGCGGGGCAACAATAATATTGCCGACAGTATTTTCCGCCAGATGCGCAACGAACCCCATCCGGTACCGCGATTTATCGTCATGAGCGCCGGAACGGGCGGAACCTCTGCGACGATTGGGCGCTATATTCGCTGCCAGGGCTATGATACTCAGCTCATGGTGGTGGATCCGGAAAATTCCGTCTTTTTACCTTACTGGCAGGATCGCGACGCTTCATTACGCAGCCCGGTGGGCAGTAAAATTGAAGGAATTGGTCGTCCGCGAGTAGAGCCTTCTTTTATTCCGGATGTCGTGGATGAGATGCTGCGCGTGCCGGACGCCGCCAGCGTTGCCACCGCACACTGGCTGGAAACGCAGCTAGGCCGTAAAGTCGGTGCCTCTACCGGCACGAATATGTGGGGAGCGCTGCAGCTTGCGGCCCGGATGCGCGAGGCTGGAGAAACCGGCGCTATCGTGACGTTATTGTGCGATAGCGGCGATCGCTATCTGGATACCTATTACCATCCGTCCTGGGTTAGCGACCATATCGGCGATTTGACGCCGTGGTCAGCGGCCATCGCAAAATTACTTACCGGCGACTAGACACCAAAAAAAAGCCAGACTGAATGTCTGGCTTGCTGGAAGAGATCTCTCATTCGGGGGAATAAGGTAGATGCGGATTGTCCAGCCAATGCGTCAAAAAGTGTGATACCGCTTGATTACCACAATGTCCGATAACCGAAAGGTGTGGCAACGCGGCGATAAGCTGCGGCATGGCATTGCCCATAATGAGCCCCCGCCCGACGCTGCCCAGCATTTCCCGATCGTTCATCGCGTCGCCAAATGCCATGCAATCTGCCAGTGAAAGCCCTAAATGATTGCTCAATACCGCCAGCGCCGATCCTTTATTGCACCCCAGCGGTAGCACTTCCAGGCAGTCGACGGCAGAGAAACAGAGGTGAGCGCGTTCTTCCATCGCCTCATTGAGCTGAATGCGCAAACGGATCAGATCGTCATGATCGCCGCAAAAACAGATCTTCGTCACCTGATGGGCCGGAATGCTTTTTATATTGATAACCTGATAACGAAAGCCGCTGTAGACGTGCGCCTGGAGTAGCGCGGGGATCTCCTGGCCTGTAAACCAGCCGTTGTCATTAAACACATGCATACTGGCTCGGGTATCCCAGGCATGATGCATCACCGTATCGGCAACCTGAGGATCGAGATCCTGACGATGCAGCACGTCGCCTTCCAGCGAGTGAATTCGCGTCCCGTTACCGGTAATAAGATAAGCGTCCAGTGAAAGCGTCCCCAGAATATGCCGCATCTCCAGCACATGACGACCCGTAGCGAATGTCAGAGTGATATCGCGTTCGCGCAGACGCGCCAGCGTGGCGATCGTTTCTCTACCCAAATGGTGATCGGGCATTAATAACGTGCCATCCATATCAAATGCTGCCAGACGGGCCATCTCTTTCTCCACACTGTGACGCGGTTAACTTGTTGTTCAGTATTACCTGAGATATACGGAAGTAATAGTGAACAGATAAAAGGAAGTGTTCCGGGTTTTATGAGGCTACTGAATCGGCTTAATCAATATCAACGCCTCTGGCAGCCTTCCGCCGGGGAAACGCAACATGTCACCGTTAGCGAACTGGCCGAACGCTGTTTTTGTAGCGAGCGCCATCTGCGAACGCTGCTGCGTCAGGCCCAGCAGGCAGGTTGGCTAAGATGGGAGGCGCAGTCCGGGCGCGGGAAACGTGGACGGCTCCAGTTTCTGGTCACGCCGGAATCGCTCCGCACCGCCATGATGGAACAGGCGCTAGAAAAAGGGCAGCAGCTCAACGTACTGGAACTGGCGCAGCTGGCGCCTGGCGAGTTACGGGCGATGCTCCAGCCTTTTATGGGCGGCCAATGGCAAAACGATACGCCGACATTGCGTATTCCCTACTATCGTCCGCTTGATCCGCTGCAGCCGGGTTTCCTGCCAGGACGCGCGGAACAGCATCTCGCAGGGCAAGTTTTTTCCGGGTTAACGCGCTTCGACCGCGATAGCCAATATCCTTGCGGGGATTTGGCGCATCACTGGAAGGTTTCCGCCGACGGTTTACGCTGGGATTTTTATATTCGATCCACGCTGCACTGGCATAATGGCGATGCGGTGGATACCGCGCAGCTACACGAACGCCTGGAAAGGCTGCTTACCCTACCCGCGCTAAGCAAATTGTTTATTAGCGTCGCACGGATCGAAGTAACGCATCCTCAGTGCCTGACCTTTCTCCTTCACCGACCTGATTACTGGCTGGCGCATCGTCTGGCGAGCTATTGTAGCGGTCTGGCGCATCCTGACCTGCCGCTTATCGGCACTGGTCCTTTTCGCCTGGCGTTGTTCACGCCGGAACTGGTGCGTCTGGAAAGTCATGACCATTATCACCTCAGCCATCCGCTGCTGAAAGCGATTGAATTCTGGATCACCCCGCAACTGTTTGCCCAGGATCTGGGCACCAGTTGCCGCCATCCGGTGCAGATTGCCATCGGCAAACCGGAAGAGCTGGCGACGCTGAGTCAGGTAAGTAGTGGTATCAGCCCTGGCTTTTGTTATTTAACCCTCAAAAAGGGCTCACGGCTCAACGTACAGCAGGCGCGGCGTCTGATACATATTATCCATCATACTTCGCTGCTAAAAACCTTGCCGGTAGATGAGAACTTGATTATGCCAAGTCAGGGGCTACTACCCGGCTGGACAATCCCGCAATGGCAGGACGTTGATGAAACGCCATTGCCGAAAAAACTTACCCTGGCGTACCACCTTCCCGTAGAGCTGCATACGATGGCGGAACAGCTTCGACATTACCTGGCGACGCTCGGCTGTGAGTTAACGTTGATTTTTCATAATGCCAAAAACTGGGATAACTGCCCTGCGTTGGCGCAAGCGGATCTGATGATGGGCGACAGGCTGATCGGCGAAGCGCCGGAATATACGCTGGAGCAGTGGCTACGTTGCGATCAGATCTGGCCGCATGTCCTGGACGCGCCTGCGTTTTCCCATCTGCAGGCTACACTTGACGCTCTGCAAATTCAGCCCAATGAAAAAGATCGCCGCGCCGCGCTACAACAAGTTTTTGCCAACCTGATGGATGACGCCACACTTACGCCGCTGTTTAATTATCACTATCGCATCAGCGCCCCACCGGGCGTTAACGGCGTTCGACTCACCCCTCGCGGCTGGTTTGAATTTAGCGAAGCCTGGCTTCCGCCGCCTTCGCCGTGAAGAAGCTGGTCGGGATTATCCGTACGCGTTACCATATTGGCTTTCGTCATTGATCAGGATAACTATGAAACGCGCCGTTGTTGTATTTAGTGGAGGTCAGGACTCCACCACTTGTCTGGCGCAAGCGCGGCATCAGTATGATGAAGTGCATTGTGTCACGTTTGATTATGGTCAGCGCCACCGCGCAGAGATTGATGTCGCGCGCGCGCTGGCGTTAAAACTTGGCGCACGCGCGCATAAAGTGCTGGATGTCACTTTGCTGAACGAACTGGCGGTCAGCAGCCTGACGCGAGATAGCATTCCGGTGCCGGACTATGAACCGAACGCTGACGGTATCCCCAATACTTTCGTACCGGGACGCAATATTCTCTTTCTGACGCTGGCGGCGATTTACGCTTATCAGGTCAAAGCCGAAGCGGTGATCACCGGCGTTTGCGAGACCGATTTTTCCGGCTATCCAGACTGTCGCGATGAGTTCGTCAAAGCGCTGAATCACGCGGTAAATCTGGGCATGGCGAAAGATATCCGTTTCGAAACGCCCTTAATGTGGATTGATAAAGCTGAAACCTGGGCACTGGCCGATTATTGGGGCCAACTGGAATTGGTTCGCGAAGAGACGCTGACCTGCTATAACGGCATTAAAGGCGATGGCTGTGGTCATTGCGCGGCCTGTAATCTGCGCGCTAACGGCCTGAATCATTATCTGTCGAATAAAGCGGCGGTGATGGCGGCAATGAAGCAAAAAACCGGGTTAAGGTGATTGTTTTGCCGGATGGCGGCGCACGCGCCTTGTCCGGCCTGGCGATATTCACCATGGTCAATATCGCCAGGCCGGATCAGTTCAACGCCATCAGACAGCGAGGGGCGTTATTGCACCATCTGTTCCAGCTTTTCACGCAATTCGCCTTCCAGCGGCAGCGCTTTTTGCGTTTTTAAATCAATACAAACAAACGTGATGAGCGCATCGGCCACCACCTGCCCTTCTGGCTCCAGCGTAATCGTCTGGCTTAATACGCCGCTTTTACCGTTAAGCTGTTGTACCTGGCTGGTCACGGTCAGTAGATCGCTCAATACCGCCGGGCGACGGTAATTTATGTTGATGTTTACCACCACAAAAGCAATATTGCGGGCCGTCATCCACTGAAAGCTGTCGCTGTTTTCCAGCCCATCCCAACGGGCCTCTTCCAGAAACTCCAGATAGCGGGCATTATTAACATGTTGATAAACATCAAGATGATATCCACGAACTTTGATTTGTGTTTGCATAGCGCAATAACCTTACGTTGTTGTTATAAGTAAACGACAAGTACAGAGGTCATAACTGGTATGACCTCTACAGTCTGGCAAATTTTGGCCACTGTGCAAGTGATTACAATGTTAAAACTGCCAGATTACGCTCCACCAGCGCGCTTCCCATTCCCGGCACCTGCTTTAAATCATCCACCGTTTTAAAAGGACCATACTCCTCCCGATAGCTCACAATAGCCTGCGCTTTTTTCAGCCCAACGCCGTTCATCACCCGCGCCAGATCCTCCGCAGACGCGGTATTAATGCTCACCCTGGTACCTTCATCATCGCTGGCTTTAGCAGGTAATGCCGCTTTGGCGGAGGATGAAGAAGGCGTATCCGCTTTTGTTTCCACCGCTGCATTTTTTGCGACAGGCGTCGCCGCCAGTGCGCTATGGGCCATGCCCGCGCAGGTTAAAGAAAGTGTAATAAGCAGTGCTTTAATTCCGTGTTTCATACTGTTTTCTCCTTGTTTGTTAACAGTGCAGCCACGATAGCGGGGCGGAGAAAAACGAACAAACGGCAATTCTCAGAAATGGAAAAGGCCGCGAAAGCGGCCTTTGTGGGATACAACGTTTTGCAATTTTTTGCGAAGCGCCTCGACGATTACTGCTGTTCCAGAGCGTCGCCGATTTTGATTTTCGCCTCTTTACGCAGATTACTCATCAGCGCTTCAAAGACAATTTGCGCATTGTTCTGCGTGATGCCCTGCACCATCGCTTTTTTCTGCGCTTCCGGCATGGCACCCGCTTTCACCTCGTCAAACGCCAGCAGAACGACGTTACCCTGCATATCGTTCGCCACGCCATAAACTGGCTTATCTTTCGTCGGAAGGCTTAATGCAAAGGCCGCCTGACTCACCGGATCCTGACTGGTACGACTTAACGTTTTAGGCTCGCCAAAACTCAGACCCGCCGCTTTCATCGCTTCCGCGCCTTTGCCCGCTTTCAGCTCGACCAGCAGTTTTTCCGCATCCAGCTTCGCCTGTTGTTCCGCTTTGTTATGCTTCACCAGGGCAGTGACCTGTTCTTTCACTTCTGCCAACGGCTTCACGGCTTCAGGTTTATGTTCGCTCACGCGTACAACAAAAGCCCGGTCGCCATCCACGGTGATAATGTCTGAATTCGGCCCCGGCGTACCGTTTTCGCCCACCAGACCGCCATTAAAGATAGCATCGGCTACCGGTTTGAAGTTCAGCTCTTCCGGTAAGGTGTCACGGCTAAACCAGCCGGTTTCAACGGCTTTTACGCCAGCGACCTGTTCAGCGCCTGCTAACGACTCATTGTCGTTGCTTGCCGCATCGCTCACCTTCTGCTGCAACGCATAGTAAGCATCCAGCGCTTTTTCTTGTTTCACTTTCGCGGCAATGTCGTCGCGAACCTCGCTTAACGGTTTCACTTTGGCAGGCTGAATATCATCCAGACGCGCCACCAGAAAACCGACAGACGACTTAATCACGCCAGATATCTGGCCTTTTTCTTTTAATCCGGCGTTTTTCAGTTCCGGCACCGTGGCAGACTCTTCCAGCCAGCCCATATCGCCGCCATTACGCGCAGAGATGATATCGGTAGATTTCTCTTTCGCCAGCGTGGCGAAATCTTCGCCCTTGTTCAGCGCATCCAGTACCGCTTTCGCATCATCTTCCGTTTTGGTCTGAATAATGCTGTAACGAATGCGCTCCGGCTGAGTAAACTGATCTACATGCTGGTCATAATAGGCCTGAATATCCGCATCGCTGACCGGTGCCTGCATCGTCGCGGCATCCAGCTTGATATAGCTTACGCGGAACTGTTCCGGCGTCATAAAGCGGGCTTTATTCTGATCGTAGTAGCTGGACACTTCCTGATCGGTCACCTGCTGCTTCGCCGCCAGCGCGTTGACATCAATAACGGCTTCACGCACCACGCGCTGTTGAGAGACTAATGCCGCCAGTTCGTCGGTTTCCCCTTTCAGCATAAAATCAGTACCGGCCACGCCGTTGATCAGTTGCTGAGTGGTAAGCTGGTTACGCAGCGCCTGAGCGTACTGATCGGCGGTCATTCCCATCTGATTCACAATCGCGTTATAGCGGTTGTTGTCAAACTTACCGTCCACCTGAAAAGCGGGAGTGGCGAAAATCGCCTGCTTTACCTGCTCATCGCTGATGCCCAGTTTCAGTTCGCGGGAATATTGATCCAACAACGCTTCATCTATCAGACGATTCAGCACCTGCTGGCGCAGGCTTTTCATATAACCTTCGTTGGCCGCCAGTTCAGAATACCTGTCGCCCAACTGCTGCTGCATACGGTTACGTTCGTTATTAAACGCATTCTCAAACTGTGCCCGGCTGATTTCCTGGCCATTCACTTTTGCGGCGTAGTTATTGCTTCCGCCAATCAGGTAACCACTAACGCCGGTCAAAATGAACGATACGATAATGAGAACGAAAATAATCTTGAGCACGAGACTGTTTGCAGCCGTGCGTAAGCTGTCCATCATGGTGTAACCACACTCCGCTGTAGGTGACTTTACACTTTATCTTTCAGGCGGCTTCTCTGCTGGCTACCGAGTGATTCGCTCAGTTGCCGCGTCGACGCAACCTGAATGATTTGCGTATATAGACTTCACGCGCATCGCATTTTCTGAACGCGGCGCACAAAAGCCTATTGTGACAAGAAACGAGGGCAATTGTCAGCCCGCAACGCACAGAAAGTCCCGAATCGCCAATAAAAAAGGCACATCAGTTGATGCGCCCTTGTACTTTGTCACATCCCCCGAGGGGATCACGCTTAGTTTACCGCGTCTTTCAGCGCTTTACCTGCACGGAAACTCGGCACTTTGGCAGCGGCGATGGTGATCTCTTTACCTGTTTGCGGGTTGCGACCAGTACGGGCAGCACGCTCTTTAACAGCAAAAGTACCAAAGCCTACCAGTGCAACGTCATCCCCTTCTTTCAGAGATTCGGTAACAGAAGCAATAATCGCATCTAACGCACGTCCAGCCGCAGCCTTAGAGATATCAGCCCCTGCAGCAATTTTTTCGATCAGTTGAGATTTATTCACTCTTCTCTTCCTCTTTATAATTTATATCGCACCTGAATCCTTCGAAGTACGACCGCGCAGCAGTTATATCAGGCCTGCCACGCCCTTACAACACCCGTTAATGGTGGCAGACCCAATCAACCATCTAAATTAGCTATACAAAAAAAGGCTGGCAAGTCCGAAATAGCCTGCCAGCCCTGTTTTTATTAGCGCTATTTGCGCGAGGTCACTATTTTGCGGTTACAACCTGCATTCCAGACGGTTCGTTTTGCAGAGCAAGCGTCAGAACTTCCTCAATACGCTTAACCGGGTGAATATCCAGATCGGCAATCACGTTGTCCGGAATTTCCTCCAGGTCACGTTTATTTTCGAATGGAATTAAGACCGTTTTAATCCCGCCGCGATGCGCCGCCAACAGTTTTTCTTTCAGGCCGCCGATCGGCAACACCTGACCGCGCAGCGTGATCTCACCGGTCATTGCCACATCTGCGCGCACCGGATTACCGGTCAGGCAGGAAACCAGCGCGGTACACATCGCGATACCGGCACTTGGACCGTCTTTCGGCGTTGCGCCTTCCGGCACGTGAACGTGGATATCGCGTTTTTCGTAAAAGTCCGGATTAATACCCAGTTTTTCCGCGCGCGCGCGCACCACGGTCAGCGCCGCCTGAATAGATTCCTGCATCACTTCACCGAGCGAGCCGGTGTAGGTCAACTTGCCTTTGCCCGGTACGCAGGCGGTTTCGATGGTCAACAGATCGCCGCCCACTTCCGTCCACGCCAGGCCCGTCACCTGACCTACGCGGTTTTCGCTATCCGCACGGCCATAATCAAAGCGCTGGACACCGAGGTAGTCGTGCAGATTATCGCCGTTAATTTCGATATGTTTTAACGACTTATCGAGCAACAGTTGTTTAACCGCTTTGCGGCACAGTTTGGAGATTTCACGCTCCAGACTACGTACGCCCGCTTCACGCGTGTAATAGCGGATAATACCGATAATCGCGCTATCGTCGACCGTCAGTTCGCCTTTCTTCAGCGCGTTACGCTCGATCTGCTTCGGCAGCAGGTGACGTTTAGCAATATTCAGCTTCTCGTCTTCGGTATAACCGGACAGACGGATCACTTCCATACGATCCAGCAGCGGCGCCGGAATGTTCATGGAGTTGGAGGTGGCGACGAACATCACATCGCTGAGATCGTAATCCACTTCCAGGTAATGATCGCTGAACGCCACGTTCTGCTCTGGATCCAGCACTTCAAGCAGTGCGGAAGCCGGATCGCCACGCATGTCAGAAGACATTTTGTCGATCTCATCGAGCAGGAACAGTGGGTTTTTAACCCCCACTTTCGCCATTTTTTGGATCAGTTTACCCGGCATAGAGCCAATGTAAGTCCGGCGATGACCGCGGATTTCCGCTTCATCACGCACGCCGCCCAGCGCCATACGGATGTATTTACGCCCTGTTGCTTTAGCGATGGACTGGCCCAACGAGGTTTTACCTACCCCCGGCGGCCCCACCAGACACAGGATCGGCCCCTTGATTTTATTTACACGGCTTTGAACCGCGAGATACTCAAGGATGCGGTCTTTCACGCGCTCCAGACCATAATGGTCAGTATCGAGGATTTCCTGCGCCTGACGCAGGTCTTTTTTGACCTTGCTACGCGCATTCCACGGCACCTGCACCATCCAGTCGATGTAGCCGCGCACCACGGTCGCTTCCGCCGACATCGGAGACATCATTTTCAGCTTCTGCAGTTCCGCTTCCGCTTTCTCTTTCGCCTCTTTCGGCATTTTCGCCGCGTCGATCTTACGCTTCAGCGCTTCGTTTTCGTCCGGCGCGTCGTCCATCTCGCCAAGCTCTTTCTGAATCGCTTTCATTTGCTCGTTCAGATAGTACTCGCGCTGGGATTTCTCCATCTGCTTTTTCACGCGGTTGCGAATGCGTTTCTCAACCTGCAGCAGATCGATTTCAGATTCCATCATCGCCATCAGATATTCCAGACGTTCGTTAACGTCGGACATCTCCAGTACGGACTGTTTATCCGCCAGTTTCAGCGGCATATGCGCGGCGATGGTGTCAGCCAGACGTGCGGGGTCGTCAATGCTATTGAGTGACGTCAGCACTTCCGGCGGAATTTTTTTGTTCAGCTTGATGTAGCCTTCGAACTGGCTGATAGCGGTACGCACCAGCACTTCTTGTTCTCGCTCATCAATGGCTGGCGAATCAAGGTACTCCGCCTTCGCGGAGAAATGTTCGCCGTTGTCAGACAGCGCGGAAATACGCGCGCGCTGTAACCCCTCGACCAGCACTTTTACGGTGCCGTCAGGCAGTTTCAACATCTGCAAAATAGAGGCCACGGTCCCGACGGTGAAAAGATCGTTTACACCCGGCTCATCCGTTGATGCTTCCTTCTGGGCGACCAGCATGATTTTTTTATCATGGTCCATAGCCGCTTCCAGACAACGGATAGATTTTTCCCGCCCTACAAATAAGGGTATGACCATGTGCGGATAAACCACCACATCGCGCAAGGGCAATACGGGGATTTCAATGCGTTCAGAACGCTCAGGATTCATAGAGCTCTCTCTTAGTTTAGTGTCCGCCAGGTAATCAGATAGTATAGCTGTGCTCCATACCACCTATAACATGTACGTCAGTATATGGGGATGTTTCCCACACATTCAACGGCGTGTTTACAGGAAAAACGAAAGGGGAGATAAAATCCCCCCTTTTTTGGCTAACTGATTGTATGAATGTTTAATTATTCGCCAGAAGCCTGCGCTTCCGGTTTGCCGTAAATCAGCAACGGCTTACTCTGACCGGCAATAACGGACTCGTCGATCACCACTTTTTCGACGTCTTCCATAGATGGCAAATCGTACATGGTATCCAGCAGCGCCGCTTCGACGATAGAACGCAGGCCACGGGCGCCGGTTTTACGCGCCATTGCTTTCCTGGCGATAGCGTCCAGCGCTTCGTCACGGAATTCCAGATCGACGCCTTCCAGGTTAAACAGCGCCTGATACTGCTTGGTCAGCGCATTTTTCGGCTCTTTCAGGATTTGAATCAGCGCTTCTTCGCTGAGTTCGTTCAGCGTCGCCACCACTGGCAGACGACCGATAAACTCAGGAATCAGACCAAATTTGATCAAATCTTCCGGTTCAACCTGCGACAACAGCTCGCCTTCGCTGGCTTTGTCGGACTTCGCTTTCACCGTCGCGCCAAAACCAATGCCGGAGCCGGTTTCAACACGGTTAGCGATCACTTTATCCAGACCGGCAAACGCGCCGCCGCAGATAAACAGAATCTTAGAGGTATCTACCTGTAAGAATTCCTGCTGCGGATGTTTGCGACCGCCCTGCGGTGGAACCGCGGCAACGGTGCCTTCGATCAGTTTCAGCAACGCCTGCTGTACGCCTTCGCCAGAAACGTCGCGGGTAATGGACGGATTGTCTGATTTACGCGAAATCTTATCGATTTCATCAATGTAGACAATCCCACGCTGCGCTTTTTGCACGTCGTAGTCGCATTTCTGCAACAGTTTCTGAATGATATTCTCGACGTCTTCCCCCACGTAACCCGCTTCGGTCAGCGTGGTCGCATCCGCCATAGTGAACGGCACATCCAGCAAGCGCGCCAGCGTTTCCGCCAGCAGCGTTTTACCGGAGCCGGTCGGTCCAATCAGCAGAATGTTGCTTTTGCCTAACTCGACGCCATTGCTGGTATCGCCGTTACGCAGACGCTTGTAGTGGTTATAGACCGCCACCGCCAGCACTTTTTTCGCCTGCTCCTGGCCGATAACGTAATCGTCCAGGTGAGTACGAATTTCATGCGGCGTCGGCAGCGCACTACGTTCACGGTGCGGAGCAACTTCTTTAATTTCTTCGCGAATAATGTCGTTACATAAATCGACGCATTCGTCGCAGATATACACGGATGGACCGGCAATCAGCTTGCGCACTTCATGCTGGCTTTTGCCGCAAAAAGAGCAGTACAACAATTTGCCCGAGCCATCTTTGCGTTTATCTGTCATGAGTCAAAACCTCTTCTTTGTTCTTTGTGCCGCACACGACGACGCAAATGCCATTCTCAGGCGCAAGCCGCTAATCAGCGTTGTGCCGCCCTTCATTAGTATATACACAAAATCATTCGAGCTACATCAAGGCGGCAACTCAGCGACTCCCCACGCGCTTACATAAGTAAGTCACCGGGAGGCGCGCTGGCAGCCAACACCGAGGTAGCGTGAAGGATGAAGTGTATAGCGGCACACTTGCGTCCAGGGCATCAATTACGATGGGTCAAAATTGAGTCAACCAAACCGTACTCTACCGCTTCAGGCGCGGAGAGGAAGCGATCGCGCTCAGTATCACGTTCAATCTGCTCAAGAGATTGACCCGTATGATGCGCCATAAGTTCATTCATGCGCCCTTTTACTTTCAAAATTTCGCGGGCGTGAATTTCAATATCCGTCGCCTGGCCCTGATAGCCGCCCAGCGGCTGGTGGATCATGACGCGAGAGTTCGGCAAGCAGAAACGTTTGCCTTTCGCCCCGGCAGTCAGCAAAAACGCCCCCATAGAGGCCGCCTGTCCCATACAAATGGTGCTGACGTCTGGCTTAATAAACTGCATGGTGTCATAGATGGACATCCCCGCAGTAATTACGCCGCCAGGAGAATTAATGTACAGATAGATATCTTTTTCCGGGTTTTCCGCTTCCAGGAACAGCATCTGCGCCACGATCAGGTTAGCCATATGGTCTTCGACCTGGCCGGTCAGAAATATGACGCGTTCCTTAAGTAGACGAGAATAGATATCAAAAGAGCGCTCACCGCGTGAGGTCTGTTCAATGACCATCGGCACCAGCGCCATATGAGGGGCCAAATTATCTCGTTCTCCGCTGTATGACATTTCCGTCTCCTGGATAAAAATTGAAAAAACCTGCTGTACTGATTGTAACCTGATGGACGGATTATCAGCCAGTCCCTCTGTAATGGGTACGGCATCGCCATAATTCAAGCATAACAATCTTTTGCTCTAACGCTAACACTGAAACGCGGTTTTCGCACCCTTACCATGCAAAATGCGTGACAAAAAAAACCCGTCACTGAAAGGTGACGGGTTTTTGTGCAAATTTCGTGCTTTTAACGCGAAAAATTACGCCTGCTGGTTCATCAGCTCATTGAAGGAAGTGGCTTTTTCAGACACTTTCGCTTTTGCCAGAACCGCTTCAACAGCCTGTTCTTCCAGAGCGACGTTACGCATATTGTCCATCAGCTCTTTATTTTTGCTGTAGAACTCAATCACTTCTTTCGGATCTTCGTAAGCAGACGCCATCTCTTCGATCAGGCCTTTAACGCGTTCTTCGTCCGCTTTCAGCTCGTTGGTACGAATGACTTCGCCGAGCAGCAGACCGACAACTACACGACGCTTAGCCTGTTCTTCGAACAGTTCGCGCGGCAGCTCCAGAGCCTGTTTCTCGTTACCACCAAAACGCTGCGCAGCCTGACGACGCAGAACGTCGATTTCGCTGTCGATCAGCGCAGCCGGTACGTCGATGTCGTTAGCTTTTACCAGACCTTCGATCGCCTGAGACTTAACGCGGTTACGTACCGCGCCTTTCAGCTCGCGCTCCATGTTTTTACGCACTTCAGCGCGCAGACCGGCTACGGAACCATCTTCAACGCCGAAACGTTTGATGAATTCTTCGGTCAGTTCCGGCAGTTCGCGTTCTTCAACTTTCTTCAGGTTGATAACGAACTTAGCCGCTTTACCTTTCAGGTTTTCAGCATGGTACTCTTCCGGGAAGGTCACATCGATAGTGAACTCTTCGCCAGCTTTGTGGCCTTTAACGCCGTCTTCAAAGCCCGGAATCATACGCCCCTGGCCCATCGCCAGAACGAAATCGGTCGCTTTGCCGCCTTCGAACTCTTCGCCGTCTACAGAGCCGGTGAAGTCGATGGTCACGCGGTCTTCCACATCAGCAGCGCCGTCTTTTTCTTTCCAGGTCGCCTGCTGCTTACGCAGGGTGTCCAGCATCACATCAACGTCAGCGTCGGTGACTTCAACAACCGGTTTTTCAACTTCGATGGACTCGAGGCCGGTCAGTTCAACTTCCGGATAGACTTCAAACTCGACGGAGTAAGTGAAGTCTTCACCCACTTTGTATTCGCCCGGAACATAGTTCGGCGCGCCTGCCGGGTTAATTTTTTCTTTGATGATCGCGTCAACGAAGTTGCGGCTCATCAGATCGCCCAGCACGTCCTGGCGAACAGAAGCGCCATAACGCTGAGCGACGATATTCATCGGTACTTTGCCTTTACGGAAGCCGTCAATACGTACTTTTTTCGCTACGTTGACCAGCTCGCTTTTTACAGCGGTCTCGATGCTGTCAGCAGCGATTGTAATCGTTACACGGCGGCCAAGGCCCTGAGTGGTTTCAACTGAAACTTGCATCTTGTTACCTCAAAAAATCACAGTGCTCGGTCAACTCTACTCCGCAAGCACGTGCTATTTGCTTCGCGGAACCGGGATGTTCTCATAATCAATCACATTCCCTGTCGTCAGAATCATCCCGAAGACGTTCATATATAAGACGGCGCATTATAGCGGCATCACTTTTGTGAGTCGAGAACGGTGATTGTGCGATGCTGCGGCGGTTTTCACAATTCTCGGCTAATTTTTGTCTGAATACTGTACGACACGATCAAAATTCAGACAAAACAAAACGGCCCGCAGGCCGTTTTCACATAATTCTGTAGCAACATACTGGAAAAGCGGAGGTAGTTGCAAATCCGTTTTGCTACGCGATGCTTCCCGCGCCGCGACAAGGAGGCGACGCGAAGATAGTATCCTGCAACCCTTCCCACTCTTTGAGGGTATAAGTATGCAGTGCCAGCGCATGTACGGTTGTGGAGAGTTCCGCCGTTAACGTACCGTAAATCATCCGATGACGATTAAGAAAACGTTCGCCTGTAAAGCGATCGCTCACCAGCACGACCTTAAAATGGCTTTCCGATCCTGCTGGAACATTGTGACGATAGCTTTCATCCACAACTTCGAGAAACACGGGGTCGAACGCTGTCCTTAATTTTTCTTCTATTTGCTCACGTATCATCATGAAAATCTCCTCCGACAACGCTGTGATGTCACCCATCCCTTTAAATACTAGCCGCTTTTACCGTTTCCATTACAGCATGACAACAAAAATTTAGCTTTCGTCTGATTATTTCAGCCAAACGTATGAAGTTTACTGCCTTAATCATTCTTTTAGCGCTCAAAATCCCCGCTCGCGCCGTTATCAATACCAAATCGGACATTACGACGAATTTACCTGCGTTGACCACTTCCCCTCGCCGTTAGCGGTGTTATGATGGCGGGAATTTTTACCTATCACGTTTTAAGCGTCATTGAGAGCCTGAATATGTTAAAAAAACTTCTCTTTCCGTTAGTCGCTCTGTTTATGCTGGCAGGATGCGCCACACCGCCGACGACCATTGACGTCGCGCCGAAGATCACCTTGCCACAGCAGGATCCGAGCCTGATGGGCGTCACCGTTAGCATTACCGGCGCGGACCAACGCCAGGATCAAGCGTTAGCGAAAGTCACGCGTAACAACCAGCTGGTAACGTTAACCGCCTCCCGCGATTTACGCTTCCTGTTACAAGAAGTCCTGGAAAAACAGATGACGGCGCGGGGCTATATGATCGGGCCTAACGGCGCGGTTAATCTGCAGATTATTGTTAACCAACTGTATGCTGATGTTTCCCAGGGCAGCGTGCGCTACAACATCGCGACCAAAGCGGATATCGCGATTATTGCGACCGCGGCAAATGGCAACAAGATGACCAAAAACTATCGCGCCAACTACTCTATTGAAGGGGCATTCCAGGCCTCTAACCAGAATATTGCCGACGCGGTGAACAGTGTTCTGACCGATACTATCGCTGATATGTCTCAGGACACCAGTATTCACGATTTTATCAAGCAAAACGCCCGTTAATAGCAACAACAAGACCCGACAGAAGCCGGGTCTGTAGATGCCTATGTCAAGTCAATATTTACGTATTTTCCAGCAACCGCGTTCAGCCATTCTGCTGATATTGGGTTTTGCCTCCGGCCTCCCGCTGGCGCTCACCTCCGGTACGCTACAGGCGTGGATGACCGTCGAGAATATCGATCTTAAAACGATTGGCTTTTTCTCGCTGGTTGGTCAGGCCTATGTGTTTAAGTTTCTCTGGTCTCCGCTGATGGACCGCTACACGCCGCCTTTTTTAGGTCGACGTCGCGGTTGGTTACTCGCCACCCAACTGTTGTTACTGGCGGCGATTGCGGCGATGGGCTTTCTTGAACCCGGCACGCAGCTACGCTGGATGGCGGCGCTGGCGGTGGTGATTGCTTTTTGCTCCGCCTCGCAGGATATCGTGTTCGACGCCTGGAAAACCGATGTGTTACCCGCAGAAGAACGCGGCGCGGGCGCGGCAATCAGCGTGCTTGGCTACCGGTTGGGGATGCTGGTTTCCGGCGGACTGGCGCTATGGCTGGCCGATCGCTGGCTCGGCTGGCAGGGCATGTACTGGCTGATGGCGGCATTGCTGATCCCCTGCATTATCGCCACCTTACTGGCGCCGGAACCGACCGATACTATCCCGTCCCCGAAATCGCTGGAACAGGCCGTCGTCGCGCCGCTACGCGATTTCTTTGGCCGTAATAACGCCTGGCTGATTTTACTGCTCATTGTGCTTTATAAATTGGGTGACGCCTTCGCCATGAGCCTGACCACCACCTTTTTGATTCGCGGCGTCGGCTTTGACGCCGGCGAAGTCGGCGTGGTCAATAAAACGCTGGGCCTGCTGGCAACGATCGTCGGTGCGTTATACGGCGGCATATTAATGCAGCGTCTTTCGCTGTTTCGCGCGCTGCTGATTTTCGGCATTTTGCAAGGCGCGTCCAACGCCGGTTACTGGTTGCTCTCCATTACCGATAAAAACATGTTCAGCATGGGCGCGGCGGTCTTTTTCGAAAATCTGTGCGGCGGGATGGGGACTGCCGCCTTTGTCGCCTTATTAATGACGCTATGTAATAAGTCGTTTTCCGCAACACAGTTTGCCCTACTGTCGGCCCTCTCCGCAGTAGGCCGCGTTTATGTTGGTCCCGTAGCGGGCTGGTTCGTTGAAGCGCACGGCTGGCCGACATTCTACCTCTTCTCGGTTGTCGCCGCCGTTCCCGGGCTGTTACTGTTGCTGGTCTGTCGGCAAACGCTGGAATATAGCTGGCAGAGCGAGCGTTTCATTCCCCGCACGCAATACCGTGGCGCCTACAATTTCGCGCTTTCAATCCTGCTCGCGGGCGTCGCTTTGCTGGCGGTATGGGTACTCCTGCTGACCATGAACGCGGTGGATTACACCAACTTCTCATTCCTGCCCGGATTGCTTGAGACCGCGGTAGCGGTTGCCGTGTGCGGCATTGTCTTTGGCGGGTTGCTGGACTACCTGGCGCTACGAAAAACACGCCTGCTCTAAAACATTATTTGCCGTTGTAATAACGACCCGGAATTATAACGGCTAAATAACCATCAATTGATAAAAAATATATTTGTCTTTTTGTGCGCAACAGAATTTTGGAAATTATTGGTAATTTCTACGCTACCTATTTTCTTTACACGATTCAGCCGATTAAATTTAAATTTCTGCCGTTGATTGTCCTTTTATTGATAATAAATTGTTAAGTAATTGTTTTATTTTCACATTGGTTATACCAATTATCCCTCAACATCCCACTTACAGACCTCATCCGTTATAACGCAAAGTTTCAACAGTGTCTTAAAGTTATTTCGACATACTTGGCAACATATGTGACATGCGCGGCAGAACTTGGTAACACAGAACCAATCATGTTTACAGTAATGTAACCTTACCGTAAAATGCCCCTACACTTTAAACGCCACCAGGTCCCGTGGAATTGAGGTCGTTAAATGAGACTCAGGAAATACAATAAAAGTTTGGGATGGTTGTCATTAATTGCAGGCACTGCATTACTCAGTGGCTGTAATTCTGCGCTGCTGGATCCCAAAGGACAGATTGGACTGGAGCAACGTTCGCTGATACTGACGGCATTTGGCCTGATGTTGATCGTCGTTATTCCCGCCATCTTGATGGCTGTTGGTTTCGCCTGGAAGTATCGTGCGAGTAATAAGGATGCGAAGTATAGCCCGAACTGGTCACACTCCAATAAAGTGGAAGCCGTGGTCTGGACGGTGCCTATCTTAATCATCATTTTCCTTGCCGTACTGACCTGGAAAACCACGCACGCGCTTGAACCAAGCAAGCCGCTGGCGCATGACGAAAAACCGATCACCATCGAAGTGGTTTCCATGGACTGGAAATGGTTCTTCATCTATCCGGAGCAGGGTATCGCCACCGTCAACGAGATCGCCTTCCCGGCGAACACGCCGGTTTATTTCAAAGTGACCTCCAACTCCGTGATGAACTCCTTCTTTATCCCGCGTCTGGGTAGCCAGATTTATGCCATGGCCGGTATGCAAACACGTTTGCATCTGATCGCCAACGAACCCGGAACCTACGATGGCATCTCCGCCAGCTATAGCGGCCCGGGCTTCTCTGGTATGAAGTTTAAAGCTATCGCCACCAAAGACCGCGCAGAATTCGACCAATGGGTCGCAAAAGCGAAGCAGTCTCCGAACACCATGAATGATATGGCGGCGTTCGAGAAAGTGGCTATGCCAAGCGAGTACAACAAGGTGGAATATTTCTCCAGCGTGAAACCAGATTTGTTCAAGGACGTTATTAACAAATTCATGGACCACGGTAAGAGCATGGACATGACCCAACCTGAAGGTGGGCACAGCTCGCATGAAGGAATGGAAGGTATGGACATGAGCCACGCGGAATCCGCCAACTCCAAGGGTTGAGGAAGATAAGATGTTCGGAAAATTATCACTGGATGCAGTACCGTTCCATGAACCTATCGTCATGGTAACGATCGCTGCAATTATCGTCGGGGGACTGGCGATACTGGCAGCGATTACTTACTTCGGTAAGTGGACCTACCTATGGAAAGAGTGGTTAACGTCGGTTGACCATAAACGCCTCGGCATCATGTATATCATCGTCGCGATTGTGATGCTGTTACGTGGTTTCGCCGATGCCATCATGATGCGTAGCCAGCAGGCGCTTGCCTCCGCAGGCGAAGCGGGTTTTCTACCGCCGCACCACTACGATCAGATCTTTACCGCTCACGGCGTAATCATGATCTTCTTCGTGGCGATGCCCTTCGTTATCGGTCTGATGAACCTGGTGGTTCCGCTGCAGATCGGCGCGCGCGACGTTGCGTTCCCTTTCCTGAACAACCTGAGCTTCTGGTTCACCGTTGTCGGCGTTATCCTGGTTAACCTCTCGCTGGGCGTGGGTGAATTCGCTCAGACCGGCTGGCTGGCTTATCCGCCGCTATCGGGAATAGAGTACAGTCCCAGCGTCGGGGTCGATTACTGGATATGGGCGTTGCAACTCTCGGGTATTGGTACGACGTTAACCGGTATCAACTTCTTCGTGACGATCCTGAAGATGCGTGCGCCGGGTATGACAATGTTCAAGATGCCGGTCTTTACCTGGGCCTCTTTGTGCGCCAACGTACTGATCATCGCCTCTTTCCCGATTCTGACGGTTACCGTCGCGTTGCTGACCCTGGATCGCTATCTGGGCACCCATTTCTTTACCAACGATATGGGCGGCAACATGATGATGTACATCAACCTGATTTGGGCCTGGGGCCATCCGGAAGTGTACATTCTGATTCTGCCGGTCTTCGGGGTATTCTCCGAAATCGCAGCGACCTTCTCGCGTAAACGTCTGTTCGGCTATACCTCGCTGGTTTGGGCGACCGTCTGTATTACCGTACTGTCGTTTATCGTTTGGCTGCACCACTTCTTCACGATGGGCGCGGGCGCGAACGTTAACGCCTTCTTCGGTATCACCACCATGATTATCGCCATCCCGACCGGGGTGAAGATCTTCAACTGGTTGTTCACCATGTATCAGGGCCGTATTGTCTTCCATTCCGCAATGATGTGGACCATCGGCTTTATCGTGACCTTCTCGGTCGGCGGTATGACCGGCGTTCTGCTGGCGGTACCGGGCGCGGACTTCGTCCTGCACAACAGTCTGTTCCTGATTGCGCACTTCCATAACGTGATCATCGGCGGCGTGGTGTTTGGCTGCTTCGCGGGTATGACCTACTGGTGGCCGAAGGCGTTTGGCTTCAAGCTGAACGAAACCTGGGGTAAACGAGCCTTCTGGTTCTGGATTATCGGTTTCTTTGTAGCCTTTATGCCGCTGTACGTACTGGGCTTCATGGGCATGACCCGTCGCCTCAGCCAGCAAATTGATCCGCAGTTCCATACGATGCTGATGGTTGCCGCCGCCGGCGCCGCGCTGATTGCGCTGGGTATCCTGTGCCAACTGACTCAGATCTTCGTTTCTATTCGCGACCGCGATCAGAACCGCGATCTGACCGGCGACCCATGGGGTGGCCGTACGCTGGAGTGGTCAACCTCTTCTCCGCCGCCGTTCTATAACTTTGCCGTTGTGCCGCACGTTCACGAACGTGACGCCTTCTGGGAAATGAAAGAAAAAGGCGAAGCGTACCAACAGCCTGGACAGTATGAAGAGATTCATATGCCGAAAAATAGCGGTGCCGGTATTGTTATCGCCGCCTTCGCGACGGTATTTGGCTTCGCCATGATCTGGCATATCTGGTGGCTGGCGATAGTGGGTTTCGCAGGCATGATCATCAGCTGGATTGTAAAAAGCTTTGATGAAGATGTGGATTACTACGTGCCGGTCCCGGAAGTCGAAAAACTGGAAAACCAGCATTTCGATGAGATTACTAAGGCAGGGCTGAAAAATGGCAACTGATACTTTAACGCACGCGACTGCCCACGCGCACGAACACGGGCACCATGACGCAGGCCAGAACAAAATCTTCGGATTTTGGGTCTACCTGATGAGCGACTGCATTCTGTTCTCTATTCTGTTTGCTACCTATGCCGTTCTGGTGAACGGCACCGCTGGCGGCCCGACAGGTAAGGACATTTTCGAACTGCCGTTCGTTCTGGTTGAAACCTTCCTGCTGTTATTTAGCTCCATTACCTACGGCATGGCGGCGATCGCCATGCACAAGAACAACAAGAGCCAGGTTATCTCCTGGCTGGCGTTGACCTTCTTGTTCGGTGCCGGATTTATCGGGATGGAACTCTATGAATTCCATCACCTGATTGTTAACGGTATGGGCCCGGATCGCAGCGGCTTCCTGTCTGCGTTCTTCGCGCTGGTCGGCACGCACGGTCTGCACGTCACTTCCGGTTTGATCTGGATGGCAGTGCTGATGGTGCAAGTTGCCCGTCGCGGTCTGACCAGCACTAACCGTACCCGCATCATGTGCCTGAGCCTGTTCTGGCACTTCCTGGATGTGATTTGGATTTGCGTATTCACTGTTGTTTATCTGATGGGGGCGATGTAATGAGTCATTCTACCGAGAGCGGCGGCGCATCCCACGGCAGCGTAAAAACGTACATGACCGGCTTTATCCTGTCGGTCATCCTCACGGTTATTCCATTCTGGATGGTGATGACCGGCGCTGCCTCTCCGGCCGTTATTCTGGGATCTATCCTGGCAATGGCAGTGGTGCAGATTTTGGTGCATCTGGTGTGTTTCCTGCACATGAACACCAAATCTGATGAAGGCTGGAACATGACGGCCTTCATCTTTACCGTGCTGATCATCGCCATCCTGGTTGTGGGCTCCATCTGGATTATGTGGAACCTCAACTACAACATGATGATGCACTAAGAGCGGCGAGTATGATGTTTAAGCAATACCTGCAAGTAACGAAACCAGGCATCATCTTTGGCAACCTGATCTCGGTGATCGGGGGATTTCTGCTGGCCTCAAAGGGCAGCATTGACTATCCCCTGTTCATTTATACGCTGGTCGGGGTGTCACTGGTTGTGGCGTCGGGTTGTGTATTTAACAACTACATCGACAGGGATATCGACAGGAAGATGGAAAGGACCAAGAATCGGGTGCTGGTCAAAGGCCTGATTTCTCCTGGCGTCTCGCTGGTATACGCCACCCTGCTGGGTATTGCTGGCTTTATGCTGCTGTGGTTTGGCGCTAATCCTCTGGCCTGCTGGCTGGGGGTGATGGGCTTCGTGGTCTATGTTGGCGTGTACAGCTTGTACATGAAGCGTCACTCCGTCTACGGAACGCTGATTGGTTCTCTCTCCGGCGCAGCGCCGCCGGTGATTGGCTACTGTGCCGTAACGGGCGACTTTGACAGCGGCGCGGCGATCCTGTTGGCTATTTTCAGCCTCTGGCAGATGCCGCACTCTTACGCCATCGCCATTTTCCGCTTTAAGGACTATCAGGCGGCCAATATCCCGGTTCTGCCGGTGGTAAAAGGAATCTCAGTCGCTAAAAACCACATCACGCTGTACATCATTGCGTTTGCCGTTGCAACGCTAATGCTCACGTTGGGCGGTTATGCCGGTTACAAATACCTGGTGGTCGCCGCGGCGGTCAGCGTTTGGTGGCTCGGCATGGCGCTACGCGGTTACAAAGTGGAAGATGATAAGGTCTGGGCGCGCAAGCTGTTCGGCTTCTCTATCATTGCGATTACCGCGCTGAGTATCATGATGTCCGTTGATTTTATGGTGCCGAATTCGCAGAATCTGCTGACTTACGTCTGGTAAGTTCATCGTCACCTCTTCTATGCCGGATGGCGGCTTATGCCTTATCCGGCCTACAAAAGCACGTTACCTGTAGGCCGGATAAGCGACGTGAGTATCGCCATCCGGCATTTTTCGTCTCTCGTGGCCTACCCTCACCACCACAACATTTGTTAATAAAGCGCATATTTACCCAACCAACCTGGCGCTTTACACTAGGTGCGAATTTCATACAGAGGTGGCAATGAACGATTATAAAATGACGCCAGGGGAGCTGCGTGCCACATGGGGTTTAGGGACCGTCTTTTCGTTGCGTATGCTGGGCATGTTTATGGTTCTACCGGTACTGACCACATACGGTATGGCGCTACAGGGCGCCAGCGAAGCATTAATCGGCATTGCGATCGGCATTTACGGGCTGGCGCAGGCTATCTTTCAAATTCCCTTTGGGCTGCTGTCCGACCGCATTGGCCGTAAACCACTGATTGTCGGCGGACTGGCGGTATTTGTCGCGGGTAGCGTCATTGCCGCGCTCTCCCACTCAATCTGGGGCATTATTCTGGGGCGAGCGCTACAGGGGTCCGGCGCTATTGCCGCCGCCGTCATGGCGCTCCTGTCTGACCTGACCCGAGAGCAAAACCGTACCAAAGCGATGGCGTTTATCGGCGTCAGCTTTGGTATCACCTTCGCGATTGCGATGGTATTAGGGCCGATCGTTACCCATAGTCTGGGATTGAACGCGTTGTTCTGGATGATCGCCGCCCTCGCCACCCTGGGCATTCTTCTGACGATCTGGGTGGTTCCCAACAGTACCAACCATGTGCTGAATCGCGAATCCGGGATGGTCAAAGGCAGCTTCAGTAAAGTGCTGGCGGAGCCGAGGCTGCTCAAGCTCAATTTCGGCATTATGTGTCTGCATATTTTATTGATGTCCACCTTTGTCGCCCTGCCCGGCCAGCTTGCCGATGCCGGTTTTCCTGCCGCCGAACACTGGAAGGTGTATCTGGCAACCATGGTGATCGCCTTTGCCGCCGTCGTGCCTTTTATTATCTATGCTGAAGTCAAACGGCGGATGAAGCAGGTATTCCTGTTCTGCGTGGGGCTCATTATCGTCGCAGAAATCGTGTTATGGGGAGCGGGCCAGCATTTCTGGGAGCTGGTGATTGGCGTACAACTCTTTTTCCTCGCCTTTAATCTGATGGAGGCGCTGCTGCCTTCGCTGATTAGCAAAGAGTCGCCCGCGGGGTATAAAGGAACGGCGATGGGCGTCTATTCTACCAGTCAGTTTCTTGGCGTGGCGCTTGGCGGCTCGCTGGGCGGCTGGATAGACGGCACGTTTGATGGGCAAACCGTTTTTCTTGCCGGGGCCGTACTGGCGATGGTATGGCTGGCGGTGGCAAGTACCATGAAAGAGCCGCCCTATGTCAGCAGCCTGCGTGTGGAAATTCCAGCGGATATCGTTGCTGACGACAGGCTAAAACAGCGACTGTTGGCAATGAAAGGCGTAAGCGAAGCGCTGATCGTGGCGGAAGAGCATTCCGCTTACGTCAAAATCGACAGCAAAGTGACCAATCGCTTTGAAGTTGAACAGCTTATCAGCAAAGGATGAATGCAGCATTGCCGGATGGCGACGAAGCTCTATCCGGCATAACAACTTAATCGCGGAAGTTTTTGAACTGGAACGGCTGGCCCAAATCGCCGCCGCGAACCAGCGCCATTACCGATTGCAGATCGTCACGTGATTTGCCCGTCACGCGAATCTCTTCCCCCTGAATTTGCGCCTGCACCTTCAGTTTGCTGTCTTTAATCAGCTTGACGATTTTCTTCTGCACGGCGCTTTCAATGCCCTGCTTCAGCTTCGCTTCCACATACCAGGTTTTACCGCTATGCACGAACTCGTCCGGTACATCCAGCGAAGCGCCTTCAATACCGCGTTTAAGCAGCTTGGCGCGCAGAATATCGAGCAACTGATTGACCTGGAAATCGGACTCGCTCAGCACCTTGATGGTTTTATTGGCATCGTTCAGTTCAATAGTCGCCTCTACGCCACGAAAGTCAAAACGAGACTCAACCTCGCGAACCGCGTTATCCACGCCGTTACGCGCTTCCTGCAGATCAACTTCAGAAACAATATCGAAAGATGGCATCTTTTCTTCTCCCTTCATTTTCGTTGCGTTGCATAATACCTGCAACGAGGCTTAACGAGAAGCTTAGCTGATGACGCTATAATTAGCGCCATAACACCTGGCGCTGTTGCAGGTGAGGAGGAACAATGAAAATTACTGTACTGGGATGCGGAGCCTTAGGACAACTTTGGCTTTCGGCACTGTGCAAACACGGACATGACGTACAGGGCTGGCTACGGGTGCCACAACCTTATTGCAGCGTAAATCTGATCGATACCGATGGTTCCTTTTTCAACGAATCACTGACGGCAAACGATCCGGATTTTTTGGCGAAGAGCGAACTGTTATTAGTCACGCTGAAAGCGTGGCAGGTTTCCGACGCAGTACGAACTCTGGCGTCAACCCTACCGGTGACGTCGCCTATCCTGCTCATTCATAATGGAATGGGAACCATAGAAGAACTGCAAAATATCCAACAGCCGATGTTGATGGGGACTATCACCCATGCTGCGCGCCGCGACGGTAATATCATTATTCATGTCGCTAACGGTACTACGCATATTGGCCCGGCACGCGAGCAAGACGGCGATTACAGTTATCTCGCCGATATCCTGCAGGGGGTACTGCCCGATGTCGCCTGGCATAACAATATCCGCGCAGAGATGTGGCGCAAACTGGCGGTCAACTGTGTTATCAACCCGCTCACCGCGCTTTGGAACTGCCCGAACGGCGAGCTGCGCCATCATACTGATGAAATCAACGCGATTTGCGAAGAGGTCGCCGCCGTGATTGAACGTGAAGGCTACCACACATCGGCAGACGATTTACGCTATTATGTTGAGCAAGTGATTGACAGTACGGCAGAAAACATCTCATCCATGTTGCAGGACGTGCGCGCCATGCGCCATACCGAAATTGACTACATCACCGGTTATTTACTCAAGCGCGCCCGCGTGCACGGTCTCGCCGTTCCGGAAAATAGCCGCCTGTTTGAAATGGTAAAGCGAAAGGAGAGTGAGTATGAGCGCTCAGGCACTGGTATGCCTCGCCCCTGGTAGTGAAGAGACCGAAGCGGTCACCACTATCGATCTGCTGGTTCGCGGCGGAATCCACGTCACTACCGCCAGCGTCGCCAGCGATGGCAACCTGACGATTGTCTGCTCGCGCGGTGTAAAGCTGCTGGCGGATGCGCCGCTGGTTGAAGTTGCCGACGGCGATTATGACATCATCGTGTTGCCCGGCGGAATTAAAGGCGCCGAGTGCTTTCGCGACAGCCCGCTGCTGGTCGAAACCGTAAAACAGTTTCACCGCTCCGGGCGCATTGTCGCAGCCATTTGCGCCGCAGCCGCCACAGTGCTCGTGCCGCACGATATCTTCCCTATCGGCAATATGACCGGTTTTCCGGCGCTGAAAGATAAGATCCCCGCTGAACAGTGGCAGGATAAGCGTGTGGTGTGGGATGCGCGGGTAAAATTATTAACCAGCCAGGGACCGGGTACCGCTATCGATTTTGGCTTGAAAATCATCGACCTGTTGGCTGGTCGTGAAAAAGCGCATGAAGTGGCTTCGCAACTGGTGATGGCGGCGGGGATTTATAACTACTACGAATAAGAATGATTGCCGGATGGCGGCGTAAACACCTTATCCGGCCTACAAAACGGTACAGTCTGTAGGCCGAATAAGCGGCAGCGCCATCCGGCAGTTATTTTACGGGCGTTCGCCCTGCGCCAGACGCGCATTAATATGCGCAATCACCCCAGGTAAATCCGCCAGTGAATCCACCACGTAATGCGCCCCGGCGGCGTACAGCTTGCTGGCCGCGTGCTCGCGGCGGACCGCAACGTCCTCTTTCGACATTGTTTGATAGGCGTCCCATGTTGCGCCGAATTCGTTACCCGATACCGCCAGCCCCACCGTCCACATACCCGCGTTAAGCCCCTCGCTAATGCCCGGCGCGGCATCATCTACCTTCACACAGTGCGCGACCGCATCAATGCCCAGCGCAATCACGTTTTGCAGCGCCATCCACGGCCCCGGGCGACCACCCGCGGCCAGGTCGTCCGTTGCCACCCAATGATCCGGACGATAACCATGCTCAGCGGCGGCGGGGACCAGGCGCTCCATCACCGCTCGTGGGTAACCGGAGCAGGAGCCTATCTTAATGCCCTCGGCTCGTAGCGCCGCGATCGTGTCGATAACTCCGGCAATAGGAGAAGAAAAATCGACAACTTTAGCAATCTGTAACGGCATGAAGGCGGCATAGATGGCATCAATATCTGCTGCACTCATGGAGCGGCCAAACTTTGCCTGCCAGCGCGCGTCAACAGCAGGTAATTTTCCCAGCGCTTCAATGTGTTGCCATTTACCCAGCCCCATTGGCACGCGTGCTTCGGCGAGGGTGATCTCCACATCAAATGCCTGACGGAACGCCTCGACGAAAATTTGCGTCGGCGCGAAGGAGCCAAAATCGACGGTGGTGCCCGCCCAGTCGAGAATAACAGCGTGAATACGGTTCATCATGGTTCCTTATTTCGTCCAGTACATGGCGGTACGAATGGCGGTCAGCAGGGCAGTGATATCGGCGGCATATACTTCACCAATGTTGCCGATGCGAAAGCAGTCGCTTTGCGACACTTTGCCTGGATAGATAACAAAGCCCTGCTCTTTGAGGCGGCGATAAAATTCGCTAAAGCGATACTGCGGGTCTTCCGGTGAATAAAAGGCGGTGATAATGGGCGAATGAAGTTCGTCATCCAGCAGCGTGTTAAAGCCCAGCGCCCGCATTCCGGCCACCAGGCTGCGCTGATTTTGCTGATAGCGTTGATGACGTGCCGCCACGCCACCTTCTTCCGCCAGCTCTTTCAACGCCTGGGCAAACGCCAGGACGGTATGAGTGGGCGAAGTAAAACGCCATTTGCCGTGGTTATCCTCCATGCAGCGCCACTGGGCGTAGAGATCTAACGACAGCGAGCGGGAACGCCCTTTGCACGCGGCCAGTTTTTGCTCGCGGGCAATCACGAAAGCAAAACCCGGCACGCCCTGAATGCATTTATTGGCGGAGCTGATCAGATAATCGATGTGTAATGCTGCAATATCCATGGGGATGCCGCCGAAGCTGCTCATGGCGTCAACGATGTAGGTTTTGCCATAGCGATGCGCCAGAGCGCCCACCTCATCAATGGGGTTGAGCATCCCGGTGGTCGTTTCGCTATGCACCATGGCGATATGGCTGATCGTCGGGTCGGCGTTGAGGATCGCGTCGATCGCCTGCACGTCCGGGCGCGCAACTTCGCCGCAGTCGTAAGCGTGATGGGCGATACCCATAAGGCCGGCCATCTCGACCATTCGTGCGCCGTATGCACCGTTGCTGACGATCAGCACCTTATCCTGCGGCCCCAATGCGCTGCCCAGTACGGCTTCCACAGCATAGCTGCCGCTGCCTTGCAGCAGTACGGAGGTGTAGCCTTCGGAGGCCGTTGCCAGTGCGGTCAACTGCTGGCGGATCTGTTCTACCACGCCGATATTGTAATCATCATCCCAGGTACAGCTATCGAACAACATCGCTTCTTTCACGGTGCGAGAGGTGGTGAGCGGGCCAGGAGTCAGCAGCAGATAGTTACGCGAAGTCATGTTATTTACCTTTGGTCTATACCAGATTGCATTTATCATGACGATCTTTGCCGCGACGGGTCAAAGAGAAAATCGCGCTGCAACAAAAAATTCATCTCTGCTTGTATAATGGCGGCAGGCAAAACGGAAGCGAGTAAGCATGAAATCTATCCCGGGCGATATCCCGCAGTACCTGTTGATCAAGGCGCAGCTTCAGGCGCGTATTCAGAGCGGTGCGTTGAAAAGCGGTGATAAACTGCCGTCTGAACGCGAACTGTGCGCGATCTTCAACACCACGCGCATTACTATTCGCGAAAGCCTGGCGCAGCTGGAGTCCAGTGGGCTTATCTGGCGCGCCGATCGTCGCGGTTGGTTCGTTACGCCGGAACGCCTGTGGCTGGATCCGACCCAGAACACCAACTTCCATAAGCTTTGCCGCGAGCAGGGGCGGGAGCCAAAAACCGCGCTACTGAGCGGCGTGTTAACCACAGTGCCTGTCGAGGTCATGGAGCCCCTCCAGCTCCAGCCGTTTGATCAAATCTATCTGCTGACCCGTCTGCGTTACGCCGATGGCCGCGCCGTGTGCTACTGCGAAAACCATTGTTTGCCCGCCCGCGTGCCTGAGCTGCTGCAGTACGATCTCAACGGCAGCCTGACCGAGGTATACGAGTCGCACTACAACCTCGTCTATACCAGCATGCATCTGTCGTTCTACCCCACCGCCATGCCTGCGCAGGCCGCACAGGCGCTGGGAGTTATGGAAGGACGCCCGGCGCTGTTGCTGCGCCGTCTGAACTACGATCAACACGGGCGAGTGCTGGATCTGGATATCGAATACTGGCGTCACGACAGCCTGCGTATTGAGGTAGATACCCACTAGCGGATGCGCCGGATGTTGGCTGCGAGCCTTATCCGGCCTGTCAATCGTATCGTCTCACGGCTATCCGGATAAGCGCAGCATCCTCCGGCGTGGACTGATTTATTTCTCTTTCATCGTTTTGTCACATAAGCCGTTTAGCGTAAAAAGCAAACCTGGTATAGGCCAGAAAATGCAACGTACGCTATGAGGCTATTACGATGAAACTTTCCCGACTTACTCTGCTGTCTGTCTTCGCTCTCGCCAGCGCCCCGTCATGGGCGGAATCAGTGGTCACGGTGTACTCCATCGACGGGCTGCACGATGGCGATAACAGCTGGTACCAGGTGCAGTTTGACGCATTCACTAAAGCGACCGGCATTACCGTACGCTATGTTGAAGGCGGTGGTGGCGTGGTAGTGGAACGTCTGGCAAAAGAGCGTACGAATCCACAAGCCGACGTGCTGGTAACCGCGCCGCCATTCATTCAGCGCGCCGCCGCCGAAAAGCTGCTGGCGAACTTTAACACCGACGCCGCATCGGCTATCCCCGATGCCAACAACCTTTATTCGCCGCTGGTAAAGAACTATCTGAGCTTTATCTACAACAGCAAGCTGCTGAAAACTGCCCCGGCGAGCTGGCAGGATCTGCTTGACGGTAAATTCAAAAATAAACTCCAGTATTCCACGCCAGGTCAGGCCGCTGACGGCACGGCGGTAATGCTGCAGGCTTTCCACAGCTTCGGCAGTAAAGATGCCGGTTTTGCGTATCTCGGCAAGCTGCAGGCCAATAACGTCGGGCCATCTGCCTCTACCGGCAAGCTAACCGCGCTGGTTAATAAAGGTGAAATCTACGTCGCTAACGGCGACCTGCAAATGAACCTCGCGCAGATGGAACGTAACCCGAACGTGAAAATCTTCTGGCCGGCCAACGACAAAGGCGAGCGCAGCGCGCTGGCCATCCCTTATGTCATTGGCCTGGTCCAGGGGGCGCCGCAGAGTGAAAACGGTAAAAAGCTGATTAACTTCCTGCTGAGTAAAGAAGCGCAGACTCGCGTCAGCGAACTCTCCTGGGGAATGCCAGTACGCAGCGACGTGACGCCGAGCGACGAACATTACAAGGCCGCCACTGCCGCGTTAGAAGGCGTGCAGAGCTGGCAGCCCAATTGGGATGACGTAGCCGTTTCGCTGTCGGCAGATATTAGCCGTTGGCACAAAGTGACCGAAAGCGAGTAAGCCTGATGCTGATGAAAACGACCGCCGTTCACGCCCCTGCATCGCAGGGGACATCGGGGATAGTCCTCGACTCGCTGCGCGTTGCGTATCACGGCAACGTGGTGCTTAAACCGCTCTCTTTGACGATTGAACCTGGCGAAGTGCTGGCGCTGATTGGCCCATCAGGATCTGGAAAAACGACGGTGCTGCGTGCGGTTGCGGGCTTTGTGCAACCTGCAGGCGGTCGTATTCTGATTGGCGATACGGACGTCACCCATCTGCCACCCTATAAACGCGGGTTGGCGATGGTGGTGCAGAACTACGCCTTGTTCCCGCATCTGAAAGTGGAAGACAACGTCGCTTTTGGTCTGCGTGCGCAGAAGCAGCCAAAGGCGCTAATTAATGAGCGTGTCACGCAGGCGCTGAAAACGGTTGGCATGAGTGATTACGCCACCCGTTATCCGCATCAACTTTCCGGCGGCCAGCAGCAACGCGTGGCCATCGCCCGCGCGATTGCCGTGCGCCCGCGCGTGCTGTTGCTGGATGAACCACTGTCAGCGCTGGACGCACAGATTCGTCATAATATGGTGGAAGAAATCGCCCGTCTTCACCGTGAGCTGCCGGAACTCACTATTCTCTACGTTACCCACGATCAAACGGAAGCGCTCACCCTGGCCGATAAAATCGGCATTATGAAGGATGGCTCGCTGATTGCTCACGGCGAAACCCGCGCGCTATATCAGCATCCGCCCAATCGTTTTGCCGCCGAATTCTTAGGTCGCGCCAATATTCTCTCCGCCATTGCGCTGGGGATAACGGAGATTCCGGGGCTGGTGGACGTCAGCTGCGGCGGTGCGGTGATTCGCGCGTTCAGCCGGGGCAGCCACCACGGTTACAACAAACTGCTGTGCATTCGTCCTCAGCACCTCAGCCTGACGCCGCGTTCGGCCTACAGCAACCGCTTCACCGCCACACTGCAATCGGTGCACTGGCAGGGCGATTTAACCCATCTGTTGTGTGACGTTGCTGGCGAAACGGTGCGGATGGTGTTGACGCATGTCAATCCACTGCCGCGCGTGGGCGACAAGCTGGCGCTGTGGTTCGAACCGGATGATGCGGTCCTGATTGAGGTATAACCATGTCACTCATTTTACCACTGGAAAAACCGGCGCTTAACCTACGCCCGCTGCTGTGGCTGCTGCTCCCGTTGCTGGTGCTGGCGACGCTGTTTTTCTGGCCTCTGTCGCTCATCGTTGAACAGGCGCTACGCGGTGCCAATGGCGAGATCGGGCTCGAGACCTTCCGCCAGGTGGTCGACTCGAAACGCTTTGTCGGCGCGTTGCTGAACACGTTGCAAATCGCCTTTTTCGCCACCGCCGGTTGCCTGCTGCTGGGCAGCGTGATGTCGCTGATTCTGGTGTTTATTCCTTTCCCCGGCAGCGAGTTGATTGGTCGGGTCGTCGATACTTTTATTGCGCTGCCGACCTTCCTGATTACGCTGGCGTTCACCTTTATTTATGGGTCAGCGGGTCTGCTCAACGGTACGCTGATGAGCCTGTTTGCCTTTGAGCTACCGCCGGTAGATTTTCTCTACTCGATGCAGGGCGTCATTCTGGCGGAGATCACGGTGTTCACTCCGCTGGTGATGCGGCCACTGATGGCCGCGCTGCGGCAAATTGATAAAAGCCAGCTAGAAGCAGCCAGCATTCTGGGGGCGCACCCGTTACGGGTGATTGGGCAGGTGATTTTCCCGGCGGCGCTACCGGCGCTGATGGCTGGTGGCAGCCTGTGCCTGCTGTTGACCACTAACGAGTTTGGCATCGTACTGTTTATTGGCGCGAAAGGGGTTAACACCCTGCCGATGATGGTTTACAGCAAAGCGATTCTGGAGTCCGACTATACGGTCGCCTGCATGATTGCGTTGATTAACATTGTTTTGTCGCTGGGGCTGTTCTCCCTCTATCGCCTGGCGGCATCGCGTACCGGCGTAAGGAGCTAGCCATGCTAATTTGGTCACCTAAAGGACGCGCAGCGGCGGGCGTTGTGGCTAGCGTACTGTTTATCGTGTTCTTTTTCCTGCCGCTGGCGGTGATTCTGATGTCCAGCCTTAGCCAGCAGTGGAACGGTATTCTGCCGAGTGGCTTCACGCTGAACCACTTTGTTAACGCTCTGCACGGTGCGGCATGGGACGCCCTACTTGCCAGCCTCACGATTGGCTTTTGCGCCAGCCTGTTTGCGCTGCTTTGCGGCGTTTGGGCGGCGCTGGCGCTGCGTCAATATGGGGTGAAAACGCAGAAATGGTTAAGTATGGTGTTCTATCTGCCGAGTGCGATTCCGTCAGTGTCCGTGGGCCTGGGCATTCTGGTTGCTTTCAGCCAGGGGCCATTGCAAATGAACGGCACCCTATGGATTGTGCTGACAGCGCACTTTGTGCTGATTTCCGCCTTTACCTTCAGTAACGTGTCGACCGGACTGGCGCGAATTTCCGCCGATATTGAAAACGTCGCGTCGAGTCTGGGGGCATCGCCCTGGTATCGTCTGCGTCACGTGACGTTGCCGTTATTGATGCCGTGGATGATGTCAGCGCTGGCGCTGAGTTTATCGCTCTCCATGGGGGAGTTGGGCGCGACAATGATGATTTATCCGCCGGGCTGGACGACGCTACCGGTGGCTATCTTTAGCCTGACCGACCGTGGAAATATCGCCGACGGCGCGGCGCTGACCATTGTGCTGGTGGCCATTACGCTGCTGCTGATGATGAAGCTGGAGCGCATTGCAAAACGGTTGGGGCACAAATAAAACGGTAGGCCGGGTAGGACATAGCCGCCACCCGGCAAAGGAATTACGGACGATACACCTTCACATTGGCAAACCCCTGCTCGCGCAGATAGAGCGCCTGCAGGCGACTCATTACGCCGCGTTCGCACCATAGCAGCCAAGTTTTGCTCTGATCGAGGTCGCCAAATTTAGTACTCAGCTTGTAGAAAGGCAGCGAAACGACGTCGACGCCTTCCACTTTCAGCGGCTTGTCATCCTGCTCGTCGACAGAACGGATATCCAGAATCACATCGTTGGCGCCAAAACCGCTCACGGTTTCTACTTCCACCACCTCCTGCTGGGTCTGCTGGGCGATTTCACGAATATCGACGTTGTTCGCTTCTTCTACCACCTTATCGAGAATACTGAAGTCGAAATTTTCTTCTTCGGCTTCAATTTTCGCTTTAATGGCTTTCACCGTCGGACTTTTTGAAATCACGCCACAGTATTCCGGCATCGTACGGGCAAAATCTTCCGTACCAATCTGGCGCGCCAGGTTGATAATGTGCTCTTTATCGTAAGAGATCAGCGGGCGCAAGATCAGCGTGTCAGATACGTTATCGATCAAGCGCAAGTTGGTTAGCGTCTGGCTGGATACCTGGCCCAGCGCTTCGCCGGTCACCAGTGCCTGTACGCCGTAACGTTCCGCCACTTTCGACGCCGCGCGTACCATCATACGTTTGAGCACCACGCCCATCTGGCCGTCGTCAACTTTCTCCAGAATCTCGCCGACCACCGGTTCGAAGTTAATCGCCACAAAACGCACGCGATGGGAGCTGCCAAAGCGGTTCCACAGGTAATGCGCCACCTGGCGAACGCCGATTTCATGCGCCGCGCCGCCGAGGTTAAAGAAGCAGTAGTGTACGCGGCAGCCGCGACGCATCAGCATATAGCTGGAGACGCCGGAGTCAAAACCGCCGGAGATCAGCGACAGCACATCTTCCTGGGTGCCAATCGGGAAACCGCCAATACCTTCATAACGCCCTTTGATCAGCAGCAGGCGATCATCTTCCACTTCCAGATGCACCGTCACATCCGGGTTAGTGAGCTTCACGCGCGCCGATTCAATATGCTGATTTAATCCGCCGCCGACATAGCGCTCCACCTCAATGGAGCTAAACTCATGCTTACCGCGACGTTTTACGCGCACGCAGAAGGTTTTGCCTTCAAGCTGCTCGCGATACTGCGCCAACGCTTTCTCGAAAATGTCGTGCATATCGGTGAACGGCACATCTTCGACTTCAAGAATATGGTGAATCCCCGGAATGCGGGTCAGCGCGTCGCGAATCGCCAGACGCTGGTTTTCATCTTTGGCGCGAACTTCAATGTTATCCCAGTGACGGACAACCGCGAGGGTCTCATCGTAGTGCTTTAAAACGTTACGGATGTTCCCGGTTAAAATTTTTATAAAGCGCAAACGCACAGATTGGCTTTTGATAGTGATTTCCGGGAACAATTTAATGATAAACTTCATGGCGGCAATGGTTCTTTAGCAAGCTATCTAAGGCTTGTCGTGGAGAAATAGTACAGCAGCCCATACCTACGGCTGCATCCAGGCGCGGAAGTATATCACTATCACGGACATCTTGCGCATTTCCCCTTACCATTGCGCGTTATTTGCTTATCAGTGTGAGTCCGTTACCATAGACTTGTGCTGCCATTACAGAGAGTCAAACAGTCATCATGCCGAAGAAAAATGAGGCGCCCGCCAGCTTTGAAACTGCGCTGAGCGAGCTGGAACATATTGTTACCCGCCTGGAAAGCGGCGATTTGCCGCTGGAAGACGCGCTGAATGAATTCGAGCGCGGCGTACAACTGGCGCGTCAGGGGCAGGCAAAACTGCAGCAGGCGGAACAGCGCGTGCAAATTTTGCTGTCTGATAATGAAGAGGCTTCACCTGAGCCTTTTATCGCGGATAATGAGTAAATGGACTTTACGCAGCAGCTACAGGCTTGCGTAACGCAAGCGAATCAGGCGCTGAGCCGTTTTATCGCGCCACTGCCCTTTCAGAACACTCCCGTGGTCGAAGCCATGCAGTATGGCGCATTATTAGGCGGTAAACGCCTGCGGCCATTTCTGGTTTACGCCACCGGTCAAATGTTTGGCGTCAGTACGGCAACGCTGGATGCGCCAGCTGCGGCGGTCGAATGCATTCATGCCTATTCGCTGATCCATGACGACCTGCCAGCAATGGACGATGACGATTTGCGTCGCGGCCTGCCGACTTGCCATATTAAATTTGGCGAAGCCAACGCAATCCTGGCGGGAGACGCGTTGCAAACGCTGGCGTTTGCCATTATCAGCGACGCGCCGATGCCGGAAGTCGCCGATCGCGATCGTATCGCGATGATCGCCGAACTGGCGAACGCCAGCGGCATCGCCGGTATGTGCGGCGGTCAGGCATTGGATCTGGCGGCAGAAGGCCAGCGGATCACTCTGGACGCGCTGGAACGCATTCATCGCCATAAGACCGGCGCGCTCATTCGCGCCGCCGTTAGACTTGGCGCGTTGAGCGCGGGCGATAAAGGACGGAATACTCTGCCGATACTTGACCGCTATGCAGAGAGTATCGGCCTTGCCTTCCAGGTTCAGGATGACATTCTGGATGTGGTGGGCGATACTGCAACGTTAGGTAAACGTCAGGGCGCAGACCAGCAGCTTGGCAAAAGTACCTACCCTGCACTTCTGGGTCTTGAGCAAGCCCGGAATAAAGCCCGGGACCTGATAGAGGACGCCCGTCAGTCGTTACATCAGCTGGCCGCGCAATCACTGGACACCTCGGCACTGGAAGCGCTAGCGAACTACATAATCCAGCGTGATAAATAAACCCCATATCCAATGAGCTTGCGATGAGTTTTGATATAGCCAAATACCCTACCCTGGCATTGGTCGACTCCACCCAGGAGTTACGACTGTTACCGAAAGAGAGTCTGCCGAAACTCTGCGACGAGCTACGCCGCTACTTACTCGACAGCGTAAGCCGTTCCAGCGGGCACTTCGCTTCCGGGCTGGGCACGGTAGAACTTACCGTGGCGCTGCATTATGTCTACAACACCCCGTTTGACCAGCTAATCTGGGATGTTGGACACCAGGCTTATCCACATAAAATCCTTACCGGTCGTCGCGACAAAATCGGCACCATTCGCCAGAAAGGCGGTCTGCACCCGTTCCCGTGGCGCGGAGAAAGCGAATACGATGTGCTGAGCGTTGGGCATTCCTCCACCTCCATCAGCGCCGGTATCGGTATTGCCGTAGCGGCGGAGAAAGAAGGCAAAGATCGCCGCACCGTCTGTGTGATTGGCGACGGCGCCATCACCGCCGGTATGGCGTTTGAAGCAATGAATCACGCAGGCGATATCCGGCCCGACATGCTGGTCATTCTGAACGACAATGAAATGTCAATTTCGGAAAACGTCGGCGCGCTCAACAACCATCTGGCGCAGCTACTTTCCGGTAAGCTTTACTCTTCTCTACGCGAAGGCGGAAAAAAGGTCTTCTCCGGCGTACCGCCAATTAAAGAACTGCTCAAGCGTACCGAAGAACATATTAAAGGCATGGTTGTGCCGGGAACACTGTTCGAAGAGCTGGGCTTTAACTACATCGGGCCGGTCGATGGTCACGATGTCATGGGGCTTATCAGCACATTGAAGAACATGCGCGACCTGAAAGGCCCGCAGTTCCTGCATATCATGACCAAGAAAGGCCGCGGCTATGAGCCCGCGGAAAAAGATCCGATCACTTTCCATGCGGTGCCTAAATTTGATCCTTCCAGCGGATGTTTGCCGAAAAGCAGCGGCGGTCTGCCAGGTTATTCAAAAATCTTCGGTGACTGGCTGTGTGAAACCGCCGCCAAAGACAGCAAGCTGATGGCGATCACCCCGGCAATGCGCGAAGGTTCCGGCATGGTGGAATTTTCACGTAAATTCCCGGATCGCTATTTTGACGTCGCCATCGCCGAGCAGCATGCCGTCACCTTCGCCGCAGGCCTGGCGATTGGCGGCTATAAGCCCGTCGTGGCGATCTACTCTACTTTCCTGCAACGCGCCTACGATCAGGTCATCCATGACGTCGCTATCCAGAAACTGCCGGTCATGTTCGCCATCGATCGCGCCGGTATCGTTGGCGCGGATGGGCAAACGCACCAGGGCGCGTTCGATCTCTCCTATCTGCGCTGCATCCCGGATATGGTGATCATGACGCCAAGCGACGAAAACGAATGTCGCCAGATGTTATTTACCGGGTATCACTATAACGACGGCCCGACGGCAGTACGTTATCCACGCGGTAATGCGCAGGGCGTGGCGCTAACCCCGCTGGAAAAACTGCCTATTGGTAAAGGCCTTGTAAAGCGTCATGGCGAAAAACTGGCGATTCTGAACTTTGGCACCTTAATGCCTGAGGCGGCGAAAGTCGCCGAAGCGCTGAACGCCACGCTGGTCGACATGCGCTTTGTTAAGCCGCTGGACGACACGTTAATTCTGGAGATGGCCGCGCAGCATGACGCGCTGGTGACGCTGGAAGAAAACGCCATTATGGGCGGCGCTGGCAGCGGCGTAAACGAAGTGCTAATGGCCCATCGTAAACCTGTACCTGTGCTGAATATCGGTCTTCCGGATTTCTTTATCCCGCAAGGAACGCAGGAAGAAGCCCGCGCGGAACTGGGGCTCGACGCCGCAGGCATTGAAGCCAAAATCAAGGCCTGGCTGGCATAATCCCCTCTTTGCTCCTGCTATGCTTGAAGAGTGACGGGTATAACAGGAGCGGAGTCATGCAATACAACACGTTAGGAAATACAGATCTTCGGGTATCCCGCCTTTGTCTGGGCTGCATGACATTCGGCGAGCCGAGTCGCGGCAATCACGCCTGGACGCTTCCCGAAGAGAGCAGCCGTCCCATCATCAAGCGCGCCCTTGAGGGCGGCATTAACTTTTTTGATACCGCCAACAGCTACTCCGATGGCAGCAGCGAAGAGATTGTCGGCCGCGCGCTGCGTGATTTCGCCCGGCGCGACGAGGTGGTGGTAGCGACGAAAGTCTTCCATCGCGTCGGCGATCTGCCGGAAGGATTGTCCCGCGCGCAAATCCTGCGCTCTATTGACGATAGCCTCGCCCGTCTGGGAATGGAGTATGTCGATATCCTGCAAATCCACCGCTGGGATTACACCACACCAATAGAAGAAACTCTGGAAGCGCTAAACGACGTGGTGAAGGCGGGTAAAGCCCGCTATATCGGCGCTTCCTCAATGCACGCCTCACAATTTGCCCAGGCGCTGGCGCTACAAAAACAACACGGCTGGGCGCCGTTTGTCACCATGCAGGATCACTATAACCTGATCTACCGCGAGGAAGAGCGAGAGATGCTACCGCTGTGCTGGCAGGAAGGCGTTGCCGTGATTCCGTGGAGTCCGCTGGCGCGCGGACGCTTAACTCGCCCCTGGGGAGAAACCACGGCCCGGCTGGTCTCGGATGACGTGGGTAAAAATTTATACGATGAAAGCGATAAAAATGATGCGCAAATAGCGGAACGGCTGGCTGGCGTCAGCGAGGCGCTCGGCGCAACGCGAGCGCAGGTCGCGCTGGCCTGGCTGCTCAGCAAACGAGGCGTCGCCGCGCCGATTATCGGCGCTTCGCGTGAAGAGCAGTTAGATGAGTTGCTGAATGCCGTTGATTTAACGCTCAAACCGGAGCAGATTGCCGAACTCGAAACACCGTACAAACAACATCCGGTGGTGGGATTTAAATAATCTGCCATTGCCCGATGGCGCGGCGCTTATCGGGCCTGCGAAATCGACATATTGTTCGGGGAGAGGCCGGATAAGGCGTTTACGCCGCCATCCGGCAACCCCTTTAAATAATACCGAGCGGCCAGTGATGACCGATAAAATACAGTATGCCGGCGGATATCACCCCGGCGACGATATCATCGATCATTATCCCCGTGCCGCCGTGCACGTTGCGATCAAACCAACGAATCGGCCAGGGTTTCCACATATCCAGAATGCGGAAAATAATGAACCCGGCAGCCACCCACTGCCAGTCCGTCGTCGGCAACGCCATCAGCGTTATCCACATACCGATAAATTCGTCCCAGACAATACTGCCGTGGTCGTGTACGCCCATATCTTTCGCCGTCTGATGGCAAAGATAAACGCCAATGCAGATCCCAAACATCACGACCAGCGAATAAAGCTGCCACGGCAGAAACGTCATCAGATACCAGAAGGGGATCGCCGCCAGCGAGCCCATCGTGCCCGGCACCACGGGGCTCAGCCCGCTGCCAAAGCCGGTAGCGAGCAGATGCCACGGATTGCGCAAATTCAGGCGGCTTTTCGCAACATCTTTATGGCGTGGCAAAATGGTCATATCCTTTCCAGTCAAAGGTGACAGGCATTCCGTCACGTACAAAATTCAGCCCTTCAATATCTGCGCTCATTTGACCTATGCAGGTAAAGGGAACACCCAGTTGACCAATGGCGACATCCAGCGCGCCACGGTTCAGTTCCGGCACCGTAAAGCACAGCTCATAGTCTTCGCCGCCGGAAAGCGCCCAACGCAGCGCCTGCCCGTCATCAACATGGCGCATCATCGCATCGGATTTTGGCAGCGCATCAACTTCTACTCTTGCCCCACAGCCGCTGGCCTTGACGATATGCCCCAGATCGGAAATCAAACCATCGGAAAGATCGATAGCCGCGCTGGCGATATCACGCAGCGCCTGGCCGTGTAAAATCCGCGGCGTCGGGCGTAAATGCCGTTGAATTAAATAGTGAGCGTCTGTCTCCTCCGACACCTGTAGCCGGTTTTGCAAAACCGCCAGCCCGGCAGCGCTGTCGCCCGGCGTACCGGTGATATAAATCCAGTCGCCCGGCTTCGCGCCAGATCGCTTGAGCGCGCGCCCTGCCGGGATATAACCGTGGATACCCAGCGTCATCGACAGCGGTCCACGCGTGGTGTCGCCGCCAATGAGCTGCATATCGTAGTAATTCAATAGCGCAAACAGACTGTCGCTAAAAGCCTCCAGCCACGGCTCATCCACTTCCGGCAACGTTAACGCCAGCGTTAACCACGCCGGGTCGGCCCCCATCGCGGCCAGATCGCTTAAATTCACCGCCAACGCTTTATAAGCCAGATCGGCAGGATCGATATTGGGGAGGAAGTGGTTGCCCGCCACCAGCGTATCGGTACTGATCGCCAGGGTCTGCTTTTCAGGAATATTCAGGAGCGCGCAATCGTCGCCAATACCGGTTTCAACATCAAGACGAGAGCTTCTTACACGGTCAAAATAACGGGCAATCAGGGAAAACTCGCCACATGCCATACGTTATGCCTCAGCAGAAAAAAAGAAAAGGCCGGAGACGGCGGGTATCGAACGCCCGCTATCTTTCCGGCCTGTGAATCACTTTTTGTTAGGACGAATCACCGGAGCTGCTTTATCCAGTACGCCGTTGACGAATTTGTGGCTGTCTTCAGCGCCAAAGGTTTTCGCCAGTTCAATCGCTTCGTTGATGGCCACTTTATAAGGCACATCGCTGCGTTTTGACAGCTCAAACAACGCAATACGCAGCACGGCTTTTTCAACCTGTCCCAGCTCTTCAAGCAGGCGGGACAGATACGGTTTCATTAAACCATCCAGGTACGCGCTGTTAGTCGCCACCCCGGACAGCAGTTCACGGAAATAGAGAACGTCGACGTCTTTTACGTCCTGTTCCGCCAGGAACTGGTATTCAACATCAGCGATGTCGTTCTGGGACAACTGCCAGGAGTAAAGCGCCTGGACGGCACACTCACGGGCGCGGCGACGAGCAGCAGGTTTCACGGAATTCCCCTTACAAAAAATCAGGCCTTAATGGCTTTCAATACATTAATCATTTCAAGCGCGGTCAGCGCAGCTTCTGCGCCTTTATTACCGGCTTTTGTACCAGCACGTTCGATGGCTTGTTCAATACTCTCGGTGGTCAGAACACCAAAGGCTACCGGCACGCCACTGTCCTGGGCAACGCTTGCCAGGCCATTACTGGCGCCGCCTGCCACATATTCAAAGTGCGCAGTCCCCCCGCGAATCACGGTTCCCAGCGCAACCACGGCGTCATATTTACCGCTTTTCGCCAGCGCATCGGTCGCCAGCGGCAGTTCATAGGCGCCAGGCACCCACACTACGGTAATATTATCATCTTTTACCTGACCAATACGCGTCAGGGCATCAACCGCGCCATCCAGCAGGCTGTCGTTGATAAACTGATTGAAACGCGCAATAGTGATGGCGACACGAGCGTCAGGGGCTGCAACGTTAGCTTTAATAATGTTCATATTCTCTCTTCCAGGGTTCATTTGGCCCCGCAGGGGGGCGGATTTTATCATAATAATTTGAGCGCTGCTCCCCTTTCGACGGGAGAACTCATGCGCTCACCATATGCAGGCAAACATCCGGGCCGACATGTCGTATTTCGCTGAAGGTAAATTGCGGCGCGTCGGCGAGCCTCTCAAGCCCCGGCAATTCGCATAATCCCCGCGCCTGGGTTCCCAACAATTTAGGCGCGACATAGACAATCAGTTCATCCACCAGCCCGGCTTGCAGCAACGCGCCCGCCAGTCCCGGTCCGGCTTCAACCCATATGCTATTAATCTGCTGCCTGCCTAACTGCATCATCAGCACAACCAGATCCAAATGTCCGTTGTGCGCTGGTACGCTGATAGTACGAACCGCATCGGGCCACGCGCGGCTATCTTCCTGGGTACGCGCGATCCACGTTTCGCCAGGCTGCTGCACAATACGATGCGCAGGCGTTACCCGGTTTTGGCTGTCGATAACAATTCGCACCGGCTGGCGCAGATTTTCCTGCGGGTAAGACGCCTGCGTAGAAGCGTCTAACTCTGTCCAACGCACCGTCAAGGCCGGATCGTCAGCCAATACCGTCGCGCTACTGGTTAAGATAGCGTGGCTTTGCGCACGCAAGCGCTGAACGTCGCGCCGGGCCTGCGGCGAGGTGATCCACTGGCTTTCGCCGCTGGCCATCGCCGTCCGTCCATCCACGGAGGCGCCCAGTTTAAGCTGAAGATAAGGGAATCCGGTACGCATCCGCTTGAGGAAGCCTTTATTGAGCGCCTCCGCTTCACTCATCATTAACCCGTGGCTGACCGCAATACCCGCCTGTTGCAGGCGATACAGCCCGCGCCCGGCGACCTGTGGATTTGGGTCCTGCATCGCGGCGACCACGCGCGCGACGCCGGCCGCAATCAGCGCATCGCAACATGGCGGCGTTCGCCCATGATGGCTACAGGGTTCAAGCGTGACATAGGCGGTTGCGCCTTTGGCTTTTGCGCCCGCCATCCGCAGAGCATGGACCTCGGCGTGCGGCTCTCCGGCGCGATGGTGATAACCTTCGCCGACGATGTCGCCATTGTTAACAATGACACAGCCGACATTAGGGTTCGGGTGAGTGGTGAAACGTCCACGCTGCGCCAGTTTGAGCGCTCGCGCCATGTAAAACTCATCCTGCATGGCTTAGTCCTGTAGGCGAGCGATTTCTTCGCCAAAGTCTTTGATATCTTCGAAACTGCGATAGACGGAGGCAAAGCGAATATACGCGACTTTATCGAGTTTTTTCAGCTGCTCCATGACCAGGTTGCCAATCATCTTGCTGGGAACTTCACGCTCCCCAGTGGCACGTAATTGTGACTTAATATGGTTCAATGCCATTTCAACATCATCTGCGCTGACGGGTCTTTTTTCCAGCGCTCTCAACATGCCGCTACGCAGCTTATCCTCATTAAAGGGTTCGCGCACATCGTTGCTTTTTATCACGCGCGGCATGACCAGTTCAGCCACTTCAAAGGTCGTAAAGCGTTCATTACACACCAGACACTGCCGACGGCGGCGCACGGACGAGCCCTCGCCTACAAGACGAGAGTCAATGACTTTGGTATCTACGGCGAAACAAAATGGGCAATGCATACGGCGTCCTGACCAGATGATTTAGAAAACGCTATTTTACCCTGAACTGGCGCGACAACAAAGGCGGAGCGCTTTTGAGATAAAGGATCGGTGCCTTTGTGCGTATAGCGCACTACCATTACGCTATCGGACCACGAAGGAAATGATCGACATGACAAGACGTTACCTAAGAATTCTCCTGGTGGGAAGTCTCTTGAGCCTGACCGCCTGCGCGCCGCAGAGCGAAGTTCGCCAGATGCATCAAAGCATTAGCACCCTGAATAAAGAGATGACCCAACTGAATCAGGAAACGGTAAAAATTACCCAACAAAATAAGCTGAATGCGGAGTCAACCCGCGGCGTCTATTTGTTGCCTGGCGCCAATACGCCTGCCCGGCTGGAGAGTCAGATCGGTACGCTACGTATGACATTGCTGGAGATTACGCCTGTCGCAGACGGCGCTCACGCAACGTTACGCATTCAGGGCGAGTCCCGCGATCCGCTGCCGGCATTCAGCGCTACCGTAGAGTACGGGCAAATTCAGGGCACTACGGAGAACTATCAGGAGGTGAATGCACAGAGCCTTCTGGTAAATGCCCCTGCCAGCTTGCTGGCGCCCAGTGATGTCAATATTTCGTTACCGTTGAAGGGGATCACTCCGGCGCAGTTAGGCTTCATTCGCATCCATGATATTCAGCCTGTTAATCAATAAACGTTCTGGCGGAGCGTTTTGTGCGTTCCGCAACATCCCCCGCGCGACTTTTGTTGCCCTACTGACATTTTCGTCATTTATGACATAGATTGGTAATATTCATGAAAGACAGTACTGTCGCCGCACCTAAAATGCGCAAACGTGAACGCAATCGATTACGTAAATGATAGATATGTGAAACAAGACATATTTTTGTGAGCAATGATTTTTATAATAGGCTCCGCAGAAACACGAAATATTTAGAAACGCAAATTGCGTTCTTTTCACTCCCGTAAGGGATTTCAAACAGTGGCATACATATGAAAAAAACTTTACTCGCAGTCAGCGCAGCGCTGGCGCTCACCTCATCTTTTACTGCTAACGCAGCAGAAAATGATCAGCCGCAGTATTTATCCGACTGGTGGCACCAGAGCGTAAACGTGGTAGGCAGCTACCATACCCGTTTCTCGCCGAAATTGAACAACGACGTCTATCTGGAATATGAAGCATTTGCCAAAAAAGACTGGTTTGATTTCTACGGCTATATCGATATTCCCAAAACCTTTGATTGGGGTAACGGCAACGATAAAGGTATCTGGTCCGACGGTTCTCCGCTGTTCATGGAAATCGAACCGCGTTTCTCGATTGATAAGCTGACCGGCGCAGACCTGAGCTTCGGCCCGTTTAAAGAGTGGTATTTCGCCAACAACTACATCTACGATATGGGCGATAACAAAGCCAGCCGCCAGAGCACGTGGTATATGGGTCTGGGGACCGATATCGACACCGGCCTGCCGATGGGCCTGTCGCTGAACGTGTATGCGAAATATCAGTGGCAAAACTACGGCGCGTCCAATGAAAACGAATGGGACGGCTACCGTTTCAAAGTAAAATACTTCGTCCCCATCACCGATCTGTGGGGCGGTAAACTGAGCTATATCGGCTTTACCAACTTTGACTGGGGATCTGATTTAGGCGACGATCCGAACCGTACCAGCAACTCCATCGCTTCCAGCCATATCCTGGCGCTGAACTACGATCACTGGCACTACTCGGTCGTTGCACGTTACTTCCATAACGGCGGACAGTGGCAGAATGGCGCAAAACTGAACTGGGGCGACGGCGATTTCAGCGCGAAATCTACCGGCTGGGGCGGCTACCTGGTCGTGGGTTACAACTTCTAAACCTGCAAAAAAGGCCAGAGGTCGCCCTCTGGCCCGTTTCGGGCGCATGCTGCCATGCGGCGGCGAGTCGCGCCCACTTCACATTACTTCCGGCGATGCCACCCGCCTAAAAACAGACCTGTCGCAATCCCGACCAGCGTTGGTGCCGCCAGATCGTGCCAGATAGTAATGCTCAACTCTGTGAGCGTCATATTGCCGCCTTTGTTGCAATGGCAACGGTTCGCGGCTATCCTCAACTTGTCTGGAGTCAAGTTAGCCCCCGTAATGTTGCCGGTGAATACCGAACAATGTGCGGGGGTTTTCTCTTTCCAGCGACAAGGCCACCGGGGATCAAGCCCCCGCAACATTGCGCCTCACCGGGTTGCCCCGGCTTACCGCTGATTCTACTCTGCTCGCCAGTATCGGCAGGACTTAAAAACAAAAAAATCCCAACCTTGCGATCGGGATTCCAGTGACAATGTATGCGTTACAGGACGTTTGGGGCTGGCGACAAACTCCGAGGCTGAAAAAATGTCAGATTGCATCCGACCTACGAAAACCAATAATTCATTTATATTGCGGATTCCGTTGGGTGGAGCGAAGCGTAACCTAACATTCAACAGCACCAACAACTTTGTCAGCAGCCTGCTTATTTCTTTTTGTTCATCATCGCTTTCAGATCGGCAAACGGGTTATAAGTCGCCTCGCCGACATCTTTTTGCGCATCTTCCCCGGCAATGACCGTCGAACCATACTGATCGGCTTCGGTATATTTGGAATGCTCGTGATCGTGGCAGTAGAGGCACAATAGCTCCCAGTTGCTGCCGTCTTCCGGATTATTGGTGTGGTCATGATCGATATGATGCACCGTCAGCTCACGCAGATTTGAATACACAAACTCACGGGAACAACGTCCGCACACCCACGGAAACAGCTTCAGCGCTTTTTCACGATAGCCGCTTTCCAGGCGCGCGTAGTTTTTTGGGATGATAGCCATGATAGTTCCTCATGCAATCGAGTTTATTCTGGATAATAAAAAGCCGCAGCACCCTGCGATGTTGCGGCTTTTTTCAGTCATGTTAACGCCAGCTTACGGCAGAATGGACGGCTGATCCGCCCCTTCTTTTTCGACTTTCTGCTGCAGCATATGCTCGCGCTTCATACCGAGTTTCAGCGCCAGCGCCGATGCGACATAGATAGAAGATGCCGTACCAATAGAGACACCGATCAGCATCGTCAGCGAGAAGCCTTCCAGTACCGGACCGCCGAAGAGGTACAGCATCAGAATTACCACTAACGTCGTACCGGAGGTAATCAACGTGCGGTGTAGCGTCTGGGTCAGCGACACGTTAAAGATTTCGTAAGGCGTCCCGCGACGGATTTTGCGGAAGTTTTCACGAATACGGTCAGAGACCACGATACTGTCGTTCAGCGAGTAACCGATCACCGACATCAACGATGCCACAATGGTCAGGTCAATCTCGATATGGAAAAGCGACAGTATCCCCAGCGTAATGATTACGTCGTGCGCCAGCGCGATGACCACCCCTGCCGCCAGTCGCCACTCAAAGCGGAAACCGACATAAACGAGGATAGAGATCAACGCCACCAGCAGCGCCATGGCGCCGGTTTGCGCCAGATCGGCGCCCACGCTTGGCCCCACGAATTCAATACGCTTCACGGCCGCGTTCTGGTTGGTGGCTTCATTAATGATCGTCACCACTTTGCTACCCAGTACCTGACCGCCGGTTTCACCTTCGGTTGGCGGCATACGCACCATAATGTCGTGACTGCTGCCAAAGTTCTGCAACTGCGGCTCTTCATAGCCCGCTTTTTGCAGCGCTTCGCGCATCACGTCCATTTCAGCCGGTTTTTCCAGCGTGATTTCAATTACCGTGCCACCGGTGAAATCCAGCCCCCAGTTAAACCCGCGTACGCCCATAATGACAATGGCCGCGATCAGCAACAGCCCGGAGATGCCGAATGCCCAGAAGTCCCAGCGCATAAAGTCATAGACTTTACGGCCGTGGTTTAGTTGTTCAACAGTGTATTCCTGTGCCACATCGCACTCCTCAGATTGACAGCTTAGTGACGCGCTTGCCGCCATATAGCAGGTTTACGATAGCACGCGTACCGATAATCGCGGTAAACATCGACGTCGCCACACCGATACCGGTCGTAATCGCGAACCCTTTAATTGCCCCGGTACCGACAGCATACAGAATGATGACTTTAATCAGCGTCGTGATGTTCGCATCGAAGATGGAACTGAACGCGCCGGCATAGCCTTCGTTTATCGCCTGCTGTACCGTGCGGCCATTACTCAACTCTTCTTTGATACGTTCGTTAATCAGAACGTTGGCGTCGACCGCCACCGCAAGGGTTAACACGATACCCGCAATCCCCGGCATACTGAGCGTTGCCCCCGGCAACAGCGACATGATACCGACAATCAACACCAGGTTAGCCACTAACGCGCTGGTCGCAATCAGACCAAACTTCTTATAGAAGAAGATCATGAACAGGATGGAGACCACCAGACCGGCCAGACAGGCTTCCAGGCCCTGCTTGATGTTCTGCATACCCAAAGTCGGGCCAATGGTGCGCTCTTCAACGATCTGAATCGGCGCGATCAGGGCGCCCGCACGCAGCAACAACGAGAGCTGACGCGCTTCGTTCGGGTTGCTGATACCGGTAATACGGAAGCTGTTACCCAGCCGAGACTGGATGTTGGCAATGTTAATCACCTCTTCCTGTTTCACCAGTACAGCGCGACCGTTAGCGTCTTTCTTACCGCTGTCTTTATACTCCACAAACAGGGTCGCCATCGGTTTGCCGATATTGTCCTTAGTGAAGTTAGACATGATATTGCCGCCTGCGCTATCCAGCGAGATGTTAACCTGCGGTTGGTTATATTCATCCTGGCTGGACGTCGAGTCGGTGATATGGTCGCCGGTGAGGATCACGCGTTTGTACAATACCACCGGCTGACCTTCGCGGGTCTGTTTCACTTCGGAATCACCCGGTACGCGCCCGGCAGCAGCAGCGGCCTGGTCAACGTTGGTATTCACCAGACGGAATTCCAGCGTCGCGGTCGCGCCGAGAATTTCTTTCGCACGAGCGGTATCCTGGATACCCGGCAGCTCAACCACAATACGGTCTGCGCCCTGACGCTGTACGACAGGCTCCGCGACGCCCAGTTGGTTAACACGGTTACGCAGAATATTAATGTTCTGCTGAACGGCGTATTCACGCGCTTCGCTCAGGCGCGCATCGGTCATTACCGCGCGAAGTTGATTGCCGCTCTGGCTGGAAATCACCAGGTCACGATGACGCGGCGTCAGATAGGCGATCGCCTCATCACGCGCTTTGCTGTCACGGAACGTGATGCTCAGCCCATAATTATTTTCTTTACGAACGGTGGTATAAGGAATGCCTTTTTCACGCAGATCGCTGCGCAGGCTATCGATATTTTGTTCCTGGAGTTTACCTAACGCGGTATCCATATCCACTTCCATCAGGAAGTGAACGCCGCCGCGCAGATCAAGACCGAGCTTCATCGGATCGGCGTGAATAGCCGCCAACCAGCGCGGCGTAGCCGGCGCAAGGTTAAGCGCCACGACATATTTATCCCCCAGCACGCTCATCAGCGCTTCACGGGCGCGTAGCTGGGTATCGGTGGTGTCGAAGCGCGCAAGAATAGCGCCCTCTTCCAGTGCCACAGACTTAGCGGGAATTTTTTCTTCTTGTAACGTTTTCTGGACCTGGATCAGCGTTTGCTCACTGGCGGCGACGCCGCGCACGCCAGTGATTTGAACAGCCGGATCCTCACCATACAGGTTGGGAAGTGCGTAAAGCAGGCCGACGATAATCACGACGACCAGCATGATGTACTTCCACAAAGGATAACGGTTTAACACGGCAGTTCCCTTTGGGAAAACGAAATATTACAGCGCCTTCATGGTGCCTTTCGGCAGAACGGCAGCTACGAAGTCACGTTTGATAACCACTTCCGTGGTGTCATTCAGCGCGATGGCAATGTAGCCGGCTTCCGCTACTTTGGTCACTCGACCAACCAGACCGCCATTCGTCAGAACTTCATCACCTTTCGCAATGGAGTCCATCAGCTTTTTGTGCTCTTTGGTGCGCTTCTGCTGCGGGCGCAGGATCATGAAATAGAAAATCAGACCAAACACCACCAGCATTAAAATCAGAGACATCGGGCTGCCCTGCGCCGGAGCACCTGTTGCCGCTACCGCATCAGAAATAAAAAAGCTCATTCAAATTCCCTCATTATTAAAATTAATCAACGTTCAAAGGTGGAACGGGTCGCCCCTGACGTTGGTAAAACTCGGTTACGAAGCTCTCTAATTTACCCTCTTCAATAGCCTTGCGTAAACCCGCCATCAAACGCTGGTAGTAACGCAAGTTATGAATGGTATTGAGACGCGCACCTAATATTTCGTTGCAACGGTCGAGATGATGCAAGTAAGCGCGTGAATAATTGCGACAGGTGTAGCAATCGCACTCGGCGTCAAGCGGGCTGGTGTCGCTTTTATGCTTTGCATTACGAATCTTCACCACGCCGTCGGTCACAAACAGATGACCATTACGGGCATTTCGCGTTGGCATGACACAGTCAAACATATCAATACCGCGACGCACCCCTTCCACCAGATCTTCCGGTTTACCCACGCCCATCAGGTAACGCGGTTTGTCAGCCGGAATCTGCGGGCAAACGTGCTCCAGAATGCGGTGCATATCTGCTTTCGGCTCACCGACAGCCAAACCGCCGACAGCGTAGCCATCAAAGCCAATCTCTACCAGACCTTTCACCGAGATATCGCGTAAATCTTCGTAAACGCTGCCCTGAATGATGCCAAAAAGCGCATTCTTATTGCCAAGGCTATCAAAACGGTCGCGGCTACGCTTCGCCCAACGCAACGACATCTCCATCGAGCGTTTAGCATAGTCCCAGTCTGCCGGATACGGCGTACATTCATCAAAGATCATCACGATATCGGAACCGAGATCGTACTGGATCTCCATCGACTTTTCCGGATCGAGGAAAATCGGATCGCCGTTGATCGGGTTACGGAAGTGCACACCTTGCTCGGTAATCTTACGAATATCGCCGAGGCTGAAAACCTGGAAGCCGCCGGAATCGGTGAGAATCGGCCCTTTCCACTGCATAAAATCGTGCAGATCGCCATGCAGCTTCATGATTTCCTGACCCGGGCGCAGCCACAGGTGGAAAGTGTTGCCGAGAATAATCTGCGCGCCGGTCGCTTCCACTTCTTCCGGCGTCATGCCTTTCACGGTACCGTAAGTACCCACAGGCATAAAAGCAGGCGTTTCCACTACGCCACGATCAAACACCAGACGACCGCGACGCGCGCGACCATCGGTGGTATCTAACTCAAATTTCATTATCACTCCTGCGTCAGAAAAACAGTCCGACGTTTAACGACTCGCTACGGAATGATTCCATAGCTAATAAATTCCCGAAGGCGTCATCGGCGCAGCCAGTTTGGGGTCGACCAGCGCACAGCCACCGGAGCGTACACGCAGTACGTGAGGATGGCGAGCACTGCCCGGCGTCAAAATGGCAAGTGAGATAGCCTTCTTACGGACGCTCAGAAATAGCCTGCGGATTGTACGTGATAAACATCGCGTCCCCGTAGCTAAAAAAGCGATATTTTTGTTCTACCGCAGTCTTATAGGCATTCATGGTGTGTTGATAACCGGCAAATGCGGAAACCAGCATAATCAACGTCGATTCCGGCAGATGGAAGTTGGTGATCAGCGCATCAATCACTTTGTATTGATAACCTGGATAAATAAAGATTTGCGTATCGCCGAAGAATGGCTCAATCAAATCGCTTTTTGCCGCCTGCGCCGCGCTTTCCAGCGAGCGTACCGAGGTGGTGCCGACCGCAATCACGCGGTTGCCGCGCGCTTTCGCCGCCAGCACCGCGTCGACCACCTCTTGCGGCACCTCAGCATATTCGGAGTGCATGATGTGATCTTCAATGGTATCGACACGCACTGGCTGGAAAGTGCCCGCGCCTACGTGTAGCGTAACAAACGCCATTTCGACACCTTTCTCACGAAGCGCCGCCAGCAGCGGCTCATCAAAGTGCAGCCCGGCGGTCGGCGCGGCGACGGCGCCCGGTTTTTCACTGTAGACCGTCTGGTACAGTTCGCGGTCGGCGTCCTCGTCCGGACGGTCGATGTACGGCGGCAACGGCATATGGCCGATGGCGTTGAGAATATCCAGCACCGGACGCGGGTCATTAAACTCAACTTCAAACAGAGCGCCGTGACGCGCGGTCATGGTCGCGTGAATACTTTCGTCGTCGCCCAGCAGCAGTTCCGTACCCGGTTTTGGCGCTTTAGAAGCGCGAATATGCGCCAGGATGCGTTTATCATCGAGCATACGTTCGACCAGCACTTCTATCTTGCCGCCGCTGGCTTTACGGCCAAAGAGCCGCGCCGGGATCACGCGGGTATTATTGAAGACCAGCAAATCGCCAGGGTTGAGCTTATCGAGCAGATCGGTGAAAGTACCGTGCGTCAGCGCGCCCGTCGGCCCCTCTAATGACAGCAAACGGCAGCGACTGCGTTCCGGCTGTGGGTAGTGGGCAATCAGGGATTCGGGTAGTTCAAAGGAAAAATCGGTAACGCGCATGACTCTGACTCAGACTAAAATAAGAGGCGGGTAGTCTAGTGCCGGGGCGTTCCCGCTGCAACCGTTACCCGCTTTTTGGACAGAGAATCAATAATGAATTTTCTTGCTCACCTGCATCTGGCGCACCTTGCCGACAGCTCGCTTTCCGGTAATCTGCTGGCCGATTTTGTCCGCGGTAACCCGGCAACACATTATCCTCCTGACGTGGTAGAGGGTATTTATATGCATCGGCGTATTGACGTCATGACCGACAACCTGCCGGAAGTTCGTGAGGCGCGAGAGTGGTTCCGCCATGAAACGCGGCGCGTGGCGCCCATTACGCTGGACGTCATGTGGGATCATTTTTTATCGCGCCACTGGACGCAAATCTCTCCTGATTTTCCACTTCAGGCGTTTGTCGGCTACGCCCATGCGCAGGTCGCGACGATTCTGCCCGACTCCCCGCCGCGCTTTGTCAACCTGAATGATTATCTTTGGTCAGAAAAATGGTTAGAGCGGTATCGCGATATGGATTTCATTCAAAACGTGCTGAATGGCATGGCGAATCGCCGTCCCCGGCTGGATGCCTTGCGTGATTCCTGGTACGATCTGGACGCGCACTACGACGCGTTAGAAGAGCGCTTCTGGCATTTTTATCCGCGTATGATGGCACAGGCCGCCCGCAAAGCGCTGTGACGGCCTGATAGCGAGGGCGTGCGTCAGATCCGCCGTTGGCAGAAAGATGGTTCGCTGTCATAAAGGGGTCATCATTACGATTTATAATGACCCGATCGATAGGCAAAAGCTGTCTCATTGATTGTCAAGACCGCATTGTTTTGTCGCTTCGCCCTCCCTATACTGCCCGCGTTGCGTTCTAAAACCCTTAATATTGCAGGAGAATTATTATGGTATTGGTTACTCGTCAGGCCCCGGATTTCACCGCTGCGGCGGTACTGGGTAGCGGTGAGATTGTTGATAAATTCAACTTCAAACAGCACACCAATGGTAAAACAACCGTTCTGTTCTTCTGGCCGATGGACTTCACTTTTGTTTGCCCGTCTGAGCTGATCGCCTTCGATAAACGTTATGAAGAATTCCAGAAGCGCGGCGTTGAAGTGGTCGGCGTTTCTTTCGACTCTGAGTTCGTCCACAACGCATGGCGTAACACCCCTGTCGATAAAGGCGGCATTGGCCCGGTGAAATACGCAATGGTTGCTGACGTGAAGCGTGAAATTCAGAAAGCTTACGGTATCGAACATCCGGACGAAGGCGTTGCGCTGCGCGGCTCTTTCCTGATTGACGCTAACGGTATTGTTCGCCACCAGGTCGTAAACGATCTGCCGCTGGGTCGTAACATCGACGAAATGCTGCGTATGGTCGACGCGCTGCAGTTCCACGAAGAGCACGGCGATGTCTGCCCGGCGCAGTGGGAAAAAGGCAAAGAAGGCATGAACGCCTCTCCGGACGGCGTGGCTAAATACCTGGCTGAGAACATTTCCAGCCTGTAAGTCAGTGCATTGATAAAAGGCTCGCCATCGCGAGCCTTTTTTATGCGTGAGGTGTTACGAACCACCTCGCCTCAACGATTCATCCATACCGTCGCGGAAATCGCGGGTAAACTAAGTCTTCCCTTGCGGATGTCACCGCTCCCCGTTTTACATTGCCATCCGGCCACGTTCAGCAACGGCAACGCTTCCAGCACTACTTCACAGGCCTCGCCCCGGTTAATCGCCACCAGCGCCCGCTGCTGCTGATAAACTCGCACGAATACCACTACGTCACCTTCGGCATACAGCGCCTGGCATCCGCCACGACGCAGCGCCAGACTGCGCTGACGCAGTTTCGCCATACGCTGGTACAGCGCCAGCAAGTTGCCGTCCTGCTTGCGTTCATCCCACGGGAACGGTTTGCGGCACATGGGGTCATTTGCACCGTCCACGCCGACTTCATCGCCGTAATAAATACATGGCACGCCGGGCCAGGTAAACAGCCAGACCACCGCCAGCGGCAGGCGCGCCGCGTCTTTACCGAGCAAGGTTTTAAAGCGCGCAGTATCATGGCTGTCGAGTTGATTAAACATGCGTAGTTGTTGCTGATGTGACAGCCCGGCGCGGTAGTTATCCATCCACGCGATACAGGTCCGGGCATCGATATGCTGTGGTTCGTAAGCGATATCAGTATTGGCGAGAAATCCCCACAGCGGGAAGGTGAAGCCGCGATAATTCATGGCGGCATCTTCCGCATCGGCCTGTAGCCACTGCCGCGCATCGCCGAAATGTTCCCCCACAATATAGGCTTCAGGCTGCGCCTCTTTTGCCGCCCGGGTAATGCCGGCAACGTGCTGCAAATTATGGCGCGCCCCGCCCGCCTCGCCCAGCATATGTACGACATCCAGCCGCCAGCCGTCCATATTCCACGGAGCCTTTAGCCAGTGACGAACGATACTGTCCTCACCGCGATAGATCTCATCCACCAGCGTTTCTGATTGATAATCGAGTTTCGGCAGGCTCGGATAACCCAGCCAGTCCAGCGCCACGCCTTGTGGTGAAAAGGAGTACCAGTCGCGCCACGGCGAGTCCGGGTGATGGCACGCGCCGCCAGTGCTGCGGTTATGCCTGTCAAACCACGCATGCGAGTCGCCACTATGATTAAACACGCCATCCAGCACCAGTCTCATGCCCTGCGCCTGGGTTTCACGCCGCAGGCGTAGCAGTGCCCGATCGCCGCCAAATTGCGGATCGACATGGCGATAATCTTCCGTGTCGTACTTATGGACGCTCGGCGCGGTAAATACCGGATTCAGATATAGCGCTGTGGCGCCCAGTTTTTTCAGATACGGCAGCTTCTCACAAATGCCATTCAGACAGCCGCCGTAAAAGGTGGAACCGCCCGCCTGGGGAGTTAAAGGATCGTCCCAGTCGCGCAGCACAATCTCCTGACCCGCGGCATGGTGGTAGTACACCCGGTCCTGATCGGCTTCACGCGTCGCGCTGCGGGCAAAACGATCCGGGAAGATCTGATAAAAAATTTGATCGGCGACCCACTGCGGGCCGCTATCCGGCGCATCAACCGCAAATTGTTCCAGACGCGCAGGCGGAAAACGGCTAAATCCCTGTGGCGTAAACCAAAGCTGGCGGTCGTGCCAAAGCAATTTAAAGCTGTAACGGCGACGTGGCTGCCCTAACGCGATATTGAGCGTCGCTCGCCACGCCGTCACGCCCGGCTGCGGCTGGCGGCGCTGTTTGCGCATCGCCAGTGAGATTTCTTCATTATCGAATTCTGAGCGCAACGTCACGCGAGACGGCGGATTTTCTCCGCTCAGCCACAGCGTAATGGTTAATTTATCGTTATGTTGCTTCACAAATGGGGCAACCGGTAGGTGCCAGGCATTCAACATCTCGTATCCCCTCTACTGAAAATGGGGCCACCTTGCCATAGAGATTTAAAGGATAACTCATCATCCTGGGGTTTATTAGGGGAGGAGACTCCAGGAGGAGAAGCGGCTCCGCTTATCCGGCCTGCCGTTGCCTGCAGACCGGATAAGGCAGAGAAAAACGACTACGCCTGCGCCAATTGACGGTCGCGACGGCGTTTAAATATCCAGCCAATCAACAGCAGAACTATCCAGGCGAAGCCCACATACAGTGAGATGCGGGTATCCGGATGGTAGCCGATAAGCGCAATAATGAAGACCAGGAAAATCAGCCCAGCTATCGTCGTTACGACACCGCCCGGCACCTTAAACTTCAGCGCTTTTACCTCTTCCGGCGGTAAACGACGGCGGAAGGCGATTTGCGACAGCAGGATCATAATCCATACCCATACCGTCGCAAACGTCGCCAGCGAGGCAATCACCAGGAAGACGTTTTCCGGCATGATGTAGTTCAGGTAAACCGCAAACAGCAGCGCAATCGTCATCACCAGCACAGTGACCCACGGAATACCACGGCGTGACGTTTTGGCAAAGACTTTCGGCGCGCTCCCCTGCTCCGCCATACCATGCAGCATACGGCCTACACCAAACACATCAGAATTGATAGCGGAAAGCGAGGCGGTCAATACCACAAAGTTCAGAATGCTGGCGGCAAAGGTAATCCCCATATGCTGGAACGTCAGCACAAATGGGCTGCCGTTTGTGCCGACCTGATTCCACGGATAGATAGACATAATGACGAACAGCGTGCCGACATAAAATACCAGGATACGCATCGGTACTGAGTTAATGGCGCGCGGAATGGATTTCTCCGGGTCTTTCGCTTCCCCGGCGGTGATACCGATAATCTCAATCCCGCCGTAAGCGAACATCACCATTTGCAGCGACATGATCATTCCCAGCCAGCCATTGCTGAAGAAGCCGCCGTTGCTCCACAGGTTATGAATGCCGGTCGGCTGCCCGCCGTTGCCAATTCCCCACACAATGATGCCGATACCCGCGACAATCATGATAATAATGGTGGCGACTTTGAAGAAGGAGAACCAAAACTCCAGCTCGCCGAACACCTTGACGCTCATCAGGTTGATGGCGCAAATGATCAGCACCACGCTAAGCACCCAAATCCAGTGCGGCACGGCGGGGAACCAGACCCCCATATAAATGCCGAACGCGGTCACGTCGGCAATGGCGACGATCAGGATCTCAAAACAGTAGGTCCAGCCGGTAATATAGCCCGCAAGCGGGCCGAGGTTTTCCTGCGCATAGCGCGAAAATGAGCTGGCGGCAGGGTTGTGAACGGACATTTCCCCCAATGCGCGCATAATGATATATGCCGCGACCCCGCCAATAATATAGGCCAACAGCACGCTCGGCCCCGCCATTTTGATGGCGTCCGCCGAGCCGTAAAACAGGCCGGTGCCGATTGCCGAACCTAATGCCATAAAGCGAATGTGCCGGGTGCTCAGCCCACGCTTTAGCTTATTATTGCTTTCCATCAATTTCTGACCTATCAACACAATAAAAAACCACGGGGCGTTAAGCCCCGTGGTGTACACATATGTCAGCGATTTTAGTGAGCGCTGGAGGTCACCTGCCGACCCGCCGCGCGATCCCAGATAATCGCCAGGATCACCATCACCACCGTTGGCATCAACCACGCCAGTCCCTGTTCCGCCAGCGGCAAACGCTGACTCCAGGCTGGCAGCATATCGCCAAAGGCAGATGCTTTGATGCCGTCAAGGATACCAAAAAGCAGACTGATAAACATGGCCGGCGCGATGATGCGGGTGGAATTATGCCACCATGAGCGGGTAAAACTTAATACAACCAGTGCGATACACGGCGGATAGATAGCCGTCAGCACCGGAATGGAGATTTGAATCAGATGGCTCAGTCCAAGGTTTGACACCACCATAGAGAAGCCGCCGAGAATAAAGACCAGCGTGCGGTAAGACAGCGGAATATACTGCGCGAAAAACTCAGCGCAGGCGCAGGTCAGCCCCACCGCCGTCACCAGACACGCGATAAAGATCAGCGCCGCCAGCAGGAAGCTTCCCGCGCCGCCAAAGGTATGCTGAACGTAGGCATGAAGAATCGCCGCGCCGTTCGCTGACTGATCGACCAGCGTCGCGCTATCAGAACCTAAGCGGAACAAGGCAAGGTAAAGCAGCGTCAGCCCCACACCCGCCATCAGGCCGGCCCAGACCGTGTAACGCGTCAACAGGCGCGCTTCGGTAACGCCGCGAGAACGCGCCGCGTTCACAATAACGATACCAAACACCATCGCGCCCAGCGTATCCATCGTCAGATAGCCGTTCACAAATCCGTTAGAAAAGGCCGCATTCTGATAAGCGTCCAGGGCGTTGCTGATTGGACCGGCAGGCCAAACGATAGCCGCGACGGAAAGGATGACCAGCGCAATAATTTTCAACGGCGCCAGGAAATTCCCTACCGTATCCAGCAGCTTACCCGGATAGAGGGAAACCAGAATAACGATAGCGAAATAGACCACGCTGTAAATCAGCAACGGCATTGCAGAATCGCCGGTCAACGGAGCGATACCGACTTCAAACGACACCGTCGCGGTACGCGGCGTCGCAAATAACGGCCCGACGGCCAGATAGCAAACGGTCGCCAGCAGGAGTCCCGCCACTTTACCAATCGGCGTACTGAGGCTGTCTACCCCGCCGCCGACTTTCGCCAGCGCCACAACAGTAAGAACCGGTAGCCCCACGGCGGTAATCAGAAAGCCAATAGCGGCTGTCCAGACGTGTTCACCCGCCTGCAAACCGACCATAGGAGGAAAGATAATATTGCCTGCGCCAACGAACAGCGCAAATGTCATAAAGCCCAGGGCGATGATATCGCGCGATTTTAACTGATGGGTCATAAAGTCTTACTGCCTGTGGATGGTGATGTTGTAAACATTAAAATTTTTGCCTTTCCCGGAGGATTATAAAGCGGCGTTTTTTATCAATTTCAGCGGGAAAAGCTCCCGGACCGATGCGGCGAAGAATTGTTTTTCGATTTACCGCGCAAATGCAGTCGTAATGACAGCACCTGAAGCGCAATTTAAACGCTTATAACGTTTTAAAGCAAGGTGGGATCTAAAAACCAGATGAATATAGCGATATGAAATTTACAACCAGAATAAAACACCATTCTCATGAAAAAGTTATGGCTAATCATGCGAACAAAAAATCACCAAACGTTGAATGTTTCAACGAGCCCGTCTTAACTGCAAAGAAAATAAGCCAGCATCCGCTGGCTTATGGAAAGTTATACTTACGAAAGGCAATTAATCGCTATTTTTGGCAATTAAACGTTCCGGCAGCACAAAGCTAAATCGCGTTCCTTTGCCAGGCGAACTGTCGATTTCAAGGCGGCTTTCATGGTGATTCAACGCATGTTTCACAATCGCCAATCCCAGGCCGCTGCCGCCCGTTTGCCGCGAACGCGCTTTATCGACGCGGTAGAAGCGTTCGGTCAGACGAGGAATATGCTCGGCAGCAATCCCCGGACCGTTATCTTGAATGCAAAATTCAGCGCCATGCGCGGCACGTCGCCAGCTCACCGTAATATGCGTTCCCGCCGGCGTATGGTTTACCGCGTTATACACCAGGTTTGAGATCGCGCTACGTAGCTGCTCTTCATTGCCCAGAACGCTAAGACTATCGTCGACCTCAAACGTAAAGGTATGTTTCTGCTGGCTGAGCGTCTGCGCTTCACGCTCCACGACCCGCAGCATCATCGGTACATCCACTTTTTCATTTAATAACAGCGCCGGGGCTGCCTCAATTTTAGACAGCGTAAGCAGTTGTTTTACCAGCCCTTCCATACGATACGTTTGCTCGCGCATCGTATGCAGCGCTTTTTCTCGCGTTGCCCCTTCCAGCGCCTGTTCCTGCATCATTTCCAGATAGCCTTGCAATACCGTCAAGGGCGTACGCAACTCATGGCTAACGTTGGCGAAAAAGTTACGTCTGGCGCCTTCAAGCTGATGCATTTGCGTCACATCGCGCGCCACCATCAGGAGTTGTTTATCGGTATAAGGCATGACGCGGATCTCCAGGTGCCGCCCGGTATTGAGCACCAAATGAAGCGGACGGGTGAAATCACGCGTTTTTAAATACTGGGTAAACTCCGGATAACGCAGTAGATTGAGAATATTCTGCCCGTTGTCATCCGGCCAGCGTAGCCCCAGTATCTGTTGCGCCAAACCGTTACACCAAAAAATGCCGCCCTCTTCTGTGGTCAGTACCACGGCATCAGGCAGCGACTCCGCGCCGCTGCGAAAACGTTTAATCAGGTTCCCCAGCTCGCGGCGACGCTTCTTATTTCGCAACTGCATCTGGTGTAAACCGTATAACAGCGGTTCCCAACTTCCCCGTCCCGGCGGCGGCGTCATACTTCTGTCGACCCAAAGCCACCAGGAGAGGCGTAATAAATTCCAGAAATGCCAGACAAGCAGTCCCGTCACCGCCGCCAGTAAAAACCACGGCAGATAACCAAAAAAAGCGCTAAGGATAAGCGCGGGGATGCAACAGAGCACCAGCTCCAGCACCAGCCTTTTCCATGACAGCCGTTCCAGCACGCGTCATACTCCCTCAAGAATGGAAAGCCTTCCCCGCCAGAAACCTGTGTTCTACTGGCGGAAAAGGCATTAAAAGCGGGTCGAAAAACGATACCCTGTCCCGCGTACCGTTTGCACCATCCGGTCGTGGCCGCTGTGCTCCAGCGCCTTACGCAAACGGCGAATATGCACGTCGACCGTCCGGTCTTCAACGTACACATTGGTGCCCCAGACATGATTGAGTAGCTGTTCGCGGCTGTAAACCCGTTCCGGGTGCGTCATAAAGAAATGGAGTAATTTAAATTCGGTCGGCCCCATATCCAGCGGGCTGTCGCCGGTCATCACGCGGTGAGATCCAGGATCAAGGCTCAGTCCCTGCATCTCGATCACCTCTTCGACCGCCATCGGCGAAATACGCCGCATAACGGCTTTAATGCGCGCCACCAACTCCTTGGGGGAAAACGGCTTGGTAATGTAATCGTCAGCGCCGGTTTCCAGCCCGCGCACGCGATCTTCTTCCTCACCTCTCGCGGTCAGCATAACCACAGGAATATCCCGGGTCATGGCTTCACGTTTGAGATGTTTAATAAACTGTAACCCTGACCCGCCGGGCAACATCCAGTCAAGAAGGATGAGATCCGGCCAGGGTTCATTAAGTTTATTCACCGCACTGTCATAATCTTCGGCTTCTACGGGCTGAAAGCCATTTTGTTCGAGCACGAAGCACACCATTTCACGGATCGGCGCCTCATCTTCTACGACCAGAATACGTCTCGCCATAATTTGCCCTGTTAGTCGTTAGTTATCAATGCCGCGCCATTATGCGTCAGATTTATGACAGATTTATGAAAAAAAAAAGGCGGCATTGACAGCATGTTGATGATTTATGACACCGGTGAAACCGTGCATTACCGTGTACCGGCGGTAAATTGCGCCCAAAAATGGAGGGGATGACGTGTATAATCCCGTTCACGCTTTTTTTGCATGGAACAATTATGCGCATCCTCCACACCTCTGACTGGCATCTGGGACAAAATTTCTACAGTAAAAGCCGCGCCGCGGAGCATCAGGCTTTTCTGGACTGGCTGCTGGAGGCCTCGCAGGCCCATCAGGTGGATGCCATTATTGTCGCTGGCGATATTTTTGATACCGGTTCGCCGCCAAGCTATGCCCGAGAACTTTATAACCGTTTCGTCGTTAATTTACAGCAAACGGGCTGTCATCTGGTGGTGCTGGCCGGTAATCATGATTCCGTCGCCACACTAAACGAGTCACGCGACATTCTGGCGTTTCTCAATACAACCGTGATCGCCAGCGCGGGCTATGCGCCGCAGCTACTTCATCGTCGCGACGGTTCTCCAGGCGCCGTACTGTGCCCCATTCCCTTTTTGCGCCCGCGCGACATTCTTACCAGTCAGGCGGGATTATCCGGCAGCGAGAAACAGCAGCAACTTCTTCATGCGATTGCCGATTATTATCAACAGCAATATCGGGAAGCGTGCCAGCTACGCGGCGAACGAAAGCTGCCGGTTATCGCGACGGGGCATTTAACCACCGTCGGCGCCAGCAAAAGCGATGCGGTTCGCGACATTTATATCGGTACGCTGGATGCCTTTCCGGCGCAGCATTTCCCCCCAGCGGATTATATCGCATTGGGACACATTCACCGCGCGCAATGTGTCGGCGGCACAGAGCATATCCGCTATTGCGGCTCACCCATCGCCCTCAGCTTTGATGAGTGCGGCAAAAGCAAATGCGTGCATCTGGTGACCTTCGAGCAGGGGAAATGGCAAAGTACCGAAAGTCTGGCTGTCCCCGTGACTCAACCGCTGGCGGTTTTAAAAGGCGACCTGGCGTCAATTACCGAACAGCTTGAGCAGTGGCGCGGCGTGGAGCAATCACCCCCCGTCTGGCTGGATATTGAAATCACCACCGATGATTATCTGCACGATATCCAACGCAGAATACAGACGCTAACGGAGTCGCTACCCGTAGAGGTATTACTGGTGCGCCGTAGCCGCGAACAGCGCGAGCGCTCGCTGGCGAACGAGCGGCGGGAAACATTAAGCGAGCTTAGCGTGGAGGAGGTTTTTGCGCGGCGTCTGGCGCTGGAAGCGTTAGATCCCCCGCAGCGCGAGCGCCTGAATCAGCTCTTTTCCAGCACGCTCTACGCGTTGAATGAGGAGCATGAGGCATGAAAATTCTCAGTTTGCGTCTGAAAAACCTGAACTCGCTGAAAGGTGAATGGAAGGTCGACTTTACCGCCGAACCGTTTGCCAGTAACGGGTTATTCGCCATTACCGGCCCGACCGGCGCGGGAAAAACCACCTTACTTGACGCCATCTGCCTGGCGTTGTACCACGAAACGCCGCGCCTGAATACGGTATCGCAGTCGCAAAACGATTTGATGACGCGCGATACGGCGGAATGTCTGGCCGAAGTGGAGTTTGAGGTAAAAGGCGAGGCCTGGCGCGCGTTCTGGAGCCAGAACCGAGCCCGAAATCAGCCTGACGGCAATCTCCAGGCCCCACGCGTGGAGCTGGCGCGGTGTTCAGACGGAAAGATCTTTGCCGATAAGGTAAAGGATAAACTGGAGATGATCGCCACGTTGACCGGGCTGGACTACGGGCGCTTCACCCGTTCGATGTTGTTATCACAGGGGCAGTTCGCCGCCTTTCTTAACGCCAAAGCGAAAGAGCGCGCAGAGCTTCTGGAGGAGCTCACCGGCACTGAGATTTACGGGCAGATCTCCGCACAGGTATTTGAAAAACATAAATCAGCCCGTCTCGAACTGGAAAAGCTACAAGCGCAGGCCAGCGGCGTCGCCCTATTGGCGGACGAACAGTTACAGCAACTGGAAGCCAGTTTGCAGGCGCTTACTGACGAAGAGAAACGCCTGCTGGCCGACCAGCAGGGACAGCAGCAGCACCTTCACTGGCTGACCCGAAAAAACGAGCTCCACACTGAATTACACGCCCGACAGCAGGCGCTGTACGCGGCACAAGAGGCGCGAGAAAAAGCGCAGCCGCAGCTCGCGGCGTTGACTCTGGCGCAACCCGCTCGCCAGTTGCGCCCGCATTGGGAGCGCATTCAGGAACAAACCCGCGCCGTTGAGCGTGTTCGCCAGCACAGTGATGAAGTGAATGCTCGCTTACAAAGCGCGTATCGCCTGCGCCAGCGTATCCGCGCCTGCGCGCATCGACAATTCACGCAACTGAACGCCACAGGGCAGCGGTTGAAGACATGGCTGGCGGAACACGACGGCATCCGCGTCTGGCGCAGCGAACTGGCGGGTTGGCGAGCATTGTTAACACAACAATCCCACGACCGGGCGCAACTGAGCCAATGGCAACAGCAGTTGCTGAGCGATACGCGTCAGCGTGATGCGCTACCGCCGCTCACGCTCGACCTCACGCCACAGGCGCTAGCGGAAGCCAGAGCATTGCATACCCGGCAGCGTCCGCTACGCCATCGTCTCGCCGCGCTTCAGGGGCAAATTGTCCCGAAACAAAAGCGTCAGGCGCAGCTACAGGCAGCTATCGCGCGTCATCATCAGGAGCAGGCGCAATACACCCAACGTCTGGCGGATAAGCGCGTGAGTTATAAGACTAAAGCGCAGGAGCTTGCGGACGTTCGCACTATTTGCGAGCAGGAGGCGCGCATCAAAGATCTGGAAAGCCAGCGGGCGCACTTACAGTCCGGCCAGCCGTGTCCGCTTTGCGGCTCGACGACACACCCCGCCATCGCCGCCTATCAGGCGCTGGAGCTGAGCGCGAATCAAACCCGCCGCGACGCGCTGGAAAAAGAGGTCAAAACGCTGGCGGAAGAAGGCGCGGCGCTGCGAGGACAGTTAGATGCCTTAACGCAACAATTACAGCGGGATGAAAGCGAGGCGCAGTCGTTGTTACAGGAGGAGCAAGCGCTTACTGAGGAATGGCAAACGCTGTGCGCTACGCTGGGCGTTCAGCTCCAGCCGCAAGAAGACCTCGCGGGCTGGTTGACCGCCGCGGAAGAGCATGAGCAACAGTTGGATCAGCTCAGCCAGCGTCATGCTCTACAAACGCAAATCGCGGCGCATACTGAACAAGTAGCGCGCTTTACCGCGCAGATTGCGCAGCGTCAGGCCTCGCTGACGGCTGATTTGGCGCAGTATACGCTTTCCCTTCCTGCGCCAGAAAACGAGGCTTCGTGGCTGAATGAGCGCGCCGACGAAGCGAAAATATGGCAACAGCGTCAGACAGAGTTCGCGGATTTGCAAACGCAGATCGACAGGCTTGCCCCGTTGCTGGAGACGCTACCGCAAACGGATACCGCGGATTCCGACGACGACGTGCCGCTGGATAACTGGCGGCAGGCGCATGATGAGTGCGTGTCATTACAAAGCCAGTTGCAAACCCTGCAGGAACAGACGACGCAGGAACAGCAGCGCGCCGCCGAGGCGATAGCGCACTTTGATGCGGCGTTAAAAAATAGCCCGTTTGACAGCCAGGCAACGTTCCTGGCGGCGTTGTTGGATGAAGAGACCGTGACCCGTCTGGAAAAACAACAACAAACGCTGGAAAGTCAGCTACAACAAGCGAAGGCGTTAAGCGCGCAGTCCGCGCAGGCGCTGGCTGACCATGAGCAACAGCCGCCCGCCGGTCTGGACCCAACGTGTACGGCGGAGCAGCTCGCGCAGCGGCTGACGCAGTTGGCGCAACAACTGCGCGAGAACACGACACGCCAGGGGGAAATCCGCCAGCAAATTAAACAGGATGCAGATAATCGGCAGCGCCAACGCGCGCTGATGGCGGAAATGAAGCAAGCCTCTCAGCAAGTGGAAGACTGGGGCTATCTCAATGCGCTGATCGGATCTAAAGAAGGTGATAAGTTCCGCAAATTCGCCCAGGGACTGACGCTGGATAATCTGGTCTGGCTGGCGAATCATCAGCTCACCCGCCTGCATGGCCGTTATTTATTGCAGCGCAAAGCCAGCGACGCGCTGGAACTGGAGGTTGTCGATACCTGGCAGGCCGACGCCGTGCGCGATACGCGAACGTTATCAGGCGGCGAAAGTTTCCTGGTCAGCCTGGCGCTGGCGCTGGCGTTATCAGATTTGGTCAGCCATAAAACGCGCATTGATTCTTTGTTCCTCGACGAAGGCTTCGGCACGCTTGATAGCGAAACGCTGGACGCCGCGCTGGATGCGCTCGACGCGCTGAATGCCAGCGGGAAGACCATCGGTGTGATTAGCCACGTGGAAGCCATGAAAGAACGTATCCCCGTGCAGATAAAAGTGAAAAAAATCAATGGGCTTGGTTATAGCAAACTGGACAAAGCGTTTGCCGTGGAGTAACACGAGTGTCATCCTGCGCACAGCATACCGTCATGACATAGCATAATAATGAATACACAAAGACGGATAAGGAATGGTATTACCTCGCGCTTATCCGCAAGCTATACGTTGATTGGCTGTGACAATTCACAGCCACAGCGCGCAACATGCGCCTTTATTTTCGGCAGGTGGTATGAAAAAAGTTATTTTTTCTTTGGCGCTGGGTACGTTCGGACTGGGGATGGCCGAGTTTGGCATTATGGGCGTGCTGACGGAGCTGGCACGCGATGTCGGAATAACGATTCCCGCCGCCGGGCATATGATCTCGTTTTACGCCTTCGGCGTCGTGCTGGGCGCGCCTGTTATGGCGCTCTTTTCCAGCCGCTTTTCGCTTAAACATATACTGCTGTTTCTGGTCACGCTGTGCGTGATGGGCAATGCCATATTTACCTTTTCCTCGTCATATCTGATGCTCGCCGTCGGCAGACTGGTTTCCGGCTTTCCGCACGGCGCCTTTTTTGGCGTCGGCGCCATTGTCTTGTCAAAGATTACCCGCCCCGGGAAGGTCACTGCCGCCGTCGCGGGTATGGTTTCAGGGATGACGGTGGCGAATCTGGTGGGCATTCCGGTCGGCACTTACCTGAGCCAGGAATTTAGCTGGCGCTACACCTTTTTATTGATCGCGGTTTTCAACATCGCCGTGCTCACCGCGATTTTCTTCTGGGTGCCGGATATTCGCGACAAAGCCCAAGGCAGCCTGCGCGAGCAGTTCCACTTCTTGCGTAGCCCCGCGCCGTGGCTCATTTTCGCCGCCACGATGTTCAGCAATGCGGGCGTTTTTGCCTGGTTCAGCTATATCAAGCCATTTATGATGTACATCTCCGGTTTTTCGGAGGCGAGCATGACGTTTATTATGATGCTGGTCGGGCTGGGGATGGTGTTAGGCAATCTGTTAAGCGGCAAACTCTCCGGCAGATATACTCCACTGCGCATCGCGGTAGTGACTGACCTCGTTATCGTGCTCTCTCTCATGGCGCTCTTTTTCTTCAGCGGATACAAAACGGCATCGCTGACTTTCGCGTTTATCTGCTGCGCTGGTCTGTTTGCGCTCTCTGCGCCGCTGCAAATACTGCTACTGCAAAACGCCAAAGGCGGCGAACTGCTGGGCGCGGCAGGAGGACAAATCGCGTTTAATCTCGGTAGCGCGATTGGCGCCTGGTGCGGCGGACTGATGCTGACGCTAGGTTTTGCGTACCACTACGTGGCGCTTCCCGCCGCCCTGCTCTCGTTTTCCGCCATGTCGTCGTTGCTGGTATACGGACGTCTAAAACACAAGCAGCCATCGGTCACGCCGGTTGCCGGATGACACCATCCGGCTAGAAGCGTTACGCCAGCGGCCACAGCCAGGCCGCGCCGCGCACGCCGCTCGAATCGCCATGCCGCGCCTTACGTACCGGCGTCTCGCACTCGCCGCCAAAAACAAACGATTTCATCAGCGACGGAACCGTCTTGTACAGGCGCTCAACATTGCTCATACCGCCGCCCAGCACAATGACATCCGGATCCAGAATATTCACGACATGAGATAATGCTTTCGCCAGCCGCAGCTCATAACGGCTTAACGCCAGTTCCGCCACGGCGTCCTGCGCGTCGACCAGACGAATAATCTCATCGCCTTTTAGCGTGTTACCGCTCAAACGCTGGTAATCCGTGGCAAATCCCGTACCGGAAATAAAGGTTTCGATACAGCCTTGTTTACCGCAATAACAGGGAATTTCTTCGCGGTAACGCAACTCATCGTCATCCATCCACGGCAACGGATTGTGGCCCCATTCGCCTGCCGTACCGTTGCCGCCGATGTGCGCCCGGCCATTTAGCGCTACGCCCGCGCCGCACCCGGTACCGATAATCACCGCAAATACCGTTTGCGCCCCCGCAGCCGCGCCATCTACCGCCTCTGATACCGCCAGGCAATTGGCATCGTTGGCTAACCGCACTTCACGTTTCAGACGACGGCTCACATCGCTATCGAACGGCTGGCCGTTAAGCCACGTAGAGTTAGCGTTTTTTACCACGCCGGTGTAAGGCGAGAGAGAACCGGGAATGCCAATGCCGACGCTACCGGTCTGGCCGGTCGCCTGTTCCGCCATATCGACCAGCGTAGCGATGGTTTCTATCGTTTGCTGATAATCCTCCCGCGGCGTAGGCAGACGATGGCGAAACCGCTGCTCTCCTGCATCATCAAGCGCAATGACTTCCGTTTTTGTGCCGCCTAAATCGATACCAATACGCACATACCGCTCCTCATTTTTTGGGAATATCAACAGGGTAGAATTCACCGTTCTGATTGGCAATGCAAGCCTGCCGACAATTCGTTACTATACCGCCTGGATTTAACGACAAGGCCGTGGAAATTATCATGCTGTGGTTCAAAAATTTAATGGTTTACCGTCTTAGCCGCGATATCACATTACGCGCCGAAGAGATGGAGAAACAGCTCGCCTCAATGACGTTTACCCCATGCGGTAGCCAGGATATGGCCAAAATGGGCTGGGTTCCGCCGATGGGCTCTCACAGCGATGCGTTAACGCACACCGCCAATGGCCAAATTATTATTTGCGCGCGCAAAGAAGAGAAAATCCTGCCATCGCCAGTGATCAAACAGGCTCTGGAGGCGAAAATCCAGAAACTGGAAGCCGATCAGGGACGCAAGCTGAAGAAGACGGAAAAAGATTCCCTGAAGGATGAAGTGTTGCATTCGTTGCTGCCGCGCGCGTTTAGCCGCTTCAGTCAGACAATGATGTGGATTGATACCGTTAACGGCCTGATTATGGTTGACTGCGCCAGCGCGAAAAAAGCGGAAGATACTTTGGCGCTACTGCGTAAAAGTCTTGGCTCGCTGCCGGTCGTCCCGCTGGCGCTGGAAAACCCGATTGAGCTGACGCTCACCGAGTGGGTGCGCTCCGGTACGGTCGCTCAGGGTTTCCAGTTGCTGGACGAAGCCGAATTGAAAGCGATGCTGGAAGATGGCGGCGTGATCCGCGCGAAAAAGCAGGATCTGGTCAGCGACGAGATCGCCGTTCATATTGAAGCGGGTAAAGTGGTCACGAAGCTGGCGCTCGACTGGCAGCAGCGTATTCAATTCGTCATGTGCGACGACGGCTCCATTAAGCGTCTGAAATTCTGCGATGAGCTGCGCGATCAGAACGAAGATATCGACCGGGAAGATTTTGCCCAACGTTTTGACGCGGACTTTATCCTGATGACCGGCGAGCTGGCGGCGCTGATTCAAAGCCTGGTGGAAGGATTAGGCGGCGAAGCGCAGCGCTAACCAGAGGGTCCCTCTCCGCCGGAGAGGGGACTCACCGTTACAAATAGCGGCACAGATACGAGGTGGGCTCAGCGACCTGTAGATGAAACTCGCTGTGGCCAGGCACGTTAAACACCTCACCGGCTGTATACACTTTCCATTCGACAGTTCCCGGCAACAGTACCTTCAACGCGCCGCTCACAACCGTCATCTCTTCGGGTTCGGCGGTGCCAAAGGTATACTCCCCTTCCGCCATCACACCAACGCTGGCCCGGCCGGTGCTACTGCTGGTAAATCCAATAGACTTCACTTTCCCGGAAAAGTATTCATTGCTTTGTAGCATAATCAGGCCCCGTCTCATTATTAAATTAACACCCAATATAGAGTCCTGACGTTCGGCCTGTCACGTAAAATTAGACAAGCAGTTCTGAAGCTAACCGCGCAATCAAAACATTAGAGAGTAAAACCGGCACATCCAGCGCCTGCTGTAAAATATCCCGATGACGCTGATGAAAACCCAGACAATCCAGCATAATGACGTCCGCGCCTTGATCCAGTAGCGCCTGTCCGGCATCAATTAACTGTTGCTCAGAACCGTGAACCGGATTCGCCAGTGAATACACCGGCGGCATTTGCAATACCTGCCATTTTTTCTCCTGGGCCGCCAGAAGTTCTGCAACAGGCACAATCACGCCCACCTGATGCCCATCCACAATAGAGGCGACAAGCGGTGGAATAATACGCAGCGGTTCAAGCAAAATAGAATTACGAGCTGCCATACTTTTAATCGCCGCGGTGCTCATCAGTATAATGACGTCATAACCCTGGTTATCCAGCACCTCGACAACGCTCTGTAAATCTCGCTCCACCTTCTGGCGGGAAACATGGGCTATCTGGTTATCATTCAGCAACGTCAAAAGCGGATCGTCGCCAGGCTCTACAGCGTAATCCGCCATAACGTCTTCCCGGCTCATTTTTCCCAGCAGGCTATGATGGGTGATGTGTTGTTCGTCGATGTATTCCGTCAGAAGCGGTAACACTTCGCTCATTGGCACAACGCCGATTGTGAGGATTGCCAACGACGCACTCATTTTTATTCCACCTTATTACTTCGTCGTAATTCCCGGGCAAATATTCACACGCTCACCGCGCTACCTGCCCTACAAATCTCAGAAAGCGTAGCAGCAGATGAGCAACGTATTGTGTAAAGATTCCAAATAATTCCAATATTGTATTGTTATCGCTTAATTTACGGTTTTAGTTGCCAGTATAAATGTTTCAAGAATGTGATGGAGATACAATTTAGGGGTACCCGGAATCCCTTCCGAGTGGTTCATGCGTCTATGATTTATCCGGATCTTCGTAACGTTTTTTCGCATCCATCGCTTCTTCTGCGGTCGGATGCTCGCTGATGAGCGAATCAGGTTTCGGATGGTCAGCCCGTAGCTGATACCACGTCACCGTCTGGCCCGGCGTGCCTTTTTCAATGGTGACGATATAAGCTTCCCGCGGATAAGGTGGTCTGGTTGGCATAGCGTTTCCTTTATTCTGGGTGAGCGTTAAGTATAGACATCTCCCTGTAACCGTTGCGTCGACGGCGGCAACGCCGCAATAATTTCAGAAACGACCTGGGCCGGCGTTTTCGTCGCGTCAATAATGTAATGCGCCGTTTCGCGATACAACGCGTCACGCTGCTCAAGCACTTCCCGAACCTCTTCGCTCAACGGCTTGCCGGTGAGGGTCGGGCGCAGATCCGCTTCAGGTTCAGCCTCAAGCCGGTTAACCAGCGTGGATACCGGCGCGCACAGATAAATCACTACGCCAACATGGTGCATATAACGTCGGTTATACTCCGTGAGAATAATACCGCCTCCCGTCGCCACGACAGTCGAAGGCGCGCTTACCGCCTCCAGGGCCGCGGTTTCCCGAGCGCGGAACCCTCCCCAGCCTTCTTTTTCAACGATATCAGCGACGCTCATCTGCACGTGCGATTGCAGCCAGCGGTCGGTATCTGCAAACCGGAAACCGGTTGCCTGCGCCAGCGCCATACCGATGGTGGTTTTCCCACAGCCCCGCGGGCCAACAAGATAAAGAGGTTGCATCATAGCAGGCGTTCCCCCAGGAACTGCGCATACGCAGGATTTGATATCAGCAATGTTATAATCATATCATCTAACTAGTACAACGCATAAATGTAAACAATAATTTACATTAAAGTACTAAAGTCACAATATTAGTACTATAGCAAGAATCAGAAATGAATAAACTGTAAATTATTCATTACACGATTTATTTTTTACGCTGGCTTTCCAGCCACCACTTATCCAGCTCGGCGGCAAAATGCTGACGATCGCGCGGCGAGAGAGTGTTTGGTCCCCCCGTTTGTACGCCGCTGGCGCGTAGCGTGTCCATAAAGTCACGCATCGTCAGACGTTCGCGAATCGTGGCGTCGCTATAGCGTTCTCCCCGGGGATTAAGAGCCGCAGCGCCTTTTTCCAGCACTTCAGCCGCCAGCGGAATATCTGCGGTAATCACCAGATCGCCCGCTTCGCATTGACGCACAATTTCATTGTCCGCCACGTCAAACCCGGCGGCCACGCGGAGCGTGCGGATAAAACGCGAAGGCGGCACGCGCAAGGCCTGATTGGCAACCAGAATAAGCGGCAACTGCATCCGCTCGGCGGCGCGGTACAAAATTTCTTTAATGACATTCGGACACGCATCCGCATCCACCCAGATGGTCATAATGTCTCCCGTACGGTATACAATCTTTTATTGTCTCGCGCTTTTGCCTTTCATCAAAGTGCTGTTTCTCCTTCTGCCCGTTTTCAATCCGCGTTAAGCTAACCATTCCCCATAACACACAAACATAGGGAGTGACGAGATGGAGAAGAAAATCGGTTTTATTGGCTGCGGTAATATGGGCAAGGCTATTCTTGGCGGACTGATTGCCAGCGGTCAGGTACTTCCCGGTCAGATCTGGGTCTACACCCCCTCCCCCGATAAAGTTGCCGCCCTGCATGACCAGTACGGCATTAATGCGGCGCAAAGCGCGCAGGAGGTCGCTCAGGTCGCGGATATCGTTTTCGGCGCGGTAAAACCGGGCATTATGGTGAAAGTGCTCAGTGAAATCTCCTCCAGCCTGAACAAAGACTCGCTGGTGGTCTCTATCGCCGCAGGCGTAACGCTTGATCAGCTTGCGCGCGCGCTGGGACACGACCGTAAAATCATTCGCGCTATGCCGAATACGCCGTCGCTGGTCAACGCAGGAATGACCTCCGTCACGCCAAACGCGCTGGTCACACCGGAAGATACGGCTGATGTGCTGAATATTTTCCGCTGCTTTGGCGAGGCGGAAGTGATTGCTGAGCCGATGATCCATCCGGTGGTTGGCGTGAGCGGATCTTCGCCGGCCTATGTCTTTATGTTTATCGAGGCGATGGCGGACGCTGCCGTTCTGGGCGGTATGCCTCGCGCTCAGGCTTATAAATTCGCCGCGCAGGCCGTCATGGGATCGGCGAAAATGGTACTCGAAACCGGAAAACATCCCGGCGAACTGAAAGATATGGTGTGCTCGCCTGGCGGAACGACGATTGAAGCCGTACGCGTTCTGGAAGAACGTGGCTTCCGCGCTGCGGTAATAGAAGCGATGACGAAGTGTATGGAAAAATCAGAGGCGCTCAGTAAATCCTGAGGCCCGGCTGGACGTCATGCCGCCACTTCGGTGCGGTTACGTCCGGCATTCTTTGCTTTATAAAGCGCCATATCCGCAGACTTTAGCCATTCCCGATAATGACCGATTTGTGGCGTTAACGGCGCCACGCCCACGCTGATACGTAACATGACCTGCGGCGCGCCCGGCAAGCGTAAGGTATTTAGCCGTTCATGCACTCGCGACATGGCGGTAATCGCGCTGTCTGCCGGCGTTCCGCACATAATCACCGCAAATTCGTCGCCGCCAAAGCGCCCGATAATATCACTCCCGCGTAGCGTTATCTGTAATTGACGCGTCAGGGCGATAATAGCCTCATCCCCAACATCATGTCCCCAGGTGTCGTTAATGCTCTTAAAATGATCGATGTCGATAATCAACAATGTCGCCTCCCGATGGTGGCGTCGGCTGTGATCGAATTCATTACGTAATAAAATTTCCCAGTGGCGTCGGTTATAGACGCCGGTCATGCCATCCCGCGAGCTCATCGCCTGCAAGCGTCGCTTATGTTCCGCTAATTTAATGGCCGTTTGGTAACTTACCCAGGCGAACAGAAGCGGATACAACATAATGACGGGCAAAGAGAGCGTAACTTCCAGCGACGAGCTTCGCATCGCGACGGGTAGCCCGGTAAGCTGCAACGTCACCAGACATGACGCCAGCAAAAGCCCCATTCCGGCAGTGAATAGCCGCCGCCCGCCAGCCCCCATCAGATTCATGCTCATCATCATAAACAGCGCGGCGGCAGGCAACATATTGACGCCCATCAGCGCGATCCACATGCCGGAGAGGATCGCATCCACTTTCAGGTTGTAAATTTCCTGACGTAGCGGATCAAGGGCTTTCGCCGACCACTGCCACGCCAGATGCGGCCAGACAAAAGACCAGCCGACCAGCAACAGCCACCAGCCGCCAAAGACAGGTTGCGTCACTAACACGGCGGCCACCGGTAAAAACATCCCCCCTAACCCCACCGCGCGCGGTAGCCTGATGCGCCGGGCGAAGCGCAACCCGGAGCGCTGACGATCATCAGGAGAGTCAGGCGGCGCTACCGCCTGTTCAACCGCTTTTCGGTAAAAATTTTCATCATTCATTATTTTTGGGAACATTTAGAAACAATTTTCCCAAATTATAGAAACAGAGCGCATGGAGGGAGTATGAAATTTCGGGTGAGTGTTTTTCAGGGCTCACCCGATAGCACTACGCCGCTTTTTTCAGGCAGGCGCTCATAAACTTGCTACGGTCATCGCCTTTCAGGGATTGTTCCGTCGCCTGAACATTGCATTCACGCATTTTCTGCTGTTGCGGCGTCAGGCTTTTCTCGCCAGGGGCTGACTTACTATTTTTCAAGCAGTCGCTAAGGTAGGTTTTACGCGCATCGCCTTTCAACGCTTGCGCTGTCGCCTGCTGATTACAGGTCGTCATGCGCTGCTGTTGCGGCGTTAACGGTTTCTCGGTTGCGCCGACGGCGGTTAAAAAGACCAGGCCAAAAAGTAAAGTCACCAGTAATGTTATTTTCATAGCACCATCCTTTTGTCAGTGTACACATTACACGTTGTCCCTTTGGGAAATATCCCAGGGACTTTATATAAGTCTGGCTGTTACTGGCAAAAATACCACCCGGCTGTAAAAGTATTACTTACCGTGAGCAATAGATGTTTTATTGATTGACAAACCGTAGGCTAATGTGCAATTCGATTATCCACAGTCACACTGGCAGGATGCAGAAGAACAGCGCATAGCGTTACACTGTTATTACCATAGCCGCTTCGTTTTTATTTTCTTCTGGTTAATACAGAGCAAAATAAAAACGAAGCGGCCAGGGCTATTTTATAAAAGTAACGTTATAACAACTGTGTTGTTTTAAATACGATTAGTGCCGGGGGTGTCTCAGCAACTTTTTTACATATTGGCGCAGCAATTCCGTATCGTGATCAGGAACGCTGGCATCCGGCTTTACGCCTTCAAGTGCCCCCTCTACCTGACGTATCAACATCTCCTGCTCGTTTTGCGCCATGTTACGTAACATTGCTGTGACGATAATCTCTAACGCTTCTACCTGAGCAACCAGTTCTTTCGACTCTTCTTCTTTTTGGGCTAGCTTAAGCAACAACTCTGCTATGAGATTTTTCATGACCATATTTCCTTATTAGTTCCAGGGTGACGTTATCACTATGAAGAACCACTGCCTAGAGGCTGAAAGTACTATTTTTATGATACAGGAAGAACTTTACACAAATAATTATCACTGTCGCCGCAGCGAAACGTTTCTCAGACCGAAAACGAGACGATAATAAACCATCAAAAAACAATAATCACGCTATATCATAATTTAAGGTTATGCCATCTATAGAAAAACTTCACGGATAAAGAATATATCTTTTAATTTAAACCATATCGTAACGGCAGAAGCGCCGTTACGATGCACCGCTATTGGCCTTTCGCTTTTTGCGCGTTACGCCGACGACGTAACGCCAGGGTCAGTTGCCCAATATTGATCAACACGATCGCCGCCGTAGCGATAAAAACCCAGCGGAAACCGGCCATCGCCGATACCGTCGCGCCCATCAACGGCCCAACCACGTTGCCCAGGTACATAAATGACTGGTTGTAACCAAAAATACGTCCGGTAATTTGATCGCTGGAGTATTTCACCAATAACGTTTGTACGGCGGGTAACATCGCGCCATCGGCAAAGCCTAACAAGAAACGCAACAGCCCCAACTGGAACGGCGTGGTGACCCAGGACATCGCGAAGAAAAGCAGCACTGCGCAGATAAGCGTGGCCATCAGAATTCTTTCCGTGCCGATTCTGTCGCCAAGTTTTCCCAGGCGAGGCGCGGAGATAAGCGCGGAGATACCGGGCACCGAGGCAATTAACCCGCTAAGAAAGGCGATGTTATTACTGTCCGGCATCATTGATTTGATAAACAGCGCCAGGATTGGACTGATGGAACCATTACAGAGTTGAATGACCATCGTGGTAAAAAACAAACTGATCACCAGCGCAGGATAAGGTAACGACGCAAAAACGGCTTTACCGCTCAGGCGTTCGCTTTTCCTGATGACCGGACGTACGCCTTCTTTAATTAAAAATAGCGTGACCAGAAAGCTCACCACCAACAGCATGGCGGTAATCAGAAATACCGCCCGCAGCCCGATATGATCCGCGACAAAGCCGCCCATTAACGGCCCGCCGATAACGCCGCTGATTTGCGCGGTAGAAAGCGTACTGAGCGCCCAGCCGCTACGTTCGCGCGGTACCTGAGAGGCTACCAGCGCCATGGCATTGGGGATATAGCCTGACGTTAACCCCATGATTCCGCGCAGCAGGAAAAGTTGCCAGACATGGGTCGCGAATGCCTGCAGTAGAATAGCTATCGCCATCCCGAGCGACGCGCGCAATAGCATCAGTTTACGCCCTTTACGATCGGCGAGACTGCCCCACATCGGCGACACAATGGCGGAAATAAGAAACGTGATGCTAAACGTTAACCCGGACCACATTGATAACGCTTCATGGGAAGAGACGCCAAGCTGGGAAATATAAAGGGGTAAAAATGGCAGGATTTGGCTGATTGCCAGCCCGGTAAAAAAGCATCCAAACCAAACGGAAATTAGATTAACTTTCCAGGATTCCATAAGACTCGTAACGGTAAGTAGCTGAAAATACGCGTTAGCTTAGCAAGCTCTCATTTTCCTGGTGGTTCCAGAGGTGCGATACGTCACACTTTGCTATTTTGTCTCCCCGTTCATCATTTTTGTGAAACATATCACATTATATAGCCGCGCAAGGCAGACGTTTATGCTTTAACGACACACGCCGTAGCCCCGCATTCCAAGATGAAAATGGTTAGCATGAGCAGCGTTATAGTCAGGCCCGAGTCCATTGCCATAATAATGGCAACTGGCGTTTAACATAGCGCGTAACCAGGGCCCCGTCTCCTCACGCCCCCAGCCGCGCAGAACAGTGATTTTTCGGCCATCCGATAGCTGAAACCCGCTGACATCCAGCGCTTCTGCGCTGGCATGTTCACTGCGACGCGCATCCGGGCGGTGATAAATATTACGGCAGGCATAGCTGCCCAGATGTTCGATGCGGGTCAGGCGGCGCTTCATCCACGTTTCTGTTAAAGGTTTTGCCTGCTGTTCGACAAACAGCGCGGAGCGCAGCGCCAACGGGCAGGAGGCTAAAAAACTGCTGCTCAGTTTGACCTGGCCAAAATCTCTGACGCGCACAACATGGGACAAGGGACATTCACCAGTGCTATCCGCAACAGGTTGTGATGAAATTAATCCCTGTTGATTGGCCGCCGTCAAAAGCTCCCGGCACTGCGACAGCGTAAGGCGCTGTAGTTTGAAGGTAGTGATCCAGCCTGGCGGATCGGCAAGTTGTAGCGGAGCAAAAGGATTATAATAAGAGGGAAGATAACGATATCCCAGTCCGCCAATGCCGCCCAACAGCACAATAATCAGAAAACCCTTACCTCTCACGCGGCCTCCGTTCTCACATCCCATAAACATTATGGCAGAAGCCCGCGAAACCCGCGTTTTGTCGTGGTAATGTATACGCTTTGCATTCGATGGAATGGGTTTTTAAGATGGCGAAATTGCGGGTAGGAATAGTATTTGGCGGTAAGTCGGCGGAACATGAAGTGTCTTTGCAATCAGCGAAAAATATCGTTGATGCGATCGATAAAACCCGCTTCGACGTGGTGCTGTTAGGGATAGATAAGGCAGGACAATGGCATGTTAACGATGCGGAAAATTATTTGCAGAATGCAGACGATCCGGCACATATCGCGCTACGTCCTTCGGCAATCAGTCTGGCCCAGGTGCCTGGCAAACACCAACACCAGTTGATTAACGCCCAGAACGGGCAGCCGCTACCGACGGTAGATGTTATTTTTCCTATCGTCCACGGTACGCTGGGCGAAGACGGCTCATTGCAGGGGATGCTGCGCGTCGCAAACTTACCGTTTGTCGGTTCAGACGTGCTGAGCTCCGCAGCCTGCATGGATAAAGACGTCGCCAAACGACTGCTACGCGATGCAGGACTGAATATCGCCCCGTTTATTACACTCACCCGAACGAATCGTCACGCGTTTAGTTTTGCCGAGGTTGAATCCCGTCTGGGACTGCCGCTGTTCGTTAAGCCCGCCAATCAGGGCTCTTCGGTCGGCGTTAGTAAAGTCGCTAACGAAGCGCAATATCAGCAGGCGGTCGCGCTGGCTTTCGAATTCGATCATAAAGTGGTGGTGGAGCAAGGGATCAAAGGGCGCGAGATCGAATGCGCCGTATTAGGTAACGATAACCCACAGGCCAGTACCTGCGGCGAAATCGTACTGAATAGCGAATTTTACGCCTACGATACTAAGTATATTGATGATAACGGCGCACAAGTTGTCGTGCCTGCGCAGATCCCTTCCGAGGTGAATGACAAGATCCGCGCGATCGCGATCCAGGCTTATCAGACGCTGGGGTGCGCGGGTATGGCGCGTGTCGATGTCTTCTTAACGGCAGACAATGAGGTCGTGATTAACGAGATCAATACGCTGCCAGGTTTTACCAATATCAGTATGTATCCAAAACTCTGGCAGGCGAGCGGATTGGGCTATACCGATTTGATCAGCCGCCTGATTGAGCTGGCGCTGGAACGCCATACGGCGAATAACGCCTTAAAAACCACGATGTAATAGCGCACGCCCGATAGCGCAACGTTTATCGGGCGTCTTTTACCTCATCATCTTCGCGCCGGCGAATGATGAACCCCGCCAGCCAGAAGCTGATAATCCACGTTACCAGCCCAACGCCATAGGTTTGCCATCCTTTCGCCTCAAAACCCAGCAATCCTACGACGCCATTCAAAATAAAGATAAGGCCAATAGAGAAGGCATAGTAGTGCCAGTCACGACGAATTTTTACAGGCAAACGCATAACGACTCCGACGTATTAACAGCAACAAAAACGTATTTTTGCATACTTCTGGCGAGCGAGTCTGTGGGGGATACGGAATTTCTTAAATGTTAATTGATTTTGATAAAAGTGATCGTTTTGTGACAACTAACAAAAATTTACGCGATGGATACATTCCGTATGTGAAATTACCATGATTCTGATATTGACAAACACAATGACCTGTCAGACTTCACAGTAAGCCGATGGCATAACGCCAGATCGTAGCCGATCATCCTGGAGGTCTTTATGGCTGATTTCACTCTCTCAAAATCGCTGTTCAGCGGGAAGCATCGAGAAACCTCCTCTACGCCCGGAAATATTGCTTACGCCATATTTGTACTGTTTTGCTTCTGGGCCGGAGCGCAACTCTTAAACCTGCTGGTTCATGCGCCGGGCATCTATGAGCATCTGATGCAGGTACAGGATACAGGTCGACCGCGGGTAGAGATTGGGCTGGGCGTCGGGACGATTTTTGGCCTGGTGCCCTTCCTCACGGGCTGCCTCATTTTCGCCGTTATCGCCGCGTTTTTACGCTGGCGTCACCGTCACCAATAAACCTTAGCGCGCTGGAGAAAATATCCCAGCGCGAAATTTATCGCCCCATACACCGCGCCCGCCGCTCATCAACTCGTTTAGCAAACCAGGCGGTCGTCAGCTTGCGCGTGATCTTCGGGCTTTCCAGTTGAATACCGGGCAACATTTCCCGCGCAAGCGTCTTGCCCGTTTTGGCCTCGGCCAGTTTATAGACTTTCTTGTAGAGCGCCGTTTTTTCAAACGCCAGGCTATCGCCTTTCTCCAGTTGGCTGCGAATTTCGCGCTCACTCATTCCCAACTGCCCTGCCAGTTTGCGCACCGCTAACTCTGTTTTGCCCGGTTCCTTGCTGTTATAACGAATCAGATCGCCATCCAGCGCCAGTTTTACCCCACTGGCTTTACTGACGGCATTCTGGAACGCAGCGTTACGGCTGGCGTACCATCCCGCGTTGAAGTCGGCGAAGCGGAAAACAGGCGCGCTGTAGTTCGCCGGGTAATTCAGCAAATGGTAGGTTCCAAACCACAATCCGCCACGGCGCGTAAAGACCTCCTGACGTACCGTACCCGCCATCTTCCACGGATAACCTTTCGCGTGCTGTTCGGCAAAGGCAATGCTGACCTGCATCGGGCCGCCCGTATGCACCGGGTTATATGAGCCAAATAGCGTCTGCCCCATAGGAACCATATTGATAAAGTCGTCAAAAATAGCGCTAAGCTGTTTTTCGGTTTTTACCGTGTCCAGGCGTTCGCTATAGCTCTTGCCGTTAGGGGAGTTAATTTTCAGCGCGGTGTGCACCAGAAACAGCGGAATGTGTAGTCGTTCAGCACGGCGATCAATCTCCTGCCAGGCTATTTTACTTAGCCCCGGCACGACAGGATCCGCCTGATAACCGGACTCCTGCTGGGCGACAGCCAGCACCGAACAGATATTTTCTACCGTCGGCGCCAGCCCCTGGCTCTTAAACGTTGTCGCGATGTCTTTCGCCCAGGCCTCTCTGTCTTTGACACTGGCCGGCATTTTCTGACGTACTACGCTTGCCACGTCGACAGGCTTCTCGCCCTTGCTCACCGGCTGCCCGGATTGACTACTACAGCCAGCCAATATGGCGACCGCCAGAAAAGGCAGAGGATAAAGACGGGACGCCGTCGACATAACGTTTCCTTCTGTTAGCTAAAAGAGTGGCTCACTTCCTGAACTGGCTGACCATCCAACTGGCGTTCAAAGCTACGTAAACGTTTATAAATAGACATCAGCTCCACCAGAGTCGTCCAGGAGTTAATCAAATACTGGAACGAACCGCGCACCTGGCCAAACACGTTGGTGATTTGCGTCATCAGCCCCAGCGTAATCGTACCGGCAACAATGGAAGGAAACAGCAGGAACAAACCGAAAACGTTATCGACCTGCAAATAGAGAATGCGCGCGATGTTGAAATACATATAGTGAAAGTAGAGACGGAAGTAGTTATGGCGCACCGCGCTAAACAGTTCACGGACGGTTGGCGGCGTGGCGCGGCTGGCGTCATCTTCACCGTAGACCAGCTCCTTACGATAAGCGGCTTCCACTCGCTGATTTTTAAATTCCAGCCCCGGCAATTTGATCCCGACGACCGCCAGCAGGCCCGTCCCCATTAATGACCAGACTATGGCGGCAATGACCAGGCCGTAAGGGATATGCCCTACGATGGGTAAATCCGGCACATGCGCTGACAGGGTGACCAACACTGGCAGAAAGGCGATGAGCGTCATGATGGCATTGATAAAACTCACGCCCATATTCTCCAGTGTAGAGGCAAAACGCATGGTGTCTTCCTGTACACGCTGGGCGGCCCCTTCGATATGGCGCAGGTACTGCCAGTGCGCCATATAGTGCTCATTCATTGCGGTACGCCAGCGAAATACATAGTGGCTGACAAAGAAGTTGTTCAGCACACCGATCACCACGGCGATAAGCGCAATACCGAGAAACACCCCCACTTCATGATAAAATTGACCAAGAGTGACCTTGTGCGGCGAGCTGAGCGCCGTTTGAATCAAATCATAGAACGGCGCGTACCAGGCGTTAACCGCAACGCCAACCTCCACCAAAAACCAGGTGACAAAAATAATGAGCGAGGTGCCAAGTATCGACCAATACTGCCAGCGGTGCGGGCTATAGATGAACCAGAACGTTGCAAATAATCCCACACAAATCAGGTAATAAGCATAAAAAATCAGATAGTCCAGCGACCAGAAGCGCGCTGCGCTGATAGGCACTTCATCGGATGCCCCTACAAGTCGCGCCACCCAATCTCCTCCTCCCGCCTGCCAGAAAATGACGGCGATCAGCGCCCAAACAAACGCCGACATGAAAAACGGCCCTGGCTTTGGGAAAAAAGATTTAAACATCATGCTCTCCTGCTAACTTCTTCTCTTTATTACGGCTGCTGTAACGGCGGCAATATCACGCCATGCCCACGCAAATGAAAGGGCTAAACCAGGCATTGTGACCTACGTTGTGACGCTTAGTTCGCACTTCTGCTCAACAGAATTGTTTCGACGAGTTTCATTCTAAGCAGGCAGGCTGGCGCTATCAGGTTATCACAAGCGCTCTATCACAAAAGTAAACATTCTTCATCACGAAAACCCGCCGTTACGTTTTTTCACCCACTTTTTTCTCTTTAACGTTTTGCAATGTGCCGCCGGGTAGTATAAATACGCATAACCACCGTTATTTCACTTATGGACATCACCGTTGAAACGTAGTCTGCTTTTTACTGCCATGCTGTTTGCGGCATCACTTACTTCTGTCCAGGCGACTCAGCCGATTGCCGATCCGGTTTTTGCCTCTGATATCGTTGATCGTTATGCCGAGCATATCTTTTATGGTAGCGGCGCCACGGGCATGGCGCTGGTGGTGATCGACGGCAATCAACGCGTATTTCGTAGTTTCGGTGACACCAGACCGGGCAATAATGTTCGTCCACAGCTTGATTCGGTCATTCGTATCGCTTCGCTCACCAAGCTAATGACCAGTGAAATGTTGGTAAAATTGCTCGATCAGGGAACGGTAAAATTAAACGATCCGCTCAGCAAATATGCGCCTCCCGGCGCGCATGTCCCGACGTATCAAGGCACGCCGATTACGTTAGTCAACTTAGCGACCCACACCAGCGCGCTTCCGCGAGAACAGCCCGGCGGCGCGGCGCATCGTCCGGTATTTGTCTGGCCAACCCGCGAACAACGCTGGAACTGGCTCTCCACAGCAACGTTAAAAGTCGCGCCAGGCTCGCAGGCGGCCTATTCCAATCTGGCGTTCGACCTGTTAGCCGACGCGCTGGCGACCGCCTCCGGCAAACCTTATACACAACTGTTTGAAGAAAAGATTACCCGCCCGCTGGGAATGAAAGACACCACGTTTACCCCCTCTCCCGATCAGTGTAAGCGTCTGATGGTGGCAGAGAAAGGCGCAAGCCCCTGTAATAATACGCTGGCAGCCATTGGCAGCGGCGGGGTCTATTCTACGCCAGGAGATATGATGCGCTGGATGCAACAGTATCTGTCGTCAGATTTCTATCACCGTAGTCATCAGGCCGATCGTATGCAAACGTTGATTTATCAGCGCACACAGTTAAAGAAAATCATCGGGATGGACGTACCAGGTAAAGCCGACGCGCTCGGTCTGGGCTGGGTCTATATGGCGCCAAAAGACGGACGTCCTGGCATTATCCAGAAAACAGGCGGCGGCGGCGGTTTTATTACCTATATGGCGATGATCCCACAATATAATATTGGCGCTTTTGTGGTCGTAACCCGTTCCCCCCTCACGCGTTTTACCAATATGAGCGACGGGATTAACGATTTGGTTACTGAGTTAAGCGGCAATAAACCGATTGCTATTCCTGCATCCTGAGTCGTCGCGCCTCGCGCTATATCAGACGAGGCACAACATTTTTGTTAATATTCGGAGGGCAAACGGTTAATACTAATAAGTTTGCCTTTATTCATTTCAATGTAATTACCCTTACGCAGGGCCGCGAGAACTTCCGCCACCACCGATCGCGATACGCGCGTTCGTTGATGAATATAATTCATAACACCAATACGTGAGCGAAGTTCTTCATCCCACTCAATCATTGTCATTAACGTCGCACGAATCTGGTCGTAAGAATTATTACCAATGAGCTGCTTGTCACGAAGTTCCAGTACCTGGCTTTTCCATACTAACCAACAGAAGGCCTCACGCCACAGTTGGTTCTGCTCAATGATGGCGAGAGTTTGTGATGATGAGAGGCGATAACCGATGCAACCGCTCTCCGCAATTAATTTATATTGTGCCTCTTTTTTCGCCACACCATCGGCTAAGCCGAAAATAAAGGGGGCCTGCACAATACCAATAAGAACTTTATCACCCCGAACTAACGAAACAACCCCCTCTAAAATAACAAAGGTATGGGTATTACTTTCATCAGGTGAACAGATAATCTCTTTATCGTTAACAAACTCGAAACGCGTACCATGCTTAGAAAGGCATTTATCGAGTCTGTTGAATTCCTGTAGTGGCTTGCTTAAAGATAACATATGCATTCCTTGCAATAATGCCCGTCAAGTCCTTGACGGGCATTTTTAAGTTTAAATTACCTTTATTTCTCCTGAGAGAAAATGATTACCAGGTATATTTAACACCAACGTTTGCAGACCAGTCTTGATCAACATCACCGCCGCCGAGGTAGTTAGCATCGGTGTAGGCGCTGAAGTTCTTCGTGAAGCTGAACTGAGTACCCAGACCAACACGTACCGCAGAACCTTCTACGCCGTTGTCGATAGAGTCGCCGTTTACGTCAGCATCGTTGTTTGAGTCGTCGTAAACGTAAGCCAGTTTGAAGTACGGCGTCAGCGCCTGATCTTCGCTGTAAGTGAAGGTATAACCTGCATCTACACCGATTTCATAACGCATGCTGTCGTAGGACTGACCGTCAACTTTCATGTCGTTGCTCAGCTGGTAGTCGTCGCCAGACTGGAACAGACCGGATACGCTGCCGTAAGGCGTTACGTAGCCTGCATCACCCAGCTTCAGATCATAACCCAGTTTCAAGCCAAAGCCCCAGGCGTCAGAAGAGGTGTTGCCGTCAACGTAAGTACCGTCGCTCATGTTAGCAGACAAATCGTTGTTGAAGTGAGAGTAGCTCAAGTTACCATCAACAAAGATGTTGTTTGCGAAACGAGCGGAAGAGTAGATGTAGGCAGACTGGCTGTCCTGATCCACCTGACCGGTACGATCGCTCAGATCGCCTTTCGCGAAGCCTGCTGCCGCACCAACGATCCACTTAGCGTTGTTACCGTCAACTTTGGTATCAACACCGACCATGATGCCATTAACATCCTGATCGTAGTTAATGGTGCCGTTGTCGCCGTTGAAGTTACCGCCGAAGTAGCTTACCCATGCGCCGCCGTTATCCGCCAGGCCATGACGAGCGTTGGTCAGACGAGTACCAACGGTGTCTTGTTCCAGGTTCCAGATATTGGTGTTCGCAGAAGGAATGCTCAGCGCCATGTTAGCGTAGTCGGTCAGTTCCATCTGTTCCAGCACGACAGTGTTGCCTTCCTGCTTAGCCTGATAGGTGTAAGCACCCAGGTCAGCTTTGTTTGCTGCAGAGAAGGTAGCGTCGGTGTTTACGTCATTGACATAAATCAGCTCGTTGCCTTTGTAATCCGCAACAGAACCGGCACCAGTAGCGTTGTCGATGCGAACTTTATAGTTACCAGTGGCCGCTACAACATTATCAACAGAGCTGTTATCCAGTTCGTCGCCGTTGTTGATATCGCCATTACCGTTGATGGTCAGGTGACCGTCAGAGTTCATCGCGATAGTACCGTAACCATAGTTAGCCTGAGTGGTATCCCAGGTACGGTCGTTCACCAGGTCAGCATTCAGAACATAATCGCTGCTATGGATATTGAACACACCAGAAACAACATTACCGTTGTGATCAGCAGTATTGCCGCTGGTCAGTTCCAGTTTATCAGTGCTGAATACACCATTATCAAACTGATCAACGTTAACATCCAACATACCACCATTAGTTACAGTGATAGTATTGGCATACAGTGAATAATCACCATAATGAGTCACATCATCATTCAGCGCAACAGTACTGTAGCTATCGATAGTCAGATGATCAGTTGCTACCTGACCATCTTCACCGATATTCATACTAGAACCGTTGGTCAATCCAATGGTGTCTGATACCAGGGTAGAGTCTGTAACATTTACCTGAGAGCCATTATTTACAGCTAAGGTATCAATAACGGAAGTGTTGACAGTATCCCACTCAGAACCATTGTTTAATGCAACGTTAAATACTCCACTTTGGAATACTTTGTTGTCAATAACACGATCCCAATCGTTATCTTCAATAACCGCGCCAGGGGTAAGGCTATTATATGCAACATCGTACATATTAGCCGGAGCAATGGCATCGGCAGTAATATTAGCCGAACCAATCCATTTACTACCATTATCCAGAGTAATATTCAGCTCATCAACATTCTGACCGTCATCAATCCAGCCGCCGTTGGTATCCTTAACACCATCGCCGTTGCTGTCATAGCCTGTTGAATAGAAGAATTCACCATCATTATTCCAGTGGCTAGAAAACTCTACATCGCCCAATAAGGTAGAATGGTCGAAGTAAACATTGTTCTTCATGGAGTAATTAGAATCAGCGTTGTCAGAGAAAGACAGTGCTACATCATTTACACTACCATCACCATTATAGTCACTAGGTTCAGCAGAGTTACCAAAGAAGTATTTTGCTCCGTCATAGTCATCTTCCAACGGAATTTCTGAACCAGAAGTCACAGTAGAGTTGGAGACGCTAATATTATTGTCCCATTGATGGTACTCGGATGTATACGCAGTATTGGTTGTATCCCCCTGAGACAAAGCAATACCCGCAACACGAGAATTATTAGCAATATTGATATTGCTCTCTACGTTCAGATTTACTGCAACCCCTAAAGCCGTATAGAACGACTCATTAGTCGTTTTAGTTGTAGTACCATCATCGCCGCTCAAATAAGAGTCAGTGAAATAAAGCGCTTCATAATCATCATCAATAGTAGAATTTGAAATATTCAGCGTAAATACATCACCGTCGTACCAATTTGTATCAGTAATGGTAGTACCATTGTTAAAGGTATAACCATTATAAGTACGAGGGGTAATAACAGATCCAGTTACAGGGTCAATAGAAGCTGGTGTAATACCCCAGTAGCCGAAAGGCTGCTCTGAAGTAATTGAACCATGTATATTCGAATTCGTGATGTTCAGCGTGTTATCTGAATCAGTGGCATAATCATGGTTCAGATAATAGGTAGAAATCGTACCGTTAACAGTGTCACTGTTGAACGACTGATCGAAATCACCATTAGCGTTGTTGTAGTAAACAAAGCCGCTATAGTTTACATAGTTACCGTCGACTGTACCCGGAGCATCCATATTGGTCCAGTCAAGAGCCGTAGTAGGGTTATCAACGTAATTCCAGGTATCGTAAGTAGTAGCATTCGCCTGAGAAGTGATTGCCAGAGTGCAAGCCAATGCTAATTGTGAGACTACAAGTTTCTTTTTCCAGGAGTGCATTTGTCATCCCTCCTCAGGGACGTAATATAGTTGATCCATCAATTATCAATGCATAAAAACATATAGATGTTTAGCAAGGAGGATTATGCGGCGTCATTGCTAAAAGGTTCAATTATTCTTTATCCTCAGTCCGGATTCGGACATGAATTAAAAAGACGTAATAAAAGGAAAATGGATAATTAAAAATCATTCTTTTTCATGAGGTTACAAGAAAATAAAAAAATAAAATACATATGAGATAAATATGGATTAAAGAAAAATAAAATAAATATGAATAATGTTAAAACCCACATTTACTTAAATGACGATGAAATAAAACTAAAAACAACGTAAAACTAATTCTTATTTAAAATGATATAGTACCTGAGATATTAATCTCCGGTATATAAAAGAAGCGCCATGTTCTGCCGCCGCTGGGGCTGCGCCTGCTACGTTAAGGACCGTTTTCGTAAAACATCTGCCTGCAGATTCAGGTATACTGGGCCTTCGATTCCACAAACATCAGGCAGACCATGACAGACCTTATCCATCGCCCTCGCCGCCTGCGCAAATCCGCTGCGCTGCGCGCTATGTTTGAAGAGACAACACTTAGCCTGAACGACCTGGTGTTGCCGATCTTTGTTGAAGAAGAACTCGACGATTACAAAGCTATTGATGCCATGCCCGGCGTAATGCGTATCCCGGAAAAGCAGCTGGCGCGAGAGATTGAACGTATCGCAAATGCTGGTATTCGTTCCGTTATGACCTTCGGCATTTCCCACCATACTGATGACACCGGCAGCGATACCTGGAAAGAAGACGGCCTGGTGGCAAGAATGTCCCGCATCTGTAAGCAAACCGTGCCGGAGATGATCGTCATGTCCGACACCTGCTTCTGCGAATACACCTCGCACGGCCACTGCGGCGTGTTGTGCGAACACGGTGTGGATAACGATGCGACGCTGGCCAACCTCGGCAAGCAGGCCGTTATCGCGGCGGCGGCTGGAGCAGATTTTATTGCGCCCTCCGCGGCCATGGATGGACAAGTCCAGGCTATCCGCCAGGCGCTGGATGCCGCCGGTTTTACCGATACGGCAATAATGTCCTACTCCACCAAGTTCGCCTCTTCTTTCTACGGCCCCTTCCGTGAAGCAGCGGGTACCGCGTTAAAAGGCGACCGCAAGACGTATCAAATGAATCCGATGAACCGCCGTGAAGCGATTCGCGAATCACTGCTCGACGAAGCCCAGGGCGCGGATTGCTTAATGGTGAAACCGGCCGGCGCGTATCTGGACGTGCTGCGTGAAATCCGCGAACGCACAGAGTTGCCGCTTGGCGCTTACCAGGTGAGCGGTGAATACGCCATGATTAAATTTGCTGCTATGGCTGGCGCCATTGATGAAGAAAAGGTCGTGCTGGAAAGTCTGGGCTCGATTAAACGCGCCGGCGCCGATTTGATTTTCAGTTACTTCGCGCTGGATCTGGCTGAGAAAAATATTCTGCGTTAATTCTGTTACAGGGCGGCGCGCTGCCGCCCTTTCCCAACTTTACACCCCACTATTCAGTCGCTGACGCTAACCCGTTGCCGGACGCGGCTTATCCGGCTTACGGCTATTCCTCGATCGCCTGGCGAATTTGCTGCAACGACGCGGGATCGTCAATAGTTGTCAGATCGCCCGGATCGCGGCCTTCACAGATCGCCTGGATCGTGCGGCGAAGCATCTTTCCGGAACGCGTTTTGGGGAGCTGCGAAACAAACCAGACATGCGCCGGACGACCAAAGTGACCGATCTGGTTGTCCACCAGCGCCATAATCGCTTTTTCCTCGTCGCGCGCCGCCTCGCGATCCGCCAGCGTATCGCTCTGCTTCGGAATGACAAACGCCACCGCTACCTGCCCTTTCAGAGCGTCCTTTATCCCCACCACCGCCACTTCCGCTACGTTCGGGTAACCGGAGATACTTTCTTCTATTTCTCGCGTCCCCAGCCGATGGCCCGCAATATTAATCACATCATCGGTACGGCCCAGAATAAAGTAATACCCCTCGGCATCGCGGATTCCCCAGTCGAAGGTGGCATAAACCTGACGGTTAAACAGCGACCAGTAAGTCTTCACAAAACGCGCATCGTCGCCCCAAATAGTCTGAATACAGCCCGGCGGCAGCGGCCCCTCAATCACCAGCATGCCTTTTTCATTTATGCCGCAGGGGTCGCCGGTGACTTCATTGAGTAGCTGGACGTTATAACCGTACATCGGCACCCCCGGGCTTCCCAGACGCGACGGCCTGTCGTCCAGCGCGCGGGCCAGCGCCATGATCGGCCAGCCGGACTCCGTCTGCCAATAATTGTCGATAACCGGCACACCCAGCGTCTCCGTTACCCAACTGGCCGTCGGCTCGTCCAGCGGCTCACCGGCCAGATAAAGCGCCTCCAGCGAGGAGAGATCGTGATTGCGGATTTGCGCCGTCGGGAATTTTTTCAGCACGCGAATCGCGGTCGGGGCGGAAAACATCCGGTTAACCTGGTATTTCTCGACAATTTTCCACCAGACCCCGCAGTCCGGGTACGTCGGCAGTCCTTCGTAAACAATAGTCGCCATGCCTGCGAGCAGCGGCGCGTAAACGATATAGGAGTGGCCGACGACCCAGCCGATATCCGATGCGCAAAAGAATACGCCGCCCGCCTTGCCGCCAAAAATGGTGTCCATCGAGGTTGCCAGCGCCACCGCATAACCGCCGACGTCGCGCTGGACGCCTTTCGGTTTGCCGGTAGTGCCGGAGGTGTAAAGAATGCATGAGGTTTCATTGGATTCCAGCCACGCCACCGGCACGCTCGCGCCGAGATGCTGCTGGCGCAACGTGGCAAAATCCAGATCGCGCCCATCCACCCACGCCATTTTCGCCAGCCCTCTGTCCACCAGCAGAACATGTTTCGGCTGATGCTGCGCCTGCGCAATAGCGTCATCAAGCAGCTTTTTATACGGCAGGATTTTACCGCCCCGCGCTCCGGCATCCGCCGACACAATCAGCGCCGGTCTGGCATCGTCAATGCGCGCCGCCACGCTGTGCGAGGCAAAACCGCCAAAGACCACCGAATGGATCGCGCCAATGCGCGCGCAGGCCAGCAGGGTTATCTGCGCTTCGGCAATCATCGGCATATAGACCAATACGCGATCGCCACGCTGCACGCCCAGCGACAGCAGCATAGCGGCCACAGCGTTGACTTCATCATGCAACTGGCTGAAGGTAAATGCGCGCTCTTCATCGGTCTCTGATGAGACGGCAATCAGCGCCAGCGCCTCCGGCTGCTTATCCCGCCAGCGGTCGACGGCGTTATGACATAAGTTAGTGGTGCCGCCGCAAAACCAGCGGGCAAAAGGTGGACGGCTATGATCCAGCGTCTGCGTAAACGGCTGTCGCCAGTCGATACGCCGGGCCTGCTCGGCCCAGAACGCCTCCGGTTCGTTAATGGAACGCTGATAAAATTCGCTAAAAGACATCACGCTCTCCTGTTGAACTTACGCCTTACTGCTGGCTGGCTCAGATGACATATAAATCGAGGTATTCGTTAACCGGCATCTGCTCCAGGCGGGCTCTGTCCAGGGAGACATCCAGAATGCGTTGCTGCTGGCGAGTCGGGAACTGACGCGCCAGGTTTATTTTAAATTTTTCGATAAGCTTCGGAATACCGTCGGCGCGGCGACGCGCATGACCAATCGGATACTCCACGACAACCTCGCCAAAGCGTGAGCCATCAGTAAACTCCACGGTGATCGCATTGCCGATAGCACGTTTTTCCGGGTCGTGATAGTCGGCGGTAAAAGCCGGATCCTCATAACACACGATTTTCTCGCGCAGGGCGTCAATACGCTTGTCCTGCGCCACCTCGTCTTCATAATCCGCCGCGGTTAACCGTCCGAACAGCAACGGCACGGCGACCATATACTGGATACAGTGATCGCGGTCCGCCGGGTTATTGAGCGGGCCTTTTTTATCGATAATGCGGAGACAGGCTTCGTGGGTGCGGATGGTCACTTTCTCGATATCCGCTGCCGTTTTACCCGCGGCCTGCATCTGCTCATACAGCGTCATCGCCGCTTCGACGGCGGTTTGCGAGTGGAATTCTGCCGGGAAAGAAATTTTGAATAGCACGTTTTCCATCACGTAGGAGCCATAAGGACGCTGGAAACGGAACGTTTCACCTTTGAATGAAACGTCGTAGAAGCCCCAGGTTTTGGCGGTGAGCGCCGAGGGATAGCCCATCTCGCCGGTTTTCGCCATCAGCGCCAGACGTACCGCGCGCGAAGTCGCATCGCCCGCCGCCCAGGATTTGCGCGTACCGGTATTCGGCGCATGACGATAAGTGCGCAACGACTGCCCATCCACCCACGCCAGCGATACCGCGTTGAGGATCTCATCGCGCGTCAGCCCCAGCATTTCAGCGACCACCGCAGTCGAGGCCACTTTCACCAGCAACACATGGTCAAGTCCGACACGGTTGAAGGCGTTTTCCAGCGCGATGCAGCCCTGAATTTCATGGGCTTTGATCATCCCACTCAATACCTGTTTCATGGTCAGCGGCGCTTTGCCGGCGGCGACGGCGTTACGTGACAACCAATCCGCAATCGCCAGAATACCGCCGAGGTTATCAGAAGGATGGCCCCACTCGGCGGCAAGCCAGGTATCGTTAAAATCGAGCCAGCGGATCATCGCGCCAATGTTAAAAGCTGCCTGTACCGGATCGAGCTGGAACTGGGTGCCCGGCACGCGTGCGCCGTTGGGCACCGCCGTGCCTGGCACGATCGGCCCAAGCAATTTTTTACAGGCCGGGTATTCCAGCGCTTCCAGACCACAACCGAGCGTGTCGAGCAGGCAATAATGCGCGGTGTCGTACGCCACCTTTGAGGTGATGTCGTAGTTCATCACGTAATCCACGATATCGACGATTTCGCGGTCAAATTCCGGGCGGATGTTCAGTTCTTGGGTAGACATAGGGTACGTTTCCTGCGTTTTATTTTTAATAAGAGTGAGTTAGCAACGATCGTCTATCGAGACAAACGGACGATCTTCCGGCCCGGTATAGTTGGCAGAGGGGCGAATAATCTTGTTGTCCTGACGCTGTTCAATAATGTGCGCCGCCCAGCCGGTAACGCGGGCGATGACAAACAGCGGGGTGAACATTTCGGTAGGGACGCCCATCATGTTGTAGGAGACCGCCGAAAACCAGTCGAGATTCGGGAACATCTTTTTGGTTTCCCACATCACCGTTTCCAGACGGTCGGCGATGTGGTACATCTTCAGCGAGCCGCCTTCTTCTGAAAGCTGTTTCGCCACCCGTTTGATCACCTGATGGCGCGGGTCGGCGATGGTGTAAACCGGATGTCCAAAACCAATCACCACCTCTTTGTTTTCCACGCGTTTACGGATATCCGCCTCTGCCTCGTCCGGCGTTTCATAACGCTGTTGAATTTCCAGCGACACCTCATTCGCCCCGCCGTGTTTCGGGCCGCGCAGCGCGCCAATCGCGCCGATAATCGCGGAGTAGACATCCGAGCCGGTCCCGGCAATCACCCGGCTGGTAAACGTCGAGGCATTGAACTCATGCTCGGCATACAGCACCAGCGAAATATGCATCGCCTTTTCCCAGCTTTGGGTTGGCTTTTCACCATGCAGCAGATGCAGAAAATGGCCGCCGATGGAATCATCGTCGGTTTCCGGCTGAATACGTTCGCCGTTGTGGCTGTAGTGATACCAGTAAAGAAGGATAGAGCTGAGCGAGGCCAACAGCTTATCGGCAATATCGCGCGCGCCGGAGACGGTATGTCCCTCTTTTTCCGGCAGGGTGCAGCCCAGCGCGGAAACGCCGGTACGCATCACGTCCATCGGGTGCGAGGCCGCCGGTAACGCTTCCAGAACGGTACGGACATTGGCGGGTAATCCGCGCAGCGCTTTTAACTTGCTTTTATAAGCGTTCAGCTCGTCGCGGGTCGGTAATTTTCCGTGGATCAGTAAATGCGCGACTTCTTCAAATTCGCAGTGCTCCGCCAGATCGAGAATGTCGTAACCGCGATAGTGCAGATCGTTACCGCTTTTTCCCACGGTACACAGAGCGGTATTTCCGGCTGGTACGCCAGACAAGGCGACGGATTTTTTGGGCTTAATGACATGGTTATTATTTTGCAGGATCGTGGTGTCGCTCATAGTGTCCTCGTCATTTTTTTAATGTGTAGGGTATTGAGGCGTGTAAGCCGGATAAACGTAGTGCCATCCGGCATTGCCTGATGGCGGCTTCGCCTTATCAGGCCTACAGGCTACGATTTTTTATTCCTGTACAGCGCGTCCAGCTTCTCTTCGAACTGGTAGTAATTGATGCTTTCGTATAGCTCGTTGCGGGTCTGCATGATGTCGATCACGTTCTTTTGCGTCCCTTCCTGGCGCAGCACGGTATAGACTTTTTCTGCGGCGCGGTTCATGGCGCGAAACGCCGACAACGGATAGAGCGCCATCGCCACGTGTGCACTGCGCAACTCGTCGGTCGTAAACAGCGGCGTCGCGCCAAACTCAGTGATGTTGGCGAGGATCGGCACCTGCGCCACGTCGGCGAACTGGCGGTACATCGACAGTTCGGTGATCGCCTCCGGGAACAGCATGTCAGCCCCCGCGTCCACGTAAGCCTGCGCGCGATCGAGAGCCGCCTCCAGCCCTTCCACCGCCAGCGCATCGGTACGCGCCATGATCACAAAGTTCGGATCGGTGCGCGCATCCACTGCCGCCCGAATTCTGTCTACCATCTCCTCTTTCGAGACGATCGCTTTGTTTGGACGGTGTCCACAGCGCTTAGCGCCAACCTGGTCTTCAATATGCAGCGCGGCGGCGCCCGCTTTGGCTATGGACTTTACCGTCCGCGCGACATTAAAGGCGGAGGAGCCAAAGCCAATATCCGCATCCACCAACAGCGGCAGCGGGCAAACATCCGTGATGCGCCGGATATCGGTTAACACATCATCCAGCGTCGAAATCCCCAGGTCCGGCAGTCCAAGCGAGCCTGCCGCTACGCCGCCGCCAGAAAGATAGATAGCCTGATACCCGGCCCGTTGGGCCAACAGAGCATGGTTAGCATTGATCGCGCCGACAATTTGTAATGGATTCTCTTTAGCGAGCGCGGCGCGAAATGCCTGCCCCGGCGAATGTAAAGACATATCTCGTCCTCATGTTAGTAAATTGTTACTCAAGATGTATTCACCAAAGCAAAGGCTATGCCAGGCAAAGAGGCAGCGAGAAAATTAAATACAATGAGATTTAAAAACAGGTGATTACAGTCATTTCTGTTATGAATAAGCGCGATTAAGGGAAAAGAAAAACGTGTCAGCTAACGTTTCATGAAACGAATCGTTCCGTTTCATTGCAACATTTATGAAACACGTTTAAAACAAAAAATCGCCCCTTAAAGATGAACCTACTGCGATGACGACTGCCCACAGCGCTCCGCGCGATAATAGCGATAAACCGGTGATCTGGACGGTCTCCGTAACGCGTCTGTTCGAACTGTTTCGGGATATCAGCCTGGAATTCGATCATCTGGCGACCATCACGCCTATTCAACTCGGCTTTGAAAAGGCGGTGACCTACATTCGCAAAAAACTGGCGACCGAGCGCTGCGACGCGATTATCGCGGCGGGTTCGAATGGAGCCTATTTAAAAAGTCGCCTGTCAATACCGGTGATCCTCATCAAGCCCAGCGGATTCGATGTATTACAGGCACTGGCGAAAGCGGGAAAGCTCACCTCGTCTATCGGTATCGTGACCTATCAGGAGACCATTCCGGCTTTACTTGCCTTTCAGAAAACGTTTCACCTCCGTCTTGAACAGCGAAGCTATGTCACCGAAGAGGACGCGCGCGGGCAAATTAACGAACTTAAGGCCAACGGTATTGAGGCTGTCGTCGGCGCGGGATTAATTACCGATCTGGCGGAAGAAGCGGGAATGACCGCCATCTTTATTTATTCCGCGGCGACCGTTCGTCAGGCTTTCCATGATGCGCTGGATATGACCCGTCTGACACGGCGACAGCGCGTGGATTACCCATCCGGCAAGGGATTACAAACCCGGTATGAACTGGGCGATATACGCGGCCAGTCGCCGCAAATGGAGCAGCTCCGCCAGACGATTACACTCTATGCCCGCTCCCGTGCGGCAGTGCTAATTCAGGGGGAAACAGGGACCGGAAAAGAGCTGGCGGCGCAGGCGATTCACCAGACGTTCTTTCACCGCCAGCCTCACCGTCAGAATAAGCCATCCCCTCCCTTTGTCGCCGTCAATTGCGGCGCGATTACCGAGTCGTTGCTGGAAGCGGAACTGTTTGGTTATGAAGAGGGCGCGTTTACCGGTTCACGACGAGGAGGCCGGGCGGGGCTGTTTGAAATCGCACACGGCGGCACGCTGTTTCTGGATGAAATCGGCGAAATGCCCTTGCCGTTACAAACCCGACTTTTGCGCGTACTGGAGGAAAAAGCCGTCACTCGCGTCGGCGGACACCAGCCGATCCCGGTGGATGTCCGGGTGATCAGCGCTACGCATTGCGATCTGGATCGGGAGATAATGCAAGGACGTTTTCGCCCCGATCTCTTTTATCGCCTGAGTATTCTGCGTCTGACGCTTCCTCCTTTGCGCGAGCGGCAGGCTGATATTTTGCCGCTGGCGGAAAACTTTTTAAAACAGTCGCTGGCGGCGATGGAAATTCCGTTTACCGAATCGATACGTCATGGATTGACACAGTGTCAGCCGCTTTTGCTGGCCTGGCGCTGGCCCGGTAATATTCGCGAACTGCGTAATATGATGGAGCGCCTGGCGCTTTTTTTAAGCGTCGATCCCGCGCCAACGCTGGACAGGCAATTTATGCGGCAGTTATTACCTGAGCTTATGGTGAACACAGCAGAGCTGACGCCTTCAACCGTGGATGCGCACACGTTACAGGATGTACTGGCGCGCTTTAAGGGCGATAAGACCGCGGCGGCGCGTTATCTGGGGATTAGCCGCACCACTCTGTGGCGTCGTTTAAAAGCAGGTGCCAAAGACCAGTCGGGTAATTAAGACAAATGACAGCGTCCTGAATGCCTGATGGCGCTACGTTTACTGCAGGCCGTCATCCGGCAAAACGGATGCCGGTTGCCAGGAATAAATATACCCGCCGGAAACCCAGGCGGGTATTTTTATGATGCAACGCTTTTATTTCTTTTTATAAATATCAGCCGTACCATGAATTTTATTTTCTGTCTGCCCGGACGTCAGCACCACCACATCCGCCCCTTTTTCATCCGCCTTTTTGATTAAATCTTCTCTGGCGTCCAGCGGCGACATTTCCCCGGTGGTGGAAATCGTGCCAATTTTCGTGTATTCGGAGGCGACTTTATCAAAGTCCGTTTTTTTCATGATTTCTGCGGCATAAACGTTTGTCACGACAAACGCTAATGCGCCAAGCATAACCTTGTAGCCAGTTTTCATAGCAAAACCCTCGTTTTATTATTACGCCATCATCGCTTTATCAGAACAAAAAGGCCGTTCGGACTGATTAAATAAGTAGTGTAGATTGCTGGAAAAATCCAGTCAGCCCCCGCTCTGTCGGCGTAACAACGCGGATTAAAACGCCCCTGCTTTGTGATCTCACTCGCAATCATCTGGTTTGACTATTAATAAGATGAACGTTATTTCTTGAGGCTATGGGAAGAGTTGCCTATGGAGCCGTTTCATGCCGTTGTGCTTACCGTCAGTCTGTTTGTGTTAACCTTTTTTAATCCCGGCGCGAATCTGTTTGTGGTGGTGCAAACCAGCCTCGCATCAGGACGCCGGGCGGGAGTCATCACCGGCCTGGGCGTCGCCACGGGAGACGCCTTTTATTCCGGGCTGGGGCTTTTCGGTCTGGCGACGCTCATTACGCAATGCGAAGCGGTATTTTCTCTTATCAAAATTGTCGGCGGCGCCTATTTATTATGGTTCGCCTGGAACAGTATTCGCCACCAGGCGACGCCGCAAATGAGCACGCTCCAGACGCCGATTGCCGCCCCGTGGACAATTTTCTTTCGCCGGGGATTAATGACCGATTTATCCAATCCGCAAACCGTACTGTTTTTTATCAGTATTTTTTCCGTAACACTTAGCGCAGAAACGCCCACATGGGCAAGGTTAATGGCCTGGGCCGGAATTGTGCTGTCATCCGTTATCTGGCGTATTTTTCTCAGCCAAGCCTTTTCGCTCCCCGCAGTCCGCCGCGCTTATGGGCGAATACAGCGCATTGCCAGCCGTGTTATCGGCGCCATTATCGGGATGTTTGCGCTCAGACTTCTCTATGAAGGCGTGACGCACCGCTAATGTTTGCCCGGTAGCCTTTGCTACCGGACGATAAGCGTTATCAAAACGCCCATGAAACGCTGCCTACAATGCTACGCTCGGCACCAAAATAACAATAAGAGAGCGAATTACAGGCAGCGACATAGCGTTTGTCCGTCAGGTTATTTACGTTGAGCTGGGCGCTCAAGCCATTTAACCCAATGCTGGATAAATCATACCCTACCACCATATCGACCAGTGTATAGGACGGCAAGGTGTGGGTATTCAGGCGATCGCTGGTCACGCCGTTGACGTACCGGATGCCGGAGCCCAAAGTCAGCCCCTCTAACAGACCGCTTTTCACATCGTAACTTAGCCAGGCGCTGGCCTGGTTCCGTGGAGCATAAACCGCGCGCTTACCCTGCTCTTGCGGGCTACTTTTCTTATAACGGATATCAGTATAGGTATATGCCGCCTGCAAACGGACGCTATCCGACAAATGGCTAATGGCCTCCAGTTCAACCCCTTTAGACTCAATTTCACCAATCGAGCGGTACGGATCGGTAGGTTCTTCTTTGGTCGCGATATTGGTCTGGTTAATACGATACACGGCGGCGCTAAACTGGCTGTTCCCCCCCAGCGGTTCGTATTTTACCCCCGCCTCCCACTGCTTGCCTTTCATCGGTTCCAGCACATTGCCGTTTTCGTCGGCGAAGCTGGTTGGCGTAAACGCGGTAGAATAACTGAGATAGGGGGCGACGCCATTGTCGAACAGATAAAGCAACGCGGCACGGGTGCTGACGTTGTTTTTATCGAGATCGCTGCGTGAATCATGAAGTTTGTCGATGTTAGACACGCTGACCCGATCGTAACGACCGCCCAACGTAAAGCGCCAGCGATCCCATGACATCTGATCCTGTAAATAGTATCCGGTCTGCCGCAGCTTATGTTTTTCACGGCTATACAACGTAATGTAATCCGGCTGAGCGCCATAAACAGGGTTGAAAGCGTCAATCGGCGGAAACGCGCCATAATAGCCAGTAGTATGGTTACTGCGATCCTGATAATCGATCCCCACCAGCAGACGATGATTAATCGCCCCGGTATCCACGCTGCCGTCGAGCTGATTATCCAGCGCGATAGCCGACATTTTCTCCCCGGAGCCGGAATAGCCGCGATTCAGCGCCGTTTCATTCAACCAACCTGCGGCATAGACCTGATTCAACGTCACTTTGGTATGCAAATAGCGCAATTTTTGCCGTACCGACCAGCCGTTATCGAACAGATGCTCAATGTTATAACCCACCATATTTTCACGGCGATCGTATTTGTCGTAGTCATCTTCACCTTCAAAGAAAGTGTTAGAAATTTTTCCGCCGTTATAAGGTACAACCGTGCCTTGATAAGGCAGTCCGGAGTGGCTACCGCCTTCCGGATCACGGTGCAGATAGGCCATAAGATCAAGACGCGTCCGATCGGTAATTCGCCAGGTCAGGCTCGGCATCAGCGCATAACGTTCCTCTTTCAAGGGGGTAAACTGCGAATCGGCGTAACGTGTCATGCCGCTAAGACGCGCCGCCACACGTTCATTGTCATCCAGTGGGCCGGTCACATCAAAAGCCGCCCCGCGCTGGTTGTGATTGCCGGCAAACAGCTTCACCTCTCCCCCGGCATCAAACGCCGGTTTTCGCGACGTCAGCGCGACAATGCCGCCTGGCGATGAACGTCCATACAGAACGGACGCCGGGCCGCGTACCACCTCGATATCTTCCAGAAACCAGGGGTCAACCACCAACGAACTGTGCGAATTGGTGTCGCCCATCATTTTTAACCCGTCGAGATAGACGTTATCCAGACTACCGTCCGAAAAACCACGCAATACGATGTAATCAAAGCGGTTAGAGGCACCTATCTGATTACTGTATACGCCTGGGGTGTAGCTGACCGCCTGACGCACGCTGGTTGCGCCCTGCTCTTCAAACTGCTGGCGGGTAATAATGGATACCGACTGCGGCGTTTCAATATCTGGCGTCGCCAGCTTGGTCGCGCCACTCTGAACGGGCGAGGTGACAATGACGGTATCATTTTTTGTGGTTTCCTGGGCAGAAAGAGGAAAAGTCGCGCCGCCGATAGCTCCGCCTATCAATAGCGCCATACGCGTTGTCGCAAACATGAACATCTCCAAAGGCATCTTTATTGTAAATAAGAATTATTACCTTTTAGAGATAACGGACCACTATGCGTAACGCCAGATTGCCTATGCGCAATGATAAAAAATCACCCAAAGCGGCAGAAAACCGGGTTAGCGGCGGATATTACCGCTCTGGCGGGGCGCGTTACGCACAGTGGCGGGACGCCGTCAGAGACGCGTCACGCAGCTCGCCGGGCGAGCAGCCATAACGCCGACGAAATGCCGTCGCAAAGTTTGTGGCATGTTGATAGCCTGACATCCAGGCGGCCTGCTGCACGCTGTATCCCTCCATCAGATAACGACGCGCGCGCGCCAGGCGGCAATCGCGCAGATAATCAAACACGGTACACCCATAGGCATGGCGAAACTTGCACCGCAGACTACTTGGACTCATTGCCGCCCGACGCGCCAGTTCGTTCAGCGTGTAGGCTTTTTCCGGCGTCTGCTCCAGTAAACGCCGAATGAGCTCCAGCCGCTGATATTCACCGGTGACGGGAAGCCCGCGTTTTTGCGTTGCGGGCTGACATAGATTTAGCGCATAGCCCAGCAATTGCAGCATGATGCCTTCCAGCATTAACTGACGTGACGCCGTATGAGGTCCGGGCTGCTGCGCATAACGTAGCCCTGAAAGCAGAAACTCCGGCACCTGCCAGACCCTCGCCGAGGCCGCGCTATTTTCCCACTCGTCTGCCAGCGAGACAGGCAAACGCTCCCGCCATCCGCCGTCCGGGTACATTCCCAGCGATAAGGTGCGCAATTTACTGTCTGCGCCGTGATGGGCGCGTATCGTCTGCTGCTCACTCAGTTGCGAGCAAAACGCCATCCCCGCGCTCAACAAAAAGGTCTGCTCATTGACAGCCAGCGCAACGTTACCTTCCAGCACCACCAGCATATACAGCGGACTGCTATGGCGAGAGGTGGTTTCATAAGGTTGTAACACGTGAACATCCGAGCGTGTAATGCAAATCCCGCCGGGAAGCGCTATCTCTTCGATATCGCCATGAAGTACGGGACTACTCTGCGTATACTGCGGTAACGCAGGGAAGCGGTAATCAATGCCATAACGCTCGCCAAACGCGATGAAGTCGCTGACGGAAAAGATCTTTTTCATCGCCGGGGCGGCGGAAGAGTGACAGGAGATCGGAGACATTATCAATACCGTTTATCTGCGTTATACCAGAGCGTTAGCCACTGTGTAACCATATCACTGCGGCCCGGGAACGACAATAAAGATGAGAATAATTATCAACCGCTATTGAGGGGAGAGATAAGGCGAGCAAAGGTGATCGATAAACGCCGATCTGTCGATAAAAACGCGCTTTCGCCAGAGACGAAAGCGCGTCCGGGGGGTATCAGTCAGGAGCGAAATCCTGCGGAGGTCATGAGCAGTCTGAACAACATTCCGACGCCCGCCAGCAGAAGCACGCTGGCGCACCATATCGCGACCATCCATACGACTCGCCGCGACCATTTTTTCACTTTAACCATCAGTGATATCCCTCACCATGTCGCACTTTTCCACGGAAGACGTAGTAGCTCCAGAAGGTATAAGCCAGAATAATCGGGATGATTATCAGCGCCCCAACCAGCATAAAGCTTTGACTTTGCGGCGGCGCGGCGGCGGCATACAGCGAAATATCCGGTGGAATAATATTCGGCCAAATACTGATGCCTAACCCGCTGAACCCCAGAAAAATCAACCCTAGCGTGAGAATAAATGGACGCGCATGGGATTCTGGTTTTTTCACGCTGCGCCATAGCCAGATGCTAAAAGCCAGCACCAGCACAGGCACCGGCAGGAAGTAGTATAAATTGGGCAGCGTGAACCAGCGCTCGGCGATGTCGTCGTGGGTGAGCGGCGTCCACACGCTGACGCCTCCCATCACCAGCAACAAGACGATCAACAACGGGCGCGACAGCGCGCACATCCGGCTATGCAGTGGATCTTCGCTTTTCATAATCAGCCAGGTAGCGCCCAGCAGCGCATAGGTGACGACCAGACCGACGCCGCAGAACAGGTTAAACGGTGTCAGCCAGTCAAGCTGCGAACCGCTAAAGGTTCGCCCTTCCACCTGAAAACCGCTCACCACCGCCCCCACCACAACCCCCTGGGCAAAGGTCGCCAGGATTGACCCGACGATAAAGGATTTATCCCAGAACGCGCGATGCGACTCGGTGGCTTTAAAACGGAATTCAAAAGCGACGCCGCGAAAGATAAGACCAAGCAGCATAACCACCAGCGGGATAGTCAGCGCGTCGGTGATGACGGCATAAGCCAACGGGAACGCGCCAAAAAGCCCGGCGCCGCCCAGCACCAGCCAGGTTTCGTTCCCGTCCCATACCGGCGCGACCGAGTTCACCATAACATCGCGATCGTGTTTATCGCGAATAAACGGAAACAGGATACCGACGCCCAGATCGAACCCATCCATTACGATATACATCAGCGTGGCGAACACGATAATAGCAAACCAGATAACCGGAAGATCGATGGTCATTCGCGTTTCTCCTGCTCAAGCGATTCTCCCACGGCAGAGATAGGACGCGCTGGTCTGCCATCGGTTTCAGCGGTCGGTGTCTCCGCCGGCTGCGGCCCTTTCTGGATAAGGCGAATCATATAAATATAGCCAACCCCAAAGACCAGGGAATAGACCACAAAGAAGGCCAGCAAACTGATGCTCATCTGCAAGGTGCTGTGCGCGGAAACCGCATCACGCGTTCGCAGCAGGCCATAGACCACCCACGGCTGACGTCCTACTTCAGTCGTCACCCATCCGGCAAGGATGGCGATAAGCCCGGACGGCCCCATCCACAGCGCAAAGTGCATAAAGGGCCGCGAATGATACAGTCGGCGTCGGTAGCGTAGCCACAGGCTGGCCAGCCCCAGGAAGATCATCAGTACACCCATGCCCACCATCAGACGGAAAGACCAGAACACCACGGTAGAGTTGGGGCGATCCTCTTTGGGATAATCTTTTAGCGCAGGCACCTGTTTGTCCAGGCTATGCGTCAGGATCAGACTGCCCAACGCCGGGATCTCAAGCGCATAGCGGGTCCGTTCCGCCTCCATATCCGGCCAGCCTACCAGCGTAAGCGGCGTTGGCTCGCCGGGCGTATTTTCCCAGTGCCCCTCAATCGCGGCGATTTTGACCGGCTGATGCTTCAGGGTATTAAGGCCGTGCATATCGCCAATCAATGCCTGAACGGGCGCCACCACGACCGCCATCCATAACGCCATCGAGAACATACGGCGGATAGCCGGCGTATCGTTACCTTTCAGTAAATGCCAGGCAGCGGACGCGCCGACAAACATCGCGCTACTTAAAAACGCCGCAACGGACATATGCAACAGGCGATACGGGAACGACGGGTTGAAAATCACCGCGAACCAGTCCACCGGGACCACCTGACCGTTGTGAATTTCAAATCCCTGCGGGGTATGCATCCAGCTGTTAGACGCCAGAATCCAGAACGTCGACATTAACGTGCCCAACGCCACCATACAGGTAGACAAGAAATGCAGGCCCGGCCCGACTTTGTTCCAGCCAAAAAGCATCACGCCTAAGAATCCCGCTTCCAGGAAGAATGCGGTGAGCACTTCATAGGTTAATAAAGGCCCAGTGATACTGCCGGCGAACTGGGAGAAACCGCTCCAGTTCGTTCCGAACTGGTAAGCCATGACCAGACCGGAGACCACGCCCATCCCGAAGTTGACGGCAAAAATTTTGAGCCAGAACTGATAGAGCGAGCGCCAGACAGGATTACGCGTTTTTAGCCATAAACCCTCCAGTACCACCAGGTAACTGGCTAAGCCAATCGTAATCGCGGGGAAAATAATATGAAAAGAGACGGTAAAGGCAAACTGGAGTCTCGCTAAAAAGAATGCATCAAACTCCATATTCCCTCCCGTTTATATATAGTCACTTCGTGTAAAATATTCACTGTTCGCAACCAGGTTGAAACGAAACGGTTATTTTCCCCAAACGTAAAAACGTCGGGGAATATCCAGATAAATTACGATTTTTTTTGCGGCTGGCTGTCAGGCTTATCGCCCGACTCTGGCGCTTCGGAGGGGTCGTCTTTTTCGACAGCGAAACGGTAGTATCTATTTAGCATAACATGTCTCCCTTAGTTACATTCAATTGGCAATATCTACCTGGCCGTTATAAAAATAACGGCAAAACAAAAAAACAGCGTCCTCAAGACTATTTGCAATTTCAGCAAAATACGCTTAGCTGAAAGTTAAGAATAGACGTAAAACGATAACCTTCAAGTCAACGCGGTTTACGGGACGGGGGATTAGCACAGGGAGAATGACCGCAACGCTCGCTGCGCGGCGGCCATTTTATATGGTCTATCAAAAAGATAACCGTTAAGGTCCATTCAAACCCGTTAGTTTACCTTCCCCTCAATCAAACCATTGATCGTAGAAAATACCGCCGGCGCGCTGGTCGCTTCCGCAAACTCGACATTGATATTTTGCCGACGCAGCATATCGAAGAATTTACGTTGCGCATCAAGAATAACCTGATCGCCTACGCGCATATTTTCTGCTTTAGTTTCAACCAGTAAATAAACACTGTCGGCGTCCTGACGCTCAATACGGTACACAAAATCCGGCGTAGTAGAGCCCCCCGTATATTTGGGGATCTGAATGGCCCGCTTAGGCAGTTTGCCAAACACAGAAACCTGTTGCGGATAATCGTATTTTAATAGCGGCAATTCTGGATCGACGCTGTCATAACGCAACGGCGGTATTTGATAGAGAGAACGGGGATCGTCTATCGCATTCTCATCCACATTTTTCCCCACAATTTCAGCGCTAATCTCCTCTCTGAACTGCCGTGCCGTGGAATCAAATACCGACGTTGAAGCCTGAAAATCGAGAGGCAGATAATCGTGGCGCTGCGCAAAATGCGCATTAATCCGCGCCTGTAATGCGCGGGTCATATTGTCCAACGAGATCTCGCTTAAATAACGTGAATCTCCGTGCAAAACATCACGCAGCATCGCCATTAACACCGGGTGCAGGACGTTAACCGGCAGACTGGTACGTAACGCCAGTTGCTTAAGAAAATGGCCATATTTCATGCCCGCCATAAATTCGCTGGCGGCTAATTCGCCTTCCCGCTGCGCCACTTCAAAACGGCCATTATCTTCATTCGATACCAGCCGTTGTTGCACCTGGCTTGGCTTCTGGCGTATATACAGCGCCGGATCGCGCAGCACCTCGGCGGCAATCTGTTCCAAAGAAGCGCCGCTACGCTCGAATTGCAGCATATAACGGCGGGAAAACTGCTCCCAGATACTGCTAAGTTGTTCCCAATTCTCTTTGCGTAACCTGACTCGCAGTCGGGAGGCGGGCTTATTGTCACGAATGCGATCCGCTCGCACCCGCGCCTGCGTCAGCTCAGGATAGAACTCCAGTAGCCACGCAAAACCACTTTTAGTTTCCCCGTTAAGCGTTACGCTGGGTTTAAACTCATTACTCCGGTTGATCAGTTTTTTATCATCCAGATCTTCCAGCAAACGAAGCTCCGTAAACGCAGGATCGACTTTTTGTCGCTCGGTGACGATGAGTGTGATCATCGCCTCATCCAGTTTCTGCTCGTTAAGCTGAACTTTGCTGTCGCGATTAATCTCATCAACCAGCATACTGGCAAACGCTTTTTCATCATAACCAATCAGAAACGACAGCCGGGACGGCCACTCTTCCTGATGAACGCGATGGCCGTTTTCATCTACCGGTAGCCGCAGGCCGCGCCCCACTTCCTGAATTTTGCTCGACTCGCTACCGGAAGAACGTAATTTAGCAATGACAAAAACATTCGGGTTATCCCAGCCTTCGCGAAGCGTCCATTTTGAAAACAGAAAGCGGCGCGTTTCCCAGTTGCCGTGATGGTCTGAAAAACTGAGCAACTTCTCTTTATTTTTCAGAATATCATCTACCTCAGCCTGGATCGCCTCATCGCCGCTTCCGCGGTCTTCGCCAAAGTAACCAGCGTGGACGTTTTGGTTATCCGAGTGCAGGCTGGCGAGCGTGGCCTGCAGAAACGACAGATACTCCACTTCTCGCGGCAGGGTCTTGCGCTGATAATCGTCAATCAGTTGCATCAGTTTCTTTTTCAGTAAACACTCAAACTTCAGTTTCAACCAGCCTTCGTCATCACGATAGCTTTTAATACTGTCAATAAAGAAAAGGCTTAAGGTCTTAATACGCGGGGCATTATTTTCTGGCTCATTGCTGCGTAAGAAATTTGCCTGCTCGGTATCAAAATGCTTATCAATGGCGTCCTGAATAATCAGTTCCTGGTAGCTCGCGCCAAAGGTTCCTGGCACCAGCGCCATCCCTGCCTCCAGCTCCAGATCGTTCGACAACATTTTACTGCCGGCATATTCGATACTGCCTTCAAATCCTGCATCGACATCGGCGAGATTTTCGCCCACGCCAACCTCGGCAATTTTGCCCCCCCGTCGGAGGATTAATTTCTTTGCCGTGACGCTGTCAACGATATAACGATTGTTGGCCTGTTCTTCGGGGAGATTTGGGTAATAAATATCAATACCTTTCACCAAACCATCGTTAAAACTGTCCACCGCGTTGAGATCAAACTGCGGTTGCCGGCGATAGTAATCTTTACGTACACATTTATTTTTACCCTTACCTTCGACAATATCCGGGAAGGTAGCGCCAAAGCGGACGATCATTTGCGGCTGAATAGCCTGAATCGCTCGATAAAATTTGTTATCTCGCGCAAAACGATGCGGTTCATCAATAATGACCACCGGTCGCGTCATTTGCAGCCCTTTAACAGGCGACGTCAGCCCACCCAGGAGCGTTTGATCGTAATCGTCTCGCGTCATACTGGCGGAATTGAGCATTTGCGCATTGATCAGCAAAACCTGAATCGTATGGCTATCACGACGGCTGGCATCGGTAAAACTTAATAGCTGGGCCGGAAAATTTTTACGCCCCGACTTTACTTTAAAATCACCGGCGTTAATGGTGCAAAGTTCCATCCGCGTATTTTCGTAGAACTGTGAAAAATGCTGTCTGGCGTAATCGCTGGTGATAAAGTTCCGCGCGCCTTCTTTAATGGCTGGCGTCGGCACCACCAGCACAAATTTGAAGAGGCCGTAGTTCTGATGCAGTTCATACATCAACCGGGTATAGACATAGGTTTTGCCCGTCCCGGTCTCCATTTTAACGTCAATATTGGCCTTATCGTCGTAACGTTCCTTAATCAGCGGATTAGCATAGTGATTATGATCGGCCTGCGCGTGATCGATACCGGTGAAACTCGCCAGAATCGCCGCTAACGCCTGTTCCTGATGGGGAAGTTCTTCCAGTAAAATATTCATCATCATCCCCTCTTAATAACGCTTCACCAGGTTCACTTTTTGATCAAGCTGTTTTAAGCCGATTTCCAGTTCACGAATGGATTCAAGGTCGAAAGAGTAGCCGTAAATGACAATGGTCTGAACCGGAAGCTGGTGCGTACCAATGTGGTTGAGAAGATCGCGGGTCTGCTCGGTTCCCCATCGTTCATCAATCAGATACAGGCGCGTATTATCAACATACCTGGCGCAATAGCCGGAAAAATCAATGGCCTGTACGTCAATATCCATTTTATAACCATCGGCGACCAGCCATGTCGTTAATAAGGTCTCTTCGCCGCTTGCGCCGCCCGGCACGCCCAATCCTCTGGCGGAAAAAGGATTGATCATGTCGGTAAATCCTGACTCGGTGAAAGCGGCCAGTTGACCGCTGGTATTGATAAAATGGCCGGTAGCAATATCGAAGCTATCCAGATCGTCCAGCGTCTGCTGTGTCGGAGTGGCAAAACGATAATGTTTAAAACCGAGGTCGCTATTGGTCGTGGGATTGTTGGCGCGGATCTTCGCCGCAACGCGTGTAATTCGCTCACGGCTGATTTCATCAATAGTGTTATAACCTGCTTTTTTCGCGATAGTGTTATTGCTTAATGCCTGATCGATAGTACACAGAATAAACGTGCGCTGCCCCCCATCTTCTTCATTCAGCGCCATTACCGCATGGGCCGTAGTGCCGGAACCGGCAAAAAAGTCCAGAACGACGCCGTCTTTATCGATAGCGAGCTTGATGATTTTCTTCAATAATGCGGTCGGTTTCGGCGTATCAAAAACGTTGTCGCCGAAGAGATCCAGAATCTCCTTTTTCCCCTCTTTATTCGACGCGACGTTATCCCAGTAATTGGTCGTTGGCTGCCCTTTACTGTGATGCGCGTACATGACTCGCTGGGGAATACCGCCGTTATCTTTGCCAAAATAGACCAGATTATCGGCCACCAGTTTTTGGTAACTGGCTTCAGGATAAGCCCATAGTCTTTCGTGTACCGTACCGTTCGGCGTGGTAATTTTATAGGTATAGCCGCCGCCGCTCAGCCCTTTTGACACCGTTAACGGCACCGGGCGCCATTTCCCTTCTGGAAACTGTTCGGTCGGTTCTTTATAGGATTTCTGAATATACTCTTTAGAAAGCGGTTCTAAACGTAAAGCGCCCTGACCGGTTTTGGCGTAAACAAGAATGTATTCCCCCTGGATGGAAACGTTATCAGAGTCGTTAGAAATCTCTTTTTTGCGCTTCCACATCACATTGGTGACAAATCCGCCTTCGCCAAAAATCTCATCCATCATTAATTTAAGATTGGCGTACTCATTATCGTCGATAGAGATAAAAATAAATCCGGTATCTTTCAGGAGCTTCCTGGCCAGGAAAAGACGCGGATACATGAAAGATAACCACGCGGAGTGCGTCGATTTACCCTGAATGGATTTTAAACGTGCCAGTTCAGTATCATTAAGACCAAACATATCCTGCAGCGCCCGATCGCTATATTCAAAATGATCGGGATAGACAAACCCGTCCGACCCGGTGTTATAAGGGGGATCGATATAGATCATATCGACGGTATCGGCGTAATTATTTTGCAGATGGCGTAACACATCCAGATTATCTCCGGTCAGAAAAAGATTATGGCTGTTTTTATTTTCTGCCAGAGTATTGTGTTCCACGTCAGGAACGATAACGGTAACGGATTTTTCACCCGCCTGTTTTTTTGCGTAATCTTTGCCAATAAAATCAATCTGATAACCGCTAGTCAGCTCATCAATATTACGCGCTTTCAACGCGCGCTCAAATTTGGCGAGATCAAATCCGCCTTTCGCGATCAGTTCGCCCTGCTCGTTATAGCGATCGGCGGTAAAAAATTCCGGTAATGCACGTTGTAACTCAGACAGAAAGGCGCTATTCGGGGCAACAGACTCGTTGTGTTTTTGGTTATCTTTCAACATGATATCTTCGCTCCGTTGACAATTTTAAGGTCCAACAATCAATTTCTTATAAAGAAAAAAGTAAGCGATGATTGTAATGGTCACGAAAGGCAGATGCCATCATTAACCTTTGTTGTTCGTTGAAAGGGCGTGAAAACGACGGGGGGAAGGCGTGCTCCCGGCGACAGTATGCGCCAGGAGCGTAGTGTTTACGTGCGATGACCGACGGCCGACTCCGGGAGTGCGTCGCTATCTGTACCGGAGATGACGACTCCCCGGGTCTCGCGACCAAATGCCACAAATACACAGATTAAAATAGCCACCGCGCCAGCCACGATCGCCATTGCCAACCCGTAATTGCCACCATGCGTTTCCGCGATACGGGCCTGTAACGTCGCATTAACCGACGCCAGTAAATTACCCAGTTGGTAAACAAACCCTGGCAGCACGGCGCGCGCATTCGCCGGAACCAGCTCGTTCAGCCAGGTCGGCACGACCCCCCAGGCGCCCTGCACCATAAACTGCATCAGGAACGCGCCCAGGCCAATCGTGAATGATCCGCTGGAAAATGCCCATAGCGGGAGTACCGGAAGCGCAAGAAAGGCGGCGATCATGATCGCTTTTTTACGCCCAATACGTTCCGATAGCGTACCGTAGAAAATACCGCCGAGCATGGCGGCAATGTTATAAAAAATCGCAATGATACTGATCAGATGCGGATCAAAACCATGCTGCATCTTCAGGAAGGTAGGATAGAGATCCTGCGTGCCGTGACTGAAAAAATTAAAGAACGCCATGACCAGCACCAGATACAGACACAACTTCCACTGTTTGCGCAGAACAGGAAGCAGCGCGGTATTCTCTTTACGCGCTCTGGCCGCCAGCCAGACGGGGGATTCCGGCACTTTAAACCAGATATAAGGCAGCAAGACAACAGGCAGGGCGCCAATCAGGAACATACCGCGCCAGCCTACCATACTGTAGAAGAGGCCAAAAATAACCGAGGCGAACAGATAGCCGCAGGGATAGCCCGCCTGAAAAATGCCCGACATCAGGCCACGCGAACGATCGGGAATGGTTTCCATCGCCAGTGATGACGCGACGCCCCATATCCCGCCCATCGCCACGCCGTACATGACCCGAAAAATCAGAAATGCCATGAAGGTGGGCGACCAGGCGGAAAGCAGTTCAAATACCGTAAAGAACAGAATATTGAGCATCAGTATCGGTCGACGTCCATACTTTTCCGCCATTCGGCCAAATAGCAGCGCGCCAATGGGACGTACCGCCAGGGTCAGCATAATCGCAATGGAAACGTCCGATACGGAAGCGTGAAACCATTCGGCGAGATCGCTAAGTACAAAGACAAGGATAAAGAAATCAAACGCATCCAGCATCCAACTGGTAAAGCTGGCAAACGCCACATGTCGTTGTGTCGTCGTCCAGTTCAGGGGGGTGTACATAGGTAGTGTCCTGCATCAAAAAATAACATCAAGCTTTGAAGCGGCGAAACGCTGGAGCGCACCCGTCGTCAAAGCGACGTAACAAGGTAGCGTTGCGCTACTTATTTGTTATCTTTTTGTATATAGCAGGTAAAATGTTAGCAAAAATAGACAAATCATTACATATTATTAACAAAGCTTACTGGCACATGATTTGTCACATTTTTTATGGGGATTCTCTCATGCAAAGGAAAGCGAAGCGTGGCTAGCGTATCGCGACCGGCCTGTCGCCAGACCGATCGCCATTGCCGATTACCTTTCGCGCGGCGGGAAACCGGCCTTTTGCAGGGCGGCGGCAATCTGCTCCGCGGATAGCGACGTTTCAACGTCAACCAGACGCGTCGCCGGGTCGGTTCTCACCGTCGCATTAGCATCGAGAGTCAGAATCGTCTTTTTTACCGTACTGGCGCAGCCGCCGCAGGTCATGTCATCAATATGGAACTGCATGGTGAACTCCTTTTGTGTGGGAACTGTTGCCAGTCTGGGCCTTGCCAGTGTTGGAAGGTCAAGCGTAATCTCAGGACTTACAGACGCTTTGCCAGTCCGTGGCGACGAGGACGGCGCAATACCGCTCCGGTACGCGCCTCCGGCTCGCTATCGTCAGGTTGTCCAAGCGTATGCAGAATGGGGCAATCTGGCAGCGCGTCGCCGGCGCAGCAGTGAATCAGCGCTTTGAGGGTTTGCGCCATGTGCTGCATGTTCTGGATACGTCTGTCCAGTTCATCAATGTGCGTCTGCGCCAGGCGTTTGACGTCAGCGCTTTGCCGCGACTGGTTATTCCAAAGATTCAGTAAGTCGCTGATTTCAGCAACTGAAAAGCCGAGGTCGCGCGCGCGGCGTATAAAATGCAATTGATTAACATCAGCCTGGGTATAGGCCCGATAGCCGGAATCCGTCCGACTTGCCGCGGGAATCAGACCAATCTGTTCATAGTAGCGAATCATTTTGGCCGAGACTTTCGATGCTTTAGCTGCTTTACCGATGTTCATAACGCTCCTCCTCATGTCGTGGATGTGTCGGATGGGGTTGTCATCGGCGCCCGGAAACGGCGCAGCCGCAAAGCGTTGCCCAGCACGAACACGCTCGACATCGCCATCGCCCCTGCGGCGAATACCGGGGACAATAATATGCCCCAGACCGGAAATAGCACGCCTGCCGCGACAGGAATCAGCGCCGTATTGTAAGCAAAGGCCCAGAACAGATTCTGGTGGATATTGCGGATGGTCGCTTTAGACAGCGCGATAGCATTCGGCACGCCTTGCAGGTTGCCGGACATTAGTACGACGTCGGCGGATTCCACCGCCACATCGGTGCCGGTGCCAATCGCCAGCCCCACGTCGGACTCCGCCAGCGCTGGCGCATCGTTGATGCCATCGCCGACAAACGCCACCTGCCCATACGCCGCTTTCAGGCGCCGTATCGCCTCGACTTTCCCTTCTGGCAATACCTCGGCAACCACGTCATCAATTCCTAACTGTCTGGCGATAGCCTGTGCCGTGCGGGCATTATCGCCAGTGATCATGGCGACCTTAATGCCGAGCTGATGTAAAGCGTTAATCGCGGCGGGCGTACTGGGTTTGATCGGATCGGCCACGGCGATAATCGCCGCCAGTTGACCGTCAATAGCCGCATAGAGCGGCGATTTCCCTTCCTGCCCTAACCGTTCGGCGGTGGTGGCGAAGCCGCTAATATCCACGCCAATTTCGCGCATATAGCGATCGGCCCCCACGTCAACACGCGTACCGGCAACGGTAGCGTATACGCCCATCCCGGTCACCGATTCGAAGCCGCTCATGCCTGGTAGCGCGATCCCTTCCTCTTCTGCCGACACGACAATCGCACGGGCAATCGGATGCTCTGAACGCGATTCTACCGCCGCGACTTTCGCCAGCACCTCACGGCGTTCAAAGCCCCCTGCCACGTCGAGATCGGTCAGTACCGGGCGGCCTTCGGTAAGCGTCCCGGTTTTGTCTACGGCCACCACCTTAGCGTCTTTGAGTAGCTGTAACGCCTCCCCCTTACGGAACAGCACGCCCATTTCCGCCCCACGACCGGTTCCCACCATAATGGAGGTCGGCGTCGCCAGGCCCATCGCGCAAGGACAGGCGATAATCAGAACCGCAACGCCATTGATCAGAGCGAAAGTCAGCGCTGGCGACGGCCCAAACGCCAGCCATACCACAAAGGTCAGAGCAGCGATAAGCATTACCATCGGGACAAACCACAGCGTCACTTTATCCACGACGGCCTGAATCGGCAGTTTTGAACCCTGCGCCTGTTCCACCAGACGAATGATTTGCGCCAGCATGGTCTGTCCGCCGACGGCGGTCGTCCGCAGCGTGAGCGCGCCTTTTTGGTTTACGGTACCGCCCACCACCGCGCTTCCTGCGGATTTCTCTACCGGTATCGGTTCGCCGGTAATCATCGACTCGTCAACGAAGCTGCGGCCTTCGGTCACTTCGCCGTCAACCGGGATCCGCTCGCCTGGCCGAACCTCCACACAGTCGCCCAGCACAACTTCGTCGACAGGGATATCCACGATGCGGCCCTCGCGTAACACATGCGCGACCCGCGCCTGTAGCCCCACCAGACGTTTAATCGCTTCGGAAGTCCGCCCCTTCGCCCTTGCCTCCAGAAAGCGCCCCAGCAGAATAAGCGCGACAATCACTGCGGCGGCCTCGTAATAGACGTTTACCGTCCCTTCAGGCAACAGGTCGGGCGTAAAGGTCGCCACCAGCGAGTAGCCGAATGCCGCTGCGGTTCCCACGGCGACCAGCGAGTTCATGTCCGGCGCCAGACGCGCCAGCGCCGGGAACCCTTTAAGGTAAAAACGGCGACCGGGGATCGTCAGCACCAACAGGGTCAGTGCAAATTGCCAGTACCAGCTTTGTTGCAGGCCAATCGTTTTTATCACCCACTCGTGCATACCAGGAATAAGGTGCGAGCCCATTTCAAGCACAAAAACGGGGAGCGCCAGCACGCTGGCGAGAATCAGATCGCGCTTCAGCCTGACGCGCTCGGCCTCTTTTTTCTCTTCAGAGTCGTCTTCGCCCTGCCCCGCCGTCTCTACCGGTCGCGCCTCATACCCCGTTTTTTCAATCGCCGCGATCACCGCCTCCGCCGACGCCGTCCCGCGGACGGTGGCGCGCTCCGTCGCCAGATTCACCGTAGCGTCCGTTACGCCAGGCACAGCCTTAATACCTTTTTCAACGCGAGCGACACACGACGCGCAGGTCATACCTTCAATAAGTAAGCTTATCGTGTCGTGACGATTTTCTGACTGACTCATGACGACTTCCCCATCCTGACTATTCGGTATCAGAAAGCCTAAAGCTTGCCATTGTGGGAAGGTCAAGCGTATTCAGGCTGCACGGTTCGGCGAGAATGTGAGATGGCTCATAAAAGAGGATGATGCGAGACATTTACGCCACGATGCCGCCCCACGCCCCGTAAAAACCCGTCAGGAACGCTTGACCTTTCCTTCGTTGTAACGCCTAGCCTTTGCCAAAAATTCTGCGGCAGCGTTGCGGAATGGCCGACACGCTGCGGTAAAGAGGGAAACGACATGCGTAGAACATTCAAAATTATGTTGATAGCCGGCGTCATCGCCGCCATCGGGGGCGTGATTTACATGGCCGGCGAAGCACTATGGGATAAAGGCAACGCCGTCGGCCCACCGGCCAGCGCGCCGCCTCCACCGTCGGTACCGGTTGCTAAAGCCCTTAGCCGCACACTCGCGCCTACGGCGGAATTCACCGGTTTTCTGGCCGCGCCGGAGACCGTGGAGCTGCGTTCGCGCGTGGGAGGAACCCTTGACGCCGTCAGCGTTCCGGAAGGACGTCTGGTAAGCCGCGGACAACTGCTGTTCCAGATCGATCCGCGCCCGTTCGAGGTCGCCCTCGACACCGCCGTCGCGCAATTACGTCAGGCTGAAGTACTGGCCCGCCAGGCGCAGGCGGATTTCGATCGCATTCAACGACTGGTCGCCAGCGGCGCCGTATCACGTAAAAACGCTGACGATGTCACCGCCACGCGTAATGCGCGACAGGCGCAGATGCAATCGGCCAAAGCCGCCGTCGCCGCAGCGCGCCTTGAACTCTCCTGGACCCGTATTACCGCGCCCATTGCCGGACGCGTTGACCGCATACTGGTGACCCGGGGCAATCTGGTCAGCGGCGGCGTAGCGGGTAACGCCACGCTTCTGACGACTATCGTGTCTCACAATCCCATGTATGTGTATTTCGATATTGACGAAGCCACCTGGCTGAAGGCGTTACGGCATACCCGCTCCGACAAAAATCCACCGGTAGTCAACATGGGGTTAACCACCGATAACGGGCTGCCTTATCAGGGCGTACTCGACTTTATGGGCAATCAGATGAACCGCAGCACCGGCACTATCCGGGCGCGCGCCGTGATTCCTGACCCCGACGGAATGCTTTCTCCCGGCCTGTTTGCCCGAATCAGTTTGCCCATCGGCGAGCCGCGGGAAACCGTGCTAATTGACGATCTGGCGGTGAGCGCCGATCAGGGCAAAAACTATGTGCTGATCGTCGGCAAGGAGAATCAGGTGGAGTATCGTCCGGTTGAGTTGGGACAAATGGTCGATGGACTCCGCGTCGTTACACAGGGAGTACAGCCGGGAGAAAAAATCATCCTCAAGGGGCTGGTGCGTCCTGGCATGACCGTTGCGCCGCGTCTGGTGCCGATGCGGCAGAATGTGACCGATAAACAGACCGCGACATTGACTAAAGCGGACGGCGACAGCGCGTCGAAGGCGGTGCGCCAATGAAATTCACCCACTTTTTCATTGCACGCCCCATCTTCGCCATCGTCCTGTCGCTGTTAATGCTGCTGGCTGGCGCTATCGCCTTTTTAAAACTGCCGCTGAGTGAATATCCGGCCGTTACGCCGCCCACGGTACAGGTTAGCGCCAGCTACCCCGGCGCTAACCCGCAAGTGATTGCCGATACGGTAGCCGCGCCGCTGGAACAGGTGATCAACGGCGTTGACGGCATGTTGTATATGAATACCCAGATGGCCATTGATGGTCGCATGGTTATCTCTATCGCCTTCGAACAGGGAACCGATCCTGATATGGCGCAAATTCAGGTGCAAAACCGGGTATCCCGCGCGCTGCCTCGCCTGCCCGAAGAAGTCCAGCGAATTGGCGTTGTAACGGAGAAAACGTCCCCCGATATGTTGATGGTGGTCCATCTTGTCTCGCCGCAAAAACGCTATGACTCGCTTTACCTGTCTAACTTCGCCATCCGGCAGGTTCGCGACGAACTGGCCCGTTTACCTGGCGTCGGCGATGTTCTCGTCTGGGGCGCGGGCGAGTACGCCATGCGCATCTGGCTGGACCCGGCGAAAATCGCCAACCGCGGTCTTACCGCCAGTGATATCGTTACGGCGTTGCGGGAACAAAACGTACAGGTCGCCGCCGGTTCCGTCGGGCAACAGCCGGAGGCCTCCGCCGCTTTTCAGATGACGGTGAACACGCTGGGCCGCCTGACCAGCGAAGAACAGTTCGGCGAGATTGTGGTAAAAATCGGCGCTGACGGCGAGGTGACGCGTCTGCGTGATGTCGCCCGCGTCACGCTGGGCGCAGATGCCTATACGCTGCGCAGTTTACTGAATGGCGAAGCGGCGCCAGCGTTACAGATTATTCAAAGTCCGGGCGCTAATGCGATTGACGTTTCTAACGCGATTCGCGGCAAAATGGATGAGTTGCAGCAAAACTTCCCGCAGGATATCGAATACCGGATTGCCTATGATCCTACGGTCTTCGTGCGCGCATCGCTACAATCGGTGGCGATTACGTTGCTGGAAGCCCTCGTGCTGGTCGTCCTTGTCGTGGTGCTGTTCCTGCAAACCTGGCGGGCGTCCATTATTCCTCTGGTGGCGGTTCCCGTTTCGCTGGTCGGCACCTTTGCCTTGATGCACCTGTTTGGTTTTTCGCTAAATACGCTTTCGCTGTTTGGTTTGGTCCTGTCGATAGGTATCGTTGTCGATGACGCCATCGTTGTGGTCGAAAACGTGGAACGGCATATCTCGCAGGGCAAAAGTCCCGGAGAGGCGGCAAAGAAGGCGATGGATGAAGTCACTGGTCCCATTCTTTCTATTACCTCGGTGCTAACGGCGGTCTTTATCCCTTCCGCATTCCTGGCGGGCCTGCAGGGTGAGTTTTATCGTCAGTTCGCGTTGACCATCGCTATTTCGACCATCCTTTCGGCCATTAACTCGCTGACGCTCTCCCCTGCGCTGGCTGCCATTTTGCTAAGACCGCACCACGATACTGCGAAGGCTGACTGGCTAACGCGGTTGATGGGCACGGTCACTGGCAGTTTTTTCCATCGCTTTAACCGTTTCTTCGACAGCGCGTCGAACCGCTATGTTAGCGCCGTCCGTCGGGCCGTGCGCGGCAGCGTCATTGTGATGGTGCTCTATGCTGGCTTTGTGGGGCTGACCTGGCTTGGCTTCCATCAGGTGCCGAACGGGTTTGTGCCTGCGCAGGATAAATACTATCTCGTCGGCATCGCCCAGCTCCCAAGCGGCGCATCGTTGGATCGCACAGAGGCGGTCGTAAAACAGATGTCCGCTATCGCGCTGGCGGAACCCGGCGTCGAAAGCGTCGTCGTCTTCCCCGGCCTGTCGGTTAACGGCCCGGTAAATGTGCCAAATTCGGCGCTGATGTTCGCCATGCTGAAACCCTTTGACGAGCGTGAAGATCCTTCACTTTCCGCTAACGCTATCGCCGGAAAGCTAATGCACAAATTTAGCCACATTCCCGACGGGTTTATTGGCATCTTCCCACCGCCGCCGGTTCCAGGGCTTGGCGCGACGGGCGGCTTTAAATTGCAGATTGAAGATCGTGCGGAACTGGGATTTGAAGCGATGACAAAGGTGCAAAACGAGATTATGTCTAAGGCGATGCAGACGCCCGAACTGGCCAATATGCTGGCCAGTTTCCAGACGAACGCCCCGCAATTACAGGTGGATATCGACCGGGTGAAGGCGAAATCAATGGGGGTATCGCTCACCGACATCTTTGAAACGTTGCAAATTAACCTCGGCTCGCTTTACGTCAACGATTTCAACCGATTTGGCCGTACCTGGCGGGTGATGGCGCAGGCCGATGCGCCATTCCGTATGCAGCAAGAGGATATCGGCCTGCTTAAAGTCCGCAATGCGAAGGGCGAGATGATCCCGCTTAGCGCTTTCGTCACGATTATGCGCCAGTCGGGGCCGGACAGAATCATCCATTACAACGGCTTCCCCTCGGTAGATATTAGCGGTGGACCGGCTCCGGGCTTCTCCTCCGGACAGGCGACGGACGCGATTGAAAAGATCGTGCGTGAAACGTTGCCGGAAGGGATGGTCTTCGAATGGACCGATCTGGTTTATCAGGAAAAACAGGCCGGCAACTCCGCGCTTGCTATCTTTGCGCTGGCGGTGCTGCTGGCCTTCCTGATCCTGGCGGCGCAGTACAACAGTTGGTCGCTGCCCTTCGCCGTCCTGCTTATTGCGCCTATGTCATTACTCTCAGCCATTGTCGGCGTGTGGGTATCTGGCGGAGATAACAATATCTTTACGCAGATTGGTTTCGTGGTGCTGGTCGGCCTGGCGGCCAAGAACGCCATTTTGATTGTCGAGTTTGCCCGCGCCAAAGAACACGACGGCGCAGACCCGCTGACCGCCGTGCTGGAAGCGTCACGCCTGCGTCTGCGTCCTATCCTGATGACCTCATTCGCCTTTATCGCAGGCGTAGTACCGCTGGTACTCGCGACGGGTGCCGGCGCGGAAATGCGACATGCGATGGGCATCGCCGTGTTTGCCGGCATGTTGGGCGTCACGCTCTTCGGCCTGTTATTGACGCCTGTATTTTACGTGGTGGTTCGCAGGATGGCATTAAAGCGTGAGAACCGCATTGATTCGCATGATCAGCAAGCATAATGATGGGAATGGCATAATGAAGATCATTTTTACAGGCTATCGGCAGACCGCCACGCTGGCGACGCTTGCTTTCGTCACCACGCTTGCTGGCTGTACGATGGCGCCGAAACACGAACGCCCCGCATCGCCGACTGCGATGGTCTACCCCTACGCAACGTCAACCGTTTCTGGCGCGCCGGATGCCGCTGACATTGGCTGGCGTGATTTCTTCCACGATCCGCTTCTACAGGAGCTGATCGCGATCGCGTTACACAATAATCGGGATTTACGCAAGGCAGGGCTCAATGTTGAAGCCGCCCGGGCGTTATACCGTATTCAGCGCGCGGAGATGCTGCCGACGCTCGGCATCGCCACCGCCATGGACGCCGGTCGCACTCCCGCCGATCTCAGCGTCACGGACGAGCCTGAGATTAACCGACGCTACGAGGCGGCTGGGGCGACGACGGCCTGGGAACTGGATCTCTGGGGGCGAGTGCGAAGCCTTAGCGACCAGGCATTAGCCGCCTATATGGCGCTTGATGAGACGTACATTGCGGCGCGAATGAGCCTGGTTTCCGAAGTCGCCAGCGCCTGGCTGACGCTACGGGCTGACCGGGAGCTGCTGCGCTTAACCGAAGATACGCTGGCCGCGCAAAAAAGTTCATACACATTGACAACCCAGCTTGCCCGGACAGGCAACGCCACACAGCTCGATCTGCGTATGGCGGAGATCGCGCTGCGTTCTGCGGAAATCAATCGCGCGGCGTATACGCGACAGTTGGCGCGGGATCGTAACGCGCTGGAATTGCTGTTGGGCCAGCCGCTCACGCCTGAACTGTCGCGTCGACTAAACGAGGCGGTCACGCTTACGGAAGGCACGATCCCGACCACTCTGCCAGGCGGATTACCGTCAGATCTGCTGGTACGCCGCCCGGATATTCGCGCCGCCGAGTACAGGCTGCGTGGCGCAAACGCCCGAATAGGTGCAGCACGCGCCGCCTTCTTCCCGACAATCAGCCTGACAGGCACGGCGGGAACGGCCAGCGCGTCTCTTAGCGGGCTCTTTGAACCGGGATCGGGAAGCTGGCGTTTTCTACCGCAAATCACCTTGCCTCTCTTTCACGGCGGCGCATTACGCGCTGACCTGGACAGGGCGCATGTCCAAAAACAGATTGAAATCGCCAGGTATGAAAACGTTATTCAGCAAGCCTTTCGCGACGTGGCAGATGGTCTGGCGGGACAGCGTACGCTGAATGACCAGGTGCAATCAGAACAACGCGCGGTTGAAGCCAGCCAAATCGCCTATGAACTGGCCGGACTCCGTTTTCAGGAAGGCATCGATGACTACCTTACGCTGCTTGATACCCATCGTATGCTTTATGGCGCGCAACAGCGCCTGGTACGCACACGTCTCATGCAACAGCTGAATATCATTAATCTGTATAAAGCATTAGGCGGCGGTTGGCGGGAGTACAGCGAGAAAAAGCAAGGTTAGCCCAAATAGCGCGCGTCGCCAGTGCGGCGCGCGCGCTAAACAGGCATATATTGCCTGCAAAATAAGGTTAACGAGGGCAACGATAAACGTTCCCGCTTAACGTGACATTCGTTTGTTTGCTTGAGCCCGAACCGTGCCATGAACTTCCTGTCTGGCCTGCACGCTGGGTTAACAGGACTACCGTATTGCCGCCCATTTTATAAGCTTTGTTTTTCAGATCGTTACGGGCACCCGTTTCCAGGTTACTGTTGGAAGTCCAGCCACCGGTAAAGAAATTCCCCTGGCTGCCCGTGATATCTCCTAAGTAGCTGCATTCCTTACCTGGCTCGCTGGTCATCACCCGTACCTGTTCAGCGCCATAATTCAACGAATTAGCACTACATGCGGTTAAAGCCAAGCCGACGAAACATACTAAGATCTTTTTCATACTAATACCTGGTCTATTAATCATTAAATAATAACGCGTTCTTGCTTCTGAACGCCGTCAAGGAACTATATTTAAGATGTAACGAATGTCTTTCATTTGCTGAAGAAAAGTCTCTGTCATGATGCTATCATGTATGCTTGAGGCTATTTCTTGTTCAGTTTTTTCAATATGCTCTCTGAGCCTTATTTTTGTTTTTTCGTCAAGCGCCGAGATAAGTATCTTAATGGCAAGCAGCAAAGTAGGATTGATGCTTTCACACTCTCTCATCGTTAACTTTTTCATCTTGTTTGCTTCAAGCCTGATCGGCGTTTTTGTCTACACGGCAAATTTTAGATGCGAAGATATGGCGACTTCTTTGGTAAATAAATAGCAAATGGAAAAAGCGTTTGAAGCCATATTTACGACAGATACGCAATCTATGAATGTACAAAGTCTTACGACTCATGCCATAGCTACTGGCGATCTGACTCATCGACTTTTTATATAAAAAGTGCCATAACAACTCTTCCTCCTTTTTTGTCAACGGCGCAAGTTCACCGACCGCTACATCGTTTGCACAAGCGTATTTAATGAAATGCTCAATAAAAACAGGCTTTGCCAAATCGGGATCGATATCAGGATCTCTATCGCAGCCATGTGGATAAAGTTTTCCAATATCTCTGCGCGTGAGCCAGATCCGACGAGCATGTGGATAATGCTGCATGAGCGCCTTAAAACCTTTCCAGACCCCCTGAATCAAAACTCGTCCATCAATAATAATTATGATATCTTCGCTAGCTGATATCTGACACGAATTATATTCTCCATTGAGTGGGAACATAAAGCATTTCCCATCCTCAAAGAGTGAAGCGATGCCTAAATAAGTATAATAATCATCCGTTAAAACTATACCTATCGTTTTTAACGGAAGTTGTTCCGATAGTGAATTTATCATAATTTCATCAATAGAATAACGCTACGGTGAGTGTTTTATCTTCCTCTTAAGATTACCTGAGCGATCATAACCATCCCTATTCTGTAGCAGCGCCATATTATTTTTAATTCCTTGCCATAAACGTAACGCTTATACTTTTAATATCAGAAGCGATAACCTACGCTGACACCAAATGTATTGGTATCCACAGCGAAGAAACGACTGGCTTCCCATGATGCATCGATAGATATACTCTTAACTGGATTAAATATTACGCCAGCGCCGTAGGCAAAGGAGTCTTCTTTTGAGTGTTTATTAAATTTCATCGTCGCTATACCCGCATTGCCGTACAGGCTCACATAGTCATTAAAACGATATGTTGGTCCAAACATCAAAGAACCATAGTCCACAGAATCGGAACCATTTTTATGCAACTTCCCCTCTTTCCAGGTGTAGTTCTCCATTTCATTGCGCGTCGCGGTGAATGAGCCTAACATCCCCCAGGTCTCATTGAACTCGTAACGATATTTAAAATTAAAGCCTCGTAGATCTTTGCTATCGCTATTTTTCAATGAACTGAGATGAGTTTGTGCATAACCAAACGATACGGTGTGCTGATCGTTAGCCAAAGCTAAAGGTGACGCTAATAATAAACCTAAAAAAACAAGGAACGAAGACCGTCTTTTCATTAAAACCACTCCATTTTTGATATATAATTAAGGCGGTACCGGAACTTATGGCACACAAATAGCATTTAGATTAAGAGCACCTAATGCGCTTATTACCAGTCATGCCAACTGCGGAGGTAATATAACCTGATATATTCGATAATGGATATGAAATCAGTCTTACAGAGTTCTTACTTTTTTATTAATGGCGGATTCATAGTTGCTTCAGACCCGATCCTGGCATCACATCCGTCAGGCGGACTGCGAGAGGTTATCAGCGAGTATCAGTCACCTTCCCGAAGAGTCAAAAATTCATAACTAACTGTTTTATATACATTTTAATTAACATTCAAGTTAACCTTTACCCTTGCGGAGGGCAATTTCGCAACTCGCTTTCTGACGCATTCAGACAACATTCAGATCTACTGCGCGGTACAAACGTTATAAAGCTGCCGATTAAGAGAATAAAAAAAGGTTTTCTCACCCACTTTAGATATTCGAATCTCATTAGCCGCTTCCGGATGCAGAATCCGTAAATATGATAACAGATCGCCAGCCGTGTCCGTGGCAAAGACTTTTACCTGGGATACTTCGAACGTATAAACACCAGGCGCTGTTCGATGTAAATTTTTCATATACACGTCCCGGTATAATATTTTTATACCGTTATCTTTTGTTTTTATTTCATATTGAAGCGTAATTCTCTTCATCTTAAAATCAAGAACAAGACTGCCATCGGCATGGATATCTTTAGGCTGTATCGTCGTTACCGTTCTTGTCGTACATAAAAATTCATTAGTATTAATAGAACTATGGTTACTGTTTCGTACCCAAACTACCATCAGTACGACTGAAACAGCCAGCATACCAAGCGTCGCCACGCTTAATAACGTTCTTTTATGGAAATGCATTTCGGCTCCGCTATATCAAGTTGGTTAAGACACTGGACAAAAATATTTGTATTAGGAACGCGAATGTAATAAATGATTTTTCCGTTTTGTTTATGTATTTCATTACTCATCTCGGAGTACGCTTCAACGATATCCGTCAGATGGGTTTTATCATGCCCGACACTATAAAAAGTGTATCCATCATACGAACCCTGGAGGGTAAAGTAATCAATATTTTCACCCTTAACTTTATACATCATAAAAAACATCAGAAGCGCGGCCAGGCAAAAGTAGAGCCAATCTTTTTTATTCACAGCGCCCAGTATTGGGGTAATAATAGTGTCATCGTGTCGCACTTCAACCGTCGATAATTTTGTTTCAGCAACAGCAGGCAACGGCGTATTTTGCGCCTCATCACTCAACGGTTCAATGGAAACTGAGAGTAAAACACCCACGCGGGGACGAGTCACAACAGACGCCCCCTTAAGGCCTATTTTATCAAATGATCCTCGTAGCTGGTTAATCAGTTTATAATAACTGGCATCAGAGACCACGACACCTTTGCGCCCCCAGACATAGTTAATTAAATCATCTTTTTTAAAAAGGCCTTCATGAAAAGCGATAAGCAAACTGCGTTCCGATTCAGATATCGTTATCGACTCTCCGGCGCAGGAAAGCGTCATTCGTTCACAATCAAGAATAACTCTTTTGTCAATCAGATAATTGTTCTGACTCATAAAAATATCCGCCCCAGTGCTATCACGTTTCTTCACGGCATAAACATATTACCAGGATATATCGCGCTATTGAATTTTTTTCCGTAGCGAGCTCCTGTATTATTCAGCCACCAGGCCGCTCGCGGATCCGTTTTCCCCCTTGAGTAAACCATTTTGCCTCTGGGCCGACTTGCCAAGCCAGCTCATAAAGTCATTAGCCCCCATCGGCCTGGCATAAAGAAATCCCTGAACGAATCCTACCCCGTGGCTTAAGATGTAACGCAATTGGTGCTGGGTACTGACCCCTTCGGCAACCACATTAAGCCCCAGTCGCTGACTCAGCGTAATGATAGTATCCAGGACAGGAACATCATCGCTGCTGGTATCAATGGTATCGATAAACGTTCTGTCTATTTTAAGAGAGTCTACAGGTAATTGCTGGAGATAGGAGAGTGAGCAATAGCCGGTCCCAAAATCATCAATCGCTATTAACACGCCTTTTTCACGGAGCGTTGAAAGTTTTTCTGCGACCTGTGAAGGTTCTACAATCAGGCTACGCTCGGTGAGCTCCAACATAAGCGTTATCGTTCCCAAACGAGTCCTGAGCGCCTCTATATCTTGTATAAAACCGTCATCCATAAGATGCGCAGGCGATATATTTACGCTGATATAGAAATCATCCGGTACAGTCCAGTTTATTACGTCATGAGCAATCAGTTCGAACAGATGACGAGAGAGTGGAATAATCATGCCTTCATTTTCTGCGGCGGTAATAAAAATATCCGGGGTTATAAAACGGCCATCCGGTTGCGGCCAGCGCATTAGCGCCTCCACGCCGCCGCAACTACCGTGTTTAACATTAAAAACAGGCTGATAATGTACCGTAAACTCATTGTGCGTTATTCCCCTGGCAATCTCCCGGGCCAGAGATAAACGTTTTAAATACCAGCGCCTGTAGAACAACATCATCCCTACAGAAAGACACAATGACAGCGGAACAAAAATAAAAAGGTTTTGTAACCAGTATGCCGATAACGTTGAGAAAGGGGTTCGCACCATCAGCTGGATAGTGTGATCGGTTGAGGTGAACCGCTGCGTTAAAAACGCCTTACCGCGCAACGTCGCAGCGCTGGTAATCGCCTCCCCTGCGCCGAATGTCAGGCTAAAGGCTGATGCTCTCTCTGCAGCCAATATCTCCATGAGCTCCTGGACATACTGCGAGTCCACAATGACGAAGGCCGCTTTATTCGCTGCTACTTTTTTCACATAAACCACAACAAGGCGATTGGGTCCTTCGGCCATACTACCGATAGATCGCAACCACCGTTTCGGATAAGAAGCAGGTAAAGAAAGCCCTGCCAGCCGGGAAAAATGATAGCGTTCGGTTCCTGTGACAAAGGAGCAAGTGATATCACCATTTTCCAGAAACCCAATGTCACGGACATAAGGAGTGAAGGCCCGCGTTCTGGACAGTTCTTTCAGCGTGTCAGTACAGGAACTCTCAGCCAGTCTGGTGGCTTTTCCGGCGACTTGCCAGGAGGCGGCAGATATATCCGCGCTAAACCGCAGCAGCGTATTGGCGCTGACGGCGATATCTCGTTTTAGCTGGAAGATACCCGCGAGTAACCCCACCAATATCATGACGATCAGTGGAACGGCAATAAACAACATCAGAAATAGCTTTCTTACTTTCAAATCATTGCCCTCTTACCGGCCTTCCTTTTGCCACTGTATGCTTTTATAAGATAACTAAAGTAACATTAATATAGAAAAGCAATATTGAGAGATAGGTTATACGTTCTTAATGATAGCAAGATGGCACTCCCTGTGCCGAAAATAGACAAGAAAATATCAATACCCAACAGGTGCAGGATACTATCGTTAAAATAAGCGATAGCAGATATCCAAAATACAGACGCATTCAATATGTTAGCCTGATACCAGGTTCGCTGCCTGATGAGGCATAACCATCACGGAACGAATTCCCATCAATACAGGAATTATTGGCTACAACTCAACGTTACTACTGGTGGTACACACATTATACAAATGCCGATTAAGCGAAAACATGTAGGTATTTTTCCCAATTTTGACCATCTTTAACTCATTAATCGTACCAGGCTGTAACAGTCTCAACCAGGAAAACAAATCGCCAGCAGTATCAGACTCAAAAGTCTTAACTGAATTAACTTTAAAAGTAAATGTTTTCATACCCGTTCTGCGCAGTTTGCTGATGCAGATGTCACGAAAAAAAAGCCGTTTTTCTTTCGTATCGGTAGTAACATCGTAGTGTAGGGTAATCCTGCCGGATTTAAGATCCAGCACAAGTCCACCATCCATGTACAATTTTCGTGGCGCAATATACGCTTCTGATTTTGTCGTGCATATAAGATTATTGGTTCTATAAGAGTCACGATTTACCCACTCAAGCGCTATTACCGATCCGATTGCGACAATGGCGATAAATATTACAAATATAATCAGTAACGTTCTTTTACTGTAATACATTTTGGCACCGCCATTTCAACAGGATTTAAGCATTGCAGAAAAATATTCATGTTAGGCTCCCTGATATAATAAAGATGGCGTCCATTTTGCCGGTAAATTTTAATTTTTAGAGAGTTAAAAGCAAAAACTACTTCACTTAATGTGACCTTATCCTCTTTTGTTTTATAGATTGCATAATCGTTATATTCGCCAAGATATGTAAAAAAACTATCAGAGCTGTTACGAACAGGCGCTTTATATATAGTAAATACACCATAGAGCAATGCCAGAAGAATGGCTCCTGTTAATACCACAAATACGCTGTGACGTTTAATTTTGTAAAATATGTTCTCCCGAGTCGGGGTGCCCTTAACGTTTTCATCACTCACCTTTAGGGAGGTGATTTTTTTTATAGGTTCAATGGCAACAGACAGCGACACCCCCACCCGAGGGCGAGTTACGATATCAGATGGCTGTAGACCGATGCTACTAAAATCATTTCTCATTTGATTAATGAGTTTATAGTAACTTGATTCTGAGACGCAGCCTCCACGATTTTCCCAAACAAAATGAATAATATCTTCTTTTTTGTAAAGACCATGCCAAAAAGCAAGAAGCAGATGGGTCTCAGCTTCTGATATTCTGATTATCTCATTACCATGCGATAAGGTCATCTTCGTACTATCAAATACAACACGCTTATCAAGTAAAAATATGCTTTCATTCATGACAATCCTAAAGGTAACTGCATCCATCATTCAGACGACATATTATCATGCTCAAAAAAGAATTCAGCCCCCTAATTAACCTGAGTTTAACTTATAAGTCTCACTTATAGTAAACAATAATTGACACAAGTATTACCCGCACATTACAAATCAAACAGTTATAGGTAAATCTGAACACTTTTCTTTACCTTAACGCAAACTCAGGAAACTTCTGAAAGGCCAAAAGTAAGAAAAAAGTAAGACTAATTATACTGTTTCAGAAGCACATTTCAGAAAATTTACCTTAATCTCACCATCGTATTATCCATCGGGAGGTTTAACTGATGCGGATTTTACATAGCAAAAATGTGCAGGTTTGTATTGCAACATAGTCTATCTATTCAGACGCGGAGAGAATTGTTATCGGATTACACTCAATCAAATGATAACACTATCAGTTGTACTAATGAGATGTATGGACGAAAGCGCTTATCGCTCTATTTCATGATAAGAGAAATAAGTCTGTTTGTTTTATATCGCATTATCAATAGTCAGGAGGGTATAGCTCACATCCAAAAATAGAGTTAATGATCGTTATTTTTACCACTCCTCCATAAGCACGAAACATTCGGGCGAATTGCACTCGTCCTGAAAAAGTAAAGATTAATACAGGAACATTATCATATGTCTATGAAAAAATATTTAGCAATGATCACAGGCTCGCTTCTTGTCTCCAGCAGCGCGATGGCTGTTTCTGATAACACCATCACCTTTCAAGGGGAAGTCTCTGATGAAACATGCTCTGTCGTGATTAATGGTAATCAGGCTAAACCCGTCGTGTTATTGCCAACAGTAAGTACTAAAGATTTATCAGAACAAGGGAAAACTGCGGGGCCAATAACGTTTGATATTGGGCTGTCCGGGTGTACCGGCTCTAAGGACAAAACAACAAAAATTTCCACTGTCTTTGTCGGTAATCAGGTCACCAGTAACGGTAACCTGGGTAATACTGGCAGCGCGAAAAATGTTGAAGTCCAATTACTCGACACTTCAGGGGAGCCAATCAATCTGACCGGCGGCTTTACTGGCGACGGCGACCTACAGCTGGAACCAAATGCTTCTGAAGCGAGCGCGACTTATACCGCGCGGTATTACTCTACCGGGAAAGCAGAGGCTGGGACAGTCGCTGCCACCCTTCAATACGCCGTTTCGTATAAATAATTGTCGCTACGGTCTGGCGTTGAAACGCCAGACCATTTTCAATCGCCAGGGAGTTGTTGAGATGAAAATGGATACCCGACATTCCGCATTATATTACTTAATAGTTTTTCTATTGCTGGCCCTACCCGCCACAGCATCGTGGGCGAGCGTTACTATTTTGGGTAGCCGAATAATTTACCCATCAACAGCCTCCTCCGTAGATGTGCAGTTAAAAAATAATGATGCAATACCTTATATCGTACAAACCTGGTTTGACGATGGCGATATGAATACCAGCCCGGAAAATAGTAGCGCGATGCCGTTCATTGCCACGCCGCCGGTATTTCGTATTCAACCCAAAGCAGGCCAGGTTGTACGCGTAATTTATAACAACACGAAAAAATTGCCGCAGGATCGTGAGTCAGTATTCTGGTTTAACGTATTACAGGTACCACCAACGAATATTGGCAGCGACGGCGGGCAAAATAAAATGTTGGTGATGCTGCGCTCAAGAATAAAACTTTTCTATCGTCCTGACGGGCTAGGTAAACCTGATAATCTGGCGAAAAAACTACAGATTAAAACGGTAAATAAGGGTTCCGGAAAAAGCGGTATTGTTATTGTTAATCCGCAGCCCTGGTTTGCCTCTTTAAGTAACCTGAATGTAAAAGTGAACGGCGCTTCGTATAACCTGGATGCTGACATGATTGCCCCTTTTTCCAGTCAAACCTGGTGGCTGCCGGGCAAACGGTCACTCAAATCCTTCTCCGGTACAGTCACCGTTACTTTGGTTAACGACCTGGGCGCAAGGATAAGCGAGAGCTACGATGTCCCCCACCATTAATTTGAACCGCAAAAGCCTTGCGCTATTGATCGCCATAGTTTGCTCAGGCTCCGCGCAGGGTGAAGAGTATTATTTTGATCCTGCGCTACTTCAGGGGGCCACTTACGGACAAAATATTGCCCGTTTTAATGAACAGCAAACGCCTTCCGGAGACTATCTTGCCGACGTTTACGTTAATGGCACGCTGGTAACAGCGAGCACTAATATTCGATTTGATGCTGTAAAAGAGGGTCAACAGACGGAACCCTGCCTGCCCTTATCGGTGATGAAAGCGGCACAGATAAAATCACTTCCCGCGACCGACGCTGCGACCGAGTGTCGCCCGCTCAGGGAGTGGGTACCTCATGCCGGTTGGCAATTTGATAGCGCCACGCTTCGCCTGTTGCTGACGATTCCAATGACCGAACTTACGCACAAACCGCGCGGTTATATCTCCCCTTCAGAGTGGGATAGCGGCGCGCTGGCGCTGTTTTTACGCCATAACACAAACTGGACCCACACCGAAAATACCGACAGCCATTATCGCTACCAATACTTATGGAGCGGTTTAAACATGGGCGTTAACCTCGGACTTTGGCAGGTCCGTCATCAAAGTAATCTGCGCTATGCCAATAGCAACCAGAGCGGAAGCGCCTGGCGCTATAATAGCGTTCGAACCTGGGTGCAAAGACCTGTCGCGTCTATTAACAGTATTCTGTCGCTGGGCGATAGCTATACGGACTCCAGCTTATTCGGCAGTCTGTCTTTTAACGGAGCTAAACTTGTCACCGACGAGCGGATGCGCCCGCAGGGCAAACGCGGTTATGCGCCGGAAGTTCGGGGCGTAGCGGCCAGTAGCGCGCACGTGGTAGTAAAACAACTGGGGAAAGTGATTTATGAAACCAACGTTCCGCCGGGCCCATTTTATATTGACGATCTGTACAACACCCGTTATCAAGGCGATCTGGAGGTAGAGGTTATCGAGGCCAGCGGTAAAACCTCACGTTTCACCGTGCCTTATTCTTCCGTGCCGGATTCGGTTCGCCCCGGTAACTGGCACTATTCGCTGGCCTTCGGCAGGGTTCGTCAGTACTACGATATTGAAAATCGTTTCTTTGAGGGAACGTTCCAGCACGGCGTTAATAACACCATTACCCTCAACCTCGGTTCACGAATTGCGCAGCGTTACCAGGCATGGCTGGCGGGCGGTGTCTGGGCCACCGATATGGGCGCGTTCGGCCTTAACGCCACCTGGTCGAATGCGCGCGCAGAGCATAATGATCGCCAGCAAGGCTGGCGCGCGGAACTCAGTTACAGCAAAACGTTTACCACCGGCACTAACCTGGTACTGGCGGCTTATCGTTATTCAACCAACGGCTTTCGCGATCTTCAGGACGTGCTCGGCGTACGCCGGGAAGCAAAAACGGGGATTGATTACTACTCCGACACGCTGCATCAGCGCAATCGCCTGTCCGCGACGGTAAGCCAGCCGTTAGGACGGCTTGGCACGCTTAACCTCAGCGCCAGCACCGCAGACTACTACAATAACCAATCGCGTATAACACAGCTACAAATGGGGTATAGCAACCAGTGGCGGAATATAAGCTACGGGGTGAATATCGCACGACAGCGCACCACCTGGGATTACGATCGCTTTTATCACGGCGTTAACGAACCACTGGACGTGAGTAGCCGACAAAAATATACCGAAACCACAATGTCGTTTAATGTCTCTATACCGCTGGATTGGGGCGAAAACAGAACGTCTGTCGCCATGAATTATAACCAGTCCAGTCAAAGCCGTTCCTCAACCATATCCATGACCGGCAGTAGCGGTGAAAACAGCGACCTGTCATGGTCGGTTTATGGCGGCTACGAGCGTTATCGCAATAGTAATAGCGATAGCAGCGCGCCAACGACGTTTGGCGGTAATCTACAACAGAACACCCGGTTTGGCGCACTTCGCGCCAACTATGACCAGGGTGATAACTATCGTCAGGAAGGGCTGGGCGCGTCCGGCACCCTGGTACTTCACTCTGGAGGTCTGACGGCTGGCCCCTATACCAGCGATACCTTTGCGCTTATTCATGCCGATGGCGCGCAGGGCGCGATCGTACAAAATGGCCAGGGCGCTGTGGTTGATCGCTTTGGTTACGCCATTCTGCCTTCGTTATCTCCTTACCGCGTCAATAACGTTACGCTCGATACCCGTAAGATGCGCAGCGATGCCGAACTGACGGGAGGAAGTCAGCAGATTGTGCCCTATGCTGGCGCCATCGCGCGTGTCAATTTCGCCACTATCAGCGGCAAAGCGGTGCTGATCTCCGTGAAGATGCCGGATGGCGGCATACCGCCAATGGGCGCTGATGTTTTCAACGGTGAAGGCACAAACATCGGCATGGTCGGCCAGAGTGGGCAGATTTATGCCCGTATCGCCCATCCGTCGGGTTCTCTACTGGTGCGCTGGGGAACAGGGGCAAACCAGCGTTGCCGGGTTGCCTACCAACTAGATCTTCACACCAAAGAACCGTTTCTCTATCTGAACAAAATCTGCGAGAAGGAATAGCACAATGCTTTTTAGTTTCCGAACGCTATTGTTTATCACCAGCCTGTTCGTCAGCGCCGGAACATGGTCGTCATGTATCAAAGTCACCAATAAGAGCGCGCTCTCTGACGCGGCGATAAAAGCGGGCTACACGGCGCAAAACTGGATCGGCGCAACTGACACGAATACCGGTAATATCGGTTTGCCAACGGTGATTAGCATCAGTAATAGTGAAACATTTCAACCCTCCGGCACACTATTGGCCAGTGGGATCGGTAACTTCCTGACGGCCGCCACCGGAACGCCCTATTCCAGTAAGCAGGTACTTTACCGCTGCGATTCCGCCGATGCCGGGAAGCTCTATGAGATGTATTCGACAAATGGCGATAGCGCTTTTGCGGGGGCATTTTTTACTCCCGAAGTAGAAGGCGCCTATTATGATGTGGAGCGTAATGTTGCTGTCCGTATGACAAACCTCAGTACCGGCGAATATTACAGCCGTTTCTGGAAAGAACGCCAACTTACCGCAGACAGTTGGTTTCAGGATGACAAATATATTTATATTCCTGCCAGCGCGTTTAGCAACGTGTTATATGAGATGTTTAAAATTGACTCAAGAAAATATTTTGCCTACCAGAATCCAATGGACCGAGATACCTGGACGCAGCCTCGGGGTTATATCGCCTTTAAAGGCCCAGGCTTGATTACCGAGCGGATCCAAGCGGGACTGGATCATGCCAGCGATTATTATGGCTGGCCCGGCTATTGGCCCGGGGCATGGAGTACATATAATAGCGTCACCTATGTTCGCGGCGCGTTATGTAAAATCACAGATTATCCTGCGATCGTCAAAATTCCCCCTGTCGCCGTCGGCATATTAGCCGCCGGAGGCAATAGCCAGGCGCCTTTCCACGTCAGCCTGGAATGTGAGTCCGGTGCCGTGTCCAGTGCCCTCCCGTCCACCAGCGCCGCTAATGTCGCAATGGGGTTTGTCGTTAATCAACCCACCGCCGTGGCGGCGGCGCGTCGCCTGGGGCTAACCACATCCGCAGGCGGTCTGTCGTGGCTACTGGACACCCATTATGGCGAACCTGGCGTAGCTTCCGGAGTGGGTATCCGCATCTATAACGATGCCGGTACGCCGATTAACCTGTTACCCGATCGGATCAAGACAGGCACTGGCAACGCCCGAGGCTGGTATGGCTATAAAGATTTAACTACACGGGTATCATCCGGTTCAGTAGAAACCTACAGCGGTGATTTTACTGCCTCGCTTGAGGCGATCGGCGGACAAACAGTAACGGCAGGAAGCGTGAATGCGCAATTACAGGCAGTGGTTAGTTTTCAGTAAAGTCATATTAACGCTACTTGGATTGACGGGATGGTATGGCCCGGCACAAGCTGCCGTTAATATTGACAGAACCCGAATTATTTTTGCTTCAGATGAGGTCGCTCAATCGTTGACATTATCCAACGATAATACAACGCCGATGCTGTTACAGGTATGGACCGACGCCGGAAACATTGACGCCTCTCCGGATAACAGCAAAACGCCGCTGGTGGCGCTGCCGCCGGTATTTAAAATGCAGCCAGGAGAACTGAGAACGCTTCGCCTGCTCCTGAGTTCCCGCCAGCAGCTGGCAACGGACCGGGAGAGTCTCTTCTGGCTAAACATTTATCAGATACCGCCACTCCCCCATGACATTAAAAACAACCCGCGAAAACTGGTATTACCGCTTCGTTTGCGGCTAAAAATTTTAATTCGCCCGACCGGGCTAAAAGCGCCAACGGAAGCGGAGGAGAAAAAATTACGTTTTATTGCTAAAGAGAATACTATACGGATAGTTAACCCCACCTCGTGGTATATGAGTTTAACGCTAACGACGGATGACAAGAAAAGTATCGGCGATATCATGGTTGCGCCGAAAACAGCACTTGATGTGCCGCTAACACGCTCGCCAACGCCGGGAGCATCGATAAATTATGCAGTAATCAATGACTCCGGGAACTGGCGACAATATACCGCCATACTGGAAAAATATATTAGTAAGAGTGATTTTATTCCTGAGTTTTGATGGGAAATATTCAGGGATACGGTCGTATCCCTGAGACAAGCCAGAATTCAGCATGTACCATTGTCAAAAATAGCATTAAGCTGATATTTTTCTTTTTGCACGGCATCTTTGTTCTGTTGAGTTCCCTTCTCCTCAACAGACATATCCCATACGTTTTCATTATCTGACTCAATTAATGTGTAGAACGTATTATTATTACGCATCATATAACCGCGAAAATTATTTTCGATGCCCGTTGTCACAGGCTTAGCAGCCCCTGAGAATAACGAAAGGCATACCATGCAGAACGAATGCTTTCCGGACTGACGTCCTCATAGACATCTATACCATGCAAAACAAGTACGCGAGAAAGAAAATGAGAAGATTGTTATGAAAGAAAAGTTTGTAACTACTTGATTGAGATGGTGCCGATAATAGGAACAAATCAGAAAAGCAATAGCATGATAAATAATAACTTTTTTATAAATAAAACAAAAAATGCCCCCAAAAATGCCCCCATCAATGAAGGCTGCAAACTATCACTGTAACTTTATGCTCCTATACACATTAAGGCACAATTGATAAATGAAGGTGTCATACCGTCCTCATGTATGACACCTTTAAAACACTCAAAACCACATTTTTAGCAATTATATCTACTAAACTTTACTTATGATATTTATCAGTTTTTAATCGCTTGGTTACAATAAGGGTGAGTCAACTGACCATTATCACTACTTCCAACCCCTCCTTCCCTAACTCTAATGACATGATCGTATGACACTGATTTGGTGGTATCCAAATAACCTTTGCAAATAGGGCACTTTATCGCAGAAATTAGTGCTGCATTAATAAATATCTTACTTTTCTGATCATCACTGAACTTCTTCGATTTTGATGCAAGATCCCCAGCAACAATCTTCCCTTGAAGACCAGCAAGTTGAATTAACTCTGCTTCAGTAACCTCATCACTCAGTTCTAATCTTTTTATTAACTTATCCAAAAACTCTTTATATTTAACATCCCTTGCTCTATGGCTATTCTTCTGAATAATCATAGAGATCAACTCTTTATCTTTAACTAAAATAGACTCTAAATCAGATCTAACAGCTGTGAATCTTTTGAAAAATCCTTTATCATTATTATTTAGTTTTTCAGCAATTAAAGCTGAAGTACCTAAAAACATGGGACTGGTATGCCTACCCGTTGGCCCATAAAAATATACTGCTGGATGTAAACCTAAGCTACCATCACCATTTCCTGTAATAACCTCTGCCAGTTTAATTGCATTAGTCAGCGACTGGATAGTTGTAGCCCCCAATTCATCATCATCCTGTTTATCTAAAGATTTAGGATTACCTTGCTGATCTCTATTTGCAATAAGAATGAAATCGATAAGTAATTGAATAGCAACCCTTACTCCTCTAGCCCCCCCTAGTGGTAAGTCAAGAGTCTTAATAGGAGTATTTAAATCAGGATCAAACAATATAGTATGAAGTTTTTTAGCAGCCTTTTCTATTTTATCTGAATAATCTTGACTGAATGCAGACCAATAACGATGTCCTTTCCCTGCTCGAATTACCGCTCGTGCCGATATAGATGTAGGTTTATGTCTGTTTTTTAAAAGTAATTCCTCTACCTCATCAAGAGGCGTACCCTGCATATTGATATTAAAGAATGAACTTTCTGCCTTATCGGCATTTCCTTTAACCCATTGGATTGTTAATCCTCTAGTCAAAATATTTGTTATTTTATTCCTTTCAGTTGCAGATATATCTTCATCTAATAACCGTTGTTTAAAGTGACTCCAACTTCCGACTCGCTCATTAATAAGTTTTCGGGTTTTGTCTGCAATACTTCTTTGCTCTTTTGAAATTTCAGAGCCAAAATACTTTAATGACAACGGACCATCACCATAATCATCTTCAATCCAGGCCTTCAAAACACTTAGCCTATGACCTCCGTCAATCACGAATATATATGAACTTTTCCATAGAATCACTGCCGGTATCAAATCACCATTTACATAACTTTCAAGCATTGATACCACTTGATTAGGTGACCAGTGATTTGTCTCACGTTGAAAATCAGGCTTTCTTAAAATAGCAGTGAAATCATTCAAATCTCTAACCGAAATACTATTTATTGTATCAAAAGTCGTTTCGTCATCAGTCTCAGCAGCAAAATCTGCACGCTTAATCATTGCATCCAAATTTACTAAAATAGCTTTGCTCGCCATGCCTTCTCCGTAAGCCCCAACAGTGACTAAGTTGATGAGTATCTTCCTTAAAATCATGACACTTAACCCGACACTATTGCAACAAGGCTGTTAGGTTAAATGTGATCGAGTTTTTTGTTTTTTAGCAATTTATCAAAAATTTTTCTTCTCGACCAAAATCGCACTACACCGCACCCGCCTGCGGTTTTCATATCACTAAAATTTTTCAGTTGTGTTTTTTTACAAACGATACCGCCAGCCCGCGCCCGTGCTGGGGATGCACGGCGAGGCAGGAACTGAAAAGAATGAAAAGAATTTCAGCTTTTTTCAGTTTTACTATCCGTAGTATCTATGACCTGAATACGCAACCCTATGATATTAAATAGATAATTAATTTTAGGTGTGTGATTTTATGAAGGTTTGTGAAACATGAAAAACATAACAATCTGAAAAATAATAATTTTATGTCCGTATAAACTGAAATCCTGTGTTCAGATTTCGGGAACGGATCGGCCATTCCCGACGCATACTTTACCCATTCTTTTGCGCAGCCAGCAGCAACTTTAAAGCCTTTTCCCGTTCCTCGGGTGGAATTGCATCAATTAGCTCTTTAACCCTTCCCTGCCCGTTCAGCGCGCTTGGACTAACGGAATGGGAGAAAGCAACATTCATCACAAACGAGTGACCGCACTCCACATTAGAGCAATAGCAGTACACATCGTACAGTTGTGGGTGTTTCCTGTTTGTTTTACCTATCCGCGCTACTGCCTGACATGTGGGGCAGTACATTCTCATCATCTTCATCGTTCTGTGCCCTATACTGTTGCCCGCCAGAAGAAGGGATTTGGATCCCTACCTCTTGTTCTGAACGTGTAACACTGGTAACACGTGTAACGCTATTGATTTAAAAGGATTTAATCTGTTACCAGTTAGCATAATCAAGAGGTAACGCGTGGTAACACACCATTTTTTGTTACCAGTGTTACCAGTCAGTATTTTTGACTGGTAACACTGAAGAACCGCATCAGTAATGGGTGTTACCTCTGTTACCAGTGTTACCTCATAAAAATAAGACTCACGCGATGATTACTCAGGTTCGGCGCTCCCCAGTACCTGTGTATTGAACTGGTACACACGTTTAAGCCCTATTTCTGGCAGGCGAATGCTGTTTTGCGTCCGGCCATCTTCACCGGGTTTCAGCCAGCCCGCGTCCACACACAACCTGGCCACCTTACGCGAGTCAAATCCCTTACAGATCTCCTTCCAGCCTGACGGGAGCACGTAGAACGTCACAACCGGCTCGGTCACGTTGTCTCCTTTATCGACTTTTCTGAATCCCATCATTGAAACAGGCCGGTTCCTGTCGTCATTCCAGTCAGCAAACCGACTGAACTGATTACGCGTCATGAAGTCCCGTACCTGTTCAAGTGCCGCTTTATCTTCCTGATTAGCTGTATGGCCCCGGTCAGCCATCCATGCAGCCAGGCAACTTTGAGCGGCACGAAAGGCCTCTCCCTCCGGCCATCCTGTGATGCCCGCTTTTGTGGCCAGCTCCCCGGCCATCGCAACCAGAGCAAAACGGGTAACAGCCCGGCCAACCTGATTCCCGGCATTTTCCGGCGTCAGCCTTCGGGTGTACTCTTTCAATAAGGCTTTCGCCTGACTGGTCAGTTCCGGCAGATCAGCGGTCAGGCAATGCAGCCAGTCGCGGAATGGTGCACCATGATAATGCGCTACGTGCTGCTCAAGATGCTCAGCCAGGGTTTTCCCGCTACTGAAACCATGAAGTTCTTCAAACACGCCATATTTGCCTGAATCACTTGGGATCTGGATCATTCTGACCTCAACCCCGGCATACGTACGTTCCCCGGCGCTTGCCGCATGTTCCACCAGTGACAGTTCCCCGGTGGACAGAAACAACAGATTCCAGCGGTTGGTTTCCCTTACCGAACCATCTGTTCTGGCTCTGGCTTTGCCCTGCCCGTTAGCCAGCATATAAGCGATATTCCCCGCCTCCCTGCCGTCAACCTCCCGGATTTCATCCAGCATCAGCGTGGCATCATTGCGGCGGCTCGCTGTTCCTTCTAATGCATTCCCCGTCGCCCTCCACGTATGCCAGAAATCTGTTCCACCACATACTGATGCAGCCACTTTCATCGTCGTGGTTTTACCATCTGTTGATTCCCCTTTGAGGTGATAACCTCCACCGCCGATACCAACCAGTTTCAGAAGGGGGGCAGCAAATGCCAGACTCACCGCAAAGGCAAGACGGGCATTATTTATGCAGTAACGGCCTATATTTTCACGCCAGTCCTCTGATGTGCCGCTGACACGAAAATCACGCCCCTGCACGCTCGATGTTTGTAAGATGACTGACTGGGCTTCGCGACCTATCACTTCATCCTGGAGAACGTAAACCCCGCCGTGCCAGCCCGTTTTATTTACACAGGTAACTTTTCTGTCCGGTTTACACAGCGAGATATATTCCATCAGGAATGCTCTGGCCATACCGTTAATGTTGATGTAAGAAAGCCCGTTAACCAGCAGAACGCGGCGCAGTTCTTCCCCGCTGCCACCCAGCATCTCCATCGGCATTGCCCATTTACGGCTGTTTCCGTTGGTATCTTCCCATTCCAGCAAACGCCCGTAATTACTCCCATCAGCATCACTGGTGATTGCCGTCACCCGCAACGGACTGGAAATTTTGATATTACGTATCTCCGTATCGCCATCAGACTTATTAACCAGCTTGTCGTACCACAAATATTCTTTTGTCAGCCGGAACCCTTCTGGTAAACGGGTCTGCCCTTTACCATGCAGCGTCATTTCTTCCCGAAAGGCATCTCTCGCCCGTTCTTTCCCCACTTCCTGCCGATAATCATCCCAGTCAGCCTTATGGCGTACCGGAGGGAGCGTTACCCAGCCATCCACCGTTTTGGCGGCTTTCTCTGCCTGAATACGCCCGGTGTTTTCTTTCCCGTCAGCCAGATCATTATCTCCGGCCAGAATGATCCGGGTTTCCGGCCAGCGTTTTCGGATCTGCTCCGTCACCTTCAGTAAATTGGTGGCAGCGACAGCCGCCACGATCCATCCTTCAGTCAGCAGACTGACGGTAAGCGCCGTGGCAAAACCCTCAGTTATAATCACCTGTTCAGGTGTTTCAGCGGGTATATCGGTCAGGGCAATGAATGAGCCAGACAGCTGGCTACCTGGCAGCAGACTTTTATCCCCGTCAGGATTGATAAGCTGACCACCGGTAATATTCCCGGAAATATCCGTCAACGGCAGCAGTAATGAACCGGAGGAAAATGTTATTCCGGCCAGATTCAAAGGCTGTGACAGCAAGGGAAGTGAATACCCGTGTAAGCCCTTGTTTGTCAGATAGACCGGCTCACCATTGCAGGACTGCTGTCTGAGTCTGGTATATCGCTCCGCACCCGCTTCTTTTCCTGCGGCCTTTTTCCTGGCTGGCAAAGCGGGCTTCTCCTGTATTTCGGGTAATGCAAGCGCCTCAGATACCATCCCGGCGGCTTCTTTTATCTTTCTTCCTGTCACCAGACGAACCAGATCAAGACCATCGCCATGACCGCACTGATTACAAAACCACGTCCCACGCCCCGCTTTATCGTCCAGTCGAAAGCGATCTTTGCCACCACAGGCAGGGCAAGCCCCATGATGTCCTGCGGACGGTACTTTGATACCTAATGCTGACAGGATATAAGGCCAGCGCCCAATCGCAGCCCCGGAAATCGTGGATACAGACTGTGTTTTCACAGCAGCACCTCCTGACCTTCCGGCTTCACAAATTCAAAACCTTCGGGTAGTTCGCCATCAGGTGCACCGAAAATAATATCCCGGTAAACCTCACGCATCTCTGTGACACCAAAAACTGACAGGCGAATATTTTCTGACATAAAGCCTGGTTTAAGCATTTTTTCCAGTTTCTCTGCGGCCAGTATGCAACCAGCATCAGCCCCAAACTCATTCACCCACGGCATTTCAATATGGTAAATAATATTGCTCACCACTTTTTCGTGGGTGAGTTCTATTCGTTCGCCATCTTCAATATAAACAGGTTCATTATGAACACGCTCCATTAAGGAAATGAATGCATCAGCAATGTAGTACCGTAAGACCGCTGTTCGTAAAGCATGCGCCTTTAAATTTTGATTATTATTCATCGCGCATCTCTCCCTTAATTGTGCTGGTTTCCTTAACAACGCCATCCAGTTGTTCGGCAATACAGGCCACTAAAGCCGCAGCGCCTTCTGCTGAAACAGTTCTCGCGCCATTCACTGTGGGAACGGACAGAACTTCTGCAAGAAACTCACTGGCCAGTGCCGCCCGTAACAGACGACTCTCCCCCAGTTCACTCAATATGCAGCCTTGCTTAAAATTCATGGATTTCATGCAACCACCTCCCCGGCGTTTTTCACAGGGATACGGGCAGCAAAGCTCAGGATAAATTCAGTGGCAAGTTTAAGGCGTGCAGCATGCTCGCAGTCTGCGATTACACGCACAGGACGTGGACGGGCATCACAGTCTGTACGGCGGACAGCCAGAAAGACAAAGGTAAATTCAGGGTGAGATAAAGCAGGGACTGTAGCCATAATGGCAACCTCCGTTAGATAGCGGGTAACGCTACCACCGGAGTTTCCACGCTCATGGGTGGTAGCCCAGACGGGGGTGGAAATACCGGCTCTAACGGATACCGGCCTGACCGAGGTCAGCCCCGCCTGAGCCACCATTACACGATAGCTACAACAGTAAAGAAACCGCTGTACAGGTAACAGGTGCACAAAGGCAAAGACACAAAAAAAGACGCATGGCGCGTCTGGTGTCGCCGTTAGATTACTCGGGTTTCCACGCCCGGCTGCCGATTTTGCGGCAACCTTTAAACTATATCCCGCGCATTCCTGGTGAGGCAAGAAATTTATAACCGAAAACTGATCATTGCCTGGATTAATTAACGCTGGCATGCTTAAGCCTCTGCTTAAAAATAGTTCTTCATTTTTCCTGATGCTGTAAACGAGACCCGCCTCTGAGCGGGTCTTTCTGTCGCTAAGTCAATCCGCAAACGTCAGGGCGCTCTCATCGACAGCCGCGTACAGTTCAGGTTCACCGAGTGCATAGCCTTCATTGCGCAGGTAGGAATGCACGTATTCGCTGTTTTCATCATCAAACTCAGCACGAAACCAGCGTGTTATCGCCTGGGTGTAAATATGCAGATTATCCAGCGTTGTTACTGCCAGACGCTTACCCGGCATAAACGGGGGAATAAACGCAAAGCGGCCAGCAACAGAACTTGTAGCCATCTGTGCAGCATTCACATCAGCCGGGCGGTCTGCGGCATTAAATAACTTCAGGCGTTGATGTGCTGCCAGCTCTGCCCCAACCAGTACAACCAGACGGGGATCTTCATGAAACTGCTCAGCAATAAGCTCTGTAATCAGATGGTTGGCCAGCGCATCAATATTTTTCCAGGTGCCAGACTCTCCCAAAGTGACAGGCTCAGAGATGATTTGCTTCCCGTTCCCGTAGGCTTTCGCCAGTGCATGCCAGCCAATATTGACATCCTCTCCTTTTTTATTGATTTCCGGGTTTGTAGTATTTGCAATCGACACACCATTGAAACCGACCCGCAGCATGTCCAGCGCATATGCCTGGGCAAAAAAGCTCTCAACCGTTTTCTCAAACTCATCCGGCACGCCGGTATGGTAAATATGAGACATATCGGAATAGCTGATCCGGGCGCAGGTATCCGTCTCTGTCAGAAAGAACTCCGTACCATTGACTGCCATTTTTTTGTGGAAACGGCCACCATCCACACGTCCGGTATGCAGTTCACTGGCACCAATATTGACGGCATTACCTGACACGGCGTTAACATCACGTAGCGTGATATTTTTAATAAGCCACCCGGATTCCAGAATTGAGGTACGCAGTATATTTTCAGTGGGTTCGCTTAATGCAAAGCGTCTTTTTGATTCCTCCTGATAGTTAGTGCCAATAACGAATTTATTATGATAACGACGTGCTGCGTCCGGCCTTTCAGTTTTGAAGGCATACATAGTTTCTCACCTTTTTTAGTATTTAAGAAAAGATTTTATTTTTGTACTCAGTAACCCGATTGTATTTCATTACATGCTCAACATAATCCCGGTCACTTACGACTGAACGTAATACATAATTATCTGCTCGATAGTACTCCCTGTAAGCCATAGTTCTTGCCATTCCACCGTTATTTAATACATAACGATCAGTTGGAACGCTACAACGGCTAATAATTTCATTCACAGAATCAGACAAAGATTTGAGTGCATCTGTAATAAATTTAATATCACGAACAACGTCACCGTCATTAAACACAGAAATAAAATCAGCAGGGATCTGGCCGGATTGAGGAAATATGCTCAGTAAACGCTTCTCAACTCCCTTACCAATGTAGTTAACTTCATCGGCCAGTACGCCCGGTAAAAGCTTGATTGTGCTCAGTCGGCTATGTTGCTCATTCAGCCGGGAAACAGCCAGATGGTAACACCGTTCAGCATCCGCTCGTTCAGCATGCCCCGTTTTATTCGTTTTGGCTTCAGCAATGCTACTGACGCCGTTTTTTGAGAATGTGCTTTTCCATGCAACTTCCGCATTTGTCACTTCACGCTGCCGGAAAGATAACTTTTCCTCTTCCTGACGACACAACTGGGCATAACGGGTCAGGAGTAGGTTGATCTCATTCGCCACAGCTTCCGTATCAGGTACTGTTAACCCCGTAAGTGAATACAGCTTTTCACCTTTAGTGCGCAGCTTATTCAGTGAAAATATTTCAATAATACGCACAATACAGGCCGTGTCGCTATGAGTCTCTTTAAACGGGCTTACTTTATAGTTCCCTAACACGGAAACATATTCATTCTTAATTGGAAGGGATATGTATTGATTCCCCGCCGGTTGTAGACGGTAATTCATATAAACTCCTCATAAATACGTCTAACACTAATGTTTTTACTCTGAAGAATGACTATCACGCCAAGCATAGTAGTCACCAGCACGCCATCGAGACATACGACCTAACTTGATTGGTTTAGGAAAACGTCCCAAAGAAATCAGTTTATAAATCCATTTATCAGTAAACAGACAATCAGATGTAATGAATTTCATATCAATGAGCGAGTCAGCAGATGGACGATTATCAGTAAACCCCATAATGAGTTCCTCTCTATGTATCAATCTATATCAACGAAGAGGATTAAAACATCGTTCAAAAACATAAAAAAGGCGAGTAAGAAAAATTTCCTTACTCGCCAAAATCGTTAATTTTTTGTAAATGAGGGTTTCTTGAATATAGATGATATTAGTTTGCTAATAATTTGGTGTGATAGCGGAGGCTCTTTTTTATCAGGCCAAAATTCCTCAGCCCGACTAAAGATAAGGTCAGCAAGGGCTGCTGCATTTTCCTTTCGGTATGCCATGTCCTCTTTATAAAGATATAATGCTACACTTAGAATCTCATTTCTCTTGGTAGCATGTCTTTCTTGCTGTGCAATTGATAACGATTTATATTTATCATTAGAAACATCATCATTTAATATTAGATGCAATTTCTTTACATCTTCCCGTTCCAGGTACGCATCTCCCTCATATCCAAATCCATCATCATTTTTCCAGTCAATTTGAATATATTTGACCATTTCAGAATAGGTGGCACCAGCAGGAGACAACAATGATGGGTACTCCGGGAACTGCCCCTCATAAAAAACGAAATCACTTTTAACTTTTGGTGGCATTTGGAAATAGCCTTTTGTACTCGCCAGCACCAGTTTTTTATCTTTTTTAACTTCATTAATCTTAATCAAACTAAACTCAGATATATAACTAAAACCATCTTTGTCCTTTTTCAAAGAGTTTATATTCTGAATAAAAGAGTCCACATCTCTTACTTTATGCTTTGAAAAAGACCATCGCCCACACATTCTTAGAGACAATGGAATGTCTTTTTCATCCGCAATATAAATAACATCTTGCTCATCGCAGCCCAATATTTTAGCGGTCTCACTAATGCTATAATGAGTTCGATGAAGCTTGAGAGTATTATTTGCCATTACTCAAGACTCCGTTCCACCAATAAAATCACTGTACCATTGCATCATTTCCCGACGCCCCTCAAGATACTGAGCATGATTGTATATCCCCCGAATAGCATTTTTATCCAAATGTGCAAGCTGGGTTTCAATCCATGCGCTATTGAAGCCTTTTTCATGCAAAATAGTGCTCATTGTGTGTCTGAAGCCATGGCCAGTAACACGGCCAGCATATCCAATACGCTTAAAGACCTGATTAATACTGGCCTCACTCATGCACTTACTTGGATCGTTACGCCCAGGAAACATCAAAGGATAGTTTCCAGTCAGTTCTTTCAAGGTTTCAAGATGGACTAATGCTTGATTTGAAAGCGGCACAATATGAGCACGTCGCATTTTCATACGTTCTTTGGGAATCTCCCACACCGCATTATCAAAATCCACCTCACGCCACTCACCTGCTCTTAGCTCTCCTGTTCTTAGACCCGTCAGGATAAGTAAATGTGCCCCCAGCAATACAATTGGGCTTCCTGAATAAGCGTTAAGGGCAGTAAAGAACTCCGGCAGCTCGTTGGCTTTGAGGAATGGATAGTGGACTGCTTCATGTCCTTGCATCGCACTGGCAAGATCCGGTGCCGGATTGTAGATTGCTCTACCCGTTACGATGGCATAGCGGAAAACTTCCCCGCATCGCTGACGGACTTTCTTCGCTTTCTCCATAGCGCCTCGTGCTTCTATCAACCTCAGAACTTCAAGCAGTTCAAGGGGCTGAATATCGGCTATAGGTCTGTGTCCAATATGCGGGAAAATGTCTTTCTCAAACGCCTCAATGATGTCTGAAGCATAGCCCTCAGACCATTTGGGAGATTTCATTTTGTGCCACTCTAACGCCACTTCTCTGAATGGGTTAAGTGTCTCGATCGCTGCGTTTAAAGCATGCTTCTTTGCTTTTTTCACTTCGCCAGGATCTTCACCAGCGACGAGTAGTTTCTTTGCGTCTTCGCGTTTTTGTCTGGCATCGGCGAGGGTGACTGTTGGATAGACACCAAAGGACAAGCGCTTCTCTTTACCAGCAAAACGGTACTTCATACGCCAGTAACGCGAGCCATTAGGTTCAACCTGAAGGTACAGGCCACCTCCATCAGATAGCTTATAGCTCTTCTCTTTTCCTTTAGCGGCTTCAACCTTGCGGGCATTCAGCATCATTGGGGGCACATTTCCTAGACCGAACAGAACATGCCCCCGATTGTGCCCCCAATTGTATGTTGATTTCAAGAGATAGGGGTTGACGTCAAATGACGAAGAATCGCGTGATATCTATGTTTTTAAAGGGTTTTGTTGATTTGAGATGACTTGGAAATACTAAGGGATGGTGCCGATAATAGGAGTCGAACCTACGACCTTCGCATTACGAATGCGCTGCTCTACCAACTGAGCTATATCGGCCCTGAGAAGGGTGTGTTCACGCGGGTGAATCACGGGATAGAAGGTTAAAACTAACCGGGCGGTGCGTCAATAGCCTTGCTACTCAACCGGCTATTTTTGCACCGCTCGACATTAATTACGCACGAATCGTACCATCGCCAAAGCCGATCCACTTATAGGTGGTAAGCGCTTCAAGCCCCATCGGACCGCGGGCATGTAATTTCTGCGTGCTGACCGCCACTTCTGCGCCAAGCCCAAACTGCCCGCCATCGGTAAAACGGGTAGAGGCGTTGACATAAACCGCAGCGGAATCCACTTCGTTCACGAAACGCGCAGCATTATGCATATCACTCGTCAAAATCGCATCGGAGTGCTGAGTACCATGTTCGCGAATGTGGGCGATAGCGCCATCCATATTTTCGACCACCACAACGTTCAGATCCAGAGACAGAAACTCGTTATCCAGCTCTTCCGGTTTCAGCGGCACCAGTTTGGCAGGGCCATGCAGTGCCTGCATGACGGTTTCATCCCCATGCAACGTTACGCCGCTCTCCGCCATCTGCTTGCTCAGCACAGGCAAAAAGCGTTCTGCGATGTCCTGATGCACCAGCAAGGTTTCCACCGTGTTACAGGTGCTCGGGCGCTGGGTTTTGGCGTTGACGATAATCTTCAGCGCCGGGGCGATGTCTGCGCTGCTATCAACAAAAATATGGCACACGCCAATCCCGCCGGTAATCACTGGGATTGTGGATTGCTCGCGGCACAGTTTATGCAAGCCTGCGCCGCCGCGCGGGATCAGCATATCGATGTACTTATCCATACGCAGCATTTCATTGACCAGCGAACGATCCGGATTATCAATCGCCTGAACCGCTGCCTCCGGTAAACCGCAAGCTTTCAGCGCCTTCTGAATGACACGAACGGTTGCGGCATTCGTGCGATGCGTCTCTTTCCCACCGCGTAGAATCACCGCATTACCGGTTTTCAGACACAAAGAAGCCACATCAACGGTAACGTTCGGACGCGCCTCATAGATAACGCCAACCACGCCCAACGGCACGCGGCGGCGCTCCAGACGCAGGCCGCTGTCCAGCAGACCGCCGTCGATCACCTGCCCGACCGGGTCGGCGAGATTACAGACCTGGCGCACATCGTCAGCAATCGCTTTCAGACGCGCAGGGGTCAGCGCCAGGCGGTCCAGCATCGCTTCGCTCAGGCCGTTGGCTCGCGCCTGCTCAACATCTTGTACGTTCGCGCTGAGGATACTTTCCATTTGCGCTTCCAGTTCATCGGCTATTTTTTCCAGCACGCGATTTTTTTCGCAGCTGGAGAGCAGCGCCAGCTTATACGACGCCGCTTTAGCAGCAATGCCCATTTGTTCCAGCATATGCCTGTTCCTTATCGAGTAATCATGTCATCACGATGAACAGCGACCGGGCCATATTCATAGCCCAGAATCGCATCGATTTGTTGAGAGTGGTGGCCGGCTATCCGCCGCAGAGCATCACTGTTATAACGGCTGACGCCATGAGCGATATCACGCCCTTGCAGGTTACAAATTCTGATGACCTCCCCCCGCGAGAAATTGCCCGTCACGCTTTTGATGCCTTTTGGCAGAAGTGAACTGCCACGTTCCAGCATTGCCGCGGTTGCGCCTTCATCAACCGTAATTTCGCCTGCCGGCGGCGCGCCGAAGATCCAACGTTTGCGGTTCTCCAGCGGCGAGGCTTGCGCATGAAAACGGGTGCCGACGGAAATCCCCTCCATCACATCGCCGATCACGCCCGGTTTACTGCCTGAGGCAATAATCGTATCAATACCCGCGCGACAGGCCACGTCTGCCGCCTGAAGCTTAGTGCTCATACCACCGGTCCCCAGTCCGGAAACGCTGTCTCCCGCGATAGAGCGCAGCGCATCGTCAACGCCATACACATCTTTGATAAGCTCCGCCTGCGGATTGCTACGCGGATCGGCGGTAAATAATCCTTGCTGATCGGTCAGCAGCAGCAGTTTATCCGCGCCTGCCAGGATCGCCGCCAGCGCGGAAAGGTTATCGTTATCGCCCACTTTAATTTCCGCTGTCGCAACGGCATCATTTTCATTGATAACCGGCACAATATGGTTATCCAGTAATGCACGCAGCGTATCGCGGGCGTTCAGAAAGCGCTCTCTGTCTTCCATATCCGCACGCGTCAACAGCATCTGCCCGATATGGATACCGTAAATTGAAAACAACTGCTCCCACAGTTGAATCAGGCGGCTTTGCCCTACCGCCGCCAGAAGCTGTTTAGAGGCGATCGTTGCCGGCAGTTCCGGGTAGCCGAGATGTTCACGTCCGGCGGCAATCGCGCCAGAGGTAACAATAACAATACGATGTCCCGCGGCGTGTAGCTGCGCGCACTGGCGGACAAGTTCTACGATATGGGCACGGTTCAGGCGGCGCGATCCGCCTGTTAGCACGCTGGTGCCGAGTTTTACGACCAGCGTCTGGCTGTCACTCATGATTCTCTGCCGTTCAAAATAAGAAATAAAGACCAAATGAACGTTTTAGCAGGACTGGCTCCGGTTGCCAACAACCTGTACGCGTAGCGTGAAATTTTGTTGCGCAGGATCAGCAAGCGTAGCGGCAGAATTTGACCATTTTATTACCGCAACAATTAAACATATTTTTTTAAAAAAATTCTCACTTTGTCATAAATCTTTCATTACCGAACGTTAAAAACCTTCCTGTTTTTTACCGGGTCTCCCGACAAATCATAGCGCGTAATTAAAACAGGAATGGAAATGAATAAGAGCACTCTGGCAATAGTGGTGAGTATCATCGCATCAGCATCTGTTCACGCCGCCGAGGTTTACAATAAAAACGGTAATAAGCTTGATGTGTATGGAAAAGTTAAAGCCATGCACTATATGAGCGATTATGACAGCAAAGATGGCGATCAAAGCTACGTTCGTTTTGGTTTTAAAGGCGAAACGCAAATTAACGATCAATTGACCGGCTACGGGCGCTGGGAAGCTGAGTTTGCCGGTAATAAAGCCGAAAGTGATTCGTCCCAGCAAAAAACCCGCCTGGCCTTTGCTGGTCTGAAATTAAAAGATATCGGTTCTTTTGACTATGGACGTAACCTGGGCGCGCTGTACGATGTTGAGGCCTGGACGGATATGTTTCCCGAATTCGGCGGCGACTCTTCCGCCCAGACCGATAATTTTATGACTAAACGCGCCAGCGGGCTGGCGACTTACCGCAATACCGATTTCTTCGGCATCGTTGATGGACTGGATCTTACCTTACAGTATCAGGGGAAAAACGAAGATCGCGATGTGAAAAAGCAAAACGGCGACGGCTTCGGCACATCCGTGAGCTATGATTTCGGCGGCAGCGATTTTGCCGTCAGCGGCGCTTATACTCTCTCCGATCGCACCAGGGAGCAAAATCTGCAGCGCCGCGGTACGGGCGATAAAGCCGAAGCCTGGGCTACGGGTGTAAAATATGACGCGAATGATATTTATATTGCGACCTTCTATTCAGAAACCCGCAACATGACGCCAGTTTCCGGCGGATTTGCCAATAAAACCCAAAATTTCGAAGCGGTTATCCAGTATCAGTTTGATTTTGGTCTGCGTCCGTCATTAGGCTATGTGCTGTCAAAAGGCAAAGATATTGAGGGCGTCGGCAGTGAGGATTTGGTGAATTACATTGACGTTGGCGCAACCTATTACTTCAACAAAAATATGTCCGCGTTTGTAGATTACAAAATCAATCAGCTTGATAGCGATAACACGTTAGGCATTAATGACGATGATATTGTGGCAATAGGGTTGACCTACCAGTTCTGATAAGTCGCATTGTGCCTGATGGCGCTACGCCATCAGGCATGGCAGCAGGGTTATGCCGACAGTTTTACCGGCTCGTCGTTGAAATCGTCAGACGGCTCCAGCGCCAGCTCCATAGAAATCAGCAGGTCGCGTAGCTTTTCATGAAACTCGCGTAGCGTGTATTCCAGTCGCTCCACCACTTCGGTTTCGTTAATCGGCACTGCGGTCCAGTTGCCCTCTTTATCAAACAAACCAAACTGATAACGATAAGTGAAGCGTTTCTCTTGTGCTTCCAGCTCCATCCACCAGCCCCAAAATTCACGCTTCTCTGGCGCGGGCTTCACGTTGACGCAAACTGCCAGGCAATCGAAAAAAAAACGATTGTCTTCGCACTGCCCTTCCCGGATATAGGGGCCAAGCGCGGTAAATTTCTTGATCAATCTACTTTTCGGGTGTCCACTCGGTAACGTCATTGCGATCTCCTTTAATGAAGCAACTGTTTTACCAAATCAATAGAATTTATCAATCTATTAACACAATCTATGATTAATCCAGTCGGTAATTTCTTGCAGCGCGTGGTCAAAATTGCGGTACACCGGGTTAAAAGGGATCTCTATCAGCTTACCGTCTGAAGATGATGTTGTAATTAAGCGAGACTCTTCTTCCGGGCTGAAAGGATCGTTTTTCCAGAAGCCGGAAAGCATTGGCGTAGGACAACGTCTGCCCAGTAGCCCCTGTACTTTCAACGAATAGCGATTGAGCTCCACACGTAGCGCCTCATCCGAAGCATCATGCATACCCAGACGGCTGGCCAGAACATCCAGATACATCTCCGGCACCGTGCTCTGTCGTTGCGGATCGCTAAGTAGCGCATGGACCACCGGCCCCAGGCAAGCCACCGCTTTCAAACGCGGCGCTTCCAGATAGGCCAGACGCACCGCAACGTTGGCGCCAAAACGGAAACCAAACGCCGCAACACGGGTATGATCCACCCAGGGGACATTAGGAAGCGCTTTTAACACATGCTGGTGGAGCAAGCTGGAATCCTGGGTTAATTTCCACTTTGATGAAAATCCAACCGAAGGCATATCAAGCGTTAACATCGCGATACCGCGCGGCGCGAAATAGCGTTCATACAGGGTGTAATAGTCGGTTTGCATGGCGTCCAGGCCGCCGCACATGAGCACCGTCGGAAACGGACCATCCCCTTTCGGCATATGTAAAAACGCGGTGACAGGCGAACCGCTAGGAACGGCAAATTCCATTTCACGTAACGAGCCGGGCAACCGCTGCGCGGCCTCTTCATAGGCGCGATTCGCCAGCGCCTGCGCCTGCTCCGCCAGCTCATCGCCCTTCAAATGTGGGTAGGCGGCAATGTTATAGAGCGTTGAGGCATGAAGCCAGTAGCGTCCACTGCGCATGGCGTCCTGTTCCTGACAGGCTTTCTGCTGCCAGTCCATCGCCTGCTTTGCCCACTCATAAATCCAGTTGCCGCCGCGGTAACCGATGACCGTATCGTATAAATCATCATCCGTTCGCTCTGCGTCGCTCATCACAATGCGCGCCTGCACATCAAGGATTTCTCGTGGGTCAACGCCGCGCCAAATCCACATCAGGCGGTTTATCATGCGATACCAGTGCGGGACGTTCTTACCGTCCAGCGCGGATTGCATGGGCGGCTGCGACCCACGATTGAACCGACGGACAAGGGTAGACGTTTCAGTATGTTTAAAGCGGGGTTTGAACAGGGTTTCGCTGAGGTTAGCCTGTGTCATTCGTGCAGCCTCCTTGGATACTCATAGAGGCTTATTGTAACCAATAAAACAGCGCCCGGCATTGCCGGGCGCTCTGAAAAACTGCTGATTAACGACCTGAAATCGGCGGTACAAATACCACACCCATATCCCAGGGCTGCTCAATCCAGGTGTTCTGAGGAATATCAATAACATAATCATCAACCAGCGGACGGCCCGCCGGTTTAGCGAAAATCGTGACGAAATGCGCTTTAGGGTACATTTCGCGAATCGCGACGGCGGTGCCGCCGGTATCGACCAGATCGTCGATGACGATAAAGCCTTCGCCGTCGCCTTCTGCACGTTTCAGCACTTTCAGTTCGCGCTGGTTATCGTGATCGTAGCTGGAGATGCATACGGTATCGACATGACGAATGCCCAATTCACGCGCCAGTAGTGCGCCCGGTACAAGGCCGCCACGACTTACGGCAATAATGCCTTTCCATTGTTCTGAAGGCATGAGGCGGCTCGCCAGTTTGCGTGCGTGAATCTGCAACATGTCCCAGGTGACGACGTATTTTTCGCTCATGTGAAGTGTCCCAGCCTGTTTATCTACGGCTTAAAAAGTGTTCGAGGGGGAAATAGTTGCGCGAGATTATAGAGACCTGACGCGCTAAAAACCAGTGTTTAGCGGAATCCACGCCTCTTTTTGTATGCTTTATACTACCCGCAGGCGGAGAAAGTGGTATTCTCAGTCGCATCTCGTAAGAGTTATCAATTCCGCTAACCCTGTGGCCTGTAAGAACGTTTTTCAGACCACCGCCAAGGAGACTTATCGTGTCTGAACTGTCTCAGTTATCACCACAACCTTTGTGGGATATTTTTGCCAAAATCTGTTCTATTCCTCACCCGTCCTATCACGAAGAGCAACTCGCGGAACATATTGTGAGTTGGGCCAAAGAGAAAGGCCTTTACGTGGATCGCGACCAGGTCGGTAATATTCTGATCCGTAAGCCCGCCACTGCAGGTATGGAAAATCGCAAGCCGGTCGTTTTACAGGCGCATCTGGATATGGTGCCGCAAAAAAATAGCGACACCGTTCACGACTTCACTACAGATCCTATCCAGCCTTATATTGATGGCGAATGGGTTAAAGCGCGCGGTACTACGCTCGGCGCCGACAATGGTATTGGAATGGCTTCTGCGTTAGCGGTACTGGCTGATGATAATGTCGTCCACGGCCCGCTGGAAGTGCTGCTGACCATGACCGAAGAAGCCGGCATGGATGGCGCGTTCGGCCTCCAGTCCGGCTGGTTGCAGGCCGACATCCTGATCAACACCGACTCTGAAGAAGAGGGTGAGATCTATATGGGCTGCGCAGGCGGCATCGATTTTACCTCTAATCTGCCGTTGACCCGTGAAGCTGTACCCGCAGGATTTGCATGCTTTAAGCTAACCCTGAAAGGCCTGAAAGGCGGCCACTCCGGTGGTGAAATTCACCTCGGCCTTGGCAATGCCAACAAATTGCTGGCGCGTTTTCTGGCCGGGCACGCAGAAGAGCTGGATCTGCGTCTGATCGATTTCAACGGCGGTACGCTGCGTAACGCGATTCCGCGCGAAGCGTTCGCTACCCTCGCCGTTGCCGCAGACAACGTAGGCGCTCTGAAAACATTAGTGAACGCTTACCAGGATATTCTGAAAAACGAACTGGCGGAAAAAGAGAAAAACCTGACGCTGCAACTCAATGAGGTTGCCAGTGATAAAGCCGCATTGACCGCGCCGTCACGCGATACCTTTGTGCGCCTGCTGAACGCAACGCCGAACGGCGTGATCCGCAATTCAGACGTGGCGAAAGGCGTAGTGGAAACATCGCTGAACGTTGGCGTGGTCACAATGTCTGATGCGAATGTCGAAATTCACTGCCTGATTCGCTCTCTTATCGACAGCGGTAAAGATTATGTGGTGAGTATGCTGGATTCGCTGGGCAAGCTGGCTGGCGCGAAAACCGAAGCAAAAGGCAGCTATCCTGGCTGGCAGCCCGATGCGAACTCGCCGGTCATGCACCTGGTGCGGGAAACCTACCAGCGTCTGTTCAACAAGACACCGAACATCCAGATTATCCACGCCGGCCTGGAATGCGGTCTGTTTAAGAAACCCTATCCGGATATGGATATGGTCTCTATTGGACCTACCATTACCGGACCTCACTCTCCGGATGAGCAGGTACATATCGAAAGCGTCGGCCACTACTGGACTCTGCTGACCGAATTGCTGAAAGCGATTCCTGCGAAGTAAGAAAGCGCTAAAATGCCCGTCTCATTTCTGGACGGGCTATCAATATGGAATATCGGGTATCCATTGCCAGATAAGCTCTCCTGGATGCGCTGAATAGCGCTGCGGCTACACGCGAATAGCCAGACAGCCCGATAACAGCGCTGGTAGCACCGAATTATTGTGGCGTAAACGCCATTCCTTTAAATATCCGCAGCGGATTGCCGCGCTCAATCTGATGATGGAACAGACGCCTTTCAGACTTCAACGCCGCACACTCATTTTGCCGTTGCTGTTCCAGCCGCCAGGCAATCAGCAGCCGGGCCAGACGCTTATTCGCATGTTGACTGCGCTCCGACTGAACCTTCACGCTAATCCCGCTCACCAGGTGCGTGGCCCGCACTGCCGAGTCGGTTTTATTAACGTGCTGCCCACCCGGGCCGGAAGAGCGCAGAGTCTCGAAACGAATCTCATCAGACTGTATGTGTTCGTCGGCGGAAAAGCGCCCAATGCCGACGTACCAGTTTTTTCGCCCATGGTGCGGGCGATACGGGCTGGTACAAATCCACAGTAACGTGCCGCACCAACGTTCACTGAAAGCCATAGCTTTTTCGCCGTCCAGCGAGACCAGCGCGGAACGCAGCGTGTCTGGTAATCGTCCCGGCTCCGTTTCAAGTCGCGTCAACGATACCTTTTCTCTGGCGGCTTCTTTCGTCAGACAATCCAGCGCTTTTTTTACCGCCAGACAACACTCGTCCGGTCCCTGTGCGGAAGAAAGTTGCAGTAAGATCATGCGCTTTTCTCCCCTGAGGTTTTCAGCGTCAGCACCGGACGCAGGCAGGCAACTGGCGTAATCAGTCCGGCGTCTGCCAGACAATCCACAACGCTATCGATGGATTTATACGCCTGCGGCGCTTCTTCATAAATGAGCTGGCGATCGCGGCAAATCACCCGGCTACCCATCCCGGTACGGCAGAGCTGTCGTGGGGTAAATTTTGCCGATAACCGGTCTTTACACTCGGTACGCATCCATTTGCGCCCCGCGCCATGCGCCAGGGAGAAGAGGCTCTCCTCGCTGACGACGGGTTTCACCAGCCAGCTATAATCGCCGCGCGAGCCGGGGATAATCACCAGTCCCTGCCCATCTGGCGTAGCGCCTTTACGATGCAGCCACCCCGCCTCACCCGCGACAGTACAGGGTTCAACGAAGTTATGCGCCACATCCAGCCGCGGTTCGCCCTCAGCCTTGAGCTGTTGCAGTATCCGGCGGGCAATCAGCGCGCGATTACTGCGGGCAAATGCCAGCGCATCGTCATGTTCTGCAAGGTAGCGGCGCGCATCGTCGCTATCTTCCGGCAAACCGTTATGCGAAAACGCCTCCACATGACGACGCAGGATAGCTTGCCCCAGACCGCGTGAACCACTGTGTACCAGCAGTAATAACTGCGCTTTTTGCAACCCCGACAAAGCGAACGAATCAGCATCGACGATGCGATCGACCTGCTGCAGCTCGGCAAAATGATTGCCGCCGCCAATGGAACCCAGCGCAGAGCGCCACGAATGATGCTGCATTGCGGCGGGGACATTCTCCTCCAGCCACTGCGCGTCCGCCACGTCAGTCAGCGACGCCAGCCGCTTCTCCAGTTTATCGGCGTTATATTTACGCCCTAAAATATCCGTTTGCCATAACGCCATGCCGCAGCCGATATCGTTGCCGACCAGCGCCGGATAAAAACGTCCACGCGAGAAAAAGGCTGCGCCAATAGGGTAACCGCGCCCCGGATGCAGATCTGGCATCCCGATAACGCGTCTCATACCGGTTAACTTAGCCGTCGTATATAATTGTTGGATCGCGGAATCTTCGATCCACAGGTTATCTGATGCGATAGAAAATACCACATCTGATAAAGGACGAATATAATTGCCCATATACCATTCCATATATGAATTAAAAAATCAGGAAATGGCAGACTAATCCAGAGCAATAAGAGAAAATTAATCCTGGAAATGTCTGCAAAGTGCGTTCAGAGAATAAAGTGTCATGATGAACCTCCTTTGCAGTTATTGAGAATGAGAAAACGCGGGTATAGTAATACTGAAATTTAGATGGCGCAATCGTAATAGTGATAAAATCTTAATGGCCTGACTTATAACCCTAACACCAACTGTCGTTCCAATTGAGGGTCGAGCAGCGTTACGTGTAGCCCCACCAACCGTACGCCGCGCTCGCCGCGACGCTCGTCCCAGGTTTTACGGGCGGTGGTAATTAAGTCTTCTTTATTTAATTGCGGCCAGACATGTTCCTGAGTGGTTTGCTGAAAATCATTAAATTTTAATTTAACGCCCTGTCGGGCAATCAGTAAATCGGGCTTCACTATAGCCAGACGACGCTCCAGCTCCGGATATAAATGCTCAATAATGGCCTCGCAGTCCGACCATTCATGAATATCCTCCGCCAGAGTACGCTCAACGCCTACCGATTTACGCAGCCTTTCGCTGTTAACATCACGCTCGTCAATACCCTGACTACGCTCCCATAATACCCGGCCAAATTTACCAAAGCGTTTGAGAAGCATCGCCAGATCGCACTGTTGAATATCCCCGCAGGTTCTTAACCCCATATTTTCCAGTTTGGCGGCGGAAACTTTCCCCACGCCTGGAATTTTGGCTAACGGCAACGTTTTAAGAAAGTCGGGTACATCGGCTGGCGTAATAACATATTGCCCGTTCGGTTTATTGAGATCGGAGGCGATCTTCGCCAGAAATTTCACTGGCGCAACGCCGGCAGAGGCGGTGAGTTGCAGTTCATTGAAAATAGTCTGACGAATCTCCCTGGCGATCAGAGTCGCCGATCCATAACAGTGCGGGCTGTCAGTCACATCCAGCCAGGCTTCATCCAGCGAGAGCGGTTCAATCAGTGAAGTGTAGCGGGAAAAGATGTCACGTACATGCCGCGAAGCCTCTTTATAGGCGTCAAAGCGGCCAGGCAGTAAGGTGAGATGGGGGCACAGCTTTAGCGCCATGGCAGTCGGCATCGCGCTGCGTACGCCAAACTGGCGCGCAGGATAGTTGGCGGTACTGATAACGCCTCTTCGCTCACGACTCCCGCCAATGGCAATGGGAATATCGCGTAACGCCGGATTATCACGCATCTCTACCGCGGCAAAAAAACAGTCCATATCAACATGTATGATTTTGCGCATCGCTCGCCCCCACAATACTGTTTAAGTGTACAGTATGTTTTATTGCGCGCAAAGATACATTCGCGTTAAAAATGCGACATATTCGAAGGTATGACGACGAAAGCGGCGGGAAAATTGTAAACGTACACACGGGGACTTGCGAAAAACTGCCGTGGTGCTAATGTGAGCGCTCCAAATCCAGATTACTCCGATTTGGGGACTCTTTTGCCGTTCTGGCGTGTGTAACCGTTTTATCAAGGAACAAGCAGTATGCGTAAAATCGCATTTTTTCTTGCGATGCTTCTGATGCCGTGCGTCTCATTTGCCGGTTTGCTGAGCAGCAGCAGCCCCGTCACGCCGGTCAGTAAAGAGTATAAGCAGCAGTTAATGGGCTCACCGGTCTATATTCAGATTTTTAAAGAAGAGCGCACTCTTGATCTCTACGTCAAAATGGGTGAGCAATACCAGTTGCTTGATAGCTACAAAATTTGCAACTATTCCGGCGGGTTAGGCCCGAAACGCCGTCAGGGCGATTTTAAAAGTCCGGAAGGGTTTTACAGCGTTCAGCGTAATCAACTCAAGCCAGACAGCCGTTTTTATAAGGCCATCAACATTGGTTTTCCCAATGCCTACGATCGCGCGCATGGCTATGATGGTAAGTATCTGATGATTCACGGCGCCTGTGTTTCCGTCGGCTGCTATGCCATGACCGACAACGGCATTGATGAGATTTTCCAGTTTGTCACCGCCGCGCTGGTCTTTGGTCAGCCGAGCGTGCAGGTGAGTATTTATCCGTTCCGGATGACCGACGCCAATATGCAGCGTCATAAATATTCTTATTACAAAGATTTCTGGGCGCAGCTAAAACCCGGCTACGATTATTTTGAACAGACGCATAAGCCGCCAACTGTTTCTATCGTTGATGGACGTTACGTCGTGAGCAAACCGTTGAGTCACGAAGTCGTTCAGCCACAGCTGGCCTCAAATTATACGCTCTCCGAGGCAAAATAACGCCCATTCGCCTGGCATAATCTTTTGCCAGGTTTCATTCCCCGTTAGCGGCTGGGTAGCAATCACGGTAACCACGTCATTTGGCGTGGTCTGTGAACTGAAATCAATTTCCATATCCTGATCCACCAGCGTGGCTACGCCAAACGGCGCCCGGCGAGTGATCCAGTGCAAATGGGTTGAGCAAAACGCCATCACATATCGCCCATCTGACAGCAGCATGTTAAAAACGCCTTTTTCACGTAATACCGTCGCCAGTGTCGCAATATATTTAAATACCGCTGTCATGTTGCCCGGCGTGCGGGGATAACGCTGCGTTAATTTATGCAATAGCCAGCAAAACGCTTTTTCGCTGTCGGTTTCCCCCACCGGACGAAAATTACCGGTTTCCAGCGACTTATAACCGTTGAGCTGACCGTTATGAGCATAAGTCCAGTTGCGTCCCCATAATTCCCGGGTAAAAGGGTGCGTATTTTCCAGCGCCACTTCACCGCGATTAGCCTGACGGATATGGGCGATAACCGAGCAGGACTTGATCGGGTAATTCTGTACCAGTTTCGCAATCGGCGAATGGTAGCTCGGTTGCGGATCTTTAAACGTGCGACAGCCCTTTCCTTCGTAAAAGGTAATTCCCCAGCCGTCTTTATGCGGCCCGGTTCCGCCGCCACGCTGCACCAGTCCGGTGAAGCTAAAGCAGATATCCGTCGGCACATTGGCGCTCATCCCAAGCAGTTCGCACATACATCACCTCCACAAACGCCTTAAGCGGGAAGGCGTAATTTTTACAGCCAATCAAAACTCAAAATATCAAAGAAAACAATATGCTATACCCTAAATAATTCGAGTTGCAGGAAGGCGGTAAGGGAGGAAATCCCCAGGAACATAGATAACTATGTGACTGGGGTTTCTGAGCGCAACCAACGCACCTGCAGCTTGAAGTATGACGGGTATAGTTATTTAACCATCTCTTTTTCGATCAACTGAATCAGGATATGAATCACTTTGATATGAATTTCCTGAATACGATCGGCATAACCGAAGTGCGGTACGCGAATTTCAATATCCGCCGTTCCCGCCATTTTGCCGCCGTCTTTGCCGGTCAACGTGATCACTTTCATGCCTTTTTCACGGGCCGCGGCAATCGCTTTAATCACGTTACCAGAGTTACCCGACGTCGAGATCCCTAACAGGACATCGCCTTCGCGCCCTACCGCTTCAACGTAACGAGAGAAAATATAGTCATAGCCAAAATCATTACTGACGCAGGATATATGGCTAACATCAGAAATCGCAATTGCCGGGTAGCCCGGACGATTTTCACGATAACGACCTGTCAGCTCTTCAGCAAAGTGCATCGCATCGCAATGGGAGCCGCCGTTACCGCAGGAAAGTACCTTACCACCCGCTTTAAAACTGTCAGCCAACAGGACCGCCGCGCGCTGAATAGCGTGAATATTGGCGTCATCTTTTAAAAAATTAGCCAGCGTTTCCGCCGCTTCGTTCAGTTCGTTACGAATAAGATCCTGGTACATGAGGATATCCTTCAGCATGAATGTAAATGACAGTATGCAGTGTACCGGATAGCAGTACAGGCGAGAAGCATAAGCCGAATTAACGCCTCACGCTTTTGATTTTTCGTGCCCCCAAAAACGGCAACAATGTGAGCTTTGTTGTAATTATTTTGTAAACACATTGCTAAAAAATTTTACATCTACTACAACCTAATCATCACAAGTGGTCAGACCTCCTACAAGCAAGGGAGCTTTCGTTATGATGATTTTGAGTATTATCGCTACGGTTATTCTGCTCGGCGCATTGTTCTATCACCGCGTGAGTTTATTTCTCAGCAGCCTGATTCTGCTCGCCTGGACCGCCGCACTTGGCGTCGCTGGCCTGTGGTCCATCTGGCTGTTGGTTCCTCTGGCCATTATCCTCGTGCCGTTTAACCTCACACCGATGCGAAAATCCATGATTTCCGCACCGGTGTTCCGCGGCTTCCGTAAGGTCATGCCGCCGATGTCGCGCACCGAGAAAGAAGCGATTGATGCCGGTACAACCTGGTGGGAAGGCGATCTGTTCCAGGGCAAGCCAGACTGGAAAAAACTGCACAACTATCCGCAACCGCAACTCACTGCCGAAGAGCAAGCGTTTCTCGACGGTCCGGTAGAAGAAGCGTGCCGGATGGCGAACGATTTCCAGATTACCCATGAACTGGCGGATCTGCCGCCGGAACTGTGGGCTTACCTGAAAGAGCATCGTTTTTTTGCGATGATCATTAAAAAAGAGTATGGCGGGCTGGAGTTCTCCGCTTATGCGCAGTCCCGTGTACTGCAAAAACTGTCCGGCGTCTCCGGGATTCTGGCTATCACCGTCGGCGTTCCAAACTCACTCGGCCCTGGCGAGTTATTGCAGCACTATGGTACGGAAGAGCAGAAGAATCACTATCTGCCGCGACTGGCGCGCGGCCAGGAGATCCCCTGCTTTGCGCTGACCAGCCCGGAAGCAGGTTCTGATGCAGGCGCCATTCCGGATACCGGCGTGGTTTGCATGGGCGAATGGCAGGGCCAGCAGGTGCTGGGTATGCGCCTGACCTGGAACAAGCGTTACATTACGCTGGCGCCGATAGCTACCGTGTTGGGCCTGGCGTTTAAGCTTTCCGATCCGGATAGATTGTTAGGCGGAGAAGAAGAGCTGGGTATTACCTGCGCCCTGATCCCCACCTCAACGCCGGGTGTGGAAATTGGTCGTCGCCACTTCCCGCTTAACGTTCCGTTCCAGAATGGTCCAACCCGCGGTAACGATATTTTCGTGCCTATTGATTATATTATCGGCGGCCCCAAAATGGCCGGACAGGGCTGGCGTATGCTGGTGGAATGTTTGTCGGTAGGACGCGGTATTACCCTGCCGTCCAACTCCACTGGCGGGGTGAAATCCGTCGCGCTGGCAACCGGCGCCTATGCTCACATTCGTCGTCAGTTCAAAATTTCTATCGGCAAGATGGAAGGTATTGAAGAACCGCTGGCGCGTATTGCAGGTAACGCTTATGTGATGGATGCCGCCGCATCGTTAATCACCTACGGCATTATGCTGGGCGAAAAACCGGCGGTACTGTCGGCTATCGTGAAGTACCACTGCACCCACCGCGGCCAGCAGTCCATTATCGACGCGATGGATATCACTGGGGGTAAAGGCATTATGCTGGGCGAGAGCAACTTCCTGGCGCGTGCTTACCAGGGCGCGCCTATCGCGATTACCGTGGAAGGCGCGAATATCCTGACCCGTAGCATGATGATCTTTGGTCAGGGCGCCATTCGCTGCCATCCTTATGTACTGGAAGAGATGGCCGCAGCGCAGAATAATGATGTCAATGCCTTTGATAAACTGTTGTTTAAACATATTGGTCATGTCGGCAGCAATACCGTCCGCAGTTTCTGGCTTGGCCTGACCCGCGGATTAACGAGCCATACGCCAACCGGCGACGCCACGAAGCGTTATTACCAGCATCTGAACCGACTGAGCGCAAACCTGGCACTGCTGTCCGACGTGTCAATGGCGGTACTGGGCGGCAGCCTGAAACGCCGCGAGCGTATCTCCGCGCGTCTGGGCGATGTGTTGAGTCAGCTTTATCTGGCCTCAGCCGTACTGAAGCGTTACGACGACGAAGGTCGCCACGAAGCCGACCTGCCGTTGGTGCACTGGGGCGTACAGGATGCGCTGTATCGTGCTGAACAAGCGATGGACGATCTGCTGCAAAACTTCCCGAACCGCGTCGTGGCCGGATTGCTCACCGCGATGATCTTCCCGACTGGCCGTCATTATCTGGCGCCGTCTGATAAGCTGGATCACGCCGTGGCGAAGATCCTGCAGGTGCCGAACGCCACACGTTCACGCATTGGGCGCGGTCAGTATCTGACGCCCGCCAAACATAATCCGGTCGGTTTACTGGAAGAAGCGCTGCGTGATGTCATCGCTGCCGACCCTATCCACCAGCGCATCTGCAAAGAACTGGGTAAAAATCTGCCGTTTACTCGTCTGGATGAACTGGCGCGCAATGCACTGGCGAAAGGGTTGATTGATAAAGATGAAGCCGCCATTCTGGCGAAAGCGGAAGAGAGCCGCCTGCGCAGTATCAACGTTGATGATTTTGAACCTGAAGCGCTGGCGACCAGGCCGGTAAAGCTGCCGGAGAAAGTGCGTAAAGTCGAAGCCGCATAATCAGTCTCGTGTCTTTCCTGCCCCGCTTTCGCGGGGCTTTTTCTTGCCGCTTTTTTATTATTGCTCATGCTACAGTGTAAAGACGCTGTTCAATGAGGAGCTCCGATCGTGTCTGGTTTGAAAATTACTCTGTTGCAACAACCTTTAGTCTGGATGGACGGCCCGGCAAACCTGCGTCATTTTGACAGACAGCTAGAGCTCGTATCTGGCCGGGATGTGATTGTTCTGCCTGAAATGTTTACCACCGGCTTCGCGATGGAGGCCGCTAATAACTCACTTTCGCAAGATAGCGTGATTACGTGGATGCAGGCCAAAGCCCGACAAACTGACGCTCTGATTGCCGGCAGCGCGGCGCTACAAACTGAGCGCGGCGCCGTAAATCGCTTCTTACTGGTTGAACCGGAAGGTAAGGTTCATCTCTATGATAAGCGCCATCTGTTTCGTATGGCGGATGAACATCAACATTATGCCGCAGGCGATAAACGCATCATCGTGCAGTGGCGCGGTTGGCGCATCCTGCCGCTGATCTGTTACGATCTGCGCTTTCCGATATGGTCGCGCAACCGCAATGATTACGATCTGGCGCTGTATGTAGCGAACTGGCCTGCGCCGCGCTCGCTACACTGGCAAACATTACTGACAGCGCGCGCTATTGAAAATCAGGCTTATGTCGCAGGCTGCAACCGGGTTGGCACCGATGGCAACGGGTTACATTATCGCGGCGATAGCCGGATCATTAATCCCCAGGGTGATATTATCGCCACCGCCGAACCACACCAGGCGACACGTATCGATGCCGATCTTTCTCTCGTCGCCTTGCAGGACTATCGCGAAAAATTTCCAGCCTGGCGCGATGCCGATCCATTCACCTTGTAAGCAACCTGCCGCTCACCGCGGCGGGATTGTTTCACTCCGTAACTCTCCGTAAAACAAATTCGCGTGGCGTAATGTGGCAGGCAACGTATTCTGACTAAGAGCCTATCCCATTAGGGCTATTTTACTTGCCATTTTGGACCTGGGCAGTGCTCAAAATCCTCACGTACTACGTGTACGCTCCGGTTTTTGCGCGCTGTCCGTGTCCAAACTGGCTGCGCCAATAACGCCTACTGGGATAGGCTCTAAGATAATTGCTCGCCATTCGTGGGTAATAAAAACGGTTAATCACTCCCTTATCAGGATATCTTCATGAAAAACTTTGTACGCACAACTTTACTGGCAGCGACTCTGGCGGGCGTTTCTTTTGGCGCTTTCGCCACCGCTGTCCCCAATCCTCCCCTGCCCGCCCAGGATCCTATTGTCCAGCATCTGAAGCTGACAAACGATCAGATTACCCGGATCAAAAAACTTCACCAACAACTGGAAACCGACGTCAGTCAGATTTCTATGAAGGGAATTAAAGACGGTGCGCTGATAGAGGTGATTAAATCCGGTAAATGGGATGACGCCGCCGTAAAACAGCAGCTTGCAGCCTTCAGTAACATAGAACAACAGGCTCGCTATTATCGGGTTAAATATTATTTTGATTTAAGCAAAGTCTTAACACCAGAGCAGCGTCAACAGGTACAACAAGATCTCGCCCAGGCACTTGAGTAAATATTTTTGCCCGTTATTTCTGGATAACGGGCTTTATCCAGGTCGGGTACAAATTCATCTTCATCTTTTTCTTACAGCATCGCTCTATCTAACACTACCCGTTACATAACGTAGAAGTGAAACCGTACGTGGGGCAATTTGGCGAGGAGATGGATTTCCATACCGACGATTATCGTATTGTTATTTAAAATTTTCATCTCATTTTTTACCCGCTTACAGAAAACCCAGCGTTACAATAGACCGTTTTTTGGGCTTCGTTTATGTAATCGTTATATCACACCCTATACCGTGAAACTTGTCTTTTAGCCCAATGTTAAAGCAGGTTCTGAAATGAAAAACTTTTTCGCAGTCTGCATCATTCCCCTTGTGGTAGCCTGGTCCGCTACTGCATCAGCAAAAGAAGGGATCTATATCACCGGGAAAGCGGGGACATCTGTAGTAAATGTCTATGGAATCAACTCAACCTTCAGCCAGGATGAGATAGTCAATGGTCATGCAACGTTACCTGACCGTACCAAAGGCGTTTTTGGCGGCGGGGTTGCTATCGGTTATGACTTTTATGATCCATTCCAGCTTCCAGTACGTTTAGAACTGGATACCACTTTCAGAGGTGAGACGGATGCTAAAGGCGGGCAGGATATTATTGCATTTGGTCAGCCAGTACACATAAATGTAAAAAATCAGGTCCGAATGACCACTTACATGGTTAATGGCTATTATGATTTTCACAATAGTACGGCGTTTACACCCTATATCAGCGCAGGCGTTGGCCTCGCTCATGTGAAGCTAAGTAATAACACCATTCCTGTTGGTTTTGGTATTAATGAAACTCTGTCTGCTTCAAAAAATAACTTTGCCTGGGGCGCAGGTATCGGTGCAAAATATGCTGTAACAGATAATATTATGATTGACGCCAGTTATAAATACATTAATGCAGGCAAAGTAAGCATTTCAAAAAATCACTATGCTGGTGATGAACATACCGCTTATGATGCAGACACAAAGGCTGCCTCCAATGACTTCATGCTCGGCATTACTTACGCCTTTTAAACACTATCGGTAAAATAGCTGGTCCTGTGGGTTCCCGAAGGCGCAATGGAGGATATCAGTAATGAATACTCCTGCGCCTTCAGAAAATCGTTGAACAGGTGCAACCTGGCGCCATTTTTCAGTACACTGCAACGTTTCTGGTATGGGCTTAACTTCCGGCTGCCCAAAAACAGCCCCGTCCTGTTGTATGATCTCTAAATGTGAATGGCACGATTATGCGAGATACTTACAAGTGTCTGGTATGAAGATATACTGCGAACGCCGATGTAAACGGCGCGCGTAACATTTTAGAGCGGGACACGCCGTGCTTGCCTGTGGAAGGAGCGTGCAGTCAGGCAGCCCGTTGGAGCAGGAACCCACGCCCTTCAGGACGTGGAGGATGTCAATGCACAAGAATTGGGGAATCTTTAGCAGAATTTATTATCTCTACAGTAGCATCTCTCTTGTTCCCGTCATAAATAACCCAATGCCTCCAGAGCTGAAGCCGCCTTCAGCATGAGCACTGGCTGCAAATAACACCAAATAAAATAATAATATAACAACTACCGAGACAAAAAACACCTCTCTAAAGTATTTAGAATTCATACAGTCAGCTCATTTAAATTTAACGTCACATGCAACCATGCATGCGTAAAACAAGAACCACACTCATATTAATAATGATTAGTAATGTGAGTGTGCGTATAACGAGATACAGATGTATATTCCTTAATGTAACGGAACATCATCAATGCAAATAGCAACCATCGATATATTAAACTAAAATAATACATCTAGTGCATATATAAACCATTCGTATGGTGGCTGTAATAAACTTGTTGATAAACGGTCACCCCCTAAACTTCCAGCCTCCCCACCACACGAACAATGATGTTCTTTATATTTAATCGTAATAAAAAACAAAACAATAATTAAACAAAAAATAAATAAGATATTTTTGATTCAAATTTTCACTCCTTCTGTTATATACACCAAGTTTCATTTTTTTTATGATCCCGAAAGAAAAAACCGTCATATGACGATGGCCATTGCATTCCATACATGTAATCAACTTCGTTCTGGTACACGGCCCTCTGTTCTACATCATTTATATCCCCGACAAGAATCTTTTGGAACTTATGATAATGATAAACACTACTAATAAAATTAGGATCACGAGGCACTACGCAAGCCTGAAAAAAGAACCCAAGGTTTTTAATTTCACTGGAATAAGAATGTTTACCACAAAAATCAAACCAAACTTCCATACCATAATCTCTGCGACTCCTGATGTACTCGCTCAGAAATTTGTGGTTGTTATTAAAGTCAACAGAAACAGCAAATAACCCGACGCTATTTAATTTACTGATCCTTTCCATATGTATGAGCACAAATTCCCAGGGAATCCTGAGTATATATTTATTTAACCCATATTTATGGTTGAATAAATTAAATGACTTTTGTAACTCTTCAAAAAACATCAATGACTCAATTATGTGGTTTTCGCCTTCTTTCCAGAAGGGTTCAACGAAATAAATATCAGTAACATCATCTGTTTTAATGCGGTTTTTTGTTACATGCACGGGGTGATATTTAACCATGTGATATTCCGCTGTGTTATTCTGTGCCGCTTAATTTCACCACTGCTGATTAAAATCCTTGTTCAACAGCCGCAATCTGCCGTTGTTGTTCCGTAAGAAGGATAATAATGTATTAAATCAGTAAGTACACATCACACTTTCACACTGGCAGTTCGTTTGTTTCTTTTATTTGCTCAAGAACAAAGCTCGATGCAGATCCACTAATTGAAGAATTAGTTAATATTATTTTCTCATAAAAACTATAGTAATCGTTCATATCTGTAAATACTGTATGCATTAAATAATTAAATGATCCAGAAATTCGATAAAAGGCAATAACCTCACGCATTGACTTTATTTTCTCAGAAACACTAGCGTATTGCTCCTCAGATATGTTAATCATAATAAAGACATTAAGTGAAAGACCTAGTTTTTCTTTATCCAATAAAGCGAACTGACCAATGATAACCCCCCTGTCTTTAAGTTTTTTTAAACGCTTGAAACATGGTGTGGGCGTAAGTCCCACTTTATATGCAAGTTGCCATAAAGTTTGCGCACAATCTTTTTGGATTTCTTTCAATAATTCTTTATCTTTATCATCTAAATACTCAGTCATAGGAAAGCAGAACCTCACGCATTGATTTTCATAAGTGAATAGATTTTCTTTATTAAATAAAGCAAGTATATAAAGAGAACTCTGATTTAAAAAACCATATAAGAAAGATATCAATAAAATAAATAATTACTGTCAGGGGGTTTGTGTTCCCATCAGCATTGTCACTGTCAGCGTTCCCTGATATTCACCAGAACGCTTCTCCCTGATGTTAAAGGGTTGTGTTGTCAGGGTAAGGGGCACTGGCACACAACGTACCGCCTGCCGTTGCCCGGGAAGTAGCACCGGACGCGTTGCTGCTTTATCCACGTTATCCAGACTGAACTCCACGCCACGGGTGACAGGAATACTTCGTCCCCCATAATTCATACTGACCGCATAATCAATCGTATCAGCAGAATCGCTCTTTATAACCTGAAATCCCGTACCTGACTTATTGCTTCCTTCTATCTTCATCTGTAATGAACGGGCTTTCACACCTCCGTCATACAGACACATATCCAGATTAGCCCTGCCCGACATTTGTGAGGCATTCAGCCGGTGAAGATTCAGGTCAACACGAGGGGTTGCAGTACCAAACTGCGGAAAGTAAATAGCCGCATTTTCTGCAAAGTGGTCTGTTACATTCAGCGTGATATCTGTAGTTGATGTGCCTAAAGGATCGTCTCCGCCCCATTGTAAATAATCCAGGACTAACGTTGCTTTCCATGTTCCGCTTGTAGGTATCTTCGCAAGCTCTTCTGAAGGTATCCTAAGTTTCAGCGACCTACCCCATTGACATGCAGCAGCGTTCATGTGCACGACACCAGTATAACAGGCATTACGAACACTGCCGAGCAGTATGAGCGTGATTTCAGCATGGCTGATTTGTTCTCTGAAACGCAGACGAATTTTTGAATAAGCTTCAAAAGAATACCACCATACCAAATGTGTTTCTTCACACGCCCCCTCATTTTCATTCCTGTTTGAACGACATACCCATCCCCCCAACACATTTGCTACACTCCATTCTTGGGACCAGACAGGAGTGATGACCGGTACATTGTTCTTGTCGTAATTCAGGTCGACGGTAATCGCATCGGCGACTTGTGGCAGTGTAGCGCCAGCCATCAGCAGGATGGCAATTATCCTTGCTGGATAAACATATTTTCGGATGAAATTAATAATTGCTGACCAATGGGCTGTCATACTTGTCCACTTCATTTTATTCTTCATACTATCGCCTTTATCTTTATGTCAGGCTTCCTGAACGGAATGGCGCAGCAAACCTGCCACGTTCAGCAAACGGATGACCCGCGGCGATATTTGCAACGCCTGTGGCAGGGCATCCACGTCACTTAATTCACACCGCACATCACCCACTACCTGCATAACATCCCGACGTTTATGTACTGACATCGGACAACGCAGGATCCTGTTTTTAGACAGCAGCCACAGGCTGGATTCTTTATGCTCGCTCTGCAGGCTAAATCGCCCGGAAGGTCCCAGCGACAAAAATGGATGGTTCAGTGGCTGTGCGTCCAGCAGCGGTCTGCCATCCTTGTCCAGTACGCGGCCAACGTACAGTCGGCTCATACTGGCGCTGATGTTGTGAACCAGCAGATGCCCGGGTGTCAGGAAGTAACGCCTGCTTCCCCCTCCCGCTTTTACGTCTGCCATACCCTGTGAACTAACCCCTGCATCCTCAATGGTCACCTCCGTGGCGTTATAGCCTTCCATCAGCAACAGCGACTGCTGACCAAAACCGAGACTGAACGGCTGGCTGCTGCCACGAACGCTGACTACTTTCCCGCTACTACCCTCGTCCCCCTCTGACTCCACGTTCACCGCCATGCCAGAGGCCGGTTCACCGTCCTGACCACCTCCCCAGAACAGTCCATTACGGGATAACGCCAGAGACGAGCTGTAGCCAGCGGTGAGTGAACTGGCGCTGCCCGCATTACGTTGATGGGAGTTACTGATAGTGGCGCTCAGTTCACCCATACGGCCGCTCATGCGTCCGCCGAGACTCCCGCTCCAGCTGTCGTCGTTATAACCGGAGAAACCCACCGACAGTTCACGATACAGATCCTGCTGCCAGGATCTCACATGGTTCACATTCCAGGACGTCTGTGTTTTTTGATTCCGGCTACTGTGAATATCGGTCCCGGCTGAGGTATACCCATTACTGCCAGTCATTGTCGGTGGTTGAGAGGCATATGACACACTGACACTCATAAACAAGCCATCATCATTCACTCCGTCATTTCGGGTTCGCCATACTCCCCCATGGGTATTAATATTCATGCCAGCCATATTAAGGTTGTACGTTGCACTAGCCTGAGCAGATTCGCGGTGAGAGGCAGGGATGTATGCCTGTCGCCAGAACACATTTTCTTTGTCACTGTTATCATCATATCCCCGGTAAACCGGCCGACCTTCTGTCCTGCTGGTACTGTATCCCAGCAGGGCATACCAGTTCCCCACCGGAACCGACAGGGAGGCGTTCATCGAAGTCTGGCAGGTCATACTGGCATGCACTGACTGTGGATGACGACCACTACAGGCATCACTTTCCGTATGGTTACGCCACAGACTCGCGGAAAATCCGTCGTTGTATGTCACCTGCTCAGTGTTACCGCTCGTGCTGTCTGTCCCATGCAGTATCCCGGCAGAAAGGTCCAGCGTGCCATCCAGCACTGCATGCTGTGAATTCAGTCGGGTTTCACTGTACCAGGCCTCATGTGCCAGAGAGATACCTTCGGTCAGACTGATATTTTTCCGCAGCCCAGTTCGGAATCCGGCAGCCATGACAGTCTCACCGTCATAATGGCTGGCTTTATCCCCGGTATCTTCCTGCCCGCCCTGAATAAACCACTGGGTCTGTGCACTGAAGCTATTACCCCCCTTACTGAAGGGCTGGCTCTCCGTTCGTCGCAGAATTCCATCCTCATATATCCGCAACGCCAGAGGATAGCTTCCCGGTGGAAGAGAGTGAGTATCCAGGGTATGCATTCCCGGGGTCAGGAACTGACTCCCCAGCAACTCGCTGCCACGATAAATATCAATACGGGCATTTCGGGTAACCTGAACCATAACCGGAGTGGCATTCTGGTCCACCTCATGGTTAACATAAGCTTGGGTGGTCCCGGTTCGTAATCCATCAAACCGGCTCAGGGGAAGCAGACTGAACCCAAAATCCCCCCCCGTGGCGCTGGACAGATTCCGCTGATCCATCCGACCAGCCTGGAGATAATACTGATTGCCGAGATCCTGACGGACAAACAGATTGTCAAACCAGGTCTGACTGTTATTGTAATGTTCTGACTGATTCCAGATAGCTGCCCAGTTGCCTCCCAGATAACGACCGTCACCAAGCCCCAGGGCACCGCTACCATTCAGTGTCATATTACGACTGTGGAGATCATCACTCAGATACAGCGTCTGGCGGTGAATAAATGCGCTGACACCCTCCGGGGTCGGAGTCAGCCAGCGTTTATCACGTCGTTCTTCATCCGGCAACCAGTCCCGGTTAAGAAACAAAGATAACTGACCGTTGTTCTCATCAAAAATAACCGCAACATCCTCTTTATCTGTTGCCACGTAACCACACTCGCTGCTGTCTTTTGCTTCTGAGACACCACAGACCAGATTGCTGTTACGTAGCAACGGACGGCTGAGTGCAGCCAGCGCTTTTTGCCGTTCTGCGGCCGGCAACGCGGCAAGCCCACTGCTTTCAAGTACCATCAATGGGGACATAAACTGCACGGTGTCCGGTTTAACCACCACCGGAAATAATCCCAGTGAATGCCCTGGTAGCAACACTTCAATTTGCTCAGTCTGTCCTTCCAGCAGAGATTCAAATCCAGGAGGGGGAATAAGAGTTGCCTGGCTGGTAAAACTGCACAATCCCAGTAAATAATACATCCAGAAATAACGACTCACGTAAAGAGACCTGAATTGCAATGAATAATAAGATCAATACCGGATCCGGTTCAGGTACGAACGGTGACACCCCAAAACCGGATCAGATGAAGAGCTAATAACCGGTTATTAGCCGGCAGTGACGGCCTGTGAAATCACCAGACTGACCAATCCGCTGTATTCACCGGCAGGCAGGTTTTGTAAGGCTGCTCCAGCCTTCTGACCAATATCCAGGTTCAGCGGAGCTGAAGCATCGCCAGTTTTTCCGTCCGGGAACAGGGTTTTAGCTTCCAGTACAGAATTGGTGGTGGTCAGTGACCGTCCTCCCAGAGTCACTTCCATATCAATGGTTTTGGTGGGATCCAGGACGTTGATAAGTTGTGGAGCATTCAACAGTTTTACATTAACCGACTTGGTCTGATCGTTGCTGTAAAGGCGGGTCTGGAGTGATTTATGGACCAGGCCCTTACCCGGCATGAAATCCAGCTTCATAGTCGACGGGAGGGATGAACCATCGGCCTGCAGCAGTTCAAGTGTACTGTCAATATTGGCAGTGACGGTAATATCCTTCTGAACCGCAGAAACAGAAAAAGAATAAACGGTGGCCAATGCCACAGCTGCGGCAATAAAAGATGTTTTCATGTTCATAAAAAATAACCTTGCTTTGTTGTTTATTACAGTGATATATGTACACTCGGTATACATCCGCTCCCCCTGAGAATAAATGTAGGGTATAGCGTACGCTCCGTGTGTTTTTACTTTCCGGCTGCTGTTAAATCAGCAGAGATTACCGGTGAATTTGCACCCGTACGATATTCCACACGAAATGCATTACTTTTTATTCCGGCCGGAATATCAGCACTCCCGCCGGGATAAATACTTTTGTCTATATTCTGCCAGTGGCATGTGGTGTCGCAGTTGCCGGCCCGAATAAGAGAAAGCCGGGTATTTCCCGTATTCAGCAGGTGGTGACCGTTCGTTACCAGCGCAGGCCTGGGGTCTGACGGAGAAACACGCAGCAACACCCCCCAGACAAGATTCACACTTACGGATGAATTTTGCTTTCCACCTGCCTGTGGATCATCTTCCAGTTCAGGAACAGCCTCGAAGTATACCCGCCAGGCTTCCTCTCTTTCCGGTGCCTGAGTACTGATAACACGTATTGTTTTTTTTGTTCCCGGGGAAAGGGCAAATTTCTCCGGGGAGACAACAAGTCCTGTCTCTATATCATTCCCTGCTGGTACCTCCTTCTCCTGTGGCATACCAGGATGTTCAATACGCATGATTCTTGTTCGAATATATTGCACATGATCTGATTTAGAATAGACGAACAGCGAGGTGGCCTCTTCGCGGCTACTATTAATTTCTGCCGCCATGGGATAAACGAGCATATTCGCCCTGGCATGACCACATGCAAACATAGCGACACAGAGAAACACCCCGGGAAGAGTATCTTTAAAATTCATACCAGATTTTACCGTATAAAAGTCATCTAAATTTTAGTATTAGCATAGACAGAAAGTTATCAGCATAAAGAAGCAAATTACGATTCAGTGTTAATACATTTTGTGTGGAGGGCATCATACGGAATAAAATTTTTCGCTCAATACCTCTGTTTTTTTCAGGAAAGGAAAAATTAGTAAATAAAAGTCCACGGATTTCATTCACCAAAAGCGAACGACAGATCTGTAAGAATCGCTGAACAATTAATAACGCCGCAGTAAAAATTTTGGAAATTCTTCATAAGAAAGTTGTTACTGTGTACCTGACTTACTCAGATAAATGGAACTGCATTTCCCCCTCCTTCAAAGCAACAAATACGTAACATAACAACGTAGGAGACAGAGAATCTAAAGAAAGCCCTCCAGGAGGGAGATACAATTCAGACTACAAAACCAAATAAACCTTAAACAAAGCCACAAATAGACTGATCATCATGAGGTTTTACAAAACCAGGTAAAAAAAAGTAAGCAAAGTAATTAATTTAGAAAACTAAAGTTACAGTTAGATCAGATTTACTTGCTCAATATCTGTTAAAAATATGATATCAGCAAACAAAAACTTATATACATCATATGGTTACACTTGATGTTTACACCTCTCCAGCAAAGTGTAATCAATATAATACACTATTTTTAGATGAAATATTGGTTAAATATTCCATAAACAACAATATAAAACAGAACAATTCACCATGAAAATACAATTCACCTTTTAAAACATAATGTTATAAAAAACACCATTCAAATTGATGCCAGTCCCTTACCTGTCAATGTTGTTTACGGTTCCTTTCCCCCTTTTGTGCGAGTAAGCAACATGAATGTACAAGTCTTAACGACCAATGCCTCTGTCAGCCCAAAAATAAGTCGACATTCCTGTGCATGGCGCTGCAGCAGGAATAGAACGGCAGACATCAGCGCGGAATGGAATCCCGGCTGAAACAGGCTCGTCTGCCATGAGTCAAAACGCTGGAGCAGTTCGACTTCAGCTTCCAGCCAGGCATCGATCATAAGGTCGTCCGGGAGTTGGCCGGTCTGGCGTTCGTGGAGCGCTGCGTGAATGTGATCCTGCTGGGGCCCCCGGAGTGGAGAAAACCCACCTGGCCGCTGCCCCCGGTGTGAAAGCGGCAGATGTGGGCCATCGGGTGTTGTTCATGCCGCAGGACAGGTTGGTAGACGCTGATGAAAGCGAAGCTGGAAAACCGCCTGAAGCGCCAGCTACAACAACTGAGCTATGCGCGGGGGCTGATCCTGGACGAAGTAGGTTACCTGCCAATGACCAGTGAGGAAGCCAGTCTGTTCTTCCGACTGCTGAACCGACGGTATGAAAAAGCGAGCATTATCCTGACGTCAAACAAAGGCTTCGCAGACTGGGGAGAGATGTTCGGTGATAACGTGCTGGCAACAGCGATCCTGGATCGGCTACTGCATCACTCAACCACACTGAATATCAAAGGAGAAAGTTACCAACTGAAGGAAAAACGCAAAGTCGGGGCGCTGACCAAAAGCGCAACGCCAATCAGTGAAGATGAAATGGCGGAAAGCGGACAGCAGAAGTGATCAAACAGCGGATATTAAAAATAGCGAAAAACGACCATAAATCCTGGCGTTGACATCCTCAAGATTTAATATCAGAAGCTTCCATGCCGCCGCATCCAGACTTCCAGTTGTCCCTGGTGGCTTCAGAAATACCGGCCTCCCGGTAGACATCTTTAACAGTCCGTCCGGATTCAACTGATCTAATCACAGCGATGATCTGGTGCGCAGTAATACGGGCATTACGCACAGCGATCTCCTGCGTTGGCAGATTGATTATGCCGGATGATCTCTAAATGTGAATGGCTCGATTATGCGGGATACTTACAGTGCAACCTGGCACCATTTTTCAGTACACTGCAACGTTTCTGGTATGGGCTTAACTTCCGGCTGCCCAAAAACAGCCCCGTCCTGTTTCCGGGTATTATCATTTCCGTCAGTCGGCATCATGTTTTGTATTGGGCATCGTCAAAAGACGACTGGCTGACCAGTCGCATATCTCGATGCCTCAATTCAGTCATCATCATGTGGGTTTAAGTCAGGAACGTGTCAAAACCATTCCAAACGGGTTAATCATCATTCAGAAAATCAATTTGTGGGCGATTATTCCATTTATCTTCAATAAAAGACAGAAAGCGTTGAAATAAAGGAGAATAATACTGACGATGACGCCATACAAGATAAATGGGGAGATCTGGGACCCTCCATTCAGGAAGTATAATTTCAAGTTCATTATTTTTTAAGTATTTGGTGGCAAGCCAGGCCGGAGTCATGAGGTTGATACCCTTTCCTTCTAAAACCAAATTAAGAACACTCAAAAGATTATTGGAAGATAAATGAACATTAACAGCGCCACTAATAGTGTATGATTCATCTTGACGGAAAAGAGTAAGAGGTCCGGAAAGACCATGGTTGTGAAGACCCACAATAATGTGATTTTCCAAATCGCCAGGATGTGAGATCCTGCCATATTTTCTAATATATTTCGGACTCGCACAAAGAACCAACTTTAAAGGGCTTATCTTTCGATACACGAGATCCTCACTTTCGATTATGCCACTTTTAAAAACCAGCTCATCAAACTCCAGGGATTTACTAAAAAAATCGCTACGCTCTCGTGAATCCAGGTAGATTTTTGTATCCGGATAGCTAGCTGTAAATTCCCATATCCACTTATTGGCAAGAAACTCACAGACAATAGCCGGAGCCGAAAATTTTATACTCCCTCTGATAATTTTATCCGGATTTCGCAATTCATCCAGCAAGGACTGAAAGGAAGATGTTATCCTTTTCATGCTTGCATAGGCTGTCTGACCAGCTCCAGTCAGTTCTAAGTGATGTGAATCGCGCCGAAGTAAAGTAACCTCAATAGAATTCTCAAGGCGACTAAGCGATTTACTGACAGCAGAAATGCTAATATCTAATTCCCGTGCAGCCCGGGAAAGATTCCCTACTTCCGCCACTTTAATAAATATCATCCAGTCTCGCATACCACGATTATTGATCAGTTCCATCATTATCTTCCGTTGATAAAAGAAATTCTTATATTAAAGGAGCTATCAACGACTTACTGATGCGTCATTGTGTGCCTCAATGTCCTTGATATCATCATAATAAAAAATCTATTGGCTGCAAAATAGCATCTGAATCGATCATGATTTTGCATCCATCTCCGGTTACTAATTGAACCTGTTTACCACTCAGTGTAAATACCCTATCTCAGAAGTGATCGTCAAGGTTGTCGCCGAACCAGATACCAATAATAAAGTGGTTCATTGTCATGCGCCCGTTCTGCAAAGGCATTGTCCTTTTCTGTGACGCAGTCTGGAACGCATTAATTGTATCGTTCACCTAACAAAGTATCCCGTGGAAACAAGCAAAACATCGCCAGATTATTCTTACTTGAGTCCCCCCCACCCGGCTCGACATTATTTGTGAAAGTGGAGGAAAAAGAACAGACGGTTTAAATAAGACGCTTACTCAAAACATAAACCTATGTGCAGGCTCCTCTCATTTCGTCGCGTCGCTGATATCCAGCTTTACTGGCGCCAGGGGAAGATATCTGCGCAAGGCAATAATTCCGGCGCAACAACAACCACTCCCGCTGGGCCTCTGTACATTCAAAATCTCCCATGACCAAAAGCCAGCGGGTAGAAGCCCTGCGCCAGTGACCTGCGGCCTCCAGATTCTGCGCAACCGGGTCTATCACGGCCTCCGGTGTTATCTTATTTCTGCTCAAAATCAGCACCATCATTTGGGATATAGCCTACAACCCCTGCCCGCCGATGATGGGGGAGGATTCGGTATGCAGCACTTTCATCCTGGTCTCCGGCTCAGTCAGCTATCCGACGTGCCCCCTTATGCCGGGCCAGCAGCGAAGAAAATCCGGGCGTGGTGTGATAAAACAGACGACGTTTCAGCCAGCCCACATTCTTTCGCTCCTTTGTGTTGATACGACCAATACGCTGTGAACCGATGACTGGATTGTTCATACGCCTTTCTGTGGTATACAGGTATGTGAACCCCAGCTCTTCAGCCACATGAATATAGTCAGAACAATACCAGCCCTCAGGCCAGCACAGATGCTGACTGCAGTAACCCAGCATCTCCCTCATCCGCTTACGACTAAGAAGAATATCGACACGAAGCAAATCCGACGGATTACGGGACACAGGTTTCTGGTCCCAGCGTCGGTGGGTGTGCGTGTGCGAGTGAAACTCAACAAGGCCACTGAGGTGCATCTCCCGGACCTCTGACCAGCGCAGCATGACCTCATCAGCCCGGCCTTGTTTAACCAGCATCTGACACTCATCATGAGAGTACACCGGTTCGCCTGCAGGAATACGGACCGGTCCGTCACTGATCAAACTGGTCACAAGAAAGAGATGCGCATGCAGATTAAACTCCTGCAGCACCGGAAAAACCTGCAACCAGTTATCCAGCCAGCCGCCATCAAAGGTCAGCATGACGCTTTTACGAGGCAATCTTGCACCATGATAAAAAGCTTCCACCTCTGCTGCGGTAACGGTTTTCCAGCCAGATTCAGCCAGCCATTTCATCTGCGCCCGGAACGTACGGGGAGATAAGGTTATCTGTCCGGGTTTATCACTGACATGGTGATACATTAATACCGGTAAATGTCGTGCATAAGACATATGCTTTATTCCTTTATGTAAAAAATAAATTATTTTTACGCCTGAGGGGACAAGAAAAAGCCCCCTAAACATAAAATCTTAAATATCACATATGAATACCTGACAGATAAACAAACCTTATACCAAGGGCTTATAAAGACCCGTTCACAAAAGAGTGAATCAAACAAATCCACAAAACAGAAAATAATAAAGGCATCAGTGTCTGTTAAATTATTTTACGAAACATAATATTCCTCTCCCTACAAAAAAGATGAATTTCAGATTTTAAAATAAATCAGCAATTGATTTTTCTGCAATGAAGATTGCTAACCATATTTGCCTTGAGTAAATTTTCAATACATCCTCGAACCTGATATACAGTATTCGCCTTATTCACTTATACAGGAAGTATGAGTGGAACAGACGGCTACGTATCCTCCTGCGCCAATGCACAGGCCTTAAAATCCAGCGTCCAGGTGTCCGCAGGCACTTCCTGATTGCCATCAACGACCACACTGAAACTGGCGTTATCTGCAGCGGTTCTTAAAATGGCGCCACGACCACTCACCGTATCTGGTTGCCACCCCTCGCCCTCCAGGCGAACCTGAATGTGATGGCGAGGATCCTGTTGCCCGCTCAGCAGCAATACGGTAGGCGTGTTACCCGCCTTTTGCTCATCGCTCCATACCCGAAACCCGCTGTGACTGCCGTGATAAGTCACCCAGCCTTGCGCAAGCACCATCCCATCTGGCACGTGCCCAGCCCGAAAGTAAGTACCTACACGTAGCGTTGTCTGAAGTTTTTCTGCGGCGTTCGCTATCGGCACCAAGCTACTGGCAGTGACCAGTAAGCTTACGCTATAGATAACCGTTTTCACTCGCTGTATTTTCATCCACATTATTCTCTCCTTCAGAATCGGCTATCTGCAGAGACCGCTCATTTGATACAAGCCCGCGATTCCCTTGTGGGCAGGTAGCTGGTAGTTAACCCGACATTGCTGTGCTCCCCATTTCACCGTCAGTTCGCCCTTATCCGCCAGACCAGTGAGATAAACCTGGCTATCAGTATCCACCAGAGCAGCACTGCCATCCTGCCCATTGACTGTAACCTGCGCCCCGAAAGGAATGGCGCTACCATCTTCCCGTTTCAGCGTCATCAGTGCCCTGGCCCCGATGCGAGTGTGAAACTTCGCTTCCACCACCGCCCCTTCGGTTGGCACCACGCGCACATCGGTTTGTGTGACCTCTGCGTCATCCGGTAGTCGCGACGGATCGAGGCTGACTGTATTCTCCTGATAGACGTTCAGGTTGCCCACTGTGGTGTCGCCACGAAAATCCGTCTTAACGCCAGGCCAGCCGCCAACTGGCACCCCCGAGGCCCCTGGCGCTTCAACCAGCGCCACTGAGCCTTGCAAAGGTTGCCCCAGCGTCACACCATGATGGTGGATAACTATACCTCCCGCGATATTGACTCCCATCTGGCTCATCGCCCGGCTGTAGCTATAGTCACCACCTAACAGGCCGTAAGCCCCATTCCATGCCAAGTGCAATGCGCTGTTATTACCACCACCTGGCGGGGCATCGGCACGGTAACTCTGACGCACCTCCCAATCCAGTTGCTGACTGAATGCCTCTCCGTTGACCCCCACTTGTTGCGTCTGACCACCGTGTGATGGTGAAGTCATCTGCCAACTGGCACTTACATTATTCCCCGTCCAGCGGCTTAATGGCATACTGAACCCCAGGCTGGTTATGTTCTCTTTACGGTGCGCGCCATTGCGCCACAGCGTTCTGTTTTGATTCCAGTTCAATGACAGCGAGCCCCCTCCGATAGAGGTTCCCCAACTCAGTCCGTAGCTGTCATCATGACCGGGGCGATTACGCCAGTCGGTACGGGAACCGGTTAAACTCAGATTGCCCAAATGCCTCCCCCATGACTGACTCAACATCAGGGTGGTACGCGAGCTCGGCTGCAAATTATCTCGCCACGACCATAGACGGTTGCCATCATGTCGATAACTGTCGAGCACATCGGATAAGGTGTTATAGCCCTGCGAGGCATACTGCCATCTCGTCAGAAAAAAATTTGTCCCCGTCGCAGTCAGCTGGTTGCTGTAACGCAGTCGCCAGGAGGCTCCTTGCTGTACCGCCTCCCCCTGACGCTGACTGTGTGTGTCGCTTCCATCGACAGATAAACTCCCCCATCGCCCGAGAGATCCCCCCAAACCAAGCAATGCAGCTTGATAGTGCGTTGCACTCTGTATACCGCCGTATGCAGTGAGATTCCACGGCAGACCATACATCAACGTAGCCTGCGCGATCTGCGCCTTATCCGTTGCAGAGTCTGACGATCGGTATCGGCCCGCCAACAGGCTGTACTTCAAATATCCCTGGTGCAGTGCTATCGCCGGGGTCTGATACGGCACCACAAACATTTGTGTACTGCCATCGGCCTCCCACACGGTGACATGCAGATCACCACTACTGTCTGTTACCGACAGATCCCGCAGTGCAAACGGTCCGGGCGCCACGGTGGTGTTGTAAATGGTGTAACCATTCTGTTTGACCTCCACCCGAGCCTGCGTGCGGGCAATCCCACGCACTACTGGAGCAAACTGCCGCTCACTGTAGGGCACCATGTTGTCATCCGATGCCAACATCACACCGGTAAATGGCACACTATCAAATATCTCCCCCTGCGAAGTCTTTTGCCCCAGAGTCAGACGACTTTTTAGTGGGTACAGTCCACGCTCAGCATAGGTATATGCTGCCTGCCACTTCCCCGACAGTTGACTACTCCGCTGCCAGCTGGTCGCATTGCGGACACGCCACGCACCTATATTGATTCCCGGTTGCAGTTGTACCCAGGAAGAGTTGTCACGCCTCTCCATATCCATTTTGTAATCCGTCTGCGTTGTCCTCGCACTGTAGTTCATCAGAAACGCCGGAATACCATCATCCCAGAGATCTTCAGGAGCGATCCCCTTAAATTCCGGACGCAACGCCAACTGCGGAATACTCAGTTGCAGTTGCTGATTATTGATATCCAGTACCGCTTTAGCCTGTGGAATGGCGGTCAGATCCGCACACTCATCTGGGGTCTTTGCTGCTTTCCACAACTGAGGGTAATCTTCCGTTTTTACGCCGTAGCGTGAAAGCTGACTGACCGTCAAACAAGGAGCCAGAAAAGGCGTTCCTTGCCCATCCTTTTCCAATTTGAACACCACATCACGGGTGTCGACACGTTTACCATTCACCATCACGTCCACTCGATAAGTCCCTGGCTGTTGTACCCCCTGGTTAAAGAGCGACATATCAACCCCTTTCGCTGCATCGCCCAACATTGATGCATCGAATGTGTAAGCGTGCGCATTTGCGCAATGAACCACTCCCGCGATGAACAGTAGCAAGGCAGGTTGTTTGAACTTCATTTTCTGCCGCTAAATCCTTGAATTTATTTAAAAACGTAGTGGAACGGATGACTTTCACCACCTAAGTCTGTAATAATTTTCCACTCGACATCACCACGAGTGCCACCTGGCATATTTAGTGTTTTGTCAGCAAAGGGGGGGATATACTCAAGCCCTGTAATGGGCTTTCCCCCTACTGTGACAGAGGCTAAATTCATGTAAAACGGGGTGGGGTTCTCTACCTTAAGTTTGTTGCCCGTCTCCACCCATCTTAAATTTCCTGCAACATCTTCCGGCGTCCCCTTCACGGCATCCGGGCGGAAAATCAGCTTGTCACAGGTGCTGATGGACAAATTGAGGTCAAGGGTCGCGCCCTTAGCCTGTGTATCCGACTGTTCATTTTCGGGTGGTAGCGCCTTTATACAGACCCACTGTAAAGTCTCGCGATCCGTTGGCATGTCACCACCAGTACGGATAATACGCAGTTGACTCTGCTGGTTCGCTTCTAAACGAAATAGAGGCGGCATCACCATAAAGGGGGCTGGCGAATTTTTGTCTTCTGCTTTGACTGAAGACTGAACCAAAATAGGGTAATTCTGCGGGTTGCTCACCGAGAGCGTCGCGCTTGGTGTACCAGCGTGATAAATCACACGTGTAGCTCCCAGCTTCACGCTGAATGATTTAGTGGCTGAATTTAATTGCTGCCTGGCGGCATATACTGAAACCATAGAATTAGAGGCGAACAAAGCTGCCGCCATTAAAACAAAATTAATTGTTTTCATATCAAAAATTGTAAAAGAAAAATGAAAAACTTGATGTGTATTACGCCTTAAACAAGGCGCAATACACTAATAGTTGTTTACTATTAAGGCTGATATCCCACTACGTCTACAGTCAGTGGGTACGTATCAGGTGAGATATCCTGACCCGCTACTGCAATAATATCAATTGGGACATTGGTATCAAAGGTGAGCCATTTTCTCCCATTCCACATTACCGGGACATGAGTTTTGTTTAGATCATAATCTGAAAAGCGCACAATGATTGGGTTGCCACCATTTTTACCAGTTATTTTCCATTCACTGCCAGCATCGTTCATTAGCGTGCCAGAAATCCCCCTGACCCCGAACTCTTTAATAGAAGTAGAATCAACTGTAAGCTTCGCAATATCCATATCCTTAGCATTCTTCCCAGCCATTAAGCCTGGCATCTGATCAAACGATATGGTTAAATGTTCGGGAGCGGCAAAGCTAATATCCACTGATTTCTGTTGCTCTGTGTTTGGCAAAACTGAAGCATAACAACTAGCAGCCATCATGCTCAACGCACTTGCGATAATCAATTTTTTTATGCTTTTCATTTGAATAACCACCTTTTTTAAACCAAATTAAAATAATCCAGCACATCCAGAATACATAACGCCATACCAAATCTTACCGTATGGAAAAATCCGTGGCTGGTAATAACAGCTTGTACTTATTGGTATTTGTTACCAATTCAAATAAGTAATGTTATAAAAATCTATATATCAGAGCACCTCTTAATCTGAAAAAAATTGCGTTATTGCCAATATAAACAGTGTTGATGTTAACATCGTGTTGTCAGGGTGGAATAGAATACTAGTCAAAAAGCAATTATACCTTCCATTTACATTCAAGTGATAACATTACAATGACACCCACCACACTGGGTGTGGGAAACTTATCTTCGAAGAGAGGATAATTATCAGGCATCGTTGCAACATTGTTTATATTTAAACATACATCTCCTAACTCGACGGTAAGATTATTAGTTAACTTTTCCTCGCAGGGAAGATCTTTAGTGGAAAATCTTGTTTTCCGAAACGGAAAAGCAATTATAACGCTCCAACGAGAGTCTCAACACTAAGAGCTGACTGACACAGGCCAGACTGATTATACAGGCATGAAAAAGCTCTCCCCTTCCTTTCAGTTCTTGCTGGATTATGCAAACGTCGCACCACCTCCCCGTGAACATGGCACATTAATTTGAAGCAGCTCTCATCCGGTATCGTTTTTCAGTGCAGCGAAATTCATCGCAGGTGCCCCTGTAAATAGACCCGTTTTAGTTCCATGCATTTTTAAGATTCCGGCCAGATAATGTTGTTAGCGGTATTCCTTCGGTATCATATTGTTCCGCGATTCATATGGACGTTCGCAGTTATATTCTGATAACCCTTTATCCGCAATTTCCCGCACCTCATTCAGCGTTCTGAACAGATAAGAATTGAGTATTTCTGTACGGTATGTCCGGTTAAAGCGCGCGATGAAAACGTTTTTCTTCGGCTTACCCGGCTGGATAAACGCCAGCTTTACTGCATGTTTCTTTGCCCATTCAGCCAGTGCCAGCGAGATAAATTCCGGTTCCTTATCCATACGCAGCATGGCCAGATAACCGCGGTTGCTGTAATCCTGTCGAGTACACGGACCACTCGCAGAGCTGGCAGATTCAGATCGATTTCAATCGACAACGCTTCACGATTACAGTCATCAACAACATTGAACGTGCGAAAACGACGCCCACAGACCAGCTCTGGTTCAGCGCTTCCGGCGTGACCAGTGGCGAGGGATTGCGTACCGGCAGCCGTTGTTTACCCTTACGGCGAAAATTCAGCTTGAGCAGACAGTAAATACGGTGGAGCCTTTTGTGATTCCACGCGTATCCCTGCCGCCGTATCCAGACTTCCAGTTGTCCCTGGTGGCTTCAGAAATACCGGCCTCCCGGTAGACATCTTTAACAGTCCGTCCGGATTCGACTGATCTAATCACAGCGATGATCTGGTGCGCAGTAAAACGGGCTTTACGCACAGCGATCTCCTGCGTTGGCAGATTGATTATGTCGGATGATCTCTAAATGTGAATGGCTCGATTATGCGGGATACTTACATACTCACGCATTGAGAGACTTTCAGTTCGTTTGTACGGTGAATGGATGCCGCAGGCGGGGTTTATTAACGGGATGCCCGTCAAGGTGCGGGTAATGAGGGATTGCATCGTGATCACGCCGCAGCATACCCACGGACTCTTTGTCTGTATTGAAGGGATGGGCGTAACCCGCATTAATAAACGGAGTGCAGAACAGTGGTTAAAAAAATTTCTGGGGGCGCTGAACAATACCGGAGATATTCCGGTGATTAAACGCAAAAGAACGGAACAGGAGTTAATGAGTAATTGATAATAAAAAGCCGGGAAAAGATAACCCCTCCGGCTTTTACACATTATTCCTCCGGTTCCAGATGTTTTATTTCAATCCTTTTGGTTTTATTTCGGGATGTTTTTCATATAATGGATTCATTATTTTAATAAGCATTTCACCCATGATCAAACCAACCGCTTCTCGATATACCTTAAATTCATCCTCATCACAACGGGACTGAACAACAGCAACAGATTCATCAAGTTCCTTACCGAATCTCAACATTAACTCACTAATTAATACAGCTGTATCCTTATCGTTAACCATACTTATTCCTGTAGTAAAAAAATCAATAGCCTTGATTTCCTTTACATTCGTCAACACAATTCCAGCAAGCAAATCCGTTACTTTTTGTAGGTAAAGACATAAATGAGTATTCACTAATGCAATTATTTTCAACCATTATTCATCTTAATAACGTGCCAGGATCACCTCTATCAGTACCACAAGTAATAAGACCAAGAAGATTACTATCTGTAATAGGATTCAGAGGATAATGATATCGGTTCCATCCCCCTTTCAGCCCTATCGGGTCCTGACTGACGAACCAACCACACTCCGGTGCATAATATCTGAACAGATTTTAATGCAGCCCCGTCTCGTCGTCAAAATACTGTCCCGGCAGCCGGTTGCTCATCACTGGCCGGCTCCCGGGGCATCGTCATGTAGTCGTTGTCGTCATACGCAAACTCGCGCTGATACTGTGCCGGATTTTACCCACTGTGAGTTCTATTCATGGGTTGAGGGACGTTCAGTTCGTTTATGCGGCGAATGGATGCCGCAGGCCGGGTTTATTAACGGGATGCCCGTTAAAATTCGGGTGATGAAAGACTGCATCGTGATCACGCTGCAAAATACCCGCGAACTGTGAGGCTGTATTGAAGGGATGAGCATGACTTTTATTAATCAAAAGAAGGTGAAAGCGTGGCTGAAAACCTTTCCGGGGGCGCTGAACGATACCGGAGATATTCCGGTGATTAAGCGGAGCAGGCTCGAAGGCGGGATTTGATGGGGGTTAAATAATAAAAGCCGGGAAGATTTGAGGATCTGTCCCGGCTTTATCTTCAGATATTATTTAATAGCTTTTTAATATCAAAATCACCATATGGACTTAACTTATGATATTTTAGAGATTCCTCTTTAGATATGGAAATTTCATTACCAAACACATCAACTCTTTTACATAAACTTTCAAGACCGTATGTAAAATATACATTTTCAACATCTATAGGGGAAAAGTTACTCTGATGACAAATAACTCTCCAGTCACCATCTTTGTATACCTTTTTATCAAACAAGCCATAAGTATCAATTACAATGGGCGAATAAATTCTTTTTACCTTATTAATCTTTTTTTCTGTAATTTCTGGAGCGGCTGACATATAATCAAATAACTCAGCAACATGCCCAGTTATTATTTTAGATATTATCCTGCCAAAACAATATCTATCTCCATCTAATTTAAAACAAAATATGTCTCCGAGCTTCACAAAGCGCAACATCGTTCTCAGCTTCTTATCCCAGTCCCAAACTTTAAAATAACTCATCCGCATTTCCCCCTATAGGAGCCAACTCCCTTACTATTTTAAGAGTTTTTAAATGCTTGTGCGCTGGGATCTGTTCGCCCATGATCAAATGAATTATATTTATTCTCTCTATTTGTTGAGGAATTTTTTTCACCTATGGTTCCGGTTCTGGTTTTATATTTCTCTATATAATATTGCTCGTAACCTCTGACTTTCCATTAGATTACATTTTCATCAAGTGGCAGCATCCTTCCATTTTCTTTTGATAACCTGCCAGTGCTTTAATGCTCGGCCCTTCGTCGATCCATATCATTAGTAATACCAATGTAATAAGGTTTATTTGCTCCAGGAGCAAATAAACCATAAACACTATAACCTGTCGCATCAACTGGATTCAGGTCTAGCGGATCTATCCAGGTTAATGGGTTATGCTATCTTCCCGACCTCAGAGTTGCTGTTTCCCCTGCCAGACAATCGTGCCATCTTCGGCTAGTAACGCCTAAATACAGGCAACTATATCGCTAAAGAGCACTCACGCTTTATTTAATGGTTGAACATACAATCAAATCACCATGATCATTTTCACATATAAGCCAAGATAGTTCATGATCTGCAACATAATATTCAAAATATCTGCAATTTTCTATAATTTCAGGCAGGGAGTTAAGAGGAACGTTATATACATATATTTGCTCATTATCTTCATCAGCAATCAAAAATATATGTTTGTTGATTACATTGCTTTCATTGAGTTGTTTGCTTACTATTTGTGATATGTTTTTATATCCAGAATTATCGGTATAAGAAAAGACATATTGTCTATGTTTTAATGATAACCACCAGGTTCTAGGATTACCATTAACATATATCTCTTTTATCTCAGAAACGATTTGTTCGGGTTTATCGACACGATAGTCATGAATACCGAGATTTTTAATCGCATTCTCCAGTTCGATTCTAAGTTCAGACATATTTGAATTTAACATTTATCATCTCCCTTAGAGTCAGAGCGATGCGGATGTTGTGGGCCATCATAAGTAATATTACCTCTATTAGCTCCTCCGGAACCTCTTTTTCCTGCGGATTGCCAACCAACATGTGGTTTATCATGCCCTGCTGTCACATCCATATCTGCATGAGGTGCATCATAAGCAACTTTAGCCCCATTTGGACCTTTAAACTCAACAACAGTACCAGTTTTGGGATCGACTTTCGAGAAAGTGACATCCTCAGGGTTTGTCATACCCGCATTTTCAAATCCGGTTCTCCTTGCCGCATCAAAATTAGATTGATGCTCCAGGATAGCAAGTCCTAAAGGATCGATCCATCTAATCGGATTCGGCGCATACTGATAAAGGTTTAACCCGCCCCTTAACCCAATCGGATCCTGACTGACGAACCGTCCACACTCCGGTGCATAATATCTGAACAGATTGTAATGCAGCCCCGTCTCGTCGTCAAAATACTGCCCCGGCAGCCGCAGCGGCTGGTGAAAGTACGCCCCGCTGTTGCTGATGTCCGCCGCATTCTCTCCAAACCCCCTGATATACCCCGCCCACACCAGCGTCCCGTCCGCCACCGTCACCTCCTGCGGCGTGCCCGTCACGTCCGTGTGGTAATACCACACCTGCCTGCTTTCTCCCCGCCCCGTCACGCTCGCCACCGGCGTGTACGGCTGTTCCGCATCGTACAGATAGGTCCGCCAGCCCTGCTGCTGCACGTTCTCCTGCAACAGCCTGAACCCCTCCCACACAAAGTCCGTCCGGCTCCGCGCCGTATGGCTCGTGTGCCGCCCGTACGTCGCCTTGCGGGTTCGCCTCCCCAGCGCATCGTAGCCGTAGTGCGTCTCCGTGTTGCCGCTGATGACCCGCGTCAGCTGCCCCTGCGCGTTCCACTCCAGTTGCTGGTCGCGCCGCGTGGTCAGCTCGCCCCACTCGTTATAACCGTAACGGTCACGACCACAGCCTGGCAGCCGGTTGTTCATCACCGGACCCTGCCCTTCGTTATCCAGCAGGTTGCCCGCCTTATCGTAATAATAACGGTCATGGTCATACATCTGACCTGAGCGCCCGGTCAGGTAACCGCTTCTGTCATAGCTGTACACCACGCTGCCACGCAGGCCGTCGTCAATCGTGCCCACCTCGCCGTGGTTGTTCCAGTAATAGTCCCTCGACGTCACGCAGCCCTGCCGCGCCGGGCGCTGGCCGGGAAGAACAGGGGCACTGCCGGGCGCCAGACTGCGCTGCCAGCTCAGCAGCCCGTCGTCGTCGTAGCCGCTGTACGTCGCAAGCTGCCCCTGCGTGCGCATTATCTGACGGTGCAGGCTGTCGCGCTCATACTCGCTCACCGTCAGGCCGTCCAGCGCCGTCTGTAACAGATGCCCGCTCCCGTAATACAGATGCGTCAGGTGCTGCCCGTCCGGCAGCGTGATGTCCGTCGGGTTGCCCAGCGCGTCGCGCTGATAACGTATGCTACCGTTCCCCGCGTGCTCCGCCGTCAGCCAGCCGCTGCGGTCATACTCAAAACGCACCGTGTCGGCCTGCATCCGGTGCTGCTGTTGCCCCGCCTCCGTGGGCGTGAGCGTCACTGCCGTTATCTGGTCCAGCCGGTTGTAGCTGAACGTCCGCTGGCCGTGTTCATTCTCCGTCCGTAACAGACGGCCCAGCGCATCCCGCTGCTGCGTCTCCCGCCGCACGCCGCCCTGCGTGCCCGTGGTCTGTATCGCCGTCAGATAACCGCTGTCGTCCAGGATAAAAGTACGGCTCAGTCCGTCCGGGCGCACCTCACGCACCAGCCTGCCGTCCGCATCGTGACTGAACCGGTACTGCGCCCCGTTGCCGTTGGTCAGCGCGGTCACCCGGCCTTCCGGCGTGTACTGCCAGCGCGTCTCGCGCTTCTCCTCATCCGTGTGCGCCGCCAGCAGACCGCGCGGCGTATACCGCCAGCTCTCCACGCTCCCCGTGATGCGCCGGTGGCTGCTCATCAGCCCCAGCGCATTCCAGGTATACCTGTCCTGCTGTTTCCCCGGTGAGTTCACCGTCTCCGGCAACCCAAGTCGGTTGTAACTGATGCGCACCACCTTCCCTTCGGCGTCCGTCACCCGCGTCAGGTTGCCGTCCTCATCGTGGTCATATCCGGTGCTGCGCCCTGAACAGTCGGTGTACCGCGTCATCTGCCCCCGGCTGTCGAACGCCGTCACCACCGTGCCGCCCGCCGCATCCGTCCGGCTGCACATCTGCCCCTGTTCATCGTAAGCATACTGCGTCACCCGCCCTTCCGGGTCCGTCTCCTGCACTGGCTGGCCGTGGGCGTTGTACTGCGTTTTCCAGACAGCGTCATCGTCCAGCGCCGTGCGCGTGATTTCGTCGAACTCGCCGTTCCACTGCGTCTGCGTCACCCGGCCTTCCGGATCTGTCGTCTTCACCACCCGGTTCTGGATGTCATATTCATACGCCACCGTGCGACCGCCGGGCAGCTCAATGTTGACAGGGAAGTGGTCTTCGTTGTACGTGAAGCGGTACATTCCACCGCCCGGCGTCCGGTGCGCGGTGATATACGTCTCCCTGTCGTACCACCACTGCCATGACTCCCCCTGCCTGCCGGTGACGGTGGTGGTGCCTGCGGCAAAATCATAGTCAAAGCGGTAATGTTCGCCGTCACTGGTGTCGTGCTCCGTCACGCGCGGCGCGCCGTCGAGTTCCTGCCAGCAGTAGCGGCAGGTGAACCCCGCCGCATTGCTGTGCGCCGTCATCAGCCCGTTTTCATAAGCAAACTGCCGCACCAGCGTTCCCGCCCGGTTCACCACGCCGGTCAGTTGACCGTTATCGTCATACCGGTACTCTACCAGGTTGCCACGGGTGCCGCCCTGCACCAGTTCAATTCGCGACAGCCGCTCCCCTGCCGGGGTCTGTGTGCGGTGCAGTAACAGGTGATGCCCGCTGCTGGAGGCTATCCGTACCAGTCTGCCTCCTTCGTGCCCGAAGACAATGCGCTGGCGGTGCGGCGTCTCCATAAACAGCAGGTATGCCATGCCGTCACTGTCAAAATCACCAAATACGTAATAGCTGCGATCGGTGTAATGCAGCACGTAACGCCCGTCATGCAGGCGGCTGAGGTATAACTGTTCTTCCGGGTCAAATATCTGGTGGCCGGGCGTCAGCATCGTTTTCGGGTAACACAGTTCCCGCCCCTGTACGCCGGTCAGCGTGATGTGTTCATCGTCCTCGCGCAGGCTGGTTTCCCAGTTCAGCCGCCAGCCCCGTCCCAACAGTCCCACGGTTTCCAGGTGGCTGGCGTAAAAACGCGAGCAGGTGACCGGCAGGCGACCGGGCAGGGTGAAGTCCGTTTCCGGCAGCAGGATTTTCTGCCCGGTGGTCACATCCACCGGATTGCTGAACAGCCCGCTGATAGCCTCACCCACGGCCATCCCGGCAAGCTCCCCGCCGATAAACTTAGCGGCACATTTAGTGCCAAATTTCGTCCCCAGCTTTGCCGCCTGCCGCCACGCCCCGGCCAGCCCGCCGAGCAGACTCGCCACGACAAACAATACATCCACCACCTTGCGCAGCCAGTCCGGAATTTCAGAACTGATTTCCAGTACCGTCTGCGTACCGCCGCCCAGAAACACATTCGGCGAACCGTCTTCAATCACCGCGTCGCATTCGGTGTGGTCATCCTTACGGGCGGCGGGCTGGCTGTTAATGTAGATATTTTCCGACCCCTGGGCGATGCGTTTTTCTGCGATATGGTTATCGCATTTCACCGTACTCAGTACCGCGCGCGCCGCCGGGCGACTGTTGGTGCTGACATTCTCCGAACCGGTGAGGATTTTTCCTGCCGTGTGGTGGATGGAGCGCCCGATGGCTTCGCCCAGTTGCAATACCCCGGAGGCTATTTGATCGGCCATAAAACCCAGAATCAGCCCGGCAAGAAAACCGCAGCTAAAGAAGGCAAAGGCGGCAAGCGCGATAATGGCGATGCCGATGATAGCGCCGATAAGAAACCCGGCGAGCGCGCTGGTGTGGTAGATAGGATCATCCACACGGGCTGCTTCATACATGGTCACACCTCCGTGTGATTATTCGTTTTTATCCGGCTGAAAGCCTGCCAGCCAGGTGTTCCAGAGTAGGTCTGCTTTATCATCAAAAGGACGGGGACTGGTCAGGGTGAAGACCAGTACCTTGCCAGGGGTTGCAATAAACCCGGCCTGACGCTGGTACACTTCCGTTTTCCCGGATTTATGGGTGGCGGCAATTTGTTCCCCCATAAGGGCATTATTGCCCGTTCCTGCCTGTGCAGGCGCTCGCGACAATACCCGGTGCTGACCGAGATTTTTTTTCATCAGCGCAATCTGGCGGTCAATATAGGCGGGCAGGTCTTCATCAGGTTTTAGCGTATCGCGGGAAATATTCAGACTGGGCGATGTTCGTTCATTGCCCTCCAGGATAAAAATATTAACGCTGCGATCCGTAAATGTTTCAGGCAGGACAAAACACCCTTCCTGTATGCGGTATGGTCGATCCATGAGAACTCCAGGTTTAATTCAGATCATTCAGAGGTGGGAAGGGGGGCAATATCATCGGCGGTTACGGCTGTGCCGCCATCCGGGTTCATATCAATACCTTTACCAATCAGTTGCATGACATCGCTGGTATGTAACATCAGTTGCTTGCCACAAAACTCAATGGAGCCGTCCTTATGTAAAACAAGCGCCGCATTGCCGCAGCGAAGCGTGAATTGATCGCCAACATCTAAACGATAAGTGGTACCGATATTGATCGTCTGCGCCAGTTTTACGGAAAGGCCGTCATTCTTCGTTACCGTGGTGTTTCTGTCCTCACCAATACTGTTGGTTTCATTTTTAATAATGGTTTTAGTGCGATCCACCATAACCGTATGCGTTTCATTATTCTTCACCGTGGTGTTGAGATCTTTTTCCGCGTGGAACTTCACTTCCTCCGCGCCGGTTTTGTCGTCAAAACGCAGCATGTTGCCGTTCGTTGGCCCGCCATACAGCGAGTGGCTGAAGATCCCGCTCTGCGACGCCATTCCCGGCAGTCCCCACGGCGGCATGGTGTCCTGGTTGTAGGTACGCCCCACGATGATCGGCAGATCCGGATCGCCGTTTTTGAAATCCACCAGCACTTCCTGGCCGATACGCGGGATCTGGATCATCCCGAAGCCTTTGCCCGCCCATGGGTAGCTGACGCGTATCCAGCAGGAGCTGTTTTCATCCATTTTGCCGTAACGGTCCCAGCCAAACTGCACCTTTACCCGCCCGTACTGATCCGTCCAGATTTCCTGGCCCGCCGGGCCGGTGACGATGGCGCTCTGCGGCCCTTTGGTGTGGGGTTTGCTCACCGTCCGCTGCGGGCGGAACACCTCACGGGTCGGGTGCAGTTCAAAACGGGTGGAAAAGGTAAAGTGCTGGTCCTGCCCGCTGTGCTGCGCGTTGTCCTGCACAAACAGCGTAGTCTGCGCCAACAGATATTCCTGGTTGAGTTCTGCCGTAGGGTGATTCATCAACGCAAAGGTGTAGCCAGTCATCAGCGTACGGATATTCCCGGCACCGTGAACCCGGCTGCCAGGGCTGCGCTGCGCTTCCATACGAATGCGCGTCAGCATTTCGCCTTCGCCCTTGTCGAAATAATCGCCCGGCCATTCGTAGTGTTCGTAACTGGCATGGCCGGTTTCACGCGGGTTTGCCACTGTGTTCGCCAGCCGCGAGCGCGGTTTTTTAAAGTCAAAATCATCCAGTACCCACTGCCCGGTACGCAGACTTTCATTGGCTATAATGGTGTGGATAAATGCTTTATCCAGCTTTAACCCTTTTTGATGCCATTCTACCTCCGGTGAATCCGGGCAGGCGTGATGTGTACTGATGGCATCCGCCAGCACCAGCGTGTGGCTGTCCTCGCTGTGCTCAAACCACCAGTAGATGCCCCACTCCTGCATCAGTCGCTGAAGAAAATCAAAATCAGTTTCACCGTACTGTACCTGCCAGGTGCGTACCGGGTAGCTTTCCACCAGTCGCTTTTCCACCGGATACGGATACTCAGCCAGCACTTCATCGAGAATGTCCACCACGGTTTTATTCTGGAATGCCTTGTAGTCGCTGGTGTGGGTCAGCAGTTTTACCCACGGCTCCATACGCAGCTCATAGGTAACAGAACGCCCTTCATGGCCCACCACCCGCGCCGCCGTGACCAGCCCGCTGATATGCCGTTTGCCGCCGCCATCCAGTTCGATGTTGACGCACAAATCTTTGCCCACCATGGCTTTAAGCGGCAGGTTGGCTGCGGGGGAGACATAGCCCAGATTCAGGGTGTCGGGCGTTTTTAGCTGTACGATGTAGGTAAACAAGCTACCGAGAGCTTCCGAGCCGTTCAGACTGGAAAACAGCAGCATCTGCGGTGGAACTGCGCTGCCGCTGACCGTCACGTTATGTGCGCCCGGCCCGCTGGTTGCACCAGAAATTAGTGCCGATATCACATCCTGCGCCGCGCCCGCCGCTGCCGCAGCCTGTGCCGCCGCAGCCACCGCTGCTTTCACCAACCCCGACGGTTCAGGCAGGTCGCCCATCAGAGATCCCAGCGCCTGTTCCACTGCCGCTTCTGCGGCTCCCGCCACGCTTCCGGCAACCGAACCTGCTGTAGTTCCACTGTTTTCACCTGTTATCGGCGGCGTGGTTGTCGTCAGCCCCCCCATACCGGATTTATTATTTGTGGATACAAAACTCATGGTATTTGCTCCTTTAATACTAAATTTAAGCGCAGTATTTGGCAGTCGGAAATAACATTCCACTGGCACAAACATATTTTAAAAAGCACAAAAAAGCGCTTACGTTTCAAAAAAAATGCAATGCTTATCTTATTTTTTTGAAAGCCAGCAAAATAAGTGGCATACAAATTAAAAAACCCACAACTGAAACAATGAACACATAATTATGATCCGATAAGAGTTGTCTGGCAAACCAGACACACTGGGACGAACTAAAATCCCCTCCCATGCTCATCGTTTCCGAGTAGTTCACTGCAAATATAATATTAAAATAAAAAACAACAATATAATAAATGGCAGAGATAAATAAAATAATCCCCCAGCGTATCCAGAATTTATTTGTCATTGTATGAACTCCCCAGAGAACCGCCAGATGTACCACCAGAATATGGCGACGAGGTACCTGATGAAGCAGAACTTTTTGCTCCCACCCCCATCAGTACAGCGCTCAATCCCTGTGCTGCTCCACTTTTATCACCAATATTAGGATATTGTTGCCTGAATTCACTGGTCATATTCATTACTGACATTGATGAAAAATCAGAACTTTTCTCAATAAGGTATTGTTGTAATGAGAAAGGGATCGTGAAATCTATCTCTGTGTCAACTGTTAACTGTGGCGAAGCAGATACCCCAAATGATGACTGTATAGAAGGTAATATATATTTTGTCTCAAATATTTTCGAACCAGAATATTTAATCCCCTCAACGGAGTGTGTCGTACAATTATTTCCGGTTACATCATAAATATCAATTGTACGCCCCCGCAACTTTACCCTGTCCGTCATTGATTTTGTAGGAACAGGTGGTTTTGCTGCATTCCACAATTTTTCAAAAAATTCACGAACCAATATCGGATTAGCATCATTTATTTCAAACACATGTGCTTCCATCTGATATAGCTCATAACGATAATAAGATCGGGCATCTTCATCTTCAAAGAAGTTTAAAATACCATCTCCGACAGTCGCACTAGAGCCAGTCCTTCCATACCGCCCGTAAGTGTACAAATAAACAGAATTATCCATATGTACAGAGACAAAAGCATGACCCGCACCTGTGGTTTCAACCCACAAAAATACACCGTTTAACAACAAATTATCTTCTGGCTTACAGGTTGCAGCGAAACTATTTTGTTCTTGCGTGTTCAGTGCTGTCTGCCATAAGTCTTTCACTCTTCCCTCCTGTTATTCTCCACCAGTCGCAGCGCATCCACATACCGCCCTTCACTGTTCTGCTGCCAGAACCAGCCTTGCCCCGGTGTTGCCTGCCCCAGCGTCTTACCCGGCCAGCCCGGCCACGGCAGATAACGCACGCCCGGCAGTTCTACTACCGGTGCTTCATCCGGCAGCCCGGTCAGTTCCCGGCTGCGCTGCGATGTACGTCGTAACCCACGCAGCCACTGCGCCCACCACGGCCCCGGCTGCCACATCGCCCATAGCTGGTCCACCTGCTCCGTCAGCCGCCCGCGCCGCATCGTGTCCGGCGTGATATGCTGCGCCGCCAGCCTCGCCAGCCAGTACAGCCAGCCCTGCGTCTCCTGCAAACTCTCGTCCAGCCACTCCCGACCGCAGCGCTGGTAAATCACCAGCGGCCACGGGCGTCCCACGCTATCCCGTGACGCCATCAGCACTCCGGTCAGCCAGTCAGTCGTCCCACCCATCGGCAAAAATCCCGGCGACATTACAAAGCTCCACGGCAGCGGATGGTGTTCCGGCGCGGGCATATCATGTTCGCCACGCGGCGACAGGTGCATCCAGCCGTCACGCTCTTCATCGGTCGTCTGGCCTTCAGGCAACACGATATGCCGCCCGCTGCCCACCCACGTCTGGCGGTTCAGCCAGTCCTGCCATATTCGTCCCTCTTCAGCGCCCACCCGCCAGCGCACATAGTCGCGCTGGTCCGGCAGCCTGCCGAACATCGCCGGGGCTGATACCACCGCTGGCCGGCGCATTACAGCGCCCTCGCCGGGCAACTGAAGTTCTGCAACAGCTCCCGGCTGACCGGGTTAAAATCCCGCCCGGCGGTGATTTCCAGCACCACCCGACGACCGTCAAAATCATATTCCACCAGTTGCCGCCCCCGCACCGCCGTTTCCTGTACCATTCCGGCGTCCAGCAGATGAAACAGCGCCCACGGCCCGCCGGTCAGTAGCGTTGAGGTGTCCTGGCGAATACGCGGGCTGGCGGTGATTTCCGCCATCGAGCCGTTGCGCGGTCCCGGCCACGTCACTTTCAGGGGCCGGTCCGGACCATGGGCGTAGCGCAGCACCTGGCCGTCGATATCAATCACCAGTTCCGTGATGGCCGGGTCCATATCCACCACGCTAATCTGCATCGACCAGGAAAATTTTTTCCCGCCCTCGCTGTTAAAAAACACGCTGCGGATCTGCTTCGCCTGCTGAAACGGCGTTAAATCCGGCCCCTGCAACGTCATGTTGCCTTCGGTCGGTTTGTAGCGCCACGGGTCGCTGGCGGTGTCCGCCAGCGGAGCCAGTTGTTTGCTCCAGAAAGCATCCAGTACGCCACCGCTGGCGAAGATGCGGTTAAAGTCCTCGGCGCTGACCTCCTGCGGACTGTCGGCGAACGGATAGCGCCCGTCGATGGCGTCACGGCAGTCGTCGCCCATCATCGCCTCCATCTGAGTGTTCAGCACATCGCCGGTCCCGGCGTTGATTTTTCGCGTTCCCTGCTTCGTCAGATCCAGCAGGATGTTTTTCAGCGGCGCGGGCAGTTTCGCCGCCTCCAGTTGCAACTTGTCTGCGGCAGTAATGCGCGCTGGCAACGTCCCCGCTGCCAGCGCGCTATCAGCAATGGTCAGTTGGGTGTAATACTCGTTGAGCATGGTCAGCAGCGAAGCGATCTGCATCGTCCCACTGCCGCTCTGTCCGCCGTCCGTCCGCCCGGCAATGACCTCGCGCAGCGCGGCGAAACGGTCATCCACCAGCGTTTTTTCCAGCCGTTCTTCCGGGTGAATATCCTGGAACAGTTTTGCCGTCTGTACCACTTTCCCCGCGTTACCGGATGCGCGCTGCGCCAGTTGTTTCTGTCTGGCCTGCGGGTCCGGCGGCGGCACCAGCGTGGTCTGCTCCACCACCGCTTTTCCCAGCCGCATCAGCGGTGAGTCCGGCGACGCCAGGGTGCGCAGCACCTGTAAATCATAGGCCAGGCCGGAACTGCCCTCTTCCCCGGCACTGTTGATACTATGGATACTGTCCAGAAAATCCTGCCAGCGGCGGGCATATTCCGTCAGGTACAAACGGCGGACTTCGCGGGCGACAGACTGCTCCTGCCCCGGTATCTGGCTGCGCAGGCTGTCAGTCAGCTTTTTTGGCGTACTCTCCCGGCCCATCACCCAGCCATCGTTCGCCGTCGCCGCCGCCACAAATTCCGGTAATCGTTTGTCGAACAGCTCCCGGTATCCTTCACGGGTAAAAATACCCGGCACGCCCCGATCCAGCGGCGCGCCGTTGCTACGCACAAACACCGTTCCCGCATCCGCGCCGACGGCGCGTACCAGCGTGAACTCCTGCGGCGCTTCGCTCTCCATTGCCGCCAGCGCCCGCGCGTAGATACGCTCGGTACTGGTGTGACCGTCGAGGAATGCCCGCGCCTGGCGGATCAGCGCCTCATCTTTCTCATACGGTGAATGCACCACCCGGCTGCCGTCAAACAGCGCTTCGATATGCGTCAGCACGGCGGCGCGCCCGCCGAACCCGGCCACGCTGTCGCTGTTCCCCAGATCGTTAATCACCCACGACTGGATCCCCGCCGCGTTGTATTTATCTTCGTGATCTTTATCCAGATTCAGTAGCAGATAGATGCGCAGGGCATCGTAGGCCGCTTTACTGTCCTGACGGGCAATGGCGTCCGCCAGCACATACTCCATCCGTTTCACCAGCGGCGGCAGCAGCAGTTGATCCAGCAGACGGTTGTACAGCGACGCCACGCTGTCGGTTACCGGCGGTACGCTGTACAGGCCGTAGCGCCAGGTCAGCGGCGGCGCGTCCGGGTCCAGTTCCGGCCAGGCGGACAGTTCCCTTGCGCTGTCCAGCAGTGCCGGGACGGGAGCCATCGCCGGTTTACCGGTGTAGGCTTTCACTTCACCATCCAGCCGGGTCGCGCGGGCGCTGATTTCATTCAGATAGTCGCCGTTGGTCTGCTGGCTGGTCTGCATCCCCTGCCACAGCAGGAATGCCAGCACCAGTACCAGCAGGTGCCCGCCGAGGCGCAGCAGGCGGTAACGCCAGGCCCACTGGAGGTTTGGCTCCACCAGGTGCGCTTCACGGAAAATAAACTGCGTCAGCAGGTCATGCAGAAAGTAGCTGCGGTTGCCGTCCGGCAGAGCGTGTGGGAGAGAGGTGGAGGATTCGCCACGGGCGGTTTTTATCGCCCGGACAAAGCGCTGCCAGATACTCAACTGGTCGGCCACGGCGTCGGCCTGCGCCTGCGCGGCGCTGGTGAAAAAGACCCCGCGCAGCGTGTTATTCAGTTGCGTGGCATCGAATTTTGAATCGAGGAAGATCTGTTCAATAGCCTCCAGCAACGGCTCGCCGAGGGCGGCGAACTCACGCGGGAAGGTATACAGCCGCTGGCGGCTTTTAAGGTCGTACTCTTCCTGTAACCGGGTATCCAGTCCCTGATCCAGCCGCAGCGTCAGGCGTGCCAGCTCCTGCGCGCAGGCGGCGTGCAGCGCCTGCGGGTCGCCCGCTTTTCGCCTGCGGCTGTACGGCAGCGAGAAGCCCCAGATTTGTGCGCGAAGATGGCTGGTCAGCGTGCGAAAATAGTCACTGAAGCCCGGCAACAGATCCATTTTGGTGACCACCAGATAGACCGGGAAGCGAATGCCCAGCGTCTCACGCAAATCGGCCAGCCGTGCACGTAAGGCAGCGCAGGCCGCCAGGCGTTCCGCCGGTGACTGCGCGGTTAAATCCGCCACGTTTAGCGTCAGGATCACGCCGTTAAGCGGCGCGCCGGGGCGATGTTTACGCAGCAGACCGAGAAAGCCCTGCCACTCTCCGGCGTTACGCTGCGCGGCGCTCACTTCTCGGCCGTCATCGTGGCGGGCGTAGCGTCCGGCCGTATCAATCAACACTGCTTCGTTGGTAAACCACCAGTCGCAGTGTAGCGTGCCGCCACCCGGCACCGTCAGGATGCGCGAGGTCTGCTCCATTTGCTCCGCCAGCGGGAACTGCAATCCGGTGTTCAGCAGGGCCGTGGTTTTGCCATCGCCGGGACTGCCGACCACCATGAACCACGGCAGCTCATACAGAAAGCGTTTTCCCTCGAAGATTTTACGCCAGCCGGGCATGTCCACCCGCAACTGCCGCAGTTGCCGGATGGCCTGCGTGACAATATGGTTGACGGTGCGCAGGTCGGCTTTGATCTCGCCAGCCACCGGTACCTCTTCCCCGCGCGGATGCAGGAAGCGACGCAGCAGTTGTTCATCCATACGCAGCGCACGCCACAGCCGGTACAGGCCGTACAGCGCGTACATCAGCAGGATGAAACCAATTAATGTCAGGCGGACCCACAGCGGCGCAAACGGATGGACATCGCCCAGGGCCAGCAGCGGTGTGACGAAGCCAATCGCCAGGCACAGGACACTGATGCCGATGATACTCATCGACCAGTTGACCAGCCACAGTACCAGCAACATCAGCAACAGGGCAATGGTCACTACCCGGCTACCCACGGAGGCCAGCGGGCGCAGGGTATCAAATGACACCAGCGGCCCGACAAACCAGACCAGCAGCGCCAGAACCAGAACGCCCACAACTGCCAGCGCGCGCCGGGAAAAAAGCAGACTAAGAAATTTTTGCATTATATTTCGACTCGCCACCCAATAATCAATATTTTAAAATCCCCTGGATAAAGTAATATAACCATTAAATCTTACAGAACACTCATCAGCATTCATGAAGCTGGATGCAATGAAAATATCTTTTTCTTTATCTTTGTTAATATAGGTATATTTTGCCACGATAGATTTAACCTGATTTTCATAGTAACTATCGGAATAGGATTTTTTATCTAATATTGCCACTTTATTTTTGGCCTTATCTTTTTCATAATCCATCCTGGCCAGAGATTCTGCATAGACCTTAGATACACTTTGTTTTATCCTTTATAATAGTAGCGACATCTATATTCAGGTCATTTTTTATGGCATCAAATAACGATGACTCCATTGATGCTCCAACCGTAGCACACCCATAATCCTGCGCATAAGAAATGGCAGGAATACCCACCAACAGACAGACCATCACCTTAAACATATCAATCCCTTACCACCAAGACTTTACCACCAATACTTTATCTGAACTGGCAGCGATAACATTATTACAGGGTATACCTGTCATACTTCAGGCTGCATGTGCGTTGGCTTTACTCGCTCACCCCAGTCACGAACTAATGTACGCTCCTGGGGATTCATTCCCTTGCCGCCTTGATGCAACTTGAATGATTTTATATATTACAGGGATACTCTATTAATTTATTTATGATAAGTTCAGCCGCGCGAGAATTCAGTTCCTCATTGGTTTTATTTTTAAGAGAAACATAGACAATTTCATTTAATGTTAGCGTCTTAAATAAATCGTATCCACACCATAGTTTTTTCTCCGTTGCATCCTCCACGCCAAGCAGATAGATACCCGCCCTGAGTTTATCCAGTTGATTACCAGATACCCAAAATTTAAAAAAGTCATTACCTGAAAGATTAAGCGCATCCGGCGTCAGGGATAACACAGGAGATGACCGGGAAGCAATTTTTACGGAGGGTTCAGTCCCCTGACAGGGGAAATTTTTAACTAATGCTTCCTCTATCAGCACCGAAGCTCTTGCATCAGGCTTTTTCACAGAGTACCGATCAAGCCAGGCCAGCACAGTATGGTTTATTGTTATACTGTCAACCTGACCATATCCACACCACGTCTTACCTTCTGTGGCATCCGCTACCCCCAACACATACATCAGTGTATTGTCTTTTTTCTGTACGTTGTCAATGGCATAAAATTTCAGAAAATCCTGCGTACTGAGATTGACATTATCGGGGGAAATGAATCCTGCGTTAATCAGGGACCCGGCAAAAACGCCACCGGGTAATAAACAACATAAAATGATCAAAAAAACACGGATAGATCGTTTTATGTGATATGTCGCTGAGATCCGATAATAATCCCCCGTCACGCCACATATTGCCGAATGATGAGACACATCATAGGTCGATTTTTTTATCATTCATTCACTCCACTACCAGAATTTCCACCCGACGGTTTTTCGCCCGCCCGGCTTTACTGCCGTTATCCGCCACCGGCACCGTATCGCCCTTGCCGACGATATGTACCCGTCCGGCAGGTACGCCGCCGGAGGTCAGCAACGCCGCAACTTCCGCCGCCCGTTTTTCCGACAGCACCAGGTTGGATGGGAATTCAGCCGAATGAATGGGCTGGCTGTCAGTGTGACCCGTTACAGTGACTGCGCCGCCCACGCGGGCGATTTCCCGCGCCGCTTTGTTAATCACTGGCCGGATTGCGTCACTCACCGTTTTTTGTCCCGGTACAAACATGGCGTCGCCACGGAAGACCACCCTACTGTGCTGGTCATCTTCGTCCACGGTCAGCAGGCCACGGGCGATTTCGTTTGCCAGCAGGATTTTCAGCCGCAGCTTATGAACCGGCACGGGCGGCGGCGGCAGTTTTATACCAATCGCATCAATATGCTGTTGTACGGTGACGGTCTGCACATCCATCCGGTGGCTGTAAAGGCCAAACAGCGTCAGCATCGCCAACAGGGCTATCCCGGCGCTCAGCCAGACCGGCACCCGGCGCATCCGCCGCAGTCGTCCGCTTATCGCCCCCTGAAAGTCAGGCGAGAGCGCGGGCATGACCGGATCGCGACGCTGTGAAAGCTGTGTCAGCAGTTGCTGACGAATATTGTCCAGTTGCTTACGCCCGTCTGGCTGCACGCTGTAGCGGCCTTCAAATCCCAGCCCCAGCAGGTGGTAGATAACCTCCAGTACGTTGCCATGTTCCTGGAAGCTGGCCGCCAGACGCCCGATGATCTGGAAAAGTTTTATCCCGCCTTCGCTTTCACCATGAAATGTTACCAGCAGGCTTTTTCCGGCCCAGACGCCGCGCCGTCCCCAGGTTGTGTTATTGGCGGCTTCATCAAGCGCCGTACACAGGCAGTAACGTACCGCCAGTACGTGCTCGCGCCGCAGGTTCGCCTGATCGCATAATGTCTGGTACAGATGCATCTCGCGTACCAGCAGATTACGGTAAGGCTCTACCAGGGCCGCATCCAGTTTAGCGGGCATGGCTGCGAGAGCGCACAATAAAGGCCGGGCAGCGGCGAGCAACGGGTTAGCCGCCGCGCTGATTTCAGCCAGCCGGAGTTTGCTGTCCGGACCGTCTTCAACGATGACATTGAGTTCCGTGCGCTGGCTGGTGTGTACCGGCGTTTCATATTCACTGTCCTTATGTTCCGGCGTGGTGGACAAAAAGGACATCATGTCCGCCGCTGGCGGCGTCAGGGTACTGTCTGTCATTTATCGCGCACTCCCCACAGTTCTGTCTCCAGCCCCGGAAATTCCCCGGCGGTATGCATGGCCATCCCGCCGTAACGGGCAATGTGTTCCCACAATGCTCCCTCGCGGCGGATGTCGTAATAGATGTATCCGGCCTGAAACGGGATTTGGCGCGGTGGTACAGGCAAAACCTGCAAAGCCAGCCCCGGCAGATGCGAGCGGATCAGTTCCGGCAGGCGATCGGATGGCCCGATTTTGGTCTGGGCGGCAAAATGTTGCAGTAGCACATCGGTCGGCATTGAAGCCTTTATCGCCAGTACCAGCGTGCTGAAATCGGCAAGATCGGAAGGCGCCACCACCGCATTCAGGATGCCGTAAGTCCCCTCTTTCAGCTCGATGCGCTGCGCGCCCCGGATCAGTACTGCATTCAGCAGGAACTGCACCTCATCAACCAGTGATTTCAACCCGGCATAGGGCGTCAGGTGTTTGTACTCTTTGTATTCAGCGGGCCGTCGCGTTTGTGGACGCACATAGGTGGAGAGTTCCCCGGCCAGTTCGGACAGGTAGCGATACAACACTTCCGGGGCCAGCGGGGTTTTCGCCAGGTGAATCAACAGCGGCTCAAAGCGATTGAGAATTTGCAACAGCAGGTAATCGGAGACCTCCGCTGCTTCATGGCCGTGGTTGTCGCTGCCGGTCAGCCGTTCCGCCAGCGAATCGGCCCGCATCCGGATGAGATCGTTGATCCACGACAGCCAGGTACACATCAGTGAACTGGCCTGATAATTAATGATGGGCGGGATCAGGTCGTGGTCGATATCTATCCGCCCGTCAGGATTCAGCCCGATGATGCGGGTCAGCGGCAGGCCAATCCAGGCGCCCGTCACCGCCTTTTCCGGCAGCAGCCGCAGGCGCAGGTGACTGAGCTGTAATAACTGCGCGCCACGTCCCAGCGAGTTGGCGTCGCGGATGTCGTGTTCGTGTACCGAGAAACGCGCCAGTGATTCCGGGTTATTGTCAAACGTAGTTTCTTCGCTGTTCGGCGCGCGTACCGGTACCGCCAGACAAATCTGCTGGTTCAGGTGCTCCGGCAGGATGGTCAGCGGCGGCGGCAGCGGGGTATGGTCCGGTGCGTTAAACGGCGTACCGTCAGGAAAAATCCCTGATGCCTCTTTCAGTATCAGTTTACCGATGTTCAGCGCTTCGCCATCAATATTGTAGTGGCTGAATCCCCAGAAAAAGGGGGTCAGCGGCAGGCTGCGGTAATGCATGACGTGTTCCAGATAACGCTCTTGCTGCTGAAACATCTGCGGCAGTAAAAATTGTCCTTCACTCCAGACTACGCGGTCATTCCAGCTCATAATTCATTTATCCCGTTCCGTAATTACAATAGCGCTTTGTTCCAGTTCCGCATCCAACTGCACTTTTCCTTTCCCCGGTATAAAGTTGCTGTACCAGGCTTTTTCCGGGGCTTCCGGGATTTTGTAGGTTACCCGCCAGACCGATTTGGCCAGGTTACGATATCCGGCCAGTACGCCGATTGCCGTGGTCTGCGCATTCAGCGGGCGACGCAGTTTTTTCTCTTCGCCGGGACGCAAAATAAAGCTGTCGCGACGCACTAAATCGTCGGTAAGGACGGATTTGTCGTTGTCATGGAGCGACCAGTAATCGGCTGTCGTGAAAGCGGCGTCATTTTTTAGTTCATAAACACGTATCTCAATGGGCGCGGCCTTCTTCTGATTGTCAGGATTCACCTTATCAGAGGCTTTCACGCTCAGGTCGAGTCGCTGTGATTCGAGGTCAGGTAACGCATCGCTACTGCCGCATCCGGAAAGCAGGAGCAGTGCAAAAGGCATAGCTACCGCACATAACCGCCGAGTGGGGTTACGCCATTTATTCACTGTAAATTCCTTTAAAATCAAAACAATAAATCCGGCCAGATATAAATCTGGCCGGAAAAACAACCGTTAAATTTCTTTGTTGGCCTTGAAGTCGTAGCCTGCGGTGATGGTGCCGCCGCTGCCGCCCTGCTGGTTCTGCACCACGTATTCCTGCTTCACGGTGCTGAAAGAGAGTTCAATTGATTCGCGAGACGCAATTTCCCCTCCCTGGCTTCCGCTGGGCGATACCATTGCAATAATCAGATCTGTGAAGGTGTACTTGAGGTACTCCAGCGGATTGCCGCCAGCCTTACGCATAACCAGAATGGCCTGCGGAATGTGCTTGCCAGAAGAGCAGTATTTGAACAGGTTCGGGCTGGCGCGATCGATGTAATGTTCAAATGAAAGATGAGTAACAGATACTTTACCGGAACCGAGACCGCTACCGGCGTGCATGGTGGATTCCTGATGGATATTCCAGCGCCAGCTCAGTACTTCAATTTCATTTTTGTGTTTGTCATCCATCGACTCACCGTCGATGCCGTCAATTTTCAGAAAAATATCATAAGACATATCTACTATCCTTTTAACTACCTAAATAAAGCCCTGATTTATCTGCTTTATTAGGTGAACAGATTAACTATTACTGTACAGCTCTCTATTACCCATAAATTCATCAGAGCAAGAGAACATATGCTTTTAATATCTTTGAATTTTACTTCTCGACACGCCTTTCAATTAATTCATTTAACTCACTGTCGTGGATAAAATCTATGCACTTCATGGTATTAAAATCTGATGATATCGAGCCATTATATTTCAACCCTGAATATTTTTTCGCAATCTCATCAATTTCATGATAAATCTCCACAGATTGTTTACCATATTCAAGGTAAGCACTGGCCGTAGCTCTGGCATCGTTTTTAACGACATCATCTTTGTATACTAATGCCAGACAATGACTCAGCGCCCAATTTTTTAAGAGTTCCGACTGTGAATATTGTGTGGTCAATGCTTCTTGTGCAAAAGATGGCTGCCATACCAGCATTCCACTTATGCTGAAAGTAACTAATATTAACCATTTCATGGCAGTATCCACAGAGTCCCAACTTCAGGAACAAATGGTCCATTATCTGGGTCATTTAATAAGTGGCACTGATCTGAACAGATACTGCCATTCCATAATGTAACGTGTCCTCTGGCATTGCTCCAGCCATGCCCTTTTACTACGATAATTCCTTTCTTCCCTATAAAGTCACTCTGTTTCGGATTATTAACAATAAGATCAGGCTTGCCCATATTATGAGTAAGATGATCAATCATATCATTCACGCGATAAATATAGAATTTATTATCGGCACCACTAACCTTTGCATACGGGGAGTTACGGGCTATTGGGAATCCTGTCGCATTCAAAACATAGCTCATTCGAATAGGACAGGCATTTTGAAAATAACCACCAGTTATATTTTTCCCAACGTTTCCACCAATAATGCTACCCACATCAGCGACGGAATGATTCACCTTCCTAAAAGCCAGCCACGCTTCATTGAATGAAGGTCTGTTCATTTTGCTTACCCTCTAAAAATTCTGTGTAGCTCATTAATTCTCAACACGTATCTTCATGGACGCCGCTTTCTTCTGATTGTCAGAATTCACCTTGTAAAACGCTTTCACGCTCAGGCCAGGCCGCTGCGATTAGGGGTCAGGTAGCGGCCGCATCCGGAAAGCAGGAGCAGTGCAAAAGGCATAGCTACCGCACATAACCACCGAGTGGGTTACGCCATTTATTCACTGTAAATTCCTTTAAAATCAAAACAATAAAACCAGCCAGACATAACATCTGGCCGGAAAAACAGCCGTTAAATTTCTTTGTTCGCCTTGAAGTCGTAACCTGCGGTGATAGTGCCGCCGCTGCCGCCCTGCTGGTTCTGCACCACGTATTCCTGCTTCACGGTGCTGAAAGAAAGCTCTACCGTTTCACGGGAGGCGATTTCACCATTGTGGCTGCCGCTCGGGGAAACCACGGCGACAATCAGGTCGGTGAAGGTATACTTGAGGTACTCCAGCGGATTGCCGCCAGCCTTACGCATAACCAGAATGGCCTGCGGAATGTGCTTGCCGGAGGCGCAGTATTTGAACAGGTTCGGGCTGGCGCGGTCGATATAGTGATCAAAATCCAGGTTGGTGACGGAGACCTTACCGGAGCCGAGGCCGCTACCGGCGTGCATGGTGGATTCCTGATGGATATTCCAGCGCCAGCTCAGTACTTCAATTTCATTTTTGTGTTTGTCATCCATTGACTCGCCATCAATGCCGTCAATTTTCAAAAAAATGTCATAAGCCATTTTTATATCCTTATTAAGTTTTACTTAAAATAAACCTGATTTTATCTATATCTTTTTGTTTATAGATAAATCATTGCCGTACAGAATCCTTCCCCAATAACTTCAGGAGAACAGAGGACTGTATATTTTTCCGGTACCGATAATGTATTTAGTTATTTTATGAATTTGCATTATTTAATGCATATAAATAATGCTTCATAACTTCCGATAATAAAAACCATAACCTGTACTGAAATTTTCACGTCTCAAATCGCTAATTACAGATAAAAGATACAGACTGGTCTTCTGGCGATCCCTCAAAATTACGAGTCTTACAGCGAGTAGAAGAAGCAGGTATTGGTTGCGTCAACCATATCTGTTCATGACCATAAATACACGAAACCCAATAGCGATCGGTTTCTTTATCGCTAACACGTTCTGTTTCCCATACAGACCAATTTTCACCGTTTACTTTTTTAGTCTCTGGTTTGAGATCCATCAGGTTTTCAGGTTTACCCTGCGTTACCCCAATACTACTTAACCATAAACGCGACATATATCGGGGAGAAAGCTGCCACGCCGCTGGGACATCAGACTTCAGGCCCACAGCAGAAGACTGAGTATCAATAACAGCCGGGCAACTGACTTCCCAGGCTACAGCATATTGTGAAAAGAGCAGAACAATACCAGGTAACAGATGAAAAGTTGGGCTTATGGTCATAATATGTATTTCCTACTCAATGATATAAAAAGCTTCGGCATTGTTACTGGCATTCGGATATGTGTCATCATTACGTACCCACCTTTACGAGACCGTGGGCGAGACGAAATTCTTTTCTTCATATCCCTCTTTATATTCTCTATCTTCTCTGACTTCACTCGCTTAAACATTCACAAAATAAATGCATCAGGCATTGCCCTGCTTCACTGACGGCAGTTTTGTCACCAGGCGCAGCGATCCCGTCAGCCCTTCAAGCTGGAAATGCGGACGCAGGAAGAATTTCGCGTCGTAATAACCTGGATTGCCTTCCACCTCTTCCACCACTACTTCAGCGGCAGCCAGCGGACGACGGGCTTTAGTTTCTTGCGAGGAGTTAACCGGATCGGCGTCGACGTAATTCATAATCCATTCATTTAGCCAGCGCTGCATATCCTCGCGCTCTTTAAAGGAACCGATTTTGTCGCGGACGATACATTTGAGGAAGTGCGCGAAGCGCGAGCAGGCGAACAGGTACGGCAGACGGGCAGACAGGTTAGCGTTGGCCGTCGCGTCCGGATCGTAGTATTCCTGTGGTTTTTGCAGCGACTGTGCACCGATAAAGGCGGCATAGTCTGAGTTTTTACGGTGGATCAACGGGATAAAACCGTTTTTCGCCAGTTCAGCCTCGCGGCGGTCAGAGATGGCGATTTCGGTCGGGCATTTCATGTCCACGCCGCCATCGTCAGTCGGGAAGGTATGGCAGGGAAGATTTTCCACCGCACCGCCTGATTCCACACCGCGAATCAACGTACACCAGCCGTAGTGTTTGAAGGAGCGGTTGATGTTTACGCCCATCGCGTAGGCCGCGTTGCTCCAGACGTATTTGGTATGGTCAGAACCATCCGCATCTTCTTCAAAATCAAACTCGTCCACCGGGTTGGTTTTTGCGCCATACGGCAGGCGGGCAAGAAAACGCGGCATCGTCAGGCCAATATAACGGGAGTCTTCGCTAGCCCGCAGCGAGTTCCACGGCGCATATTCCAGGTTCTGGGTGACGATTTTGGTCAGGTCGCGGGGATTCGCCAGCTCCTGCCAGGAGTCCATTTGCAGTACCGAGGGGGAAGCCCCGGCAATAAACGGCGCATGGGCCGACGCGGCGACTTTGGCGATAGAGCCAAGCAGATCCACATCGGGCGGTGTATGGTCGAAGTAGTAATCCGCAATGATACAGCCATAAGGTTCGCCACCTAACTGGCCGTATTCGGCTTCATACAGTTTCTTGAACATCGGGCTTTGATCCCAGGCGATGCCCTTGTAACGCTTCATGTTGCGCCGCAATTCATCTTTTGACAGATTCATGAAGCGGATTTTCAGCTTTTCGTCGGTCTCGGTGTTGTAAACCAGATGCTCCATACCGCGCCAGGAGGATTCCAGCTTCTGCCAGTCGGGATGTTGCAGAATCAGTTTGATCTGTTCGGTCAGTTTAAAGTCGATCTGCGCAATAATAGCGCTGATGCTTTTATAAGCGTCATCGCTGACGGTGATCGTGTTCGCCAGCGCCTGTTGCGCCAGCGTCTGCACCGCGGCTTCCACGGCTTTTGCCGCCTGGGTAGTCTTGGGTCGGAAGGCCTGATTCAGCAACGCATCAAATTCACCGGATGCGGAGACGGTATCCTGAGCAACCGCGTCGGTTGCCTGCATATTACTGTTTGCCATGAAAATTCCTTAAAAATTCGACGTTATTCCGCTGATTCATTATCCGCTGACACACCTTGCTGGGTAGCGGCCGGTTTCGGCGCATTCGCCAGCGTTTTCAGCAGGGTCGGGTCCTGCAACAGTTTATTGACCAGATTTTCCGCCCCGGCCTTGCCATCCATGTAGGTCTGGAGGTTCGCCAGTTGAGTGCGGGCTTCCAGTAACTGGTTCAGGGCGTCCACCTTGCGGGCAATCTGTGCCGGCGAAAAGTCGTCCATATTTTCCAGCGTGATATCGACCATCAACTGACCTTCACCCGTCAGCGTATTCGGCACAGCGAACGCCACGCGCGGCGCAATGGCTTTCATGCGCTCATTGAAGTTATCAATATCAATATCGAGGAATTTGCGATCCGTCACTGGCGGCAGTTCTTCCCGCGGTTTCCCGGCCAGATCGGCCAGCACCGCCATCACGAACGGCAGCTCGATTTTTTTCTCGGAACCGTAAATCTCTACGTCATATTCAATCTGCACGCGCGGCGCGCGGTTGCGCGCGATGAATTTCTGCGCGCTATTGTTGATAGCCATACTCTTTCATTTCCTTATCAATCTACCGACGACCGCCCGGACAGCGGTGCAACGGCACAGTTTAAAAATCATACTCAGAGAGTTTTTTTATAATCTCTTTGTTTTCTTTGTACTTTTCCCGTAACCCAGGAAGTGCTTTTTTCGCCGGAGCGCACCAGGTATTAATGCCCTTTTCTATGACTTTTTTATCCTCTTCCGGTAAAGAACTGTCCCATTCGCCGGCCAGATGCTGGCACATCTCTGCATTGCTCAGAAAATGCTGCACATCCTGTGGTAAAGGCGGTTCGCCATGAACACTGAAAGCGAACATCATTAGCAAAGGAGTCAATAACGCCGGGTAACGTAATGTCATATTTAATGCCCATCAATTGACCAGTGGGGTTTATCTGTATTTCCGCCGACAAACTTAGTCACGCCATAAACCCACTGCGCACCACTTAACTCTTTTGGCATATTCCCTCCTGCGAGGTTGTCTCAAAAACAATCTGCTCATCACCATTAACGCCGATATCAATCTGCCTGATAGCGGCTTTTTCCGTCATGGCCTGCAACCAGTAGCGCGACAGTCGTGGCAGAATGTGCTGCTCGATGTAGCCAATCAGCAACCGCGCGCCCGTTTCATGCATTGGACAGCACGCCACAATATGTGCGACCAGTTCCTCGCTATACGTCAGCATCACGCCGTGCTGTTCACCCATCCGCGCCACCAGTCGGTCAAGGTGCAGACGGGCAATCACGCCACGCGACGTTTCGTCCAGCGGCAGGTAAGGGATCACCGTCACGCGGCCCAGAAATGCCGCCGGGAAATGCTTGCGTAATTCCGGCATTAGCGCCTCTTTAAGCCCCGTAGCATCGGGCATTAAAGCCGGATCTTCACACATCTGGCTGATGAGGTCGGAACCCACGTTGGTGGTGAGTAGTAGCGTGGTGTTTTTGAAATCGACATGTGTACCCTCACCGTCCTCCATCCCGCCCTTGTCAAACACCTGATAGAAGAGTTCATGGACGTCATGGTGCGCTTTTTCGATCTCGTCGAGCAGCACTACGCTCCAGGGGTGGCGACGCACCGCTTCCGTCAGCACACCACCCTCGCCATAGCCCACATAGCCGGGCGGCGCGCCTTTCAGCGTGGAAACTGTGTGAGCCTCCTGGAACTCGCTCATATTGATGGTTACCAGGTTTTGCTCACCGCCGTAGATAGCCTCCGCCAGCGCCAGCGCGGTTTCGGTTTTACCGACACCGGACGGCCCGGCCAGCATAAACACGCCCACCGGTTTGCGTGGATCGCCCAGTCCCGCCCTGGCGGTCTGAATACGTTCACCAATCTGCGCCAGCGCGCCGTCTTGCCCGGTAACGCGTTGCGCCAGTCGGGCAGGCAGTTCCAGCACCTGGCTGGCCTCATCTTTCACCATGCGCCCGGCAGGAATACCGGTCCAGTCGGCGACAATCGCCGCGACCACCGCCGCGCTGACTTCCGGGAACACCACCGGCGCGTCGCCCTGCCACTCCCTTAGCGCCGTTTCGGCCTGTTGCAGCGTGGTTTTGTCATCAGCATCAGACTCTGCGAGACGCAGTTTCTGCAACGTATGTACCAGTTCCAGCTCCCGCTGCCAGCGGGATTCGGATGCAGTCAGTTCATCGTTGAGCGAGAAAATTCGCGCCGTCAGCACATCGCGCCGCTCATCTGACTGAATCCCCATTTTTTCCTGCTTCTGCAACAGCGACCGTTCCATTTCCGCCGCTTTTAGCTGCTGGCGCAGGAACTGTACGCTGGCAGGCGGCGTGTGCAGCGTCAGCGCCACGCGGGCCGCGGCGGTATCCAGCAGGCTGATGGCCTTATCCGGCAACTGCCGGGCGGGAATATAGCGGTGAGAAAGCTGTACCGCCGCACGTACCGCCTCATCCAGAATCAGTACGTTATGGTGTTTTTCCAGCGTATCCACCAGACCACGCACCATTTCCATTGCGGGGATTTCTTCCGGTTCGGCAATCTGCAACACCTGAAAACGCCGGGTCAGTGCCGGATCTTTCTCAATATGGCGCTTGTATTCGCTCCAGGTGGTGGCGCCGATAGTCCGCAGGGTGCCGCGCGCCAGCGCCGGTTTCAGCAGGTTAGCGGCATCGCCCGTGCCGGATGCGCCGCCCGCGCCCACCAGAGTGTGAACTTCATCAACAAACAGAATAACCGGCTGCGGCGAGCGCCCGGCCTCTTCCAGTAACCCTTTCAGACGCGATTCAAACTCGCCTTTCATGCTGGCTCCGGCCAACAGAGCGCCAACGTCCAGCGCCAGCAGCCGTGCTTCCCGCAGCGCGGGCGGCACTTCCCCCTGCGCAATCGCCAGGGCAAAACCTTCGACGACCGCCGTTTTCCCGACGCCCGCCTCACCAGTCAGTAGTGGATTATTCTGGCGACGGCGCAGCAGAATATCCGTCATGGTGCGGATTTCATGCTCACGCCCCGTCACCGGGTCGATTTTGCCGTCGCGCGCCTGTGCCGTCATGTCCTGACAGTATTTTGCCAGCGCGGATTTACCGTCCTGCCCGCCGTTGGGAATCGCCTGACTGCTTTCACCGGGAATGGCTGATGCCAGGCCGGAGCCGTCGTAAGGGCGCTCCTGCGCTTCCGGCGATGTTTCGATCAACGAGGGCAGTATTTCAGTCAGTTCATCAACCGGAAGCGTGGCCAGCGGCGCGCAGATACTGCTCAGTACCCGACGCAGTTCTGGCGTGGTCAACAAGGCCAGCAGCAACCAGCCGCTGCGAATTTTGTTATCGCCGTAACGGACGCTCGCCAGCATCCAGGCCTTTTCAACGCTGAGATCGATATGGTGAGAAAAATCACTAATGGCGCTGGCCCCGGCGGGCAGCATATCCAGTTGCCGGAGTAACGCTTTCTCCACATCAGAAAGAGGGATCTGGTAATGCCGAAGAACGTGGAGAATATCGTTATCGGGCTGCTGTGTTAACTGGTGCAGCCAGTGAGTCAGCTCAACCCAGGGATTAGAGCGTAGTTTGCAAAATGCCGTTGCCGATTCCAGCGACCGGAATAGTGGGCCGGCCAGTTTTCCATACAACGCACTGCGTGAAACAGGAGTTTCCATGTGTTATGCCTTGTGACATAAAAATTCATAAAAATAATGCATCAATGCATATAAATATATAAACAATTCTTTATTGATAGCATCGAAAAAATATCGAAACAAAACAATGATACAGATCAGGGACTAATTAGCAACTAAGCCGTTAATATTAAATAATCAATGAACAGCAAGATAAAAATCGAAATTGCAGAATTAAAAGAAATAATATTTCAAAAAAGACATCTATGCATACAACAATTCATTCACGACGAAAATAATAAAAAGGGTGTCATCAATAATGACTCCCTATGAATTTAGTTAAAATTATTTATGAATTAAAACTCCCTAAACGTTTCCTCCAGAAAAATAAATACATTTAAGGGACATAATGAAACAAGACATGTGGGAATTACGGAAAATACAGTCGCAGGGTATAACGGATAACGCACAGTATCCCGCAGGGACATACATCGTATTTACTGCCGCCGCCCCCTACATTCCGCTTTTTGAGCAACATGGGAAAGACGATATCGCGCTCAGTCTTGTTCGCCACGAAGAGGCGTGGTGGATTGTTAATCACTCTGATGAACTGTGCTGTGCCGTCAATGAGCAGGTGATGGAACCTCATCACCGTATGCGGCTGAATGATGGAGATACGATTGAATGGGGTCTGTCATCCTGGTGCCTTGCCCGCACCAATGATGAGTCCCGTCCCGATGTTTCGTTTCCTCAGTTGGTTCAGTCATCTGAATCCGTTGCTGAGTACCTGGATCTGGACTGGTTTAAACAACAACAGCTCAATCCGCAGAACCCGTTCGATATTATTCCCGTCCGGGAAACCGCGCCCTCTTACACCGGCCATGAAGCGGATAGCACGCTACACCAGCTTTACCAGGAATATCAGCAGGCATTGCGGCCCTCCGGGCAGGAAAAGCCCCTCCGTGATAAACCGTTTCCCCGAAATGAAGACGCTGTCACCCAGGATTTGACGTCGTTATACGATAAAAAGGGCGACACCGACACGTTACAGGATATGGTGGCAGGCGCGCCCGGTATTGATGCCATTCTGGATACGCTGGACACGACCGGTGAGGGTGAAATGCACTGGCTGGCGATGGAATCAATGCCCGATATCCTACAACTGCTCTCGCCGGAACTGGGGGGGAAAACCGCACATAGCGAGATACTGCCCGATCTGACCCGCCGCGAGCATCGTATTATTGGCATCGATAGCCACTACCGAATCACTCCGACACAGAAAAATGGAAATACCGCCTATGAAAAAAACTGACACGCTTCCTGCTACCCTGTCCGCGCTGCTACAGGAATACTCTATTGCGGAGGGGATTCAGATGGCGGAGCAGAAGGTTCGGGAAAATCCGGCGAAGGCGCTCTGCCGCCACAGCCTGTTTCAGTTGCTGTGTGTGGCCGGAGACTGGTCGCGGGCGCTACACCAGCTTCAGCTATGTGCCAGGATGGAGGCCAATTATACCCAGGAGGCCCGGCTGTACCGGGAGCTGGTTCGCTGCGAAATGTTCCGCCACACCGTTTTTCAGGGTGAACAACGACCCGGTTTTCTTCTGCCGCAGCCCGTTTGGGTGGAGTCACTGCTGGCGGCACTCGCCTGTCATGACGATACCGGTGAGGTTGATAAACACCGTAATACCGCACTGGAAGCCATAACAGACACGGGCGGGCAGTGGAACGGCGGCGCATTTGACTGGGCGAGCGACAGCGATTCCCGCCTTGGCCCGGTACTTGAGCTGGTCACTGGCGGCGTGTATATCTGGCTGCCGTTTTCGCAAATACGCTCGCTGGAATCGCCGCAACCGGCACGCCTGACCGATCTGCTGTGGAAACCCGTTAATATCACCCTGGTGAATGGCGATACGCACGGCGCCTGGCTCTTTACCCGTTACAGCGGTTCGGAAAGTGCATCTGACGCCCTGCGTCTGTGCCGGGAAACCGCCTGGCAGGACGGCCCCGGCGAAACCACCGTGCGGGCGCTGGGGCAGAAAGTGTGGCTGACCAGCCACGGCGATATCAGCCTGCTGGACATGGCCCATTGTACCTTTCATGCTCAGGAAAACGATGGCGCATGAGCACGTCTCGTTTTACACCCGCTAACCACCTGCTGCCCACCCTATTTGATCGGCTGTGTGACAATGCTCCGTATCAGAAAATTGACCGGGATATCAGCGTCACGCCGGTACAACTGAAGGAGATCATTCGTCGGGATCTCTCCTTTTTGCTCAATACCATTAGCCACGAGGGTGACATCGACGCCCGGCGCTATCCGCAGGCGGCGGCGTCAGTGCTCAACTATGGCCTGCCGCCGCTGGCGGGCAGCTTTATGTATGAGCATAAGTGGGACGATATCAGCGAGGCGATCCGGCGCGCCATTATTCGTTTCGAACCCCGGCTGAACGCCGCCACACTCAGGGTCACGCCATTGCTCGATAAAACCCGGCAGGGTAGCTATAACACGCTACAGTTTGAAATTCGCGGACAAATTCTGACGCAGCCGTATCCCACGGAGTTTATGGTACGCAGCGCGCTGGATATGGAACTGAGCCGCATTACGTTCTTTTAATACAGGGCATTATTCATGGATCCACGGCTACTGGAGTATTACAACCGCGAACTGAGCTACCTGCGGGAGACCGGTGCTGAGTTCGCCACCCTCCATCCCAAAATTGCCGCCCGACTGGGGATGCAGGGAAGCGATATTGCCGACCCGTATGTGGAACGCATGATCGAGGCGTTCAGCTTTCTGAGCGCCCGTACTCAGCTAAAAATTGACGCCGAGTTTCCCCGCTTCACACAGCGGTTACTGGAAGTCGTCAGCCCCAATTACGTCACCCCCACGCCATCGATGGCAGTGGTAAAGCTGTATCCCGATACGCAGGAAGGCGACCTGGCGAAAGGGGTCACCGTGCCGCGCGATACCGCGTTCGTTTCCCCTATCCCGGAAGGCGAAAATACCGCCTGCCAGTTTCGCAGCAGCCAGGACGTCACGCTGTGGCCGCTGTCCATCGAGGAGGTACGCCTGACCGCCGCGCCACCGGATATGCCCGCCCTGCACCGCTATCTGCCGCCTAATATTCATGTCGCCGGGGCATTGCGCATCACCCTGCGAACCTTCGGGGAACTGACTTTCAGCGAGCTGGCCGGTCCGGCACGGCTGCCCTTTTACCTCTGCGGCGAAGAACGCATTGCGTCACACCTGTTTGAGCTGCTGCATACCAGCGCCGTCGCCACACTGGCCGGTGAACCCGGTCACTTTGACGGCGAACTGAATGTGAATCTTCAACACCCGGTGGCGCACGAAGGGCTGGAGCCAGGGCAGGGGCTGCTGCCGCTCGCCTGGAACGTGTTTCACGGCCATAATCTGCTGCATGAATTTTTCGCCTGTCCGGAACGGTTTTACTTCTTCACCCCGACCGGATTGTCTGCCGGGTTACAAAAGGTGCAGGGCAATGTGGCGGAAATTGTCATACTGCTTAATCGCCTGCCGCCGGACTGGCTGATTCATCAGACGGACGCTGCACAGTTCAGCCTGTTCTGTACGCCGGTGATCAACCTGTTTCCCCGCACCACCACCCGGATTGAAGTCACTCACAGCGTGACGGAACAGCATCTGGTAGTGGATCGTACCCGTCCGCTGGATTACGAGGTGTTTTCTGTTCAGGAAGTCGAAGGCCTGGAAGCGGAAACCACACGGAAGATGATTTTTCGTCCGCTGTATCACACCCGTAATAATGACGAAGGCAACCACGGGCGTTATTTTTCACTGCGTCGTGAACCGCGCCGCTCGTCAGAAAACGCCCGCCGCTATGGCACCCGAACCCCCTATACCGGCTCGGAAATCTTCCTGTCGCTGGTTGATCAGCATGAAGCGCCCTACCCGGAAAATCTACGCCATATCACCGTCACGGCAATGGTGACTAACCGCGATCTGCCCTGCCTTATTCCACGTAATGGCCGGGATGATCTGACCGTAGATGCGGCGATCCCGGTGGCGGGCGTGGGTCTTATCAGACCGCCGCGCCCGCCGCAGCCGCCGCTGGCTGAACGCGAAATGGCCTGGCGGCTGATCCGGCAGTTGTCGTTTAATTATCTGCCGCTGGCCGATCTGGATCACCGCACCGGCGGCCAGGCGCTGCGCGATCTGCTGAATCTGTTTATTCCGGCTCACGACAGCCCGCAGTCGCGCCAGGTGCGCAGCCTGATTGGCTGCAAAACCACCCCGGTGACCCGCCGCCTGCCCGGCTCCGGTCTGTTGGTCTATGGCCGGGGCGTCAGTTGCGAACTGACCGTGGACGAAGAAGGATTTTCCGGTATCAGTCCTTACCTGTTCGGTCTGGTGCTGGAACACTATATTGCCCGCCATGTTTCCATTAATACCTTCTCGCAGATGACGCTGCACTCGATGCAACGCGGGCATGTCATGACCTGGCCGGTAAGAACCGGGCAACGGGGGAGCGTATGACCGGCGCTCTCGACCAGGCGCAGAAAACCCCATGGCGTTACGGATTCCTGAACCTGATGCGGTGCGTGGATGCCCAGCTCTGTGATACTCCGGCAGGCAGTATCTGGCAGCCACGGATGGAAAAATTCCGTCTGGGACAGACGCCGACGATGACCTTTGCGCCACGGGAAATCGCCCAGGTCAGCTGGCAGGATGGACGCCTGCACCTGAGCCTGTACAGCCTCGGACTGTGGGGGCCAAACGGCCCGTTGCCGCTGCACTATACCGAGCTGGCGCTAAATCGCTCAGAGAGCCGTCACGATCCGACGCTGGTTCATTTTTCCAATATTTTTCACCACCGCTGGCTGACGCAGTTCTGGCAGGCATGGCGCAGCGCCCAGTCCGCTGGTGGCGGGCTGGACAAACCGGAACACGACCGTTTTGCGTTTTATATCGCCAGTCTCAGCGGGCAGGATCTACGGGAAAGCGCCGAAAGCCCGCTGTCAGATCATGTTCGCCTGGCGGCCTCCGCCCATCTGGTACGCGAATCGCGCAATCCTGACGGGCTGGCCGCCACGCTGGCGCACTATTTCAGCGTGCCTTTTGCGGTGAAAGAGTTCGCCCTGCACTGGATAACGGTGGCGGACGATGAAATCACCCGTCTGGGCACGCCCGCGCAGTCCTCGGTGCTGGGCAACGGGGCGCTTATCGGCCAGGCCGTACCGGATATGCAGTACAAATTCCGGCTAATTATCGGCCCGCTCACGCTGGAGGATTACCTGCGTTTTCTGCCCGGCGGCAACAATCTGCCCGTGCTGACAGAACTGGTGCGTACGTTCATCGGTTTTGAATATTGCTGGGAAATTGAGCTGCTGTTGAAGCCCCATGCCGCACCGCCTGCGGTGATCGGCGGCGCGCAGCGGCTTGGCTGGACGGCCTGGGCAGGTAAAGCCATGCATGACCGTCCGGTGACCGGCATGATTTTTGAACCTGAACACGGCTTAACCCACTGAGAGTAATGATATGGATATGTCCCTGACTAAACCGGTAAGCGCGGAACAACCCTGCGGCCCCGATCCGGAGTACGATCCGGAATACCTGCTGCTGTTCAGCCGCGCCGCCCCCCAGGCGGAGGCGCAATATGGTGATTTTGTCAGTACGCCGGAAGCCGTGAACTGGCCGGAAATTGAGCGTGATGCGCGCCGTCTGCTCACGCGCAGTAAGGATATCCGGGTGTTGATCCTGCTGCTGCGCAGTCGCATCCAGCAGGCTGGCGCACAGGGACTGGCGGAAATGCTCACACAACTGGCAGAACTGAGCGTAATCTGGTCTGATGCACTCCATCCACAGCTGCTTACCGGCGAAGGCGCATCCGCAGAATCTATTGAAGATGCGGCGCTGGCGCGCAGTAATGCCCTGGCGGCGCTGCTGGATCACGAAGGCGTGATGGCAGACATTCGCGGTATCACGCTGTCAAACAGTGCCGCCCTGCGCCTGCAGGTACGGGATGTCGAGCGCGCGTTATCCGCTCCCCGCCCGGCTGATGCGCTGGCCCCCGAATCCGTCCGCCAGCAACTGGCCGACCTCGAAGCCCGTGGGGCATTACCGCTGGCGGCGTTTCGCGAAGCGCAGGAAAGCGCAGAACGCCTGCAAGTGTGGGCGCGTGAGACATTAGGCGATCTGGCTCCAGATTTTTCACGCCTGCGGCAGTTGTTGGCGCTGCTGCCTGACGTGGTACAGACAACCACGCCGGAAATCCCTCCGTCGCCAGCGCCAGACCCCGCAGGCACGGTTATGGTTAATGCCGTTCCGGCACGGGCAGAGGATGTGCCGCCTGTCAACACGCCCCCCGGTATATCCCTCCCACACAATGCTGAACCGGGGCCAATTCGCGATCGTAATGATGCGCTGGAACGCCTGCGGTGCATTCGTCGCTGGTTTGAGAGCAGTGAACCCAGCAGCCCGACCATCCCACTGTTACGCCAGGCTGAAAGACTGGTGGGAAAACGGTTCTCGGAGGTGATCAATGAGATCCCGGTGGAGTTGCTGGAGAAGTGGGATGCCCTGGAATGATGATGCGCATGTCTGGCGGTTCTCCGTGATTATCTGAGTGACATCAACATTACGCAGTCTGCTTCTGCGCTGAACATGTCCCGATCCCGGTTAAGCACCGCCATGAGGCCGCGCCTTAAATGTCAGTGGGATCAAAATAACCATGGCAGTGAAAGAAGTGGCGGTAATATCCTGTTCGTCATCCAGGCGTAGGCCCATTTGCGTCAGATTCCACGATAGACGGAGGAACTTCTTGAAGACGAAAAAAAACCGTATCCCTTTTACAGGGATACGGTTTTTTTACTTCACAGGATGTATAAAAACACCCTGAGATTTGTATCTGGCGGAACGGACGGGACTCGAACCCGCGACCCCCTGCGTGACAGGCAGGTATTCTAACCAACTGAACTACCGCTCCGTTATGTTCCCGCTGGGAACGAGGCGAATATTACGGTTTGCGGTGTCGCCCGTCAACGCTTTTTCTCACCTTTTGAATCAGTTGCTGCAAAAATCGCCCGAAGGATGATTTTTATAGCCTAAAAAGGAATAAATTACGCCCGCCAAAGGCAACTTCCGCCCTTTTTCTGCACCAGATCAAGCCGCGATTCATGCGCAGCCAGCTCTTCATCAGAGGCAAAAACGACCCGTAACCGGCTGGCCTGGCGAACGATTCGCTGAATGGTCTCTTCACCTTGCTGCCGTTGCGTCTCTCCTTCCATCGCAAACGTCATGGACGTTTGCCCGCCCGTCATCGCCAGATACACTTCAGCAAGGATCTGGGCATCGAGCAATGCGCCGTGCAAAGTACGTTTGCTATTATCTATCTCATAACGCGAACACAGCGCATCAAGGCTGTTACGCTTGCCGGGGAACATTTTCCGCGCCAACGCCAGGCTGTCGGTAACTTTGCAGAAAGTATTGGTTTTAGGAATATCGCGTTTAAGCAGACCAAACTCATAATCCATAAAGCCGATATCGAACGATGCGTTATGGATCACCAGCTCCGCGCCGCGGATATAATCGAGAAACTCATCGACCACATCAGCAAAAACCGGCTTATCCAGCAGAAACTCATCGGCGATGCCGTGTACGCCAAACGCTTCCGGATCCACCAGCCGATCCGGCTTCAGGTAAACGTGGAAGTTATTACCGGTCAGACGACGGTTTATCACCTCAACCGCACCGATCTCAATAATCTTGTGACCTTCATAGTGCGCGCCTATCTGGTTCATACCGGTGGTTTCGGTATCGAGGACAATCTGTCGTGTAATTGCAGTGCTCATATCGGTCATTTATGTCAGACTTGCGTTTTGTTATCGATTTCAATTACAGGAAGTCTACCAGAGATGCTTAAACAGGTAGAAATTTTCACCGATGGCTCTTGCCTGGGGAATCCAGGGCCTGGTGGTTATGGCGCTATCTTACGCTATCGCGGTCATGAAAAAACGTTTAGTGAAGGTTACACGCTGACCACCAATAACCGTATGGAACTGATGGCGGCGATCGTCGCGCTTGAAGCGTTAAAAGAACATTGCGAAGTGACATTGAGCACCGACAGCCAATATGTGCGGCAAGGAATTACCCAATGGATTCATAACTGGAAGAAACGCGGCTGGAAAACAGCGGAAAAGAAACCCGTAAAAAATGTCGATCTCTGGAAACGTCTCGATGCTGCGTTAGGTCAGCATCAGATCAAATGGGTATGGGTCAAAGGCCATGCAGGCCATCCCGAAAACGAGCGTTGTGATGAACTGGCGCGCGCCGCGGCAATGAATCCCACGCAGGAAGATAGTGGCTACCAGGCGGAAGCTTAGCCATCCGGTTTGCGATATTGCCGGGTGGCGCCAACGGTCTGGCGGATAGGGGTTTTACTTTTATTATGTCGCAGCGGATTAAGCGTAAGCGGGATGGTCCGCTTACGGGCCACAATAAGCTGTAAACAGCCCAGCGCCGGGATATGCGTATTTAAAAGCCGCCCTCCCTGCTTTTTCCAGGGTAAGACATGAAAACGGCTATAATGTAGCACTTCGAAATTGAGTAAAGACAGCCAGTCCAGTTGCCGCATAAGGGTAAACATCCGACTATTATAGGGCGGTGTTTTACGTAAAACGGGTACCAGTTTACGTAACCCCATCAAACTCAGCGGGTTAAATCCACTGATGACCAGCCAACCGTCATCAATCAATACGCGGTCGGCTTCCCGTAATAAACGGTGCGGGTCGGTACACCACGGCAAAGTATGCGCCAGCAGACAAACATCGACGGATTTATCCGCAAAAGGAAGATGTAGCGGATCGGCCAGAACCTGCATCGGCGACCCCTGCGATGAAACATTCACCTGATGGGAGACCGCGCACGCTTCGGAATTGATTTCTGCGCTTAAATTACCGATTTTAAGCAAATGGAAACCATACATTTTTGCAAACCACGGATTGAGCTGCTGTTCCAGCGCCTCACGGTAGTAATTGCCCCAGGGCAACTCACCCCAACATCCGGGCGCAACGACAGTTTGAGAGAGCCTTGCCGGTTTCATCGCAACCTTCCGCTAATTATTTGAGAGGTAATATATGAATCTTAACAGTATTCCCGCGTTTCAGGACAATTACATCTGGGTGCTGACCAATGATGAAGGCCGCTGTGTGATTGTTGATCCCGGCGAAGCGGCACCCGTCTTAAAGGCCATTGCTGAACATAAGTGGATGCCGGAGGCGATTTTTCTGACGCATCACCATCACGACCATGTTGGCGGAGTCAAGGAGCTGTTGCAACACTTCCCGCAAATGACGGTTTATGGACCGGCGGAAACACAAGACAAGGGAGCAACCCATCTTGTTGGCGATGGCGATACTATTCGCGTTTTAGGCGAGAAATTTACTCTTTTTGCCACGCCGGGCCACACGTTAGGACACGTCTGTTACTTTAGCCATCCTTACTTATTCTGCGGCGACACGCTGTTCTCTGGCGGCTGTGGTCGACTGTTTGAAGGCACGCCATCACAGATGTATCAGTCACTTATGAAAATTAATTCTCTGCCTGACGACACGCTCATTTGCTGCGCTCACGAATACACTTTAGCTAACATTAAGTTCGCATTGAGCATACTTCCGCACGATTCGTTCATAAATGAATATTATCGTAAAGTTAAAGAGTTACGTGTAAAAAAACAAATGACATTACCCGTTATTCTTAAAAATGAGCGTAAGATTAATCTTTTTTTAAGAACTGAAGATATTGATTTAATTAACGAAATAAACAAAGAAACAATATTGCAACAACCAGAAGCGCGTTTTGCATGGTTAAGGTCAAAGAAAGACACGTTCTGATAATTCTTACTTGTCATTCGCTAACTTCGCCGTTATGATCGGTCGTCTTTTAAGCAACTATTGACACACACATGAAGGCAAAAGCGATATTACTCGCCTCTGTCCTGCTTGTGGGGTGCCAGACGTCTCAGAACACTGGCAACGTCCAACAGCACGCACAGAGCCTTTCTGCAGCTGGTCAAGGGGAAGCAGGAAAGTTTACGAGTCAGGCACGATGGATGGACGACGGAACGTCTATCGCGCCAGATCAGGACTTGTGGGCTTTCATTGGCGACGAGCTAAAGATGGGAATTCCGGAAAACAGCCGGATTCGCGAACAGAAACAGAAGTATTTACGCAATAAGAGCTATCTCCACGATGTAACTTTACGGGCAGAGCCGTATATGTACTGGATAGCGGGGCAGGTTAAGAAACGTAACATGCCTATGGAGCTGGTACTACTACCCATAGTGGAGAGCGCTTTTGATCCTCACGCAACGTCTGGCGCCAATGCCGCAGGCATCTGGCAGATCATACCGAGCACAGGGCGCAATTATGGTTTAAAGCAGACCCGTAATTATGACGCGCGTCGCGATGTTGTAGCCTCTACGACCGCCGCGTTAGACATGATGCAGCGTCTGAACAAAATGTTTGACGGCGACTGGCTGTTAACCGTTGCAGCGTATAACAGCGGCGAAGGCCGTGTTATGCGGGCAATTAAAGCAAACAAAGCGCGTGGAAAACCAACGGATTTCTGGTCGCTTTCTTTGCCCAGGGAAACAAAACTCTACGTACCTAAGATGCTGGCATTGAGTGAAATTCTCAAAAACAGCAAACGCTACGGCGTACGTCTGCCAACAACAGATGAAAGCCGAGCGCTGGCTCGAGTTCGTTTAAACAGTCCAGTTGAAATGGCCCAGGTTGCGGATATGGCGGGCATGTCTATCAGCAAGCTGAAGACGTTTAATGCCGGTGTAAAAGGGTCTACCTTAGGCGTAAGCGGTCCGCAATATGTTATGGTGCCCAAAAAGCATGCCGAGCAGTTGCGTGAGTCGCTGGCTTCCGGTGAGATTGACGCCGTTCAGTCCCAACTGATCGCCGACAATACGCCGTTGAATAGCCGTAGCTATAAGGTGCGCTCTGGCGATACGCTTTCCGGTATTGCTTCGCGGCTTGGCGTAAGCACGAAGGACTTGCAGCAGTGGAACAACCTGCGTGGTTCGCGCCTGAAAATCGGGCAAAGCCTGACCGTAGGTGCTGGCAGCAGCGCGCAACGACTGGCAAACAATAGCGATAGCATTACCTATCGTGTCCGTAAAGGCGATTCGCTTTCCAGTATCGCCAGACGTCACGGGGTGAATATCAGAGATGTAATGCGCTGGAACCATGATACGGATAATCTACAACCGGGCGATCAGCTTACGTTGTTTGTGAAGGACAATAGCACGCCAGACTCCTGATATTGTCCGACGAAAAAGCCAAAAGGCGCCGCTTCCCCCGGCGCCTTTTAAATTGCTATACCGCTTTATGCGCTTCCAGCATGATAGTATCGCTGCTAAACGAGCCGTCATCCTGCAACTCAAAATAACGCTTCACCTCTACCGGGGCACTCGCCTGATATAATCGAATCGCTTCAACCAACGGCGCTGGCGTACGCATCCGCGTTACCCATGAGCGAAACTCCAGCGATAAACGATCGGTTATCACGGTATTCGTTACCAGCATCGCGTTATTGACCATCGCCAGCCATTCGCCACTGGAATAGTTACGGACATGCGACGTGTCGCGTAACGCCTCCACCGTTTGCAGCCAGATATCGCGTACAGGATGTCCAGGCGACATGACATCCATGATAATCAGCACGCCGCCGGGTTTTAATACACGATAAACCTCACGCAATGCCTGACCAACGTCGTGCCAGTGATGCGCGGAATAGCGGCTAATCACCACCTCAAACGATGCATCTTCAAAGGGCAGTTTTTCGGCATAGCCTTGCCGGAGAGTAATATTACTTAAATGTCTTTCTTCCGCCGCTCCAGCGACAACCTCAAGCATGCTGGCGGATAAATCGTATGCCACGACCGAGTTGGCATGTTGCGCAGCGACAAAACTCGCGTGTCCAGCCCCACATCCCATATCCAGTACGTTCGCGTGGGAAAAATCAGACAACCTTTGCGCCAGCCGCGCTAAGTCACGACCCGCTGCGTGAACGGCGCTATGTAAATAGGCGTTCGCCTGTGAACCAAACTGCTTTTCAACATTGTCATGGTGGGAATGCGTTGTCATGGTAGTGCCCTTCTGTTATGAGAAAAATAGAGGGCAGCACCCGCAGAGGCCTGCCCCACGGCAGACCTGACGCACCTTTATTGCTCAGGTTTGCCGGGACTGAATTCAACGAGTAGCGGATTGTGATCGGAAGCGCGCGTCACCAGTACGGAGGCTTCATTCACGTTTAACCCACGATAAAAAACAAAATCCAGCGGTCGTCCAAACGCACGACGGCGCTGATCGTCAGTGAAACGCACCTGGCGCAGCGACATCTCACGTGCAAAGCGGTACAACGCATTCATACGTGGACGGCTCCAGGCATTAAAATCACCCGCCATAATGACAGGGCCGCTATGGTGCGCAATCTGGTCGCCGATCGGAAGTAACTGCTTACTGTATACGTCCACGCCCAGACTAAAATTTACCGCATGAACATTTACTACCATTAATAAACGGGTATCCGGCAAGGGATATACCGTCACCAGGGCTGATTTCGCCAAACGTAAAATCGGTTCTCTTTCCCGTAAAGGGCAGCAGTAAACAGGATGGGCGGCAGAAAGCGTCATGACGCCAGACGGATGCTGAGGTAATACAAAAGCGGGAACCTGATCGGCGGCAAGATAGTTAGCGGTGGCAAACTGTACCAGTTCAGGCGTCGTCTGCGCCTCCTGCAACAGGACCAGATGCGCATCTTTGCCGTAGTTCTTCAGCACCGATAACCATTCGGCTCGCTGCTGCTTGAATATATTCCACACGAGGATACGGATCCGCTCTTCACTGCTTAGCGGTTCCCCGGCGGGCAATGCCTGGCCGATGCTCGCAAACGACCCGGGCGGCAAAATCCGCTCGGCGGGCTGTCCGGCAACATAGCGCATCGCATAGGTGTTTTTTCGCACTTTTGACTTTCAAACCTCTGTAACGTCAACCAGTCCTCAACCGGACTGGTTCTTCTGTTATAGGGATTTTAGCACTCACTTTCAACGAACAATTGCAGTTTGTTTTGTAAGTAGGCGCTTACATCAATAATTTACTCCAGAGCAATGCGTACAGGTTTATCAAGACGTCCGCTGACACCCATCAGCAGGAAAGCCACCAGAACAATGAGGGCGCCAATCCACGGCGTCTGCGCCAAACCGTAATGCGCCACCGTTTGTCCGCCAATCACGGAGCCCAGCGCAATACCAATGTTAAACGCCGCAATGTTCAGACCTGACGCCACATCTACCGCATTGGGCGTAAATTGTTCCGCTTTCTGTACCACATAGACCTGTAACCCCGGTACGTTACCGAAGGCAAAGATCCCCATCACCAGAATAGTGACCAGTGCGGCGTACTGAGTAGACGCGGTCACCTGGAAGACCATCAGCAGAACAAACAGCGCGGCGAAAATGAATTTCAGCGCCGGCACGGCACCATGCTTATCCGCCAGTTTACCGCCCCAGATATTGCCGATAGCCACAGATACGCCATACCCCAGTAGGATCCAGCTTACCGCTGCCGGGGAGAATCCCGCCAGATCCTGCATCATCGGCGCCAGAAAGGTGAATGCCGTGAATACCCCGCCGTAGCCCAGCGCCGTAACAGCGTAAATCAGCAACAGACGAGGATGAGTCAGTACTTTCACCTGGTCACGAATGCTGGCGGCCGCCCGACCGGGGATATTGGCCGGGATCAGCAATTGACTACTCATCAGCGCAATCACGCCTAACAGTGATACCGCAAGGAAGGTCTCACGCCAGCCAAAATGCTGACCGATAAATGTGCCCAGCGGAACGCCCGTGACCAACGCGACCGTTAAACCACCAAACATAATAGCGATCGCAGAAGCCGCTTTCTCTTTTGGCACCAGACTTGTCGCGATGGTAGAGCCAATCGAGAAGAACACGCCGTGCGCCAGGCCCGTCAGCAAACGGGCAGCGATTAATGTCATATAGCCCGGCGCCTGCCATGCCAGCAAATTCCCCACCGTAAACAAGACCATCAGCGCAACCAGTAACTGCTTACGCGGCAGGCGTCCGGTCAGAGCGGTCAGCACCGGCGCGCCAATAGCCACCCCCAGCGCATAGATTGAAACCAGCATTCCGGCGGAAGGTAACGAGACAGCCAGTTGTTGTGCAATGGTCGGCACCAGGCCGACAATCACAAACTCAGTCGTACCGATAGCGAAGGCACTTATTGTCAGTGCAAATAAAGCGAGAGGCATACATAACTCCATAACAACAGTAATCAGATGACACGCAGTATGCCTGGATGTTTTAATGACAAAAATAGCCAAAATATCAATTTAATTTTGCTGCAGGAGCAAAAATGAAAGCCACCTCCGAAGAACTCGCAATTTTTGTCGCTGTCGTGGAAAGCGGCAGCTTCAGCCGGGCGGCAGAGCAGCTTGGACAGGCCAATTCCGCTGTCAGCCGGGCAGTTAAAAAGCTGGAGATGAAGCTCGGCGTCAGTCTGCTTAATCGTACGACACGACAGCTGAGCCTGACTGAAGAAGGAGAGCGATATTTCAGGCGCGTGCAGCAGATACTGCAAGAAATGGCCGCCGCAGAAACGGAAATCATGGAGTCGCGTAATACCCCGCGCGGCTTACTGCGTATCGATGCGGCAACGCCGGTAATGCTGCATTTCCTGATGCCGCTGATTAAACCTTTTCGTGAACGATATCCGGAAATAACGTTGTCTCTTGTCTCCTCAGAAACGTTCATCAATCTTATTGAACGAAAAGTGGATGTTGCGATACGCGCAGGCACGTTGACAGATTCAAGTCTGCGCGCACGCCCGTTATTTACCAGTTATCGTAAGATTATCGCTTCACCGGATTATATTGCCCGTTTTGGCAAGCCAGAGACCGTTGAAGAGTTAAAACGGCATCTGTGCCTGGGGTTCTCAGAACCTGTTTCGCTCAATACCTGGCCGATTGCCTGTAGAGATGGGCAGCTCCATGAAGTCGAATGTGGGATTTCTTCCAACAGCGGGGAAACGTTAAAACAGCTTTGCCTGAACGGTAACGGCATTGCATGTCTTTCAGATTATATGATTGATAAAGAGATCGCGCGGGGAGAATTGGTGGAACTGCTGGCCGATAAACGTCTGCCGGTAGAAATGCCTTTCAGCGCCGTTTACTACAGCGATCGCGCCGTCAGCACACGCATTCGGGCATTTATCGACTTTTTGAGCGAATATATAAGAACAGCCCCCGTAGGAGCTGTGAAAGAGGGGGTAAAGGGTACAAAGGGTCAGGCAATTAATCCCACTCAGGGGCCAGACCTTCCGGACTAACCAGGCGGTCGTTGCAATCCAGTGCCGCGATCGCATTTTTATCTTCGGCATCCAGATGCAGTTCCAGTGCCAGCAGGTTGCTTGCCAGGTTTTCACGCCTGGTGGATGAAGGGATCACGGAGTAACCTTCACCCATTGCCCATGCCAGAATAACCTGCGCCGGCGTCGCATTATGTTTAGCCGCAATGCGCGCAATCACTTCATCTTTCAGCGCTTTGCCGTATGCCAGCGTCATATAAGAGGTGATGTGGATACCGTGCGCTTTCGCCCAGTCAACCACCTTACGATTCTGCAGATACGGAGATAGCTCAATCTGGTTGGTGGCGATATTGTCTACGCCCACCGCGGCAATAGCCTTTTCCATCAACGGAATGGTGAAGTTTGAAATGCCAATTTCGCGAGTCAGCCCTTGTTTTTTAGCTTCAAGCAATGCCTGCATAAATTCTTCGACAGACACGGCATCACCCGGAGATGGCCAGTGGATCAGCGTCAGATCGACATAATCGGTACGCAGTTTTTTCAGGCTCTCTTTCAGGCTTGGGATCAGCTTGTCTTTGCTAAGGTTTTCAATCCAGATCTTAGTGGTGATGTACAGCTCATTACGCGGTACGCCGCTCTCAGCAATCGCCTGTCCAACAGCAACTTCATTATCATAGATTTGCGCAGTGTCGACAGCACGGTAGCCCAGTTCAAGCGCCGTTTTCACAGAAGCGATAACCACGTCGTCTTTCAGGCGAAAAGTACCTAAACCGAATGCAGGGATAGTCATAGAATTCCTCTTTTTAATCACTATGTTCGTTAACTGAGGGGATTATGACCTTCAGCGCTTTGTAGAAAAAGAGCGAGAAATGCAGAGGATTTTTGCGAATTGAGCAATAATTAAATGACAGGCAAAGAAATAAATATCCTCCGGCATAGCCGGAGGTTTTTCAGATGCGCCTGTAAGGCTCTCTTACCAGCCGCGCCCTAACAGGCGCATACGATCTGACATTTGCATCAAACTTCGTTACTTACGGCCCGTAAACGGGCTGCCCGGATAAGGGATCGATAATTGCTCACCCATTTTATCCTCTTCAAGCTGGTGCTTTATGTAGTCCTGTATCTTCGCCGTGTTCTTACCCACCGTATCGACATAGTACCCTCTGCACCAGAACTCCCTGTTCCTGTATTTGAATTTTAGATCCCCAAACTGCTCGTAAAGCATCAGACTACTTTTACCCTTCAGATATCCCATGAAGCTCGACACACTCATCTTCGGCGGGATCTCCAGAAGCATGTGAATATGATCTGCACAACATTCCGCTTCCAGAATTCGTACGTTTTTCCATTCACACAATTTTCTTAATATGCTGCCTACTGCCCTACGCTTCTCTCCATAGAACGCTTGTCTTCGGTATTTGGGCGCGAAAACTATGTGATATTTACAGTTCCATCGGGTGTGCGCTAAGCTCTTTTCGTCCCCCATTGGGACCCCCTTTTGATTTCTTGTTGAACTTTTGCAGTTGCCAGACCGCAAGATGTTTTAACAAATCAAAAGGGGTTTTAATAACTGGCTTAAAGCTGAAAGCTTTCCGGAACCCCCAGCCTAGCTGGGGGTTTTCCATAGACAAAAAGCCCTGAGCTAATGCTCAGGGCTCTTAATAAGTGGCGGAACGGACGGGACTCGAACCCGCGACCCCCTGCGTGACAGGCAGGTATTCTAACCAACTGAACTACCGCTCCACCGAATTCTTTTACAACCACCGGTTTATGACCGGCTTACTGCTTAATTTGATGCCTGGCAGTTCCCTACTCTCGCATGGGGAGACCCCACACTACCATCGGCGCTACGGCGTTTCACTTCTGAGTTCGGCATGGGGTCAGGTGGGACCACCGCGCTAGTGCCGCCAGGCAAATTCTTTGTGCTCTGTCCTGTGTCTTTTACGCTGATACGGCGTTGGCTGCTCTTGCGAACGTCAGTCACATACTTCTGTATGCTCCTTCCGTCGCCGCGTTTGCCGCCTTGTCTCAGCGCAAAATCCTTCGGACTCTGAATCTGAGCTGAAAATTGTTGTCTTCTCAACCGCCAAAACATCTTCGGCGTTGTAAGGTTAAGCCTCACGGTTCATTAGTACCGGTTAGCTCAACGCATCGCTGCGCTTACACACCCGGCCTATCAACGTCGTCGTCTTCAACGTTCCTTCAGGAGACTTAAAGTCTCAGGGAGAACTCATCTCGGGGCAAGTTTCGTGCTTAGATGCTTTCAGCACTTATCTCTTCCGCATTTAGCTACCGGGCAGTGCCATTGGCATGACAACCCGAACACCAGTGATGCGTCCACTCCGGTCCTCTCGTACTAGGAGCAGCCCCCCTCAGTTCTCCAGCGCCCACGGCAGATAGGGACCGAACTGTCTCACGACGTTCTAAACCCAGCTCGCGTACCACTTTAAATGGCGAACAGCCATACCCTTGGGACCTACTTCAGCCCCAGGATGTGATGAGCCGACATCGAGGTGCCAAACACCGCCGTCGATATGAACTCTTGGGCGGTATCAGCCTGTTATCCCCGGAGTACCTTTTATCCGTTGAGCGATGGCCCTTCCATTCAGAACCACCGGATCACTATGACCTGCTTTCGCACCTGCTCGCGCCGTCACGCTCGCAGTCAAGCTGGCTTATGCCATTGCACTAACCTCCTGATGTCCGACCAGGATTAGCCAACCTTCGTGCTCCTCCGTTACTCTTTAGGAGGAGACCGCCCCAGTCAAACTACCCACCAGACACTGTCCGCAACCCGGATCACGGGTCCACGTTAGAACATCAAACATTAAAGGGTGGTATTTCAAGGTCGGCTCCATGCAGACTGGCGTCCACACTTCAAAGCCTCCCACCTATCCTACACATCAAGGCTCAATGTTCAGTGTCAAGCTATAGTAAAGGTTCACGGGGTCTTTCCGTCTTGCCGCGGGTACACTGCATCTTCACAGCGAGTTCAATTTCACTGAGTCTCGGGTGGAGACAGCCTGGCCATCATTACGCCATTCGTGCAGGTCGGAACTTACCCGACAAGGAATTTCGCTACCTTAGGACCGTTATAGTTACGGCCGCCGTTTACCGGGGCTTCGATCAGGAGCTTCGCTTGCGCTGACCCCATCAATTAACCTTCCGGCACCGGGCAGGCGTCACACCGTATACGTCCACTTTCGTGTTTGCACAGTGCTGTGTTTTTAATAAACAGTTGCAGCCAGCTGGTATCTTCGACTGACTTCAGCTCCATGAGTAAATCACTTCACCTACGTGTCAGCGTGCCTTCTCCCGAAGTTACGGCACCATTTTGCCTAGTTCCTTCACCCGAGTTCTCTCAAGCGCCTTGGTATTCTCTACCTGACCACCTGTGTCGGTTTGGGGTACGATTTGATGTTACCTGATGCTTAGAGGCTTTTCCTGGAAGCAGGGCATTTGTTGCTTCAGCACCGTAGTGCCTCGTCATCACGCCTCAGTGTTAAAGTGAACCGGATTTACCTGGAACACACACCTACACGCTTAAACCGGGACAACCGTCGCCCGGCCAACATAGCCTTCTCCGTCCCCCCTTCGCAGTAACACCAAGTACGGGAATATTAACCCGTTTCCCATCGACTACGCCTTTCGGCCTCGCCTTAGGGGTCGACTCACCCTGCCCCGATTAACGTTGGACAGGAACCCTTGGTCTTCCGGCGAGCGGGCTTTTCACCCGCTTTATCGTTACTTATGTCAGCATTCGCACTTCTGATACCTCCAGCAACCCTCACAGGCCACCTTCACAGGCTTACAGAACGCTCCCCTACCCAACAACACCTGAGTGTCGCTGCCGCAGCTTCGGTGCATGGTTTAGCCCCGTTACATCTTCCGCGCAGGCCGACTCGACCAGTGAGCTATTACGCTTTCTTTAAATGATGGCTGCTTCTAAGCCAACATCCTGGCTGTCTGGGCCTTCCCACATCGTTTCCCACTTAACCATGACTTTGGGACCTTAGCTGGCGGTCTGGGTTGTTTCCCTCTTCACGACGGACGTTAGCACCCGCCGTGTGTCTCCCGTGATAACATTCTCCGGTATTCGCAGTTTGCATCGGGTTGGTAAGCCGGGATGGCCCCCTAGCCGAAACAGTGCTCTACCCCCGGAGATGAATTCACGAGGCGCTACCTAAATAGCTTTCGGGGAGAACCAGCTATCTCCCGGTTTGATTGGCCTTTCACCCCCAGCCACAGGTCATCCGCTAATTTTTCAACATTAGTCGGTTCGGTCCTCCAGTTAGTGTTACCCAACCTTCAACCTGCCCATGGCTAGATCACCGGGTTTCGGGTCTATACCCTGCAACTTAACGCCCAATTAAGACTCGGTTTCCCTCCGGCTCCCCTATACGGTTAACCTTGCTACAGAATATAAGTCGCTGACCCATTATACAAAAGGTACGCAGTCACACCCCAAAGGGTGCTCCCACTGCTTGTACGTACACGGTTTCAGGTTCTTTTTCACTCCCCTCGCCGGGGTTCTTTTCGCCTTTCCCTCACGGTACTGGTTCACTATCGGTCAGTCAGGAGTATTTAGCCTTGGAGGATGGTCCCCCCATATTCAGACAGGATACCACGTGTCCCGCCCTACTCATCGAGCTCACAGCACATGCGCTTTTGTGTACGGGGCTGTCACCCTGTATCGCGCGCCTTTCCAGACGCTTCCACTAACACACATGCTGATTCAGGCTCTGGGCTCCTCCCCGTTCGCTCGCCGCTACTGGGGGAATCTCGGTTGATTTCTTTTCCTCGGGGTACTTAGATGTTTCAGTTCCCCCGGTTCGCCTCATTAACCTATGGATTCAGTTAATGATAGTGTGACGAGTCACACTGGGTTTCCCCATTCGGGTATCGCCGGTTATAACGGTTCATATCACCTTACCGGCGCTTATCGCAGATTAGCACGCCCTTCATCGCCTCTGACTGCCAGGGCATCCACCGTGTACGCTTAGTCGCTTAACCTCACAACCCGAAGATGTTTCTTACGATTCATCATCGTGTTGCGAAAATTTGAGAGACTCACGAACAACTTTCGTTGTTCTGTGTTTCAATTTTCAGCTTGATCCAGATTTTTAAAGAGCAAAACTTCGCAGTGAACCCTTTCAGGTACACTCTGAAGTATTTTTTCGTAAACACTCACGAGATGGTGGAGCTATGCGGGATCGAACCGCAGACCTCCTGCGTGCAAAGCAGGCGCTCTCCCAGCTGAGCTATAGCCCCATCGTGTAGTCAGAACCTCTTACCTTTGATTCGTTTCCGGGCGCGGCGTGGTGAAGCGAAGCATACTGAAGTATGCGAACTTTGCCACAACAAAGCACGGGAGCGAATCTGGTAGGCCTGAGTGGACTTGAACCACCGACCTCACCCTTATCAGGGGTGCGCTCTAACCACCTGAGCTACAAGCCTGTAGAGGTTTTACTGCTCGTTTTTCATCAGACAATCTGTGTGAGCACTGCAAAGTACGCTTCTTTAAGGTAAGGAGGTGATCCAACCGCAGGTTCCCCTACGGTTACCTTGTTACGACTTCACCCCAGTCATGAATCACAAAGTGGTAAGCGCCCTCCCGAAGGTTAAGCTACCTACTTCTTTTGCAACCCACTCCCATGGTGTGACGGGCGGTGTGTACAAGGCCCGGGAACGTATTCACCGTGGCATTCTGATCCACGATTACTAGCGATTCCGACTTCATGGAGTCGAGTTGCAGACTCCAATCCGGACTACGACGCACTTTATGAGGTCCGCTTGCTCTCGCGAGGTCGCTTCTCTTTGTATGCGCCATTGTAGCACGTGTGTAGCCCTGGTCGTAAGGGCCATGATGACTTGACGTCATCCCCACCTTCCTCCAGTTTATCACTGGCAGTCTCCTTTGAGTTCCCGACCGAATCGCTGGCAACAAAGGATAAGGGTTGCGCTCGTTGCGGGACTTAACCCAACATTTCACAACACGAGCTGACGACAGCCATGCAGCACCTGTCTCACGGTTCCCGAAGGCACAAATCCATCTCTGAATTCTTCCGTGGATGTCAAGACCAGGTAAGGTTCTTCGCGTTGCATCGAATTAAACCACATGCTCCACCGCTTGTGCGGGCCCCCGTCAATTCATTTGAGTTTTAACCTTGCGGCCGTACTCCCCAGGCGGTCTACTTAACGCGTTAGCTCCGGAAGCCACGCCTCAAGGGCACAACCTCCAAGTAGACATCGTTTACGGCGTGGACTACCAGGGTATCTAATCCTGTTTGCTCCCCACGCTTTCGCACCTGAGCGTCAGTCTTTGTCCAGGGGGCCGCCTTCGCCACCGGTATTCCTCCAGATCTCTACGCATTTCACCGCTACACCTGGAATTCTACCCCCCTCTACAAGACTCAAGCCTGCCAGTTTCGAATGCAGTTCCCAGGTTGAGCCCGGGGATTTCACATCCGACTTGACAGACCGCCTGCGTGCGCTTTACGCCCAGTAATTCCGATTAACGCTTGCACCCTCCGTATTACCGCGGCTGCTGGCACGGAGTTAGCCGGTGCTTCTTCTGCGGGTAACGTCAATTGCTGCGGTTATTAACCACAACACCTTCCTCCCCGCTGAAAGTACTTTACAACCCGAAGGCCTTCTTCATACACGCGGCATGGCTGCATCAGGCTTGCGCCCATTGTGCAATATTCCCCACTGCTGCCTCCCGTAGGAGTCTGGACCGTGTCTCAGTTCCAGTGTGGCTGGTCATCCTCTCAGACCAGACCAGCTAGGGATCGTCGCCTTGGTGAGCCGTTACCTCACCAACAAGCTAATCCCATCTGGGCACATCTGATGGCAAGAGGCCCGAAGGTCCCCCTCTTTGGTCTTGCGACGTTATGCGGTATTAGCCACCGTTTCCAGTAGTTATCCCCCTCCATCAGGCAGTTTCCCAGACATTACTCACCCGTCCGCCACTCGTCAGCGAAGCAGCAAGCTGCTTCCTGTTACCGTTCGACTTGCATGTGTTAGGCCTGCCGCCAGCGTTCAATCTGAGCCATGATCAAACTCTTCAATTTAAAAGTTTGATGCTCAATGAATTAAACTTCGTAATGAATTACGTGTTCACTCTTGAGACTTGGTATTCATTTTTCGTCCGAGGACGTCAAGAATCCGTATCTTCGAGTGCCCACACAGATTGTCTGATAAATTGTTAAAGAGCAGTGCAACGCGGCTTTCGCTCACCGTCGCGAGGTGGCGTATATTACGCTTTCCTCTTTCAGAGTCAACCCTGAATTTCAGGATTTTTCTCTTCAACCGACCGGCTGTTTGTGTGAAGTGATTCACATCCGCCGTGTCGATGGAGGCGCATTATAGGGAGTCGGTTCAGGAAGACAAGCGGAAAAATGCATTTTTGTTTTAACCGCTCACCTTTTATCCATAACGCTTATTTTTGCTGCTTTTTTATCGCCGATGGCAGATCGGCAAGGCTGTTTAACACCCAGTCCGCCGCGTTTTCTGCTTCTGCCGTGATCGGTTTGCCCGTACGCACCAGCACTTTTGTCCCGACATTTGCCGCCGCAGCCGCCTGCATATCTTCCAGCTTGTCTCCCACCATATAAGAGGCCGCCATATCGATATGCAGGAAATCACGCGCTGAGATAAGCATTCCTGGATGCGGCTTGCGGCAATCACATACCTGACGGAACTCTTCTATGCTGCCCTGCGGATGGTGAGGACAATAATAGATGCCGTCCAAATCAACATCGCGATCCGCCAACGACCAGTCCATCCATTCGGTTAACGTTTCAAACTGCGCCTCGGTGAATTTGCCGCGCGCGATTCCGGACTGGTTCGTCACCACCACCAGCGCATAGCCCATTTTTTTTAGCTCGCGCATCGCGTCAATAACACCGTCTATAAACTCAAATGCATCGATTTCATGTACGTAGCCGTGATCCACATTAATGGTGCCGTCACGGTCGAGAAAAATTGCGGGTACAGACTTTGCCACCTTTTATAGCTCCTGAGTAAAGCAAGTGGCGCTAGTATCGCATGTTTCAGCAGGCAAGAAAGTGCTCATCGTATAAAGCCTGATTGATTTAGACGTCTGGATGCCTTAACATCCATTCTGTTGACGGCGTTGACCGTATTAGACAGACGAAAATGCCACGGCTAACTTAATTACGATAATAAATAACCAATGATTAAACTTTCGAATATTACCAAAGTGTTCCAGCAGGGGACGCGCACCATTCAGGCGCTAAATAATGTCAGCCTGCACGTCCCTGCCGGGCAGATTTATGGCGTCATTGGCGCCTCCGGCGCCGGTAAAAGTACGCTTATCCGCTGCGTTAACTTACTTGAACGCCCAACCGAAGGCAGCGTTCAGGTCGGCGGTCAGGAGCTGACAACGCTTTCAGAGTCTGAGTTGACCAAAGCTCGCCGTCAAATCGGCATGATTTTCCAACATTTTAACCTGCTCTCTTCCCGTACCGTGTTTGGCAACGTCGCGTTGCCGCTGGAACTGGATAACACACCAAAGGAAGAGATCAAACGCCGTGTCACAGAGCTGCTGGATTTAGTCGGTCTTGGCGACAAGCACGACAGCTATCCGGCAAATCTTTCCGGCGGTCAGAAACAGCGTGTCGCGATTGCCCGCGCGTTAGCCAGTAATCCAAAAGTATTGCTGTGCGATGAAGCCACCAGCGCGCTTGATCCTGCGACGACCCGTTCGATTCTGGAATTGCTGAAAGATATCAACCGTCGTCTGGGGTTGACGATTCTGCTTATCACTCATGAAATGGATGTCGTGAAACGTATCTGCGACTGCGTTGCCGTTATCAGTAATGGCGAGCTTATTGAGCAGGATACGGTCAGCGAAGTCTTCTCGCATCCTAAAACGCCGCTGGCGCAGAAGTTTATTCAGTCCACTCTGCATCTGGACATTCCGGAAGATTACCAGGCGCGTTTGAAAGCGTCGCCGGAAACTGACAGCGTGCCGATGCTGCGCATGGAATTCACCGGGCAGTCTGTGGATGCCCCGCTGCTTTCTGAAACCGCGCGTCGTTTCAACGTGAACAATAATATTATCAGCGCGCAGATGGATTACGCGGGCGGTGTGAAGTTCGGCATTATGCTAACGGAAATGCACGGCACACAAGAAGAGACGCAAGCCGCAATTGCCTGGCTGCAGGATCACCATGTGAAAGTAGAGGTACTGGGTTATGTCTGAGGCAATGATGTGGTTACTGGTTCGTGGCGTTTGGGAAACGTTGGCGATGACCTTTGTCTCCGGTTTCTTCGGTTTCGTGATTGGCCTGCCGGTTGGCGTATTGCTGTATGTTACGCGCCCGGGGCAGATTATGGAGAACGCCAGGCTGTATCGCTCCCTCTCTGCGGTGGTCAATATTTTCCGCTCGATTCCCTTTATCATCCTGCTGGTGTGGATGATTCCTTTTACCCGAATAATTGTCGGCACCTCCATTGGTTTGCAGGCCGCGATTGTACCGCTGACCGTCGGCGCCGCGCCTTTTATCGCCCGTATGGTGGAAAATGCGTTGTTAGAGATCCCTGCCGGGCTGATTGAAGCTTCGCGAGCGATGGGCGCCACGCCGCTGCAAATTGTACGTAAAATCCTTTTACCGGAAGCGCTGCCTGGTCTGGTGAATGCGGCAACCATTACACTGATCACCCTGGTCGGTTACTCCGCAATGGGCGGCGCCGTCGGCGCAGGCGGCCTCGGTCAAATCGGCTATCAGTACGGTTATATTGGATACAATGCTACCGTGATGAATACGGTGCTGGTATTACTTGTCGTTCTGGTTTATTTAATTCAGTTATCCGGCGATCGCATCGTCAGGGCTGTCACGCATAAGTAACGTTAAACACAACACAAATACTCATTAAGGAAATAAGCATGGCGTTCAAATTCAAAACCTTTGCGGCAGTGGGTGCTCTGATTGGTTCTCTGGCACTTGCGGGTTGCGGTCAGGATGAAAAAGATCCGAACCATATTAAAGTCGGCGTAATCGTTGGCGCAGAGCAGCAAGTTGCCGAAGTCGCGCAGAAAGTCGCGAAAGAAAAATACGGCCTGGACGTGGAATTGGTGACCTTTAATGATTATGTTCTGCCTAATGAAGCGCTGAGCAAAGGCGATATCGATGCCAATGCCTTCCAGCACAAACCGTATCTGGATCAGCAAATCAAAGATCGCGGCTACAAACTGGTTTCTGTAGGTAAGACTTTTGTCTATCCCATTGCAGGATATTCCAAAAAAATCAAATCACTGGATGAGCTCAAGGACGGTTCCCAGGTCGCTGTGCCTAACGACCCGACCAACCTTGGTCGTTCCCTGCTGCTGCTGCAAAAAGTAGGGCTGATTAAACTGAAAGACGGCGTCGGTCTGCTTCCTACCTCGCTGGATATCGTGGAAAACCCGAAAAATCTGAAAATTGTTGAGCTGGAAGCGCCGCAGTTGCCGCGTTCGCTGGATGACGCGCAGATCGCGTTAGCGGTCATTAATACGACTTACGCCAGCCAGATTGGCCTGACGCCAGCGAAAGACGGTATCTTCGTTGAAGATAAAGATTCTCCGTACGTTAACCTGATCGTGACGCGTGAAGATAACAAAGACGCCGAGAATGTGAAAAAATTCGTTCAGGCTTACCAGTCTGATGAAGTGTACGAAGCCGCAAATAAAGTTTTTAATGGCGGCGCGGTGAAAGGCTGGTAAGTTTTAGGCTGATTCCACAATCTGTAATATTATTCAGGACGGGCTATTGCCCGTCTTGTCATTTATGCAAGCTCCTGATTCAATATCTGGCAATTAGAACATTCATTGAGGAAATATTATGCGTGCTTTACCGATCTGTTTATTGGCACTCATGCTGGGCGGTTGTTCCATGCTAAGCAGATCCCCTGTTGAACCCGTTCAAAGCACCGCAACCCCGCCAAAAGCGGAGCCGGAGAAACCTAAAGCGCCGCGTGCCGCTCCCGTCAGGATTTACACCAATGCTGAAGACTTAGTCGGCAAACCTTTCCGCGATCTTGGCGAAGTTAGCGGCGAATCCTGCCAGGCGACAAATCAAGACTCTCCGCCTAACATTCCAACTGCGCGCAAGCGTATGCAGATTAATGCATCTAAAATGAAAGCCAACGCCGTCCTGCTGCACAGCTGTGAAATTACCAGCGGCACGCCAGGCTGCTACCGTCAGGCGGTTTGTATCGGGTCCGCCCTGAATATTTCGGCGAAATGAGCAGCTTTCAGTTTGAACAAATCGGCGTTATTCGCTCCCCCTATAAAGAAAAATTCGCCGTTCCGCGCCAGCCTGGTCTGGTCAAAAGCGCCTGCGGCGAACTGCATCTGATAGCGCCTTACAACCAGGCCGATGCCGTTCGCGGCCTGGAGGCGTTCAGCCATTTGTGGGTGCTTTTCGTTTTTCATCAGACGATGGACGGCGGCTGGCGGCCAACAGTTCGTCCGCCCCGTCTTGGCGGTAACGCCAGAATGGGCGTTTTTGCCACGCGCTCCACGTTCCGCCCCAATCCGATTGGCATGTCGCTCGTTGCGCTAAAAGGTATCGAGTGCCGGAAAGAGAGCGTAATTCTGAAATTAGGCAGTCTGGATCTGGTGGATGGCACGCCGGTGGTGGATATCAAACCGTATTTACCGTTTGCCGAGGCCTTACCGGACGCCGCCGCCAGCTATGCGCAACAGGCGCCGATAGCTGAAATGCCCGTGAGTTTTACCGCTGAGGTGGCTCAACAGCTTACGACGCTGGAAAGGCGTTATCCGCAGCTACGGACATTTATTTGCGATGTGCTGGCGCAAGATCCTCGCCCGGCTTATCGTAAGGGTGAAGAGACGGGCAAAACCTATGCCGTCTGGCTGCATGATTTTAACGTGCGCTGGCGTGTGGTTAGCACTGGATTTGAAGTGTTTGCGCTGGAACCACGGTAATTTCACGCCCTTCTCTTTTGACATCTCTTGCACGCTGGTAAACTAAATCACTTTTTTTGTATCAGGCTCACATTGAGCCTGTTCGATCGTTCAACTGGAACCGTAACAACATGCGTACTAGCCAATACCTGCTCTCCACTCTGAAGGAGACACCTGCCGACGCCGAGGTTATCAGCCACCAGCTGATGCTGCGCGCCGGGATGATCCGCAAGCTCGCCTCCGGGTTATATACCTGGCTGCCGACCGGCCTGCGCGTCCTGAAAAAAGTCGAAAACATCGTGCGTGAAGAGATGAACAACGCCGGTGCTATCGAGGTGTCGATGCCAGTCGTTCAGCCAGCCGACCTGTGGCAAGAGAGTGGTCGTTGGGAACAGTACGGTCCGGAACTGCTGCGTTTTGTCGACCGTGGCGAGCGTCCGTTCGTACTCGGCCCGACCCACGAAGAAGTTATCACCGATCTGGTGCGTAATGAACTCAGCTCTTATAAGCAGTTGCCGCTGAACTTCTTCCAAATCCAGACCAAATTCCGTGATGAAGTGCGTCCGCGCTTTGGCGTGATGCGTTCGCGCGAATTCCTGATGAAAGATGCTTACTCTTTCCACACCTCTCAGGAGTCGTTGCAGGAAACCTATGACGCCATGTACGCCGCGTATAGCCGTATCTTCAGCCGTATGGGGCTGGATTTCCGCGCGGTACAGGCCGATACCGGTTCTATCGGCGGCAACGCCTCGCATGAATTCCAGGTGCTGGCGCAAAGCGGCGAAGACGATATCGTTTTCTCTGATGTTTCTGATTACGCGGCTAACATTGAACTGGCAGAAGCTATCGCGCCGCAAACGCCGCGCGCAGCGGCGACGCAGGAAATGACTCTGGTCGATACGCCAAATGCCAAAACCATCGCGGAGCTGGTGGAACAATTCAACCTGCCAATTGAAAAAACGGTAAAAACGCTGCTGGTGAAAGCGGTGAAAGACAGCAAGTCTCCGCTGGTGGCTCTGCTGGTTCGCGGCGATCATGAACTGAATGAAGTTAAAGCGGAAAAACTGCCGCACGTTGCCAGCCCGCTGACCTTCGCTACCGAAGAAGAGATTCGCGCCGTGATTAATGCCGGCCCTGGCTCCCTCGGCCCGGTCAATATGCCGATTCCGGTCATCATCGATCGTACCGTTGCCGCCATGAGCGATTTTGCCGCTGGCGCCAACATCGACGGTAAACACTACTTTGGTATTAACTGGGATCGCGATGTGGCGACGCCTGTTGTTGCCGACATCCGTAACGTAGTCGCCGGCGATCCGAGTCCGGATGGTCAGGGAACGTTGCTTATCAAACGCGGTATCGAAGTGGGTCACATCTTCCAGTTAGGTACCAAGTACTCAGAAGCGCTGAAAGCCTCCGTTCAGGGTGAAGATGGCCGTAACCAGATCCTGACAATGGGCTGCTATGGTATCGGCGTAACACGTGTCGTTGCCGCGGCTATCGAGCAGAACTTTGACGAGCGCGGCATTGTATGGCCTGACGCCATTGCGCCTTTCCAGGTCGCTATTCTGCCGATGAATATGCACAAATCCTTCCGTGTGCAGGAGCTGGCGGAAAAGCTGTACAGCGAATTGCGCGCGCAGGGCATTGAAGTGCTGATGGACGACCGTAAAGAGCGCCCGGGCGTGATGTTTGCCGATATGGAGCTGATTGGTATTCCACATACTATCGTGATTGGCGATCGCAACCTGGATAACGACGATATTGAGTATAAATACCGTCGCAGCGGTGAAAAATCGCTGATTAAAACCGGCGATATCGTTGATTATCTGGTCAAGGCGATTAAAGGCTAAACGACATTTTGTTGGGATTGCCCGGCGCCACCCGGCAGATATGTAAAGGCCTCGCATCCTGCGAGGCCTTTTATTAGTGAGTGCAATCTTTACCCGGCGCAAACTTCGCGTTTTTATCGGCTATTAGCATTTTTACCGGCTCGCCCGTGTCCGGGTTCGCGGCAAACACAAAATGCCCTTCTACCGTCAGCAGCACCGGTTTTTCCGCTTCACCTTTCGCCGTCAGATAGCCGCGCTCAAGCTGGGCGTTACTGGCGACCGGCAGCCGTTTTCCGGTCGCACAATCGGTAAAGGTCGCCGCATCGGCCCTGTATACATACATACCACGCAACGGCATTGGCGTTACCGGCAGGCTGGCGGTAACAGGCACAAGCGTATAATTAAGCTGCGAAGCCACCGGATTGCCTTCTCTGTCGAGCATCTCCAGCGCATTGCCTTTCGCGCGATAATACGATTTCTCGCCATTGCTGTCGGTTAACACCAGTTTATCCGCCGTCCGCGCCCAGGTACCGTATGACGCAAAAGAGGAAGGTTCTTCGCGCACGCCCTGATAACGCTCGTTCATCACCCATGTGCCGTCTTTTTCCAGAAACAGTGACGTTTCAATACCTTCACAATCCGCACAGGGCAGCACGCCGCGCCAGCTTTGCTGCATGGGTTTTAATTCCGCCGCCTGCGCAGGTTGCAGGGCGTCAACTTCCGCACGGTTATTACACCCTATCAATGCAAATAGCGTACAGGCTGCCGCTACTGACAATATTGCTGTTCTCACCATAAAATCCTTATGAAATTGCTATTCCTGCCCGTCAATCCAGTGGACGACGAACTTTGCCGCGAAGCGCCTTTACAGAAGATTTTTGCGCCTTTGAGGACAAACGGCGCTCTTTCGAGGCACGCGTCGGACGGGTTGCGCGACGGCTTTTCTGCTCTGCGGTTAATTCTTTTATGACGGCAACCAGCCTGGCGATAGCCGCTTCCCGGTTGAGCTCCTGGCTCCGGAACTCCTGCGCCTTAATGATAATGACGCCATCATCGCTTATCAGATGGTGGCTGGCCGTCAGCAAACGCTGTTTGTAATACTCTGGCAGGCCAGAGGCCCGAATGTCAAAGCGCAAATGAATCGCGCTAGAGGTCTTATTTACGTGCTGACCACCCGCGCCCTGCGCGCGAATGGCCGTAATTTCCAGCTCATTATCGGCTATGGAGACCGTCCGGGAGATGGCAATCATGAGGGCTGTTGCCAGGCGGTTAGCTGTATTTCCAGATTATTCCGAGCATCAGAAAGCCAGATTGCGCCGTCCTGAATCGTCGCCTGTAGCGTCATGGTACGATCGGCAAATTCACTGAGTTGCGCCAGTTGCCCGTCATCCAGATACCAGACGGACAGGTTAGCGAACTGCGCGCACTTGCTTAGATGCTGCTGCCACCAGATTTGCGCCGCCCGGGAGTTATAAGCAAAGAGCGCGACGTCGCTCGCCTGAGTACAGGCTTTCTTAATACGGCGCTCATCCGGCAGCCCCAGCTCTATCCAGAGATCGATGCCCAGATGATCGTTGCGCAGCCAGGCCTCCGGCTCATCTTCCGCGCTGAGCCCGCGTGTAAACTGCAACCGTTCATCAGCATATTTTATCCATGCCAACAGGCGCAGCATCATGCGCTCCTGCGTTTCAGAAGGGTGACGCGCCAGCGTCAATGCCGCATCCAGAAACCGGTTGCGATCAAGGTCAGCCACATTGACGACGGCTTTATAAATTGTCGCTTTAAGCGCCATGAGAAAACTCCTTTCGAATCAGGCGCCCATTGTAGCGAAAACCGCGCTAAAAGGCTGTTAACGAATCTTTTACCCACTCGCGTCAGGCGCTGATATTGCGCAAATGAGTATGGTATAGTCACCTTGCTAAACAAGATTTAACTTCGTAGGCTTAGACTTGCATCCACGGTTAAGTCAGAATGCTGACAGGAGGGCATGTGGAAAAATATTGTGAGTTAGTACGCAAGCGGTATGCGGAAATCGCCAGCGGAGACTTAGGGTATGTCCCGGATGCGCTGGGTTGTGTATTGAAAGTGCTTAATGAAGTGGCGGCAGATAGCGCCCTTTCAGAGTCGGTCAGGGAAAAGGCAGCTTATGCTGCCGCGAACTTACTGGTGAGCGATTATGTCAATGAATGAAACGTATCAACCCATTAATTGCGATGACTACGATAGTCTTGAGCTTGCCTGCATGCATCATTTAATACTGACGCTAACGTTAAAAGATGGCGAGGTTTTGCAGGCAAAAGCGAACGATTTGATCTTACGTAAAAACGTAGAGTATCTGCTTGCCGAGATTTCCGGCGAGTCTTGTGAACTTCGTCTCGATAAAATCGCCAGTTTCAGCCACCCGGAAATTGGTACCGTGGTAGTTAGCGAATCCTGAGTATTTTGTTGCCGGATGGCGGTGCAAGCACCTTATCCGGCCTACGTTCCATGCGATACGTAGGCCTGATAAGCGCAGCGCCATCAGGCATGCCAAACCAGACTCACCCCTTCTTTATCTTCTGCTGCTCCCTCACGCGTCACAAAAACACCCGCAGCCGCAATCAGCGTTTCGCCGTAAAACAACAGCGGCGTGGTATCTCGTCGCCAGGGCGGGATCCCCTGCTCCTGCCAGATTTTCTTTAATTTACGTCCGCCGTTACGCCCGACAATATGTAACACGCCTGGCGCTTTAAAACGAATGCTGACGGATTCTTCCTCTCGCGGTCGGCGCAGTTCGCCCCCAGGAACGAGCTGTACCGTCCCTAAGCCGGCAGGCAGCGCCAGCGGTGTTTGCCAGACGGGCCAGGCGACCGTCGTTTCGTGTTGTCCGGCCACGGATTTAATCCACCACAGTTGCGACTGATAACGGCGAATCTCGTGATCGCCAAAGCGTAAACAGGGAGAGGCATCGTCGCGCGCCAGCGCCACCTCCTGCCAGATACGTTCCAGCGCGTCGCGAGAGGGCATCGGCGCATTACGCATCGCCAGCCAGCGACGCAAAATCGCCGCCCGCCGTACATCGCTCATCGACATTAATGGAGAGAGCCGCAATGTTCCCTCCGTCGTGATACAGTCCGTAAGATCGCTGGCCAGAAGCTCGTCCAGCAGCCTTTCTTGCTCGGCGCAGAGCGTCGCGCTACGGGCTACCGCCGCAGGAAAATGCGGCCAGCGCTGCTGCAACAGCGGAAGCGCGCGCAGGCGTAAAAAATTGCGATCGTAGGCGTCATCCTGATTGCTTTCATCTTCAATCCAGCATAAGCCATGATGCACAGCCCACTGTTCCAGCGTCTTCCGCGTTTCTCTCAACAGCGGGCGAAGAAGCAGAGTTCCGGCAAAAGGCGAGCGTTCTCCCATCGCGGAAAGTCCGGCCGGACCGCTGCCGCGCTTTAACGCCAGCAGGAATGTTTCACATTGATCGTCAAGGTGCTGCGCGGTTGCCAGCACTTCGCCAGGCAATAGCGTCTGTGCGAATGCCCGGTAGCGCGCTTCACGCGCATGGGCCTCGATACCCAGGCCATTATCCGCCAGCGTCACCCGCTTCACTACCAGCGGAACCTGCCAGCGTTCGCATACGGTTTCGCAATGCCGCACCCAGCTATCAGCATGAGGGCTTAAACCGTGATGAATATGGATAGCACGCAGCGTAACGTCAGGGTGGCGTTCTCGCCACAACACCAGTTGATGCAACAGCACCGTAGAATCCAGGCCGCCGCTAAAGGCAGCCAGAATACGGCGAGAAGAGAGTAACGAGGTATTCAACGTGAGAGTGGTCATGATCCATGCTTATAGTGACTTAGCCCGGCAACGTTACCTGGCGAGCGTCTTAATGACAAGCCTTACTGCTCATACAGCTCAAGCGGTAAACCGTCCGGATCGTTGAAAAAAGTAAAGCGCTTCCCGGTATACGGATCGATGCGTATCGGTTCGCACTTAACCTGATGCTTTTCCAGATGCGCAACGGCGTTTTCCACATTTTCCACGCTGAAAGCCAGATGGCGCAGGCCGCAGGCTTCAGGTCGGCTTGGACGCGCCGGAGGGAAGGGAAAAGAGAAAAGCTCAATCACATACTGCCCGTTTAGCGCCAAATCGCCCTTCCACGAGTCACGCTCTTCCCGCCAGACTTCGCTTAACAGATCGAACCCCAGAATATCGCAGTAAAACGCCTTGCTCACCGCATAGTCTGTCGCAATGATCGCGATGTGATGAACCTGTTTTAATCCCAGCATAGCGTCTCCTTTATTGATTATCAGTACGTTACTCGTCACATTCCCGTCAGGCAAGCTAACAGGCGTGTTTTAAGACTCGTACCTGGTACACCCCGTCTTCATTCCGTTTCGCGCCGTGAATATCCGTTTCAAAACCGGGATAATGCTGGCCAATCGAGCAGAGCATTAGCAGAAAATCGAGCACGGCCCGACTCTGTTGCGTGATCCTCTCGCCGGGCATCAACAGCGGAACGCCTGGCGGATAAGGCAGGATCATATTCGCGGAAACGCGCCCTGGCAGTTGATCGAGCGCCACGGTTTCCACCTCGCCTTTGATCTGACGCTGCCAGGCCTGGTGCGGGGTCATGATCATCTCCGGTAAAACCTCGAACGCCCGCAACATCAGCCCCGGAAGATCGTGCTGGCGGATCAGTTTATGGATCCCCTGCGCCAGATCCTGAATGCGCATATTGCGATAAAAATCCGGATCTTCCGCATACAGATCCGGCAACATATTTTTGACGCGCAGGTTAAGATCGTAGGCCCGTTTAAATTCCGTCAGCCCGCGCAGCAGCCCCATCGCACGGGTCTTATCAATCCCTATGCTGAACAAAAACAGCAAATTATACGGCCCGGTTTTTTCCACCACCACGCCTCGCTCATCAAGGAACTTCGCCACCAGCGCGGCGGGTATCCCCTCTTCGCTCATGTTGCCCTGTTCATCCATCCCCGGCGTCAGGATTGTCACCTTAACCGGATCGAGGAACATATGATCGTCATCAGCATCGGTGAAGCCATGCCAGGTTTCTCCCGGCGTGACCGGCCAGCATTCGGCCTCATCAACCTCTTCCGGCTGCCAGATATCAAAGAACCAGCTATCGGACTCTTCACGTAACCGCTGTACCTCTTTACGAAAATGGAGCGCCCGCTCCACCGAACGATTAATCAATCTTTTCCCTGGATTGCCGCGCAGCATCGCCGCCGCGGTCTCGATAGAGGCGACAATGGGATAGCTCGGCGATGTGGAAGTGTGCATCATAAACGCTTCGTTAAACGTCTCTTCGTCATATTCCCCTTTGATATGAATAAGCGATGCCTGCGAAAAAGCCGCCAGCATTTTATGGGTGGATTGCGTTTCGAAAATCACTTTTCCGGGCACCCGATCGCCGCTCATCCCGCTTTTCCCCTGGTAGATCGGATGGAAATGGGTATAGGGTACCCAGGCGGAATCAAAATGGATCGAGGGAACGTCCAGCATCTGCTTGATCCAGTTAGTGTTATACAGCAGACCATCGTAAGTCGAATTGGTGATAACCGCATGAACCGGCCATTGCGCCTGCGCGGTTTCCGCCACCTTACGCGCAATGCTGTCGCGGGTAAATTCACGCTTAGGAATACCGCCAAGAATACCGAGCGCATTGCGCGTCGGCTTCAACCAGAGAGGCACCACATCGCTCATCATCAGCAAATGCGCCAGCGATTTATGGCAATTACGATCAATAAGTAGCGTACTTCCCGCAGGCGCGGCATACATACCGACAATTTTATTCGAGGTCGACGTACCGTTCGTCACCATATAACTCTGCTCGGCGCCAAAAGTACGGGCGATATACTCTTCCGCTTCCAGATGCGGCCCGGTGTGATCCAGCAGCGATCCCAGTTCAGTCACCGAAATCGACACATCGGCCTTTAAGGTATTGCCGCCAAAAAAGTCATAAAACAGACAGCCTGGCGGGCTTTTCTGATACGCCGTTCCCGCCATATGACCCGGCGTACAAAAGGTATATTTTCCTTCTTTGGCGTAGGTAAACAGCGCTTTGGTAAACGGCGGCGTAATATTATCGAGATATTCGTTTGTATATTGATGAATGCGCGTCGCGATATCTTCAGCCAGCCCCAATGCATACTCAAAAAACCACAGCGCCATGCGCATATCGTGAACGCTAACGTCCAGCGTGGAGTTGGTATTGATAAAGGCATAGAGAGGAAGGTATTCATTTAGCTGGTTGATTTCGCTACAAAGGTCGAGACTGTATTCATCCCAGTCAAAAATAACGCCGCAGATGCGCGGGTTATGTTCAATAAACTTCAACAAGTCAACGCTATTTTGCGGCCAGATAATTTGAAATCCCAGGGATTGTAATGCACGCTCAAGCTCCTTGATGGGTTCATCTTTATAATAAACCCCGTGCGGCCCCATAATGGCGATGATGTTCATGCTTTCTCCTGAAAAAACCTGAGATAAGCATAGTAACAATCCTGCCGATGCAAAGCACCGACAGGATTTATCTTATTACAATGCGTTCCATGCATCGGCCCAGGCAATCCCTACGCCGGGCTCATAGTAGGCAGGCGCAACATTACACCATGAGCCTTCCGGGAACGGTTTGCACTGGTACAATGCGCCATTACTGTTAACGATGTCGCCCGGATTCCATTTCTGGCTGCTGCTCCAGGCAGGGTAGCTGGCGGTCTTATCTTCGTCATCCGCAGCGGCGACCTTCGCTTTCACATTCAGCGTATAAACCGCAGTGCTGGAGAGCGTACCGTCGCTAACGGTCAGATTCACCACATACTGGGTGTTCTGAGTGACATCCGGCGCGTTGAAAATCACAACGGCTTTATCCTGGCCGCTCAGCGTTTTGCCATCCTGCGACATCCAGGTATAGGTGAGCTTGTCGCCATTCGCGTCGGTCGATCCTTCCGCGCTGAGTGAAACCGGGCTACCGGCTTCCACCGCCCCGACCGGCCCGGCAATGCGCGCGACTGGCGCCACGTTTTCATCCGTCACTGGCGCCGGAGTTGGCGTGACATCCGGTTCAGTGGTTCCGTTATCATCGACGACATTAACGTTGAAATAATGCTGTACACATTTCGTGTAGTCACCCTCTTTAAAGGCGGTATACGGCGTCTGATATCCCACTAACTGGCAGGAATAGGTTTTACCGTCCGCAGTATCGGCGCTCCAGCCCCAGTCTTGTTCCCAATAGATCGGTAACGCGCCAGCGCCGCCTTCATCGAACTGCTTCATCTTTTTACAGCCCAACACTTCGTCCGCCGGCACCGGCACTTTCAGGTAGTTGGCAAACTCTTTGTAGTAGGCGATACGGTTAAGCGACTGCGCATTCTCATCTGCGCCGCCGCACTCCACGCCGCCATTGATGATTTGAATGGTGACGCCGAAACCTGATACCAGGCCGTTTGCTTTATCGCGATCGTTTGGCTGCCAGGTACCGTCAATCACATGTAGCATAGACGGCTTCGGCGGCTGCGGATACACAAAGAAGAAGACGGCGCTCGCCAGGTTCATCCAGGTATCCGCCACCAGCTCGGGTTTATCCAGCAGAGGGCGAACGTCACCATACATCGCGTCAGAGAAAGGCCCATAGTTGTAGTTATAAGAAAGCTGTTTTGCCCCGCGACCAAAATAGCTGAGGAAATCGCCGTCCTTATCTTTACCGCACGGCCAGGTCTGGCCCTGCCATACATCCGGGTTACATTCGCCGTTGTAGCCGCCTTTCTGCCCTTCTGTCCAGCCGACTTCGCGCAGATAGACCAGCGCCTGACGCCATTCCGGAATGTCACGCCAGCTTTCGTGACCGCCCGTCTCCTGGGCAAAATGCGCAAACATAGTAGCCAGGGTTTTACGGCAGATAGCGTCGCTATCGCGTCCATCGGTGTAGGTACCACAAACCGCCGGGAATTTACCTATCGCTTTCAGGAAGTTAGAGTAAGTGTATTCCGGTGCGCGCATCGGGAACAGATAATCCCAGTCGGCCTCTTTCAGAATACTTTCAACGCGTTTTACGTTTGCCGGGTTAGCGGCGCGCCCCGGTTCGATTTGTTCGACCGCGCTGTTATCTAACGTCTGGATAGAGGATTTCACTGCCTCCATTAACGGAAAATCCGTCAGCGCTTTCTCTTTCGCCGCCAGATCGCTGGCGTTAATGGTCATTGGCTCACTACTGCTAAGCAGCGGCGCGGCCTGCGCACCGGATAAGCTCAACATGATCCCTGCCGCTACGGCGCTGAGCGCCAGTGTTTTTTGCAATCCCATAATTTTCTCCTTGAAGGGTAGTTCACTGCCTGCCCTGGCCACACGCCTGGCAGTTGATACAGTGTCAGGGAGAACATGCCGTTGCGTTTAATCACATCAACTCATCGGCGTCTCATTTTTCCTCGTCCAAAAAAAAGAGGCCGGATTATCCGGCCTCCTGAGAAAAATGAGGTAAATGATTAGGCGTAACCGTAGCTCATCAAACGCTGGTAACGACGGTTTTTTAAATCATCGGTGCTTAACACATCGAGATCGGCTAAATCTTCCAGCAGCTGCGCTTTTAGCGATGCCGCCATCGCTTCCGGATTACGGTGCGCGCCGCCCAGCGGCTCCGGAATGATGGAATCGATTAGCTTCAGCTCTTTCAGACGCGGCGCGATGATGCCCATCGCTTCAGCAGCCAATGGCGCTTTGTCGGCGCTCTTCCACAAAATAGAGGCGCAACCTTCCGGGGAGATAACGGAATAGGTGCTGTATTGCAGCATATTCACTTTATCACCCACGCCAATCGCCAATGCGCCGCCGGAGCCGCCTTCGCCAATCACGGTGCAGATGACCGGTACGTTCAGACGAGACATCTCACGCAGGTTGCGGGCGATAGCTTCAGACTGACCACGCTCTTCCGCGCCCACGCCAGGGTAAGCGCCCGGGGTGTCGATGAAGGTGATAATCGGCATGTTGAAGCGTTCAGCCATTTCCATCAGGCGCAGCGCTTTGCGGTAGCCTTCCGGCGCAGGCATGCCAAAGTTACGACGAATTTTTTCTTTGGTTTCACGACCCTTCTGATGACCAATGATCATCACCGGTCGCCCTTCCAGACGCGCGATACCGCCGACGATGGCTTTGTCATCCGCATAGGCGCGATCGCCCGCCAGCTCATCAAACTCATCAAACGCCAGACGGACATAATCCAGGGTGTACGGACGCTGCGGATGGCGCGCCAGTTGGGCTACCTGCCATGCGCCGAGATCGGCGAAGATTTTGCGCGTCAGTTCTACGCTTTTTTCGCGCAGGCGATGGACTTCTTCATCGATATTAATATCCAGTTTCTCATCCTGGCGGCTTACCGCAGTCAGAGAATCGATTTTCGCTTCCAGCTCTGCTATCGGCTGTTCAAAATCAAGGAAATTCAGACTCATAGTATTCCTGTATTAGTCAAACTCCAGTTCCACCTGCTCCGAACCAATGAGGCCACGCAGATCGTTAAGTAAACGATCGCTCGGAGAGACACGCCACGTTGCGCCAAAACGCAGCCGCGCACGCGCATCCGCCCTCTGATAGTAGAGATGTACTGGAATGGTCCCCGAGCGGTGGGGTTCCAGAGACTGACGGAGTCGGTTTAAAAGCTGGTCATCAATTTGCCTGTCCGTCAGCGAGATAGCAAGCCCGCGAGCGTATTTTTCGCGAGCTTCGTCAATATCCATCACTTCGCGGGCGGTCATTTTAAGCCCCCCGCTGAAGTCATCAAAGCTGACCTGTCCGCTGACGATAAGTATGCGGTCTTTTTCCAGCAACTGCTGGTATTTATCCAGCGCGTCGGTAAATAACATCACTTCCAGACGCCCGGAACGGTCATCCAGCGTACAGATGCCGATACGATTGCCGCGCTTGGTGACCATAACCCTTGCGGCAATCACGAGCCCCGCAGCCGTGGTGACTTTACCACGTTCTGTCGGATGCATGTCTTTGAGCCTTACCCCGCCGACATAGCGCTCAATTTCTTTTAAATACTGATTGATAGGGTGGCCCGTCAGGTACAGCCCCAACGTTTCACGTTCCCCATCTAACACCACCTGCTCCGGCCACGGCTGGCAGCTGGCATAGGATTGCTCGATTTGCTCCGGCTCTTCCGCCAGTACGCCGAACATATCCGCCTGACCGATAGCTTCCGCTTTGGCGTGCTGGTCGGCGGCTTTCAGCGCATCGCCCAATGAGTTCATCAGCGCGGCGCGGTGCGGCCCCAGGCGGTCGAACGCCCCGGACATGATCAGCTTTTCCAGCACCCGGCGGTTGAGCTTTTTGGTGTCGGTCCGCGCGCACAGATCAAACAGTTCGCGGAAATAGCCGCCCTGATTACGCGCGTCGATGATCGCTTCGATCGGCCCTTCGCCGACGCCTTTGATCGCGCCGATGCCGTAGACGATCTCGCCCTCATCGTTAACGTGGAAATGGTACAATCCGGAGTTAATATCCGGCGGCAGAATTTTCAGTCCCATCCGCCAGCACTCGTCCACCAGGCCGACGACCTTCTCGGTGTTGTCCATATCGGCAGTCATCACCGCCGCCATAAATTCAGCCGGATAGTGCGCCTTTAGCCATAGCGTCTGGTAAGAAACCAGCGCATAAGCGGCGGAGTGCGATTTGTTAAACCCGTAACCGGCGAATTTCTCCACCAGGTCAAAGATTTTCATCGCCAGTTCGCCGTCGATACCGTTCTTTTTCGCGCCCTCTTCAAAAACGGAACGCTGTTTGGCCATCTCTTCCGGCTTTTTCTTCCCCATCGCACGACGCAGCATATCCGCGCCGCCGAGAGTATACCCGGAAAGTACCTGGGCAATCTGCATCACCTGTTCCTGATACAGAATGATGCCGTAAGTCGGCTCCAGTACCGGCTTCAGGCTTTCATGCTGCCACTGAACGTCCGGGTAAGAGAGTTCTTCACGACCGTGCTTACGGTCGATAAAGTTATCTACCATCCCTGACTGCAACGGGCCGGGACGGAACAGGGCCACCAGTGCGATCATATCTTCAAAGCAGTCCGGCTGCAGACGCTTGATCAGGTCTTTCATACCGCGCGATTCAAGCTGGAAGACCGCCGTGGTTTCCGAGCGCTGCAGCATGTCGAAGCTTTTTTTATCGTCCAGCGGAATGGCGGCGATATCCAGCGGCGGCTCGCCGTTTTTCTCGCGCCGCTTGTTGATCATCTCCAGCGCCCAGTTGATGATAGTCAGCGTACGCAAACCGAGGAAGTCGAACTTCACCAGTCCGGCATATTCCACGTCGCTTTTATCAAACTGGGTAACCGGATGCTTGCCCTCTTCATCGCAGTACAGCGGCGCAAAGTCGGTAATTTTGGTCGGCGCGATGACCACGCCGCCAGCGTGTTTACCGGCGTTACGCGTGACACCTTCAAGCTTACGCGCCATATCGATCAGCGCTCTGACCTCTTCGTCCGCCTCGTAAATTTCCGGCAGTTGCGGTTCCGCTTCAAAGGCTTTTGCCAGCGTCATGCCCGGATCGGGCGGCACCAGCTTCGAGATACGATCGACAAAACCGTACGGATGCCCCAGCACGCGGCCCACATCGCGGATAACGGCTTTCGCCGCCATCGTACCGAAGGTGATAATTTGCGATACTGCATCACGCCCGTACATGTCTGCGACGTGCTCAATCACCTGGTCGCGTTTCTCCATACAGAAGTCAACGTCGAAGTCAGGCATCGAGACACGTTCCGGGTTCAGGAAACGTTCGAACAGCAGGTCAAATTCCAGCGGATCAAGGTCGGTAATTTTCAGCGCGTAGGCCACCAGCGAACCAGCCCCGGAACCACGTCCCGGCCCTACCGGCACGCCGTTATCTTTTGACCACTGGATAAACTCCATCACGATGAGGAAGTAGCCAGGGAACCCCATCTGGTTGATAACCTGTAGTTCAATATCCAGACGCTCGTCATATTCCGGGCGACGCTTTTTGCGCTCTTCTTCGTCCGGAAACAGGAAAGCCAGACGCTCTTCCAGCCCCTCTTTCGATTTTTTGACCAGATAATCTTCGGTAGTCATATCGCCGGTCGGGAACTGCGGCAGGAAATATTCACCCAGACGTACCGTTACGTTGCAGCGTTTGGCAATCTCCACCGTATTTTCCAGCGCCTCCGGAATATCGGCGAACAGCTCGCACATCTCATCGATGCTGCGCATATATTGCTGCGGCGAGTAATTGCGCGGACGCTTAGGATCGTCAAGCGTGAAACCGTCGTGGATCGCGACACGAATTTCATGGGCGTCAAAATCATCGCTTTCAAGAAAACGGACATCGTTTGTCGCGACAACTGGCAAACCACGTGCCTCAGCCAGTTCAACCGCAGCATGAAGATAGGTCTCTTCATCCTGTCTGCCGGTGCGGATCAGTTCCAGGAAGTAGCGATCGGGAAAATGCGCTTCATAGAAAGCAACGCACTCCTCCACCAGCGCCTGGTTGCCGCGTAGCAGACAGCGGCCTACGTCGCCCATGCGCCCGCCGGAAAGCAGGATCAAACCTTCTTTAAGCTCTACCAACCAGTCGCGCTCGATAATCGGGCCTGCCGCGCCGTAGCCGCGCTGATACGCTTTCGAGATCAGCAACGTCAAGTTCTGGTATCCCGTATTATTCGCCGCCAGTACCGTCAGATGAGTCAGCTCATCTCCCAGCAGTTCGTTGTGAACGTTAAAGTCCGCCCCGACGATGGGTTTAATGCCCGCGCCATGACCCGCTCCGTAGAACTTCACCAGACCGCAGAGGTTGGTAAAATCGGTGATCGCCAGCGCAGGCATACCTAATGAGGCCGCCTTTTTCACCAGCGGCCCGGTCTTCGCCAGCCCATCGATCATAGAGTAGTCGCTGTGCACCCGCAGGTGAACGAAACGTGGTTCAGACATCTTCAGATTTCTCGATACAAGAATCAGGACACAAGTCCCAGAGCGCGTTTAACAGGCGCAAAACTGCGTCGGTGGTGCGCCGTCGCGCCATACTGTGCCAACTTTTCCAGATGAAAAGCGGTTGGATAGCCTTTGTGCTGCGCAAAGCCATACTGAGGAAAAACGATATCCAGCGCCGCCATTTCTGCGTCGCGGGAGACTTTCGCCAGAATAGACGCCGCACTAATCTCCGCCACGCGGCTGTCTCCTTTCACCACGGCCATTGACGGCACAGGCAGCGCCGGACAGCGATTGCCGTCGATCAGCACATATTCTGGCGCAATATGCAGACCAGCGACAGCGCGCTGCATGGCGAGCATGGTGGCGTGCAAAATATTCAGCTCATCAATTTCATGCGCTTCCGCGCGTCCCAGACTCCAGCTTAACGCCTTTTCTTTAATCTCGTCATACAATGACAGACGACGCTTTTCAGACAATTTTTTGGAATCATTCAGACCGACGATCGGACGAGCCGGATCGAGGATCACGGCGGCGGTCACTACGGCGCCCACCAGCGGGCCACGGCCCACTTCATCCACACCCGCCACTAAATGGGTGTGTGGATAAACAAATTCGATCATTGTGCTAACTCCAGGACGGCATCTGCCGCCTGCTCATCGGCATTACAGCGGATCTGCTGATGCAATTCACGGAAGGTGTCGTGCATCGCATGGCTGGTTTTACCGTTCGCCAGTAGCGGCAACAGCGCTTCGGCGAGTTTTTGCGGTTCGCACTCTTCCTGCAACAGCTCTTTGACTAATTCTCTTCCCGCCAGCAGGTTAGGCAAAGACACATACTCCGTTTTTACCAGACGTTTCGCCAGCCAGAAAGTGAAGGGCTTCATACGATACCCCACTACCATCGGGCATTTTGCCAGCATACACTCCAGTGCCGCCGTACCCGAGGCCAGCAGAGCCGCGTCGCTGGCGATCATCGCCTCGCGCGCCATGCCGTCCAGCAAATGAACGGCGAGATCCGGCGCAACCTCCGCTTTAATTTTTTCAAACTGCTCGCGGCGTTTCGCGTTCACCAGCGGCACTACCACTTCCAGATCGGGATAGCGCTGTCGCAGCAATTGTGCGGTTTTCAGGAAGTCGGCGCTGAGCATTTCCACTTCCGCGCCACGGCTGCCTGGCAGTAGCGCCAGACAATGGGCGTCATGCGGAATACCCAGCACGTCGCGCGCCGCATTTTTATCCGGGTCCAGCGGCATGGCATCCGCCATGGTGTGACCGATAAAGCGGCACGGGACGTTAAATTTATCGTAAAACGCTTTTTCGAAAGGCAGAAAAGCCAGCACCATATGGGTGGATCTGCCTATTTTGAAAACGCGTTTCTGTCGCCAGGCCCAAACAGACGGGCTGACATAATGAATGGTCTTAATCCCTTGTTTTTTCAGATTACCTTCGAGGGTAATGTTGAAATCAGGGGCATCAATCCCGACAAAGACATCGGGCTTGAGTTCGGTAAAACGACGGGTCAGATCGGCGCGGATATGCAACAAACGGCGTAAACGTCCGAGCACTTCAACAATGCCCATGACCGCCAGCTCTTCCATTTCGTACCAGGCTTCACACCCTTCGGCCTGCATGCGCGGCCCCGCAACGCCCACAAAGCGGGCGTTGGGTACGCGCGCTTTCAGCGCACGAATTAAGCCTGCGCCAAGAATATCGCCGGACGTTTCACCGGCGACCAGGGCAATCGTTAAAGGACGCTGTGCCGCCATTAACGAATCGGACCGCGCGTTGAACGCTCAAAGAACTCGGTAAACGCCTTCACTTCCGGATGCTTTTCAGCAAGTTCAGCGATTTCCAGCTTCGCTTCGTCGAGCGTTTTACCACTGCGGTACAACAGTTTGTAGGCATTACGAATCGCCACCAGCCCTTCACGGCTAAAGCCGCGACGCTTCAGCCCTTCGATATTTACCCCGAACGGCGTCGCATGGTTACCCTGCGCAATCACATACGGAGGTACATCCTGCGCCACGCCGGAGCAGCCGCCGACCATCACATGCGCACCGATAATGCAGAATTGATGAACTGCCGTCATACCGCCGATGATCGCAAAATCATCGACTGATACGTGCCCCGCCAGCGTGGCGTTGTTGGCGAGGATACAGCGATTACCTACCGTACAATCATGTGCAACATGCGCATTGATCATCAGCAGGTTATCGCTACCCACCTTCGTCAACCCACCACCCTGCACTGTACCACGATGAATGGTGACGCTTTCGCGGATGCGGTTACGATCGCCAATTTCCACACGGGTCGGCTCACCCGCATATTTCAGATCCTGGTTCACTTCACCGATGGAGGCAAACTGATAAATCTCGTTGTCGCGGCCGATTTTGGTTTGACCATTCACAACCACATGAGACTTCAGTACGGTTCCCTCACCAATTTCGACCTGCGGCCCAACAATACAAAAGGGACCAATGTGGGCATTAGCGCCAATTACAGCGCCGTCTTCCACAATGGCGGTAGGATGAATAAAGGCGGATTTATCAATCACGAATCAGGCCTCCCGGCTACGAGCACACATCATGGTTGCTTCGCACACAACTTTACCGTCGACCAGCGCAACCCCTTTAAAGCGGGTCAGGCCACGGCGCGTTTTCTCGAAAGTGACTTCCATGATCATCTGATCGCCTGGCACAACCGGACGCTTAAAGCGCGCTTCATCAATACCCGCGAAATAATACAGTTCGCCAGGTTCCAGTTTACCAACGCTTTTAAACGCCAGAATACCGGTTGCCTGCGCCATCGCTTCCAGAATCAACACGCCTGGCAAAATCGGTTTGCCCGGGAAATGCCCCTGGAAAAACGGCTCGTTGACGGAGACATTTTTCACCGCACGCAGAAAACGACCTTCTTCAAAGTCCAGCACGCGATCGACCAGTAAAAACGGAAAACGGTGCGGCAGAAGCTCTAAAATCTCTTCAATCTGCAGAGTATGAGTGTTAGTAGTCAAAATACTCTTCCTGTCCAAATATACAAAAAGGCAATAATAACACGGCCTGCCGCAATCGTATGAATGTGACAGGCCGGAAAAGAATGGCAACTACAAGGCGGAACGTTAGTCTTGTTGATTAACCTTGCGCTCAATCGCTTTGAGACGCTTGCTCATATCATCAATGTTCATCACCAGTGCAGCAGTTTTACGCCATACTTTGTTGGGTTGCAGCGGAATGCCTGAGGAGTAGACGCCCGGTTCCGTGATGGGACGCATCACCATACCCATGCCAGTTACCGTGACTTTGTCGCATATTTCCATATGCCCATTGATCACGCTGGCGCCGCCAATCATGCAGTAACGGCCAATCTTCAGGCTACCCGCCATAATGACGCCACCGGCAACTGCCGTATTGTCGCCAATCACAACGTTATGTGCAATCTGGCACTGATTATCAATAATCACGCCATTGCCAATAACAGTATCATCCAACGCGCCACGGTCAATGGTGGTACAGGCGCCGATCTCGACACGATCGCCAATAATGACCCGGCCCAGTTGTGGGATCTTCACCCAGTTGCCACGATCGTTGGCGTAGCCAAAACCGTCCGCGCCGATCACCGTACTAGACTGGATCAGGCAATTCTCACCGATCTGAATGTCGTGGTAAATCGTTACGTTCGCCCACAAGCGTGAACCCGCCCCGATTTTGCTATTTTTTCCGACGAAACAGCCTGCGCCGATAACCACGTTATCGCCCAGTTGTACGCCAGATTCAATCACCGCATTCGCGCCGACTGAAACATTGCTACCCAGCGTTGCCGTCGCATCAATCACGGCGCTTGGCGCGATATTCTGCGCGGGCTGCGGCGTAGTATCTAAAATTTGCGCCATGCGCGCGTAGGTCAGGTAGGGATTTTTAACTACCAGCGCCGCGCTCTTAGCAAAAGGAAGATCGTCCTGCGTCATGACAACCGCAGAAGCCTGGCATAAACCTAAGTGTTCACGGTACTTAGGATTTACCATAAACGTAATGTGGCCTGTTGTTGCAGATTGCATGGACGCAACGCCGGTGATGACGATATCGCCATCACCGTGTAATTCTGCATCCAACTGTTCTGCTAAGTCAGCCAGTCGAATTGAAGGCATTACTTATTTAACCTGTTTCAGTACGTCAGCGGTGATGTCTTTCACATCGCTGCTGTTGTAAGCAACGGTGTTTGCGTCTACCACCAGATCGATACTCTGGTCGTTAGCCACTTTTTTCACCGCAGTCTGGATACGAGTCACCAGTTTGTTGCGTTCTTCGTTGGAACGACGAGCGCGATCTTTCTCAAAAGCCTGCGCTTTTTGCGCGAAAGTCTGGCGCTGAGACATCACGTCTTTTTCCAGCTTAGTACGATCGCTACCTGCTTTCATGGATTGCAGACGCTGCATTTTAGATTGCAGATCGGTTTCCATTTTTTGCAGTTCAGCCGCACGGCCTTTAAATTCGTTTTCCAGTGTATTGGATACACCCGTCTTCTGCGCAACCTGTTGGAACAGATTACCCATGTTGACGATTGCAATTTTGTCAGCAGCCTGTGCGGACGTTACCATCGCCAAACCAAGACCTGCAGCTAATAACCACTTTTTCACAATAAACTCCTTACCATCCCATTTGCACCCGAAGGTACAGCTCTTTGCGTGGCCTGGCGATCCCTGGGGGCATCGCCAAAAGTCATCGCTACACTACCAATGCATTCCTTTGCAGTGAACAATTACCAGGTTTTACCAATGTTAAACTGGAACTGCTCGGCTTTGTCTCCATCGTACTTTTTAAACGGCTGGGCGTAGGAGAAGACCAACGGCCCCAATGGGGACATCCATTGTAATGCGATACCCGCGGACATACGGATGTTGCTCGGATCGCTGTAGTCCGGATAACCAGAATACTGGCTGGAATCCCAGTTAGTATCCCAGACGGTCCCCATATCCCAGAAGAAAGAAGTACGGACCGAATTAGCATATTTCTCGCTGATAAACGGCGTCGGCGTGATAAATTCCAGGCTGGCGACCGCCATCGCGTTACCCCCTACCGCATCATCCGACTTACACATATCTTTTGCGCCGTCCTGCGTCGCGCAATCGTAGTCTTCATCAGCATCGTAATTTTTAGGGTTATAGGGATAATAGACCGCCTTAGGACCAATGGTATTGGACTGGAAGCCACGAACGGTACTGGAACCACCGGCATAGAAGTTCTCATAGAACGGCATTTCTTTACCGCCTAAACCATCGCCATAACCAAAGCGGGTACGGCCCAGAATGACCCACTTATGATCGTTATCGATCGGTACATAGGTCGCGGTATCCAACGTCGCTTTATAGTATTCGTTATCCGATCCCGGAATCGTCACCTTACCCGTCAGGTTGATACGCGTACCTTCCGTCGGGAAGTAACCACGGTCTAGTTTGTTGTAGGTCCAGCCGTAGTTAAAGGTGAAGTCATCAGTGCTAAAACTATTATCCTGATCATTAGTACTCGGATACTGACCCATTGATGCCAGATAACGCCACATTGCAACCTGCGGTTCCATATTGGACAGGGAGTTATGCACATACCCTAAACCAGCACGCAACGTGTTGTACTCGTTGATGGGGAAGCCAAGCGTCACGTCCGTACCGTAACTCTTGTTGGTATAGTCGGACAGGTCTGCATCGTCCGCCTGGAAGTCGTTATAGAAGATACGACCACCGAGGCTCACGCCATCAACGGTAAAGTATGGGTTAGTAACGGACAGTTCGCTGTAGGTCTGGTAGTCGTTTTTGGTGCCGTTAATCCCCACGGAATAACCGGTACCTAACCAGTTGTCCTGCTGAACGCCGGCCTGGAAGCTCACGCCGCTTTCTGTACCGTAACCGATACCGAAGTTGAAGCTACCGGTATTACGCTCTTTCACCTTGTACACCACATCAACCTGATCCGGGCTACCCGGAACGCGCTGCGTGTCGGTGTCGACGGTTTCAAAGAAGCCGAGACGGTTCAGACGCTCTTTACCCTGATCAACCAGGTCGCTGCCCAGCCACGCCCCTTCCATCTGGCGCATTTCACGGCGCAGAACGGAATCTTTTGAGGTATCGTTGCCTTCAAAGCGGATCTTACGCACGTAGAAACGGTTGCCCGCATCGACGTTCACGCGCAGTTTTACGGTTTTGTCAGCATCGTTAATTTCAGGCTGTGACTGCACGCGCGGATAGGCGTAACCATAGCGACCCAGAAGCTTTTTGATGTCATCTTCCATTTTGGTCACTTTGGTGCCGTTATAGAGCTCGCCCGGTTCAATTTTCGTCAGGTTCTCAATTTCAGCGGAATGTCCGGCCAGGTTACCGCTTACCTGAACCCCGGAAAGCTTGTACTGATCGCCTTCGGTGATATTGACGGTGATGTAGATCCCTTTCTTATCCGGCGTCAGACTCACTTGCGTGGAGTCAATATTGAAACGCGCGTAGCCGCGATCCAGATAGTAGCTACGCAAGGTTTCAAGGTCGCCCGCCAGCTTCTGTTTCTGGTATTTACGATCGCCGACGACGTTCCACCACGGCACTTCGTCACGCAACTGGAAATGAGAAATGAGTTCTTCGGTGCTAAAGGCATGGTTACCGACGATGTTGATCTGTTGGATCTTCGCCGATACGCCCTCCTGGAACACCAGTTTAAGATCAACACGGTTGCGCGGCAGCGGCGTGACGACCGCCTTAACGCTGGCGCTGTATTTACCTACGCTATAGTAAAAGTCTTCCAGACCTTTTTCGATATCAGACAGCGTGGTGCGATCCAGAGACTCGCCAACACGTACGCCAGACGCTTCGAGGTTTTGCTTGAGCATGTCATCTTTCACCGACTTGTTCCCGGAGAAAGTGATGCTGGCAATGGTCGGACGTTCTTTTACCTGAACCAGAAGGGTATTACCATCGCGCAGGACGCGGACGTCCTCAAAGTTGCCGGTGGCGAACAGAGCGCGAATGGTGTTACTGATATCTTCATCATTAACCGTGTCGCCTGTGCGCACCGGCATACTGAGGAGAGCCGCACCAACGGCGACTCGCTGCAGGCCTTCGAAATGAATGTCCTTCACTACGAACCCTTCAGCACCGTATACGGTGGCGCTGCTGAACAGCAGCGACGCTATGAGCAACTTTTTCATCGCCATCGTTATTATGCGTTCTTCCTAACTAACTCTCTTACAACCGAGAGAAATCATTGAAAAGTGCAAGCCCCATTAACAACACCAGCAAAATCGAGCCAATGCGATAACTAAAGTCTTGAACCCGCTCGGATACCGGCCCGCCCTTAAGCTTTTCAATCGCCAGGAACAGCAGATGACCCCCGTCAAGAACGGGCAGCGGAAACAGGTTAATTATCCCTAAGTTCACGCTGATTAGCGCAAGGAACATCAGGTAATAAATCACCCCGAACTCCGCTGACATCCCAGCCCCCTGAGCGATAGAAATCGGCCCACTGAGGTTGTTCAGTTTCACATCACCGGTTATCAATTTACCCAGCATACTGACCGTCAGCTTCATCAACTGCCACGTCTTATCCGTGGCTTCGAGGATGGCGCTAAAAGGCCCATACTGGCGTATAGTCTTGTACTCTTCCGGCAGAGGAATAATTTTAGGCACCACGCCTGCAAACCCTTCCGCCTTTCCGTTAACCGATTTCGTATCCGGCGTTAACGTCAACGACAAGGCGCTCCCCTGCCTTTCAATCTCTAACGCTAACGGCTTACCGGGATTATCGCGTACAAACGTCACGAATTTCATCCACTGCGTTAACGGCTGACCATCGACTTTAACGATCCTGTCGCCCGCTTGCAAACCCGCTTTACTGGCTGCGGAATTCGCCTGCACTTCTGACAGTACCGGTTCAATCTGTGGCCCGCGGGGCCGAATCCCTAAAGAAGATACAGGATCTTGCTTATCAGGCTCAAATGCCCAGTGACGTAAATCAAGCGTTTTGTCCTGCCGCTGGTCGCTACCAAACGGCGCGACGCTCACCGTCGTCTGCTGATCGCCAATTTTGGACACCAGTTGTAAACGCACGGCATCCCAATCAGGGGTTTCGATACCATCAACAGCTTTAAGTTCCGTACCAGGCGCAATTTGCGCCTGCGCAGCAATCGAGTTGGGCGTTATTTCGCCAATGACCGGACGAACGCCAGGGACGCCGATGATAAAGACCAGCCAGTAAGCAAAGATAGCAAAAATGAAGTTCGCAACCGGACCTGCGGCAATAATTGCGGCGCGCTGGCCCACCGTTTTGTTATTGAAGGCGTGACGACGCAATTCCGGCGCTACCGGTTCGGCGCGTTCATCCAGCATTTTGACGTAGCCGCCCAGCGGGATCAGGGCGATGACATACTCGGTGCCGTACCGATCGGTACGACGCCAGAGCGCTTTGCCAAAGCCGATGGAAAAGCGCTCAACTCGCACACCGCAGCGCCGGGCAACCCAGAAATGACCAAATTCATGCACAGTGATCAGCACGCCCAGTGCGATGATGAATGCAGCCAGATTCCAGAGAATACTCAGCATAAAACCTTCCGTTAGAGCGTCCTGAACACCAGTAACAACAGGCAAGCAAAGACCGGTACGGCAGCCGTCAGGCTGTCAATTCGGTCCAGAATGCCGCCATGGCCTGGAATCAAGTGGCCGCTATCCTTAATTCCTGCTTCGCGCTTAAACATACTCTCGGTGAGGTCGCCCAGTACAGAAGCCAGAGCCGCCACCACAGAGCAAATCAGCAAGATAACAGGCGCAACATTCAGATTCGCCCACATACCGTAACCCCATGAGATCACGGCAGCCGTAGCAAGCCCGCCGATAAACCCTTGCCAGGTTTTACCCGGGGAAACCTTCGGCGCCAGCTTATGTTTGCCAAATAATTTACCAAACATATACGCGCCAGAGTCCGCTCCCCAGACCAGGATCATGACATAGAGTAGCCATATTGCGCCACTGTAATGATTCTCGTCATAGTGCCAGGCGCGCAGCGCCAGCATGCCCCAGAAAAATGGCACGATAGTTAACAAACCGAAAATGAGACGCAATGTTTTTGAGTTGCGCCAGATTGCCGCCGAACCGGGATAAAATAGCACCAGCAGTAGCGCGACAACCCACCATCCTAACGATGCCCAAAGCGACATCTCAACCAGCGGTTGACGAATGTTGTGATGATACTCAGGCAACAAAAATAGCATCAGCGCCAATAACAGACCACACAGCACCGCCAGCCAAACCCGCTGTGAACGCGCGGCGAAACCGCTTAACTGTCCCCATTCCCACGCGGCCAGCATACAGACAACCAGCGTAATAATGGCGAACCCCACCGGCGGCAATAAAAAAAGCGCAGCGATGACCGCGGGTATTAACACAAAAGCAGAAATCAGGCGATACTTCAGCAAAAGCAACCCCCATCAGGCTTTGTCATCACCAGGCTCGGTACCGCCGAAACGACGCTCTCGATTAGCAAAGGCATGCAGCGCACCTTCAAAGTCTTGTTCATCGAAATCGGGCCAAAGAACATCCGTAAAGTAAAGTTCGGCATAGGCAATTTGCCAAAGCAAAAAGTTACTAATGCGATGCTCTCCCCCAGTCCTAATTACTAAATCCACAGGCGCCAGCTCATGCATACAGATTTGCTGGCCTAGTCTCTCTTCATCAATCTGATCGGGGCGCAGCACTCCAGCCTGCACCTGTTCCGCCAGTTGTCGGACTCCCTGGACAATATCCCAACGTCCGCCGTAATTCGCAGCGATATTCAGCGTTAGACCCGTATTATGGGCGGTAAGCGCTTCTGATTTGCGAATACGTTCTTGTAAACGTGAGTTGAATCGGCTGATATCGCCGATAATACGCAGGCGAACGTTATGGCGGTGCAGGCTTTTGACTTCGCTATCCAGCGCCCACACAAACAGCTCCATTAACGCGCTCACTTCCTGCGCCGGTCGGTTCCAGTTTTCACTACTAAAGGCATACAGCGTTAACGCATCAATACCGTTATTGGCAGCAAAAGAGACCGCTCGCCGGACGGACTTCGCCCCGGCTTTATGCCCAAAGGCCCGGATCTTCCCTTGCTTTTTCGCCCAGCGACCATTGCCATCCATAATTATTGCAACATGACGGCAGCCATGCGCTGGCAAATTTTCGCTTACTGGTTGAGTTGCAGACAACATAACGCGTTTTTGTCCCTGAAAGGATTTAGCGGTACTCAGGAATACTGAAGCCTTTATACACATTCTCTTCGGTCCGCTTCGCGGATGACTGCGCGTCATCGCCCCTGTCGTGCGCTGTCTGCGCACGCCGGGAACGTATTCGCCTGCCGTCCCGATGCGTCCTGAATGATTTTGTGTATCCACAAAAAAGCCGTGTAAAACCACGGCTAACCTGACCGAAAAAAGCCAAAAACCTGCGATCAGGTGGCGCAGACTATATCACCGAAGCCCAACGCTAACAAATAGCACGATCTTCTGTCGCGGGATAATCGTCAGCGTGAGAGCCGTATCACTTGTTTTCTGGCTACTTCACGCGCGATGGCGTCAACCTGCAATACGTCCTCAACGCTTGCCGGTTCCTGTAAATCCATCCTCTCCAGCACCGCTAAATTGAGCCCGGCGATATCGGTAAAACGAATCTGTTGCGCCAGAAACGCGGCAACGGTGATTTCGTTTGCCGCATTGAGCGCCGTCGTTGCCGCCTGACCTTGCTCAAACGCCTCCATCGCCAGCTTCAGGCATGGATAACGCTGATAATCTGGCGCGCTAAACGTCAACGCGCTGAGTTTGCAAAAATCGAGCGGCTGCGCGCCGGACGCGACGCGATTCGGCCATGCCATCGTATGCGCAATAGGCGTACGCATGTCAGGTTCTCCAAGCTGCGCCAGGACGCTGCCGTCCTGATAACGCACCATCGAATGAATGACCGATTGCGGATGGATCAACACTTCCATCTGACGTGCGCTGGCATTAAATAACCAACGCGCTTCAATGTATTCCAGACCTTTATTCATCATGGTGGCGGAGTCGACGGAGATTTTTCGCCCCATCGACCAGTTCGGATGACGACATGCCTGATCCGGCGTCATCGCTGCCAGATCGCACATTGGCGTTTCACGAAACGGGCCACCAGACCCGGTAAGCAAAATCGACGTTACGCCATTTTGCTCAAGGTCAGCGTATCCCAGATTATGCTGAATAGATTGCGGCAAACTCTGAAAAATCGCGTTATGTTCGCTATCGACGGGTAAAAGCCGGGCGTTGCTGCGTTTTACTTCGTCCATAAACAGCCGCCCGCAGGTCACCAGCGATTCTTTATTCGCCAGCAGAATCGTCTTCCCTGCGCGAATCGCCGCCAGGGTCGGCAGTAAACCAGCCGCGCCCACAATGGCCGCCATCACATGCCCGACCTCATCAAGCGCCGCCATCTCACAGGCAGCCTGCTGACCGCTCAGAACCTCGGTGCGACTGCCATGCTGCTGAAGCATTATTTTGAGCTGTTCTGCGCTCGACGTATCGTCCATCACGGCATAACGCGGCGAGAACTCCAGGCACTGCTCCGCCATGCGGGCGACATTTTTACCCGCCACCAGCGCGATAACGCGGAAGCTATCAGGATTATGGCGCACCACGTCCAGTGTGCTGCAACCAATAGAGCCGGTCGAGCCCAGAATGGTTAATTGCTTCATGAAACGTCCAGAAGTGTTGAAACGGAATAAAAAGCAAAACGCCGCACAGGAGACCTGATAATGTCTTCTGCGCGGCGCTTTGTACACCACTCATCCGCCAGGTTTAGCGGTGGAATGAGTTTATATCTGCGTACAGATCAATCAGAACTGCATCAGTTCTGCTTCTTTATCTGCCAACGCCGCATCAACTTTCTTAATTGCCGCGTCGGTCATTTTCTGTACTTCTTCCTGAGAGCGACGATCGTCATCTTCACTGATCGCTTTATCTTTCAGCAGAGCTTTTACTTTATCGTTCGCATCACGGCGGACGTTACGTACGGCGACACGCGCCTGCTCCGCTTCGCCACGGACAATTTTCGTCAGATCTTTACGACGTTCTTCGGTCAGCGGCGGCAGCGGAACGCGAATGTCGGTGCCCGCAGAACTTGGATTCAAACCGAGGTCTGACGCCATGATCGCTTTTTCAACGGCTGGCCCCATAGAACGGTCAAACACGTTAATTTTTAAGGTACGGGAGTCTTCTACCGTTACGCTTGCCAACTGGCGCAGCGGGGTCGGAGTGCCATAGTATTCTACGACAATACCATCCAGCAGGCTGGGAGAAGCACGACCCGTGCGCACTTTGCTGATTTGGGTTTTGAACGCTTCAACGCATTTTTCCATGCGTACTTCAGCATCTTTTCTGATATCGCTAATCACGTTACGAATCCTTGAAAACTAGTCTCAGTCAGACCAGACGGTCACACAATACAAAGATGTGCTAAGTATAGTCTCGTTTAATTTCTGCCAGGTAATAAGCCCCGTCAATAGAACAGAATCTTACCCGTATTTGGCGCTCACGGGAATTATTCCGTGATTAACGTCCCTTCTTTTTCGCCCATCACCACACGACGCAGCGCGCCCGGTTTGTTCATGTTGAAAACACGAATCGGCAGTTTGTGGTCACGAGCCAGCGTGAACGCCGCCAGATCCATCACTTTCAGCTCTTTATCCAGCACTTCGCTGTAGGTCAGCTGATCGTACATGGTCGCGGAAGGATCTTTTGCCGGATCGGCAGTGAATACGCCATCCACTTTGGTCGCTTTCAGTACGACATCCGCTTCAATTTCGATCCCGCGCAGACAGGCCGCAGAGTCGGTAGTGAAGAACGGGTTACCCGTACCTGCAGACAGAATCACAACACGGTTATTACGCAGCAGGCTAATAGCCTCGGCCCAACTGTAGTTGTCGCATACGCCGTTTAAAGGAATTGCCGACATCAGGCGGGCGTTCACATAGGCGCGGTGAAGCGCATCACGCATTGCCAGGCCGTTCATGACGGTGGCCAACATGCCCATGTGGTCGCCCACAACGCGGTTCATCCCCGCTTTTGCCAGACCTGCGCCACGGAACAGGTTACCACCGCCAATCACCACACCAACCTGAATACCCAGTTCAACCAGTTCTTTGATCTCCTGAGCCATACGATCCAGTATGCTTGCATCAATACCGAAGCCTTCCGTACCCTGCAGAGCTTCGCCGCTTAATTTAAGCAGAATGCGTTTATAGACGGGTTTTGCATTGGTAGCCATGTTTCTTTCCTGAGACTGTCAACGATTGATATGAGTTAATTCCGGCGACATTGTACGTCGCATTTCAGCGCAGACGCCAGGCGTCGGCTGATTTTACAAGAGAGGCGCAAAAAGAAGCCGCCCTCAGGCGGCTCCTCAGGAAAATCAGGACTGCTTAGACATCGCAGCAACTTCTGCTGCAAAGTCAGTCTCGACTTTCTCAATGCCTTCGCCCACTTCAAAGCGGATGAAGCCAGTCACGTCAGCGTTGTGCTCTTTCAGCAGTTGGCCAACAGATTTGCTCGGTTCCATGACGAAAGGCTGACCAGTCAGAGAAACTTCGCCGGTGAATTTCTTCATGCGGCCTTCAACCATTTTCTCTGCGATTTCTTTCGGCTTACCGGACTGCATCGCGATGTCCAGCTGTACCTGGTACTCTTTCTCTACCACGTCAGCAGACACGTCTTCCGGCTTAACGAATTCCGGCTTGCTTGCCGCAACGTGCATCGCCAGCTGTTTAACCAGCTCTTCGTCAGCGCCTTTAGCAGCAACCAGAACGCCGATGCGCGCACCGTGCTGGTAAGAACCCAGAACGTCGCCTTCCAGGGAAGCTACGCGACGAATGTTGATGTTCTCGCCAATTTTCGCTACCAGAGCAACGCGCTCTTCTTCGAACTGCGCTTTCAGGACTTCTACGTCAGTGATTTTGCCAGCAACAGCGGCGTCCAGCACTTTGTCAGCAAATGCCTGGAAGCCAGCATCTTTAGCCACGAAGTCAGTCTGGCAGTTAACTTCCAGAATGAAAGCGACGTTGCCGTCGATTTTGGTTTTGATTACGCCGTCAGCAGCCACGTTGCCTGCTTTTTTCGCCGCTTTGATAGCGCCGGACTTACGCATGTTTTCGATTGCCAGCTCAATGTCGCCATTCGCTTCAGTCAGCGCTTTTTTGCAATCCATCATGCCTGCGCCAGTACGCTCACGCAGCTCTTTTACCAGGGATGCGGTAATTTCAGCCATTCTAAAATCCTCGAAAGATTTGATCTGCCCGGCATCAAACCGCACAGATATAAAAGTGAAAAAGGGGGCCATATACAGGCCCCCTAACCAAACGTGATACTACCTGGTCTATAAGGGCTCTCCCCTTCATATTTCGAGCCGCAGGTGCGTTGCCTTCACTCGCTCATCCCGGTCACTTACTGATGTAAGCTCCCGGGAATTCTCGAGCTTGCCGCCTTCCTGCAACTCGAACTATTTTAGGGAGTTATCAAGCCTTATTACTCGGCTTCTACGAAGCTTTCTTCCGCCTGGGAAGCCAGATCCTGAGAACGGCCTTCACGAACGGTTGCAGCGACAGCGCCCAGGTACAGGCTAACAGCACGGATTGCGTCATCGTTACCCGGGATAACGAAGTCAACGCCGTCCGGATCAGAGTTGGTATCAACGATAGCAAATACCGGGATACCCAGGTTGTTCGCTTCTTTGATAGCAATGTGCTCGTGGTCAGCATCGATAACGAACAGAGCGTCCGGCAGACCGCCCATGTCTTTGATACCGCCCAGGCTGTTTTCCAGTTTCTCAAGCTCACGAGTACGCATCAGCGCTTCTTTCTTGGTCAGCTTTTCGAAAGTACCGTCCTGAGACTGAGTTTCCAGGTCTTTCAGACGTTTGATGGACTGACGAACTGTTTTCCAGTTAGTCAGCATACCGCCCAGCCAGCGATGGTTCACGAAGAACTGGTCGCAGCTGTTAGCAGCTTCTTTCACCGCTTCGCTTGCAGCGCGTTTAGTACCAACGAAAAGGATTTTACCTTTACGAGCAGAGATCTTGTTCAGTTCAGCCAGAGCTTCGTTGAACATCGGTACAGTTTTCTCAAGGTTGATGATGTGAACTTTGTTACGCGCGCCGAAGATGAACGGCTTCATTTTCGGGTTCCAGTAACGGGTCTGGTGACCAAAGTGAACACCAGCCTTGAGCATATCGCGCATGGAAACAGTTGCCATGATTTAAAACCTCTATAGATTAAGTTGGGGTTATGCCTCCACGTATCCCATATTACCGACCCCAAAGGGCACCCCGGAATATGTGCCGATACGTGTGTGTTGTTACACAAAGTGAGATTTGTCGCTCCCGTCCATCGTGTGTAGTCTTCGAATGGATCGGAAGTCCGGCGCGCTTTATACCACAAATACGCCACCGACACCAATAATTGTTGGCACTCAGTGCTGAATTGAACGATGAATTTCGTGTTACAAGCAGGCGGCAAATTTTTGCATCCCCTGGAGCTTACGGCCAGTAAGTGACTGGGGTGAAAAAATGTCGCCAACGCACTTGTGGCACGAAAGGCGAAGTTCAGAATGATTCTCAATTTGGCAGGGTACACCCCTGACTGATACCATTGTCAGCACTTACACAATTATTGCCGAAATCATCGGCACTGATGGACAGAATTCATGGCTATCTCAATCAAGACATCTGAAGACATCGAAAAAATGCGCGTCGCGGGCCGTCTGGCAGCCGAAGTGCTGGAAATGATCGAACCGTATATCAAACCGGGCGTCACCACCGGCGAACTGGACCGTATCTGTAACGATTACATCGTTAACGAACAACACGCGATCTCCGCCTGCCTCGGCTACCACGGCTATCCGAAATCCGTCTGTATCTCTATTAATGAAGTGGTGTGCCACGGCATTCCGGATGACGCTAAACATCTGAAAGATGGTGATATCGTCAACATCGACGTGACCGTGATTAAAGATGAATTCCACGGCGATACCTCGAAGATGTTTATCGTCGGCAAACCGACCATTCTGGGCGAGCGTCTGTGCCGCGTCACGCAAGAGAGCCTGTATCTGGGCATCAAAATGGTGAAACCGGGCATCCGCCTGCGCACCATTGGCGCCGCCATCCAGAAATATGCCGAAGGCGAAGGTTTCTCCGTGGTACGTGAATACTGCGGACACGGTATTGGTCGCGGCTTCCATGAAGAACCGCAGGTGCTGCATTATGATGCAGACGATGGCGGCGTCGTGTTGCAGCCTGGCATGACCTTTACCATTGAACCGATGCTGAACGCCGGGGATTACCGTATCCGCACCATGAAAGACGGCTGGACGGTAAAAACCAAAGACCGCAGCTTGTCTGCTCAGTACGAGCATACTATTGTGGTAACGGAAAACGGCTGTGAAATTCTGACGCTGCGTAAAGATGACACCATCCCGGCGATCATCACACACGACGAATAATGTTTTGCCTGATGGCGATGCCTTCGCATCTTATCAGGCCTACAAATTACACCTTTACTCAAAATCATTCGAGTTGCCTCAAGGCGGCAAGAGAGTGAATCTTCAGGAGCGTACATAAGTACGTGACTGGAGTGAACGAGCGCAGCCAACGTAGAAGCAACTTGAAGGATGAAGAGTAAATACGTAGGCCGGATAAGGCGTTCACGCCATTATCCGGCTTTTTAATGGGTGGCGCATATGAATACTCTTCCTGAACAGCACGCGAATACCGCACTCCCCACCCTCCCTGACCAGCCGCAAAACCCTGGCGTCTGGCCGCGCGCTGAACTGACCGTCGCCGGTATCAAAGCCCGTATCGACATCTTTCAACACTGGCTGGGCGAGGCATTTGACAGCGGCATTTGTGCTGAACAGCTTATTGAAGCTCGTACCGAATTTATTGACCAGTTGTTGCAACGCCTGTGGATTGAGGCCGGTTTCGGTCAGATTGCCGATCTGGCGCTGGTCGCCGTCGGCGGCTATGGACGCGGCGAACTGCATCCGCTTTCCGATATTGATCTGCTCATTTTAAGCCGCAAAAAGCTGCCCGATGAACAGGCACAAAAGGTCGGCGAGCTGCTGACTTTATTATGGGACGTCAAGCTGGATGTCGGGCATAGCGTACGTACGCTGGAAGAGTGTCTGCTGGAAGGTCTGTCTGATTTAACCGTTGCGACAAACCTCATCGAAACGCGCCTGCTGATCGGTGATGTTGCTCTGTTTCTGGCACTGCAAAAACATATTTTCAGCGAAGGTTTTTGGCCGTCCGACAAATTTTACGCCGCCAAAGTAGAAGAGCAGAACCAGCGCCACCAGCGCTATCACGGTACCAGCTATAATCTGGAGCCGGATATTAAAAGCAGCCCCGGCGGCCTGCGCGATATCCATACATTGCAGTGGGTCGCCCGACGTCACTTCGGCGCTACCTCGCTCGATGAGATGGTGGGATTCGGCTTTTTAACCCCCGCTGAGCGCGCGGAGCTCAACGAGTGCCTGCATATCCTGTGGCGCATTCGCTTTGCGCTACATCTGGTGGTCAGCCGCTACGATAACCGCCTGCTGTTCGACCGCCAGTTAAGCGTCGCTCAACGCCTTAACTACAGCGGCGAGGGCAATGATCCGGTTGAGCGGATGATGAAAGACTACTTCCGGGTTACGCGCCGGGTGAGCGAACTCAATCAGATGCTGCTTCAGCTATTTGACGAGGCGATTCTGGCGCTGCCTGCGGATGAAAAACCGCGTCCTGTTGACGATGAGTTTCAACTGCGCGGCACGCTCATTGATCTGCGTGACGACACGCTGTTTATCCGCGAACCGCAAGCGATCCTGCGCATGTTTTATATGATGGTGCGCAATAGCGCGATCACCGGCATCTACTCTACGACGTTACGCCATTTGCGCCACGCCCGCCGCCACCTGAGCCAACCGCTGTGTTACATCCCGGAGGCGCGCACTCTGTTTCTTAGTATGCTGCGCCATCCCGGCGCGGTCAGCCGCGGCCTGCTGCCTATGCATCGCCACAGCGTACTGTGGGCTTATATGCCGCAGTGGTCGCACATCGTCGGACAAATGCAGTTTGACCTGTTCCACGCATACACGGTGGATGAACACACTATCCGCGTAATGCTCAAACTGGAGAGCTTTGCAAAAGAAGAGACGCGCCAGCGCCATCCGCTATGCGTCGATCTCTGGCCGCGGCTTCCCCATCCGGAACTGATCCTGATCGCCGCGCTGTTCCACGATATTGCGAAAGGACGCGGCGGCGACCATTCGGTACTGGGCGCGCAGGATGTACTCACCTTCGCCGAACTGCACGGTTTGAACTCACGCGAAACGCAACTGGTCGCCTGGCTGGTGCGCCAACACCTGCTAATGTCAGTCACCGCCCAGCGCCGCGACATCCAGGATCCGGAAGTCATCAAGCAGTTTGCCGAAGAGGTGCAAACCGAAACACGGCTGCGTTTTCTGGTCTGCCTGACCGTCGCGGACATCTGCGCGACCAACGAAACCTTGTGGAATAGCTGGAAACAGAGCCTGCTGCGCGAGCTGTACTTCGCCACTGAAAAACAGCTCAGGCGCGGAATGCAAAATACGCCGGATATGCGTGAGCGCGTGCGTCACCATCAGCTTCAGGCGCTGGCGCTGCTGCGAATGGACAATATTGATGAAGCCGCGCTGCACAAAATCTGGACCCGCTGTCGCGCTAACTATTTTGTTCGTCATAGTCCAAATCAGCTCGCCTGGCACGCACGCCATTTATTGCAGCACGATCTGAGCCAACCGTTAGTGTTGCTCAGTCCGCAAGCCACGCGCGGCGGAACCGAAATTTTTATCTGGAGTCCGGACAGACCCTATCTGTTTGCCGCCGTCTGCGCCGAGCTGGACAGGCGTAATTTAAGCGTCCATGACGCGCAGATCTTTACCACTCGCGACGGCATGGCAATGGATACGTTTATCGTTCTGGAACCAGACGGCAGCCCGCTGGCGGCGGATCGCCATGACGTTATTCGCACCGGTCTTGAACAGACCATTACGCAGCGTAGCTGGCAGCCGCCGCAGCCGCGTCGGCAACCGGCAAAGTTACGGCACTTTACGGTCGAAACGGAAGTCAATTTTTTGCCCACCCATACCGACAGAAAATCATTCATGGAATTGATCGCGCTCGATCAACCTGGTCTGCTGGCCAGGGTCGGACAAATTTTTGCCGATCTGGGAATTTCGCTTCATGGCGCCCGAATTACAACCATTGGTGAACGAGTAGAAGATTTATTCATAATCGCCACAGCGGATCGGCGCGCACTTAATAATGTGCTGCAACTTGAGGTGCAACAACGGTTGACAGCGGCCCTCAATCCAAACGATAAAGGGTAGTGTGTTTATTTATATGAAAGAGTTTAACAATGCAGCAGTTACAGAACGTTATTGAGACCGCTTTTGAGCGCCGCGCCGATATTACGCCGGTTAATGTAGATACCGTGACCCGAGAGGCGGTAAACCAGGTCATTTCTCTACTTGATTCCGGCGCGCTGCGTGTCGCAGAAAAAATCGACGGTCAGTGGGTCACTCACCAGTGGTTGAAGAAAGCGGTTCTGCTCTCTTTCCGTATTAACGATAACCAGGTTATCGACGGTGCGGAAAGCCGCTACTTCGATAAAGTCCCGATGAAATTCGCTGATTACGACGAAGCGCGTTTTCAGAAAGAAGGCTTCCGCGTCGTTCCGCCTGCAGCCGTTCGTCAGGGCGCATTTATCGCCCGCAACACCGTGCTGATGCCGTCTTACGTTAACATCGGCGCCTACGTTGACGAAGGCACCATGGTTGATACCTGGGCGACGGTGGGTTCCTGCGCGCAGATTGGTAAAAATGTTCACCTTTCCGGCGGCGTGGGTATCGGCGGCGTACTAGAGCCGCTGCAGGCTAACCCGACCATCATTGAAGACAACTGCTTTATTGGCGCGCGTTCTGAAGTCGTGGAAGGCGTCATTGTCGAAGAAGGTTCCGTCATTTCCATGGGGGTATACCTCGGCCAGAGCACCAAAATCTACGATCGCGAAACCGGTGAAGTTCACTATGGCCGCGTACCGGCGGGCTCCGTGGTCGTTTCCGGCAACCTGCCGTCAAAAGACGGTAAGTACAGTTTGTACTGCGCGGTGATCGTGAAAAAAGTCGACGCCAAAACGCGTGGCAAAGTGGGCATTAACGAATTATTGCGCACTATTGATTAAGCGAGTGAAAAGCGGGGGCGACAGCCCCCCTTTGCATTACGGCGAATGCGGTAACACGGTTTCCGGCGCAATCTTTGCCGCAAATGCCGAAGCCAACGCAGTCAAAACGACATAACCGGCAACCAAAGTCCAACTGTTATCATAGACTGCGCTTAACGCTTTAGCGATAAACGGCGTGAATCCCCCTGCCACAACCGCCCCCAACTGAGCGCCAATTGATGAACCGCTGTAGCGTACAGGCGGATGAAACAGTCCGGCGAAAAAAGAAGGTTGCACGGCATTCAGTGAATTATGACCAATGTTAATAAGCAGAACGTAGCCCATTGTCATCAGTATGAGCGAACGGCTTTCCAGCAGCCAGAAAAAGGGAAAAGCCATTGCCGCGACAAAAAGCGCGCCGAAAATATACACCTGACGGCAGCCACGCCGATCCGACATGATGCCAAATAGCACGTGCATGGGATACGCCAGCAGACAGGTGAACATTACAATGTACAGAATAGTCAGGCTGGCAATCCCAAGCTGCGTCGTCGCCCAGGAAACCGCGAAGACGGTGGCAAGAAAAAAGGGAACGCTTTCCGCAAAACGTAGAATTATAATCAGCAAAATGCTGCGCCATTGTTCTCGTACTACTTTGACCACCGGCCTTTCTTCTCTTTGCTGCCTATGATTAATGGCCTGCTGCTTTTTAAACGCACGGAAGACAGGCGTCTCATCCAGACGATGACGCATATATAATCCAGGCAGCACCAAAAGCGCACTGAGCAGAAAAGGAATACGCCATCCCCACAATAACAACGCATCCTTCGGTAATTGGGTCACGACTATAAATGCGCCTGTCGCCAATAATTGTCCCGTGAGTCCTCCTGTTTGCGATAGCGCGCTTAACCGCCCCCGGTGCTTTCCAGCAGCATATTCCACGACCATTAACATGGCGCCTCCCCATTCGCCTCCAACCATAAATCCCTGCAGAAAACGCAGAATAACCAGTAAGGCAGGCGCCAGCGCGCCAATACTGGCGTAAGAAGGCAGGCAACCGATGAGAAACGTGACCGCGCCCATCCCCCCTAACGTGATTAATAACGTGTTTTTACGCCCAAGCGTATCTCCCCTGTTGCCAAAAAATAGCGCGCCCAGCGGCCGGGAAATAAATCCCACGCCGAAACTGGCAAAAGAAGATAACGTTGCAGTCAATGGGCTGGCGCCAGGGAAAAAAAGCGGGCCAAATACCAGCGCGCTTGCCAGGCCGTATAATAGAAAATCATAATATTCAATGGAGTTTCCTATCCAGGCGGAAATCACCACCCGGCGAATAGTAGCATTATACGTTCCGGACATAGACTCCGCCTCTCAAGGTTATCGACCACTACCTCCGGTCAATTTTCCACACTGACCTCAAACGCTTTCTCTATAAACGGAATATCGCGTTGAATTACTTAAACTATCAATAACCACCGCCCTTTTACTCATGACGTTGCCGAGACGTCTTCTGCGATCAACCGCGCTTTTTTTGTATCCATTGGTGGCGAAAAACCAACTTTTCGTTAATTATTCAAAAGTTATAGTGTGATGAAGGATACCGCTATGTATGACAATCTAAAAAGTCTGGGCATTACCAATCCTGAGGAAATCGATCGTTACAGCCTGCGGCAAGAAGCCAATAACGATATCCTGAAAATCTATTTTCAAAAGGATAGAGGTGAATTCTTTGCTAAAAGCGTGAAGTTTAAGTATCCACGCCAGCGTAAAACGGTGGTGGCCGATGGCATCGGTCAGGGTTATAAAGAAGTACAGGAGATTAGCCCTAACCTACGCTATGTGATTGACGAGCTGGACCAAATCTGCCAGCGCGACCGCTCAGAACTCGATCTCAAACGTAAGATCCTCGACGACTTGCGCCACCTGGAAAGCGTCGTCGCGAATAAGATCAGTGAAATCGAAGCCGATCTGGACAAGCTTACCCGCAAATAAAAAAGCTGCCGGGGCTTCATTTCGGGCCCCTCTCACACTGCTGCTCCCTCTCATCCGCCTCACGGCTACCACCATTTTTCATCACTATGCCTCACAGCAGCTCAATACATATCATTTCGTTATCCTGCTGTATTTATTAATAAAAATAAAAAGCTATGTTCATCCTCCCTATTTATGGAGGTTATATGACTCAGGAAATCACGTTAACATGTTATTCGCTGCCTGCGGCCCCCGGACTGGATAACATCAAATTTGAAAAGGGGCGCGAGCACGACCGCCAGGCGCTGGGATTTATTCTGCCAGCGAATACGCAGCTGCAAATCCGCCAGCCAAATAACAACGCCGGTAACGCCAGACTCCGTCTGCTGTGCAATGACTCAGCGTGTGAGAAATCGCTTACGCTGAACGGCAACTGGCAAACGATCAGCACAACGGTCGATTCCGTTCCCTTTATTGATACCCTCTTTTTTGCGCAGGGCGGCGAGTTTTCGGTGATCTACCGACAGCCAACCAGCAATAAAAATTTGCCACACTGGCGTAAGGGGCAATCCGAAGACACTTTTTTCCAGACCTGGGAAGAACAGGCGTCGCCTTTTGCCCTGCTGGAACTGGACCGCGTGCGTTTTCTGCTGCCCTGGGCGGATCGCGCTAATGTCATCAACGCCGGTATCACCGCGCTGGATGCGTACTATACGCGAGTGATCGACGCCTATAATGACTGGACTGGTCTCAGCGATAGCCCTGCTTCGCCGCTTAATCAAAATGTCGCTAACCGCTATTTTATTAAAGCGGATAAACACGGCGTCGGCGCGGCTTATTATCTCCCCTGGTGGTGCGCGCAAACGGCTGCAACATTAAGCCAGGGGTGGATCGATAATGTCGCCACGCAGTGGACGATTCTGCATGAAATCGGTCACGGCTATCAGGGCGTCTTTATGAATGACGTCGACCTGCCAGTCGGTGAGATGTGGAACAACATTTACGCCGCGTTTTTCCAGCAGCTTAACCTGAACCAGGGGAACCATCTTTATACCGACGGCTGGCTCTATGATTACGGGCGGCAGTCTGAGCAGGAATTGCAATTCATTACCCATCTGCGGAATCGCACGCCGATTAGCGCCTGGGGCGTCCGACCCCGTCTGCAATTTCTGATGCTGATGTTATTTAAAGGCGGAACAGAAGCCTTCCGGGTGTTTAACCAGAACTACCGCGCGCTGGGTGCTGACGAAAACTTTTTGCCCTGCGAGCATCGTCTGACCGATCTGCTGGCGGACGCCATCGCCACAGCCTCAGGTTATGACGTCGCGCCGTTTATTCAGCTGTGCGGCTTACCGGTCGATGCGTTCACCCGCGAGCAGATCGCCGCACAGGCGGTAAAACCCGTCTGGCCGCTTTACGATCTGCTGCCGGAGCGCGAATGGGAAAGCGCGCGCCAACAGTTGGGGCTGGACTCTTTTGTCTGGCTGGTTGAAAACGCCGAGCTGGCGGCGCTGAACAAAACGGGAACGCTCACGCTAACGCTGAATATCGATCAGCCGGAGCAACTTTATGGACGCGCCTTAACGCTACACGACAACGCCGGCAACACGTATACATTGCCCGTCAACGACAGTACGCTCACGTTAACTCCCCTGCCCATTGGCATTTACCATCTCACCCTGCCCAAAGGGCGATCGCAGAAATACCGCCCGGACACGGACTATGTGGTTATCCGCGAAGGGGAAAACGCGCTTACCGTTAATTTCACCGCCTTGCAGGACAGCGCCGCGCATAATGAGCAGTTGATTTTCCTCGGCTACGGCGACATGCCCTTCGCCCGTTTAGCCGTGGATCATGAGGCCAGACAATTAGTTCTGGACATCACGAAAGCCACGCCGCACAGCTACTTCGCGAATACCTTATACGCCAGCATAACGGTGTTAACCGCCAGCGGCGAAAAGGTTTTTGAACGTAAGATGAACGGAACAAACTGCGCCACCGAAAAAATTGTGGTACCGTTTAGCGACCACTACCACCTTTATCTTTATCATGCCGAGCCTGGCCGCCTGAAAGCCTCGCCGGGCTATCTGACATTGGTCTCGTCGACGAAATATCAGTTACTGCGTCTTGATAGCGAAGGGCTTTATCATTTTTCGCTCAACAACGATCCTGCCGCAGATCTCCAGGCTATGTTTATCCATCGCGCAGATGCTATCCGCGCCTGCCCTTCATTGATGGCGCAACCTTATGCCGCTTGCAAAAACGATCTCTGGCTGATGCTCTCCCACATTGAAGAGCCGACCCGTAGCGCGTTAATGCGCGACAGCGTTGATGTGCTGCCGACGGATAACAGCGAGCCGGGCGAAGGCATCGGTAAAGGCGTGACGTTGCAGTTACGCGGACAAGGCGACAGAACGTTTTGCCAGCTTGCTTACGATAATCGGCAACAGCGCATGACAATAGAAACTCTGGCCGGGCAGCCTCATCCCTACTATACCGCGACATATAGCACGCTCACGGTGAAGGAGGAGTCCGGCGAGGTTATCTATAGCCGTCATTATGATGGCATCACCCACTATTCAGCCGATAGCGATACGGTTGTTTTGCAAGCGGGAATGTACATTGAGCTCTTCCATGACGAACCTTACCGTTGCAACGCCATCAATGAAACGACCGGGCAAAACGTCACGCTGAAAAAACACAACCGCTGGCGCGTGGTGAGCGATGGGCTGGAGGTCGACTCACCGGAACAAACGGAAGAGAAAAATACCTCCGATGCTGCCGCATTATATGGCGATAAATTCAGCTGGCAGCTTATTGGCAAGGAAGAAAATGGTTTTGCCAGTATGGAAATAGACATCCGTGCGCAACAATTTATCTTTACCGCATACCCAATTGTGCCGCATAGCGACTTCGCAACGGAATATGCGGCAGTGACGATTTATAATACGCGCGGTACGGTGGTTTACCGTCAGTCGATAAAAGGTTCAGTGCAGCTTGGCGGCTATACTGACGTCTGCGGGCTGGATGAGGATTATACGATTGAGGTCTTTCATGCCGAGGGCGCAGACCAGTCGGTTATCCGCAACCCGCTCAATGGCGAAAGCTGGCCGCAGCCGCAACACGTGATCTGGCAGATCACGGCGCGGGGATTGCAGCGCCTGACCACGAATTAACCCCACCCCATCACAGCGTCTTCGGGCGCTGTGAGATTACGTTGTCGAATGGCGGTTTTGCCTAATCCGGCCTACTACTTCGCCCAAGTTCCCTGCTCTGGTCAGCGAAGCGCCGCCGGACTTAACGCTGTTCATCCAGTTGTAGCGCCACATACAGCAACAGCCGATCGTCAAAATTTCCCAAATCCAGCCCGGTCAGTTCCGAAATACGATTTAGCCGATATTCCAGCGTGTTACGATGAATAAACAGCGCCTTAGAGGTCGCCAGCGGCTGGACATTATGGCGAAACCACGCCGTCAGCGTCCGACGTAATAATCCGTTGTTATCCATCGCTTTGAGTTTTACCAGCGGGCGCGCCAGCTCATTGGCCTGCCAGCCGCCACGCAGGCTATCTAACAGAACCGGCAGCATCAAATCCTGATAAAAATAGCTGCGGCTTTCTGGCATCCGCTGTTTGCCGACCATCATCGTGGTGCGCGCCGTGCGGTATGAGCGTGCAATACTGCCCGGCCCGGTAAAGTAATTGCCCAGCGCCACGCGAAAACGTAGCTGACCATTCTCTTTCATTCGCGAGATAAGCTGCTCTACGCGCTTACGATGATCTTCAGCATCCCAACGACCAAACGAGTTTAAAGCGGGTTTGAGCACCACCATCTCGGTGAGAGACACAATGGCTATCAGGTTGTTACGCTCCGGCGTGGTAAGCGCATTCTGCAACTGCTGAAGTTCCGCCATTGCGCTATCGACGCCAAGCTGGCCGCTATCGACTTCCACCACCGCCGCCACACGTGGCTGGTTCAAATCGATCCCCAAACGCTGCGCCCATTCCACCAGCGCCGGCGTATTTTCTTCGGCCTGAATCAGGTTCATCACCAGCTCTTCGCGCAAACGGCTATCCTGCGCCAAAAGGTGCATTAACCGCGACTGCTCCAGCATCATTTCGGCAGTCATACACACCAGTTCGCCATATTTACGCAGATGCTCTGGTTCGCCGGTGAGACCGATCACGCCGACAATTTCGCCCTCAAGGCGTAAGGGAAGATTAATCCCCTGACGTACCCCGTGCAGGTGTCGCGCCACGGCGTCGTCGATATCCACAACCCGGCCCTGCGACAGCACTAACAGCGCGCCTTCGTGCAATTCACCAATACGTTCCCGATCGCCGCTGCCGATAATACGCCCGCGGGCATCCATTACGTTGATATTGGTATCGATGATGCGCATAGTGCGCGCCACGATATCCTGCGCCATTTTGGTATCAAGATGCCAGCCAGCCATAAATCCCTCCTGTGAGCAGAGCACAAGCATAAGGAAGATGACAAGTCTCGACATTGTGCAAATGCACAAAACGGTGCAAATAAGTATGGAGTTGTGGGGGGTTTCACAGAAAAGTGTTGCCCCCTTCCATGGCGGAAGGGGGACAAAGGTGATTACTGCATCAGCAAATAAATAGAACTATCACCACGCTGAATATTCAGCGCCAGCACCGACGGCTTGCTGTCGAGAATTTTACGCAGCTCGGCGATATTTTTCACCGGCTGCTGGTTAGCGCCGATAATGACATCGCCTTTTTTGAGGCCAATTTGCGCGGCGGGTGAATTCGCTTTCACGCTGCTCACCACAACGCCTTTATCCTGGCCTTTATTGCTCATTTCAGCGCCTTCAATCCCGCTGAAGATGGTGCTGGAATCAACCTGACTCTGGCTGCTCTGCTGCAGTTCCAGATTAACCGTAATCGCTTTACCTTCACGCAGCAGACCGAGGCTGATTTTGCTGCCGACCGGCATAGTGCCGACCTGAGCGCGCAGCGCCGCAAAGCTGCTGATCGGTTTACCGTTCAGCGAGGTAATGACATCCCCGGCTTTGATACCCGCTTTCGCCGCGGACGAATTCGGCATCACCTGGCTGACGAACGCGCCACGCTGGGCGTCGACTTTCATCGCTTTCGCCAATTCGGAATTCAGCTCAGTCCCCATGATCCCCAGTTCGCCGCGTTTCACCTGGCCGTATTCCACCATCTGCGACGTCAGGTTTTTCACCATGTTACTGGGGATAGCGAAGCCGATACCGATGTTGCCGCCGTCCGGCGCCAGAATCGCGGTGTTAATACCGATCAGCTCACCGTTCAGGTTCACCAGCGCGCCGCCGGAGTTACCGCGGTTAATCGCGGCGTCGGTCTGAATAAAGTTCTCGTAATTTTCTACGTTCAGGCCGCTACGCCCCAGCGCCGAAACGATACCTGACGTCACCGTTTCGCCCAGACCAAACGGGTTACCAATAGCGACGGTATAATCCCCCACGCGCAGCGCGTCGGAGTCCGCCAGCTTAATCGCCGTCAGGTTCTTCGGATTCTGAATTTGAATCAGCGCGATATCAGAACGTGGATCTTTGCCCACCACTTTAGCATCGAATTTACGTCCATCGCTAAGCTGTACTTTAATCACGCTGGCGTTATCAACCACGTGGTTGTTGGTAACGACGTAGCCCTTCGCGGCGTCAATAATTACGCCGGAGCCCAGCGCCATGAATTTCTGTTGTTGACCGCCGTTGCCGCCGTTACCGCCGCCCTGGCAGAACGGAGAATTCTGGAACGGAGAACCGTCCTGGCAGAACGGGGAGTCATCGCCAAAGAACTGCTGGAAATTACGCGGCATACGCGGCGTATTCACCGTGGTGCTACCTTCTACATTAATACTGACCACCGATGGCATCACTTTTTCGAGCATCGGTGCCAGGCTTGGCATCTGCTGGGCAGTCATTGCTGAAGAGGACGTTTCAGCCGCCGTGGCAGACAGAGGCGACAATGCCAAACCTAAACTCAGAGCCAGTGCACTCATTGCTAATGTGGTTTTTTTCATGTGTTTCAATCTCGATTAACAGGTAACGCAAAATTGCTGTGTACGTCAGATTCATTTTATAACGCGAAGTTCCGGAACAAAGTTTCTGGAAAAAGTAAAAATTTATTGTCCATCTTTACAAAAGTCCATTTACTGTTCGACCGCCATCAAACGCCGATATTCATCCCATGCGTAAAGGTCAGTCATCCCGCTGATATAATCCTGAATCAACCGACAGCGATAATAATATTCCAGTACCGGGTACTCCGCCGAATCCGTAGGTAATTTACTGACGACTTCCACGTAGGCCAAACGATGGCGCGTAGAAAGTTTCTGAAATAAGCGCGATTCTATGGGGAAGCGTTTCAACCGTTCTTTTTCCACCAGCTCGCGAAAGTCGTTAAGCGACAAACTTAATAGCGGCTGATAGATATCTAATAACCCGCTGATCACCCGGTATCCCTGTAGTTCAAGCTGTTCTACATCCGGATGGCTAAACACATGTTCAACCGCCACATTCTTATAGAGTTCAAGCAGGCGGCTAAAACCGCTGGCATCTTCCAGTAACGCCTGATTGAAGGTACCGGCAAAAATCTGCGGCAAATTATCAATAAAACGCTGAGCGGCATAGGGCACCAGTTTATTTAATGTATTTACCCGTAAATACATAAAAAACTGATCTTCGGTACTGCGGCTTAATGTATTGGCGCGTGATTTTTCCCACGCATTTCCTACCACCAGCTCAAACAGCGAATCCTTCTCATGGTGGCCCCACGCGTGATATAAATGGTGATAAAGCTGCTCAACGCTAAAGATTCTTTTCTCTACCGCATCTTCAAGATCGGCGACACAATAAGAAATATCATCTGCGGCTTCCATAATCCACGTTAATGGAAAGCGACTGTAAGGCGCTAACTGCAGTTCTTTACGTAACCTCGCAATATACTTCTCTTCAGAAAGATAATAGCCCGGTTTCTTCATTAAATAGCGATGGGAATCCGGCACCGGCCCTCGCCACCATGCCGGACGGGTATATTTTAAAATTCCGCCAACCTGCGCCCAGGTAAGATTCATCCGCATGAGCGTATGTACCAGACGAATTCCCTGTGCATTGCCTTCAAAATGGCAGATATCCTGACGTACCTTGCGGCGAATATCGTTCAGATTTTCTTCGCCTTCCTGTAACCGTAGCGAGGAAACCACACAGCGATCATGCGTGAGCGGCTGACTTTCCGCATCTTCCGGATGCAGCCGCTGACGAAACCAGTCATTGATCGCCGCCTCGCCAAAATGACCGAACGGCGGATTACCGATGTCGTGCATCAGGCAGGCCATTTCCACAATACTTTCAAAGGGACCGGTCAGCGCGTCCAGGCCGTACTCCTCCAGTCGGTTTTGCTCTTTCAGGCGGCTTAAAATCTCTTTCGCGATATAACGCCCCACCTGCTGCACCTCCATCGAATGCGTCAGGCGAGTACGTACTGCGGCATTGCGCTCCAGCGGGAAAACCTGCGTTTTTTGCTGCAAACGGCGTATAGCCGGAGAGTTGATAATCCGCCCGCGATCGCTTTCAAAAATCCGCAGGATCTCATGTTCCGTCTTTACGCCCTGCGGTGAACGATAACGACGATGCCAGTTAATTTTATTTCGGAAATCGATCGATGCCATATTCTCTCCCCGCCTGAGAAATGCGCTTCCCCATAAGCGCATGATAAACTATGCCCTCAAAACTGACTTATCGCGAGTAAATCTATGAAAATCGGCATCATTGGCGCAATGGAAGAAGAAGTTACGCTGCTGCGTGACAAAATTGACAACCGTCAGACGATTACGCTGGGCGGCTGCGAAATTTACACCGGCCAGTTGAACGGCACCGAAGTGGCGTTGCTGAAATCTGGTATCGGTAAAGTCGCGGCGGCGCTGGGCGCAACGTTGCTTCTGGAGCACTGCAAACCGGACGTGATCATCAATACCGGTTCCGCAGGCGGTCTGGCGTCCACGCTGAAGGTCGGCGATATCGTCGTCTCTGACGAAGCGCGTTACCACGACGCTGATGTGACCGCTTTCGGCTATGAATACGGGCAATTACCGGGCTGTCCGGCCGGATTTAAGGCCGATGATAAACTGATCGCCGCCGCAGAATCCTGCATCAGAGAGCTGAATCTGAACGCGGTACGCGGCCTTATTGTTAGCGGCGACGCGTTTATTAACGGCTCCGTCGGGCTGGCAAAAATTCGGCATAACTTCCCCGACGCGGTCGCCGTAGAGATGGAAGCCACCGCTATCGCACACGTCTGCTATAACTTCAACGTGCCGTTCGTGGTGGTACGCGCTATTTCTGACGTGGCCGATCAGCAATCGCACCTCAGCTTTGACGAATTCCTCGCGGTGGCGGCGAAACAGTCGACTCTGATGGTCGAGACGCTAGTACAGAAACTGGCGCATGGCTAAGCAAATGTTCAGGGCGCTGGTCGCCCTGCTGCTTACGCTCCCGGTGTGGCTTTACGCTGCGCCGCGCGTCATTACCCTCTCTCCCGCCAATACGGAGCTCGCTTTTGCCGCCGGGATTACGCCCGTTGGCGTCAGCAGCTATTCCGACTACCCGCCCGAAGCGCAAAAAATAGAACAGGTCTCTACCTGGCAGGGAATGAATCTGGAACGCATTGTGGCGCTGAAGCCGGATCTGGTCGTCGCCTGGCGCGGCGGTAATGCGGAACGCCAGGTAAACCAACTGACGTCATTAGGTATTAAGGTCATGTGGGTGGACGCGGTAACCATCGAACAGATCGCCGACACGCTCCGTCAACTGGCCGCCTGGAGCCCGCAGCCGGAAAAGGCTCAGCAGGCAGCGCAGACATTGCTAAACGAGTACGCCGCTCTCAACGCCGAGTATGCCGGTAAAGCTAAAAAGCGCGTCTTTCTTCAGTTTGGCATGAATCCTCTGTTTACCAGTGGTAAAGGGTCTATTCAACATCAGGTTTTGACGACCTGCGGCGGAGAAAACGTCTTTGCTGACAGCCGCGTGCCGTGGCCGCAAGTCAGCCGTGAGCAGGTGCTGGCAAGGCATCCCCAGGCCATTATCGTGGCCGGAAAAGCGGGCGAAATTCTCAAAATTGAACAATACTGGGGAAACCTGTTAAAAATTCCGGTTATTCCGCTTAACAGCGACTGGTTTGAACGCGCAAGCCCGCGTATTATCCTCGCCGCAAAACAACTCTGTAATGCGCTTTCACAGGTGAATTAGAGCCTGTCTTACCAGGCTCCCAGTGGGGATTCGACAATGCTCGTCTATTGGCTGGATATTGTAGGCACGGCTGTATTTGCTATCTCTGGCGTGTTGCTGGCCGGGAAATTACGTATGGACCCGTTCGGCGTCCTGGTGCTCGGCGTCGTTACTGCCGTCGGCGGCGGGACAATCCGCGATATGGCGCTGGATAACGGCCCGGTATTCTGGGTTAAAGATCCTACCGATTTGGTCGTCGCCATGGTCACCAGTATGCTGACCATCCTGCTGGTTCGCCAGCCAAGACGTCTGCCGAAATGGATGTTGCCGGTACTGGATGCGGTCGGGCTGGCGGTGTTTGTCGGCATTGGGGTGAATAAAGCCTTCCTCGCTGAAACGGGGCCATTAGTGGCAGTCTGTATGGGCGTGATTACCGGCGTCGGCGGCGGGATTATTCGCGATGTTCTGGCACGCGAGATTCCCATGATCCTACGCACCGAAATCTATGCCACGGCCTGTATTATCGGCGGGATTGTTCACGCCACCGCGTTTTATACGTTTTCAGTACCGCTGGAAAGCGCCAGCATGATGGGTATGGTCGTCACGCTGTTCATTCGGCTGGCGGCCATTCGCTGGCATTTGAAATTGCCGACGTTTGCACTGGATGAAAACGGACGTTGATATTGTTTTGCCCGATGGCGCTACGCTTATCGGGCCTACAGGAAAGATGTTGTAGGCCGGATAAGACGCTCGCGTCGCCATCCGGCACAACGAACAGCAATCAAATGCTGAAGGAAGAGCCACACCCGCAGGTACTTTTCGCATTCGGGTTGGTTACAATGAAGCGGGAACCTTCCAGGCCTTCGGTATAATCGACCGAACCACCCACCAGATACTGCAAACTCATCGGGTCAACCACCAGGCCAACGCCCTGTTTTTCGATGGTCATATCCCCTTCGTTCACCTGATCGTCAAAGGTAAAACCATACTGGAAGCCGCTGCAACCACCGCCGGTGATATACACGCGCAGTTTCAGATTCGGGTTATCTTCGTCAGCGATAAGACTTTTTACTTTATTCGCTGCTGCGTCGGTAAACTGCAGCGGCAGCGCTACGTCATCACTCATATTTTGCTCCAAACGACATCGGTAATTGGATAAATTTTCACCCAATATTGGCAGTCATTATCTAATACCCTGGTAATTCGTTCAAGTATTCTCGCCCGCAGGCGCATTCTGGTTTTTCGCCGCCTGTTCCGCATCCTGCTTCGCCAGAGTGCGCGCCAGGATGGTTGAGTATAACGGTTTCCCGCCCAAAAACTGGGCTAATAGTGTCGCGCCAAGACAGGTGATAATCATTGGCAAAATGAGCTGATAGTTATCGGTCATCTCCAGCACCAGCACAATCCCCGTCAACGGGGCGCGCACCGACGCCGCCATCAGCGCCCCCATCCCGGCAATCGCAAAGGTACCGGCCTCCAGGTGATACTGCGGGAAAAGCACTGCCGCCGCCATACCGAAGGCCGTACCAAGCAGCGTTCCCAGCGCCAGCATCGGGGCGAAAATGCCCCCCGGCGCGCCGGAAGAAAAGCAAAGCAGCGTCGTGACCACCCGGGTAATAAAGATGAACAGCAGTAGCCCGACGCTAAAATTACCTGCCGCGGCGATAGGAATAAGGTTAAATCCGCCGCCTGCCGCTTCCGGCTCAATCAACCCCAGAATACCGCACAGGCCGCCGATCGCGCCGCCCATAAGCACCCATTTTTTAATTTCGCCGCCATGAAAGCGCTGAAACATATCCTGGGTACGCAGCACCAACGAATTAAATACCGGCCCGACGCAGCCAAAAATAATACCGAGGATAAGGTATAACCACAGCGTGTTAACCGGCGCATCAGACAGTTTGCCGACTTCAATAATCGGCGCTTCGCCGTTAAATATGCGGAACACAATGCTCGACATGATGACGCCGGTAAACACCGCTTTAATCGAAATCAGGTTGTAGCGAAACTGCGGGCGCATCTCTTCAATAATAAACAGGATACCCGCTAGCGGCGCGTTAAACGCCGCAGAGAGCCCCGCCGCAGCGCCGGTCGCCAGCAACGTATGCCGTGCTTCGGCGCTGCGCATACGAAAAACATCCAGCACCATGCGCCCCAGGTTGCCCCCGATTTGCACCGTTGGCCCTTCGCGCCCTAATACCATTCCTGCGCCCAACGTTCCCATCCCACCGATAAACTTCACCGGCAACACGCGCCACCAGCGCACCGGACGTAACTCCTCCAGCGCGCCTTCAATTTCCGGGATACCCGAGCCGCCGGCTTCCGGCGCAAATTTTCGTACCAAAAAGTAGCCGACCATCGCCAGTAACGCCGAAAGGATAAAGGCCAGCGGCCAAAGCAAAAACGCATGGTCCGCGACCTGAACCAGCGCGCCAATGCGCATGTTTTGTACCCAGGAAACCGCCTTTTCAAAGGCGACGCCAACCAGTCCGGTAAGCGTGCCGACAACGGCCGCCATGAACAGGATGGCCAGCGGCGTTTTATCCCGCTGCATTAACCGGCGAATCTGATCTCTGCGCCGTAAGCGCACAATTTGCTGAGCTAAAAAGGTGGAAGTGTCTGTTTTCATCAGAAGATCATTAATTGGTAATACAAATCTAAAGTCGGCATTCTACTCGCCAACGCCGTGAAAATCCCCTGCAAATCGTATTGTTTCAAATGCGTAAAACTTTCATAACCTTCTCTGAATAACTTAGAATAGCGGGTATTCACTTTTTCTACGAACCAGGAATCTTTCCATGAGTAAGTCTGAAAATCTCTATAGCGCGGCCCGCGAGCTGATCCCCGGCGGTGTGAACTCCCCTGTTCGCGCCTTCACTGGCGTGGGCGGCACCCCGCTGTTTATCGAAAAAGCGGACGGCGCGTATCTGTACGATGTCGATGGCAAAGCGTATATCGACTATGTCGGTTCCTGGGGGCCAATGGTACTGGGGCATAACCACCCGGCTATCCGCAATGCGGTGATCGAAGCTGCGGAGCGCGGTTTAAGCTTCGGCGCGCCAACCGAAATGGAAGTGAAAATGGCGGAACTGGTCACCAACCTGGTGCCGACCATGGACATGGTGCGCATGGTGAACTCCGGTACCGAAGCGACGATGAGCGCTATTCGCCTGGCGCGTGGTTTTACTGGCCGCGATAAGATTATCAAATTCGAAGGCTGCTACCACGGCCACGCAGACTGTCTGCTGGTCAAAGCCGGTTCTGGCGCGCTGACGCTCGGTCAGCCGAACTCGCCGGGCGTGCCGGCAGATTTCGCGAAACATACGCTGACCTGCACTTATAACGATCTGGCGTCAGTGCGCGCGGCGTTTGAACAATATCCGCAGGAAATCGCCTGTATCATCGTCGAGCCGGTGGCGGGCAATATGAACTGCGTCCCGCCGCTGCCGGAATTCCTGCCAGGTCTGCGCGCCTTGTGCGATGAGTTCGGCGCGCTGCTGATTATCGACGAAGTGATGACCGGTTTTCGCGTAGCGCTGGCCGGAGCCCAGGATTACTACGGCGTCGTGCCGGACCTGACCTGTCTGGGTAAAATCATCGGCGGCGGGATGCCGGTAGGCGCGTTTGGCGGTCGTCGCGATGTAATGGATGCGCTGGCGCCGACGGGCCCGGTTTACCAGGCGGGCACCCTTTCCGGCAACCCGATTGCGATGGCGGCCGGTTTCGCCTGCCTGAATGAAGTCGCCCAGCCCGGCATTCATGAAACGCTGGATGAGCTCACCACCCGTCTGGCGGAAGGTTTGCTGGAAGCTGCCGAAGAAGCGAATATTCCGCTGGTCGTCAACCACGTCGGCGGCATGTTCGGGATTTTCTTCACCGACGCTGAGAGCGTAACCTGCTATCAGGACGTGATGGCGTGCGACGTTGAACGCTTTAAGCGTTTCTTCCACCTGATGCTGGAGGAAGGCGTGTATCTGGCGCCATCGGCGTTTGAGGCGGGTTTTATGTCGGTCGCACACAGCATGGACGACATTAATAGTACTATTGACGCCGCGCGCCGGGTGTTTGCGAAATTGTAAAGGATGAATTGCCGGGTGACGATTACCCGGCCTACATTCTACGCCGTAGGCCGGATAAGGCATTTATGCCGCCATCCGGCAAACTCAGCGGCTCTGTTTACGTAGCAAATAGATAAAGTACGGCGCGCCAATAAAGCTTGAAAGCAGTCCCGCCGGGATCTGATGCGGAAATAGCGCCATCCTGCCGCACCAGTCGGCAAAGACCAGTAAAACGCCCCCTGCCAGCGCCGAGATGACCATATGCGGCATCGTCCGGCGAAAACCGAGCATCCGCGCAATATGCGGCGCCATCAGTCCAACGAAACTCAGCGGCCCAATGGTCATCGTCGCAGTTGCCGTCAAACAAGCCGCCAACGCCAGCAGCGCGATACGCGACGGCGTAAGCGCCATGCCCACCGCGCGCGCGGCATCGCCGCCCAGTGGCAAAATCGTTAACCAGCGGCGACACAACGGCACAATTGCCAGCAAAATCACCATCACGATCGCGGTTCGCGTAACCTGCCCACCAGTGGCGTTATAGGTAGATCCTGCGATCCAGGTCAACACATCCGCCATCCGCGGGTCGCCGCTCGCCTGGAGCATCATTAGCAGCATGGTAAACGCGGTGCTGAGCGCCATCCCCGCCAGCAACATCCGTTGTGGCGAGAAACCGCCGCGTCCGGCGGCTAACATAATAATCAGCAGTGTCGCCGCCGCGCCCAGGCTTCCGGCGGGCAGTAGCCAACCGAAGGCATTCCCCGGCACCAAAAACAGCATCAACACCACGCCAAACGCGGCTCCGGAACTGATCCCCAGCACTTCCGGACTGGCCATTGGATTACCGGTCAGACGCTGAATAATGCAGCCCGCCACCGCCAGCATGACGCCCGCCATTAACGCCGCCAGTATCCGCGGCCAGCGCCACGGCATCAGTTCCTCAAGCAGCGTTCCGCTCGCCCACGTCCAGCCGTGCGCGTCGCGACCAAAAGAGAGCGCGACCCATGTTGCCAGCAGCAGGAGCGCGCCACCGGCAACGGCAAAAGCGAGGACATGCCGACGCTCCGCCGCCACACGATCGCTGGCGTTCATATCTGGCGCGCTCATGCTTTTAAGCCGCGGCAGCAGCCACAGGAGCAGCGGCGCGCCGATTAACGCCGTCACTGAACCGGTGGAGACCTCCATCCATACGCGGGTGAGCCAAAGGATAATCTGATCGGATAGCCATAAAATAAGCGCCCCAATGAGCGGCGCCAGCATCAGGCGCGCCAGCAGACGTCTTGCGCCAAGCATTTTCGCCAGCAGCGGCGCAAACAGGCCGATAAAACCGATAATGCCCACCGCGTTGACTAGCAGCGCGCTCAACACAATCGCCAGCGACAGCGCCGCCAGACGCGCTAACGACAGCGCCAGCCCCAGATTACGCGCAACGCCGTCATCCAGCCCCATCAGCGTCATCGGGCGTAACAACAATAACGTGAGCATCACACCGCCCAGCAACTGCGGCCACAGACGCTGCACGCCGCTCCAGTCGGTTTGCGTCAGCGTTCCGGTGCTCCATAAAAACATGCTTTGCAACTGATCGTGGTGGAAAATCACCAATAGCTGGTTGATAGCCCCACAATAGAGGCTGACCACCAGCCCGGCGAGGATCAGGGTCACTGGCGACAGACGTTTGCCCCACGCCACGCCGAACACCAGCGCGCCGACGATACAGGCTCCCGTCAGGGCGGCAAACTGCGTCGCCAGCGCGCCGGGAATCGCCCATAGCGTAGTCACCGTGATCCCCAATTGCGCGCCGGTCGCCACGCCCAGCGTGGTCGGTTCCGCCAGCGGGTTACGCAATACTTGCTGGAACAGGACGCCTACCAGCCCAAGCCCCGCGCCCACCAACAGCGAAATCGCCAGTCTTGGCAGCAGGCTGTAATGAAAAATCATCTGCTCAATGATGTCGATATGCGGTGACCAGATAGCCTGTTGCCACTGACTGCGCGGTAGCGCAACGGAGAAGTTACCCCATGTCAGCCAGCAGGCGGCAACAAACAGCGCCAATAACAGCAACGCCGGATGGCGGCTTCGCCTTATCCGGCCTACAAAGCACCCGAACCGTAGGTCGGATAAGGCGTTTTTCGCGCCGCCATCCGGCATTTCACGTTTTCTGCTCACGCTTTGCCTCCCAACACGTTATTCAGGATGCGGACAAAATGCATCGTGGAGAGGGTCGCGCCATAGAACCAAACGGCGGGCACCCGATGAAAACGCCCGGCGCGGACAAACGGCATGGCCTGCCACAGCGGCGTTGCCATCAGCGCGTTCATATCGGTGCTATTCCCGTGATCGAAGCAGATCACATCCGCTTCTTTATACATCGCCAGCCGATCGATGCTGACCGCCGTACTGCCCCAAAAGTTGGTTTCACCCTGCCAGGCATTGACGATGCCATACTCGTCCAGCACCTCCTGGAACAGGCAATTCGGGCCGAGCACCAGCATATGCCGCGGATCGATAAGCGTCGTCATCAGTAACGGACGCCCCCCGCGGCGGATAAAATGCGGCTTCTGGCTGGCGATGAAGCGATCGTATTGCGCCAGATGTTTTTCTGCCGCAGCTTCCAGATTCAGCGTCTGCGCCAGTTCAACCAGCGAGCGTCGGGCCACCGCCAGCGGCTTTTTGCCGTCGCTAAAATCGAACCCGCGCCCCGGCGCGATCCGCGCCAGTTTCTCCGGCGAGGGTCCGTAACCTGCCGACCAGACCATAAACGACGGCTTCATCTCTGTCAGCAGTTCGAGATTGGGTTCAGTGCGAAGCCCCACATCAATCACCGAATCCGGTAACGGCGGTTCGCTAACCCACAGCTTATAATTTGGCACGTCCGCCACGCCATAAGGCGTAATACCGAGCGCCAGCAGCAGCTCAACCGGCAGCCACTCCAGCGCCACAATCCGGCGGGGATCGATAGCGGCAGCCTGCGCCGTATTCATTTGCCACAGCAGCGGCGAGAGCGCCATCGCCGTTAATAAACGGCGGCGAGTAAGAGGATATAAATCACGCATTAATACACAAAACTCACAGGTGCCGCGCCCGCTGGATGCGGAAGGATACCCATCGGGATACCGTAAATCTGTTCCAGCGTGTCACTGCGCATCAGTTCCGCAGGCGTTCCTTGCGCAATCATTTCACCGCCGCGTAGCGCGACTAAATAATCACAGTAGCGGGCCGCCATGTTGATATCGTGCAGCACCGCAACCACCGTCAGCCCGCGCTGCTGGCTTAAACGATGCACCAGCGCCAGCACGTCAACCTGATGGGCGATATCCAGCGCTGACGTCGGCTCATCCAGCAGCAGACAACGGCTGTCCTGCGCGACCAGCATGGCAATCCACGCGCGCTGGCGCTCGCCGCCGGAAAGACTGTCTACCAGACGATGCGCCAGCGGTTTTAAGCCGACCAGCGTAATCGCCTCGTCTACTTTTTCCCGGTCCGCGACGCCAAAGCGCCCCAGCGCGCCGTGCCACGGATAGCGGCCAATCGCTACCAGTTCGCGCACCGTCATTCCTTCCGCCTGCGGCAATTGTTGAGGCAGATAGGCAACTTTGCGGGCAAACGCCTTGCTGCTCCAGCTCGCCAGCGGCTGATTGTCGAGCAGAATATCCCCTTCGGAAGGCGGCTGATGGCGGCCCAGCATTTTTAACAGCGTGGATTTACCGGAACCATTATGGCCGATAAGTCCGGTGACGCGACCTGCGGGAAACGTTAACGAGAGAGGGTGTAAAAGCGTGCGGCCCGGCACACGAAAGGCGACGCTTCGCAGCGCAAAGGTGGTATCGGAATGAATGTGGTTTTCCTGCATCGCAGCCAACTTGTAAAACGGGCACGGCAAGCCGTGCCCAAAAAGAAATTAGAAACGGAAGGTTGCCGTTGCAACGACCTGACGTTCTGCGCCCCAGAAACAGCCGTAGGTCTGGAAGCAGCTGGCGACGTATTCGCGGTCGAGCAGATTATTAACGTTAACCGCAATGCTGGAGCCCGCCATACCAAAACGCGCCAGATCGTACTTGACGACCGCATCCATCACCGCTGCGCTGCCTACCTTGAAGCTATTGGCCGGATCGCCGTAACTGGAACCAATAAAACGACCGCCTGTTCCCAGCGTTAAACCTGACAACGGACCGTCGTTGAAGGTGTAATCGCCCCACAACGACGCCATGTGTTCAGGCACCTGCTCTGGCGTATTCCCTTTCAGATTAGTGTCTTTCGTGTATTCAGCATCAGTATAAGTGTAAGACGCCGTCATATTGATGTTAGCCGTCAATGCTGCTTTGGCTTCCAGCTCTACACCTCGCGCACGAATTTCGCCTGCCGGCACCTGCGCTAATGGGTTGGTTGGATCGGCGGTCAGGTTATTGGTTTTGGTCAGCTGATAAACGGCACCCGTAACAACAACCGGCATGTCTTTCGGTACATATTTCACCCCTGCTTCATATTGCTCGCCTTTTGACGGCTTGTAAGAAACGCGTGGGGTGCTCCACAAATCGAAGGCGCTTGGCTCGAAAGATTGGCTATAGCTGAAGTAAGGTGAAATTCCATTATCGAATACGTAGTTTACGCCACCGCGCCAGGTGAACTGGTGGTCATTACGTTCAATATATCCTTCTGTCGGCGTAGTGGAATTCTGACGCACCGTTGTCGCTTGTTTAGACCAGTCATAGCGGCCGCCGAGAGTAAATACCCACTTATTCCATTCCGCCTGATCCTGAACATAGAGGCCTGTTTGTTTACTTTCGTTCATCTGGTACGGCTCAGCGCCGCCGAAAGCAAAGTATTCAGGATGGTAATTGTTATAGAGATCGATTGACGGCGCGCTACCAAACGTCGCGTTAATATCATTACGCATACGCATGAAATCGACACCCGTCAGCAACGTATGATCAATATCGCCGGTCGCGAATTTACTTTCCAGTTGTGTATCTACGCTGAAATTCTGTAAACGCTCGTTGTCAACGATAGTACCGCGGTTAAGCGTATGGCCGTCCGCCGCAATCCCCGTGCCATAGACGCTTTTTTGCGCGGTTTTCATTTCGACAAAACGTAAATTCTGGCGCACGGTAAAAGTGTCGTTGAAGCCATGCTCGAAACTGTATCCCACCATTTTCTCGTTACGAGAATAGGTGTTGTTTGACGCCCCTTCGTTGAAATCCGTTGGCAGACGTTTACCATTCGGTAATGGTTCAACCGTTCCCTCTTTCGGCAGCCATCCGTAGTAGCCGGTCTCTGGTTCGTTCTGGAAATAAGAAAGGAACGTAAAATTCGTTTTCTCATCCGGACGCCAGGTAAAAGAGGGCGCAATCGCATAGCGCTGCGACTCAGAACTCTTTTGCTGTTCGTTTGTCGAACGCGCCAGTCCCGTCAGACGATATGAGAACTCACCGTTGTCATCCAGGGAATCACTAAAATCAAAACCGGTCTGGAACAAATTGTCCGTCCCCATTTTGAATTGAATTTCTTTCAGCGGCTCAGTAGTCGGCCGCTTGCTAACCATCGAAATGATACCGCCCGGGTTGCTCTTACCGTAGAGAACGGACGTTGGGCCACGCATCAACTCAACACGCTCAAGCATGTAGGGATCAATAACCGCATCGTTGTAGAAGTTCCCCTGCAATTTCAGGCCATCCAGATAATTATTCTGGCTCAGGCCGACGGAAGAGAAGCCACGGATAATCACGAAGTCATAGGTATTGGAAGCGCCGCGGCTGCTTACCGTTACGCCCGGCGTGTAACCCAACGCTTCTTTTACTGACTGGAATTGATGCATCTGCATCTCTTCGTTAGTGACCACCGAAACCGACTGTGGCGTTTTTTCGATAGGTGTATCAGTTTTGGTGGTAGTGGCGGAACGCTTCGCGGCGATGGTCGGAGCCGGTCCCCAGGCGCTTTCCTGCGCGGCAGGCGCTGCGGTTACGGTAATGGTTTCTTCTTTCGGTTGAACCGCCGCCTGTGCATAGACAGACATGCCGCTAACCGCTGTGGCTACTACAACTGCGATTTTACGCAGTGAGGAGTTTGGCTGAGCAGTTTTAAGACGCGCCATTGGTATATCTCTGATGAAAGTGAATGATAACGTAAACGATAATTATTATTATAACCGCAGCATGATAGGCGAAATATCGTCGCAATGGCAAGCGATACGCGGCCCTACGAAAACTAAGGGGTTAAGAAACAACCAGATGAAAAGGAAGGGTTAATAAATTAGACTGAAATGTTATTTATGGAGGATTTGCCGGATGGCGACGTAAGCGTCTTATTCGGCCTACGTCGCACATAATGGGGTCGTAACGGTGTAGACCGGGTAAGCACAGCGCCACCCGGCACTATTACCGTGATTAATTGCCGCCGAACATCTCCTTAATCCAGCCGGCAACGCCGTCGCTCTTCTCTTCTTTCGGCGGCTGTTGCTGCGCAGGCTGCTGCGGCTGAGACGACTGATCGAACGGATTGCCTGACGGCTGCTGTTGCTGCTGCATCATCTCGCCCTGCTGGCACAGCGTATTTGGATCGTCCGTCCAGACCGGCAGAGTGCGCATACCGCCGCTACAGACAAAATTACCGTCGTAATCAACGCCCATATCCACCACATCTTCCGGCGGCGTCAGAACTAAAGGCGTCGGCGTCTGGTTCGCCAGATAGCGCTGGTAAATCGCCATCGCGCCGCTGGCGCCGTACAATTTCGTCGGCTGGTTGTTATCACGGCCTACCCAGGTGATAGTCACCTGGCTGCCGTCGATACCGGCAAACCAGGTATCGACATTGTTGTTTGTCGTCCCGGTTTTACCCGCCAGATGCAGACCCGGATATTTCGCGCCAAGCTGACGCCCCGTACCACGCTGGACGACCTGCTGCATTGTCCAGAGCGTCAGGTAAGCCGCCTGTGCCGGTACAGCGCGTTCAGCTTGCGGATAACTTTGGTACAGCACTTTACCATCTTCCGCAATAACTGAACGCAGCGCTGATAACGGCGCGCGATTTCCGCCGCTGGCGATAGTCTGGAACGCCTGCGCCACTTCGATCGGCGTCAGGTTCAGCGCTCCTAACAGCATAGCCGGAACCGGATTGAGCTGATCTTTCGGCACGCCGAGCTTCGTCCAGGTATCGGTTACCGCCGGTAAACCTAACGCCATCCCCAGATTGACCGTCGGTACGTTCATTGAGCGAGTTAACGCATCCACCAGCATCACTTTCCCGCTTTCGCTGTAGCGACGATCGTCGTTCTGCGGCGACCAGACCTGACCATTCGGCTGGCGCAGAGAAATCGGCGCATCGGCAATCCAGGTGTTCAGACGGTATAAGTTCGGCTGACTTAACGCGGTCAGATAGGTCGCCGGTTTCGCCAGCGACCCGATGGAACGGCGCGCCTGCATGGCACGGTTATAGCCGGCATACTGCGGCTCCGCCCCGCCAACCATCGCGCGCACCTCGCCGCTAAAGCGATCCACCACCACCATCGCGGTTTCCAGATCGCTCAATTTACGCTGCTTCTTCAACGCCGGAATACCTTCGACAACGGCTTTTTCTGCGGCATCCTGCGCCACGGAGTCAAAGGTGGTGAAGATCTTCACGCCGGAGAGATCTTTAATTTTATCCCCCAGCTTCGCCTGCAGTTCCTGACGAACCATCTGCATAAACGCTGGCTGCGGTGAAATAACGCCGCCGCGCGGCTGTACGCCAAGCGGACGCGCGCTCAGCATGTCATAGAGTTCCTGATCGATGATTTTCTGCTGCTGTAACAGGCGTAACACCAGGTTACGACGCTCCAGCGCCAGTTTCGGGTTGCGCCACGGGTTATAAATCGACGCCCCTTTTACCATCCCCACCAGTAACGCCTGCTGATCGAGGCTCAGTTCCTCTACCGGACGACCAAAGTAATACAGGCTCGCCAGCGGAAAACCGCGAATTTCATTGTCCCCGCTTTGACCGAGGTAGACCTCGTTCATGTACAGCTCAAGAATACGATCTTTACTGTAACGGGCATCCATGATCAGCGCCATGTAGGCTTCATTCGCTTTACGCCAGTATGATCTTTCGCTGGAGAGGAACAGGTTCTTCACTAGCTGCTGGGTCAGCGTACTGGCCCCCTGCACCGTGCGTCCCGCCGTCAGGTTGGCCAGCACCGCACGCCCGATAGAGTAAAGACTAATGCCATCATGCTCATAGAAATGACGGTCTTCCGTCGCCAACAGCGTATCGACCAGCAGATCCGGGAAACCGCTGCGCGGGACGAATAAACGCTGCTCGCCATTTGGCGAAGAAAGCATGGTGATAAGCCGCGGATCGAGACGGAAGAAGCCAAACTGGCGGTTGTTATCCAGATTGACGATGGTTTCCAGACGCCCGTCACTGAACGTCAGCCGCGCGCGCACCTGCCCTTCTTTGCTGTCCGGGAAGTCAAACGGACGACGGATCATCTCAATGCTATTGGCCTGCACGGTAAATTCGCCGGGACGGGTCATCTTCGTCACCAGACGATACTGCGTCGCTTCCAGCAATTTTACCATCTCGTTTTTGCTGACAGGCATGTCTGGCTCAAGGTTCACCATCCGGCCATATACCGCCGCCGGAAGCTGCCAGACCTTGCCATCGATACGGCTGCGGATTTTTTGATCCAGATAGACGCCGTAAATGGCGAACAGCACCACAAAAACGATAAACAGTTTTAGCAATAGCCACAGCCAGCCACGCTTGCCACGAGGCTTACGCCCTTTGCCCTTACCTTTACGCGGCATCGGTTCTTCATCCTCATAGTCATCATCATAATCGTCGTCATGCTGCCGACGACGGCTCACCTTTTGTTTCACAGGACGTGACGGTTTCCCCTTACGTCCAATCGGCTCGCGGTCATTCCCCGCCATGCTTTTTCTCCGCAACATACAGGCGCAAAGGCCCGATTCTCTATTCTTCCGCCAGACGACAGAAGAAGAAATCTCTCAATTTACCCTTTTGCCGGATGGCGATTAACGCCTTATCTGGCCTGGAGGCAACGTATAACACGTCACGAATACTTCTTCGTGCGCCGCGTTGGGGCCGTATTCGCCGGATCGTCCGGCCAGACATGTTTGGGGTAACGGCCCTTCATCTCTTTTTGCACTTCGCGATACGCCCCCTGCCAGAAAGCGCTTAAATCGCGCGTAATCTGTAGCGGTCGCTGCGCTGGCGAAAGCAGTTCCAGCACCAGCGGCACGCGGCCCTGAGCGATGGTTGGGGTCTTCGCTTCGCCAAACATTTCCTGCATTCTGACCGCCAGCGCGGGCGGGTTATCTTCATGATAACGAATCGTTATTCGGCTTCCCGTCGGCACAGTGTAATGCCCAGGCAGTTCACTATCCAGACGTTGCAACATGGCATAGTCAAGCAGTCCCCGTAACGCCTGAGTCACATTCAGAGATTTCAGACTCCGTAACGACTGTACGCCTGTCATGTGCGGCAGCAACCAATTTTCCAGAGTCGCCAGCAGCGACGCCTCATCCACGGCAGGCCAGTCATATTCCGGCAGCCATTTCGCCGCACAGTGCAGACGCAGACGGAACTGCTCCGCTTCCGGCGTCCAGTTAAGGACGGACAGACCTTTATCGCGGATGCCGTTCAGCATCGCCTGATGAAGCTCCTCTTCAGACGGCTTCGCCAGTGGCTGAACGCTAACCGTCAACTGTCCAATACGCATTCTGCGCCATGCTTTCAACGTTCCCTGCGCCTCGTCCCATTCAACCGTGTCAGACTGGCGCAGTAAATCAGGACACGCCTGAATCAGCGAGGCGATATCCAGCGGCTGCGCCAACAATATTCGGGCGTCCGGCGAGGCGCTACCTTGCAGCAACAGCGGCGCGATCAGCCATTCATGACGTCCCAACGCGTCATCCGCATCTAACATCGCGCCCATACCATTGGCTAACTGATAGCGCCCTTCCTGACCACGACGCCGCGCGATGCGGTCGCTAAACGCTCTGGCCAACAGCGGCATAATAAGCGCGCTATCCGGCTCGCCATTACGCACCTGCAGCCGTTTTAAAAGCTGCTGGCTACGCTGCTGCCAGCCCGGCTGTCGCCGCGAAAATAGCCCGCTTAAATCCGTACCGCCGCCGCGCGGCGGGTCCTCAAGGATGGCCGCGAGCATGGCGGCGGTGGCGGCGCTATCGCCCTCGCCGGCGTTGACTAACATCGCCGCCAGACGCGGATCGTTACCCATTGCCGCCATTTTCCGGCCCCGCGCGCTTAACCGCTCGCCCTCCAGCGCGCCTAACATCAATAATAAACGGCGGGCGGCCTGAAGATTCACCTCCGGCGGCCTGTCCAGCCAGAAAAGCGATGCCGGATCGTGACATCCCCACTGCAACACCTCCATCAACAAACCGGAGAGGTCGCTGTGTAAGATTTCCGGATCGCTTTGCGCCGCCGCCCGCTCCGCCTGTTCTTTTGCCAGCAGATGTAAACAGATACCCGGCGCCAGTCGTCCGGCACGCCCCGCGCGCTGCGTCATTGACGCCTGACTGATACGCTGCGTAACCAGCCGCGTCAGTCCCGTTCGCGCATCGAATCGCGCCACGCGCTCCTGAGCGCTATCGACGACCAGACGAATCCCTTCAATCGTCAAACTGGTTTCGGCAATGTTAGTCGCCAACACCACTTTACGCATCCCGGCGGGGGCGGGAACAATCGCTTTGCGTTGCGCCTCCAGAGACAATGCGCCATACAGCGGACAAAGCAGGACATCGCTCCCTACCCGCGACGCCAGATGTTCATGAACGCGCTGTATTTCGCCTACGCCGGGTAAAAATAGCAGCAGCGAACCGTTTTCATTGCGCAGCAGTTCCGCTGTCGCCATCGCGACGGCTTCATCAAAACGCAAATGCGCCGCGAGCGGCTGATAACGTCGCTCTACCGGGAACGCGCGCCCCTCCGAGACGATCGTCGGCGCATCAGGCAGTCTCTGACAGAGCCTGTCGTTATCCAGCGTCGCAGACATGATTAACAGCCTGAGATCGTCACGAAGCCCTTGCTGGATATCCAGCAACAGCGCCAACGCTAAATCCGCCTGTAAACTGCGCTCATGAAACTCATCCAGTATCACCAGCCCCACGCCGCGTAATTCGGGATCGCGCTGAATCATTCTGGTCAATACGCCTTCTGTCACTACTTCCAGCCGGGTACGCGGCCCCACGCAGCTTTGCGCGCGCATCCGGTAACCTACCGTTTCGCCAGGCTTTTCATTCAACGCTTCCGCCAGACGCTGCGCGACATTACGCGCCGCCAGACGACGCGGTTCAAGCAGGAGGATTTTTCCAGCAACCGGACCTTGTTGCAGGAGTTGCAACGGCAGCCAGGTGGATTTCCCCGCCCCGGTAGGCGCGGACAACAAAACCTGCGGCGCGGTTTTTAGGGCTGTCAACAATTCAGGCAATACGGCGGCAACGGGCAATGACGTCACAAACGGCTCCACGGGGTTAACTTTCTTTGCGCCGCATTGTAGCATCGTGTTAATCCATAACCGAGTATCCCTATGTCTGAGCCAAAACGGCTGTTTTTTGCGATTGACTTACCCGACGACGCGCGCACGCAAATTATCGCCTGGCGCGCCGCTCATTTTGCGTCTGAAGACGGACGCCCCGTCGCAGCGGCGAACCTACACCTGACGCTGGCCTTTTTAGGCGACGTCAGTAACGATAAGCAGCGCGCGCTTGCGCAACTGGCCGGACGAATTCGCCAGCCGGGCTTTACGCTACATCTGGATGACGCCGGTCAGTGGCTGCGTTCACGCGTGGTGTGGCTGGGGATGCGCCAGCCGCCGCGCGGGTTGTTGCAGTTGGCTAATATGCTGCGCGCGCAGGCCGCCCGCAGCGGTTGTTACCAAAGCCCGCAGCCTTTTCACCCGCATATTACGCTGCTGCGCGACGCCAGCCATACGGTGGCTATCCCGCCGCCGGGCTTTTGCTGGTCATTTCCGGTCACGTCATTTGCGCTTTACGCCTCTTCGTATGGGCAAGGCCGTACCCGCTATGCCGAGCTGCAGCGCTGGACGCTGGGCGAATAATAATGAAGGAATGTCGATGCTATTCTCCCCCCCTTTACAACGCGCTACGTTGATTCAGCGCTATAAACGTTTTTTAGCCGATGTGATCACCCCTGACGGTACGACGCTTACGCTGCACTGTCCTAATACCGGCGCAATGACCGGCTGCGCCACGCCAGGCGATACCGTCTGGTATTCGACATCAGAAAATACTAAACGCAAATATCCGCATACCTGGGAATTGACTGAAACGCAATCCGGCGCATTCATTTGCGTGAATACGCTGCGGGCGAACCAGCTAACGAAAGAAGCGATTCAGGAGAATCGCCTGCCGGCGCTGGCGGGGTACAATATTCTGAAAAGTGAAGTCAAATATGGCGCCGAGCGCAGCCGTATAGATTTTATGTTACAGGCAGATTTCCGCCCGGACTGCTATATTGAAGTGAAATCGGTCACGTTAGCGGAAAAAGAAAACGGTTATTTTCCCGACGCCATTACCGAACGAGGGCAAAAACATCTTCGGGAGTTGATGGGCGTTGCGGCGGCAGGTCATCGCGCGGTGGTGGTGTTCGCGGTGCTGCACTCCGCCATTACACGTTTTTCACCCGCACGTCATATCGATATAAAATACGCGCAGCTATTGAGCGAGGCTCAGAATAAAGGCGTGGAAGTTTTAGCTTATAAAGCAGAACTTTCAGCCCAAAAAATGGAACTGAACGAACCAGTACCCATAACGTTGTAGTGGAATAACAGCCTGATTATTAAGTATTCTGGCCGCGTGCGTAAATACGCTTTTCCTCACAGGGTTGTCAAGTGTTACGTTTAGATAATTGCTATCCGGAAAAGCATCTGCTATTTATAGCGACCTGATTTTCCCCCGAACATGGGGATCGATAGTGCGTGTTAAGGAGAAGCAACATGCAAGAAGGGCAAAACCGTAAAACATCGTCCCTGAGTATTCTCGCCATCGCTGGGGTGGAGCCGTACCAGGAGAAACCGGGCGAAGAGTATATGAACGAAGCCCAGCTATCGCACTTCAAGCGTATTCTTGAAGCATGGCGTAATCAACTCCGGGATGAAGTCGATCGCACTGTGACGCACATGCAGGACGAAGCCGCCAACTTCCCCGATCCGGTCGATCGCGCCGCGCAGGAAGAGGAGTTTAGCCTGGAGTTACGTAATCGTGACCGTGAGCGCAAACTGATCAAAAAGATCGAGAAGACGCTGAAGAAAGTGGAAGATGAAGACTTCGGTTATTGCGAGTCCTGCGGGGTGGAGATTGGTATCCGCCGCCTGGAAGCGCGTCCAACAGCCGATCTGTGCATCGACTGCAAAACGCTGGCTGAAATTCGCGAAAAACAGATGGCGGGTTAATCCCGTTCGTTTCTACCCTATTTATGACAGGCGGGAGTTTTCCCGCCTTATTCTTTATTGCCCGCAGCATGACTGACTCACACTATATTGGCCGTTTCGCGCCGTCGCCATCCGGCGAACTGCATTTCGGCTCGTTAATCGCCGCCCTCGGCAGCTATCTACAAGCCCGTGCGCAACGCGGAATTTGGCGCGTTCGTATAGAGGATATCGACCCCCCACGTGAAGTTCCCGGTGCCGCAGCGACCATTCTGCGCCAGCTGGAACATTACGGCCTGCACTGGGATGGCGAGGTCTTATGGCAATCACAGCGTCATGAGGCTTATCGCGAGGCGCTGGCCTGGCTTCACGAGCAGGGACTGAGCTACTACTGCACTTGCCCCCGCTCGCGCATTCAACGTCTGGGCGGTATTTACGACGGCCATTGCCGGACGTTATACCACGGGCCGGAGAATGCCGCCGTCAGAATTAAACAGCAGCATCCGGTGATGCGTTTCCATGATGCCTTGCGCGGCGATATTCAGGCTGACCCACAGCTGGCGAGCGAAGATTTTATTATCCACCGCCGCGACGGACTGTTTGCTTATAATCTGGCCGTGGTGGTCGACGATCATTTTCAGGGAGTGACGGAGATCGTCCGCGGCGCAGATTTAATCGAACCCACTGTCCGACAACTTTCGCTGTATAAACAGTTTGGCTGGCGTGCGCCAGGTTACGTGCACCTTCCGCTGGCGCTCAACGAACAAGGCGCTAAACTTTCCAAGCAAAATCATGCCCCTGCGCTTGCGACAGGCGATCCGCGCCCGGTACTGATCCAGGCATTGCGCTTTTTAGGCCAACGCGCCGTCGTAGCGTGGCAGGAGATGTCTGTTGAGGAGTTGCTACGCTTTGCGGTGGAGCACTGGAGGCTTGCAGCCGTACCCACATCGGCTAATGTAAATCCGGCATTCTCAAATGCGTCTCGCTGAGCTATGATTAGCCGCTATTTTTGCTCATCGTCTTTCGCATTGCTGCGGCGTTAATGATGCTTACAGCCCAGGTCGCGTTGTTCTCTTACGCCCGTCTGCCGTAATGCGAAAGACATAGAGTAAGTTGATCTTATTAATGTATGACACTACCGAGGTGCGCTATTTTTACCCGAGTCGCTAATTTTTGCCGTAAGGTGTTAAGCCGCGAGGAGAGCGAGGCAGAACAAGCCGTCGCCCGTCCACATATGACGATTATCCCGCGTGAACAGCACGCTATCTCCCGCAAAGATATCAGTGAAAATGCCCTCAAGGTACTGTACAGGCTGAACAAAGCGGGCTATGAAGCCTACCTGGTCGGCGGCGGCGTCCGCGATCTCCTGCTCGGCAAAAAGCCGAAGGATTTCGACGTGACCACCAACGCAACACCGGATCAGGTACGGAAATTATTCCGCAATTGCCGTCTGGTGGGGCGTCGTTTCCGCCTGGCTCACGTGATGTTTGGCCCGGAAATTATCGAAGTGGCAACGTTTCGTGGTCATCATGAAGGCAGTGAAAGCGACCGTACGACCTCCCAGCGTGGGCAAAACGGTATGCTGCTGCGCGATAATATCTTCGGCTCTATCGAAGAAGATGCCCAGCGCCGCGATTTCACCATCAACAGCCTTTACTACAGCGTGGCGGATTTTACCGTGCGCGATTACGTCGGCGGGATGCAGGATCTGCAAGAAGGCGTGATTCGCCTGATCGGCAATCCGGAAACGCGCTACCGCGAAGATCCGGTTCGAATGCTGCGCGCCGTGCGTTTCGCTGCGAAGCTCAATATGCGTATCAGCCCTGAAACGGCTGAGCCAATCCCGCGTCTGGCAACCTTGCTAAACGACATTCCTCCCGCGCGCCTGTTCGAAGAGTCGCTGAAGCTGTTGCAGGCGGGGAACGGTTTTGAAACCTATCAACAACTGCGGGAATACCACCTCTTCCAGCCGTTGTTTCCTACCATTACGCGTTATTTCACCGAAAACGGCGACAGCGCAATGGAACGCATCATTGCGCTGGTGTTGAAGAATACGGATAACCGCATCCGTAACGAAATGCGCGTTAATCCGGCATTTTTGTTTGCCGCCATGTTCTGGTATCCGCTGCTGGAAATGGCGCAAAAAATCGCTCAGGAGAGCGGTCTGGCCTATTACGACGCTTTCGCGCTGGCCATGAATGACGTGCTGGATGAAGCCTGCCGTTCGCTGGCGATCCCGAAACGTCTGACCACGCTTACCCGTGATATTTGGCAGCTTCAGTTACGGATGTCCCGTCGTCAGGGCAAACGCGCCTGGAAGCTGATGGAACATCCCAAATTCCGCGCCGCGTTTGATTTGCTGGAGCTGCGCGCTCAGGTGGAAAATAATACTGAGCTGCAACGTCTGGCGCAGTGGTGGGCCGAGTTTCAGGCTTCCGCGCCGCCGGAACAAAAAGGGATGCTCAACGAGCTGGACGACGATCCTGCTCCACGCCGCCGCCGTTCACGTCCGCGCAAACGCGCGCCGCGCCGCGAGGGCACCGTATGACGATCGCGTATATCGCGCTTGGCAGTAATCTGGCCTCTCCGCTGGAGCAGGTCAATGCCGCCCTGAAGGCTATCGCCAACATTCCCGATAGCCGTATCGTTGCGGTTTCTTCGTTTTACCGCACGCCGCCGCTTGGCCCACAGGATCAGCCCGATTACCTGAACGCCGCGGTGGCGCTGGATACCGCCCTCGCCCCCGAAGAATTGCTTAACCATACCCAGCGCATTGAGCTGCAACAGGGCCGGGTGCGCAAAGCGGAACGCTGGGGGCCGCGCACGCTGGACCTCGACATTATGCTGTTTGGCGATGAAGTCATTAACACCGACCGTCTGACGGTTCCGCACTACGACATGAAAAACCGCGGTTTTATGCTGTGGCCGCTGTTTGAGATCGCTCCAAAACTGCGCTTCCCCGACGATGGCGTCGCGCTGACGCAGCTTGTTCATCAACATACCCCCGCACCAGCATACTGGTAATTTTTAATTAATATTATTTTTAAGAAACCTGTATTATTACTTCGCTCACTAATTAATGGAATAAATCCAATCGTTATTTTCTCTTAAAAGATTGTTTAGCAAAAATGAATGTCATTTATATGTAAAATTATTAAATTGATTCAGTGAATTCATTAACATCCCTCTCCCCCTAAAGCCGCTTTTTTTGCAGATTTAATGTACTATCTTGTTTTTAAACATCATTAAAAAACATATAAACCTAATCAGCATTTTTGCTTTTGAAAAAAAAATTCACCACAAATATCTTTTAAACAAACATATAATATTTCGTTATTTTACATAATGAAATATACGCATAGAATATGCCGTCCCTCTTTAATCTTATTGAAGTGGTACATTTATCTCATTTTGTAAGGATGCAAGTATGAAAAAAGTTCTCCTGGCAACAGCCGTATTTATGGCTTTAGGCTCTTCTTCCGTTATGGCTGTCGAAGGTGGTCGTATTAATTTTGAAGGTCTGGTCAGCGCTGAAACCTGTAAAAAAGTCGTCAGCTCCGCTGTTGGTAATAGCAATATCGACGGTACGGTTACTCTGAAAACCGCACACGTTAGCGATGTTACCGCAGAAGTTCAAAACAGCACCGCAGGCGTAAACGCAGAAGATTTCTCCATCATTATCGACTGCTCCGATGCTGGCACAGGCCTGGTGAAATCACATCTGACGATGTCCTCCTCTTTTAGCAATACGAAGGGCACCCTGGATAACGACGAAACGCTGACCCGCAGCGGTATCGAGGCGGCGAAAGCGGTTGATATCGCGGTTCACCATGTTGACGATGCCAACGCTCTCTCGCTGGTGAAAATCAACGATCCTTCTAACACGATGGAAGAAAGCTTTACCAACGGTATCGCAACCTACAACTTTAAAGCGTCTTACGTGAAATCGTCTGATGCAGGTGCCAGCGTGACAACCGGTCTGGTCTCCACCAATGCGATTTATACCTTTACTTACGAGTAATAGTCGCCTCTCAGATTGCTGACAACGCTATTGGTGCTGTTTAATGTTGGGCTGCGTCTTGCCCCATAAAACCAATAACTCAATGAATATAAATGAGTTAATTTTTACGGGTTAAATAAAACCCAACATTTATTCAGCTTCGGTGTTTGTCATCAGTCTCGCTGTCTTTAACAGACAGTATTACAGACGATGCACATTGCAGGGTAGTAGCAAATTTCGGCGCTACTTACCCTGTTTCGGATATTCAATACAGCAAGGACGGCTTATGTCTCACTCTTTAAAGTTTACTTTGTCTGCTATCGCTCTGACCGGGGCATTATTTAGCTCTGCCAGCCAGGCCGATATTATTATTTCTGGCACGCGTATTATTTATGATGCAAATAAAAAAGATGTCAGCGTGCGTCTGGAAAATAAAGGTAAAAGCCCATTATTAGTTCAGAACTGGATAGATCTCGGCAATGATAATGCCGAGCCGGGCAGTATTAAAGCGCCCTTCGCCGCCACGCCGCCGGTATCACGAATAGAACCTAAGCGCGGGCAGTCGATAAAAATTATGTATACCGCCACAGAATCGCTACCGAAAGATCGCGAAAGCGTTTTCTGGTTCAACGTGCTGGAAGTTCCACCGAAGGCAAATACCAACCAGGAAGAAAATAAGAATTTGCTCCAGTTGGCGTTTCGCACCCGCATCAAACTATTTTATCGCCCGACGGGTTTACCGGGCGCCCCGGCAGAAGCGGCAAAACAGCTGAAATGGCAGGTCGCCAGCGAACAGGGCCATGCCGTTCTTCGCGCCGATAACCCGACTCCGTATTACGTCTCCTTTAACTCTGCCACCTACACCAGCGGCGGAAAACGCTATGACGTCGACGCGACCATGGTTGCCCCCTTTGGCAAAGCCGCCTTCACGGTGAAAGGACTGCAAAACGCCAGCGCAGGCAAACTGGAATTCCAGTCCATTAATGACTACGGCGGCATCATCGCTGGCTCAGCTTCACTGTAATGACGTTATCACAAAGCAGGATGAAAAAGACGGTGCAAAACGTTTCCACAACCAGGACCATGCCAAAAAAGACGTTGCTCGCGATGTGCTGTGCGTTGTTTTACAGTCAGCCCGGCCTGGCTGCGGACATCGTTGAATACGACAGCACATTTCTGATGGGCGATGGCGCTACGTCTATTGATGTCAGCCGCTATTCTAATGGCAACCCCACGCCAGCGGGAACGTACACCGTGAGAGTGTTTGTCAATGAGAAGGCCGTCGCCAGCCAGACCATCCCGTTTATCGATATCGGCAAAAAAAGCGCCGAGGCCTGCCTGACCATGAAAAATCTGGCGCAGCTACACATTAAGTCGCCGCAAAACGTCGGCGAAAAAGCCATTTTGAAGAAAGGCGACGACGAGAACAGCGATTGCTTAAACCTGCCAGCGCTGATTGAACAATCCAGCGTGACGTTTGATATGGGCGACCAGCGCCTGGATATCGTCGTGCCTCAGGCATGGGTTAACAAAAGTTATGACGGCTATGTGGAACCGTCGCTATGGGAAAACGGAATCCCGGCCGCGCTACTCTCCTACAACATTAACGGCTATCACAATACCAATCACGGTGTCGATAACGACAATATGTACGCCGCTTTCAATACCGGTATTAACCTCGGAGCATGGCGTTTTCGCGCCAACGGTAACTATAACTGGAACAATAACAGCGGCAGTAACTTCGATTTTCAGAACCGCTACATCCAGCGCGATCTCACTGCGCTGCGCTCGCAACTGATGTTAGGCGAGGCGTACACCACCGGCGAGACTTTCGACTCGGTCAGCATTCGCGGGGTGCGTCTGTACAGTGACTCCCGTATGCTACCGTCACAGCTTGCCAACTACGCCCCTGTGATCCGCGGTGTCGCCAATACCAACGCCAAAGTCACCATTACCCAGGGCGGCTACAAAATTTATGAATCAACGGTGCCGCCAGGTCCGTTCGAGATTAACGATCTCAGCCCTTCTGGCTACGGGAGCGACCTCATCGTCACTATCGAAGAGGCCGACGGCAGCAAGCGTACCTTTAGCCAGCCCTTCTCCTCGGTAATGCAGATGCAAAAACCCGGCGTCGGGCGCTGGGATGTCAGCGCCGGGGAAGTGAATGACGACGATCTTCACGATAATCCGTATGTCGCGCAGGGTACCTACTATTACGGTTTGAACAACTATCTGACCGCCTATACTGGCGTTCAGGCTACCGATAATCACTACCTGGCGGGGTTGCTCGGCATGGGCCTCAACACGCCGTTTGGCGCCATCGCGCTGGACATCACCCATTCCCGCGCGGAGATCCCTGACGATAAAACCTATCAGGGACAGAGCTACCGCTTAACGTGGAACAAGCTGATTGAAGCCACTGATACCTCGTTTAACGTGGCGGCCTACCGCTATTCAACCCAGAATTATCTGGGGCTGAACGATGCGCTTCAGTTGATCGACGAAGCGAAATATGGGGATGACGACCAGCGCAACACCATGAATAACTTTGCGCGCCTGAAAAACCAGATCACCCTCAGCATCAGCCAGCCGTTACAGTATGGCGAAACGGATTACGGTTCCTTTTATCTCTCAGGCTCCTGGACAGATTACTGGGCGACGGGCGACAGCCGCAGCGATTATACGCTGGGCTACGGCAAAGGCTTCTCATGGGGCAGCATGAGCGTCAACCTGCAACGCACCTGGGATGAAGACGGTAAAAAAGATGATTCGCTCTATATCAACCTGAGTATTCCGCTCGCCAACCTGCTTGGCGGGGAGAGTCGCCGTTCCGGTTTTAACACCCTCTCCACGCAGATGCGGACGGACTTTAACGGTGGCCATAACCTGAGCATGAACAGTAGCGGTAGCAGCAAAGACAATATGCTGAACTATAGCGTAAATACGGGTTATACCATGCAGAAAGAGGGCAAGAGCATCTCTGATATCGGCGGCTATGCCAGCTATCAATCCCCGTGGGGAGATATTTCGGCCTCAGCCTCTGCCAATAACGATAGCAGCCGACAATATTCGCTCGCGACAAACGGGGGCTTTGTCCTGCATGGCGGCGGCCTGACGTTCACTAACGATAACTTCGGTAATAGCGATGCCATCGTGCTGGTAAAAGCCCCCGGCGCGAAAGGCGCACGCATCAATGGTGGCAACAGCACCATCGATCGCTGGGGCTACGGCGCGACAAACTCGCTTTCCGCCTACAGAGAAAACCTGGTCAATGTCGATATCGACACACTGGAAAACGACGTTGAGCTTAAGAGCACCAGCGCAACTCTGGTGCCACGCGATGGCGCGGTGGTCTTAGCCAGTTTTGAAACCGACCAGGGACGCTCGGTCATTCTTAACATGTCCCGCAATGACGGCAAAGCTCTGCCGTTTGGCGCAGAAATCTACGAGAACGATGTGCAGATCGGCAACATGGGCCAGGGCGGACAGGCTTTTGTTCGCGGTATCAGCGATGCGGGCGAACTCTCAGTACGTTGGTTTGAAGAAAACCAGCCAGTAACTTGTTCAGCAACCTTTGCGTTGCCTGCAACGCAACAAACGGTAGGGTCCAGCCAGACCTTACTGTTAGACCACGTAACCTGTCGTGTTAATAACCTTAAATCAAATGGAATAGACAATGAGAAGGAATAAGCACCTTTTAGCAGCCTCTGTGCTCGCGATGATATTTCCACTGACCAGTCAGGCGGAAGATATCAACGTTGACTTTACCGCTACCGTGCTGGCCACGACGTGCAGCATGTCGATTGCGGCGTTAGATGGCTCGAACGTATCGGGTGATGCTACCAGCGGCTATACGCTGAATGTCGGCGATGTCGGGTTGGATAAAATCATAAAAAAATCAGCGGAATCGCAGAAAAACTTTAAGTTTGTGGCGAAAGATTGCAGTGCCGCCCTGACGAAAATTACCACCGCACTCGGCAGCTCTGCGGATGCCAGCGGCAACTTTATTAAAAACCAGTCTGCGGCGTCCGATGCGGCCAGCAATATTGGTATGGGCTTTAAGCGTAAGAGCACCACCGATGAAACCTATTTCACGCCAGGCTCCGGTTCAATTACCTGGACTGACGACGAGCGCACAGCAAACGAAGTAGAGATGACGGTTGCGCTGCGTGAACTGACCGACGGCGCGGGTACCATGGGTGCCTTCAGCTCTACCGCTACGTTTAACTTCACTTATCAATAACAGGGACGATGATAATGAAAAAGCAAGTATTGCGCGGCGTAATCTTAGGCGCACTGGCGACCATGACCGCGGGCGTATCAACAATGACGCAGGCCGATGGCACCGCCAGCCTGGACTTAACGGTAAATGCCAACATCACGGCGGGAACCTGCTCCGCATCGGTGCTGGACGGTGAAACCGCCACCGATACCATCGCATTTGGCAACGTCTACATTTCGGAAGTTTTTGCCAAAACAAAAGTCAAAAGCTTTAAACTGCGCTTCAGTGACTGCGCGGGATTAAAAGATAAAAAAGCCTCTTTGGTCATTGCGCCAAGAGATGCAGGTTGCGCAGGCAGCGATTCGATTAACGCAGAATTTGCCAACGCCTCCACAGCGACGTCTAAAGCACAGAGAACCGCTGTTGAACTCTGGACAACAGCTACCCCGGAAGGTTCTAACAGCGTCCAGTTCCACTGCCGTAACAAAAATGCGCAAGAGATTGATCTGAGCAGTGCAAGTTCAACCACACCGGTTGATTATCCGTTAAGCGCTCGCATGGTGCCGGTTACCGGTTATGCAATCACTGCGCTAACAGCAGGTGACTTCTATTCCCCCACCACCTTCACCATCACTTACCAGTAATGGTGATACCAATGAGACGTTTGCGCAGACTCATGCTCGCCACGTTATTTTCAGGGCTGGCAACAGCCCTGTTTATCGCGCCGCTGTATGCCGACACCAACGTGGATTTTACCGCCACCGTGCAGAAAGATACCTGCCAGATTGAAATTGACGGTAATGGTACAATCAGTTTAGCGACCGTCGGGCCGAGCTACTTTGCCGATGGCATCACGGCGGAAACGGACTACGGGGGCGGCAAGGAATTTCTGATTAAGTTGATAAGCTGCCCGGTTAGCGACGGCGCAATCACGAACGTCACGTTTAACTTCTTACCACAGAGCGGGCAGTTCGTTACCGGTAATAAGCAGGTGTTTGCCAATGATTTAGCGACCAGCACAGACGGTGCCTCCAACGTCGGCGTAGTGATTTTTACCACCGAGTCACCCCGCCATAACGTTCTGAACACCGATGGCTCCTCGCGGGCAACCTTTGCCGCGACGACATACAGCGATACCTCATGGACATTTTATGCCCGGATGCAGAAAGTCCTCAGTAACGACGTGGTCGTCCCCGGCAAACTCAGCAGCCGCGTGCTGGTAAATGTTGAATATGAATAACGTGAGGACCAGTTAACTATTATGATAACAAAATGCGACCACCGACTGATGCTATTAAACACTCAGAGACTAAAGAGTGCTATTAAAATTATATCATTATTACTGTTTTCTTTCGTTTCTTTTGTAACGCCTTCATATGGCTGGTCACTATATGTAGGCCAATATACAAAGAATAAAAGGGCAAACGAATGGGAAGCGGTTCAGGATTTTACAAAATCCTACGCACCCAAAAACATGCTTAATCCAATAGCTATTCATAACGGCTCAGGGCTGCGTGAAATCTCAGTGTCGAATAATGCGACAGAACTCGACCCCGGTACTGGGCTAAGTTGTAACAAAGATCATGATAACCATGTGCTGACAATGTATCATGGCTACAAGAGCGCCGGTAAAACCTACAACGGTAATATGTTATGGGAAACCAATATACCTGGTATGTATATTGGTATCGAAGTCACCAATATCAACTTTGGCGGCCAATACTGGGGTGAAAAATTCTGGATAAACTGGAGCAACGGAGAAACGTCCGGCGCAAAAAAATTTGATTTAACAAATATCACACCAAAGGATGGTCGTTTCGAGGCCTGTAACAGGTTAACCAACTGGACCTATTATGGATTAGGCGGTATTGTTCTGTGGGTTAAATATCATTTGTATATTGATGACTCTTTTAATCCTGCCGGAGCAACTTCGTTATCCGTTTCGCTACGAAAAGAACAATCGTATGATTTTCAATTTGCTTCATCACCAGCCTTCTCAGGCTCACATAATTTATATTACGATGTAGCGCCAAATCAGTTGACGATTAACTATCCTACCTGCCAGGCCAATGCGGTCACAGGCGATGGGGTAACAAATTCAACGGTCCCATTTGGGGAACAGAATGCCGAAGACATTTCGGCGAATACCATTAACCGCAAATTTTCCATAAAGCTCAGTAATTGCGCTTACGTTAAAGAATTGAATGTTACGTTAAGTTCTGCAACGGTAGGAGGACAGGATAACACCTTGCTCGGTAATACACTTACCGGCAGTGAAGCGGCTGGTGGCATTGGTGTTATGATCGAAGGGGAGAAAAATCCAAACAGTCCTGCTGACTGGACCTTACTTAAGCCAAACATCAGCAGTTCTATTTATTCTTTTACTAATTCCCCGGATTACGGAAATAGCGAAATTGGGAATGCTGAGCAGGTAATGAATTTCCAGGCGACCCTGAAACAGGATGGTAACAAAGCGATAACCCCAGGAAAATTCAAAGCTACGGGTAAATTCACCATTACTTATCCCTGATGTTTATTCCGGCAGACCTCCTCTGCCGGTTTTTTCCTTTCCCACAAAGCGCTAACACTTTCTTCGGTCATTCCCCTACAATGCGGCCATTCTATTCATCAATATTATGGCCGGAGAGGTTATGAGCAAACCCACCACTATCTCACTGCTGCAAAAATGCAAACAGGAAAAGAAGCGCTTCGCGACAATCACCGCCTACGACTATAGCTTTGCCAAACTGTTCGCCGATGAAGGCATCAACGTGATGCTGGTGGGCGACTCCCTGGGCATGACAATTCAGGGGCACGACTCCACCCTGCCGGTCACCGTGGAAGATATCGCCTACCACACCCGCGCCGTTCGCCGTGGCGCGCCGAACTGCCTGCTGCTCTCCGACCTGCCGTTTATGGCTTATGCCACGCCGGAACAGGCGTTTGAAAACGCGGCCATCGTGATGCGCGCCGGGGCCAATATGGTCAAGATCGAAGGCGGCGCCTGGCTGGTTGATACGGTGAAAATGCTCACCGAACGCGCCGTGCCGGTGTGCGGCCATCTGGGGCTGACGCCGCAGTCGGTGAATATCTTCGGCGGCTATAAAATTCAGGGGCGCGGCGACGCCGGGCAGGTGCTGCTGGATGACGCGCTGGCCTTAGAAGCGGCGGGCGCACAGCTGCTGGTGCTGGAATGCGTGCCGGTTGAACTGGCGAAGCGCGTCACGGAAGCACTGTCGATTCCGGTGATCGGCATCGGCGCGGGCAACGTTACCGACGGGCAGATCCTGGTAATGCACGACGCGTTCGGCATCACCGGCGGCCATATCCCTAAATTTGCGAAAAATTTCCTTGCCGAAACGGGCGACATGCGCGCAGCTGTACGGCAGTATATAGCTGAAGTGGAGTCCGGCGTTTATCCGGGCGAAGAACACAGCTTTCACTAATTTTTCTAACCGTGCCGGATGGCGACGCGACGCGTCTTATCCGGCCTACAGATCCTCAACGGATGTAGGCCTGATAAGCGCAGCGCCATCGGGCAGGATCATCAGGCAACTCAAGGAGTCTTGTTGTGCTAATCATTGAAACCCTGCCGCTGCTGCGCCAGCATATCCGTCGTCTGCGTCAGGAAGGCAAACGCGTCGCACTGGTTCCCACCATGGGCAATCTGCACGACGGTCATATGAAGCTGGTCGATGAGGCAAAAGCCCGGGCTGATGTGGTGTTCGTCAGCATTTTCGTCAATCCGATGCAGTTTGACCGGCCGGACGATCTGGTGCGTTATCCGCGCACGCTGCAGGAAGACTGTGAAAAGCTGAACAAGCGCAAAGTCGATTATGTCTTTGCGCCAGCCGTTGAGGAAATTTACCCGCAGGGGCTGGAAGGCCAGACGTACGTTGATGTTCCCGGCCTCTCCACCATGCTGGAAGGCGCCAGCCGTCCGGGCCACTTCCGCGGCGTCTCGACCATCGTCAGCAAGCTGTTCAACCTGATCCAGCCGGATATCGCCTGCTTTGGCGAGAAAGATTTCCAGCAACTGGCGCTGATTCGCAAAATGGTGGCGGATATGAGTTATGACATTGAGATCGTCGGCGTGCCGATTATCCGCGCCAAAGACGGCCTGGCGCTCAGCTCACGTAACAGTTATCTGACCGCAGAGCAGCGCAAAATTGCGCCAGGTCTACACAACGTGATGAATAGCATCGCTGAAAAACTGATTGCGGGTAATCGTGAGCTGCAAGAGATTATTGCCATTGCCGAACAGGAATTGAATGAAAAAGGCTTCCGTGCCGACGACATTCAAATCCGTGATGCCGACACGCTGCTGGAACTGACGGAAACCAGCAAACGCGCCGTGATTCTGGCCGCCGCCTGGCTGGGTCAGGCGCGTCTGATCGATAATCAAAGCGTTACATTAGCCCAGTAGACAGGGGTTAAAAATCGGGCAATACTGCCTGAGAATTTCCAAAGCAGGCCACAAGCGCCTGCTTAGTCAAGATAAACGACAGGGTATAGATGTTATGATTCGCACCATGCTGCAAGGCAAGCTCCACCGCGTAAAAGTCACGCAGGCGGACCTGCACTACGAAGGTTCCTGTGCCATTGACCAGGATTTTCTCGATGCCTCCGGTATTCTGGAAAACGAAGCGATTGATATCTGGAACGTGACCAATGGGAAACGTTTCTCAACCTATGCGATTGCGGCTGAACGCGGCTCCAGAATCATCTCGGTGAACGGCGCGGCGGCGCACTGCGCTGAGGTTGGCGACATTGTGATTATCGCCAGCTTCGTCACCATGTCTGATGAAGAAGCCCGGACATGGCGGCCGAAAGTGGCCTACTTTGAAGGCGACAACGAAATGAAGCGTACCGCGAAAGCCATTCCGGTCCAGGTTGCCTGATAGTCCTTACCCCTGCGGCTGGTTGCTGATCAGCCGCGACATGGTTTCCAGCGAATCCGTGCGTAAAATATACAGCCTTTTGAGCAGCATCGGATTATCTCCCGGCTTCACCTTCCCTCTCACCGTGGTGACCGCCAGATGGAAACCGGCGTCTTTTGCTGCTTTGATCGCGGTCGCGTTATAGCCGCCAAAGGGATAAGAAAGATAAAATACGTGCGGAGTAAACTGTGCGAGCGCCCGCCGCGAACGTTCAAAATCAAACAGAATATTATGGTAGCTGCGGCTATATAAAATCGGACGACGATGCCCGTCTACCCGATGTAAAAAGTGAGTATGCGACTGAAAATCAAAAACATCGCTTATCTTGCGCAATTCGGACACGCTCATAAATTGCAGCGACCTGGGATTCCATTTTTGCGGATGGCGCTTAATACGCGATGAAATAATAAATGCCGTCGCTTTCATACCGTACTGCTTTAATACCGGATACGCATAGCGACTCACCGATTTAAGGCCATCATCAAAGGTGATAGCCACCGCGCGCGCCGGGAAATTCGCGCGGTTATGGATGTAATCCTCCAGTTGGTACATCGTCAACGTGGCATAACCGCGATCGCGAAGCCAGGTCATTTGGTTGCTGAATGCCCGAACCGAAGTCGTGGTGGACGTATGGCGAAAACGGGTATTCTCTTCATCACGTAAGATGTGATGATAGGTCAAAATCGGAATGCCGTTGTCTTCCTGCGCATCCATGGCGCTGACATACGCCAGCCTGTCGCCAATACGGATCTGATACCAGGTTTGATGTAGCCTGCCTTTCAGCTTACTAATAATGGGGTAACGCAAGTTGTCCACCAATACGCCAAACGGGGCGCTACTGATGTCCGGCGCGTTATACACCGGCGTGTCCTTCCAGGTCACCAGATTCTGATTGCTGAGCGGCTTGTTAAGATCGCCCAGGCCATCTTCCACTTTTTGTTTTCCCTGCACAGGTTCCAGATGGTCTTTATCGATAAACCCCTCGCCGAAGCCGAATTTAAAGGCATAATAATCAGCCGCAACAGGCGTTACGGAAAGAATTTGTCCGGCGCGGATATTCCCTACGGTCACCATTTTATCGCCAATCTGCGACCAGATGGCGGCGTCTTTCGTCGTTTGCATATAACGAGCGGGCAAGGCAGCCAACACATTACCGGAGAAAAAGAACAGCAAGATAAGAACAACGCGCATAAACATATATCATAACCGAGGCGAAAAAACGCCGTTATTGTAGCAAAAGCGTCGTCAATGGTATTGATCAAAACTCATACAAATCATGTAGCAATACAAAAGGCGGGTTTTTCTGCTGCTGATGCCAGAGACTGGTGACATCCGGCGCGCCAAGCGCGACAATCTGGTCGCGAAATGCTGAACTGCTCATCGACTCTCGCAAAGGAAGCATTTCCTCTATCAATGAATAGCTGACACCTGAAATAACTTCACATTGAGAATGTTTATGGCTCATCAGCGACGCTACACGATAAGGCGCCGCGCCGGAAATGTCGGTTAAAAATATCACGCCTTCACCGGAGTCGGTGGCATGGAGGGCATCACACATCATACGGCTCAACATGTTTGAGCTCAGGCCGCGCCAAAAATTGACCGCCCGGCATTGCGCCAGCGGACCATTTTTTCTCTCCAGGCGATCAAGCATATCCTGTGCGCGATCGTCATGGCAGGTAATCACCCATCCCAGCATAACTTCTCCTCCATTGAGCTCCAATCCAGCATGTCAGCATGTTTTTTTGGCCGACAACACTCTATGACCACGATCATTTTTTATTCAAAAAAATTTGCATTATTTTTAAAAATGTTCGCAGCCTTCATAGAATCTGGCCCATTGAAAGTATAATCACGGCAATTCTTAAATAAACATCCACCGAAACAATCAATAAAATATATATTATAAATATTTTATATTTATGTATTCTGAATTTTTCTTCGCGCCGCAAAAATCATCGAACATCATATTTACTCATTCGGGAATAAAAAGAACAATAACTTTCCACACAATAAATATTGCTACTATGTCAATATTTATAATATCTTAAAGGATCAAAGATAATGAAACTCACCTTAAAAACACTCGCTGTGGCACTGGCTGCCATCACCCTCTCCCCCGCCGCGCTGGCAGACACCGCTAAAGACGGCACCGTACATATCACCGGCCTCATTCAGCAAAACGCCTGTACGGTAAAAACGGATTCAGTATTAATAGAGGTAACATTACAGAACGAATTTGCCTCTCTTTTTACTGCCGCAGGGCAAACGGCAGGGGATAAAGGCTTCACCATCGATCTCGAAAACTGCGACGCAAACATCTACAGCAATGTACAGGCGCGCTTTGAAGGTACGCTCGACGGAACCGATGCGACCATCCTGAAAAATGATTCTGATGCTCAGAATATTGGCGTGCAAATTCTTGATAAAACGGGTGACAGTGCGCCAGTGACCTTTAACGATCTTCAGGCATGGTCTTCCGCAGTCGCGCTCCCTACAGAAGAGGGGGTGACGACACTCTCAATGCCTTTCACCGCCCGCTATATCGCCACTGCGGTTCCCGTTGGGTCGGGAAATGTCGATGCAAGCGCAACATTCTATCTGCAATATAACTGATCCTGGCGGCCAGCGTCGGCTGGCCCATTTGTTTATTGAGGTCATCAATGAATTCATTGGCTAAAGCAGGGTTGCTTTGTTGCCTGTTGTGCGGTTCGCTGGCGCATGCCGCAGGGATAAACATCGGCGCAACGCGGGTTATTTTTCACGGCGATGCCAAAGATGCATCCATATCGATAAGCAATAGCGACAACGTTCCCTATTTAATTCAGTCCTGGGCGCAATCGATCAGCGAAACCGGGGCGAGCGGCGATGCGCCGTTTATGGTCACCCCGCCGCTTTTTCGCCTTAATGGCGGGCAAAAGAACGTACTGCGAATTATCCGTACCGGCGGCAATTTGCCGGAAGATCGCGAGTCGCTGTACTGGCTGGATATTAAATCGATTCCCAGCAGCAATCCGGACAATAAGCACAATACGCTCATGCTGGCCGTTAAAGCGGAATTTAAGCTGATTTACCGGCCAAAAGCGTTAACCCAAAAGCCAGAAGAGGTTGCCGATCGGTTAACGTGGTCGCGTCAGGGTCGCACGCTCACCGTGAAGAACCCCACGCCCTATTATATGAACTTCGCCACCCTTTCCGTTGGCAGTCAAAAAGTAAAAGCCCCGCGCTATGTGGCGCCTTTCGGCAACGCGCAGTACACGCTGCCTGCCGCCGCCAGCGGCCCGATCGCCTGGTCTATCATCAACGATTTTGGCGGTACTGGCCCCGAACATAAACAAACGCCTTGAGAAGAGTGACAGGGATGAGAGTGCCGATGCGCAAAAGGCAACACCGGGGATTTTATTTATCGCGCTGCGCTGTGTGTATCGCGCTGGGCAGCACGTTCGCACATGTTGCATGGGCGCGCGACTATTTCAATCCGGCATTTATTGAACACCATGGGCAGGCGAATAGCACAAGCGTCGATCTGTCGACATTTGATAACGACAAAAGCCAACTTCCTGGCACCTATTACGTCACTATCATTATCAACAAAACAGAAATCGGCGCGCGAAACGTTGATTTTCAACTCACGACGCTCAGTGACGGTCAACAGGCATTACAGGGCTGTTTACGGCTTCAGGAACTAAAAGATAACGGCGTCAAAACCGACCTTTTTCCAACGCTGGAGAGTGAAAAAAGCTGCGTCAATCTCAGCGCTATCCCCGGCGCCAGCCAGCAGTTTGATTTTCAGCAACAGGCATTATCGATAAGCATCCCTCAACTCTACATCGCCAACAACGCGCGCGGCTACGTGCCGCCGGAAAAGTGGCAGGAGGGAATTACCGCGCTAATGCTGAACTACAGTTTCAGCGGCTATAAAGAGTACGGTTCCAGTGAGGATTCCGACGATGCGGAATCGAAGTATCTCGCTCTCCAGCCGGGTTTTAACCTCGGGCCGTGGCGTTTTCGCAACTACAGTAACTGGAGCGCAAATAACGGCGAGAGCGGTAGCTGGAACAGCGTTTATAACTATTTACAGCGCGACATTATCGCGCTGAAAAGCCAGTTCACCGCCGGAGACAGCAATACGCCATCCGACGTGTTCGACAGCGTACCTTTTCGCGGCCTCCAGCTCACCTCTGACGATCAAATGCAGCCCAACAGCCAGCGTGGTTACGCCCCGACGATTCGCGGCATCGCCCGTTCAAACGCGCAGGTTATCGTGCGGCAAAACGGTTATATCGCCTATCAAACTGCCGTTTCGCCGGGCGAATTTGAAATCAACGATATGTTTCCCACCGGCAGCAACGGCGACTACGACGTGACGGTAAAAGAAGCCGACGGTAGCGAACAGCATTTTATCGTGCCCTACTCTTCGCTGCCGATTCTGCAGCGCACCGGACGGGCAAAATACAGCGTGACTGTGGGTAAATATCGTGATTACGACAACCACACGCTGGACGACTTCGGCCAGGCGACCCTGCTGTACGGCCTGCCGTGGGGTATCACGCTGTACGGCGGCAGCCAGATTGCCGGCGATAAATACCAGTCCGTCGCCTTCGGCGTCGGGCAAAATATGCAGATGCTGGGGGCCATTTCCCTGGACGGCATCTGGTCGCACGCCAAATTTGACGATGGCCGCAAAGAAGCCGGGCAATCCTGGCGCGTCCGCTACAGCAAGGGCGTCGTCAGTACGGGCACCACGTTTTCGCTGGCCGGCTATCGTTACGCCAGCGAAAACTACAATTCGCTGAGCGAGGTGATCAACCCGGACGACGATTTTTATGATAACTACGGCAAGCGCCATAATCGTTTCGAAGCTTCAGTCAACCAGCAAATTAGCGATACGCTCGGTTCCTTAACGCTAAGTTGGGTAAAAGAAGATTACTGGCACAGCGCGCAGCAGATGGAATCTCTGAGCGCCAACTACAACAATAGCTGGGGCCCGGTGAGCTATACGTTAAGCTACAGCTATAACAAAAACACCTACCAGTACCGATCGGATAATGACGATGATGATAACGACGACGATCGTTATAACCAGAACGATCGGCTGTTCACGCTGTCGCTGCATGTTCCGTTTACGGTGTTCGATTCCAGGCTATACGCCAGCTATATGCTGAACACGCGTAAGCACGATGCTACGGTGAACAGCACCACCCTTAGCGGCACCGCGCTGCGTGACAGAAACCTGAACTGGTCGTTACAGCAGAGCCACAGCACACAAGACGGTGATTCCGGCGGGGTAAACGCCAGCTACAAAGGCACTTATGCCAACCTCAACGCCGGTTACAATCAGTCGCCAGATAGCCAACAGGTCAGCTACGGCATCAGCGGCGGCATTCTGGCGCACGAAAACGGTATTACCCTGAGCCAGCCGATTACCGGCGCGGCGATTTTAATTAAAGCGCCCGGCGCCAGCGGCGTTTCAGTTGAAAACCAGACCGGCGTCGCCACCGACTTCCGGGGTTATACGGTGATCCCCAACGTCACTCCGTATTATCGCTACGATATCTCGCTCGACAGCAGCACGTTTGCCGACAACGTGGATATTCCGCTCAACAACCAGACCGTCTACCCGACGCGTAATGCGGTGGTGCGCGCGGCGTATGACACGCATAAGGGCTATCGCGCGCTGTTAACGCTGACGCGCAGCAATGGCGAGCCCGTGCCCTTTGGCGCGACGGCAAGCGTCGATGGGCAGGATGCGAACCTGGCCAGTATCGTCGGCGATAAAGGCCAGGTCTTCCTCAGCGGCCTGCCGGAAGAGGGCCTGCTCCTGGTGAACTGGGGAAGCGCCTCTTGCCGCGCGGATTACCGTCTGGATATCAGCAAAAATATGAACGGCATAGTGATGGCGAACGCCGTCTGCCAGTGAGGAACACAATGAAGAATTTATGGATGCTGCTGGCGTTGGCGCTATTTTCAGGCCATGCGCTGGCAGACGGAACGATGGGCAACGGAAGCGGCTGGTGTCAACCAACCAGCGGCACGCATGATTTTCCTTTTAGTTTTAATCAAACCATTACCGATACGGATGGGAACCAGACGGGAACCATCGTTGAAGAGCACTGGTCAGCAGGCGGAGAATATTCGGCTAAATGCGACTGCGATAACAGTGATTATCGCGGGTACAACTATTTCACCGCGACCACCGGCGATCTGACGCAGAAAGGCACGCACAGCGAGACGCGATACTACGGACATATGGATTACTATGTCCTCGTGACAGGCAAACTGGAAATTGGTACCGAAGCGTATATAGCCGGGAAGCTTGGCGAATATATTCCCGTCCCGTTTTCCTCAATCAGCAATAATGATGCCTCCGCAGGCGGCTGTGGCGATGCAGAAATGAAATCAATGACGGCGGGTAATAAAGGCACGGTAAGGATTTATATTACTCATCCTTTGGTCGGAGAAATCTCGATCCCGCAAACAACGATCATGAATCTCTATTTATCAAAAACGCCGGGCAGCAGTGGAGATAATATTCCCCCCTCCATTCCCCCTATCGCGCACGTCACCATGTCCGGGACCATTACCGTGCCGCAGTCCTGTTCCATCAACGCCGGGCAGGTTATCGAGGTCAGGCTGCCGGATATTGAGGGCAAAGATATTCGTCACCTCGGCGACAGTCCGCAGAACTCGCACGTCACCACTCAGGTAAACTTTACCTGTAGCAACGTGGCGGACGGCACCAACCTGTCAATGTCATTGAATGGAGAAACCGATCCGCACAACCCGGAATACCTGAAAACCGACAATGAGAATTTAGGGATACGGATTTCCGATAAATACGATAAGACCATCGTTCCCGGCGGCAGCGCCGAATTGCCGATTGAAGATTACGCCGACGGTAGAGGCAGCACCGAGTTCACCGCCGCGCCGGTCAATACCACCGGACATGTCCCCCACACCGGAGAATACCAGGCTACCGCCACGCTGGAGATTCAGATTCGCTGAGAGAAGCGTTGGGGTTCAGCAAGCCTCCCCCCACCTACAGACCCGTAACCCATTGATATTACGGGCCCGTAGATGGGATGAAGCGAAGCGCAACCCAACGCCCCTGTCAACGCTTAACTGCGCAACCCGCGCCCACGCTGGATCAGTGACCAGCACAGCAGGTAGAAAGCGGCGATAAAGATCACCAGTACGCCAAATGTGGTGACCAGCGGCACATCATGGATACCCAGGAAACCATAACGGAAGCCGCTGATCATGTAGACGATCGGGTTCAGGTGCGACAACCCTTGCCAGAACGGCGGCAGCAGCGTCAGCGAGTAAAATACCCCGCCGAGGTAGGTCAGCGGCGTCAGCACAAAGGTCGGGATCAGGCTGATATCGTCAAAGGTTTTCGCAAACACGGCGTTCAGCAGTCCGGCCAGCGAGAACAGAATCGCGGTCAGAATCAGCGTTAGCGCGACAAATACCCAGGAATGCACCTGGAAAGGCACAAAAAAGAGCGAAATCGCCGTCACCAGAATCCCCACGCACAGCCCGCGCGCCACGCCGCCGCCGACAAATCCGGCGATAATCACGTGCGTTGGTACCGGCGCGACCAGCAGTTCCTCAATATTGCGCTGAAACTTGGCGCTAAAAAATGACGACGCGACATTCGCGTAGGAGTTAGTAATAACCGCCATCATAATCAGGCCCGGCACAATAAATTGCATATAGCTAAAACCATGCATTTCGCCGATGCGCGAACCGATCAGGTTACCGAAAATAATAAAATAGAGCGTCATCGTGATGACAGGCGGCACTAGCGTTTGCACCCAGATCCGCATAAAGCGGTGGATCTCTTTCGCCCAGATGCTTTTAAGGGCAACCCAGTAAAGCTGCATCATGCGCGATCTCCTTGTTTTTCATGCACCAGCGACACAAACAGTTCTTCCAGACGGTTGGCTTTATTACGCATACTTAATACCTGAACCCCCTGCTCGCTCAGTTGGCTAAAGACGCTGTTAACCCCCTGCTCGCGTAACACTTCAACCTCCAGAGTCGAGGTATCCACCAGACGATATTGATAACCCGCAAGCTTAGGCAGCGGGCTTTTTGGCGCTAAATCCAGAATAAACGTCTCCGATTTCAGCTTTGAAAGCAGATTTTTCATGGAGGTATTTTCCACCAGCTCGCCGTGCTGAATAATACCGATATTGCGGCACAGCATTTCCGCCTCTTCCAGATAGTGGGTGGTGAGAATAATCGTGGTGCCTTTGGCGTTTAAGTCTTTCAGGAATCCCCACATCGAGCGACGCAATTCGATATCGACGCCCGCCGTCGGCTCGTCGAGAATCAATAGCTTAGGCTCATGCATCAATGCGCGGGCGATCATCAGGCGGCGTTTCATCCCACCGGAGAGCATCCGCGCGCGTTCATGACGTTTTTCCCACAGATCGAGCTGTTTTAAATACTTTTCGCTACGTAAAACCGCCTCTTTATGTTCCACGCCGTAATAACCGGCCTGATTCACTACGATCTGTTGCACCGTTTCAAACGGGTTAAAGTTAAACTCCTGTGGCACCAGTCCAAGCTGTCGCTTAGCGTTAACCACGTCTTTTTCCAGGTCGTAACCAAAAACATTAACGCGCCCGGACGTTTTATTAACCAATGAGCTGATAATACCGATGGTGGTCGATTTCCCTGCTCCATTTGGCCCCAGAAGCGCGTAAAAATCCCCCGCTTCGACCTGCAAATCTATGCCGCGCAGCGCCTGAACGCCGCCGGGATAGGTTTTTTTAAGTTGTTGAAGTTCCAGCGCAATGGTCATAAATTCTCACTTACTTTACGTTCTTACACTTTATATATGGTTTAAATAACTACGGAGTTGCCCTATATTAGCCCAACGCACTTATTTGGTTACAGGTCGTTAACTTCCATGAAAGACATAGATACACTCATCAGCAACAATGCACTATGGTCAAAAATGCTGGTGGAAGAGGACCCCGGATTTTTTGAGAAACTGGCGCAAGCGCAAAAACCGCGCTTTCTATGGATTGGATGTTCCGACAGCCGCGTTCCCGCAGAGCGTTTAACCGGGCTTGAACCGGGCGAATTGTTTGTTCACCGTAATGTGGCTAACCTGGTTATTCACACCGATCTGAACTGTCTCTCCGTGGTTCAGTATGCGGTAGATGTTCTGGAAGTTGAGCATATTATCATTTGCGGCCACTCCGGTTGCGGCGGTATCAAGGCTGCGGTAGAAAACCCTGAGCTGGGCTTGATTAATAACTGGTTGCTGCATATCCGCGACATCTGGCTTAAACATAGCTCGCTGTTGGGAAAAATGCCCGAAGAGCAACGTCTGGACGCGCTCTATGAATTGAACGTCATGGAGCAGGTCTATAACCTGGGGCATTCCACCATTATGCAGTCAGCGTGGAAACGCGGGCAGAATGTGACCATTCACGGCTGGGCGTACAGTATCAATGATGGCCTGCTGCGCGATCTTGACGTCACCGCCACCAACAAAAAAACGCTGGAGAACGGCTATCATAAGGGTATCTCCGCCCTAAGTCTGAAATACATTCCCCACCAATAAGCCATTAGCTATAGGCCGGATAAGTCGCTTTAGCGACGCCATCCGGCATTTCTGCTCTTACTCGTCCAGCAGCACCACTTTACCAACATACGGTAGATGGCGATAACGCTGGGCGTAGTCGATACCGTAACCGACTACAAATTCGTCCGGAATCGAAAAGCCAACGAACTCAACCGGCACGTCCACTTCGCGACGAGACGGTTTATCCAGCAGCGTACAAATCGCCAGCGATTTCGGCTCGCGCAGGCCCAGGATTTCACGGACCTTCGACAGCGTATTACCGGAATCAATAATGTCTTCGACAATCAGCACGTCTTTACCGCGAATATCCTCATCCAGATCTTTGAGGATTTTCACGTCGCGGGTGGTGGACATGCCGCTACCATAACTGGAGGCGGTCATAAAATCGACTTCATGAGGAACCTGGACTTCACGGCACAGGTCCGCCATAAACATAAATGAGCCACGCAACAGACCTACCAGCACCATTTCACTGCCGCTGTCTTTATAACGTTCGGTAATCTGACGACCCAGCTCGGCAATACGTGCTTTGATCTCCGCTTCGGGGATCATGACTTCAACAGTATGTTTCATATTTATAACCATATGATTTAAAAACAAATCACTCAATGCCGGTGACTAATAACGCCGCATTGACGCGCAAGGCACGCAGTATAACAGCAAACGTATTCATTCGCGGCATTTGATAAGAAAGCTCATTTTGTGATTACGATCACACATGTTAATTCCTATACTTAATTGCTACTAAAAAATTAACAATTTGGGATGGTGTCTTTTTATGGCAGAAAATAACGCACGATCGCCACGATTACTCGTGACGCTGACGGCCCTCTTTGCAGCACTTTGCGGGCTGTATCTTCTTATCGGAGGTGTCTGGCTGGTTGCTATTGGCGGTTCCTGGTACTACCCCATCGCGGGCCTTGTGATGCTGGTTGTGGCCGGATTGCTATGGCGCAGTAAACGTGCCGCGCTGTGGCTGTATGCCGCCCTGCTGCTGGCGACAATGATTTGGGGCGTGTGGGAAGTCGGGTTCGACTTCTGGGCGCTCACGCCGCGTAGCGATATTCTGGTGTTTTTCGGCATCTGGCTAATATTGCCGTTTGTCTGGCATCGGCTGGTGGTTCCTTCCAGCGGCGCTGTGGCGGCGCTGGTCGTGGCGCTGCTGATTAGCGGCGGCATTCTGACCTGGGCTGGCTTCAACGACCCGCAGGAGATCAACGGTACGCTTCGCGCCGACGCCACGCCCGCCGCAACAAGCTCGTCGATCGCCGACGAAGACTGGCCGGCCTATGGACGTAATCAGGAAGGCCAACGCTATTCACCGCTGAAACAGATCACTGCGGATAACGTTCACCAACTGAAAGAAGCGTGGGTCTTCCGCACCGGCGATCTGAAACAACCCAACGATCCGGGCGAAATCACCAACGAAGTGACCCCGATTAAAGTCGGCGATACGCTCTACCTGTGTACGGCTCACCAGCGTCTGTTCGCACTGGACGCCGCCAGCGGTAAAGAGAAGTGGCATTTTGATCCTCAGTTGAAGACCGATTCGTCTTTCCAGCATGTGACCTGCCGCGGCGTCTCTTATCATGAGGCCAAAGCGGATACCGCCTCGCCGGAGGTCATCGCCGACTGTCCGCGCCGCATTATCCTCCCGGTCAATGACGGTCGCCTTTTCGCGGTGAATGCCGAAACCGGCAAGCTGTGTGAAACCTTCGCCAATAAAGGCGTCCTGAATCTGCAAACCAATATGCCGGACACCACGCCGGGACTGTATGAACCGACGTCGCCGCCGATTATCACCGATAAAACGATCGTCATTGCCGGTTCGGTCACGGATAACTTCTCTACCCGCGAAACGTCCGGCGTTATCCGTGGTTTTGACGTTAATACCGGTAAGCTACTGTGGGCCTTCGATCCGGGGGCGAAAGATCCGAACGCGATTCCAGCCGATGAGCACGCTTTTACCTTTAACTCGCCGAACTCCTGGGCGCCTGCCGCCTATGATGCGAAACTGGATCTGGTCTATCTGCCGATGGGCGTGACCACGCCGGATATCTGGGGCGGTAACCGCACGCCGGAGCAGGAACGTTATGCCAGCTCCATCCTGGCGCTGAATGCCACCACCGGGAAACTGGCCTGGAGTTATCAGACCGTCCATCACGATCTGTGGGATATGGACCTGCCGGCACAGCCGACGCTGGCGGATATCACCGTTAACGGTACCACCGTTCCGGTTATCTATGCGCCAGCGAAAACCGGTAATATCTTTGTGCTCGACAGACGTAATGGCGAGCTGGTCGTGCCCGCTCCGGAAAAACCGGTCCCACAGGGCGCGGCAAAAGGCGATTACGTCGCCAAAACTCAGCCGTTCTCTGATTTAACCTTCCGCCCGAAAAAAGATCTCTCCGGCGCGGATATGTGGGGCGCGACCATGTTCGACCAACTGGTGTGCCGCGTTATGTTCCACCAGTTGCGCTATGAAGGTATCTTCACTCCACCGTCCGAGCAGGGGACATTGGTATTCCCTGGCAACCTGGGGATGTTTGAATGGGGCGGTATTTCCGTCGATCCAGACCGTCAGGTCGCTATCGCTAACCCGATGGCGCTGCCGTTTGTCTCGAAGCTGATCCCACGCGGCCCGGGTAATCCGATGGAGCCGCCGAAAGACGCGAAAGGTACCGGTACAGAAGCAGGTATTCAGCCACAGTACGGCGTACCATTCGGCGTCACGCTGAATCCGTTCCTTTCGCCGTTTGGCCTGCCGTGTAAACAACCGGCCTGGGGCTATATTTCCGCGTTGGATCTGAAGACCAATGAAATCGTATGGAAGAAACGTATAGGGACGCCGCGCGACAGTATGCCGTTCCCGATGCCGGTTCCGGTGCCGTTCAACATGGGGATGCCCATGCTCGGCGGGCCAATCTCAACCGCCGGTAACGTACTGTTCATTGCCGCGACCGCCGACAACTACCTGCGCGCTTATAACATGAGCAACGGGGAAAAACTGTGGCAGGGACGTTTACCCGCCGGAGGCCAGGCAACGCCGATGACCTATGAGGTAAACGGTAAGCAGTACGTGGTCGTTTCTGCCGGAGGCCACGGTTCGTTTGGTACGAAGATGGGCGACTATATCGTGGCCTATGCTTTGCCTGACGACGCGAAATAACCATTAATGCCCGGCGTATGCCGGGCATTGTGCCGGGTGGCGGCTTCTCCTTACCCGGCCTGCGTCGGAGACAGCGATTAGACCGTAAATCCTAACATCATTCCCGTATCTTCATGTTCTAACAGATGACAGTGCGCCATATAGGCATGTTCCTTCGGCGCGTCGTGATCGAACTTGACCAACACTTCGCTGATACCGCCCTCAACGCGTACCGTATCCTTCCAGCCCGTTCTGTGCGCTGCTGGCGCTTTGCCGTTCTCTGACAGAATACGGAACTGCGTGCCGTGAATATGGAAAGGATGCAGCATCATGTCGCCCACGCCGGAAATCACCCAACGTTCATGTCGGCCTTTTTGCGCCGCGAACATCGGTTTGTTCATATCGAAGACCTGGCCGTTGATAAAGTTAGCGTTATGGAAGTCGAATTTTCCGCCGTGATTCATATTGCCCATCGCGCCATGATTCATCCCGCTGTGATCCATGTTGCCATGATCCATCTCGCCATGCCCCATATTGCCGCCCTGTATATGCGCGTTCATGCTGTCATGATCCATGCCGCTCATCGCCTGAGCGCCATATTTCTTCATCAGCATTTGCATCCCCATCATATCAAGACGCGGGTCCATCGACAGTTTCAGGTTGCGCACCGTTAGCCCTTCCAGCGACGGCAACGCAGGCATCGTCGTCAACGTATCCGGCAGCGTACCGGAGGCGGTAATCCGCAGCGGCTGGATACGCATCACCGGATGCGGTTTATCAAACGGAGCGATCGCCATTCCCATCTGGTTGACCGGCAGGGTCACCAGATCAAAGGCTTTCCCGTCGCTGATATCCACCAGCACTTCAAAACGCTCGCCCATTAATAACGGCAGTTCGGTGACTTTCACCGGCTCCGCCAGCAGGCCGCCGTCGCTGGCGATCACATAAAGCGGGCGATTATCGCTGGCGGCGATATTCAGCGAACGCGCATTACAGCCATTTAGCAAGCGCAGACGTAGCCAGCCTTTCGGCGCAGAATGCTGCGGATAGATAGCGCCATTGGTCAGCAGCGTATCGCCAAACCAGCCGACGGCGGCGGTCATAATATCCAGTTGATAATCAATCTGACCATCGGCGGAGAAGCGTTTGTCCTGAATGATCACCGGCACATCATCGATGCCCCACTGTTTCGGCAGGCGCAATTTGCGAATCTCGTCATCTTCAATCAGCACCAGTCCGGCAAGGCCCATCGCCACCTGGCGCCCGGTTTTGCCGTGTTTATGCGGATGAATCCAGCAGGTCGCGGCGCGTTGCTCCGGTGTAAACGTCACCGTGCGGGTTCCGCCTGCGGGAATAATCCCCTGCGGGCCGCCGTCGACGATGCCCGGAATCTCCAGACCATGCCAGTGAAGCGTCGTGTCTTCGGCCAGTTGGTTATGGATATCAACGGTCACACTTTTTCCTTTGTGGAGCTGTACCGCTGGCCCCAGCAAATTACCGTTGTAGCCCCAGGTTGTCGCGTTCTTACCGGCGAATGTCGACTGTCCGGCTTTAACAATCAACTGCATACGGTTGCTCGCATCTGCCGTTAACAGGTCAGGAATAGGCAACGCGGGACGTTCGGCGGCAAAAGCGGCGCGGCTCCACAGCGGCAGCGCTGATGCAACCCCCAGCGCCACTGAATATTTTAAGAAATCACGGCGTAACATAATCATTTCCTTATAATGAACAGGCGGGTGTCTAAGCTTAGACCCTGCCCTAACGGGAAGGTCAAGCCAGCAACACGTCTTTACCATTCCTGACAGCAATACAATAAGAATGAAAACGCCGCGACCAATCCTGATAATAAAAGTCGTCGCTACGTTCTCAGTATGCTAACGTTGACTTTCCCTGATGCCGTGGTAGAAGCAATGAAGACGTTTTTCAGACCCGTGTTGTTTGGCAGCCTGATGGCCTTATGCGCAAATAGCTATGCGCTTACTGAATCCGAAGCCGAAGATATGGCCGATTTAACGGCGGTTTTCGTTTTTCTGAAAAATGACTGTGGTTACCAAAATTTACCCAACAGTCAGATTCGCCGTGCGCTGGTCTTTTTTGCCCAGCAAAATCAGTGGGACCTGAGTAACTACGACACCTTCGATATGAAATCGTTGGGCGAAGACAGCTACCGCGATCTTAGCGGCATCGGTATTCCGGTCGCTAAAAAATGCAAAGCTCTGGCCCGTGATTCTCTGAGCCTGTTAGCCTACGTTAAATAATCCTCCGCGATCCTATTGCTGAAATAATGACCGTGCATCCACGGTCATTGTTAGCTATGATGTTGCGCCCTTTTTTTACGGGTGTTAACAATGGAGGTATCAGCCAATGGCCGAAAATACGATGTGGCATGAAACGCTACACGACCAGTTTGGTCAGTACTTTGCCGTAGACAACGTTCTGTATCATGAAAAAACCGATCACCAGGATTTAATCATCTTTGAAAACGCCGCTTTTGGCCGCGTGATGGCGCTGGACGGCGTGGTACAGACCACCGAACGCGACGAGTTTATTTATCATGAAATGATGACCCACGTCCCGCTGCTGGCGCACGGTCATGCGAAACACGTTCTGATTATCGGCGGCGGCGACGGCGCAATGCTACGTGAAGTTACCCGGCATAAAAACGTCGAAACCATCACCATGGTGGAGATCGACGCTGGCGTAGTCTCGTTTTGCCGCCAGTATTTACCCAACCACAATGCCGGCAGCTACGACGATCCGCGCTTTACGCTGGTAATCGACGACGGCGTGAATTTCGTCAATCAGACCCATCAGACCTTTGATGTGATCATTTCCGACTGTACCGATCCGATAGGCCCCGGCGAAAGCCTGTTTACCTCCGCCTTTTATGAAGGCTGTAAGCGTTGCCTGAATCCGGGCGGCATTTTTGTCGCCCAGAACGGCGTGTGCTTCCTGCAACAGGATGAAGCGCTCGACAGCCACCGCAAACTGAGTCATTACTTCAGCGATGTCGGCTTCTACCAGGCGGCGATTCCGACCTATTACGGCGGCATCATGACCTTCGCCTGGGCGACGAACAACGACGCTCTTCGTCACCTGTCGAGCGAAATTATTCAGGCGCGTTTTCATGCCGCCGGCCTCAAATGTCGCTATTACAACCCGGCTATTCATGCCGCTGCATTTGCGCTACCGCAATATCTACATGACGCACTGTCCGCACAGTGACGTTAAGGAGGTGATAAAAATTGAAAAAGCTGAAACTGCATGGCTTTAACAATCTGACGAAAAGCCTGAGTTTTTGTATTTACGATATCTGCTACGCCAAAACCGCAGAAGAGCGCGATGGCTATATCGCCTATATCGATGAACTCTATAACGCCAACCGACTGACCGAGATCCTGTCGGAGACCTGCTCCATTATCGGCGCGAACATCCTGAACATCGCCCGTCAGGATTATGAACCCCAGGGCGCCAGCGTCACGATTCTGGTGAGCGAAGAGCCGATCGACCCGAAACTTATCGATCAAACCGAACATCCCGGCCCGCTGCCGGAAACCGTGGTGGCGCACCTCGATAAGAGCCATATCTGTGTGCATACCTATCCGGAAAGCCATCCGGAAGGCGGGCTATGCACCTTTCGCGCCGACATCGAAGTGTCAACCTGCGGGGTGATTTCACCGCTAAAAGCGCTCAATTACCTGATCCACCAGCTAGAGTCCGATATTGTCACCATCGATTACCGCGTGCGCGGCTTTACGCGCGACGTCAACGGTATGAAGCACTTTATCGATCATGAGATTAATTCTATTCAGAATTTTATGTCGGAAGATATGAAGTCGCTGTATGACATGGTGGATGTAAACGTGTATCAGGAAAATATTTTCCATACCAAGATGCTGCTTAAAGAGTTCGATCTTAAGCACTACATGTTTCACACCAAACCGGAAGATCTCACTGAAACCGAACGCCAGGAGATCACCGCCGCGCTGTGGAAAGAGATGCGCGAGATTTACTACGGCCGCAATATTTCTGCGGTCTGATTCACCACTGGCAGCGCCTGACGGCGCTGTCACTCCGGCTGCACCAGCGTTAGCGCAAAAGCGCGCCCTTTCAGTTCAACCTGCGCTGACGTCGGCAGATTGACATCGGTAATCACATCATTAAAGCGCTCAAGCGGCACCACATTAAAGAGCGAATGCGCGCCATACTTACTGCTGTCCGCCAGCAACACTTTGCGCTGCGCATTAGCAATAATCTCCTGTTTAAGCCCGGCCTTATCTTCCGTTGGGGTCGTCACGCCCGTTTTTACCCCCCATGAATTACAGCTCATAAACGCGATGTTCGGATAAACGCTGCGCAACAGCTTACGCCCATGCTCACCGATACAGGACTGACTGCTGTCATCGATACGACCGCCGACAATCGTCACTTCAATTTGCCGGAACTCAGCTAAAAACAGCGCAATATGCAGATCGACGGTGATGACCCGCAGAGGAAGATGGGTTAAGCATTTCGCCAGCTCCATCATTGTCGTACCGGCATCCAGCACGACGGCATCGCCAGCATTCACCAGCGATGCGGCAACGCGTGCGATCGCCCGTTTTTCAGCAGGCGATCGCAGTTGTTTTTCATTGGTGGTGGGCTGGGCGGGTTCAAAACGCCGCAGCGCCACGCCGCCATGACTACGGCTGATCACGCCCTGCTCATCCAGCTTGATCAAATCGCGACGGATAGTGGCTGGTGATGCGTCAACCGCCTCAACCAGCTGTTCTACCGTAACCAGCGTATGGTTTTTCAGATACGCCACAATGAGATCCAGACGGTGTTGTCCTTTCATAACAGGGAATTATGCCAGTTGCATTGCCAGTTTGATCGATACGGCCATGCTCTCAGATTTTGCTTTTCCCGTCCAGGCGATATCAAATGCGGTGCCATGATCGGCAGAGGTCCGAATAAACGGCAGCCCCGCGGTGATATTCACGCCATCATAAAAGCCAAGCAATTTCAACGGGATATGCCCCTGGTCATGATACATCGCCACCACCATATCATACTGCCCCTCATAAGCCTGGAGAAATACAGTATCCGGCGGGCACGGCCCATAAACGTCCATGCCTTTTGCGCGGGTATCGGTAATGGCTGGCGTCAGGATACGCGTCTCTTCATCGCCAAACAGGCCATTCTCGCCCGCATGAGGATTCACGCCTGCCACGGCGATACGCGGTTTAACGTAACCCACACGCTTGAGGAAAGTATCAGCAATACCAATCACCGTTTCGACACGCGCGGTACTTAACGTATCAAGGAATTTACGCAGCGCGATATGCGTTGAAACGTGAATCACTTTTAGTTTATCGGTGTAAAGTACCATCGCGTAATCACGGCTATGGGTCAGGGTCGCAAGCAGCTCGGTATGGCCCGGATAGTTGTGCCCTGCCAGGTGCAGCGCCTCTTTATTCAGCGGCGCGGTAGCGATAGCCTGTACGTCGCCCCGTAACGCTAACTCGGTGGCGCGCTTCACGCAGCGATACGCTAAATCCCCCGCCTGCGCCTGAACTTTCCCGGCCTCCAGCGCCTCCGGCTGCGCCAGCGGCTCATCAATCACATGAATGATGCCGGGCGCAAAACGCGCTTCGGCAACCCGTTCAATGGCCCGTAACTCGACGTTCGGCGTAATGCCCTTCGCCTGTAAACGTTTCAACGTTGCGAGGCATCCAATAACCACCAGCGGCGCGCCGTTGAGACCGTCTTCGCTTAGCGCTTTAACAATAATTTCCGGCCCAATGCCCGCTGGATCGCCCATGGTAATGGCAACGGTTTTAGTCTCCACAATACATCTCCTCAATATAATAAAGCGCGTCACACAACGTACTGTCTGAACCGAATCCGCCCGCTTTGGTAATGACCGGCAGATCGTCAATTTCGCTGTTTACAAACGTTCCACAGGGAATACAGGGCGCCACCTCGCTCTGAATGCGATAACCTTCAGCGCCAAGCGCGCCGGCGACGGCGGTAGCGATATCGCCGCCGGTCAGAAACAACCCGCCAATCCGCGCCTGCTCGATAATGTTTAACGTGACGACGCCAAGCCGCTGGCTCAGTCGCTCGCCCAATTGCTGACGGCTCATCGCGGATTTTTCGCACAACGCGTCGATTAACTGTCGATCTTCTGCGCGACGGCTGGTGCGTAAAATCGTATGTCGATGCTGACTTAACAGCGCGCAGGCCTGCTCTACGACAGACGCGATTTCCTGCTCCGCGCTATCCGACACCATGCGCGCGGCATCGATATCCACGACCTCCGCACGTCCCCGGCACAGCGCATTATCCACCTGACGTCGCGTGGCTTCGCTCATCGAACCGGCCACCACCAGTACCGGCAGCCGCTGCCGGTCTTGCATAAAAAGTTCAACCGGCAACGCATTCGCCAGACCAGCGGCGCCGACGAGCAGCGGCATCGACGGTTGTTCACACGCTGCTTGCGCAATCAACGTCAGGTCCCGCTCTTCCACCGCATCCACGACGATAATCCCTTCGCCCTCAGCCGCATAAGCCGTAAGTAAGGCGCTTAACCCACCGCGTCGAACATCCTGCAAAAAGACTTCATACACAGGGATCTCACTTTGCAACGCCACTATCTCGGCAATACGGGAAGAGACAATGGGCGTTTTCGGATCGCTGGCAAATTCGGTTTCCAGTAGCGGGACGCCATTAACCAGACATTTTCCTTCAAGCGTCGTGCGTCCGGCCGCAGGGATCGCAGCGGCGATAACGGCCAGTTTTCGCTGACTGGCGCGCATAGCCGCCGTCACTTCGGCGCCGATATTGCCGCGAAATGTAGAGTCGATTTTTTTGTACACCAGTGGCGCTGGCGATGTCTCACACCACGGGGAAAGCGCGGCATAAACGGCAGATGCCGCCTGATCTGCGGGCATCGCCCGGCTTTCGGTGTTAATGACTAACACATCGGCGCGGCGGGACGGTTTTTGCGACGCGCTCAACATGACTTCCGTTCTCGCCCCCTTCTTCGCCAACTGGACACCGGTATCATTCGATCCGGTAAAATCATCGGCGATGACTATCATTTTCATGCGTTTTTCTCCAAAGAAGCCTGACGCGCCTGTTTTTTCGCAACCCAGGAGGTCAACACTGGCGTCAGGATTGCCGTGGTGATCACCGAGGCGGCAATCAGCGGAGCGGCAGCAGCGGCCACCTCGGCGAGCGAAGGGTCGGCCTGCGCAATAGCCAGCGGCGTCGCAACGGCATTACCCGCGGTGCTGGAGGCCGCCGCCCCGGCAATGCCAGTTCCGCCAACCAGACGATCTGCGCGGATATTAAAGAAACCGCCAACAAACGTTGTCAGCACGCCGAGCAGAATTCCGGCAAGTCCGCCTTGCAGTAACATTTCCAGGTTGATGCCCGCCCCCAGCGCAAAAGCAAAGAAAGGAATGAGCAGCGGGCCGCCTTTGGTCAAAAAATCGCGCATATGAGGATCAAGATTGCCGAGGATCATGCCGACAACCAGCGGAACCAGCACCGCCACCAGCGCCATAATGGGAATGTTCGCCATCCCTGCCGCGCCCAGCGCAATCATCGTAAAGAAAGGGCCATCATTAAGAGACAAAATAGAGATAGCGCCGACATCGCGCTCATTGCCGAATTCGCCTACCAGCGCAGCATAAAGTCCGCCATTCGAATTGCTCATCGCCGCGATAATCGCCACGCCGCTCAGGCCAAAAATACCCTCCGCGCCGAAAAGATGCTCCACGCCCAGGCCAATCCCGATGGCGACAAGCAACTTAGTGAGCGTAATCGTCCCGCCCTGCAATAGCGCCTGGGGCGCGGCTTTCACACTGATACCGGCTCCCATACATAGCAGAAAAGCGCCAATCAGCGGCGCCGCGCCGTTTTTAAATAAGGCGGTGGTAAAACCGCCGATCTCAAGCGCCTGCGGGGCGAAGGTGTTAATGACTGCGCCAATAACGAGCGGTACGACCATCATGCCGCCGGGTACGCGCTCTATTGCTTTTTTGATGTTCATGGTCTTACCGCCTGTTGCTTGTTGTGATTGAATAAAATCATAACGATTATATTCAATCAAATTAAGATCACAAACGCGTCAGATCACAGTTTTAAAATGATTAATAAAAATCAAAAAATCATTCTGCAATAAAAAAGCCGGGATACTCCCGGCTGGAATGTGTGGTGATTTCGTTTCCACTACGCCCCCAACTGTCCTCGACTGGCGTTGCGGGACAATAACGAAGAGAGGGTCAGGCTTTACTGACGAATTCCCGATACGCGGCGACGACCCGCAGAAAATCCTCCATGCCGCACAGGGATAAACTCTCTTCATCGTAATAACTCATCCCCTCTTCCATCTCATCGCCGGAAAAATCCAGCTGATTGGCGCGAATCATCATCTCTTCGCCGTCCATCCAGATCGTGTATTCATGCCCTGCTCGTTGCCAGGAGCGTTCGCTGCCTTTGACCGTACGCGCGGCTTGTTCTACTTCATCCAGTAGCGAGAGATTGTCTTTAACCTCTTCATTAAACCAGTGACCGACCACCTCGTGGCCCATCGACATTCGTACTTTTACCCCTCCGGTAACGTCGCGCAGAAATTCGTAATCCATAATTGTTTTCCTCTGCAAAGCCCTTACAGTCATTATCGCAGCAGCGGAGAAGAAAAAAAGCGGGAACAGCAGGCGGAATGAAAATAAAAACCCACCGCAGTTGCGATGGGTGTTGTAGGCCCGGTAAGCGTAGCCGCCACCGGGCAATAAGAGGCGTAGGCATGGTAAGCCTGACACCGTCAGGCAAATTAAACCGCAGTCTGGAAAATCACGCCGTCCGCTTTCTCAGTGTACTGAGAGAGCTGGTCGAAGTTCAGGTAACGGTAGGTATCCACCGCCGTCTTATCCACCTGCGCCACAAAGGTCTGGTACTCTTCCGGCGTCGGCAGTTTGCCGATAAGCGCCGCCACCGCCGCCAGCTCCGCAGAAGCCAGGAAGACGTTCGCACCAGTGCCTAAACGGTTCGGGAAGTTACGGGTAGAGGTGGAAACCACCGTCGCACCGTCAGCCACACGCGCCTGGTTACCCATACACAGGGAACAACCAGGGATCTCAATACGCGCACCGCTCTTACCGAACACACTGTAGTAACCTTCTTCGGTGAGCTGCGCAGCGTCCATACGGGTTGGCGGCGCTACCCACAGGCGGGTTGGCAACTGGCCTTTATGGTTATCCAGCAGCTTACCGGCGGCACGGAAGTGGCCGATGTTGGTCATGCAGGAGCCGATGAACACTTCGTCGATCTTCTCGCCCTGCACGTCAGACAGCAGACGCGCGTCGTCCGGATCGTTCGGCGCACACAGGATTGGCTCTTTGATCTCCGCCAGATCGATGTCGATCACTGCCGCGTATTCCGCGTCAGCATCGGCTTCCAGCAGCTGCGGATCCGCCAGCCATTTTTCCATACCCTGGATACGACGTTCCAGCGTACGACGGTCGCCGTAGCCTTCCGCAATCATCCACTTCAGCAGGACGATGTTGGAGGTCAGGTATTCAACGATCGGCTCTTTGTTCAGCTTGATGGTACAACCCGCAGCGGAACGCTCGGCAGAAGCATCGGTCAGCTCAAACGCCTGCTCCACTTTCAGATCCGGCAGACCTTCGATTTCCAGGATGCGGCCAGAGAAGATGTTTTTCTTGCCTTTCTTCTCAACGGTCAGCAGGCCCTGTTTGATGGCGTACAGCGGGATGGCATGGACCAGATCGCGCAGGGTGATGCCCGGCTGCATTTTGCCTTTGAAGCGCACCAGCACCGATTCCGGCATATCCAGCGGCATCACGCCGGTCGCGGCGGCAAACGCCACCAGACCAGAACCCGCCGGGAAAGAGATACCAATCGGGAAACGGGTATGGGAGTCACCACCGGTCCCCACGGTATCCGGCAGCAGCATACGGTTCAGCCAGGAGTGGATCACGCCGTCGCCCGGACGCAGAGAGACACCGCCGCGGTTCATAATGAAGTCCGGCAGCGTGTGGTGCGTGGTCACGTCAACCGGCTTCGGATAGGCTGCGGTGTGACAGAACGACTGCATGACCAGATCGGCGGAGAATCCCAGACAGGCCAGGTCTTTCAGCTCATCGCGGGTCATCGGGCCAGTAGTATCCTGAGAACCGACGGAGGTCATTTTCGGTTCGCAGTATGCGCCCGGACGGATACCTTTCACGCCGCAGGCGCGACCGACCATTTTCTGCGCCAGCGAGAAGCCACGGCTGCTTTCCGCCACGTCTTTTGCCTGACGGAATACATCAGAGTGCGGCAGACCCAGCGCTTCACGCGCTTTGGTGGTCAGGCCACGGCCGATGATCAGCGGAATACGGCCACCGGCACGCACTTCGTCGATCAGCACGTCGGTTTTCAGTTCGAAGGTTGCCAGTAGCTCGCCGGTTTCGTGGTTGCGCACTTCGCCTTTGTACGGGTAGACGTCAATCACATCGCCCATATTCAGGTTAGAAACGTCAACTTCAATCGGCAGTGCGCCCGCATCTTCCATAGTGTTAAAGAAGATAGGCGCAATTTTGCCGCCGAGGCACAGACCGCCGCCGCGCTTGTTCGGCACGTTCGGGATGTCATCGCCCATGAACCACAGCACGGAGTTGGTCGCGGATTTACGGGAAGAACCGGTGCCCACCACGTCACCCACGTAGGCCAGCGGGTAGCCTTTTTTCTGCAATGCTTCGATTTGTTTGATGGGGCCAACAACGCCTGGCTGATCCGGCTCAATGCCTTCACGGGCGTTTTTCAGCATCGCCTGCGCATGTAACGGGATATCCGGTCTCGACCACGCATCCGGCGCCGGAGAGAGATCGTCGGTATTCGTTTCGCCGGTCACTTTGAAAACAGTGACGGTGATTTTTTCCGCCAGCGGCGGACGGCTCAGGAACCATTCGGCGTCGGCCCAGGATTGCATCACCTGTTTGGCATATTCATTGCCCGCTTTGGCTTTCTCTTCTACGTCGTAGAAGTTATCGAACATCAGCAGGGTGTGAGACAGCGCTTTGGCAGCAATCGGCGCCAGTTTCGCATCGTCCAGCGCATCAATCAGCGGATGAATGTTGTAACCACCCTGCATAGTGCCCAGCAGTTCAATGGCTTTTTCTGGGGAGACCAGCGGGGAGGTGGTGTCGCCTTTCGCGACAGCAGCGAGAAAACCGGCTTTAACATAAGCGGCTTCATCTACGCCAGGAGGAACGCGGTTGATCAACAGGTCTAACAGGAATTCTTCTTCGCCCACAGGCGGGGTCTTCAGCAGCTCGACAAGCGCAGCCATTTGGGTTGCGTCTAAAGGTTTCGGCACAATCCCCTGGGCAGCACGCTCAGCTACGTGCTTACGGTATTCTTCTAGCACGACGATATCTCCTCGCTCTCATTGTCATAATGCGGCGCTTTTGTTGATGGGCGATTCTCTTCACGCTCCTGTGAGACAGTAGTTAGTAGGGTAAATGCCCGGTACCGCATACGGCACAATAACAGGATTTTCTTTAAGTGTTAATCTGTTTACAAAAAAGCAACATAAAAAAGTGGCTGAATCGTTAAGGATGGTCTAATGCTCTACTGAGACGGGAGCTACAGCCATAAATGCTTACCTCATTTCGTGCTTTGATCGTCACGTAACGCTATCGATCCCAACATTAGCTAAAAATTAAACTATCGTCCCTTTATACTCACGCGAAACTGCACCCCGTCGGCGGCAGGCATAATGACCATAGCGATTCTCTGGAATCGGGAGAGATAAAATGACGTTGCCCTTTAAACCCCATCTCATTGCCCTTGTCTGCAGTGCCGGGTTATTTGCCGCTTCGGGCGTACTGTATGTTAAAAGCCGCGCTCCCGAAGCGCCCGCGCAGGCGGCAGCTCCCGCCCCTGAGCCAACGCAGACCGCTGTGCCCGCGCCTGTCGCGAAAACGACCTTTACCACTGCGCAAATCGATCAATGGGTCGCGCCTGTCGCGCTTTATCCCGATGCCCTGCTTTCGCAGGTGCTCATGGCCTCCACCTACCCGGCGAACGTGGTTCAGGCCGTCCAGTGGTCGCGAGATAACCCCACGCTGCAGGGCGATGTCGCTATTCAGGCGGTGGCCAGCCAACCGTGGGATCCCAGCGTCAAATCGCTGGTCGCCTTTCCCCAGTTGATGGCGCTTATGGGCGAGAATCCGCAATGGGTGCAAAACCTGGGCGATGCGTTCTTAGCCCAGCCACAGGATGTGATGGATGCGGTGCAAAGGTTGCGTCTGCTCGCTCAACAAACCGGTTCGCTAAAATCAACGCCGCAGCAAACCGTCACCAGCGTGCCGAAGTCCAGCGCTTCTACCGCCGTCACGACGACAACCACCACATCCGCCAGTACGCCAGCGACACCGTCGACCGTCATCAAAATTGAACCCGCGAATCCGCAGGTGGTGTACGTGCCGAACTATAACCCCGCGACGGTGTATGGCGCCTGGCCCAATACCGCTTATCCGCCGGTGTATTTACCGCCCCCTCCGGGACAGCAGTTTGCCGATAGTTTTGTTAAAGGTTTTGGTTATAGTCTGGGCGTCGCCACCACCTATGCGTTGTTCAGCAGCATAGACTGGGATGACGACGATCATCACCACCATGACGACGACCATCATGATGATGATTACCATCATGGTGGTAACGGTTATCAACACAATGGCGATAATATCAACATCAATGTCAATAATTTCAACCGGATATCCGGGCAAAACCTGCCGGGCCAAACGATGGGCTGGCAGCATAATCCCGCCTGGCGCAATGGCGTCCCCTATCCGAATAATACCGTTGCGCAACGGTTCCATCCCACCAATGTTAGCGGCGGGTTAAGCGCAACGCAGCAAGCGCCAGTGTCTCGCGACAGTCAGCGCCAGGCGGCCATGACGCAATTCCAACAGCGCAGCCATACAGCGAACGCTTCTTTGCCAGCGCCAGGCACCCGCGATGCCCAGCGTAAAGCGGCCTCACAACAATTAAATCAGATAGCCCGCCGTAATAATTATCGCGGTTATGACAATCAGTATGACAGCGCGCGTCGACAGACGGCGCAGCAGCATAGCGCGACGCTGAAATCCCAGACGCAGCAGCATCCCTTATCGCAGCAACAGCGTAACGCGGCGCATCAGCGGATCGCGTCCTCTACGCCGCAGCAGCGTCAGGCATTTCGCCAGAATATGCACGCCAATGTGTTTAGCGGGAACGACAGTCGATCGCCGTCATGGCAATCGCAACAGCTACGCGGCCTGGAAAGCCGTCGCGGCAGCCACTTAAACACCGAGCAACGCGCCGCCGCGCGGGAACATTTTTCTGAACATCATGAATTTCATCGCCGTTAACCGGAGCAGATAATGAAAAAGGTTATGTTAAGCGCTCTGTTACTGTCGTTACCCTTGCTGGGCTACGCGCAGGAACGGTTCCCCTCCCCGGAAGCGGCCGCCAGCGCCTTCGCCGCGGCGGTAGCCGGCAAAAACGAAACGCAGCTTACCGCGCTACTGGGCGATGACTGGCGGCAATTTCTGCCGCCGGAAGGTGCCGATCCCGAGGCCGTGGCCCGCTTCAATCGTGACTGGCGCGAAGGCCATCGCATTGTACAAAAAGACAATACGGCGCACCTGAATGTCGGACGAGAAGACTGGCAGCTCCCGGTGCCCATGGTGAAAGAGGCTGGCGGCTGGCGCTTTGATATGGCGGCAGCCGGGAATGAGATCCTCACCCGTACTATTGGGCGAAATGAACTTTCTACCTTACAGGCCATGCATGCTTACGTTGATGCGCAACAGAATTATTACTTACAAAACCATCGCTGGGCGCACAGGATAATCAGTAGCGAAGGCCAAAAAGATGGCCTGTACTGGCCAACCAAAGCAGGAGACGTCCCCAGTCCGTTAGGCCCAAACTTTAGCCCCGCAGCGCCAGACGAGGGTTACCACGGCTACCATTTCCGTATTATCAGCGATAACGACGGTCACGGCGCGGCGCTTCTGGCCTGGCCGGTGCATTACGGCGAAACCGGGGTGATGAGTTTTATGGTCAACCAGGACGATCGTATTTATCAGGCGGATTTAGGCAAAGAGACGGAGAGTAAAGTTCAGGCTATCACGCGTTTTGCGCCAGACGCGCAGTGGCAGGTCGCCGAATAACCCGTAAGCGCCTGGCGTTATCGCCAGGCCATGATCATTAGCCCTGATGCGGCATTAATTCCGGGTGGCCTTGTACCGGCGGCTTGTTGCTGGTCAGCGCGGCTTCATCAGCCTGAATGCTGCCGGAATTGGCCGCCCATACGCCTTCATGCGTGTGGGTGATCTGCTGATGCTGCGCATTCAAATCCTCGCCCATTGCCGCAATATGCGTACTTTCCGTACCGCCGCTGTTAGTCGCCCAGGGGATGACGGGATCGCTGGCAAATGCCATGCCGGAGATCAACGTCGCGGTTAGCGCTGCTGTTGTCAGAAAAAGTTTCATATATCAAACCTCATAATTAGCTCGCTATTATTTTATAGCGTTACTAATTTCAGGGTGATGACAAAGTAAGGAGAGGTATTTCTTATGAAACAATTAGTTGGTCGAAAATGACTGACAAAGGCACTACCGACGGCATAAGGTTTGAAAAGCGCACTGCTGCGGAAAAGATAAATTTTGCGGTTTCGTTATCCTTCGCCATCATTTGACACATCTGATTTGCCATGCATAAAAAAAGCGGCTGTAAAGCCGCTTTTCTGTGTCGAATGGCGCATTGCCACCTACAGAAGATTATTTCTTCTTCGCTTTCGGGTTCGGCAGGTCAGTAATGCTACCTTCGAAGATTTCCGCCGCCAGGCCCACGGACTCATGCAGAGTCGGGTGCGCATGAATGGTCAGCGCGATGTCTTCCGCGTCACAGCCCATTTCGATCGCCAGACCGATTTCACCCAGCAGCTCGCCGCCGTTGGTGCCGACAATCGCCCCGCCGATCACGCGGTGAGATTCTTTGTCGAAAATCAGTTTGGTCATACCGTCTGCGCAGTCAGAAGCGATAGCACGGCCAGAAGCTGCCCACGGGAAGGTGGCGGTTTCATAGCTGATGCCTTTTTCTTTCGCTTCTTTCTCGGTCAGGCCAACCCATGCCACTTCTGGCTCGGTGTACGCGATAGACGGGATAACCTTCGGATCGAAGTAGTGTTTCTTCCCGGCGATAACTTCAGCGGCAACGTGGCCTTCGTGAACGCCTTTATGCGCCAGCATCGGCTGACCGACGATATCGCCGATAGCGAAGATGTGCGGCACGTTGGTGCGCAGCTGTTTGTCGACGCGGATAAAGCCACGGTCGTCAACTTCCACGCCTGCTTTGCCCGCGTCGAGGTTTTTACCGTTCGGCACACGACCGATCGCCACCAGAACCGCATCATAGCGCTGCGCTTCAGCCGGGGCTTTTTTGCCTTCCATCGAAACGTAGATACCGTCTTCTTTCGCTTCAACGGCAGTTACTTTGGTTTCCAGCATCAGGTTGAATTTCTTGCTGATGCGCTTGGTGAAGACTTTAACGATGTCTTTATCAGCCGCCGGGATAACCTGGTCGAACATTTCAACCACGTCAATCTCTGAACCCAGCGCGTGGTATACGGTACCCATTTCCAGACCGATGATACCGCCGCCCATGACCAGCATACGCTTCGGCACTTCTTTCAGTTCCAGAGCGTCGGTAGAATCCCATACGCGCGGGTCTTCATGCGGAATAAACGGTAATTGGATCGGACGAGAACCTGCCGCGATGATCGCGTTGTCGAAGTTGATCACGGTTTTGCCGTTTTCGCCTTCAACTTCCAGGGTGTTCGCCCCGGTGAATTTACCCAGACCGTTGACCACTTTCACCTTACGGCCTTTGGCCATACCCGCCAGACCGCCGGTCAGCTGCGTGATCACTTTCTCTTTCCAGGTACGAATCTTGTCGATATCGGTTTTCGGCTCACCGAAGACGATACCGTGTTCAGCCAGCGCTTTGGCTTCTTCGATAACTTTTGCTACGTGCAGCAACGCTTTAGAAGGGATACAGCCGACGTTCAGACAAACACCGCCAAGGGTGTTGTAGCGTTCTACAATTACGGTTTCCAGACCTAAATCAGCGCAACGGAAAGCGGCAGAATAGCCTGCCGGGCCCGCCCCAAGTACCACGACCTGAGTTTTGATTTCAGTACTCATCATGACCTCTTTATTTGTATCCGGCGGTCCGGGGTACTTGATCGCCCATCATCCACCGGGTCGTTCTATCCGCCCGTATCTTACAAAATTGTTAACAATTTTGAAACAACAAACGGATCACGAATTATCGCTTTCGCTAATAACCTCACAAACTCCATGAGATTATCAAAAAAAAGCCGGCCGTTGGGCCGGCTTTTTCGCTTACATCACCAGACGGCGAATGTCAGACAACATATTGTTGATAATGGTAATGAAACGCGCACCATCAGCACCATCGATCACACGGTGGTCGAAGGAAAGAGAGATAGGCATCATCAGACGCGGCACAAACTCTTTCCCATTCCACACCGGTTCCATCGCCGACTTAGAAACGCCGAGGATAGCCACTTCCGGCGCGTTGACAATCGGCGCGAAGTGGGTAGTTCCCAGGCCGCCGATGCTGGAGATAGTGAAGCAACCACCCTGCATTTCGCCAGCGGTCAGCTTACCATCACGCGCTTTTTTGGAGATGGTGGTCAGTTCGCGAGACAGCTCGGTCACGCTCTTCTTATTCACGTCTTTAAAGACCGGAACCACCAGGCCATTCGGGGTATCAACCGCCACGCCGATGTTGATATATTTTTTCAGGGTCAGACGCTGACCGTCTTCGGACAGAGAGCTGTTGAAGCGCGGCATCTGTTCCAGAGCAGCGGCAACCGCTTTCATGATGAAGACCACTGGCGTGTATTTCACATCCAGTTTGCGCTTCTCAGCTTCGGCGTTCTGCTGTTTACGGAACGCTTCCAGATCGGTGATATCGGTTTTGTCGAAGTGCGTAACGTGCGGGATCATCACCCAGTTACGGCTCAGGTTCGCGCCAGAGATTTTCTGGATACGGCCCAGTTCCACTTCTTCAACTTCACCAAACTTGCTGAAGTCCACTTTCGGCCACGGCAGCATACCCGGGATACCGCCGCCCGCAGCAGCCGGCGCAGCTTCCGCGCGTTTGATAGCATCTTTCACGTAAACCTGAACGTCTTCGCGCAGAATACGGCCTTTACGACCAGTCCCTTTCACTTTCGCCAGGTTGACGCCAAACTCACGCGCCAGGCGGCGAATCAGCGGAGTAGCGTGAACGTAAGCGTCGTTTTCAGCGAACTCAGACTTGCCTTCCGCTTTGGCAGCCGGGGCAGCAGGCTTCTCAGCTTTCGCCGCCGGAGCCGGTGCCGCCGCTTCCTGTTTAGCCGGAGCGGCCGCAGGCGCTGCGCCTTCTACTTCGAAGACCATAATCAGAGAACCGGTTTTCACTTTGTCGCCGGTGCTGATTTTGATTTCTTTCACGGTGCCCGCGAACGGCGCAGGCACTTCCATGGAGGCTTTGTCGCCTTCCACGGTGATCAGCGACTGTTCAGCGGCAACTTTATCGCCGACTTTGACCATCACTTCGGTGACTTCAACTTCGTCGCCGCCGATGTCCGGTACGTTAACGTCTTTCACGCCCGTCGCTGCTGCTGGAGCAGCCGCAGCCGGAGCGGCCTCCGCTTTCGCTGGTGCTGCGGCAGGCGCTGCGCCCGTCACTTCGAAGACCATAATCAGTGAGCCGGTAGACACTTTATCACCGGTGTTCACTTTGATCTCTTTCACGGTGCCCGCGAACGGCGCCGGCACTTCCATAGAGGCCTTGTCACCTTCGACGGTGATCAGCGACTGTTCAGCTTCAACGGTGTCGCCCACTTTCACCATCACTTCAGTCACTTCAACTTCGTCACTGCCGATATCCGGAACGTGAACGTCTTTCGCCGCTGCCGCAGCAGGTGCTGCTGCCGGAGCCGCTTCTTTCTTCTCTTCTGCCTTAGCAGGTGCAGCGTCAGCTGCACCGTCGGCGGAATCGAAAATCATGATAAGTGCACCGGTCTCGGTTTTGTCGCCGACAGAGACTTTGATCTCTTTCACGACGCCAGCCTGCGGAGACGGGACTTCCATAGAGGCTTTGTCGCCTTCTACGGTGATCAGCGACTGTTCAGCTTCCACTTTGTCGCCCACTTTGACCAGAATCTCGGTGATTTCAACTTCATCTGTCCCGATGTCCGGTACTTTGATTTCGATAGCCATTATTCTTTTACCTCTTACGCCAGACGCGGGTTAACTTTATCTGCATCGATGTTGAATTTGGTAATCGCATCCGCTACCACTTTCTTGTCGATTTCGCCACGTTTAGCCAGTTCGCCCAGTGCTGCGACAACCACATAAGAAGCATCAACTTCGAAGTGGTGACGCAGGTTCTCACGGCTGTCGGAACGACCGAAGCCATCCGTACCCAGTACGCGATAGTCGTCAGCCGGTACGTAAGTACGAACCTGCTCGGCGAACAGTTTCATATAGTCAGTAGATGCCACTGCCGGAGCGTCGTTCATCACCTGAGCGATGTACGGAACGCGCGGGGTTTCCAGCGGGTGTAGCATGTTCCAGCGCTCACAATCCTGACCATCACGCGCCAGTTCGGTGAAGGAGGTCACGCTGTACACGTCAGAACCTACGCCGTAGTCGTTCGCCAGAATCTGTGCCGCTTCACGCACGTGACGCAGGATAGAACCGGAGCCCAGCAGCTGAACTTTACCTTTGCTACCTTCGAGGGTTTCGAGTTTGTAGATACCTTTACGGATACCTTCCTCGGCACCTGCTGGCATAGCCGGCATGTGGTAGTTTTCGTTCAGGGTGGTGATGTAGTAGTAAACGTTCTCTTGTTTCTCACCGTACATACGCTCCAGACCATCATGCATGATGACAGCCACTTCGTAAGCGTAAGCCGGGTCGTAAGAGATACAGTTCGGGATAGTCAGCGACTGAATGTGGCTGTGACCATCTTCGTGCTGCAGACCTTCGCCGTTCAGCGTTGTACGACCGGAAGTCCCGCCGATCAGGAAGCCGCGAGCCTGCTGGTCGCCAGCCTGCCAGCACAGGTCGCCGATACGCTGGAACCCGAACATGGAGTAGTAGATGTAGAACGGGATCATCGGCAGATCGTTGGTGCTGTAAGAGGTCGCCGCAGCCAGCCAGGATGCGCCTGCGCCCAGCTCGTTGATCCCTTCCTGCAGAATCTGGCCTTTCTCGTCTTCTTTGTAGTAGGCAACCTGCTCACGGTCCTGCGGGGTGTACTGCTGGCCGTTCGGGCTGTAGATACCAATCTGACGGAACAGACCTTCCATACCGAAAGTACGCGCTTCGTCGGCGATGATCGGTACCAAGCGATCTTTGATCGACTTGTTCTTCAGCATCACGTTCAGAGCACGCACGAAAGCGATAGTGGTGGAAATCTCTTTGCTTTGCTCTTCCAGCAGCGCGCCGAAATCTGAAAGTTGAGGCAGCTCTAACTTCTCGGTGAAGTTCGGCTGACGGCTTGGCAGGTAGCCATGCAGCGCCTGACGGCGTTCATGCAGGTATTTGTGTTCTTCAGAACCTTCCGGGAAGGTAATGTACGGCAGTTTTTCGAGATCAGCATCGGCAACCGGCACGTTGAAACGATCGCGGACGTAACGCACGCCGTCCATGTTCATTTTCTTAACCTGGTGAGCGATGTTTTTACCTTCCGCGGTGTCGCCCATGCCATAACCTTTAATGGTATGGGCCAGGATTACCGTCGCTTTGCCTTTGGTTTCCTGCGCTTTTTTCAGTGCCGCGTAGACTTTCTTCGGATCGTGACCACCACGGTTCAGCGCCCAAATCTGGTCATCGGTCCAGTCGGCCACCAGGGCTGCGGTTTCCGGGTATTTACCGAAGAAGTGCTCACGCACGTAAGCGCCGTCTTTGGATTTGAAGGTCTGGTAGTCGCCGTCAACGGTTTCGTTCATCAGCTGGATCAGTTTACCGCTGGTGTCTTTACGCAGCAGCTCATCCCAACGACCGCCCCACATGACTTTAATAACGTTCCAGCCAGCACCTGCAAAGATGCCTTCCAGTTCGTTAACAATCTTGCCGTTACCGGTGACCGGGCCGTCAAGACGCTGCAGGTTACAGTTGATAACAAAGACCAGGTTGTCCAGTTTTTCACGGGTGGCGATGGTGATCGCGCCTTTGGATTCCGGCTCATCCATCTCGCCGTCGCCGAGGAAGGCGTAAACGGTCTGTTTAGAGGTATCTTTCAGGCCACGGTGTTCCAGATATTTCAGGAATTTCGCCTGGTAGATAGCACCGATTGGGCCCAGCCCCATAGAGACGGTCGGGAACTGCCAGAATTCCGGCATCAGTTTCGGGTGCGGATAGGAAGAGAGGCCATTGCCGTGAACTTCCTGACGGAAGTTATCCATCTGTTCCTGGGTCAGACGACCTTCCAGGAACGCGCGAGCGTAGATGCCCGGAGAGATGTGGCCCTGGAAGTAAACCAGGTCGCCGCCATCCTGTTCGTTGCGCGCACGGAAGAAATGGTTGAAACAGACATCATAGATCGTGGCGGAAGACTGGAAGGACGCCATGTGGCCGCCCAACTCAAGGTCTTTTTTAGACGCACGCAGCACGGTCATGATGGCGTTCCAGCGGATCGCAGAACGAATGCGACGTTCCAGCTCCAGATTGCCCGGGTATTCCGGTTCGTCTTCAACGGCAATAGTGTTGATGTAATTACTGGCCCCTGCGCCTGCCGCGACTTTCACGCCGCCTTTGCGAGCTTCAGAAAGCAGTTGGTCAATCAGATACTGAGCGCGCTCAACACCTTCTTCACGGATGACCGATTCGATCGCCTGTAGCCAGTCGCGAGTTTCGATCGGATCCACGTCATTTGGGAAACGTTCTGACATGGGGGTATTCCTTATCTATCTAATACGTTGAGTTATCTGGAACCTGTCCCATTAAACTTTCGTCAGAAAGCTTAATAAGACAGGTTCTGCGTTTAGTTGCCGCGCACATTTTTGCGCGTTATTCACAACATCTTCTGGTTAACGTTCTGCCAGAAAAAACTAATTCTTGCGCTGTTCCAGGCGGCGTAAAGCGCGTTCACGACGGCTCTCCTCACGGCTTCTGTCCAGCATAATCTCTTCGATAAACGCCAGATGTCGGTGTGACGCTTCACGCGCTTCTTCTGGTTTTCCGGCCATAATGGCTTCAAATATACGGGTGCGATGCGTACTCACCAGCGGCAGCATCTCCCGACGCGCATACAGCAATTCGAAGTTCTGCCGCACGTTTTGCGCCAGCATCGGCTCCATACACCTTAGCAGATGAAGCAATACCACGTTGTGCGCCGCTTCGGTGACGGCGATTTGATACTGGAGCACGGCTTCGGACTCGGCATCCAGATCGCCGGACTCTTGCGCCAGCTCAATAGCATGGTGCAGCTCGCGAATACGGTCTTTATCTTCATCGGTGCTGCGCAGTGCCGCGTAATAAGCCGCAATGCCTTCCAGAGCATGGCGCGTTTCGAGCAGGTCAAACTGGGATTCAGGGTGATCGGAGAGCAGTTCCACCAGCGGGTCGCTAAAGCTCTGCCACAGGCTGCTCTGCACGAAGGTTCCGCCGCCCTGACGACGAAGCAACAATCCCTTCGCTTCGAGACGTTGAATCGCCTCGCGCAAGGAGGGACGGGAGACGTCGAACTGTTTTGCCAGTTCACGTTCCGGTGGGAGTTTTTCTCCGGGACGCAATGTTCCCTCAAGGATTAAAAACTCCAGCTGCTGCTCGATCACATCGGAGAGTTTTGGTTGGCGGATTTTGCTGTAGGCCATGATTTCCTGTCTTAAGCCATTTGCCCGGAGTCAATTGGTCTTACCAATTTCATGTCTGTGACGCTAAAGTAACAAAGTATTCACCTTCTGTCCATACAGGTTTTGATTGAAATCAGTAAAGGAGGCACATTTTAACAATTTTACAGAAATCATGTTTCAAAACTGTAACTGTGCACAAATGTTAAATTTACCCACCAGGAGGTAGATTTAACGTATTTGAAACGATAAAAAATCTCATCTGAACCGATTCAACAGTAGATTAAATGCATTTTTATGCATAAAAAATGAATAAAAACAAATTAACATCTGTAAGGGAAAATAAAAGGAGGTATTTACAAGTGCTTTCTTTTTACGCAACTCGTCATCACCCCTGCACAAAGCAGGTGCATTCGCGGCCACATACCATTATTCTGATCAAGACAAAAGAGTTGAAGTGACATTTTAAAAAACGAGCTTGTAAATAAATCAATACAAAAAGCGGAATTGCAAACTTACACACGCACTACTGCATCGTTCAAAATAAGCGCGTTATGAATAAACCGCGCCCGATACACGAGGTTTTATAATGGACAGTCAGCAGCACGGCGAGCAGCTCAAGCGCGGCCTGAAAAACCGCCATATTCAGCTTATCGCATTGGGCGGCGCGATAGGGACAGGCTTGTTCCTGGGAAGCGCCTCCGTTATTCAGTCGGCGGGGCCAGGAATTATCCTGGGCTATGCGATTGCAGGCTTTATTGCCTTTCTGATTATGCGCCAGCTGGGGGAGATGGTGGTTGAAGAACCGGTCGCCGGCTCTTTTAGCCACTTCGCCTATAAATACTGGGGCGGCTTTGCCGGATTCGCTTCCGGCTGGAACTACTGGGTGCTGTACGTATTAGTTGCCATGGCGGAACTGACCGCAGTGGGTAAATATATCCAGTTCTGGTATCCGGAGATCCCCACCTGGGCTTCTGCGGCAGCCTTCTTTGTGATTATCAACGCCATCAACCTGACCAACGTTAAAGTGTTCGGTGAGATGGAGTTTTGGTTCGCCATTATTAAAGTGATCGCCGTCATCGCTATGATTCTGTTCGGCGCGTGGTTACTCTTCAGCGATACCGCTGGTCCGCAGGCAACCGTGCGCAACCTGTGGGAACAGGGCGGCTTTCTGCCGCATGGCTGGACCGGGCTGGTGATGATGATGGCCATTATTATGTTTTCGTTTGGCGGACTGGAGCTGGTAGGGATCACCGCCGCTGAAGCCGATAACCCGGAACAGAGCATCCCCAAAGCTACCAATCAGGTTATCTATCGCATCCTGATTTTTTATATCGGCTCGCTGGCGGTCCTGCTTTCGCTGCTGCCATGGACTCGCGTCACCGCCGATACCAGCCCGTTTGTCCTTATCTTCCATGAGCTGGGCGATACGTTTGTCGCCAATGCGCTGAATATCGTGGTTCTCACCGCCGCGCTATCGGTTTATAACAGCTGCGTTTACTGCAACAGCCGTATGCTGTTCGGTCTGGCCCAGCAGGGAAATGCGCCGAAAGCGCTGCTGAACGTCGACAAACGCGGCGTGCCGGTGAGCTCCATTTTGGTTTCCGCCGTCGTGACGGCGTTGTGCGTGCTGCTCAACTACCTGGCCCCAGAGTCCGCATTCGGACTGCTGATGGCGCTGGTGGTCTCCGCGCTGGTCATTAACTGGGCGATGATTAGCCTTGCCCATATGATGTTCCGTCGCGCGAAACAGCAGCAGGGCGTGAACACCCGCTTCCCGGCCCTGTTTTATCCGTTCGGCAACGTTCTCTGTCTGCTGTTTATGGCGGCGGTATTGATCATTATGCTGATGACGCCAGGTATGGCGATCTCCGTGTGGCTGATTCCGGTATGGCTGCTCATCCTGGGCGTCGGCTACCTGTGTAAAGAAAAAACGGCAAAAACGGTGAAAGCCCACTGATCGTGGCGTTACTTTTCCACCCTCCTCGTCCGGGGAGGGTGTTATCTGCCTCACAGTTTCCCACGTATAACCATTTTATCCATATCAGCGGCGTGATCCTGCTACGCAAAAAAAAGCTCGCAGGCGAATAATTACCGCCATCATCTGATGGGGAGAAGTCTCAATGGATAAGGGCAGACTTTCGGTAAGAGAGAAAATCGGGTATGGCATGGGCGACGCCGGATGTAACATTATTTTTGGCGCTATCATGCTGTTTGTTAATTATTTTTATACGGATATTTTTGGTCTTGCCCCGGCGTTAGTCGGTGTTTTACTCCTTTCAGTACGCGTTATCGATGCCGTTACCGATCCGGTGATGGGCGCGCTTGCCGATCGTACCCAAAGTAAATATGGTCGTTTCCGCCCCTGGCTACTGTGGATTGCATTTCCCTACGCGCTGTTCAGCGTGCTGATGTTCACGACGCCGGACTGGGGCTATAACAGCAAAGTTGTCTATGCTTTCGTCACCTATTTTCTGCTTTCTGTGACCTACACCGCCATCAATATTCCCTATTGCTCACTGGGCGGCGTGATCACCAATGATCCAAAAGAGCGCGTGGCCTGTCAGGCTTATCGCTTCGTGTTAGTCGGCATCGCGACGCTGTTGCTATCGTTAACGCTATTGCCGATGGTGGACTGGTTTGGCGGCGGCGACAAAGCCAAAGGCTATCAGTTGGCGATGACCGTGCTGGCGATTATCGGCATGGGTATGTTTCTGTTCTGCTTTGCCAGCGTCCGCGAACGCGTTCGCCCTGCCGTTCCGACGCACGATGATATGAAGAATGATTTCAAAGACGTGTGGAAAAACGATCAATGGGTACGCATTCTGCTATTGACCTTATGTAACGTCTGCCCGGGGTTTATCCGTATGGCGGCGACCATGTATTACGTCACCTGGGTGATGGGACAAAGCACCCATTTCGCTACGCTTTTTATTAGTCTTGGCGTGGTCGGTATGATGATCGGCAGTATGCTGGCAAAAGTCTTAACCGATCGCTGGTGTAAATTGAAGGTATTTTTCTGGACCAATATCGCGCTGGCGATTTTCTCCTGCGCGTTCTATTTCTTTGATCCGAAAGCTACCGTGATGATAGTGGCGCTCTACTTCCTGCTCAATATTCTGCATCAGATCCCTTCCCCGTTGCACTGGTCGCTGATGGCGGACGTCGATGATTACGGCGAATGGAAAACCGGCAAACGCATTACCGGTATTAGCTTCTCCGGTAATCTGTTCTTCCTGAAACTGGGCCTGGCGATTGCCGGGGCGATGGTCGGCTTTTTGCTCTCCTGGTACGGTTATGACGCCAGCGCCAAAGCGCAAAGCGCTTCGGCGATGAACGGTATTATGCTGTTGTTTACCGTTATCCCTGGCGTTGGCTATCTGATTACCGCAGGCGTGGTACGTCTGCTGAAAGTTGACCGTGAACTGATGAAAAAAATCCAGGACGATTTGGAAAAACGTCGCACTAATTACCGCGAATTGAGTGAGTTGCAGGAGCTCAAAGCCGCTGAAAGCGTAAGGAAAGCCTGATGGCAAACTGGCCAAACCCGTTTATTGAACAACGTGCCGATCCGTTTATTTTACGCGACGGCAGCGATTACTACTTTATTGCCTCCGTACCGGAATATGACAGGCTGGAAATCCGCCGGGCTGATTCGCTGGAAGGGTTGCGCGCCGCCGACCCCGTTGTCGTCTGGCGCAAACCGGAAAGCGGCCCGATGAGCCAACTCATCTGGGCACCGGAAATGCACCGCATCAACGGTAAGTGGTACATCTATTTTGCCGCTACCCATACTCAAGCGCTTGATAAACTGGGAATGTTCCAGCACCGCATGTTTGCCCTGGAGTGCGCCGATGTCGACCCACTCACCGGCAAATGGACGGAGAAAGGTCAAATTAAAACGCCGTTTGATACCTTCGCCCTCGATGCCACCACTTTTTATCATCAGGGAAAACAGTGGTATCTGTGGGCGCAAAAAGCGCCGGATATTGCCGGTAACTCAAATATTTATCTGGCTGAACTGGAAAACCCGTGGACTCTTAAAGGCGAGCCGGTAAGACTCAGTAAGCCAGAGTACGACTGGGAGTGTCGGGGTTTTTGGGTTAACGAAGGTCCGGCCGTCGTGGTGCATGGCGACAAGCTGTTTATCAGCTATTCGGCCAGCGCCACCGATGAAAACTACTGTATGGGGTTACTGTGGATTAACGTAAACGACGATCCGCGCGATCCGGCCAACTGGCATAAATCACCGCGCCCGGTCTTTACCACCAGCTATGAAAATCGCCAGTATGGGCCGGGACATAACAGCTTTACGCAAACGCCGGAAGGTGAAGATGTACTGGTGTACCACGCGAGAAATTACACCGAAATTGAAGGCGATCCGTTGTACGATCCCAACCGCCATACGCGTCTGAAACGGGTGCGCTGGGACGAAAACGGGATGCCTGATTTTGGCGTGCCGCCAGCCGATACGATCTAAGCCGTTGCACTGCCCGGTGGCGCTAACGCTTACCGGGCCTACAGATTTTTCCATTGTAGGCCGCATAAGCGTTAGCGCCATCGGCACAACGCTACACTAATGCCCCATAAATGGTGAGCAACGCAATAATCACCACCACCACAAACGAGGCCTTCTTCGCCATCGATACCGCCGCTTTGGGGGTTTCTACTTTGTCAGTATGCGGTTCGCGCGCCAGTGAGAACTGCGCCAGACGTGTGAGCACCTGATACTGCGAAGTATGCAGATCCGCCAGCGAGGCAAACCAGGCCGGCAACGCTTTCTCGCCATGCCCCAGTAATGCATACACTACGCCCGCCAGACGTACCGGAATCCAGTCCAGCACATGAAGAATAGCGTCAATGCCGGATTGCAAACGTTGGTGTGGCGTCTGATAGCGCGCCAGCCAGGTCTGCCAGGCCCGTAAAAACGCATAGCCCACCAGCGTTACCGGCCCCCACGGACCGCCAACGATAAACCAAAATAGCGGTGCGAGGTAAAAACGGAAATTTATCCATAACAACGCATTTTGCAGCTCACGCAAAAATTCACGCTCATTACAATCCGGCGGCACGCCGTGGATTAGCGTAAGCTCGCTGGCCATCGCCTCACAAGGATGCGGATCGTTACGGGACGCCGCTTTCAGCCAGGCGTGATAATGTACTCGCACTTTGCCCGCGCCGATACACAGCACGCCCAGGAGAATCCACACCACCAGCGTCGGCACGTTAAATAGCAGCCCTTTTAACGCCTGGAGCAGTAGAAAAGTCACCACCATCGCGATCGCCGTCATTCCCATCGTGCGCAACATCGAAAAATGCGTAATCCGACGGAATAGCGCCTCCAGCCGATGATCGAGCTGCCAGTGCTCGCCCAGCTTAAACAGGCGCTCGACAATCAGCACCAGTAATGTCGTAAACAGCGTCATGTCATCTCCTTGTGCGACGAAAGGGCTACCAAAGCGCGAAAGCGCGGCCAGTCAAAGGCAGGGCCAGGGTCCGTTTTACGGTCAGGCGCAATGTTGCAGTGTCCGGTCATATTGTCGGCGATCGCCGGATAGCAAGCGATAAGCGTGCGCGTCACGGCGGCTAGCTGCTGATACTGCGCATCGGTATAAGCCAGCGTATCCGTCCCCTCCAGCTCAATACCAATGGAGAAATCATTACAACGTTCCCGCCCCTGATAGTTTGATACGCCCGCATGCCACGCACGCTTATCAAAAGGCACATACTGGACGATTTCACCGTCGCGACGAATCAGACAATGGGCCGAAACACGAAGATGAGCGATTTCTGCAAAAAAAGGATGGGCGTCTGGATCTATCGTTCCGGTGAATAATGCATCGATCCACGGACCGCCAAACTCGCCGGGGGGCAGGCTAATATTATGCACCACCAGCAAGGACGGTTTTTCGTCATCCGGACGGCAATCATAATGCGGAGAAGGGACGCGTCGCGCCTCTACCAACCAACCCTTATCTGGCAACATGCAGAGTCTCCTTTTGAGTGGTGCTTATAGCTGCTTCAGAGTAGCATGTTTCTACCTTATGATTCGTTAGCAATTTGGAGTTTTATCATGCCGCCTCGCCGTTATAACCCAGACGACCGACGTGACGCGCTACTGGAACGCATTAATCTCGATATCCCTGCCGCCGTTGCTCAGGCGCTGCGTGAAGATTTAGGTGGAGAAGTCGATGCTGGCAACGATATCACCGCGCAACTTTTGCCGGCAGATACGCAAGCCCATGCCACGGTGATCACTCGTGAAGACGGCGTTTTCTGCGGCAAGCGCTGGGTTGAAGAGGTCTTCATCCAACTGGCGGGCGATGATGTGCGCCTCACCTGGCATGTCGATGACGGCGACGCCATTCACGCCAACCAAACAGTGTTTGAACTGAACGGCCCGGCTCGCGTATTGCTGACCGGCGAGCGCACGGCGCTAAACTTTGTCCAGACCCTTTCCGGCGTCGCCAGTGAAGTACGCCGCTACGTTGGACTGCTGGCTGGCACCCAAACCCAGTTGCTCGACACGCGTAAAACGCTGCCGGGTCTGCGCACCGCGCTCAAATATGCGGTTTTATGCGGCGGCGGCGCCAATCATCGTCTGGGCCTCACTGACGCGTTCCTGATTAAAGAAAACCATATCATCGCCTCCGGTTCTGTTCGTCAGGCGGTGGAAAAAGCGTTCTGGCTACATCCGGACGTGCCGGTAGAAGTCGAGGTCGAAAATCTGGATGAACTGGACGATGCGCTGAAAGCAGGCGCGGATATTATCATGCTGGATAATTTCAACACCGACCAGATGCGCGAGGCGGTGAAACGCGTCAACGGCCAGGCGCGGCTGGAAGTATCCGGCAACGTCACCGCGGAAACCTTACGCGAATTTGCTGAAACCGGGGTGGATTTCATCTCCGTTGGCGCGCTGACCAAGCACGTACGCGCGCTCGATCTCTCCATGCGTTTTTGCTGATCCTCTCCGCCCGATGGCGCTGCGCTGTCGGGTCTATAAATCACCTGTCCGGCTATCCGCGTCGTGATTCGGTAAAATATTCGTAGCGCCTCGCAATAACGTTGCCGTGTCATGTAACGCAGCAAAAATCTTCAGAATCCGCCTTCCCGTTTTACCTTTTGCCGCTCGCCCGCTCTTTCCTCGTTTGCCACAGTAGCGCCAGCTAACTCAAGGAGCGAACAATGGAAAAACAACGCGGTTTCACGCTTATCGAATTGATGGTCGTTATTGGCATCATCGCCATTTTAAGCGCCATTGGCATTCCGGCTTACCAGAACTATCTGCGTAAAGCGGCGCTGACGGATATGTTGCAAACGTTTGTCCCCTACCGTACCGCCGTCGAACTCTGCGCTCTGGAACATGGTGGGACGAGCACATGCGATGCGGGCGTCAACGGTATCCCCTCGCCCGTCATCACCCGTTATGTTTCGGGCATGAGCGTGGAAAAAGGCGTCATCACGCTTACCGGCCAGGAGAGTCTGAGCGGGCTTAACGTCATCATGACGCCCGCCTGGGACAATGCTAACGGCATTACCGGCTGGACGCGTAACTGCAATATTCAAAGCGACAGCGCGTTACAACAGGCTTGTGAAGATGTCTTCCGTTTTGACGCCAACTAAGGAGACAAAATGAAAGACGCTCAGCTCAACACCTTGTGTCAACGTCATCAGGCTGTACTGATCAATAGCGCCAGCAACAGTATCACTGTTGCTGTGGTCGACGCGCCCTCTCATGCGTTACTGGACGCTCTGCATTTCGCCACGCAAAAACAGATTGATATTGTGTGCTGGACTCGCCAGCAAATGGAAAATCATCGGCATAAGCCGGATCAGGCGCCCTCGGCAAACGCCGCGAAAGGCGGAGAAACCGCGGCCCAGCTTCTCAATCAGACATTACGCTCGGCGATGGCGAAACGCGCCTCTGATATCCATCTCGAACCAGGCGCCAGCCGCTACCGAATAAGGCTCCGCATCGACGGTGTTCTTCATATTCTGCAGGACATCGCCAAAGAGACGGGGCTTGCGCTGACGGCCAGATTGAAAGTCCTGGGAAATTTGGACATCGCTGAACATCGGCTGCCGCAGGACGGGCAATTTACCGTTGACCTGGCGGGCGACAGCATCTCTTTTCGTATCGCCACGCTTCCCTGTAAAGAAGGCGAAAAAGTCGTCTTACGGTTGTTGCATCAGGTTGAACAAACGCTGGATCTGGACACGCTGGGCATGTACGGGGCACAACTTACCGCTTTTAGACAAGCCCTACAGCAACCTCAGGGGCTGGTACTGGTGACTGGCCCCACCGGTAGCGGAAAAACAGTCACGCTATACAGCGCGCTACAAACCCGGAATATGCCGGGTATCAACCTCTGTAGCGTTGAGGATCCGATAGAAATTCCACTGGATGGGATTAACCAGACGCAGATCCATCCCCGCGCCGGGCTCACCTTTCAAAATGTGCTGCGCGCGCTTTTACGCCAGGATCCTGACATCATCATGGTAGGTGAAATTCGTGACGGCGACACCGCAGAAATCGCCATTAAGGCGGCACAAACGGGCCATCTGGTACTTTCCACGCTCCATACGAACTCCACCAGCGAAACCCTGATACGTTTACAACAAATGGGCGTAGCACGCTGGATGATCTCATCGGCGCTTACGCTGGTGGTAGCGCAACGCCTGGTAAGGAAGCTTTGCCCGCACTGCAAACAGCGCCTGAGCGATCCCGTGGTGCTATCGCCCAATCTTTGGCCCAGCGCGCTACCGCGCTGGCAGGCAAGCGGCTGTCAGCATTGCTACCACGGCTTTTATGGCCGAACCGCGTTATTCGAAGTGTTAACCGTTACCCCGACATTACGTCAGTTAATTGCGAGCGGCGCATCGGCACAAGCACTGGAAGCCCACCTCCAACAGACCGGTACAGGGACGCTTTTTGAAAATGGCTGTCGCGCCGTTGAGCAAGGCATGACGTCCTTTGAAGAGATACTGCGCGTTCTGGGAATGCCCCATGAGCGTTAAACAGCTCTGGCGCTGGCAAGGCGTTAACGATAAAGGTCAACTGGAACAAGGCGTTGTATGGGTGGACAATCGTCTGGCGCTGATCATCACCCTGCAACATCAGCGCATTATGCCGCTTCGCATCAAGCGCATGGGCGTTAACGCCGCACTGTGGAAAGAAGAGCAAAGCGCTGAAATTATTCATCAGTTGGCCACGCTCATTCATGCCGGACTGACGCTTTCTGAAGGGCTGGAACTCCTTGCGCAACAGCATCCCCACCGACAATGGCAAGCGCTGTTGCGCACGCTGGCTCACGAGCTTGAACAGGGCGTCCCTTTTTCCAGCGCATTAGTCTCCTGGCCGCAGGTATTTCCGCCGCTCTACCAGACGATGATCCGCACCGGAGAACTGACCGGCAAACTGGCCGAATGCTGCTTTGAACTGGCCCGTCAGCAAAAAGCGCAGCGGCAGATTACGGTTAGCGTGAAAAAGGCGCTGCGCTATCCCGCCATTATTCTGACAATGGCCGCTCTGGTCGTTTTCGCCATGCTGCACTTTGTTCTGCCGGAATTTGCCGCCATTTACCGTAGCTTTAATACCCCGCTCCCTCTTCTGACGCGCGGTATTATCGCGATAGCGCAATGGGGGTCGGCATGGGGTTGGCTCATCTTGTTCCTGGCGATGCTCGTTGCTATCGCTCACCGCAGGGTAAAACAAAAGCCGTCCTGGCAAGCGCAGCGGCAGCGTCTTCTGCTACGGCTTCCCGTTATGGGTCGCCTGATAAGAGGCCAGAAACTAGCGCAAATATTCACCGTACTGGCATTGACCCAAAGCGCAGGCATTCCTTTTCTTCAGGGACTGGAAAGCGCTATCGATAGCCTCGGCTGCCCTTACTGGTCACAGCGTTTAACGCAGGTACATCAGGAGATCGCCGCGGGCAATCCGGTCTGGTTGGCGCTAAAAAATACCCAGGAATTTAGTCCGCTATGCCTGCAACTGGTCAGAACGGGCGAAGCGTCCGGTTCACTCGATATCATGCTGCATAACCTTGCCCGTCACCACAGTGAAACTACGCTGGCGCTGGCCGATAATCTGGCGTCGCTGTTGGAACCGGCGTTATTGATCATCACCGGCTTAATTATCGGTACGCTGGTGGTGGCGATGTATTTGCCGATTTTTCATCTGGGAGACGCGATGAGCGGGATGGGATAAGGCTGGCGCACATTTACGCCAGCCAGAATATTAGAGGCTATTGAAAATGCGGTTTTCTTGTTCCTGCACCCGAATAAAGGTGGTGCGTTTGGTCAACTCTTTCAGGCGAGACGCGCCGACATAAGTGCAGGCTGAGCGCAAACCACCCAGGATATCGCGGGCAGTATTGCCCACCGGCCCACGCAGCGGCAATTTAACCGTTTTACCTTCTGCCGCGCGGTATTTCGCGACGCCGCCGACATGACGGTTCATCGCAGATTCCGAACTCATGCCGTAGAACAGCATAAATTTCTCGCCGTTCTCTTCTACCACGCTGCCGCCGCTCTCTTCGTGACCCGCCAGCATACCGCCCAACATAACGAAATCCGCGCCGCCGCCGAAGGCTTTTGCTACGTCGCCTGGCATGGTGCAGCCGCCATCGCTGACGATCATGCCGCCCAGGCCATGCGCCGCGTCAGCACATTCGATAACCGCCGACAGTTGCGGATAACCAACGCCAGTTTTTACACGCGTCGTGCATACGGAGCCGGGACCAATTCCCACTTTCACGATATCGGCGCCGGAGAGGATAAGCTCTTCGCACATCTCGCCCGTTACCACATTGCCTGCGCAGATTGTTTTTGTCGGCCATGCTTCACGTGCTTTCGCGACGAACTGCACAAAATGTTCTGAATAGCCATTGGCCACATCAATACAGACAAAGTTCAGCGCAGGATCCAGCGCCAGAATCTGCACGGTCTTTTCGAAATCAGCATCAGAGGTCCCGGTGGAAACCATCACATGCTTCAGAACATCAGCCGAAGCCGTGTTGATAAAAGCTGCCCATTCTTCAACGGTATAATGTTTATGTACAGCAGTCAGAATATCAAACCCGGCCAATGCTTGCGCCATTTCAAACGTCCCGACGGTATCCATATTGGCCGCGATAATCGGTACGCCAGACCAGGTCTGACCTGAGTGTTTAAAGGTGAATTGACGTTCCAGTTCGACATCGGAACGGCTTTTGAGGGTAGAACGCTTAGGACGGATAAGAACGTCTTTGAAACCTAACTTCAGATCTTCTTCAATACGCATGTACGGATTCCTGGGGTTAATGGCGAAAAATCGAAACTCACAACTCCAGTGACGTTATCATACGCACTAATCATGGCCGTACAAGACTGCGAAATTCTCTTTTTTTACGTTACAATCCCATAAATTTACCTGGCGAATAGTAGGTTAATGCTCAGAGCGTATCGTCTTTGTATGCTTAAAATTTAACCTTTTGATTGTCAAACTAAAATTCCGGAAGCTGGAGATATGAGGTATACCGTAGCCTTAACCGGCGGTATTGGCAGCGGTAAAAGTACCGTCGCTGATGCCTTCGCTGACCTCGGAATAACCGTCATTGACGCGGATATTATCGCGCGCCAGATGGTTGAGCCAGGGCAGCCCGCCCTGAACGCAATAGCGGAACATTTTGGTTCTGAACTTATCGCCGCCGACGGCACGTTACGTCGCCGGGCGCTGCGTGAGCGTATTTTTTCGCATCCGGAAGAAAAAGCCTGGCTTAACGCTCTGCTTCATCCCTTAATTCAGCAGGAAACCCAACGACAGTTTCAACAGGCTACATCGCCCTATGTGTTATGGGTTGTGCCTCTGCTGGTTGAAAACAGGTTGTATCAAAAAGCCAACCGCGTACTGGTGGTTGACGTGACGCCCGAAACGCAGCTCATACGCACAATGCAGCGTGATGATGTTACGCGCGAGCATGTTGAACACATTCTCGCTGCGCAGGCGACGCGTGAAGCGCGCCTTGCCGTGGCGGACGATGTTATTGATAATAACGGCGCACCGGATGCTATCGCATCAGATGTGGCCCGCCTGCACGCCAGTTATCTTAAGCTCGCGTCGCAGTTTGTCTCACAGGAAAAACCGTAATGCACACCCAGGTCCTATTTGAACACCCTCTCAATGAGAAGATGCGTACGTGGCTGCGCATAGAGTTTTTGATCCAACAGCTTTCCATCAACCTGCCAATTGCAGACCATGCTGGCGCACTGCATTTTTTCCGTAACATCAGCGATCTACTGGATGTGTTCGAACGGGGCGAAGTCCGTACCGAACTGCTGAAAGAACTGGAGCGCCAGCAGCGTAAATTACAGGCCTGGGTTGAGGTTCCCGGCGTCGATCAAGACCGTATTGAAGCCCTGCGCCAGCAGTTAAAATCCGCGGGCAGCGTGCTGATCTCCGCCCCGAGGATTGGCCAGCAGCTACGTGAAGATCGCTTGATTGCCCTTGTGCGTCAACGCTTAAGTATTCCTGGCGGCTGTTGCAGTTTCGATTTACCCACTCTACATATCTGGTTGCACCTACAACAGGCGCAGCGCGACGCCCAGATTGAAAGCTGGCTTGCCAGCCTGAATCCCCTCACCCAGGCGCTGACGCTGGTGCTTGATCTGATCCGTAATTCAGCACCTTTCCGTAAGCAAACCAGCCTGAACGGTTTTTATCAGGATAACGGGGACGACGCCGATTTGCTGCGTCTTATGCTGACGCTCGATTCACAACTTTATCCACAAATTTCCGGCCATAAGAGCCGTTTTGCCATTCGCTTTATGCCGCTGGATAGTGAAAATGGTCTGGTGCCGGAGCGTCTTGATTTTGAACTGGCCTGTTGCTAAGGAGTAAAAATGTCTGACGTGACCGTCGTAAACTGTCCGACCTGCGGTAAACCGGTCGTCTGGGGGGAAATTAGCCCCTTCCGCCCATTTTGTTCTAAACGCTGTCAGTTAATTGATTTGGGCGAATGGGCCGCCGAAGAGAAACGAATCGCCAGCAGCGGCGACCAGTCTGATAGCGACGACTGGAGTGAAGAGCGCTAACGGTGATAGCTCTGTTGAGACGGCAATATCGCCTTATGACAAAAATAATCAATAAATACGCGTAGTTTTGGCGCCATATGCGCGCGGCCGGGATAATACCAATAAACCGGCGAGATTAGGCTATAACAGAAACGTAGCCGCCACTGCGCCAGAAAACCCTGGCGCGTTATCACTGACCCTAAGCCCGCAGGAGCTGACGGCAATTGAGGCGGTTTTTCCTCACGACGCCGCGGCCGGCCCCCGCTACTGGCCGGAAATTATGTCGACATTAAATCGCTAATAAGATCGATGGGGATCGTGTTGCGATCCCCCACTAAGGCGCAAATTGGCGTAATTTACGAATAATCGGTTCATTGGCCGGTGGAAAATCGTCCGTATTCAACGCGTTTTGCGCGATCCACCGTCCCGGCTGTCCTTCTTTCCCCCACGGTTCGCCCTCCCAGCGTTCAACCAGCCAAAACCACAGCGTAATGTGTCGGTCCGGGAATTGATATTCCAGAGTGTCGAATAATGTCACCTGTGTTGGCGTAATCCCCACCTCTTCCTGTAGCTCCCGGATCAACGCCTGCTCTGGTGTTTCGTCGGCTTCAATTTTTCCGCCGGGAAATTCCAGCTTGTTCGCCATATGCGCATCAGCGGCGCGTCGGGTAATAAAAATTTCATCGTTCGGGTTGCGGATAATCCCAACCGCGATTTGCAGTCTTTTCATCTTGTTGCATCCATAAAAAAGGCGCAGTCGCCTGCGCCTTTTTATCTGTGTTCAATGCCAGGCCGAATAAGCGTAGCGCCCTTCGGCAATAATGCCAGCACCGACCTGATGGCAACACATTATGTCTTATCAGGCCGGTAAGTTTATCGCATTAGCTCAGGCGACCGTGACACTGTTTGTATTTCTTACCGGAACCGCAAGGGCAAGGATCGTTACGTCCAATCTTACGTTCGCCTGTTTGGGCGGCCAGATCGGCAGCCACGGCGGTATCGTCATCCTGATGGCTTAGCTGCTGCATCTGCGCCAGGCGCTCCGCCTCTTCGCGACGCTGCATTTCCATCGCTTCGACCTCTTCCGGCATACGTACCTGGACTTTGCTCAGGGTGCTGATCACTTCATATTTCAGCGATTCCAGCATCGCGGCGAACATAGCGAAGGATTCGCGCTTGTATTCCTGCTTCGGATCTTTTTGCGCATAGCCGCGCAGATGAATACCCTGACGCAGGTAATCCATCGCCGCCAGGTGCTCTTTCCACAGGGAATCGAGCGTTTGCAGCATCACGCCTTTTTCGAAATGACGCATCATTTCAGCGCCAACCACCTCTTCTTTACGCTGATACACTTCGATAGACTGCGCCAGGATGCGCTCACGCAGCGTCTCCTCATGCAGCTCCGGCTCTTTATCCAGCCATTCGGCAATCGGCAGCTCCAGGTCGAAGTCGTTTTTCAGGCGTTCCTGCAAACCCGGGATGTCCCACATCTCTTCCAGCGACTGCGGCGGAATGTAGGCGTCGATAGTCGCCTTAAAGACATCTTCGCGAATGCTGTTAATGGTGTCGCTCACGTCAGACACATCCAGCAGTTCGTTACGCTGGGTATAAATTGCACGGCGCTGATCGTTCGCCACATCATCATATTCCAGCAGTTGCTTACGAATATCGAAGTTACGGCTTTCTACTTTACGCTGCGCGTTAGCGATAGCTTTCGTCACCCACGGGTGCTCAATCGCTTCGCCCGGCTTCATCCCCAGTTTACGCATCATACCGGAGACACGATCGGAGGCGAAAATACGCATCAGCGCATCTTCCATCGACAGGTAGAAACGGGAAGAACCCGGATCGCCCTGGCGACCGGAACGGCCACGCAGCTGGTTGTCGATACGGCGGGATTCATGGCGCTCGGTGCCAATAATATGCAGACCGCCGGCAGCCAGAACCGCGTCATGGCGTACCTGCCAGTCCGCTTTAATCTGCGCAATCTGTTCTTCCGTCGGCGCTTCCAGCGCGGCGACTTCCGCCTGCCAGCTACCGCCCAGCATAATATCAGTACCACGCCCCGCCATGTTGGTAGCGATTGTGACCGCCGCTGGATAACCAGCCTGCGCAACGATGCCTGCTTCGTTGGCGTGGAATTTTGCGTTCAGTACGTTATGTTTGATGCCCGCTTTGGTCAGCTCTCTGGAAACCACTTCAGATTTCTCGATAGAAATCGTCCCGACCAGCACTGGCTGACCGTTCGCGGTACGTTCTTTAATATCTTCGATAATGGCCTGGATTTTTTCCGCTTCGGTCATGTACACCAGATCCGGCAAATCTTTACGGATCATCGGACGGTTGGTCGGAACAACGACGGTGTCCAGCTTATAGATAGAGCTAAATTCGAAGGCTTCAGTATCCGCCGTACCGGTCATACCGGCCAGCTTTTCATACAGACGGAAGTAGTTCTGGAAGGTGATAGACGCCAGCGTCTGGTTTTCATTCTGAATTTCAACGCCTTCTTTCGCTTCTACCGCCTGGTGCAGACCGTCAGACCAGCGACGCCCCTGCATGGTACGACCGGTATGTTCATCAACAATGATGACTTCGCCGTCTTTCACAATGTAATCCACGTCACGGGTAAACAGCGCGTGCGCGCGCAGCGCGGCGGTGACGTGATGCATCAGCATAATATTGCCAGGCGAGTAGAGCGACTCGCCTTCATCCATAATGCCTTCTTGCACCAGTAGCTCTTCGATCAGCACCAGACCGCGTTCGGTCAGGTTAACCTGGCGCGCTTTCTCATCAACGGAGAAGTGGCCTTCGCCCTGGAAAGTGTCAGAATCTTCTTTCTCCTGACGAATCAGGTGCGGAATGATTTTGTTCACTTTTTTGTACATTTCCGAGCTATCTTCCGCCGGGCCGGAAATAATCAGCGGCGTACGCGCTTCATCGATCAGGATGGAGTCGACCTCATCCACCAGCGCATAATGCAGTTTACGCTGCACGCGCTCTTCCGGGCTGAACGCCATGTTGTCGCGCAGGTAGTCAAAACCGTATTCGTTGTTAGTGCCGTAAGTGATGTCGGCAGCGTAAGCTTCACGTTTGGCTGGCGCAGGCATACCTGGCAGGTTGATACCAACGGACATGCCGAGGAATTCGAATAGCGGACGGTTGTTTTCGGCGTCACGCTGCGCCAGATAGTCGTTCACGGTTACCACATGAACGCCTTTGCCGGACAGCGCGTTCAGGTAGGCTGGCAGCGTTGCGGTCAGCGTTTTACCTTCACCAGTACGCATTTCGGCGATACAGCGATCGTTGAGCACCATACCACCCAATAGCTGAACGTCGAAGTGACGCATCCCAAAGACGCGTTTACTGGCTTCACGCACCACCGCGAACGCTTCCGGAATCAGGCTCTCTACGCTTTCGCCTTTTTCAATACGGGCGCGAAATTCGTTGGTTTTCGCTTTCAGTTCGTCATCGGAGAGTTTTTCCATCTCCGGTTCCATCGCATTAATAAGGCTGACGGCCTTACGCATACGACGCAGCGTACGATCGTTACGGCTACCGAATACTTTGGTTAATAATTTGATTAGCATAATAAAGTCTCAAATGCCCCGCGCCGCGGAGCTACAAATAAAGTAAAAGGGTCTTTTTTCGTTAGCTGAGACGTTGCGGACCGGCGCGGATACCCTGCGCCTGACTTATCCAGGCCGGGATGCTAAATGCGGTTTGTGGCGCAAAATACGCCAGGGAGAGGCGGCGAACAATCGCCGGCGGCGTGCCCTCCTGCGTGAGCATCGCGCTGAGCGTATTCAGTAAGGCGATATGATGCGCCTGTAATGGCGAAGGCGCATCGGCAACGGGCAGCGTTTGCGGCGCCATTGCAAAAGAAAGGTGGCGAATCACCGTGCGAATAGCGTGCTGATGCCAGTAATCTACGGTGAAATTGGGACGACGGTTAGAGGCTTCTAACAGCGCAAGATGGCTAAAGTTAACTTTAGACGCGGTGCTGGCGGTCGTCCTTGCAGGCGTATTGGTTTCGGCGGCGTTACTGAGCGCGGGCAAACCAAAACTCGCCGCGACCATCCCTAATAAGAGATGCGGCCAGAAGTATCGTCTGCCTAACTGTCGCCAGCGCGTCAGTATTCCACTCACGTCATTGCCACCTGATATGCCCCTCACGGGCTTACGGAATCAAAACAATTTGCGCACAAATCTTATCATTAAAGCGTACGCGCTACAGCAGTAATGACGAGAAGCTAAGGTGAAAATCGGCTAAGAAAACAGCGAACGCGCCGTGTTTCCATTTAACCCTGTCAAAATGGCTGTATTAAGGAAAGCGCAGATAAAGAATAGTAAAAAAAACGACTGGCTCGCCTGGCCGGAGAGAGTGCCAGGTTAACCAGTCGAATTTTATACGACAGCGTATGTCGTTATGCCAGTACCGTCGAAGGCGCTTTGAAAGCCAACGGCAGTTCTGCGTCGTCCTGGAAGGTCACAAATTCCCAGGCTTCCTGTTTTGCCAGGACTGCCTGTAACAATTTGTTATTCAATGCGTGACCGGATTTATACGCGGTAAACGCACCAATAATATTGTGACCACACATGAACAAGTCACCGATCGCGTCAAGCATTTTGTGACGAACGAATTCATCTTCAAAACGCAGGCCGTCTTCGTTCAATACGCGATAATCGTCAACAACGATGGCACAATCGAAGCTGCCGCCCAGGCACAGGCCGCGGGACTGCAGATATTCGATATCACGCATAAAACCGAAGGTACGCGCACGGCTGATCTGGCGCATGAACGCATCCGCAGAGAAGTTCATCGCGTAGCGCTGGCTGCTGGAATCGATCGCCGGATGGTTAAAGTCGATGGTGAAATCCAACGTAAAACCATTGTACGGTCTGAATTCAGCCCATTTATCGCCATCTTCAACCCGAACAGTCTCTTTGATGCGTACGAATTTTTTGGCGCAGTTCAGTTCATCAATACCGGCATCAAGCAGCAGGTAGACAAACGGAGCGGCACTGCCATCCATGATCGGGATTTCCGGGGCATTAACCTCAATAACGATGTTATCGATACCTAAGCCCGCCAGAGCAGCGTTCAGGTGCTCAACGGTTGAAATCCGTACATCATGCTCATTCACCAGACACGTACAGAGCATGGTATCACGCACAGATTTGGCATCGGCCGGGAAATCTACCGGTGGATTCAAGTCGGTGCGACGATAGATGACCCCGGTATTGGCCGGCGCAGGGCGTAATGTCAGGGTGACTTTTTTGCCGGTGTGTAAACCGACGCCAGTCGCCTGAACGATACGTTTAAGTGTCCTTTGTTTGATCATCGTATAATCTCGCCAAATTACCTATCCAACCGAAGTGTACTATACATTCGGCGGGCCAGTTTAGCACAAAGAGCCCAGAATCCCAAATTCCAGCTAATTCTTAATCAGCTTGCTTACGCAGGAATGCGGGGATATCCAGATAATCCGGCTCTTTCGCCGCCTGTGGTGTATTGTCGTTAACCACTTTCGCGACCGTTTTTTGCTCCTGCGTCAGCGGCGCCATACCGTGCTGCTGATAACGATCCAACACCGGCTGCTGCACCTGTTTATTGGTGACCAGGGTGATTTCCGGACGTTTGTCCATACCAATACCGGTCGCCACTACCGTCACGCGCAGTTCATCATTCATATCCGGGTCCAGAGAGGTACCGATAACCACGGTGGCGTTATCCGACGCAAACGCGCGAATAGTGTTACCGACGGTTTCAAACTCGTCCAGACGCAGGTCAAAGCCCGCCGTAATGTTGACCAACACGCCGCGCGCGCCGGACAGGTCGATATCTTCCAGCAGCGGAGAAGAAATAGCCATTTCAGCCGCTTCTTCCGCACGGTCTTCACCGCTCGCCACGCCGGAGCCCATCATTGCGTAGCCCATTTCAGACATCACGGTACGCACGTCAGCAAAGTCGACGTTCATCAGGCCTGGGCGGGTGATCAGCTCTGCGATACCCTGAACCGCGCCTTTCAGCACGTCGTTAGCCGCGCCGAACGCGTCGAGCAGGGAGATACCACGGCCCAGCACTTTCAGCAGCTTGTCGTTCGGGATGGTGATCAACGAGTCCACATGCTTGGACAGCTCGGTGATACCCTGCTCCGCAAATGCCATACGCTTTTTGCCTTCAAAATTGAAAGGCTTAGTCACCACGGCAACGGTCAGAATACCTAAATCTTTTGCCACTTCAGCAACCACTGGCGCCGCGCCGGTTCCGGTACCGCCGCCCATGCCTGCCGCGATAAATACCATGTCTGCGCCTTCAAGCGCCGCACGCAGCGCTTCACGGTCTTCGTCCGCCGCGTTACGACCGACTTCCGGGTTAGCGCCGGCGCCCAGACCTTTGGTAATGCCGCTACCAATTTGAATGGTCTGGCCAACCGCCGTTTTACGCAACGCCTGAGCGTCGGTATTCACCGCGAAGAATTCAACACCTTCGATGCGCTCGCGCACCATGTGTTCAACAGCGTTACCGCCGCCACCACCGACGCCGATGACTTTAATCACCGCGTCGTTGGTTAGTTCCATAGGTTCAAACATAATCTCTCTCCGTCATGTGCCTGTCGCCTGAGGCCGTAATATCTGGCGGCCTCATAAAAAATTAAAACTCTTTTCGCAGCCAGCTATTAAGTCGCTTGATCCACGAGCCAACTGATGCCGTAACACGTTTTTCCACTTCTGCTTCACCGTTTAAGTGGGACTCTTTCCCGTAGTGAAGCAATCCCACCGCCGTTGAGTAATACGGCTCCTGGGCATAATCCGTCAGACCGGTAATATTCAGCGGCGCGCCAATACGCACCTGCGTATGAAACACGCGCTGAGCGCAAGCAGCAAGCCCTTCGATTTGCGCCGCGCCGCCGGTTAACACAATCCCCGCCGCCAGGTGATGTTTTACCCCTTGTTGGCGAAGCTGTTCCTGTAATTGCAATATCTCTTCGTTGACCAGATTGAGCAGCTCGGTGTAACGCGGCTCAATCACTTCCGCCAGCGTCTGACGTTGCAGGCTGCGCGGCGGACGCCCGCCTACGCTCGGTACTTCAACGCTCTCGTCTTTACCGACGATGGAACCCAGCGCGCAACCGTGGCGGACTTTAATGGCTTCAGCATCGCTCGGCGGCGTACCAAAGGCATAAGCGATATCGCTGGTCACCACGTTCCCCGCGTAAGGGATCACTTTGGTATGACGCAGCGCGCCGCCAGTATAAACGGCGATATCCATTGTACCACCGCCGATATCCACGACACAGACGCCCAGTTCACGTTCATCTTCCGTTAACACGGAATAACTGGCCGCCAGTCCGGCAAATATCAGTTGGTCAACTTTCAGACCACAACGTTCAACGGCTTTGACAATGTTTTTTGCCATATCGTTGTGGCAGGTAATCAAATGTACTTTCGCCTGCATACGCACGCCGGAAAGACCGACCGGATTTTTAATGCCTTCCTGGTAGTCAATGGCGTACTCCTGAGGAATCACATGCAGCACGCGATGTTCATCGCGCACGCGCACTGACTTCGCAGTATGCACGACGTTTTCCACATCTTCCTGCGTCACTTCCTCTTCGGAAATGGGCACCATACCAATTTCATTCTGACAGCTAATATGTTTGCCGGAAAGCGCCAGATATACCGAGGAGATCTGGCAATCAGCCATCAATTCCGCCTGGTCAATGGCGCGCTGAACGCATTTCACCACTGACTCAAGGTCATTCACCCCGCCTTTATCCATACCCCGCGATGGGCAACTGCCCACGCCAATGATATTGACCATACCGTCGGGCAGAACTTCCCCTACTAAAGCGGCAACCTTCGCGGTGCCAATCTCCAGTCCTACTACCAGTTTTCTGTCCGTCGCCTTGATCATTGTTGTTCTGCCTGTGCCTGATTCTGTTGCTGATTAGATTCCTCAGGGGGGAGCGGCGCCCAGCCAACTGCCGCACCTGAGTCATAACGCAAATCAACGTAGCTAATCCGTTTGCCATCGGTTTGCGCCTGCTGCTGTAAAACCGGATAGAGTTCTACAAAGCGAGCCAACCTTTTCATCGTATCGCCCCTGCCGAGATTGAGCTTAATGCCGTTATTAAGCGTCAATTGCCAGGAGCGACGTGCGGTCATCGCCGCTTCCTTTAGAGTGAATTTATCCTTAGCCAGCACCTGCCCCATCTCGCGGTATCCCTGCAACACTTCACTCGCGCTGCCTTCCGGGCCATACAACATGGGTAAAACCTGTTTGCCGATGCGGTCTGACGGCACGCTGAAGGTGTTCCCTTCAGCATCGACCATATGTTGATCATTCCAACGCGCAATCGGCACATATTCAACCAGATGAATCTTCAATTCATCAGGCCACTGTTTTCTGACGCTGGCCTGTTTAATCCACGGCAAACGCTCAATCTGGCTCTGGATAATGTTCACATCCTGCGTCATGAAGGTTCCCGGCGCGCCCAGAGCCAGTATCGCCTGACGGATATCATCGTTACGCGTGTAGTGACGCTCGCCGGTTAATACCAGCTTTGATAACGGTAAACGCTGCGCATCTTCCATCCACCCTAACACGACCCACCCGCTAACAAACACGGTGCACAGTACCGTCAGCAGGAATAAAATTCCTGCAAGACGCGTTCCATTATTGCGGCGTGAAGAAGGCGTCTCTTCATCACTGTTTCGCGTGTTCAGCGCAGCCTGCGACATATCAGTCCGCCAACTCCAGAATTCGTACCACTAACTGCGAGAAGCTCATTCCCGCCTGACGCGCCGCCATCGGCACCAGACTATGGCTGGTCATCCCCGGAGATGTATTGGCTTCCAGCAGATAAAACTGACCATCGCTGTCCAGCATGACGTCAATACGCCCCCATCCCGTGCAGCCTAAAGCTTTCCATGCCTGCAGGACGAGAGACTGTAGCGCGGCTTCCTGGGACGCTTCTAAACCAGCAGGGCAGAAATACTGAGTCTCATCAGAGAGATACTTCGCCTCATAATCATAGAAGGTTCCTGCCGGTTGGATACGAATTGACGGTAAAATTTCTTCGCCAACTATCGCCACCGTAAATTCCGGACCGCACAGCCATTTCTCAATCAGTATTTCGTCATCATGCTGAAAAGCCAATGATAACGCACCCTGTAAAGCATTTTCTTCTACTACTTTCGTCATACCGACGCTGGAGCCTTCACGGCTGGGTTTGACGATCAGCGGTAAACCCAGCGCCGAAATTCGCGCTTTTTGTTCTTCGCTAAGGCCTTTTTCAAACTCAGCGCGCGTCAGCGCGACCCACGGCGCAACCGGTAAGCCCGCGCCCTGCCACAGCAATTTACTGCGCAGTTTATCCATTGAAAGCGCCGAGGCCATCACACCGCTGCCGGTATAAGGCAGGCCGAGCAGTTCAAGCATTCCCTGTAAGGTGCCATCTTCACCGCCGCGGCCATGCAACGCAATAAAGGCCTTCTGAAAGCCCATTGCTTTAAGCTGCGCGACATCGACCTCTTGCGGATCGACGGGATGCGCATCAATGCCGCCTTCACGTAACCCGGCCAACACTGCCGCGCCGGAATTTAACGAAACGTCCCGCTCCGCAGAGGTTCCGCCCAACAGGACCGCGATTTTATCAGCCATGTTGTTCTTCCTCCTGGATTTGCGGCTTCAGCTTGATTTCAGATAAGTAACGCGCAATTTTGCCAACATTTCCTGCGCCTTGCACTAATATCAAGTCGTTACCCGTCAGCACCGGCGCTAACATTGTCGCAACCTGAGCCGGATCGGAAACCAGAATCGGGTCAATTTTTCCCCGATTACGAATCGTACGACATAAAGAACGGCTATCCGCTCCCGGAATCGGCGCTTCGCCCGCCGGGTAAACGTCCAGCATCAGCAGCGCATCAACCTGGGTCAGCACATTGGCGAAATCGTCATACAGATCGCGCGTGCGCGTGTAACGGTGCGGCTGAAACAGCATCACCAGTTTTTTATCCGGCCACCCTGCTCGCGCAGCTTTAATGGTGGCGTCTACTTCAGTCGGATGATGGCCATAATCATCCACCAGCATCGCCGTCCCGGCTTTACCATTCACCGGCTCAAGCGGGAACTCGCCGAGGAAGTCAAAACGACGCCCGGTCCCCTGGAAGCTTTCCAGCGCGCGCAGAATAGCGTCATCGGCGATGCCTTCTTCGGTCGCTACCGCCACTGCCGCGGCGGCATTCAGAGCATTGTGGCGACCCGGCGCATTCAACGTGACATGCAGATCCGGCATTCCCTGGCGCAACAGCGTAAAGTGCCCCTGCGGCCCTATCTGCTGATAATCTTCTACGCGGACGTCAGCATCCTCGCTAAAGCCATACGTCGTGGTCTGACGCCCCACCCGCGGCAGCAACTCGCGGATGACCGGATCGTCGACGCACATTACCGCGCGACCGTAGAACGGCAGGTTATGCAGGAAGTTAATAAACGTCTGCTTTAAATTTTCAAAGTCGCCATGATAGGTATCCATATGGTCGGCTTCGATGTTGGTGACGATCGCGACCATCGGCTGCAAATGCAGGAAGGACGCGTCGCTCTCATCTGCCTCGGCAATCAGGTAACGACTATGGCCCAGACGCGCATGAACGCCTGCGGCTTTCACCAGTCCGCCATTCACGAAAGTCGGGTCCAGCCCCGCTTCGGCATAAATACTGGACACCATCGCGGTCGTTGTGGTTTTTCCGTGCGTCCCGGCAATGGCGATGCCGTGGCGAAAACGCATCAGTTCCGCCAGCATTTCCGCACGGCGAATAACCGGAATACGCGCTTCATGCGCCGCGACAATTTCCGGGTTATCCGCGGAAATTGCGCTGGAAACGACGACCACGCTGGCATCACGCACATTTTCCGGACGATGGTTAAAGAAAATCGTCGCCCCCAGGCTCGTCAACTGCTGGGTCACCGGATTCGGCGCTAAATCGGAACCACTGATCTGATACCCTTCATTGGCCAGAACTTCGGCAATACCGCCCATACCAGCACCACCGATGCCGACAAAGTGAATGTGCCGAACGCGACGCATTTCGGGCACGATGGAACGCAGTTTTGCCAGTTGTTGTGTATTCATTCTTTACGCCATTAACTCCAATACCCGCCATACTTCAAATTGCAGATGCGTTGGCTTGCCTGCAACCCAAATTATTGAGGGTAGAAAAACCCTGCGATGCAAAAGGCACCGCCACAAATTATGTCCGGGCAACCCGGCTGACTTCACTGGCGACGCGCTCGGTAGCATCCGGAATGGATACCGCGCGGGCACGCTCCGCCATGGTTAACAACGCCTCGCGCGACCACCCCGCCAGGGTGTCGGCGACAGCCTCTACAGTAAACTGCGGCTGCTCAAAAATCTTAGCTGCGCCGGCGTTTTCTAACGGCAGCGCATTCCAGTACTGCTGCCTGTCTTTATGCTGAAACGGCACAAATATCGCCGGTAATCCGGCGGCGGCGATCTCGCTCACCGTTAAAGCGCCGGAACGACATACCACCACATCCGCCCACGCATAGGCGGCGGCCATGTCATCGATAAATTCCGTTACCTTATGCTGCGGTTGTCCCGCCCCGGCATATGCCTGCTCTACCGTGAGCTGCGCGCCTTTTCCGCTTTGATGCCAGATTGTAACCGTATCGCCCAGTCTGGCGGCAACCTGCGGCATCGTCTGGTTCAGGACTCGCGCCCCCTGAGAACCGCCGACCACCAACACGCGAATCGGGCCGTCACGACCGGCCAGACGCACCTGCGGCAACGGCAACGCCAGTACGTCGGTACGCACCGGGTTACCCACCACTTCCGCGTTCGGAAACGCACCGGGAAACGCCTGCATCACCGTGGTCGCGATTTTGGCCAGCCACTGATTGGTCAGCCCGGCGATACCGTTTTGCTCATGCAAAACGACCGGAATACCCAATGACCAGGCAGCAAGACCGCCGGGGCCGGAAACATAACCGCCCATTCCCAGCACGACATCCGGCTTAAACCGCTTCATGATCACCCGCGCCTGCCGCCAGGCGTTAAAAATCCGCAGCGGCGCCGCCAGAAGCGCTTTTACGCCTTTGCCGCGCAGACCGGAGATCCGAATAAAGTCAATATCGATGCCATGCTTCGGCACTAAATCCGCTTCCATACGATCGGCGGTACCCAGCCAGCGAACCTGCCAGCCCTGGGCCATTAAATGATGCGCAACGGCCAGTCCCGGGAACACGTGCCCGCCGGTACCGCCCGCCATCACCATTAACCGCTTCGGTTGACCACTCATCGAGAACCTCGTGTAAACGCCTGCGCTTTTTCCAGACGCGTTTCATAATCAATACGTAATAAAAACATAATGGCCGTCGACATAATCAACAGACTCGACCCGCCATAACTGATCAGCGGCAGCGTAAGACCTTTGGTCGGCAGCATCCCCGCGGCCGCGCCAACGTTTACCAGCGCCTGGAAACTAAACCAAATACCGATAGAACACGCTAAAAATCCGGAAAAACGGTGGTCAATCTCCAATGCCTTACGGCCAATCGACATCGCGCGAAAAGCGACGAAGAATACCATTAAAAGCGCCAATACCACACCGATATAACCCAGTTCTTCCCCAATAATGGCGAAGATGAAATCGGTGTGCGCCTCCGGCAAATACTCCAGTTTCTGCACCGAATTCCCCAGCCCTTGCCCCCATATCTCACCGCGACCAAAAGCCATCAGCGACTGCGTCAGCTGATAACCGCTGCCGAACGGATCTTCCCAGGGATTCCAGAACGAGGTAACGCGGCGAATACGATACGGTTCGGCGAGGATTAACAGAATCACCGCCGAGATGCCCATCCCGATAATGGCGATGAACTGCCATAATTTCGCCCCGGCGAGAAACAGCATCGCCAGCGTGGTGACAAACAGTACGACCACCGTCCCGAGGTCAGGTTGCGCCAGCAGTAACACCGCCAGCACCAGAATCACGCCCATTGGTTTTAAAAAGCCGCGCAGGTTATTTCGCACCTCATCAACCTTACGCACCAGATAGTTCGCGAGGTAGCAGAACAGCGACAGCTTGGTAAACTCCGCAGGCTGAATACGCAGCGGCCCCAGCGCAATCCAGCGCGACGCCCCGTTAACCGAGCTCCCGACGACCAGCACGATAAGCAGCATAATGATCGACGCTATCAGCATCGTCGTGCTGTATTTTTGCCAGAAGGTCATGGGCAAACGTAGCGTGACCATCGCCAGACAAAATGCCAGGAAGATATAGAGCGCATCACGTTTGGCAAACAAAAACGGATCGTTCGCCAGGCGCTGCCCGACTGGCATGGAGGCCGACGTCACCATGACAAAACCAATCGCCGCCAGCCCGAAGGTCAGCCATAGCAGCGTACGGTCATACATGATCAGACTGTCGGCGTCTTTATCGCGCGAAGCCATCACCCAGCCTTTAAGCGCCGCAAACAGCCAGGCCAGGAGGCCAAAGCCTGGTACGCGCGGCATTCTCAGACGGGGGAGAGATAAACGCATCAACCTAACTCCTTCGCCAGACGGGTAAAGACATCGCCCCGTTGCTCAAAATTTTTAAACTGATCGAGGCTGGCGCAGGCGGGCGACAGCAGCACCATATCACCCGGCTGAACGCGCGGCGCCAGCAAACGCATCGCCTCTTCCATCGTCTCAGTCTGTTGGGCGATTTCCGGACGCAGCGCGGCAAGCTGCGCGCCATCGCGCCCAAAGCAATACAGGCGGATACGATCGCCGGTCAGATAGCGCGCCAGCGGAGAAAAGTCTGCCGACTTACCGTCGCCGCCCAGCAGCAGATGCAGCGTACCGTCCACATGCAAACCGTTTAGCGCCGCTTCGGTACTGCCGACGTTGGTCGCTTTCGAGTCGTTGATCCAACGTACGCCGTTATGCTCCAACGCCAGCTGGAAGCGATGCGCCAGACCGGTAAATGTCGTCAACGCCTTCAAACTGCTGGCGCGCGGCAGACCTACGGCATCCGCCAGCGCCAGCGCCGCTAACGCATTGGTATAGTTATGCTGACCGGAAAGCTTCATCTCTTTCACGTTCAGCACCTTCTCGCCTTTGACTCGCAGCCAGGTTTCGCCCTGCTGACGATTAAGGTGATAATCACCCATATTGACGCCAAAGCTGACGCATCGTTCATCGGCCCCGCGAACCGGCATCGTCAACGCGTCATCGGCATTCACTACGCACACTTTCGCCTTCTCGTAGACGCGCAGTTTCGCCGCCCGGTACTGTTGCAAACCAAACGGATACCGGTCCATATGATCTTCAGTGACGTTGAGCACCGTTGCCGCCGCCGCTTGCAAACTTGACGTGGTTTCCAGTTGGAAACTGGATAATTCCAGCACGTACAATTCGCGATCGGCATCCAGCAGCATCAGCGCCGGAAGACCGATATTGCCGCCAACACCGACATTGACGCCCGCCGCCTTCGCCATCTCGCCCACTAAGGTGGTCACGGTGCTTTTGCCGTTTGAGCCGGTGATAGCCACAATCGGCGCCTGCGCTTCGCGGCAAAACAGTTCGATATCGCCGACAATTTCCACTCCAGCGCTGGCGGCAGCGCTAAGAGAGGGATGCGCCAGAGCAATACCAGGGCTGGCGACGATTAAATCCGCCGCTAAGAGCCACTCGTCGTTCAGGCCGCCAACGTGACGCTCAACATCTTGCGGCAGCTTATCCAGACCCGGCGGCGTCACGCGAGTATCCATCACCCGCGGCGTCACGCCGCGGGCGAGAAAAAAGTCCACGCAAGAGAGTCCGGTTAAGCCCAGACCGATAATGACGACGTTTTTGTCCTGGTAATCAGCCATGATTAACGTACCTTCAGCGTTGCCAGGCCAATCAGCACCAGCATCAGCGAAATAATCCAGAAGCGCACAATCACGCGCGGTTCCGGCCAGCCTTTCAGTTCATAGTGGTGATGGATAGGCGCCATACGGAAAATACGCTGTCCGCGTAGTTTAAAGGAACCCACCTGCAGGATGACCGACAGAGTTTCCACCACAAAGACGCCGCCCATGATCACCAGCAGAAATTCCTGACGCAGCAGCACGGCGATAATGCCCAACGCGCCGCCCAACGCCAGCGATCCGACATCGCCCATAAAAACCTGCGCCGGATAAGTGTTAAACCACAAGAATCCTAATCCCGCGCCGACAATCGCCGTACAGACAATCACCAGCTCCCCCGCATGGCGTAAATACGGAATATGCAGGTAATTGGCGAAGTTCATGTTCCCGGTCGCCCAGGCCACCAGCGCAAAGCCGGCGGCAACGAAAACAGTCGGCATAATCGCCAGACCATCAAGCCCGTCGGTCAGGTTTACGGCGTTACCCGTACCGACGATGACAAAGTAGGACAGCAAAATGTAAAACAGCCCCAATTGCGGCATAACATCTTTAAAGAACGGCACCACCAGTTGGGTCGCGGGCGTGTCTTTCCCGACGAGATAAAGCGCAAAGGCCACGCCGAGCGCGATAACCGACATCCAGAAATATTTCCAGCGCGCAATCAGCCCTTTGGTATCTTTCCGCACCACTTTGCGGTAGTCATCGACAAAACCGATAATGCCGTAGCCAATCAATACCACCAGCACGCACCAGACGTACGGGTTAGACGGGTAAGCCCATAACAGAACGGAAATCACAATCGCCGTCAGGATCATGATGCCGCCCATCGTCGGCGTACCGCGTTTACTGAAGTGCGATTCCGGGCCATCGTTACGTACCACCTGGCCAAAAGAGAGTTTTTGCAGACGAGCGATCATACGCGGGCCCATCCATAAAGAGATGAACAGCGCGGTCAACAGGCTGACGATGGCGCGAAACGTCAGATAAGAAAAGACGTTAAAGCCGGAATAATATTTGACCAAATGCTCGGCCAGCCAAACTAACATGAACCTTTCTCCTGTAACGCATGAACCACATCTTCCATCGCGGCGCTGCGTGATCCTTTCACTAAAATAGTCATCATTGGTTGCTCCTGAAGCAGAGCGTGTAAACGCGCAATGAGCGCGGCTTTATCGGCAAAATGTTCGCCGACGCCGCTGGCGTGGCTGATAGCCTGACTGAGTTTTCCGGTGCTTAACACGCGATCAATACCCGCCGCTTTTGCGGCCTCGCCAACCTGGATGTGGCACGCTTCGCTTTCTGCGCCCAGCTCGGCCATATCGCCTACCACCAGCACGCGGTAGCCGGGCATTTCAGAAAGGACCTGCACTGCGGCGGTCATCGAACCGACGTTGGCGTTATAAGCGTCATCCAGTACCAGTTGGTTTTCACTTAGCTGAATCGGGAACAGACGCCCGGGTACAGCTTTTAACGCCGCCAGCCCTGCTTTAACCGCCGTCAGCGTCGCCCCCACCGCCATTGATAAAGCAGCGGCCGCCAGCGCGTTGGCAATATTGTGCCGCCCCGGCAACGGCAGCAGCACATCAATGCTGCCCATCGGCGTTTGCAGGGTAAATTCGGTACCGTGTGACGTCACGTGGATATTCGCAGCGGTAAAGTCGCTGTTTGCCGCATTCGGCGAAAAGCGCCACACCTGACGATCGCCAATAATGCTTTGCCAGTTCAGCCAGTCATTATTATCGGCATTCATAATCGCGATACCGTTCTCAGGCAAACCGGTATAGATTTCGCCTTTCGCTTTCGCCACGCCGGCCAACGAGCCGAAACCTTCCAGATGCGCCGCCGCCAGGTTATTGACCAGCGCCGCTTCCGGGCGCGTCAGGCTAACGGTCCAGGCGATTTCTCCCTGGTGATTAGCGCCTAACTCGATTACCGCATAGTCATAATCATGGTTTAAGCGCAGCAGCGTTATCGGCACGCCGATGTCGTTGTTAAAATTGCCTGCGGTATACAAAGTATTTCCGCACTGGCTAAGAATCGCGGCGGTCATCTCTTTGACCGAGGTTTTGCCGGACGAACCGGTTAACGCCACCACCCGCGCCGGTACCTGCATACGTACCCAGGCGGCCAGTTGGCCAAATGCCTGACGCGTGTCTTTTACAATCACCTGCGGAAGATCGATATCCAGAGGACGACTGACCAGCAGGGCGCCAGCGCCGTTCGCTTTTGCTTTATCAGCAAAATCATGCGCATCAAAGCGTTCCCCTTTCAGCGCCACGAACAGGCATCCCGGCGTCACTTTCCGTGTGTCGGTAATGACCGTATCGAGCGTGAGATCCGCCCCGCGGTGTTCGGCGCCAAGGACATCGGCAATTTTGCTGAGCGTTACGCTAATCATGCGATCCCCCCCAGCAAACGCGCTGCGGTCACGCGGTCTGAATAATCAAGACGCTGCGTGCCGACAATCTGGTAATCCTCGTGCCCTTTACCTGCAATCAGCACAACGTCATTGTCTTTTGCCTGCATAATGGCATTGGTTACCGCCTCAGCGCGGCCTTCCATTACCCTGACCTGCCCGGCGTCCAGCATTCCGGCCAGAATATCGTTGATAATGGCGCGCGGCTCCTCGGTACGCGGGTTATCGTCAGTCACCACGACGATATCCGCGAATTCTTCGGCAATGGCCCCCATGAGTGGGCGCTTACCTTTGTCACGATCCCCGCCACAGCCAAAGACGCACCACAATTTTCCGGCGCAGTGCAGGCGCGCCGCCTGCAACGCTTTTTCCAGCGCATCCGGCGTGTGCGCGTAATCCACCACCACCGTCGGTTTGCCTGGCGCAGTGAACACTTCCATCCGCCCGCAAACCGGCTGCAAACGCGCGGCGGTTTTCAGCAAATCCGTTAACGGATAGCCCAGCGCCAGTAGCGTCGCCAATGCCAGCAGTAAGTTGCTGACGTTAAACGCGCCCATCAGGCGGCTTTCGATTTCGCCTTCACCCCAGCTTGAAGCAAAACGAATCGTCGCTCCGCGGTCGTGGTACTCCACCGCCTCCGCTTTCAGCCAACGACCGTGACAGTTAGGGTTGATATGCCCTTCCATTGATACCGCGACCGCATCGGGTAGCGACGCCAGCCAGCGGCGTCCAACTTCATCATCGGCGTTGACGATTGCCTGACCATGATGGTGGGTGGAATAAAGCATCCATTTTGCCGCCTCGTAATGCGCCATATCGCCATGATAGTCGAGATGGTCGCGGCTCAAATTAGTAAACACGGAGGCGGCAAATTTCAGCGCCGCCACGCGATGCTGCACCAGGCCGTGAGAAGAGACTTCCATCGCGCCGAAGGTCGCGCCCTGCGCAACCAGGCTGGCCAGCACATGCTGAACATCCACAGCGGAACCGGTTGTGTTCTCCGTCGGGATCACTTTATCCAACAGTCCGTTGCCTACCGTTCCCATCACTGCGCTGGTTTCGCCGAGCAACTGGCTCCACTGCGCCAGTAGTTGGGTGGTGGTGGTCTTGCCATTGGTGCCGGTCACCGCCACCAGACGCATGTTTTCAGATGGCTCATGGTAAAAGCGGCCCGCCAGCGCAGATAAACGCTCATTGAGCTGGCTGAGATAGACGACCGGTACGCCGTGCATTTCGCGAATCTCACCGTCGGCCGCCTCGTCTTTCGCCTCTGCAATAATGGCAGCTACGCCTTGCGCTATCGCCTGCGGGATATATCGACGCCCGTCCGCCTGATGACCCACTACTGCCACAAAGAGATCGCCCGCCGCAGCCACACGGCTGTCGAGCGTCATCTCTCGCAGTTCTCGCGCGGGTAGTCCAGCCACCCACGGAGCAAGAAGGTCGCGCAAATTACGATCTGCCACCTGTTCCCTCGCCTTGATTAATTACGAATTCATTTTTTTCGCCCGTTGCCAGCGCGTCCGGTTCGATGTTCATGGTGCGCAGAACGCCGCCCATGATGGCACCAAATACCGGCGCGGAAACGGCCCCGCCGTAGTATTTACCCGCCTGCGGATCGTTGATGACAACCACCAGCGCGAAGCGCGGCTGACTCGCAGGCGCGACGCCTGCGGTGTAAGCAATGTATTTGTTGATGTAGCGACCGTCCGGCCCCACTTTTTTCGCCGTACCGGTTTTAATCGCGATACGATAGCCTTTAATCGCTGCCTTCACGCCGCCGCCGCCCGGCAGCGCCACGCTTTCCATCATATGCACCACGGTGCGTACGGTGGATTCAGGGAAGATGCGTTCGCCGGGTACAGGCGGATCAACTTTGGTAATCGACAGCGGGCGATAAATGCCATAGCTGCCGATCGTTGCATAGACTCGCGCTAATTGTAACGGCGTTACCATTAGCCCGTAGCCGAAAGAGAAGGTGGCCCTCTCTATGTCGGACCACCGTTGTTTTTGAGGATATAAGCCACTGCGTTCTCCGACCAACCCCAAATTGGTCGCCTTTCCTAGCCCAAAACGTGAGTAAGTATCTACTAACGCTGAGGACGGCATCGCTAACGCCAGTTTGGATACACCGACGTTACTCGACTTCTGCAGAACCCCGGTCAGGGTTAATTCGCTGTAGCGCGCCACGTCTTTAATTTCGTGGCCGTTAATTCGGTATGGAACGGTATTCAACACCGTATTTTCGTTGACGATACCGCGCTGAAGCGCGGTCATCACCACCATCGGCTTAACCGTAGAACCCGGTTCAAACACGTCGGTGATGGTACGGTTACGCATCGCGTCTTTCGGCGTACCGGCAAGGTTGTTGGGGTTATAGGAAGGGCTATTCGCCATCGCCAGTACTTCACCGGTATTGACATCGACCAGCACCGCGCTACCGGATTCCGCCTTGTTAAACGCCACCGCGTTGTTCAGTTCGCGGTAAACCAGCGCCTGTAAGCGTTCATCAATGCTTAACGCCAGGTTGTGCGCTGCCTGACTGTCAGTGGAGGAGATATCCTCAATCACGCGACCATAGCGGTCTTTACGCACGATTCGCTCGCCAGGCTGGCCGGTAAGCCACTTATCAAAGCTCTTTTCAACGCCTTCAATCCCCTGACTGTCGACGTTGGTAAAACCGATGAGGTGAGCGGTTACTTCTCCTGACGGGTAGTAGCGGCGTGATTCTTCACGCAAATGAATACCCGGCAGTTTGAGTTTTTTGATGTAGTCTGCCATGTCAGGATTTACCTGGCGCGCCAGATAAATAAAACGCCCTTTCGGGTTGGCGTTGATACGGGCGGAGAGCTGATCGAGCGGAATATTGAGCGCAGTAGAAAGCGCTTTCCAGCGATCGCCAACGCTGATGCCGCCGGCGTCATGAACTTCTTTCGGGTCGGCCCAGATCGCCTTAACCGGTACGCTGACCGCAAGTGGACGCCCGGAACGGTCGGTAATCATACCGCGTGAGGTGGAGACTTCCTGAACACGCAGCGAACGCATATCACCCTGACGCACCAGCATATCCGGGGCGATAATCTGTAGCCACGCCGCGCGTCCAAGTAAAAAAACCAGCGCCAGTAAAATACAGCCGCACAGCAACGCAAAACGCCAACTGATGAAGTTGGTCTGTTCTTCCTGGCGTTTCGATTTTTGCGTTTTTGCCGCTGCTTTCATGCGTCGCGTTTATCCTTATTTTTGCACTACGATATTTTCTTGGGACGGATCAACATGCTGCATTTGCAGCTTTTCCGTTGCGATCCGCTCTACCCGGCTGTGATCGCCGAGCGCATTTTCTTCAAGGATCAGGTTGCGCCATTCAATGTCCAATGCATCGCGCTCCAGAACCAGTTGTTCACGCTGCGCGGTGAGTAAACGAGTATGGTGCGCCGTCGTGACCACCGTCACCGCCGTTAAAATGATGCAAATGAACAAGCAGAGTGGCAGCTTCCCGAACCGCAAAAGATCGTCACCGATCACGCCAGGCAAGGCATGGCGCTCGTTGCTTCCTATCGATCCCTTAACTTTGCTTAGGGCTTCTGTCACTCTGCTGATCATGCGTTCGTCCTCTCTGCGATACGCAGAACTGAACTACGGGCCCGAGGATTTTCAGCTACCTCTTTTTCACCCGGCATCAACTTGCCTAACGCTCGTAACTCACGACCGCCCAGTTTTTTGAGCTGCGCTTCCGTCATCGGTAATCCCGCCGGTACCTGCGGACCGCGGCTTTGCTCACGCATAAAGCGTTTCACAATACGGTCTTCCAGCGAGTGGAAACTGATGATTGAAAGCCGCCCGCCTGGGGCCAGTACGCTGAGCGAGCTTTTTAGCGCCTGCTCTATCTCCTCCAGTTCACTGTTTACCCAGATGCGCACCGCCTGGAAGGTACGGGTCGCGGGATGTTTGAATTTGTCTTTTACCGGGGTCGCCGCCGCAACCACTTCCGCCAGCTCTTTGGTGCGGGTCATCGGCTGTTCGCGATTGCGCTCAACAATGGCGCGAGCAATACGTTTGGCAAAACGCTCCTCGCCGAATGTTTTCAGCACCCAGGCGATATCCGCTTCCTCCGCCGTTTGTAACCACTCGGCGGCAGACTGGCCGCGCGTGGGGTCCATTCGCATATCCAGCGGACCGTCGCGCATGAATGAAAAACCGCGCTCCGCATCGTCAAGCTGCGGAGAAGAGACGCCAAGATCGAGAAGGATCCCGTCAATCTTGCCGGTAAGCTCGCGCTCGGCTACATAATCAGCCAGCGCGGAAAAAGGTCCATGAATGATGGAGAAGCGAGGATCATTAATGGTCTGCGCAACGGCGATCGCCTGCGGATCGCGATCGATCGCCAGCAAGCGCCCCTCTTCGCCCAGTTGCGAGAGGATCAGGCGCGAGTGGCCGCCGCGACCAAATGTGCCATCAATATAGATACCATCCGGACGAATATTCAGCCCATTAACGGCTTCATCCAACAGTACCGTAGTGTGTTTAAAATTTTCCATCATCTTATAGAGACAAGTCCTGCAGCCGCTCCGATAACGTTTCGGTAGCTGACTGTTCAGCGTCGATATCTTCCTTGACCTGTTGATACCAGGTCGTTTCATCCCACAGCTCAAATTTGTTGAACTGTCCAACCAGCATCACTTCTTTCGTCAGTCCGGCATGTTGCCGCAGAACTGGCGCGATCAGTAATCGACCTGCACCATCCATCTGACATTCGCTGGCATGGCCCAACAGTAAACGCTGTACGCGACGTTCTACCGGGTTCATGCTCGACAGACGAGATAACTTTTGCTCAATAATTTCCCATTCAGGCAGGGGGTAAAGCAGCAGGCATGGGTGATGGATGTCAATGGTACATACCATTTGACCGGTAGCGCTCTCGATCAGTTGCTCCCGATAACGGGTCGGCACGGTCAGGCGCCCTTTACTGTCGAGATTGACTAACGTTGCCCCCCGGAACATGCCAGTCTCACCCCTTCTTACCACTTTATCCCACAAATTCCCACTCGAAGGAGTTTACGGAGCGGAGGAAAAGCTTGTCAAGCAAGTCACAACGCTTACCGAAGTAAAAAAGCCAATGTTTACGGCGAATATCTGCGTTGATTAATTTCCGTCCAGCGCGCAAGCCAAATTAACGTTATGAATATTTGTAAGAAAAAAACCAAAGACCCACCGCCGTTTAAAACGGACTCAATATAATCCGAGAAAAATATAAAGTGTCAGTTTGCGACGCGAGCGGCATTTTAGGACATATTGCACCGTGTTAACAGTGCCTGTTTAACGTGTGCAGCGCCTGCTATACCAGCGCCTACGAGCGACTGTCGCGCCAAAGACAAAAAGTGGCTGTTAATTCGACGATTTCTTGCCTGCTTGTAACAAAACAAGACAAAGGAAAAGACTCGTTACGTCTTAATTAGTGGAATATGGACGATTTCGGACAAAAGAAAGGTAATAAAAAAGAATTTTCGGATAATTTTAAGGAATAATCTTAATTATTTAAGGGATATTTTTACTGATACGCATTTGTTTGACGGCGGCAGAAGAGAGAGTCTTTTACCGCCGGTCCTTTAGCTACGGCTCAGAATGCCGCGACGATACAGGTTTCGCCGAATACGCGTTAAGCCAGGTTTCGGTTTACGCGGTTCATCAAGACTTGCCAGCACAATCTCCAGCACGCGTTCCGCGACATCACGATGACGCTGCGCCACCGCCAGTACCGGGCATTGCAGAAAATCCAGCAGCTCATGATCGCCGAAGGTCGCAATCGCCAAATCCGAGGGCAGTTTTCCATCGCGCCGCAGCGTAACGTCCATCACGCCCTGTAATAGCGCGAACGATGTCGTAAAGAGCGCCTGCGGCATAGGATGCGTTTCCAGCCATTTCTCAAACAGCTGCGCGGCGGCTTCGCGCTCATAGCTGTTGGCATATAAGAAATTCACCTCCCGCGGATCGTCTTTCCATGCGGTGCGGAACCCCTGCTCGCGCAGGAAACTGACGGACAACTCCGGCAGCGCGCCCAAATAAAGCACCGTTTCCGCCGGGAATTTACGCAGCTCTTCCGCCAACATCTCGGCATCATCCTGATCGGCGCCGACCACGCTGGTGAAATGTTCGCGATCCAGCGCGCGGTCGAGCGCGACGATGGGGAATGGATCGTTGGCCCAGCGCTGATAGAAGGGATGCTCCGGCGGTAACGAAGTTGAAACAATGATTGCATCCACCTGGCGTTGCAAAAGGTGCTCAATGCAGCGCATTTCGTTATCCGGCTGATCTTCAGAACAGGCGATCAGCAGTTGGTAGCCACGCTGGCGTGCCTGGCGCTCAAGATAGTTTGCGATACGGGTGTAGCTCGTGTTTTCAAGGTCCGGGATCACCAGACCAATGGAACGTGTGCGTCCAGCACGCAGCCCGGCAGCCACAGCGTTAGGATGGTAATTGTGCTCACGCACTACCGCCATGACTTTTTCTACGGTTTTGTCGCTCACGCGGTATTGCTTTGCTTTACCGTTTATAACGTAGCTTGCAGTTGTGCGCGAGACACCGGCCAGCCGAGCGATTTCATCCAGTTTCACAATTGCCCCTTGTGTAAATTGTACAAACCATAACCTTTATGTCGGCATGGGTTAAAATCGTTAACATCTAAGCGCAGTTTGATCACTCCGGCAACCGCTTTTATTCCGGGTTACCACGGATTTCGCAAAAAAAAGCCCAACCGGTGATATTGGGTTGGGCGATAATTCCTGTTGGCTGATATCCGGCAAACCTGCCTGATGGCGTTACGCTTATCGGACCTGGGCCAGATATCAGCCTGTAGACCGGATAAAACGCACGCGCGTCGTCATCCGGCAAATCTGCTCAGCGCATAATCTTATCGCCGCGCGAAAGCCCGACGACGCCTGAACGCGCCACTTCAACAATTTTCGCCACGTCGCGCAGCGAGGCCAGAAAAGCATCCAGTTTATCGCTGGTACCCGCCAGTTGAACGGTATACAGCGTTGGCGTAACGTCAATAATCTGACCACGGAAAATTTCCGTATTACGCTTCACCTCTTCCCGTCCGTAGCCGCTGGCCTGGATTTTCACCAGCATGATTTCCCGCTCAACGTGCGCTCCCTGTCCCAGCTCGCTGACGCGCAGCACATCAACCAGCTTGTGCAGTTGCTTTTCAATTTGCTCAAGCACTTTTTCATCGCCTACCGTCTGGATAGTCATGCGCGACAACGTCGGATCGTCCGTCGGCGCGACGGTCAGGCTTTCAATATTATATCCGCGTTGCGAAAAGAGGCCGATAACCCGCGATAACGCCCCAGATTCGTTTTCCAGTAATACCGATAAAATCCGGCGCATCATCAGGTCCTCTCCGTTTTGCTTAACCACATTTCGTCCATCCCGCCCCCGCGAATCTGCATCGGATAGACATGCTCGCTGCCATCAACGGTGACATCGACGAACACCAGTCGGTTATTACGCACATGCTCAAGGGCTTCGCTGAGTTTACTTTCCAGCTCATCCGGACGGTTAATCTGCAGCCCAACATGGCCATATGCTTCCGCCAGGCGCACAAAATCCGGTAACGACTGCATATAAGACTGAGAATGGCGACCGGAATAGATCATATCCTGCCACTGTTTCACCATCCCCAGATAACGGTTGTTCAGATTCAGAACCAGTACCGGCAGTTCATACTGTAAGGCTGTCGATAGCTCCTGAATGTTCATCTGTATGCTGCCATCGCCGGTCACGCAGACCACCATTTCTTTCGGCAGGGCCATTTTAACGCCCAGCGCAGCCGGTAGGCCAAAACCCATCGTGCCGAGCCCGCCGGAATTAATCCAGCGACGTGGCTTATCGAACGGGTAGTAGAGGGCGGCAAACATCTGGTGTTGTCCTACATCGGACGTCACGTAAGCGTCGCCCTTCGTCAGACGCCAGAGGGTTTCAATCACCGCCTGGGGTTTAATGCTTTCGCTTTCCGCGTCATATTTCAGGCACTGACGGGCGCGCCAGATCTCTATCTGCTGCCACCAGTCACGAATATCATCCTGCGGCTGAGACGGCGCATCCTGCGCCAGTAGCTCCAGCATTTGTTCCAGTACCAGGCGGGCATCGCCCACCACCGGGATATCAGCGTTAACCGTTTTGGATATGGACGTCGGGTCAATGTCGATGTGTAATACCGTCGCGTTCGGACAATATTTAGCGAGATTATTCGTCGTGCGGTCGTCAAATCGTACGCCAACAGCGAAAATCACGTCGGCGTTATGCATGGTCATATTGGCTTCATAAGTGCCATGCATTCCCAGCATTCCTAACGACTGGCGATGAGTAGCAGGAAACGCGCCCAGTCCCATTAATGAAGAGACCACCGGCAGGTTAAAGGTTTCAATGATGTGGCGCAGCGGCGCATAGCAGGCCGCGCTTATCGCCCCTCCCCCAACATAGACCACCGGCTTTTTTGCCGACGCCAGCGTTTGCAAGGCACGCTTAATTTGTCCTTTATGTCCTGATGTTGTGGGATTGTAAGAGCGCATACTGACCGTCTCCGGCCAAGCATACGGCATTTTTTTCGCCGGATTCAAAATATCTTTTGGCAAATCCACGACCACCGGCCCAGGACGTCCGCTTGCCGCCAGCCAGAAGGCCTTTTTAAGCACCTGGGGAATATCTTCCGTCTGTTTGACCAGGAAGCTATGTTTGACCACCGGTCGGGAAATCCCCACCATGTCGCACTCCTGAAAGGCATCATAGCCAATCAATGAGGTGGCGACCTGGCCGGAAAGAATCACCAGCGGAATGGAATCCATATAGGCCGTAGCAATCCCGGTAATCGCATTGGTCGCTCCCGGTCCGGAAGTCACCAGCACCACGCCAACCTCGCCAGTGGCTCGCGCCAGGCCATCCGCCATATGCACCGCAGCCTGCTCATGACGCACCAGCACATGATCGATCCCTCCAACGGTATGTAGCGCATCATAAATATCAAGCACTGCGCCTCCAGGATAGCCGAACACCTGCTTTACGCCTTGATCGATAAGCGATCGGACGACCATCTCGGCTCCAGACAACATCTCCACGGCTTGCCTCCACTTTATACCTGTCATCACGGTTTGACGGACACCTTAACCGCTCGCTATCACGCCTGGCAATTGGGTGGAATGACGTAAAGATGGGGAAGGTTAGAATAATCAGGAGGCAAGAAGAGAAGAAATGGAGAAATACTCCGTCTGAATCACACCAGGTAATAAATAATCGCTTATAAATGCAGACTTACAGCAATTCATCTATTTTTCACAGCGACGAAAAGAATCGCTCACCGTTAATTCAGCATAAAATTTTTGATATACGATAAAAAGCAGAATAAACCAGAATTTGTTTCTGATTTATTCTGCCCGGTTTTATCGCTTACAAACAGAAACTAATAAATCTTCCATCCATTGGTGCCCTTTATCACGCCCAGCCGCTTCATGCCAGGAAAGGTAGCATGTCCGGCTATTCAGTTTTAAAGGCAACGGCAATATTTGCAGATCCAGCGATTCCGCAAACTCTTCCGCCAGCCAGCGCGGGGCAATAGCGACCAAATGCGTCTGCGAAACCACGTTCAGAACGCTGATAAGCGCCATGCCCTGATAAGCCACGCTCGACTGTTTATCCGCCGTGTCATACCACGGCTGACTAAATGACGCATAACGATCGAGAGAAACAACCGCATGTTGTTCATTATAAACATCGCCTTCCAGTAGCGGGCCGCTAATACGCGGGTGTTTACGGCCGGCGACTAAAACCATTTCATCTTTAAATAGCGGTACGCTGGTAAACTCAGGGCGACGGAATTCTTCATAACTAATAACGAACTCGGTTTCCTGATAGCGTAACTGATGCTCAGTATTCTGATTCAACGACGCTTTAAAAACGACATGAATATTTGGAGCAATTTTTTCTACACGATTATAAATCTGTGACGTCAGGATATTATCCAGCGGACTGCACACGCAAAGATTGAATACACGTTCGCTGCTGGTCGGCTCAAACCCCGATCCCGGCAATTCATTTTGCACCAATTGCAACGCCTGACGGACTGAACCAAATAACTGAAATGCACGGGCAGTCGGCTGAATTCCTCGTCCATATCGAACAAAAAGTTCGTCATTAAACATAACCTTCAGACGCGCTACGGCGTTACTAACCGCAGGCTGCGACATTCCCAGCGTGTGGGCGGCGCGCGTAATATTCTGCTCTTGCATTACCGCATCGAACACGGTCAATAGGTTCAAATCAACCATGCGAAGCTGTGGTTTGCCCATATCTAAAAGATGCGGCTTTTCGGTTTTGACCTCTGGCATATTTAACTCCACTGTCACGCTTAACTCCCTTTTTCTGGCTGAAGGCAGAAATAATTCCTGAAAATATGATTTACCATGCATATAAAATAAGAAAAAGGGAAAGCGTTAAAATTCGGAAAACATAAAGACGCTGACAGAGACAAATAGAATGCCAGCGCAAGCGTAATGTGTCCTGGGTCACACCATTGCGATTCATAATGTTTAAATTACGCAAGCAATATAACCATAACTATGGCGAATACACAATCATACACCAAGTGAATGATCATTTAAGTTTCAATTAAATGTTTATATTATTAATAGCTAAAAAGTTAACATTAATTTATCAATAACTTTATCCTTATCCATTAAGTAAACAAGGTTATTTGTTAAAATATAAAACAAATCAAAAAGATAAACCAAACCTTTAGCATACCTTTAACAGTCCATTCCTCTAACCAATTTGCAAACAAAAATGCCTAAATATTTCAAACAATGAAAAGTATGAATGTCCACTCGTTCTTTTATCCTTTATTGGACGCGCAGCCCAGCACAATTAGCTAAAGTACGTATCCGGATATCGTCAACAAAATGCAATGGCGACAGAAAATAGAGTTGACATTAAACGGCATATCCAGTACCACTAAAAGCATAACGCATTCGCTGGAGCTGAATTAATGTCACATATCGTTCGTTTCACTGGGCTACTACTACTCAACGCATTTATTGTGCGCGGTAGACCGGTGGGCGGCATTCAACATTAAGTCAGCTCGAAGTCAAACAAAACCCGCGCCGTTGCGCGGGTTTTTTTATGCCTGACGCAAGGCGCCCCTGGAGACAAGGACCACATCATGAGCCAGCAAGTCATTATTTTTGATACGACCTTACGCGACGGCGAACAAGCGTTACAGGCCAGCCTGAGCGCGAAAGAGAAGCTGCAGATTGCCCTGGCCCTTGAGCGCATGGGTGTTGATGTCATGGAAGTAGGCTTCCCGGTCTCTTCTCCGGGTGATTTTGAATCCGTCCAAACCATCGCCCGCACCATCAAAAACAGCCGCGTTTGCGCCCTGGCGCGTTGTGTAGAAAAAGACATCGATGTCGCGGCACAGGCGCTGAAGGTCGCCGACGCGTTTCGTATCCATACTTTTATCGCCACCTCGCCAATGCACATCGCCACCAAGCTGCGCAGCACGCTGGATGAGGTCATCGAACGCGCGGTATACATGGTTAAGCGGGCGCGTAATTACACTGATGACGTGGAGTTCTCCTGCGAAGATGCTGGCCGGACGCCTGTTGACGATCTGGCGCGCGTGGTGGAAGCCGCTATAAACGCCGGCGCGAGAACCATTAATATTCCCGATACCGTGGGCTATACCATGCCGTTTGAGTTCGCGGGAATCATTTCCGGCCTGTATGAACGTGTCCCCAATATCGACAAAGCTATCATCTCCGTTCATACCCACGACGATTTAGGGATAGCAGTAGGCAACTCGCTGGCGGCAGTACATGCGGGCGCGCGTCAGGTTGAAGGCGCGATGAACGGTATCGGAGAACGTGCCGGTAACTGCGCACTGGAAGAAGTGATCATGGCGATTAAAGTGCGCAAAGACATCATGAACGTACACACCAACATCAATCACCACGAAATCTGGCGCACCAGCCAGACCGTCAGCCAGATCTGTAACATGCCGATCCCGGCCAACAAAGCGATTGTCGGCAGCGGCGCTTTCGCCCACTCTTCCGGCATCCACCAGGATGGCGTCCTCAAGAACCGCGAAAACTATGAAATCATGACGCCAGAGTCCATCGGTCTGAATCAGATACAGCTGAACCTGACCTCCCGCTCTGGCCGTGCCGCCGTGAAACATCGCATGGAAGAGATGGGTTACAAGGACACAGACTACAACATGGACCACCTGTACGACGCGTTCCTGAAGCTGGCGGACAAAAAAGGCCAGGTGTTCGACTATGACCTGGAAGCGCTGGCGTTTATTAATAAACAGCAAGAAGAACCAGAGCATTTCCGTCTGGATTACTTCAGCGTGCAGTCCGGCTCCAGCGATATCGCCACTGCTTCCGTGAAGCTGGCCTGTGGTGAAGAGATCAAGGCCGAGGCGGCGAACGGCAACGGCCCGGTCGACGCCATCTATCAGGCGATTAACCGCATCACTGGCTACGACGTTGAGTTGGTTAAATACGACCTGAACGCCAAAGGCCAGGGCAAAGACGCGCTGGGTCAGGTCGATATCGTCGTGAACCATCATGGTCGCCGCTTCCACGGCGTCGGGCTGGCGACGGATATCGTCGAATCCTCCGCCAAAGCGATGGTGCACGTACTGAACAATATCTGGCGCGCAGCCGAAGTTGAAAAAGAATTGCAACGCAAAGCTCAAAATAAAGAGAACAACAAGGAAACCGTGTAATGTCGAAGAACTATCATATTGCCGTACTGCCGGGCGACGGTATCGGCCCGGAAGTCATGGCGCAAGCCCTGAAAGTTATGGATGCGGTACGCAGCCGTTTTGATATGCGTATCACCACCAGCCACTATGACGTCGGCGGTATTGCTATCGACAATCATGGTCATCCACTGCCGAAAGCCACCGTTGAAGGGTGCGAGCAGGCGGATGCCATTCTGTTTGGCTCCGTCGGCGGCCCGAAATGGGAAAATTTGCCCCCGGAAAGCCAGCCGGAGCGCGGCGCCCTGCTGCCGCTGCGCAAACATTTCAAATTATTCAGTAATCTGCGTCCGGCGAAACTGTATCAGGGACTGGAAGCATTTTGCCCGTTGCGCGCCGATATCGCCGCTAACGGTTTCGATATCCTGTGCGTGCGCGAGCTGACCGGCGGGATCTATTTCGGACAGCCAAAAGGCCGTGAAGGCAGCGGTCAGTACGAAAAAGCCTTTGATACCGAAGTTTATCACCGCTTTGAGATCGAGCGCATTGCCCGTATCGCCTTTGAATCGGCGCGTAAACGCCGCCGTAAAGTCACCTCTATTGATAAAGCCAACGTACTGCAAAGCTCTATCCTGTGGCGTGAGATCGTCAATGATGTCGCGAAAACGTATCCCGATGTGGAACTCGCGCACATGTATATCGATAACGCCACCATGCAGTTGATTAAAGACCCGTCGCAGTTTGACGTACTGCTGTGCTCTAACCTGTTCGGCGACATTCTGTCCGACGAATGCGCCATGATCACCGGCTCAATGGGGATGTTGCCCTCCGCCAGCCTGAACGAGCAAGGGTTTGGCCTGTATGAACCGGCTGGCGGCTCCGCGCCGGATATCGCCGGGAAAAATATCGCCAATCCAATTGCGCAGATCCTGTCGCTGGCGCTGCTGCTGCGCTACAGCCTGGATGCCAACGATGCGGCAACGGCCATTGAACAGGCGATCAATCGCGCATTAGAAGAGGGCGTTCGCACCGGCGATTTAGCCAGGGGCGCTGCCGCAGTCAGTACCGATGAGATGGGCGATATTATCGCCCGCTATGTCGCAGAAGGGGTGTAATCATGGCCAAAACGTTATACGAAAAATTATTTGATGCCCACGTGGTCTTTGAGGCGCCAAACGAAACGCCGCTGCTGTACATCGACCGCCACCTGGTGCATGAAGTCACCTCTCCGCAGGCGTTTGACGGTCTGCGCGCGCACCATCGTCCGGTACGTCAGCCAGGGAAAACCTTCGCCACGATGGATCACAACGTCTCGACGCAGACTAAAGACATTAATGCTTCCGGTGAAATGGCGCGTATCCAGATGCAGGAGCTGATTAAGAACTGTAACGAGTTCGGCGTCGAGCTGTATGACCTGAATCACCCATATCAGGGCATCGTCCATGTGATGGGGCCGGAACAGGGCGTCACCCTGCCGGGCATGACCATCGTCTGCGGCGACTCCCACACCGCCACCCACGGCGCGTTTGGCGCGCTGGCCTTCGGCATCGGCACTTCTGAGGTAGAACATGTACTGGCGACGCAAACCCTGAAACAGGGGCGCGCTAAAACCATGAAGATTGAAGTCACGGGCAACGCCGCGCCGGGCATTACCGCCAAAGACATCGTGCTGGCGATCATCGGTAAAACCGGTAGCGCCGGCGGCACCGGACACGTGGTTGAATTTTGCGGCGACGCGATCCGCGCGCTGAGTATGGAAGGCCGCATGACGCTGTGCAATATGGCGATTGAGATGGGTGCCAAAGCCGGTCTGGTCGCCCCGGATGAAACCACTTTCAACTACGTAAAAGGGCGTTTGCACGCGCCGAAGGGCCGCGATTTTGACGAAGCCGTCGAGTACTGGAAAACGCTGAAAACCGATGACGGCGCGACCTTTGATACTGTCGTCACCCTGCGAGCAGAAGAGATCGCGCCGCAGGTGACCTGGGGCACGAATCCGGGCCAGGTGATTTCCGTCACCGACATCATCCCCGATCCCGCCTCTTTTAGCGATCCGGTTGAGCGCGCCAGCGCCGAAAAAGCGCTGGCTTATATGGGCTTACAGCCGGGCGTACCGTTAACGGACGTTGCTATTGATAAAGTCTTTATCGGCTCTTGTACCAATTCGCGTATTGAAGATTTGCGCGCGGCGGCGGAAGTCGCCAAAGGGCGCAAAGTCGCGCCTGGCGTACAGGCTCTGGTGGTGCCGGGTTCAGGTCCGGTGAAAGCGCAGGCGGAAGCGGAAGGTCTGGACAAGATCTTTATCGAAGCAGGATTTGAATGGCGCTTACCGGGCTGTTCCATGTGCCTGGCCATGAATAATGACCGCCTGAACCCGGGCGAGCGCTGCGCATCCACCAGCAACCGTAACTTTGAAGGCCGTCAGGGCCGCGGGGGTCGCACGCATTTAGTCAGCCCGGCGATGGCCGCCGCTGCCGCCGTTACCGGCCACTTCGCCGACATTCGCAGCATCAAATAAGGAAACTACCATGGCAGAGAAATTTACCCAGCATACCGGCCTGGTTGTCCCACTGGATGCCGCCAACGTCGATACCGATGCAATTATCCCTAAACAGTTTTTGCAAAAGGTTACGCGCACCGGTTTTGGCGCCCATCTGTTTAACGACTGGCGTTTCCTGGACGAAAAGGGCCAACAGCCAAATCCGGAATTCGTGTTGAACTTTCCGGAATATCAAGGCGCGTCGATACTGCTGGCGCGGGAAAACTTTGGCTGCGGCTCGTCACGCGAGCACGCGCCGTGGGCGTTGACCGATTACGGCTTTAAAGTGGTGATCGCGCCAAGCTTCGCCGACATCTTCTACGGCAACAGTTTCAATAATCAACTGCTGCCGGTAACCCTGAGCGACGCACAGGTCGATGAGCTGTTTGCCCTGGTGAAAGCCAATCCGGGCATTAAATTTGAAGTGGATCTGGAAGCACAGGTGGTGAAAGCAGGCGATAAGACCTACAGCTTTAAAATCGACGACTTCCGCCGCCACTGCATGTTGAACGGTCTGGACAGCATTGGGCTGACGCTGCAGCACGAAGACGCGATTGCCGCCTACGAAAATAAACAACCGGCATTTATGCGGTAACCCTTCACGCCTTACCGGGCCTACAGGTTATGCAATATCACCCGGTTGCCATTATATTCTGTAGGCCTGATAAGCGTAGCGCCATCAAGCTCCGGGTTACTCATCAGTCGCTCATGCCGGGGATATTCCGGCATTTTTTATACGATTTTTACTCGCCCGGTCACCACCTGCGTGACCACAGAAACAGCCGAAATAAAAAAAGCCAGCAGGTATTATCTGCTGGCGGGTGATTTTAGGCTATCGCCTACACCAATACTCAGTCACACATGATGTCTGCAATTGGCTTCAATCGGTCGCCTCCCACTGCATCAGTTCCGCGAGCATTTTTAAGCGCTGCGGCGCACTCAGGCAAGCCAGCCAGGACGTTTTTTCCGTCGCGGCAAAATATCTCAACCAGAACTGGTGCATAGTGACCTCTTCCTCTTGCTTCATCGAAAGATATTATTGGCCTAATATAGGGATAATAAAATTGCTGAGTTTTTCATCGGAGTTCCCCTTTTATGCCCTCAGGTCGCCTGCAACAACAATTTATCCGTCTCTGGCAATGTTGTGACGGTAAAACGCAAGACACCACGCTTAATGAGCTGGCGGATCTGCTGAACTGTTCGCGTCGCCATATGCGTACGCTGCTAAATACGATGCAGGCGCGCGGTTGGCTAACATGGGAAGCCGAAGTTGGACGCGGAAAGCGTTCGCGTCTGACGTTCCTGTATACCGGACTGGCGCTGCAACAGCAGCGGGCGGAAGACCTGCTGGAACAAGATCGAATCGATCAACTGGTACAACTGGTCGGCGATAAAAGCGCTGTCAGGCAAATGCTGATTTCCCATCTGGGACGCAGCTTCCGCCAGGGGCGGCATATTCTGCGGGTTCTTTACTATCGTCCGATGCACAATCTCCTGCCGGGAACCGCATTACGTCGCTCGGAAACTCATATTGCCCGGCAAATTTTCAGTTCGCTCACGCGGGTAAATGAGGAAAACGGGGAACTGGAAGCGGACATTGCGCACCACTGGCAGCAAATTTCCCCTTTACTGTGGCGCTTCTACCTGCGCCCCGGCATTCATTTTCATCATGGCCGCGAGCTGGAGATGGAAGATGTCATCGCCTCGCTGACGCGTATCAATACGCTTCCGCTTTACTCGCACATCACAAAAATAGATTCCCCTACCGCGTGGACGCTGGATATACATCTTTCCCAGCCGGATCGCTGGTTGCCGTGGCTGCTGGGCCAGGTCCCGGCGATGATTTTGCCGCGGGAGTGGGAAACGCTGGCTAATTTCGCCAGCCACCCTATCGGCACCGGGCCTTATGCCGTGCGGCGTAATACGCCGAACCAACTCAAGATACTCGCCTTTGATGATTACTTCGGCTATCGGGCGTTGATAGACGAAGTGAACGTCTGGGTACTGCCGGATATCAGTGAAGAACCGGCCTGCGGCTTGATGCTGGAAGGGCCGATACAAGGCGGTGAAAAAGCGATAGAAAGCCGACTGGAAGAGGGGTGCTATTACCTGCTATTCGACGCCAGAACGCCGCGCGGCGCGCATCCGCAGGTCAGAGAATGGGTAAGCCACGTCCTCTCCCCTACCAATTTACTCTATCATGCCGATGAACCGCTACAGCAGCTCTGGTTCCCGGCCTATGGGCTTTTACCGCGCTGGCATCACGCCCGTCCAGGCCCGGGCGAAAAACCCGCCGGGCTGGAAACCCTCACGCTGACCTTCTATCGCGAACACATTGAGCACCGGGTTATCGCCCGTATCATGAGCGCGCTTCTGGCTGAACATCAGGTGCATCTGCATATTCAGGAGATCGACTACGATCAATGGCACGCCGGCGACATCGAAAGCGATATCTGGCTCAATAGCGCTAACTTTACGCTGCCGCTGGATTTCTCGCTGTTCGCGCACCTGTGCGAAGTACCGCTCTTGCAGAACTGCATTCCGCGCGACTGGCAGGGCGACGCCACGCAGTGGCGCGCTGGCGAGATGAACCTGGCGAACTGGTGCCAGCAGCTGCTGACCAACAAAGCGATTGTGCCGTTGATCCACCACTGGCTGATTATCCAGGGACAGCGCAGTATGCGCGGGCTGCGCATGAATACCCTCGGCTGGTTTGATTTTAAATCGGCGTGGTTTGCGCCGCCGGACCCTTAAAAGCCAGCTCTTAATTGCTGCCCGGCAACAAAATCACTACACTAACGCCGAACTCAACGGGGTGCCGCGCTCATGCGCGCGCTGAGAAAATACTCGTCGAACCTGATCCGGATAATGCCGGCGAAGGGATTTGAGGTTACCTCTCAAGTCCTTTGCCACTCTTTAACTGAGGTGCAAAGTGTTAAAAAAATATCTTCCGCTTTTACTCCTGTGCGCGGCGCCTGCTTTCGCCAAACCCGTTCTCACCGTCTATACCTACGACTCGTTCGCCGCCGACTGGGGGCCAGGCCCGGCGGTGAAAAAAGCGTTTGAAGCCGATTGCAACTGCGAGCTGAAACTGGTGGCGCTGGAGGATGGCGTTTCACTGCTCAACCGCCTGCGGATGGAGGGGAAGAACAGCAAAGCCGATGTGGTGTTGGGGCTGGACAATAATCTGCTGGAAGCGGCCACGCAAACTAAACTTTTTGCCAAAAGCGGCGTGGCGAATGAAGCGGTCAAGGTGCCCGGCGGCTGGAAAAACGACACATTTGTGCCGTTCGATTACGGCTATTTCGCCTTTGTCTACGATAAAAGCAAGCTGAAAAATCCGCCGAAAAGCCTGAAAGAACTGGTCGAGAGCGATCAAAAATGGCGGGTGATTTATCAGGATCCGCGTACCAGTACGCCAGGGCTGGGGCTATTACTGTGGATGCGCAAAGTCTATGGCGATAACGCGCCGCAGGCCTGGCAAAAACTGGCGGCCAAAACGGTGACGGTGACGAAAGGCTGGAGCGAGGCCTACGGTTTATTTCTGAAAGGTGAAAGCGATTTGGTGCTCAGTTACACCACCTCTCCAGCGTATCACATTATTGAAGAGAAGAAGGACAATTACGCCGCCGCGAACTTCAGCGAAGGCCATTACTTACAGGTAGAAGTCGCGGCGCGTACCGTCGCCAGTAAGCAGCCGGAACTGGCGGAGAAATTCCTCAAATTTATGGTTTCTCCGGCGTTTCAGAACGCCATACCCACCGGCAACTGGATGTACCCGGTAGCGGACGTCGCCTTACCCGCAGGGTTTGAATCATTGGCAAAACCCTCCACAACGCTGGAATTCACGCCGCAACAAGTGGCAGCACAACGCCAGGCATGGATTAGCGAATGGCAACGCGCCGTCAGCCGTTAATTCCCGGCTGGCTGATTCCGGGGCTGTGCGCCGCTGCGCTGATGATAACCGTCTCGCTGGCAGCCTTTCTGGCGCTTTGGCTGAACGCGCCGGCGGGCGCGTGGTCGACAATCTGGCGGGATAGCTACCTGTGGCATGTGGTGCGCTTCTCATTCTGGCAGGCGTTTCTGTCCGCAGTGCTGTCTGTGGTCCCGGCGGTTTTTCTCGCCCGCGCGCTTTATCGACGCCGTTTTCCTGGACGTCTGGCGCTGCTGCGTCTGTGCGCCATGACGCTGATTCTGCCGGTACTGGTTGCCGTGTTCGGTATTCTTAGCGTGTATGGCCGTCAGGGCTGGCTGGCCTCGCTGTGGCAGATGCTGGGGCTTCAGTGGACATTCTCCCCCTACGGCTTGCAGGGCATTTTACTGGCGCACGTCTTTTTTAATCTGCCAATGGCGAGCCGTTTGTTGCTGCAATCGTTGGAAAGCATTCCCGGCGAGCAGCGCCAGCTCGCCGCCCAGCTCGGTATGCGCGGCTGGCATTTTTTCCGTTTTGTCGAATGGCCGTGGCTGCGCCGCCAAATTCCGCCCGTCGCGGCGCTGATTTTTATGCTCTGCTTCGCCAGTTTCGCAACGGTTCTGTCGCTCGGCGGCGGTCCGCAGGCCACCACTATCGAACTGGCTATCTTTCAGGCGCTTAGTTATGACTACGATCCTGCCCGCGCGGCGATGCTGGCATTAATCCAGATGGTCTGCTGCCTGGCGCTGGTACTACTAAGCCAACGGCTGAGCAAAGCGATTGCGCCGGGGATGACGCTGACGCAGGGCTGGCGCGATCCTGACGATCGTCTCCACAGCCGTCTGACGGACGCCTTATTAATCGTGCTGGCGCTGCTGCTGCTGCTTCCGCCGCTGGTCGCCGTGGTGGTCGATGGCGTCAACCGCAGCCTGCCGGAGGTGCTGGCGCAACCCATTCTGTGGCAGGCTGTCTGGACATCGCTACGCATTGCGCTGGCGGCGGGCGTTCTGTGTGTGGTGCTGACCATGATGCTGCTGTGGAGTAGCCGCGAGCTACGCCAACGCCAGCAACTATTCGCCGGACAAACGCTGGAACTCAGCGGGATGTTGATCCTCGCGATGCCGGGGATCGTGCTGGCGACAGGCTTCTTTTTACTGCTCAATAACAGCGTTGGCTTACCGGAATCCGCCGACGGCATCGTGATTTTCACCAATGCGCTGATGGCAATCCCCTACGCGCTAAAAGTCCTGGAAAACCCAATGCGCGATATTACCGCCCGTTATGGAATGCTGTGCCAGTCATTAGGAATTGAAGGCTGGTCGCGGTTAAAGGTCGTGGAACTGCGGGCGCTGAAACGTCCGCTGGCACAGGCGCTGGCGTTTGCCTGCGTACTTTCTATCGGTGATTTTGGCGTCGTCGCGCTTTTCGGCAATGACAATTTCCGCACGCTGCCGTTTTATCTGTATCAGCAGATCGGCTCCTACCGCAGCCAGGACGGCGCGGTGACCGCGCTGATACTGCTGCTGCTCTGCTTTACGTTATTTACCCTCATAGAGAAACTACCGGGCCGACATGCTAAAACTGATTGATATCACCTGGCTTTACCATCATTTGCCGATGCGTTTTACGCTGGCGGTAGAACGCGGCGAGCAGGTGGCGATTCTTGGCCCCAGCGGCGCGGGAAAAAGCACGTTGTTGAATTTAATTGCCGGTTTTCTTGCACCTGCCAGCGGTACGCTACTGATTGCCGGCGAAGATCATACGCTTACGCCGCCCTCACGCCGTCCGGTCTCAATGCTGTTTCAGGAGAATAATTTATTCAGCCACCTGAATGTGCAGCAAAATATCGGTCTGGGGCTAAACCCCGGGTTAACGCTCAACGCCAGCCAGCGGGAAAAACGGGACGCTATCGCACGTCAGATGGGCATTGAGAGTCTGATGGCGCGTTTACCGGGCGAACTGTCCGGCGGCCAGCGTCAGCGGGTAGCGCTGGCGCGCTGCCTGGTACGTGAACAGCCGGTACTGCTGCTGGATGAACCGTTCTCCGCGCTCGATCCCGCGCTGCGCCAGGAGATGCTGACGTTGGTCAGCGATATCTGCCGCGAGCGACAGCTCACGCTGTTGATGGTCTCGCACAGCGTGGAAGATGCGGCGCGAATTGCGCCCCGGTCAATCGTCGTCGCCGACGGGCGTATCGCGTGGCAAGGCAAAACAGACGAGCTACTAAGCGGTCAAGCCAGCGCCTCAGCGCTATTGGGCATCAAATCCCATATTTTGTAGGCCGGATAAGGCGAAGCCGCCATCCGGCAAAGGAATCGTTAGTAACCCACAACTTTGCGCAGAATATCGATATATACCGGCATCAGCGGGTGGCGAATCAGCACCACCAGCGCGACCACGCCGATCCCGAGCGTCAACGGCGCCAGATACAGCAAACGGCTGCGGGGGAAATACGCGGTTAAACGATCGACTGCCGCTTTGCCGCTGCGCCACAGCCGCCAGCATAGCCAGCCTCCGACCCACAGCAGCAACGCCGTCGCCAACAGCAGCCATTTGAAATCTCCGCTCTGCATATCGGAAGGAATATCGATTGCCGCTCCCGCCAGAATGCCCGGCAGGAAATAAAACGGCGGCCACAGCAAACAGCCAATCAAGTTCGGCCCAATAAATTTCGCCACGGGAAGATCCAGCATCCCTGCCACCATCGGTACCAGCGGCCTCGTCGGGCCGACAAAACGTCCGACCAGGATCGTGAACATACTGTGCTGATGCAGCGCGTGTTCGGTTTTATCCAGCAGCGACTTGTTCTTTTTCATAAAAGACCAGCGGTGTAGCGGCTTTTTAAAGCGCCACCCCAGCCAGAACGAAATCCAGTCGCCCATCAGACAGCCGATAATACCCACCAGCCAGGCATGCCAAAAATTGAGCTCGCCGCTGCCGATAAGCGCGCCCAGCCCCGCCATCAGTACCGTACCGGGTAAAATCAACCCCACCAGCGCCAGAGATTCCAGGAAGGCGACCAGCAACACGGCGATAAGCGAATACAGAGTGGATTGGGTGATAAAGTGTTCCAGCAGTGCTTGCATAGTGTGTCCGTCAGCGTGATGAAGCAGGGATTCTGCTTACCCCGTCCCCCTTCGTCAAGCCGTCAATTATCCGAATAGTTACGGCTTATGACATCTTTGTGGACACATCATTCACTTTTTATTCACATCCGGCCCTGAACTCGCTAGGACTTGCCCCGGTGCATTTTTTAAATACCCGCGAAAAATAGAGCTGATCGTCAAATCCAACATTGCGCCCAACGGACGCTATCGGCATTCGCGTAGTGCTAAGCAGAAGTTTCGCCTGGCTGATACGCTGATCTTCGCGCCAGCTCAATACGCTAATGCCTAACTGCTGGCGGAACAGATGCGATAACCGGGAGGGCGACAGGCAGACATGCTGGGCGACGCTGGCGATATCAAAATGACTGTCCGCGAGATGGTCGCTGATATACTGGCAGGCATCGCGCACACGGCTATCCATCGGCGGATGCAACGACTCATTAATTACCGCCATACGTCTGAGCAACAACTGCTCCAGCAGATTGATCGCCAGTAGCTCAGAATAGCGGCCTTCCCCTTGCCCGGCGCTGATGATCTGCCCGAACAGTTCGCTGAAATGCGGCTGGCGCGCCTCGTCCGGGCGGAAAAATCCTGTCTGGGCAAAGATTGTCGGCCAGGTCAGCCACTCCTGCCAGTAGGCGCGAGGCCGGAAATAAACCCACTGGTGATACCACTCGCTGGCGTCCGGATGCCGTCCATAGTGATGAATCTCGCCCGGCGGAAACAATAATATATCGCCAGGCCGACAGACAAACTGCTCGCCATTATTATTAATGACGCCCTCTCCGCGGATGGTCAGGTTAAGAATATATCCCTTCATGCCCAACGGACGATCGATAAAAAAATCCAGATATCCATTCGCTTCAATTGGCGTCAGTCCGGCGACCAGATGGGCATTAAATGAATATCCCGGCAATAGCGGATCATTTTGCGTTTCAGCCATGATTTCTCTACCCCCCGATGTTCAGAGAAGAAACAAATTGTCCATATTGACCAGGACGACAGTGCTTACGTCTCCGCAAGACCTTGTGCGTGATGAAAGCACGTATCAACCCCGCTTGTGAAAAGCGCTTTGTAACAAAAGCGTACAGTTCAGGCGATAAAATTAAGTAACAGAAGTGTCTATAACTATGGCTGGAATGTCCACATTGAATATTTGCACAGCGTCACACTTTGCAAAGCATTAGCATTTTTGTCCATAAGATTAGCGAATCCTGCCTGACGGTTTTTGCCGCGACTCTCTACTGTTTCTCCATACCTGTTTTTCTGGATGGAGTAAGACGATGGCAATTGCAATTGGCCTCGATTTTGGCAGTGATTCAGTGCGCGCTCTGGCAGTGGACTGCGCCACCGGCGACGAGATCGCCACCAGTGTAGAGTGGTATCCGCGCTGGCAAGAAGGCCGTTATTGCGACGGCCCGAACAACCAGTTCCGTCATCATCCGCGCGACTACATGGAGTCAATGGAGACCGCGCTGAAAGCCGTTCTGGCACAACTAAGCGCCGCGCAACGCGCAAATGTCGTTGGCATTGGCGTTGACAGCACCGGCTCTACGCCAGCGCCGATTGACGCCGACGGTAACGTCCTGGCGCTGCGTCCGGAGTTCGCCGAGAACCCGAATGCGATGTTTGTGCTGTGGAAAGATCACACCGCGGTGGAAGAGGCCGACGAAATCACTCGTCTGTGCCATAAGCCAGGCAAGGTCGACTACTCGCGCTATATTGGCGGCATTTACTCCAGCGAATGGTTCTGGGCGAAGATTCTGCACGTCACCCGTCAGGATAGCGCCGTCGCGCAGGCCGCCGTCTCGTGGATTGAACTGTGTGACTGGGTGCCGGCGCTGCTTTCCGGCACCACTCGCCCGCAGGATATCCGCCGTGGCCGCTGCAGCGCCGGGCACAAAACGCTGTGGCATGAAAGCTGGGGCGGCCTGCCGCCCGCGAGCTTCTTTGATGAACTCGATCCGTGCATTAACCGTCATCTGCGCTACCCGTTATTTAGCGAAACCTTCACCGCCGATCTGCCCGTGGGCACCCTGTGCGCCGAATGGGCGCAGCGCCTCGGCTTGCCGGAAAGCGTAGTGATTTCCGGCGGCGCGTTCGACTGTCATATGGGCGCGGTCGGCGCGGGCGCGCAGCCCAATACGCTGGTAAAAGTCATCGGCACGTCTACCTGCGACATTCTGATTGCGGATAAACAGAGCGTCGGGGATCGCGCCGTGAAAGGCATTTGCGGTCAGGTTGACGGCAGCGTGGTGCCGAACTTTATCGGTCTGGAAGCGGGCCAATCTGCTTTCGGCGATATCTACGCCTGGTTTAGCCGCGTGTTGAGCTGGCCGCTGGAACAACTTGCCGCGCAGCACCCGGAACTGAAAACCCAGATTAACGCCAGCCAGAAGCAGCTACTGCCAGCGCTCACCGACGCCTGGGCGAAAAATCCGTCCCTGGATCACCTGCCGGTGGTGCTCGACTGGTTTAACGGTCGCCGCACGCCAAACGCTAATCAGCGTCTGAAAGGCGTCATTACCGATCTCAATCTCGCCACCGACGCGCCAGCGCTGTTTGGTGGTCTGGTCGCCTCGACCGCCTTCGGCGCGCGCGCCATTCAGGAGTGTTTTACCGATCAGGGTATCGCGGTCAATAACGTGATGGCGCTTGGCGGCATCGCCCGTAAAAATCAGGTCATTATGCAGGTCTGCTGCGACGTACTGAATCGTCCGTTGCAGATCATCGCTTCCGACCAGTGTTGCGCATTAGGCGCCGCTATCTTTGCCGCCGTTGCCGCGAAGGTCCATACCGATATTCCTGCCGCCCAGCAAAGCATGGCGAGCGCGGTAGAACGCACTCTGCGCCCCCACCCTGAACAGGCGCAACGCTTCGAACAGCTTTACCGCCGCTACCAGCAGTGGGCGCTAAGCGCAGAACAACATTATCTTCCGACTGCCGCGCCGGCGCCAACGACCCCGGCCAATCAGGCAATCCTGACTCATTAAGGACACGACAATGACGATTTTTGATAATTATGAAGTATGGTTTGTGATTGGCAGCCAGCATTTGTATGGCGCAGAAACCCTGCGTCAGGTCACTCAACATGCCGAGCATGTGGTCAACGCGCTGAATACCGAAGCCAAACTGCCATGTAAACTGGTATTAAAACCGCTGGGCACCTCGCCGGATGAGATTACCGCCATTTGTCGTGACGCCAATTATGACGATCGCTGCGCAGGGCTGGTGGTCTGGCTGCACACCTTCTCCCCGGCCAAAATGTGGATCAACGGGCTGAGTATCCTTAACAAACCACTACTGCAATTCCATACCCAATTTAACGCCGCCCTGCCGTGGGACAGCATCGATATGGACTTTATGAACCTGAACCAGACTGCGCACGGCGGCCGCGAGTTCGGCTTCATCGGTGCGCGGATGCGCCAGCAGCACGCGGTCGTCACTGGCCACTGGCAGGATAAAGAGGCCCATACGCGTATCGGCGCCTGGATGCGCCAGGCGGTCTCTAAACAGGATACCCGCCAGCTAAAAGTCTGCCGCTTCGGCGACAATATGCGTGAAGTCGCAGTGACTGACGGTGATAAAGTGGCCGCGCAAATCAAATTTGGCTTTTCGGTCAATACCTGGGCGGTCGGCGATCTGGTGCAGGTGGTGAACTCCATCAGCGACGGCGATATCAACGCTCTGATTGACGAGTATGAAAGCAGCTATACCCTGACGCCCGCCACCCAGATCCACGGCGATAAACGCCAGAACGTGCGGGAAGCGGCGCGTATTGAACTCGGTATGAAGCGTTTCCTGGAACAGGGCGGCTTCCACGCATTCACTACTACCTTTGAAGATTTACACGGTCTGAAACAGCTTCCGGGTCTGGCCGTACAGCGTCTTATGCAACAGGGCTACGGCTTTGCGGGCGAAGGCGACTGGAAAACCGCCGCTCTGCTTCGCATTATGAAAGTGATGTCAACCGGTCTGCAGGGCGGCACCTCATTTATGGAGGATTACACCTACCACTTCGAGAAAGGCAACGATCTGGTGCTCGGCTCGCACATGCTGGAGGTGTGTCCCTCCATCGCGGTGGAAGAGAAACCGATCCTCGACGTCCAGCACCTCGGCATTGGCGGCAAGGAAGATCCGGCGCGTTTGATTTTCAATACCCAAACCGGCCCGGCGATCGTCGCCAGCCTGATCGACCTCGGCGATCGTTATCGCCTGCTGGTCAACTGCATTGACACCGTAAAAACGCCGCACTCCCTGCCGAAACTGCCGGTGGCTAACGCGCTGTGGAAGGCGCAGCCGGATCTGCCGACCGCCTCCGAAGCGTGGATTCTGGCTGGCGGCGCGCACCATACCGTCTTCAGCCACGCGCTGGATCTGAACGATATGCGCCAGTTCGCAGAAATACACGATATCGAAATCGCGGTGATTGATAACGATACCCGTCTGCCGGCCTTTAAGGACGCGCTGCGCTGGAACGAGGTGTATTACGGTTTAAAACGCTAAAAGTGGGGTCTGAATGCCCGGTGGCACTGCGTTTACCGGGCCTACGGTCCTGTAGGCCGAATAAGGCATTTGTGTCGCCATCCGGCACACCGTCGCTCGTAGGCCGGATAAGCGAAGCGCCATCCGGCAGGGAGAAAACAATGTTAGAAGATCTCAAACGCCAGGTACTGGAAGCCAATCTGGCGCTGCCAAAACACAACCTGGTCACCCTCACCTGGGGTAACGTTAGCGCCGTCGATCGCGAACGCGGCGTACTGGTGATTAAGCCGTCCGGCGTCGATTATAGCGTCATGACCGCTGAGGATATGGTGGTGGTCAGTCTGGAGAGCGGTGAAGTCGTTGAAGGTCATAAGAAACCGTCGTCCGATACGCCAACCCACCGTTTGTTATATCAGGCATTTCCGACTATCGGCGGCATCGTACACACCCATTCGCGCCACGCGACTATCTGGGCGCAGGCGGGTCAGCCGATTCCGGCGACGGGAACCACCCATGCCGACTATTTCTACGGTACGATTCCCTGCACTCGCAAAATGACCGAGGCGGAAATTAATGGCGAGTATGAATGGGAAACGGGCAATGTCATTGTTGAAGCCTTTGAAAAACAAGGTATTGACGCCGCTCAAATGCCCGGCGTGCTTGTCCATTCGCACGGCCCGTTTGCCTGGGGTAAAAATGCCGAGGATGCAGTGCATAACGCCATCGTGCTGGAAGAAGTGGCCTATATGGGGATCTTCTGCCGCCAGCTTGCGCCGCAGTTGCCCGATATGCAGCAATCCCTTCTGGATAAACACTATCTACGCAAACACGGCGCAAAAGCCTATTACGGGCAGTAATGCCTCTAAAAACGCGTCCCATTGGGGGCGCGTTGATGAATCTGGTCGGTGATATATTCAGCAAATGCGCTTTGATAGACGTAATTATCAGAACTCACATATTCAATAATATTATCATAATGTCCCTGCAACACTTTTCCTTCCAGCGCATGGAAGAAAATATAATCTTCGATTGTTGACTGCCAGCGTTGCCCATTTAACAGATAGTTAATAATGGTATCCCGATGTCCGTTTTTTCTGTCGTGTCCTTGCCAGTGAAAAAAAGCATTGCCGTTTTCAATAATTTCGGTACGCCAAATCTGATCTGTCCATGTTTTATACTCAAAAAATCGACTCACGGTTTTTATGGAAGGGTTAGCGCGTTGAGTATTGACGAAAAGATAATGGTCGTTCCCTACCGGACACGCCTGCATATTCACATTCATAAAAGATAATTCCCGAATACCACACATTTTGATAAAAACACCCGCACCTGAAAGTCAAAATAAAATTATATTCTAAAATAAAAATTAAATTATGCAGAGAGTTCCCGACGAATTCGCACTGTAATCCATTTTTATTTAACCATAGCGGCCAATTGAAATATTATATTTCTACCTGACGGTGCGGATGTTTCAAATGAAATTCTTACACTTTTCATTAATTAAAACAAACAAAAAATATCGCTTTTTTGTTAATCCGAGAAATAAGTAACAGATTCAAGCAAGCACTATTCTGAAAAATACTGAATGTATGGAAACAGACTTGACACAAAACAGCCAACCTATGGATAAAAATTGTAAATAAACATGATTCAAAATTAGCAGTTATAGGATAATTATATCAGCTGTCTACACCGACATCATTATATTGATAAATACACGTCAGCAAAAATATCTGACGCTAAAAGTTCTTTTATCGTTAAAATATTCATTACACCCGTCACGGGGCACGAACTCATTCATGAAATATCGCTACATCACCAGAATCGCGGCAGGCATAATTCTCATTATGGCCACGGTGTTTATCAATAACGCTATCGCTATTTATCAGTTCAGTCAGCAAGACCAGACGCGCGTAGCTGACTGCGCGATTGTCGCAGGAGCAGGCGTTAGCGGAAAAACGCCTTCTCCCGTTTTTCAGGCCAGACTGGATCATGCCATCTGGCTTTACCAACAACACATTGTCCGCGCGTTGGTATTAACCGGCGGCTACGGCGCTGGCGCAACGGTTTCCGACGCGGCGATAGCCCGTCAATACGTTCTGGAAAAAGGCATTCCGGCTAAGGCGATTTTTATTGAAGAGCGCTCTACCGTGACGCGCGAAAATATTCGTTACGCAAAACAGATACAGCGGCAACAACAATGGCGCACAGCGTTACTGGTCAGCGATCCGCTGCATATGCTGCGTCTGAAAACTATCGCTCAGGATAATGGTATCGATAGCCGCTCATCACCCACTCGCTCCACCCGCTATAAATCCTGGTGGGCGCAAACCCGCTTCTTACTGCGAGAAACTTTTTATTACAGCGGATATCGGCTTTTACGTTATATGCCTGTACAAAATAACAGTATCACCCCCTAAAACAGGTTATAATTAGCGTGAATTTTTTAGACAGGTAATCATCGTGGCGCAGGCAGGTTTCATTTTAACCCGGCACTGGCGGGATACGCCGCAAGGAACGGAGGTCTCTTTCTGGCTGGCGACAGACAACGGCCCTGTGCAGGCGACGCTGGCGCCGCAGGAGTCCGTGGCGTTTATTCCGACCAGCCAGACCTCCCGCGCCGCCTCGCTGCTACAGGCGGAAAAAGACTATCGCCTGACGCCGCTCCAGCTGCGAGACTTTCATCGTCAGCCGGTCTCCGGTCTGTATTGCCGCACTCACCGCCAGCTTATGCGGATGGAGAAACTGCTGCGCGAAAACGGCGTCACCGTTTATGAAGCGGATGTACGCCCGCCGGAACGTTACCTGATGGAACGTTTTATTACGTCGCCCGTTTGGGTAGACGGCGAGATGCGCAACGGCGTTATCCGCAATGCGCGTCTTAAACCCCACCCCGACTATCGACCGCCGCTAAAATGGGTCTCGCTGGATATCGAAACCACGCGACACGGCGAACTGTATTGCATTGGTCTGGAAGGCTGCGGCCAGCGTACCGTTTATATGCTGGGCCCGGCGAATGGCGATGACCGCCAACTGGACTTCGAGCTTGTGTATGTCGCCAGCCGCCCGCAGCTGCTGGAAAAACTCAACGCCTGGTTTGCCGAACATGATCCCGACGTCATCATCGGCTGGAACGTGGTGCAGTTCGACCTGCGTATGCTGCAAAAACATGCCGAACGCTACCGTATCCCTTTACGGCTGGGGCGAGACAATAGCGAACTGGAGTGGCGCGAACATGGCTTCAAAAACGGCGTTTTTTTCGCCCAGGCCAGAGGGCGAGTCATTATCGATGGTATCGACGCGCTTAAATCCGCGTTCTGGAATTTTTCGTCTTTTTCGCTGGAAGCCGTCTCGCAGGAACTGCTCGGCGAAGGAAAATCCATTGATAATCCCTGGGATCGTATGGATGAGATCGATCGCCGCTTTGCCCAGGATAAACCCGCCCTCGCCACCTACAACCTGAAAGACTGCGAGCTGGTCACGCGCATTTTCCATAAAACCGAGATCATGCCGTTTTTGCTGGAACGCGCGACGATCAACGGCCTGCCGGTCGATCGCCACGGCGGTTCGGTCGCCGCATTCGGGCATCTTTACTTTCCGCGAATGCACCGCGCTGGCTATGTCGCGCCCAATCTCGGCGAAGTGCCGCCGCTGGCAAGTCCCGGCGGCTACGTAATGGATTCACAACCCGGATTATACGATTCAGTACTGGTGCTGGATTATAAAAGCCTGTACCCGTCGATTATCCGCACGTTTTTGATTGATCCCGTCGGGCTGGTCGAAGGCATGGCGCAGCCGGATCCGGAACACAGTACCGAAGGTTTCCTTGACGCCTGGTTTTCACGAGAAAAGCACTGCCTGCCGGAAATTGTTAGCCAAATCTGGCACGGGCGCGATGAAGCCAAACGTCAGGGCAATAAACCGCTCTCGCAGGCGCTTAAAATCATTATGAACGCCTTTTATGGCGTACTCGGCACCACGGCCTGTCGCTTTTTCGATCCCCGTCTGGCGTCGTCAATCACCATGCGCGGCCATGCGATTATGCGCCAGACCAAAGCGCTGATTGAGGCGCAGGGTTATAACGTAATTTATGGCGATACCGATTCCACTTTCGTCTGGCTCCGGCGCGCGCATTCAGAAGCCGACGCGGCGGAAATCGGGCAGAGGCTGGTGCGTCACGTGAACGAATGGTGGGCGCAGACGTTACAACAGCAAAATTTGACCAGCGCGCTGGAGCTGGAGTTTGAAACCCACTTTTGCCGTTTTCTGATGCCGACCATCCGCGGCGCGGATACTGGCAGTAAAAAACGCTACGCGGGCCTGATTCAGGAAGGCGACAGCCAGCGCATGGTATTTAAAGGCCTGGAAACGGTGCGGACCGACTGGACGCCGCTGGCGCAGCGCTTTCAACAGGAGCTGTATCTGCGCGTTTTTCGCAATGAACCTTATCAAGACTATGTGCGCGAGACTATTGATAAACTGATGGCGGGCGAACTGGACGCGCAGCTGGTTTATCGCAAGCGTCTGCGTCGCCCTTTACATGAGTACCAACGTAACATCCCGCCGCACGTTCGCGCCGCCCGGTTGGCGGATGAACAAAACCTGAAGCGGGGTCGTCCGGCGCAGTATCAGAATCGCGGCGCCATAAAATATGTCTGGACTGTTAACGGCCCCGAGCCCGTGGATTACCAGCAGTCGCCGCTGGATTACGAACACTATCTTACCCGCCAGCTACAACCCGTGGCGGAAGGAATTCTTCCCTTCGTTGAAGATAATTTTGCTACACTACTGACCGGGCAACTGGGGCTATTTTGACGCGTGACGAAAGCGCCGCCTTCCAGTACCATAGCGCCCTTTCCATTCCTGGACCTAATTAACGCCACTACCACATTAGCCTGGTAGCGGGGTCGTATACTCGCAATTATCCAGTGCTGTCGCCTGGGAATGGCGAGTAATGCCTGCAATTAAAGATATAGAGCCGAACACATATGCCTTTTACACTTGGTCAACGCTGGATCAGCGATACAGAAAGCGAGCTGGGACTTGGAACCGTTGTTGCGATGGATGCGCGAACCGTCACCTTACTTTTCCCGTCCACGGGGGAAAACCGCCTGTATGCGCGTAGTGATTCTCCCGTGACCCGCGTCATGTTCAACCCTGGCGATACGATTACAAGCCATGAAGGCTGGCAGCTACATATCGATGAAGTAAAAGAAGAAAATGGCCTGCTTGTTTATGTCGGCACCCGCCTGGATACCGAAGAGACCAATGTGACGCTGCGCGAAGTTCTGCTCGACAGCAAGTTGGTTTTCAGTAAGCCCCAGGATCGTCTGTTCGCCGGTCAAATCGATCGAATGGATCGGTTCGCGCTGCGCTATCGCGCCCGTAAATTTCAGAGCGAGCAGTACCGGATGCCATACAGCGGCCTGCGCGGTCAGCGGACCAACCTGATCCCGCATCAGCTTAATATCGCTCATGATGTGGGTCGTCGCCATGCGCCGCGCGTACTGCTGGCGGATGAAGTGGGCTTAGGTAAAACCATTGAAGCCGGGATGATTCTGCATCAACAGTTATTATCCGGCGCGGCGGAACGCGTATTGATCATCGTTCCGGAAACCCTGCAACACCAGTGGCTGGTAGAAATGCTGCGCCGTTTCAACCTGCGCTTCGCGCTGTTCGATGACGAACGCTATACCGAAGCGCAGCACGACGCGTATAACCCGTTTGAAACCGAACAACTGGTGATCTGCTCGCTGGATTTCGCCCGCCGTAATAAGCAGCGTCTGGAACATTTGTGCGACGCCGAGTGGGATTTGCTGGTGGTCGACGAAGCGCATCATCTGGTGTGGAGCACCGATGCGCCGAGCCGTGAATATATGGCCATCGAACAATTAGCTGAACGTGTACCGGGCGTGCTGCTGCTGACCGCCACGCCAGAACAGCTGGGGATGGAAAGCCATTTCGCCCGTCTGCGCCTGCTCGATCCGAACCGTTTCCACGATTTCGAACAGTTTGTCGAAGAACAGAAAAACTACCGCCCTGTCGCCGATGCGGTGGCCATGCTGCTGGCGGGCAATAAACTCAGCAACGACGAACTGAACAGGCTGGGCGATCTGATCGGCGAACAGGATATTGAACCGCTATTGCAGGCCGCTAATAGCGATCGCGACGACGCGCAGGCCGCCCGTGATGAGCTGGTGTCGATGCTGATGGATCGCCACGGCACCAGCCGCGTTCTGTTCCGCAACACCCGTAACGGCGTCAAGGGGTTCCCGAAACGTGAACTGCATACGGTAAAACTACCGCTGCCGACCCAGTATCAGACCGCCATTAAGGTCTCCGGCATTATGGGCGCGCGTAAGAGCGCGGAAGATCGCGCCCGCGATATGCTCTATCCGGAACAAATTTATCAGGAGTTCGAAGGCGATACCGGCACCTGGTGGAACTTCGACCCACGCGTTGAGTGGCTAATGGGCTATCTGACCAGCCATCGTTCGCAAAAAGTGCTGGTGATCTGCGCTAAGGCGACCACCGCGTTACAGCTGGAGCAGGTGCTGCGCGAACGCGAAGGCATCCGCGCCGCCGTGTTCCATGAGGGCATGTCGATTATCGAACGCGACCGCGCCGCCGCCTGGTTCGCCGAAGAAGATACCGGCGCGCAGGTGCTGTTATGTTCTGAAATCGGCTCCGAAGGACGTAACTTCCAGTTTGCCAGCAATCTGGTGATGTTCGACTTGCCGTTTAACCCGGATCTGCTGGAACAGCGTATTGGTCGTCTGGATCGTATCGGCCAGGCGCATGATATCCAGATCCACGTCCCGTACCTGGAAAAAACCGCCCAGTCGGTGCTGGTTCGCTGGTATCACGAAGGGCTGGACGCCTTTGAGCACACCTGCCCGACCGGTCGCGCGATTTATGATTCAGCCTACGCCAGTCTGATTAACTATCTGGCCGCGCCTGAAGAAACCGACGGGTTTGACGATCTGATCAAATCCTGCCGCGAACAGCATGAAGCGCTAAAAGCCCAGTTAGAACAGGGCCGCGACCGCCTGCTGGAGATCCACTCCAACGGCGGAGAAAAAGCCCAACAGCTCGCACAAAGCATTGAAGAACAGGACGACGACACCAACCTGATCGCGTTCGCCATGAACCTGTTCGATATCGTCGGCATTAACCAGGACGATCGCGGCGACAATCTGATCGTGCTGACGCCGTCTGACCACATGTTGGTGCCGGATTTCCCCGGCCTGCCGGAAGACGGCTGTACTATCACGTTTGAACGTGACGTAGCCCTGTCTCGCGAAGATGCGCAGTTTATTACCTGGGAACATCCGCTCATCCGTAACGGACTGGATCTGATCCTCTCCGGCGATACCGGCAGCAGCACCATTTCGCTGTTGAAAAATAAAGCGCTGCCCGTCGGCACGCTGCTGGTCGAACTGGTTTACGTCGTGGAAGCGCAGGCGCCGAAACAGCTACAACTGAACCGCTTCCTGCCGCCGACGCCGGTACGTATGCTGTTAGATAAAAACGGCAACAATCTGGCCGCCCAGGTCGAGTTTGAAACCTTCAACCGCCAGCTCAGCGCCGTGAATCGCCACACCGGCAGCAAACTGGTGAACGCCGTGCAACAGGACGTCCACGCCATTTTGCAACTGGGTGAGACGCAGATTGAAAAGTCCGCCAGAGCGCTGATTGATAACGCGCGTCGCGAGGCGGATGAAAAACTGTCCGGGGAACTGTCGCGTCTGGAAGCGCTGCGCGCCGTCAACCCGAACATTCGCGACGACGAACTTGCCGCTATCGACAGTAACCGTCAGCAGGTACTGGAAAGCCTGAATCAGGCAGGCTGGCGTCTGGACGCGCTGCGTCTTATCGTCGTCACGCACCAATAACGGAGCCGTACATGGGGATGGAAAACTACAATCCGCCGCAGGAACCCTGGCTGGTTATCCTGTATCAGGATGAGCACATTATGGTGGTCAATAAGCCCAGCGGCCTGTTGTCCGTGCCGGGGCGTCTGGAAGCGCACAAAGACAGCATTATGACGCGTATCCAGCGCGACTACCCGCAGGCAGAATCGGTGCATCGTCTGGATATGGCCACCAGCGGCGTGATTGTAGTGGCGCTGACCAAAGCCGCGGAGCGGGAGCTAAAACGCCAGTTCCGCGAACGTGAGCCGAAAAAGCAGTATGTGGCGCGCGTATGGGGGCATCCCTCCCCGGCGGAAGGACTGGTCGACTTACCGCTCATCTGCGACTGGCCGAACCGGCCAAAGCAGAAAGTATGTTATGAAACCGGCAAACCGGCGCAAACGGAATATAACGTGGTGGAGTTTGCGGCGGATAATACCGCCCGCGTGGTGCTCAAACCGATCACCGGGCGTTCACATCAGCTTCGTGTGCATATGCTGGCGTTAGGCCACCCGATTTTAGGCGATCGGTTTTACGCCTCGCCGGAAGCGTTGTCGCTGGCGCCGCGTTTGCAGTTACACGCCGAAATGCTGACCATTACCCATCCCGCTTACGGTAACAGCATGACGTTTAAAGTCCCGGCAGATTTTTAAATTCTGAGCCAATTTATGCCGGGGCGCTTCGCTTGCCCGGCCTACATTCATTAACGTAGGCTGGATAAGGCGCTAGTCGCATCCGGCAATTCAATCACTTGAAGCCTTTCTGTTCTTTGATTAGCTCATACGCTTTCTGAATTTCCTGCGCTTTTTGCTTCGCCATTTCCATCATTTCCGGCGGCAAACCTTTCGCGACCAGTTTGTCCGGATGATGCTCGCTCATCAGTTTGCGATAAGCGCGTTTAATGGTGGTTGCATCGTCGGTGGTTTTAACCCCCAGCACATTACAGGCATCTTCCAGCGTCGGGCCGCGCTGCGCCTGCTGCCAGCCGCCGCCGGACTGTTGATGATAACCACCGCCAAACTGCGCGCCGCCCTGCATCATGCGCAGAAACTGATCGAACTGTACGCGGGAAATACCTAGCTCTTCCGCAATCACATACAGCACTTCCCGCTCATTAGGGTGCAGCGAGCCATCGGCAAACGCCGCCTGGATCTGAATTTCCAGAAACATCCGGATCAGATCAAAACGCCCGAAGCAGACGCTACGAAACTGCCGCATCTTTTCACGTAATGGGTAATTATCCGCTTTTCCGACCCGAAAGGCGTTCTGCGCGGCAGTACGTGAATCGCCGTGTAAATTCATGCGATCCATCAACTGACTGGCGATATGAATATCCGCTTCCGTCACCCGTCCTTTTGATTTGGTTAAGTGGCCCATCACCTCAAAGGTGGTGGCAAAAAACAGCGCCTGCCGTTCCCGCTGGTTGGCAAACCACGCCATTTTTCGGCTGCGGGCTTTGTCGAACATATGGCCCACCAGCAGACCCAGGACCACGCCCCAAAAGCCGCCGCCCATCATCAGGGCTACGGCGACGCCAATTATCTTTCCCCAGTACTGCATAGACTCCCCAAAACGTTACGCTATCGGTGAGGCTATCTCCCACAAAATAAGGTGCTTTTCTGCGAATGAAGGCTACGGTCAATTGTGGGACATCGCCTATAATTTGCATTATCATACCTGTCATTCAATGCCGTGCCTAACACCACAGACGCTAAACGGCAGGATTAACACTGGCGCAGCGAAGATGAGTAAGTTAGGCTGTGACCGTTTGTCACGCGCAACGCTACCGATGATGGAACAATAAATACAACGTATGAAAAAACGTATTCCCACTCTTCTGGCCACCATGATCGCCAGCGCCCTTTATAGTCATCAGGGGCTGGCAGCCGATCTCGCCTCACAGTGTATGTTGGGCGTGCCGAGCTACGATCGTCCTCTGGTAAAAGGCGATACCAACGATCTGCCGGTTACTATCAATGCCGATAACGCTAAAGGTAACTACCCGGACGATGCCGTTTTTACCGGCAACGTGGACATTATGCAGGGGAATAGCCGCCTGCAAGCGGATGAAGTGCAGCTTCATCAGAAGCAGGCGGAAGGTCAGCCGGAACCTGTACGCACCGTCGATGCGCTGGGTAATGTGCATTATGATGATAATCAGGTCATCCTTAAAGGGCCGAAGGGCTGGGCGAACCTGAACACCAAAGACACGAACGTCTGGGAAGGCGATTACCAGATGGTGGGCCGTCAGGGGCGCGGTAAAGCCGATCTCATGAAGCAGCGCGGCGAAAACCGCTATACCATTCTGGAAAACGGCAGCTTTACCTCCTGTCTGCCTGGCTCCGATACCTGGAGCGTGGTGGGGAGTGAAGTCATCCATGACCGTGAAGAACAGGTTGCGGAGATCTGGAACGCCCGGTTTAAAGTAGGTCCGGTTCCGATCTTTTATAGCCCCTATTTACAGCTACCCGTCGGTGACAAACGTCGCTCAGGTTTCCTGATCCCGAACGCGAAATACACGACCAAGAACTATTTCGAGTTCTACTTACCGTATTACTGGAACATCGCGCCCAATATGGACGCCACCATCACCCCGCACTATATGCACCGCCGCGGCAATATTATGTGGGAGAACGAATTCCGTTATCTCACGCAGGCAGGCGCCGGGTTGATGGAATTAGATTATCTGCCTTCTGATAAAGTCTACGAGGACGAACATCCCAAAGAGGGCGATAAGCACCGCTGGTTATTCTACTGGCAGCACTCAGGCGTGATGGATCAGGTGTGGCGTTTTAACGTCGATTACACCAAAGTCAGCGACTCCAGCTATTTTAACGATTTCGACAGTAAGTACGGTTCCAGTACCGACGGCTACGCAACGCAGAAATTCAGCGTCGGCTACGCCGTACAAAACTTTGACGCTACGGTGTCGACCAAACAATTCCAGGTGTTTAACGATCAGAACACCAGCAGCTACTCTGCGGAGCCGCAGTTAGACGTTAACTACTACCATAACGATCTCGGGCCGTTTGATACCCGGATTTACGGCCAGGCGGTACATTTCGTCAACACCAAAGACAATATGCCGGAAGCGACCCGCGTCCACCTGGAGCCAACCATTAATTTGCCGCTCTCCAACCGCTGGGGCAGCCTGAATACCGAAGCGAAGCTGATGGCGACGCACTATCAGCAAACGAATCTGGACAGCTATAACAGCGATCCAAACAACAAAAATAAGCTGGAAGATTCGGTTAACCGCGTCATGCCGCAGTTTAAAGTCGACGGTAAGCTCATCTTCGAACGCGATATGGCGATGCTGGCGCCGGGGTATACCCAGACGCTGGAACCACGCGTGCAGTACCTGTATGTGCCGTACCGCGACCAGAGCGGCATCTATAACTACGATTCTTCTTTGCTGCAATCCGACTATAACGGCCTGTTCCGCGACCGCACTTATGGCGGTCTCGACCGTATTGCTTCCGCCAACCAGGTCACGACCGGCGTCACAACACGCATTTATGATGATGCCGCCGTTGAACGTTTTAACGTTTCTGTTGGTCAAATCTACTATTTCACGGAGTCTCGCACCGGCGATGACAACATTAAATGGGAGAATGACGACAAAACCGGTTCGCTGGTTTGGGCAGGCGACACTTACTGGCGTATTTCAGAACGCTGGGGGCTGCGTAGCGGAGTGCAGTACGATACCCGTCTGGATAGCGTCGCTACCAGCAGCAGCAGCCTCGAATACCGTCGGGATCAGGATCGTCTGGTACAGTTGAACTACCGCTATGCCAGCCCGGAATATATTCAGGCTACGTTGCCTTCGTATTATTCCACGGCAGAGCAGTATAAAAACGGCATCAACCAGGTGGGCGCGGTGGCAAGTTGGCCGATTGCCGATCGCTGGTCGATTGTCGGCGCGTACTACTTCGATACCAATTCGAGCAAACCTGCAGACCAGATGCTCGGCTTGCAGTACAACTCTTGCTGCTATGCGATCCGCGTCGGATACGAACGTAAGCTGAACGGTTGGGATAACGATAAACAACACGCGATTTATGATAACGCGATTGGCTTCAACATTGAGCTGCGCGGTTTGAGCTCTAACTACGGCCTCGGCACGCAAGAAATGTTGCGTTCGAACATTCTGCCGTACCAAAGCTCTATGTAATCTGATTGATTTACAACGTAATCCGCATTGCGGTTAATTGAAATGGAAAAAGTATGAAGAACTGGAAAACGCTGCTTCTCGGTATCGCCATGATCGCGAATACCAGTTTCGCTGCCCCCCAGGTAGTCGATAAAGTCGCAGCCGTCGTCAATAATGGCGTCGTGCTGGAAAGCGACGTTGATGGCTTAATGCAATCAGTCAAACTCAACGCGGGTCAGGCAGGTCAGCAGCTTCCGGACGACGCCACGCTGCGTCACCAGATCCTGGAACGTTTGATTATGGATCAAATTATCCTGCAGATGGGTCAGAAGATGGGGGTGAAAATCACGGATGAGCAGTTGGATCAGGCCATCGCCAACATCGCCAAACAAAACAATATGACGATGGATCAGATGCGCAGCCGTCTGGCTTACGATGGGCTGAACTATTCAACCTACCGTAACCAGATTCGTAAAGAGATGATTATCTCTGAAGTGCGCAACAACGAGGTTCGTCGCCGTATCACCGTTTTGCCGCAAGAAGTTGACGCGCTGGCAAAACAGATTGGCACCCAAAACGACGCCAGCACCGAGCTGAACCTGAGCCATATCCTGATTGCTCTGCCGGAAAACCCAACCTCCGAGCAGGTTAACGACGCGCAGCGCCAGGCGGAAAGCATTGTTGAAGAAGCGCGTAACGGCGCAGATTTCGGCAAACTGGCGATTACCTACTCTGCCGACCAGCAGGCGCTAAAAGGCGGTCAGATGGGCTGGGGCCGTATCCAGGAGCTGCCGGGGATTTTCGCCCAGGCGCTGAGCACCGCGAAGAAAGGCGACATTGTCGGCCCGATTCGCTCCGGCGTCGGCTTCCACATTCTGAAAGTAAACGACCTGCGCGGTCAAAGCCAGAGTATCTCCGTGACCGAAGTTCACGCTCGTCACATTCTGCTTAAGCCGTCGCCGATCATGAACGATCAGCAGGCGCGCCTGAAGCTGGAAGAAATCGCGGCTGACATTAAGAGTGGTAAAACCACATTTGCCGCTGCGGCGAAAGAGTACTCTCAGGACCCGGGCTCCGCTAACCAGGGCGGTGATTTGGGTTGGGCTACGCCAGATATTTTCGATCCGGCGTTCCGCGACGCGCTGACGAAGCTGCATAAAGGCCAAATAAGCGCGCCGGTACACTCCTCTTTTGGCTGGCATCTGATCGAATTGCTGGATACGCGTAAGGTAGACAAAACCGATGCGGCGCAGAAAGATCGCGCTTATCGTATGCTGATGAACCGTAAATTCTCAGAAGAAGCGGCGACCTGGATGCAAGAACAGCGCGCCAGCGCTTACGTTAAGATTTTGAGTAACTAATGAGCAGTGCGCAACGCGTTGTTATCACTCCCGGCGAACCCGCCGGGATTGGCCCCGATCTTGTCGTCCAACTGGCGCAACGCGCGTGGCCGATTGAACTGGTCGTCTGTGCGGACGGCGCGCTCCTGACGGAGCGGGCCGCCATGCTCGGCCTGCCCCTCTCGCTTCTCCCTTACTCGCCTGATGTCCCCGCTGCGCCGCAGCCTGTGGGAACGCTGACCCTATTGCCGGTCTCGCTGCGCGCGCCTGCCATCCCCGGTCAGTTGACGGTAGAAAATGGCCCCTATGTGGTAGAGACGCTGGCGCGAGCGTGTGATGGCTGTCTGAACGGTGAATTTGCCGCGCTGATCACAGGCCCCGTGCACAAAGGCGTTATTAACGACGCAGGCATTCCGTTTACCGGTCATACCGAGTTTTTCGAAGAGCGTTCGCAGGCGAAAAAAGTCGTGATGATGCTGGCAACCGAAGAACTTCGCGTGGCGCTGGCGACCACGCATCTGCCGCTACGGGCGATTGCAGACGCCATCACCCCTGCGCTTTTGCACGAAGTGATTGCTATTTTGCATCACGATTTGCGGACCAAATTTGGTATTGCCGAACCGCGCATTCTTGTCTGTGGCCTGAATCCGCACGCGGGCGAAGGCGGTCATATGGGCACGGAAGAGATAGACACCATCATTCCGGTGCTCGACGAGCTGCGGGCGCAGGGGATGAAACTCAACGGGCCGCTACCTGCTGATACGCTGTTTCAGCCCAAATATCTCGATAATGCCGACGCGGTGCTGGCGATGTACCACGATCAGGGCCTGCCCGTGCTAAAATACCAGGGATTCGGTCGGGGAGTGAATATAACGCTCGGCCTACCTTTTATTCGAACCTCCGTTGACCACGGCACCGCGCTTGAACTGGCGGGCCGTGGAAAAGCGGATGTCGGCAGTTTTATTACGGCGCTTAATCTCGCCATCAAAATGATTGTTAATACCCAATGAATAATCGAGTCCATCAGGGCCATTTAGCCCGTAAACGCTTCGGGCAAAACTTTCTCAACGATCGGTTTGTGATCGACAGTATTGTTTCTGCTATTAATCCGCAAAAAGGCCAGGCGATGGTTGAAATCGGCCCCGGTCTGGCGGCGCTGACGGAGCCGGTCGGCGAACGACTGGATAAGCTCACGGTCATTGAACTTGACCGCGATCTGGCGGCGCGTTTGCAAACCCATCCGTTTTTAGGGCCGAAGCTGACTATTTATCAGCAGGACGCCATGACCATGAACTTTGGTGAACTGTCTGCGCAGTTGGGCCAACCGCTGCGTGTGTTCGGCAATCTGCCCTATAATATCTCCACCCCGCTGATGTTCCATCTCTTTAGCTATACTGATGCCATTGCCGACATGCACTTTATGTTGCAAAAAGAAGTGGTAAATCGTCTGGTTGCAGGACCGAACAGCAAAGCGTATGGTCGTTTAAGCGTGATGGCGCAATATTACTGTCAGGTGATCCCGGTGCTTGAAGTGCCGCCATCCGCCTTCACGCCGCCGCCCAAAGTGGACTCCGCCGTGGTGCGTCTGGTTCCACACGCAACAATGCCTTACCCGGTTAAAGATATTCGCGTGTTGAGCCGTATTACCACCGAGGCCTTTAACCAGCGCCGTAAAACGATCCGTAATAGTCTCGGCAATCTTTTTAGCGTTGAGACGTTGACGGAAATGGGTATTGACCCGGCAATGCGCGCGGAAAATATCTCTGTCGCGCAGTACTGCCAGATGGCCAATTATCTGTCGGAAAACGCGCCTTTGAAGGAGAGTTAAACATGATCAATTCGCCCAGAGTGTGTATTCAGGTGCAAAGCGTCTACATTGAGGCGCAATCCTCACCTGACGATGAACGTTACGTTTTTGCCTATACCGTAACCATCCGCAATCTGGGCCGGGCGCCAGTGCAGCTATTGGGCCGCTACTGGCTGATTACCAATGGTCATGGCCGTGAAACCGAAGTCCAGGGCGAAGGTGTGGTTGGCGTCCAGCCGCGCATTGCGCCTGGCGAAGAGTATCAGTACACCAGCGGCGCGGTAATTGAAACGCCGCTGGGCACCATGCAGGGTCATTACGAAATGATCGATGAAAATGGCGACGCCTTTACCATCGACATTCCCGTGTTTCGACTCGCCGTCCCTACACTCATTCACTAAAATTATAACAATGGCAACTTATCTCATCGGCGACGTTCACGGTTGCTACGACGAACTGATCGCCTTATTACAGCAAGTGGAATTTACGCCAGACACAGACACTCTGTGGCTGACTGGCGATTTGGTCGCCCGCGGTCCCGGTTCGCTGGACGTGTTACGCTACGTCAAATCACTTGGCAATAGCGTGCGTTTGGTGTTGGGGAATCACGATTTACACCTGTTGGCCGTATTCGCCGGGATTAGCCGCAACAAACCTAAAGACCGGCTGACCCCGCTTCTTGAAGCGCCGGACGCCGATGAGCTGTTGAATTGGTTACGCCGTCAGCCGCTGTTGCAGGTAGATGAAGAGAAAAAGCTGGTCATGGCGCATGCGGGTATTACCCCGCAGTGGGATTTGCAGACGGCAAAAGAGTGCGCCCGCGATGTTGAAGCGGTGCTGTCGAGCGACTCGTACCCCTTTTTCCTCGACGCGATGTATGGCGATATGCCGAATAACTGGTCGCCGGAGTTAAGCGGTCTGGCGCGGCTACGCTTTATTACTAATGCCTTTACCCGTATGCGTTACTGCTTTCCTAACGGTCAACTGGATATGTACAGTAAAGCGTCGCCGGAAAATGCCCCTGCGCCGCTGAAGCCGTGGTTCGCCATTCCGGGGCCGGTGAGCGAGGCTTACAGTATTGCGTTCGGGCACTGGGCGTCGCTGGAAGGGAAAGGGACGCCGGAAGGTATTTACGCGCTGGATACCGGCTGCTGCTGGGGCGGGGAGTTGACCTGTTTACGCTGGGAAGATAAACAGTATTTTGTGCAGCCGTCAAACCGCCAGATGGATATGGGCGAAGGCGAAGCGGTCAACGCCTGATAGGTTTATGCCTGATGGCGCTACGCTTTTCAGGCCTACATCTGGCTCAAGGATTGGTTTATGCCTGATGGCGCTACGCTTATCAGGCCTACATCTGGCTACATCTGGCTCAAGAGTAGGCCGGATAAGGCGTTTCGCCGCCATCCGGCACTACAGCGTTAACGACGTTCCAGAATCTCGAAACAATAGCTGTGAGAATTCTGCGCGTCGGCATCGTGAAACTCACTGAATACCGATTCCCAGTCATCCGGTTCATAATCCGGAAAATGGGTATCGCCTTCGACTTCCGCATCAATATGCGTCAGATAAAGCTTCTGCGCCTTTGGCAAGAACTGCTCGTACACGCGCCCGCCGCCAATGACCATAATTTCCGGCGCATCGCCGCAAGCGGCAATCGCCTCATCGACAGACTTCACCCACTGCACGCGATCGTCGGTGCCCGGCTGGCTGCTGATAACAATATTTTTACGTCCCGGTAAGGGGCGTCCGATGGATTCCCAGGTGTGACGTCCCATAACGACAGGTTTATTTAACGTGTTACGTTTAAACCAGGCGAGATCGGCAGGCAGGTTCCACGGCATGGCGTTTTCCATACCGATGACGCGATCCACCGCTAACGCCGCAATCAGACTGATCATTAATTATTTCCTGATACAAAAAAAATTGCCGCCACTATACGTAAAGCGCAATCTTTCGTCGACTGACGAAAAGAGGATGAGCACGAAAATTTTTCGTTCTGCTGGCGACGCCACTCATTTGATGTGGAGCGCCAGCATTACAGTAGTTCAAAAACAGCCAATTAGCAGTAAAGTTTGCAGAACATCACATTTTTTACTTTAGATTGACGGTTTGACCTCGGGTTCATCGGCGACCTCCCCGGAATGTTTGCCCTCAGCCGTTCCCTGCCAGCCGTGGCGCTGAATCAACGACAGATGCTCCCGGTCCTCGGTAATAATTTCGCTCAACATCGCGCTGGTACGTTTATAGGCGGCGGCACGAGATAACAGATCGTTTTCCCCTTTCGCCATATCTTCCACCATCCGGGTATTAAAATGGCGGAACAGATCCGCGCGCTCGCGAGCTTCATAACGCCCTAGCCCCAGCGCTTCCAGCGCCTGTCGTCCGCTTTTGAGCGCGCCTTCGAAGGTTTCACGTTCGGGCATCGCCACACCAGCCTGGCGCAGGCGAATGTAATGATCGACATCACGGGCGCGGGCGATAATCTGCAGATGCGGGAAATGCGACCTCACCAGTTCACTCAGTTGCAAATTGGTTTGCGGATCGTCAATGGCGTTAATCAATACCTCCGCCTTCGCCGCTCCGGCAGATTCCAGCAAATCCATACGCGTCGCGTCGCCATAAAAAACCTTCATGCCGAATTTACGCAGCGTTTCGATATGATCGGGGTCGTGATCGAGCACCACCATCTTCACCCCGCTCGACAGCAGCAAACGCCCGGCTATCTGCCCAAATCGTCCAAACCCGGCCACAATGACCCGCGGCTGCTCTTCGTCGATTTCATCCGCCTCACGCGCTTCCCCCGTCGCGGTCTTCTCCATGCGCGTCAGCAGCACCAAAAAAATCGGCGTTGCCGCCATCGACAGCGCGACCGCCAGCGTCAGCGCTTTTGCCCATTCCGGCTCAAGTACATCCGCCATTTGCGCCGCGCCAAAAACCACAAACGCAAACTCACTTCCCTGGCCTAATAAGACGGCAAACCAGCGACGCTGTTTTGCCGGTACGCCCAGGGGCCTCGCGACCAGCCACAGCATGACGATTTTGATTGCCAGAAAACCGGCCAGCAACAGCAGAATGCGCAGCGGATTCTTCACTAGCGTGCCGAAATCAATCGACATGCCGACGCCAATAAAGAACAGCCCCAGCAGCAACCCCTTAAAGGGTTCAATATCGCTTTCCAGCGCATGACGATATTCCGAACTCGCCAGCAGAACGCCCGCCAGGAACGCGCCCATCGCCATTGACAGCCCAACCTCTTCCAGCAACAGGCCGAAACCAAACACCAGAAATAGCGCCACGGCGCTGAACACTTCCCGCAAACCAGAACGCGCGACAAAGCGCAGCGCCGGGCGCGTGACGTAGCGTCCCAGCAGCACCACCAGCGCTAACGCGCCTGCGACTTTCAACGCCGACAGCGCAAACGCGCCAAGCGTGGTGGATGCGCCGCTGGCGGCCAGCAGCGGAATCATCGCCACCAGCGGGATCGCCGCGATATCCTGGAACAAGAGCACTGCAAATGCGCTACGCCCTACTTGTGAAACGGTCAGGTTACGCTCATTCATTGCCTGCATGGCGATAGCCGTGGACGAAAGCGCCAGCGTCATGCCAATCAGTTCCGCCACCTGCCAACGCAGGCCAAGAAACATGCAGAACAGACCAATCAGTCCGCCGCAGACCACCATTTGTAACGCGCCGCCGCCAAATACCGAGGCGCGCAGCTTCCATAACCGTTGTGGGTCCAGCTCAAGCCCAATAACAAACAACATCAGCACAACGCCGATTTCCGCAAAATGCAGAATAGATTCGGCGTCCGTTACCAGCCGTAGCCCCCAGGGGCCGATAATGCAACCCGCAATCAGATACCCCAGCACCGATCCTAAGCCCAAACGTACCGCAATCGGCACAATCAACGCCGCCGAACCAAGATAGATCAGCGCCTGCAGAAGAGTATGGCTATCCATGATTCACCTCCTGCCATGCCAGTAAACGCTGTTTATACTGACGCGCCTGCGCCTGTAAGGTGTCGTCATCGCAAATGAACGTGCAGTGCATGGCAAACGGCGGCAGCCATTTGAGGCCGCAATAGAGCGCCGTCGCCTGTAGCGGCTGAGAAAGGACGTCAAATCCCGGATGTGAACCGATAGTAAAATGGTTTTCACCGCCGCCGGTCGTTACCGCCCACAGCAGATGTTTACCGTGCAATGCCGTACCGCCATGACCGTAAGCCCAGCCGTGGGTGAGGACTTTATCCATCCATAATTTGAGTAAAGGAGGGACGCTGTACCACTGCATCGGATGCTGCCAGACGATAAGACTCGCGCGCGACAGCGCCTCCTGCTCGGCGGCAACGTCAATATTGAAATCGGGATAGAGGTGATAAAGCGAACGTATTTCGACGTTTTCCAGCGTCCCTGCCTGTTCAAGCATCCGTTTATTCGCATGAGAATGATGCGGATACGGATGCGCATAAATAATGAGGATCATGATTAGCCTGTGATGATCTGTTTTTTATCACAAAGTGTAGTGACAAATTCGCCAGGCTAATAGTGAATATTATTGAGCGGCTAATCAGAAAAAATTGAATTAACGCCAGCAAGGAGTTGACGCCATCCTTCCCCCGGAAGACGCTCTCGAAGGGCCGCAGGCGTTTGCGGAAAAGCGCGATCCGGTGTGGAAAGGTCGGTGATGATAGCAGCCTTAAATCGCTGACAAATCGGTTTAAGGCCTTCTTGCCGGACGGCGCTGCGCTAAATTTGCCTGTAATGACTGTAATATCAATCTATTACATGATGACACAGGCCCAATAAGCGCAGCGCCAACAGCATCTGAACCTCCAGACACGCTGGATGCCAGATCGCCGACGCATAAATTAACCTAATGGGTCAGGCACTTAGAGCCTGGCCCACCAGGCGTAATTGTTGAAGCCAGTTTGGGGCCGACCAGCGCGCAGAAACCGGAGCGTACACGTAGTACGTGAGGATTTTGAGCACTGCCCGGTCCCAAAATGGCGAATAAAATAGCCTAATGGGCCAGGCTCTTAATCTTTCGCCATGCGGTTAAACTGCTCAATAGTAAGATCCCACGGCTCACGGGCCGCATCCGGCATAAAACTGCCGTCATCCACGCCAATTTCGTCTTTGATAATTTTATTCAGTTTTTCATTCATCGTAAGAATGAGATCCTGATATTTCTGTTTATCAGCAGCAAGGTTATGGTTCTCATCGGGATCATTTTTAAGATCGTAAAGTTCAAGATCGTTGTACTTAATAAGATCCTCCCAGGTTTCCGGCGTATTATGCTCCCTTAGCGAGAAATAGCGTGCAAACTTATAACGGCCATCGTTAATCATCCGCGTCCCTGAACGATGGCTGAAATCAGGATGCAAATGGGATATTTCCTGCTTGATTTGCGCCACCGTTTTTTGTTTATCTCTTTGTAGCGCGATAACGCGGTGGAGATAATGGGCATCGGTATACAAGATCATGCCATAGCAATATAAGCTGGCATTTCTCACCGCATTAACCGCAACGCCTTCCGGGTTTTTTAGCAATCCGCTAAAATTAACGCCTTTGCGGTTGCCTAACGCCTGGTGCTGTTTTTCTTCCGGCAAACCGGTCAGCCCAACTAATGTCGGCGCGATATCAAGATGACAGGTCAACGCCTGACATTTCTTATTACCGGGGTACGCCGGGTGGGAAATAATCATCGGTACATGGATCTGTTCTTTATAAACGGAAGCGCCTTTACCGTGCATCTGATGGCTTCCGCCTAATTCGCCATGATCGGCAGTAAATACAACAATCGTTTTATCAGTTAACTTGAGGGCATCAAGTTCATTTAATATCCGGTCAAGGTGAGTATCACAATCGCGGATACAGTTGAAATAGTAGTCAAGCAGTTTACGCCAACGACGATCTTCATCAGGAAACTGCCCTTCCAGCGCAGCGCGCGCCGTCTGGTATTCAAGATGCGCCGGCGGTCTTCCCTGCTCATTGAATGATTGATGCCTGTTTGCCGGCAGCGGATAGTTCGGCCAGCTTGCCTGATAAAGCTCGTTTTCCGGCGGCTGCGTGGGCGCCAGGGTATTATCATCCTGATCCAACTCGCCACGCCACTGTACCTTTTCTCCCTCTTTATCGGTATCAATAAACATGACGTCATGAGGATTAACGAGGTTAACGGCCAGGAACCAGGGCTTGTGTTGGTCATTCAAGGGCTGCCCCTTGCATCTTAACCAATTTATAGTCTGAGCCGTGGTGGTTGAATCATAAAAATAGCCGCCTTTACTATGGCCAATAATATCGCCGATGCCGTGATAGTCAGCAAAACCATATTTTTCCATAATTTTATGTAATTCTGGTTCAGGAATATCCCCGACATCAATATCCTCATCTTTTTCGTCAGGCAAAGGCTTCTCCAGTTTTTCTGTAAGATGCCACTTACCTTTATAGGCCGTATAGTATCCCAGTTCCCGCATCATATGGCCTGTGGTTCCAAGAGCGGGGTCAAGGTCATAAGGCATCCAGGGTAATCCCAGATTATCAAACATCTTTGTCTGGGGCATATGTAAGCCGGTATACAATACGGAGCGGGAAGGCGTACAGACATTACTGGTATTCTGATGATTACAGAATGTCACCCCCGTTTTCATGAGCCGCTCTCTGCCGGGTACCGGGAAAGGAAACGTAGGAAAAAAACGCTCCTGGTCGGTCACGACTAACAGAATATTATATCCTTCTGGCAATTTTTCCGGGATTTCGCCGGTAAACGGTTTATCCCACGCCGGTTTCGCCTTGACGGCGCATTTTTCATCAGCCTTTACCGCGCCGGATAACATACCGCCGGCGGCAAGAATACCGGCACTGGTTAACAGTTTCCTACGCGTAAGATCCGTCTCTTCTGCGGACAGATTTTTTTTATTACTCATATTATTATACCTGTAGTCAGTAACTTTATCACATATTCATTTATTACTGTACGAGGAAGCGTGGATATGTATCAATGCCTTCCGGGTAAGAATATGTGTTATAAATTGATTTGTATTTCAAATTAGAAATATATTAATAAATAACCATAATTCACTGAAAAATTATTTAGATGAAAAGCTCATTATTTTTATTTTAGAGATACAACTGCAGACATTACTTCATAAAAAAATACATTATTAAACATACTCTATAGCGCTGTGTTCGTGCCTTTTCCCTTCAGCTACGGTGATTACCCTATGCCGCTACAAGAAAATCTCCCCGAAAGAAACACTATCAGTAACAGGCCGCGCAACCATAGACATACAACCGGTAATATCACTCTGGGAAATTAAAACATAACTCAATTCTGTTATGTTGCTTATGAATAAAACTAGCGTATTGCCGCGTGATTCAATAAAAATTCCGTCATTACAAGAAATAATATAAAAACTATTATTTACAGGGGGTTAAGTTTCTTTTTAACTGACAGTGCATTATTTTACATTGACAACAACATAAAGAGGTGACTATAACAAGATATAAGACGGTCACACCAAATAAGTCTATTTTCAGATAATCAACCGAGGTTATATACCCAAAATAATTCGAGTTGCTTAAAGGCGGCAAGGGAGTGAGTCCCCTGGAGCATAGATAATTATGTGACTGGGGTGAGCGGCAAATCTGCCGGGAGCAGATTTGAACGTCGCGTGCGACGGCCCGTCAGGGCGAGGCCCATAGGTGGGCCGAGTAATCCGTAGCCAACCCATAAGCCACTTGAAGTATGAAGGGTATAAATAATTTCGTTACGGATTACTGATATTGCGCAAACCTTATCATCAATGCAACAGGAACAGAACCATGAAAAAATGCATTATTGCCGCCGCATTACTGGCAACGGTTGCTTCATTCAGCACGCTTGCGGCAGAGCAGGTCTCTAAGCAAGAAATCAGCCACTTCAAACTGGTTAAGGTCGGTACCATAAATGTGTCCCAGAGTGGCGGGCAGATTTCCTCACCCACTGATTTACGCGAAAAATTGTCAGCATTAGCCGATGCGAAAGGCGGAAAATATTACCATATTATCGCTGCACGTGAGCATGGTCCGAATTTTGAAGCCGTTGCCGAAGTTTATAACGATGCGACGAAATAAAGCTCTGATTGCGCCATAACGAGGGCGCAGGCATGAAATAATAAGAGAGCGCCAGCAAGGTGCCATGTTACGTCACAATCCACTCAGGGCCGACTGGAAACAGATGCTGGCCCTCTTTTTTATCAACAGTTCATCCGGGGCAGGCAAGCCGTTGGAATGGGCGCGCGCAGACAGTAAGCCCTTCGAGAGTAAGACGGTTTTGCGGGCTGTTTTAAGATAATATTTAGTGCGCTTTTACCTGCCTGAACCAGTAATTTTCCATTTTCGTTATCCATTTCCCCTTTTTATTTTTCGGTATTACGCCAGCCCACAGTAATTGCAGCTGTCGGTTATAGGTTCCAATAGCGTGTCCACCATACGCCCCTTCAAATGCTATCACCATGGGTCCCTGCCCTTTTACCCCCTCTTGTCCTTCATGACAATAAAGCGCGTTGCGGTGAGTCACGTCAAGTTCATACTGCACGTTCAGTTTCACACATTTTTCCCCGCAGCCTTCTACTGGCGGCAATATTGTCATGGTATAAGGCGGGTTATCTGCCGTGGTTTTCCATGTTCCGATCAGGTCTTTGCAGGCGTTTATCTCCGTAGCCCCGGAGGCGGCAGAAAATAGCGCGAGCAAATAAAAAGGTATTAGTTTCAGTTTCATTACAGACTCCTGTTCCTTATACCTCATCATTTATACCTAATCATAAGGATAAATGCCCTGCGATATGTTTTTTTCCGGGAAATGTTGAGCCGCTGTTCAGAGAAATGTCGATGAGTGTAACCTCATGTAAGCGGACAGCGCGGTGGGGAAAGCGGGAACACGGGCGAATGGTCTAACGTATTTCGACGTTTTCCGGCGTCCCTGCCTGTTCAGGCATCCATTTATTCGCATGGGAATAAATGGATGCGCATAAAGAGAGAATATTATTGAGCGGCTAACCAGAAAAAATTGAATTAATTATCCAGCTCGCTCATATTTTTCAGCTGATCGCGGTTAATCTGTTCGGTTTTCCCGGTGGCGGCGTTTTTGTAAGACACCATACCGGTATCGTTATCGACCTCGGGTTTCCCGTCGGTGACAATAGTTTTGCCATCCGTGGTTTCAACGGCCTGGTTAGAAGAGCATCCTGCGACGGTGAATAGTGTTGCTGCGGTAAACAGTGCGGTCATAAGACGTTTTTGCATGGTGTTCTCCCTGCTTTTCAGTTGTTTTAGCATGTGACTGTTAACTGTAGCGTTATTGGCGAAAAGCAGGGAGAAATGCAGAACACTCTTAGCGAGGGTTATCCGATGGCGTTCCGCGCAAAGTCATGTTTCCGGTCTGTGTTAGCGTCAAGCCGCGGGTTTCCGGGGCAAACATCACCGATACGCCAAGCCCGACTAACGAAATCAACGCGCCAATCAGCATGACGTTATTAATGCCGTAACGAGTAATAAAAATCGGTAATGCCCAGGTGGAGACAATGGTTCCGATGCGGCTTAATGACATGATGACCCCCACGGCCGAAGCGCGAATATCCGTCGGGAAGAGTTCATTAGGATAAAGCCATTGCAGTATGCCCGGCCCGCCGGAAAAGAAGGCGTATACCGCAAACGCCACCACGACCAGTATGATGCCCAGATTTGACACCAGCCCCAGCAGTGCCAGCGCGATAGTCATCATGGCGAAGCTGCCAATAAGCAGAGGGCGACGGCCAATACTGTTTAGCCAGAACATCGCTGGTATACAGCCCAGCATAAAAAAGAGGCTAATCACCACATTGCCGAGCGCCGCGTTGCGCCCCTGCTCCCAGCCGAGTAACCCGACGATCTGCGGCCCAAAGGTATAGATAGCGAACATCGGGATTACCTGACAGGTCCAGATAGCCGCAACGAACAGTACAAACGGGAAATGACGGCGATTAAACAGTTGCAGGAAGCGGGTCTCCTGCGGCGGCTCATCGTCAAAGCAGACCGGTTCGCCGAACAGTTTGATCATCATTTGTTCGCACTCTTTTACCCGTCCTTTTCGCAATAGCCAGCGTGGTGATTCCGGCAGGTCAAAGCGGCCAATCAAAATGATTAAGCACGGGATAAAGGCGCTGCCAAGCATCCAGCGCCAGCCGCCTTCCATGTCATACAGCCAGTAACCCACCAGGTTGGCGCAGGTCGCGCCGACGTACCACATCGCGGCGATAAAACCGATGGAGAACGCACGCTGGCGGGTGTTGGAAAACTCCGTAATCATGGAAGTGGCGATAGGGTAATCCGCGCCGATAACAATGCCAATTAAAACGCGCATCACCAGCAATTCAAGCGGCGTGGAAACAAACATGGTCGCCACGGAGATAACGCCGATAGCGATAATATCAAGCAGGAACATTTTACGCCGCCCGACTTTATCGCAAATATAGCCAAACAACGAGGTGCCGATAAACAGTCCGGCAAGCGTAGCCGCGCCGAGCGCGCCAATCCATTCAGCATCAAGGTGCAATAGCGGCGTCAGTTGTTCCAGCGCCACGCCAATGATCACCAGCACGTAGCCATCAAGGAACGGGCCGCCGCTTCCCCACAGCATAATTCTGCGATGGATGGAGGAGAATTTAAGGTCGTCAAAGTTCCTGGGCTGCGGCATGGTGATGTCCTGTTTCAACACGGGCAAAGCGTCATCTGTAGGCCGGATAAGGCGTTTCCGCCGCCATCCGGCATTGGCGCCACATGATTGCCGGATGGCGACGCTACCGCATCTTATCCGGCCTACGGGGGCACAACTTCGTACTTATTAGCCGTAGCGGAACTCCACGCCAAACGTCCCGCGCGGGTATTCCCATTTTTCCAGCGCCGTATCAAGGCCGAGGATCCGGCACGTTCCGCACTCCAGGCACCCGGCGTAATCAAAACGAACGCTGCCGTCGTCCTGCTTTTTATACAGTCCCGCCGGACAGGCCTTAATCAGCACCTCCAGCACCTGTTTATCAGGATCGGTTTTGAGAATGATGTGCGGGCTATCTTCATCCACATTGAACTTATTGACGCCCAGTTTGACGTCCACATTAACGGGAGATGTCATAATACGGTCACTCCTTTCAGGCCATCTTTCATCAGGTTGATGAAGCCCACTTTCTTCGCATGGCGCAGGATTTTTTTACGCATCGGCACCGGAGCGGAGCCATCCACGGTGAACAGGTCGCGCGCGATATTGACCGCCATTTCGGGATAGGCGGTAAACATGCGGGGATTATCAAGAAAAGCCGGTAGTTTCTGATACATGCGCATATCGCGCATCGGACCTTCGTCCAGATGCTGACGGTATTCCCCCAGCGACTGCTTGCTAAAATCGTCGCGCTTCATCGCCGAAAGCACCGTCTTCGCCGCCGCTTCGCCTGCGGATATGGCAAGATCCATACCACGGATGGTAAAGCCGAGGTTCATACACATGCCGGCAGCATCCCCGGCAATCAGTACGCCATCGCCCACCAGTTCAGGCTGCATATTCATTCCCGCCTCGGGTACAACGTGCGCGGCATATTCCACCAGCTTGCCACCGGCGATCAGCGGCGCAACTGCCGGATGCTGTTTGAAATCTTCCAGCATTTGCGGGACCGATTTTTTCGCGTCTTTCAAATGATGAAGACCGCAGACCAGCCCCAGGGAAAGGGTTGTTTCATTCGTATACAGGAAGCCACCGCCCATCAGACCATCGGTTGGCGCTCCGGCAAACAGACAGGCGGCACCTTCGTTGCCCTGTAGCTGGAAACGATCTTCAATGACCGACTTCGGCAATTCGATCAGTTCCTTCACGCCGACGGCAACATGTGATGCCTCAACGCGTTTGGCCATGCCCAGCTTTTCAGCCAGCAGAGAATTCACCCCGTCAGCGAGGATTACGACTTTGGCTTCCAGAATATCGCCATCGGCTTCCACGCCCACGACGTTGCCATCACGCTGAACGACGTTATCGACGCGAATACCGGTGATCAGTTGCGCCCCCGCCTCTTCGGCCTGCTCCATCAGCCAGGCGTCAAATTTACTGCGCAAAACGGAATAAGAAACTTGCGACGATGCGGCGTCCTCGCCGTTGCAATAATCCATCGTCATCGCCCCTTTGTCGGTCATAAAGGCGAGTTTTTCGTGGGTGATCATGCGTTCAATGGGGGCCTGATCCGCAAAGCCGGGAATGATGCGTTCCAGGCTATGTGCATACAAGCGCCCACCGGTGACATTCTTCGCGCCAGCAGAATTGCCGCGCTCGATAACCAGCACCTGTGCACCTTCGCGAGCAAGCACCAGCGCCGCAACCGAACCGGCCAGACCTGCACCCACGATGATGGCATCAAAGATATCTTCGGACATACGTACTCCTGTCAGCGGCAGGATACCTTCGCATCCTGCCCGAAATGGTTTATCGCGCTAAGGCAGCCGTCAGCGCAGGCAGGATCTTCAGCGCATCGCCAACGATGCCAAAATCCGCATACTGGAAGATTGGCGCGTTTTTATCTTTGTTGATGGCGAAAATCGTCTGCGCGCCGTTGGCGCCGACCATGTGTTGGATCTGCCCGGAGATCCCCACCGCCAGATACAGTTCAGGCTTGAGCATCAGGTTGGAGATACCGACGTAGCGCTCGTGCTCCATCCACTTCTCGTTTTCCGCCACCGGGCGAGAACAGGCCAGCTCGGCGCCAATCGTCTGGCACAGCGCTTCGGCCAGCGAGATATTCTCTTTGCTGCCGATGCCGCGTCCCACGCTGACCACCAGACGCGCTTTGTCGAGGTCAACGCTGTTGCTCTGACGCGCCTGGGTTGCGGTGCGGGTCACGGCAGTGGCCGGAGCCTGCCACTGCACGGTGTGCATCTCGCCGCTGCGGGAAGCATCCGGTTGTTGTGCGTCAAACGTTCCGCTGCTGAGTGTGATCACGGCAAACGGCGAAGCGATGGTCTCTGCCCCTATCGCCAGACCGCCGTAGACCATATGTTTAACCGCCGCTTTTCCATCCTGCAGGGCGACGTCGCTGGCGTCGTTGGAAACCGCAGCCGACAAGCGATAGCCCAGCTTTGCCGCCAACAGCTTGCCCCGACGCGTATTCGGCAGCAGCACCGCGCCGCCCTCGCTATGCTGACGAATAGTCTCAGCCATCGCAGCAGCGTAGTCTTCGATCATGCGGTCTTCTGGTTTGCCGCTGAGCAGCCAGACATGATCCGCGCCTAAGTGACATGCTGTCGCGCTATCCGCTTCGTTCAGTACGAACGCGTTAACTTTTTCACCTACAGCCTGCGCGCCACTCATCAGTTCGGGCAGACGAGAAGGGGTATCGCTGAATACCCAGACACTGGAAAATTTGTTCATAACATCCCCTGATAATTAAATGATTTTGCGCAGATTCTCGACAAACGCGGCGATTTGTTCTTCACCGTCACCTTCAATCACCACACGCTGACGCTCGCGCTGCTTCGGTGCGGCAACCTGTTGTGCGGAATACGCGGGTACGCTGTTCAGCCCGATATCCGCAGGCGACCAGACCTGAACCGTTTTTTTCGCCGCGCCAAGAATGGCTTTCATCGAAGGGATTTGTGGGGTGTTAATGTCGGTGGAAACCGCGATCACCGCCGGGAGCGGGATGCTCAGCGTTTCAACTTCATCTTCCAGTTCGCGTTCTACCGTCAATGTGCTGTCGGTAAGAGAGAGGATCTTACTCACGCCGTTAATCGCCGGAATGTTCAACGCTTCGCCCACCAGCAAACCAACCTGCTGAGCATAAAGATCGGAAGAACCGTCGCCGCAGATAAGCAGATCGAAACCTGATTTTTGCGCGGCAGCGGCCAGCGCGGTAGCGGTGTGTTGCGGCAGCGCCTGCTCAAATTGATCGTCAATGACCACAATCAGTTCATCAGGGCCACGAGAGAGGACATCTTTGCGCCCTTTTGCATTAGTCAGCGCTTTGCCGCCAACGCTCATGGCGACAACCTGAGCGTCTCCCAACTGCTGTTTTAACTGGCAAGCAGCTTCAATTGCATTCAGATCATATTGGCTGATTTTGCTATCCGCTTTGCTGAAATCGAGTGTTCCGTCAGCATTATTAATCGCAATATCCTGCTCATCAGGTACGCATTTGTAGCAAGTAATTATCTTCATTGCATCTCCAGAAATCATGAAGGAAACGTATTTATATCGGCGGTGTTAAATACAGATATCACGCTCTTTAATTCGGAAATAAAACCTTAATCACCAATATTGAAAATGTCACACATTGATATTCGTAACTTTCAATAGTGTTACGCACCTCACCAATATTGAAAGAAATATGCCAAATATGAAAATTTTCAATATTGTTTGCTGGCTCAACAATATTGAACGTCAGATACTTAAAAAAGTTAAAAAACCACAACCAACAAATTGATAAATAAAGCAAAAATCAAAATTTAGACACAAAATAATCAACGCAAAAAAGTGTGACGAAGATAACAGAATCACCCGAAGTGAATACCCATCATGAGTTACTCATTGAGGCGTCCCAGAGGTTAAAAACTTATCAACAAATCATTAATAATAAATAAACAAACGTTCATGGACTGGCACGCTAAATAAATTTCGTTTTCACACTGGAATTCACTTATGAAAAATGAAAAGAAAAAATCGGGAATTGAACCGAAGGTTTTTTTTCCGCCATTAATAATTGTCGGGATACTTTGCTGGCTAACAGTCAGAGATCTTGATGCCGCTAACGTCGTTATTAATGCGGTATTCAGTTATGTCACCAACGTCTGGGGTTGGGCATTTGAATGGTATATGGTCGTCATGCTCTTCGGCTGGTTCTGGCTGGTTTTTGGCCCCTATGCCAAAAAGAGATTAGGTGACGAAAAACCGGAGTTTAGCACCGCCAGCTGGATTTTCATGATGTTCGCCTCCTGTACATCCGCTGCGGTTCTGTTCTGGGGCTCTATTGAGATCTACTACTATATCTCCACCCCGCCGTTCGGCCTGGAACCCAATTCCACCGGCGCGAAAGAGATAGGTCTGGCGTACAGCCTGTTCCACTGGGGGCCGCTACCGTGGGCAACCTATAGCTTCCTTTCCGTGGCCTTCGCCTACTTCTTCTTTGTACGCAAGATGGATGTCATCCGCCCCAGCTCCACGCTAGTACCGCTCGTCGGTGAAAAGCATGCGAAAGGGTTGTTCGGTACCATCGTCGATAACTTCTACCTGGTGGCGCTGATCTTCGCGATGGGCACCAGCCTCGGTCTGGCTACCCCGCTGGTCACCGAGTGTATGCAATGGCTGTTCGGTATTCCGCATACGCTGCAATTGGATGCCATCATCATTACCTGCTGGATCATTCTGAACGCGATTTGCGTGGCCTGCGGCCTGCAAAAAGGGGTCAGAATCGCCAGCGATGTGCGTAGCTACCTGAGCTTCCTGATGCTCGGCTGGGTGTTTATCGTCAGCGGCGCCAGCTTCATCATGAACTACTTCACCGACTCCGTCGGGATGCTGTTAATGCACCTGCCACGGATGCTGTTCTATACCGACGCCATCGGTAAAGGCGGCTTCCCACAGGGCTGGACTGTTTTCTACTGGGCGTGGTGGGTTATTTACGCCATCCAGATGAGTATCTTCCTGGCCCGTATTTCCCGTGGTCGTACCGTACGTGAACTGTGCTTCGGGATGGTGATGGGTCTGACCGCGTCTACCTGGATCCTGTGGACAGTGCTGGGCAGCAACACGCTGCTGCTGATGGATAAAAACATCCTCAACATTCCGCAGTTGATTGAACAACACGGCGTGGCGCGCGCCATTATCGAAACCTGGGCCGCCTTGCCGCTCAGCACCGCCACCATGTGGGGCTTCTTCATCCTCTGCTTTATTGCCACCGTCACGCTGATTAACGCCTGCTCTTACACCCTGGCGATGTCGACCTGTCGTGAAGTTCGCGATGGTGAAGAGCCGCCTCTGTTAGTGCGTATCGGCTGGTCGGTGCTGGTCGGCATCATCGGTATCGTTCTGCTGGCGCTGGGTGGGTTGAAGCCGATTCAGACCGCGATTATCGCCGGAGGATGCCCGCTGTTCTTCGTCAACATTATGGTGACGCTGTCCTTTATTAAAGACGCCAAAGTGCACTGGAAAGACAAGTAATTCTTATTAACCCAATTGATCAAGAGGCTGAAAGATGGATTTCAACTTAAATGACGAACAGGAGCTGTTTGTCGCCGGTATTCGCGAACTGATGGCCAGTGAGAACTGGGAAGCTTATTTTGCCGAGTGCGATCGTGACAGCGTCTACCCTGAGCGTTTTGTAAAAGCGCTGGCGGATATGGGTATTGATAGCCTGCTGATCCCGGAAGAACACGGCGGTCTGGAAGCGGGTTTTGTTACCGTCGCCGCCGTCTGGATGGAACTGGGACGTCTTGGCGCGCCAACTTACGTGTTGTACCAATTGCCGGGAGGTTTTAACACTTTCCTGCGTGAAGGGACTCAGGAGCAAATTGATAAAATCATGGCGTTCCGGGGCACCGGTAAGCAGATGTGGAACTCTGCTATCACCGAACCGGGAGCGGGATCGGATGTTGGTAGTCTGAAAACCACTTATACACGCAAAAATGGTAAGGTTTATCTCAATGGCAGTAAGTGCTTTATCACCAGTAGCGCCTATACCCCGTACATCGTGGTCATGGCGAGAGACGGTGCATCGCCGGATAAACCGGTTTACACCGAGTGGTTTGTGGACATGAGCAAAGCGGGTATCAAGGTCAACAAACTGGAGAAACTCGGTCTGCGCATGGATAGCTGCTGTGAAATCACCTTTGATGACGTTGAACTGGACGAAAAAGACATGTTCGGTCGGGAAGGTAACGGCTTCAACCGCGTGAAAGAAGAGTTTGACCATGAGCGCTTCCTCGTCGCGCTGACCAACTACGGTACCGCAATGTGCGCTTTTGAAGACGCTGCGCGTTACGCTAATCAACGCGTGCAGTTTGGTGAAGCTATTGGTCGTTTCCAGCTGATTCAGGAGAAGTTTGCGCATATGGCGATCAAACTGAACTCCATGAAAAATATGCTGCTGGAAGCCGCGTGGAAAGCAGATAACGGCACGATTACCTCCGGCGACGCAGCAATGTGCAAATACTTCTGCGCCAACGCCGCGTTTGAAGTGGTAGACACCGCCATGCAGGTACTGGGAGGTGTTGGTATCGCGGGCAACCACCGCATCACGCGTTTCTGGCGTGACCTGCGCGTTGACCGTGTTTCTGGTGGTTCTGACGAAATGCAGATCCTGACGTTGGGTCGTGCGGTACTCAAGCAATACCGCTAATCGATCCCTTGTAGGCCTGATAAGACGCGGGGCGTCGCCATCAGGCAATCATGCCGGATGGCGCTGTGCTTATCCGGCCTACATACCGCAAAAAATGCCAGGAGAAAAATGATGAATCATTTACCAATGCCAACCTTTGGCCCGCTTGCTGGGGTACGCGTTGTTTTTTCAGGAATCGAAATCGCCGGTCCGTTCGCCGGACAGATGTTCGCCGAGTGGGGCGCTGAGGTTATCTGGATTGAAAACGTCGCATGGGCCGATACCATCCGCGTGCAGCCTAACTATCCGCAGCTCTCACGCCGTAACCTGCACGCCCTGTCGCTGAATATTTTCAAAGATGAAGGCCGGGAAGCGTTTCTGAAGCTGATGGAAACCACCGATATTTTCATTGAAGCCAGTAAAGGTCCGGCCTTTGCCCGCCGCGGTATTACCGATGAAGTGCTGTGGGAACATAACCCGAAACTGGTTATCGCCCACCTTTCCGGCTTCGGCCAGTTTGGTACCGAGGAGTACACCAATCTTCCGGCGTATAACACCATCGCGCAGGCATTCAGTGGTTATCTGATCCAAAACGGCGACGTTGATCAGCCGATGCCAGCCTTCCCGTATACCGCCGATTACTTCTCCGGGATGACCGCGACGACAGCCGCGCTGGCGGCCCTGCACAAAGTACGCGAAACGGGTAAAGGTGAAAGCATCGATATCGCGATGTACGAAGTGATGCTGCGCATGGGTCAGTACTTCATGATGGACTACTTCAACGGCGGCGAAATCTGTCCACGTATGACGAAAGGGAAAGACCCCTACTACGCCGGTTGCGGCCTGTATAAATGCGCCGATGGTTACATCGTCATGGAGTTGGTCGGCATCACGCAAATCAACGAGTGTTTTAAAGATATTGGCCTGGCCCACATTCTCGGTACGCCAGAAGTTCCGGAAGGCACGCAGCTCATCCATCGCGTGGAATGCCCTTACGGCCCGCTCGTCGAAGAGAAACTGGACGCCTGGCTGGCAGCACATACCATCGCCGAAGTTCAGGCGCGTTTTGCTGAGCTGAATATCGCCTGTGCGAAGGTGCTCACCATTCCGGAACTGGAAGGTAATCCGCAGTACGTTGCCCGCGAATCGATTACTCAGTGGCAAACAATGGACGGTCGCACCTGTAAGGGGCCGAACATCATGCCGAAATTTAAAAACAACCCGGGGAAAATCTGGCGTGGCATGCCGTCACACGGCATGGATACCGCCGCCATTCTGAAAAACATTGGTTATAGCGAAGCAGATATTAAGGAACTGGTCGGCAAAGGCCTGGCCAAAGTTGAGGATTAAACGCGATGCGCTAATCGGTTTTCCGGTTAGCGCTCACGCCTGATTTCAGTGGATAAAGCAATATGGATATCGTTGGCGGACAAAACTTACGTCAGATGTGGGACGACCTGGCCGGGGTGTACGGAGATAAAACGGCGTTAATTTTCGAATCCTGTGAGGGAGTCGTTCGGCAGTTTAGCTATGCTTCGCTCAATGAAGAGATTAACCGCACGGCGAACCTTTTTTACTCCTTAGGGATCCGCAAGGGTGATAGGGTCGCGCTGCATCTGGATAACTGTCCGGAATTCATCTTTTGCTGGTTTGGACTGGCAAAAATCGGCGCCATTATGGTGCCGATTAATGCCCGCTTACTGGGCGAAGAAAGCGCCTGGATCCTGCAAAACAGCCAGGTGAGTCTGCTGGTTACCAGCGCCCAGTTTTATCCTATGTACCGTGAAATACGCCAGGACAATAGCACTCCGCTTAATCATATCTGTCTGATTGGCGAGCAGCTTCCGGCTGACGACGGCGTGAGTCACTTTACCCAACTGCAATCCCGCCAGTCCACCACGCTGTGCTATACGCCCGCGTTATCCACTGACGATACGGCGGAAATTCTGTTTACCTCAGGCACCACCTCACGGCCTAAAGGGGTGGTAATTACCCACTACAACCTGCGTTTTGCAGGCTACTACTCTGCCTGGCAAATCGCCCTGCGCGATGATGACGTGTACATGACGGTGATGCCCGCTTTTCATATCGACTGCCAGTGTACCGCCGCAATGCCAGCCTTTTCCGCCGGCAGCACCTTTGTGCTCCTGGAGAAGTACAGCGCCAGGGCCTTCTGGGATCAGGTACGTAAATATCAGGCGACGGTGACCGAGTGCATCCCGATGATGATCCGCACGCTGATGGTCCAACCCGCCGCACCAACGGACAGGCAGCATCATCTGCGCGAAGTGATGTTCTATCTCAATCTATCCGCGCAGGAAAAAGACGCCTTTACCGAACGCTTTGGCGTCAGGCTGCTGACCTCTTATGGTATGACTGAAACCATTGTCGGAATTATTGGCGACCGTCCCGGAGACAAACGGCGCTGGCCTTCCATTGGTCGCGTGGGTTTTAGCTATGAAGCTGAAATTCGCGACGATCAAAATCGCCCGCTGCCCGCCGGAGAAATTGGCGAAATCTGTATTAAAGGCATCCCCGGCAAGACTATCTTCAAAGAGTATTACATGCAGCCGGAGGCAACCGCCAGGGCGCTGGAACCAGAGGGCTGGTTACATACCGGTGATTCGGGTTACCAGGATGAGGATGGCTATTTCTATTTTGTCGACAGACGCTGCAACATGATTAAACGCGGCGGGGAAAATGTCTCCTGCGTCGAGCTGGAAAATATTATTTCTGCGCATCCGAAAATTCAGGACATTGTGGTGGTCGGTATTAAAGATGCGATCCGTGATGAAGCCATTAAAGCGTTTATCGTCCTTAATGAAGGTGAAACATTAAGCGAAGCCGAGTTTTTCAGCTTTTGCGAAAACAATATGGCGAAATTCAAGGTTCCCTCTTTTATGGAGATCAGAACTGACCTGCCACGCAACTGTTCAGGAAAAATAATCAAAAAAAATCTGAAATAAACCTTCCGGCGGGAATCCCTCCCGCCGGGAAACTATTTATCTGGAGATGAACTATGAGTGAGTCATTACATCTGACCCGTAACGGCCCGATCCTGGAAATTACCCTCGACCGACCTAAAGCGAATGCCATTGACGCCAAAACCAGCTTTGCAATGGGTGAAGCTTTTCTTAATTTCCGTGACGACCCGGAATTACGCGTAGCAATCATTACCGGCGGCGGTGAGAAATTCTTTTCTGCTGGCTGGGACTTAAAAGCGGCAGCGGAAGGTGAAGCGCCGGATGCCGATTTTGGTCCCGGCGGCTTTGCCGGTTTAACCGAAATATTTGACCTCGATAAGCCGGTTATCGCCGCGGTGAACGGCTACGCGTTTGGCGGCGGTTTTGAGCTGGCGCTGGCGGCGGACTTTATTGTCTGCGCCGAAAACGCCAGCTTCGCGCTGCCGGAAGCAAAGCTCGGCATCGTGCCTGACAGCGGCGGCGTATTGCGTCTGCCTAAGCTGCTGCCACCGGCTATCGTCAACGAAATGGTAATGACCGGCAGACGAATGAGCGCCGAAGAAGCGCTGCGTTGGGGAGTCGTGAACCGCGTTGTCAGCCAGAGCGAACTGATGGATAGCGCGCGCGAACTGGCGCAACAACTGGTCAATAGCGCCCCGCTGGCTATCGCGGCGCTGAAAGAGATTTATCGCGCGACCAGCGAAATGCCGGTAGAAGAAGGCTACCGCTACATCCGCAGCGGCGTGCTGAAGCATTATCCGTCGGTACTGCATTCAGAAGATGCGCTCGAAGGACCGCAGGCATTTGCCGAAAAACGCGATCCGGTGTGGAAAGGTCGTTAATGTGACTATGCCGGATGGCGCTTCGCTTATCCGGCCTACAGCACATGCGCAACCGTAGGCCGGATAAGGTGTTTACGCCGCCATCCGGCAAAAAAACCGAGGTACAACTATGAGCTATTACGCCTTTGAAGGACTGATCCCGGTGGTGCATCCGGACGCGTTTGTCCATCCCAGCGCCGTGCTGATTGGCGATGTCATCGTGGGCGCCGGTGTTTATATTGGCCCACTCGCGTCATTGCGTGGGGATTATGGTCGCCTGATCCTGGAGGCAGGCTCTAATCTGCAGGATGGCTGCATTATGCATGGCTACTGCGATACCGATACCATCGTGCATGAAAACGGCCATATCGGCCACGGCGCTATTCTACATGGCTGCGTGGTGGGACGGGACGCCCTGGTCGGCATGAATAGCGTCATTATGGACGGCGCAGTGATTGGCGAAGAGAGCATTGTCGCCGCCATGAGTTTTGTCAAAGCCGGATTTCAGGGTGAGGCAAGGCAACTGCTGGTGGGTTCACCGGCGCGCGTACTACGCCAGGTTACGGATCAGGAGCTGCACTGGAAACGCCTCAACACTAAAGAATATCAGGATCTTGCGATCCGCTGTCGAACGGGGTTATCTGAAACGAAGCCGTTAACGCAGGTCGAAGAAAACCGGCCGCGCCTGAAAGGCACGACGGACGTGAAGCCAAAATCAGCACAGTAATTGATGCCGGATGCGCTCACGCTTATCCGGCCTACGCGTCAATTACCGTTTACCCCGCCAGCAGGTAAACAGACAATTATCGACGCATACTCTTGGAGAGCATCATCTGCCATTTCTGCTCACGGTTTAGCTCTGTGGGAGGAACGGCAGACAGTCGCGGCGCTTTCGCCACGCTCACTTTTCTTTCCTGCAAATTATGATTCAATCGGCGATAGAGTTGAGAGTCGATACTCACGACTTTCACCAGACGCTGGCACTGGCAGCCCCGTCCTGCAATCTGGTTAGGGATCATCTTCACTTCACAAACAATTTCCCCCACTTCTGACAGAATATAGGAGAGCGTATTAATTGCTTTGCAGTGTTCAATATCAAATTGACGGGAAATCTCCCTGGCCGTGATCCATCGGTTCTCTGCCATCATCCAGTCAGCAATTAACAAATAAAGCGGTCTTTCAACATATTTTTCACACATAAGCACACCATTTCACAAATTAAAAATCTGGCTACGGCCTGTCCAAACTAATAAAAACTAAGCCATATTAAAATTGTGGATATGCAAGATAGTATGCGACTTAAATATTGATTAGTGTGAGCAATATCGTGCTTATTACATAGAAAATGTGGTTACGGAAACGGACTTCTCCAGGAATGACCTTACGCAAGATAAAAAAAGGGTTTCTTTACAGAAACCCTTTCAGAATTATATTACAGGTCCGGTTAGAGCAATATCCACCGGCCCCTTTATTTACGACTTTTTGATCTGCGCGTGCATTTCCTGCACCGAGGTTACCTTCTCGGTGGCATCGGCATTGAGCGCCATCGTCGTGGCAAAACCGCCGTTCAGCGTGGTGTCATAATGCACTTTATACTGCAGCGCGCTACGACGAATCACCCTGGAGTCTTCAATCGCGCGGCGGCCTGCGGTGGTATTGATGATATAAGTATATTCGCCATTCTTGATGCGGTCCTGAATGTGCGGACGACCTTCATGCACCTTATTCACCAGACGCGGGTTGATACCGGCTTCGCCCAGCACAATCGCCGTACCGTGGGTGGCATCCAGCTCAAAGCCCTGTTTCAGCAGCTTGGCCGCGAGATCCACCACGCGCTCTTTGTCGCCTTCGCGAACAGAGAGCAGCGCACGGCCCTGTTTCTTCATCGTGGAGTTACTGCCCAACTGTGCCTTGGCGAACGCTTCCGCGAAGGTACGACCGACGCCCATCACTTCCCCGGTGGAGCGCATTTCTGGCCCTAACAGCGGGTCAACGCCGGGGAATTTGTTGAACGGCAGCACCACTTCTTTCACCGAGTAGTACGGCGGGATAATTTCTTGGGTCACGCCCTGCTCGGTCAGCGATTTGCCGGCCATCACGCGCGCCGCCACTTTCGCCAGCGGCACGCCGGTGGCTTTGGAGACGAACGGTACGGTACGCGCCGCGCGCGGGTTGACCTCAATCAGGTAGACTTCGTTGTCCTTGACCGCAAACTGTACGTTCATCAGGCCGCGCACCTGCAGCTCAAAGGCCAGCTTCTGCACCTGCTGGCGCATCACGTCCTGAATCTCCTGGCTCAGCGTGTAGGCTGGCAGGGAACAGGCGGAGTCGCCGGAGTGTACGCCCGCCTGCTCAATGTGCTCCATAATGCCGCCAATCAGCACCATTTCGCCGTCGCAGATAGCGTCCACGTCCACTTCAACCGCGTCATCAAGGAAGCGGTCCAGCAGTACCGGCGCATCGTTAGAGACGCTGACCGCCGTCTGGAAGTAGCGACGCAGATCGGCTTCGTCATAGACAATTTCCATCGCCCGACCGCCCAGTACGTAAGAAGGACGTACCACCAGCGGGTAGCCGATCTCTTTCGCTTTTTCGACAGCCTGTTCAATGGCGGTGACGGTGGCGTTGGCCGGTTGCTTCAGCTTCAGACGGTCAACCGCATGCTGGAAGCGTTCACGGTCTTCCGCGCGGTCGATGGCGTCCGGGCTGGTGCCGATAACCGGCACGCCTGCCGCTTCCAGCGCGCGCGCCAGCTTCAGCGGCGTCTGGCCGCCGTACTGCACGATAACGCCTTTCGGCTTCTCGATGCGCACGATTTCCAGCACGTCTTCCAGCGTCACCGGCTCGAAGTACAGGCGGTCGGAGGTGTCGTAGTCGGTGGAGACGGTTTCCGGGTTACAGTTGACCATAATGGTTTCGTAACCGTCTTCGCGCAGCGCCAGCGAGGCGTGTACGCAGCAGTAGTCAAATTCGATGCCCTGGCCGATACGGTTCGGGCCGCCGCCGAGGACCATGATTTTATCGCGATCAACGGACGGGTTCGCTTCGCACTCATCTTCATAAGTGGAGTACATATAGGCGGTATCGGTGGCGAATTCCGCCGCGCAGGTATCCACACGCTTGTAGACCGGGTGCAGGTCATACTGGTCGCGTAGCTTGCGGATTTCCGCCTCGCGCACGCCCGCCAGTTTCGCCAGACGCGCATCGGCAAACCCTTTGCGCTTGAGCTGACGCAGGAAGTCGGCGTTGAGGCCGGTAATCCCGACTTCAGCCACTTTCTCTTCCAGACGCACCAGCTCTTCAATTTGCACCAGGAACCAGCGGTCGATGTTGGTTAGGTTAAAGACGCCATCCACAGACAAGCCCGCGCGGAAAGCATCGGCGATGTACCAGATACGCTCGGCGCCCGCGTCTTTCAGCTCGCGGCGGATTTTGGTCAGAGCTTCCGGGTCGTCAAGGCTGACTTTCGGGTCGAAGCCGGTAGCGCCCACTTCCAGGCCGCGCAGCGCTTTTTGCAGGGATTCCTGCTGCGTGCGGCCAATCGCCATCACTTCACCAACCGATTTCATCTGGGTGGTCAGACGGTCGTTGGCACCGGCGAATTTCTCGAAGTTAAAGCGCGGAATTTTGGTGACAACGTAGTCAATAGACGGCTCAAACGACGCCGGTGTACGGCCACCGGTGATGTCGTTCATCAGCTCGTCGAGGGTATAACCCACCGCCAGTTTGGCGGCCACTTTGGCAATCGGGAAGCCGGTGGCTTTCGACGCCAGCGCCGAGGAACGGGATACGCGCGGGTTCATTTCGATAACGATCAGACGGCCGTTTTTCGGGTTCACTGCGAACTGGACGTTAGAACCGCCGGTTTCGACGCCGATTTCACGCAGTACCGCCATCGAGGCGTTACGCATGATTTGGTATTCTTTGTCGGTCAGCGTCTGTGCCGGGGCCACGGTGATCGAGTCCCCAGTATGGATACCCATTGCGTCGAAGTTTTCGATAGAGCAGACGATGATGCAGTTGTCGTTTTTATCACGCACCACTTCCATCTCGTACTCTTTCCAGCCGATCAGCGATTCATCAATCAGCAGCTCGTTGGTTGGCGAGAGGTCCAGACCGCGTTCGCAGATTTCTTCGAACTCTTCACGGTTGTAAGCGATACCGCCGCCGGTGCCACCCATGGTAAAGGACGGACGAATAATGCACGGGAAGCCCACATCAGCGGCAACCGCCAGCGCTTCTTCCATAGTGTGCGCGATACCGGAACGCGCGGTGTCGAGACCAATTTTCTTCATCGCGATATCGAAGCGACGACGGTCTTCGGCTTTATCAATGGCGTCGGCGGTGGCGCCAATCATGGTGACGCCGAACTCTTCGAGCACGCCCTGCCGCTCCAGCTCCAGCGCGCAGTTCAGCGCCGTCTGGCCGCCCATGGTCGGCAGCACCGCATCCGGACGCTCTTTTTCAATGATTTTGCGCACCACTTCCCAGTGAATCGGCTCGATGTAGGTGGCATCGGCCATTTCCGGGTCGGTCATGATGGTGGCCGGGTTGGAGTTCACCAGAATAACGCGGTAGCCCTCTTCGCGCAGCGCTTTACACGCCTGAGCGCCGGAGTAGTCAAACTCACACGCCTGACCGATAACAATCGGGCCCGCGCCCAGAATCAGGATGCTTTTTATATCTGTACGTTTTGGCATGGCTCTTATTACTCCTGATTATTTCGCGGACTGACGGTATTGCTCAATAAGCTCGATAAAGTGGTCGAACAGCGGTGCAGCATCGTGCGGGCCGGGGCTGGCTTCCGGGTGGCCCTGGAAGCTGAACGCCGGTTTATCGGTACGGTGAATGCCCTGCAGGGTGCCGTCGAACAGCGACTTGTGGGTCACGCGCAGGTTGGCTGGCAGCGAGTCTTCATCCACCGCAAAGCCGTGGTTCTGCGCGGTAATCATCACCACGTTTCGGTCCATATCTTTTACCGGATGGTTGCCGCCGTGATGGCCGAACTTCATCTTAACGGTCTTCGCACCGCTCGCCAGCGCCAGCAGCTGATGGCCGAGGCAGATGCCAAATAGCGGAATGTCGGTCTGGAGGAATTTCTTAATCGCCTCGATGGCGTAGTCGCACGGCGCCGGGTCGCCAGGGCCGTTCGACAGGAAGATGCCGTCCGGGTTCATTTTCAGCACCTCTTCAGCAGAAGTCTGCGCTGGCACCACCGTCAGGCGGCAGCCGCGATCCACCAACATACGTAGAATGTTGCGCTTGGCGCCAAAATCGTAGGCCACCACGTGGAACGGCAGGTCATCCTCAGATTTCGCTTCCGGTAAACCGTCTTTCAGCGTCCAGCTACCCTGCGTCCAACGGTAGGTTTCCGCCGTGGTCACTTCTTTCGCCAGATCCATACCGTTAAGTCCAGGAAATGCTTTCGCTTTTTCCAGCGCCAGCTTCGCATCCGGGCTATCGCCTGCAATGATGCAGCCGTTCTGTGCGCCTTTCTCACGCAGCAGTCGGGTCAGCTTGCGGGTATCGATATCGGCAATCGCCACGATGTTATGGCGTTTCAGGTAAGAAGAGAGGTCTTCTGTGTTACGGAAGTTGCTGGCAATCAACGGCAGATCGCGAATCACTAAACCTTGCGCATGAACCTGAGAAGATTCTTCATCGGCTTCATTGGTGCCGACATTACCAATATGGGGATAAGTAAGAGTGACGATTTGGCGGGAATAGGAAGGATCAGTGAGGATTTCTTGATAACCGGTCATTGAAGTATTGAAAACGACTTCCCCAACCGCCGAACCCGTTGCCCCAATGGCCCGACCGTGAAACTGGGTTCCGTCTTCCAGAACCAATAGCGCTGACTTAATCAAAACACCCTCCAGAGAATATTCACTCACTTTATTTGCATATTAATTCATTCAGTCAGTATGAAGCAATGCAAATTTGCTTACCCGTGGATTTCTGGCAAACGGCGGCATTCTGAAGTTAAGCCGGATAAAAGTCAACTTAAAGAGGGTGTTTTTTATGTTATTTTGCACATTATAAGGAAGTTATCCTATTTAAGAGTCAAAAAGATCAACTAAGTGACGATAGAAAACGCTTGCGCTTCCTTGAGTTCGAAAAAAGCTGACTGGAACGATAAAAAGTGGACCAAATGGTCAAATTTCACATTAAAACAACAAAAAACAACGATAAAAATTAATTTAATAACCATTAATACAATTAAATGAATAAAAATTCAAAATAAATCAAATTAACGATAAAAATAATTTAAAAATCAAGCACTTGTTAAAATAAAAAACAAATAAAACACATCAAAAAATCAACAAAAAACAGCAAATTAAGATAATGTAATGAGAATCACAATCGCGATATAAAGGTCTAACTTCTTTTTCTTTAAGACTAACGCATACGATTGGACCACAACCAGCCTCACTACAGCATAAAAAAGCTAACCTATTGAAGAAAAAGAGATAAAACGCCCCCGTGGAACAGCGCTAACCCCACGATGGATATCAGTCTTATCAGTCTGGTCGAGGTGCATTTTGCATACGATAAGCCACTGCGGCTGAATATGACTAACATCAGTTCAGGCAGTAATTTTTTTCCCGTTGAACGTAATGACCCTTACCGATGCGCCTGAAGGGCCAATTAACCGCATTTATCGTAATGGCAATTACGTCACGCAAATGGATGCCGTTGGCCCGGATGTCTTTAAACTGACTATTCTTAACGCGAAAACAACGTCAGAACATGTCGTGGGCGAAGAAACTGTCGAAACATGAATGGCGAAAGGCGTTATTTATCTGACCGAATAACCGGGGGGCAAAAAACAAAAGGGCAATAATATATTGCCCTTTGTAATCAATTAATCTTGATTACCACAACCACATCACGAAGGTATTTAGTCGTTATAGTACATCCAGTCCCAGCACATCCCGCATGTCAAATAGCCCATTTTTCTTCGTTTTTAGCCATAATGCCGATCGCAACGCGCCATTTGCAAACGTCATGCGGCTGGAAGCTTTATGCGTAATCTCTACGCGCTCGCCAATATCGGCAAACATCGCGGTATGTTCGCCGACGATGTCGCCCGCCCGAACGGTTGCAAAGCCAATCGTTCCCGGTACGCGCTCGCCGGTATAACCTTCACGCGAGTAGACCGCGCAGTCCTTCAGATCTTTATCCAGCGCCCCGGCGATTGCCTCGCCCATTGCCAGCGCCGTACCCGACGGTGCATCCACTTTATGGCGGTGGTGCGCTTCAATAATTTCAATATCGCTATAGTCGCCCATTACCTTCGCGGCTTTCTCCAGCAACTTGAGCATGACGTTAACGCCGACGCTAAAGTTTGCGGCGAAAACGATCGCAATCTCTTGCGACGCCTCGCGAATGGCCTGTTTACCGGCGTCGTCAAAGCCGGTAGTACCAATCACCATCCCTTTACCATGTTTACGGCAAAACGCCAGATGCGCCAGTGTGCCTTCAGGACGGGTAAAATCGACCAGAACATCGAAATCATCTTTGACCGACGCCAGATCGCTTTGAATGATGACGCCCGTTTTCCCCACGCCTGCCAGTTCGCCAGCATCGCTGCCCAGCAAGGAAGAGCCTTCGCGCTCCAGCGCGGCACCCAGCTGAACATCTTCCATCGCCATGGCGGCCTGGATTAACTGCCGTCCCATGCGGCCACCGGCGCCGGCAATGGCGACGCGGATTTGTGCTTCATGCATAGCTATTCTCTTTTGTAAAAATTGCGTAAACCGTTTTCAGAGTAACCAGCGCGCCCGGAGGCCGCCATCTAAAATCGCCGATAATTAGAAATTAATGATAAACAGGGAGCGATATCAGTAAAAGACATGATTCATCCCGCAGGATGAATCATTGCTGGAGAGAATGAAAGAAGAGAAACTTACTCAGGATAGAGGGAACCGGCAGGAAAATGACTTAAAAACCAGGTCACTGCCAGTAAATCCGCGCTACCGCCAGGGCTTAAGTTACGCAGGATGAGTTCATCATCGAGGGACTGCATCGCTTCAATGCCCCCCTCAACCAATACGCCCCCTTGCCACAACAATTTTTGTGCCTGCTGCTGCACGTAGTAAAGCCCTTCCAGGCCTCCCCGTGACACCAGATTGGTATCATCATTCCACGCCATCAGATGCAACAATGTTTGCAGCAGGGCAAGATGGGTATCGTCATGCTCCTGCACGACCCGGTTAAACACCGGCAAAGCCTGCGTTCTGACGGTTCGAAAACCGCTTTCCGCTTCTCCCCGCGCGCCCGACAGGCCATAGCACTGGAAATGGGTTTCACTCTTTGTCAGTTTTCCCGCTTTTTTTGCTGAGAGCTCGTGGGCAACAATATTCCGACTCAGGCGGGCAACCTGGTCGCAGATACGATTTTGCTCCAACGGTTCTCCCCGCGCGAGAAGTCGGCCAATCGCTGCGCTCAGCAGGCCAAAAGCGAAAATCGCCCCGCGATGGGTATTCACACCATTGGTCGCCTGTAGCATATCGTTCTCACAGGCCATCCCCAGCGGACGCAGCATCACCAGGACATTTTCTGCCGCCACCGCCGCCGTGTTGTTGCCCATGATAAAAAACTTTTCCATCCATGGAGCAATGGCGGTAGTGCTACGTTCAAATGCCGCCAGATCCATATCCCTATGCGCTCCCGAATTACGAATATCGACCAGACCGGGTTTTGGTGTCAGCCTGGCTTCCGTCAGCAGCGCTCTTGCAACCAACCCATTAAGTTCGCCAGCCGCCAGCGATGAGTACGCTGGCGTACGCCGTTCAGTCACAACGCTCACGTTCATAGCATTCAATCCTTCGTGCAATTTCATCCAACAAAAGGTCAAGGGTGTGATGCTTGCCCCGGGCACAGAGATGAGCATCCTGCTGGCATATCAAACATGGCCGGGCAGGATGCCCGAGTTCACGGCGTGATAGCGACTTACCGTCGCTATCAATAATGTCGATGTCCCAAAGCCGCCCTAACGGATGGCTCATCTCTAGTGTCGACATGTGCTGTTTCAACGCCATTGCCGGCGCACAGACCGCTGCCATCCATTCCGGGCCGCTGCGTTCATTCACCTGCATTTCCCAGACGTTGACCCACTCCTTCTGTTCGCAAAGCGCCAGTATTTCGGCAATTGCATAATCGGCGACACGCCGCCAGACCGCTGAGTTTTTAACGGCGCCCGGTGCAACCAGCGTGAGGGAAATCAACGGTAGCCGATAGCAGTTCAACGCCTGACGCTGCCTGGCGGCACGTTTATCGCGCGCTTGTAGCATCTCCTCCAGCGTAACTGCCTGGCCCTGGTACAGCAGGTCTGTGCCCTTCATCAGCCTTTAACCTGGCGAATCACGTCAATCACTGAACCGTCGCGATAACGCACCACAGCCACCACCCGATCGGTAAACTCAATCGGCTGCGGTTTACCGGTCAGTTGCTCAGCGCGCTGTTGCAGTTGTTCGATGGTCATCAGCGCCACGCCCGCAGCACGCAGGTTATCAAGCAGATCCTGACGCGCAGGGTTCACTGCAATACCATGGTCGGTAACCAGCACATCAACACTTGCCCCAGGCGTGACGGTAGTCAGCACTTTTTCCACCACGCATGGGATTCGGCCACGGACCAGCGGTGCGGTAATAATGGTGAGATCGGCCCCTGCTGCCGTATCGCTATGGCCGCCCGATGCGCCACGCAGTACGCCGTTTGAACCGGTCATCACGTTAACGTTGAAATTCACGTCAATTTCCAGTGCGCTCAGCATCACCACATTCAGGCGTTCGCATGCCGCGCCTTTAGAGGCGGGGTTCGCGTATTGATTGGTTGAGATTTCAATATGATGTGGATTCTGCGCCAGCGAACGGGCTGCATCGCCATCGAATGATTGCGTATCCAGCAGCGCTTTGATCAACCCTTTCTCATGCAGATCCACCATGGTGCCGGTGATCCCGCCCAGGCCAAAACTCGCCGTAATGTTGTGGCGACGCATTTTGTCTTCCAGGAAACGGGTGACCGCCAGAGATGCGCCACCGGTGCCGGTTTGCAGCGAGAAACCGTCACAAAAATAGCCCGAGTGTTCGATCACATTGGCCGCCTGCCGGGCGATCAACAGTTCACGCGGGTTACTGGACAGACGAATCGCGCCCGCGGTAATTTTTTCCGGATCCCCTACCTCATCCACCTGCACGATCAAATCAACCTGATCCTGCGCGATACTGGCCGGATAATTGGGGAATTCGACCCACTCTTCAGTCAGGAGCACCACGCATTTAGCGTACTGCGCATCAACCTGCGCATACCCCAAAGAGCCGCAGCGTGACTTGCCGCTAAAACCGTTCGCATTACCAAATTCGTCGCAGCACGGCACGCCGAGGAAAGCGACATCAATATTCAGCTCACCGCTCTGAATCAGTTTTACGCGGCCACCGTGAGAGTGGATCTGTACCGGGTTTTCCATCAGGCCAGCGGAGATCTCTTCCCCTAACTTGCCGCGCAGCCCGGAGGTGTAAATCTGCCGCACCACGCCATTTTTAATGTGTTCGATAAGCGGCCAGTGGGCATCAATTAATGAGCTGGAGGCAAGCGTCAGATCGCGGAATCCCATTTCCGCCAGCTTCGCCATCACCATATTGACGACTTTGTCGCCACCACGAAACGCATGGTGGAAGGATATCGTCATGCCATTTTTAAGCCCGGAACGACGAATAGCCTCTTCAAGCGAGTCACAAATTTTACGCCGACGCTTTTCCGTTTCACAGGCAAGCCACGGGCTGTTCGCTGTTACCCCCTGGTAGGGCTGTAATCCTTCCGGTACGACATATTGCTGGTTGAGCATGGTTACAGTCTCTTTCATGGTTCCTTCCTTAATCACGAATACCGGAAGCCGACAGCGCCACCACTTTGCGCGCGTGGTCGATAATCGGGCCGTCAATCATTTTGCCGTTGAGTGAAACGACGCCCAGACCGCGAGACTCAGCCTCTTCAGCGGCGGCAATCACCTCATACGCATGCTCAACTTCTTTACGTGTCGGAGAATAAGCCTGATGTAACAGCTCAATCTGACGTGGATTCACTAAGGACTTACCGTTAAAACCAAGTCCTTTCGCCAACTGCACTTCCTTCAGGAAGCCTTCTTCATTATTGATATCCGACCAAACAACATCATAGGCGGCAATACCCGCAACACGCGCCGCGTGCAGCACTGCGCAGCGGGCGTAGAACAGCTCGGAGCCATCGCCCCGGCTGGTGCCCATATCCATCACGTAATCAAATGCCGCCAGCGCAATTGCCACCAGACGTGGTGTAGAGGTGGCGATGTCGACGGCATTGACCACGCCTTTCGCTGATTCGATCGCCGCCATCAGCCTGGTACTGCCGACCTCGCGTCCGCATTCACGTTCGATCCGTTCGACCTGCGCTTCCAGCTCCAGCACATCGTTTTTGCTGTCGGTTTTCGGCAGACGCACAATATCCGCGCCACCACGCACGACGGCCTCAAGATCGGCCAGACCGAATGGCGTGTTCAGTGGATTAATGCGCACCACTTTTTCAACATCCTGATAGAACGGATGTTGAAGCGCGTGATGAACCAAAAGACGGGCGGTATCTTTCTCACGTAACGCTACGGCGTCTTCTAAGTCGAACATCACCGCGTCCGCACCATAGACAAACGAGGTGCTCAACATGGCCGCATTTGCGCCGGGGATAAACAACATACTGCGACGTGGTCTCATAACGCACTCCATTGAATTTCCGTTTGTTCTGCAGCGCGTAACGCCGCCGCCTGCACTCGGGCGCGTAAAATACACTCCAGTGCGCCTTTGTCATCGACGCTAACCAGCGCGCGTTCAACGCCCAGCTTCGCCAGCGTTTCGCGAACCACCTGCTCAATCGCCGCGCCAAACTGCTGCTTCACCAGACTCTCTAGCTCCAGCCGAATTCCTGGCTCGCTGGATGGACCTATCCTGATCATCACATCGCTGGATTCCAGCGTGCCTGCCAGGGCATCTTTAATGATTTTCATTAGTTATGTTCCTTGTTAACGGTGTTACGTCATATGGTTTCAGTGTGTCTGGCGGCATGCCGCTGCAGATATGCCAGGGTGCCAGCAGGCACCAGCGCGCTTATCGCCGGCCAATTACGTTCGCTATACAGTTTTCTGACGCGAGAGGCGGAAATAGCCGTGCCGTTTTTCTCCACCCGCGCCAGCTCGACGACCTCAATAACCGGGCCGCTGCGCTTCGGATCGTGTAAAATGTCGTGCATTCGCTGGTTATAGGCACAGGTCAGAGGACAAAACGGTTCACTGCCGACAAAACGATGGGTAATCCCCAGCGCTGGAGCCAGATGTTCACGGAAGAGTTGCAGATCGATCTGGCAATGGCAGTCGTCCACAACCCCTTTTTCTTTGAGGAAATAGCCGGGAAACGTCGCACGCGAGATCATATAAGCGGAGCCGGAATGCAACGTGACGTTGTCAATACCCGCGATTCCTTGTTCGATCAGCGCCCAACGGTCGGTATAGGAAAAAAATGAAGCATCTTCTTTGACCACAAACAGATGCAGCCAGTCACAGGCCGCAGCCGCTTGCTCCACCAGATAACGGTGGCCCAAGGTAAACGGATTGGCGTTCATGACGATGGCGCCGATCGTTTTTCCCGGTTGACGATAAAGCGCCAGTTGGCGACAAAAGCGCGCTAACCGTTCACTACTGTTCTCCATTAACACCGCCAACTCACCTGCCTGCGCAATGGGCCAAAACCCCGCGCCAGAAAACAGCAACCGATTTTGCGGCTTAGTGAACAGGAAAAGCTCGCTGCGGTTTAACTCGTAGGCCAATGTAAGCAACTCAGTCAGCAGTTTGAGGCTGAGCCCTTCCCCTTGTAAAACTGGGGAAACAGCGATGCATTTCAGTACGTTCCCGGCCAGCGAGCCGCATCCAACTATCTCACCCTGCCAATATGCGCATACCGCGATTTCACAATCGTCTTCCAGGGCGAGTCCCTCGCCCTTCAGAAACATGGCGACCGACTCGCGACGCAATACATCCTTTTGCAAATAAATGCGTTTAAATATCAGATTCACTCTATTCAGCATCCGTCAGCAAATAACGCCGCATATTTCGCCAGTGTTTATATTATTCGTCTGGAATAGACATCACACTTTCCCCGCTGCCTTTATGACCTTTATAGTTTTTATTTCCTTAATTAATCAGAGTTAATAAAAACAATTAAATTAATTAAAAACACAACCATTCAGTGAAGATAGTCACATCTCACGGTTCATTGAATTTATTAGTATGCGCAGGTCTTGTTACCCATCAATACACAGGAAAATGTTTATGACCAACATGACCCAGGCTTCGGCTACGGAGAGAAAGGGGGCTAGCGATTTACTCAGATTCAAAATCTTTGGTATGCCGCTACCGCTTTATGCTTTTGCATTAATTACTTTATTACTTTCTCATTTTTATAATGCTATACCTACTGACTTAGTCGGTGGTTTTGCCCTTATGTTTGTGATGGGGGCCATTTTTGGTGAAATCGGCAAACGTTTACCGATCTTCAATAAATATATTGGCGGCGCACCGGTTATGATATTTCTGGTTGCAGCTTATTTTGTCTATGCTGGCATATTTACGCAGAAAGAAATTGATGCGATCAGCAACGTAATGGATAAAAGCAACTTCCTTAACCTGTTTATCGCGGTGTTGATCACAGGCGCTATCCTGTCGGTAAACCGTAAGCTGCTATTAAAATCACTGCTGGGCTATATCCCAACCATCCTCGCCGGGATCGTCGGCGCGTCCCTTTTTGGCATCGTCATTGGTCTGTGCTTCGGTATCCCGATCGACCGTATCATGATGCTGTACGTTCTGCCGATTATGGGCGGTGGTAACGGCGCAGGCGCCGTGCCTTTGTCTGAAATTTATCACTCGGTTACCGGACGTTCTCGCGAAGAGTACTACTCAACGGCTATTGCTATTCTGACCATTGCGAATATCTTCGCCATTATTTTCGCCGCCCTCCTCGATATGATTGGCAAAAAATACACCTGGCTTAGCGGTGAAGGCGAGTTGGTTCGTAAGGCTTCCTTCAAAACCGAAGATGATGAAAAGGCCGGTCAGATTACCCATCGTGAAACGGCGGTTGGCATGGTGCTATCCACCACCTGCTTCCTGCTGGCCTATGTTGTTGCCAAGAAAATTCTGCCAAGCATCGGCGGCGTCTCTATTCACTACTTCGCCTGGATGGTTCTGATTGTTGCTGCGCTGAACGCATCAGGTCTTTGCTCACCGGAGATTAAAGCCGGGGCAAAACGTCTTTCTGACTTCTTCTCCAAACAACTGCTGTGGGTGTTGATGGTAGGTGTGGGTGTTTGCTACACCGATCTGCAAGAGATCATCGACGCCCTGACGTTCGCCAACGTCGTTATCGCCGCGATCATTGTGGTCGGCGCTGTCGTTGGCGCAGCTATCGGGGGCTGGTTGATTGGCTTCTACCCGATTGAATCATCCATTACTGCGGGTCTTTGTATGGCCAACCGCGGCGGCTCCGGCGATCTGGAAGTGCTCTCCGCCTGTAACCGTATGAACCTCATTTCATATGCACAAATTTCCTCTCGTCTGGGCGGCGGTATTGTGCTGGTTATCGCTAGCATCGTGTTCAGCATGATGGTGTAAAAAAACGCACGGCGGTGTCTTTGCCGCAAACGACCTGGAGAAAAGTAGAGGCCAAAGCCAGAGGTGGCCAAGGGAAATCCACTCTACTCCTTAGCCGGATTCACCAGGAAGGTTGTCGTCAAGGCCACCGTCGTGCCTCTCATTATGGAAAATGATTCATGAATGAAGCTGTACTACTGGGTGAAGGTTTCACCCTGATGTTTTTAGGGATGGGGTTCGTACTGAGCTTTCTGTTCCTGCTCATCTTTGCTATTCGCGGCATGTCTGCCGTGATTACTCGCTTCTTCCCGGAACCCGTCGCCGCGCCCGCACCGCGCGCCGTTCCCGTCGTGGACGACTTCACCCGCTTAAAGCCGGTGATTGCCGCCGCCATTCACCATCACCGCCTTAACGCTTAATTCCCGGAGGGATCCATGACTATTGCCATTACCGATGTCGTCCTGCGCGACGCCCACCAGTCCCTGTTCGCCACCCGTCTGCGTCTTGATGATATGCTGCCCATTGCCGCCGCGCTCGATGACGTGGGCTACGGCTCCCTCGAATGCTGGGGCGGCGCCACCTTTGACGCCTGCATTCGCTTTCTCGGCGAAGACCCGTGGCTGCGCCTGCGCGAACTCAAAAAAGCCATGCCCAAAACCCCGCTGCAGATGCTGCTGCGTGGCCAGAACCTGCTCGGCTACCGCCACTACGCCGATGACGTGGTGGAGCGTTTTGTCGAACGCGCGGTGAAAAACGGCATGGACGTGTTCCGCGTGTTTGATGCCATGAACGACCCGCGCAATATGAAAGCCGCCCTGCAGGCGGTGCGCAGCCACGGCGCACACGCCCAGGGCACGCTCTCTTACACCACCAGCCCGGCGCACACCCTGCAGACCTGGCTGGATTTAACGGAGCAACTGCTGGAAACCGGCGTTGACTCGATTGCCATCAAGGATATGTCCGGCATCCTGACGCCGATGGCCGCCTTTGAGCTGGTCAGTGAAATCAAAAAACGTTTTGAGGTGCGCCTGCACCTGCACTGTCACGCCACCACCGGGATGGCGGAGATGGCGCTGCTGAAGGCCATCGAGGCGGGCGTTGACGGCGTCGACACGGCGATTTCCTCCATGAGCGCCACCTACGGCCACCCGGCCACCGAGGCGCTGGTGGCGACGTTGGCAGGTACTGAGCACGACACCGGGCTGGATATCCTGAAACTGGAAAACATCGCCGCGTACTTCCGCGAGGTGCGCAAGAAATACCACGCCTTTGAAGGCCAGCTGAAGGGCTACGACAGCCGCATTCTGGTGGCGCAGGTGCCGGGCGGAATGCTGACCAACCTCGAAAGCCAGCTGAAGCAGCAGAACGCGGCGGACAAACTCGACCAGGTGCTGGCGGAAATCCCCCGCGTGCGCGAGGACCTCGGTTTTATCCCGCTGGTGACCCCCACCTCGCAGATTGTCGGCACCCAGGCGGTGCTCAACGTCCTGACCGGCGAGCGCTACAAAACCATCGCCAAAGAAACGGCCGGCATTCTGAAAGGCGAATACGGGCACACCCCGGTGCCGGTGAACGCGGTACTGCAGGCGCGGGTGCTGGAAGGGGGCGCTCCGGTGACCTGCCGTCCGGCGGATTTACTCAAACCGGAGCTGGCTGAACTGGAAGCGGACGTCAGGCGCCAGGCGCAGGAGAAGGGCATTCAGCTTGCGGGAAACGCCATTGACGACGTCCTCACCGTGGCGCTGTTCCCGCAACCCGGCCTCAAATTCCTTGAGAACCGCCACAATCCGGCGGCGTTTGAGCCACTGCCGCAGGCGGAAGCCGCGCAGCCGGTGGCAAAAGCAGAGAAGCCTGCCGCCTCCGGTATCTACACCGTGGAAGTGGAAGGCAAAGCCTTTGTGGTGAAGGTCAGCGACGGCGGCGATATCAGCCAGCTGACCGCGGCCAGTCCTGCGCCGGTTCAGGCCGCTGCGCCTGCCGCCGCTCCGGCGGGCGCAGGCACCCCGGTCACCGCGCCGCTGGCGGGCAACATCTGGAAGGTGATTGCCACCGAGGGCCAGACGGTGGCCGAAGGCGATGTGCTGCTGATTCTGGAGGCCATGAAGATGGAAACCGAAATCCGCGCCGCGCAGGCCGGGACGGTACGCGGTATTGCGGTGAAGTCCGGGGACGCGGTTTCCGTGGGCGACACCCTGATGACGCTGGCGTAACGGAGAACTGAAATGGAAAGTCTGAACGCCCTGCTTCAGGGCATGGGGCTGATGCACCTTGGCGCGGGCCAGGCCATCATGCTGCTGGTCAGCCTGCTGTTGCTGTGGCTGGCGATAGCGAAAAAGTTCGAACCGTTACTGCTGCTGCCGATTGGCTTCGGCGGCCTGCTCTCCAACATCCCGGAAGCGGGCATGGCGCTGACCGCGCTGGAGAGCCTGCTGGCGCATCACGACGCCGGGCAGCTGGCGGTGATTGCCGCGAAGCTTAACTGCGCGCCGGACGTGCACGCCATTAAAGAGGCATTAGCGCTGGCGCTGCCGTCAGTGCAGAGTCAGATGGAAAATCTGGCGGTGGACATGGGCTACACGCCGGGGGTACTGGCGCTGTTCTATAAAGTGGCGATTGGCTCCGGCGTCGCGCCGCTGGTCATCTTTATGGGCGTGGGGGCGATGACCGACTTCGGCCCGCTGCTGGCCAACCCGCGCACCCTGCTGCTCGGCGCGGCGGCGCAGTTCGGTATCTTCGCCACCGTGCTCGGGGCGCTGACGCTGAACTACTTCGGCCTGATTTCCTTCACCCTGCCGCAGGCGGCGGCCATCGGCATTATCGGCGGCGCGGACGGCCCGACGGCGATTTATCTGTCGGGCAAGCTGGCGCCGGAGCTGCTGGGGGCCATCGCGGTGGCGGCGTACTCGTATATGGCGCTGGTGCCGTTAATCCAGCCGCCGATTATGAAGGCGCTGACCACGGAGACGGAGCGGAAAATCCGCATGGTGCAGCTGCGCACCGTCAGCAAGCGGGAAAAAATCCTCTTCCCGGTGGTGTTGCTCATGCTGGTGGCCCTGCTGCTGCCGGACGCCGCGCCGCTGCTGGGGATGTTCTGCTTTGGCAATCTGATGCGCGAAAGCGGCGTGGTGGAGCGTCTGAGCGACACGGTGCAGAACGGTCTGATTAATATCGTCACCATTTTCCTGGGGCTTTCCGTTGGCGCCAAGCTGGTGGCGGACAAGTTCCTGCAGCCGCAGACGCTGGGCATTCTGCTGCTGGGGGTGATTGCCTTTGGTATCGGGACGGCGGCCGGGGTACTGATGGCGAAGCTGCTGAACCTGTGCAGTAAGAACAAAATCAACCCGCTTATCGGTTCGGCGGGGGTGTCGGCGGTGCCGATGGCGGCCCGCGTATCGAACAAGGTGGGGCTGGAATCGGACCCGCAGAACTTCCTGCTGATGCATGCGATGGGGCCGAACGTGGCCGGGGTGATTGGCTCGGCGATAGCTGCCGGGGTGATGCTCAAGTACGTGCTGGCGATGTAATAGTGGATGGGATACGCATGTCGTATCCCATTTTCATCCAAATTTTTTCTGAAAGAAAAGTAAGTATGAACTGGTTCAGGTTCCGGTGATGCCGAATGCAAGAAAATACCGTAATTAAATATCTAAATACCAATATGTTTATACGGGAAATTACACACTGGTTTGCCAGACGCTCGTTTCAAAACCGGATATTTCTACTGATCCTGTTTACATCCACCATCGTGATGCTGGCAATCACCTGGTATCTGACCGATATCACGAAAGAGCGCCTGCATTATCAGGTGGGCCAACGTGCGCTTATTCAGGCAATGCAAATATCCGCTATGCCAGAATTAGTTGAAGCCGTAGAGGCGCATGATTTGCCACGCATCAAAGCGCTGATTGACCCAATGCGCTCGTTTTCGGACGCGACTTACATTACCGTTGGCAACGAAAAAGGTCAGCGACTGTATCACGTCAACCCGAATGAGATCGGCAAATATATGGAGGGCGGCGATAGCGACGACGCGCTGTATAACGCTAAAAGCTACGTATCGGTGCGTAAAGGTTCATTAGGCTCTTCCTTACGTGGTAAATCCCCGATTCAGGACAGTACCGGTAAAGTCATCGGTATTGTTTCCGTTGGCTATACTCTGGAACAGTTGGAGAGCTGGCTTAACTTACAAATCAGCTCGTTGCTGTTCCCGATGGCGATACTGTTGCTGGTGCTGTTGTACTGCGCCCGCCGCTTCTCGCTGCATATTAAAAAGCAGATGCTTAACATGGAGCCGCAGCAGCTTTCACAACTATTAATTCAGCAAAGCGTGTTATTTGAGTCGGTATTTGAAGGGTTGATCGCCATTGACTCCCATCACCGTATTACCGCCATTAACCAAACGGCTCGCCGCTTACTGAATCTGAGCCAACCGGAGTCTGAACTCATTGGCTATGCAATCCACCATATCGTGTTGCCGGAGGCTTTTTTTTACGATGCGCCGCAAAAAAACAAAAAAGATGAGATCGTCACCTTTAACCAAATGAAAGTCATCGCCAGTCGCATGGCGGTCATTATTGACAACCAGCCTCAGGGCTGGGTTATTAGCTTTCGCAACAAAGACGATATCAATACACTCAGCCTGCAGTTAAGTCAGGTGCGGCAATACGCCGATAACCTGCGCGCCGTGCAGCATGAGCATCGCAACCTTATTTCCACCATTGCCGGACTGCTGTTCCTGAAGCGCTACGATAATGCGCTGGCGCTGATTCAGCAGCAGTCGGAAAGCCACCAGAAAGTACTCGATTTTATTTCCCATAATTTCCGCGACCACCACCTTGCGGGGCTATTAATCGGTAAATATTATCGGGCAAAAGAGCTGGGGCTGGAGCTGATTTTCGATCCTTCAAGCTTTGTTGAACACCTGCCGTCATCGCTCTCGCATAATGAATGGATTTCGATTGTTGGCAATTTATTGGACAACGCCTATAACGCCACCCTGCTCAATCGCGAAGGCTCGCGACAGATTGAGTGCCTGATCAACAGCGAAGGTAATGAAGTCATTATTGAAGTTGCCGATCAGGGATGTGGTATTGACGAAAATATCCGCCAGCATATTTTCGAGCGTGGAGTGACCACCCACAACAACGGCGATCACGGAATTGGATTATGGTTGGTGCACAGCTACGTCAAGCAGGCCAATGGTGACATTATCGTCGATAACAATAATCCTTTTGGCACCATTTTTACCCTCTATATCCCTTTTACCAGAGAAGAATAACATGGATAGCATTACGACACTCATCGTTGAAGACGAACCGATGCTAGCGGAAATCCTGGTGGACACCATCAAGCTTTTTCCCCAGTTTTCAATCGTCGGCATCGCAGACAAACTGGAAAGTGCAAAGAAGCAAATACGCCTCTATCAACCACAGTTAATTCTATTGGATAATTTTTTACCCGATGGCAAAGGGATCGATTTAATTCGTCATACCATCAGCACCAACTACACGGGGCGAATTATTTTCATTACCGCCGACAATCATATGGATACCATCAGCGATGCCTTACGCATGGGCGTATTCGATTATCTGATTAAGCCGGTACATTATCAGCGCCTGCAGCATACCCTGGAGCGGTTCACCCGTTACCGCAGTTCGTTACGTTCCAGTGAGCAGGCAAACCAGACGCACGTTGATGCCTTATTTAATATCCAGGCCAAAGAACAAACCGCAGAACCGAATAGCGGACTGCGGGGAATTGATGAAAACACCTTCAACCGGGTACGACAAATATTCGCCGACCCGCAGGCAGTACATACAGCAGACACTCTGGCGCAAATTCTGGGCAGCAGTAAAACCACTGCCCGACGCTATCTGGAACAAGGCGTGAAAAATAACTTTCTCGAAGCGGAGATCAGCTACGGGAAAGTGGGCAGGCCGGAGAGACTCTATCGCGGCAAAGTATGAGATTATGGCGCCAACATGTAATTACGGCGCACAGGCAAACACCTCAGCCACCCACTGACGAAAACCGTCCACATCCAGCGCCAGCGCCACCTGCGCGTTGGCGGGCTGCCCCAGACGCCCTTCAATATCCACCACCGTGGTACCTGCGGTATATTGCCCCTGCGTTTCTACGGCCACAAAACAGGATTGCAGGGTAAAAAGCTCCGGACGCACCAGCCAGGCGATAGCGCAGAGATCGTGCATCCGCAGACCGCTTTGCATACTGCCGCTGCGGTAATGGCTGAACAATGCATGCAGCATGCCGCCGGTTTTATTAAGCGCAGGAAGCGTAGCCAGATACTCCGGCGTCAACACGGCCTGATTGGTGACGTCCAGCCCACACATCACAATCTCAATGCCGCTACGAAATACGTGGGCGGCGGCTTCCGGATCGACAGCAATGTTAAATTCAGCATTAGGCGTAAAATTGCCGCGCCCTGCGGAACCGCCCATAATCACCAGCCGGTGAATGTTGAAGCGGCACTCCGGATAGTGCATCAGTAGCAACGCAATATTGGTCAATGGCCCTATCGCCACCAATGTCATGGGCTCCGGGGCGTTCATCAGCACATCCCGGATAGCGATAAACGCTGGCTTCGCCAACGGTTGGCGCTGATGGTCGACAAAATCATAGCCTTCCATGCCGGATTCGCCGTGGACGTATGCCGCATCGCGTAACGGACGCAGCAGCGGCGTCGCGGCCCCCTGGGCAAGTGGCACATCGGCGTCCCAGAAATGCAGGAGCTGTAAGCCGTTACGGGTGGTTTTTTCGACCGAAACGTTGCCGGCAACGGTGGTCATCAGTTGCAGATCCAGCTCGGGGGCAAACAGCGCAGCGGCAATCGCGGCGGCGTCATCAATGCCTGGATCGGTATCAAGAATAATGTGTAGGGATGCTGCCATTAACGCTCTCCTGACCTATTGTTTTATATCTTCGTACTCAGCGCGACTGATACAGGTATCAGGCACATCGTCATCCGTCACCAGACGCGGACTTAGCTTATTACCTTCGACAAACGGAACTAATGGGCAAAAACGCCCTGGCGATGCTTTGTTTTCCTGCCACTGAATCTCAAGCGATTCGGGCTCAGCGCCGGGTTTTTCTGCCTGAATCACGGTACGAACATTACCGGTTAGCCAAAAAGGTTGACACGTCTCATCAAGGCTAAAAGGCGGCGTCAAATGACCATTTTTACGTACTAGCGGATAAATAATACGCCCATCAGCGTAGGAAGGTATCATGTAGCAGTTATACATTTTGTCTTTACTGATCACAGGCTGAAAATAGCTTTCACCGCGATCGATCAGTTCAATCGTTTTTCCTTTCCAGCGATACACATTGACGCCATGACTGCAGCAACCACCGCGCCAATAGCTGACAATCTGTTTATGTTCAGCATCGATCTCTGGTGAAGTGATTTCCTGATAAGACGCTGGCGCATCAACATAACGCTGTTTGGCGGGGTCATAGAGCCATGTTTGTTCTGGAGCATTCGGCCCTGCAAGTAGCTCTGTTACAATCGACAGATCCGGGTAGCCATCAAAATTGACATCCCCCCATTGAGGCATAAACGGGCTACAAGTGCCCACCGAGGCGGTATCTAAGGTCTGTATGAGTTTACCATCACGGTATAATTTTATCGCCGAAATGGCCGGCGTATTGCCGCAATCAATCTCTTTGGAAGGGTCGTAACCCCCTGCATCATTCGTGTTCGTGACCAGCACAATATCAGGGGAGTTTTTAGGTTTGAGGTAGATAAGGGCAACAGGAAAATGTCGTTTTTTATCTGCGGACGTCCATTCGCCTTTAATCTCACTGCTGGAGATTTCCGCATTCCAGTAACCTGAAAGCGCCTTTACGCGTTCTTCAAGATGCACCTCTTTATCCTGGAGTGAGCCGCGTAGAGCAATCGCTGCCTTGTGCTGATTGCAGGGTTCATAGCAGTAATACCCATAAAGCGTGTTACCAAATCGCGTGATATTAACGTTTACCGGTTTCCCCGCGATAGTTCCGGTATAGTTTCGCTCCCAGGCGGGTAGCTCCAGCACCGTGGCGCTTGTCGAGCCCATCCAAAATCCGATGGCGAGTAACGTTGCCAATCCATATTTTATTTTGCCCATTTCCCTTATCCCTGTAGGCATTACAACCCAAAAACCAGCAACGATTGTGCTGGTTTTTCAGATGAATAGCAAAAAGGTGGGGCATTAGCAACGGATGACGACTACGCCTTATTCTTCCTGTCGCACATTGAATATCAAAAGAAATTCTTAAGATCTGGTCAACGTAACGTCATCAGGCAGATTTCTGAATTATGAAATCTTATTCGACCTCACGAACATCCACACGCAGCTCTTTCGGCACTTCGAAAACAATATTTTCTTCGCGCCCCTCAAGCGTGACAGCTTCGCCGCCGCCAAACTCGCGCAGACGCGCAATAACATTCTGCACCAGAATATCCGGCGCGGAAGCGCCAGCGGTGACGCCAACGCAGGCGGCGTCTTTCACCCACGCCTCCTGGATATCCGTCGCATCGTCGATAAGAAACGCGGTTCTTCCCATCCGTTGGGCCAGTTCCGCCAGCCGGTTAGAGTTAGAAGAGTTTTTCGAGCCAACCACCAGCACCACGTCAGCCTGCTCCGCCAGCGCCCGCACCGCTTCCTGACGATTAGTAGTGGCATAGCAAATATCGTCTTTGCGCGGGCCGACGATTTTCGGAAAGCGTTTACGCAGCGCATCAATCACATCGGACGTATCGTCCACGGAAAGCGTGGTTTGCGTCATGAAGGAGAGCTTGCCTTCATTTTTGACATTCAGCGTCCAGACGTCCTCTGGCGACTCAACCAGGTACATCCCCCCTTCCGGGTTGCTGTACTGGCCCATGGTGCCTTCCACTTCCGGGTGCCCGGCGTGGCCGATGAGAATAGACTCTTCACCGCGACGGCTGGCGCGCGCCACTTCCATATGGACTTTCGTCACCAGCGGGCAGGTGGCGTCAAAAACGGTAAGATCGCGGCTTTTCGCCTCGTTACGCACCGCCTGGGAAACCCCATGAGCGGAGAAGATCAGAATGGCGCCATCCGGCACTTCGCTAATTTGTTCTATAAAGATCGCCCCGCGCTTGCGCAGGCTGTCCACTACATAGCGGTTATGCACGACTTCGTGCCGAACGTAAATTGGCGCGCCGTAAATGGCGAGCGCATTTTCAACAATGCTGATAGCGCGGTCTACCCCGGCGCAAAAACCGCGTGGGTTGGCCAACAGGATCTGCATGTTTATGCCTCCAGCGCCGGATCGATTTCCAGCACTTCAATATCAAAGTGAACGGTATGCCCGGCCAGCGGATGGTTAAAATCAACGGTAATCGAGTCGCCGTTGATTTCGCGAATCACGCCAGGCATTTCGCTGCCATCCATTGCGGTAAAAAGCATAATCGCCCCGACTTCCGGTTCGCCCGCCGCCATAAACTCACGGCGCGAGAAATACTGGATCAAGTCCGGACTGGGGACGCCAAACGCGGCGTCAGGCTCCAGCGAAAACGCTTTCTTTTCCCCTTCTTTCAACCCCAGAAGCTGCTGCTCCAGACCTTCGGAAAGCGAGGTATCGCCAAGACGGAACAGGGCTGGCTTGCCGTTATTGCGGGTAGATTCCGCCGTTGAGCCATCATCCAGTTTCAGGGTGAAGTGAACGAGGATCGCGCTGTTGCTCTGTACGGATTTAGACATGCAAATTGCTCACGTGTTTTGCCCGGAGGCACAAAGAACGATAAAACCGTAGGCCGGATAAGGCGTTTTCACCGCCATCCGGCACCACGTTTGCCTGATGGCGCTGCGCTTATCAGGCCTACAAAACCGGATAAGCGCCACCCGGTATTTACGCTTATGCCTGTTCTTTCGCTGTCGGCTTCGGCAAAAAGCCTTCCAGTACAATCAGCGCCGCGCCGATACAGATCGCGCTATCGGCAAGGTTGAACGTCGCGAAATGCCAGTCGCCGACGTAAAAATCGATCATATCGACAACGAAGCCGTGCCACAGACGATCGAACAAATTCCCCAGCGCGCCGCCGATGATTAACGCATAAGCGATGTTATTCAGCTTCTGCGTCGCTTTCGAGCGATACATCATCACCAAAAGAATTACGCAGATCCCTATCGCAATCCCGGCAAAGAACCAGCGCTGCCAGCCGCCGCTATCCGCCAGGAAGCTAAAAGCCGCGCCGTAGTTACGCGCATAATGCAGATTAAGCGACGGGAACAGCCCTACCGTATCCCCCAGAGCGAAATTCTGGAGGATCAGGTATTTGCTGCCCAAATCGATAATCAGCACGACTACTACCAGCCATAACCAGCGTAGTCCTGTTGAACAGAGTGGTTTACTCATCAGGCAAATTTACGTTGTTCGCCATTACCGGCGATGTTGCTGACACAGCGTCCGCAGATATCTGCATGTTCCGCCACCTTGCCGACATCAGTAGTGTAGTGCCAGCAGCGCGGACACTTATCACCCTCGGCACGCGTTACCACTGCCTGAACTGTCGTATTACCAGCATTGTACTGAATATTTTCATCATCAATACCCCCCGCTTGTTCAGAAATCACGAACTGGGAAGTAATGAAGATAAATCTGACCTCTTCACCCAACAGTTTCAGCTTCTTAATCGTACCGTTAGCATCGTCAGCATATTTCAGCGTCACTTTTGCTTCCAGGTTCGATTTGATGCCATTGGCTTTCTGATTTTCCAGCTCTTTGTTGACCTGGTCCTTGATATAGCGGACATCGTCCCAGAATGCGTCATTAAATTCTTCATTCTCTTCCAGGCCAAACAACCCGTCGTACCATTCGCCGGTGAAGACATATTTTTCACGCTCGCCCGGCAGGTAGCCCCAGATTTCATCAGCCGTGAAGGACATGATCGGCGCCATCCAGCGAACCAGAGCTTCTGCGATATGATACAGCGCAGTCTGGCAGCTACGACGCGCGACGCTATCGGCCTTCGCGGTGTACTGGCGGTCTTTGATGATGTCGAGGTAGAACGAGCCCATTTCAACGGAGCAGAAGCGCATCAGGCGCTGTACCACTTCATGGAAGTCGTAAGCTTCGTATGCCTTCAGAATCTCTTGCTGCGCCGTTTTCGCGCAGCCCACCGCCCACCTGTCCAGCACCACCATCTCTTCCGGTTTGACCATATCGGTGGCCGGATTGAAGCCATTGAGGTTCGCCAGCAGGAAGCGCGCGGTATTACGGATACGACGATAGCTGTCGGCGGCGCGTTTGAGGATCTCGTCAGAGACCGCCATTTCGCCGGTATAGTCAGTAGACGCCACCCACAGACGCAGGATATCCGCGCCCAGTTTATTCATCACATCCTGCGGCGACACGGTGTTACCGATGGACTTGGACATTTTGCGCCCCTGACCATCGACGGTGAAGCCGTGAGTCAGTACCTGGCGGTATGGCGCTTTGCCTTTCATCGCCACGCTAATCATCAGGGAGGACATAAACCAGCCGCGATGCTGGTCAGACCCTTCCAGATACATATCGGCAGCGTGACCGGCGAATTCCGGACGTGCGTCAACCACGGAGTAACTGGTGGAACCGGAATCAAACCAAACGTCCAACGTATCCGGAACTTTCTCGTATTGATCAGCATCTTCGCCGAGGATCTCTTTCGGATCGAGATCCCACCACGCCTGGATACCGTCAACTTCGACGCGTTTCGCCACCTCTTCCATCGCCGCCAGAGTACGCTCAATCGGCAGTAGCTCCTGCGTTTCTTTATGCACGAACAGCGACATCGGTACGCCCCAGGTACGCTGACGTGAGATACACCAGTCAGGACGGTTAGCGACCATTGATTCAATACGCGCCTGACCCCAGTCCGGGATCCACTGAACGCCTTTGATCTCTTTCAGCGACTGTTGACGAAGCCCTTCTTTATCCATGCTGACGAACCACTGCGGGGTCGCGCGGAAAATGATCGGCGTTTTGTGACGCCAACAGCACGGATAGCTGTGCTGCATTTTTTCGACATGCAGTAGCGCGCCTTTTTCTTTCAGCAGTTCAATAACGATATCGTTCGCCTTGAAGACGTTAACACCGTCAAGCGTTGGATATGTGCCTGGCAGGTAAGCGCCGTCCGGGCCAACCGGGTTAGCGGTTTCCAGGCCATACTTTTGACCGATCACGTAGTCATCCGGGCCGTGACCAGGGGCGGTATGTACCGCGCCGGTACCTGCGTCCAGGGTGACGTGATCGCCGAGGATCGCCGGCACGTCAAAGCCCATAAACGGATGGGTAAAGCGCAGCAGTTCCAGCTCCGCGCCTTTAACTGTGCCGAGAATGGTGTATTCAGCCGCGCCAATACGCTGCATGACGCTTTCAACCAGATCTTTCGCCAGAATCACCGCCTGGCCGTCAATCTGCACCAGCGCATAATCAAAGTCCGGCGCCAGGGAGATGGCGCGGTTAGCCGGTAGTGTCCACGGCGTGGTGGTCCAGATAACCAGCGACACAGGGCCGCTCACGCCCGGCAGACCAAACTTCGCTTTCACCGCATCCTGATCGACGGCGCGGAACGCCACGTCGATAGACGGTGACGTTTTGTCGTAATATTCAACTTCCGCTTCCGCCAGCGCGGAACGGCAGTCAACGCACCAGTGCACCGGCTTAGCGCCTTTGTGCAGATGACCGTTTTTGATAATTCTGCCCAGCGCGCGGATGATGTTAGCTTCGGTTTTGAAGTCCATGGTCAGGTACGGATGCGACCAGTCGCCCAACACGCCCAGACGAATGAAGTCTTTACGCTGGCCGTCAACCTGCGTAGCGGCATATTCGCGGCACTTGGCGCGGAATTCAGCGGCAGTGAATTTCTCGCCCGGCTTACCGAACTCCTGCTCGACTTTCAGCTCGATAGGCAGACCGTGACAGTCCCAGCCCGGCACGTAAGGCGAGTCAAATCCCGACAGTCCTTTGGACTTCACGATAATGTCTTTCAGAATCTTGTTAACTGAGTGACCAATATGAATGCTGCCATTCGCATATGGAGGGCCATCATGCAGAATGAAGGTTTTTTTGCCTTTTTTGGCCGCACGAATGATGCCGTACAGATCATCATCGGTCCAACGCGCCAGCATTCCCGGTTCACGCTTGGCGAGGTCGCCGCGCATCGGGAACCCTGTTTCCGGCAAATTCAGGGTCGATTTATAGTCACTCATCAGATTCTCGGTTCCGTATTTCGGTTTGATAAACACCGTCAGGGTTACACCTGCCCGGCTAGCCCAAAAAACTTGCGGGCCGTTAACTCATCGCGTGCGATTTGCGCTTTTAGCTCATCAAGCGACGCAAATCGCTGCTCATTACGTATCTTTTTACGCAGTATTACATCTATATGGCGACCGTAGAGGTCCATTACAACATCCAGCAGATGCACTTCCAGTTGTTGACGCACGCCAGCCACCGTTGGACGAGTGCCAATGTTCGCTACGCCGGGTAACGGCTTATCGCCAAGCCCGGTGACTTCCACCGCATAGACCCCTTTTACCGGGGAGACCTGACGGCGCAGCGGTAAGTTCGCCGTCGGGAAGCCAATGGTACGTCCCAGCTCGTCGCCATGAACGACACGCCCGGAAATAGTAAAGGGATGTCCCAGCAGGCTTTCGGCAAGCGCCAGGTTATCTTCCGCCAGCGCCTGTCTCACTGCGGTACTACTGATACGCACGCCGCCTTCACAAAAGGTTTGGGTGCTGGAAACCGCAAAACCATACTCCGCCCCCGCCTTCTGTAATAACAAGAAATCGCCCGCGCGGCTAGCACCAAAGCGGAAATCATCGCCGACGGCAAGAAATTGCACGCCAAGTCGCTCCACCAGCAGTTCGCTGATAAACGTTTGCGCCGTCAAAGCGGCAAAGCGGCGATCGAATTTCACGCACAGCACATAGTCCACGCCGCACTGCGCAAGGTAATGCAGTTTTTCACGCAGGCGCGTCAGGCGAGCGGGCGCTTTATCCGTCGCGAACAGCTCCAGCGGCTGCGGTTCGAAAATCATGACCACCACCGGCAGACCGCGTCTGCGTCCTTCTTCCTGCAAACCCTGCAGTAGAGCGCGATGCCCTCGATGTACGCCGTCGAAATTACCAATGGTCAGCACACACCCATGCGGGGCCTGACTGAGATTATGTATGCCGCGTATCAGCTTCATGTCTGACTCAAAACAGTGAAAATCGCAAGAGTATACCTTGTACAGCGGTCAAGGTTAACCGACTATTGCCCTGAGGAAACATAAAGAAGATGCTTTTCATCGCCATGCGGCAAACTCCGCCCCAAAACCCGTCGCTTAATGCAATTTTTCTCATGGAAAGGCTGTATTCACAGCACGCAAGCTGGTAGAATCCTGCGCCATCACTACGCAACGAGTGCTGCAATTTAAACGGCGCTTATTTGCACAAATCCATTGACAAAAGAAGGCTAAAAGGGCATATTCCTCGGCCTTTGAATTGTCCATATAGAACACATTTGGGAGTTGGACCTTGGCTAATATCAAATCAGCTAAGAAGCGCGCCGTTCAGTCTGAAAAGGCTCGTAAGCACAACGCAAGCCGTCGCTCTATGATGCGTACTTTCATCAAGAAAGTATACGCAGCTATCGAAGCTGGCGACAAAGCTGCTGCACTGAAAGCATTTAACGAAATGCAACCGATCGTGGACCGTCAGGCTGCTAAAGGTCTGATCCACAAAAACAAAGCTGCACGTCATAAAGCTAACCTGACTGCACAGATCAACAAACTGGCTTAATCGCCTGCTTGTTATCAGCTTTGTAGAAAAACCCGCGTAAAGCGGGTTTTTTTATGCCTGTTATCTGGCGTTTTTCTCGTCAACCGCTGGCACCGATCTCACTCGTTCACGCTCTTACTAACCAGCCTCTTTTTTCAGCTACTCCTCCCTTAGCCACGTCACGTAATACTTGAAAGTTATTTTCTTTCACTGTTTTCCTTTTTTTATTTCATTATTAAAAAAACTGTGACCACCTTAGCAAATAGAAACATCGCTCATTCAAAAACTAATAAACGCAATCCTGATGTAAGATTTGATAATTGATTGATGCCGTCGGGTTAACTACTTTTCATGTACACCTTACTTACTCATTTTAATCTGAGGTTAAATTCAAAAACGACATAAAAATAATATTCAAAACTTGCTTAGAAAGTAGAGGTTGTTTTTCTGGGCGTATCGTACCAATATCGGAGTTATCATTATGAGTTCTGTCATTGAGGATACCCAGCCTTCCGGGTCAGCATCATTGTCTTTACTACAGCGTATTAGCTATGGCTCTTTGGATGTGGCGGGTAATCTGCTGTACTGCTTCGGTTCAACGTACATTTTATATTTCTACACAGACGTTGCGGGCATTAGCCTTGCCGTAGCAGGCGTTATCCTGCTGCTGGCGCGTATTATCGATGGCATAGACGCCCCCATATGGGGGATCATCATCGATAAAACGCGTTCACGCTACGGTAAATGTCGTCCCTGGTTTTTATGGTTACCGCTGCCTTTTGCGGTATTCAGCGCGCTATCATTTTGGTCTCCTGATATCAGTATGACAGGAAAAGCCATCTATGCAGCAATATCTTATATGATTGCCAGCATTCTATTTACCGGACTTAATACACCACTCAGTGCAATATTACCCCTGATGACCTTATCTCCCAAGGAAAGACTGGTTTTAAATTCCTGGCGAATGACCGGTGGGCAAATTGGGGTTTTATTAATGAACGCGACCGCCTTGCCGTTAGTCGCTTTTTTAGGTAACGGTGATGATCACGCTGGTTTTATTTATACGGCAATTACATTTGCCATTATATCCTGCGCGCTAACGCTCTTTGCGTTTAAAAACATTCGTGAAATGGATACGGATAAAATACAGCATGAACCTAAGTTGCCGATGAAAAAAAGTTTCGCGGCGATGAAAGGTAACTGGCCGTGGATCCTGATGGTGCTGGCTAATCTGATCTTCTGGATTGCCCTACAGCAGCGCAACACGACCATTGTCTATTATCTGACCTACAACCTCGACCGTAAAGATCTGGTACCGCTGATTAACAGCCTGGCGACGATTCAGATCCTGTTTATCATCGCTATCCCCTTCTTTAGCAAATACCTGGCTAAAACCTGGATATGGGTAGGCGGTCTGCTGGTCGCCACGTTTGGCGGCGTCATGATGTGGCTGGCAGCGGACAACATTACTTTCCTCATCGCCGCCTGGATACTCGGCAATATCGGCAGCGGTATCGCCTGCTCAATGCCGTTTGCCATGCTGGGGTTCGCCGTCGATTTCGGTGCCTGGAAGACCGGTATTAAGGCTACCGGCATTCTTATCGCCTTCGGCAGCACCTTCTGCATCAAGATGGGTAGTGGCCTCGGCACCGCTTTCGCCGCCTGGATCATGAACAGTTTTGGCTATGTCCCCAACCATGTCCAGAGTGCTGCGGGTCTGGAGGGAATTATCTGGGCCTTTATCTGGGCACCCGCCCTACTCTTCGCGCTCGCAGCGATCCCACTACTTTTCTTTCGCAAATACGAAGCGATGGAAGAGAAGATTCGCCACGATCTGGAAACCATCAACTCATAACGTTCTTTACCTTCACCCTCGAATATGGGAGGCACCACCATGCCATTTATGCAACAAGACCCGCGTCGTCTGGTCTGGCAGCAAAACGATCGCTATTTATGGATTGAACCCTGGGGCGAGAACAGCCTGCGCGTACGCAGCGGCCGTCATCTGCCGGTAATGAGAAATGAAGACTGGGCATTGACTGAGCCAGTCGCAGAAAGTCAGTGCCACATTGATTATGAGCACCACCAGGCAACGCTGACCAACGGCAAAATTATCGCTATCGTCAATCAAAAAGGACAAGTTACCTTTTACCGCCATCCACACAAACCCCTGTTGCAGGAGTTCTGGCGCCTGCGGGGCGAAATTGGCGAGGATGAATCATCTCACGGCCAGTACGTCAGCGCACTCAACCTTGAGGGACGCGAGTTCCGCCCTATTCAGGGTGGGAAATATTCACTGAAAGCCCGCTTCGAAGCCACCGAAGGGGAAAAAATTTATGGTATGGGGCAGTATCAACAGGCCAACCTGGATCTCAAAGGATGCGTGCTTGAGCTGGCGCAACGTAACTCCCAGGCCTCAGTACCGTTTATGCTCTCCAGTCTGGGCTACGGATTTTTATGGAACAATCCGGCAGTCGGACGCGTAACCTTTGCCCAAAACGTTACCGAATGGGAAGCGCAGGTCAGCGAACAGTTAGACTACTGGATCACGGCTGGCGATACCCCGGCAGAAATTAGCCGGGCTTACGCGCTGGCTACCGGCACGCCGCCGATGATGCCGGACTACGCCATGGGCTTCTGGCAGTGCAAACTCCGTTATCGTACGCAGGAAGAGCTGCTGGAGGTCGCCCGCGAATATAAGCGCCGCAATCTGCCTATCTCAGTGATCGTTATCGACTTCTTTCACTGGCCGAATCAGGGTGACTGGATGTTCGATGCGCGCGACTGGCCCGATCCTGATGCCATGATTGCCGAGCTGAAATCGCTGGGAATTGAGCTGATGGTCTCCGTCTGGCCGACGGTAGATAACCGTACCGAAAGCTATCGGGAGATGCGTGAAAACGGCTGGCTGGTACAAACGGAACGTGGCTTGCCGATCAATATGGATTTCCTCGGCAACACCACTTTCTTTGATGCGACTCATCCGGGCGCGCGCGACTACGTCTGGGGCAAAGCCAAACGCAACTATTACGATAAAGGCGTGAAGCTATTCTGGTTAGATGAAGCCGAACCTGAGTTCAGCGTTTACGACTACGACAACTATCGCTACCATGCCGGGCCGGTACTGGAAGTGGGCAATATCTACCCACGTATGTACGCTAAAACCTTTTTTGACGGCATGAAAGCTGATGGCGAAGACCAGGTTATCAACCTGCTACGCTGCGCCTGGGCCGGCAGTCAGAAGTACGGCGCGCTGGTCTGGTCAGGGGATATTCACTCCTCGTTTAGATCGCTGCGCAACCAGTTTGCCGCCGGACTCAATATGGGAATCGCGGGGATACCGTGGTGGACGACGGATATCGGCGGTTTTCATGGCGGTAATATTCACGACCCGAAATTCCATGAATTGCTAATTCGCTGGTTCCAGTGGGGCGTCTTTAGTCCGGTGATGCGTCTGCACGGCAACCGCGATCCGCAAATTTTACCCGCGCAACCGTACCGGGATGGTATCGCCCAGTGCCCTACAGGTGCGCCGAACGAGGTCTGGAGCTACGGTGAGGAAGTATGCGACGTACTGACAGGTTGCCTGGCGTTGCGAGAAAAACTCAAGCCCTATATCAAAGCGCTGATGGAGGAAACCCATAAGCACAATTCGCCAGTGATGCGCCCCCTGTTCTTTGAATTCCCCGAACAGGAAACAAGTTGGGCAATCACCGACCAGTATTGTTTTGGTCCTGACCTGCTGATCGCCCCCGTCATGCATGAAGGTATGCGCGAACGTGATATCTGGCTACCGGAAGGGGAAACATGGACGGATCTTGCGACCGGTGAAAGCTATTCAGGAGGGCAAACGCTGCAGTACGCTACGCCACTGAACAGAATTCCGGTGTTTATCCGCGAAGGTGGGCAGTACCGCAGCCTACTGAATTTGTAGAATGACTCCGGCTGCGGGCTAGTACCGCAGCCGGAAGTATTACGGTAGGTATGTCTACTGAAGCTTAAACAATGCCGAGTAGTCCGCATTGCAAATACGCTGCACCGCCGGATGCTGGATCATTCTCTCGGCAAAAATCGCATGATATTCTTCCATGACATTCTCCACGCGTCCAATCTCTATTACCGACTCATCGGCATAAAAATCCAGCGAATAAAGGCTCGGCGCCACAAAAATCGCATCGTGTGTCGCGCCAAACGCCTTCATTAAGGCCGCGTCATCAAATTCGCCGAGGATCTCAACCTGCAACCCCTGCGAATTAAACCAGTTCAACAACTTACGCCCCAGCATTGAGCGCCGTCCCGGCACCAGCAACCGTCTCTCTTCCAGGCAGGCAGGGAACGCTTTTTCAGGAAGCGGATTCGTACACCAGAAACTGACGCTACATTCGCCGATTTTGACTGAGAATAGCCCCTCCTGCTGCGTCGAATCTATCGGGCAGTCGGAGATAATCATATCCAGCTTGTGCTGGCTGAGCTGTTCGAGCAACATTTCGTGCGTCGACTCAAAGCAACGCAGATGTATGGGTTCGTCCACCACCACCGCCGCATCCAGAACGCTGCTGACCAGACGCTTGGATAAAGCATCGGCGACGCCGACATCAAACAACAGGTTTGATTCTTTGCGGTAATTGACGATATCCAGCATCTCCTGGCTTAGCGTAAACATTTTGTCCGCATAGCGAAAAACCAGCTCGCCCAGTTCGCTGGGTTCAAGACCGCGTCCCTTACGTTTAAATAGCTTCCCCTGTAAACGCTCTTCCAGGGCTTTAATTTGACCAGTAATGGTTTGCGGCGTCAGAAAAAGCGCCTCTGCGGCACCCACGACAGAACCTTCTTTATAGACATGCCAGAAGTAATAAAGATGGTTGTAGTTAATATGAGACATGCTCATTCCTCTCCCTGTTCAATGTCGCAAGGGAGCGATACATCGCTCCCCCTTTCCTTCGTACTGGTTATGCCGGCGCGTTCAAACGCGCGCGCAACCAGCTATACCCCACCACTGCGGAGAGCAATGAACCAATCAAAATGCCCAATTTCGCCCAGTTAATAAGTTCCGGATCGACATTGCCAAATGCCAGGCTGGCGATAAAGATGGACATCGTAAAGCCAATGCCACACAAAATGCCGACCGCCATGATTTGCTGATAAGTGGTCCCCTGCGGCAGATGCGCCAGCTTGAAACGCAGCGCCAGCCAGCAAAACAGGCTAATCCCCAGCGGCTTACCAATCAGCAGACCGGCAATAATTCCCAGCGGCAGCATGGAGGTCAGACCGTCAATCGTGACGCCCTGAAGAGAAACGCCGGCATTCGCAAAAGCGAAGAGCGGCAGGATCAGGTACGCAACCCACGGGTGCAGAACATGCTCCAGACGCTTCGCCGGCGAGCGACCGTGTTTTTCTTTCAGCGGAATAAAGAAGCCGACAATGACGCCTGCCAGCGTCGCGTGAACGCCGGACTTCAGTACCGCCGTCCACAGCACTGCCCCGACCAGAATATATACCCCAGTCCGTCTGACGCCGCACAGGTTCAGCAGCGCCAGCACGGCAATCGCGAACGCCGCCACGCCCAGCGAGACGATAGAAAGATCGCTGGTATAAAACAGTGCGATAATAACGATGGCGCCGAGATCATCGATGATTGCCAGCGCCATCAGGAATATTTTCAGCGCCAGCGGAACCCGGCTGCCCAACAGCGCCAACACGCCCAGCGCAAAGGCGATATCCGTCGCGGCAGGAATAGCCCAGCCCTCGCGAGTGACCGGATCGGAGTAGTTAAAGGCCAGATAGAGCAATGCCGGTACAATCATCCCGCCGATGGCGGCAATCACCGGAAAAGCGGCCTGGCGCAGACTGGCTAACGAGCCTTGCATCAGTTCACGCTTAACTTCCAGACCAATCAACAGGAAAAACACGGCCATCAGCGCATCGTTGATCCACAGCAGCATGTTTTTGTTGATTTCAAGCGCCCCAACCCGTAGCTGAACCGGCGTCTCCAGAAAATCATGATACCATCCACTGGTCGCGCCCATATTGGCCATCAGCATAGCCAGCGCAGCGGCGATGATGAGAATGATGCCCCCAGAGGCATCGCTGCTAAAAAATCGGTGCAGATGTTTCACTTTTTATTCTCTCAATCAGGTGAATTCTTCGAATCTACTATCTTACCTCGCCTGACTCATCGTTAAAATTAGATTATATATGATGAATAGCTCGTTTTTTACGAAATGAAGTCCGACTTACGCCGGACTTTTTTAGTGCGGTCAGTCATTGATGATAGACCGCTACGCGTACAGATCCATTTTATACACCCGGAAACTGGTAATATCGTAGCGATAGCCTTCCCCGTTCGTTTCCGCGTTTTTGTAGTAACCTGACGTCATGGTCGCTTCAAAAAGCACGGTTTTCTCCGTAGGCGCAATCTCCTGTAAAATTAGCAGCCCCATCGCCTCGCTGCCCGCCTGCGGATCGATAATATCGCTCTCGCCAGGCTGGCAAGAGATGGCGCGGCCATAAACGGATTAAGAATAATCAACGCATTTTGTACTGTATTACTTTCTGTAATCTGGCTGAGGCTGTGCTCATAAATCGCCGTATGGTTGAGCACCATCGCATTTTGCTTATCAATCCTCTGATTGACGGCAAGACACGGGCCAAGAAGCGTATTCTTTTGATGTTTGAACGGCCCCATGATCTCTCCAGTATATCGTTGTCGTTCCTTGCTGGAACAACGAAATAGATACGCTGGAGAGGGTTGGGCTGATAATCAAAAGCCATCGATTCAGCTCTATCACACGGCATGCGATGCGTTATCCGACCTTACGGGATTGATTATATTCATACTTCAGATAATCCAGCGTTGCCGTCACATTTGCCGGTGACAGACGATTAAGCTGCGCCAAAAAAGGATGCGCATACAGATAATTAATGAACGCCGTCGCGCCTTGTAACGTAGCATAACGTTGCTGGGTAATTTTTTTATTACCGGTGAGATTACACACCGCCATAGCATAATCGCGGGTAGAAAAAGTACGCCAGACATTGTTACGGATACCGCCGCTTAAAAACAGGCGTGGCGGAATATCTTTTTGCAGCGGCGTCGTACCGCGTTCTTTGACAAATGAAATATGGCAACGGCCCTGATGGACATGCGGCATGTTCGCCATCATGCATCCCCCCAGAATAAAGCATTCATGATCGAGGTAATGCTGAACGTTTAAGGAGCGTTCGTCCGTCAGCATCCGCACCAGTTCAAAATGGCGGTAGGCAGGCAACACCGGCTTTACGATCATTCCGGAGTCATTCTTATATAACGAGGCCGGACCGTAATCGATATCAAATAAAGTTTCGCGGCGCGCTGTAATCGCTTCCTTACGTTGCACCATATGCGCCAGTGTTCCCGGAGGTAGCCGTTCTTCATAATACGACTGATACTGCCAGGCTTTATCCAGCGGCTGTGCTGAATAATTTGACGAAATCGCCACCACCCTTCCGCTTTGTTCTTCTGCCGTCACCAGAACATACAGGCTGCTGTCTCCACCGTTATAGTTCACCCGGAAAGCGCGGGTGCTGAGTGCGATATCGAAGGCCGGAAACTGCTGGCATCGCTCCGCAAGGTTTGCATTACGGGATAGTTTAAACAGCGCCCGGTTAAGGCCTGTGCTGTCTAATTTCAGCTGTGAGCGGATCCCGGCAAGCGATGTTCCTTCCTTAATTAGGGTTGCCAGCTCGTCCTGTCGGCAATCGCTTTTTGCCTTTTCGGGGACGATGAACGTTTTCCGACACTGACTACACGCCATGCGGTGTTCTCCCTGAGTCGAGAAGCCGTATTTCTTTAATGAGGTGCTGCCGCAGGCAGGACACTGTTTGACCAGGCCTTTCCATCCCCGGTTTACCGTGTGGCGAAAAAGATTTAACGCCCCAGCGGAAATAACAGGAAACAGGAAACCACATTCCCGACAAAGAACATCTTTTCCCTGGCGGACATAATCCGGACTGTTCAACACGCCCAGATTTTTACATCCCGGCGTTTTACAGCAGTCCACATTAATATTGGCAAACATGCGTTCCTCCTTGAGCATTACTTAAAAAAAACAGACCGGATCTCCGCCGGTGACAGGTTATTTACGTAAAGGGTTTTCATCGCTTTCATCATCGGTGCGGTATGAGAGAAAAAGCACTGATAGCCGGCACAAAGATAGTTTTGCTTCATCGGTCCGCAAGCCGAAGGCAAAAAGCGGTGTTTAGGGCAACCGCCATAACAGGCGAATTGCCACGGGCAGGTATGGCATTCCTGCGCCATCGTGCGGCTTTTATCGAGACCAAACTGCTGGTTTTGCGCGCTATTATTCATCTGACGCAGCGGCGTGTCGTTAATATTGCCGAGCTTATATTGCGGGTAAACGAAATGATCGCAGTTATACACATCGCCATTCATTTCCATTGCAAAAGCGCTACCGCAAACGGGCGCAAAAACGCAAACCTGAGGGGGGAGTCCACACCATGCCGCCAGCGTTTGTTCAAAGAGTTGAATGCCGATATCACCAATATCTTCGCGGATCCAGATATCAAAAATGGCATTCAGGAACTTTCCAAACTGTAATCCGTCCACTGACCAGGGGGTTACTGCGGTTTTCTCGTCCTGCGGATGCGCCAGCATTCCGTCTTTATTTGCCGCTCTTTCCACTAGCGGAATAAACTGCATATAGCGGCTGCCGATAGATTTCAGATACGCATAAACCCGCTGCGGGTGTAGCATATTGCTCTGACTCACCACCGTGAGAGTATTAAATTCAACGCCATGACTCGCCAGGCATTTTATCGCCTGTTCAACTTTATGATGGGTAGGTTGCCCTGCGCGAGTTACCCGCCATTCGTCGTGCAGCGCCGCATCGCCATCAATCGAAATACCAACCAGAAAGTCATGCGCCCTGAAGAATCTTGCCCATTCATCATCAATCAGAATGCCATTGGTCTGAAAAGTATTAACGATGGCTTTTCCATTAGCATAACGTTGCTGGAGCGCTACCGCCTGGCGGTAAAATGGCAGCCCCATCAGCGTCGGTTCCCCACCCTGCCACGCAAAAATCACTTCATCTACGTCCTGCGCCGCAATATGCTGTTGCACAAACAACGCTAGCGTTTCTTCCGTCATCTTGTAATGGTTTTTTCTATCGGGATAGAGCATTTCCTTTTCCAGATAGAAGCAATATTTACAATCAAGATTACACACCGACCCGGTCGGTTTGATCATTACCTGACAGCTTTTCCGTTGCATATTTTCCGTATCCCTAAAATAAAAGAACCTGACTCAGCACGAGGGCGCTGAATCAGGCGGGCAGAGCCCTAAGTGGCATACTTAATTTTTTATAATTATCCTTTTAGCCCCAGGTCACCGGCGTTGGTTTGTCGCCACGGGCTTTCATTAATGAGTCGTTATCGATGTCCTGTTTCATTTTCAGGAACTTGCCATACAGCTGTTTTTCAATTTCAGGCTGTTTGCCAATTTGGTTCAGCGTTTCGAACCGATCTTTTTTCAGGTTATAGAGGTATTTAGGTTTATTTTCACGATCGATGATCATTTTCCAGTCACCGTCGCGGATCGCCCACTCATCGGTCGGATCATCCTGGAACGGCATATCAATACCGAAGATCAGCGGCTTATTACGTTTTAACGTTTTCTGCTCCAACAGCGGAACCAGCGATTGCCCGTCGTATGTACGATCAGTCGGCAGTTTGAAATCCATCATGTTCGCCAGCGTCGGCATCCAGTCCAGACCATACACCGGCGTATCGGTAACGACGCCCTGTGGAATGTGTTTACCGTATTTGATAATTGCCGGAACGCGAATACCGCCTTCCCACAGGTTATCTTTACGTCCGCGCAGACCGTCAGTCTCGCCTGCGAGGTTCAGCTCGTAGACTTTACGCGCTTCACGCGTCACCGGGCCGTTATCACTGGTGAAGATGACAATGGTATTATCTTCTTCCCCCATCGCTTTAATTTTATCCAGTACTTTACCGACTTGCGCATCCATATAGCTGATATTGGCGTAATATTCACCGGTACCGCGCCACGGTTTATCCGCCCAGTCGCCGTAGAACAGATCGGGATGCTGCTTCTGGTATTCGCTCATGTATTGTGAATACATATCGAGGTATTTTTTCGGCGAGGCCAGCGGGCTGTGAACTTCCGTAAAGGCAACGTATAAGAAGAACGGTTTGTCGTCTTTCTTGTTATCTAGCCAGTTCACCACTTCAGAACTGACAAATTCGCCGCTGATGCTATCGGCACGATCAATATGTTTGCCGTTACGCATCCAGCCGGTTGGGTGAACGACGCCGTAACGCGGGCGCTCTTTGGCATTATCCAGCGTAGCATCGGTCACAAAGCCAGCCGGGTTCACCAGCGAGTAATCAAAACCTAACTCTTTCGGCTGCGGCTGATCGGTACGATCGCCCCCGGCGTTGAGATGCAGTTTACCCATCATCGCGGTATCGTAACCCTGCTGTTTCAGCAGATTGGCTATGGTCAATTCGTTACGTCCAATAGAAACATTAGTACCTTCAGGGATCCAGGAGCGTACACCGGTGCGGAAGGGCATACGGCCTGTTAACATCCCGGCGCGGGAAGGAGAACACAAAGGAGCCGGCGCATAGTATTCAGTGAATTTGACCCCTTCTTTCGCCAGGCGGTCAATATTCGGGGTTTTCACTATCTGGTGACCGTAAGTCGCCAAATCACCATAGCCAAGATCATCTGCCACAATAAAAACCAAGTTCGGGCGTTTTTCGGCAGCCGCGTGCACGACAGATATCGTACTTGTCGCACAAAGCGCCAGTCCAATCATGCTGGCAATGACTGTTTTTTTCATTTCAACTCCTTTGATTTTATTTAAAATGAATATCCGACCATATAAATCATCTGGTCTCCATATCCGTCATAACCTAGTTTGTTCGCGAAATAACGATATGTCACAGTAGCTTTCCAGCGGGGATAAAATTTCCATGCCAGTGTTAATCCACCATTTAATCCATTTCGACCGAATTGCTGCTCCGTATAAGCGTCATTTCTATCTAGTTCGATTTCATTCCAGTCAGATAAAACAAAATCTTCACCAAATAAATTAAAATTATAGGCTGCAGTCCAGCCAATAACATAGCCATTCCAGCCGCTTGTCTGCCCATATTTCTGCGAGACATAATCACCAGATTGATTATGCAGACCAATATAGGGTTTGAAGAACCCCCAACTCCCGCTCCAACCTAAATACCCCGCTCCATAAAACATATCGAGGTCATCGCCCCATGAGTTATCCCATTGACCATATATCTTGCCGAAGAAAGTATAATCTGAATCAAAGAGTCGTACATGAGTCATGGCAGAAACAGTATGATTTCTTCCAGCAACAGCGTGATTTAACACGTTGCTTTCAATAAATGAATAGAATTCTGCCTCTTTGAAGTTGACACCAAAGTCAGCAGTTACTTTCCACACCTCCCCACGATGTACATTGACGAATCCACTATTCCAGTCAGCATAACCGGCATTAATTGATCCAAATGAATTCTTATATTCCAGTGCATGTACAGAATGGCTAAAAACAGTAGATATTGTAAGTAAGAGACTAAATAATACTGTTCGCTTTATCAGAGACATTGAATATATTTCCCATAGTTATATTTTATTCATCAATGAATATGTTTTACTCCGGTGTCAAAGTTTAACCAAATCTAGTTATAGAATAGTGATATAAATCTCACATCACGCAGGATAAAAGTATTTAAAAATAATGTGTCGAGAAATGTTTTTTTATAAAAAATAACTCAATGTTTATTATTAAATCAACACTTCATCTTTTTAGGTCATACCGCAGATTTAGTGTTGTACTAAGCTTTACCTTTTGGATAACTGATAACAAAGATTGATGTGATTTGCCCCGCTGTTCCGTAACTCAGGGAGGGATCCGAAACGGTCATTTCCCCCTCAGGAGTGCAACTCTATCGCTGTAAGCAATACCTGAAAACCTGCCAGCTCAGCCATCACTACAACGGTGCCCTCCATCACACCATTATTGATATGACGATGATTACCTGATCGGTGATGTTCTAAGTATGTATCCTTTTACTAACGACGTAATGAGCGTGGAAATTAGCGGTAACGCTCTGAAGGCGATGATGTCTCATGCAGCCGATCCGAAGAACGGCATGCAGCATGTGTCGAAAACGGCCAAATTCAAACACTACAACACAAAACCGCTGGTACAGCGTATTGTCAAATTTGATATCAAAGGTAAACAGGTCGCAGACAGTACATTCAGTACCGTCGCACTGGATTCCTTTATCGGTAAAGGCCGTGGCGGATTTGACTTCACGAAAGGTAAAAATGTCAAAGGCATTAAAGGGCTGTAAACCTCGCAGGAAATTGCTGATTATATGGAACATATCAATAATATCGTTCCGGATCACACCATGCGTGTTGACGACATCAATAAATAAAACAACTCTCATGCGGTCGTTATCCGATGGCGGCAGATTGATATTATCTTCGCGGGAACGGTAATTACCGTTGTCAAAAACCAGAAACTCCACGATACCCGGTTCGCTGCTTTCAACTCAGACACCAGGATAAAGGCTTAACGGCGCGGTGCCATAAGGATTAAGGGTAATAACGGCATGTTTATATGTATTGTCCTCACGAATTTGGTCGAGGAGCTGTTGGTATATGGCGTTATGGTTTTGCACCATCGCGTTATCGGTATCAATTTTCTGATTCATCAGCGCTCTTGGTACAGGCATGACGAGTGAGGACTGTTAATTTACGTACATAATGATCTCCAGACTATACGTTATGAGACTTCTGCAATGCAGAGGCAATTTCTCTGCCCGTCCAACGTAATATTCTGAAGATGTGCAGCATAGTCACTACGTATAACGCAATAACAAAAAAATCATAAAAATATTTTATACCGCTATTAACTCATAAAATTTCACCCTGAGAAAGCAAGTCATCATCGAATATTTATTTAGTTCTTTTTACCTATATCCTATAGCATCCATAAGACCGACCAATAGGCCGAAATAAACGTTACACCAGGTAACATAAATTATCATTCAAGCACATAAAAAATGCTTAACCTAAAATCATAGCAACACTTAATAAAATTAAACATAAACGGCAGCAAAATATTATTTTTATGTCCTTTTTTATGACCAACCGCATTTTCAAATTAATGAATCACAACAGACAACTCTCATCAATTGAATAAAAAATAATGACACACATATTATTTGTCGCTCAAAAAAATGGTTTAAGAATCCTTAAACGACGCGTTATATGCATACCTCATTAAATATTGATAAAACAGGATCAACATGCTTATAAAAAGAACACAAAAACAATAACATTTATTTCACTTAAACAATTTAGCCAGTTTAATGACAGTTGATTTCTCAGGCCTGTCGCCCCAACCTATCCTTGCTCATAGCATAGCGGACACGTTGCAACGATGCTGACTATACGGAACAAGTGGGATATCATGGCCTGAAAGCACAAATGGAGTAATCATGAGACAGCATAAAATAAATAATGAGTTTATTTACAATAAATGATTAAGAAAAATCACGTCTTTGAGCAGTAATGCAGCTTTCAAAATAGCATTTATGCGGGCCCGGCGCCTGAGCTATTTAATAGAAAACGCACATCATGAATTGATTATCCGTGAAGGTGTTGCGTACGCCGTTTGGGGGGAACGGGGCAAATTTATCAGCGATACTAACCTGACACAGCCAATTTATCTATTACGCCCCAATCTTAAAAATAGGTTTACAGGAATTACTTATGACCTTACCGAGGCATGGTATAAAAATAAATGAAAAGATCGTTATTGATACAAGCGACCTTCCCCAGCCCTATACCTGTAAAAAACCATACCGACATAAAAATATCATCGCAGTAATCATTTCTATATTTCTGGCGATGCTCGCCTTATTTTATCTTCCAATACGCCTCTAGCGCTGTACGAGAAGATAAGGCGATCACTAAGCGGATATTTTCGGTGGTTATCATCTCTGTTTTTAAGCAACGGAGCACTTAACCACCGTTATTATGCCTCCTTCAGATGTGCATACTATGTTCAGTCATAAATAATCCGCAGCAGCGCCAGCTGTTTGTCCTCATCCAGGTAATGAGGTTCCACCATCGCATACGGTGAAGCGATCGACGTAGTCATATTCTCCACGATAATATGGCGCTCAATACCGTCCTGCCGATGGCAACGCACTTCCAGTACCCCCGTCTCATTCCAGCATCCTGCTTCAACAACCGTTCCCTGAAACCGTATCTGGCTTCCCGCCTGCGCCGCACCGATAACCATGAGCGGCAACCACAACGCGGGCACCACATAGTGTCTGACATGCATAATAAGCCTTCCTGCACTTCTGGTGGCGGTTAATAACGAGAAGCTTTCGCTTCCCGACAAGTGAACACTATCCCTTCGCTTTCTGAATCGCCATTTGCAACATATCCTGAGTCGTGCTTCCCGGGATCACGGTCACCCGTTTTACATCACCGTTTTGCGTCTGAGGCATGACGACAAAAGCAGGCGTGCCGCTAAAATCCATATGCTGCGCCAGTGCCTGGTTAGTGAGGAGCGCATCATGTACTGCACCGCTGCTTTGCGCTTCTTTTACGGCGGCCAACTGCGTCGGCGTTAGATAATGTTGCGCCAGGGTATAGACATCGTGTTCCGTTAACGCGCCTTCCACCTTCCCTGTGGCATAAAGCGCATTATGCCAGTCGAGATATTTCGCCCCGCCCTGGGTAAGCCATACCTGTTCGCCGACTCTGGCCGCCAGTCCGGATACCGGCCAGCGGGAGGAAAAAATAGGAAACTCTTTAAAAATAAACCGGGTATCCGGGTTCGCCTTAATCAGGTTTTCGACCACAGGCGCCATTTTGCTACACCACGAGCACTGGTAATCAAAGAACATCACCACCGCCGCTTTTGCCTCGTTGGGCCCAACGGAAGGACTGCTGCTACTGAGCAACTCAGCACGATACTGTAATGCCAGTTGAACATATGCCTGTTGTTGCGCAATCTGCTGACGCTGATGCAATGTCTCGCTGGCGGCGACCAAAAATTCCGGATGTTCGGCCAAATACGTTGCCACCACCTCTCCCACTTTATCCGGATGACTGACGATGTAGGCTTCCGCCGTCGGACCAATTTGCGACGTCGGGGCAGAATCGGCGGCGATTGCCGAGGCGGATACGGCAACGCCTGCCAACGTCAACATCGCCAGTCGGGAAAGTTTTAACGCGTGATAATACATAATAAAAGTCTCGTTCGATAAGATCGGAAAGCCTCCCGCTATCGGGAGACGCCTGAAAAATAGGTTAATGAATACGCGTCAGATCCACGGTTTGCGCTGGCATTACCCGCCCATAGTCATTAATACTTTGCCAGCGCACAGTGCAGCGAACCGTGTGCCGGCACCAGTCCGTTTGACGCGTTGCAAAGGGAGCCACGACCCCGGCGTTGTCCTGGGCGCGCTCGTTAGCGCGTAATAAAAAGAGCGTAACGTAATAGGGTGTCGGATTGCGTACCGTCGCGCCATCAGGGGTAAGCGACCAGATCAGATGCCGGTAGGCCTGCTGCGGATTGCCGGCGAGTCCCTCAGGGCGATAGAGCAATTTTAAAGCCGAACGAAACGCCATTTGTACACGGTTCGCTTCCGGTTTACCGGAGGGAATAGCGGCGATACTCAAGGTAAACAGACTTTCCCTGTCGGCGGGTAGCGGTTCGCCGGTATAAACCACCCGCAGCGTGTTTTCCTGGCGCGCTGAAAGCATAAATAATGGCGGCGTGACCACGAAGGGCGTGATATTCCCTTCGTTTTTGGTTCCGGGCCAGCGGCCGCCAGGTAAAATATGCGTATCAATTAACCAGGACGCTTCTGAATGGTTACTTACCGGTACGCTTAATGCCGGGGCGTCCGCATGATAGATAAAGCGAGTACCGCCAATCACCACGCCAGCCTGCGCCCATGATATGGGAAGCAAGCACCAATATATTGCGCAGCGTAAAAAGAACTTATTCATAGGCAAGAATGAAGGTTGCGGAGGCATTGGCATCCCCGGGCGTTACCGTGCCGCCATCGGCAAGATAACGCGCGTAAAATTGCAGATGCGCCGACGCCTGGCCCGGACTGAGCGTCACTACATCACTCTCCTGCCCCAGTGGGATTAAGGTTTTATTTTGGTCATAAAGCGCAATCCCAATGCCTGAAGCGTCGCTTTCCCCTGCGGTAAGCGCCAATAAATCCGTATTACGGCTGTCCGCCGCACCGCTAAAACTGACCGTTACGCCGCTGGCAGTGCTGCCGCAGTTTTGTAAATCGATAGCAAAAGGTTGCCATGCGGAACCGTCGCCTGCGCGATAAAACTGCCGTTGAGAAACCGCGCCCATCGCCACGTTAATATTTTCCGAGTCTGGAGAGAGCGAACACGTATTGTCCGTGATGGTTCCGGAGACATAGACCCGGCCATCGTGCGCCTGGACGCCGGATGCCGCCAGCAGCATCCCGATGCCGTACAGGATATCGTTACGCATAATTACGATGGCTCCTCATTCATACTGCATATCGAAATACATGACCGCCGTCGCGTTCCCGGACGTGACCGTAGGCCGGGTCGATTTATAGCGAATATAAAAAGACAGCGTGTTGCGTCCGGCTTTCAACGGATAGACCACTGAGTCGGCATTATTGATACTGATGGTATCCTGATCATCATTCAGAATTTCCACCCCAACCCCGCTTGCTAACATGTTTCCGCTTCCCATCCCGGTATCGGTGATCGCCAGTAGCGCGGGATTGTCCGGATCGGGTTCGCCGGTAAACCAGATCTTCGCCCCGGCAATTCCTCGGGAACAATTTTTGAGGTTGATATTAAAGGGCTTAAATTTTGTCGTTGTTCCTGTCGAAGGAAAATCGCCAACTGCAAACTGCCCTAAATCAATACTTTGACTGAGACTGGAAATATCTATGTCGCAGGTTTGCGCCACAATAGTGCCGGTAAATTCGAGGTTGTAAGCGAGGTCGTCAGCGCTGGCATTGATTTGTGGACACAGCATCAGTCCCATGGCAAAAAGAGCGCAGTGTGATCTGTTCATTTAGTCAAAGTCCACTCGCAGGCTGGCCAGCGCGGTAAACGCCCCTTCCGCTGGCGTTTCGCCTGTTGTACTCACCGGGTAGGCTTGCAATGTGATGTTAGCGCGTCCGGCGCTATCGGTGATAAAAGGCGCGACGCTCTGTGCATCATTGGGGATAAGCGCGTTTCCTTCATCGGTTTCGACCACTACGCCGACATCCGCATTATCCGAAGCGATAGCCTGGGGAACGTGGCTATCCGGCGTAGCGATAAGGCGCATTGTTAAATTGACCTGCGAATCCAGGCCGCTGCACTTTACCGGTACGCTAAATTTTTTCGCTCGTACCCCCTCCGGCTTTTGGCCTGCATGGTTGAAATTGCCACTGTACAATGCGCCGAAATTCACCAGAATCGTTTGTCCGGCGTTGATTTCGCAGCTTTGCGGTACGGTCACCGTTCCACTATAAAGAATGCTGTACACGACATCTGTCAGCGGATCGCCTGCGGCGGTCATGACATAAACATTGAACATAGTCTTAGGACTAATATTCACCGTGCCGACGAACGGTTTAACAATTTTGAGCTGAAACTCCAGATTTGAGTCACGAACGTAAAACGGTTGACCCGCTTTCACATTTTCATCATATCCCATCAGGACATTGTTCATTGGCGGATAGATATCGCCCGCCGAAGAATCCTCAATTCGCATTCCGCCTTCAAGATAGTCCGGGTCCAGCTTTAAATATTTCCAGTTACCGCTCGTTTCTACGATCGGATATGGCGACACATAGGAGCGATAAGTCTGGCTATTGGTCGCCGCGCCGGCGGGACACACCGCCTGTACATTAACTTCCTGGCTTTTTTCCAGTTGAACCGTCTTTCCCACCTGGTTTTGTTCTGCCGTCAGAGTGGTCGTTAAATCGTAATTAATACTGGAAGGTACACCGTTAACGTTTTTACACACGTCTGCGAATGCGTACTGCGATACGACACTTCCCACCAGCAGAGCAAATAAAAGAGGTATTTTCATTTAATGACACTCCGCATGTTGTCGACTCAGAATCTGACGGGAGGAAGAGAGATGATAGGACGCGACACACTGTTGATCCGGCAGGTTCCCCCAGCGAACGTGCAGAATGCCTTGCGCTGACAACCCGGAAAGATAGACTTCCCCGGCCTCGTCAACAATCGCCTCCGCATGACGATCATTCACCGTCACCGTTGCGCCAAAGGGTACAGGCTTACCGTTATGATTCAGCGTTACCAGGGCACGCGCGCCGACTCGCGCTTTAAAGCGGGCCAGAACCAGCGCGCCTTCGGTCGGCACAACGCGAGTCACCGCGTCATCAATATCGACATCATCAGCCATCGCGTTAACGTCCAGCGCCATACGGTTTTGGCGATATGTTGTCGCATACGGCACCACCGCATAGCCACGCGCGTCCGTATGAATACCCGGCTGGTCGACAACGCCGACGTTGGCTGCGCCCGGCGCGGCAATCAAAATATTGGTATTGCCCAGCGGCTGGCTTAGCGTCACTCCATGCGCGTGCGCCACCAGGCCGCCGCTCAGGCCATAATTCACCTGCTGGTAATCGCCGTTATCGCTAACGTTATAGCCAATGTTGGCGTTGCCTTTCGCCCCATCGTATTCCAGGCTGGCGGAGCCGCTTTCGCCAATACCGTGATTCTGATAACCTTGCTGTATGTTGTAACTAAGATTGTTTTCGTCCAGCAGTGTGCCGCTAAGGCCCGCATTCTGCGTAACGTTATGCTGTTTGTCCGTACTGGTGCTAAAGGTAGCGTAAACATTGTGATGGCGCGTAACCTCATCATCGTGTTGCAGCCATTGACTTAGCGGCACCGAGATATTCAGCGCGAAAATTTGATCGCGCTCCGCATCGCCTGCGGATTTGTTATTGTTATAAGAAACACTCCATGCAATACCCGCCAGCGTATCGCTGTATCCCACCTGCAACAAAGAATCCTTTTCATCAGTGTGCCAGTAACTTTGCTGACTGCCGGTAATAAAAAGCGATCCCAACCCGCCTAGCTGTTGATTGATATCGAGTTGTACTTTCCCCCTCCTGGTATAATAAAGATTGTAATAATCCGCCCATTCCGGCCTGCTTTTATCGCTGTCAGTCCGACTGTCATCGTCATAGCCGCTCATCCGTTTCCACGTGGTATCATCCAGCGTATAAAAGCCCGAGGTTGAATAGCGATAGCCCATAAGCTGTAAATTGGTTCCTGACTGTGCAAGCGATTTGGCATACAGGAAACGCAGCGATTGCCCCTGGTAGGTGTTATTATCCGCCAGCGTACTGGTAGCCTGGGTGACATCCAGCGACACCGCGCCCCAGTCGCCCAGATTTGCGCCGCTGCCGATCGCCAGCGCGTGATAATGACTGGAAAGTTGTGTTCCGCCATACAGCGTAAAACCATGCGGTAACCCCCATATCAAGGTCGCCTGACTGAATTTCACCTTCTCTTTTTGACTACTATCGCTGCGATACTCCGCCACCGTCGCCGCATACTTCAGCCGCCCTTCTCGTTGTAGAATCGGCACGGCGGAATAGGGCACGTTATAGCGATTAATAGAACCGTCAGACTCTTTGACTTCCACAGTCAAGTCGCCGCTGGCGGCGGTGGGATAGAGATCATTAATAGTAAATGCCCCGGGCGGCACATAGCGCTGATTGATGATGTAGCCGTTTTGCCGAATGGTCACTTGCGCGTTGCTTCTGGCAATGCCGTGAATGGTCGGCGCGAAGCCTTTCATGCTGTCTGGCAACATATTGTCGTCAGACGCCAGTTGTAGCCCGCGAAAAGGAATGCTGTCGAATAATGCGGAGGGGGTATAACTATCGCCTGCCGTCAGTTCTCCCTGCAAAAAGACCACATCACGTTCCAGATAAGTACTGATGTGCTGCCAGTCGCTGTCGCTATTCTGATCGCCGCTATTCGCGTTCCATGTGGAGTAGTCGCGTAACCGCCAGGCCCCCAGATTAAGGCCGCTATTCAATCCAAGAAAATAGCTGTTCTCCGCACTGCCGCCTGGGCTCCAATCCTGACTATTCGCGCCGGTAAAGGTGTAATTCAATAACAACGCGTTAATACCTTCATCCCAGTATTGCGGTGGGATATAGCCTCTGGCGCTGGCAACCATCGCCGCCTGCGGGATGCTAATGTCGAGACGTTGCTGCGCAAAATCAAAGCGGGTCCGGGCGGCCGGTATCGCACTGGCGAGATCCGGGCAACTTCCCGCCGCCGCCTTCGCCAACAGTGGAAACGCCCCGGTGTTTACCCCCATATTTTTAAGCGTTTCAGGCGTCAGGCAGGCGCGTAATCCGCTGTCATCGGTGGGCGCGCTTTTTGCCGTCGTTTTCACCGCCTGGAAGGCAATGTCTCTGGTCGCGAGAAACGTATTGTTCAGGTAAACGTCAACGCGATACATCCCCGCCGCCTGGGCATTACGGGAAAAGGTCGATAAGTCGGCCACCGCAGACGGGTCGTCAGACAGAAATGCCGGGTTGAAATAGTTTTCCGCCCACCCCGGCGCAGGCGCCAGTGCGATAGCCAACGCCAGCGGGGTTAATACGGGTTTAGCTACGCTGGAGTAATATCGCGTCATGAAAAGCTGATTACGCATAACATCATGAAGCTGGACAAACGCGTGCTGGCGTCGTTGCGCCAAAATCGTTTACCGTGCGCAAAGATACCTGGCCGGGCGTCGCCGGGAGAGTGATCGCGCCTTTCGGCGGTACCATAGTATTCGGCAGTTTTTTCCCCGCGCTGTACAGTTCAACCATCGAAACGTAGTACGGCGAAGGGTTAGTAATCGTTAGCTGGCCGCGCTCGTTACGGCAGCGAAGCGTCGACGGGGCATGAGCTGGCGCCTCCGCCAGATTTTTCGGGCGAATAAATAGCTTAATCACGCTTTGCGTCGCAATTTGCAGGGAGTTGCCGGTCAATTTATTTTTATCGACAGAGGGTATCGCTTTACTGTTTAAATAAAATACGCTTTCGCGATCGGTCGGTAATGACGGCCCGACATACATAATACGTAATATATTTTCTTTTTTAGGCTGGATCACAAAGAGAGGCGGCGTGATGATAAAATCCGTCGAGCGTGAACCATCGGCATTGGCGACCCATGACTGAATTAAAAAAACATTGCTGGCAGAAGAATTAATAATCGGCAAGGAGGTTTGCTTACTTCCCTGCGGATAAATCACTCTGGTCGCGCCCAGCGCAATGCCTCCCGCCTGCGCGGCAAACGACAGGCCGGCCGCCGACAGCAGTAGCAATAATCGAAGGAAAATCGGTACGTTTTTTTTCATCTGCGTAATATCCTGATGCCGTCGGTTTGTTACGCGCAGTGACGCGCGTAACTCCCCTTTCTCGCCTCCCAACAGACGAGAAAAAAATCCCGATAAGGAATCAGGAATAAACCATGCTAAATGTCGCCGTCGCGGTAACATTACCAGCAGTCGCCGTACCGGTAGCGATATAATCCACGCTAAGCGGAATAACGTTTTCGCCATCGTTCAAGGTAACAGTACTGGACGATTCACCGATATTCAGCGCCTGGCCATCTGGTCCATAAAGTTGTAATGCCACATTCGTCGCCGAACCTGCCCCAGCGGTATTCGCCAGCGACCCCGGCTGGTTTGCGTCCTGTTGGCCATTAAAAATCACCGCCGCATTCTGGCTGGTCTGAGTATCGCAGTCTTCCAGTTTAATGGTGAAATCTTCTTTTTGATTCGCCACCATACCGGCCTCGGTTAATTTACTGGCGCGAACCTGGCCTAATGTCACGGTCTGATCGACAGAGTCAGCGGAAACAGAACAGGCAGCGTCAACGACCTGTCCGACAAAATTTACCGTACCGCCAGTGACGGTTGTAGTATCCGCTTGCGCGGTGGACAACATTCCGCCAAAGGCAATTGCAGAGACCATTAATGCTAGTACAGGCTTTTTCATTCAAGCTCCTTTTAAATATAAAAATGAGGGTAATCAGATTTTTTTAACGAAACGGCTGCTGATATTTCTTCACAGCAATATCACGACTTTTTCTTATGCGAAAAAAAGTGTCTTCTTGTTCTGATATAAATGTCAGAAGCAATAAAACAGCCACTCAACGTCGTGAGTTAATCTTTACGTTATAATGAGATAACGATGTTATTAATTATTAGCAAGCCAACGGCAAGTTGCAATCATCGACATTTGGTTTTATAGGACTAGGCATAACTTATTGTTTTATATTAACTTTACACCAGTCGTTCGGCCTATCTCCTTTAGCCATATTGACTTTTTAAAAATAACCTTCATAACAACCTTCAGTAAAACATTCTATTAACGATATCAGGCAAATTCAGTCGAGATATGTAAATATATCGTTGCGTATAGTACATTAATACGCCACTGGCAGTTTTCCGAGCGCCGTCAGCCGCCCATTATCAATATGGATATACCCGCCTTTTTTTAGTTCAGACAGAATCTTCATGGTCCGACTGCGCGATATCCCGGTACGCCGTTGAATAAAATTCAACACGATAATGCTTTCCCGGTAGGCCTGTGGATAAGCCCAGATTTCAGTCAGCAGCGCCCGAACTTTCAGATAAGAATCGACGCCGACTAATTCACGATCGCGCGCGCTCATCACCATCAGACGGTAAGCCAGACAACGGGCCACGTCGTGCCACAAATCGCATTCATCGGCGATTTTTATAAAATCCGGCAGGCGAACAAATCTACCGGTACAAACCGTTTCTGCGAGCAAAAAGTGTTCCGGTCGCGCGGGGACATTATAGGTAGCGCCATAGCTGTCAACCATACCCACGACCGATGGCGCAAACGATGAAGATATATGGAGTCGTTTGTCATTATGACAGAAAGAAACAACGCCAGACTCCAGTAATACAATGTAGTGTTCATCATTTGCCTGTAAATAAAACTCATCGCCGATACCCAGCGTAAACGGTTGACCAAATGGCAACAAGGCCGAAAATAAGGCATCAATCGCCGCGTGAGGTTTAGCCTGCTGAGAAAAAAGAAAAGAGTGTAATGAATTCTCATTATTATCTTTAGCAAAAGCGTCGTTCATCATTTTTTCATTAACGGTTATCTACTCAATGTAGCGCCACAGTATAACCTCTCAAAAAGTACTTAAATTAATAATAAATAACATCGCTATGCAGTATTTCTGTATTCACAAGGCACTAATACGCAATATTTTTAAGATTAAGACAATTCTTAATACAAAATGATTACAGAAAATTAATAACGAATTACGCATAAAGAATGGGAGGTCAGGGGGCGCAAGAAAAGAGATTCGAAAGAGCGCGCCTTCGAATCTCAAACTAATAGTCCAGATTAATGCAAATAAGCAGTGATATTATCTGAAATAGCGTGGAGCAGCATAATACTCTACCATTTTATCCGCCAGCCAGCCGCCGTCTTCACCGTTAGAATGGATTGTCGTAATACTGATAGTAGAACCACCGCCCCATAAGATCGAAAAGACGTTAAAGTCCGGTAGGTTCAGCGCCTGCATCTGGCCCCAGTCATACCCTTTATCTTTACGTAAAAAGTCGCCGACGGTCGGGACGCCGTAAGTCGCGCTATTTAAGGCCATATTGAGTAGCTGCAAAGAGAGCGTGTCAGGATCGCTGCCAATGCGGGCGTCCCCCATAAAAAAGGTTCCGCCGGATGCAAAGTGCGCAGCGCTGATTTTACTGACGCCCTCTTCTACTGTAGGCATATGGCCGCCAGGGATTTGCCACAGCATGGCGGGCGTCAGCAGCGCTTTCGTCACCTGTTTGACCATCGCCAGGTAATTAAGCCAGCATGTCGCATTCCAGCCATAGTGGGCAAGCGCATCAGGACTGAAACAGTCACGCTCAAATTTATCAAACGCAATAAAGTCCGGCGCATATTCTCCGCTATAAACGCCCAGTTCATGAATAAATTCGGCGATCGCCTGCCCTTCAGCTACCGGATCAGCGGTATCGCGCAGCACCCAGTCCGCCGTTCCTGTCGCCCAGACATTCGTCTGCCAGCCAAAAGCCACATCCGGGGCAAACTGACGAACAAGATAGTTCACCGCCTGAATATAGCCGTAGAGATCGTCGCTAAACGTCGGCAACGAAGGCGCGATAAAGCCAGCCATCGCCGGTAATGCTTGTATCGCCGCCGCCAGTTGGGTATTCACCGGCACGCTGTTTTTTTGCCGTACTACGGTATAGCCATACGGTCCTTGCTGTAGCGCCCCCAGAAAATCCGGGTTAAGCACAAAGGTGGCCGGGACAGGATGCGTCTCATCTTTGTATGACTGCGCCGCCAGACACTGGGTAATAAAGTTACCAAAATGGTTACGTAGCTTTTGCGCATCCTGTAAATCCGCCAGGGCGCTACCGCCGCTGGCATTCGCGGTATAAATAACCATTACCGGCATGACGCTACGCCCGGCTTCTTTTTCTATCTGGCGCACCAGCGCAACGGTTTTATGGATCGGTAACGTCGCGTAATCCAGAAAACCATCCCCGTTCACGTCAACCTCCGCGGCCGGAACCGGATCGCCGCCGCCGTCAAAACCATCGTATTTAAACAACGCGCTAAACGGTATATCGCGATAAAGAGAAACCGTCTCTGGCGCGTTAACCGTCACGCCGCCATGAGCAAGGTAATCAGGCCAACCTTTTACCTGTAGCGTCACGCCGGGCAGAAACTCCAGCGCCACATGGTTGACCTTTTGCAACAACCGTAGCGGCCCGGCCTGTTCACAACGCCACGGCACGCTGTCGATGAAAATATCGTCCGTCTGAACATCATACAGCCCGGGCGCAAAGCGTAATGCCAACGTCTGCCGATCGCTACCGCTCTCCAGCATTAATGAGTATTGATATTTACCGCTGCTGAACAGATAACGCTGCGGCGCGACGCCATCGGGCAGACCCAGTAGAGTGGCATCCACCGTCACGAAACTCGCCGTGTCGATCGCTGCCTGCTGGTAAGCGACAGCAACCTCGGCAACCTGCGCCGCGGCAGGGATAAAACCCGTAAGCTGTATGGGTGCCGATATAAAGCGGTTATTAATCATCGCAGGCTGCAGATTGACCGTATAATGATGCCCCGCCAGTAGCCGGGTGATTAACTGCGGTTGGTTGGCGATAAGCGTGACAGTACGCTCATCCGCTTGCGTAGCATCGGCGATCTCAACGGTCAATTTCGCATTACCAAGCGCAGGGGCGTCAATCATCAGACGCGCGCTGGCATAACGGACAATCGGCAGACAGGATACCTGGACCTGCGCGGCGGCATCGCCGGTTTGCAGCGTAACGGTAAAAGAGGACTCGACTGGCGCGATTTGCATCTCATCATTCGCCAGTACCGGTACGGTAAGCCGATACGTTCCTGCGCTAAGATCGCCTATTGTCAGCACCTCTCCCCACTCACCGACAAAGCGCCGGGTTTCGCCGGCAGGAAACAGCAGCTCAATCGCCGGTTTAAGCGCCACCGTCTGCGTCATGGTAGGAAAATGAACGCAAATTTTTCCCTGACGGGCAGGGGCATGGGCCAACGTCGCGCTCAAATCGCTGATGGCAACTGGCGTCTGCGTGGCGGCCAGATAGCACTGTAATTCGGCGGTATCTCCCGCCGCCAGCATCAGCGCGCCGTCATGATTAATGGTGATGGTATTCTTCTCGATGGGCCATCCCCCATCGCTGGCCAGCGTCACGGCCTGATTCCCCAGCATTGTTCCCTGAAACGGACTGTAGGGGTCGGGGTGCGCGCTGGCCGTAAAATTCAGTTGAAGCTGATTGAGATCTACCGCCTGGGCGTAGAGGTTGGTCAGCGTAAAGGTGACGCGTTGATACCAACTCGCGGTATTCAACTCGCTAACGTTAAGCGTAAGGCCGCGTTCCTGAAGGTTGTTATCCTTTTCCGGCGCATCGGGTTCGGCGGGGTGTTCATCTGCGGCGGGTATCGCTGGCGTCTCCTCATCGGATAAGGTTTCAGACTCTGTGTCTTCGGATGACGATGACGCCAGCATCAAGGTGATGGTGGACATTTTTACCGGCACCTGTGTCGCCGCGAGGCTGAAAGAGAGCGTCCCGCGTTCGCCCGGCTGAAGAAGTAATGCATCGCTGTTATTAATGATGATGTTGTTAGTTTCCAGCGTGCCATACGAACTATCGTTCAACGTAAGCGGCAGGTTCCCTTTGAGCGTACCGCCGCTATTTCCCCATGGATCGATGTGCCCGGAGGCCGTGAACGATATTGCGGCATGGTTCATATCGACCGCATTACCGCTCTCATTAATAAAGGTTAAGGTGATTTTTTGATACCAGCTGTTGACGTCAAATGCGCTGGCATGGATGGAAATGGTCATGGTCTACTCTTCCTCTGTCCCTGGTGGAGAAAAGCCCCGGTAAACCGGGGCTTGAATCATGAAGCCCAATACATCGTGCTTAATGCCGTGTATTAGTAAGCGCCAAGATCGGTCCATGCACCGCCGACACCGCAGTTCAGGTCAGGCTGGTTGCCCATAGACCACCATTTCACCTGATAGTTATGGCCTTTCCAGCTAACGATTTCGAAAGAACCCCAGTTTGCGCCATAAACGGTCAAAGCATCCCACTGTGCGTAAGGTGACGTTTTGTCATCTGCTGGCGTATCATCCTCAGCTGGCGTGGTATCTTCTTCCTCGTCCGGTACAGGAACGATAATCTCTTCTTCCTCTTCCGGTTCCGGTTGAACCTGAGATAGCGCAGGCACAGCCGTCAGAACAAAGCGCTGTTGAGAGGACGGTTCGTTGTAGCAGTCGCGTACAAACAGGGTGAACTGAAAGGCTGTTTTTTCGCTAACTTCCGGTACCACAACCTCAATGATTTCTGCCGTTTTGTCTGCCACAGCGATTTGAGAAGGCACGCCCCAGCTAAAGGACAACTCATCACTATCTTCATCAGAAGAACCTGCGCCAGACAGCTGTACCGTAGATCCGCCTACGACCAGCAGTTCAATCGCCGCTTTCGGCGCGTGGTTGACTTTCTGCGCGTCGTCGCTATCGCCCTGTTCTTCACCATTTTCTACATTGATACCTTCGAAGTAGAACGGTTCCATATCGATAACTTCAGATTCGATTTCATAACCCAGACCTTCACGCACGGCGTTAACCAGCACGCCGTTGTCCTGATCGATAGTCCAGGTAAACACGCCGCCCAGGCCCAGTTTCGCTGCATATTCGCCTTTTGCTTTGACAGTACGCGGCGTATCCAGGGATAAAAACAGTTTGGATTCCGGGCTATACAGGTAGTCAGCGTCAGCGACCTGGTCGGTGTAAACGTTGAAACCGTTACGACCTTTCTGGTTTTCCAGATCCAGGTAGCTATAAATGACGTCATACCATTCGCTGGTGCCGGATTCGAAAGAACCTGTAGTGTCACCTGTTCCCGGGTTATAAGAACCTTTCAGCGGCGACAGGGATTCAATTTCTGCCTGACGAGCGTTACGGGTATAGCCAGCATAACCGATGTTGATACGGTCAGCGGAGAAACCTTCCGCCAGCAGGTGATCAACGATGGTTTCGACAGCCCAGCCGCCCTCTTCCAGCGCTTTGCGGTTGGTATGGTGGCCCAGCGTTTCCGCCCACGGCGTACCGAAGAAATCATAGGTCATCAGGTTGATGCCATACAGGCCGGCAGCCAGCAGATCTTTTACTTTAGCGTGATCAAAAATCGTGGTCACCGCGGAAGCAGCGATAGAGATCTTCACATTGCTCAGACCAGCGGAATCCAGCTGTTTGCGCAGTTCGGCAATCAGCAGCGCGTAGTTAGCGCCATCTTCCGGACCAAACGGGTTGCCCGCCCCTTCATCGTTCGGGTATTCCCAGTCAATATCCACTTCGCTGAACATCGGGAACTGTTTGAACAGTTTCACCACGCCTTTGGCGAAGATTTTACGAGAAGAGTCAGAAGCGGCGGTTTCGTGGAACCCGTTACTCATGCTCCAGCCGCCGATACTCATGGAGAGCGCCAGCGTGTGACCTGCGGCTTTCGCTTTTGCCTGCATATCACGCAGTGCGCCCAGCATACCTTTGGCGTTAGCCTGGGTCACGGTTTTCGGATCAACATCCCAGCCGCTGGTTTCAAAACCCAGGTTGATATAAGACTGGAAATCACCCCACGGATCGAGGAAAGTCGGCTCATATTTCACTTTGCCGCACTGTGCTGCCGCTTCTGCTACGACATCGCGGTTTTCTTTATCAATTTTTCTGAAACCGGTGATGCCAACAAAGCCGAAAATCAGTTTGTCATAAGCCGTCGGTGAAACGTTGGTTAAATCATAACCACGGCCCGGTTGGGACATATTGCCTTGCAGACGGCTGTCATACTGTGACCAGTCGGTGTAATAACCGAATACCTTCGGTTTAGTCGTGGAATTTTTATATTTATTGTATACCGGTTTCGCAACACGAGCGGAAGTATAGCTTATTTTATCATCGCTTGTTGCAGGGTCAAAACCATTCGCTGCATGAGTAGTTTCAGTAATTGTATCGCCTTGAATCAGTTTGCTTGTAGCCATTTTCAAATTTCCTTTTACGTTTCAAAATTGTCGCAGCTCGTTCTGCGGGGTCCATAATCGTTACAGGCATAAAAAATAGCTAATCACAAAACATCATCTTTTTAGATGATATAAAAATCATAAAAATGAGGTTAACAACACCGTCTGTCGAAGAGAAAACAACACCTCTCAGCGCCCGCTTAGTCCGTTATGGTGAGAATATAGTAAATATCATTTATCATGTAATTAAATATCATTTAATTACAATGAAATAATGTGATTACACTCGCTATAGACAATGACAATACAATAAAACCAGTGACATTTATTGGATTAAGACATTTCTCATACAATATAGTCACCACAGACAACCAGGATGTACATTTCTAAAGGAAGACGTTATGAAAACTTATATCATTAATAGCAACTGCATTTACAATGAAGGTAAATATGAACTGAGGACGGTCTCAAATTCACAGGTTATTAAAATGACTGCGATGAGAGCCAAATGTCTCAGTTTCATCATCGAGAATGCTCATCTGGAGATTATCGAGCGACAAAAAATAACCACCGCGTTATGGGGAAGTCGAAGCCACTATGTTAATGATGCAAATCTAACGCAGATTCTCTATTTAATCAGACGTGACCTTAAAGCGCTTGGTATTAACGATCTTTTTATTACCATTCCAAGACAAGGCCTCAAAGTTAATAGTGATATCGCCATTATCGCGACGGATAGCGAAACAAAGGGAAGAAAAAAACAGATTGTACGGCAAACCATCGCTGCCCTGACGACCGTATTTTCAGTAACGTTAGGTTCTCTCATGTATCTGCATATTCACTAAGCGAAGGAAAGGGAAGATGAATCCAATTATAGATGGAATTATTGCGCTTGAAGGCGGTTACGTATTTAACCCTAAAGATAAAGGCGGCGCCACCCATTGGGGCATTACCGAAGCCACGGCGCGAGCGCATGGCTATGCTGGCGATATGCGGGATCTGACCCGCGCTGAAGCCTACGCGATTCTCGAAGAGGATTACTGGATAAAACCAGGCTTTGATGTCATCTCGACGCTATCGTGGCCAGTCTCCTTCGAGCTGTGCGATGCGGCAGTCAACATAGGCGCTTACCACCCCAGCGCGTGGCTGCAACGCTGGTTGAACGTCTTTAATCACCAAGGTAAACGCTACCCGGATGTTCATGTGGATGGCAATATTGGTCCGCGGACGCTTGCCGCTCTCGAACATTATTTGGCCTGGCGAGGCCAGGAAGGGGAAGCCGTTTTGGTGAAAGCTCTCAATTGCAGTCAGGGCACGTACTACTTAAACGTTGCTGAGAAAAACCACAATAACGAACAATTTATTTATGGCTGGATCAAGAATAGAGTGACCTAGACCAGGCTGAAAAAAGACGCGTAAAAGGCTCACGGATGAGCCTGATACCGTGAATGATAATTAATCTGAATTATTTCCTTCGATAATTTTTTTAATCCGCCGCCCAAGAATTTTTAAGATCGGACTCGCGAAAACACCGCCTAAGCCTGCCGCCAACAGAACAATGTTGAAACTGCATTCTTTTTCGATCGCAATCGCGCTTAACAAGAAACTGGTGAAGCAGGAAATCACGATCTGCGTTAAGCAATATTTTATACTTTCATGAGAACTATTATATTCTGTCTTATCTTTGCGTAAAAGATAGCTGACAAAGCCTCCCCACGCGCCAATCGAAATAATAGTGAGTAAGATCTCTAGCTCCAATAGCACAACTTCCGTTGTCGACACATGGTTGGGAATAGACATTTTAACACTCCGAAATCATTATAAATGAATAATTAACACAAGGAGTGTAAGCGCCCTGTCAGACGGGTGAAAATCAAAGCACATCATTTAAAACCATATTAAATCAAAGCGTAAAAATGAGGTGTATTAGCGACGGAAGGAGGAAAGCGTTTGTAACATACTTACCATCTCATTAATCGTCGATATATTTCTACTATTTTTATTCCAGGATGCATAGACCTGAACTGACTTCAAAGCCAGTTCGGGCGGAGGCTGAATAAATTTAATGTCATATTTACGATGGTTTTTATAAAAAAGCGCTAATTTCAAAGGCATCAATGCAATCAATGAGGTTCGTTCGATCATGCTCATCAAACCGTTAAGCGAATCACTGCGATAGCCGACAATACGCCTGCCAGTATAGTAAAGCTCATCCTTAAATAACTCGCTATCATGATATATCACTGAAGCCCCCATCCCCGGCTGATATAACGCATGACGCGAAGAATAAAAATGATGTAGCGATAGCTGTGAGAGGGTACTCAGCATGTGTTTACTGCTACAGATACAAACAAATGATTTAAAACTATCAATAATTTGATTCTCTATGCCGGACTCCAGCAAAGGTTCGGCACCAATCAACAGATCGCCTTGCGCAGTAAACAGAAGTTCGCTGATACGCTCCCGATTCATATTTCTGACAGAGAAATGATTTATCAAAATACGGTCAAAAATATCGCTGTTATAGAGCTGAGAAAGATAATAGCTTTCAACAATATCACTGCCTAATAACGTTATCTGGAACGCTTCATCTTTTTTGCTATTACAGAGAAATGTGTCATCCACCAGTTTCATCACCTGACTGAAATTTTGGTAAATGTCGACAGCCTTAGCTGTGGGGATGAGCCCGCCTTTCCCTCTGCTAAACAGTTCTTCCGGGTAATAACTCTGCAGGCGCTTTAACGCCATAGAGACGGCAGCCGGTGTAATGCCTAGCTTTTTTGCCGCCATAGCCGCATTTCCTGACAAAATAACAGCGTCAAGAATTTTGATTAAATTATAATCAAAGCTCTTGTTGGCACCTTTCGATCCCATTCGCTGTCTGCCTCCGGAAACTAAAAAAAGCAATATAGATAATACTCAAGATAAATCAATTCACAGCATCTAAAAAAGCAATTGTTAATGTCATCACATCACGTTTTTTTAAAGAATAAGCGTATACAAAACTGCTGATTAACATCAATTTGTTTATCAGTAAAAACAAAATATCAACAAATGAGAGGATACGATGCGTTTAACAGAAGCCTGGGCGCGTACAGGCAGAAAAAAGCCCGGATAAACACCCGGGCTGAAGAAAAATACAACGGGAAAAAGATTAGCGAGTCAAATCGTCAAAGAATTTTTTCACGCCGTCAAAGAAGCTTTTTGAACGCGGGCTGTTTTTCTCTCCCGTCGGGCCGCCAAAACTTTCCTGAAGATCTTTTAGCAATTGCTTCTGTTTTTCGCTCAGACCGACCGGCGTTTCAACCACCACACGGCAGAGCAAATCGCCCTGCGCGCCACCGCGTACGGACTTCACGCCTTTGCCGCGCATACGGAACAACTTGCCCGTTTGTGTTTCGCTCGGTACTTTCAGCATCACGCGACCATCTAACGTCGGCACTTCAATTTCACCGCCCAGCGCCGCCATCGCAAAGTTGATCGGCACTTCGCAATAAAGATTATTGCCTTCACGCTCGAAAATAGGGTGTTGTTTCACCTGGACCTGAACGTACAAGTCGCCTGCCGGTGCGCCATGCTCGCCCGCTTCGCCCTCGCCTGCCAGACGAATACGATCGCCGGTATCCACGCCCGCCGGGATTTTAACGGACAGAGTTTTACTCTTTTCAACACGCCCATGACCGTGGCATTTATGGCACGGATCTTTGATCAGCGTACCGCGTCCCTGACAGTGTGGGCAGGTCTGCTGTACAGCAAAGAATCCCTGGCGCATCTGTACCTGACCAGAACCATGACAGGTCGGACAGGTTTGCGGTTGCGTGCCAGCTTTCGCGCCGCTGCCGTGGCAAACGTCGCACTCCTCCAGCGTCGGAATACGGATCTCTTTGGTCACGCCACGCACCGCTTCTTCCAGGGTGAGATCCATGTTATAACGCAAATCAGCCCCACGCGCCGCACGTTGGCGACCACGCCCGCCGCCAAAGATATCGCCAAAAACGTCACCAAAGATATCACTGAAATCAGCGCCGCCATTAAAGCCGCCGCCAAATCCGCCGCCCATACCGCCTTGTTCAAACGCGGCGTGACCATACTGATCGTAGGCTGCGCGTTTTTGCGCATCGGTCAGCACTTCATAGGCTTCTTTAATCTCTTTAAATTTAGCTTCGGCCTCTTTATCACCCTGATTGCGGTCCGGATGATATTTCATGGCCAGGCGCTTATACGCCTTTTTGATTTCACGCTCTTCCGCTGTTTTGGAAACGCCTAAAATCTCGTAGTAATCTCTTTTCGCCATCTCTTTTTATCTGCCCTTAACATGCATACACGGGCGGAGAGGAAACCTCTTCGCCCGTGCCAGTAATTACCCGTTCAAAGGGCGATTATTTTTTATCTTTTACTTCTTCAAACTCAGCGTCGACAACGTCGTCATCTTTCGCGTTGTTTGCAGAAGCGTCAGCGGAGCCAGCCTGCTGCTGCGCATGTTGCTGCTGAGCGATTTCCATCAGTTTCTGGGAAACCTGCGCCAGTTCCTGCATTTTCGCTTCGATAGCGGCTTTATCTTCGCCTTTCAGGGCAGTTTCCAGCGCGCTCAGGGCAGACTCGATAGCGGTTTTGTCATCAGCCGGCAGTTTATCGCCTGCTTCTTCAACCTGCTTACGGGTGCTGTGCAGCAGATGGTCGCCCTGGTTACGGGTCTGAACCAGCTCTTCGAACTTACGGTCGGATTCAGCGTTCGCTTCTGCATCGCGAACCATTTTCTGAATTTCTTCCTCGTTCAGACCAGAAGATGCCTTGATGGTGATCTTCTGCTCTTTACCGCTATTTTTGTCTTTCGCGGAAACGTGCAGGATACCGTCAGCATCGATATCGAAGGTAACTTCGATCTGCGGCATACCGCGCGGCGCCGGGTTGATACCATCCAGGTTGAACTGACCCAGAGATTTGTTATCAGACGCACGTTTACGCTCACCCTGCAGCACATGGATGGTTACCGCAGACTGGTTGTCTTCCGCAGTAGAGAACACCTGGCTGTGCTTGGTCGGGATGGTGGTGTTTTTGGTGATAAGCGGAGTCATCACGCCACCCATCGTTTCGATACCCAGAGACAGCGGGGTAACGTCCAGCAGCAGTACGTCTTTCACGTCGCCGGTCAGAACGCCGCCCTGAACCGCTGCGCCGATAGCCACAGCTTCGTCCGGGTTAACGTCTTTACGCGGCTCTTTACCAAAGAACTCAGCCACTTTTTTCTGCACCATTGGCATACGGGTCTGACCGCCGACGAGGATCACGTCGTTGATATCAGACACGGACAGGCCAGCGTCCTGCAGTGCGACTTTCAGCGGCTCGATAGAACGGTTCACCAGATCTTCAACCAGGCTTTCCAGTTTCGCACGAGTCACTTTGATGTTCATGTGTTTCGGACCGGTGGCATCTGCGGTAATGTACGGCAGGTTCACGTCGGTCTGCTGCGCAGAAGACAGCTCGATTTTGGCTTTTTCTGCGGCTTCTTTCAGGCGCTGCATTGCCAGCGGATCGTTACGCAGGTCAATGCCCTGATCTTTCTTAAACTCGTCAACGAGGTAGTTGATCAGGCGGGTATCGAAGTCTTCACCACCCAGGTGGGTATCACCGTTGGTTGCCAGAACTTCAAAGGTTTTTTCGCCATCAACTTCGTCGATTTCGATAATAGAGATATCGAAAGTACCACCACCGAGGTCGTAAACCGCGATAGTACGGTTGCCGACTTCTTTATCCAGACCGTAAGCCAGCGCTGCGGCAGTCGGTTCGTTGATGATACGTTTGACTTCCAGACCTGCGATACGGCCGGCGTCTTTGGTAGCCTGACGCTGAGCATCGTTAAAGTAAGCCGGTACGGTGATAACCGCTTCAGTTACCGGTTCGCCCAGATAATCTTCAGCCGTTTTCTTCATTTTCTTCAGCACTTCGGCAGAAATCTGCGGCGGCGCCATTTTCTGACCTTTCACATCAAGCCATGCGTCGCCGTTGTCGGCGCCGATGATTTTGTACGGCATGATAGAAACGTCACGTTGAACTTCTTCGTCCTGGAAGCGGCGGCCAATCAGGCGTTTAATCGCAAACAGGGTGTTTTGCGGGTTTGTCACTGCCTGACGTTTAGCCGGCTGACCAACCAGAGTTTCACCATCCTGGGTATAAGCAATGATAGAAGGCGTAGTGCGATCGCCCTCGGCGTTCTCCAGCACGCGTGCCTGCGTTCCATCCATAATCGCTACACAAGAGTTGGTAGTACCCAGGTCGATACCAATAATTTTACCCATCTAAACGTCTCCACTAAAAATTCGGTCATCATGTGGTTGTGAATCTGTAATAAGGGCGAAACGTGCGGTTTCAACTACCCTGAATCGTTTTTTTTCAGACTCACCACTGCGGTTGACTACAAGATGGGGTCGTAACCCACGTCATCAAGGGGGAGATGAAAAAATTTTTTAGTGACGAGAGGGCGCGATGGAAAACCAGACAGATAAATATTCATGAAATAAATTAAACAACGAATACCATTCACGGAAAAATTGTAATAAAAAGAAAAGATTACAAAACTGAATCGTTGCCATGAGCAGAGTATGATAGACGGTAATTGCTTATTGAACCCGTCAAAGAGAAATTCCATGCGATCTGTGTTAACGATTTCCGCCGGCCTGCTTTTCGGCCTGGCGTTAAGTAGCGTCGCGCACGCGAACGACCATAAAATACTGGGTGTTATTGCCATGCCCAGAAATGAAACGAACGATCTCGCGCTGAAAATTCCCGTCTGCCGCATCGTGAAGCGCATTCAACTCACGGCGGATCACGGCGACATCGAACTTAGCGGCGCATCCGTCTATTTTAAAACTGCGCGTAGCGCCAGCCAAAACCTGAACGTCCCTTCCTCAATCAAAGAGGGCCAGACGACAGGCTGGATCAATATTAATAGCGAAAACGACAACAAACGCTGCGTATCAAAGATTACCTTCTCAGGCCATACGGTAAATTCTTCCGATATGGCGAGACTTAAAGTCATTGGCGACGATTAATCGCTGTTATTTCTATTCCAAAAGCCAGACTGAAAATGAACGTCACTTATTTACACGACGAGGATTTAGACTTTCTTCAGCATTGTAGCGAAGAACAACTCGCCGATTTCGCCCGTTTGCTGACGCATAACGAAAAGGGCAAAGCTCGCTTGTCGAGCGTCCTTAGTCATAACGAGCTGTTCAAAGCGATGGAAGGTCACCCGGAGCAACACCGCCGTAACTGGCAGCTCATTGCCGGCGAGTTTCAGCATTACGGCGGCGACAGTATCGCCAACAAATTGCGCGGACACGGAAAACAGTACCGCGCGATTCTGCTGGATGTCGCAAAGCGGCTAAAACTCAAAGCAGATAAAAGCATATCGACGTTTGAAATAGAACAGCAACTGCTGGAGCATTTTTTACGTCATACCTGGCAGAAGATGGACGCGGCGCATAAGCAGGAATTTCTGCAAGCCGTAGACGCCAAAGTTTCTGAACTGGAAGAACTGCTGCCGCTGCTCATGAAAGATCGCAGTCTGGCAAAAGGGGTCTCCCACCTGCTTTCCACCCAGCTTACCCGCATTTTGCGTACCCATGCCGCAATGAGCATCCTGGGCCACGGATTGCTGCGCGGCGCAGGTCTTGGCGGCCCGGTCGGCGCGGCGTTAAACGGCGTCAAAGCGATGAGCGGCAGCGCGTATCGCGTGACTATTCCGGCGGTGTTGCAAATAGCCTGCCTGCGACGAATGATGGCAGCCGTTCAGGCGTGAATGCCCTCACAGGGGGAAATATTTTCTTTTCCCCCTTATTAGATCATAGACAGTCCTCTTCCCCCTGATTATTATGCCGCGCCCCGAATACGGAACTCGTTATTCTGGGAAACTATTTCACCATTCAATTATGATGATTTTGAGGAATTATGGGCAACACTAAGTTGGCTAATCCGGCACCGCTGGGCCTGATGGGCTTCGGCATGACCACCATTCTGCTTAACCTGCACAATGCCGGTTTTTTCGCCCTGGACGGTATTATTCTGGCGATGGGGATTTTCTACGGCGGTATCGCGCAAATTTTTGCCGGTCTGCTGGAGTACAAAAAAGGCAATACCTTTGGTTTAACGGCCTTTACCTCTTACGGTTCGTTCTGGCTGACGCTGGTCGCTATCCTGCTGATGCCGAAAATGGGCCTGACGGATGCGCCTGACGCTCAGCTACTCGGCGCTTATTTAGGTCTGTGGGGCGTGTTCACGCTGTTTATGTTCTTTGGTACGCTGAAAGCCGCCCGCGCGCTGCAATTTGTTTTCCTGAGCCTGACCGTACTGTTCGCTCTGCTGGCGGTCGGCAATATCACCGGTAACGAAGCCATTATCCATATCGCAGGCTGGGTTGGTCTGGTTTGCGGTGCCAGCGCTATTTATCTGGCGATGGGTGAAGTGCTAAACGAGCAATTTGGCCGCACTATTCTGCCAATCGGCGAAGCGCACTAAATCTCTTTATTCCTCCCGCACCGGGAGGAATAACCCTACTATCAGTATCTTCCGGTCAGGATGACATATTCTCACGTCTGGCGCTCTTCGGACGGAAAGCGGCAACCACTTCCGGCGCGGTTTCGACATACGGCCCGTCAAGCAGCTGTATGCAATACGGCACGCTCGCAAAAATGCCCGGCACGCTAACGCTGCCATCGTCCGCTTTTACGCCTTCCAGCGTTTCTTTGATCGATTTTGGCTGTCCAGGCAGATTAAGAATTAACGCCTGTTTACGGATAACGCCCACCTGGCGGGAAAGAATGGCGGTCGGCACAAAGCGCAGGCTGATCTGGCGCATCTGCTCGCCAAAACCTGGCATTTCACGGTCAGCGATGGCAAGGGTCGCGTCCGGCGTGACGTCGCGACGTGCCGGACCGGTACCGCCAGTGGTCAGCACCAGATGACAGCTCATCTCATCGACCAGTTCACACAACGTTTGCTCGATAATTTCCTGTTCATCAGGAATTAAGCGCCGTTGGACCTCGAAAGGCGTGGTCAGTGCAGAAGCGAGCCACTCCTCAAGCGCAGGAATGCCTTTATCCTGGTAAACGCCGCTTGAAGCGCGGTCGGAGATAGAAACTAAGCCAATACGTAAGGTATCCATAATTATTCCGTTAAAACAGTCTCGTTATGCAGAATCATACACGCGAATGGACAGCAATACTAAATCCCGGAACAGGTAAACCATTGGGTTAGCGGACAGCAGATTATTGCGCGGGCCATGCTGGAAAATTTTATTCCGATGGCCGATATCACCGAAATGACCGGCGTTAGCGCAGAAGAGCGCCCGTCACTGCAGCATTAATAAAAAAATAGCCCGCTCTCAGCCGGAAAGCGGGCTATTGTCATGCAATCTGTCAGGATTACAGCAGATCGCCGATCATTTTTTCCAGTTTTTCCTGGTCTACCGCAAACTTACGGATACCATCCGCCAGTTTGTCAACCGCCATCGGATCCTGGTGATGCTGCCACAGGAACTCGGCTTCGGTAATGCGTTCCGGACGCGCTTTGACTTCGCCGGAGAAAGAGAGCTTACGCTCAATCGCCCCTTCGCTTTCCGCCAGTTCTTTCAGCAATGCCGGCGCGATAGTCAGACGGTCGCAGCCCGCCAGCTCCAGAATTTCGCCTACGTTACGGAAGCTTGCGCCCATAACGACGGTTTCGTAACCATGCTGTTTGTAGTACTCGTAGATTTCCGTTACGGAAACCACGCCCGGATCTTCAGCTGGCGCATAGTCTTTCTTGTCGGTATTGGCTTTATACCAGTCAAGAATACGACCTACGAACGGCGAGATCAGGTAGACGCCCGCTTCGGCGCACGCACGCGCCTGCGCGAAGGAGAACAGCAGCGTCAGGTTACAGTTGATGCCTTCTTTTTCCAGCTGTTCGGCTGCGCGAATGCCCTGCCAGGTGGACGCCAGCTTGATCAGGATACGATCGTTGCTGATACCCGCATCATTGTAGAGTTTAATGATACGTTTTGCTTTGGCGATAGACGCTTCAGTGTCATAAGACAGACGCGCGTCAACTTCGGTAGAAATACGCCCCGGCACCAGCTTCAGGATTTCCAGGCCAATATTCACCGCCAGCTTATCGGTCGCGTCAACAACCTGCTGCGCGCGGTTGCTGCTCTGCTGTTTCGCCCAGGCGACAGCATCGTCAATCAGCTTACGATATTCCGGGATTTGCGCTGCGTTAAGAATGAGAGAAGGGTTAGTTGTAGCATCCTGCGGCTGGTACAGCTTCATTGCCGCGATATCTCCGGTATCAGCCACTACGGTGGTGAACTGACGAAGGGAGGTCAATTTGTCCGTCATGATAGAGTTTCTCTTTAAACAGCTTGTTAGGGGATGTAACCGGTCTACCCTGATGATAACACGACGCACTCACAGCGCAACCGCCTACATGCACCTGGCTGCCCTTGTGCACTGTTTGCGTATCTGCCGACGGTTGATGCGCAATTAAAGGATACCGCCGTATTTATGGTAAACTGCCGTTAATATTAGTCTGACAAGGTCATCTACATCATGGGTCACGCTTATACAGGATTATCAAAGCGTGCCGGCATCAACAAGAGGGACGTTAATGCCTGAGTTTTTCAGTTTTATTAACGAAATACTCTGGGGCTCGGTAATGATTTACCTGCTGCTCGGCGCAGGATGTTGGTTTACCTGGCGTACCGGATTCATTCAGTTTCGTTATATTCGCCAATTTGGCCGCAGTCTGAAAGGCAGCCTTAGCCCGCAGCCAGGCGGCCTGACGTCATTTCAGGCGCTGTGTACCAGCCTCGCGGCGCGGATTGGCAGCGGTAATCTGGCCGGCGTGGCGCTGGCTATCGCCGCAGGCGGTCCCGGCGCGGTATTCTGGATGTGGGTCTCGGCCATCATTGGCATGGCGACCTCCTTCGCCGAGTGTTCGCTTGCCCAGCTTTATAAAGAACGTGACCCGACAGGCCAGTTCCGCGGCGGCCCGGCGTGGTATATGGCGCGCGGGCTGGGAATGCGCTGGATGGGCGTGGTTTTCGCCCTCTTTCTGCTCGTCGCCTACGGGTTGATTTTTAATAGCGTGCAGGCGAATGCCGTCTCACGCGCGCTCCATTTCGCCTTCAACATTCCGCCACTTATCTCCGGCATTGCTCTGGCGTTCTGTGCCCTGTTAATTATCATTCGCGGCATAAAAGGCGTCGCCCGCCTGATGCAATGGCTGATTCCCCTCATCGCGTTATTGTGGGTCGCCGGCAGCGTATTCATTTGCTTCTGGCATATTGAGCAAATGCCTGGCGTTATCGCCTCGATAGTCAAAAGCGCATTTGGCTGGCAGGAAGCCGCGGCAGGCGCAGCCGGATATACGCTCACTCAGGCTATTACCAGCGGTTTTCAGCGTGGGATGTTCTCTAATGAAGCGGGTATGGGGTCAACGCCTAATGCGGCCGCGGCGGCAACGTCGTATCCCCCTCACCCAGTCGCGCAGGGGATTGTGCAAATGATTGGCGTATTCAGCGACACCATTATCATCTGTACCGCCAGCGCGATGATTATCCTGCTGGCGGGGAATCACGCGTCCCACTCGTCAACAGAAGGCATTCAGCTTCTCCAACATGCAATGGTTTCGTTGACCGGTGAATGGGGCGCCAGTTTTGTCGCGCTTATCGTCATTCTGTTCGCGTTCAGTTCTATCGTCGCCAACTATATTTACGCTGAAAACAATCTGTTTTTTCTGCGGTTACATAACGCAAAGGCCATCTGGCTATTACGCCTTGCGACGCTTGGCATGGTTATCGCCGGTACGCTTATCAGTTTTCCGCTGATATGGCAGCTCGCTGACATGATCATGGCCTGTATGGCCATTACCAATCTGACGGCGATTTTGTTGCTCTCACCGGTGGTGTATACCCTCGCCAGCGATTATCTGCGACAACGGAAACTGGGCGTAAGACCGCAGTTCGATCCGCGGCGCTTCCCGGATATCGAACCACAACTGGCGCCAGATACCTGGGATGCGGCATCGCGCGATTAAGCCGACAATCGCAACCATCGGTCAACTCTGCGGCGTTTTTTTGCTAAAGTCGCAGAAAATTCCCTGCAAGGACTGGATATGCTGATTCTGATTTCACCTGCAAAAACGCTTGATTATCAAAGCCCGCTGGCCACGACCCGCTATACCCAGCCGGAGCTGTTGGATCACAGCCAGCAGCTTATTCAACAGGCCCGCCAGCTTTCGGCGCCGCAAATTTCCAGGCTGATGGGAATTAGCGACAAACTGGCGGATCTCAACGCCACGCGTTTTCATGACTGGCAGCCTCATTTTACGCCGGATAATGCACGCCAGGCGATTCTGGCGTTCAAAGGCGATGTTTATACCGGCCTACAGGCGGAAACGTTCAACGACGCGGATTTTGATTTTGCTCAACAGCATCTGCGTATGCTCTCTGGCTTGTATGGCGTATTGCGCCCGCTGGATTTAATGCAGCCTTATCGTCTGGAGATGGGGATTCGCCTGGAGAATCCGCGCGGCAAAGATCTTTATCAATTCTGGGGCGATATCATTACCGATAAGCTCAACGAAGCGCTTGAGGCGCAGGGCGATCGGGTGGTGGTGAATCTGGCCTCCGAGGAATATTTTAAATCGGTGAAGCCGAAGAAACTGAATGCCGAACTGATTAAGCCCGTGTTCCTTGATGAGAAAAACGGCAAGTTTAAGGTGATAAGCTTCTACGCCAAAAAAGCGCGCGGACTGATGAGCCGTTTTATTATTGAAAACCGCTTAACGAAGCCGGAACAGCTTACCGCGTTTGACCGTGAAGGGTATTTCTTTGATGAAGAAACCTCCACACAAGACGAGCTGGTCTTTAAACGCTACGAGCAGTAACGGCATCGCCGGATGGCGGTTACGCCTTATCCGGCCTACAAATCGACACCACCCCATAGGCCCGGTAAGCGACAGCGCCACCGGGCGCAATGGTTACTGGCGGGTCATCATCAGCTTACGCAGGGCGGCAAAATCCGCAGGCAAATGATGTGAAAGCAGCGGCAGGTCGGCGCGTTCGGCGAGCGCTTCAGGCAAGGCCAGAGTTTCTCCCAGAATGGACTCCACGCTTTCTTTAAACTTCGCCGGATGCGCCGTTCCGAGAAACAAGCCATACTCGCCAGGGTTTAACTGGTCGCGTAATGCCCGATACGCTACCGCCGCATGAGGTTCCGAGATATAACCTTTCGCTTTCAGCTCGCGCATCGTCTGCTGTGTCGTAGTATCATCCACCGCCGCATAGCCCAGCTCAGTCAGGCGCCAGATTTTACGGCGGAATAGCTCCTCCACGCGCGGCCAGTTATTCGGCTGGCTGACATCCATCGCATTCGACAGGGTCGCCTGCGTCGCTTTCGGCGCCCACTTCCCGTCATGCAGAAAACGCGGCACCGTGTCGTTGACGTTGGTAGCGGCGATAAAGCGTTTCACCGGCAGGCCTAACGACTTCGCCAGCAGTCCTGCCGTCAAATCGCCAAAGTTGCCGCTGGGGACGGAGATCACCAGTTGGTTACGCGCCCCCTGCGGCAGTTGCGCCACGGCTTCAAAGTAGTAGCAAATTTGCGCCAACAGGCGGCTGATATTAATTGAATTAGCCGAATTCAGCCCCAGCGCCGTTTTCAGTTCTTCGTCATCAAATGCCTGTTTCACCAGCGCCTGGCAAGCGTCGAAATCGCCGTCGATCGCCACGGTTTCAATGTTGCCGCCCAGAGTACAGAACAGTTTTTCCTGCAACGGACTGATTTTACCGCGCGGGTAGAGAATGACGACCCGCACATTTTCCAGGCCATAGAACGCGTGAGCCACCGCCGCGCCGGTATCACCTGACGTTGCGGTCAGAATCGTCACCGGTTTGTCGCCGCTGATATGCGTCAGCATTTGCGCCATAAAACGCCCGCCGAAGTCTTTAAAGGCCAGCGTCGGACCATGGAACAGCTCCAGGCAACCGACATCGCTTTCTACCTGCGCTACCGGCGCCGGGAACGCAAACGCCGCGCGGACGCGCTCTTCCAGAATTTGCTGCGGTATTTCATCGCCAATAAATGCCGAGAGGATCTTTGCGCTACGGCTGACAAAGTCCTGGTTGAGCATCTCATCAATTTCCGTCAGGCTAAACTCCGGCAGATCGTGCGGAAAAAAAAGTCCCTGCTGTTTGCCCAGTCCTTGCGTGACGGCCTGCGCAAAGCTGACCTGCTCATTATGGTCTTTCAGATTATAGAGTTTCATTGATTATCCCACTACTCGTGCGCCCGCCGTATCCAGCCGGCAAATATGAACGAAGCCTTCCTGATTTTGCAGATAATGTTTGCTCAGCCAGTCCGCGACGCGCTGCGCCGTCTCCGGTTTATCGCATAGCGCAAACAGCGTCGGCCCCGACCCGGAAATCCCGCTCGCCAGCGCGCCGATCTCCGACACCGCCTGCCGCGCCTGGCTAAAGCCCGGCAGTAAACGCGCGCGGTATGGTTCGGCAATAACATCTTTCATCAGCGCGGCGGCAAGCTGCGGCTGCCGCGAGTAACAGGCGTGAATAAAACCGGCCAGATGCCGTCCATGCGCAATGCAATCCTGACGGCGATACTGCGCAGGCAAAATGGCCCGTGCTTCTGCGGTGGAAACTTTAATGCCCGGATAAGCCAGTACCCATAGCCACTCATCAAAGCCCGGCACCTGTTGACTAATAATGCCGTTTTCTTCAATCATCAACTGCATACCACCAAGAAAGCACGGCGCGACGTTATCGTAATGGATGCTGCCGGAGATACGGCCTTCCAGCTCGCCCATCAGCGCCAACAGACGCGTGTCGTTTAACGGTTTGCCGCAGTGCTCATTCATCGCGACCAGCGCGGCGACGACGGAACAGGCGCTGGACCCTAACCCGGAACCAATCGGCATATTTTTTTCCAGCGTCATCGCCACCGGGATGGTTTTCCCCAATGCCTGGCAAAAACGTTCCCAGCACTGATAAACAATATTTTCACGCGGCTCCGGCGGCAGTTTATCGGCAAATCGCCCCAGGTTATGCAGACGGAAATGGTCCGCTGCTTCAACGGATACCACATCGCCCAGCAACGTGCCGTCAACGGGTGTGACGGCTGCGCCCAACACGTCGAAACCGACGCTCATGTTCGCGCTGGAAGCCGGGGCATACACTTTCACCATGTTAAACTCCTAACTTCCATGAGAGGGTCCGTAACAGATCGGCAAACACGCCCGCCGCCGTCACATCATTGCCTGCGCCGTAGCCGCGCAGCACCAACGGCAAGGGCTGATAATAGTGGCTGTAGAACGCCAGCGCGTTTTCACCGTTTTTCACTTTGAAGAGCGGATCGTTACCATCAACTTCGGCAATCTTCACGCGGCACACGCCATCCTCTTCGATATTGCCCACATAGCGCAATACCTTACCTTCATCACGAGCTTTCGCCACACGGGCGGCAAACGCGTCGTCAAGCTGCGGCAGATGCGCCATAAAGGTGGTCACATCGCCGGAGGCGTCAAACCCGTCCGGCAACACCGGTTCAATCACAATATCGGAAAGCTCCAGCTCGCGGCCCGTCTCGCGGGCGAGGATCAACAGTTTCCGCGCCACATCCATACCGGAAAGATCGTCGCGCGGATCGGGTTCGGTATAGCCCATCTCGCGCGCCAGCGCGGTCGCCTGTGAGAGACTCATCCCCTCTTCCAGTTTACCGAAAATAAAAGAGAGCGACCCGGAAAGAATGCCGGAAAATTTTTGCAGTTCATCACCCGCATTCAGCAGGTTTTGCAGGTTTTCGATCACCGGCAAACCGGCACCGACGTTGGTGTCATACAAGAATTTGCGCCGTGATTGCGCGGCGGCGAAACGTAGCTGATGGTAGTAGTCCATCGACGAGGTGTTCGCTTTCTTGTTTGGCGTCACCACATGGAATCCTTCACGCAGGAAGTCGGCATACTGGTCGGCCACCGCCTGACTGGAGGTACAATCAACAATCACCGGATTGAGTAGATGATATTCTTTCACCAGGCGAATTAAGCGTCCCAGATTGAACGGCGCGTTCGCTTGCGCCAGTTCCGCCTGCCAGTTGTCAAGATTCAGGCCATGCACATTGGTTAGCAACGCCTTTGAGTTTGCCACGCCGCACACGCGTAGATCGATGTGCTTGTTCTTCAGCCAGGTTTGCTGACGTTTAAGCTGTTCCAGTAGCGCGCCGCCGACGCCGCCGACGCCAATGACAAACACTTCAATCACCTGATCGGTATTGAACAGCATCTGGTGCGTTACCCGCACGCCGGTGGTGGCATCGTCGTTATTCACCACCACAGAAATGGAACGCTCAGAAGATCCCTGAGCGATCGCCACGATATTGATATTAGCCCGCGCCAGCGCGGCGAAGAATTTTGCTGAAATGCCGCGTAGCGTGCGCATACCGTCGCCGACAACAGAGATAATCGCCAACCGCTCAGTAACCGCCAGCGGCTCCAGCAGCCCCTCTTTCAGCTCCAGATAGAACTCATCCTGCATCGCACGTCGGGCACGCGCGCAGTCACTCTGCGGCACACAGAAGCTGATGCTGTACTCAGAGGAGGACTGGGTAATGAGCACCACCGAGATCCCGGCGCGAGACATGGCGGCGAAAACACGCGCCGCCATCCCAATCATCCCTTTCATTCCCGGGCCGGAGACGCTAAACATCGCCATGTTGTTAAGGTTAGAGATCCCTTTAACCGGCAGATTATCATCGTCGCTGGACGCGCCGATCAGCGTTCCTGGCGCCTGCGGATTGCCGGTATTTTTAATCAGACAGGGGATCTGGAACTGGGCGATAGGCGTTATGGTGCGAGGGTGAAGGACTTTGGCGCCGAAGTAAGAGAGTTCCATCGCTTCCTGGTAGGACATCGATTTCAGCAGCCTGGCGTCCGGCACCTGACGTGGGTCACAGGTATACACGCCATCGACGTCAGTCCAGATTTCACAGCAGTCAGCGCGTAAACAGGCGGCCAGCACGGCGGCGGAATAGTCGGAACCATTACGGCCCAGCACCACCAGTTCACCCTTTTCATTACCGGCGGTAAAGCCCGCCATCAGGATCATGTGATCGGCTGGGATCTGGCTGGCGGCGATACGGCGAGTCGATTCCGCGATATCGACGGTAGATTCAAGGTAATGGCCCACCGCCAACAGTTTTTCTACCGGATCGATCACCGTGACGCGATGCCCACGCGCCTCCAGGAGTCCCGCCATAATCGCGATCGACATTTTTTCGCCACGGCAAATCAGCGCGGCGTTGATGCTATCCGGGCACTGACCCAGCAGGCTGATACCATGCAGAACATGTTTGATCTGAGCGAATTCTTGTTCGACAACCATTTTCAACCGTGCAAGCGGGAATCCCGGCTGCGCGCTGGCAAGTCCTGCGAGCAGGTCAGAAAAAATACGTTCGGCATCGCTGATATTCGGCAAAGCATCCTGGCCGCCGATAGTTTTTTCAATCATCGCCACCAGATGGTTGGTAATTTTCGCGGGGGCGGAAAGTACGGTCGCTACCTGCCCTTGCCTGGCATTGCTTTCCAGAATATCGGCAACACGCAGAAAACGTTCTGCATTTGCCACTGATGTACCGCCGAACTTCAACACTCGCATGGTTGTTACCTCGTGATCTCTGGTCGAAAAAAAAGCCCGCACTGTTCAGGTGCGGGCTTTTTTCTGTGTTTCCTGTACGCGTCAGCCCGCACCGTTACCTGTGGTAATGGTGATGGTGGTAATGGTGGTGGTGCTGATGCGGTTCATGGATGTTGTGTACTCTGTCATTTTTATTTGTCTGTCTTGTATTCCTATATTGGTTAAAGTATCTGCCCGCCTAAGTCAATAAATTTTTAAATTGATCACATTCCGAAACTTGTTCATGTGCTGCTGGCGATATATTTACTTTCAACCAATTCCCCCTGTCATGATCTCTTGCAACCAGACGTAATCTCTTATTATTTTAAAAATCACAGCACGTTATTTTGTTAGTTTTTTTTCAATATCATGGACCAAACGGTGCAACATTACCGTATCTCGCTGTCCCAGCAGACCGATTCGCTGTTGTAGCCAGTCGGTTAATTTGTGGTCATCGGCTGCCTCCAGAGTCGTTAGCAGGCGTAAAAAGCGCGCGCGTAACGCCTGTAACTGCAATTCATCAGCAATATCAACGGATTCTGTGGTCTGTTGCATTAAACCTGCTAATTGATAGCAATACACCATGACTGCCTGACCCAGATTGAGCGAAGGGTAATCCGCCGCCATCGGCACGCCGGTCAATACATCCGCCAGCGCCAGCTCGTCATTGGTCAAACCGGAATCCTCACGGCCAAAAACCAGCGCGGCATGACGCATCCATCGTGATTTTTCCTGTAATAAGGGAACCAGTTCAGCGGGCGAAGCGTAGTAATGAAATTTTGCCCGGCTGCGGGCTGTCGTCGCGACGGTAAAATCCACATCGTGGAGCGCGTCGGCAAGGGTATGGAAAACCTCAATATTATCAATAATATCTCCAGATCCATGTGCGACCCAACGGGTAGCGGGCTCCAGGTGCGCCTGGCTGTCGACAATACGCAGGTCAGTAAATCCCATGGTCTTCATAGCCCGGGCGGCTGCGCCGATATTTTCCGCTCTGGCGGGAGCGACAAGAACGATTGTTACACGCATTTCATTACTCTTTTTGACTAATTTACAGGAAATTAGCTGGCGTTTGTAAGCATATTACGCTTCGCAAATTTACAAAATTTTAACGGATATCACTGAAAAAGCATTTTTGATTTCGTAAAAGACGCTACACTATTGCGTATCTGTACTATTGCTGTTTATGTTAACAGAACATCGTTATCCCGCTGTTTATTTAGGATAATTTAATTTAAAATAGATCCTGCTCTTTGGATTCATCGCATTTATTAGTTGGCTTACGTAACTAGTTGGAATATTGCAAATTTGTGATGAAAGCTAGCATTTAGCTACGATGATTTCATCAAACTGTTAACGTGCTACAATTGAACTTGATATATGTCAACGAAGCGTAGTTTTATTAGGTGTCCGGTACGTCTTAGCCTGTTATGTTGCTGTTAAAATGGTTAGGATGACAGCCGTTTTTGACACTGTCGGGTCCAGAGGGAAAGTACCCACGACCAAGCTAATGATGTTGTTGACGTTGATGGAAAGTGCATCAAGAACGCAATTACGTACTTTAGTCATGTTACGCCGATCATGTTAATTTGCGACATGCATCAGGCAGGTCAGGGACTTTTGTACTTCCTGTTTCGATTTAGTTGGCAATTTAGGTAGCAAACATGCAGACCCCGCACATTCTTATCGTTGAAGACGAGTTGGTAACACGCAACACGTTGAAAAGTATTTTCGAAGCGGAAGGCTATGATGTATTCGAAGCGACAGATGGCGCGGAAATGCATCAGATCCTCTCTGAATATGACATCAACCTGGTGATCATGGATATCAATCTGCCAGGGAAAAACGGTCTCCTGTTAGCGCGTGAACTGCGTGAACAGGCTAACGTTGCGCTGATGTTCCTGACGGGCCGCGATAACGAAGTCGACAAAATTCTCGGCCTCGAAATCGGCGCGGATGATTACATCACCAAACCGTTTAACCCACGCGAATTGACCATCCGTGCCCGCAACCTGCTGTCCCGTACCATGAACCTGGGTACCGTCAGCGAAGAGCGTCGTAGCGTTGAAAGCTACAAGTTCAACGGTTGGGAACTGGATATCAACAGTCGTTCACTGATCGGCCCGGACGGCGAGCAGTATAAACTACCGCGCAGCGAGTTCCGCGCGATGCTTCACTTCTGCGAAAACCCTGGCAAAATTCAGTCGCGCGCAGAGCTGTTGAAGAAAATGACCGGGCGCGAGCTGAAGCCGCATGACCGTACTGTTGACGTTACCATTCGTCGTATTCGTAAGCATTTCGAATCCACGCCGGATACGCCGGAAATCATCGCCACCATTCACGGCGAAGGTTATCGCTTCTGCGGCGACCTGCAGGATTAATTCGGCCCAGGCGCCAAACTGTAAAAACAGCCGGTAAGTTATTCTTACTGGCTGTTTCTTATGCTCCCCTTCCGCTAAGCGGCCCCGCTTTCCCTCCTGACCTGCCGTTATGACGTACTCTTTTACATAAAAATTGTCATATAGCGCTGTTTATCTCAGCTTGCGAAAGTTAAGGTAGTTTGTGTATTAACATTAAAGAGTAATACACGGGATTTGTTGGTCCCCAAAAAATAAGGGGATGCTCACAGGACGTGAGGTTTCACAGGATGAAAAAATTACCATTATGCTGCTACCTGTTTTGTGCAGCGATGTCAGCTTCATCAGCCGCACTGGCTGCTACCGCGCCGGTCTCCGCAGGCGTTATTCATTTCAAAGGCCAGATTGTCGAATATGGTTGTAATCTTGCGCCTCACGATCGCAATATCGAGGTATCATGTTTGCGGAATAATATCCCCCATTTGCAGACAGTCGCCACACCGTCTGGAAACGCTATTTCGTTGATGAATGGAATCGCCACGGTACGGCACGTGTCGTTAAAAGATCATCCGGAGATTCAAAGCCTGATCGTCCAGTACCGCTAACCGCTTATGGCTCCCGCCGGGAGGAGTTCCGGCAGGCGGCGATTTCGCTCAGTAAAACGCCGCCCGCCTGCATTTTGTACTTTTCTCTCATTCGTATCCTCCAACAGCGATGTTCATCGCTTCGCTATCCTGTACGCTCTACGCGCTCGTTAAGCACTGTACCTATGATAGCTGTCATAAAATGATTGCAAATAAAATCATCACATTTACTATGGTTAACCTTACAAACAGCGTTGTCGCTCATGCATTGATAAGGTGAATACATTGACTTAAATATTCTTGTTGGCTATTTTAATTTACTTAATTATAATTTTAAGTGAATATTAAATTTATCTTTACCTTTTAATAGTCAACCACTTTATCAGCCATAATAATGGGGAAGATATGAAGCAGTTAAACGGCGGGAATGTGTATCGTCCCACAGGGAAAGAAAAAAACCTGCAAGCCATTTTAAATATTCATCGGCACGTTATTCAAAACATCTCCCCTGTCACTATTACGGCCGGTAAAACACTGGATATCAAGATTGATAATCAATCCCACATCCTGTTAATCACTAAAGGCGCTATTAAAGTATGTCGGCGTATCGACAGCATTGTAATGGGCTGTGGTGTCTCACCAATGATTTTAGGCCTTGTAGATGCCTATGCTGACTTATACCAGTTAGAAGAGAATTCAGACGTCTTTTTTATCGCCGAAACCACCTGTGAATATTATCCTGTCCCAGTAAAAGATTTTGTGGAAATAGCCGATGAAAAGCATCTCTGGCGTGACATTTCGAACATCCTGATGTACCGCATTGCTTTCATGACTAACCGTGACAGAAACCTTATCGGGCAGGACGCCTATAGCCAGATAAAAGCGCTGTTACTTGAACTGTGGTCGTATCCTGAAAGCTCACGATTTGAGATCAACGCCCAGAACTTCATACAGCAGAGAACCGGGCTTTCACGCAGCCGTATCATGCAGGTACTTTCAGAACTAAAAGCGGGGGACTATATAAAAATACTGCATGGAAGACTGTTAGAGCTTCGAAACCTGCCGGTTTCATTTTAAACGGACAAGCGTCGTATATTCTTAAAAATAAAGCCATGTAGAGTTAAATAAACCCTCCAGGAAATAATAACTATTATCAAAAAAGAGATCTTGCTCTATAAATCCAGTCATCAACCGTACTTCTTTAGTGGTATTTTATTAAACTTTGTTACCGGGTCCGAAACTGGACTGCCGTTCAATATTGCATCAGAATTTTTATTGAGTTCATAGTTGATATACGTAGAATAGCCGCCTGCTTATCTACAGAACAGAAAGAAGCGCATACAGAGTAAAATATAATATTTTATTTTATATAGCTATCTTTATTTTTCAGCGAATAGAATCAGGCAACAATTAATATGTTTAATAAGAAAATTATCATCCTGGCAATGTTAACTGCCGTAGCATCCACACCGGTATTTGCCCAGAACACGATTACGTTCAATGGCAAAATTTACGATCAGGCGTGTACGGTTCAGGTTAATGGCTCCACGGATACCACCATTGATTTAGGTAATTACAGCAAAGAACGCATCGCGGAAAAAGGCGCCACAACCGATTACGTGCCGTTTACCGTAAGCCTGGTTAGCTGCCCGGAAGCAGGGACTGGCGTACCAACCCAGGCCATGTTCCGCTTCCACGGCGCAACAGATGATTCCAACCCAACGTACTTCAAAAACGCGGACGAAGGATCGGAAACGGGCGCTGCGGGTGTCGGTATTTCTATTCAGAACGCTTCACATAGCGATGTGACAGATAACACGGATGATGCCGCAGTAAACCTGCCAACCGACGGCTCGAAAGCAGACTTTACCTATTACGCCGCCATGGCAAACGATGGTTCCACAACCGTAACCGGTGGGGATGTTAGCACTCAGGTTACGTATACCGTTTCGTATCAGTAAGGCATTCTCATCCTGATATGGACAGGCAGGATGCCAGTCCATAGCGTAAAACATCTTTACAGAGTAAAAAATGAAACACATAAAGAAATCCGTGTTGGTCGTATTACTGACAAGCCATGTTGCCCATGCCAGCATTGTTGTTGGCGGAACCCGACTGGTTTTCGACGGCAATAATGATGAGTCGTCAATCAATGTAGAGAATAAAGACAGCAAAGCGAATCTTGTTCAGTCATGGTTATCGGTTGCCGATCCCCAGGTCACAAATAAGCAGGCGTTTATTATCACCCCGCCTCTTTTTCGCCTTGATGCCGGGCAAAAGAACAGTATTCGGGTTATTCGCTCTGGCGCCCCCCTACCTGCAGATCGGGAGTCTATGTACTGGCTCAATATTAAGGGTATTCCTTCTATTGATGATAATGCCTCCGCGAACCGCGTGGAAATCTCCATTAATACCCAAATAAAGCTTATATATCGGCCGCCAGCATTAACAAAATCAACGCCTGATAGCCAGAGCCAACAATTAAAATGGCAGACGGCAGGTGATGTTATTACCGTAAATAACCCCACTCCCTATTATATGAACTTTGCCAGTGTGACGCTTAACAGCCATGAAGTGAAATCAGCGACCTTCGTTCCGCCAAAATCATCAGCGTCATTTAAATTGGGTTCTACTGCCGCCCCTCATGGCACGGTAACGTGGCGATTAATCAGCGATTATGGGATGAGTTTAGAGCCGCATTCCGGTTCATTCTAGCCATTAACGACTTCATTTTACTTTTACCCTTTCAGGACTTTTACTGTGCAATTCTCCAGAGTAGAGCCCCGTTCTCAATTAGCGTTATCGTTTCTCTTTATATGCTGTTCCATAAAGCCAGCGTTAGCGCATGATCATTTTAATCCATTATCGTTGGAAAATGATGAACCGGGCGTGGAGAATGTCGATCTATCGGTTTTCGAAAAGGGGGGGCAGGCAGAAGGCACCTATAACGTTGATATTTATATTAATAACACCAGTGTTGAAACAAAAAATATTGCCTTTAAAAATAAAAAATCAGCAGATAATAAGCTCTCCCTACAGCCGTGTCTTAGCGTTGAACAACTCAAGCAGTGGGGCGTAAAAACAGAAAACTTCCCAGAGCTTAAAAATGACCCAAACGGGTGTACCGATCTTAGTCTGCTGGCTGGCACTGTAGCAAAGTTTAATGTCATCGGTAACCGGCTGGATTTAGCGATCCCTCAAATCGCGTTGATCGCCGACCCGCGAGAATTCGTCCCTACCAGCGAATGGGATGAAGGCATTAATGCTTTTTTGCTGAACTACAGTTTTACCGGATCGCAGGATCACGATATTGATGAAAACCGGACGGAAAATAGCGAATACGCTAACCTGCGCCCTGGTATTAACATTGGTGCATGGCGTTTTCGTAACTACTCAACCTGGAATCATGATAGCGATGGGCAAAATAGCTGGGATTCTGCCTACACCTATGTTTCTCGCGATATCGAATTTTTAAAAGGACAGCTGATCGCTGGGAAAAATAACACGCCAGCGGACGTCTTTGACAGTATTTCATTTAAGGGCGTACAGATCTCTTCTGATGACGATATGTTGCCGGACAGTATGAAAGGGTTCGCCCCGGTCATTCGCGGGGTGGCCAAAAGCAGCGCGCAGGTAACCGTTGAACAAAACGGTTATACCATCTACAAAACTAACGTTCCGGCGGGTCCATTCGCCATCAATGATCTTTATCCAACCGGCGGTTCGGGCGACCTGTACGTCACCATCAAAGAATCCGATGGTTCTGAACAGCATTTCATTGTGCCCTACGCCAGCGTTCCGGTATTACAGCGTGAAGGCCACCTGAAATACGACCTGACGGTAGGCCGCACGCGTTCATCAGATACGCATTCCGCGCAACAGAATTTCGCAGAACTGACGGCCTTATACGGATTAGCAGGCGGCATAACCGCCTATGGCGGAATAGAGAGTACGCTGAGCAATGATGTTTATCATGCGGCGCTCATCGGGACAGGTTTAAACCTTGGCGATCTGGGCGCATTGTCTTTAGACGTCACCAATTCATGGTCAAAAATTAAAGCAGGCGATGTGGTTAGCGATACGCTTACCGGACAATCCTGGCGTATTCGTTACAGCAAAGATATTCAGTCAACAGGCACCAATTTCACTGTCGCTGGCTACCGTTATTCGACCAAAGATTACTACGCTCTTGAGGATGTGCTGGATACCTATAGCGATAATAGTCACTATGATCATGTACGTAATCGCACCGACCTGTCGTTATCGCAAGACATTATCTACGGTTCCATTTCACTCACTTTATATAATGAAGATTACTGGAATGACACTCATACCACATCATTAGGTATTGGCTATAACAACACATGGCATAACGTAAGCTATGGCATTAACTATTCTTATACGCTGAACGCCGATAATTCTCAGGATGAAGACGACGATACGGAAGACAGTAATGACCAGCAAATTTCAATCAATATTAGTATTCCGTTAGATGCCTTTATGCCGTCAACGTATGCCACCTACAATATGAACTCCGCGAAAGACGGCGATACCACGCATACTGTCGGTTTAAACGGAACAGCGCTGGCACAGAAAAATCTCTCATGGAGCGTTCAGGAAGGTTATTCCTCTCAAGAGAAAGCCACCAGCGGTAATGTGAGCGCAACCTATAACGGGACGTATGCGGATATTAACGGCGGATATAGCTACGATAATCATATGCGTCGCCTGAATTATGGCGTTCAGGGCGGCGTACTGTTACATCGAAATGGCCTGACACTATCCCAGCCAATGGACGACACCATCATATTGGTTAAAGCCCCTGGCGCAGCGGGTGTCCCCGTGAATAACGAAACGGGCGTGGACACCGATTTTCGGGGCTATGCCGTCGTACCTTATGCTTCGCCTTACCATCGTAATGAAGTGTCTTTAGATACGACGGGCATTAGAAAAAATATTGAGCTCATTGATACCAGTAAAACGCTGGTGCCTACCCGTGGCGCGGTGGTCAGGGCTGAATATAAAACCAATATTGGTTACAAGGCATTGATGGTATTAACCCGCATAAACAATCTGCCTGTTCCTTTTGGCGCGACCGTCTCGTCTTTAACAAAACCAGACAATCACAGCAGTTTTGTTGGTGATGCGGGGCAGGCCTGGTTAACCGGACTGGAAAAACAAGGGCGGTTATTAGTGAAGTGGGGACCAACAGCAGCAGACCGGTGTCAGGTCTCTTACCGTATACCGAGCTCCCCCTCCGCTTCTGGCGTAGAAATCTTACACGAGCAATGCCAGTGATTCTGGTGGGATAAAAGATGAATATGAACAGATTTGCTGCATTAGCCGCCCTGTTAACGTTCACGGGTCTGGCATTATGGTCGCCCTCGATCAGCGCGGCATACAATACCGCAGATGCCGTAGACATTAACGTTACGGGATTAATTTATGCCGATCCGTGTACCGTGACGGTCCCCGACACGCTCTCTCTTGGACAATATGCCCGGGCGGATATCGCCGTGGCCGGTGGCAATACCGCCACCATTCCTTTCACCATAAAAATGACGAATTGCCCGGCAACGACCACAAAAGCCGCGATTTCATTTAACGGCGTACCTTATCCCGATCCAAATTATGCTTCTGCGATTTATGCAAACAGCGCGGCCAATCCGGCGCAGGATTTAGGATTACAGCTTTTTAACCTGGACGGTAAAAGTCTGGTCAATCTGGCCAACAACGTCACTTACACGGTGGATATCAACAGTAATACCCATGAAGCCAATTTGCCTGTCGCCGCAAGGATGTATACCCCGTATGGAAAAGTCACGGCAGGGGATTTCACGTCCGTTGTGACGATCACTATCGCATGGCAATAACATCTTTCTATTTCACCTGGTATAAAAGCAGGAATTTTTCATGAGAAGGTTATATCTGGCGCTTATTCTGCTGTTCGCGTATTCCGGTCATGGTTACGCCTCCTGTAAACGTTCCGGAAATGAAGGCGCGATCACTATCCCCCCGCCGTCGCAGCTTGTGGTGGATAGCCACGCCTATACCGCAGGCGAGGTGTTGTGGCAATCGGGCTGGTTTTCCACCTCCGAAGTCACAATGGATGGCTGTAGTCGCGATTATAAGGTCGGTTTTTTATATGAACCCGGTAGCGCGCAGTCAAATGCATCAGCGACAATCAATGCGAATGACGGGAACAACACGCCGGTATTTAGCACCGGTATTTCCGGCGTGGGCATTGCGATTAAACCCCAAACGAATGCTGGCCCTTACGATAATGTCATGCCAATCGATAATACCTACCATAATGGCGATGGCAATAAAACACACCATGCGATGGCTCCCGCCTACAATGTTGAACTGGTCGCCTTAGGCGGTCCGATCACCTCCGGTACCGCGACATTCCAAAGTCCACTGGCGCGCGTATCTTTTCGCGATAGCGCAACGGAAGACTCCGGCGGCGATATCCTGACCCATCTGTATTTGGGGAATACGCAATTGATTATGAAAGCAATGGGATGTCGGGTAGAAACACCTGCCATCACCGTGGATTTAGGCAGCGTCAATTTAGGCAGTTTCACTAATAGTCAAACCGCGGGCACAGGCGAGCAGGATATCTTATTGACCTGCGAACAAGGCACCGCTATTTCCGCATCGTTAAGCGCCCAACCTGCCAGCGGAAATAACCCTGATAATTCAGTCATCCAGTTGAGCAATGCAAGCGCGCCAACCAGCGCAACCGGCGTTGGCGTACAGTTGGGTATTCAGGCGCCGGACGCTGGTTTCTTTACCGACAGTTTGCCAATCAATCAAAAAATTGATCTCTTTACTCACGCTATTACCACCAATGCCGATGGCAGCCAGACGGTTAGCGGCGGAACCATGAATATGTCGACCACCCTGAAAATTAGCGCGCGCTACTATAAAACCGCCGCCACGGTAACGGCCGGGCAAGCGAATGCCACGGCAACATTAAACCTGACCTATAACTAACGGCATCACAGTTTCTGGCGCTGCGCGGGAAAACGTTAACGCGCGCGCCCGTTAGATTTATTTCCACAAACGTAATTCGTCATCTTTTACTGGCGGTAATGACTTACGTTGCTGACAAGAGAGCGAATACCAGTCCAGATGGCGCGTCAGGAACATCACGCCGCCAAGCGCCAGTAGCAGAACGCCGGTACCCAGAAGCAACGAGCTATCTTCCGAACGCAGCAATCCCCACATCACGCCATCCAGCGCCAATAACGCTAACGTAAACAGCACGCTATTGCGCCATCCTTTCAGCACCGCCTGCAGATAAACGCTATTCATCAATGCGCCCACCAGGCTTGCGGCGATCCAGGCTGGCGTGAAACCGATATGTTCCGACAGTGCCAGCAACAGCAGGTAGAACATCACCAGCGATAACCCCACCAGCAGATACTGCATCGGGTGTAACCGCTGTCCCGTCAGGGTTTCGAAGACAAAGAAAGCCATAAACGTTAGCGTAATCAACAAAATGGCATATTTCGTCGCTCTGTCCGTCAGTTGATACTGATCGGCTGGCGTCGATACAGCGACGCTAAACGCCGGTAAGTTATCCCAATCTACCTTTTGCGCATCAGCAAACCGTTCGCCGAGATTCGTGGCAAACCGGCTGGTTTGCCACTGGGCCTGAAATCCTGAACCGCTGATTTCGCGTTTACCGGGAAGAAAATCCCCCACAAAATTTGGGTGCGGCCAGTTGCTGGTCAGGGTCATTTCACTGCTACGCCCGACGGGAACCAGTGAAAAGCTGCCGGTTCCGCTTAAATTTAGCGACATATCCAACGTCAGGTTGCGCGTCGCCCACTGACTGTCCGGCAGCGGGATATGAATGCCCTCTCTACTTTCCGGTAAGCCGGTCCCCGGTTCTACAGTGAGCGTTTCACCATTGACCTGCGGCGCTTTTACTGCGCTGATACCGCGCGCATCGCCGACGCCCACGACGATAAAGGGCTTTCCAAGGGTAATGTTCGGTCTGTTCAGCTCATGCAGACGGGCCACATCAAACTCCGCCTTTATCGCCATATCGGTATGCCACACCTGCCCCTGATAAATACCTATTTTTCGCGCTTCAACGTTTTGATTGCCTTCAACCAATAGCGACTCCGGCAGCCAAAAATAGAGATAGCTGCGCTTATACTGGACCTCTTTCTCCTCTTCCAGCACGGTATAGAGCTCTGTCACCGGAACCGCCACCAGCGGGCCGACGACCTTTTGCGGGCCGCTGGTACTCTGACGAATAGCGGCTTCTACATGGCTTCGATAATCAGCACGCTCCACGATGGTGTGCCGTACCATCATCAGGGGAATTAACAGCAGGATCATGGCGCCGCCTAACGTAATCATTTTCCACAACAGGGGGGATTTCAACATAGCGTTCTCCTTTGCAATGCCAGCAGTGTAAGAACGCGATGTGGGGAGAATTTGAAGTTATGTGAAGTGACGGTGAAGTGTCAACGAGGCCAGCACGCCGCCTTCGGGACGATTGCACAACGTCACCTCACCGTTGAGGAGCCGCGCCGCCTCGCTGACAAACGCCAGCCCAAGCCCGCTGCTTTTACGCCCGTTATCACGGGGCAACGAATAGAATCGGTCGAAAATGCGCGGCAGCGCAAAATCAGGAATACCACAGCCGGAATCCGTCACCTGCAGGATCGCTTTCTCCCCCATCGGCTGAGCGCTTAATGTGATAACGCCATTTTCAGGCGTAAAGTCGATGGCATTGTCCAACACATTGCCCAGCGCCTGCGCCAGAAGCTCCGCGTCGGCGACGACAACCAGCGAGGAAGGCCGTAGAGTAAGGGTGATCTTTTTTGCCGCCAACTGAATACTGCGTGCCTCGCTAAGCTGCGTAAATAGCTCATCAACAGCAACCGGCGCGAGAGGGATATCCTGCCGGTTTTCCAGCCGCGCCTGGCGCAGCAGGGTCTCTACCAGCGCCTGCATTCGCGTATTTTGCGCCAGTATATTCTCTGTAAAGCGGGTAACCACATCCGCGGGCGGTCCTTCACGCAGAATCTCCGCCGCGCCGCGTATCGCCGCCAGCGGACTTTTCAGCTCATGAGTCAACGCATACACGTACTGCTCAATCTCATTCTTGCCTTCCAGCTTAATGCGCATACTCTCCAGCGCCTGCGCCAGTTTACGCAGCTCGCTGCTGCCTAATGCAGGTAACGCAAGCGGGCGGTTTTCGGTGACAGAATCCGCATAGCGCGTCAACCGGGCGATGGAGCGGTTAATCCACCAGACCATCCCCGCGCCAATCGCCAGCGCAATTCCCAGTAAAACGGCGCTGGCCCACAGAATGCGCCGTTCGCTGCGCTTAATCACCGGCGCCATTGCCGCATTCGGTTTACCGACAGACAGGACGCCGATAATCCGTCCATCGCTGATTATCGGCGCGGCTACGTACATCACGGTGCTATTGGGATCGGCAGCATCTTTTGCCGTGCTGCGGGCGCCATACTGTCCGCGCAGCGTAAGCCAGACGTCATTCCAGCGAGAATAATCCTGCCCCACCGCTTTGTTTTCCGAATCAAACAACACCTTCCCCTGCGCATCCGTCATGTAGACATGGTATTCATTGCGCACTTTGACGATCCCGCTGATATTGGCGCGAAACGGGCGATGTTGCAGTTGGGCGAATGCTTTCGCCAACTGGCCGTCAGTCGGGTTGCCGGAAAGGAGATCGTCGCGGGCCAGCGCCGCCAGCAGCGTCGCGGTGTCAATCAGCGTCCCTTCCGTCGCGCGGCGGACGCCCGGCTTTATCTCCTGAACGAAGATAGACAGCACAAACACGGCGGCGACGGCGACAATAAGAAAGTAGCCCAGTAGCAAACGCATTCCGATGCGCATCAGACGCTCCTCAGGCTGTATCCCATCCCACGATGCGTGTTAATTGGCGAGAGATCCGGGTTGATCGCGCGTAGCTTAGCGCGCAGGGTTTTGATGTGTGTATCGACCGTCCGATCGAAGGTCTCCTGGGCATCAGACCAAACAATATCCATCAATTGCTGGCGCGAGTACACGCGCTCCGGCGACAGCAGCAGGGTTTTAAGGAGCAGAAACTCATAACGCGTCAGCGAGAGCGGCGTACCAAACCAGGCGATCTGCGCCGCCGGTTCATTGAGTTCAAAATGTCCGGTACGCACCACCGGCGACGGCGCAGCAAACTTTTTCACCCGGCGCAGCAGCGTGCGCACGCGGGCGCTCACTTCGCGCGGCGAGAACGGCTTGGCGACATAATCATCTGCGCCGATCTCCAGACCAAGCAATCGATCCACTTCATCGCTACGGGCAGTCAGGAAAAGAATCGGCAGCGCAGGATGGCGTTCCAGCAACTGCCGACACAGCTCAAAGCCGCTGATATCCGGTAGTCCCACATCGAGAATCACCGCATCCGGCCGTTGCTGACGCGCTTTTTCCAGCGCGGGCAGCCCGCGAGCGAATAGCTCAACGGTAAACCCTTCCAGTTGCAGGGTGTAGATGAGCGTATCGGCGATTCCCTGTTCATCCTCGACTAACCAGACCTGCGGTTGCTGCATACGCTTTCCCTGTTATTGTCGCCACGGCATGACCGGCACCGCGCTGATGGCGTTCTTCGGCGACCCGTCGACTACTTTGTCGGAGTAGGCCAGATACGCCAGCGTGTTGCGTTTCTCATCATAGAAACGCACGACCTGCAATGACTTAAATATCAATGAGGTGCGTTTTTTGAAAACCACCTCTCCCTGCGCCTTGCCGTTCTTAATTCTGTCGCTCAGTTCAATAGGCCCGACCTGCTGACAAGAGATAGCGGCGTCAGACGTATCTTCCGCCAGCCCCAATCCGCCCTTTATGCCGCCCGTTTTCGCCCGGCTAACATAGCACGTCACGTTTTTGACATCAGGATCGTCAAAAGCTTCCACCACGATTTTATGGTCAGGACCGAACATTTTAAATACCGTATCGACTGAACCAATTTGTTCCGCGCGGGCGCTCTGCCCCAGCAGCAACAAAATTGAGAAAAGTACTAAGCTCTTGTATTTCATATTGTTACCATTCATAAAAGTTACATTGCGTAATTATTAGACATTCTAAAATAAAATGGTTATAGATCACAGGATTAGAATAATTACCTGTCACGTTGCCTAAAAAAAGCATTTAAGCTCAAAAAAAACACTGAATGCTAAAAGAACAAAAAATGCTATTATCCTCTTACCTGATATCGGGTGCTCGTTGTTGAAAGGATGGGGATATTTTATGGATCAGGCTGGCATAATTCGCGACCTGTTAATCTGGCTGGAAGGTCATCTGGATCAGCCGCTGTCACTTGACAATGTGGCGGCAAAAGCAGGCTATTCCAAGTGGCACCTGCAGAGAATGTTTAAGGACGTGACGGGCCACGCCATTGGCGCTTACATCCGCGCCCGTCGTTTATCGAAATCAGCAGTGGCGCTGCGTTTGACCGCGCGTCCAATTCTGGATATTGCTCTTCAGTACCGCTTCGATTCTCAGCAAACCTTTACGCGCGCCTTTAAGAAACAGTTTTCCCAGACGCCAGCGCTGTATCGTCGCTCCTCGGAATGGAGCGCCTTTGGCATTCGTCCGCCATTACGGCTGGGCGAGTTTACCGTGCCGGAACATCAGTTCGTTACGCTGGAAGATACGCCGCTCCTTGGCGTCACGCAGAGCTATTCCTGCTCGCTGGAACAGATTTCCGACTTCCGCCACGAAATGCGCGTGCAATTCTGGCATGATTTCCTCGGTCATTCGCCAACTATTCCGCCAGTGCTTTATGGGCTTAATGAAACGCGCCCCAGCATGGAGAAAGACGATGAGCAGGAAGTATTCTATACCACCGCACTGCCGCAAGAGCAGGCCGATGGCTATGTTCAGTCGGCGCATCCTGTGCTGTTGCAGGGCGGTGAATACGTCATGTTCACCTATGAAGGGTTAGGAACCGGCGTGCAGGATTTTATCCTGACCGTTTACGGCACCTGTATGCCAATGCTGAATCTGACCCGTCGTAAAGGGCAGGATATAGAGCGATACTACCCGTCAGAAGATACCAAAACCGGCGATCGCCCTATCAACCTGCGCTGCGAATTTCTGATCCCGATTCGCCGTTAACGCTGTAGCTCATCCAATGCAGGGGCGTCCAGATGCGAAACGTCCCCTGCGGTTTCTACCACCCACCCAGACGCCAGCCACTGACTTTCCTGGTAATCGATGCGAGAAATAGAGCAGTTGCGCAAACGTAACCGGCGTTCCGCCCAGGCGGGTAGTCCCAGTATAGTACTGACCAGACAGCCCAACGCGATACCGTGACTGACCAATAAAGGTCGGCTGCCCTGCGGTAGCTCCAGACAGGACGCCAGCGCGGCATGAACGCGATCGCTCAACTCCTGCATCGATTCCCCGCCGGGAATGCGGCCATCCTGCGTGCCGTTGACTAACTGACGACGCCAGCCCTCTTCTTCTTCCGTCAGCGAATCGATCTGGCGCTTTTCCAGCACGCCCATATCCAGCTCGCGCAGGCGGGAGTCAAAGGCGATATCACACCCGCACGCCTGGGCGATAATCTCCGCCGTGCGTTTTGTGCGGCCTAAATCGCTGCTGATGATATGGGTGATGCCGAGGCTGCGGGCGCGTTCTCCTACCTGCATGGCCTGCTGCTCGCCTTTTGCCGTCAGGGGACTGTCCGATTGGCCCTGAATACGTCGCTCGGCGTTCCACTGCGTTTCACCGTGGCGAACAAGGTATACCTGTAACATGTTTTTTTTCCGTTATACTGCGATAAATTTTTAAAACTGAGCTTAATTATGCACCAGGTTATCTCTGCGACCACCAATCCTGCCAAAATTCAGGCAATTCTACAGGCATTTGAAGAGATTTTCGGCGAAGGATCGTGCCATATTACGCCCGTCGCCGTCGAGAGCGGCGTACCGGAGCAGCCCTTCGGAAGCGAGGAAACGCGTGCTGGCGCACGAAATCGCGTGGATAATGCGCGACGCCTGCATCCAGAAGCTGATTTCTGGGTAGCCATTGAAGCCGGAATTGACGATGACGCCACCTTCAGTTGGGTGGTGATTGATAACGGCGTTCAGCGCGGTGAAGCGCGATCGGCCACGCTGCCGTTGCCCGCCGTCATTCTCGACAGAGTCCGCCAGGGGGAAGCGCTTGGCCCGGTGATGTCGCAGTACACAGGTATTGACGAGATTGGTCGCAAAGAGGGCGCCATTGGCGTATTTACCGCCGGAAAATTAACGCGCTCCAGCGTTTACTACCAGGCGGTGATCCTGGCGTTAAGCCCGTTTCATAACGCGGTGTATCGATAATTATTTGCGCTATGTTGTAGGCCTGATAAGCACAGCGCCATCAGGCATTTCGCGGCGATGTTGCCGGATGGCCGCTTCGCCTTATCCGGCCTACGAGCAAATCAGGCGTTTTTCAGCAGTACATTCTCAAGCCAATGACGCAGTTCAACCGGCGCGGATTTCAGGCTGTTTGACCCGCGCGTGATGGTGGCGATGCCCGCCCCCAGCTCGGTTTTCAACTCGCGCTGGCTCATTTCGCCACGCAGCAACTCCTCAATAATGCGCACACGCGTTCCCAGCGCTTCACGCTCGTCCGGCGTAAGCATCAGTTGTAATAAAGGCAGATGCAGATCCTCTGCATATGCCTGACGGAGTAACTCCACAAAACGAAGCCACTCCTGATTACGTTGTTCGGCGATAGCCGATGAATAAGGGGAATGCTGGGTCATGTTATACCGCCGTTTGTACTGTTACACGAGTACAAATGATAACATAACCCGTCTGCATTAATACCGTCGCTGCCACTCAGAGTCGCTCATTAAGGCCTCTTTCTGCCCCATAAAGTGGCGATAGTAAGCGTCATAGGCCAGAACGTTTTTCACGTAGCCGCGCGTTTCCGAAAAGGGAATGCTTTCGACAAACGCTACGGCATCGATACGCCCGGCGCTATTGCCAAGCCAGGTGCGCACGCGCCCCGGCCCGGCGTTATACGCCGCCGAGGCGAAAATGCGGTTATTGCCAAACTGCTGATAAACATACTGCAAATAGCTGGTGCCAATGTTGATGTTGGTCTCCGGCTCCAGCAGTTGGCCGGGGCCGCGGTAGTCCGGAATCGAAAACATTTTCACCGTATGGGTGGCCGTGCCCGGCATAATCTGCATTAAGCCGCTGGCCCCTACCGGCGATTTTACTTTCGGGTTCCAGGCGCTCTCCTGGCGGGCAATCGCCATGGCATAGCTTTGTGAGATATCTTTTCCGCGGGTATAGCGGGTAAAAAGATCGTTATACGCCAGCGGGAAACGCTCCTCCAGATGATCCCACAGTTTTCCGGCGATCGTCGCCTGTACGCTCAGATCCCACCAGTGCTGGTTAAACGCATAGCGCGCCAGCTGCGCCTGTTCAGATTTACTACGGCTTTTTACCAGATTCGCCCATTCGCTGCGCGCCGTGTTATCCAGGTTCCAGTACATCAGCTCCCGTACACGCGCCATCTCCGGCCCCTGCGTCAACGCGCTGTTTACGTTGGCGGGCGCTTTATCGATTTTAAGCGTGTACTCTTCGCCTAAACGCTGCGCCGCGACCATCGGATAAAAACCGCGCTTCTGCATTAAAGCATGAAGGATCTCTTTCGCTTCGGCGTCACGACCGCGCTCCAGCAATAAATCCGCCTGCCAGTAACGCCACTCGTCTTTCTCTTTCGCCTCCATCGGCAGGCGGGCAAGCCAGGTATTGAGACCGCGACGATCGCCCATCCCCAGCGCCATACGCACGCGCCGCTCGATAAGCGACGTCGATTGCGAGCGCATAATCGCGTCATCGCGCCATTTCGCCTGCGCATCGGTCACATCGTTGCCCATCAGTCGCCAGGCAACGATATCGCGCAGCGCCTGCGTTTGTTCCTCATTAAGTTTCTGCGCCTGTACCAGCGAGGGGATCATCAGACGCGCATTTTCCGCGTCCTGGCGGGCGACGCTGGCAAACGCGACTTCCGCCATCTGGCGGGTAAAATCGGTGGCGCCGGTGGTGCGTGCGAAGGTCAACACGTTATTAGGGTCATTAGCGAGGGTAATGATCGCTGAGGCGATCGTTTGATATTCCGCCGGCATCTGTCCGGCCAGCACCGTAACCAAACCCGTATTCCCGGCTTTCATCGCCAGCCGAATACGTTCCAGGTACGCCAGCGGGTCTTGCTTGCCGGAGGCCCGCCAGACGCTGAACAGTTTATCGCAGGCATTCGGCTGACTTTTGCCGGTCAGCCAAAGCTCTTTCGCGCCCTGCCAGGCCGCTTCCGTTTGCCCGGTACTCCATTTCGCGTAGTAATAGTTACATTGCGCTTCCGTGGTGCCGGGTTTCTCCGGGCTAAACGCCAGCAAGCCGCGCCAGTCTTCACGACGCGCCAGCTCATTGACGAAGCGTGATTGCAGCGTACGCGCAGGCGGAAGCGTAGGATTGGCGCGCACAAACTGCGTGACAGCAATCGCCGGTTGGTTCATCAAATCGTCGGTGATCTTACGGTATTCCAGATACGGGTAGAGCGGATAATCTTTCAGACCCGGCATCATCTGCTCTACCACATCCATCTGGCGGTTGTCCCAGGCCTGCTTAATCTGCGCATAGCGGTTACGCTGCTCTTCCAGTGAGTCGGCCCGCGCGAGGTGACAAAAGGTCAGCAGGCATACGCTGGCGGCGACGAGACGCCAGACAAACGGTTTGGCTCTATCCACAAGCACTTCCTCAATTGTTATCCAATGCAGCATCATGCCGCGTAATGAATTTATGCTAACCAGTCATAGCCATTTGCGCCACGTTACGGACACTTTTTTACTTTTATTGCGAGTGCGATCTGCTGGCTGGGCTTAGGCAGGGAAAAAGGCTACACTTCGCCTTTGAAATCTATTCACCATCACGATAAACATAGAGGCGAAGTCCAACGTGGCTCAATTCGTTTATACCATGCATCGTGTCGGCAAAGTGGTTCCGCCGAAACGTCATATTCTGAAAAACATCTCGCTGAGCTTCTTCCCTGGCGCCAAAATCGGCGTGCTGGGCCTTAACGGCGCCGGTAAGTCTACCCTGCTGCGCATCATGGCGGGTCTCGATAAAGATATCGAGGGCGAAGCGCGCCCGCAGCCCGGCATTAAGATTGGCTACCTGCCGCAGGAACCTCAGCTAAACCCGGAACACACGGTACGCGAGTCGATTGAAGAGGCCGTTTCGGAAGTGGTTAACGCCCTCAAACGTCTGGATGAAGTGTACGCGCTGTATGCCGATCCGGATGCCGACTTCGACAAGCTGGCCGCAGAGCAAGGCCGGCTTGAAGAGATTATCCAGGCGCACGACGGTCATAACCTGAACGTGCAACTTGAGCGCGCAGCTGACGCCCTGCGTCTGCCGGACTGGGATGCCAAAGTCGAAAAACTGTCCGGCGGCGAGCGCCGTCGCGTGGCGCTGTGCCGTCTGTTGCTGGAAAAGCCGGATATGCTGCTGCTCGACGAACCCACCAACCACCTGGATGCCGAATCTGTTGCGTGGCTGGAACGTTTCCTGCACGACTTCGAAGGCACCGTCGTGGCGATTACCCACGACCGTTACTTCCTCGATAACGTCGCCGGCTGGATTCTGGAACTTGACCGCGGCGAAGGTATTCCGTGGGAAGGCAACTACTCCTCCTGGCTGGAGCAGAAAGATCAGCGTCTGGCGCAGGAAGCGTCTGCCGAAGCGGCGCGCCGTAAATCCATTGAGAAAGAGCTGGAGTGGGTGCGTCAGGGCGCGAAAGGCCGTCAGTCGAAAGGTAAGGCGCGTCTGGCTCGCTTTGAAGAACTGAACAGCGTTGAGTATCAGAAACGTAACGAAACCAACGAACTGTTTATTCCACCAGGACCGCGTCTGGGCGACAAAGTCATTGAAGTCAGCAACCTGCGTAAATCCTACGGCGACCGCGTACTGATCGACGACCTGAGCTTCTCGGTACCGAAAGGCGCTATCGTCGGGATCATCGGGCCAAACGGCGCGGGTAAATCGACCCTGTTCCGCATGATGTCCGGTCAGGAGCAGCCTGATAGCGGCACCATTACGCTGGGTGAAACCGTCAAGCTGGCCTCGGTCGATCAGTTCCGCGACGCGATGGACAACAGCAAAACCGTCTGGGAAGAAGTGTCCGGCGGGCTGGATATCATGAAGATCGGCAATACCGAAATGCCAAGCCGCGCCTATGTAGGCCGCTTCAACTTCAAAGGCGTCGATCAGGGCAAACGCGTTGGCGAACTGTCCGGCGGTGAGCGCGGTCGTTTGCATCTGGCGAAGCTGCTGCAGGTGGGCGGCAACGTCCTGCTGCTCGACGAACCGACGAACGACCTGGATATCGAAACCCTGCGCGCGCTGGAAAACGCCCTGCTGGAGTTCCCTGGCTGCGCGATGGTTATCTCGCACGACCGTTGGTTCCTTGACCGTATCGCCACCCACATTCTGGATTATCAGGATGAAGGTAAGGTGGAATTCTTCGAAGGTAACTTTACCGAATACGAAGAGTACAAGAAACGCACGCTGGGCGCCGAGGCGCTGGAGCCGAAGCGTATCAAGTACAAGCGTATTGCCAAGTAAACGTCTGAATGCCGGGTGGCGCTTGCGCTTACCCGGCCTACAAACCCAGCGATTCCAGTACGTTGTGAAACTGTAGGCCTGATAAGACGCGGTAAGCGTCGCATCAGGCATTGGTTCTTATCCCTGCTCGCCCATCATCTCTTTCACCAGTTCCACACAGCGCAAAAAGCGGCCATCGTAATCAGCCTCTTTAACGTGAACGAACTCAATGTTGTTCTCTTTCAGCATCTCGACCAGCAGGTTCTGGAACGCTTTGCGATCCACTGAACTGCCCAGGCTTCGCAGTCCGTCAGCTACCCACGGCGTATTATTCTCCAGCAAAATCACCAGGTCGAAGCGATACTCGTCGATCAGCGCCTGGACAAAGGGATGCTCGCGCCCTTCGTATTTTTTGCAAAATGCCTGAGTGGTGACGAAATCGGTATCGATAAACGCCACTTTATTCGCATATTTCACTGCAAAATCAATATATTGTGCATGACCCAGCGCGATTTTATCGTAGTCGGAATACTGTAACGCCATCTCATCGCCGCCCAGATGCGAAAAGACATAGTCGCGGCCATATTCCCAGGCGCTGGTGGTATTAAAAATATTGGCGAGCTTATTGACCAGCGTAGACTTGCCGCTTGATTCCCCGCCCAGAATCGCGACGGTACGCACGAAAAACGGCTTCACTTCGGTAGGAATATATTCCCAGTAACGAAACGGATTTTCGCGGATTTGCGCCCCGCTGATATTCATAAACGTACGTTCAGGATCGACCAGTACCGTCTCAATCCCTAAATGCTCCAGGTACTGCGGCGCATCAGCCTCTTCGGAAGTGTAGATCCAGCTCGGCTGTATTCCCTTCTCTGCCATAAACGCTTTAATGCCGTTGCTCCAGACGTCCCAGCCATGCGGATAAGGCTCCATCCCCTCTTCATTAAAGGCGTGGATGCGAATATTTTTTTGGTATTTGAAGGTTTGCAATAACCAGCGCAGGCGATCCGACACGGTGGGCTGCTGCGACATGGCGCTATCCTCAAACAGCCCACGGTCGCGCGTATCGTCATAACCCATAATGATGTGCAACTCATCCACCTGGCTACAGGCGCGCTGGATCAAGTAGATGTGTCCGGTATGCAATGGATAAAATTTACCGAACACCACGCCAATGTTTTTCTGCCGGCGGGGAAACTCCAGCCCGAGAAAACGGTGTAGCGCCTCCAGTTTTTGCGCGCTGGGGCTTTTGATTTTGGCGTTAAGTAACTGACTCAGATACCCCTTGGTCATACCGCTGGCGTCAGCCACCTGTTGCAGAGTGCAACCTTGCTGCTTAATCGCGGTTTTGAGATAGTCGAACGATGACACAAGAGCCTCCTGCTGGAAAAATCGCATAACACTGCCTGATGGCGCTTCGCTTATCAGGCCTACAACATCAATCCGTACCAATCCGTAGGCCGGATAAGACGCATTGCGTCGCCATCCGGCAAATTATACAACATCACTGCATACAGCGAATTATAAGTCGTCAAACACGCTTAACGCATCTGCGAGCTTTTTAACACCGAACACCTGCATTCCTTCCGGCGGCTTTTTCGGTACGTTGGCGGCAGGCACAATCGCCCGACGAAAACCGTGTTTCGCCGCCTCGGAAATACGCTCCTGCCCGCTCGGCACCGGACGAATCTCGCCTGCCAGCCCCACTTCGCCAAACACCACCAGATCCTGCGGCAACGGCCTGTCACGCAGGCTGGAGACCATCGCCAGCAGTAAAGCCAGATCCGCGCTGGTTTCGGTGACTTTCACGCCGCCGACCACGTTGACGAAGACGTCCTGATCCGACATTTGCAGACCGCCGTGTCGGTGCAGCACCGCCAGCAGGATTGCCAGACGGTTTTGTTCCAGACCGACCGCCACGCGTCTGGGGTTCGCCATCATCGAGTGATCGACCAGCGCCTGAATCTCCACCAGCAACGGTCGCGTGCCTTCCCAGACGACCATCACTGAACTGCCGGAAGTGACCTCATCGCCGCGGCTTAAAAAGATGGCGGACGGATTGCTCACTTCGCGCAACCCCTGTTCGGTCATGGCGAAGACGCCCAGCTCATTGACTGCGCCAAAGCGGTTTTTGTGGCTGCGCAGCGTGCGAAAACGAGAATCGGCGTCGCCGTCGAGCAATACTGAGCAATCGATACAGTGTTCCAGCACTTTCGGCCCCGCCAGCGACCCGTCTTTGGTGACGTGGCCGACCATCACGATCGCCACGCCGCGCGTTTTGGCGAAGCGCGTCAGGTAGGCTGCCGTTTCGCGCACCTGGGCGACGCTGCCTGGCGACGACTGGATGTCCGCCATATGCATCACCTGTATAGAGTCGATCACCATTAGCTTCGGCTGTTCTTCTTCGGCAATCAGGCAGATCTGCTCGATGCTGGTTTCGGAGAGCATATTCAGATTCGCGGTCGGCAGGCCGAGACGGTGCGCGCGCATCGCCACCTGCTGTAGCGACTCTTCGCCGGTGACGTACAGTGTTTTCATCTGCTCGGCGAGCTTGCACAGCGTTTGCAGCAGCAACGTTGATTTGCCCGCGCCGGGATTACCGCCAATCAAAATGGCGCTGCCGGGTACCACCCCGCCGCCCAGCACGCGGTCAAACTCTTTAAAACCGGTAGAAAAGCGCGGCAGTTCCTCAAGACTGATGTCAGACAGTTTCTGCACTTTTGATACGCCCGCACTGCCGGCGTATCCGCTCAGACGTTCGTTACGCGCCACCGTCGGCGACGCGGCAAGGCGCACCTCGGTAATGGTGTTCCAGGCATGGCAGGCGCTGCATTGCCCCTGCCAGCGCGGGTAATCGGCCCCGCATTCATTACAAACAAAGGCGCGTTTTGGAGCTTTTGCCACGTTTTACCTCTTTCGTTAACGCTGTTGCCGGATGGCGCTGGCGCTTATCCGGCCTACGGTCGCCTTGCCATTGGGCAGGTTAATCATTTCTGGTTCATGCTGCCGGAGAGAATGCAAAACACGCCCATCAGGTCAGCGTGGCGGATCGTAATCTCCGTCTTTTCGTTTACTTTTGGCTTGGCATGGAAGGCAATACCTAACCCTGCCGCTTTGATCATTGGCAGATCGTTAGCACCATCGCCAATCGCCACCGTCTGCGCCAGCGGGATATCATGCTCTTGCGCCAGACGAAGCAAGGTATTGGCTTTATACTCAGCATCCACAATATCGCCGATAACGTGACCGGTAAATTTACCGTCCATGATCTCCAGCTCATTGGCGACCGCCGCCGTCAGACGTAGCTGGTCACGCAGATAGTCGGCGAAGAAAGTGAAGCCGCCGGAGGCGATAGCGATTTTCCAGCCAAGCGCTTCCAGTTTTAGCACCAACTGCGTTAATCCTGGCATTAGCGGCAGATTCCCGCGCACCTGGCGCAAAATATCGGCATCCGCGCCTTTCAGCGTCGCCACGCGGCTACGCAGGCTGGCGGTAAAATCAAGCTCGCCGCGCATCGCGCGCTCCGTCACTTCAGCCACCTTCTCACCGGTACCGGCCAGCTTCGCGATTTCATCGATACACTCAATCTGGATCGCCGTGGAATCCATATCCATCACCAGCAGCCCCGGCGTGCGCAGATGCGGAATTTTACCCAGCGGCGCGACATCCAGCTGCGCCTCATGCGCCAGCCGCGTCGCACGCGGCGTCAGCGACCCCGCCAGACGAATGACCTGATAATCCTCCACGCACCAGGCGGCGACAATCACCATTGCGGCGCCCAGTTTGGTCTGATATTGAGTTAAACGCTGCTTATCCAGCCCGCGCCCATACAGCAGCCAACCGCTGCGGCCTGCATGGTAATCCAGAGGCATCACCTCGTCGCCGCTTAAAGAAAGAGGCAAACCAGGCCATAAAGAGACATCTTCAGGCAGATCGCACCAGGTAATGTTAGGCATTAAAGCTCCTGTAAATCGTTCAGGCCGGTAACCGCCCCGCGGAAAATAACGCATGAGGCTACCTTGTAACCATCGCTTCTGGCAACATTAAGCCTCAAATTTTCAGCAGGTGGAATATGGCTCGCGCAAAACTGAAATTTCGGCTGCATCGTGCAGTCATTGTATTGTTCTGTCTCACACTGCTCGTCGCGCTCATGCAGGGCGCGTCCTGGTTTAGTCAAAACCACCAGCGACAGCGCAACCCGCAGCTGGAAGAGCTGGCCCGCACGCTGGCGCGCCAGGTGACGCTCAACATCGCCCCGCTGATGCGCAGCGAAACACCGGATGAAAATCGCATCAACGCCGTGCTGCGTCAGCTCACGCAAGAGAGCCGTATTCTGGATGCCGGCGTCTATGATGAACAGGGCGATCTTATTACTCGCGCTGGCGAAAGCGTCAACGTGCGCGACAGGCTGGCGCTGGATGGCAAAAAAGCGGGCAGCTATTTTAACCAACAAATTGTCGAGCCTATCCAGGGCAAAAACGGCCCATTGGGCTACCTGCGTCTGACGCTGGATACCCACACGCTGGCCACCGAAGCAAAGCAGGTCGATAACACCACCAACATTCTACGCCTGATGCTGCTACTCTCGCTGGCGATAGGCGTGGTGCTGACGCGCACCTTGCTACAAGGTAAACGCACCCGCTGGCAGCAGTCGCCCTTCCTGTTAACGGCCAGCAAGCCTGTTCCGGAAGAGGAAGAGCGTGAGGAAAAAGAGTAAAATGACGGCTTAATAAAGGTAAGGAAAACCACCATGACAACATTACGCCTGCTTATTTCTGACTCTTACGATCCCTGGTTTAACCTGGCGGTCGAGGAGTGCATTTTCCGCCAGATGCCCGCCACCCAGCGCGTGCTGTTCCTGTGGCGCAACGCGGATACGGTGGTCATTGGACGCGCGCAAAACCCGTGGAAAGAGTGTAATACGCGGCGTATGGAAGAAGATAATGTCCGTCTGGCCCGCCGTAGCAGCGGCGGCGGCGCGGTATTCCATGACCTCGGTAATACCTGCTTTACCTTTATGGCCGGTAAACCGGAATACGATAAAACCATCTCCACCCATATTGTGCTCGCGGCGCTGAATTCGCTGGGGGTCATGGCCGATGCTTCGGGACGCAACGATCTGGTCGTAAAAACGCCGGACGGCGATCGCAAAGTCTCCGGTTCAGCCTATCGCGAAACCAAAGATCGCGGCTTCCATCACGGTACACTGCTGTTGAACGCCGACCTCAGCCGTCTGGCGAACTATCTGAATCCCGATAAAAAGAAACTTGCGGCGAAAGGGATTACCTCCGTTCGCTCCCGCGTGACCAATCTTACCGAGCTAATACCGGGTATCACCCATGAACAGGTCTGCCAGGCGGTCACGGAAGCCTTTTTCGCCCATTACGGCGAACGCGTCGACGCGGAAGTGATATCACCGGATAAAACGCCGGATCTGCCGAATTTTGCCGAAACCTTTGCGCGCCAGAGCAGTTGGGAGTGGAATTTCGGCCAGGCACCGGCGTTCAGCCATCTGCTGGACGAACGTTTCACCTGGGGCGGCGTCGAGCTGCATTTTGACGTCGAGAAAGGTCATATCACCCGTGCGCAGGTGTTTACCGATAGCCTGAACCCGGCACCGCTGGAAGCGCTGGCCGAGCGGCTGCAAGGGTGTTTATACCGCGCGGATAAACTACAGGAAACGTGCGAAGCGCTACTGGTTGATTTCCCGGAGCAGGAAAAAGAACTGCGGGAATTATCGGCGTGGATTGCCGGAGCAGTGCGCTAAATGAATAATATCAGAGAGATGAATGTGTCTCTGATATTATTTAAAAAATAACAACATATTCTGAAAAATGAGCAAATAGCACAAATAGTTAAAAAACACTCACTAACTACTATAATCTTAAAATTAATATTTTTCCCGCACTTCATAAACCCAGCGAATTATAAACCATTTATCATCACCAATGATGATTAAAGTTTTTCTTAAGCAAGATTTAATTTTATTAAATTTACAACCTATCATTCTCTTCATAGAATCCCGGCGCGCATTACATGTTCTTTGGAAATATACTTAATCGTTAGGGATTACTGATGAAAAAATTATTAATAGCGACCTCTGTCGTAATAGGATTATCAGCTTCAGCGCAAGCGGTTGAATCCACTGCTGTGTTAAAACTGACTGGCGTTTTGACCAACGGCGCATGTATACCAGAGTTAAGTGGTGGTGGAGTTGTAGATTTCGGTACTAAGGCCGTTAGCGATCTGCTGCCAACTGAGACGAATCAACTGGGATACAAAGATGTGACACTCACCATTCAGTGTCTTGCACCGTCAAAAGTTGGCTGGACCGTTACCGATAACCATCCCGATTCGGTAACATCATTGACTATCGTTGACGCAACATTTAAACATCAGGACAATAGAATACCAAACTATCAGCTAGGTCTGGGTAAAACAGCAGGTGGTATCAACATTGGTTCATTCGGCCTCTCTACGGACTTGAATAATACGACCGCCGATGGAACTCAGACGAAGATGGTGGCGTCAAGTAGTAATATTCCAGATACCTGGGCTATCTCAGGAAACGAATTCGTTGCGCTTACAAATACATTTCCATTTATCACTACATATAGTGTCGGCGATGAAAATGGCCCCGTCTCTTTTACCACCGCAACATTTCCTATACGCGTAGCTGCCGCTATACAGGGAACGGACACACTGGCTATTACCGATAACACCACGCTTGATGGTCAGGCGACCTTTACACTCGTATATCTGTAACTCCAGCATTCACATGGAATATTCAACACCTCTTTAATGGAACTATAATGAAAAAAATTTTGCTTATTACTGCAATTGCAGCAGCCTTTGCTACAACCAGCGTGAATGCTGACACCACCGCCGTATTAAAAGTCACCGGTCAACTGGTTGTTGGCGGTTGCACCCCAGAACTCAGCGGCGGCGGCGTGGTTGATTACGGTACTATCCGCCTCGCCACACTTTCCGCAACCGATGTAAACCAACTGGGCACTAAAGATGTCTCTCTGAGTATCTCTTGTCCGTCTGCAACCAAAGCAGCCTGGACTATTACCGATGACCGTGCGGACACCCACCCAGGCGCATCCGTTATCTCCATAGCCAATGGCGATATGACTAATGGCACGGTGTCTGATACCACAATGTCCTACGGCGTTGGCAAAACAACCGAAGGTGTAAAAATCGGCGCGTTCTCTATTTATACCGATACCGCGAACGTTACCGCTGACGGTGTAAAATCTGACGCTATCTCAGGAACCGTTGATAGCCCAGTCTGGCAGAAGTCCACCACCGGGATTATCAAAAACGGCAATATGGAAATGTTTACCGTTGCTACAAAAGGTACTACCGAACCTGTTCCGTATACCCTTGCCATTTTCCCGCTGAAAACCTCACTGGCTATTCAGGATACTGCAACGCTGGCCATTACTGATGATACTGATCTGGATGGTCAGGCAACCATCACGCTTAAATATCTCTGATCCAGACCGTATAAAAAGGTTATTGATCTGTCTCCCTTATTATGGGGAGACAGATTAAAATTAAAGGACTAATTCTGATGCCAGCAGTGACTAAACTTCCATTATTATTACTCAGCGTCCCCTTTATTTTTTCAGCACTCTTTTCACAGGCTAACGCTGCCGGCATGGTACCGGAAACTACGCTACTGGTGATTGAAGAATCCACACACAGCGGCGTAATGAATGTTAAAAACACCGACAGCAATCCGGCTTTGTTATATACCACCGTCGTTGATTTACCTGACGACAATGGTGTGAAGCTGGATGTCACTCAACCGGTTGTTCGCGTTGAAGCAGGCCAGCAGCAGCAACTACGCTTTATTATGGAAAGCACGGAACCGCTCACCGTCGAGCACTATAAGCGCGTCACGTTTGAAGGTATTCCTCCGAAATCTACCAATAAGGGAATGAAAATAGGTTTTAATCTACGCCAGGATTTGCCGGTATTAATTCGTCCTAAAAATCTACCGGTCGTTACTGATGCATGGAAATTATTAACCTGGTCCAGAAACGGACAAACAATCAACGTCAAAAATCCGTCTCCCTACGTTGTACGTTTAGCCCAAAATATTACCTTCTTACCTTCCGGGGGCGAAGGCACGATTAAAAAAACCTATATTCTGCCCGGCGAAACATTGAACGTCAGTATAAAAACGCCCCTTGCTGCTGATACATCCGTACGTTTTTACCCTGCCAGCCGTTACGGTATTGAAGTCCCCAGCTTTACCTCACCGCTGGTGCCGTGATGAGAGCTAGCACGTGAAGTATTTAAAACTGCCGCTATACATCAAAACTGCGCTTTATTGCTCACTAGCGACCACGACGTTTTCGGCTCTGGCGGAGGAGCTGAATTTTGACATGGGTATTCTCACCTCCAGAGGCATTAGCCCCAACGTGGCACAATATTTTTCCCGTGCGCCGCGTTTTCTACCAGGCAGCCACACCGTCATGGTAAAGATCAATGGCGTAAATAGAGGGTCGTTGGTCGCGCGTTTCGACTCAGAAGGCCAGCTTTGCGTGGATGACGATTTCCTCAGCGCCAGCGGGCTAGTACCGCTTAATATCAGCGCCAAAGAAACATGCCATAGCCTACAAGAAGATTATCCCTCAGCGATTATTACCCCACTGCCAAACAGTGAATCGCTGGAGCTTTTTGTTCCGGCGCAGGCTCTGGATAATAACTTACTATCGCTAAACAACGTGATTAAAGGCGGCACCGCCGGGTTATTTAACTATAACCTGTACGCCAGTCGCAGCGAGTCATCCGGTAGCGATAGCCGAAACTATGCCCAGGCAAACCTTGAAGCTGGCTTAAACTTCGCGGAATGGACGCTGCGCAGCCGCTACATGCTGACGAATAATGATGGAGAATACCGTACCGATAGTCTATATACCTATGCGGAGCACGTATTTCAGGCACAAAAAATGCGCGCGCAAGTTGGGCAGATCAACGTCAACTCCAGTCTATTCAGTGGCGCGCCGATCAACGGCGTACAGCTTATCCCTGAACAAGGGCTAGCACAGGATACACAAGGCGTAACCATTAACGGTATTGCCCGAACCCACCAGGCTCGCGTTGAAGTTCGTCAGTCCGGACAGATTATTTATACCGCACCAGTGAACGCTGGGGCATTTACCCTTGAAAATGTCCCCATCATACGCAGCAATACCGACCTTAACGTCAGCGTCGTTGAAACCGATGGCTCAACGACAACCTTCACGGTGCCGGCAGTATCCTTTAATTTACGCGAACTCACGCCCGCAGGCTTGACAATGTCCATAGGGCGCGTACGTGATACCACCAGCGACTATTCTCTCCCCTGGATCTATAACATCAGCGATGGTTGGAAACTGAGTGAAAACTGGCTGGCGCAGGCGTCTGGCGTACTGGCACAAGACTATCAAGCGGCAGGAGGTATGCTGCAATGGCTTCCAACCAACAAATGGACGTTTTCCGGCTCAATGCTGGGCAGTAAAGCGTCCTTTGGCGAATCTCTGCAGGGTGCGAAAAGTGAACTACGCGCCAGCATGGCGCTGCCCGGGGAAATTAGCCTTGACGTCAGTACCGCCCGCTACAGCGACGGATATCGAGAGTTAACGGATGCGCTCAATAAAGATGCTTACGAATACCAAAGCAGCTCCAGTGCTAATATCGCCTGGAACCATAATCTGTTAGGTACCTTCTCTCTGGGTTATTACACTTATCAGGCTACGGATAATGACAACGACTCTCGCAGTATAATGGCTTCCTGGGGCAAAACATTTAAATATGCCTCAATTACCGCTAACTGGCAGCACGCTGTTAATCAGGATGATGAGAATCATAACGGCAGTAATGATGATGATATGTTTTACATCAACATCAGCATTCCACTAGGTGAGCAGCGCGTCGGCGCTTATATGCGTAATCAAGGTGATAAAACAACCTACGGGCTACAAAATAATGGTTCGCTGAGTAAAGATACCCATTACTATATTTCTGCGGATCGTGATGCAAAAAACCAGCAAAATAGCTTCAACGGTAATCTCAATAGCAATCTCCATTACACTCAACTCAGCGTGGGCGGCGGCACTGATGGCGATAATTACCGCAACTATAACGCAACCTTCAGCGGGGGCATCGCTGCACACGAACATGGCATAACGTTCTCGCCTTACACCATCAAAAATACCTTTGCTATCGCACGCCTGAGTGAACCAGAAAGCGGCATTGAAATCGCCACGCCACAGGGGCGAATCTGGACTGACCACTGGGGGCAGGCCGTCATTCCGGGGCTAACTGAATGGCGGAAATCCCGCGTAGAGGTTAATGCGAATACGCTACCAAAGAGTATGGAACTGGCAAACGGTATTAAGAATATTACCGTCGCGCACAGCGCTTTTCGGGTACTGGATTTCAACGTGCTGAATACACGCCGTGTGATGCTGGCAGTAAAGCGTCCGGACGGCTCATGGCTACCTAAAGGCACCAGCATTGTAGATGAAAAAAATAACTATTTGGTCAGCGCTGTCGACAGCGGACGCGTATTTATCACCGATGTTGCGGATAATCCTGCGTTATATGCCGCTGATGATAATATGAATCGTCTGTGTCGCATCAACTACACGCTGCAGAAAATCCAGGATAAAGAGGCATTTTATGAAACGGCAAAGGGAGTCTGTCAATGAAATCCAACAGCAAATGGTTGAGGATTGCTATATGTTGTATCTTCACCGCACTACTCCCTCCATCAGCCCGTGCCGACGATGACTGCCAAATAACGTTCTCTTCGCCAAACGTCAGCTTTGGCTGGCTTAAGCAAGATGATATCGTCAATTCTCAGCAAGGCTGGAATCAAATGTCTTCACAGGAGATTCACGTTAGTGTGAGTTGCCCAAAAAGCCAGAATATTGCTCTTTTTGTGCAGGCCTCTGCGGGGGAAAAGGGACGATTTTATTTTGGAAATAACGGTGGTCTCGTCGTACGTGTTAGTCAGATGATAGTAGATGGTAAAAGTTATCCTATTGCCAGCACCCTTGATAGAGTGAGCTTTGCTCCCAATGACAGTGCCCTGGATAGTCTGTTGCTACATAATAACAACGGTATTATCGCGATGGATAATAACCAGCAGGTCAGTGGGAAAATGATGAACGTCACGCTGACATTAACACCTGTCTTGAACGATAATCAATTTACACATTCTACCGATACGGTCATGCTAGAAAGCAATTTACAGTGGGAAGTGCTGACGAAATAAACGATGAAGGGGGCCTGCTCTGGCCCCCTTCACAATCTTACTCTTTATCGCCCAGAAGTACGGATTCCAGTGCGATTTTGATCATGTCGTTGAAGGTCGTCTGACGCTCAGCGGCCGTGGTCTGCTCGTGGGTACGGATGTGGTCGGACACGGTGCAGATAGTCAGCGCTTTCGCGCCAAACTCAGCCGCAACGCCGTAGATACCCGCCGCTTCCATCTCTACGCCCAGTACGCCGTATTTTTCCATCACGTCGAACATTTCGCCGTCCGGAGAGTAGAACAGGTCTGCGGAGAACAGGTTGCCCACGCGCGCGTCTACGCCCAGCGCTTTTGCCGCATCAACTGCGTTACGTACCATGTCGAAGTCAGCGATAGCCGCGAAGTCATGATCTTTAAAACGGATACGGTTCACTTTGGAGTCGGTGCAGGCACCCATACCGATCACCACGTCGCGCAGTTTGACGTCCATGCGCACAGCGCCGCAGGAGCCGACGCGAATGATTTTCTTCACACCGAAATCGGTGATCAGCTCTTTGGTGTAGATGGAGCAGGACGGGATACCCATACCGTGGCCCATCACGGAGATCTTACGGCCTTTGTAAGTCCCGGTGAAACCTAACATGCCGCGAACGTTGTTCACTTCGCGAACATCTTCGAGGAAAGTCTCAGCAATGTGCTTCGCGCGCAGCGGGTCGCCCGGCATCAATACGACGTCAGCGAAATCACCCATTTCTGCATTAATATGTGGAGTTGCCATCTTCAGTTCCCTTTAAATTTGTTGTTATTGCCTGATGGCGGCTACGCCTTATCAGGCCTACAAAACGTCTGTAAAAACAGTGAAATACCCTAAGGATTTCGCGTTGTAGGAAGGCGACGAATTCGTGAATCCCCGGGAGCATAGATAAACTATGTGACCGGGGTGAGCGAATGAAGTCAACGCATCTACAGCGCGAAAGACAACGGGTATCACAGCATGTTTTTACCGTAATCCATTGGCGATGTACCAAAGTAGGTCGCCAGCGTCTGGCCGATATCCGCGAAGGTTTCACGGTGACCTAAAGAGCCCGGTTTGACTTTTGGACCGTAGATCAGCACCGGAATGTGCTCACGGGTATGGTCAGTACCGGTCCAGCTCGGGTCACAGCCGTGGTCAGCGGTCAGGATCAGAATGTCATCTTCACCCACCAGCTCCATCAGCTCCGGCAGACGGCGGTCAAACAGCTCCAGACCTGCGGCGTAGCCCGCGATGTCGCGACGGTGGCCCCAGGAAGAGTCGAAGTCAACAAAGTTGGTGAAGACGATGGTTTTATCGCCCGCTTCTTTCATCTCTTTGAGGGTCGCGTCGAACAGCGCGTCCAGACCGGTCGCTTTCACTTTCTTAGTGATGCCGCAGTTGGCGTAGATGTCGGCAATCTTACCGACGGACACCACGTGGCCCTGTTTTTCATCGACCAGTTTCTGCAGCACGGTCGGCGCTGGCGGTTCTACGGCCAAGTCGTGACGGTTGCCGGTACGCTGGAAGTTACCGGCCTTGTCGCCGATAAACGGACGCGCGATCACGCGGCCAATGTTGTAGCCGCCTTCGGTCAGCTCTTCACGGGCGATTTCGCACAGCTCGTAGAGTTTATCCAGGCCAAAGGTCTCTTCGTGGCAGGCAATCTGGAACACGGAGTCAGCGGAGGTGTAGAAAATCGGCTTGCCGGTTTTCATGTGCTCTTCGCCGAGCTGGTCCAGAATAACGGTGCCGGAAGAGTGGCAGTTACCGAGATAGCCCGGCAGGTTGGCGCGTTTTACCAGCTTATCCAGCAGTTCCTGCGGGAAGCTGTTTTCGTGATCGCTGAAATAGCCCCAGTCGAATAGCACCGGCACGCCAGCGATTTCCCAGTGGCCGGACGGCGTATCTTTGCCGGAAGACAGTTCGTGCGCCCATGCGTATGCGCCAATAACGTCCGCGTTGCCGTCCATGCCAGCGGCAATTTTACCGGTAGAGCCTTCATGCGCTTTCACCAGCCCCAGACGAGTCAGGTTAGGCAGATTCAACGGGCCCTTACGGCCATTGTCAGCTTCGCCTTTGGCGCAAGCTTCTGCGATGTGGCCCAGAGTGTCGGAACCTACGTCGCCAAAACGATCCGCGTCTTCAGTAGCGCCGATGCCGAATGAGTCCAGCACCATAATAAATGCACGTTTCATATCTTCTCCGTACTTAGTGCTTCAAAAATAATTGATCAGATCAGTATACAACTATTCAGTAATTCGACGATAGACCGAAGGTGTGCTTGCTGGCGCTTTATCGTCAAGGATAATTGCCGCTTTGACGGCCTTCGCCACTTCCTGCCAACTGGTTTCGTCTTTGGCATGAATCACCGCCAGCGGGCGCTGCCCGTCGATGCTGTCGCCCAGACGGGCCATGTCGGTAAAGCCAACGCTGTAATCAATGGTATCAGACGCCTGACGACGGCCGCCGCCCATCGAGACGACCGCCATCCCCAGCGCACGCGTATCCATTGCGCTGATAAACCCTTCGGTATCAGCATATACCGCTTTGCTCAACATGGCGGTCGGCAGGTATTTATCGTAGTTCTCAACGAAATCGCTCGGCCCTTTCTGCGCGGCCACCATACGACCAAAGACTTCTGCCGCTTTACCGTTATCCAGCACCGCCTGCAGTTTGGCACGCGCTTCGGCGTCGTCTTTCGCCAGCTGGCCGGAGATCAGCATCTCCACACATAGCGCCATAGTGACGTCAAACAAGCGCGGATTGCGGTATTCACCGGTCAGGAACTGCACGGCTTCACGCACTTCCACCGCGTTACCGGCGCTTGAAGCCAGCACCTGATTCATATCGGTTAACAACGCCGTAGTGCGAACTCCCGCGCCGTTTGCCACGCCGACAATCGCTTCAGCAAGGGCTTCAGAAAGTTCATAGGTTGGCATAAACGCGCCGCTGCCGACTTTGACGTCCATTACCAGCGCATCCAGCCCTTCGGCCAGTTTCTTGGCGAGGATGGAACCAGTGATCAGCGGAATAGAGTCCACCGTCGCGGTAATATCGCGGGTGGCGTAAAAACGTTTGTCCGCCGGTGCAAGCGAGCTGGTTTGCCCAATAATCGCCACACCCACGTCTTGAATAATTTCGCGGAAACGGTTGTCGTCCGGGAAGATGTCAAAGCCCGGGATCGCTTCCAGTTTATCGAGCGTACCGCCGGTATGTCCGAGGCCGCGACCGGAGATCATCGGTACATAACCGCCGCAGGCCGCTACCATTGGCCCCAGCATCAGAGACGTCACGTCCCCTACGCCGCCGGTCGAATGCTTATCGACAATCGGGCCATTGAGATTCAGGCTTTTCCAGTCAAGGACAGTACCGGAATCCCGCATCGCCATGGTCAGCGAAACACGCTCCGGCATGGTCATATCGTGGAAGAAGATGGTCATCGCCAGGGCGGCAATCTGCCCTTCAGAGATAGTATTGTCACGAATACCATTGATAAAGAAACGAATTTCTTCGTCACTCAACGCATGACCATCACGCTTTTTACGAATAATTTCTTGTGCGAGAAACACGGTACCCTCCTGAGGGAAAAGAGTAGAAGGCTTACATCGCCGGATGGCGGTTAACGCCTTATCCGGCCTACAGGCCTGGATTTGTAGGCCGGATAAGCGCAGCGCCATCCGGCAAATCAGAGCTTAGTAGCTGCTGGCGCTCTTACCGTCGCCGTGACCCAGCGCTTTCAGCAGGCTTGCCAGCAGGCTGGATGCGCCAAAGCGGTAGTGACGAGAATCTGCCCAGTCAGCGCCAAACAGTTCGTCTGCAATCGCGAGGAATTTCTGCGCGTCTTCCGCCGTACGTACGCCGCCCGCCGGTTTGAAGCCAACGGTTTTGGAAACGCCCATGTCGCGGATCACTTCCATCATGATGCGCGCGCTTTCCGGCGTAGCGTTTACCGGCACTTTACCGGTAGAGGTTTTGATGAAATCCGCACCGGCTTTAATGGAGATTTCAGAGGCTTTACGAATCAGCGCCTCTTCTTTCAGCTCGCCGGTTTCGATAATCACTTTCAGCAATACGTTCGCTGCGGCACAAGCGTCTTTACAGGCTTTTACCAGGTCAAAACCCACCTGCTCGTTACCGGCGATCAACGCACGGTACGGGAATACCACGTCCACTTCGTCAGCGCCGTAGGCGATCGCCGCACGGGTTTCCGCCAGCGCAATATCGATGTCATCATTGCCATGCGGGAAGTTAGTCACCGTTGCAATGCGGATGTCCGGCGTACCTTGTTCTTTCAGAGTCTTACGCGCAATCGGGATAAAACGCGGGTAAATACAAATCGCCGCCGTATTCCCGACCGGGGTTTTTGCCTGATGACACAACGCGATCACTTTTTCATTGGTGTCGTCATCGTTCAGAGTGGTCAGATCCATCAGTTTGAGCGCACGCAGGCTGCTTGCTTTTAAATCAGTCATGACATTCTCCAACGGCATTGCCGTATAAAATTTCACCTTGCGAGTCTGTTAATATTCTAACATTCACTCGCGATTACACTTCGATATACATCACAGTTAATGAAAACTACGTACAAATTTGCATTACTGTAATGAGATCTGAATCAAATTATCCCGCCGTCACCGTCTGTTCTTCGAGCGATAAGCGCATCAGGATCAAAGTCGGTTTGCCGCCATTTTCTACAATAGCGCATCGTCCCGGCATAAAGAGGAAACGAAGATGCCTGCCTCATGCGAAACTGCGCTCCAGCAGCGTTGCCAGCAAATTGTGACCAGCCCGGTGCTCACGCCTGAACAAAAACGCCATTTTCTGGCGCTGGAAGCTGAAAACGCCCTGCCTTATCCCACCCTGCCGGAAGATGCCCGCCAGGCGCTGGATGAAGGCGTCATTTGCGATATGTTTGAGGGGCACGCCCCCTTCAAACCGCGCTACGTGTTGCCCGATTACGCCCGATTTCTGGCTAACGGTTCACAGTGGCTGGAACTGGAAGGCGCGAAAGATCTGGATGATGCGTTATCCCTACTCACCATTCTGTATCATCACGTACCTTCCGTGACGTCCATGCCGGTTTATCTCGGCCAGCTTGATGCGTTGCTGCAACCGTATGTTAGAATTCTAACACAAGATGCGATCGATATTCGAATAAAACGTTTCTGGCGTTATCTCGACAGAACGCTGCCAGACGCCTTTATGCATGCCAATATTGGCCCTGCCGATACGCCTGTCACACGAGCGATTTTGCGCGCTGATGCCGAGCTAAAGCAGGTGGCGCCTAACCTGACGTTTATCTACGATGCGGAAATTACGCCGGACGATCTGCTGCTGGAAGTCGCCAAAAACATTTGCGAATGCAGTAAGCCACACATTTCCAATGGCCCTGTAAATGATAAAATTTTCACAAAAGGCCATTATGGCATCGTCAGTTGTTATAACTCGCTACCGCTTGGCGGCGGCGGCAGTACGCTGGTACGTCTCAACCTGAAAGCCGTGGCAGAACGCAGTACGTCTGTCGATGACTTCTTTTCACGCACGCTACCGCACTACTGCCGACAGCAGATCGCCATCATTAATTCACGATGTGAATTCCTCTATGAAAAGTCACATTTCTTTGAGAATAGCTTTCTTGTACAGGAAGGTTTGATCGATCCCGAACGTTTTGCGCCGATGTTCGGTATGTACGGGCTGGCGGAAGCCGTGAATCTGCTGTGCGAAAACGCGGGCCTGAACGCCCGTTACGGCAAGAATGAAACGGCGAACGAGCTGGGCTACCGTATCAGCGCCCAACTGGCGGATTTCGTCGAAAATACGCCAGTGAAGTATGGCTGGAAGCAACGGGCGCTGCTCCATGCCCAGTCTGGCATCAGTTCCGATATCGGCACTACGCCGGGCGCGCGTCTGCCGTATGGCGATGAACCGGACCCTATCACCCATTTGCAAACCGTCGCGCCACACCATGCCTTTTATCATGCCGGGATCAGCGACATTCTGACGCTGGACGAAACCATCAAGCGTAATCCGCAGGCGCTGGTTCAGCTTTGTCTTGGCGCGTTCAAAGCCGGGATGCGGGAATTTACCGCCAATGTCAGCGGCAACGATCTGGTGCGCGTCACCGGTTATATGGTGCGCCTGTCGGATCTGGCGAAATTTCGCGCCGAAGGCTCGCGCACGAATACCACCTGGCTGGGAGAAGAAGCCGCACGTAATACCCGCATCCTGGAACGACAGCCACGCGTAGTCAGCCATGAACAACAGATGCGCTTTAGTCAGTAAGATCATTGCGTTTTCCTGCGTCGATGGGCCAGGCAGCCGCCTGGCATTATTCTTACAGGGCTGCAATTTGCGCTGTAAGAATTGCCATAACCCGTGGACGATGGGACGCTGTAACGACTGCGGGGAATGCGTATCGCAGTGTCCGCATCACGCCCTCAGCGTTGATGGCGGAAAAGTGGTATGGCGGTCGGACGTCTGCGAGCAGTGCGATACCTGCCTGAAAATGTGCCCACAGCAGGCAACGCCAATGGCGCAGACCATGAGCGTTGACGATGTGCTGCGTCATATTCGTAAAGCATCGCTGTTTATTGAAGGTATTACCGTCAGCGGCGGAGAGGCGACCACGCAATTACCGTTTATTGTGGCGCTATTTACGGCGATCAAAGCCGATCCGCAGTTACAACGGCTGACCTGTCTGGTGGACAGTAATGGTCAGTTAAGCGAGACCGGCTGGCAGAAACTACTGCCGGTTTGCGACGGCGTAATGCTCGATCTGAAAGCCTGGAAGAGCGAGTGTCATCACCGTCTGACCGGACGTGATAACACGCATATTAAGCACAGTATCCGCTTTCTTGCTGCGCAGGGAAAACTGGCGGAGCTGCGGTTGCTGGTTATCCCGGGTCAGGTGGACTATGCGGCGCATATTGATTCACTGGCGGCGTTTATTACTTCGCTGGGCGAGGTTCCGGTGCGCCTGAATGCCTTTCATGCGCATGGCGTCTATGGCGAAGCGAAAGCCTGGCCAGGCGCGACGCCGCAAGAGGTGGAACGGCTGGCAGACGGATTGCGCGCGCGTGGGGTGGCGAAGCTGATTTTGCCGGCGCTATATTTGTAAGCGTCGCCTGCCGGACGGCGGCTGCGATGCCATCAGAGCCGAAACAAGGTAATGGTATTGCGATACAGCGTATCGGCTATCACCTCTGCGGGCTCCGGACGTAATTCGCAGAGCGCATCAAATACGCGCGCCGCCTGCTCCGGGCGGTTCGGCTGCCCCTGAAACCCCTTTAGCGGCATATCCGGCGCATCGGTCTCCAGCAACAGCGCGTCCAGCGGCAACCGCGCCATAACATCACGGGTTTTACTGGCGCGCGGGTAGGTGATGGTGCCGCCGACGCCGATTTTATAGCCCAGTCGCACAAAGCGTTCGGCCTGTTGCAGACTGCCGGCAAAACCATGCACCACGCCGGTTCGCGGTAGATCCTGGCGCTTTAAGTGCATCGCCAGTTTGTCATGCGTGCGCCGCGAGTGCAGGATCACCGGCAGATCGTAGCGTTTTGCCAGTTGCAGTTGCGCGTCTAACAATCGCTCTTGCCTGGCGAACTGCGGATCGTCGCGATAGAGATCGAGACCGATCTCGCCTACCGCCACGACGTTCTGTTGTTGCGCCAGCGCCTGTTGCAGCTTATCAGGATCGTCATCGACATGACGCTCAATCACAATGGGGTGCAATCCCAACGCAGCATAAAGCGACGGGAAACGCGCCGCCAGCGCCAGCACGCGGGGAAAGTGCGCCGCCTCGGTCGCCGGTACGATGATTTTTTCAACGCCCACCTCACAGGCACGCTGAATACTGGCGCGCTCATCGCCCGTAAAGGGCGGGAAATCAAAATGGCAGTGTGTATCGATAAAGCGCCAGCTCACGCCAGATCCTCGTCGGTAAATGTGGTGTCGTTTGCCTGCGGCGCGCTAATGACCTCCGCCACATGCGTATCATTGGCCACCGGCGCCGGAGGCACGACCACCGTTTCCGGCACGGCAATCCGCGACGTATGGCGCAAGAGAGGCGGCGTTGCGGCGAGCAATTTACCAACGGTGGCAAGGAAATAACGCCCGCATAATTGCCCGGTTTTGTAATCCTCACGCAGCGCCGGGATACGGCTGCCCAGCGCCATGCTGTGCAGCGGTTTCGGCGGATAAATTTCAATGATCCGCAGCTTACCCGGCGGCTTTTCAATAAATTGTTGGATCGCGCTGTAGGACGTTTCATGATGCTGCACCAGGTTGACCAACGGCTGTAGACTGCTCTCCCCCAGCCAGCGCTCCATACGCTTAAACCACTGCGGCGTGTAATACATTTGCGAGGGTACGGTGCGGATCACCACAATGGTTTTCGCCCCCCGCTTTGCCGCCTCCTGAACCGGAATGGCGTCGCTAATGCCACCGTCCAGATAGTTGATGCCCTCTAACGTAACGCCGGTACGGTAGAAACCCGGTATGGCGCTGGAGGCACGAATGATATCAAGCCAGTTTTGTTTTGTCGGCGAGAAATAGCCCGGCGTGTAATCATCCCCCCGGCAGGCGCACATATAAAAGGATTTTCCGCTGTCGAACAGGCGCGCTGCGGTATCCATCTGCAGCGGCATTCGGGCGGCGGTGGATTCCACCAGCCAGTCGAGGTCAATAAGGTTTCCTCCGCGTACAAATCGCAGCGGATCAAAAAATTCGCGCCTGGTGGTATAGCGCATAATGACTTTACGCCCGTAGCCGGGCTGGTTGCAGAGATACGCCGAGAGATTTTGCGCACCGGCTGATGTGCCGAAGTAGAGATGGAAAGGATTAAACTGCGCGCGCATAAACTCATCCAGCACGCCTGCGGTAAAGATGCCCCGCTGCCCGCCACCCTCGCAGACCAGCGCCATACGGCCTGGCCGGAACGGTGTTAATGATAACGGCGCAATATTGCCGAGCGTAACCGGTATTCGCTGGCCCACCTCTGCCTTCCTGTTTTTCATTTTTTTCCAGGCTGACAAGGTAACGCAAAACGTTAACGGCTAAAACCGTAAAAGCCAGTCCGCTGGACTGGCTTGATAGCAATATATCTTTACAGCTGCCTGCTAGGGTCGTTTACGGCCCATGAACAGGCTGACCAGGAAGAGCACGATCCCGACGACGAAGACGATTTTCGCCGCGCCGGCAGCCGTACCAGCCAGTCCACCAAAACCCAATGCGGCGGCAATTAACGCGATAACCAGAAATATAATGCCCCAACGAAACATAAGCCTCTCCTTTACCATAGTTAATGTCGACCGCTAAATATGAGCGCTCAGGCTACTCATTCGCGATATTTTTAGTGTGGTGCACATTACGCCTCCCGACAAACGTCGGGAGGACGAATTACGACGAATTACTGAACTTTCAGATCGTTTTTAACACTTTTTACGCCATCAACGGCTTTCGCGATGCTTTCAGCGCGGTCGCTTTGTTCCTGAGTTTCAACGGTACCGGAGAGCTGTACGACGCCATCGGTCGTTTCCACTTTTACTTTACGGGAAGGGACGAGATCGTCCGCCAGCAACTTGGCTTTGACTTCACTGGTCGTGGCCGTATCACCGGCATAACCTTTCACGGAACCTTCTTTATTGTCGCGAACGTGAAGTTTGTCGCTAACGGAGGTCACGCCTTCTACGCCTTTCGCCACTTTCACGGCGGCTTCAGCCTGCGCCTGACTTTCTACAAAGCCGCTCAGGGTGACGACTTTCTGATTGGTTTCGACAGAAATATCGGTGCTTTTAATATTGTCATGGTCTACCAGCGCAGCTTTTACTTTCGCAGTGATAGCGCTGTCATCCATGAAGTTACCGACTTTATTCATAGAGCTATCGACTTTTTGCCCTGCGGTTTCGGTTCCGCTTTGCGCCTTGTCCGTTGTTGCGTTTTCTGCAAAGGCAGAACCTGTCGCAACGGCAGAGGTCAACATTACGGCCAGCAGAGTTTTAGAAATCTTCAGTCTTGTCATAGTCATCGATTTTGTCCTGTATAGTTTGCTCGTAATTTGAGCTCAGGCAACACGAGGTTGCATTGCTGAATGCGGTGAAACTCACCGGTTTCTGAAGTCAATGACTGGCATCACATTCGTGAATTTGTAACGACGCGTCGCCTGCCACCCTTCCGTTTCAGTTATTAATATCGTGACTGAAACAAATCTCAGCTTTAAGCTCTCATATTCACGCATTGAACAGGCATTAAAGCCGACATTTATGTCATCACTTTGTTAAATATAGATCACAATTTTAAAATCGCTTGTCGGTGCGTATAAAAAACAGGCAGATCGGAGAAAAAACGCGGGATTTAAGAACATTCCGTAAGCGGTTAAAAAGGCAGGGAAAGTACGAAGGCGCGGCGGATGCCGCGCCCGGAAAGGGATCAGTGTTCGCGCGTTTTACGGAACTGAACGTCAGGGTAACGTTCCTGGGTCAGGTTCAGGTTAACCATCGTGGGGGCGATATAGGTGAGGTTGTCGCCGCCATCCAGCGCCAGCTGCGTTTCATTCTTACGCTTAAACTCTTCGAATTTCTTCGCATCGGCGCTTTCCACCCAGCGCGCCGTCGCCACGTTGACGGATTCATAAATCGCCTCAACGTTGTATTCGCTTTTCAGACGCGCGACAACAACGTCAAACTGCAAAACGCCCACGGCGCCGACAATCAGATCGTTGTTGGAGATGGGACGGAATACCTGAACCGCCCCCTCTTCAGAAAGCTGCACCAGCCCTTTCAGTAGCTGCTTCTGCTTGAGCGGATCTTTCAGGCGAATACGACGGAACAGTTCCGGCGCAAAGTTCGGGATACCGGTAAACTTCATCATCTCGCCCTGAGTGAAGGTATCGCCGATCTGAATGGTGCCGTGGTTATGCAGACCCAAAATATCGCCCGGGTACGCTTCTTCAACGTGCGAACGATCGCCCGCCATAAATGTTAACGCGTCGGAAATCACCACATCTTTGCCGGTACGGACCTGGCGTAGCTTCATGCCCTTCTCATACTTACCGGAAACCACGCGCATAAACGCCACGCGGTCGCGGTGTTTCGGGTCCATATTGGCCTGAATTTTAAAGACAAAACCGGTGAACTTCTCTTCCGAGGCTTCCACTGTGCGGGTATCGGTTTGACGCGGCATCGGCGCGGGTGCCCACGCCACTAAACCATCCAGCATATGGTCAACGCCAAAGTTACCCAGCGCGGTACCGAAAAATACCGGGGTAATTTCCCCTGCCAGGAACAGCTCTTCATCAAACTCGTTAGACGCGCCCTGCACCAGTTCCAGCTCGTCGCGCAGCTGTTGCGCCAGGTCTTCACCCACGGCGGCGTCCAGATCCGGGTTATTCAGCCCTTTAACGATGCGCACTTCCTGAATGGTGTGGCCCTTACCGGTCTGATACAGATAAGTTTCATCTTTATAAAGGTGATAAACGCCCTTAAACAGCTTGCCGCAGCCAATCGGCCAGGTGATCGGCGCGCAGCCGATTTTCAGCTCATTCTCGACTTCATCCAGCAGCTCCATCGGGTCGCGGATATCACGGTCGAGTTTGTTCATAAAGGTCAGGATTGGCGTATCACGCAGACGGGTAACTTCCATCAGCTTACGAGTCCTGTCCTCAACGCCTTTTGCGGCGTCGATCACCATCAGACAGCAGTCCACCGCCGTCAGGGTACGGTAGGTATCTTCGGAGAAGTCTTCGTGCCCCGGGGTGTCCAGCAGGTTCACCAGACAGTCGTGATACGGGAACTGCATCACCGAGGTGGTGATAGAGATACCACGCTGTTTTTCCATCTCCATCCAGTCAGATTTTGCATGTTGGCTGGAGCCACGGCCTTTTACCGTACCGGCGGTCTGAATCGCCTGTCCGAACAGCAACACTTTTTCGGTAATGGTGGTTTTACCGGCGTCCGGGTGAGAAATAATGGCAAAAGTGCGGCGTTTGGCCACCTCTTGCAAATAAGGAGACAACGTCATAGTCAAATCTTCTTGAGTAAGCGCGGCGTTTGACCACGCATGTTGAATACGAAAAATGCGGCTATTTTACCCATCAACCAGGGGGAGGCAATCAGTGTTTACACAGGAGCTGCTCCAGTTCGCTTAATGACGCCACAGTCCAGGTTGGATGAATACCCGCGGGCTGCTCGCGATGATGCGCGTTAAGCCAGCAGGTCGACAGCCCGGCGTTAATGCCGCCAAGAATATCGGATTCCGCGGTATCGCCAACCATTAATACGCGCGAGCGGTCAGGATTCCCCGCCTGCTCCAGGGCGTAGTTAAAGATTTTCGGATCGGGCTTCGCGACGCCAACCTGCTCGGAAATCACCAGCAGATCGAAATACTCGCGCAGCCCGGTGCGCTCCAGACGAGTTTGTTGTAGCGCGGTAAAACCGTTAGTAATAATACCGATTTTAGCCTGCCCGCGAATCGCATTAAGTAGCGAAACGGCGCCCGGCAAAGGAGAACAGATCTCCGCCATCGCACTAATAAAAGCGTCATTCAGCAGCCCCGGCGCAACGTTTAGCCGTTCAGCCCAACTTTGAAAACGCGCGTGCTGCAATTGTAATGAGGTAATCGCGCCGTTCTGATAATCCACCCATAGCGGCTTATTCACGGCCTGGTAATCCTGGAAATCCTCAGCGGTAAAGGTGACGCTATAGTCAAGGAACATCCGCTGTAAGCCGGTGAAAGAATCAAACGTAAACAGCGTTTCATCGGCATCAAAGAAAATCCAGTCCCACTTCATCATTACACCTTGCCTCTTTTATTACATGCTTATCGGTAACGCCATGATGATGGCGTCCTCATGCCCTTGTGCCGTGGGATAGTAATTGCGGCGAATCGTCGCCTCGTTAAACCCCAGACTTTCATACAGCGCGATGGCGGCAGCGTTAGAGGCGCGTACCTCCAGCCATAGCGTTACAACACCGCGCTTTTCCAGCTCATCAATCAGATGCTCAAGCAGCATACGCCCCAGCCCCCGACGCTGAAAATCCGGATCGACGGCAATATTGAACAGCGTCGCTTCGTCCAGCACCACCTGTGTAATGGCAAACGCGGCCATTCTGTCAGCAGCGGTCAGCTTAAGATTGAGATACCGTTCGCCCTGGTTGCCGAAAAACGTTTTTTCGCTCCACGGAAACGCATGAGCGCGTTGCTCAATCTGCCAGGCTGCGGGGAGATCGGTCGTGCTGAGGATAGAAATCGTGTTCATGTTCGCAGATTTGTTGCCATAGTGCGGCGCGTGCCGCCGGGTTTGCCCGGAGTTCATTAAACGCCGGCGTCGTGACCTGAGCGCCTTCGAGTTGGAGCGGCGCGTCAGTTCCTAACCGCCAGCTATTACAACGGCTGCCCTGCGGCAGCATGGCGACGCGCTCAGGCGCCAGGGATAAAACCTGATCGGGACTCACGGTCAACGCGCGTAAAATATCGCGCATTAGCGGCTCGTTCAGCGCGGGTAATTCCTCTGCAACCACGATCAGACGAACGTGCGCGGGAAGGGAAATCGCAATCTCGCCTTGTAGCGCGCCAGGACGTCGCAGCGCCCACTGCGTAATACCCAGTTGCTGTAACTGCCAGTCTCGTCGGGATGTCATAGCGAAACGCTCCTGTAATCAGGGGCGCAAATATAGCAAATCTGTCGAATCTCCGCCATCAAACTACTATAATCGCCGCCAGTCTGAATTAAGGAGCATTCCATGTCTGCTTTTACCCCGGCAAGTGAAGTCTTGCTGCGCCACAGTGATGATTTCGAACAAAGCCGTATTCTTTTTGCCGGAGATTTGCAGGATGACCTGCCCGCGCGCTTTGAATGCGCCGCCAGCCGCGCGTATACGCAACAGTTTCACCACTGGCAGGCGTTAAGCCGCCAGATGGGCGATAACGTCCGTTTTAGCCTGGTCGCGCAAGCCAGCGATGTCGCTGACTGCGATACGCTGATCTACTACTGGCCGAAAAATAAACCCGAAGCGCAGTTCCAGTTGATGAATATTTTGTCGCTAATGCCGGTGGGCAGCGATGTTTTCGTCGTGGGGGAAAACCGCAGCGGCGTGCGTAGCGCCGAACCGATGCTGGCGGACTATGCGCCGCTGAACAAAGTAGATAGCGCGCGACGTTGCGGCCTTTACCATGGTCGTCTGGAAAAGCAGCCGCAGTTTAGTCTTGAATCCTGGTGGGCCGAGTACAACATCGACGGGCTGACTATCAAAACGTTGCCGGGCGTATTCAGCCGCGACGGACTGGATGTCGGTAGCCAACTGCTGCTGTCTACGCTGACGCCGCACACCAAAGGTAAAGTGCTGGATGTCGGCTGCGGCGTTGGCGTGCTTTCCGCCGCGCTGGCCAGCCATTCGCCGAAAGTGCGCCTGACGCTGTGTGACGTCAGCGCTCCGGCGGTGGAAGCCAGCCGCGCCACGCTTGCCGCTAATGGCCTTGAAGGCGAGGTATTCGCCAGCAACGTCTTTTCGGAAGTCAAAGGACGTTTTGACATGATCATCTCCAACCCGCCGTTCCACGACGGAATGCAAACCAGCCTCGATGCGGCGCAAACGCTCATTCGCGGCGCAGTGCGCCATCTGAACAGCGGCGGAGAGTTACGTATCGTGGCGAACGCCTTTCTGCCCTATCCTAAAATTCTGGATGAGACTTTTGGCTTCCATGAAGTCATCGCGCAAACCGGGCGCTTTAAGGTTTATCGTACCGTGATGACCCGTCAGGCGAAGAAATAGTTGGCCTGATAAGCGCAGCGCCATCTGGTTGCATGTGCCGGATGGCGACGCCAGGCGTCTTATCCAACCTACGTCTCGCGCCCATTTTTGCAGCAATCAATCTATCCCATGCAATTAACTATTGACGAATAGCTGAAAACCACTAGAATGCGCCTCCGTGGTAGTGATTCTTTTCAAGAATCGATGGTATGCGAAGGTGGCGGAATTGGTAGACGCGCTAGCTTCAGGTGTTAGTGTCCTTACGGACGTGGGGGTTCAAGTCCCCCCCCTCGCACCAAAACCACGTTGATATTGCTCGCACTGGGCGAAGGTGGCGGAATTGGTAGACGCGCTAGCTTCAGGTGTTAGTGTTCTTACGGACGTGGGGGTTCAAGTCCCCCCCCTCGCACCAACGAGGCGATATCAAAAAGTAAGATAACTGTGCGAAGGTGGCGGAATTGGTAGACGCGCTAGCTTCAGGTGTTAGTGTCCTTACGGACGTGGGGGTTCAAGTCCCCCCCCTCGCACCAATTATCTTATCCTTCCTTTGTCTCTTCATTTTCATCCCTGATTCCAGTTCATCATTGCCAACATCATGCCGCCAATAAGCGCTATACACGATGGCAGCAGTACAAAATGCCGTAATTGTTTGTGATACAACATCAGCGCAGACAGTAGCAATCCTGATACAATCAACAGCTTCAGCGCATAAGCTGACAGGCCGATAAACGCCAGTCCAACAATAATCACTCCAGGCAATAATACGCCCCATCCGCTGCCTAACGTTCGCTGCAACATGGTTTCACCTCTGGAATTGATAATGATAACCAATATCATATGATATATTTTCTCATTTGTCAGCCAGGGAGGAAGCTAAAGAGATGAGTTTTACTTAACGGTTGATGACACGTATTCAGTAAGGTGATAAATTGTCCGACTGTTAACGTAAAAACAACAACACCTCGCTTTAGGCGACCTTTTCTCATACGTTATTTTCATGTTGGCGCCCGATTCCGTGTATATCACCGATAAATAACGACAATTACCCATGACAACACCATCCTGGCGGTCGCTTCGTATTAAGAAGTATCAGTTTTCTTTACGTCTTTTCTTGTTTCTCAACGCCGTGTCGGCGCTATTTACTCTCGTTTTCCCCCTTTATCAAATCAATGTATTTTGCACGCCAATGATTGGGATAATGGTCCTGAGCGTATTACTGTTGATATGGCATGGGAAATATGGACAAAAAAGAATTAATCTCCCCTTTATCTCCCTACTCTTTGGGGGAATATGGGCGGCGCATATTGCGCTAAAGTATCCGGCATTAGGCCATTATGATTTCTCTTTTTTACTGATTTCCCTGCTTAGCGTTCTGTTTATCGGCTCGATAGCCTTTGCCGCGAATATCGTCGCGTTTACGCTCTATTCGCTACCGCCAGTCGCGGTCTGCCTGTGGCTGAACGGTAATGAACAAGGTTTGCGAATTCTCTATTTGCTGGCCCTGCCAATGGTGGGAATCGCTATTCAACATGTTATCCAGAAACGCTACGATAACTTTGCCCAGCAGCTCATGTTTAAGCTGCTGGCCGAGCGGGAAACCCTCAATGGCCTGAGTATGCTTGATCCATTAACCGGCTTATATAACCGCCGTGGCCTGCAAAATCGGCTGGATACGTTACAGGCGCCGGGCAGCCATGAGCACTACGTTCTGCTATTGGATATCGATCATTTCAAAGCGTATAACGATCACTACGGTCATATGATGGGCGATCAGGCGTTAATTCGCGTCTCAGCGGCAATTCGGGACGCCGTGCGATCGCGCGATGTCGTCTGCCGTTTTGGCGGGGAAGAATTTCTGGTGTTGCTGACCACCGCCGAACCACAGCAAGCCCGCGCTACCGCAGAACGTATCCGACAGGAAGTATACGATCTTAAAATCCCGCATATGTTTAACGAAAGCGTCGCTACCAATGTCACTGTCAGTATCGGCATTGCGCCCCTGACGGATCGCAATATCGGAGACGCTATCGAAAAAGCGGATAAAGCGCTCTACGAAGCCAAGCATCTTGGACGTAACCACATTCTGGTCAGCGACGACATGCGCGCCCTATGAATCCTGCTGGCGTAATCGTGCTACGCCAACAGCGTTAACCATAAACCGCTTGCCATCGTTTATCGCTATCGATAGGATTAGCAATCATTATCATTTAGATTAACATCATTAAACTGCGCTATGGCCTACCGTTCCGCACCGATTGCTGACGATATTATCTGGCGAGCCGCTCCCCAGCCGGAAGACGCCTCGCTGGCGGACGCAGTACGCGAGACGATCGCCTCTACCCGTGAGCACCTGTTGGACTTTATTCGGCTGGATGAAACGCCGCCGCCAACGGCGATGACTCTTGCCCAGTGGACGCGCCCCGCGACGTTTCGTTCATTGCTGGCCGCCTATTCCGATCACATCTATCGCCACACGCCAGGCCTGCCACGTGAAAATAAGCCGTTAATCTCCCTGTGGGCGCAATGGTATATCGGGCTGATGGCGCCGCCGCTGATGCTGGCATTACTGACGCAAGCGCGCGCTATCGATGTCTCCGCAGAACATATTCACGTTGAATTTCATGAAACCGGGCGCGCCGCGTGTTTCTGGCTTGATGTGCATCAGGATAACCTGGCAACGGGGCATTCCCCGGAAGAACGAATGGAAACGCTGGTAGTCTCCGCACTACAGCCGGTCATTCAGGCGCTGGAGGCGACTGGCGACATCAACGCGAAACTTATCTGGAGCAATACCGGTTATTTAATCAACTGGTATCTGACTGAGATGAAACCGCTGCTTGGCGAAGCCCTGCTGGCAACGCTACGCCAGCGCTGTTTTTTTGAAAAGCAGCTATCCGACGGTCAGGATAACCCGCTGTGGCGGACCGTCGTAATGCGCGACGGTCTTCTGGTACGCAGAACCTGCTGTCAACGTTACCGCTTACCTGATGTACAGCAGTGCGGCGACTGCACGCTAAAGTAAACCGCTTTACGCTACCTTCAGTTATCGTCACGGCTTACTGCTGCTGGCCTGTCACATTATTATATTTACAGCTGCGCTCTCCGTATGCCAAATTACGTTTTGCCATTTTTGGGTCTACCGTGGCTATTGGTAAGGTCTCAGGAGAGAAGAATGAGTCTGCAATCTGTACGGCAATTTCTGGCCGATCATGCTCCCGATATTGAAATTATCGAATTAAATCAAAGTACAGCGACTGTCGAACTGGCAGCCAAAGCGCACAACGTAGAGCCTGGGCAGATAGCTAAAACGCTCTCGCTTAAAGTAAAAGACACTATTATCCTGGTGGTCGCTAAAGGCGATGCCCGCCTGGATAATAAGAAGCTTAAAAGCACTTTCGGCGCAAAAGCCCGTATGTTGAGCAGCGATGAAGTGGTCAATGCAACCGGACATCCTGTCGGCGGCGTATGTCCCTTTGGGCTGGAGCACCCGCTGCCCGTTTATTGCGACATCTCTCTGAAGGGGTATAACGAAGTATTGCCTGCCGCAGGCGCCACGCACAGCGCGGTACGCATCACGCCGGAAAGAATGGCTGAACTGACATCGGCGACCTGGGTTGACGTGTGCCAATAACGTGCCTGACCCCCGGATTCCCCGAACAAGCACGGCGCATCCGGCGCGGGCTATACCCGATGCTGGAGCGCGGTAGCATCGCCGGCGCGCAGATATAACAGAATATCCGCCGCATCGAGTAACCCGGCATCAGAACTCACGCCCAGCTTGGACATCACATTAAACTTATGCGCCCGGATAGTCTTAATGTTACGTTCTAACTGGACGGCAATTTGCGGCATTGAGTAGCCGTTTGACATAAAACGCAGAATCTCCCGCTCGGTTGGACTAAGCATACAATTCTGGTGAAGTTCCCAAAGATTATCTGTACGCTCCGTTGTCCGCCGGGCGCTATTAAGCGATGTAAATAAGGCATCCTGTAAAACATCCAACGGCGACGCTTTGCTGATGACCCCATCCAGCGGCAGCGGGGATAGCGCGCTGATTAAGCGGGCTTCAGCATCATCATCTGCAATCACCAGACGCCGCATATGGGGATAATTTATCGCCAGTTCCGTCAGGCTGGATAATCCTGTCCGGCGTTCAGTTCTTAACGCAGAAAGAGAAAAAATAACGGCAGAAAACGGCGTCTTTAGCGCAGCCTTATAAAACGCGGATGGTTTTGAAAAAATATGAAGCGTATGTCGGCAATCCGGCATTGCATCAAATAGCCCTTTAATACCAATGGTGCTCATCACGCATTTTTCTACGAGCGCAACATTTCTCTTGCTGATTCTGTTTTCCATTCCATGGTTTCTCCATATACCGAAGGTAGGTTCAATTCTCTGGCTCCCTGAGAACTGTTTATCCATGCATACATCTCTGCATTACTGTGTATTGATAAGCGTCGCATGGCGCTATTTTTTTGGGCGCTAATTGTTTTATTACTTTTTTTAAGTAATGCCGCAATTTGGTTAATGCCCCACCCTTTTCCTAAAAGGCGTAATACTTTTCGTTCAGACAGCGTAAGGACAATCGGCCTGTCGTGGGACTGCTGAATTTCAGACGGTACCTGAGGCGATAATAACGTTTTGCTTATTCTTTCTGAACGAGCGTTTCCCGCATGGATAACGCTAATAAGATTCTCGATTGGCTCTTCGTCTGAAAGCAAGGTGCTGACGGGGCCCATCAGGAGATCAACCGCATGTGGATAGCTGGATTTAGGAACCAGAAATACCCAATGTATGTCGCGATATTGCGAGAGTAAGCTATAAAAATATTCGCAGATAGCACGGGGAGAGGCATTGTTAACTGCTAAATCAGCAATAACTAAATTACTTCGACGTAGTTGTAGCAGCGTTAGCTCTTCTATCGTACGGCAATACGCCAGTTTATAATCGGGGAAATTACCTGTTATAGCCCCTTTAAGGCCTTCCTGTATAAGGGGGGTTTTACTGATAATAAGTCCATTTTTGCAGCATCCTGGCAGCATAATTCCTCCGCACCCACGCCGCCCCTTTTCATTGTCCCATTAATAAAAATACTACTAACAATGAGCGCAAAGAAATATAAGCCGAGTGGATTAATTATCCTTGTTTTATTTTTAAAAATACAACATTGATTGCGCTACAATCCACATAGCACAAAAACATGAAATCACTATCGCATAGTTACTCATAAAACCAGAAGCAAGACAATTAAATTAACTAAATTTGCACATTAGTAATTCTAACGAAACTCATCATATTAATAAATTTAAAATATGAGTTCGTCCTTCATTCATATTGCTGAATCCTGAAATAAAAGCCCAACAATACTGACTGTCACCCATAAAATCCATGTAATATCTGCAAATTACACTAAGTCACGCCTATTTTTACACCTGCTGCTCACGCCATTGTTGTAAAACGATTAATGCATATCGTTGATAAAATTCACCACATCATTGATTCAAAAATGAACGGCCAGGCTGGCATAATGTCTCTATTCTGGAAACGGACATACGAGAACCGTCGCCCATAAGGATATCCTGCCTGTGACGAAGCGCACGTCTCAGAAAGCTTATGCGTTGCGTCTGGCGGTTGACGTTTTTATCAACAAGAAATTGATCTTAACCAACGCCATCATGCCTGCGCTTCGTGTTAAAAAGGAAGCCTCTGTCATAGTGGCGGCGCATAAAATGTCTTTTCGGACAGGACGAGTCATGCAAGAAGAGCAATCAATTCAACGAGCAGTAACACGGTTATGTATTCAATGCGGGCTGTTTTTATTGCAGCACGGGGCGGAAAGCGCACTGGTTGATGAGCTTTCCACCCGCCTCGGTTTGGCGCTCGGTATGGATAGCGTCGAAAGCGCGATCTCCTCTAACGCCATTGTACTGACGACCATTAAAGACGGACAATGTCTGACATCGACACGTAAAAACCAGGATCGCGGCATTAATATGCACGTCGTCACGGAGGTTCAGCATATCGTTATCCTTGCGGAACATCGTCTGCTGGATTACAAAGGCGTGGAAAAACGTTTTAGCCAGCTCCGCCCGCTGCGTTATCCGCGCTGGCTGGTGGCGTTTATGGTCGGTCTTTCCTGCTCCTGCTTTTGTAAGTTGAATAATGGCGGCTGGGATGGCGCGGTTATCACCTTTTTCGCCAGTATGATAGCCATGTATATTCGCCAGATGCTGGCGCAGCGGCATTTACATCCGCAGATCAATTTTTGCATTACCGCCTTTGTCGCTACCACGATTTCCGGGCTGATGCTCACCCTTCCGGCCTTTAGCCAGACGCCCACTATCGCCATGGCGGCAAGCGTACTGCTACTGGTGCCGGGCTTTCCGCTGATTAATTCCGTGGCAGATATGTTTAAAGGACATATTAATACCGGGCTGGCGCGCTGGGCTATCGCCAGCCTGTTGACACTGGCCACCTGTGTGGGCGTAGTGATGTCAATGACAGTATGGGGGCTACGAGGATGGGTATAATCGACTTTTTACTGGCGCTAATGCAGGACATGATCTTGTCTGCGATCCCCGCCGTCGGGTTTGCGATGGTCTTTAATGTTCCCCACCGGGCACTTCCGTGGTGCGCGCTACTGGGGGCGCTGGGTCATGGCTCGCGTATGCTGATGATGAGCGCTGGCTTTAATATTGAATGGTCGACGTTTATGGCTTCGCTGCTGGTCGGCAGTATTGGTATTCAGTGGTCACGCTGGTATCTCGCTCACCCTAAAGTGTTTACCGTCGCGGCCGTGATCCCGATGTTTCCGGGGATTTCCGCCTATACCGCGATGATTTCCGCAGTAAAAATTAGCCATCTGGGCTATAGCGAACCGATGATGATTACGCTGCTAACCAATTTTCTGAAAGCCTCTTCCATTGTTGGCGCGCTCTCAATTGGCCTCTCTGTACCGGGATTATGGCTGTACCGCAAACGCCCCCGCGTGTGATCGGTGGAACGCCTCCTGCTGTTCTTACAGGTCTGTGTGGTACTATAAAAACAGTCGCCCTTCTCGGTTGTTGTTCCATATTGAGAAACATTATGTCTTCCAGAATTTTAACGTCGGACGTCATCGGTATTGACGCCCTTTTACACGATCATCATGCTGTGCTGGCGAAGTCAACGGGCGGCGCAGTGGCGGTATTCGCTAATAATGCGCCTGCCTTTTATGCCGTGACGCCTGCACGCATGGCTGAACTGCTGGCGCTTGAAGAAAAGTTATCACGTCCGGGAAGCGATGTGGCGTTAGACGCGCAATTTTACGAAGAACCCGAAGCCGCCCCCGTTGCGATTCCCTGCGGGAAATTCGCCATGTATCCAGCCTGGCAACCGGATGCGGATTTTCAGCGTCAGGCTGCCCTTTGGGGCGTGGCGCTTCGGGAGCCGGTCACCGCAGAAGAGCTGGCGGCGTTTATCGCCTACTGGCAGGCGGAAGGTAAGGTTTTTCACCATATCCAGTGGCAGCAAAAGCTGGCGCGCAGCGTGCAAATCAGCCGTTCCAGCAATGGCGGAATGCCGCAGCGCGACATCAATAGCGTCAGCGAACCTGACAATCATATTCCACCAGGTTTTAGGGGGTAACGATGAAAAATGTTGGCGACCTGATGCAGCGTCTACAAAAAATGATGCCTGCGCATATTACGCCGGCGTTTAAAACGGGCGAAGAACTGCTGGCGTGGCAGAAAGAGCAAGGCGAGATCCGGGCGGCGGCGCTGGCGCGGGAAAACCGGGCAATGAAAATGCAGCGCACCTTTAACCGTTCCGGCATTCGACCGCTGCATCAGAACTGCTCGTTTGATAACTATCGGGTTGAGTGCGACGGACAAATGAACGCGTTAAGTAAAGCCCGACAGTACGTTGATGAATTTGACGGCAATATCGCCAGCTTTGTCTTTTCCGGCAAGCCGGGAACCGGTAAAAATCATCTCGCCGCGGCTATTTGTAATGAACTGCTGCTGCGCGGAAAGTCGGTACTGATTATCACCGTAGCGGATATTATGTCAGCGATGAAAGACACGTTCAGCAATCGGGAAACCAGCGAAGAGCAGTTGCTTAACGATCTGAGTAACGTTGATCTGCTGGTGATCGACGAGATCGGCGTGCAGACCGAATCCCGTTATGAAAAAGTGATCATCAATCAAATTGTCGATCGTCGTTCCTCGTCAAAACGTCCCACCGGCATGTTGACGAACAGCAATATGGAAGAGATGACGAAAATGCTTGGCGAACGCGTCATGGACCGTATGCGTCTCGGCAACAGTTTATGGGTTAATTTTACCTGGGACAGTTACCGCAGCCGGGTGACGGGTAAAGAGTATTAAATTGCAACGTGCGCCAGGGCGATACAACGCCTGGCTGGCATAACACAGGTGATTACCATGAATACAGCGAAACATGTTCTGTGCTGCGCGGCGGTCGCCTGCGTACTGATTTCCACCAGCGGTATCGCCGCCTCCTGGCAGGATTCGCTTTCCAGCGCCGCCAGTCAGTTAAGCGCTCAGGGCGCGAACGCACAGCAGGGCGGGATGTCGCTTTCGGCGCTAACCGGTCTGCTCAGCAACGGCGCCCAGTCGCTCAGCGCTGATAATATGAATAATGCCGCCGGAATTTTGCAGTACTGCGCCAAACAGAAGCTGGCGTCCGCTACCAACGTGGAAAACGTTAAAAATCAGATTCTGAACAAGTTGGGGTTGGATACTACACAGCAGGAGCAGGACACTAACTACCTGAACGGCCTGCAAGGGTTGCTCAAGACGAAGGACGGCCAGCAGTTGAACCTCAATAATATCGGCAGTACGCCGCTGGCGGAAAAGGTGAAAACCAAAGCTTGCGATCTGGTGTTGCAGCAAGGGCTGAATTTCCTTTCCTGACTGCGTTTTTCTGACCGTGCGCCACGCTGGGACGTCCTGATAAAAGCCGTGTTTTGGCCCTTTACCCGCCAGCACGGCATTAACCCGACTTTTCCTTTCGTCTTTTCCTGTTATTAACCGCTATGTCAGGAAGTGATGCCGATCAAAAAAACAACTTTCTAAACTCATTCTAAATAATAGCGCCGTGTAAAGTCATTAGAATTGCAGCAATGTGACATCGCTATTACATTGTTAGAAATTTTTTCCTGCCAGCGATAAGCCTGGTTTATTGAGGATCGTCAGTTGTCCGAGTTGCTCTCTGTCGCTCTGTTTCTCGCCTCTGTGCTGATATATGCCTGGAAGGCGGGCCGTAACACCTGGTGGTTTGCCGCCACTCTCACGGTGCTGGGACTTTTTGTCATTCTGAATATTACCCTGTATGCCAGCGACTATTTTACCGGCGACGGGATCAACGACGCAGTGCTTTATACGCTCACGAATAGTCTGACGGGAGCGGGAGTCGGCAAATATATTCTGCCGGGAATCGGCATTGCCCTGGCGTTAGTGGCGGTATTCGGCGCGCTGGGATGGGTACTACGCCGCCGCCGTCACCATCCGCATCATGTCGGTTACAGCCTGCTGGCGTTACTGCTGGCGTTGGGTTCGGTCGACGCCAGTCCGGCGTTTCGCCAGATTACCGAACTGGTAAAATCACAAATGCGCGATGGCGATCCGGATTTTGCCGTTTATTATAAAGAACCAGCAAAAACCATTCCTCATCCGAAGCTCAATCTGGTCTATATCTACGGCGAGAGCCTGGAACGGACCTATTTTGATAATGACGCTTTCCCCAATCTCACGCCAGAGTTGGGCGCGCTTAAAAATGAAGGGCTGGATTTCAGCCATACCATGCAACTGCCGGGAACGGATTACACCATCGCCGGGATGGTGGCTTCCCAGTGCGGTATTCCGCTGTTTGCGCCGTTTGAGGGCAATGCCTCAGCGTCGGTTTCCAGCTTCTTCCCGCAGAATATCTGCCTCGGCGATATTCTGAAAAACTCCGGCTACCAGAACTATTTCGTGCAGGGCGCTAACCTGCGTTTTGCCGGGAAAGACGTGTTCCTGAAATCACACGGATTTGATCATCTGTACGGCGCTGAAGAGCTGAAAACGGTGGTGGCAGACCCGTCTTATCGTAACGACTGGGGCTTCTACGACGATACGGTGCTTGATGAGGCATGGAAGAAATTTGAAGCGCTTTCCCGCTCAGGCCAGCGTTTTTCGCTGTTTACGCTGACCGTAGATACTCACCACCCGGACGGGTTTATCTCACGCACCTGCAACCGCAAACGCTACGATTACGACGGCAAGCCCAACCAGTCCTTTAGCGCCGTAAGTTGCAGCCAGGAAAACATCGCCGAGTTTATCAACAAAATCAAAGCGTCACCGTGGTTTAAAGATACCGTTATCGTCGTCTCTTCCGACCATCTGGCGATGAACAATACCGCCTGGAAATACCTGAATAAGCAAGATCGCAACAATCTGTTTTTCATTCTGCGCGGCGATAAACCACAGCAGGAGACGCTGGCGGTCAAACGCAACACGATGGACAACGGCGCAACGGTGCTGGATATTCTCGGCGGCGATAATTTTATCGGTCTGGGACGTAGCAGCCTTTCCGGGCAGTCGCTGTCGGAAGTGTTCCTGAATGTAAAAGAGAAAGTGCTGGCGATGAAGCCGGATATCATTCGCCTGTGGAATTTCCCGAAAGAGATAAAAGATTTTACCGTCGATCGGGACAAAAACATGATCGCGTTTTCCGGGAGCCACTTCCGCCTGCCGTTACTACTGCGCGTATCGGATAAGCGCGTCGAGCCGTTACCGGAAAGTGAATACTCCGCTCCGCTACGGTTCCAGTTGGCCGACTTCGCCCCGCGCGATAATTTCGTTTGGATCGATCGCTGCTACAAAATGGCGCAGCTATGGGCGCCGGCGCTGGCGCTCTCCACCGACTGGTGCGTCTCGCAGGGGCAGCTTGGCGGGCAGCAAACCGTACAGCATGTCGATAAAGCGCAGTGGCAGGGTAAGACTGCGTTTAAAGACACGATGATCGATATGGAACGCTACAAAGGCAACGTCGATACCTTAAAGATTGTCGATAACGATATTCGTTATAAAGCTGATAGCTTTATCTTTAATGTCGCGGGCGCGCCGGAGGAGGTGAAGCAGTTTAGCGGCATTTCCCGGCCGGAGTCCTGGGGGCGCTGGTCAAATGCGCAGTTGGGCGATGAGGTTAAAATCGAATATAAAGCGCCGCTGCCGAAAAAGTTTGATCTGGTGATCACCGCCAAAGCCTTCGGCGACAACGCGAATCGGCCGATTCCGGTACGCGTCGGCGATACGCAACAGACGCTGGTATTAGGGCACACGGTCTCGACCACCACCCTGCATTTCGACAACCCGAACGCCGCCAGCACGCTGGTCATTGTGCCGCCGCACCCGGTGTCGACCAACGAGGGCAATATTCTCGGCCACGCTCCGCGCCAGTTGGGGATTGGCATGGTGGAGATCAAAGTGGTGAATGTTGAGGGTTAAAAGAGAATGTCGTATATGCCGGGTGGCGGCTGCGCCTTACCCGGCCTACACATCATCTTTATCAATAAATTGGCGCGTAGGCCTGATAAGCGAAGCGCCATCAGGCACTGTATATGCTACACGCCCCTTTCTGTTAATAATCGAACTGACGGTAGTAACGACGAATATCCAGACTGTGGCCGGTATATTTCTCAAAGTGCGCCGCCAGTCGGTCAACTAACAATGTCGAAACAACACACGGCGCCATGATCCAGCGGAACTCATCATCAATACCGTCCAGCGCATACGCTTTCGGATCAATCACCACCAGGTTATCGGTAATCTGACTGGCGAAGCGCTCAACGCGTTCATCCAGCGCGCGGCATTTCCCTTCCCCTTTCACCAGAATGAGCGGCACCTCTTTTTCCAGCAGCTCCAGAGCGCCGTGGAAAAATTCCGCAGAGCTGACGGGGCGCGTGCGCTTCCACTGCATCTCTTCCAGGATACACATGGAGAACAGATAGACCTCGCCCCACATCTCCGCGCCGCCGACCCACATCATATAATCGCTGTTATGATAACGGCTGGCGATAGCATCAGCCTGCGGATCAAATTTTTGTTTCGCTTTCAGCAGATTCGCCGGCAGAATTTCCAGTTGGCTGGCGAAGCGATCGTAACTGGCGAATTCGTTATTGCGCGACAGCACGCGGAAAAACAGCCAGTACAGCAGCATATATTCATATTCCACGCCATTTTTGTGACGCATCGGAATATGCCATGTCGCCGCCTGCGCCAGCGGAGAGTCCGCATTTTTGGTAATAGCGACTACGCGTATTCCCTGCGCTTTACACCACTCGGCGATCGCCACCGATTCTTTGGTATCACCGGATTTAGACAGCGTAATAACCACAGAGTCTTTATTCAGCCGCTTATTTCCTTTATGAATTAATTCTGCCGCCTGCTCAACATAAACCGGCAACGTTGTTAATTCTTTGGCAAATTCATTAATTGCCATCATTGGCGCCAGTGAACCGCCAACAGAGGCGAAAAATAAAGAACTGAACCCGTCCTGATAAATCTCGTCAGCAACCTGTTCTGCCTTCTGGCGCGCAGCGATGATCTCACGAGCACTCGTCAGGTACTCGTCCTGATTAAAACCCAACATATTTTTCTCCTGATTGTTCAGATTTTACTTTTTAAAACGCGATCGAAATCGTCAAAAATGCGTACCGAAAGGTCGATGCCTTTCAGTGAGGCGATATGAAACGCCATGAGTTGTACCGGCACAATCAACAGCAATGGCGAGAAATGGTGATCAACCGCCACATCCAGCGCAAGCGTCTGGTCATCCTGTGCCGCCTTCGCCAGCGTGAGAGTAAAGGTTTTGGCGACCGCAGGCGTCATATACTCCCGTAGCGCCCTGGAGCGCGCGTCGGGCCGGTCCTCAAAGAAGAACATCACATGTTCCGCATTGGCTTCCAGATACGGGCCGTGCATATAGGCTTCCAGCTCAAACCCGCTTGAGGGAACACGCACCGTCTCGGTAAATTTAGTTTCCAACTCTTTTGCCACCCCAACCAGCGCGCCGTAGCCTATCGCCACAAAACGCGTCCCGTTTCGTAAAACGGACTGGTGCTGGTGAATAAACGCTTCCGTACGCACGATAACCAACGGCAGGGTTGCCGCGATGCGTTGAAGCTGCGCCACATACTCCTCGACCTGCGATTCCGTCAGTCGCTGCTGCTGACGGGCAATTAACAACGCGATAAGCAACAGATTCAGTACCGTCGCGCTAAATCCACGGGTAACAAAGCCGACGGACTCAATCCCGGTCAGAATATCCAGTGGATAATCGCTGGCCTTGCCAAGAGGGCTTTGCGGATCGGCGGTCAGAGCGAATACCGGACGTCCCTGCGCCTGAACTTTACGCATCGCCTCCAGGGTAGAAGCGCTTTTCCCGCTCTGGGAAATAGCAATAACCATATCGGCTTGCGGATCGCTATTCTCATACTGACTAAAGGTGTACGGCTCTTTAATATCGATAGAGATACCGCAGCGCTCAAAGAAATAACGGGCGCAAAAGGCGGCATTCAATGACGATCCGGTGGCTAATATCAGGATTCGTCGTAACGTTTTTTGGCTGGCGAACCGCGATACTTCTTCCTGCGACTGGCGATGGCGGAAAATAATATTCGCCAGGACGTCAGACTCTTCGTTAATATAGGTCAGCATGGTTGGTGACATTGTGTATCCCTCTTAAAATAACCCTATCCAGGAACCGAAAATTCCCACCAGCGCAATACCGCCAATGATGGTTAACGGTTTCACTTTTTTCCCTAACAGCCAGTACACAATGGCGAAGCTAATTAACGGCAGCAGACAAGGCATGATGTCGTTAATAATGTCCTGAACATGGGTTTTCGCCTCTCCCGTACCAAACGTAATGGGAATGGTGATATCAATCATGGAGGCCGTCATCGCGCCAACCACCATCAGACCGATAATCGAGGCGCCATAGGTTAGGCTTTCCATCATTCCGCTTTGCTGAATACGTTGCAGTACGCCGGTTCCCAGCACATAGCCCCAGCGGGTAAAGAACCATCGGGCCAGAATATGCGGTACGTTAAACACCAGCAGAAATAAAATCGGCCCCAGAATATTGCCTTTCAGCGCCAGACTGGTACCGATGCCAGTGGCGATAAGACGCAATGTTCCCCAGAAAAAAGAGTCGCCAATACCCGCCAGCGGCCCCATTAACGACGCTTTGACGTTATCGATAGAACTGGCGTCCATCTCTTTTTGCTGGCTATTTTTCTCCTCCATCGCCACGGTAATACCGAGGATCAACGTCACAATGTGCGGCGTGGTATTAAAGAAAGCCAGATGGCGTTTTAGCGCTTCGGCAAGATCTTCTTTTCGGCTATACAGTTTCTTTAATACCGGAATGAGCGTATAGACGAACGCCAGGTTCATTTGCCGTTCATAGTTCCAGGAAAACTCCATCTGGAATGACCGCCAGAAGACGCGGCGTAAATCACGCGCGGTGACCAGACCAGTGGTTTCCGCCTGCTGGCGGTCTTTATCAGAAATCATCTTCATCGTCATGAGACGCTCCTTGCGCAGGTGCCGGTTGCGAGGCCGCAAATTTCGGCATATTGACCATCACGACGGCGACGATCGCGCCAAGAATCGCAATCCCCGTCACCGGAATTTTTAAATATGCCATTAAGACAAAACCGAGGAAAAAATAGGGGGCGACCTTTTTATTAATTAATAAGCGCGCCAGCATGGCAAAACCCAGCGCGGGAATAATACCGGTGGCAACGCTTAATCCATGTTTAATAAACTCTGGAATGGCATCCAGAAAACCTTTAACCATATTCACGCCCGCTAAATAAGAGACCGTGACGATAATCCCCAACGTCAGCGACAGCCCAATGCCGGAGATTAAATGCATACGCTCAATGCCCCGGGTATCCCCTACCTCAGCGTAAGCATCGGCTTTATGACAGAGCAACGGAATAAACATTCCGTTATAGATATTTTTCACAATTAACGCCAGTGTCGCGATAGGCAAACCTAATAACAGCGCGGTTTCCGCCCCGGCGCCGGAATTAATCGCAAAGGCCACACCTAAAATACCGCCAGTGACCACATCCGGCGGCAGCGACGCGCCCACCGAAAAGGAACCGATAAACGCCAACTCCAGCGTCGCGCCCATCACAATTCCGGTTTCCATGTCGCCCAGCACCAGTCCGGTTAACAGTCCGGTCACGATAGGTCTGGAAATCAGCGACGTCCCTAATGCATATTCAGACTGGGCGATAAACGCCACCAGTCCAAGTAAAAGCGCCTCTACCATAATATGTCCTCAGGAGGGTATCCGCTCAGGCAAAAAGTTGTTTACGATCGTTAGGCACCAGCCGAATTTCTATCTCTACTCCGCCAGCCGCCAGCTCCCGAAGTTGAGTCATTTCATCCGCTAACAGATTGATGGCTTTAGCAATATTCTGACTCCCTTCACGCACCTTCGTGCCGCCTAAATTAATACTTTTAATGTCGGGTAATTCGCGCGCCAGCCGGTACGCATCCGCCACGGATTCAACAACAATAAAAAGTTTATATTTATCGGTAACGCCGCTTTTTATCGCTTCAATTGAATCGGCAATATTTTTAATAACCAGCTTCACCGCGGGCGGCTTCGCCATTTTAATGGTGGTTTTACGCAGGTCATCATTAGGTACGCTGTCGTTGGCAATTAAAATACAGTCGGCGCCAACGTACTGCGTCCAGGAAAAGGCGACCTGTCCATGTAATAAACGATGATCCACCCGTAAAAAAACAATCATGACGCTTCCTCCCCTTAAAAATCTTTATCGCTTTGCATGGCGCTGGTGATAGTTTGATTGCAGTACTGAATATTTTCTTTTGAATCCGCTAACGCCGTCATTATGGTATGCGTGGTATTGCCATCGTTTTCCGACATAAAGAGATCGATAACCAGCGGCAGGTTAATCCCTGCCAGCAGATGAAAATTTTCCCGTGATAAATAACGGACAAATTCATTATTCACGCTGCCGGCAAAAATATCGGTCAGCGCAATAATTTCATCTTCCGGCGGGATCCGGGCAATTAGCATATCTACCTGCTGGCTTAAATCCACGCTCTCTTCAACGTAAGCGCACAGCGTCCAGACATTTGACCGTTTGCCTAAAATCAGCTCCACGGAGTTTAAAACCCCGCTGGCCAGCGTGCCGTGGCTGGCGAAAATATAATGTCTCTTCATCCTGACCTCTAAAACACATTCCACTGTGATAAAAGAGAGCAAGCGGCGTGCCAGAAAAAGTGGCGCGCCGAAAAAAGATGCGGGTTAACAGAGAGGAATCGTTAAAACTGTTGATCTTGCTCGATAAGTTCTGTTTCGAAGGTCAGGATATTATGGATATAGCCAAGCTCGGCGGTGGGGATTTTGACACTGTAGTTACTCTCAATGACACTAAACGCTTCCTGTAGCCGATTCAGTTCCTGTTCCGGACACTGTTGTCCACTATAAGCAGTAATGCCCGCATGACGGATCAGACGCTCAATCAGGCAACTAATATGCACATAGAGCGCCACCTTTCTTTCATTCGAGACGGTAACGCCCGCCAGATGCTCATAGCGCAGCAGAAACTGCTCAACGTGGTTGATGACTTTGCTGGTGTCGAGGATGGTGACGGATTCGATCACTCGTCGGAGCGAGAAGTTTTTCAGCAGCAGGTTATTGATCTCCGCCACCTGCTCCGGCGTGGTCAGCGAACCAAACAGCCGCATCAGATAGTGATTCCCCTCGCCGGAGATCAGCGAGTCGAGCGAAATCCACGGCACGCTGGCGATGTGCGGGTCCAACGTGCCGACTATCGCCAGTACGTCGTAGCGCATAAATACCGGCTCCTGGGTTTTATTGCTCGCCAGCATCGCATAATCGCAGGCGACGACGTCAATCTCCAGCGCCTGCGGAATACTGGCGCTCAGTAATGCGCAAAGATTAGTCGCCACACCGATACCGGTCGCGCAGGTAGTCAGTATGGCGCGCGGTTTGTTGCTTTTCGGCCAGTAGAGCTGATACTCGACCGGCACATCCCGGGCGATATCGCGGGCGATCTCTTCAATAAAATGCCCCTGTAAAATACGCTCCCCGACATACAGGGCCATGCTGGTCGATACGTTGTTGATAATCGTCACCGGCGTGGAAAGCGCGCGATCAAAATGACGATGAATGGCCTTGAGCGATCCCATATCCACCAGAATCATCAGGCCAGAGGCGAGCGGGTGCCCTTCCAGATAGCGCATCACCTGCTGCGCTATCGCCTCCGGCGTGACGTCCAACGGCATATCGAACGATTCAAAAATCGTATTTTTCAGTAACCGGTTGGCGACGTTGGCGATACTGCTGGCGGTGGCATAGCCGTGCGCCAGAATCACCGCATGCGTCACCTGTTTTTGGTTGTTAGCCCCCTGTTTATGCAGCCAAAGCGCCAGCAGCAGCATATCAATGCGTCTCGGCTCCAGATCCAGCTTCTGGCCCAGCGTCTCCAGAATTTGTAAACAGAAGCTGTACAGCAGCGGATATTTCTGGGCGAGGAAGGCGTCCAGTTGGCGGATCTGCTCGCTGTTGAGACGAGAAGGCGCCAGTGCGGTACGATGGATTAAATAGTGGCTAAGCGCGTAAATACAGTTGCCGTTAAGCTGCATATTGAAGCGCTTCTCCAGACGATAAAACTCTTCCCGCACCTGGCTTGTAATTAACAGCAACCGCTGGGAGTGCACATTATCGTCGCCGGTAAAAATCAGACGATCGAAGAGAGCTTCAATTTCATCGCCCATTCTTTTTTGTACCGTCTCCCACCCCTCTTTCCCGCTACGTACCAGCTCGTACAGCGCCAGCACATGACACTGCGTATCATGGATCATGCCCTGCATCTCGTCGCGTGCGCGCAGCAGCCAGGTCAGGTTCGTGTCGGGCGAGATGCTCACCGGCGTGTCGTCCGCCAGCGATTCATTTAGTGACGGCAATGCCGACAGCATGGCATCCGGCAGATCGTGCAGCGACACGGTAACGGTTTCCTGCCCAGGCTTTTTCGCCCATGCCGTAGCCACCGCATACTTCACCACATTTTTCAGCTCGCCGACGTTGCCGCGATAAACATACTGATTGAGGATCTGCAACAAACGCGGTTTGAGGATAAGCGTGGCCGAGAGTTTTTTCGCCTCCGTCCAGAAAAACAGTAAGATCAGCGCCTCTTTTTCCTGGCGGCTGCGGTGCTGGAGATCCGGCAGGTTGACCTGAATCGGGATGCGCCGCAAAAATGTCGTCAGAAAGGTACTGTGTATCTCTTCGGTCGTCGCAAATACCAAACGTACCGAAACCGGATGCCCCTGCGCGGTGTCGCCTACCCGATAAATTTCACCACGATCGAGCCAGGTAAAGAGCTTCTCCTGCCCTTCGGCGCTCAGCCGGTGGACTTCATCCAGAAATAACATGCCGCCGTCAGCCGCCTCGAACGCGCCCGGTCTGTCGCTCTGCGCGCCGGTAAACGCGCCCTTCACATAGCCAAAAAGATTCGCCGCCAGCAGTTCGGGATTGCTCGCATACTGGGCGCAATTAAAACTGATAAATGGCGCATCCGGCGACAGAAGCGCCTGGGCGATGGCATATTCGTGCATGAGCTGCGCCAGATAACTTTTCCCGGTGCCGCTTTCGCCGGTCATCAGTAGCGGCAGTCCGCCGTCGGGATAAAAAAGCGCGGTTTTCAGTTGCTCAATCGGGCGCTTCAGGCTTTCGTTATGGCCAATCAATAGGGAAAAGTGATCGTCCGGCGCGCACTCCTGTTCCCCGTGCGCTAACAGCTCCGCGACGCTGGCGTATTCATTACGCGAAAGGGTAAAAAACTGTTGGCTAAATGCCTGCTTATGCAGGAAATAGACGGGACGGGTATTGATTTTGCAGAGCACGCCCTGCGCCACCAGTTGGTTCAGATAATGGCTGGCGGTATTGCGCTGCATATTAAAACGCTGCGCCAGATAGCGCGCGGTAAACACCTCACTGACATTTTCCGGATCAAAAAAATCCGTTTGGTTCATCAGGAAAGCAAGCAGGGCATCTTTGCGCATCGTATCCTCTCACGATTATCACATCAGCAATTATGATGCCGCGAAACAAGGCTCTCCTGTCGTGCAATCTCTTGCTTTATTCATTTTTTGTGGATCACCGCACACCTTCACTCAACGTTGGATTAGCGCGCGATATCAGAAAAGAGAGGAGGAAGCGGCGCACGGCCTGGCGTATAAATCACGCTGCGCCATGCGCCTGATGCTGGTTTAAAATCGGCCTGTGCGGACTGCCAGGCCTGATAAGCGAAGCGCCATCAGGCAAAAGTGTGAACATCTCATCCGGCCTACGGTCATCTGTAGGCCGACTGTTCACCATACGCCCTTAAAACGTTTCCCAATTATCGCTGCCATCGGCCACAGCGGCCTTTGGTGACGACACGGCTGCCGGGGTTTTTACCGCTGCCACTTCACGCGCACGCTGCTGTTGCTGTTGAATACGGAACACCGCGACGGCCTGGGTCAGACGGCTGGCTTGCTCTTCCAGCGCCGCAGCCGCGGCGGCGGACTCTTCCACCAGCGAGGCGTTCTGCTGCGTTACGCGATCCATCTCCGCTACCGCCAGGCCCACCTGGTCGATACCACGGCTTTGCTCGTCGGACGCCGAGGCAATCTCGCCCATGATATCGGTCACGCGGGTAACTGCATTGACGATCTCATCCATGGTTTCACCGGCGCTTTCGACCAGCGTCGACCCCACATCAACACGGCTCACGGAATCCTCAATCAGACTCTTGATCTCCCGTGCCGCCTGCGCGCTACGCTGGGCCAGATTACGGACTTCACCGGCCACCACCGCGAACCCGCGTCCCTGCTCGCCTGCGCGCGCCGCTTCTACCGCCGCATTCAGCGCCAGGATATTGGTCTGGAAAGCAATACCGTCGATTACGCTGATAATATCGGCGATTTTCTGCGAACTGGAGGCGATATCGCGCATTGTTTGTACGACGTTATCCACCACTTTGCCGCCTTTTTGCGCTGTTTCAGAGGCGCTCAATGCCAGGTGACTGGCCTGACGGGCGTTTTCGGCGTTCTGTTTCACGGTCGCGGTCAGTTGTTCCATACTGGCGGCGGTCTCTTCCAGAGACGCTGCCTGCTGCTCAGTACGGGAAGAGAGATCGTTGTTGCCCATCGCAATCTCGCTGGCGCCACTGTAAATGGCGTTGGCGCCATTGCGCACATCGCCCACGGTACGCACCAGTTCGCTCTGCATATGACGTAAGTTGTCCGCCAGTTGCCCCATTTCGTTAGAGCCTTCCACATCAATACGTTTCACCAGATCGCCGCTGGCGATATGACGAATGCTTTCAATCAGACGATTCATCGGGGCGATAAGCGACAGTTTGATGCCGAACCAGACGGCGATAATGACCACCAGAACGGCAATCAGCACACTGACCAGTACCCACATCGCCTGGTTGTAGGAACTGTTGTTATCCTCAACAGCAATATCGTACAGACGATCGTTTTGCTGCATATAGGCCATGTACTGCTTCTCAAAAGCGTCCTGATAGCTTTGAGTCGGTTGATCAAAAAACTCGTTAATCTTACCCGCGCCAAGAAGCTGAATAAGCTCCGCCAACGCGCCGTGGTAGATATCATAGGTTCGTTTGATCTCAAGGAAAGCCGCTTCACTCTGACGTGGATCGCGCGGTAACGACTCATACTGCGCCCAGTTTTTTTCGGTGAGCTTCAGCGCATTGGTCGCCCCCTGCATCAGTTCAGCGACAGTTGCGCCGCTGCCAATATTGCTCTGGTCCATCATCCAGCGGATACCCGCGCGATTCAGGGTATTACGCGTTTGCAACAGCTCCACCCAGGTTGAATTCAGGGCAGACTGCTGCTGACGAATGGTTTGCAATACGGTGAAGTTTTCTTTGTCATTCTTCAGCGAGTTGAAGAACAGCCCGCCGGATGTCAGTTGTAAAAGGCCAAATAGCGCCAATACCAGCAGTAAGCTGGTAACAATTTTAATTCGCTTTAACATGTTTTCTCTTTCCGCTAGACAGATACAGAATTTTCGGCCTGGAAAGGGAAAACTTTATGGGATACGCGCCATTAATATCACGATTAGCTCAGTGAAGTCGTTATGACGCCCCGCGCAACAAGGATCGTCCCATTTTATATCGTGATCTCAATCACATAAAATAGCCCACGCCCTCCTCCGCGAAACCGCTTACCGGTACGTCCGACCGCTTAAACCGCCATACAACCACTCACTGATTTACCTAACTTTACGCGCGCGATGATCTGGCAAGATCCTCTCAGCATAGCAGTCAATCTACCTCCTCAAACACGAACTCAATGTCCACCCAGCTTCGGCTGATAATTAAACTTACAACCAGGTTTTACTATGGATACGAAAAAGATATTCAAGCACATACCCTGGGTGATTCTCGGAATCATCGGTGCTTTCTGCCTCTCGGTCGTTGCCCTACGTCGGGGTGAACACGTGAGCGCCCTGTGGATCGTGGTCGCTTCCGTTTCCGTCTATCTGGTGGCTTACCGCTACTACAGCCTGTACATCGCCCAGAAGGTCATGAAACTCGACCCGACGCGCGCGACGCCGGCGGTTATCAATAACGACGGCCTGAACTACGTGCCGACTAACCGCTACGTGCTGTTTGGTCACCACTTCGCCGCCATCGCCGGCGCAGGTCCGCTGGTCGGGCCGGTATTGGCCGCGCAGATGGGCTATCTGCCGGGGACACTGTGGCTGCTGGCGGGCGTAGTGCTCGCGGGCGCAGTGCAGGACTTTATGGTGCTGTTCATCTCTTCCCGCCGTAACGGCGCCTCTCTTGGCGAGATGATCAAAGAAGAGATGGGTACCGTTCCAGGCACCATCGCGCTGTTCGGCTGCTTCTTAATCATGATCATCATCCTCGCGGTGCTGGCATTAATCGTGGTTAAAGCGCTGGCCGAAAGCCCGTGGGGCGTCTTCACCGTCTGCTCAACGGTGCCGATTGCGCTGTTTATGGGCATCTACATGCGCTTCCTGCGTCCGGGACGCGTAGGCGAAGTCTCCGTTATTGGTATCGTGCTGCTGGTGGCGTCTATTTACTTCGGCGGCGTGATTGCCCACGACCCTTACTGGGGTCCGGCGCTGACCTTTAAAGACACCACCATTACCTTCGCGCTGATCGGCTACGCCTTTGTTTCCGCGCTGCTGCCGGTATGGCTGATCCTTGCCCCGCGCGACTATCTCGCTACCTTCCTGAAAATCGGCGTGATCGTCGGTCTGGCGCTGGGGATTGTGATCCTCAACCCGGAACTGAAAATGCCGGCATTGACGCAGTATGTCGACGGTACCGGCCCGCTGTGGAAAGGCGCCCTGTTCCCGTTCCTGTTCATCACCATCGCCTGTGGCGCCGTCTCTGGCTTCCACGCGCTCATCTCTTCCGGCACCACGCCGAAACTGCTGGCCTGTGAGACCGATGCGCGTTTTATCGGTTACGGCGCGATGCTGATGGAGTCCTTTGTTGCGGTGATGGCGCTGGTGGCGGCCTCAATCATTGAACCGGGTCTCTACTTCGCGATGAACACCCCGCCGGCAGGTCTGGGCATTACCATGCCAAACCTGCACGAGATGGGCGGCGAGAACGCGCCGCTGATTATGGCGCAGTTGAAAGACGTTACCGCACATGCAGCGGCGACCGTCAGCTCCTGGGGCTTTGTGATTTCCCCGGAACAAATCCTGCAAACGGCGAAAGATATCGGTGAACCGTCAGTATTGAACCGCGCAGGCGGCGCGCCAACGCTGGCAGTAGGTATCGCGCATGTGTTCCACAAAGTCCTGCCGATGGCGGATATGGGCTTCTGGTATCACTTCGGTATTCTGTTCGAAGCGCTGTTCATCCTGACCGCACTGGATGCGGGTACCCGTTCCGGCCGCTTTATGTTGCAGGATTTGCTGGGTAACTTCGTCCCGTTCCTGAAAAAAACCGATTCTCTGGTCGCGGGTATCATCGGTACCGCAGGCTGCGTCGGTTTGTGGGGCTATCTGCTGTATCAGGGCGTGGTCGACCCGCTGGGCGGCGTGAAGAGCCTGTGGCCGCTGTTCGGTATCTCTAACCAGATGCTGGCCGCCGTGGCGCTGGTGTTGAGCACCGTGGTACTGATCAAAATGCAGCGCACCAAATACATCTGGGTGACGGTAATCCCGGCGGTATGGCTGCTGATCTGCACCACCTGGGCACTGGGCCTGAAACTGTTCAGCGCCAACCCACAGATGGAAGGTTTCTTCTACATGGCAAACCTGTATAAAGAGAAGATTGCCAACGGCACCAACCTGACCGAGCAGCAGATTGCCAACATGAACCATATCGTGGTGAACAACTACACTAACGCTGGTTTGAGTATTCTGTTCCTGGTGGTGGTGTACAGTATTATCTTCTACGGTTTCACCACCTGGATGAAGGTACGCAACAGCGATAAACGTACCGACAAAGAAACCCCGTATGTGCCCGTGCCGGAAGGCGGCGTGAAGATCTCTTCACACCACTAAAACTGATGCCGGGTAGCGCACAGCGACCCCGGCTAGTGTAGGCCGGATAAGGCGCAAGCCGCCATCCGGCTTTATTCATTAACAGGACGGCAGAATGTTTGATACTTTAGGTCAGGCAAAAAAATATCTCGGCCAGGCGGCAAAAATGTTGATTGGTATTCCGGACTACGACAACTATGTCAAGCACATGAAAACCAACCATCCCGACAAGCCGTACATGACCTATGAAGAGTTCTTCCGCGAACGTCAGCAAGCACGTTACGGCGGCGATGGCAAAGGCGGTATGCGCTGTTGTTAATGGAGAGACTATGACCCCGATTGCAGTTACCCTACTTACCGGTTTTCTTGGTGCCGGCAAAACCACCCTACTACGCCATATCCTCAACGAACAACATGGTTTTAAAATCGCCGTTATCGAAAACGAATTTGGCGAAGTCTCCGTTGACGATCAACTGATTGGCGATCGCGCCACACAGATCAAAACCCTGACTAACGGCTGCATCTGCTGTACCCGCTCCAACGAGTTGGAAGATGCGCTATTAGACCTGCTCGACAGCCGCGACCGCGGCGATATTGCTTTCGACCGCCTGGTAATTGAATGCACCGGCATGGCTGACCCCGGCCCGATTATTCAGACCTTTTTCTCCCATGACGTATTATGCGAACGCTACCTGTTAGACGGCGTGATTGCGCTGGTCGACGCGGTGCACGCTAACGAGCAGATGAACCAGTTCACCATCGCCCAGTCGCAGATAGGCTACGCCGACCGTATCCTGCTGACCAAAACCGACGTGGCAGGCGACAGCGAGAAACTGCGCGAGCGGCTGGCGCGTATCAACGCCCGCGCCCCGGTTTACACCGTGGTACATGGCGATATTGACCTGAGCCAGTTGTTTAATACCAGCGGCTTTATGCTGGAAGAGAACGTGCTGGCAAGCCAACCACGTTTCCACTTTATTGCCGATAAACAGAACGATGTGTCGTCAATTGTAGTGGAACTGGATTACCCGGTGGATATCAGCGAGGTTTCGCGGGTGATGGAAAACCTGCTGCTGGAATCAGCGGATAAACTGCTGCGTTACAAAGGGATGCTGTGGATCGACGGCGAACCCAATCGCCTGCTGTTCCAGGGCGTGCAGCGCCTCTACAGCGCCGACTGGGACAGACCGTGGGGCGACGAAACGCCGCACAGCACGCTGGTATTTATCGGGATCCAGTTGCCGGAAGACGAGATCAGAGCGGCATTTGCGGGGTTAAGGAAGTAAACGGGCGCAGAAAAGCCGGGCCGCACAGGAGATTGTATGCCCCTTATCCGAGATATTCACCAACGCTTCTGGCGTCTGCCACAACTGCCGTGGCTGGAGCTACGTACCACCAGTGAAAGCCGTCAGGCCTATAAGCGCCACAGCCACCCGCAACTGTCGCTGGGCGCAATCATCGCCGGAGAAACCCGCTGCATCAGTAACGGACAAGAGTATCTGTTACGCCCCGGCGAGCTGATCCTGATCCCCCCGCAATCTCCACACAGTTGTAACCCGCTCCACGAGCGACCACGCAGCTATCATATGCTGTATCTCGATGCGGACTGGTGCCTGACGCAGCTCCCCCATTTGCCGGCGAATAGCCGCCTGCATACCACGCAGCCACAGTTGCAGGACCCGCAGCTTTTCCAGCTTTATCAGCAAATTGTGACGTCTATTACTCAGCAACAAACCGCCGGACTTCCGGCGCTTATTATCCACCTGTTGCGCGCCCTGCCGCTACAAAGCGCCGACGCCGAACCGCCATGCGCCATCAGCCGCCAGTTGGTTGCCCGCTTAGTCAGCAACCTTCAGGAACCGCCGACGCTGGACACACTGGCGCAGGAGTTTGCGCTCCGTAAGGAGACTCTGATTCGCACTTTTAAGCAGGATACAGGCCTGACTCCTGTCAGCTTTACCAATATGGCCCGCATTGAATATGCCCGGCACCGATTGCGCGCCGGGGACGATATTGCCGATGTTGCCTATCAGACCGGTTTCGCCGATCAAAGTCATTTCCACAAAACCTTCGTCAGCTACACGGCGGCAACGCCGCGTCAGTACGCGCAGAACAGATCAATATCCGACAATAAATAGCGCATCCGCAGGTATAGGCTGACCTCAGTATCATCACTGAGGTTACTATGGAACAGGTTACAACGTTATTTCCTCCGGCGTTTCCCGCACTGGCGCTGGCGCATTTTATGGCGCTGCTCAGCCCGGGTCCGGACTTCTTTTTGCTGGTCGGTTACGCCGTACGCTATCGGCTGCGCGGTAGCGTCGGGCTGTGCCTCGGCATTGCGGCGGGAAATGGGCTCTATATTCTGCTGGTGGTGATTGGGTCAGGGCTACTACGTCAGACGCCGCTGCTCTTTACCATCATCGAACTATTGGGTGCCGCCTACCTGCTATGGGTGGGCCGTCAACTGTTGAAAAGCCGCGCCGGGCCGCTGGAGTGGCGGTACGCCGCATCGGCATGTCCATCACTGGCAAAACAACTATTACTGGGGCTAGGTTCATCGCTGTTGAATCCGAAAAATGCTCTGTTTTATCTGGCGCTAATGACCGCCCTGCTGGGCCCAAACGTGACCGTTACACAGCAGGCCATATGTGGAATCTGGATGACCAGCGTAGTGTTACTCTGGGATCTGCTGCTGATAACGCTTATCGCCCTGCCGCAAATTCAAGGTCGTCTGGGTAATCTTGTCTGGAAAATTGAACGCGCCGCCGGCGGCATTCTGATCGCCTTTGGCTGCTGGATTGTGTGGCAGTTCATTACAAGTTAAATCAATGAGGGGCAGCTTTATACGGTGGTCAACGTTGCCCGGGCAGATGAATAGGGTCTGCATCATTCGAACCCTTTCCTTCTTATAATGCCGACGCCGCCATAAATTAACCTGCCCCCAGAAACCAATAAAGCGACTAAATAGCCGCTTTATTCTCATCACCAAATATAATATCACCTCTCATCCAGCGGCTTATTTTCATTGATTTTCAGCTGGACTTTCCTTCTGTAAGATGCGCAAACTGCTGTAACAGCGTCGGATGGCGCTAACGCTTATCCGACCTACGGCCCGCTGCCCGGTAACCACCTGCTGTCGGGCTTATAACATATCTCACCTCCAAAAGCCCGATTTCCGCTTTTATCTCTTTTCACATAACGTATGATAGTGCGCAGAAAATTCAGGAGGGATCCATGAGCGATATCCAGCTTTTCCGCCTCGGTGGCGGGAAAGTACAAGAACTGCCGGGCAAAGCCGCAGCCATTGAAAAAGATCTGCAAATGCTGATCGAATCCCATATGGAAACATTCCTTGGCGTCCGCTTTCTCGAGACCGAATACCGCACGGGTAAAACCCATCGTGGGCGAATTGATTCCCTCGGCCTCGACGAAAATAACTGCCCGGTGATTATTGAATATAAACGCCACAGCAATGAAAACGTCATTAACCAGGGGCTGTTTTATCTCGACTGGCTGCTCGATCATAAAGCGGAATTTCAGTTGCTGGTGATGGAGAAAATAAGTAAAACCGCGGCCAAAGCCATTGACTGGTCCGGCACACGGTTAATCTGTATTGCCGCCGATTTTAATAAATACGACGAACATGCCGTTCAGCAAATCAACCGCAATATCAACCTGATTCGCTACAAGCTTTTTGCCGACGACCTGTTAATGCTGGAACTGGTTAACGCCGTGGTCGAAAATAGCCCTCAGCACATCATCGCGAACGGTTCCGTCAGCAGCGGTAAACGCCATACCCGCACGCAGCGCGAACAGCTCTCTTCGGCCTCTCCCGCGCTGCTTTCATTATATGAACAGCTAAAAAGCTATGTGCTCTCACTCAGTGATGAGGTTCAGTTTAAAGAGCTTAAGCTCTATGACGCCTTCCACCTCATTCGTAACTTTCTGTGCGTGGCCGTTTATCCCGTGACCGACCCACACCTACGCCTGTGGCTGAAAATCAATCCACAGCATATCCAGCTTGAAGAAGGATTTAGCCGGGACGTCACGCATATTGGCCACTGGGGAACCGGCGACGTCGAATTGATTGTGCGTGACGAACACGATCTGGATAAAGCCAAACTGCTGATCGAGAAAGCCTGGCAGGAAAATTAGCGTTCCAGGATACCCGCCTACTGGAGAGGTTAAGATAAGATTATCCAGCCTTTCCAGTTTTACTGACTCTTATCTGTTATTCCACATCCTTCCTTTCCAACCCGATATCCCTTAACTGCTCGTCACTCATTCGCCGCAGCGCCTGACAGGCCCGCTTACGCAGCCACCACCTTTTTAGCGCCCGTCTGAGCTGCACAAAGCCAACGAATGGTTGTCTGGGGCGGTTCTCGTAAAATTCCATACCGACCTCCGCATAGAACAGAAAATGCGGGCATCATGAATGTCTGTACAAACAATACCGGGATAAAAAGCACGGTTAGTACAACGTGGATAAATAAGGAGGGCAATTGAGGGGGTTTTGTTCGCTTATTTCGTTCTGATTTAAGATCCGCGTCCTTCGCTGCAAAAAAGCCAGGCCCCTCCCGTTTTCAGAGGGGCAACAGGGATTAGCGGCGCACCACTACCAGCTTCTGGTTCACAAACTCCTTAATCCCCAGATCCGATAGCTCGCGTCCGAAGCCCGAACGCTTAACGCCGCCGAACGGCAGCTCCGCTGCGGTATCGGTCAGCCAGTTGATATAAACCATCCCGGTTTCAATCCGGGAGGCCATGCGTTTAGCACGCTCAATATCCTGACTAAACACCGCGCCGCCCAGACCGTAGTGGGAATCGTTGGCGAGCTTTACCGCCTCGTCATCGTCTTTCACCACATACATCTGCGCCACCGGGCCGAAGAACTCTTCAAAGTACGCCGGATTGTCACGCGTAATGTGGGTCAGAATGGTCGGCTCAAAGAAGTTGCCTTTGCTTTCCAGCGGCTTGCCGCCAACGTGCAGCGTCGCGCCATTTTTCACCGCTTCCTCGACCTGTCTGGTCAATGTTTCCAGCGCATCTTTCGACGACAGCGGCCCCAGTTCGGTAGAAGCGTCCATCTGATCCCCCACCTTCACCTTCCTGAACGCCTCGGTGAACTGGCTGAGGAATTGATCGGCGATTTTCTCATGCAGGATAAAGCGCTTCGCCGCCGTACATACCTGCCCCGCATTAGTGAGCCGTGCCTGTACGCCAATTTTCACCGCTTTCTCAAGGTCGGCATCGTCCAGCACGACGAACACATCGTTCCCGCCCAGTTCCAGCGTCGATTTTTTAATGTGCTTCGCCGCCTGTGCCGCCACGGCGCTCCCCGCTTTTTCAGATCCGGTCAGCGCCGCGCCCTGCACGCGCGGGTCGGCGATGATGTTCGCCACCTGATCGGAGGAAATAAACAGGTTGGTCCATGCGCCTTCCGGCGCGCCGGCTTCACGCACCAGATGAGCAAACGTCTCGGCGCAGTGCGGTACGATGCTGGCATGTTTCGCCAGCACCGGGTTACCTGCGGCCAGGTTCGGCGCCAGCACACGCATCAACTGATAGTACGGGAAGTTCCACGGCTCAACAGCCATGATGACGCCAATCGGATGATGTTCTACCCACGCGTCGCCAAACTCGGTTTTATAAGGCACCGGAGCAAGAAACTGCTTCGCGTTATCCGCATAATAGCGAGCGATCTGCGCGCATAGTTTGACTTCGCCACGGCTTTGCTCGATGAGCTTGCCCATCTCCTGGCTGGCGATTTTTGCCAGTTCTTCAACACGGCTGTCGATCAAGTCAGCCAGCTTATGCAGTACCGGCAGACGTTGGTCAATCTCTCCCTTGGACCAGTCGGAGTGATAGAGCGCGTCAGCTTTTTGCAGCGCGGCTTCAATATCCGCGTCCGTGTGCGGGGGGTACTCTTTAATGAGCTGATTATTGGCAGGATTCACTGTCTGGTAAGCCATATCACATGTCTCCTTGTTATCGTCATTAAGGCAGCCGTAAATGCCGCTCAGAACAATAAGGGTAGTAGAGATGGCTGGCGCTATCGGTAAAGTTCGGTATATTCGTGAGGTTATCAGCGATAATTATAGAGAGCGTTGCCCGGCGGGCACCGGGCCTGCAACATTCAGACTGGAACCGCGTTAGTGGCTAACATCCTGAAGCTCTTCAGCCGTAAGGCCGGTGAACCGCTGGACAGTCTCGCGGTCAAGTCCGTCCGCCAGCATCTGTCTGGCGATACGCAATGCGGCAACGCGCTGACCTTTTTCCAGCCCTTTTTCTAATCCTTCCTCCAGACCGACCTGTCTTCCTTGCCGTTCCCCTTTTCTGCGATCCGCTGCGCGGATCCTCTCTATCAGCGTCATCAGTCTCTCCTTAGTGTGCGGGACATGCCCTACCACATCACGAATAAACGTGGTGAAACGAGGCGTATGTCCGTGCTGAATCATAAGATAATTAAACAGCGCTTTAAGCTGCCTGTCATTAGCGCAACCAGTAACTAACAGCGAAGCAATTCGTTCAACCAGTCCCAGCAGGTCGCGCTGGCGGATATGTTTTTGGATGAGCTCCAGCAGCGCAATGCGGCGGTGCTGCATAATGTCATCATCCGATACCACTGTAATATCGACCAGCGGAAAGGCAGCGGCATAGAGTCTTCTTGCCACTTCCGGGTTCGCAAACTCATCCAGCCAGCACAGCGAAAAAGGATACGGGCTATCAACACCGTGATAAAACAGCATCGGCACCACCAGCGGAAGATGCTTATGCCCCGCATCCAGATGCTGTTGCATTGCCGCCATCGCATACCGCATCAGCCGAAACGCCATATGCGCATCCGGCGTGCTCTGATGTTCAATCACGACATAGATATAACCGTCGCCCTCGCGCATTTTCAGCGACCAAAGCACATCGGAATAATAGGCTCGCAGATTTTTTTCAATAAAACTGCCGGGCTCCAGCTTTAGCGTCCGCAGGTCGCAAAGCTGGCGTAACGACACCGGCAGATGAATCTCCATAAAATCGCGGGCGGTTTCCGGGTGGCGCAAAAAGGTTTTAAACACCGCATCATGCGGTGTTGAGGTCGTCGATTTTTTCATGGCGCTCCGTCACCCCAAACCAGGATGCTGCGACTCTACCTCCTGAAAATTCCTTTCTCATCCGTACCTTTTCAGCATTGCGAGGCGCGACGAAAGATAAATCCTGTTATCTGTAATGCACATGCATTTTCGGAACTGAACACGCAAAATGCCAGTCTGCGCGCCCTGCCTTTATCTTTATTAACCAGACAAACTCTTTTGATTAACATCAAAATTTAATTACACTTAATGTGTATATTTTCCGTGCAACGTAAATTTCCCGAGGTGTGATGTGCTGATTGTTATCTGTAATCGCCACACGTTCTGACGAGATTCAGAACGCGTCTCTTCCTGTCTGTGTTTTCACCGGCAGCGTTTTTGATTACATGAAATTCAGTACATCCGCAGCCGCTGTTTCCATCGCCTGCCTGACGTCACGATGACGGTATTGAGTTTCGCTGTCCCATCATGGGGTTCTCCGACATGGAGCGCATTTTTTATGCAACGGATTATTCAGTTTTTCTCCCAACGCGCCACAACGTTATTTTTCCCGATGGCGCTGATTTTGTACGATTTTGCCGCCTATCTGACGACGGATCTGATTCAGCCTGGCATCATTAACGTCGTGCGCGATTTTAATGCTGACGTCAGTCTTGCGCCGGCCTCGGTCAGTCTCTATCTGGCAGGCGGAATGGCGTTGCAATGGCTTCTGGGGCCGCTATCCGACAGGATTGGCCGCCGGCCAGTGCTGATTGCAGGGGCATTAATTTTTACTCTCGCCTGCGCGGCAACGCTGTTGACGACCTCAATGACGCAGTTTCTGGTTGCCCGTTTTGTGCAGGGCACCAGCATTTGCTTTATCGCAACGGTCGGCTACGTCACGGTACAGGAGGCTTTCGGTCAAACCAAAGCCATTAAGCTGATGGCGATTATTACCTCCATTGTGCTGGTCGCTCCGGTTATCGGCCCGCTCTCCGGCGCCGCGCTGATGCACTTCGTTCACTGGAAGGTACTGTTCGGTATTATTGCGGTGATGGGACTGTTGGCGTTGTGCGGCCTGCTGCTGGCGATGCCAGAAACGGTGCAACGCGGCGCGGTGCCGTTCAGCGCGGTGAGCGTACTGCGCGATTTTCGTAATGTGTTTCGCAACCCGATTTTTCTCACCGGGGCGGCGACGCTGTCGTTGAGCTACATCCCGATGATGAGCTGGGTGGCGGTGTCGCCGGTGATCCTGATCGATGCCGGCGGGATGAGTACTTCGCAATTCGCCTGGGCGCAGGTGCCCGTATTCGGCGCGGTGATCGTGGCCAATATGATCGTTGTGCGCCTGGTGAAAGATCCAACCCGACCGCGTTTTATCTGGCGCGCCGTACCAATCCAGTTAAGCGGGCTGGCGACATTGCTCCTCGGTAATCTTCTTCTGCCGCACGTCTGGCTTTGGTCTGTGCTGGGCACCAGCCTGTACGCGTTCGGCATTGGCATGATTTTCCCGACGCTGTTTCGCTTCACGCTTCTCTCCAACAACTTGCCAAAAGGGACGGTTTCGGCCTCGCTGAACATGGTGATTCTGACGGTGATGGCGGTGTCGGTCGAAGTTGGCCGCTGGCTGTGGTTTCACGGCGGGAGACTGCCGTTTCACCTGCTGGCAGCGGTAGCCGGGGTGATCGTGGTCTTCACCCTGGCGACATTATTACAGCGCGTACGCCAGCATGAGGCAGCAGAACTGGCCGCTGAGAAGTAAACACTCTGCCGGATAGAGGCTTATCCGGCACAGGATAATCTGATGTTTTTTGCACGTTCCTACCGTCTGGCTCTATCCTTAACCCTATGAATAAAATCGCCGAACTCAAACGCGCCAAACGCCTGGCGCTCTCACTGTTGCTGATAGCCGCCGCGACGTTTGTGACCACGCTTTTCCTGCCGCCCAGTTTTTGGGTGCTGGGCATAAAAGCTATTGCCGAAGCGGCGATGGTTGGCGCGCTGGCGGACTGGTTTGCCGTGGTGGCACTATTTCGCCGCATTCCCATTCCGTTTATTTCACGACATACGGCGATTATTCCCCGTAATAAAGACCGAATCGGCGAAAATCTTGGGCAATTTGTGCAGGAGAAGTTCCTTGATACGCAGTCGCTGATCGCGCTAATCCGCCGCCATGAACCTGCGCTGCTTATCGGAAACTGGTTCAGCCAGCCGGGCAACGCCAGCCGGGTCGGGCAGCATCTGCTGCAAATTATGAGCGGCTTTCTGGAACTAACCGATGACGCCCGTATTCAGCGGCTGCTCAAGCGAGCGGTACATAAAGCGATTGATAAAGTGGATCTTTCCGGCACCAGCGCCCTGATGCTGGAAAGCATGACCAAAAACGATCGTCACCAGGTGTTACTCGATACGCTGATCGCCCAGCTTATCGCCCTGTTACAGCGTGACAGCTCCCGAACATTTATCGCCAGACAGATCATACGCTGGCTGGAGACCGAGCATCCGTTAAAAGCGAAGATTCTGCCGACCGAATGGCTGGGAGAACACAGCGCTGAACTGGTCTCCGACGCGGTGAATTCTCTGCTGGATGATATCAGTCACGATCGCGCGCATCAGATTCGTCATGCCTTCGATCGCGCGACGTATAAGCTGATCGATAAACTTAAACATGATCCGGAAATGGCTGCCCGGGCAGAAAACATTAAAAGTTACCTGAAGGAAGATGAGGCGTTTAACCGTTATCTCGGCGAGATCTGGGCGGATCTACGCCAGTGGTTAAAAACAGATATCAACGCCGAAGACTCGAAGGTAAAGCAGCGCATCGCTCATGCCGGACAATGGTTTGGCGAGACACTGATCGCCGACGACGCATTACGCGCCTCGCTTAACGGTCATCTGGAACAGGCCGCGCACCGCGTCGCGCCGGAATTCGCCGCCTTCCTGACGCGCCACATCAGCGATACCGTAAAAGGCTGGGATGCGCGCGATATGTCGCAGCAGATTGAGCTTAATATCGGTAAAGATTTGCAGTTTATCCGCGTGAACGGCACGCTGGTCGGCGGCGCTATTGGTCTGGTGTTATATTTACTGTCGCAAATACCGGCACTGCTCAGTATCTAAGAAGGGGAAGGCGCAATTCTCGTTCAGATTAACTGCCAAACCCCGCACGTGGGAGGCATTAATTTAATGTCATTTCCCACCGATGCCCCTCTTCTCAATCCGTTATTCGCCTGCGCTTCACTTTCTTTTCTTGCAAATTTGAAACATTAATTTTACTTTTTATTATCATTTACAACAACAATCCGGCATTCCTGCCTTACTTTAGCAAAGAGAAAAACCATGGTTCATGCTCAGAGCGCTTCACCTCGCCATCCCATTTTTACGGCGCTTTTCGGTATGATGGTATTGACGCTGGGGATGGGAGTTGGCCGCTTTCTGTATACGCCCATGCTGCCGGTAATGCTGGCGGAAAAGCAGCTAACGTTTAACCAACTCTCCTGGATTGCCAGCGCCAATTATGCAGGGTACCTGGCGGGAAGCTTACTGTTTTCCTTTGGCCTTTTTCATCTCCCCTCTCGTCTACGCCCCATGCTGCTGGCTTCGGCGGTCGCCACCGGTATTCTTATTCTGTCTATGGCGATATTTACTCAGCCCGCGGTCGTCATGTTGGTGCGCTTCCTGGCAGGTGTCGCGAGCGCGGGAATGATGATTTTTGGATCAATGATTGTGTTGCATCATACCCGCCATCCGTTTGTGATCGCCGCGCTCTTTTCCGGCGTCGGGGCCGGGATTGCACTGGGTAACGAATATGTCATTGGCGGTTTACATTATGCGCTTTCGGCCCATTCGCTATGGCTGGGGGCCGGAGCGCTCGCCGGTATATTGCTATTAATCGTGGCAATGTTGATTCCCCCCCGCGCTCATGCGCTGCCGCCTGCGCCTTTAGCAAGAATCGAAAATCAGCCTATGCCCTGGTGGCAACTGGCGCTGTTGTACGGTTTCGCCGGATTCGGCTACATCATTGTCGCTACCTATTTGCCGTTGATGGCGAAAAGCGCGGGCTCTCCGCTACTCACGGCGCACCTTTGGTCGTTGGTCGGCCTGGCGATCATTCCCGGCTGCTTCGGCTGGCTGTGGGCGGCAAAACATTGGGGCGTCCTGCCATGCCTGACCGCGAATCTGTTGATCCAGAGCGCCTGCGTGCTGCTGTCTCTCGCCAGCGACTCGTTGTTGCTGTTAATACTGAGCAGTATTGGTTTTGGCGCCACGTTTATGGGCACAACCTCGCTGGTGATGCCGCTTGCCCGACAACTCAGCGCGCCGGGTAATATTAATTTGTTAGGCCTGGTGACGCTAACGTATGGTATTGGGCAAATTCTCGGTCCGCTCGCCGCCAGTCTGTCAGGCAATGGCGCGTCGGCAATTATCAACGCCACGCTTTGCGGCGCCGCGGCGCTCTTTTTTGCCGCGCTGATCAGCGCCGCGCAGCAGATAAAACAAAAACGGTTTGTGATACGTGAATAAGCGGTAGAGTAAACTCGCGCTCTCCGCACCGGGTTGTATCTTTAACGCTATTCGCGGCACAATGCGGATCTGTTTTTAATAGCACATCCTCAACACGTTATTTCAAGTTAAAAATGACACTAAAAACCACGCTTGTTTTATGGTTTTTGGTGTTATCAATCTGCCTATTATTTTATATACCCTTCATACTTTTAGTTGCTTATGTGTTGGCTACGGATTACCCGGCCCATCCATAGGCCTCGCCCTGACGGGCCGTTGCTCACCCCAGTCACATAGTTATCTATGCTCCTGGGGACTCACTCCCTTGCCGCCTTTAAGCAACTCGAATTATTTTGGCTATATATCCCATTATGATGATTATCGCGCCCTTTCAAATCATCACAATTATAAATAAATCACATCATGAAATTAATTAGATGATTCGTTTTTTATTACCTGCCCGTAGGATTCTTAGGGCGCAAACTGACCCATCAGCGGCTACTGACCTGACCGTGACAATTCCTCTTAAGGCATGAAAAATTACAGTAAAAAGTAAAATTTAGGTTAAAAAATCCTATTTTTTAACAACGATAATTAAGTGGCGTGAAATTGACTAACGTCAAATTTATTTCCTCTTTTTCCTGCTCCCGGCTCCGGCCTGCGTCAACACCTGTTTCTTTGCTTTTTTTACCTCGCGTTATACCGTCCACGGTTCCCCGCGCCTCCGGCAGTAGCGAGGATGGTGATTTTTCGCGCTGCCATGCAAGAAACGCATAGCACGATACATACTTGCATTTTGTCCTTACCCTTATGGCTGATAAGGTCTTTCTGTTTCGGGCTTTTTGGCCTGTGGCTACAACCAACACATCATCAAAAAAATTCGGGGATCGCTATGGCGCAACAAGTGGACGGGGCGGCCATGCCGCTTGATACAGAAAAGGTCGGGATAAAGGGATACCTGGCGTTTTTTCTCACCATTATTTTCTTTTCCGGCGTATTTTCCGGAAGCGAAGGCTGGTGGCGCGTTTTTGATTTTACCGTACTCAACGGGTCATTCGGTCATGTGACCGGTACGCAGACCTTTCGCGGCGCGGGCGGAACGGGCGCGAAAGATGGCTTCCTTTTTGCGCTGGAGCTGGCACCGTCGGTTATCCTTTCTCTGGGTATCATCGCGATTACGGATGGACTGGGCGGTCTGCGGGCGGCACAGCAATTGATGACGCCCATCCTGAAACCATTGCTTGGCATTCCCGGCATTTGCTCACTGGCGCTGATCGCCAACCTGCAAAATACCGACGCCGCGGCGGGTATGACCAAAGAGCTGGCGCAGGAAGGCGAAATCACCGAACGCGATAAAGTGATTTTTGCCGCCTGGCAGACCAGCGGCAGCGCTATTATCACCAACTATTTCTCCTCCGGCGTTGCGGTATTCGCCTTTCTGGGGACGTCAGTCATCATTCCGCTGGTGGTCATTCTGCTATTCAAATTTATCGGCGCAAACCTTTTGCGCGTCTGGATTAACATCGAAGAACGCCGTCACCCTGCGCAAGGAGCCCAATCATGACGACTCAGGTACGTAAGAATGTCATGGATATGTTTATCGATGGCGCACGCCGCGGTTTTACCATCGCCACGACCAACCTGTTACCCAATGTGGTCATGGCATTTGTCATTATTCAGGCGCTGAAAATTACCGGTCTGCTCGACTGGGTAGGCCATATCTGCCAGCCCGTGATGGCGTTGTGGGGGCTTCCCGGCGAAGCGGCTACGGTGCTTCTGGCTTCGCTGATGAGTATGGGCGGCGCCGTTGGCGTGGCGGCCAGTCTGGCTACCGCCGGCGCGCTAAGCGGCCACGATGTTACCGTACTACTGCCAGCCATTTACCTGATGGGAAACCCGGTACAGAATGTCGGCCGCTGTCTCGGTACTGCCGAAGTCAACGCCAAATATTACCCGCATATTATCGCAGTCTGCGCCATCAATGCGCTGCTGTCGATCTGGGTCATGCAGCTTATTGTTTAATAAGGAGTTATCATGCCTGATTTATCCGCCGCGGAGTTTACCTTATTACAGGGTGCGCACCTGTTTGCGCCAGAAGACCGGGGCATCTGCGATGTTCTACTCGCGAATGGCAAAATTATTGCCGTCGGCGCTGACATCCCCGGCGATATCGTACCGGACTGTACGGTGATTAATCTTAGCGGCCGTATGCTGTGCCCGGGCTTTATCGACCAACACGTTCATCTGATCGGCGGCGGCGGCGAAGCGGGGCCGACGACGCGGACGCCGGAAGTCTCCCTGAGCCGCCTGACGGAAGCCGGGATAACAACGGTCGTCGGCCTGCTTGGCACCGACTCCGTTAGCCGTCATCCCGCGTCGCTGTTAGCCAAAACGCGAGCGCTAAATGAGGAGGGGATCACCGCCTGGATGCTCACGGGCGCTTATCACGTTCCGTCGCCGACCATTACTGGCTCGGTAGAAAAAGACGTCGCGCTGATCGATCGCGTCATTGGCGTGAAATGCGCAGTCTCCGACCACCGTTCCGCCGCGCCCGGCGGGAATCAACTCGCCAGCATGGCCGCCGAATCACGCGTTGGCGGCCTGCTGGGCGGCAAACCCGGTGTCAGCGTTTTTCATATGGGCAGCAGCAAAAAAGGGTTACAGCCGCTGTATGACATCCTGGAACACAGCGACGTGCCGATCGGTAAACTGCTGCCTACCCACGTCAACCGTAGCGAATCTCTTTTCGAGCAGGCGCTGGCGTTTGCGCTTAAAGGCGGCGTAATCGACATTACCACCAGTATCCCGGATCCTGTCGCGCCGGCGGAGGGCATTGCCAGAGCGATAAAAGCCGGCGTCCCGCTTTCCCGGGTGACGCTCAGTTCAGACGGCAACGGCAGCCAGCCGCTATTTGACGCTGCCGGAAATCTGACGGGCATCGGCGTCGCGGGCTTCGAAAGTTTGCTGGAGACGTTGCAGACGCTGGTTAACCACTACGGATTCAGCCTGACCGATGCTCTGCGTCCGCTGACGACCAGCGTAGCCGCCTTCCTCAGTCTGGACGGCAAAGGCGAAATCCGTCCCGGTAACGATGCGGATCTGCTCGTCTTTAGCGCAGATTTACGCATTGAGCAGGTGTATGCGCGCGGCAAACGCATGGTCAATGAGGGGAAAGCCTGCGTAAAAGGTACCTTTGAACCGGCGTAATTCCCGCTAGTTTCAGGCTGCCCCATCACGGCATTCTGAAAGAGGACGGGATAAGCGGTTGTCAGCCGCCCGAATGGACGTAGAATGCCCTTTCGGGCGGCTGACAGGATAACGGTAAATGGATGTAACTGGAGCAGGTTTGCACAATATTGAGACAAAATGGCTGTATGATTTTCTGACGCTGGAAAAGTGCCGCAATTTCTCTCAGGCCGCCATTATCCGCAACGTATCGCAACCCGCTTTTAGCCGGCGGATTCGCGCCCTGGAACATGCCGTGGGCGTTGAACTATTTAACCGACAGGTCTCGCCGCTACAGCTTTCCGAACAGGGTAAAATCTTTCACTCCCAGGTTCGCCACCTGTTACAGCAACTGGAAAGTAATCTGACCGAACTGCGCGGCGGCAGCGATTATACGCTGCGTAAAATCAAGATTGCCGCCGCCCACTCGCTCTCCCTCGGCCTGTTACCGACCATCGTTAAGCAGATGCCGACGCAGTTTACCTACGCCGTTGAGGCAATAGATGTCGACCAGGCGGTGGATATGTTACGTGAGGGGCAAAGCGATTTTATCTTTTCTTATCACGATGAAAACCTGCAACAAGCGCCGTTTGATAACATCCGCCTGTTTGAGTCGAGACTGTTTCCGGTTTGCGCCAACAATGGCCGGGACGAGCCGCGCTATACGCTTGAGCAGCCGCACTTTCCCCTGCTTAATTACAGTCAGAACTCCTATATGGGCCGGCTGATAAATCGTACGTTGACTCGCCATGCTGAACTGAGTTTCAGTACATTTTTCGTCTCTTCGATGAGTGAATTGTTAAAACAGGTTGCGATGGACGGCTGCGGAATCGCCTGGTTGCCCGAATATGCTATCCGTCAGGAGATTACTGACGGGCGCCTGATCGTGCTTGATGCCGACGAACTGGTTATCCCGATCCAGGCTTATGCTTATCGCATGAATACCCGCATGAGTCAGGTAGCCGAAACATTTTGGCGCGACCTGCGTGGGCTTCAGGCCGCACTGTAAACACATCAGGCGGTAAGGCGTTGTTCCCCGGTCAAAGAGGCGCGGGTGTCCGGCCAGGACTCATACCAACGAATCGCCGCGCGCACCAGCGACGCTGTGGAATCAATCATCGGGCACGCTATCGCGCGTTCATGTCCGGCCACAATAAGCGGAATTTCGGTACACCCCATAATAATTGCCTGCGCGCCACGGGCAATAAGGCTATCGATTTGCGGCAGCAGCAGCGCTTGCGCCGCAGTTTTATCGCCACGTTTAAGCGTATAAATAGCCTGCATTACCAACGCCTGCCCCGCGTCTTCCGGCTGAATTAACGTCAGCCCCCGCGCCAGAGCTTTCTTTTGATATAACCCGGTCGCCAGCGTCGCATTGGTCGCCAGCAGACCAACGTGCCGCGCCGATGGCGGAATATCCCCCAGGGTAGCGTCCAGAATGCTGATCATTCGCGCTTTCGCGACGTTCTGTAAATCATCAAACCAATAATGCGCAGTGTTGCATGGGATAACGATACACTCCGCCCCGGCGTCTTCCAGCATATGCAGATAACGCTCCAGATAACGGAATGGCGAAGGCCCGCCGGATAACAGACATGCTGTACGATCGGGAATATCAGGAATAGAGCTGACAATGAGCGGGATGTGTTGTTGATCACAACTGGCATGTCGTAATTCAACAAATTTTTCCAACATATCCGCCGTTGCCGCAGGTCCCATCCCCCCCAGTATCCCAATGGTGTGTTTCATCGCTTTTCCCGCTTATTTACGTCAAGGTCAGAAACACACTATCAACTTGATGTGTATATAAAAAATGCCGTTTTATTAGCGGCTATGCGTAAAAATCATAACGGGTGTAAGGGCCACGCGTTATCGCCTTTTCTGGCAATCGATTGGTTACATGAGCGCTCCTCGACCTTCGCAAGCCGCTAAATGCCATTTCGCTACACCGCATTGCCCACTGCGAGTCCGCACGCTTGTTTTATCCTCATCGCCACAGCGCCTGTCGGTGAAGGGGCCGCCGTGTTTTGCTTTTCGACGCTAATGCGGGAATATCCCAGCGAATATGGCTATAAACCAAATCCACGGTCTCCGTGGCGCTGCCTTCGGCGTCGCCATGATTGCTCATGCGTGAAATCCGCACATTGGTGAGCGTATAAATAATAAATGGCAGCATTGCGCCCTTATCACGACGGCATAATGTCAGCACGCCTTCTTTCACCGTTTTCCCGTTACAATAGTGCTCATAGAGGCCAGGCGTAGCAAGATCGACAGGCTTTGTCAGCGTCAATCCTCCAATATATGTCCCTCTCGCTTCGCCGGACTCCCGTTTCGTCGGGTTGTGGTTGTAAGCAATAAGTTTTATTTGGTTTTCAAAACCTTTGATCCGGCTTTCGCCTTCAATACCGTCCAGTTTTAAATAGATGGCGTCCATCCCCCCTCCGTGATTATCATGCGGCAAAGCAGGCTGACAAGGACGGAACGCCAACAATGAAAGAACGTTCCATTTTCCAGCCATTTCGTTGGTGTCTCTGTATACCAGATTAAATACCGACAATCTGCTATAACTGGATTCTTGCTAAATACCTTCTGCCATCAACAATCCATTTTACAATAGCGCTACTGACCTGAAATCTATTACGCCTGGCATTCAAGCATCGTTTCCTGAATAACCATAGCCGCTATAAGAACCATATCAAAAAAGAAATATCAATATCATTTCTTATTTTTATCCGAGAAATTACTTAATTACACAGAATCGGAATATAGACAATTCTTATTCCTTTTCACATCAATGGGTTTTTTAGACTTTTGTCATATCGAAAACAACCATTCCAATAGAACATATTTACTATGTGAATATATTTAATGTTTTTATCGCGCGCAGTGTTATCACAGTAATAAATGATTTGCATCAAAAATGCGCCTTTCAGCGCCACGTATTTTTGAGCAGCAAATTATAAAATCGCGTTTCAAAGTCAGTAACATGTTCTCTGTTCAGGCGATATGACTTTATACCCGAACGACACGCCAGCCGCTTTACCCTTACGTTTAGTCGTGATACGTTAGATCACATGAACACGAAACGATCCAACGCTACGCAACGTCATCTCCGCTGGTGGCTGCCTTCCTGAAGGCGGCACGGATCACTATCCCTCTTTAAGTAGCCGCCGAAAGGCGGCTACTGTGTTTCGGGACGTCTTTCGGCTTTACAGTAAGCATAAAGGAGTCCTTAATGAACACCCTTCCCATCATTCTGACTGGCGATCGCCCCACCGGCTCGTTGCACCTCGGCCATTATGTCGGTTCACTGCGCCAGCGCGTCGCGCTACAGCAGGATCACCAACAGTATGTCCTGATTGCCGACCTGCAGGGACTCACCGATAACGGCAGTAATCCGCAAAAAATCCGCGATAATATTCCGCAAGTGTTAGCTGACTATCTGGCCGTCGGCATCGATCCCGCGCTGACGACGATCTGCCTGCAATCCGCGTTACCCGCCCTCGCCGAATTAACGGTGCTGTATATGAATATCGTTACCGTCGCCCGGGTGGAGCGTAATCCTACGGTAAAAAATGAGATTGCCCAAAAAGGCTTTACCCGTTCCCTGCCGGTCGGGTTCATGGCGTATCCCATTAGCCAGGCGGCAGATATCACCGCCTTTAAGGCCGAAATGGTACCGGTTGGCGACGACCAATTGCCAATGATTGAGCAAACGAATGAGATCGTTCATAAGATGAATAGTCTTTTCTCCTCGCCGGTATTGCGACCCTGTCAGGCGCTCCTGAGCGATACGGGCCGTCTGCCCGGCATTGACGGCAGCGCCAAGATGTCGAAATCGCTCGGCAATACCCTGCTTCTTTCCGCCAGCGAAGAGACCATCCACCGTGCGGTCAGCGCGATGTACACCGATCCCAATCATTTAAAAATTAGCGATCCGGGAAAAATAGAAGGTAACGTCGTCTTTACGTGGCTGGATGCGTTCCATCCGGATAAAGCCAAAGTCGCGGCGATGAAAGTACATTATCAACAAGGCGGATTAGGCGATCGTGTCTGTAAAAATGAGCTGGAGACCTGCCTGCAAGAACTGATCGCGCCAATACGCGAACGGCGGGCAACCTTTATTGCGGATAAGGGAATGCTAATGGAATTGCTGAAAAAAGGTAGCGAGCGGGCGCATGAGGTCACTCAAAAGACGCTACAGGAAGTAAAACGTGGACTGGGTCTGCCCACGCTATTCCAGGTATAATCAGGCATCAACGTTGTCCAGCGGCCATGACTCAAACAGATAGCCATCAAAGTAGATGTCATCAACATTGGAAAACTCCAGCAGACGCTGCTTCACGTTTTCCAGGTGCTGCCACATCGCCAGCTTCGCTGCGCGGGCGTCTTTCTTAATTAACGCCGCGAGGATCTGCTTATGATCAACCAGCCACTCCTTACGGTAAAGCGTATCGCCCAGATGGCTATGAAGCTGGAGCCACATCGGATTATTTTCACGCCATTGCCAGGACTGGCGGAAGAGCTCTACCAACATACTGTTATGGGTCGCTTCGGCAATGGCCAGATGAAACTGCATATCGCCGCTTTCTGAGCCGCCCGGCGCGCTGGAGGCGAGCTCTCGCTCTTCCAGTTGTAACGCCTGGCGCATTTTAATGATGTCCTCGCGGGTGGCCTGCAGAGCGGCAAATTCAGCGATATTGCTTTCCAGCAACTGACGCGCCTGTAACAGTTCAAACGGCCCGGCGTCATTACAGTGATTGACGTCAGCGCCTTCCATCTCGTTATTATCCGCGCTGTCGAGCACGTAGATCCCGGCGCCGCGGCGGACTTCAACCAGACCTTTAATTTCCAACATGATCAGCGCTTCACGCACGACGGTACGCGTCACATTGAGCCTCTCAGCGATCTCTCTTTCCGGCGGCAAGCGCTCCCCAGGGCGGTACGGCGTCTGAACAATCAGATCCCGTATCATTGCGCCCACTTCCTGGTAAGGTCTTTGCTGAGAAGTGTTTGATTTCATATTGGTCGTGCCCGTCCGATGCGATTTCCCGGTATCAGACTATAGCATTTGTAAAGAGGGATAGCACGCGTAGCACACCAAAAACGCGAAACTGGTCAACCAACAAAATAATAATGCGCCCCGTTTCGCTAGTGAGGCCAGATAAAAGGAAAGGCAATAGACAATACACGACTGATGTTCCACCTTTAGCCCTGATGCCTGAATATGAACAGCATATTGGTTTACCAATATAAAATTTATCAACCAAAAATCAGGCCATAAAATGTGTCTGTACATTGACAGGAACAACGCCTCTGACATAGCGTGATCGGCGAAAATCCAGCCGCTCTCTTTGTATCAAGAACGCGTTATGATAAAAGACACCGTGTTTTTCGCCCCAGGCGTATCCGGGGGAAGCAACGCCTCCAGTCTGTCGAGCCGCCATCGCCGGGCAGCGATTATTCTGCATGAAATTTATGGTATTAACGCTCATATCCAACGCGCAGGCCATGAATGGATGACGCGCGGATTCGACATCTATATTCCCGCGCTGTTTCCTCACCATACCCCCTTTCGCTATGAACAGCAGGAGGAGGCTTACCGTCACTTTTCAGCAAATGTCGGCTTTGATCCCGCCGTCGTTACCACGTTACTCCACGATCTCAGAACGCAGTATGAGACGTTAATCGTCGTAGGATATAGCGTCGGAGCAACGCTCGCATGGCTAAGTGCAGCCAGTGGGTTATGCGATGGCGTCATTTGCTATTACGGTTCCCGTATACGCCAGTACCTTCATCTTGCGCCTCTCTGTCCGGCACTGGTTATTATCGCGCGTTATGAGCCGGCGTTTGATCCCCTCGCCATGCGACAGGCGCTGGAAAAGCGACCCCGGGTGCAGTGTAAAATGTACGATGCGCGGCACGGGTTCTGTGATGCTGATAGCGCCACCTTCGATGCCGCCTTATCGCATCAGGTAATGGACGATGTGAGCGCATTTATTCGCGACATCACTTGTGCAAACACATCGCCCGATTTTCAGCTTTAGTGGAGACTTTTTTCAACGAGCTGTTCCAGTTTTTTCAAAGCCTGTATGGCTGTGGCATCAAGACCATAACGTTGCAGCGTTTCGGCGGGATGATAACTGACTAACGTTCGCCCATCGGCTTGCTGGCTAATGAGCACCCGAAACGGTAAATCCAGCGCCAGTTCGGGATGCGCCAGCATGAGAGGCGTTCCGCCTTTAGGATTGCCAAAGACCAGAACCGTTGTCGGCGGCATTTTCAGGTTAACATTCTGTGCCGCTCTGGCATGATCAAATTCCCCAAATAACACCAGACCGTGATCGGCGACAGCGTGCATCAACCGCGCTCGGGTCTGCAAATAGTCATAAGCGCTGTAGGTTTTAACCATGGTTATCGCTCCATCCTCTGTTGCAAAGCCAGGCCTTATTAAGATTAACATCAGGGTTACCGCCAATAAAAAAGGCTTTAAAATAGTACTCATTCTTCTCTCTCCCTGACCCAATACCCATGAGTAAATGCGACACAGATGATATGCAGTTTAAAAATCAGTCATCGTACTGTACCCCTTATTATTGCACTGAACAGCTCATCACTAAAAAAACAGACGGCAGAACAAAAAATTCCGACGTCTGAACAAATTCAAATAACGATGATGCAGTCTGACTGAGCGACAGCGCGATCATTATTATGGCGCGGCACCATCTTCTTCAGCCCGCTGGGTAAGAAAAAATATACTCCGCTCAGTAAGATAATAAATACTACAGGCCAACTCTTCAGAGATACGGAGCATCATTGCGTAGTGATGATGCGATTTTTCTGGCGCCATCGGCAGAAATATTTCTGATTCCAGCACGTCACTTAAAAAATGAAATTTATGTACATATTCAGCAGATATAACGCCTCTCGCCATCAGATTAGCCATTAGTGTATTTAAACTATCTTGTTCATGATACACGATACCTTTTCTCTCATGAATTCTGAGAAGAACGCTTCTGAAGGCTGCATGACATTCCTTTACGACACAGGCAAAATCATTAAGCATCAGGCGATTATACGCTTCCATAAGATCATATTCGACAAAGCCATACTCTCCAGGAGAGTACAAATAATAACATATGTTTTTAAGCCGTTTTATTCTGCGCAACCTTACAATTCTACCATTTTCATATCGATATTTTAAACCATGCTCATGAAATAGATTATTTAATTCACTAATCGCCTTATCCGGTTCTAACCCAAGCGTAACTTCATAGGTCCGAAGGTAGGTATCTATATAGTTAAAAGCAAGTTCAATGGTATCAATATGCTTTCTTTTATCATCTGTTTTTAATAACAGATTACTCATTTCATCCAGATATGACGTTGAATGCGCATATAAGGTGAATAAGCCATACTCTTTGCGCAACGTTTTACATATTCTTCGATAAACTTCATCAGAATGACTATTATGATAGCAGTATAATGTCATATCATAAAAAGAGGAGCAATTTCCTAGCGTATTGATAATCAATAATATTATTTGCTCGCGTATTTCTAACGGAATATCTTCATATAACAGATCGCTATGCCTTAGTGAGTATGGTCTAAAGGTGTGCATTCCTCCCCCTTTAACCGCAACAGAACAGATTACGCTATAAATAGCGTCACATTACTCTAATTCAGTGGTTCGGGTATTAATATCAGCTCAACAGTGAGTCATTTTTTCTTATTTTTTAATGGTGTTGCGTGAATATTTATTTACTCTACAGTTAATTATAACCCATCTCCCTTTGTCATTCTGCTGATCATCACTGGTGCGAAAATCTGGATTATCCATGGCATTCAGTCTTCACTGAATGCCACAGACAAGGGTTATTCAACTAAAGCTCACCTGTCCCTTAGCCCTGCTTTCATTCCGTTACGTCACTGCCATACCAGCACACTTAAACGTAAGGTGAGCTTATTGTTTTTATCGACGGGTCAGAACAATCCTTCGCCGGTCATACAGTGTTTCAACAGAGAGCTGCAAGTCATATTTCGCATTCTTCAGTTTTCGCGATTTAAGCATTTTCATCGTGACGCCACTTATTTGCCCTGTTTCAATCCGTCTCTTGATTTCGGCTGCGCTTAACAGGAGTTGCTTCTTCAAAATCGACAGCAGGCTGACCTGAAAAGAACGGGAAATCCTGACGCTAACACTGACCTGCTTGTGGGAGGCGATACTGACCAGCCACCGTTCCTGAATGTGAAAATCAGGCTGCCCCGATAATTCAGCATTGTTTCGCTTCAGGATCGCGTTGTCATAAGCAAAATATTGCACCGTGGCGGCATCATTCGCCATCAGTCGACCATAAAGATCGCGGTTAATTTTGCTGACTGGCAGGCGTGAGAACAAGGAGATATTCCAGGTGTAATCGCAGTGTGTGCATTTATAGATACTCCAGACATCGAGTACCTTCTTTTGCGAATTAACCCGAAATGCCCCAGAAGGCGTGAAATCCCGTTTTACGCTGCATGAAGGGCAACGTTTCGCTATGCGCTGATACCCCACAGGAGTGACAGTCCATATGACTTTCATAACGTACCTTTTTTAACCCATACAAAACCGGATCCGAACTCAGCGGACCATAAATGTTTATGCATGAAAAATATTTAAGTGATATTTTTCAGTGGGTTAAAAAAAGATTTCCAACGCAACAACCCTGTCAATGGCTAAAAAGATACGTCGAGACTATCAAAGCGGCCATTATCGGGTATATGAGTTTAATCAATATTCATTATGGTAGCGGCGGTATCTATTCAAATGACTTACTAAACGCATGATCCTCCCTTTGAGATCACACTTTTCACTCCCGGTTATTCACTTACAGAAAACAGGTGTTATCATTCACGACGTAAATACCTTTCAACTCAACCCGAGGCTTTGATGCTGGAGAATGTCATCATCCGATAATCAGTTCCCCGACCTTTTCAGGCCGGACTGATTATCAATGCGCCGAAATCGAATGCGGACACCGCAGTGTGTTTGCACGTTTTGCCTATGATGATTAAACAGGTTCTTCAGTATGAATTTATCCCGTCAGGAACAACGCACCTTACACGTTCTCGCCAAAGGCGGACGCATTACGCACATCCGCGATGCGTCAGGCCGCGTCACCGCCGTTGAGTGCTATAGCCGCGAAGGGCTGTTGCTCGCCGATTGCACGCTCGCTGTATTCAAAAAACTCAAAACCAAAAAGCTGATCAAATCCGTTAATGGTCAGCCCTACCGCATTAATACAACCGGGCTGAACAACGTTCGCGCCCAGCCTGACAATCGCTAAGGAGATGATGATGGATATCAGCGCCGTTATTTTTGCAACGCATCGCATTCGGCTATTACCCGATGAAGGCAAAATCCCCTGGGACGAGCCAGCCTTCAGCCAACGCATGCTGGAAAATCATCTGTCGCAGGACCACGACTGGGCCAGCCGCCGGCTAACCGTGATTGAGCAACAGGTAACATGGATTACCCGTCAGTTACCCGCTGGCGCCCGCATTCTGGATCTCGGCTGTGGACCCGGTTTTTATACCCGCCTGTTAGCGGAGCGTGGGTTTCACTGCACAGGCGTAGATTTCTCTCCGGCATCCATCACATGGGCTCGCCAGCAGGCGCAAGCCGCAAACCTGAATATTGACTACATTCAGCAAGATATTCGTACATACCACCCCACGGAACCTTTTGATTTCATTATGATGACGTTTGGGGAACTGAATGTCTTCAGCGCTGCGGATGCGCAAAGCCTCATCAGTCATTGCGCGCAGTGGTTGAAACCGGACGGCAAACTGCTTGTTGAAGTGCATACCTTCGATGAAGTTAAACGCCAGGGCATGGCGCAGCCAGGCTGGCAGCGTTGTCCGCACGGCCTGTTTCTTGCCGTACCTCATCTGCTGTTAACGGAAAATGCCTGGGATGAAGAGGCCCAAACCAGCTCAACGCAGTTCTGGGCGATAGCGGAAAACGGCTGTACGACCCGTTTCGGCAGTCAAATGAAGGCCTGGCGCGATGATGAATATATCAGCCTGCTTGGTGATGCTGGCTTCACTGTGTTGCAGCGCCCGGACAGCCACACCTGGCCGGTCGGCGAGACTTTTGCAGGTAAGCTGTTTGCGCTGCTGGCTGAAAAAGCAACCACTTCTGAGGGTATTGCCCTCAGTAAAAGGAATAACCCAATGGATATCCCACGTATTTTTACCATTAGCGAAAGCGAACACCGTATCCATAATCCGTTTACAGCGGAAAAGTACGCCACGCTGGGCCATGCGTTACGCATGAAACCAGGCACGCGGATTCTCGATCTCGGTAGCGGTTCGGGTGAGATGCTCTGCACCTGGGCTCGCGATTACGGTGTTACAGGTACTGGCATTGATATAAGCCCGCTCTTCACCACACAGGCAAAACAACGTGCAGAAGAGCTCGGCGTCAGTGAATACGTACATTTTATTCATAACGACGCGGCCGGTTATATCGACGAGGAAAAATATGACGTGGCGGCCTGCGTAGGCGCCACCTGGATTGCGGGCGGTGTCGCGGGGACAATAGATCTGCTGGCCAAAAGCCTCAAACCTGGCGGGATCATTCTCATCGGTGAACCGTACTGGCGTCAGATCCCCGCAACGGAAGAGATCGCCCACGCCTGTGGCGTCTCATCCGTCGCCGATTTTCGTCCCCTGCCCGAGCTGGTCGCCTTTTTCGAGCAACTCGGCTATGACGTAGTGGAAATGGTGCTGGCGGACCCGCAAGGCTGGGACAGATATGAAGCCGCGAAGTGGATGACCATGCGCCGCTGGCTGGAGGAAAACCCTGACGATGAGTTTGCGCAAGAGGTTCGAACAGAACTGACGGTAGCCCCCAAACGTCACGTCACCTGGACGCGAGAATACTTTGGCTGGGGCGTATTTGCGTTAATCGCGCGATAACGTGAAGCAGGAGGTATAGCCTACAAGAGGTATACCTCCATTTAAAAGTATGCAACAAATTAACGCGGCTCAAGGCGGGAATATATCGTCTTAGAGACTATCCCACCAGGCGTTATTGGCGCAGCCAGTTTGGACACGGACAGCGCGCAAAAACCGGAGCGTACACGTAGTACGTGAGGATTTTGAGCACTGCCCAGGTCCAAAATGGCAAGTAAAATAGCCCTAATGGGATAGGCTCTTAATTTCGCCATTAAGTTTCTGCCACAATATGTCGCAAGACGTGCAAGCGTTCCACCTCACCTGATGAACGAAACCACCATCAATAAGACGTTATTGCTGCGATTCAATTATTAAAAATAAAAAAGAACCAGAAGAAAATTAAAAAATGACTTACCCACCATATTGGCCATTGTTAAAATCAAAGTAATCCCCCGTAAAAGCTGGATATTTTTATTTCTCATAGACGAGAATTTATATATTATGATATAATGCGGCAGAAAAACATGCAGGTTATTAACCTGCCATTAATGTAAATAATTCTTTGAGGAGATGTTTCCAGTGGGACGTAAATGGGCAAATATTGTTGCTAAAAAAACGGCTAAAGACGGTGCAACGTCTAAAGTATATGCAAAATTTGGTGTAGAAATCTATGCTGCGGCTAAACAAGGTGAACCAGACCCGGAATCAAACTCAGCTTTAAAATTCGTTATTGAACGTGCGAAACAAGCACAGGTTCCAAAACATGTTATTGATAAAGCCATTGATAAAGCCAAAGGTGGCGGAGATGAAACGTTCGTGCAAGGGCGTTATGAAGGCTTTGGACCCAATGGTTCAATGGTTATCGCTGAAACGTTGACGTCTAATGTTAACCGTACGATTGCTAATATCCGCACAATTTTTAATAAAAAAGGCGGGAATATCGGAGCGGCAGGTGCTGTCAGCTATATGTTTGACAATACTGGAGTGATTGTATTTAAAGGAACAGACCCTGACCATATTTTTGAAATTTTGCTTGATGCTGAAGTTGATGTTCGTGATGTAACCGAAGAAGAAGGAAACATCGTTATTTATACTGAAGCTACAGACCTGCACAAAGGAATTGCAGCGCTAAAAGCAGCTGGAATTACTGAATTTTCAACAACAGAATTAGAAATGATTGCTCAATCAGAAGTTGAACTTTCACCAGAAGATTTAGAAATCTTTGAAGGACTTGTTGATGCCCTTGAAGATGATGATGATGTGCAAAAAGTATATCATAACGTTGCAAATCTCTAATTATAAATTAAACAAATCTGTCTCTATGGCAGATTTGTTTAATTTATAAAGCTGTTATAAAAAAGTCTATCTGGCCAGATATATAGATTTTTAAATTTATGTTTATTAGTTGCCACTTGATCTGACACATAGCCTTGAAAGATTGAGAGTTACCGGTTTTGATATAGTGTCGAATCCTTATATAAAACATGAGGTAATTTTCATGTTTCATCCGACGAATCCCGTCAGCAAGCTAAGCAAAAGCCAGCAATATCGGGTTGCTTACAATCTCCCCGTGCTCTTTAAGGTGCCGCCCTTATAAATTCCGATTGTGCGCATGATGGCTCATCTGGCGCTCTACGCGTCGCTTGACCACAGGTGTGACTCCACCAGCGCGCTACAGACCATAGTGCGAGAACCGTGGCCGATTACTTTGATGCCTTTGATGTGATTCTGTTTTTAGCAGATAACGTATACCTCACTCAAAATCCCCCCAGATCAATGTCCTCCTCTGAACACCTCCCTCTTGTGCCATTCCACAAACCGTTCACCCGGATAATTTTCTTTCATCTGCGGCAACGCGATCTCTTTCCCCGCAAAATCCCAGAACAGCCGCTGTACCACTCCGCCACCATTCACCGCGTCGGAAACCACCACGCGCATATTTTCATCCAGACCAATCGAACCACGATCGAACGCTTTATGATGGATTGCGCACAACGCCAGGCCATTAGGTACTTCACAAGGACCATGATGCTGCTTCCATCTGATATGGGCTGCTTCAAGGGCTATAGGGGCGTTGTCGTGGCGCATATTGAAGCCGCAGACCGCACACTGATAATTGTAAGCTCGTAGCACCGCCTGGCGGAACTTCGGATCGCGTTGACGGAGAGAGGTGCGAATATCAAAACCCATCTCGTCAGCGATGTCTTCCTGAATACTGGTCGGAAAATGCGCCTCAAGGATCTGCTGCGCCAGCGTGTCGATTAGCTTACGTTTTTTTATTACCAGCGCGAAATTGACGGCATCAAACCCACCAGCAACATTATATTCAATGAGTTCGCGCTTGGGCGGCTGGCGGCTACCGCTGGTTGAGCAGAATTCCGCGTTTTGCAATTCCCAGAAACCATCGCCCTTCAGACGCCAGAACGGCATATCCGGGCGCTGTTCACGGCGCTGTGGCCCATAGCGCTCCAGCAAATCCAGCAATTGCTCATGAATTTCAGAACCATAATCAAACAGGCGATCGTGCCCCTGCCGATAGTGCGAGAGAACATATAACAGCAATAACGGCTTATGCGGCGCTCGCTGTTCGCCTTTGCGCCAAATAGTAATATTTGATATCGCTTGCTTTAGGGTTTTGTCAGAGGTCATTACATTGAAGAATTCATGAGCACATAGTTGCGATGATGCTCGCAACTATATGTACATTCAAGACATTATTGCAGACATACTTTTTGTCTGTCGGCTCTGTACTGACAGTTAGCATTCTGATAACAACGGAAAAAACACAGCGCTCAACCGAGAAAGGTAGGTAACTTCTGGATTTCATGCATAAAAAAGACCTAAGTTGAGGTCCATTTATATGCTTTTGATGCGAAGGCCGGACTCGCCTTTTCATTTAATTTATTGAAAATTAATGGGTTGTGAGATTTTAGTTTGGGGATTTGCCCCCAGAATGGGATGTAAAATTGAATACTGCGTGGAAGATCACAAAGTTGCGTGATTATTTTCCAGGACCGAAACGCATTCCAGAGTAAGGCCTCTCCCGGCACTGCGTCAGTCGGGATGCTAAATCTCCCACATGCAGCTCCAGCTTGTGGCCATCCGGATCAAGAAAATAGAAAGATTGCCCTTCGCTTTTATTGTCTTTCCAGACCGTCACTCCCGCCTGTTTCAGCTTACACGAGAACGGCTCAAAATCCTCTGGCGCAATGCTGAATGCGTAGTGGGTGTAGTCACTTTCCTGCGGGGCCACGTAGTTACGGGATACGTCGTAAGAAAGGCAGACCCAAAGGTCGCCACAGGTAAGGTAAGCGCCAGTATCCCACTCAGCATGTAGCTGCAACCCCAGCAAATCGCGCCAGAAGGTCAGGCTAGTTTGCAAATTACTGACAGCAAGCGTTAAGTGGTTCAGAGATTGAAGCATAGGGATACCTATAAATTATCATGTCTTCACAGGGAACGTTCTATCTCAAAAAAAAGGAAAATTGAGATAGTTTTAAGTGGCGGTCTGTATAACTCAAATTCATCAAATTTTGAGATAGCAACATGTCAATCAAAAGATCACCGGTACTTATTGCATTGTCCCAACTTAACGGAGTGGATCTGAAACTCAACCAACACTACAGCCGCGTGACGGACGATAAAGGCCGCTATCTTCCGTTTGACGAATTCTGCCGCCGTACGTCCAGCGGAGAAAATGTCTCTATCGCCTAAACGCTTACGAACTGCCCTAGGGATCCAAAGGGCTAAACTACTAGTGAAAAAAGATCTCAAATGGTGTCAATCAGCTTGCGAAAAAGCATATCATCAGCTGCGGGGCCAAGAGAAAAGAACCCTGGCCCACATAATAAAAGACTAGTGTACAGTTAGTAATGTACTCGGTACGCCATATGAAGAAACAAATAACCCTTTTACCGCACGGGTTGCTGCAACATGGAGTAGCGCACGTTCATTAAATAGAGCATCACGTTGTTCAACAGGATCGTCAGATGATATGGCTTTCACTTCCGGCACGACGCCATCGTTGATACCCGCAAGGAACACATACTGGAACTCTAGCCCTTTAATGCGGTGCATAGTTGCCATACGCACACCAGGGCGTTGATCACTATCACCACTATCCTGACCTAGATTATAGGTCTCGATTCCAGCATCATTCAGAGCAGAAGCATAACGCTCGTAAGCATGCTTCGTACGAGCGGTAATGCAGATATCTTGGGAACGAACATCATTGGCTAACAACGCCTGAATTTGCTTGATAATCGTCGCAGCCTCTTCTTTAAAATCTGAAGCATAAGTGATCATGGGTTTTTCACCATGAAGCAATGATAAATAATCGTTGCTGGAATCAGTTTCACCATCCAGGTTATCAACCTTAACGCCGGTTAATAACCCGACAGCAAACTGTCGCGTCTCTTCTGTAGTCCGGTAGTTAATTTTCAGTTTTTTACTACGACGCCCACGAACATTAATCCCACACTGACCGAGCACGACTTTATTGCGGTAAATACGCTGATGTCCATCACCCACAATAAAAAGATCGTTAGGAGACTCCGGGACTAGGCTACGAATAAGGGTAAAGGCCGGTGCACCTATATCCTGAGCTTCATCAACTACGATACTGCTATAAGGCAATTGCACCTGTTTTTCTTTAAACAGAATAATAGCCTCATGCATGGCATCACCCATTTCTCGCAGTTTGGCACGCGCCATTTGTGCCCGGAACTCTTCGAACACAGGCCAGATTTTCGCACGCTGAATACGTGATAACGCCGTACCTCGACCAATACGGCTCACCTTCAGATATTCTTCACGGCTGTAAACAGCATTCGGCTGAACAATACGTTGCCACTCTTCAGAATAAAAGTTTTCTGGTAAACCCAGTTCAGCAGGGACTTGCTGCAAGGCATAGTTCCAGCATTTACGTCGCCCTTCATCGCTGTCATACACCACGCGGAAATCATATCCATGGCGTTTCAGTTGCTCGCTCATCCAGGCATCAATGTTAACAACTTCAATACGCGCCATCTCCTCACGACTACACAAACGCTGGAGGTTGGCGCGAATATCCGCCGCCAGGTTGCGGGTGAAGGTCGTGAACAGGACTTTCTTACCCGGTTTATCGGCCAGACGTTGGGATAACCAACGAGCACGATGCATCGCAACAACTGTTTTTCCCGTGCCTGCACCACCTAATACACGTACCGGACCATTTGCCGGAGACTCCACCAGTTTTCGCTGGCTCGGGTGCAGGAACACACGCCATTTTTCCAGTGGCGCATTGAGCATTTGCAGTAGCTCCTGTTCATTTTCAACAACATGGAAGCGACGTTTACTTCGCTCAATCGCCTCAATAAAATCGTTAGTATCAACAGGCTCATTACGATGTTCGTTAAACTCTTCCAGCACTTCCTGGTAATCCAGCCCTTCTGCCAGCCAGTGTAGAGGTTCCCAAGCTTCCGCTGGCATCACGCTTTCTAGCTGATTCAGCCCCACTGTATCTACAAGAGCCATTACCTGCTCAATAAACACAGGAGGAACACCGAGCGCGAGGATCTGCTCCGCAGTATAAGCAGCAAAGAGTTTGGGTTTATCAACAACAACAGGTTCGGAGGCGGGTTTAATATAGCTGATATCAATTACCTGAATCGCACCAGTAACCGGGTGAATTGCACAATCATGTCGCCGCGCCCAGTCATAAGCTTCGTCGTGCTTATCCACCCACATCAGCATATACAGATCCCCCTGTACGGGTTTCAGGACTATTCCCCGGTAGGTCTGATCAATACGCACGGAATGCACGTTATTGCTGCGCGCATCGTGGATTTTTTCGTAGTTAATTCCATTACTCGTCGGATCCTGGCGGAACTTGGAGATGAATTCCTGGACCTTTTTTTGCTGTGCTTTAGGAATCCGCGCAAAAGCCCCCAGAAAACCATCAGAAAGTGCCACCATTGGCGCTTGAACCGTCATTTGTCACCTCCGAACAGATGTTGTAATGTGCTTTCGTCAATTGGCCCGAACGCAACGTGCCAACCCTTACTTTCGAATAAAGGAGTAAAGTCCTGATTATCGATAATCAAGGCTTGCTTTTGTAACGGCCAGGCGAGATCGGCTTCTGCAATAATTTCGCCATCGTCATCCTGCAATTCATATCCAACTGTCGGTGCCGGTAGTGATAACGACTGAAGCAAAGCGATTTCTTCTGCGCTCAATAAACCAAACTCAAGTATCTCCGCCCAGCTCTCGTCAGGCTGAATATCCACTACCACCGAAGTCTGCATTTTTACCGCTTCAGGCTCCTGCGGTAAATGGACCGCTTTACGGCTGGTGAATGTCATATCTGGCAGGAACTGCAGTAAATTCACCATCCACCAGAAACCGTTAAATCCGGCTTCATAGCCATCATCCTGCGAATAACGATCGTCAAAGCAAATATGCAGCCTCAACCAATTTCGCATTTGTTCAATGCTTGTCGTTGATTTAATGGCTTGTTGCGGTACAACAGCTGCCAGCTCAATGAACTGTTGTGATGAACTACAGCTATCCAGTAAACCACCAAATACAAAAGGTTCATCAGGCAAAAGTGCATTCAACCGATAAGCGGGAGCGTTCTCCTGCATTTCATAGGCATACTTTTGTTTGGCTCCGGTATCCTGCGACTTTTTAGGATCCAGCCACACCCAAGCATAGGCAGCGGCCATTTTCTGCCATAGCAGAGTTTTATTACCGGGATCAGAGAGATAATCGAGTAGCAGTGCAAAACTGTTTCTCTCCCTGAATGAACCTTCAAGCGTCGCAAAGTTTGTATCATGGAAAGGGTTATAAAACTTAGGCTGTTTCATATTCGGGTTATGACCAAGCCCCATGACATTCTGTACATGTTTAATACCTTGTTCTTGAAGGTCTGCCCAGGTCACTGTCCATACCCAATAATTACCGCTGTCTTTAATCGCCTGCCGTTTTTGGACATCATCCGACACGCTATCTTTATGAAAAGCAAAACCATCCAGGAAAATTGCTACCGGTTTTATCTTTTCTGACTGCATCAGAGGATAGAGCACATAATCTGGTCGGCTAAGGATGCCTACTCCTTCTTTAACCCCTAAATCAACCTGTGCTTTGAGATGCCAGCTCATCGCCGGTTCTGTACGGGTATTAATAATCCAGCCTGCATTCTGATGGGCATAACTCCGGCTCACGAGAAGATTTTTGTTATCCTGCAGGCAGTGAATGAACCGTTTTTCCAGTTCACTCCCCATCATGGCATCAAGCGAAATGTTTTTGATGGAATCAATAACGCGTATAGAAGCACTGGCCTTCAGGATTTTCGCCAGTAAGAGACGCGCCTGATCTCTTGATACATACTTCATACGCCCGCGGTCACGGTAAGCGTAAACACAGCGATAGCAGCCGTCTTTATGCGTATCATGGTTGCAGCTGCATTCCACTAGCGCCTTGTAGGCCAGCTCAAGTAATTTCAGAAGGTTGTCAGGTGTACGCATCAATTCTTTGAGTGAGCCAGTCCCCCCTGGTACGGTGTCGTAAATCACCAGATACTGACGCCAGGATTCGCCCTCATTTTCCGGCTCGCGATACACCACGCCTTTCAGATGATCCACGTTACCTTTGAAGTAATGTTTAAGCCCAAGCTGAATGGCTGCACCCAGGGAGGCTTCCACCACGCGATCGTTGCTGTAGCTGGTCACTGGCAGCAGGATACGCAATGCCTCAGATTCCAGTTGGCGATAAAGGTAGAGATAATCTTCAAACTTCGCTTTTTCGGGTTCAGCGCGATATTTACAGCTCAGGTCATGGCGTGGTTCATGGTCGCGAGGGCGCTGCACCATGCCGCAGCCGAGGCAAACTTTAAACCCGGTGCGTTTCTTTGCCTCTCCTGCGATCATCAGCTCATTGGCGTCATCCGCCATTTTGCCAAAGTTGATATCTCGCAGAGTCACTTTGCTCAAAAACTCAAAGCCAAACGGGATTTCTCCTTCATCAATAGCATAAGCGGCCGATACATCCTCTTTTTCGAAGCTGACCAGTAGCTGTCGCTGGAAGAATGCCGGTTCGCGACTATCGCTCTCATCACTGATCTGGCTGTCACGCGCGCTTGAGCGGGCATAAACCTGACGAAGCTTCAGTAATGTCGTTTTTTGCCCGGCATCAGCCCAACCTGGTGTGCCACATTTTGGACAGTATTTATGCTGATCGCCGGTCTGGTCAATATTCTCGCTGTAGTTACAGTGGCTGCAAATACGCCAGTTTTCAGGCTCAGACACTTTCAGGTCAATCTGTTCGATTTCAACTTTATGCCCGCCCGCATAGAAGTTATTCAATGGAGCAAGCTCAGCCAGCGCCGTTGAAGCCGGACGTTCGTATTCGTAGGTCGTGTTCTGATATTCACGTGTTTCCCCACCGTCCTTGCGCCGCCACAGCACAGAACGCAGCGTAATACCGGCCTCCGGGAAGGCATAGTTGGGAAGTAATCCTTCATCGGTGAGGAAATTAAGCGTTTGCTTGTTGTTGATCTGGTTCACCAGCGCCATCAGCGCCTGACGTTCCGAAGTCAACTCGCGCATATCGCTGTCAAAGTTTTGATCGTGCGGATCGCTCTCCAGCTTGTCGATACTGCGCTTGAGCTTATCAATCCGGGAACGCAACGATTTGCGATCCTCCACCAGCAGTTTTAATGCTTCTTCTATACGTTGCACCAGAGAACGTTGTCCTGGTGCTCCTTGCAAATATGACAGGAGCTGTAGACGTGTGTCTTCCGTAAGGTCAGGGAAGATAGACGAGAACTGCTGAGCAATATACACATGATGCTGATCAACATAACGCAGGAAGTTATATGGGAACCCAGACTTGTGTCCAAACTCCAGCTCGTCCAGCATCTGCTTCACATTTTTGCTGATAGCAGATGCCGGGACGCCAGTTTTCACCCAGTTGTCCATGCAGAATGCGGCCAGCTGACGCTCCAGGATAGCCGTTGCGTTCAGGAACACACCAGGGGCCTGTACCTGCCCTTGCATCATCTCCAGAGGTTGTTCAAAGAAGAACTGATCGTGCGGGTTCCCCTCAGCCACCGTAATGTTAAGCGCATTGCCGTCTTTACGCCCGGCACGACCAATACGCTGTAAGTAATTAGCCTGCGCGGGTGGAACAGAACAGAGTAATACCGTAGAAAGGTCACCCACATCGATACCCATCTCCAGCGTCGGTGTTGCCGAGAGCAGGTTGATATTCCATGGCTGATTACCGCGGTAGAACGATTGTTCCGTAGCCTCACGATCTTCACGGCTCAGTAATCCGGTATGCTCTGCCCCCTGAACACGCGCGATGTCCATATTATCCCAGTGCCAGGTCACCGCATTTTCAGCTTCCTGATAGCGGCCTTCACAGCGCAGAGAAAGACATGGCGCGTTTCGCCAGTGCCACCCCTGATCGGCCGGTGCCCGAACAACCTCACGACAGCAAGAGCAGTTTAGCTGAACAACATCACGGCTCACCACCAGCGCCGAAGGTACCAGCCCCCATGCTTCTTTGCCTTTTGTATCAAAATCTTTTACCAACCCAGCCATTTTCAGTGCCGCAAACAGACGTCGTAAAACCGTCTCGGCCAGGCTGCTGATAAACAGATTATTGCCGTTGCTGAGCGTTCGGTTGATCCAATGCTGATACCAGCTGGGGTTGGATTTCGCGCCAATCAGGCGATGGAAACCATTTATTTTTTCAAATGATGCATAGGCAGGTTTACGCGTTTTCGGGCCAATAGACGGCATATAGCGTGAAGTTCGCTCCTTCTGCGTCATCATAAAGGTCTTACCCTCACGCCGATAACTTTCGAACGCCGGATGCAGAACAGCTCCCGCCTGCCGCTGATGCCAAAGAACGCCAATCACCAGGTGTGCCACCTGCTCAACGCTGACCCCAACCATTTCATCACCCAGCTCTTCGACAAGCTGTTGGTGAAGCGCCGTTATCGCTGAATTGAAACGTGCAATATCAATTCCTGCAGCTGCGTAACCCGTGGCCTCAAGCGTACGTCCAATTCGCGCGCGTAGGGTAAATTCGCTGTATACCTCCCAGTCGAGACGAAGAGAAACCAGCTCCGGTAAATCGGAACTCTCTGCCAGCTGGCCTTCGTTCTTCAGCGTCTGGTAATCGTTCATCCACTGCATGTTGGGCGCGATGAAGCTCGCGACAAAATGAGCATCATCCGGTGAACGCTCACGCGTCTGTCGGCAGACGCGTGCCGCAAAGGTATCCAACGGTAACGTTTCTTTTTCACCCAACACGCTGGCGATTTGTCCGCGTACCATCAACGGCCAGGTTCGGGCGGTAAAGAAACTGGCGCGGTGTGCGGCATCCTGTACCGAGTCAGAAAACGTAATCAGCTTTTTATGTTCGTTGAACTGGCTGCCATAAAGCTGATGGATCATCACCGCCGACAGGCTGGCTGCCTGTGACCCAAGAATCGAAATACCCTGTTTGCTGTTGCAGTACGGGCATTCGTTGGCAAATTCCAGCTCATCCTTACGCTCTTTGAGCATATCCGGGATAAGTACTTGTAGCAGACCAGTATGGCCACAATGCCCGCACTGCACGTTAGATTGCTTATTGAGCTTTAAACAGGAAGGGCACAGCTTCTGGTGAACACCGCTGACAGGTTTATCGTTGTTATCCGGGAAGGCCAGTACAATAGAACGGCCTTTTTCGAAGAACTGACGATAAATACCGTCCAGATCAGTTTCGAGTTGAACGCTCTGACCATGGCGCAGGCTCGCCCACCCGGTAGCATGGCAGTCACGACAGTGAATAACGGGAAGATAATGTTCGCGGTCTTCCACCGCGACATCATCAGCAAAAACAAGCTCAGGTGTTTTTGACACGCTGGCAACCAGGCGGCGCATCTCGCGCAACCACAGCTGAGAACGTAGTTGCACAAAAGGCAGAACGGGACGTGCTTTATTCGCCTGTAGGCGCTTTTCCCGATCTTCCTGTTTTTCTGGAACCTCCAGGCGTGCCTGGGCAATTAGTGCCAGAATGCTTTGCAGCACGCGGGTTGCATGCCCGGCGCTTTCCGCCAGCATCACCTGGAGATTTTCCAGGCACTGCTGTTCCGACAAAATCCCCCCTTGCAAATCCTCAAGGAGTACGTGCAGGATGCTGTGGCGACGTAACAATGAGCCCAACTCAATACGCTTTTCACGTCCGAGATCGCTGTCCAGATCGGCAGGTAATTGCAGTGAACTATCCGGAAACCATAGTGAAATTTGTCCGTTCAGATAATCTACCGGGCTGGCGTACGTTTGCGGATCCAGCGCAGCGCTGACATCCTGGCCCGGATACTGACTGTACTCGATGGTATAACCTTGCAGATATTCCGCCGCCGTGTAGCGATCTTCGCGAATAACCGCGTCATCGCTAAACGGCTGATCAAAGATCGTTTTCGCATAATCGAGTAGTTGTCCCAGTTCGTCACCTACGGTAGCCGACGTCCCCACACAGGCAAAACGCTTGTCATCGACACCAATATGATGCTTTAAGCGACGCACCAGACAGGCCAGATCCGACCCCTGCGCACCATCAAACGTATGCAGTTCATCTACCACCAGATAACGCAGTGACCCAGGCTGGTTATAGCGCCAGAGCTTCTGATCGCCTGGGCGCATCAGCAGGTAATCCAGCATCTTATAGTTGGTCAGCAGGATATCCGGCGGGTTCTCGCGCAGGGTATGTTTGCAGGTGATGACTTTATCCGCAGACATCTTTTTGCTGGGCTCGATTTCACTGTCGCCGACAAACAGGCCGACGGTCACTTTGCCATGCAGCTGCGGATCGCTGGCGATGGTTTTGGCGAAACGGCTGGCCTGGTCGGTTGCCAGAGCGTTCATTGGATAAATGATGATCGCTTTAACACCGGCCTCTGATACCCCAGCACAATGGTTAAGCAGCGGGAACATAAAACATTCCGTTTTACCGGAACCCGTCCCGGTCGCCACCAGCGTCGGCAGAGGCACCTCGATACCCAGGCGCTGGAACGCCTGCGCCTGATGAGCGTGCGGTGGGAACGGCAGCGTCAGGTTAGGGAAGAAGTTCAGCGGTAAGTCACTTTTGCGAAACGGCAGCTGAGCGGAAAGATACGGCCCTTTCAGCAGCGTTTCCGGCTGGGACAGAAATTGCTCCAGCATCGAGACGTTATTATTTTCTTCACCATTAAACAGCGGGCTGTTAAGCGGGAAGGCTGCCCGTAAAAAGGAGGCAACGCTGTCGGCAACCTGCCGACTGACAACAGAAGGCAGCATCAGACGCTCTCCTTATCTTGTGCAAAGAATGCCCAGGCCACTTTGTAGTCGTCTTCACGGTCAGGTTTGATAAAAGGTGCCTGCCAGATGACGGTTCGGCGCTCGCCTTCATCGCTGCGTGTATAATCATCAAAAGTGACGCTGACAGTGCCGGTTTGCAGATGCTTGACATCATCCCAGCCGATGGCTTGATCGGTGCAGTCGCCGCCGGTCCAGTCTGGGCTGTCGACGTTAAAGACAAAACCGTTTTTCAGGTCCGCTTTACGCGCGGTACGCGGCAGGCCAACGCCCACTAGCCCTTTGCTTGGGGTAAAGATAATTCGGCCGTTTTGATCGTACCAGGTATCGGCTTCGTACTGACGCATTACCGGGAACTGGACGCGATATAAAGTCAGCAGCTCTTCGAGGGTTAAACCCAGCGCCTGTGCTACCAGCACGTCGATTTCCACCAGCGCCTGACGGCGACTGTAGTCAGAGCGTAAGGCGTAATCACGCTGCCACTCAGGGGTCAGATTGGCGAAGAAATCTTGTGGAAGTTGCGGGAGATTGCGGCTCCAGCGCTGGGTGTTGAAATCTGGGTTATAGCAGGATTGCCAGAGACCAGCATAATCTTTCGTTAACACGTTCAAAGCTAATGCTCTTGAGTTTGCACTCATTAGCTCAACATAAGGGAAGCAACGCAATGTAGATTCATAAACATCCGCCCGCCCTGTTGTTTTCAAATAAAAATCAGCCACTATTGAATGACAAAATGCTGAAAAGCTTAGCAGGCTTTTTGGCTCTCTGAATGTCGTTGAGAGTACAGGGTGTATATGAGCAACGTGCTTTGGAACTATGCTAGAGATCATAGAACGTTCTGATGATGCTCCAAACATTCTCCGATTCACAAAACGATAATAATCCGTCACCTTCCTCGGCTCGTCTTCACCAGGTTCAGTCCAAGTCACTCGTGGAGTACGTTTGGCATACTCCTGCACATCACATGCTGGCATATAGTTAGTACGCGGCAAGTAATCGTCGGGCAGGGTTAGCAGGTCGAGGCAGTCATAATCGCTGTTTAACGTACAGTTTTCGCGCGGAGTCTTGTAGAACGGTGTCCCAACAAAGAAGTGCGGGCCAGATAAAATCCATTGTGAGGAATTCTCTGGAAACTGAGTTTCACGAATCATAGTTCCATCGTTTTGGGCGTTAACTTCATTCCAATGCTGGGTTGAATAATAGCTATCCCCTAAATCTCCTAACTTCGTTTTCTGGTCGGCAAATTTATCCAGCACAGCAACTAGTTGAGTTGCATGAAGAGCTGGCAAGCGGGCTTGGCACGCAGGAGTTCCTTCACTGTCATAAAGGCGAGCAAATAATTCCAGTTCATGAGTGGTGATACTTATTAGTCGAGAACGGTGACCTGATGTGTTCCATACAACCTTTAACTTACCCTCGTACTCAATCTCGTCCTTTATCCCGGGTATTTCTCCACCTCCAGAATGATCAAAACATGCATCAATGGTCTGTGGTGTATACAAATTAGATATGTGTTCAAACCCTACAAGGCTAGGACTGGCAGAATAAATATTGCTGCTAAACTTCGCATGATGATCAACTTCAACAAACAAATTTAGCTCATTCTGAAACTGAAAATGCGCTCTCAACCTCGGATACACCGACGCGCGCAATTGCCCGCCTTTCGGGTCATCATAAATCCCTTCAGGGTGTAGGAACCCTGCCACACCTTTACGCGCTCCCAAACGCCACGCCTGAGGAAGGAAACATTTATACAGATTCGCTTTTTGACCCGCCAAAACAGCGTAATTCTGCTGCGCATTAAGGAAATTCTGCATCCCCTCACAGCCTTCATATTCGCTGCGCCAGGCCTCTTCCAGTGCCGGAATCTGATTAAAGGTATCAATACGCAACGTCGCTAGTTTAGAAGCGCTCAGCTTACGCAGTACAAATTCCGGCTCGAAGTCGCCCAGCACGCCAGCTTCCTGCCATTCCACCCTTAGCCACGGCGGGTTTCCGAGCATCAGGTCAAAACCACCGCGCTCGGCGAACAGATCGCTGAATTCCAGATCCCAGTGGAAGAAACGATGTTGCTTCTTCAGCGCATCAACAATCGCCAGACGTGGCAAATGGCGGAACAGCACATCGGTTTTCAGGCGACCAGCACCGGAAAACAGCGAAGACTCTTCACGCACCATGCCCTCGTCGGCAAACAGATCGCCGGTGGCCTGCTCTGCGGCTTCAGTGACTCTTTCCGTGACGACAATACCATCGAGCAGAGTCTCCATCTCCATCAGCCACATACCGCGATCGGGCAGTTCATCCGCTTTGTCGATCGGCCAGAACCACAGCGCACACCAGTAGTCCATCACCCAGCGCAGTTTCAGATAGGTACTGTTATCTTCGAGGCGGCCGCTGAAGGTTTCATCTTTGCTGCTTAAAGAAGAGCGGGCTTGGTTCGTATTTTCCGCAGGCCAAACCGGATAATTGTCGGCGGTTTTCTGGCGCTCAGCTTTCAGCTGCTGACGAAACGTGTTCCAGAGCGCTTCCACTTTGCCGCTGATGCGCTGCACATCGGCAATCTCATGCGGTGCAAAGCTTTTGGTAAACTCTTTGCGCCAGCTGTCCAGCGCTTTGAAATCATCCGGATAGCGCTGCTTAACGGTTTTGTCGCTGTAATTGGCCATGCCGCTGTCCGGCAGCAGGAAGTGGAAAATCTGCTTCTCTTCGCGCGGCGTATTCATCGCCAGCTCGGCCGGTTCACTGTTAAGCCAGCTCGGATCTTTCGCTTTTTTGTAGGTCAGCTCGCTCTTGTTGAACACCTGACGGCGTGCGCCCACCAACGAGTTGCCACAGTGCAGCTGGTAGCCAAACCACGGTACAAATGTATCGCCGCTGATGGCGTTCAGCCACAGCGACACTTCCGCCAGCTCCACCGCCACCGGGTTTAAGTCCACGCCGAATACGTTGTTGTCGGCAATGTACATCTTCACCCGTTGCAGCTCCTGGGTGTAGCGATCCTGAGGAATACGGCGACCTTCCGCCTGCTGTTTGTGGAACAGGTAAGCTTCCGCCAGCTGGTTGATGGCTTCGTTAAGGAATGCTGCGCTGCCCATCGCCGGTTCGCACACGGTGAGGTTTAATATGGCGTCGGCTTTGGCGTGCGGATCGGTAATCGGATCAATTTGCTCTTTAAACAGCTCTTTCAGGGCATATTTGACTAACGAGCGGGTCAGCACTTCCGGGGTATAGTAAGAGGCGGATTTTTCGCGGTCACGCCCGGCCATCCGATAGATAAAGCTGCCTTTACGGTGAATACGCAGGCTGCCGTCTTTTTCGTAAACCTTCTCGTCGTCGTGGTATTTGCCGATCTCGTCTTTGCTGACGAAGTAGCCTGTCTCCAGCTCGTTAAACTCTTCTCCGGCTTTTTTCACCTCGTAGAGGTCATCACTGGCAAAAAATCCTCGGTAGGAGAGCAGCGCTTCATACACTGCACCCAACTGGTTGATACCCAGCTGGCGATAGGAGATACGCCCCCGGCGGTTAAAACGCCCTTTACCCGGGCGGCTTAACGACATCGCCTGAATAATTTGTTGTAGGGTTTCGTTGCGAAACACCACGCGGTTAAGAATGCGGGTGTTATTCGCTTCAAACAGATGGCTTTCAAGGCGCGGTACGCTGAACTGATGGCTGTGAATAGTGATCTGATCGCCGCTCTCCAGATCGCTTTGCATTTTCACGCCGCCGCTGTAACCGTCACGCACCAGCTTGAACAGCATATTCAGGCTATCGTGGAAGTAGCGCCCATTGCGATCTTCTTCGTTTGTCAGCGGGATCATCTCCAGATCGCGCAGTGTTTCCAGGCTGTAACCCTGCAGATAGGTTTTGGCGGTCATCGGCGCATAGCCCAGCTCCGGGCGAGCTTCGATATAGAACAGAAACAACAGGCGATACATATACCGCAGGCATTCGCGGCTCAACTCATCCGGGTTAATAGCTCGTTTCCCGGTGTAATAAGCCAGCTCGTTGTTGATGAGATAACGCATCGCTTCATTGCCCAACAGCTCAATGCTCTCACGCAGGGCATATTTCAGATCTTCCGACACGCCAAACGCATGTTTGTGCGAATTGTCATCCAGCGAATCGAGGTACGGCGCACCGCTGCCTGGCAACAGCGAATCTTTGTGTAGCAACACCGACGTCGCTTTCAACGTATCCGTTTCACGGCGGCTTAAAATTTCTTCAAAATCAAAACGCAGCAGACGGTTTTGCGCCCACTTAGTACGATCCAGCAATAACAGCTGGCGATTGCCAAGCAGCAGCACAAAACGCGGCGGTTCATTTTGTGTGAAGACCACCGTGGAGAACAGATCCTGCCAGCTGCGGTATTCGCCGTTCGCTTTTTTACGCAGACTGTCGCGCTTATGTTTATCGGTATCTACCGGGAACTGCGCGGTCAGCAGCGACAGCGCCAGCGGATCCAGCGTTCCTTCTTCCTGGTCATGTGCTTCAACAATCCACAGCCACGGACTACCGTCGGTGCTGTTGTAACGAGCCAGTACCGGCAAAGGCGTATCGTCATCCAGCATCTGAATATGCGGATTGAGTTCATAACCCAATGCCTTTAACAGCGGCTGCCAGCGACTGCGCTGATCGGCAAGACGCTGTGGGATCTGGCGCTGTTTCTCATGTTCAGTAAGTTTGCGGAAAAACTCTGTCGCCAGGCTGTAAAGCTGGTTCCACGGTGCGCGGTAGCCCGCCTCAACCTCTTTGCCCTTTTCACGGGCAGCACGTTCAGCTTCGCGAGCGGCATTTTCCTGCTCAATCCAGGGCTCCAGAACATCGCGAATATCGCTGGTAAAGACTTCGCCCAGATAGTGGTTGGAGTAAAATTCGTTTTCGTTATTAATACCGACCAGCGCCATGATTAGCCCTCCGCTCCGGTGATTACAGCAATAACCTGAATGTAGGGCTCTTTTTCGGTGGTCATGGTGTCCTCAATCCATTGGATATAGCTGTCAAAATTGTGTTCGATTTCGCGCTGACGCTGTTCTTTGCGGCTCTGTTTCACTGAAAGCTGCTGTTTATTATCGGCAAAATCCAGCTCCAGTTGATTCAGCTGACGCCCACGCAGAACGTCCAGCTTCTGTAGATGCTCATTGAGCTGCTGATTGATACGCTCTTCAAAAGCATTTCGATCGTGAACAAACACATCCCGCGCATGGGCGATTGCCGCTTCCAGCAGATCCTGCTGGCGTTGATGGTTACGATTTTTACCGCCACTGTTAGTCAGCTTGCTACTCAGTTGCGGATGTCGTTTCAGGAACTCAGCAAAAGGCAGGCTACCGCTTAACGTTTCGCGGTTAAAGCTCACCACCAGCCACGGGTTCACCATCGGGTGCGACTTACGGTTCGGGAACAACCCGGAAAGGATGAAATGATCCTCATCAGGTTCAAACAGGTGCGGCAGACGCATCACCGGAGCCTGGTGGCGACCAAAGGCAGACTGAATTTTGTCGTCTAACCACTGCACGACCGGGTTAATTTGCCAGAGATACTGCACATCGGGCCAGGCATGTTGCTCACCGCGCGCACGCGAAATGGCTTCCGTAATAACAGTTTTGTCCTGGCTTAGATAAAGCTGCCAGTTTTCCGGCGCAATTTCCGGCGGTAACTGGTTAAAACGACGGCGTAACTCCTCCGGTGCGACCAGCGATAAGGTGTTATCAGGCAAGGTATCGTATTGCACTGTCTGGCCGCAGGCCTTCAGATAGCCTAGCGCTTTTTCGCAGTATGCCTGCTCATTATCAAACAGACTAATGTCGCTTTCGGTCACGGTCGAAGCATCGCTGGACACTGCGCTGCAGATTTCGCCAAACAGGTCGTGTTCAGAATTTTCAGTGACATTGCTATTCAACAGGTCGTCGAACAGGCTGGCGCCATCGTCCTGCATCATGAATTCAGCAACCTGCTCTTCTTCCTCTTCCTGGGTAAATTTGCCGGTAAATTCGGAACTGTCGCCGATATTCTTCTGCGCCTGTTCGTCTTTATTGATCAGCACTTCCAGCACGCGCATATCACCGTTGATCTGCGGTTCACTGGCTTCAGTCAGCAAGTAACGGATCTGTGGCTGGTGTTTTTGCCCGTAGCGGTCAATACGTCCGTTACGCTGCTGGAATACCATCAGCGACCACGGAATATCGAAGTGAATCATTTTATGGCTGAGGTGGTGCAGGTTGATACCTTCAGACGCGACATCCGAGCAGATGAGCAGGCGCAGCGGAGACTGGGATTTGCCAAACGCTTCGACGGTTTCCATCAGAACTGTATCGCCCTGATCGCCTCGCAACGTGGCAATTTGATCGTCTTTCAGCTTGAGATCGGAACGCAGTTGCTGCTCAAGGAACTCAAGCGTTTTGATACTCTCGGTAAAGATCACCAGACGATCTTCCGTGTTATTCGCTTTCCAGCGGAGATCGTTACGGATGGTCTCCAGCAATAACTGATACTTGCTGAACTGACTGGCATCAATATTATTGAGCGCCAGCAGCAATGACTCTAATTCGTTAATCTGGCTCTGACTGTTTATTTCTTTGCGGTTCTCCAGCCGCTTCAGGCGGTTAGCCACCACGCTGGCACATGCCATTGGACTGGAGAACAACGCTTTTTCGAGCGTAATTTTGAACAGGCGACCTTTATTTGACCGCGAGTCTTCATCATCATCGTCACAGAACTGACTCTCAACCAATCGGTGGTAGGCTTCTTCTTCAGCTCCGGTTGCCGGGCGTATCAATTTGACGATATTGCGCTCCGGAAACTCGCCAGCCATCTGATCTTTTACGTCTTTTTTAAAGCGACGCACAACCAGATTTTTGTCGGCAAAATCGGCGTATTCATACTCTTTAGGATTGGCAATAGCCGTCGGGTCGAGCATGTTCATCAGGCTAGCAAAACTTTCAGCCTTACCGTCATGCGGCGTGGCCGAGAGCATAATGAGCGTATCGCTACGCCCGGAGAGCAATTTTGCCAGTTTGCTGCGTAAGGAACTGGTCCCACGTTGAGCGACGTTATGTGCTTCATCGATAACAATAATATCCCACCAGGCGTTTTCCAGGTGGTGGCGATATTCGATGTCTTGTTTCAGAGTATCGATGGAGATAATGGTCTTATCGAAATAGTGGAACGGGTTGTGGTTGGTTGGGATGCGGTTACGCACCTTTTGTAAACCAGCGGAGTCAAGCCGCGTCAACGGAATAGCAAAACGGCTCCAGAACTCTTTCTGGAATTGCGTGAGCATGGATTTAACCGCCAGCACTAGAATGCGTTTGCCACGTCCGCGGCGAATCAGCTCTGAAACCAGGATACCGGCTTCAAGCGTTTTACCCAGCCCTACCGCATCAGCAATTAATATCCGCTGGCGCGGTTGCGCCAGTGCCATGCGCGTGGGATCGAGCTGAAAGGGCATGGAGTCCATCGCAGCCTGATGCCCAAAATGGACTTTGCTGTCAGTCGGGACGCGTTGGCGTAGCTGGCCCTCTATGTACAACTGAGCCGCCTGGTAATTGGCTGACTCATCTTCCACCAGATTTGTTTTTGCTGGATCTAGAATCTCGACTTTTTGCTCCAGCTTTGTCAGAAATAGCCCTTCTTTACCGCGTACCAGCTCCGAAATTCCATCACAGGTCAGCAGGTGGCCACCATCTCCGCTGTCATCCGCCCGGCGAATGCGCCACTCTGCATCACGAATAACCACCCGCATCCCAGGTGCATAATTTTGCTTATTCATCGGTTTTTCTGTCTGTATGAGGCAGTGGCGGTAACACTATCCCGAGCGATGTAGTGCGGCACACTGCGATAAAAAAGAGGGCCTTAAAGATAACATGAAGGGCAGCGTCAGGGGGATAAAATGGAATGTAATGCGCAGAAATCACGCATAAATTTCAAACAACGATAGTTAAAAAGTGAGCTGGGTCAACTCCCCCACACTGAGTCGATGAGGGAGAAGCCATTTAGCCTACAGCGATATAGCTATTTGGCAGATGATCTGGGGCGGTAACTACCCGGCATGTAATTTATCGTTCAACCTGATGTAGAATTCACGAGGTAAACAGAAAAGAGCTTCTATAAAGCCCCAGTAGATAAGTCCCCATGTCAAGTAGCACACAATGCTGATCGCGATCTCAGAAGGTACTGTCAATTCACGTCTGCTATCAGTGCTCTGCTGTCGCCACTTAGCCATAAGATTGTCCCGGCCACTCGAACCGCAGATATCCCTCCACCAAAAAGATGGTCATAACATATTTGTAATCTTGCGCATTAAACCATGCACTATAGAAAAAATAGTATTGGTAGGAGTTGTAACCAAATTTTTAACGCAAATCGCGATCCAGTTTCACTTAATTTTCATCGAAGCAAATTCTCCCGATGCCATCCTAGATAACAATACGATTCAACAGGAAACGCCTTTATTTTCTCCGGCAACAAACACTGCTCTTTAACGTTAATATCCAGTTCATCACTAATTAATAAACGCCCATCGTTCTCAAACGAAATCCATCCCTGATCGAATAGAATATCAATATGCGCAGCTAATATAATTCCATTATAAGGATCAAGACGCTCATTCCCATTCTCGCAGGCAGCCCACGGTTTTATATGGCTGGCACGCAGTAACGGCGCAAACGTCGTCCCCGTAACAGGGCATGCCGGATACAACATGAGACAATTTTTCCGAAAGGTACCCTGCCCCAGCCGTGCAGCAATCAACTGCTCGCGCACGGTATCTTCAATACTTTTATCCTGCTGAATAATAAAACAGTCACGTTGCGCCTGTTCATCTCCATCAGTCGATATTAACGAAAGAACGCGCTGCTCAATCACACTCTCTGAAAGCACACTCAATCGCTGATGCACACGCTGCGCTGAATGAGAAAGCGCAGCAGGAGCGCCCTGCTCGTCAAGCCAGCCGACACGCACATCACTAAGCCAAGAATCAAAACGGTCACGACTATTTTTCAGACTATTGCGAAACTCATTGGCAGTTTTGCCCGCTCCAAAACGGGGATAAAACAAGGCATAAGCCTCTTTCCATTTCTGAACACCCAGTCCCACGGGTGGTTGAGATTTACCGTACTTCGACAAATACCACGCCACTTCAAGCAAATCATCTTCCGAGCTATTCAATGTTACATCCTGTTTTTCCAGCGTAAATAATCACCGGATTATGTCTGAAAAGATCGTTAACTAAACTGATCAGGTTAGTTGTTTTAGCAAAAACATCTCACACTGGTTTTCACCATCAACAAGCACGACACGCGACCAACAACACAAAAAGGAACGCCCCATGCTCCCTCACAAAATCCTCCAGGAGTGGCTGACGCTGGATGAGGCCGCAGAAGTCATCCGGCAGCACAACATCACGTTGCTGCCCGCCGACCTGATCCGCCATGCCCTTCACGGCGATCTGCTACTCTCGGTCTACTTCCCCTCGCCCGTCCTTCTGAAACCGCTCAATCCTCCTTGCCGCTTTGCCTGGCGATTCAGCAAGCCGCAACTGGATGATGAAATATTGGAGCATTCTTACAAACTGCTGAACATTTTCGAAACCAGTTCACGTTACTGGCGCCCCATTCGCGCGCTACGGACTCAAACGTATTAAAGAGGTTCGCCACCCCGCTTGTCCTCTCTGCGTTTTTCCGCCGGATTAGTGCCTTCTAAAATAAGCCTTCTTATATCCGCTTGCTTCTCCCTTGCCAGTACAAGAGAAATGAGCGGATAAGGGCCTAATGCCATACGGTTCTGTTTGTTTCCAAAGCGAAATTTCAGATACCACAGCTTGGATCCGCTGGGGTTCACCTGAATGTAAAGACCGTGGCAGTCAAAGAGCCTGTATGCCTTGCCAGGCAGCCTGGCATGCCGGATTGCGAGATCTGTAAGCGCCATTTGGGGGCACTCCTCTATCGAACCGGGTTTGCCCCTTTTTGCCCCCAGATCGCGTGGATGTTAATGGATGAAAAAGGACCAACACGGAAAGACCACAAAATAAATATCTCTATTACAGAAAAATAAATTATCTTTGAATTACAGATGGATATAGACGAATCTGAACGGAAATGGACATAAAAAAAGCCACCCTTAGGTAGCTAATTATTGCATCACTTGGTGCGAAGGCCGCACCGCGATTCTCGACGTAACCTATTGAAGTAAATAAGATTACAAAACAAGAGAACCGCTATATATACTCACATGTATACTCATGCGCGATTCTCTGAAAACGCAGTTAACTTAAAATCACGCCTCATCTTCTTCCACAGGTTCAAGCGCGTCAAGTCCCCTCCAGAACGGTGAACAACTCTCCATTTGACCTACAAGCCATTCAGAACCCGTCAAAGATAAAATCGAGAGCATTTTTGATGGTTTGCCTGTGGGAACGAACGTCCATCACCTCATCACCAATCTGCGAAAGCCTGATACTCGCCATTTCGTGAGTCATCACCAGATAGTCATTACCTTCCACATTCAGAGTGGGCGTGAGGCGCTTAACTGGGTTATTTACCAACCTGCTCACAGGAAACAATGGGATAACCATGCGAGTATGCAGTTCATCAATAATATCGCTTTGCACATCAAGTAAATAAGGATAAGCCTTGCTGTTTCCTTTATTGCGATAAACCATGTATTGCATGATTAAAACGTCCTGTAATCGTCCGATAAAAGGCCGTGCTCATCAGTAATACGATTGAGCTCCTGCAAACCCGCTCTATTTTCTGCTTTCCAGCGTTCAACGCCTGTGGCACTGATTTCCTCTTTCAGCGCGGCGGTAAGCACCGCAGACAGATTAATACCTGCATCACGGGCTTGCTGAAGCAATGCAGGTTCCAGCGTGACACTGACTGTTTTTTTATGTCGTACACTCATACCCGACATAGAGCCTCCTGAAATTACACGTGTAATAAACACATGTATCTAGTATGGGGAGTATTTAAGCAAATGGCAATGAGAGGCGACTATCTCGGATAGCAATATCTTTGCCTGTCATGTTTCCTTTAAACGGTTAGCGAAATCCACCATGTCCGAATGACTCACCACACGACCGGCATCCACATCGGCAAGACCGGCCTGGATGCTCTGGTGACGTCGCTCTCTTTCAGCCAGCATGGAGAGTAATGCTTCCTTTATGACCCAGCTCTTTGAACGATCCAGCTCTACAGCCAGATTCTCAACGGCAAGAGCCAACTCAACTGGAATCTGAGCGCTGATGGTCTGTTTAGCGGAAGATTATGGATAGCTTTCTACATCAGGCGTCGTTCGTCACGGGGAATTGGTGCTATGATCGGCATCGCTCAGTCCGGTTGGTGATTCGTGATTTTTGGCGATTGATCAGATCGCACAATCCGGGCTGAGTTCCCTCAAAGTGATCTACTATTTGGCGCAGCTATTTAGGTTTTACAAGTAAGGAACATGCCGTCACCGTCAACAAGTGAATACTCTTTATCCTCAGGTTTCGCAGAACGAACTTTAGTATCCGTTAGGTCATGATGGACCTCCTTCGATTGGTATCTCGTGAGTATACAAGCAATATAGAATCGGAAAATATACTCATTAGTATACTCACAAGCTTGTTGATGTGGGTTGAGTTAGATTGACTTCAGTTGAAGGAAAAATCGCGGAAAGCTTTGTGTGGCGCGGATTTCAGGCATAAAAAAAGACCTCAATTGAGGTCCATTTACATGCTTTTGGTGCCGAAGGCCGGACTCGAACCGGCACGTATTTCTACGGTTGATTTTGAATCAACTGCGTCTACCGATTTCGCCACTTCGGCACTGAAGAGGTATGCGGAAAACGTTGTGGATTATACCTGTCATACGCCGCCATGCAAGCACGAGCGTACACCTGTTTCGCTAAGTGCTGAAAATTTCAGCAGCATTGAGTATTAAATAGAATAATCAGGCTACTTCCCGCCTTCTCCAGCAGATTAACGCCGGGCGTCCCTTGCCTCCATGCTCTACACTTTTCAGTTCAACACCACATTAAGGGAAGCACAATGACGATAATAAAAAGCTATGCCGCCAAAGAGGCGGGCGGCGAGCTCGAACTCTATGAATATGATGCGGGAGAACTCCAACCGGAAGATGTCGAGGTACGGGTCGACTACTGCGGGATCTGCCATTCCGATCTGTCGATGATCGACAATGAATGGGGGTTCTCTCAATACCCTCTGGTTGCCGGACATGAGGTCATCGGTCGGGTGGCCGCACTCGGCAGCGCGGCACAGGATAAGGGGCTAAAAGTCGGCCAGCGCGTTGGAATCGGCTGGACGGCGCGCAGCTGCGGACACTGCGATGCCTGTATCAGCGGCAATCAAATTAACTGCCAGGAAGGCGCAGTGCCCACTATCCTCAATCGTGGCGGTTTTGCCGAGAAGCTTCGCGCGGGCTGGCAGTGGGTAATTCCTCTTCCGGAGAATATAGATATGGCGTCCGCAGGCCCGCTGTTATGTGGCGGCATTACGGTCTTTAAACCGCTACTGATGCACCATATTACTGCTACCAGCCGCGTTGGCGTCATCGGTATCGGCGGGCTGGGGCATATCGCCATAAAGCTGTTACATGCAATGGGCTGCGAAGTCACCGCGTTCAGCTCAAATCCATCGAAAGAGCAGGAAGTGCTGGCAATGGGGGCCAATAACGTGGTGAACAGCCGCGAGCCGGAAGCGTTAAAAGCACTGGCGGGCCAGTTCGATCTCATTATTAACACAGTCAACGTCGATCTCGACTGGCAGCCCTACTTCGAAGCGCTGACCTATGGCGGCAACTTCCATACCGTTGGGGCCGTATTGAAGCCGCTGCCCGTACCGGCGTTTACATTAATTGCCGGCGATCGCAGTATCTCAGGCTCGGCAACCGGAACGCCATATGAACTTCGCAAACTGATGAAATTCGCCGGACGCAGCAAAGTCGCGCCCACCACGGAAATGTTCGCAATGTCACAAATCAACGAGGCTATTCAGCACGTTCGCGACGGCAAAGCCCGCTATCGTGTAGTGCTAAAAGCTGACTTCTGACCGCCTGACTCAGCGCTTTGACCATGATCAGGAAGCGCTGAGTGCCTGACGAAAAGCCTGTACAGCCAGTCGGCACTGCTCCGTCACGTGCTCGATGTCATGATTAACATCGATACGCGCAATATCATGTTCATCAGCACAGGGTCGCTCCAGCGCGTCAAACTGACTTTGCAGCAGGTCTGGCGGCATAAAATGCCCGGCACGACGCTGCATTCGCTGCAGAATGGTGGCGTAATCGCCATCCAGCCACAGGAAATGTACGTTAGGGCTGCTCTTACGTAAAATATCGCGGTACTGTTTTTTTAATGACGAGCAGACAATAAATCCCGTCTCATTTTTTTTATAAAGACTGTATGAAGCGTCATTTAATCGTTCCAGCCAGGGTAAGCGGTCTTCATCAGTTAACGGTATTCCCTGAGACATTTTATCAATGTTTTTCGCCGGATGGAGATCATCGCCGTCAATAAACTTCGCAGAAAATAATGTTGCAATTTTGCTGCCTATTAAAGACTTACCACTACCTGAAACACCCATTAAAATATAGCTTTCCCCGGCCATTTAAATACCTCTGAGTCATATTCCACACCACAATATTACGCCTCTACGTTCGACAATTTCACGTTTTTTAATTTCCATAGAGAAGAACTCTAAGGCACATCACGTTATGCGTAACATTGTAGTGTAACAATTTTCCAGCGTGACATAAGTCACAAATAATGACAAATAAAACCGCTTAAATGCGTTCAGGGTAACTACCTGACCAGTGAGGAATTTATGGAAGTAAAAACTCAATCCTGCGTTGTTGCGGGTAAGCGTGCTGTTGCCGTTACGGAACAAAATATTGAATGGAATAATAAAGGAACACTCGTACAAATTACCCGTGGCGGCATTTGTGGGTCTGACTTACATTATTATCAGGAAGGCAAAGTCGGCAATTTTACAGTAAAAGCGCCAATGATTTTAGGTCATGAAGTGATTGGCAAAATCGTTCATAGCGACTCAGATTTATTACGTGAAGGACAACCGGTAGCGATTAATCCATCGAAGCCTTGCGGTCATTGCAAATACTGTCTGCAGCATGAAGAAAACCACTGTACTGAAATGCGTTTCTTTGGCAGCGCCATGTATTTTCCGCATGTCGATGGCGGTTTTACCCGATTTAAAGCTGTCGATACCGCTCAGTGCATTCCCTGGCCGGAACAGGCGGACGAAAAAGCCATGGCCTTTGCCGAACCGCTGGCGGTTGCCATTCATGCGGCTCATGAGGCGGGCGATCTGCAAGGCAAACGCGTCTTTATCTCCGGCGTTGGCCCTATCGGCTGCCTGATTGTTAGCGCGGTAAAAACGCTGGGCGCGGCGGAAGTGGTATGTGCCGATATCAGTACCCGTTCTCTCTCGCTGGCCCGGCAGATGGGCGCGGATACGCTGGTGAACCCACAGCATGATTCTCTCGATGACTGGAAAGCAGAAAAAGGGTATTTCGATATCAGTTTTGAAGTCTCTGGGCATCCTTCCTCTATCTCAACGTGTCTGGAAGTCACACGGGCCAAAGGCGTGATGGTGCAGGTTGGCATGGGCGGCGCAGTTCCCAACTTCCCGATGATGATGGTAATAAGCAAAGAGATCTCCCTGAAAGGCTCTTTCCGTTTTACTACCGAATTTAATACTGCGGTTTCCTGGCTTGCCAACCGCGTTATCAATCCGCTGCCGTTACTGAGCGCGGAATATCCATTTACCGACCTGGAAGCAGCGCTGATCTTTGCCGGAGACAAAACACAGGCGGCAAAAGTTCAGCTCGTTTTCTGAGAAAGTAAAATAAGGGACACTATCATGAACGATCTTTTTTCACTGGCAGGTAAAAATATCCTTATCACCGGAGCCGCTCAGGGAATTGGTTATTTGCTGGCAACCGGTCTTGGTCGCTATGGCGCGCGCATTATTGTTAACGATATTACCCCGGAGCGCGCCGAAACAGCCGTGACGAAACTTCAGCAGGAAGGGATAAAGGCTATTGCCGCTCCCTTTAATGTCACCCATAAACAGGATATTGAAGCTGCGGTTGAACATATCGAAAAAGATATCGGCGTCATTGACGTCCTGATAAATAACGCCGGTATCCAGCGCCGTCATCCGTTTACTGAGTTTCCCGAGCAGGAGTGGAATGACGTCATCGCCGTAAATCAGACCGCGGTTTTTCTCGTCTCTCAGGCCGTTACGCGCCGTATGGTGGCGCGGCAGGCAGGAAAAGTGATCAACATCTGTTCGATGCAAAGCGAGCTGGGCCGCGACACGATTACGCCATACGCCGCGTCGAAGGGTGCCGTGAAGATGCTGACTCGCGGCATGTGCGTGGAGCTGGCGCGTCATAATATCCAGGTCAACGGTATTGCGCCGGGATACTTCAAAACGGAGATGACCAAAGCGCTGGTTGAAGATGAAGCCTTCACCTCCTGGCTATGCAAACGTACGCCTGCCGCACGCTGGGGCGATCCCCAGGAGCTTATTGGCGCAGCGGTGTTTCTCTCGTCAAAAGCCTCCGACTTTGTTAACGGACATCTGCTGTTTGTCGATGGCGGTATGCTGGTTGCCGTCTGACCAGGGAAATACGATGCAGCGCGTAAGCGCTGCTATTTTGGCGCTAATAAGAGAGACGAATATGCCATTAATAATTATTGCGGCAGGCGTTGCGCTGCTGTTGGTCTTAATGATTGGCTTTAAAGTTAACGGCTTTATCGCCCTTGTTCTGGTTGCCGCCGTGGTGGGATTTGCCGAAGGGATGGGCGCACAAGACGTCCTGCACTCCATACAAAACGGAATTGGCGGTACTCTGGGCGGACTCGCCATGATCCTCGGTTTTGGCGCGATGCTGGGAAGATTAATTTCCGATACCGGCGCCGCGCAGCGCATTGCGACGACGCTCATTAATACGTTCGGCAAAAAACGCGTGCAATGGGCGCTGGTGATCACCGGGCTTATCGTCGGCCTGGCAATGTTTTTTGAAGTCGGATTCGTACTGCTGTTGCCGCTCGTTTTTACGATTGTGGCCTCATCGGGACTGCCCTTGCTGTATGTCGGGGTTCCAATGGTCGCCGCCTTATCCGTTACGCACTGCTTCCTGCCGCCGCATCCCGGCCCTACCGCTATTGCGACAATTTTTGAGGCAAATCTCGGTACGACCCTGCTGTATGGGTTAATCATTACCATACCGACAGTGATTGTTGCCGGCCCTCTGTTTTCAAAATTGCTGGCGCGATTTGAAAAAGCGCCGCCTGAAGGATTATTTAATCCTCACCTATTCAGTGAAGAAGAGATGCCGTCATTCTGGAACAGTATTTTTGCCGCCGTGATCCCGGTCATTCTGATGGCCATCGCAGCGGTATGTGAAATCACGCTGCCAAAAACGAATGCCGTGCGGGTTTTCTTCGAATTTATCGGTAATCCAGCAGTGGCGTTGTTTATTGCCATTATCATCGCCATTTTTACGCTGGGGCGACGCAATGGACGTACGGTTGAGCAGGTGATGGATATCGTCGGCGAGTCCATTGGCGCTATTGCGATGATTGTTTTTATCATCGCGGGCGGCGGCGCGTTTAAGCAAGTGCTGGTGGATAGCGGCGTGGGTCAATATATCTCGCAATTAATGACCGGCACCTCGCTATCTCCGTTATTAATGTGCTGGACGGTAGCCGCCGTGCTGCGTATTGCGTTAGGTTCCGCGACCGTGGCCGCGATAACCACAGCGGGCGTCGTATTGCCGATTATTAACGTAACCCACGCCGATCCGGCGTTAATGGTACTGGCGACAGGCGCGGGAAGCGTTATTGCATCACATGTTAACGATCCCGGTTTTTGGCTGTTTAAAGGGTATTTTAATCTTAGCGTCGGGGAAACCCTACGCACCTGGACCGTTATGGAAACATTGATTTCTGTCATGGGGTTGCTGGGCGTACTGGCGCTGAATGCGGTTCTGCATTAATTCATCATCCGCAGCCCAATTAACCATGGGGGCGACGTTCCCGCCCCCGGTACTGGAGAAAACATGAGGAATCACAGAATTTCTTTGCAGGATATCGCTACGCTTGCTGGCGTGACAAAAATGACGGTGAGCCGTTACATCCGCTCGCCGAAAAAAGTCGCCAGGGAAACCGGCGAGCGTATTGCGCAGATCATGGAAGAAATTAACTACATACCAAATCGCGCGCCAGCTATGCTGTTAAACGCGCAAAGTTACACTCTGGGCGTGCTGATCCCCTCTTTTCAGAACCAGTTGTTTGCCGACATTCTTGCCGGGATTGAATCCGTAACGTCGGGTCATAACTACCAAACTCTCATTGCGAATTACAATTACAATCGCGATTCGGAAGAAGAGTCCGTTATCAATTTATTGTCCTACAATATCGACGGCATTATTCTTTCAGAAAAATATCATACCCTCAGAACCGTCAAATTCCTGCGCTCAGCTACCCTTCCGATTGTAGAACTCATGGATATCCAGGGCGATCGCTTAGATATGGAGGTGGGGTTTGATAACCGTCAGGCCGCCTTTGATATGGTCAGCACCATGCTGGATAAACGCCAGCGGCGGAAAATTCTCTATCTGGGTTCAAAAGACGATATCCGTGATGAACAGCGTTATCATGGCTACTGCGATGCGATGACGCGCCGGGGGCTGGCGCCGTTGCGCATCAATCCCCGCGCTATCTCCTCTATCCATCTGGGGATACAGCTAATGCGTGATGCGCTTACTGCGCACCCGGACGTGGATGGCGTCTTTTGTACTAACGACGATATCGCAATGGGCGCTCTACTGTGGTGCCGCGAGCGTCAACTGGCCGTACCGGAGCAGATCTCCATCGCCGGCTTCCACGGTCTGGAGATGGGCAGGCAAATGATACCGAGCCTCGCCAGCGTAATTACCCCTCGTTTTGAGATCGGGCGCAGGGCCGCGCAGATGTTGCTCAATAAAATTAAAAATAACGATCTCAACCATAATACGATTGATTTGGGTTATCAGATTTATCACGGCAACACATTATAAATTTTTGAACTACTGCGTTTATGCTCTTTCCCGCAGCCTGTCTGTGCTTAACGCGTAGCCAAAAGCGCCACGCGTCAGGTTACGCGCTACATCATTCGAGGAATACCAGGCGGTCTGCCGGATGGCGGCGGAAAGGACTTATCAGGCCTACGGGTCCTGGTAGGCCGGATAAGCGCAGCGCCATCAGGCACTGCGCTTTACTGCATTGCCGGATGGCGGCCTGTGATTACGACTTACGCAGCATTAGCCACAGGCTAATCAGGAAGAAAGACGCGCTCGGCAGCAGCGCGCCGACAATCGGCGGAATGCCGTATACCAGCGTCAGCGGGCCAAAAATCTGGTCGAGAACGTAAAAGACGAAGCCGAAGCTAATCCCCGTCACCACGCGCACGCCCATCGGCACACTACGCAGCGGTCCAAAGATAAACGACAGCGCCATCAGCATCATCACCGCCACGGAGAGCGGCTGGAAGATTTTACTCCACATATTGAGCTGATAACGTCCGGCGTCCTGTCCGCTCGACTTCAGATATTTAACGTAGTTATGCAGACCGCTGATGGAAAGCGCATCCGGGTCCAGCGCCACCACACCTAACTTATCCGGCGTCAGATTCGTTTTCCAGGTACCGCTCACCGTCTGCGAACCGGTGATCTGTTTCGGGTTTTGCAGATCGGACTCATCCACCTGCGACAAACGCCAGACCTTATGCTCCGGGTCGAATTTTGCCGAAGCGGCGTAACGCACCGACTGCAAACGACGCTGATCGTTGAAAGCGTAAATACTAATGCCGGCCAGCTCCTCGTCGCCCTTCACCCGTTCAATATAGACAAAGTTATTCCCGTCTTTCGCCCACAGACCTTGCTGGGTGGAAAGCAGCGAACCGCCATACATCGCCTGCGCACGATAGTTACGCGCCATCTGCTCGCCCTGCGGGGCGACCCATTCGCCGATCGCCATGGTTAACAGCACCAGGGGGATAGCCGTTTTCATCACCGACAGCGCCACCTGCATACGGGTGAAACCCGATGCCTGCATCACCACCAGTTCGCTACGCTGCGCCAGCATCCCCAGTCCCAGCAACGCGCCAAGCAGCGCCGCCATAGGAAAGAAGATCTGGATATCCTTAGGTACGCTGAGCAGGGTGTACATACCCGCGCCCAGCGCGTCGTAGTTACCCTGCCCCGCTTTTTTCAGCTGATCGACAAACTTGATGATCCCGGAGAGCGACACCAGCATGAACAACGTCATCATGATGGTGGTAAAAATGGTTTTACCGATATAGCGGTCAAGTACACCAAATGGCTGCATTATACCGCTCCTTTACGCAGAAAACGGGCACGCAGGCGGCGGACCGGCACCGTATCCCACAGGTTTAAACCAATCGCCAACGCCAGATAGATCAGGTTGACCGCCCACATCCAGATAACCGGGTCCAGTTTGCCTTTACCGCCATTCGATTTAATGGAGGTCTGGATCAGGAAGAACAGCAGATAAAGCAGCATGGCGGGCAACATAGACAAGACGCGCCCCTGACGTGGATTCACCACGCTGAGCGGCACGACCATCAGCGCCATCATAAATACGGTAAAGACTAACGTGATACGCCAGTGCAGCTCGGCGCGAGCGCGATCGTTGTCGGTATTCCACAGCGTGCGCATGTCCATCTGGTCGGTATCGTTCGGGTCCAGCGCCACGGCCTGATGGCCAATAATCGCCTGATAGTTCTGGAAGTCGGTGATGCGAAAATCGCGTAGCAACGCCGTTCCTTCAAAACGTGTCCCTTTGTTTAAGGTGACAACCTGGGAACCATCGCGCAACTGAGTAAGGTGTCCGGAATCAGCCACTACCACAGAAGGACGAGCATTGCCCTTAGGGCGAATCTGCGCCAGGAAAACATCGTGGAAGTCGCTGCCATCAACGCTTTCGATAAACAGCACCGAGCTGCCGTTGGTCGCCTGCTGGAATTGCCCCTGCGCCAGCGCCGCCATACCGGGGTTCGCTTTCGCCTCCGCCAGCACTTCATCCTGGTGTTTTGACGACCAGGGACCGGCCCACATCACGTTAACCGCCGCAAGGATACCGGTAAATAACGCCAGTACCATGGCGGCCTTTACCAGCACGGCTTTGCTCAACCCACAGGCGTGCATGACCGTAATTTCACTTTCGGTATACAGTTTGCCCAGCGTCATCAGCAGCCCCAGGAACAGGCTTAAAGGCAGGATGAGCTGCGCCATTTCCGGTACGCCCAGCCCCAGAAGCGAGAGCACCAGATTTGCGGGAATATCGCCGTCAACCGCCGCGCCGAGAATCCTCACTAACTTTTGACAAAAGAAGATCAAAAGTAAGATGAAGAGTATCGCCAGCTGGCTTTTGAGCGTCTCCCGCACCAGATATCTTATGATTATCACTTTAAATACGCCCGTAAAAACCCATTTTTTTGCTGGAATTTAGCTTGTTTCATGGCTTAAACGTCATTTATTCTCTTGAGTCGTCGAAATCATCGCTAAGATCATTATACTCAGCGGATTCACCTCTCAGAACTTGTTCTGACGTGCCAATGCCGTAATAACGTTAAGATTAACACGAAGTCACCGCAACAGCGGATATGAGTTACGAAAGCTTTCAATTTCTATACTCTAATGGATTTCGAGTTGCAGGCAGGCGGCAAGACTGTGGAGCCCCGGAGCTTACATCAGGTAAGCGACAGGGGTGAGCAGGCGCAGCCAACGCATCTGCAACTTGAAAGACGACGAGTATAGCTGTAGCCACCACTGTTGTCTTTAAGATTCAGGAGCATAGTGCATGGAGTTCAGTGTAAAAAGCGGTAGCCCGGAGAAACAGCGGAGTGCCTGCATTGTCGTGGGCGTCTTTGAACCGCGTCGCCTTTCTCCGATTGCAGAACAGCTCGACAAAATTAGCGACGGATACATCAGCGCATTGCTGCGTCGCGGCGAACTGGAAGGAAAACCGGGGCAGACTCTGTTGCTGCACCATGTTCCTAACGTTCTTTCCGAGCGAATCCTCCTCATTGGTTGCGGCAAAGAGCGCGAGCTTGATGAACGTCAGTATAAGCAGGTTATTCAGAAAACGATAAATACTCTGAATGATACCGGTTCGATGGAAGCCGTCTGTTTCCTGACCGAACTGCACGTCAAAGGCCGCAACAACTACTGGAAAGTGCGTCAGGCCGTCGAAACGGCCAAAGAGACGCTTTATAGCTTTGATCAACTCAAGACCAACAAGAGCGAGCCGCGCCGCCCGCTACGTAAGATGGTCTTTAATGTGCCGACCCGCCGTGAGCTCACCAGCGGCGAACGCGCCATTCAGCACGGTCTGGCCATCGCCGCCGGGATTAAGGCAGCGAAAGATCTCGGCAACATGCCGCCCAATATCTGTAACGCCGCCTACCTGGCGTCACAGGCGCGCCAGTTGGCCGACAGCTACAGCAAAAATGTCATCACCCGCGTAATCGGCGAACAGCAAATGCGCGAACTGGGTATGAACGCTTATCTGGCGGTCGGCCACGGTTCGCAGAATGAATCGCTGATGTCGGTGATTGAGTACAAGGGCAATCCGTCCGAAGACGCGCGCCCGATCGTGCTGGTGGGTAAAGGCCTGACCTTCGACTCCGGCGGCATCTCCATCAAGCCATCTGAAGGGATGGACGAGATGAAGTACGATATGTGCGGCGCGGCGGCGGTTTACGGCGTGATGCGTATGGTCGCCGAGCTTCAGCTACCGATTAACGTTATCGGCGTACTGGCGGGCTGTGAAAACATGCCGGGCGGACGCGCGTATCGTCCGGGCGACGTGCTGACCACCATGTCTGGTCAAACCGTTGAAGTCCTGAACACCGACGCCGAAGGCCGTCTGGTTTTGTGCGACGTGCTGACCTACGTTGAACGCTTCGAACCGGAAGCCGTCATTGACGTCGCGACGCTAACCGGGGCCTGCGTGATTGCGCTGGGCCATCACATTACCGGTCTGATGTCGAACCATAACCCGCTGGCGCATGAGCTGATCGGCGCGTCCGAGCAGGCGGGCGACCGCGCGTGGCGTCTGCCGCTGGGCGATGAGTTCCAGGAACAACTGGAGTCCAACTTTGCGGATATGGCAAACATTGGTGGTCGTCCTGGCGGCGCCATCACCGCGGGCTGCTTCCTGTCGCGCTTTACCCGTAAGTATAACTGGGCGCACCTGGATATCGCCGGCACCGCCTGGCGCTCCGGCAAAGCGAAAGGCGCGACGGGGCGTCCGGTAGCGCTGTTGTCGCAGTTCCTGCTCAATCGCGCGGGCTTTAACGGCGAAGAGTAAGTTTGAGATTACCCCGTAGGCCTGATAAGGCGCATTAGCGCCGCCATCAGGCGTTTTGCCGGATGGCGCTGCGCTTATCCGGCCTACGGGAGGCATCATGGCAACGCATTTAAATCCACCACAAGAAGCCCCATATATGAAGAATGCGACGTTCTATCTTCTGGATAATGACACTACCGTCAATGGTTTAAGCGCCGTTGAACAACTGGTGTGTGAAATTGCCGCAGAACGTTGGCGCGCCGGCAAGCGCGTGCTGATCGCCTGCGAAGATGAGAAGCAGGCCATTCGGTTGGATGAAGCGCTGTGGGCAAGACCGGCGGAAAGTTTTGTCCCGCACAATCTGGCAGGCGAAGGCCCACGCGGCGGCGCGCCGGTTGAAATTGCCTGGCCGCAAAAACGCAACAGCAGCCCGCGCGATATTTTAATCAGCCTGCGTACAAGCTTTGCAGATTTTGCCACCGCTTTCACAGAAGTGGTAGACTTCGTCCCTTACGAAGAAACTTTGAAACAACTGGCGCGCGAACGCTACAAAGCCTACCGCGTGGCTGGTTTTAACCTGAATACGGCAACCTGGAAATAATGGAAAAGACATATAACCCCCAAGATATCGAACAGCCGCTTTACGAGCACTGGGAAAAGCAGGGCTATTTCAAGCCTAACGGCGACGAAAGCAAAGAGTCCTTCTGCATCATGATCCCGCCGCCGAACGTCACCGGCAGTTTGCATATGGGACATGCTTTCCAGCAAACCATCATGGATACCATGATCCGTTACCAGCGTATGCAGGGTAAAAACACTCTGTGGCAGGTCGGCACCGACCACGCCGGGATCGCGACCCAGATGGTGGTTGAGCGCAAGATTGCCGCTGAAGAAGGTAAAACCCGTCACGACTACGGCCGCGATGCGTTTATCGACAAAATCTGGCAGTGGAAAGCGGAATCCGGCGGCACCATTACCCGTCAGATGCGCCGTCTCGGCAACTCCGTTGACTGGGAACGCGAGCGCTTCACCATGGACGAAGGCCTTTCCAATGCCGTGAAAGAAGTCTTTGTTCGCCTGTACAAAGAAGACCTGATTTACCGTGGCAAACGCCTGGTGAACTGGGACCCGAAACTGCGCACCGCCATCTCTGACCTGGAAGTGGAAAACCGCGAGTCCAAAGGCTCGATGTGGCACATCCGCTATCCGCTGGCCGATGGCGCGAAAACCGCAGACGGTAAAGATTACCTGGTCGTCGCCACCACCCGTCCGGAAACCGTACTGGGCGATACCGGCGTGGCCGTGAACCCGGAAGATCCGCGTTATAAAGATCTGATTGGCAAATTCGTTATTCTGCCGCTGGTTAACCGCCGCATTCCTATCGTTGGCGACGAACATGCCGATATGGAAAAAGGCACCGGCTGCGTGAAGATCACCCCGGCGCACGACTTTAATGACTACGAAGTCGGGAAACGTCACGCCTTGCCGATGATCAACATCCTGACCTTTGACGGCGACATCCGCGAAAGCGCGGAAGTGTTCGATACCAAAGGTGAAGAGTCTGACGTTTATTCCAGCGAGATTCCGGCTGAGTTCCAGAAGCTGGAACGCTTTGCTGCCCGTAAAGCAGTCGTTGCTGCCGTTGACGCGCTGGGCCTGCTGGAAGAAATTAAACCGCACGACCTGACCGTCCCTTACGGCGACCGTGGCGGCGTGGTTATCGAACCGATGCTAACCGACCAGTGGTATGTGCGTGCAGACGTGCTGGCGAAACCGGCGGTGGAAGCGGTTGAAAACGGCGACATTCAGTTCGTGCCGAAGCAGTACGAAAACATGTACTTCTCCTGGATGCGTGATATCCAGGACTGGTGTATCTCTCGTCAACTGTGGTGGGGTCACCGTATCCCGGCATGGTATGACAACGACGGCAACGTCTACGTTGGCCGTACAGAAGACGAAGTGCGTCAGGAAAACAACCTTGGTGCCGACGTTCAGCTTCGTCAGGACGAAGACGTTCTCGATACCTGGTTCTCCTCCGCGCTGTGGACTTTCTCCACCCTCGGCTGGCCGGAAAACACCGACGCGCTGCGTCAGTTCCACCCCACCAGCGTGATGGTGTCCGGCTTCGATATCATCTTCTTCTGGATTGCCCGCATGATCATGATGACCATGCACTTCATCAAAGATGAAAACGGCAAGCCGCAGGTGCCGTTCCATACCGTCTATATGACCGGTCTGATTCGCGACGACGAAGGCCAGAAGATGTCCAAATCCAAGGGTAACGTTATCGACCCGCTGGATATGGTGGACGGCATCTCCCTGCCGGAACTGCTGGAAAAACGCACCGGCAACATGATGCAGCCGCAGATGGCGGAGAAAATTCGCAAGCGTACCGAGAAGCAGTTCCCGAATGGCATCGAGCCGCACGGCACCGACGCCCTGCGCTTTACCCTGGCGGCACTGGCTTCGACCGGCCGCGATATCAACTGGGATATGAAGCGTCTGGAAGGTTATCGTAACTTCTGTAACAAGCTGTGGAACGCCAGCCGCTTTGTGCTGATGAACACCGAAGAGCAGGATTGCGGCTTCAACGGCGGCGAAATGACGCTGTCGCTGGCGGACCGCTGGATCCTGGCGGAATTCAACCAGACCGTTAAAGCCTACCGCGACGCGCTGGACAGCTTCCGCTTCGATATCGCCGCGGGCATTCTGTATGAATTCACCTGGAACCAGTTCTGCGACTGGTATCTGGAGCTGACCAAGCCGGTAATGACCGGGGGTTCCGAGTCTGAACTGCGCGGCACCCGCCATACGCTGGTCACCGTTCTGGAAGGTCTGCTGCGCCTGGCGCATCCTATCATCCCGTTCATTACCGAAACCATCTGGCAGCGCGTGAAGGTTATCTGTGGCATTACCGCCGACACCATCATGCTGCAGCCGTTCCCGGAATATAACGCCGCACAGGTGGATGAAGCCGCGTTGGCCGATACCGAGTGGCTGAAGCAGGCGATCGTCGCAGTACGTAACATTCGTGCGGAAATGAACATCGCCCCGGGCAAACCGCTGGAACTGCTGCTGCGCGGCTGTAGTGAAGAAGCCGTTCGTCGTGTTAACGACAACCGTAGCTTCCTGCAAACCCTGGCGCGTCTGGAAAGCATCACCGTGCTGCCAGCCGATGACAAAGGCCCGGTTTCCGTGACCAAAATCATCGACGGCGCCGAACTGCTGATCCCGATGGCTGGCCTCATCAACAAAGACGATGAGCTGGCGCGTCTGGCGAAAGAAGTGGCGAAAATCGAAGGCGAGATTGCCCGTATCGAAGGCAAACTGTCCAACGAAGGTTTCGTTGCCCGCGCGCCGGAAGCGGTGATTGCCAAAGAGCGTGAGAAGCTGGACGGTTACGCAGAAGCGAAAGCGAAGCTGATTGAGCAGCAGGCGGTTATTAGCGCGCTGTAATCTGAAAGCCTGATGGCGCTTCGCTTACCAGGCCTACACGTTCGCTTATTGACATGGCGCGATCGGTAGGCCGGATAAGGCATTCACGCCGCCATCCGACAACATGAATTATGGGCCGACGTAAACGTCGGCCTTTTTACATCAGATAAACGGGAAGTAAGGCATGATGCCACGAGAAATCCACATTAGCAGACTGTTTTCCAGCGGCTTCTCATCATTGGTTAACTCAAGCGAATCCAGATCGCCCTGGACCTGTGTATTCTGCGCCAGCCAGCTCACCAGCCAAATTTTCAACCACGGATAAGCCAGCCCTAACGTCACGCCGGAAATCACAAACACCACCAGTAACCGCCACAGCATACCGTGTGCAGTGACAGAGGAATGAAAACGAATCGAATCGTTCGCCAGTGACAAATTGTTTAAAAACAGGTTGCGTAACGCCACATATAAGTAACTGGTTACCACCATAATCGCGAGAAAATAGAGGAAATAACATGCCATTATCTGGCCATAATATTGCAGAATAAGCGCCCCTCCTGCCTGCGCATTCCCCATCATACTCAAAAGAATCATGTCGGTGAACACCGGCGCGATTAGATAACCAATCACGACAGCAAAAGGGAAAAGGGTCAACATTGCCAACACGCACCCTCTGATGCACGTTTTAACATTAACCTGAATCGAGAAACGATGAATGCCAAAGTTTGCGCCATTGCCAAACAAGGTCATCCATTTGCTGTAGGTAATACCGTTAATGACCCCTATCCCAATAATAGCCAGCAAACCGAGAAAAACGATATTGAACACTAAACCGCCGACGGCGATGGTTACCAGTGAGATAATATAAAGAACAATATAAAGCGCCACCATCAGGAGTACCGGGAGAGCGAACATGTACCACCAGGCGCGCCGCATGGAACACTGGAATCCAAAATGTACGCCATTAAGCGAAGTCATCATCGCCTGATACTGTAATCCTTTCACCGCCATAAAAGGAATAATCGCAATTAATAAGCCGAATAGCGTAAAACCGAGACCGGGATGACCGTGTTCAATAAGAGAGAGGCTAACAATATAAATAATAAAAACTAACAACACACTAATAAATAATGCGCCGCCCGTGGCTTTGTAAGCAAAAGGCTGATTGTTTAGCGTCATATTAGTATAAATATAACGTCGACATTTCACCATCGCCCACGGCGCATAGATTCCCAACGTGATACACGTCAACAAGAAATTCACAAGGCAAATAACAAAATACTTTCCGCCCTTGCCTGTAAACACCAACGTGTGATTATGGTTATCTTTACTACTGATAACGTTATTCATGAATCATATCCCTGAATTACAATCTATTAGAATTAATAATAAAAACCAGTAAATTGTTACTGATTTGACTACGATACTATTTTTGTTTAATTTTTCCGCCTTTTATTTTGTCTGATTCAGGATCTCCTTGCGCGTGACTCAAGACGGTGGTATTAAAGTAATCTATAAATAAATTTTAAAAATTGAGCCATATTATGAATAATGTCGCCTCGCCAACGCTCACGGTGCGCCGAATCACTGCCGCTGACAATGCCGCTATTGCCCGTGTCATCCGTCAGGTTTCAGCGGAATACGGACTTACCGCCGATAAAGGTTATACCGTTGCCGACCCCAATCTGGATGAACTGTATCAGGTTTATAGCCAACCGGGCGCGGCCTACTGGGTGGTAGAGCAAAACGGTTGTGTGGTGGGCGGCGGCGGCGTGGCGCCGTTATCCTGTAGCGAACCAGACATTTGTGAACTGCAAAAAATGTATTTTTTACCGGTGATTCGTGGTCAGGGACTGGCGAAAAAGCTGGCGCTGATGGCGCTGGATCATGCCCGTGAACAGGGTTTTAAACGCTGCTATCTGGAAACAACGGCTTTTTTACGCGAGGCGATTGCGCTATACGAACGTTTAGGATTTGAACATATTAGCGAACCGCTCGGCTGCACCGGACATGTCGATTGCGAAGTGAGGATGTTAAAGGATCTCTGAAAACCAGGCGTTTATTTATCCTCGCCAGGTATTATTTTTGCTGATATAAGTAATCCCGGAAACATCCTGTTATCCGGGAATCACTTATTATTCAAGGAAGTTATAAATGAAAAGCCTATTATCAGCAATTGTTTTCCCCGCTATGTTTATTAGTATCTCTAATGTATATGCATTAGATATACAGCCCGGCGAATGGAAAATGGAAAATATAGAAATGCGCACCATCAATCCAGATACAAAAGAAGTATTAATGGATGAAAAAAATTCGGGCATAGCGACGCTTATGTGTTATACCCCTAAAATGTCTGGAGATTCTAAAAAAATGGTGAAGGGTTTTTCTACCAGTGCAGGCGGTTGCACGACAACATTTGTAGAAAGTACGGATACCAAACTGATCAATGAGACTGTCTGTAATAATCCTGATGTCAAATCGCACTCTATTGTAGAAACGACGAAAATAAGCGATACAGAATTTGCGATGACCATGAAATCGGATGTCGATGCAGGAGGTAATAAAACAACCTCCATCAACAAAATTAAACAAACCTTTGTTGGCAAGACCTGCTCTGAAGCGTCAAAAGGCGTGAAACAGTAAGTATTTCAACACAAGAACCCGTAGTGATGATGCAAAAATGGCATTGTTCAAGGTCACCTTTCGGGAATATAACACTGAGTGAGTTCTTTTTGCCTGCCGCAGGGCAGGCTTTACTCAGGACAGAATATCATGAAAATGACTTTTTCTGCTCGCCAGCAGTTTGATGTCGGGCGGATGACCACGCAGGTGGCGACAGCGTAAAAGATAAAAACGCTAATCTTTAATTTTACCCTTTATCCGGCGGCTGGCACGCCGCTATGAAAACGAAACTCGCGGTCTGGCGACAAGATAAGGTCAGCTTCCACCTCGCCAAAATAGCGCACGCGCGCAGAAATGTCCTCGGTGGAAATCTGCTGCGCCAGCGCCAGGTAATCCTGATAATGCCGCGCTTCGGAGCGCAGAAGCGAGAGATAAAACGTCTGTAAATCCTCATCCAGCCAGGGCGCCAGAGCGGCAAAACGTTCGCAGGAGCGGGCTTCGATATACGCCCCACAAATCAGCTTATCAATTAAGGTGAGCGGTTCGTGCGTGCGTACCGCTTTCAACATTCCTTTCGCGTAGCGGCTGGCGGTGATTTTCACATAAGGAATGTTTCTGGCCTGCATGACCTCGCGTACCTGCCAAAAATGGTGCAACTCCTCTTTAATCAATAACACCATACGGTCGATAAGCTGACGGCCCCAGGGGTCATCAGTTTGCGGCATGGCGCTTTTGCTAATCTGTCTATGCAGGGCAACAAAATCCGGCTCCGGCCCCTGACGAAACGCGAACGCCTCGTAAGGTTGCAGCCAGGCGAGCAGCGCGTCGGCGCCCGATTTATCAGCGACATATTTACGCACCAACAGCAACGCGGTTTGCGCAGCCTTCAGTTCGCAGATCAAGTGATCGGTAAGCAGAAGAGGAAGATTTTGCGGATCGCGGGCCTGGACAATCCACGCCTGCGGCGTCGGGCAATGCAGGAAATTAAGCACCGGAGAGAGTATTTGCGGGTAATTCATACGTAACCTGTTAAAAAAATACGACAGCAGACGCTGCCGTACCGTCATACTATACAGCTTTAGTGACGCACGCCGTCGTCATCTTCATCGACATAATCGTCGTCGTCACCCTCTTCGCCATTAGGGTCTTCAAAATAGGTTCCCCAGCCGTCGTATTCAACATCATATTTTTCCGCCAGGTTCATCAGTTGCTCAACCTGAGCGTCGATGAGTTCGGCGTTCAACGCGCACTCGCTGAGAATGTCGCAACAAATAACCGTATCGCCCTCTTCCACTTCCAGCTCTTCCGGCTCCGTCACTTCATAGCCGAGTTTAAAGGCTTCTACCGCGGCTTTTTCCAACGTTTCGAAATCGTCAGCGGAAAGGTGATGCTCGATAGTGTACAGCGCATCCGGATCGCTGCCGTCCTCAAGTAACTCTTCAATAATTAAGCGCGTTTCTTCACGCTGCTCTTCCAGTAATTCCGGGTTTGCCATAGCTCGTTCCTCATAGATGTCCTGCCGATACTCTTATTGTCACATACCGCCGACGTTGCCTCCACCTTATCGAGAAAAGTTTTATCAAACAGGGTTGCAAATGAATAATCATCCATATAAAGTGAATTTTAATTCAATGAGAGGCTTAAGCCATGTGAGGGAAGTATGTCTACGTTTTACCAAAAACCTTTTTTAAAGTTACTTGATTTCACCGCCAGTGAACTCACTGCTCTGTTGCAGCTTGCCGCCAAACTAAAAGCCGATAAGAAAAACGGTAAAGAAGAACAAAAGCTGGTGGGTAAAAATATTGCGCTCATCTTCGAAAAAGACTCGACCCGGACACGATGCTCTTTCGAAGTTGCCGCATACGATCAGGGGGCGTGCGTGACGTACCTGGGTTCCAGCGGGAGCCAGATCGGCCATAAAGAGTCCATCAAAGATACTGCCCGCGTCCTGGGCCGGATGTTTGACGGTATTCAGTATCGAGGATATGGCCAGGAGATCGTCGAAACGCTGGCTGAATATTCCGGTGTGCCGGTATGGAACGGTTTAACCGATGAGTATCACCCAACGCAATTACTGGCGGATCTGCTCACCATGCAGGAACATCTGCCGGGTAAAGCCTTTAACGAGATGACGCTGGTCTATGCCGGAGACGCACGCAATAACATGGGTAACTCCATGCTGGAAGCCGCCGCGTTAACAGGAGTGGATCTCCGTCTGGTCGCGCCAAAAGCCTGCTGGCCGCAAGCCGCGTTAGTGGCGGAGTGCAGCGCCATGGCGAAAAAGAACGGCGGCGCCATCACCCTGACCGAAGATATCGCCTCAGGCGTAAAAGGCGCGGATTTTATCTATACCGATGTTTGGGTCTCTATGGGCGAACCCAAAGAGAAATGGGCGGAGCGTATTGCCCTGCTGCGTGATTATCAGGTCAACAGCCAGATGATGGCGTTAACCGGCAATCCGCAGGTTAAGTTCCTGCATTGTCTGCCTGCGTTCCATGATGACGAAACCACGCTCGGCAAAAAAATGGCCGAAGAGTACGGTTTACATGGCGGGATGGAAGTGACCGACGAGGTTTTTGAGTCTGCGGCCAGCATTGTCTTTGATGAAGCGGAAAACCGAATGCATACCATCAAAGCAGTAATGGTAGCGACGCTGTCTAAATAATGTCGTTATGATGCCGGATGGCGGTTGGCCTACAAAATCGCAACGTGCAGGCGCCGCCATCCGGACAAAATATTACGCCATCAGCATTTTCACCACCGCTTTACGTACCCGCGCCGGTTCTCCCACCGCGCACAGGGGCTTATGCACTTCGCCGGGATAAAACACCACAAAGTCGCCTTCGTTCAGGACGACGGTTTTCTCGTCGACGCTCGTCGGTAAAAATGCAATGTCTTTATCCGTCAGCCAGTCCGTGTGCGGCGTTCCTGCAGGCCGGGTACTGAATGCCATCCCTTCCTGACCTTGTAGCACAATCTGAATATCAAGATAACGGGCGTGATACTCTGCGCTGCGCGATTCGCCCGGCTCCGTCATATTTTCAGAAATCATATAAAACAGCCTGTCGCCGTCAATGTCATACTTACCTGGCGCGGTCGTTGCCGTGACATGCGCATTGACGTGCTCAATCGCCTGCCGTAACGCCGTCGGCAGCCAGGCCTCCAGATGTTCAATATTGCCAATAATCATCGCATCCCCTTAGTTAAAACAGCATTTTATTTTTTCTCTTTATACGAGAAAAATGGCTGCCATACTACCCTTACTCTCATCGATTTTGCGCCAGCGCATGTTTATCGCCAGCGGTGTTTATATATTGTTAATAGTTCGCCCAACTTTATGCAGTACCTATGCATAAACCCCAGCGGCGCCAAATCGCCATCACTAACAACCCTTTGATATTAAAGGCGTTAACATAAAAACGTTTTAGCGATCACAATTCGCTCTCCCTGCATAAATGACTTCTATATCCATAGTTATTTTTAAATTATTTAAATATCCCCGATAATAAAATCCCCCTCACGCATAGTTATGCAACTCTTAAAAATAATCACTTTGTTTTCAATTAGTTAAGATTTAAATATCATTCAATACAACAAACAAATAATTAACAATAAAAAAATAACAAACCATATAGCTGCGTAGTAATTCATTTAATGCCTTATTGTTTTTTGAATTTCTCTGACCCGGCTCATATATTAAATAAGAAAAATAGCACTCCTTGATTGATGTGAATCTCATCACATTAACAACCCAAATAAAATTCAATCATTGCTCCCGAATTTAACTGAAACGCCGCGACTGCAAGCACGCTAAATATTTGCAGCCACTCCTTCTTTATTCTTGAAATTATGTAAAAGGTATAATGATGGAAAAGCATTTTGTCGGTTCTGAAATCGGTCAATTACGCAGTGTAATGTTGCATCGGCCCAATCTCAGCCTAAAAAGACTTACCCCTTCAAATTGTCAGGAATTACTTTTTGACGATGTATTATCCGTAGAGCGCGCTGGCGAAGAGCATGACATTTTTGCCAACACGCTGCGCCAGCAAGGGATAGAAGTGTTGCTGTTAACCGACCTGCTCACCCAAACGCTGGATGTGGCTGACGCTAAAGCCTGGCTACTGGACACGCAAATTTCCGATTATCGCCTTGGGCCCACCTTTGCCGCAGATATTCGCGCCTGGTTGGCGGATATGCCGCACCGTGAACTGGCTCGCCATTTAAGCGGCGGTTTAACTTACGGCGAAATCCCCGCCTCCATAAAAAATATGGTGGTCGATACTCACGATATTAATGACTTTATTATGAAGCCATTACCGAATCACCTATTTACCCGTGACACGTCCTGCTGGATATATAACGGCGTCTCAATTAACCCCATGGCGAAACCTGCACGCCAACGTGAAACGAATAATTTACGTGCTATTTATCGCTGGCATCCTCAATTCGCAGACGGTGATTTCATTAAATATTTCGGCGACGAGGACATTAATTACGACCACGCCACTTTAGAGGGCGGCGATGTGCTGGTGATTGGCCGCGGCGCGGTGTTGATCGGTATGTCTGAACGTACTACGCCGCAGGGCGTCGAGTTCCTGGCGCAGGCATTGTTTAAACATCGTCAGGCGGAACGCGTCATTGCCGTTGAACTGCCAAAACATCGCTCCTGTATGCACCTTGACACCGTCATGACCCACATTGATATCGACACCTTCTCCGTCTATCCGGAAGTCGTTCGCCCGGACGTTCAGTGCTGGACGCTGACGCCAGACGGACGCGGCGGTCTGAAACGAACCCAGGAGAGCACGCTGGTTCATGCTCTTGAAAAAGCGCTTGGCATCGATCAGGTGCGCTTAATCACCACTGGCGGCGACGCATTTGAAGCTGAGCGCGAACAGTGGAATGACGCCAATAACGTGCTCACCCTGCGTCCCGGCGTGGTGGTGGGCTATGAGCGCAACATCTGGACCAACGAAAAATACGACAAAGCCGGCATTACCGTCCTTCCCATTCCCGGCGATGAACTGGGTCGCGGGCGCGGGGGCGCACGCTGCATGAGCTGTCCACTGGAACGCGATGGTATTTAAAGGAGACGTTATGGAAAACAAACGCACACTGGTCGTCGCGCTGGGCGGCAATGCGCTGCTCAAACGCGGCGAACCGCTGGAGGCTGATATTCAGCGTAAAAATATCGAACTGGCGGCCAGAACCATCGCCCAGCTTACCCGGCAATGGCGCGTGGTGTTAGTGCATGGCAACGGCCCACAGGTAGGACTGCTGGCGCTACAAAATAGCGCCTACGCTAACGTTACGCCCTACCCGCTCGATATTCTCGGTGCGGAAAGCCAGGGCATGATTGGCTACATGCTGCAACAGGCGCTGAAGAATCATCTGCCGGAGCGTGAAATCAGCGTCCTGCTCACCCAGGTCGAAGTCGATGCCAACGACCCGGCATTCCTCAATCCAACCAAATATATCGGACCGATTTACGACGAAGCGCAGGCCCGTGCGTTACAGGCAGAAAAGGGCTGGGTATTCAAAGCCGACGGTAACGCCTTCCGCCGCGTTGTGCCCTCCCCGCAGCCGAAACACATTGTGGAAAACGATGCCATCCGCGCGCTGATTAGCCGCGATCACCTGGTTATCTGTAACGGCGGCGGCGGTGTGCCGGTCGTGGAAAAAGCCGATGGCTACCACGGTATCGAGGCGGTGATCGACAAAGATCTGTCCGCCGCCCTGCTTGCCAGCCAAATTCACGCCGACGCGCTGCTCATTCTGACCGATGCCGACGCGGTGTATCTCGACTGGGGTAAGCCCACCCAACGCCCGCTGGCGCAAGTTACGCCGGAGCTGCTTCGTGAAATGCAGTTCGACGCCGGTTCGATGGGCCCGAAAGTGACCGCCTGCGCTGAGTTTGTCAGCCATTGCCGCGGCATTGCCGGAATCGGCTCGCTGGCGGATGGGCAAGCCATTCTCGCGGGCGAGAAAGGCACTTTGATTCGGTGTGAAACCGCCGACGTTGACGCATAAGGCTTTTTACCGGATGGCGGCTTCCGCCTTATTCGGCCTACAGAGCGCGCATAACCGTGGGCCGGATAAGCGCAGCGCCATCAGGCAATTCATTTTAACAAGGATATTGTAATGGTTATTTCACTGAAAAATCGTAACTTTTTGAAGCTGCTTGACTACACCCCGGCGGAAATCCAACACCTCATCGATCTGGCTATTGAGCTGAAAGCCGCAAAAAAAGCCGGATGCGAAAAGCAAACGCTGATCGGCAAAAACATCGCGCTGATTTTTGAAAAAACCTCTACCCGCACCCGATGCGCGTTTGAAGTCGCCGCTTTCGACCAGGGCGCGCAGGTGACTTATCTCGGCCCAAGCGGCTCGCAGATCGGCCATAAAGAGTCCATGAAAGATACTGCTCGCGTCCTGGGGCGGATGTATGACGGCATCGAATATCGCGGTTTTGGTCAACACATTGTGGAAGAGCTGGGGGAATACGCGGGCGTTCCCGTCTGGAACGGCCTGACCGATGAATTTCACCCCACACAGATCCTGGCCGATCTGATGACCATGCTGGAACACGCGCCGGGTAAAACGCTGCCGGAACTGAGCTTCGCCTACCTGGGCGACGCGCGCAACAACATGGGCAACTCGCTGATGGTGGGCGCGGCGAAGATGGGCATGGATATCCGCCTGATAGCGCCAAAGTCCTTCTGGCCTGATGCCGCGCTGGTCGCGCAGTGCCGGGAAATCGCCAGCGTTACCGGCGCTCGTATCACCTTAACGGAGAGCGTTGAAGACGGTGTTCACGGTGTGGATTTCCTCTATACCGACGTCTGGGTCTCGATGGGAGAACCCAAAGAAGCCTGGGCGGAGCGCGTCAGTCTGATGACGCCATATCAGGTCAACCAGCAGGTAGTAAACGCTACCGGTAATCCTGATGTGAAGTTTATGCACTGCCTGCCCGCCTTCCATAACGAGCACACCAAAGTGGGACGCGAAATAGAAATGGCTTACGGCCTGAAAGGACTGGAGGTCACGGAAGAGGTGTTCGAGTCCGCAGGCTCGATAGTCTTCGATGAAGCGGAAAACCGGATGCACACCATCAAAGCGGTCATGGTGGCGACGCTCGGCGACTAATCCCACAGGATATGCGCCCTCGCGGCGCATATCCGTGATATCAGGAGAGAACATCATGGGTAAATTTAAATTTCCCACCGCTTATACCATCCTGTTTATTCTTATTGCCCTGGTCGCGGTGATGACCTGGATTGTGCCGGCGGGAAAATACCAAATGGCGATGAACGCCACGCTGGGAAAAGAGGTGCCGGTGGCGGGAACGTATGCCCCCGTGGACGCGCATCCGCAAGGGATTACCGCTGTTTTACTGGCGCCGATTGACGGCCTCTATAACCACGAAACCTACACCGCCGGCGCCATTGACGTCGCGCTGTTTGTCTTGATTATCGGCGGCTTTCTGGGGGTGGTGAATAAAACGGGGGCGATTGATGCCGGTATTGAACGGGTAACAGTCAAACTCAACGGCAAAGATGAGTGGATGATCCCCATTCTGATGGCGCTGTTCGCCGCAGGCGGCACTATCTATGGCATGGCGGAGGAGTCGTTGCCCTTCTACACGCTGCTGGTGCCAGTTATGATGGCGGCCCGCTTCGATCCGTTAGTGGCGGCGGCAACCGTACTGCTCGGCGCCGGGATAGGCACGCTCGGTTCGACCATTAACCCTTTCGCCACGGTCATTGCCGCCAACGCCGCCGGCATCCCTTTTACTCAGGGAATGCTGATGCGCGTACTGCTGTTAATTGTCGGCTACGTACTGTGCGTGTTTTGGGTAATGCGCTATGCGCGCAAAGTCCGCGCCCATCCTGAGCTTTCTGTCGTGGCGGATAAAATGGAGGAAAATCGCGCCCATTTCCTCGGCAATCGCGCCAATACACTGCTGGAGTTTACGGCTACCCGGAAATGGGTGCTGCTGATCTTCGCCGCCTCTTTCGCGGTGATGATTTACGGCGTGGCGGTTCTCGGCTGGTGGATGGCGGAAATCTCCGGCGTTTTTCTGGCGGCGGCGATTATCGTTGGCGTGATAACGCGGATGGGTGAGGAAGCGTTCACCAGTACCTTTATCGACGGCGCGCGGGATTTGCTCGGCGTGGCGCTAATTATTGGTATCGCGCGCGGCATTGTGGTGGTCATGGATAACGGTATGATTACCCATACCATTTTGCACAGCGCGGAAAGTCTGGTTTCCGGCCTCTCTACCACCATTTTCATAAACGTAACCTACTGGCTGGAAGTATTGCTCTCCTTCCTGGTGCCCTCCTCTTCCGGTCTTGCCGTATTGACGATGCCCATTATGGCGCCGTTAGCGGATTTTGCCCACGTACAACGGGATTTGGTCGTAACCGCCTACCAGTCGGCCTCCGGGATTGTGAATCTGGTTACTCCCACCTCCGCCGTGGTCATGGGCGGTCTGGCAATCGCGCGGGTTCCCTATGTCCGCTATCTGAAATGGGTCGCGCCGCTGTTGCTGATCCTGACATTGCTGAATATGGCGGTACTGAGCATCGGAGCGATGATGTAACGAGCCAGATGGCGACGCGCCTTATCCGACAGGACTGATAAGCACAGCGCCATCAGGCACGCCGTCACCTTTTTTGATCGGCTTCTCATTTTCCTGCAAAACCGCCCGATTGATCCGCAATCAATGTGACAAATGTGATGAATTTCGCCAGTCCGTTGATATCAATAATAAAGATAAGGTGCATTTATGAAGGAATACGATGATTACTCCGCCAAAGAACAACAGCAACTGGCGGTTTGTCAGCGCCTGATTAGTGAAAAAAGTTACCTGTCCCAGGAGGAGATTCGCCGCGATTTACAAAATGAGGGATTTGAAGGTATTAGTCAGTCTACGGTTTCGCGCCTGCTCAAGCTGCTGGGCGCAATAAAAATCAGAAATACGAAGGGACAAAAGATTTATTCCGTAAATCCCCAGCGGCGTCCTTCGCCGGATGCCGGACGTTCAATAGCCGAAATGGTCGTCAGCGTTGAACATAATAGCGAATTTATCCTTATCCATACGGCGGCAGGTTATGGTCGCGCCGTCGCGAGAATTCTGGATTACCACGCATTGCCGGAAATTCTCGGCGTCGTTGCCGGTAGCAGTATTGTCTGGGTCGCACCACGGGTCGTTCAGCGCACGGCGCTGGTACACAAACAAATTAATTATTTGCTTAAAATGAATTTAAATTCATAAGAACCGTTTGCGATGAGTAAATCATGCATTAATTGCTTGATCCCCAAACAGAGCTGAGTATAATCGCGGACAATTTGCCGGGAGGAAGCATGGTTCAGTGTGTACGACATTCTGTCTTACCGCGTCTGAAAAAGGACGCAGGCCTGCCGTTTTTCTTTCCGTTGAAAACCAATACCAAGCCCCTCAATTGAGGGGCTTTTTTTTGCCCAGGCGTCAGGAGATAAACATGGCTAACCCGCTATATCAAAAACATATCATTTCCATAAACGACCTCAGCCGCGACGATCTTAATCTGGTACTGGCGACGGCGGCGAAATTAAAAGCCAACCCGCAGCCGGAGCTATTGAAACATAAAGTGATCGCCAGCTGCTTTTTCGAAGCCTCCACGCGTACCCGCCTGTCGTTTGAAACTTCAATGCATCGCCTGGGCGCCAGCGTAGTGGGCTTCTCCGACAGCGCCAACACGTCGCTGGGGAAAAAAGGAGAAACGTTAGCCGACACGATCTCAGTGATTAGCACTTACGTGGACGCGATTGTGATGCGCCATCCGCAAGAAGGCGCGGCACGTCTGGCGACGGAGTTTTCCGGTCATGTGCCGGTGCTCAATGCGGGCGACGGTTCAAACCAGCATCCGACGCAGACCCTGTTGGATCTGTTCACCATCCAGGAAACCCAGGGCCGTCTGGATAACTTGCATATCGCGATGGTCGGCGATCTGAAATATGGCCGCACCGTGCATTCGCTAACCCAGGCGCTGGCGAAATTTAGCGGCAACCGTTTTTATTTTATCGCGCCGGACGCGCTGGCGATGCCGCAGTACATTCTGGATATGCTGGATGAAAAAGGAATGGCCTGGAGCCTGCATGGGTCTATTGAAGAGGTCATGGCCGACGTCGACATCCTCTATATGACTCGCGTACAGAAAGAGCGTCTCGACCCGTCGGAGTACGCCAATGTGAAGGCGCAGTTTGTTCTGCGCGCCAGCGACCTGAACGGCGCGCGTGAAAATATGAAAGTGCTGCACCCGCTGCCGCGCATTGATGAAATCACCACGGATGTGGATAAAACGCCACACGCCTGGTACTTCCAACAGGCGGGCAACGGTATTTTCGCTCGCCAGGCGTTACTGGCGTTGGTACTGAATAGCGAACTGAGTCTGTAAGGGAGAAAAGCGATGACACACGATAACAAACTGCAGGTTGAAGCCATTAAATGCGGCACCGTGATTGACCATATCCCTGCGCAGGTAGGCTTTAAACTGCTGAGTCTGTTTAAATTGACCGAGACCGATCAGCGAATCACTATCGGTCTGAATCTCCCGTCTGGCGAGATGGGGCGTAAAGACTTAATCAAAATAGAAAACACCTTCCTCACCGATGAGCAGGTTAACCAACTTGCTCTGTACGCGCCGCAGGCCACCGTTAACCGCATCGACAACTACGACGTAGTCGGGAAATCACGCCCCAGCCTGCCAGAGCGTATTAATAATGTGCTGGTTTGCCCGAACAGCAACTGCATCAGCCACGCGGAACCGGTATCCTCCAGCTTTGCAGTGAAAAAACGCGCCAATGATATCGCCCTCAAATGCAAATACTGTGAAAAAGAGTTTTCGCATTATGTGGTGCTGGCCAACTAATTTGGGTTGGTTATGAGATCCCGGCTCCCTATAATGAGCGGGGACATTCTATTACCGCTGTAATTCAGGAGAAATCATGAGCAAAACTATTGCGACGGAAAATGCACCAGCAGCAATCGGCCCATACGTACAGGGCGTTGACCTGGGTAGCATGGTAATCACTTCCGGTCAGATCCCGGTCGATCCGAAAACCGGCGCCGTAGCGGAAGACGTATCCGCTCAGGCACGTCAGTCGCTGGAAAACGTTAAAGCTATCGTGGAAGCCGCTGGCCTAAAAGTAGGCGACATTGTGAAAACGACCGTATTCGTGAAAGACCTGAACGATTTCGCGACCGTCAACGCCACCTACGAAGCCTTCTTCACCGAGCACAACGCCACCTTCCCGGCGCGTTCCTGCGTGGAAGTTGCCCGTCTGCCGAAAGACGTGAAAATTGAGATTGAAGCGATCGCTGTTCGTCGCTAAGCGCCGGACGTCATCCCCGCCGGGCGGCGCAAGTTTGCCCGGTTCGGGGCACCAACAGCCATGGAGAGGCGGCAATGGTAAGATCGCGTTTTACCGAGGAACAAATCGCCGATTTTCTGCAACAGTCGAAAAACGGCGTACCGAATAAGGCGTTGTGCGAAGAATATGGATTTAGCAACAGCACGCTCCGTCGCTGGCAGGAGAAGCATGCTGAAAGCGTACGCCAGGAATTAAAACAGATAGAATCTACCGCGACGATAGTCTTTTTATGCTTCATTGTCGCAGCCATATTGCTTACTCTTATGTTTCCTAAACCCACTGGCGCCTTAGCGATTCCTCCTTACTTAGTTTATTGCGTTAGCTATATTCGCCGCTTTCGTCGCATATCCGCAAAACATATCCGGCGGTGGGACATCTCCTCCTCTCGTTCCGGATTGGGGGCAGAGAACACATTTTACAAACTTAGCTGGACATTCCTCTTTTTTATGCCTGCATATAGCATTCTACAGTTGCTTGAATAAGCCCTGAAATTTAAAGATAAAGCCGATCGCGTTAAACTTGTCGAGCTTTACGGGCATCTGACCTGGTTAGCGATATCGGGGATTAAGCACGCTGGCGAATCCCCGACGAAAGTGTTTACTGCCAGCCATAACGTCGGCTGTAAAACCCTTTCACCAACTGAGTTAACGTCATATAGCCCGCCAGAATGGCAATCAGCCACGGGAAATAGCTTAACGGCAGCGCCTGCAATTGCAGGTAAGACGCCAGCGGCGAAAACGGCAACGAAACTCCCACGACCATCACCAACAATGTCATCGCCATCAGCGGCCAGGCGGCGCGACTTTGAATAAACGGCAGACGACGGGTACGGATCATATGCACAATCAGCGTTTGCGACAGTAATCCCACCACAAACCAGCCGGACTGGAACAAAGTTTGCGTTTCTGGCGTATTCGCATGAAATACCCACCACATCAGACAAAAGGTCAAAATGTCGAAAATCGAGCTGATCGGACCGAAAAAGACCATAAAGCGCCCCAAATCCGCCGGATTCCAGCGCTGCGGCTTTTGAATTTGTTCTTCATCGACATTATCAAACGGAATCGCCACCTGGGATACATCGTACAGCAGGTTTTGAATCAGCAAGTGCAGCGGCAGCATTGGCAGGAACGGCAAAAAGGCGCTCGCCACCAGTACGCTAAACACGTTACCGAAATTTGAGCTGGCCGTCATCTTGATATATTTCAACATATTAGAAAAAGTACGACGACCTTCAATGACGCCTTCTTCCAGCACCATCAGGCTCTTTTCCAGCAGAATAATATCGGCGGCTTCACGGGCGATGTCCACCGCGCCATCTACCGAGATACCAATATCCGCCGCCCGCAGCGCCGGGGCATCGTTAATCCCGTCGCCCATAAAACCGACCACATGCCCCTCGCGTTTGAGCAAAGTGACGATGCGCTCTTTATGCATCGGCGTCAGACGCGCAAACAACGTCGTACGGGCGGCCAGCGCCGCCAGCGCGTCGTCGCTTAACCCTTCAATATCACTGCCAATAATGACATCGCCCGCATCCAGCCCAACTTCATGGCAAACTTTCGCCGCTACCAGCTCGCTGTCGCCGGTGAGAATTTTCACCGTAATTCCGCTTGCCTTCAGCGCTTTCAGCGCCGGCGCGGTGGTCTCTTTCGGCGGATCGAGAAAAGCAATATACCCTTCCAGGATCAGGTCAGACTCATCGATACGCTGGTAATCGCCCTCACGCGCAGGCAGGTATTTGGTCGCGACGGCGACCACGCGTAGCCCCTGACAGTTCAGCGTGTCGGTAACGCGTTTCACCCGGCGCAGCATATTGTCGTCCAGCGGCACAATATCGCCGTTGTGGCGCACCTGAGTACACACGTTCAGGATCTCCTGTAACGCGCCTTTGCAGACCAGTTGATGCACGCTCGAATCTTCGGCCACCACCACCGACATCCGGCGACGCTCAAAATCAAACGGAATCTCATCGATTTTCTGCCAGCGTCCGGAGAGCTGACGCGCGGCGGTTTCGTCTACTCCCTCCAGGACCGCCGTATCCAGTAAGTTTTTTAGACCGGTCTGATAATGGCTGTTCAGCCAGGCGCAATGCAGTACATGCTCGCTGGGCTTACCAGAAATATCCGTATGATTCTCCAGCACAATTTTATCCTGCGTCAGAGTGCCGGTTTTATCGGTGCACAGAATATCCATCGCGCCGAAGTTCTGAATCGCATCAAGGTGCTTCACGATAACTTTCTGTTTCGAGAGCTTCACCGCTCCGCGCGCGAGGGTGGAGGTGACGATCATCGGCAACATTTCCGGGGTGAGCCCTACCGCGACCGAAAGCGCAAATAACGCCGCTTCCCACCAGTCACCTTTCGTGTAACCATTAATAATCAGTACTACCGGCGCCATGACCAGCATAAAGCGGATCAGCAACATGCTGACGCGGCTAATTCCTTTCTGGAAAGCGTTCTGCTCGTTATCTTGTTCCGACACGCGCCCCGCCAATTGACCAAACCAGGTGTCGGCGCCGGTCGCCATCACCACGGCCTGCGCCGTTCCGCTCACGACGTTCGTCCCCATAAAGCACAGCGTGTCGCACTCAAGCGGGTTATTTTGCCGGGGCTCACGCGTCGCGGCGACTTTCTCGACCGGCAGAGATTCGCCGGTCAGCGACGCCTGGGCGACAAACAGATCGCGCGCCTGGATAATCCGTAAATCCGCCGGGATCATATCCCCCGCCGCCAGCTTAATAATATCGCCGGGCACCAGTTGATCGATGGGTAATTCCAGCCAGGCGTTTTCGCCATTTTCATTAATAACCCGCAGTACGGTAGCGGTATTACTCACCATCGCTTTTAGCGCGTCCGCTGCTTTCGTCGAGCGCGCTTCCTGCACAAAATTCAGCAGCGTTGAGATACCGACCATCAGGGCGATAACGCCTGCGGCAAACAGATCCTCCGTGGCATAAGAAATGCCGCCAAGAATCGTGAGTAAGATGTTGAAAGGATTGCGATAACATACCCACAGATGCACCCACCACGGCGAGGGTTTCTGTGCCGGAAGGCGGTTTTCGCCATGCTTTTCACGCGCGCGCGTTACCTCGGCGGCGTTTAATCCCTCCGGGTGCGTATCAAAAACGCGCCAGAGAGTCTCCTGCTCCATTGCCGCGACTTTCAGACAGCGTTCGCTCAGCGAAGGCGGGATAGTCGCATTTACCGCGGTCTGCGCCCCGGGCAGCGGATCGCGGTGAACCAGACGATAAGGCAAATGACGATTAAGCCGGGCAAAAAGCTGGCGGGTAATGGTTTTTAGCATAGGTAATCCCTCCGCGCCGAAGTCAGGCGCAGAAAATTCTTCAGGCGCGGCAAAGCCTTGCCCGATGAGCAATGTTTAAATAAAAACAGGGACGTTATTGTGTCACTGTCTTACACACCGGTAAGACAGCAGAGGCAGGCTTACCGGAAAAGGAAAATTCTCCATCGCGGGAGAGGGGTGGGTTCAGGGTCCATGTCGCCTCCGGTAAGTAAACGATTTGCGCCGTGGATTATACGCATAAATCCATAAGTTTTGTGGCAATTATGGCGGTATCATACCGTTACGTAATTAAACCAACGATAAACCAGACTTTGCCCATTGCCCTTCGCTTGAGTAAAGTTACTCTTTTTATCACCAATCACCATCAGCGTCACGCCACGGGAAAACAGGATGCAAAACCGGCTCACTATCAAAGACATCGCCCGCCTGAGCGGCGTAGGGAAATCAACCGTTTCCCGCGTGCTTAACAATGAAAGCGGCGTAAGCGAACGTACCCGCGAGCGTGTCGAAGCGGTGATGAATCAACACGGTTTCTTTCCGTCCCGCTCCGCCCGTGCGATGCGGGGACAAAGCGATAAAGTGGTCGCTATTATCGTCACTCGCCTTGATTCGTTGTCTGAAAACCTCGCGGTTCAAACCATGCTGCCTGCGTTTTATGAACAGGGCTACGACCCTATTATGATGGAAAGTCAGTTCTCGCCGACGCTGGTAATGGAACATCTGGGCATGCTCAGACGACGTAACATTGATGGCGTGGTGCTGTTTGGCTTTACCGGCATCACAGAAGAGTTGATCGCCCCCTGGAAAGCCTCGCTGGTGCTGCTGGCAAGAGATGCGCAAGGTTTTGCCTCCGTCTGTTACGACGACGAGGGCGCGATTCATATCCTTATGCAGCGGCTGTATGAGCAGGGACACCGCAACATTAGCTTTCTGGGCGTTCCCCATAGCGATATTACCACCGGCAAACGTCGGCATGACGCATACCTGGCGTTTTGCAAAAAACATAAACTTCATCCCGTCGCCGCCCTGCCCGGTCTTGCCATGAAGCAGGGCTATGAGCATACGGCAAGCGTCATCATGCCGGATACCACCGCGTTAGTCTGCGCCACCGATACGCTGGCGTTGGGCGCCAGTAAGTATTTACAGGAGCAACGTATTGAGACGCTGCAACTGGCAAGCGTCGGGAACACGCCGCTGATAAAATTCCTGCACCCGGAGATCGTCACTGTCGATCTTGGCTATGCTGAAGCCGGACGACAGGCGGCTTCGCAGCTGATCGAACAGATCAATGGCCGCTGCGATCCGCGCCGGATCGTCATTCCTTCTACCCTCGCCTGAGTGACTGATTAAACGAAATACCACGAGTAATTTGTGATCGTCGCTGCGTTTCGGGAACGTTCCCATTTTTAAACCAACGTTGAAGAGATACTCTTGCGCCAACCCATAACATACCTCCTCTGCCATGAGGCTTTACGATGAGCAAAGTAAAACAAGCCGATATCGACCGGCTGATTGACCTGGTCGGCGGGCGCGACAACATCGCCACGGTGAGCCACTGCATTACTCGCCTGCGCTTTGTGCTCCACCAGCCCGCGAACGCCAGGCCAAAAGAGATCGAACAATTACCGATGGTTAAAGGCTGTTTCACCAACGCCGGGCAGTTTCAGGTGGTGATTGGCACCGACGTTGGCGATTACTATAACGCGCTGCTGGAGACCACCGGCAAAGCGTATGCTGATAAAGAGCAGGCCAAAAAAGCCGCTCGCCAGAACATGAAATGGCATGAGCAGTTAATTTCCCACTTTGCGGAGATCTTCTTTCCGCTACTACCGGCGTTGATCAGCGGCGGTTTGATCTTAGGCTTTCGTAACGTGATCGGCGATGTGCCGATGAGCAACGGCCAAACGCTGGCGCAGATGCATCCAGCGCTAAAAACGCTTTATGATTTTTTATGGTTGATCGGCGAAGCGATCTTTTTCTATCTGCCGGTGGGGATCTGCTGGTCGGCGGTGAAAAAAATGGGCGGCACGCCGATTCTTGGTATCGTGCTCGGCGTGACGCTGGTGTCGCCGCAGTTGATGAATGCGTATCTGCTGGGCCAGCAAACGCCGGACGTCTGGAACTTCGGCTTATTTAGCATTGAGAAAGTGGGCTACCAGGCGCAGGTTATCCCGGCGCTACTGGCAGGGCTGGCGCTTGGGTTTATTGAAACGCGGTTGAAACGCATCGTGCCGGATTATCTCTACCTGGTCGTCGTCCCGGTGTGTTCGTTGATACTGGCCGTCTTTCTCGCCCACACCTTTATCGGCCCCTTTGGTCGTATGATCGGCGACGGTGTGGCCTTTGCGGTACGTTATCTGATGACCGGCAGTTTCGCCCCGATAGGCGCGGCGCTGTTCGGCTTCCTGTATGCCCCGCTGGTCATTACCGGCGTCCACCAGACAACGCTCGCTATCGATATGCAGATGATCCAGAGCATGGGCGGTACGCCAGTCTGGCCGCTGATTGCGCTGTCGAATATCGCGCAGGCCTCCGCCGTGGTGGGCATCATCATCTCCAGCCGTAAACACAATGAACGCGAGATCTCCGTTCCTGCCGCCATTTCCGCTTACCTTGGGGTAACCGAACCGGCGATGTACGGTATCAATCTAAAGTATCGTTTTCCGATGCTGTGCGCGATGATCGGATCTGGTCTGGCGGGACTGCTCTGCGGTCTGAACGGCGTCATCGCCAACGGTATCGGCGTGGGCGGCCTGCCGGGCATCCTGTCTATACCGCCGCGCTACTGGCAGGTGTACGGCATGGCGATGGTTATCGCGATCGTTATCCCGGTGATTCTGACCACCTTTATCTATCAGCGTAAGCATCGTCAGGGCACATTACAAATTGTCTAATACTTCTTCGGGGCGCAGTTGCGTCCCAACGCACTTGCAGGAAACAACAATGACTATTCCCCTCTGGTGGCAAAACGGCGTTATTTATCAGATCTACCCAAAAAGTTTTCAGGACACGACCGGCAGCGGCACCGGCGATTTACGCGGCGTCACGCAGCACCTTGACTATCTACAGCGACTCGGCGTGGATGCCATCTGGCTCACGCCGTTTTATATCTCGCCGCAGGTGGATAACGGTTATGACGTCGCAAATTATACGGCCATCGACCCGACCTACGGCACGCTGGATGATTTTGACGAGCTGGTCGCGCAGGCGAAAGCACGCGGTATTCGCATCATCCTGGATATGGTGTTTAACCATACTTCTACCCAGCACGCCTGGTTTCGCGAAGCGCTGAACAAAGAGAGTCCATACCGTCAGTTTTATATCTGGCGCGATGGCACGCCGGATGTCTGCCCGAATAACTGGCAATCCAAATTTGGCGGCAGCGCCTGGCGCTGGCATAGCCAGAGCGAACAATATTATTTACACCTTTTCGCGCCTGAACAGGCCGACCTGAACTGGGAAAACCCCGCCGTGCGCGCCGAGCTGAAAAAGGTCTGCGAATTCTGGGCCGATCGCGGCGTGGATGGCCTGCGTCTGGACGTGGTGAACCTGATCGCCAAAGATCAGGATTTTCCTGACGATCCGACGGGCGACGGACGCCGCTTTTATACCGACGGACCGCGCGCGCATACGTTTTTACGCGAAATGAACCGTGACGTTTTTACGCCGCGTAATCTGATGACGGTAGGCGAAATGTCCTCTACCACGCTGGAAAACTGCCAGCAATATGCCGCGCTTAGCGGCGACGAACTCTCGATGACCTTCAATTTTCATCATCTGAAGGTGGATTACCCGAATGGCGAAAAGTGGACGCTGGCAAAACCTGATTATGTGGCGCTGAAAGCGTTGTTCCGCCACTGGCAACAGGGGATGCATAACGTCGCCTGGAACGCGTTATTCTGGTGTAATCACGATCAGCCGCGCATCGTTTCCCGCTTTGGCGACGAGGGTGAATACCGGGTTCCAGCCGCGAAAATGTTGGCGATGGCGCTGCACGGTATGCAAGGGACGCCTTATATCTATCAGGGCGAAGAAATCGGCATGACCAACCCACACTTTACCCGCATCACCGATTATCGCGACGTGGAAAGCCATAACATGTTTGCCGCGCTACGCGCCGCCGGACGCGACCCCGACGAACTACTGGCTATCCTGGCCAGTAAATCCCGCGACAACAGCCGCACGCCGATGCAGTGGAACCACGGTAAAAACGCCGGTTTCACCCAGGGCGAGCCGTGGATAAGCCTGTGCGATAACTATACGGAGGTTAATGTCGCGGCGGCATTACGCGATGAAAACTCGGTGTTTTACACCTATCAAAAGCTGATTGCGCTACGTAAAACCCAGCCTGTACTGATCTGGGGCGATTATCAGGATCTCCTCCCGGATAGCCCATCAGTATGGTGTTATCGTCGCCAGTGGCAGGGGCAAACCCTGCTGGTTGTCGCCAATCTGAGCGACCAGTGTCAGGAGTGGCATCCACCGCATATCAAAGGACAGTGGCAGGCGCTACTGCACAATTATGGCGAGGTCGCCAGCCAGCCAGCCGCGATGACGCTCCGCCCATTTGAAGCCATCTGGTGGTTACAACGCTAACGCGACGTCCTTATACGGATAAACGCCACAGGCCTATTGACACGGGCTGTGGCGTTGCTCCTGGTTACTGTCTGTTTTTGTTGAATAATTAATCAGATTTTTCTTGCTATCTTTTACAAACGCTACAGCGCCCGCCATCTGTACGCTCTGATTTTTACCTTGTTCTACATCAATAAAATTGCAAACATCCTTGATGCAAATCACTACATATAGACTTTAAAATGCACGCCGACCCAATATGTTGTATTAATTGACTACAATTGCTACAACATCCGTTCACTCGACACAAGGTGAATTGTGGATAACCTGGGTCAGGATTGCGGGAAGTCGTTGGAAAAGAGATGAATAAACCTGTTATGGCTTCCCCGGCCTCTGTGGATAACCTGTTCTTACAAATATGGAGTGATCATGACACCGCATGTGATGAAACGAGATGGCTGTAAAGTGCCATTCAAATCAGAGCGCATTAAGGAAGCCATTCTACGTGCAGCTAAAGCAGCGGGAGTCGATGACGCAGATTACTGTGCCACCGTCGCAGAAGTCGTTAGCAGCCAAATGAACGCGCGCAGTCAGGTGGATATTAACGAGATCCAGACTGCGGTTGAAAACCAACTGATGTCCGGCCCGTACAAACAGCTTGCCCGCGCCTACATCGAATACCGTCACGATCGCGACATTCAGCGTGAAAAGCGTGGTCGTCTGAACCAGGAAATTCGCGGCCTGGTAGAGCAAACTAACTCCGCGTTGCTCAATGAAAACGCCAACAAAGACAGTAAAGTCATTCCCACCCAGCGCGATTTGCTGGCCGGGATTGTCGCCAAACACTATGCCCGCCAGCACCTGTTGCCGCGTGACGTAGTACAAGCGCATGAGCGCGGCGATATCCACTATCACGATCTCGACTATTCGCCGTTCTTCCCGATGTTCAACTGTATGCTGATCGACCTGAAAGGCATGTTGACCCAGGGCTTTAAGATGGGTAACGCTGAGATCGAACCGCCGAAATCTATCTCTACCGCCACTGCCGTTACCGCGCAGATTATCGCGCAGGTCGCCAGCCATATTTATGGCGGCACCACCATTAACCGTATCGACGAAGTGCTGGCGCCGTTTGTCACCGAAAGCTACAACAAGCACCGCAAAACCGCCGATGAGTGGCAGATCCCGGATGCCGAAGGGTATGCGCGTTCTCGCACCGAAAAAGAGTGCTACGACGCCTTCCAGTCGCTGGAATACGAAGTTAACACGCTGCACACCGCTAACGGCCAGACGCCTTTCGTGACCTTTGGTTTTGGCCTCGGCACCAGTTGGGAGTCGCGTCTGATCCAGGCGTCTATTTTGCGTAACCGTATCGCCGGTCTGGGTAAAAATCGCAAAACCGCCGTGTTCCCGAAACTGGTCTTCGCTATCCGCGACGGTTTGAACCACAAGTTTGGCGATCCGAACTACGACATTAAACAACTGGCGCTGGAGTGCGCGAGCAAGCGCATGTATCCGGACATCCTCAACTACGATCAGGTGGTCAAAGTCACCGGTTCGTTCAAAACGCCAATGGGCTGCCGCAGCTTCCTCGGCGTGTGGGAGAACGAAAACGGCGAGCAGATCCACGACGGGCGTAACAACCTGGGCGTGATTAGCCTTAACCTGCCGCGCATCGCGCTGGAAGCAAAAGGCGACGAAACCGCATTCTGGAAACTGCTGGATGAACGTCTGGCGCTGGCGCGGAAGGCGCTGATGACCCGTATCGCCCGCCTTGAAGGCGTGAAAGCCCGTGTCGCGCCTATCCTGTATATGGAAGGCGCCTGCGGCGTGCGGCTGAAAGCGGACGACGACGTGTCTGAAATCTTTAAAAATGGTCGTGCGTCCATCTCTCTGGGCTACATCGGCATTCATGAGACCATCAACGCGCTGTTTGGCGACAAACATGTCTATGACAGCGAGCAGCTGCGCGCCAAAGGTATCGCCATTGTGGAACGTCTGCGCCAGGCCGTGGATCAGTGGAAAGAAGAGACTGGCTACGGCTTTAGTCTGTACAGCACGCCAAGTGAAAACCTCTGTGACCGCTTCTGCCGTCTGGATACCGCCGAGTTCGGCGTGGTGCCGGGCGTAACCGATAAAGGTTACTACACCAACAGCTTCCACCTCGACGTGGAGAAGAAGGTCAACCCGTACGACAAAATCGATTTCGAAGCACCGTATCCGCCGCTGGCGAACGGGGGTTTCATTTGCTACGGCGAATACCCGAACATTCAGCACAACCTGAAGGCGCTGGAAGATGTCTGGGATTACAGCTATCAGCATGTACCGTATTACGGCACCAACACGCCGATCGATGAATGCTACGAGTGCGGCTTTACCGGCGAGTTCGAATGTACCAGTAAAGGTTTCACCTGCCCGAAATGCGGCAACCACGACGCCGCCCGCGTCTCGGTCACCCGCCGCGTGTGCGGTTATTTAGGCAGCCCGGACGCGCGTCCGTTTAACGCCGGCAAGCAGGAAGAAGTGAAGCGCCGCGTGAAGCATTTAGGCAATGGGCAGATAGGTTAATTCTCCGTTTGCAATGCGTAAATGCCGGATGGCGGTGTAAACACCTTATCCGGCCTACAACCGCTGGCTATAGTTCCAATTTCATGAGTTTCCTCTAAGCAGTTGGTGTTGTAGCAAGGCGGCAAACGAACGAATCCCAGGGAGCTTACATAAGTAAGTGACCTGGGTAAGTGAGAGCGGCCAACGCCGCTACAGCGCCAAATGCAACGAGGAAACATGAACTTTCACCAATACTACCCCGTAGACATCGTTAACGGCCCCGGCACCCGCTGCACCCTGTTTGTGTCAGGGTGCGTGCATGAATGCCCTGGCTGCTATAACAAAAGCACCTGGCGGCTGAACTCCGGCCAGCCGTTTACCAAAGAGATGGAAGATAAGATCATTGCCGATCTGAACGACACGCGCATTCACCGTCAGGGGATCTCGCTGTCGGGCGGCGATCCGCTGCATCCGCAAAACGTACCGGATATCCTGACACTGGTACAACGTATCCACGCGGAGTGCCCGGGGAAAGATATCTGGGTGTGGACCGGCTACAAGCTCGATGAACTTAACGCCGCACAGATGCAGGTGGTCGATCTCATCAACGTGCTGGTCGATGGCAAATTTGTGCAGGATCTGAAAGACCCGGCGCTTATCTGGCGCGGTAGCAGCAACCAGGTAGTGCATCATTTGCGTTGATCGCTAAAGCCGTTTGTTTGCATCGTGATAGACGGCTGAATGTTCTCGCTTGCCGACCGCGACAACAAACACAATCACAACGTCATCCCGAACCTGGTACACCAGACGATAACCGGACGATTTAAGCTTAATTTTATAGCAGTCAGGAAGACCGTTTAAACGGGCAGAGTCGATTCTGGGGTTCAATAGCACATCAGCCAACTTTTTCTTAAGCTGAGCCTTCACCGTATCGCCCAGCTTATGCCACTCTTTTAAGGCCCTCGGGTCGAATTCCAGTTCATAAGTCATCCAGACTAACCTTGATTCCCTTTTGCGGACTAGACAGCCTCTCCCGAACTGTCTGAATCAGTGCATCTTCATTGTCGCTAAGAGTGACAGTTTTCACTGGCATGCGCCCCGTTTCCGCGACGTACTGGAACAGTAATCGCACGGCTTCCGTTGGAGTAATGTTCAGTTTTTCCAGCACGGCATAAGCCTCATTTTTGAGTTTGTCATCCAGACGGACGTTCAGCGTGGCCATTATGCCTCCAGTAAAATCGAATGTGTAATGCAGTTTAGCATTACATTCGCATTACATCGAATTCTGGATAACGCCTCTCAAAAACGACTCACGCACTCCATCGCGACCGTTTTAAATTGCGTAAAATTCAGACATGCGCAGAGGCGCGTCATGGCGCGTTCACGCAGGAAAGTGACGAAAATATCGTAGATGGCCATCGCCTCTTCATATTCACTTTTGCTGATGGCGAGTAAAAAAATAACGTGCGCCGTTTCGTCACCCCAGACAATCCCCTGTGGCGCGAGCACCGTATAAACCACCGTTTTCTTCGCCAGCAGCCCCAGCGCGTGTGGCAAGGCAATCCCGTCGCCTAATAACGTACTGACGATAGCTTCACGTTCAATAACCGAATCGAGAAACGCCGCATCAACAAAGCCTTCCTCATGCAACTGATCGCACAGCGTTTTAAACAGCGTCTGTTGATCTATTTCCCCTTCCACAATGCGAAAATGCGAGGCATCGAAATATTTATCCAGCATCCACGGACGGGTTCTGTCCACCAGCACCAGCTTACCGATCTGCTCCAATTGATAGTCGGTAGGAAAGGGCGCGATCATGATGACCGGTTTATCTTTTTCACCGATCCGCGCCGTGGAAATCACAAAATCCTCCACAATACTGTCCCGCGCCTCATAGTCGCGTAGCGTCAAAGTGCGGGCTATCTCAATCTGCGGGTATTTCCGCGCCAGTACCGCTTCAATCATCCGCACCATCGCATTACCAGCATCACACACCAGCAGTACCTGCGGCTGCCGCTGGTAGCCAATGTTGTAACTACGTTCCAGCCCAACGCCAATATGCAGCACCAGAAAACCGATTTCGTTTTCGCTAATGGTATACGGCGTGTATTTTCCCCAACTCGATATCGCCGCCAATGTCATATCCCACGCCATCGGATAGTGCTGCTTAATATTTTCCAGTAGTGGGTTGGGGATCATGATCTGGTAGCGCACGCGGGTGATCATCGTTTTGATGTGGGTCAGCAAGTCCGCGTGAAGCTGTTTATCATTCAATAGGTTATAGTTGTACTGGGTATTAATAAAATTGAGGATATAGCGCACCAGCGCCTCTTCATCATCGGCATTAATGGCGCTGGGGGCAATCTCCTGTACCTGGCGGGCGGCAATATGCACCTTCAGCCAGCTTACTTCCGGCTCCGACAGCGGCTTGTCGGCCAGCTGTTGTAGTTGCTCCGCAATTTCATGCGCCGCATGGCGCACCTTTTCATCGACCTCCTCCGCCACGCATTCCGATAACGGATACCCCTCGCGAATACGCCGTACCGCCACCGCGCAGTATAAACGCAGAAACAGCTCGCCCTCATCGGTCAGGCGGATTTGACAATGAGAGAAAATATCCGGCAAAAGAGACTGCAGCCGTTGAGACACCTCGGTGTTCAGCGTGGTACTAACAATTAACGGATGGGAGGGCTCCTGCTGCGCCAGCGTCCATAAAAGGTCGGTCAGACAGGCGCGAATCGCCATCTCTCCACCAAACAGTTTCATGCCATGACGCGGACGCGTTTCCAGCGTCAGATGATAACGCAGCAAATGCTCGCGCACGTCCGCCATATCGTTCTGCAACGTCGCACGGCTGACAAACCATTCATCTGCTAAATCCTCCAGCTTCAGCGAGAAAGCGGAGGTTAAAAAACGCGCCAGCAAATAGTGTATCCGCTCCTGGCTGGTGCGCGGACCGCGCGCCAGCGTGGGAGATTGCTGCGTTTGCAGGGATTGATAACGTGCCGGATCATCAATTTTGAGCTGATACCCATTGCCGCGGCTGAGAGTAAATTGCGCGCCATGCGGCGTCAGCAACATGTTCAGCGCGGCGATATCCGCCCGAACAGTACGCGTGGAGACCGACAACCGCTGCGCCAGCTCGTCCTGCGGCAGCGTCTCGTTTTGCAGCATCGCAAATAGCTGCGCTAAACGTTGGTTGGGGAATCGCACGTCTCTCTCCTCATGATTAGCCGACACGCGACCGGACGATAGCGAGTAACTGACGCACATCGTCCGCACGGGTGTTGCCGCTCACCTTATCAATAATCGAACTATAAATGTGAGGAATGATTTTGCTTACACCTGCATCAAGGGCGATGTGCAGAATCTCGGCGAAGTTTTCCAGATCGATACCGCCCGTCGGTTCCAGCCAGAAATCATGGCGGGCGCAGGCCTCAGCCACCGCTTTATACTCGTCGCGACAGGTGAGTCCTCCCATCGGAAAGTATTTAACGGAGCTGCCGCCCATATCTTTGAGTAGCGCAATCGCCGTTTCTATGGGTACGATGCCGTCCGGCGCGCGGCTGCTTAGCGGGCCGGTGGAAATTTTCACCAGTCCCGGCGTGCCGGTCGGCGAGACAAGACCGTTCACCACCGTCTCGTTTTGCCCCAGCAGCGCCCGGCTGGCCCCTACGCCGGTAAACACCTGGTTGACATGCTGCGGCTGTACCTGACGCGAGATTTCGCTCACCATCGCCGACTGGTTAGGATCGCCTGCCCCCAGTCCGACGGAGAGCGCATTATCGATAAGCGCCGCATATTCACGCATATCCGCGACTGCGCTTGCCACATCCGGATAGTTTTTGGAGAGCACGCCAACCAGCACATGACCTTCCGCCGCCGCGTAGATTTCCCGGGCGTTATCTTTCGAACCGGCCAGTACGTTCAGGCAAACGCGATCGCGGTAAAAGTTAGGGGTCAGTTTCATGCTTGTTTCTCCTGATTAATCACCTCGCCAATACGACGCGCCACAATCGCTAACTGCGCGCGATCGACGCTGCGGACATCCGCTTCAATAATTCCTTCGTTGGCTTTGTATCCGCGAAAGTAAATCGCGTATTCCCCTTGCTTCAGCGCGTCGACCAGTTCGCCTGTGGCGATGCCGGTAACGGCTTCATCAAACTTAATTTCCGTGCGCGCGATATCGCGTCCGGCGCTGTCCCACACCACGCGGGCGCTGACGCCGTTAAACGTGTTCAACGTGTCGATAAAGGGCGCCATTTTTTCTACCATCTCCGCGCCGCTCTCTTTTTGCGCCCGCAGGTACAATTCAATGGCGCAGGTCAGGCCAACAATTCCCTCTTTGCCGACCTTCATCGCCCGGCCTATGCCCGCTGACTGACGTTTTACCCACTCAACATACTGCGTTTTGCCAATCACCAGCCCGCTGGTCGGCCCTTCAATCGCTTTCGCGCCGCTATAGATAACGAGATCCGCGCCCACGCGGTAGTAGCACTGCAAATCTTCTTCCGCCGCCGCGTCCACAATCAGCGGGAGATTATGCGTGCGTGCCACTACCGCAGCCTGCTCCACACTAAGCATACTTTTCTGTACGCAGTGGTGAGATTTGATATAGAGAATAGCCGCCGTGCGCGGCGTAATGGCCGCCGCCAACTGCGCGGCGGAACATTCGTTGGCGTAACCGGCTTCCACCAGTTTGCCGCCGCCCAGCGCCACCATCGTTCCCACCGGCGCGCCAAAGTTGACGTTGTGGCCCTTTGGCAGGACGATTTCGTTATTTTCAATCGGTGTAACGTGCAGGTTTTCCAGCAGCCAGTCGCTGTCCTGAACCAGTACCGCGGCAACCGACTGGGCAAGGCCCGCACTGGCGCAGGAGACTACCGTCGCCCCTTCCACCTCCAGCAATTTCGCAATGTACTCGCCGGTTTTATTCACCAGATCTTTCATCTCAAAATACTGATTCATTCCGGCCATCGCCGCGTCTATCACTTCCGGGCGCGGCGTAGAGACGCCGAGCGCCGTCATACGTCCGGAGGCGTTAATCACCTGTTTTAATTGATACTTCTCAAAAATCGAAGGCATGTTCCGCGCTCCCTTGTTCGGTCATATAGCCCTTGCCTGTGCGTATCGCGGCAAGCGGCGTCAGCAATTCTTCAGCCTGTAAGCTGTCGTTTTCCGCGTCTACCAACACGGTGGGCTGGCGTTTAAGCGTAAAGAGGGTCAGGTCGGCATCCAGACCTGGCTGAAGACGCCCTTTGGTTTTCAGATTCAGGCTATCGGCGGCATTGGCCGTCACGCACGCAATGACCTGCGGCAGCGACATGCCGATGGCGAGGAATTTCGACATCACATTAGCCAGCGAATGCACCGGGCCATTGATGCGGTTACGGCAGTAGATATCGGAACTGATGGTATGCGGTAAAATCCCCAGGCTAATGGCGCGTTTCGCCACCGCAAAGCTCAGGCTGGCGGTACCATGCCCGACGTCCAGACGCACGCCGCGCGCCAGCGCTCGTGTCACCGAGGCGCGCAGCTCGCCTTCCGGCGTCAGAATACGGTTCGGCTTACCGTTGTAACAGTGGGTAATGATATCGCCCGCCGTCAGACGCTCCGCTATTTCGTCCAGATCCGGCGGGTTATTGCCAATATGCACCATCAGCGGCAGGTTGCCGTTTTCTTGCTGCATGGCTTTAGCGCGTTCCAGCGGTGTGATGCCGTTAACGCCTACCACGCTGCTGCTCATCCGCGCCTTGAGGCCGACGATAAAATCCGGGTGGCGTTTTACCGCCTGCCGGACCGCATCGGCGTCAATATTGGCCATGTTAGCCAGCTCGTTTTGGGCAATAAGCCCAACGCGGGAAATATTCAATAGCGCATAAACGTCGGTGGTCGCCTGACGGGTCAAAGCATAGAAATCATCAATATCATCTGCGCCAGTGCTGCCGGCATCCACCACTGTGGTAACGCCAGTGGCAATACCCACGCTGTCCGGTTCGTCGTGGTAAATCGGCGATGTCGGGTAGCAGTGAACGTGCGAATCAATCCAACCCGCACTAACGTAACACTCGCCGCGCAGGTCAATGGTTTTCACCGCCGGGCCATCAACGTCACCCAACGCCGCGATTTTGCCATCTTGCAGGGCAATATTAGTCAGCGTGTCATCGACCAGACGCGCATGGCGCAGGAGTAAATCAAACATCGTTCTCTCCTTTGCCGGATGGCGGCGCAACCACCTTATCCGGCCTACAAATCAACAGTTAGCTAATCGCAATCGGGAAGATGGAACCGAGGATCATCGCGCCTAAAATCGCGCCGCCGGTAATCGGCTTCTGCCAGATATAAAACAGCAGCGCGCCCACCAGAGAGCCCAGACCAATGGGAATCGATGCCGTCATGGCGCTGAGGATAATCAACGGCCCCAGAAAACGGCCTGAAGTGTTACCGGCCCCCATCATGACGTCCGCCCCGTACGTGGAGTCGCTCTGATTGATGGTGAACTTACGCGCCAGAATAATGATGTAGCCAATCGCCAGGCCAATCACCAGACCGGTTATCAGCGAAGCGATAAAGTTCGCCACCGGGAAGACAAAGCCAGCCCCCAGCAGTAACGCCGGAACCCCTAAGCCCACGCCAGTCTGAATTGCCCCGCCGATATCCAGAATTCCGACCAGCGAACCTTCGATAATGCGGGCAAATAAAAAGCTGGCGCCGAAAGCGGCGACCGCGCCGTAGACGCCGGTATCCATCCCCGCTTTCAACATCGCCACAAAAGCGACTTCGTTAAATGCGCCGATACCGTACAGATAGTACATATGCGTCCCGGCGAAAACGCCGGAGGAGAGCAGGCCAACAAAGATCGGGAACGACCAGTCGGCATACCAAAAACCTTTATTCTCTTCCATTGTGGCCTCCGTTATTTGCCGCTGAGCGAGTTGTGGATCAGTTCAAGCCAGTTCGGTACCGTCATATTGAAAGACTCGATCATTTTCATGTCGAAGCCGCGGAAGAAGCCGCTCAACACAAACAGCAAAACGATGGCGACCATCATCACTTTGGTGACATGGTTCCAGCCGCTCTCTTCTACGCCTTTACCGATCAAAATACCCAGCACCAGCCCCGGTACGGCGTTCCCCATGATGAGCTGCGCCGCGCCGCCGAAAACGGTGGCCCAGAAGCCCGATTTTTTACCAGCGTCGATCGCCGCTAACCAGAAGATCACAGGCATGACGATGTTGACCAGCAGGTTTGCCGCCGGTACCAGCACCTTAACCGCCGTCACCTGTAGCGCCTCTGGCACGGATGAGGCGGTCAGGTTAAGGAACGTTACGACAATCATGCCGATGACGGCGCAGGCGATCGCCATTTTTTTCGGGTCGTGCAGCGTCTCGCCGACGTTACGGTTTTTGATCATTAGCGCCGCCGCGCCCCAGTTAGGGATGATGCGGTGATCGACATCCTGGGTGAACGATCCGGCCGCCACAGACGACGCCCAGGCGTTAAAGAAGAAACCCAGCCCAAAGGAGAAGTGAGATGCCGGGTCGCCTTCACAAGAGTTGAGTTCGCCCAACGTACGGAACGCGCCCATCCCCTGCGTGGTTGGCGCGTGAAACATGCGTGCAGCCCCAGCGCCCACCCCTACGCCGACCAGCGCACCGATAATGAGCGATTTAATTAGTATTATCAGGAACATAACTATGCCTTTTTAATAAAAATCAGCGTTTCTCGACGAAATCCACCCTGTCGAGATTGATGGCGGTCACGTTGACGGTCACATCCAGCTCCACGCTGTAAGTGCGTCGTTCCCGGCGCAAAAAGAAAAACAGAAAGGCCTCTTTACGCACCGACTCATGCGCCTGAACAATCCGCACATCCTGTGGCTCAATACGCAGTAAGATATACGGCGACTCTCTCATCACCGCCGACTGAACATGGTTCAGCGCATCGGCAAAGGCGCGTGCTTTGGCGTCGCCCTTGCCTTTTACTCTCACCGTGGTGGTGAATTGCTCTTTCATCATCAGGCGCCGTATTTCTTTTGCCACGCCTGCACCAGGCGCTCGCCGAGCTCTTCTTTATCCATAAAGCCGAAACCCAACACGTTGCAGCCTTCATTGATAGCGGTGACGCCTTCATCCACTGACCGCATGCCATATTTGGCTTTGTAGCCATGCTTGTTTTGCGCGGTGATAGCGCCCGCGCCGCCGCTGCCGCAAAATGAAATGCCGAAGGTGGCGTTTTCCGCTTTCATCACATCGCCCAGCTTCATGTCTGCCGCGACGCCCGGTACGACAACCGCGCGACCGCCCGCTTTTTCCACGCCTGCCGCCACTTTCTGGCCTTTACCCAGGCGATCGCCAATCACGACGGTAATCTGTTCCATTTTTTGCTCCTTAGAGGTTGTCTTTCGCGACTTCAAAATGTACCGATAATAGCCAGGCTTCTTCGTCAGGAAGGTTGCCAAACGCCGCCACGATTTCGCGGGCGAGCGCCATTGATTCGGCTGAGATTTCATCAAACAAGCTGGCATCGACTTCCGGTAAAGGCTCGCCGGTAATTGACCGGTGCGCCATCGCGCGAACGTGCGAGGTCAGCATTTGCGTCTGTACCGCATTGGGGACAATGTGATGCCTCCCCAGCAGGCCATCCACCTGCGTTAACACCTGTTCAGCCAGTTCGTTAATTCGCTCACCGGCATCGTGTTTTACTGCTCCGTTATCCACGCGTCTCACCCCGTTAATGGCAATGAGATAAAACTAGCGGCAAGGGTTAAAAGTTTGTAGCGAGTTATTTTCCACCTCGAAGTGGAAACGCGAGTGGGATAGGTGATCTGCGCCACAGAAAAGGCAGCATTAATGAATTATCGCCGGGAAAGTGTGAGATCTATCGCGGCATAAAGAGGAAATGGCGAAACAATGACGTTGTCGTATAAAGTGAGAAAGTGTGATGGGTATTACATTTTTCCGGATGGCGACCTGCGGATAAAGCGAAGCCGCCATCCCACAAAAATTAACGATACTTCTTATGATACGTATTGCGGGTGGTTTTTAGCGCTTCCGCCGCCGCTTTCGCTTCTTTAACGTTACCTTCGTTCGCCAGCTTCAGCGCGCCATCAATTTGGCCGACCAGAATGTCAAAACCGTGACGAAAATCCTTCATTTCCGGGCTATCCGGCGCTTTATCTTCCAGCTTTGGCGGCGTAGCTTTTTGAGCATCCAGCGCGGCCGCGCGCATTTTGGTTAATGCCGCTTTCAGTTCAGGGGCACTATCCGTTTTCTCAACAACTTTCAGGTTATCATTGAGAATATCCATATTATCTTCAAGATCGGCAGCAAAAACAGCCGAACCGAATACCAGCGATGACACAGCAAGAATAGCTAACAGGCTTTTACGCATTGCTCACTTCCTTTTTTATTATTAACGATAAGTGTAATACCCTGAATAATTCAAGTTGCAGGCAGCCAACGCGCCTGCAGCCTGAAGTATGACGGGTATTATTGTCCGGCGATTTTCATCTCCGGTAACAATACCGAACCACACTGTATATTACTGCGCGTTTCAATATCATCACCCACAGTGACAATATTACGCCACATCTCTTTTAAATTACCGGCAATGGTAATTTCACTTACCGGGTACTGGATTTCACCATTTTCAACCCAGAATCCCGCAGCGCCGCGGGAGTAGTCGCCGGTAATACCGCTGACGCCCTGGCCCATCAGTTCCGTCACCACCAGGCCGGTGCCCATCTCTTTTAGCAACTGCTCAAAGTTCAGCCCCTGCCCGGCGATACGCCAGTTATGAATGCCGCCGGCATGACCGGTACTTTTCAGCCCCAGTTTGCGGGCGGAATAGTTGGTCAGCAACCATTGCGTCAGTACGCCATCCTTCACAATGTCCCGGCGCTCTGTACGCACGCCTTCGCTGTCGAACGGTGAAGACGCCAGCCCTTTTAGCAGATGCGGGTGTTCTTCGATGGTTAACCATTCCGGCAGAATTTGTTTGCCCAGCGAGTCGAGCAGAAAAGTGGATTTACGGTATACCGCGCCGCCGGCAATCGCCCCGACCAGATGACCAAATAGCCCTGTCGCCACTTCATTGGCGAAAATGACCGGCGCTTTCATGGTGGAGAGCTTGCGCGGCGACAGGCGGGATAAGGTGCGGCGCGCGCACTCGGTCCCGACCCATTCCGGCGCTTGCAGATCCGCCATTGCCCGACCGATGGTGTAAGCGTAATCACGCTCCATATCGCCGTTCTCTTCGGCGATGACGCAGCTTGAGAGCGAATGGCGCGTGGAGCAATAGCCCTGCAACATGCCGTGGCTGTTGCCGAACACTTTAATGCCGTAATGGCTGTTAAAGCTACCGCCTTCGGTATTGGTGATGCGTTTATCCGCCTTTAGAGAAGCCTGCTCCGCACGCGCGGCCAGTTCAATGGCTTCGTCTGGCGTAACCTCTGCCGGGTGGAACAAGTCCAGATCCGGCGCGTCAAACGCCAGCAGTTCTTTGTCCGCCACGCCTGCGCACGGGTCCGGCGACGTGTAACGCGCGATATCCAGCGCGGCCTGCACGGTACGGGCAATCGCCTGCGGGCTTAAATCCGTCGAAGAGGCGCTGCCTTTGCGGTTCTGGTGATACACCGTAATGCCCAGCGCGCCGTCGCTATTAAATTCGACATTCTCTACTTCACCATAACGGGTGCTGACGCTAATGCCGGTGGTCTTGCTGACGGCGACTTCCGCCCCATCCGATTTGCCTGAGGCTAACTCCAGCGCTGTCGAAACTGCTTCTTCCAGAATCTTACGCTGCGCTTCAACTTGTGAGATTACTTTCATTGCAAATGCCATAATGTAGAGAGAGTTTCTCTGAAGTCTAACAGAGAACCGTTTTTCAGTGCGCATCTTAACTGGTAACATTAGCCTCTTTTTTTAAGGAGCCTGACATGACAAAGCAGCCCGAAGACTGGCTCGACGACGTTCCCGGTGATGACATCGAAGACGAAGACGATGAAATTATCTGGGTCAGTAAAAGTGAAATTAAACGCGATGCCGAGGAATTAAAACGCCTGGGCGCGGAGCTGGTGGATCTGGGGAAAAACGCGCTGGATAAGATCCCGCTGGACGCCGATCTGCGCGACGCCATTGAACTGGCCCAGCGAATCAAAATGGAAGGACGCCGCCGCCAGTTGCAGCTTATCGGAAAAATGCTGCGCCAACGCGACGTTGAACCTATTCGCCAGGCGCTGGACAAGCTGAAGAACCGCCATAATCAGCAGGTGGTGCTGTTTCACAAGCTTGAGCATCTGCGCGATCGTCTGATCGTCGAAGGCGATGACGCGGTAGCCGAAGTACTGACCCTGTGGCCGCACGCCGATCGTCAACAGCTTCGTTCATTGATCCGCAATGCGAAGAAAGAGAAAGAAGGCAACAAACCGCCGAAATCAGCGCGTCAGATTTTCCAGTATCTGCGCGAGCTGGCGGAAAACGAAGGATAATTTTACACGTTGGTAGCATCTGCCGGATGGCGGCGCTGGCGCCTTATCCGGCCTACAGGAATGTACCTATTGTAGGCCCGGTAAGCGCAGCGCCACCGGGCATTTTTTACTCCACAACCAGTGCTTTTTTCGCCAGCCCATCCAGCAATTTCTGATGGATGCCGCCGAAACCGCCGTTGCTCATCACCAGGATGTGATCGCCAGGCTGTGCGGTTTTCACCACCATTTCCGCCAGCGTATCGACATCGCCACTCCAGTGAGCAGGCTGTACGCAGGCTTCGGCGACTTCCGCCACTTGCCACGGAATATGCGGCGGCTGCAGCAGGAACACTTCATCCGCACGCCCTAACGACGGCGCCAGGTCATCCTTGCATAACCCCATCTTCATCGTGTTAGAGCGCGGCTCCAGCACTGCGATAATGCGCGCGGTGCCGCCCACTTTACCGCGCAGCGCCGCCAGCGTGGCCAGAATTGCCGTCGGATGGTGAGCAAAATCGTCATACACCGTCACGCCGTTCGCTTCACCGCGCAGTTCCAGACGGCGGCGGGCGTTAATAAATGACCCCAGCGCACTGGCCGCTTCTGCGGGCGCGACGCCCACGTGGCGCGCGGCGGCAATCGCCATCAGACCGTTGTGCATGTTATGTTCGCCGACCAGGCCCCATTTCACATCGCCGACTTTTTCGCCGTCCAGCCACACTTCCCACTCGGAAGCATCCGTAGTCAGCTTCTTCGCCTGCCAGTGTCCCTGCTCGCCCACCAGCTCCTGCTCGCTCCAGCAGCCCAGCGCCATGGTCTGTTTCAGGTTGATGTCGTTTTCCGGCCAGATGATGCGCCCCTGCCCCGGCACGATGCGCACCAGATGGTGGAACTGCTTCTGGATCGCTTTCAGATCGTCGAAGATGTCGGCATGATCAAACTCAAGGTTGTTGAGGATCAGCGTCCGCGGGCAGTAATGCACAAATTTAGAACGTTTATCAAAGAACGCGCAGTCGTACTCATCCGCTTCGATAACAAAGAACGGGCTCTCGCCCAGGCGCGCGGAAACCTCAAAGTTGCCCGGTACGCCGCCGATCACGAAGCCCGGTTTGTACCCGCACGCTTCCAGTATCCAGGTCGCCATGCCTGCGGTCGTGGTTTTGCCGTGGGTACCGGCGACCGCCAGTACCCAGCGGTCGCGCAACACAAAGTCATGCAGCCACTGTGGACCAGACATAAAGGGAATGTTTTTTTCCAGCACCGCTTCCACGCACGGATTCCCGCGCGTCATCGCATTGCCGATAATCACCAGATCCGGCTGCGGATCGAGCTGGCTGGCGTCATAACCCTGGATCAGATCAATGCCTTGCTTCTCAAGTAAGGTACTCATCGGCGGATACACATTGGCGTCCGAACCCGTTACTTCATGACCAAGCGAGCGAGCCAGCATCGCCAGCCCCCCCATGAAAGTGCCACAAATTCCCAAAATATGAATGCGCATACGTCACTATCCTTTTTTTATCTGCGAGCCATTTTACGCACATGTCTGGCAAGTGAGAAACGCATTTCAGGTAAATCTGTACTTTGCTGGCGCGATTCACCTGAGCGCATCATCTGAAATGTTTGTTAAGATTGTTACGGTCGCTTTACTCCAATCAATTGCAGGGAAAGTGTTATGAAAACGTTAGGTGAATTTATTGTCGAAAAGCAGCACGAGTTCTCTCAGGCTACCGGTGAGCTCACTGCTTTGCTGTCGGCAATAAAATTGGGCGCCAAGATCATCCACCGCGATATCAACAAGGCCGGTCTGGTCGATATCCTGGGTGCCAGCGGTGCTGAGAACGTACAGGGCGAGGTTCAGCAGAAACTCGATCTGTTCGCGAACGAGAAACTGAAAGCTGCACTAAAAGCGCGCGATATTGTAGCGGGCATCGCATCGGAAGAAGAGGACGAAATCGTCGTCTTTGAAGGCTGCGAACACGCGAAATATGTGGTGCTGATGGACCCTCTGGATGGCTCTTCTAACATCGACGTTAACGTCTCTGTCGGTACGATTTTCTCGATTTATCGCCGCGTGACGCCCGTCGGCACGCCGGTCACCGAAGAAGATTTCCTGCAACCCGGCAACAAACAGGTCGCAGCGGGATATGTCGTGTATGGCTCGTCCACCATGCTGGTTTACACCACCGGCTGCGGCGTACATGCTTTCACCTACGATCCGTCGTTGGGCGTGTTCTGTCTGTGCCAGGAACGTATGCGTTTCCCGGAAAAGGGTAAAACCTACTCCATTAACGAAGGCAACTACATTAAATTCCCGAATGGCGTGAAGAAGTACATCAAATTCTGCCAGGAAGAGGATAGTTCAACAAGTCGCCCTTATACCTCACGTTACATTGGCTCTCTGGTGGCCGATTTCCACCGCAACCTGCTGAAAGGCGGCATCTATCTCTACCCCAGCACCGCCAGCCATCCGCAGGGAAAACTGCGTCTGCTGTATGAATGCAACCCGATGGCGTTCCTCGCGGAACAGGCCGGCGGCAAAGCAAGCGATGGTAAAGAACGTATTCTGGATATCATTCCGGAAAGCCTGCACCAGCGCCGCTCGTTCTTCGTCGGCAACCGCCATATGGTTGACGATGTGGAACGCTTTATCCGCGAATACCCGGACGCGTAATCTTTACCACCATGCGGAATAACGCATGAAGCCGCCATTGGGCAATAACATGTCCGATGGCGGCGTTGCCTTATCAGGCCCGTGATTTTTCCGGTTCTTAACCTTTGTCGTTCATGCTCCGCAACGACACGCCAGATGAGGCGGAAACGAAAACAAGCGAAGACTTTCGGCGTGAGTTGGCTATAATACTCGCCACTTGTTTGTCATAAATTCAAAGGAAACAGACATGAGCTTACTCAACGTCCCGGCGGGTAAAGAACTGCCGGAAGATATCTACGTCGTTATCGAGATCCCGGCTAACGCAGATCCGATCAAATACGAAGTTGACAAAGAGAGCGGCGCGCTGTTCGTTGACCGCTTCATGTCCACCGCGATGTTCTATCCGTGCAACTACGGTTACATCAACCATACCCTGTCTCTGGACGGCGACCCGGTAGACGTTCTGGTCCCGACGCCGTACCCGCTGCAGCCAGGCGCCGTCATCCGTTGCCGTCCGGTTGGCGTACTGAAAATGACCGACGAATCCGGTGAAGATGCGAAACTGGTTGCCGTACCGCACACCAAACTGAGCAAAGAGTACGATCACATTAAAGATGTGAACGATCTGCCGGAACTGCTGAAAGCGCAGATCACTCATTTCTTCGAGCATTATAAAGATCTCGAAAAAGGCAAATGGGTGAAAGTTGACGGTTGGGACAACGCCGAAGCGGCTAAAGCGGAAATCGTTGCCTCCTTCGAGCGCGCAGCGAAGAAATAAGTTCGCTTTACATAATCGTCAAGATAAAGGCTCTCATAGTAATGAGGGCCTTTTTATTGGCTAATGAATAGAACACAATTTTTATCATTATTAGTTTAACATTCACGGAATGAATAAGACTTTACCTTATTTTTTATTAAAAAGGGTTGAATACGCTCACGGTTTCTCTAAAAAGCTTAAGATAATAATTGTTTTGTGAATGCCCCCAGACTCCCCTGGACTTACGCCCTAAATATTAGCAAGCGCTAAATTCTTATTTAGTGCATAAGCCCGATTACCTTTTTAATAAGGTATCCTAAGCTCTCCCTACCAATAATTGTATTTTTAATCCAACATAACATCCGCTCAAAACACACTTTTTAATATATTTTTAAGGGCTGCCATAATTATTTACTATTTTAAGAGATTATGATGAAAAATGATATATTAATTACCGGTGGACATATCATCGATCCCGCTCGTAATATTAATGAGATTAACAATTTACGCATCATTAACGATATTATCGTTGATGCCGATAAATATCCTGTAACTTCGGAGACCCGGATTATTCATGCCGACGGCATGATCGTCACTCCCGGTCTTATCGATTATCACGCGCATGTTTTTTATGACGCGACGGAAGGCGGCGTCAGGCCTGATATGTACATGCCGCCGAATGGCGTCACCACCGTCGTGGATGCAGGTTCTGCCGGTACGGCAAACTTTGATGCCTTCTACCGAACGGTGATTTGCGCCAGTAAAGTTCGAATCAAAGCGTTTCTGACTGTGTCGCCGCCGGGCCAAACCTGGTCACAAGAAAATTATGATCCTGACAATATTGATGAAAATAAGATCCACGCGCTGTTTCGCCAGTATCGCAATGTTCTTCAGGGATTAAAACTCAAGGTTCAGACTGAGGACATTGCTGAATATGGCTTAAAACCGCTGACTGAATCCCTTCGTATTGCCAACGATTTAAGGTGCCCCGTGGCAATACACTCGACTCATCCCGTCGTTCCCATGAAAGAACTTGTCTCCTTGCTACGCCACGGCGATATTATCGCTCATGCGTTTCACGGCAAAGGTAGCACCATTCTTACTGATGAAGGCGCTGTCTTAGCCGAAGTCCGTCAGGCAAGGGAAAGAGGCGTTATATTTGATGCCGCCAATGGTCGCAGCCATTTTTCAATGAACACGGCACGCCGGGCCATCGCCAATGGCTTTCTTCCGGATATCATCAGTAGCGATCTCTCAACCATCACTAAACTCGCCTGGCCTGTTTACGCCTTACCATGGATTTTATCGAAATATTTAGCACTCGGCGTCGCGCTTACCGATGTCATTAACGCCTGTACCCATACCCCAGCAGTTTTAATGGGTATGGCAGCAGAAATTGGTACGCTGGCCCCTGGGGCATTTGCCGATATCGCCATCTTTAAATTAAAAAACAGGCATGTTGAATTTGCCGATATTCATGGTGAAACGCTCACGGGGACGCATGTGCTGGTACCACAAATGACCATAAAATCCGGTGAGATATTATTTCGTCAAATTGATTTTGGCGCGCGGCCAAACGGAGTTGAAAAATGACCTCAATGCAAAAATGGCTACGGATCGGCGCGACATTAATGTTCGGCCTTTTTGTTGCTTATCTTGACCGTTCTAATCTTTCCGTTACGTTACCTACGATTACACACGACCTGAATATTGATGGCGCAACGGCCAGCATTGTATTAACCATATTTCTTATTGGCTATGCCTTTTCAAATATTTTTGGCGGCGTATTTACCCAGCGATACGATCCGAAAAAAATAGTCATTCTGATGGTGCTAATCTGGTCGATTGCGACCGTTTTTGTCGGATTTACCTCGTCAGTGTACGTTATTTTGATTTGTCGGCTGGTGCTTGGCATTACCGAAGGCATTTATTGGCCGCAGCAGTCCCGCTTCGCCAGCGACTGGTTTTCAGACAAAGAACGGACGCAGGCGAACAGTATTATCCAGTATTATGGACAGTTCCTGGCATTAGGCCTGGGATTTATGATTTTGTCCCCGCTGGATGCTGCCTTCGGTTGGCGAAATGTTTTTATTATCACTGGTGTGATCGGCATTGTTGTCGTGGTTCCACTTTATATAACAATGCTGAAAAAACAGGAAGAAGCGCCTTATTATCGTGCGCCGGCGCCAACAGAGCAAACTAAACTTACCCTGGAATCGCTGGGCGGAACCCCCTTCCTACTCCTTATTTTTACCTACATCACTCAAGGGATGTTGTTCTGGGGAATTACGTTATGGATACCCATGGTTGTCAATTCTCTCGGCTATACCGGATTCAGTAAAGCATTGGTCAGTTCTCTGCCTTATCTGACTGCGGTTATACTGGCAATCCCTATCTCATGGATCAGTGATAAGACACAAAAGCGTGTACTTATTGCTTCACTGGGCCTACTAATCCCCGGCGTGATGTTATTTCTCCTGCCATTTGTCGATGCGCCGGGCTTTAAAATCACGCTCATTACCCTGGCGATGGGTTATTATGCCGCCAGCTTTACCCCCAATATCTGGTCGATTATCCAGTCGAACGTTAAACCCCATGCGATTGGCCCAGCCTCCGGTATTATTAATGGCATCGGCGCTGGCGGCGGCGGTACGTTGGCAGGCCTAATGGTCGGCTATTTTTACCGGACAACTGGCAGCTATATGCAGGGATTTATGGTTCTTGGATGCATTGTTATCCTGGGCGGCGCGTCATTATTGATCTACGGCAGAATAAGAGCTCACCATGCCCGGCGCTAGCGCCATCAGCCAGAATGTAAAAAAACAACGCCACCCGAGGGTGGCGTGTTCAGTTCAGGGCTGGTTTCTGTCTAACCAGTCACCGCTTTCAATCAGAGTTAACCCATCAACAGGACGTTGATATACATACATCCATGCGCTGCCGTAAGGCGTCTGGATTAACTGGCGTGCGTATTCACCGCCCCTGGTGCGCAAAGCATCAAGTTCGGCCAGCGTGGCGTTATCAATTCGATAAACTTCACCGTATACCGCTCCGTTTCCCGGAACTGCGCCTGGATAGTGGCCCAGACTATACAACTGGTAGTTATCGATACGGTAATCGCCAAGCAATTGGGCATTGGTCATCCAGTGACTGTTGCCTTGTTTCTGTCGTAAACTGCCATAGACAAATATTCGCATTGCTAAAACTCAAACTGATAGAGCAAATCAAGTGCCTGATCTACGCCAGACACTGCTTCCAGATATAGCTTAGGCATCAGGCGATAACGTAACGTGAGCGTCGCCAGAGAGTCAAATATCCCTACACCATACTTCACCTGTAGACCCGGCAGTACATAGCCGCTGACCACAACCTGAGACGAATCGCCCACCCCTTGCGTGTCCAGCGCCAGATTACTTACGCCGAATGTCTCTCCGATTTTACCCACAACCTGACCACTTTGCGCAACCCCCAAGCCAATAAGCATGGAGGTCATTGCTGCGCTATCACTCTGATTGCTGTCCAACCCCTGCCCACGCAGCAGATAAGAAAGCGCTTCAGCCTGCGGCATCGCCGGATCGGAGAAGATTTCCGCTTTGGGTTCATCAGCAGTGCCTGTGACACGCACGCCCGCAATGACATCGTCTTCGGTGGCGTCAGGGTTACGGATCGCTTCGATATTGAGCAGCGGCTGATCCGGCGGGCCGGAGAACAGCAGCTCGCCTTTACGGACAAGCAGGTCCTGGCCGTAGGCGCGGAATCGGCCGTCAGGAATATTGATTTGACCATTCAGCCCCAGTCCCTGCTTATCCTGCGCGACTTTCAAATCGCCGGTCAAACGCGCTTTAAGCCCGAAGGCGTCGATGCGCACGTTGTTGCCGACGTGGACCGTCAGATTACTGTTGATGGGAATAGACGCTGTCTGCGGCGTTTCTGGTTGCAGGTCATTATTGAGCATAACCACATCGCTGGAGACGCCAACCGCGCTCTCCGGCAGGTCGTGCACCACAATTCGCGCCCACGGAACGTCCACACGCCCATCCAACGTGAACAGCGAAGGCGTCGCGTCAAAGACCACATCCGGCGAGACATCCAGGCGCACCATCGGCGGAACGGTAATCCGCACCCGGCTGCCTTTCGCCGTCACCCGCGCGCGCCAGTTGTCAATCTGGCTCCAGTCGGCGTTACCGTTCAGGTTAATTTGCCCTTGTTGTGTTCGCACGATACCGGCGAGCGTCGAACGCGTACCGCTAAAGTTCATGGTGAGCTGGCTCGGCTGCATCTCAAACGGCATAAAATTACCGTCAATATCCAGCGCGCTAAGCTGCAACTGACCAAACAACTGCGGGCTTTGCACATCGCCGCCCAGACGTAGCCTGGCGTTTAACATTCCCGCCGCTTTTTCGCCGCGCGAAAAGACAGGGTTGACCATCGCCAGATTGAGATTGCGCATGTTGACGTTACCGCCGAGATTGCGCCGCCCCTGAGGATCGGTTACCTGCACCTGGCCATCGAATTGACCATTGTTCGTCAGGCGAATCAGCCATCCCAGCTCGGCGCGATTATTATGCAGTTCGGCGCTGAGGTTCAGCGTCTCAAACGCGACCGGTAACGGCGCGTCATTGACGGTCTGCGTGACCTTCACGTTACGACCGGAAAGCGTGACCTTCCCCTGCGGCAATCCCTCCTGGGTGGTATCCCACGACACGTCCGCTTTCCCGCTAAAGACCCCGCTGGCCTGAGTGGTATCAGGCATAAATGGCTTCAGCATCGCCAGATCAAAGCGGTTGAGATTGACCACCGCCCGTCCTGCGGCGCCCGCATCAATGGTTTGCGGTACGCACAGCTCGGCGTTCGGGTTCAGCCAACAATGCGGCCCGATACTGATTTTCTGTTCTTTATTACGGTAGTCCAGCGCAATCGCGCGGGTCAACGACCATGGCCCCACTGGCGTCTGGAAACGGGTGTCGCTTAACGTCCCTTTCCAGCGCGCCGCCTCGCGATCAAAACTGCCTGTCAGGGAGAGTTGACCGGATACCGGTTCTCCCTGAACACGGAGCTGTAGCTGATGCTGCTTCTCGCTGCCTTTGGCGTCAAGCGTCACCAGATTGATGTTAACGTCGGGCTGCGAAATCCGCTCTACGCGAACGTTGAGATGGCCCGCTATCTGATCGGTGGATTTAATATCGCCCTCAATGCGCGCCTGGGCGACAGACAGCTCCTGCCAGCGCAAGCCGCGGGCGGTGATATCCGCCAACAGCTGCGGCGCTTCTACCGTACCGCGGACTTTAACGATTCCTTTTGCCATGCCGCCCAGCCCTGGCAGCGCATTATCCAGCCCTGGCGCATCGATGGCGGCGTCAAGATTCAGCTCCTTAACGCCAAGCTCGCCTTTTATATCGGCGCTGTTTGGGCCCAGCGCAAGGTGCAGCCCCGGGATCGTCCACTGCATGTAGCTGTTGCCCTTTAGCGTCCCGTTGACGTTAACGCTGTTCTGCTTCACATTGCCGGTCAGCTTGAGCTCCGGGACATCCATCTGCCAGGTGCCGCCGTAGAGGCTGCCTTTGGTTTTCATGACGCCGTTAAGCTTCGCGGGCCAGTCCGGGATCTCTTTAGCGGTATTGATGCCATTCAGCGTCAGTTCGCCACGCCAGCTAATCGCCTGCTGCCAGTCCACCAGCGCTTTCAGTTCGGTTTTTCCCTCCAGAGCGGCGACGGTGAGTTTATCGAGATTAATCTGCCGCTCATTCCCTTTGGCATCCAGCGTGATGGTCGCCGGCGGAATATCTTGTCCTTTCACGGCGGTTCGCATCGACAACGTATAGTCGGTCATCTTACCGCTCAGTTTGAGCTTCAGATCGTCAGCCTGAAACTGGGTATCACCCGTCAATGGCCAGGCAATGCGTTGGCTGACGACTTCAAGATTGAGCGGTAAACCGGCCTCCGCCAGCCGCGTCTGGGCGCGAAGCGCGACATCCATCGGCCCGGAAAGGTTCACCCCGACCTCCAGTTGTTCGCGTAACGCGCCGCCGACCTTGAGTTTTATCTTTTCACCCTTTAGCGGATCGATATTCAGCGTACTGTTGAGCGTAATATCAACCGGCCAGTTATTGGCGAGCTGCGCCGTACCGGAGGCCTTCACCGTGCCCTGGTTGGCGTCGATATCCAGAGTATCCAGCTTCATATTACCGTCGATACTGCTGACTTTAAGCAGCATCGTGCGCACCGTCAGATCGGTATCGCCGGTGATGCGTAGCTGCTCGCCGCGAAATGACTCGATATTCAGATTGAGCGGCAGGTGAACATCGGTCATCTCCGGCATTACCGGTTTTGCAAACAGATCTTTTAGCGTTTCGCCAAGCGGCTTTTCATCCGGTTGAGGTTTCTCGATTTTGGGTTCAACCACCTCTTCCTGCGCCACCTCAGCGACCTTCGGCAGAGCGATCAGCAGTCCCTGAAGCCGCGTCGGTTTCAGGGTCAGGTTTTTCTCCTGCCATGCCAGCCCGGAGGTAAAATCCAGCACCGAAACGGTAGTGTCATCAATCTTGATATTGATGTTATTCAACGCCACGCGCGACAGCGTGATGGGCCAGGGGGTGGAGAGGTTCAGCGGTCCGCTTTCTTCCTCTTCTTGCGCCGGTTCGGAAGGCGGCATTTTTTTGCTGTCGATAGCGACATTAATGTCTTTTAGCGCCAGATCATTGACGCACAGGCTACTGCGCCACAGGCAATCAAGCCCGACGGCCAGATGAATTTCGCCCGCATTCACCGCAACGCCCGGCTGCTCATAGCGGATATTTTTTAACGATAAGTCCCGCCAGCCGCCGGTGACCTGCCCAATCTCCAGCCCCGGCACCCAGCGGTTCGCCGCACTGAATACCAGATGCAGCCCCGTCGTCGTCCCGACCAGAAACGCAACGCTCGCCAGTAACACCACAATGAAAATCAACACGCCGAGGCTTATTTTCTTCCATAAACTCATAATTCAGGCCCCAGACCGATATAAAACTGTAAACCGTGTTCGTCTTTGTCGCCGACCGGTACGGCAAAATCGAGTTTGACAGGCCCAACCGGCGACGCCCAGCGCACGCCGACCCCGGTCCCGGTTTTGAAATCGCTACGGCGAATATCACTCACCGCCTCGCCGCTATCGACAAACACTGCCCCCCACCATTTGCCGGTGACGTTATACTGGTACTCCAGCGATCCGGTTGCCAGTTTTGAGGCGCCTTTAAGATTGCCGTCGCTATCTTTAGGCGAAATAGATTTGTATTTATAGCCGCGAATACTGCGGTCGCCCCCGGCGAAGAAACGTAAATCCGGCGGAACTTTGTCGAAATCACCGGTTTCTATCCAGCCCAAATTGGCGCGCATCACAAAACGGTGGCGATCGTACAAAGTCCGAATCCAGACGTTTTGCGCCTGCAGCACGGAGAAATCCACGTCGGAGCCCCAGGCCGTATTCGAATAGTCTACTGAATAGCGCTGCGAATCGCCCCAGGTTGGCATCAGTCCCCCTCGCGAGCGGGTTCGGCTGATCATCACGCCCGGGTAGAACAGCATGGTGGTATTGGTGACGTTCCCCTGGGTAAAGTGGTCGAAACTCCAGCGCAGGTTAATCGCCCGCTGCCAACCGCTGGAAAGGTCCCAGTAACGCGACACGGCAAGCGTGGTCGAGTCCTGCTCCGTATCATTCAAATCGGTACGTTTAAAACCGCCCTGTACCAGATAGTATTGCTCCAGCGGGTTTTTCAGCAGCGGCATTTTATAACTAAAATCCAGCACCTGTTCCGGCGCAGAAATACTGGTGCTGGTGGTCAGGCTATGACCGTAGGAGTTCATCCACGGTTTTTTCCACGACGCTTTCACGCGCGGCCCGACGTCGGTGGAGTACCCCACCCCGGTTTCAATCGTGTTTTCGGTTCGCGGCGATACCACGCCTTTTAACGGCAGAATTTTTGTTTTACGCGATTTCTCAAATTCCGGCGCCACCACGACAGAATTAAACCATCCGGTAGCGGAAAGTCGGCGGTTTAGTTCCGCCAAATCTTTCGATTCGTACTCATCACCCTCTTTAAACGGCAACAGATTTTGTAAATATTCATCACGAATCTGCGAACCTTCGAAGGTGACAGGTCCGAAGCGATAGCGCTCACCGCTATCATAATCAATATCCCAAAACGCCTGATGACGGCCCAGAGCAATTCCCAACTGACTTTTAACGAATTCGCTGTCGAAATAGCCTTTACGTAGCGACACGCTGGTTAACGACTTTTTAAAATTGTCATAGTCTCCCTGGTTCAGCACCGTGCCGATTGCCGGACGCGTTTTCAGTAAGGCCAGATAATCTTTGTCCGTGCGCGCGCCGCCGCGTAAAATGACTTCTGTACCGCCAATCAACACCGGCTGGCCGGGCGTAACCCTGGCGATTAATACCTGCCGTCCTTTCGCAGGCGGTGGAAGCAGGTCGAATTTGATAGTGGGTTCGTAATAGCCTAACGCTTTAAGCCCTTCGCGAATCGCATCATCAACTCGGGCGCGAAAGCGCCGATCCGGCGTCACCTCATCGCTCTGAATCGTAGAGAGCTGTGCGCGAACGTTTTTTTCCAGCTCTCCGGATAGCCCTTCGACTTTCAGACGAACATTTGCGGCTACCGCAGAACTGCTCAGGCACAGTAAGCTAACCCAACATAACTGACGGATATGTGGCACATTTTCTCCTGAATATCCCCTATTCCCACCCCTGGAAAAAATCACACTACCGCTCCGCGGCTTAACATAAAATCAACAATTGCGATTGAAAAGCAGACGACTGCCCAAATATTTCTTATGGTTAAATCCAGATACATTAATGTTGTTATTGTGTGCAAAGATGCGTCTCGTTACAACCTTAACGCCAATTAACGCTTTCGGGAGAATAGCTCATGAGTTTATTTGATAAAAAACATCTGGTTACTCAAGCAGATGCGTTACCAGGACGCAACACCCCGATGCCGATCGCCACTCTGCATGCGGTAAATGAACACTCTATGACCAATGTCCCTGCCGGGATGGAGATCGCCTACTTCGCTATGGGCTGTTTCTGGGGCGTAGAACGTTTATTCTGGCAATTACCCGGCGTATATAGCACCGCGGCAGGGTATGCGGGCGGTTACACGCCTAATCCAACCTACCGGGAAGTCTGTTCCGGGCAGACCGGTCATGCCGAAGCGGTACGGATAGTGTACGATCCTGCCGTTATCCGTTATGAGCAGCTTTTACAGATTTTCTGGGAAAATCACGATCCAACGCAGGGGATGCAACAGGGTAACGATCACGGTACGCAATACCGTTCTGCGATTTATCCCTTAACGCCGGAACAGAGTGCCGCTGCTCACGCCAGTCGCGAGCGCTTTCAGTCGGCAATGGCCGCCGCCGGAAACCATCGCCCTATTACCACGGAAATCGCCCATGCGACGCCGTTTTACTACGCCGAAGATGAACACCAACAGTATCTGCACAAAAATCCATACGGTTACTGTGGGATTGGCGGGATCGGCGTTTGCCTGCCGCCTGACGCGTGACGACGCTGGCGTAGGGAGAACTTGTCGGAGTTGGAAATGAACCCTCTGGCGACTTTACAGTAGCTTACGCTATACTAGCCCTGAACTTATCGGCTCACTGCTACGAGCCGGTTTTCATTAAACGTTACCACACGGATTTATAAACTTCCCTTCCGAGGATCTGGCGTTTCGCCGGATAAGATATGTTAAACAGTATATTCATTATATTCTGCCTGATCGCTGTAAGTGCGTTCTTCTCCATCTCCGAGATCTCGCTTGCCGCATCACGTAAGATTAAACTTAAGTTATTAGCTGATGAAGGCAGTATCAACGCACAACGCGTATTGAAAATGCAGGAAAATCCCGGCATGTTTTTCACCGTTGTGCAAATTGGCCTGAACGCCGTCGCTATTCTTGGCGGTATCGTCGGCGATGCGGCATTTTCGCCCGCCTTTTCCGCCCTTTTCTCGCACTATATGTCGCCAGAACTCTCCGAGCAGCTGAGCTTTATTCTCTCTTTCTCGCTGGTGACGGGGCTGTTTATCCTGTTCGCGGATTTAACCCCGAAACGCATCGGTATGATTGCGCCAGAAGCTGTGGCTTTGCGTATCATCAACCCGATGCGCTTCTGCCTGTTCGTTTTTCGCCCGCTGGTGTGGCTGTTTAACGGCATGGCAAACAACATCTTCCGCCTGTTCAAAATTCCAATGGTGCGGAAAGACGACATTACTTCTGATGATATTTACGCAGTGGTGGAAGCCGGCGCGCTGGCGGGCGTCTTGCGCAAGCAAGAGCACGAACTGATTGAAAATGTGTTTGAACTTGAATCCCGCACCGTACCGTCTTCCATGACGCCGCGCGAAAGTATCATCTGGTTTGATCTGCACGAAGACGAGCAAAGCCTGAAGAAAAAGGTCGCCGAACATCCGCACTCAAAATTTTTGGTGTGTAATGAAGATATCGACCACATCATCGGCTATGTAGACTCCAAAGATCTGCTGAACCGCGTGCTGGCGAACCAAAGTATGGCGCTGAATGGCGGCGTGCAAATTCGCAATACCTTGATTGTGCCGGATACGCTGACCCTTTCTGAGGCGCTGGAAAGTTTCAAAACGGCGGGCGAAGATTTCGCGGTCATTATGAATGAATACGCGCTGGTCGTCGGTATCATTACGCTGAACGATGTGATGACCACGCTAATGGGTGACCTGGTCGGCCAGGGACTGGAAGAGCAAATTGTGGCGCGCGATGAAAATTCCTGGCTGGTTGACGGCGGCACGCCGATTGACGACGTCATGCGCGTGCTGGATATCGATGAGTTTCCGCAATCCGGCAACTATGAAACCATTGGCGGCTTTATGATGTTTATGCTGCGCAAGATCCCAAAACGTACTGATTCGGTGAAGTTTTCCGGCTACAAATTTGAAGTGGTGGATATCGACAACTACCGTATCGATCAGTTGCTGGTGACGCGTCTCGACAATAAAAGCAACGTACCGGCACCGAAACTGCCCGATGCGCAAGGTAAAGAAGACAGCGCGGCCTGAAATCCGTTTGCCAGAAACATCAACGGCTCCTGATTCAGGAGCCGTTTTTTTTTACTTTTTTAACCTACTGCATAGCACTTTTGGTTACGCCATCTCAGTTTGCAGACGCATAACCTGACGGTTAACTTCAGACATCACAGACAAGTGCTGCTTGTCTCTCACTTTTGGGATAAGAATCTTACCCTTATCGAACTCAAAAGCGCCAACATCCTTGATATATAACCGTCCACGGAACAGGATCTTCACGTACTTCGCCACCTGTAGCGGGTTGTAGCGTTGGAAAATTTTCATTGTTGTCTCCTGCAGAGTATTACGCCCTTGCGGTGCCACAATCGGCCCAACAGTTTTAAGGCGCAAATTTTAATGCCATATGACTATAGACCATATCTACGTCGTTTCCAGTGTGCATAAGTATATTTACCTTTTGATTACAGTTATTCAGAATTATCTAAACATCAGCTCATTTTTCTCAGTATATGCCTTCATTTTTCACAGGAAGTGTGCGCCCGCCCGCAAACTGGCATCCCCTTTGCGGGAAAAAGCATCAATCGCACATATGATTAACTATCGGCCCAAAGTGGTCGGATCACCTGCAAAAAAATAAAGAAGGAATGACCATGACCCTACGTAAAATTCTGGCGATGTCGTGTCTGCTACTCCCCATAATGGCTTGTGCGCATAACCTTGAAGTTAACCAACGGGTGCCGCCGGTAGGCATTGCCGATCGTGGCGAACTGACGTTGAATAAAGATGAGTTTAGTTATAAAAACTGGAATAGCGCGCAGCTGGCGGGAAAAGTGCGCGTCCTGCTGCACATTGCGGGTCGAACGTCAGCGAAGGAAAAAAACGCCACGCTGATTGAAGCGATTAAATCCGCCGGGCTTCCGCATGACAGATACCAGACGACCACAATTGTGAACACCGATGATGCGATCCCAGGCTCCGGTATGTTCGTGCGTAGCAGTATAGAAAGTAATAAAAAGCTCTATCCGTGGTCGCAATTTATTGTCGACAGCAATGGCGTGGCGCGTAACGCCTGGCAATTAAAAGAAGAGGGGTCCGCCGTCATTGTGCTTGACAAAGACGGTCGGGTTCAATGGGTGAAAGATGGCGCGTTAACCCAGCAAGAGGTACAGCAGGTGGTCGGCCTGCTGCATAAGCTCCTCAGTAAATAGTCACCCGGAAGCCGGGGTTAAGGAACGATTCACGAGGGGTATAGTCCAGCGTTTTTCCCTGCCAGTCGTGAACATGCGCCCCGGCTGCAACGGCAATGGCATGACCTGCGGCAGTGTCCCAGACGCTGGTCGGCCCAAATCTGGGGTAAAGCTGCGCCTGGCCTTCCGCCACAAGACAGAATTTCAGCGAGGAACCAATAGAAGTTGTCTGATGTTCGCCAAGCTGTTGGAGATATTCGGTGAGTTCATCATCCGTATGCGAACGGCTAATCACCACCAGCGGCGGGCGGGCATCCCGGACCTGAATCTGCTTACGCACTCCGCACTCCTCTTTCCAGGCCTTACCTTCCGCCGCGTAGTACATCACTTTCAGCACCGGCGCATAGACCACGCCCAACACCGGTTTGCCCTGCTCAATCAGCGCGATATTGACCGTGAATTCGCCATTGCGCTTGATGAACTCTTTGGTGCCGTCGAGCGGATCGACCAGCCAGTAGCGCTGCCAGTGCTGGCGCACTTCCCAGGCAGGCGGATCTTCTTCTGAAAGCACCGGAATATCCGGCGTGAGCGTGCGTAACCCTTCGAGAATCACGGTATGTGCGGCGATATCCGCCGCAGTGACTGGAGAATCGTCCTGCTTGCGGGCGTACTCCATCGGTTTGGCTCCATCATAAACCTGCATAATGGCATCGCCCGCGTTCCGTGCAAGCTGGCATACTTGTTCTAACATTCTCCACCTCTTTATGACGGGGGCGTTAACTCGTTGTTTTACTTATACCCGATCGTTAAGGGTTCCGCCAACTGTGATACCGTCTGCGGTTTTGATAATACCTTTCATGGCATGATTCACCCTTCTGTGAACACTCGCAAAAAATCGGCCGGATGGGGCGGTTTCGCCTTCTTCTGGCGACGGTCGGAACGATATCGGGTTTCACTGTTTATCATCGCTATTTTTCACTATCCGGCTTTTCTATTGCGTTCTTAAAAGGTGCCTCTGATGATTAAGTTTAGTGCAACGCTTCTGGCTACGCTGATCGCCGCCAGCGTGAATGCGGCCACCGTCGATCTCCGTATCATGGAAACTACTGATTTACATAGCAACATGATGGATTTCGATTATTACAAGGATACCGCAACCGAAAAATTCGGATTGGTACGTACCGCAAGTTTGATTCATGCCGCCCGAAATGAAGTCAAAAACAGCGTGCTGGTGGATAACGGCGACCTGATTCAGGGGAGCCCTCTGGGCGATTATATGGCGGCAAAAGGGCTCAAAGACGGTGATATTCACCCGGTCTATAAAGCGCTCAACACTCTGGATTACGCGGTTGGAAACCTCGGCAACCATGAGTTTAATTATGGTCTGGACTATCTGCATAACGCGCTGGCCGGCGCGAAATTCCCTTATGTTAACGCCAATATTATCGACGTTAAAACCCAAAAGCCGCTCTTTACGCCTTATCTGATTAAAGAGACGAACGTTATTGATAAAGACGGCAACCCGCAAACTCTGAAAATCGGCTATATCGGCTTTGTTCCGCCGCAAATCATGATTTGGGATAAAGCGAATCTGAGCGGCAAAGTTACCGTCAATGACATTACGGAAACCGCCCGGAAATATGTGCCCGAAATGCGCGAGAAAGGCGCAGATATCGTGGTAGTCATTGCTCATTCAGGCCTTTCTGCCGATCCGTACCACAGCATGGCGGAAAACTCGGTTTATTACCTCAGCGAAGTTCCCGGCGTCGACGCGATTATGTTTGGCCACGCCCACGCCGTCTTCCCCGGTAAAGATTTTGCCGACATCAAAGGCGCGGATATCGCCAAAGGTACGCTTAACGGCATTCCTGCGGTAATGCCTGGCATGTGGGGCGACCATCTGGGAGTGGTCGATCTGGTGCTCAATAACGACAGCGGCAAATGGCAGGTTACGCAGGCGAAAGCACAAGCGCGGCCTATCTATGACGCCGCCGCTAAAAAGTCGCTGGCGGCGGAAGACAGTAAGCTGGTCGATATTCTGAAAGCCGATCACGATGCCACCCGCGAGTTTGTCAGCAAGCCCATCGGTAAATCTGCCGATAACATGTACAGTTATCTTGCTCTGGTGCAGGACGATCCTACCGTACAGGTGGTGAATAACGCGCAAAAAGCGTATGTGGAACACTTTATTCAGGGCGATCCGGATCTGGCGAAACTGCCGGTGCTGTCCGCCGCCGCGCCGTTTAAAGTTGGCGGGCGTAAGAACGATCCTGCCAGTTTTGTCGAAGTGGAAAAAGGCCAGTTGACCTTCCGTAACGCCGCCGATCTTTATCTCTATCCGAATACGCTGGTGGTGGTGAAAGCCAGCGGCAAGGAGGTAAAAGAGTGGCTGGAATGTTCTGCCGGACAATTTAATCAGATTGATATTCACAGCAACAAACCGCAATCGTTGATCAATTGGGATGGCTTTCGCACCTATAATTTCGATGTCATTGATGGCGTGAATTATCAAATCGATGTGTCACAGCCCGCCCGCTATGATGGCGAATGCCAGATGGTGAATCCGCAGGCGGAACGTATTAAAAACCTGACCTTTAACGGTAAGCCTGTCGACCCGAACGCTACGTTCCTGGTCGCCACGAATAACTATCGCGCTTACGGCGGCAAGTTTGCCGGCACGGGCGACAGCCATATCGCCTTTGCGTCTCCGGATGAAAATCGCGCCGTGCTGGCGGCATGGATTGGCGCAGAGTCAAAACGCGCGGGCGAAATCCATCCGGCGGCGGATAATAACTGGCGTCTGGCGCCAATCCACAGCGATACGGCGCTGGATATCCGCTTTGAAACATCGCCAGGTGATAAAGCCGCTGCCTTCATTAAAGCGAAAGGGCAGTATCCGATGAAGAAGGTTGCCGTCGATGATATTGGTTTTGCCATTTATCAGGTGGATTTGAGCAAGTAACGTGAGTCCCGTATGGCGCTGCGTTTATTCGGCCTGACTGGCAGGCCGAATAAAGCGCTAGCCGCCATCTGATAAACGGTCCCGCTGCGCCAATACCTGCGGCAAATTCAGTTCTATCCAGTCCGCCAGCGCGGCGACTTTATCGCTCACCTGCTCGCCAAGCGGCGTCAGGCTGTACTCCACATGCGGCGGAACAACTGGATATGACACCCGGTTGAGAAATCCGTCCTGTTCAAGCGCCTGTAGCGACTGCGCCAGCATCTTTTCACTCACGCCTCCCATCTTGCGACGCAGGTCGCTAAAACGGTGTGTACCGTCGCGTAACGCGACCAGAATCAGTACGCCCCAGCGACTGGTGACATGTTTTAACACCTCACGGGACGGGCACTGTTCAGCAAAGAGATTGCCTTCACGCAACTGCCGGGAAAGAGTATGAGCGCGCATTGATACTTACCTTTTTGTACGTACTTACTAAAAGTAAGTTTAGGTGGTAGCGTAATAAAACACAAGACCAACACTGAGGAGTTCACCATGATTGCTATCACTGGCGCAACAGGCCAACTGGGCCAACACGTTATTGAAAACCTGCTAAAAACGACGCCCGCCAGTCACCTCGTCGCGATCGTCCGTAACCCGAAAAAAGCCGCCCCGCTCAGTCAGCGCGGGATTGCCGTTCGCCAGGCGGATTACGCTAACGAAGCCGCGCTGACCACCGCCTTACAGGGTGTTGATAAACTGCTGCTTATATCATCCAGCGAAGTGGGACAACGCACCGCGCAGCACCGCAACGTCATTCAGGCCGCCATTGCCGCGAAGGTGAAATTCATCGCCTATACCAGTCTGCTACATGCGGATAAATCGCCGCTGGCGCTCGCCGATGAACATATTGAAACGGAAAAAATGCTGGCTGAGTCAGGTATTCCTCACACGCTATTACGTAACGGCTGGTATACGGAAAACTACCTGGCGAGCGTCCCTGCCGCGCTGAAGCATGGCGTCTTTATTGGCGCAGCGGGAGAAGGGAAAATCGCCTCCGCAATGCGCGCTGACTATGCCGCCGCCGCCGCGCGCGTCATCCGTGAAGAGGGTCACGCCGGGAATGTCTACGAACTGGCGGGTGATGACGCCTGGACATTAAGCCAGTTGGCGGATGAACTTACTCATCAGAGCGGAAAAAAAATCGTCTACCAGAACCTGAGCGAAGTCGATTTTGCCGCCGCGCTGAAAGGCGCAGGCCTGCCTGACGGACTGGCGGATATGTTGGCCAATTCTGACGCTGGCGCGGCGAAAGGCGGCCTGTTTGATGACAGCCATACGCTGCGTAAACTCATCGGTCGCCCGACGACGACGCTCACAGAAAGCCTTCGCTCCGCACTGTAAGTGTTAAAATTTAGTTAATTTATGTGGCATCCTCATAGACCTTCTCTGATAATGACGGAACGGTTTATGAGGAGAATCTGATGATTAGCGGCGTGCTATATGCCCTGCTGGCAGGGCTAATGTGGGGATTGATTTTCGTCGGCCCGTTAATCGTACCGGATTACCCGGCCCTCTTACAGTCAATGGGACGCTATCTGGCGCTGGGGCTGATTGCCCTGCCGATTGCCTGGTTAGGCCGCACGCGGTTACGCCAGTTGACGCGCAAAGACTGGTCCACCGCCCTGTCGCTGACCCTGATGGGCAATGTAATCTATTACGCCTGCCTCGCCAGCGCCATTCAGCGAACCGGCGCGCCGGTGTCGACGATGATCATCGGGACATTGCCGGTCGTCATTCCGCTTTTCGCTAACGTTCTCTATAGCCAACGAGACGGCAGATTATCCTGGCTGCGTTTAGCGCCCGCGCTGGCGCTTATCGGTTTTGGCCTGCTGTGCGTCAATATTGCTGAACTTAGCCAGGGATTGTCCGATGTTAGCGGCTGGCGCTATGGTTCAGGCGTTGTGCTGGCGCTGATTTCCGTAGCGTGCTGGGCATGGTATGCGCTGCGCAACGCCCGCTGGCTGCGGGAAAATCCCGACAAACATCCCATGATGTGGGCAACGGCGCAGGCGCTGGTTACGCTGCCGGTCTCGTTAATCGGCTATGCGGCGGTCTGTCTGTGGCTGAGTATCCAGAAACCGTTGTTTACCCTGCCCTTTGGCCCGCATCCCGCGCTGTTTATCGGTCTGATGATCGCCATCGCGGTGCTGTGTTCCTGGGTGGGCGCGCTGTGCTGGAATATCGCCAGCCAAAAATTGCCAACCGTGATTTTAGGGCCGCTGATTGTTTTTGAAACGTTGGCGGGACTGCTCTATACCTTCATTCTGCGCCAGGAAATCCCGCCATTCCTGACGTTAAGCGGCATTGCGCTCCTGGTGGCGGGCGTGGTCATTGCCGTGAGAGCGAAACCGGAAAAAGCGACCGTCGTTCCGGTCACGGAACGCTAATCTCATCCTGGCTTAAATTATACGCCCCCCGAAAGAGTTATAGCCTCGCCTTAAAGATGCATTTAAAGTACAACTTATATTATTGCAAATGAGGTAACGGCTATGGCTTATCGCGATCAACCTTTAGGCGAACTGGCGCTCTCTATTCCCCGCGCATCGGCGCTGTTTCGCCAGTACGATATGGATTACTGCTGCGGCGGAAAACAGACGCTGGCGCGCGCCGCCGCGCGTCACGACGTCGATATTGACATCATTGAAGCGCAACTGGCGCAATTGGCTGAACAGCCCATCGAAAAAGACTGGCGCGCCGTTCCGCTGGCGGACATTATTGACCATATCGTTGTGCGCTATCATGATCGACACCGCGAACAACTGCCGGAGCTTATCCTGCAGGCAACCAAAGTGGAACGCGTTCACGCGGATAAGCCAAACGTCCCACGCGGCCTGACAAAATATCTCACCGCGCTGCATGAAGAGCTTTCCAGCCATATGATGAAAGAAGAACAGATCCTGTTTCCCATGATCAAACAGGGTATGGGTCGCCAGGCAACGGGCCCGATAAGCGTAATGGAAAGCGAGCATGACGAGGCGGGAGAGCTGGTAGACGTCATCAAACACGTCACCCAAAATGTAACGCCGCCGCCAGAAGCCTGCACCACCTGGAAAGCGATGTATAACGGCATTAATGAGATGATTGATGATCTGATGGAGCACATCAGCCTGGAGAATAACGTGCTGTTCCCACGCGCGCTGGCCGGGGAATAATCGCCAGCCAGGCATTTTGCCGGATGGCGGCTGTAAACCGCGCCTTATCCGGCCTACAAATCAACGCTACGCTGTAAGCCCGGTAAGCGCCAGCGCTACCGGGCAAAACAATTAACGCATTCCCGCCATCCGTTTCTTACCTATCAACAGCCAGCCCAGACCCAACGCGATAAACCACAGCGGCGTCACGATCAGCGCCTGGCGCGTATCGTCTTCCAGCGTCAGTAATACCAGCACGAACGCAAAGAACGCCATACAGACCCAGCACATCAGCTTACCGAGCGGCATCTTATAGATGGATTTTTCATGCAAGTGGGGACGCTTTTTGCGGTACACCAGGTATGAACACAGAATGATGGTCCAGACAAACATAAACAGGATAGCCGAAACCGTAGTGATCATGGTGAATGCGCCAATCACGCTCGGGTTGACCATCAGCATAACCACGCCGCCCAGCAGGCAGATACAGGAGAAGGTCAGGCCTTTCGCCGGTACCGCGCGTTTCGATAGCTTAGCGAACGCTTTTGGCGCCACGCCTTCTTGCGCCAGGCCAAACAGCATACGGCTGGTCGAGAAGACGCCGCTGTTGGCGGAAGACGCCGCCGAGGTCAGCACAACAAAGTTGATCACGCTAGCGGCGGCAGGCAGACCCACCAGTACAAACAGCTCAACAAACGGGCTCTTATCCGGCACCACGGAACTCCACGGCGTCACCGACATAATGACAATCAGCGCAAAGACGTAGAACATGATGATACGGATCGGTATTGAGTTAATCGCGCGCGGCAGCGATTTTTCCGGATCTTTAGTTTCTGCGGCGGTAGTACCGACCAGCTCAATGCCCACGAAGGCGAACACCGCAATCTGGAAACCGGCAAAGAACCCGCTAATACCTTTCGGGAACCAGCCGCCGTCATTCCACAGATGCGCAAAAGACGCTTCAACGCCTGTCGGCGATTTAAAGTGCATCGCAATCATGACCAGCCCGACCACAATCAACGCCACGATGGCGACGATTTTGACCATAGCAAACCAAAATTCCATTTCACCAAACATTTTAACGGTGGCGAGGTTGAGGCTTAGCAGCAGGATCACTACCGCCAGCGAGGCGACCCAATCGGAAAGGCCGGGAAACCAGAACTGCGCGTAGGCGGTAATCGCCACCACGTCAGCCATACCGGTCACTACCCAGCAAAACCAGTACGTCCAGCCGGTGAAATATCCCGCCCAGGGGCCAAGCAGGTCGGAAGCAAAATCGCTAAACGATTTATATTCCAGATTCGAGAGCAGCAATTCCCCCATGGCGCGCATCACGAAAAAAAGCATAAAACCGATGATCATATACACAAAAATGATCGACGGTCCGGCGAGACTGATCGTTTTACCCGATCCCATAAACAGACCGGTACCAATAGCGCCGCCAATAGCGATAAGCTGTATATGACGGTTTGTAAGATTGCGCCGTAGCGACTGTTCAGCCGGAGCCTGTTCGTCGGCTGCGACTTTTACCTGATCTACCATGTTTTTCTTCCTGTACCTGTCTGTGTTGTGCGGGCTCTACGGCCTTTGGTCTATGATACGACGATCCTGTTATCAGGACTCATCGATATTAGGTAAGAATCGGCGGGATGAATACTAAGATTCAAATACAATGTTAATTTTATGTTTAAAATGAGTGTTATATCACTTTGATAATGCGAATTAGCTCACAAAAATACACGTAACGACGCCATTTGCAAAATAAAATATTGGCATCTGCTGAAGTCAGGGTTGCCGGATAAGGCGTTTACGCCGTCATCCGGCAAACCCGGAGCGCTTAGAGAATTTCCAGCAGTTCCACCTCAAACACCAGGGTGCTGAATGGCGGAATAGATGCCCCGGCCCCACGCTCGCCATAGGCCAGCTCCTGTGGGATAGTCAGTTCCCATTTGGAACCTACCGGCATCAGAGTCAGCGCTTCAATCCAGCCGGCGATCACGCCATTTACCGGGAATTCAGCCGGTTCGCCGCGCGCGACGGAGCTGTCAAATACGGTGCCATCAATAAGCTTACCGGTGTAATGCACGCGTACGCGGTCGGTACGCGCCGGAATCGCGCCTTCGCCCTGCGTCAGAACGCGGAACTGTAAACCAGATTCAGTACTGTTCACACCGTCTTTTTCGCGGTTTTCTTCCAGGTATTTCACGCCTTCGGCCGCCATCGCTTTGAAACGCTCACGACGCACCGTGTCCGCACGCTCATGAATTTCACGCAGCGCGCGATGCACCACATCAACAGGAACCGCCGGGTGTTTACCTTCCAGCGCATCAGCAATACCTGCAACCAGCGCTTCAGGCAATAGCCCTTCAAGACCGGATTCGCTAAGCTGCTGCCCTACCTGCAAACCAATGCCATAGCTCGCTTGCGCTTCAATAGTGTCAAAAGTCGGGGTGGCCATTATTTTTCCTTCATCGGATATCAAAAAAGTAGCGGGCAGCATAACAGCCACGCTTCTTCTGGTAAAACTTTGTCTCAGGGAGGATGACAAATCGCAGGGAAAAAGAAACAATAGATTATCCGTATTGATGTCACGAAAGCGGATAGCACTACCAGTATCATAGCGTTAGCCATCTATACTCTATGATTAAGGAACGAGATGCGGAGCAGGAGGTAAACCATGCCCGGGCGCTTTGAATTAAAACCAACCCTGGCGAAAATCTGGCACGCGCCGGATAATTTTCGCATCATGGAGCCGCTGCCGCCTATGCATCGTCGTGGCATTATCATTGCCGCTATCGTGCTGGTGATCGGTTTCCTGCTGCCCGCCAGCGAGACCAGCGACTCGCCTGTCGTCACGCGGGAAGCGCAATTGGATCTGCAATCGCAATCACAGCCGCCGACGGAGGCCCAGCTTCAGGCGCAACTGGTCGCGCCGCAAAACGATCCGGATCAGGTGGCGCCCGTTGCGCCGGAACCTATCCAGGAAGGCCAGCCGGAAGAACAAAACCAGCCGCAAACGCAGCCTTTCCAGCAGGATAGCGGCATCGGTCAACAGTGGCGCTCGTACCGGGTAGAGCCTGGTAAAACTCTGGCGCAACTGTTCCGTGACCACGGACTTCCCCCAACAGACGTTTATGCAATGGCGCAGGTAGAAGGCGCTGGCAAGCCGCTGAGTAATCTCAAAAATGGTCAAATGATTAAAATTCGCCAGAATGCCAGCGGGGTGGTGACAGGTTTAACGATAGATGGCGATAACGGCCAACAGGTGCTGTTTACGCGTCAGCCTGACGGCAGTTTTATTCGCGCACAGTAACGCCGGCTACGCCTTACCCCGCCTATACCCTATTCGTTCAGGTGAAGCATTACCGCTTCACCTTATTCACCCACCAAATCCCCGAACACACCAGCACCAGCGCAATCATGTATTTCCACTCCAGAATATTCTCGCCGAGGAAAATAGCCGAAAGAGCAGCGCCGGAAACCGGGATCAGAAAGTTAAACGGCGCAATCATCCCCACGCGATTATATTTGAGTAAAATGCTCCATAGCGCAAAAGCGACCGACGAGAGCAACGTCAGGTAGACTAAAATCGCCACCGACGAGAAGCCATGTATCGTCAGCGTACCGCCAAAAACGTAGCCGCCAATGACCAGTACCAGACCGCCAATCCCCAATTGATAGCCAGCCATGACCATCGGATCGACCGTCTGCGAGAGACGTTTGCCATACAACGTGGCCGCAGAAAGAATAAACGCCGCCAGCACCACGGAGCCTTCTCCCGGCAGATTAAAGCTGAAATCCAGGCCGTTGCTGACGTTCACCACCATGACGCCCGCAAAGCCCAGAATACAGCCGAGCGTTTTGTTGTAGCTCAATCGGTCGTTCTGATAAATAAAATGCGCCAGCAATACGCTGAAGAATGTGCCTGTCGCGTTCATGATTGAGCCTTTCACGCCGGAGGTAAACGCAAGGCCGATATAGAAAAAGAGATATTGCAGCGACGTCTGAGTCAGCCCCAGTAACGTTAACTGAGCAAACTGGCGCGGACGAAACCGACCAATCGGTTTACGCTGAAGCAACGCGAACAGTAGCAGCAACCCACCCGCAAACAAAAAACGATAACCAGCAAAAACAATTTTAGAAGGGATATCGTCGGTGGCTATCTGAAAGAGGTCATAACCGCTTTTGATGGCTGGATAAGCGCTGCCCCATAGCAGGCAACAAAATGCGGCACACACATAAACGACGTTTTTGCGGGCAAACGGGGAGGCCTGGCGTTGGGTATCCATTCTTTCACCAAGAAATTAAAATAATGTTTTATTTTTGATTATCGCGAAAAGAGGGGGAGATAGCCAGTCGAAAAGCGATGGGGTTAAAAAAGCAAAACGTCGGCGCTGGGCCGACGTTTCGTTGCTAGCAAAAACGAGAATGCCTGATTACTCAGCAACCACGTTGATGATAACTTTTGCGAATACTTCGCTGTGAACCTGGAAGTTCACTTCGTGTTCGCCAGTGGTACGCAGAACGCCGTTCGGCAGACGAACTTCGCTCTTAGCCACGTCAACGCCAGCTGCAGTCACAGCGTCAGCGATGTCGCGAGTACCGATGGAACCGAACAGTTTACCTTCGTCGCCTGCTTTAGACGCGATAGTAACGGTTTCCAGGGTGTTGATTTTCTCTGCGCGTGCATTTGCAGCAGCCAGAACGTCAGCCAGTTTAGCTTCCAGTTCAGCGCGACGTGCTTCGAAGTATTCAACGTTTTTCTTGGTAGCCGGAACAGCTTTACCCTGTGGTACCAGGAAGTTACGAGCATAGCCCGCTTTAACGTTAACCTGATCACCCAGGCTACCCAGGTTTGCTACTTTATCAAGCAGAATAACTTGCATTACCTTATCCTCTCAAAGTCGTATTAATGGACCGTGACCGATTACTGATGGCGATCAGTGTACGGCAGCAGAGACAGGTAGCGAGCGCGTTTGATAGCGCGAGCCAGCTGACGCTGGTATTTTGCACGGGTACCGGTGATACGGCTTGGGACAATCTTACCGCTTTCGGTGATGTAGTTTTTCAGCGTAGCGATATCTTTATAGTCGATCTCTTGAACGCCTTCCGCGGTGAAACGGCAGAACTTGCGACGACGGAAATAACGTGCCATATGGCTAGTCTCCAGAATCTATCAATTCAATCTGCTCGGCATGCAGAACCATTTTGCTCAGACCGTTCTTTGCCTTGTGGCAAGAGATAAACCCCTGAACGGTTATGCGGCTGCCGACCGTTATACTGTGAGTAATGGCCTGGTTTTCGTGTCCGCTAACAATAACGGGCATTTGGCACCACGCCTGCCGGTGAAAGCCGGCTTCCTCTTGCACAGAACGATGCTCAAGCACGAACTGGCAATGCGGAATTCCTGATGGACTGACCTTTCGAAGGGGGGCCCTGCACACGGTGCCGGACAACGCCAGACGGTTGGTCATCAGAAATTACTCTTCAGAATCCCCAGCTTCAGCATCATCTGCGGTTTCGTTAGCGAAATCATCGCGACGCTCACGGCGCTCGTCTTTCGCTTTAACCATCGGAGAAGCTTCGGTAACAGCGTGCTTAGTACGCATAACCATGCTGCGGATAACGGCATCGTTGAAGCGGAAGGTAGTTTCCAGCTCATCGATCACTTCCTGCGGCGCTTCAACGTTCATCAGAACATAGTGCGCTTTGTGCAGTTTGTTGATCGGGTAAGCCAGCTGACGGCGGCCCCAGTCTTCCAGACGGTGGATCTTGCCTTCTGCGCCAGTGATGGCGGCAGAGTAACGCTCGATCATGCCCGGAACCTGTTCGCTCTGGTCAGGATGGACCATAAAAACGATTTCGTAATGACGCATCGAATTGCTCCTTACGGATTATTCAGCCTCCTGTCTGGGTCAGCCGCGGCCCATGGAGGCAAGGAACGTGTTAAAGGTCGGCTGAAAAATGACGCGTTATAATACTGACACGCCCGGCGAAACTCAAGGCAATAGTTCGATTATTTATGTGCCTGCCGATCAGTTCTGAAATGTAAAAGATTAAGGCTGAGATACCGACCTGTTAACCACCATAACAGCTAGCGAGTTGACGATTTATCAGGCAGAAGCGGGAAATGCGGTAATTTTTTGAACAACTGCATCAGAAATGGTCGCTATCGCTCCTGCTGGTAGCGATTAAAATAACATCAGAGGTTCACAAAAAAGGAGGCAGGGCCAGGTCAGCAACCGCCGCCGAGGAGGTCACTATGTTCTTCCGTATTTTCCCCCTTCTGGCTGGATTTTTGCTCAGCGTAAATACAATGGCAGCCATTGAAATTGATAACGTCAGGTCAGAAATATGGACGATATACAGAGCTTAGGCGTGATTTACATAAACCATAATTTCGCGACCGAAAGCGAGGCCCGCCAGGCGCTGAAAGAAGAAACTGATGCGCGAGGCGCAACGTACTACCACCCGATTTTGTTACGGGAGCCCGGTAGTAACGGCAACATGCATGCCAGCGCGGAGATTTATCGCTAGTATCAGGAAAATGCCATAGTTTTGCCCCCTGGTCAGGGGGCATTTTTTTCGCTTATCGGGTTGTTAATGGCACTTCGGCATCCGGCTCATGCGTTATGCGGTTTCGCAGATCGCGGCGCATTAATTCAATCACCCAAAACCAAAATACATGTCCCAGAATTTCAGAAGCGTACTCGTCAAAAGGAAGTTGTGTAAGCGGAGGCGTTAAGTTCAGCGCCGGGCAGAATATGCCATGCACGACAACCGTAACAATCAGCCCCGCCAGTATCCCCTGCCATAATTTAACTTTCGGGAAAATTTCCGCGACGACGCAGTAACCTATTGCGAACACCAGCGAAAAGATAATGTGAGTTACCATCACAGGGTTAATAACATGCTCAGAAAAGGTATAAACCGTTTGTGTTGGGTCAATGCCTAAATAATCCCGCAAAAAAATATACGGTGGATTAAACTCATCGCGCCCGCCGGAAAACGTTCGCGGCGGTAAAGGAACTTCCGCGCCCCATTTTACAAATGCTGAAATAATACCCGCTGCAAAACCAATTAACGCAGCTACTCCATACCGACGCCGCTGTGGGTCAGTTTTAACAAACAATCCGTTGATAGACACAGTAGTATGATTCTATAGAGTGTTATGAAAGAAGCTCCGGAATCTGACCAATTACATCCCTGAGGGATAGGATCCCGGAGCGTTGTTTTACTTCTGCCCGTAATACGCATTCGGGCCATGCTTACGCATGAAGTGCTTGTTCATCAGATAATCGTCGATGGGGTTGAGGCCAGGGTTAATACCGCGCGCAATCCACGCCATTCGCGCCACTTCCTCCATGACGACCGCGTTATGTACCGCATCGTGCGCATCTTTCCCCCAGGCGAACGGCCCGTGTTGATACACGACAATGCCTGGCGTATGCAGCGGTTCCACCTCGCCCAGCGTTTCGATAATCACCTTACCGGTGTTCAGCTCGTACTCGCCCTGCACTTCTTCTTCGCTTAACGCTCTGGTACAAGGAATATCGCCAAAGAAATAGTCCGCGTGCGTGGTGCCGAGCGCTGGAATAGCCATCCCCGCCTGCGCCCATGCCGTGGCGTGGGTGGAGTGGGTATGAACGACGCCGCCAAGCGACGGATAGCGTTGATACAGCGCCAGATGGGTAGCGGTATCGGAAGAAGGACGATAACCTCCCCCCACCACTTTGCCATCCATATCCACCACCACCATGTCATCTGCCTGCATGGTTTCATAGGCGACACCGCTTGGCTTAATTACCACCAGCCCGCGTTCGCGATCGATAGCGCTGACGTTGCCCCAGGTAAACGTCACCAGTCCATAACGGGGCAAATCCATGTTAGCGTCAAATACCTGCTGCTTGAGTTTTTGCATTAGGCTGCCTCCACCAGACCGGCGCTGGCCATGCGCGCTTTCACCCAGTCACGCGCTTTCGCTACCTCTGCCGCCGGGTTCTCTGCTGTTTCGCTCCACATCTCAATCAGATAGGGCCCGCAATAGCCACTCTGTTTGAGCGTTTCGAAGCAGCGTTCGAAATCGACAACGCCTTCGCCAAACGGCACATTTTTGAACACGCCGGGTTTAGTATCTTTGACGTGTACCGCGACGATATGCCCGATTCCCGCCTGTAGCTCCATCTGTACGTCGTTATCCCAGGCAGACAGATTGCCGATATCCGGATAGAGCTGGAACCACGGGTTATTGAGGTAGTGAGCATAGCCCAGCGCTTTACTGATGGAATTCATCAGCGGGTAGTCCATGATCTCCATCGCCAGCGTCACCTGGGCGCGGCTGGCCATATCAACGCTCTCTTTTAACCCATCGCGGAAGCGGCAACGCGTTTCGTCGTTGGCCTGCTGATAGTAAACGTCGTACCCCGCCAGTTGAATGACGCGAATCCCGACGTCCTGCGCAAACTGAATCGCTTTACGCATAATCTCCAGCCCCTGCGCCCGTACCGCGTCATCTTCGCTACCGAGTGGAAAACGACGATGCGCGCTCAGACACATGGACGGCACGCGCACGCCGGTTTCAGCAACCGCGCTCACCAGCGCCAGGCGCTGCTCGCGACTCCAGTCGAGCCGCGCCAGTCGGGCGTCGGTCTCGTCCACCGACATTTCAACGAAGTCAAAACCCAGCGTTTTCGCTAGCCGCAGGCGCTCCAGCCAGCACTCCCCAGCAGGGAGCGCTTTTTCATAGATGCCGAGCGGAATTTGTTTCGACAGCATAGCCGCTCCTTAGCCCCACAGTTGGGCAATGGAGCGTTTGAACTGCCGTGCGGCTTCTACCGGCGATTCGGCATCGCGAATGCTGCGCCCCGCGATAAAGACATGGATCGGAATGCCTTTGAACAGCGGCAGGTCTTCCAGCGCCAGCCCGCCGGTCACGGTCACTTTAAAGCCCATATCGGACAGCCGCTTAATCGCGGTAATATCCGCCTCGCCCCACGCCACGCCTGCGGCCTGCGCGTCACGGCTGCGGTGATAAACCACTTGCTGAATGCCCGCATCACGCCACTGCTGCGCCTGTTCCCAGGTCCAGTAACCGGTCAGCTCGATCTGCACGTCGCCGTTGAACTCTTTTGCCACATCCAGCGCACCTTTCGCAGTGTTGATGTCAGCGCAGCAAATGACCGTTACCCAGTCCGCGTTGGCTTCGAAACACATACGGGAGAGGATTTTACCGGCATCGGCAATTTTGGCGTCCGCCAGCACGATTTTGTGCGGATAGAGCGCTTTCAGGTCGCGAACGGCGCGCACGCCTTCGCCCACGCACAGAATGGTGCCCACTTCAATGATATCGACTTCTTCGGCAATCAGGCGAGTGGTTTCATAGGCGCTATCCATAGTCTGGTTGTCCAGCGCGACTTGCAACATCGGTAATGACATGTTCAATTCCTTCTTAAGCTGCCGCGTTGGTGCGGTCAATGAGATCCAGGACTTCCTGCGCGGTACGGCAGGCGCGTAAACGGTCAAAATTGGCTTCGTCTTCAAACAGATTAACGATCTGCATGATGCCTACTTCCTGATGGGTATTGGCGTCTACTGCCGCCATGGTGATCAGAATATCCACCGGATCGTTATCTTCGTGGTTGAACTCCAGCGGCTTTTTCAGGGTCACCAGAGAAAAACCGGTTTTCTTGACCCCTTCTTCCGGGCGGCCATGCGGCATCGCCAGGCCGGGGGCAATCACAAAATAGGGGCCAAACTGCTCAACGCCATCGAGAATGGCCTGGTAATAGCGCGGCTCCACCACGTCGGCAGCCACCAGTAAATCGACGCCGATCTTGACGGCTTCCTGCCAGGTATTCGCTTCAGCCTGCAGGCGGATAGAATTATTCTCCGCCAGTGAATCACGTAATTTCATGTTGCATCCTTACTTCACATCTTGCGGGAAATGTTCTTTGATCACTTCCAGCAGTTTCGGGCCGAAGTCAGCTGGAGAGAGCATGTTGCGCACGCCAACCACATATTTGTTGCCGGTCACGCTGATTTCGCCTGCAATATGGGTAGAAGCGATGATGATATCCGCGCCGCTCAACTCGCTTTTGTACTCGCCAACCGCGCAGCTGTTTACCGTGTGGTCAATGTTTGATTGGGTTAAAAACTGGTCCACTTTCATTTTCATGATCATGGAACTGCCTTGTCCGTTGCCACACACAGCCAGAATACGTACGGTCATAATCAAAACTCCTTATTAAGCAGACTGTTCTGCCAGTTGTTTTTCTGCATCTTCTTCTGCGCGCAGTGCGCGGCCAGCGAAGAACATATAAGCCAGTGCAATTACAATGATGACGGCCATAAAGGCGATACCGAGGGAGAAGAAGCCCTGCATCATCGGCGGTGCCAGAATCGACCAGTCCGCCATACCCATCCAGGCACTCATACCGGTGAGTTTCACCGCCCAGACGCAACCAAAGATTTCAATCATCCCCATCACCAGACAAATTTTCAGCGCCGCACGCCAGCCGCCGAAGTGGTTAGCGAACACGCCGATAGTGGCGTTAGAGAAGAACATCGGGATAAAGCCAGGAATAATCAGGATCGAGGAGCCGCAGGCAACCAGGATGCCAACCGCAATCAGCTGACCAATGGTGCCCCACATAAAGCCCCAGACCACCGCGTTCGGCGCGAAGCTATAAATAGCCGCACAGTCAATCGCCAGTACTGCGCCCGGAATCAGACGCTGGGAGATACCGTTAAAGGCCTCAGAGAGTTCTGCCACAAACATGCGCACGCCCTGAGTGATGATGAAGATCGCCACCGCAAAGGAGAAACCGGTTTGCAGGATGTAGACCGTCCAGTGCACTTTGCCCGCCATCGCCTGCACGGTGTCGATACCGAAGGAGAGCAGAATGGCACCAAAGAAGATGGTCATTACAATCGCCGTGGAGACGATGTTGTCGTGGAAAATATTCAGCCAGCCCGGCAGTTTGAGGTCTTCAACGCTTTCCTCTTTTTTGCCCAGGAACGGCGCGACTTTATAGGCAATCCAGGAAGCAAACTGCTGCTGGTGACCAATAGAGAAACCACAGCCATCGGTCACTTCCTGAGTCGGCTTATACATCATGTTGGAGGTAATACCCCAGTACAGGGAAACCAGTATCGCCGTGCAGATAATGGTGGTCCACATGGAATAGCCGAAGATATAGAAAGAGACCGCAATCAGCCCCGCCTGCTGGAACATGATGTGCCCGGTCAACATGATGGTGCGAATACCGGTAATGCGTCGCAACAAGACGTAACAAATATTCAGCGCCAGCGCGAGCAACACCGCGTAGCCTACCCAACTATACGCATCACCCATCCGTTCGATCGTTGCCATCATCGAAGCATAGGTATCGGAAATCGCGCCGTTGATGCCGTAGACCTCAGACATTTTCGCCACCACCGGTTTAAAGGTGCTGGTCAGAATGCCGGACCCGGCCTGTAGCAGCATGAAGCCAATGATGGTTTTGATCGTCCCTTTGATGATCACGCTGACGCTTTTACGCAGCAGGATATAGCCCAGGCAGGTCACAATACCCAGTAATAGCGGGGCATTGGTCATTACCTGATTAAAGAAAATGGTAAAGATGTTGTAGAGGATCTCCATAACGATCTCCGGTAGACAAGGTTGCTGAGTCGCAGGCGCTCAGAATAATGTCCCTCCACTGTAATTTTCAAAAGTAATCACAACAAGATTGAATTTGATTAAATGTGACGTAGCGCGCAAATAATTAGCACACTTAATACATGGTTTACTTATAAATAACTCATTTCTTCATTAAAATAAGTAAAATCATAAAGATGAATACATCCCCATGACGCCAGAAAAGATTAAATTTTCTTCTGACTGCGTTCTCCTCTACCCAAAAGTCAAAAAATAGCCCATTGCCTTCTTGAGAAAATAGTGTCAGGCTTAATCAAAACAAATCACGTTTTGAACCATTTTGAACAAACATGAAGGTAAATGCGATGAGTAAAGTACAAAGCATCACGCGTGAATCATGGATTCTGAGCACGTTTCCGGAGTGGGGAAGCTGGCTGAACGAAGAGATTGAGCAAGAGCAGGTCGCGCCGGGTACGTTCGCTATGTGGTGGCTGGGCTGTACCGGTATCTGGCTAAAATCTGAAGGCGGCACTAACGTATGCGTCGATTTCTGGTGCGGTACCGGTAAACAGAGCCACGGTAATCCGTTGATGAAAACCGGCCATCAGATGCAGCGTATGGCTGGCGTCAAAAAATTACAGCCTAACCTGCGCACTACGCCGTTTGTTCTCGATCCTTTCGCTATCCGTCAAATTGACGCCGTACTGGCGACCCACGACCATAACGATCACATTGACGTCAATGTCGCGGCTGCCGTAATGCAGAATTGCGCCGATGATGTTCCGTTTATCGGCCCGCAGACCTGCGTGGATTTATGGGTTGGCTGGGGCGTGCCGAAAGAACGCTGCATCGTGGTAAAACCGGGCGATGTCGTGAAAGTGAAAGATATTGAAATTCATGCGCTTGATGCCTTTGACCGTACCGCATTAATCACCCTGCCCGCCGATCAGAAAGCCGCTGGCGTACTGCCGGACGGCATGGATGTACGCGCGGTTAACTATCTGTTTAAAACGCCGGGCGGCAATCTCTATCACAGCGGCGATTCTCACTATTCCAACTACTACGCGAAACACGGCAACGAACATCAAATTGATGTCGCGCTCGGTTCTTACGGTGAAAACCCACGCGGTATTACGGACAAAATGACCAGCGCGGATATTTTACGCATGGCGGAATCGCTGAATACCAAAGTGGTGATCCCGTTCCATCACGATATCTGGTCGAACTTCCAGGCCGATCCGCAAGAGATCCGCGTGCTATGGGAAATGAAGAAAGATCGCCTGAAGTATGGTTTTAAACCGTTTATCTGGCAGGTTGGCGGCAAGTTTACCTGGCCGCTGGATAAAGACAATTTCGAATACCACTATCCGCGTGGGTTTGACGATTGCTTTACCATTGAACCCGATCTACCGTTCAAATCCTTCCTGTGAGTCGATATCATGCCGGGATTACCCGGCATTTTTTCCATTTACTTTAGTATTTCCAGGCTATTTCAAATATCATCTTTTCAAATCAATTTGTATCGGAATAGCTCATGACTGAAGCACAAAGACATCAAATACTGCTGGATATGCTGGCACAGTTGGGCTTTGTTACCGTCGAAAACGTGATTGAGCGTCTGGGGATCTCCCCGGCGACAGCGCGCCGCGACATCAACAAGCTCGACGAAAGCGGGAAACTTAAAAAAGTGCGCAACGGCGCAGAGGCCATTACCCAACAGCGGCCCCGCTGGACGCCGATGAATCTGCACCAGGCGCAAAACCACGATGAAAAAGTACGCATCGCGAAAGCGGCGTCGCAGCTGGTGAACCCAGGTGAAAGCGTAGTGATTAACTGCGGCTCCACCGCTTTCCTGCTGGGGCGCGAAATGTGCGGGAAGCCGGTACAGATCATTACCAACTATCTGCCGCTGGCGAATTATCTGATCGATCAAGAGCATGACAGCGTGATTATCATGGGGGGTCAGTATAATAAAAGCCAGTCGATTACCCTGAGCCCGCAGGGAAGTGAAAACAGTCTCTATGCTGGCCACTGGATGTTTACCAGCGGAAAGGGCTTAACCGCGGATGGCCTGTACAAAACCGATATGCTAACCGCCATGGCGGAACAAAAAATGCTCAGCGTCGTCGGGAAACTGGTCGCGCTGGTCGATAGCAGTAAAATTGGCGAGCGCGCGGGAATGCTGTTCAGCCGCGCCGATCAGATCGCTATGCTTATTACCGGCAAAAATGCCAATCCGCAGGTTTTGCAACAGCTTGAAGCCCAGGGTGTAAGCATACTCCGCGTTTAAAGATGCTGTCGGAAAAACGCTACCGTCGCCGACAACGCTTCTGGCGTAATGCGATGCCGCACGCCTGCGGCCCATAAACAGGTCACATGCTTATCCAGCTTCGCCGCGGCGAGTGCCTGCTGGAGCCGGAAGGTTTCGATAGCAGGCACCACGTCATCCTCCTGACCATGCCACAACAGAAGCGGCCTGTCGGCCAGTCGCTCTAACTGATGTGTGACTTCCCATTCACGTAGCGGCGCGATGATATTGTCGAATTCCGCCTGCTGTGCCGGGTTCTGCGGGGATAACGGCGGGAAAAGCGTCCGGGCGAGCCCGGTAAAATAGCCCGACCCCATTAAACTGGCCCCGCATTTTACCTCTCGGTGACGCGTCATAATGCCCAGCGCCGTCATACCGCCCATGGATGCGCCGCCCACCGCCAACCGCCCGTCAAGTAGCCAGTTTTCCGCCTGAATCGCCGCACGTAACGTCGTAAATTCCTGCATGTTTTGGTGCAGAATCTGCCAGAATCGGTGTATCCGTCCCTGTGAGTCGCCGCCGAAGCGAGCGCCATGCTCCGGCGCATCCGGCATGACTACCCGGAATCCTGCCTGTGCCAGGGCAACGGCAAAATAACTATAAACCAGGCTGGAGGAGGTGAAGCCATGATAGAACACCACACAGGGAAGCGGCACGGCGCGTTTCCCTTCCGGGAAGGCATGTAGTACGACGCCTCCGGCTAATTGTCGTGTTTCAATCGCTATCATTATTCTCTCCTTTTTATCCGGTATGCCACGGAGAAATACTTAACGCAAGTTTATGGATAGCGCAATAATTCATAATGTTTGAGAACTGGGTTACGCTTTCGCAACGTTTTCATTCGAAAATCGCGTGACAGGTAACACTTCGGGAACATTCCCCCTAAAGGGAAATCAATAAGGCATTACACTATGATTATCAGGAAACGAGATAGAGTTATGCGTCGGTTTGCTTCATTGATAGCAGCGCTGTTATTAAGCGCGTGTAGCGTGCTGCAGGGTACGCCGCAACCTGCGCCGCCTGTCGCCGATCACCCGCAGGAAATCCGTCGCGATCAAACGCAAGGACTACAGCGGATGGGGACCGTAAGCGCGCTGGTTCGGGGCTCCCCGGATGATGCTATAGATGAAATCAGAGCGAAAGCCGTCGCTGCGAAAGCCGATTATTACGTTATCTTAATGGTTGATGAAACGGTTGTAACCGGCCAGTGGTATTCACAAGCCATTTTGTATCGTCAATAACAGTAGATTGATTTTTAGTCAGTTTTACATTGCTTTGCGTCCCTATGCGTTTACCTGTGCACAATACACAAACAGGTTTACCGTGATGGAGCGTCCTGTTAAATGCGGGGTATGTAATAAGGAGCTGACGATGAAACAAGAACTTGCCTTATCCTCACTGCTGCTTTCTGCCGGACTGGTGAGTACGACGGCACAGTCTGCCGAATTCGCCAGTGCTGACTGCGTAACGGGTCTGAATGAAATCGGCCTGATCTCGGTCAGTAATGTTGCAGGAAACCCACAGGATGTAGAGCGGATTATCGCCCTGAAAGCCGATGAACAGGGTGCGTCCTGGTACAGAATTATTCAAATGTATGAAGAACAACAGTCGGATAACTGGCGCGTACAGGCGATACTCTATGCCTGATGCCGCGTGGCTCGCGCCGGATGGCATGTACTACAGGCCAAACGTTACCGCAGTCCCCCGGTCGCCCTTAACAGTAAATCATTTTGTACCTGGGCAGACAGCGGCATTTCGCCGCGTGTATCCAGCATCATCTGACACCACGCTTGCGCCAGCGGCGGCGAGGCATGACGCAGCATTTCCGCTCCGCATCCCAGCAGGAAAAGCTGCTGCGTAATCTCTCTGCCCATTGCTTCGTCCGGTTTGCGTAAACGTTGCTGTAGCTGACGTACCGCGCGGTCGTAATGGCGATCCTGACCTTTGACTTCCGCAAAAGCTTCACTCAATACGTCATAGACGCCGTGTTGTTTTGTCAGCACCCGAAGTACATCCAGACACATGATATTGCCGGAACCTTCCCAGATACTGTTCACCGGCATTTCACGGTACAGGCGCGGAAGTTCGCTCTCTTCGCAATACCCCATCCCGCCGAGAACCTCCATCGCCTCAGCCACAAAAGGGATTCCCTGCTTACAGATGGCGAATTTCGCCGCTGGCGTGAATAATCGCGCCCATAATGCCTCTTTCGCCTCGCGACGTTGCTCCCAGGCGCGCGCCAGCCGAAACAAAAGCGCCGTCTGCCCCTCCAGGCATAGCGCCATACGACTTAAGGTTTGTCGCATCAACGGTTGTTCGATCAGCAGCTTACCAAAAGCCTGACGCTGATGAGCATGGTAAATCGCGACTGAAAATGCGCGCCGCATTAAGCCATGACTCCCGAGCGCGCAGTCAAGACGCGTCATACCGCCCATCTTTAAGATATGCCGAATCCCGTCGCCCTCTTCTCCCAGCCGCCAGCCGACGGCATCCTGAAACTCGACTTCGGCGCTGGCATTAGACCGATTACCGAGTTTATCTTTCAGGCGTTCAAGACGAACAGAGTTCCGTTGCCCGTCTGGCAGGAAACGCGGCACAAAGAAACAGGATAGTCCTCCTTTTGCCTGCGCCAGCACGAGGTGCGCATCACTTTGCGGCACAGAGAAAAACCATTTATGTCCCACCAGCCGATATGAATCATCCGCCAGCCGCTCCGCGTGGGTCGTATTACTGAGTACGTCCGATCCGCCCTGCTTTTCCGTCATTCCCATGCCGATAAGCAGGCCCCGTTTTTGCCCGCCCGGCAGCAAATGCGAATCGTAGCGATCGCTGCGCAGCGGCACCAGCCAGTCATGGAAAGTGGCGGGAAGCATCTGCAATAGCAACGGTGTCGCGGCAAAGGTCATCGTGACAGGACAGAGTGTTCCCGCTTCTACCTGCGCATGTAACACAAAACGCGCCGCCCGGGCGACAAAGCTTCCCGCCCTTGCCTCCTCCTCCCAGGCCAGATTATGTACCCGATTGGCGCAAAGCCCCTGCATCAACAGATGCCAGGCGGGATGAAAGCGAACGTCATCCAGACGCTGTCCCAGGGGATCGTAACGCAGCAACTCAGGAGGATGCGCGTTCGCCAGACGACCCAGTTCCAGTGATTCCGCCGTTCCCAGTTGTTGGCCAATGCTGGCGAGAAGATCGCTATCCCATCCCGCGCCTTCCCGGGAAACCGCTTCACACAGCGCGCCATCAGACAGGAATAAGTTACTGTTATTGAGCGGAGCAGGTTGATTAAAGACGGTATGTGTTTGCCAGGACATGGTGTCTCCCTCCTTCAATGGCGCTGAAGTCAAGTATGGTCATGACTGCGCCATTGACGCCGGAGCAAGATCACAAAAGTATGATTAACCGGCAATATAATGTGGGACGAAACGGGAAGTGTCTTTGGTAATTAGCGTATTGTCCTCGCGAATCCCCATCCCGGCGGCTTCATCGTCAATGATCCAACTGCCAATCAGCGTATAGCTATCGCCAAAGCGCGGCAAAGGCTGAAACGCCTGGTAAATCATCGGCTCGTCAGCGTAGTCGCCGTCGGCATGATCGATAACATTTTGCCGCTCGTCGAAAATCGTGACGTTGCCGCCTTCACGTGAATAAATCGGCTTCCGTACGCTGCTTTCGCCTGGCGCTGCGAGCGATTTTTCGCCCTCAAACCAGGCCGGTAGCAGATTCGGATGGCCAGGGAAAAAGCGCCACAATAACGGCAACAGCCCTTTGTTACTCAGAATACTTTTCCACAATGGCTCAATCCATTGCTCACGCCGTTTTCGCAGTAGCGGGCCGTTGTCATCGCGCATCATCCATTCCAGCGGGTAGAGCTTAAAGGCGCGGCGAATCACGTTATCGTCCAGATCGGTCAGCACGCCGCCTACGCCAAGCCCCAGTTCTTCAATATAGATAAATCGCGTTTCCTGGCCCGCCTGCTGCGCGCAATCCTGAAGGTACAGCACCGTCGTACGATCTTCGTCGGTATCTTCACAACAGCAAAAGTAGAGCGGTTCCCGACTGTACAGCTCGCTGAAGCGGGCGATCAGCCGCTCCTGTATCGCGTTGTATTGATCGGCATCACGCGGAATGGCGCCGCTACGACGAGCATCCTCCAGCCATAGCCATTGAAAGTAGGAGGATTCATAGAGCGATGTCGGCGTATCCGCGTTGTATTCCAGCAATTTAACCGGATCTTTGCCGCACCAGACGAAATCCATCCGCCCGTAAAGCGAAGGATCGCGGCTGCGCCAACTTTCGGCGATGACATCCCAGTACAATGGCGGGATCGCCAGCTGCTGCATGATCTGCTCATCCCGGACGGCCCGCTCGACAATCTCCAGACACATCTGATGAAGCTCTGCGGTCGGTTTTTCGATCTGTTCTTCAATTTGCCGTAATGTAAAACGGTAGGCCCGGCTTTCATCCCAGTAAATTTCGTTATCGATAACATGAAAGTCAAAACCGTGATCGCAGGCAATCTTATCCAGATCCCGGCGTACCGGTACGTTATGTCGTAGCATGGTTAGCCTCCCCAGTGCCCGCGGGCGCTGGAAGAACGGCCATAGCCGCCGCGGGAGACGGTGGACGCTTTCCGTGTGATATAACCAGGGCTGGTCGCGGTATCGCTTTTCCCGGTACCGCTGCGCCACGCATAATCGCCGGACGTGGTGCGCCAGACGGGACGGGAGGCGTAGGATGAACCGCCGCTGCTATAGATGTATTGTTCGTCACGGTTTTGACGAATCGCGCGGCTGAGCAAAAAGCCGCTTAATACCGGAACCCAACTCCGATCGGTGCTATCAAAGTAGCAATCGCCAAACTGCGACTGACAGCTCTCCTGCGTCAATTGCTTAGGCACATTCGCGTAAAATTCTGTTTTCGCATTATTCCAGCCGTCAGCGCAAACGCTGGCACTATTGCCATCGTCAATACAGTCGTTCACCGTGGCGTAAAACGTCCCATCGCCGTCGTTGTCAGTATTGCCGCCATCACCGCACCCCTTCAGGAGAAAAAAGGCCGCTCCGCCCATAATCGCCAGCGTCAGGCATTTTGGCGTGTAGCGATTTCGTTGCCGCTCAAAGGGATTAACCGGTTCGGCTATCCGTCTTATTGCCGAATGGCCTACGCCGGATGTGCTTCTGGATTTTCGTTTTTTTGCCATGATCTTCCGTTACCATGTCATACAGGCAGCGTTAAAAATACCGCCAGCCAGCGCTGCGGTTCCCATAAATAGCCCCGCCGCCACGTTGTGATGAATAATTTTTTCGCTCAGCGTAGGCATGTATAACCTTACGCAGCCATAAATCAGCAGTTGAATCACCAGCGCAATGCCGCCCCAGGCAAAATAGTCCGGGATACTGACCGAGTTTATCGCCGCGCTGGATAAGGGGATGACATAGCCCAGCAACGTACCGCTAAAGGCCAGCGATGCCGCAGTATTGTTATTTTTTATCAACTGCCATTCATTATGCGGCGTTATCTTTGAGTAAATAAAAAGAAATGCGATGACCATTGCCGCGCCAATAAAAAAATAGGCGCAGAAAGCCAGTAATGCGTCCAGTATATGCATAATTGTCCTGTATGTGCTTAACCAATAACCGTCAGTGAGGTGAGCGGGATATCCACGCCGAGCGCGCGCGAAAACACCCATTCAGGCTCACCGCGTTCGTTAAATGATTCTTCCCCGTTCAATAGAAGATACTCCCAGGCGTCATCCGTCACCTGGCGCTGGAAGCCCATCGTAAAATTGTGAACGTCCCATTTCTCTGCCTGCTGATTTTCAACCTTTTCCAGCATGTAGACAGGTTCAATATTGCCCGGCTCTTCATGGTTAAAAAAGCGCTGCCAGCGCCGTTCTTGCCAATTGAGCGTCATCGGCCCTATTGCCGCTGGCGCAATGGCTGAACGCCAGTGACGTTCCTCGTTAATACCGAAACTTTCCTCATATACAAAAAGTTTGATGTCATCAATGTCGTCAACATCCGTGCCGCCAGTGGTGTTAATTTGTAGAAACTCATCGCCAGAGGTGTAGTAGCGAAAAATCTGACTGCCGCCGCCTAAATCTATGCGACTCGCTGCCGCGACAGTGTATTTTTCACCCGGTAGCTCTACCAGCAACGACGACTTCAGTAGCCGGAATGCCAGCGTATCCAGCGTGAAACCGGCGTTAAGATGTAATCCTAATGGTCCGCGAATCGGCGCTGGCGCGCTTGTTTTACCGAGCAAACGCTGAAAAAATTGCATCATAGGGGAACCTCTATCTCTTGCCATGCGACCTCTTCAGCCAGAATGCGATTGTCGTTAGGCATAATGCCATTTGAGATCGCGCATTCATGTGCCGTCTCGTATGAAAGCGACGAGCTCAGCACGGTAGCGCGCTTTCGCGCTACCGATAACAAAGCAGATACTGCCCGATAAACAGGCCAGGTCAGTCTGGACAAATGACGCTGGCAGGTTTTGACCATCCACGTAAAGAGCATTATTCGCCTTGTTGACGCTGTAAACGCGCCAACACATCCTGAGCATTGCTTTTATTGGTTGCGCCAATGCCGGCCTGCGCCAGTTTTTCGTCCAGGTCGCGTCCATCGGCGACTTTTTCCAGCTGCGCGGCGGCATCCAGCCGGGCCTGGCGTTCAGCCTGACGCGTTTGTAAACGTTTAAGCGACTCCGCCGCCGTAGACACATTCGACGCGGCTCCGACGGTCGAAGTCGTCACCGCCTGCTGGGCGCGCTGCATGGCTTCTGTCGCCTTAACCACTTCAAGTTGCTGCTCAAACTGCGCAATCCGCTGGCCTGTCGCCGTTACGGCCTTCTCCACCGCATCACGAGAGGCTTCCAGATTAGTCAGCACCTGTTCTTCGGCAAGAATGGCATTTTCCAGACGGGCTATTTCTTCCGCCACTTCGTTGAGTAAAGCGGCGTCGACATTCTTACTCATTGCCGCCAACGCCCGCGTTTCAAGGCTGGCTTTACGCTCACGTAAATCATTCAGCTTGTCATGGCTTAGCTTCACCCGCGCCAATAAATCCACTCTGGATTTACCCGCTTTATCCAGCTCGGCTTTTGCGTCGCGAATATGCTGCTCCAGCATACGTACACCCTGTGCTTCATCAATGGCTTCTTCTGCCTGAGCAACGAATGATTTACCTAACGTGAACAAACTTTTTAAAATTCCCATGTAAGCCGCCTGTATTATTCCTGTGAATAGACTTGTGTTATTTCAGCGATATCCAACGCATTTTCTACAAGCGTGGTGATTTCCAGCGTCACGTCGGCAAGCGACGAATTTAACGACAACGCGCCAAAAGCGACATAATATTCCTCCTGTTTTACCTGGGTAATACCGACCGAAGACAGCGGTAAAACCTTCTGATTTCTCAGCAAGAAAAGATTAAATTCCGCGGTATCTCTAATCGTATTTACCGGACAGATATAAGTCTCGATAACTATTTGTTGCGAGGTAAATAAAACCGCCAGTGGTAAATCGCCATAATCATTCATTTTTATTATTAATGAAGATTCATTATTTTCTATATCAATATTTAATTCAGCGATGTTGTTTAACGCATCCGCCAGCGTCCGTGGAGTCCATGCCATATTATTATCTCTATCTCTTTTTTATAAATAAAGGGAGTTACAGGGTAGGTTTTGCTTTTTATATTACCAGCCAAAGATAAAAAAAAACCATCCGATTATGGATGGTTATTTTCTTAAAAAAGAATATTAGCGTCAGGTGCGCTGGCGAACGGCTTCAAACAGACAAATCCCGGTCGCCACAGAGACATTCAGCGACGACACGCTACCGGCCATAGGAATGCTGATCAGCTCATCGCAGTGCTCACGGGTCAGACGACGCATACCTTCACCTTCTGCGCCCATGACCAGCGCCATGCGGCCAGGCATTTTGCTCTGATACAGCGTATGGTCAGCCTCGCCCGCCGTTCCGACAATCCAGATATTCTCTTCCTGCAACATGCGCATCGTGCGCGCCAGGTTGGTGACGCGGATCAACGGCACGCTTTCCGCTGCGCCGCAGGCGACTTTCTTCGCCGTCGCGTTAAGTTGCGCGGAGCGGTCTTTCGGCACGATTACCGCATGTACGCCTGCGGCATCGGCGCTGCGCAGACAGGCGCCAAGATTATGCGGATCGGTGACGCCATCGAGGATCAACAAAAAGGGGCGATCGTGTAATGCGATCAGATCCGGCAGATCGTTTTCCTGATACTGCCGGCCTGGTTTCACGCGAGCGATAATGCCCTGATGCACGGCACCGTCGCTTTTCTCGTCGAGATATTGGCGGTTTGCCAGCTGGATAACCACGCCCTGGGACTCAAGGGCGTGGATCAGCGGCAACAGACGTTTATCTTCACGGCCTTTTAAAATAAAGACTTCCTGAAAACGTTCAGGGGCGCGCTCCAGCAGGGCCTGCACTGCGTGGATGCCGTAAATCATTTCGCTCATTAATGTACTCATTGTTTACGTTTTGCCGGGGGCGCTACGCTTGCCCGGCCTACAGATAATTCACCCTCTTCTGTTTGAAGAGGGTATTGCTCACTCTGCCGCTTTTTTCTTCGCCGCACGCTTCGCTTTGGTCGCTGCGGCTATTTTCTGCGTTTTAGCCGATGGCTTTTTTGCTTTTCTCGCGTCTTTTTTCGCTGCTTTCGGCTTCGCTTTTTTCTCGCCGCGGAAGGCGCTATCAGGCTCGAAGTTAACTTTTTTACCTACCTGACGACGTTTACCGGCGTTTTTACTTTCACCTTTTTTCGCTTTTTCACGCGCCGTTTTGCCGACGTTACGCGGTGCGCGCTCGCTGGAGATCAGGCTAAAGTCAATTTTCCGTTCGTCCATATTCACCGCTTCGACGCGTACCTCGACCCGGTCGCCCAGGCGATATGTCTGCCCACCGGACTCGCCAATCAGACGTTGCCCTACCTGATCGAAGCGATAGTAATCGTTATCCAGTGAGGAAACGTGTACCAGCCCATCGATAAACAGTTCATCAAGACGGACAAAGAAGCCGAAACCGGTGACGCTGGCAATCACGCCCTTAAAGACGTTGCCTACCTGATCCAGCATAAAGTCACATTTCAGCCAATCGGAGACATCACGCGTCGCTTCATCAGCGCGGCGTTCCGCCATCGAACAGTGCTGGCCGAGCTGCAACATCTCTTCCATCGAGTAGTGATAACCGCCCGTTTCTGTGGTGTTGCCCTTGTTCCCTTGCTCTTTCGCCAGCAGGTACTTAATGGCGCGGTGCAAAGAAAGATCCGGATAGCGGCGAATCGGCGAGGTAAAGTGTGCATAAGACTGCAACGCCAGGCCAAAGTGCCCGCGGTTTTCCGGATCGTAAATCGCCTGCTTCATTGAACGCAGCAGCATAGTTTGCAGCATTTCGGCGTCCGGCCGGTCGGCAATCGATTCAAGCAGTTCGGCATAATCGCGCGGTTCCGGTTTATTTCCGCCCGGCAGCTCCAACCCCAGCTCCGCCAGTACGGAGCGGAATGAGGTGATCGCTTCGGTGGTGGGCTTATCATGAATACGGAATAACGCCGGCTCTTTAGCTTTTTCGACAAAGCGCGCCGCCGAGATATTCGCCATGATCATGCACTCTTCGATAAGCTTATGCGCGTCATTACGCTGGGTCTGTTCGATACGCTCAATGCGACGATCGGCGTTAAAGATAAACTTCGCCTCTTCGCTCTCAAACGAGATCCCCCCGCGCTCTTCACGCGCTTTATCCAGCACTTTGTAGAGGTTGTGCAGCTCTTCAATATGCTTCACCAGCGGCGCATATTGTTCACGCAGATCCTGATCGCCCTGCAGCATATGCCAGACTTTGGTATAGGTCAGACGCGCATGGGAGCTCATCACCGCTTCATAGAATTTGTAGCCGGTCAGCCGACCTTTCGCCGAGATGGTCATTTCACAGACCATACACAGCCTGTCAACTTGCGGGTTTAGCGAACACAGGCCGTTGGAGAGCACCTCCGGCAACATTGGGACAACCTGTGACGGGAAGTAAACCGACGTGCCGCGATTGCGCGCCTCGCGATCCAACGGCGTTGGCGGCCGTACATAATAGCTCACGTCAGCAATAGCGACCCACAAACGCCAGCCGCCGCCGCGTTTTTTCTCACAGTAAACCGCGTCGTCAAAGTCACGGGCATCTTCGCCATCAATCGTGACCAGCGGCAAATCGCGCAGATCGACACGACCGGCTTTCGCCTCTTCCGGCACCTCTTCTTTCAGCCCGGCGACCTGCTGCTCTACCGCCTGCGGCCAGATGTAGGGTATTTCATGGGTACGCAGCGCCATATCAACCGCCATACCGGTGCCCATATTGTCGCCCAGCACTTCGACGATTTTCCCTACCGCTTTAGTACGGCGAGTTGGACGTTGGGTCAGTTCAACCACGACCACGAACCCCATCCGCGCGCCCATGACGTCTTCTGGCGGGATAAGAATGTCGAAGCTGAGACGGCTGTCGTCCGGCACTACAAAGCCGACGCCCGCATCGGTGAAATAACGCCCGACTATCTGACTGGTTTTCGGTACCAGTACACGGACGATACGCGCTTCGCGGCGACCTTTACGATCGGCGCCCAGCGGCTGCGCCAGCACCTGATCGCCATGAATACAGGTTTTCATTTGCTCGCTGGAAAGATACAGATCGTCTTTGCGGCCTTCGACACGTAAGAAACCGTAACCATCACGATGACCGATCACGGTGCCTTTCAGCAGGTCGAGGCGTTCCGGCAGCGCATAGCACTGGCGGCGGGTAAAGACCAGTTGTCCGTCGCGCTCCATCGCGCGCAGGCGGCGACGCAAGGCTTCAAGCTGCTCTTCGCCTTCAATATTCAGTTCTACGGCCAGTTCTTCGCGACTGGCCGGTTTTTCACGTTTCGTTAAATGTTCGAGGATAAATTCCCGGCTCGGGATAGGATTCGCGTATTTTTCTGCTTCGCGTTCCTGGAAAGGATCTTGTGACATTGAGGTTCCTCCATTGTCATCTCTAATGAAGTTTACTTCACTCCACCAGTAATAATTTATAAAGCGGTTGATTCTCTTCAACCAAATCGGCAAGCGTGTAGTTATCCAGCTCCTTGAGAAAACTCTGCACGGCCTTAGAAAGCGCCTGTTTCAGACGACAGGCAGGGGTGATGTGGCAAAATTCGCTGCTACAGTTGACCAGTGATAAGGGTTCCAGCTCACGCACCACATCGCCAATACAAATAGTATTAGCCGGTTTACCCAGGCGGATACCGCCATTTTTTCCCCGAACGGCGGTGACAAAGCCCGCCCGGCTAAGCTGATTGATAATTTTGACCATATGATTACGGGACACGCCGTAGACTTCTGTCACCTCAGAAATGCTGGTCATTCGTCCATCTGGTAACGACGCCATATAGATTAGCGCACGTAAGCCGTAATCGGTGAAACTCGTTAACTGCACATCAACCTCAGGAAAAGGGAAAACGGGATATAACTTATCTGTATTGATGATAAACCAGCCACCTGTCAGGCTGCTAATTTATTTCGGTTCAGGAAGGAAAAAAGCGGGGAACAATGACGCATTTGAACCGAAGGGTGATGCAAAGCATCTTATCCGGCTATCAAATGCGTACTCATCATAGACCCGGTAAGCGTAGCGTTACCGGGCATCATCCATCAATTACGCGTCGAACGGATCGCGCAGAATCATCGTCTCAGTACGATCGGGGCCGGTAGAAATAATATCAATCGGCACGCCGGTCAGTTCTTCGATACGTTTGATGTAGTTCAGCGCCGCCTGCGGCAGGCCGCTACGATCTTTCACGCCGAAGGTGGATTCAGACCAGCCCGGCATGGTTTCGTAAATCGGCTCTACACCTTTCCAGTCGTCAGCTGCCAGCGGAGTGGTAGTCACTTCGCGACCATCCGGCATACGATAAGCCACGCAGAGTTTCACCTCTTTCAGGCCATCCAGCACGTCCAGTTTGGTCAGGCAGAAGCCAGACAGGGAGTTCAGCTGTACCGCACGACGAACGGCAACGGTGTCCAGCCAGCCGGTACGACGACGACGGCCGGTAGTGGCGCCATATTCGTTACCCTGCTTGCAGAGGAACTCGCCGGTTTCATCAAACAGTTCGGTCGGGAACGGACCTGCACCTACACGAGTGGAGTAAGCTTTGAGGATACCCAGAACGTAATCAACATAACGCGGGCCCAGGCCGGAACCGGTCGCCACGCCACCTGCAGTGGTGTTAGAAGAAGTTACGTACGGATAAGTACCGTGGTCGATATCCAGCAGGGTACCCTGCGCACCTTCAAACATGACGAAATCGCCACGCTGACGCGCCTGGTCGAGCAGGTCCGAAACGTCAACAACCATAGAAGTCAGGATGTCGGCAACAGCCATCGTATCATCCAGAACTTTCTGGTAATCAACCGCTTCAACTTTGTAGTAGTTAACCAACTGGAAGTTGTGATATTCCATCACTTCTTTCAGTTTTTCAGCGAAGGTTTCTTTGTCGAAAAGGTCACCAACACGCAGACCGCGACGTGCCACTTTATCTTCATAAGCAGGCCCGATTCCACGGCCGGTGGTGCCGATCGCTTTCGCGCCACGCGCTTTCTCACGCGCGTTATCCAGCGCAACGTGATAATCAAGGATCAGCGGACAGGCTTCAGACAGCAGCAGACGCTCACGAACGGGGATGCCACGGTCTTCCAGTTCTTTCATCTCTTTCATCAGCGCGCTCGGAGACAGCACAACACCGTTACCGATGATGCTGGTTACATTCTCGCGAAGAATACCTGATGGAATAAGATGGAGAACGGTTTTTTCACCGTTGATTACGAGAGTATGGCCTGCGTTGTGACCGCCCTGGTAGCGTACAACATATTTAGCCCGTTCAGTCAGAAGATCGACGATCTTTCCTTTACCTTCGTCACCCCATTGGGTGCCCAGTACGACGACGTTGTTACCCATTTTTCAAAATCACCGTTTGCTTAAAAATGGATTCTACCATCGCTTTTTCAGATATACAGCACTTTTTGCACTCAATCTGCGGCAAATCCGACCACTTTTTGCTCAGCCAATCGTTTTCCTCAACATGTAGTAGACCACAACTCCCGCGACCACAAGTCCGCCGCCAAAACGACGTAAAACATTTTCCGGCAGTTGCGCCAGTGCCGAAACCATTTTTTTCCATGCGCCGGGATACAGCATCGGTCCCAGCCCTTCGAGGACTAATACCAGAGCAAGCGCCAACCAGATTGTTGAATTCATTTATCGCCCTTATAAAAGAAAACCACCGGCATCCTTTGGATGCGGTGGTTTTGCTGGTCTAAAACTGCTGACGCTATTTTAGCGTGCCGTCGAACTCGGTGTCTTCATGTAGCGGAAGAAATCGCTGTCCGGGCTCAGTACCATCACGTCCTGATTACCTTCGAAGCTCTTCTCGTAAGCGCGCAGACTACGAATGAACGCGTAGAAATCAGGGTCCTGACTGAACGCGTCGGCAAACAGCTTCGCGGCTTCAGCATCACCTTCACCACGCATGATACGCCCCTGACGCTCGGCTTCCGCCAGAGTTTTCGTCACCTCATAGTCAGCAGCCGCACGCAGTTTTTCCGCTTCTTCCTGACCTTGTGAGCGATGACGACGCGCGACCGCTTCACGCTCGGCGCGCATACGGTTGTAAATCGCCTCAGAAACCTCGGTCGGCAGGTTGATCTGCTTAATACGCACATCGACCACTTCGATACCCAACGCCGCCATACTGTTCGGGTTGATGACCGGTACTTTACCTTTGGTTTCCGCCGTGACGCGTTCCGCCGCTTCGGCAATCGCGTCATCCGCCGCCGGGGTCGCCACTTCATCATCGGTACCGGCTGAACCGGAGTTCAGCGCGTCGCGCACTTCCAGAGTCAGACGACCACGAGAATCGGTCACGATGTCTTTTACGTCCAGGCGACCAATCTCAGAACGCAAACGGTCCGAGAATTTACGTTTTAACAGCACTTCGGCTTGCGAAATATCGCCGCCGCCGGTCGCCAGATAGTAACGGCTAAAGTCGCTGATACGCCATTTGATGTAGGAGTCGACAATCAGGTCTTTCTTCTCTTTAGTCACAAAGCGATCGGCCTGGTTATCCATCGTCTGGATACGCGCATCAAGCATTTTCACTGATTCAATAAACGGGATCTTAAAGTGCAGACCCGGCGCGTAAACCAGCGGTTTGTTCTCATCGTCACGCAGAACTTTACCAAAACGCAGCGTAATGCCACGCTCGCCCTCTTTGACCACAAAGACGGACATGTAGAGCACTACCAGCACGATGATGATAATCGCAATAACTGACTTACGCATCGTTATTCCCCCTGACGCTGGTAGTCGTTACGCTGCGCATTCGCGCGGCGTTGGTCCATAATATCGCCCTGATTTGAGGACGACGTGTTGCTTGCTCCGCTGGCGTTAGACTTTGTGGACGGCGGCAGGCGCAGCAGGTTGCTGGCGCTATTGTCGCTCTTTGCCGCCGGCGCATTCCCGCCTTTCAGCATCTGATCTAACGGCAGCACCATTAAATTACCGCTCTTGTCGTTAACCAGTACTTTACGGGTATGGCTCAGCACTTTTTCCATCGTTTCAATATACAGACGCTCGCGTGTAATCTGCGGCGCGGCTTTATATTCCGGCAAAATCTTCGCAAACCGGGCGACTTCACCCTGCGCTTCCAGGATAGTCTGGGTTTTATAGGCGCGTGCCTCTTCCAGAATACGCTGCGCCTGACCGTTGGCGCGCGGCTGAACTTCGTTGGTATACGCTTCCGCTTCACGAATGTACTGCTGCTCGTTTTCACGTGCGGCAATCGCGTCGTCAAAGGCGGCTTTCACCTCTTCCGGCGGACGCGCAGCCTGGAAGTTCACATCCAGCAGGGTAATCCCCATGTTGTACGGTTTGATAGTCTCTTCCAGCTCGCGTTGGGTATCGCTACGAATAACGGTACGACCTTCCGTCAGAATGCGGTCCATGGTGTATTTGCCGATAACCCCGCGCAGGGCGCTGTCGGTAGCCTGACGCAGGCTATCGTCCGGGCTGGTCACGCTAAACAGATATTTCTGCGGATCGGTGACGCGGTATTGCACGTTCATTTCAACGCGCACGACGTTTTCATCAGACGTCAGCATCACGCCTGACGCCGCCAGTTCGCGCACCGCTTCGACGTTCACCGGCGTGACGTCGTCAATAAATGTCGGCTTCCAGTTCAGACCTGGCTCTACCAGATGGCTGAATTTACCAAAACGCGTCACAACGCCGCGCTCGGCTTCTTTAATGGTATAAAAACCGCTGGCCGCCCAGATAATGACTACTGCCGCCGCGGCGATGGCGACAATACGGCCTCCCAGTTGCGGACGCGGGCCTTGCGATGAGCTACCGCCGCCGGAACCGGTGCCTTTACCGCCCCCAAAACCACCGAGTTTTTTACTCAGCTTACGGAAGATATCATCCAGATCGGGAGGTCCCTGATCGCGGCCACCTTTGTTTCCATTTCCCCCAGAGTTGCTGCCAGGTTTGCTGCTTCCCCACGGGTCGCGGTCCTGTCCGTTATTACCGGGCTGATTCCACGCCATGTTTGTGCTCCATATTTGTTATGCGGTGATCCCCGTTGTCTTTCGACCTCAGAGGATAAGGCGAAATTACTCCATGCTTCAGACGAACCGCCGTTACAGACATCATCTTTCAGGCTGCGTCTTGAGTGGCGGCTTTTTTACCCCAGGTCACTTCGTTGTGAGCTCCTGAGATTCTCTCAGCTACCGCCTCAATACGACCTGAATGACTTCGCGTCTAGATCACGTATTCGATCAACGCCGGTTCTTGTTTACAGAGGCGACGCCAGTCGACAATCGGCATTCGTACCTGCAGACTGACGCTACCGTCTTCCTCCATCCACTCTTTTTCTATTGCCTGAAGCTGATAAAACCGGCTTCTCAGACGCCCTTCCTGCGGCGGCAAACGCAGCGTATGCTGCGCCACCTCGCCGGAAAGACGCTCCGTCAAAGCCTGAAAAAGCTGTGGTATTCCCACGCCGCTTTGCGCTGAAAGCCAAACGCGGATGGGTTTATTCTCTTCATCTCTGTCGATACGCGGTTCAAAGTCGTCCAGCATATCGATTTTGTTCATCACCATTAAGGTGGGGATTTCGTGAGCGTCAATCTCTTCAAGAACGGTGTTTACCGCCTCGATGTTTTCCTGCACACGAACATCCGCCGCATCGACCACATGCAGCAGCAGCGTCGCCTGACGCGTCTCCTGCAGGGTAGCTTTAAAGGCAGCCACCAGATCGTGCGGTAAATGGCGGATAAAGCCTACCGTATCCGCCAGAACGGTTTCACCGACATCCGCTACATCAATACGACGTAACGTGGGGTCCAGCGTCGCAAATAGCTGATCTGCCGCATAGACCCGCGCTTCAGTGATCTGATTAAAAAGGGTGGATTTTCCGGCGTTGGTATAGCCCACCAGCGATACCGTCGGAACGTCGGCCTTGATGCGCGACTGCCGCCCCTGCTCACGTTGCTTCTCAACTTTCTCCAGGCGCGACTGAATCTGCACAATGCGATTACGCAGTAAACGACGGTCGGTTTCGAGCTGGGTTTCACCCGGACCGCGCAAACCAATCCCGCCTTTCTGACGTTCAAGGTGGGTCCAGCCACGCACCAGACGCGTAGCCAGATGGCGTAGCTGCGCCAGCTCAACCTGCAACTTACCTTCATGGGTACGCGCACGCTGGGCAAAAATATCTAAGATAAGACCGGTGCGATCGATAACCCGGCACTCGCACAAACGTTCCAGGTTTCGCTCCTGGGCTGGACTCAATGCATGATCAAACAATACGACCGCTGCGCCAGTCGCTTTCACGGCTTCCGCAATTTCAACTGCCTTACCTTCACCTACAAAGTACTTCGGGTGCGGTGCTTTACGGCTACCGGTAATCACCTGCATTGCTTCGACACCGGCGGAAGAGACCAGAGATTCAAACTCCTGGAGGTCTTCCATATCTTTGTCTTGCGAAAAATAGATGTGTACCAGTACCGCCTGCTCACCGGCATCATAACGGTCAAACAAGCGTAAACCCTCTTAATAACCAGCGGGGGCGATTATCCGACGCCCCCGACATGGATAAACAGCGCGTGAACTTATTCAGTCTCTTCGCTGTCCTGTTGCGCAGTAGAACCCTGCGCGTTGCTACCGTGATGGTAGTTATTGCTGGCGCCGCCACCGGCATTGTTGCTGTGATGGGAAACCGGGCGAGACGGGACAACAGTAGAAATCGCGTGCTTATAAACCATCTGGCTGACCGTGTTCTTCAACAGGATCACGAACTGATCAAAGGACTCGATTTGACCTTGCAGCTTAATACCATTCACCAAATAAATAGAAACTGGAACACGTTCCCGACGCAATGCGTTCAGGAACGGATCTTGTAAAGATTGCCCCTTAGCCATTCTCTTTTCCTTATATGCTTATTTGTACTTTGAACCTTTCGATTCTGAAAAATTGCGCACGATACGTCTCAATTGTACACATTCAGTCTGCGATAGCACCAACAACCTGTAATACTTCTTTTCGCGCCCGATCGGGATTCTCACTGTCAAGCCAGCGCACCCCTTCCCAACCGCGCAACCAGGTCATCTGGCGCTTCGCCAACTGTCTCGTGGCGCAAACACCTCTATAAACCATTTCATCATATGAGATTTCGCCCTCAATGTATGACCACATCTGGCGGTATCCCACACAACGGATGGAAGGCAAGTCCGTATGCAAATCTCCTCGGGCAAAAAGCGCCCGGACTTCTGCTTCAAAACCTGAAGCCAACATCTGATGAAAACGCAGTTCAATGCGCTGATGGAGCAGTTCACGGCTCGCCGGGGCGATAGCGAACTGATGCACCTGGTACGGTAGCGCGTCTCCTGACGTTTGCGTTAGCTCCGTTAAAGTTTTACCCGAAATGAAAAAAACTTCCAGTGCCCGGGAAAGTCTTTGCGGATCATTTGGATGAATTCGCGCGGCGGCAACCGGATCTATCTCCTGAAGTTGCTGATGCAACGCCTCCCATCCAAGCTCCGCTGCTTGCTGCTCAATCCGGGATCTGACTTCCGGATCTGCTGAAGGCAGCGGCGATAACCCTTCCAGCAATGCCTTAAAATACAGCATGGTACCGCCCACTAACAGCGGGATACGCCCCGCAGCGGTGATCTCCGCCATTTGCGCTAACGCGTCGCGGCGAAAATCCGCCGCCGAATACGCCTGCGACGGGTCGCGTATATCCAGCAGTCGATGCGGCGCCGCTTTCAGCTCATCGGCATTCGGCTTAGCCGTGCCAATATCCATTCCCCGATAAATGAGGGCGGAATCAACGCTTATCAACTCTACTGGCAAAACTTTACGCAGTTCTATCGCCAGCGCCGTTTTGCCGGAGGCCGTCGGCCCCATCAAAAATATCGCCTTAGGCAGGCTCGCCTTGCTTACATCATTCATGCTTCAGGGCGTTCATCGCCGAATGTAAATCAACAGGTTGTAACAGGCCACCCGGCGGCGCTTTTACCAGCTGCGGACATAGCCGCTCAACATCCGCCAGCAGCGATATGGCCTGCGCCATCGACCACTGCGGATGTTCACTCTGCACATTACGCGCTATCCATTGTGCAATATTGACCGTTGCAAATGTGGTCTGTTGCGCCAGGTAGCCTATCAGTTCAGGAATCAAGATTTGTAAATTTTGTTGTCGTAAGGGTAAAGGCACCGCCCGAATGGTCACATGCTGCGCATCCGACTGAAATTCAATACCCAATTCTCCCAACAAAGATTGGGCTTTTTGCAGCGCGGCTTTTTCATCGGCGCTCACTTTTAAACGCAGCGGAATCAGCAACGGCTGCGCGCAAACCGGACTTTGACCCGGTGTAAGCTGCGCCTGACGCAGCCAACGCTCCGCAACCGGCAGCGACAAGAGCTGGATAGTCCCCGCGTGTTCCAGCAACGCGCAGTCACCGCCGACTATCGTCAGTACGCGACCAAAACTCTGGCTATGTCCGTCAAGCGCAGGCGCAACCGGCTCCGGCGCGGGGCTCGTCGTCGGCGTCTGTAAAAGCGCGCGATAAACCTCGCCCTGCTGCTTCTGATAACCTGGCTGCGCGTGCGGCCAACCACCTGCGGACTGACGCCCGCCGTTGCCGCCCGATGCGCCGCCGGAATAACGCGGTGTCGCGGGCTCGCGCGCCGCAGTTGGCTCGGCGGGTACAGCAAAATGGTTGCGCCCCGCGGCGATACGGTTTTCCGGGACATGCCGCGGCGCTGGCGCAATCTCCTCCAGCGGCAGCGTCGTTTCCGTCTGCTGTTGCAGAACGCTCAGCACCCCTTGATAGATGAAGTCGTGCACCAGCCGGGATTGATGAAAACGCACTTCGTGCTTGGCGGGATGAACATTGACATCCACCTGATGCGGGTCAATCTCCAGATACAGCACAAACGCAGGCTGTTGGTCCGCGCCCAGTTTATCTTCACAGGCCTGGCGAATGGCATGGTTGATCAAGCGGTCGCGCATCATGCGGCCATTCACATAACAGTACTGGATCTCCGTTAACGCCGTGGTGGTGTGATTCGGATCGGCGACCCAGCCGCGCAGGGTCAGATCGCCATGCTGCCACTCGATCGCCAGTGCCTGTTCGAGAAACGGCGTGCCGCAGATGGCGCCTAACCGGCGCTCTTTTTGCCCGTCCTTTGCGACAGCGCGATACTGCCGTACCAATTTGCCGTTGTGCGACAGGTTAAAAGTGACGTCAAAACGGGCCAATGCAATACGACGGATGATCTCATCGATGTGATTAAATTCCGTTTTTTCGGTACGCATGAATTTGCGCCGGGCGGGCGTATTATAAAAGAGATCCAGAACTTCCAGGGTGGTGCCGACCGGGTGCGCGGCGGGTTTTACCGTTACGTCCATGTCACGCCCTTCCGCATACGCCTGCCAGGCTTCCGCCTGCTCCGCCGTGCGCGACGTTAGCGTCAAACGCGAGACCGAACTGATACTGGCCAGCGCTTCGCCGCGAAATCCCAGACTGATAATCGCTTCCAGATCGTCAAGCGAGGCGATCTTACTGGTGGCATGACGGGCCAGCGCCAGCGCCAGCTCCTCTTTTTTAATGCCGCAGCCATTGTCGCGAATACGAATAAGCTTCGCGCCGCCACGCTCGATGTCGATATCAACGCGGGTGGCGCCTGCATCCAGACTATTCTCTACCAGCTCTTTAACAACCGACGCAGGGCGTTCCACCACTTCGCCAGCGGCGATTTGGTTCGCAAGCTGCGGCGGCAGAACCTGAATCGGCATGAAATCTCCTTAATTCGCGGCGGTTATGGCGCCAGGCTGGTTGGTACTGGCCGTCTGGCCTGGGCCGCGCTGCGGCGCAGACTGGATCGGATGCGCTGCAAAGTACTTACGCAACCCCCGGTATATAGCGTCAGCAATCTGCTGCTGATAGCGGTCGCTCGCCAACAATCGCTCTTCGCCGTGATTACTGATAAAGCCCGTCTCCACCAAAATGGACGGGATATCCGGCGAACGCAACACGCCCAGGCTAGCGTGTTCCGGGCGGCGTTTATGCAGCGACCCCACGCCGTCGAGTTGGCTTAGTACGTTCGTCGCCACATCATACCCTACCCGCTGCGAATGACCGAATTGCAAATCCAGTACCGCCTGGCTCAGGTAAGGGTCTGACTGACTGTTCGCCAGCACATCGCCAGCGCCGCCTAACAGTTCGGATTGCTTCTCATGCTGCTCAAGCCAGTTTGCCATTTCGCTGTTCGCGCGACGATTGGACAATACCCAGACGGAGGCGCCGGTGGCGTCGCGATTTGGCGCGGCATCCGCATGAATAGAGACAAGGAAGTTAGCGTTTTGCTTACGCGCCACGTCAGACCGCCCCATCACCGAAATAAAATAGTCGCCGTCACGCGTCAGCACGCCTTTAAACATCGGATCGTTATTCAGCAATGTGCGTAACTTACGCGCGATGGCGATGGTGACATTTTTCTCGCGCGTACCGCCCGGGCCTATCGCACCGGGGTCCTGGCCTCCATGTCCGGCATCAATAGCAATCACCACTTTATCGCCAGCGCCTGCCGACGCGCGCGCCGCAGGCCGCGTAACGGTATTGCTGCTGGTTACGCCGGTCAGGCGATCATCAGAAGATTTAAACGGATTACGGGCCGGCTCCGTCGGGCGGGGCGCGCTTTCAACCCGTTTCGCGACGACAGGCGGTGGCGGCGGCGGCGGAACATCGGCATTAATGGTGAAAATGACCGTATAGTTGCCGCCGTTTTGCCGCTTCACAGCCTCGGTTTTACCATTTTCCGTCAGATCGACAAGCAACCGTAAAGATTGCGCATCTTTCGGCGTTCCGGCACGGATCGTTTTCACCAGATTGTTACCGCTAAACTGAAGCGGCAGCCCCTGAATCACGCCGGTCTGCCTGATATCCAGCGCCACGGTACGTTTACCGTCCTGTGAGTAAGCATATTCCGGCTCGCCGATAAAACTCAGCGTAATGCGCGCCTGCTGCTCGCCGTTGGACACCTGAATATCAGAGAGACTGGCGGCGCCCGCCTGCGCGCACAGCAGGATTAAGGCTGCTATTACGGCATTTTTGATGCGATAAATCATCCCGCCACCTTTATAGCTAATCGGCTAAACGCGCCAGTAACGAATGACCCGATGAGGATACCGCGCTTACGCGAGCCTCACGCCCCTGCGCCTGGTAATCAATATGGATTTCGACGTCCGGGTCGGGGAGAACGCCTTTACCTTGTTGCGGCCACTCCACCAGACAAATGGCGTCGTTGGCGAAATAATCGCGAATGCCCATAAACTCCAGCTCCTCCGGGTCCGCAAGACGGTATAAGTCGAAGTGATATACCATCATGTTATCAAGCGCATAAGGCTCTACCAGCGTATAGGTGGGGCTTTTTACATTACCGTTATGGCCTAACGCCTGTAAAAATCCCCGGCTAAACGTCGTCTTACCGGCACCTAAATCGCCATACAGATAAATAACGGTCGCGCCATCGCAGGCGTTGGCTACCCGTTGCCCCAGGTCTAGCGTCGCCTGTTCGTCAGGTAGCGGAATTACTCGATTCATCATGGTTTACGTCAATCACATCAGGGTTAACAATACGCCGCAGCGTAGTAAAAAGATCGGTCGCCAACATGCCGCGAGCGCCATAACGCGCTGCCAGTAAGTCCGCCGCCGCGCCGTGAGCCACACATCCCACACATGCCGCATCATACGGGGTAAACTTCTGTCCGAGCAATGCGCCGATGATGCCGGACAGGACATCGCCCATTCCGCCGCTCGCCATCCCCGCATTACCAGCGTCAATGATAGCCAGAGGGTGGTGTTCAGCGGCGATAATCGTTCCTGCGCCTTTTAACACGACCACGCCTCCGTACCGTTTTACCAGACGCTGTGCTGAAAGTAAGCGATCACTTTCAATTTCTGCCACAGAACATCCTAACAGGCGGGCCGCCTCTCCCGGATGCGGCGTAATCACGCGATTGTGACGTTTATCAGGATTGATTGCCAGTAGGTTCAACGCATCCGCATCCCACAGCATAGGTTTACGGACGTTTTCTACTTTCTGTAAGGCTTTTTTGCCCCATTCCTGCTGCCCAAGCCCCGGACCGATCACCACAACGTCAGCCCAGGTCAGGCTCTCTTCCAGCGACTGAGGCGTGAGTTCATGTACCATCAGTTCCGGGCGGGCCGTCAGCAACGGCGCGATGTTTTCACCGCGGGTCAGTACTCTGACCAAGCCAGCTCCCGTACGCAGCGCCGCCTCGCCAGCCATCCGAATTGCGCCCGCTGTTCCCTGGTCGCCGCCGATAATCGCCAGACGACCATGATCGCCCTTATGCGAGGTCGGTCGACGCGGCGTTAACCATTGCCCCAACTGCGTCGCGTCAAAACGCCGGAGCGGCGGCGTCTGGCTCGCCAGCCAGCCTTCCAGCCCCAACGCGTCATAATGCAATATGCCGGTAACGTCACGCGCTTTGCCGGTCAGCAGGCCTGGTTTCAGGGCGATAAACGTGACCGTATGCGCGGCGCTTATCACCGCGCCAGGCGTGGCGCCCGTTTGCGCCAGCAGACCTGACGGGATATCGACGGCGACAACCGGCGCAGGATGAGCGTTCGCCTGTTCAATCAGACCGGCTACCGGGTCGCGCGGCGCCTGGGCTATGCCGGTGCCAAGCAGCGCGTCGATAATTAGATCCGTCGCTTCCGGCCAGATAATATCGGCAGCATGGATAATGCCGCCGGCATTCAGCCAGGCATCGCGCGCCTGCGCCGCTTCTTCAGGCAACGGTTTGTCGCTCTCCTGCGCCAGCAACGTTACGCTAATGCCCGCCGCTTGCGCTAGTCGCGCCACGACGTAACCATCGCCGCCGTTGTTGCCATGACCACACAACACCAGCCAGTGTCGGGTGTCAGGATAACTGTCACGGGCTACCCGAAATGCCGCGTCGCCAGCGCGCAGCATCAATTCATAGAGTGTGAGTCCGAAGGCATCCGCCGCATCGCGTTCCAGCCGTTTGATGTCATCGGCGGGCCAAATGGAGTGTGGTATACTTACAGGGTTTTTCTTCATGTTATGGTCCATCATGTCAAAGCCCCTCGATCTCAATCAGTTAGCGCAAAATATTAAGCAGTGGGGGCTGGAGCTGGGCTTTCAGCAGGTCGGTATTACTGATACCGATCTGCGCGCATCCGAACCTGCGCTGCAGGCGTGGCTGGACAAACAATACCACGGCGAGATGGCATGGATGGCGCGCCACGGTATGATGCGCGCCCGGCCTCATGAACTCTTACCCGGTACGCTACGTGTCATCAGCGTGCGCATGAACTATCTGCCCGCCAACGCCGCGTTTGCCAGTACGTTGAAGGATCCCACGCTGGGCTACGTTAGCCGATATGCGCTGGGGCGTGATTATCACAAGCTATTACGCAGCCGCCTTAAAAAACTGGGCGAGCAGATCCAGCAGTACTGCGGTTCGCTGAATTTTAGACCGTTTGTCGACTCTGCGCCTATTCTTGAACGCCCATTAGCGGAAAAAGCCGGACTTGGCTGGACGGGTAAGCACTCACTTATCCTTAATCGGGAGGCAGGCTCATTCTTTTTCCTGGGGGAATTGTTGATTGATTTACCGCTGCCGGTCGACCAGCCGGTCGAGGAAGGTTGCGGCAAATGCGTCGCCTGTATGACCATTTGCCCGACCGGGGCGATTGTCGAACCGTATACGGTGGACGCGCGGCGCTGTATTTCTTATCTCACCATTGAGCTGGAAGGCGCTATTCCGGAAGCATTTCGCCCACTGATAGGCAACCGTATTTACGGCTGCGATGACTGCCAGCTTATCTGTCCGTGGAATCGTTACTCTCAGTTGACCGACGAAGCAGATTTTAGCCCACGCAAGGCGCTGCATAACCCAGATTTGCTTGAGTTGTTTAGCTGGAGCGAAGCGCAGTTTCTGAAAGTCACTGAAGGTTCTGCGATTCGGCGCATTGGCCATTTACGCTGGCTGCGCAATGTTGCCGTCGCGCTGGGGAATGCGCCGTGGAGTAATGCCGTCATTACGGCGCTGGAAAGCCGCAAGGGTGAGCATCCACTTCTTGATGAGCATATCGAATGGGCGATTGCGCAACAAATTGAAAAGCGCAACGCCTGCATCATTGAAGTGCAACTACCGAAAAAACAGCGTCTGGTCAGGGTGATTGAAAAAGGGCTGGTGCGCGATGCCTGAATTATTCACAGGCTGTGTATAAAAATAAAAACACATTGCGATTCAAGAGGGAAAAAAGGAACAGACAATAACGCTAACGTTTTGAAATCTTATTTTTTCTATACTTTTCAGTAAATTATAGAAATTCTACGCGTCAGGTATGATTTTTTGCATTCCAGGAGTAATGGGCCGTCCTGTGGATAAGTCTGTTTACAAGGATCTGACGAAAGCGGAACAAAACGTGCCCCAACGCGATATTCGTTGTGGATAATTTCACTGTAGATAAGAATTGGAGCGGGAAACGAGACTCGAACTCGCGACCCCGACCTTGGCAAGGTCGTGCTCTACCAACTGAGCTATTCCCGCATAATCTTCGTCTTTCGAACCGCTACTGCGTTGGCTGCCTTCACTCGCCTGAGTCACTTACTTCAGTAAGCTCCTGAGGACTCATTCAGTTGCCGCCTTGTCGCAATTCGAAATCCTGCGATTGGTGGTCTGTACTTAACAAGTACTTTCAAATTTGGAGCGGGAAACGAGACTCGAACTCGCGACCCCGACCTTGGCAAGGTCGTGCTCTACCAACTGAGCTATTCCCGCTTGGGTGCGCTTGTACTTAACAAGTACTTTCAAATTTTGGAGCGGGAAACGAGACTCGAACTCGCGACCCCGACCTTGGCAAGGTCGTGCTCTACCAACTGAGCTATTCCCGCAAATTTGTTGCTGTCGTAATTCGCATTTCTGCGTCGTTACGGGAGGCGCATTATACGAGAAATCCATTTAGCTGCAAGCCCCTGAACGCATTTTTTCGCGATTTTTGTTTGAATGCTGATTAAATCACCAAACAAGACAAAAAACGAGCAAAGCGCGCGCTATGCAACAAAAAACTTTTCACGCCACGCCTAAAGGCACAGAATCAGAATAGCACCCTGCGCCAAAAAAAGAATAGCACGGTGACCACAACATCCAATTGATATCAGGGATCAAGATGAAAAAAAAACTTATTGTCATGCTGTTAGCCAGCCTCTCCGTTCACGCCGCTTCCGTTTCCGCCAGAACATTACATTTTGGCACCTCCGCCACCTATGCGCCCTATGAGTTTGTCGATGCCGATAATAAAATTGTTGGTTTCGATATTGATGTCGCCAACGCGGTCTGCAAAGAGATGCAAGCGGAGTGCTCATTCACTAACCAGAGCTTTGATAGTCTGATCCCCGGCCTACGCTTCAAAAAGTTTGATGCGGTGATCGCCGGTATGGATATGACGCCCAAACGTGAGCAGCAGGTCTCCTTTAGCCAACCCTATTACGAAGGTTTATCGGCGGTAGTCGTCACGCGTAAAGGGGCTTATCACACTTTTGCCGATCTGAAAGGCAAAAAAGTCGGTCTGGAAAACGGTACAACGCATCAGCGCTATTTGCAGGATAAACAACAAGCTATCACGCCTGTCGCCTATGACAGCTATCTAAACGCCTTTACCGATCTGAAAAATAACCGTCTTGAGGGCGTGTTTGGCGATGTCGCCGCGATTGGAAAGTGGCTAAAAAACAATCCGGATTACGCCATCATGGATGAACGCGCCAGCGATCCTGACTACTACGGAAAAGGGTTAGGCATTGCGGTACGCAAAGGCAACGACGCGCTATTGCAAGAAATTAATGCCGCGCTCGATAAGGTGAAAGCGTCGCCGGAATATGCGCAAATGCAGGAGAAATGGTTTACGCAGTAATTCAGTGGCGGGAGAGCTGCCGGATGAGACGCTCTGGCGTTGCCATCCGGCATGTTACGCCTCACAGCTTAATGAAATGCTCGCGGTAGTAAGCCAGCTCCGCCACCGACTCGCGAATATCATCCATCGCCTGGTGCGTGCCCTGCTTGGTAAAGCCGGCCAGAATCTCCGGCTTCCAGCGGCGCGCCAGTTCCTTGAGCGTACTGACATCCAGATAGCGATAGTGGAAGTAGGCCTCCAGTTCCGGCATATATTTAAACAGAAAACGACGATCCTGACCGATGCTGTTACCGCAAATCGGCGACTTACCCGCAGGCACCCACGTTTTCAGAAATTCAATCGTCGCCAGTTCAGCGTCTCGTTCGCCCATCGTACTTGCCTTAACGCGATCTACCAGGCCGCTGCCGGTATGGGTGCGCACGTTCCAGTCATCCATTAACGCCAGTTGCGCATCGGATTGATGTACCGCAATCGTCGGCCCTTCTGCCAGAATGTTCAGGCTGGCATCCGTCACCAGCGTGGCTATCTCAATAATGCGATCGCGCTCGGGGTCCAGACCTGTCATCTCCAGATCGATCCAAATCAGGTTGTTTTCATCGGCACTCATGCTATTTTCCACCCTTCAGAGGTCACATTCACTGTGACTATATTCATCTACAATTGCGTGTATCATAGATGTTTTGCCCACTATGGGCGACCAGGAGCCAGTACGATTGAGCAAAAATAAACTCTCCAAAGGCCAGCAGCGCCGTGTGAACGCCAATCACCAGCGTCGTTTAAAAACGTCCGCGGAGAAAGCCGACTACGATGACAACCTGTTTGGCGAGCCTGCAGAAGGTATCGTCATTAGCCGTTTTGGTATGCATGCCGATGTGGAGTCTGCTGACGGCGAGGTTCACCGTTGCAATATCCGCCGCACTATCCGTTCGCTGGTGACGGGCGATCGCGTCGTCTGGCGTCCAGGCAAAGCCGCCGCAGAGGGCGTCAACGTAAAAGGCATCGTTGAAGCGGTGCATGAGCGCACCTCGGTATTGACGCGCCCGGACTTCTACGACGGCGTGAAGCCTATTGCCGCCAACATTGACCAAATCGTTATCGTCTCCGCGATTTTGCCGGAGCTGTCGCTGAATATCATCGATCGCTATCTGGTCGGCTGTGAAACCCTACAGGTTGAGCCGCTTATCGTACTCAATAAAATTGATCTGCTGGACGACGAAGGTATGGACTTCGTTAATGAGCAGATGGATATCTACCGCAATATCGGCTATCGCGTGCTGATGGTCTCCAGCCATACGCAGGATGGTCTGAAACCGCTGGAAGAGGCGTTAACCGGTCGCATCAGTATTTTTGCCGGGCAGTCCGGCGTCGGAAAATCCAGTCTGCTAAACGCTCTACTCGGCTTACAGAACGAGATTCTGACGAACGATGTGTCGAATGTCTCCGGTCTGGGTCAACATACCACTACCGCTGCTCGTCTGTATCATTTCCCGCATGGCGGCGATGTCATTGATTCCCCCGGCGTGCGCGAGTTCGGCTTATGGCATCTGGAGCCGGAACAAATCACCCAGGGCTTTGTCGAATTTCATGACTATTTGGGACATTGCAAATACCGGGACTGCAAGCATGACGCCGATCCAGGCTGCGCCATTCGCGAAGCGGTAGAGAACGGCGCTATTGCGGAAACCCGTTTCGAAAATTATCACCGAATTCTTGAAAGTATGGCGCAGGTAAAAACGCGTAAAAACTTTTCTGATACGGACGACTGACAGATACGCTAGGCGTCGTTAGAATCGTCCCCTTTTTTCAGGATACCGGTATAACTGCCGGTTCAGGAACAACAATGGCCTGGAGGCTACCTTGTTAAACTCATTTAAACTTTCGCTACAATACATTCTGCCGAAACTATGGCTCACTCGCCTGGCGGGCTGGGGCGCAAGCAAACGAGCAGGATGGCTGACAAAACTGGTTATCGATCTCTTCGTAAAGTATTACAAAGTTGATATGACTGAGGCGCAAAAACCGGATACCGCCAGCTATCGTACGTTCAATGATTTCTTTGTTCGTCCGCTGCGTGATGACGTGCGTCCGCTCAATACCGATCCTAACATCCTGGTGATGCCTGCCGACGGCGTGATAAGCCAGTTGGGTCGTATCGAAGAAGATAAAATTTTACAGGCCAAAGGCCATAATTACAGCCTTGAAGCGTTGCTGGCGGGTAACTACCTGATGGCGGATAAGTTCCGCAACGGCACGTTTGTGACCACTTACCTCTCCCCTCGCGACTACCATCGCGTGCATATGCCATGCAACGGCATCCTGCGCGAAATGATCTACGTACCGGGCGATCTGTTCTCCGTTAACCATCTGACCGCGCAAAACGTCCCCAACCTGTTTGCCCGCAACGAGCGCGTTATCTGTCTGTTTGATACCGAGTTCGGTCCTATGGCGCAGATTCTGGTCGGCGCAACTATTGTCGGCAGTATCGAAACCGTCTGGGCGGGGACCATTACCCCGCCGCGCGAAGGCATCATCAAGCGCTGGACCTGGCCAGAAGGCGAACATGAAGGGTCTGTCGCCTTGTTGAAAGGCCAGGAGATGGGGCGCTTTAAACTGGGTTCCACGGTCATCAACTTATTTGCGCCGGGGAAAGTGAATCTGATCGCGTCGCTGGCAAGCCTGTCCGTTACCAAAATTGGCCAACCGCTGGCGACGTCGACCGAAACATTCGTCGCGCCGGAGGTAGAACCTGCTCCGCTGCCGGCAGAAGAAATTAAAGCCGAACACGACGCCAGCCCGCTGGTTGACAATAAAAAAGACGACACCTAATCAAGAGAGAATGCTGACGTGCGCCTGATTATCGCTTTTCTGATGGCCTGGTGCCTCAGCACGGGGGCCTTCGCCGCAACGGCCCCCGACGCCAAACAAATCACGCAGGAACTGGAGCAGGCAAAAGCGGCGAAGCCCGCTCAGCCGGAAGCCGTTGAGGCGCTCCAGACTGCGTTAAACGCGCTTGAAGAGCGAAAAGGCTCGCTTGAGCGCGCGAAACAATATCAACACGTTATTGATAATTTCCCTAAGCTATCCACCACCTTGCGCGCCCAGTTGAATAATCTGCGCGATGAACCTCGCAGCGTACCGCCAGAGATGTCCACCGAAGCGTTAAATCAGGAGATCTTGCAGGTTAGCAGCCAGCTACTGGATAAAACCCGCGAGGCGCAACAGGAGCAGGAGCGCGTCAGGGAGATCGCCGACTCGCTCAGCCAGCTTCCCCAACAGCAAAACGACGCCCGCCGCCAGCTTAATGAGATTGAGCGACGACTCGGCGCCGCAGGCGGAAGTGCCGCGCTTAGCCAGGCGCAAAGTCTCAATATGCAGGCGGAGTCCGCCAAACTAAAAGCGTTAGTCGACGAACTGGAGTTGGCGCAACTGTCCGCCAACAACCGGCAGGAACTGGCTCGTCTGCGTTCCGAGCTGGCGGAAAAACAGAGTCAGCAATTGGATGCGTATCTTCAGGCGCTGCGCAATCAGCTCAATAGCCTGCGCCAACGTGAAGCGGAACGCGCGCTGGAAAGCACTGAGCTGCTGGCGGAAAACAGCGCCGGTTTGCCGGAAGGCATCGTCGAACAATTTAAAGTCAACCGCGAGCTGTCACAGGCGCTCAATCAACAAGCGCAGCGGATGGATCTGGTCGCCTCGCAACAGCGACAGGCCACCAGCCAAACGTTACAGGTGCGCCAGGCGCTCAATACGCTGCGGGAGCAGTCGCAATGGCTTGGCGTGTCCAACATGCTTGGCGAAGCGCTGCGCGCGCAGGTCGCCCGTCTGCCAGAGATGCCTAAGCCGCAGCAGCTTGATACGGAAATGGCGCAGCTACGCGTCCACCGTATGCGCTATGAAGAGTTACTCAATAAGCAGCCGCAGCTACGGCAAATACGTCAGGCCAATGGACAGCCGCTGACCGCCGAGCAAAACCAGATCCTTGACGCCCAGCTTCGCACTCAGCGCGAGCTGCTCAACTCTTTGTTACAGGGCGGCGACACGCTGATCCTGGAGCTGACCAAACTGAAAGTCTCCAACAGCCAACTGGAGGATGCGCTTAAAGAGGTTAATGAAGCGACCCACCGTTATCTGTTCTGGACCGCTGACGTTAGCCCGCTATCGCTCTCCTGGCCTGTTGATTTGGTTCAGGATTTACGCCGGCTTATCTCATTAGATACATTTAATCAGTTAGGTAAAGCCAGCATCATGATGCTGACCAGCAAAGAGACGCTACTGCCGTTATTCGGCGCGCTGGCGCTGGTCGGGTTTAGCCTCTATTCACGCCAACACTTCAACCGGTTCCTTGAGCGCTCGGCCTCGCGCGTCGGGAAAGTCACCCAGGATCACTTCTCGCTGACGCTGCGAACGGTGTTCTGGTCGATTCTGGTCGCCTCGCCGCTGCCGGTCTTGTGGGCGACGCTCGGCTATGGTCTACAGGAAGCCTGGCCGTATCCGCTGGCCGTCGCCATCGGCGATGGCGTGACGGCGACAGTACCGCTGTTGTGGGTAGTCATGATTTGCGCCGCGTTTGCCCGCCCTAATGGTCTGTTTGTGGCGCATTTCGGCTGGCCGCGAAACCGGGTAGCGAAAGCAATGCGCTACTACCTGATGAGCATTGGGCTGATCGTGCCGCTCATCATGGCAGTGATCATGTTTGATAATCTTAACGATCGGGAGTTTTCCGGCTCGTTGGGCCGCCTTTGCTTCATCCTGATATGCGGCGCGCTGGCGCTGGTCACGCTGAGTCTGAAAAAAGCGGGCATCCCGCTCTATCTTGATAAAGAAGGCAACGGCGACAACATGGTCAACAGCCTGCTGTGGAATATGTTGATGGGCGCGCCGCTTATCGCGATTCTGGCAGCGGCAGTGGGTTATCTGGCCACGGCGCAGGCGCTACTGGCGAGACTGGAAACCTCGGTCGCCATCTGGTTCCTGTTGCTGGTCATCTATCACGTCATTCGCCGCTGGATGCTGATCCAACGACGCCGACTGGCTTTTGACCGCGCCAAACATCGTCGGGCGGAAATGCTGGCGCAGCGCGCGCGCGGCGAAGAAGAACCGGCGCACTCCTCCAGCCTGGAAGGCGCGGTCGACATCGATGAAAGTGAAATCGATCTTGACGCTATTAGCGCTCAGTCGCTGCGTCTGGTCCGCTCAATTCTGATGCTTATCGCCCTGCTATCGGTAATTGTACTGTGGTCGGAAATCCACTCGGCATTCGGCTTCCTGGAGAATATTTCGCTGTGGGATGTCACCTCTACGGTGCAAGGCGTGGAAAGCCTGGAGCCGATTACCCTCGGGGCGGTGCTCATTGCGATTCTGGTCTTTATCATCACCACGCAGTTGGTGCGTAATCTGCCCGCGCTGCTGGAACTGGCGTTATTACAGCATCTCGATTTAACGCCTGGTACCGGTTACGCCATCACGACCATCACCAAATATCTGTTAATGCTGATTGGCGGGCTGGTCGGTTTCTCAATGATCGGCATTGAGTGGTCGAAGCTACAATGGCTGGTGGCCGCGCTCGGCGTTGGGCTTGGTTTTGGCCTGCAAGAAATTTTCGCTAACTTTATCTCCGGCCTGATTATTTTGTTTGAAAAGCCGATTCGTATCGGCGATACGGTGACCATTCGCGATCTCACCGGCAGCGTGACCAAAATCAATACCCGCGCCACCACCATCAGCGACTGGGATCGTAAAGAGATTATCGTGCCGAATAAAGCCTTTATCACCGAACAGTTTATCAACTGGTCGCTGTCTGACTCCGTTACGCGCGTGGTGTTAACCATCCCGGCACCGGCGGATGCCAATAGCGAAGAGGTGACGCAAATTCTACTGACGGCGGCGCAGCGCTGTTCTTTGGTGCTGGATAACCCGCCGCCTGAAATCTTTCTGGTGGATCTCCAGCAGGGTATTCAGATTTTCGAACTGCGTATCTATGCTGCGGAAATGGGACACCGTATGCCATTACGCCATGAGATCCACCAATTGATTCTGGCGGGCTTCCGCGAGCACGGTATTGATATGCCGTTCCCGCCGTTCCAGATGCGTCTGGAGAGTCTCGGCGGTAAACAAACGGGGAGAACGTTAACGTCAGCGGGTAAAACCAGCCGCCCGGCGGGCAGTTTGTAGCGCATGATCCAGGCAAGAAATGCCGGATGCGACCCGTCGGGTCTTATCCGGCATACGGCCTTTACTCCGCCGCCCACTCCGGATCGGCGCTCATGCGGCTGCTGTAATTCTGATAAATCGCCATCGCCAGCAGCGAGAAAAAGATCGGGCCGCCGATCATCCACAAGGCGCTGTCCCAGTCCCCAGCTTCAATCACCGGCTGGATGATGGTAAAGACGTTGGCAAACGTCACCACCAGCACCACAACACCCGTCGCGACCAGGGTAGAGGCTTTGGTTTTAAAGAGAACAAATGGCCGCTCCAGATCCTGACGCGCTTTAAAGAAGGGAAATGCCAGCGCAAGGAACAGGTATGGCAAGGTCATTGAGACGTTCGCCATCAGCGTGAGTTTGTTATAAAACGCCGATGCGGTGTCACCGCCAAAAGAGACCAGCAAAATAAACAGACTCACCAGCACGCACTGTAGCCACATAGCGGTCGCCGGCATACCGTTAGCGTTCAGTGTCGTCATCGGCGCGGGCCACAACGCTTTTGGCGTCCCCTGAATAATGGCTTTCAGCGGTGAATAGCTCAACGTAAAAAACGCGCCGGTATAAGCCAGAAACATAGAAAGGCCGGTGATACGCGCAAACCAGACGCCCACCGTCATCGCTGCGTCCGGAGAAAGGTTTAACGCGTTACCTAATGTCGTGCCTAAACTCGACATCAGAATGTAGGTGATATTCCCTAAGTTAACGGCGCTATTACTTAATATCTGTTGCCAGTTAGTGCTGACGCCCCATAAAAAGATCGCCAAAGAATAACCAATTGAAATCACAATAGCCGCGAAAACAATACCTTTCGCAAAATTCTTTTCCGGTTTCTCGGTTTTATCCACCAGTCCGCCGACAGCCTCAATACCGCCGTAAGCAAAAATAGCAAATACCACAAATGACAACATTGCCAGGCCGGAGTGATAACCCGGATTCGGTGATGAGGTAAAATTAATTTCTTGTGCAAAATGCCCACCATTTAATAACAAAATAGCGACACTCACTAACAATAAAACTAAATTAAGGCACATTACGGCAATACCTCCGACCGCCGTAATTCGCGCAATTTTATTGATCCCTCTGGCGGCGACACACGTCACCAGAATCATCCAGCCGACGGCGAGCAGCCCGACAACCTGCGTAGGCTCAAGCCCCGCAATACGCCAGTGCTGCGTCATATCGGCGCCAAAAACAAAAGTAGAAAACGGTACCCAAATTTTTGCCGCCGTACTTACCATCCATATGACATACGATGAAAACCACATAAACGTGCCGATAAACGCGTAACGTGGCCCCACGCTATTATTCATCCACGAATAGATCCCGCCCTCTTCTTTGCGATAAGCGGAACCCATTTCAGCCATCATTAAGGCGAATGGTATAAAAAACAGCAAGGCAGAAAATATATACCACGGGATTGCGCTATACCCCATTAAATAAAACGCCGACGGGCTATTCGCAAAACCAAAAACAGAAGTAAAAATCATCAGGATAAGCCCAATAAGGCTCATCTTTTTTATCGTGTGGGTCATTCAACCATCCCTTACGCTCGAGCGCGTTTGCCAGACGCCGCTCACCGATTGACGCCGCCTTCTTTTTTACAAAGGTCAGCGATAAAAAAATCAACACAGGATTGATACCTAAATGGCATCAAAGTTCCAGCCTTATGTTGTGGCAAACAGAGGATAATTGAAAAAATATGCTACAAAATGGCGCTTATTGCGCCATTTTATCTCGCTAAAGAGTGAATTTCAGATTTACGCCCGATCGACCGTAAAAGCAATCACGTCCGCCAGGCTTTCTGCTCCCAGCGCCAGCATCACCAGACGATCAACACCCAGCGCCACGCCGGAACAATCCGGTAGACCGGCGGCCAGCGCATCCAGTAGATTTTGGTCAATCGGCTGCTGCGGCAGACCGCGCGCGGCGCGCTTACGATTGTCCTGTTCAAAGCGCTGTTGTTGCTCACGTGCGTCCGTCAGTTCGTGGAAACCATTCGCCAGCTCAATACCTTTGTAGTACACCTCAAAGCGCTCGGCGACGCGATGATCCTCGGTACTGATTTGTGCCAGCGATGCCTGACTGGCCGGAAAGTGATAAATAAAGGTCGGCTTTTCTTTACCTATATGCGGCTCAACCCCCATCGTGAACAACAGTTGCAGCAACGTATCACGGTCTTCTTCCGTATCAGCGATATTGCTTAAATCAAGCTTTGCCGCCGCCTCACGCAGTTGCGTTTTATCTGCTGATAACGGGTCAATCTCCAGATGGCGCTGAAACGCCTGTTGATAGGAGAGACTTTCCGCAGGTTGACAATCCAGCACTTGCTGAAGCAAATCATCCACTTCATTCATCAGGCGGTACATATCGTAATGCGGGCGATACCACTCCAGCATGGTGAATTCCGGATTATGATGTCGTCCCATCTCTTCATTACGGAAACTGCGGCATAGCTGGAAAACCGGACCGCACCCTGCCGCCAGCAGGCGTTTCATATGGTATTCCGGACTGGTCATTAAATAGAGGTTCATCCCCTGGGAATGGCCAGGTCCGACGAAACGCGTTTCGAACGGGAACAGATGAATGTCTGTGACCGTCGCCTGACTCATGCAGGGCGTCTCAACCTCAAGCACTCCACGATCGGCAAAGAAACGACGGATTTCCGCCATAATCGCCGCACGTTTTAATAAATTGGGGATGGACGCGCTCGGCTGCCAGGTTGCCGTTTCGCTCATGATTCTTTCTCCAGTTTAAGACAAGGTCACGAAGTCTACTCGCAACGCGCGGGCGAAACAAATTTTGCGCAGGCGTATCGGGCGCCTTCTGGAGGGTAAAAAAAGTGATTTCAGATGGTTTAGTAATTAAATTAATCAAAATCAATGATAATTCATCCCTCTGATACGCTAAAAAAATCGAACACGTCAAATTTCCCTCACATCCCTGAGACTATACTGTTGTACCCATAAAGGAGCAGTGGAAACGCATTCATACTTCGCAGAACCCAGAGGCTTTATCTGGCTGCGCGAGGGTGAAATTACAATAATCTGGAGGAATGTCGTGCAAACCTTTCAAGCCGATCTTGCCATTATAGGCGCCGGTGGCGCGGGATTACGTGCTGCAATTGCTGCCGCACAGGCGAATCCCAATGCTAAAATCGCACTGATCTCAAAAGTGTACCCGATGCGCAGCCACACCGTCGCTGCCGAAGGGGGTTCAGCCGCTGTCGCCCAGGATCATGACAGCTTTGACTACCATTTTCACGATACGGTAGCAGGCGGAGACTGGCTGTGTGAGCAGGATGTCGTGGATTACTTTGTCCACCATTGTCCCACTGAGATGACGCAGCTGGAGCAATGGGGCTGCCCGTGGAGCCGCCGTCCGGACGGTAGCGTTAACGTGCGTCGCTTCGGTGGTATGAAAATCGAGCGTACCTGGTTCGCCGCGGATAAAACCGGCTTCCATATGCTGCATACCCTGTTCCAGACTTCCCTGCAGTTCCCGCAAATCCAGCGCTTTGACGAACATTTTGTGCTGGATATTCTGGTTGATGACAACCATGCGCGCGGCCTGGTGGCAATGAATATGATGGAAGGCACGCTGGTGCAAATCCGTGCCAACGCCGTGGTAATGGCGACAGGCGGCGCAGGCCGCGTATACCGCTATAACACCAACGGCGGCATCGTCACCGGCGACGGGATGGGCATGGCGCTGAGCCACGGCGTTCCGCTGCGTGATATGGAATTCGTTCAGTATCACCCGACCGGCCTGCCAGGTTCCGGTATCCTGATGACCGAAGGTTGCCGCGGTGAAGGCGGTATTCTGGTCAATAAAAATGGCTACCGTTACCTGCAAGACTACGGCATGGGCCCCGAAACGCCGCTGGGCGAGCCGAAAAACAAATATATGGAACTGGGGCCGCGCGACAAAGTATCCCAGGCTTTCTGGCACGAATGGCGTAAAGGCAACACCATCTCCACGCCGCGCGGCGATGTGGTTCACCTCGACCTGCGTCATCTCGGCGAGAAGAAACTGCATGAACGTCTGCCGTTCATTTGCGAACTGGCGAAAGCCTATGTCGGCGTCGATCCGGTTAAAGAACCGATTCCAGTACGTCCGACCGCGCACTACACCATGGGCGGCATTGAAACCGACCAGAACTGTGAAAGCCGTGTCAAAGGGCTGTTTGCCGTTGGCGAATGCTCCTCTGTTGGCCTGCATGGCGCGAACCGCCTCGGTTCCAACTCACTGGCGGAACTGGTGGTATTTGGTCGTCTGGCTGGCGAACAAGCAATGGAACGCGCTGCGACGGCAGGCGCCGCAAATAGCGCCGCGCTCGACGCCCAGGTTGCCGATATTGAACAACGTCTGAAAAATCTGGTGAACCAGGAAGGCAACGAAAACTGGTCGAAGATCCGCGATGAGATGGGTCTGTCTATGGAAGAAGGTTGCGGTATTTACCGTACCCCGGAACTGATGCAGAAAACCATTGATAAACTGGCCGAGCTTCAGGAACGTTTCAAGCGCGTACGTATCTCCGATACCTCCAGCGTGTTCAACACTGACCTGCTGTATACCATCGAACTGGGTCATGGTCTGAACGTGGCGGAATGTATGGCGCACTCTGCGCTGGCGCGTAAAGAGTCCCGCGGCGCGCATCAGCGTCTGGATGAAGGCTGTACCGAGCGCGACGATGTGAACTTCCTCAAGCACACCCTCGCCTTCCGCGATGCTGATGGCACGACCCGTCTGGAATACAGCGACGTGAAAATCACCACCCTGCCGCCAGCCAAACGTGTTTACGGCGGTGAAGCGGAAGCAGCCGATAAGAAGGAGAAGGCGAATGGCTGAGATGAAAAACCTGAAAGTTGAGGTGGTGCGCTATAACCCGGAAACCGATACCGCGCCGCACAGTGCTTTCTATGAAGTTCCTTATGATGAAACAACATCGCTACTGGACGCGTTGGGCTACATCAAAGATAACCTGTCGCCAGACCTGAGCTACCGCTGGTCCTGCCGTATGGCGATCTGCGGCTCTTGCGGCATGATGGTCAACAACGTCCCTAAACTGGCGTGTAAAACCTTCCTGCGCGATTACACCAACGGTATGAAGGTGGAAGCGCTGGCGAACTTCCCGATTGAGCGCGATCTGGTTGTCGATATGACGCACTTTATCGAAAGCCTGGAAGCGATCAAACCGTACATTATTGGCAACTCTCGCACGCCAGATCAGGGGCCGAATGTCCAGACCCCGGCGCAAATGGCGAAGTATCATCAGTTCTCCGGTTGCATCAACTGTGGTCTGTGCTACGCCGCGTGCCCGCAGTTCGGTCTGAATCCTGAGTTTATCGGACCGGCTGCGATTACGCTGGCGCATCGCTATAACGAAGATAGCCGCGATCACGGTAAGAAGGAGCGTATGGCGCAGTTGAACAGTCCGAACGGCGTATGGACCTGTACTTTCGTGGGCTACTGCTCCGAAGTCTGTCCAAAACATGTCGATCCGGCTGCGGCCATTCAGCAGGGTAAAGTGGAAAGCTCGAAAGACTTTCTTATCGCCACCCTGAAACCACGCTAAGGAGTGCAACATGACGACTAAACGCAAACCCTATGTGCGGCCGATGACGTCCACCTGGTGGAAAAAACTGCCGTTTTATCGCTTTTATATGCTGCGCGAAGGCACAGCAGTGCCGGCAGTCTGGTTCAGTATTGAACTGATTTTCGGTCTGTTTGCGCTCAAACACGGCGCGGAATCCTGGATGGGATTCGTCGGCTTTTTACAAAACCCGGTGGTAGTGATCTTAAACCTGATCACCCTGGCGGCCGCGCTGCTGCACACCAAAACCTGGTTTGAACTGGCGCCGAAGGCGGCCAATATCATTGTAAAAGACGAAAAAATGGGGCCAGAGCCAATCATCAAAGGGCTTTGGGTGGTCACTGCGGTAGTCACCGTAGTCATTCTGTATGTTGCCCTGTTCTGGTAAGGAGTCCCGGATGATTAATCCAAACCCAAAACGTTCTGATGAACCCGTATTCTGGGGACTGTTTGGCGCAGGCGGTATGTGGGGCGCGATCATCGCGCCGGTGATCGTGCTACTGGTTGGCATCATGCTGCCGCTGGGGCTATTTCCGGGCGATGCCCTGAGTTTTGAGCGCGTACTGACGTTCGCCCAAAGCTTTATTGGTCGCGTTTTTCTGTTCCTGATGATTGTGCTGCCGCTATGGTGTGGCCTACACCGTATGCACCACGCGATGCATGACCTGAAAATCCACGTGCCCGCGGGCAAATGGGTCTTTTACGGTCTGGCGGCAATCCTGACCGTTGTGACGGCGATTGGCGTTATCACTCTCTAAGTTGCCACGACGCCCTCTTATCTACCCGATAAGAGGGCGTTTTTTCTTTTCCTGCCTCTCATTTTCCCGCCAGGTTCTACACTTAGAAAAAACACTGGAAGGAAAATCTTATGCGCATTCTGCCCGTCGTTGCTGCAGTTACGGCCGCATTTCTGGTCGTCGCCTGTAGTTCGCCTACTCCGCCTAAAGGCGTTACCGTGGTAAATAACTTTGATGCCAAACGTTACCTCGGCACCTGGTATGAGATCGCACGCCTCGATCATCGATTTGAACGTGGACTGGAACAAGTCACGGCCACCTATAGTCTGCGTGACGATGGCGGGATTAATGTCATCAATAAAGGCTATAACCCGGATCGGGGAATGTGGCAAAAAACAGAAGGCAAAGCGTATTTTACCGGTAGTCCAAATCGCGCCGCGCTCAAGGTCTCTTTTTTCGGCCCGTTCTACGGCGGCTATAACGTGATTGCGCTTGACCGGGAATACCGTCATGCGTTGGTGTGCGGCCCGGATCGCGGCTATCTGTGGATACTCTCTCGCACGCCAACGCTTTCTGAGGAAATAAAACAGCAAATGCTGGCCGTCGCGACCCGGGAGGGGTTTGACGTCAATAAATTAATTTGGGTAAAACAATCAGGTTCGTAGCAATGTCAGCGACGAATTAATGCGCACTGAGTTTTAGCCCAATGATACCTGCGACGATCAAGCCAAGACTGAGCAAACGCGCCGGTGAGGCAGACTCGCCCAGCAGAAGGATACCGGTGATTGCCGCCCCGACGGCGCCGATGCCGGTCCAGATGGCGTACGCTGTTCCAACGGGCAGCGTTTTCATTGCCCAGGAAAGTAACGCCATACTGATAACCATGGCCGTAATGGTGATAATACTGGGGGTCAGACGAGAAAAACCGTGGGTATACTTCAGGCCGACAGCCCATACCACTTCAAGTAAACCAGCGATTAATAGAATGATCCAGGACATAGCAGGCTCCAGATAATTAATGGGGCCGTCCCCGGTGAGAATAGCGTTTACAGGTCGTCCTGTAACGTATACGGATGAAAAGCCATTTTTGCCTGAGAGAAAATGAATTTCAACCTTTTTATTTTTTTCCGTCTAAAGGCGGGAATTGGCCCTTTTAAGCCGCGTAGTTTTCGCATTTAGCGCCCACAGGAGTTCTCTATGATGGAACGCCTTCTGGGAAAGAAAGTGCTTTATCTACTTCCGGGTGCAAAAAACTATGTTGAAAATTTTAGTGATAGACCGATGCCACTTTACCCGTACGGGCATGGAGGCCTGGCTTAATCACACTGATGTGCTCAGTTCTTCACTGCTGGTATCCGGGATGAATAACCTTATACTGGCGAAAGAACATATTCTGCAATGGAAGCCCCATCTGGTTATCGCTGATTTATATGGTTTTCTCAACGATGCCTTACCCGAACAGCCTATCAATGCATTTTTTGCCGCCTGCAGGATGACGCCGTTGGTATTATTACAGTCAGGGAATATGCCGTACAGACCGCAATATGCCAGTCATGCGGTGTTATCTAAACACACGCCTTTACATGAGCTTGCACAACGAATTAAAGGAGCGCTATATACTCATCCACTGCAGGAAGCGCCGGAAAGCGCCACTCCATTGCTCTCTCCGCAGGAGGAAAAGGTACTCGCGATGTGGACGGAAGGCACCAGCAATAAAGAGATTGCGTATGCGCTTGGTATTCACGGGAAAACGGTTTACACCTATAAGCGTAATATCCGTATGAAACTTCATATGGATAACCGGTATTCTCCCTTTCTTATGCTTCCGGAGAAAATCGATTAACGGTACGACGCCATGCCGTACCGTTGATGATTACTGCTGAGCTCTGGTTGCAGCGCCAGAGATCGCACTACCACCGTCCGAGATGTCCTCGCCCACGCCGCGCGTGGTATTACAAGCAGTTAATACAGTGGAAAGTACCAAAACAGAAAAGATCGCTGCAATTGTCTTTTTAACCATAATGTCTTCCTTTTCTAGCCAATGTTGTTTGTGTATAGCAACTTAATAATAGACAACATCCCAGAAAATGATGGGCGATCGACTAATTTTAGGAAGACGAGAAGCGATTAGCTGGCTGCACGGGAGATGGCGTGGCCAAGATGCTGAATATCTTCGCCGAAGCCGCGGGCGGTATTACATGCCGTTAATAATGTGCCGGTAAGAAGAACCAGCGCGACAAGGCAGATAAAGCGTTTCATCATTGAGGCGCGAAAAATAGGATGGCGCAGCATACGCTGCACCATTTTTCCCGATAACGTAAATTATTTTACGCGGGATACGTATTCGCCGGAACGGGTATCGACTTTGATCACTTCGCCAATCTGCACGAACAGCGGAACTTTAACCACTGCGCCAGTAGACAGCGTGGCTGGTTTGCCGCCAGTACCTGCGGTATCGCCCTTCAGACCTGGGTCGGTATCAACAATTTCCAGTTCAACAAAGTTCGGCGGAGTGACAGAGATAGGCTGACCGTTCCACAGGGTTACGATGCATTCCGCCTGATCCAACAGCCATTTTGCGTTGTCGCCGATAGCCTTGGCATCTGCAGACAGCTGTTCGAAGGTTTCGTTGTTCATGAAATGCCAGAACTCACCGTCGTTGTACAGGTAAGTCAGGTTCATATCGACTACGTCCGCGCCTTCTGCGGAATCGGTCGATTTGAAGGTTTTCTCAACGCGCGTGCCGGTCAGCAGACGGCGCAGCTTAACGCGGGCAAACGCCTGGCCTTTACCCGGTTTCACGAATTCACTGGATTCAACCGCATAAGGTTCGCCATCCAACATGATTTTAAGACCGGAACGAAAATCGTTGCTATAGTAAGTCGCCATAAGGCCCTCTGAAATTGTTAACTGGTAGCTAAGCCACAAAATGGCGCATATTGTAACCCTAAATACCCCATTGCGAGAAGATTGGTTAGCGCAACTTGCCGATGTTGTGACCAATCCCGACGAACTGCTGCATCTTTTACAGATTGAAGCTGATGAAAACCTCCGGGCAGGACAGGACGCCAGGCGCTTGTTTGCCCTCCGCGTGCCGCGCGCTTTTATTGCGCGCATGGAGAAGGGCAACCCTGACGATCCTCTGTTACGTCAAGTGCTGACGTCCCGGGATGAATTTATTGTCGCCCCCGGTTTCTCCACCGACCCGCTGGAAGAGCAACACAGCGTGGTGCCAGGATTATTGCATAAATACCAAAACCGGGCGCTATTGCTGGTAAAAGGCGGATGTGCGGTAAATTGCCGCTACTGTTTCCGTCGTCACTTCCCGTATGCGGAGAATCAAGGCAATAAGCGCAACTGGAAAGTCGCGCTGGAGTATATCGCCGCACACCCGGAACTGGATGAGATCATCTTTTCCGGCGGCGATCCGCTGATGGCGAAAGATCATGAGCTGGACTGGCTGCTCACGCAACTGGAAGCCATTAAGCACGTCAAGCGGCTACGCATCCACAGCCGGTTGCCTATCGTCATCCCGGCACGCATTACTGACGAACTGGTCGCCCGCTTTGACCAGTCACGTCTGCAAATTTTGTTGGTGAACCATATCAACCACGCCAATGAAGTGGACGAGGCGTTCTGCCTGGCGATGAAGAAACTGCGCCACGTGGGCGTCACGCTTCTCAACCAGAGCGTCCTGCTGCGTGGCGTGAATGATAACGCGCGAACGCTGGCGAATCTGAGCAACGCGCTATTTGACGCCGGAGTGATGCCCTATTACCTGCATGTGCTGGATAAAGTGCAGGGCGCCGCGCATTTTATGGTCACCGATGACGAAGCCCGGCAAATCATGCGCGAACTGCTCACGCTGGTATCCGGCTATATGGTGCCAAGACTGGCGCGTGAAATCGGCGGCGAACCGAGCAAAACACCGCTGGATTTACAGCTTCGGCAGCGCTAATCCTCGCGGGCGCGTCAGGGACGACGAAAATATTACCGCGCAATATCACGAGGAGATTCCCCCGCGATTCTCCTCACCCTCTGGCGACGATAAAATACCCTTCGTTAAATACACCTTTCCGCTACTCTCTTTTCAATAAAGTCCGTTTTAGGACTCGCTTAGCGTGTACTGCATTTTCGAATTATACTGGTTCTCCTTTTTATAGGGCGGCATAAACAATTTATATATCAAATACATTGCAGTAAAACATTTAATTATTTTATATTTGTGGAGAATTGACATGGCCTTAACGATTAAGGGACTAAATACCGGCGTTATTCGTCACAATGATAAGTTTATCGCGCTGGCGCTTAAGGTGAAGTCACTGAGAAATAAAGAAACACTGCTTTTCTTTCCTGTGCTCGCGCTGCGAGACTTGTTGATCGGCCTTGAACACCGGCTTTATTTACAACACTCGCTGCCGGAACAAGAGCAGGAAAAACGCCAGAAAGCCAAAAGCAGTCATGTGCTTAAAATGCATGAGAATATTCCGGCAATACTCCGTGAAGAGCTGGAAAACGCCGATGTTAATCAGCGTGTTGAATCTTTAGCGTTGAGCGATAATACAGAAAAAGTATTAACTTTTACGTTAAAGCTGCACAATGGTAGCCATCTTGATTTACAGGTCGGTGAGTGGCAGGTTGAAGTTCTGGTGATGGCTATTATTCACGCCATTAATAATGCCGAAATGCGTGAGCTCGCATTGCGTATTTCTTCAATGCTGGACTTTTTACCATTATACGATGCTGACTGCCTGGAAAACGGTAATATCGAATTCGATACCTATAACCAGCCTGACTGGAAACATAATCTGTATAACCATTATTTAGCGCTCGTTTATCGTTATACGGATGAGGCAGGACAATCGCATGATTGCGGCACCATCATTAAGACCCGTAGTCAGTCAGGCTCTAAAGAAGCTGAAGCAATATCACGCCGCTTGCTGAATTTCAGCCCGCGTCTTAAAAAGCTGGAAGGAAAACCGTGTAAGGTTTTTGTCAGAACGCTTGGAACCGGTAAAGCAGCGCGTCTGACGCAAGATCAATGCATGCGCGCGTTGCATAATCTACGCATGGCATCATCGCAGGGAAAACGCTAACCATATCGCCCTCTGAATCTTTCAGAGGGCGTTACGATTCAGACATATCAATTCGGACATTTATAAACCTGGCCGTTCATCTCGCTGGCCGTCGGGACAAAACTGGACAACATGCCCTGTGACGGACTACTTACGCCATACAGCACGTTTCCACCCATCGCGGCTGCCTGATTACGCAGATCGTTCGCTGCGCCACGCATTGAGCCACCCTCTTCGCCGTGCTGGCCTGAAAACCAGTTACTCTGTTTACCAGTTGCCGTACCAATAAGCTGGCATTCCGCGCCTGGCTTATCTTCGACAAAGCGTACATTTTGGCCGGCAGCGGTGAGTTCGTTGCTGGAGCTACAACCCGCCATCAGCAGCGCGGCGCCAACGATCCCTGCTAAATATTTCACGTGCATGTTATTCCCCATAATCAATGAGCTGGACGTTTTGTCCGTATCTGAATCTTATACTAAAAAGATGACTAAAAGAAAAACCCCCGGTCATTTCTGCCCGGGGGTTTCTCAATTCTGGGAGATAAGCACCCAAATCATTCTGGTTGCAGGAAGGCGGCCAGTTTGTTAATCCCCAGTCACTTACTTGAGTAAGTGACTGGGGTTAGCCAACGCATCTGCAGCCTGAAAGATGCAGGGTGTGGGCAATTACATCATGCCGCCCATACCACCCATACCACCCATGCCGCCAGCAGCGCCTAAATCAGGAGCATCGCTTTTCGGCAGGTCGGTCACCATGCACTCGGTAGTGATCATCAGACCAGCCACAGAAGCCGCGTACTGCAGCGCAGAACGGGTAACTTTGGTTGGGTCCAGGATACCCATATCGATCATGTTGCCGTATTCTTCAGTTGCTGCGTTGTAACCGTAGTTACCGTCGCCGCCTTTAACGGTGTTAGCGACAACAGACGGCTCTTCGCCGCAGTTCAGCACGATCTGACGCAGCGGAGCTTCCATTGCGCGCAGCGCAACTTTGATACCCACGTTCTGGTCTTCGTTCTGACCTTTCAGGTCAGCAATTTTAGAAGCAACGCGGATCAGCGCAACGCCACCACCAGCAACCACGCCTTCTTCTACCGCAGCACGGGTCGCGTGCAGGGCATCTTCAACGCGGGCTTTCTTCTCTTTCATTTCAACTTCGGTCGCAGCGCCAACTTTGATAACCGCAACGCCGCCTGCCAGTTTCGCTACGCGCTCCTGCAGTTTTTCACGATCGTAGTCGGAGGTCGCTTCTTCAATCTGCTGACGGATCTGAGCAACACGGCCCTGGATTGCAGCTTCTTCACCCACGCCATCGATGATGGTGGTGGTGTCTTTGTTGATCACAACACGTTTCGCCTGACCCAGGTCTTCCAGGGTTGCTTTTTCCAGCTCCATACCGATCTCTTCAGAGATTACGGTACCGCCGGTCAGGGTAGCGATATCCTGCAGCATCGCCTTACGACGATCGCCGAAGCCAGGTGCCTTAACCGCAGCCACTTTCACGATGCCACGCATGGTGTTAACAACCAGGGTAGCCAGCGCTTCGCCTTCAACATCTTCTGCGATGATCAGCAGCGGTTTGCCTGCTTTTGCAACGGCTTCCAGAACCGGCAGCATTTCGCGGATGTTGGAGATTTTCTTATCAGCCAGCAGGATGAACGGGCTTTCCAGTTCTACTGCGCCAGTTTCCGGCTTGTTGATGAAGTAAGGAGACAGGTAGCCGCGGTCAAACTGCATACCTTCAACCACGTCCAGTTCGTCCTGCAGACCGGTACCGTCTTCAACGGTGATGACGCCTTCTTTCCCGACTTTATCCATCGCTTCCGCGATCAGTTTACCTACGGTTTCGTCGGAGTTAGCGGAGATAGTACCTACCTGAGCAATCGCTTTGGAGTCGGAGCACGGTACGGACAGGGCTTTCAGCTCTTCAACCGCAGCAGCAACCGCTTTGTCGATACCACGTTTCAGGTCCATCGGGTTCATGCCCGCAGCAACGGCTTTCAGGCCTTCAGTAATGATGGACTGCGCCAGTACGGTCGCGGTGGTGGTGCCGTCGCCTGCAGCGTCGTTCGCTTTAGAGGCAACTTCTTTCACCATCTGCGCGCCCATGTTTTCAAACTTGTCTTCCAGTTCGATTTCACGCGCTACGGAAACACCATCTTTAGTGATAGTCGGCGCACCGAAAGATTTATCCAGAACCACGTTACGGCCTTTCGGACCGAGGGTTACTTTCACTGCATCTGCCAGTACGTTTACGCCGCGCAGCATTTTCACACGAGCGTCGTTACCGAATTTTACGTCTTTAGCTGCCATTTTCTCTTTCCCTTAAATTCGTATGTTCAGTGTCGTTCGCGGATTACGCTTCAACAATTGCCAGAATGTCGCTTTCAGACATGATCAACACTTCTTCATTGTCGATCTTTTCAGATTTCACACCGTAGCCATCGTTAAAAATAACGATGTCGCCAACTTTCACGTCCAGCGGCTGTACAGTACCGTTGTCCAGGATGCGACCCTTACCGACAGCGATGATTTCGCCACGAGTTGATTTACCCGCTGCGGAACCGGTCAGTACGATGCCGCCAGCAGATTTGGACTCAACTTCTTTACGTTTGACGATCACACGATCATGTAACGGACGAATACTCATTGATAGCTCTCCTTTGAGAAAGTCATTATCAGTTATGGGTGACGCCGGCCCGTAAACGGTTTCCCGGCTGGTGACCAGAGAGATGGGGATGGGGTTTTGCCCCTTCAAGGGGGGAGATGAAAAAAAATTCTTCTGAGCGAAAAAAGCGGTAAAAACGCTACTTATCTCACGTTTACCCAAGGTTTAGAACATCCTGCTATAAGAAAAGGCGTGTGTGATACGCTTAAAAATGCCTGTCGTCACCTGACGTTACAATGCCGCCGGATAATGAGCTGATGAATGAACTAAAAAAAGAGCTTGGGTTGGTTCAGGGCGTTATCTTGTTAACCACATCATTATTAGGGACTGGCGTTTTTGCGCTTCCAGAGCTGGCTGCGCTGGCGGCAGGCAACATCAGCCTTTGGGCATGGCCGCTACTCATTATTTTGATTTTCCCTATTGCGATTGTCTTTGCTGTGCTGGGGCGTCATTTTCCACACGCTGGCGGCGTAGCGCATTTTGTCGGGATGGCATTTGGCCCGCGTCTGCAACGAGTGATCAGTTGGCTGTTTTTATCAGTCATTCCTGTTAGTTTTCCCGCAGCCTTGCATATTGCGGTGGGTTTCGGCCAGGCGCTGTTTGGCTGGCAAAGCGAACAGCTCTTATTTGGGGAGCTGGGTACTCTAGGTTTGCTATGGTTTATGGGAGCGCGCGGCGCCAGCTCCAGCGCCAACCTGCAAGCCATTATCGCTGGATTAATTATCGCGCTTATTGCCGCCATTCTGTGGAAAGGCGCGATTAAACCTGCAGATATCACCTTCCCAGCCGCAAACGAAATTACCTTTTCCCGGCTGTGTACCGCCCTGGCGATCATGTTCTGGGGATTTGTGGGAATTGAGGCGTTTACGCATTTGTCATCTGAATTTAAAAATCCTGAACGTGATTTTCCGCGCGCATTGATCATTGGCCTGATGCTGGCCGGCGCCATTTATTGGGCCTGTACCGCCGTGGTGCTGCATTTTGGCGTCTATAGCGACAAGATAGCGGCAACAGCCTCGCTACCGCTTATTATTGTTCATCTCTTCGGTATCCAGGCGTTGTGGGTAGCCTGCATTATTGGTTATCTCACCTGCTTTGCCAGCCTGAATGTGTATGCTCAGAGTTTTGCGCGTCTGATATGGACGCAAATGCAATATCAGCCCGATCATTATCTGGCTCAACTCTCTCCCGGGCGCCTTCCCTTGCACGCGTTAAACGTTATTCTGGCCTGTTGTTGCGTGAGTTCCCTGGTCGTCTATGCCCTGAAGATTAACCTCAATGCGCTGATCGTCTATGCTAACGGTATTTTTATTATGCTCTATCTGCTTTGTATGCTGGCGGGCTGTCGACTGTTGAAAGGTCGCTGCTATGCACTGGCGGTGACGGGTTGTCTACTGTGCCTGTTATTGCTGGCAATGCTGGGGTGGAAAAGCTTATATGCCATTATCATGCTGGCTGCATTATGGCTATTTTTACCGAAGCGAAAACGCATGGCGTAAGACGCATCCGCTGGCCGGATAGCGCCTCACGCGACTTATCCGACCAACATCTCTACCTTTAATCCCGACGATCGTCTTTATGTTCAATACGATCGCGATCGTCATCTTTACGCTGATACTCGCCGTCAAATGTTTCGCCACCGCCAGTACCCGCGCTAAACCCGCCGCCCGGCATCCGGGAAAAACGTAAATGCGGCAGCAACTTCAGCGTCAAATGTTTTTGCACTGGCGGTAACAAAAGGAGAAGGCCGAGAAAATCGGTGAAAAATCCCGGCAACAGGAGCAGTAAGCCAGCGATGATCAGCGATACACTCTTAATCATTTCTGCCGCCGGGCTCTCACCGGCCGCCATTTTTTGTTGCATCAGCAAAAAGTTTTTAAAACCCTGGTTACGTACCAGCGACATACCGATAACAGACGTAAAAATCACCAGGATTAACGTCATCAGGACGCCAAGCACATGGGCGACCTGGATAAAGATAGAAATCTCAATGTAAACATAGAGAAAGACAGCTAAAAAGGGTATCCAGCGCAAAGGACTCTCCTGTAAGTCATGGCCGTCTGCGACGACCATTTGAATGGGGTTGCGATTCGCATCGATTCGATATGGTGGTGCGTAGCAAAATTTCAAGTGGTTTGTACACCTATTTTAGGTAGTAATACTAAAGCGGTGACCTATTTCACAAAATAATAAATAAGGGGTAAATTCCCACACTTTAAGTGATCCAGATTACGGTAGGAATTCTGAACCAGCATATGATCTCGTTTATCAGGCCGATGGAGGGGATAATCGTCGGTCAGAAAACATTCGAAATCACATATATCCTGTGTGTTTTAAAGTAAAAATCATTGGCAGCTTGAAAAAGAAGGTTCACATGTCAAACAACATTCGTATCGAAGAAGATCTGTTGGGTACCAGGGAAGTTCCAGCTGAAGCCTACTATGGTGTTCACACTCTGAGAGCGATTGAAAACTTCTACATTAGCAATAACAAAATCAGCGACATCCCTGAATTTGTGCGTGGCATGGTTATGGTAAAAAAAGCGGCGGCGCTGGCCAACAAAGAGCTGCAAACCATTCCTAAGAGTGTGGCGAACGCCATCATTGCCGCATGTGATGAAGTCCTTAACAACGGTAAGTGCATGGATCAGTTCCCGGTAGATGTCTATCAGGGCGGCGCGGGCACTTCCGTCAACATGAATACCAACGAAGTGCTGGCCAACATCGGGCTGGAACTGATGGGTCATCAGAAAGGTGAATATCAGTACCTGAACCCGAACGACCACGTGAATAAATGTCAATCCACTAACGATGCCTATCCGACAGGCTTCCGTATAGCGGTTTACGCCTCTATCGTCAAACTGATCGATGCCATCAACCAGTTGCGTGAAGGTTTCGAACGTAAAGCGGTTGAATTCCAGGACATCCTGAAAATGGGTCGTACCCAGTTGCAGGACGCCGTACCGATGACGCTTGGTCAAGAATTCCGTGCGTTCAGCATCCTGCTGAAAGAAGAAGTGAAAAGCATCGAGCGTACTGCTGAGCTGCTGCTGGAAGTCAACCTTGGTGCAACGGCAATCGGTACCGGTCTGAACACGCCGAAAGAATACTCTCCGCTGGCGGTGAAAAAACTGGCTGAAGTCACTGGTTTCGCCTGTGTTCCGGCGGAAGATCTGATTGAGGCGACATCTGACTGTGGCGCGTATGTTATGGTTCACAGCGCGCTGAAACGTCTGGCAGTGAAGATGTCCAAAATCTGTAACGACCTGCGCTTGCTCTCTTCTGGTCCTCGTGCCGGCCTGAACGAGATCAACCTGCCGGAACTGCAGGCGGGCTCTTCCATCATGCCAGCCAAAGTGAACCCGGTAGTACCGGAAGTCGTAAACCAGGTATGCTTTAAAGTCATCGGTAACGACACCACCGTTACGATGGCGGCGGAAGCCGGTCAGTTGCAGTTGAACGTTATGGAGCCGGTTATCGGTCAGGCGATGTTCGAATCCATCCACATTCTGAGCAACGCGTGCTACAACCTGCTGGAAAAATGCGTTAACGGCATTACCGCGAATAAAGAAGTGTGCGAAGGGTACGTTTATAACTCCATCGGTATCGTCACTTACCTCAACCCGTTCATCGGCCACCACAACGGCGACATCGTCGGTAAAATCTGTGCTGAAACCGGTAAGAGCGTACGTGAAGTTGTGCTGGAGCGCGGCCTGTTAACGGAAGCCGAGCTGGACGATATTTTCTCCGTACAGAACTTGATGCACCCGGCTTATAAAGCTAAACGTTATACTGATGAAAGCGAACAGTAATCGTACAGGGTAGTACCAAAGAGGCACGTCACGATGACGTGCCTTTTTTCTTACAAGAAGTTACCAAATAACAACAATTTAATATCAACTTGTTAAACAACAAGGAAGGCTAATATGATAGTTGTCGAACTTATCATTGTTTTGCTGGCAATCTTTTTGGGCGCCAGACTTGGGGGCATCGGTATTGGATTCGCAGGTGGGCTGGGTGTTCTGGTACTTGCCGCCATCGGCGTGAAGCCAGGGACAATTCCATTCGATGTCATTTCCATCATCATGGCGGTTATCGCCGCGATCTCTGCTATGCAGGTCGCGGGCGGTCTGGATTATTTGGTAAACCAGACAGAAAAACTGCTGCGTAAGAACCCGAAATACATCACTATCCTCGCACCGATTGTGACCTATTTCCTGACTATTTTTGCTGGTACCGGGAACATTTCCCTGGCAACGCTGCCGGTTATTGCTGAAGTCGCGAAGGAGCAGGGAATCAAACCTTGCCGTCCGCTCTCGACCGCCGTGGTATCCGCGCAGATTGCGATTACCGCCTCGCCGATTTCTGCGGCCGTGGTGTATATGTCTTCTGTTATGGAAGGTCATGGCATTAGCTACATTCACCTGCTGTCCGTGGTTATCCCCTCTACGCTGCTGGCGGTGCTGGTGATGTCCTTCCTGGTCACGATGCTGTTCAACTCCAAACTGTCGGACGACCCGATTTACCGCAAGCGTCTGGAAGAAGGGCTGATTGAACTGCGTGGTGAAAAGCAGATTGAAATCAAACCGATGGCAAAAAATTCCGTCTGGCTGTTCCTGCTGGGCGTTATCTGCGTGGTTGTTTATGCGATTGTCAACAGTCCGAGCCTCGGCCTGGTTGAAAAACCGCTGATGAACACCACCAACGCTATTTTGATCATCATGTTGAGCGTCGCAACGCTGACCACCATCCTGTGTAAAGTGGAAACTGACGCCATCCTCAACTCCAGCACCTTTAAAGCAGGGATGAGCGCCTGTATCTGTATTCTGGGCGTGGCGTGGCTGGGCGATACCTTCGTATCCGCTAACATCGACTGGATCAAAGACACTGCGGGTAGCGTCATCCAGGGTCATCCGTGGCTGTTGGCCGTCATCTTCTTCTTTGCTTCCGCGCTGCTCTACTCTCAGGCGGCAACGGCGAAAGCGCTGATGCCGATGGCGCTGGCGCTGAACGTCTCTCCGCTGACGGCAGTCGCTTCCTTCGCCGCCGTTTCCGGCCTGTTCATTCTGCCGACCTACCCGACTCTGGTTGCGGCGGTACAGATGGATGACACCGGTACAACCCGTATCGGTAAATTCGTCTTTAACCACCCGTTCTTCATCCCAGGCACCCTGGGCGTCGTTCTGGCTGTCTGCTTCGGCTTCCTGCTGGGCAGCTTTATGCTGTAAGTGTTTCACCCGCGGGGCGTATCACGCCCCGCATTCTCCCGCCCTTTGACTAACATCCTACCCTCGTCCGTTGTATAGTGACCGTTCACTTGCGGGTCTTTTTGTTCTTTCGAGGTGTTTATGCTTGATGTTAAGAGTCAGGATATTTCCATCCCCGAGGCCGTTGTGGTGCTTTGTACCGCCCCGGATGAAGCTACCGCCCAGGATCTGGCCGCCAAAGTGCTGGCGGAAAAACTGGCCGCCTGCGCCACCCTCCTCCCCGGCGCGACATCGCTGTACTACTGGGAAGGCAAACTGGAGCAGGAGTATGAAGTTCAAATGATCTTAAAGACCACCGTTTCACATCAGCAAGCGCTTATCGACTGCCTGAAGTCTCATCACCCGTATCAAACGCCTGAACTTCTGGTTTTACCTGTTACTCACGGAGATACTGATTACCTCTCATGGCTCAACGCATCTTTACGCTGATCCTGCTGCTGTGCAGCACATCCGCCTTCGCCGGATTATTCGACGCGCCGGGTCGCTCGCAGTTCGTCCCTGCCGACCGGGCGTTTGTTTTTGATTTTCAGCAAAATCAACACGATCTTACCCTCTCCTGGCAGGTAAAAGAGGGTTACTACCTTTACCGTAAACAAATCAGCATCACGCCAACGAAAGCGGATATCGCCGCAGTCCAACTCCCGGCAGGCGTCTGGCATGAAGATGAATTCTACGGAAAAAGCGAAATCTACTGTAAGCGGCTAAACGTTCCGGTAACGGTTAACCAGGCGGCGGCTGGCGCGACATTAACGGTAACGTACCAGGGGTGCGCCGATGCGGGATTCTGTTATCCGCCGGAAACGAAAACGGTGCCGCTAAGTGAAGTCGCCGCGGCAATAGACGCCACGCCGACGCCTGCTGTCACCCAGACGAGTGAGACGTCAAAACCCGCCGCCCAGCTACCTTTTTCCGCGCTCTGGGCACTGCTGATCGGCATAGGCATCGCCTTTACGCCCTGCGTTTTACCCATGTATCCGCTGATTTCCGGTATTGTCCTGGGGGGAAGGCAACGTTTGTCGACGGGGCGCGCACTGCTGCTGGCCTTTATCTATGTACAAGGGATGGCGCTGACCTATACCGCACTGGGTCTGGTCGTCGCCGCAGCGGGATTACAGTTTCAGGCGGCGCTGCAGCACCCTTATGTGTTAATCGGCCTTGCCATCGTGTTCACCCTGCTTGCGTTGTCGATGTTTGGCCTGTTCACACTACAGCTCCCCTCCTCACTGCAAACCCGGCTGACATTAATGAGTAATCGTCAGCAAGGCGGCTCGCCCGGCGGTGTTTTTGTTATGGGGGCGATTGCCGGATTAATTTGCTCGCCCTGCACTACAGCGCCGTTAAGCGCGATTCTGCTTTATATCGCTCAGAGCGGCAACATGTGGCTGGGCGGCGGCACGCTGTATTTGTATGCATTAGGTATGGGTCTGCCGCTAATGCTGGTCACCGTGTTTGGCAACCGTCTGCTACCGAAAAGCGGCCCGTGGATGGCGCATGTTAAAACCGCTTTTGGTTTCGTGATCCTCGCGTTACCGGTCTTTTTACTGGAGCGGATTATTGGCGAGGCTTGGGGTTTACGTCTGTGGTCGCTGCTGGGCGTCGCTTTCTTTGGTTGGGCCTTTATCACCAGCCTTCAGGCCAGACGAGCGTGGATGCGTATCGTACAGATTATCCTGCTGGCGGCTGCGCTCATTAGCGTGCGGCCTCTACAGGATTGGGCGTTCGGATCGCCATCCGCGCAAGCTCCAGCGCACCTCAATTTCACGGCTATTTCTACCGTGGACGAACTCAATCAGGCGCTGGCGCAGGCCAAAGGCAAACCCGTTATGCTGGATTTCTACGCCGACTGGTGCGTGGCCTGTAAAGAGTTTGAAAAGTATACCTTCAGCGATCCGCGGGTCCAGCAGGCGCTCGGCGACACGGTGCTCTTGCAGGCTAACGTCACCGCTAACAATGCGCAGGATGTCGCGCTGTTAAAGCATCTGCAAGTCCTCGGGCTGCCCACCATTCTGTTCTTTAATGCCCAAGGCCAGGAACAGCCGCAATCGCGAGTCACCGGCTTTATGGACGCCGCCACCTTTAGCGCGCATTTGCACGATCGCCAACCGTGAGCGACACTTGCAAAAGCAAAGACGGAGGAGAATACCGTGCAACGTGAAGATATTCTGGGAGAAGCCCTGAAATTACTGGAGACGCAAGGGATAGCCGATACTACGCTGGAAATGGTGGCGGAGCGCGTAAATCGCCCACTCGACACATTACAGCGTTTCTGGCCAGATAAAGAAGCCATTTTATATGACGCGCTACGTTATCTGAGTCAGCAGGTAGATATCTGGCGACGCCAGCTTCTTCTTGATGAGACGCTTTCTGCTGAACAAAAGCTACTGGCACGCTACAGCGCGCTCTCGGAATGTGTCAGTAATAACCGTTATCCTGGTTGCCTGTTCATTGCCGCCTGTACGTTTTATCCCGACCCAACCCATCCTATTCACCAACTGGCCAATCAACAAAAACGCGCGGCACATGATTTTACCCATGAGCTACTGACCACGCTGGAAATTGACGATCCGGCGATGGTCGCAAGGCAGATGGAGCTGGTGCTGGAAGGTTGTCTCAGCCGAATGCTGGTCAACCGCAGTCAGGCTGATGTAGATACCGCTCAGCGGTTGGCGGAAGATATTCTGCGTTTTGCACAGTGCCGTCAGGGTGGAGCGCTCACCTGACGGGTACTGATTTTATGCATTTTGCCTGAAAAGCAGGCAGTCAGCGCGCTTTTATCACTTTTTTCGTGTAAAGCCGTTGACGACCGCGCCCCTTTACGGTTTAATGCGCCCCGTTGCCCGGATAGCTCAGTCGGTAGAGCAGGGGATTGAAAATCCCCGTGTCCTTGGTTCGATTCCGAGTCCGGGCACCACTTATTCAGAAAACCCAGCCTATGGCTGGGTTTTTGCTTTTCTGGGAGTGGAAATCCGTAGCCCCCATCTCCGGCCTGACTAGCTATAACGAGAAGGCCAGATTTTCTCTGGCGCAACGCCCAGCGCTTCGGCGATCAGCCGCTCATCTTTGGGCCTGGGTCAAAAGCTTACTTAGCTACAGGGAGATTATTACCAGTAATAACGCGTATCACTCCATCTGACGGTTCGCTAGCCTCGACAAGTGAGTCCAATATCTCCGCCATGAACTTTTCCATCACTGACAACAACAATTCCTTCGCCAATTTTAGCATTTTTTCTTTTTCGGTTTCTTTATTCTTAAATACTGTTTCCGGCTCTTGTTCATAATCATAAATTAATACTCAGCACATCATAACTGGTGGTAACTGTCGGGGTAACAGGGCACATATTTTAAAATACTTATTCATACTTTGTTATTACGTAAACATTTTAACCTAATGCGTGTCAGTCAGGCACGCAGATAAAAAATAACCGGGGGAAAAGTTAAACAAAATGCTGTTAGCAGGAAGTACCAGTATTGTTCTGTTGTCCGCTGCAGTCAGTCCGGTATGGACAGACGATAATGCCAGTACAGCGTCCTGCTTTTTTACCTGTATGTTGAATAACCATTGCAATAAATCATTATAGGATTACATCTGTTTATTATTGCCTGATCCGGAGTGAGTCTTTATGAAAAGTCGTTATTTACTATTTTTTCTACCACTGATCGTAGCTAAATATACATCAGCAGCAACAGTGCAACTCTTTCATTCTCCTGAAGAATCAGTGAACAGTCAGTTCTATTTACCACCACCGCCAGGTAATGATGATCCGGCTTTCCGCTATGATAAAGAGGCTTATTTTAAGGGCTATGCGATAAAGGGTTCCCCACGATGGAAACAAGCTGCTGAGGATGCAGATGTAAGCGTGGAAAATATAGCCAGAATATTCTCGCCAGTAGTGGGTGCTAAAATTAATCCCAAAGATACGCCTGAAACCTGGAATATGTTACAGAACCTTCTGAAAATGGGCGGCTACTACGCTACTGCTTCGGCAAAAAAATATTATATGCGTACTCGCCCCTTTGTCTTATTTAATCATTCCACCTGCCGTCCTGAAGATGAGAATACTTTGCGAAAAGATGGCTCTTACCCTTCCGGGCATACTGCTTATGGTACACTTCTGGCATTAGTATTATCCCAGGCCAGACCGGAACGCGCGCAGGAGCTCGCCAGACGAGGATGGGAGTTCGGGCAAAGCAGAGTGATATGTGGTGCTCACTGGCAAAGTGATGTTGATGCTGGCCGTTATGTGGGAGCAGTAGAGTTTGCAAGACTGCAAACAATCCCGGCTTTTCAGAAGTCACTGGCAAAAGTCCGTGAGGAGCTGAACGACAAAAATAATTTATTGAGTAAAGAAGATCACCCCAAACTTAATTACTGAAGGTGAAAGTCTTCCCGCAAACTGGACACAGCAAATGAAAGGAAGTGCAACTGCGTAGGGGCGACCGGGCGTGGAGAACGCCTTTGGTTTCCCCGATTCGCATGAATTCAACGCCTCTCCCCCGTTTGCAGTCCGTCCAGACCGTCATGACGTCGTTGTCCGGCTGAAGCGGTAAAACCGGTCTGGCTCACTGACTATCCACAGCGAATTCCGGTCATCAGAAGCTATCCCTTCCGCCTGCGGAATGTCCCGCTCCAGACCACTGTGTCCCCGGCGCAGCGGCATCACCCTCCTGCCGCCCTCCGGGTCTGACACCAGTACCAGGGCTGATTCATGGGAAAGCACATACAGCCGCCTGTTTATCCTGTCGTAATGCAGACCGGAGATATCCTTCAGGAACCACGGCAGGGACAACCGGTGCGTCAGTGAATCACTGACCGACAGAGAGTCATGGCTGTGGTCCGTTTCTAAAAAACGAAGCGGTTTCTTTTCCTGCGCCACTATCAGGGCATTCTCTCCCCGTCCACGGGCAAGGCCTTCAAAACCGGCATTGTCGCTTTTTCTGTCCACATCCAGGGTCAGGGTGTATGACGCCGGCGGCAGGACAGACGTATTCCTGTCAATGTGGTGGGTGGTGAGTATCCGCTCCCGTTCCCGGGACAGGACATAGCGGTTCCGGCCGAGATACTCAATGGCCTCAAAATCATGGTCGCCATCCGATGGTATCACCCGCAGCACGTCCCCGTCCGTGTCCAGCTCCACCACCGACGACGGATGGTCGGTCACGGCAAACAGCGTTCCGCTGTCCGGGTTCCACGTCAGGCCGGAGAGACCGCCCTGTATACCGGGAATGTCTTTTTCTGTCGCAAGCTGCCACTGCGTTTCCTCCGGGTACCAGGTTTCCGGAAAATACAGTGTGGCCGCACCGGCCACCATCAGAAGAGCGCCAGCCAGCAGTGCCGGTTTTTGTTTAAGTAAACGTCTCAGAGTCATGGTTCCGGATGTTCAGTTCATCGCATTACATGCAGTCAATGACAAACCAGAGCATGGCCAGGGCTCCGGTCAGGAAGCCGGAGATGAAAGCGCTGGTCAGCAGCAGTAAAATCAGCGCCCGGAGCGAAAAGCGTCCCCCGCCATACCCGGCGCGTCTTTTGTCATCCGGCATGTTGTCCTTCTGCAAAAAAATTCTCCGGGGAATTACCGGTATGGAGATGTCCGGATAAAAAGAGCTTTATTCCCGTAAGGCCTGTCATGCAGCCCCGGATTATATTCATTCAATATTCAGTAACAGAAATACCGATACAAAAAACACCAGTGATATCATGACGACAAAAGAAATACAGATGTAATAAATCATCTTCAGAAAGTTCATCAGTCAGTTACCGCAATATCTGTTCCGGCCACTTGTTCTCTCCATGCCCCTGTTTTACCGGATATCCGTCAGACCAGCCGCCATCGGCCGGACACGCCTTTACCTGCATTCATTTTCTCCACCACGCCCGCTCCCTCAAGCGTAACCAGATAAGCCCTGGCCTGGTATATTGTCAGCCCGGCCGCATCCGCAATACTCCGGGTTCTGACAGGTATATTTATCCTGCCGTTTGCCTGTGACTGCATAAAAGACAGAATTTTGTCGCAAGCGTCATTACTCATTTTGTTCTCCTGTGACTACGGGGAAGCAATGCTGTCCCGGAAGCTGAAATACCTGCCCCGGGTCTTCACATATCAGAACCGTTGTCCGGTTTCATCTGTAATCACCCCGGGTAACAGGCCGCTCGTGCACAGTACATGCAGGTTCTCCACCCCTGCATACTCCACCAGGCAGGCCCGGAGGTAATAATCCTTGCGTGATGCCGCCTTCAGTGAGGCATTCCTGTTTATGGCCGTACACAGGGATATCAGAGTCCGCTTTCGCAACTCAGTCAGTTCACCTGAGCTTTCCGGCCCGGCTCTTCCCTCAAGCGCCTGACGCAGCATGTCACGCAGCCGGAGGAGGCTGTCCCGGCCACTGATAACCTGCGCAGTTCCTCTCAGTAGCCGCATTTCCTGCAGCCGCGAAGGTACCAGAACAACCATGGGAACCGGACTGGCCGCGTGCAGCATTCTGATACCCTGCAGATGCCGTCCCCAGCCGGCCAGCGGCTCCGCACTCAGTGCCACCAGGGCCAGGTCATATGCTCCGGGAGGTGACATCTCCGGTCGCACCACGGCATACCCCATACCGGCAAGCAGATGTGACAGCCCCAGCAGTTCATATTCACAGTTCCCCGTCAGCAGTATGCGTTTCCGGCGGGACATGGCATTTTCCACTTATTCAGCTTCCTCCAGTTCACCGGCCTGCCAGCCAGATGCTCATTTTTTCTCCGGTGTACAGACCGTGACCGGATCATTCAGCAGGCCTTTCACTGCAGCCACATACGCATCACGAAACCCTTCCAGGCTGTTCGCCTGAAACGCGCCGTTCTCAACACGGTACCGGCCTTTGACAAACACCGTCGGCGTGCCCGTCACGCCATATTCCTTAAACAGACGCTTCTGTTTTTCCGTCATACTGGCCACTTCCTGACTGGTTAGCATCCGGTCATACTCCTCTGCAGAAAGCCCGGCCTTCACAAACACAGCCCGGATATCTTCCGGCGTTTTCAGCGTCCGGGAAACCATGACGGCATCAAACAGTAACGGCTCTACCCTCTCTTCCAGATCGGCCACCATGGCAACCGACCATGCCCGGGTCAGTTCATCCCCCAACTCCCCCAGAAAACCGGTATGATATTTGACCATCTTCTGCCCTGCCGGCAGGCTGTCACGGATAGCTTTGTCAATCCCGAGCTTCTGAGAAAAGAAATAACAGGGCGGGCAGTAAAAGGAGAAAAATTCCACAATCGTGGTATTTTCCTGCACGTCGCTGGTCACTGTTTTGTTCAGTGTCACACAGGTTGTACTGTCCGCCGCATATGACGCTGTTCCTGCTAATACTAAATACAGAAAAATAACCAGCTTATATTGGCGCATTCTACAGCCCCGATTAAAATATTAATACGGCAGCCATCTGTAATAATATTTAAATGTTACAATGGCTGACATTAAATTCATTGTATGATTACCGGATTTAATTGTCTGAAATTTACAATCACACGACATGCAGGGTGGTTCTGCCACCCTGCATGGATTACTCTCAGCTGTTACTTAAAATTAATTAGTCGCTACCTGAACGGTCGCAGTCAACTCATATACGCCAGGCTTCAACGTTTGTTCTTGCGTTGCCTTCATATTAATAGCAGATTTAGCACCAGCTTGAATCACCGGGGTGGTAAAGCCGGTAGCCTCAGCCCAGCTCAGTCCCTCAGCATAAACAAGAATGTTTTTTGTTGGATCGGTCTTGTCAATATAACACGGGCTTGTAGCGCTCTCAGTACGGCACATGTTTGCACCCTCAAATACCACTTCCGCCTTACCCTCAACCGGGCCCGCATTGCTAACAATGAATCCACCTACGTTAGTATCCTTACCAAGCCAGGTACCTAAAATTTTTGCAGGCTGTGCTTCAATACTATATACGGCATCTCCCGAGATGGTTACGGTTGAGGTCGCCTGTGTAGCAGCGTTAGCCGCACAAATACCACCCAGTGAGAGAGCTAAAAATAATGCAGTCTTTTTCATTGATAATGCCTTTTTTAAGTAATAAATAATCGAGCAAGTTCAATTAATCCGTGAACAACTGTCTCATTCACGTTTAATATATTAATCGTCTTACCCACTTAACTTCCGGGACAGACAGGCCTGCACTTGTAACATTGTACGTCTGTGTCGACAAGCTTGCTTAATAAAGCCGCAGATACTATCTTCCGGTGATAGTCAACCACACCGGTGGTCCCGTGTTCATTAAATTCGGTGCCCAGCCTGCCCATACCATACGATAATATTCAGAAAATAAGCCTGTTTCGTTATTTCTTAAATTAACCTCATACAAAACAGTTATTAGGTTTTGGGATATATTACCGCAACCACCAGTGTACTGGCATGAGCAGCACAAAACTTTCCATATAGCACGCATTATCTCTCCTTAATTATATCAGAACCCATATCGATGCAGTAAAATTAAACGAAGCTGGCGCAATAAACGCTCTCAAGGAGCAGTTATTTATGACATATTTATTCATCACCAATATCTACATGACATCATTAAAAATAACTTTATCAGGTTCATTTTTATAGTATAAACACCATAACGTAAGGATTTTCTCAAAAAACGATATATTCAAATATATTTCCATCACATATGGTATTAACGGATGCATTCCGCACTATTTACATACCCAAGCTAACTATAAACTTCACATCATTATTTACAGGTTTTTATCTGTCACCTGACAAATTCACGGCTCAAAATAACGACCCTGCACCGTAATAACATAGGTATCTACTGGCACACTCTGATGACCATTTGCCACAATATCAAATTGTTCCTGCATTTCACGGGTTCGTTTTATAATTCCCTCCCCCCCTTTATTATCCGGCACCCAGCCATTCTGACCAATTATTACGTACAATTTATGTTGTCTGTTACTTTTCCCGGTTAACACATACCGATCTGGCGACTCACCATTTCTTTCAGCATTCAGCCACACCTGGTATCCACTGTGCGCCTGCTGAGTACTGATTCGACCATAGCCAATGAGTTGGCCATCTCTGATTTGCGAATTTAAATTCAGTGCACTGTTTAGCGTGATGTCCACATCATCGTTAGCATGAGCATATACCGCCCCAAAGATAACGAATGCTACCATCCCCCTCTTTATTACACCCTGAGTCATTTTATCAGCTCCTGGTCACTTACCGGCACAATGCCTTCAGATTTGACACACCTGCAATTTCGTCACTTTTCAATAACTGATAGTCGGCCCGACAGTGTTGCTGCTGCCCGTTACCCCACATCACCTGAAGTTGCCCTTTTTCGGGTAAACCGCTCATATATACGTCACCACTATCTCCGACAATACCAGTATCCCACCGGGTATCCTCCTGGCCCACAAGGCTGGCTACAGCCCCGAAGGGAACAGGCTTACCATTCACCTGCGTCAGTGTAATCAGTGCACGCCCACCAACCCGTGTCGCAAAACTCGCCGGAATAATAGCTCCTTCTGTTGGCACTACCCTGGTATCTGTTTGCGGTATCGCCACATTTGCTGGCAGAGTTACCGGATTCAAACTGATGATATTCTCCTGGTACGGAGCCAGGTTCCCCAGGGTGGTATAACCACGAAAATCTGTTTTAACCCCTGCAGCATTAATAACCGAGACACCACTGGCATCGGGCGCTTTAATCAGGGCGGCCGTTTTCCCCAGACGTTGCCCAAACGTCACGCCATCCCGGTGAACAACCATACTTCCCTGAACCCCGGCATTTACCTGATTACCGTTTTTACGGTAGCCATATCCCCCACTGATTTCACCGTAGGTACCATTCCAGCGTAAGTTCAGGTCACTGCTGTTCTGGTTGCTACCTGTTCCCCCCTGTGCTATCTGTTCACTTACATTCCAGTACAATCGCTGGTCAAAGGCATAACCATTCAATCCCATGTTATGTAACGTGCCCTGGTTTGTTCTGTTTTGCATCTGGTAAGAAACACTGGTATTGCCTCCCAGCCAACGATTTAACGGTACGTTAATCCACAGGTTAATAGACTGCTCAGTCTTATTGTCGTTATTTCCACGATAGGTGGAGTAATTCCATTTACGTTGGGTCCAGTCTACTGACCAGGAAATGCCCTGTATCATTGGGCCAGAGTAACGTGCTGACACCTCATTTTGACTCTGCGAGCGATTCCAGTAATCTTCTCTACTTCCACTAAAATAAAGTGCACCCCATTCACCCAACGGCTGATTCAACGTCACACTGGTACGTGACTTTCGTTTATCTGCAAAATTATTGTTATTCCAGGAAGATTGATACCCCGCCCCTGGATACCAGTAGTCCTTTGAGGACCAGACCTCACCCGAGCGATAAGAGTCCAGTACCCCAGATAATGTGTTATAACCTGGTGACGCATACTGATAACTGGCCAGCGTAAACCCGGTATTGGTGCTTTCAAATGACTTACTATAACGAACACGCCAGCTCTGCCCACGCTCTACATCCTGGTTCCGCTTCTGTCCGCGGGATAATGTACTGTCCACCGATACTGCACCAAAGGCCCCCAGGGAAACCCCTAATCCCAACGTGCCCGCCTGGTAATGACTGGCCCATTGTCCCCCACTGTAAGCCGTTAAGTTCCAGGGTAAACCGTACATGATGGTGGCCTGACCAACAGGCACTTTATCGACCGACGTATCCGCAGAGCGATATTGCCCCATCATTACATTGTATTTCAGGTACCCCTGGCGTAACGCAATCGCTGGCGTGGTATAGGGCACGGTAAAGATCTGACGGGTTCCATCCGCCTCGAAAACCGTTACCTGCAAATCACCACCCCCATTAACACCAGGCAGGTCCGACAAAGCAAAGGGGCCTGGTGCCACTGTAGTGTTATAGATCACATAGCCGTTCTGTTTAACTTCAATACGTGCTTGTGTCTGGGCGACTCCCTGCACTACCGGCGCAAATGCTCGCTGACTATAGGGCACCATGGAATCATCAGATCCAATCATCCCACCGCGAAACGGAACGCTGTCAAATACATCGGATGGAGTGAATCGGTCACCCAAAGTTAAACGGCTTTTCAGGCTATACAGCCCACGTTCGGCATAGGTATAGGAGGTCTGCCATTTTCCCTTCTGTGAGTTCTGCTTCTGCCAGGTGGTCAGGTTACGTAAACGCCACGCCCCAAAATTCAAGCCAGGCAATAACTGAACATCCATACCGTTTGTGTTTAATGTTGCTCCATTACTACGATAGCTAGAACGAAAAGAACTCGCCTGGTAATCCATCAAAAATGCAGGGATACCATCATTCCAAAGTGCCTGAGGTGCAATACCTGTATAATGAGGACGCAGCGCAATCTGTGGAATACTCAGTAACAACTGTTGATTGTTGAACTGATAGGTTTCGCTGGCCTGGGGGATCGCTGATATCCGCGCACAGTCAGCCCCCCGAGTTGCACCACTGCCATCCCCCCCCTTGAGGACCGGAAATAATCCGGGATAACTATCCACCTTAATACCATAATCCATCAACTGCTTACGTGTTAAACATGTCTGTAAAAACGGATTACCTTTTGCATCTTTCTCGATATGAAAGGCCATCTCACGTGAGTCAACTCGTTTACCATTAAGCATCACATCCACCAGATAGGTACCGGGAAACTGAGCGCCCTGCTCAAGCAAAGAAATATCAACATTCCCACCCTTATCTAACTGAGAAGCATCGAAAGTGTAATATTTAGCTTGCACACCAGAGCTGTACATCCCACAGATAAAAACCATGCTAACAGCCAGGGCTACAGGACTATAAACCAAACGTACAACCGATGTTTTTTTAGAGAAGATTTTTTTCATCAAGCCATATTCCATTTTATTACCTTCCCGAAACAATGGTTCTGATTCAGGACGTTAAATTAGCTGATTAACAACATCTAAATAATTACACTCTGCTGTATATGATGCTTAATTAACCCACAGACAAACCGATACTATTTACTTAATATCTGCCTGATACACTTTACTCACACCACCGTAGTCAGTGACAACGGTCCAATAAACCTTGCCCGCAGTTCCTTTGGGCAAAGCGAATGTATATGACGAAAATGGTGGCACGTAGTGTATATCTGAAATATCAGTATTACCGATCTTTAAAGATGACAAATTCATATAAAACGGCGTATCATTTACCGCTTTCAACTGCGAACCATGGCGAACCCAGGACAACGATGATGCCACATCATCAGGATGACCTTTAATACTCTCCGGACGAACAAATAACTTAATACAATTATCCACAGATAATTTAAGGTTCAATGAAACAGCCTTATTTACCGCGGGTTTTCCTTCTTTGTCTTTAGCCCATAAGTCATCCGCTTTCGGAGGAATACCCTTTACACACAACCACTGGAGTGTCTCGCGATCCTTCGCAAAGTCCCCGCCAGTACGGATAATACGTAAATTATTCTGTTGCAATCCATCCAGGCGAAATAGAGGTGGTGTCACCACAAAGGGGGCTTTGCTTTTCATATCCTCGGTATACACCCGAGACTGGACCAGCATAGGGTAATCCCTGGGATTACTTACCGATATGCTTTGCCCCATCGAACCCGGTGAATAAATAAGTCGACTCACTCCCAACTTAACACCAAACTCCTGAGAATTTTTTTCAACCTTTATTTTCTCCGCAGCAATACTTTGCAAAGAAGACATACTCAACATGCACCACGTCATCAACAGCAACATTGTTTTCTTTGAGAATTGATAACGCGGCACAACGTTTAATATGCCACACTCCGTGATATTCAATGACTGTTTATTTTGCATTATGAATTTCCTAGTGCATCAGAATTAATTAACGAGCAATATAACTCAGTAATTTAAGTGAGCCTTTAATTTGCACCTGTAAACGTCAAGCATTCAACTACACGGATAAACCAGTGCGGTTGAAATTCATTGCGCGAGATTAATTAAAATCACACACAAGATGGATTATCTACTATAAAAGTTCCCAGGCCTTGATGGCGTTCATTCCTGAAACATGGTCAGTAATGTAACCGCATTTTCAATTCTAATAATTTTCGCCAGACTTAATGAAAAATATCCAACCGCCACTCCATTGCGCTCACATGCTTCCCGCCTTGTGTAGCCCAACACAAGATGATCTTTTAACGCGGCAATCACTTTTTCACTGTGAATGGGTGAAATTTCAATCAACAGCCAGAAACGATTTTCCGACATATCACCAAAAGAATGGTGCTTTTTTTTCTTGAAAGAGATCTCATTATTAATGAGATCGCTCACTCTGTTTCGCTGAATGACACTATTATCCATACCACAGTATCCCACTTATTCTATGTGTCACTATCGATAAAAAATAACTATCTCTCCAAATGCACAGTCATGGCATTTATCCGCCGGATTGCTTTTCATCTGGCCGCCATTCTAGTTTCAATCATTAATGCTGTAAAAGTATATTTTAACGATCTTAATAACTAACAAATAACACAAACAAAGAATAAAAATCTAATTTTATTAATTAAGCCAACACATAAATCCAAAACAAAAAAGAATTGCAGAAAAAAAGATCGCTATGGTTCTTTTTGTCAGAATATTTCCATAGCAAAAAACATGAAAAAACAATGCCTAAAGTCAAAAAAGAATTAACATATTTAATTAAATGTATACATCCTTGAAGCACTAACAACAGCACACTGCCACCCCCGGGGGGTTAAACCGGCGTCTATTTTCTGTTTTTTTTCGCCTGTGTGCCGTGATTTTGCTTTCCACCATTCAGGTATGAAGTGGAGCGTCCCCCGAGCCTTTAGACAAATCTGCCCTATGGTTTGAGCACAGAAGGAGTCTATAGGCACACCACATTTTGCCCCTGAATTTAAGGAAGAAGCTGTCCGCCAGATAGCTGAGCGGGGCTATTCCATCGCTGAAGTATCTGAACGGCCCGGCGTGTCGGCGCGCAGTCTTTATAAATGGCTTCGGGCTGTTAAGCCGTGATAACACGGGGGAGGCCGCCATGCAGCGCCACCTAGAGGCCGGGCATAAAAAACTGCCACTGGTGATACCAGTGTTGTTCTATACGGGGAAACGCAGCCCGTATCCGTACTCCCCCCGCTGGCTGGACGAATTTGACGATACGGCGCTGGCAGGCAAACTCTACAGCAGCGCTTTCCCGCTGGTAGACGTTACGGTCATTACGGATGATGAAATCGCCGGCCACCGTAGCATGGCCGCCCTGACTTTATTGCAGGAACATATTCATCAGCGGGACACTATATGAGCTAAAAGAGTCTCTCCGGGTTAATACATAATTAAACAACAGACAGTGTAATTTTCGACAGGAAAGGAATGATCAGGGGAGATATAACACGGCTCCGATAACGGTCAGGTGCAGGACACAAAGTTGCGCAAACCAGCGGCCACCGGGCAGCAGACCTGACAGCATCATCACGCCCCCGGACGGGACATTGAGCAGCAGGACAGACATCGTCAGTCTGGCGGCAGCCATCATCTTCTGACATCCGATCGTCAAAAAGAACAGAACACACAGTCTGGTCGAGAATGTCTGCTGGTAAATACGCCCAACGCCTTTCAGGTTGCCAACATAGAATATGACCTGTGCCCCCAGATAACCGGGATGCGCCGTTTCGATTTCTCCACACGCCTCGTCGTCACTGGCTCTACGTTCCAGCGCTTTCAGGCGCTTTTTGAAGTTCTCAAGGTTATGGCGAAACCAAACAGAACGGACACCGCTTCCGGAGATAAAGACTCTCTGTTTACGTAACTCATTACTTATTGGTTCTGTGCTGACCTCGCTGCTGCATAATAACAAGCGATAACTCTTATAAGTAACGTAGGACCAGGGTGTGTTTCGTAACTATTTTTTTGTACAACTTGACGCTGCATATCGACGAAAACCCACTTAATTTGATGGAAAATGTTCAAAACTGAATTCATTTTTTATTTCAGGGGCAATGTTCATCCGTAACTTGAAGTGTCTGTGAGGTTAATGGATACGTTCTGGAGTTTAAACACTCTCCACCAAATCCCCCAACGTCACCATCAACATCATCGGATCCATCGGCGACGGTACAAACCCCACCCGCTGGTAAAATTCCCGCGCTTCATCCGACAGGGCGTGAACCAGCATCCCGCGAATGCCGATAGTCTCCGCCACCTGAATAACCCGCAGCCCTGCGTCGCGTACCAGCGCCCGACCAACGCCCTGCCCATGAAGCGATTTATCCACCGCCAGACGCCCCAATACCACAATCGGAATCGGGTCAGGCATATTGCGACGAAAGCGACCGGGGGAGGTATTCGTCGTGACCGCGCTGGACGCCAGCGAGTAATAGGCCAGTACGCTCGAATCGCTGCCACAACACACAAAGGTACGGGACGCACCAGTGGTCTGATTTTTCATCGCCCGCTGTTTCAGCCAGTTATCCATAGAATCCACACCGCAGCAAAACGGAGTAAGAATATGTCCGGCATGAAGCGGCTCAGGGGCGGAGATCATTTTTCCTGCTCCCACGGCGCAGGGGTCTGCATGGTTTTACGCAGTGCGGCATTAGGTGAAGGTGTTTGATCCAAACGAGCCAGAAATTCCTGATAAGCCTGTGGATCGGCCATAATGATGCGTTGTTCGATCAGCGCTTCCTCTGCGGCAGCGCGGGCGGCTTCCAGCACAAAGTCTGTGCGGTTTTTCCCTCTGGCTTTCGCCGCTCGATCGATAAGATCGCGCTCGGCGGGTTTGATACGCAGGTTCAGGGTTTCGCGTTTCATCGCCATACTGTTTGCGGCTGGCATAGTGTTGTCCTCTTGTACTTCTGTGGATATTAAGTATACAACACGCGTAACGCAGATGTCATTACGATAAATTTAGAAGGAATAGAACCGGAGTATCGAACCGAAAGGTTTTCTACTCATTTAGAGATTCAGTACCAGGCTGTGCGCTGGCATTCGCTGTGAGTGATTCCTCCTCGGGGCCGACGCAGCAAAAGATTCAATACTGCCGCGCCAAAACACGCAACATTATATAATCAGAAATCAGAAAGCATAAACCTAACGGATACGCACAGTAAGAACCCCAATAACGTGTTACACCGTTTTTCATAAAGCCAACCATACGATTGAATGCGTCCCCTCCCCCTCAAACTTCCGGATATCGCTACGCCATCTACCCGCCGCAGTATATATTTACCGCGTTGTATGCCTTTCCTAACCGAGAACGTTAATATTTACCTCCAGGATAAACCTTATCACAAATTAAAATCAGATCTTATACCTCATGCTAACTACCTCCATGAAATTAAAGAGCTATTCTCTAAAAGATTAAAGGAAATTATTACTTAATTCAAATTTTAAAGAGATAATTTGATAATAACATGAGCCAATTCTTGTAAATTTCCATCTTTTTTTTATACGCGACATAGTTTTTTAACGATACTATAATATGTAGAAATGCAATATAAAATAGCATTTTCCATAGAAAATGAAAAGATCGCCACCTGATACCTTAAGTTCGCAAATAATTATATAGCTATATATTAGTTTTTTTGAAATATTTTTCAGAATAATTTTTGATTTACACGCACATTTAATAAAAGGAAATTATCATGCTAAAAGTATTTAATCCCTCACCTGTCCAGGTGGGGAGCATTGAATGTTTACAATCAGCGCAAAACTGGCAGAGGAAATCCTTATCACTTCAGGGATTAAATTTACTGCAGTCCGTGCTCATCAAGCTCACCACGGGTAAAATTTCAATTACGACATCGTCCGGGGAGTATATTACGGCATCAGGGCCAATGTTAATATTTTTAGCTAAAGATCAAACCATTCATATCACAATGGAAGAGACTCATGAACAGTTAAATTATAATTTAATTGAATTAGATTCAGCGTCAATAAAAAATGCTTATAATTTTTTTCTGTATGAACATGCAGACTTTTCGGCCCCATTAACAAAACCGACGACAAAACATCTGTTAGCGCCAATAGAAACAGGCGTAGCAAGAGTATTCAACCTCTTACACTCTTCAAATAAAAGCCAAAAACTATCCCAAGATAAAAAGGAATATTTAATAAGATTTCTACTTTCAGAGTTCATCTATGAACCCGAAGCATTTGCTCTCTTCAGAGAACTATCGCAAAATACATTAGCCGAAAACATTTATAATATTATTATAAGCGACATAAGTCGAAAATGGGCGCTCAAGGATATTTCTGACTCACTCTATATGAGTTGTTCCACATTAAAGAGGAAATTGAAACAAGAGAACACCTCATTCAGCGAAGTTTACCTTAATGCGCGAATGAATAAAGCGACAAAACTTCTACGCAATAGTGAATATAATATTACCCGAGTGGCTTATATGTGTGGTTATGATAGTGCTTCTTATTTTACATGCGTTTTTAAAAAACACTTCAAAACTACACCATCGGAATTTTTAGCGTTTTTATCTTCCTCTCGTCATCAATATGTTAATTGAGATATCTGACAATGCAGTATAAGAACAAAGCAAAACATATTAATATAAGAGATGGGATTCTGTTGCTCGCTAAAAAATTCGACCTAACATTGAGCGAGAAAAAAGTCATTTATTACGTGGCAGCAGGATTATCTGTTAAAAGTTGCTCAAATTTATTAGATCGAAATATAAAAACGATTTCAACACAAAAGAGATCAGCCTATAAAAAAATGGATATTACTACTGATGTTGAATTAATCCATTTGATGCTGAATGAGTTTTACATATCAGTCGATATTACGTAATTTTTTCTAAAATGTTGCCAAAGTGGTAGGCAAGGCAATTCTGGATATCATCTTCAGAGATCGGTGTGATATCTACGTTGTTTAATTTAACTGTTCCCGTATAACAATGACTGGAATTTGATAGTGCTTTGATTAAAGAAGATTTACCTGAACCTGATGTACCGATAATACCCATAAAATCTCCGGGAACAGCAGTGAATGAAAGCTGTTCAATCAGTGTTCGTTCCGCAAACGCTATGGGGTAATTCTTCGCTGTCTATCGGCTGGCTGACGATCGACTCTACTCCGCCAGTGTTGATAACGATACCGGTAACTGGCATGTTTCTGTTCCGCAATCCGCTATTCTGTCGGGGGGGAGAATCAGTACATCATTACGGCCACCGATCCCGCCGGGAATAGCGCCACCGCCAATGGAACATTTACAGGCACATCGCCGACGTAAAACCCGGTTAACAAGAGTTCCGGCGTAGATGAAATGATTTCGCTTAGCGAGGCGACATGGCATTCGGTAAGTGTTGATGAAGAATATTATGCCTGATAACTAAACATCACCATGCGAGGTCTCTTCGAAGGCCTCCTGAAAAAAACAGCATAATATTTATTGTCTGTTAATTATTACAGAGAGAGTTAATTTATAAAAAAAAGCGGCAGACTACGCTGCCGCAAATATGAGGAGGACAATTACCGTTACGCTACACCACAAAGTAATCCGTTACTGAGGTAAGTAAAACATAAATATCCCCAACAATGAATCAACGAATCAAACAATCGTCAAATCATGGTATTAATAACCTTGTTCTGTTTTAGCATACTGTGACAGTAAAAATACATTTTAGTCATTCTGTATATCACACGAAAATTTATAAAACAGATTTGGTTCACTCACAATATACAAATTATTTTCATTATCCATGGCAATCCCTTCTGGTTGGGGGATATCATCTCTGAGCCCTGACCACTCCGCCGTCAGGAACAATCGATCGCGCACCCGCCACTCGGAACTGACCTCCAGAATCATTTTTGACTCGTCCGACAACACCAGCAGCGAATCCGTTGGGGCATGGTATTCAAGTCCGGAGACATCGCTCACACTTGCAGTGATGGCAGAAGGCAACGCTCTGGTGATACCATTTTTGCTCATCTCTACTTCTTTGATCATAATGGGTTTTCTTTCTTTTGCGACATATAATCTCTCATTTTTCGCATCCCATGCCGTACCTTCCAGCCCTTTATTTTTTGCTTTGTCATAACCCTCAAGCTTCACCATGGAGATTATCTGCATGGTGCCGCGCTGAATATCCACCTGTGTTTTATAAACCGCGCCATCTTTCTCACTGCCTATCTGGAACTGGTTGCCCCCACTCCATGCAATAGACTCCGGGTCGTGGATGCCCTGGAGCGGCATCCGCCCTACCAGCTGCCCTTCTGTCGTTAACCAGACCAGTTCAGGGGGATTATTAATAACGGCGAAAAGCATCCTGTCTTCGGCGGAGTAGGTCAAACCTGAAAGGTTACTCTTAACTCCTGCGACTGGTTTTTGCTGAATAACCGCTTTATAGCTACTCAGTGCTAGCGCCGAGGGTTTATCACCATATTTGAGGATCAGTTGATAAACATAGCGTATATCGTCCCTGACCATAAATAAAATCACGCCCAAGAGTACAACCACAATAACGCGTTTTAGTAATCTCATAAAAAATCCATAGCAGATCGCGCCACGACTGATGTCGTAACGCATTTCTTAAAAATAAAGCCGATGTCCGATAGAATCGTTATTCGGTTATGGCGAGCGCCATTAGCATAGGCAAAATGAAATAGTGAGGGTTATCACAAAAAGCCCGATTTTAATCACTAACGTACCCTTTTTGTAAATTGACATAATCAAGAGGAGGGTAGTTTCGGCTAATTATTTAAATAGTACGTCTGCAAATTCGCCCCTGTATGCAGGGCGAATGACAAAAAGTGATAATTAATGAGATGTAACACCGCAATCTGATCTGCTATTGCTGCTCCCACTTCTATTCAACCGGGCAGCAAAAAAATGAAACTCAACCTTATTACCGTCAGCCTGGCTACGCTCGTTGCCGCTGGCGCATTCCCGGCCCATGCCGGTCCTCAGGCGCATGTCGTGTGCGGCTATCACCACACGCTGGGCGATGACGCGATTATGATGTTTGGTAAAGCGAATCAGGCGATGTGGCATGACTTTTTTGGCAACACCCACACCGACGCGGTCTCTACCTACCAGACGTTGCGCGCGCAACCAGATACCACCTGTGATAATAAAGCCGACAGCTCCGCTTACTGGGCGCCGTCCATGAAATTACCCGATGGTGAAATCGTAAATCCCGCCTACCAAAAGACCTATTATCAATCCACAAATGTTGCGCAATATCCGCTCCATCCATTCCCGGCCGGGCTGGAGTTACTGGCAGGCGATCATCACGGTACTGGCCCCAGTTCCGCAATCACCTTTTTATGTGCCAACGGCAAAGGTTACACCAACAAGGTAGGCGAAATATGCGGCCTGCGTAAAGCGGGCGATGCCGTCCAGTTTAATATCGGGATCGCTTTCCCCAACTGTTGGGATGGCGTCAACCTGAAACCGACCCATAGTCACAATAACGCTATCTATGCCGACCACGGGAAATGTTCCGCAGACTATCCGGTCAAAATCCCGACGGTGAATATGAACATCGCCTGGGTACTCCCGCAGATCTCCTCGCTGGATACGTCTAAAGTGGAATTGTCGATGGACCCGGTAATGCATGGCGAAACCCGGGCAGATCGCTGGGGAAGTCTTTATACCGCCCATGCCGATTTTATGAATGGCTGGACGGAAGATGGCGCGCAGTTTATGACGGATCTGTGTATGAATCAGGGACTGGATTGTGGCACTACGGTTCCTTACGCCTACAGTAAAGCGGAAGAAAATACCTGGGTAAGCAGCGAAGACGACAAGCCTCATGCCAGCGTCGATACCTTGTACGTACAGGATGGCTGGACAAATGGCGGACGCACGCAGCACCCGGAAACGCTCACGCTGGTGAAATTTAAGATCCCGCCCCTGCCTGCCAATATGGACGCTTCGCTATTCAAATACCGTATTCGCCTTTTTGGCGGCAAAACGGAAACGAACGGCGCCGATCAAATTTTCTTTTACCCGACCAGCAGTGACTGGCACGTCAGTACCGTGTCCTGGAACAATAAACCGGCGATCAACTACCGTTCCGATGCCGTGTTATATCTAAACCATTCACATGAGTATCGCATGGTTGATGTCGATAAAGCGGTGCGCAAAGCGCTGGCGGAAGGGAAAACGGAAATATCCTGGTATATCGGCGGCGACCGTCAGGGAAATCACTACGATTTCACGCCAGCGGACTCAAAACAGAGCCTGGTGCTGATGCTGACCGGTTTCAAAAAGACGCCGGAGCTGTAATAGTAAACTGTGCCCGCTGACGCAACAGCGGGCACGATGGCGGCACAAGCATTATGGCACGCCATCAAAACCTGACCAATACCTCAGAAAAACAACCGTTTATTCTCAGGCTGTAGTCCCTGTTGCTGCTGAACATCCTGCAAATAACAGGTCGCTACGATGGCAAGCCGGGCATAGAAGGCGCTAACGGTATTGCGTTGCAGCAATTCCAGATAGCGGAATCCCCAGGGCAGCAGATGCGCCTCCAGTAACCGGTTGGCCGCCACGTTGTCGCCTCGTGCCAGCAGATCGCTACAGGCTAATAGCATCAGGCCAAACTGATCTTCCGGCTCGCGTTCACGGTCAGTGAATACCATGCCCTGCGCCTGTAAAAAAGCTTGATAATCGGCGGTGGTTTCCCCCATCAGCAAATTATCTTTTTCCAGATAGACCGATCCCCAGGGCGGGACGGGCATCTTTCCCTGGCCTTCAAACAACACGGAAAATTGCCATGTAAGCGCATCATCATCCGGTAGCGACCATGACGCACACAGTGATTCAATATGTCCGCGATCGCGCCAGGGGTAAAGCTCAGGCAACGTTGGCAAACAGTCGAACAACGCTTTCACCTCCGGCCTCTCAGGGGAGAAGTAAAACAGTGCGCCGAGGATACGCGGCAAAACAGCACGGGAAGGCATAGCAATAGCTCCTGAAATATTTCGCCTGATAACGCTACGCTTATCAGGCTTACATGGCATAAACCGGGCAAAAAACTACATTGGCAGCGTCCACAGATTGTAAAACGCAATCCTACCCGCCAACTCCGCCGCGATAACCACCACTGCCGTCATGGCCAGCACCGCAGCGCTCGATTTCAGGCGCGCGCAGACCACCACCCCGACCACACCCGCCGCCAGCAATATCGCCTGGGCGGTAAACCAGCTATGCTGCGCGGCGGTCAGAGCGCTATCGGCGCTCATCAGCGTCGCCATATAGCCCGGGCGCAGACAAAAGCTCACCAAAATCGCCAACACGCTGACCAGTAGCCCCAGACGGCGCACGCCAAACAATGCCGCCAACGCGCCGCCGCCAATCAACGGCGTCAATATCATCATTGCCGTGGTGTAAGATGAACGCCAGGTCGCCACCGTCGGCAGTTGGTAAATCTGCGGAACGGCGTATAAGAAGACCACCCCGACTATCGCTGCCAACCATACCAACGCGTTACACAGCGGCGTCGCCCGGTTCAGCAACAAACCGAGCGCCCCCAGACCGCCGAGCGCCGCAAAAGCCGCCGACAAGACAATCTCGTTACTCATCGGCGAATGTCCGACGCGCAGCAGCATATTCAGCGCGCGCAGCGGTTGCCCGACGTGGAAGATGCCGACAATGACGCCAAGCCCAAACAGGCACATCACCGAGAACAGACCGATAGCCTTACGCCGCGGCGCGACCAGCCCCATTGCGCCGCCAATCAGCAGCAGAATAAACGCGCCGACCGCGCTCTGGGTAAAGACCGTAAAAAAGACCAGCGGTAACTCATGCATGGCGCACCTCCCGAATGTTCATGATTGCGCCTTCCGTATCGCCTGTGGGTCTCGCTTTCGGATGCGGTTTAATAATGAGGTTAGGATGGGTGAACGACGCCGAAGGCAGCGGCGCAATTTGATTCTCCGTGCCATATTTTGCCCGTAATTCATCGACAGGGCCAAAATCCAGCGCTCGCTGCGGGCAAGAATCCACACAAATAGGGCGCAGATTGTTCTCCAGTCGGTCAAGACAACCGTCGCATTTACGCATCACGTTCGCCTGCGTATCAAACTGCGGCGCGCCGTAGGGGCAGCGCATTTCACAATAGCGACAGCCGACGCATACGCTGTCATCCACCACTACCAGACCATCCTCTTTGCGTTTATGCATCGCCCCGGTCGGACAGCCGGAGACACATACCGGCTCATCGCAATGGTTACAAGCAATAGAGAGGTAGTAGGTAAAGGTGTCGTGATGCCAGCTTTCCCCCTCTTTCACCCAGCTTCCGCCGCCATATTCATAGACGCGGCGCAGTTTCGGACCAACATCCAGATCTTTATTATCCTTGCAGCTTACCTGGCAGGTTTTACAGCCTGAACAGCGCGAGGAGTCAACATAAAAGCCATACTGTTTCATCGTACATCACTCCTTAAGCGCGTTTAATTTCAACCAGATTGGTATGCTGCGGATTGCCTTTCGCCAGCGGCGAAGGGTGGTGGCTGGTCAGCGTATTGATACAGCCGCCGACATCAACGCCGTTGCCGTCAAGCCGCGTCCACGCGCCCTGCGGCATCGCCGCCACGCCGGGTAAAATGCGCTGGGTCACTTTACAGGGAAGCTCCACCACGCCGCGGTCATTGAATACATGCACCCGATCGCCGGACTTCAATTGGCGGGCGCTGGCGTCAATCGGGTTAATCCAGACTTCATCCGGCACCGCCTCATGCAGCATCAGCACATTGCTGTAGGTCGAGTGGGTATGCCCTTTGGTATGGAAGCCGCTTAACTGCAACGGATACTTCGCCGTCAGCGCTTTGTTAAGGTGCGACTCTTTCGCCGGACAAAATTCCGGCAATGCGGGAATTCGCTCGCCTTCTGGCAAAGTCCACGTTTGCGCCAGATCCGCCAGCGCCTGGGAGTAAATTTCAATTTTGCCCGACGGCGTGGAGAGTGGATTAGCCTCGGCGTCGGCGCGGAAATCGGCAAACGCAAGGCTCTGCTGCTCGGTCGCGATACGCTGGTCAATCACGCCCATCTCTTTCGCCACGCTCCACTCCGGCAGGTATGGTCGTTTTTCACGGATCTGCTGATAGTGCATCTCCGCCCACTGCGCCTGAGTTCGGCCCTCGGTATATTGCTCGCGCAGTCCAAGATGCCCGGCGATATCCGCGCAGATGTCATACGTGCTGCGCACTTCCCACATCGGTTTAACGGTTTTCTGAATCGCAATCATATAGTTATGCGATCCCGCCGCATAGGAGCTGTCCACCAGGTCTTCCGCCTCAAGATAGCTGGTCTCCGGCAACAGCAGATCTGCATACATCGCGCTGGGCGTCATATGGTTTTCAATCACGATAATGGTTTCACACAGCGATTCATCCGCGAGAATTTGACGGGTGCGGTTCGTTTCGCCGTGCTGATTCAGCAAGGTATTACCGGCCTGGTTGAAAAACAGCTTAATCCCGGTTTTTAGCCTGTCCGCGCCTTTCACGCCCATTGTCGTCGCGGTCATTTTCTCCGGATGCTGAATGGCGTCCGTCCATAGATAGCAAGGAATAGAGGTTTTGATCGGATTCTTACCGACAGGCAACAATGGCACGCCATACGGCGTACCGTAAGGCCAGTTGCCATTGTTGGTGCCGGGCCGCCCGAAGTGGCCGGTTAACGCTGGCAGCGTCTGAATAGCACGCACGGTTTGTTCGCCGTTGGCATGACGCTGCGGCCCCCAGCCCTGGCAAATATAGCAGGCGCGCGCCGAGGCGATTTCGCGCGCCAGTTGGCGAATACGCGTTGCCGGAATACCGGTGATATCCGCCGCCCATTCCGGGGTTTTCGCGATACCGTCATCGCCCGTGCCAAGAACATAATCTTTATAGCTGGCGTTAGGCGCAGCCGTGTCCGGCAATGTGCTACGGTCATAGCCGACGCAATAGCGGTTTACCAGCGCCTCGTCGAGAAGCTGTTCGGTAATCAGCGTATGCGCGATGCCGGCGACTAACGCAGCGTCCGTGGTTGGGCGAATCGGTAGCCATTCGGCGTGTTCGGTAATCACCGAATCGGTATAGCGCGGATCGATAATAATGACTCGGGCTTTCGAGGTCTCCAGCGCCCGGCGCAGCTCTTCAACCTGACCGCCGCCGGACATCCGCGTTTCTGAGAGATTCAGACCAAATAGCACCACCAGATCGGAATGCGCGATCTGCGTAAAATGGCTACCGACATAATCGCCGTGGGTATAGGGCGTGGCGGTGGCGATTTGCGCCGTGGAATAGGTGTTGTGATAATTTAAATAACCGCCGGTGAGATTTAATAATCTTATCCAGGCGGGCCTGCCCTGCGTATGATAATATGCCCCGGATTGATAATTATAATAAATAGCTTCCCGGCCATATTGTTCGCTAACGCGCGTTAATTCCGCTGCAATAAAGGCCGTGGCCTCATCCCATGAAATACGTTTAAATTTTCCTTCACCGCGTTTTCCCACTCTTTTCATCGGATACTTAATGCGATCCGGGCTATAGACGCGCCAGCGACTGGAACGCCCACGCAGGCAGGGACGAATCTGATGCTCGCCGAATACCGCGTCATCTTTCGCGTCTTCCGGCTCAATGCGCACGATGCGATCATTTTTCACGATAACCTTAAGCGGGCATCGGCTGCCACAGTTGACCAGACAGGCGCTGTGCCTGACGGTTTCGTCGTTGGCATCCTTCGGTATCGGGGTATCCTGCGCCTGGGCAGTGGTAGCAAAAGGCAGCGTAATCGCCTGACTTAGCGTCACCGCCGCCCCTACTTTTGCAGTAGCGACAATAGCATCACGTCGGGTTATGGTTGTGTTCAGCCATTTTTTTATTTCCATTTTTTATTTCTCACATTGCTTCCATAATTATTAATAATATGTAATGAAAACTAATCATAATAGATTAAACATTAGCGCTGATTGATTGTGATCAAACGCATTCTGAACGTCAGTAAAAATAAAACGTGACACCGCATACGTTATTATAAAAATTAATGAAAAATTATTTTATGCAATTGTGATGAAAATAAATTACCCATCACGGTATCCGGCGATATTAATTAACGACATGACGTTTGCCAGTCGACATGAGCAGGTAGCGCCCCCTACAAGGTAAGACGGGCTTTTCAACACTGGAGCAACATCGCCTATGCCTTTGAATTAGACGCCTCATCAGGGATAATAACCTTACGATTCGTCCGCTCAGGTCCACTATGAAACACTCCCTGCCATGCCGGGCGTTACGCAAACGCCCCATGAAACTCGGCACTACCGTCATTCTGATGGTCAGCGCCGTTTTGTTTTCGGTGCTCGTTGTGGTCCATCTGATCTATTTTTCGCAAATCAGCAGCATGACGCGCGACGCGCTGGCAGATAAAGCGCTGGCGGTGGCGCGCTCGCTGGCGGACTCTCCGGCAATTCGCGAGGGGCTGAAAAAACCGCCTGCGGAAAGCGGCATTCAGACGCTCGCCGAAGCGGTGAGCCAGCATAATGGCTTTTTGTTTATTGTGGTGACCAACATGCAGGGCATCCGTTATTCGCACCCAGAAACGCAGCGAATCGGTCAACCGTTCAAAGGCGATGACATTCTGCTCGCGCTGCAGGGAAAGGAAAACGTTGCCATTAATCGCGGCTTTCTTGCCAAAGCGCTGCGCGTTTTCACACCGGTTTATGATGAACGCCACCGGCAGATCGGTGTGGTAGCGATCGGCCTGGAACTCAGTCACGTTACGCAGCAGATCAACAATAGCCGCGGCAGTATTATCTGGTCCATTCTGTTCGGCGCTCTGGTGGGGTTATTAGGCACGTATGCGCTGGTCAAGATGCTAAAACGTATCCTGTTTGGCCTCGAACCCTATGAGATCTCAACCCTGTTTGAACAACGCCAGGCGATGCTGCAGTCAATCAAAGAGGGCGTTATCGCCGTGGATGATAGCGGCGAAGTCACGTTGATTAACCATGCGGCGCAGGCGCTGCTCGATTATCGAAAAACGCAGGATGACGCCAGATTATCCACCCTGAGTCATGCCTGGTCGCAGGTGGTGGACATTAGCGAAGTGTTGCGTGACGGTACGCCGCGCCGCGATGAAGAGATTATCGTCAAAGGCCGCCTGCTGCTGGTGAATACCGTTCCGGTGCGCAGCAACGGCGAAATTATCGGCGCGATATCCACCTTCAGGGATAAAACAGAAGTTCGCCAACTGATGCAGCGGTTGGACGGGATGGTGAACTACGCGGATGCGCTCCGTGAACGATCCCACGAATTCATGAACAAATTACATGTGATTCTGGGATTATTGCACCTGAAGAGTTATAAGCAGCTTGAAGCGTATATTATCAAGACGGCCAATAACTATCAGGAAGAGATCGGTTTGCTGCTGGGTAAAATAAAGTCGCCGATTATCGCTGGCTTTTTGCTCAGTAAAATTACTCGCGCCTCTGATTTCGGGCACTGCCTGGTGATAAGCAGCGACAGCCAGTTACCGGATAATAACAATGAAGATCAGGTTACGGTGCTGATTACGGCGCTGGGTAATTTGATTGAAAACGCGCTGGAAGCATTGAGCCAGGAATCCGGCGGCGAAATCAGCGTCTCGTTACACTACCGCCATGGCTGGCTGCATTGCGAAGTGAGCGATGACGGTCCGGGTATCGAACCTGAGCGCATCGAGGCGATTTTTGAAAAAGGCGTCTCGTCGAAAGGCGCCGAACGCGGCGTCGGTTTAGCGCTGGTTAAACAGCAGGTTGAAGCGCTTGGCGGCGTAATTTCCGTGGAGTCCGAGCCTGGGATCTTCACACAATTTTTTGTACAGTTACCCTGGGATGGAAAAAGGACCAGCCTATGATCAATGTATTAATTGTCGATGACGATGCGATGGTCGCGGAGTTAAATCGCCGCTATGTCGCGCAAATCTCCGGTTTTCATTGTTGTGGAACCGCTTCGACGCTGGAAAAAGCGAAAGAGTTTATCTTCAACAGTGAAAATCACATTGACCTAATCCTGCTGGATATCTACATGCAGCAGGAAAACGGTTTGGATCTGCTGCCTGTCCTGCACAGCGCAGGCTGCAAAAGCGACGTTATTGTCATTTCTTCTGCCGCTGACGCCGCCACCATTAAAGATTCGCTTCACTACGGCGTGGTGGATTATCTGATCAAGCCTTTTCAGGCCACGCGCTTTGAAGAAGCGCTGACCGGCTGGCTACGTAAGAAAACGGCGATGGAAAAACGCCAGTATTACGAACAGTCTGAGCTTGACCTGCTCATTCACGGTAATTCATCCAGCGAGCAGGAGCCTCGCCGGCTGCCAAAAGGGCTGACGCAGCAAACGCTACGCACCTTATGCCAGTGGATTGATGCGCATCAGGAGCAGGAATTTTCTACCGACGAGTTGGCCAACGAAGTGAATATCTCGCGCGTCTCCTGCCGTAAATATCTTATCTGGCTGGTGAATTGCCATATCTTGTTTACCAGTATTCATTACGGCGTGACCGGCAGGCCGGTTTACCGCTACCGCGTTCAGCCGGAACATTACTCTTTACTGAAACAATATTGTCAGTAAGGATACCGCATAAATCCGACGCGAAGCGTTATATCCTGGTAACATTTATTATAACAATGCCAATAAAAACGCTATCACATTAATAACAAACCTGGGAAATTGTGTCAGATCAAATATACTCAACCCAGGCCTGTTAACGTTATTTTCTATAATTACAGCGCTATGCGCTGTTTTTAATTTCAAAACGCTAACAAAAGTTAATTAAGTATTATCCCATGCCGAGAGTGTGTATTTTTATTAAAAAAGGGATTTGTCCGGAATTTTCCTGACACTTAAATAAAATTATGTTTGTAGCAATGGAGCTTGTGCTACGCCTATGGACAATACGTATATTGGTGAGCAGATACGCGTCTCCACACGCCATACTAATAATTTAAAAAAATGGCGTGACAATGATCACATAAGTCACATTCTGTTCGCTTTATCTCGTGATTTACCTGATGGCGAGACACAAAAATTAAAGAATAAACGCCTGTTTTTAAAACAGACAAATCATAATTTACTGCTCTCGCTGACTCCACCTGCCCATCGCCAGAGGGTACTCCCCTCTGAACATCACCATCGCAAGAAAATAATTACTTAAAGCAACTCTGTAAAAAGCTTAATCGTTAATCGTCGCCACTGGCGCATTGAATATTCGCCATTTCCTGATGCTCATTCACACAAATCAGAAGATGGCTGTGATCCATTTATCAAAATTGACTGGGTTTATCGCGAGGATAAATAAAAATGTTATTTAGTATACAGCTTCTCATAATATTAATATGTCTGTTTTATGGCGCCCGAAAGGGCGGCATCGCGCTCGGGTTGTTGGGCGGTATCGGTTTGGTCATTCTGGTGTTTGTTTTCCATCTCCAGCCAGGTAAACCGCCCGTTGACGTAATGCTGGTCATTATCGCGGTAGTCGCCGCGTCGGCAACGTTGCAGGCGTCAGGCGGGCTGGATGTGATGCTGCAGATTGCCGAAAAGCTGCTGCGTCGCAACCCCAAATACGTCTCTATTGTGGCGCCGTTCGTCACCTGTACCCTGACGATTCTGTGTGGGACAGGCCACGTGGTCTACACCATTTTGCCGATTATCTATGATGTGGCGATCAAGAATAATATCCGTCCGGAACGTCCAATGGCGGCCAGTTCTATCGGCGCGCAAATGGGCATCATCGCCAGTCCGGTTTCCGTCGCCGTTGTTTCTCTGGTAGCGATGCTGGGCAACGTGACATTTGACGGAAAACATCTGGAGTTCCTCGATCTGCTGTCGATCACCATCCCGTCTACCCTGCTCGGTATCCTGGCAATCGGTATTTTTAGTTGGTTCCGCGGTAAAGATTTGGATAAAGACGAAGCGTTTCAGAAATTTATCTCCGTACCGGAAAACCGTCAGTACGTGTACGGCGATACCGCGACGCTGCTGGATAAAAAACTGCCGAAAAGCAACTGGCTGGCGATGTGGATCTTCCTGGCGGCGATTGCCGTGGTCGCTCTCCTGGGCGCGGACTCCGACTTACGCCCAACCTTCGGCGGCAAACCGTTGTCGATGGTGCTGGTCATTCAGATGTTCATGCTGCTGACCGGGGCGCTCATTATCATCCTGACCAAAACCAATCCTGCGTCTATCTCAAAAAACGAAGTTTTTCGTTCCGGTATGATTGCGATTGTCGCGGTATACGGGATCGCCTGGATGGCGGAAACCATGTTCGGCGCGCATATGTCGGAAATTCAGGGCGTGCTGGGCGAAATGGTCAAAGAGTATCCGTGGGCCTACGCCATCGTTCTGCTGCTGGTCTCCAAGTTTGTTAACTCCCAGGCAGCGGCGCTTGCGGCGATTGTTCCCGTCGCGCTGGCTATCGGTGTCGATCCGGCGTATATCGTGGCCTCTGCGCCGGCATGTTATGGCTACTATATTCTGCCGACCTACCCAAGCGATCTGGCGGCGATTCAGTTTGACCGTTCCGGCACAACACGTATTGGCCGCTTCGTCATTAACCACAGCTTCATTCTGCCGGGTTTGATTGGCGTGAGCGTCTCCTGCGTCTTTGGCTGGATCTTTGCCGCAATGTACGGATTCCTGTAATGGCCGCGCGCGCCGCCCGGCTATGCGCGGCGCGCGACTTAGAGCCTGGCCCATGAGGCTCTTAATACATTTTCTTACTATTAGGCTGGAAGCACATGTCGAAAAAAGAGTTTATCTATCAGGCGCCTTTCCCGATGGGAGAGGACAAAACAGAGTATTATCTGCTCACCTCCGATTATGTCAGCGTCAGTGAATTCAATGGAGAATCTATCCTAAACGTTGAGCCGCAGGCGTTAACGTTGCTGGCTCAGCAGGCCTTCCATGATGCGTCTTTTATGCTCCGTCCTGAACACCAGCAGCAAGTCGCCGCCATTCTCCATGACCCCGAAGCCAGCGAAAACGACAAATATGTGGCATTGCAATTCCTGAGAAACTCCGAGATCGCCGCCAAAGGCATTCTGCCGACCTGCCAGGATACCGGCACGGCGATTATCATGGGTAAAAAAGGCCAACGCGTCTGGACGGGCGGCGGCGATGAAGCCGCGCTCTCCAAAGGCGTGTTTAATACCTATATCGAAGATAACCTGCGCTACTCGCAGAACGCACCGCTGGATATGTACAAAGAGGTCAATACCGGCAGCAACCTGCCAGCGCAAATCGATCTCTATGCCGTCGATGGCGACGAGTACAAGTTCCTTTGCGTGGCGAAAGGCGGCGGTTCAGCAAACAAAACGTATCTCTATCAGGAGACCAAAGCGCTGCTCACCCCAGGCAAGCTGAAAAACTTCCTCGTTGAGAAAATGCGCACGCTGGGCACCGCAGCCTGTCCGCCATACCATATCGCCTTTGTCATTGGCGGCACCTCGGCGGAAAGCACGCTGAAAACCGTTAAACTCGCCAGCACCCACTATTACGACGCGCTGCCGACGGAAGGTAACGAGCACGGCCAGGCATTCCGCGATCTCCACCTGGAACAGGAACTGCTGGAAGAAGCGCATAAACTTGGCCTCGGCGCCCAGTTCGGCGGGAAATATTTCGCCCACGATATTCGCGTAATTCGCCTGCCTCGTCACGGCGCTTCCTGTCCGGTGGGGATGGGCGTCTCCTGCTCGGCAGACCGTAACATCAAAGCGAAAATCAACCGCGAAGGCATCTGGATCGAAAAACTGGAACACAATCCGGGCCAGTATATTCCGCCAGCGCTGCGTCAGGCGGGCGAAGGCGACGCGGTGAAAGTCGATCTCAACCGTCCGATGAAAGAGATCCTCGCCCAGCTATCGCAGTACCCGGTCTCGACTCGCCTGTCGCTGACGGGCACCATTATCGTAGGTCGCGATATCGCCCACGCGAAGCTAAAAGAGCGTATTGAATCCGGCGAAGACCTGCCGCAGTATATTAAAGACCACCCCATCTATTACGCAGGCCCGGCAAAAACCCCGGCAGGTTATCCATCTGGCTCATTAGGCCCCACCACCGCAGGCCGAATGGACTCTTATGTCGATCTGCTGCAATCCCACGGCGGCAGTATGATCATGCTGGCGAAAGGCAACCGTAGTCAGCAGGTCACGGATGCCTGTAAAAAACACGGCGGCTTTTATTTGGGCAGTATCGGCGGCCCGGCGGCGGTTCTGGCACAGCAGAGCATTAAGCATCTGGAGTGCGTCGAGTATCCGGAACTCGGCATGGAAGCTATCTGGAAAATTGAAGTAGAAGATTTCCCGGCCTTTATCCTGGTGGATGACAAAGGCAACGATTTCTTCCAGCAGATTGTCAGCAAACAGTGCGCTAACTGCGCGAAATAACCTGGCAGGCCCGGCGTTCTCCCGGGCCGCGTTATCGGTTAATTGCCGGATGGCGCTACGCTTATCCGGCCTGCACGAGAGACCATGCTCACGCTTTTACATCGCTGGTCGCTACCACAGAAATCGCCGGGCTATCCGGCTGTTCGACGAATGGCGGCGTTTTCCGGTATTTATCCAGCAGGTGGATCTGAATCTTGCGCAGCATATCGCCGTTCAAACGGTAGTAGCGGAAGTAGAGAACCAACGTCATCATGAAAAACAGTACCGGCAGGACAATCATAATAAACTGCATCCCCTGCAGGGTTTGCGCAGACTGCGCCACGTTCGGCGTGTAGCCAATCAGCCCCAGCACCAGAGCGATAAAGAACGCCGCAAACGCCGAGCCGCCCTTCACGACCATCGTCTGTACGGAATAAGCGATACTCTCGCAGCGAATATTGAGCTTAAATTCCCCATAATCGACCGTATCCGCCACCATGATTACCTGAAGCACCCAAAAGAGCGCGGTCCCGATATTCAGGAAAATACCCGCCGCCACGATTAAAGCGGCATTATGGACATCCGCCAACGCCATCGCGAAGAGCCCTGCGCAACTCAGAACGGGCATCACGGAGGCGCCCGCCCACAATATCCGCCGCGATAACATTTTCACCAGCCGGGGGAAGACAATCAGCGTCAGCAGATTCGCCGCGCCGGCGTAAGAAAGGTAATAGGGAAAAAGATCGGCATCGCCAATCACATAGGTGAAGTAGTAGATCGCAAAGCCATTGATAATATTGGAGGCAATGTTATACGCCAGCGCCATTCCCAACAGGCAAGAGAGCTGATCGTTTTTGTATATCAATCCAACGATCGTTTTTAACGTCAGATGTGGGCGGCCCGCCGTTACACCGTTGTCGGAGGAGTACACCTCATGTACGTTGCGTAATGTCACGATAGTCGAGGCGATAAAGAACGCAATCAGTACCAGCGTAAACATCTGAAAGCCGAACCCACGATCCGCTCCGCCAACGTAGTTCACAAACGGCAGCGTTATACCGGCAGTGACGAAGCCAGCCAGACTGGCGAAGAAACGCGGGAACGGCACCAGTTGTTCGCGTTCTCGCTTATCAAGCGTAATGGTCGGCACCAGCGACCAAAATGGGATATCCATAATGGTATACGTCATGCCCCACAGGATGTAGGTTACGCAGACAAATACAACCTGCGCGGTTCCCTCAAAAAGATGGGCGCTGAACAGCAGGAAAAGCACCAGCGAATTGGTTAAGGTGCCGATCAATATCCACGGCTTAAATTTCCCCCACCGCGAACGCGTGGCGTTGACAATCCATCCCATGATGGGATCGTTTATCGCATCCCAGATTCGCGCGACCAGAAAAAGGGTGCCGACGAGGCCGACCGAGAGTCCCACCACATCGGTGTAGTAATACATCAGGTACATATACACAATGCCGATGGCGAAATCCTTACCAAACGCACCGAACCCGTAACTCAGCTTTGTTGTCAGAGAGATGCTCATAGGGTACCGGGTCGCTGTTACCAGCGCCCGCCTTCTGTTAGTAGAGGTTAAACGCCGGATCTGCCGTCCAGCGCGGCTGGAGATTAACGGCGTAACCAGGCCGGAAGCCAGTCGCCATGCGCGGCGATCAGATCGTCAACCAACGCATAGATTTCTTCGATACCCAGCACCGCTGCGGTATGAGGGTCCATCATCGCCGCGTGATACACGCGATCGCGGTTTTCCGTGAGGATGGCTTCGGTCAACAGCGTTTGCACGTTGATGTTGGTCTGCATCATCGCCGCCAGATGAGAAGGGATCGTCCCCACCTTCGTCGGTTGAATGCCGTTGGCATCCACCAGACAAGCCACTTCCACGCAGCTTCCCTGCGGCAGGTTATCAATCAGCCCCTCATTACGCACATTGCCGTAAATCACGCTCGGCTCGCCGGTCCACAGAGCGTTCATAATGGTGCTGGCGTACTCGCGGGACGGTTTGATGTCGATACGCTCGGCGGTTTTATACTCCTCCAGCTCTTTATGCCAGTTCGCCAGTTGTTCTACGCAGCGTTTCGGATATTCATCCAGCGGCACCTTGTAGCGCGCAATCAGATCCTCGCGTCCCGGTTTAATAAACCACGGCGTGTACTCGGCAAAATGCTCTGATGACTCGGTGACGAAGTAGCCCAACTTTTTGAACATCTCGTAGCGCACAATGTTCTGGCAGCGTTCATTGCCGTGAATATTGGGCTTCGGCGCCTGTCCGGCGTCATAGGCCGCCAGCAATTCAGGATAGAGATCGACATAAGTCCCGTCAGCCGTTTTGCGCTCCAGTTCGAGGTAAAACGCCATGTGGTTAATGCCGGCGCAGCGGTAGCGCAGCGAGGCGGGATCGATATTCAGGTCGCGCGCCAGTTCTTCCGCCGTTCCCTGTACCGAATGGCACAGGCCGACCTGTTTGATATGCGGATAGCGGGCATACATAGCCCAGGTGTTCATCGCCATCGGGTTGACATAATTGAGCATGGTGGCCTTCGGACAGACTTCCGTCATGTCTTCGCAAATCCGCCACAGATGCGGGATGGTCCGCAGCGCGCGCATAATGCCGCCCGGCCCCAGCGTATCGGCGATCGTCTGTTCCAGGCCATGACGCTTACAAACCTCAAAATCGGTCACGGTGCAGGGTTCGTAGCCGCCAATCTGAAAGGCGACCACCACGAAATCCGCATCCTGTAGCGCCGCTTTCTGGTTGGTATGGCAGGTAATCCGGCCAGAAGCGCCCGCTGAGTCCATCAGTTTCCGTACCACAATGTGCGACTCTTCCAGCCGGGTTTCGTCAATATCCATCAGGGCGACATGCGCTGATTTTAGCGCCTCGCGGTGAAACACATCGCCGAGGATATTTTTGACGAAAATCGTAGAACCTGCGCCGATAAAGGTAATTTTGGGTGCCGTCATCATGACTCTCCAGAACAGTAGTGAACACCTTCATGGTGGCACGCGTTCCCGGTGAAAACCTCCGTCTTCCCCGATGAGCATTCCCGAAAACTCAGATCGTATGCTGACGCGCGGGAGATCTGAGTTTTTGGGACAAAATGGCGTAAAAAGCAGAGTATTCGGCCTGAAAGTCAGGCTACGCTCTACAATATCGACGGATTCTGTGTCCGGATTCCCGGTTTCCTCCCGGCTAAAGGGGCATAATTCTGATAATTCAGGAAATGGAGTGACGATGAGTACGCAAGCAATATCCCTCCTCCCGCCCGACCCGCACATGTGCAACGGCGATGAAAAGCAAACCCGTAGCCCGCTGTCGCTCTATTCCGAATATCAACGACTGGACGTTGAGCTGAGGCCACCGCACAGAATGGCCAGCAGTCACTGGCATGGGCAAGTAGAAGTGAATGTTCCGTTTGACGGCGATGTGGAGTATTTAATCAACAATGAAGTCGTGCAGATAAAGCAGGGACATATCACCCTGTTTTGGGCCTGTACGCCACACCAGCTTACCCGCCCCGGCAACTGCCGCCAGATGGCGATTTTCAGTTTGCCGATGCACCTGTTTCTCTCCTGGCCGCTGGATCGCGATCTTATCAACCACGTCACGCACGGGATGGTGGTTAAATCACTGGCGACCCAGCAGCTTAGCACCTTTGAAGTGTTGCGCTGGCAGCAGGAAACAAGCAGCCCGAATGAGCAAATTCGCCAGTTGGCGATCGATGAAATCGGCCTGATGCTTAAACGCTTTAGCCTTTCCGGCTGGCAGCCTATTTTGCTCAATAAAACATCACGCACCCACAAGAATAGCGTCTCACGCCATGCGCAGTTTTACGTAAGCCAGATGCTGGGATTTATTGCCGATAACTACGATCAGGCGCTCACCATTAACGACGTCGCGGAGCATGTCAAACTCAATGCTAACTACGCGATGGGGATATTCCAGCGGGTTATGCAATTGACGATGAAGCAGTACATCACGGCGATGCGCATCAATCACGTACGTGCCTTATTGAGCGATACTGACAAAACGATCCTCGATGTCGCTCTGACTGCCGGGTTCCGATCCAGCAGCCGTTTTTACAGTACTTTTAGCAAATTTGTCGGCATGTCGCCGCAACAATACCGCAAGCTAAGCCAGCAACGACGCCAGACGATGCCCGGCTAAAGCCGGATACCACTATCAGCCAAAAAAATAATTCACCTGTCGATAAACGGCAGGTGAAATCGCTCGATATCAATAATTAACCCATTGTTTATTAAACAATAATATCAATAACTGACCATTATTCCATCACTTTACACCCCCTATTTGACGGGGTAATACTTGCCCACGTCACATTCATACGGCGGGTCGGCAAGGCGTAAATTGCACGGCCTCCACAACCGGGTAAAAGATGATGAAAGTATTAATTGTTGAAAGTGAGTTTCTGCATCAGGACACCTGGGTTGGCAACGCGGTTGAGCGTCTGGCGGATGCCTTGAGCCAACAAAATGTTACCGTCATTAAATCGACATCCTTCGATGACGGCTATGCCATCTTGTCCGCGAACGAAGCCATTGACTGTCTGATGTTTAGCTACCAAATGGAACAACCGGATGAGCACCTGAGCGTCAGGCAATTGATCGGTAAGCTTCACGAGCGTCAGCAAAACGTGCCCGTTTTCCTGTTAGGCGACAGGGAAAAAGCGACGGCATCGCTGGACCGCGACCTGCTGGAGCTTGTCGATGAATTCGCCTGGATTCTGGAAGACACCGCTGACTTTATCGCCGGACGCGCTGTTGCCGCCATGACCCGGTATCGCCAGCAACTGTTACCGCCGCTGTTTAACGCGTTGATGAAATACAGCGACATTCATGAATATTCATGGGCGGCGCCGGGACACCAGGGCGGCGTCGGTTTCACTAAAACGCCTGCCGGTCGCTTTTATCACGATTATTATGGCGAAAACCTGTTCCGCAGCGATATGGGGATTGAGCGTACCACGCTCGGTTCACTCCTCGACCATACCGGCGCGTTTGGCGAAAGCGAGAAAAACGCCGCCCGCGTATTCGGTGCTGACCGCTCCTGGTCCGTGGTTGTCGGGACCTCCGGTTCTAACCGTACTATTATGCAGGCCTGTATGACGGATAATGATGTCGTTGTACTGGATCGTAACTGCCATAAATCCATCGAGCAGGGGCTGATCCTCACTGGGGCCAAACCGGTATATATGGTGCCAAGCCGTAACCGTTACGGCATTATCGGGCCAATCTACCCGCAGGAAATGCAGCCTGAAACCTTGCAGAAAAAAATCAGCGCCAGCCCGCTGACCAAAACCAAAGCCGGACAGAAACCGTCTTACAGCGTGGTGACCAACTGTACCTATGACGGCGTATGCTATAACGCCAAAGAGGCGCAGGATCTGCTGGCAAAAACCAGCGATCGCATTCACTTCGACGAAGCATGGTACGGCTATGCGCGCTTCAACCCGATTTATTGCGATCACTACGCGATGCGCGGCGAGCCAGGCGACCATAACGGTCCGACCGTGTTTGCCACCCACTCCACGCACAAACTACTGAATGCGCTTTCACAAGCTTCCTACATTCATGTCCGTGAAGGCCGTGGCGCGGTGAATTTCTCCCGCTTCAACCAGGCATATATGATGCATGCCACCACCTCTCCGTTATATGCCATCTGCGCATCCAACGATGTGGCGGTATCGATGATGGACGGTAACAGCGGCCTGTCCCTGACTCAAGAGGTGATTGACGAAGCGGTTGATTTCCGTCAGGCGATGGCGCGTCTTTATAAAGAGTTTACCGATGAAGGCGACTGGTTCTTTAAACCGTGGAATAAAGACGTCGTCACCGATCCACAAACCGGTAAAACGTATGACTTCGCCGACGCGCCGGCAAAACTGCTGGCAACCGACCAGAACTGCTGGGTCATGCGCCCCGGGGAAACCTGGCACGGCTTTAAAGACCTGCCGGATAACTGGAGTATGCTGGACCCGATTAAAGTCAGTATTCTGGCGCCGGGTATGGGCGACGATGGCGAACTGGAAGCATCCGGCGTACCTGCTGCGCTGGTCACAGCATGGCTTGGCCGCCACGGTATCGTGCCGACCCGCACCACCGACTTTCAGATTATGTTCCTGTTCTCCATGGGGGTCACTCGCGGGAAATGGGGAACGCTGATCAACACGCTGTGTTCCTTCAAACATCATTACGACGCGAATACGCCGCTGGCGCAGGTGATGCCGGAACTGGTGCAGGATTATCCTGACACTTACGCGAACATGGGTATTCATGACCTGGGCGATAAAATGTTTGCCTGGCTACGTGAAAATAACCCGGGCGCCCGTCTCAACGCCGCCTATTCCACCCTGCCGGTTGCGGAGATTACCCCGCGCGACGCCTACAACGCGATTGTGAACAACAATATTGAAATGGTGGCGATTGAAAATCTACCGGGTCGCATCGCGGCGAACTCCGTTATTCCTTACCCGCCAGGAATCCCGATGCTGCTCTCCGGCGAAAACTTTGGCGATGAAAACAGTCCGCAGGTGGGTTACTTACGCTCACTGCAATCCTGGGATCATCACTTCCCTGGCTTTGAGCATGAAACCGAAGGCACGGAAATTATTGATGGCGTATATCACGTTATGTGCGTGAAAGCCTAATCACAAAGAGTCTTTTTTTTGAGGATGGCATGTATTCCCTGAGTATTGCTGCAAAACAATAATACTGTCATACCTTTTTGCGCGGGCCCCATCCCGCGCTTTTTTTATACAAAAATGACAAGTTGCCACTCGCGTACAACTTTTTGTACACCCTAAATCATCGTACAAATATTGTAATATTATTCAGGAAAGTTATTTTAGTGCAGTTTCAATTCATCACACAATTGACTCAGTCCCCGTTATCTCTCCCGTTTGGCGAGATCCGGTATTTTATGTTCATATTCCAGGAGTTCGGGTATGAGGATTTGCAGCAACGAACCTTGCATAGTGTTATTAACCGAAAAAGATACATGGTTACGAGTAAATGGTAAGGAGCCAATCAGTTTAAAAGCGAATCATATGGCCATTCTGGCTTGTGAAAATAACGTTATTGACATTTCATCATTAAATAGCGTGCTAGTAATACAAGTGAGTCGCAATAATATTAAAGACTATTTACAATTCCTGAATAAAGATCTCTCACACCTTCCCGTCTGGCAACGCAACGCCGATCCCTTATTGACCGCCAACTGTCTGACGCCGGATATCTTCAGGGTCGCTGCCCGCTACAGCGCGATGGAAACACCGGATGAAATTGTTAGTGAACGTACCCGTGCGCTCCTTTTCACCGTTTTATCCCGCTTTCTTGACCACAAAAAATTTATTTCTTTGTTAATGCACATGCTGCGCAGCCGCATCAGTGACAGCGTTTACCACATCATTCAGAGCGATATTCATAAAGACTGGAATCTGAGCGCCGTTGCCAGTTGCCTGTGCCTGAGTCCAAGCTTGTTAAAGAAAAAGCTCAAAAACGAGAATACCAGTTATAGCCAAATAATCACGACCTGCCGAATGCGTTATGCCGTAAACCAATTATTAATGGACGGAAAGAATATCTCTCAAGTCTCACAGCTGTGTGGGTATAACAGCACATCGTACTTTATTTCCGTGTTTAAAGAGTTTTATGGTATGACCCCCCTGCATTATGTTAGCCAACATCGGGAACGATCGGCTGCCTAATTTTTCTACACTCAACGATAAGACACGATAATAACAGCATTGGCGATAACCCGTCTCCTACATAATTCAGCGGCATTCTGAGGGGGTATGATACGACGTAATTTATCGTAACGAAGTCACCTTTTCAGGAGTCCAAATTATGTCTTCGGATGCTGATGCTCACAAAGTGGGCCTAATCCCCGTCACCTTAATGGTATCGGGGAATATTATGGGTTCAGGGGTATTCTTACTCCCTGCCAACCTGGCGGCCACTGGCGGGATTGCAATCTACGGATGGCTGGTCACTATCATCGGCGCCCTGGCGCTGTCGATGGTTTATGCCAAAATGTCGTCCTTAGATCCCAGTCCCGGCGGTTCCTATGCCTACGCACGTCGCTGCTTCGGGCCGTTTTTGGGCTATCAAACGAACGTGCTGTACTGGCTGGCATGCTGGATCGGTAATATCGCGATGGTCGTTATCGGCGTCGGCTATCTGAGCTATTTCTTCCCGATTCTGAAAGATCCGCTGGTATTAACGCTTACCTGCGTCGCGGTGCTGTGGATTTTTGTTCTGCTGAACATCGTCGGGCCGAAAATGATTACCCGCGTACAGGCCGTCGCCACCGTACTGGCGCTGGTGCCTATCGTAGGGATTGCGGTCTTCGGCTGGTTCTGGTTTAAAGGCGAAACCTATATGGCGGCCTGGAACGTGAGCGGCATGAATACCTTCGGCGCGATTCAAAGCACGTTGAACGTTACGCTGTGGTCATTCATCGGGGTAGAAAGCGCCTCCGTTGCGGCCGGTGTGGTCAAAAACCCGAAACGCAACGTGCCTATCGCCACCATCGGCGGGGTACTGATCGCCGCCGTCTGCTATGTACTCTCCACAACGGCGATTATGGGGATGATCCCCAACGCGGCGCTGCGTGTATCGGCATCGCCTTTCGGTGACGCGGCGCGTATGGCGCTGGGCGATACCGCAGGGGCTATTGTTTCCTTCTGTGCGGCAGCTGGTTGCCTGGGCTCTCTCGGCGGCTGGACGCTGCTTGCCGGTCAAACCGCAAAAGCGGCGGCGGACGATGGTCTCTTCCCGCCGATCTTCGCGCGGGTTAATAAAGCCGGTACGCCAGTGGCTGGGTTGCTTATCGTCGGCGTGCTGATGACTATCTTCCAGTTCAGCAGTATGTCGCCGAACGCCGCGAAAGAGTTTGGTCTGGTCTCCTCCGTGTCGGTTATCTTCACCCTGGTGCCTTATCTTTACACCTGTGCCGCGCTGTTGCTGTTGGGCCACGGCCACTTTGGTAAAGCGCGCCCGCTGTATCTGCTGATTACCTTCGTCGCGTTTGTGTATTGCATCTGGGCGGTCATCGGTTCCGGCGCCAAAGAAGTGATGTGGTCGTTCGTCACGTTGATGGTGATCACCGCGCTGTATGCGTTGAACTACAACCGCATTCACAAAAACCCGTATCCGCTGGATGCGCCGGTTAAACAGGATTGACCACGTGTAGTTAATGTTATCGCAACAGGCCGGATAGCGCAGGTTATCCGGCCGCCACCAACATTAAGTTCTTAAGGTTCACTTAATTTTACTTTGTCACGATTAGCGTCACCGAATCGATGGACGCATCAACATGTTAAAGCGCTTTCTTAAAAGACCTGTTCTTGGGCAAATCGCCTGGCTTCTGCTTTTTTCCTTTTATATTGCCGTCTGCCTGAACATTGCGTTCTACAAGCAGGTACTACAAGACCTACCGTTAAACTCGCTGCGCAATGTGCTGGTGTTTATTTCCATGCCGGTCGTCGCGTTTAGCGTGGTCAATAGTGTGCTAACGCTGGCCTCATTTATTTGGCTAAACCGACTGCTGGCCTGCGTTTTTATTCTGGTCGGCGCTGCCGCGCAGTATTTTATTTTGACTTACGGCATCATCATCGATCGCTCCATGATCGCCAATATGATGGATACCACGCCTGCGGAAACCTTTGCGCTGATGACGCCGAGAATGGTGCTGACGCTGGGATTAAGCGGCGTTCTGGCCGCCGTGATTGCCTTCTGGGTCAAAATCCGCCCGGCGACGCCGCGCTTACGTAGCGGGCTTTACCGCCTGGCCAGCGTCCTGATCTCTATTTTATTAGTTATTCTGGTCGCCGCCTTTTTCTATAAAGATTACGCCTCGCTATTTCGAAATAATAAACAGTTGATCAAAGCGTTAAGCCCATCGAACAGTATTGTCGCCAGTTGGTCATGGTATTCGCATCAACGGCTGGCGAATTTGCCGCTGGTACGCATTGGCGAGGATGCCCATCGCAATCCATTAATGCTGAAAGGCGATCGCAAAAACCTGACGATTCTTATCGTTGGCGAAACCTCGCGCGGCGATGATTTCTCTCTTGGCGGCTATCCGCGCGACACCAATCCGCGGCTGGCGAAAGACGATGTAATCTATTTCCCGCATACCACCTCTTGCGGTACGGCGACCGCGATCTCCGTTCCCTGCATGTTTTCTGATATGCCGCGCAAACATTATGACGAAGAGCTGGCGCATCACCAGGAAGGGCTGCTGGATATTATCCAGCGCGCGGGGATTAACGTACTGTGGAATGATAATGACGGCGGCTGTAAAGGCGCATGCGATCGCGTTCCGCATCAAAATGTCACCGAGCTAAACCTGCCCGGACAATGTATCGACGGCGAGTGCTACGATGAGGTGTTATTCCACGGTCTGGAAGACTATATCGACCATTTGAAAGGCGATGGCGTTATTGTACTGCATACCATCGGCAGCCACGGCCCAACCTATTACAACCGTTATCCACCGCAGTTTAAAAAATTTACCCCAACCTGTGACACTAACGAAATTCAGAACTGTTCCCAACAGCAGTTGATCAACACCTATGATAATACCGTGCTGTACGTGGACTATATTGTAGATAAAGCCATTAATCTGCTGAAATCTCATCAGGATAAATTCACAACCAGCCTGGTCTATCTTTCCGATCACGGCGAATCATTGGGTGAAAATGGCGTTTATTTACACGGTCTGCCGTATTCTATTGCGCCGGATACGCAAAAACATGTCCCGATGCTCATTTGGCTTTCTAAAGATTATCAACAGCGTTATCAGGTGGATCAGGCCTGCCTGCAAAAACGGGCGAGCACGCTGGATTATTCACAGGACAATCTTTTCTCAACCATGCTGGGATTAACCGGCGTACAAACGACGTATTACCAGGCCGCAGATGATATTCTGCAACCGTGCAGGAGACTAAGCGAATGAAGATACTGATTGTTGAAGACGACACGCTATTATTACAGGGGTTAATACTCGCCGCGCAAACCGAAGGCTATGCGTGTGATGGCGTTTCGACAGCGCGTGCCGCCGAGCATAGTCTGGAGTCTGGTCATTACAGTCTGATGGTGCTGGATTTAGGGCTGCCCGATGAGGATGGCCTGCATTTCCTGACGCGAATCCGACAGAAAAAATATACTCTGCCGGTACTCATTCTGACCGCCCGCGATACGCTCAACGATCGCATTAGCGGGCTGGATGTCGGCGCAGATGATTATCTGGTAAAACCCTTCGCCCTGGAGGAGTTGCACGCCCGCATCCGCGCGCTGCTGCGCCGCCATAATAACCAGGGTGAAAGTGAACTGACGGTTGGCAATCTGACGCTCAATATAGGCCGCCATCAGGCATGGAGGGATGGACAGGAACTGACCCTGACGCCTAAGGAGTACGCGCTGCTCTCACGGTTGATGCTCAAGGCAGGCAGTCCGGTGCACCGGGAAATTCTTTATAACGATATCTACAACTGGGATAACGAACCCTCGACCAACACTCTGGAAGTGCATATACATAATTTGCGCGACAAAGTCGGCAAGTCGCGCATTCGCACGGTTCGCGGGTTTGGCTACATGCTGGTTGCCACTGAGGAAAGCTAAGTGAGCCTGATGCGTTTTCAGCGAAGAGCGATGACCCTTCGCCAGCGTTTAATGCTGACAATTGGTCTTATTCTGCTGGTGTTCCAGTTAATCAGTACCTTCTGGTTATGGCATGAAAGCACTGAGCAAATTCAATTGTTCGAGCAGGCGCTGCGGGATAATCGCAACAACGATCGCCATATCATGCACGAAATTCGCGAGGCGGTCGCCAGCCTGATCGTCCCCGGCGTATTTATGGTTAGCCTGACTCTGCTAATTTGTTACCAGGCGGTACGGCGTATTACCCGTCCGCTCGCCGAACTGCAAAAAGAGCTGGAAGCACGGACGGCGGATAATCTGGCGCCGATCGCCATTCACAGCTCCACGCTTGAGATTGAGTCCGTCGTCTCGGCGATCAATCAACTGGTTACGCGTTTGACCACCACGCTCGACAATGAACGCCTTTTTACCGCCGATGTGGCGCATGAGCTACGCACGCCGCTGTCGGGGGTGCGTTTGCATCTGGAATTATTGTCAAAAACCCACAATGTTGATGTCGCGCCGCTTATCGCCCGTCTTGACCAGATGATGGATAGCGTCTCCCAGCTTCTGCAACTGGCGCGCGTGGGCCAGTCATTCTCTTCCGGGAATTATCAGGAAGTAAAACTGCTGGAAGATGTGATCCTCCCCTCCTACGATGAGCTGAACACCATGCTGGAAACGCGTCAGCAAACTCTGTTGCTGCCGGAAAGCGCGGCGGACGTGGTGGTGCGCGGTGACGCGACGTTACTGCGTATGCTGCTGCGAAATCTGGTGGAAAACGCGCATCGCTATAGCCCTGAAGGAACCCATATCACTATCCACATTAGCGCCGACCCCGACGCTATTATGGCGGTCGAAGACGAGGGGCCGGGTATTGATGAAAGCAAATGCGGGAAGCTAAGCGAAGCGTTCGTGCGGATGGACAGCCGTTATGGCGGAATTGGCCTGGGGCTGAGTATCGTCAGCCGCATCACCCAGCTACATCAGGGACAGTTTTTCCTGCAAAACCGTACAGAAAGAACAGGCACCCGTGCCTGGGTGCTGTTGAAAAAGGCATAACAGGCGTTTAATACGTCGTGACCCACACATAGATAAAACTGCTGACAATCAGCACACTACACAGGGTCGTCAAACTTTTATAAATATAGCTTTTCATGACGCTCTCCTCCAAAGGTATGGAGGAGAGTATGCCCGCGAGAGATTAAGCGAACCTTAAGCGCGAAATTTATTCATCGATGCGCGGATGTTGCTGTACCAGACGCGAACGTTTGACCTGCAGCTCCGCGATTTCCTGATCGATGTCGTCGATTTTCTGCTCAATATTATCGTAATGCTCGCCCAGAATTTCCTTCGCTTCCTGGATGTCCGACGCCGCTGGCGTTGCGCCTTTTAACGGACGATTGGCCGTCTCTTTCATGGAAATACCGGTAATCAAGCCTATCACCGCGATGACCATCAAATAATACGCCGGCATCATCAGATCCTGCGAGCTTTCCACCAGCCAGGCCGCCAGCGTTGGCGTCAAACCGGCAATCAATACAGAGATATTAAAAGCCGCCGCCAGCGCGCTGTAACGAATATGCGTCGGAAACATCGCCGGCAATGTCGAGGCCATCACCCCGGTAAAGCAGTTCAGAATCACCGCCAGCATCAACAAACCGGCAAAAATCAGGCCAATAACGTTACTGTTAATCAGGATGAAGGCCGGGATCGCCAGCGCAAACAGCGCAATGCTGCCCATAATCACAAATGGACGTCGACCGAAACGGTCGCTCAGCAGCCCCATCACCGGCTGCACAAACAGCATCCCGATCATAATGGCGATGATAATCAACACGCCGTGATCTTCAGAATAGTGCAGATTATGCGACAGGTAGCTCGGCATGTAGGTGAGCAGCATGTAGTAGGTCACGTTGGTGGCAATCACCAGACCGATACATGACAACAGGCTCCGCCAGTGTTTGGTGGCAATCTCTTTAAAGGAGACTTTCGGCCCATCCTGCAGCCCTTCGCGGTCGCCCTGCTCCAGTTTATCCACGTGCTGCTGAAACGCTGGCGTCTCTTCCAGCGCATGGCGTAAGTAGAGACCAATAATTCCCAATGGCAGGGCGATAAAGAACGGAATACGCCAGCCCCACTCCAGGAAATTCTCCTCGCCGACAATCGTTGAGATTAAGACCACCACGCCCGCGCCCAGCACGAACCCGGCGATGGAACCAAAATCCAGCCAGCTTCCCATAAATCCGCGTTTACGATCCGGCGAATATTCCGCGACAAAGATCGACGCGCCGGTATATTCCCCGCCAACCGAGAAGCCCTGCGCCATTTTACATAGCAACAACAGTATTGGCGCCCAGATACCGATCGTCGCGTAAGAGGGAATTAACCCGATACAGAAAGTACTGATCGACATAATCACAATCGTGATCGCCAGGATCTTCTGGCGCCCGTATTTATCGCCGAGCATACCAAAGAATAACCCGCCGAGCGGACGAATCAGGAAGGGAACGGAAAACGTGGCCAGCGCGGCAATCATCTGGACGCTGGGATCGGCACCGGGGAAAAAGACTTTACCCAACGCGTAGGCAACAAATCCATAAACACCAAAATCAAACCACTCCATCGCGTTGCCCAGCGAGGCGGCGGTAATCGCTTTGCGAAGTTTACCATCATCAATGATGGTCACATCGCCCAGTGTAATCGGTTTTATTTTTTTCCTTTTCAGCATAGCTGTCCTCATAGGCTAAGCCCTGTAGCGCTATATACGGCGGGCACTGGCATACCGCGCCAGCGTCGCCGTCGAGCGGAGGGAGGGGCGCGAACGCTCTCCCTCATACAAGCGTAGCAGGTTTACTTACACTGTCCGGTTACGGACTGTACAACCGAACCTGTTGACGCCTGAATGGGCAGTTAATGACCTTTTTACCCTAACAGGGTTTAAATATGTGATCAACTTCACACATATATGTCAATTCGGTCAAAAGGTGTAAATAAGGACGCCCTAATGCGCTGTGGTGACAGTAAAAAAGCGGTTATTCGAGTGTAAACCATTGCTGACTGGCGTGGCGCAGACCCATTTATAAAAGCGGCAATAGTCCCGACAACGCTAAGGATTTTGTGTATAATTGCGGCCTTTTTCGGCGATCTGCCATTTTTGGGCGCGTTTGCCCCCGCTGACTTTTTGAGGATACCAACATGTCATTACCCCACTGCCCGCAATGTAACTCCGAATATACCTACGAAGATAACGGCATGTTCATCTGCCCGGAATGCGCTCACGAATGGAACGATGCGGAACCCGCTCAGGAGAGCGATGAGCTGATTGTCAAAGACGCCAACGGCAACCTGCTGGCGGACGGCGATAGCGTCACCATCGTGAAAGATCTGAAAGTAAAAGGCAGCTCTTCCATGCTGAAAATCGGCACCAAAGTGAAGAATATTCGTCTGGTTGAAGGCGACCATAACATCGACTGCAAAATCGATGGTTTTGGCCCGATGAAACTGAAATCCGAGTTCGTGAAAAAGAACTAATTTACCGTGTCATTGCCCGGTAGCGCCTCGCTTACCGGGCCTGAGCGGCCCTGCCACCGGCAATATTGTGCCAATTTCGAACTACACTTAACGAGCATCTCTTACCTGAGGTAACCATCATGCCGTTAAGTCCCTATCTCTCTTTTGCCGGCAACTGTGCCGACGCCATCGCGTATTATCAACAAACGTTAGGCGCAGAACTGCTTTATAAACTCAGCTTCGGTGAAATGCCCCCCTCGGCGGCGGATAACGAAGAGGGCTGCCCGTCAGGAATGCGCTTTCCCGATACTGCTATCGCCCACGCCAACATGCGCATTGCCGGCAGCGATATCATGATGAGTGATGCCAGCGCGTCGGGAACGGCGCATTATTCCGGCCTTACGCTGGTGCTTGATACCCAGGATGTAGCAGAAGGGAAGCGCTGGTTTGATAACCTTGCCGCACAAGGGCAAATCGAAATGGACTGGCAGGAGACCTTCTGGGCGCAGGGTTTCGGCAAGGTCAGCGATCGTTTCGGTGTGCCGTGGATGATTAACGTGGTTAAACATCAGCCTGCCACCTAACTCCCCGGGAGGCTCGCCCTCCCCCTTGCCATCAGAGTGATCTTTGGCTGCACGTTATCCGCCGTTTAACTGTCATAGAATAAATAATGACGGTAGTTTGTTACAGTCTGTCGAAAGATGGTTGATCCTGATGAAGCATCGGGAGGACATTATGCCAGTCTGTGAATTACGCCACGCGACAACAGAGGATACCGATTCTGTTTACGCGCTTATCTGTGAGTTACTTAAAGATGAGCTTGATTATCAGGCTTTCAGGGATGGGTTCGCCGCTAATTTACTGGACCCCAACTTTCATTATCGTTTAGCGCTGCGCAACGGAGAGGTAGTCGGCATGATCAGCCTGCATATGCAGTTTCATCTCCATCATGCCAACTGGATTGGCGAAATTCAGGAGCTGGTGGTATTACCGCAGATGCGGGGACAAAAAGTTGGCAGTCAGCTTCTGGCCTGGGCAGAAGAAGAAGCACGTCAGGCGGGCGCCGAGCTAACGGAGCTTTCCACAAATATTAAACGCCGCGATGCACACCGTTTTTATGTTCGCGAAGGTTACAAGCAAAGTCATTTTCGGTTTACGAAAGCATTGTGATCTGGCAGCCGTCATCGGGAGATAAGACATAACGTAATCAACCGTCACCGGGTGAAGTAGCGGAGCCATCTTAATTCTACTGTCGGCAAGCCTGGATAAAGATTAAACGGGCTGACTCGCTTCTTTAACAAAAATGGCCCTTTTAAGTTGTATAAATGTAAATTTATTGTCAACGAACTACACTTTTCTCTTTGGCATCACCGGGAGGGTTGCCTGAAAATCCCGGGATGAGGTTTTCTTAGAAGGACAGTGACGTTATGTTCGCAGCAATCATTATCGGTATTTTTATTATCAGCGTCATTTATGCGCATTCACGCGGGGTGGAAAAACAAAAGCTTTCCCGTCAGCTCTTTGACCACTCGACGTTTATGGCGCCGATCAATATGTTCATGACTCGCTTCTCAACGTTACCGGCAAAGCAGCCGTACTTTGATACCACGGCATTTCCAGAGCTGCAGAAGCTGACGGAAAACTGGCAGGTGATTCGTGAAGAGGCGCTACGGCTTCAGCATCACATAAAAGCCGCGCAGTCCAATAACGACGCCGGATTCAACACCTTTTTCAAGCGCGGCTGGAAACGGTTTTACCTTAAATGGTATTCCGATGCCCACCCGTCGGCGGAAACGTTATGCCCGATAACGACAAAGCTGGTCAACAGCATCCCCTCTATCAAAGCGGCGATGTTCGCCGAGTTGCCTCCCGGGGCCTATCTGGGAAAACATCGCGACCCCTATGCCGGTTCAGTACGTTACCATCTTGGATTAAGCACACCGAATGATGACCGCTGTTTTATTGAAGTTGATCGACAGCGCCATAGCTGGCGCGACGGCGAAGCCGTCATCTTCGACGAAACCTACGTTCATTGGGCGGAAAATAAAACTGAGCAGACGCGTATTATCCTCTTTTGCGATATTGAGCGCCCAATGAAATGGCGCTGGGCGCAGAGCGTAAACCACTGGGTCGGCGCATCGTTGATGTCCGCCGCCAGTTCGCCAAACGACGAGAACGATCGCACCGGTGCGATTAATCGCATCTTTAAATACGTTCACGCAGCACGCGATGCCGGGCAACGGCTGAAAAAGAAAAACCGCACTCTCTATTACGCGCTGAAATATCTCGTTATTGCCGCTATTTTTGCCGCGATAATCCTTTTCAGCCTCCTCTGAAGCCGGGCCGCGGTATGGAACTGCCTGCCGCGGCCCGTTCTATCCTGGCGTTAGTCTCAACGCGTTCCCTGGCCTTGAGTCTATCCATCCGGACAATTTATTAAAAACCCCCACTTCAGGCAGAGCAGATTGCCGGATGGCGGCTCCGCCCTATCTGGCCTGCGCTCCGCGTTTCTCCCCATAATAAATGTCATGCGGCATTTTCTTTCGACACGTCAAAACTGACGATAGCCTGTTTTTCGTCAGGGTTTTGAACAAAATTCGCCCGTAATATCAGGGAAAGCCCATACTAAAAAAGTGGCATAAAACATGCATACTGAGGGCGACAGCGCGTATGCGCGATTTGATTAACTGGAGCGAAACCGATGAAAAAAGTCGTCACGGTTTGCCCGTATTGCGCATCAGGTTGCAAAATCAATCTGGTGGTCGATAACGGCAAAATCGTCCGGGCTGAGGCGGCGCAGGGGAAAACCAACCAGGGTACCCTGTGTCTGAAGGGCTACTACGGCTGGGATTTTATTAATGATACCCAGATCCTGACCCCGCGCCTGAAAACCCCAATGATCCGTCGCCAGCGTGGCGGCAAACTGGAATCTGTTTCCTGGGATGAAGCGCTCAATTACGTCGCTGAACGTTTGAGCGCCATCAAAGCGAAGTACGGTCCGGATGCAATCCAGACAACCGGCTCCTCTCGCGGTACCGGAAATGAAACCAACTATGTAATGCAAAAATTCGCACGCGCCGTTATTGGTACCAATAACGTTGACTGCTGCGCTCGCGTCTGACACGGCCCATCGGTTGCAGGTCTGCACCAATCGGTCGGTAACGGCGCAATGAGTAATGCGATTAACGAAATTGATAACACTGATTTAGTGTTCGTCTTCGGGTATAACCCGGCGGATTCCCACCCTATCGTGGCGAATCATGTGATTAACGCTAAACGCAACGGGGCGAAAATTATCGTCTGCGATCCGCGCAAAATTGAAACCGCGCGCATTGCCGACATGCATATCGCGTTGAAAAACGGCTCGAATATCGCGCTGCTCAACGCCATGGGGCATGTCATTATTGAAGAAAACCTGTACGACAAAGCGTTTGTCGCCAGCCGTACTGAAGGTTTTGAAGAGTACAGCAAGATTGTCGAAGGCTATACGCCGGAGTCCGTCGAAGAGATCACTGGCGTGAGCGCACAGGAGATTCGTCAGGCGGCGCGGATGTATGCCAGCGCGAAAAGCGCAGCGATCTTGTGGGGGATGGGCGTCACCCAGTTCTATCAGGGTGTGGAAACCGTGCGTTCACTGACCAGCCTCGCGATGCTGACCGGCAACCTCGGCAAGCCAAGCGCGGGCGTTAACCCGGTTCGCGGCCAGAACAACGTTCAGGGTGCGTGCGATATGGGCGCGCTGCCGGATACTTATCCGGGCTACCAGTACGTTAAGTTCCCGGAAAATCGCGAGAAGTTCGCTAAAGCCTGGGGTGTAGAAAGTCTGCCTGCGCATACCGGCTATCGCATCAGCGAGCTGCCGCACCGTGCGGCGCATGGCGAAGTGCGCGCGGCGTACATTATGGGTGAAGATCCGCTGCAAACCGATGCGGAACTCTCTGCAGTACGTAAAGCGTTTGAGGATCTGGAACTGGTCATCGTGCAGGATATCTTCATGACCAAAACCGCGTCGGCGGCGGATGTGATTTTACCCTCCACCTCGTGGGGCGAGCATGAAGGCGTCTTCTCTGCGGCTGACCGTGGTTTCCAGCGTTTCTTTAAAGCCGTTGAGCCGAAGTGGGACCTGAAAACCGACTGGCAGATTATCAGTGAAATCGCCACCCGGATGGGCTATCCGATGCACTACAACAACACCCAGGAGATCTGGGATGAGTTGCGTCATCTGTGCCCGGATTTCTACGGCGCCACTTACGAGAAAATGGGCGAGCTGGGCTATATCCAGTGGCCGTGCCGCGACACGTCGGATGCCGATCAGGGAACCTCGTACCTCTTTAAAGAGAAGTTCGATACCCCCAACGGTCTGGCGCAGTTCTTCACCTGCGACTGGGTAGCGCCTATCGATAAACTCACCGAAGAGTACCCGATGGTACTGTCGACGGTGCGCGAAGTCGGCCACTACTCCTGCCGCTCAATGACCGGTAACTGTGCGGCGCTGGCCGCGCTGGCCGATGAACCGGGCTATGCGCAAATCAATACCGCCGACGCCGCGCGTCTGGGCATTGAAGATGAAGCGCTGGTGTGGGTTCATTCGCGCAAAGGCAAAATCATCACCCGCGCGCAGGTCAGCGATCGCCCGAACAAAGGGGCGATTTACATGACCTACCAGTGGTGGATTGGCGCCTGTAACGAGCTGGTGACTGAAAACCTCAGCCCGATTACCAAAACGCCGGAGTACAAATACTGCGCCGTACGCGTTGAGCCGATCGCCGATCAGCGAGCCGCCGAGCAGTATGTGATTGATGAGTACAACAAACTGAAAACCCGCCTGCGCGAAAGCGCAATGGGTTGATCTGCCGGATGGCGGCATCAGAATGCTTTATTCGGCCTGCGTCTACTGTAGGCCTGATTAGATGCATTAGCATCGCCATCAGGCATTTTCCCTATAACAGCCTCCGCCCGGAGGCTGTTTTTTTATCCATACGATCTCTTTATACTGTCTTTTCCGTACCCTAAATAAAATTCAAAATGAAACCACTTCTTGCATTGATGTTGTTTATGACATTCTTTGCCCATGCCGCAGATCCTGAGCCGGGTAGCCAGTATTTGCAGGCAGCAGAGGCAGGTGACAGACGCGCGCAATATTTTCTGGCCGACAGTTGGTTGAGCTATGGCGATTTGAACAAAGCTGAATACTGGGCGCAAAAAGCCGCCGACAATGGCGACGCCGACGCCTGCGCGCTACTGGCGCAAATCAAAATCACTAATCCGGTAAGCCTGGATTATCCCGACGCGAAAAAGCTGGCTGAAAAGGCGGCTAACGCGGGCAGTAAAGCGGGCGAAATTACGCTGGCGCGGATCCTGGTCAACACCCAGGCCGGGCGTCCGGACTACCCAAAAGCCATCTCGCTGCTGCAAAAGGCCTCTGAAGATCTGGATAACGACTCCGCGGTGGATGCGCAAATGTTGCTTGGCCTGATTTACGCCAACGGCGTGGGCATTGCCGCCGATGATGAAAAAGCCGCCTGGTATTTCAAACGCAGTTCCGCCATTTCCCGTACCGGCTATTCAGAATACTGGGCGGGAATGATGTTTTTAAACGGTGAACCGGGCTTTATTGAAAAGAACAAGCAGAAGGCGTTGCACTGGTTGAATCTAAGCTGTCTGGAAGGGTTTGATACCGGTTGCGAAGAGTTCGAAACGCTAACAAATGGCTGATGTTTATTGCCTGATGAACGTAGTCGTTGTAGGCCTGATAAGCGTAGCGCCATCAGGCAACCCGGAGCAGGTTGTCGGATGGCGGCGTGAACGCCTTATCCGGCCTACATTTTCTTTCTCTGTAGGCCGGATAAGCAAAGCGCCATCCGGCAATCCGTTATTGGGCGGTCTTATCAAATTTCCCCAGTACGTCGCGCTCATAGGCCAGCGCTTTTTTACGGTCAAACTTGTGTTCCCACTTGGCAATCACCAGCACCGCCAGCGCATTCCCCACCACATTTAGCGCAGTACGCGCCATGTCGAGGATACGGTCGACACCGGCGATAAACGCCAGCCCTTCCAGCGGAATGCCCACGCTGCCCAGCGTCGCCAGTAACACCACGAAGGAAACGCCTGGCACGCCGGCAATCCCTTTCGACGTCACCATCAGCGTCAGCACCAGTACAATTTCCTGCCACAGCGACAGGTCGATACCGTATAGCTGCGCGATAAAAATGGCGGCGATGCTCTGGTATAACGTGGAGCCGTCGAGGTTAAATGAGTAACCGGTCGGTACCACGAAACTGGTGATAGAGGCTGGCGCGCCGTAAGCTTCCATCTTCTCGATAATGCGCGGCAGCACGCTCTCGGAGCTGGCGGTCGAGTACGCCAGAATCAATTCATCTTTCAGAATGCGAATCAGAATCCAGATACTTAACCCGCACAGGCGCGCCACGATGCCCAGCACCACCAGCGCAAAGAAGATAATGGCAAAGTGTACCAGCAGCACCAGTTTCGCCAGCGGCCACAGCGACGCGAAACCAAAATTCGCCACCGTGACGGCGATCAGCGCAAAAACGCCCACTGGCGCATAGCGCATCACCATATGGGTGACTTTAAACATGGTTTCAGAGATGGAACGAAATACCGTCACCAGCGGTTCGCGGTGCGTTGCCGGCAGGGACGACAACCCCAGCCCAAACAGGACCGAGAAAAAGATAATTGGCAGCATATCCCCTTTGGCCATCGATGCGATGATATTGGTCGGCACCAGCGACAGTATCGTCCCCATCAGCCCATGCGCATGACTTTGTACTTCCGCCGTGGTGTTCTGGTATTTCGAAATATCGACGGTCGCCAGTTGCGACATATCAATGCCTGAGCCTGGCTGAAAGACATTCGCCAGCGTAATGCCGAGGATAATCGCCACCGTGGTGATCAGTTCAAAATAGAGAATGGTTTTGGCGCCGATACGGCCTAGCTGTTTCGCATCGCCAACGCCGGCGATGCCGACAATCAGAGTCGAGATCACGATCGGCACTACGATCATTTTAATCAGGTGGATAAAGATATCGCCAGCAGGCGACAGCAGGTTGGCAATCAGCCATTCACGACTGTCACTGTGATAATGCAGATAGCTGCCCAACAGAATGCCCAGCACCATAGCCAGCAAAATTTGCCAGGCCAGGCTGACTTTCAAATTTTTCATAACAACAGACTTCCTCGATGAAGCGTTGCTCTCCGCCGAAAGCATGAGAGCAATACATACTGAAAGGGTATGATTTGTGTTGCGTTGGTTTGTAGAGTTTTTTAACGCGCATAATCAGTATCATTTGCATAGCGTCTTGCGCAACCCTTTCATAACAGGGCTTTTGGCTGTTTTTATGCATAATAACGCGAGTTTATGGCGTTAATGATGAATAACTATTTGTTATGGAAAGTTTTTTACTTCGTCAAAAACGAATAATACACTGAGGTAATTAATTTTTACTTGTGTCTCATTCGCCGTTTTTTTAAACAGCACACATGACAAAAGTCACAAAAAAGAAAAAATTATTTCTGCCGATTTTGTAACAATTTAGCCAAATTAATGGCCTCTACCAGCTGCGCGCGGTTCACTCGCGGCGAGTTAGCGTCCAGTAAGGTTTGCCACAGCGACACGGCTTGCGCATAATCCGCCTGCATAAACGCATCGGCCGCCAGCAGCATCTGCGCGGTCACTTCTGTCGCATCCAGCGCTAACGCTTTATTAATCATTTCACGCGTCGCAGGCGTCATATGTTGCCCGGCCTGGTAATACAACACCGTTGCCAGCGCGGCGAAAAGCTGCGCGTTATCGCCTCGCAGACGCAACGCCTGACGATATGCCAGCAGCGCATTGTCATACGCATTGCGATAGAGATAATACTCGCCCAGCCGCGCCCATTGCTCGCTATCCTGCGGATTGGCGCGTATTTTTTCTTGCAGCCTGGAAAGCTGCGCCTCTGGCGTTTGCGGGTTCGTAAAGTCACGTAGCGGATCGGCCAGACGCTGTTGCTCGCTACGCACAGCCTGCCATTTCGGCGTCAACAGATAGCCGCCGATACAGGCAGCCACCATCAACACCGCCGCAGCCGCCAGACGCTTTACGGGCATGGGACGTAACGGCGCAGTGGAGTGTTCAGACTGGCTCATTGTTCCCCCTCTTCTGCGTGCTGACGCTTTCTCGCCCGCCAGACCACCACGCCCACCAGCAATAACAGCAGGCACGGCAGCGCCCACAACAGCAGCGTTTGCTCATTCAACGGCGGGTTGTAGCGTACGAAATCACCATAACGGTCGGTCATCCAGGCGGTGATTTCCGCTTCGCTTTTACTTTCGGCCACCATGCTGTAAACCTGATGGCGCATACTGACCGCCACGGGCGCATTGGATTCCAGCAAATTCTGGTTCTGACACTGCGGACAGCGCAGTTGACTGGCAATAGACAGCGCTTTTTCCTGCTGTTGTGGATTGTCAAAGCGCCAGGTATCCACCACCTGGGCGTGGGTGGCGAAGGTGATTAAAAACAGGACGATCGTTAAGAGTAAAAACTTTCTGCCGGATGGCGCTACGCTTATCCGGCCTACGGTTTGCGCATCCTGTAGGCCGGATAAGGCGTTTACGCCGCCATCCGGCAACGCTGTGAGTAATTTACGCATCACGCTTCCTCCCCCGCCATCCGCTCAGCAGCGCGCCACACACCATCAACAATCCCCCACCCCAGATCCAGCGCACGCCGGTCTGCACGTATAAGCGCATGGCGTAACGATCCGGTCCGGTTTTTTCGCCCATCACTGCGTACCAGTCATGTAGCAGGTTCCAGTGAATCCCCGGCTCCATCATCTGTTGATGACGCGCGGCATAGAAGCGCCTTTCAGGCTGCAGGCTGCCAATGCGTTTTTCATTCCGCCACAACGTGATCCGCGCTTTTTCACTGGTGTAGTTGCCTTTGGCTTCCAGATCCAGACGCTCAAAGCGGAAAATGTAGCCCGCCAGTACCACCTGCTGACCGGGGCTGAGGTTAAGGCTGATTTCATGCCGACTGCCGCTGGAAACCATGATCCCGGCGGCGAAGATAAATACGCCCGTATGCGCCAGCAATGCCGGAAGCTGACGATGCACAGAGACTTTGCGGCTTCTGATTGTCGCCAGCACGATAACTACCAGCATCAGCAGGCCAAACGGCAGCGTGACGCGATTAAAATAGGGCGCGCCCACCGAAAGCCTTCCCCAGCCCATCAAACCATAAATCATGGGGTAGAGCGTCCCGACCAGCACGATCAACAAGACGGCGCTAAAGAGCAGCAACGTCGCCAGAATGAGCGTTTCGCACTTTCCGCCGTCCAAACGCGTCGCCGGATACGGCTCCCGCGCCCGCCAGCCGTACAGAGCAAGCGATGCCAGACTTAACGCGGCAAAAAGGATAAACAGCGGCACCGCGCGCACGTTATCCAGCGCAAAGGCATGTACCGAAACAAGAATGCCGGAACGCACAATCAGCGTTCCCAGCAACGAGAGGATCAGCGTCAGTATCGCCAGCAGCAACGACCAGTGACGGAAGCTCCCGCGCTGGCGGCTGACATACAGACTGTGCAGCAAGGCGCTGGCGGCAAGCCACGGCAACAACGAGGCATTTTCCACCGGGTCCCAGAACCACCAGCCGCCCCAGCCCAGTTCGCAATACGCCCACCACGATCCGAGAATGATCCCCAGCGTCAGAGCGCACCAGCCGGGTAACACCCAGCGCCAGCAAACCCAGGCGGTTGCCGCGTTAAAGCCGCCGCACAGTAGCGAAGCCAGCGCTACGCTCGCCGCGGTCATCAGGCCGCCATAACCCAGATAGAGCAGCGGCGGATGTAAGATCAGCCCCAGATGTTGCAGCATGGGATTAAGGTCGCGCCCTTCCATGGCGGGAGGGAAAATACGCAGGAACGGATCGGACCACAGCACAATAAATAGCAGCAGCGAGGCCATAATGAGGGACAAGATGCTCAGGGTCAGCGGAAAAAGCGCGTCAGATTCATGCCGGGAGCGACAGGCGAATAGCGCCGTCCACCCCGAAAGAAGCAGCGCCCACAGCAGGAGCGAGCCTTCATGACCGCCCCATACCGCCGCCAGTTGTAGTCCCCATGACAACTGACTATGGCTATGCTGCGCAACATAAACGACCGAAAAATCGCTGGTCAGAAAACAGCTAACCAGAATCGCAAACGCCAGTAGCAGCAGCGTGAACGCCGTCCACGCGCCGCAGGTCGTCAGGCGCATGACGCCACGCCAGTGCCGCCCCATCCCGCACCACGTCGCCAGCGGGGTCAACACGTTGACCCCGAGACTCAACAACAGCGCCAGAAATCCGGCTTCAGGAAGGAAGATGTCCAGATTATGCAACCGTTAGCTGTCCCGCATAAAGAATGAAAAAGCGCAGCAGCAGCACGCCGGTCAAACTGGCGCCGCAAACGGCCAGCACGCCGTGAGACGTGACGCTACGATTTGCCCAGGTTTTCAGCAGCAGCGGGATAATCAATCCCAGCCCTACGACGCCGAGCCAGAACCACCAGCTCCAGAATCCGCCGCCCAGCGCCGCCGCCAGCGCGCGCATTTTGCCGTCATCGCCCAGCGCCAGCCCGATAAAAAAGGCCGCCAGCAGGAAGATCTCCAGCCATACCACTGGGGTTTCAATGCGATGTACAAAGCGCGCCTCGGTGCTGTGCGGGTTGCTACGATGGCGTAACGCCATAACGATCAGCGCCACCGCCGCGCCGGAGGAGATGCCGGAGAACAGAAACAGCGCCGGCAGGATCGGGTTATTCAGGAACGGATAGGATTTCAGCGCCGACAGCAGAAACCCGGTGTACGCCCCGAGCAGAACCGCCAGTACCAGCATTAACGTCTCCAGCACGCGATGAAACGGCGTTATTAGCGCCAACACTTTCTGCACGATCCCTAAACGCGGCAGCCAACGCTGTTGCAGGGCAATCACCTCTTTTCCAAAGATTTTTGCCAGCCACAGTACTAACACCACCATGTACAACTGGAACAGCATCACCCCCATCGACATCACCGAGGTAAAGCTGTAGTGGAACATCAGTTTCCAGAAGGTCCACGGGCGCGTCAGGTGGAAGACCAGAATCAGCAGACCAAGAATAATCGCCCCCGGCCCTAACACCAGCGTAGTGCGCAGCAGCGTGCTGTCCGAACCGCCCGCCTCAGGATGGAAGCGGCGCAGCAGAATCGCCAACGTAACCAGTCCGGCAGAGATGCCAATCAGGAACAGATAGATGGCGATGGGCCAGTCCCACACCAGTGATGCAAAATGAAATGCAGAAGCGGATGTCATTGGCTCACCTCCCCATAGTTAAAGGGAACGCGGTAGACCTTCGGTTTTGTGCCCAGCGCCAGCTTGTAACGATAGGTAGTTTTTTGCCGCAACAAACGGGAGATATCGCTGTTGGGATCGTCCAGATTACCAAACGTCAGCGCCTTCGTCGGACATGACTCAACGCAGGCGGGCTGTTTGCCCGCTTTCAGGTTGGTTTTCCGGCAGAAATCGCATTTATCCGCCGTCTTACTGACCGGATGGATAAAGCGCACGCGGTAGGGACACGCGGCAATGCAGTACTGGCAGCCGACGCAAAGGTCCGGATTCACATCGACAATACCGCTGGCGGCATCGCGGAATGATGCCCCCGTCGGGCAGACGTCAACGCAGGGGGCATGGTCGCAGTGCTGGCACGAGTGGCGGAAAAAGCGATATTTCACCTCCGGAAACGTCCCCTGCGGCTCGCTGCGAATAATCGTCAGGCGCGATACGCCTTCCGGCACGTTGTTGACTTCCCGACAGGCATCCATGCAGGCCGTGCAGCCGATGCATAATGACTCATCGTGTACCATGCCATAACGCACGCCATTAATATTCAACGTGTTCGCTACAACGCGTCCTGCCATCCCACTGACCGCCGCCAGCGCACCGACGCGGGTAATAAATTGACGTCGGGTGCAACTCATGGCTGCTCCTTAAGCAACGGAACGGACGCCGGGTTAAAGTGCGGGTTAGTACGCTGATCGCTGTGGCAATCCACGCATATTTTGATCCGCCCTTTCTCGTTTAGCGTCTGCATCGTGTCTTGCTGCGGATGCAGGGAATGGCAACTGGCGCAGGTCACTTTAGTAACATGAACATCGTGCGGCCAGAACGCTTTTTGCAGTTGTTCAGGCAAGTGGCAGGACATACAGACGCTGTTCTGCTGCTCTACCGTATACATCGGGTCGTTAAAACGCATCACATCTTTCACCCCTTCACGGTGGTGAAGCGACGGTTGACCGTGGCAGTTGGTACAGGTTATCGGCAATTTATTGTTCGGGTTGATAGCGCCCGTATGTTTACCGTGCATACCTTCGGTGTCCGGCTTGTGACAGTCCAGACAGGCAGCATCCGGATTACGCTGCTGGGTGACCGTCCAGCGTTGATCCGACTCCTGCGGCGTTGGCGTGGCAGTAATTCCACTCAGGCTCCAGAACAGGCCTGACGCCAGCACCCCAGCAGTTAATAACGAACGTAATACGCTCATATTCACTCCATTACATAATGCCTGATGGCGCGCAGCTTTAAGGCCTACAAGACTTCTGTAGGCCGGATAAAGCGCTTGCGCTGTCATCCGGCAAATTTGTCACATGTGAGGTTATTGGCTTAACAGACCGTTTTTACGCGCCTGATCTTCCCACTGCGGTACGACCGTTTTCAGGAAGTCCTGCTTCTCCGCGTTGATTTGTTGCATATTCAAACCAATCGCTTTCTGCGCCTTCTCTTTCGTCGAAATATCCGGCAGCGGAATTTCATGGGTAATGCCTTTGGTCGCCAGCAGTCGCGCCAGTTTAGTACGGGCATCCGCGGCTTTATCCATCGCACTGCCTAACATCCGTAGACCTTCTTCCGGGGCATGCATATGAATACCGTGTGACGCAATCGCCAGATCCCAACGCCACTGCGCGTGGCGAATATCGTTCAGAATCGGTTTCATTTCCGCGTCTGTCGCCCCCGCATCCCATGCGGCTTTCGCTTCGAAGTGCGCATGTACCAGCTGATCTTCAACCTTGATTTTCAGGTCATGAATCGCCTGTTTACGCTCGGCGACCACTTTTTGCAGGGACGCTTTGTCCTGGGTGTGGCAGTTGGCGCAGGTTTGCGCGAAATTGTCGAACGGGTTGCCGATTTTATGGTCGGTGTAGAGCTTGCCTTCGGCGTTCTGTACTTTCGGCATGTGGCAGTCGATACAGGTCACGTTGTTCTTACCGTGAATGCCCGCGCTCCAGGTTTCATATTCCGGGTGCTGCGCTTTGAGCATCGGGGTTTTCGACAGAGAGTTAGTCCAGTCAGAGAAGGCGATGGCGTCGTAGTATTGCTCCATATTTTCGACCTTCATGCCCTCATCCCACGGGAACTTAACGGCTTTGTTTTTACCGTCAAAGTAGTACTCCACGTGGCACTGGCCGCAGACCATCGATTGCTGATCAAATCGTCCCGCTTTATCAAACGGTTTGCCGATAGCCTCCATCGCCCGTTCAGCATAGGGGCGCGACAACGTTAACGCGGGCTTCCCCTGGGCGAAATCGTCCGACGCGGTGTTATGACAGTCGGCACAGCCCAAATCGTTGACAATTTCCGGGCCGCCGCGCGCCCATTTGCCATGGAAGTAGCCGTCTTCGCCTTCTTGTTGGATAAGGCGCGCGACATCGGGGCTTTTACAGCTCCAGCAGGCCATCGGCAGCGGGCCGTCTTCCGCCGTTTTTGGCGCGCCGGTACGCAGCGTTTCGCGCACGTCAGTTACCGCATACGCGTGGCCGCGTGGTTTGTTGTAATCACGGGAGAAGGGATAGCCCGCCCACAGGATCACCAGACGAGGGTCTTCCGCCAGCGCATCTTCACGGGCAGACTGTTCTGACGTCGCTTTCCATGACTGATATTGGTCGGGGTGTTGAGGCGCGAACGTTTCATTTTTCGCTTCAACAGTAACGGTTTTTGCGGATACAGGCGTTTGCTCAGCGTAAACAGAGGTAATGAAGAAAAAAGGAAATATAAGGCTGAAGAAACGGCGTGCGCGTAGTGTTTTCCTTGCCATAGAGGTCTCATCCAGATTGCGCCATTATCTTTAATGGCGATTTTTTATCGTTTTCCATAACAGCAACCGCACAAATACTGTTATTACATTGATCTCCTCTATGTGTAACAAATAACCACACTTAAAATGTTGTCTTTAATCAATTGTAAGTGTATGTAAAATACCACTTTAGAGTTAGTAACCTGGACAAAACTCCCTCTCTTTTCTGATTTCCGGACACGGATCACTTTTTTAAAAAATTTCATATAACGTCATGTTATCCCGAAAATTTATCTAATTTTGCGGGACACAATCAAAAAATAGATTGCTGCTTATTTGCACAGTTCCCTTTTTGCGTGATCTGTCGCCCAAATACTAAACAAAACTTATTAAGACCCTACATTTAACGTTTATGCGACATATTATTAACATCCCACAAGGAGAACAACAGCATGAGCCAAACACATAAACACGCCATTCCCGCCAACATTGCGGATCGTTGCCTGATAAATCCAGAGCAGTATGAGACTAAATATAAACAGTCTATTAACGACCCCGATACGTTTTGGGGCGAACAGGGAAAAATTCTCGATTGGATCACGCCGTACCAAAAAGTGAAAAACACCTCCTTTGCGCCAGGCAATGTGTCGATTAAATGGTACGAGGATGGCACGCTAAATCTGGCGGCGAACTGTCTTGACCGCCATTTGCAGGAAAATGGCGATCGCACCGCCATTATCTGGGAAGGCGATGACGCGTCGCAGAGTAAACATATCTCTTATCGCGAACTGCATCGCGATGCCTGCCGTTTCGCGAATACACTGCTGGATCTGGGCATTAAAAAAGGCGATGTGGTAGCGATTTATATGCCGATGGTGCCGGAAGCGGCGGTGGCAATGTTGGCCTGCGCCCGCATCGGCGCGGTGCATTCGGTGATCTTCGGGGGGTTCTCGCCGGAAGCCGTCGCCGGACGCATTATCGACTCCAGCTCGCGGCTGGTGATCACCGCTGACGAAGGTGTACGTGCCGGACGCAGTATCCCGCTGAAAAAGAATGTCGATGACGCGCTGAAAAACCCGAATGTCACTAGCGTTGAGCATGTGATCGTCCTGAAGCGCACCGGCAGCGACATTGACTGGCAAGAAGACCGCGACCTGTGGTGGCGCGATTTGATTGAAAAAGCCAGCCCTGAGCACCAGCCTGAAGCGATGAATGCCGAAGATCCGCTGTTTATCCTTTATACCTCCGGCTCCACCGGCAAGCCGAAAGGCGTGCTGCACACCACCGGCGGCTATCTGGTCTACGCCGCGACCACCTTTAAGTATGTCTTTGATTATCACCCTGGCGATATTTACTGGTGTACCGCCGATGTGGGTTGGGTGACGGGGCACAGCTATCTGTTGTATGGCCCGCTGGCCTGCGGCGCGACCACCTTAATGTTTGAAGGCGTGCCGAATTGGCCAACGCCCGCTCGCATGTGCCAGGTGGTCGACAAACACCAGGTCAACATTCTCTATACCGCCCCAACGGCCATCCGCGCGCTGATGGCGGAAGGCGATAAAGCCATTGAAGGCACCGACCGCTCTTCACTACGCATTCTGGGTTCCGTCGGCGAGCCGATCAATCCCGAAGCGTGGGAATGGTACTGGAAGAAGATCGGCAAGGAAAAATGTCCGGTCGTCGACACCTGGTGGCAGACTGAAACAGGCGGTTTTATGATCACGCCGCTACCGGGCGCTATCGAACTGAAAGCCGGTTCCGCCACCCGTCCTTTCTTTGGCGTACAGCCTGCGCTGGTGGATAACGAAGGTCATCCGCAAGAAGGCGCGACGGAAGGCAATCTGGTCATCACCGATTCCTGGCCGGGCCAGGCGCGCACTCTGTTCGGCGATCATGAACGTTTTGAGCAGACCTATTTCTCTACCTTTAAGAATATGTATTTCAGCGGCGACGGCGCGCGTCGCGATGAAGACGGCTATTACTGGATCACCGGTCGCGTGGATGACGTGTTAAACGTCTCCGGCCACCGTCTGGGTACGGCGGAAATCGAATCGGCGCTGGTGGCGCATCCGAAGATCGCCGAAGCGGCGGTGGTGGGTATTCCACACGCTATCAAAGGCCAGGCGATTTACGCTTATGTCACGCTCAACCACGGCGAGGAGCCGTCGCCAGAACTGTACGCGGAGGTGCGCAACTGGGTACGTAAAGAGATTGGCCCGCTGGCGACGCCGGACGTGCTGCACTGGACCGACTCACTGCCAAAAACCCGTTCCGGCAAAATTATGCGCCGCATTTTGCGCAAAATCGCGGCGGGCGATACCAGCAATCTGGGCGATACCTCGACTCTCGCCGATCCTGGCGTGGTGGAGAAACTGCTCGAAGAGAAGCAGGCCATCGCGATGCCGTCATAACCATAAATGCCGGATGGCAACGCGAATGCGTTTTATCCGGCCTACGACCCTACCCCTGCCCTCTCTCAAACCGGGAGAGGGAAATATAAAAAAACCTCCCCCAAAGGATTTCGTGTTACAGGAAGGCGGCAAGCGAGCACATCCTCAGCAGCATAGTTCACTATGTGGCTGGGGCGCGCGAGTGCGGCCAACGCGCCTGTAGCGCGAAAGACGCAGGGGGACCTCTGGAGAGCTCTGTGATGAATGACCAAATTTATCAGCGGATAGAAGACAGTGCGCGTTTCAGGGAATTAGTCGAAAAACGGCAACGGTTTGCCACGATTCTGTCGGTTATCATGCTGGCGGTTTATATCAGCTTTATTTTACTGATCGCCTTCGCGCCTGGCTGGCTGGGCACGCCTCTACATGCGGGAACCAGCGTCACCCGAGGAATTCCCATTGGCGTCGGGGTGATTGTGATTTCTTTTGTGTTGACCGGAATTTATATCTGGCGGGCGAACGGCGAATTCGATCGTCTTAATAACGCCGTACTGCATGAGGTGAAAGCATTATGAAGAGAGTTCTGACGGCGCTTGCCGCCGCACTCCCCTTCGCCGCTCATGCGGCGGATGCCATTAGCGGCGCGGTTGAACGCCAGCCCACCAACTGGCAGGCGATTATCATGTTTTTGATTTTCGTCGTGTTTACGCTCGGTATTACCTACTGGGCCTCTAAACGCGTACGTTCCCGTAGCGACTACTACACCGCAGGCGGCAATATCACCGGGTTCCAGAACGGGCTGGCGATTGCCGGCGACTATATGTCCGCCGCGTCATTTCTCGGCATTTCCGCGCTGGTGTTTACCTCCGGTTATGACGGGCTGATCTATTCGCTGGGCTTCCTTGTCGGCTGGCCAATCATCCTGTTTTTGATTGCCGAGCGCCTGCGTAATCTGGGACGTTATACTTTTGCTGACGTTGCCTCTTATCGCCTGAAACAGGGGCCAATCCGTATTCTTTCGGCCTGTGGCTCCCTGGTAGTGGTAGCGCTTTATCTCATCGCCCAAATGGTCGGCGCCGGTAAACTGATTGAACTGCTGTTCGGCCTCAACTATCACATCGCCGTGGTGCTGGTCGGCGTGCTGATGATGATGTACGTGCTGTTCGGCGGGATGCTGGCGACAACGTGGGTGCAAATTATCAAAGCCGTCCTGTTGCTGTTTGGTGCCAGTTTTATGGCCTTTATGGTGATGAAACACGTCGGCTTTAGCTTCAATAATCTGTTTACCGAAGCCATGGCGGTACACCCGAAAGGCACGGCGATTATGAGCCCAGGAGGGTTGGTGCAAGATCCGATTTCGGCGTTGTCGTTGGGTCTGGGACTGATGTTCGGCACCGCCGGATTGCCGCATATTCTGATGCGTTTCTTTACGGTCAGCGATGCCCGCGAAGCGCGCAAGAGCGTGTTCTACGCCACCGGTTTTATGGGCTATTTCTACATTCTGACCTTTATTATCGGCTTCGGCGCTATCATGCTGGTGGGGGCGAATCCCGCCTATAAAGATGCGGCGGGCGCGCTGATTGGCGGCAATAACATGGCGGCGGTGCATCTGGCCAACGCGGTAGGCGGCAACCTGTTCCTCGGCTTTATTTCGGCAGTGGCGTTTGCCACCATTCTGGCGGTGGTTGCCGGTCTGACGCTGGCGGGCGCATCGGCGGTGTCGCATGATTTGTACGCTAACGTGTTCCGCAAAGGCGCAACCGAACGTGAAGAACTGAAGGTGTCGAAAATCACCGTCCTGGTGCTGGGCGTGATCGCCATTATCCTCGGCGTCCTGTTTGAAAATCAGAACATCGCCTTTATGGTGGGCCTGGCGTTTGCTATCGCCGCGAGCTGCAACTTCCCTATCATTCTGCTTTCCATGTACTGGTCAAAACTGACCACGCGCGGCGCTATGCTGGGCGGCTGGTTAGGTTTACTGACAGCGGTGGTGCTGATGATTCTTGGCCCTACCATTTGGGTGCAGATCCTCGGCCACGAAAAAGCGATCTTCCCGTATGAGTATCCGGCGCTGTTCTCTATCAGCGTGGCGTTCCTGGGGATCTGGTTTTTCTCGGCCACCGATAACTCGGCAGAAGGCAACCGTGAACGTGAGCAGTTCCGCGCTCAGTTTATCCGCTCCCAAACGGGATTCGGCGTACAACAAGGGCGTGCGCATTAATCTTACCGTTTCCTCCGGCCCTGTGGGTCGGAGGAAAATCAGAACATTACCCTCGCCACCAGCGGGGCTGCCAGCACCATCACCACGCCGGACAGCATCATTACCAGACTGGCGACGACACCCTCCTGCTGACCAAGTTCATAGGAACGCGCCGTGCCCGCCCCATGTGACGCCGCGCCAAATCCTGCCCCTTTTGCCATGCCTTCCCGGATAGAGAGACGCAAAAATAGCGCGTCGCCGACCGCCATGCCAAACACGCCAGTGACGACCACGAACAGCGCCACCAGATCCGGCTGCCCGCCCAGGGGTTCTGCCGCCGCCAGCGCAAACGGCGTAGTAACGGAACGTACCGCCAGACTACGCTGAATCTCATCCGATAACGTGAACAGACGCGCCAGCCAAACGGAACTGGTGACCGCCACCACCGTCGCCGTCACTACGCCCGCGGTGAGCGACATCCAGTGACGTTTGATAATCGCGAGGTTATCGTACACCGGCACCGCAAAGGCAATGGTCGCCGGGCCGAGCAGCCACAATAGCCAGTGCGATTCACCAATATAGTTTTGCCAGGAGATATGACCGAACACCAGCATTAACACCAGCAGTGCTGGCGTCAACACTAATGGCATCAACGGCAGTTTGCGAAAACGGCGATACAGACGCTTATTGGCGAAGTAAATCCCCAGTGTAATCACCAGACACAGTACGCTTAACTGAACGTTATTCACGGTTTAGCCTGCTCATCTCATAGCGATACACTTTATCCACCACCCACGCCGTCGCACCGAGTACCATTAAGGTACTGATCGCTATCACCGAGAAGATGCGCCAGCCGTCCACCAGTAACAGATGGGCATAGTTCACTACCGCCACGACGGCGGGAACAAAGAATAACAGCATCTCCGCCAGCAGCCAGCGTGCGCCTGCGCGTACCCAGCTAAGCGGAATAATCCGGCAAACGATCAGCGCCAACATAAGTACCATGCCGACCAGATTCGCGGGCAACGGCAGGTGCAGCCAGGAGACAAGATATTGGGAAAAAATGAATAAACCTGCATAGAGCAGTACCTGAACCGGTACCTGGAGTCGTTGCACAACGGCAGGCGTAACGCGGCTTATCGCCACAGCCATGAGGGAATGTCCTGAAAAATAATACGGAGCGCCAGTATAGAGAACCTCCGTCACGGGCAGAAATGAATTAAAATCATTGCAGGCATAGTCGGAAGGAATAATCATGGATATCAGAACGCTGCGTTATTTTGTCGAGGTGGTGCGCCAGCAAAGTTTCACCCGCGCAGCGGAGAAGTTATTTGTCACCCAGCCCACCATTAGCAAGATGCTGAAAAATCTTGAAGATGAGCTTAACTGTACGCTACTGATCCGCGACGGACGTAAGTTATTGCTGACCGATACCGGACGCGTGGTGTTTGAACGCGGTCTGGCGATCCTCGCTGAGTTTCGCCAGTTAGAGGCCGAGTTGAGCGATATTAACCATCTCAATAAGGGCGTGCTGCGGCTGGGTATTCCCCCGATGGTCGGCATGTTGATGGCCGGGCCAATCAGTTTGTTTCGACAACGCTACCCTGGCGTTGAACTCAAAATTTCGGAGTTTGGCGGCCTGACGGTACAGCAGGCGGTAATGAATGGCGAGCTGGATGTTGCGATGACCGCGCTCCCGGTGGAAGAAGCGAGCGGGCTAACGACGTTATCGCTGTTCAGTCATCCGCTGTGCGTGCTGGTTCCCCGTTCCGGTCAGTGGACAACCTGCGACTCCATCGCGCCTGAAGCACTGGCGGAGCATCCTCTTCTTATCTACAACGAAGACTTTGCCCTGAGCCGCCAGTTGATGACCTTATTTAGCCAGCATGACGTAAAACCACGGATTGCCGTGCGCAGCGGGCAATGGGATTTTCTCGCCGCCATGGTGCAAGCGGGCGTCGGCATCGCCATTTTACCGGAGCCGATTTGTCAGCGTCTGGATAAGGCCACGCTGCGCTGGCTACCGCTGGAAAGCGATCTCCGCTGGCAGTTGGGCATGATTTGGCGAGAGGGCGTGTATCTGTCGCACAGCGCCCGGGCATGGTTAACCTGTTGCGAAGGGTTTTGGCTGAAACAACCGTAAGCCATGGGTTAAAACCCTTGCCGGATGGCGGCGCAAGCACCTTATCCGGCCTACTTGTAGGCCCGGTAAGCATGGCGCCACCGGGCCACAAGGACTACTGATTTTCTATCAGTAACGCCTCCATCAAATCCAGGTCGTGCAGCAGCTTTTGCAATGTTTCATTGCTGATTTCTCGTGTGGCGCGCAGATGATACAACTCGGCGCGTTCGGAACGCAGCGCGGCAAGACGGAAACGTCGCTCCAGGTTTTCTTCCTGTATGGAGCTTTCGACATCGTTTCGCCCATCGGCACGGCGACGCAAGTTACCAATGACACGCGAGCTTACTTCAGTAAGCAACTGATTATCGATGTTTTCTTCGGTATCCGCCGCCAAACGCTCTTCCATTTTCTGAATGGCGACAATTGCCACCTCCGCCGTCGCCGCGCGGGCGATACGCTCCTCTTTCAACTGTTGCGCATGATCGGCGACTTCCAGATGTTGCAACAGCAGCGGCAGCATGATCACGCCGACAAACAACGAGAACAGAATGACGCCAGCCGCCAGGAATACCAGTTCATAACGCGCCGGAAATCCGCTGCCATCCGGCAAAAGTAACGGTATAGAGAGCACACCAGCCAGGGTGATCGCCCCACGAACGCCAGCGAAGGAGGCAATCAGAATTTCACGCGACGTCCAGCTGGCGAACTCCATCGGTTTCTTCTTCAAAAAGCGCAGGCTGAACTTTTTCATGGTCCACAGCCAGCCGAAGCGAACCAGCATCAATGCCGCATAAATCAGCACGATATCGGTAAAGAGCATCCAGGTTTCGACATTCGGGTCAGCTTCCGCCGCCGCCAGCGAAGATTCCAGAATCCCCGGCAATTGCAGTCCCAACAGCAGAAAGACCATACCGTTAAAGACAAATTCCAGCATCGCCCAGGTACTGTTCGCGCGCAAACGCATTGCCAGCGGCGCGCGGCGCATTACGCCAGAACGGGTGATGGTCATCCCGGCGGCAACCGCGGCCAGGATGCCTGAGACGCCAATATGCTCGGCAATCAGGTAAGACGCGAAGGGCAGCAGAAACAGCAGGACGATTTGCGTCGCGGGTTCATCGCCGCCCCAGCGGCTCAAAAAACGCAGCGAGCGGCCATACAGCCAACTGACCACAAAACCCGCCAGAATACCGCCGATAGCGACCTTAAAAAATTCCAGCGTCGCGCCGCCGACGGTAAAGACCATCGTCCCCATCGCCACCGCGACGGCGAATTTCAGCGATACCAGACCGGAGGCGTCGTTCATTAACGCCTCTCCCTGCAGAATGCCCATGATTTTTTTCGGGATACGCCCCTCGCCCACAATTCCGGAGAGCGCTACCGCATCGGTCGGCGACAGCACGGCGGCCAGCGCAAAGGCGGGGATCAGCGGAATGCCGGGCACCAGCCAATAAATCAGGAAGCCGATTCCCACGACCGTTACCAGGACCAACGCCAGCGCCAGCCCGAAAATCTCTCGTCCATGCTCAAGAAATTCACGGGTCGGCGTCTTCCAGCCATCCGCAAACAGCAGCGGCGGAATAAACAGCACCAGGAAGAGTTCCGGGTCGAATTCCACATGCAAACCAAACGTCGGCCACGCCAACAGCGCGCCAATGGCGATCTGCATAAGGGGTAAAGGAAGCTGGAAGGGTAATACACGCGTAAATACCCCCGACAGCGAGACCACAAGGGTCATGATGAGTATTGTGAAGAAAATTTCCATGCGTTCCCTGTTTGCGATGTTTTTTATGATGGAGAAAGGCATCATGCCTCGGTTTCACCTTCTTCAGATTAACGCAAAAGGTAACGTGATGTGTCCTGAAAATGAAAACGGGCGACCAACGCCGCCCGTTTTTCAGAATGAAGGCAGAACTAGATAGCCCAGCCGCCGGCATAAAAAGCGACCAGCGCGACCGCAATGACGACAGTTCCGATATTCAGCTTACGCCATTCGCCGGAAACCAGACGCCCGACGACCAGCGTGGCAAAGCCGATCATAATCCCGGTGACAATGTTACAGGTCAGTACAATAAATACAGCCGTTACTAGCCCCGCCATCGCATCGACGAAATCAGCAAAATCGATTTTCGCCACGTTACTCAGCATCAGCAGACCGACATACATGAGCGCCGGGGCGGTTGCGTAGACGGGAACGAGATAAGAGAGCGGCGAAAGAAACAGGATCAGCAAAAACAGCACGCCCACGGTAATCGCCGTCAGGCCCGTTTTACCACCCGCCGCCGTACCGGCCGCAGACTCGATATACACCGCCGCAGGCGCCGCCCCGACCAGGCCGGAGAAAACGCTACTCAGGGAGTCGGTGGTTAGCGCTTTACCGCCATCGATAATTTGTCCATCTTTGTCCAGCAGATTAGCCTGCCCTGCGACCGCACGGATCGTTCCGGTCGCATCAAACACCGCCGTCATCACCAGCGCCAGTACGCTTGGCAGAACGACAGGGTTTAACGCGCCCATAATATCCAGGCTGCCGATCAGCGAGTTGCCGTTTTCATCGCTCAACGAAGGCATGGCGAAAATGCCGGAAAAATGGACGTTAGGATCGAAGAGCAAACCCACAATAGAAATGCCAATAATGGTCAACAGAATGCCGCCGGGGACTTTCAGCTTTTCCAGACCGAGAATAACAGCCAGCCCCACGAGCGACATAATCACCGGGAAGGTGTCGAAATCGCCCAGCGCGACCGGCAGGCCATCCAGCGGGTTTTTAATGACCAGGCCGACGCCGTTGGCGGCAATCAGCAACAAAAACAGGCCAATACCGATACCGGTTCCGTGGGCCACGCCCTGCGGCAAGTTACGCAAAATCCAGCTACGAATGCCGGTGGCGGAGATAACGGTAAACAGTACGCCCATCAGGAATACGGCGCCAAGCGCGACCGGTACGCTAATATGCTGCCCCAGGACCAGGCTAAACGCGGTAAACGCCGTCAACGAGATAGCGCAACCGATAGCCAGCGGCAGATTCGCCCAAAGCCCCATAACGATAGAGCCGACGCCTGCGACCAGGCAGGTCGCTACAAAGACGGCGGCAGGCGGGAACCCGGCTTTACCCAGCATCCCTGGCACCACGATGACGGAGTAAACCATCGCGAGAAACGTGGTTAAGCCAGCAACGACTTCCTGGCGAACGGTGCTCCCGCGTTGTGAAATTTTAAACCAGGCGTCGAGTGAACCGCCGGTACGCGCTGAAGGCGTAGACATAGAAAACATCCCCTGAGAATTTATTATTCGTCGGTATACGTGGGAGGTAATCCACTAACAGCGCAACGTTATCTCCTTGTGCTACATTTACGACAACCGGGGCGCCGCAAAAAAAGCAAACGTTTAGCTCCACGTATACAAAACGGGTGGCAAAAAAAAGCAAACGATTATCCAGCGATCATCAACGCTTTTTCAACTGAACTTTGCCGCTTTTTATGCTTTTCTGCTTAGTATGCTCAATAAATCGCCAGACGATGCGCAAACGTTATCGTCCCTGCGCAATCCAGCAACAATTTTTCGCATCGCTGTTAGCAAATACGTTGCGCAATCTGCTCACAAAAACGCCATTATCCGCCAGGAATGGTAAACGGACCGCCCTGCTGAATCGCTCGTTGCCAGGCTGGACGCATTTCTACCCGCGCTTTCCATGCGTTGATATGGTCGAGATGAGCGATCCCGCCTCGGGCAAGCAGCGCAAATAGCGGGAAGCTCATCTGGATATCCGCCATACTTAACTGCTCTCCGGCAAACCAGGGGTGATTTGCCAGATGCCCGTCAATAAAGCGCGCATGGGTTTCCAGTTGCGGATTGAGGTACGCTTTTTGCGCGCCCTTACCGATAACGCCGCCCAACGTTCGCAGGCCCAATGGTACCGGCGGTTTACCCAGAGAGGTAAAGAGCAGTCTCATCAATAGCAAGGGCATGAGCGAACCTTCAGCGTAATGTAGCCAGAATCGATAGTGTTGTTTCCCCTGCGCATCCGCAGGTTTAAAGCGTCCGATACTGTCGTAAGTGTCCTGCAAATATTCCAGGATGGCGCCCGATTCCGCAATAACCATACCGTGATCTTCGATAACCGGAGACTTGCCCAGCGGATGCACTTTTTTCAATGCCGGCGGCGCCAGCATGGTCTTTTCACGCTGGTAACGCACAATCTGGTAAGGCAACGCCAGCTCTTCCAGCGCCCAGAGGATGCGCTGCGAACGAGACTGATTTAAATGGTGCACCGTCAGCATGGCTGTCTCCTGTAAGGTATGCCAACTAACTATAGAAAATTATGGCAGTTGCCGTAAAAATTTCGGCTAAAAAATCAGCATTTCGCTGGCGAACAGGGCGTCGTCGCTTACACTTACAGTATCAACACAAACCGGAACCTCCACCACGTGCTCGATATGAGGGGTGTTGACGTCGGGGGAAACCCTCCTGTAATCAGCGGGATAGAGCGAAAGACAAAGACCGGAAATAAACTAAAGCGCCCTTAGCGGCGCTTTAGTTTTAGGTGAACTCAGCCCGATGGCCGAGTGCATGTTAATCATCTTCAAGCAGCCGGGCACCCGTCCCGTGTTCACCAAGCCTGTCGCCTGGATTTCGCAGCGGACAGTCGCTACGCGATAAACAGCCGCAGCCGATACAACCGTCCAGCTCATCGCGCAACGCCACCAGCGTATGAATACGTCGGTCTAACTCTTCGCGCCACTGCGAGGAGAGCTGCTTCCACTCTTTCGCGCTTAACGTATGTCCTTCCGGCAAGATACCAAACGCGTCGCCGATAGTTGCCAGCGGGATGCCGATACGCTGGGCGATCTTGATAATCGCGACATAACGCAACACGTCACGCTTGTATCGCCGTTGGTTACCGCTATTACGGATACTGGTAATTAGCCCTTTGCTTTCATAGAAGTGCAGGGCGGACACAGCAACACCGCTACGTTTCGCAACTTCCCCCGGCGTCAGTAAGGCTTTTAAACGGGGAGATTTTTTTTCCATAAATCGCTTTACCTCAAGTTAACTTGAGGAATTATACTCGCCCGCAGACAAAACGACGAATCGAATACTGTTTAAGAGGCAACAATATGTCGCATCAGCAGATAATTCAGACCCTTATCGAATGGATTGATGAACATATCGACCAACCGCTAAACATTGATGTGGTGGCAAAAAAATCGGGCTACTCCAAGTGGTATTTACAGCGGATGTTTCGTACGGTAACGCATCAAACATTAGGCGAGTATATTCGCCAGCGCCGTCTCCTGTTGGCGGCTGTTGAGCTACGAACGACCGAGCGCCCGATTTTTGATATCGCGATGGACCTGGGCTATGTATCGCAGCAAACCTTCTCGCGTGTATTCCGCCGCGAGTTCGATCGCACTCCCAGCGATTACCGTCACCGCCTGTAGGGCGTCTGCCCGCGTATCGTCAGAGGCGCGGGCGTTTGTTGTAGCCAGGAGATGAATTCCTGCGGTGGTAAAGCCTTCGCAAAGTGCCATCCCTGACAATACTGAACGCCGCGTTTTAGCAACCAGCTAACCTGTTCAGCCGTTTCAACCCCCTCCGCAATGATTTTTAGCCGCAAACTTTGCGCCATTTCAATAATATGTTCCACAATCAAATGGCTGGCGCTATTAGTGGTTAGCGTGTCGACAAAAGATTTATCAATTTTTAAAAGGTCGACATTTAATGAGTACAGGTTATGCAAGTTCGAATAGCCGGTACCAAAGTCATCAATTGCCACCTCGTATCCCGCCTGGCGAAACGCCTGAATAATCGGCGTCATTTTAGGCACATCAATAAATCCGCGCTCGGTCACTTCAACCTTTATCTGTTGCGCAAGCACTGAATGCTGACGCGTTTTTTCATGAATCATCACAATTAGTCGGGAAGAGAGAAAATCGGCGGCAGAGAGATTGATAGAGACATAAAGATGCGGGTGCGCGGCCAGAAAACCACCTAAATCATTAAATACCTCTTCGACGACATAATCGGTGATCTGCTCAATCATCCCCTCTTTTTCCGCCAGCGGAATAAATTCGCACGGGCTCATCACCGGACCGTGATAGCCCGGCCAACGCAATAGCGCTTCGGCACCTACACATGTCCCGTTTCGGATATCAATGATCGGCTGATAATGAAGGCAAAGCTGGTGCCTGGTAATGGCCCGTTGCAGCAATCGACGCGGTGAGTAATATGCCTGCCGGGATCGTGACCACATAAATAAGACGATAATGCTACAGATGATCCCTAACGGTAGCGTTAACGTAAGCTGATGAAAGAGGTTCTGGTAAAAGCGTTGCTTTGAGGTTGACACAATCGCGGCAACCGGTCGTTTTGCTGATTTAACCAGAGCATAAAAACGCTCACCCTGTTGGAACACAGGTTCACTCCGTCGTACCAAAGGTAATAGCTGATCAGCCTGCGCCTGTTCACTCAGGGAGAAAAAGGTGTTGGTCACCGTATCATACATTCCCCAAGCCAACGCCGGATCGTCTGACATCACCTCGCTATAAGATAAGGGATTGATAACCGCGACATAGTTTCCCCGCTGCATATATGTCATTTTATAACCGTTGAAAAAAGGCGTATCACGATAGTAATAAATAGCGATGTCAGGCTTTCGTTTATAGTCAGCGCGGGGAATAAAATAAGGACTTGTTGGCGTCATAACCGTAGAGCATAGAAAACGCTGGCCCTTAGCATAAATCAACTCATTAATGTACAAACGACCGCGGATAATATTCAGCATTCGCTGTTGATGGGCTGGCGTACAGGCTTGCCCCTGATATTGTTCAGCGGCATCGCGGGCTAAATTCGCTTGCAGGATAACCCGCTCCGTTTTATCTAATACCAACTGCGCAAATGAATGTAACTGATTTCTGGTTTCAGAGACTGCCCGGATATGAGCAAACCAGATCGCCAGCAATACAGGAAGTAACACCACAATGATCGTTCCGAGAAATCTCAACACCTTGCGTCGTGTGCTTTGACTCATTTTCAGCCTATTTCCCTGCATTATTTGTGACTATTGTTGGCAAAATAAGACGTGAACCAAACGGAGGTTTACGGTGCATGAATTTATCAATATTAGCAACAGACTTTTACCGATCAACATTTACCATTAATAACTAAGCGCAATCTCTCTCGCATACCAGGCAGGACGCTAAATATTTTTGATAACATCAGATTTATACCTAAGTAAACGATGGGGTATACATCTTTACTCCTTTCTTTTGATAAATAACTTGATATTTTTATCAGGTCTGAATTTCACGAAAAAAAAATAAAAGAGTAGTAATAATACATCTTTGCTTTCCGGCTGTTTCTCTACGGACGCGCAGAAGTCACACAAAAAATAAGGTTATAAAACGCACAAAAAATACATTGCCGATCTGGCGAACAAGCCTGTTTTTGTGATATAGTTCACAAAAACAATGAAACAGAAACAATGTTTCATTCGATGTTGATGTGACGTCCGTTGATAGCCAGAATGTCCCACGTTTCCCGGGAACAACGCCGTGCTGTCCTGGACAAAGGTCTATTCAGAGGAAATGTTTCATGGCTGCCATAACCACTGGTGTCGTTCTTCTCCGCTGGCAACTGTTGAGCGCCGTGCTCATGTTTTTAGCCAGCACGCTCAATATCCGTTTCCGTAAATCAGATTATATTGGTCTGTCGGTGATCAGTAGCGGTCTGGGCGTGGTATCCGCCTGCTGGTTTGCCACCGGTTTACTCGGTATTACCATGATGGATCTCGCTGCGATCTGGCATAACATTGAAGCCGTAATGGTCGAAACGATGAGCCAGACCCCGCCAGAATGGCCGATGGTGCTGACCTGATACGCTATCGCTGCCGATGAAGCCGCCCACCGGTTATCTCAACGCGGAATCGCGCGCCAGGAGTAGCCTTGCGAACCATCACGTCCCTCGCATTGCCGTTGATGAGGGCCGCCAGGTGTGGTTATCCAAAAATGGCAAGTGGAATAGCCCTAACAGAATCGAGCTAAACTTATTGAAGACGTTGCCGACTCGTTAAATGACAAAAAGACCCGTTTGTGCAACGGGTCTTTTTTATTAAGTAGTACCGCCTGATAACAGCGACAAGCGCTGCTTATTTTACGTTAATAATTTATCCGGAGAACAATCACGGATTATTTTTCCACCTTTCATTACCAGGACCCGGTCAAAATACTTTATCAGGTATCGACGATGCGTCACCATGATCAACGTTTTCCCATGAATAAACTCATCTAAGTTATCAAAAATTTGCTTCTCGGTATTTTCATCCAGATTTGATGTTGGTTCATCCCATAAAAAGACGCTGGCGTTACTGCTCAGACTACGTGCTAATAATAACTGCTGTTGCTGTCCGGATGACAGGTTTTTAGCCATAAAATTCACCGGAAACTTCAGCCCCATAGGATGTTGCAAGATAAAACCACAGTTCGCCAGATGGAGCGCCTTGAGTACCCGGCCCCTGTCGTTTTGCGGTTTTAACGCGAAATTACTTTCAATGGTTCCGGTGAATAAAACATCATGTGTCGTCACCACGCTTAAATGCTGAGAAAAAAAGTTCTGCGATAAATGCCCTAAGTTATATCCATCATATAAGATGGCGCCGTCTGTTGGCGAAAGGTAGCCAGATAGCATTCCCAGTAATGAGCTTTTTCCTGCACCGCATTCGCCTATCACTGCGACACGCTGCCCCGCAGGTATGTCTATAGACAGTCGGTTAATAATCATCGGAGATTGAGCGTCATACTGATAACTCACACCCCGAATAGAGATATCGCCATTGCACTTTGATATAGACTGTAATGCCGGTGTTTTTTCTGCCTGATCTTCATCAAAAAAAGAAAGCAGATCCTTACCGGTTTTTTCTGCTGATAAAATAGAGATTAATGTAGAAGAAAAATTCGAAATGATCCCGGAAATACGACCAGAGACAATGACAGATGAAACAATTGCGCCAGTAGTAACATCACCCTTGATTACCATAAAAAAGGCTATTACCATAATAGTTATTTGGGTAATAGATGACATACTCCCCAATATAGATTGATAGATAAGATTTAATTTCCTTATCTTCAGGTTAAGATACGACTGTTCATTTGATGTGTTGACCCAATCAAAAAGTAAACCTTGATTATTTAAGGTATGGATCATTTTAATAGATAAGAAAACCTCTGAGATGAAGATATTCCTATTCTTCTGTCCTTCTTTTTGTTTGTTCATTAACTCATTAGTATAATGGTGGTTAACGAGGGAAATAATAATAGAGACGATAAACATGGTAACAGGGACAATAACGACCAGACCTAAATTTACATATATAACAATGAGAAATATAATAAATATTGGAATATCGGCTATACGTTGAAAGATCGAGTTTAATAAAACGGGTTTAATTTTCTGAAACTCATTCCATAGCACAAATGCTGATGACATGGATCTGCCATTTTTCTTTTTACTATAAAGTACCGCTTCAAGAAATGCGATATCAATATCGACGTCATCCTGCCTTGCTGTGATAGACTGATAAATATCTTTCGAAGTACGAAGGATAAACTCAAAAACAATAAATACAGCAACAATTATAGCCACGCCAAATAAAGATGAAACCGAAGCGCTTGGAACAAGCTTATCATAGAACAGATTACTAAATACTGGAATAGTTAACGCAAAAATTGCCATAAAAAGAGATGAAAAGAAGTATTTAGTATAAAAAATCTTGTTCATCGATAAAGAGTTTTTTATGATATTTTTTACTCTTATACTATCAACAACTTTATTTAAAGGCAGTATACTAAATGCAGATAGCTCTTTTAAATATTCATCTTCAATTTCAACATAACAGAGTTCACCGCGCGCGTTTACCAACTTTATTTTTTGCCCGCCACTCACACACACCATCCACTTCATTTCTGGTGTTAATAGTAAAATCGGCATAGGCTCATTTAGTAAATCCTCACCATTATTAAATAATATATCCTGTAGAGAAAGCCCTAACGACAAAAAGAAATTCTTCATTTGTATAGAGTCGTCAGTGTTATTTCTGTCGTACTTTTTAAATCTTAAATTTATATCATCCTCTTTGATGTCAATTTTTATGTTGAATTTTTTAGACACTATAGATAATGCCGTTTCCGCACTTAAATAATAAGGTTCTAGTTTTTTATCCATAAGTAAACCCCCTCACCCAAAGGTGAGGGGCCTCCGTTATTATGCGTGTTCTTCTTGATTATCTACAGGTAACGTAACTTCATTAACGGCGAAAACTTCAATAGCGCCGTTATTGTTGTGCCCTACAGAACTCGTTGAAGGGGAATCATTAATATCATCCTCGGTCTTTCCTCTTGCATTCATTGCGTTCACAATATCCGCCGAGGAGTGATCGACTGAGAATGTTTTCTCCTTAATCAGGAAATCATCGTCCTTATCAAGGAATTTCACGTCCATAGTATATTCACCATCTTCCAAAGATAGCGGAACTTCGAATATTGCTTTCTGGTTAGTTATCGGCAGAGTAAACTCTTCTCCTTCAAACATAACACTGACATTAACAATATTCTCAGGTACTGATATTTCAAAAGAAGGTGTCTGACTAATTGAACGATCTATTTCATCCCCAGAGTCAGCGTTTAACAATGTAATACTATAGGCTGTCTCCTTCACCACGCTTTCTTCCGCCGCAGACGGCACTGTACGAAGATGCGTAGCGCTTTCGGCATTCACTGTTTCAGACTCCGGTGGAGTAACCGCTGTTGGCGTGGCGTCATCGCTCGCATCGTCATGCTGGCTATCCGCTGTTACCGTCACCGTTGAGTCAACCGTCACCTCCAGCGAAGCAGATTGCAGTGAGTTCCCCGCGCGATCCACCACCGTCACGCTCAGCGTGTAGGTACCATCATTCCAGGCGGCTGGCGGCGTGAAGGTCCAGCCATCCGCGCCTTGCGTCGCCTGATAGATGTCTGTCACGCCATTATGCGTCACGTTTACGGTCACCCCGGTCACGTCAGCATCAATATGCTGCAGCGTGAACTTAGGCTGGGTGTGATTGTGATTCGTCACGTTATCGCTGTCTGAAGCGCCATTGCCTTCACCTGCTGCCAGCGCAATCTCCGGCACGGTCAGCGTACTGTCGATCGTAACGGTAATGGGTAACGAGTTTTTCTGATTACCCGCGGCATCGCTTGCGATTACCGATATCGTATAGGAACCATCAGCTAACGGTGTACCTGGCGTAAAGAACCAAACGCCATCGGCATTTTTTTCAGCATTATATACGGTCCCATTGATATCGACCTGAACGACCACAACATCGCTTTCCAGATTCCCGATAATAAAGGTAGGCTGATTATCTCGCGTAATATTATCGCCCACCGTACCACTGTCTGAGTCTGGAGATAATGAAATAACGGGAACCTCTTTCATGATATCGAGAGGGACATCATCACTCCGGTTACCAATCGCATCCACACTCGTAATGGTAAACTTCCCTTCCGATGGATACGGGATCGCCATACTCCATTTACCATTATCAGGAACGGTTAACGTATAAGTATTCCCATTACTATCGGTTATTATTAGCTGAGATTTGGCTTCCGCCGTCCCCTGCATAATAATTAGATCGTTGACAATATCTGAATAAGTTACGACCGGAGCGTTTGGCGGCGTTCGATCAATAAATATTTCATGTACCTCTTCCTTACGGTTGCCTGCGTTATCCTCAATACTCAAAGTGATATCGTATTTCCCTTCCGGAAGCTGATCGGTCGATAACTCCCACTGCCCATTAGCCGCAACGACAGCGGTTGCCAGCGTGACCCCTGCCACGATTAATGATACCGTAGCGCCAATTTCCCCCATACCTCTCATGGTAATAGTGGAGCTATTACTCCACCAGTCCGTTTTCGATGATGATTTATTGTCATCAAGCTCGCTGGTAAATACCTGGATATGCGTATCGACCCAAATGGAATACTTTTCCTGATTTACGTTACCAGCACGGTCCGTAGATTTAACAGTGATATCCAGCTGGCCTTCTGTGAAATAAAGCGGGTTCACCGGCATCTGCCAGTGGCCTTTGTCATTAACCCAAACTTCCCCCACATTTAAGCCATTAATGATGATTTCTATTTTGCTATTGGGCTCGGCACTGCCACTAAACAATAAGTTACGTGTCGTGTCCGTTATATATATTTTGCCATCACTACCGGTCATCTCTGCTAACGTTTGTCCGCCGATAGAATCAATAGCGACAGGCGTCGTATTTAAGGTATCGATAGTAAAGTTTAGCGTTTTCGAGGTAGCCGTGTTGCCTGCTTTATCGGTGATAACATAATAAATGCTATGGGAACCATCGCCCAACGGTGACTCAGGTCGATAAACTTGATTTCTGTCCGTCACCGTGATCGTATCGACTAACACCCCATCAATGAAAATCTGAACACTCTGGTTCATTTCTCCATAAATACTAAACGCAGGCCGGGTTTGACTCGTTATACTATCATTACTGAAAATACCGTTATCAGAACCTGCCATCATAACAGGATTATCGATAAACGTACTGGTATCTATCGTGACGAGTAAGCGAGGCGATTCTGCCGTATTACCTGCCGGGTCTTCGGCAACCACTCGGATAGAATATTCACCATCTTTTAACGCATTATCAAACTGATAGGACCAGGTTCCATCTTCAAGCACAAGAACATTTGCCACGATCTTTTCATCCACATAAATATGGATTGTGGCTCCCGCTTCTGCGGTGCCAACTAACACAGGCTTGTTGTGACTAGTAATCAGATCGTCAAGTGAACCAGAGTTGCTCGCATCTTCAAGGTTGAGCGTTGGGAAGTCGGTTGATGAATCGACATCCACGCTATAATCCTTGCTCACTTCAGTGTTGCCAGCAACGTCAGTAATGCTGAAATGAATATTAAACGTACCATCATCTTGCAGCAGTATCGGCGCGCGCCATGTGCCATCAGCCTCAACCATAACAACGTTGACTAATTTACCATCGACAAAGATGCTGACCTGAGAACCTGCCTCCCCGACACCTGAGACTGACAACGCCCGGTTATTAGAGAGGGCCGGTAATGAATCTTCATCAATGTCAAAGACAGCAATTTGAGAATCGATTGTCACGGTTGTAATCGCAGACTCAACCCGGTTACCAGCAGTATCCGTAGCAACAAATTGCACCTGATACTCGCCGTCGGCGCTATTTGCCGGCATGGTATAGCTAATATTACCTGACGAACTCGCCTCTACTGTGCCTTGTAACACACCATTAATATAAACCTGTACCGTCGCGCCGGGATCGGTCATGGCAACCAGTACCGGAGACTTATTATTGGTAATCAGATCATATTTATCACCGCTATTAGTATCCCGACTTAATGAAATATCGCTGATTTCAATCTGCGTATCATGTTCTATCAGGATATCTTTTTGTTGGCTGTTGCCCGCTTTATCTTCCGATACCACGACAAAGGCATTACTACCTTCACGCAGATCTAATTCTGCGCTCCATCGACCATCATTGCCTACCACCAGGGTAGCAATAACCACCCCCTGCGGATTCCTGATGGTTAAAGTACTTCCGGCTTCGGCAGTACCATCGATGGTGACATGAGATTTATTGGTGATCCAGTCGCCAACTTTGCCACTGTCATCAGCTTCGCGTAATACCACGGTTAACGGCGAAATTACCGTATCCAGTATCACATTCTGCGGACCAAACTCTCTGATATTGCCGGCAACATCTTCAACTTTAAACGTTAATACATAATTACCGTCATTACCCAAAGCAGGTAATACTACGCCCCAGTGTCCTGCGCCTGTCGTATAAGCAATCGCTTTTTCAACGCCATTCACAAAGATAGTGATTTTGCTGTTTGGCTCACTGGTGCCGCCAATCTCCGGCGTCACCGTATTGATATATCCGCCCTCATGCATTCCAGATATATTCCATACCAGTTCAGCAACCTCGGTATCGATAGTGACATCAACGGCGGTGGAACGCAGTTCGCTATTATCGCGAGGGTTGACGATACCCACCTGGACGACATAATGGCCATCTTTCATTTCCGATAACTGGAAAGTATATCGACCCGCTGTATCCGCTGTCGCCTCGCCGACCTTCACGCCATCCACATAAATACTCACAATCGCATTAGGTAACGTGTTCCCAACCAGGGTCGGCGTTTTATTATTCGTGGTAAAGTCTCCTAAGGCACCACTATCGCTCTCCTCGCTGAGCTTTATGGTTGGAGGCGTGACATCAATAACAGGTATTACGACAGGAAAGTCGACCTGCGACGATTCATTACCCGCTTTATCTTTGGCAACAATGCTCACAACATAGGAGCCTGGCGCTAATACTGATGGCGGCGTCCAACTCCATTCGCCATTCGCATTGGCGTTTGCCGAGCCGACCACTTTCCCATCCCACTGAATCATAATCGTCGAGAACGCTTCGGCTAGCCCTTTGAACTCAGGACGCAGGCTGGTTGCTTCATACTGATCATCAATAGATGGATCCGAAAGGCGAATGGTAGGATCGATCGTAACCGTATCGATAGTGAATCTTTCCTGCGTTTGCGCAGTATTTCCCGCGACATCTGTTGCGACGACGTTGATGGTATACATGCCATCCGGCAGTATATTCGGCGTCACACTCCAGTTGCCATCGGCGCCAACCGTAATCGTGTGTTTTAGAACCTCCCGACCTGACTTATCATCAACAATGGTAATCACCAGTTTCGCATTAGGCTCCGCAGTACCTTCGAATTTGGGATTTTGCTTATTCGTAAGGTTATCGCTATTGGAGCTGCCGGTATCAGACGCTGGCTCCATTCTGACACTGACGCTTGTCGTGGTATCAATGGTAAAGGGCAGCGTAGTTTCAGAAGTATTTCCGGCAATATCTCTGAAGACAACAACGGCTTCATATACGCCATCGTTTAACGCAACGGGAACCTGAAATTCCCAGAGGTTATTGCCATTTGCCGTAACCGGATAAGAAACGCCGTTAATTCTGATTACAACAGTATCAATATCGGCGGGTACATTGCCAATAACGAAACGTGGTTTAGTGACACTCGTAATATTATCAACAGCGCTTTCGCCAGTATCATCCGCATCCAGCAAATCAATACTGGGATCAGAAACAATAGTGTCTATTGTGAATGATACCTCTTTGCTAATTTTATTACCTGCGATATCTTCAGCCACTATTTCTATTTTGTAAGTTCCATCCACTAACGGTGTATCAGGGGTAAACAGCCATTTATTACCTGCCCCCTGAGTCAGTGTGCTGGATTTCCCGTTTAAAATTACCGTCACGCTCTGCAGCGGTTCTCTGGCTGAAATTTCAAAACGTGGAGAGGTAATATTCGTAATACCATCCGTAGAATCCTTTCCGGCGTCGTCCAGCATCACGACGCTCAGGCCGTCAATCTGCGTATCCACGGTGAAGCCCAGCGTGGAATTTGCCGTATTCCCTGCCCGATCCGTCGCCTGGACATGGAGAGTATAATGACCATCAGGCAATGCGCTACCTGCAGTAAATTCCCACTGCCCGGCCGCATTTTTACTGATAGGCGTCCAGTTTACGCCATCGAAAGAAACCAGCACCGATGTCACATCATCAGGCGTTGCAATTTCAAAAGAGGGACGGGTAGCATTGGTGACATTATCGTGATCGTTGACGCCGCTATCTGTTGTTAACGTAACACTGTCAATCTGAACCTGCGTGTCGATTTCAATCTGCAGTTCGGCCGATGTTTTGGTATTACCAGCAATATCCGTTACGGTAACAGAGATCGTATGCTGACCGTCAGACAGCGGTTGATCCGGCGTAAAGGTTAAATTCCCCCCTGTGTTTTCAATGGTGTAATCCCGACCATCAATATGAACCACAATGTGTGATACATCATTATCGACATTACCGATAATAAACACCGGTTTGTTAATCCTGGTAAGATTATCATTAGTATCATCACCAGTATCATGGGTGGGATCGAGTACAATTGTCGGCTCTCGCAGAGTCGTATCAATCGTAAACTGCAGCGTTTCTTGCGCAACGTTGCCAGCGATATCAGTCACATCAACCAAGAGAGTGTGTTTCCCATCAGGTAATGCCGAACCGACATTAAATATCCAGCGGCCATCCCCTCCTTTTGTGAGTTCAATCCAATTAGCGGCGTTATCGATTTTAACGCGCACATGGGTAATATCATCAGCGGTAACAATACTAAACTGCGGCTTGTCGACTTTGGTAATGTTATCTACATCGCTATCACCGCTATCTGTAACCAACGTGACGCTTTCAATTTCAGCCGTCGTATCTATCACAACAGGTAATGGTTTCGATGTCGCGGTATTTCCGGCCTTATCTTCAACCGTAACGGTAATATTATAAGAACCATCCGGAATGGCATTGCCTGGTGTAAATTGCCAACCAGCCCCAACCTTAGTCGCGTTATAATCATGACCATCAATCGTCACCACGACTTTAATAACATCGGGGTCAACATTACCAATCGTAAAGGTGGGTCGTGAAATATTAGTAATATTATCGGCGGTATTCGCTCCGGTATCTTGTCCTGCGTCTAAAGCAATAGTCGGAACCTGTATATTAGTATCGATATTAAATACTAAATCTTTATTCGCAATATTACCTGCCTCATCCGTGGCCTCTACGCGAAGGGTATATGTGCCGTCAACCAGAGTATTCGGACTGTCAAAAATCCATTGTCCGTCGGCATTTTTGCGTATCACATTCCAGTTAGCGCCACCATCCAGGGTTACGCGTACCTGGATGACATCACCGGGAACGTCAATTCTGAATGACGGTTTGGCAACATTCGTTAATTGATCATTCTGCACGCCAGTATCATTAAGCAATACGATATTGTTAATGGTTGTCGTGGTATCAATACGCACCTCTAACGGCGCAGATTCTTTTACATTCCCCGCCAGATCTTCCACCACAACGGCTAACTGATATGAGCCATCAGCCCAGCTCGCAGAAGGCGTAAAGCGCCATTGACCATTGGTGAATACCGCCGCTTCCTCGTGCGTTTTACCGTTGTAAGTTACTTTGACCATCACGCGCGTAACGTCAGAATCAACCTGGCGTATGTCGAACACAGGCCGATCGTGATTAGTGAGGCGATCGCCAACAGTACCGCTATCTTCGCCAGCTGCCAGTTCAATCACCGGCGTAGTCAACGTACCGTCTATCGTCACCTTTAAAGGCGCTGATGTTTGCTGGTTGCCTGCCACATCTGTTACCGTCACGGTGAATGTGTAGCTACCGTCCGCCAAAGCAGAATCCGGTCGATAACGCCAGCCGTCGGCTGATTCGGTGAGTACCACCGTTTTAAACGTGCCGTTATGCTCAATACTCAATTCCACGTGTCGAACATCTTTATCGATACTCCCCAACACAAATACCGGCTGAGTGACACTGGTCAGATTATCGTTCTTATTCTGTCCGGTATCCTGATCGGGCGCTAGCTCAATGGTTGGCGTCAACAACGTGATGTCGATAGTGAAATCGAGCGTCCCCGTCATCTTATTACCCGCACCGTCAGTCACTTCCACGATCAGGGTATGCTGTCCCTCTGGCATATCCGTCGGCCAGGTGTAATCCCAAATGCCAGCCGTCGAACTCTTGATTGCAGTAACCCAGGTCGTGCCGCCGTCAATACTCAGAAGAACCTTTTCCACATCATCCGGTACCGAGATCTGGAACTGCGGACGCACATGTTTTGTGATATTATCGCCAGGGACGCCGCTATCGTTGACTAATTCAATATGATCAATGGCTATTTGCGTATCCACTGTCACCGTCAGCGGCGTAGACGGACGCGTATTTCCCGCCCGATCCTCCACTGTCACCGTCAGCGTATAATCACCGTCGCCCCACGGCGCTGGCGGTGTAAAGCTCCATCCTCCAGCCCCCTGTGTCGCAGTAAACGAGGTTGTCGTTCCATTATGCGTGACGCTGACTGTAACGTTGATAACATCCGAATCGATATTCTGCAGAATAAAGGTCGGCCGGGTGCGATTGGTCATATCATCGCCAGGCGTACCGGTATCATCCGTGCTATCCAGCGCAATGGTCGGCGTCGACAACCGGGTGTCGATGAAAAATTCAAGCGTTTGCGTCGCCGTATTGCCCGCTCTGTCGGTGACCATGACGGTTAGGGTGTGTTTTCCATCGCCCATATCCGTTGGCCAGGTATAGCCCCAGACGCCTTCGATACCCTGCGCCGCGCTCACCCAGTTTGCGCCGCCATCAATGCTCAGTTGCACAGAATTCACATCCGCCGGCACCGTGATCTCAAACTGCGGACGGGTGCTGTTAGTTAGATTGTCATCCGGCACGCCATGATCATTGACCAATGTAATATCAGTAATGCTGGTTTGCGTATCTACCGTCACTATCAGCGGCGTGGACTGACGAACGTTTCCTGCGTTATCCGTTACCTCTACCGTCAGTGTATAGCTACCGTCCGCCCAGTCAGCATCTGGCGTAAAGCGCCACTGTCCTCCAACCTGGGTTAGTATCACTTCCTGGCTATTGCCGCCCTGTGTGATCCGCAAAATGACCGATTGCGCATCGGCGTCAATATTGCCAATGGTAAAGCCCGGTCTTTTGACGCTCGTAATATGATCGCCAATGGCACCTGTATCGTCCCTGCTATCCATAGTGATGGTAGGCGTTGACAGCCGGGTATCAATGGTAAAATCGAGCGTCTGCGTCGTCTTATTTCCCGCCTTATCGGTCGCTTCTACCGTCAGGGTATGTAGCCCGTCGGTCACATCTTTCGGCCAGGTGTAATCCCAGATCCCTGCCGTGCCCTGTGTTGCACGAACCCACGTATTACCGCCGTCGATACTCAGACGTACCTCGTTGACATCCCCTGGCACCGTGACGCGGAAGTGTGGACGAACGTCATTGGTCAGGTTGTCGCCGGGAATACCGTTATCATTAACCAGTTCAATAACATCGATGGTGATTTGGGTATCAACCGTGACCGTCAGCGGCGCCGAGTATTTTACGTTACCCGCTTCATCCTCCACCCTCACCGTCAGCGTATAGTCGCCATCTGCCCATGTGCCGGTCGGTGTCACGCTCCAGATGCCGGTCGCGCCTTTGGTGGCCGTCAGCACTTCTTTCGTGCTGCCATGCTGCACCTCAACCGTGACATACCGCGCGTCTGCGTCAATATTACCCAGTAAAAACGTCGGCTTATTCGCGTTGGTCAGGTTATCGCCTTTTATTCCGCTATCGTCCGTGTTGTCCAGCACGATAGTCGGTTCTGACAGTAGGGTATCGATGATGAAGTCCAGTTTCTGCGTCGTCTGGTTTCCCGCCTTGTCGGTCGCCTCCACTGTCAGGGTATGCTTCCCCTCTCCCACATCAGCCAGCCAGGTATAATCCCAGACGCCCGGCGTCGCGCTCTGGGTAGCGTTGAACCATGTCTTGCCGCCGTCAATGCTCAGGCGCACCTCGTTGACATCCGTCGGTACCTTCACCTGGAACTGCGGACGCACGTTATTAGTCAGATTATCGTCGGGAATACCGCTGTCATTGACCAGTTCAATGTTATTAATGGCGATTTGCGTGTCCACCGTCACCGTCAGCGATGCCGAATGGCTGGTGTTCCCCGCTTTATCTTCGACTGACACACTCAGGGTATAATCGCCCGCCCCCCATGATGTCGGCGGCGTAAAGGTCCATCCGCCTACACCTTTCGTGGCGTCAAATGTGGTGGTGACGCCGCCATGCTCCACGCTGACCGTAACGCGAACGGCATCATCATCAATATGTTGCAGGTTAAATGTCGGCTGGGTGCGATTAGTCATGTTATCGCCCTGGATGCCGGTGTCGTCCGCGCTATCCAGTACGATGACCGGCGTCGACAGCGTGGTATCAATAGTGAAGTGGAGTGTCTCCGTCACCGTATTACCCGCATTGTCAGTCGCTTTCACATTCAGCGTATAGTCGCCATCCGGCACGGTGCCCGGCCAGGTATAATTCCAGACGCCCGGCGTCGCGCTCTGTGTCGCCTTAACCCAGGTCACGCCACCGTCAATGCTCAGACTGACTTCGTTAACGTCCCCCGGTACCGTCACGCGGAACTGCGGATGGGCGTCGTTAGTCATATTGTCGCCGGGAATACCGTTATCATTAACCAGTTCAATAGCATCAATGGTGATTTGGGTATCAACAGTGACCGTCAGCGACGCTGAGTGTTTTTCGTTCCCCGCCTCATCTTCCACCCTCACCGTCAGCGTATAGTCGCCATCTGCCCATGTGCCGGTCGGTGTTACGCTCCAGTTGCCGGTCGCGTCTTTGGTGGCCGTCAGCACTTCTTTCGTGCCGCCATGCTGCACCTCAACCGTGACATACCGCGCGTCTGCGTCAATATTGCCCAGTAAAAACGTCGGCTTATTTACGTTGGTCAGGTTATCGCCTTTTGTTCCGCTGTCGTCCGTGTTGTCCAGCACGATAGTCGGTTCTGACAGTAGGGTATCGATGATGAAGTCCAGTTGCTGCGTCGTTTTGTTTCCCGCCTTGTCGGTCGCCTCCACTGTCAGGGTATGCTTACCCTCTCCCACATCAGCCAGCCAGGTATAATCCCAGACGCCCGGCGTCGCGCTCTGGGTAGCGTTGAACCACGTCTTGCCGCCGTCAATGCTCAGGCGCACCACGTTGACATCCGTCGGTACCGTCACCTGGAAGTGCGGGCGCGCTTCATTGGTCAGATTATCGTCGGGAATACCGCTGTCATTGACCAGTTCAATATGGTCAATGGCGATTTGCGTATCGATGGTGACCGTCAACGGCGCTGAGTGGCGAATATTACCCGCCTCATCTTTCACCGTTACCGTCAGCGTATAGTCGCCATCAGTCCACGCGCTGCCGGGTACAAAACGCCACTGCCCGTTAGTCTGCGTCAGCTCCACCTCCTCGCTGTGACCATCGCGCATCACCTGCACGACGACCTGAGTCACGTCAGAATCAATACCGCCGATAATAAAACCCGGTGTTTTAACGTTAGTCTTATTATCGTTGGCGGTGCCGCTATCATCTGCGCTATCCAGCGTGATGGTCGGTGTCGACAATGTGGTATCAATGATAAAATTGAGCGTTTCCGTCGCCGTGTTGCCTGCAACATCGGTTGCTTTCACTGTCAGGGTATACGTATTTTCGACCAGATCTGTCGGCCATATATACTCCCAAACGCCGTCGGGCGTCAGCGTTGCGTTAACCCAGTTGATGCCGCCATCAAGACTCAGTTGCACAGAGTTCACGTCCGTCGGTACCGTAATATGAAACTGTGGACGTGCTTCATTGGTCAGGTTATCCCCGACAATACCCGTGTCATTAAGAAGTTCAATGCGATCAATAGACGTTTGCGTATCGATAGTCACCGTCAGCGGCGCAGAATAATTTGTATTACCCGCCTTATCTTCTACCTTTACCGTCAACGTATAGTCGCCATCGGTCCAGGCTGCGCCCGGCGTAAAGCGCCACACACCGCCGTTCTTAATCAACTCTATCTGTTGGTTCTTACCATCATGCGCCACCGTCACCACCACTTTGGTCACGTCGGCGTCGATATTACCGAGGGTAAAGCCTGGCATCTTAACGTTGGTGATGTTATCGCCAGCGGCGCTGTCATCCGCACTGTCCAGGGTAATCGTCGGTTCTGACAGCATGGTATCGATGATGAAGTCCAGTTTCTGCGTCGTTTTGTTTCCCGCCTTGTCGGACGCTTCCACCATCAGGGTGTGAGGGCCGTTAGCCACATTCGTCAGCCAGGTATAATCCCAGACGCCCGGCGTCGCGCTCTGCGTGGCGTCAAACCACGTTTTGCCGCCATCAATGCTCAGTCTTACACCGTTAACATCCGCCGGTACTGTCACCTGAAAGTGCGGGCGCGCTTCATTGGTCAGATTATCGTCGGGGATACCGCTGTCGTTAACCAGTTCAATACGGTCAATGGCGATGTGCGTGTCCACTGTCACCGTCAACGGCGCGGACTGCTTCACATTTCCGGCCCTATCTTCTACCTTCACCGTCAGGATATAGTCGCCGTCCGCCCAGTCGCTGGTCGGCGCAAAGCGCCACTGTCCGCCGGTCTGAACCAGTGGCACCTCCTGTTTAATGCCATTGTGCATTACCTCCACTGTTACCCGGCTGACATCGGCATCAATATTGTTGAGGGTAAAGCCCGGCGTTTTAACATTGGTGATATTATCGCCCGCGATGCCGCTGTCATCTGCGCTGTCCAGCGAGAGGGTCGGCACAGACAGAGTGGTATCGATGGTGAAATCGAGCGTCTGTGTTGTCTTATTTCCCGCCTCATCGGTCGCTTCTACCGTCAGGGTATAGCCTCCGTCGGCCACATCATCCGGCCAGATATAATCCCAGACGCCCGGCGTCGCGTTCTGGGTAGCGTTGAACCACGTCTTGCCGCCGTCAATGCTCAGGCGCACCACGTTGACATCCGTCGGTACCGTCACCTGGAAGTGCGGACGCACGTTATTAGTCAGATTATCGTTGGGAATACCGCTGTCATTGACCAGTTCAATGTTATTAATGGCGATTTGCGTGTCCACCGTCACCGTCAGCGATGCCGAATGGCTGGTGTTTCCCGCTTTATCTTCGACTGACACACTCAGGGTATAATCACCATCCGCCCACGCCCCTGTCGGCGTAAAGCTCCATCCGCCTACGCCTTTCGTGGCGTCAAATGTGGTGGTGACGCCGCCATGCTCCACGCTGACCGTAACGCGAACGGCATCATCATCAATATGCTGCAGGGCGAATGTCGGCTGGGTGCTATTCGTCATGTTATCGCCCTGGACACCGGTATCGTCCGCGCTATTCAGTACGATGACCGGCACTGACAGCGTGGTATCCACCGCGAAATCGATGGTCTTCGTCACTGTATTGCCTGCTTTATCAGTCGCTTCCACCGTTAGCGTGTATTGACCATCTGCCAGGTCTGTCGGCCAGATATACTCCCAGCTTCCTGCCACGCCCGGAGTTGCCTGAACCCACGAATTACCACCGTCAATGCTCAGACGGACTTCATTGACATCCGTCGGTACCGTCACACGAAAGTGGGGACGGTCGTCGTTGGTCATATTATCGCCTTTCACACCGCTATCGTTGACCAGTTCCACCCCATCAATGGCGATTTGGGTATCGATAACGACCGTCAGCGGCGCTGAGTAGTTGGTATTTCCTGCCTTATCTTCTACTTTCACCGTTAACGTGTAGCTGCCATCCGCCCACGTATTCCCTGGTGTAAATAACCAGCTACCATTGAGGTGGGAAAGTTCGATCTCTTCGCTCACGCCATTGTGCATCACCTGTACGACGACCCGATGCGCATCGGCATCAACACCGGAAATAGCAAAACCTGGCTTATTGATGTTGGTCAGGTTATCGCCTGTAACCCCCGTATCATCCTTAGAAAGCAGGGAAATCACCGGCGTTGATACTGTGGTATCGATAGTAAAATCGAATACCGCGCTGTTCGCTTTATTACCCGCAATGTCCTCAACCTTGACATAAACCTGATGCAAGCCTTCCGTTAAATCTGAAGTAAAGGTATAGGCCCATGAACCATCAGGTTGTTGCGTGGCAACACCGATCTGCGTATCAGACGCGGCATCCCATACCTGAACACTGATAATGTCCGGATCAATATCTTTTAGGTGCAAGGTAGGTTTAACGATATTCGTTAAATTATCATCTGAAATTCCCGAATCTGAATCCGGGCTCAATGAAACTATCGGTATTGAAATAGCAGTATCGACGCTAATTAAGAAAGGATCCGAATGGGCAATGTTGCCAGCGATATCTTCAACTGAAGCGGTTATTCTATGATCGCCATCAACCAAACCTTGATCGGCTTTTAGAGTATACTCCCATCTGCCATCTTTATTTGTTCTGACCTCAGCGATCAGCGCACCATCAATATAGAGTTTAACCGTTGAATAGGGTGCAGCGGTTCCTGTCAGTGCAGGATTCTTTTCATTAATAATATGGTCTGTATTATCAACCCCCGTATCGTTGACCAACTCTATTGTTGGTTTTTGCGTTTGCGTTACGATTTGGAAATTATACGCTGATGAGGAGGCAGTATTACCGGCAATATCTTCTACCTTTACCGTTACGTCATGCGAGCCATCGGATAACGCTGTGGTAAATTGAAAATTCCATACACCATCATCGCCAGCAATAGCCTCGCCACTTAACACACCGTCAACATAGATGGAAACCTTAGCATTAGCTTCAGCCATCCCGGTAAACAACGGCGTATTAATTTTAGTAATCATATCGCCTTTAACGCCAGAATCAGCGCTATCATGCAACATAACAGTAGGGATCGGCGTAAAGCTATCAATGGTAAGCTGATAATCTACAGATGACGTTCTTCCTAAAGGATCGATGGATTCAACCGTAATCTTATAAACATTGTCAGACAGATTTCGGGAAATATCAAAATTCCAGTTACCGTCTGCATCCGCAGTCGTCACGCCTATCGTTTTACCATCAATAAGGATATTTACGGTAGCAAACCTATCCGCTGTTCCCAGTAACGTCAGAGCATTATGTTTATTGGTAATCCAGTCGCCTTTTGCACCGGAATCATCACTGGCATCGAGTTCCGCTTTTGGAGGTACAACTTCAGTTTGAATAGTAAAAGAATATTTAACAGTAGAGGATTTATTACCGGCGGCATCCTGAGAAATGATTTCAATATCATAGGCACCCTGAAGAAATTTATTACTAAACTGATAATTCCAGGTCCCGTTTGAGTCAACCTCAATGCTGTCATATAATTTACCATCTCGCATCAATAAGATGGTAGACTTTGGCTCTGCCGTACCGACTAAAGCCGGTAAATCATTCCCTGATAAAATTATACCATTCGGTAAAACAACAAAATCCTCCAAAGAAACTGTCGGAGGTACAGGGGCAACAGTATCGATAACGTAACTAAAGGAAAAATCCTTTTTGTTGCCAGCGACATCTTCAACAGTGAACGTAAGATTGTTAACCCCTTCCACTGAGTCGGAAGTGAAATTGAACGTCCATTCGCCCTTGTCATTCGCTTTAAAAATAACCTCTTCGCCAGTCTCACTATTTATGACACTGATAATAGCATTTGGCTCAGTTTTACCTGTAAAGGTTGGGCGAGTATTGTTAGTAACGTTATCTCCAACAATACCGCTATCATCAGTCGTTTCAATCTCAGCGCTGAAATAGCTGATACGTGTATCAATAGTAAAAGGCAGATTTGCCGTCGCTGAGGTATGCCCGGCAATATCAGTAGCTGTTGCTGTTATATTGTATTCGCCATCCTTGAGCGGCGTAGTAAGCGTATAGCTCCATGTCCCATCTTTAGCAACAATGACCTCACCAAGATGTTTAAGTCCAAGATAAATAGAGACTGTAGAACCGGGTTCCGCCACACCAATAAATGTTGGCAGGGTGCTATTAGTAATGCTGTCATTTTTAATGCCGGAATCACTACTATCATCCAGCTCAATCGTCGGCTTTTCCGGAGCAATGGTGTCGGTTATGATACTATCCGTCGTTTCGTTTTTATTACCTGCTTTATCCACGGCAACGACTTTTATACTATTTTCGCCCTCAGATAGTTCATTATCTTTAAATTCATAACTCCAGTTTCCATCTTTATCGACATCAACGCTGGCAACCAGTTTATTATCTACATAAATGTCAACCTTGGCATTCTCTTCCGCCGTACCAACAATTGAAGGCGTCAAGGTCGGCGTTAAGCCCTTATGACCAGACACACTACTTTCAGGCGAAAGTTCAAATGTTGGCTTATCGGTAACGGAATCGATAGTAATGACAAGTTTGGCGCTACCGCTCCCATCAGCAGTCTTGGCCTCTGCCTCCAGATTGTATGTTCCATCAGTCAATGTTTCAGGCGCAGCGAAGGTGAAGTTACCCAAACTATCCGCTACAGCCTGACCGACAGCAATACCATTAATTTTAATAATGACCGTGGCATTGGGAGCAGTGCTACCTACAAACTGAGGTTTGGTAAAATTAGTTATACTATCATCTTTGCTACCGCTGTTACTCTCGGCCGCAAGCGCTAATGTGACTTTAAGCGGCTCTTTAACAGACTCGGCATCGAGCTTATTTTCCTCATTTTTACTGCTATTACTTTTGCCAGTGCTGGTATTTTTATTAATAGGTTGAGGAAGAACTTTTTCAGCATCGTTCTGTTTAGAAGCCTGCGTTGCTTTAGCCTGTGTATTTTGCTGGGAAGCATCGCTTTGCTGAGCCAGATTGTCTTTTGCTACATTGTCAGCCAAAAAGTTCTGCAGCATTTCTTCAATTTGCTTTGACGAGTTCTGTACTTCAAACGCTTCATTGAGCGCTTTTTCTGCAGCCTCCTTAGCTTTCTCAGCTTCTTCCTTCGCCTTATCAGCTTCTTTCTTTGCGTTTTCAGCCTCGTCAAGCTGCTTTTTTAATTCCTCTTCTTCCTTCTTATTTCGTCGTTTGCCATTACCTTTCTTTTCTACCTGAGCAGAATCAACCAATGAGCTGTCAATTCTCTCTAGTTGAATATCTTTTAAATCTACGCTGCCCAGAATTTTAGCGCCGGTAATAGTCTTATCTTTAAATTTAACAGCGAGGTTATTGCCTTTGATACTTGAATAAAGAGCGCCATTGACAATGATCACTGCCCCATGCGGCGTCGTAATGTTCATGTCTGGCCCGGAAAGAGAAACTTTTGCGCCTTTGGCATTACCCAAAGAAGATAAATCAATTACAGAATTTTGATCGGCAAAAAACTTTTGTATGCTTTTATTTCCCATAATATTATATTCACTCTCAAGGTGTATCTAATCGTTTAGTATTAACGGGTTCTGAAAAGGCTTTGTCCACGCCTTTCATCAAGGGAGATAACAGGTATTCCATAATGCTGTGTTTTCCGGTAATTACACTGGCGTCAACAGTCATACCTGGTTTTAACCACCGTAAATCATCTTCATTAACATCGAATGCAATAATTACTTTATAATAACGCTGAATTGTTCCTCCGGTATTTTCCTCATAGGAATCAGGGCTAATATTATCGATAGTCGCATTATACGATTTTATCTTTGGTTGGATAATTGACTGCACATCCAGTTTAACGGCTTCATCTACATATATTTGGTCACGGTATTTGGGTAATATTTTCACATCGGCCAGCATAGTCCTTACTTTTGGTTTTATTTCAAAAAGTAAGTCCGCCGCCTGAATCACACCACCATGAGTAGTGGCACTTTTATTGATTTTATAAATTACACCGTCAACCGGTGAATAGATATCCTCCTCATTTATCTGCTTCTCTATTACTTTTAATGTAGAGTTAACAACCTCAAGTTCCTGAAGATTTTTAGATATTATTTTAGATAAAGATAGTCGCAATTCATTATTAAGCGCCTCAATATCATTAACAACCAACTCAATATCATCTTTTTTTAAAGTGATGCTACTTTCAATATCATTAATTTCAGACTTAACTTTTATATACGCCTGTTTCTTGTTAAGAAAATTGGTATATGGGCTAATTCCTTTTTTTACCAGTGGGGAAAGAATATTTATTTCTTCGGCAAGCAATGCGAGTTCTTTTTCTTTCGAACTCAGCTTCTCTTGTAATCCGCTAATCTCAGAATCAAGAGAGGTTTTTTTTAACTCTTTAGCTCTTATCTGACTATGCACTAATTCAATATTCGCTTTTACCTCTTTATTACTTAAAGAACGGGTGCCATCCAGGGTAATCAATCCACTCTCATTTTCTTTATCAAGAATGAAAGATATTTCGTTAACATCTTTATCCAGATACCCTTTTTGAGTTCTATACCTTTGATATTCTTTTTGCAGATCAAGGTTAACGACCTTTGCAAGGAGTTCTCCTTTTTTTACAGTATCACCCTCGGCTACATAAATATCTTGTATCGTCCCTCCTTTAGAAAGAGATATTAACTGAGCATTATCTTTAGTGGTGATAACGCCCTGACCATGAACCACTGAATTAATTTCTATAAAGTAGGTAAGGATAATAATTAAGATCGTCAAAGAAATAATTATCATCATGAGATGATCGCTTTGTCTTCTATTCATTTCATTACATTTAACTCACTTTCAGTATTTCCTTTTAAATAATCCATTAAATGAAAAATCAATGAGAGTTGCTGTAACTTTAAAATATACAGGCTATATTTGCTGTCGATCATGCTTACATATGCCTGAAATGCTTCATTACGGCTTGAAATTAAATCAAGCAAACTTTTTTGCCCTAACTGAAACTCCTGCTCATATAATTCAGTAAGCTGTAACGCGTTTGTATGTGAACGTTCCGCCACTGAGTAAGTCTCTTTTGCAGCGGCGTATCTTGAAAGTTGTGAATCAATGTTATAACGCGTTTTAATCAAAAAATCGTCAATTTGCAGCTTAGCCTGCGAGTAACTTGCCACCATTTTTCTTTCCTGGGCTGAATTTCTGAACCCATTAAAAATGTTGAAACTGACATTGATACCCGTTTTGAATTCATCTTCATAATCACTTTTTTTGGCACTACCGCTCGGGTTATTCTGTACATAGCTGGAAACGAGATCTACAGTCGGAAAATAGGATGATTTTGCGGCATTAATATCTTCGGTCGCGGCTTTTCGGGTATTGACAAGCATCTTATAGTCATCATTGTATTTCATCACCATGTCCATAAGTTTTTCAGGACTTTCGACAAAGATATATTTTTTGAAGAGGTTGAATTTTTCATCGCTTTGAATCTGAACTGGTGATAAATTCAGACCAGTCATATTCTGCATTTTATACATTTCATCATCCAACATCGACTGATACATAATGCTTCTGGTATTTAATGCATCGATAGATACTTGTACTTTACGCATATCAGATTGCATCGCTACACCGGAAGATACCAGCAGCGAAAAAGTTTCCAGCATCTTTTTATAAAACTCTTTCTCAAGATTTACGCCATCAATCATTTCACGATATTTACTGATGTTGTAATAGGTTGTCACAACCTCCTGAGACACTATATTCTTTGTTTTTTCATAGTCAGTTTTACTATTATCTCTTTCGTATTCAGATTTCCTGATATTAGCCCCCCTCACTCCAAAATCCGTTATTCGGTATGATAAAGACACCTTATTTTCAACGTTTCTCTCGGTACCTGATGACTCTTTCCTGTTATTATTAAGGCCAGATGTTAGATCCAGGGTAGGATAAAGTGCTGCCCGTGAAAGATCTAAGTCACTGTTTTTCTTTTCAGTCTCATAATATGAAACAGCAACAGAGGGCTGATGCGTTAATGCGGCATTAACTAAGTCTCTTAGAGGAATGACCGGAAGCTCGCTGGCGTATGTGCTTTGTGTAATAAAAGCAGTCGTCAGAAAAAACATCTTAATCTTCATTTTTTTCCTCCTTGTTTAACAAACGTTGCTTTACTATTTCCTGGTGCATAGATGTTATTTTTTCCATTAATGGCATATAGGTATCACGGTAGCTAACCATTTCAGCACTAATCTCTTTAGTATTGGCAATAATCTTTTTATCAGTAGCCGATAGATCGGATAGCGCTAAATGAACATTGTTCATATCCTCATCCATTTCTTTTCTCAGCCCATCGAGAGTATGAGAAATATCGGCACTGCCAGCGGCAATATCGTTTATGGTCTTACCATGTGAAAGAGATTCCTGATAACATTTATCAACTGATGCCATTATTGAATCATTCTTTTTGTCTATAATATTTTGTATTGTACTCATTGCCTCCAGCCGTGCATTATTATCAGCAAGCAGGATATTACCTTCAGATAAACGAGAGGTAATTGTTATTACACCGTCAGATAATTTTTTGAGATTTTCGTTACTGCTTACCAGATAACCATCAATCAGCGTAGAAAGTTGTTCCAGTTTTGCTGAGTTATCCGATAGTCGGTTTTGCAAAGTGACAAAGCTATCTGATAGCATCACTCGTTTCTTTTCTTCATCCTGCGTCCGTAAGTTTTCAACTGTCAGGTAGTTATCAAAAAACGCTTTAAACAACTCTTTAAATTCTACAAGCGTCTCTGATTCAACCCGCAGGCTTCGTTGTTTATTATTGGATCTGTTGCTTATGATTTTTAATTTTTTGATTTCCGTAGAAACAAGGGAATAGGAGCTGCGAACAAAAACACTTTGTGAGGTCAGGAGTATGGCGCAAACAACACCATAGATAGAAGATACAAATGCGGTATTCATCCCTTTCAATGGTTCAGAAAGCGACGCTACCATTGTCACGATCATATTGAGTGTATTACTTGCATTATCACCGCCAACATCTGATGGCGAGCTCAATAAATTCCCGATTGAACCAATCGTAATAGACAGACCCGCAAACGTCCCCAACAGGCCAACAAGCGTCGACACATTGCTACAACTCATAATAAATGACAATCGTTGGTTACGGGCGGTAGACACATTGTCATCTAATTCCATCAGCAAATTGAAATCACACTGTTTGGGTTCTCCGGAAAACAAAATCTGATTGAGGTTAGAAAGAATACTATTTTTTCTGCTGGCGTCCTGAGCTATTAATATGTCTTTTGCTGAAATATTTTTAAAAATAGTGAATAATGCACACAAAGAGCCTGTAATATAAATGGCAATAATGACTCCATTGTAAATTGCAGAAACCATAAAGTTATCAAAAACATACTCTCTTATACCGGGAAAAGATAAAGCGGAAAAAGGGAGTATGGCAAGGAAAAAACAGACAAACAAATAGCGGTAATGATTTATATATTTCACTCGGACACCTTTTTATTAATAGTCGTGATAATAGCTTTACTCGTTGTACTTGATGCTGCGGAGTTAACACTCATGTCAATAACTACATCAGGATATATCTTCTTAATCTCTTTCATTAAAATAATTCCCCGTTCATATCCCAGTCGTAAAGAGTCAGAGAAAGAGATGTCTGCCTGAGGAATAACCATTTCTATCAATAAATTACTATTGATTTTGTCTTCTAACCAAGCCTTTATTTTATGAGTGTCCTCTTCTGAAAAGCTTCTCAGCCTGCCATGATACGTAATAACAAGCTCATTTTTTGTAGATGTTATATCAATTTTCTGACCATCGGCGATATCGTATACTCCAACCTCCTTACCTGACATTGTAGTCATTCCGTCCGACACATCTTGAGTATTCACTTCCTTATTAACTATTTCATTAGGATTTGAATTGTCATTGGCTCCGCTATTTTGAGCAGTAGATTTAGTCTTATTCTCTATATTTGCTTTATAAACTTTAATTGAGTTGTCATACATAATAATCATATTATTAAGTGCAAACACCAACATAAGAAATATAAAAATGCACAATACCGTAGAGAATGTATCAACAAAACTAGGCCACGGATTACTTTCGTCTTCCATGTTGTCTCCTGATATTACATTGTGAATAAAATGTTTTTGTGGATTAGAAAGGATAAAGGATGCTCAACTTATTCAGAAAGTGAACGCTACCGCCCTTGGCTTCCTGCTACCAATACGCTTTATAGATTTCAGTTTTCCTACATCTCGTAATCAGAAAAATAAAAACAATGACGCCATTTTTGTGCGCCCACAACAAAGATGAGTGCTTTAATTAAAAACACTCTTTATTTTTTAATTAGGTAGACATCAATTATTGCACTAACTATATCTTCCCCAATAATAGGTATCGCATAAGCTCTCAGCTCATAAATAAAAAATAGTCATCAGCAAATTAAAACCACTCGCCGATAAATAGATTTGTTAGCTAATCATTGAAACTCTAAATCATTTTAAGGACATATTTCTTTTTAATACGCGTTATAATCATACGTATTTAATAAATTTGCCTCCAGAAGATAAAATGAATTTTCACAATTAAAACATAGGGTCATAGGGACTTCAATATAACTTAAATCATTAAAAATATAATAAGCGGGGAGTAAAAAATCAGAATTGCGTAAAAAAATACATAAATAAAACCATTTTTTATATAAAGCCAGCTATAAGTAACAAGTTTATCTTCAGCAATTAAAAATAAAGCAAGATGAACATATCATATTTGACCTCATCACAAGCTAAAGCAAACATTTAATTAACTATTGATAATACCGACCATTCTCTAACGTTATTTTATAATATCTTTTTGTTGTCAAAAAATGGCTATAAATTATATATTTTGCAGATGAGATTTCTCTTTCATATTTAAGACAATCCGGGTTATTGCAGTACATTTATGAACTTCGGCTGGATAATGATGTGCCGAGGCGAGTCGGCCAGAGGCGATAAGCGACATTTTTCCGTAAGATATGCGCTTCTCTTTTTTGAAAGGGAGACAAAGACAATAATACCAGGTAAGAAAATGCCTGGTTTACACCAGGCATTTCAGCAGACGAGAACTATAGCGAAAATGCAAATAACGCTTTGAGTTTTTTACCAAAAATCAGAACGGAATGTCGTCGTCAAAATCCATTGGCGGTTCGTTAGACGGCGCTGGCGCGGATTGCTGTGGACGCGACTGCGCGCCGCCGCTGAACTGGTTGCCGCCCTGCGGCTGCTGAGGTTGTTGCGGTTGACCCCAACCCCCCTGCTGCTGACCGCCTGCCGGTGCGCCGCCGCCCTGGCGACCACCCAGCATCTGCATCACGCCACCGATCTGCGGAACGTTAATTTCAGTCGTATAGCGTTCCTGGCCACTCTGATCGGTCCACTTGCGGGTACGCAATTGACCTTCGATATACACCTGAGAACCTTTACGCAGATATTCGCCGGCCACTTCCGCCAGTTTGCCGAACATCACCACCCGGTGCCATTCAGTCTGCTCTTTCATTTCGCCGGTCTGCTTATCGCGCCAGGATTCAGAAGTAGCCAGCGTTAAGTTGGCGACAGCGCCGCCACTCGGCATATAGCGTACTTCCGGGTCCTGGCCCAGATTACCAACGAGAATCACCTTGTTTACGCCTCTGCTGGCCATAATTGAGTCTCCTGAATACGTTTCATAAATAGTGTAAACGCGTGAGTGTACCATTTCCACGTAGCATTTTAATAGCTGCGATGCAGGTTCCAGGTCACTCGCGCGAACCTCATATTGTTGCATACTTTAGCTGAAGATGCATTCCAATACTGTATATTCAAACAGGTTAAATTGTGTCATAATTAGCCGTTTCTGCCGTTTGTCCTTCAAACAAACCAGGCATCCGAGTCTCTACCGGGAAAGGTGAATGGATAAGATCGAAGTTCGGGGCGCCCGCACCCATAATCTCAAAAATATTAACCTCGTCATCCCCCGCGACAAACTGATTGTCGTGACCGGGCTTTCGGGTTCAGGCAAATCCTCACTGGCTTTCGACACTCTGTATGCCGAAGGGCAGCGTCGTTACGTTGAATCGCTCTCCGCTTACGCGCGGCAGTTTTTGTCGCTCATGGAAAAACCGGATGTCGACCATATTGAGGGGCTATCGCCCGCGATCTCAATTGAACAGAAATCGACATCGCACAACCCGCGCTCTACGGTGGGTACTATTACCGAGATCCACGACTACCTGCGCCTGCTGTTTGCCCGCGTGGGCGAACCGCGTTGTCCGGATCATGACGTGCCGCTGGCGGCGCAAACCGTTAGCCAGATGGTCGATAACGTGCTGTCACAGCCGGAAGGCAAACGTCTGATGCTGCTGGCGCCGATTATTAAAGAGCGTAAAGGCGAACACACCAAAACGCTGGAAAATCTGGCAAGCCAGGGTTACATTCGCGCCCGTATTGACGGCGAAGTCTGCGATCTCTCCGATCCGCCGAAGCTGGAGCTGCAAAAGAAACATACCATTGAGGTGGTGATCGATCGCTTCAAAGTTCGCAACGATCTTTCCCAACGCCTGGCGGAGTCGTTCGAAACGGCGCTGGAATTATCCGGCGGCACGGCGGTTGTTGCCGATATGGACGATGAGAAAGCGGAGGAGCTTCTGTTCTCCGCCAATTTTGCCTGTCCGATTTGCGGCTACAGTATGCGCGAGCTGGAACCGCGTCTGTTCTCGTTCAACAACCCGGCAGGCGCCTGCCCGACCTGTGACGGCCTCGGCGTTCAGCAATATTTCGATCCGGACCGCGTGATCCAGAATCCCGACCTGTCGCTGGCAGGCGGCGCGATTCGTGGTTGGGATCGTCGCAATTTTTACTACTTTCAAATGCTCAAGTCGCTGGCGGAACACTATAAGTTCGACGTGGATGCGCCGTGGGCAAGCCTCAGCGCCAACGTACACAAAGTCGTGCTGTACGGTTCCGGCAAAGAGAATATTGAATTTAAATATATGAACGATCGCGGCGATACTTCCGTGCGCCGCCATCCGTTCGAAGGCGTGCTGCATAATATGGAGCGCCGTTATAAAGAGACGGAATCCAGCGCGGTGCGCGAAGAGCTGGCGAAATTCATCAGTAATCGCCCCTGCGCCAGCTGTGAAGGAACGCGACTGAATCGCGAAGCGCGCCATGTATTTGTGGAAAATACGCCGCTGCCTGCTATTTCCGATATGAGCATTGGCCATGCGATGGATTTTTTCACTAATCTCAAGCTTTCCGGGCAACGGGCGAAAATCGCCGAAAAAGTGCTAAAAGAGATCGGCGATCGCCTCAAGTTTCTGGTGAACGTCGGCCTGAACTATCTCACGCTCTCCCGCTCGGCAGAGACGCTTTCCGGCGGCGAAGCCCAGCGTATTCGTCTGGCGAGCCAGATAGGCGCCGGGTTAGTCGGCGTGATGTATGTGCTGGATGAACCGTCCATCGGTCTGCACCAGCGCGATAACGAACGGCTGCTGGGTACGTTGATTCATCTGCGCAATCTTGGCAATACCGTGATTGTGGTGGAACACGATGAAGACGCCATCCGCGCCGCCGACCATGTGATTGATATTGGCCCCGGCGCGGGCGTTCACGGCGGCGAGGTGGTGGCGGAAGGCCCGCTGGAAGCCATTATGGCGGTACCGGAATCACTGACCGGCCAGTACATGAGCGGTAAACGCAAAATTGAAGTGCCGAAACAACGCGTGCCGGCAAATCCAGAAAAAGTGCTCAAACTCACCGGCGCGCGCGGCAATAACCTGAAAGATGTGACCCTTACGCTACCGGTAGGGCTGTTTACCTGTATCACCGGCGTCTCGGGTTCCGGTAAATCAACGCTGATTAACGATACGCTGTTCCCCATCGCCCAGCGTCAGTTAAACGGGGCGACTATCGCCGAACCGGCGCCGTATCGGGATATTCAGGGGCTGGAACATTTCGATAAAGTGATCGATATCGACCAGAGTCCAATCGGGCGTACCCCGCGTTCCAACCCGGCGACCTATACGGGCGTCTTCACCCCGGTTCGTGAGCTTTTTGCTGGCGTGCCGGAGTCTCGCTCTCGCGGCTATACGCCAGGGCGATTCAGCTTCAACGTGCGCGGTGGTCGCTGCGAAGCGTGCCAGGGCGATGGCGTCATTAAAGTCGAAATGCACTTTCTGCCGGATATTTACGTGCCGTGCGACCAGTGCAAAGGCAAGCGCTATAACCGGGAAACGCTGGAGATTAAGTACAAAGGCAAGACCATCCACGAAGTGCTGGATATGACCATTGAAGAAGCGCGTGAGTTCTTTGATGCGGTTCCGGCGCTGGCGCGTAAGCTGCAGACGCTGATGGACGTGGGGCTGACCTATATCCGTCTTGGTCAGTCGGCGACGACGCTTTCCGGCGGCGAGGCCCAGCGCGTGAAGCTGGCGCGCGAACTGTCGAAGCGCGGCACCGGGCAGACGCTGTATATTCTCGACGAGCCGACCACCGGCCTGCACTTTGCTGATATTCAGCAGTTGCTTGACGTTCTGCATCAGTTGCGCGATCAGGGCAACACCATCGTGGTGATCGAACACAACCTGGACGTCATTAAAACGGCGGACTGGATTGTCGACCTCGGCCCGGAAGGCGGCAGCGGCGGCGGCGAAATTCTCGTCTCCGGTACGCCGGAAACCGTGGCGGAGTGCGAGGCGTCGCATACCGCCCGCTTCCTTAAACCTATGCTCAAATAACCTTCACGCCGCTTTCCGATTCGCCGGGAAGCGGCATCATTTTTCCTCATCCCACCTCATTGTATCCGTGTTGAGCATTTGTGATTTGCGTGCCGCCTCGCTCTGACATGTGATAGCGCAAACGGTCTGTTATGGAAAACACCATGAAGTTGCCCTACGCAATCACACTACTGCTGTGCCTGTTTTTAGCCGCCTGTACGCTACCTGACCGCTTTAGCGCCGTGGCTTTTCAACAACTGACGCTATTACAAGCGCGCTCAACCCGCTTCCTGCAGGACGCGGCGCGAATACCGTGGCAAAAAGAGACACTGCTCAAGGATGACCGCGATATCCGCCAGACATTTTTTCAGGCTGAGCGGGTCGCCCGTCAAGGTGGGGATAAACACCGACTCGATAATCTGGCGCTGCTGAAAAATCACTATTTGCGTCTTTATGCGCGGGTTATGCAACGTAAGCAACCACTTACTTACATCCAGGCTGAGAGATACCAACAGCAAAATAATCAGGTCTGGAAATTAGCCATACAGGGTGAGTGTCTGCATTGGGGCGCACGCTGTACTCAGGGAGAAGAAAATGGCGTCTATTAACGAAATACATAACCTGATGACCACCGCCCGGGCCGAACATCCTGTAGCCTCCTCGGCGATTGCCGAGTTTATCCAGGCGTATAAGCAGGCAAGAGAAGACAGCGACGACGGTATACGCGAGTCCGCTGCGTTTATCGCCCGCGCGCTTCAGGAACATGCTCGCGGCTGGCTGGACGACGACGATATGATTATTCTGCTGGAAGGACAGCGGGACCTCGCCAGGCTACGCGCCAATAATGCGCAAATCGCCCTCGGCAGCCGTATCCGGTCTACGGTCATCCGCCTCATTGATATCGCCCTGGCGTTGTTGGTCGGCGCGCTATAATCAGGACTGCGGCAACTGCTTGCGTTTATCTTCCGGCAGCGCATTTACCGCCTGTTGATAAGAGGCATCGACCAGATAATAGAGTTGTGAATCCGGCAGCGATCCGTCCAGATAGACCGTGCTCCAGTGCGCTTTATTAAGGTGCCGACTCGGTCGTACATCGCTGTGCTGCTGACGTAATAACTCTGCCAGTTCCGGGCTGGTTTTGAGAGAGGCTGCCGGGCGTCCTTCAACTTCTTTTACCATCGCGAAAAGTACATCTTCCACTTTAATTTGCGTCGCTTTCCAGTCGCTGTGGACGCTCTGCTCTGCGCCAGGTTTTGCCATGCAGTATTGCAGTAATTCCGAAATGGTCATTATCATTCCCCTTGTAGTGTCGCGATGATTTTACGTGGACCGCCGTGAATACGGTGCTCTCCCAACCAGATACCTTGCCATGTTCCTAACTGTAAACGCCCCTGGCGTACAGGCAGCAGCAACGAGACGCCCAATACTGACGACTTAATATGCGAAGGCATGTCATCTGCGCCTTCGTAATCATGTTCATACGCCGCATTATCGGGAACGGTTTTCAGGAAATGGCGCTCCATATCAGCGCGCACGGTGGGATCGCAGTTTTCGTTTAACGTCAGCGAGGCCGAGGTATGTAGTAACAACAGATGCAGCAAACCCGTTTCGACAGGCGGTAAGCCAGACAATTTATCGATAATTTCATCTGTTATCAGATGAAACCCGCGCGGCTTCTCGCTCAGTGTAATGGTGCGCTGATACCACATAGGCTGCTCCTTCCTAAAAACAAACGTCTCCTGAATAGTGTGCAGCAAGTCTGGAAAAGGTAAAAGCCAGCGGGGCAAGTTTGTGCAAAAATCATGCAAAAAAGGAGAGCCTGTCGCTCTCCTGATTTTTAGTACTCCGAGTTGACAATGACTTCCTCGCCAAACGCTCCTGCCTGCGGCAGCGGTTTGTAGGTGGAGTTAGCCGCGCGCAGGATGCGAATACCGCGGATACCACAATCACGAGCCGCAGTAATATCGTTATCCGAATCGCCGTAGAAGATACGCATGTTCTTCTCCTGCAGCCACTGAACTTTCGTATTTTGTCCCGGTTTATCGCCGGCGAAAATCACCGGATTCATATTCGCCGCCGGAATATGGAAGTTATCCGCCAGCGTTTTCGACACGGTTTCCGTTTTCGTCTGACTACGACCAGTGACAAAGTAAATACTGTCGCCACGACGAACATGCATATCAATGAGCTGTCGGGCCACTTCTTTTGGAATACTGAATTCATCCCAGCCGTTGTTCATTTTTTCCCAAAAGGCCGGATTTTTCAGATAATCGTCGCTGTCCGGGGAGTAGGTTTTCTTTCCGCGCCAGAATCCGGGGCTGGAAAATAACACGGTGTCGTCAATATCAAAGCCGACCGCCATCGGCGGGCGTCCGGTGAGGCTGTTTTCAATCTGGGCGACAGAGACCCAATGGACAGGCGCTTGTTCCGCGAGTTTTGCAACGTTAGTGCCCGGATTGAGCGTCGAAGGGGAAGATACTAACGCATTCGCGGAATGGTTTAGCGTAAACAACAAACAGACGGCACTTAGCGCCAGGGTTATTTTTTTCATGCTTTTCCCTTAAAATTCAAAATATTATAATTATCAAGATGAGTCTTTGCTCAAAAAACTATCTGACCATAACGCCAGTAACGGTCAAAAGGAAGGATTATCTGCGGTTTTGTTACGAAAAAAGAGGATGATCACAACAGCTATTGTCAGACCGGAGGGCAATGTTATCGCCGTCCGGCCTGAATATTACATGACAGCGGCAAATGCCTTCGCCACGCGGTGTACATTTGAAGCATTAAGCCCGGCGACACACATGCGGCCACTGGCAATCAGGTAAACGCCAAACTCATCGCGCAACCGCTCGACTTGCTCCTCGCTTAACCCGGTATAGCTGAACATACCGCGCTGCTGTAACAAGTAATCAAAGTTGCGGTCAGGCATCTCCGCCTTCAGCTCCTTCACCAGCGTCTGGCGCATCGATATAATGCGGTTACGCATCGCGTCGACTTCCGCCAGCCAGCCCGCTTTTAACGCCTCATCGCCCAGGACCGTAGCGACCACCTGAGCGCCGAAACACGGCGGACTGGAGTAAATTCGGCGCACCGTCGCTTTTAGCTGTCCCAGAACCCGCGCGGCAATTTCAGCATCTTCACACACCACGGACAGGCCGCCGACGCGCTCGCCGTACAGCGAGAAAATCTTCGAAAAAGAATTACTGACTAACGCAGGTAACCCGGCGCTGGCAATGGCGCGAATAGCGTAAGCATCCTCGTCCATGCCTGCGCCAAACCCCTGATAGGCAATATCAAGGAACGGAATCAGATCGCGCGCTTTCACTATCTCAATCACCGCATCCCATTGCGAAGGTGTTAAATCCGCCCCGGTCGGGTTATGACAACAGGGGTGCAGCAGCACGATACTGCGTGCAGGTAACGTATTCAGCGTGGCCAGCAGATCGTTAAAACGGATGCCGTTAGTCGCGTCGTCATACCAGGGGTAAGTACTCACTTCGAATCCTGCCCCGGCAAATATCGCAATATGGTTTTCCCAGGTGGGGTCGCTCACCCATACGCCTGCGTCGGGGAAATAACGCTTCAGGAAATCCGCGCCTACTTTCAGCGCGCCGGAACCGCCTAATGTCTGGATAGTAGCCACGCGCTGTTGCTGAAGAACCGGGTGATCGGCGCCAAAGAGCAAAGGCGCGATAGTATGGCGATAAGTATTGAGTCCTTCCATCGGCAGGTACAGCGAAGCGCCATGCGGCTGCGCGTTAAGCCGGGCTTCGGCTTCGGCCACCGTTTTGAGCTGTGGGATAATCCCGTCTTCGTTGTAATACAGGCCAATGCTCAGATTTACTTTGTCGTGACGGGAGTCGTCTTTAAAACGCTCCATCAGTGAAAGAATCGGATCGCCGGCATAGGCGTCAACTTTTTGAAACACGCGATGGTTCTCCAGGTTTACAGAGGGCAGGAAATAACACAATAAACCGGAAGGACGAGAAGATCGAGAGGATGTTGTGGTGGATGCGCATATTGCCGGATGGCGGCGTGAACGTCTTATCCGGCCTACAGCCAATGCGCGAGACAAGCCGGATAAGCGCAAGCGCCACCCGGCCTGCCGCGTATTTAATCAATATACTTCATCGCCACCCTTGAAGTCAGGCGCGTGATAAGTTCGTAAGCACTTACTTTTGTCATTTCAGCGATACGTTCAACCGGCAGACCTTCGCCCCATAAGACCACCGGATCGCCCGCGTTATCCTGCGCGTTTGGCCCCAAATCCACGCAAATCATATCCATCGCCACCCGCCCGACAATCGGGACTTCACGACCATTGACCAGTACTGGCGTACCGGAAGGCGCCGCTCGTGGGTAGCCATCGCCATAACCCATCGCCACCACGCCCAGGCGCGTGTCGCGCTCACTCACCCATGTCCCGCCGTAGCCCACCGGTTCGCCCGCTTTGTGGTCACGCACCGCGATCAAACTGGAGGTTAAGGACATCACCGGCTGAAAACCAAAATCAGGCCCCCAGGGTTTGTGTTCCAGCGGCGATACGCCATACAAAATGATGCCCGGACGCGCCCAGTCAAAGTGAGACTGCGGCCACAGCAGAATACCGCCAGACGCGGCAATAGAGCGCTGACCGGGTTTACCCTGACAGAAGGCATTAAAAATGTCGAGCTGATGTTCGGTAGCGCCGCATTCCGGCTCATCCGCACGGGCAAAATGGCTGACGATATTCACCGGCTGGCGTACATTTTTACAGTGCGTCAGACGCTGGTAGAACGCCTCCGCCTCTTCGGGACGCACGCCGAGACGATGCATACCGGTATCCAGTTTCATCCAGACCGTTACTGGCTCCGCCAGCTCCACCGCCTCCAGGGCGGCAAGCTGCTCCTGATTATGTACGGCGGTATGCAGACATTGCGCGGAAATGGTCGGCAGATCGGCGGCGTCGAAAAAACCCTCCAGCAGCAGGATAGGCTGCGTGATCCCGCCCGCTCGCAGACGTAGAGCCTCTTCAAGACGCGCCACGCCAAAAGCGTCAGCATCAGGGAGCGTTCGCGCGGTCTCCAGAAGACCGTGTCCATAAGCGTTCGCTTTCACCACCGCAACCAGCTTACTGGCAGGCGCCAGTTCACGCAGACGTTGCAGGTTGTGTCGCAGAGCGCGGCGGTTAATGACGACTGTTGCCGCTTGCATTTGAATTCCTTGTTAACAGAATGACGGAGAGTTACTCATCATCGTATTGCGGTCCCGCATAGTTATCGAAGCGCGACCACTGACCATTGAACGTCAGACGAACCGTACCGATAGGACCGTTACGTTGCTTACCAATAATAATTTCAGCAATGCCTTTTAAGTCGCTGTTCTCGTGATAAACCTCATCACGGTAGATAAACATAATTAAGTCGGCATCCTGTTCAATAGAGCCGGATTCACGCAGGTCGGAGTTCACCGGACGTTTATCCGCGCGTTGTTCCAGGGAGCGGTTAAGCTGCGATAGCGCCACGACCGGCACCTGGAGTTCCTTCGCCAGCGCTTTCAACGAGCGAGAAATTTCGGCGATTTCCAGAGTACGGTTATCAGAAAGCGACGGCACGCGCATCAATTGCAGGTAGTCGATCATAATCAGACTTAACCCGCCATGTTCGCGGAAAATACGCCGTGCGCGCGAACGGACTTCTGTCGGCGTAAGACCTGAGGAGTCGTCAATATACATATTGCGTTTCTCCAGCAGAATGCCCATCGTGCCGGAGATTCGCGCCCAGTCCTCATCATCGAGTTGACCGGTACGAATACGTGTCTGATCGACGCGGGACAGCGAGGCCAGCATACGCATCATGATCTGTTCGCCGGGCATCTCCAGACTAAAGATCAGTACCGGTTTATCCTGCAACATCGCCGCATTTTCGCAGAGGTTCATCGCAAAAGTGGTTTTACCCATGGAGGGACGCGCCGCGACGATAATCAAATCCGAACGCTGTAACCCTGCCGTCTTTTTATTGAGATCCTGATAGCCGGTATCCACGCCTGTAACGCCATCGTGCGGTTGCTGGAACAACTGCTCAATACGCGCCACGGTAGCGTCGAGAATCTGGTCGATGCTTTTCGGGCCTTCGTCTTTGTTGGCCCGGTTTTCCGCGATCTGGAAGACGCGCGACTCCGCCAGATCCAGCAGTTCGTCGCTATTACGCCCCTGTGGATCGTAACCGGCGTCCGCAATTTCATGCGCCACCGCGATCATATCGCGGACCACGGCGCGTTCGCGCACAATGTCCGCATAAGCACTGATATTCGCCGCGCTTGGCGTGTTTTTAGACAACTCCGCCAGATAGGCGAAACCGCCGACGCTGTCCAGTTGGCCCTGCCGCTCCAGCGATTCCGCGAGCGTAATCAGGTCGATAGGACTGCCGCTTTCCTGCAAGCGCCCCATCTCCGTAAAGATATGGCGATGCGGGCGGGTATAGAAATCTTCCGCCACCACGCGCTCGGCCACATCGTCCCAGCGCTCGTTATCCAGCATTAAACCGCCCAACACCGACTGTTCCGCTTCAATCGAGTGCGGCGGTACTTTTATCCCGGCAACCTGCGGATCGCGGTCGCGGGCATCAGTCTGTGGTTTGTTGAAGGGTTTATTTCCTGCCATAGTGAATGGAGTTACCGAGATAGTGATTGGGTCGAAAGATTACCACATTTCTTTTGGAGGAAGCATGGCAACGCGTATTGAATTTCACAAGCATGGTGGTCCGGAAGTGCTTCAGACCGTGGAGTTTACGCCAACGGAACCGGCGGAACACGAAATCCAGGTTGAGAACAAAGCCATTGGTATCAACTTCATCGACACCTATATCCGTAGCGGACTCTATCCGCCCCCGTCGTTGCCTGCGGGCCTGGGAACCGAAGCTGCGGGTGTGGTCAGTAAAGTCGGCAACGGCGTGGAGCATATTCGCGTGGGCGATCGCGTCGTCTACGCGCAGTCAACGCTCGGCGCTTACAGTTCTGTCCATAACGTCCCCGCAGATAAAGCCGCGATTTTACCTGACGCCATTTCCTTCGAACAGGCGGCAGCCTCTTTTCTCAAGGGGTTGACCGTTTTTTACCTGTTGCGCAAAACCTATGAAGTGAAACCCGACGAACCCTTCCTGTTTCATGCCGCTGCGGGCGGCGTCGGTCTGATCGCCTGCCAATGGGCGAAAGCGCTGGGCGCGAAGCTTATCGGTACCGTCGGTAGCGCGCAAAAAGCGCAGCGGGCGCTGGACGCTGGCGCCTGGCAGGTAATTAATTACCGTGAGGAGAGTATTGTCGAACGGGTAAAAGAGATCACCGGCGGCAAAAAAGTCCGCGTGGTCTATGACTCCGTGGGGAAAGATACCTGGGAAGCCTCACTGGACTGCCTGCAACGACGGGGACTGATGGTCAGTTTCGGCAATGCGTCCGGCCCCGTCACCGGCGTGAATTTAGGTATTCTGAATCAGAAAGGTTCCCTGTATGCCACGCGACCTTCACTACAGGGGTATATTACGACGCGTGAAGAACTGACCGAAGCCAGCAATGAATTGTTCTCACTGATCGCCAGCGGCGTGATTAAAGTTGATGTGGCTGAAAATCAACGCTATGCGTTAAAAGATGCCCGTCGCGCGCATGAGGTGCTGGAAAGCCGGGCAACACAGGGCTCAAGCCTGCTGATTCCGTAATAGCTCTGCAAAGAAATTGGGCTTCCACCCGGGAAGCCCTTTCTTTTTTTGTTCGGCTGTATGTAGGGTACAGCGCGATGAATTCGTTACCTGCGCAATCATGACAGATTTAATAATCGATTCCTATTTGCCTGTGAGGGCAAAGTTCCAGGTTGTGACGAACCGCTCAATACCTTAGTAAAACCGACGGTTATTGCGCTGATACTGTGGGATTTTTGGCGTTTTTACTGCTTTGATCACCCACACCACAGCCACCGCCAGCAGTAGCCACGGTAACAGTTTGATCATCAGGGAGAACATTCCGCCCAGGAACATGACGGCAGTCGCTACAACCAGCGCGGCCAGAATGCCCAGCAAGGAGACGCCCGTCACCATTAACATCAGAAAAAAGCCAAGCACAAAAAGTAGTTCCAGCATAGTCGCTCCCCATAAAGATGGCATTGCCCGGCGGCACGACGCTTACCGGGTCTGGTCAGGTAAGCTATTACAAAAATCATGCCAATATTTATATTATTGATATATAAAGAAAACGCCCTGCAAGACTGCACAGAGCGTGGTGAGATTGACTAATTTTTGGCGAACTTTTAACGCTTGTCTGCTACCAGTTTTAGCGCCTGCTCCAGTACAGCAACATCCGCGCCAGCTTTATGGGCGTTTTCGCTCAGATAGCGACGCCACTGCCGCGCGCCGGGGATGCCCTGGAACAACCCCAGCATATGGCGAGTGATATGCCCCAGATACGCTCCCTGGCTCAATTCACGCTCAATATAGGGATACATCGCACGAACCACCGCAACCGGGTCGGCATCGGTGGTATCGGCGCCAAAGATCTCCCGATCCACCGCGGCCAGTATACCCGGATTCTGATAAGCTTCGCGGCCAACCATGACGCCATCCATATGGCGCAGATGCTCCTTCGCCTCTTCCAGAGATTTGATGCCGCCGTTAATGGAGATGGTCAGGTGCGGAAAATCCCGCTTTAGCTGATAGACGCGCGGGTAATCCAGCGGCGGGATCTCACGATTTTCTTTCGGGCTTAAGCCAGAAAGCCAGGCTTTGCGCGCATGGATAATAAACATCTCGCATTCGCCCTGACCGGAAACCGTATCGATGAAATCACACAGAAACGCATAACTGTCCTGATCGTCAATACCAATGCGGGTTTTTACCGTCACCGGAATCGAGACGACATCACGCATGGCTTTAACACAATCGGCGACCAGTTGCGCATTGCCCATCAAACAGGCGCCAAACATACCGTTTTGCACGCGATCGGAGGGGCACCCCACGTTGAGGTTAATTTCATCGTAGCCACGCGCTTCCGCCAGCTTTGCACAATGCGCAAGCTGAGCCGGATCGCTTCCACCAAGCTGTAGAGCGACCGGATGCTCTTCTTCGCTGTAAGCCAGATAGTCACCCTTACCGTGAATAATCGCGCCCGTGGTCACCATTTCGGTGTAGAGCAGCGTCTGGCGAGACAGCAAACGCAGGAAATAGCGGCAATGTCTGTCCGTCCAGTCGAGCATAGGCGCGATGGAGAAGCGATAAGCAGGAAAAGCGGAGGACTGGGTTTCAGGCTGCATGGCGAATAAATAAGCATCCGGTTAAAAAAGGGGCGTTACTATAGCATAACGCTAAACCGGAGGCGTAGCGCCTCCGGTGAAAGCACCTCAGAATGTCATTGTAAGCTGCGCGCCTGCCCCCCAGGTTTCATCTTCGCCGTACAGTCCCATTAAGTCGAGATGCACACGGTTAAAGGGCGCAAAACCAAGACCGCCGGTAACTACATTGCTATCGTTATTTTTCACATCCGCACGATACCCTGCGCGCACCGCCAGCCATGACAACGGTCGAACTTCAGCGCCGACACCCACGTACTGTGAATTGTCTTCGCTCTTAAAGCCTTTCGTTTCCGTCAGATCGCCATCGGCGCTTACGGTCAGCAAATCGTTATGCCATGCGACGCCCGCGGTAACCAGGGGGCGGATTTGGTATGTATCTTTGTAGTTGGTGGTTTCTCCCGTCATACCATTAGTGATGTAAATATCTTTCGTATCGATATCGCGAGATACCAAATTTTGCCCGCTCAGCCCCAGCGTCCAGTTTTCACCGATATCGGCAGCAAGCCCCGCATCAATGTTAAAACCCGTATCGTCATTGCGATAACGGCTGCTATTCCAGTCGCTACTGTCGTAGTTATAAATTGAGGTGGTGTAGTTATAGAGCCAGGTTTTTTGCAGTTTTGGCGTAACGCCAATGGAAACAGGCACCTCGCCCATCACAAACTGCTTCGCCAGCGCAATACCGTAGTCAGATACAATCGCTACCCGTCCTGACGCGGTAGAGTTTAAATGCTTTGTAATTTCGTCAGACCCCAGCAAAGCAGCGCGTCCTGCTTCACGAAGCGCGACACGTTCATCATGCTGGATATCGCGCAGATACTGAATATCGTTCTGATCAATGGACGAACTCACGCGCCCATGCGCATAACCTTTGGCGATAAACGCCACGGAAAGCGTTTGCCCTGGAATACTTACCGCCAACCCGGCGCCGGCATTGGCGCGGGCGGTTTTTCCGTTGAGATATTCCAGCTCATCGGCCAGGTCGCGCGCGGCGCCCTGAAATTGATTCAGCACGCCTCGCGGATTGAACAGAATTTGCCCCAGCGTAAGGTTATCGACGACCTCATCGTAGTAATCCACTTTATCGCTGATATCGTCAATTTCATCCTGGAGATTGTCTTTATCCGTAATCTGGACGCCGACCGCAGGAAGGACAACAGTGATATTGTCTTCCGGTTTAGCTTTTGCCAGTAACGCCGGATTTAATAGTACTCCGCTGCCATAATTCGCGGACGCGACGCCCGTCCCGCCCATTGCGTCATTACGCGCTTCCGTCCAGGTATTGGCGGCGCTCGCCTGCTTTGCCATAAAAAGCGAGACCGCGATAGCAATCAGTGAAAGTTTGACGTTTTTGTTCACAGTTAGCCCATCTTATTATCAGGTGAAGTAATCCCTCCGCCACGCTTTACCGGACAGAGGCGAACCATTGCTGTGAAATAGTGATGTTAAATCCTGTTGTTATAATATCGACCCTCATTATGTATAGATGAGAATACTGGCGCGGAAAAGCTTAGCAGGCGATATATTGTCGCGGGGTAATTTCAGAGTTTTAAGCAGCTCGTGGTAAAGTAGCGGATTAGACTTTCATGCCATTCGAGGTGCTACATGGAAAAGACCACAACGCAAGAGTTACTGGCGCAAGCTGAAAAACTCTGCGCGCAGCGCAACGTGCGCCTGACGCCTCAGCGCCTCGAAGTGCTGCGCCTGATGAGTCTGCAACAGGGTGCCATCAGCGCATACGATTTGCTCGATTTGCTGCGCGAAACGGAACCACAGGCCAAACCGCCCACCATCTACCGCGCGCTGGATTTTTTGCTCGAACAGGGTTTTGTCCATAAAGTGGAATCCACCAATAGTTATGTGGTTTGCCACCTGTTCGACCAGCCAACGCACAGCTCGGCCATGTTTATCTGCGATCGTTGCGGCGTGGTGAAGGAAGAGTGTGCCGAGGGCGTGGAAGACATCATGCATACGCTGGCGGCTAAAATGGGCTTTGCGCTACGACATAACGTTATTGAGGCGCACGGTCTGTGCCCTGCGTGCGTAGAAGTGGAAGCGTGTCGCCATCCGGGCGACTGTGGTCACGATCACTCGGTGCTGGTGAAGAAAAAACCGCGTTAGCCTGAACGGAAAAACGGGCGGCAGTAGAGAGGGGCACGCCCGCATTCATAAGCAAACAGTGGGAAGCACATCCATGTACTCCTGGTAGGGGAAAACATATTACCAGCGATAGTTGTTACGGGTTTCCCAGTCAACAACCTCTTTTTCCGCCTGATCTTTCTGGTAACCGTAACGCTCCTGGATTTTACCTACCAGTTGGTCGCGTTTACCTTCGATAACGGTCATATCGTCATCGGTCAGTTTGCCCCATTGTTCTTTCATTTTACCTTTAAACTGTTTCCAGTTACCGCCGGCTTCGTCTTTATTCATCATCTTGTCCTCATCATTCGGTTAGGAATAGCAGGTGTTATTCGCCCAAATGCTCTGCAATTTCTGCTGGACGTGATAATAATTGTAGGCAGGAATTCGGCCTTCGGTTTTATATTCAGAATTTTTAACCGTCACGATCTGGCAAACCATGTACCCTCGCGCCAGTGACGACGCCAGATAAGGCTCAACGACAGACCGCGAAGCGCCAGGAACACGGTTAATGCCAGCCATAAACCATGATTTCCTAATACCGGCAGGGCGAAGAGCGTCAGCGCAAATCCTCCCGCGGCGACTGCCATGCTATTGCGCATTTCGGCGGCGCGCGTCGCGCCAATAAACATACCGTCGAGCAGATAGCACCATACGCCCACCAGCGGTAATACCACCTGCCAGATAAGATACCGATCCGCCAGTAGCTGTATTTGCGGCAATGAGGTCAGTAACGCGACAATATGTTCGCCTGCCAGGGCATAGACTGTGGAAAACAACAAGGCCACAATTCCTGACTGACGACACGCCGCTCGCCAGACGTCCAGTAGCTTGCTACCGTCACGCGCGCCGTAAGCCTGACCGGAGTGCGCCTCCACCGCATAAGCAAAACCGTCCAGCGCATAGGCCGTAAAGGTGAGTAAGGTCATCAGGACTGCATTTACCGCGATAATATCGCTGCCCAGCCGCGCGCCTGACACCGTGATTGCGCCAAAACAAAGCTGAAGGAGCAATGAGCGCAGCATGATATCGCGATTGAGCGCTAAAAGGCGGCGCACGTTGCCGCGCCAGGCCTGTTTTAGCATATCCAGCGACACACCGCGGAGATGGAGAACTTTACGTACCATCATGAGGCCGATCAGTAACGTGGCATATTCTGCGATGACCGTCGCCAGGGCGGCGCCCTGCACGTTCATATGAAGTCCCATCACCAGCCACAGGTCGAGCGCGATGTTGAGGATATTGCCCACGACCAACAAGATAACCGGCGCCCGCGCATACTGAACGCCTAACAGCCACCCGAGCAGCACCAGATTCGCCAGTGACGCGGGAGCGCTTAGCCAACGAATTTCAAGGAAGCGTCTCGCCTGCACCAGGACAGCGTCGTTCCCGCCGACAATATGTAAAGCCAGCTCGATAAGCGGCGTGCGAAATAGCACAATCATCACGCCTGCGCCCAGCGCCAGCAATAACGGTTGAATGAGCGCCCGGGCTAACGCCTGCGGATTTTTGGCGCCAAATGCCTGCGCCGTTAGGCCGGTGGTGCTCATACGTAGAAATAGCAGCAGCATGAAAAGAAAGCTGGTGGCAGTCGCGCCCACCGCCACGCCGCCCAGGAAAACCGGGCTGTCCAGATGACCAATCACCGCCGTATCGACCAGCCCCAGTAAGGGGACGGTGATGTTAGAAAAAATCATCGGCAGCGCGAGACGCCAGAGAGCTTTATCAGAGGAGGTAAAAAGCGGCATGGAGAAAAGCCTGACAAGGAGTTAAACGAAACGAGCGCATTGCCGGATGGCGACGTAACGCCTTATCCGGCCTACAAATTAATCATCTCAGGAACTGCATTCCCGTAGGCCTGATAAGCGCAGCGCCATCAGGCTGCACGATTGCCGGATGACGGCTTACAAGGAGATTAAAAAGAGATTACAACCATTCCCCGTTGCGAATGACGCCTACCGCCAGCCCTTCAATCGTAAAGCTTTGTTCGCGCAGATCCACCACTATCGGTGTAAACTCACTGTTTTCCGGCAGCAACTCCACTTTATTGCCCTGCTTTTTCAGGCGTTTTACTGTCACTTCATCGTCAATGCGAGCGACAACCACCTGGCCATTACGGACGTCCTGCGTTTTATGTACCGCCAGCAAATCCCCATCCATAATACCGATGTCTTTCATCGACATACCGCTCACGCGCAGCAGGAAATCGGCGCTGGGTTTGAACAGTGAAGGATCGACCTGGTAATGGCCTTCAATATGCTGCTGCGCCAGAAGCGGTTCACCCGCCGCGACACGCCCGACAAGCGGTAATCCGTCCTCTTCTTCCTGTAACAGACGGATACCTCGCGATGCGCCGGAAACGATTTCAAGCACCCCTTTGCGCGCCAGCGCCTTAAGGTGTTCTTCCGCAGCGTTTGGGGAACGGAACCCCAAACGCTGCGCGATTTCCGCACGCGTCGGTGGCATACCTGTCTGGCTGATGTGATCCCGGATGAGATCAAACACCTCTTGTTGCCTGGCCGTTAACGCTTTCATTCCGCCCCCTGGGTGTATATACAGTCATGCTGTGAGTATATACAGTTAAAGGTGATTTTGGAACCACAAACGGCGCAAAAAACAAGAGATTTATAAAATTTGGAACCTTTATCGAAAATGTGACCATAACAGGATGCCCCAGGTCATCAGGGCCACGAAAATAGACAGTAGCACCGCAGCCGATCCCATATCTTTCGCACGGCCGGAAAGCTCATGGTATTCAGAACCGATGCGGTCCACGACCGCTTCAATAGCGCTGTTGAGGATTTCAACAATCATGATAAGTAAAACGGAACCTATCAATAACACACGGGTAATCGCATCCACATCCAGCCAGCAGGCGATGATGACGCCCAGCAATACCGCGATACTTTCCTGGCGAAACGCCGCTTCGTGAGTCCATGCGGCGCGAAATCCTTTCCAGGAATATCCTGCCGCTTTGATAATTCTGGTGAATCCAGTGGTATTATTGGCCATCAAAAGAACCTTTTTACATTATTAACGTCAATGACATTATACGGTTGCCCTGCACGATTCGGACTGCCGTAACGCAGCGCGAAGTATGACGGGATACAACAGAAATTCGCTAAACTTTCTGATATCCTTGCACCGCATTTGCATTATTAACCAGAGGCTTTACATCGTTTATGTCCGGCTGGCCACGAATTTACTACAAATTACTGAATTTACCATTAAGCATACTGGTAAAAAGCAAGTCTATTCCGGCGGAACCCGCCCAGGAATTGGGGCTCGATACTTCTCGCCCCATTATGTATGTCTTGCCATACAACTCAAAAGCGGACTTACTGACGCTGCGGGCTCAATGTCTGGCGCACGATCTCCCGGATCCGCTGGAGCCGCTGGAGATCGACGGCGCGCTGTTGCCACGCTATGTATTTATTCACGGCGGACCGCGTGTCTTTACCTATTACACGCCAAAAGAAGAGTCGGTGAAACTTTTTCACGATTATCTCGATCTGCATCGGAGTAATCCGGCTTTGGACGTGCAGATGGTGCCCGTTTCCGTGATGTTTGGCCGCGCGCCGGGTCGTGAAAAGGGAGAAGATAACCCGCCTTTACGTATGCTGAACGGCGTACAGAAATTCTTTGCCATCTCCTGGCTGGGTCGCGATAGCTTTGTCCGATTCTCGCCGTCCGTCTCATTGCGTCGTATGGCTGATGAACACGGCACCGATAAAATCATCGCGCAGAAGCTGGCTCGCGTGGCGCGTATGCACTTTGCCCGCCAGCGCCTGGCGGCGGTTGGCCCACGCCTGCCCGCTCGTCAGGATCTGTTTAACAAACTGCTGGCCTCGAAAGCGATCGCCCGCGCGGTAGAAGACGAAGCGCGCAGTAAGAAAATCTCTCATGAAAAAGCGCAGCAAAACGCCATTGCGCTGATGGAAGAGATCGCGGCGAACTTCTCTTACGAGATGATTCGTTTGACCGACAGGATTTTGGGGTTTACCTGGAACCGACTGTACCAGGGGATTAACGTGCATAACGCCGAGCGCGTACGCCAACTGGCGCACGACGGGCATGAAATCGTCTATGTACCCTGTCACCGCAGCCATATGGACTACTTGCTCCTTTCTTATGTGCTGTATCACCAGGGACTGGTTCCGCCGCACATTGCCGCCGGTATTAACCTTAATTTCTGGCCCGCTGGCCCGATTTTCCGTCGTCTGGGCGCGTTCTTTATTCGTCGCACCTTTAAGGGGAATAAACTCTATTCCACCGTCTTTCGCGAATACCTGGGCGAGCTGTTCAGCCGCGGCTACTCCGTAGAGTATTTTGTCGAAGGAGGACGTTCGCGTACCGGACGTTTGTTAGACCCGAAAACCGGCACCCTGTCGATGACTATCCAGGCGATGCTGCGCGGCGGTACCCGTCCAATTACGTTAGTGCCTATTTACATCGGCTATGAGCACGTCATGGAAGTGGGCACCTATGCGAAAGAGCTGCGCGGCGCGACAAAAGAGAAAGAGAGCCTGCCGCAAATGCTGAAAGGCTTGAGCAAGCTGCGCAATCTGGGTCAGGGCTACGTTAACTTTGGCGAACCGATGCCGCTCATGACGTACCTGAACCAGCATGTGCCGGAGTGGCGCGAATCTATCGACCCTATAGAGGCCATACGCCCAGCCTGGCTGACGCCGACGGTAAATAGTATCGCCGCCGATCTGATGGTGCGTATTAACAACGCTGGCGCGGCAAACGCGATGAACCTGTGTTGTACCGCGCTGTTGGCGTCGCGTCAGCGCTCGCTCACCCGCGAGCAGCTCACCGAACAGCTTGATTGCTATCTCGATCTGATGCGCAATGTCCCTTATTCCACAGACTCAACCGTTCCTGCCGCCAACGCTGGTGAGCTCATCGCTCACGCGCTGCAGATGAATAAGTTTGAGGTCGAGAAAGACACCATTGGCGATATCATCATCCTGCCGCGCGAGCAGGCGGTGTTGATGACCTACTATCGTAACAATATCGCGCATATGTTGATTATGCCTTCGCTGATGGCGGCGATTATCACCCAGCATCGTCGCATTTCGCGTGATGCGTTGCAGCAGCATGTTGAAGCGCTCTATCCGATGTTAAAAGCGGAGCTGTTCCTGCGCTGGGAGCGCGAGGAGTTAGCCTCGGTCATCGACGCGCTGGCCAGTGAAATGCAGCGTCAGGGGCTAATTACCCTGCAGGATGATGAACTGCATATCAACCCGACGCATTCCCGTACGCTGCAACTGCTGGCGGCAGGCGCGCGAGAAACGCTACAGCGTTATGCCATTACGTTCTGGCTGTTGAGCGCCAATCCGTCCATCAACCGCAGTACGCTGGAGAAAGAAAGCCGTACCGTGGCGCAACGTCTGTCTGTCCTACACGGTATTAACGCGCCGGAGTTTTTCGACAAAGCGGTGTTCAGTTCACTCGTGTTGACGCTACGGGATGAGGGTTATATCAGTGATACGGGCGATGCCGAACCGGCAGAAACGATGAAGATATATCAGATGCTTGCCGATCTGATTACCTCTGATGTCCGTCTGACGATTGAAAGCGCGACGCAGAGCGAGTAAGCCAGTGCCTGAAATGCCCGATGGCGTAAGCTTATCGGGCAACTGATATGACGTATTGAAAATTTTGGCTTTGCAGGCCGGGTTCGCCCGGCATGACATCAGAAGTGCCAGTAACTCATCGCCAGCCCTAAAAATAGCACCAGGCCAACGTAATTATTGTTCATAAAGGCTTTAAAGCAGGCTTCACGTTCACGGTTCGCAATCAGTTTTTGCTGGTAGACAAACAGCGCGCCCGCCACCAGCACAGCCCAGTAATATCCCCATCCCAGACCATTCAACCAACCGATCAGCGCCATTAACGCCATGACGCCAAGCTGCAGAATCCCGATAATCAATGTGTCATAACGACCAAACAGGATCGCCGTCGATTTAATGCCTATCTTGATATCATCATCTCTGTCGACCATCGCATATTGCGTATCGTAAGCCACCGCCCAGAGAATATTGGCGAGGAACATCAGCCAGCAGCTCAACGGCAGGGATTCGCTCACCGCGGCGAACGCCATGGGGATTGACCAGCCGAAAGCGGCCCCCAGCACGACCTGCGGCAGGTGGGTGTAGCGTTTCATAAAGGGATAAACCCAGGCCAACGCCAGCGCCGCCACGGAAAGCAGAATCGTCATGGCGTTCAGCGTCAGCACCAACAAAAACGCCAGCAGCACCAGTACCACAAACAGGTTGCGCGCTTCTTTCTCTGTCACGGCGCCGCTGGGTAAAGGCCGGTTGACCGTACGTTTTACATGTCCGTCAAATTTACGATCGGCATAATCATTTACCACGCAGCCCGCCGCGCGCATTAACCACACGCCAGCGACAAAAACCGCCAAAATCCACAGCTGAGGCATACCCGGCGTCGCCACCCATAGCGCCCAAAGCGTCGGCCAGAGCAGCAGCAACGCGCCAATAGGCTTATCTGTACGCATCAAACGGTGAAACGCCAGCAGCTTACTCTGCGTCAGACTCCACTCCATCTTTATCTTCCTCTCAGTACAGCGGCGATGCAGGTAAAAAAAGCTCGGTAAGCAACAGTGGCTTTCCGCTCAACCGCAGTCGAGAGCGGCGCCCCCACAGCGTTGCATCGCGTCCAATTTCAATAAAATCGCGGGTCAGTGTCGATGATGTAAATAGATAACGTCCAAGCGGGGTTTTACCCAGATGTTGTAAGACCTGTTCAGGTCCGCACAGCGTGGATTCCGGTACCACGGTACGTCCGGCAAGCCAGGGCTCGCCGTCAGCGCAAAGCAGTATCTCACGTAACCAGTAACGGGATTCGGATGGCAGTAAACCTGATGCTTCCTCGACCTCACTTTGGCCGACAAACGCTTCCCGAATCAGCGTCACGCTTACCCGCTTTCCCTGCTGCTCAAAACGTTTAGTCATAGAATCTTCCAGCAACAGCCAGTCCAGCAAATGGGGTTCAAGCGCAGGAATCGCATCAAAATAGCGCAGCGCACGCAGTTGCGTTAACGCAGGGTGTGACATGCCTTACTCTCCGATTTATAACCTAAAGTCATTGTATCTCAGAAAAGACATTACGGGGGGCGCAATCACAATTAAGTGATCTGTTGCGCAACAAAAAAATAACAATTCGCATGAAATGATAAAAAAAAGGTGCGCCAGGAGACGCACCAGTTGCTGCAAAATCAGCACTGTGGGGAAACAATTACCCCTTGCCTTTTACACTGCTGATAAAGGTGGAACGGGCAGATGTCGATCCCAGACGTTCGGCCTCATCAAGCAGTTTCAGCGCTTTATCGACGTCGCCTTTCGCTACGGCATCCTTAATCGCTTTATTAAAGTAGCTTTCCGTATCGTTCAACATCGGTTCGCTTTTCTTCGGCGCGACTGGCGCTGGCGCAGCGACCGGCGCGGCGGTATTGCCTACCGTTACCGGCCCGGTACCGGACGAGCCAAACAACGGCCCGACCAATACGCTGGAGCTACTGTTGGTTTTCACCTTCAGTTTCACCACGCCGTCAGTGGTATGGCGAGCAACTGGATCGGGAATATCCGGGATAGAGTTACCGACGCCTTTGGCATAGGCTTTTGCCGGATCGAGCAGCGTAGTGGTTTGCTGAAGATCTTTTTCGGTCGTAAACACCAGAACATAGAGTTTCTGCTGCCCCAACGCAGGCGTCAGGCGCATCACGCCTTCCAGCCGGTCTGCGCTCATGACGCCCGGCTGCTGATAAGTAAAGTAACTGCTGGGGAAGAACGCCGAAGGCGTCATATTTTGGTCAAGAATCAACACGTTTGGCGCAAAAACGCTGGCTTGCTTATTGACCTCGCTGGTCAGAGTTAATGTCAGCTCGCCGATATTCGCCGGAACGCTATAAGCGGCGACCGGGCCGGTAATGCCGGCGACGTCAAGGCGCTGGCCCCCAGTCGCCAGTTGGGTAGACTGCGTTTTTGACTGATCTACAGGCGTCCAGGTTAATTGCTGTAGCGCAGCAGCAGGAATAGCAGGCGCGGCGCTGGTATTTTGCGGTACATAGTTCACTTCCGCCAGGCTGATACCCGGCACGCTGGCGAACAGCCCTGCGGTTAAACAGAGGGCGACGAGACTTTTCTTCATTTTCATTATTCTCACCTCAATAAGGCGGGTTCAGCGGTAGCCAGGCAATAGCGCGCCAACCCAAACATATCGCCGAATGGCGGCTGGCGCCTTATTCGGCTTACAAGCATCATCAGACCTGATGTTTCAGAGGGGCTTGCGCCCCTCGTTACGTCAGATGACCATCGTATTACCACCAGATTTCCATCTGGGCGCCGAAGGTCCACTCATCGCTATCGCCACGGCTGTTGGTGGAAATGCCGGAGTTAGTCGCTGCGGCATAACGGGAAATGTTATCGCCGTCTTTGATATAGCCCCATTTCTCATCCCATTTCGCGTAGGTGGCGAAAATACGGATAGCCGGACGCGACCAGATGCTGTCGCCCGCCTGCCACTGTTGCGCCAGGGTGATTTTATATTGATTGTTACGATCGCCGGTCTGCTGAGATTTCACGTTGTCGTAGCCGACTTCCAGCAGGGTACTCATGATTGGCGTCCACTTGTACATTGGACGTACGCCCACGGTCCACCACTCAGTACCCAGGTTATTATCCCAATCGATATTCTGGTACATACCGACGTACATCAAATCCCATTTATCACCAAGCGAGATGGCGCCATGATCCAAAATACGCCACATATCGCCATTATTATTGATGACCTTATTGGCATAATTAATTTTGGTTCCATCAGGCAATTCTTCAGTGAAAGATGAAGAACCGTCGGAACCACGCGCCTGGCCTTTACCCTGCGTGGTCATGGCATCGGTGGCATATTGCACGACAAACTTGTTATAGCCTTTCAACATGCTTTGCGTGTGTTCGGCGGTGAACATCCAGCCGTCTTTCGATGCCCCATCAGCCAGCTTATAACCATCGGTCGTATTGGCGCGACCGTAATCAACGCCCAGCTCCAGTACGCCGTCCGGGTTCGTTTGCAGACCAGCCAGACGTACGTCAAAGACGTCGTTAGCGGTATCTTTCACTTCATCATAAATATTCTGGCTGCTGAAGGTGTAAGAGCCGCCCGCTTCAGTAGAGCGGGTCGCCGCCAGTGAAAGCTTACCGAAGCCCAGATCGATATTTTCGATACCCGCGCCAGGACCTGAAATATCCCAGTAGTAGAAGTCGATCATGTGTACGTCATGACGCTGATAGAAGCGCTTACCGGCCCAGATGGTAGAGCCCGGCAGCCATTCAATCAGGTTTTTACCCTGCACGTTCGCTTCGCGGAAGGCGGGATCGGTCGATTCCCAGTCGTTCTGCTGGTTAACCGAATAGGCGACGTTGGTGTCGAAATAGAAGCTCTTATCGCCCTCTTTCCACACTTCCTGGCCCAGTTTCAGTTCCGCATAGGTTTCACATTCGTTACCGAGACGGTATTTACTTTGTGCACCGGTCACCTGGAAACACTGTTGTTCGCCGCCGCTTCCCGTCCAGCCAATACCGGAACGGGCGTAACCGTGGAAATCGACAGCCATTGCCTGAGCGGACATTACGCCCGCTGCGACAGCAACCGCCAGAGGGAGTTTGCGCAGAGTAATCATCATTCTATCTCCTGAGATCATTGCTTTTCTTTAAACGCTGCCACCTTCTAAAACTGCGAATGGTTTTGCGTTTCGTTTTTTTATGGAGGCCTTAAACACCCGGCTCTTGATGCAGACGACGACATGCGCTGCCATCCTCGCGGAACAGATGACAGCGCTCTGGCGGCAGGCCGATAGCGAATGTGGCGCCCTCTTCTACCAGCACCACGTCATTCTGGCGATAAACCAGGTTTTGACGGATGGCGGGGATCTGGATATGAATTTGTGTTTCATGCCCTAACTGCTCGACCACCTGGACTTCACCTTCCAGGGTGACATCGGCGATATCGCTCGGCAGCAGGTGTTCCGGCCGAATGCCTAAAGACATATTGGCGCCGACCTGCACGCCGCGACTTTCGACCGGCAGCCAGATTTGCTGGCGATTCGGCAGTTCGACCTGGACTTGTTCAATCGCGGTGGCGGTCACTTTCACCGGCAGGAAGTTCATCTTCGGCGAGCCGATGAAGCCCGCGACAAAGCGGTCCGCCGGATAGTGGTACAGCTCCAGCGGCTTACCGACCTGCGCGACGCGACCGGCGTCCAGCACCACGATTTTGTCGGCCAGCGTCATCGCCTCGACCTGATCGTGGGTGACGTAAATCATCGTGCGGCCCAGACGTTTATGCAGGCGAGAAATTTCAATGCGCATCTGCACGCGTAGCGCGGCGTCCAGGTTAGAGAGCGGCTCATCCAGCAAAAACACACGCGGCTCCGCCACCAGCGTGCGGCCAATCGCTACGCGCTGACGCTGCCCGCCGGAAAGCGCTTTTGGCTTACGTTCCAGCAGATGCGCCAGTTGCAGCACTTCCGCCACCTGGTTGACGCGTTGATTCATTACCTCTTTTTTGGCGCCCGCCAGCTTGAGGCCGAAAGACATGTTTTCTGCAACGGAGAGATGGGGATAGAGCGCATAAGACTGGAATACCATGCCCACGCCGCGCTCGGCAGGCGGAATATCATTCATACGGGTTTCCCCGATAAACAGGTCGCCACTGGTGATGGTTTCAAGCCCGGCGATCATACGCAGCAAGGTCGATTTACCACAGCCTGACGGTCCGACAAACACCACGAACTCCCCGTCATGGATATCGAGGTTAATATCTTTCGATACCACCACGTCACCCCAGGCTTTCGTTACATTTCGTAGCTGTACGCTCGCCATGCCCTTCTCCCTTCGTTACAACCTGTCATTGACAGCAACATTCATGATGGCCTGACTATGCGCGATCCCTGACTGGGGTAAATCCTCCACCCCCCGGCTTTTTTATGGGGGAGGAGGCGGGAGGATGAGGGCACAGCGCCTGAGACCACGGGCGCGGACAGAAAAGGAATTTCGTGATGCCGCCCGCAAAAATCGGCGTGTTTTTATGTGCGCCAGCACGCATTACTCACATTTATGTAACACAGATCACATAAAGCCGGGGTGGGGCGTAGGGGCGGGGAGGATGGAAAGAGGTTGTCGTATAAAGAAACTAGAGACCGTTAAACCACCTCTGTGTACATCACCAAAAAGGATGGGAGATATGAAGATTAAAACTGGCGTAGGCATCCTCGCATTATCCGCACTTACGACGATGATGATTTCCGCCCCGGCTCTCGCCAAAATTGAAGAAGGTAAACTGGTTATCTGGATCAACGGCGACAAGGGCTATAACGGTCTGGCCGAGGTCGGTAAAAAATTTGAGCAAGACACCGGCATTAAAGTGACCGTTGAGCACCCGGATAAGCTGGAAGAGAAATTCCCGCAGGTGGCAGCCACCGGCGACGGTCCTGACATTATCTTCTGGGCGCACGACCGTTTTGGCGGCTACGCGCAGTCTGGTCTGCTGGCGGAGGTCACTCCGGATAAAGCGTTTCAGGACAAACTCTATCCGTTCACCTGGGATGCGGTACGTTATAACGGCAAGCTGATCGCCTACCCCATCGCCGTTGAAGCCCTCTCCCTGATTTATAACAAAGACCTCGTCCCGAACCCGCCGAAAACCTGGGAAGAGATCCCGGCGCTGGATAAAGAACTAAAAGCGAAAGGGAAGTCGGCGATAATGTTCAACCTGCAAGAGCCGTATTTCACCTGGCCTTTGATCGCCGCTGACGGCGGTTACGCGTTCAAATTTGAAAACGGCAAGTATGACGTGAAAGACGTTGGCGTCGACAACGCCGGCGCGAAAGCGGGTCTGACTTTCCTGATCGATATGATCAAGAACAAAAATATGAGCGCCGATACCGATTACTCCATCGCCGAAGCAGCCTTCAATAAAGGCGAAACGGCAATGACCATCAACGGCCCGTGGGCATGGTCGAACATCGACAAGAGCAAAGTCAACTACGGTGTCACCCTGCTGCCGACCTTCAAAGGCAAACCCTCGAAACCGTTCGTCGGCGTGCTGAGCGCGGGGATTAACGCTGCCAGCCCGAATAAAGAGCTGGCGAAAGAGTTCCTCGAAAACTACCTGCTGACCGATCAGGGTCTGGAAGCGGTGAACAAAGATAAACCGCTGGGCGCTGTGGCGCTGAAATCTTTCCAGGAGCAGTTAGCGAAAGACCCCCGTATCGCCGCCACCATGGATAACGCCCAGAAAGGCGAGATCATGCCGAATATTCCGCAGATGTCCGCCTTCTGGTATGCGGTACGTACGGCTGTGATCAACGCCGCCAGCGGCCGTCAAACCGTGGATGCCGCGCTGAAAGATGCACAAAGCCGTATCACTAAGTAATGCCGCGAGCCTGTGCCGGATGGCGGCATAAATGCCTTATCCGGCCTACAACACACCGTAGGCCTGATAAGCGCAGCGCCATCAGGCACATCTCCGGCCAGGAAGTTTCAACGCTGTAGAGGAAAACCCCCATGGATGTCATTAAAAAGAAACACTGGTGGCAAAGCGACCAGCTTAAATGGTCAGTAATTGGTCTGCTGGGCCTGCTGGTGGGTTACCTTGTAGTTTTAATGTACGTACAAGGGGAGTATCTGTTCGCCATCATGACGCTGATTTTAAGCTCTGCTGGCCTGTATATTTTCGCAAATCGTAAAACCTACGCCTGGCGCTACGTTTACCCTGGCCTCGCCGGCATGGGGCTGTTTGTGCTATTCCCGCTGGTGTGCACCATCGCCATCGCCTTTACTAACTACAGCAGCACCAACCAGCTCACCTTTGAACGCGCCCAGCAAGTGCTGATGGACCGTTCTTATCAGGCAGGAAAAACCTATAACTTCGGTCTTTACCCGACCGGCGACGAGTGGCAACTGGCCCTCACCGACGGAGAAACGGGCAAACATTACCTGTCTGACGCATTTTCCTTCGGCGGCGAACAAAAATTACAGCTGAAAGAGACTGATGCCCTGCCGGGCGGCGAACGCGCCAATCTGCGAATAATCACCCAGAACCGTCTGGCGTTGAACCAGATAACCGCCGTCCTGCCGGATGAAAGTAAAGTGATTATGAGCTCGCTGCGTCAGTTTTCCGGTACCCGTCCGCTGTACACACTGGCTGATGACGGCCTGCTGACCAATAACCAGAGCGGCGTAAAATACCGGCCAAACAACGATAGCGGTTATTATCAGTCGATCAACGCCGACGGAAGCTGGGGTGATGAAAAACTCAGTCCTGGTTATACCGTTACTATCGGCGCGAAAAACTTTACGCGCGTCTTTACCGACGAAGGGATCCAGAAGCCTTTTTTCGCTATCTTCGTCTGGACCGTGGTCTTTTCGGTTCTCACTGTGGTGTTAACCGTGGCGGTTGGGATGGTATTGGCCTGCCTCGTACAGTGGGAAGCGCTGAAAGGTAAAGCTATCTACCGCGTCCTGCTGATTCTGCCCTACGCCGTACCGTCGTTTATTTCAATTTTGATTTTCAAAGGGTTATTCAACCAAAGCTTTGGCGAAATCAATATGATGCTGAGCGCGCTGTTTGGCATTAAACCTGCCTGGTTCAGCGACCCCAACACCGCGCGGGCAATGGTGATTATCGTGAATACCTGGCTGGGCTATCCCTACATGATGATCCTGAGCATGGGACTGCTGAAAGCGATTCCGGATGACCTGTACGAAGCCTCCGCAATGGACGGCGCCGGTCCATTTCAGAATTTCTTTAAGATCACCTTACCGCTGCTGATTAAGCCGCTAACGCCGCTGATGATCGCCAGCTTCGCTTTTAACTTTAATAACTTTGTCCTGATTCAGTTATTGACCAACGGCGGGCCAGACCGTCTCGGCACCACCACGCCTGCCGGTTATACCGATCTGCTCGTCAGCTACACCTACCGTATCGCCTTTGAAGGCGGCGGCGGTCAGGACTTCGGTCTGGCGGCGGCCATTGCCACGCTGATCTTCCTGCTGGTAGGCGCGCTGGCCATCGTGAACCTGAAAGCCACGCGTATGAAGTTTGATTAAGGGAGATAATAACAATGGCTATGGTCCAACCCAAATCTCAAAAATTACGTCTCTTCATCACGCACCTGGGGCTGCTGATTTTCATCGCGGCGATCATGTTCCCGCTGCTGATGGTCATCGCTATCTCGCTACGTGAGGGGAACTTCGCCACCGGAAGCCTGATCCCGGATAAAATCTCCTGGGAACACTGGCGGCTGGCGCTGGGTTTCAGCGTGGAACATGCGGATGGTCGGGTAACGCCGCCTCCCTTCCCGGTCCTGCTGTGGCTGTGGAACTCGGTGAAAATCGCCGGTATTACCGCCATCGGCATCGTGGCGCTCTCCACCACCTGCGCCTACGCTTTCGCACGAATGCGTTTTCCAGGTAAAGCAACACTGCTCAAGGGGATGCTGATTTTCCAGATGTTTCCGGCGGTTTTGTCTCTGGTGGCGCTGTATGCGTTATTTGACCGCCTGGGACAATACATTCCATTTATCGGTCTGAATACGCATGGCGGCGTGATCTTCGCCTATCTTGGCGGCATTGCGCTGCATGTCTGGACGATTAAAGGCTACTTCGAAACTATCGACAGCTCGCTGGAAGAGGCCGCCGCGCTGGATGGCGCAACCCCGTGGCAGGCATTTCGCCTGGTGCTGCTGCCGCTTTCCGTACCGATTCTGGCGGTGGTGTTTATTCTGTCGTTCATCGCGGCGATTACCGAAGTTCCGGTCGCCTCGTTGTTACTGCGCGATGTGGACAGCTATACGCTGGCCGTGGGTATGCAGCAATATCTCAACCCGCAAAACTATTTGTGGGGCGACTTTGCCGCCGCCGCCGTCCTTTCCGCTATTCCTATCACCCTGGTGTTCCTGTTGGCGCAGCGTTGGCTGGTCAACGGCCTGACGGCAGGGGGTGTGAAAGGTTAAGTCTTATCGAAGTACCTGCCCGGCAACGGGCAATGCCACTGCCCTCAACTTATGTTATCCCCACTTATGGTCGTATTTTGGCGCTCTTCGGAGCGCTTTTTTTATGTTATTTTGCATTGCTGTTACGATTATTTCCTTTCGTGGCCCCCATCACTGCAATTATATTTACCGCCTGAAAACAGACAAATTAAACAGAATTAAGATCACAGAAAAGACAAAACATAATTGCAATGTAAAAAATGATAATTGTTTTCCCTGCCTGTTAAATTCACCATCACGACACTGATCAAAAGAGCTGTATCCTCTAAGGCAGGTCTGAATGAACACCCACTATAATTCCCGCTATATTTTTTCCATTACCTTAGTCGCAACATTAGGAGGGTTATTATTCGGTTATGACACTGCCGTCATATCCGGAACGGTAGAATCCTTAAATACCGTGTTTGTCGCTCCGCAACATTTAAGTGAATCCGCCGCCAACTCGCTATTGGGCTTCTGCGTCGCCAGTGCGTTGATTGGCTGCATCATCGGCGGTGCGCTGGGCGGTTATTGCAGTAACCGCTTTGGTCGTCGGGACTCGCTGAAAATCGCCGCTCTGCTGTTCTTTATTTCCGGTATTGGCTCCGCATGGCCAGAATTAGGATTTACCACGATTAACCCAGATAATGCCGTACCTGTTTATTTGGCCGGATATGTCCCCGAATTTGTTATTTATCGCATCATTGGTGGTATTGGCGTTGGTTTAGCCTCAATGCTCTCACCGATGTATATTGCTGAACTGGCTCCAGCGCATATTCGTGGGAAACTGGTTTCCTTTAACCAGTTCGCCATTATTTTTGGTCAACTGTTGGTGTATTGCGTTAACTATTTCATTGCCCGCTCTGGTGACGCTAACTGGCTGAATACCGATGGCTGGCGATATATGTTTGCTTCAGAAAGTATTCCCGCCCTGCTGTTTTTACTGCTGCTGTATACCGTACCGGAAAGCCCGCGCTGGCTGATGGCACGTGGCAAACACGAACAGGCGGAGGGCATTCTGCGCAAAATTATGGGTAGCAGCCTCACTACCCAGGCCATGCAGGAGATCAACCAGTCTCTGGAGCATGGCCGTAAAACCGGCGGACGCCTGTTGATGTTTGGCGTGGGCGTGATAGTCATTGGCGTGATGCTGTCCGTCTTCCAGCAGTTTGTCGGCATTAACGTCGTGCTCTACTACGCGCCGGAAGTGTTTAAAACGTTAGGGGCCAGCACCGACGTGGCGCTCTTGCAGACCATTATTGTCGGCGTAATCAACTTGAGCTTCACCGTGCTGGCCATCATGACGGTAGATAAATTTGGTCGCAAACCGCTGCAAATTATTGGCGCATTGGGTATGGCTCTTGGGATGTTCAGCCTTGGCACCGCGTTTTACACCCAGGCTTCCGGGCTGATAGCGCTGCTGTCGATGCTGTTTTACGTCGCCGCATTTGCCATGTCCTGGGGACCGGTTTGTTGGGTGCTGCTGGCAGAAATCTTCCCGAACGCGATTCGTGGCAAAGCGCTCGCCATTGCCGTCGCCGCGCAGTGGCTGGCGAACTACTTCGTCTCCTGGACCTTCCCGATGATGGACAAAAATTCGTGGCTGGTTTCCCATTTCCACAACGGTTTCTCCTACTGGATTTACGGTTGTATGGGTATTCTGGCGGCGCTGTTTATGTGGAAGTTCGTGCCGGAAACCAAAGGCAAAACGCTGGAAGAACTTGAGAAGTTATGGACGCCAGCAGAAGAGAAAACGCCGAAAGCCGCCATACAATAAGCTGATTTATCGCCACGCCGTACGTCCGTTACGGTGTGGCGACGCCTATTCTCGCCGTAGTCGGTTCGAATTACATAACCACAACGTGATAACCAACAGGAGGATCGCCGCCGAATAGAGTAATACATCCATTGGCGTTTTATGATCGACAATGATCAGGCGCACAATCGCCGTGATCCCAATGTACACGAAATAGCGCAGCGGAAAGTGAAGGCCAGACTTAAAGTACTTCACAATCAGCGCAATAAATTCGAAATAAAGAAAGTAGATCACCAGCCCTTCCACCAGTTCATATTTGCTGGCTTGCTCAGGCACGAATAATGCATCCGCCAGATGCACCGTCTCTTTACCGAGAAAAACGACCAGGATCAGACCGAGGGTAAGCAGCCCCAAATTTAGTACGTTTTGTAAAATCGTGGCGATAAACTCAAGACGTGAGCGCGATAATGGCATCATAACAGCCCCCTCTTTCTCTGCGGCGAGGTTTCTGTATAACGCACAAATGTGACGAGCATCTATATTTTTTATTTATGTTTATATTTTGTTCAATAAGATAATTTGCCGGATAGCGCTTTGAACGCCTTATCCGGCCTGAGTATTAACGGAAATTTACGCTCCTGTCACTGGTCATATCATACAGGCCAAACTTACGCCCAAGCTGTTGACCACCGTCACGCGTCAGCGGCGTCCAGCCAATTGCCGCACGAGTTCGGGTTGGGCCGGACGAGAAGAGATCCAGCGGCACGGAAACATATACGCCTTTGGTAAAATCCCCTTCCCCATATTCATCCGGCGACGCATCGGTAATCGTCGCGTAACCGCCGACAACGACGCCGCTATCGAAGCGTTTGGCGATCTCCAGCGTACCGCCTTTATCGCCCGCCAGATACTGACCAACGCTGGCTTTCACCAGCACATCCTGGGCGAACGACGGCGTCCAGTATGCGGTCAAATGTCCGGTCTTCACGCTGTAATCGGTAAACTTCATCATATCCTGCGCGCTACGCCAGTCACGCTGTTTCACGTAGTTGGCATCCAGACCAAACGCCCAATTGCTGTCTATCGGGCGATACAGGACTTCCGCCCCGGCACCGCCAAACATGGTCTCCAGATAACCACCGTAGACCTGCCCATAGAAACCATTGCCAAAATACTGGAAGTAGTTGGCCTGTAGGTTATTCACATAAACATCATTCTGCACATACTCACGGACATGCGTACGCACCCGCGGCAGATGCGAATCCTTCGGCGGATTGGTGTAGTTAAATTTGTCGTAGTTGTTGGCGATATTGGCAAACACGCTGCCCGTGGTGAGCAGATGATCCGTGACCCACAGATCCGCAGTTCCCATTACGCCCAACTGATACATATAGAAGTTTTCCGGGCCGCCTACCGACTGATTCAGCACGGGATCAAGATGAAAATCAATGCGCGACTTGTCGATATACCAGCCCTGTTCAGTACTCTCTGGCACGATCGGCTCTACGCGTTTTTGCACCAGCGGGGTTTCATGTCCCAGCGGTTCGCCTTCCAGATGGCGTTTCAGGCTGGCGACATCGGTTTCAGTGGTGACCTGCGGCAGATTAAGGCGGTTTTCCGTCACGCGGATCGTGCGGATCCCCTCCGGCAGATCGTTCATGACGATCCGGTTAGCGCGCACGATCCCTTCACGGGAGTCGCGGTACTTCACCTGTTCACCGGTAACGTACAGCGTATCGCCTTTGACCTGGATTTTCGGGTCCGCCAGACCAGCATTATATTTCAATAACGTTAATTGATTAGCCACTACCGAATGTTGCAGGATGGCATCCTGCGGCTGTGGTCGGTATTGCGGGCGTGAATTGTCATGATACGCGGGACGTAAATCGTTGAAATTGGTGCGCAGCGTAACACCAAACATAAAGGTGTTGCCGCGCTCGTAGCTGAGGTTAACGTCGGCCCAATCGGTGACGCGGTAAATGGCGCCGACGTTAAACTTGCTCTTCTGTTCCAGTTTACCCGCAAAATCCTGCTGATAGTTATTGCCTTCATACTCCAGCTTCAGGCGTAGCGGTTGCCACGGGGTCTGGTATTCCACGCCGCCAAACAGCGAGGCCGGGCCGTGAAACATATCGCTACCGTCGACGGAACCTGCCTCTTTATAACTGTTATCACGTGAACAGAATTTATCACTATACGAACAGAAAGGATTAGACACATTGCCGCTGGTGCCAAGATAGCCCCAGCCGAGACCTAATGAAAAATCAAACGGCCCCCAGGCCTTACTCGCTACAATATATTCCGCATCAAACAGCCCCGTCCCGCCGATATCGCGCGCGCCAACCGCCACCTGCGGCATCCAGTAACTCTCTTCCCACAACCGCAGTTTCACATCAAACGCTTTATCTTTGTAAGTCTGGTCGCCGGAGAATGATTCCACGCTGCTGTACTTTTTCGTACGGACATCGGTATAGCGCAACGTGGTTTCCAGCCACGGGAAAAGCTGAACCGAAGCCGAGTAGTAGCGGTACTGATCGTTATCACGATAGTTCAGGCTCATCTCCCCTTCACGCGCCATACGCGCTGTCGGCGTTTGCAGCAGGCCCACGCCGCCAAAGTCAGATTGTGAAGGCCCAATAGGGGCTGGATATGTTTCGGCATGGCAGGCCGCGCTAATACCCAGCGCCAGCACGCTGAGCAGATGTGTTTTTTTCATTATTCCGGTATCCGCTGCGTCAGGGTATGAAGAATGTCGGCATTTATCGCCTCCGGCGTGCCGCGCCAAAGGGAATCGGCAAAACCGACAAAAATAATGCTGCCGGGCATTGGCTCGATATGACGTTTATTCCAGTAAGCCACCGGCGCTTTTTGGCTGCGTCCATCAGGGTAAACCACCCAGGCATAGCTACGATCCGCGCCGCTGAGTAAGCGCTGACCCTCAAGATAACTGGCGACGTCCCGCCCAGGGACGAACGGCTGGCTGCCCGGCTGGCTAATCAAGCCAAAGAGCGTCACCTGCGTGGGTTGCGGCCCGACCCAGAGCGTGTAGTGACCTTGCAGCGGCGGGTTACCTCGTTCGCTCACCCGAACTACGTCAGGATCAAGATTCACGAATTGTCTGCCCGTCACCTTCACCGCCTGAATCTGTCGGCGCAGTGTATTTATCGCCGCCGCCGCATCACCGTCTTCCTCAGCGCTGAGCGCCGCCAGTCGCCCGAGAAGTTCCTGTTGCTGCTGACGCGCCGTCACGGTCGCCTGTTCTTCGCCTATCACCGCCGCAGGCCACCAGCTCGTTGCCAGGCGCGGCTGTCCGACTAAATCGAGCAGACGCTCAGCGTCTGTCAGCGTTTTAGGCTCGCTATTACCTTGGGTAAAAACGGTAACAGTGCCGCTGGCAAAGGCGGATGACGCGACAAAGGCCAGCGCCAGCGCGCTTATCGTCCTTTTCATCATGATTTTGCCGCCTTAATCAGCGTGGTTTTCACCGGAAAGTAATTCGCGCCCAAATACTGTTCCGTCTGGCGAATTTGGCCTTCGCTATCAACCCAGTAGCGATTACGCCAACGCGTTTGATCGGTCGTCACTTCTTCATCCAGCACCCGCACGGCGGTCTCTTCACTGCCGACGCTAACGCTATCGGTCCCTCGCCATGTAAAAACGGAACGGGCGGTGGCGTAACGCACCTGGCGATGTTCGGTCCAGCCCAGGGTGCGAGTCCAGGTCGCGCCATCGATAATCTGTCCTGGTTTCGCCAGCGGGTCGGCCGCCAGATTATTCACATCGATCAGGTTGTCGCCGCTGAGCAGCGTTTTGACCAGACGGCCATGCTGTGTCACGATCGTCGCGCCATCCTGCGTCACCCATTTCTGCTGCCCGTTTTCCGAGAAAGCGAGCACCACAAACAGTTGAGGACCGCCGTTAAGCTGCATGTACTGGCTGGCATAAGGCATGTTTTGAATATCGTCATCCGTTAGCTGTACGCCTGGCGTACCGAACAAACTGTCCCACAGTGAATCGCCCAGGCCTTTAGTGGTGGCCGAACACGCCTGTAATAGCAGGCAAATCAGGATAAGTGCGAGTCGCTTCACGACGCTTCTCCAGAGGGGCAAAATAACCACACCGGAGTGTGGTTATGGTTAAACGTACCGATACTACTGGGTACTGGTGGTCGTGGTGGTCGTGGTTCCGGTATTGGAACCATCGCCGCCGCCGGTTGCCGCTAACGCGACGCCCACCGCCGAACTTACGGTGCTAACGCTGGTGGCGGAGGAACTTCCCGCCGATACCGACGTCGCTGCCGACCCTGCCGCTTCACCCACCTGAACGGGGGCTGCCGAGACAGATGTCGCCGCAAGCGCGGTTATGGCAAAAATGCCATACAGTACTTTTTTCATCATAATTTCCCTTCATTGAATGAATGGAGATTTACCCAAAAGAATTTCGGGCGCTACCGAGTATACACAACCAAAGCAGGCGGATTATGTCCGGGAGAAATAACAGCGAGGTTTTAGGATAATTAAACTTTAAAGAAGTAACGCCTACATTATTTAATTAACAAACAAATAAAATCAATAAGTTAAAATTAAAATAAAAGACATCGGCATCCGTATAATCTGAAAGTAACGCAGAGTGATTTTCTGGTTATTGCTTATTTTAGGATTAAGCTCAATATAAAATTGTGGGGATAAAGACGGACAAGCGGAATTATCTTATAAAAAAGGCCAATGTGAATATCGGCTTTTTTATTATCTTATTCTCTTTTTGCCGGATGGCGGCGAAACGCCTTATCCGGCCTACAGACGCTATGCATTACGTAGACCGGATAAGCGCAGCGCCATCAGGCGCGCCAGGCTTTATAACGGTTAATCAGACCGTTGGTAGAGCTATCATGGGACGAAATAGCTTTATCATCGCCCAGCTCCGGCAGAATACGGTTAGCCAACTGTTTACCCAACTCAACGCCCCACTGGTCGAAAGTAAAGATGTTCAGGATGGCGCCCTGCGTAAAGATTTTATGCTCATACAGCGCAATCAGCGCGCCCAGGCTGAATGGCGTAATTTCGCGCAGCAGGATAGAGTTGGTCGGGCGGTTGCCTTCAAACACTTTGAATGGCACAACGTGTTCAAGCTGCGCCGGATCTTTACCCTGATCGCGATATTCCTGCTCAACCACCTCGCGGGATTTACCAAACGCCAGCGCTTCGGTCTGCGCGAAGAAGTTAGACAGCAGCTTCTGATGATGATCGGATAGCGGGTTATGGGTGATAGCCGGGGCGATAAAATCACACGGCACCATTTTAGTACCCTGGTGAATCAATTGATAAAACGCGTGCTGACCGTTGGTGCCTGGTTCGCCCCAGATAATTGGGCCTGTCTGGTAATCCACGGCGTTGCCGTTACGGTCAACGTATTTACCGTTGGATTCCATGTTACCCTGCTGGAAGTAGGCGGCGAAACGGTGCATATACTGGTCGTACGGCAGAATGGCTTCGGTTTCCGCGCCGAAGAAATTGTTGTACCAGATGCCAATCAACGCCAGCAGAATGGGTAGGTTTTTCTCCGCCGGAGTGGTGGAGAAATGCTTGTCCATCGCGTGCGCGCCGGAAAGCAGCTCGACAAAGTTGTCGAAACCGACGGACAGAATAATGGACAGTCCGATGGCAGACCACAGCGAGTAACGACCGCCGACCCAGTCCCAGAACTCGAACATATTGGCCGTGTCGATACCAAATTCGCCGACCGCTTTGGCGTTAGTGGAGAGCGCAGCAAAGTGTTTCGCCACGTGTTTTTCATCGCCTGCACTTTTCAGGAACCAGTCGCGCGCGCTGTGGGCGTTGGTCATGGTTTCCTGCGTGGTGAAGGTTTTCGACGCCACCAGGAACAGAGTCGTTTCCGGGTTCACTTTTTTCAGCACTTCAGCGATGTGGGTACCATCAACGTTAGAGACGAAGTGCATAGTCAGATGATTTTTATACGGACGCAGCGCTTCGGTCACCATGAACGGGCCGAGGTCGGAACCGCCGATACCGATGTTCACCACGTCGGTGATGGCCTTACCGGTGTAGCCTTTCCACTGACCGGAGATAATCGCTTGCGAGAAAGTTTTCATTTTCTCAAGCACGGCGTTCACTTCCGGCATCACATCTTTGCCGTCCACAATGATCGGCGTATTGCTACGGTTACGCAGCGCCACGTGCAGCACGGCGCGGTCTTCGGTGCGGTTGATCTTCTCGCCGGAGAACATGGATTTAATCGCGCCGGCCAGATCGGTCTCTTTCGCCAGATCCTGTAATTTTGCCAGCGTCTCTTCGGTGATGCGGTTTTTGGAGAAGTCCACCAGCATCAGATCGTCAAACGTCGCGGAAAATTTAGCGAAACGGTCGCTATCGTTCGCGAAAAGCTCAGCGATCGTAACGTCTTTCATTTCATCGTAGTGTTTCTGGAGCGCCTGCCAGGCAGAAGTCTGCGTTGGATTGATGTTTTTCATTAGCAATACTCTTCTGATTTGAGAATTGTGACTGGGATCGATTGTAACGCCAGTCACAGAAAAGTGTGATTGTTTTAGTGCCGTTGCCCCAGGCACTGTCGAATGAGGATAAAAAGTATATACCCTAAATAATTCGAGGTGCAGAAAGGCAGCAAGTGGGTGAGTCGCCGGGCGCATAGATAAGCCAACATACTACAAACGGGTATCGGGGTTATAAGCGCTGTTACTGAGCCTAAACTCAGCATAAAAAATCCGCATAATCCCAACGTTGACAGTCCAGGCCACAACTTTTATTTATAAATACGTTACTTGCATTTGCGCCTGCACCGGTTTCTGTTCTGCCCTTGTGCCATGGTCGCGTTTTTCATTTCCTGACACGAGGTTGATATGACAGAGATCGTTGTTTCCAAATTTGGCGGTACCAGCGTCGCTGATTTTGACGCCATGAACCGTAGCGCGGATATCGTACTTTCCGACGCCAATGTTCGTTTAGTCGTGCTTTCCGCGTCTGCCGGCATCACTAATCTGCTGGTGGCGCTGGCCGAAGGGATGGAGCCTGGCGAACGTTTCGCTACGCTCGACGCCATCCGTAAAATCCAGTTCGATATCCTTGATCGTCTGCGTCATCCGAATGTCATTCGCGAAGAGATTGAACGCCTGCTGGAAAACATCACTATTCTGGCGGAGGCGGCATCGCTGGCGACATCGGCAGCCCTGACCGATGAACTGGTCAGCCACGGCGAGCTGATGTCTACCCTGCTATTTGTTGAGATCCTGCGTGAACGCGACGTACAGGCCCACTGGTTCGACGTGCGCAAAGTGATGCGTACCAGCGATCGCTTTGGTCGTGCGGAACCGGACGTCGCAGCGCTTGCGGAACTGGCCGCGCAGCAGTTGCTCCCGCGCCTGAACGAAACTTTGGTCATTACTCAGGGCTTTATCGGCAGTGAAAGCAAAGGCCGCACCACGACGTTAGGCCGCGGCGGCAGCGACTATACGGCAGCGTTGCTGGCTGAAGCGCTCCACGCCGCGCGGGTTGATATCTGGACAGATGTGCCCGGTATTTACACCACCGACCCGCGCGTGGTGCCCGTCGCGCAGCGAATTGATGAAATCGACTTTGAAGAAGCGGCGGAGATGGCAACCTTCGGCGCAAAAGTACTGCATCCAGCCACCTTACTCCCGGCCGTGCGCAGCGATATCCCGGTCTTCGTTGGATCCAGTAAAGATCCGCAAGCGGGCGGTACGCTGGTGTGCAATAAAACCCAAAACCCGCCGCTGTTCCGCGCGCTGGCGCTGCGCCGCAATCAAACGCTATTGACGCTGCACAGCCTGAATATGCTGCACTCACGAGGTTTCCTGGCTGAGGTGTTCGGCATTCTGGCGCGGCATAATATTTCGGTAGATCTGATTACCACTTCGGAGGTGAGCGTCGCGCTGACGCTGGATACTACCGGCTCCACCTCCACGGGCGATACGTTACTGACCCAATCCTTATTGATGGAGCTTTCCGCGCTGTGTCGGGTAGAAGTCGAAGAAGGACTGGCGCTGGTCGCGCTGATTGGCAACAACCTGTCAAAAGCCTGCGGCGTTGGTAAAGAAGTGTTTGGCGTCCTGGAACCGTTCAACATTCGCATGATTTGTTACGGCGCCTCCAGCCACAATCTGTGCTTCCTCGTGCCGGGAGACGATGCCGAGAAAGTGGTGCAAAAGCTACATCAGAACTTATTTGAATAATCGCCCTGACACGACAGCGGGTGAGCGCTATCAGCGCAATACGCTGCCGGATGGCGACGCAGGCACGTCATCCGGCGGTTCCCACGCCAGGCGCTGCCGGCGGAATACTGCTCAGGAATCCGCAACACCCTACTCGTCCCACCAACATGGGCAACTTTCCCCCTATTTATGCACTCCCCATTTTGAACCTCGTCACAAAACCACACAAAACAACACAAAGCAAAAACATAAATTAATCATTATATTTTAATGCGTTACCTTTAAAAATTGAGATCGTTTGGTATAAGGCCACTTTTTCATTGTTGCTTTATTTTGTTTTAGTTGGAATTATGATTGCACTACAACACAGATAACCCCCTTACCCTATTTGAGGCCGCTATGAAAAAAATTGCGATTATTGGAAGCAGTGGAGGCAACCTCTACAACCTGGGTGGCGCCGAGCCAGAGAAGTTACTCCAGGAGATTTATCAGCAGTGTGAGGCTGCGGGCGTGAATGTGGCCGCCGTACAGTTTATCGCGGCAGAAGCCTCGATGGACGTCGCCAAACCGGATACCCCGGCATCGGTTTATGCATTAACCACAGAAAACCAACAAAAACCACAGCGCATATTTCAGGGCAAACTTTCGGAGGTAAACACCTCGGTAGTAGAAAGCGATCGCCAAATCGCTGAGATGATCCGCTGCGGTGAGATCGATGGGATCGTGGTAATGAGCGCCGATCCGGTAAAGGCGAACCAGGCCGTTTTTGCCGCCGCCGTTGAGATGAAAACACCGATTGTCGGCACCGGGGGAACCTCCATGGCGCTGGTGGCGGCAAAGGGGGCGAATGTGGTCGCGACCTCCGGAACAACCGGCACCACCAGCCGTACCCGCGCCGTCTCCTTCGTGGCGTCACTGTGTAAACATTGGGGTATCAAGTACAAACCACAGTTGGGTAGCGCTTCGCCCTCGCAGAGCGGTTCCGGAAAAAGCCTGCTCAAACGTTTTAACATTCGTAGCATCATGATCCCTGCGCTACCAGGCTTTATTGCCATGGCGATTGTACTCGCCCTGAGCCACATACCAGGACTGGAAAAACTTAACGATATCTTTGAAATATTACTAAAAGGTCTGCCGGTGTTAGTCGCGGTACTGGCGGCAAAACAGATTTCCGAACTGGATGAAGTTTCAATTGTGGCCGGAGTCGTCGCTGGCGTGCTTTCCGTAGAGGGCGGTCTTATCGGCGGCATTATCGGCGGTGTAATGGCGGGGATTTTCGTCCGTTGGCTGTTCGAGCTGTGCCTGAACTGGCGCTTCCCAATGACTACCGTCAACATCGTCGCCGGTGGGATATCGGGCCTTGCCGCTGGGTTAATCATGCACTATCTGCTGAGTCCGCTGGCGCTATCTGCGGGTAATTACATCAAACTGGCTATCGAAAGCACGCTGGCATTCAGCCCAATTCTTGCCGGGCTGCTGGCTGGTCTGGTTATCTGGCCTGCCATTCTCGGCGGCGTCTATCACGCGGTGATCCTGCCGTTGGTACTGCTGGAGATGGAAAAATCCGGCGTCAGCTTCCTCGGCGCGGTCGATATGGTCGGTCTGGTGATGGTGGCCGCAGGTATTAACCTTGCCAATGTGATCGCCCCGCGTGAAAAAAGCGAAGCTGCCGTTGCTACGCCGGGCCTGCTCATTAACCTGGGCTTTGGCACCTTTGTTGAATCCGCCTATCCCTTCATGTTCGCCAACAAAATTGTTTTTGGCTCCGCCATTTTTTGGGCCGGAATGGGCGGCATGATGCTGGGCTTTTTTAACGTCAAAGGGGTGGCCTATGTTCCGGCTTTCGCCTCACCGTTCTTATCCAGCAATGCGCTCCAGATGGCCATCGTAATGATTGCCACAATGGCGATGACCTGCCTTACCACCATTATTGCTAACCGTTTCAAACCTGTCGTACAGAGCGAATCAACAACGACAGCCGTTAATTAATGCACCAACACCAGAGGTACACCATGTTTAAAGGCGATATGAATAAAAAACGCGCCAAAGCGTTACAGAAAGTGAAAGAAGCCATCACACTTCACGGCGGGCAAACCATCCTCAGCACAGGAATAACCGGCGACGATGCGCGCCTGGCGAAAGCCGTGTGTGAGGCTGGCGTTAAGCTACTGGAGCCGAACCACCCTGCGTTGGCGCTGGCGCGTGGACACAAAGGCGTGAACAACATGCACGCGGCGGAGCAGATTCGTCACGAAATCACCAATAGCCAGATGGCTGAGGCCGTACACGGTGTGCGTAATGTGGTCCCGGACGATATTTTTATCACCGTTGGTATCGCCGGCGGTTTTACCGAAACCTTACCGGTGCCGCTCAGCGAAACGGAAATTCTGGAGATTGCCCGCGCTGGGGCCGACGGTTTACATACGCATAAATCCGACTGGGACGATCTGCAGGACATCGTTAATCTCGCCCATCAGTATGGTCTGACTGTCGATGCCTACATTGGCCATCCTGACGATCTGCATACTTTCGGTATTCCTGCACGCACGCCGGAAGAGGTCGCCAGCGTGGCGAAGCGAATGCAGGATATCGGCGTGGATATGATTGGTCTGATGACAGGCATGAGCTATGAAGGCGTAGCGGCAGGCGATATCCCGCAGATGATTAAAGATCGCCTGCGGGCGTTGGTCGGCGCGGTGGATGTTCCGACGCTGGCGGAAGGCGGGATTAACCTCGCCAACGCGAAAGCGTTTAAAGATACCGGGGTCAATATTCTGGTGGTCGGTACGGCTATCGACAACATGGTGTGCAACGCCGCCAAAGAAGCCGTTACGCCGTTTATTGTTCATTGATATCAGGGAACGAGAGATGTTGTTGATCACCGATCTGGATGGAACATTACTCACCTCGCAGAAAACAATCAGCCCGCGCACGCGTCAGGCGCTGATTGCGTTCCGCCAGGACGGTGGTCTGCTGGCGGCATGTTCCGCCAGACCGGTCTCCTCAATGGTACGCCTGCTACGCCAGCAACAGGTTGATACGTTGTTTAGCTGGTGCGCCGGTTTTAACTGCGGACGCCTGCTGGAGATGGCGGGGCCGCGCATTATTCATGCTGCCCCGCTGACCGCCACAGACCTGTGGAATATTGACCAGCATATTTCTCTTTCCCGCTATCACCACCACTTTTTTAGCGCCGAAGCAATTCACCATCGTGACGATAGACTAATTGCACCCTGGACAACATATGAAGCCCGCTTATTTGAGTTACCGCTTATAACTGAAACTGCAGAAAATATCTTTAATCGTCGCAATATATATAAAATTACACTTGTTGCCGCATCTTCGGAGATAGATACTCTGTGTACAGAAGTGAATAATCACCTGCCTTGTGGATATTATGCGGTTGTCACGGGAGAAAATTATATTGATATTCAAAGAGCCGATATAAATAAAGGGTTCATAATCGATAAATTAATTCATTATTTAAATATATCTTCTGACAAGGTAGTCGCGATTGGCGATCAGCAGAATGATGTCAGCATGTTTGCCGCTGCCGGAATCAGTATCGCAATGGGCAATGCGCCGGATGCAGTAAAGCGGCAGGCCGGCTATGTGACTGCCACGAATGATGAGGAGGGTATCGTCCATGCATTGGAGTGGTTGCGTTGCCTGACGCATCCAGTTACCATGCGCCAAAGGTTGACGGCGGCGAAAGATAATGAATCCAATTAAAAGACGAAAACATATTCTTGATGAATTAAACAAATTCGGTGAAGTCACCGTTATTAAATTATCGGAAATGCTCAACGTCACCTCGGAAACCATTCGTCGCGATCTCTCCTTACTGGAATCTGAAGGCAAAATCACTAAGATTCATGGGGGCGCAGTCAAAAAGCAGGTTGTCCAGGAGGATGCGTTTAGCGCAAGAATAGAGGCGCATCGCGAAGAGAAAATAGCGATTGGCAAACTTGCCGCCGAAATGGTCAGTGAACGGGATACATTGTTTATTGATTCCTGTACAACTAACCTTATTCTGGCCGAGCAATTACCGCCTCTCGCTTTTTCCGTGATTACCAATTCAGCCCTGATTGCCGATAAAATTAAAGAGCATAACCTGCAGGCCCGCGTGTATGTATTAGGCGGCGAATATGATTACCATTTTCGCGCCAACCTCGGCGTCTCGGTTTGTCAGCAGATTAACGCGATTCACGCGGATATCTGTTTTATTGGCGCTGGCGGCATTTCTCCCCAGCATGGCGTGTTGGTGAAGAGCTTTGAAGAAGCCTACGTTGCCAAAGCCATGATTGCGATGAGCAAAAAATCAGTGATTCTCGCCGACCATACCAAATTTGGTCAGGACGGTGTGATGTGCATCGCAAGCGTAAAAGAAATCGATAACATCATCACGGATAAAGGATTTACGTCAACGGGTTATACGCCACAGGATTTCGCCGGAAAGCTGCGGATTGCTGACTGAGCGCTATCCGCCCGTTGCGTATTGCCGTAGACTAAGAGCCTATCCCACCAGGCGTTATTGGCGCAGCCAGTTTGGACACGGACAGCGCGCAAAAACCGGAGCGTACACGTAGTACGTGAGGATTTTGAGCACTGCCCAGGTCTAAAATGGCAAGTAAAATAGCCCTAATGGGATAGGCTCTAAATGCATCGGCTAACTGAGGGCACCCGTATGGCACTCCCCCGCATTACTCAAAAAGAGATGACCGAGCGCGAACAGCGCGAACTGAAAACGTTGCTGGACCGCGCCCGTATTGCGCACGGGCGTCCACTGACCAATTCTGAGACCAACAGCGTAAAAAAGGAGTACATCGATAAGCTGATGGCGCTGCGTGAGGCTGAAGCGAAAAAAGCCCGCCAGTTGAAGAAAAAGCAGGCGTATAAACCCGATACGGAAGCGTCATTCTCTTGGTCGGCGAATACGCCGACGCGCGGCAGACGTTAACGTCCTTTCTTCTTTCGTCCCGGCGAGGTAAAGCGCTTACCGCTTGATGCCGGGCGCGCTTTCTCATTGCTTTTTTCGATCGCAACGACCGGTCGCTTAATACCCGTGGTCTTCGGCTTCGCTTTGGCCTTTGGTTTGGCTTCGGAAGAGGAACGCTCAATCAATTTAAACAGATCGATCAGCTCATCGTCCGTCAGATCGCGCCACTCGCCCAGCGGAATCCCGCTCAGGCTGACGTTCATAATGCGCGTACGCTCCAGTTTCGTCACTTCATAACCAAAGTATTCACACATACGACGGATCTGACGGTTTAATCCCTGCACCAGGGTGATGCGAAAGACAAACGGCGCCTCTTTTTTCACCTTACATTTTTTGGTGACGGTACCCAGAATCGGCACGCCAGCGCCCATACCGCGAATAAACTCGTCGGTAATCGGTTTATCCACCGTCACCAGATACTCTTTTTCGTGATCGTTACCGGCACGCAGAATCTTATTGACCAGATCGCCGTGGTTAGTCAGAAATATCAGCCCCTGCGAGTCTTTATCCAGACGACCAATCGGGAAGATACGTTTGCTGTGGTTCACAAAATCAACAATATTGTCGCGTTCGCCGTCTTCAGTGGTACTGACAATGCCAACCGGTTTATTCAGCGCAATCAGCACTAAATCATCCGCTTCTCGCGGCTCAATCAACCGACCATTTACTTTAACAACATCCCCGGCGACCACCTGATCGCCAATGGCGGCGCGTTTGCCGTTGATAAAAACATTGCCCTGTTCGATAAAACGGTCCGCCTCGCGACGCGAACAGATGCCGCTTTCACTGATATATTTATTAAGCCGGGTAGATGTGTCAGTCAGCATATTTACTCTCTGAGAAATTTTTCTACATAAACGTCGGGAATGTGACTTACCACATCAAATCGTCAGGAACTTTAAAATCGGCATACGGATCATCTTCGTCCTGCTCTTCCTGACTCAGCGCACTGTTTACGACAATACTGTCCGCATCTCGTTGTGCGATTTTATCGGCGACGCTCGCGGGAATAATCGCATATTCACATTCACCGCTGTTATTGATAACCAGACGCGCAATCGCGAGACGCCCATTAATCAGTTGCGTCTGAGTGAGCTTATCCACGTCTATTTTTTTGATGACGTTATTATCGGTGAAGTTAAAACCAATATCGCCTTTAGAGACATTGATTCTATTCATTTCAATAAGTTGCTTAACCTGAGCTTTAAACTCTTTCGCTAAAACCGCTTGTTTTTGCTGTTCACTAAGTTGTTTATCACGCTCAAGTTGCGCCTTTTTATTTTCTTCCACCGCTTCTCTGGCCTCACGAGCCTGAACGCGTGATTTTTTAGCCGTGCGTTGGACTTTGGCCATTTTTTTGCTGGTCACTAATCCCGCTTGTAGCAGTTGCTCTTGTAAGGTCAGTTTTGCCATTTTCGTCTCTAAACGTGTTAAATAATTTTGCGGATTATACCTGTAATTTTTCAGGCGATACCAGATAGCAGATCTGGCCTGGCGTCACTTTTAGCGACCGCGCGTTGCCTGTAACACGCGCAACATCATGAGCCATATCAGTAAGACATTAAATGGATAATGGTAGCATTATTACGTTTTGACATTTCCTGATGAGGTGGAGAAGTAATGGAACTGCTTTTATTAAGTAACTCGACGCTGCCGGGTAAAGCCTGGCTGGAACACGCTCTGCCGCTGATAGCGAATCAATTGAACGGTCGACGCTCAGCCGTGTTTATTCCGTTTGCCGGCGTCACGCAAACATGGGACGAGTACACGGATAAAACCGCAGAGGTACTTGCGCCATTAGGGATAAACGTCACAGGGATTCATCGTGTCGCCGATCCGCTTGCGGCGATTGAGAAAGCGGAAATCATTATTGTCGGCGGCGGAAATACCTTTCAGCTACTGAAAGAATCGCGTGAACGCGGGCTGCTGGCGCCGATGGCGGACAGGGTAAAACGCGGCGCGCTGTATATCGGCTGGAGCGCGGGCGCAAACCTCGCCTGCCCGACGATTCGTACCACCAACGATATGCCGATCGTCGATCCAAACGGTTTCGACGCGCTGGATCTGTTCCCGCTGCAAATTAATCCTCACTTCACTAACGCCTTGCCGGAAGGTCATAAGGGCGAGACCCGCGAGCAGCGTATTCGCGAACTGCTGGTGGTCGCGCCGGAACTGACAGTGATTGGTTTGCCGGAAGGTAACTGGATTCAGGTGAGCAACGGCCAGGCGGTTCTCGGCGGCCCGAATACTACCTGGGTGTTTAAAGCGGGCGAAGAGGCCATGGCGCTGGAAGCGGGTCATCGCTTTTAATCCCTGTCCACATTGAATGCCGAATGGCGGGCCTACGCGCATGTTCTCCGTAGGCCCCGCCATCCGGCATTTCACTTAATACTCGCCGCGTTCCTCGTCCTGATCCGGCTGTTCCAGTACGCTATAGGCGACCGAACAGAACAGTGAGTTAAGACGCTTCATATCGCCCAGCAGCCCTAAATGGAGCGAGCTGGTTTCAATGCTTTGCACGTTCTGCTGGTGCAGGCGGTCGACATGCGCATGTGAGTATCGGCGATTAAGTATACGGAAGCGATGTTTACTGCGGCGCAACCGACGGGCGCTGGTGACATCACCGGAGAAAAAGACCGACATCGCCAGTTGCAGATTACTGAGCAGTTGATCGTAAAGCGCATCCAGCTCTTTCAATCCTTCTTCTGAAAATGCCCGACGCGCCGCCAGCGACTTGTCGGCAATCTCACTGCCCATTCGCTCGATAATATCCGACGCCTGTTCGAGGTTCAGGGCCATTTCGATAATCTCCGCCCACCGGCGGGACTCCTCCGCCGCCAGCTCGTCTTTTGGCATTCGCGCCAGATAAAGCTTAATCGCGGTGTAGAGCACGTTAACGTCATCCGCCAGCTTGCGTAGCGCTTTCTCTTCACGCGGTTCTCCGTGCATGACCTTTTTTAGCCCTTCCATCATCTGTTCCATCGCATCGCCAATGCGCAACACCTCACGGGCAGCATTGGCCAGCGCCAGCGTTGGCGTATCCAGCGCGCTGACATCCAGATGTTTCGGCTTCAGATGGGTATCCAGTTCAGGCTCATCACGAATAATTCGTTTACAAAAACGCGCCATCAGCTCGGCAAATGGCACCATCGCCAGGCAGCGCACCAGGTTATAGAAAACGTGGAAATAGATCACCAGCTCTGATTTCGGTAGCGATAGCTCATCCATCAGATTCGCCAGCGGATGGACAAACGGCAGGATGACCAGGCTGCCGATCAATTTGAACAATAGGCTGCCGAGCGCTACGCGACGCGCGGCAGCATTGGCGGCGCTGTTATTGAGCATCGCCAGCAGCCCCGATCCCAGATTGGCGCCGATGACCAGGCACAACGCCACCGGGAACGATATAATCCCCGCCGCCGTCAGGGTCGCCGTCAGCAACACCGCCGCCAGGCTGGAATAACTGATGATAGCGAACATCGCGCCAATCAGCGCATCCAGCATAATGTCGCCCGTCAGCGACGCGAAAATGACCTGCACGCCATTAGCTTGAGTGATCGGCGTCACCGCCTGCACAATCAGCTCCAGCGCCAGTAGAATCAGGCCAAGCCCGATACCGACGCGACCCAGCTGCCCGGCGCGGGACTGCTTACGTCCCAAAAAGAAAATCACGCCAATAAAAATCAGCAGCGGCGATAGCCACGACAAATCAAAGGTGAGAATACGCGCCATTAGCGCAGTACCCACATCAGCACCCAGCACAATCACCAGAGCTGGCGTCAGGGCGACAAGATCCTGGGCGACAAACGACGTTACCAATAAAGTGGTGGCGTTACTGCTTTGTACCAGCGCGGTAACACCGATACCCGCACAAAAGGCGAGCGGTTTCTTTTCCACGCTGCGGCTGAGGACAGTGCGTAAACGCGCGCCAAACACGCGCATTACGCCAGTACGAACGATATGTGTTCCCCATACCAACAGCGCAACGGCAGAAAGTAGATGGAGCAAAGTTAACACGGCGTCAGGTTCTCCTTATCGTTATACGTTTTCCTGAAGCTCACTTGCGATAAATTGCCTGATGGCGCACAGCGTTAAGGCCTGCTGGCGTTGCACGCCACCGGGCTTACCATACGTAATACGGTATGCTGGATAAGGCGTTTACGCCGCCATCCGGCAAATTCAGCGTAGAGCCTTCCTTCAGTATAAGGGTTTAATTGTAAGAAAGAGACAAGGCACCCAATGAGCGCCTTGTATGTTGTAAGGAAAAGTGACGATTTTATGAATCAGTCCGCATCGTAACCCAGGTTCGGCGCCAGCCACCGCTCAACGCCCTCAACGCTCATTCCTTTACGGAAAGCATAATCTGTCACCTGATCGCGTTGGATCTGCGCTACCGCGAAGTATTTGCTCTCAGGATGGCTGAAGTACCAGCCGGAGACCGACGCGCCAGGCCACATGGCGAAAGATTCGGTGAGCTTCATCCCGGTGTGTTTTTCGACATCCAGTAGCTGCCAGATAGTGCCTTTTTCGGTATGTTCCGGGCAGGCAGGATAACCCGGCGCCGGGCGAATCCCCTGGTAGTTTTCGCGGATTAATTCGTCGTTACTCAGGCTCTCGTTCGGCGCATATCCCCAGTAAACCTTACGTACACGTTCATGCAGGTACTCGGCAAACGCTTCCGCCAGACGGTCGGCAATCGCTTTCACCATGATCTTGTTATAGTCGTCGTGTTGCGCTTCGTAAGCATCAGCCAGGGCGTCTTCTTCAAGACCGCCGGTGACGGCAAACGCGCCGATGTAGTCCGCTTTTCCGGACAATTTCGGCGCGACAAAATCCGCCAGACAGTAGTTGGCAAAACCGACTTTCTCGGTCTGCTGGCGCAGGTGGTGGCTGACCGTCAGAACATGAGTACGGGTTTCGTCGCGATAGATTTCGATGTCGTCACCCACACGGTTCGCCGGGAACAAGCCCACCACGCCACGCGGATTCAACAGTTTCTCCGCGCTCAGTTTATCCAGCATGTCGTTGGCGTCTTTAAACAGGCGCTGCGCCTCAACGCCCACCACTTCATCTTCCAGAATACGCGGGTATTTGCCGGCCAGCGACCAGGTCATAAAGAACGGCGTCCAGTCGATGTAGTTGCGCAAAGTTTCGATGCTGGCTTCCACCTCCTGCACGCCCAGACGGTGGGCTACTGGCGGAGTGTAGCGTTCCCAATCGAACGCCAGATCGTTATCGCGCGCCGCTTCCAGCGTGACCGGCGGCGTGCGCGGTTTTTTGCGGGCGTGCTGAATACGCACGGTTTCGTACTCTTTGCGGGTACGGGCGACAAAGTCATCGCGCTGGGTGTCGGAGAGTAGCGCCGCCACCACGCCCACGGTACGCGAAGCATTCTGCACGTAGACCGTCGGACCGCTGTAGTTCTGCTCGATTTTTACCGCCGTATGCGCTTTCGAAGTAGTTGCGCCGCCGATCAGTAGCGGGATAGTAAAGCCCTGACGCTCCATCTCTTTCGCCACGTTGACCATTTCGTCCAGCGACGGGGTGATAAGCCCGGAAAGACCAATCAGATCGGCATTCACTTCACGCGCCGTTCTGAGGATTTTCTCCGCTGGCACCATCACGCCAAGATCGACGATTTCGTAGTTGTTGCATTGCAGCACCACGCCAACGATGTTCTTGCCAATGTCGTGCACATCGCCCTTCACGGTGGCAATCACCATCTTGCCGTTGCTGGAGCCTTTTTCTTTGCTGGCTTCAATAAACGGCTCCAGGTAGGCCACCGCTTGTTTCATCACGCGAGCGGATTTCACCACCTGCGGCAGGAACATTTTCCCTTCGCCGAACAGGTCGCCGACCACGTTCATGCCGTCCATCAGCGGCCCTTCGATCACCTCAATCGGGCGGGCGGCCTGCTGGCGGGCTTCTTCAGTATCCTGTTCGATAAATTCGGTAATGCCTTTCACCAACGAGTATTCGAGGCGCTTTTTCACGTCCCAGCTACGCCATTCCGCCTGCTGGGCACTGGCAGCCTCGTCGGTTTTACTGCCGCGATATTTCTCCGCCAAATCCAGCAAACGCTCGGTGCCGTCATCGCGACGGTTAAGAATGACATCTTCAACCGCATCGCGCAGCTCGGCGGGCAGGTCGTCGTAGATAGCCAACTGTCCGGCGTTGACGATGCCCATGTCCATGCCGTTGCGGATGGCGTAGTAGAGGAATACCGCGTGGATAGCCTCACGTACCGGGTCGTTGCCGCGAAACGAGAAGGACACGTTAGACACGCCGCCGGAGATCAGCGCGTGCGGCAACTCGCGTTTGATGTCTTCACAAGCGCCGATAAAGTCCTGCGCGTAGTTGTTGTGCTCTTCAATACCGGTCGCCACGGCGAAGATATTCGGGTCGAAGATGATGTCTTCCGGCGGGAAGCCCACCTCTTCGGTGAGAATTTTGTAGGCTCGGCGGCAAATTTCGATTTTACGCTCGCGGGTGTCGGCCTGCCCCTGCTCATCAAAAGCCATCACCACCACTGCCGCGCCATAGCGACGTAGCAACTTCGCATGATGAATAAAGGCTTCCACGCCCTCTTTCATCGAAATAGAGTTGACGATGCCTTTACCCTGAATGCACTTCAGCCCTTTTTCGATAACCTCCCATTTGGAGGAGTCGATCATGATTGGTACACGGGCAATATCCGGCTCACCGGCAATCAGGCTGAGGAAACGCACCATCGCCGCTTCGGCGTCGAGCATCCCCTCATCCATATTGATATCAATAATCTGCGCGCCGCTTTCGACCTGCTGACGGGCGACATCCAGCGCTTCGCTGTATTTCTCTTCTTTGATCAGCCGTTTAAATTTGGCCGAGCCGGTGACGTTAGTACGTTCGCCGACGTTCACAAACAGGCTATCGTCGCCAATGTTCAGCGGCTCCAGGCCAGACAGACGGCAGGCCACCGGGATTTCCGGCAGCTGGCGCGGCGGCAAACCGACAACGGCGCGGCTCATGGCGGCGATATGCTCCGGCGTAGTGCCGCAGCAGCCGCCAACAATATTCAGGAAGCCCGCTTCCGCCCATTCGCGAATCTGTTTCGCCATGGTGTCGGCGTCGAGGTCGTACTCGCCGAAAGCGTTCGGCAGGCCGGCGTTCGGGTGCGCGGTGACGTAGCATTCGGCAATCCGCGACAGTTCCTGGACGTACTGGCGCAGTTCATCTGGCCCCAGCGCGCAGTTAAGGCCAAAAGTGAGCGCCTCGGCGTGGCGCAGCGAGTTATAAAAGGCTTCGGTCGTCTGGCCGGAAAGCGTACGGCCAGAGGCGTCGGTGATGGTGCCGGAAATCATGATCGGCAGATCAACGCCCAGCGCTTCAAACTCTTCTTTCACCGCAAACACCGCCGCTTTCGCATTCAGGGTGTCAAAGACGGTCTCAATCAGAATCAGATCTACGCCACCTTCCACCAGCGCTTTAGTGGATTCACGGTAGGCCGCCACCAGCTGATCGAAGGTGATATTACGAAACGCCGGGTCGTTGACGTCCGGTGAAATGGAGGCCGTGCGGTTAGTTGGACCAAGCACGCCCGCAACAAAGCGTGGTTTTTCTGGTGTTCGCGCCGTCCATTCATCGGCGCAGGCACGCGCCAGTTTGGCCGCCGCATAGTTAATTTCCGCCGACAGGGATTCCATCCGGTAATCCGCCATCGCAATGGTTGTCGAGTTAAAGGTGTTGGTTTCGATGATATCCGCGCCAGCCTCAAAGTAGGCGTTGTGGATAGCGGCGATCACCTCCGGCTTGCTGAGTACCAGCAGGTCATTGTTGCCTTTCAGGTCGCAGGGCCAGTCGGCAAAGCGCTCCCCGCGGAAATCTTCTTCATGTAGACGATAGCTCTGGATCATGGTGCCCATACCGCCGTCCAGCACCAGAATACGTTCATTTAACTGCGCACGCAGTTGTTCAACTTTGCTGCTCACACTCGCTCCCGACAACGCTCCACGTAACGAGCCATACTGGCACAAAGCGTGCTGGCGGAAAAGAGAACAACGGGCAACATGAGACATGTTCAGCTTGCCACCCACTTCTGTCGCTTTGCCGGATGGCGGCGCAAGCGCCTTATCAGTCTACAAATTACTTTGGCGGCTCCCAAAGCGTAGGCCTGATAAGCGCAGCGCCATCGGGCATCCTGTGATGTCACTCATCCGATCAGTTCAGGAACTCTTGCATTATAATTGAATAAAACGAAAATGATTTCCACGATACAGAAAAAGGAGTCTGCCATGGTTGCCCCTGTTCCCGCGAAACGCGGGAGAAAACCTGCCGCTACCACTGCACCCGTAACCGGGCAGGTTCAGTCTTTAACTCGCGGTCTGAAGCTGCTGGAGTGGATTGCCGAGTCCAACGGCAGCGTCGCGCTGACCGAACTGGCGCAACAGGCGGGTTTGCCTAATTCCACGACTCACCGTCTACTCACCACCATGCAGCAACAGGGTTTTGTCCGCCAGGTTGGCGAGCTGGGCCACTGGGCCGTAGGCGCACACGCGTTTATCGTCGGCAGCAGCTTCTTACAGAGCCGTAATCTGCTGGCGATTGTCCATCCGATTTTGCGCAAACTGATGGAGGACTCCGGCGAAACGGTAAACCTTGCCGTACTCGACCAGAGCGACCATCAGGCCATTATTATCGACCAGGTGCAGTGTACGCAGCTGATGCGTATGTCCGCGCCTATTGGCGGCAAGCTGCCCATGCACGCCTCTGGCGCGGGCAAGGCGTTTTTATCACAGCTCAGTGAGGAACAGGTTACCAGTCTGCTGCACCGCAAGGGGTTGCACGCTTATACCCATGCGACGCTGGTGTCGCCGCTGCATCTGAAAGACGATTTGGCCCAGACGCGCAAGCGCGGCTATTCGTTTGACGATGAAGAACATGCGCTCGGTCTGCGCTGCGTGGCCTCGTGTATTTATGACGAACACCGCGAACCGTTTGCGGCCCTCTCTATTTCCGGCCCCTGCTCACGCATTACTGACGATCGCGTCACCGAACTTGGCGCCATGGTGATTAAAGCGGCGAAAGAGGTGACGCTGGCCTATGGTGGAACTCGCTGAAATGAGCAGCCTGAAATTATACTGGCAGGAGAAGTACCCACAGGCCTTCTGTTGGTCTTTCGGTGATTCGCCGACGCTGGCCGACGAGCTGGCGGCGCTAGTGGTCGCCGGTAAAAAGCGTGGCACCTGTAGCTCGCTGGTTAGCTATCAGAAAGAGCAGCCCCCTGTCACGCCCGGGTCATATCACATTGTGCTCAACGGCACAGGCGACGCCGTGTGCGTCATACGCACGCTGGCGCTCAGGCTGATCCGTTTTAACGAGATGAGCGCCGATCTCGCCGCACTGGAAGGCGAAGGCGATCTTAGCCTGGCGTACTGGCAAGCGGCACACAGGGCCTTTTTTGAGCGCGAGGGTAATTGGTCGCCGGAGATGGAACTGGTTTACGAAGAGTTCGCCGTACTTGAGATCGCGCCGTAACGCACGCTAAAGCGCTGGCGACGACGATAGGCATACACATCTTCTACATGCCCTTCTTTAATACGCGTCTGTAGCGCGCGCCAGTAATCGGCGCGAAACAGGTCGGCATGCATCTCTTCAAACAATGGCCCGATACGCGGATCGGCACACAGCCAGTGGCGAAACTCCTCCGGGAAAACATCACCCGGCGAGACGCTATACCAGGGTTCGCTGGCCAGTTCGTCTTCCGGATAACGCGCTGGCGGAATATCGCGGAAATTCACTTCCGTCATGTAGCAAATTTCATCGTAGTCATAGAACACCACGCGACCATGACGGGTAACGCCAAAGTTTTTAAACAACATATCGCCGGGGAAAATATTAGCGGCGGCAAGCTGGCGAATCGCATTACCATATTCTTCTATCGCATCGCGCAACTGCTGGCCTTCTACCTGTTCCAGCCAGATATTGAGCGGCACCATGCGCCGTTCAATATAGAGATGGCGAATGACGATATGTTCCCCAAGATCGGTAATCTTCTCTGGCGCTTCTTGTCGTAACAGCGCCATCAGCGCCGGATCGATTTGCCGTTTATCCAGTACGAAATTCTCAAACTCCTGGGTATCCGCCATACGACCGACGCGATCATGCTCTTTTACCAGTTGATAACAGGCACGCACATGGGCGGCAGACATCTCTTTCTGCGGGGCGAATTTGTCTTTAATGATTTTAAATACGCGGTCGAAACCTGGCAGGGTAAACACCAGCATCACCATGCCGCGGATACCAGGCGCCTCAATGAATTTCTCATCACTTTCAGCCAGATAACACAAATATTCGCGGTAGCTTTCGGTTTTCGCATGTTTCTGGCAGCCAATCGCCATATACAGTTCGGCAGTGGTTTTACCCGGCAGGATTTCACGCAACCACTCAACCAGCGCGGCAGGCAGCGGCGCATACACCATAAAATAAGAGCGGGCAAAACCAAACACAATGCTCGCTTCTGCCGTGGTGGTCAGGCAGGTATCGACAAACAGTTCCCCCTCATCAGTACGATGAATCGGCAATAAAAATGGCAGCGTACCGTCAGGTGTGGTTAATTTACCTACCAGCCAGGCCGCTTTATTACGGTAAAACAACTCATTCGCCACCTGGACATGGCAGCGAGGTAGCGCGTCCTCGCCCAGTGTTTCAGTCAGGTGCGCGATAATATAGCGGATATCCCGGCTTTTATTCTGCCAGGGCAAACGCAGCGGTAAGTCACTGAGTATGCGCATCAACAGAGTCTCCCAACCGTGATCGGGAAAGAAGTCTTTGGCCAGCGGGCGCGGGATAGTACGAAAGCGGCGCTCCGGTTGCGAACTGAAAATAAACAACCGCTCGGGTGTTAACGAGCGGTGGTCAAATAACCGACAATAAACGGAGTTGAAAAAGCTCTCCGCAATCTCGAAGCGCGGGTAATCCGGTAACAGCCGGGTGTAATGCTCTTTAACGCGTAAAAGGAAATCCGCGTCGGTACTTTTGCCATCGGTAATACAGCGCAGTTGCTCCACCACCAAGCCCACATGATGATCATAGAGGTGGATACGGCTTTTCATCGCCTGTTGAACGGCGTGCCAGTCGGCCTGTTCAAAACGCTGCTGCGCGCCGGAAGTCACTTCCAGAAATCGACCATACTGCGCGTCAAAGCCTTGCAGGATGGTTTGAGCAATCAGTAATTCCAGGCCACGCGGCATTTTTTTCCCTCATCCGGCACCACGTCATGCCGGATGGCGCGTTCGCTTATCCGGCCTACGCTATCTGTAGGCCCGGTAAGCGCAGCGCCACCGGGCATCAATCAAAACTGCGATTCTTCGGTAGAACCCGTTAATGCGGTAACGGATGACGCGCCGCCCTGAATAATGGTGGTGACTTTGTCGAAGTAACCTGTGCCCACTTCCTGCTGGTGGGAAACAAAGGTGTAGCCATCTTTCGCCGCGGCGAACTCGGGTTGTTGAACCTTCTCAACATAGTGTTTCATGCCCTCGCCCTGAGCGTATGCATGCGCCAGGTCGAACATGTTGAACCACATGCTGTGGATGCCCGCCAGGGTAATAAACTGGTATTTGTAACCCATGTCCGACAACTGCTGCTGGAAGCTGGCAATGGTCTTGTCGTCCAGATTCTTCTGCCAGTTGAAGGATGGCGAACAGTTATAGGCCAGCAGTTTGCCCGGATACTTCGCGTGGATAGCATCGGCAAAACGACGCGCCAGTTCGAGATCCGGCGTAGAGGTTTCGCACCACACCAGATCGGCATACGGGGCATACGCCAGACCGCGGCTGATCGCCTGCTCAATGCCCGCATGGGTGCGGTAAAAACCTTCGCTGGTGCGTTCGCCGGTAATAAAACCGCTGTCATAGGGATCGCAGTCGGAGGTGATCAGATCTGCCGCATCCGCATCGGTACGCGCAATCACCAGCGTCGGGACGCCCATCACATCAGCGGCCAGACGCGCAGCAATCAGTTTCTGAATCGCCTCCTGCGTGGGGACCAGCACCTTGCCGCCCATATGGCCGCATTTCTTCACCGACGCCAGCTGATCTTCGAAGTGAACGGCCGCTGCACCGGCTTCAATCATCGATTTCATCAGTTCGAAGGCATTCAGAACGCCGCCAAAACCGGCTTCCGCATCAGCAACGATCGGCAGGAAGTAATCCACATAGCGCGGATCGTTGGGTTCAATACCGGATGCCCACTGGATCTGATCTGCACGACGGAAAGTGTTGTTGATCCGATCCACTACCGCCGGAACAGAGTTTGCCGGGTACAACGATTGATCCGGATACATGCTGGATGCAAGGTTGGCATCTGCCGCCACCTGCCAGCCTGAAAGATAAATCGCCTCAATACCGGCTTTCGCCTGCTGCAACGCCTGACCGCCAGTCAGCGCGCCAAGGCTGTTGATATAGCCTTTTTTCGCTTCACCGTGCAACAGCCGCCACATTTTCGCGGCGCCGAGCTGCGCCAGCGTGCATTCCGGGTTAACCGAGCCGCGTAATTTCACCACCTCCTCCGCGCTGTACGGGCGGGTGATGCCTTCCCAGCGCGGTTGTGTCCACTCTTTCTGTAATTCTTCGATTTGTTGAGTACGGGTTTTCATGTGCAGATGCTCCATATTGTTATGTGGTGAATTAAGCCAGTAAGCGATAGCCCGGCAGGGTGAGGAAGTCGATTAAGTCATCTGAGGTGGTGATTTGCTCCATCAGACGTGCGGCATCGTCGAAGCGCCCGCTGCTGTAGCGGTGCTCGCCCAGTTCGTCCTGGATTACCCGCATCTCTTCCGCCAACATTTCGCGGAAAAGCGCTTTCGTTACGGGTTTTCCATTGCTCAGTGTTTTCTCATGGTGAATCCACTGCCAGATAGAGGTTCGTGAGATTTCCGCCGTCGCGGCATCCTCCATCAGACCGTAAATCGGTACACAGCCATTGCCGGAGATCCACGCTTCAATGTACTGCACTGCCACGCGAATATTGGCGCGCATTCCCGCTTCTGTGCGTTCGCCTTCACATGGCTCCAGTAACTGCTCAGCGGTAATCGGCGCATCTTCATCACGGGTAATGAACAGCTGATTTTTGTGCTCGCCCAGTACCTCGTTAAAGACGGCCATTGCGGTATCCGCCAACCCGGGATGCGCAATCCACGTGCCGTCGTGGCCGTTGTTCGCTTCCAGCGCTTTATCCGCTTTCACTTTGGCAAGGACCTGATTGTTGCGTTCAACGTCTTTGCTCGGGATAAACGCCGCCATACCGCCCATCGCGAACGCGCCGCGCTTGTGACAGGTTTTGATTAGCAGGCGCGAGTAGGCGCTCAGAAACGGTTTGTCCATCGTTACCACCTGCCTGTCCGGCAAGACGCGATCCGGGTGATTTTTCAACGTTTTGATATAGCTGAAAATATAATCCCAGCGACCACAGTTGAGACCGACGATATGATCACGCAACGCATGAAGAATCTCATCCATCTGGAAAACAGCAGGCAGCGTTTCAATCAACAGGGTCGCTTTGATCGTACCGCGCGGCAGGTTAAAGCGGTCTTCGGCGTAGCTGAAGACTTCACTCCACCAGGCTGCTTCCTGCCAGGCTTGCGTTTTCGGCAGGTAAAAATACGGGCCGCTACCTTTAGCGAGCAGCGCTTTATAGTTGTGGAAAAAGTACAGAGCAAAATCAAACAGGCTGCCGGGAATGGCTTCCCCCCGCCAGGTAACATGTTTTTCTGGCAGATGTAGACCACGTACACGACAAATCAATACGGCCGGATCGGGCTTGAGCTGATAGATTTTTCCGGCTTCGTTGGTATAGCTAATGGTGCCGTTCACCGCATCACGCAGGTTGATTTGACCATCAATAACTTTATTCCAGTCCGGCGCCAGCGAGTCTTCAAAATCCGCCATAAACACTTTCACGTTTGCGTTCAGGGCATTAATCACCATTTTACGTTCAACCGGCCCGGTAATTTCTACTCGGCGATCCTGTAAATCCGCCGGAATACCACGAATCTGCCAATTACTTTCTCTAATGGAAGTGGTTTCCGAAATAAAATCAGGCAACTTACCGTTATCAATATCCTGCTGTTGCTGGATACGTGCAGCCAGGAGTTTATTGCGTTTTGGCGTAAAACGGGTAACTAACTCCGTCAAAAACTCGACTGCCTCAGCGGTCAGGACTTGCTTTTCCAGCTCGCCTTGCGGCCTGGTAAAGGTTAATTCATCAGTTGTGGTTGCCTGTGGATTCATCATGCAGCTCCTCGTTGTTGATCCAGATACATCCCCAATGCGAACGAAGGATCACTGTGCGCTTTTCGTTCAACACAACTAAGACTACTCAATTAAATTTCAAAATCAAAAACAATTTCCATTTTTAATTTAATTATACATTAACCTATTGATAACAATATAAATTAAATTTAATTACATGATGAGGTGCATTTCGGAAATAAAAAAGGCACCCGAAGGTGCCTGATTCAACATGCTGAAACGCTTTAGGATCGTCAGGAGCAGAAGATTAATCCAGGGTTGGATTCATGTGACGCAGATCATATGGCGTAATCTGGTAGACATAATAGTTGAGCCAGTTAGTAAACAGTAAATTACCGTGGCTGCGCCAGGTTGCGCGCGGTATGTTTTGCGGATCGTTTTTTGGGAAATAGTTGTACGGAACCTCCGGATTTAACCCGGCCTCAACGTCACGAAAATATTCACCCGCTAACGTATGGGCGTCATATTCAGGATGACCGGTGACAAACGCAATACGTTTATCTTTGCTGGCAAACAGGTACGCATCCCCCTCTTCTGTTTCGGCCAGAATTTCAAGATCCGTATAATCCCGTATTAGCGCCGCCGGGAAATCGGCATAGCGTGAGTGTGGCGCAAGAAACGAATCATCAAAACCACGCGTCAACAGAGCATGAGGATGAAGGATGTGATGTTCATAGACGCCGGAAAGTTTATCTGTACGGGTCTGCTTAGGGATACCATAAAGAATATTGAGTGCAGCCTGAACGGCCCAACAGACAAATAGCGTCGAAGTAACGTGATCTTTCGCCCATTCCAGCACCTGCCTAATCTGCGGCCAGTAAGCCACGTCATTAAACTCCACCAGACCCAGCGGCGCTCCGGTCACGATAAGCCCATCAAAGTTCTGATCGCAGATATCGTCGAAGTTACAGTAAAAGTTGTTCAGATGCTCGGCTGGCGTGTTCCTCGACTCGCGGGCATCTATCCGCAGTAGTTGAATATCGACCTGCAATGGCGAGTTCGATAGCAAACGCAGAAACTGATTTTCCGTTTCAATCTTCTTCGGCATCAGGTTAAGGATAAGTACCTTTAGCGGGCGAATTTCCTGACCTGATGCGCGAGAAGTCGTCATGACGAAGACATTCTCCTCACGTAAAAAATTGACGGCGGGTAGCTCGTCCAGCACGCGAATCGGCATAACCTGATAACCTCACGACATACGTTTAAACGTTTAGACATCCAGATAGCTGAAGATACTCAGAAATCAGGCGAATGTCGAGTCTGCAAGTTCAAGGTGAGAAAGTTTCACGACAGCATTTGCATTAGAATAGAAGTAAGCAAAAAAGGAGTGAAGATGATGATTAACATTCGCCGTTCAAGGCATGAGGAAGGGGAAAAACTGATTGCGATCTGGCGTCGCTCTGTCGATGCCACGCACGATTTTCTGTCAAACGCTTATCGGGCCGAACTGGAAGAACTGGTGAGCGATTTTCTGCCAGAAGCGCCACTATGGGTTGCCGTGACCGATCAGGATGAGCCGGTAGGATTTATGCTGCTTACCGGCGAACATATGGATGCGCTGTTTGTCGATCCGGACGTGCGTGGTCAGGGTATCGGTAAGAGATTAGTTGAACATGCGTTAACACTGGCACCGGGGTTGACAACCAATGTTAACGAGCAGAATACACAAGCTGTTGGATTTTATAAGAAAATGGGATTTAAGGTGACGGGACGTTCGGAGGTCGACGATCTTGGGAAACCGTATCCATTGTTGAATTTAATTTATCCGTGAGTAGTGGCGCTGCCTGATAAGTGCATGTAGGCCGGATAAGGCGGAGCCGCCATCCGGCGGTGCAGGTTGCCTGATGGCGCTGCGCTTATCAGGCCTACGGTTTTACAGTTACCACACACGCAAAAAAGCCCGTCCGTCAGGATGGGCTTCTTCACTTGTCTGATGCCTGGCAGTTTATGGCGGGCGTCCTGCCCGCCCCCCTCCGGGCCGTTGCTGCGCAACGTTCAAATCCGCTCCCGGCGGATTTGTCCTCCTCAGGAGAGCGCTCACCGGCAGACTACAGACAAAAACAAAAGGCCCTGTCTTCCGACAGGGCCCTTCGCTTAATTTGATGCCTGGCAGTTCCCTACTCTCGCATGGGGAGACCCCACACTACCATCGGCGCTACGGCGTTTCACTTCTGAGTTCGGCATGGGGTCAGGTGGGACCACCGCGCTAGTGCCGCCAGGCAAATTCTTTGTGCTCTGTCCTGTGTCTTTTACGCTGATACGGCGTTGGCTGCTCTTGCGAACGTCAGTCACATACTTCTGTATGCTCCTTCCGTCGCCGCGTTTGCCGCCTTGTCTCAGCGCAAAATCCTTCGGACTCTGAATCTGAGCTGAAAATTGTTGTCTTCTCAACCGCCAAAACATCTTCGGCGTTGTAAGGTTAAGCCTCACGGTTCATTAGTACCGGTTAGCTCAACGCATCGCTGCGCTTACACACCCGGCCTATCAACGTCGTCGTCTTCAACGTTCCTTCAGGAGACCTAAAGTCTCAGGGAGAACTCATCTCGGGGCAAGTTTCGTGCTTAGATGCTTTCAGCACTTATCTCTTCCGCATTTAGCTACCGGGCAGTGCCATTGGCATGACAACCCGAACACCAGTGATGCGTCCACTCCGGTCCTCTCGTACTAGGAGCAGCCCCCCTCAGTTCTCCAGCGCCCACGGCAGATAGGGACCGAACTGTCTCACGACGTTCTAAACCCAGCTCGCGTACCACTTTAAATGGCGAACAGCCATACCCTTGGGACCTACTTCAGCCCCAGGATGTGATGAGCCGACATCGAGGTGCCAAACACCGCCGTCGATATGAACTCTTGGGCGGTATCAGCCTGTTATCCCCGGAGTACCTTTTATCCGTTGAGCGATGGCCCTTCCATTCAGAACCACCGGATCACTATGACCTGCTTTCGCACCTGCTCGCGCCGTCACGCTCGCAGTCAAGCTGGCTTATGCCATTGCACTAACCTCCTGATGTCCGACCAGGATTAGCCAACCTTCGTGCTCCTCCGTTACTCTTTAGGAGGAGACCGCCCCAGTCAAACTACCCACCAGACACTGTCCGCAACCCGGATCACGGGTCCACGTTAGAACATCAAACATTAAAGGGTGGTATTTCAAGGTCGGCTCCATGCAGACTGGCGTCCACACTTCAAAGCCTCCCACCTATCCTACACATCAAGGCTCAATGTTCAGTGTCAAGCTATAGTAAAGGTTCACGGGGTCTTTCCGTCTTGCCGCGGGTACACTGCATCTTCACAGCGAGTTCAATTTCACTGAGTCTCGGGTGGAGACAGCCTGGCCATCATTACGCCATTCGTGCAGGTCGGAACTTACCCGACAAGGAATTTCGCTACCTTAGGACCGTTATAGTTACGGCCGCCGTTTACCGGGGCTTCGATCAGGAGCTTCGCTTGCGCTGACCCCATCAATTAACCTTCCGGCACCGGGCAGGCGTCACACCGTATACGTCCACTTTCGTGTTTGCACAGTGCTGTGTTTTTAATAAACAGTTGCAGCCAGCTGGTATCTTCGACTGACTTCAGCTCCATGAGTAAATCACTTCACCTACATGTCAGCGTGCCTTCTCCCGAAGTTACGGCACCATTTTGCCTAGTTCCTTCACCCGAGTTCTCTCAAGCGCCTTGGTATTCTCTACCTGACCACCTGTGTCGGTTTGGGGTACGATTTGATGTTACCTGATGCTTAGAGGCTTTTCCTGGAAGCAGGGCATTTGTTGCTTCAGCACCGTAGTGCCTCGTCATCACGCCTCAGTGTTAAAGTGAACCGGATTTACCTGGAACACACACCTACACGCTTAAACCGGGACAACCGTCGCCCGGCCAACATAGCCTTCTCCGTCCCCCCTTCGCAGTAACACCAAGTACGGGAATATTAACCCGTTTCCCATCGACTACGCCTTTCGGCCTCGCCTTAGGGGTCGACTCACCCTGCCCCGATTAACGTTGGACAGGAACCCTTGGTCTTCCGGCGAGCGGGCTTTTCACCCGCTTTATCGTTACTTATGTCAGCATTCGCACTTCTGATACCTCCAGCAACCCTCACAGGCCACCTTCGCAGGCTTACAGAACGCTCCCCTACCCAACAACACCTGAGTGTCGCTGCCGCAGCTTCGGTGCATGGTTTAGCCCCGTTACATCTTCCGCGCAGGCCGACTCGACCAGTGAGCTATTACGCTTTCTTTAAATGATGGCTGCTTCTAAGCCAACATCCTGGCTGTCTGGGCCTTCCCACATCGTTTCCCACTTAACCATGACTTTGGGACCTTAGCTGGCGGTCTGGGTTGTTTCCCTCTTCACGACGGACGTTAGCACCCGCCGTGTGTCTCCCGTGATAACATTCTCCGGTATTCGCAGTTTGCATCGGGTTGGTAAGCCGGGATGGCCCCCTAGCCGAAACAGTGCTCTACCCCCGGAGATGAATTCACGAGGCGCTACCTAAATAGCTTTCGGGGAGAACCAGCTATCTCCCGGTTTGATTGGCCTTTCACCCCCAGCCACAGGTCATCCGCTAATTTTTCAACATTAGTCGGTTCGGTCCTCCAGTTAGTGTTACCCAACCTTCAACCTGCCCATGGCTAGATCACCGGGTTTCGGGTCTATACCCTGCAACTTAACGCCCGGTTAAGACTCGGTTTCCCTCCGGCTCCCCTATTCGGTTAACCTTGCTACAGAATATAAGTCGCTGACCCATTATACAAAAGGTACGCAGTCACACCCCAAAGGGTGCTCCCACTGCTTGTACGTACACGGTTTCAGGTTCTTTTTCACTCCCCTCGCCGGGGTTCTTTTCGCCTTTCCCTCACGGTACTGGTTCACTATCGGTCAGTCAGGAGTATTTAGCCTTGGAGGATGGTCCCCCCATATTCAGACAGGATACCACGTGTCCCGCCCTACTCATCGAGCTCACAGCACATGCGCTTTTGTGTACGGGGCTGTCACCCTGTATCGCGCGCCTTTCCAGACGCTTCCACTAACACACATGCTGATTCAGGCTCTGGGCTCCTCCCCGTTCGCTCGCCGCTACTGGGGGAATCTCGGTTGATTTCTTTTCCTCGGGGTACTTAGATGTTTCAGTTCCCCCGGTTCGCCTCATTAACCTATGGATTCAGTTAATGATAGTGTGACGAGTCACACTGGGTTTCCCCATTCGGGTATCGCCGGTTATAACGGTTCATATCACCTTACCGGCGCTTATCGCAGATTAGCACGCCCTTCATCGCCTCTGACTGCCAGGGCATCCACCGTGTACGCTTAGTCGCTTAACCTCACAACCCGAAGATGTTTCTTACGATTCATCATCGCGTTGCGAAAATTTGAGAGACTCACGAACAACTTTCGTTGTTCTGTGTTTCAATTTTCAGCTTGATCCAGATTTTTAAAGAGCAAATATCTCAAACGTGACTCGTAAGTCAGTTTTGAGATATTAAGGCAGGTGACTTTCACTCACAAACCAGCAAGTGGCGTCCCCTAGGGGATTCGAACCCCTGTTACCGCCGTGAAAGGGCGGTGTCCTGGGCCTCTAGACGAAGGGGACACTGAAGTCTCAATCGCAAGACGCCTTGCTATTCACTTTTCATCAGACAATCTGTGTGAGCACTGCAAAGTACGCTTCTTTAAGGTAAGGAGGTGATCCAACCGCAGGTTCCCCTACGGTTACCTTGTTACGACTTCACCCCAGTCATGAATCACAAAGTGGTAAGCGCCCTCCCGAAGGTTAAGCTACCTACTTCTTTTGCAACCCACTCCCATGGTGTGACGGGCGGTGTGTACAAGGCCCGGGAACGTATTCACCGTGGCATTCTGATCCACGATTACTAGCGATTCCGACTTCATGGAGTCGAGTTGCAGACTCCAATCCGGACTACGACGCACTTTATGAGGTCCGCTTGCTCTCGCGAGGTCGCTTCTCTTTGTATGCGCCATTGTAGCACGTGTGTAGCCCTGGTCGTAAGGGCCATGATGACTTGACGTCATCCCCACCTTCCTCCAGTTTATCACTGGCAGTCTCCTTTGAGTTCCCGACCTAATCGCTGGCAACAAAGGATAAGGGTTGCGCTCGTTGCGGGACTTAACCCAACATTTCACAACACGAGCTGACGACAGCCATGCAGCACCTGTCTCACAGTTCCCGAAGGCACAAATCCATCTCTGAATTCTTCCGTGGATGTCAAGACCAGGTAAGGTTCTTCGCGTTGCATCGAATTAAACCACATGCTCCACCGCTTGTGCGGGCCCCCGTCAATTCATTTGAGTTTTAACCTTGCGGCCGTACTCCCCAGGCGGTCTACTTAACGCGTTAGCTCCGGAAGCCACGCCTCAAGGGCACAACCTCCAAGTAGACATCGTTTACGGCGTGGACTACCAGGGTATCTAATCCTGTTTGCTCCCCACGCTTTCGCACCTGAGCGTCAGTCTTTGTCCAGGGGGCCGCCTTCGCCACCGGTATTCCTCCAGATCTCTACGCATTTCACCGCTACACCTGGAATTCTACCCCCCTCTACAAGACTCAAGCCTGCCAGTTTCGAATGCAGTTCCCAGGTTGAGCCCGGGGATTTCACATCCGACTTGACAGACCGCCTGCGTGCGCTTTACGCCCAGTAATTCCGATTAACGCTTGCACCCTCCGTATTACCGCGGCTGCTGGCACGGAGTTAGCCGGTGCTTCTTCTGCGGGTAACGTCAATTGCTGCGGTTATTAACCACAACACCTTCCTCCCCGCTGAAAGTACTTTACAACCCGAAGGCCTTCTTCATACACGCGGCATGGCTGCATCAGGCTTGCGCCCATTGTGCAATATTCCCCACTGCTGCCTCCCGTAGGAGTCTGGACCGTGTCTCAGTTCCAGTGTGGCTGGTCATCCTCTCAGACCAGCTAGGGATCGTCGCCTTGGTGAGCCGTTACCTCACCAACAAGCTAATCCCATCTGGGCACATCTGATGGCAAGAGGCCCGAAGGTCCCCCTCTTTGGTCTTGCGACGTTATGCGGTATTAGCCACCGTTTCCAGTAGTTATCCCCCTCCATCAGGCAGTTTCCCAGACATTACTCACCCGTCCGCCACTCGTCAGCGAAGCAGCAAGCTGCTTCCTGTTACCGTTCGACTTGCATGTGTTAGGCCTGCCGCCAGCGTTCAATCTGAGCCATGATCAAACTCTTCAATTTAAAAGTTTGATGCTCAATGAATTAAACTTCGTAATGAATTACGTGTTCACTCTTGAGACTTGGTATTCATTTTTCGTCCGAGGACGTCAAGAATCCGTATCTTCGAGTGCCCACACAGATTGTCTGATAAATTGTTAAAGAGCAGGTGCGACGCGGCTTTCAGCTCACCGTCGCGAGGTGGCGTATATTACGCTTTCCTCTTTCAGAGTCAACCCTGAATTTCAGGATTTTTCTCTTCAACCGACCGGCTGTTTGTGTGAAGTGATTCACATCCGCCGTCTCGATGGAGGCGCATTATAGGGAGTTCTCTGCTGACCGCAATAGAAAAATTGCAGAAAAATGACTGTTTGCTGCATTCCCCAGCAAAACCCCTGGTTATACCCATTTACGCACAGACTTATCCACAAAATGCGCGTTCATTTCCTGGATCTTCTCACTCTGCAAACGATCTTTCAGGGATAAAAGCCGGGCCAGAATTTAAAAAGAAAAATTCGCGAGCGTTGCGCAAACGTTTTCGTTACAATGTCGCCGCAAAATGAGAATGCCCCATAAGGGGCGTTAGCTGAGTTTTTACGCAAAAATTCAGCTAACGCTCTCTGTAATCGTCAAATCCAGGGGATTTACCATGCAACAACGTCGTCCAGTCCGCCGCGCTCTGCTCAGTGTTTCTGACAAGGCCGGTATCATCGAATTCGCCCAGGCTCTTTCCGCACGCGGTGTGGAACTGCTGTCTACGGGGGGCACCGCCCGCCTGTTAGCAGAAAAAGGCCTGCCGGTGACCGAAGTTTCCGATTACACCGGTTTCCCGGAAATGATGGATGGACGCGTAAAGACCCTGCATCCAAAAGTACACGGCGGCATCCTCGGCCGTCGCGGCCAGGACGATGCCATTATGGAACAGCACCACATCGCCCCTATCGATATGGTTGTCGTTAACCTGTATCCGTTCGCCGAAACCGTTGCACGCGTTGGTTGCTCGCTGGAAGATGCAGTAGAGAACATCGATATCGGCGGCCCGACCATGGTGCGCTCCGCCGCGAAGAACCATAAAGACGTGGCCATCGTGGTGAAGAGCAGCGACTACGACGCCATTATTAAAGAGATGGACGCTAACGAAGGTTCTTTGACCCTCGACACCCGTTTCGATCTCGCGATTAAAGCCTTCGAACACACCGCCGCCTACGACAGCATGATCGCTAACTACTTCGGCAGCATGGTTCCGGCCTACCACGGTGAAAGCAAAGAAGCCGCCGGTCGCTTCCCGCGTACGCTGAACCTGAACTTCATTAAGAAGCAGGATATGCGCTACGGCGAGAACAGCCACCAGCAAGCTGCCTTCTATATAGAAGAGAATGTGAAAGAAGCGTCCGTTGCCACCGCACAACAGGTGCAGGGCAAAGCGCTCTCTTATAACAACATCGCTGATACCGACGCGGCGCTGGAGTGTGTGAAAGAGTTCAACGAGCCAGCCTGCGTAATCGTCAAGCACGCTAACCCGTGCGGCGTGGCGGTAAGTACCTCTATTCTCGACGCTTACGATCGCGCCTATAAAACCGACCCGACCTCCGCGTTCGGCGGCATTATCGCCTTTAACCGTGAGCTGGATGCGGAAACCGCACAGGCCATCATTTCTCGTCAGTTTGTCGAAGTGATCATCGCCCCATCCGCAAGCGAAGAAGCGCTGAAAATCACCGCTGCCAAGCAGAACGTCCGTGTTCTGACCTGCGGCCAATGGGCAAGCCGCGTTCCGGGCCTGGATTTCAAACGCGTTAACGGTGGCCTGCTGGTTCAGGACAGGGATCTGGGTATGGTGAGTGAAGCTGAACTGCGCGTGGTGTCCAAACGCCAGCCGACCGAGCAGGAGCTGCGTGACGCGCTGTTCTGCTGGAAGGTAGCCAAGTTCGTGAAATCCAACGCTATTGTGTATGCCAAAGAGAACATGACCATCGGTATAGGCGCAGGCCAGATGAGCCGCGTGTACTCCGCCAAAATCGCCGGGATTAAAGCCGCTGATGAAGGTCTGGAAGTGAAAGGCTCAGCCATGGCTTCCGACGCGTTCTTCCCGTTCCGCGATGGTATTGATGCCGCTGCCGCTGTCGGCGTGAGCTGCGTTATCCAGCCAGGCGGTTCTATCCGTGATGATGAAGTCATTGCCGCTGCCGATGAACACGGTATTGCGATGATCTTCACCGACATGCGCCACTTCCGCCATTAATTCAGGGAGCAGACGATGAAAGTTTTAGTCATTGGTCACGGCGGTCGCGAACACGCGCTGGCCTGGAAAGCCGCACAGTCGCCGCTGGTTGATACCGTTTTTGTCGCACCGGGTAACGCCGGTACCGCGCTGGAGCCCGCGTTGCAGAACGTGGCTATCGGCGTCACAGATATTCCGGCGCTGTTGAGCTTTGCCCAGAACGAGAAGATTGATCTGACCATCGTCGGCCCGGAAGCGCCGCTGGTGATCGGCGTGGTCGATGCGTTCCGCGCGGCGGGTCTGAAGATCTTTGGCCCAACCGAAGGGGCCGCCCAACTGGAAGGCTCCAAAGCGTTCACCAAAGATTTCCTCGCCCGTCACCAGATCCCGACGGCGGAATACCAGAATTTCACCGAAATTGAGCCTGCCCTGGCGTATCTGCGCGAGAAAGGCGCGCCGATCGTCATCAAGGCCGATGGTCTGGCTGCGGGTAAAGGCGTTATCGTGGCGATGACGCTCGAAGAAGCCGAAGCCGCCGTGCAGGACATGCTGGCAGGTAACGCCTTTGGCGATGCAGGCCACCGCATCGTGATTGAAGAGTTCCTCGACGGCGAAGAAGCGAGCTTTATCGTGATGGTCGACGGCGAACACGTGCTGCCGATGGCTACCAGTCAGGACCACAAACGCGTAGGCAACGGCGATACCGGCCCGAACACCGGCGGTATGGGGGCCTACTCACCGGCGCCGGTGGTAACTGATGAAGTGCATCAGCGCACCATGGAACGCATCATCTGGCCAACCGTGAAAGGCATGGCGGCGGAAGGTAACACGTACACCGGCTTCCTGTATGCGGGTCTGATGATCGACAAGCAGGGCAACCCGAAAGTTATCGAGTTCAACTGCCGCTTCGGCGATCCGGAAACCCAGCCGATCATGCTGCGCATGAAGTCGGATCTGGTGGATCTTTGCCTCGCCGCCTGTGACGGCAAGCTGGATGAGAAAACTTCCGAGTGGGACGAGCGCGCTTCATTAGGCGTGGTGATCGCTGCGGGCGGTTATCCGGGCAGCTACAACACCGGCGACGAGATCCACGGTCTGCCGCTGGAAGAAGTGGCTGACGGTAAGGTTTTCCACGCGGGCACCAAACTCGCCGATGACGACCGCGTGTTGACCAGCGGCGGACGCGTCCTGTGCGCCACCGCGCTGGGTCACACCGTGGCTGAGGCGCAGAAACGCGCTTACGCCCTGATGACCGACATCCGCTGGGACGGCAGCTTCAGCCGTAACGACATCGGCTGGCGCGCCATCGAGCGTGAGCAAAACTAACGGCTGAGTTTAGCCAGCAGCGTTTTGCGCGTAATGCCCAATTGGCGGGCGGCTTCCGTTTTGTTGCCGCCCGTTTTTTCCAGCGCCGCCAGAATGATCTCTTTTTCCACATCGACCAACGGTTGGATCTCACCACTGTATTCCGTTTTTATCGGCGTCGCGGCAATAGCGAGAGGCAATTCGCGTTCAGAAATGTATTCTCCCGTTAGCAACACCACCGCCCGCTCGATAGCGTTTTCCAGCTCACGGATATTGCCCGGCCAGTCGTAGTGGATCAGCAGATCCATCGCCTGCGGCGTAAACCCCTTCACCGCTTTGCGGTTACGTTCGGCAAAACGCCGCAGAAAATGGTCTGCCAGTAGCGGAATATCTTCCCGACGCTGGCGCAAAGAAGGCATTTCAATCGCCACCACATTCAGGCGGTAATAGAGATCCTGGCGAAAGCGACCGGCACTCACCTCTTCCGCCAGATCGCGGTGGGTAGCGGCAATTAACCGAACATCCACAGATATCGTCTGGTTACTTCCCACGCGTTGCACTTCGCGCTCCTGAATCGCCCGCAGCAAACGTACCTGCATTAACGGCGAGATATCGCCGATTTCATCAAGAAACAATGTCCCGCCGTCAGCTTCGACAAAGCGTCCCTCCCGACGTTTATCCGCGCCGGTAAACGCGCCTTTTTCGTGTCCGAACAGCTCAGACTCCAGCAGCGATTCATTAAGCGCGGCGCAGTTGAGCGTGACCAGCGGTCTATCGCTCCTGGCGCTACAGGCGTGTAGCGCCCGCGCCACCAGCTCTTTACCCGTGCCGGAGTCTCCGTGAATCAATACCGTGGCGTCTGATGGTGCGACCATCGCGATTTCATTCAGTAAATGTTGCATCGCCGGACTGCTGCCAATCATGCCAAACTGCGCAGCCGACGCCGATGGCAATTCAGCGCCCGTTTCCCGCGTATGCGCCAACGCCTTTTCCAGCGTCTCCTGCAGACGGTCAAAATCCAGCGGTTTAATTAAATAGTCGAGCGCGCCGGCTTTCAACGCCTCTACCGCCGTTTCCACGCTGGAGAATGCCGTCATAATCAAAATCGGAATGGCGGGGTTGAGCGCTTTAATCTCCTTCAGCGTGGCGATACCGTCCATCTCCGCCATACGCACATCGCACAGTACCAGATCAAAGACTTTCTCACGCACCTGAGCCAACGCATCATGCCCACTGTAGGCCAGAGCGACGTTATAGCCCCAACCCCGAAGCAGAGCCTGTAAAATCGTGCAGTGGCTTACATCATCATCCACAACCAGAATATCGATTTTTCCGCGTATCACCCTTGTTAATCCTGTTGTCTCGCTATCACTGGCAACCAGATAGTAAAGACCGCGCCTTTACCCTCAATACTTTTCACCTTAATCGCGCCGCCATGCTGTTCGATGATATTTTGCACCACCGCCAGCCCCAGGCCTGTCCCGTCAGCTTTGGTCGTAAAATAAGGTGTAAAAATCGCCTCCAACTGATCCGGGGCGATCCCTTTCCCGCTATCGGTAACAGTGATGATAACGCGGTCGGTCCCACTGTCTTTTGCCTCTACGGTAATCGTTCCCTGGCGGCCAATCGCATGAATAGCGTTCAGGTACAAATTCAACAGCACCTGAGTCAGCCTGTCCGGGTCAGCCTGAATACGCTTAAGCGTCTCATTCGCCGTGAATCTCAACTGAATCTCTCTGCTTTGGGCATCCTGGCTGACCAGATTCAGGGAGTGAGTAATAATATCATTGAGGTTAACCGTCTGGAGCGTCAGATGCGCGGGCTTTACCAGTTCGAGCAATTCGCTTACCACCCGGTTCAAACGGTCGGCCTCTTTGGCCATCACCTGCGCCAGTTCATGCGACTCGCCGCCGGCTGGCGTGCGCTCGGCAAAGTATTTCGCCAGCCCTTTGATGGACGAGAGCGGGTTACGAATTTCGTGCGCGACGCCCGCCGCCAGATGCCCCATCGCCACCAGCTTTTCTTTACGCTTCATTGCATCAAGCAGTTCTCTGTGCGAGCGCTGATAACGCTGATGCCAAAAAAACGCCAGTAACGTTGCCAACAGCACCGCCGCTAACGCAGACAAAACAATCAGCGTATTACGCCACTCCCTTGCCTGTGTCGCGGCCAGCTCGCTGGCGTCAAAGGCAATAAAAATAGTTTGTTTCGCTGGTTCGTCATCATTGGCGCTACGCGCCATGCCGTGCCCCCTCATACCGTGACCTCTCATACCGAAAAGCGGCTGGAACTGACGGTAAATTTCCAGCGCAGGCACCGTCTCGCCGTTAGCAGCAACGTCGACACGCCGCCAACGCTCCTGCGGCCCGGGGTTTAGTTGATGCATTTCAGATGGGGAATAGAGCGATTTGCCCACCATGCCAGGGTTGCTATGAGTGATGATTACCCCCTGCGCATCCGTTACGGCGAACCACAACACGCCTGGCTGACCCGCCATCTCTTCCAGCAATGTCTGCTGCTGCGCGTGATGCATCCGCATTCCCATACCTACTCGCGTGCCGGACTCCAGAGCGCGAATGAGTACATTTCCCTTTTCCAGCAGCGTCTGCCTGGCGGCAGCGCTCTCACGGCCATAGTCGCGAATGACCATAATGGAAAATAGCCCCACCAGAATGAAGATCGCCGCAGGTAACAGCCGACTCAACCACGTTGCAGCGGCATCTTTATGTAATCGTATAAAACTCACAGGCTTCCCCGGCTCGTTTTTATTTTCCTTACTTAAGCAGAGATCATGCCATTCTGCGCTCCGCATAACCGCGCGTTGTCGCACACCCTTTCGGATACGGGTGGGTAAAAATGACTCGCCAGGCGGGTCATGCGAGTCATTTTTACTCGCTTTTTGCCGCCTGAAGCGGGTTAACTCGCTGCCCGACAAGGAATAGTTACCTGGCACGGAAGATGCAAGAGAGAGGATAAGATGAGCAACAGGAGAACGCAAAATGAAACGGAACAATAAATCAGCTATCGCGCTAATCGCCCTCTCTCTTTTGGCCCTGAGCTCCGGCGCCGCCTTCGCCGGACATCACTGGGGCAACAATGACGGTATGTGGCAACAGGGAGGTAGCCCGTTGACCACGGAACAGCAGGCGACGGCGCAGAAGATTTATGATGATTACTATACGCAGACCAGCGCGCTGCGCCAGCAACTGATATCCAAACGTTATGAATATAACGCGCTACTGACCGCCAGTTCGCCGGATACTGCGAAAATTAATGCGGTTGCCAAAGAGATGGAGTCATTAGGCCAGAAGTTAGATGAGCAACGCGTGAAACGGGATGTCGCGATGGCGCAGGCTGGCATACCACGCGGCGCAGGAATGGGCTATGGCGGTTGCGGCGGCTATGGCGGCGGTTATCATCGCGGCGGCGGTCATATGGGTATGGGAAACTGGTAAAGCATGTTTGCCGAATGGCGGCTTCGCCATTCGGTATTCCATCAAAAGGTTTTCGCTTGCGGCTGCCAGTGACAGAAATCTGAATTCGCCACCAGCAAAAGTTGCGATCCTTCCGGCGCCTCCAGCCATGCTACGCTCACCTCTACCGATGAGCGGTTCTGGCGGCGCTCAATGTGGCTTATTGCCCAGGAATCCAGATCCGGTTTCAGCGTTTCACCTTCACAGGTGGTTACCGTATGGTCGGCGTGCCAGCGTCCCTGGCGTAGTATGACCCGCCCCAGGCGCAAGGCGTCGCTGGTCTGACGGATTTGTTCGGCGCGATAGCGATACAAGGCAATCTGATCGTTGGAAAGCTGCTGCTTCTGCCCCCCAACTTCACGCTGCATAAAACTGAGTTCGCCATGAGCGTCGAAACGCGCGCGAATATGTTCTGGCGGTTTGCTGTAAATATTGAGTTCAATAAGCGAAAGCGTATCACCCTGCCAACGATATTCGCTGGTCGTCGTGCTGCCGCTATGCCACGGGCTAAAAACAGAAAGCAGATGGACTTCATCGTTCGTATCTTTACGCCAGATACGCACCGCGCCGTGATCGCCGGCAAAGCCGCTGGCAGTAAACGGAGGCGGTGAAGCGTTATGACTGCAGGCAGTCAGCAACAGCGCGCCAGAAAACAGAAACGCGCGACGCCAGATAGACAAAAGGGGCTGACGAGCCCCTTCGATAAAACTGTTCACAGCTACGCGTCTTACTTAACTGCGTCTTTCAGCGCTTTACCAGAAACAAACGCCGGTACGTTAGCGGCGGCGATTTTGATTTCTTTACCGGTCTGTGGGTTACGGCCAGTGCGCTCAGCACGGTGGTTCACTTTGAAGGTACCGAAACCAACCAGTTGTACAGCATCGCCTTCTTTCAGAGACTCAGTAATAGCAGCCAGAGTGGATTCCAGAGCAGCTTTAGCCTGGGTTTTGGACAGTTCTGCTTTGTCTGCAATTACATCAATCAGTTGAGTCTTGTTCATAAGTTATCCTTACAATGTGTTTATCGCTTGCTAAGCATCGAGTGCGACGGAAATGCCAGAAAAGCACTCTCCTGCATACACGCACCGATAGCCACTTTTTTTCGCCTCCCAAATGTAGACCAGACGGGGGGCATAAGGGAAGCCTTATGGCACGACAAATCAGACGTTAAATCACGTTTTCTGGTGTCATTGCTGAAAATTTATACCGATATTGCTCTCACCAGCCTCGCGCAGGTCTGCCCTGAGCCCTTTTATCAGTTCAATATCGCGTTCTTCGCAGTCGGCTAAAAGTCGGAATATTTCCCACTGAATATCCCATTCCTGTTCAACGGCAGGGTTCGTTTTGAGCTCCTCATCGGTCATTTCCCGACCAGCCTGAGTCATTTCCAACATCGCCACCGTAGTAATAGAAGTCTTACTAACCTCAATAGCGTGTTCCAGCGTTTCGCCGCTAAGACGAGAATGCATTAATTCGCTTAATGCGACGCAGGCGTCAATCGCCGGGTAAACGCCGTACAGATCATAGTCGTCAGCTGCCGGAATTGCCTCTTCAAACTTCTCCAGTTGGCTATCGAAATTGACCTTTGCATCTTTCACCGTCAGGGTTTCCCAGATCAGATCCAGAATGCGACGGTAGATCTGTCCGTCGCCGAATTCCGTCTGCTTGCAAAACATGGCGTAGTTCGGGTACATGCGCTCGCACAAGCAGGCCATAAAGGTAACGTGCTGCCAGCTTTCCAGCCGCTCCAGACGCAAATGAATCGGGTTTTGTAACATGATAGAATCTCGAATCGGAAATTAGCGGCAGTTTACCTGAATCAGCGCTGAATTTCTTGCCAACGAACAAACGCCGGACGCCCGGAAGCGACGGCATCCGCCCAGCGTGTCGGCTCCGGCAGGCGATACCCTTTCATACAGCGCTGTACCCACGCCAGCGCGCTGTCAGTACTGACCCGGTGCCCTGTCGCGATAAACAGCGGATTACAGCGCGCCTTGCTGCGCCATACCCACGCCAGTTGCTCGCCTTTATCCATTAAGGGGCTAAGTGCGCCAGGTTCGGCGGAAAGTGGTTCAAATTTACCGCATAGCCGTTTTTTCGCTACGCCGATGGTCGGCACGTCCACCAACAGTCCAAAATGACTGGCGACGCCAAGCCGACGCGGATGCGAAATACCGTGACCGTCCACAAACAGCAAATTGGGCTTTTGCGAGAGCTGTTCCCACGCCGCCAGCAGCGCAGGATATTCACGAAAAGAGAGAAAGCCGGGGATATACGGCATAGTGGTGGCAATACGCGCCACCTTGTACTCTACCAGTTCAAGCGACGGATATTTCAGCAATACCATCGCCGCCCGCGTCACCTCGCCCCCCTGCTCAAAACCGACGTCCGCCCCGCCGATAAACGCTGGCGGATCTTTGTCCAACCGATCTTCGCGGCAAACCGATGAAGCAAGTTCTATCTGTTGAGCGCGTAACGACGCGAGATCCATACTAACTCCTTAGCTGTGATACTGCGCAGAAAGTCGGTGCACTGCCTCCACAAATGCGCCAGCATGTTCTGGCGGCACATCCTGATGGATGCCATGTCCAAGGTTAAAGACGTGCCCTTCTCCCTGACCGAAACCAGCAAGTATAGTCGCTACCTCGTCTTCGATCCGTGCCGGCGGCGCATACAGCATCGAGGGGTCCATATTGCCCTGCAGCGCCACTTTATGGCCAACGCGACGGCGCGCATCGGCGATATCTGTCGTCCAGTCGAGACCCAGCGCGTCGCAGCCGGTTTCCGCCATCGCCTCCAGCCACTGACCGCCACCTTTAGTGAACAGCGTTACCGGCACGCGGCGACCGTCGTTTTCACGCAGCAGGCCATCGACGATTTTATGCATGTAGTAGAGGGAGAACTGCTGGTAATCGCGGCCAGTCAGCACGCCGCCCCAAGTGTCGAAAATCATCACCGACTGCGCGCCCGCTTTGATTTGCGCGTTGAGGTACAGCGTGACGCTTTTCGCCAACTTATCCAGCAGCAGATGCAACGCCTGCGGGTCGGCGTACATCATCTTTTTAATCACCGTGAAGGCTTTGCTACTGCCGCCTTCCACCATGTAAGTCGCCAGCGTCCACGGGCTGCCGGAGAAGCCGATCAGAGGAACCTCGCCTTTTAGTTCGCGGCGAATCGTACGCACTGCATTCATCACATAACCCAGTTCATCTTCCGGATCGGGAATGGGCAGCTTATCGACATCGGCTTTGCAGGTGACAGGAGCCGTAAAGCGCGGGCCTTCCCCGGCTTCAAAATAGAGCCCCAGGCCCATCGCGTCCGGAATCGTCAGGATATCCGAGAAAAGGATCGCCGCATCAAGCGGATAACGGCGCAGCGGCTGTAAAGTGACCTCGCAGGCCAGTTCGGCATTTTTGCACAGCGACATAAAATCGCCCGCCTGAGCGCGAGTGGCTTTGTACTCCGGTAGATAACGGCCCGCCTGGCGCATCATCCACACTGGCGTAACATCAACGGGCTGGCGCAGCAGCGCACGTAGATAACGATCGTTTTTGAGTTCGGTCATTTTTACATTCCTTTAGCGTTGATGCGCCCAGTGTAACATGTCAATCATATTCAGCCCGACACATTGCCACCGTATCTTCGATCAAACGGCGCGCGACGGTGCCCGGCGGCGGCAGTAGCGGCAGATCGTCATAGCGATACCAGTTAGCGTTAAGCAGCTCTTTCGGGTCGATGACAATCTCGCCGCTGTCATACTCCGCCATAAAAGCGGTCATCAACGACTGCGGGAAAGGCCACGGCTGGGAAGTCACATAGCGCAGATTTTTCACCTTAATGCCGCTCTCCTCCATTACCTCTCGCGCGACCGCCTGTTCTAAGGTTTCGCCGACTTCAACAAACCCGGCCAGTACCGTATGCACGCCGTTGCGGTGGCGAACGTGCCGGGCAAGTAGAATAGAATCCTCACGGCGGATCGCAACAATAATGCAGGGGGCGATTTGCGGGTAGTAACGCTCGCGGCAATGGCTGCACAGCATCGCCCATTCGGTTTTACTCGGGTGCATAGGGTGCCCGCAATAGCCGCAAAATTTATGCGACCGATAAAACTCCGCCAACTGTACGCCACGTCCCGCCAGTTGGAACAACCCGGCATCCTGATCGATAACCTGGCGAACCGATCCCATATCATGGCGTCGATGCTGTAACACCAGCCAGACGGGCTCGCCTTGCCATTCACCTATCCGGAGTGCGCGCTGCCCCACAAGATCGAAATTTGCCGCCAGCCCGTGTGGTAATTCCCCATACGGCAACCATAATTTTTGTTCATGGCTGACGATCCACCAGCCACTCTCTAATTTTTCAATTATACGATCCATAGCTCTTGCACTACCTTTGCTTCACTGGCATGTTGTTAACATTATTTTTACATTCATGGCGAGCAGCCTTTATCTAACTTGCGGAGACAATCATGCTAAACCAGCTGGAAAACCTGACGGAGCGCGTTGGCGGAAGCAACAAACTGGTCGATCGCTGGCTGGATGTACGTAAGCACCTGCTCGTGGCTTACTACAATCTGGTTGGCATTAAGCCTGGCAAAGAATCGTACATGCGGCTGAATGAAAAAGCGCTGGATGATTTTTGTCAGAGCCTGGTCGATTACCTTTCCGCCGGGCACTTCAGTATTTATGAACGTATTCTCCATAAATTGGAAGGAAACGGTCAGCTTTTACATGCGGCAAAAATCTGGCCGCTGCTGGAAGATAATACGCAGCGCATTATGGATTATTACGACACCAGCCTGGAAACTGCCATCGATCACGATAATTGTCTCGAATTTCAACAAGCTCTGTCAGATATCGGCGAAGCGCTGGAAGCCCGCTTTGTGCTGGAAGACAAGCTGATTATGCTGGTGTTTGACGCGATGCACGACGGCGCCAGAGTCAAACGTCCCGCTTGAGTTCTGCGCGAGTAACGGGTAGTTTACTTCAGCCCCCTCTTCGGAGGGGCGGTTATCTTGTCGGAGTGCTAATTTTCCACAAAAGCGTTCGTGATGCGTCAAGGCGGCAAGTCGGTGAATCTCCAGGAGCTTACATAAGTAAGTGACTGGAGTGAGCGGACGAAGCCAACGAAGAGGCAGCGCGAAGGATGAAGTGGAAAAGGCTGAGACCGTTAATTCGGGATCCGCGGAACCTGATCAGGTTAATACCTGCGAAGGGAACAAGAGTAATTCTGCTTTATGCTGCTGCCTTTACGGGCGGCGCACATCCATTACTCCATCCGTCGTCTGACAAGCCACGTCCTTAATTTTTTGGAATGAGCTATGTCTACAACAACGTTAACCCGCCGCGAGCAGCGCGCTAAAGCCCAGCATTTTATCGATACGCTGGAAGGGACTGCCTTTCCCAACTCGAAACGCATCTACGTGACCGGTTCGCAGCATAATATTCGCGTACCGATGCGCGAAATTCAACTTAGCCCAACGCTCATCGGCGGCAGCAAAGACAACCCGCAGTTTGAAGAGAACGAAGCCGTGCCGGTGTACGACACCTCCGGCCCCTATGGCGATCCTGAGGTGGCGATTAACGTCCAGCAGGGTCTGGCGAAACTGCGCCAGCCATGGATTGACGCACGTAACGATAGCGAAGAATTAGACGACCGTAGCTCGGCTTATACCAGAGAACGTCTGGCCGACGATGGCCTGGACGATCTGCGTTTTACCGGCCTGCTGACGCCAAAACGCGCTAAAGCGGGCAAGCGCGTCACCCAGTTACACTACGCCCGCAACGGGATCGTCACTCCCGAAATGGAGTTCATCGCCATCCGTGAAAATATGGGCCGCGAGCGCATTCGCAGTGAAGTACTGCGCCACCAGCATCCGGGGATGAGCTTTGGCGCACGCCTGCCGGAAAACATCACCCCGGAATTCGTGCGTGATGAAGTCGCCGCCGGACGCGCCATCATCCCCGCCAACATCAACCACCCGGAATCGGAGCCGATGATTATTGGCCGCAACTTCCTGGTGAAGGTCAACGCCAATATCGGCAACTCGGCGGTGACCTCCTCTATCGAAGAAGAGGTGGAAAAACTGGTGTGGGCGACGCGCTGGGGGGCGGATACGGTAATGGACCTTTCCACCGGGCGCTATATTCACGAAACCCGTGAGTGGATCCTGCGTAATAGCCCAGTACCAATCGGCACGGTGCCGATCTACCAGGCGCTGGAAAAGGTCAACGGGATCGCCGAGGATCTTACCTGGGAAGCCTTCCGCGACACGCTGCTGGAGCAGGCCGAACAGGGCGTCGACTACTTCACCATTCACGCGGGCGTGCTGCTGCGTTACGTGCCGATGACCGCCAAGCGCCTGACCGGCATTGTCTCGCGCGGCGGTTCGATCATGGCGAAGTGGTGTCTCTCCCATCACAAAGAGAACTTCCTGTTCGAACATTTCCGCGAGATTTGCGAAATCTGCGCCGCCTACGACGTTTCCCTGTCGCTGGGCGACGGCCTGCGACCGGGATCGATTCAGGACGCGAACGACGAAGCGCAGTTCTCCGAGCTGCATACGCTGGGCGAGCTGACCAAAATCGCCTGGGAATACGACGTGCAGGTGATGATTGAAGGCCCGGGCCACGTGCCGATGCATATGATTCAGCGCAACATGACCGAAGAGCTGGAGCACTGCCATGAAGCGCCGTTCTACACCTTAGGGCCGCTGACTACCGATATCGCGCCGGGCTATGACCACTTCACCTCCGGCATTGGCGCGGCGATGATCGGCTGGTTCGGCTGTGCGATGCTGTGTTACGTGACGCCGAAAGAGCATCTCGGCCTGCCGAACAAAGAAGATGTGAAGCAGGGGCTGATCACCTACAAGATCGCCGCCCACGCCGCTGACTTAGCCAAAGGGCATCCGGGCGCGCAGATTCGCGATAACGCGATGTCGAAAGCGCGCTTTGAATTCCGCTGGGAAGACCAGTTTAACCTCGCGCTCGACCCGTTCACCGCCCGCGCCTGGCACGATGAAACCCTGCCGCAAGAGTCCGGCAAAGTGGCGCACTTTTGCTCGATGTGCGGGCCGAAATTCTGCTCAATGAAAATCAGCCAGGAAGTTCGTGATTACGCCGCCGCACAAGCCATTGAAGTCGGCATGGCGGATATGTCGGAAAACTTCCGCGCCAAAGGCGGCGAAATTTATCTCAAGCGGGAGGAGGCCTGATGTACCAGCCTGATTTCCCGACCGTGCCGTTCCGTCTCGGACTTTACCCGGTGGTGGACAGCGTGGCATGGATTGAGCGTCTACTGGAGGCGGGCGTGCGCACGATCCAGTTGCGTATCAAAGATAAACGCGATGAAGAGGTGGAAGCGGACATTATCGCCGCCATCGCACTGGGGCGTCGTTATGACGCCCGGCTGTTCATCAACGATTACTGGCGTCTGGCAATTAAGCACCGCGCTTACGGCGTGCATCTGGGCCAGGAAGACCTTGAAACCACCGACCTGGAGGCGATTCAGGCGGCGGGGCTACGCCTGGGCGTATCCACTCACGATGATATGGAGATAGACATCGCGCTCGCCGCTAAGCCTTCTTATATCGCACTCGGCCACGTCTTCCCGACGCAAACCAAGCAGATGCCTTCCGCCCCGCAGGGGCTGGCGCAGTTGGCGCGGCATATTGAACGTCTGGCGGATTACCCCACCGTGGCGATTGGCGGCATCAGCCTTGAACGCGCTCCGGCGGTGCTGGCGACCGGCGTCGGCAGTATTGCCGTGGTCAGCGCCATCACCCAGGCCGCCGACTGGCGCGCCGCTACGCAACAGTTACTTGCAATCGCAGGAGTCGGCGATGAATGACCGTGACTTTATGCGCTACAGCCGGCAAATCCTGCTCGGCGATATCGCCATTGAAGGCCAGCAAAAGTTGCTCGCGAGTCATGTCCTGATCGTGGGTTTAGGCGGGTTGGGTTCACCCGCCGCGCTGTATCTGACGGGAGCAGGCATCGGCAAACTGACGCTGGTAGACGATGACGACATTCATCTGAGCAATTTGCAGCGCCAGATTCTATTTACCACCGATGATATCGCAGGTTCAAAATCTCAGGTTGCCCGGCAGCGCCTGACACGGCTCAACCCGGATATCGAACTGGTGTCGCTCCAACAGCGGCTGCAAGGCGAGGCGCTCCGACATGCGGTCGCGCGTGCCGACGTAGTGCTCGACTGTACCGACAACATGGCCACGCGCCAGGAAATTAACGCCGCCTGCGTGGCGCTCAACACTCCGTTAATTTCCGCCAGCGCCGTCGGCTTTGGCGGCCAGCTAATGGTCCTCACACCACCGTGGGAACAAGGCTGTTACCGCTGCCTGTGGCCGGACGATGTCGAGCCTGAACGCAACTGCCGTACCGCCGGTATCGTCGGACCGGTTGTTGGCGTGATGGGCACTTTGCAGGCGCTGGAGGCAATCAAATTACTCAGCGGGATGGAAACGCCGAGTGGCGAGCTACGCCTGTTTGACGGTAAAACCAGCCAGTGGCGCAGCCTGGCGCTGCGTCGTGCCAGCGGCTGTCCGGTCTGCGGAGGGCAACATGCAGATTCAGTTCAATGATGAACCGATGCAGTGCGCCGAAGGGCAAACCGTCAGTGAGCTGCTTGCTGCGCTTAATCAGCTTAAACCGGGCGTGGCGCTGGCGCTCAATCAGCAGATCCTGCCACGCGAGCAATGGCGGCAACATATCGTGCAGGAAGGCGACCAGATCCTGCTTTTTCACGTTATAGCAGGAGGTTGAGATGTTACGTATTGCCGACAAAACGTTTAATTCACATCTGTTCACCGGCACCGGAAAATTTGCTTCGTCGCAGCTGATGGTCGAGGCGATTCGCGCCTCCGGCAGCCAGTTGGTGACGCTGGCGATGAAGCGCGTGGATTTACGTCAGCACAACGACGCTATCCTCATGCCGCTCATTGAAGCGGGCGTCACGCTGCTGCCCAATACTTCAGGGGCGAAAACTGCCGAAGAGGCGATTTTCGCCGCCCAACTGGCGCGTGAAGCGCTGGGTACCCACTGGCTGAAATTAGAAATCCACCCGGACGCCCGCTGGCTATTGCCGGACCCGATTGAAACGCTAAAAGCCGCCGAGGCGCTGGTGAAGCAGGGTTTTGTGGTGCTGCCCTACTGCGGCGCGGATCCGGTGTTGTGCAAGCGGCTGGAAGAGGTCGGCTGCGCGGCGGTGATGCCGCTTGGCGCGCCCATCGGTTCGAATCAGGGGCTGGAAACCAAAGCGATGCTGGAGATTATTATCCAGCAGGCCACCGTGCCGGTGGTGGTCGACGCCGGGATCGGCGTCCCCAGCCACGCGACGCAAGCGCTGGAAATGGGCGCTGATGCGGTGCTGGTTAACACCGCGATTGCCGTGGCGGATGACCCGGTGATGATGGCAACCGCTTTCCGCCTGGCTGTAGAAGCGGGAGTACTGGCGCGCCAGGCTGTGCCAGGAAGCAAAAGTTCGCAGGCCAGCGCCACCAGCCCGCTCACCGGGTTTCTGGAGGCGTTAGCATGAAAACCTTCACCGACCGATGGCGGCAACTGGAGTGGGACGATATTCGCCTGCGTATCAACGGTAAAACCGCCGCCGACGTGGAGCGCGCGCTGAACGCAGCGCATCTTAGCCGGGACGATTTGATGGCGCTGCTCTCCCCCGCCGCCGCCGATTATCTGGAACCGATGGCGCAGCGCGCGCAAAAACTTACCCGCCAGCGCTTTGGCAACACCGTCAGTTTCTATGTGCCGCTTTATCTCTCGAACCTGTGCGCCAACGACTGTACCTACTGCGGTTTCTCGATGAGCAACCGCATTAAGCGTAAAACGCTGGATGAGGTGGATATTCAAAGGGAGTGCGATGCTATCCGTAAACTGGGCTTTGAGCATCTGTTGCTGGTGACTGGCGAACATCAGGCCAAAGTAGGAATGGACTATTTTCGCCGTCATTTACCGGCTATCCGCCGTCAATTTTCATCATTACAGATGGAAGTCCAGCCCTTGTCGCAAGAAAACTATGCGGAGCTCAAAACGCTGGGGATCGATGGCGTGATGGTTTATCAGGAAACTTACCATGAGGCAATCTATGCACAGCATCACCTGAAGGGAAAGAAACAGGACTTTTTCTGGCGGCTGGAAACGCCGGATCGGTTAGGCCGGGCAGGTATCGACAAAATCGGTCTTGGCGCGCTGATTGGGCTTTCTGACAGTTGGCGGGTGGACTGCTATATGGTGGCGGAACATCTGTTGTGGATGCAGAAACACTACTGGCAGAGTCGCTATTCTGTTTCCTTCCCGCGTCTGCGTCCGTGTACTGGCGGTGTGGAACCCGCATCTGTGATGGATGAAAAGCAACTGGTGCAAACGATTTGCGCTTTCCGGTTATTGGCGCCGGAAATTGAATTATCACTCTCCACCCGCGAATCGCCGTGGTTTCGCGATAACGTGATCCCGCTGGCGATCAACAACGTTAGCGCCTTCTCGAAAACCCAGCCCGGTGGCTACGCTGACGATCATCCGGAACTGGAGCAGTTTTCTCCCCACGATGCCCGTCGGCCTGAAGCCGTAGCAAGCGCGTTAAGCGCGCAAGGGTTACAGCCCGTCTGGAAAGACTGGGACAGTTGGCTGGGGCGCACTTCGCAAATGCGGTGAACCCGTATGTAAACGCATTAGTATTTCACAAGCGAGTACGTAATGTGAAAACGGGAGATTGTTATCGACCTCCCGTTTTTTTATTTTGTCATCGTCAGCAACAGAAGCTGACCAGGGCAAAGTATCCCTTCCTCATTTTTGCCCAGCCTTCTCCCCTTCATCAGTAATTGACGACCGAGGGCTGGCCACTGGATTATCGAAATAGCGGTGAACTTGAAGTTTTTGGGCAGCGTTCCTGACTGTAATTTCGCTGGCGCCCCCCTCTTCCAACCGTGTCTGCTGATCGTTTTTGTCCATAAAATGATGCCCCAGAACAACGGGAATCAGGGGCGAACCCATCAGGGAAAAATGTGTTGCGGCCGGACGCCGATGGGAACGTTACTTGATGGAAAACGCATCTGGGCTGAGGAAAATTTAAGCCAGATGTAATCTGACAGATATCTGTATAAATAAAATTGTTATTTAATAACCAATTAAATTATTTAAGCTCTTCTTACTCCCATATTTCACAAGGAATGCCGTATATCTCCGTTCTGAACAGCACTGCGATTTTAAAGTGGCGTTGTAGTAGAGAAAACTGAGCATCAAATATTTTTTCGCCGAAACTTGATAGTTTATGTCAATATTTTATGTATTCAATAGCATGATTATTGCCATTTCCGCTACTGCACATGCCTCGCCCATGAACTTTGCGTAAACTGACTGGTATTCATTATAATGTTATCATGCTTAAACTCAATAAAATCGCAAAAAGAATTATAATCTTCATTTAAAGAATAATTAAAATGTTTTCTAATTCCATTACATACACCATCAGAATAGGGATCAGCATCAAATTTAGTATGCATTATTTCCAATCCAGCAAGTAAAGCCGGGTGGTTATTGCGATCAACAGCTATTATCCCGTTCTCCATAGAAGCACGGCCATCTATCCTTTCTACATGAACAGCGATTCCATCCGGAATATATATCCCCCCCAATTTTTCCGTGATAATCATATCAGCATCGAGATATATACACCCATTATTTGTTGATAAATCATAACACCCAACCTTATCCGCCTCTAAAAATAACTGACCAGCCTTTAACATAGCCATATTCCTGTAAAAATCAAACCATCCATGGCCTTTATCCAGCAAGTAAGATTTAATTAATGAATCATTACCCTCTTGAATATCACTCAATTCTTTTTTCAATAGCTGCAGTAAATGACAATCCCTTTTTTCTTCTGGCATGGATTCTTGCTTAGAAATATTTTCCATATAAATTTCTGATAATTTTTTATCGTATATGCTAAAGTCAATATCATTTCTATATATGACTTTTATGTTTTCATAGTCATACTCAAGTTTTGAAAAAGCATCCTTTTGTCCCGGGAAAAAATCACCATCTACAAAAATACCTATAAGACGTTCTTTTTCAATTGTTGCTGCTTTAATGATATTGTTAAGGTAGGGGTTTTTCTCTGTGTTAATTATAGGTATATCATTTTTCCCAAAGCGAGCAGGATTCCGCTCAAACCACTGGAAAAGAAGAGGGGTTTTCTCATCTAAAAAGCACAAGGGATAATCTTTTCCATTAAAACTTGTAAACTGAATGTCCCTGGCGGTAACAGTTTTAACCAATTCATTTTTTGAAAGCGCGGGAACATATCTATTTAATGGTGGGATCATAACAATTAAATGCTCCATACTTACTTCATTACATATTTTACATGATGATTATTAGCACATGTTTTTTAGCGTTGCAATCGCTGTCAGCTAAAAGATGTTAAACTAAGCATTAACCGATGGATACATAAATATCCTACTAGTGAGCAATTAAATAAATAATTTATTAACTTTATTTTTATTCCACAAATGGCATCATATTTATAATTCCTGTAATAAGAGCAAACAAAGACCTTAATGGAATTAAATACTCCATTTAATGATTTAAAATTTCCCGCGTAAACAACCAATAAAACAGGTTTATCATTTAATGTATGAACAGCAGGCATTTTATAATGGCGGGCTAATAGACTTTAATAAGTTAGATTTATGGGATAAATTTAAAGTCACATTTGGATTCAATGTTACAGAAAAAACCAAACCCAATGGTAAAAAATTTCAATTTTGAGTATTGTGGATTCTCTACTTTTATTACGCCGGTTGATGGCGTTGACGGGATTTTAGCAAAGTGGTTCTCAAACAAACATAATGTGATTGTCCCAACGCCTTATACATTCGGTCAAGACCCCATTCCTGGCGTCAATCTTTATCGTAATACAAAAGCAAAATTTGTTATGGCTAACGGCGGTAATAGTCTTCCCTGTGCGATGGCAAAATATAATGCAAAAACTGGACAATTTATTCATATAACCAGTGACAATGAGTTTTCACAAATAATGCGAGAAACAAGAGTCATGAAAAAATAATTCATTTATTCATTAAATTTATAATTACAGATAAAATCAAGAGCCAGCATGGCATTGAAAAATAAAATACGGCTTTTTTATCCGCGCTGATTTTGACTCGAAGAAGAATAACGGTGGCGACAATAATAATAAGACAATAAATAAATATAAGTAATGATTTATGGTGAAGTATATATAACGATAGAAACAATAAAAAAGCGGACAGAACGTTTGAAATGGTTATCTTTTTTGTAAATACCAAAAGACTAAACATTAAATAGGTTAATGAAATAATCGCTGGCATTTTCTTTCCTTGTAGGCAAGCGACCCGGAATTCGGCATCCAGCATGAAGCTGGTGGAGGGACAAATACCCCTCCACCATTTAACGATTACTCGTTATCAGAACCGCCCAGACCTGCGTTCAGCAGTTCTGCCAGGCTGGCAGATGCATCTTCCGCAGTGACCTGCGGTGCTGCTGGCTGCTCGCCTGCGGCGCGACGGCGCATACGATCCTGGTGGTACGCATAACCGGTACCGGCCGGAATCAGACGACCCACGATAACGTTCTCTTTCAGGCCGCGCAGTTCGTCGCGTTTGCCCGCAACGGCTGCTTCGGTCAGGACACGCGTGGTCTCCTGGAACGATGCGGCAGAGATGAACGATTCGGTTGCCAGAGACGCTTTGGTGATACCCAACAGATCGCGGGAGAAGGTAGCCCCCACTTTGCCGTTCGCTTCCAGCTCGCGATTAGCGATCTTGACGCGAGAGTATTCAACCTGTTCGCCTTCCAGGAAGTCGGAACTACCGGCGCTTTCGATGGTCGCTTTACGCAGCATCTGACGAACGATAACTTCGATGTGTTTATCGTTAATCTTAACGCCCTGCAGACGGTATACATCCTGGACTTCGTTAACGATGTAACGCGTCACAGCATGAACGCCACGCAGACGCAGAATGTCGTGCGGCGCTTCCGGACCATCGGAAATCACATCACCACGTTCTACACGTTCCCCTTCGAACACGTTGAGCTGACGCCATTTCGGAATCATCTCTTCGTACGGGTCACTACCATCAACCGGCGTAATCACCAGACGACGTTTGCCTTTGGTTTCTTTACCGAAGGAAACGATACCTGCGATTTCAGCAAGGATTGCCGGCTCTTTCGGACGACGCGCTTCGAACAGGTCCGCAACGCGCGGCAGACCACCGGTGATATCCTTGGTACCGCCGGATTCCTGCGGAATACGCGCCAGGGTGTCACCAGAACTGATCTGTACGCCATCTTCCAGCTGTACAATCGCTTTACCCGGCAGGAAGTACTGCGCAGGCATATCGGTACCCGGGATCAGAACGTCATTACCCTGAGCATCAACGATTTTCAGCGCCGGACGCAGATCCTTACCACCAGTAGTACGTTCAGCCGAATCCAGAACCACCAGCGAAGACAAACCGGTCAGCTCGTCGGTCTGACGCGTAATGGTCTGACCGTCGATCATGTCAGTGAAGCGGATGAAACCACTCACTTCGGTGATAACCGGCATGGTGTGCGGGTCCCAGTTTGCCACGGTTTCGCCGCCGGCAACCTGCTCGCCATCACCTTTCGCCATGACAGCGCCATAAGGCACTTTATAGCTCTCTTTGGTACGACCGAATTCGTCGATCAGCTTCAGTTCGGTGTTACGGGAAGTGATAACCAGTTTACCGCTGGAGTTCACAACCGACTTCACGTTGCTGAGCTTGATGCTACCTTTGTTTTTCACCTGAATGCTGGATTCAGCAGCCGCACGCGATGCCGCACCACCGATGTGGAACGTACGCATCGTCAGCTGTGTACCCGGTTCACCGATGGACTGTGCCGCGATAACGCCGATAGCTTCACCTTTGTTGATGATGTGGCCACGCGCCAGGTCACGACCATAGCAGTGCGCACATACACCAAAGTCGGTGTCGCAGGATACAACGGAACGCACTTTAACGGCGTCAACGGAGTTTGCTTCCAGCAGGTCACACCACTGTTCGTGCAGCAACGTGTTGCGTGGAACCAGAATGTCCGCGGTACCCGGTTTCAGCACATCTTCCGCCGTCACACGACCCAGAACGCGGTCACGCAGCGGCTCTTTCACGTCGCCACCCTCGATAACCGGGGTCATCAGGATACCTTCGTGCGTACCACAGTCATCTTCGGTCACCACCAGATCCTGCGCGACGTCAACCAGACGACGGGTCAGATAACCGGAGTTCGCTGTTTTCAGTGCGGTATCCGCCAGACCTTTACGCGCACCGTGCGTGGAGATGAAGTACTGGAGTACGTTCAGACCTTCACGGAAGTTCGCGGTGATTGGCGTTTCGATGATGGAGCCATCTGGCTTCGCCATCAGACCACGCATACCGGCCAGCTGACGAATCTGTGCCGCAGAACCACGCGCACCGGAGTCGGCCATCATGTAGATGCTGTTGAAGGAAACCTGCTGCTCTTCCTGGCCGTCACGGTTAATCACGGTTTCGGTTTGCAGGTTATCCATCATCGCTTTGGATACACGATCGTTCGCCGCAGCCCAGATATCGATAACTTTGTTATAGCGTTCGCCAGCGGTTACCAGACCGGACTGGAACTGCTCCTGGATCTCAGCAACTTCAGCTTCCGCCTCAGAGATGATCTCGTGTTTTTTCTCCGGGATGACCATGTCATCAATACCAACGGACGCACCTGAACGCGCTGCATAAGCAAAGCCGGTGTACATCGTCTGGTCCGCAAAAATAACGGTCGGTTTCAGACCCAGAATACGGTAGCAAGTGTTCAGCATTTTGGAGATCGCTTTCTTGCCCAGCGCCTGGTTGACGATGGAGAAAGGCAGACCTTTCGGTACGATCATCCACAGAATGGCGCGACCAACGGTCGTGTCTTTCAGGCTGGTGTGCGCAACGAATTCGCCGTTTTCATCTTTTTCATATTCAGTGATACGCACTTTAACGCGCGCATGCAGAGAGGCCAGACCTGCGCGATAGATACGCTCAGCTTCTTTCGGGCCAGTCAGCACCATGCCTTCGCCTTTGGCGTTAACACAGTCACGGGTCATGTAGTACAGACCCAGTACCACGTCCTGAGACGGAACGATGATAGGTTCGCCGTTCGCCGGAGACAGGATGTTGTTGGTGGACATCATCAGCGCACGCGCTTCCAGCTGGGCTTCCAGCGTCAGCGGTACGTGAACAGCCATCTGGTCACCATCGAAGTCGGCGTTATAGGCCGCACAGACCAGCGGGTGCAGCTGGATAGCTTTACCTTCGATCAGTACCGGTTCGAATGCCTGGATACCCAAACGGTGCAGAGTCGGCGCACGGTTCAGCAGTACCGGGTGTTCGCGGATCACTTCGTCCAGGATATCCCAAACGACAGCTTCTTCGCGCTCAACCATTTTCTTCGCGGCTTTGATGGTGGTGGCAAGGCCACGCAATTCCAGTTTGCCGTAGATGAACGGTTTGAACAGCTCCAGCGCCATTTTCTTCGGCAGACCGCACTGGTGCAGACGCAGGTATGGACCTACGGTGATAACAGAACGACCGGAGTAGTCAACACGCTTACCGAGCAGGTTCTGACGGAAACGACCCTGTTTACCTTTGATCATGTCGGCCAAAGATTTCAGAGGACGCTTGTTAGAACCGGTGATCGCACGACCGCGACGACCGTTATCCAGCAGGGCGTCAACCGCTTCCTGCAGCATACGTTTTTCGTTGCGTACGATGATGTCCGGCGCAGCCAGATCCAGCAGACGCTTCAGACGGTTGTTACGGTTAATGACGCGACGATACAGATCGTTCAGATCTGACGTGGCGAAACGACCACCATCCAGCGGAACCAGCGGACGCAGATCTGGCGGCAGAACCGGCAGAACGGTCAGGATCATCCACTCTGGCTTGTTGCCAGACTGTACGAAGGCTTCCAGCAGTTTGATACGCTTGGTCAGCTTCTTACGCTTGGTTTCGGAGTTGGTTTCGTTCAGCTCTTCGCGCAGAGTTTCACACTCTTGCTCCAGATCCATGCTCTTCAGCAGGGCCTGGATAGCTTCCGCACCCATCTTCGCGTCGAATTCGTCACCGAACTCTTCCAGCGCGTCCAGATACTGCTCTTCAGTCAGGATCTGTTGACGTTCCAGGTTGGTCATACCGCCTTCGATAACCACATAAGATTCGAAGTACAGTACGCGTTCGATATCGCGCAGCGGCATATCGAGCAGCAGACCGATACGGGACGGCAGCGATTTCAGGAACCAGATGTGAGCAGTCGGAGACGCCAGCTCAATGTGGCCCATACGCTCACGGCGTACTTTGGTCTGGGTCACTTCAACGCCGCACTTCTCACAAATAACACCACGGTGTTTCAGGCGCTTGTACTTACCGCACAGGCACTCGTAGTCTTTTACCGGCCCAAAGATACGGGCGCAGAAAAGGCCGTCACGCTCAGGTTTGAACGTACGGTAGTTGATGGTTTCCGGCTTTTTAACTTCACCGAAAGACCATGAACGGATCATGTCTGGCGAAGCCAGAGCAATTTTGATCGCATCAAACTCTTCGGTTTTAGTCTGCGCTTTCAGAAACTTTAATAAATCTTTCACGGATTTGCTCCCGTCGGAGTTAGCACAATCTGGTGTCGGGTTTTACCCCGACACCAGTGACCTGTTTGAGCGAGAATTACTCGTCTTCCAGTTCGATGTTGATGCCCAGCGAGCGGATCTCTTTCAACAGAACGTTGAAGGATTCCGGCATACCCGGTTCCATCTGATGGTTGCCGTCCACGATGTTCTTATACATCTTGGTACGGCCGTTCACGTCATCAGACTTAACGGTGAGCATTTCCTGTAGGGTGTAGGCGGCGCCGTAAGCTTCCAGCGCCCACACTTCCATCTCCCCGAAGCGCTGACCACCGAACTGCGCCTTACCACCCAGCGGCTGCTGAGTAACCAGGCTGTAAGAACCGGTAGAACGCGCATGCATCTTGTCATCAACCAGGTGGTTCAGTTTCAGCATGTACATGTAACCGACGGTTACCGGACGTTCGAACTGTTCACCCGTACGACCATCGAACAGGGTGATCTGACCGGAGGTCGGCAGGTCGCCCAGTTTCAGCAGCTCTTTGATTTCCGCTTCTTTCGCACCGTCGAACACTGGTGTGGCAATCGGCATACCTTTACGCAGGTTTTCTGCCAGACGCAGCACTTCATCATCGCTGAAGGTGCTCAGGTCGACTTTCTGACGAACGTCGGCGCCCAGATCGTAGGCACGCTGGATGAATTCGCGCAGTTTCGCGACTTCCTGCTGCTGTTTCAGCATGGCGTTGATCTTATCGCCGATACCTTTCGCAGCCATACCCAGGTGGGTTTCCAGAATCTGACCGATGTTCATACGAGACGGTACGCCCAGCGGGTTCAGTACGATGTCTACCGGCGTGCCGTTTTCATCGTAAGGCATGTCTTCGATCGGGTTGATCTTAGAGATAACACCCTTGTTACCGTGACGACCTGCCATCTTATCACCCGGCTGGATACGGCGTTTAACGGCCAGATAGACCTTCACGATCTTCAGCACGCCCGGCGCCAGATCGTCGCCCTGGGTGATTTTACGGCGCTTCGCTTCAAGTTTTTTCTCGAACTCGTGTTTCAGTTCGTCATACTGCTCAGCCAGTTGTTCCAGCTGATTTTGTTTCTCTTCGTCGGTCAGACCGAGTTCCAGCCAGCGGTCGCGCGGCAGTTTGTCGAGCTTCTCAGCTTCAACGCCGCCGGACACCAGCACCGCACGGATACGGCTAAACAGGCCCGCTTCGAGGATTTGCAGTTCTTCAGACAGGTCTTTTTTCGCCTGCTTGAGCTGCATCTCTTCGATTTCCAGAGCACGTTTGTCTTTTTCTACGCCATCGCGAGTAAAGACCTGAACGTCGATAACCGTACCGGAGACACCGTTAGGTACGCGCAGAGAAGAGTCTTTAACGTCAGACGCTTTCTCACCGAAGATCGCACGCAGCAGTTTCTCTTCCGGCGTCAGCTGGGTTTCACCTTTCGGCGTCACCTTACCGACCAGAATGTCACCGCCGGTCACTTCCGCGCCGATGTAAACGATACCGGATTCATCCAGTTTGGAGAGCGCAGCTTCACCCACGTTCGGGATATCAGCGGTGATCTCTTCCGGCCCCAGCTTGGTGTCACGGGACACGCACGCCAGTTCCTGAATGTGGATGGTGGTGAAACGGTCTTCCTGGACAACACGCTCGGATACGAGGATGGAGTCTTCGAAGTTGTAGCCGTTCCACGGCATGAACGCCACGCGCATGTTCTGACCGAGCGCCAGTTCACCGAGGTCGGTGGACGGACCGTCTGCCAGCACGTCGCCGCGTTCAACCGGCTCGCCCAGAGACACACATGGCATCTGGTTGATACAGGTGTTCTGGTTAGAGCGGGTGTATTTGGTCAGGTTATAGATGTCGATACCCGCTTCGCCCGGGTACATCTCGTCTTCGTTAACTTTGATAACGATACGGGATGCATCCACGTACTGAACAGTACCGCCACGTTTAGCTACTGCAGTAACACCGGAGTCGACGGCGACAGCACGTTCCATACCGGTACCCACCAGCGGCTTATCAGCACGCAGAGTCGGAACCGCCTGACGTTGCATGTTCGCACCCATCAATGCACGGTTGGCGTCATCGTGTTCCAGGAACGGGATCAGGGACGCACCGACGGAGACCACCTGCTGGGTGGATACGTCCATGTAGTCAACCTGGTCACGGCTGAACAAGCTGGATTCGCCTTTGCTACGGCAGGTAACCAGATCTTCTACAAAGTGGCCTTCGTCATCCAGGTTGGAGTTCGCCTGAGCGATAACGTAGTTGCCTTCTTCGATAGCAGACAGGTAATGAATTTCGTCAGTGACCACGCCATCAACCACACGACGGTACGGCGTCTCAAGGAAGCCATATTCGTTAGTCTGTGCGTACACGGACAGGGAGTTGATCAGACCGATGTTCGGACCTTCCGGCGTTTCGATTGGACATACGCGACCGTAGTGCGTCGGGTGTACGTCTCGAACTTCGAAGCCTGCGCGTTCGCGGGTCAGACCGCCTGGGCCGAGTGCGGAGATACGACGTTTGTGCGTAATCTCAGACAGCGGGTTGTTCTGGTCCATAAACTGAGACAGCTGGCTGGAACCAAAGAACTCTTTCACTGCCGCGGAAATCGGCTTGGCGTTGATCATATCCTGAGGCATCAGGGTATCCAGATCGCCCAGAGACAGACGCTCTTTCACCGCACGCTCTACACGCACCAGGCCAACGCGGAACTGGTTTTCCGCCATTTCGCCGACGGAACGGATACGACGGTTGCCGAGGTGGTCGATATCATCCACTTCGCCTTTACCGTTACGGATATCGATGAGCTTCTTCATGACATCAATGATGTCGTCTTTGCTCAGGATACCGGAACCTTCGATTTCGTCGCGCAGCAGAGAACGGTTGAACTTCATACGACCCACCGCAGACAGGTCATAGCGGTCTTCGGAGAAGAACAGGTTCTCGAACAGGCTTTCAGCCGCTTCACGAGTCGGCGGCTCACCAGGGCGCATCATGCGGTAGATTTCTACCAGCGCGCTCAGACGATCGTTAGTTGGGTCGACGCGTACCGTTTCAGAAATGTACGGGCCGTGGTCCAGATCGTTGGTAAACAGCGTTTCGATACGCTTGTGGCCGGACTGGCTCAGTTTAGCCAGCAGATCCAGGCTCAGCTCCATGTTCGCCGCGCAGATCAGCTCGCCAGTGGATTCGTCAACGTAGTCTTTAGAGACGACTTTGCCTGCGATGTACTCAACCGGAACTTCGATATGCTTGATATCGTCTTTTTCCAGCTGACGGATGTGACGCGCGGTAATGCGACGACCTTTTTCAACGTACACTTTGCCGTTAGCTTCGATATCGAACGACGCAGTTTCGCCGCGCAGACGTTCTGGAATCAGCTCCATCTGCAGCTTGTTGTCGCGAATTTCGAAGACGACTTTCTCAAAGAACAGGTCAAGGATCTGCTCAGTGGTGTAGTTCAGCGCACGCAGGATGATGGTCGCAGGCAGTTTACGGCGACGGTCGATACGCACGAACAGGTTGTCCTTCGGATCGAATTCGAAGTCCAGCCAGGAACCACGGTAAGGAATGATGCGCGCGTTATACAGCACTTTACCCGAAGAGTGGGTTTTACCTTTGTCGGAGTCAAAGAAGACGCCCGGACTACGGTGCAGCTGAGAAACAATAACACGCTCAGTACCGTTGATAACAAAGGTACCGTTGTCGGTCATGAGCGGAATTTCGCCCATGTAGACTTCTTGTTCTTTAATGTCTTTAACGGTGCCTTCCGGCGCTTCGCGCTCGTAGATCACCAGACGCAGTTTTACGCGCAGCGGTGCGGAATAGGTCACGCCACGGATCTGACATTCCTGAACGTCAAACACCGGTTCGCCAAGGCGGTAGCTGACGTACTGCAGCTCGGAATTACCGCTGTAGCTCTGAATCGGGAACACGGAACGGAAGGCTGCTTCCAGGCCGTACTGCCCTTCAGGATCTTGCTCGATAAACTTCTGAAACGAGTCAAGCTGGATAGAAAGGAGATAAGGTACATCCAGAACTTGTGGACGTTTACCAAAATCCTTACGAATACGTTTTTTCTCGGTATAGGAGTAAACCATAGGGTTCCTCAGCTCGCTGACAAGTCGACCCATCTGTCCTGCGGGGGACAGTTTGTGCAACACTATTTTGTTGACCGGAAAATGGATACTTTCCGCAATGCCTGTTGCTATCACGCTTAAACCATTTCATTGCGATTTACACAGAACGTACGCTCTGTCGCAGTATATTAAGTCGTCGATAGAAACAAGCATTGAAAGGCACAGCAGTAGTCAAACAGTGTGAAACGCTACTGGCGCCTTACAGCGCAAAAAGGCTGGTGACTAAAAAGTCACCAGCCATCAGCCTGATTTCTCAGGCTGCAACCGGAAGGGTTGGCTTATTTAACTTCAACTTCAGCGCCAGCTTCTTCCAGAGATTTTTTCAGTGCTTCAGCGTCATCTTTGCTCACGCCTTCTTTCAGAGCGGCCGGAGCAGATTCTACCAGGTCTTTAGCTTCTTTCAGACCCAGGCCAGTTGCGCCACGTACTGCTTTGATAACAGCAACTTTGTTAGCGCCAGCAGCTTTCAGAATTACGTCGAATTCAGTTTTTTCTTCAGCAGCTTCAGCCGGGCCAGCAGCTACAGCTACAGCAGCAGCAGCGGAAACACCGAATTTTTCTTCCATTGCAGAAATCAGTTCTACAACGTCCATTACGGACATAGCGGATACTGCTTCAATGATTTGATCTTTAGTGATAGACATTTAAATTGTTCCTGAATATCAGAATAAGTTTATACGTAAGCAAATGCTTGATAAAGACAACTGCGATTACGCAGCTTCTTTTGCATCGCGTACAGCAGCCAGTGTGCGAACCAGTTTGCCAGCCGAAGCTTCTTTCATGGTTGCCATCAGGCGTGCAATTGCTTCTTCGTAGGTCGGCAGAGTTGCCAGGCGGTCGATCTGAGACGCCGGGATCAGCTCACCTTCAAAGGCTGCAGCTTTGACCTCAAATTTTGCATTCGCTTTCGCGAACTCTTTGAACAGACGAGCAGCAGCGCCCGGGTGTTCCATAGAGTATGCAATCAGGGTCGGACCAACAAACGTGTCTTTCAGGCACTCGAACTGAGTACCTTCAACGACGCGACGCAGCAGGGTGTTACGAACAACACGCATGTATACGCCAGCTTCACGACCTGCTTTACGCAGTTCAGTCATTTTATCTACAGTTACGCCACGGGAATCCGCAACTACTGCAGACAGCGCGCCTTTGGCTACTTCGCTGACTTCAGCAACAATCGCTTGTTTGTCTTGAAGATTTAAAGCCATTAGCTTTGCTCCTGGATGTTTGCCGGAACTCATGTTCCGGAACTCACTTCACTCATCTCAACGAGAAGAGCGTCTTAATACGGTGAGCAGAAACAAGCCAGAGTATCAAAAATAATCTTAGCGTTCTGTCACCGTCTACGCAGGGGATTAAGCCTCTTGCGAGACGCCTGCGGTCTTCGACGGAGGCCTGGATAGGCCAGGCTCCAACGAACAAATCTTGTCTATCCGTCGCTATTCAGCTTGTGTCGGCGTTGGCTTCCTTCGTTCGCACCAGTCACATAGTTAGCTATGCTCCTGGCGACTCACTCAGTTGCCGCCTTACCACAACCCGAATATCTCGGATATACGTCTGCAACTAGCAGAATACGTGGGGGTAAGATTGTAGACAAAATCACCGCCCACGTAAAGACTAATCTTAGTTCGCAGATGCGCTCAGACCAGCCTGATCAACGGCAACGCCAGCACCCATGGTGGTGGAGATGCTAACTTTCTTGATGTACACGCCTTTCGCCTGGCTCGGTTTTGCTTTTTTCAGCGCAACCAGCAGAGCTTCCAGGTTTTCTTTCAGTTTGTCAGCGTCAAAGTCCACTTTACCGATGGTGGTGTGGATGATGCCGTTTTTGTCGTTACGGTAACGAACCTGACCTGCTTTAGCGTTCTTAACCGCTTCAGCAACGTTCGGCGTTACGGTACCGACTTTCGGGTTTGGCATCAGGCCGCGCGGACCCAGAACCTGGCCCAGTTGGCCAACAACGCGCATTGCATCCGGGGATGCGATAACAACGTCGAAGTTCATTTCGCCTTTCTTGATCTGGTCAGCCAGATCTTCCATACCTACCAGCTCAGCGCCAGCAGCTTTAGCTGCTTCAGCGTTCGGGCCCTGGGTAAATACGGCAACGCGAACAGAACGGCCAGTACCGTGCGGCAGTACAGTCGCGCCACGAACGTTCTGGTCAGATTTACGAGCATCGATGCCGAGGTTAACGGCAACGTCAACGCTTTCGTTGAATTTAGCAGTGGCCAGCTCTTTCAGCAGGGCAATAGCTTCGTTGATGTCGTACTGTTTGGTCGCATCAACTTTTTCACGGATCACGCGCATACGCTTGGTCAGTTTAGCCATTTCTTAGTCCTCCACTACCAGGCCCATGGAACGTGCAGTACCTTCGATGGAGCGAGTCATCGCTTCAATGTCGGCACCAGTCATGTCGGCAGCTTTGGTCTGCGCGATTTCCTGCAGCTGAGCGCGGGAAATTTTACCTACTTTGTCTTTGTTCGGCTTGCCGGAACCAGACTTGATACCAGCCGCTTTTTTCAGCAGAACAGCTGCCGGAGGCGTTTTGGTAACGAAGGTGAAAGAACGGTCAGCGTAAACGGTAATAACAACCGGAATCGGCAGACCTTTTTCGATGGAATCCGTTTTTGCGTTGAACGCTTTGCAGAATTCCATGATGTTCACACCCTGCTGACCCAGTGCTGGACCAACCGGCGGACTCGGGTTCGCCATACCAGCTGCAACCTGCAGCTTGACGTAGGCTTGTACTTTCTTAGCCATTCTAAATTCCTCGAATTGGGTAGTATCGCTTCAAAGAAGCTCCCCCGTGATAAATATCGCTTCATGGGCATAAGGCCCATAAAAACAAAAGGCGCGAAATTGTATGTCAATTTCGCGCCCTATGCAACGATTAGATCGCTGCTTTTTTGATCGCAGCCTTACGCTTTCTCAACCTGGCTGAAGTCCAGCTCTACCGGGGTCGCACGACCGAAGATAGAAACAGACACTTTCAGGCGAGACTTCTCATAATCGACTTCTTCGACAACGCCGTTAAAGTCTGCGAACGGACCGTCGTTAACACGAACCATTTCACCCGGTTCAAACAGAGTTTTCGGCCGCGGCTTATCGCCAACCTGCTGCAGGCGGTTCATGATCGCATCGACTTCTTTGTCGCTGATCGGCGCCGGACGGTCAGACGTACCGCCGATAAAGCCCATCACACGCGGCACGCTGCGCACCAGGTGCCAGCTTGCGTCGTTCATGACCATCTGGACCAGAACGTAACCCGGGAAGAATTTGCGTTCGCTTTTGCGACGCTGGCCGCCACGGATCTCAACGACTTCTTCAGTCGGCACCATGACTTCGCCAAACAGCTCTTCCATATTGTGTAATTTGATATGCTCGCGCAGCGATGTGGCTACGCGGCCTTCAAAACCGGAAAACGCCTGAACGACGTACCAGCGCTTTTTAGGTGCTTCAGACATCTCAGAACCTCAGGCCAGTGATAAAGGATACCAGGCGAACCAGAATACCATCCAGTCCCCACAGGATCAGTGACATAACTGCGGTAACCGCAGCGACGATCAGCGTGGTGTGCAGCGTTTCCTGGCGAGTCGGCCAAATGACCTTACGGACTTCGGTTCTCGCTTCACGGGCAAAAGCAACGGTTGCTTTACCTTTTGTCGTCAACAGCGCGACACCACCCGCTGCAGCAATCAGAATTACTACGGCCAGCGCACGCAGCGGCAGCATCATGTCGCGATAGAGGTAGTTGCCGACGATTGCGACGATCAGCAATATGGCAACAACTATCCACTTCATCGCTTCCAGGCCGCGCCCGCTCCCTTGAGCTTCGGTATTCGCACTCATAAACCAACCTGTCAGAAGTATTCTACAAACATTTTCACCCCGCAATCGCGAGGCAATCCAAATCGAAACGCTTATTCGCCTTTCGAATTATACGCCCTCTACAGAGCCTGTCTCAGCAATGATTATGACAAATAAAATCACTGATGAGCCAGGTTCTGGTGTGAAAGCGTGCAAAAAGGGCATCAAATGATGCCCTTTTATTGCGCATTGCGTCAAATGTTATCAGCGATTAGCCGAGAACTTTAGCAACAACGCCCGCGCCAACGGTACGGCCGCCTTCACGGATTGCGAAACGCAGACCGTCGTCCATTGCGATCGGGTGGATCAGGGTAACAACCATTTTGATGTTGTCGCCCGGCATTACCATCTCTACGCCTTCCGGCAGTTCGATGGTGCCAGTCACGTCAGTAGTACGGAAGTAGAACTGCGGACGGTAGCCTTTGAAGAATGGAGTATGACGGCCGCCTTCATCTTTGGACAGAATGTACACTTCAGATTCGAACTTGGTGTGCGGCTTGATGGTGCCCGGCTTAGCCAGTACCTGACCACGTTCGATTTCTTCACGTTTGATACCACGCAGCAGAACACCTACGTTCTCACCGGCACGGCCTTCGTCCAGCAGTTTGCGGAACATTTCAACGCCAGTACAGGTAGACTTCTGAGTCTCTTTGATACCAACGATTTCAACTTCTTCGCCCACTTTGATGATACCGCGTTCTACACGACCGGTAACAACGGTACCACGACCGGAGATAGAGAATACGTCTTCGATCGGCAGCAGGAACGGCTTGTCAATCGCACGCTCTGGTTCCGGAATGTAAGAATCCAGGAAGCCAGCCAGTTCGATGATTTTCGCTTCCCACTCTGCGTCGCCTTCCAGCGCTTTCAGAGCAGAACCACGAACGATCGGCGTGTCGTCGCCCGGGAAGTCGTACTGAGACAGAAGTTCACGAACTTCCATTTCAACCAGTTCCAGCAGCTCTTCGTCATCAACCATGTCGCATTTGTTCAGGAACACGATGATGTACGGAACGCCTACCTGACGACCCAGCAGGATGTGCTCACGGGTCTGCGGCATCGGGCCGTCAGTCGCAGCAACAACCAGGATCGCGCCGTCCATCTGAGCAGCACCGGTGATCATGTTTTTAACATAGTCGGCGTGCCCCGGGCAGTCTACGTGTGCGTAGTGGCGGGTCGGGGTATCGTATTCAACGTGAGAAGTGTTGATGGTGATACCACGCGCTTTTTCTTCCGGCGCGTTATCGATCTGGTCGAATGCGCGGGCGGCACCGCCATAGGTTTTAGCCAGTACGGTAGTAATGGCAGCGGTCAGCGTTGTTTTACCATGGTCAACGTGGCCGATAGTACCGACGTTAACGTGCGGTTTTGTACGTTCAAACTTTTCTTTAGACATCGATTGTCCCTCTAAGACACGGATAAATCGGTGATATCACCACATCAACCAGGCAACACGCCCGACTTGTTGAATGCTAATAAACAGAAGAGAAAAACAGGAAGGAGAAAAGAAGTGGTGCTGATAGGCAGATTCGAACTGCCGACCTCACCCTTACCAAGGGTGCGCTCTACCAACTGAGCTATATCAGCACATCTTGGAGCGGGCAGCGGGAATCGAACCCGCATCATCAGCTTGGAAGGCTGAGGTAATAGCCATTATACGATGCCCGCATCCTGGAACTCGGCTACCTGATTTTCATTCTGCACTGAATATCGAGAGAAACTCTCTTTATTCGAGCCGGTAAGCGAACTTATCGTCTCGGGCTGCGCCATCGCGCGGCCGAAAATGGTGGTGGGGGAAGGATTCGAACCTTCGAAGTCTGTGACGGCAGATTTACAGTCTGCTCCCTTTGGCCGCTCGGGAACCCCACCGGACTTGATGGTGCCGACTACCGGAATCGAACTGGTGACCTACTGATTACAAGTCAGTTGCTCTACCTACTGAGCTAAGTCGGCATCAAGTAGCGCGCATTCTATGGAGACCTGCGTGCTCATGCAACTAAAAAATTGCATAAAATGTTCTATCGCTCACATTTTGCGCTATAAGAGACAAAAATGCTCTAATTTCAAACAAGAGAGCATAAATTTTCGGCATTTTACTGACCGTCAGACCAGGATACGATGCGGCATTTCAACGTTCCGTCGATAGAAAGCAATCTTCTGTATCTGGTATATTCGTCACATTGCTTCTCAGGGATAGCTTTCATAGCGAGATTTTTTCTTATTATTCCTCCCCATCTGGTGTTACCCTCCTGCCCATTGTCCAAATTAACTTAAATGTGACGTGCCGTTGCATGTCAGGGATGGCCCTCGTTCATCGCTGAACTGATGTAGCAATAGCAGCCAGAAACATGCTTATGAGTATAAAAGAGCAATCGTTAATGACGCCTTACCTACAGTTTGATCGCAGCCAGTGGGCTGCGCTTCGCGATTCTGTGCCGATGACCCTGACCGAGGATGAGATCGCGCAGTTAAAAGGCATTAATGAAGATTTATCGCTGGAAGAAGTTGCAGAAATATATTTACCTCTCTCCCGTTTGCTAAATTTCTATATCAGTTCAAATCTGCGTCGTCAGGCTGTCCTGGAACAGTTTCTGGGCACTAATGGCCAGCGAATCCCTTATATCATCAGTATCGCGGGCAGCGTCGCAGTGGGTAAAAGCACGACAGCACGTGTTCTGCAAGCGTTGCTGAGTCGCTGGCCGGAACACCGCCGTGTTGAATTGATTACCACAGACGGCTTCCTCCACCCAAACCAGGTGTTGAAAGAACGCGGGTTAATGAAGAAAAAGGGGTTCCCCGAATCGTATGATATGCACCGACTGGTGAAATTCGTTTCTGACCTCAAGTCGGGCGTACCAAACGTGACGGCGCCAGTCTATTCTCATTTGATTTACGATGTTATTCCTGAAGGGGATAAAACCGTCGCTCAGCCTGATATATTGATTCTTGAAGGTTTGAATGTTTTACAAAGCGGTATGGATTATCCTCACGATCCGCACCATGTATTTGTCTCTGATTTCGTTGATTTCTCTATTTACGTTGATGCGCCAGAAGAACTTCTTCAGACATGGTATATCAACCGCTTCCTGAAATTCCGCGAAGGGGCGTTTACCGATCCTGACTCTTATTTCCACAATTATGCGAAATTATCTAAAGAAGAAGCTGTTAATACAGCAGCTTCGCTTTGGAAAGAAATTAACTGGTTGAATTTAAAACAAAATATTTTACCCACGCGAGAACGTGCCAGCCTTATTATGACCAAGAGCGCTAACCATGCGGTGGAACAGGTAAGATTGCGGAAATAACAGAAAAAAGGGGAGTACCGACTCCCCTTTTTTACTATTCGGCGCTTCGCAGCGATATTTCCCCACCCATCCAGGGTTTAATTACGCCATCCTGTTCAAGCAATAATGCGCCCTGAGTATCAATGCCGCGAGAAATACCAAATATTTCTTTGTCGCCAATAATTAGTTTTACCGGGCGATCAATAAAATTATCCAGTTTTTTCCAGCGCGAAAGATAAGGAGAAAGACCTTCTTGCTCAAAAAGCTCAAGCGCAGCACGTAGCTTATAAATCAGCTTTGCGGCCAGCATATTGCGGTCGAGCGTAATTCCGGCCTCCTGCAACGTGATCCATCCCTGATTTATCACGTCCTCTTCTACACGACGCATTGCCATGTTAATACCAGCGCCAATCACTATTTGTGCGGCATCGCCCGTTTTACCGGTTAACTCGACCAGAATACCCGCCAGTTTGCGATCCAGCAGGTAAAGGTCGTTAGGCCACTTCACACGAACTTTATCTGCGCCCAGTTCACGCAGCACTTCCGCCATCACAATTCCAATGACCAGACTCAAGCCTATTGCCGCCGCTGGCCCCTGCTCCAGACGCCAGTACATTGAAAGATATAGATTCGCACCAAACGGTGAGAACCATTTACGCCCGCGACGACCACGCCCCGCCTGTTGGTATTCTGCTACACAGGCATCGCCTGAACGCAGCTCGCCAATTCGATCAAGTAAATACTGATTGGTTGAATCGATAACGGGCAATACCGCCACGTTTCCGCTATCCAGTTGGCTATGTATACGGTCAGCATCCAGTAACTGGATGGGTTCCGGTAAGCTATATCCTTTCCCGGGAACGGTAAATACATCTACTCCCCAGTCGCGTAATGTCTGGATATGTTTATTAATAGCCGCGCGGCTCATTCCCAGCCGTTCACCCAACTGCTCGCCTGAGTGAAACTCTCCGTCGGCAAGTAGTGAGATCAGCGTCAGGGGAACGGTAGTATCTTTCATGCAATGCTCTCCACTGCGTTCACCTCTCCGAACTGACCAATAAAGCGAACCTCAGGCTCCAGCCAGACATTAAATTTTTCACCCACTTTTTGCCGGACATGATGCGCCAGCGCCACCACATCTTTACTTGTCGCATCATTCGCATTAATCAATACCAGCGCCTGTTGGCGATGCACCGCAGCGCCGCCAATGGTGACGCCTTTCAACTGACATTGATCTATCAGCCAGCCTGCCGCCAGCTTCACTGAGCCGTCTGCCTGAGGGTAGTGCGGCGCGTTGGGGAATCGTTCCAGTAGTTCCATGGCGATATCGGCTGCGACAACGGGATTTTTAAAAAAGCTGCCCGCATTGCCATTCACTTTAGGGTCCGGCAATTTTGTGGTGCGCATATGGCATACAGCATCAAACACCTGTTGCGCGGTGACCGTTTTCGGGTCCAGACAAGTAAGATCGCCATAGGTCAACACCGGCTGCCATTGCTTTGACAAACGCAGACCCACCGCGACGATCGCAACGCGATCCTGATATTCATTTTTGAAGATACTGTCACGATAGCCGAAACGGCATTCCGCCGCAGACAAACGCAGACGTTTTCCCGTTTCCAGTTCAACGCAGTCAACGTAGTCGCAGACGCGCTGTAGTTCTACGCCATACGCGCCAATATTCTGTATAGGCGAGGAACCAACGCAGCCAGGGATGAGCGCCAGATTCTCCAGGCCGGGCATGTTGTTATCCAGCGCGTAGCGAACCAGCTGATGCCAGTTTTCGCCTGCGCCGACGTGTAGGTGCCAGGCGTCCGCGGTTTCATTGACCTCAATGCCTTTCAGGCGGTTAAGGATCACGGTGCCGGCGTAATTTTCCAGAAACAGGACATTGCTTCCTTCACCCAGGATCATAACCGGCAGTCCCTCACGAGTTGCTTGCTGCCAGGCGCTCAGTAGTTGTTGTTCGTTTTCAGCGCATACGATGTGCTTTGCACAATGATCAATGCCGAAGGTATTCCAGGGTTTTAGGGAGTGATTCATAGACGCTTTCCTGATGCAAAATCAGGCTTAGTTTACCGCATCTATGTAGGGAAGGCTTGCGGTTATGTCGACGGAATAAGGCGGTATACACAGGCATTATGTCGATGCCGTAGGCCGGATAAGGCGAAGCTGCCATCCGGCGGTGCCGGTTGCCTGATGGCGCTGCGCTTATCAGGCCTGCATTTTTAAATGTTACCACACACGCAAAAAAGCCCGTCCGTCTGGATGGGCTTCTTCACGAAATTGATGCCTGGCAGTTTATGGCGGGCGTCCTGCCCGCCACCCTCCGGGCCGTTGCTGCGCAACGTTCAAATCCGCTCCCGGCGGATTTGTCCTCCTCAGGAGAGTGCTCACCGACAGACTACAGATAAAACAAAAGGCCCTGTCTTCCGACAGGGCCCTTCGTTTTATTTGATGCCTGGCAGTTCCCTACTCTCGCATGGGGAGACCCCACACTACCATCGGCGCTACGGCGTTTCACTTCTGAGTTCGGCATGGGGTCAGGTGGGACCACCGCGCTAGTGCCGCCAGGCAAATTCTTTGTGCTCTGTCCTGTGTCTTTTACGCTGATACGGCGTTGGCTGTTCTTGCGAACGTCAGTCACATACTTCTGTATGCTCCTTCCGTCGCCGCGTTTGCCGCCTTGTCTCAGCGCAAAATCCTTCGGACTCTGAATCTGAGCTGAAAATTGTTGTCTTCTCAACCGCCAAAACATCTTCGGCGTTGTAAGGTTAAGCCTCACGGTTCATTAGTACCGGTTAGCTCAACGCATCGCTGCGCTTACACACCCGGCCTATCAACGTCGTCGTCTTCAACGTTCCTTCAGGAGACTCTAAGTCTCAGGGAGAACTCATCTCGGGGCAAGTTTCGTGCTTAGATGCTTTCAGCACTTATCTCTTCCGCATTTAGCTACCGGGCAGTGCCATTGGCATGACAACCCGAACACCAGTGATGCGTCCACTCCGGTCCTCTCGTACTAGGAGCAGCCCCCCTCAGTTCTCCAGCGCCCACGGCAGATAGGGACCGAACTGTCTCACGACGTTCTAAACCCAGCTCGCGTACCACTTTAAATGGCGAACAGCCATACCCTTGGGACCTACTTCAGCCCCAGGATGTGATGAGCCGACATCGAGGTGCCAAACACCGCCGTCGATATGAACTCTTGGGCGGTATCAGCCTGTTATCCCCGGAGTACCTTTTATCCGTTGAGCGATGGCCCTTCCATTCAGAACCACCGGATCACTATGACCTGCTTTCGCACCTGCTCGCGCCGTCACGCTCGCAGTCAAGCTGGCTTATGCCATTGCACTAACCTCCTGATGTCCGACCAGGATTAGCCAACCTTCGTGCTCCTCCGTTACTCTTTAGGAGGAGACCGCCCCAGTCAAACTACCCACCAGACACTGTCCGCAACCCGGATCACGGGTCCACGTTAGAACATCAAACATTAAAGGGTGGTATTTCAAGGCCGGCTCCATGCAGACTGGCGTCCACACTTCAAAGCCTCCCACCTATCCTACACATCAAGGCTCAATGTTCAGTGTCAAGCTATAGTAAAGGTTCACGGGGTCTTTCCGTCTTGCCGCGGGTACACTGCATCTTCACAGCGAGTTCAATTTCACTGAGTCTCGGGTGGAGACAGCCTGGCCATCATTACGCCATTCGTGCAGGTCGGAACTTACCCGACAAGGAATTTCGCTACCTTAGGACCGTTATAGTTACGGCCGCCGTTTACCGGGGCTTCGATCAGGAGCTTCGCTTGCGCTGACCCCATCAATTAACCTTCCGGCACCGGGCAGGCGTCACACCGTATACGTCCACTTTCGTGTTTGCACAGTGCTGTGTTTTTAATAAACAGTTGCAGCCAGCTGGTATCTTCGACTGACTTCAGCTCCATGAGTAAATCACTTCACCTACGTGTCAGCGTGCCTTCTCCCGAAGTTACGGCACCATTTTGCCTAGTTCCTTCACCCGAGTTCTCTCAAGCGCCTTGGTATTCTCTACCTGACCACCTGTGTCGGTTTGGGGTACGATTTGATGTTACCTGATGCTTAGAGGCTTTTCCTGGAAGCAGGGCATTTGTTGCTTCAGCACCGTAGTGCCTCGTCATCACGCCTCAGTGTTAAAGTGAACCGGATTTACCTGGAACACACACCTACACGCTTAAACCGGGACAACCGTCGCCCGGCCAACATAGCCTTCTCCGTCCCCCCTTCGCAGTAACACCAAGTACGGGAATATTAACCCGTTTCCCATCGACTACGCCTTTCGGCCTCGCCTTAGGGGTCGACTCACCCTGCCCCGATTAACGTTGGACAGGAACCCTTGGTCTTCCGGCGAGCGGGCTTTTCACCCGCTTTATCGTTACTTATGTCAGCATTCGCACTTCTGATACCTCCAGCAACCCTCACAGGCCACCTTCACAGGCTTACAGAACGCTCCCCTACCCAACAACACCTGAGTGTCGCTGCCGCAGCTTCGGTGCATGGTTTAGCCCCGTTACATCTTCCGCGCAGGCCGACTCGACCAGTGAGCTATTACGCTTTCTTTAAATGATGGCTGCTTCTAAGCCAACATCCTGGCTGTCTGGGCCTTCCCACATCGTTTCCCACTTAACCATGACTTTGGGACCTTAGCTGGCGGTCTGGGTTGTTTCCCTCTTCACGACGGACGTTAGCACCCGCCGTGTGTCTCCCGTGATAACATTCTCCGGTATTCGCAGTTTGCATCGGGTTGGTAAGCCGGGATGGCCCCCTAGCCGAAACAGTGCTCTACCCCCGGAGATGAATTCACGAGGCGCTACCTAAATAGCTTTCGGGGAGAACCAGCTATCTCCCGGTTTGATTGGCCTTTCACCCCCAGCCACAGGTCATCCGCTAATTTTTCAACATTAGTCGGTTCGGTCCTCCAGTTAGTGTTACCCAACCTTCAACCTGCCCATGGCTAGATCACCGGGTTTCGGGTCTATACCCTGCAACTTAACGCCCAATTAAGACTCGGTTTCCCTCCGGCTCCCCTATACGGTTAACCTTGCTACAGAATATAAGTCGCTGACCCATTATACAAAAGGTACGCAGTCACACCCCAAAGGGTGCTCCCACTGCTTGTACGTACACGGTTTCAGGTTCTTTTTCACTCCCCTCGCCGGGGTTCTTTTCGCCTTTCCCTCACGGTACTGGTTCACTATCGGTCAGTCAGGAGTATTTAGCCTTGGAGGATGGTCCCCCCATATTCAGACAGGATACCACGTGTCCCGCCCTACTCATCGAGCTCACAGCACATGCGCTTTTGTGTACGGGGCTGTCACCCTGTATCGCGCGCCTTTCCAGACGCTTCCACTAACACACATGCTGATTCAGGCTCTGGGCTCCTCCCCGTTCGCTCGCCGCTACTGGGGGAATCTCGGTTGATTTCTTTTCCTCGGGGTACTTAGATGTTTCAGTTCCCCCGGTTCGCCTCATTAACCTATGGATTCAGTTAATGATAGTGTGACGAGTCACACTGGGTTTCCCCATTCGGGTATCGCCGGTTATAACGGTTCATATCACCTTACCGGCGCTTATCGCAGATTAGCACGCCCTTCATCGCCTCTGACTGCCAGGGCATCCACCGTGTACGCTTAGTCGCTTAACCTCACAACCCGAAGATGTTTCTTGTGATTCATCATCGTGTTGCGAAAATTTGAGAGACTCACGAACAACTTTCGTTGTTCTGTGTTTCAATTTTCAGCTTGATCCAGATTTTTAAAGAGCAAAACTTCGCAGTGAACCCTTTCAGGTACACTCTGAAGTATTTTTTCGTAAACACTCACGAGATGGTGGAGCTATGCGGGATCGAACCGCAGACCTCCTGCGTGCAAAGCAGGCGCTCTCCCAGCTGAGCTATAGCCCCATCGTGTAGTCAGAACCTCTTACCTTTGATTCGTTTCCGGGCGCGGCGTGGTGAAGCGAAGCATACTGAAGTATGCGAGCTTTGCCACAACAAAGCACGGGAGCGAATCTGGTAGGCCTGAGTGGACTTGAACCACCGACCTCACCCTTATCAGGGGTGCGCTCTAACCACCTGAGCTACAAGCCTGTAGAGGTTTTACTGCTCGTTTTTCATCAGACAATCTGTGTGAGCACTGCAAAGAACGCTTCTTTCAGGTAAGGAGGTGATCCAACCGCAGGTTCCCCTACGGTTACCTTGTTACGACTTCACCCCAGTCATGAATCACAAAGTGGTAAGCGCCCTCCCGAAGGTTAAGCTACCTACTTCTTTTGCAACCCACTCCCATGGTGTGACGGGCGGTGTGTACAAGGCCCGGGAACGTATTCACCGTGGCATTCTGATCCACGATTACTAGCGATTCCGACTTCATGGAGTCGAGTTGCAGACTCCAATCCGGACTACGACGCACTTTATGAGGTCCGCTTGCTCTCGCGAGGTCGCTTCTCTTTGTATGCGCCATTGTAGCACGTGTGTAGCCCTGGTCGTAAGGGCCATGATGACTTGACGTCATCCCCACCTTCCTCCAGTTTATCACTGGCAGTCTCCTTTGAGTTCCCGGCCGGACCGCTGGCAACAAAGGATAAGGGTTGCGCTCGTTGCGGGACTTAACCCAACATTTCACAACACGAGCTGACGACAGCCATGCAGCACCTGTCTCACAGTTCCCGAAGGCACCAATCCATCTCTGGAAAGTTCTGTGGATGTCAAGACCAGGTAAGGTTCTTCGCGTTGCATCGAATTAAACCACATGCTCCACCGCTTGTGCGGGCCCCCGTCAATTCATTTGAGTTTTAACCTTGCGGCCGTACTCCCCAGGCGGTCTACTTAACGCGTTAGCTCCGGAAGCCACGCCTCAAGGGCACAACCTCCAAGTAGACATCGTTTACGGCGTGGACTACCAGGGTATCTAATCCTGTTTGCTCCCCACGCTTTCGCACCTGAGCGTCAGTCTTTGTCCAGGGGGCCGCCTTCGCCACCGGTATTCCTCCAGATCTCTACGCATTTCACCGCTACACCTGGAATTCTACCCCCCTCTACAAGACTCAAGCCTGCCAGTTTCGAATGCAGTTCCCAGGTTGAGCCCGGGGATTTCACATCCGACTTGACAGACCGCCTGCGTGCGCTTTACGCCCAGTAATTCCGATTAACGCTTGCACCCTCCGTATTACCGCGGCTGCTGGCACGGAGTTAGCCGGTGCTTCTTCTGCGGGTAACGTCAATTGCTGCGGTTATTAACCACAACACCTTCCTCCCCGCTGAAAGTACTTTACAACCCGAAGGCCTTCTTCATACACGCGGCATGGCTGCATCAGGCTTGCGCCCATTGTGCAATATTCCCCACTGCTGCCTCCCGTAGGAGTCTGGACCGTGTCTCAGTTCCAGTGTGGCTGGTCATCCTCTCAGACCAGCTAGGGATCGTCGCCTTGGTGAGCCGTTACCTCACCAACAAGCTAATCCCATCTGGGCACATCTGATGGCAAGAGGCCCGAAGGTCCCCCTCTTTGGTCTTGCGACGTTATGCGGTATTAGCCACCGTTTCCAGTAGTTATCCCCCTCCATCAGGCAGTTTCCCAGACATTACTCACCCGTCCGCCACTCGTCAGCAAAGCAGCAAGCTGCTTCCTGTTACCGTTCGACTTGCATGTGTTAGGCCTGCCGCCAGCGTTCAATCTGAGCCATGATCAAACTCTTCAATTTAAAAGTTTGATGCTCAAAGAATTAAACTTCGTAATGAATTACGTGTTCACTCTTGAGACTTGGTATTCATTTTTCGTCCGAGGACGTTAAGAATCCGTATCTTCGAGTGCCCACACAGATTGTCTGATAAATTGTTAAAGAGCAGTGCCGCTTCGCTTTTTCTCAGCGGCGCGGGGTGTGCATATTACGCTTTCCCGCTTCAGAGTCAAGCGTTTATTTTCGCTTTTCTCCGTGAGGTTCTGGTCTGAACCCCGCTGACCCGGCGGCCTGTATGCCGTTGTTCCGTGTCAGTGGTGGCGCATTATAGGGAGTTATTTCTGCCTGACAAGAGGAAATTTAAAATAATTTCTCAAGTGCCTGGTATTTACCCAAAACGCCATTAAACCGCCAGTTTTTCGAGCGTTTCAAAGCCATAACGCTGTAAAACGGGTAATAATTGTTCAGCTCCTGGCGTCATTGCCATGCAATAAGCAATATTGGCATCGGTTGATTTCGCATCCGGCGCTTCATGTTCCAACAGCCAGGCTGTACGACGCGCTATCGCCGCGCCGGAATCCACTAACCGCGTCCCTTCGGGCAGGACTTGCAAAAGCTCGTCCCGTAATAGAGGGAAATGCGTACACCCCAGAACGACCGTGTCAGGCGGCTCCGGCATTCGTAGCCATGGGCGTAATATGCGGCGCAGCTCTTCCAGCGATACCGAATCGCCATGTAATTTAGCTTCCGCCAGTTCCACCAGTTCTGCCGACCCCAACATCGCTATCTGACATTCATTGGCGAAGCGCGCAATCAGCTCGTGAGTATAAGGACGTTTGACCGTCGCTCTCGTCGCCAGTAGCCCGACGACGCCATTGGCGGTCAGCCGCGCCGCTGGTTTAATCGCAGGCACAACGCCCACCACCGGGAAGGCAAACTTTTCACGTAATGCGGGAAGTGAGACCGTACTGGCGGTATTGCAGGCAATCACCGCCAGTGAAAGGGGATAGCGCTGCTGTACCGCAGTCACAATCTCGACAACGCGCTCGACGATAAACGTTTCGCTCTTTTCCCCGTAGGGGAAAGCCACGTTATCGAAAGCATATATATAGTGGAGATCCGGCAGGAGCCGCCGAATCTCATCATAGACCGACAATCCACCGACGCCGGAATCAAATACCAGCACGGTGGGACGTGGTTCAGAAGGTGTAGCTGCCAGACAAGGTGTATTCTCGTCCTGCAGTTTGGTAGCCATAAACTGTCTCGTAATCTTTGTCGAACAGGTTGGCTATTTTACCACGAACTGTAAGGTGTGAGGTGACCGGATATGCAACCGTAAGATCCCATAAACTGACGCCGCCCATTTTTACCGTCCGGTATGGGTAAGCGGAGTAGTCCGAATCATAGCGGGAACCAAGGTATTGATATGTCACCCCCCAGTCAAAATCGTAAACGTCCCAGTCAAGTTGATATTTTGCCATCTGTTTGGAACGCCGGGGTAATGGCGTATCAGTAATCGCATTACGCGCATCAACGTAATCATAACTGACCGTATGCGTTAACGGTCCGGTATCGAAATTCGCCGTCGCCTCAATACCTTTAATGCGCGCCTTGCCTTCGTTGTAATATTTTTGCAGATGATCGTCATAATCGATCATGTCATTAATATCGTTACGATAACCTGAAATACGCCAGCTGACGCCAGCGGTTAGCCCTTCAAATGCGCCTTCCCACTGTTTACTCTTTTCAGGATTCAGGTTCGGATTACCATAATAACCATACAGTTGGCCCAAATTAGGCGCTTTGTAGGAGGTTCCGTAGGAGGCAATAAAGCGATAACCTTCTATAAACTCCCATCCCGCGCTGGTTTGCCATGTACCATGACGACCAAACTGGGAGTTGTCATCACTGCGCGCCGCCGCTTCCAGAGTGAAGTCACCCAATTGTTGTAATCCTGTCAGGTAAACCCCAGTATTACGCTGGTCATATCCCTCGGGCACATAGCCGGTACCTGGCGTGGTAGTCTGTTTCTGCCAGTCTACGCCCGCCCCAACATTACCGTGCCCCACGACCACACTGTTGGTCCATTGAACATTGTACTGTTTCATCTCATCCAGCGTGGCGGAGGTATCATACCGGCCATAGTGCGGATCATAGTTGTAATCTTTACTGTGGCTATAGCTTGAAACCAGCTGAGACTGAATACGTTCGCCATTAAAGCGCAGCCCGGCGTCCCAGCTTTGGCTATAAAGTTTGCGTGTATCAATCAGCGGCGAGCCCGGCGAGTAATAGGCGTCGTAATCGGTACGGTTATCGTAGCCATAACCACGCACGAATCCGCTCCAGCGATCAGAAAAGGTATGTTCTAACGCGCCATAAAACGTTTTACTCAAAAAGCCGTCCCGGTCAGGCTGCGCCTGCATCCCGGTACCGCCTTTCGCTACCACGTCAAACCCTTTGGTGTATTCGTAATCGCCGATCAACGTCGCCCGCGTGTTTTCGCCAAGTTGCTGTTGCGTCGAGAGGTCGTAATTCTGGTAGCTATTGCTTCCCCACCCAGCGGTTAATTCTGTGCCTGGGTTATCGCGCGTCGTAATGATATTCACTACGCCGCCGATAGCATCAGAACCATAAATAGCGGAGCGCGGACCGCGAATATATTCAATGCGCTGTACCAGCGACACCGGGAACTGGCTGAGATCGGCGGACCCGCTCACGCCTGCTAAATTCAGACGCACGCCGTCAATCAATACCAGTACATGGCTGGAGTTGGTGCCGCGAATGAAAATGGAGGAGTTTTGTCCGGCGCCGCCGCTCTGCGCAATATCGACGCCAGGCAAACGGCGCAGAACATCATTTACGGAGGTCGATTGCCAGCGTTCAATATCCTGACGCGTCACGATGGTAACGGGCGCCAAAACCGCGCTGCGCGGCTGCTGAAAACGGTTGGCGGTGACAACCAGGGTATCCGGGCTAGTGTCCTGCGCCCAAGCGGAAAAGGCCGTGACGGAGAACGCCGTCAGCAGCGTAGCTTTTTTAATCATTGTAAAGCATCCACAATATAAGAAGGATGCCGCAGGCTTCATCGATAGTACGCGATGATGAAAAACCAGATGCGACGTTAGCCGGCAGGTCTTCGGGCTTGGAGGGTTATCCGTTGGCTGGATAGCAGAAATGATGACTTCCCGCCGGAGGCAGTGTCTGCTTACGCTCTCATCTCACCTTTCCTTACCGCTGCGCGTCAGCTCCAGATTTTCACTGGATTCCCTATTAACTCACAGGACCGGCCCACGGATGCTACCGTCTGTCACAACACCCTGTCCAGACCGCGCATCACAAATCAGAAATCATCAATAGCTGGACATCCACTGAGCAATCCCTACAATCCCCGCGTACTTTTATTATTCAGGATGCGATATGACCCCCGAACATCTTCCGACAGAACAGTATGAGGCGCAGCTGGCCGAAAAAGTGGCGCGCTTGCAGAGTATGATGGCGCCGTTTTCTGGCCTGGTTCCGGAAGTATTTCGCTCGCCGGTCAGTCACTATCGTATGCGTGCGGAATTTCGCCTGTGGCATGACGGCGATGACCTGTACCACATTATGTTTGATCAGCAGACCAAAAGCCGGATTCGCGTTGACACCTTCCCGGCGGCCAGCCAACTGATTAATACCTTAATGAAGGCGATGATTGCCGGCGTGCGCGATAATCATGCACTGCGGCATAAGCTGTTCCAGATCGATTATCTCACGACCTTGAGCAACCAGGCGGTAGTGTCGTTGCTGTACCATAAGAAGCTGGACGAAGAGTGGCGTGAAGCCGCCACTGCGTTACGCGATGCTTTACGCGCGCAAGGTCTGAACGTACACCTGATTGGCCGGGCTACTAAAACCAAGATCGAATTGGATCAGGATTATATTGATGAGCGTCTGCCTGTGGCAGGTAAAGAGATGATCTACCGCCAGGTCGAAAACAGCTTTACGCAGCCAAACGCCGCCATGAATATTCAGATGTTAGAGTGGGCGCTGGAGGTGACGAAAGACTCAAAAGGCGATCTGCTTGAGTTGTATTGCGGCAACGGCAATTTTTCTTTAGCGCTGGCGCGCAATTTTGACCGCGTGCTGGCAACCGAAATCGCCAAACCGTCCGTCGCTGCCGCACAGTACAATATTGCCGCTAATCATATTGATAATGTACAAATTATTCGCATGGCGGCGGAAGAGTTTACCCAGGCGATGAATGGCGTTCGTGAGTTTAACCGCCTGCAGGGGATCGACCTGAAGCGCTATCAGTGCGAAACCATTTTTGTCGATCCGCCGCGCAGCGGTCTGGACAGCGAAACGGAAAAAATGGTGCAGGCTTATCCACGTATTCTGTACATTTCCTGCAATCCGGAAACGTTGTGCAAAAACCTGGAAACGTTAAGCCAGACGCACACGGTGTCTCGCCTGGCGCTATTCGATCAGTTCCCGTATACGCATCATATGGAATGCGGGGTATTACTCACCGCAAGGTAAAATGTACGTCGGATGGCCGGTTATACCGCCATCCGGCATTCGCACACTATTCCGCGGTGTCCTGCTTGCGGTTACGCAGTTTAAAGCCAATCCAGAATACCAGAATCACCGACAGCACCGCCGGGAAGAAATTAGAGCCAATATCCGGATATTCTGCACGCACGACGGTGCTATACAGTAAAACGCCAAGAATGAAACAAGCGGCGGCCAACCCCGGCAAACCTACCGGCATAGTACGATTTTGGTAGCGCTGATGCAGGCAATATACCGTCAGCACCAGCGAGATAACCGGGAATACGGAGAACGGCACAATAGCGCTAAACAGCGCCGCGAATGTGCCGTTAATCGATAAGCCAGCGATGAGCGCCAGCAACAGCGTACCTTTATCTTGACCTGACTGTTTCATTACTCGTCCTTCACGTTATTCGGAATGATGTGCTATTTTCTCTTGCTCACGGCGATACCAGTAATACGCCCCTTTCGCAATCATGCGCAGTTGCAATACCAGCCGCTCTTCTAATTGCCGACGCTGTTCAGCGCCGATGTCCAACGCCTCTGCGCCCGCGCTAAAAACAATAGTCACCATCGCTTCGGCCTGGGCTTCAGTAAACGCGCGCGGCATATGGTTTTCGAGTTCCAGATAGTCGGCAAGTTCCGCAATAAAATGCTGAATCTCCCGCGCGACGGCGGCACGAAACGCCGCTGAAGTGCCGGAACGCTCGCGCAACAACAGACGGAAGGCGTTGGGGTTGTTGCCGATAAACTCCATAAATGTGGAGACCGACGTGCGAATGACGCTGCCGCCTTTCGCGATGCGCTGTCGCGCCTGACGCATCAACTGACGCAGCATCAGACCGCTTTCATCCACCATCGTCAGACCGAGTTCATCGACATCGCGAAAATGACGGTAAAACGACGTTGGCGCAATGCCCGCTTCACGCGCCACCTCACGCAAACTCAGGCTGGCGAAACTCCGCTCAGCGCTCAGTTGGCTGAATGCGGCTTCCACCAGCGAACGCCGGGTTTTTTCTTTTTGTTGCGCTCTAACACCCATCACAATGTCTGAATCCTTCCATATGCCTTATTCGGCACTATACCAGAGAATAAAAGTAACGGGTTCACACTGGATTGTGAATGATTGTTTACAGACAGTTTGTGCTCCGGCTTCGCAAAAAAGCACAACGATAATTGGGTTAAAGCTGGGCAAATGTTATCATCGTGTTTATTTTATGTATAAAAACAGGTGAGTAATACCATGCCACATTCCTGGGATTATGATGCAGTCGTCATAGGGTCAGGCCCCGGCGGTGAAGGCGCTGCAATGGGTCTGGTTAAGCAAGGAGCACGCGTCGCGGTGATTGAGCGTTATCATAACGTTGGCGGCGGATGTACCCACTGGGGCACCATTCCATCCAAAGCCCTTCGCCACGCCGTCAGCCGCATTATTGAATTTAATCAAAACCCGCTCTATAGCGACCACTCCCGTCTTCTTCGTTCTTCATTCGCCGATATCCTTAATCATGCCGATAACGTGATTAATCAACAAACGCGTATGCGTCAGGGGTTTTATGAGCGTAACCACTGTGAAATCTTGCAGGGCAACGCCCATTTTATTGACGAACATACCCTGGCGCTGGAATGCCATGACGGCACGGTTGAAACCCTGACGGCAGAAAAATTTGTTATTGCCTGTGGTTCGCGTCCTTACCATCCCAATGATGTGGATTTCTCGCATCCGCGCATTTATGACAGCGACTCAATCCTGAGTCTCCACCATGAACCGCGCCACGTTATTATTTACGGCGCCGGCGTTATCGGCTGCGAATATGCGTCCATCTTCCGCGGTATGGATGTGAAAGTGGATCTGATCAACACCCGCGATCGCCTGCTGGCCTTTCTCGATCAGGAGATGTCCGACTCTCTCTCTTACCATTTCTGGAATAGCGGCGTGGTTATTCGCCACAATGAAGAGTATGAGAAAATCGAAGGCTGCGATGATGGCGTCATCATGCACCTGAAATCCGGTAAAAAACTGAAGGCTGACTGCCTGCTCTATGCTAATGGCCGTACCGGTAACACCGATTCGCTGGCGCTGGAGAATATTGGTCTGGAAACAGACAGCCGTGGACAGCTCAAAGTCAACAGTATGTACCAGACCGCCCTGCCGCACGTCTATGCGGTGGGCGACGTGATTGGCTATCCCAGTCTGGCCTCCGCCGCCTACGATCAGGGGCGTATTGCAGCGCAGGCGCTGGTGAAAGGCGAAGCGACCGCGCATCTTATCGAAGATATCCCCACCGGGATTTATACCATTCCGGAAATCAGTTCTGTCGGCAAAACCGAGCAGCAGTTAACGGCAATGAAAGTGCCTTACGAAGTGGGCCGCGCGCAGTTTAAGCATCTGGCGCGAGCGCAAATCGTCGGCATGAACGTCGGCACGCTAAAAATTCTCTTCCACCGCGAAACCAAAGAAATTCTGGGGATTCACTGCTTTGGCGAACGCGCCGCCGAAATTATTCATATCGGCCAGGCGATCATGGAGCAGAAAGGTGGCGGTAACACCATCGAATACTTCGTTAACACCACCTTTAACTACCCAACCATGGCGGAAGCTTATCGGGTTGCGGCGTTGAACGGCTTAAACCGCCTGTTTTAACGCCTTGTCGAAATGGCCATCCATTGCGCCACGGATGGCCTCAGCCAGTTGCTCATAACGGCTACGCAGCGGCGATCCCGGGCGATAAACCAGCCCCACGGTACGACGCGGCTCCGGCTTAATGCATGGCAGATAAACCACGCCGTCGCGCTTACGCTCCTGTGGTACGGCCAGCGCGGGGAGTAGTGTAATACCACTGCCCGCCGCCACCATGTTGCGCAGCGTTTCCAGACTGGTCGCCCGGAAATGGGTATCTTCATCCGCTCCCGCTTCAAAACAGAACCCCATCGCCTGATCGCGCAGACAGTGGCCATCTTCCAGCATTAGCAATTTCTCGCCCGCCAGGTCGGACATCGGCACGCGATCGCGATTCGCCCACGGATGATCCTCATAAATAGCCAGCATCATGGGCTCATCAAACAGCGGCACTTCGATGAACGCCTCGCTCTCTTTCACCAGCGCCAGAATAGCGCAGTCAAGCTTGCCGCTATCGAGTTGCGCTAACAACTGATGCGTTTGCGCCTCATGCAGATACATTTCCAGCTTCGGGAAAGTCTGGTGCAACATTGGAATGATAAGCGGCAGCAAATAGGGACCAATTGTTGGGATTAAACCAATATGCAGCGGGCCGGACATCGTCTCGCCTTGTTGGCTTGCCATCTCCTTGAGCACCTTGACCTCACGCAGTACGGTACGCGCCTGATCCACCAGCAGTAAGCCCGCCTGGGTAAACAGCACCTTACGGCTCGTACGCTCCAGCAGCATAACGCCCAGCTCATCTTCCAGCTTACGTATTTGCCCGCTAAGGGTTGGCTGGCTGACGTGACAGGAGTCCGCCGCTCGCCGGAAATGGCGATGTTCGGCTAACGCCACCAGATATTCAAGATCACGAATATTCATTATTCATCCTCCGTCGCCACGATAGTTCATGGCGATAGGTAGCATAGCAACGAACGATTATCCCTATCAACCTTTCTGATTAATAATACATCACAGAACGGAGCGGTTTCTCGTTTAACCCTTGAAGACACCGCCCGTTCAGAGGGTATCTCTCGAACCCGAAATAACTAAAGCCAACGTGAACTTTTGCGGACCTCTGGTCCGCTTTTTTTTGCGTAAAAAAGCCCGGCGTCGCTGATGCTCAGCCGGGCAGTATTGCCTGATGGCGCTACGCTTATAAGGCTTATAACGCGAGGCGCGCCCTGGCATCGTCGATGGCCTGCGCCACCTGCTGCGGAGAAACACCGCCTTTTGCCGCCCGTTTATCCAGACACGACTGCAAAGACAATATCGGATACACATCGTCGCCAATCACGCGGCTGAATTTCTGTAAATCGGCCAGCGGCAACGCTTCCAGCGGCTTACCCTGGCGAATAGCTTCTACCACCGCTTCGCCGACAATATGGTGCGCTTCGCGGAACGGCACGCCTTTCGCGACCAGGTAATCCGCCAGCTCCGTGGCGTTGGCATACCCCTGTTGCGCCGCGTCCTGACAACGTAGGCGTTTCACCTGAATACCGTCCAGCACCAACGCCGCCATATGCAGGCAGTCAAGCCAAGTATCGAGCGCATCGAACAGCCCTTCTTTGTCTTCCTGCATATCTTTGTTATACGCCAGCGGCAGACCTTTTAAGGTCATCATCATGCCGGTTAGTGCCCCTTGTACGCGACCGCACTTACCGCGAATCAGCTCCAGCGCGTCCGGGTTTTTCTTCTGCGGCATTAACGATGAACCGGAAGTCACGCGGTCAGAAAGCTCTACAAAACCCGCTTCACCAGAATTAAAGAAAATCAGATCTTCCGCGAAGCGTGACAGATGCACCATGCCGATAGCCGCATCAGAAAGCAGTTCCAGTACGTGGTCACGATCGGACACGCTGTCCAGGCTGTTGCGGGTCGCAGACGCAAAGCCCAGCCAGCCTGCCAATTGTTCACGGTCAATTTCATAGGCCGTTCCCGCCAACGCGCCGCAACCTAGCGGACTCACGTCCAGACGTTTAAGCGTGTCCTGCAGGCGGCTTTCATCGCGCGCCAGCATTTCGACATACGCGAGACACCAGTGGGCGAAAGTCACCGGCTGCGCGCGTTGCAGATGGGTATATCCCGGCATTACCGCGTCCTGGTTCGCCTGCGCGGTTTCCACCAGCGCGCTCTGTAGCTGGCGGTTAGCGGTAAGCAGTTCCCTCACCGTCTCTTTGCACCACAGTTTCAGGTCCGTCGCCACCTGATCGTTACGGCTGCGTCCGGTGTGCAGCTTTTTACCCAACTGACCCACTTTGTCGATGAGCTTACCTTCCACCCAGCTATGGATATCTTCCGCATCGCTTTGCAGGATTTGCTGCGGATTCACGCGAACCTCTTCCAGCAGCACGTTCAGCGCTTCTTCCAACTGTCGTTGCTCATCGGCAGTCAGTACGCCTACCGTGACCAATGCTTTGGACCAGGCCACAGAACCGACAATATCCTGCTCCGCCAGACGGTAATCGAAGCGCAACGAATCATTGAATTGTTTAAACCGCTGGTCTGCCGCCTGTGTAAAACGCCCACCCCAAAGTGCCATAATAGACTTCCTTAAATTCTTCGAATTTCACTGCCGGATGGCGCTACGCTTATCCGGCCTATAATTTCTGTTCACGTAGGCCCGATAAGGCGCAGCCGCCATCGGGCGAACAAATAGTTAAGCCAGAATACGCGTGCCAATCGGCGTGCCGTTAAACAGCGCCGGCAGTTGCTCCGCATGACGCCAGGAAGCGATATCCACAGGGCGACCCAGCGCCCGCGCAGCATCGAGGGCCGCATTCACTTTCACAATCATCCCGTCGGTAATAATGCCCTGGTCGATAAGCTGCTCGGCTTTGGACGCCGTCATTTCGGCGATACGCTGGCCTTTGCCGTCCAGAATACCACTCACGTCAGAAAGCAGGATCAGATCGGCCCCCAGCGTCGCCGCCAGCGCGGTTGCCGCCTGATCGGCGTTGACGTTCATCAGTTGGCCGTCGTCTGTTACGCCAATGGAGCTGACCACCGGCAGAAAGCCGTTTTCCAGCAGCATGTTAATCAGCTTCGGCGACCCCGGCTGCGCCAGCCCGACGTGGCCTAACGCTTCATCGAGTTGGGTCACTTTTACGCTGTCGCCATCGCCCAGAAACAGACCAACAGAGGCGATATGGTGTTTCTTCGCCCAGGCCAGCAGAGTTTTGTTAGCGGTTCCCGCCAGCGCGCCGGTAATGATGCCAATCTGATCGGCAGGCGTCACGCGCAGGCCGTCTTTCTTTTTCACTGGCAAATTAAGCCCTTTCATCAGCTCATCCACCACGCAACCGCCGCCGTGAACAATCACCAGCGGACGCTGATGGGACTCACGATAGTTGACCAGCGCGGTAAAAAGACGTTCCAGAGCCTCTTCGCTATCCAGTAATACGCCACCCAGCTTGATAATTAATGGATTCATCATTTCACCCTTAAATAAGAGACTGCGTTTCAGCGAAGCCAAAACGAATATTAGCGCACTGCACCGCCTGCGCCGCTGCGCCTTTCAACAAGTTGTCTTCGGTTGCCACCACAATCAGATGTTCGCCCTGGACGGCAAAACCAATATCGCAGAACGGCAGCCCGACGACGTTCTTTAACGCCGGAACGCCTTTGTCATACAGGCGCACCAGCGGTTTGTCGCCATAGGCTTTTTGCAACACGTCGGCGACCTGCGCATGGGTTACTCCCGCTTTCAGGCGGCAGGTAATGGTTTCCAGAATCCCGCGCGGAAAATTCCCCAGATGCGGGGTGAAGATGACCTCCGCGCCCAGATGGACGGCGATTTCCGGCTGATGACGATGCGTAAACACACCATACGGTTGCAAACTCACTTCACAGAAACTGTTCGATATTGCCGCTTTGCGCCCCGCGCCGCTCACCCCGCTGGTGGCATTAATTACCGGCCACTGCGTCAGATCCAGAAGCCCGCCGTCAATCAGCGGTTTTAGCGACAACTGCGCTGCGGTTGGATAGCAACCAGGAACCGCAATCAGATTCGCCGTGTTCAGTTTATCGGCATTCCACTCCGCCAGACCGTACACCGCCTGCTCCAACAGCTCAGGATACTGATGAGTAAATCCGTAGTACTTTTCATAGAAGGCGCGATCGTTTACCCGAAACGCGCCGGAAAGATCGAATACGACGCATCCGGCCTGTAAAAATTGCGGCGCCAGATCGTGGCTCACTTCATGCGCTGTCGCCAGGAACACCACATCAACATCTGCACTAAAATCACGTACATCCGACATCGGTTGCAATGGCAGGTCGACAATCCCTTTTAACTGCGGATGTAAATCAGAAATTAACTTTCCTGCATCATTGCTTTGCGCTGAGACGGTCAAAGCGGTTATGGTCATATGTGGGTGGCGATTTACGTAGCTTACAAGCTCTGCGCCCGCATAACCGCTAGCGCCTACAATCAGCGTATTCAACATCGGGTTCCTTTATGCTCAACGTTAATGTATTTTTATTCATAATTAATGCATGAATATTGATACTATCATGACCTGAGGTGTGTCAACAATGAAAAACGTTTTACCGCCATTTATCGAGATTTACCGCGCTCTGATTGCCACACCGTCGATAAGCGCAACCGAAGAATCCCTCGATCAAAGTAATGCGTCTTTAATCACTTTGCTTGCAGGCTGGTTCAGCGATCTTGGTTTCAACGTAGAGGTTCAACCGGTTCCAGGAACGCGAAACAAATTTAATATGCTCGCCAGCACCGGACATGGCGCGGGCGGTTTGCTGCTGACCGGCCATACCGACACGGTTCCCTTTGATGACGGACGCTGGACGCGCGACCCGTTCACGCTGACCGAGCACGACAATAAGCTCTATGGTCTGGGCACTGCGGATATGAAAGGCTTCTTCGCTTTTATTCTGGACGCGCTACGTGACGTTGACGTCACAAAGTTGAAAAAGCCGCTCTACATTCTGGCGACCGCCGATGAAGAGACCAGCATGGCGGGGGCGCGTTATTTTTCCGAAACCACGGCATTACGTCCGGACTGCGCGATCATTGGCGAACCGACGTCGTTGCAACCGATACGCGCGCACAAAGGGCATATCTCTAATGTCGTTCGCGTCCTGGGGCAGTCCGGTCATTCCAGCGACCCGGCGCGTGGGGTTAACGCCATTGAACTGATGCACGATGCGATTGGCCATATCATGCAACTGCGTGACTCGCTGAAAGCGCGGTATCACTACGAGGCGTTTACCGTTCCGTATCCAACGCTGAATCTGGGCCATATCCACGGCGGCGATGCCTCAAACCGTATCTGCGCCTGCTGCGAATTGCATATGGATATTCGTCCACTGCCGGGCATGACGTTAAACGACCTTAATGGACTGCTTAACGACGCGCTGGCCCCGGTAAGCGAACGCTGGCCGGGCCGCCTGACGGTGGCGGAATTACATCCGCCGATTCCAGGTTACGAGTGTCCACCGGACCACCAACTGGTTGAAGTAGTAGAAAAACTGTTGGGAACAAAAACCGACGTGGTGAACTACTGTACTGAAGCGCCGTTTATGCAGACATTATGCCCAACGCTGGTGCTTGGTCCGGGCTCAATTAATCAGGCGCATCAGCCGGATGAATATCTCGAAACGCGTTTTATTAAGCCAACCCGGGAATTGATTACCCAGGTAGTACATCATTTTTGCTGGCATTAATGCATATTGCCCGGTGACACGATGTTTACCGGGCCTCCCCCGTCTTGTAGGCCGGATAAGCGCAGCGCCATCCGGCGTCTCTACGCCACATGTTCATAAGCATTTCTTATTTGGCACGATGCGAATTAACTTTAATAAATTACCGCCATTTTTTCGTTTGCTGAACCGATTTCGCAGTAATTGACGCCACGGGTTTTACGTGGCTTTATAAAGATGAGAAGTGATGTGAAAAAGCTTGGTCCGAAAGATTTCGCGTTGCGGCAAGACGGCAAACGAGCACATCCCAGGGAGCTTACATAAGTAAGTGACCTGGGTGGGAGAGCGCAGCCAACGCCGCCGCAGCGTGAAAGATGCAGGACAATTACAACAGAGATGGGGTGTCTGGGATCATATGAACGAACAATATTCCGCGTTGCGTAGTAATGTCAGTATGCTCGGCAAGGTGCTGGGAGAAACCATCAAGGATGCGCTGGGAGAACACATTCTTGATCGCGTAGAAACAATCCGTAAGCTATCCAAATCTTCACGCGCCGGCAATGAAGCTAATCGCCAGGAGCTGCTCACCACGCTACAAAATTTGTCTAATGACGAGCTGCTGCCAGTTGCGCGCGCGTTTAGTCAGTTCCTGAACCTGGCCAATACTGCCGAGCAATACCACAGCATTTCGCCAAAAGGCGAAGCCGCCAGCAACCCGGAAGTGATTGCCCGCACTCTGCGCAAACTGAAAAACCAACCGGACCTCAACGACGCAACCATCAAAAAAGCGGTAGAGTCGCTGTCTTTGGAGTTGGTGCTAACCGCCCACCCGACAGAAATTACCCGCCGTACGCTTATTCACAAGATGGGTGAAATCAATAACTGTCTGAAACAGCTTGATAATACCGATATCGCCGACTACGAACGCCACCAGGTGATGCGTCGCCTGCGCCAGTTGATTGCCCAATCCTGGCATACGGATGAGATCCGCAAGCAGCGCCCAAGCCCGGTGGATGAAGCCAAATGGGGCTTCGCCGTGGTTGAGAACAGCCTGTGGCAGGGCGTACCTAACTATCTGCGTGAACTGAACGAACAGCTGGAAGAAAATCTCGGCTACAAATTGCCGGTGGATTTTGTGCCGGTACGTTTTACCTCCTGGATGGGCGGCGACCGTGACGGCAACCCGAACGTGACGGCGGATATCACCCGCCACGTACTCTTGTTAAGCCGCTGGAAAGCCACCGATCTGTTCCTGAAAGACATTCATGTTCTGGTATCAGAACTGTCGATGGTCGACGCCACGCCGGAGCTGCTGGCGTTAGTGGGCGAAGAAGGCGCGTCTGAACCGTATCGCTACCTGATGAAAAAATTGCGCGCCCGTCTGATGGCGACCCAGTCCTGGCTGGAAGCGCGTCTGAAAGGCGAGAAACTGCCCAAACCGGATGGCCTGCTGACGCAAAACGAGCAGCTCTGGGAACCTCTGTACGCCTGCTACCAGTCGTTACAGGCCTGCGGCATGGGCATTATCGCCAACGGCGAGTTACTCGACACGCTCCGCCGCGTGAAGTGTTTCGGCGTACCGCTGGTGCGTATTGATATCCGTCAGGAGAGCACCCGCCATACCGAAGCGCTGGGCGAAATTACCCGCTACCTTGGTATTGGCGACTACGAAAGCTGGTCGGAAGCCGACAAGCAGGCCTTCCTGATCCGCGAGCTGAACTCCAAACGTCCGCTGCTGCCGCGTAACTGGGAGCCGAGCAACGATACCCGCGAAGTGCTTGAAACCTGCAAGGTTATTGCCGAAGCGCCAAAAGGGTCGATCGCCGCCTACGTGATTTCAATGGCGAAAACGCCGTCTGATGTGCTGGCTGTGCATCTGCTGCTGAAAGAGGCAGGTATCGGCTTTGCCATGCCGGTCGCGCCGCTGTTTGAAACCCTCGACGACCTGAACAACGCCGACGACGTGATGACCCAGTTGTTGAATATCGACTGGTATCGCGGGCTGATTCAGGGTAAGCAGATGGTCATGATCGGCTACTCCGACTCGGCGAAAGACGCCGGCGTTATGGCCGCGTCATGGGCGCAGTATCAGGCGCAGGACGCCCTGATCAAAACTTGTGAAAAAGCCGGCATCGAGCTCACCCTCTTCCACGGCCGCGGCGGCTCTATTGGCCGTGGCGGCGCGCCAGCCCACGCGGCGCTGCTTTCGCAACCGCCAGGCAGTCTGAAAGGCGGTCTGCGCGTGACCGAGCAGGGCGAGATGATCCGCTTCAAATACGGCCTGCCGGAAGTCACCGTCAGCAGCCTCTCGCTTTACACCAGCGCAATTCTGGAAGCAAACCTGCTGCCGCCGCCGGAACCGAAAGACAGCTGGCGTCATATTATGGATGAGCTTTCCGTGATCTCCTGTGAAACCTACCGCGGCTACGTGCGCGAAAATAAAGACTTTGTACCGTACTTCCGCTCCGCGACGCCGGAGCAAGAGCTGGGCAAATTGCCGCTCGGCTCACGTCCGGCGAAACGTCGTCCAACTGGCGGCGTCGAATCGCTGCGCGCGATTCCGTGGATCTTCGCCTGGACGCAAAACCGCCTGATGCTGCCAGCCTGGCTGGGCGCGGGTACTGCGCTGCAAAAAGTGGTGGAAGACGGTAAACAAAGCGAACTGGAAGCCATGTGCCGCGACTGGCCGTTCTTCTCCACGCGTCTTGGAATGCTGGAAATGGTATTCTCGAAAGCCGACCTGTGGCTGGCCGACTATTACGATCAGCGTCTGGTTGCGAAAACGCTTTGGCCGCTGGGCAAAGAGCTACGAGACCTGCTGGAAGAAGACATTAAAGTGGTGCTGGCGATTGCCAACGATTCGCACCTGATGGCCGACTTACCGTGGATTGCGGAGTCCATTCAGTTAAGAAACGTTTATACCGATCCATTAAACGTGTTGCAGGCCGAATTGCTGTATCGTTCCCGTCTGACTGAAGAGCAGGGCAAATCGCCCGATCCTCGCGTCGAACAGGCGTTGATGGTCACGATTGCGGGCGTCGCCGCCGGTATGCGCAACACCGGCTAACGCCAAAAGAAAGCCGCCCTCACGCAGTTATGTGGGGGCGGCATGAAATACTGCTGTCATCCTCGTCATTTTTTCAATATATTCCTGTCTGCATTTTATGCATTTGTAAATCTTTCTTAGCAAAACGTGCGGCATAAAGCAGGTTTGCTTCAGATTCTTTTAAGGTTCAGGCGTTACGTTTGGCGCTACGATTAAAGACAGGCTCTCATTATGCAATCCACATTACTCCAGACTAAACCCGCGTTTAGCTGGAAAGCCCTGGGCTGGGCACTGCTCTACTTTTGGTTCTTTTCCACCCTCCTGCAGGCCATTATTTATCTCACCGGATACAGTGGGACAAACGGTCTGCGGGATTCGCTACTGTACAGCTCACTGTGGCTGATCCCGGTCTTTCTGTTTCCAGGCCGCATCCGGGTTATTGCTGCCGTTATTGGCGTCGTACTTTGGGCCGCCTCGCTGGCGGCGCTGAGCTATTACGTAATCTACGGGCAGGAGTTCTCGCAAAGCGTGCTGTTTGTGATGTTTGAAACCAACGCCAATGAAGCCAGCGAATATTTAAGCCAATATTTCAGTCTGAAAATTGTTCTTGTCGCGCTGGCTTATACGGTGGCGGCGATTTTGCTGTGGACACGTCTGCGCCCGGTTTATATTCCATCGCCCTGGCGTTATCTGGTGTCGTTTGCCCTGCTGTACGGGCTGATCCTCCATCCCATCGCAATGAATACCTTTATCAAGCATAAGTCGATGGAGAAAACGCTGGATAGCCTGGCGTCACGAATGGAGCCCGCCGCGCCGTGGCAATTTATTACTGGCTACTATCAGTACCGTTTACAGCTCGCCTCGCTGAATAAACTGCTGAATGAAAACGATGCCCTGCCGCCGCTGGCTAACTTCCAGGACCACTCCGGCGATGCGCCACGCACGCTAGTACTGGTGATTGGCGAATCGACCCAGCGTGGCCGTATGAGCCTGTACGGTTATCCGCGTGAAACCACGCCGGAACTGGACGCGCTGCATAAAACCGACCCCGGGCTGACCGTGTTTAATAACGTGGTAACTTCGCGACCGTACACCATTGAGATTCTGCAACAGGCGCTAACGTTCGCGGACGAAAAGAACCCGGACTGGTATCTGACGAAGCCATCGTTGATGAATATGATGAAACAGGCCGGGTATAAAACCTTCTGGATCACTAACCAGCAGACGATGACGGCGCGTAATACCATGCTGACCGTGTTCTCTAAGCAGACTGATAAGCAGTTCTATATGAACCAGCAGCGCACTCAAAGCGCACGCGAATATGACAGCAACGTGCTGGCGCCGTTTAAAGCGGTGTTAGCCGACCCGGCGCCGAAAAAATTCATTATTGTGCATCTGCTGGGAACGCACATTAAATACAAGTTCCGCTATCCAGAAAACCAAGGCAAGTTTGATGGTAAAACCGACCATGTTCCGCCGGGATTAAGCAGCGACGAACTGGAGTCGTATAACGATTACGACAACGCGAATCTGTATAACGACTATGTTGTCGCCAGCCTGATTAAGGACTATAAAGCGACCGATCCGAACGGTTTCCTGCTCTACTTCTCCGATCACGGTGAAGAAGTGTATGACACGCCGCCGCATAAGACGCAGGGACGAAACGAAGATTCGCCAACCCGTCATATGTATACGGTGCCGTTCCTGCTGTGGACCTCAGAGAAATGGCAGGCAGCGCATCCGCGCGACTTCTCACAGGATGTCGATCGTAAGTACAGCAGTTCCGAGCTTATCCATACCTGGTCGGACTTAGCGGGCCTGACCTATGATGGTTACGACCCGACGCGTTCCATCACCAACCCGCAGTTCAAAGAGACCACGCGCTGGATTGGCAACCCGTATAAGAAAAACGCGCTGATTGATTATGATACGTTGCCGTATGGCGATCAGGTCGGTAATCAATAGCCTGTATGCTGCCCGATAACGCTAACGCTTATCGGGCCTGGCGTGCTTCTCTCCCGTAGTCCGGATAAGGCGCAAAGCGCCGCTATCCGGCAATAATCGCTTGAGGACATCGGTTTTCGACGTTACTGTTTCCTCTGTTTGCGATCGGCAGGGGATTATCATGTATCACGACGTCAGCCACCTTCTCTCCCGTCTCATCAACGGTCCGCTGCCGCTGCGCCAGATTTATTTTGCCAGCGCCAGCGGCCCAGCGCCGGAACTAGCGTACCAGGTGGATTTTCCGCGGCTGGAGATTGTGCTGGAGGGCGAGCTTACTGACATGAGCATTACCGCCCCGCTCATTCCTTGCGATGTTCTCTACGTTCCGGCTGGCGGCTGGAACATCCCGCAGTGGCAAACGCCCGTCACCACCCTGAGCATTCTGTTTGGCAAACAGCAGTTAGGTTTCAGCGTAGTCCACTGGGATGGTCAGCAGCATCAAAACCTCACGAAACAGCACGTTGCGCGCCGCGGCCCGCGTATAGGCTCGTTCCTGTTACAAACGCTTAATGAGATGCAGATGCAGCCGCAAGAGCAGCAAACGGCCAGATTGATTGTCGCCAGCCTACTAAGCCATTGCCGCGATCTGCTCGGCAGCCAAATCCAGACCGCCTCCCGCAGCCGCGCGCTTTTTGAAGCCATTCGGGAGTATATTGATGAACGCTACGCCGCGCCGTTGACGCGCGAATCGGTAGCACAGGCGTTTTATATCTCGCCAAATTACCTCTCGCACCTGTTCCAGAAAACGGGGGCCATCGGCTTTAACGAATACCTGAACCATACGCGACTGGAACACGCCAAAACGTTGCTGAAGGGTTATGACCTGAAAGTGAAAGAGGTGGCGCACCGCTGCGGCTTTGTCGACAGTAACTATTTCTGCCGCCTGTTTCGCAAAAATACGGAACGCTCGCCGTCGGAGTATCGCCGCCAGTATCACAGCCAGCTAACGGAGAAATAATCCACACGCCAATAAAGAGAATACAGTAGATAAAACGCGCATTTACTGGATTATTGTAATATCAATGCAAAAACCTCACTCCCCCACATGGCATACAACAGCACGTTATACGTTAATCATCACCAACTCGTGAAGTAAATCACACTTTGCCAAGCACATCACATTTGTCCAGTTTTTGGCAGATTTGTCACATAGCGCATCCGGGTCACGCTCCTTTATCCTGTCCATAACGAAAACTCACGAAGAGAAAGACTATGGAACTCTATCTGGATACCGCTAACGTGGCGGAAGTTGAACGTCTGGCGCGCATTTTCCCGATTGCCGGCGTCACCACCAATCCAAGCATTGTGGCAGCCAGCAAAGAACCTATCTGGGATGTGCTGCCCAGGCTGCAAAACGCCATCGGCGAAGAAGGCACTTTATTTGCGCAGACCATGAGCCGCGACGCAAAAGGGATGGTGGAAGAAGCCAAACGGCTGAATAACGCCATCCCCGGCATTGTGGTTAAAATTCCGGTGACCGCCGAAGGTCTTGCAGCGATTAAATTGCTGAAAAAAGAAGGCATCGTGACGCTGGGCACCGCCGTCTACAGCGCATCGCAGGGCCTGCTGGCGGCGCTGGCGGGCGCAAAATATGTCGCTCCCTACGTCAACCGCGTTGATGCGCAGGGCGGCGATGGCATTCGTATGGTTCAGGAGCTGCAAACGCTACTGGAACATCACGCGCCCGACAGCATGGTACTGGCGGCCAGTTTTAAAACGCCGCGGCAGGCGCTGGATTGCTTACTGGCAGGTTGCCAGGCGATTACCCTTCCTTTAGATGTAGCGCAACAAATGCTCAATACGCCTGCGGTAGAGTCAGCAATAGAGAAGTTTGAGCAAGACTGGAAAAACGCTTTTGGTAATCTGAACCTGTAGGGGAGAAATGTATGGATCGCATTATTCAGTCACCAGGTAAGTATATTCAGGGTGCAAACGTCATCGCGCGTCTTGGCGATTATTTAAAACCAATGGCGAACAACTGGCTGGTTGTGGGCGATAAATTCGTGCTGGGATTTGCCGAAGAGACGCTGCGCAAAAGCCTGACGGATGCCGGTTTGTCAGTAGAAATCGCCCCGTTTAGCGGCGAATGTTCGCAAAATGAGATCGACAGGCTGCGCGCCGTCGCCGAAAAAAGTCAGTGTGGCGCCGTACTGGGTATCGGCGGCGGTAAAACGCTGGATACCGCCAAAGCGCTGGCGCACTTTATGAACGTCCCGGTCGCTATCGCGCCGACCATCGCCTCTACCGACGCACCGTGCAGCGCGCTCTCGGTTATTTATACGGATGCCGGTGAGTTTGACCGTTATCTGCTGCTGCCGCATAACCCGAATATGGTCATTGTCGATACGCAGATAGTGGCGGGCGCGCCGGCGCGTCTGCTGGCAGCCGGTATCGGCGATGCGCTGGCGACCTGGTTTGAAGCGCGCGCCTGCTCACGCAGCGGCGCCACCACAATGGCGGGCGGTAAGTGTACACAGGCCGCGCTGGCGCTGGCGGAGTTATGCTATAACACGCTGATCGAAGAAGGCGAAAAAGCCATGTTGGCCGCCGAACAGCACGTCGTCACGCCAGCGCTGGAACGCGTCATCGAAGCCAACACCTACCTGAGCGGGGTCGGTTTTGAAAGCGGCGGTCTGGCCGCAGCACACGCGATTCATAACGGTTTAACGGCGATTCCGGATGCGCACCACTATTATCACGGTGAGAAGGTCGCTTTCGGTACGCTGACGCAACTGGTGCTGGAAAACGCGCCGGTCGAAGAAATCGAAACCGTTGCGGCGCTGTGCCATTCCGTTGGCCTGCCGATTACGCTGGCGCAACTGGATATTAAACAGGATATTCCGGCAAAAATGCGCACCGTCGCGGAAGCCTCCTGCGCAGAAGGTGAAACTATTCATAACATGCCTGGCGGCGCAACGCCGGATGAAGTGTACGCCGCGCTGCTGGTCGCCGACCAGTACGGTCAACGCTTCTTGCAGGAATGGGAATAAGGTCGGCTTGCAATGAAAAATCCCCGCAATTGCGCGGGGATTTTTTTGCCCGGTGGGCATATGAGACGGTAGGCCGGATAAGCGTTAGCGTCATCCGGCATAAGATTTACAACAGATCGAAACGGTCCAGGTTCATCACTTTCACCCATGCCGCGACGAAGTCCTTCACAAACTTCTCGTGCGCATCGCTACACGCGTAAACTTCCGCCAGCGCGCGCAGTACAGAGTTGGAACCAAACACCAGATCGGCGCGGGTTGCCGTGTATTTTACCTCGCCAGTCAGACGATCCCGGCCTTCGAACAGCTCATTAGCGTCGTCGGTGGGCTTCCACTCGTAACGCATATCCAGCAGATTAGCGAAGAAGTCTGTGCTGAGCACGCCCGGTCTGTCGGTAAAGACACCGTTCTGGCTGCCGTCAAAGTTGGTTCCCAGCACACGCATCCCGCCAACCAGTACCGTCATTTCCGGCGCGGTCAACGTTAACTGCTGCGCTTTATCAATCAACAGCGATTCGGTCGTCGACACATCCAGACGCGCACGATAGTTACGGAATCCATCGGCAATCGGTTCAAGCAGCGAGAACATCTCGATGTCGGTCTGATCCTGACGCGCATCCACCCGGCCCGGCGCAAAAGGTACGCTGATGCTGACACCCGCAGCAGCGGCCGCCTGCTCGATACCAACCACGCCCGCCAGCACAATAATATCGGCCAGCGAGGCTTTATTCGTCGTTTTCTGGATCTCTTCTAATACCGGCAGAACGCGAGCCGCAACGGCGTTGACCTCCCAGTCGCGCTGAGGCGCTAATGCCAGACGCGCGCCGTTAGCGCCGCCACGCTTATCGCCGCCGCGGAAAGTAGACGCAGATGCCCAGGCAACCGAAACCATCTCGCTAATAGAAAGCCCGGATGCAGCGATCGCCGCTTTCAGGTTGATAATGTCTTCCTGCGTTGGCTGATAGAGCGGTTGCGGCAACGGATCTTGCCAGATCAGATCTTCTTTCGGCACTTCCGGTCCGATGTAACGCGCTTTTGGTCCCATATCTCTGTGCGTCAGTTTGAACCAGGCACGAGCAAAGGCTTCATTAAAGGCCTGCGGATCGTTAAGGAAACGACGGGAAATCTTCTCGAACTCCGGATCAAAACGCAGCGTCAGGTCGGTGACCAGCATGGTTGGCTTACGTTTTTTCGACGGATCGAACGGGTCCGGGATGATATCCGGCGCGTCTACCGCTTCAAACTGGATAGCGCCAGCCGGACTACGGGTTTGTACCCACTCATATTTGAACAGGTTCTCGAAGAAATAGTTGCTCCACTGGGTCGGCGTCTGCGTCCAGACCACTTCCAGACCGGAGGTGATAGCATCCGCGCCAACGCCGCTACCATAGCTGCTGGCCCAACCTAAGCCCTGCGCTTCAATCGGCGCGGCTTCCGGATCGGCCCCTACATGGGATGCCGCTGCCGCGCCGTGGGTTTTACCGAGGGTATGCCCGCCAGCGATCAACGCCACGGTTTCTTCGTCGTTCATCCCCATATTGCCAAAGGTAGCGCGAATAGCGGCGGCGGCAGAAAGTGGTTCGCCGCTGTGATCCGGCCCTTCCGGGTTAACGTAGATAAGGCCCATCTCGGTCGCGCCCAGCGGCGCTTTTGCCAGCGCTTCAGGGTGTCGGTGAGTCAACCAGGCTTTTTCATCGCCCCAGTTCACATCCAGATCCGGTTCCCAGACATCTTCACGCCCGGCGCCAAAACCGAAGGTACGGAAGCCGGAGTTTTCCAGCGCCACGTTACCCGCCAGAATAAACAGGTCGGCCCAGGAAATTTTCTGGCCATATTTCTGCTTAATCGGCCACAACAAACGACGCGCCTTATCCAGGCTGACGTTATCCGGCCAGGAGTTAAGCGGCGCAAAACGCTGTTGACCACGACCCGCGCCACCACGACCATCAATAGAACGGTAGGTGCCAGCGCCATGCCAGGCCATACGAATAAACAAACCGACATAGCTGCCCCAGTCGGCGGGCCACCACGGTTGTGAATCGGTCAGCAGCGCCTTGAGATCCCCTTTCAGGGCGGAGTAGTCTAACTTGCTAAACTCTTTGCGGTAGTCAAAGTCTTCACCCAGCGGGTTAGAACGGTTGGAATGTTGATTCAAAAGATCCACACGAAGCTGGTTCGGCCACCAGTCGCGGCTGGCTGTCCCTGCGCCTGCGCTTCGGTCATGCCCCCCCTGATGGAAAGGACATTTTCCAGTGGATAACGTGTTATGGGTATCGTCGGTCGTGCTCATATCTCAGCTCCCTTTTGAAGTGTTACCGTTACGATATACACCAGGAGCAAATAGATATAGTTGAATTAATCCACAGATTCGATAGCTAATACCTTTTATATTTTTAGTTACAGAGATGTAGATCAATATGAGGTGTAATAAAGCTCCCGGCAGGGAGCTGGAGGTTATAAACCCGGTCTTACGCCAAGTGTGTGGCAAATGGCATAACTCATTTCCGCACGATTCAACGTGTAGAAGTGGAAATCCTTCACTCCTTCGCGACTTAAAATTTTCACCATGTCCATCGCAATGTTAGCGCCCACCAGCTTGCGGGTTTCTGCGTCATCATCCAGCCCCTCAAACATCAGTGACATCCAGGACGGAATGCGGACATTGGTCATATCGGCAAATTTTTTCGCCTGTTTAAAGTTAGACACTGGTAAAATGCCGGGAATAATTTCTACGTCGATACCGGCAGAAACACAGCGGTCGCGAAAACGCAGGTAGCTTTCCACATCGAAGAAAAATTGGGTTATCGCGCGGTTAGCGCCAGCATCCACTTTACGCTTCAGATTAAGCAGATCGGCCTGCGCGCTTTTCGCTTCCGGATGTACCTCCGGATAGGCCGCTACTGAAATATCGAAATCGGCCACCTCTTTGAGCAAACCAACCAGATCGGCGGCGTACATCTCCGGCTTACCGCTGCCCGGCGGCAAATCGCCGCGCAAAGCGACAATGTGGCGGATACCGTTATTCCAGTAGTCGCGGGCGATGGTGCGCAGTTCATCGCGCGTGGCGTCAATACAGGTAAGGTGCGGCGCGGCCTCAAGCCCAGTACGCTCTTTAATGCCTTTAATAACGCTATGGGTGCGGTCACGCTCCCCGGAGTTGGCGCCATACGTTACCGAAACAAACTTCGGTTTCAGACTGCTCAGGCGATCGATGGAGTTCCACAGGGTTTGCTCCATTTCACTGGTGCGCGGCGGGAAAAATTCAAACGAAACGTTAATCTGACCCTGTACTTCCGCCAGGCTCTGATTCAGGGCTTCCCGCTGGTTGGCGTGAAAAAAGCTCATACCTTACCTCATCAATCGCATGTTATTATTTGTTGTGTTGTAAACATCTATCCGTTTAGACGTCCAGATGTAAAAATGACGGAAAAGCAGAAGGACGTCAACTGAAAAATCACGCCAAAGAATGAGGAATATTCAGCAAAGTTGAATTTTCTTCATGTCACGCCGCGACACTGAACGCGCCGCGGCAGGGGAAATTACTTCTTCACATCCGCAACGCGCATCCCTTTGAGCTGCTCATCCGTGATGGTGTTGCCCGCCTTGAAGTAATCGACTATCGCATTCGACACATAGTAGCCGCCGGAGGTATTCCGCGCCTGGCCTTCCGTGAACGCCGCAAAACCATCGCCGCCGTCGGCAAGGAAGCTGTTGGTGGCAATGTGATAAACTGTAGCATCGTCAATCGACTTGCCATTGAGCGTCAGCACGGTAACCCGCTGGCCGAGAGGTTTGCTGCTGTCATACTTCATCTCCAGCCCTTTAGACACCTGCAATACGCCGTTGCTTAATCCGGCGCCATGCTCCATCAGGCTGCGCAATTGTTTACCGGTTAAATCCATCGTGACCAGTTCATTAGGGAACGGGAAGGTACTGATTACCGCCCCCATCGTCACCGCGCCAGCCGGGATTTCGTTGCGGATACCGCCAGAGTTAGTAAGCGCTAACTGGGTGTCTTTCCCCGCCGTAAAAAGCAGCGCATCCGCCGCCAGGTTCCCCAGCGACGACGATTCGCCATACGCGCGGGTCAGCTCAACCGGCGACTGCGCCACCGTCTGCTGCACGACTTTATCGAGCTTTTTGTTCCAGCCGTCGATCACCTGTTTCGTTTGCGGATCGGGCTTCCACGCATCAGCAAAAATGGTCTTCAGCTCGAAGTTCTTCACCGTAAAGTGGTGTGGTTTCTCTTTGTAATCCAGCACCAGTTTACCCACATCAATACCGCCGCTGTCCGTTGAGAGGATCAGCGTATTACCGACTTTAATCGGTTCCGGCGTACCGACATGCGCGTGGCCGGTAATCAAAATATCCAGCCCTTTTACCTGACTTGCGGTCTGAATATCTTTATCCAGCGCGCGTCGCACATCGGTATTCCCCATGCTGGACTGGCGGGCCGGGGTGCCTTCGTGAATCAGCGCGACGGTCAGATCGACTTTACCTTTAAGTTCATCAATGTAACGTTGCAGCCACTTAATTTCATCGCGTGCCTCAATGCCCACGCGCGTCGCGGCGGATACCGTATCATTAAAAGCAAAGACACCGTGTAAGCCGATTACGCCAATCTTGACGCCATCTTTTTCAACAATGGTGTACGGCTTATCCCAGAAGGATTTACTACTGTCCTCATAAAAAATATTGCCCTGCACGATAGGGAATTTTGCCCGGCTCAGTTGCAACAATGTATTGTCCCAGCCATGATCGAACTCATGATTACCGATAGTGGCAGCGTCATACTGCATGGTATTCAATATATCGATAATCGCTTTACCCTTCGTCAGGCTGCTGATATACGGTCCGGTAAAGTAATCTCCGGCATCAAAAAACCACGTCGCCTTATTTTTGGCTTTTTCCTGCTTCACAAGCGTAGTGATATTGGCCCAGCCGCCAATATCGCGTTTACCGTCAGCAATCCACGGCACTTTATAAGGCTCCACATGGGCGTGTAGATCGTTGGTGTAAATAATGGTGACATCTTTAGCGCAGGCCCAGAACGGCAGCGTGAACAAAATACCGGCAGCAAGCAGTTTTACTTTCATAAATAAGTCCCTTTCAGTCATATAAAGATTCGCTACGTTACGTTCTGAAAGGTTTTTTTATGTGAGAGTCCTCACACCCGCGTACCGTTTTATGAAGGCAGAATCAACGACCTGCCAAAATCGTTGGTAAAATGTATGCCGCCTCTGTTCACCATTAATGCCTGCAAAAGCGCTGGTTGTCGCAATCTTGGGCTGCCTGACTCGCCGGATTATGTGTGGCCGGACTATCGCCTGGGTTATCCGGCATTGCATTGTCGAGCCTGCGGCAGTTATCCACCGCTCTTCAACGAGGGGGAATTTCGCCGCTGGGCGTCTGCTTATATCGCGCAATATGCCAAAGAGCATGGTCACTTTTGCCCCGACTGCTATCAAAAAACATGGATTCGTTATGGACGTAATCCCGGCGGAACGCAGCGACTTCAGTGCCAGTACTGTAAGAAGGTCTGGACGCCAAAACAGCACGCGCTGAATGTCGCCGAAACACCGGAACAGATTTGCAGTATTCCGCTGCTCGTACCGTTTCAGGGAGCGAATGCCTTCCAGCAATTGTACTTTTTATTTAGTTTTGACGCTGTTCGCGGCAATGTTCTTCACCTTTCCAGCAATTTCACGTTACTTTCTGCCGGAAAGAGTTTGCATTACCACTGGAAAGGAATTGCGCCGCCCGAGGGTGAGGATGGCGATATTATCCACCGTATCGCCATTAAAGAACGGCAATTTTTACAGCGCAGCCAGTTCGATGAGATTCAGTATGGCCCGGCGGCGCTTAAACGTAACGCGCAAGGAACAATACTTCGCCCGGTCATTACGGCGCATGGTCATTTTCGGGTGCTGAAAAACCGCTTTCCTGATGTCGCGACACACATCATTGCCCATGAGTGTTTTTTGCGCGGCGCGGTCATTACGGCATGGGCGGAGCGGTTTCGCCAGCGTCTCTCCTCGCTGTGGTTCGTTGAGGAAGAGATAAACGATGACGATTGCCGCGCAGAGTGGCAACTGTTAGGCAAAACATGGCAGGGATGGTGGCAAAATCAGTGGCAACTCTGGGGGCAAGGTCACAACCGCAAAATGGTCTGTTCGTTAACTGGTTCCCACTTAGAACAAGGTGTCGCCGTTAATCTGGCGGCCAGTCGCCGCTTTGTTACCTGGCTATGGCAACAACCTGAATTCCAGCAAAGCGCCCACTATTCCGCCAAACGCGTCACGCAAATTCTGTATTTGCTGACGGAAAAATATAACTCACAATGGAATCACATTTAACCCAATGATGTAATGCCACGCATAAAAAATCACAGATTATCATTCAGAAGGCGCTATAGATTTAATCACCTCACATCCTGCTTTTATACGCTGAAAAAGAATAGAACTATTTGATAAAATGGCCCTTCGTTTTAAGTTAAAATCGGCTATAAACGTTATTCACATAATCAATATTTATTATCAATTTAAATAGTTCTATACATTCTTATTTTCTATGGAAAACAAGGGATAAATATGGAAATTACTTTACCGTCAATGTCAGATAAAAAATGGACCTGCGCCGATCTCCTGAGTAGCTATCGATTCTGGGGGATCACTTTTTTCTTTTTGGTGCTCTCTTTTATCAGTTCGCTGGGATCGTCGTATGGTGTTTATTTTTGGAGTAAATCACTGTCTATTCCAGCCGATCGTATTGGTGTTATTCTCGTTTGCGGCCAACTGGGATACCTCCTGGGTATGGTTGCCAGCTGGTTTGTCTGCCGTATAAAAAATTGTTACCCCTTCTACTTTGTTGCGCTCCTGTTAATCATTAGCGTGGTCTGTTCCTTCTGCGTAAATGGCCCGTCTGACGTAGTCAGGCTTATCATAGCGCAGTTTTTAATTAGTCTGGGTGTGGGGATCGTAACGCTGTTAGTCCCCATGCTGCTTTTCAGCGCTATCGGCAGTACACAGACATTTGTTATTTTATTTAGCCTCTGCTTACTGTTCAAATTTATCATCGCTAGCTGTCTGTCTATATTTATATACTCAATTCCTTATATAGGAATAATCGCGATTACTTTAGCGGTTATCGCATTTTTGCTACTATTACCGCTCAAAAAAGAACTTTTCTATATTGCTCCACCCAAAAGGTTCTCATCAACCCAGCGACCTGAGTGCGCAGAACCCGTTGTCGTCGCATTATTGGCCTTTTTCATTCCATTTTATATTATTTATTGGTTCTTCAGAATTCACCGGGAAATGCAATTTGTGGCGCCTTCGCCCCGACTCATGACCGCATGTGGCGCGGGATGGCTGTCAGCCATTATGCCGTTTGGCACAGCCATATTGTGTCTGACGCTTAGCGACGAAATCCGCGCTCTGCTGGCGAATAAAAACGAAGATGGCGGAATACGAACCGGCTGGACACTATTCTGGGCGTTACTGCTGCCACCCGTCGGCGCGGCGATTATCCAGGCAAAAATGAACCGTTTTATTACCGCTAATACCGCGGATACTGCTGACAGAGGATAAACATGGAAGGTTTTGAGTTATTTCCAAAAATTAAAGGCGCGATCAAATGGATGGCCGAGCACAGTGACTCGGTAATTCATTTTGGCTGGAATGTTGTTGCCGCCATCATTCTACTTTTCATCGGTAAGTTAATAGCTCGCTTACTATCGAGGGGGCTGGAAAAATTACTTCTCAGGCGGCAAGTGGATGCCACTATTGTCCACTTTTTCTCCGCGCTGGTTCGCTACATCACGATAGCTTTCACGGCAGTAGCCGCTCTTGGCCGTATCGGTATAGAAACCTCCTCAATTATTGCCGTTATCGGCGCGGCGGGTTTAGCCATTGGCCTGGCGTTGCAAGGGTCACTTTCCAACTTTGCCGCAGGCGTACTGCTTGTCTCCCTGCGCCCTTTCCGCGCCGGGGAAATTGTACAAATTGGCCTGGTTATCGGCACAGTAGAAAAGGTCCATATTTTCTCCACCACTCTGCTCACTGCGGATAGCAAAGAAGTTGTCATCCCGAATGGTAAAATTATTGCTGATAATATCATCAACTATTCACGACACCCCTATCGACGTATTGATCTGATTATTGGCGTGGATTACCAAAGCCGTATTGCTGACGTAAAAAACGTGATACATCGTATTATTGAGCAAGATCATCGCATTGATAAAACCCGCGATATTACGGTCCGCCTGGGCGAACTTGCGCCCTCTAGCCTGAATTTCTATGTTCGCGTATGAGTGCCCAACGCTCAGTACTGGAGTACTTACTACGATCTTCTGGAAAATATCAAGGAAGCAATGGATGAAAACGGCATCAATATTCCTTACCCCCGGATGGATGTCCGGGTTGAGAATGTAAAAAGCATCACGCCATAATGTTTCGTCAGCAATCGGATGGCGCTTCGTATATCAGTATCTACAGAATGACTGCATAACGTATTGAAACGTATTGATGAGGGAGCGAAGCGCAACCCGGCGCTTCGCTCACGAACTTGCCTTTATTACAATAGCTGCGCCAGGCGGTTGATGTCAGACTGAATCGCCCCGGCGGTCACATCGCGACCCGCGCCCGGCCCACGGATCACCAGCGGGTTATCGCGATACCAGCGGCTTTCAATAGCAAAGACATTATCGCACGGCAGCAGCGCCGCCAGCGGATGCTCCGGACGCACCGCTTCAACGCCGACGCGCGCTTTGCCATTGGCGTCGAAACGCGCCACGTAACGCAACACCAGCCCCAGTTCGCGGGCTGCCTCCAGACGCTGCACCATCTGTTCATTCAGCGCGTCGCCGTTTTCGAAAAAGTGATCGATAGACCCTTCTTCACAGTGCGCCGGCACCAACGATTCTACACGCACCTGATCCGGCTCGATGTCGTATCCCGCCTCGCGCGCCAGAATCACCAGCTTACGCATGACATCTTTTCCGGAAAGATCGACGCGCGGATCGGGTTCCGTCAACCCCTGCTGCCAGGCCTGATCCACCAGATCGGTGAACGGCACCGTACCGTCAAATTGCAGGAACAGCCAGGATAGCGTCCCGGAGAAGATCCCGCTGATCGAGAGAATCGTATCGCCGCTGTCAATCAGATCCCGCACCGTGTGGTTGATCGGCAATCCCGCGCCCACGGTGGCGTTATACAGCCAGTAACGCCCGGTTTTTTCAAACGCGTCATGAATCTGGCGATACTTATCGCTGGCGCTTGCGCCCGCCAGTTTATTGGCGCTAATCACATGAAAACCGTGGCTGGCGAAATCCAGATACTGATCGGCCAGTTGCTCGCTTGCTGTCACATCCAGCACCACTAAATCATCATACGGATGCGCACGCATCCACAGGAATAGCGACTCTTCGTCCTGCTCAACGGCTTCATCATCAAAGAATGCCAGCGCGCGGCTGGCGTCCAGCCCTTCATAATTCAGCAGGCTACGGCGGCTATCCACCACGCCCGCCAGCACAAATTCAAAACCAGTACGCGCGGAAAGCGTGCTTTGTTCACGGGCAAACAGTTCCAGCCAACGGGAGCCGATGTTCCCCTTACCGAACAGCATCAGGCCAATGCGTTTTTCGGCGCGGAAAACCGACTGATGCAGCCCCTGAATCAGGCTCTCAGTCGGGCCGGTACGCAGGACCGCCACCAGACTGATGCCCTCCTCCGACTGCCAGGTAAATTCCACTGGCTGACCTTTCAACTGCTGCCAGAAGCGATGGCAGTGTAGCGGATTGCGAGTGACGCCCGCACCGACCATCGCCACCAGCGCCAGCCCCTGCCGCAGGCGCAATTCGCCCGGCAGCCCGACATCGTCGAGGAGTTTCAGTACGCTATCCGCTACCTCGGCGGTATAGCAGAACTGCAATAGCTGGCGATCGCGATGCACGCCCACCGCCAACGGACGCGCCTGCGCCCGTTTTAAAATTTGGTCGAGCTCTTTATGCGCCAGCCTGAAATCCTGGCTGGCGGGCACCTGAAACTCAATCAGACAGATATCATCGTGACTGGTCACGATACGCGCGCCCGTCCCGGAAGCCAGCACCCGTTCAATTCGGGTTGAACCTTGATCCGGCGTGTAGCTACAGCGCAACTGCAAATCGATATCGCTGCCGGACACTGGCTGTAGCGTGCGGGCGTGCAGAACAGGCGCCGCCAGACGCGCCAGCTCGCTGGCTTCGTCCAAACGCAGCAACGGCAGCAGGCAGGCATCTTTCACTTTGCGCGGGTCGGCACTATAAACGCCCGCGACATCGCTCCAGATGGTCACGCGGGAAACGCCCGCCAGCGCGCCGATTTGCGTGGCGGAATAGTCGGAACCGTTCCGGCCTAACAGGACCGTTTCGCCGTCATGATTGCGGCTGATAAAGCCGGTCACGACCAGACGTTTGCCAGGATGCTGCGCCAGTAGCTGTTGCAATAAAGGATAAGATAGCCCTTCATCAACCTGCGGCTGTGCGGCGCGTTCGGCGCGTAAAAATGCGCGCGCGTCCAGCCAGGCGGCATCCAGCCCCTGCTGATTCAGGACGGCGGACATCAATCTCGCCGACCAAATTTCGCCGTGTCCGACAATCTCGGCATAGACGGCATCCGTTACACCGCCGTCGAGCAAGGCGGCAAGACGTTCCAGATCGCTAATAAAAGCGCTGGTTAAATCATCTGCCGCGTAGGCGGGAAGCAGACCGCTAATCAGATCGCACTGGTAGCGGCGTAACGTCTGTAATACCTGATGCGCAGAAAGGCGATCGGTCTGGCTTAACTTGAGCCAGCTAATCAACTGGTTGGTGGTACTGCCTGCGGCGGACACTACCATCATATCGTCAGGCTGCGAATACTCCGCCATAATGCCTGCGACACGCAGGTAACACTTCACATCCGCCAGACTACTGCCGCCAAATTTATGCAGTTGACGACCTTTCGCCCCTGCCTGCGCAATCACACTCATGTTTACCCCTTGTTTGCAGCCCGGAAGCCATTTTCCAGGTCGGCAATTAAATCTTCGCCATCTTCAATACCGGTGGAGATACGCAGTAGCGTTTCGGAGATCCCGGCGGCGGCACGCGCCTGCGGCGACATACCGGCATGCGTCATGGTGGCGGCGTGAGAGATCAAACTTTCCACTCCCCCTAAAGATTCCGCCAGCGTAAACAGCGACAGCCCGCCCAGAAAACGACGCAGCGTCTCCTCATCCCCATCCAGTTCAAAACTCAACATTGCGCCAAAGCCTTTTTGCTGACGCGCGGCAATCTCATGCCCCTGATTTTCCGGCAGCGACGGATGATACAGTTTTTTCACCAACGGCTGGGTTTGCAGGTAATCCACAATCGCCTGCGCGTTGCGCTGCGCCAGCTCCATACGCGGCACCAGAGTTCGCAAACCACGCAGCAGCAGATAACTATCAAACGCCCCGCCCGTCACGCCAATATTATTCGCCCACCACGCCAGTTCAGTGACCGTTTCCGGATCTTTAGCAATCACCACGCCGGCCACGACATCCGAATGACCGTTGAGATATTTCGTGCATGAATGCAACACCAGATCGGCACCCAACGCCAGCGGATTTTGCAGCGCCGGGCTTAAAAACGTGTTATCAACGACGCTCACTGCGCCCGCCTCGCGCGCCAGCCGACAGATTTTCGCAATATCCACCACGCGTAACAATGGATTACTTGGACTTTCTACCAGTACCAGCTTCGGTTTTTCTTCCAGCGCCGCCTGTAAGGCGCGTTCATCGCCCTGATCGACAAATCGCACACGATAACAGCCGCGTGTCGCCAGACTGTCAAACAGACGATAACTGCCGCCGTAGCAATCATGCGGCGCGACCAGCAGATCGCCCGGCTTGAGGAAAACGGTGGTGACCAGATGAATCGCCGACATGCCGGTATTCGTCAATACCGCGCCCGCGCCGCCTTCCAGTTCCGCTAATGCGCGCTGAACAACATCACGCGTGGGATTACCGCGGCGGGAATAATCATGCGCGCGCGGCTCATTGAAACCGGTAAAGTTATAGGTACTGGAGAGATGGATTGGCGGCACAACGCAGCCGTATTGCTCGTCGTCGTTTAATCCGCTACGCACTGCGATAGTGGCCTGTTTACGCGTCATATGAAGATATTCCTGGCTGAGTCGGTGAAAGTCAGGCCACAGATTAACCACTACCACAATAGACGTCAATACATCTGGACATCTAAACTTCTTTGCGTATAGATTGAGCAAACCGCAAATAGCCGTTAAAATTATATGCATTAGCGCACATCTGCGACCGCTAACTTCGTGTCAGGGCCGCGCCACTACGGTAAACTACGCGCGATTATGGTCCGGGCTCAGGTTCAGACCTCAATATTAATGACGAAGAGGATTAAGTATCTCATGGCTGAATGGAGCGGCGAATATATCAGCCCATACGCTGAGCACGGTAAGAAGAGTGAGCAAGTCAAAAAAATTACGGTTTCCATTCCTCTGAAGGTGTTAAAAATCCTCACCGATGAACGTACGCGTCGTCAGGTGAACAACCTGCGCCACGCCACCAACAGCGAGCTGTTGTGTGAAGCATTTCTGCACGCCTTTACCGGGCAACCCTTGCCGGATGATGCCGATCTGCGAAAAGAGCGCAGCGATGAAATCCCGGAAGCGGCAAAAGAGATCATGCGTGAGATGGGGATTGACCCGGAAACGTGGGAATACTGATAGCAAAGCATGCGGTCAGAACGCCTCTGGCCGCGCTTTTTTAACGATTCCCGCCGTACACGGCTATCTCCGACATTTTTCTAAATGTTCATCTTCCCGAATAGCCCTCGGTGGATAAATTTGTCAGACATGATAAGTTTCTCTTCGTTATTTTCCTGAAAAAAATTCCCGGCATGCCATAACCGATATAATTTTATTATATTTAAACTTCCAATCTTTATTTAAAGTTTCACGTAGCAAAGCGCACATGAATAATAATACACCACCATATATTTACTGAACAAATAGTATAACGATGAGTATTGTTAAAAAGACCATGGACACCTCATATTTGTGACCAACATCATTATTCCCCTCCGCGGATTGTTTTACTTTTTTAAATGTTTTTTCATCTCCGATAAATAAGAAGGTTAATATACATTCATTTTATCGATAATATCGAATGGGGAAATAAATATGTTATTTACAAGGAAAGTCTTATCTGTATTATGCTGCCTGTGTTTGAGCGGCAGCGTTTTGGCCTCAGGCGTTTTAGACCCAAACAGGCCAATGGTCGCATCAGCAGATGTCATTCCAGTACATGAAGGGCCATTAGGTATGGTCGATGTCGCTCCCTACGGCGGCGTTTTCCCATTAACAGCAATCATTAATAAAGCCAATCATAATGTACAGGACGTGAAGGTTACCGTTTTAGGGAAAGGGGAAAAAGGCATCCCGATCAGTTATGATGTCGGCCCGCAGGCTATAAATACCCATGACGGCATACCTGTATTTGGCTTGTATCCAGATTATGTCAATAAAGTTAAAGTTGACTGGACTGAAGAAGGTAAAAAACAAACTTATACGTGGTCCATTTACGCCGCACCGGTATCATTACCCTCTACTACCGGGCAAACTGCCGTTCTTCCTACGGTAGAACCGGTTAAAGTCGATAGCTCGCTTAAAAATCGCTTATATCTTTTTAACCATATAACAGGGATGCCAAGAGCCGGCCACATTATGCATGTCGCAGGCGGCGCGGCAAACTGGGATTATACCGGTATCAACTGGATTAGCGATACGAATGGCGATGTTCGCGGCTATATGAATATTGATAAATTCCGTAACCAGGATGATATAACGCGCTTTGGTTCCATGATGAGCTTCCATCAGGTTAACGATGGCAATCTTATTTTTGGCCAGGGTCAACGTTACTTTAAATATGATTTCTTAGGCCGCGTTATTTCCGATAAACGACTGCCAAAAGGATTTATTGATTTTTCGCACGCCATTACCGAAACGCCGAAAGGCACCTACCTGCTGCGTGTCGCAAAAGAAAATTATCCATTAAATGGTAAATACACCATCAATACTGTGCGTGATCATATTCTTGAAGTTAACCAGAACGGCGATACCGTCGATTACTGGGATCTGCCAAAAATCCTCGACCCCTATCGTGACGACGTTATTCTGGCGATGGATCAGGGAGCGGTATGTTTGAGCGTCGATGCCGAACATTCCGGTCAGGTAATGACCAAAGAGCAGCTTGCAAAACAACCCTTCGGCGATATCGCGGGTTCCGGCCCGGGCCGCAACTGGGCGCATGTCAACTCCGTCAGCTACGATCCTCGCGACGACAGCATTATCATTAGCTCGCGCCACCAGTCTGCCATCATCAAAATTGGTCGCGATAAAAAAGTGAAATGGATACTTTCCGATCCATCCGGCTGGAAAGGCGAACTGGCGAAAAAAGTGCTGAAACCCGTAGACAGCAACGGTAAACCGCTGACCTGCGAAGCGCACCACTGCGACGGTGGATTTGACTGGACATGGACACAACATACCGGTTGGTTAGTGCCATCCAAAAGCACCGGAGGTAAAACCGTCGTGACCGCCTTTGATAACGGCGATGCGCGCGGCATGGAACAACCGGCCATGCCGTCAATGAAATATTCCCGCGGCGTGGAATATCAGATTGACGAAAAAAATATGACGGTTTCCCAAATGTGGGAATATGGTAAAGAGCGCGGTTTTGACTGGTACAGCGCCATTACTTCCGTCACGGAATATCGCCCGGAAACCAAAACGATGTTCATGTACTCGGCTACAGCGGGAATGAGCGGTACAAAACCGATCGTTTCCGTTCTGGATGAAGTCAAAGACGGTACTCAGGATGTGATGCTGGAGCTAAAAGTACACAGTAACCGTGCCGGTATGCTGGGTTATCGGGCGCTGATTATCGATCCAGAGCAGATGTTTAAAAAATAAAGCGAGATAGTAAAAGTAAAACAGGCGGAAGCTAACTTCCGCCTGAATGGTTAAAACGTATTGTAGTTATGACATTCGCCTTATTGCCCTCGAAGAGGAATGCAAAAATATCAATGAATTACCAATCCGGCACCGACCCGATAAACGCAGCGTCATTAGACAAACGCCACAACATACCGCGCCTTTGCTGGTGATATGTCATGAAAAATCTCTTTATCGCCTGGTTAAGTTTACTGCTATATGGCTGCACAACCTTTCCACAAGCCGTAAAACCTACGACAGGCGGACATCCCTCCCCGACGGAAATCTATATCGTCAGTCATGGCTGGCACACGGGAATTATTGCGCCGGCCCATGATGTTAATACCGTTCTGCCACAGCTTAAAAAACGGTTCGCTCAGGAGACGCAGTGGTATGAAATCGGCTGGGGCGATAAGGGCTTTTATCAGTCACAAGAAATAACCACCGCGCTTACGCTCCAGGCCATGTTCTGGTCATCCGGCGCGGTTATGCACATCGTCGCCTTTTCCGGTAAACCAGAACGCTATTTCGCCGGTAGCGAGATAAAATCACTGCTCCTGCACACAAACCAGCGTAACAGTCTGATGCGTTATCTGGGCCGCAGCTTTGCGCGTGACGCAGAGGGTAATCTGATTCCGTTAAAACAAGGAATTTACGGCGATAGCCAGTTTTACGCCGCGAATGGCCGCTACGGCATACTCAATACCTGCAATAAATGGACAGCGAAGGGGCTGGAAAGCGCGGGACTGACTATAAATCCTTCGTTAAAACTCACGGCAGGAAGCGTAATGAAAGCGATTACGGATCACAGAATGTGTCTGAACAAATACTGTTATCCCTAGAAAACAAAAAAAGCGCCCTGCGGCGCTTTTTTTCTGGCGGTAACTTATTTGCTGCCAGGGATGCTGAAGCGCTTGTTGAAGCGCTCAACACGACCACCGGTATCAACAACACGCTGCTTACCAGTGAAGAACGGGTGGCATTTGCCGCACACGTCCAGGTTCAGGTCGTGACCCACGGTAGAGTGGGTTTTGATAACATTACCGCAAGAACAGGTTGCAGTAATTTCTACGTAATTCGGGTGAATACCTTTTTTCATGGGGAACCTCAGTGTAAGGCCGCGTCGCTCTTCCAGCCCTAACGCCAGACACCACGCGAAGTTAATAGTAAAGGGTTTGATGCTCACAACACGCACCAAAGGCGGCGAATCATACAGAATTTGACCACCGTATGCAAACTGATCCGCGCTCCCTTATCGTAATGTGTATACTACCCGACGAAATTTCAAGTCAGGAAGATGCTATGTCCGTCGCGCACGTTGCCTTGCCCGTTCCGCTTCCCCGAACCTTTGATTACCTGCTGCCGGAAGGCGGGGTCGCCAAAGCCGGGTGCCGCGTGCGCGTGCCGTTCGGCAAGCAGCAAGAGCGCGTGGGCATTGTCGTCTCGATTAGCGACCACAGCGAATTGCCGCTCGATGAATTAAAATCGGTCATTGAAATCCTGGATAACGAGCCAATCTTTTCTCCCTCCATCTGGCGCTTACTCCTCTGGGCGGCGGATTACTACCACCATCCCCTCGGCGACGTTCTGTTTCACGCTCTGCCGGTTTTACTGCGTCAGGGAAAACCAGCCAGCAACGCGCCCCTATGGTATTGGTTCGCCACCGAAGAGGGGCAAGCCGTCGACATCAACAGCCTGAAACGCTCCGCCAAACAACAACAGGCGTTGTCGGCGCTGCGGCAAGGAAAGATCTGGCGCTATCAGGTAGCCGAGCTTGATTTTACTGACGCCACGCTGCAAACGCTGCGGCGTAAGGGGCTTTGTGAGCTTGCCAGTGAAACGCCCGCGTTTACCGACTGGCGGGAGCATTATGCCGTCACAGGAGAGCGCCTGCGGCTGAATACCGAACAGGCGACAGCAGTCGGCGCGATTCACAGCGCGTCGGACGGTTTCTCCGCCTGGTTGCTGGCAGGCGTAACCGGTTCCGGCAAGACCGAAGTGTATCTGAGCGTACTGGAAAACGTCCTCGCCCAGGGCAAACAGGCGCTGGTGATGGTGCCGGAAATCGGCCTGACGCCGCAAACGATCGCCCGTTTTCGCGAACGTTTTAACGCGCCGGTGGAAGTGCTGCATTCCGGGCTAAACGACAGCGAGCGTCTTTCGGCATGGCTGAAAGCGAAAAACGGCGAAGCGGCGATTGTCATCGGCACGCGCTCCTCGCTGTTTACGCCGTTTAAAAATCTTGGCGTGATTGTCATCGACGAAGAGCACGACAGCTCTTATAAACAGCAGGAAGGGTGGCGCTACCATGCCCGCGATTTGGCTGTGTATCGCGCCCATAGCGAACAGATCCCGATTATTCTCGGCTCCGCCACCCCAGCCCTGGAAACGCTATGCAACGTGCGGCAGAAAAAATACCGGATGCTGCGTCTGACGCGGCGCGCAGGCAACGCCCGCCCAGCCCTGCAGCATGTACTGGATTTAAAAGGCCAGCGTCTTCAGGCGGGACTGGCGCCCGCCCTTATCGCCCGTATGCGCCAACATCTCCAGGCCGACAATCAGGTAATTTTATTTCTTAACCGCCGGGGATTCGCGCCCGCGCTGCTTTGCCACGACTGCGGCTGGATTGCGGAGTGCCCGCGTTGCGATCACTACTACACGCTGCACCAGGCGCAGCATCATTTACGCTGTCATCACTGCGACAGCCAGCGTCCGGTACCGCGTCAGTGCCCCTCCTGCGGCTCCACACATATGCTACCGGTTGGGTTAGGGACGGAACAACTGGAGCAGGTGCTGGCGCCCTTCTTCCCCGGCGTGCCGATCTCACGAATCGACCGTGATACCACCAGTCGTAAAGGCGCGTTGGAGCAGCATCTGGCGGAAGTTCACCGCGGCGGAGCGCGCATTCTGATAGGCACACAAATGCTGGCGAAAGGCCATCACTTTCCGGACGTCACGCTGGTGGCGTTGCTGGACGTCGATGGCGCGCTTTTTTCCGCAGATTTTCGTTCGGCGGAACGCTTCGCCCAGCTCTACACTCAGGTTTCCGGCCGCGCCGGGCGCGCGGGTAAACAGGGCGAAGTGGTGCTCCAAACGCACCATCCTGAGCATCCCCTGCTGCAAACGTTACTGTATAAAGGCTATGATGCGTTTGCGGAGCAGGCGCTGGCGGAACGGCAAACGCTCCAGCTTCCGCCGTGGACCAGCCACGTCATTATTCGCGCAGAGGATCACAACAATCAGCAGGCGCCCGTCTTTCTCCAGCAGTTGCGTAATCTGATTCAGGCCAGCCCGCTATCAGACGATAAGCTGTGGATCTTAGGTCCGGTTCCGGCCCTCGCGCCAAAACGCGGCGGCCGCTATCGCTGGCAAATTTTACTTCAGCATCCTTCACGGATTCGCCTGCAACACATCATCAGCGGCACGCTGGCGTTGATCAATACGCTCCCTGAAGCGCGGAAAGTTAAATGGGTTCTGGACGTCGATCCGATTGAAGGATAGTCCTCACGATGCGAGGCGGATCGTAAAATTAAAGATCCATCACACTTTTTATGAAAATTCTGTAACCGCTTCCACGCACTATCTGATAAAAATGTTTTCGATGAGTGTTACCAGGGATAGATCTGCGCCAGCAGTTCCCAGGCGAGGAGAAAGAGTGAAATCGAACAAGCAGGTTACTGCCGCTACGATGAAGGATGTTGCGTTGAAGGCGAAAGTCTCTACGGCAACCGTATCCCGCGCGTTAATGAACCCCGATAAAGTCTCCCAGTCGACCCGTAGCCGGGTTGAACAGGCCGCGCTTGAAGTGGGTTATTTCCCGCAGTCGATGGGGCGAAATGTAAAACGCAATGAATCCCGTACGATTCTGGTGATTGTCCCGGATATTTGCGATCCCTTCTTCAGTGAAATTATCCGCGGTATCGAAGTGACCGCGGCAGAACAGGGGTATCTGGTGCTGATTGGCGATTGCGCCCATCAAAACCAGAAAGAAAAAACCTTTCTTAATCTCATCATCACCAAACAGATCGACGGCATGGTACTTCTCAGTTCCCGACTGCCCTTTGACGCCAGCGTTGAGGAGCAGCGCAATTTGCCTCCGATGGTGATGTCGAATGAGTTTGCGCCGGAGCTTGAACTGCCGACGGTACATATCGATAACCTCACCGCCGCGTTCAATGCCATGAACTACCTGTTGGATTTGGGCCACAAGCGGATTGGTTGTATTGCGGGGCCGGAAGATATGCCGCTCTGTCACTATCGCTTACAAGGTTACGTACAGGCATTAAGACGCAGTGGCATTGTGGTCGATCCGCATTACATCGCCCGTGGCGACTTTACCTTTGAAGCCGGGGCAAACGCATTAAAGCAGTTGCTTGAGCAACCGTTGCCGCCTACCGCCGTCTTTTGTCATAGCGACGTAATGGCGCTGGGCGCCCTCTCCTGGGCCAAGCGCCAGGGTCTGAAAGTGCCTGACGATCTGTCGATTATCGGCTTTGACAATATCGCGCTGGCCGAGTTTTGCGACCCTCCGTTGACAACCGTGGCGCAGCCGCGTTTTGACATTGGTCGCGAGGCGATGCTGCTGTTGCTCGATCAGATGCAGGGGCAAAATGTGAGCAGCGGCTCGCGTTTAATGGATTGCGAGCTGATTATTCGCGGTTCTACGCGCGCTTTACCCTAAAGTAAATAGCTTTAAGACTCACCTGTCTGGTCAAAGGCCCGCCGCTTCAGTAACATGACGGGCTGACGAACGAATAAATACAGCGAAACGATAGTGGCACAACGAGATTATGTACGTCGCGGCCAACCGGCTCCTTCGCGGCGCAAAAAGAGCACCTCACGGAACTCACGGAAGAAGCAAAGCAACATGCCTGCCGTCTCGCCGGCAATGGTCGCGATTGCGGCAGCCGTCCTTGTGACCTTTATCGGCGGTCTGTACTTCATTACTCACCATAAGAAAGAAGAGTCCGAAACGCTACAAAACCAGAAAGTCACCGGCAATGGGCTTCCGCCAAAACCGGAAGAGCGCTGGCGTTACATCAAAGAGCTGGAAAGTCGCCAGCCGGGCGTGCGTACGCCAACGGAACCGTCCGCCGGCGGCGAAGTCATGAATCCGAATCAGCTCACCAGCGAACAGCGTCAACTCCTGGAGCAGATGCAGGCGGATATGCGTCAGCAGCCAACGCAACTTAACGAAGTGCCGTGGAACGAGCAGACGCCAGAACAACGCCAACAAACGCTACAGCGCCAGCGTCAGGCGCAGCAGCAGCAGCAGCAGTGGGCTCAAACGCAGCCTGTTCAGCAACCACGCACGCAGCCGCGGGTAAACGAGCAGCCGCAAACGCGCACGGTACAGTCCGCCCCGGCGCAACCTGCGCGCCAAAGTCAGCCGCCGAAGCAGACGGCTTCGCAGCAACCTTATCAGGATTTGCTGCAAACGCCGGCGCATACCAGCGCGGCAGCGCCGAAAGCCGCGCCAATTACACGCGCGCCTGAAGCGCCGAAGGCGACAGCAGAGAAAAAAGATGAACGTCGCTGGATGGTGCAATGCGGCTCATTCAAAGGCGCTGAGCAGGCAGAAAGCGTCCGCGCTCAGCTGGCGTTTGAAGGCTTTGACTCCAAAATTACCACCAATAACGGCTGGAATCGCGTGGTTATCGGGCCGGTGAAAGGTAAAGAAAATGCCGACAGCACCATTAACCGTCTGAAGATGGCGGGCCATACAAACTGCATTCGACTCGCCACCGGGGGTTGAAACCCTCAAAATCTCCCCCATCTATACTTGCATTATGCCCCGTACGCCGTACGGGGCCGCAATTCAGCATTAGTAACCAAGGGGTCTGCTCGTGACAACAATAGTAAGCGTACGCCGTAACGGCCACGTGGTAATCGCCGGTGATGGTCAGGCCACACTGGGTAACACAGTAATGAAAGGCAACGTGAAGAAAGTCCGCCGCCTCTACAACGACAAGGTCATTGCGGGCTTTGCGGGCGGTACTGCGGATGCATTCACGCTGTTCGAGCTGTTTGAACGTAAACTGGAAATGCATCAGGGGCACCTGGTCAAAGCCGCCGTTGAACTGGCGAAAGACTGGCGTACCGACCGTATGCTACGCAAACTGGAAGCGTTGCTGGCCGTCGCGGATGAAACCGCCTCGCTCATCATCACGGGTAACGGCGATGTCGTGCAACCTGAAAACGATTTAATTGCTATCGGCTCCGGCGGTCCTTATGCCCAGGCTGCCGCTCGCGCTCTGTTGGAAAATACCGAGCTCGGCGCGCGCGAAATTGCTGAAAAGGCGTTGGATATTGCAGGCGATATCTGCATTTACACCAACCATTTCCACACCATTGAAGAATTGACCGCCAAAGCGTAAGGACCTCTCATGTCTGAAATGACCCCACGCGAAATTGTCAGCGAACTGAACAAACACATTATCGGCCAGGATAACGCAAAGCGTTCCGTGGCGATTGCATTGCGTAACCGCTGGCGTCGTATGCAGCTTGATGAAGAGCTGCGCCACGAAGTAACGCCGAAAAATATTCTGATGATTGGCCCGACCGGCGTCGGTAAAACCGAAATCGCCCGTCGTCTGGCAAAACTCGCCAACGCGCCGTTCATTAAAGTCGAAGCCACCAAATTCACCGAAGTGGGCTACGTCGGGAAAGAAGTGGACTCTATCATCCGCGATCTGACCGATGCCGCTGTGAAAATGGTTCGCGTACAGGCTATCGAGAAAAACCGCTATCGTGCGGAGGAGTTGGCGGAAGAGCGTATTCTCGACGTACTGATCCCACCCGCAAAAAATAACTGGGGCCAGGCCGAACAGCAGCAGGAGCCTTCTGCCGCCCGTCAAACGTTCCGCAAAAAACTGCGCGAAGGCCAGCTCGACGATAAAGAGATCGAGATTAACCTCGCCGCCGCGCCGATGGGCGTAGAGATTATGGCGCCTCCGGGCATGGAAGAGATGACCAGCCAGTTGCAGTCTATGTTCCAGAACCTGGGCGGTCAGAAACAGAAACCGCGTAAGCTGAAAATTAAAGACGCGATGAAACTGTTGGTTGAAGAAGAAGCTGCTAAGCTGGTCAACCCGGAAGAGCTGAAACAGGACGCTATCGACGCGGTTGAACAGCACGGCATCGTGTTTATCGATGAAATTGACAAAATTTGTAAGCGTGGCGAAACCTCCGGCCCGGATGTTTCACGCGAAGGCGTACAGCGCGACTTACTGCCGCTGGTAGAAGGCTGCACGGTTTCGACCAAACACGGCATGGTCAAAACGGATCATATTCTGTTTATCGCCTCTGGCGCGTTCCAGGTGGCGAAGCCGTCTGATCTGATCCCGGAACTGCAGGGCCGTCTGCCGATTCGCGTTGAACTTCAGGCGCTGACCACCAGCGATTTCGAACGCATTTTGACCGAGCCAAACGCCTCCGTCACCGTGCAGTATAAAGCGCTGATGGCAACTGAAGGCGTCAATATCGAGTTCACCGATTCCGGTATTAAACGTATTGCCGAAGCCGCCTGGCAGGTTAACGAAACCACCGAAAACATCGGCGCGCGCCGTCTGCATACCGTACTGGAGCGTCTGATGGAAGAGATTTCCTATAACGCCAGCGATCTGCACGGCCAAAACATCACAATTGATGCGGAATATGTGAGCAAACATCTGGATGCGCTGGTCGCAGATGAAGATCTAAGCCGTTTTATCTTATAATCGCGTCCAATGCATTTTCATCACTGTTGATGGGGCTGAAAAGCCCCATTTTTATTGGCGCTAAATATGACTGAACAACAACAAATTAGCCGCACCCAGGCCTGGCTGGAAAGCTTACGACCCAAAACCTTACCCCTCGCCTTTGCGGCGATTATCGTCGGTACGGCCCTGGCATGGTGGCAAGGCTATTTCGATCCTCTGGTCGCACTGCTAGCCCTTATCACCGCCGGGCTGCTGCAAATTTTATCCAACCTCGCCAACGATTACGGCGACGCTGTCAAAGGCAGTGATAAACCGGATCGCATCGGGCCGCTGCGGGGAATGCAAAAAGGCGTCATCACCCGGCAGGAGATGAAGCGGGCGTTAATCATTACCGTCGTGCTGATCTGTATCTCCGGACTGGCGCTGGTGGCGGTCGCGTGCCATACGTTAACCGATTTTGTCGGCTTCCTGATTTTGGGCGGGCTGTCGATTATCGCCGCCATCACCTACACCGTGGGTAATCGGCCCTACGGTTATATCGGGCTGGGTGATATCTCTGTCCTGGTATTCTTTGGCTGGCTAAGTGTCATGGGGAGCTGGTACCTCCAGGCGCATACGTTGATTCCGGCGCTAATTCTCCCGGCCACCGCCTGCGGTTTACTGGCGACGGCGGTGCTGAATATTAATAACCTGCGCGATATTAATAGCGACAGAGAGAACGGCAAAAACACCCTTGTGGTACGACTCGGCGATGTCAACGCGCGTCGTTATCACGCCTGCCTGTTGCTAGGCGCGCTGCTCTGTCTGGCGCTGTTTAATCTGCTCTCGCTACACAGTCCGTGGGGATGGTTGTTTATTCTGGCCGCGCCATTGCTCATTAAACAAGCGCGCTACGTAATGCGCGAAAGGGAGCCTGCGGCAATGCGCCCAATGCTTGAACGTACCGTTAAAGGCGCGTTGTTAACCAACCTGTTATTTGTGATTGGGATACTCTTAAGTCAGTGGGCCGTTTAACTGACAAATATCAATTAACAATTGATGATTTTGCCAACAGTATACTTAGCGCGATATACTAAAAATTCTCGCAGCAACTGAACGTTAAGCCTATGAAATACGATACTTCCGAGCTTTGTGACATCTATCAGGAAGATGTCAACGTCGTGGAACCGCTGTTCTCCAATTTTGGAGGACGGTCGTCGTTTGGCGGACAAATCATCACGGTAAAATGTTTCGAGGACAACGGGTTGCTGTACGATCTGCTCGAACAAAATGGCCGTGGTCGGGTTCTGCTGGTCGATGGCGGCGGTTCTGTCCGTCGTGCATTAGTCGATGCGGAGCTGGCGCGTCTGGCTACGCAAAATGAATGGGAAGGGCTGGTTATCTATGGCGCGGTGCGTCAGGTGGACGATCTGGAAGAGCTGGATATCGGCATTCAGGCGATCGCCGCCATTCCGGTTGGCGCCGCAGGTGAAGGCATTGGGGAAAGCGATGTGCGCGTCAATTTCGGCGGCGTGACGTTCTTCTCCGGCGATCATCTCTATGCCGACAACACCGGGATTATCCTTTCCGAAGACCCGCTTGATATCGAGTGATCAAAAAAGGCGCCGTAAGGCGCCTTTTTTATGCGTTGTCGCTGATTGCCGGATGGCAGCTTACGCCTTATCCGACCCACCGGTATCCGCATTCTAAATCCTCTATAGATTTCGCGTCAGGGCAAGGCGGCAAGTAAGTGAATCCCCAGGAGCATAGGCCACTATGTGACTGGGGTGAACGCACGCAGCCAACGCCGCCATAACGTGAAATATGACGAGGATTAGACTTCTTCCATACGACCAAGCAGCGCCTGCAAACGTTCCTGCCAGCCGCTCTGCTGTTCCTTCAGAGAATTATTTTCACGCTCGAGTTCTTCACGCTGATGCTGTGCAGACTGCACTTCCTGCGTCAGGCTGTTGTTCTTTTCTTTCAGCTCTTCAATTTCCATCTGTAACAGGGTGATGGTGTCAATCGCCTGCTGTACTTTTGCTTCCAGTTTCTCAAACACTTCTAAAGACATGATCTTACCTCTCCTGAATTGCAAGGCGACGCTTCACGTAAACGCGCACAATATATAGTGTCGATTGTATGAAGCCCCGCTCTCGCTGTCCAGCGACATACCGCGTAGATCGCGGTTTGCAGCAATTTTCATCCATCTCCTGGTAACATTCATTCAATAACTTAAAAGTGTTAACATATTGGTTAATGAAATGATTCAATTCACTCTCTTCTGCTGTCTCAAAATGCGCCTCATGGCGCGATAACGCTCATTTTATTGACGCAGTACACACATTTTGATTTCGATATTTCTCGTTTTTGCTCGTTAACGATAAATTAACAGTGTGCCTACAGGGCATCGTGGATGTCCATGACCTCCTCGCATACCAATAATCATTACATACTCTTCAGGATCCGATTATGAGTCAAACATCAACCTTAAAAGGCCAGTGCATTGCTGAATTCCTCGGTACCGGGTTGTTGATTTTTTTCGGTGTGGGTTGTGTCGCTGCGCTTAAAGTTGCCGGAGCTACTTTTGGACAGTGGGAAATCAGCGTCATCTGGGGTCTGGGGGTAGCGATGGCTATCTACCTGACGGCAGGTGTTTCTGGCGCACACCTGAACCCGGCAGTGACCATCGCACTCTGGCTATTTGCCTGTTTCGACAAACGTAAAGTTGTTCCTTTTATTATTTCTCAAGTTGCCGGCGCCTTTTGCGCAGCGGCGTTAGTTTACGGGCTTTATTACAATCTTTTTGTGGACTTCGAACAAACCCACCATATCGTCCGTGGCAGCGTTGAAAGTCTCGATCTCGCAGGCATTTTCTCAACTTACCCGAATCCTCATATCAATTTTGTGCAGGCCTTCGCGGTTGAAATGGTGATTACCGCTATTCTGATGGGGCTGATTCTGGCGCTGACCGACGACGGAAACGGCGTACCTCGCGGTCCGCTTGCGCCACTGCTCATTGGTTTACTGATCGCCGTTATCGGTGCCTCTATGGGGCCGTTGACCGGGTTTGCGATGAATCCGGCGCGTGACTTTGGCCCCAAAATGTTCGCCGGGCTTGCCGGCTGGGGTGAAATTGCGTTTACCGGCGGTAGAGACATTCCTTACTTCCTGGTGCCACTGTTTGGCCCCATCGTCGGCGCCATTCTGGGCGCGTTTGCTTATCGCAAATTTATTGGCCGTCATTTGCCGTGCGATACCTGCGTCGTGGAAGAGAAGGACTCCACCGCGACCACACAACAAAATGCTTCGCTGTAATCTGATTACGGGACAAAATTATGACTGAAAAAAAATATATCGTTGCGCTCGACCAGGGTACCACCAGCTCCCGCGCGGTCGTTATGGATCATGACGCGAATATCGTCAGCGTATCACAGCGTGAATTTGAGCAAATTTATCCTAAGCCAGGCTGGGTAGAACACGACCCGATGGAAATTTGGGCGTCCCAAAGCTCAACGCTGGTAGAAGTGCTGGCTAAGGCCGATATCAGTTCCGATCAGATTGCCGCTATCGGTATCACCAACCAACGTGAAACCGCGATCGTCTGGGAACGTGAAACCGGCAAACCGATATACAACGCTATTGTCTGGCAGTGCCGTCGTACCGCCGATATTTGCGAACAGCTTAAACGCGACGGCCTGGAAGATTACATCCGCGACAATACCGGTCTGGTCGTCGACCCGTACTTCTCTGGCACTAAAGTGAAATGGATCCTTGACCATGTGGAAGGTTCGCGCGAACGCGCGAAGCGTGGCGAGCTGCTGTTCGGTACGGTGGATACCTGGCTTATCTGGAAGATGACGCAGGGCCGCGTCCACGTTACGGATTACACCAACGCCTCACGAACCATGCTGTTCAACATCCATGATTTGGACTGGGACGATAAGATGCTGGACGTGCTGGATATCCCACGCGCGATGCTGCCCCAGGTACGTAAGTCCTCCGAAGTCTACGGCCAGACCAATATTGGCGGTAAAGGCGGTACACGTATTCCTATCGCCGGGATTGCCGGGGATCAGCAGGCCGCGCTATTCGGCCAACTGTGCGTAAAGGAAGGAATGGCAAAGAATACCTACGGCACTGGCTGCTTTATGCTGATGAACACCGGCGAGAAAGCGGTAAAATCGGAAAACGGCCTGCTGACCACCATCGCCTGCGGCCCAAGCGGCGAAGTCAACTATGCGCTGGAAGGCGCGGTGTTTATGGCGGGAGCGTCCATTCAATGGCTGCGTGATGAAATGAAGCTCATCAGCGACGCGTTCGACTCCGAATATTTCGCCACGAAAGTGAAAGATACCAACGGTGTCTACGTGGTTCCGGCCTTCACCGGTCTGGGCGCGCCGTACTGGGATCCGTATGCCCGCGGCGCCATTTTTGGCCTGACCCGCGGCGTGAACTCTAATCACATTATCCGCGCGACGCTCGAATCCATCGCTTACCAGACCCGCGACGTACTGGAAGCGATGCAGGCCGACTCCGGTATCCGCCTGCACGCTCTGCGTGTGGACGGCGGCGCAGTGGCCAACAACTTCCTGATGCAGTTCCAGTCAGATATTCTCGGCACGCGGGTGGAACGCCCGGAAGTGCGCGAAGTGACCGCGCTGGGCGCCGCCTATCTGGCTGGTCTGGCCGTCGGTTACTGGCAGAACCTGGACGAGTTGCAGGAAAAAGCCGTCATTGAACGAGAATTCCGCCCCGGCATTGAAACCACCGAGCGTAACTACCGTTACAGCGGCTGGAAGAAAGCGGTTAAACGCGCAATGGCGTGGGAAGAGCACGACAAGTAAGGTCGCCATCCGGCAAAATCTTTGTGCGGGGGCAACTCCGCACACACATCAATTATTCCCTCCTTCCCCTGTGCTACACTGCGCGCCACTCCTTTTTGCTACGAGTTTGTTATGAGACGAGAACTTGCCATCGAATTTTCCCGTGTGACCGAAGCGGCGGCGCTGGCTGGCTACAAATGGCTGGGACGCGGCGATAAAAATACCGCGGACGGCGCGGCGGTTAACGCCATGCGTATCATGCTCAACCAGGTCAACATTGACGGCACCATCGTGATTGGCGAAGGCGAAATCGACGAGGCCCCGATGCTCTATATCGGCGAGAAAGTCGGTACCGGCCACGGCGATGCGGTAGATATCGCCGTCGATCCGATTGAGGGCACGCGCATGACGGCGATGGGCCAGGCGAACGCGCTGGCGGTGCTGGCGGTCGGCGATAAAGGCTGTTTCCTGAATGCACCTGATATGTATATGGAAAAACTGATTGTCGGTCCGGGCGCCAAAGGGGCAATTGATCTCAATCTGCCGCTGGCGGATAACCTGCGCAACATCGCGGATGCGCTGGGTAAACCGCTTGGCGATCTGACCGTGACCATTCTGGCAAAACCGCGTCATGACGAGGTCATCGCAGAGATGGCTAAACTGGGCGTACGCGTGTTTGCCATTCCTGACGGCGACGTCGCGGCCTCAATTCTGACCTGTATGCCGGATAGCGAAGTCGACGTGCTGTACGGGATTGGCGGCGCACCAGAAGGCGTGGTATCCGCAGCGGTGATCCGCGCGCTGGACGGCGATATGCAGGGGCGTCTGCTGGCGCGCCATGACGTGAAAGGCGACAGCGAAGAAAACCGCCGCATTGGCGAACAGGAACTGGCGCGCTGCAAAGCAATGGGCATTGAAGCGGGCAAGGCGTTATGCCTGGGCGATATGGCGCGTAGCGATAACGTTATTTTCTCCGCGACCGGCATCACGAAAGGCGATCTGCTGGAAGGAATTAGCCGGAAAGGCCATATTGCCACGACGGAAACGCTGCTGATCCGCGGCAAATCACGCACCATCCGCCGCATTCAGTCTATCCACTATCTTGATCGTAAAGATCCGGATGTACAGGCGCATATCCTCTAGCGCATTTGTTAGTTAGAGCCTTCCAGCCTCGCGGGGCTGGAAATCTTTCTCCTGACGAACGAAGATAAGGTTAGCGATTCAGAACAGGAGAAAACCATGGCCGATTGGGTAACAGGTAAAGTCACTAAGGTGCAAAACTGGACTGACGCACTGTTCAGCCTGACCGTTCACGCCCCCATTAATCCTTTTACTGCAGGCCAATTTACCAAACTCGGACTGGAGATCGATGGCGAGCGCGTTCAGCGCGCGTATTCCTATGTGAATGCGCCTGACAATCCGAATTTAGAGTTTTATCTGGTGACGGTGCCGCAAGGAAAGCTCAGCCCGCGGCTGGCGGCGCTAAAACCTGGCGATGAGGTGCAAGTGGTCAGCGACGCGTCGGGTTTCTTTGTACTGGATGAAGTGCCTGACTGCGAGACGCTATGGATGCTGGCAACCGGAACCGCTATTGGCCCGTATTTGTCTATTCTGCAATATGGCCAGGATGTCGCGCGCTTTAAAAATCTGGTCTTGGTCCACGCCGCACGCTTCGCCGCCGATTTAAGCTATCTGCCGCTAATGCTGGAACTGCAACAGCGTTATGAAGGCAAGCTGCGCATCCAAACGGTGGTCAGCCGGGAGAGCGTGCCAGGCTCGCTTACCGGACGCGTGCCAGCGCTCATTGAAAACGGCGAGCTGGAAAAAGCCGTTGGATTACCGATGGATAAAGAGACCAGCCACGTCATGCTGTGCGGGAACCCGCAGATGGTGCGCGATACGCAGCAACTGCTGAAAGAGACCCGACAGATGACTAAACATCTGCGCCGCCGACCGGGGCATATGACGGCTGAACATTACTGGTGATGTTTTACCGAATGGCGGCTGGGGCTTATCCGGCCTCCTGCAAATCATCACCAATCTGTGGGCCCGGTAAGCGTCAGCGCCACCGGGCAAATTACGGTTTACCGCCCGTTCACGGTTCTGCCTTAAACTTCACGTCCTGTGTCGCTTTCCCAAACTTATTTTCCCCCTGAACACCGACAAACGCGCCCAGATCGATAAGCATCATCACCAGGATCAGCGTCGGAATAAATCGCCCGACGACCCACTGCCACATCCCCGGCAGCATCACCCAGTTTCCGGCCAGCAGCATCCACGCCAGAATCATTAGCAACGCCCACGCGCCGGAGCGTCCCCGGTCATGCAGACGTTTGACCATGACGGCGGCGGTCGGCCACAGCAGGCACACCAGGCAAAATGCCGCCGTTTGGATATCAAGCAGGTTTTTCCCCGCCAGCGAAAATAGCGCCAGCATCCCGGCAAACCAGAGGCCGATCCAAATCCAGAAATCACGGCGTCCGATACGCCCTTTAAATGAGAATAACCATTGCTGTATGGTCATGTAAGTTCCTTATATTTTGCCTTCCGCTACAGTTTACCCTTTTGACAAGCCCGACAGTTATCGTTTTAATCGTGAGCAGTCCTAACGAAAGGTAAGATTGATGAAGCCAGGATGTACTCTGTTTTTACTGTTGTTTTCTGCTCTCACCGCCAGCATAACGGCGCACGCGCAGCTCTCTTCATCGACCACGACAGCGCCCTATCTGCTGGCGGGCTCGCCAACCTTTGATCTTTCTATTAGCCAGTTTCGTGAGAACTTTAACCGCCAGAATCCCGATCTGCCGCTCAATGAATTTCGCGCCATTGAGAATAGCCGCGATAAGGCGAATCTGACCCGCGCCGCCAGTAAGATTAACGAAAATCTGTATGCCTCCACGGCGCTGGAGCGCGGTACGCTCAAAGTGAAAAGTATGCAGATTACCTGGCTGCCCATTCAGGGGCCGGAACAGAAAGCGGCGAAAGCGAAAGCGCTGGAATATATGGCCGCCATTATTCGCACTGTCGCCCCGTTGCTGACAAAAGAGCAAAGCCAGAAAAAACTGCAAAAGATGCTTATCGCCGGTAAAGGTAAACACTATTACGCCGAGACCGAAGGCGCGGTACGTTATGTTGTCGCAGATAACGGCGAAAAGGGGCTGACCTTCGCGGTTGAACCGATTAAGCTGGCGTTATCTGAAAATCTGGAAGGGGCGAATTGATGACAAAAAGCAAAGCCTTTCCGGGGATGAATCTCTATACTGTTTCACAGACCATGCTGCTCTGACGAGCGGCCATCTTCCTTAATTCGCTGACTAAGCGTGGAGAAATGAAATGCGACATCCTTTAGTGATGGGTAACTGGAAACTGAACGGCAGCCGCCACATGGTAAACGAACTGGTGGCTAACCTGCGTAAAGAACTGACGGGCGTAGCAGGCTGCGACGTGGCAATCGCTCCGCCGGAAATGTATATCGATCTGGCGAAACGCGCTGCTGCCGGTAGCCACATTATGCTGGGCGCGCAGAACGTTGATCTGAATCTGTCTGGCGCATTCACCGGTGAAACTTCGGCTGAAATGCTGAAGGATATCGGCGCGCAGTACATTATTATCGGCCACTCCGAGCGTCGTACTTATCACAAAGAATCTGACGAGCTGATCGCCAAAAAATTCGCCGTACTGAAAGAGCAAGGTCTGACGCCGGTACTGTGCATCGGTGAAACCGAAGCGGAAAACGAAGCGGGCAAAACAGAAGAAGTGTGCGCACGCCAAATCGACGCGGTACTGAAAACGCAGGGCGCGGCAGCCTTTGAAGGCGCGGTTATCGCTTACGAACCCGTATGGGCGATCGGTACCGGTAAATCTGCAACTCCTGCGCAGGCGCAGGCAGTGCACAAATTCATCCGTGACCACATTGCTAAAGCTGACGCGAAAATCGCTGAACAGGTTATTATCCAGTACGGCGGTTCTGTTAATGCCTCCAACGCAGCCGAACTGTTCGCGCAGCCGGACATCGACGGCGCACTGGTAGGCGGCGCTTCTCTGAAAGCTGACGCCTTCGCGGTGATCGTGAAAGCAGCAGAAGCTGCTAAACAGGCTTAATTGCCAATCAATGTCTGATGGCGCTGCGCTTATCAGGCCTACCAGCCGAGTGCTTATGTAGGCCTGATAAGGTAAAGCCGCCATCCGGCATTTATGCTGTGGAGGGTAAGAAAGTAGTATCCCCGGCAACCTTAAACATCGCCCTCCAGCTCCGCGTATTCTCAACCAGCCGATCATCACGAAATAACGCACTACCAGAAACAACACGATCGATGCCCTGTGCAATCAGCGAAGGCAATTGATCCTGCGTTAACGACCCATCAATAACGATAATTTTACCTTCGCGTTTATCACCAAGTAGACAGAGAAGCTGCGCCACGCGCTCGTGCAAATCACTGGAGCGCATTTTACTGCCGTATCCAGGGTTCACTGCCAGTAGTTGAATAACCTCGATGTCGCTCAGAATGGGGATAATGACATCCAGAGGCGTTGCCGGGCATAAACTAATCCCCCGGATCACCGGCATTTCACCGCCGATAACGGGCACGGTCTGCTGACCAAGCCAGCTTAGCGTATGATGCAGATGAATATCGCCTTCAGCCTGAAGCGTGATGCAGTGTGCGCCCGCCTTCACGCAGGCTTGCGCCGCCGTCCATTGATCCGCTACCATCAAATGAACATCTTTGATAAAGGTTTGCGGCAGTTGCCCAACTGCCCATGGCCCAACGGTAAACTGCGGGCAAAATTGACCATCCATCAAATCCAAATGCAACAGCGGCTGGTTTAACGCTTCCAACTGTTGCAGATAGCGATGCAACGCAATCCACTGCCCTGCCAGAATACCCACACTAAGCGGATATGACGCTAACAATGCCACACATGCTTCGCGCGTTAATCCGGCAAACTGGCTGTTCATGAGCGCTCCTTAAGGCATCAAACCCATAAAAACTTTTTTTGTCCGCGGACCGGTCATCAACGGTTCAAGCTGCTCCACGCAAGTTTTATAGTGTGGCGTTGTCTTATGAAAAGCGACGGCCTGTTCATCAACGTAGGCTTCATAAATATAAAATCGCGTAGGCACCTGCGGATCCTGCAGAACATCAAAACGCAAGTTACCCGGCTCTTTAATTGAGCCCAGATGATTTTGCCGAAAAACATCGATAAATTGTTCAACCTTGTCATCATGAACGTTAATTTCAACCAGCGTAACGTGCATCATTAACCCCCTGATTATTCCAAATAAAATAACAGTCATCCCCATCTCCTCGCATCGGTAAAAGATGGGGAAGCGATCTCATTTAACCTTTCTCACTCAAAAACAGCTCATAAGCACGCTCTGCTGTTTCGTTATGATGAACGACAGCATGTACCGCTTTAATCATGGCTACCGGATCTTCTGACTGGAATATATTACGCCCCATATCTACGCCAGAAGCCCCCTGGTCAATCGCCTGATAGCACATTTCCAATGCTTCACGTTCAGGCAGTTTTTTACCGCCGGCGATGACAATCGGCACTGGACAACCTGCCGCAATACGCTCAAAACCTTTATCGACATAATACGTTTTGATAATTTGCGCCCCCATTTCCGCAGCGATACGCGTTGCCAGTGAAAAATAACGCTGGTCGCGAGCCATATCTTTACCCACCCCGGTTACTGCCATTATTGGCATCCCGACGCGTAACCCGGCATCAATCAGTTGAATAATATTTTTAATCGACTGATGTTCATGCTCACTACCAATATAAACCTGTGCGGCAGCAGCACAGCTATTCAACCGCACAGCGTCATCCATCGCCACCGCAACCGCCTCATTGCTTAATTCAGTGAGAATAGAATTCGCCCCGGACGCGCGTAAAACGACTGGTTTATTGATTGCCGGAGGTACCACACTGCGTAATATGCCGCGAGTACACATTAAGACATCAGCATATTCAAAGAGCGGCGCAATATTGATATCAATACGCTCAAGTCCGGTTGTCGGCCCCTGGAAATATCCATGGTCAAAGGCCAGCATGACCGTTTTTCTGGTCTTGGGATTAAAAATCCTCGCCAGTCTGGACTGCATTCCCCAATCCAGCGCGCCACAGCCTTTTAATGCGAACAAAGTGTTAGTTTGTGGTTTATCGGTGTGAAAATCTTTGCCATCTTTAATATCATCTAAATCAGCCATTCTTTACTCCGTCGATACATAACAGTTATCAGAAATCATATTTGTCGATATTGTCTTTGTTGAAAATGACACGCTCCGGCAATAACACAATGCCGTTACCTTTTGCCTCATAGTGATATCCCTGCTCACTATTAGGTGAAACGGTGACTTTGCCGATGCCGGGAATATCCAGTGAATCACCGACATTCATTGGCATATTTTTCAGCAACGCGTTGGCGACATATACGGAAATTTTTCCCTGTTGGACGACATCCCACAGGCCAAACTCTTTAACAGTGCCGCGCTGAACATAAGGGCGCATTACATTCGGCGTACTAAAACCAACAATCGCGAGATTATTGCGTTTAAGGTTCTCCGCCGCCTGTGCCGCAGCAGGTAAAGCGTTAGCGTCAGGCGCGATGATGGCATCCAGATCGGGATACGCTTTGATGATACCTTCCGCCGTCTGGAGCGATTTCGTGGCATCGTTATAGCCAAACTGGGTAGTGACTATCTCCCACCCCGGATGTTCCTGGCTAATTTTGGCTTTAGCTTCTTTTACCCACTGGTTCTGGTCGGTCACCGTTGGGCTGGAATAGAAGAAAGCGACTTTCGCTTTCTCTTTGTCCACCTGATGAGCGGCCATCTCTACCAACATGCTGCCGAGCTGTTTTGGCGTCCCTTGATTGATATAGTAAGAACGGCACTCCGGCTTGGTATCGGAATCCCAGGTTAATATTTTCACGCCTCTTTGCATTGCCCGCTTCAACGCCGGGCACAGGCCATCAGGCGAAACGGCAGAAACGATAATGGCGTCATACCCCTGATTGACAAAGTTATTCACCAGTTGAACCTGGCCTGAGACGCTGGGCTCTGTAGGGCCATCGTAAGTTACGTCAATACCCAGCGCTTTTCCCGCTTCCTGCGCGCCATTGCCGCCGCTGGTAAAAAAGCCCACGCCAACCAGTTTGGGAATAAAAGCAATCCGCTCTGCCGCCTGAACGGTCATTACCGCAGATGCCAGACCAAACGCAGTGAGTAAGGCGATCATTTTAATGCTGTGTCTTGCCATTTTTTTCTCCATAAATTTCAAAAGGAAATCATGCCTGATGCGCATTGCGACGGCGTGAGTACCATTCAAGGATTTGGTGACGATGCAAACTGACGGAACGACCAACGACAACAACAATGAGAAGCGCACCGGACAATGCGCTGGAAATTTGATTCGGCACTCCGGCCATCTGTAGCCCCTGCTGTAAAAATCCCACCAGCAGCGCCGCCAACGCGGACCCCATAATCGACCCGGAGCCGCCATAAATATTGGCGCCTCCCAGCACAACCGCCGTAATAGCCGGCATCAGGAAAGAGGCGCCCAGATCCGAACGTGCGGAGCCAAAGTAAGAAACCAGTAATACGGCGGCGATCGCGGAGGCGCATCCGGTCATGGCATACACGGTATACAACGTGCGATTCACCGGGATCGCGCTGTACTGCGCAACACGGGCGCTCTGGCCAATCAGGAAAACGTTGCGTCCCATATGCGTACGATGCATGAGCAGCCAGAAAAACAGACAGCACACAAGAAAAAAAATAAGCGGCATGGGAATACCAAGAAATGAAATATTGGCAAAGTCAGTGAACGCTGTGGGAAATCCACCAATACCTTCATAACCCGTGGCGCCAGCCATACCAGATAACAATAATGCGCTACCACCAAATAAATACATGGTTCCCAGGGTAATCACCAACGGGTTTACACCGGTATAAATAATAAGTCCGGCATTTATCAGTCCACATATTGCGCCGAGTAGTAGGGTAATAATAATCGCTAAAGGTAGCGGCATACCAAGCTGAAACAGCACACCCAGGGTAATCGCGCATAGCCCGATTGTAGAACCAAATGAAATATCCATGCCACCGCTGACAATAACCATTGTTAGCGGCAAAGCGACAATACCGATACAAATAAAATCGCTAGTGCTAAAAAGTAAGACATTAATATCTAATAAACGTGGATTAATCAGACCGAAAGCCAGAATTTCAAAGATCAATAAGGCTGCCAGCGCAATTTCCCAGCTATAGCGTCGCCATGGATTCATCATGCCACCTCTTTGTTTTTATTCTGTTGTGCGTGCGTTTTTGCTTCCGCCTGTAGTGGAGTGGGTGGTGATATAAAACGGGCATATTTCTGGCGGCGCAGATTGCGTTGTAATGCGCAACGCAGCCGCCCATCGAATACCAGTACGCCCAACAATACCAGGCCAGCAATAAAATCGTTCCACCAGGCGGGGATACGCAGCAGCACTAACACACTATCGATTTGCGTAAGAAAATAAGCGCCGAGAATAGCGCCGATGACCGTGCCTGACCCGCCTAACAGGCTAATTCCCCCCAATACGCAGGCCGCGATGGCTTTCATTTCCAGCCCCGTGCCGGTTTGATTGGGAATGAAGCCAATCTGCGAGGCAAACACGATTCCAGCCAATGCCGCCATACCGCCATTAAGTGAAAATGCCATGATGCGTACCATCTCGGTACGGACACCCAATTGCCGGGCGCCCTGCAGGTTATCGCCGGTGGCGTAAAAATTGCGGCCAAAGGCGGTTTTCGCCAGGAGCCAGGCCATAAGCAGCGCTAACACCAGGGTAAACCAGCCGATTGCGGAAATTCCCAGAAACACCGGAGCAGAGAGTTGCTTTAAGCCTGCGGGTAATCCTTCAATCCATTTCCCCCCTGTCCATAGCAGCATGATCCCACGATACAAGCCCAGCGTTCCCAGCGTGGCGACAATGGCGGGTATCTTCAACCAGGCAACCAGTACGCCATTAAAAAATCCGGCGACAATTCCTAATATTAGTGTGGCCAGGCAGGCGACCGGCAGGCTATAGCCGGCGTTTAACATCACTCCCAGCAATACCGCGCACATTCCTGTCGTCGAGCCCACCGATACATCAATATTGCGGGTGAGCATTACCATCGTCGCGCCAATCGCCAACAGCATCAAAATTTGCGCGCTACTGAAAACCATTGTCAGCGTTTGCACGCTCAAATACTGGCTATCCAGCGCGCCAGGAAACACGAATAAACAGACTATTGCCAGCAGCGCCGTCGCTTCCCGGTTATTTTGGATGAATTTCAACATGTTGCCTCCGACGCACCATGTTCGCCAAACGCAACGTGCATGATGGTATCAACGTTAATTTCCTCGCCGCATAACGCAGGCCCCCCCAGTTCCCCCTGGTGCATGACATATACGCGATCGGCCATCTGCTCTATCTCTTCCAGATCGGAGGAAATAAACAGCACCGCGACATTTTGTTGCGCGATACTGCGCAACAGCTGATAAATATCGCTGCGGGCGGAGACATCGACACCGCGGGTCGGTTCATCGACAATCAGTAATTGCGGAGAGGCCTCCAGGCATTTGGCAATCAATACTTTTTGCTGGTTACCGCCGGATAAAGTACGCGCCGCCTGTTCGGCATTATTGAGTTTGATATTTAACGCGCGGTGGTAACGTTCAAGGGTGGCGTTATCCCGCTGGGGCTTTATCCAAAATCCTTTTTGGTTGTGGGTCAGCGAACAGACATTCCATGCCAGGGATGCGTCAAGATACAGCCCGGATGACTGCCGATCTTCCGGCAAATAGACCAGGCCGAGCTGCAACCGCTGTTGGGTTGTCAGGGCGTTAATTTCTTCACCATTGAACAGCATCCGCCCCGCATTGACCGGTCTAATACCGTACAGCGTTTCAGCCAGTTCTGTGCGTCCCGCGCCGACCAACCCGGCCAGACCAAGTATTTCGCCTGCCCGCACCTCAAGGTTGATATTCATAAAACCTTCGCCCGTCAGCGACTCCAGCGCTAATACCGTCGCGCCGCGTTCGTTCTGCGGGCGGCTGCCAGGCAATTCCAGCCACAACTTTTGATTCGCGGAAAGACTGACGCCCTGCGTTGCCGGGGTGATAGCTTGAATAATCTCGTCGGTAGAAAGGTCATGCGTTTTTCCGAATAATGCGATTTTACCGTCACGCATCACGCTAACGCAGTGAGCTAACTGTCTAATTTCTGGTAGCTTATGAGAAATAAATACAATTCCGACACCCTTTTTCAGCAACTCTTGCAGACGCGTAAATAACCGGTCAGTTTCGGCTGGCGTTAACGACGCCGTGGGCTCATCAAGAATTAAGATTCGCGAGTCGCGCATCAAGCCGCGCATAATTTCAACGATCTGGCGGTCTGCAACATCAAGCGTACCCGCAGCGCTCGCCGGATCGAGTTGGCATCCCATCGCCTTTAATAGCTGCTGCATTTTTTCCGTGGAGGCCTGGCGTCCCTGCAAGCCAAACAAGATATTTTCCCGCACAGATAAACTCGGAAATAACAGAGGCTCCTGGGGAACCAGGTAAATGCCATACTGGTGCGCCTTCAGAGGCGTTAAATGACTGCAACGCACACCAGCAATATCGATAGTCCCTCCATCTGGCGGGACTATACCGGCAATAATCTTCATTAATGTTGATTTACCCGCACCATTGCCGCCAAGCAATGCGTGCACCTCTCCCGCATGCAGAGTAAAGTCAATTCCCTTTAGTACTTCGACGCCGGAATAACTTTTATAAATGTTCTGCACACAAATCAGAGGGGATGCAGTATTGTGACTGATTTGCATGTTGCCTCCGCTCCCTCAATGTTGACTGACGGGACTGAACAAATGTTTTTTGAAAAAGAAATTGTTCAAAACGGTAGTAGTTATTTGGTCAAAAAACTCTCATCCAGATCACGTTTTCTGAATAAATGAATTTTTAGATGATAAATGTTCAGATTTGACGCGTTTTTGTGGCGTTAATCACGGTTATTTCGGAGTGATAACTGAACAATTGTGTTAATGATTTAGAAATGTTCAAAGTAAAGCCAGGTTATGACAATGAGCGATAATACGTTGGTATCTGATTATGGAATGTGCGAAGAAGAGCAGGTGGCGCGTATTGCCTGGTTCTACTATCACGATGGATTGACGCAGAGTGAAATCAGCGAGCGTCTGGGGCTAACCCGGCTGAAGGTTTCTCGTCTGCTGGAGAAAGGGCATCAGTCCGGTATTATTCGCGTACAAATCAACTCCCGCTTCGAAGGGTGTCTTGAGTATGAAAATGCCTTGCGCAACCACTTCGCATTGCAGAATATCCGCGTGCTGCCGGCATTACCCGATGCCGATATTGGTCTGCGCTTAGGAATCGGCGCCGCCCATATGTTGATGGAGTCTCTGCGGCCACAGCAACTGCTGGCCGTCGGCTTTGGCGAAGCCACGATGACCACATTAAAACGCCTCAGCGGATTTATCTCGGCGCAACAAATCCGACTGGTCACGTTATCCGGCGGCGTGGGGCCGTATATGACCGGAATAGGCCAGCTTGATGCCGCTTGTAGCGTAAGTATTATGCCCGCGCCGCTGCGCGCATCATCGCAGGAAATTGCCTGCACGCTGCGCAATGAAAATAGCGTGCGGGATGTGATGCTCACAGCGCAAGCTGCCGATGCCGCCATCGTGGGGATTGGGGCAATTAACCAGAAAGATCAAGCCAGTATCTTAAAATCCGGCTATATCACTCAGGGTGAACAACTCATGATTGGCCGCAAAGGCGCAGTAGGCGATATTCTGGGCTATTTTTTTGATGCTCATGGCGAAATTATTCCAGACATCAAAATCCATAACGAATTAATTGGCCTGAAGTTAAATTCACTTTCCACGATCCCAACCGTGATTGGCGTCGCCGGCGGCGAACAAAAAGCAGAAGCTATTATTGCCGCTATGCGCGGTAACTATATCAATGCGCTGGTTACCGATCAGAAAACCGCAGGGAAAATAATTCAACTTATTGAAAAATAAAAAAATAAAACAACACTTACCTCAATTCAATAAACAATAACTGACAGGATTTTATGTAACGATGTAAAAATAGCCGAGGATAAAAAAATGGCTCGACTCTGTACCCATACTGAATCAGGACATTACCTGATGGCTCTTGACGCCGGTACCGGTAGCGTCAGAGCAGTAATTTTTGATCTACAAGGAAAGCAAATATCTGTCGGTCAAGCGGAATGGCAGCATCTGGCCGTGCCGGATGTGCCTGGTTCGATGGAGTTTGATCTTGCCAAAAACTGGCAACTGGCTTGCCAGTGTATCCGTCAGGCACTACAGAAAGCCGCCATCCCTGCAACGGCTATCGCTGCCGTATCGGCCTGTTCGATGCGTGAAGGCATTGTTATTTATGACAGTAACGGCGAACCAATTTGGGCCTGCGCTAATGTTGACGCCCGCGCGGCGCACGAAGTCAGTGAATTAAAAGAGCTGCACGATAACACCTTTGAGGAGGAAGTTTATCGTTGCTCCGGGCAAACGCTGGCGCTCAGCGCTATTCCGCGTCTGCTCTGGCTTGCCCACCATCGTCCGGATATTTATCATCGCGCGTCAACCGTCACTATGATCAGCGACTGGATGGCCTTTATGCTCAGCGGCGAACTGGCGGTCGATCCCTCCAACGCAGGCACGACGGGGTTATTGGATCTGGTGACCCGCAACTGGAAACGTAGCCTGTTACAGATGGCGGGCCTGCGTTCTGACATTCTCTCGCCGGTAAAAGAAACCGGGACGCTGCTCGGTCACATTTCACAGAAAGCGGCTGAACAGTGCGACTTGCAAGCGGGTACGCCGGTCATCGTTGGCGGCGGCGATGTGCAGTTAGGCTGTCTGGGGCTGGGCGTCGTACGCCCGGCGCAAACGGCCGTGCTGGGAGGAACCTTCTGGCAACAGGTCGTCAATCTTCCCGCGCCGGTCACCGACCCAAACATGAACGTTCGCATCAATCCTCATGTGATCCCCGGTATGGTACAAACCGAGTCTATTAGCTTTTTTACTGGGTTAACGATGCGTTGGTTCCGCGACGCCTTTTGCGCTGAGGAAAAACTAATCGCTGAAAGGTTAGGTATTGATGCGTATTCCCTGCTGGAAGATATGGCCAGCCGGGTGCCTCCCGGCGCGCACGGTGTGATGCCCATCTTCTCTGACGTTATGCGTTTTAAACGCTGGTACCACGCCGCGCCGTCGTTTATCAATCTGTCTATCGATCCTGAAAAGTGTAATAAAGCGACCCTATTTCGCGCGCTGGAAGAGAATGCCGCCATTGTTTCCGCCTGCAATTTACAGCAAATTGCCGCGTTTTCCGGCGTACAGGCCGATTCGCTGGTTTTTGCCGGCGGAGGATCTAAAGGCAAATTATGGAGCCAAATCCTTGCCGACGTTACGGGACTCACCGTTCACGTACCTCTCGTCAAAGAAGCTACCGCGCTAGGGTGCGCTATTGCCGCAGGCGTTGGCGTGGGTATCTGGCCATCGCTGGCGGAAACGGGAGAAAAGCTAGTGCGCTGGGATCGGGAGCATAAACCTAATCCTGAAAATTTCGCTGTCTACCAGCAGGCCAGAGAAAAATGGCAGGCCGTTTATCAGGATCAACGCGCGCTGGTCGATGGTGGCTTAACGACATCCCTCTGGAAAGCGCCAGGCCTGTAACAGGAGAATAAGCATGCAAAAAACGAATGAGAAGAATCATGAATACCGCTTTGGCGATAATGGCCCTAAATACTTAATCCGTGGGCCGGGCTGCGATATGGGCGTCGTTATACTACAACCAGGGCAGTCATTCCCTAACCATCGCCATAATACCGCTTGTGAGATTTTTTATACCCTAAGCGGTGAAGTGTGCCTGTATCTGGAAGGAACACCTCATATCCTGCAAACTGGAGATGTTTTACAGTGCGAACCTGGGGAGGCGCATTATCTCATTAATAACGGCGATAAACCCTGGAAAGGCGTGTTTATTAAATCGCCGCATCTGGAAAATGACAGCCACCCCGCGGATCCACCGGCCTGGTAACGCCCGCGCCATCGCCAGATTTTGCCGGATAGCGCCACGAGAGCCTTGTCCGGCCTCCAAACGGCATTCGTTAATGCAATATCAAGCTGTCATTTGATGACCTGTTGGTTCAAGATATCACACTGATGATCCTGAATTTCCTCGGCAGAAGCGCGATTGAAGATCAGTAAATTACGCTCGGTCGCCAGCAAGACAAAAGAGCCATCGCTTTGGCGTACCCCCGCCAGCGCGATACATCACAGCATCCCCGCCCGCGCAGGAACTTTCCCTGGTCCCATCGCCACAGCAAAAAATAGCAGTACGGTCATAAACTCCGGCAGTAGCGAAGTCGCCCACAGAAGGATAGTAACGCCAACGATGATGAAAGGGAGGAACAGAGGATGGGACAACCAGAGCGACATACCTGTCTCCTGACGATTTTTTCAGCAAGAATACGACGGACAGTCAGGCAGGTAAACGCCAGATATAGTGAGGTTATCGCAGGATTAAGCGGACAAATCAGTGATAATGAATTTCACCAAAGTATTCAGACAGCACATAATAGCGGCAATACTCAAAAGGGCTGTCCTTCCCGGCCTGAAACGTCTGTCTGGCGACAGATAACAGCGGTTTATTGGCGGCGATTTGCAATTTTTCGCACAGGTCAGCGGAAGGTAAAATCGCCTCAACTTTTTCTATCGCCGAGTCGCTTGTGACGTTTAATAACGAATAAAGCGACGTATGCTCCAGCGCCTGCGGTGTGAGTTGCAGATCGGGAAAGAAGCTAAGATCGAGATAAATTTTCTCATGGTTAAATGGACGGTTATTCAGGCAACGAATACGCGAAATATAGAGATAGTGATGCTGTGCGGGCAGGCTCAAGCCGTCTGCCTGAGCGTCGCGCGCGCGGCGCGGCGCGATTTCCAGAATACGGTTCTCAATCGCCACGCTGGCGTCCTGGAGATCGCGGGTAATACCGCGAAACGTGTGCCCGTAGCTCACGCCTTCCGGCACCGAGCACACCACCGAACCACTCCCGCGCTGCGACGAAATAATGCCCGCATTGATTAATTCGCTCCAGGCCTGTTTAACCACAATCAGCGAGACGTTGTAGGCTCTGGCGATCTCTTTTTGCGTCGGTAGTTGGCTACCCAAAGGCAAAGACCCGTTCTGGATCTGCTGACAGATGATAAAAAATAGTTGCTTATAAAGCGGAGTAAAGCTCGTTTTATCAACCTGCAAGATGCGCACCTCACGTCTTCGCCAGCAGGGGACGTTTTACCGTCCCCGGCAGGGTGAAGTCGCTACCCTGCGATTTGCCTGGCCAGTTCTGCCAAATCGAAATGATTCATACGATCCAAAGTCGTTAAATAATCGGCGGGAAAAGCCTCCACGCCATGGAATGCGCCGGAAATCGCCCCAACCATGGTGGCGACAGTATCAGTATCATTGCCGATATTAACGCCGGAGATAATAGCATCTACGGCAGAATTCGGACAACACGCGAACAGGCCAAAGGCCGCCGGCACCGCTTCACTCACGTGCAGTCCGGAGCCAATAATATCAGCAAGTTCCACCACCGCCGTTTCCCAATGGCGATGACGTTTACCGATATCCACGGCCAGCTCAATGCGTCGGGCAACGGAAGGACCTGCCACCATCATCGCACCTTGCTCCTGCGCCAGCAGATAGCCTCTTTGCGCACCGTAAATACCGGCGGCAATAATGCTGTCTGCGTTGGTCTGCGCTCTTAACGCCTCGCTGGTTGCCGCCGCCATCGCCGCTGCGCCGGACATCGCCAGCACGTTATTATGGGTAAAGCGGCAAATCTGCAGCGCGCAGTCAATCGCCGCGTCAATATCACCCGGATGCAGCACCGCCGCTGGCCAAATCTTCATGGCGGCGCCGTTCGTTGCCTCCGCGTTACCCTTATTAATAATCTGTACCGACTGTTTCTCGCCTTCCAGCTCACCCTGTAAAGAGGCACGGTTATCATTGAATATTGCCTTCATTGCCGCACGCGTCGTCGGGCCGGTAAAGTTGGCGTAGTACGGGTAATCCAGCCACTGCTGAAAAGCCTCGCGCATCGCCTCGTCGCTGACCTGGCGTTGATGGCGCAGCAGCGCGTCCATAATGTACTTCGCCTGAATAAAATCATCCGTGCACATCCCTGCTTCGTTGCAGCGGCCAAACGTGTCCGCAGGCGGTTTTTGAAAGGTCGTCACCCAGCCGCCAAAATAGTCTTTTATTTGCTGCTGGGTGCGTACTTCCGTCGCGGCTCCCATCGCGTCCGCGGCGGCGGCACCCACCAGGCATCCCAGTATTTTGTTTTGATCAACGTGCATGATGACTCCTTATTTCACGGTCATGGCTTGTGCCAGCGAATGGCTGGACAGAAAAGTGTTTAGCTGGTCGGGAAACGGTAAAGCGGTCATTGCGCCCTTTGCCGTTACCGCCATGGCGCCGCAGGCATTGGCATTGCTGATGGCCTCCGCCAGCAGGGCATGGTTCCAGCAATTTGCGCGGGAAAGGGTGAACAGCAGGCCGCCGACAAAAGCATCGCCTGCCCCGGTGGTATCGACGACATCGACGCGCGGTGCGGGAAAATGGAACTCCCCCTCGGCGGTAATCAACAGCGCGCCATCGGCCCCCAGCGAAATGATGGTGGTGTCGCAGCCCAGATCGCGTAGGTAATAACGCGCATCCTGCCAGTGGCTGGCCCCGCTGAGCTGGCACAGCTCATCTGCCGAGACTTTGCAGATAGAAGCCAGCGCGGCGGAGCGGGCGATCAGTTCAGGGATTTCATCAGTATTCCCCCACATTTTGCTGCGCAGATTGACGTCAAACAGTACGTAACCACCCGCTTCACGCATTCTTCTCGCTCCCTCAAGGCACGCCTCGCGAGCGGGCCTGTCGGTGAGGCCAATTGAACTGAAGTAAAACCATTCGTGCTGCCTGAACGGCGGCAGGTCCTGCGGCGAAACGTAGGTATCAGCCCCCGGATGCACCAGATAGGTAAAGCTGCGCTCCCCATCAGCCGTCAGGTTGACGATCAGCACCGCGCTGGTCAGGGCCGGATCCATGCGTAGAAAAGAGACATCCACACCGTTATCCTGAAAAACCTGGCGCAGGAAACGGCCGGCGTCATCGTCGCCAAGACAGCCAATAAAACCGCACTCTCCGCCCAGCCTGGCAACGCATACCCCCACATTCGCCGACGCTCCGCCGGGGCATTTCAGATAGCTGTTCTGTTTTTCCGGCACCAGATCAACGGAAGCATCGCCGATAACCCAAACCTTATTCATGGCCTTCATTTGCGCCTCCTTATGCCTGTTTCTGCGCCAGGGCAAGCTGAATATCACGATAATATTCGTTGTTAATCAGATACTTTTTCATAAGCAGTCCAACCGCAAGGTGGAACAGAGCAGGAATGAGCGTCATCATCAGCGCAATACCGGTGAGCGAACGTGCGGTCTGTTCAACATCGGCCTGATAGCCAAAGTGGCTCAGCAGGAATCCGAGTATCCCGCCCGCGATCCCCATCCCAAACTTCTGGAAGAAGAGGATGCCGCCAAACGCCAACCCGGAAACGCGCAGGCCGGTTTTCTTTTCTCCGTAATCCACCGCTTCGGCGATAGAGGACCAGAACACCGGCATTTGCATATCGCAGAAGAAATTAATAAGAAAATAGAACGCAAACGCCAGGACAAGATTTTCACGCCCGACGGAGAAATACATCAGCGCGCTCAGGACAAAGGTAATAATCTGGGTGTAGCGGAACATCTTAATTTTGTCCCAGAACTTGGTTATCCAGGTGGTGGCGATCATCGCTAAAATTGAAGCGATGACGCCGGTAGTCAGGAAGGGTGAAATCAGGCTATCTCCGCCGTTCAGATAATACTTAGCGTAATAAGCGGCAACGGAACCGCGAATAACATAACCGCACATCAGCAGCAGAATAACAACGCCGAGAATAATCCACTGATCGTTACGTAACAGATATTTAAACTGTTTCCCCACCGATAGCGAGGTAATTTCCGGCTCGCTGCGTTCACGCGTGGTAAGAAAACAGAAGATAAACAGCAGGGCGCCCATCGCCCCCATCAGCCCCATCGAAAACTGGTAACCCAGCGCCTTGTTGCCCTGCCCCAGCCAGACGGCAAGCATCGGTACGACGATAGTCACCAGGAAAGCGGCAATCTTGGTCATCACAAAACGATAACCGTTGGCGCTTAACCGTTCGACGGGGTCGCTGGTAATCACGCCAATCATCGAAATATAGGGAATGGTGATCGCGGTATAGACCAGGGTCATAAGAATATAGGTGCCATAGGCCCATGCCAGTTTGGCCATATAAGCCATATCAGGCGTAATAAACATCAAATAAACGGCGAAGCCAAAAGGAATGGCAAACCACAGCAGCCACGGGCGGTAACGCCCCCAGCGCGTGTTCAGTTTATCGGTCAGAACCCCCATGGCCGGATCGATAATGGCATCAATCATCCGCACAACCACAAACAGTACGCCAACATCAGCGGCGCTCAGGCCGTAGATATCGGTATAGAAATAGGCGAGGAGCAGCTGCATGGCGATAATCACAACGTTTATCGCCATATCTCCCGCGCCGAAGCCGATTTTTTCCACGATAGAAAGTTTCATGTTGATATTCCTTTACGCTTAACAGCGCAAATCTGGTGAACAATTAATGATGTCACTACATGAAATAAAAACGTTTTTATATAAGCCATCCACCAGACAATCCATGGAGGCTATGAAGAGAGTGTAACTAACCACAAAAAGATATAAAGGCATACCTTTATATCTTTTGATCGGTTTCACATATTTTTATAGACACGATCTTACCCCAGTTTTAAACCGGGATAAGAATCAATAAGATAATGAGCAGGGGGTGGAACGAAAATCAGCGGGAAGACAAAATGGCGCAACTATGGTCCTGAATCTCTTCCGCCGATGCGCGGTTGAAGGTCAGTAAATTACGCTCGGTCGCCAGCAGGACAAAAGAGCCATCGCTTTGGCGTACCACCGCCAGCCCATAGCGTCCCATATGATCGCGCGCTTCCGGCACCTCTTCCGCCAGCATCATAAACGGACTACGCTGCGCCAGTTCGCTCTCGGTTACCCGGCGCGCCAGGTATTCATGCCCCATCAGGCCGCCCGGCAGCGGAAGCCAGCGAGTGCTGATACGCGTGAGATCGTTATCCAGTTGTTCCCGAACGTCAGGACGGATGCAAGAAATATGGATATGCAAATGGTCCTGTGAACGACCAAGCCGCGAATTAATCGCCAGCGAGACCGCGCTATCCGGAATATCATGCCCGTATTTTTTACTCATATAGCCGCGAGCCTGCCAGGCCAGCCAGAAAAAGTTGGGCGTAGCGGGTTCCAGCAATAGCGGGCTTTCTGTACCGTTGATACGGTAGGTGGGCATCAATAAATATTGCAATGGACCGTGACGATCTTTAAAGACGACATAGCCGGCGCGAGGTTTGACTTCCGCGCAAGGCGCTGGATTTTGATGCTGTAACTGATCGGGCAGGCATTGTTCAAGCACGATTTCCCGTAATGCATCAGGATTGCCGGAAAATTTCCAGTAACCGACGCCCGCCGCGGCAACAATCACTATCACCGCCAGTAAAAAGTAACCTGTTTTTTTCATGTTATGCGTTCCCTGTGACCCATAGACGGGGAAGAGTAACGCAAAATTGTGGCAAAGAAAAAACCCGGTAACATAATACGTTACCGGGTTTATAAACGGTTTAGCGTTTGCTGATTTGGTCGAACGTACCACCATTAGCGAAGTGATCTTTTTGCGCCTTCGCCCAGCCGCCAAACACCTCGTCAATGGTGAAAAGCTTCAGCTTCGGAAACGCATCGTCGTATTTTTTCACCACGTCAGCATCGCGCGGACGGTAGAAGTTTTTCGCTGCTATCTCCTGCCCTTCCGGCGAGTAGAGATACTTGAGATACGCTTCCGCTACCGCTTTGGTGTCTTTCTTTTCCACCACTTTGTCGACCACGGAAACGGTCGGCTCTGCGAGAATAGATTCACTCGGGGTCACTATCTCGAATTTATCTTTACCCAGTTCATTCGTCGCCAGTAGCGCTTCGTTTTCCCAGGCGATCAGCACATCACCGATACCGCGTTCAACGAAAGTATTGGTTGAGCCACGCGCACCGGAGTCCAGCACTTCAACGTTTTTAAACAGGGCTTTGACAAAGTCCTGCGCTTTGGCCTGATCGTTATTGTTGTGGTGCAGGGCGTAGCCCCATGCTGCCAGATAGTTCCAGCGTGCGCCGCCGGAGCTTTTCGGGTTTGGCGTAATCACCGACACACCGGGTTTAATCAGATCGTTCCAGTCATGAATTTGTTTTGGATTGCCTTTGCGGACCAGGAAAACGATGGTGGAGGTGTAAGGTGCTGAGTTATCCGGCAGACGCTTGATCCAGTTTTTATCGATACGACCACGTTCAGCAATAGCGTCCACATCGTAAGCCAGCGCCAGCGTCACGACATCGGCTTCAATGCCGTTAATGACGGAAGTCGCCTGTTTACCCGAACCGCCGTGCGATTGGCGGATCACGACGTTGTCGCCGGTTTCCTGCTTCCAGTGCGCGCTAAACGCTTTGTTGTACTGCTCGTACAGCTCACGCGTTGGATCATACGATACGTTAAGTAACTGAATATCCTTTGCCAGAATGCTGGTTGACGCCAGCAATAATGTGAATCCCACGCCCCACTTTTTCATCGCCCGACTCGCTTATGTTGTGTTGTGATGAGCAAAGCGTGCCAGAAAGAGATCCAAACATTAAAGAATAAAAAAAGATTGGCTATAACTTCGAGGAATAAATCTGAGGGATTACCGGATGGCGGCTAGCGCCTAATCCGGCCTACACGTTTCTGCAACCTGTAGGCCGGATTAGCGTAGCGCCATCAGGCGCGCAAAAACAATCAGTACAGTTTTTTCGCGCACTCCATCCAGTCGCTTTTGAACGGACGCTTCATGTTTTCAATCGCATCGATGATGTCATGATGAACAAGCTGCTCGTTCTGGATACCGACACAACGACCGCCATGGCCTTCCAGCAGCAGGTCAATAGCATACGCGCCCATACGGGAAGCCAGAATGCGATCGTAAGGTACCGGGGAACCACCGCGCTGAATGTGGCCGAGCACCGTCGCACGCGTTTCACGGCCCGTTTCTTTTTCAATAAAGTGCGCCAGTTCGTCAACATCGCACATATGCTCAGTAATAGCGACGATAGCGTGTTTTTTCCCTTTCGCGATCCCGGCTTTGATTTCCGCCACCAGATCTTCGCGATTAAATTCAACTTCCGGCACCACGATAAACTCACAGCCGCCAGCAATAGCCGCCGCCAACGTCAGGTCGCCGCAATAACGGCCCATCACCTCAACGATAGAGATACGCTGGTGAGAAGAGGAGGTGTCACGCAGACGGTCAATCGCTTCCACTACAGTGCCGAGAGCAGTGAAGTAGCCGATAGTGTAGTCGGTGCCTTTGATGTCGTTATCGATAGTGCCTGGCAGACCGATGCACGGGAAGCCCATTTCAGTCAGACGTTTTGCACCCATATAAGAACCGTCGCCGCCAATAACTACCAGCGCATCGATACCGCGTTTTTTCAGGTTTTCGATCGCGACAGCGCGAATATTTTCGTCACGGAATTCCGGGAAACGGGCGGAACCGAGGAAAGTACCGCCACGGTTGATCATGTCAGATACGCTGTAACGGTCAAGCTGAACCATACGATCTTCATACAGGCCCAGATAGCCGTCATAAATGCCCATGACTTCCAGCCCTTCCGTCAACGCTGCGCGCACAACACCGCGGATTGCCGCGTTCATGCCCGGCGCATCACCGCCGCTTGTCAACACACCGATTTTCTTAATCATGACTACCTCTGAACTTTGGAATGCAAAATGAAATCTATTGCCGGAAGCCGATTTCGCACTTCGAAACGATCCAACGAATATACAGATAGTATAACAATCCCTTCCTGCTGAATTGATTCAGGTCAGGCCAAATGGCGGTAATTTATACACAAAATGCTGGCCTGGCTCACTTTTTAACAATCAATTATACAAGCTCGAACTTCTTGCCTTCCGTGGGGACGACTGAACAGGGATCCTGATGAATAATGACATCTGAACCCGGAAAACGCCGCAAAATCGCCTGCTCTACCTGTTCAGCCACTAAATGCGCCTGAACGAGCGGCAGATTATCTTCCATTTCCAAATGAATCTGAATAAAGCGGGTCGGCCCTGACTGCCGCGTGCGGAGATCGTGCGCGCCGCTGACTCCCGGCCATGACGTCACGATATCAATAATTTCCTGTCGTTCCGCATCGGGCAGCGCGCGATCCAATAATGACTGCACCGCCTCATACCCCATACGCAACGCGCTATACAAAATATAGATGCCGATACCTAACGCAAACAGAGCATCCGCACGATGCCAACCGTACCAGGATAATCCAAGCGCGATAAGAATCGCTCCGTTCATCATAACATCAGACTGATAATGAAGCATATCCGCCCGTACCGCCTGACTTTGGGTCTTGCGTACCACCCAGCGCTGAAACGTGACCAGTATAATAGTGCATATCAGAGCGATGACGGTAACGCCAATCCCCACGCCGGGGTCGTTCATTGGCGTCGGCTTAATCAGATTCTGGATACTGGTCAAAAACAGAAACAACGCCGAACCGGAAATAAACATACTTTGCGCCAGTGCCGCCAGCGACTCCGCTTTACCGTGACCAAACGTATGTTCATCATCTGCGGGTTGCAGCGAATAACGCACGACCAACAAATTCGTCAATGACGCGGCAATATCCACCAGCGAGTCCACCAACGCCGCCAGAATACTCACCGATCCCGTATACCACCACGCAAAAATTTTGATCAAAAGTAACGCTGATGCCATCGCTGTTGCCGCGATAGCCGCCCGGCTAACCAGCCGTCCATAGGTTTGATTCATAAATACTCCCGCTATCTTCTGCCGGTAGTATAACGGATGGTTTAAAACAGTAAGCTAATAACAGAATGACAAACTGGAGATAAAAAAAACCCCCACATCATGTGGGGGAAGACAGGGATGGTGTCTATGGCAAGGAAAACAGGGTTGTTACTGGGAACGTGAGTTGCTACTACTCAATAATTTCAACGATGAACTTTTTTGCCATTGCGCCACGTCGCGCAGTTGCTCCATTCGTTGCTGATGCTTTTCATTCAAAACCGCTTGCTGCTCCGGCGTTAACAGGCGATACATCTGGTTACGCACGCGGGCCATTTCGACCTGGCGGGCAACCTGCTCTTGCGCCATTTTTTCTGCCTGAGCGCGCACAGCGCTTTCATCAAATTTTTCTGCGGTGACAAGCCGATGCATTGTCTCCATTTCGCTAACATTAACAGGAGGCTGTTCGTGCCTTGCCTGTTGCATAAGATCTCGCATCTGCTGACGCTGATGTTCGGTTAAACTTATGCCGTCAAACATATGATTTTGCGCGCTACGCTGCGTGGCCCCGTCACCGGGGTGCCAGTTATCGCTTGTAACAACTTCAGCTGCGTGGCTTAAAAAACTGAATGCCAGCGTTGAGGCCATAACAGCAGCGGTAACTTTGCGCATCGCTTGCTCCCAAAATCTTTTCTGTCGCGATTCAACGAGAGACAGTTTACGATTCGGGCTGCAAACATGCGTCAGGGGGTGTAAAACAACGTAAAGTCATGGATTAGCGACGCCTGATGACGTAATTTCTGCCTCGGAGGTACGTAAACAATGAATAAAATCCTGTTAGTTGATGATGACCGAGAGCTGACTTCCCTGTTAAAAGAGCTCCTCGAAATGGAAGGTTTTAATGTCCTGGTGGCCCACGACGGCGAGCAGGCGCTTGAGCTTTTGGATGACAGCATCGATTTACTTTTGCTTGACGTCATGATGCCGAAGAAAAACGGTATCGATACGTTGAAAGCGCTTCGCCAGACACACCAGACGCCTGTCATTATGCTGACCGCGCGCGGCAGCGAGCTGGATCGCGTTCTCGGCCTTGAGCTGGGCGCGGACGACTATTTGCCCAAACCGTTTAACGACCGCGAGCTGGTAGCGCGCATCAGGGCTATTTTGCGCCGTTCCCACTGGAGCGAACAGCAGCAGAGCAGCGACAACGGCTCGCCGACGCTGGAAGTCGATGCGCTAAGCCTTAATCCGGGCCGCCAGGAAGCCAGTTTCGATGGCCAAACGCTGGAGCTGACCGGTACGGAGTTCACCCTGCTCTATTTGCTGGCGCAACACCTCGGCCAGGTGGTTTCCCGTGAACATTTAAGTCAGGAAGTGCTGGGCAAGCGCCTGACGCCGTTCGATCGCGCTATTGATATGCATATTTCTAACCTGCGCCGCAAACTGCCGGAACGCAAAGACGGTCACCCGTGGTTTAAAACATTGCGTGGTCGCGGCTATCTGATGGTTTCCGCTTCATGATAGGAAGTTTAACCGCGCGCATCTTCGCCATCTTCTGGTTGACGCTGGCGCTGGTGCTAATGCTGGTCCTGATGTTGCCCAAGCTCGATTCACGCCAGATGACCGAGCTGCTGGACAGCGAGCAGCGCCAGGGATTGATGATAGAGCAACATGTAGAAGCTGAACTTGCGAACGATCCACCCAACGACCTGATGTGGTGGCGTCGCCTGTTCCGCGCGATCGATAAGTGGGCGCCGCCTGGACAGCGGTTATTACTGGTGACCTCTGAAGGACGCGTGATCGGCGCTGAACGCAGCGAAATGCAGATCATTCGTAACTTCATTGGTCAGGCGGATAACGCCGATCATCCGCAGAAGAAAAAATATGGCCGCGTAGAGATGGTGGGGCCGTTCTCCGTTCGCGACGGAGAGGATAATTACCAGCTTTACCTGATTCGACCGGCCAGCAGTTCGCAATCCGATTTTATTAATCTGCTGTTTGACCGCCCGCTTCTGTTGCTCATTGTCACGATGCTGGTCAGTTCGCCGCTCTTGCTATGGCTGGCATGGAGTCTGGCGAAACCGGCGCGTAAGTTGAAAAACGCGGCTGATGAAGTGGCGCAAGGCAACCTGCGTCAGCATCCGGAACTGGAGGCGGGTCCGCAGGAGTTCCTCGCCGCTGGCGCCAGTTTTAACCAGATGGTGACGGCGCTGGAACGGATGATGACCTCGCAGCAGCGTTTGCTGTCAGACATCTCCCATGAGCTGCGAACGCCCCTTACGCGCCTGCAACTGGGTACCGCGCTGCTGCGTCGTCGTGGCGGCGAAAGCAAAGAGCTGGAGCGTATTGAAACCGAAGCGCAGCGTCTGGACAGCATGATCAATGACCTGCTGGTGATGTCGCGTAACCAACAGAAAAACGCGCTGGTCAGCGAAACGATGAAAGCCAATCAGCTATGGGGCGAAGTGCTGGATAACGCCGCCTTTGAAGCCGAACAGATGGGCAAGTCGTTAACGGTAAATTATCCGCCGGGGCCGTGGCCGCTCTATGGCAACCCAAACGCGCTGGAAAGCGCGCTGGAAAATATTGTTCGTAATGCGCTGCGCTATTCACATACGAAGATTGAAGTCGGCTTCTCGGTGGATAAAGACGGTATTACGATCACGGTCGATGACGACGGGCCGGGCGTCAGCCCTGAAGACCGTGAGCAGATCTTCCGTCCGTTCTATCGCACTGATGAGGCGCGCGACCGCGAGTCTGGCGGCACCGGGCTGGGGCTGGCGATTGTTGAAAGCGCCATGCAGCAGCACCGCGGCTGGGTGAAGGCTGACGATAGCCCACTGGGTGGGTTGCGGCTCACGCTGTGGCTACCGCTGTACAAGCGAACCTAAAAACCATCGGCCTGCGAATGCAGGCCGATTTTTTATCTCGCCATCAAGATTTAACGGGAAATGTCTGGCGCTAAAATCCACTCGGCGCTGTCATTCCACACGTCCATCCGGGTAATTTTGCCATCGCGCACTTCGAAGCGGTCGATAAAGCGGTTATCGGCAAACGGGCGACCGTCGGGCCATTCGCCATACAACGTACCGTTGGAATAAATCACAACGTAATCATCATGCTGCACCGCATCAAACTCGCCCAGCGCCTTCTTCACCCACTTGTAGCGAGCGCCGTTAAACTGCGCGATATCTGCCGCGCCCGCCATCGCCCGGCCTCCGGTGAAGGTAATTTTCACCTCCGGGTGCATATACGTTGCGGCGCGTTCAGCATCAGGAATCATCGAGGCCACCAAAAATTCTTTTACGATCGCCACCGCATTTTCAGCTTCAGTCATAACCCTTCCTTTCATTTTGGCGGAGTTTTATCACCCCACAGCCGTCTGGCGCTATCTTCAATTTTGCCGCTCAAACGACGCTTCTGCATGGTGCGGCTCCAGCTCGCCGACAGCCCGGCGGCGCTCAGCAGCCGATGATATTGTTCGTCATCAAACGGCATAGACCAGGCGATAACACCCGCTTCATGAACCGAGACATCGCTCAGACGCGACGCCAGTTCCAGCGGCGCATCGCTGGAGACTTTACCTGGCGCAATGACCCGATACAGCCAGCCGGTTTTTCCGCTGTTCTGCATAAGGAGGGCCATGTCGCTGATGGAAAAGTAGAAATTAAGTTTAAAGCATGGAGAGCGCGGCTGAGTGACCTGGATCAACGCCTCGCCCCAGCGGTAGATATCGCCAATAAACACGTTGTGTTCGGTCATTCCGTTCGTCGACAGATTCTCGCCAAACGCCGGGGCGCAAAACAGCGTCGCCTGCTCGGGGAACTGGCGAATCCAATCAGCATAGTGTTCGCGGGGGTAATGGCATAGCGCGCGGTCGGGGCCGCCATGGATTTTCTTTTCGGCCTGCTGATCGCCTGCCAGACCCAGCTCGGTCAGCATAAGTTCGCCGTCGATTTGCACCTTGGCGATAGCGCTCGGGCGGCTGCCGTCATAGTCACGAATTTTGCCAATAAACACGTCAACCGGATAATGCATCTGCTGCTCCTTACGCGGATACAAAAAAAGCGAGTCATCAGACTCGCTTCTACAGACGTGCAATGCAAATTATTTTTTAGCGGCGAAACGCGCTGCTGCTTCGTCCCAGTTCACCACGTTCCAGAACTCTTTGATGTAGTCCGGGCGGCGGTTCTGGAATTTCAGGTAGTAAGCGTGTTCCCACACGTCCAGACCCAGGATCGGGAAGCCGGAAGCGCCGGAAATGGCTTCACCCATCAGCGGGGAATCCTGGTTTGCGGTAGAAACCACAGCCAGTTTGTCGCCTTTCAGCACCAGCCACGCCCAGCCGGAGCCGAAACGGGTTGCTGCTGCTTTTTCGAATTCAGCTTTGAAGTTGTCAACGGAACCGAAGTCACGCTCGATAGCCGCTTTCAGGTCGCCCTGCAGAGTGGTGCCTTTTTTCAGCCCTTTCCAGAACAGGCTGTGGTTAGCGTGGCCGCCGGCGTTGTTACGCAGCACGGTTTTTTTGTCCGCTGGCACCTGGTCCAGTTTAGTAATCAGTTCTTCAACCGGCAGGTCAGCAAACTCAGGCAGGTTTTCCAGCGCCGCGTTAGCGTTGTTGACATAGGTTTGATGGTGTTTGGTGTGGTGAATCTCCATCGTCTGCTTATCGAAGTGCGGTTCCAGTGCATCATAAGCGTACGGCAGGGATGGCAGTGTATAACTCATAATCATCTCCATTATTGTCGAGCGGCACAGTGTTAACGCCGCGTAAGCAGTTGGTTCATTATAGTTAATTAAATGATATTGAAAATGATTATCAATGCCGTACTTTTTCCAGGGTTATAAACGTTACGGCATCCGCTGAAAAAAACCGTTTTTTACGCCTCCAACCGAAACCGCCTGTTGATGAATTCCTGGAAATCATGAAATGTGAAACAGGGTTTCAAAATCTTTCTTTTGGTGCCAAATTTTGTCATCGGTGGCAAAATCAAGAAGGTTATAATTTCATCATGCAATTACATTCCCGGTAAATTATTACAATTGCGAGGGAATTATGAAGCAACCTGGTTTTATACGTCTGGCTACGTTGGCCTTACTCTCTACACTCTCTTTCTTCTCCCACGGCGAAACCATTTTGCGCCTGGCCTACGCTGAAAATAGCCAGCCGGTAAAAGATGCGTTGCACTTCCTGGGGCAGCAAGTTGAAGAGAAAACGGGCGGCGATATCAAAGTACAGTACTTCCCGGACGGACAGCTTGGCGGCGAGCGCGAACTGGTGGAGTTGACGCAGGTCGGCGTCGTCGACATCACTAAAGTGTCGTCCGGGCTGATGGAGAGTTTTTCGCCTGAGTACGGCGTGTTCTCACTTCCCTACCTGTTTGCCAACGTCGAGGAATACTACCGCGTAATGGATAACCCACAGGTGATGGAGCCTGTCTATCAGTCCACCGCCGCGCAGGGGTTTGTCGGCGTAGGCTGGTATGATTCCGGCGCGCGTAATTTTTATATGAGCAAAGCGCCGGTTAAACGCATTGAGGATTTACGCGGGAAGAAGATCCGCGTCATGCAGAGTGAGACGGCGATCCAAACTCTCAAACTGCTGGGCGCTTCGCCTATCGCCATGAGCCAGGCGGAGGTCTATACCTCGTTACAACAAGGCATACTCGACGGCGCGGAAAACAATGAGTTCGCTCTCACCATCGCCCGCCACGGTGAAGTCGCCCGTTATTACACCTACGATATGCACACCCGCATTCCCGATATCCTGTTAATGAGTACCCTCACGCTGGAAAAGCTGACGCCGGAACAGCAGCGCATCGTCGAAGCCGCCATCAAGGCGTCGATCGAATTTGAGAAAGCCGCATGGGACAAGGAAATAGAGAAAACCAGGCTGGCGGCGGTAAAAGATTTCAACGTTGAATTCTACGAGATCGACAAAAAGCCCTTCCAGAAGGCAGTACAGCCTATTTACGACGGTCTGAAAAACAAGCCGCGGCTTTACGGGCTGTATCAACGTATCCAGACAGCAAAAAATTAATCTAATCAGGAAATTAAGATGAACACATTCAGAAAAGGACTTGATTTATTGCTGGGCGCTATCTGTTGCCTGGTGCTGGCGATAATGGTTGGCATCGCCTGCTGGCAGGTGGTGAGCCGCTACATTCTGGGCGTTCCCAGCACCCTTACCGAAGAGATGCTGCGATTTCTCCTGGTGTGGGTATCAATGCTGGGCATGGCTTTTGTCGCCGGTCAAAAACAGCATATCAGCCTGACTCTCTTACTGGATAAGGTGTCGCCGACGATTCGCGGCTGGTGGGATATTATTCTGCAGGTCATTTTTATCGCGTTTTCCATTTGGGTATTGATTATCGGCGGCTTAAAGATTTCTGCGATTTCTATGCTGCAAATCTCCCCTGCGCTGGGCATTCCGATGGGGAAAATTTATTACGCGCTCCCCTGCGCGGGCGTACTGATCATCCTCTATGGGCTGCTGAATATCGTTGACGCCCTGAAAGCTATCCATTCCGCCACGGATACCACTGAGCACACTCTGGAGAAATCACATGATTGACCCTATTTTTGCGTCCTGTACGCTAATTGCCGTCTTTGTTGTTTTACTGGCCATGGGCGCGCCTATCGGGATCTGCATCGTCATCGCCTCTTTCAGCACCATGATGCTGGTACTGCCTTTCGATATTTCGATGTTCGCCACCGCGCAAAAAATGTTCTCCAGCCTGGACAGTTTTGCCTTGCTGGCCGTGCCGTTCTTCGTTTTGTCCGGGGTGATCATGAATAGCGGGGGAATTGCCGCCCGGCTGGTCAATTTTGCCAAACTGTTTACTGGCAAACTGCCCGGCTCGCTCTCTTACACCAACATCGTCGGCAATATGATGTTTGGTGCAATTTCCGGATCGGCAATTGCCGCCTCAACCTCCATCGGCGGCGTGATGGTGCCGATGAGCGCGCGCGAAGGTTACGATCGCGGCTTTGCGGCCGCGGTGAATATCGCCTCCGCGCCGACGGGAATGTTAATTCCGCCCACCACGGCTTTTATCCTTTATGCGCTGGCAAGCGGGGGAACATCGATTGCCGCTCTGTTCGCCGGCGGTCTGGTTGCGGGTGTGCTGTGGGGCGTTGGCTGTATGCTGGTCACGCTGGTGGTCGCTAAGCGTCGAAATTATCGGGTTTTCTTCACCGTCCAAAAAGGCATGGCGCTAAAAGTTGCCGTTGAGGCCATTCCCAGCCTGCTGCTGATCGTGATTATTGTCGGCGGCATTGTGCAGGGGATTTTCACCGCCATTGAAGCCTCCGCGATTGCCGTGGTGTATACGTTATTGCTGACGATGGTGTTTTACCGCACGCTGAAAATTAAGGATTTGCCTTCGATTTTGCTCCAGACAGTGGTAATGACCGGGGTCATCATGTTCCTGCTGGCAACCTCTTCGGCGATGTCCTTCTCGATGTCGATCACCAATATTCCTGCGGCGCTGAGCGATATGATCCTCGGTATTTCCGCCAATAAACTGGTTATCCTGTTAGTCATTACCGTCTTTTTGTTGATTATCGGCGCATTTATGGATATCGGTCCGGCCATTCTGATTTTTACCCCGATTCTGCTGCCGATCATGGCTAAACTGGGCGTCGATCCGGTGCATTTCGGCATTATCATGATCTATAACCTGGCGATTGGCACTATTACGCCGCCAGTTGGCAGTGGTTTATATGTCGGGGCGAGCGTCGGTAAGGTCAAAGTTGAGGAAGTGATTAAACCGTTGCTGCCTTTTTACGGCGCGATTATCGGCGTTCTGTTATTAATTACCTACATTCCGGAAATCACACTGTTCTTACCCCGTCTACTGGGCATCATGTAAGCGCATAGTTTCCTGCACATCTCGTTGCCGGATGGCGATTCGCGTCTTATCCGGCCAACGCACGATAATAATTATCCGCAGGTCATCACCAGGTAAAAAAAACCGGCTACCTATAAAGTAGCCGGAAAAGGGAATAAATAATAAACAGGGAGAATGATTAGAATGTGTAGCCTATACCCACGCGGAAACGGGTTTGTCTTTCATCGCTGTTGCTATTGACGGAAACATTACCTACCTCAACGAATGGCGACCATTGGTCAATAATATAGGCAGTTCTGAAGTTATATTCATAATTATCTTTGCCGCCATCGTAAAGATCATATTTATCGGCTTTCTTATAAATTCCTTCGATTGTCCAGTCAAAATTGTTCCATTTATAACCCGCCCAGACATCCATACGATTGATGGTATCATCATCACGGATATCAGAAGAACGGCGTACATATTCAAAACGATAGCGCGCGCCAACCCACCAGCTTTCATTTAATGTCCACGTCGCGCGGAAGTAAGGCTTATAGGTAGAGTAACCGTTGCCTGTTTCCAGCACAAAACCCGGTTGCCAGGCGACATCACCGGTTTTAAATTGGTAGCTTATCGTATATTCGTTGCCCTGTGTTTCCAGGTCATTAAACGCTTTATTGGTGTCATCCCCGCCTGATTTTGAGATAGCTTCTATCGCAAAACCAACACCATTCGCAAACCGATGAGAAATATACGCACGGTCATAGTTAGCTTTACTATCATCAAGATATTCATGACGAACATCGACATATACTGCATGCGCATTTGTTACAACAAGAGGTAATAGTAAGAAAAGAGATTTTCTCATAATAGAATCCATTTAATTTAAAATTAAAACGTTGTTTTATGTCAGGCCGTTACAACCATAATACGCAATGTGAATGGCGACAATATAGGCAAAGATCTTTAATTTAAAATTGGGATAATGTTCAAAAAGCAAAATAAAATAAATGAAATTTATATTCGCCATATAACATAAAAATCAAAACACCATCAACAAAGCCAATATAGGGATTTCCCTATATTTATATTTCATTGATTCCTAACGTTAATTTCAATATATTTAAATTGTAAATACAAATAAAACAACTAAATAATTACTGTATAACTACCCTTTTATCAAACGGTAAGTCAGACTATTCCCATTATGTGATCTCACGCAGTGTTTTCTTTGCATTGTTGCCAGCTAAGTCGTTTCGTGTCGTTATGATGAAGGTATTTTAGAAAACCAATATTACCCACTGATTTAAATAACATCCAGACGGTCATGATGAGCTCCGACTTTTTTAAAACGTGAAGTTAATCACTTCATTAACGTGCTGATTGCCAGAATACACCCAACGGCGGCAATCGTTATAAGGTTACCAGGCTGCGTAATTTTTAAACTCATGCAAACGGAAGGGGTATCCCGTCCATAAAAAATAATGAGGAACATGTCATGAGTAACGCGATTACGATGGGTATTTTCTGGCATTTGATAGGGGCGGCCAGTGCAGCCTGCTTCTATGCTCCGTTCAAGCAAGTGAAACAGTGGTCATGGGAAACCATGTGGTCAGTGGGCGGCATCGTCTCCTGGCTTATTCTGCCGTGGACAATTAGCGCTCTGTTACTGCCTGATTTCTGGGCCTATTATGGACAGTTTAACCTCTCCACCCTTTTACCGGTTTTTCTGTTCGGCGCCATGTGGGGCATCGGCAATATTAACTACGGTCTGACCATGCGTTATCTCGGGATGTCGATGGGTATCGGCATCGCTATCGGCATTACGCTTATCGTCGGCACGCTGATGACGCCTATCATCAACGGTAACTTCGATGTGTTAATCCATACCGAAGGGGGACGCATGACGCTACTTGGCGTTTTTGTCGCGCTGATCGGCGTCGGGATTGTGACGCGCGCCGGACAGTTAAAAGAACGCAAAATGGGCATTAAAGCGGAGGAGTTCAATCTGAAGAAAGGGCTTCTGCTGGCAGTGATGTGCGGTATTTTCTCGGCGGGGATGTCTTTTGCCATGAACGCCGCGAAACCGATGCATGAAGCTGCTGCCGCGCTTGGCGTTGACCCGCTCTATGTCGCGCTGCCGAGTTACGTGGTGATTATGGGCGGCGGCGCGCTTGTGAACCTCGGTTTCTGTTTTATCCGCCTGGCAAAAGTGCAAAATCTGTCGATAAAAGCCGACTTCTCGCTGGCAAGACCGTTGATTATCAGCAATATTCTGCTGTCCGCGCTTGGCGGTCTGATGTGGTATTTACAGTTCTTTTTTTATGCCTGGGGTCACGCGCGCATTCCCGCGCAATATGACTACATGAGCTGGATGCTGCACATGAGCTTCTATGTGCTGTGCGGGGGGCTTGTCGGTCTGGTGCTAAAAGAGTGGAAAAATGCTGGCCGCCGTCCCGTTGCCGTATTAAGCCTCGGCTGCGTGGTAATTATTATCGCGGCGAATATTGTCGGTTTAGGCATGGCCAGTTAATCGCTTTGATTACTGAGATGACGCCATTGGCTCGGCGTCATCCCGGTTTCCCGCGTGAACACCACTGAAAAATAATTACTATCTTCAAAGCCGCACTGCATCGAAATCTCGCTAATCATCAGCGGGCTATGCTGAAGCAGATACTGCGCGTGGCAAATACGGACCTGGCGTAAATATTGATTAATCGTCATCCCGGTTTGGGCGCGAAACTGCTGCCGCAGCACCCGTTCGCTGCATTGTTCCTGCTGGCAAAACGCATCCAGCGCAAAGGGACGCTCAAGGCTATTAGCCAAAGCGGTAATTAATTTATCCAACAGGGTTTCTCTGGAAGTTGCCGGAAGATCGTCGGTCGCGTAGCGATGCCGTTTTAACGTCATCACCAGTTGACCAAACAGCAATTCCGCCATCTCATTCGCCAGCGGATCGCGCCCATTACTCTCATGTTCAAGCTGGTTAATGACCTGCCGCGCCTGATTCATTCCCATACTGCCCAGCCGCCAGTGAGGATGCCACTGCGCTCCCTGAAAGCCGGGAATCATCGCCTGCCAGTTTACATTGAGTTTCAAACGCTCCGGGCAGTAAATGATATTTTGCAGCACCAGATCGTTAACGGAGGTATAGGAGTGTTTGTCTTCAGCACGAATGTAAAACAGATCGCCGCGGGTAATTCTGTATGGGCGCTCATTAAGAACGTGTAGGCCATTGCCCCGCCAGACCATCACCAGTTCACAAAACTCATGCGTATGTTCCGCAAAAACATCCTGTGGATAGCGATCGGCAACCGTAACGGCCTGCTGCTCATCAGTAAAAAAATCTTTTTTCAAAAGGATTAACTGATTTGCCACCGCAGCACCTCATGTTGAATGCTTGCCGGATGGCGCTACGCTTATTCTGTCTACCGCTCGCCGCCGTAGGCCAGGTAAGGCGCAGCCGCCATCCGGTATTAAAGGGTATAATTATCAGCATATTGGCGACGAAAACGTTGATAGCGTTCGCGTTACTGGATTATCGCATCGCGTCCCTGACGGATATCCCGCGGCGACCAGTTAAATTCTCGGCGAAACAGAGTCGAAAAGTGGTTACTGTCGCCAAAACCGCAGCGGTACGCGATTTCTGTCACGCTATGATCGCTATGGCGTAATAAATGCCGGGCTTTGATCAAACGCAGGCGATTAAGGTAACGTTGCGGCGTCAGCCCGGTATGCTGTTTAAGCTGACGATGCAGCGTGCGTAGCGACAGCGAAAACTGTTCAGCTACCGCCTCCCAGCAGACCTCCTCCGCAAAATGGTCTTCCAGCCATGCCATCAGTTGGTTGAGTTTGGCGTCGTTATTGGTTGCGCCTTCCATCAGGCTACTGCGGCGCAACAACACCAGTAGTTGCATAAACAAAATTTCGCGATTCGCCACGGCAGGCGCATCCATGCTGTCTCCGGCGCGCTCCATCAGACCGACCAACTGGCGCACCTGCTGCAACACACTCTGATTCACCCGCCAGTGCGAAGGATAGTAACCATCCTGCTCCTGCGGCAGCAATTGATCCAGCCCCGCCAGGAATTGGAAAGCGTCCGGCGAACGCCACAGTACATTCGTCAGGCATAGGTTGTCGGTATGTTCATATAAATGCCGGTCGTGATCGCGAACAAAACACACGGTACCGCCGCTGATGGTATACGGCTGCCCGTTGAATACATGAATGCCCGTACCGTGTTCCACAATCACGATTTCATGAAAATCATGATGATGTTCAGGGAAAGCGGCTTGCGGCAGACGGGGTTCAATCGCCACGGGCGCTTTACCTGATGGAAAAAAATCCACGCTATGCAGTACGGTCATGGTTGCTTCCTCCTGAATTCAACATGTCCGAATAGTAATTAAGGGCTATCGGCCTCACCTTAAATTTTTGACGCTAAAGCGCGCAAACATGGTCTTTTTTTCAAGAAAAGGCGGGAAAAAGCGGGAAATGCGGACGACATCACACCGGCCTATTAGTAGAAACTGTGAACGCTATCACGTTCATCTTTGCCTTGTTGCCAGCGGCTCATTTTCCTGTCAGTAACGAGAAGGTAGGTCTTTGAGGGCTTTTTTAGACTGTGCGCAATGACTCTAAGAAGGACCTGATTATGACTTTTCGCCATTGTGTCGCGGTTGATCTCGGCGCATCCAGCGGGCGCGTGATGCTGGCGCGTTACGACAGCAAACACCGTACCCTGACGCTACGTGAAATTCACCGTTTTGTGAACTGCCTACAAAAAACAGACGGGTTTGACACCTGGGACATCGACAGTCTGGAAAAGGATATCCGTCTTGGTCTGAAGAAAGTCTGCAATGAAGGCATTCTTATCGACAGCATCGGCATCGACACCTGGGGCGTCGATTATGTCCTGCTGGATAAACAAGGTCAGCGTGTCGGCCTGCCGGTCTCCTACCGCGATAACCGTACCACGGGCATCATGCCGCAAGCGCTGGTCCAGATCGGCAAAAGCGAAATCTATCGCCGCAGCGGGATTCAGTTTCTGCCGTTTAACACCATCTATCAGCTACGCGCGCTGACGAAACAACAGCCTGAGTTAACGGCGCAGGTCGCTCATGCGCTGCTGATGCCCGATTATTTCAGCTACCGCCTGACCGGTGAAATGAACTGGGAATACACCAACGCCACGACCACCCAATTGGTCAATATCAATACCGATGACTGGGACGATACCCTGCTGGCGTGGACCGGCGCGAAAAAGAGCTGGTTCGGTCGCCCCTCGCACCCTGGCAATGTTATCGGCGACTGGATTTGCCCGCAGGGCAACCGTATTCCGGTGGTAGCCGTCGCCAGCCACGATACCGCCAGCGCCGTTATTGCCTCTCCGCTGGCAAATAAACATAGCGCTTACCTGTCTTCAGGCACCTGGTCGTTGATGGGTTTTGAAAGCAAAATGCCCTACACCACTGACGAGGCGCTGGCTGCCAATATCACCAACGAAGGCGGCGCGGAAGGGCGTTATCGGGTACTGAAAAACATTATGGGTTTGTGGCTGCTCCAGCGTGTGCTGAAAGAACGGCGCATTACCGATCTGCCTGCGCTTATCGCCCAAACAGAAGCGCTGCCGGCCTGCCGTTTCCTGATTAACCCGAATGACGATCGCTTTATCAATCCTGACGATATGCGCGCTGAAATCCAGGCAGCCTGTCGCGAGACCGACCAGCCCGTTCCCGTCAGCGATGCCGAACTGGCGCGCTGCATTTTCGACAGTCTGGCGCTGTTGTATGCCGACATTCTGCACGAACTGGCAAATCTGCGCGGCGAAAAATTTACCCAACTGCATATTGTCGGCGGCGGATGCCAAAACGCGCTACTTAACCAGTTGTGCGCCGATGCATGTGGTATTCGCGTGATGGCCGGGCCGGTTGAAGCCTCCACCCTTGGCAATATTGGTATTCAGCTTATGACCCTCGACGAATTAAACAACGTCGATGACTTCCGTCAGGTCGTCAGCGCTAACTACGACCTGACAACCTATATCCCTAATCCTGATAGTGAAATTGCCCGCCACGTTGCGCAGTTTCAACCCAAACGACAGACAAAGGAGCTTTGCGCATGACCACTCAACTGGAACAAGCCTGGGAACTGGCAAAACAACGTTTCGCCGCAGTAGGTATTGATGTCGAGGAGGCGCTGCGCCAGCTCGATCGCCTGCCGGTTTCCATGCACTGCTGGCAGGGCGACGATGTTGCCGGATTCGAGAACCCGGAAGGTTCGTTGACGGGCGGAATTCAGTCAACCGGCAACTATCCGGGCAAAGCGCGTAACGCCACCGAACTGCGCGCCGATCTGGAGCAGGCGCTGCGTCTGATCCCTGGCCCAAAACGGCTGAACCTGCACGCCATTTATCTTGAGTCGGATACGCCGGTTGCTCGCGACCAGATCAAACCGGAGCATTTTAAAAACTGGGTGGAGTGGGCGAAAGCGAACCGGCTGGGGCTGGATTTCAACCCCACCTGTTTTTCTCATCCACTGAGCGCTGACGGTTTTACCCTCTCTCATCCCGACGCGAAAATTCGCCAGTTCTGGATCGATCACTGCAAGGCCAGCCGCCGCGTCTCGGCATACTTTGGTGAGCAGCTCGGTACGCCGTCGGTGATGAACATCTGGATCCCGGACGGCATGAAAGACATTACCGTCGACCGTTTAGCTCCGCGCCAGCGCCTGCTGGAAGCGCTGGATGAGGTCATTAGCGAGAAATTCGACCCGGCGCACCACATCGACGCCGTCGAAAGCAAACTGTTTGGCATCGGCGCGGAAAGCTACACCGTCGGCTCCAATGAGTTCTACATGGGCTACGCCACCAGCCGTCAGACCGCGCTGTGCCTGGATGCGGGCCACTTCCATCCCACTGAAGTGATTTCCGACAAAATTTCCGCCGCCATGCTCTACGTGCCACGGCTGCTGCTGCACGTCAGCCGCCCGGTACGCTGGGATAGCGACCACGTGGTACTCCTGGACGATGAAACTCAGGCGATTGCCAGCGAGATCGTCCGTCATAACCTGTTCGACCGTGTGCATATCGGTCTGGATTTCTTCGACGCCTCTATCAACCGTGTAGCCGCGTGGGTTATCGGTACCCGCAACATGAAAAAAGCGCTGCTGCGCGCTCTGCTGGAACCCACAGATCAACTGCGTCAGCTTGAGGCCAGCGGCGATTACACCGCGCGTCTGGCGCTGCTGGAAGAGCAGAAATCTCTGCCGTGGCAGGCCGTCTGGGAAATGTATTGCCAGCGTCACGACACGCCGACTGGCAGCCAGTGGCTGGACAGCGTTCGCACCTACGAAAAAGAGATCCTGAGCAAACGTAGCTGACAGCGACACCTGATCTGTAGGCCGGATAAGACGCCCGCGTCGCCATCCGGCAATAAATGAAACACGATTGCCGGATGGCGCTGCGCTTATCCGGCCTACGTAAGACCCGAATAACCTTCGGGCAATAAATGGGAACACGAACATGCAAAATATTACCGATTCCTGGTTTGTCCAGGGCATGATTAAAGCCACGTCTGATGCGTGGCTGAAAGGGTGGGACGAACGTAATGGCGGTAACCTGACGCTACGTCTGGATGAAGCCGACATCGCGCCTTTTGCGGCTAATTTCCACGAAAAACCGCGCTATATCGCGCTAAGTCAACCCATGCCGATGCTGGCGAATACGCCGTTTATCGTTACCGGTTCCGGCAAATTCTTCCGCAACGTTCAGCTCGATCCGGCAGCCAATTTAGGCGTGGTCAAAATCGACAGCGACGGCGCAGGCTACCACATTCTGTGGGGCTTAACCCACGACGCGGTCCCCACCTCTGAACTCCCGGCGCATTTCCTCTCCCACTGCGAACGCATCAAAGCCACCCACGGCAAAGACCGCGTCATTATGCATTGCCATGCGACTAACCTGATCGCCCTCACCTACGTACTGGAAAACAACACTGCGCTGATCACCCGCAAACTGTGGGAAGGCAGCACCGAATGCCTGGTGGTATTCCCGGACGGTGTCGGCATTCTGCCGTGGATGGTGCCAGGCACCGATGAAATCGGCCAGGCCACCGCGCAAGAGATGCAGAAACATTCGCTGGTGCTGTGGCCGTTCCACGGCGTGTTCGGAAGCGGACCTACGCTGGATGAAACCTTCGGTTTGATAGATACCGCAGAGAAATCCGCTGAGGTATTAGTCAAAATCTATTCGATGGGCGGTATGAAGCAGACCATCACGCGCGAAGAACTGGTCGCCCTCGGCAAACGTTTTGGCGTGACACCGCTGGCCAGCGCCGTAGCGCTGTACTGATACCTCCCAACTCAACGCCGGATGCAGCTTGCCTTATCCGGCCTACAGGTCGGTGCGCATTTTACCGTAGGCCCGATAAGCGTAGCGCCATCGGGCAACAGGGAATCTTTTTAAGGAGAATAGTGATGAGCTTTATGTTGGCACTGCCAAAAATTAGCCTGCATGGCGCTGGAGCGATTGCCGATATGGTGAACCTCGTGGCGAATAAGCAATGGGGCAAAGCGCTGATCGTTACCGATGGTCAACTGGTAAAGCTGGGCCTGCTGGATAGCCTGTTTAGCGCACTGGATGAACATCAAATGTCTTACCACCTGTTTGATGAGGTGTTCCCAAACCCGACAGAAGAGCTGGTGCAGAAAGGTTTTGCGGCGTATCAGAGCGCAGAATGTGACTACATTATCGCCTTCGGCGGCGGCAGCCCGATCGATACCGCTAAAGCGGTGAAAATTCTGACCGCCAACCCAGGTCCATCTACCGCCTACTCCGGCGTCGGCAAAGTGAAAAACGCCGGCGTACCGCTGGTAGCGATTAACACTACGGCAGGTACCGCGGCCGAGATGACCAGCAACGCGGTGATTATCGACTCTGCCCGTAAGGTCAAAGAGGTGATCATCGACCCGAATATCATCCCGGATATTGCCGTGGATGACGCCAGCGTTATGCTGGAAATCCCGGCGTCTGTGACCGCCGCAACCGGCATGGATGCCCTGACCCATGCGGTGGAAGCCTATGTCTCCGTTGGCGCGCATCCGCTCACCGACGCTAACGCGCTGGAAGCGATTCGCTTAATCAATGTGTGGCTACCGAAAGCGGTTGACGATGGTCATAACCTCGAAGCCCGTGAGCAAATGGCATTCGGCCAGTACCTGGCGGGTATGGCGTTCAACAGCGCCGGTTTGGGGCTGGTTCACGCGCTGGCGCACCAGCCGGGCGCAACCCACAACCTGCCGCACGGCGTCTGCAACGCTATCCTGCTGCCAATTGTCGAGAACTTTAACCGTCCGAACGCCGTCGCGCGTTTTGCCCGCATCGCACAGGCGATGGGCGTGGAGACGCGCGGTATGTCTGACGAAGCCGCAAGTCAGGAAGCGATTAACGCTATCCGTACGCTGAGCAAACGCGTCGGCATTCCAGACGGTTTCAGCACGTTGGGCGTCACAAAAGAAGATATCGAAGGCTGGCTGGATAAAGCCCTCGCCGACCCGTGCGCGCCGTGTAACCCGCGCACCGCCAGCCGCGATGAAGTTCGCGAGCTGTACCTGGAGGCGTTATGATCCGCAAAGCCTTTGTGATGCAGGTAAATGCCGACGCGCACGAGGAGTATCAGCGTCGTCATAACCCAATCTGGCCGGAGCTGGAAGCCGTATTAAAATCTCACGGCGCGCATCACTACGCGATTTATCTCGATCAGGAGCGCAATCTGCTGTTCGCCACCATTGAGATTGAATCCGAGGAGCGCTGGAACGCCGTGGCCAGCACCGACGTTTGCCAGCGTTGGTGGAAACATATGCGTGACGTTATGCCCGCGAATCCGGATAACAGCCCGGTCAGCGCAGAGCTAAAAGAGGTGTTCTATCTGCAGTAAGTCGTGTGCCCGGTGGCGCAAGCTTACCGGGCCTACGGTTTTATTTTTTGTCGGCCGGATAAGGCGGTTACGCCGCCATCCGGCAATTTCAATTCTGCTCCGCTACCAGGATAGCCTGAGTATCCGGTTCCAGCGCTTTAAAGATATGCGCCTGGTCGCCGGGATAACAAATGTAATCGCCCTCCGCCAGCTCTTCCGGCGCCTCGGTTAAGCCGACGAGGGCTTTTCCCTGCGTAACAATAATATGTTCCACCGACCCCGGCGGATGCGGGTGAGAGATCCGGTCGGCCCCCGGCTGCGTCAACAGCAGATAGATATCACGCCGCGCGCCGGGTGGACACGCCGCCAGTAATATCGCCTGATAATGCGCCTGCTCCGCCACGACTTTGGTGCCTTCTCCGCGGCGAATCACTTGCGTTTTTTGTACCTGCGGCTCCAGCAGCCTGGCAAAGGGAATGTCGAGCGCGACGCATAGCGACCATAACGTCTCCAGGCTGGGGTTGCCGTTCCCTGCTTCCAGTTGTGAAAGCGTAGATTTAGCGATGCCTGCGCGCCGCGCAATCTCCGCCAGCGACAGTCCGGTTCGCTGGCGTTCGCGCACCAGGCTTCTGGCAATGACGCTAATAGGTTGTGTCATAAAGCATCCAACGTTCACTATAACGAACGAAATGTTCGTCTTGTAAAGCAAATCTGTTCCGTTCATTATAATGAAAATTCGTTCGATATGACTAAAGAAGATGAAACACTATTTTTCCTGTCTCAAGGGAGACACGATAAAAGCGATATTTTTAGTGTGCCTGGCCGTGGGCGTCGTCGGCATGTCCTATGGCTCACTGGCGATGGCCTACGGCTTCCCTCTGTGGGTGCCGTTTGTCCTCTCTATTTTTGTACTGGCGGGCGCGTCCGAATTTATGTTTATCGGCATTGTTGCCAGCGGCGGCAATCCGTTAGCGGCGGCGGCGGCAGGACTGCTGGTGAATGCGCGCCACGTGCCGTTTGGCGTAACGGTGCGCGATTTGGTTGGCACCCGCGCCGCCAGCTTTTTCGGCTGCCATATTATGAATGATGAGAGCGTGGTGTTCGGCCTGTCGCAAAAAACACCCGAACAACGTAAAGCCGCCTACTGGCTATGCGGTCTGGGCGTCGCCCTATTCTGGCCGATTGGCACACTGATTGGCGCAGGTGTCGGCAAACTGCTCCCGGCCCCAGAAACCATCGGTCTGGATGCCGTATTCCCGGCAATCTTACTGGCGCTGGTGATCCCGGCGTTTAAAAACCGCACCACATTGATTCGTGGTTGCAGCGGCGCCGCGCTGTCGCTTGCCGCCGTTCCCTTTGTGGCTGCCGGATTGCCGGTGTTGCTTTCGCTGCTTGGCCTACTGGCGAGGAAAAAATAATGGGCAATATGACGCTATTTATTATCGGTATTGCTCTTTTATCTGCGGGAACCTATTTGATGCGCCTCGGCGGCGCGAAACTTGGCAGCCGTCTGGCGCTGTCTGAGCGTTCACAGGCGCTGCTCTCGGATGCGGCAACGGTGCTGCTATTCTCCGTCGCGCTGGCAACCACCTTTTACGAAGGCGAACATTTTGCCGGAATGGCGCGCGTTCTTGGGGTTGGCTTCGCCGTATTTTTAGCCTGGCGTAAAATGCCGCTTATTGTGGTGATTATCGCCGCTGCGGTAGTGACCGCGTTATTACGAATGGCGGGTATTAATTAACGTCTTACAGAACAGTTGGACGTGACACCCTATAAGTGATGAAGGCTGGGCCGCCCTATGCTGAAGTGGCTCAGAATTTTCGCATCAGGCGGGATAAATGCTTTCCATATAAATGCCGATCCTCAATTACACTACCAGTACCTTCCAGCGTGACGTCAACATCTTATGATAGCTTCAGATTACTGGTTTTTCTAATAGCTCTCTTTAGTTAATGTTTACGTCAGCTATTTTTACGGATATTGCCTGATGAAGAATACATAAACGAAAAAAGCGCCTGATCGGCGCTTTTTATTGGCGTTATAGCGTAATTTTATAGGCGCTTGCGCCAGCCTGCACGCAGTTAATGCGCCATCACTCAACGCAGGCGGTTATAATCATCCACCATCTCGTTATAACTTCTCAACGACGCCGGATAAGAATCCGCAACCATCCATCCTGTTGCAGGGTCCTGCACCCGTTTCTTTTCAAAATCAGAATACTCAACATTGTCTCTGATGCGACGAATATATTTTTTAGCTTGTAGCTGATAATCAGCCGCAGAGCTGATGAAAGAAGAATTACGGCCATCAGTATTCACTTCTTTCAATTGCGCAATCATTGTTTCCAGTTCCGCGACTTTTTTCATCATCGCTTCGGCATCAAAGGTATCGGCAGAAATAACCTTGTTGATCTGCTTTGCCGAGATCATGACAGCCAGAGAATAATAGTTAAATGTTTTACCTTCCGCTTCTTCTATTCTCTTCAACTGTGTCAATTGCCGCCTGTCATTTATCTCCTGAATAGCCTCATGATATTTTTCCGAGACGGGTTTAAAATCCTCGATATTCTTCAGTAATGTCTGATGCAGCGCCTTACCTTTAGCAAAGGCATCATCTTTATAGTTTTCCTGGGTATAATATTTTTCCATTTCGTTAATGGTATTACCCAGCGCGGCGGCGCTATCAATATAGCTAACGGCAACGCCATCAATAGGCTCAAGTAATGGCGTTAAGGCGGCCACCTGTTTCATCTCTTTCTGGCAATTCGTTATGTAAGACTCCGTAATACCATAAATGCCATAAACCAGGCTCTCTTTCCCTGTCGGACCTTTTTTAAAGTCTTTCACCCAATCCGCGTAACGCGCCAGACTGTGCTGAACGGGCAACTGAAGTTTATTAAAACAATCGATATAGACATCCATTTTTTCACTATAAACTTCTTCAGCGTCAACCTCCGGCTGAGCTGGCGTTTCTGGCTTCGCCGCCGGGGGCTGAGTTGCCGTTTCTGGCTTCGCTGCTGGGGGCTGCGCTGGACTTTCGCCAGATTGCGTTTCCGGCGCCTGAGAAGGCGCTGGCGTCGCAGGCTGACTGCTGGCGGCCGGCGTCGCCTCGGTTTTAACATTATTGTCATCACATCCTGTTGCGCCCAGGGTCATTAGCGCAATGATTATCGCTGAGGATAATAAATTCCTTTTCATTTAATTGCCTTTTGTATATTTACGTTGGGGTTCTCTTATTTTAACGAAAATATGGCCTCGCCACTATACGTCATTCCGTTATTAAGAGAGGCTGTAAAATCCAGAAAATATATATTTCATACACCATCATTCTACATAAAATATATATTAAATTAATAATATATATTTTACGCAAATGTAGAGGGTACTATTTTAGTCTGCGATTAACCGCTGCGGATGGGTATAAATCGTCGCCCGACCCGGCTTACAGAACCCCACCAGCGTAAGATTACACCGTTCAGCGACGTCAACCGCGAGCGTGGTGGCAGCAGAAACCGCAAACAAAATTTCTACACCGCACATCGCCGACTTCTGCACCATTTCGTAACTCGCGCGACTGGAAACCAGCGCCGCGCCTTGCCGCCATTCCTCACCTTCCGTAGCGCGGCGGCCGAGCAGTTTATCCAGCGCAACGTGGCGTCCGACATCTTCATGGCCCCCCGCCAGTTCACCCGACGGCATGACCCACGCCGCAGCGTGCGTACAACCCGTCAGCTTACCCGTCGGTTGAAAATCATTCAGATGTTTTAACGCGCGATCAAGGTTACCGAGATTAAACGTTTGGCTAAACGGCAGGGGTTGCACCGGCTTACCGATGTCATTGAGCTGTTCCACGCCACACACGCCGCAACCGGTGCGTCCGGCCAGCGCGCGACGACGCGCTTTCAGCCCCATAAATCGACGGCTGGAAAGATCAATCTGCACTTCAAGTCCGTTACAGGACGGTACAACGTCCATGCCATAGATTTCACGCGGGCTGTCAATGATCCCTTCCGACAGAGAAAACCCCATTGCAAAATGCGTCAGATCTTTTGGAGAGGCCATCATAACGACATGCGAAATACCGTTATACACCAGTGCCACAGGCACTTCCTCGGCAACATCATCAAGTTGGGGGGACTGCAAATCCTCGCGTTTCCAGAGAGTCAACTGGCGTGAGGTTGTGAAATCAGTCACATTTAGGACTTCTTCAGACAGTATATTGTTCACTTTCTTTTAACCATATAAGAACACACACACCAACATTATGGTATTCTGTTACAACTCCTCCCGGATGGAGGAAAATTTATCCAATTCTGAACCTTTGCGGGCCCGTCCGCAAAGAAAAATAACAACCACTCCCTGAGCGTTTCGGATAGAGAAATGTGAAAGAGAAGTGACAATGTCGAAACAAGGAGCAAACCATGCAGGTCAGCAGAAGGCAGTTCTTTAAGATCTGCGCTGGCGGTATGGCAGGCACCACGGCGGCGGCACTGGGCTTCGCGCCCGGCGTAGCGCTAGCGGAAACACGGCAATATAAACTGCTGCGCACCCGCGAAACCCGTAACACCTGCACCTACTGTTCCGTTGGCTGCGGGCTGTTGATGTACAGCCTCGGCGACGGTGCGAAAAACGCCAAAGCATCTATTTTCCATATCGAAGGGGACCCGGATCATCCGGTAAGCCGTGGCGCGCTGTGCCCGAAAGGGGCCGGTCTGGTGGACTTTATCCACTCTGAAAGCCGCCTGAAATTCCCGCAATACCGCGCGCCGGGTTCAGATAAGTGGCAACAGATCAGTTGGGAAGAAGCGTTTGACCGCATCGCTAAACTGATGAAGGAAGATCGCGACGCCAACTATCAGGCGCAGAACGCCGAAGGCGTTACCGTTAACCGCTGGCTCACCACCGGGATGCTGTGCGCTTCCGCATCCAGTAACGAGACGGGTTATTTAACGCAAAAATTCTCCCGCGCGCTGGGTATGCTCGCGGTCGACAACCAGGCGCGTGTCTGACACGGACCAACGGTAGCAAGTCTTGCTCCAACATTTGGTCGCGGTGCGATGACCAACCACTGGGTCGACATCAAGAACGCCAACCTCGTCGTGGTGATGGGCGGTAACGCCGCAGAAGCTCACCCGGTCGGGTTCCGCTGGGCGATGGAAGCCAAAATTCACAACGGCGCGAAGCTGATTGTGATCGATCCGCGCTTTACGCGTACCGCGTCGGTGGCCGATTTCTATGCGCCAATACGCTCTGGTACTGACATTGCCTTCTTGTCAGGCGTGATGCTGTATCTGCTGACCAACGAAAAATACAACCGTGAATACACCGAGGCCTATACCAATGCCAGCCTGATCGTGCGTGAAGATTTTGGCTTCGATGATGGTCTGTTCACCGGCTACGACGCAGACAAGCGGCAGTACGATAAAACCAGTTGGCACTATGAGCTGGACGAAAACGGTTTTGCCAAACGCGATACGACACTGCAACACCCGCGCTGTGTCTGGAATCTGTTGAAACAGCATGTCTCACGCTATACGCCGGACGTGGTAGAAAATATCTGCGGTACGCCGAAAGCGGACTTCCTGAAAGTGTGCGAGTACATTGCAGAAACCAGCGCAAAAGATAAAACCGCGTCGTTCCTGTACGCGCTGGGCTGGACGCAGCATTCCATCGGCGCGCAGAACATCCGTACTATGGCGATGATCCAGCTTCTGCTCGGTAACATGGGGATGGCGGGCGGCGGCGTTAACGCCCTGCGCGGTCACTCCAATATTCAGGGACTGACCGACTTAGGACTGCTGTCGCAAAGTCTGCCGGGCTACCTGACGCTGCCGAGCGAAAAACAGACCGACCTGCAAACCTATCTGGCTGCCAATACGCCGAAGCCATTGTTGAAGGATCAGGTCAACTACTGGGGCAACTATCCGAAATTCTTCGTCTCGATGATGAAGGCCTTCTTTGGTGATAAAGCGACAGCGGAAAACAGCTGGGGCTTTGACTGGCTACCGAAGTGGGACAAAGGGTACGATGTACTGCAGTACTTCGAGATGATGAAACAGGGTAAGGTCAACGGCTATATCTGCCAGGGCTTTAACCCGGTGGCCTCATTCCCGAACAAAAACAAAGTGGTCGCGTCGCTTTCCAAACTGAAGTACCTGGTGACTATCGATCCGCTCAACACCGAAACGTCCACCTTCTGGCAAAACCACGGTGAGTCGAACGACGTTGATCCCGCAAAAATCCAGACCGAAGTGTTCCGTCTGCCTTCCACCTGTTTTGCCGAGGAAAATGGTTCCATCGTTAACTCCGGTCGCTGGTTACAGTGGCACTGGAAGGGCGCGGACGCCCCGGGAATTGCCATGACCGACGGCGAAATCCTCGCCGGTATCTTCTTACGCCTGCGTAAGATGTACTCTGAACAGGGCGGCGCCAACCCGGAACAGGTGTTGAATATGACCTGGAACTACACCAAACCATACGAACCCGCCTCTGAAGAAGTGGCGATGGAAAGTAACGGTAAAGCGCTGGCCGATCTTATCGACCCGGCAACCGGCGCGGTGGTGGTGAAGAAAGGTCAACAGCTCAGTTCGTTCGCGCAACTGCGCGATGACGGTACGACGTCCAGCGGCTGCTGGATTTTCGCCGGTAGCTGGACGCCGGAAGGCAACATGATGGCGCGTCGTGATAACGCCGACCCGTCTGGTCTCGGCAACACGCTGGGCTGGGCATGGGCATGGCCGCTTAATCGCCGCATCCTCTATAACCGCGCTTCCGCCGATCCGCAGGGTAACCCCTGGGACCCGAAACGTCAGCTACTGAAATGGGAAGGCGGAAAATGGGCCGGATGGGATATTCCGGACTACAGCGCCGCCGCGCCCGGCAGCGACGTCGGACCATTTATCATGCAGCCGGAAGGGATGGGTCGCCTGTTTGCCATCGATAAGATGGCGGAAGGGCCGTTCCCGGAACACTACGAACCGTTTGAAACGCCGCTGGGCACTAACCCGCTGCACCCGAACGTTATCTCTAACCCTGCCGCCCGTATCTTTAAAGACGATGCCGACGCGCTGGGTAAAGCGGATAAGTTCCCGTATGTCGGAACCACTTACCGTCTGACCGAGCACTTCCACTACTGGACCAAGCACGCGTTGCTTAACGCTATCGCCCAGCCGGAACAGTTTGTGGAAATTGGCGAGAAACTGGCGAATAAGCTCGGCATCGCGCATGGCGATACCGTGAAGGTCTCCTCGAACCGCGGCTATATCAAAGCCAAAGCGGTGGTGACCAAGCGTATTCGCACGCTGAAAGCGGACGGCAAGGATATCGATACCATCGGTATTCCTATTCACTGGGGCTACGAAGGCGTGGCGAAAAAAGGTTTTATCGCCAATACGTTAACGCCTTTCGTCGGCGATGCGAACACGCAAACGCCGGAGTTTAAATCCTTCCTTGTGAACGTGGAAAAGGTGTAACGGAGACGACCTATGGCTTATCAATCGCAAGACATCATTCGTCGTTCCGCCACTAACGGTTTCACCCCCGCGCCCCAGGCGCGGGACCACCAGGAAGAGGTGGCGAAACTCATCGACGTCACCACCTGTATCGGCTGTAAAGCGTGTCAGGTGGCGTGCTCCGAGTGGAACGACATCCGTGATGAAGTGGGCAATAACGTTGGGGTGTATGACAACCCGGCGGACTTAACCGCGAAATCCTGGACGGTGATGCGCTTCTCGGAAGTGGAACAGAACGACAAACTGGAGTGGCTGATCCGTAAGGATGGCTGTATGCACTGCGCCGATCCCGGCTGCCTGAAGGCCTGTCCGGCGGAAGGGGCGATCATTCAGTACGCTAACGGTATTGTCGACTTCCAGTCCGAGCAGTGTATCGGCTGCGGCTACTGTATCGCTGGCTGCCCGTTCAACGTGCCGCGCCTCAACCCGGAAGACAACCGCGTCTATAAATGTACGCTGTGCGTCGACCGCGTGACCGTGGGGCAAGAACCGGCCTGCGTGAAGACCTGTCCAACCGGCGCCATTCATTTTGGCTCGAAAGAGGATATGAAAACGCTGGCGGGCGAGCGGGTGGCGGAACTCAAAACCCGTGGTTATGACAACGCGGGTCTGTACGATCCGGCGGGCGTAGGCGGTACGCATGTCATGTACGTGCTGCATCATGCCGACAAGCCGAATCTGTATCACGGTCTGCCGGAAAACCCGGAAATCAGCGAAACCGTTAAGTTCTGGAAAGGCGTCTGGAAACCGCTCGCCGCGTTCGGTTTTGCCGCGACCTTTGCCGCCAGCGTCTTCCACTATGTCGGCGTCGGCCCGAACCGCGCGGAAGAGGAAGATGACAACCTGCATGAAGAGAAAGACGAGGTGCGCAAATGAAACGACGTGACACCATCGTGCGCTATACGGCGCCGGAACGCATCAACCACTGGATCGTCGCCTTCTGCTTCGTGCTGGCGGCGGTGAGCGGGCTGGGCTTTTTATTCCCATCCTTCAACTGGTTGATGCATATCCTGGGCACCCCACAACTGGCGCGAATTCTGCACCCGTTTGTGGGCGTGGTTATGTTTGCCTCGTTCATCATCATGTTTTTCCGTTATTGGCACCACAATCTAATCAATCGGGATGATATCTTTTGGGCGAAGAATATTCGTAAGATCGTCGTCAACGAGGAAGTGGGTGACACCGGGCGTTATAACTTCGGTCAGAAATGCGTATTCTGGGCGGCGATTATCTTCCTGGTGCTGCTGCTGGTGAGCGGGGTAATTATCTGGCGTCCGTACTTTGCGCCTGCTTTCTCAATCCCGGTGATCCGATTCGCGTTAATGTTGCATTCTTTTGCCGCAGTAGCGTTAATTGTGGTTATCATGGTGCATATCTACGCCGCCCTTTGGGTGAAAGGCACCATTACCGCGATGGTGGAAGGCTGGGTAACCCAGTCGTGGGCGAAGAAACATCACCCGCGCTGGTACCGAGAAGTCCGCAAGACAACGGAAAAAGAAACTGAATGAGTATTCGCATAATCCCGCAAGATGAGCTGGGGTCGAGCGAGAAACGTACGGCGGATATGATTCCGCCGTTATTGTTCCCCCGACTCAAAAACGTCTACAACCGCCGCGCCGAACGTCTGCGCGAGCTGGCTGAAAATAACCCGCTGGGCGATTACCTGCGCTTTGCCGCGCTTATCGCGCACGCGCAGGAAGTGGTGCTGTACGACCATCCGCTGGAGATGGATCTGACCGCACGTATTAAAGAAGCGAACGACCAGGGCAAACCGCCGCTGGATATCCACGTGCTGCCGCGTGATAAGCACTGGCAAAAACTGCTGCATTCGTTAATTGCCGAGCTAAAACCCGAGATGAGTGGCCCCGCGCTGGCGGTGATTGAGAACCTGGAGAAAGCCTCAGAGCAGGAACTGGAGCAGATGGCCAGCGCGCTGTTTGCCTCGGATTTTGCCTCCGTCAGCAGCGATAAAGCCCCGTTTATCTGGGCCGCGCTCTCCCTTTACTGGGCGCAAATGGCCAGCTTGATTCCAGGCAAAGCCCGCGCGGAATACGGTGAAGCGCGCCAGTATTGCCCGGTGTGCGGTTCGATGCCGGTCTCCAGCATGGTGCAGATCGGCACCACGCAGGGGCTGCGTTATCTGCACTGTAACCTGTGCGAAACCGAATGGCACGTCGTGCGCGTAAAATGCAGTAACTGCGAACAGAGCCGCGACTTACACTACTGGTCGCTGGAAAATGAGCAGGCTGCGGTGAAAGCCGAAAGCTGCGGCGATTGCGGGACTTACCTGAAGATTCTCTATCAGGAAAAAGACCCGAAAGTAGAAGCAGTGGCCGACGACCTCGCCTCGCTGGTGCTGGACGCGCGCATGGAACAGGAGGGCTTCGCCCGCAGTTCCATCAACCCGTTCCTGTTCCCGGGGGAAGGGGAGTAAGTTCTCTGGTATACCGGCTAGCAATCTACGTTAGCCGGATCATTGCTCAATAACGCAATGCTTGTATAACGTTTCTCGGGTCGTTGGCAATGGCGCGAAGTAATGCTTTGGCTGGCCCTGTCGGTGAGCGTCTTCCTTGCTCCCAGTTGCGCAGCGTATCCACGTTGACCGAAATCAGTTCTGCAAACTTAGATTGCGACAACCCAGATGCCTGCCGTATTTCTTTAATCTTCATTGCATCAATATGAAAGGTACGAGAAGGCTCACGGGTCCCTTCAATGATTTCATTCATTTGAGACATACTTTGAGTTAATCGCTCAAATAACACTTTATCCATCTACCACCTCTCATTCAGCATACGAAGTACCGCTTTTTCCTGCGGCGTGAGATCATCTTTAATGCCTTTTTGATAAATCAGAAGCAAGCGAACCTCATACCGTTGACTACGATGAAAATAGATAATTCGCACGCCACTACGCTTTCCTTTGCCTCGCGCTCCCCAGTGCATTTTTCTCAGGCCGCCCGTTTCCTGAATGACATCACCACAATCTGGATGCTGAGCCATAAAAACCTGAAGCTTATGGTATTCATCATCATCGAGCAGTTTTTTAACATCTTCAGTAAAGAGTTCCGTTTCTATAAATTGCATACTCCATACGCCATTGGCTTATAGTAGTGAAAATAATTTATACGTCAATGGCGTATAGCATCATCATTTCACAGTACAAAAATTAAAAACCCAGCGCCAACCGCATTCCATTTTTTGCGAACCTCTATCCAGAATCATTATCCCCTCGTTTCACCACTTTCCATCCCCAACGAACCAGGTTATAAACTGTACATACATACAGTCAAGGGAGCGTTATATGCCACTGGAAAAAGGAATTGCCGAACTGGTCGCCGGGTTTATCGCCGCGGGTCGCCCCTCTTCACGAGAGCAGAATATTGATGACCGAAGAGCGGGCTATATTGCCAGCACGACGCTGGCGGGTGAGAAAGAAATTCGGGTGAGTTCGGAAGATATCGTGCTGGAAGGGATGACATTTCGCGTCGTTTCGCCGCCAAACGCATCCGGTTCTCTACCCTGTATCCTCTACTATCACGGCGGCTGTTTTGTTAGCGGCGGCTTTCTGACTCATGACCCCCAGCTACGGCAACTGGCCTGGAAAAGCGGCTGTAAGGTGATTGCCATTCAGTATCGCCTTGCGCCAGAGCACACCTTCCCTGCGGCTCATGACGACGCTGAACGCGGGGCCAATATCGTCCATCAATACGCGGAACAGTTAGGCATCGATCGTGAACGTATCACGCTTGCTGGCGACAGCGCAGGCGGGCACCTGGCATTGGTCAGCGCGCTACGCCTGAAATCCACCGCCCACTGGTCTCCGGCGAAGCTGCTGTTGATCTACCCGATGCTTGACGCTACTGCCAGTTTCCCCAGCTATGCCAGCAACGGGCAAGACTACATCATCACCCGCGATACGCTGTTATCGGGTTTCGAAATGTATCTCCAGGATACCGACCTCCGCCACCCGGAAGCCAGTCCGATATGGCGTGAAGATTTTGCCGGTTTACCGCCGGTGCATATCCTCACCGCAGAGTTCGACCCACTGCGTGATGAAGGCGAAGCGCTATATCACCGTCTGAACGACCAGGGTGTGGAATGTACTTGCCAGCGCTATCTCGGCGTTATCCACGGGTTTTTCCAGCTCGGAGGCGTGAGCCAAGCGGCACGAAGCGCCATGCGAGATGTGGCCTGGCGTGTTGTAAGTCCATCAACAGGCAAAATGACCTAAAATTCAATTTTGTTTTCAACTTGAAAACTGGATAACGTTGCGCTAAATTGTTTTCAGGTTGAAAACTTTGTAATGGAACTACATTGTGCATGTTATCAGCCGAAAACCGTTCAATGAAGCGATGCTCATGTATCCAAACCATGAGCTTGCTCTCACTGAGTTGCTGAATGTTCTGGAGAAAAAAACATTCACTCAGCCTGAAGAGATGAAGCGGTATATTCCTTCACTGGATAATTTTAAGTACAGAGATAAATGGTGGGTGATTGATGTTTCTGGTAACAGCCTGAGACTCATTTCCTACATAGATTTCAGGTTACATAAGATATTTGTGAAACATATCGTTTCCCATGCCGAATATGACAAACTGACCGCATATTATCGGGGTAATAAAGAATGAGAACTCATCGTCAGATGGATGCAACCAGCGCAAAAAAGATCGTTGATACCTTCAGCGATGCGGTAAAAAGCGTCCCACTGATGGGGGAAGACCGAAATGACAATGAGTATCGCAGGGCACTAGCGCTAGTGGAGTTTCTGGTCGACCACGACGATCTTGAAAACCCACTATTTGAATTGCTCTGTGCCCGAATCAGTGAATACGAAAAACATGCGCCGGAATTCAAAGCACTCAACCAACACCTGGAGAAAACGCCCCCTGGCGTTTCAGTATTGCGAACGCTCATGGATCAATACGGTCTCAAAGCAGCAGATCTTGCCAACGAACTTGGTTCTAAATCGAACGTCAGCAACATCTTAAATGGCCGCAGAGCACTAACGGTTAATCATATTAAAGCGCTTACACAACGCTTTAAACTACCAGCGGATGCCTTCATCGAGTAGTTGGATATGTCCAGCTACTCCTCCTCATTCCCGCCCTCTTCATACGGGCCGAACGGTTTCGCAGGTAGTACGATATAAATGCCTTCGAAAATTGCCCCTGCGGTCTCGCCGCCCAACAGTTCAACCTGCAACTGGACACGCGCTTTTTTACCCCGCGCCAGCCTGTCCAAATCACCGCTTAGCGAGCCCAAATCAGCCACGGCGTTTGGCTTTCCGCTAATCGGTTTACTGTAGCGAATATGGGCGTCAGCAAGAATAATCGTCCCGCCCAGGTGACGTTCACGGAGCATCAGCCAGATAAGTCCCCATCCAGTCAGCGTCGCCAGGGAGAACAGGCTGCCGGCAAACACCGTGTGATGCGGATTTTGATTACCGGTTTCCGGCATCGTGGTAATAAATTTTTGCCCGGTGTACTGCTGAATGCGCACCCCCATCTTTTCGCTCAATGGAATGTGCTCATACCAGGCCTGCTGAAGCTGCCCGCACCAGTCGCCGCGATGCAGGATATCATCCAGCGATGCTACCGGTTTAATCATCAGAAAATGGCGGATTGGCGTAGTTGTGGGCGTAGTAATCTCCCCTTGATTGACAAATCCGAGTTTGGCAAAGAACTCAACCGCATCTTCGCGCGCGCTGCAGGTGACGCGCTTAACGCCTTCCTGGCGGGCAACAGACTCCAGGGTCATTGCCATTAATGTCCCCAGCCCTTTATCCTGTACCGAGGGATGTACAGCCATAAAACGAATAGACGCCTCGTTATCTGCATTGATATACAGGCGGCCCACTGCAACTAAGTTTCCTTCTTCGTCCACCACCATTTGATGGTGCGCCAACGCATCCCAGCCATCCCGTTCCGACCCTTTCGGCTGGTGCAGCGGTTTACGCAGCATCTCCCAGCGAAACTGGTAGTAACGTTCTAATTCTTCTTCTGTTTGCGGAACTCGAAGGTGATACATAGCCGTACTCTCTCTTGTTATCCGCGGCCACGCCGGAAGCTGACTCATACCTGGAGCCAGAATGTCACGGGACCGTCATTAACCAGCTCAACCTGCATATCGGCAGCGAAGCGTCCGGTTTGCGTGTTTATCGCCTGCTGGCGGCAGCGTTCGACAAAATATTCATAAAGCGCCTGCGCGCGATCCGGCGCAGCCCCGCCGGAAAAGCTTGGTCGCATACCGCGCTCGGTATCTGCCGCCAGCGTAAACTGCGACACCACCAGCACGCTGCCGCCAGCCTGTTGTACATTCAGATTCATCTTGCCGTCAGCATCGCTGAAGATACGGTATCCCAGCACGCGCTCGCACAGACGATTCGCTTTTTGTTCGTCATCTTCTTTTTCGACACCCAATAACACCAAAAGTCCTGGGCCGATTTCACCCGTCACCTCGTCCTCCACGGTGACGCTGGCACGGGTTACGCGTTGAATTAATGCAATCATGGTTGGTCAGCTTCTTCTTGTTCTGCGGCTTGTTTGAGTTTTCGGTATTCCCCGAGAGTGACAGTTATTTCTGCGCCAAGCAAGACTATACACCAGGTCCAGTATACCCAGACAAACAGGATTGGGATCACTGCCAGTACGCCATAAATGAGCTGATATGACGGGAACATGGTGATATAAAGCGCGAAACCTTTCTTTCCGGCCTCGAACAGCAACGCTGCGACAAACGCGCCGACAAGGGCGTCACGGTTCGGTACGCGAGTTGTTGGGACAATACTGTAAAGTAACCAGAATGAGATCCACGAGAGCAGCAGCGGAAGGATGCGCAATACATTGTCGATGACCGTATTCAGATCGCTGGCCCAGCGTAAAGAAAGCAGGTAGGAGCTGATCGCCAGGCTGGCGCCAGCGAGAAGCGGGCCGAGCGTGAGGATCATCCAGTACACCGCAAAAGAGTACACTTTTGGCCGTGTGCGTTTGCTGCGCCAGATAGTGTTTAAGGCGCTATCAATGGCGTACATCAACAGCAATGCCGTCACAATCAGTCCACAGGCGCCCACCGCCGTCATTTTGTTGGAATTAGCGACAAACTGCTCAATATAGCGCTGAATCACGTCTCCGGTGGCTGGCATAAAGTTAGCAAAAATAAAATGGCGTAACTGAATGCTGACATCAGAAAACATCGGAAAAGCAGCGAAAAGGGCAAAAACGACGGCAATAAGCGGTACTAAGGAGAGTAATGAGACATAGGCGAGGTTTCCCGCCAGAGTCGTCATATTATCCTCATCGATACGCTGCCATAATAGCTTGAGCCAGGCCCGAACAGGGCGCGTATGGCGTCCAGCTTTTTGGTGAACGGTTTTTAGCATAACAGCTTCGCGAAATAGTCAGGGATGGTGGCTTTATCCTTCACCAGAATGCTGGTGATCCCCAACTGGTTGGCCCCTTCTATATTATCGGCATTGTCGTCGAAAAAGACCGCATCGGCAGCGGAAAAACCTTCTTTCTGCAGGACGTGCTGATAAATACGCGCTTCCGGCTTACGCATTCCCAAATCCTGCGATAAATAGATATGGTCGGCGGCAGCGCGCACCTCCGGGTATTCCTCCGGCCAGAAGTGGGTATGCAGTCGGTTAGTATTGGATAGCACCACCACGCGATGCCCCTGCTCGCGCAGTTTATGCATGATAGCAATCACTTCGGGCCGTAATCCGACAAATACCGCCTGCCAGCCGTGCGCAAATTGTTCATAACTGAGCGATAACGCCATTTCATGACAGAAAGCTTCAGCAAACGCTTCGTCCGTTATCTCACCGCGTTCATGTTGGTGAAAAGTCTCGCCCATCGTAAATTTTTGCTTCAGCGAAGCCAGCGGTACTCGACTCAGATCGCTCCACACACCTAATACGCGGTTAAAGTCGATGTCGACAATCACATTACCTAAATCAAAGATGTAGAGCATGTCATTCTCCTTGCTAACCGGGGATGAATAACTGTAGCGGGAAAGGAGAAGTTTGACTATGTATCCCTTTATAAATCAATTAACAAAAAGACAATAGAAACGCAGACGATGCCCAATATCGCCTGCATCACAGCGCCGTTTTATTGGCCGGATAAAGCGCTGACGCGACCATCCGGCGCAAGGGCGCTTGTCACGCTGAAATGGCGTCGTCCAGCGAAGGACTCACCTGAACCACTTCGATTTGCTGGGATTGAAGTAAATTCTGTAATGCCGGACCGGGATACTCGTCCGTAAACAGAGCGGTAATCTGTGACACATTGCCGATCTCAACCGCCGCAGAAGCATGGTATTTCGTATGATCGGCGGCCAGCAGAATATGTCGCGAGTGGGCCATCATGGTTTTCACTACGCTGGCTTCGTTGACATCAAACTCCAGTAACGCGCCATCGCTCTCTATCGCGCCTACGCTGGTGACGAGATAGTCCGCCCGGAACCCCGCGACAAACGCCGCCGCGGATGGCCCGATAATGCCGCTATTATGCGGGCGCAGCGTGCCGCCCGGCACCATCACTTCAAAACGAGGGTTATTATAAAGAATGTGCGCGACGCGCAGGCTATTGGTGATAATGCGCAGATGATTATGGTTGAGCAGCGCGCGCGCCACCTGCTCAACCGTCGTTCCAATCGTGATAAATATCGTGGAGCCATCCGGAATATAGTCAGCCACGGCTTCCGCAATGGCTTTTTTCTCTTGCGTCCAGGAGACCTCTCGCTGCTCAAAGGCGGTGTTGACCACACTGGACGCTCTGCCAGCGCCGCCGTGATGACGCGTAATCAGCCCCTGCTCGCTTAATTTACGAATATCGCGGCGAACCGTCTGGGTAGAGACCTCCAACAAACTGGCTAACTCATCGATATTCATATAGCCGCGCTCATCAATTAGCATTAACAGCCGATCGTGTCGCGGATTACCGGTCAGTTCGGTAAGACTCATGAGCATTCCTCTAAAAGCTTCCTACTGCTCATATTATACAAAAAGTGACAAGAAAGATCGGGTTTGCTCACAATCAGGGATACCCGCCCGGCCACCTGGGCGCGTACACTTCAGCGCGGCAACGCCGCTGGCGAATCTGACAGCCTCTTCGATGGCGTATCCGCTTGCCAGGCCAAATGCCAGTGCGCCATGAAAAACATCACCCGCGCCGGTAGTATCCACCACCTCCACGGTAAAACCCGGTTGGTGGCGCACCGCCGCTTTTTCCAACCAGTTGCAGCCTTCGCTGCCTCGCGTGACATAGACATGTCCATTTGTGAGCATTTGTGCTTTTTTTAGCGCATCAATGGCTTCGCTCATCCCCGTCAGGCGTGCCAGCCCTGGCTCGGAGAAGGCGGCGTGGTCGCTTAACGCCACCAGCTCGCTAATATCCTGCGGCGTAATATCGCCATCAAGAACAGTCATGACGCCAGCCTGACGCGCCAGCGTAAACGCCTGTTTTGCGCCGTCATGCCAGCGCACATCCGCCAACACCACATCCCACTGCGAAAAATCGATGTCGTTAAGCCAGTCGGCGTCAGGTAATAAATCCGGGCTGGGATAATTAACGATAATCCGCTCTCCTTTGGCATCCACCATAATCGCTGACTGCGACGACATGGCCTGCGTGTAGCGGCGGGTATAACGGGTATTTACCCCCAGGGATTCCAGTTCCGCCAGCAGGCTGTTTCCGGTGTCGTCATCGCCCACACGGCCAATAAAGTCCACCTGCGCGCCCAATTTCGCCGCAGCCACGGCAGCGGTCGCCGCAGGCCCGCCGCCCACTTCCGTATAGCGCTTCGCCACATATTTACCCCCTTCTGTCGGTAATCCTTCCACGTAATAGATGCGATCCATCACGGTAATACCTACACAAGCAATACGAACCATGGTCATTCCTCAAGCATTTTCGATGTGCTCATTTTAATTTCACGAAATGTTTAAAAAGTGACGGCTGTCAATTTTTTGACTATAAATTACAAATACGATCACAAACAGACAGAAAAATGCTCATTAATGACAAAAAATGACACCACCGTGTTCAGGAGAACGATATGGCAGTTATAGCATTTATCGGGTTGGGACAGATGGGCTCTCCTATGGCGAGCAATCTGCTAAAGCAGGGCCATCAACTCAGCGTCTTCGATGTTAATCCCGACGCCGTACAGCGTCTGGTAGACAAAGGCGCGCAACCTGCAAGCAGCCCGGCTCAGGCAACCATCGGCGCTGAATTTGTTATCACCATGCTCCCGAACGGCGATCTGGTTCGTTCCGTTTTGTTTGGCGAGCAAGGCGTTTGTGAAACTCTTTCCCGTGAAGCGCTGGTCATTGATATGTCCACTATTCATCCGTTGCAAACCGATAAGCTGATTGCCGACATGCAGAGCAAAGGGTTCAGCATGATGGATGTGCCGGTAGGCCGGACATCCGACAACGCGATTACCGGCACATTGTTGCTGCTGGCAGGCGGTACGGCGGAGCAAGTAGAGCGCGCTACCCCTGTTCTGATGGCGATGGGTAATGAGCTGGTCAACACCGGCGGCCCGGGAATGGGTATTCGCGTAAAACTGATCAACAACTACATGAGTATTGCGCTAAATGCGCTCTCCGCCGAAGCCGCCGTGCTGTGTGAAGCGCTGGGGCTTTCCTTCGACGTGGCTTTAAAAGTGATGAGCGGCACTGCCGCAGGCAAAGGGCATTTCACCACCACCTGGCCGAATAAAGTGATGAAAGGGGATCTGTCTCCCGCCTTCATGATCGATCTGGCGCACAAAGATCTTGGCATCGCGTTGGATGTCGCCAATCAACTGCACGTACCGATGCCGCTCGGCGCCGCCTCCCGTGAAGTTTATAACCTGGCGCGGGCCGCAGGCCGCGGTCGGGAAGACTGGAGCGCCATCCTGGAACAGGTGCGCATCAGCGCCGGGCTGACCGCCAACGTAAAAAAGTAACGACTGTATAAAGGAAAATTGAATGAACAACTACACCATCAAAGACATTACGCGAGCGTCCGGCGGGTTTGCCATGCTGGCTGTCGATCAGCGCGAGGCGATGCGTTTAATGTTTGCTGCTGCTGGTGCGAAAACACCCGTTGCCGATAGCGTGCTGACGGATTTCAAAGTGAATGCGGCGAAAATTCTTTCCCCGTATGCCTCTGCCGTTCTGCTGGATCAGCAGTTCTGTTATCGCCAGGCCGTAGAACAAAACGCGGTCGCTAAAAGCTGCGCCATGATCGTCGCGGCGGATGATTTCATCCCGGGCAACGGTATTCCCGTTGATAACGTGGTCATTGATAAAAAAATTAATGCGCAGGCGGTAAAACGGGATGGCGCGAAAGCCTTAAAACTGTTGGTGCTGTGGCGCAGCGACGAAGACGCGCAGCAGCGTCTGGATATGGTCAAAGAATTCAATGAATTATGTCACTCCAATGGTTTGCTGAGCATTATCGAACCGGTTGTACGCCCGCCGCGCTGCGGCGACAAGTTCGATCGCGAGCAGGCGATTATCGATGCGGCCAAAGAGCTGGGCGACAGCGGCGCCGATCTTTACAAAGTTGAAATGCCGCTCTACGGCAAAGGCGCGCGTTCCGATCTTCTTACCGCCTCACAACGCCTGAATGGGCATATCAATATGCCGTGGGTCATCCTCTCTTCCGGTGTGGACGAAAAACTGTTCCCTCGCGCGGTCAGGGTCGCCATGGAAGCTGGCGCATCCGGGTTCCTGGCGGGACGCGCGGTCTGGTCATCAGTGATTGGTTTACCGGATACCGAGCTGATGCTACGTGATGTTTCCGCGCCTAAATTGCAACGTCTGGGCGAGATCGTCGATGAAATGATGGCAAAACGTCGTTAATACGAGGATGAAAGAATGAAATGGTTTAACACGTTGAGCCACAACCGCTGGCTGGAGCAGGAAACCGACCGCATCTTTAATTTCGGTAAAAACGCCGTGGTGCCGACAGGCTTCGGCTGGCTGGGAAATAAAGGGCAAATCAAAGAAGAGATGGGCACCCATCTTTGGATCACGGCGCGTATGCTGCACGTTTATTCCGTGGCGGCGTCGATGGGCCGACCGGGCGCTTATGATCTGGTCGATCACGGTATCAAAGCCATGAACGGCGCGCTGCGCGATAAAAAATACGGCGGCTGGTATGCCTGCGTTAACGATCAGGGCGTGGTGGATGCCTCTAAGCAGGGTTATCAACACTTCTTCGCCCTGCTGGGCGCGGCCAGCGCCGTCACGACCGGGCATCCTGAAGCCAGGAAATTGCTGGATTACACCATAGAAGTGATTGAGAAATACTTCTGGAGTGAAGAAGAGCAGATGTGCCTGGAGTCCTGGGATGAAGCCTTTAGCAAAACCGAAGACTACCGTGGCGGCAACGCCAATATGCACGCCGTCGAAGCGTTCCTGATTGTTTATGACGTTACCCATGACAAAAAATGGCTGGATCGCGCGCTACGTATCGCGTCGGTAATTATTCATGATGTGGCGCGCAACGGTGATTACCGCGTCAATGAACACTTCGATTCACAGTGGAACCCTATCCGCGACTACAACAAAGATAATCCTGCCCACCGTTTCCGCGCCTACGGCGGTACGCCAGGTCACTGGATTGAGTGGGGCCGTCTGATGCTCCATCTCCATGCTGCGCTGGAGGCCCGCTTCGAAACGCCACCCGCCTGGCTGCTGGAAGACGCGAAAGGTCTGTTCCATGCCACTATCCGCGACGCCTGGGCGCCAGATGGCGCAGACGGCTTTGTCTACTCAGTCGACTGGGACGGTAAACCTATCGTACGTGAACGCGTGCGCTGGCCGATTGTGGAAGCGATGGGTACGGCCTACGCCCTCTACACCCTGACGGGCGATAGCCAGTATGAAGAGTGGTATCAGAAATGGTGGGACTACTGCATTAAGTACCTGATGGACTATGAAAATGGTTCCTGGTGGCAAGAGCTGGACGCCGATAACAAAGTGACCACCAAAGTGTGGGACGGCAAGCAAGATATTTACCATCTGCTGCACTGCCTGGTCATTCCTCGTCTGCCACTGGCGCCAGGCCTGGCGCCAGCGGTCGCGGCAGGTCTCCTGGATATCAACGCGAAATAGGTCATGAGGATGGCAGCCATGCACAGCGGTGGAAAAACTATTCAGCTTAATGCGGGCCATTACCAGGCGAAAATCGTCACGGTTGGCGCAGGTCTGGCGGAACTGACCCATCATGGACGCCATGTGGTCATCCCGCATAAACCGGAAGAAATACCCATGGCGCATCTGGGGAAAGTATTGATTCCCTGGCCCAATCGCGTGACAAATGGCTGCTACTCCTATAACGGCAAGGTTTTCCAGCTTGCCGTTAACGACCCGGTTTCGCAGACCGCCATTCACGGTCTGTTAGCCTGGCGAGACTGGCAGATTAATTATCAGTCGGCGACGGAAGCGTCGCTAACGATTTTTCTGCCGCCCTCTTACGGCTATCCCTTTGCGTTGATATCGGAAGTAATTTATCGGTTAGATGCCGCCAGTGGGCTGCGCGTATTGATTCGTACGCAAAACATTGGCGATGAATCAGCCCCTTATGGCGCGGGCGCACATCCTTATTTGACTTGTAATCTGCAAAGCATCGATAGCTGTGTATTAACACTGCCTGCAAGCGAAGAATTGCCCGCAGGCAGGGATTTTTCCGCATCATGCCTGCTCGGCGAAACGCGCCTTGATCATGCGGTTAAGACCGCGACTACCCCGGCTGAGTGGGAGGTCAGACTTACCAGCCCAACGCAGAACATGTCTACATTTTTACGCAGCAATCAACCCTGGCTACAGATCTATACCGGCGAAAAACTCAGCCGAAAAGGTCTCGCGGTAGAGCCTATGAGCTGCCCGCCCGATGCATTTAATTCCGGGATCGCGCTGATTCATCTTGCCCCAAAAGCGATCCATCAACTGCATTTTTCCATCGGCTGCGACTAGCCCAAATGGATTACCGAATTACCCTACATTCACGGAGATTACAATGAATTCTCTACCACAACGGTCAACCGATTTTGAACTGACAACATCACAGGATGGTTTTGCGCTTAACTGGCAGCAGCGCCTGATTTTACGCCACAGCACCGAAAATCCCTGTCTGTGGATTGGCGCGGGCGTTGCCGACATTGACATGTTTCGCGGCAACTTCAGCATCAAAGACAAACTTAACGAGAAGATTGCATTAACGGAGGCCACGGTCAGCGAGCTACCCGACGGCTGGCTGGTACAATTCAGCCGTGGCGCAACAATTAGCGCCACCCTTCGCATCTCCGCCGATGAGGCGGGACGCCTGAAGCTGGATCTGCAAAACGACGACCTGCACCATAACCGTATCTGGTTACGCCTCGCGGCTAATCCAGACGACCATATCTACGGCTGCGGCGAACAGTTCTCTTATTTCGATTTGCGCGGCAAGCCGTTCCCGCTGTGGACCAGCGAACAGGGCGTTGGCCGTAATAAAACCAGCTATGTCACCTGGCAGGCAGACTGTAAAGAGAATGCCGGCGGCGACTATTACTGGACCTTCTTCCCGCAACCGACCTTTGTCAGCACGCAGAAGTATTACTGCCACGTCGATAATAGCTGCTATATGAATTTCGACTTCAGCGCGCCGGAGTATCACGAACTGGCGCTGTGGGAAGATAAAACTACGCTGCGTTTTGAGTGTGCCGACACCTACATCGCCCTGCTGGAAAAACTGACTGCGCTGTTAGGTCGCCAGCCGGAGCTGCCGGACTGGGTTTACAACGGCGTCACGCTAGGCATTCAGGGCGGTACGGAAGTTTGCCAGCAAAAACTGGATACCATGCGCAACGCAGGCGTAAAAGTGAACGGTATTTGGGCACAGGACTGGTCCGGTATCCGCATGACCTCCTTTGGCAAGCGCGTGATGTGGAACTGGAAGTGGAATAGCGACAACTATCCGCAACTGGATAGCCGGATCAAACAGTGGAAAGAAGAAGGCGTCCAGTTCCTCTCTTATATCAACCCATACGTCGCCAGTGATAAAGACCTCTGCGCCGAGGCAGCGAAACACGGCTATCTGGCGAAAGACGCCACGGGCGGCGACTATCTGGTCGAGTTTGGCGAATTCTATGGCGGCGTGGTCGATCTGACCAATCCTGAAGCTTACGACTGGTTCAAAGACGTCATCAAAAAGAACATGATCGCGCTCGGCTGCAGCGGCTGGATGGCGGATTTCGGCGAATATCTGCCGACCGACACGTATCTGCACAACGGCGTCAGCGCAGAGATCATGCATAACGCCTGGCCTGCGCTGTGGGCGAAATGTAACTACGAAGCGCTACAGGAGACCGGCAAACTCGGCGAGATCCTGTTCTTTATGCGTGCGGGTTACACCGGTAGCCAGAAGTATTCCACCATGATGTGGGCAGGCGACCAGAACGTTGACTGGAGCCTTGATGATGGTCTGGCCTCGGTAGTACCTGCGGCATTGTCGCTGGCGATGATCGGCCATGGTCTGCATCACAGCGATATCGGCGGCTACACCACCCTGTTTGACATGAAACGCAGCAAAGAGTTGCTGCTGCGCTGGTGCGATTTCAGCGCCTTTACGCCGATGATGCGCACCCATGAAGGCAACCGCCCCGGCGATAACTGGCAGTTCGACGGCGACGCGGAAACTATTGCCCACTTTGCCCGTATGACCACCGTCTTTACCACGCTGAAACCGTATCTCAAGCAGGCGGTGGCGCAAAACGCGGCTACCGGTCTGCCGGTCATGCGTCCGCTATTCCTGCACTACGAGAACGATGCCGCAACCTACACCCTGAAATATCAATATCTGCTCGGTCAGGATCTGCTGGTCGCGCCGGTTCACGAGCAGGGGCGTTGCGACTGGACGCTGTATCTGCCGGAAGATCACTGGGTGAATATCTGGACCGGCGAAGCTCACCACGGCGGTGAAATTACCGTGGATGCGCCCATTGGCAAGCCGCCGGTCTTCTATCGCGCGAAGAGCGAGTGGGCTTTACTTTTTGCTTCTTTACGGAATATCTAATACGGCTCGCCCGCAGGGAAACCTGCGGGCAGATGGAGAAGAATAATGAGTCAAACATCATCGAATCCGGCAACCCTACGCTTGCCGTTTAAAGAAAAACTTGCCTATGGACTGGGGGATTTAGGTTCCAATATCCTGTTAGATATCGGGACCCTCTATTTACTCAAATTTTATACCGATGTGCTGGGTTTACCAGGGACTTACGGCGGGATCATTTTCCTGATCGCCAAATTTTTCACCGCATTTACCGATATGGGTACCGGCATTATGCTCGACTCGCGGCGTAAAATTGGTCCGAAGGGCAAATTCCGCCCGTTCGTGCTTTACGCGGCATTTCCAGTAACGCTACTGGCGATTGCTAACTTTGTCGGCACACCGTTTGAGGTGACGGGAAAAACCGTCGTCGCAACGATACTGTTTATGCTGTACGGGCTGGTTTTCAGCATGATGAACTGCTCGTATGGCGCGATGGTGCCCGCGATTACCAAGAACCCGGATGAACGCGCCTCGCTTGCCGCGTGGCGTCAGGGCGGCGCCACTCTCGGCCTGCTGCTGTGTACCGTTGGCTTTGTGCCGGTCATGAACCTGATCGAAGGCAATGCCCAACTCAGCTATATTTTCGCCGCCACGCTATTTTCATTGTTTGGCCTGCTATTTATGTGGCTGTGCTACGCCGGCGTTAAAGAGCGCTACGTCGAAGTGAAACCTGTCGATAACGCGCAAAAGCCCGGATTATTGCAGTCGTTCCGCGCCATCGCCGGTAACCGTCCGCTGTTTATTCTGTGTATCGCCAACCTTTGTACTCTCGGCGCCTTCAACGTCAAACTGGCGATTCAGGTTTATTACACCCAGTACGTTCTTAACGACCCGATCCTCCTCTCCTGGATGGGCTTCTTTAGCATGGGCTGTATTTTTATCGGCGTCTTTTTGATGCCCGGCGCAGTAAGGCGTTTTGGCAAGAAGAAAGTCTATATCGGCGGGCTGTTAATATGGGTGGCGGGCGATCTGCTCAACTACTTCTTTGGCGGCGGCTCGGTCAGTTTTGTCGCCTTCTCCTGCCTGGCGTTCTTCGGTTCCGCCTTCGTCAACAGCCTGAACTGGGCGCTGGTTTCCGACACGGTGGAGTACGGTGAATGGCGCACCGGCGTCCGCTCGGAAGGGACGGTTTACACCGGCTTCACGTTCTTCCGTAAGGTCTCCCAGGCGCTGGCAGGGTTCTTCCCCGGCTGGATGCTGACGCAAATCGGTTATATCCCGAATGTGGTGCAATCGGCAGGCACCGTCGAAGGCCTACGCCAGTTGATCTTTATTTATCCTTGCGTGCTGGCGGTCATCACCATTATTGCGATGGGCTGTTTCTACAACCTCAACGAGAAGATGTACGTGCGAATTGTGGAAGAGATTGAGGCCCGGAAACATACGGTTTAACAACAATAAAATATAACGCCCTGCGGGGCGTTTTGAGAGGCGATTATGTCTAATCATGATCCGCTAACGCTAAAGTTGAGCCTGCGGGAAAAATGCGCCTATGGCGTGGGCGATTTCGGCTCAAATCTGATGCTGTGTATCGGTACGCTGTATCTACTGAAGTTTTATACCGATGAACTCGGGATGCCTGCATATTACGGTGGAATTATCTTTCTGGTGGCGAAATTCTTCACCGCTTTTACCGATATGCTCACCGGCGTATTGCTGGACTCACGCCGTAATATTGGCGCAAAAGGAAAGTTTCGGCCTTTTATTCTGTATGCGTCATTTCCGGTGGCTCTGGTTGCTACTGCGCAATTCTTTGCCACTCACTTTACTTTACCCGTTAAAACAGCCTTCGCGACGGTGCTGTTTATGTTGTTCGGTCTGTTCTACAGCCTGATGAACTGCTCATACGGCGCGATGGTACCCGCTATTACCAAAAATCCGCATGAGCGGGCCCAGCTCGCCGCATGGCGACAAGGCGGCGCTACCATTGGCCTTCTTCTTTGTACCGTAGGTTTTATGCCCATTCAGGCGCTGTTTACCCGTTCCCCTTCGCTGGGTTATCTGATTGCAGTAGTCATTTTTTCGGTCTGCGGGCTGTTCAGCATGTGGTGGTGCTTTAGCGGGGTGAAAGAACGGTATATCGAAACCGTACCTGACACGCATAAACCCAGCATATTGAAGTCCTTCTGCGCGATTTTTCGTAATCCGCCGCTGCTGGTGCTCTGCGTTGCCAATTTGTGCACGCTGGCCGCCTTTAATATCAAGCTGGCCATTCAGGTTTATTACACTCAGTACGTGCTGAACGATATTCATTTGTTGTCATGGATGGGTTTTTTCAGCATGGGCTGTATCCTGATTGGTGTTTTATTAGTACCTGCTGCGGTAAAACGCTTCGGGAAAAAACAGGTTTATCTTGGTGGTCTGATATTGTGGGCCGTTGGCGATATCCTGAATTTTATCTGGGGTGGAACGTCATTCCTGTTTGTTATTTTCTCTTGTATCGCCTTCTTCGGTACCGCTTTCGTCAACAGCCTGAACTGGGCGCTGGTTCCGGATACGGTTGACTACGGTGAATGGAAAACGGGTATTCGCGCTGAAGGCTCGGTGTATACGGGTTATACCTTTTCCCGCAAAATTTCCGCTGCGCTTGCTGGCTTTTTGCCAGGTATTATGCTGACGCAAATCGGTTATATCCCCAACATAGCTCAAAGTGACACCACGTTGCTTGGTTTGCGTCAGCTCATTTTTTTATGGCCTTGCGGTCTTGCCATTATCGCAGCACTAACGATGGGCTTTTTTTATAAGCTCAATGAACAACGTTTCGCTTTTATTATCGAGGAAATTGCCCAACGAAAGAAAACAGGTAATCAAATTGTCGCGACTAATAATAAACAAAGTATTTCTACTGTAAATAATTAAACGACGCTTGCCGCTTTATCCATCCCGATGGATGGCGGCTTCCCTATATTTGAAAAATGGATTTATTATGAAATCTCTGAATACTCTAGTGATATTAACTTCAGTAATATCCACCTCTGTTTTTGCTGGCGCTTATGTAGAAAACCGTGAGGCCTATAACCTGGCGTCTGACCAAATGGAGTTTATGCTGCGCGTCGGCTATAACTCCGATATGGGGGCCGGAATTATGTTGACCAATACCTATACGCTACAGCGTGATGATGAATTAAAGCATGGTTATAATGAGATTGAGGGCTGGTATCCGTTATTTAAACCTACAGATAAATTAACCATCCAGCCAGGCGGGTTAATAAACGACAAAAGCATTGGTTCCGGCGGCGCCGTCTATCTGGATGTTAACTATAAATTTACCCCGTGGTTTAATCTTACGGTACGTAACCGATATAATCACAATAATTATAGTTCAACCGATTTGAATGGCGAACTGGATAATAATGACAGCTATGAAATCGGTAACTATTGGAATTTTATCATTACCGATAAATTTTCTTATACCTTTGAACCACACTATTTTTATAACGTTAATGATTTTAATAGTAGTAATGGTACGAAGCATCATTGGGAAATCACTAATACCTTCCGGTATCGTATCAATGAACACTGGCTGCCCTATTTTGAATTACGCTGGTTAGATCGTAACGTGGGCCCCTACCATAGAGAGCAAAACCAGATTCGTATCGGGGCGAAGTATTTCTTCTGATATTATCGCCTCTATTTTCCGAATCTGCATCACAGCGGGTAGTTGTTCTGCCCGCTCATTCATCCTGAATCAGACTCCCGATATCCTGCCCCTAAGCGCCATGATAATATTCACAAAGCGTTTTACCGTATTCATGCTTATAGAGAAGGGAAACAAATGAATAAGCGATTTAATATTGATTGGGACAATGAATTAACCCAGGAACAGCTCATTAATTTAATTTTAACCGATGAAGATCTGCCAAAGCTTCGCTCGCTGACCATTGGTAACTGGGGTGATTGTTGGGAAGACGAAACCTGCCAGCCTATTATTGATATGATTGTGGAAAACGCCCCCCGCTTTTCTCACCTGGAATCACTGTTTATCGGTGATATGGAGAGCGAAGACTGCGAGATCTCCTGGATTAAACAAGGTGACTATTCCAGGCTCTATGCGGCGTTGCCCAATCTGAAAGAACTGATTATTAAAGGCGCGTCGGATCTACGACTGGGCGCTATACATCATGAGAAACTGGAGCACCTGGAAATCATTTCCGGCGGCATCCCTTCTAACGTACTTGCCGAACTACAAAATGCGCAGCTCCCTGCATTAAAAACGCTGAAGCTCTTCCTGGGCGTAGAGGAATACGGTTTTGACGGTTCGCTGGATAACGTGATGGCGCTGGCATCCAAAGATCTTTTCCCTCAGCTCACCCATCTGGGGTTGATGAACAGCGAAGAGCAGGATGGTATCGTCCGCCGGGTGCTGGAAAGTAATATCCTGCCGCAGCTTAACGTGCTGGAACTCTCATGCGGTACCTTAACGGACAACGGCGCAGAGGCGCTGCTGGAGCATAAAGACCGAATTGCGCATCTGGAAACACTCGATCTCCACCACCACTATTTGACGCCGGAGATGCAGGAAAAGCTAAAAGCCACACTGCCGATAAACCTGAATCTTTCAGAAGCTCTGGAGCCTGAAGATTACGATGGCGATATTTATATGAATGCGATGTACACCGAGTGATTGTGTTGGGGAATGTGCACATTCCCCTACTCACCGATAAAGGGATTTATTGTGATTACGCTCATTGGCCCCCGTCAGAGCAAGCGCACGCATTATTTTATGCAGGCTGCCGCCGTACTTGGGGAACCCGTCACGGCGCTGACTCATCCGCACGCGCTGGACGCTTCGCTGACCTCTGGCATCGTTAAAATCGACCCGCCAGTACACAGTGAAACTGACATCCGCAAAATAAACGCGATCGGTCTGGACTATATCCATTTTTTGCAGAACATGGCGGCGCGTCCTGGCGTCACCTGGCTTAACCATCCGGCGGGCCTCATTCACCTGTTGGATAAAAAACGCTGCAAGCGGCGCTTACTGGAACACGGCATCCCCACGCCGCCGTTGGTAGCGGAAGACGTAAAAAGTTTTGCACAGCTCACCGCCATCATGGAGGAAAAAAGGGTCGCCAGCGTGTTCATTAAGCCCTCGCTGGGTTCTGGCGCGGCGGGCGTTATCGCTTTGCGCCGCCACCCTGATGGCATAAAGCAGGTGCTTTACAGCGCGATTGCCATATCAGGACAACAGCTATTTAACAGCAAAAAAATCCAACAGTATCGTCAGAAAGAAGATATCCAGCTCATTATTGATGGCGTTCTTCAGCAGGAAAACCTCGTCGAACAGTGGCTGCCCAAAGCCAGCGTAAAGCATAAAACCTATGATTTACGCATCGTCTGCCTGGATGGCGAAATTATCTGGCGAGTGGTCAGAACCTCCTCGCAACCCATTACTAACTTACATCTGCAAAACCAGGCTTACTGCTTCGAAAGTCTGGAGTTATCTGCCGCAAAAGTGACTGAGATCGATACGCTCTGTCAAAATGCCATGCGACTTTTCCCTGGCATTCGCTTAGCGGGTATTGATGTTTTACTTACCACCAGCCTGACGCCGTATATTATTGAAATTAATGGCCAGGGTGATTTGATTTATCAGGATGCGCAGCAGAATAATCTAATTTATCAGGCGCAAATCCGGGCCATGAGGAAGCAAAATGTATAATTCAATGGATGAAGTCCCCGTCTCGCTGCACGCGTCGATTGACACAGGCGATGGCGAATTCGATATGAATGCGCTAATTAGTAATAACGCTCATATTCTTTTTATTGTGCTGGACTCGTTACGCTACGACATTGCGCTTCAGGAACAAACCGCCGGAAATACGCCCAACCTTAACCATTATGGACAATGGACGAAATGCGAGGCGGCCGGTAATTTTACCTGGCCTTCGCATCACGCCATGTTTTCAGGTTTTATGCCAAAACCTATTGATTATACCGTTAATCAGACCATGCTGTTTTTCCCAAAAGATATCGGACTTGGTCGTAAAGGGCCGAAAAATGCATTTGCCTTTGATGACGCAACATGGATAAAAAGTCTGGAAAATAAAGGCTACCAGACCATCTGTATTGGCGGCGTCTCTTTCTTTAATAACCGCTCCGGCATGGGAAAAGTGTTCCCGTCGATGTTTAAAGAGAGTTACTGGCATCCACGCTTTGCCTGTACGGTTAAAGAAAGTATGGATAACCAGATCCATTATATCCAGAAAATCATGGCCGAGCGTGCTGGCAGCCAACCGGTCATGATGTATATCAATATCGACACGATTCATTACCCTAACCATTTTTACGTGGAGGGCGCGGCCCCTGGCGATACCGTTGAGACTCATGCCGCCGCGCTACGCTATATCGACGCCCGCATCGACGGATTACTAAACATTTTCCGCCAAACCGGCGGCGAAACGTTCGTTATTGTCTGTTCCGATCACGGCACCTGCTATGGCGAAGACGGGAAATATTTCCATAGTTTTAATCATCCGATCGTTAATACCGTTCCCTATATGCATTTCTTGCTGAGCTGTAATCATTAATATGAATAACAATGATATTTATCGTCAGTATATGTACAGTTATCCGCATAAGACGGCTTATCGGGAGCTGGAGAACGTCAGCTTTAGCGAAGTAAAACCGCGCATTTACGAGCACGACACACATCTGTATGTTCATATGCCGTTTTGTCAAAGTCGCTGCGGGTTCTGTAATTTATTTACCTGTACAGGCGCAGATAATACGTTCATTGATAGCTATATCGACACGATTATTACCCAGGGCCGACAAATGGCGCTGGCGCCCGTCTACTGGGCAAGCTTTACCGTAGGCGGCGGCACACCTCTGCTATTAAATATTACGCAATTAGAGAAGTTATTTTTTTCCGTCTTTGATGTGCTCAATGTTGACTGGAATATTTATAAAACGATTGAAACTTCCCCTACGGATACCACGGCAGAAAAAGTAGCGCTATTAAACGCCTTTTCCGTTAATCGCGTCAGTATTGGCGTACAAAGTTTTCATGATAATGAGTTACATACGCTGCACCGCCGCCACAATGCCGCCAGCGCGCACCAGGCGCTGGAATGGCTAAAGGCGGGTCATTTTCCATCACTCAATATTGATATTATTTACGGCATTCCCGGACAGACTCACGCAAGCCTGACGGAATCGTTACATCAGGCGCTCGTTTATCAACCGGAAGAGCTGTTTCTTTATCCGCTTTATAATATGCCTCGCCAGGAAAATATGCATAGCTACTACGTTTTAGCCCGCGATCTTTTATGCAACGCGGGCTACACCCAAACGTCCATGCGCCGTTTCGTCCTTAATCCAGCGCCATCCGCCGCGGCGGAAAGCTGCGGATTTGAAAACTCACTGGCGCTCGGCGCGGGCGGCAGAAGTTATCTTGGCAATCTGCATTACTGTTCGCCGTGGTCGTCGAACCTGCAAACATCACGAAAAATCATTCAGGCGTTTATCGACAGCGCGGATAAAACCGTCATTAATCACGGTTATCTGCTCCCCCCTGATGAAATGAAACGCCGCTTTATCATTAAAAATCTATTTTTCTGGCAGGGACTTTCTCTTAGCGATTATCAGCAATATTTTGCCAGCGATGCGCTAAGGGATTTCCCCGACCTTGAACTCTTCATACGGCAGGGTTACTGCTATCAGAATGGCAGTCGCCTCCGGCTAACGGAGACCGGTATGGCATTATCCGATTGCCTTGCTCCTGTGTTCGTTTCGCCTGAGGTGATGCTACGGGAGAATCGGCAGAGATGAGCATCCCCGCCCTGCGCGATATTCACACGCTGTTTTATCGCGGCTACCTTAAATCGTGTAATTATCATTGCGGCTATTGCCCGTTCCATAAACACGCCCGCAACGATAAAAAACGCGACGAAGCCGCGCTATGGCGCATGGTTGACCATTTGCCTCTTTTAGGTACGCCGTTGAATGTGATGATTACGCCTTATGGCGAGGCGCTACGCTTGCGTTATTACATGGCGGCGTTGGCAGAAATTAGCCGCTATCCTCATGTTCAGGCGGTCGGCATACAAACTAACGCCTCTTTTTCGTTAATGTCATTGCTGGAATCATTTCGTGCCGGCGGCGGAGATATCTCAAAGCTTCGGTTATGGTGTTCTTTTCATCCCTCACAAATTACCGCTGAGCGCTTTCTCCAGCAGTGTTTAGCGCTCTCTGCCGCCGGAATAACCTGGTGCGCGGGGGCTGTCGCCAGTATGAAAGATATCGACCAGTTTCGTTGGCTACGCCAGCGGTTGCCTGACCAGAATTATTTTTGGTTTAACGCCAACGAGTGTGCCAATACCCGGCATACCGTGGAGGAAACCATCGCCTTCGGCGAACTCGATCCGCTGTATGTGATTGAAACACAGCAGTGGCCAGCGCAGCTGGATATCTGTACCGCAGGAAGAAAAAGTATTTTTATGAATGCAGAAGGCGATCTTTTTGCTTGTCATATCAGCAAAATTAAAATGGGTAATTTATATCAGCAACGGCTTAATTCTCCCGCCTGCCAGGCAAAACAATGCCACTGTTTTCTCGCTTATCAGCACCGCCTCGATATTCCATTGCTGAATCACCTGGATACCTCACGCTGTTTTAGGATCGGGCGCTCATGCGATATCGTTTAATCGCTTTTGATCTTGATGGAACGCTGCTAAACCGTAATAAACAAATTCTGCCAGAGTCGCTAACCGCTATCCGTCAGATGCAGGACATGGGCTGCCGAATAATGCTTGTCACCGGTCGCTCTCATCGTGAAGCCTATGCGTATTATCAAACGCTGGCGCTCACCGAACCGATGATCTGTTGTAACGGAAGTTATATTTATCAACCGGCTCAACAGCAGGTCCTTCACCCGCTGCCGCTGACGCACTTACAAACGGAAAAAATACTGGCGCGGGTATATCCGCTTAAACCGACAATTCGTGCTGATGATAAAATAATCTTTCAGGCTGATGAGCTAAGCAGTAGGGAGAATATTTGGCAAATCAGCGTCGTTCATCGGCACATAAAACAACTACAAAATATTGCTGAGTTTATACAGCATGAATTACAGCTAAGCTGTACCTGGTCCTGGCATCATCAACTGGATATTCTTCAGAAGGGATGTAGCAAAGGACAAAGCCTCGCCAGATATGCACAGCAACAGCATATCGCAATGCGCGAAGTGATGGCGTTTGGCGATAATGATAACGATGCGGAAATGCTACGTTTAGCCGGATTGGGCGTCGCGATGGGGAATGCCAGCGCTCGGGCAAAGATGTATGCGGATAGCGTCATTGGTCGGCATAATACGCCAGCGATTGCTGATTTTTTGGCAACCTTATCTCTTTATCAATGTGAATAAAAAAACCCCGCCGAGTTTTCATTTCGACAGGGTTTTTATCCGTAAGAACGTTAATTACTCTTCTTTCTGACCACGGTTCGCACGGCGGCGATCGTTTTCCGTCAGGTGACGTTTACGGATACGGATAGAGGTTGGGGTGACTTCTACCAGTTCGTCGTCATCAATGAACTCCAGCGCTTGCTCAAGGCTCATTTTAATTGGCGGAACCAGAATCACCGCTTCATCCGTACCAGACGCACGCATGTTGGTCAGTTTCTTACCGGTCAGGCAGTTTACCGTCAGGTCGTTGGAGCGACTGTGAATACCAATAATCTGGCCTTCATAAACTTCCGCGCCGTGGCCCAGGAACAGCTTACCGCGATCCTGCAAACCGAACAGCGCAAACGCCACCGCTTTACCCTGACCGTTAGAGATCAGTACGCCGTTCTGACGCTGGCCCACTTCACCCGGACGAATATCGTCGTAATGGCTGAAGGTGGAGTACAGCAGACCCGTACCGGAAGTCATGGTCATGAATTCTGAACGGAAACCAATCAGCCCACGGCTTGGGATCACGTAGTCGAGACGTACGCGGCCTTTACCGTCCGGATTCATGTTTTTCAGGTCGCCTTTACGCTCGCCCAGCGCCTGCATGACAGACCCCTGGTGCTGCTCTTCGACGTCCAGCGTCACGTTTTCGTACGGCTCTTGTTTACGACCGTCGATTTCACGGAAGATAACTTTCGGACGGGATACCGCCAGTTCGAAACCTTCACGACGCATATTTTCAATCAGCACGGACAGGTGCAGTTCGCCACGACCGGATACACGGAACGCATCCGCATCTTCGGTTTCTTCAACGCGCAGCGCCACGTTATGCACCAGCTCTTTGTTCAGACGGTCAAGAATCTGACGAGAAGTCACAAACTTACCTTCTTTACCGCAGAACGGCGAGGTGTTAACGCAGAAGAACATAGACACGGTCGGCTCATCAACGGACAGCGCCGGCAGCGCTTCAACGTTCTGCGGGTCGCAGATGGTGTCGGAAATGTTCAGCTCGCCCAGACCGGTGATCGCAATGATATCGCCCGCTTCGGCGATATCGCTGTCGATACGCTCCAGACCCAGATGCGTCAGCACTTTACCTACTTTCGCGTTACGGGTTTTCCCTTCACTATCGATGATAGTGACCTGCTGGTTCGGCTTCACTTTGCCGCGTTTGATACGGCCAATGCCGATAACGCCAACGTAGTTGTTGTAGTCCAGCTGGGAGATCTGCATCTGCAACGGACCATCGAGGTCAACGTCCGGCGCCGGAACATGATCAATGATCGCCTGATACAGCGGGGTCATGTCTTCCGCCATATCTTCGTGGTCCAGACCCGCGATACCGTTCAGCGCCGAAGCGTAGATGATCGGGAAGTCCAGCTGTTCGTCGGTCGCGTCGAGGTTAACAAACAGGTCGAATACCTGGTCAACAACCCAGTCAGGGCGCGCGCCAGGACGGTCAACCTTGTTGATAACCACAATGGGTTTCAGGCCATGAGCAAAGGCTTTTTTGGTCACGAAGCGCGTTTGCGGCATCGGGCCGTCAAATGCGTCAACCACCAGCAGCACAGAGTCAACCATGGACATGACGCGCTCTACTTCACCACCGAAGTCAGCGTGCCCGGGAGTATCAACGATGTTGATACGGTAATCATTCCATTTAATAGCGGTGTTTTTAGCGAGGATAGTAATACCACGCTCTTTCTCCAAATCGTTGGAGTCCATCACTCGCTCTTGAGTTTCGGCACGCGCGTCGAACGTACCGGATTGCTGGAGCAGCTTATCAACCAGGGTAGTTTTACCATGGTCAACGTGCGCGATGATGGCGATGTTACGCAAATTTTCGATCACAACTTTGCCTCAGGCATTAGAAATAGCGCGTTATTGTACACGGATTAATCGCACTACAAAACAGGATCACAAACATCCTCCGCAAACAAGTATTGCAGAGTCTCTTTGTGATCGCTTTCACGGAGCGTTAAAAGGGTGGCTTGCGTTCTATTGCACCAATGTGGTGCTTAATGTTCACATTGAAGCACTATTTTGGTGCAACATAGTCACCGTGGTGCAGCCCTTTTGCACGATGGTGCGCATGATAACGCCTTTTGGGGGCAATGTGAAAGTTGGCACAGATTTCGCTTTATATTTTTACGGCGACACGGCCAGCAGAATTGAAGATCTCGTTACCACGACGACCGACCATGACCAATCCGGGAGAGTACAAGTATGTCCGCTGAACACGTTTTGACGATGCTGAACGAGCACGAAGTGAAGTTTGTCGATCTGCGCTTCACCGATACCAAAGGCAAAGAACAGCACGTCACGATTCCTGCTCATCAGGTAAATGCCGAATTCTTTGAAGAAGGCAAAATGTTTGACGGCTCCTCTATCGGCGGCTGGAAAGGCATTAACGAATCCGACATGGTGCTGATGCCAGACGCACCCACCGCAGTGATTGACCCGTTCTTCGCAGACTCTACCCTGATTATCCGTTGCGACATCCTGGAGCCTGGCACTCTGCAAGGTTATGACCGTGACCCACGTTCCATCGCAAAACGTGCGGAAGACTACCTGCGCGCGACCGGTATCGCCGATACCGTCCTGTTTGGGCCGGAACCTGAATTCTTCCTGTTCGACGACATCCGCTTCGGCGCATCTATCTCCGGCTCACATGTGGCGATTGACGATATTGAAGGCGCCTGGAACTCCTCTACCAAGTACGAAGGTGGCAACAAAGGCCATCGTCCGGGCGTGAAAGGCGGTTATTTCCCGGTTCCGCCAGTTGACTCCGCGCAGGATATCCGTTCTGAAATGTGTCTGGTCATGGAGCAGATGGGCCTGGTCGTTGAAGCGCACCACCACGAAGTAGCGACCGCAGGTCAGAACGAAGTGGCGACCCGCTTTAACACCATGACCAAAAAAGCCGACGAAATTCAGATTTACAAATATGTCGTACATAACGTGGCTCACCGCTTCGGTAAGACCGCGACCTTTATGCCAAAACCGATGTTCGGCGATAACGGTTCCGGTATGCACTGCCACATGTCGCTGGCGAAGAACGGCACCAACCTGTTCTCTGGCGACAAATATGCCGGTCTATCTGAGCAGGCGCTGTACTACATCGGCGGCGTCATCAAACACGCCAAAGCTATCAACGCCCTGGCGAACCCGACCACCAACTCCTACAAGCGTCTGGTCCCGGGTTACGAAGCGCCGGTGATGCTGGCCTACTCCGCCCGTAACCGTTCCGCCTCCATCCGTATTCCGGTGGTGGCGTCTCCGAAAGCGCGCCGTATCGAAGTTCGCTTCCCGGACCCGGCGGCTAACCCGTATCTGTGCTTTGCCGCCCTGCTGATGGCCGGTCTGGACGGGATTAAGAATAAGATTCACCCGGGCGAAGCCATGGACAAAAACCTGTATGACCTGCCGCCGGAAGAAGCGAAAGAGATCCCACAGGTAGCGGGTTCTCTGGAAGAAGCGCTGAACGCGCTGGACCTGGACCGCGAGTTCCTGAAAGCAGGCGGCGTGTTCACTGATGAAGCGATCGATGCGTATATTGCGCTGCGTCGCGAAGAAGATGACCGCGTGCGTATGACCCCGCACCCGGTAGAGTTTGAGCTGTACTACAGCGTTTAATCGTATATTAAAAATCCGACGAATTTCGCGTTGCTGCAAGGCGGCAACTGAGCACATGCCCAGGAGCATAGATAGCGATGTGACTGGGGTAAGCGAAGGCAGCCAACGCAGCAGCAGCGTGAAAGACGTCAGGAGTTTTTGAGTTGCCGTGGAAACTTTCAGCCCATCCCAGGATGGGCTTTTTTCTCCACCAACAATCTGATCTCACGCGCTTTTTAGTGGTAAAAAGCTATAATGCACTAAAATGGTGCAACCTTTTCCAGGAGACTGCTGAATGGCAAGCGGCATACAGCCCGATGCTGGGCAGATCCTCAATTCGTTAATCAACAGCGTGCTGGTGGTCGACGACGCGCTGGCAATCCATTACGCCAACCCTGCCGCGCAGCAGTTGCTCGCGCAAAGCTCACGCAAACTGTTCGGGACGCCGTTACCTGAACTGTTGAGCTATTTTTCGTTAAACATTGACCTGATGCGCGAAAGTTTAGCGGCAGGGCAAGGCTTTACCGATAACGAAGTGACGCTGGTGATTGATAGTCGCTCGCATATTCTCTCTTTGACCGCCCAACGTCTGCCCGACGATTTTATACTGCTCGAAATGGCGCCGATGGATAACCAGCGTCGTCTGAGTCAGGAGCAGTTGCAGCACGCGCAGCAAATCGCCGCCCGCGATCTGGTGCGCGGTCTGGCGCACGAAATCAAAAATCCGCTCGGCGGCCTGCGCGGCGCGGCGCAGCTACTCAGCAAGGCGCTGCCCGACCCGGCGCTAATGGAATATACCAAAGTCATCATTGAACAGGCCGACAGACTACGCAACCTTGTCGATCGTTTGCTGGGGCCGCAGCACCCGGGAATGCACATTACCGAGAGCATACATAAAGTCGCGGAGCGCGTGGTGGCGCTGGTGTCGATGGAACTGCCGGATAATGTCCGGCTTATCCGCGATTACGACCCCAGTCTGCCAGAACTGCCGCATGACCCGGAACAAATTGAGCAAGTACTGCTGAATATTGTCCGCAATGCCTTGCAGGCGCTGGGGCCGGATGGCGGCGAAATTACGCTGCGTACCCGTACCGCCTTCCAGTTAACGCTGCATGGCGAACGCTATCGCCTGGCGGCGCGTATAGACGTTGAAGACAATGGGCCGGGCATTCCTCCCCATTTACAGGATACGCTGTTCTACCCGATGGTCAGCGGTCGCGAAGGCGGCACCGGGCTTGGGTTATCTATCGCCCGCAATCTTATCGATCAACACGCCGGCAAAATTGAATTTACCAGTTGGCCGGGGCATACCGAGTTTTCGGTTTACCTGCCGATTCGGAAATAGAGGTGTTTATGCAACGAGGAATAGTCTGGGTCGTCGATGATGATAGTTCCATCCGTTGGGTGCTTGAACGTGCTCTCGCCGGGGCAGGGTTGACCTGTACCACCTTTGAGAATGGTAATGAAGTACTGGCTGCGCTGGCCAGTAAAACGCCGGACGTCTTGCTGTCGGATATCCGAATGCCGGGAATGGACGGGCTGGCGCTATTAAAGCAGATTAAACAGCGTCACCCGATGCTTCCGGTCATCATTATGACCGCGCATTCCGATTTAGATGCCGCCGTGAGCGCCTATCAGCAGGGGGCGTTTGATTATCTGCCTAAACCGTTTGATATTGATGAAGCCGTCGCTCTGGTCGAGCGCGCGATTAGCCACTATCAGGAGCAGCAGCAACCGCGTAATATCGAGGTTAACGGCCCGACAACAGACATGATAGGCGAAGCGCCCGCCATGCAGGATGTGTTTCGCATTATTGGTCGGCTGTCGCGTTCTTCGATTAGCGTGTTGATTAACGGCGAATCAGGAACTGGTAAAGAACTGGTCGCCCATGCGCTACATCGTCATAGCCCGCGCGCCAAAGCGCCGTTTATCGCGCTCAATATGGCGGCCATCCCGAAAGATTTGATTGAATCCGAACTGTTTGGCCATGAGAAAGGCGCTTTTACCGGGGCGAATACCATCCGGCAGGGCCGTTTCGAGCAGGCTGACGGCGGCACGCTGTTTCTGGACGAAATTGGCGATATGCCGCTGGATGTCCAGACTCGTCTGTTACGCGTGCTGGCTGACGGACAGTTCTACCGCGTGGGCGGGTACGCGCCGGTAAAAGTGGATGTGCGCATTATCGCCGCCACCCACCAGAACCTCGAACGACGCGTTCAGGAAGGGAAATTCCGCGAAGACCTGTTCCACCGCCTGAACGTGATTCGTATCCATCTTCCGCCGTTGCGCGAGCGCCGTGAGGATATTCCGCGCCTGGCGCGCCATTTTTTGCAGGTCGCCGCCCGTGAATTAGGCGTGGAAGCCAAATTATTACATCCGGAAACCGAAACGGCGTTAACGCGCCTGGCATGGCCTGGTAACGTGCGTCAGTTAGAAAATACCTGCCGCTGGCTCACCGTCATGGCCGCCGGACAGGAGGTATTGATCCAGGATTTACCGGGCGAACTGTTTGAAGCCTCGGCGCCGGATAGCCCGTCCCACCTGCCGCCGGATAGCTGGGCTACATTACTGGCGCAATGGGCGGACCGCGCCTTGCGATCCGGTCATCAAAACCTGCTTTCTGAAGCGCAGCCAGAACTGGAAAGAACGCTACTGACCACGGCGTTACGCCATACGCAGGGTCATAAACAGGAAGCCGCCAGGCTGCTCGGTTGGGGGCGAAACACCCTAACGCGGAAGTTGAAAGAGCTGGGAATGGAGTAAACATTACCCGCGAGTGTAAAGATTAATAATTGAGCGCAAAACGCTGCTATTTTGCGCTTTACTGTTCCGATGAGTTCAGTATGATCATGCCCGGCAAACGGGGGGATTCATTATGTTAGAATCTATTATTAATCTGGTATCGAGTGGAGCGGTCGACAGCCACACGCCACAAACTGCGCTAGCCGCCGTATTGTGTGCCGCGCTGGTGGGACTGTTCAGCTGACAATGTGCCGGATGGCGCTAATGCTTATCCGGCCTACAGGTTGTCGCAACGTGTAGGCCCGGTAAGCGCAGCGCCACCGGGCAACCCGGCTAAATGACGCGCGAGAACTGCTGCATCCGCGCTTTCTGGCGCAGATACGCGTCAAAGCACATGCAGATATTGCGGATCAGCAAACGACCTTTCGCCGTCACCTGAATTCCCTTCTCGCTAATATCCACCAGCCCATCTTTTGCCAGCGGCGACAGTAACTGCAAATCTTCGGCAAAATACTCAGCGAAATGCAAACCCCACTGTTGTTCGACAGCGTTAAAATCCAGGCGGAAGTTACAAATCAGCGCTTTGATAACATCGCGACGAATGCAATCATCACGGGTCAGCGTAATACCACGCCATAGCGCATTGCCCCGCTCATCCACTTGCTGGTAATAACGCTTCAGCTCTTTCTGGTTCTGCATGTAGCCATCGCCAATCATGCTGATAGCAGAAACCCCCATCCCCAGCAGATCGGTATCGCCCTGGGTCGTATAGCCCTGAAAATTACGGTGCAGCACGCCTTCGCGCTGCGCGACGGCCAGTTCGTCGTCCGGACGGGCAAAATGGTCCATCCCGATAAACTGATAACCGGCCTGAGTAAGCGATACGATCGTCTCCTGCAAAATATCCAGTTTCTGCTGCGCGCTGGGTAAATCGGCATCTTTAATTTTACGCTGGGCGGCAAAAAGCGTTGGCAGATGCGCATAGTTAAAGACGCTCAAACGATCGGGGTTCAGTTCCGTCACACGCTTCAGCGTGAAAGCGAAGCTTTCCGGCGTCTGTTTCGGTAGACCGTAGATCAAATCGATATTGGTCGAGGTAAAATCGATATCGCGGGCGTGATTAAGCAACGCAAAGATGAATTCTTCATCCTGCTCGCGGTTAACCAAGCGCTGCACCTCTTTATTAAAGTCCTGCACCCCCATACTCAGGCGGTTAAAACCTTCCGCACGTAAATGATCGAGCACATCCAGCTCAATTTCACGGGGATCGACTTCGATCGAGATTTCCGCGTCGGTATTAAAGTGGAAATTTTCACGCAACAGCGTCATTAAGCGGCTGATTTGCGCTTTATTCAGGTAAGTAGGCGTACCGCCGCCCCAGTGAAGCTGGCTGACATGACGGTCTGCAAACAGCGGCGCGCGATGACGAATTTCCTGCTCAAGCGCGTCAAGGTACTGGTCAGCTTTATGCTGTTGGCGGGTGACAATCTTGTTGCAGCCGCAGAAATAACACAACTTGTGACAAAACGGGATATGCACATACAGCGAGAGCGGACGTTCAGGATAACGCGCCACAGCCTGCAAGAATGCGGCGTCCTCGAAGTCTTCAGAAAACTCCAGCGCGGTTGGGTACGAGGTATATCGTGGCCCGGAATAGTTATATTTCTGGATCAGGGCCAGATCCCAGTCTATTTGCTGTTCAGACATGCTCACTCCTTCCGATGGCGTCTCTGGCGGGTACGGCGTACCGGCTTCACGCCATGACGGGCGGCAAGCCGGCTGCGCAGCCATTTCTGTCGCCGCGACAATCGCTGTAGTTTAACGAATAACCACACCAGATAACATATAACCGGAAGGGTTATAAGCAGGACGGGCAAGCCCACGGTGTAAACCCGTTAGTTGCCGCCTCTTAGCAGGCGCATCATATCTTCCTGCTTCTCGTCCTCTTCGTCGTCTTCTTCGTCGTCATCGTAAGACAGACCAAGCTTCTGCATCAGTTCATCAATACGATCCAGTTTGGCATCTACCCAGGCTTGATCTTCCGCACTCAGGGTTTCGCCCGCTTCCAGACGTTCTAACAGCGCATCCAGGCGCTCATCCGTTTCCAGTAAATCCAACTCCGCCTGCGGTGAAAGCATAGGTTTCTCACTTTTCGGTTTATGCTGTTGGGTCACTTTTTCAGTCACGCCCAATGGAACAGGTGTTTTACTGCCAATGCGTGGATCTTTTTGTTGATTCTGATTGCCGCCGCCCGAAGCAGAATTGCCGCCCGCCGCGCGACTTCCCGGCGCATGACCGCGATGTTTTTTCAGGCGTTTACGGTCGCGCGCCTCCTGGTTTAACTCTTCACGCGTTTTACGACGCTGTTTGCCAAAGGCTTTACTGCGCGGTGCAGAGGTTGGTTTTTTCATGATGTCAGATCTTTAAGCCGTTTTATTCAGTATAGAATTGAGGCGGAATCTAGCAGAAAGCAAGCAAAGAAAAAAGGCGACAGAGTAATCTGCCGCCTTTTTTCTTGACTCACGACCCTTAACGGGTTCCACCATCCCTGTTGGCTATCAACACGCCCTGTTTTTCCCTTAGCCTGGAACATTCCATGTTGTTTCCATTTCCTTTTACTAACGTCTCCGGACGTTTGTCTTCCTGACAATCCTGTGTCTTCGCCTCCTGGCGCTCCTGACCCTCATCCTGAGTCGTTGATCCTGTTAGCGTCCTCGCTATGTGCATTACTTTACTCTTTTGGGGTAAACTCACAAGATACCGACACGGCAAATCCCTTTTTTTCAGACAATTACCTTTCTATAAATTCATGATTTAACTATATTAACTGGCTTTGAGCCTGACAACGACTCTGTCATGTCGCATAAGTGCAATGGACAATGTCTCACAAAGCGTATGGCTTTTACTTACAGCACCGACGCGCCGAAAAATCCGTCTTTTGCTGGCGTTCAGGTATAATCGCCACAATGCTTTGACTGACGGAGACGACCGCTTTGACTAACCTGAATTATCAACAGACGCATTTTGTGATGAGTGCGCCTGATATTCGCCATTTACCTTCCGATTGCGGAATTGAAGTGGCTTTTGCTGGCCGTTCCAATGCAGGCAAATCCAGCGCCCTGAACACGTTGACCAACCAAAAAAGCCTTGCGCGCACCTCTAAAACGCCGGGCCGTACCCAATTGATTAACCTGTTTGAAGTCGTAGATGGCAAACGGTTGGTCGACCTGCCGGGCTATGGCTACGCGGAAGTCCCGGAAGAGATGAAACGCAAGTGGCAACGCGCGCTGGGGGAATATCTGGAGAAACGTCAAAGCCTACAGGGCTTAGTCGTTTTAATGGATATCCGCCATCCGTTGAAAGACCTCGACCAGCAGATGATCCAGTGGGCTGTAGAGAGCAATATCCAGGTTCTGGTTCTGCTGACCAAAGCGGACAAACTGGCCAGCGGCGCGCGCAAGGCGCAGTTGAATATGGTACGTGAAGCCGTGCTGGCCTTTAATGGCGATGTGCAGGTAGAAGCGTTTTCCTCGCTGAAAAAGCAGGGAGTGGATAAGTTACGTCAGAAGCTGGATAGCTGGTTTAGCGAACTGGCACCGGTCGAAGAGATTCAGGACGGGGAATAATCATCCGCTATGCCGGATGGCGCCGCTGCGCGTCTTATCCGGCCTACGGTGCGAGCGAAACTTTTCTTACGCCCAATAAAAAACGCCCCAGTCATAAACTGACTGGGGCGGCTAAAATATTCAGCCAAATCCGATTACGTGAAGTAAAAGGTCTGAAAGATAGAACATCTTACCTCTGTACCCTACGTGAATAACTTTACTCTTTTTTGAGCAACACAGAAAGACCTTTTCGTAATTTTTTTTCATTCTTTACATAGGGAATTCTAATACCCATCACAAAACCCCCGTGCTTATGTTGCTTAATTACGAAAAAAGCGCGTTATTCCTTAAATGCTTAGTGCGCTTGATCCCAATTTTCTCCGCTACCGACTTCCACCAGCAACGGCACATCAATACGCGTGCAGTTTTCCATCAACTGATGGATACGTTTTGATACCGCATCTAAGTCGTCTTTATGCACCTCGAACACTAATTCATCGTGTACCTGCATAATCATCCGCACGCGCGGCTGCTCGGCCTGTAGCCAGGCATCGACGGCAATCATGGCGCGCTTGATGATATCGGCAGCCGTTCCTTGCATGGGAGCATTGATCGCCGCGCGTTCCGCCCCCGCGCGCCGCGCCGCGTTGCTGGATTTAATATCCGGCAGGTAAAGGCGGCGTCCCTCCAGCGTTTCCACATAACCTTGTTCTTTTGCCTGAGCGCGTGTGCGCTCCATATATTCCAGCACGCCAGGGTAGCGTTCGAAGTAGAGATCCATATACTTCTGCGCCTCTTTACGCGGAATATTAAGCTGGCGAGAAAGACCGAAGGCGCTCATCCCGTAAATCAGGCCAAAGTTAATGGCTTTCGCACTTCGGCGCTGTTCCCCGGTCACGCTATCCAGCGGCAAGCCAAAGACTTCCGCCGCCGTTGCGCGGTGAATATCCTTCCCTTCGGCGAACGCCGTAAGCAGTCCTTTATCACGGGAAAGATGCGCCATAATACGCAGCTCAATCTGTGAATAGTCCGCAGATACGATGAGATAATCCTCAGGCGCAATAAATGCCTGACGAATGCGGCGGCCTTCCTCATTGCGCACCGGAATATTTTGCAGGTTCGGATCGGTGGACGATAAACGTCCCGTCGCCGTTACCGCCTGATGATAGGAGGTGTGGACGCGCCCGGTTTTCGGGTTAATCATCAGCGGCAGCTTATCGGTATAGGTGGATTTTAGCTTCGCCAGACCACGATACTCCAGAATCACTTTCGGCAGCGGATAGTCCAGCGCTAGCTCCTCCAGCACCTCTTCCGACGTTGACGGCGCGCCGCCAGGCGTTTTCTTCAGCGGCTTAATACCCTGCTTTTCAAACAGGATGGTCTGCAACTGCTTCGTTGAGGACAGGTTGAACGCCTCGCCCGCAATGTCATGCGCTTTCTTTTCCAGTTCCGCCAGACGTAGTGTGATTTCTTCCGAATGTTTGTGCAGGACGGCAGGATCGATTTTTACGCCATTGCGCTCAACGCGTGACAGCACCGGCACCAGCGGCATTTCGATGTTTTCGAAAACATTCAGCGGGCCTTTGTGCTGCTGGAGCTCTGGCCACATTTTGAGATGCAACTGTAACGTGACATCCGCATCTTCTGCCGCATAGCGCCCCGCTTCCTCCAGTGCGATCTGGTTAAAGGTGAGCTGGTTTTTACCTTTACCGGCAATGTCTTCAAAGGTGATAGTTTTGTGCTTCAGCCAACGATCGGACAAGCTGTCCATATCATGGCGTCCGGCGACGCTGTTCAGAATGTAAGACTCAAGCATGGTATCGAAGGCGATACCGCGCAGCTCAATACCGTAATTTTGCAAGACGCCGCGATCGTACTTGAGGTTTTGCCCCACTTTGCGCACTTTTTCATCTTCCAGCAGCGGCTTCAGCAGTTCCAGAGCACGCTGGCGGGAAATTTGATCCGGAGCGTCCAGATAATCATGCGCGACAGGTACATACGCGGCAACGTCAGGTTCGATGGCAAACGAGAGGCCCACCAGGTTGGCGGCGATATTATCCAGGCTGTCGGTCTCCGTGTCGAAAGCAAAAACTGGCGCTTTTTTCAGCTTTTCAATCCAGCTTTCCAGCGTAACGTCGTCCAGGATAGTGACATAATTTTCATAAGAGAGCGCCGCTGCCGGTTCGCTGGGCGATTCATCAATAACGACCGTTTCCTGCGGTTTGGCCGCCGGTTTCGCGCCCTTTGCCTGTAGCCATTTGCCGGACTCAACGTCCGCCGTCCAGCGCTTAAACTCATATTTTTTAAACAGGCCCAGCAGTTCATCCGCAATCGGCTGCTGTACTTCAAGCTGTTCGCAGGTCAGCTCCAGTTCAACATCCGTTTTAATGGTGGCGAGTTTATAAGACAGGTACGCTACGTCTTTATTCTGCGCTAATTTAGCGGCCATCGTTTTGGCGCCGCGGAAAGTGAGACCGGCAATTTTTTCCGGCTCGGCGTACAGCGTATCCAGGCCGCCCAATCCCTGAAGCAAAGCTTGCGCCGTCTTCTCACCCACGCCAGGTACGCCCGGAATATTATCCGAGGAGTCCCCCATCAGCGCCAGAAAGTCGATAATCAGCTCAGGCGGCACGCCGTACTTATTAACGACTTCATCCGGGCCGAGGATGGTGTTAGTCATGGTGTTGATCAGCGTAATATTCGGCGTCACCAACTGTGCCATATCTTTATCGCCGGTGCTGATTAATACCGGACGCCCCACCTTCTCCGCCTCTCGCGCCAGTGTACCGATAACGTCATCCGCTTCTACGCCAGAGACCGCCAGCAGAGGTAACCCCATGGCTTTAACCATGGCATGTAACGGCTCTATTTGCGCACGCAGATCATCCGGCATCGGAGGGCGATGCGATTTGTAATGTTCAAAGAGCTCATCACGGAAGGTTTTTCCTTTGGCGTCAAACACCACCGCAGCATGCGTCGGCTGATACTGCATGATCAGGCTGCGCAACATGTTGAGGACACCATACATTGCGCCCGTAGGTTCTCCCGCGCTGTTGGTTAACGGCGGAAACGCATGATAGGCGCGATAGAGATAGGATGAGCCATCTACGAGAATAAGTGGGTTTTCTGGGATCTGAACCATAATGTCCGTGCCTGTTTAACAGATTATGGTTAAAGGATGCCACATACAGGAGGAAAACTTGAGTTTTTCGCCGCATTTGCGGAAAAGTTTTGTCGATCTTCAGGATCGCTCGCAAAAAAACCTGTGGATAACTTTGTGTGTAAATTCTTACCATTACTTTAAAATCAGCGCGATAGCCTTCTCCTCTTAATAATTACCCATTATTTTCAATGAGTTGTTAACATCACGTTTTTCTGATTATCTGATTCATGCCGTTATCATAATGTGGATAGTTGTTACGAGTGTTTCTATTTCACTCAGCGCCATCATTAGCATCGTTTTCTGATAGAATCAGCCTCTTGCGCCCTTTTCGCGCACCGTTTATGGCTAACTTTTGAATAATTTATTATGACGAGAATACTCGCGGCTATCACGCTCCCATTGAGTATCGTATTGACCATCCTGGTCACTATTGTTTGCTCAGTACCGATCATCGTTGCCGGTATGGTAAAGCTCCTTTTGCCTGTTCCCGGTATCTGGCGCAAGGTCTCCATTTTCTGCAATTTCATGATGTATTGCTGGTGTGCTGGTCTTGCAGCGCTGTTACGCCTTAATCCGCACTTGCAATGGGATGTAGAAGGGTTAGAAGGGCTGAGCAAGAAAAATTGGTATTTACTGATTTGTAATCATCGCAGCTGGGCCGATATCGTTGTGCTTTGCGTTCTGTTCCGCAAGCATATCCCAATGAATAAGTACTTTCTTAAACAGCAATTGGCCTGGGTGCCGTTCATTGGCCTGGCGTGCTGGGCATTAGATATGCCGTTTATGAAGCGCTACTCCCGTAGCTACCTGCTCCGCCACCCCGATCGACGCGGCAAAGATGTTGAAACAACTCGTCGCTCTTGCGAAAAGTTTCGTCGGTATCCCACCACTATCGTTAACTTTGTTGAAGGCTCGCGATTTACGCATGAGAAACGTCAGCAAACGCATTCACCTTATCAACATCTGTTGCCGCCAAAAGCAGCCGGGATTGCAATGGCGATTAATGTTTTAGGCTCACAGTTCGATAAGCTGCTTAATATTACGTTGTGTTACCCAAACAACGATAGTCACCCCTTCTACGATATGCTAAGCGGTAGGCTGACGCGTATTGTTATTCGGGTGCAACTGGAACCCATAAATGAAGAACTGCACGGCGATTACGTGAACGACAAAACATTCAAACGCCGTTTTCAACGTTGGCTTAATACGCTGTGGGATAAGAAAGATATACAGATAGAAGAGATTAAAACATCTTATAAAAACGCCGGTCAGTGACCGGCGTTCTTTTTATTTTTTATCAACCAAATATTTCACGGTATCAGCATACTGCTGAACAAAAACATCCATGCTGCTGGTATCCATGCCTTGTGGGTTAATCTGGTATTTGCCATTGACGAACATCGCCGGAACGCCCTGCAGTTGCAGGTCAGCCGCGGCTTTCTCCTGTTGCGCAACCAGTGATTTCACCACGAAGCTGTTCCATGCCGCATCGTAATCTTCGCCTTTGACGCCCGCATCAACGAACACTTTACGGATATCCGCGGCAGATTGTACTGTCTGGGTTTTCTGTACGGCTTCAAACAGCGGGACCGTGACTTTATCTTCTACACCCAACGCCATCGCCACCGCCCATGCCTGGGTGAGCTCCTTGCCCAACGGCCCCAGGAACTCAACGTGGTACTTGGTCATTTTGGTGCCTTCCGGCAGCTTTTTCTTCACATTGTCAGACACATGAAGCACTTCTTCAAACTGATAACAATGTGGGCAGTAGAAGGAGAAAAACTCCAGTACCTGGGGTTCGCCAGCGACCGGTTTATCCAGCGTGATATACTGTTTACCGTCGCTGATCTGTGCTGCCGAGGCGCTAAAAGCTAAAACCATACCAGCCAGCGCCAGCCAAATCTTTTTCATGATCAACTCTCTCCGATTAATACATTGGCGTTAATTGTAAAGGGGGTTCGTGCAAAATTTTAGTCTGCTCAATAAAAGTCGTTGTCTGTCGCTGCCAGTAATCTTCCCCTGTTAACCAGGGAAAGTTTTTTGGAAACGCAGGATCGCCCCAACGACGAATCAACCAGGCAAGATAATAAACTAAACGCATGGCGCGTAAAGGTTCAATGAGACCAATTTCAGCCGTATCGAACTCACTAACTTCTTCATAAGCTTCAATAATGGTTTCAAGCTGCATTCGCTGTTCGGCTTTGTCGCCGTTCAGCAGCATCCATAAATCCTGTATCGCCGGGCCGTTACGGGCATCATCTAAATCGACAAACAGCGGTCCATCACGCCATAGAATGTTGCCGGCATGACAATCGCCGTGCAATCGCAGCGTGGCGAAATCGGTGCGCCAGCATTCGGTAACTGCAGACAGTAGAGTATCAGTGGCTTTCAGGAAAGCCGCTTTTTGCCCGGAGGGAATCAGTGCGGCATCTTCGAATACCTGGCGAGGTTCAAAAAGATACTCTGCAAGCCCAATGTCAGGCCGGGAAGTGAAAGGACGTTTTCGCCCCGTCTGATGCAATCGACCAAGATAACGCCCTACCGCCTCCATCTGATCAATATTGTCTGCTTCAAACTGACGACCGCCTACGCTGGGGAAAATGGCATAATGATAGCCCTGATGCGCTAACAGCGTCTGGCCATTAAACGCGAGCGGAGCAGCAACCGGAACCTCATCCTTCACCAGTTCAAGCGCGAATTGGTGTTCTTCCCGAATTTGCTCAACAGACCAGCGTTCAGGACGATAAAACTTAACGACAAAACGTCGACGGTCTTCATCCTGAAACTGATAGACGCGGTTTTCATAACTGTTTAGTGGAGTCAGCCCGGAATCCACCCTGATCCCCTGTTCAAACAGCGCATCCATGATGGTTTCCGGGTGTAGCGTCTGGAAAGTAAAAGCGTTGTCGTTCATCCCATCATCCGGAAAATACTACGAATGATTCAGGATATCATTTCGTGACGATTTCGGTGGCGCCGCTTACAAGGTTTTACTCTTTAATAACGCCGCGGGCGCGTAAAAGCGCCGTTTTAAAGTCCTCTTCATAGTCTTTTTGAATCCCTGGAATGGCGGCGTCTTTGGCGGAATCGCGCATTTTCAGATGGTAGATCAGGATATCATCAGTTAAATCTTCCAGTTTGCCGTCAAAACCTGACTCTTTCGCCAGTTTCTGCAAAAATTGCGTCAGATTAAGATCAGGCTCTTTCTGCCAGGCTGGCTGGAGGAGTTCAATGACTTCATTCAGGCGTTTACATTTCATAGCTGTGCTCCTTATTCTTGATACAGACACGGTAGCAGGGTCAATCCCACAATAAAAGAGGCGATATCGGTGAATCTGGATGAAGTAATAACCGGCGTGGTGCTGGCAGGCGGTAAAGCCCGGCGGATGGGAGGTGCGGATAAAGGTCTGCTTGAACTGGACGGGAAACCGCTCTGGCGACACGTTGCCGACGCGCTCGCGCCACAACTTGCTACGGTCGTCATTAGTGCTAATCGCCATCTGGATATCTACCAGGCCAGCGGCCTGAAAGTCATTCCGGATTCAATCGCTGACTTTCCCGGTCCGCTGGCGGGTATGCTTTCCGTTTTTCAGCAGGTAGCAGGCGACTGGTTTCTGTTTTGTCCCTGTGACAATCCCTGTATCCCCCACAACCTGGTCGATCGTTTAGCAGCGCAGCGTCATGGCGCACCCGTGGTTTGGGTTCATGATGGAGAACGCGATCATCCAACGATCGCGTTGATTAATCGTGCCGTTGAGCCCCAGTTGACAGATTATTTGCAAGCAGGCGAGCGGCGAGTAATGATTTTTATGCGGCAGGTAGGCGGACACGCCGTTGATTTCAGCGATTGTAAGGAGGCATTTGTGAACGTCAACACGCCGGAGGAACTCGCGCAATGGCAAAAGAGACCATGATACCGCTACTCGCCATTGCCGCGTGGAGCGGCACGGGAAAAACAACACTGCTGAAAAAACTGATCCCAGCACTTTGTGCGCACGGTATTCGGCCAGGGCTGATTAAGCATACCCATCATGATATGGATGTCGATAAGCCGGGTAAAGATAGCTACGAGCTGCGTAAAGCCGGGGCGGCACAGACGCTGGTTGCCAGTCAGCAGCGCTGGGCGTTAATGACGGAAACGCCGGAGCAAGAAGAGTTGGATCTGGCATGGCTGGTGAGTCGGATGGATACATCAAAACTGGATCTGGTGCTGGTAGAAGGGTTTAAACACGAAGCAGTTGCGAAGATCTTACTTTTTCGTCAGGGATGTGGGCACAACGAGGAAGAATTAATTCTTGATGAGCATGTTATTGCGGTTGCCAGTGATATTCCACTTGCAGTAGCGGTACCCGTTTTGGATCTTAATGATGTATCGCAGATTTCTGCCTTCATTTTGCGGTGGTTAGAGAAAGCACGCACCTTGTAGGCCGGATAAGGCGAAGCTGCCATCCGGCGGTGCCGGTTGCCTGATGGCGCTGCGCTTATCAGGCCTGCATTTTTAAATGTTACCACACACGCAAAAAAGCCCGTCCGTCTGGATGGGCTTCTTCACGAAATTGATGCCTGGCAGTTTATGGCGGGCGTCCTGCCCGCCACCCTCCGGGCCGTTGCTGCGCAACGTTCAAATCCGCTCCCGGCGGATTTGTCCTCCTCAGGAGAGTGCTCACCGACAGACTACAGATAAAACAAAAGGCCCTGTCTTCCGACAGGGCCCTTCGTTTTATTTGATGCCTGGCAGTTCCCTACTCTCGCATGGGGAGACCCCACACTACCATCGGCGCTACGGCGTTTCACTTCTGAGTTCGGCATGGGGTCAGGTGGGACCACCGCGCTAGTGCCGCCAGGCAAATTCTTTGTGCTCTGTCCTGTGTCTTTTACGCTGATACGGCGTTGGCTGTTCTTGCGAACGTCAGTCACATACTTCTGTATGCTCCTTCCGTCGCCGCGTTTGCCGCCTTGTCTCAGCGCAAAATCCTTCGGACTCTGAATCTGAGCTGAAAATTGTTGTCTTCTCAACCGCCAAAACATCTTCGGCGTTGTAAGGTTAAGCCTCACGGTTCATTAGTACCGGTTAGCTCAACGCATCGCTGCGCTTACACACCCGGCCTATCAACGTCGTCGTCTTCAACGTTCCTTCAGGAGACTCTAAGTCTCAGGGAGAACTCATCTCGGGGCAAGTTTCGTGCTTAGATGCTTTCAGCACTTATCTCTTCCGCATTTAGCTACCGGGCAGTGCCATTGGCATGACAACCCGAACACCAGTGATGCGTCCACTCCGGTCCTCTCGTACTAGGAGCAGCCCCCCTCAGTTCTCCAGCGCCCACGGCAGATAGGGACCGAACTGTCTCACGACGTTCTAAACCCAGCTCGCGTACCACTTTAAATGGCGAACAGCCATACCCTTGGGACCTACTTCAGCCCCAGGATGTGATGAGCCGACATCGAGGTGCCAAACACCGCCGTCGATATGAACTCTTGGGCGGTATCAGCCTGTTATCCCCGGAGTACCTTTTATCCGTTGAGCGATGGCCCTTCCATTCAGAACCACCGGATCACTATGACCTGCTTTCGCACCTGCTCGCGCCGTCACGCTCGCAGTCAAGCTGGCTTATGCCATTGCACTAACCTCCTGATGTCCGACCAGGATTAGCCAACCTTCGTGCTCCTCCGTTACTCTTTAGGAGGAGACCGCCCCAGTCAAACTACCCACCAGACACTGTCCGCAACCCGGATCACGGGTCCACGTTAGAACATCAAACATTAAAGGGTGGTATTTCAAGGCCGGCTCCATGCAGACTGGCGTCCACACTTCAAAGCCTCCCACCTATCCTACACATCAAGGCTCAATGTTCAGTGTCAAGCTATAGTAAAGGTTCACGGGGTCTTTCCGTCTTGCCGCGGGTACACTGCATCTTCACAGCGAGTTCAATTTCACTGAGTCTCGGGTGGAGACAGCCTGGCCATCATTACGCCATTCGTGCAGGTCGGAACTTACCCGACAAGGAATTTCGCTACCTTAGGACCGTTATAGTTACGGCCGCCGTTTACCGGGGCTTCGATCAGGAGCTTCGCTTGCGCTGACCCCATCAATTAACCTTCCGGCACCGGGCAGGCGTCACACCGTATACGTCCACTTTCGTGTTTGCACAGTGCTGTGTTTTTAATAAACAGTTGCAGCCAGCTGGTATCTTCGACTGACTTCAGCTCCATGAGTAAATCACTTCACCTACATGTCAGCGTGCCTTCTCCCGAAGTTACGGCACCATTTTGCCTAGTTCCTTCACCCGAGTTCTCTCAAGCGCCTTGGTATTCTCTACCTGACCACCTGTGTCGGTTTGGGGTACGATTTGATGTTACCTGATGCTTAGAGGCTTTTCCTGGAAGCAGGGCATTTGTTGCTTCAGCACCGTAGTGCCTCGTCATCACGCCTCAGCCTTGATTTTCCGGATTTGCCTGGAAAACCAGCCTACACGCTTAAACCGGGACAACCGTCGCCCGGCCAACATAGCCTTCTCCGTCCCCCCTTCGCAGTAACACCAAGTACGGGAATATTAACCCGTTTCCCATCGACTACGCCTTTCGGCCTCGCCTTAGGGGTCGACTCACCCTGCCCCGATTAACGTTGGACAGGAACCCTTGGTCTTCCGGCGAGCGGGCTTTTCACCCGCTTTATCGTTACTTATGTCAGCATTCGCACTTCTGATACCTCCAGCATGCCTCACGACACACCTTCACAGGCTTACAGAACGCTCCCCTACCCAACAACACCTGAGTGTCGCTGCCGCAGCTTCGGTGCATGGTTTAGCCCCGTTACATCTTCCGCGCAGGCCGACTCGACCAGTGAGCTATTACGCTTTCTTTAAATGATGGCTGCTTCTAAGCCAACATCCTGGCTGTCTGGGCCTTCCCACATCGTTTCCCACTTAACCATGACTTTGGGACCTTAGCTGGCGGTCTGGGTTGTTTCCCTCTTCACGACGGACGTTAGCACCCGCCGTGTGTCTCCCGTGATAACATTCTCCGGTATTCGCAGTTTGCATCGGGTTGGTAAGCCGGGATGGCCCCCTAGCCGAAACAGTGCTCTACCCCCGGAGATGAATTCACGAGGCGCTACCTAAATAGCTTTCGGGGAGAACCAGCTATCTCCCGGTTTGATTGGCCTTTCACCCCCAGCCACAGGTCATCCGCTAATTTTTCAACATTAGTCGGTTCGGTCCTCCAGTTAGTGTTACCCAACCTTCAACCTGCCCATGGCTAGATCACCGGGTTTCGGGTCTATACCCTGCAACTTAACGCCCGGTTAAGACTCGGTTTCCCTCCGGCTCCCCTATTCGGTTAACCTTGCTACAGAATATAAGTCGCTGACCCATTATACAAAAGGTACGCAGTCACCCCACCACTAAGCCCCCTCTGCTTCTTTTGCGGTTGAACGTCGCTTGCGCTCCGTTAACCGTATCCTCAGCAAAGGATGCGTATGTGGAGTTCACCACTGGCTTAGTGGTGGGGCTCCCACTGCTTGTACGTACACGGTTTCAGGTTCTTTTTCACTCCCCTCGCCGGGGTTCTTTTCGCCTTTCCCTCACGGTACTGGTTCACTATCGGTCAGTCAGGAGTATTTAGCCTTGGAGGATGGTCCCCCCATATTCAGACAGGATACCACGTGTCCCGCCCTACTCATCGAGCTCACAGCATGTGCGCTTTTGTGTACGGGGCTGTCACCCTGTATCGCGCGCCTTTCCAGACGCTTCCACTAACACACATGCTGATTCAGGCTCTGGGCTCCTCCCCGTTCGCTCGCCGCTACTGGGGGAATCTCGGTTGATTTCTTTTCCTCGGGGTACTTAGATGTTTCAGTTCCCCCGGTTCGCCTCATTAACCTATGGATTCAGTTAATGATAGTGTGACGAGTCACACTGGGTTTCCCCATTCGGAAATCGCCGGTTATAACGGTTCATATCACCTTACCGGCGCTTATCGCAGATTAGCACGTCCTTCATCGCCTCTGACTGCCAGGGCATCCACCGTGTACGCTTAGTCGCTTAACCTCACAACCCGAAGATGTTTCTTGTGATTCATCATCGTGTTGCGAAAATTTGAGAGACTCACGAACAACTTTCGTTGTTCTGTGTTTCAATTTTCAGCTTGATCCAGATTTTTAAAGAGCAAAACTTCGCAGTGAACCCTTTCAGGTACACTCTGAAGTATTTTTTCGTAAACACTCACGAGATGGTGGAGCTATGCGGGATCGAACCGCAGACCTCCTGCGTGCAAAGCAGGCGCTCTCCCAGCTGAGCTATAGCCCCATCGTGTAGTCAGAACCTCTTACCTTTGATTCGTTTCCGGGCGCGGCGTGGTGAAGCGAAGCATACTGAAGTATGCGAGCTTTGCCACAACAAAGCACGGGAGCGAATCTGGTAGGCCTGAGTGGACTTGAACCACCGACCTCACCCTTATCAGGGGTGCGCTCTAACCACCTGAGCTACAAGCCTGTAGAGGTTTTACTGCTCGTTTTTCATCAGACAATCTGTGTGAGCACTGCAAAGTACGCTTCTTTAAGGTAAGGAGGTGATCCAACCGCAGGTTCCCCTACGGTTACCTTGTTACGACTTCACCCCAGTCATGAATCACAAAGTGGTAAGCGCCCTCCCGAAGGTTAAGCTACCTACTTCTTTTGCAACCCACTCCCATGGTGTGACGGGCGGTGTGTACAAGGCCCGGGAACGTATTCACCGTGGCATTCTGATCCACGATTACTAGCGATTCCGACTTCATGGAGTCGAGTTGCAGACTCCAATCCGGACTACGACGCACTTTATGAGGTCCGCTTGCTCTCGCGAGGTCGCTTCTCTTTGTATGCGCCATTGTAGCACGTGTGTAGCCCTGGTCGTAAGGGCCATGATGACTTGACGTCATCCCCACCTTCCTCCAGTTTATCACTGGCAGTCTCCTTTGAGTTCCCGACCTAATCGCTGGCAACAAAGGATAAGGGTTGCGCTCGTTGCGGGACTTAACCCAACATTTCACAACACGAGCTGACGACAGCCATGCAGCACCTGTCTCACAGTTCCCGAAGGCACCAATCCATCTCTGGAAAGTTCTGTGGATGTCAAGACCAGGTAAGGTTCTTCGCGTTGCATCGAATTAAACCACATGCTCCACCGCTTGTGCGGGCCCCCGTCAATTCATTTGAGTTTTAACCTTGCGGCCGTACTCCCCAGGCGGTCTACTTAACGCGTTAGCTCCGGAAGCCACGCCTCAAGGGCACAACCTCCAAGTAGACATCGTTTACGGCGTGGACTACCAGGGTATCTAATCCTGTTTGCTCCCCACGCTTTCGCACCTGAGCGTCAGTCTTTGTCCAGGGGGCCGCCTTCGCCACCGGTATTCCTCCAGATCTCTACGCATTTCACCGCTACACCTGGAATTCTACCCCCCTCTACAAGACTCAAGCCTGCCAGTTTCGAATGCAGTTCCCAGGTTGAGCCCGGGGATTTCACATCCGACTTGACAGACCGCCTGCGTGCGCTTTACGCCCAGTAATTCCGATTAACGCTTGCACCCTCCGTATTACCGCGGCTGCTGGCACGGAGTTAGCCGGTGCTTCTTCTGCGGGTAACGTCAATTGCTGCGGTTATTAACCACAACACCTTCCTCCCCGCTGAAAGTACTTTACAACCCGAAGGCCTTCTTCATACACGCGGCATGGCTGCATCAGGCTTGCGCCCATTGTGCAATATTCCCCACTGCTGCCTCCCGTAGGAGTCTGGACCGTGTCTCAGTTCCAGTGTGGCTGGTCATCCTCTCAGACCAGCTAGGGATCGTCGCCTTGGTGAGCCGTTACCTCACCAACAAGCTAATCCCATCTGGGCACATCTGATGGCAAGAGGCCCGAAGGTCCCCCTCTTTGGTCTTGCGACGTTATGCGGTATTAGCCACCGTTTCCAGTAGTTATCCCCCTCCATCAGGCAGTTTCCCAGACATTACTCACCCGTCCGCCACTCGTCAGCAAAACAGCAAGCTGCTTCCTGTTACCGTTCGACTTGCATGTGTTAGGCCTGCCGCCAGCGTTCAATCTGAGCCATGATCAAACTCTTCAATTTAAAAGTTTGATGCTCAAAGAATTAAACTTCGTAATGAATTACGTGTTCACTCTTGAGACTTGGTATTCATTTTTCGTCCGAGGACGTCAAGAATCCGTATCTTCGAGTGCCCACACAGATTGTCTGATAAATTGTTAAAGAGCAGTGCCGCTTCGCTTTTTCTCAGCGGCGCGGGGTGTGCATATTACGCTTTCCCGCTTCAGAGTCAAGCGTTTATTTTCGCTTTTCTCCGTGAGGTTCTGGTCTGAACCCCGCTGACCCGGCGGCCTGTATGCCGTTGTTCCGTGTCAGTGGTGGCGCATTATAGGGAGTTATTTCTGCCTGACAAGAGGAAATTTAAAATAATTTTCTGAGTGCGCACTTTTTATTCTTTGCGTTTATTTTGCCGACGATTTGTTGGTTAAATGGGCTATTTCACGGGCAAAGTGCGTAACCTGCTCCCAGTCGGTGTACACCACCTCTTTACTGGTATCCGTTTCGCCGCCCGACATCTTCATAATAAGCTTGATCATCAGACGGTCATACCAGCGATAGCGGGGATAGCGAAGCGCGCCTGCAATGACGGCACAGTAGTCAGGTCGCCACGGAGAGCTCATTAAAAACTTACGCGCGTAGCTGTTAGTCTGCGGCGTCCGTTTTTCAGCTTTACGCGCCACCAGGTTAACGGAATAAAAGGCACTCGGCATTCCGTTCAACCGCGTGGCGTATTTCTTAACGAACTCCTGAAAGGCGCTGTGGTAGTGACCATAACGAATAGACGCGCCAATCACTACGCGATCATAGCTATCCCAGTCCGGCTCTTCTGCGCGATGCAGATTAACGACATCGGCCCAGATCCCCATCTCTTTGAGTTCAGAAGCCAGATAAGAGGCAATTTCGCGCGTTTGCCCGTCCCGGGTAGAGAAAAGAATCAATGTTTTCACGTGTTACTCCATTATTCACGCCAGAAAGTCGGGGTAAAAAGTACCAGCAAAGTGAATACTTCCAGACGACCAAATAGCATGTTGGCGATGAGTATCCATTTCGCAACCGGATTCATACTGGCGAAGTTATCAGCAACCACCCCCAGCCCCGGTCCCAGGTTATTAAGCGTAGCCACTACCGAGGCGAAAGCCGAGAAATCATCTACGCCTGTAGCGATAATAGCCAGCATACTGACGATAAATACCAGCGCGTAGGCAGAAAAGAATCCCCAGACGGCTTCCAGAATACGTTCTGGCAGCGCCCGGTTCCCCAGCTTAATACTGTAAACGGCATTCGGATGCACCAGACGTTTGAGTTCGCGGTTCCCCTGTTTAAACAACAACAGAATACGGATGACCTTTAACCCCCCGCCCGTTGACCCGGCGCAACCGCCAATAAACGCGGAACATAGCAGCAAGACGGGCAAAAACAGCGGCCAGCGCGCAATGCTGTCCGTGGTAAACCCTGCCGTTGTCGCCATAGACACGACCTGGAAGAATGCCTGATTTAGCGTTGTCAGCGCCGAGTCGTAAATATTATGGAACCACAGTACCAGCGTGCAGATCACCACCAGCGTCAACTGTACGCCGATGAACATGCGGAATTCCGGATCGCGCCAGTATACTTTCAGGCTACGCCCGCTTAATAAAGAGAAATGCAGGCCATAGTTACAACCGGAGATCAGCAGGAAAATAGCGATGATGGTATTAATAGTGGGACTATCAAAATAGCCTACGCTGGCGTCATGCGTTGAGAAGCCGCCGATAGCGATAGTGGAGAAGCTGTGTCCGATAGCGTCAAACGCGGGCATCCCTGCAAACCATAGCGCCAGCGCGCAGGCTACCGTTAGCAAAACATAGATAAGCCACAGCGTTTTCGCCGTCTCGGCAATACGCGGGCGCATTTTGTTATCTTTGAGCGGCCCCGGCATTTCTGCCCGATAGAGCTGCATCCCCCCGACGCCGAGGATAGGGAGAATCGCCACCGCCAGCACAATGATCCCCATACCCCCAAACCATTGCAGCATCTGACGATAAAAGAGAATGGCGTGCGGTAATGAATCCAGCCCCACCAGCGTAGTGGCGCCCGTGGTGGTTAACCCGGAGAACGATTCAAAAAAAGCATCGGTAATGGTGAGGTTTGGGCTTTCCGAGAAAATAAACGGCAGCGCACCCACGCTGCCCAGCACGGTCCAGAACAGCACCACGATAAGAAATCCTTCGCGGGATTTCAGCTCGCCCTTTTCCCTACGGTTCGGCCACCACAGTATGGAACCGATCGCCAGCGCGACAAAAAAGGTCTGCGTGAACGCTCTTCCTGCGCCATCACGATATATTAGCGCTACCAGTCCCGGGAGAATCATTGTCCCCGAAAATAAGATAACCAGTAGTCCAACGATTCGGGTAATGGCGCGAAAATGCATCTCTGCCGCTTCCTTTATTCTTAAAAATGAGGTGGGGATTATTCTTCAATCGCTAACAATTGCAATGAACCACGGCTAAAATCCGCCAGTTTTGTGGAAAATGCATTCACATGAGCAAAAGGAAGCGCCACCCTGAGCCGAACAGACGCCTGATAATCGCTGGAAACGATCTTCCCGGCAAACTGTCCTAATAATGCTTCGATTCCGGCCAACTGACCGTACTCACACTGCAAAGTATATTCGGTTAATGGCGTCTTGCGTTGTGTGGCAAGCTGACGTAATGCCTGATTCACACCGCCGCCATAGGCTTTTACCAGCCCGCCCGTACCCAGCAGAATACCACCATAGTAGCGCACGACGACGGCAGTAATTTCTCCGACGCCGCTGCCCATCAATTGCGCAAGCATCGGCTTGCCCGCCGTTCCCGCCGGTTCGCCGTCGTCTGAAAAGCCCAGTTGCTGTGAGTCGTCCGGCGCACCCGCCACCCACGCCACACAATGGTGGCGCGCATCAGGGTGCTCAGCTCTGACTAACTCAACAAACGCTTTCGCCGCGTCTACGCCATCGGTATGCGCCAATAGCGTAATAAAGCGGCTTTTTTTGATCTCTTCAACAACGGTGACCGGCGCTGCAGGGATTAACCAACTGTCCATTACGCCAGTTTTAAATCCCGCGTCATGTTTTCCACGCCGTTTTCGTGGATGACCACGTTATCTTCAATGCGAATACCGCCGAAAGGCTTGAGCGCTTCAATTTTCTGCCAGTTGAAGTGCTTGCTGAATGGCCCTTCGCGCCACGGCGCTAACAGCGATTCGATGAAGTAAATCCCCGGTTCGATGGTCAACACCATTCGCGGCTGTAACACACGCGTGCAGCGCAGATACGGGTATTTGGACGGCGCGGCGAGATGCGTACCGGAATCATCTTGCATAAACCCGGCCACATCGTGTACCTGCAGACCCAACGGATGACCAATACCGTGCGGCATAAACGGCCCGGTGAGATCATTTTCCACCATCGCCTCTTCACTCATGTCGGTAATGATTTGATGTTTACGCAGCAGCTTCGCGATGCGTTGATGGAACTGAATATGATAATCCACATAGCTGACGCCCGCCTTCATGGTAGCGATCAGCGCCAACTGTTCGTCGTTAACATCTTTCACCAGGTGGGCGTAGTCGTTATCGCTTTTCGCCGACCAGGTTCGCGTCAGATCCGCCGCGTAGCCGTTGTATTCCGCGCCCGCATCCAGCAGGAAACTGCGCATTTCAGACGGTGCCTGATGATCCAGTTTCGTGTAATGCAGCACGGCGGCATGTTCGTTCAGCGCCACAATGTTGCTGTACGGAACATCGGTATCGCGATGTCCCGTGGCGGTCAGGTACGCCAGGTTGATGTCAAACTCGCTCATGCCGGAACGGAAGGCCTCTTCCGCCGCCCGATGACCGCTCACCGCCATTTTCTGCGCTTCGCGCATACAGGCCAGTTCATAATCCGTTTTATAGGCGCGGTAGTAATGCAGATAGTCGATAACACCTTTCGGGTTGATGTTGCTGGCAGCGATATCCAATTGTAGCGCGCGCTCAGGAACCGGGCCGATATAGCCGATATTGCCACGCGCGGCAGGCAGTTGGCTGCCGATGCCATCCGCTTTCGGTAAGGCGACGACCTCGACTTCTTCTGTCCAGAAGGACGTTGGCAGCGGTTCAACGTTATGCCAGTAATCGACCGGCAGATAAAACCACAATTTGGGTTTGTTGACGCCATCGACCAGCAGCCAGCAATTTGGAACCTGAGTTACCGGCACCCACGCTTTAAACTGTGGATTGACCTTAAACGGATAAGGGTGATCGTCGAGAAAGACGTTGAAAAGCTCGCCGGAATGAATAAGTAACGCATCCAGCTTAAAGCGCGCCAGAACATCGCGCGTCCGTTCTTGTAAGGTAACAATATGATTTTTATAGAGCGCGGCCAGTGATTCCATTTTTTACCCTTCTGTTTTTTTGACCTCAAGTTCCCGCATCTTAGCACATCGCCCCACGAGAGCGTGATCTCTGCCGAGCGTGATCACATCGGCATTTCTTTAATCATTTATTTGCATTTTATTAACACAAAATACACACTTCGCTTCATCTGGTACGACCAGATCACCTTGTGGATTCAGGAGACTGACATGCTTTATAAAGGCGACACCCTGTACCTCGACTGGCTGGAAGATGGCATCGCCGAACTGGTGTTCGATGCTCCAGGCTCGGTCAATAAACTCGACACCGCAACCGTCGCCAGCCTCGGCCAGGCGCTTGAGGTGCTGGAAAAGCAACACGATTTAAAAGGGCTGCTGCTGCGCTCGAATAAAGCGGCCTTTATTGTCGGCGCGGACATCACCGAATTTCTTTCACTGTTCCTCGTCCCCGAAGAGCAGTTAAGCCAATGGCTGCATTTCGCTAACAGCGTCTTTAACCGTCTGGAAGATTTACCCGTACCGACCCTTGCCGCCGTAAACGGCTATGCGCTGGGCGGCGGGTGCGAATGCGTGCTGGCCACCGATTACCGTCTGGCGACGCCAGACCTCCGTATCGGTCTGCCGGAAACTAAACTGGGCATCATGCCGGGTTTCGGCGGCTCCGTTCGTCTGCCGCGTATGCTGGGCGCGGACAGCGCGCTGGAGATCATTGCCGCCGGGAAAGATGTCGGTGCTGAACACGCGCTGAAAATCGGCCTTGTGGACGGCGTGGTCAAACAAGAGAAGCTAATTGAAGGCGCGATAGCGGTGTTACGCCAGGCCATTACCGGCGATCTCGACTGGAGAGCTAAACGCCAGCCGAAACTGGAACCGTTGAAACTCAGCAAAATTGAAGCAGCGATGAGCTTTACCATCGCTAAAGGCATGGTCGCACAAACGGCGGGTAAACATTATCCGGCGCCGATGACCGCAGTGAAAACCATTGAAGCCGCCGCGCGTTTTGGTCGTGAAGAAGCGCTGAATCTGGAAAATAAAAGCTTTGTTCCGCTGGCGCATACCAATGAGGCTCGTGCGCTGGTCGGTATCTTCCTCAACGATCAATATGTAAAAGGTAAAGCCAAAAAGCTGACCAAAGATATTGAGACGCCGAAACAGGCAGCCGTACTGGGCGCGGGCATTATGGGCGGTGGTATCGCTTACCAGTCGGCCTGGAAAGGCGTACCGGTCATCATGAAAGATATCAACGATAAATCGTTGAACCTCGGCATGACCGAAGCGGCCAAGCTGCTGAACAAACAGCTGGAGCGCGGCAAGATCGACGGTCTGAAGCTGGCGGGCGTCATTTCGACCATCCACCCGACTCTCGATTATGCCGGTTTCGATCGCGTAGATGTTGTTGTCGAAGCGGTGGTCGAAAATCCAAAAGTCAAAAAAGCGGTACTGGCGGAAACCGAGCAGAAAGTGCGCCCGGAAACCGTGCTGGCCTCAAATACCTCTACCATCCCAATTCGCGAACTGGCTAGCGCCCTGGAACGTCCGGAAAACTTTTGCGGAATGCACTTCTTCAACCCGGTACACCGGATGCCGCTGGTTGAAATCATCCGCGGTGAGAAGAGTTCAGACGAAACCATTGCCAAAGTCGTCGCCTGGGCAAGCAAAATGGGCAAGACGCCGATTGTAGTCAACGACTGCCCCGGCTTCTTTGTTAACCGCGTGCTGTTCCCCTATTTCGCCGGTTTCAGTCAACTGCTGCGCGACGGCGCGGATTTCCGCAAAGTCGATAAAGTGATGGAAAAACAGTTCGGCTGGCCGATGGGCCCGGCCTATCTGCTGGATGTTGTCGGCATTGATACCGCGCATCACGCGCAGGCGGTAATGGCGGCAGGCTTCCCGCAACGGATGCAGAAAGAGTATCGCGACGCGATCGACGCATTGTTTGACGCCAGCCGTTTTGGGCAAAAAAACGGTCTGGGCTTCTGGCGCTATAAAGAAGACAACAAGGGTAAGCCGAAGAAAGAAGAAGATGCCGCGGTGGATGACCTGCTGGCAAGCGTCAGCCAGCCGAAACGCGACTTCAGCGACGACGAGATAATCGCCCGTATGACGATCCCGATGATTAACGAAGTGGTTCGCTGTCTGGAAGAAGGCATTATCGCAAGCCCGGCGGAAGCCGATATGGCGCTGGTCTACGGCCTGGGCTTCCCTCCGTTCCACGGCGGCGCATTCCGCTGGCTGGATACACAGGGCAGCGCGAAATATCTTGATATGGCGCAGCAGTATCAACACCTCGGCCCGCTGTATGAAGTGCCGGAAGGGCTGCGTAATAAAGCGCGCCATAACGAACCGTATTATCCCCCGGTTGAACCAGCCCGTCCGGTTGGTTCTCTGAAAACGGCTTAAGGAGTCACAATGGAACAGGTTGTCATTGTCGATGCTATTCGCACCCCGATGGGCCGTTCGAAGGGCGGCGCGTTTCGCAACGTGCGGGCAGAAGATCTCTCCGCCCACTTAATGCGTAGCCTGCTGGCGCGTAATCCGTCGCTTACAGCGGCGACCCTCGATGATATTTACTGGGGCTGCGTACAACAAACGCTGGAGCAAGGCTTCAACATTGCCCGTAACGCCGCGCTGCTGGCAGAAATTCCCCATTCGGTACCGGCGGTCACCGTCAACCGTCTGTGTGGTTCCTCGATGCAGGCGTTACACGATGCAGCGCGAATGATCATGACCGGCGATGCGCAGGTTTGTCTGGTTGGCGGCGTGGAGCATATGGGGCACGTGCCGATGAGTCACGGTGTGGATTTTCACCCGGGTCTGAGTCGCAACGTCGCCAAAGCGGCAGGGATGATGGGGCTAACGGCGGAAATGCTCTCCCGCCTGCACGGCATTAGCCGGGAAATGCAGGACCAGTTCGCCGCGCGTTCTCACGCTCGCGCCTGGGCCGCCACCCAGTCTGGCGCATTCAAAACGGAGATTATCCCGACTGGCGGTCATGATGCAGACGGCGTGTTGAAGCAGTTTAACTACGATGAAGTGATCCGCCCGGAAACCACGGTCGAAGCGCTATCAACACTGCGTCCGGCATTTGATCCGGTTAGTGGCACGGTCACGGCGGGCACCTCATCCGCGCTTTCCGATGGCGCAGCCGCCATGCTGGTAATGAGCGAAAGTCGTGCCCGTGAGCTGGGTCTGAAACCTCGCGCCCGTATTCGTTCAATGGCAGTGGTTGGTTGTGATCCGTCAATTATGGGTTACGGGCCGGTTCCGGCGTCAAAACTGGCGTTGAAAAAAGCGGGACTGTCGGCCAGCGATATCGATGTGTTTGAGATGAACGAAGCGTTTGCCGCACAGATCCTGCCATGCATTAAGGATCTGGGATTGATGGAGCAGATAGACGAGAAGATCAACCTCAACGGCGGCGCGATCGCGCTTGGTCATCCGCTCGGCTGCTCCGGAGCACGTATCAGCACCACGCTTATCAACCTGATGGAGCGCAAAGACGCGCAGTTTGGTCTGGCGACGATGTGTATTGGTCTGGGTCAGGGCATCGCCACGGTGTTTGAGCGGGTTTAATCAAAGATAATATCCCCTAAATAACTCGCATTGCAGCGCAGCGGCAACTGAGCGAATCCCCGGGAACATAGATAACTATGTGCCCGGGGTGAGCAAAGGCAGCCAACAAAGAGGCTGCGCGAATTATGACGGGAAACAGTTTAGTTGCCGTTTTTCCCGCCCGTCAGGGGCGGGTTTTTTCACCGTATGGCCCGCTCTACTCAGTAAGCGCTTTGGTCAGGCTAAATGGCATAGCCTGATATCCACGCGCACCATGTATTTGCATTTCGACCACAGGCTCTTTTTCTCCCCATTTGAACTCTTCCAGATACGGATTAGGCAAGCTGGTAAATGCGCCTACCGACAAATCAAACGCACCACCTGCTGTTGCGGAATACACGAACACAGAATTCTTGTCAGTCTGGTACTCGGTGATAGAGGTTACCGGGCTAAACCACTCGTTCCCGCGCTCTTTACCGTATTGCCAGATCTGTTGGACTGTCTTGTTTTTCTGGTCGATTTTGTAAATCACGGAGCGGCTGTATTTCATACTCTGCATAGCAGGCTGTTCTAAGCCGCGGCCATCGCCATTGTCGAAAGCGGAAAGGTATAAGATATCGCCTTTACTCTTACTATCAATTTTAAAGGCCGTATGTTGCGTCCATGTCCAGTCGAAGTCACCCTCGCAGCCACTGTCCTGGCAGGCGATTTTTTGGCCTTTGCTATCCACTGGCGTCAGAATTGCGGCATTAAATGGCGCTTTCCAGCCAGCAGGCGTACCCAGTATCCACTTCACTTTCTTATCGCGGCCGATTTTGATAATCGCACTCTGGTGGCGGGAGCTGATGATGATGGAATCATCTTCACTGTCATAGTCGACGCTGTTGACATGCGCCCAGTTGCGGCCAGCCCCACTACCCACGATATCCCCGAATTTGTCGGAGGAGTCCAGCGCCGCCAGATCTTCTTCGCTCAACGTATGGCCGGACTGGCTGGCGTCGATATTCAGGCACACAGCGCCCTGATCGAGGGTTTTCATTATCACATCACGATAAGGATCGAGGATATCAAACAGACGCCATTCATCCACTACCACGCCGTTCTGATCAACTTCGGCAATCACATCACGCACGGTACGAACATTTTTTCCATCAGGACGTTTATAGTTAGAGCTGGCTACACGCAGGAAGTAGTGACCGTTGGCCGCGTTATCCATTGAGTGTGAAAAATCGTTATAATTATCCGGCAGGCGGCGGTTAAAGATTTCACGCCCCATGATATCGTATTTCACATAACGCTGACCGTAGCCCCACGATAGTGCGCCATCCTGGTTTTGTTTAAAGCCCATCATAACGCCAGCACGATAAATTGACTTTAAATCATAAATTGAACTTGGATTCATAAACCAACGAATATCACCGGAGGTGTCGATAATAGCGTTAGCTGTAGTGAAGTTCCATTCTAATGCACCCCCAGTAGGGTTGTTCCAGACAGTACGCGTTCCATTGCCAGACTTATCTTTCGTATTATTCAAAAGATACAAGCGATCTTTAAATTCTGGGGAAACCTTTTTAACATCGATAGTAAAGAGTGCTGATTGTTCTTCTTTTGTACCCGCCGATTCAATATAGGCAGGCGGTGCATACATTTTATAGCTTTCTTTTATATTTTCGGTTTTACTACCCTGGATTCTTGTATATTCAACTTCAACGGTATTGACATAATCCGGGTAAAGACCAAAGACGGGAATACCGCCATACGTTAAAAGGTATTTATTATTAACTTTATACGCGATCTCCTGGCCATTTTCTTTGGGTACAATCCGTACATGCACGTCACGTAACTGGTAACCGCCATTACGAATAACGGCGGTTAGCGGCGCGATATCATAGGGGTTCATAACAACTTCGCCAATTTTTCCCTGGACCTGATAGTCCACTTTAGCGCCGCTGGCGCCGCCGATGGCGAAAGCAGTAGAAGGTACTGATGACAAAATTGCAACAGATAATGCGAGAGAAGTTAAAGCATATTTAAATTTCATAACACTCTCCATCTTATAAATAAATAACTAACTTTCCATTTTATGTTTCTTTTATAAAAATAAATGAAGCATATATAATTAACTATTTTTATTGATAGCCTCAGGACATAATATTACTTAATTTATTACACGCAATACAAAGCCTGTAGATATTCAATATCATAAGGTTTTATAGTTGACGATTAATTAATATTTAAGAGGACTTTTAGGTAGGCTAACGTAAAAAGGGACGCTACTGCGTCCCATAAAATAGTTAAATAAATGCGAACGCATCGCCAAACAGACGATCTTCCCGCGCGTTACGCTCATGACAGAACAGATCGCGGGCGATCTTCGCCATCTCAAAACGTCCGGCAATATAAATATCGTGCCCCGCCAGCGTACCATAATCCTGCAATACCGCCGTAAGTACCGTTCCTGTACGTCCACGCCAGCCTTCTTCCGGCTGCTCGACAACAGGTTCAATACGCAAATTCGGATGGTTAACAGAGAGTGCTTCCAGCTCAGAGAGATCATAGAGGTGCTTTTCTTCGCGACCGCCCCAGTAAATGGTAACATCGCGGGCCGGGTTGCGCGCTAACGCCGTCAACAGGATGGAGCGCGCATAAGAAAAGCCCGTACCGCCCGCGATCAGAATCAACGGACGCTCTTCATCGTCACGTAGCCAGGCGTCGCCATGCGGAATATCGACGACGATTTCCCGGTCTTTCAGAATTCGATCCATGACCGCCATTGCATACAGATTGAGCTCGGAAGCGCCAATGTGTAATTCAATAAACCCTTTCTCGTCCGGCGTTGAGGCCATCGAAAACGGGCGTTTGTCACGCTCGTCCATTACGACCATCAAATACTGACCAGCGCGGAATGTAAACGCCGCGTCCGGCACTAAACGAACCCGATATACGGTATCGGTGATAGCTTCTACCGAGGTCACTTTACAGCTTAAGGTTGTCATGCGCTCCCTCTGTCGGGTGTCGGGTCAATACCGACATTTCAAGCCGAGTCGCCGCAGCCTGAAATGTCGATGTCCGCTTTCAGTTATTTAAAGATAGCCAGCTCATCCCAAATCGCATCAATACGCGCGGTAACTTCAGGATCTTTAACAATAGGACGACCCCACTCGCGTTGGGTTTCGCCCGGCCATTTGTTTGTGGCATCCAGCCCCATTTTTGAACCCAGCCCGGAGACCGGCGAGGCAAAATCCAGGTAGTCAATCGGCGTATTTTCAACCAGCACCGTATCCCGCGCAGGGTCCATACGGGTGGTAATCGCCCAGATCACATCATTCCAGTCGCGTGCGTTAACGTCATCATCGCAAACGATAACAAATTTCGTATACATAAACTGGCGCAAAAACGACCAGACGCCCATCATGACGCGTTTCGCATGACCAGCGTACTGCTTTTTCATCGTCACTACCGCCAGGCGGTAAGAACACCCTTCCGGCGGCAGATAAAAGTCGACGATTTCCGGAAACTGTTTTTGCAGAATAGGCACGAAGACTTCATTGAGCGCCACCCCTAATACCGCAGGCTCATCGGGCGGACGCCCGGTATAGGTGGAGTGATAGATGGCATCCTCACGCTGCGTAATATGCGTGACGGTAAAGACCGGAAAGTTATCCACTTCATTATAATAGCCCGTATGATCGCCATACGGTCCTTCCGGCGCCATCTCTCCCGGCTCAATGTAACCTTCAAGGATAATCTCGGCGCTGGCAGGCACTTCCAGATCGTTAGAAAGGCATTTAACCACTTCAGTTTTCGTGCCGCGCAGCAGGCCCGCAAAGGCATACTCCGACAGAGTATCGGGAACAGGAGTCACGGCGCCAAGTATCGTCGCCGGATCGGCGCCCAATGCGACAGAGACCGGGAAACGTTCACCCGGACGCGCGGCTAACCACTCCTGAAAATCCAGCGCGCCGCCGCGGTGAGACAGCCAGCGCATAATCAGCTTATTTTTACCTATCAACTGCTGACGATAAATGCCCAGATTTTGCCGTTCTTTGTGCGGGCCACGCGTTACCGTCAGTCCCCAGGTAATCAGCGGCGCGGCGTCGTCCGGCCAACAGGTCATGACAGGAAGACGCGTTAAATCGACATCATCGCCAGACGCGATTTTCTGCTGGCAAGGCGCGCCGCGTAACCGTTTCGTCGGCATATTCAGCACTTGCTTAAACTGCGGCAGCTTGTCAAACAGATCGCGAAAGCCTTTCGGCGGCTCAGGTTCTTTCAGAAACGCTAATAATTTACCCACTTCCCGTAATGCGGAAACATCATCCTGCCCCATGCCCATCGCCACGCGTTTTGGCGTGCCAAAAAGGTTGCACAGCACCGGCATGGCGTAACCTTTAGGATTTTCAAACAGCAACGCCGGTCCACCGGCACGCAGCGTGCGGTCAGCGATTTCCGTGATTTCCAGATGAGGATCCACAGGTAGCGTGATGCGTTTTAGTTCCCCCTGCTGCTCAAGTAGCGTCAGGAAGTCGCGTAAATCGTGATATTTCATGGCGTCCATTGTAGCCTCTCGGTAAGCGCATCATTATACGGCGTTCATCATCGGGATGCTGTATTTTTGTTAAATTAGCGTGAACTCTGGCAACCAACGCTAATCCAGATACGGCTTAAAGGATGAAGTGTATAATTAACTTCGCGCATGGCTTTTGCTATGCTTGCGCCCCGAACAAGCGGATAAGAGTCATTATGCAATCCTGGTATTTACTGTACTGCAAACGCGGGCAACTTCAGCGTGCTCAGGAACACCTCGAAAGACAAGCGGTAAGTTGCCTGACACCGATGATCACCCTGGAAAAAATGGTACGCGGAAAACGTACCTCCGTCAGCGAACCGCTCTTTCCTAATTATCTGTTCGTTGAATTTGATCCGGAAGTGATACATACCACTACAATCAACGCCACGCGCGGCGTCAGCCATTTTGTGCGCTTTGGCGCGCATCCTGCGATCGTGCCTTCCAGCGTTATTCATCAGCTTTCTATCTACAAGCCCGAAGGCGTTGTCGATCCTGAAACCCCCTATCCCGGCGATAGCGTCATCATCACGGAAGGCGCATTTGAAGGGCTGAAAGCGATTTTTACCGAACCGGATGGCGAAACGCGTTCGATGTTACTGCTTAATTTACTCAATAAAGAAGTGAAGCAGAGCGTAAAAAACACCGGTTTTCGCAAGATTTAGCGATCGTTCAGAATACGACCTCAAATAAGGTTCTGGCGTTGGCATCTGTCATCGCCGCTAACCATTGCGGATCTTCACCACGCCATAGCGCTATGCGCTCCAGGATGTGAGGCAGATACGCGGGCTCGTTGCGTCGTGACGTTGGTTTCGGCGTAAGATCGCGAGGCAACAGATACGGCGCGTCGGTTTCTATCAGTAGCTTTTCCGCTGGAATAAACGGTAAGAGTTCACGTAGCTCAAGCCCGCGTCGTTCGTCGCAAACCCACCCGGTAATACCTATATAGAGCCCTCTGTCCACACAGGCCTGCATTTGCTGGCGTGAACCGGTAAAGCAGTGCAGTATTGCACCAGGAAGACTATCCAGCCAGGGATCAAGCAATGCCAGAAATCGCTCATGCGCGTCCCGGCAGTGCATAAAGATTGGCATCTGCAATTCGGCGGCAATTTGTAGCTGCGCCTGAAAGGCACGTTCCTGCTCCTGCGGCGTGGAAAAATTGCGATTGAAATCCAGCCCGCACTCACCGATAGCGACGACTTCCGGCTGGTTCGCCAGCGCAATAATGGCGTCTTCAGACGCGGATGACCACTGACTGCTGTCATGGGGATGGACGCCAGCCGTCGACCAACAATGGGGGTAGCGCCGCGCCAGTTTTAACGCCTGCTGACTTTCATGGATGTTCGTTCCGGTCAGTAGCATACCTTTTACTCCCGCCGCAAACGCACGGGCGACCACATCATCACGATCTTTTGCAAACTGGCTACTGGTTAAATTAACGCCAATATCAAACATGCTTGCCCCCATATGACAACCGCCCTGGCGGGCGGTTGTGTTTAGTCTTCAGTGTGCTCGGCCTTTTCGGTTTCGGCCTCGTTATCTTCGTCGCGCGTCCGTCGCTTACCGACATAAAAGCGTGAGCAGAAAACGCCAATTTCAAACAGGCAGTACATCGGTATCGCCAGCAACGTTTGCGAGAAAACATCTGGCGGCGTAAGCAGCATTCCCACAATGAATGCCCCGACCAGGATATAAGGCCGTTTTTTACGCAAATCTTCTGGCGTGGTGATGCCCATCCAGCACAGCAACACAATCGCCACCGGCACTTCAAAGGCTACGCCAAAGGCCATAAAAAGCGCCATAACAAAGCTAAGATAGCTGGCGATATCTGTCGAAACCTGTACCCCTTCCGGCGCCGTATGCGTCAGGAAACCAAAGGCCAAAGGGAATACGACAAAATAGGCGAAGGCCATACCAATGTAGAAAAGCAGCGAGCTGGATACCAGCAGCGGTACGACCAGACGACGCTCATGCTTATACAGCGCCGGGGCGATAAAGGCCCAAACCTGGTACAAAATGACAGGCGCGGATAAGATCAAAGACACCATGAAGGTGAGTTTGATAGGCGTAAAAAACGGCGACGCCACATCCGTCGCAATCATTGTCGCCCCTTGCGGCATCTGTTTAATCAGCGGTGCGGCGACTAAATGATAAATATCATTGGCGAAATAAATTAACGCCAGAAAAATCAGAAGTACTGCGACGATGCAGTTTAGCAGGCGCTTACGCAACTCGATCAGATGCGTGATAAGCGGTTGAGTATCTTCTACAGCCATGTTTACGGTTTATCACTCGACGAGGGGGAAGATTCGACAACAGGCGCAGCGGATTTCTTCTCGGCGTCTATCGTGGCTACGGAAGCGGTTTCCGTCGACTCAGGCACGTTATCTTTAACGGGCTCCGGCTTTTGTTCCGGCGCGCTCACCTGTGTTTCAGCGGCGGCAGGGGTGACGCCCTCATGCTGCGTTTCGTTCCCTTTTACCACCGGATTATGGATGGTATGCGCTTCATCGCTCGCTTGTTCGGGATCGTTAGCGCTGTAGGTGCGTTTCATCGACTCCGCCGCCTGACGCAGTTCATCCATAGATGCTTTCAGTTCGGGAGTCAGATTTTCCAGGCTCGCCTTTTCGACTTTTTTCAGACTGTCCTGGAACTCCTGAAGTTTCAGTTCCTGAGTCAGTTCATTCTGAACCGTTGTCGCAAGGGATCGCAACGCGCGAATCCAGCCCGCTACCGTTTTTACCGCTACTGGCAATCGTTGCGGCCCCAACACAATGAGGCCGATAACGAACACTAACAGCAGTTCGCTAAAACCGATATCAAACACGGATTATACCTGCTCTTTATCTTGGCTTTTAGCGTCTTCCTTTTTCGCTTCGCCTTGCTTATCCGCGATAGATTTAGCGGTAAAATCAGCGTCCTGACTGGTTTTATCCTGTTTGGCATCATCATCGCTCATGGCCTTTTTAAAGCCTTTGATAGACGCGCCAAGATCGGAACCGATGGAACCGAGTTTTTTGGTGCCGAACAGCAGTACGACGATAACGGCAACAATCAACAACTGCCAAATACTGATACCACCCATACATGTTCCTCTGTGATAGATGATGAATTATTAGGGCCGCATTATACACATTATCCTTCGCGCTGCCTCTTTGTTAACCGCTTTCGCCCGCCCTATTCACATACTTTTACATACGACCGGGACGACATTGACTTGCGGCCTGAGTACTGCCTCGAGTGATAATATGTACCTGCGTGACACAACCGGCGTTGAGCGATAAAAAATCTCAACGAGTTTTACGCCAGCCAACCAGCCAGACAACTACGCCGCCGACCATGAGCCAGCCAGGCATCAATCCCCATTCAGGGCGGTTGACGAGTAAGAATGACCCGCTCAGTAACAGCGTTGCGCCAATTCCCAATAAATAACGAGACTGACTTTGGCGCACATGGTTTACCTGTAACTCGCGCGCAATCTTATCAACACTGTGCTGTAAATATTTGCCCTGGCGCAAACTGTCGTACACCAGTTCAGGTATTTCTGGCATTTTTTCGACCCAGAACGGCGCTTTTTCTTTAAGAGCCCGCGTGAGAGCCGGAATACCCACCTGATCTTTGATCCAGGACTCAAGAAACGGCTTCGCCGTTTTCCACAAATCAAGCTGAGGATAAAGTTGCCGCCCAACCCCTTCAACATACAATAATGTTTTCTGCAACAACACCAGTTGCGGCTGGACTTCCATGTTAAATCGACGCGCTGTATTGAAAAGGTTTAACAACACATGACCAAACGAGATTTCCGCGAGCGGCTTTTCAAAGATAGGTTCACAGACGGTGCGGATGGCAAACTCAAAATCTTCAACGTTGGTATCTGGCGGAACCCAACCTGAATCGACATGCAGCTCCGCCACCTTTCGGTAATCGCGGTTAAAAAACGCGATAAAGTTTTCTGCCAGATAGCGCTTATCTTCTTTGTTTAGCGACCCGACGATACCACAGTCAATGCCGATATATTGCGGATTTTCAGGGTGTTCATGGCTGACAAAAATATTTCCCGGATGCATGTCCGCATGGAAAAAGCTGTCGCGGAAAACCTGGGTGAAGAAAACTTTAACCCCGCGTTCCGCCAGCAGTTTCATGTTGGTGCCGTTCTTTTCCAGCGCCGCCACATCCGAAACCGGAATGCCGTATATCCGCTCCATCACCATCATGTTCTGGCTACAGTAATCGGAGTACACCTCCGGGATATACAGCATGGGACTATTTTCAAAATTGCGGCGTAACTGAATCGCGTTGGCCGATTCCCGCAGCAGATTCAGCTCATCGATCAGCGTTTTCTCATACTCACGCACCACTTCCGTCGGGCGCAGACGACGCCCATCCGGCAACAGGCGTGGTACCCAGCGAGCAAGGCGATAAATCAGTTTCAGGTCTGCCTGAATTACCGGCAAAATATCCGGGCGAATGACCTTAATAACCACTTCTTTACCGTTTGATTTCAATCGCGCGGTATGTACCTGGGCGATTGACGCCGACGCTAAAGGCTGGATATCAAAGTCGTCAAACCAGGCTTCGACTGGTAGCCCCCCCATCGCCTCTTCAATCTGGGCTTTCGCCAGCCGACCATCGAATGGCGCGACTTTATCCTGGAGCAAAGCGAGCTGATCGGCGATTTGCGGCGGGAACAGGTCACGGCGTGTGGAGAGCATCTGACCAAATTTGATCCAGACCGGTCCCAGCTCTTGCAACGCCAGTCTTAATCGTTCACCCAGCAATTTATCTTTATGCCGGTTTGGCATCCAGAACAGCGAATAGCGCCATAATCGGAGTGGCAGTGTAAGACGCATTCGGGGGATGAGTTCATCAAGGCCGTAGCTTAAAAACGTGCGGATGATGAAATATAGGCGCCGTACTTCACCTGGCGTCATTTGGCCTCCAGTTTTTCCAGCCGTGTGGTCAGAGCATCTACGGCGCGTTCAACAGCCGCGGTTTCTTCGGCAAACCATGCGACTTCCAGCGGGCCAGGCGCCATACGCCACTCTTCAGTGATCGCTTCAGCGGCATAACGCTGCTGGCGTTGAAACCCGTGGCGCAGGAATTTAGCCCCGCCACGCACGACCTTACCGATACTTTCCGCCGCAATATCACCCGTGTATGGCGCCAACAGCTCCGCAGGATCGAATTCGGCGAGATCGGCGAGCGCCACAAAATTTTGCACGACCTGAATATCGCCCTGCACTTCCAGTTCGCCGCTGCGAATAAGCGCGGCCAACTGCTGACGATCGCGTAGTTTTGGCAAAACGCTAGCTTGAGTGATTACCGTACAGTCCGCTTCGCCTTCCCATGCCCCCAGCACATCAACCTGGCGTTCGCTGAATACCAGGACTAATGGCGTCGAAAATCCCTTTAGTTTCACACACAGTACTTTTCCCTGTAAGCGCGTTCTGGCTGATTTCAGCGCTGGCGAACGATACAGAAACGCATTGAGGAGACCTTCAATTCCTGCGGTCACTAAGGGTTTAAAAGGCATTCCACCCTCCTAGAATTTATAACCACGGTGCAATGCCACAACGCCCGCCGTCAGATTGTAATAATCCACGCTCTCAAATCCGGCGTCCTGCATCATGGCTTTTAAGGTATCCTGATCGGGATGCATACGGATGGATTCCGCGAGATACCGATAGCTATCCGCATCGTTCGCGACCATCGAGCCAATACGCGGTAAAATATGGAAAGAATAGGCGTCATACGCTTTACTCAGCGGCTCAATAATAGGCTTGGAAAATTCAAGCACCAGTAAACGTCCGCCGGGTTTCAACACACGGAACATTGACCGCAGCGCTTTTTCTTTTTCCGTTACATTGCGCAAACCAAACGAAATGGTAATGCAATCAAACGTATTATCAGGGAAAGGCAGAGCTTCGGCATTCGCCTGCACATACTCTACGTTGCCGATCACGCCGATATTACGCAGCTTCTCACGCCCCATTTTGAGCATAGAATCATTAATATCCGCCAGGATAACTTTGCCAGTTTCCCCGACCATACGTGAAAATTTCGCGGTAAGATCGCCCGTACCGCCCGCTAAATCGAGAACGGTTTGTCCACGACGCACGCCACTGCAATCAATGGTGAAGCGCTTCCACAAACGATGAATGCCAAATGACATTAAGTCATTCATCACATCGTACTTTGACGCCACAGAATGAAAAACGTGGGCCACCATGTCAGCTTTCTGCTCTTTAGCGACGGTCTGAAAGCCAAAGTGCGTCGTTTCTTGTGAATCTTCCACCATCTCAGTGCCTGCTTATCGATAAAAATGTTCAAGAAGTGTAACAGATTGGGCCAATTTGCCCTACTCTGCGCCAGGACTAAACTACTCCGTATGGGTTAACTTAACTGCTGCTTCACCCGTTCATCATTGGGATAATGTTCATCCTGCCGCCCTTCAGGGATCGATCGTAAACGATATTCTTCATCTTGCGTAACGGCCTGTTCCGCTAAATCCGGATTAATCTCGCGTTTGATTTCCACGCCTAGCCCCCGGAAGGCCTCTGCCTGCGCCAAAACGTTGCCACGCCCCGACGCAAGTTTTTTCATCGCCTGGCGGTAGTTATCCTGCGCTTTATCCAGACTCTGACCGATCGCTGACATATCATCAACGAACAACCGCATTTTATCGTAGAGCTTACTGGCTCTGTCTGCGATGTGCTGCGCATTGCGGCTCTGGTGTTCATAGCGCCACAGGTTGGCGATTGTCCGTAATGCCACCAGCAGCGTCGTGGGGCTTACCAGCATAATGTTATTTTTCAGCGCCTCGGTTATCAGTTCGGGCTGTTTATCTAACGCCAGCAGGAAAGCGGGTTCTACGGGGATAAACATCAGAACATAGTCCAGCGAGCGGAGGCCGGGAAGCTGCTGGTAGTCTTTACGCCCCAGTAAGCGAATATGATTGCGCACCGAGGCGATGTGCTCTTGTAAAGCGGCCTCGCGCGTATAGTCATCTTCAGCGTTAAAGTAACGCTCGTAGGCGACCAACGTCATTTTAGCGTCGATGACGACATCTTTGCCCTGCGGCAAGCGGACGATGACATCCGGCTGCATCCGCGAGCACGCATCGTTCTCAATACTGACCTGGGTTTCGTATTCGTAGCCTTCACGCAGTCCGGATGCCTCCAGCACCCGCGCCAGCACAACTTCGCCCCAGTTTCCTTGCGCCTTATTGTCCCCTTTCAGAGCGCGCGTCAGGTTGATCGCTTCCTGCGCCATTTGCGCGTTAAGCTGCTGCAAATTACGAATTTCGTGCGCCAGCGTATGCCGCTCCTGCGCTTCTTTGCCAAAACTCTCCTGAACCTGGCGGCGAAAACCGTCCAGTTGCTCACGCAGCGGCGTCAGCAGGCTATTCAGGCTTTGTCGGTTTTGTTCGTCTACGCGACGATTACTGTGTTCAAAGATACGGTTCGCCAGATTTTCAAACTGCTCGCTTAAACGCTGTTCGCTGTTGATCATCTGACGGATTTTGTCTTCCGCGTGTTGTTGAGTCGCTTCCAGACGGGTCGTGACTTCACGCAGATCGGCTTCCAGAGAGGTATTAATACTGTGCAGGCTGCGCAGTTCGTTATTAAGTAACTCGCATTCACTGCGCCAGTGCGCTTCTTGCGCTAATTGCTGCCGGGCCGCGCTAAGTTCGATATCCAGCTCACGCCGTTCTTCGATAAGATCGGCGCGGATTTGATCGGCGTGCGCTTTCGTCGCCAGCCAGCCAATCACCGCCCCAGCCGCCAGCGCCACGACGGCGCTTATCATAAGAGTAATATCCACAACACCTCTCCTGGAACCACACTGTCCTGCACAAAATAGAATTGTGCTGTATAAACGTCCAGTTTAAAAGGAATTTCCTGCGAGGCGCCACGCAAAAAGAAAAGGCCGAACGCGTCGGCCTTTGCAAAAGAGAGGAGAATTACAGCAGACGACGGGCCGCTTCCACGACGATTTTCACCGCGTGGCTTTCAGTTTGTTTCATCGTTTCCGCATTCGGAATCTCTTGTTGGGTACGGTTAACGATAACGCCCGCCACCATACCTGCGCGTAAACCCTGGCTTGCGCACATGGTTAACAGCGTAGCGGATTCCATTTCGTAGTTCATCACGCCCATCGCCTGCCACTCTTCCATAGAACCTTTGAAGCGACGAACAACGCGGCCAGAATAGGTGTCGTAACGTTCCTGACCCGGATAGAAAGTGTCGGAAGAGGCGGTTACGCCAACGTGAGTCGTGGCGCCAATCGATTTCGCGGCTTCAACCAGCGCGGTGGTGCAGGCAAAGTCGGCAACCGCCGGGAATTCCATCGGCGCAAAATGCAGGCTCGCCCCATCCAGACGTACGGATGCGGTCGTTACCAGAACGTCGCCGACGTTGATGTGCGGCTGAATAGCCCCCGTGGTGCCGATACGCAAGAAGGTACGAATACCCAGTTGCGCCAGTTCTTCCACGGCAATAGAAGTAGACGGGCCGCCGATACCGGTAGAGCAAACGATAACTGCTTTGCCATCCAGCTCAGCGCGCCAGGAGGTGAATTCGCGGTGAGATGCCAGCTTAACCGGCTTATCCATCAGCGCGGCGATCTTTTCCACACGCTCAGGATCGCCAGGGACGATGGCGAGCTGGGCCCCTTGTAAATCGTTTTTGGTGAGGCCGAGATGAAAAACATCAGACTTGGACATATAAAACTCCTCTGTGAATCGGGTTTGTCAGAAGAAGCAAAAAGACACTTTACCTAAGGCATAAAGATATTTTCGTGACAGCCATCACTATGGCGTAAAACAATTGCACTCGCTTACCATTAAAAAGTGATATACATCACAATAAATAATCAATATCGCCAGGCATTGCACAAAAGATAGCCGCTTTAAGGCAATGTGGTTTGTTACACACTGTCTATAGTTAAGATTGCGCTATTTTTTAAGGGTACGGAGAATACCATGACAACGACACATCCATCCGGCTTTGCACCTGCAGCTTCCCCACTTGCCCCTACGATGATTCATACGCCTGATGGGGCCATTAGCGCGGGGATAACGTCGATTCCCTCTCAGGGCGACGATATGCCAGCCTATTACGCCAGACCAAAGGCAAGCGACGGCGCGCTGCCTGTGGTCATTGTGGTACAGGAAATTTTTGGCGTACATGAACACATTCGCGATATTTGCCGACGACTGGCGCTGGAAGGCTATCTCGCTATCGCGCCGGGGCTCTATTTCCGCGAAGGCGACCCCAATGATTTCGCCGATATACCCACATTATTGAGCGGGCTGGTGGCTAAAGTACCCGATTCGCAAGTCCTTGCCGACCTGGATCACGTCGCCAGTTGGGCTTCGCGCAACGGCGGGGATGCGCATCGGCTAATGATCACCGGTTTTTGTTGGGGAGGCCGGATTACCTGGCTGTACGCCGCGCACAACCCACAGTTAAAAGCGGCGGTAGCGTGGTACGGCAAGCTGGTAGGCGACACGTCACTCAATTCGCCGAAGCATCCCGTTGACATCGCCACCGATCTTAACGCGCCGGTACTGGGTTTATACGGCGGGCAGGATACCAGTATTCCACAGGAGAGCGTGGAAACCATGCGTCAGGCGCTACGCGCCGCTAATGCGAAGGCGGAAATCGTGGTCTATCCCGATGCAGGGCACGCGTTTAATGCCGATTATCGTCCGGGCTACCACGAAGCCTCGGCGAAAGACGGCTGGCAAAGAATGCTGGAATGGTTCGCGCAGTACGGTGGGAAAAAAGGCTAACCACAGCGCATTACGATGTTTGTTGGGCCTACGAGACCGGAGTCGGTGTAGGCTCAACAAAGCGTCATCGCCACGTTAGCTATGCTTTACCACAGCATTTTTTATATTTTTTGCCGCTGCCGCAGGGACAGAGATGGTTACGACTGACGGCTCCTGTATCTTTACGCGCGTCCTGCGCCAGCCAGCGCATGATCGATGCCATCGGATAGCCTTGCGCCAGCAGCTCCCGCCAGACATTCATATACGGCGTAACGTGCTGGAAAAAATGCTTATAGCCCGCACACAAGTAATTATGCGCAGGATGACCGGACGGCGAGACGGCAAAGCGATGCTTCGGACAGCCGCCATGACACGCAAAGCGGTAGTCACAGCGACGACAATCGGCGGTCAGGGTCTCCCGCTTGGCCTCGCCAAACGCAATAGCCCGCTCGCTATTATTTAAGGTTTTGATGCTGTGCTGGTGGATATTCCCCAGCAGATGCTCCGGGTAGACAAAGTGGTCGCAGTTGTAGAGATCGCCGTTCGACTCCAACGCGAAGGCATGTCCACAAGTCTCGGAATGCACACACAGTATCGGCTTCTGCGCCGTCCAGGCGGCTAACGCCACGTCAAACATCTGCACATAGACGCGGTCTACGTCGCGACGAACCCAGATATCAAAGATCTGGTTGAGAAATTCGCCATATTGCCACGACGGTACCGTCCATGGCGCCAGCGTCGCCGCGCTTTCGCCGGGCATCACCAGATTAAGTACCGATGAGTTATCGGTGCTCATTCGCTCCACCAGCGGGATAAACTGAATAAAACGCGATCCCGCCGCCAGAAGAAATTCGTAGACGTCTGCTGCATGACCGACGTTATGTTTTCCCACGACGGTTAAGGTATTAAAGTCGACATGGTGCGCTTTAAGCCGCGCCATTGCTGCGACGACCTGCTCATGAGTTTCTTTTCCAGCGCGATTAAGCCGATAGTGGTTGTGTAACGACGCCGGGCCGTCGATAGAGAGACCGATGAGAAAATGCTGTTCAGCGAAAAAGCGCGCCCACTCGTCATTCACCAGGATGCCGTTCGTCTGCAACGCATGAGTGATTTTTCGCCCATCGCCGTACTTTTCACATAATGCGACAACCCGACGGAAAAACGGTAGCCCCATCATGGTCGGTTCGCCGCCCTGCCAGGCAAAGTCAATGCGGTCGCCACTCTGCGCGGCAATATGCTGGCGTATAAACTGTTCCAGCGTCTCGTCCGACATCCGCCAGTTTTTATTGCGTTCCGGGTACAGCGCCTCTTTTTCAAGATAGAAGCAATATGTGCAATCAATATTGCAGATCGCGCCGCCGGGTTTGGCCATTACGTGACAACCTGCTACCGCCATGTCAGACATCTCCGTTAAAAAATAAGGTTCACCAGCGCCATGAGACAATGCGACGTTTACCGTCGCCAGGGAACATAACAGAATGGAAAACCTCGTTTTGTGCTATGAGAGCGCTGGGCGATCATGACAGGAAAAACGATCTGCGAGGCAATAAAATCCGCCGCGCTGCTTCCGGGGACACTATCCGCCTGATTGTTATTCATACGGAGAACCTTTTTATTATCAAGATCGCCAAATAGCCAGATCCTGAAAAAGACAGCGCGGAAAATAAGAAAAAGGGAAATGAGAAGAAAGAGGCGCTGTTAATCAGGTCAGACACGGGCGCTACCCGTCAAAAGGTAGCGCCGCATTGCTGTCGGATAAACGCAGCGGCCAGGATGGGTTATTTCGCCTGACGCAGATTGTGCGCCGCTTTGACCATGTTCGCTAACGCCGCGCGGGTTTCCGGCCAACCGCGAGTTTTCAGACCGCAGTCCGGATTCACCCACAGGCGTTGTGCCGGAATACGCTGTGCCGCCTTCTTCAGCAGGGCTTCAATCCACTCGACGCTCGGCACGTTCGGCGAGTGAATATCGTACACGCCCGGCCCGATTTCGTTCGGGTAGTCGAACGCTTCGAACGACTCCAGCAACTCCATATCCGAGCGGGAGGTCTCAATGGTGATCACATCCGCGTCCAGCGCGGCGATCGAATCCATAATGTCGTTGAACTCGCAGTAACACATGTGGGTGTGGATCTGAGTTTCATCCTTCGCCACCGCCGCGTTGATGCGGAAGGCTTCCACACCCCATTCCAGATAGGCGTCCCAGTCGCTGCGACGCAGCGGTAGACCTTCGCGCAGCGCCGGTTCGTCGATCTGAATAATCCCAATCCCCGCCGCCTCCAGATCCGCGACTTCATCACGCAGCGCCAGCGCAATCTGTTTCGCAATCGTTTCGCGGGTCACGTCTTCGCGGGGGAATGACCAGCAAAGAATAGTCACCGGGCCAGTCAACATCCCTTTTACCGGCTTGTCGGTCAGCGACTGGGCATATTTCGCCCACTCCACGGTAATCGGTGCCGGACGGCTGATATCGCCAATCACTACCGGCGGTTTCACACAGCGGGAGCCATAGCTTTGCACCCAACCATTCTGGGTAAAGACGAAGCCGTCCAGATGCTCGCCGAAGTATTCCACCATGTCGTTTCGCTCGGCTTCGCCGTGTACCAGCACATCCAGCCCTAAACGCTCCTGCTCAATGATAGCCTGTTTGATATGTTCGGCGATGCCGGTGCGGTAGTGGTTCGCGTCGAGGTTGCCCTTTTTGAAGTCCAGACGCAGACCGCGAATTTCCGTGGTTTGCGGAAACGAACCGATAGTCGTCGTCGGCCAGGCGGGAAGTTTAAAGCGGGCGCGTTGCGCTTCAGCGCGCACCTCATACGGATTCTCACGCTGGCTGTCCTGCGCAGTGATCGCCGCCAGGCGTTTTTCTACCGCGGCATTATGTACGCGGCGGGAGTGACGACGAGCCTGAATCGGTGCGCTCCATTCCTCAAGCGCCGCCGTTTCGCCGCTGTTCAGCGCATCGCGCAGCAACGCCAGTTCACCGCATTTTTGCAGCGCAAAGGCAAACCAGCTTTTTACTTCCGTATCCAGACGCGTTTCAACGCTGAGATCGATCGGGCTGTGCAGTAAAGAGCAGGAGGATGCTACCCACAGCGCGCGTTTGCCCACAATGGCGTTAATCTGCGCGTATTTTTCGGTCAAATCGGCGCGCCAGACATTACGCCCGTTAATCAAGCCTGCGGAGAGCAGCCAGTCGACCGGCAGACGTTGATGCAGTTTCGCTACATCATCTTTGCCATGAATGAGGTCAACATGTAGCCCCTGTACCGGTAGCGCGATAATAGTGTCCAGGTTTGGCGTCACGCCTTCAAAATAGGTCGTCAGCAACAGCCTCACCTGGCCGGCGAGCGCGTCGTAAGCCGGTTTGAAGGCATCCAGCCACGCCTGCGGCAGTTCCAGCACCAGCGCTGGCTCATCAATTTGGACCCACTCAATACCACGCTTCGCCAGTTCAGCCAGCACGTGCTGATACACTGGCAAAATGTCTTTCAGCAACGTCAGGCGGTCAAACGGCTCGCCTTTCACTTTACCCAGCCACAGATACGTGACAGGCCCCAGCAGTACGGGTTTGATCTTATGCCCCAGCGCCAGCGCTTCGTCCACTTCCTCTAGCAACTGTGTCCAGGTGAGTCTGAACTGCTGGCCTTTGCTGAACTCCGGTACTATGTAGTGATAATTAGTATTAAACCATTTGGTCATTTCCGCTGCCGCCGCCGGTTCGCCGGTTGGCGCGCGACCGCGGCCAATGCGGAACAGAGTGTCGATGTCCACGGAACCGTCGTTGTTCTGATGACGAGCCGGCACATTGCCTAACAGCAGGCTGGTGGTCAGAACATGGTCGTACCAGGCAAAGTCGCCTACCGGTAACAGGTCAATACCCGCTTGTTTCTGCTGCTCCCAGTGACGCGCGCGCAGTTCGCGCCCCACCGCCAGTAACGCTTCACGCGTTGAGTTCCCCGCCCAGTAGCTCTCTTGCGCTTTTTTCAACTCGCGACGCAGGCCAACGCGAGGAAAACCGAGGGTGTGAGTCAATATTGTCATTTTACTTCCTCTCTTATTTTATTGAATCTGAAAGTAAAACTCTAAATAGTTCGGCTTGCAGGAAGGCGGCGACACAGCGCATCCCCAGGAGCTTACTGAAGTAAGTGACTGGGGTAAGCAAGGAAGCCAACGCATCTGCAAGTCGAAATATGACGAGTTTTAGACGTCTGGATGTTTACACATCCATAATGTAAAGGTACTGTATATTCCTCAAGCGCAATTTGTTCATGGCGAAGTGAAGGACTTTCATGATCGAAATTAAACATCTGAAAACACTCCAGGCATTGCGGAATAGTGGATCGCTGGCTGCCGCGGCGGCGGTGCTGCACCAGACCCAATCCGCTCTGTCTCATCAGTTCAGCGATCTGGAACAACGCCTTGGCTTCCGCCTGTTCGTGCGTAAAAGCCAGCCGCTGCGCTTTACGCCGCAGGGGGAAGTTCTGCTGCAACTGGCAAACCAGGTGCTGCCGCAAATCAGCCGTGCGCTGCAGGCGTGCAACGAACCGCAGCAAACTCGTCTGCGCATCGCTATTGAATGTCATAGCTGTATTCAGTGGCTGACCCCGGCGCTGGAAAACTTCCGTGCAAGCTGGCCGCAGGTAGAAATGGATTTCACATCCGGCGTCACTTTTGATCCGCAACCGGCCTTGCAACAAGGCGAGCTGGATTTGGTGATGACGTCGGATATTTTGCCGCGCAGCGGGCTGCATTATTCGCCGATGTTTGATTTTGAAGTCCGACTGGTGCTGGCGCCCGACCATCCGCTGGCCAGCAAAACGCAGATTACGCCGGAAGATTTAGCCAGCGAAACGCTGTTGATTTACCCGGTACAGCGCAGCCGACTGGATGTCTGGCGACATTTCCTGCAACCGGCGGGTATCAGTCCGCTGCTGAAAAGCGTGGATAATACGCTACTGCTGATTCAGATGGTGGCGGCCAGAATGGGTATTGCCGCCCTGCCGCACTGGGTGGTGGAAAGCGTTGAGCGCCAGGGTCTGGTGGTGACCAAAACCCTGGGCGATGGTCTGTGGAGCCGCCTGTATGCCGCCGTGCGCGACGGCGACCAGCGTCAGGCGGTGACCGAGGCGTTTATTCGCTCGACGCGGGATCACGCCTGCGATCATCTGCCGTTTGTGCGGAGCGCGGAGCGACCCATTTTCGATGCACCCACAGCGAAGCCAGGATCACAGCCGCGCCTGTAATAAAGCTTGGCCAGTGGGGCTGCTGATGCCAGATGGCAAGATTAACCAGCAGTCCTGCGGGAACATGCATATTATTCATGATACCCAGCGTCCCGGCGTCTACCTGGGTAGCGCCATAGTTCCACATAAAGTAGCCAATGCCGGACGCCACCACGCCGAGAAACACCAGAATGCTCCATTGCAGCGTGGTTTCCGGCAGCTTTTGCGCGTTCCCCAACAGCGACCACGCCACCGCCGCCACCAAAAACGCCCCCAGATAGAACCACGCAAAGGCGTTGTGCTGCGGCATGGGACGGGTCTCCATCAGACGTTTATACCCCACCATTCCGATAGCGAAACTGATATTAGAAAGCTGCACCAGGAGCAAACCGACCCAAAAATGGTCGGTCACGCGATCGTAGCGAATAATCCCGGCGCCAATCACCGCCAGCAACGCGCTAAATGCATAGCCCCAGCGCAAACGACGCTGACTCATCACATCGTAAATCAGCGTGATATAGAGCGGCGTCAGAACGGTAAACAGCAACAGTTCGGATACGGTCAGGTAGAGGTAAGCATGGAAGCTCAACATATACATGATGCCAAGCTGCATCGCCCCCACCAGCATATACAGGCTGATGGTTTTTAGGTTGTGCCCGCGAGAACGCAAAAACGGCAGAAAAACGAGCGCCGCCAGCCCAACGCGTATCAGCACCGCGAAATAGCTATCGACATGCCCGGCAAGATACTCGCCAAATAGACTAAAGGAGAAAGCCCACAGGATAGTGGTAATGATGAGTAGCGCCACAATGGATGTCTCTTAAAACAGGGAACACCCATTGTAGCGGAGAGTGAAGTTGACAACTGGTCAACTAACAAACAATCACATCAACGTAAGAAAAGATCGCGCAGGTAATGCGGCACGGCGTTATCCGCGTTGATGCCGATCACCTCAAGTTCGGGATACAGGTCTTTCAGACGCTGGTGCGCATTGCCCATGATGCAGCCTTTGCCCGCCATCGTGAGCATTTCAGCGTCGTTCATTCCGTCGCCAAAGGCGATACACTCTTTCAGGCTGTACCCCATCGCCTGAGCGACCGCTTCCAGCGCATGACCTTTCGACACTCCGCCCGCCATCACTTCCAGACAGGTTAGCGTAGAGAAGCTCACGTTTACCCGATCGCCCCAGCGCGCGTTAATCGCCTGCTCCAGCGGCAACAACTTTTCATGAGTGTCGCTGGTGAAAAACACTTTGCTGACGCCCTCCGGCTCCAGCAGCGCAGGCTCAAACAGCGAATAGTTAAATACCGCCTCTTTGAAAAAACGCATTTCATCGGGGCGATGACGATTCATAAACCATTCGTCGTCGCGATAAACGTTAGTCACGATGTCCGGGTTCGCATTCACCACTCCGAACAGGTCTCTGGCAATGTCGCTGTCCAGATTATGCGTAAAAACCAAATTCCCGTCGGTATCGTGCACTCGCGCGCCGTTGGAGGTGATCATGTAAGACTTGATTTCAAGATTATCGCGGATTTGCCCTACATCGACATGATGACGACCAGTGGCAAAGACAAAATGGATGCCGCGTGCGGTCAACAGCTTCAGAGTCTCTTTGGCATAAGGGGACAACGTATGGTCGGGGGAGAGCAGCGTGCCATCTAAATCAGACGCAACAACCTGATACATAATAAAATTTAACCTCTAAGCAAAGCGATTTCCGCTGGATAAATTAGGCTTGTTGAAAAATTCAACAATGGCGTTAAGCGCGACTGAGCGCATGGCGTCCTTTTCAAAAAGGATCTCATGGTACGCGCCTTTGATAACCAGCGGTTTTCCCCCTTCACAAGGGTATCCCGCCGCGGCGCGAATTTCACAAAAACGATCGTGGGTGCGGTTATCCACTACCCGCTCTTCTTCCGCCTGAATCAGTAGCGTAGGCGTCGTGTCATCGCTCGCCCCAGCCAGAACCTGTTCACCCGCCAGAATGCCTTCGCGTACCCAATGCCAGGTGGGGCCGCCAACGCGCAGCTGCGGCTCGTCGGCATAAAATCGTAAGTTGCGCTGATAACGCTGGCGGCTGTGGGTCAGCGCATTCATCCCAAACGGCAACGCCCGCCACTGACCGGTACCAATAGCGTAATCTTCACGGATACGCTGGTGCCCTTCGGCCCAGTCGAGAATATGGCGCACCATAAAGGAAGGCAAGCGTATCACAATACCAAACATCGGCGCGGTGAGCGCAATAGCGTCGCACCGCACACGATGGCGTTGCAGGAACAGAGTGGCTATCGCGCCCCCCATTGAGTGCGCCAGGATATAACGCTTACGCCACGGCCCCGCCTCAATTTCCTGCTGCCAGAACGCCGCTAAGTCCTCAACATAATCGTTAAAATGATCGACATGACCCCGATGCGGGTCCGATAACATCCGCCCGGAGCGCCCTTGACCACGGTGGTCGATGATGAAGATATCAAAACCGAGATGAAAAAGGTCATACGCCAGTTCAGCGTATTTTACATAACTCTCAATGCGGCCAGGACAAATGACGATCGTCCGATCGTTGGAATCATTTCGAAAACGGACAAAGCGCACCGGAATGTTACCCACGCCGATAAACTCCGCCTCTTCCCGCTGACGCCAGAAATCGGTCAGCGGCCCCATAGCAAAAGCGGCAAACGCATTTTCTCTTGTTTCCCAGTCATTTTGCTGCTGAAACATCGGGTTTTCGGCCTCGTTTACCAGGTAAAATCGTTTTTTGCGTCGTGCCTGACACAACACAGCGGCAGTAGCGTATTGTGGCACAAAAACAGACAACCAGGGAGTTTCGCATGACCTTTGAATGGTGGTTCGCCTATCTACTGACCTCAACTCTGCTGAGTCTTTCTCCGGGTTCAGGCGCCATCAATACCATGACGACGTCTATCAACCATGGATATCGTGGCGCAGCGGCTTCTATCGCCGGACTCCAGACCGGGCTGGGGATACATATCGTACTGGTGGGCGTCGGACTGGGTACGCTCTTTTCGCGCTCGCTCATCGCTTTTGAAATTCTGAAATGGGCTGGCGCGGCTTATCTTATCTGGCTGGGTATCCAGCAATGGCGCGCCGCAGGCGCTATCGATCTGCATACTCTCGCCCAGACGCAATCGCGGGGTCGGCTGTTCAAACGGGCGATATTTGTCAATCTAACCAATCCCAAAAGCATTGTCTTTCTTGCCGCCCTGTTTCCGCAATTCATCATGCCGCAGCAACCGCAACTGGCGCAGTACCTCATTCTCGGCGTCACCACGATTGTGGTGGATATGATTGTGATGACCGGTTACGCCACACTGGCGCAGCGCATTGCCGCCTGGATTAAAGGACCAAAGCAGATGAAGGCGCTGAATAAAGCGTTTGGTTCGTTGTTTATGCTGGTAGGCGCGCTCCTGGCGTCGGCAAGACACGCGTGATAGTCGTGCCGGATGATGTTTATCCGGCCCGGAGGTAAATTAGCGCGAAATAATCAGGTGAATACCAAAGCCCGCAAACAAAGCGCCGGCAAAGCCATCAATCCATTTCGCCAGACGCTGATAGCCGCGGCGCATTTTCGGCAGCGCGAACAGGCTGGCGACTACGGTAAACCAGGCCAGCGTTTCCAGGGTAATTAACGCGAAAATACCCCAGCGCGCCGCAGCGCCGACGTTATCGCCGACAAACAGTGAAAAAACGGAACCAAAATAGATAATCGCTTTCGGATTCGACAGATTGGTCAACAGCCCTTTGAGAAAGCTGCGCCCGCTCTGCGCCAGTTCAATGTGCGGAGAAGACGCCGCCGCATCCTGTTTTTTCAGCGCGCCATGCAGCATCTGATAGCCCATCCAGCACAGATACAGGCCGCCGCCTACCATAATGATCGTATGCAGCCAGGCCATTTTTTCGATGATGAGATGCAGGCCAAGCAGCGCCACGCCCGCCCATACCATCACGCCGCAGGTAATGCCCAGTACGCCCATCATCGCTTCTTTACGCGAACGGCTGACAGCAGTTTGAGACACGAAGAAAAAGTCGGGGCCGGGGCTCATTAGCGCAACAATGTGCACCATTGCCACGGTGAAAAATAGCATCATCATAAAAATGGCTCGCGGGGAAATAGTTCAGTGAGTCACCATCCTGGCACTTTTTTGCCGGGCTGACTACTCTTCGTCATCACCATCGACATGCGCGCGGATGAGCGCCATGAATTCTTTCCCGAAGCGCTCCAGTTTGCGCATCCCAACCCCGTTAACGCTTAACATCTCGCTGGCGGAAACCGGCATCTGTTCCGCCATCTCTATCAGCGTGGCGTCGTTAAAGACCACATACGGCGGGATATTCTCTTCATCAGCGATAGCTTTACGCAGCTTGCGCAACTTAGCGAACAATTTGCGATCGTAATTACCGCCGAACGATTTCTGCATCACGCGGGGTTTGAGGGCGACGATGCGCGGCACCGCAAGCTTTAGCGGAACGTCTCCACGGAGTACCGGACGCGCGGCATCCGTCAACTGTAATGCGGAGTGCTGCGCAATATTTTGCATTACCAGCCCCAGATGAATGAGCTGGCGAATCACGCTCACCCAGTGCTCATGGCTCTTTTCGCGTCCCATGCCATAAACCTTGAGTTTGTCATGACCGAAATCGCGGATGCGTTGGTTATTCGCGCCGCGGATCACCTCGACAACGTAGCCCATGCCAAAACGCTGGTTAACCCGACCAATGGTAGAAAGCGCAATCTGGGCATCGTTTAAGCCATCATATTGTTTGGGCGGATCAAGACAGATATCGCAGTTGCCGCACGGTTCTTGTCGGCCTTCGCCAAAGTAATTAAGCAATACCAGGCGTCGGCAGGTTTGCGCTTCGGCAAAAGCGCCCATCGCATTCAGTTTATGCCGTTCAATATCCTGAAGCTGTCCGGCTGGTTTCTCTTCCAGACAACGACGTAGCCAGGCCATGTCAGCCGGATCGTAAAATAGCATGGCTTCCGCAGGCAGTCCGTCGCGCCCGGCGCGGCCCGTTTCCTGATAGTAGGATTCAATATTGCGCGGGATATCGAAATGCACAACGAAACGTACGTTAGGTTTGTTTATGCCCATTCCAAAAGCGACGGTCGCCACCACGATTTGCAGATCGTCGCGCTGAAATTTTTCCTGCACATCGGCGCGAATAGCGTTTTCCAGCCCCGCATGATAGGCCGCCGCGCTAATGCCACGACTTTGCAAGCGCGCGGCGGTATCTTCCACTTTCGCCCGACTGTTGCAGTAGATGATACCCGATTTGCCGCGTTGCTCCTGAACATAGCGCATTAGCTGGTCGAGCGGCTTAAACTTCTCCATCAGCATGTAGCGGATATTCGGTCGGTCAAAGCTACTGATCTGGATTAACGGATCGTTAAGCCCAAGCAGACGAATAATATCCTGGCGCGTGGTGTCGTCGGCGGTGGCGGTCAATGCCATAAACGGCAAAGCGGGAAAACGCTGGCGAAGCTGACCGAGAGCCGCATATTCCGGACGGAAATCATGTCCCCATTGCGAAATACAGTGCGCTTCATCCACCGCCAGCAATACCGGATTCCAGTGCGCCAGATGATCAAGAAAGTTGTCCAGCATCAGGCGTTCCGGCGCAATATACAGCAGACGAATCTGTCCGGTACGGCACCCCGCCATCACCTCAAGCTGCTGCTCGCGGCTTTGAGTGGAGTTCAGACAGGCCGCCGCCACCCCGTTCGCCAGTAGCTGATCGACCTGGTCTTTCATCAACGAGATCAGGGGCGAAACGACGACGGTCAATCCGTCCAGCAACAACGCGGGGATTTGATAGCACAGAGATTTGCCGCCGCCGGTGGGCATGACGACCAGACAGTCGCGACCGGAGAGCGCAGTATCAATAATCGCTTCCTGACCCGGGCGAAACTGTTGGTAGCCAAAGGTTTCCTGCAAAACCTGTTTGGCCCCTGATTCCAGATTCAACACTTCCGCCTGCGCCACATTAACCCCGTTCACCATAAATCAAAACAGGCGCTATTTTCAGCGCCTGCGAGAGAAACTGCAATGTTTAAAACACAATCCAATCAGAAGATATCGTTAAGCATCACGCCGACGCCGACACGTGTCTGATTAAAATTATAGTCGATCAGCGATTCGCCATAGCCGCTGTACACCTGAGTATAAAGCCGGACATGTTTAGTGACCGGATAGCTTAATCCAACTTCCGCGCCGCCGTAGCCTGTATTCCAGTTGTACTGGCCTTTGGCGCTTAATACCGCCTCGCCCAGGTGATAACCGATTTTAAGCTGGTAATAACCCATATATTTGGTGATGTCCGGATTATCGTCGGTACTGCCAATCACGTACCACGGTTTGACCTCTACCAGCCAGTTACCGTTTTCGGCCATCAGACGGGTATACAGACGGTTCCAGCTACGCGAGGTGGGGTCCGAACGTCCGTTAGAGTCATGGTTGTAGCCCATCTCTACGTCGCGCAACGTCCAGCCGGCAAAGCGATAATCGGTAGCAAAACCAAGAAAAAGCTGCGGTTCGTAGTTGGTTTCGCGAAACGGCGAAGACTCTTTACTGTTGGAAAGCTGCCACCAGGATTTCTGCGTATAGGAAGCACCCAGTACCGAGTTCGGCCCCAGTATTCCGCGCCACAGCGGAAACGCCAGGCTCAACTGAAATTTCACTTCATCTTTACGTGCGTTTTCAGACCAGTTGTAGGTACTTATGGCCTCTTTGTTCAGATCGCTGGTGTTCGTGTAGATCAAGTAGTTCGTGTCATAAGGGTAAAGCGTAAAAGGGTTATCATGCTCCTGTAGCATGTTAGCGATGATACTTCCCCGTACTGCAGGCGCATCATGAACCTCTTTTATCGTAGCTTCTTGTGCATATGCCGCTAATGGCAGTAGCGTGGCTGGCAACAACCCTCTCAAAATCGCCCGCATTCTTGACGTTCTCCTGACGAAGTATTTTCAGCTTGAATCATTCTCTGCCAACCATTTTTACATATTTACACACATAGCCGTTAGTTATCCCTTCTTAAAGTAGAAAACAACAATTAAGAAGCATAATATCAACATTTCATTAACCAATGAGGTGTCAGGAATCTATGTCCGCTGTACTTACCGCTGAACAAGCTCTGAAATTAGTGGGTGAAATGTTTGTCTACCACATGCCGTTTAATCGGGCGTTAGGGCTGGAGCTGGAACGCTATGAAAAAGCGTTCGCCCAACTGGCCTTTAACAACCAGCCGATGATGGTCGGCAACTGGGCGCAAAGCATTTTACACGGCGGCGTGATCGCCTCTGCGCTGGATGTCGCCGCCGGACTGGTATGCGTCGGCAGCACGCTAACTCGCCACGAAACCATCAGCGAAGATGAACTACGCCAGCGCCTGTCGCGGATGGGAACGATTGACCTGCGCGTCGATTACCTGCGTCCGGGCAGAGGCAACCGCTTTACGGCCACCAGTAGCCTGCTGCGCGCAGGGAATAAAGTGGCCGTCGCCCGCGTGGAATTACACAATGAAGATCAGCTGTACATCGCCAGCGCCACCGCTACTTATATGGTGGGATAAAAGCAGGTAAACTGTTGTTACACTTCAGATACGAGTTTTCCGGATGGACGCAAAACAAACATGGCAGGGCGTATTACTCGCTCTTGCCGCCTATTTTATTTGGGGGATCGCCCCCGCGTATTTCAAGCTGATCTATTACGTTCCCGCAGATGAGATCCTGACGCACCGCGTGATTTGGTCATTTTTCTTTATGGTGGCGCTGCTTAGCGTCAGCCGGCAGTGGCGACAGGTTAAGCGCTTACTGAAAACGCCAAAGAAGATTTTTCTGCTGGCCCTGTCCGCCGTACTGGTCGGCGGTAACTGGCTATTGTTCATTTGGGCGGTAAATAATCACCATATGCTGGAGGCCAGCCTGGGTTATTTCATTAATCCGCTGGTTAACATCTTGCTGGGGATGATTTTTCTTGGCGAACGCTTCCGTCGAATGCAGTGGCTGGCGGTGATTCTGGCGGTGTGCGGCGTGCTGGTGCAACTCTGGACCTTTGGCTCGCTGCCGATTATCGCGCTGGGGCTGGCGTTTAGTTTTGCGTTTTACGGCCTGGTGCGTAAGAAGATCGCCGTTGAAGCGCAGACGGGTATGCTGGTCGAAACGCTATGGCTGTTGCCGGTCGCGGCAATTTATCTGTTTGGCATCGCCGATAGCCCTACCAGCCATATGGGGCAAAACGCACTATCGTTGAACTTGCTGTTAATGGCGGCGGGTGTGGTCACTACGATTCCGCTGCTGTGCTTCACCGGAGCGGCTACGCGTCTGCGTCTTTCTACACTGGGCTTCTTTCAGTATATCGGCCCAACGCTGATGTTTTTACTGGCGGTGACGTTTTATGGCGAAGTGCCGGGCGCGGATAAGATGGTGACATTTGCGTTTATCTGGGTCGCGCTGGCGATTTTCGTGATGGATGCTGTCTATACCCATCGCAGACCGCGCATGAAAATGTAGCGTTTTTTGCCGGATGGCGACGTAAATGCCTGATCCTGTAGGCCTGGTAAGCGTAGCGCCACCAGGCACAATATTACAGCCAGTTCTTGCGCTTAAAGTACAGATACGGCGCAAGCCCCGCCAGAATCATAAAGATAATCGCGCCTGGATAACCAAAGCTCCACTTCAGTTCCGGCATAAACTCGAAGTTCATCCCATAGCTGGAAGCGACCAGCGTCGGCGGCAGGAACACCACGGAAACCACCGAGAAGATTTTGATAATGCGGTTCTGCTCGATGTTGATAAAACCCATCGCCGCCTGCATCAGAAAGTTCACCTTCTGGAACAGCGATTCATTGTGCGGCAGCAGAGATTCGATATCGCGCAGGATCTCACGCGCCTGCTCCAGCTGCCCGCCCGGTAAGCGCGCCTTGCGCACCAGGAAGTTCAGCGCGCGTTGGGTATCCATCAGACACAGGCGTACCTTCCAGCCGATATCTTCCAGTTCCGCCAGCGTGGAGAGCGCTTCGTCGTATTCATCGCCCTGATGCCCTTCCATAATGACGCGGCTCAGTTTTTCCAGATCGCTGTAGATGTTTTCGATTTCATCCGCTAACTGTTCAATTTTGGTTTCGAACAGATCGAGCAGTAATTCGTATGCATTACCGTCGACCATCGCCTGGCTGCGGGCGCGCATACGATACAGACGGAAGGCGGGCAGTTCGCGTTCACGCAGCGTAAACAGACGGCCATCGCGAATAGTGAATGCCACCGTAGAGTTACCGGCATGATCTTCCGCATCTTCGAAGAAGAAGAAGGAGTGGATATGCAATCCGTCTTCGTCTTCAAAGAAGCGCGCGGATGCTTCGATATCTTCCAGTTCAGGACGCGTCGCCAGACTCTGGCCCAGCTCAGATTGTACGCGCAATCGCTCGTCGTCGTCCGGTTCGACCAAATCAACCCATACGGCATCAATCAGGCTTTGTGACTCCTCGACTTCCAGCCGGGTCAGTCGGTTTTTTTCCAGTTGAAATGCGCTCAGCATGACCGGGACTCCCAATGCGTAAAAATATCGGACAGTTCAGATGGGCACACAGAAACAAATTGGGTTTCAGACCATTAAACAGCCTGACTCAACGCGACGGGAAAAAATGAAAGGTCGCTGACAACCGCTAAGGCTATCAGCAAAAAGGGATAGCCTTAGGAGTTGATCCTGGATAACAGGATAATGAGCCAGTATCTACTGGGTGTGTCCAAGGCGAATGTCCTCTTAGCGTAATCGTGGGCGCATGTTACGCCAGCAAAAATTTGCCGTCAACACGCAACGAAACGCGAAAAAGCAATAATTTCCCCTTATGCAGAAAGGTTAGCAGAGTGAGAGTATTTATCTATGATTTCAGAATATTAACATCACTATATCGCCGGATGGCGGCTTCGCCTTATCCGGCCTACAAATCAAAATGTTAGCCAGCGCGTAGGCCGGATAAGAGGTGCCATCCGGCAATATGAGAGCCGGTCAAACCGTTTCCAGCTTCGCATACGCGGCAACCAGCCATTTGATCCCTTGCCCCTGAAAAGCCACCTGCAACCGGCTATGCTCGCCGCTGCCCTCCAGGTTGACAATAGTTCCCTCGCCGAACTTCGCATGGCGCACGCGTTGGCCGAGTTTGTAGCCTGTGTCGTTTTCCGCCAGCGGCGTTCCCATTCGTTGATGGCTCACCGGACGACTGACGGTGGCGCGCAGACGGACCTCTTCCACGCACTCCTCCGGCAGTTCGCCGATAAAACGCGACGGGCGATGGTAGACCTCTTTACCGTACAGACGACGCGTTTCGGCATAGGTTAGCGTTAGTTTCTGCATGGCACGGGTAACGCCGACGTAGGCCAGACGACGCTCCTCTTCCAAACGCCCGCCCTCATCCAGCGACATCTGGCTGGGGAACATGCCCTCTTCCATACCGACAATAAACACCTGCGGAAACTCCAGCCCTTTGGCCGAGTGCAGCGTCATCAGCTGTACTGCATCCTGCCAGGTATCCGCCTGCCCCTCGCCCGCTTCCAGCGCCGCATGAGAGAGGAAGGCCTGCAACGGCATTAAATCTTCATCTTCGTCGTTGTAGCTGAACTGCCGCGTCGCCGTCACCAGTTCCTCTAAGTTTTCGATGCGCGTCTGGCCTTTCTCGCCTTTTTCTTGCTCATACATGGTGCGCAGGCCGGAATCTTTGATCACCCGGTCAGTCTGCACATGCAGCGGCATGTCGGCGGTTTCCTGCGCCAGAGCATCGATCAGTTCCATAAAGCGTTGTAGCGCGCTGGCCGCACGCCCGGCCAGGGCTTTTTCCTGTAACAATTCACGGCACGCCTGCCACAATGTTAGCTGGCGATCGCGCGAGGTCTGACGCACCACGTCCAGCGTGCGGTCGCCGATGCCGCGCGTCGGGGTGTTCACCACGCGTTCAAAGGCGGCATCATCGTTGCGATTGGCAATCAAACGCAGATAAGAGAGCGCATCTTTGATCTCCTGGCGTTCGAAGAAGCGCATACCGCCGTAAATGCGGTACGGCATACTGGCCTGTAATAACGCTTCTTCCAGCACGCGCGACTGGGCGTTGCTACGATAAAGGATGGCGCATTGCGCAAGCGCGCCGCCGTTGTCCTGCCAGGTTTTGATACGGTTAACCACAAAGCGCGCTTCATCCAGTTCGTTGAAAGCGCAGTACAGCGATATCGGTTCGCCATCAACGCCGTCAGTCCATAGCTTTTTACCCAAACGCCCGTTGTTATTCTCAATCAGAGCGTTCGCCGCGCTAAGGATGTTGCTGGTCGAGCGGTAATTCTGCTCCAGACGAATGGTCTGCGCGCCGGGGAAATCATTGAGGAAGCGCTGGATGTTCTCTACCTGGGCCCCGCGCCAGCCGTAGATCGACTGGTCATCGTCGCCAACGATCATTACCTTACCAGTGTCGCCCGCCAGCAGACGAACCCAGGCGTACTGAATGTTGTTGGTATCCTGGAATTCGTCCACCAGGATGTTAGTAAACCGCTCGCGATAGTGTTGCAGGATGTGCGGCTTGTTCAGCCATAGTTCATGAGCGCGCAGCAGTAGCTCGGCGAAATCCACCAGACCAGCGCGATCGCACGCTTCCTGATAGGCCTGATACACCTTCTGCCAGGTCTGCTCCACCGGGTTGCCATAGCTTTGAATATGGTGCGGGCGTAGCCCTTCGTCTTTCTGGCTATTGATGTACCACATCGCCTGACGCGGCGGCCACTGCTTCTCATCAAGATTCATCGCCTTAATCAGGCGTTTAAGCAAACGCATCTGATCTTCGCTGTCGAGAATCTGGAAATCCTGCGGCAAATTAGCGTCCATATGATGCGCGCGCAGCAGGCGGTGCGCCAGACCGTGGAACGTCCCTACCCACATTCCGCCCTGGCTGGTCCCCATCAACTGGCCAATACGATGGCGCATTTCCGCCGCCGCTTTGTTGGTAAAGGTCACCGCCATGATGGAGTATGGCGAGTTGTTTTCTACGCTCAGTAACCAGGCGATACGGTGCACCAGCACGCGGGTTTTCCCGCTTCCCGCGCCCGCCAACACCAGCATGTTGCTACGTGGCGCGGCCACCGCTTCGCGCTGTTTATCATTAAGGCTGTCGAGCAGGTAAGAAACGTCCATTGGCACCGCCGCGTAAAAACATGAAAACTAAAAACGCCCGGTGGCGCTTCGCTTACCGGGGCTACTTATCGTAGGGCAGATAAGCATAGCGCCATCCGCCAGAATAACTGGGAATTTATACAGAACTACTGGTGATTATATCAGCGAGGTGAGAGATGCCAACCGCGAAATTTCGATATGCGGCAGTAAACGGCTGTCCTGCGTCCGCATCAGGTCGGCATTTTCAGGTTTAATCCAGCAGGCCTGCATCCCACAGCGAATAGCGCCAGCCACATCGGTAGTCAGATCGTCGCCGACATGCAGGATCTCGCCGATCGGCACATGCAGTTTTTCCGCCGTCAGGAAATACATGTCGCTAAACGGCTTGGAACGTCCATCCGGGCCGGCGCGCAGTACAAACTTAAAGTAATCGCCGAGGCCAAACAGTTCCGGCTGGGCGTTGCCGTTAGTGATCGCCACCAGCGGCCATTTTTTCGCAAGCTGCTGTAACGTCTCATGGGTAGCCTGCGGAACCTCAATCTGGCTACGCCATTTGGCAAAATGCATCATCGCCGCATTCGCGCCGGCAATGGCCTCCTGCGCCGATAATCCCGCATCCCGCATGGCCTGCTCTATCGCACGATGGCGCCAGCGGGTAACGTCATGATAGATTTCCGGCTCCGCTTCACGCACCGCCTGCCGTATCCGCTGTAAATCGACGTTTTGAAACGAACGTAGCGACGGGTGATAATTTTGCATAAAAGCGAGCGATTCCTGCTCAGTACGCAAAATCACCGGACGGTTATCATAAAGGGTATCATCCAGGTCAAAGGTGAGCGCGGCAATACGCCCCAAAGGCCGGTAAAAACGCATTATTTCCCCCGTTTAGCGCGCGGATGCGCCGCGTCGTACACTGAAGCAAGATGTTGAAAATCAAGATGAGTATAAATTTGGGTGGTGGAAAGGTTGGCATGACCCAGCAGCTCTTGCACGCCGCGCAGATCGCCGCTCGATTCCAGCATATGGGTCGCAAACGAATGGCGCAGCTTATGTGGATGCACGTGGCTGTTTAGCCCCTGCTTTATGCCCCATTCAGCGAACCGTTTTTGGACATTGCGCGCGGAGATACGCTTGCCGAGCTTCGACAGGAATAACGCCTCTTCATCGCTGGCGAACAGTCCGCGCAGATCCAGCCAGTGCTCAATCCATGTCACCGCGTTACGGCCAATCGGCAGGCGTCGCTCTTTGCTGCCTTTACCCATTACCCACACTTCGCCGGTATCGAGATCGAGGTGCTTTATATCCAGGCCAACCAGTTCGGATAAACGCAGTCCCGCGCCGTACATGACCTCCAGCATCGCCCGATCACGTACGGCGAGCGGATCGTTAAGATCGATGTCCAGCAGGCGGTTAACGTCGTCGACATCAATATTTTTCGGCAGATGACGCGGCGCTTTCGGTGCGGAGACGCCCTTCGCCGGGTTAGCTTTCAATTCGCCCTGACTGACTAACCAGTCAAAAAAGCTTCGCAATGCCGAGAGACGTAGCGCCAGACTGGCAGGGCCAAGCCCTTTGCGCCGACTGCGCACCGCAAAACTGCGCACAATCGCAGCGTCACATTGTTGCCAGCTTTTCAGCCCGGTTTCTCCGGCTAAAGCGATAATGGCATCAAGCTGACGCTGGTAGTTCAGCAGGGTAATGGGGCTAAGCTGGCGCTCCACGCCTAAATAGCGCAGGAACCGCGAGACATCCTGAGAAAGCGCGACATCCGTCATACGCGTTTAATCCAGCGTTCCAGCAGCTCCGGCAGCATCAGCGCGATCTCCTGTAAAAGCTGCGTCCCCTGCCCCGGCTGATAGTGGTGCGGGTCACGGCTGCTGAAGAGAATCACCCCGAGGTCGCCATCGCTGCCCATCATCGACATGGCTACCGAGCCTACAGCCTTCGCCTCCGGCAAGACCACCAGCAGTTCCGGGCCGTTTAGCGGGCCAAGATAATGTTGCGACTGTCCCAGTCGTTGAATACGCAGCGGCTCGAAGGCCTGACGGTTTAAAGCCAGATGCGTATAGCGCGATGGCGCGCCAAGACGCCACCGATCCGGGAACAAACGCAGCGTCGCGCCGGCAAGCCCCAAATCGCGCGCCCAGCGGTGAAACCGCATCAGCATCTCATCCAGACTATCCGCGGCGACCAGACGGCTTTGCAGATGCAGCAAGCGATAAAACAGGCTTTCATTGGCATGGGCCTGTTCCATCAGCAGCGTCATATTTTCTTCAAGCACATTGATGTGATTACGCGCGCGGGCCATATGCCACTCAACGAGCGAAACCGTTCCCCGCACGGGATGTGGAACACGCATCGCTTCCACGGCATGGGCGTTACGGATAAAAAACTCAGGGTGGTGGCGCAGGTAATCGACGACCGCTCGATCGTCCAGTTCCGTGAGCGTTTCCTGTAGTTCTTCCTCTGGTTGCTTCATAAATGGATAAATCCGTCGTAGATATGTGCCGCCGGACCAGTCATGTATAACGGATGACCCGGACCTTTCCAGGCGATATCCAGCCGACCGCCCGGTAATTCCACGCGTACTTCTTCAGCCAGCAGCCCCTGCTGAATCCCCACGGCAACGGCAGCGCACGCGCCGCTGCCGCACGCGCGGGTCTCCCCTGCGCCGCGTTCATAGACTCGCAGCCGGATATGCTCGCGTCTTACAACCTGCATAAAACCGATGTTGGCGCGTTCCGGAAAACGCTCATGGCTTTCCAGAACCGGCCCCAGTGTTTCAACGGCCGCCGTGTCGACGTTATCAACCTGAATGACACAGTGCGGATTGCCCATTGAAACCACGCCGCACAGTATGGTCTGTTCCGCCGCTCGCATAATATACGTCTTTTCCGCTTTGTTGGCGCGAAAAGGCACCTGCGCGGGTTCAAAGTTTGGCTCCCCCATATTCACCCGCACCAGTTCATCTTCCGTGACGCTCAGTACCATCCGGCCATTCGCGGTACTGACCCGAATATCGCGTTTATTGGTTAGCCCTTTCAGGCGAACAAATCGCGCGAAACAGCGCGCGCCATTGCCGCACTGCGAGACTTCACTGCCGTCGGCGTTGAAGATGCGGTAATGAAAGTCCAACTCAGGATCATAGGGCGGCTCAACCACCAGCAGCTGATCGAACCCTACGCCCAGGTGTCTGTCGGATAACCGACGAATCAGTTCCGGCGAAAAAAAGACATTCTGCGTTACCGCGTCGACGACCATAAAATCGTTGCCAAGGCCATGCATTTTAGAGAATTGCATCATTCACTCCGTTCACGCGGGGACAGAAAACTATCCTCAGTAATTGACCTGGGACGGGCCATCTCCCGTTGCGCGATCGTTCTTATCGGGCATCGTGGACTGCGTTTGCGAATCGACTTTTTTCGTCGGCGGCGGCGCATTTTTATCGGCTGGCGGGAAATAAAGCGGCCCTTTCAAACCGCAGCCCGTCAGGCTGAACAGAGTCAGAAGTACAGCGAGTGTCTTAAACACGTTTTTCATTATGGATTGCCTGTAAGTTCATGCTTTCTATTTTCTATCATCGCAGGAGAAGGCGTAAAAGCAAGCGTTTAGGGGCTCTTTATAAAATCTGAAAAGCGGCGCGTTGCCATGATTATTGCGCATTTACATCAGGAAACATGCTTTGCTAATCACTTTAGGTTTACGTACCACGTCCGGATGACCTTATGCAATATCGTAATTTGTTTTGCCTTTTTTCGCTTTCACTTCTGCTGCCTCCCGCCTGGGGATGCCGGCTAAGTGAATCTCCGCACAATGTTTATCAACGGCAAGGCAGCGGCGTGGTTTATCTCCAGCCAGAAGAGGAGAACAATCTTTCGTTGCCGGAGGTGAATTTCAAACGCCTGCGTCGGTTACCCAATTCATTGATTAACCCAGCAACTCAGGATGAGTGGGACAGGGAACCACCGCTCACCGACCTGACGACCGATCACGTTCATACCGGTGCACAGGCTATCTTCCCGCACTTTTCCTACTACAGCGACGGACGCGTTATTCTGTACGGTGGAAAAATCATGCGTAATCCGCCGGGGACGCCATCGGTAGATGTCGCCTCATTTCGCGCCTTTGGCAAAATCGGTGTTGATAAAAATAGTCTCTATTACGAAGGCAAACGAACGGATGACAACGGCGGCGAAAACCGCGTTAATTTACAGTCATTGCGCAAAGTTGAATTCAGCAGCCAGTGGAAACCAGACCTGATGGGCTTGACGCTGCGCGACGATCGCTTTCTTTATGTCGAAGGGCATCGCCTGAGCGACCCGGGCAGTTTCACCGTTCTGGCGCAAAAGCCCTGGGATCAGCGCGGTAAATTTTCCGCCACATTTAATCCGTGTGTCGCTGTCCCCTTTGGTCCCTGGGATACGCTGGCCCGCACGCGTACAAAAATAATGCTCAATGGCGAACTATTGGATGCCGATCCGGATACCTTTTCCGTGGTGCGCTGGATGCCCGGTTCTCTATTGACCTGGCGCGATAAAAACGGCTTGCACCGTTACGTTCTCAACCAGAACAACCTGGATTGGGACATGCAAATTGAAAAACACTGTGATGCGTTCAACCTGCAGGAAAAACGCGTGCTGTGGCGTAAAGGACCGGGATGCAAATTTGCCGAAATCCCCGGCCTTGACCCGGAACAGTTTCATCCGCTCAGTAATGCGGTGGCGCAGTATCAGGATCGGCTTTATGCCATCAGGAAAACGGAATTCGGCGAAAACCAACTGGATGTCGTCACGCTGGATAACCCAAATCTGGTGATAGACAAGCGTTTTAATGCCGGGCGGTATCACGGTTATTTACTCACTAAAACGCGATCCGACTTTAAGGAAGAAGACGGATTGCAGGTATTCGAGTCGGCTGGCCCGCTTATTCTGATGGACTATCACGTTCCGGGCGAGACAGAAGCGCATCTGGGCGACAGCCCACATTACAAAAAATGGTACGCGCGCGACGATCGCTATGTTTACGCGTTTGATGGCGCTCAACTGTGGCGCTATCCCACGCCCAATCCCAAAGCTCTACGCGTGAAATGGCAAACAACGTACTCAGGATACGGCTATTGGGTGGATTACCGCATAGCCCAGTTAGATGGCGCTCTCATGGAGGATGGCTCTTTTATCGCCACGGGTATCCCGCGCGATCCTTCCGTAAACACAGCCTATGTTAAAACCGATGGCACCTTTGACATCGGCAAAACAGCGGTTCGCTGGCGCAAGTCTCTGTCACCTGACGGCGAGTGGGGCCGTTGGCAAACCATTCCCAACGTTGACCCGAGTCAGTTTCATCTGGTTAACGATCGCATCGCGCAATATAAGAACCGGCTATACATTGCGAGGCTCTCACCTTTTGGCGAAGACCAGTTGGAAACGCTGGAACTGGATAGCGCAACCCCCTTCCTGAACCGGAAAATTAACGCCGGAAAAGAGCACGGCTATTTTATGCGTGATAGCCAACAAGGTCAGGGTATTCAGATCCTTAGCATCAATGGGCCGCTAAAAGTCACCGAGCGTTTTGCGTATGACAACCGCTACGTTTATACGTGGATTGGCAGCCAGCTTTACCGAACAGCATCCCCCTGCCCGGATAAGACGCATACTCTGAATAGGAACGTCAGGTACACCAACAATAAAGACATCATCATCATAACGCAGGCACAGGAATGCCAAAAATCACACCGCTAAGCCGTTTTGCGCGCTTGGATAAACATTTGAAAAACGCCCTTCGGGGCGTGGGGATCGGTTCATGCATTTACGTCATTATTGAAAGCATTATGCACGGCACGATAAACGGTGTTGAAGCTGCCGGGGTTCTGACGATAAGCGCGGTACTCGGTCTGCTTAGCGCTCTTTTGGATATCAAAGCAAAGCCGCGCGCCCCCTTAATCCTGTTGCATTTTCTCCTTTGCGGCAGCTGCGTCGTGCTGATGGTAGCAATGCTGTCGGCTCTGAACCATTTCCCGGTTAATGCGTCCGTCATCCTCATTGCCAGTGCGCTATTTATCGTCATTTATCTACCGCTGGGTTTTATTCTTTACCGCTCACAACGCTAAGGCGTATCGGTTCCAGAAGCTGACGCTTCCCCTTATACTGGCGCTATCACTCAATAGCGGGATAAAACAATGAACGACAGTGAATTTCATCGCCTTGCCGACACTCTGTGGTTAGCCATCGAAGAACGTCTGGACGACTGGGATGGCGACAGCGATATCGACTGTGAAATCAACGGCGGCGTGTTGACCATCACCTTTGAAAACGGCAGTAAAATCATTATTAACCGTCAGGAGCCGTTGCACCAGGTGTGGCTGGCGACCAAACAGGGTGGCTATCACTTTGACCTGAAAGGCGACGAGTGGATTTGCGATCGCAGCGGCGAAACCTTCTGGGATCTGCTGGAGCAGGCGGCGACGCAGCAGGCGGGTGAAGCGGTGAGCTTCCGTTGATTTATTTGCCGGATGCGCTTTTCTTATCCGGCTTACTGTAGGCCCGGTAAGGCGTAGCCGCCACCGGGCAAAAATCCTCAGGAAAAATACTGCTGCAATAGCGGCGCGTCATGATCCTGGTTTGCTGGCGGCACGGTGTTGATAGGCTGCGTACGGAATGGGATCACCTGCTCGCGGCCATCAGTTTTCACTATCTGGTAGAACTGCGGCAGGTTAAAGTTGATAAAACTGGAGCCATACGTGAAGCGATCGTGCGATGACGAATAGAAGCGGCTGACGTCGCGCACCAGTTCTTCCTTGCTACCCTCGCAGTGGTGATACACTTCCGCCCGGTTACTTTCATCCAGAATATAAATATTAAAGCCTTTCTCATCGCCCGTTTCTTCAAAGAAGAACTGGATAATCCCTTCGCTGGCGAAGCCATCCACCACTGACGGCAATTTCACCTGGTTGGTTTCCACCTGTACCGACAGCCCGTGCAGCTTGTTATGCGAAATCGCGCCGTAGAATTCGATAGCGTTCTCCAGCTTCTGCACCGAGACATTCAAGCGTTCGAAGAATAGTCCCCACGTCTGCCCGGAAACCCGCAGCGCCTTGAATCGACCGGTCTCCTGACGGGTGCTGGAAAGACGTAGCTCGATACATTCGGAGACCAGTTGCTGCACGCGGGTGCGAATCAGACCGCGAAGATGCTGACTGTAGCAGAACACCTCCACGCTATCCGGCGGCGCGGCATCCTGGTGCATTTTCCCCAGAATCGTTTTCAGCGCTTCGATCATCGCCTGCTCGCCGTTAAAGTGCAGAGTACGCACTTCATTCCACGAGTTGCGATATAACAAGTCGATACTGCCTATCAGACAGTTTTGCTCTTCGCCAAAGCTGAAAACGTCCAGCTTACGGAAGTCAAAATGGACCACTTTATTGCGAAACGCCGCCGTCGGGTCATATTCGAGGTTAACGATAATCGCCAGATGGCGAATTTCACAGGGGCTGTAGAGCGCTTTCGGCGTCGGAGCAGGCAAGCGCAGCGGGAAATGGTGCGAAACATCGGCGACCATCTCCTGTAACTTAGGCAGGTCGACAATACCGTTGCCCTTAATAAACAGATGCGTTCGCGACGTCAGCAGGCCGTTGAACCACGCCCACGCGACCAGCTTATTAAGATAACGGTTATATTCCAGCGGCTGATGGCTGATGATAGAATCCATGTTCGGCGCGCGGTTGTAGAGATACCAGCCTGAACGGTTGGCGCGTCCCGGCGGCACATGGATAAAGGTTAAATTCGGCTCGGACAGATCCGGCGATATCTGCGGGTTCACCAGCGTGACTTTACCCGGCAACGCTTCAAAAGCGGCGTACAGCTTACGCGTCAGTACGCCGATATCCTGCGGGCTGGCGCTCACGCTGAGGTTGTTGCGCCGCGCAAAGCGAATCAGATTACGATAGCTCTGCATCATTGCGTCGAGCAATTCGTTGTGGGCTTCGCGCACCTGATCGATTTTCCAGTTTGCGCGATTATCGAGCATGGTCAGACGCGCGTCGTCCCATCCCCACTCGCTGACTAACTGGCTTAATACTTCCCGACGCCAGCCTACGCAGGCACGCTCGCGACTTAATTTCTCGCACACTTTCAGGTAAAAGCAGCGGCGGACTAAATCCAGCCGCGTCGGATCTTCAATCGCCGTCAGGTATTCAGTGACCCGTTCCAGCATCATGCAGTAGGGATCGAGTCCAAACGATACGATTTCACCGTCATGCAGACGTTGTTTAATATCTTTCGCCAGCAGACGTGGGTTGGGATATTCCCATGAGTAGGCTTCCAGCAGCAGCGTTTTCAGCACCGCTTTGTACGGCGAGTCAATGCTCTTGTATAGCTGCCACAGGCTGGCGCCAAAGTACTCTTCGGCGGAGAGCGAGCTTAAGCCCCCCAGATCCAGCCATTCATTTGGCGTTAATACGCCCTGCGCGTAGAGCGTCATGACATAGTCGTCGTAATGCTCTTCTTCGTCGCACGGCACCATACTCCACAGGATACGCTTCCCGGCCAGGCGCACAGCGGTACGATAAAACTCATCAAGCAACAGGATATGCTGCGTAGAACCACAGTCTTCCCCGCCCAGACTGCCGCTTTCGTTATGGCGGAAACGGTTCTCGTCGATCAGGAAGAAGCTCACCTCAACGCCAAGCGAGGCGGCCCAGCTTTCCAGCAGGCTACACTTACGTTGCAGCAACTGACGCTCTTCACCGTCGAGCCAGGACTGATGGCACACCCAGATATCCAGGTCGGACGAGCAGCTCTGCCCGACCGAGGAGGTGCTGCCCATGGTGTAAACGCCGGTAATCGGCAGCTCGCCCTTCGGCGGGTCCTGCGGCGTCATACCGCGGTACAGCTCAAGTTCGTTCAGATAGTGGCGTTGGGTTTCATCAGGCGTGTAGAAGCAAATACCGCTGGGAACGTTACCATCAAGGTAACCCGGCATCAGTGGATGGTGATAGTGCAATAATGTCGGCAGAAGACTGTAAACCTGCTGAAAAGCGGGTCCCATGGCAGCAAGCGCGCGATCCACACGCAGTTGATTTATGGCATCCAGTCTCTGTTTCAGAGTCTCAATATAGAGGTACAAGACGTATCGCCTGATGTTGCTACCCGTCATGGTGCAGGTCAGTACTTGACCGTCGCCATTCGGGATAAACCGTATGTCAAAAATAACCGTTACCCTTTCTCGCCTGCATATTTTTATCCAATACCGACGAAAAAATGGTCTAAAACGTGATCAATTTAACACCTTGCTCATTGACCGTAAAGAAAGATGCGCTACATACAAGTGTAGCACCGTTCGCTGCGTGTAAATTCTTAAATACGGGCTGGCGGTTTCTCGTCATTATTCACTGTCATTGACGACACTGCGCCTTATCCTCTCACTCACGGTGACCGGAAAACTAACATACTCTCTATAAGGATGTTAGGATGGTCAATGATTGATAATGACGGTAACAAGCATGTTAGACAATGTTTTAAGAATTGCCACACGCCAAAGTCCCCTTGCGCTTTGGCAGGCACATTATGTCAAAGACGCATTGATGGCAACCCATCCGGGACTGACGGTAGAACTGGTGCCGATGGTCACACGCGGCGACGTGATTCTCGATACTCCCCTGGCGAAAGTGGGCGGTAAGGGACTGTTTGTTAAAGAGCTTGAAATCGCGCTGCTGGAAAAACGCGCTGATATCGCCGTGCACTCTATGAAAGACGTTCCGGTGGCCTTCCCGGATGGTCTCGGTCTGGTGACCATTTGCGAGCGCGAAGATCCGCGCGACGCGTTTGTCTCGAATAAATATCACAGTCTGGACGATCTGCCCGCGGGTAGTATCGTCGGGACGTCCAGTTTGCGTCGTCAGTGTCAACTGGCGGAACGCCGTCCGGACCTCATTATCCGTTCGTTGCGCGGCAACGTCGGCACACGTCTCGGCAAGCTGGACAACGGCGACTATGACGCCATTATCCTGGCCGTGGCCGGTCTGAAACGCTTAGGTCTGGAGTCGCGCATTCGCACAGCCTTGCCGCCCGACGTTTCGCTTCCTGCCGTAGGCCAGGGTGCCGTCGGGATTGAGTGTCGTCTTGACGACGCGCGAACGCAGGCGCTGCTCGCACCGTTGAATCACTCGCAAACCGCGCTGCGCGTAACGGCGGAACGCGCTATGAACACCCGCCTGGAAGGCGGTTGTCAGGTGCCGATTGGCAGCTATGCAGAAATCATCAACGGTGAAATTTGGCTACGCGCGCTGGTTGGCGCGCCGGACGGTTCGGTGATGGTGCGCGGCGAACGTCGTGGTTCTCCCGAGCAGGCGGAGCAAATGGGCATCTCGCTTGCAGAGGAACTGCTGGAAAACGGCGCGCGCGCGATTCTGACGGAAGTTTATAACGGCGAGACGCCCGCATGAGTATTCTGATCACCCGCCCCTCTCCCGCAGGGGAAGCGTTAGTGAGCCGTCTGCGCGCACTGGGGCAGGTGGCCTGGAGTTTTCCACTGATTGAATTTGTCGCCGGTCGGGAGCTACCCACCCTGGCCGACCGCCTGGCGACTCTGACGGAAAACGATCTGGTTTTTGCCCTTTCACAGCACGCCGTCGCCTTTGCTCACGCCCAGCTCCAGCGGGATGGTCGAAACTGGCCTGCGTCGCCGCGCTATTTCGCGATTGGCCGCACCACGGCGCTCGCCCTTCATACCGTTAGCGGGTTCGATATTCGTTATCCATTGGATCGGGAAATCAGCGAAGCCTTGCTACAATTACCTGAATTACAAAATATTGCGGGCAAACGCGCGCTGATTTTGCGTGGCAATGGCGGCCGCGAACTGCTGGGCGAAACCCTGACAGCTCGCGGAGCCGAAGTCAGTTTTTGTGAATGTTATCAACGATGTGCGAAACATTACGATGGCGCGGAAGAAGCGATGCGCTGGCATACTCGCGGCGTAACAACGCTTGTTGTTACCAGCGGCGAGATGTTGCAACGGCTCTGGTCGCTGACTCCCCAGTGGTATCGTGAGCACTGGTTACTACGCTGTCGGCTATTGGTCGTCAGTGAGCGTCTGGCGCACCTCGCCCGGGAACTGGGCTGGCAAGATATTAAGGTCGCTGATAACGCCGACAACGATGCGCTGTTGCGCGCATTACAATAACTCTCATAATGGGATGCCATAATGACGGAACAAGAAAAATCCTCCGCCGTGGTTGATGAGACCAGGGAGAGCGTGGAAACCACGCCACAGCCAGTTAATACCGAGAAAAAAAGTAAGAACGGCGCCGCGCTGGTATTAAGCGCGGTGGCGATCGCGATTGCCCTGGCGGCAGGTATTGGGCTTTATGGCTGGGGGAAACAGCAAGCAACCGCGCAAACGGAAACCAGCGATGCGCTGGCGACGCAACTGACCGCCTTGCAAAAGGCGCAGGAGAGCCAAAAAGCGGAGCTGGAAGGGATTATCAAAAAACAAGCGGCGCAGTTAGATGACGCGAATCGCCAACAGGCGGCGCTGGCGAAACAGCTTGATGAAGTACAACAAAAAGTCGCCACTATTTCCGGCAGCGATGCTAAAACCTGGCTGCTGGCGCAGGCTGATTTCCTGGTGAAACTCGCCGGACGCAAGCTGTGGAGCGATCAGGACGTCACTACCGCCGCTGCGCTGCTCAAAAGCGCTGACGCCAGTCTGGCGGACATGAATGACCCCAGCCTGATTACCGCACGACGCGCGATTACTGACGATATCGCCAGCCTGTCATCCGTTGCGCAGATCGACTACGACGGCATTATTCTCAAGCTCAATCAGCTCTCTAACCAAATCGATAACTTGCGTCTGGCGGATAACGATACCGATGGTTCGCCGATGGATTCAGACAGCAGCGAGCTGTCCAGCTCGCTAAGCGAATGGCGCGTTAACCTGCAAAAAAGCTGGCAGAACTTTATGGACAGCTTTATTACCATTCGCCGCCGCGATGATACCGCTGTACCGCTGTTGGCGCCCAACCAGGACGTCTATTTACGCGAAAATATTCGCTCTCGCCTGTTAGTCGCCGCGCAGGCCGTGCCACGCCATCAGGAAGAAACATACCGTCAGGCGCTGGATAACGTTTCGACCTGGGTTCGCGCTTATTACGATACTGACGACGCCGCGACAAAAGCCTTCCTGGAGGAGGTCGATAAATTAAGCCAGCAAAATATCACGATGGATCTGCCGGAAACCCTGGAAAGCCAGGCGATTCTTGAAAAACTGATGCAAACCCGCGTGCGTAATCTGCTGGCGCAACCGACAGTCTCTACGGCAGCGCCTGCCACGCAGACAGACGCTCCGGCAGCCGCGCCGCAAGGAGAATAATGATGCTAAAAGTATTATTGCTCTTTGTGTTGTTGCTCGCGGGTATCGTGGTCGGCCCGATGATAGCCGGTCACCAGGGCTATGTGTTAATCCAGACCGATAACTACAACATTGAAACCAGCGTCACCGGACTGGCGATCATTCTCATCGTCGCTATGGTGGTGCTATTCGCCATTGAGTGGTTGCTACGCCGTCTGTTTCGTACCGGCGCGCACACCCGCGGTTGGTTTGCCGGCCGTAAACGCCGTCGCGCCCGCAAGCAGACCGAACAGGCGCTGCTGAAGCTGGCGGAGGGCGACTATCAGCAGGTTGAAAAGCTGATGTCAAAAAATGCCGACCATGCTGAACAACCGGTGGTAAATTATCTGCTGGCGGCAGAAGCGGCGCAGCAGCGCGGCGATGAAGCACGCGCTAATCAGCACCTTGAACGTGCGGCAGAGCTGGCGGGGAACGACACCATCCCGGTCGAGATCACGCGCGTGCGCTTACAGCTGGCGCGTAATGAAAATCACGCGGCGCGTCACGGCGTGGACAAACTGCTGGAGGTCACGCCGCGTCACCCGGAAGTTCTTCGTCTGGCGGAGCAGGCCTATATTCGCACCAGCGCATGGAGTTCTTTACTAGATATCATCCCATCCATGGCGAAAGCGCACGTCGGCGATGAAGCGCATCGCGCCATGCTCGAACAACAGGCGTGGATAGGACTCATGGATCAGGCGCGCGCCGAGCAGGGCAGCGAAGGATTACGCACCTGGTGGAAAAACCAAAGCCGTAAAACCCGCCATCAGGTGGCGCTGCAGGTCGCGATGGCCGAGCATCTGATCGAATGTGACGATCATGATATGGCGCAGCAGATTATCATCGACGGTCTGAAACGCCAGTATGACGATCGACTGGTGCTGCCCATTCCTCGCCTCAGAACCAATAATCCGGAACAACTGGAGAAAGTGCTGCGCCAGCAAATTAAGACAGTAGGCGATCGCCCGCTGTTATGGAGCACACTCGGTCAGTCGCTAATGAAACACGGTGAATGGCAGGAGGCGACTCTGGCTTTCCGCGCCGCGCTGAAACAACGCCCGGACGCGTATGATTATGCCTGGCTTGCCGATGCGCTTGATCGACTGCATCAACCGGAAGAGGCCGCCGCCATGCGGCGCGATGGCCTGATGCTGACATTACAGAACAATCCCCCGCAGTAATCCCCCCTTGCCCGGTGGCGCTTCGCTTACCGGGCCTACCGCCTACACAAAATCATTCGGGATGCATAAAAAAACGCCTGCCCGGTTAAGGGGCAGGCGTCAAAACAGGTCTGTATGACAACATAAAGGGGTGCTTCACTCAACGTTGTGTCCAGGGTGTTTGATGAGGCGTAAGCGACATCTGTCAGTGGACGATAAGCACCGTAAACGGCTCTGCATCATTCCTGAGTTTATGAGGCCAGAAGGCGAACATAAGAGATAGAATGAGCATCTACCCGTACATTATTGCACATAACGTGCCATCTTTGCACCGCTAAAAAACAGGCGCAGGCGTTAAAAAAACGTAGAGAATTCACGCGATTGTCATCCCCCCGCCGCTGGCGAGGTTTTAGCGTGTCGCCTGGCGGAGACAGAACAGGATGTTTTTTATAAAGTGATTATAAATCAATAGATTATTCGTCACCGAATAGCGACAAATAAAGCCTGGGATATCGCCAATAAACCATAATGGCAACACGTGCGGGATAAGCGGTTGAAAAGAAACAGAAAATAAATATCCTCCGGCATAGCCGGAGGTTTTTCAGATGCGCCTGTAAGGCTCTCTTACCAGCCGCGCCCTAACAGGCGCATACGATCTGACATTTGCATCAAACTTCGTTACTTACGGCCCGTAAACGGGCTGCCCGGATAAGGGATCGATAATTGCTCACCCATTTTATCCTCTTCAAGCTGGTGCTTTATGTAGTCCTGTATCTTCGCCGTGTTCTTACCCACCGTATCGACATAGTACCCTCTGCACCAGAACTCCCTGTTCCTGTATTTGAATTTTAGATCCCCAAACTGCTCGTAAAGCATCAGACTACTTTTACCCTTCAGATATCCCATGAAGCTCGACACACTCATCTTCGGCGGGATCTCCAGAAGCATGTGAATATGATCTGCACAACATTCCGCTTCCAGAATTCGTACGTTTTTCCATTCACACAATTTTCTTAATATGCTGCCTACTGCCCTACGCTTCTCTCCATAGAACGCTTGTCTTCGGTATTTGGGCGCGAAAACTATGTGATATTTACAGTTCCATCGGGTGTGCGCTAAGCTCTTTTCGTCCCCCATTGGGACCCCCTTTTGATTTCTTGTTGAACTTTTGCAGTTGCCAGACCGCAAGATGTTTTAACAAATCAAAAGGGGTTTTAATAACTGGCTTAAAGCTGAAAGCTTTCCGGAACCCCCAGCCTAGCTGGGGGTTTTCCATAGACAACAAAAAACCCCGCCGAAGCGGGGTTCAAAATTGGTCGGCGAGAGAGGATTCGAACCTCCGACCCACTGGTCCCAAACCAGTTGCGCTACCAAGCTGCGCTACTCGCCGATATACTGCTTTTTTGAATTTTTAGTTCAATTCATTGAGTCGTGGTGCGAGGGGGGGGACTTGAACCCCCACGTCCGTAAGGACACTAACACCTGAAGCTAGCGCGTCTACCAATTCCGCCACCTTCGCGTTTCACAACTCTATATTAATGGGGTGGCTAATGGGATTCGAACCCACGACAACTGGAATCACAATCCAGGGCTCTACCAACTGAGCTATAGCCACCACTGAAACTTTTTACGCGGTATTAAACCACCGCAGCTCAAGCACCTAAATAAATGGTACGCCCGACAGGATTCGAACCTGAGACCTCTGCCTCCGGAGGGCAGCGCTCTATCCAGCTGAGCTACGGGCGCTTAGCGCCGTTGCGGGGGTGGATAATACGGACTTCACACCCCGCTGTCCAGTGCCTTTTTAAATAAAATGCGCGTTTGGTTATGCTTTGCGCATTTTGGCGCTTATTCCCCCACCTTGTGGGCGGTTCCGTGACGATTCAGACCGAAAACTTTGTAGACCAGCGTGACGGCCAGCAGGAAGATGACGCCGACAAACAGCGACATGCGCGTATCTTCATTAAAGTACATGCCGATTAAAACGCAAACCAGAAACGCCATCGTCAAATAGTTCGCCCACGGGAACATAATGGAACGAAAAGGATGATCCGCAATCGCTTCTTTATGCGCCCGACGAAAGCGCAGTTGGCTAATCAGAATGACAAACCACGGCACCATCCCCGGCAGTACGCTGGCGCTATAAACGTAAACAAAGACGCGCTGCGGATTGGGGATGATGTAGTTCAGGCAAGAACCTACCAGCAAAATCAAAATAGAGAGCGCCACGCCCGCGACCGGCACGCCGTGGCGAGAGACTTTCGCGACTGCCGCCGGCAGTTGACGGTTTTTCGCCAGCGCGTAAAGCATACGCCCACAGCTATACATTCCGCTGTTACAGCCGGAGAGCGCCGCCGTCAGCACGACAAAGTTGATAATGCCCGCCGCAGCGGTGATGCCGATTTTCGCGAAGGTGAGCACAAAGGGACTGCCGTTACTGCCAATCTCATTCCACGGGAAAATGGTGACGATCACGAAAATCGCGCCAACATAAAAAATCAGGATACGCCACAGCACTTTACCCACCGCGCTACGCAACGTCACCTGCGGATTCTTCGCTTCACCGGCGGTAATACCGATCAACTCAACCCCCTGATAAGAGGCCACCACGATACATAATGCGGTCAGAAAGCCTTTCCAGCCGCCAGCAAAAAAGCCGCCATGCTCGGTCAGATTACCAAAGCCAATCGCCTGGCCGCCGTTACCAAAGCCGAAGAAAATCACCCCCAGACCGATGATGATCATCACAATAATCGTGGTGACTTTGATCATCGCAAACCAGAACTCGATTTCACCATACAGGCGCACCGCAGCCAGATTCGCCAACGCGACCAGTCCGACGGCAATCAGCGCCGGTATCCACTGCGCCATCTCCGGAAACCAGAACTGGACGTAGACCCCAATGGCGGTAATTTCCGAGATCCCGACCGCCATCCACATAAACCAGTATGACCAGGCGGTAAGATAGCCAAAAAAAGGACTCATATACCGGTGGGCGTACACGGCAAAGGAGCCGGTAACAGGTTCCAGAAAGAGCATCTCCCCCATCGAACGCATAATGAAAAAGACGAACAATCCGGCGATGATATACGCCAGCAGCACTGACGGGCCCGCCCATTTCAGCGTACTGGCGGCGCCCATAAAGAGTCCGACGCCGATGGTGCCCCCGAGGGCAATCAATTCAATATGACGAGCTTCCAGCCCACGCTGTAGCTCCGGTTTTTTCTCTGCCATAAATCCTCATGTCGTGTTTGCAACGGTTCCGGTAGTACCGGTTATTGTTATGGGTACATCGATTGTTGCGAATATTTTCTTAAATTTGGACAAATGGCAAATGGAGCATTAAAAAAATGCACTTATTGTGTAAGAAATCATCGATTATGTTGTAAATGAGCAGCGCCATAAGCACAATCCGCTGCTCAAGTCATCAGAAGGGAGAATTAGAGATCGCCAGTATAGTGCCAGCGAAGGTAGCGCAGCAGACGCATCTGGCGGGTAATACGCTTCGGTTGAGAAAGCAGACGATACAACCACTCCAGCCCCAGGTTCTGCCATATTTTTGGGGCGCGTTTGACGTGACCGGTAAACACATCATAAGTACCGCCCACCCCCATATATAGCGCATGGGGATGCACTTCCCGACAATCGCGCATGAGCAATTCCTGTTTTGGCGATCCCATCGCGACGGTGACAATTTTCGCGCCGCTGGCATGGATACGCGCAAATAGCGCCTGACGCTGCTCCGGCGTAAAGTAACCGTCCTGGCTACCCACAATATTGACGTTCCACTGCGTCCGCAGTTTTGCTTCCGTCTGCGCCAGCACCTCAGGCTTGCCGCCGACAAGAAATACCGGTGTGCCTTCTTTACCCGCGCGCGCCATTAACGCTTCCCAAAGGTCAGCGCCAGCCACACGAGAAACCTGCGCCTGCGGAAATTTTTTACGTATTGAACGCACCACGCTGATGCCATCGGCATATTTAAATTCCGCCGCCGCTATCAACGCGCGGACTTCCGGATTATCTTCCGCCGTCAGCAGCTTTTCGGCGTTGATTGCCACCAACGTACCTTGCTTCAGTTGTCCATCGGCAAACAGATAATTCAGCGCGTGTGACATGTCGCGCCAGCCAATCAGAGGTAATCCTCGCAGCGAGTAAAGGGGCGCAGCGGCATTGTTAGTCATAGTTTTCCTTCCACCTGTGCCTGAGGGAGCGAAGTTGTACGTTTATGAATCAGTCCGGCGCTATCAAATAACCAGAACAGAAGCTTAGCGACCAGCAGGCTGGCGCCAAAAACCACCAGGAAGAAAACCACGCGCGAGACAAACGAATCCAGCCCTTCTCGCGCCAGCACAATCATATTAAAGATGGCGCCAAAGCAGAAACTGTGCAGAATCGCCGCCTTATAGCGATTGGGCTCCCGGTTACCCAGTTCATATAGCCAGTCGAACCATTTGATAATCAGCCCGACGACGATCGCGCCGAGCGGAATAAACAGCGCCCCGCCCATGACCACCAGCGATCCGATAAGCGTTGGCGATATCGCCAGGCCAGAATGGTTGTTCAGGACTTCCCAGGTGAAGTAATTCGCAGAATTCAGCACGATACTGGGTCGTCCCGGCCATAACCAGGTGGGAATAAAGACGTAGAAATCACGCACGATAGGGGCCAGCCCCTGAAAATCGATATTGTGGTAATTTTGCAACAGCAGCGCCAGATTCTCCCACGGCGAAAAGGTATCGCGCGTCAGATAAAGAAACGTATAGAACGCCTCATCGCCGCTCACATTTAATCCGTAGCGTTTGAGCGCCAGCCAGAACATACCGACAATCCCCAGCACGCCCGCCGCTGCCAGCATCCACAGGCTGATCCAGCCCCGAATAATGCCGATAAACAGGAAGATAGCAAACGCAATAATGATGTTGGCGCGCGTGCCGCCGACAATCATGTAGGTCAACAGGCCAAACGCGACGGTGCTCACCAGAAAAAACAGCCACGCTTTGCTGTCCTGGCGCAGGAAATAGACCACCAGCATCGCCGGAATGAAGAAATAGAAGAACCGTTTTAACGCCACGCCGGAGACTTCGCTGGAAAAGATCTGGCTGTAGGAGTGCAGCCGGAACAGCAAAAAGCCGTTATGCATAAAGAAAATCGCCACGCTCACCAGCGCGATGCCCATCAGGATCACCCAGGTAAGGTGGGTTTCCACCCGGTTCATAGTAAATAGCGGCTTACGTGGTACATCCACAACGCGTTTGCGTAAACGCGTTTTATAGGTCACGTAATACACGCCGTAGAAACAGGCGGCGGATAATAGAGCCTGCAATAAGATTTCCGGCGGCGCGACGCCAACGTCGAAACGAAATACCAGCACGCTGGTTAGCGGAAAACCAAAAAAGAAGGTCAACAAAAACAGCAACGAAAAGAAAACGTTGAAGTTAAAACGCACGCGGCGGAATTCAAACCAGGTCAGCGTGGCGATAAACAGCGTAGAGAGCAGCCAGACCACCAGCAGCCCGCTGAATTGCATTAAACTCATTCGGCTTCTCCTGCGGCGATTCTCAACGCATTATGCCACGGTTGCAGGTAGTTGGGGCTAAAGAAGGTGATGCCGCTTTTATCTACCGATGCGAGCTGACGCTGCGCCTCGCGCACGACCTGCTCATTAAGATCGTCCGTGGTAAACAGGACGGGCAGATGCTGTTCCGCCATATCCTGCCAGAAAGGATTGTCGCGGTTCAGTACGCACGGGATATCGGCCTGAATTAGCAGACACAACGTCCCGATCCCCTGTTGGCGGGCAAAAATAAAATAACCGAGGTCACACTGGCGCAACAGCGCAAGATAGGCATCAAATTCCATTTTTTCGCTAAGAATTTGTAGATTTTCGGCGCTAAATAGCGCCAGACCGGCCTGACGAACCTCATCAATATAGGCCTGGTTATTGGCCGGATAGCCCATCGGCACCACCACGTTTACCGTGTCGCCAAACTGCTGATACACCGCCCGTAACGCCGTAATATGCTCGTTACTGCGATCGCCGGAGTTCCCTACCAAAATGGTCAATTTTCCCGCACGTTGGCGCTCTTTTGCCATAGAGTTCAGGGAAGGATCCATGCGCGTCGGGAAATAGAGCAACTCGCCGCGTACGCCCGGGTGCTGGCGCGCAAAATAGCTGAGATCGCCGCGCGTCGCGAATACGCCCCCTACTCGTCCCTGCGCGATACGACGAAGCGGGTAGAAAAGGCGGAATTTCAGCCCGTGGGACACTTCGTAGAGATCCGCGCCCCAGATATGCCAGTAAAACTGAGCTGGCTTAATACCGCCGCTTAACAGCGCCAGCCACAGGCTGGTGTTGAACTGACCGTGAAAGAAGAATCTCTGTCGACGATTTGCTTTCGCTTTGGCGATGACCGCCTGCGCCAGCGCTTTCTTACTGCCATAAAAACGAAGCGAGAGCGCCGGGCAGCTTTCCGTGAAGCCGTTATCTTCGCCAGCAACCATAAATTCACGCGCGTGCTCGCTTGTGGCGGCCAGCGTATCATTGAAAAACCGCAACACGGTGTGGTTATGGTGAGGGATATCCGATCCCAGGACGTGAATCAGTACAGTCATGCTCGCCTACGCCAGAGTAAAAATACGCCGCAACAAAGTGAAAAATAGACAATATAGGTGGCCATATAAGCCTGTGCCGCACCCAGCGCGCCGTGAGCGGGAATCAGCCAGTGAGCGAACGCCGTTAACAGAATGAACTGGCTAATTTCGGCCAGAATGTAAAATCGCAACGACGCTTTGGCAATCACCAGATAACCGAAAACATAGGCGCCGACTTTCAGCACGTCGCCCACTAACTGCCAGGCGAACAGATCGCGCATCGCGGTGAATTTGGCGGAAAAAAGCAGCCAGATAGCAAAATCGCGCAGTAGCCAGACGGTAAAACTCGCCGCCGCGACCGCCGGTAAAACAAATTTCAGCGCTTTTACCACTTCACGCGTAATGTCCTGTTTTTCCGTCAGGCGTGAGAGCGTGGGTAACAGGTAAACGCTGAAAGAGGCGGTGATAAATTGCAGATAGGCATCAGAAATGCTGCTTACGCCCTGCCAGATCCCGACATCGCTCCAGCTATAGTGCGCGGCCAGTTGGTTTCGCATCATCACATAGGCGACCGGCATCGTAACGGAGGTAATCAGCGCCATCAGGGTAAATTTACTGAGCTGCCCTGCCAGACCGTTGTCCCAGGAGGGCTTGAGATAGCGTAGCGGGACGGTGCCGCGCTTAATCAGTATTATACCGGCAGGCACTACCACCAGCGCCGGCACCAGCGCCAGGCCAAGCAGAGCGCCTTCATAGCCGCCGACACGGTAGCAGAGATACCAGGCGGCAACGCCCAAAAAGCTGCCGACAATTAACGATAAGGCATTACCCGACGCGTCACGAAAGCCCTTCATTAGCGCCAGCAGCAGGTTCGCCCAGGCGATCCCCATTTGTACCAGCGCAACCAGACGCACCAGCCCTTGATAGTCCGTATGACCGAACAGTCCCTGGCTAATCGGCGCCGCCGCCAGCAGGAAGACCAGCGCCAGCAGCGTAGAGAAACCCAATACCATCGCGGAGGAGGTTCCCACCACGGTACGTAACTGCGCCGGGTTATCATGATGTTGTGCGACGAGTTTGGTAACGCCGTTAAATATCCCGGCGCCAGCCAATACGCCCAGCACGGTGATCATCTGGCGGAAGTTACCCGCTTGTCCGACGCCCGCCGGACCAAAAGAGACGGCCAGTAGTTTCACCACCAGCAGTCCGGCGCCAATTTTTACCAGCGTACTGACCGCCGTCCACAGGGAGGCTTTAGCAAGCGACATATCAGGAGAAATAATTTAGCAAGGTAGTAATCACCGTTCGTTGATCGACGGGCGCAAGATTATAAAACAGCGGCAGACGCAACAAACGTTCGCTCTCTTTTGTGGTGTAGACATCGTCCCCGATAAACTCGCCGAATTTATCGCCCGCCGGACAATCATGCAGCGGAATGTAATGGAATACCGCCATGATTTCCGCCTCTTTCAGGAAATTAATCAGCGCGCTGCGATCGGCGATATCCCGCAGTTTGATGTAAAACATGTGGGCATTATGCCCGCAGTTTTCCGGAATAGAAGGCAGCTCGATACGCCCGGCGCGCGCCAGCGGCGTTAACGCATCGTAGTAAGTCTGCCACAGCGACAGACGCTGTTGATTGATACGATCGGCGGCCTCCAGTTGCGCCCACAGGTAGGCAGCCTGCAGATCGGACATCAAATAACTGGAGCCGATATCCCGCCAGGTGTATTTGTCCACCTGACCACGGAAGAACTGGCTGCGGTTGGTGCCTTTTTCGCGGATGATCTCCGCGCGTTCAATCAGCGCACGATCGTTGATCAGCGTCGCGCCGCCTTCGCCGCCAGCGGTGTAATTTTTGGTTTCATGGAAGCTAAAACAGCCGATGTGACCGATCGTTCCTAACGCGCGCCCTTTGTACGTGGACATCACGCCCTGGGCGGCATCCTCGACAACGAACAGATTATACTTATCCGCCAGCGCCATGATGACGTCCATTTCACAAGCGACGCCAGCGTAGTGTACCGGCACGATAGCGCGGGTTTTATCAGTAATTGCCGCCTCAATCAGCGTTTCGTCAATATTCATCGTATCCGGACGAATATCGACAAACACAATTTTCGCGCCGCGCAGGACAAAAGCGTTAGCGGTGGAGACAAACGTAAAGCTCGGCATGATCACTTCATCGCCGGGCTGAATATCCAACAACAGAGCCGCCATCTCCAGCGACGCGGTACAGGAAGGCGTCAGCAACACCTTCGCGCTGCCGAAATGTTGCTCCAGCCACTGCTGGCAACGGCGCGTAAAGCCGCCGTCGCCGCACAGTTTGCCGCTGCTCATTGCAGACTGCATGTATTCGAGTTCGGTTCCCACCACCGGCGGCGCATTAAAAGGAATCATGTTGTCACCTGTATAACCAGTACGCAGTGCTTTCGATGTTGGCACCGCTTTGTATGTAACGTTTAAGCGCGGCGGTGTTGCCCAACTGGGTCGCCACCCGCAATGTTGCTTTGCCGCGACTCTGCGCCCAACAGATCGCCGCCTGCATAAGTTCCGCTCCCGCGCCGCGTCCAGCCAACAGACCGATGCGCGCGTCGGTATCATTCAATTCCCGCAGCGAGACGTAACCGCGGATAGCGCCTGTCTCCGTGCGAAGCACCAGGCATTGGTGATCAAACGTGCCGCGTACCGCATTCTCAATCCACTGGGCGTAAAAACGGGCGCTGGCATCGGGCGCATACCACGGCGCGCGAAAACGACTCTGCGTAAACGCCTCTCCGGCCAACTGACGCAAAGCAGGGATGTCCGTAAGGTGTGCAATTTCCGCGCCATGCTGGTAGCGATGCCCTTTTACCGGCAACGCAAAATCCACCTCGCCTTCAACCAAAGAGAATCCCAGCGATTGCAACGCCGACAGCCAGGCGATGTTTTCAGCCGGCACTTTTACCTGCACGCGTTGCCACGCCTGCAGCGCTTCTGGCGTTAATTCGGGCGCTGAGGCATCGATACGCACAATGCCGCTATTCACGCCAAAGAACGTATTTTCCCAGAGTAACGGTTCAATACTGGCGCGGACGGGCACGGAGCAACTCCAGTAAATATTGGCCATAGCCGGTTTTTTCAAGCTGACTGGCGGCGCGTTTCAAACCATCATCATCCAGCCAGCCGTTGCGCCAGGCAATCTCCTCCAGACAGGCAATTTTGAAGCCCTGGCGCTTTTCCACCGTCTGCACAAAAGTGCTCGCCTCAATCAGACTGTCGTGGGTGCCCGTATCCAGCCAGGCGAAACCGCGGCCCAGCAGTTCAACGGTCAGCTTACCTTCCTCCAGATACATCTGGTTGATAGAAGTGATCTCCAGCTCGCCACGCCCGGACGGTTTCACGCGCTTCGCATACTCGACGACCTTGCTGTCATAGAAATAGAGGCCGGTGACCGCCCAGTTAGATTTAGGCTGTTTCGGCTTTTCTTCCAGCGAGAGCGCGCGAAAATCATCGTCAAACTCCACGACGCCAAAGCGTTCCGGGTCCATGACCTGATAGCCAAATACCGTAGCGCCTTCGGTACGCGCCGCGACCTGACGGAGTTTGGGGCTAAAACCCTGACCAAAAAAGATATTGTCGCCCAATACCAGGCATGAGGGTTCACCGTTGAGGAACGTTTCGCCAATGATAAAGGCCTGCGCCAGCCCGTCCGGACTGGGCTGTTCGGCATAGTGTAAATCGATACCGAACGCTGCGCCGTCACCCAGCAAACGCTGAAAGTCGCGTTTATCCTCCGGCGTGGTGATGATCAAGATCTCACGAATGCCCGCCAGCATTAGCACCGATAACGGATAGTAAATCATCGGTTTATCGTAGACGGGCAGAAGCTGCTTTGATACGCCGCGCGTAATGGGATGCAACCGGGTACCGGAACCTCCGGCCAGAATGATGCCTTTCATTCGTTTCTCCTCCAGGAGTAAGAACCTGCCGTTTAGCGTTTCAGACCTAAGCGTTCGCCCTGATAACTGCCATCCTGCACGGGTTTCCACCAGGCCTCATTGGCGAGATACCACTGAACGGTTTTTCGCATCCCGCTTTCGAAGGTTTCCTGCGGCGTCCAGCCCAGCTCGCGGGCGATTTTCGACGCGTCAATGGCATAGCGTAAGTCATGGCCGGGTCGATCGTCGACGAAGGTTATCAGATCGTGATAATTCGCCACACCCTGCGGTTTTTGTGGGGCCAGTTCTTCCAGCAGAGCGCAGATCGTCCTGACCACATCCAGATTTTTACGTTCGTTATGACCGCCGATATTATACGTTTCGCCCACCGCGCCGTTCGTCACCACGTGATACAACGCACGGGCATGATCTTCCACATACAGCCAGTCGCGAATTTGCTGGCCGTTGCCATAGACCGGCAATGGTTTACCCGCCAGCGCGTTCAGAATCATCAGCGGGATCAGTTTTTCCGGGAAATGGTAGGGCCCGTAGTTATTAGAGCAGTTGGTGACAAGCGTAGGCAAACCGTAGGTACGTAACCAGGCGCGTACCAGATGGTCGCTGCTGGCTTTGGAGGCGGAATAAGGGCTGCTTGGCGCATATGGCGTGGTTTCGGTGAAGAAATCGTCTGCAGTATGCAGATCGCCATACACTTCATCGGTGGAGATATGGTGGAAGCGGAACGCCGCTTTAGCGTCCGCGTCAAGAGCGGACCAGTAAGCGCGAGCGGCTTCCAGCAAGGTGTAAGTACCAACGATATTCGTTTCAATAAACGCCGCCGGGCCGTCGATGGAACGGTCTACATGGCTTTCCGCCGCCAGGTGCATCACGCTATCGGGCTGGTACTGCTGGAAAACTCGCTCCAGTGATGCCCGATCGCAGATATCCACCTTCTCAAAGGCGAAACGGTCGCTTTGCGCCACCGACGCCAGAGACATCAGGTTGCCCGCATAGGTGAGTTTATCCACCACCACCACCGCGTCTGCCGTTTCATGGATGATATGCCGCACCACCGCAGATCCGATAAAGCCTGCGCCGCCGGTCACCAGAATCCGTTTCATCAGCGCCAGACTCCTTTGGTATCAACCACATAACGTTGATGAACCGCATCGCCGGGAATCGCTTTAAATTCGTCATGATCGACCAGCATCACCAGCACATCGGCGGCGGCCAGCGCCGCGTCCAGTTTCGCCAGAGTGCAAAGTCCGTCCAATTTTTTCGGCAACTGATGGATATTCGGTTCGACGACCAGGGTTTCGCCGCTGTGCCAGCGGGCGATACTTTGCGCGATCCCCATCGCCGGGCTTTCGCGCAGATCGTCGATATTCGGCTTAAAGGCCAGCCCAAAACAGGCGATTTTCACTTCGCTGGCGCGTTTATCGGTGGCCGCCAGGCAATCTGCGACCGCGGCTTTTACCTGATCGACCACCCAGTGCGGTTTGCCGTCGTTCACTTCACGCGCGGTGCGAATCAGTCTCGCCTGCTGCGGATTTTGCGCCACAATAAACCACGGATCAACCGCAATGCAGTGCCCGCCAACGCCTGGGCCCGGCTGCAAAATATTGACGCGCGGATGGCGGTTCGCCAGGCGGATCAATTCCCAGACGTTAATCCCCTGTTCGGCGCAAATCAGCGACAATTCATTCGCAAAGGCGATATTCACATCACGGAAGCTATTTTCCGTCAGCTTGCACATCTCTGCGGTGCGCGAGTTGGTGACAACGCATTCGCCCTCAAGGAAAATTTTGTACAGCGCGCTGGCGCGAGCCGAACATACTGGCGTCATACCGCCAATCACGCGGTCATTTTTAATGAGTTCCACCATCACTTGACCCGGCAGCACACGCTCCGGACAATAGGCGATATTCACGTCGGTCTGCTCGCCCGCCTGCTGGGGAAAGGTCAGATCCGGGCGCATCCCGGCCAGCCAGCCGGCCATTTGCTCCGTTGCGCCGACCGGCGATGTTGATTCCAGAATCACCAGTGCCCCTTTTTTTAATACCGGCGCAATGGATTTCGCCGCGGCTTCCACATAGGCCATGTCAGGGTCGTGATCGCCTTTGAATGGCGTCGGCACGGCAATCAGGTACGCATCGGCCTCGACAGGTGTCGTCGTCGCACGCAGAAAGCCGCCTTCCACCGCCATCTTCACCACATTGCCCAACGCCGGCTCCACGATGTGAATTTCACCGCGATTTATGGTGTCTACCGCATGTTGGTTGATATCCACGCCGATAACCTGCTTCTGGCGGGAAGCAAAAGCGGCCGCAGTCGGTAATCCGATATACCCCAGCCCAATAACAGAAATGGTCGTAAAACTCATAACGATACCCGATAACTTTTTAACGCCTGTAAAATGCGCGCGCATGATTGCCCGTCACCATAAGGATTATGGGCGCGGCTCATAGTTTGATATTCATTTTCGTCGTGCAGCAGACGCATAACTTCCGCCACAATGCGCCGGGAGTCCGTGCCGATCAGTCTTACCGTACCAGCGGTAATGGCTTCCGGACGCTCTGTGGTTTCACGCATGACCAATACCGGCTTACCTAATGACGGCGCTTCTTCCTGAATACCGCCGGAATCGGTCAGAATGAGCCAGGCGTGATTCATCAGCCAGACAAAAGGTAAGTAGTCCTGCGGCTCAATCAGTACCACGTTTTCAACATGGCCGAGGATACGGTTGACAGGTTCGCTGACGTTGGGATTGAGATGCACCGGATAGACAATTTGCACATTCTGGTTCGCGGCGGCGATTTCCGCCAGCGCCTGGCAGATATGCTCAAAGCCCTGACCAAAGCTTTCACGCCGATGACCGGTCACTAAAATCATCTTCTTATTCGCGTTGAGGAAAGGATACTGCTCGGCCAGTTCAGCCTGTAATGTATCGCTCGTCAGAACGCGATCGCGTACCCAGATCAGCGCGTCGATAACGGTATTGCCAGTGACAAAAATGCGCTCATCCGGAATGTTCTCCCGCAACAGATTCTGCCGCGAGTTTTCCGTCGGCGCAAAGTGGTACATCGCCAGATGTCCGGTCAGCGTGCGGTTTGCCTCTTCCGGCCAGGGGGAATAGAGATCGCCGGTTCGCAACCCGGCTTCTACGTGCCCTACCGGAATTCGTTGATAGAAAGCCGCCAGGCTGGTAGCAATCGTAGTGGTGGTATCGCCATGAACCAGCACCACATCAGGTTTAAAATCTGCCAGGATCGGCTTTAATCCCTCCAGAATTCGGCAGGTAATTTCCGTCAACCCCTGTCCCGGCTGCATAATGTTGAGATCGTAATCAGGCACAATAGAAAAAAGAGTTAATACCTGATCAAGCATCTCCCGATGCTGCGCAGTAACGCATACTTTGGCCTCGAAATGAGGATCTTTTTCCAGCGCATGGACCAGAGGCGCCATCTTAATGGCCTCCGGTCGTGTACCAAATACAGTCAGTACTTTCACATCGATTCTCTTCGAATAGACAGCAGGGGCCCAGCCCCCTACTGCAGAGGTGTTGCTAAATCGTGCGGCGACGGGTTAAGGCAACGCCCGCACCGATTAGCGCCCCAACGATACCCCACATAATCATCAGGAAGGCTCGGCGTGGGCTATCACGTTTTACCGGTTCTTCCGGCGTACGCAAATAACGATAGGTCTGAAAACGAGGGTCCAGGGTCGGCCCCACATTAAGCGTATTCAACATTGCCCGATTTTGAAAGTAGTCCAAATCGAACGCAGGGCCAACCGCTTGCAGATTTTCAAGACGCGCCTGCAACATAGGGCGACCGAGTAAAAAAAGCTCTGAGTCCGGTAATTCATCCGCCGGGACATCCGTCGCGCTACGAGAAATATTATGTTGTTCCGCAATTTTGAGCGCCTGCTCAATACTGTTTACACGACGTGAATAGATCGCTTTCGCAACCTCTTCCTGCCGTTTGACCTGCGCTTTCATCTGCACGGTACGCGCAGCCCAGGCACCTTTTAATTCATCATTCAGATGGCTCGCCGCCCGCTGGCTGGCGAATGCGACATACTGACGCAGCAGATTATTGGCATCCGGCGCAGTTTCAGCAATCAGCTTCACGTTGTCGTTGATGGCGCGTGTAAAATCGCCGGGCGTAAACTGTATGTTATTGATCAGTTCATCAAGCATCGCCGCATCAGCTTTGCTATTCCCGACCATTCGCTGCTTGTAATAGTCCGTCTGTAACCAGAAATCGCGACGCGTATCCCAGGAGGCAAGTTGCATGATGAACTCTTTATACGCTTCATCCATCACCGAGGGCTTATCAGAAGAAGCAGGATCGGTCTTAATATCCAGGTTGCGCAGAAACTGCTGCTGGGAGTAATAACCGCCCAACATATTTACGGTTGGGCGATCGGTGATCGCCGTCGCACTCCACTCCTGACGAGCAAAAAAGGTATAGGCTAACGCGATAAGGGCAAATAGCAGGCCAATGCCGATAATCCAGAATTTGCCAGCCCATAAAGTACGAAACAACCCGCGAATATCCAGTTCATTTTCAGCGCTCACCGCGCGTGCCCCCGGTAATGGTTGTGTCATCGTATCCTCATTTACTTGGTTAAGTTTGGCCGGTTCTTACGGTGTCTGCGCAGGCGACGCTTCACACGCTTAATAAATCTCGCCACCTTCCAGGCCCGCTTAATGCAGTAGCCATAGAGGAAGAATGCTAGCAAAAAGAGCACCAACATAACCCATTCAGGAACAAAATGAGAATATTCTGCCGCTACGCCGACTCCCGCCAGAATGGCGGCGGCAAGCGTAATCAGTACAAACGCCTGACGAGAGGTAAATCCGGCGCGCATGATAAGATGGTGAATATGCTGACGATCAGGTGAGAAGGGACTCATTCCTTTACGCAGACGGCGATACATAATCGCCACCATATCCATCAGCGGGATAGCGATAATCCATAGCGCGGTAACCGGACTGATAGGGTGAGTTTTCCCCTGCGTCGTTTCCAGTAAGATCCAGATAACGGTAAAACCAATCAGAGTACTACCGGCATCGCCCATAAAGACTTTATAACGCCGCCCCAAAATACCGAGATTAAGCATAATGTAAGGCAGAATCGCGGCGATCATGGCGAAGCACCATATTGCCAGGCTGGTTTGACCGTCAAACCATAAAATCAGCCCCATCGCCGCGAATGAGACGCTGGATAGCCCGCCCAACAGGCCGTCAATACCGTCCACCATATTGAAAGCGTTGATCGCCGCCCATACGGCAAACAGAGTAAGGAAATAGCCGAAGGGACCGAGCACCATCTCCCAGGAGCCAAAGATATAGCCGAGGCTGCTAAGATAGAGCTTACCGAATACCATCATAATGATACCGATCGCGGCCTGTATGGTCGCACGGATCTTCACGCTGATATCAAAACGGTCGTCCAGCGCACCGATAAGAACCAGTACGCCCGCACAAGAAAGATAAAGCGACGCATGAGGAATATAGTGGTCAACGATTCCGAATGTGAAGCAAATCCCTGCGTAAACCGAAATCCCTCCAACCAACGGTATCAGCCCCTGGTGGCGTTTACGAAAGTTGGGTTTATCCACTAAACCGATTTTTTTTGCGACTTTACGCGCAAAAAACAGGAACAGTGTCGTGAATAAAAAAATACTGATGAGATCAGTACTCACGGTCAGTAAATTCACAATGCGTGCTCTCAGATAAAATTAGTACCAGAAGTATAACCATGAAGACCTTTATTCAGAAGGGAAACCCTGCTCTGAATCAGGCAGAATTGTTTAAATATCAACCACACGATACCGATAACGAATGGATGGCGAAGCCCCGACCCGGTTTATCATCATTTTGTAAATGTATCGTTAAGATTACAGATATAAAACAAAAACGCCACGTAAAAACGTGGCGTTTTCAGGTAAAGACCAGGTTATGAGCGCTTCATCATCTCGAAAAAGTCGTCATTAGTTTTGGTCATCGCCAGTTTGTTAATGAGGAATTCCATCGCGTCAATTTCACCCATCGGATGGATGATCTTACGCAGGATCCACATTTTCTGCAGCTCTTCCTGAGTGGTGAGCAGCTCTTCTTTACGGGTACCGGAACGGTTGTAGTCGATAGCCGGGAAGACACGTTTTTCAGCGATCTTACGCGAAAGATGCAGCTCCATGTTACCGGTGCCTTTAAACTCTTCGTAGATAACTTCGTCCATCTTGGAACCGGTATCGATAAGCGCCGTCGCGATGATCGTCAGGCTACCGCCCTCTTCCACGTTACGCGCCGCGCCGAAGAAACGCTTCGGACGATGCAGGGCGTTAGCGTCCACACCACCGGTCAATACTTTACCGGAAGCCGGCACCACGGTGTTGTAGGCACGCGCCAGACGGGTGATGGAGTCGAGCAGAATGATAACGTCTTTCTTGTGTTCAACCAGACGTTTCGCCTTCTCGATAACCATTTCAGCAACCTGAACGTGGCGGGATGCCGGTTCGTCAAAGGTAGACGCAACCACTTCGCCTTTCACCAGACGCTGCATCTCGGTTACTTCTTCCGGACGTTCGTCAATCAGCAGCACCATCAGCACGCAGTCTGGGTGGTTATACGCGATGCTCTGCGCGATGTTCTGCAGCAGCATGGTTTTACCCGCCTTCGGCGGCGCGACAATCAGACCGCGCTGGCCGCGACCGATCGGCGAAGCCAGATCCAGAACGCGTGCCGTTAAGTCTTCGGTAGAACCGTTACCACGCTCCATACGCAGACGAGAGTTTGCGTGCAGCGGGGTTAAGTTCTCAAAGAGGATTTTGTTACGGGCGTTTTCCGGTTTGTCGTAGTTAACTTCGTTAACTTTCAACAGCGCAAAATAGCGTTCACCTTCTTTCGGCGGGCGAATCTTACCAGAAATGGTATCACCAGTGCGGAGGTTGAAACGGCGGATTTGGCTGGGGGAAACGTAGATATCATCAGGACCGGCGAGGTAGGAGCTGTCTGCAGAACGGAGGAAACCAAATCCATCCTGCAATATCTCCAGCACACCGTCGCCAAAGATATCTTCGCCACTCTTTGCGTGCTGCTTCAGGATGGCAAAAATAATGTCCTGCTTGCGCATACGGGCCAGGTTTTCCAGCCCCATACTTTCGCCGAGAGTGATCAGCTCAGAAACCGGCGTATTCTTTAATTCGGTAAGATTCATAATGGTGTGAGTTCTTAAACTTGGGGTAAATCTCGAACTTAATGTTGTGAATGGTATGGCAGGGTCATCCATGCCTGTTTACGGCTATCAACTCATGTCTGTTCGCTGTCTGGTCACAGGAAAGTACGCAGAACTGAAACGACAAGACGGAATGAGCGAAGAGCCAGGAATCTTTCCACTTCTCGTGCGAGAAAAAACGGGAAGTGACGGATAAAACCAGATTCAAACTTAATAAGGTATGTTTAATTCGAAGTCAATACTAACTTAGCACGACTCAGACCGGGCGTCCAGAGATCCTGACAATTTAAGAATAACGTAAGGACAACAGACGCCACGAAACTGCCTGATACCTTAATCATTCGTCGAATGACAGACGCCTGACCATACAGCGCCTTTGTCATTCGACGTATAAAAGGTATTACGCCAGATTGGCGTCGAGAAACTCTTTCAACTGACCTTTAGACAGTGCGCCTACTTTGGTTGCCGCCACTTCGCCGTTTTTAAACAGCAGCAGAGTCGGAATACCGCGGATGCCATATTTAGGCGCAGTACCTGGGTTCTGGTCAATGTTCAGTTTGGCAACGGTCAATTTGCCCTGATATTCGTCAGCGATTTCATCCAGAATCGGAGCGATCATTTTACACGGCCCGCACCACTCTGCCCAGAAATCAACGAGGATAGCCCCGTCCGCTTTGAGTACATCCGTGTCAAAACTGTCGTCAGTCAGGTGAATAATTTTATCGCTCATATATAACTCCACAGGAATAAGCCTGGCGTGTTGGTGTAGCATTAACCAACGAGGTGCTGATGTTAACTTCGCCAACAAAGGTTGACTTTATTTCACCGGATACGCTTTCGTAAAGCAATAGTAAGCTGATATTCTACCACACTATGAGCAAAACACATTTAACAGAACAGAAGTTTTCCGACTTCGCCCTGCACCCTCAGGTGGTTGAAGCCCTTGAAAAAAAAGGGTTTTATAATTGTACGCCCATTCAGGCACTGGCCCTTCCGCTAACGCTGGCGGGTCGTGACGTTGCAGGGCAGGCGCAAACCGGTACCGGGAAAACGATGGCGTTTCTGACGTCAACGTTTCATTATTTACTTTCTCATCCCGCGATCGACGATCGCAAGGTGAACCAGCCGCGCGCGCTGATCATGGCGCCGACGCGTGAATTAGCCGTACAAATTCACGCAGACGCGGAGCCGTTGGCGCAAGCGACTGGCTTAAAATTAGGCCTGGCTTACGGCGGCGATGGTTACGACAAGCAGCTTAAAGTGCTGGAAAGCGGCGTTGATATTCTTATTGGTACGACGGGCCGACTGATCGACTACGCCAAACAAAACCACATTAACCTCGGCGCCATTCAGGTCGTCGTACTCGATGAAGCCGATCGCATGTACGATTTGGGCTTTATTAAAGATATCCGCTGGCTGTTCCGTCGTATGCCGCCGGCTGCGCAGCGTCTGAACATGTTGTTCTCCGCCACTCTGTCTTATCGGGTTCGCGAGCTGGCGTTTGAACAGATGAACAACGCCGAATATGTTGAAGTGGAACCGGAGCAAAAGACCGGCCACCGCATTAAAGAAGAGCTTTTCTACCCCTCTAATGAAGAGAAAATGCGTTTACTGCAAACGCTGATCGAAGAAGAGTGGCCGGATCGCGCCATTATTTTCGCCAACACCAAGCATCGTTGCGAAGATATCTGGGGACATCTGGCGGCAGATGGTCATCGTGTTGGTCTGCTGACCGGTGACGTCGCGCAGAAAAAGCGCCTGCGGATTCTGGATGAGTTCACCCGCGGCGATCTGGATATTCTTGTGGCGACCGATGTCGCGGCGCGCGGGTTGCATATCCCCGCCGTAACGCACGTCTTTAACTACGATCTGCCAGATGATTGTGAAGACTATGTTCACCGTATCGGTCGTACCGGTCGCGCTGGCGCCAGCGGACATTCCATCAGCCTGGCTTGCGAAGAGTATGCGCTGAATCTGCCCGCCATTGAGAGCTATATCGGCCACTCGATTCCGGTCAGCAAATACAATCCGGAAGCGCTCATGAACGATCTGCCCAAGCCGTTGCGCCTGACGCGTTCGCGTCCTGGCAATGGTCCGCGCCGCGCTGGCGCTCCGCGTAATCGTCGTCGTTCAGGTTAAGAAAAGTTATGCCATACACAAAATCATTTAGCCTGTATCAAGGCGGCAAGAAAACAAATCCCGATGAGCTTAGGAAGAGTACGCAGCCAACACGGATACAGGTTGAAGGATGAAGTGTATGAATTCCACCTCGTTGTATGCCGCTATTGATCTCGGTTCCAATAGTTTTCATATGCTGGTCGTGCGCGAGGCGGCGGGAAGCATCCAGACGCTGACCCGAATAAAACGCAAGGTGCGTCTGGCCGCGGGTCTGAACAACGACAACCACCTTTCAGCTGAAGCGATGGAACGCGGCTGGCAATGTCTGCGCCTGTTTGCTGAACGTTTGCAGGATATTCCGCAGCCGCAAATCCGCGTGGTTGCCACCGCAACATTGCGTCTCGCCGTCAATGCGGGTGAATTTATCGCGAAAGCGCAGACTATCCTTGGTTGTCCGGTGCAGGTTATCAGCGGCGAAGAAGAGGCGCGGCTGATTTATCAGGGGGTCGCTCATACCACCGGCGGCGCAGATCAGCGGCTGGTGGTGGATATCGGCGGCGCCAGCACTGAACTGGTTACCGGCACTGGCGCGCAAACCACGTCGCTGTTTAGCCTGTCGATGGGCTGCGTAACGTGGCTTGAACGCTATTTTAGCGATCGTAATCTGGCGCAAGAAAACTTTGATGATGCGGAGAAGGCCGCGCGCGATGTACTGCGTCCGGTTGCCGATGAACTGCGTTTTCATGGCTGGAAGGTCTGCGTGGGTGCCTCCGGCACCGTACAGGCATTGCAGGAAATCATGATGGCGCAGGGGATGGACGAGCGCATTACGCTCGCCAAACTGCAGCAGCTAAAACAACGCGCGATACAGTGCGGGCGTCTGGAAGAACTGGAAATCGAAGGCCTGACGCTGGAACGCGCGCTGGTTTTCCCAAGTGGGCTGGCTATTCTGATCGCGATATTTACCGAGCTGAACATCCAGAGCATGACGCTGGCAGGCGGCGCGTTACGCGAAGGGCTGGTGTATGGGATGTTGCATCTGGCGGTAGATCAGGATATCCGCAGCCGCACGCTGCGAAACATTCAGCGTCGGTTTATCGTCGATACCGATCAGGCGAACCGCGTAGCGAAGCTGGCAGATAACTTCCTCAAACAGGTAGAAAATGCCTGGCATATTGAGCCTATCAGTCGTGAACTGTTGCTTAGCGCTTGCCAGTTGCATGAGATCGGTCTGAGCGTTGATTTTAAACAGGCGCCCTATCATGCCGCCTATTTAGTACGCCATTTGGATCTGCCTGGCTATACGCCCGCGCAGAAAAAGTTGCTCGCCACCCTCTTACTGAATCAGACCAATCCGGTCGATCTCTCTTCGCTTCATCAGCAAAATGCGGTACCGCCCCGTGTTGCGGAACAGCTATGCCGTTTGCTGCGCCTGGCGATTCTTTTTGCCGGTCGCCGTCGTGACGATCTGGTACCAGAAATTACGCTACAGGCGCTAAATGAAAATCTGACGTTAACCTTGCCTGGCGACTGGCTGGCGCATCACCCGCTGGGTAAAGAGTTGATTGATCAGGAAAGCCAGTGGCAAAGCTATGTACACTGGCCGCTGGACGTTCGCTAACCGTGGTCTGATTGCCGGATGGCGCTTCGCTTATCCGGCCTACGATTTCGCTCGCTTTGCCGCCATCATGGCTTTCAGATTAGCCAGGTGACTTTGCCCTTTTTGCATTCGCTCCTCAGCGCTTACCACTTTGCGCTCCTGCTCCCAGATTAAATCATCCTGCGGCAGTTCTAACAGGAAGCGACTGGGTTCCGGGCGCACCAGTTCCCCATACTGACGGCGCTCTTTACATAATGTAAAGGTGAGCTCTTTCTGCGCGCGAGTGATCCCGACATAGGCCAGCCGACGCTCTTCCTCAATGTTATCTTCGTCAATGCTGCTTTGATGCGGCAAAAATCCTTCTTCCATTCCCACCATATAGACATACGGGAACTCCAGTCCTTTAGATGCATGAAGCGTCATCAACTGTACCTGATCCAGCTCTTCTTCGCTCTCGCCGCGCTCCATCATATCGCGCAGCGTAAAGCGTGTAACCACCTGGGTCAGCGTCATCGGCTCATCGAGTTCGTTGCCTTCCAGCATCTCAGTCATCCAGCTAAAGAGCTGGTTAACGTTTTTCATACGCATTTCCGCCGCTTTGGGGCTCGGCGAGGTTTCGTACAACCAGGATTCATAGTCAATACCGTGGATGAGATCGCGCACGGCGGCGACAGGCTCGCGTTCGGCCAGACGCTGGATTTCCCCCAGCCAGTGGGTAAAACGCGTCAATGAATCGTAACCACGTCCGGTCAGCTTTTGGCTAAGCCCCATATCAAAGCTGGCGGTAAACAGGCTTTTATTACGCGTCATTGCCCATTCACCCAGTTTTTGCAGAGTGGCCGGACCGATTTCGCGTTTTGGCGTATTCACGATGCGCAGGAAAGCGCTGTCATCATCCGGGTTGGTCAACACCCGCAGGTAGGCCAGCAGGTCTTTAATCTCCGGACGGGAGAAGAATGAGGTGCCGCCGGAAATTTTGTACGGAATGCGGTTCTGCATGAGGAATTTTTCAAATACCCGCGACTGATGATTCCCGCGATACAGAATGGCGTAATCCTTGTACTGGGTCTTGTTCACAAAGTGATGGGCAATCAGTTCGCCGGTAACGCGCTCAGCTTCATGCTCTTCATTGTTTGCGCTTAACACTTTGAGTTCCGCGCCGTAACCGAGCTCGGAAAAGAGGCGCTTTTCAAAGACGTGCGGATTGTTGGCGATGAGAATATTCGCCGCTTTCAGGATGCGGCCCGAAGAACGATAGTTTTGCTCCAGCTTAATCACCTGCAGCGCCGGAAAATCCTGGCTCAGTAACACCAGGTTTTGCGGACGCGCCCCGCGCCAGGAGTAGATAGACTGATCGTCATCGCCTACGACCGTAAAACGCGCGCGTTGCCCGACCAGCAGCTTAACCAACTCATACTGGCTGGTGTTAGTATCCTGATATTCATCCACCAGCAGATAACGAATTTTATTCTGCCAGCGCTCGCGCACCTCATCATTGCGTTGCAGCAGCAGCGTCGGCAGCAAAATCAAATCATCAAAATCGAGAACGTTACATGCCTTCATATGGGCGTCGTAAAGCCCGTAGCAGTGGGCAAAAATACGATCGCGTTCACCTTTCGCCCCCGCCGCTGCCTGTGCAGGCGTTTTGAGATCGTTTTTCCAGTTGGAGATCGTGGAGATCAGCTGTTGCAACAGAACCTTGTCGTCTTCGATCAGGCCTTCGGTCAGCTCTTTGAGCAAGGCGACCTGGTCGGTATCGTCAAACAATGAAAAGTTCGATTTCATCCCCAGCGCAGCGTACTCGCGCTTAATAATATCCAGCCCTAGCGTATGAAAGGTGGAGATCATCAAACCGCGCGCTTCCTTACGGCCGAGCGTCTGCCCGACGCGTTCTTTCATCTCACGCGCTGCCTTGTTGGTAAACGTCACCGCCGCAATATGCCGGGCCTGATAGCCGCATCCGCGGATCAGGTGGGCAATTTTATTGGTAATTACGCGAGTTTTACCAGAACCCGCTCCTGCCAGCACCAGGCAGGGTCCGGTGACGAATTCGACAGCGTGTTGTTGGCCGGGATTTAAACGCATGGGAATAGTGCTCAATCTTCGAACGGGGGAGGGATTGTAGCAGAAAGCGAGGCCCAGAGAAGACCAGGCTGCTTTTTCAGGCAGCCTGGAAAAGATCAATCAGCGGGCTCTGGCGGCAAGCGGCGTATAGCCATTACGCTGTGCGCTCTTGATCCAACTGTAAGAACCCCCGTCAGCAGAACATACTCAAGCGACATCGCATAAACGCCCTGTACTGCATGATTTCCAACGGGCAGTATTTGAGTAATTCATAGAGCACTGGGTCGCGTACAACCTGGCGTAGCCCTAAAAGCCAGTCGTCTGGAAATTCTGCGTTTTTCATTATGTTCATGGTATCTCGCCCCTTGTCAGAAAGGACAGGACCGCCGTCCCGCGCATCCGAAATACGCCCGCTAAAAATGCCGCTTATCTCCCGGTTCATTAAATCAGGCGGGACATCTGTCCTGTAATGGCGAAGAGTATATGTCTGACGGCCTAAGGAGTGATAAAGTGACGGCCAATCTTTGCGACGTGAGAACACAATAATGGCAAAAATGGCAGCAGCACTGCATATTCTTGTAAAAGAAGAGAAACTGGCTTTAGATCTTCTGGAGCAAATTAAAAACGGCGGCGATTTTGAGAAGCTGGCGAAGAAGCATTCTATCTGCCCCTCCGGTAAAAAAGGCGGTCATTTAGGCGAATTTCGTCAGGGCCAGATGGTTCCGGCATTCGATAAAGTAGTCTTTTCCTGCCCGGTACTGGAGCCAACCGGCCCGCTGCATACCCAGTTCGGTTACCACATCATTAAGGTATTGTATCGCAAATAAAAAGCCGGGTAGCGGCTACGCCTTACCCGGCCTACATCGTCTGCTTGATTTTGTAGGTCGGGTAAGCGCTAGCGCCACCCGACAAGGTATATCAACCCGCTACCGCAATACGCTTCATATCCGTCATATAGCCGCGCAGTTTCTTACCTACCTGCTCAATCGCATGACTACGAATCGCATCGTTCACGTCGCGAAGCTGTGCGTTGTCTACCGCGCCTTCCGGGATAGCACTACCCAGATCGCCCGGTTGCAATTCCGCCATAAACGGTTTCAGCAGCGGTACGCAAGCGTAAGAGAACAGGTAGTTACCGTATTCTGCGGTATCGGAGATAACCACGTTCATTTCGTACAGACGCTTACGGGCGATGGTGTTGGCGATCAGCGGCAGTTCGTGCAGTGATTCGTAGTAAGCGGACTCTTCGATGATGCCGGAATCGACCATGGTTTCGAACGCCAGCTCAACGCCCGCTTTCACCATCGCAATCATCAGCACGCCTTTATCGAAGTACTCCTGCTCGCCGATTTTACCTTCAAACTGCGGTGCGGTTTCGAACGCGGTTTTACCGGTCTCTTCACGCCAGGTCAGCAGTTTCTTATCGTCGTTAGCCCAGTCAGCCATCATGCCGGACGAGAATTCGCCGGAGATGATGTCATCCATGTGTTTCTGGAACAACGGCGCCATGATCTCTTTCAGCTGTTCGGACAGCGCGTAAGCACGCAGTTTCGCCGGGTTAGACAGGCGGTCCATCATCAGGGTGATGCCGCCCTGCTTCAGCGCTTCGGTGATGGTTTCCCAGCCAAACTGAATCAGTTTTTCGGCGTATGCCGGGTCGGTGCCTTCTGCCACCAGCTTGTCGAAGCACAGCAGAGAACCGGCCTGCAACATACCGCACAGAATAGTCTGCTCGCCCATCAGGTCGGATTTCACTTCCGCCACGAAAGAAGATTCCAGTACGCCCGCACGGTGACCGCCGGTGGCTGCCGCCCAGGCTTTAGCAATCGCCATGCCTTCGCCTTTCGGGTCGTTTTCCGGGTGAACGGCGATCAGCGTCGGCACGCCGAAACCACGTTTGTATTCTTCACGCACTTCGGTACCCGGGCATTTCGGCGCTACCATCACCACGGTGATGTCTTTACGGATCTGCTCTCCCACTTCCACGATGTTGAAGCCGTGGGAGTAGCCCAGCGCCGCGCCGTCTTTCATCAGCGGCTGTACGGAGCGCACCACGTCGGAGTGCTGTTTGTCCGGCGTCAGGTTAACCACCAGATCCGCCTGCGGGATCAGCTCTTCGTAGGTGCCTACTTTGAAGCCGTTTTCGGTCGCTTTACGCCAGGAAGCACGCTTCTCAGCAATCGCTTCTTTACGCAGGGCGTAAGAAATATCCAGACCGGAGTCACGCATGTTCAGGCCCTGGTTCAGACCCTGAGCGCCACAGCCGACGATGACCACTTTTTTACCCTGCAGGTAGCTCGCGCCGTCGGCGAATTCGTCGCGGCCCATAAAGCGGCATTTACCCAGCTGCGCCAGCTGCTGGCGCAGATTCAGTGTATTAAAGTAGTTAGCCATGATGGTGTACTCCGTGATGTTGTGTGTCGCGCTTATTGTTCGGTTTACAGATTGCTATCTGTGCGAATGAACCCACATTACAACAGGAAATTTATTGCGGAAATTGATATATTCACAACGTTATGTTGCGGTTTATGCAACGTCAAAAACCGGAGGTCTGTCTGTGGATTTACGCGATCTAAAAACCTTCCTGCATCTGGCGGAAAGCCGCCACTTTGGCCGCAGCGCGCGGGCGATGCACGTCAGCCCCTCCACGCTCTCCCGGCAGATCCAGCGGCTGGAAGAAGATCTCGGCCAGCCGCTGTTTGTGCGTGATAACCGCACGGTCACGCTGACCGAAGCGGGTGAAGAGCTGCGAGTGTTTGCCCAACAGACACTTTTGCAATATCAGCAGTTGCGCCATACCCTCGATCAGCAGGGGCCATCCCTTTCCGGCGAACTGCATATTTTCTGCTCGGTGACCGCGGCATACAGTCATCTGCCGCCGATCCTCGACCGTTTTCGCGCCGAACATCCCTCGGTGGAAATTAAGCTCACCACCGGCGACGCCGCCGATGCCATGGACAAAGTGGTCACCGGCGAAGCCGATCTGGCGATTGCTGGTAAGCCGGAAACGCTACCCGGCGCGGTGGCGTTTTCGATGCTGGAGAATCTGGCGGTGGTGCTGATCGCCCCGGCGCTGCCCTGCCCGGTGCGTAATCAGGTTTCGGTTGATAAGCCCGACTGGTCGACGGTGCCGTTTATCATGGCCGATCAGGGGCCGGTACGCCGCCGCATTGAGCTGTGGTTTCGCCGCCATAAAATCAGCAATCCGCAGATTTACGCCACCGTCGGCGGTCATGAAGCGATGGTTTCAATGGTGGCGCTGGGCTGCGGCGTGGCGCTGCTGCCGGAAGTGGTGCTGGAAAACAGCCCGGAACCGGTGCGCAACCGGGTGATGATTTTAGAACGTAGTGATGAAAAAACGCCGTTTGAGCTTGGCGTCTGCGCGCAAAAAAAGCGGCTGCATGAGCCGCTAATTGATGCGTTCTGGAAGATTTTACCGAATTAGTTTTACGGCCCTACCATTACCCGAACAGGCTTCCCAATACGGCTAAGCATATTCACCAGAGCATCAATGGTGAATTTGCTGCATTTCTTGTTGACGACATCAGAAACGCGCGGTCGGGATATATGCAAAACTGTAGCAACCTCGGCTTGCTTCATCTGGTTTCGCGTAATCCAGAGGGTAATTTCTTCCATGAGCTGTTCTTTAATGGCTAACGTGTTTTCGATTTCACTCAGGGAATCAATGTAAAACTTTTCTGCGTCCTGCTTATGAACCCCAAAATCAGCAAAAACATTACCGCCAGATGGCGTCACATGGCGAATATCACTATCAGTTTTGGCAATCACAAGCTGTTTCTCCGTTGTTGTACCACCCGGTTATAACGCGTTCTGGCGATGTTTTTATCGTGCTGCTGGTTTGTTGCGTCTGTTTTTGGAAACTATGCAAAACGTAGAGTGCTTCTTCAAACTTAGCGACATACATAACGCGATAGATACCATTGTTGTCACGAATCCGAATTTCATTTACCCCAGCCCCAATTTCTGAAAACGGTTTCCAGTCATCCGGTTCAATTCCATATTGAATTTTATGAAGCTGATAACCGACTGCTTTACGTACCGTTATGGGAAAAGCCAGGAGGTCCTCCAGAGAAGATCCCACTCATCGAATTTCTTTTTCATTTGAGAGAGCTCGGGTGAGTAACATAACATCCTTGTGTATAAAATTTTATACATTGTTTTTAACAGGTGCGAGTGATGGCGGTGCTAACGATATGGTGAGCCGAGTTTCACCACAAGCAGATTGGGCGCCTTCTGGAAAACGTCTCGCAAAATTAAATGAGTGGATGCTCCGGACTGGCAGAAAAGCCCAATAACTGAGGGAAGATAATATCTGGATATCAGGCCCACTTTACTTTGTGGGCCTGAAAAACTAAACGCTGAATTAACCCGCCAGAAAGAACCGGAACGCCGGGTTATTGCTCTCATCATGGCATTCATAGCCCAGCTCATGCAGCCGGGTTTCGAAATCCGGCTCATGATCGCCTAACTCGAACGCCGCCAGCACGCGGCCATAATCGGTACCGTGGCTGCGGTAATGGAATAACGAAATATTCCAGTGGGTACCCAACGTATGCAGGAACTTCAGCAAGGCACCGGACGATTCCGGAAACTCAAAGCTGAACAAACGCTCCTGTAATGGCTTGGAGGGGCGTCCGCCGACCATATAGCGCACATGCAGCTTCGCCATTTCATCGTCGGAGAGATCCACTACGCTATAACCGCCGTCGCACAGTTGGGTGATAATCTCTTTTCGCTCCTCCAGCCCCTGACTGACGCGGACGCCGACAAAAATACAGGCATTTTTCGCGTCGGCAAAACGGTAGTTAAATTCAGTGACCATACGCCCGCCAAGCAACTGGCAGAATTTGAGGAAGCTCCCCTTTTCTTCCGGAATGGTCACCGCCAGTAACGCTTCGCGCTGTTCCCCCAGCTCGCAGCGTTCAGACACATAGCGCAAGCCGTGGAAGTTGACGTTGGCGCCGGAAAGGACGTGCGCCAGGCGTTCGCCGCGAATATTGTGCTGAGCGATATATTTTTTCATCCCAGCCAGCGCCAGCGCGCCGGACGGCTCCGCCACCGCACGCACATCTTCAAACAGATCTTTCATCGCCGCGCAGATCGCGTCGCTATCGACTGTAATAATGTCGTCGAGATATTCCTGGCACAGGCGGAAGGTTTCGTCGCCGATGCGTTTTACCGCCACGCCTTCAGCAAACAACCCAACGCGCGGGAGATCCACTGGATGACCGGCTTCCAACGCCGCTTTCAGGCAGGCGGAATCCTCCGCTTCGACGGCAATCACTTTGATTTGCGGCATCAATTGTTTGATCAGCACCGCTACGCCCGCCGCCAGGCCGCCGCCGCCAACCGGCACAAAGACACGATCGAGATGCGAATCCTGCTGAAGCAGCTCCAGCGCCAGCGTGCCCTGCCCGGCGATCACCATTGGGTGATCAAACGGCGGCACCCAGGTAAAACCCTGCTGCTGGGCCAGTTCAATAGCTTTCGCTTTCGCTTCATCAAAATTAGCGCCGTGCAACAGCACTTCGCCGCCAAAACCGCGTACCGCATCGACTTTAATATCCGCCGTTGCTTTTGGCATGACGATTAGCGACTTCACGCCAAGCCGCGCGGAGGAGAACGCCACGCCCTGTGCATGGTTCCCCGCCGACGCGGTAATCACGCCGTGGGCTTTTTGTTCTTCGGTCAATCCGGCCATCATCGCGTAAGCGCCGCGCAGCTTAAAGCTATGTACCGGCTGCCGGTCTTCGCGTTTGACGAGAATAACGTTGTCCAGACGTGACGAGAGCTTTTCCATTTTTTGCAGCGGCGTCACCTGCGCCGCTTCGTATACTGGCGCGCGTAGCACCGCGCGCAGATACTCCGCCCCTTCCGGCGCGACTGACAGAGGTTGAGATTCCGCCATCATCAACCTCCCAGTTTCGATTTATCGCGCACCGCGCCTTTATCGGCGCTGGTCGCCAGGCTGGCGTAGGCACGCAGGGCAAACGAAACCTGACGCTGACGATTTTTCGGCGTCCAGGCTTTATCGCCGCGAGCTTCCTGCGCCTCGCGGCGTGCGGCGATTTCAGCCTCGCTCAACTGCAACTGAATGCTGCGGTTCGGGATATCAATCGCAATGGTGTCGCCATCTTCAATCAGCGCAATAGTGCCGCCGCTGGCCGCTTCCGGCGAGACGTGGCCGATGGAAAGACCCGAAGTACCGCCGGAGAATCGCCCATCGGTGATGAGCGCGCAGGCTTTGCCCAGCCCCATCGACTTCAGGAAACTGGTCGGATAGAGCATTTCCTGCATTCCCGGCCCGCCTTTCGGCCCTTCGTAGCGGATCACGACTACATCGCCTTCCACTACTTTACCGCCGAGAATCGCCTCTACCGCGTCGTCCTGGCTTTCGTAAACTTTCGCCGGGCCGGTGAATTTAAGGATGCTGTCATCGACGCCCGCGGTTTTAACGATGCAGCCGTTTTCGGCGAAGTTGCCATACAGCACCGCCAGACCGCCGTCTTTGCTATAGGCATATTCCAGCGAGCGGATGCAACCCGCTGCGCGGTCGTCATCCAGCGAATCCCAGCGACAATCCTGCGAGAACGCCTGGGTAGTACGGATACCGGCAGGGCCAGCACGGAACATTTTTTTAACCGCTTCGTCCTGCGTAATCGTGATGTCGTACTGTTCCAGCGTTTGCGGCAGCGTCAGGCCTAATACGTTTTTCACGTTGCGGTTCAGCAGCCCGGCGCGATCCAGCTCGCCTAAAATGCCCAGCACACCGCCGGCACGGTGAACGTCTTCCATATGGTATTTCTGGGTACTTGGCGCCACTTTACACAACTGCGGCACCTTGCGGGACAGCTTGTCGATATCACTCATGGTGAAGTCGATTTCCGCTTCTTGCGCCGCCGCCAGTAGATGCAGAACGGTATTGGTCGAACCGCCCATCGCAATATCCAGCGTCATCGCATTCTCAAACGCCGCCTTGTTGGCAATGCTTCGTGGCAGTGCGCTTTCGTCATCCTGCTCGTAATAGCGTTTAGTCAGTTCAACAATCCGCTTACCGGCATTGAGGAACAACTGCTTCCGGTCAGCATGGGTCGCCAGCAGCGAACCGTTGCCCGGCTGCGACAGGCCCAGCGCTTCGGTCAGGCAATTCATGGAGTTAGCGGTAAACATGCCGGAGCAGGAGCCGCAGGTTGGACAGGCGGAGCGCTCCACCTGGTTACTTTGATCGTCAGAGACTTTCGGGTCCGCTCCCTGAATCATGGCATCAACCAGATCGAGCTTGATGATCTGATCGGACAGTTTGGTTTTCCCGGCTTCCATCGGTCCGCCGGAAACAAAGATCACCGGAATATTCAGGCGCAGCGAGGCCATGAGCATCCCTGGGGTGATTTTGTCGCAGTTAGAGATACACACCATCGCGTCAGCGCAGTGAGCGTTCACCATGTACTCCACGGAGTCGGCGATCAGCTCGCGCGACGGCAGTGAATAGAGCATACCCCCGTGCCCCATGGCGATCCCGTCATCCACGGCAATAGTGTTGAACTCTTTCGCCACACCGCCGGAAGCTTCAATCTGTTCGGCGACCAGCTTACCGAGATCGCGCAGATGAACGTGACCCGGCACAAACTGAGTGAATGAGTTCACCACGGCGATAATCGGTTTGCCAAAATCACTGTCGGTCATTCCGGTGGCGCGCCACAGCGCGCGGGCACCCGCCATATTACGACCATGGGTGGTGGTGGCGGAACGGTACTTAGGCATGCTTTATTTACTCCCCATCTTTTCCCTTCATACTTCACGCCACAGGTGCGTTGGCTGCCTCACTCACCCCAGTCACTTACTACAGTAAGCTCCTGGGGATTCGCTGCGTTGCCGCCTTCCTGTGACGCAAATTATTTTGGGAAAATATTAATTTTATTTATTATGAATTTACCGGATCCAACCAGCCCCATTTATCCTCGGTTTCTCCAGTGAAGAGACCAAAGAAGGCTTGTTGAATACACTTGGTAACAGGGCCGCAACGGCCTTCACCTACCTGGATACCATCAACGCTGCGTACCGGAGTAATTTCTGCCGCGGTTCCGGACATAAACACTTCGTCGGCCAGATACAGCGATTCACGGGACAGCACCTGCTCGCGCACTTCAATACCCAGCTCTTTCGCCAGTTTGATGATCGCGTCGCGAGTAATGCCTGGCAGCGCGGAAGAGGTAAACGGCGGAGTAAACAGCACGCCATCTTTTACCTCAAACAGGTTTTCGCCTGCGCCTTCGGAGATATAGCCGTTTACATCCAGGGCGATGCCTTCCTGATAGCCGTGGCGGCGCGCTTCGCTACCCACCAGCAGTGAGGAAAGATAGTTCCCGCCCGCTTTCGCGGCGGTCGGAATGGTGTTCGGCGCAGCGCGATTCCAGGAAGAAACCATCGCATCGATCCCCTGATCCAGCGCTTCGGCGCCCAGGTATGCCCCCCACGGGAACGCGGCGATGATGACGTCAGTGGTGTATCCCGGGGGCGGGTTAACGCCCATACCGACATCGCCGACAAATACCAACGGACGGATATAGGCGCTGGTCAGATTATTTTTACGAATTACGTCGCGGCAGGCTTCCATCAGCTCATCAATGCTCTGGGAAACCGGAAAACGATAAATTTTTGCTGAGTCGCGCAGGCGCTGCATATGTTCACGATGACGAAACACTACCGGGCCTTTGTGAGAGTCGTAGCACCGAATCCCTTCAAATACCGACGTACCGTAGTGCAGCGCGTGAGACATTACGTGAACCTTCGCGTCTTCCCAGCGCACCATCTCGCCATTGAACCAAATGTAATCAGCTTTTTTCGTCGTCATTTTTCTTCCTTTTGCGCTCAGGCGCGGATTTGTTGTGATGTGGCAGCGCTCTGGCAGATTGCGACATGCGCAACATCTACCAGTTTACTTAACTGACTAAACAGTAAGTCGACCGACCGGGGACTGGCAACGGTCAATTCAATATTTATATTCTGCGCATCGGTCGCGGCTTCCATATTCATGGAGCACACCTGAAAACCACGATGGCGCACCACGCGTAAAACACGTTCTAAGGTTTCTGGATTAAAGCGTGCCGATACATTGACCTGATGTTGCATCATGATAATTTCTCCAGCATTTCAGAGTTACTGGCGCCAGGCGGCACCAACGGCCAGACATTTTCAAGTTCGTCGATTGAGACGTGAAGCAGGTACGGCCCTTCGCTTGCCAACATCGTGTCGAGTGCCGCTTCAACCTGGTCTTTACGAGTAATGTGCTGGCCTGGAATGCCGAAGGCGCTGGCCAGCATGAGGAAATCGGGGTTATCGGTCAGGGTGGTTTCGCTATATCGCTCCTGGAAAAACAGTTGCTGCCATTGTCGAACCATCCCTAACCGCTGGTTGTCGAGTAAGACTATCTTCAACGGTAACTGCTTGCGTTTTACGGTGCCCAACTCCTGAACATTCATCATGAAGGAGCCGTCACCGGAGATACAGATAACGGTATCATTCGGTCGCGCTACCTGTGCGCCAACGGCCGCCGGTAAGCCGAATCCCATCGTCCCCAGACCGCTGGAAGTGATGAAGTTCTCCGGGCGGGTGTAAGTCATATGCTGGGCTGACCACATCTGATGCTGCCCAACATCCGTCGTCACCACACTGTCTGCGGGTTTGCGTTCCGACAATTGCTTCAACAACAACGGCGCATAGATAGTCTCGCCAGGATGATCATAGCGCCAGGCGTGTTCTGCGCGCAGCTCTGCACAGGACTGACGCCATGCGTCGATCTTCAGCGGTTGCTGTAATGCCGGCAACAGCGAATTTAAATCGCCCTGCAACGCGACGTGTGCCTGACGCAGTTTGTTCATTTCCGCCGGGTCGATATCCATATGGATTACGCTGGCGTTCGGCGCAAACGTATTCAGCTTACCGGTCACCCGGTCATCAAAACGTGCACCAACGGCGATCAGTAAATCACACTCTTGCACCGCGAAATTAGCCGCTTTAGTACCGTGCATTCCCAGCATGCCCAGATAGTACGGATAATCAGCTTCAACAGTCCCCAGCCCTTTCAGCGTGCAGGTAACTGGCATTTGCGTTACCGCGATAAATTTACGCAGCGCCGGAACTGCCTGCGCCATACCAACACCACCGCCGACGTACAGCATGGGTTTTTTCGCCTGTTCCAGCATCTGGCGCGCCTGTTCCACATCAGCCTGCGGGAAGGTCGCTTCGTTATCAACGGTAGTAAACCAGGGCTCCAGCGCTCCGCTGGCTAACTGGATATCTTTCGGGATATCCACCAGAACCGGGCCAGGACGGCCAGCGTTGGCGACTTCAAAAGCCTCTGCCATGATACGAGGCAGCTCTTCCAGCGACTGCACCAGGAAGCTGTGTTTGGTACAGGCCAGCGACAGCCCTAACACATCCACCTCCTGGAACGCATCGGTGCCGATGAACGGGGCGGACACCTGACCCGTGATCGCGACGACGGGGACCGAATCTAACAACGCATCCGCCAGGCCAGTGATCAGGTTAGTGGCGCCAGGGCCGGAAGTGGCGATACAAACACCGGTTTTGCCGGTAGAACGGGCATAACCGATTGCCGCCATTGCGGCACCCTGCTCGTGTCGGCACAACAAATGCTCCACACCACCGTCATACAACGCGTCGTAAACCGGCATAATTGCGCCACCAGGATAACCAAATACGGTTTTCACCCCCTGCGCTCGCAAAGCATGTACCACCCACTGTGCCCCGTTCATAGTTACATCCCCGTCGTAAATCTTGAGAAACAGAATTTTATGCTGTTATTCACGCTCTGCTCCTCGCTTAAGTTTTTCAGGCCAAAAAAAACCCCCGGACCTTTCGGTGCGGGGGTCTTAGTTCGTTAAGGCTTGATTTCTAAGCCTTTCCTCGTCCAAGTGCAGCCCCGCACGGTGGGATAATAATCACCACCACGCTAATCACGACCAGGCTAATCACTCGTAGAAGGGCTGTCATTTTTGTCTATTCTTGCATCTTGTTCGAAGGAATACCTAAAGAGTTACCATAGGTTTTGCCAATAGCACAAGATATTTTTTTAACCACGTTTCAGATAATGCAGGTGAATGCCTACAAGGGCTTTGTTTTTTATAAGAAAAATTAGCAACTGAAAAATTTTCACGTTTTCCTCCCCCTTTTGGCGCACTCTACACCCTGTTTTCCTTCTTTTCGCTTCTGCGAGCGTTCTTCCAGTTTGATGTTTCTTGCCTGAAAATGACGCCAAAATTCAGGAAGCAGCCGCTAAAAAACAAAAAGTCAGTAATTCGATTTTCTCTTCTATTCCGCATAATCCACGTAACAGGAGGGATTATGTCACTGGCGATTGTTCATACCCGCGCCGCACTTGGCGTCAATGCGCCGCCTATCACTATAGAGGTGCATATCAGTAATGGATTACCGGGATTAACCATGGTTGGCCTACCGGAAACCACGGTAAAAGAGGCGCGTGACCGGGTACGTAGTGCGATTATTAATAGCGGATATGAATTTCCGGCTAAAAAAATAACCATTAACCTTGCTCCAGCCGATCTACCGAAAGAGGGCGGAAGGTATGACCTGCCTATTGCTGTTGCGCTTCTGGCCGCGTCTGAGCAGCTTACAGCGTCGAATCTTGAGGCATATGAGCTGGTGGGTGAGTTAGCGCTTACAGGCGCATTACGCGGCGTTCCTGGCGCAATATCAAGTGCAACGGAAGCCATCAAGGCCGGCAGAAATATTATCGTCGCAACAGAGAACGCGGCGGAGGTTGGGCTTATCAGCAAAGAAGGATGTTTTATCGCCGATCATCTACAAACCGTCTGCGCCTTTCTGGAAGGGAAACACGCCCTGGAAAGACCTTTAGCTCAGGATATGGCATCGCCTACCGCAACTGCCGATCTTCGCGATGTGATCGGTCAGGAGCAGGGTAAACGCGGCCTGGAGATTACAGCGGCAGGGGGACATAATCTGCTATTGATCGGCCCGCCGGGTACGGGTAAAACCATGTTGGCCAGTCGACTGAGCGGGATTCTTCCACCATTAAGCAATGAAGAAGCATTGGAAAGCGCCGCGATCCTCAGTCTGGTTAATGCCGATACGGTACAAAAACGATGGCAGCAACGCCCCTTTCGCTCACCTCATCATAGCGCCTCACTTACTGCTATGGTCGGCGGCGGCGCAATACCCGCCCCAGGAGAGATATCGCTGGCGCACAACGGAATTTTGTTCCTTGATGAATTGCCTGAATTTGAACGACGCACACTGGATGCGCTACGTGAACCTATAGAATCCGGTCAAATTCATTTATCCCGTACCAGAGCGAAAATAACGTACCCTGCCAGGTTCCAGTTAATCGCCGCAATGAATCCCAGCCCGACCGGACATTATCAGGGAAACCATAATCGCTGCACGCCAGAACAGACACTACGTTACCTTAATCGGTTGTCAGGCCCGTTTCTTGATCGTTTTGACCTTTCGCTTGAGATACCGCTTCCACCGCCCGGGATTCTTAGCCAACATGCCTCAAAGGGTGAGAGCAGCGCTACGGTAAAAAAGCGGGTCATCGCCGCCCATGAACGGCAGTACCGACGCCAGAAGAAGTTAAACGCGCGTCTGGAGGGTCGCGAAATCCAAAAATATTGTGTTTTGCATCACGATGACGCCCGCTGGCTTGAAGACACGCTAGTGCATCTTGGTTTATCCATTCGCGCCTGGCAGCGTTTACTAAAAGTGGCCAGAACCATTGCCGACATAGAACTGGCTGACCAGATCTCGCGTCAGCATTTGCAGGAGGCGGTAAGCTATCGGGCGATAGACAGGTTATTAATTCATTTGCAAAAGCTGCTGGCGTAAAAAAAGGGCATTACGCCCTTTTTATTAATCATCAGCTTCGGTGTAGTCTTCTGCGCCTTCAACTTGCGGCTTGCCGCCAGACAAGGTGTGGAAGCGTTTTGGACGCTTGATACGCGTCATATACTTGGACCAGACGCGTTCTGCATCCGTTACCGGCTCGCGTTCACCGCGACATACCGCTACAAACAGCTTCTCTTCTTCAGTCACAGGCTCACGCTTGCCAAGATCCAGATCATTAAAGGCATGACCATGACGCTCAAGCAGTTGTGCCTCTTTAATCGTGAAATCACCGTGACGAGAGAATCCACGTGGATAATGTTTATTGTCAAAATATCGATTAGTCGTCGTAAAGCTTTCCGCCATCCTGCACGCTCCTAATTCTTTGTCTGAGCTATTTATGGCGCGGAGTATTAGTTACGCTTGACAGAGTGTAAAACAAAACATTTAAATCATAACGACAAATAATTTTGTGGAGAGCACAGTGGATACGGAATTGTTAAAAACTTTCCTGGAAGTTAGCCGGACACGCCATTTCGGGCGGGCCGCAGAAGCACTTTACCTGACGCAATCCGCGGTGAGCTTTCGTATCAGGCAACTGGAGAATCAACTGGGCGTAAACCTTTTTACGCGGCACAGAAACAATATCCGTTTAACCACAGCTGGCGAAAAACTTTTACCGTATGCGGAAACGCTGATGAATACGTGGCAGGCGGCACGTAAAGAGGTGGCGCATACCTCACGCCATAACGAGTTTTCCATCGGCGCCAGCGCGTCTTTATGGGAGTGTATGCTTAACGCCTGGCTGGGGCGACTGTACCAACTACAGGAGCCGCAAAGTAGCCTGCAATTCGAAGCCAGAATCGCTCAACGGCAATCGCTTGTGAAGCAACTTCATGAACGCCAGCTTGATCTCCTCATTACTACCGAAGCGCCCAAAATGGATGAGTTCAGCAGCCAGCTGTTAGGGCACTTCACTCTGGCGTTGTATTGCAGCAGCCCTGCCCGTAAGAAATCAGAACTCAATTATCTGCGGCTGGAGTGGGGACCAGACTTCCAACAGCATGAAACAGGGCTGATCGCAGCAGATGAAGTGCCGGTATTAACAACCAGCTCAGCCGAACTCGCCCGACAGCAGCTTAGCGCATTAAATGGCTGTAGCTGGCTTCCTGTAAACTGGGTAAATGAAAAGGGCGGATTACATACCGTTGCCGACAGCGCAACGCTTTCACGGCCGCTATACGCCATTTGGCTGCAAAATAGCGATAAATACTCGCTGATCTGCGATCTGTTAAAAACGGATGTGCTGGATGACCAATAAAAATGATGAAAAGAAAAAGAAGGGAACTTACGATTACCTGACCAGATAATTAGGTAATTTTAGGCAAAAAAAATCCTTAGCAGATGCTAAGGATTATTTCTGGCAGGGGCGGAGAGACTCGAACTCCCAACACCCGGTTTTGGAGACCGGTGCTCTACCAATTGAACTACGCCCCTAATTAGGGTGGCGGAACGGACGGGACTCGAACCCGCGACCCCCTGCGTGACAGGCAGGTATTCTAACCAACTGAACTACCGCTCCACCGAATTCTTTTACAACCACCGGTTTATGACCGGCTTACTGCTTAATTTGATGCCTGGCAGTTCCCTACTCTCGCATGGGGAGACCCCACACTACCATCGGCGCTACGGCGTTTCACTTCTGAGTTCGGCATGGGGTCAGGTGGGACCACCGCGCTAGTGCCGCCAGGCAAATTCTTTTGTGCTCAGTACGCAATTCTTTATCGCATCAGCGGCGTTGCCTGCGCTCGTAAACTCAGTCACATACTTCTGTATGCTCCTTCCTTTCCTTCGCTTGCCGCCTTGCTGCTGCGCAAATTATTGCGTACTCAACTCTGAATCAGTGCTGAAAATCATCTCTCAGTCCGCCAAAACATCTTCGGCGTTGTAAGGTTAAGCCTCACGGTTCATTAGTACCGGTTAGCTCAACGCATCGCTGCGCTTACACACCCGGCCTATCAACGTCGTCGTCTTCAACGTTCCTTCAGGAGACCTAAAGTCTCAGGGAGAACTCATCTCGGGGCAAGTTTCGTGCTTAGATGCTTTCAGCACTTATCTCTTCCGCATTTAGCTACCGGGCAGTGCCATTGGCATGACAACCCGAACACCAGTGATGCGTCCACTCCGGTCCTCTCGTACTAGGAGCAGCCCCCCTCAGTTCTCCAGCGCCCACGGCAGATAGGGACCGAACTGTCTCACGACGTTCTAAACCCAGCTCGCGTACCACTTTAAATGGCGAACAGCCATACCCTTGGGACCTACTTCAGCCCCAGGATGTGATGAGCCGACATCGAGGTGCCAAACACCGCCGTCGATATGAACTCTTGGGCGGTATCAGCCTGTTATCCCCGGAGTACCTTTTATCCGTTGAGCGATGGCCCTTCCATTCAGAACCACCGGATCACTATGACCTGCTTTCGCACCTGCTCGCGCCGTCACGCTCGCAGTCAAGCTGGCTTATGCCATTGCACTAACCTCCTGATGTCCGACCAGGATTAGCCAACCTTCGTGCTCCTCCGTTACTCTTTAGGAGGAGACCGCCCCAGTCAAACTACCCACCAGACACTGTCCGCAACCCGGATCACGGGTCCACGTTAGAACATCAAACATTAAAGGGTGGTATTTCAAGGCCGGCTCCATGCAGACTGGCGTCCACACTTCAAAGCCTCCCACCTATCCTACACATCAAGGCTCAATGTTCAGTGTCAAGCTATAGTAAAGGTTCACGGGGTCTTTCCGTCTTGCCGCGGGTACACTGCATCTTCACAGCGAGTTCAATTTCACTGAGTCTCGGGTGGAGACAGCCTGGCCATCATTACGCCATTCGTGCAGGTCGGAACTTACCCGACAAGGAATTTCGCTACCTTAGGACCGTTATAGTTACGGCCGCCGTTTACCGGGGCTTCGATCAGGAGCTTCGCTTGCGCTGACCCCATCAATTAACCTTCCGGCACCGGGCAGGCGTCACACCGTATACGTCCACTTTCGTGTTTGCACAGTGCTGTGTTTTTAATAAACAGTTGCAGCCAGCTGGTATCTTCGACTGACTTCAGCTCCATGAGTAAATCACTTCACCTACATGTCAGCGTGCCTTCTCCCGAAGTTACGGCACCATTTTGCCTAGTTCCTTCACCCGAGTTCTCTCAAGCGCCTTGGTATTCTCTACCTGACCACCTGTGTCGGTTTGGGGTACGATTTCGTGTTACCTGATGCTTAGAGGCTTTTCCTGGAAGCAGGGCATTTGTTGCTTCAGCACCGTAGTGCCTCGTCGTCACGCCTCAGCCTTGATTTTCCGGATTTGCCTGGAAAACCAGCCTACACGCTTAAACCGGGACAACCGTCGCCCGGCCAACATAGCCTTCTCCGTCCCCCCTTCGCAGTAACACCAAGTACGGGAATATTAACCCGTTTCCCATCGACTACGCCTTTCGGCCTCGCCTTAGGGGTCGACTCACCCTGCCCCGATTAACGTTGGACAGGAACCCTTGGTCTTCCGGCGAGCGGGCTTTTCACCCGCTTTATCGTTACTTATGTCAGCATTCGCACTTCTGATACCTCCAGCAACCCTCACAGGCCACCTTCGCAGGCTTACAGAACGCTCCCCTACCCAACAACACCTGAGTGTCGCTGCCGCAGCTTCGGTGCATGGTTTAGCCCCGTTACATCTTCCGCGCAGGCCGACTCGACCAGTGAGCTATTACGCTTTCTTTAAATGATGGCTGCTTCTAAGCCAACATCCTGGCTGTCTGGGCCTTCCCACATCGTTTCCCACTTAACCATGACTTTGGGACCTTAGCTGGCGGTCTGGGTTGTTTCCCTCTTCACGACGGACGTTAGCACCCGCCGTGTGTCTCCCGTGATAACATTCTCCGGTATTCGCAGTTTGCATCGGGTTGGTAAGCCGGGATGGCCCCCTAGCCGAAACAGTGCTCTACCCCCGGAGATGAATTCACGAGGCGCTACCTAAATAGCTTTCGGGGAGAACCAGCTATCTCCCGGTTTGATTGGCCTTTCACCCCCAGCCACAGGTCATCCGCTAATTTTTCAACATTAGTCGGTTCGGTCCTCCAGTTAGTGTTACCCAACCTTCAACCTGCCCATGGCTAGATCACCGGGTTTCGGGTCTATACCCTGCAACTTAACGCCCAATTAAGACTCGGTTTCCCTCCGGCTCCCCTATTCGGTTAACCTTGCTACAGAATATAAGTCGCTGACCCATTATACAAAAGGTACGCAGTCACACCCCAAAGGGTGCTCCCACTGCTTGTACGTACACGGTTTCAGGTTCTTTTTCACTCCCCTCGCCGGGGTTCTTTTCGCCTTTCCCTCACGGTACTGGTTCACTATCGGTCAGTCAGGAGTATTTAGCCTTGGAGGATGGTCCCCCCATATTCAGACAGGATACCACGTGTCCCGCCCTACTCATCGAGCTCACAGCATATGCGCTTTTGTGTACGGGGCTGTCACCCTGTATCGCGCGCCTTTCCAGACGCTTCCACTAACACACATGCTGATTCAGGCTCTGGGCTCCTCCCCGTTCGCTCGCCGCTACTGGGGGAATCTCGGTTGATTTCTTTTCCTCGGGGTACTTAGATGTTTCAGTTCCCCCGGTTCGCCTCATTAACCTATGGATTCAGTTAATGATAGTGTGACGAGTCACACTGGGTTTCCCCATTCGGGTATCGCCGGTTATAACGGTTCATATCACCTTACCGGCGCTTATCGCAGATTAGCACGCCCTTCATCGCCTCTGACTGCCAGGGCATCCACCGTGTACGCTTAGTCGCTTAACCTCACAACCCGAAGATGTTTCTTGTGATTCATCATCGTGTTGCGAAAATTTGAGAGACTCACGAACAACTTTCGTTGTTCTGTGTTTCAATTTTCAGCTTGATCCAGATTTTTAAAGAGCAAATATCTCAAACGTGACTCGTAAGTCAGTTTTGAGATATTAAGGCAGGTGACTTTCACTCACAAACCAGCAAGTGGCGTCCCCTAGGGGATTCGAACCCCTGTTACCGCCGTGAAAGGGCGGTGTCCTGGGCCTCTAGACGAAGGGGACACTGAAGTCTCAATCGCAAGACGCCTTGCTATTTACTTTTCATCAGACAATCTGTGTGAGCACTGCAAAGAACGCTTCTTTCAGGTAAGGAGGTGATCCAACCGCAGGTTCCCCTACGGTTACCTTGTTACGACTTCACCCCAGTCATGAATCACAAAGTGGTAAGCGCCCTCCCGAAGGTTAAGCTACCTACTTCTTTTGCAACCCACTCCCATGGTGTGACGGGCGGTGTGTACAAGGCCCGGGAACGTATTCACCGTGGCATTCTGATCCACGATTACTAGCGATTCCGACTTCATGGAGTCGAGTTGCAGACTCCAATCCGGACTACGACGCACTTTATGAGGTCCGCTTGCTCTCGCGAGGTCGCTTCTCTTTGTATGCGCCATTGTAGCACGTGTGTAGCCCTGGTCGTAAGGGCCATGATGACTTGACGTCATCCCCACCTTCCTCCAGTTTATCACTGGCAGTCTCCTTTGAGTTCCCGGCCGGACCGCTGGCAACAAAGGATAAGGGTTGCGCTCGTTGCGGGACTTAACCCAACATTTCACAACACGAGCTGACGACAGCCATGCAGCACCTGTCTCACAGTTCCCGAAGGCACCAATCCATCTCTGGAAAGTTCTGTGGATGTCAAGACCAGGTAAGGTTCTTCGCGTTGCATCGAATTAAACCACATGCTCCACCGCTTGTGCGGGCCCCCGTCAATTCATTTGAGTTTTAACCTTGCGGCCGTACTCCCCAGGCGGTCTACTTAACGCGTTAGCTCCGGAAGCCACGCCTCAAGGGCACAACCTCCAAGTAGACATCGTTTACGGCGTGGACTACCAGGGTATCTAATCCTGTTTGCTCCCCACGCTTTCGCACCTGAGCGTCAGTCTTTGTCCAGGGGGCCGCCTTCGCCACCGGTATTCCTCCAGATCTCTACGCATTTCACCGCTACACCTGGAATTCTACCCCCCTCTACAAGACTCAAGCCTGCCAGTTTCGAATGCAGTTCCCAGGTTGAGCCCGGGGATTTCACATCCGACTTGACAGACCGCCTGCGTGCGCTTTACGCCCAGTAATTCCGATTAACGCTTGCACCCTCCGTATTACCGCGGCTGCTGGCACGGAGTTAGCCGGTGCTTCTTCTGCGGGTAACGTCAATTGCTGCGGTTATTAACCACAACACCTTCCTCCCCGCTGAAAGTACTTTACAACCCGAAGGCCTTCTTCATACACGCGGCATGGCTGCATCAGGCTTGCGCCCATTGTGCAATATTCCCCACTGCTGCCTCCCGTAGGAGTCTGGACCGTGTCTCAGTTCCAGTGTGGCTGGTCATCCTCTCAGACCAGCTAGGGATCGTCGCCTTGGTGAGCCGTTACCTCACCAACAAGCTAATCCCATCTGGGCACATCTGATGGCAAGAGGCCCGAAGGTCCCCCTCTTTGGTCTTGCGACGTTATGCGGTATTAGCCACCGTTTCCAGTAGTTATCCCCCTCCATCAGGCAGTTTCCCAGACATTACTCACCCGTCCGCCACTCGTCAGCAAAACAGCAAGCTGCTTCCTGTTACCGTTCGACTTGCATGTGTTAGGCCTGCCGCCAGCGTTCAATCTGAGCCATGATCAAACTCTTCAATTTAAAAGTTTGATGCTCAAAGAATTAAACTTCGTAATGAATTACGTGTTCACTCTTGAGACTTGGTATTCATTTTTCGTCCGAGGACGTCAAGAATCCGTATCTTCGAGTGCCCACACAGATTGTCTGATAAATTGTTAAAGAGCAGTGCCGCTTCACTTTTTCTCAGCGGCGCGGGGTGTGCATATTACGCTTTCCCGCTTCAGAGTCAAGCGTTTATTTTCGCTTTTCTCCGTGAGGTTCTGGTCTGAACCCCGCTGACCCGGCGGTCTGTATGCCGTTGTTCCGTGTCAGTGGTGGCGCATTATAGGGAGTTATTTCTGCCTGACAAGAGGAAATTTAAAATAATTTTCTGAGTGTCTCTTTTTTCATCAATGGCGTGCTTAACGTGCCATAAAATAAGCAAATTGCCGTTATTGCAACTGCAATCACACTTCCAGGTGGCATACTAATAACCAAACGAAAGAGAAAGGAAGAACATTCATGCCTTTAAGCGCACAACAATTAGCCGCACAGAAAAATCTATCCTATGTTCTGGCTGAAAAGCTGGCGCAGCGGATATTAAAGGGTGACTACGCCCCTGGTACGATTCTTCCCGGCGAAATAGAACTGGGCGAGCAGTACGGCGTAAGTCGAACGGCAGTTCGCGAAGCGGTGAAAACGTTGACGGCTAAAGGTATGGTGCTACCCCGTCCGCGCATTGGTACGCGGGTGATGCCGCAGGGAAACTGGAACTTTCTGGATCAAGAGCTGCTGACCTGGTGGATGACGGAAGAAAATTTTCATCAGGTGGTGGATCATTTTCTGGTGATGCGTATTAGCCTGGAGCCGCAAGCCTGCCTGCTGGCGGCGACTCTTGGCACACCGGAGCAGAAAGCGCGGCTTAATGCCTTAATGGAAGAGATGGTCGCGCTGAAAAAGCATTTTAAGCGTGAACGCTGGATTGAAGTGGATATGGCGTGGCACGAGCATATCTACGAAATGAGCGCCAATCCCTTTCTAATCTCTTTTGCGACGCTATTTCATTCGGTTTATCACACTTACTTTACCTCAATCACCTATAACGAGGTGGTAAAGCTGGATTTGCACCAGGCCATTGTTGATGCCATCGCTGATGGCGACGGCGAACGCGCTTTCCAGGCCTGCCAGGCGTTGTTAATAGCGCCCAATGAAAGACCAGATAATTAACAGGATATTGAATGACCAGCAAAAAAGCGCGCAGTATGGCTGGCCTGCCGTGGATCGCGGCGATGGCCTTCTTTATGCAGGCGCTAGACGCCACCATTTTGAATACCGCTTTACCGGCTATTGCGCATAGTCTTAACCGTTCACCACTCGCCATGCAGTCCGCTATTATCAGTTATACCCTGACAGTAGCTATGTTAATTCCGGTAAGCGGCTGGCTGGCTGACCGCTTCGGTACGCGTCGCGTCTTTATGGTTGCCGTAAGTCTGTTTACGTTAGGCTCGCTGGCCTGCGCGCTCTCCAGTTCACTATCTGAATTGGTTATTTTTCGCGTCGTACAAGGCGTCGGCGGAGCGATGATGATGCCAGTGGCGCGGCTTGCGTTATTGCGAGCCTATCCGCGTAGTGAGCTGCTGCCTGTTCTTAACTTTGTCACTATGCCGGGGCTGGTAGGTCCGATTCTGGGGCCGGTATTAGGCGGCGTACTGGTGACCTGGGCAAGCTGGCACTGGATCTTCCTGATTAATATTCCCATTGGTGTTGCAGGCATTCTGTATGCCCGCAAATATATGCCCAACTTCACCACGCCGCGTCGCAAGTTTGACATGACCGGCTTCTTTCTTTTTGGGTTAAGTCTGGTTTTATTTTCCAGCGGAATGGAACTGTTTGGCGAAAAGATTGTGGCGACATGGATCGCATCCGCCATTATTTTTTGCAGTATCGTTCTACTATTGGCCTATATCCGCCACGCCCGCCGTCATCCGACACCGTTAATATCACTATCGCTGTTTAAGACACGCACATTTTCCGTCGGTATTGCCGGCAACCTCGCCACGCGTCTGGGGACAGGCTGCGTACCTTTTTTGATGCCGTTAATGCTACAGGTTGGTTTTGGCTACCCGGCTCTGATCGCCGGCTGCATGATGGCGCCGACAGCTTTGGGTTCTATTATCGCGAAATCGACCGTAACGCAGGTTTTGCGACGTTTGGGATACCGGAAGACTCTGGTCGGCATTACGGTATTTATCGGTCTGATGATTGCCCAGTTTTCGTTTCAATCTCCCGCCATGCCGATCTGGATGCTCGTACTGCCGCTATTCATTCTTGGAATGGCGATGTCCACTCAATTTACGGCAATGAATACAATTACTCTTGCGGATCTGACGGACGATAACGCCAGCAGCGGCAACAGCGTTCTGGCGGTTACGCAGCAATTGTCTATCAGTTTAGGCGTGGCGATCAGCGCGGCGGTGTTACGTATTTATGAAGGTTTTGCGGGCACCAGTACCGTGGAACAGTTCCACTACACCTTTATCACGATGGGGGCGATCACTATCGTGTCCGCGCTGATGTTTATGCTGCTAAGAGCCAAAGACGGCAACAATCTGATTAAAGAACGGCATAAATCTAAACCGACCCACGCACCGTCAAAACCGGAGTAAGCTGAAGTCGCTGTTGTTGCAAGGCGGGCTGCGCCATCCGATGAATCAACACATCAATAGCCAGCTCGCCCAATTCATCTTTCGGCTGATGGATAGTCGTCAGCGGCGGCGTCATATAGCGCGCCAGCTCAATATCATCATAGCCAATGACCGCCATATCCTGCGGAATACGAAGCCCCGCCTGATATAGCGCCTGATAGGCGCCGACAGCCATCGCATCGTTTCCGGTAAAAACCGCTTGCGGTCGCTGTTGATGGGCGAGTAACGCCTGCATGGCGTCAAAGCCGCCGCCAAATTCAAAATCGCCGGTGATCTCATAGCCTTGCGGAATAGCCAGCCCTGCGCGTTTCATCGCCGCCCGATACCCTTCCAGCCGCAAACGCGCTGGCGTTTTGTCCAGCGGGCCTGTAATACAGGCTATTCGGGTAAATCCTTTATCGATAAGGTGTTGGGTCGCAAGATCGCCGCCTAACAACGAATTATCCTGAATGAGATCGCTATCGCCCTCACCATCAAACGGCGACCAGTCCATCATGACGGTAGGAATAGACGGATAACGCTCCATGATTTCCCGAGAAGGCTGATGCGTTTCGGTACACAGCAGCAGTAAACCGTCTACCCGTTTTTGCATCAGCGTCTCCAGGTTACGGTTCATCCGTTGCTCGTCGCCTTCGGTATTGCACAGCACCAGACTATAACCGCGCTCAAAACAGCTTCGCTCAACGCCGCGCACCAGTTCGGAATAAAAAGGGTTGGTACTGGCGGTAATTAGCATACCAATCGTGCGGGTCTGGTTTAACTTGAGGCTTCGCGCCAGCGCGGAAGGCGCATAGTTAAGTGATTTAATCGCCGCTTCAACTTTTTCGGTTATCGTCTCACTCACAAAGCGATCTTTGTTAATAACGTGAGAGACCGTCGATGTAGAGACTCCCGCCAGGCGGGCAACATCTTTCATAGTAGCCAAGCGTTACCCCTGCTGATGTAAAAACGCTTCTATCTCTTCGCGCCACGGAACGGACGGTTGCGCGCCTTTACGCGTTACGGCAATCGCGGCGGCGGCATGGGCAAAGCGAATCGCTTCCGGCAACGGCGTCTCCTCCAGTATCGCGGTGATAAAGGCGCCGTTAAACGTATCTCCGGCGGCAATGGTATCGACAGCCTCAACGCTAAATCCAGGAACGCGGCGGCCCTCGCCGTCTACGCTGGCCCAGACGCCACGGCTTCCTAAGGTAATTAATACGGTTCGAATGCCTTTATCATGCAAAACCTGCGCAGCTTTCGCGGCATCGTTGTCATTTTCCACACGCACGCCCGTCAGCTTTTCAGCTTCCGTTTCATTTGGCGTGATGATGTCCACCAGCGCCAGCAGTTCATCCGGTAGCTCACGGGCAGGCGCCGGGTTAAGCGCAACAGTAGTATGATGTTGATGGGCGATTTTCGCCGCCGCCAGTACGCTTTCCAGCGGCGATTCCAGCTGCATCAGTAACGCATCCGCCTGCGCGATACGTTCACGTTGCGCATCAACCAACGCCGGCGATAACGCGGCATTCGCTCCGGCATGAATACCGATGACATTCTCGCCTTCGCCATTAACGAAAATCAGCGCCACCCCGGTAGACTCGCCTTTAATGACGCTAACTGGCGCGATATCAATACGATCGCTGACTAATTGTTTACGAATACTGTCGCCAATATCGTCATCGCCCGTGCAGGCGATAAACGCAATATTTGCCCCGCTACGTCCCGCAGCAACCGCCTGATTCGCGCCTTTCCCGCCAAACGCGACCTGATAATGGCTACCGGTTACCGTTTCACCCGGGGTAGGGAAGGACTCAAGATTAAGGATATGATCGGCATTAATGCTGCCAAGGACGATGAGATTACCTGCGGTTTTCATATTCGGGGTTCCACGTCAAAGTGCGCCACCGGTTAGGGTGGCGCGTGCCCTGCTTTTCTTTTTTTACGTTCACCTCAGCGGAGGCTCGCGTATTTCTGTCGCCATCAGGCCATAGTTGACCCGTGTCGTTTATTACTGCTTGATGACCAGTTTCAGGTCAACCGGATATTTGGCCTGAACTTTTTCGCCTTTCAGCACCTTATCCGCCACCTCAACGCCTTTGGCGCCGATTTGATCCGGTAACTGAGCGATAGTCGCTGCCAGTTTGCCATCTTTTACGGCCTTTTCGCCATCCGGCGTACCGTCAAATCCAACCACCATCACATCTGCTTTACCGGCAGTTTGCAGCGCGCGCAGTGCGCCCAGCGCCATTTCATCGTTCTGGGCGAAGACAGCCTGAACATCCGGATGCGCGGTCAGCAGGTTCTGCATGACGTTCAGACCCTTAGTACGGTCGAAATCGGCAGGCTGGCTGGCCAGGACATTAAATTTGTGGGCGGCTACCGCCTGCTGGAAACCTTCGCCACGCTCACGCGCCGCAGATGTTCCGGCAATGCCTTGCAGCTCAATCACTTTGGCGCCTTCGCCAGCTTTTTTCGCGATATAGTCGCCAGCGATCTTACCGCCCAGCACGTTATCAGACGCGATATGGCTGACGACATCGCCTTTGGTTGCCTGGCGGTCAAGCGTGATAACCGGAATCTTCGCCTGGTTCGCCATCTTCACCGCGTTACCCACCGCATCGGAGTCAGTCGGGTTGATCAGCAGAATTTTGGTCCCGCGAACGGTTAAATCCTGCACGTTCGCCAGCTCTTTGGCAGGGTTGTTCTGGGAGTCCAGCACCACCAGGTTATAACCCAGTTTATCCGCCTCTTTTTGCGCCCCGTCTTTTAACGACACGAAGAAGGGATTATTGAGGGTAGAGATCACCAGCGCAATGGTGTCCTTCGCCATTGCATTCGCGCTCACGGTGGCGCTCAGCGCAACAGCAGATACCAGGGTAGCCAGTTTTTTCATGTTCATATTTCAGATGTCCTGTAGTCGTTGTTACTGCTTTTTGTTGTCTACCAGTACCGCCAGCAAAATCACCACCGCTTTGACGATCATCTGGTAATAGGAGGAAACACCTAACAAATTCAAACCATTATTAAGGAAGCCGAGAATCAATGCGCCGATCAATGTCCCAACAATGCGTCCTTTACCGCCAGCAAGGCTGGTGCCGCCCAGCACCACGGCGGCAATAGCATCCAGCTCATAGCCGGTACCCGCCGTCGGCTGCGCGGAAGAGAGGCGCGCCACTTCAATGATGCCCGCCAGCGACGCTGTCAGGCCGCAAAGTGAATAGACGATAATTTTCACTTTGCTCACGCTAATGCCAGACAGGCGCGTCGCCGCTTCGTTACCGCCCAGCGCGTAGATATAGCGTCCCAGACGGGTGTGATGCAGCATATACCAGGCGGCGATAAAGACGATAGCCATGATCCAGACCGGCGTAGGAACGCCCAGCGGACGGCCGATACCGAACCAGCCAAACAGATCGGCGTTATCGGTAAAGCCAGTGTTGACAGGGCTACCGTCGGTGTAAACCATCGTCACGCCGCGCAGTAGCAGCATCATCACCAGCGTAGCGATAAACGCCTGTACGCGGCCTTTCGCGACGATAACGCCAGTGACGGCGCCAATCGCAGCGCCCAGCGCCAGCGCGGCGGCAACCGCGACCAGCGCATTCACTTCAACGCCGACGATTGAAGCGGCAACCGCGCCGGTGAGCGCCAGCAGGGAACCGACGGACAGATCGATCCCCGATGTCAGAATCACCAACGTCATCCCCACCGCCATAATGGCGTTGACGGAGGTCTGTTGAAGAATATTGAACAGATTATTAACGGTAAAAAAGTTGGGGCTCAACGTCGAAACAATCGCGATCAACACCAGCAGGGCAATGAGCGACTTCTGCTCAAGAAGCCACGCTTTAGTGAAATAACGGCGACCAGAAACAGCCTGGGTTGTCATCTTTTTTACTCCTGATTCACGCGATTAAGCTTGCCCACTGCGGCAGCCATTAACACTTCCTGGGTGGCCTGCTCGCGAGTAAATTCACCGCTGAGATGCCCTTCATGCATGACGATGATGCGATCGCTCATGCCTAATACTTCTGGCATCTCAGATGAGACCAGAATGATGCTCAGGCCGTCGGCCTTAAACTGGTTGATAAGCTGATAAATCTCTTTCTTGGCGCCGACGTCCACGCCGCGAGTCGGCTCGTCGAGAATGAGCACTTTCGGGCGCGTCATCAACCCGCGGGCAATCGCCACTTTTTGCTGATTACCGCCAGAAAGCAGGCCTATCGCCTGTTCCATTGACGGTGTCTTGACGTTGAACAGACGGATAAAATCCCCCACCGCCTGTTGCTCATCTTTGTGTTTCAGGCTTCCGCCAGCGCGGCTGAAATAGTCCAGCGCCGTCAGCGACATATTCTCTTTAACTGACATGCCGAGCACCAGTCCATCGCGCTTACGGTCTTCAGAGATATAAACGATGCCATTGGCCAGTCCGTCCTGCGGAGAACGCGTCACCACTTCGTGTCCATCAAGCGTCACGTAACCGCTGGTTCGCGGCATCGCGCCGTACAATACTTTCATCAGCTCGGTGCGACCGGCGCCCATCAGGCCGGAAATGCCAAGAATCTCGCCTTTTCGCAGCACAAAAGAGACATCATTCACGCCCGGTCCGCACAGATTATCGACCTTGAGGCGAATCTCACCCGGCGCGTTATCCAGATGCGGGTACTGATCTTCCAGCTTACGTCCCACCATCATTTCGATAAGAGAATCTTCGGTCAACGTGGCCACTTCACGCTCGGCGATAAATTGCCCATCGCGGAAGACCGTCACGTCATCGCAAATTTCGAAAATCTCTTTCATACGGTGGGAGATATAGACAATGCCGCGCCCCTGCGATTTTAATTCGCGGATAACGCGGAACAGAGAGTCGGTTTCAGTGTCGGTCAGCGCATCGGTCGGTTCATCCATAATGATGACTTTGGATTCGAAGCTCAGCACTTTGGCGATTTCCACCATTTGCTGATCGCCGATAGAGAGTTCGCCCACCAGCTTATCGCTCTTAAAGCGCAGATTGAGTTTGGCTAAGAGCTGGTCGGCTTCGGCATACATCTTTTTCCAGTCGATTTTGCCAAAGCGATTCACAAATTCACGGCCCAGGAAGATATTTTCCGCAATGGTCAACTGCGGAATCAGGTTCAGTTCCTGATGAATAATGCCGATCCCGGCTTCCTGAGACGATTTAGGCCCGTTAAAGGTGGTCTCTTTACCCAGCCATAACAACGATCCCGCATCTCGCGTATAGATGCCGGTTAATACTTTCATCATGGTGGATTTTCCGGCGCCGTTTTCCCCCACCAGCGCCATAACGCGGCCAGGATAAACGTTTAACGCGGCGCCGGAGAGAGCCTTCACGCCGGGGAACGCTTTATCGATCCCTTTGAGTTGCAGTAATGCGTCCATAGCGGCCTCAGAAAGTGACGCCAGCGCAAAGAATGACGTTCGCATACGGGGAACACTCCCCGCTGCGAATCACCGCCTGACTGTCTGCAGTCAATTTTTTGAATTGTTCGTGTGTCGTATAACTAATTTTTATGGTGTTTCCCTGGTGTTGCTGCAGTTGCTCAAGGTGAGTGAGCAACGTTTCGTGGAGCTGCGGATTCTGTTGTTTGATTTCCGTTGCAAGAATCGCCGCCTCAACCTGCATTTCCCGGGTCACAACATCCACCACCTGCATAAAAGAAGGTACGCCCTGGGTTAGTGCCATATCGATACGCGCGGTGCTATTCGGGATAGGTAAACCCGCATCACAGACCACCAGAGTATCAGTATGCCCCAGACGGGAAATGACCGACGAGATTTCAGAGTTGAGTACGGTGCCTTTCTTCATTTTTCTGCTCCACTAGCGAAACGTTTCGCTGGCCGCATTGTAACCCTGGATGTGTTCATAAAACCATCATGACGTAACAGAATTGTGATCGCCGTCGAAACGTTTCGCTAGCGGAAATCAGGCGATTATCGTGTGGGAATCTACGGATTGGCCAGGCCGGGTAAGCCAACGCGGCCCCCGGCATGGTGATGGGAGGTTAAATCTCGACCTGCGTTCCTAACTCAATCACGCGGTTAGGCGGGATCTCGAACTGATCCGGCGCGCGCAGAGCGTTACGTTGCAGCAACAAATACAGTTTACCGCGCAAACGCAAATACCACGGGCGTTTGCCGACAATCAACGACTCGTGCGACATAAAGAACGACGTTTCCATCATCCGACAGCTAAGCCCTTCCAGACCGCAGCGGTGGAACACCTCTTCAACGTTTGGCGTTTCGCGCCAGCCGTAGCTGGCCACCACGCGCCAGAATGTCGGAGACAACTGCTCAATCTGCACCCGGCGAACGTTATGCACATAAGGCGCATCTTCCGTACGCAACGTCAATAAGATTACGCGCTCATGCAACACTTTGTTGTGCTTCAGGTTATGCAATAAAGCAAAAGGGATCACACTGAGCGCGCGCGACATGTATACGGCAGTACCCGGCACCCGAACCGGCGGTGACTTCTCCAGTGAAGCAATCATCGCTTCCAGCGAATTACCGTGTTCATGCATACGACGCAACAGACGGAAACGCTCGCTCTTCCAGGTGGTCATGATCGTGAACATGATCAGACCCAGGCTCAGCGGCAGCCAACCGCCGGACAACAATTTGTCGAGGTTAGCCGAGAACAGCGGGATATCCACGCACAGGAACGCGATGAGGATCAGCGCGACAAAATATTTGTTCCAGTGCCAGTTCTTACGCGCCACGGTCGTAGAAAGAATAGACGTCAGCACCATCGTGCCGGTCACGGCGATGCCATAGGCCGCCGCCAGGTTGCTGGAGTGCTCAAAGCTAACAATAACAACCACGACTGCGAAATAAAGCAGCCAGTTAACGAAAGGGATGTAGATCTGACCGGACTCCATCTCGGAGGTATGGATAATGCGCATTGGCGACAAATAGCCAAGACGCACGGCCTGACGCGTCAGCGAAAAGACGCCGGAAATGACCGCCTGGGAGGCGATCACCGTCGCCAGCGCGGCCAGAATCAGCAGCGGAATTAACGCCCAGTCCGGCGCCAACAGGAAGAAGGGATTTTTAATCGCTTCCGGATGCTTTAGTAGCAATGCGCCCTGACCAAAGTAGTTCAGTACTAACGACGGCAGTACCACGGTAAACCACGCCAGGCGAATCGGGAACTTACCGAAGTGTCCCATATCGGCGTACAACGCCTCTACGCCGGTAATCGACAGCACCACCGCGCCCAACGCAATAAATGATACGGTTTTATATTCAAGGAAAAAACGTACCGCCCAGACAGGATTCAGCGCATGTAACACTTCGGGATTGGCGATAATACTGCGCAGGCCAAGTACCGCCAGGATTAAAAACCAGGTCAGCATGATCGGCGCAAAGAGTTTCCCGACCATTCCCGTACCGTGCTTCTGAATCATAAACAACAGAGTCAGCACAATAATGGAGAGCGGGACAATCCAGGTATCCAGCTGCGGCGCGACAATCTCCAGGCCTTCAATCGCCGACATCACCGAAATCGCCGGCGTAATCACCACTTCGCCATAGAAGAAGCTGCCGCCTATCAGTCCCATGATAACTAACATGGATGTGGTGCGCGCCGAGGTATTACGCCCGGCAAGCGACATCAGCGTCAAAATTCCACCTTCACCCGCGTTATCGGCGCGCATCACGAAGGTGAGATATTTGATGGAAACCACAAAGATGAGTAGCCAGAAGATCAGCGACAGAAAACCAAACACGGCATCTCGTTCAACGCCAAAACCAAACTGACCGGACAAACATTCACGAAGCGTATAAAGCGGGCTGGTACCAATATCACCGTAGACAACCCCAATAGCTGCGAGGGTAATCGCAGGCAACGATTGCTTATTATCAGTGCTCATAGACTCATCTTTCGTTTATACACGTCACCCTTCACGCTACCTCCTTGTCGGCTGCATTCGCTTACCCCAGTCACACGTTGAATGTTAGTGCCAGGGGATTCACTCCTTTGCCGCCTTGATGTAGTTTGAATGAATGAGTGTATAGATATGAAATGTGTGCTTAGTCCCTTGGCCCACAAAAAAGCGCACAGTATGCACGATTAATCATAAAATCGTACCCCTAAATGAAGCCAGATTAACCTGGCTCAAAGAAAAATAAACAGCGCATCAGACGATTATAGCCCCGGTGGTGAAACGTCTATACTCGCAATTAGCATGATCCATTTGTCGAAAGGACGCCTCTTTATTATGGCTCACCCACATTTATTAGCGGAAAGAATTTCCCGTCTGAGCAGCGCCCTTGAGAAGGGGCTGTATGAACGTAGTCACGCCATACGCCTTTGCCTACTGGCGGCGTTAAGCGGTGAAAGCGTCTTTTTGTTGGGCCCGCCCGGTATCGCCAAGAGTCTGATTGCCCGCCGCCTGAAGTTTGCTTTCCAGCGCGCCCGCGCTTTTGAATATCTGATGACACGCTTTTCCACGCCGGAAGAGGTTTTTGGCCCGCTCTCTATTCAGGCGCTGAAAGATGAAGGTCGCTATGAACGCTTAACGACCGGCTACCTTCCCGAAGCCGAAATCGTTTTTCTGGATGAAATCTGGAAAGCCGGGCCCGCTATCCTGAACACATTGCTGACCGCCATTAACGAACGCCATTTCCGCAACGGCGCATTTGAGGAAAAAATTCCGATGCGGCTGCTGGTGGCGGCCTCTAACGAACTGCCCGAAGCGGACAGCAGCCTGGAAGCCTTGTACGACCGAATGTTGATTCGCCTGTGGCTGGATAAAGTTCAGGATAAAGCCAATTTCCGCTCCATGCTGGTTAGTCAGCAGGATGAGAGCGATAACCCGGTCCCCGCCTCGTTACAGGTTAGCGACGAAGAATATCAACAGTGGCAAAAAGATATCGGCGCGATTTCACTCCCTGATCCGGTCTTTGAGCTGATATTTACTCTGCGCCAACAGCTGGATAATTTGCCGAATGCGCCTTATGTCTCCGACCGTCGCTGGAAGAAAGCCATCCGCCTGTTACAGGCCAGCGCCTTCTTTAGCGGACGCGACGCGGTTGCGCCGATTGACCTTATCCTGCTAAAAGATTGCTTGTGGTATGACGCGCAGAGTCTGAATCTCATGCAACAGCAACTGGAAATATTGATGACCGGACACGCCTGGCAGCAGCAGACCATGCTGACTCGCCTCGGCGGTATCGTCCAGCGTCGCCTCCAGTTGCAGCAACAGCAAAGCGATAAAACCGCCTTCACCGTCATTAAAGAAGGCGGTATGTTCAGCCGTCGCCCGCATTACACTTTACCGCCGGAAGCCAGCGCGTCAACGTTGACGTTATTGCTACAAAAACCGCTAAAACTGCATGATATGGAAGTGATCCATATTACCTTTGACCGCAGCGCGCTGGAACTTTGGCTGACCAAAGGCGGCGAGATCCGCGGCAAACTGAACGGGATCGGCTTTGCCCAAACGTTGAATATGGAAGTCGATAACGCTCAACATCTGGTGGTGCGCGACATCAGTCTACAAGGTACCCGTCTGGCGTTACCGGGAGCGGCTGAAGACAGTATGCCTGCGGAGATCAAACAGCAGCTGGAAACGTTAGAAAACGACTGGCGCCAGCAACATACCCGCTTCAGCGAGCAGCAACATTGCCTGTTTATTCACAGCGACTGGTTAGGGCGCATTGAGGCCAGCCTGCAGGATGTAGGAGAACAGATCCGCCAGGCGCAACAATGCTGACGCTGGATACGCTAAATACCATGCTGGCCGTCAGCGAAGAGGGAATGGTCGAAGAGATGATCCTCGCGCTACTGGCTTCCCCACAGCTGGTCATTTTCTTTGAAAAGTTTCCGCGTTTAAAAAACGCCGTGACCGCCGATCTCCCGCGCTGGCGGGAAGCGCTACGCAGCCGTCTTAAAGACGCACGCGTTCCGCCGGAACTCATGGAAGAGGTCATGTGTTATCAGCAAAGCCAACTTCTCTCTACCCCACAGTTCATCGTGCAACTGCCGCAAATACTGGCGTTGCTTCACCGCCTGCATTCACCGTATGCCGCGCAGGCGAAGCAGTTGACGGAGAGCAACAGTACCTTTACCCCTGCGCTACACACGCTTTTTTTGCAACGCTGGCGGTTAAGTCTGGTCGTGCAGGCCACCACGTTAAACCAGCAACTACTGGAAGAAGAGCGCGAGCAGTTGCTGAGTGACGTTCAGGAACGGATGACGTTGAGCGGGCAACTGGAACCGACGCTGGCGGAAAATGATAATGCCGCAGGCCGCCTGTGGGATATGAGCGCGGGACAGCTTAAACGTGGTGATTATCAACTGATCGTAAAATACGGCGAATTTCTCGCCGCCCAGCCGGAGCTAATGCAACTGGCGGAACAACTGGGACGTTCGCGGGAAGCCAAATCGGTACCGAAAAAAGACGCGCCGATGGAAACCTTTCGTACACTGGTACGCGAACCCGCTACGGTGCCGGAGCAGGTTGACGGTATACAGCAAGGCGATGATATTCTGCGCCTGTTGCCGCCAGAGCTGGCGACGCTCGGCATCACCGAGCTGGAATATGAATTTTACCGCCGGTTAGTGGAAAAACAGCTCCTCACCTATCGCCTGCATGGCGAAGCGTGGCGTGAGAAAGTGACCGAACGGCCGGTAGTACACCAGGATGTCGACGAGCAGCCGCGCGGACCGTTTATTGTCTGCGTCGATACTTCAGGCTCGATGGGAGGTTTTAACGAGCAGTGCGCAAAAGCGTTCTGCCTGGCGTTGATGCGCGTTGCGCTGGCGGATAACCGCCGCTGCTTTATTATGCTGTTTTCCACTGACGTTGTGCGTTATGAACTCTCCGGCCCGGAAGGTATCGAGCAGGCCATCCGCTTTTTAAGTCAACGTTTTCGCGGCGGCACAGATATCGCCAGCTGTTTTCGCGCCATTATTGAAAGAATGCAGGGACGGGAATGGTTTGATGCCGATGCGGTGGTCATTTCGGATTTTATCGCCCAGCGCTTGCCGGATGACGTGGTGAGCAAAGTAGGAGAGTTGCAGCGTCTTCACCAGCATCGATTCCATGCGGTGGCGATGTCGGCGCACGGCAAACCCGGCATCATGCGCATTTTCGATCATATCTGGCGCTTTGACACCGGGATGCGAAGCCGCCTGCTGAGACGCTGGCGGCGCTAACGGCTTATAAAATAGCAGGAATGCTTTCGCGAACCTGAGCGGGCCATACGCCGCACTGTACCTGACCAATATGCGGCAATTGCAGCAGCAACATCGTCAGACGCGACTGCCCAATCCCGCCGCCGATGGTCTGCGGCATTTCGCCGCGCAGCAGCGCCTGATGCCACTCCAGTTGCAGACGATCTTCATCACCGGTCAACGCCAGCTGGCGCATCAGCGTATCGGCATCTACGCGGATACCCATAGAGGAAAGCTCAAACGCATCTTCCAGCACCGGGTTCCACACCAGGATATCGCCGTTCAGACCGGCGTAGCCCAGCTCAGATGCGGAGCTCCAGTCATCATAATCCGGCGCGCGTACATCATGGCGGTGGCCATCGCTCAGTTTACCGCCGATCCCCACCAGGAAAACGGCGCCAAGTTCTTTGGCGATCGCGCGTTCGCGCCCTTTCGCATCCAGATCCGGGAAACGCGCCAGCAGTTCCTGACTGTGAACAAAATGGATCTGATCCGGCAGGAACGGCGCCAGACCAAACTCTTTACTGACCGCGGCTTCGGTAGCTTTAATTCCTGCCCATATAGCCTCTACTGTGCTTTTCAGGGTGGAAAATTGGCGCTCGCCATCGCCCATGACACGCTCCCAGTCCCACTGATCCACATAGACCGAGTGGAGCGGAGAGAGTCGGTCTTCATCGGGGCGAAGGGCTTTCATGTGCGTGTACAGCCCTTCGCCCGCGCTGAAGTCATGTTGCCCCAGGGTTTGACGTTTCCACTTCGCCAGTGAATGCACCACTTCGAACTGGGCGTCAGGCAACGCTTTCACTTTTACCTGCACCGCTTTTTCACAGCCGGACAAATTATCCTGCGTACCATCCCCTACGCGACTCAGGATCGGCGCCTGGACCTCAATCAGACCCAGACGCTCCTCCAGCTGGCGAGAGAAATGTGATTTCACGAAGCTAATTTGACGTTGTTTGGCAATGTAAGCGGTTTTCATTTTTTTACTCCTGCGTCCTGTTGCCTATGATTAAGCAACAAAACGAAAGCACTATTCAATAATCAACAAATAAAAAGCTAACTTCGATTTTGATTCGTTAAAAATAATGGCTAAAATAGAGATAATCATTAATCTGCATAAGAAAAAGCGATGGAAAATTATCAGATCGACAATCTGGACCGCGGCATACTTGACGCCTTAATGGAAAATGCCCGCACCGCCTACGCCGAACTGGCCAAACAATTTGGCGTTAGCCCTGGAACCATTCACGTTCGCGTCGAGAAAATGAAGCAGGCCGGGATTATTACTGGCGCACGGATTGACGTCAGCCCCAAACAGCTGGGCTACGATGTGGGCTGCTTTATTGGCATCATTCTCAAAAGCGCCAAAGACTATCCCTCCGCACTGGCCCGGCTGGAAAGCCTGGATGAAGTGACGGAAGCGTATTACACCACCGGTCACTACAGCATCTTTATAAAAGTGATGTGCAAATCAATCGACGCGCTTCAGCACGTACTTATCAACAAGATCCAAACAATTGATGAAATTCAGTCCACTGAGACACTGATCGTCTTGCAGAACCCGATCATGCGCACCATCAAGCCATGATCGGCTTTTTTAATCCCACATTTTTCCACAGGTAGATCCCAGCTCGTTCACAGAGTACAATGCAGCCTCTTTACCTGAGCGAGCGATCAATGGCAGACATTACTCTTATCAGCGGCAGCACCCTGGGCGGCGCCGAATACGTCGCGGAACATCTGGCGGAAAAGCTGGAAGCTGCCGGTTTTTCAACCGAAACGGTGCACGGTCCGTTATTAGAGGATCTGTCAACTTCCGGGATCTGGCTGATAATCAGCTCAACGCACGGTGCCGGAGACATTCCGGACAACCTGACCCCTTTCTATGAAGACCTTCAGACGCAGAAACCCGATCTTTCCGCGGTACGTTTCGGCGCAATTGGCATTGGTAGTCGAGAATACGACACGTTTTGCGGCGCGATTGAGAAAATAGAAGCGGAACTGAAAGACGCTGGCGCAAAACAGGTTGGGGAAACACTGAAGATCAACATCCTTGAACATGAGATTCCGGAAGATCCAGCGGAGATTTGGCTCGGATCCTGGATTAATTTACTCAAATAAGTGTAAAGATCGTGCGATCCATTGTGGATAAATCTGGTGGAAAGCTTGGATCAACCGGTAGTTATCCAAAGAATAACCGTTGTTCACTTTTTGAGTTGTGTATAAGCACCCGTTTTGATCCCAGCTTATACGGACCACGATCACCGATCATTCACAGCTAGTGATCCTTTCCAACGCATTGATCTTTATTACAGGATCCTGGTTATCCACAGCCTGGCGCGATCCTAATAAGAGATCACAATAGAACAGATCTCTAAATAAAAAGATCTTCTTTTTAATAGCCCGGATCCCGGGGCTTTCTCCATCGGCTAAAGTTGAGTAGAATCCACCGCCCGGGCTTCAATCCATTTTCACACCGCGTTATGCGAGGCAATTACCATGTTTTATCAGGATCCTTTTGACGTCATTATTATTGGCGGGGGTCATGCAGGCACTGAGGCCGCGATGGCCGCGGCGCGTATGGGTCAACAGACTCTGCTTTTGACACACAATATTGACACGTTGGGACAGATGAGCTGCAACCCGGCGATCGGCGGTATTGGAAAGGGACATCTGGTAAAAGAGGTGGATGCGCTCGGCGGTCTGATGGCGAAAGCGATTGATCAGGCAGGTATTCAGTTTAGGATACTAAACGCCAGCAAAGGTCCGGCCGTTCGCGCTACCCGGGCTCAGGCGGATCGAGTCTTATATCGCCAGGCGGTGCGTACCGCGCTGGAGAACCAGCCGAACCTGATGATCTTCCAGCAAGCGGTTGAAGATCTGATTGTCGAAAACGATCGCGTTGTCGGCGCTGTGACCCAAATGGGGCTCAAATTCCGCGCGAAAGCGGTGGTGCTGACCGTCGGAACCTTCCTGGACGGCAAAATTCATATTGGTCTGGATAACTACAGCGGCGGTCGTGCTGGCGATCCGCCATCCATCCCGCTATCTCGCCGTCTGCGTGAGCTTCCGCTACGCGTCAGTCGCCTGAAAACCGGCACACCGCCGCGTATTGATGCGCATACTATCGATTTCAGCGTGTTGGCTCAACAGCATGGCGATAACCCGATGCCGGTTTTCTCGTTTATGGGGAATGCTTCTCAGCATCCGCAACAGGTGCCGTGTTACATCACGCATACCAATGAGAAAACCCATGATGTGATTCGTAATAACCTCGATCGTAGCCCAATGTACGCTGGCGTGATCGAAGGGATCGGCCCACGCTACTGTCCTTCGATCGAAGACAAGGTGATGCGTTTTGCCGATCGTAACCAGCATCAGATCTTCCTTGAGCCGGAAGGACTGACCTCTAACGAGATTTACCCTAACGGTATCTCCACCAGTCTGCCGTTTGACGTGCAGATGCAGATTGTCCGTTCCATGCAGGGCATGGAGAACGCGAAGATCGTTCGCCCTGGTTACGCGATTGAGTACGATTTCTTCGACCCGCGCGATCTGAAACCGACACTGGAAAGTAAATTTATTCACGGCCTGTTCTTTGCTGGTCAAATCAACGGTACTACCGGCTATGAAGAGGCTGCGGCGCAGGGCTTGCTCGCCGGTCTGAATGCCGCGCGTCTTTCCGCCGACAAAGAGGGATGGGCGCCTGCGCGTTCTCAGGCTTATCTCGGCGTGCTGGTGGACGATCTCTGTACGCTGGGCACCAAAGAGCCGTATCGCATGTTTACCTCCCGCGCCGAATATCGCCTGATGCTGCGTGAGGACAACGCCGATCTGCGTTTGACCGAAATGGGCCGCGAGCTGGGTCTGGTGGATGATGAACGCTGGGCGCGCTTCAACGAGAAGCTGGAAAATATCGAACGCGAACGTCAGCGGCTGAAATCGACATGGGTAACGCCGTCTGCGGAATCCGCCGATGAAGTGAATGCGCATTTGACCACGCCTCTCTCCCGTGAGGCCAGCGGCGAAGATCTGTTGCGTCGTCCGGAAATGACCTACGCGCAGCTCACTTCGCTTGCCGCATTCGCGCCTGCGCTTGAAGATGAGCAAGCCGCTGAGCAGGTGGAAATCCAGGTCAAATACGAAGGTTATATCGCTCGCCAGCAGGATGAGATTGAAAAACAACTACGTAACGAGAATACGTTGCTGCCTGCCACGCTGGATTATCGTCAGGTTTCCGGTCTGTCGAACGAAGTTATCGCCAAGCTGAACGATCATAAACCGGCGTCTATCGGCCAGGCATCGCGTATCTCCGGCGTTACGCCAGCGGCAATCTCCATTCTGCTGGTATGGCTGAAAAAACAAGGTATGCTGCGTCGTAGCGCTTGATAACACTAATTTGGCGGGGGCGCTTCGCTTACCCGCCCTACAAATTTGTAGGCCCGATAAGCGAAAGCGCATCGGGCATTTGATTATTAACAGGTAATGACCGTGCTCAACAAACTCTCTCGTCTGCTGGCTGATGCCGGTATTTCTCTTACCGATCACCAGAAAACGCTGCTGGTCGCCTACGTTGATATGCTGCACAAATGGAACAAAGCATACAACCTGACGTCAGTGCGGGATCCCAACGAAATGTTGGTACGCCATATTCTCGACAGCATAGTCGTTGCGCCGTATCTTCAGGGACAGCGTTTTATCGATGTAGGAACAGGACCGGGGCTGCCGGGCATCCCGCTGGCTATTGTTCTCCCTGACGCGCATTTCACCTTACTCGACAGCCTGGGCAAGCGGGTACGTTTTCTGCGTCAGGTCCAGCACGAACTGAAACTGGAAAACATCACGCCGGTTCAAAGCCGCGTTGAAGCCTATCCTTCCGAACCGCCGTTTGATGGCGTTATCAGCCGCGCTTTCGCATCGTTGAATGATATGGTGAGCTGGTGTCATCATCTGCCGGGAGAGAAAGGGCGTTTTTATGCCTTAAAAGGGCAATTGCCAGGGGATGAAATTGCCTCACTACCTGACGATTTTAGCGTCGAATCTGTTGAAAAATTACGCGTTCCGCAACTGGAAGGCGAGCGGCATCTGGTGATTATTAAGTCAAACAAAGTTTAATTTTTATCAAAAAAAATAGAAAAAAAACGACGCGGCTTGTGTTAAAAATCGACAGGTATAACGCATTTCAGCGTTGTTACATTTAACTCTGGATTTACGGTTTCGTTTCAACATGACAACGTCGCTTCTTTTGTTAAAACAGAGAGTAATCAACTTTGTAAATATCAGTCTGCTAAAAATCGAATCGAAAAATCACTTTTGCTTGTTAAATTTTTATTATAAATGTCAATGGGGCGTTTTTAAGGTGTAAGCTGGTATTTTTAAAACAGTACCTGGTTTTACGCTTAAATATCAAAAAGATGAAAAGGCATGAATTGACACGTAAATGAATTGCGTAAGCATGAATATGTTTAATGTGTGATCTGGTGCACGCTTTATCGCCAGTGTTTTCGCGCTATTTGCAGTTTTGTACGATCGTTCACACTTTGGCTAAAAGTTAAAAATGCGGGCCAGAGAAAAATATTTAAACATTTATTCACCTTTTGGCTACTTATTGTTTGAAATCACGGGTGCGCACCGTATAATTTGACCGCTTTTTGATGCTTGACTCTAAGTCTTAAAGAACGTTTTATACGACACGCGGCATACCTCGAAGTGAGCAGGAGTAAAAACGTGATGTCTGTGTCGCTCGTGAGTCGAAACGTTGCTCGTAAGCTTCTGTTCATTCAGTTTCTGGCGGTAATAGCAAGTGGATTGCTGTTTTGCCTCAAAGACCCCTTCTGGGGCATCTCCGCAGTATGTGGGGGATTGGCAGTGGCACTGCCTAATATGTTGTTTATGATATTTGCCTGGCGTCACCAGGCGCATACACCTGCTAAGGGCCGCGTGTCCTGGACTTTCGCCTTCGGTGAAGCCTTCAAGGTGTTAGCGATGCTGGTTTTACTGGTGGTGGCGTTGGCGGTTTTAAAGGCGGTGTTTTTGCCGCTGATCGTTACGTGGGTTTTGGTGCTGGTGGTTCAGATACTGGCGCCGGCTGTAATTAACAACAAAGGGTAAAAGGCATCATGGCTTCAGAAAATATGACGCCGCAGGAATACATAGGACACCATCTGAATAACCTTCAGCTGGACCTGCGTACTTTCTCGCTGGTGGATCCGCAGAACCCCCCAGCCACCTTCTGGACGCTCAATATTGACTCCATGTTCTTCTCGGTGGTGCTGGGTCTGTTGTTTCTGGTGATGTTCCGTAGCGTTGCTAAAAAAGCGACCAGCGGCGTGCCAGGCAAGTTTCAGACCGCGATTGAGCTGATAGTCGGCTTTGTGCATGGCAGCGTCAAAGACATGTACCATGGCAAAAGCAAGCTGATTGCGCCGCTGGCCCTGACAATTTTCGTCTGGGTATTCCTTATGAACCTGATGGACTTACTGCCTATCGACCTGCTGCCGTATATCGCTGAGCATTGGCTGGGTCTGCCGGCAACGCGCGTGGTGCCGTCTGCTGACGTCAACATCACCCTGTCGATGGCGCTGGGCGTATTCATCCTTATTCTGTTCTACAGCATCAAAATGAAAGGCATCGGCGGCTTCGCTAAAGAGTTGACGCTGCAGCCGTTCAATCACTGGGCGTTCATTCCTGTCAACTTAATCCTTGAAGGGGTAAGTCTGCTGTCCAAACCGGTTTCTCTCGGTCTGCGACTGTTCGGCAACATGTATGCCGGTGAGCTGATTTTCATTCTGATTGCTGGTCTGTTGCCGTGGTGGTCACAGTGGATTCTGAATGTGCCGTGGGCCATTTTCCACATCCTGATTATTACGCTGCAAGCCTTCATTTTCATGGTTCTGACGATTGTCTATCTGTCGATGGCGTCCGAAGAGCATTAATTTACCAACACTACTACGTTTTAACTGAAACAAACTGGAGACTGTCATGGAAAACCTGAATATGGATCTGCTGTACATGGCTGCCGCTGTGATGATGGGTCTGGCGGCAATCGGTGCTGCGATCGGTATCGGCATCCTCGGGGGTAAATTCCTGGAAGGCGCGGCGCGTCAACCTGATCTGATTCCTCTGCTGCGTACTCAGTTCTTTATCGTTATGGGTCTGGTGGATGCTATCCCGATGATCGCTGTAGGTCTGGGTCTGTACGTGATGTTCGCTGTCGCGTAGTAAGCGTTGCTTGAATTAAGAGCAATATCAGAAGGTTAACTAGATAGAGGCATTGTGCTGTGAATCTTAACGCAACAATCCTCGGCCAGGCCATCGCGTTTATTCTCTTTGTCTGGTTTTGCATGAAGTACGTATGGCCGCCGTTAATGGCAGCCATCGAGAAACGTCAGAAAGAAATTGCTGACGGTCTCGCTTCTGCTGAACGAGCACATAAGGATCTTGACCTTGCAAAGGCCAGCGCGACCGACCAGCTGAAAAAAGCGAAAGCGGAAGCTCAGGTAATCATCGAGCAGGCAAACAAACGCCGCGCTCAGATCCTGGACGAAGCCAAAACTGAAGCAGAGCAGGAACGTACTAAAATCGTGGCGCAGGCGCAGGCGGAAATTGAAGCCGAGCGTAAACGCGCCCGTGAAGAGCTGCGTAAGCAAGTTGCTATCCTGGCTGTTGCTGGCGCCGAGAAGATCATCGAACGTTCCGTGGATGAAGCTGCTAACAGCGACATCGTGGATAAACTTGTCGCTGAACTGTAAGGAGGGAGGGGCTGATGTCTGAATTTGTTACGGTAGCTCGCCCCTACGCCAAAGCAGCTTTTGACTTTGCCGTTGAACACCAAAGTGTAGAGCGCTGGCAGGATATGCTGGCGTTTGCCGCCGAGGTAACCAAGAACGAACAAATGGCAGAGCTTCTCTCTGGCGCGCTGGCGCCGGAAACGCTCGCTGAGTCGTTTATCGCAGTCTGCGGTGAGCAGTTAGACGAAAACGGTCAGAACCTGATTCGGGTGATGGCTGAAAATAATCGTCTGAACGCGCTCCCGGATGTTCTGGAGCAGTTTATTCATCTGCGTGCCGCCAGTGAAGCTACCTCCGAGGTAGAAGTTACGTCGGCAACCGCATTGAGTGAAGAGCAGCTTTCGAAAATCAGCGCCGCGATGGAAAAACGTCTGTCACGCAAAGTGAAGCTGAATTGCAAAATCGATAAGTCTGTAATGGCAGGCGTTATCATCCGGGCGGGTGATATGGTCATTGATGGCAGCGTACGCGGCCGTCTTGAGCGCCTTGCAGACGTCTTGCAGTCTTAAGGGGACTGGAGCATGCAACTGAATTCCACCGAAATCAGCGAACTGATCAAGCAGCGCATTGCTCAGTTCAATGTGGTGAGCGAAGCTCACAACGAAGGTACTATTGTTTCTGTCAGTGACGGTGTTATCCGCATTCACGGCCTGGCCGATTGTATGCAGGGTGAAATGATCTCCCTGCCGGGTAACCGTTACGCTATCGCATTGAACCTGGAGCGCGACTCCGTGGGTGCGGTAGTCATGGGTCCATACGCTGACCTTGCCGAAGGCATGAAGGTTAAATGTACGGGTCGTATCCTGGAAGTTCCGGTTGGCCGCGGCCTGCTGGGACGTGTGGTAAACACCCTGGGTGCGCCAATCGACGGTAAAGGTCCGGTTGATAATGACGGCTTCTCTGCCGTTGAAGCGATTGCGCCGGGCGTTATCGATCGTCAGTCTGTCGATCAGCCGGTGCAGACCGGCTATAAAGCCGTTGACTCCATGATCCCAATCGGTCGTGGTCAGCGTGAACTGATCATCGGTGACCGTCAGACCGGTAAAACCGCGCTGGCTATCGACGCCATCATCAACCAGCGCGATTCCGGCATTAAATGTATCTATGTCGCTATCGGCCAGAAAGCGTCCACCATCTCTAACGTGGTGCGCAAACTGGAAGAACACGGCGCGCTGGCTAACACCATTGTTGTGGTGGCGACCGCGTCCGAATCCGCTGCGCTGCAATACCTGGCGCCATATGCCGGTTGCGCAATGGGCGAATACTTCCGCGACCGCGGCGAAGATGCGCTGATCATTTACGATGACCTGTCTAAACAGGCTGTTGCTTACCGTCAGATCTCCCTGCTGCTCCGTCGTCCGCCAGGACGTGAAGCATTCCCGGGCGACGTATTCTACCTCCACTCTCGTCTGCTGGAGCGTGCTGCGCGTGTTAACGCCGACTACGTCGAAGCCTTCACCAAAGGTGAAGTGAAAGGGAAAACCGGCTCTCTGACCGCGCTGCCGATTATCGAAACGCAGGCAGGTGACGTTTCCGCGTTCGTTCCGACCAACGTAATTTCCATTACCGATGGTCAGATCTTCCTGGAATCTAACCTGTTTAACGCCGGTATTCGTCCTGCGGTTAACCCGGGTATCTCGGTATCCCGTGTAGGTGGCGCAGCCCAGACCAAGATCATGAAAAAACTGTCCGGTGGTATTCGTACCGCGCTGGCGCAGTATCGTGAACTGGCGGCGTTCTCTCAGTTTGCATCCGACCTTGACGATGCCACCCGTAAACAGCTTGACCACGGTCAGAAAGTGACCGAACTGCTGAAACAGAAACAGTATGCGCCGATGTCCGTCGCGCAGCAGTCTCTGGTTCTGTTCGCAGCAGAACGTGGTTATCTGGCGGATGTCGAACTGGCGAAAATCGGTAGCTTCGAAGCCGCACTGCTGGCTTACGTCGACCGTGATCACGCTCTGCTGATGCAAGAGATCAACCAGTCCGGTGGCTATAACGACGAAATCGAAGGCAAGCTGAAAGGCATCCTCGATTCCTTCAAAGCAACCCAGTCCTGGTAACGTCTGGCGGCTTGCCTTAGGGCAGGCCGTAAGGCATTGAGGAGAAGCTCATGGCCGGCGCAAAAGAGATACGTAGTAAGATCGCAAGCGTCCAGAACACGCAAAAGATCACTAAAGCGATGGAGATGGTCGCCGCTTCCAAAATGCGTAAATCGCAGGATCGCATGGCGGCCAGCCGTCCTTATGCAGAGACCATGCGCAAAGTGATTGGTCACCTTGCGAACGGTAATCTGGAATATAAGCACCCCTACCTGGAAGAGCGCGACGTTAAGCGCGTGGGCTACCTGGTAGTGTCGACCGACCGTGGTTTGTGCGGTGGCTTGAACATTAACCTGTTCAAAAAGCTGCTGGCGGATATGAAGGCATGGTCCGATAAAGGCGTTCAGTGCGAACTCGCAATGATCGGCTCTAAGGGCGTGTCATTCTTTAATTCCGTAGGCGGCAACGTTGTCGCTCAGGTGACAGGTATGGGGGATAACCCTTCTCTGTCCGAACTGATCGGTCCGGTTAAAGTGATGTTGCAGGCCTACGACGAAGGCCGTCTGGACAAGCTTTACATTGTCAGCAACAAATTTATTAACACCATGTCTCAGGTGCCGACGATCACTCAACTGCTGCCGTTGCCGGCGTCAGAAGATGATGATCTGAAGCGTAAAGCCTGGGATTACCTGTATGAACCAGACCCAAAAGCGCTGCTGGATACTCTCCTGCGTCGTTATGTGGAGTCTCAGGTTTATCAGGGCGTGGTAGAAAACCTGGCCAGCGAGCAGGCCGCACGAATGGTGGCGATGAAAGCCGCAACCGATAATGGCGGCAGCCTGATTAAAGAGCTGCAGTTGGTATACAACAAAGCTCGTCAGGCCAGCATTACTCAGGAACTCACCGAGATCGTCTCGGGGGCCGCCGCGGTTTAACCAGGTTATTTCGTAGAGGATTTAAGATGGCTACTGGAAAGATTGTCCAGGTAATCGGCGCCGTGGTCGACGTCGAGTTCCCTCAGGATGCCGTACCACGCGTGTACGATGCCCTTGAGGTGCAGAATGGTAATGAGAAGCTGGTGCTGGAAGTTCAGCAGCAGCTTGGCGGCGGTATTGTGCGTACCATCGCGATGGGGTCTTCTGACGGTCTGCGTCGCGGTCTGGATGTAAAAGATCTCGAACACCCGATCGAAGTCCCGGTAGGTAAAGCCACGCTGGGTCGTATCATGAACGTCCTGGGCGAACCGGTCGACATGAAAGGCGAGATCGGCGAAGAAGAGCGTTGGGCGATTCACCGCGCAGCGCCTTCCTACGAAGAGTTGTCAAACTCTCAGGAACTGCTGGAAACCGGTATCAAAGTTATCGACCTGATGTGTCCGTTCGCGAAGGGCGGTAAAGTCGGTCTGTTCGGTGGTGCGGGTGTAGGTAAAACCGTAAACATGATGGAGCTTATTCGTAACATCGCGATCGAGCACTCCGGTTACTCAGTGTTTGCGGGCGTAGGTGAACGTACTCGTGAGGGTAACGACTTCTACCACGAAATGACCGACTCCAACGTTATCGATAAAGTATCCCTGGTGTATGGCCAGATGAACGAGCCGCCGGGAAACCGTCTGCGCGTTGCACTGACCGGCCTGACCATGGCGGAGAAATTCCGTGACGAAGGTCGTGACGTACTGCTGTTCGTCGATAACATCTATCGTTACACCCTGGCCGGTACGGAAGTATCCGCACTGCTGGGCCGTATGCCTTCCGCAGTAGGTTACCAGCCGACTCTGGCTGAAGAGATGGGCGTTCTGCAGGAACGTATCACCTCCACCAAAACCGGTTCTATCACCTCCGTACAGGCGGTATACGTACCGGCGGATGACTTGACTGACCCGTCTCCAGCCACCACCTTTGCGCACTTAGATGCAACCGTGGTACTGAGCCGTCAGATCGCATCCCTGGGTATCTACCCGGCCGTTGACCCGCTGGACTCCACCAGCCGTCAGCTGGATCCGCTGGTTGTTGGTCAGGAACACTACGACACCGCGCGTGGCGTTCAGTCCATCCTGCAGCGTTATCAGGAACTGAAAGACATCATCGCCATCCTCGGTATGGATGAACTGTCTGAAGAAGATAAACTGGTGGTAGCTCGCGCGCGTAAAATTCAGCGCTTCCTGTCCCAGCCGTTCTTCGTGGCGGAAGTATTTACCGGTTCTCCGGGCAAATACGTTTCCCTGAAAGACACCATCCGTGGCTTTAAAGGCATTATGGAAGGCGAATACGATCACCTGCCGGAGCAGGCGTTCTACATGGTCGGTTCCATCGACGAAGCCGTGGAAAAAGCCAAAAAACTTTAACGCCTTAATCGGAGGGTGATATGGCAATGACTTACCACCTGGATGTCGTCAGCGCGGAGCAACAAATGTTCTCCGGTCTGGTCGAGAAAATCCAGGTTACGGGTAGCGAAGGCGAACTGGGGATTTACCCGGGGCACGCGCCGCTGCTCACCGCCATTAAGCCTGGTATGATTCGCATCGTTAAGCAGCACGGTCATGAAGAGTTTATCTATCTGTCCGGCGGCATTCTGGAAGTGCAGCCTGGCAGCGTGACCGTTCTGGCGGATACCGCGATTCGCGGTCAGGATCTCGACGAAGCGCGAGCCCTGGAAGCGAAGCGTAAAGCCGAAGAGCACATTAAGAGCTCGCACGGTGACGTGGATTACGCTCAGGCGTCTGCGGAACTGGCCAAAGCGATCGCTAAACTGCGCGTTATCGAGTTGACCAAAAAAGCGATGTAACACCGGCTTGAAAGCATAAAACCAGTCTGATTGCGGACTGGTTTTTTTTATCCTCTCAATTTTTATTCGATAAACTAGCAACGACAAAAACAAGCGGCTGAAGGCGACGCGTTTTCAGCGACAGCGCTGTTTTCATTAAATCCTTCTTTCTGGCATTGGCATCTGCACATTGTGCGAAGAAGGAAGGAATGGATGCGTTTTTATTGCATAAAATGAGGGATTATTACTATGTCATTTCAGCCATCCTTTGCGGGTCCACAACCCGACTCAAGGATTGATCGTACTACCTTTATTCGTCGCGCTTATCTTCATCTCGCCGTCGCCATCGTCGGTTTTATCGTGTTGAGCGCGGCGTGGAGTTTTATAGGGGTCGGGGAGTATGCGCTTGATGTGCTGCTGGCTGGTGGAAGATATAGCTGGTTGGTTGTTCTCGGCGCTTTTATGCTGGTGGGAATGCTGGCGACCCGTCTGGCGGATAATGCGGGGACTAATCAAACGCAACTTATCGGGCTGGGGATTTATGTGTTGGCAGAATCCCTGATTTTTGCCCCCTTGTTAACGGTGGCGGCGTATATTAACCCGTCGAGTATTGGCGCGGCGGCAATAACGACTCTGTTGCTGGTCGGCGGCCTGACGTTTACCGCTTTTTCCATAAAAAAAGACTTTTCTTTTCTGCGCTCGTTTCTGACTATGGCTGGGTTCATTGCTTTTGGCGCGATTATTGCCAGCGTCATCTGCGGCTTCTCGCTGGGCGTCTGGTTTTCTGCGCTAATGGTACTGCTGTGCGCCGGGTTTATACTTTACGACACTTCTAACATTATTCACCATTACCCTACCGATCGCCCTGCTGGCGCGGCATTACATCTGTTTGCTTCTATCGCGACCATGTTCTGGTATATTTTGCGGATTTTTATGTCGCGTAATTAAGTAAAAAATACGCGCAACGGAAAACCAGCGGCCTCTGTCGCTGGTTTTTGCTTTTCTGACTCCCCTGCGCTTTATTACGTTATCTTCTTTATTTATGGAGTAAAAAAACAGCAAAAACATCGGACTACGTTGCCAATACGCGGGTATTTTTACTTTTCAGGAGACAAGAGGCGCGGTAATGAACGAAAATGATTCATTAGCAGGCGGGGATGTTATCCCGGTGAGCGTTTTATCCTTCTTCCATTTTACGATGAAAAAAATGTAGTATTTTCAACGTGAAACAGTATAAATTCGTTCTCAAATTACAGTCAGGACGCGTATGTTAAATAGTGCTATGAGCGTAGTGATCCTTGCCGCAGGTAAAGGCACGCGCATGTATTCCGATATTCCTAAAGTGCTGCACACGCTGGCGGGTAAACCCATGGTGCAGCATGTCATTGATGCAGCAACTAAATTAGGGGCCGCACAGGTTCATCTGGTCTATGGCCACGGTGGTGAGTTGTTAAAACAGACCCTGAAAGATGACAAGCTGAACTGGGTGCTTCAGGCGGAACAGTTGGGAACAGGTCACGCAATGCAGCAGGCCGCGCCCTTCTTTAGCGACGATGAAGATATTTTAATGCTTTACGGCGACGTGCCGCTGATTTCGGTTGAAACCTTACAGCGCCTGCGCGATGCCAAACCGCAGGGTGGTATTGGGTTATTAACCGTGAAGCTGGACGATCCGAGCGGCTATGGCCGTATTACGCGTGAAAACGGTAAAGTGACCGGCATCGTTGAACATAAAGACGCCACTGATGAACAGCGTCAGATCCAGGAAATTAACACCGGTATTCTGATCGCCAACGGCGCGGACCTGAAACGCTGGTTGTCTAAGCTGACTAACAATAATGCGCAGGGTGAATATTACATCACTGATATCATTGCGCTGGCTTATCATGAAGGACGGGAAATCGCCGCGGTGCATCCGGCTCGCATCAGCGAAACGGACGGCGTGAATAACCGTCTACAGCTTTCTCGTCTGGAGCGTATTTACCAGGCCGAACAGGCGGAGAAACTGCTGCTGGCAGGGGTGATGCTTCGTGATCCGGCACGTTTTGATCTGCGCGGTAATCTGGTTCACGGGCGTGATGTGGAAATTGACGCTAACGTTATCATCGAAGGTAACGTGACGTTCGGTCACCGCGTGAAGATCGGCGCGGGCTGCATTATTAAAAACAGCGTTATTGGCGATGACTGCGAAATTAGCCCATACAGCGTGGTGGAAGATGCGCATCTGGAGGCGGCCTGCACCATCGGCCCGTTTGCTCGCCTGCGTCCCGGCGCGGAGCTGTTAGCGGGCGCTCACGTCGGCAATTTTGTTGAAATGAAAAAAGCGCGTCTGGGTAAAGGTTCTAAGGCCGGTCATCTGACCTACCTGGGCGATGCGGAAATTGGCGACAACGTGAATATCGGCGCGGGGACCATCACCTGTAACTATGATGGCGCGAACAAATTCAAAACGGTTATTGGCGACGATGTGTTTGTCGGCTCCGATACCCAACTGGTGGCGCCGGTTACTGTTGGTAAAGGGGCCACCATCGCCGCAGGGACTACCGTCACCCGTAACGTAGCTGACAATGAACTGGTATTAAGCCGCGTGCCGCAGGTGCATAAGCAAGGCTGGCAGCGTCCGGTGAAGAAAAAGTGATTTTGTAGGCCGGATAAGCGTCAGCGCCATCCGGCAGACCGGAGATGAGAGGATAAAATAATCCTCCGCTCCATGAGCAGTACTTATAAAAATAACCCCACTCTCTACAAGGCTCGGGGCGCCCGCAACGACGGGCATACAGGTCAGCGACAACGCATGGCGTAATGCCATAATCAGGAAATAAAACTATGTGTGGAATTGTTGGCGCTATCGCGCAGCGTGATGTAGCTGAAATCCTTCTCGAAGGTTTACGTCGTCTGGAATACCGCGGATATGACTCTGCCGGTCTGGCCGTGGTGGATGCAGAAGGTCATATGACCCGCCTGCGTCGCCTCGGTAAAGTCCAGATGCTGGCTCAGGCAGCGGAAGAACATCCTCTGCATGGCGGCACCGGTATTGCTCACACTCGCTGGGCGACGCACGGTGAACCTTCAGAAGCTAACGCGCATCCGCATGTTTCTGAACACATTGTGGTGGTGCATAACGGCATCATCGAAAACCATGAACCGCTGCGTGAAGCGTTAAAAGCGCGTGGCTATACCTTCGTTTCTGAAACCGACACCGAAGTGATTGCACACCTGGTAAACTGGGAACTGAAACAGGGCGGTACTCTGCGTGAGGCTGTTCTGCGTGCTATCCCGCAACTGCGTGGCGCATATGGTACGGTGATCATGGATACCCGTCACCCGGATACCCTACTGGCGGCACGTTCTGGTAGCCCGCTGGTGATTGGCCTGGGTATGGGCGAAAACTTTATCGCTTCTGACCAGCTGGCGCTGTTGCCAGTGACTCGTCGCTTTATCTTCCTTGAAGAGGGCGATATCGCTGAAATCACTCGCCGTTCGGTAAATATCTTCGATAACACCGGCGCGGAAGTAAAACGTCAGGATATCGAATCTAATCTGCAATATGACGCGGGCGATAAAGGTATTTACCGCCACTACATGCAGAAAGAAATCTACGAACAGCCGAACGCGATCAAAAACACCCTTACCGGGCGCATCAGCCACGGTCAGGTGGATTTAAGCGAGCTGGGACCGAACGCCGACGAACTGCTGTCAAAGGTTGAGCATATTCAGATCCTCGCCTGCGGTACGTCTTACAACTCCGGTATGGTTTCCCGTTACTGGTTTGAATCGCTGGCAGGTATTCCGTGCGACGTTGAAATCGCCTCTGAATTCCGCTATCGCAAATCTGCCGTGCGCCGTAATAGCCTGATGATCACACTCTCCCAGTCTGGCGAAACGGCAGATACCTTAGCGGGCCTGCGTTTATCCAAAGAATTGGGCTACCTCGGATCGCTCGCCATTTGTAACGTGCCGGGCTCTTCGCTGGTACGTGAATCCGATCTGGCGCTGATGACCAACGCGGGTACGGAAATTGGCGTAGCATCTACCAAAGCCTTCACCACCCAGTTAACCGTGCTGTTGATGCTGGTGGCGAAACTGTCTCGCCTGAAAGGTCTGGATGCGTCCATTGAGCATGATATCGTGCATGGTCTGCAGGCGCTGCCGAGCCGTATTGAGCAGATGCTGTCGCAGGACAAACGTATTGAAGCCCTGGCGGAAGATTTCTCTGACAAACACCATGCGCTGTTCCTGGGGCGTGGCGATCAATATCCGATTGCGCTCGAAGGCGCGCTGAAGCTGAAAGAGATCTCTTACATTCACGCGGAAGCCTATGCTGCAGGCGAGCTGAAACACGGGCCGTTGGCGCTGATTGACGCCGATATGCCGGTGATTGTGGTGGCGCCGAACAACGAACTGTTGGAGAAACTGAAATCCAACATCGAAGAAGTTCGCGCGCGTGGCGGTCAGTTGTACGTCTTCGCCGACCAGGATGCGGGTTTTGTGAGCAGCGACAACATGCACATCATTGAGATGCCGCATGTAGAAGAAGTGATCGCGCCTATCTTCTACACCGTTCCGCTGCAACTGCTGGCGTATCACGTGGCGCTGATTAAAGGCACCGACGTTGACCAGCCGCGTAACCTGGCGAAATCGGTGACGGTAGAGTAAGTACAAATGTTGTACCAGAAAAAAGGCTGTCGATAGACGGCCTTTTTTTGTGCGCCGTGACAGGCGCTGTTCTTTCTCTATATGGTGGCTGAAGAGCGACTAAGAGGTGCTACGCCTGCCTGCGCTACGGGCACCCGGTCACATTCTCTTCTTTAAGGCCCTGGCTCAATCCAGGTGGATCGGAAATCAAACCACCCCAGGTTATTCAGGTGGATCCCCCTGGCCCGGTCGGGGCCTTTGAGTCGCATCCAGTGGTGAAAAAGCGGTTGTAGCCAGCCTGAACGGGTGGTTTCCCTGACCAGTTGTTCCGCGCTGATTGTTTCGGCATGCCACTGGGTTTCCCATTGGGCCAGCAGCGCATCATCCCCACCGCTGATGGCGTGGCGCAGTAAAGGGGAGCCCAGCAGCCATGTACCGACGTTCCACTCTTCGGGAATGGGGAAATTAACTGTCCCCAGCCAGAGATCAACCTCGGCCTTGCCGCTTGCCCAGTCATCATAATTCAGTGCAACGCCCTCAAGTAAAATGCCCTGCTGGCGCATGATCTTTTGCATGATATCCAGAAGCATTGGAAATTCAGGGTGCTGATCGTGATAGGCCAGACGCAGTTTCGCGTAGGGCGACGACGAGATAAAAGGTGAACAGGCCGGGCCCGCCTCAATAGTATGAAACCAGGAGGACAGCAGGCTGCCGCCCGGTACCCAGAAGGGGCGAATTGCCTCACTCAGATGCTGGAGTATGGCGTAAGGGCTGAGTGTTTCCCGCAGCCAGCGGCGATGTTCGGCGGTATGCCAGTGCGGGGAGCGGCTGTCGCATAATAAAAAATAGCCTCCACGCTCAAGAAACATCTCGCGCAGGTTGTCAGAAGGTTTGCCCGCTACCTGGCTAAGCCGTCCGGAAACGTAATCCTCATCGCTCAGGCTGGAGCTGAGCCAGGCTGCCGTGTCGTTATCCGACAGCGATTCCGCCAGGTTGTCTGTCTCCGTTAAATTCGGCCAGATAAAGACCTCCACTTCATCCAGCAGCCCGCGCAGACCAAAGTAGTGGTCAAAGGCCTTCATTTGCAGATGAAAGCCATTGTTTTCCACCACCTCATAAGGGCCAGTCCCCACAGGATGTGCCGGGAAATCAGCGCGTTGTGTATGATCAGGCGGTAGGATCATGGCATCAATATGACTGAGCAGCAGCGGCAGTCGGTTATCCGGGTGCGCCAGCGTAATTTCAAGACTCAGCGGCCCGGTGGCCTGAATGGTCTGCAAGTGCGAGAACAACGGCAGCTTAGCGCTGCGGGTCAGTGAAGCGATAACCGCGTCGATCGTCAGCTCCTGACCATCATGCCAGAGGACGGCGGGGCGCAGATAAAAACGCCAGCGCAGTGGATCAATCTGCCGCCAGTGGTGGGCAAGATCGGCTTCGATTTCACCTTTTTCCTCATTTATGCGCGTCAGGCCGCTAAAAATCTGCCTGACCAGATGCTGCTCAGAGCGACGCAACGGTATGCCGGGGCACAGCGACGGCATTGTCCGGTAATAGGGGATGCACAGCCGCTGATAGTCTGCCCGCACGCTATAGCCCAGCTTTGAACGCAACAGTTGCGCCACCTGGTGCTTATTTTTACCCAGCAGTTGAATGGCCTGATCAACATGACCAGACTCCAGCAACTGCTCCGCCTTTTCGCTTAACAGCTGTTCTGGTTTATAGCGCAGGTGAAGCCGGGCGCGATGCCCACGTCCGGCCTGTGATTGCCAGATGAGCCACTTTGCCTCCTGCATCTGAAGCAACAGATTACGCATATGCCGCCGGGTGCAGAACAACACATCCGCCAGCTCCTGTAATGTCACGCTAACAGGCTTGTCGCCATAGTGCTGGAGTAGCTTTAAATATTTTTGTTCAGTGTGCCGGGTTGTCATAAAAGGTGAAATTTCCCGAACGGGAATGAGCAATTTTTAATATCCCCTTTTTAGCCGATGATTTTCTCTATCGCAACTTCTATGAGGATTCATCATGACAAAGCGCATTAATAAAGACACTCAGGTCTGCATGTCCCTGGCGGCACGCCCAAGTAACTTCGGTACACGCTTTCACAACTATCTGTACGAAGCGCTGGATCTCAATTATCTCTACAAAGCTTTCTCGCCGACCGATCTTACGCAGGCCATTAGCGGCGTGCGCGGTCTGGGGATCCGTGGGTGCGCGATCTCTATGCCATTTAAAGAAGCCTGCATTCCGCTGGTGGATGAACTGGATGCTTCCGCTCAGGCCATTCACTCAGTTAATACCATTGTGAATACCAATGGCCATCTGAAGGCGTACAACACCGATTACATTGCAATAGCTCGCTTGCTGGCGAATTACAAGGTCTCTCCCGACCTGGTGTTTGCTTTGCGTGGCAGCGGTGGTATGGCAAAGGCGGTGGCCTGCGCGCTGAAGGATGCGGGGTTTACCCGTGGTTATATTGTCGCGATTGATGAAGCGTCAGGTAAACAACTGGCCGAACTCTATGGCTATGAATGGCGCCCGGATACCGACGGTATTGAAGCTGATTTGTTAATTAACGCCACGCCTATCGGAATGGCTGGCGGTAATGATGCCGACAAACTTTCTTATTCCGAACAGGAAGTGGATAAGGCAAGCGTTATCTTTGATGTGGTGGCGCTACCGCCCGTCACGCCGCTGATCCGCTACGCCCGTGAACGCGGTAAAACCGTGATTACCGGTTCCGAAGTGTTTGCTATTCAGGCCGTGGAGCAATTTGTCCTTTATACCGGGATTCGCCCGGATGACGCGCTGTTCCAGAAAGCCGCGGCCTGGTCACGCCTGTAACATTTTTTCCCGCTTTTTCTTTAAATTAAAAGAACAGGGTACCCTACTATGACTAAAAAAATTGTTGCTGTGACGGCCTGTCCGACGGGCGTCGCCCATACCTTTATGGCGGCAGAAGCGTTGGAAATTGAAGCCCGCAAGCGTGGTGACTGGATCAAGGTTGAAACCCGTGGTTCCGTCGGGGCGAAGAACACGCTGACCACGGAAGAGATAGCGCAGGCGGATGTGGTGATTATCGCGGCGGATATTGAACTGGATCTGTCAGGCTTTGTTGGCAAAAGACTCTATCGCACCAGTACCGGCGCGGCGCTAAAAAAGAGTGCGCAGGAAATGGATAATGCTTTCAATAGCGCCGAGGTCTATCAGGGGAGTGCCGGGCGCCCTTCTTCAGCTGGTAAAACAGAGCTACCCGGCGTTTATAAGCATTTAATGACCGGCGTATCCCATATGCTTCCTTTGGTGGTGGCGGGAGGATTGTGTATCGCGCTCTCTTTTGTCTTCGGTATCCAGGCCTTCAACGAGCCGGACACGCTGGCGGCTGCGTTATTTCAAATCGGCGGTAAGGCGGCCTTTGCGCTGATGGTGCCGGTACTGGCTGGGTTTATTGCCTTCTCAATTGCCGATCGTCCGGGTCTGGCCCCGGGGCTTATTGGCGGGATGTTGGCCAGCCTGTGCGGCGCTGGTTTCCTGGGTGGGATTGTGGCCGGTTTTCTGGCCGGTTACAGCGTACGGTTTCTGGCGCAAAATATTAAGCTGCCGGCGTCGATGGAAGCGCTTAAACCTGTGCTGGTTCTGCCGCTACTGTCTACGCTGATTACCGGCCTAATCATGATTTACGTGGTGGGTGGCCCCGTTTCTGCGGTGATGGAAGGGTTGACGACGTTCCTGGGGAATATGACCTCTACGAATGCTATCTTGCTGGGAATGTTGCTGGGCGCAATGCAAGGTTTTGACCTTGGCGGGCCGGTGAATAAAGCTGCGTATACCTTCGGCGTCGGTTTACTGGCTTCTCATTCTTATATGCCAATGGCGGCCATTATGGCGGCAGGGATGGTACCGGCATTAGGAATGGGCGTCGCAACCTGGGCGGCCAGAGCGAAATTCAATGCCGCTGAGCATGAAGCGGGTAACGCATCCTTTATCCTGGGGCTGTGCTTTATCTCTGAAGGGGCGATTCCCTTCGCCGCGCGTGACCCGATGCGCGTCATCCCTTCCACGATGGTCGGTGGCGCAATCGCCGGGGGACTATCCATGTATTTCGGTTGTACACTGATGGCGCCACACGGCGGCCTCTTTGTCCTGGCGATCCCACATGCGGTAGAACATGTGATGCAATATCTGCTCTCTATTGCCCTGGGCACTATTGCCTGCGGCCTGATGTACGCGCTGTTGAAACCGTCTGCGGTTGCGCAAACAGTCTAATTCATCTCCCCCTGCAGGCTGGTCTGGTGTCTCCCCGGGCCAGCTTTTTTATTTCCATTGTCATCAAACCGTCATAATCAAGACATATAACTGTCATCAATTTGTCCTATTTTGCTCATCGTAGCAACTCAAACAATGATTTACCGAAACCGTGCAGGAGACATTATGAAAGTTATGCGTACCACTGTCGCAACTGTTGTCGCCGCGACCTTATCGATGAGCGCGTTCTCTGCCTTTGCAGCAGCAAGCCTGACAGGTGCCGGTGCAACGTTTCCTGCGCCGGTGTATGCCAAATGGGCGGATACCTACCAGAAAGAAACCGGTAACAAAGTTAATTACCAGGGGATAGGCTCTTCCGGCGGCGTGAAACAAATCACCGCGAATACCGTTGATTTTGGCGCTTCCGATGCGCCGCTGTCTGACGAAAAACTGAATCAGGAAGGCCTGTTCCAGTTTCCGACTGTGATCGGCGGCGTGGTGCTGGCGGTGAATATTCCAGGCCTCAAATCCGGCGAACTGGTGCTGGATGGTAAAACGCTGGGTGACATCTACCTCGGTAAAATCAAGAAGTGGGATGATGAAGCCATCACCAAATTGAACCCAGGCGTGAAGCTGCCTTCTCAGAACATCGCTGTGGTGCGTCGCGCTGACGGTTCCGGTACCTCCTTCGTGTTCACCAGTTACCTGGCGAAAGTCAACGACGAGTGGAAATCGAAAGTGGGCGCGGGTTCTACCGTGAACTGGCCAACCGGCCTGGGCGGTAAAGGTAACGACGGCATCGCGGCATTTGTACAGCGTCTGCCAGGCGCTATTGGCTACGTTGAGTATGCGTATGCCAAGCAGAACAACCTGGCCTACACCAAACTGGTTTCTGCCGACGGCAAACCGGTAAGCCCGACGGAAGAGAGCTTCTCTAATGCGGCGAAAGGCGCAGACTGGAGCAAAACCTTCGCGCAGGATCTGACCAACCAGAAAGGTGACGATGTGTGGCCAATCACCTCCACCACCTTTATCCTGGTCCACAAAGCGCAGAAGAAACCTGAGCAGGGTGCTGAAGTGCTGAAGTTCTTCGACTGGGCCTACAAAAATGGCGCTAAACAGGCGAATGATCTGGACTACGCCAGCCTGCCGGATAACGTCGTTGAGCAGGTTCGTACTGCCTGGAAGACCAGTATAAAAGACAGCAACGGTAAGGCGCTGTATTAATTAACGAATTGGCGGATGGCGCTACGCTTATCCGCCCTACGGTTTCGACCGCAGGCCCACGTTGTAGGCCGGATAAGCGTAGCGCCATCCGGCAGGGGCAACGTCGTAAAACGCGTTTAATGGAAAGAGTAATTTATGGCTGCAACCAAGCCTGCTTTTAACCCGCCGGGTAAAAAAGGCGACATGATTTTCAGCGCGCTGGTAAAACTGGCTGCGCTGATTGTGCTATTGATGTTGGGCGGTATTATCGTCTCATTGATCATCTCCTCCTGGCCAAGTATCCAGAAATTTGGTTTCTCATTTCTTTGGACTAAGGAATGGGACGCGCCAAACGATATCTACGGCGCGCTGGTGCCCATTTACGGCACGCTGGTGACCTCCTTTATCGCCCTGCTGATCGCCGTTCCGGTCAGTTTCGGCATTGCCCTGTTTTTAACCGAGCTGGCGCCAGGCTGGCTAAAGCGTCCGCTCGGCATCGCCATTGAACTGCTGGCGGCAATTCCCAGTATCGTGTACGGCATGTGGGGGCTGTTTATCTTCGCGCCGCTGTTTGCGACGTACTTCCAGGAGCCGGTCGGCAATATTCTTTCCAACATTCCTTTTGTCGGCGCGCTGTTCTCCGGCCCGGCGTTTGGTATCGGCATTCTGGCGGCGGGCGTCATCCTCGCCATCATGATCATCCCCTACATTGCGGCGGTTATGCGCGACGTCTTCGAGCAAACGCCGGTAATGATGAAAGAGTCCGCTTACGGTATCGGCTGCACTACCTGGGAAGTTATCTGGCGCATCGTGCTACCGTTCACCAAAAATGGCGTGATCGGCGGCATTATGCTGGGACTGGGCCGTGCTCTGGGTGAAACGATGGCGGTCACTTTTATCATCGGCAACACCTACCAGCTCGACAGCGCGTCGCTGTATATGCCGGGCAACAGCATCACTTCCGCACTGGCGAACGAATTCGCTGAGGCGGAATCGGGTCTGCACGTGGCAGCGTTGATGGAACTGGGGCTGATTCTGTTTGTGATCACCTTTATCGTCCTGGCGGCGTCTAAGTTCATGATTATGCGTCTGGCGAAGAACGAGGGAGCACGTTAATGGCTACGCTTGATATGCAGAACACCGCGCAGCTCGCGGAATCCCGTCGCAAGATGCAGGCGCGTCGCCGCATGAAGAACCGTATCGCACTAACGCTCTCAATGGCGACGATGGCATTTGGCCTGTTCTGGCTGATCTGGATTTTGATGTCCACCATCACGCGCGGCATTGATGGTATGTCGCTGGCGCTGTTTACCGAAATGACGCCGCCGCCGAACACGGCGGGCGGCGGGCTGGCGAACGCCCTGGCAGGGAGTGGATTATTGATTCTCTGGGCTACCGTATTGGGTACGCCGCTGGGGATTATGGCCGGGATCTATCTGGCGGAATATGGCCGTAAATCCTGGCTGGCGGAAATTATTCGCTTTATTAACGACATTCTGCTTTCCGCGCCGTCAATTGTTGTGGGGCTGTTTGTTTACACCATCGTGGTGGCGCAGATGCAGCACTTCTCTGGTTGGGCTGGGGTGATTGCGCTGGCGCTGTTGCAGGTGCCGATCGTTATCCGTACCACTGAAAACATGCTCAAATTGGTGCCGGATAGCCTGCGTGAAGCCGCTTATGCGCTGGGTACGCCGAAGTGGAAGATGATCTCCGCGATTACGCTGAAAGCCTCTATCTCCGGCATTATGACCGGTATCCTGCTGGCTATTGCGCGTATTGCCGGCGAAACGGCGCCATTGTTGTTTACCGCGCTCTCCAACCAGTTCTGGAGCACCGACATGATGCAGCCGATCGCCAACCTGCCGGTGACCATTTTTAAATTCGCGATGAGTCCGTTTGCCGAATGGCAACAATTAGCCTGGGCGGGCGTGCTGATTATTACCCTGTGCGTACTGCTGCTGAATATTCTGGCGCGCGTGATTTTCGCCAAGAAGAAACACGGTTAAGTTTAATACCTTGCCGGATGGCGGCGTAAACGCCTTATCCGGCCTACGGTTGACATATATGTAGGCCTGATAAGCGAAGCGCCATCAGGCATGATGAGGAAAAGAGTGAAATGAGTATGGTTGAAACTGCCCCGAGTAAGATTCAGGTTCGTGATTTGAACTTCTACTACGGCAAATTCCATGCCCTGAAGAACATTAATCTGGATATCGCGAAGAATCAGGTAACGGCATTTATCGGGCCATCCGGCTGCGGTAAATCAACGCTACTGCGTACCTTCAATAAAATGTATTCGCTTTATCCGGAGCAGCGCGCGGAAGGTGAAATTCTGCTGGATGGCGACAATATTCTCACCAACACCCAGGATATCGCGCTGCTGCGCGCAAAAGTGGGGATGGTATTCCAGAAGCCGACGCCGTTCCCGATGTCCATCTATGACAATATCGCCTTTGGCGTGCGTCTGTTTGAGAAGCTGTCTCGCGCCGATATGGACGAACGCGTGCAGTGGGCCTTGACCAAGGCCGCATTATGGAACGAAACCAAAGATAAACTGCACCAGAGCGGGTACTCTCTCTCCGGTGGTCAGCAGCAGCGCCTGTGCATTGCGCGCGGTATCGCCATTCGCCCGGAAGTGCTGCTGCTGGATGAGCCATGTTCAGCTCTGGACCCGATCTCTACCGGGCGGATTGAAGAGCTGATCACCGAGCTGAAACAGGATTACACCGTGGTGATCGTGACCCACAACATGCAGCAGGCGGCACGTTGTTCCGATCATACGGCGTTTATGTACCTGGGCGAGTTGATTGAGTTCAGCAACACGGACGATCTGTTCACCAAGCCCGCGAAGAAACAAACAGAAGACTATATCACCGGTCGTTACGGTTAATTCAGGAGTGCGTAATGGACAGTCTGAACCTTAATAAACATATTTCCGGCCAGTTCAACGCAGAACTGGAAAGCATCCGCACTCAGGTAATGACCATGGGCGGCATGGTGGAGCAGCAGCTTTCTGACGCTATCACCGCCATGCACAACCAGGACAGCGAGCTGGCGAAGCGCGTGGTAGAAGGCGACCATCAGGTTAATATGATGGAAGTCGCCATCGATGAAGCCTGTGTGCGTATTATCGCCAAGCGCCAGCCGACGGCGAGTGACCTGCGCCTGGTAATGGCGATTATCAAAACCATCGCCGAACTGGAGCGCATTGGCGACGTGGCGGATAAAATCTGCCGTACCGCGCTGGAGAAATTCTCCCAGCAGCACCAGCCACTGCTGGTCAGCCTGGAGTCGCTGGGTCGCCACACCGTGCAGATGCTACACGACGTGCTGGATGCGTTCGCGCGGATGGATCTCGACGAAGCGGTGCGTATCTACCGTGAAGACAAGAAAGTTGACCAGGAATATGAAGGCATCGTGCGTCAGCTGATGACCTACATGATGGAAGACTCGCGCACCATTCCCAGCGTGCTGACCGCGTTATTCTGCGCGCGCTCTATCGAGCGTATCGGTGACCGTTGCCAGAATATTTGCGAATACATCTTCTACTTCGTGAAGGGGCAGGATTTCCGTCACGTGGGCGGAGATGAGCTGGATAAACTGCTGGCGGGGAAAGATCCGAAAGAGTAAATCTCATTCTTTTGCCCGGTGGCGCTGCGCTTACCGGGCCTACAGGTACAGATGCTGTAGGCCGGATAAGCGTCAGCGCCATCCGGCATTTCAGTTAACGCGTAATCTCCCACCCGCGCGCTTTCCACAATCCCGGCAACTGCGCCAAATCGGTAAACGTCGTCACGTTAGGGTGATCGATCGGCTTGTTATGCGGATCGGCGCAGAAATAAAACACTTCCATTCCCGCTGCAATTCCTGACTGCGCGCCTGCGCTGGAATCATCCACCAGAATACACTTCTCAACATTGACCTTCATGGCGTTCGCCGCATGGAGCATCAGCGCCGGATCGGGCTTCCAGCGTTGAATATCGTAACCGCTAAACAGCAAATCGGGAAAATGATGCAACATGCCCAGTTTACCCAGCGAATGCTGCATCTTACTGACCGGCCCGTTGGATACCACGCACATGGGCGTCTTAATGCTCTCCAGCAGGGTATTTGCGCCCGCGATCGCTTCCAGTTCGGTATCGAACAGGCGCGCAACCTCGGCGCGATACACCGGCTCCAGCTCCGCCTTTGCCAGCGCAACGCCATGCTCTTTACTGATGGTATCGATAATTTCGTAGAGCTTTACGCCTTTAAAGCGTCTGAATACTTCCGTGAGCTCAAGCGTAATGCCGAACTGCCGGAACATAGTGACATAGGCGCGCGAGCAAATCACTTCACTGTCGACCAGCGTGCCGTCACAGTCAAAAAACACCGCTTCGATTTGGGACATGTCATTTCCATTTTAACAAGTTTAACGTTTACGTAATGCTGAATGAGGGGACGCAATCGTTGCCGTACTAACAAATTGAGTGAAAAAAATTACCACACAACTGCGCCAGGTGTCGCATTTTGGTATAGGATAACGGCGAATTTTCCCTCCTTTCTCCGGAAATTGATAATGAGTCAACAACACACCACCCAGGCTTCTGGTCAGGGTATGCTGGAACGCGTGTTTAAACTGCGTGAACATGGCACGACGGCACGAACCGAAGTGATCGCCGGTTTTACCACTTTCCTGACGATGGTTTATATCGTTTTTGTTAACCCGCAAATTCTGGGCGTAGCTGGCATGGACACCAGCGCCGTCTTTGTGACCACCTGTCTGATTGCGGCCTTTGGCAGTATTCTGATGGGTCTGTTCGCTAACCTGCCGGTGGCGCTGGCGCCCGCGATGGGGCTGAATGCGTTCTTTGCCTTCGTGGTTGTGCAGGCAATGGGACTGCCGTGGCAGGTAGGCATGGGCGCCATTTTCTGGGGCGCTGTTGGTCTTTTATTGCTGACTATCTTCCGCGTGCGTTACTGGATGATCGCCAACATTCCGGTCAGCCTGCGCGTGGGCATCACCAGCGGCATCGGCCTGTTTATCGGCATGATGGGGCTAAAAAACGCCGGCGTGATTGTCGCCAATCCAGAAACGCTGGTCAGCATCGGCAACCTGACCTCGCACAGCGTGCTGCTGGGGGTTCTCGGATTCTTTATTATTGCGATTCTCGCTTCGCGCAACATTCATGCGGCGGTGCTGGTGTCCATCATCGTCACGACGCTGCTTGGCTGGATGATGGGCGATGTGCACTACAACGGCATTGTCTCCGCGCCGCCAAGCGTCACCAGCGTGGTAGGGCATGTCGATTTGGCAGGCTCGTTCAATCTTGGCCTGGCGGGGGTTATTTTCTCCTTTATGTTGGTAAACCTGTTTGACTCCTCCGGTACGCTGATTGGCGTGACCGATAAAGCCGGCCTGGCGGATGAGAAAGGCAAATTCCCGCGCATGAAGCAGGCGCTGTTTGTTGATAGTATCTCTTCTGTCACTGGCGCATTTGTCGGAACCTCTTCTGTGACCGCTTATATTGAATCCTCTTCTGGCGTTTCGGTGGGCGGTCGCACCGGTTTGACGGCGGTGGTGGTCGGTATTTTGTTCCTGCTGGTTATCTTCCTGTCGCCGCTGGCGGGCATGGTGCCGCCTTACGCGGCGGCGGGCGCGCTGATTTACGTCGGCGTGCTGATGACCTCCAGCCTGGCGCGGGTAAACTGGCAGGATTTAACCGAATCGGTCCCGGCGTTTATTACGGCGGTAATGATGCCGTTTAGCTTTTCGATCACCGAAGGTATCGCGCTGGGCTTTATCTCTTACTGCGTGATGAAAATCGGTACCGGTCGCCTGCGCGACCTTAGCCCGTGCGTAGTGATTGTCGCGCTGTTATTCGTGCTGAAGATTGTGTTTATTGACGCACACTGATGAAATGAACCCTCGCCCCATCGGGGGGAGGGTTTTTAACGAACTTACGCTTTAACGCGCTGAATATACTCGCCAAATGCGGTCAACTGACCGGTCAAATGATCTAACGTTCCCTGCTCAATCACTTCGCCCAGTTGCGGGTCGACTTTATTCTGAATCACGCCGCCCATAAATTCCGGTTTATTCATCACCATTGCATCAAGGAACACCAGAATCTGGCGCAGATGATACTGGCAGCGCGCGCCGCCAATCGCCCCCATTGAACTGGTCTGGATAAGAACGGGTTTACCCGCCAGCGGCTGCTCAGGCAGACGGGATAGCCAGTCGATGGCATTCTTCAGGCCGCCGGGAACGGAATAGTTATATTCCGGCGTCACAATGACGACGCCGTCGGCGTTGCGAATCTGCTCCGCCAGCGCCTCTACGCTGGCTGGAAATCCCTCTTCCTGCTGGATATCGGCGTCATACAGCGGAATATCCCCGATCGAAGGCAGCGGCGATACCGTCATTCCTGTCGGCGCGACTTTAGGCAGAGTACGCGCCACCATCCCGTTAAAGGAACCTTTGCGTAAACTTCCCAGCAATGTAACCACATTCAGCGTTTCAGACATACGTGCCCCTTTTTCATTATGAACGATTAAGCGTATACGATTTGGCGGCGGGGAGTTGGGCGAATCGCATCAGACGCCCGGTTGGCTCATTGGCGCGCGTCTGGATATCGGGCAGGCTTTTCCAGCCCAGTTTGCCATCGAACTCCCACACTTTTAATTTTTCTATCGCTGGCGTAACGGTTACGGACCATACCAGCACATCTTCCGCATCGCATACGGCTTCAAGCTGTGTGACATGCGCGCACTTCAGGCGTCCGGCAACGGGTAAAAGTTGCAGCTCCCGCGGATCGTCATTCATGACATCGCCGGTGAGTTTTAACACGCTCTGGCGCAATGTGATGAGTTGCGCTCGCGCTTCGTTGGGATCGTTTTGATTGGCTACCCATAAGTTTTCATTACGGGAGAAAGGGTGGCGTTCGAGCGAATGCGGATGGTGAAAGCCGCGGGAGGTGCGCTGTAATTCCATATCCAGCCCGCACTCTCCTTCGGTGGTCAACGCCACGCCAACCATATTTCCGGCGTAGGAGATAGAAAAACCTGGCAGATTTTTGTCACGAAACGCGGGTTTACCTTTCGCCTGAATAATGATTTCCGGCAGCTCGCTAATTCCGTACAGCATAAACATCAGTTCGGCAAGAAGGCCTCTGGAGGCGAGAAAACGCGTTCGTCGGTGAGCAGGCAGGTTTCTGGCTTCAATATGGCAAGACGAAGAGAGACGAATTGAAACCAACTGTCCCTCCGTAAGTATCCCTCTGGCAAAGTGAGTCGCCATTTTTCGCTCCGTGATTAATGGGCCGTGATAATGACGAGAGTAACATTAACGTAAATTATGGACAGGTTTTACGCGCTAAAAATTCAATTTCAGAACGTTCTTTAATCAGACGGTGACATTTCTGGTAAGAGGAAGGTTAATTTATCAACGCAGGTGGTCAGATAAGGCGACGGCAGAGCGTGTTGATAGCCTGTCGTAGCCACACAATCTTGGGATTATGACTATTACGTTTGTGCCATAATAGGGTAAACGGCACCAACAGCTTTTCCCGCTGTTGCGCATCAAAAGGCAGGGGGCGCGCCACTAACGGTAGCTGGTGGAGCTGATTGTAGTGCTGGCAATAGCGCGGCGCGGTTGCTATCAGGGTGTGATCCGGCTGGGCGGCCATAAAGAGCGACTGCTCGAACCCCGGCAGGCTCAACGCGATATGGCGTTTGCGTCCCATTTCTTGCAGGACATCATCCAGCGCCCAGGTATCGCTTTGCTCCCAGCAAATACTGATATGCGGGTAGCGCAGAAATGTGTCCAGATCCCACGCTTCGCGCAGCGCCGGATGATCTTCCCGCAGCCAGACCCACGGCAAATCGCTAAACAACACCTCAAAATCAATCGCGAGCGGCAACAGACTGAGCAATTCTCGCGAGCGGGGATGGCTTTCGCGTCCGGTAAATCCGATATCGACTTCCCCACGCGTAATCGCCTCCAGTGAGTCATAATCCCAGTTGCGAACCTTAATGGTAGCCTGCGGATAGCGTTGATAAATCTGCTGCGACAGTGAATTAAACATAATCATCATCAGCGGCGACTCTGCCGCCAACTCAAATTTTAAACCGCGCGGCGTTTGATGATGCGGCTTATCAAGCAGTTGATTCCCCATCTGCATCCAGTCCGCCAGACTTTGCTCCATACTGACCATCAGCGGCGTCGGCGCCAGACCCAGCGGCGTATTGACGAACAGCGGATCGTCAAACCATGCCCGGAGTTTCGCCAGCGATTTGCTGACCGCAGAGGGCGTTACGTTCATCCGTTTTGCAGCTTTAGTGACGCTGCGCTCCTGCATGAGTAACTGTAGGCATAACAGCAGATTAAGATCGAGATTGGTAAGGGATTTCTTCATGCTCGGCTACGGACCTGTTGGGCGCGACGGAGAAGATCAGCAGAATACTCACTATGCTACAACCAATCAGAATCCCGATCAGCATATTCATCGCGCTGATACCGAGTATTGCCGCCAGCCAAATCCACAGTGATGAACCGCAAACCTGCGCGATACCCAGCGTGGAACTGGCCACTCCGGCGCGCAGCGAAAACGGCCCCAGCGCCTGGCTCATCGCGACGCCAAAACCAACCGAGAATCCGGCGCAGATAAGCGTCAGGCCAAAGAGCGTGACGGTATTGGTATGAGCAAGGCTTAACGTCACGCCAGCCGTCAAAAACAGCCCCTGTGAGACGAGCATTAAGGTTCGCGGCTTAAATAACCCAAGCGCAAAAGGGGTAGAAAAAGAGACGACCATGCTGACGCCTGCGGTGAGCGCCATGGTAATGGCATAGTCGCCACGGCTAAATCCCATCACCTCCATCAGCAGCACTGGAGAGGCATTGACGAAGGTCAGGATCACCGACACGCTAAGGGTGGTGATCGCCAGTCGACTGACGAAAAAACGGTTAACCAGCGACTCGGCGGCGGGCGACGATCGTGATAAATCGCGTGGAGCCAGCCTTGCCGGGCGCGTCTCGCGCAGGATAAACAGTGATAACAGGCCCACAATAATGCCCATCGCGGACATCGTATAGAACAGACTTTGCCAGGGGAAACGAAGCATAATCAAATGCCCCATCACCGGGGCGAGTACCGGCACAATACAGGTAATCCCATTCAATAATGACAGCACTTTCGCCCGACGATGCTCGTCGAGCGTGTCGCGCAGAATGGCGAACGCCACCACATAGCAGCCGCCTGCTCCTACCCCCTGAAGAAAACGCCCACTCAGAAATAGCGAGCCTTCCGACGCCCGTGAACAAAGCAGTGAGGCTATCATAAAGACGAGCGCGCCGACGATCGCGACCGGCTTGCGGCCTGACTGGTCGGCTATCTTCCCGGCAAACAGCATGGCCGTCGCCATTCCGGCCAGGTAAACGGAGAAGGCGATATGCAACTGCGCCTCGCTGGCGTTCAGATCGGCGGCTATACGCGGTAAACCGACCAGATACATATCAATACCGGCAGGATAGAGTAAAACCAGGGCAAAACTACACAGTAGAAAACGTTTCATAGCGGCCTCACGAAAAGTGTGGCGCTAAGAATACGGGACGACGTTGCGCGAGACGAGTTGCCATTTGGACAACAGTGATTTCCGCATGGGAAATCATTGCTGTCGGATGGCAGCATAAACGCCTTATCCGGCTTACGGGGTTTGTAGGCCCGGTAAGCATCGCGCCACCGGGCAACATAACGTTCAATACAGAAGCTGGAAAGTCGTGCTAACTCGTTAATCTATCAGCGATACATTGCCTTGAAAACATGGCTATGGGCACATTCAAGGACACAAAAGCAGGATACTGCTTTGTTTTATGCGGTGCGCATAAAATTCGAAGGAGCGATGTTAGCGGAAGGCTCACTGCTTCAGTGCCTCATGTCTAAGCCAACATTTTTTTGATAGTATTTGAGTTCGGTAAAGTTAATTTACATATAAAAAGTGAACCGTGGGACGTAAACCATACATATCTATTGATAAATTTTTATGAATTATGCAGTATAGATTAAATATTTAAAATCGAAGTGTGAGACAATTACGATGAGTTTTTATATAGAAAGTGCTCTTGTTGATAATAAGAGAATAGAACTAGTACCACAATCAACTCATGATATAGGTAATAAATACACAGTTTTAATTGGGAGGAATGGGACTGGCAAAAGTATATTTTTAAGTAAACTTGCAAATAGTTTATGCAGTATTCAAATGGAAAACAAATATTTAAAGCGTGATTTTGATATTAACGAAAAAAACAACACCAAGATGTCTTTTAACATTGTGAACGATGGTGTCGAAAATGAGATTCGGTTGGAAGGGCGTAAGTTTGTAGGTGGTGATAGTAAGTATCTTCTTCCTTCAGTTTTGACATGTATATCAACAAGTCCATTTGATAAATTTTCATCAGAGCGTAGGTTTTATAACTCCAAAAATGAGGTTAATACATTCTATCATTATTTTGGATTGAAAGAATTAGGTCGGAAAAATGCCATTCATGCTTTTATTGAAAAAATTCTATATTCAAAAATTAATAGTTTATTACAAAGTGATAGGGAATCATTTGAAAAAATATTGGGTTTTTTAAATTATCAGCCTAAAATAAAACTTGAGTTTCGCACTAGAATTAGTTTCAAAACATTATTTAAACTCGATGATGAAGAGCTTGTAAGCCAAATTGAAAGACCAATTTTTACACACACAGGTGTATATAGGCGAAGTAAAAGCCAATCTGATTATGATGTATCTAGAATAAGAAATGCATTATTATTCATTAACGATTATATTTTATCTTCATCAGATAGACGTTCAAGTGCTGAGGCAAGGTATTTTGATGTCGAAATAAATGCTCTTGATGAGAATATGATAAATATACCTGAGATAGTGATGCATGAGATATTATATTTAATGAAATTGAATTTATTATCTATTAGAGATATATATCTGTATAAAAAATCAGGTGATGAAGTTGTATTGTATGAAGCTAGTTCTGGTGAGCAGTGTTTACTAATAAATACATTTGGCATTGCTAATTGTATTGCAGATAATGCCTTAATACTGATAGATGAGCCAGAAGTAAGTCTTCATCCGGAGTGGCAGGAGGTTTATATTGAGTTACTTATGGATGTCTTTAGTCATAAGAAAGGATGTCACTTTATTATTGCAACTCACTCCCCTCAAATAATATCCAATCTTAAGAAAGATAACTGTTTTATTACTACTCTTGAAAATGGGAAAACATATCATGCTAAAGATTTCATAAATAAGTCAGCAGATTTTCAACTCGCAACTCTAATGGAAGCTCCTGGGCATGAGAATGAATATTTAAAAAGACTGGCGGTTAATATCTTAAGTAAAATTTCGGCCAATGAAAAGTTGAGTGAACAAGATATAAATGATGTTCTATGGCTTAAAGATATATCTAAAAACATAGAACCAAACGATACAGTCATGTTTCTTATTGGTTTGATCGTTAAGAGCAAGGTATCTTTGAAATGATTTCTAATGCTTATTTGTATAATAATGATTTTCAGGAAAGGATAAATGCAAAAATAAGCTCAGAGGGGTTTTGTTCTGATTCATGGTCTGATAATGATATTAGTGATATTAAAGAGTCAATAAAGCAATTTTATATACCTGAACAAAACCATATTTGTCCTTATTGCCAACAAAGATTTTTGACTAACAATGGGAGGCAATGGGATATAGAACATATAATACCACGCCAAACTCAAGTTGGTTTCATGTTTACCCCACAGAATTTATGTGTCTGTTGCCCTGATTGTAATAGTCATAAAGGATATAAAAAAACAACGACTAGTGTCGCTAAAAAAACGCTACCTACAAAATCTCACTTATATCTTATCGTTCACCCACACTTCGATAAATATGACGATCATATAGAGGTCATTGAACCCGGATATCTCTATAGAGCAAAAAGTAAGAAAGGTGAAAATACAATGTATGTTTGTTCATTAAACAGGTTTTATCAGTTTTCTGGTTATAATTCTGCAGTAGCAACAGATCATCGCTTGATGATGTTGGCAAATGGTTTATCTTCTGCACAGAGCGAAGAAGAGAAAAGGCAAATACGTCGAGAAATGATATCTATATCACTACGGGCAAACATATAGTACGGCTTTTGAGGTAATTGATTTTATAAAACAACATTAGTTTAAAAACTAGCTTTCTTCATTTTCAGACGCTATATTTTCTCGGTTGCGGCAAAACCGCAGCCGGAATTGGCGTTCCGAATTATCACGAGTGTCGGTAGCTATGTTTGCAGTGCTACTGGCGCGGCCTGCGCTCGCCCCTTCAATGGTGGCTCAGGCAGGGGCTTCGAAAGAAGCGCCGGGTCGTGATAACCGGTACGCCAACCCTGTCTGGGTCACCACCAGTGAGCCTGGCGTCTCCGGTGGAGGCGTTAACCTGCTTATCACGAAGCGGAGTGCTGCGTATGTGTCCTGTCCCTGAATTTCCCATTGCACCAGCCTCCGCCGGAGGTATCTATGAAAATCACCGTAGAACAACCCTCAGCCAGAGAACTGGTCGATCGCTCGCGAGTCCTGGTGCATGTGATGCTTGAGCATCCTGACGATATCGGCCCGAATTATGCGTTGCTTCTCATCCTTGCCGACCAGCTACAACTATTAAGGGATGCTTTTGAAGAGGATGAGATCAGACGGCTTAGAGACGAGAAATTACCTCAGTAATTCTTACAGCGACCACAGAATCAGGGACAGATGTTGTGGTTGATTCCCCCACCTGCTTTTTCCTGGCTGGCTCCCCCATATTCTCTGAGGTGAATTCCATGGTCACAGCAATGGCGCGGGTTGAAAGGGCATCCCCCATCTTTCGCTGTTAAAGGTGAATAATGTGGGGGGAGTCGAGTACCTGCCAGTGTATCCCCCCATATATTCCGAGTTCCACCATCATTCCCCCATAGCCGGGAGCCGGATCTGTTCTCCATCGAGCACAATCAGTTGCTCGCGCAGCAGCTTCTCCAGCCAGCGCGAAAATTTCTTCTCGACGTTAATTCCCTTAGCCCGTAGATCGTCGCGCAAGAGCGTGCGGGTACAAGGCTTATTCTGGCTGATGCGTTGGTTAATACAGCGCCATAACGTCGTATGGTTGCGGGTGATATGAGGAACGCCGGGTGGTATGCCACTACTCAGTAAGTCATCGTCTGGTTGCCGGGGTTCGTCGTTCAGTACCAGCGAGGTCACTGGTTCGCCATCACTATCGGTATAGATAAAAACTTCCTCAAGATCGTAGGCGGTGACCTCCGGCATCTCCGCATCTTTCATCTTTGTACAACTCAGGGTGATAGCGTTGCGACGTCCCTCACGCCTGACATTAAACTCGGCATCCAGCGCGGCCTGAAAAGCACTTGAACCGCGTGCGCCCCGTTCCTGATCCTTACCCGAGTGATGAACGATCATCATCGCTGCGCGCGTATGATACCGAATGGTGTCGCAACCCTGGATAAATGCGCCCATATCCCGCGCGGTGTTTTCATCTGAGTTACCAAAACAGCGGGCCAGCGTATCGAGGATGATCAGCCGTACCGGCATTCCGGTCATGTTCTGAATGTCCTTTGCCGCCAGGATCACCTGCTCGATGCTTCCCGGAGCGGCTGGAAAGATCGGGCAGTCGACGCGAAACAGGTTATCGAGCGCCATCTCGTCATTAACGCTGAGTTCCCAGGCGCGGATCCGCCGCGATACACCGGTTCCTCCTTCTCCGGCGATAAACAGCACAGCCCCTTGATTGACTCGCTTTCCACCCCATGACGTACCGCTGGCAATATGGCGCGCCAGCGATACTGCCAAAAAGGATTTAAAAGAGCCGCCGGGGCCGTAAATACTGCACAGCGCCCGGGCGGGAATGAGTCCTTTCACCAGATAATCCTGACTCGTGTTAAACCCTTCCGAGCCCCGGCGCAGCGGAAGGGAGGTGGTAAGAGTACGGTCTGATGCTGTCATGACTACGACCTGAGATTTGCAGGAAGCTGCTGGTTGAACACAATCCGGGAAATGGATTCACCGTAGTGACGGTAAAATTCATCCCAGTCGCTCAATGCGGTGACTGCAGGGAGAACCACACAGCCCTTCACTACCTCGGCAGCGGCGGCTGCATTCAGCAACCCGGTATTTTTCTCCTGACTGCAATCATTATCGCCAGCCAGGATAAGGTGGCATTCAGGCCACTGCGCCCGGAAAGCGATGGCCACATTTTTCAGGTTGTATGCCGACAGGGCAGCAACGACTGGAAAATGATGAAGGCATGAGACCGCAAGCGCGGTTGCATATCCTTCGGTAATGATGATGCCTTCCGGTGGTTTGCTGTCCGGTGCCCAGGGTTCCGGTCTACCGTTGCGGCTCGCCAGATGTACCGGGCAAAAACAATCCTTCAGATGGCTACCGGGCTGCAGGTACTTTTTCCCTCCAGGATGAATGAACTGTGCACCTGTCAGCTGCGTGCCTGTATTTCGAATTGGCAATACTAGCGTACCCGCCCCGAAATGCACGCCGCAGATTGTCCGGCTACTACGTTCAGTCAGAAGCCACTGGGCTCGTCGCCAGCCTCGCGTTGTCAGATACGGCGCTTCTCCGGATTCACAATGGCGAAGCAGTGTCTTAATACGCGATTCCATATTCAAAGCCTGTGATTTTTCCCTGGCTGGCGGAACCAGCGGTACAGGATCCATGTCCTGCACCATTCCTGCGGCCGCAACCAGTGCGCAACCGAAGAAGCGGGAAACCAGATCCAGTCCGTCACCTGCGCCGCACTGATTGCAGAACCATGTGCCGCGCCCCTCCAGATCATCCATCCTGAAGCGATCCTTACCCTCACAACAGGGACACGGGCCATGCCGATGATTTGGTGGAATGAAAATGCCCAGTTGTTCAAATATTTTCGGCCAGTTATTGCGTGCCCGATCGGAGACGGCAGAAACGTAATAGCTCATGATTGCCTCCCATACACCTGCTGGTTGTAGCGCCCTCGACCACCGCCATGACCAAGATCCATCGCAACCATCGCCCTGGCTTCCTTTATACTCAGCCCCAGTCCCTGGTAGTGCGCCATCGCCTCCTGCGCCCATGAATAGCGCAGACTGTGTGGTGCATAGGGGCCAGTCAGCCCTGCGCGAACTGCGCTGGCACGCCAGTAATTCATTGCGGCGCGCAGATCGGGTTTTATTGAGCAAACGTCCCCCGCGTTGTGTCATCAGGGGTATAGCTTGGTTCAGGATGCTGCGTAGCCTTTCAGGTTCGAGCACCACCGTCTGACGGGAACGTGATCCTTTGGTGTCAAAAACCACCTGCAATCGATTTTCTCCACGCTCTAACGCAGCGGCCCATGTCTTCAGAGACTGACAACACTGCACCGCTTCCTGTGAACGCAAACCCATTGCTCTGGCAAGCTCCAGCGTCAGAGCCAGCCCTTCATCTTTTTCATGAAAAGCAGACAGCGCCGACAACCAGCGTTTTGAGGTTAATGGTAGATGCGTTCCTGCCCGGCTGGCGTTACCCAGCCCGAGCGCTTTATTGCTGATGCGCTCCGATTGGACAAATTTTTGACGTCCAGACTGAGCAAGGATGGTGCGCAGGGCAGCCATCTCGTTTTGTAGTGTGCGTGGCGTAATGCCTGCTTCCCGTCGCGCCATCACGTAGCTTTCGATATGTGACGATTTCAGATGCTGGAGATCCTGAATCTGGATATTCAGCTTGTGTAGATGCTGGCTTAAACGCCCGGCGATGCGGAGGCGATCATGGACTGTTTTAAAACTGCCGTCAGCCAGCTGGGCGAGTTTTTCCATGCGTTTTGTAAGTTTCGACATAGCTACTCTCCACTCAATTCCCCGACGCGCGGTTGGGCACAGCGTGCTGTGCTGAACGATATCGGTGTGCCGGAGAATGCGCGGATGAGGTATGACGGGGTACGGTGATGCACGAATGCAGCCGCCTGCTCAGGCAGGTATATCCCCACAGGTAAAATGACATGTCCTCCGGTATCGGTTCGGTAGTGCTGGTTTCTCCTCCTGGTAAGTGAATTTCTGACATCTGTTTGAGTGTCAGCCTGTTTGTTGCAGTGAATTTGCAGGCAGTAGCTGGGTTGAAGCTGATCTGCGCGCTGGCGTCACTTTCACTCGCTTACGCTCTTAAAAGTGACGCCGCGTTTTGCAAATTCAGCAGGAAGTACGGACGCAAAGCCTTCGGCAATGCCGTCCGACTTCTCTACAGCGTTCTGTCTGTCGCTACGCTTGCAACAGGGTAGCGATAAAGGGTGTGGTCACCTGTATCGAGACAGGAGGTCAGTTTCAGACCACGCTTCGTTCCCTGGTTGACCGGGGGGCTGACCGCCAAAGGCGCTTCTTACAGGTCGCAGTTCGTCTTAGAACAGGAAGCTTTTAGGGGTACTGCTATGAGTTGGGGATAGGCTAGATCTGGAGGAAGGGGAAAGATGCGGGAAACTGTTTTTGGGATTTGAAGGTTTTATTGAAAAAGATGTGTAATAGGTAATATCACTATAATTATGTTACTGTTATTTATAATGAATAGATATACTTACGTATGTGTAGTTAACACCAATATACATAACTTGCTGTTTAAGGAAGGAGAGGGACTTTAGATCTAGTAAACTTACTCACTCAATGAACTGAAGTAGATAAGGTTATTTTCAATTTTCATTGTTAATATCACGCAGTTTGCAAAAATGATTTTTCTAAATAATCCTTTAAAAAACTAGTTTTTAGTTTTAATATTATATTATATAAATTATGAGGATGTTTAGAATGAGCTCTCATGAAATAACATTAGATAAGACCAAAAGAGCATCACTGTGGCTCGAACAGTTTGATGATGATGATCGGCCTTATGCTAACCTCTTATTGAAAAAGATACATTGGGTATCTAGTTACGAATTTGAAAAAACGATAAAGAATGAGGTCGAGAATATTGGAAATGAAAGTGAGTATGCAATCGCTATTTTTGTTGAGCGTGAAGTTTTACCGGAAGAAAGAGTGTATAAATTCAGTGATAAAAAGCCACAAAGGGCAGATGGGGAAGCATTTGAACCAATTAATATAATAAAAAATCGGAAGGAAATTGGAAGCGAAGGATTGCTTAATACAATAGCAACTAATTTATCAAGATCCGATAGTAGGAAATATTTATATTATCCTCCAGCTAATGTTTTTAGAAAGAAAAAAATAAGAAAGGTTGTCATATTAACTGATACTATCGGATCTGGTAATCAGATGTATAATTTCCTCGATTGTTTTCAGAAAACACCGTCGTTAAAAAGTTGGTATTCATCTCATCATATCAAGTTTTTTGTTGTTTGCTATGCTGCGACACAGGAAGGTTTAAAAAGAATGGAATATCATCCTTTTAAACCAACGATAATCTACAATAAAATATGCCCTACCATTGAAAATAGTTTTTCAGGGGACGAAAAGAAGAAGATAACATCTCTATGTCATAAATATAACCCAGATCAGAATAAAAATACCCCTTTCGGCTATGGGGGAGTAGCGGCACTTATTTGTTATAGTCATGGTATGCCGAATAATGCACCTGCTATACTTTATAAACGTTCAAATTCATGGAAGCCTTTATTTAGAAATAGAACAGCTATTGATTTAAAAGATGAACTCCCTACGGGAGATGCTGATTATGATCCTGAAAATTATTTGAACCTTATGAATCAGAAACGAATAGCCGCATCAGCTAAGTTTCAAAAGCTTAATGATGAAGGTAAAAAATATATCCTAGTTTTATTATCATTAAGACGGTTACCTAGAACGAAAAACGCAATAGCCTCAAGAAGTGGGTTATCATCAAGAATCGTTTCGGATATCTTAGTTCGGTTAACATTTTTGGGATGGATTGATGATAACTATCGACTTACTGATGAAGGGCAGTTACTAATCGAAGAGTTAAGGAAAAAAGGCAAAGCTAAAGAACTTCCAAAACAGGTAAAAGAGGGGTATTATCCTACAACGTTGAGGAGGCCATAATGTTTCATTTAGCGTTAACACAAGTAACTACCATTACTTGTCAGGAGAAGTGTATACCTTTCCTGCGGGCCATATATTTTATGTGCTCATGTATTAGCACTCGCAATAGTGTAAGCAAAATCACGACGATCCCGACTTCGTCGGCTCGATCGTGGTCTTTCTTATCGTCGCGATTTTACTTACCCCTCCGGGGTCAAAGTAAATGAAACAATGGTCTCCTCAGCGTTATCGTGCAGAAGCTCTTATCCAAGGTGTTAAACCGGAGATAATTGATAGTGCGATCTTACACACAAAAAAAATAATAAATTTAAATCCAAAGGTAATACCAATATTGACATTGCGTCACCTTGCTTTTATGGCTGGTGTTGAATATTCTTTTCTACGCAAAGTTATTAATAGAGAACACTTTCATCCGTATAGGTTTTTTCTTATTAGGAAGAGAAGAAGTATTTCAAAACGGAAAATATTTGTCCCTGAACCTCAATTACTTAAGGTACAGAAGTTTATACACGATAATGTTCTTAAGCATATATTGCCACATGATGCTAGCTTTGCATATACACCATATTCATCTATATATGATGCTGCACACGTACATATAAATAGTAGATGGCTTATAAAAATTGATATTACAAACTTCTTTGAGAGTATATCCGAGATAGATGCATATCATGTTTTTAAATGTAATGGATATTCTAATTTAATATCATTCGAATTAGCTAGGATTTGTACTTGGCCTATTCCTCGCTCTCGAAATGAAAGACTGCATAGGCTACAAAATAAATATCTAAAAGAATATAAGTTTTACGATCGTAAACAAGAATTAGGTAGCACACCACAAGGCGCTCCAACTAGTCCTTGTTTATCAAACTTAGTATGTAAAAATTTAGACGCAGAAATAAGTTTTTTATGTGAAAAATTACAAGTTAGATATTCTAGATACTCTGACGATATTACCATTTCATCTACTAATACGAGTTTTTCAAGGCATAATGCCCAACATATCATAGACAGTATTTATATAATTTTGAATAAATATGGTTTCAATCCGAATAAATATAAGACTAAAATAATTCCTCCTGGCGCAAAAAAAATAGTGTTAGGATTAAATGTTGATAAAGATAGTGTCGGGCTTGATAAAGAATTAAAATATAAAATTAAGCAGCATATTCATTTTTGTTTACACGAAAAAGTCGGTCCTGTACAACATGCTAGATTTAAAGGATTCTCTTCGGTTATAGGCTTTCGGAATCATTTACATGGACTAATTTTCTATGCTCGGTCTATAGATGTTATCTTTGGTGAGAAAATGCTCAGTAAATATAATGAGATTAATTGGCCATTTTAGTTTTTGGGTGTTGTATAAGTGACTCATAAAATATTTACGCTAATTTCATTCTTTTAGATGTAGGATGGCGTAATATTTTAAACGGCTATGTCGAGGATTGATTTTTGCTTTTAGAAAGAATGGCGATTTACGCCATTCTTTCTTAGAATTTAAAGGGAACAACTACATTTTCAAAGTCATCGCTTTGGTCTTGAATATAATCAATGCCAGATATTTCAGCTAACAAAGATGGTTTTACGCAGAGTTTGTCTGCAAGCATTTCGAATGAAATACCAAGTTGTTCTTTTAAAACTAATAAACTCTCTTTAAGTATGTGAGGTTCTTCCATTGGGATGGAATCGTCATACTTTTCTTTTTTAGCTTGTCTAGTCTGGCTAAACCAAACATTGGCACTTCTATACTGCTGAGCATTAATAAATCCTAAGAAATGAGCACGATATATGATCGCTCTTGCACTCATTTTCCACCTTAATTTTAGGTGGTATACTTTTTTCCAATCAATTGTTCCTCTTGATGTTATACAAGCAGGAAATTCTCGAGCAAAAGATTTGCGTGGAAATAAAAATGCACTAGCAAAAGCATCGGCTTCTCTTTCTGTTTTTTTACAACCAGTTTCAATGCCATCATGCATGATTAGATGACCGCATTCATGTGCGATATCAAAACGCATTCTACAAACGCTTTCTTTCGCAGTATTACGAATGATAATAGGGTATTTTCTGTTAATTGAAAGAGCGTCAACTTTATCTGAGACCCCATCAAAAGTCGTAACTATTGCTCCTTGGTTTTCAACAACGTTAACCATATTATCTATAGGGGCATCATCTGTTAATCCCCAGCGAACTCGAGCACCCTCTGCAATCTTTTCAATAATAGGAGCAGTGAGTTCAGGGATCTTCTCATTATCAATTAGATTAAAACGGTTCTCTGGTAAGTCTAAGTGTTCATATAATTCAGATACTAATTGTTCAAGAATGGTGCTATATGATTGCACCCTTTCCTTCACACCCGCTGGTGTTGTCTGGCGTTTACGAAAATGGCACTGTTCTGGTTTTACATCACCAGCCAGAGGGTATTCAAAAAATTTAGGCGATACCTGCAAGAGTTCTGCCAAAGCATTGCGTATATCATGTGCAGGTGCTCTGGCATCACTCTCATACTGGTGGATGCTTTGTCTTGTAACCGCAACGGCATCCCCCAATTCTTGCAGGGTATAACCTTTTAGTAAACGGGCGAGCCTTAACCGCTCGCCATAAAATGTCATGGGCATAGCTTACTGACCATCATTCGTATCATCATTTTTTGCTTTTTTCTCTTCTTTCTTTTTAACAGAAACGACTGGTTTCTCGACTTTCACAGGCTCAGGAAGTTCTGCATCAATCGAGCTGATAGCAGGCACTTTCTCATTGAGTGGAATCTCCCAGCATGAAACTTGGGCACCCTCAAGAAAACCAGTGAATGTGACCCGATCCACGTATTTGAATTCGTCTACTTCAATAGCAAAAAACCATATGATATCTGCTGCATCACCAACTTCCTCAAATAAGAAACTAGCTTGGCTCAAAGCTTCATAACATGGAATTAATCGACGTTCTTCAGGACTATCTGGTTTACCTCTATAGAGTCGCACTGGTACTGATTTGATGGAAAACGTAAATTTACCATCTTTTTTTACAATTCCAAGCCAAGGCCATTCTTCTGAGTCCATAGAAGCACGAGCTATCCGTGTTCTGCAACATTCATATGCCCGCATACCGGTTGCGCGCGCTGAGTCGCCTAAATCATCATCATGTCTGTCGACCACATCATCTCTAACGTCGCGGATGAGAGAGGCCAGTTTCTTTAGGCGTTCTTGTGTAAGTTCAGGGTTTAGTTCCCATGGTTGTTTCATTATTAAAAGTAATCCTTGTAGCGTAGGGCTGGTGTAGATCCTGATCGGATTCAGGTGAAATGTAACTTAATAATCTTGCGTTTTTATGGATTTGTCAAGCGTGAGTGAAAAAGTCACTTTATTGTAATCTTGTCAATTTTCTTTTAATTGTTTGATTCATAAGCCTTCCCAAACTTCCCGATAACCACCTTCCGCCCCTCCTCAATCTGCGCATCAACAAAGTCCGCCCAGGACTGAAGCATCTCCCGGCGCTGATTCAGGTATTCCGCACGATTGTAGACACCGCGAACGCCGCCGATCTTATGCGCCAGGCATTTCTCTACCCAGTCGGAGTTGTAGCCTTGCTCATGTAACAATGTGCTGGCAGTACGCCGGAAGTCATGAATAACAAAATCCCTGACGTTCAGATCCAGCGTACGCACTGCGCAGTTAAGCGTTGTTTTGGAGATCGGGCGTCGGTGGTCGTTTCGGCTGGGGAAGACGTAAGGGGAATCTCCGGCCAGAAATTTTAGCTCTTCGAACATCGCCAGCGCCTGCTTTGACAGCGGAACAATATGCGGGTTATCCATCTTCATTCTTTCGCCGGGTATACGCCATTCCAGCGCGTTGAAGTTAACTTCACTCCATGTCGCTTCAATCATCTCCGATTTACGCACCATGCAGATGATTAGCAGGTGCAGGGCCAGCTTGTGGCGAATGTTTTGGCTGCCGTTGGGTCTTTCTGTTTAAGCTTTTCTTCCTGCTTTTTCTGCGCGGGATTGATGCCATGGGCAACCAGTGAGCGGCACTTTTCACGCCAGATCCGCGCTTCTGCAAGTGAGAAAGCTGGGTATTCGCCCTGCGTGATCTGTTGCGATTTGTTGTCAAAGCGGTAGCGGAAACGCCAGATTTTTCGTCCGGTGGGAAGAACTTCAATCACCAACCCGTCATGATCGGCAAGTTGCCAGGGGCGGTTTCTGGGAGCAAGTGTGCGTAATTTGGTATCTGAAAGTGCCATATCTCACCTCTATAGTGTGTCCATGAGAAGGGAGATTTGAGCGTTTTTTATACCGTTTTTTGTGTTCATTTGATGTAATTTTTAGATCAAAAAATAAACAATGGCACACGAGGGATTTAACGATGGGGACAATTCAGGACACAAAAATCGCGGATGAACCCGCACGACTATGGACGAGTATGGAAAGTAAAAACCCGCATTAACAGGCAGTTAATGCGGGTTAGTGAACGTTCACGGACCAGGATGGACTAAAACTTATTTACCTATACAGAAGCTGGAGAAAATCCGTCCCAGCAGGTCGTCGGAGGTAAACTCGCCGGTAATCTCGCTTAAGCTTTGCTGCGCCAGGCGCAACTCTTCCGCCAGCAGTTCCCCCGCCCACGCGCCTAATAGCTGTGCTTTGCCCTGCTCAAGATGTTCAGCGGCTTCCGCCAGCGCCTGCAGGTGACGGCGGCGGGCCAGGAAGCCGCCTTCCATATTGGTATCAAAACCCATGCTCTGCTTGAGGTGGTTACGCAGCACGTCGACGCCTTCGCCGGTACGCGCCGAGAGGCGAACCAGTGAGTGACCATTTACTTCACTAATACCCAGCGTTTCGCCGGTGATATCCGCCTTGTTACGTACCACGGTAATCGGTAGATTTTTGGGCAGACGGGCGATAAAGTCCGGCCAGATGTCGGCAGGGTCAACGGCGTCCGTCGTGGTGCCATCCACCATAAACAGCACGCGATCGGCCTGTTCAATCTCCTGCCAGGCGCGTTCGATGCCGATACGCTCAACTTCGTCGCTGGCGTCGCGCAGTCCGGCGGTATCGATGATATGCAGCGGCATCCCGTCGATGTGGATATGCTCGCGCAACACGTCACGCGTGGTACCGGCGATATCGGTGACAATGGCTGCTTCACGGCCTGCCAGCGCATTCAGCAGGCTGGATTTCCCGGCATTCGGGCGTCCGGCAATCACTACCTTCATCCCTTCGCGCAGCAGGCTACCCTGGCGCGCTTCGGTGCGCACGGCGTCAAGATCGGCGATGACGCCATTGAGCTGCGCTTCGATTTTGCCGTCAGAGAGAAAGTCGATCTCCTCATCCGGAAAATCAATAGCCGCTTCGACGTAGATTCGCAGGTGAGTAAGTGCTTCCACAAGGTGGTTAACGCGGGCGGAAAATGCCCCCTGTAACGAGTTTAGCGCCGAACGCGCCGCCTGTTCGGAACTGGCATCGATCAGGTCGGCAATGGCTTCCGCCTGGGCTAAATCGAGCTTATCGTTGAGGAACGCTCGCTCGGAGAACTCGCCCGGTCGGGCAATGCGCACGCCTGGAAGCGTCAGGATACGTTTTAACAGCAGGTCCAGGATCACCGGACCGCCGTGCCCTTGTAGCTCCAGCACATCTTCACCGGTGAAGGAGTTCGGGCCGGGGAACCACAGCGCAATACCCTGATCCAGCGCGCTGCCGTCAACGTCTTTAAACGGCAGGTAGTCGGCATAGCGCGGCTTCGGCAGCTTGCCCAGCACCTCTTGCGCAACGTCGCGCGCCTTCAGACCAGAGATACGCAGGATACCCACGCCACCGCGTCCCGGTGGGGTTGCCTGGGCGACGATAGTGTCGTTATGGCTCATGGTTAGTCTCAACTTTGTTGCAATAAAAAAAGGCGGTCATATGACCGCCTTTTGATTGTAGGCCTGATAAGCGTTAGCGCCATCAGGCTGACCGGCGCGCCTTGCCGGATGGCGGCTTCGCCTTATCCGGCCTACACCGAATCAGGATTTTTTCTTCTCGCGGCTATGCAGGCCACGCTTCTCCAGACCACGGTAAATCAGCTGCTGCTGAATGATGGTGACCAGGTTGCTGACGATATAGTACAGCACCAGACCTGACGGGAACCACAGGAAGAACACCGTAAAGATGACCGGCATAAAGGTCATGATCTTCTGCTGCATCGGATCGGTCACGGTGGTCGGCGACATCTTCTGAATGAAGAACATCGTTACGCCCATCAGGATCGGCAGAATGTAGTACGGGTCCTGTGCGGACAGGTCATGAATCCACAGCGCGAACGGCGCATGACGCAGTTCAATGGAACCCATCAGCATGTAGTACAACGCCAGGAAGATAGGCATCTGGATGATCAGCGGGAAGCAGCCGCCCAGTGGGTTAACCTTCTCCGCTTTGTACAGGGCCATCATCTCCTGGCTTTGGCGCTGTTTATCATCGCCAAGACGTTCGCGCATCGCCTGAATTTTCGGCTGCAGCATACGCATCTTCGCCATTGACGTGTACTGCGCTTTGGTCAGCGGGTACATGATACCGCGAACGATAAAGGTAATGATGATAATGGAGAAGCCCCAGTTGCCCACAAAGCTGTGGATCCACTTCAGCAACTTGAACAGTGGCTGAGAGATGAACCACAACCAGCCGTAGTCCACGGTCAAATCCAGGTGCGGTGCAACAGCCGCCATTTTATCCTGAATTTCCGGGCCGACCCACAGGGTGCTGGTCATCGCGCCAGTCTGGCCTGGCTGTACCAGTACCGGCTGCGCTTTATAGCCGATAGCGACAATGCCGTTACCCAGATTGGCGGTGTAGAAATTGTTGGTGCCGTCGTTACGCGGAATCCATGCGGTAGCGAAATACTGCTGCAACATTGCCACCCAACCGCCTTTGGAGCTGACGTTGAGGTTTTCGTTATCGGCAATGGTGTCGAATTTGTATTTCTCATACTTCTCATCCGGCGTGGAGTACGCTGCGCCGCGGAACGTATGCAACGCAAAGTTGCTGCTGCCGGTGTCGCGATGAGGAGGCAGGTTGACGGATTGTTTTAACTGACCAAAGGTGGAGACTTCCAGCGGTTTTTCGCCGGTGTTCTGCACGCTATAGTTCACGTTAACCGCATAATCGCCACGCTTAAAGACAAACGTTTTGGTAAACGTGTTGCCTGCGGCGTCAGTATAAGTCATCGGAACCTGCAGTTCGTTCTGACCGTCGGCCAGTACAAACGCCTCTTTCTCGACGTTGTACAGCGGACGCGGGCCGTTCGCCGGGTTATCCGGGCCGTCGCGGCCTGTCAGGCCGCTTTGCGCCTGATAGATAAACTGCGGGGTAGTTTCCAGCAGCTGGAACGGTTCGTTGGAACCCAGTTCTTTCGGGTAAGCCGGGAGCAAGGCCTGCTCGACATCACCACCACGGGTGTTGATAGTCAAATCAAGCACATCGGTTTTCACCGTAATCATTTTCCCCTGGCCACTGGCTGGTACGCCCTGGTCGGCGGCGCTACCCGCTGCGGTGGTCGTTGTCTGCGTGGTCTGTTGAGTCTGAGGTTGCGGATTTTTATCCTGCTCCCAGGCTTGCCAGATCATGAAAGACACGAACAGCAAAGCGATGACTAAAAGATTGCGTTGCGAATCCATCGTTAGTGTTCTCTGGTATCAAATGGTCCGGGCGGGACGGGATCGTCACCACCAGGGTGTAAAGGGTGGCATTTTAATACGCGTTTCACCGTCAACCAACTGCCTTTTATCACTCCAAACCTGCGCAATGCCTCAATTCCGTAGCTTGAGCACGTTGGCGTGAAACGACAATGCGGCCCAAGCAGCGGACTGATCAGGCGTTGATAGACCCGAATAAGGGCTATCAGGACCCGCGAGCCAGGCGACAGTGGCGGCGCCATAATTTTTCCAACGCTTCCGAGAGAGCACGGTTATCGAGGTCGGCAACCCCTTTTTTCGCCACCACCACGAAATCCATTGCAGGAAGTTCATGCTGGCGCAGACGGAAGCTTTCACGCGTCAGACGTTTAATCCGGTTGCGTTCATGCGCACGTCGAACATTTTTCTTGGCGACGGTAAGACCGATACGGGGATGCCCCAGCGAATTCAGGCGGCCGAGGATGGTGATTTGCGGCGTGCCAGCCCGTTGAGGTTGCTGGAAGACGAATGTGAAATGAGCGGGAGTTAACAAACGTAACTCCCTGGGAAATGCGAGCTTAACCACTCAGGGGTTAGCTTTATTACTTGGAAACGGTCAGACGAGCGCGGCCTTTAGCACGACGACGTGCCAGAACCTGACGACCATTTTTAGTAGCCATACGAGCACGGAAGCCGTGAGAACGGTTGCGCTTCAGTACAGACGGTTGAAAAGTGCGTTTCATGGCGATTTCTACCTAAACTTGAATAAATTCACTGACTTTTGCGTATACCCGAACAAACTTTGAACGACTTACGCCACAGTGTGGGTGATTAAAGAGGCCGGATTGTAATAATTGTACACTCCGGAGTCAATTCTCTTTCCTTATTTTCCCGCGATTTTCCACGCCTTTTTGTGCGGAAAATAAGCAGCGTTGACGCCATATGACGGGCATTGCGCGACGGGTGGAGAATTATACGGACTGCCAGGTAAAGCGCAAGGATCGCCCTGGATCTTTATGCGATCTTTTAGGCGTCTGCTCACCTTTACCTATTAATTTTTTCAATATGCGCGCGAAAGCGTACAGGAGTTCCCCAGGATCGATTACACTTATCCTTTCCTGGAAAGTCCTGTGGATAAATCGGGAAGAATCTGTGAGAAACAGAAGATCTCTTGCTCAGTTTAGGCTATGATCCGCGGTCCTGATCGTTTCAAACGATCCTGGTCAGGCATGAACACGGAATCTTTCAGGCTGCGTGAAATCGCGATCGTTTGAAAGATCCGTGAAAACCGCAGACAGCGGTTCGTGCGTCACCCTTCATGCAGGGTCTTATCGACGTGCGCCAACAATCATTAATGTATCAGCCTTTGTCATTTATCGACTTTTGTTCGAGTGGAGTCCGCC